>NZ_JBRWXJ010000001.1:0-4990120 GCF_053364895.1 Enterobacter sp. WI-ESBL-E8
GTGTCACTTTCGCTTTGGCAGCAGTGTCTTGCCCGATTGCAGGATGAGTTACCAGCCACAGAATTCAGTATGTGGATCCGCCCGTTGCAGGCGGAACTGAGCGATAACACGCTGGCTTTGTATGCGCCAAACCGTTTTGTGCTCGATTGGGTAAGGGACAAATACCTTAATAACATCAATGGACTGCTGAACGATTTCTGCGGAACAGACGCCCCGCAGCTGCGCTTTGAAGTGGGCACAAAGCCGGTCACCCAAACCGTACGTGAAACCGTGAACGTGGCTGCGCCTGCTCAGGCCGCACCCGCGCCGGCCCCTCGCGTCGCACCCGCTCGTCAGGGCTGGGATAATGTCCCGGCTCCGGCTGAGCCAACCTACCGCTCTAACGTTAACGTGAAACACACGTTCGATAACTTCGTTGAAGGTAAATCGAACCAGCTGGCGCGCGCGGCGGCTCGCCAGGTTGCTGATAACCCCGGTGGGGCCTATAACCCGCTGTTCCTCTATGGCGGCACGGGTCTGGGTAAAACGCACCTGCTGCATGCGGTGGGCAACGGCATTATGGCGCGCAAGCCCAATGCCAAAGTGGTGTATATGCACTCCGAGCGCTTCGTTCAGGACATGGTAAAAGCCCTGCAAAACAATGCGATCGAAGAGTTTAAACGCTACTATCGTTCCGTTGACGCCCTGCTGATCGATGACATTCAGTTCTTTGCCAATAAAGAACGATCGCAGGAAGAGTTTTTCCACACCTTCAATGCGCTGCTGGAAGGCAATCAGCAGATCATTTTGACCTCGGATCGTTATCCAAAAGAGATCAACGGCGTTGAAGATCGTCTGAAATCCCGCTTCGGCTGGGGCCTGACCGTGGCGATCGAGCCACCGGAGCTGGAAACCCGCGTCGCGATCCTGATGAAGAAAGCCGATGAAAACGACATTCGCCTGCCGGGTGAAGTGGCGTTCTTCATCGCCAAGCGTCTGCGCTCCAACGTGCGTGAGCTCGAAGGGGCACTGAACCGCGTTATCGCCAATGCCAACTTTACCGGTCGTGCGATCACCATCGATTTTGTGCGTGAAGCGCTGCGTGATTTGCTGGCATTGCAGGAAAAACTGGTCACTATCGACAATATTCAAAAGACGGTGGCTGAGTACTACAAGATCAAAGTGGCAGATTTACTGTCTAAACGTCGTTCCCGCTCGGTGGCGCGCCCGCGTCAGATGGCGATGGCGCTGGCAAAGGAGTTAACCAACCACAGTCTGCCGGAAATCGGGGATGCGTTTGGTGGCCGTGACCATACGACCGTGCTGCACGCCTGTCGCAAGATTGAGCAGTTACGCGAAGAAAGCCACGACATAAAAGAAGATTTTTCCAATCTAATCAGAACATTATCATCGTGACGCTATGAAATTTACCGTTGAACGTGAACATTTATTAAAACCGCTGCAACAGGTGAGTGGCCCATTAGGTGGCCGCCCAACGCTGCCTATTCTCGGAAACCTGCTGCTTCAGGTCGCGGACGGTACGCTGTCGCTGACCGGTACAGATCTGGAAATGGAAATGATCGCGCGCGTTACGCTGACTCAGCCGCACGACGCGGGCGCGACCACGGTTCCGGCACGTAAATTCTTTGATATCTGCCGTGGGCTGCCGGAAGGCGCTGAAATCGCCGTGCAGCTGGAAGGTGACCGTATGCTGGTGCGCTCTGGCCGCAGCCGTTTCTCGCTCTCCACGCTGCCCGCTGCCGACTTCCCGAACCTGGACGACTGGCAAAGTGAAGTTGAATTCACCCTGCCGCAGGCGACGATGAAGCGTCTGATTGAAGCCACGCAGTTCTCCATGGCGCATCAGGACGTTCGTTACTACTTAAACGGCATGCTGTTCGAAACCGAAGGTGAAGAGCTGCGTACCGTAGCCACCGACGGCCACCGTCTGGCGGTCTGTTCAATGCCGATTGGCGACTCGCTGCCAAACCATTCGGTGATCGTGCCGCGTAAAGGGGTGATTGAGCTGATGCGTATGCTCGACGGTGGCGACACGCCGCTGCGCGTGCAGATCGGCAGCAACAACATCCGCGCGCACGTGGGTGATTTTGTCTTCACATCGAAGCTGGTTGACGGTCGTTTCCCGGATTATCGCCGCGTATTGCCGAAGAATCCGGACAAAACGCTGGAAGCAGGCTGCGATAGCCTCAAGCAGGCCTTTGCCCGTGCCGCGATCCTCTCTAACGAGAAATTCCGCGGCGTGCGCCTGTACGTGAGTGAAAACCAGATCAAAATCACTGCCAACAACCCGGAGCAGGAAGAGGCAGAAGAAATTCTGGACGTCACCTACGCCGGAACCGAGATGGAAATCGGCTTTAACGTCAGCTACGTGCTGGATGTGCTGAATGCGCTGAAGTGCGAGAACGTGCGCATCCTGCTGACCGACTCCGTTTCAAGCGTACAGATCGAAGATGCCGCATCGCAGTCGGCTGCCTATGTTGTCATGCCAATGAGACTGTAATGTCGCTCACCCGTCTGTTGATCCGCGACTTTCGCAATATCGAAAGCGCGGATCTCGCTTTATCCCCTGGCTTTAACTTCCTGGTTGGCGCAAACGGCAGCGGCAAAACCAGCGTGCTTGAGGCCATTTACACGCTCGGCCACGGTCGGGCGTTTCGCAGTTTGCAGATTGGTCGCGTCATCCGCCACGAACAGGAATCTTTTGTTCTGCACGGGCGTTTGCAGGGGGCGGAGCGGGAAACCGCCATCGGCCTGACCAAAGACAAGCAGGGCGACAGCAAGGTGCGCATCGACGGTACCGACGGTCACAAAGTGGCCGAGCTGGCATTACTGATGCCAATGCAGCTGATTACGCCAGAGGGGTTTACTTTACTCAACGGCGGCCCCAAATACAGAAGAGCGTTCCTCGACTGGGGATGCTTTCACAACGAAGCCGGTTTCTTTAACGCCTGGAGCAATTTGAAGCGCCTGCTTAAGCAGCGTAACGCCGCGTTGCGCCAGGTGACGCGTTACGCCCAGCTGCGTCCGTGGGATATGGAACTTATTCCTCTTGCGGAACAAATCAGCCGCTGGCGTGCCGAATACAGCGCGGGTATTGCCGAAGACATGGCCGATACCTGCAAACAGTTTTTACCCGAATTCTCTCTCACCTTCTCCTTCCAGCGCGGCTGGGAGAAAGAGACGGATTATGCCGAGGTGTTAGAGAGAAACTTCGAGCGCGACCGCATGTTGACCTACACCGCGCACGGCCCGCACAAGGCGGATTTCCGCATTCGTGCCGACGGTGCGCCGGTGGAAGATACGCTGTCGCGCGGGCAGCTCAAGCTCCTGATGTGCGCGCTGCGCCTGGCGCAGGGGGAGTTTCTTACCCGCGAGAGCGGGAGACGCTGCCTGTACCTGATAGATGATTTTGCCTCGGAACTTGACGACGCGCGGCGCGGGCTGCTTGCCAGCCGCTTAAAAGCCACGCAGTCGCAGGTTTTCGTCAGCGCCATTAGCGCTGAACACGTTATAGACATGTCGGACGAAAATTCGAAGATGTTTACCGTGGAAAAGGGTAAAATAACGGATTAACCCAAGTTGAAATGAGCGAGAAACGTTGATGTCGAATTCTTATGACTCCTCCAGTATCAAAGTCCTGAAAGGACTGGATGCGGTGCGTAAGCGCCCGGGTATGTATATCGGCGACACGGATGACGGCACCGGTCTGCACCACATGGTATTCGAGGTGGTAGATAACGCTATCGACGAAGCGCTCGCGGGTCACTGTAAAGACATCGTGGTCACCATCCATGCGGACAACTCCGTCTCCGTCACCGATGATGGACGCGGCATCCCAACCGGCATTCACCCGGAAGAGGGCGTCTCTGCGGCGGAAGTGATCATGACCGTCCTGCACGCAGGCGGTAAGTTCGACGATAACTCCTATAAAGTTTCCGGCGGCCTGCACGGCGTAGGCGTTTCAGTGGTTAACGCCCTGTCGCAGAAGCTGGAGCTGGTTATCCAGCGCGAAGGCAAAATTCACCGTCAGCTGTATACCCACGGCGTGCCGCAGGCTCCGCTGGCCGTCACCGGCGATACCGACAAAACCGGTACCATGGTGCGTTTCTGGCCGAGCCTCGAAACCTTCACCAACGTCACCGAATTCGAATACGACATTCTGGCGAAACGCCTGCGTGAACTGTCGTTCCTGAACTCCGGCGTCTCGATTCGCCTGCGCGACAAACGCGACAACAAAGAAGACCACTTCCACTACGAAGGCGGGATCAAGGCGTTCGTTGAGTATCTGAACAAGAACAAAACGCCAATTCACCCGAATATCTTCTACTTCTCCACCGAAAAAGACGGTATCGGCGTGGAAGTGGCGCTGCAGTGGAACGACGGTTTCCAGGAAAACATATACTGCTTTACCAACAACATTCCACAGCGCGACGGCGGTACGCACCTGGCAGGCTTCCGTGCGGCGATGACCCGTACCCTGAACGCCTACATGGACAAAGAAGGCTACAGCAAAAAAGCGAAGGTCAGCGCCACCGGTGACGATGCCCGTGAGGGCCTGATTGCCGTTGTCTCCGTGAAGGTACCGGATCCAAAGTTCTCCTCGCAGACCAAAGACAAGCTGGTCTCTTCTGAGGTGAAATCGGCAGTTGAGCAGCAGATGAACGAACTGCTGAGTGAATACCTGCTGGAAAACCCGTCCGACGCGAAAATCGTTGTGGGCAAAATTATTGATGCGGCGCGTGCTCGTGAAGCGGCGCGTAAAGCCCGTGAGATGACTCGTCGTAAAGGCGCGCTGGATCTCGCAGGCCTGCCGGGCAAACTGGCTGACTGTCAGGAACGTGACCCGGCGCTGTCCGAACTGTACCTTGTGGAAGGGGACTCCGCGGGCGGTTCTGCGAAGCAGGGCCGTAACCGTAAGAACCAGGCGATTCTGCCGCTGAAGGGTAAAATCCTCAACGTTGAGAAAGCCCGTTTCGACAAGATGCTCTCTTCTCAGGAAGTGGCGACGCTCATCACCGCGCTGGGCTGCGGCATTGGCCGCGATGAGTACAACCCGGACAAACTGCGCTATCACAGCATCATCATCATGACCGATGCGGACGTCGACGGCTCGCACATCCGTACGCTGCTGTTGACCTTCTTCTACCGTCAGATGCCTGAAATCGTTGAGCGTGGCCATGTCTACATTGCCCAGCCGCCGCTGTACAAAGTGAAGAAAGGCAAGCAGGAGCAGTACATCAAAGACGACGAAGCGATGGATCAGTATCAAATCGCGATCGCGCTTGATGGCGCTACCCTGCACGCGAACTCTCACGCCCCTGCGCTGGCAGGCGAGCCGCTGGAGCGTCTGGTGTCCGAGTTCAACGCTACGCAGAAAATGATCACCCGTATGGAACGCCGCTATCCGAAAACGCTGCTGAAGGAGCTGGTCTATCAGCCAACCCTGTCCGAAGCCGATCTGAGCGACGAACAGACCGTAACCCGCTGGGTGAACGCCCTGGTGACCGATCTGAACGAGAAAGAGCAGCACGGCAGCATGTGGAAATGCGATATTCAGCAGAACGCTGACGGGCAGTTCGAGCCTATTATTCGCGTGCGTACCCACGGCGTCGATACCGACTACCCGCTGGAGCACGAGTTTGTGACCGGTCCGGAATACCGTCGTATCTGCGCGCTCGGCGAGAAGCTGCGCGGCCTGATCGAAGACGATGCGTTTATCGAACGTGGCGAACGTCGTCAGCCGGTAGCCAGCTTTGAGCAGGCGCTCGAATGGCTGGTGAAAGAGTCCCGCCGTGGCCTCGCAATCCAGCGTTATAAAGGTCTGGGTGAAATGAACCCGGACCAGCTGTGGGAAACCACCATGGATCCGGAAAGCCGCCGCATGCTGCGCGTCACCGTTAAAGACGCGATTGCTGCCGACCAGCTGTTCACTACCCTGATGGGCGATGCGGTTGAACCACGTCGTGCCTTCATCGAAGAGAACGCGCTGAAAGCGGCGAACATCGATATTTAATGTCGTTTCACTGCAAAACACAGGCCGCGCTTTTAGCGCGGCTTTTTTGTGGGCGCAGGCATATCCAGCGACAGCATTGACGGTAAACGGCTGGCGAGCATATCGACGGCAATCCTGACTCTCAGCGGCAGATGCGGCGTCTGCCGCCAGACCGCATGAACGTCGAAGCGCACATCCGGCGCCTGCTTTAGCAGCGGGACAAGTTTTCCCTGATGAATTTCTCTGCTGGCCATCCAGCAGGGCAGCCACGCAATGCCGTGTCCGGCCAGCGCAGCGTCGCAAATCGCCTGCAAATCATCCATATTGAGCGATGAGCGGGGAGTAAAGGTGTGCGACGTCCCTTCGGAATCCATCAGCTGCCAGGACAACACTCTGCCTGCGCTCAAATAGTTAATGGCCGTATGGTGGGGTAAATCAGCAACGGTTTCTGGCTGACCTCTTTTCTGCAGATAATCCGGCGCGGCGCACAGCACCATGCGGTGCTCCCCCAGCCTTCTGGCGACCAGAACGCTGCTGTCCTGAAGCGTGCCGTTACGCACCGCCATATCGAACCCTTCCTCGACGAGATCCACCACGCGATCGCTGAATGACATCTCCAGTTCAAGGCCGGGATGTTCCTGCGCCAGTTCTATCAGCAGCGGGGCGACACACTGGCGACCAAACAGTACCGGCATGGCAACGCGCAGGCGGCCGCTGACCTGCTGTTTGCCTGTTTCAAGCAGCGACTCAGCGCCCCGAATCTCCTCCAGCGCGCGCAGGCAGCGCTCATAAAAAAGCGCGCCGTTATCCGTCAGGCTCTGGCTGCGGGTGGTGCGTTGAAACAGGCGCACTCCCAGCCGCTGCTCAAGGCGAGCGATACTTTTTCCTACCGCCGAGCGTGACAAATGCAGACGAATGGCGGCCTGAGCAAAACTTCCTGCCTCAACGGCAGCCACAAATACCGGAATATCCTTTAGCGTATCGGTCATAGATTGTATCTGTTCTGGCATCAATTAAGAGAAAACTTATCGCCACTGGTGACCAGACGTCAACGGTAGACTGTCAGTACTAAAGCTTAATTGATGGCAGGAGAGAAAAAATGACAGAGACAATGCAGCGCTGGTCCATGAGCGCCCTCGGGCGCGAGAGCCTCAAACTCATTCAGGAACCTGTTCCACAGCCTGGCCCGGGCGAAGTGCGCGTACGGGTAAATGCCGTTGCGCTCAACTATCGCGATAAAATGGTGATTGAAGGCACGATGCCGATTCCGCTTTCCTTCCCGTTTACACCGGCGTCTGACATGGCGGGCGTGGTGGACAGCATCGGCGAAGGCGTTACGCGTTTCAAACCCGGTACGCGCGTCATCTCAACCTTCTTCCCTGAGTGGATCGACGGTAAGCCCCAGGCGGACGCGCGCAATCTGCCCTATAAAACGTCCGGCGGATACTTCCAGGGCATGCTGGCCGAGTATGTGATTGTGAGTGAAGACGCGCTGGTGGCATCCCCGGAGACCCTGAATGATGCAGAGGCCAGCACCTTACCCTGCGCAGGGCTAACCGCATGGTTCGCGCTGGTGGAGCGTGGAAACTTGCGCGCCGGGCAATCGGTGCTGGTGCAAGGTACCGGCGGCGTGGCGATTTTCGCTTTGCAAATTGCCAAAGCGCACGGCGCAGAGGTGTTTGTCACCTCGGGGAGCGATGAAAAACTGGCGCTGGCTAAAAAGCTGGGGGCCAGCCATGGCATCAACCGTCTGAAAGGCGACTGGGCTGAAAAAATGTTGGCACTGACGCAGGATCGCGGCATCGACCATATTATCGAAACCGTGGGTGGGGAGAACCTGAAGCATTCCCTGCGCGCCGTTGCCGTTCATGGACGTATCTCGGTCATTGGCGTGCTGGCCGGGACGGACATTTCGCTGTCCGCTGGAGAGCTGTTGCTGAAATCCCCGGTTATTCAGGGGATTGGCGTTGGTCATCGCCGGGCGCTGGAAGATTTCGTCCGTGCCGTTGACGTCACGGGTCTGAAACCGGTGATTGAGCATCGCTACCGCTTTGATGAACTCGAAAAGGCGCTCGAACATCTGGATCGCGGCGCGTTCGGTAAAATTGTTCTCACCCGCGAGTGAGTCGTCGTTCCCCGGGATGGGCGTAAAAGGGGTGTTTTGTTGCGCAAGGTAGCTCTATTTTTGTGGGCTTAATCGCGTTAGCATGAGGCAGCACTCATTTATCCCGGGGAACTCATGGCTATCAAACTCATTGCAATCGATATGGACGGCACGCTGCTGCTGCCAGACCACACTATCTCTCCAGCCGTTAAAAACGCGATCGCCGCGGCGCGCGCAAAGGGCGTGAATGTGGTCCTGACCACGGGGCGTCCGTATGCCGGCGTGCACAGCTACCTGAAAGAGCTGCACATGAATCAGCCTGGCGACTACTGCATCACCTATAACGGCGCGCTGGTGCAGAAAGCCGCGGACGGCAGTACCGTTGCGCAAACCGCGCTGAGCTACGACGACTACCTGTTCCTGGAAAAACTGTCCCGCGAAGTGGGTTCACACTTCCATGCGCTCGATCGCAATACGCTCTACACCGCCAACCGTGATATCAGTTACTACACGGTACATGAATCCTACGTGGCGACCATTCCGCTGGTGTTCTGCGAAGCCGAGAAGATGGATCCGGCCACCCAGTTCCTGAAAGTGATGATGATCGACGAACCCGAGATCCTGGATAAAGCGATTGCGCGCATTCCGGCTGAGGTAAAAGAGAAGTACACCGTGCTGAAAAGCGCGCCGTACTTCCTCGAAATCCTCGATAAACGCGTTAATAAAGGCACGGGCGTAAAATCGCTGGCCGATGCTTTAGGCATTAAGCCTGAAGAGATCATGGCGCTGGGCGATCAGGAAAACGACATCGCGATGATTGAATTTGCGGGCATGGGCGTGGCGATGGATAACGCCATTCCGTCGGTGAAAGAAGTGGCTAATTTCGTGACCAAATCCAACCTGGAAGACGGTGTGGCCTACGCGATTGAGAAGTTTGTCCTGCAGTAATCGTTTTTTCATTTCATCAGCCTCGGTTATCAACCGGGGCTTTTTTTTACGCTGAATTTATTGAATTGTTCTTTTTGTGATCTGTATTGTAGTACAACATTATTTGATTGTACTACATTGTCGCTACGGCAAAGACGAACGCCCTCACGTTTGTACTGCAAAAGTGAGGTGAAATTCAGCGGTCGCGGTAAAGTAGTGATGGACATACAGAGCACAAGGACTCTCCATGACTCTCAATAAAACCGATCGCATCGTCATCACGCTGGGCACCCAGATTGTGGGGGGCAAATACGTTCCCGGTTCGCCGCTACCGGCAGAGGCTGAACTGTGTGAGGAGTTTGAAACCTCGCGCAACATCATCCGGGAAGTCTTCCGCTCGCTGATGGCGAAGCGGCTGATTGAAATGAAACGGTACCGCGGCGCGTTTGTCGCCCCGCGCAACCAGTGGAACTACCTCGATACCGACGTGCTGCAGTGGGTGCTGGAAAACGACTACGACCCGCGGCTTATCGGCGCGATGAGCGAGGTGCGAAACCTGGTGGAACCGGCCATCGCCCGCTGGGCGGCGGAACGCGCAACGTCAGGCGACCTGGCGCAGATTGAGTCGGCTTTAAACGACATGATCGCCAATAACCAGAACCGGGAGGCGTTCAACGAGGCGGACATTCGCTACCACGAAGCGGTGCTGCAGTCGGTGCATAACCCGGTGCTACAGCAGCTTAGCGTGGCGATTAGCTCGCTACAGCGGGCGGTATTTGAACGTACCTGGATGGGCGATGAGGCCAACATGCCGAAAACGCTCCAGGAACATAAAGCGCTGTTCGATGCGATACGGCATCAGGACGGCGATGCGGCAGAGCAGGCGGCGCTCACCATGATCGCCAGCTCGACACGAAGGCTGAAGGAAATCACATGACATCTCGCTACATCGCAATTGACTGGGGATCGACCAATCTGCGCGCCTGGCTTTATCAGGGCGAGCAGTGCCTGGAGAGCAGGCAATCAGAAGCAGGCGTGACGCGCCTGAACGGTAAATCCCCCGAGGCGGTGTTAGCAGAGGTCACACAAAACTGGCGCGATAGCGCCACGCCGGTGGTAATGGCGGGTATGGTCGGCAGTAACGTAGGCTGGAAAATAGCGCCTTATCTGCCTGTTCCTGCCCATTTCTCCACTATTGGCGAGCAGTTAACGTCCGTTGGCGACAATATCTGGATTATTCCCGGTTTGTGCGTCTCTCGCGACGATAACCACAACGTGATGCGCGGCGAAGAGACGCAGCTGCTTGGCGCGCGCATGCTTTCTCCTTCTTCTGCCTACGTTATGCCCGGCACCCACTGCAAGTGGGTCCAGGCTGACGCTGAGCAAATCCATGATTTTCGCACCGTGATGACCGGCGAATTACACCATTTGCTGCTCAATCACTCGCTGGTGGGCGCGGGGTTGCCTGAGCAGAAAACGTCCCCTGAGGCCTTTACCGCCGGTCTTGAGCGTGGCCTCGCCTCGCCTGATGTTCTGCCGTCTCTTTTTGAGGTTCGCGCCTCGCACGTGCTGGGAAGCCTCCCGCGCGAGCAGGTTAGCGAGTTTCTTTCTGGCCTGCTGATTGGCGCAGAGGTCGCCAGCATGCGTGATTTTGTCGCGCAGGGGCAGGCTATCACGATTGTCGCAGGCGCATCGCTGACCTCGCGCTACGAGCAGGCGTTCCGCGCCATTGGGCGCGATGTTTCAACGGTATCCGGCGACACGGCATTTCAGGCAGGAATAAGGAGCATCGCTCATGCAGTGGCAAACTGATCTTCCCCTTATCGCTATCTTGCGCGGCATTACGCCCGGCGAAGCGCTGGAGCACGTTGGCGCGGTTATCGACGCCGGGTTCGACGCGGTAGAAATCCCGCTCAACTCCCCGGAATGGGAAAAAAGCATTCCGGCCGTGGTGGAGGCCTTCGGTGAGAAGGCGCTGATTGGCGCAGGCACCGTGCTGCACCCGGAGCAGGTGGATGAACTGGCGAAAATGGGCTGCAAGCTTATCGTCACGCCCAACATTCAGCCTGAGGTGATCCGCCGCGCGGTGGGTTACGGCATGACCGTCTGCCCGGGATGCGCAACCGCCACGGAAGCCTTTACTGCCCTCGATGCGGGCGCGCAGTCGCTCAAAATTTTCCCGTCGTCGGCCTTTGGACCGGACTACATCAAAGCGCTGAAAGCGGTCTTACCCGCCAGCGTGCCGGTCTTTGCCGTGGGCGGCGTAACGCCAGAAAACCTGGGCCAGTGGATGAGCGCGGGCTGCGTGGGCGCGGGGCTGGGCAGCGATCTCTATCGCGCCGGACAGCCCGTGGAACGTACCGCGCAGCAGGCGAGAGCATTTGTGAAAGCGTATCGAGAGGCAGTGAAATGAGAATAACCAAACTTACCACGTACCGTTTACCCCCGCGCTGGATGTTCCTGAAAATCGAAACCGATGAAGGGGTTGTGGGCTGGGGCGAACCGGTGATTGAAGGGCGTGCGCGCACCGTTGAAGCCGCGGTGCATGAGCTGGGCGAGTACCTGATTGGTCAGGATCCAGCGCGCATTAACGACCTTTGGCAGGTGATGTACCGCGCGGGTTTCTACCGCGGCGGCCCGATCCTGATGAGCGCCATCGCTGGCATCGACCAGGCGCTGTGGGATATCAAAGGCAAAGTGCTGAACGCGCCGGTCTGGCAGCTAATGGGCGGCCTGGTGCGCGACAAAATCAAAGCCTACAGCTGGGTGGGCGGCGACCGTCCTGCGGAGGTTATCGACGGCATCACGCAGCTGCGCAACATCGGCTTTGACACCTTCAAGCTCAACGGCTGCGAAGAGATGGGCGTTATCGACAACTCGCGTGCGGTCGATCGTGCCGTGAATACCGTGGCGCAAATCCGTGAAGCCTTCGGCAACGAGATTGAGTTTGGTCTGGATTTCCACGGCCGCGTCAGCGCGCCGATGGCCAAAGTGCTGATTAAAGAGCTGGAGCCGTATCGCCCGCTGTTTATCGAAGAGCCGGTGCTGGCCGAGCAGGCGGAGTACTATCCGAAGCTGGCTGAACAGACCCACATTCCTATCGCGGCGGGTGAACGTATGTTCTCTCGCTTCGAGTTCAAGCGCGTGCTGGAAGCGGGCGGTATTGCGATTCTGCAGCCGGATCTCTCCCACGCGGGCGGCATCACCGAATGCTACAAAATTGCCGGGATGGCAGAAGCCTATGATGTGGCGCTGGCGCCGCACTGCCCGCTCGGACCGATCGCGCTGGCTGCCTGTCTGCACGTCGACTTTGTCTCCCGCAACGCCGTGTTCCAGGAGCAAAGCATGGGCATTCACTATAACAAGGGCGCGGAACTGCTCGATTTTGTGAAAAACAAAGAAGACTTCAGCATGGACGGCGGTTTCTTTAAACCGTTAACGAAGCCGGGCCTGGGCGTAGAAATTGACGAAGCCAAAGTCATTGAGCTCAGTAAAAACGCGCCGGACTGGCGTAACCCGCTGTGGCGTCATGAGGACGGCAGCGTAGCGGAGTGGTGATGGCCCTCCCGTAGGCCCGGTAAGCGAAGCGCCACCGGGCAATAAAAACGTACATACAAAAATATAACCCTCTGTAAATTACAGGGCATGGTGAGCGGCTTCGCTATGCCCAAAATCTGGAGACAGATTGCGATGGATATTCCAGTTACTGCAGCAAAAACCGGGCGTCGCCGCTACCTGACGCTGATCATGATTTTTATTACCGTGGTCATTTGCTATGTCGACCGCGCTAACCTTGCCGTGGCATCGGCCCATATTCAGGAAGAGTTTGGCATCACCAAAGCGGAAATGGGCTACGTCTTCTCGGCGTTTGCCTGGCTTTATACGCTCTGTCAGATCCCCGGCGGCTGGTTCCTTGACCGGGTGGGGTCACGTCTGACTTACTTCATCGCCATTTTCGGCTGGTCCGTGGCGACCCTGTTCCAGGGCTTCGCGACCGGGTTGATGTCGCTGATTGGCCTGCGCGCCATCACCGGTATTTTCGAAGCGCCGGCATTCCCCACCAACAACCGCATGGTGACCAGCTGGTTCCCGGAACACGAGCGCGCCTCCGCCGTTGGCTTTTATACCTCCGGTCAGTTTGTCGGTCTGGCATTCCTGACGCCGCTGCTGATCTGGATCCAGGAACTGCTGAGCTGGCACTGGGTGTTCATCGTCACCGGTGGGATTGGCATTATCTGGTCGCTGATCTGGTTCAAGGTTTACCAGCCGCCGCGTCTGACCAAAAGCATCACCAAAGCCGAGCTGGACTACATCCGCGACGGCGGTGGCCTGGTGGATGGCGATGCGCCGGTGAAAAAAGAGGCGCGCCAGCCGCTGACCAAAGCGGACTGGAAGCTGGTCTTCCACCGTAAGCTGGTGGGCGTGTATCTGGGGCAGTTTGCGGTCACCTCAACGCTGTGGTTCTTCCTGACCTGGTTCCCGAACTACCTGACGCAGGAGAAGGGGATCACCGCGCTGAAGGCGGGCTTTATGACCACCGTACCGTTCCTGGCGGCCTTCTTCGGCGTACTGCTCTCCGGCTGGCTGGCCGATAAGCTGGTGAAAAAAGGCTACTCGCTGGGCGTGGCGCGTAAAACGCCGATTATCTGCGGGCTGCTGATCTCCACCTGCATCATGGGCGCCAATTACACTAACGATCCGGTGTGGATTATGACCCTGATGGCGCTGGCGTTCTTCGGTAACGGTTTCGCCTCGATCACCTGGTCGCTGGTGTCGTCTCTGGCACCGATGCGGCTGATTGGCCTGACCGGCGGCGTATTTAACTTCGTTGGTGGGCTGGGCGGCATCACCGTGCCGCTGGTTATCGGCTACCTGGCGCAGGACTACGGCTTTGGTCCGGCGCTGGTCTATATCTCCGCCGTGGCGCTGATCGGTGCGCTCTCCTACATTCTGCTGGTGGGCGACGTTAAACGAGTAGGCTAAATCCCGCTGATGTTTTACCCTGATGCGAAAACCGCGCATCAGGGTATCCTCATGAAACAAATCACCTTCGCTTCCCGTAACCACCAGCTCACCAATATCAATACCTGGACGCCGGACAGCCAGTGGCTAGTCTACGACGTGCGTCCGTCGGGCGCGTCGTTCACCGGTGAAACCATTGAGCGGGTTAACGTCCATTCGGGCGAGGTGGAGGTGGTTTATCGCGCCACTGACGGCGCGCACGTCGGCGTGGTGACCGTTCATCCTTCCCAGGAGAAATACGTCTTTATTCACGGCCCGAAAAACCCGGATGCAGACTGGCACTACGATTTTCATCATCGCCAGGGGGTAATTGCGCATCACGGCCAGGTGAGCAATCTGGATGCGATGGATATCACCGCGCCTTACACCGCAGGCGCGCTGCGCGGCGGCAGCCACGTCCACGTCTACAGCCCGAACGGGCAGTTCGTCAGCTTTACCTATAACGACCATGTCCTGCACGCGCGCGACCCTAAGCTTGATTTACGCAACGTCGGCGTGGCTGCGCCTTACGGCCCGGTGAACCCGCAGGGGAACCATCCCCGTGAATATTCGGGAACCTTCTGGAGCGTGCTGGTCAGCCGCACGACGCCTAACCCACAGCCGGGCAGCGATGAAATCAACCGCGCCTATGAAGAGGGCTGGGTGGGCAACGACAGGCTGGCGTTTATCGGCGATACCCTTTCTGCGCAGGGTGAAAAAGTGCCTGAACTGTTTATCGTCGACCTGCCGGAAGACGAGCAGAGCTGGAAGCGTGCGGGCGATGCGCCGCTGCAGGGCACGGCAGAAACCTTGCCTGCGCCGCCCGCGGGGGTGATGCAGCGCCGGTTAACCTTTACCCATCAGAACCGCTATCCGGGTCTGGTGAACGTGCCGCGCCACTGGGTTCGCAGCAACCCGCAGGGGACGCAGATCGCGTTTCTGATGCGTGATGAAAACGGTACGGTTCAGCTGTGGTTAATCTCACCCGAGGGCGGCGAGCCGCGCCAGTTAACCCATACGGAGAGCGGCATCCAGTCTGCATTTAACTGGCATCCTTCCGGCAACTCTTTGGGGTTTGTGCTCGAAAATCGGATCGCCTGCTGCGACGCGCGGACCGGGAAGGTGACGTTTTTGACGTCCAGTCACGGCAATCCGCCGTCTGCTGATGCGGTGGTGTTTTCCCCGGACGGGCGCTTTATTGCGTGGATGGAGGAGACAGGCGGTTTCCGTCAGCTGTGGTTAACGGAAACCGCGCAGAACTAGCGTGGAGGCATTTCAGCGGGCGGGATGACGGCGTTTGTCGCCAGGTTTTCCTGCTCGCTTTTTTCTACCCGTGAGCGCACGGAGTTGTCCTTACGAAATATATCCCACGGCAGCAGAAGCGTATCCGCCACAGCCGTAAACGGCATATCCAGGATAACCAGGGATTTGGTGCCCCAGTTTGTATCGTCATCGGAGATCATTTCCGCGCTGGCACGGGTCCCCGGATATGTTCCTTCTTTACCGCCGGTGTGAGACATCACGCTCGAACACCCGCAAAGTAAAACTACCCCGCTGAACGTCGTCAGCTTTATCAGAACATTTTTCATCATCACTCAGTCATCGTTAATGGCACTGCATAGACCTGCAACTCAGGGTTATAGCGAGCCTTATCCAAAATGGATAGCCCGACAACCCCGCACTGTGGCAGCCATCGCAATTTAACCCTTTGTGCTGTTGTCCCAGTCTATGCGAGATGCACAAAAGTGCAAAAAAAAGTGCAGCCCTGGCGCTTGAAAAGCCCGGTTGCAGACCCATTTTAAGAATGTGGCCCGATAACGAACTCGCCTGATGGGTGTTCGGGGGCACAAAGGCCTGTCCATGGTGGAAGGCTACATTTTCTCGCTGATTTCAGGAGTTTTATTTATGCGTAACTTCGATCTTTCTCCGCTATACCGTTCTGCAATTGGTTTTGACCGCCTGTTTAACCATTTAGAAAATAACCAAAGCCAGAGCAACGGCTACCCTCCATACAATGTTGAGCTGGTTGACGAAAACCACTACCGCATCGCTATTGCCGTCGCCGGTTTTGCAGAAAACGAACTGGAGATCACCGCGCAGGACAACCTGCTGGTGGTGAAAGGTTCCCATGCGGCCGAGCAGAAAGAACGTACCTACCTTTACCAGGGCATCGCCGAGCGCAACTTTGAACGCAAGTTCCAGTTAGCCGAGAACATTCACGTTAAAGGCGCGAACCTGGTTAACGGCCTGCTGTTTATCGAACTGGAACGTGTGATTCCGGAAGAGAAAAAACCGCGCCGTATCGAAATTAACTAATTACGCGGGTCGCGTGAGCGGCCCACCCAGAATTGCTTGCCGTAACGGGAGCATATGCGAATCCATCAGGATTCGCAGGAACAACTGCGCACAAAATTAAACTGTGCCGAACTCGCTTCTCAGAAGGAGATTTAGTATGCGTAACTACGATTTATCCCCCTTACTGCGTCAGTGGATTGGTTTTGACAAACTGGCTAACGCCCTGCAAAGCAGCAATGAACAACAGACGTTTCCGCCGTACAACATCGAAAAAAGTGACGATAACCACTATCGCATCACCCTGGCGCTGGCCGGTTTCCGCCAGGATGACCTGGATATCCAGCTTGAAGGCACCCGTCTGACCGTGAAAGGGACGCCGGAAAAAGAAGAGACCGAAACCAAATGGCTGCATCAGGGGCTGGTTAATCAGCCGTTTAGCCTGAGCTTTACCCTGGCAGACCATATGGAAGTGTCCGGCGCAACGTTTACCAACGGGCTGCTGCATATCGACCTGCTCCGCAACGTGCCGGAAGCCATCGCGCCGCAGCGTATCGCCATTAGCGAGCGTCCGGCGTTGAATAGTTAATCCGCTTTTTTGCCGGGTGGCGGCTGCGCCTTACCCGGCCTACCAAACCGGCCGATCCTGTAGGTCGGGTAAGGCGCAGCCGCCACCCGACAATACTCACAGACCGCACAAAGCCCTGCCCCGGCAGGGCTTTTTTGTGCGCCATCGCCCATACAACCGCCTGCGGCTCTGAGAGAATCCTTAACATAACTAAGGTTATGCAAGGAAGTGGATCATGAGTGATATCGCGTTAACCGTCAGCGTGTTGGCCCTGGTCGCTGTTGTTGGATTATGGATCGGTAATATCAAAATCCGCGGCGTCGGGTTTGGGATTGGCGGGGTGCTGTTTGGCGGCATTTTTGTCGGGCACTTCGCCGACAAGCTCGGGCTGGTCCTCAGCGCCGACATGCTCCACTTTACTCAGGAGTTCGGCCTGATCCTGTTCGTCTATACCATTGGCATTCAGGTGGGGCCGGGCTTTTTCGCCTCTCTTCGGGTCTCCGGTCTACGGCTCAACCTGTTTGCCCTCGGCATTGTGGTGATGGGCGGGCTGGTCACCGCGATCCTGCACAAAATCTTTGCTATCCCGCTGCCCGTGGTGTTGGGCATTTTCTCCGGGGCGGTCACCAACACGCCTGCGCTCGGCGCGGGCCAGCAAATCCTGCGTGACCTGGGTATCGAACCCGGCATTGTCGACCAGATGGGGATGAGCTACGCCATGGCCTATCCGTTTGGGATTTGCGGCATCCTGCTCACCATGTGGCTGGTACGCGTCCTGTTTCGCATCAACGTCGACAAAGAGGCGAAGGACCACGAAACGACGCTCACCAACGGCCATATGCCGATCAAAACCATCAACGTTCGCGTCGATAACCCCAACCTGAACAACATGGCGATTCAGGACGTGCCGATCCTGAACAGCGCCAATATTATCTGCTCGCGCCTTAAGCGCGACGAGATGCTGATGGTGCCCGCGCCGGGCACCGTTATCCAGCAAGGCGATCTGCTGCACCTGGTCGGCCAGCCCGGCGATTTAAACAACGCGCGGCTGGTGATTGGGCAGGAAGTGGATACTTCGCTCTCCACCCGCGGCACCGATATGCGCGTGGAGCGCGTAGTGGTGACTAACGAGCAGGTTCTGGGCAAGAAAATACGCGATCTGCAGGTGAAAGAGCGCTATGACGTGGTCATCTCCCGGCTTAACCGCGCTGGCGTCGAGCTGGTCGCCAGCCCGGAGGCGAGCCTGCAGTTCGGGGATATCCTCAACCTGGTCGGGCGACCGTCGTCCATTGACGCCGTCGCAGATATGGTGGGCAACGCCCAGCAAAAACTGCAGCAGGTGCAGATGTTGCCTGTGTTTATCGGCATCGGGCTTGGCGTGCTGCTGGGCTCCATTCCGGTGTACGTGCCGGGCTTCCCGGTCGCGCTCAAGCTGGGCCTGGCGGGCGGGCCGCTGATTATGGCGCTGATCCTCGGGCGTATTGGCTGCATCGGTAAGCTCTACTGGTTTATGCCGCCGAGCGCTAACCTCGCGCTGCGCGAGCTGGGCATTGTGCTGTTCCTGGCGGTAGTTGGGCTAAAATCCGGCGGGGATTTTGTCGATACCCTGGTCAGGGGGGAAGGGATGAGCTGGGTCGGCTACGGCATATTCATCACGGCGATCCCGCTGCTGACGGTAGGCATACTGGCGCGTATGTTCGCCAAAATGAACTACCTGACGCTGTGCGGCATGCTCGCGGGCTCAATGACGGACCCGCCCGCGCTGGCCTTTGCCAATAACCTGCACGCCACCAGCGGCGCGGCGGCGCTGTCCTATGCCACCGTCTACCCGCTGGTGATGTTCCTGCGCATCATCACCCCGCAGCTACTGGCGGTGCTGTTCTGGGGGATAGGCTAGTAAATCTTCCGGGTGGATGCGCCGCAGATGGTAGTCCACCTGGTAATCGCTGGTATTTCGGAACATGACGGAATAGTTGAGGAACTCGCCGCTGTCGCTGTAGGAAAGAGAGGTAATGCGCAGCAGCGGCGTCTGTTCCGGTAGATTCATATAGCCAGCCAGCTGTTTATCTGCCAGCACCGGCGTCAGGCTCTCGTAGTTGCCGCTGATGGTAATCCCGCACTCCTTCTCGATGTAATCAAACTTTGACCCTTCAAGATGCGCCAGAGAGAGGTTGCGGAACAGCTTCACCGGCATAAAGCTGTCCTCCAGCATCAGCGGCTTTCCGTCCACGTAGCGCACCCGTCGGGAAAAATAGATCCGCTCATCCACCTGAATCCGCAGCTGGCTGGCGATGGCGGGCGGCGCGGGCATCACTTCAAACTGCAGCACCTTGCTCTGTACCTCTTTCCCCTGCTGGCGCAGCACCTCCACCAGCCCGGTCAGGTTGGTGGTTTCGTGGTGAACGTCTTTACGCGAAACAAACGTGCCGCTGCCGTGCCGCCGCTCAACCAGACCCCAGCTCACCAGCAGATCCAGCGCCTTGCGGATGGTCATTCGCGCCACGCCAAACTCCTGCGCCAGCGCTTTTTCGCCCGGCAGCGGGCTGCCGATGTTGTAGTCCGACGAATTCAGCCGCAGCCGCAACCTGTCGGCGATTGATTTGTAGATCACCAGTAGACCTCTCTGCCCTTATCAGGGCGTGGATGGCGTCCTGACATGTCCATATTTACAGCAAAAAGTAGACCTGATTGGTCAAAATAAAACCATGAATGCGATCACGAATCGCAGCGGCGCGCCATGTTCGCGCATCGGTAAGTTCTTATGCTCACCTCAGGCCAGCAAAAAACCATAAAGGCCTCTACCCCTACAGGTTGTTTCATGAGGATTTAAAAATGCTCAGTCAAATACAACGTTTTGGCGGTGCCATGTTTACCCCGGTGTTGCTGTTTCCGTTCGCCGGGATTGTGGTCGGAATCGCCATCATGCTTCGCAACCCGCTGTTTGTCGGCGAAGCCTTAACCGCCCCCGATCATCTTTTCGCGCAGATTGTTCACATCATTGAAGAGGGCGGCTGGGCGGTGTTTCGCAACATGCCGCTGATTTTTGCCGTCGGCCTGCCGATTGGCCTGGCGAAGCAGGCGCAGGGCCGCGCCTGTCTGGCGGTGCTGATTAGCTTCCTGACCTGGAACTACTTCATCAACGCGATGGGCATGACCTGGGGCCACTTCTTTGGCGTCGACTTCTCCGCCGAACCGACGGCGGGTAGCGGGCTGGCGATGATTGCCGGGATCAAAACGCTCGATACCAGCATCATCGGCGCCATTGTGATTTCAGGCATCGTCACCGCCATCCACAACCGCTACTTCGACAAGCCGCTGCCGGTCTTTCTGGGGATTTTCCAGGGCAGCTCCTTCGTCGTTATCCTCGCGTTCTTCGTCATGATCCCCTGTGCCTGGCTGACGCTGCTGGGCTGGCCGAAAGTGCAGATGGGCATCGAGTCCCTGCAGGCGTTCCTGCGCTCTGCCGGTGCGCTGGGCGTGTGGGTGTATACCTTCCTGGAACGGATTCTGATCCCAACCGGATTGCACCACTTTGTCTACGGTCCGTTCATCTTCGGCCCGGCGGCGGTGGAAGGCGGTATCCAGGTTTACTGGGCGCAGCACCTGCAGGAGTTCAGCCAAAGCACCCTGCCGCTGAAAACCCTCTTCCCGGAAGGCGGGTTCGCGCTGCACGGCAACTCAAAAGTGTTTGGCTCGGTGGGGATTGCATTCGCTATCTGGTACACCGCGTCGCCGGAAAACCGCGTCAAGGTGGCGGGGCTGCTGGTCCCGGCTACGCTCACCGCCGTGCTGGTGGGCATTACTGAACCCCTCGAATTCACCTTCCTGTTTATCTCGCCGCTGCTGTTTGCCGTGCACGCCTTGCTGGCAGCCACCATGGCAACGGTGATGTACGCCTTCGGCGTGGTCGGGAACATGGGCGGCGGCCTGCTGGACCAGTTCCTGCCGCAAAACTGGATCCCGATGTTCCATAACCACGCCTCGACGGTATTCACCCAGATCGGCATCGGCGTCTGCTTCACCGGGATCTACTTCGTGGTCTTCAAAACGCTGATCGAACGTCTGAACCTGAAAACGCCGGGCCGGGAAGAGAGCGAAATCAAACTCTACAGCAAGGCCGACTATAAGGCGGCGCGCGGGCAAACCACCGCCCCGGCAGCGGCCAGCCAGCAGGTCGGGCAGGCTGCCGGGTTCCTTCAGGCGCTCGGCGGCGCGGCCAACATCGAAAGCATTAACAACTGCGCCACCCGCTTGCGTATCGCCCTGGTCGATATGGCGAAAACCCAAAGCGATGACGTCTTCAAAGCCCTCGGCGCCCACGGCGTGGTGCGACGCGGCAACGGCATTCAGGTGATTGTCGGCCTGCACGTTCCTCAGGTGCGCGACCAGCTGGAATCGCTGATGAAAACCCCTTTAACAAATGAACAAACCACCCTGACAGAGGCTATATCATGAAAAAATTCTCAGTTGTCATTGCAGGCGGCGGCAGCACCTTTACGCCTGGTATCGTCCTGATGCTGTTAGCCAACCGTGACCGTTTCCCGCTGCGCGCCCTGAAGTTTTATGACAACGACGGCGCGCGTCAGGAAACCATCGCCGAAGCGTGCAAAATCATCCTCAGGGAGCAGGCGCCGGAGATTGAGTTCAGCTACACCACCGATCCGAAAGCGGCGTTTAGCGATGTGGATTTCGTGATGGCGCATATCCGCGTGGGCAAATACCCGATGCGTGAAAAAGATGAAAAAATCCCGCTGCGCCACGGCGTGCTGGGCCAGGAAACCTGCGGACCTGGCGGGATTTCCTACGGCATGCGCTCTATCGGCGGCGTGCTGGAGCTGGTGGACTATATGGAGCAGTACTCCCCGAACGCGTGGATGCTGAACTACTCCAACCCGGCGGCGATTGTTGCGGAAGCCACGCGCCGCCTGCGTCCGAACGCTAAAATCCTCAATATCTGCGATATGCCGATCGGCATTGAAGGGCGTATGGCGCAGATTGTCGGCCTGAAGGACCGCAAAGAGATGCGCGTGCGCTACTATGGCCTGAACCACTTCGGCTGGTGGACGTCGATTGAAGATCTCAACGGCAAAGATCTGATGCCGAAACTGCAGGAATACGTAGCGAAAAACGGCTATGTTCCGCCTTCGGAAGATGCGCATACCGAAGCGAGCTGGAACGATACCTTTGCCAAAGCAAAAGACGTGCAGGCGCTGGATCCGGACACCATGCCGAACACCTACCTGAAGTATTACCTGTTCCCGGACTACGTGGTCGCGCATTCCAACCCGGAACGCACCCGCGCCAATGAGGTCATGGATCACCGTGAGAAGCACGTGTTCAGTTCCTGCCGGGCGATTATCGAGGCGGGAAAATCCTCCGCCGGTGAGCTGGAAATCGACGAACATGCCTCGTACATCGTCGATCTGGCAACCGCGATTGCCTTCAACACCCAGGAGCGGATGCTGCTGATTGTGCCAAACAACGGGGCCATCCATAACTTCGATGCCGACGCGATGGTGGAGATCCCGTGCCTGGTGGGCCATAACGGACCGGAGCCGCTCACGGTGGGCGATATTCCACACTTCCAGAAAGGGCTGATGAGCCAGCAGGTGGCGGTGGAAAAACTGGTGGTGGATGCCTGGGAGCAGCGCTCGTATCAGAAACTCTGGCAGGCTATCACCCTGTCGAAAACCGTGCCGAGCGCGTCCGTCGCGAAAGCGATTCTGGATGATCTGATCGAGGCCAACAAAGCGTACTGGCCAGAGCTGCATTAATCGTCCTGACCGGCATCGCCCGATGCCGGTCTCCTTGTCCTTGTCGATTTACGCTATGCTGAAGCCTGCCCGTAGCACGACAAGGAACCTTCATGAAAATTTCCCGCCTCGGCGAGGCGCCGGACTACCGCTTCTCTCTGGCTAATGAACGCACGTTCTTAGCGTGGATCCGCACGGCGCTCGGTTTTCTGGCGGCAGGCGTCGGCCTCGACCAGCTCGCGCCTGATTTCGCCACGCCGCTGATTCGCGAAGTGCTGGCGCTGTTGCTGTGCCTGTTTGCGGGCGTACTGGCGATTTACGGCTACCTGCGCTGGCTGCGCAATGAGAAGGCGATGCGCCTGAAGCAGGATCTGCCCTATACGCGCGGGTTACTCATCATCAGCGCAATCCTGCTGGCGGTGGCGGGCGTGGTGATGGTGCTGGTGTTCTATGGCGGATAGCCGCAAAGCGCGACGCGAAGCGGACCCCGGCCTGCAGCCGGAGCGGACGTCACTGGCCTGGCTGCGCACGCTGCTGGGGTATGGCGCGCTGATTGCCCTGGCGATTAAGCACAACTGGCACCGCACGGGGGGGCCATTCTGGATCTCAATTATCGTGCTGGCGCTGGTGGCGATTATTTTATGGCGCTATACCCGCAGCCGTAACCTGATGGACGTGGCGCAGGATGACTTTGTACAGCCGAAGGCGGTGCGGGATAAGTTCCTCATCGCCCTGGCCGTGCTGTCGCTGTCACTGCTGTTTGCTGTCACCCACATTCAACAAATTTTGCACCTGTAGGCCGGGTAAGGCGCAGCCGCCACCCGGCATAATTACTTCCCTTTCGCCAGATACTTCGCCATCTCGTCTTCCGGTACCATCCCGCCGCCGGTCGCCCACACCAGGTGGGTAACGTTGGTATGCGAATGAACGCGCTGCGGCCCAGCCATCCCCGCCAGCGCAGACGGTTCCAGCCGAATGCCTTCCTCCTGCGCCAGCCAGCCGAGCATGTCGTACATGCTCTGGTCGGAAAGCGTATAGAACCCGTCGAGCAGGCGCTCCATCGCGCGGCCCACGAAGCCGGAGGCGCGTCCTACCGCCAGCCCGTCCGCTGCCGTGACGTTATCAATGCCCAGATCCTGTACCGCAATCTCATCGTGCAGGCCGGTGTAAACGCCCAGCAGCATGCACGGAGAGTGTGTGGGCTCCGCGAAGAAGCAGTGGACGTTGTCACCAAAGGCCAGCTTCAGGCCAAACGCCACGCCGCCTGGGCCGCCGCCGACGCCGCACGGCAGGTAGACGTACAGTGGATGCTCCTCATCCACCACCCGGCCCTGTTCGGCAAACTGCGCCTTCAGGCGCTCGCCCGCCACCGCATAGCCCAGGAATAAGGTGCGGGAGTTTTCATCGTCGATAAAGAAGCAGTTCGGATCGCTTTCCGCCGCTTTGCGGCCCTGCTCCACCGCCACGCCGTAATCCTGCTCGTATTCCACAACGATAACGCCGTGGCTGCGCAGTTTGGCCTTTTTCCACTCGCGGGCGTCGGCGGACATATGCACCGTCACCTTAAAGCCAATGCGTGCGCTCATGATGCCGATAGACATCCCCAGGTTGCCGGTTGAGCCCACGGCGATGCTGTACTGGCTGAAGAAGTCCTTAAAGCGCGGCTCCAGCAGAACGCTGTAGTCGTCTTCAGTGCTCAGCAACCCGGCTTCCAGCGCCAGCTTTTCCGCGTGGGTCAGCACCTCATAGATGCCGCCGCGCGCTTTAATCGAGCCGGAGATCGGCAGATGGCTGTCTTTTTTCAGCAGCAGCGTGCCGGGAATGGATTTGCCAGACTCTTTCTCCAGCCGCGCCTGCATTGCCGGAATGGCGACCAGTTCGGATTCGATAATACCGCCCGTTGCCGCCGTTTCCGGGAAGGCTTTCGCCAGGTACGGCGCGAAGCGGTTGAGGCGCGCATGCGCGTCTTCCACGTCGGCTTTGGTCAGCCCGACATACGGCAGCCCTTCTGCAAGCGTGGTGGCGTTCGGGTTGAGCCAGATGGTTTCTTTCAGGGCAATCAGATCCTCAACCAGAGGAAACCGTGCGGTTAAAGTAGTGATAGTTGCGTTTTCCATAATACGTCTCTTCGCGCTCAGATAATGAAGGAAAGCAGGAATGTGCCGCCAAGTGCAAGCACCGAGGCGATAAACGTCGCCGTCGTATAGTATTTGAAGGTCTCATTCAGGGTCGCGCCGCAGTATTGCTTCACCAGCCAGAAAAGAGAATCGGTCACGATCGTGCAGCCAATAGCGCCGGAACCGATGGCAATGGTGATGATCTCCGGGCTTACGTTCGGGTAGAGCGGCAGCATCGGCGCGACTATCGCCGTCGCCCCCATCATCGCCACCGTGGCGGAACCGACGGCGGCATGCAGCACCAGCGCCACCAGCCAGGCGAGCAGGATAGGGTGCATATGCAGGTTCGAGAGAATATGTGCCAGCGAGTCCGCCAGCCCGCTGGTTTTGAGGATGGAGTTAAACGCGCCGCCCGCGCCGATAATCAGCAAAATGTTCGCGATAGAGCCAAAGCCGTGCTCCGTATGGGTGAGCATTGCGCCCATGCCCATGTGCTGGCGGATCCCCAGCAGGTAGTAGGCGACAAACACGGCGATAAACATCGCGGTGATCGGGTTGCCGATAAACTCCAGCAGGGTATACAGCGTGCCTTCTTTCGCCATATTCAGCTCGGCGATGGTCTTCACCAGCATCAGAGCAATCGGCAGCAGCACGGTGAACAGCGTGGCGCCGAGCGACGGCAGGGTATGCTCATCCCGCACCTTCAGGTCTGAAAATTCCGCCGGAACCGGCTTATACGGCAGACGATCGCCGAGCAGTTTCAGGAACAGCGGACCACCGACCAGAGACGCCATCAGGCCCACCATCAGACCGTAGACAATCACCGTTCCGACGTCCGCACCTAGTTTGTTGGTGACAAACAGCGCCGCCGGATGCGGAGGCACCACGCAGTGCACCGCCATCAGCGCGGTACAGAGCGGAATGGCCAGCTTGAGCAGCGACGTGTTGGTCTTTTTGGCGATGGAAAACGCCAGTGGGATCAGCAGTACCACACCCACTTCCACGAACAGGGTAATGCCGCAGATAAGGCCCACCAGCACCATAATCACGTCTGCTGACAGCCAGCGGCAGCGCTGTAGCGTAATTCCGATGCGCTCTGCCGCGCCGGACACTTCCATCATTTTGCCGAGAATAGTGCCAAGGCCGATAACCGCCGCCAGGAAGCCCAGCGTACCGCCAATGCCGCTCTCAATGGCGTTCACCATATCCAGCGGGCTCATCCCCATCATTGCGCCGACGAAAAAGCTCGCCAGCAGCAGCGCGAGGAACGGGTGAAACTTCAGTTTTACGATGGTTAAAACAATCAACACGATGCTGACAAGCAGCGTAGCCACAACCCAGACCTGAGATCCCATATCTCACCTCACCCTTATGTCATCTGGGGGTATTGGACGAAAAAACGGCGTGGGCTGACAAACGATATAAATTGGCGTTCAGGTGAGCCAGATTGGATCAACTGAGTGACTGAACTCTAAAAAGCGCAGTTATTTTGCCGTTGGTTCACATAAATTCATGCTTGAGCGGTATGCTGAGCGCAGAAATAACGCGTGAGAATTGTGATGACCGATGCGAATGAAGCCAGAAACCGGCTGTTAAACGGCTGGCAGCTGTCGAAAATGTATACCTTTGAAGTGGCGGCGCGGCATGAGTCCTTCGCGCTGGCCGCTGAGGAGCTGTCGCTCAGCCCCAGCGCGGTGAGCCACCGCATCAACCTGCTGGAAGAGGAGCTGGGCATTCAGCTGTTTGTCCGCTCGCACCGTAAAGTGGAGCTGACGCAGGAGGGAAAGCGCGTTTACTGGACGCTGAAATCGTCCCTCGACACCCTGAATCAGGAAATCCTGGATATCAAAAACCAGGCGCTGTCCGGTACGCTAACGGTGTACTCCCGGCCGTCGATCGCCCAGTGCTGGCTGGTGCCGATGCTGGGGGATTTTACCCGCCGCTACCCGTCGATTTCACTCACCATCCTGACCGGCAATGATTACGTCAACATGCAGCGAACCGGCGTCGATCTGGCGCTCTATTTCGATGATACGCCGCCAAACCACCTTTCTCATCACTTTTTAATGGACGAGGATATTTTGCCCGTCTGCTCGCCGGCGTATGCCCGGCAGCATGAGCTGCTGAAAAACCCCCATAACCTCAGCCACTGCACGCTGCTGCACGACCGTCAGGCCTGGAGCAATGATTCCGGCACGGACGAGTGGCTGAGCTGGGCGCAGCATTTTGCAGTGAATATGCCGCCATCCTCGGGCATCGGCTTCGATCGCTCGGACCTGGCCATTATCGCGGCCATCAATGATGTGGGCGTCGCGATGGGGAGAAAACGGCTGGTGCAAAAACGTCTCGAGCGGGGCGAGCTGATCGCACCGTTCGGCGACAAAACCCTCAGGTGCCATCAGCATTATTACATTTCAACGCTTCCCGGTCGTCAGTGGCCGAAAATTGACGCCTTTATCGGCTGGCTGAGAGAACTGGCAAGGTGAAGAATTATTACGCTTTGACGCTACACCAAATGTGAAAAAGCGTGCTAAATACAGGTAATGCTTTTGATTTATCCAGGGTAAACCGTGTTAAAGCCTTTTATTGCCTCTGCGTTACTGATCTCTTCCGGCTGGGCGATTGCCGCTGAGCCGCCGCTGACGGCTGCCCATTATGCGCAGCAGCTGGGCGTCGGAATGGATGTGGACTGGGCGCGCACCGAGCGCGGTATTCGCGAATTCGACCCGCTGGTGGTTCGCGATTTTCGCGCAAAAGGCATAACCCACGTGCGTATCCGCGTGGCCGATGAACCGACGGAAGCGCGGCTGATTCACCTGCGCAAGCTGGTGGAAGCCTGCGAGCAGTATGGCGTGATCCCGATAGTCGCTTATCAGGCCGATGAATATAAAAACGACCCGAAAGCCGATAACGAGAAAGAGACGATCAACTGGTGGATTGCCGTGGCGCACTATTTCGGCCAGAGCTACCCGCTGCTGGGTTTTGATCTCATCTATGAGCCAACCGACAAGCTCAATCACAACCTGGCGTCGTTAAACCGCGTCTATGAAAAAAGCATTAAAGCGATCCACGACATTGACCCGCAGCGCATGATCTTCATTGCACCGCGCCTGCGCGCCGCGCCGGAGGATTTAACCAGCCTGAAGCTGCCCGCGCATAGCCAGAACTACCTGCTGGCGGAGTGGCATATTTTCCCGTGGGGGCCGCTGAAAAACAGCGGTAAATACCCGTGGACATCCGGCACGGCGGCGGAGAAAGCGGCTATCCATAACCGCATCAATACCGCGCTGCGCTGGCAGCAAAAAACCGGTCACGTTAGCTGGGTCGGGGGCTGGGGCGTTGGGGAATCAAGCCGCTTAACGCCTACCGCTTCGCAGCTGGCGTTTGCCACGTTTATGGCCTGCGAGCTGCAAAAGGCGAAAATTCCGTATGCGCTTAACGCGGACTTCCAGTTTTACGACGGAGAAGAGGGCGCCTGGCGGCCCGCGCCAGAGCCGTTATTACAGGCGATGATTGCGCCCGTCTGTGAAAAGCCCGGCGAGAAGCCGGGCCATCATGCGGTTAAACCGGCTGCTCGTGATGCGGGACACGCGACGCCAGCGGCAGCCAGCACAGTAAAATCAGCAGCCCCATCAGCGTCATCAGCAACCCCAGACTAGCCTGCCCGGTCTGCGGCATCATCGCGGAGAGCCAGGCCAGCGCGCCGGAACCGATGTTCTGCAAACCGCCCACCAGCGCGCCCGCCGTGCCTGCAAGGAACGGGAACGGCTCCATCGCGCCGCTGGTGGCGAGCGGGAACAGCATGCCCGCGCCGAAGAAGAACAGCGCGGCCGGGATCAGCAGCGTCCAGACGGTCATCACCCCGAACAGCCCCGGGAGCCACATCATTACGCCAGCCAGCAGGCAGCTGATTACCGACTGCCACATCAGGGTTGAGAAACGCTTGTTCGGGCGTCCGGCAAACCACGCGCCGAAGAACGCCGCCGGGATCGGCAGAATAAACAGGATACTGACCACCATGCTGCTCAGGCCAAGACCCGCGCCCAGCAGCACGCCGGAGCAGGCTTCGAATACCGCAATGCCCGCCAGCCCGCCGATCAGCATCAGCAGATAACAGGTAAACGACCCGTTACCGAACAGCGTTTTGTAGCTGGCGATGAGCTTCGTGCGCGGCGCGTCCTGCGGACGGGTTTCCGGCATCCAGCGCGCCATGCTGAAGGTAACAATCACGCACAGCACCAGCAGGAAGGCGTAGCAGGCGCGCCAGGACCACATCGTGTCCAGCAGGCCGCCAATCAGCGGGGCGAGAAGCGGGCTGACCAGAATCCCCATATTCAACAGGCTGTTGGCGTGACGCAGCTGGGTGCCCTGATACATATCGCGCGGTAAGGTTCGCGCCATCACCCCGCCGACGCCGGTCCCGACGCCCTGCAGGGCGCTGGCGGCAATCAGCACGGTCAGGCTGTGCGTGGTAATGGCAATCACCGTCGCCACCATGAAAATGCTCATGCCCACCAGGATCACCGGGCGGCGCCCGACGCGGTCAGACAGCGGGCCGTAAAAGAGCTGCGAAACGCCATAGGTCAGCAGGTAGGCCGCCATCACGCTCTGCACTGCGCCCTCGCGGACGTTAAGTTCCTTTGCCATGTCGGCAATCGCCGGAATGTAGATGGTTTGCGCCATCTGACCGACGGCCACCAGTAACACCAGCATCAACAATAAGTTAACGTTCCTTTGTTTTTTCATGTCGCTGAATACTTTTGCCAAAAGAGAAAAATGAAGAATAAGTGACTACGCATTCCCATAAATGCGCGAGGAATCTACCACAGTGAGATGACAAATTAAGCATTGCTGTGATGAATGAAGAAATAGAACAAGGCAGGATTTATAAACAAGATCGGCAACTAATGTTGCCAGTGATTTACGCCAGGCGCAGCAGAATCGCGCCGCCTGCAATACCCAGCGCCGCAGCAATACGCAGGCCCGCAACCCGCTCTTTTAGAAGTAAAAATGCGATAAGCGCCCCAAAGAGAATGGAGGTTTCGCGCAGCGCCGCGACCACCGCCAGCGGTGCCTGCGTCATTGCCCATAGCGCCAGGCCATAAGAGCCCATGGTTCCCACGCCGCCGAGCAGCCCCTTTTTCCAGTGCAGACGGAGATAGCTGGACGCTTCGCGCCGACGCGCCACCATCGCCCAGCCCAGCAGGCAGAAGCCGTTCATAAAGAAGGTCCACAGCGTGTAGCCCAGCGCGGTGTCCGAGAGCCGCACGCCGGTGCCGTCCACCAGCGTATAGCCCGCGATAAAACAGGCATTCAGCAGCGCCAGCCGGATCCCTTTTCGCGACTGCATGCGTCCGTTCATCGCCATGGCCAGTATCGACAGGCAAATCACCCCGATGCCGGACCAGGCGAGCCACGAGAGGCTATCGCCGAGCGCCAGCACGCTTACCAGCGCCACCAGCAGCGGCGCGGTGCCGCGCATCAGCGGGTAGGTCTGGCTCATGTCAGAGACCTGATAGGTCTTCGCTACCAGCACGGTGTACACCACCTGTAAGGCACAGGAGACAATCAAAAACGGCCAGCTTGCAGCAGACGGCTGTGGGGAGAAAGGCAGTAAAACCAGGGCAATCAGCGTGGCGGAGCCGCTGACGCTGATTGCAGAATAGAGCTTATCCGTTCCGGCTTTGACGATGGCGTTCCAGCTGGCATGCAGCAGTGCGGCGAAGAGTAAAATGCAGAAAACGGTGATGGTCATGGCGCGTCGGGTGGTGAGTTGTCACTTAACTGTAACATTCACAACCCGATGCTGCCAGCCGCTCAGATTGCGCAAAACAGACGGTGCGTCACCCGCGGTTCGTCAGACACCAGCGTAAAACCCGCCTGGCGATAGAAGCCGTACGCGGCGTCCGGCGCATGGGTATTGAGAAAATCAAACCAGATGCTGGCATCGGCCATTACCACGGTCAAAAGCTGTTTGCCAATGCCCAACCCGCGGCACTTCTCGCTGACGTAGAGATGGCGAATGCGCCCGGCGCGCGGCTGCTGGCTGAACGGATCGCGGTTGAGGCCGCACACGCCCACCAGCCTGCCGTTGAGAAACGCACCCAGCAGCTTTTCGCCCGGCGCGTTAAAGCGGTTTTCGCCGCGCTGCCAGTTCTCTTCCAGCCTGCGCAGCATGTTGAAATTCGATGCGATACTTTCAGCCTTCAGGGCGATGTACCCCGGCTCTTCTGGGGTAACCGGCTCAATTAACAGACGCGACATAGCATTCCCTCGTTATTAAAGAGGGGCGGTTGCCCGCCCCTCTCAGGTGCGACTTGAACCTGAATCAGCGAATGAATTTCAGGACAGCATCAAGCAGTTGCAGTACAGCAACAATGAGTTTGAGGATAAGTATCACCATATCCACTACGCTCATACGCGTCTCCTTTTGGTTAAAAGGAGCACGATGCTGGCGTACCTTTCCGCCGCCTGTTGCCAGCACCTGGATTGACGTAACACAGTGTGCTCACTTCAGGGGTTAAGGCACTGACGGCACCACCCGTTTCAGCCAGGACTTCATTGCGCCGGTAAAACTGCGGCCCCCTCGCTCACTGCGAACACCCTCAGTATAGATAAATACTGTATGCATGAACAGTATTTTTTTGGACAAAACCCGAAACCCCATCCATACTCAAAAACGTCAAAATCCGTGCCTGAATTGCGCGTTCGTCTTCGATCGCGTATACTTTTTTGCGTTGACGTAACACAGTGTGTTCTGCGGCGACCAACCGCAAAACCCTGATAAAAACCTCGCTCCGGCGGGGTTTTTTGTTTTTATCACTCAACAAACGAAACGTGATCCCTGACGCATTTTTGCGCAGATGAAAATATTTCCATTGTCACGCCGAAAAACCTGTGTTTGTATAAATTCAATCAATGATTCCAAACACAGGTCCCCAATGACTTCATCCATGAACACCGCGACCCTACTAAAAACTGCGCAACCAGCCGCAGTGGTCGTCGTGCGTGTGGTGGTGGTCGTCGGCAATGCGCCGTAGGGACTGGATCAACACACGAATCCAAAACCCCGCCGGCGCAAACCGGGCGGGGTTTTTCGTTTAGGACCCTCCCCGGAAAGTCGGCCCAGAAGAAAAGGACTGGAGCATGGCAATTTCGGGCACAACATCCACGAAGACGCGTTTCACCGGCGCGCAGCTGATCGTTCATTTGCTGGAACGACAGGGCATCACCACCGTTGCGGGCATCCCTGGCGGCACGGTGCTGCCGCTGTACGATGCGTTAAGCCAAAGTACGCAGATCCGCCACGTGCTGGCGCGCCACGAGCAGGGGGCCGGTTTTATCGCTCAGGGCATGGCGCGTACTCAGGGCAAACCGGCGGTCTGCATGGCCTGCAGCGGCCCGGGCGCAACCAACCTGGTGACCGCCATCGCCGACGCGCGCCTCGACTCCATTCCGCTGATCTGCATTACCGGCCAGGTGCCGTCTTCGATGATCGGTACCGATGCGTTTCAGGAAGTGGATACCTACGGCATCTCTATCCCCATCACCAAGCATAACTATTTAGTTCGCGACATCGCCGAGCTGCCTCAGGTTATCAGCGATGCGTTCCGCATCGCGCAGTCCGGCCGCCCAGGCCCGGTGTGGATAGACATTCCTAAGGATGTCCAGACCGCAGAGATCGAGATTGACGTGCTGCCGGAGCCGGGCGAGTGTGCCCCCGCGCCGGAATTCAGCGCTGAGAGCGTGCGCGACGCCGCCGCCATGATTAACACTGCCAAACGCCCGGTGCTCTATCTGGGCGGCGGGGCAATCAACGCCGCGGATGAAATCCGTCAGTTTGCGGAAAAGGCCAACCTGCCGACCACCATGACCCTGATGGCGCTGGGTATGCTGCCAAAAGCACACCCGCTGTCATTAGGAATGCTGGGCATGCACGGCGCGCGCAGCACCAACTACATCCTGCAAGAGGCGGATTTGCTGATTGTTATGGGCGCACGTTTTGATGACCGGGCGATTGGCAAAACCGAGCAGTTCTGCCCGAACGCCAAAATCATTCACGTGGATATTGACCGCGCCGAATTGGGTAAAATCAAGCAGCCGCACGTGGCGATTCAGGGCGATGTGGCAGAGGTGCTGGCGCAGCTGATCCCGCAGACGGACGCAGCCGACCGCGCCGACTGGCGTCAGCTGGTGGCCGATCTGCAGCGCGAGTTCCCGGGCGCAATCCCAACCGAAGGCGACCCGCTGAGCCACTACGGGCTGATTAACGCCGTTGCCGCCTGCGTGGACGACAGCGCCATCATCACTACCGACGTTGGCCAGCACCAGATGTGGACCGCGCAGGCGTACCCGCTTAACCGTCCGCGCCAGTGGCTGACCTCCGGCGGCCTGGGAACCATGGGCTTTGGCCTGCCCGCCGCCGTGGGCGCGGCGCTGGCGAATCCCGACCGCAAGGTGATCTGCTTCTCCGGCGACGGTAGCCTGATGATGAACATTCAGGAGATGGCCACCGCGGCCGAAAACCAGCTGGACGTAAAAATCATCCTGATGAACAACGAGGCGCTGGGGCTGGTTCACCAGCAGCAAAGTCTGTTCTATAAGCAGGGCGTGTTTGCCGCGACCTATCCGGGGATGATTAACTTTATGCAGATTGCCGCCGGTTTTGGCCTGCACACCTGCGATCTGAACGCGAAAGAGGATGCCCACGCGGCGCTGCAGGCGGCGATCTCTCGTCCTGGCCCGGCGCTGATCCACGTGCGTATCGACCCTGAACAAAAAGTGTATCCGATGGTGCCGCCGGGTGCGGCAAATACTGAGATGGTGGGGGAATAAGCCATGCAGAAACAACACGAAAACGTCATTCTGGAACTCACCGTCCGCAACCACCCTGGCGTCATGACTCACGTCTGCGGGCTGTTTGCCCGCCGCGCGTTTAACGTGGAAGGCATTCTCTGTCTGCCTATTCAGGGCAGCGAGCACAGCCGCATCTGGCTGCTGGTCAACGATGACCAGCGTCTGGAACAGATGATGGCGCAGATCGACAAGCTGGAAGATGTCACCAAAGTGGCGCGCAACCAGTCCGATCCCACCATGTTTAACAAAATTGCGGTGTTTTTCGAATAAAGATCGCTTAAGGTAAGCGTCTTTCGCTCTTGTAGGCCGGATAAGCGCAGCGCCATCCGGCGTTTTCAGACCGCAGGAAGACACATGACCACCATCGCTCTCATCGACGACCACCTTATCGTCCGCTCCGGCTTTGCCCAGCTTCTGAACCTCGAACCGGATTTTCAGGTCGTGGCCGAGTTTGGCTCCGGTCGCGAGGCGCTGGCGGGTCTGCCGGGGCGCGGGGTGCAGGTCTGTATCTGCGACATCTCGATGCCGGATCTCTCCGGGCTGGAGCTGTTAAGCCAGCTGCCGAAAGGGATGGCGACCATCATGCTCTCGGTCCACGACAGCCCGGCGCTGGTGGAGCAGGCGCTCAACGCGGGCGCGCGCGGGTTCCTCTCCAAACGCTGCAGTCCGGACGAGCTGATCGCCGCCGTGCGCACCGTCTCCACCGGCGGCTGTTATCTGACGCCGGATATCGCCATCAAGCTGGCGGCCGGACGCCAGGATCCGCTTACCCGGCGCGAGCGTCAGGTGGCAGAGAAGCTTGCCCAGGGCATGTCGGTAAAAGAGATTGCCGCGGAGCTGGATCTGTCACCGAAAACCGTTCACGTTCATCGCGCCAACCTGATGGAAAAACTCAACGTTAGCAACGACGTCGAGCTGGCGCGCCGCATGTTTGACAGCTGGCAATGAGTCCCGTCTTTTCGCGGCTGATCGCCGTCGCCGCCAGCTTCTTTATCTTCTCCGCCGCCTGGTTCTGCCTGTGGAGCATCAGCCTGCACCTGGTGGAGCGCCCGGAGCTGGCGGTGCTGTTGTTCCCCTTCGGCCTGCGTCTGGGGCTGATGCTGCAATGCCCGCGCGGCTACTGGCCCGTTTTGCTGGGCGCAGAGTGGCTGATGCTGGGCTGGCTGGCGCAGGAAGTCGCCCTCGCGCACCTGCCCTTATTGATGACCGGAAGCGTGCTCACGCTCCTCCCGGTTGCGTTGATTTCCCGCTATCGTCACCAGCGCGACTGGCGCACCCTGCTGCGCCAGGGGGCAGCGCTGATTGCCGCTGCGCTGCTGCAGTCCCTGCCGTGGGCGGGTGATAAGGAGATGCTTAACGCGCTGCTGCTGACCCTGACCGGCGGCCTGACCCTGGCCCCGACCTGCCTCGTCATCTGGCATTACCTCACCAGTACCGTCTGGCAGCCGCTTGGCCCGGCGCTGGTTTCCCAACCGGTGAACTGGCGCGCCCGGCACCTCATCTGGTATCTGCTGCTGTTTGTGGTGAGCCTGTGGCTGCAGCTTGGCCTTCCCGCCGAGCTTTCGCGCTTTACACCGTTTTGCCTGGCGCTGCCGATCATCGCTCTGGCCTGGCACTACGGCTGGCAGGGGGCGCTGATCGCCACGCTGATGAACGCCATCGCGCTGATTGCCAGCCAGACCTGGCACGACCATCCGGTGGACCTGCTGCTCTCCCTGCTGGCCCAGAGCCTGACCGGGCTGCTGCTGGGGGCGGGTATTCAGCGCCTGCGCGAGCTGAACCAGTCCCTGCAGACCGAGCTGGCGCGCAACCGTCGTCTGGCGGAGCGTCTGCTGGAAACTGAAGAGAGCGTGCGACAGGAAGTTGCCCGCGAGCTGCACGACGATATCGGCCAGACCATCACCGCCATCCGCACGCAGGCGGGCATTGTCCAGCGTCTGGCGGCGGAAAACGCCGGCGTGAAGCAGGGCGGGGCGCATATCGAACAGCTTTCGCTGGGGGTCTATGACTCCGTTCGCCGCCTGCTGGGACGGCTGCGCCCGCGCCAGCTTGATGACCTGTCGCTGGAGCAGGCGGTGCGCTCCCTGATGCGCGAGATGGAGCTGGAGAGCCGCGGGATCGTCAGCCATCTCGACTGGCGCATCAATGAAGCTACCCTGAGCGAAGGCCAGCGCGTGACGCTGTTCCGCGTCTGTCAGGAAGGGCTGAACAATATCGTCAAACACGCCAGTGCCTGCGCGGTGACGCTGCAGGGCTGGCAGCAGGATGAAAGCCTCAAGCTTGTGATTGAAGACGACGGCTGCGGCCTGCCGCCGGGCTCCGGGCAGCAGGGCTTTGGCCTGGCGGGCATGCGCGAGCGCGTGAAGGCGCTGGGCGGCACGCTGAACATCTCCTGCACCCATGGGACGCGCGTCAGCGTCAGCCTGCCGCTAAGGAGCTACCATGTTTAAAACTCCCGCGAACGCCGCGCCGATAGGCAACAAAGCGGAAATCGACGCCCGCTACCGCTACTGGCGTCGCCACATCCTGATTACCATCTGGCTCGGCTACGCGCTGTTTTACTTTACTCGCAAAAGCTTCAACGCCGCCGCGCCGGAGATCCTCGCCAGCGGCGTGATGACCCGCACCGATATCGGCCTGCTGGCGACGCTGTTTTACATCACCTACGGCCTGTCGAAGTTCTTCTCCGGCATCGTCAGCGACCGCTCCAACGCCCGCTACTTCATGGGCGTTGGGCTGATTGCGACCGGGGTAGTGAATATCCTGTTTGGCTTCTCCACCTCGCTGTGGGCCTTTGCCCTGCTGTGGGCGCTGAACGCCTTTTTCCAGGGCTGGGGCGCGCCGGTCTGCGCCCGCCTGCTCACCGCGTGGTACTCGCGCAACGAGCGCGGCGGCTGGTGGGCCGTCTGGAACACCGCGCATAACGTCGGCGGGGCGCTGATCCCGATGGTGGTCGGCGCGGCGGCGCTGCACTACGGCTGGCGCGCGGGGATGATGATTGCCGGCGGGCTTGCCATTCTCGCCGGGCTGTTCCTCTGCTGGCGACTGCGCGACAGGCCGCAAACTGTAGGCCTGCCCGCGGTGGGCGACTGGCGACACGACGAGATGGAAATGGCGCAGCAGCAGGAGGGGGCGGGGCTGACGCGCAAAGAGATCCTCACCAAATACGTGCTGTTAAACCCCTATATCTGGCTTCTCTCGCTCTGCTACGTGCTGGTTTACGTGGTGCGTGCGGCCATCAACGACTGGGGCAATCTGTACATGTCCGAGACGCTCGGCGTAGACCTCGTGACCGCCAACTCGGCGGTGACAATGTTCGAGCTGGGCGGGTTTATCGGCGCGCTGGTGGCGGGCTGGGGATCGGACAAGCTGTTCAACGGTAACCGCGGGCCGATGAACCTGATTTTTGCCGCCGGGATTTTGCTCTCCGTCGGCTCGCTGTGGCTGATGCCGTTTGCAAGCTACGTGATGCAGGCGGCGTGCTTCTTCACCACCGGCTTCTTCGTGTTCGGCCCGCAGATGCTGATCGGCATGGCGGCGGCAGAGTGTTCGCATAAAGAGGCGGCCGGCGCGGCGACGGGCTTTGTCGGGCTGTTTGCGTACCTTGGCGCGTCGCTCTCCGGCTGGCCTCTGGCGCGGGTGATCGACATCTGGCACTGGAGCGGTTTCTTCGCGGTGATCGCCATCGCGGCGGGGATTTCCGCCCTGCTGCTGCTGCCGTTTTTGAACGCGCAGGCGCCGCGCGAGGCCAGCGAAGCGTGATGCGCCTCACCTTTTCGCCCCGAATGGCGCAAAACTAGGAAATTTTCCCGGTTTTACCTGGACGCTGTCTCAGGCTTCTCTCCCGGCTGATTTTTACAATGCTGCAAAAATCAGCTCAGGAGTAACTCAGTCATGCTGGCCTTCTTAAATCAGGTGCGCAAGCCGACCCTGGATCTGCCGCTCGATGTGCGGCGCAAAATGTGGTTCAAACCGTTCATGCAGTCTTATCTGGTGGTCTTTATCGGCTACCTGACCATGTACCTGATCCGCAAAAACTTTAACATCGCGCAGAACGACATGATCTCCACCTACGGGCTGAGCATGACGCAGCTGGGGATGATTGGCCTGGGCTTCTCCATCACCTACGGCGTGGGGAAAACCGTTGTGTCCTACTACGCGGACGGCAAAAACACCAAGCAGTTTCTGCCGTTTATGCTGATCCTCTCCGCTATCTGTATGCTTGGCTTCAGCGCCAGCATGGGCACCGGCTCCGTTAGCCTGTTCCTGATGATCGCCTTCTACGCCCTGAGCGGTTTCTTCCAGAGCACTGGCGGGTCGTGCAGCTACTCCACCATCACCAAATGGACCCCGCGCCGCAAGCGTGGTTCCTACCTCGGCATGTGGAACATCTCCCACAACCTCGGCGGAGCGGGTGCGGCAGGCGTGGCGCTGTTCGGCGCGAACTACCTGTTCGACGGCCACGTGATCGGCATGTTTATCTTCCCGTCGATTATCGCCCTGATTGTCGGCTTTATCGGCCTGCGCTTCGGCAGCGACTCCCCGGAATCCTACGGCCTCGGCAAAGCTGAAGAGCTGTTCGGCGAGGAGATCAGCGAAGAGGACAAAGAGACCGAAGAGAACGAGATGACCAAATGGCAGATCTTTGTTGAGTACGTGCTGAAAAACAAAGTGATCTGGCTGCTCTGCTTCTCCAACATCTTCCTGTACGTGGTGCGCATTGGTATTGACCAGTGGTCGACCGTCTATGCCTTCCAGGAGCTGAAGCTTTCTAAAGAAGTGGCGATCCAGGGCTTCACCCTGTTCGAAGTGGGCGCGCTGGTCGGCACCCTGCTGTGGGGCTGGCTCTCCGATCTCGCCAACGGCCGTCGTGCGCTGGTAGCCTGCGTCGCGCTGGCGCTGATTATCGCCACCCTCGGCGTGTACCAGCATGCCAGCAACCAGTACGTTTACCTGGCGTCCCTGTTTGCGCTCGGCTTCCTGGTGTTTGGTCCGCAGCTGCTGATCGGCGTGGCGGCAGTCGGCTTCGTACCGAAAAAAGCGATCGGTGCCGCCGACGGGATTAAAGGCACCTTCGCCTACCTGATCGGCGACAGCTTCGCCAAGCTGGGTCTGGGGATGATCGCCGACGGCACGCCGATTTTCGGCCTCACCGGCTGGGCGGGCACCTTCGCCGCGCTGGATGCGGCAGCCATAGGCTGTATCGTCCTGATGGCGATGGTTGCGGTGCTGGAAGAACGTAAAATTCGTCGTGAGAATCGTGTGCAGAAATTAAAAACAGCCTGAGTGTGCAGGTAACTTCTTTGCCCGGTGTGTGATGCCGGGCTTTTTTTATTCAATGAGTTAAGACCTACCCCAGAACAAAAATATCCCCAGTTGACGGGGTGACTGCGTCCGGCAACCACAAATTGCCCCATTTACCCGTACAATGGCAGCCCATTATTTTGTCGGGCTGCAGGACGCGCAGAAACTGCCTGACTGCCCAGAGCTTACGCGGTGACGCACAGCGAAGATGGAAACCGCCGAAAATTGCATGGATGTGATTGATACCGGTTATTTTCTGGCAGTAACGCACAATATCAATCAGCCCTCGGTGCCCGCAGCCGATGAAAATGACCAGGCCACGGTCAGACTTATAAATCAGAACCCCTTCATCTTTTACATAATCCGCATTCGCATTTTTGCTGCCGATAACACCGTATGCGTGCGGTTTGGCGACAGGGATCTCCCCTGACCACATAAAGCGCTCCCCAAGCTGGAGCGGGGTACGGCTGTATTCCATGCGATAGCGTGAATAATCATTATTCAGCGACAGTTTTTTTAGTCTGGCGGTATACCCCGAAAACCGTATTGCCGAATAACGCTCGCGGGCCACGTGGGGATGGCATACGATCCGGCAATTATCCGGTAACCACGGAACGCCGCCGCAATGGTCATAGTGCCCGTGAGACAGTACCGCTGCGGTCAGGCAGGTTAAATCGACCCCCATCAGACCTGCGTTATGCAGGAAGCTATCATCAGGACCGGTATCAAAGAGAATGGAATCATTTTCATCCTGTATAAACAGGCTGAGCCCTGCTTTGGCCCGCAGTGAGCTTTTAGCGTTATGGTTAGGCCGATTCTCCAGCAGGACACTGATTGTTATGGACATGTTCGCTCTTTCCCTGAAGTCATGATTCGTTACCACCACCCGTTGACCATACACCGTGGATATACAATCGTCCCTATAAAAACTAAAACGACTTTTCTGCCCTTTTCCAGCGCTTTTCCGTTCACTATTATGCTTCTGCCCGCTGTTGACGCCCTGCGTTTCCCGCTATGATGAGCGGCTAGTCTAAGGAGAACGCATGGTCTGGATAATGCTGGCAACGCTTGCCGTGGTGTTTGTGGTGGGATTTCGCGTCCTGACCTCAGACTCCCGCCGCGCAATCAAACGCCTGAGCGAACGTCTGGGGATGACCCCAATGCCGGTCGAGTCGATGATCGACCAGTTTGGTAAAACGCCCGGCAATGAGTTTATCCATTATCTTGAACGCCCCGACGAGGCGCATCTGCAAAACGCCGCGCAGGTGCTGCTGATCTGGCAGGTCTGCATTGTCGACGGCAGCGAGGAGAACCTCCACGCCTGGCACCGTATGCTGCGAAAAGCCCGCCTGGCGGCGCCCATCACCGATGCGCAAATTCGTCTGGCGCTTGGCTTTATGCGCGAGATGGAGCCCGATCCGCAGGAGCTGAATGCCTTCCAGCTACGCTATAACCAGCTCTTCCTGCCGGAAGAGGGGGTGTTTTACCTGCATTAAGCCGTTTTTCCGCACAGGATATTTTGAGCGTTAAGAATCTCTTCTCTGTTTTCATTGAGGCGGGTGGCGGCATAGATATCTATGTTTAACCTTTTTGCCTCCGCGTCCGTGAGTTCACGGTAGCAAAGCCCTTCCTGATTAAAGGTGCATTTCGACTGAGGCAGCAGCGCAAATCCTTTCCCTCTTGCGATACGGCTTAGCATCACGAGGGTATCATCCGGCTCTTTTATCCGCTTCAGCGGCGTTTTCAGCGTATCAAAGTAGCTTTCGCATTTGTCGTAGAATGACGGGTTGGCGCTTCTGGAAAACCAGAAAATGGGAAGATCGCTAATATCCTCCAGCGCGACTTTCTCTTTCAGGCTGGCAGGATGTAAAGAGGGCATTGCGATGAGCAACGGTTCCTGGCAGACCCAGCGGTATTGAACAATGTCTTCATGACCCGTTCCTTTTTCACCGGTCAGCACCAGATCCAGCATATTTTTAGACAAGCTTTGCAGCAGTTGGGCAGACGTCAGGTCCGGCGTTTCGACATCATCTCCTGCGTTCATTTTTTGAAGCTGGGTATTCACGGGTTCAATATATTCAAAATTAAGCGTCCGCGTGAGTCCGATTCGCAGGCTCGTTTCAGAAGAGAGAGGGTCTTCTTTTAGATTACTGATGTCTTTAAGTATTTTTTCAGCCTGAACAACCAGCGCACGACCTGCTTCAGTGAGGCTAACGTCATGCGTGCTGCGGCTGAACAACTGACGTTTCAGAACCGCTTCAAGGCACTTTATCTGACGCGTCAATGGCGGTTGAGTCATGCGTAGACGTTCGGCAGCCTTACGGAAATTCAGTTCATGTGCAACAGCGAGAAAGCATTGTAATTGTTTGATACTGGGCAGGTTATTGCTGATTAAATGTTCTGCTGTGGCCATACGTGAGTCCTGAATGCGAAAAGGTATTTAGGCTTTTTTCGATTTTGATATTACACGCTAACGCTATGAAGAAAAACCTTATTTAATAGTAATACAAAAAGTATATTACAAATTTAATAATTCCACTTGCCCGCTGAGTTGATAAATTCATTTCTGCTTTTCCTTATTTTTATCACAAGGATATCTCAATTCTAAACTATCCCGAGGAACATAAATAAGGTTCTCAGAAATATCATCGTTGGCATAAAGATATCGGGTGCCCCGTTTGTGGGTAACAACATTTAATATTTTCTGATTCGCAAAAATTTACTGATTATTATATTGAGGTGGCGAGTATGGCTGTAGAACGTTTTCCGCAAAAAATGACCTTAAAGTCATGGCTTGCTTTATTTATTCTGGCTATTTCAACCTTTACTATTGTTACCACTGAACTGGCGCCAGTAGGTTTATTAACGCCAATCGCAGAGGGGCTACAGTCTTCAGAGTCCGCGGTGGGCATGACCGTGTCGCTTTATGCCTGGGTAGGGGCGTTGAGTGCGCTGTTTGCTTCAGTCTTTTTAGGGAATGTGTCCAGAAAGCGGCTTTTACTCGTGCTCACCGTGGTGCTTCTGATCTCCAATATTCTGGCTGCAACGGTAACGAGCTACAGCATGCTGCTTAGCGCCCGCGTACTGGGTGCACTTGCTCATGGAGCATTCTGGGCGATGATCGGCGCGACGACGGTTGCCATCGTACCTGCCAGATATATTGGGGTGGCGACGTCAATCGTATTTGGAGGCGTTTCCGCAGCAAGCGTTTTTGGCGTGCCGATATCTAACTATATTGGTATTCACTTCGGCTGGCGGCAGGCATTTTGGATGATGGCCGCGTTGAGCGCAATTGCCTTTGCGGGCATTAGCGTTCTTATTCCCCACATTACCAGTAAAAGTGCGCTTGGTCTGGATGCGTTAAAGAGCGTGTTGAGATCGTCTACCTTATGGAAAATATATTTAGCAACTATGTTGGCTGTGACGGCCCACTTTGCTGCCTTTACGTATATTGAACCCTGGCTACATACGCAGAGTTTACTGTCCAACGCCTTTATTCCTGCGGTGCTTTTTGTTTACGGTATTTCGGGTCTGGCCGGTAATTTCCTGACCGGCGTGCTGATTGATAAGTATCTCAAGCTGACGGTCTCTATGTCTGTTCTGTTGATTTGTGCAGTGCTGTTCTTCCTGGGCCTGTCAGATTCATCGCTCTCTACTGGGCTGATATTCACCGGCATGATTATCTGGGGTGTGGCCGTGTCAGGGATATTTGTCGGCTTCCAGACGTGGGTTTTACGTATGGCGGAGGGTAAAACCTTCCCGGCCTCTGCAATCTACGTGTCGTTTTTCAACACCGCCATTGGTATCGGCGCGTCAGTCGGTGCCTGGATGGTTTCATCATTTTCACTGCCGCTCCTGTATATCGTCGCCGGAACGGCCATCGGCCTGTCCGTTCTGCTTGTCGTGTTTATCCCTGCCACGTTGACCGCAAAACAATCCCGGATGGAGAAATCGTATGAGTCCATTTAACGCCCGCATATAGCATGGATGAAAAATAATCATTGCCGACAACGGATAAAAAAACCGGTGAAGCCCGGTTTTTTTATTTTCACGATGAGGTATCAGGCATTCACGCCTTTCATACCCTCTGCAGAATAGCGATCGCCTTTAATCTCTATCCGGCGATGCAGACTGTTCAATAATTCAATGTCACTCTTCTCAAGCACAATATCGGCAGCGCGCGCGTTCTCGGCCAGATAGCCGGTGTGCTTAGTGCCCGGGATGGGAACCAGTCGTTCGTATTGCGCTAACAGCCAGGCAAGGGCAATTTGACCTGCGGTACAGCCGTACTTCGCCGCCAGCGGGTGGATGACATCGAGCAGCTGGCGATTATGATCGAGGCTGGACTGAATGAAACGTTCATTATTTCTACGGAAATCACCTTCTGCAAACTCGCTATTGTTCAGGTATTTTCCCGTCAGGAAGCCTCTGCCAAGAGGCGAGTAAGGCACCAGACCGATGCCTAACTCTTTCACGACCGGCAGAATGCTTTCCTCAATATCGCGTGTCCACAAAGAATATTCCGTTTGCAGCGCGGTGACCGGATGTACCGCATGGGCCCGTTGCAGCGTTGCAGCCGACACTTCGCAAAGGCCGATGTGGTTGATCTTGCCCTCTTTAACAAGGGTGCGCAGACAATCCATACTCTCTTCGACCGGTGTTTCGTTACTCAATCTATGAAGATAAAAGAGGTCGACTCGCTCCACGCCAAGCCGCTTGAGGGACTCATTACAGCAGCGGATGATATAGTCAGGCGTATTGTTGATGGTGCGGGCGTAAGACTCGTCAGGCGAGCGGTCGATGCCGCACTTCGTGGCTATTTTGAACTGCTCGCGAGTGCTTTTATCCAGCCCGGCAAGAAAATGACCGATTAGTCTTTCATTATGACCACGGCCATATAAATTTGCGGTATCAATAAACGTCACGTTCAGATCGATGAGGCTATGCAACACCTCCAGTGAGGCTTTGTCATTAGTCTGGCCATAAAATTCACTCAGACCCATGGCACCATAGCCGACAGCACTGACGGTAAGATTTTGAGATAAAGTACGTGTTTTCATAGTTTCTCCTTTTCAGACGCTATGATTGTTTCACCTCAAATGTGGATACTGAATTTTCATTTTCGTTATGCTGAAAAGGTATCAGTCGACGATGCTCCCCCTCCAGGCTCATTAAAAACGTCAAAAGTTGTCTAAACGTTAAATTCGTCACACTTTTGATGATAAACTGCGCGACTTTTCCGCACGTTTTTATTTTCAGGTGACGCCATGACAGAACATATCCAGCCCACGACCAGACCGCAGACCAAAGAGGTTTCTCGCCCCAACTGGTCGGCGGTTTTCTCCGTGGCGTTCTGCGTCGCCTGCCTGATTACCGTTGAGTTTCTTCCGGTGAGCCTCCTGACGCCGATGGCGCAGGATCTGGGCATTTCCGAAGGCGTGGCGGGGCAGTCCGTCACCGTGACGGCTTTTGTGGCGATGTTCGCCAGCCTGTTTATTACCCAGGTGATTGGCACCATCGACCGCCGCAAGGTGGTCATCCTGTTCAGCGTTCTGCTGACGCTCTCCTGCCTGCTGGTCTCTTTCGCTGAAAGCTTCACCCTGCTGCTGCTCGGTCGCGCCTGTCTTGGCCTGGGGCTCGGCGGCTTCTGGGCGATGTCGGCTTCGCTCACCATGCGCCTGGTGCCGGCGCGTACGGTGCCGAAGGCCCTGTCCGTTATCTTTGGTGCGGTCTCCATCGCGCTGGTGATCGCCGCGCCGCTCGGCAGTTTTCTCGGCGGGATTATCGGCTGGCGTAACGTCTTTAACGCGGCGGCGGTGATGGGGCTGCTGTGCATTATCTGGGTGTGGAAAGCGCTGCCGTCGCTGCCGGGCGAAGCGGCACACCATAAGCAGAACATGTTCGCGCTGCTGAAGCGCCCCGGCGTGCTGGCGGGGATGACCGCCATCTTTATGGCCTTTGCCGGGCAGTTTGCCTTCTTCACCTATATCCGCCCGGTGTTTATGACCATGGCGGGCTTTGACGTGGACGGCCTGACGCTGGTGCTCCTGAGCTTCGGTATCGCCAGCTTTGTCGGCACCTCGCTGTCATCCCAGTTCCTGAAACGCTCCCTGAAAGTGGCGCTGGCGGGTGCGCCGCTGGTGCTGGCTGTCAGTGCAGCGGTGCTGGTGCTGTGGGGCAGCGATAAGTGGGTAGCGTCTGCGATTGCGATTATCTGGGGCTTTGCCTTTGCGCTGATCCCGGTCGGCTGGTCGACGTGGATCACCCGAACGCTTGCCGATCAGGCGGAGAAAGCCGGGTCGATTCAGGTGGCGGTGATCCAGCTGGCGAACACCTGCGGCGCGGCGGTGGGTGGCGTGGCGCTCGACCATCTGGGGCTGACGTCACCGCTGGTGATTTCCGGCACGTTGATGCTGCTGACGGCGCTGCTGGTGGCGGGGAAGGTTAAGGCGAAGTAGTACTTTTCTCCCTCTCCCGTGGGAGAGGGGTGGGGTGAGGGCATCAGGCTACGCCGATGCCTTAACCCTTCTACGCGAATCCATCGAAATCAGCACCACCGACGACACAATCAGCAGCGTGCCCAGCCAGTCCGGGAGGGTGAACGCCACGCCCAGCAAAATCACCGACAGCAGCGCGCTGCTCAGCGGCTCGGCGCAGCTCAGAATGCTCGCCTTTGGCCCGCCGATCATCTGCGCGCCTTTCAGATACAGGCTGAACGTCAGCGCCGTGCCTATCACCACCAGGTAGAAAAACGCCAGCAGCAGGCTGCCGTCGATCACAAAAGTGGTCCCGCGTCCGGCGTAAAACGGCGTCAGCATCAATCCGGCAATCAACATACTCCAGCCGACAATCGGCAGCGTGCCGTAGCGGGCAATCAGCGTTGACGGATACGTCGTGTAAAACGCCGCGGCAAAGGCCGAGGCAATGCCGAAGAACAGCGCGGCAGGGGAGATGGAGAGCGAGGTCGGATCGCCGTGGGTGACCAGCAGGAAGGTGCCGATAAGCGACGTCATGATGGCGGACAGGACAAACACGCCGGGGCGCTTTTTCCGCGCCAGCGCGAACCACGCCACGATAATCGTCGGCGACAGAAACTGCAGCACGGTGGCGGTAGCGGCGTTGGATTTTTCAATCGTCAGCAGGAAGGTGAGCTGCACGGTAAGCGCGCCAACCAGCGAGAAAATCAGCAGGCTGATGGCGTCTTTGCGATGTTTGATGACCGAGAAAATCTTGTCGCCGTGAACGAAGGATAAGGTCAGCAGGATCACGCCGGTAAACAGCAGGCGAACCATGGTCAGGTAAGGCGAAGAAATGTGGCTTTTCTCCATGATGTACTGCGCGCAAACGCCTGAACTTCCCCATAAAACGGCGGCGATCAGGACGTTTAGCATCCCTTTACGTGTGGAACCCATGTTCTCCCCTGCTATGTTTGTTTTGTTGTAGCATAACATGGGATCTTGCCGGGTGGCGCTGCGCTTACCGGGCCTACAAGGTTTTGTAGGCCCGCGCAAGCGCAGCGCCGCCGGGCGAAACAAACGGCGCTGTACTAGAACCACGCCTCCCACATCGCGCCGACGTTGAAGTCGTCGAGCGTTTCGTCTTTGGTGCCGTTCACGCGCGCGGTGCGCTCGTTATCCACTTTGCCGCCGGTCACGTAGAAGCGCAGCATCGGGCGGAACTCCGGCCCCATGGCGATAGACATGTTCTGCGACAGGGTCAGCTTCCAGCCCTTGTTGTCGCCGCCGTTGTCGTAATCCACGTGCTGCCAGCCCGCTTCCAGCCAGGTGGAATGAACGTCGTTCCACCAGTGCATAGGGCGCACGATGGCGTTGTAGTTCTTGCGGTTATCGGTTTTATCGCGGCTGTTGTCGTAGTCGTGGAAGGCGAGAATGTACTCCACCTGCGTGGCCTGGGTGAATTTGTACAGCCCTTCGAAGCTGGCGTAGACCGTGGTCAGATCCTCGGTTTTGTTGAACACGCTGTTGTCCGCGTTATCGGAATAGCGGGCAATCACCTTGTTCACGCCGCTGTCGTTGGTGTGGCTCAGCACCACGCCGCCCTGCCAGGCGTTCAGACGCTCGTCGCTCTCCACCGCCTTGGAGTCAAAGCCGTAGTTGGCATACAGCTCCATGTCGATAGGGCCGAGCTTCATGCCGTGGATTTTTGAGGTGGCCGCGTAGTTACCTTTATCGCCCGTGCCGGAACCGCCGGTACAGGTGATGCGCGACGGGTTGGCCTCATCTTCCATCACTTCCGGGCTACAGGATTCCACTGCCGCCACGGCGGCCACGTCGAACTGCACGCCACCGATGTCGAAGTTCTTCACCCCGGCGCCCTGGCCGTCGTGGTTCATCCAGAAGTAATCGTTAATGCCCTGCTGTGGACGCTGGTGGAAGTCACGACCCGCCCAGAAATAGGCGTTCGGGTTGGAGGCCATAATGTTGGTCACCCCGGCGTAGGCCTTTTTCAGGTTAACTTCGTCGCCCCAGTGGTCGATCATCACGTTGATGTCCCAGATGGCGCCGTTTTCACCCTTAAAGGCTTTGGAGAGCTGGAATTCCCCGCCGTTGCCTTCGTTACCCAGACGACCAATCGCGGACGCGCCGTTATAGGAGCCGTCTACCGCCACGTATTTCTGGTCGGCGGCCTGGAAGTGCGCGCCGTAGCGGGCGTAGCCGGTAAACTTAATGCCGAACGGAATCGCCATGTCCGGGGACTGCGCCGCGCTTTGCGGCTCGGTCACCACGTCCGCTTTTTTCGCGACGGCAGCATCCATTTTGGCCTGACGCTCGGCCAGGGCTTTGTCCACCGCTTTTGCCACAATGGCGTCGATTTGCTCCTGCGTGAATTCCTGTGCGAGCACGGAAATTGGGCAAAGCGCGGCGATAACCGCCATGGTTAATGGAAGTTTTTTAATCGTATTCATGGTTATCTCAATATAGTTTAATTTTATTCAGACAATAACCATCCCGCTCCGATCTGACAGAATATGTCGCTATCATCAGAACAAGTGGAATTCTATTTAAGGTCCAGAGGTATTACAGTAATTTATTTCGCCATAGACTATCTCTGATATAAATGAATAATTTCTTCAGACAGTTCACGCGCTAATAGCGAATTCATTAAATGATCCTGCGCGTGCACCATAATTAAGGTCATCGGCTGGCGCGCTTCACCTGCATCCTGCTCGATCAGTTTGGTCTGCATCTTGTGCGCCTGGCGCGCGTAGCCGTCGGCTTCGCGCAGCAGGCTTTTGGCTTCGTCAATGTTGCCCTGACGCGCCGCGTGCAGTGCCTCAAAGCACAGGCTGCGGGACTGGCCGGCATTGACGATAATTTCCATTACGGCTTCTTCTAGTGCGATCATCACAATTACTCTCTGTCAAAACTGTTATTCAACGCGGTGGCGGCAAACCACTCTCCGCTCTTTTTAAGGGTGCGCTGCTGCGTCTTTACATCGAGCTGGATAAATCCGTAGCGATTTTTATACGCATTACACCACGACCAGTTATCAATAAATGTCCACATATGGTAACCAAGGCAATTGCACCCTTCGCTAATGCCTTTGTGCAGCCAGGTTAAATGCCCGGAAATGAAATCAATGCGGTATTGATCGTTAATCTGGCCATTTTCAATAAAGCGCTGCTCGTTTTCGACGCCCATGCCGTTTTCAGAAATAAAGCAGCGAGGGTTGCCGTAATTGTCGCGCAGGTTAACCAGAATATCGTAAATACCCGGCTCGTAGATTTCCCAGCCGCGGTACGGGTTCATCTTGCGGCCCGGCATCTCGTAGTTATCAAAGAACCACTCCGGCATAAACGGCGCCTGCGGGTTCACCGCGCTGTCGCGACACTTCACACGACGCGGCTGATAGTAGTTCACGCCGAGCAGGTCGATTTTTCCTTCCGCGATCAGGAAACCGTCTTCCGGTTTACAGGCGGGTAATTGATCGTAGGATTTCAGCAGCGCCACCAGGTCTGCCGGGTATTCACCGCGCAGGACCGGGTCAAGGAAGCTGCGGTTAAACATCAGGTCTGCGATGTGCGCCGCCTTCACGTCTGCCGGATTCTGCGAACGCGGGTATGACGGCGTCAGGTTCAGCACGATACCGATCTCACCCGCGTAATGTCCGGCGCGGTAAGCCTGAACGGCCTTCGCGTGGGCCAACACGGTGTGATACGCCACGGTAGCCGCCCGACGAAAATCCACCACGTTCGGATAGTGGAAGTCGTACAGATAACCGCCCTCTACCGGCACGATCGGCTCGTTGAAGGTAAACCAGTGCAGCACGCGATCGCCAAACAGCTCGAAGCACATCTGCGCATAGCGGGCGTAAGCGTCCACCACGTCGCGGTTTTCCCAGCCGCCGATCTCCTGCATCGCCATCGGCATGTCGAAATGGAACAGGGTGATAAACGGCGTGATGCCCTGTTCATTCAGCTCATCAATGACCTGATTATAAAAATCGACCGCTTCCGGGTTCACTTCACCGATGCCGTCGGGGATCAGGCGCGCCCAGCTAATCGACGTGCGAAAGCTGTTGTGGTTCAGCTGCTTTAACAGCTGAATGTCCGTTTTCCAGTGCTGATAAAACGTGGAGGTGTGCTGCGGCCCCACGCCGTTGTGAAAACGGTTCGGCTCGCGGGCAAACCAGTAATCCCACGTGGTTTCCCCCTCTCTTGCCCCTTCGGTCTGGAGAGCGGAGCTTGCGCTGCCCCACCAGAAGTTATCGGGAAATGCGTATTTCATGACTCTTCCTCTTTGACTTAATGGCTGGCGGCTTCAGCGTTACCGACGGTCGCCTGAGCTTTCTGCTCTTCGTTTTTGATGAGCGTACGCTCATAGGCACGCAGGAACGGCAGGTACATCAGCGCGGACATCACCATGCAGACCAGGCACATCACCACCGGGCTGAGCGCCCAGTTCGCCGCCCACGAGGCGCCAATCGGTGCAGGCGTGGTCCACGGGGTCAACGACACAACCTGCGCCAGCCAGCCGAGCTTGGTTGCGCCGTACGCCAGGCAAGCGTTGACCAGCGGAACGAACACGAACGGGATAAACAGCATCGGGTTCATGATGATCGGCGCGCCGAACAGAATCGGTTCGTTGATGTTAAAGAAGCTTGGCACCACGCCCATTTTGCCGATGGTGCGCAGATGGGTCACGCGGCTGCGCAGCAGCAGGAACGCCAGCGGTAGCGTGGAGCCTACGCCGCCAATCAGCAGGTAGTGATCCCAGAAGCCCTGCAGGTAAACGTGCGGCAGCGCCGCGCCGGCCGCCAGCGCCGCCTGGTTTGCCGAGAGGTTTGCCATCCAGAACGGGTTCATGATGCCGGTGACAATCAGCGAGCCGTGAATACCGGCAAACCAGAAGATCTGGCACAGCAGCACGGAGAGCAGAATGGCGGGCAGCGAGTCAGAGGCGGACACCAGCGGCTCCAGCAGGTGCATAATCGCCTGCGGGATAATCATGCCGGTCTGCGCTTCGATGAACAGGTTCAGCGGGTGCAGGGTGCCGATCACCACCATCACCGGGATCAGGATCTCAAACGAACGCGCCACGCCGGTCGGGACTTCCTTCGGCAGGCGAATGGTCACGTTGTTCTGCTTCAGCCACGCGTAAACGCGGGTGGCGTAAATCGCGGTGATCAGCGCGGTAAAGATGCCCTGACCAGAAAGGTACTGCGTGGAGATCTTGCCGTCGGCATACGGCGCGGCGACCAGCAGGAAGGCCATAAAGGCCAGCAGGCCGGACATCACCGGGTCGAGGTTAAACTGACGACCCAGGCTCGCCCCAATCCCCACCGAAATGAAGAAGGTCATCACGCCCATGCTGAGGTTAAAGGGCAGCATCAGCTGCTCGCGGTAGGTCTGGGAGAAATCCAGCCAGCCGCGGGCGAAGCTGTTGGTGGTATCTGCCGAGAACGGCGGGAAGATGAACACCAGCATAAACGAGCCGATGATCATGAACGGCAGCGCGGCGGTAAAGCCGTCGCGGATGGCAATCACATACTTTTGCTGACCGAGCTTCGCGGCCAGCGGGGTAATTGACTGCTCAATCACCGCGACCATGGATTGATATAACGAACTCATGTGAACACCTTTTAGTGTGCCGCTTCGATGAGCGACAGAGCATAGTCCAGTACTTTATCGCCACGCTGCATGCCGTAGTCCATCATGTCGATGGGCTGTACCGGAATGCCTTTTGTAGCCGCCTTGTCTGAGAGTGTCTGTAACATGTATTTCACCTGCGGTCCGAGAAGGACAACCTGGTATTGCGGAAACTGCGTATCAAATTCGGAAACGCCGTACGCATCAATCTTTACCGGCAAACCACGTTCTTTCGCGACATCGACCATTTTGCTGACCAGCAGGCTGGTGGACATCCCTGCAGAGCAGCACAGCATTATCTTGAACATCGACAACCATCCTCTAAATGTAAAAAGTTATTGCGATGATGATTGGATATCATATGGAAACCGGTTTCCATTTATAAAAGACAGAAGTGTGACAACCATCAAGAACCCTGATTTATGAGGCTAATTAACCCGATGTGTGTCACAGAATTTGGCTGTTCTGACATCATTTAGAGTGGAAACGGAAAATCGGTTTCCATGGAAAACGGAAACGGATATACTCCATTCTGGCTATAATGTGAGCCGAAGCGGTCATGGAATTTGCAGGCACGAGGTAAGCCTGTCAGGGGAAAGAGATGTCGACAATCAATGATGTATCACGTCTTGCCGGGGTGTCCAAAGCCACGGTATCGCGAGTGTTGAGCGGGTCACGCGGCGTGAAGGAAGCCAGCCGTCAGGCCGTTCTGAAAGCGGTGGATGAGCTGAATTATCGTCCTAACGTGATTGCACAATCACTGCTAAGCCAGTCGACGGGCTGTATTGGCGTGATTTGCGCGCAGGAAAACATTAACCAGACCACCGGTTATCTCTACGCGCTGGAAAAACAGCTCAGCCAGCATCAAAAACATCTGCTGCTGCGCTTCGCGCATAGCAAAGCGGAAGTGATGCACGCCCTTGAAGAACTCTCCTGCGGGCTCTGTGATGATATCCTGGTGATTGGCGCCCGTTTTCCGCTGGACGTCGATATGGAAAACGTCATTCTGGTCGACTGTATGGAGTCTGATAACGCCAACAGCATCCAGTTCGATCACGCGTTTGCCGCCGAAACCGCCTGTAACTACCTCACCAGCCAGGGGCGTCGCCAGATTGCGCTGATCCACCCGCACGGCAGCGGTTTTGCCGACCAGGTGCTGCTCGGCTACAAGCACGCGCTGGAGAAAAATTTCCTGCCCTTTAATCGCAACCTGGTCTTTATGGACGCCACCTCCTCATCCGTTGCGCTGCAGGAGCTGCTGAACAACGCCAGCACCCTGAATTTCAACGCGCTGCTGGTGGCGGACGAGCAGGAAGCCCAGCGGGTGATCCCGCAGCTGCAGGCATTTAATAAATCCGTGCCGGACGACATTATGGTCTTCAGCCTGGCCGGATCGCTGCACCTACCGGGTATTCCGGTGATCCCGGCGATTGAATATTCAATGGATGCCATGGCGGCGCGTATCGTGAGCTGGCTGACGGAGAAAACGCAGATGCTGGGGTCGTACGTGCTGCGCGGGGATTTGATTATTCCGGACGTGCGTAAGCGTTAAACATGTTGTGTAGGCCGGGTAAGGCGCAGCCGCCACCCGGCGAGAAGCACGTTTCCAGCCCTCAATAATCTTCCATACAATCCACCTGGCCAATCGCGGCCCAGTAGGCGTCCAGGTTGTCGCGCTTGACGGCGGTAATGGCGTTTTTGATCAGCAGCTGATTGGCCTCGGACGACAAAATCATCTCCTGCCAGGCCTTATCGCTCTGTTTTTTCTGTGGCGTACAGGTTTTCTTCACGTCTTTAAGAACCTGTTGCTTGATTTGAGCCTCTTTCGCCGGGTCGTCCTTTTCCTGAGCATGGGCAAACGCAGCGAAGAGCAGACAAACCAGCAGGCAGACCAGGTGCGCAGCTTTCATCGAAACCCCCTTTAAGAGACACATGCTTCCCATGAAATATATCGTTACATTCAGTGTAGCGACGCCAGCCGAAAGTATGAATTTTCTCTTCACCGCGCTTCAGGATTGCCCCGCAAGCGTTACTGAATACCGCCCCCGAGCGACTGCCACAGGGTGATGCGGTTTTCCAGGTCGGTTTGTTGTAACGCGATTAGCGACGACTGCGCCGACCACAGCGACCGCTGCGCGGTCAGGACCGTCAGATAATCCCCCGCGCCCGCCTGATAGCTGCGGGTCGCCACGTCCAGCGTTTTTTGCTCGGCCGCCACGTATTCGCGCTGGGCATCCAGCTGCTCGCTCAGGGTTTCACGCCGCGCCAGCGCGTCGGCCACGTCCTTGAACGCGCTCTGGATGGCTTTCTCGTAGGTGGCAATCAGTCCCTTCTTCTCCGCTTCCGCGTAGCGCAGCTGGGCCAGGTTGTTCCCGCCGCTAAACAGCGGCAGGGTGATGGACGGTGCAAACGACCAGACCTTCATCCCGTGGCTGAACAGGGAGGAGAGCGAATCGCTGCCGACGCCCGCGCTGGCGGTGAGCGAGATGGTCGGGAAGAAGTTGGCGCGCGCCGCGCCGATGTTGGCGTTGGCGCTCAGCAGGTTATGCTCGGCCTCCTGAATATCCGGGCGACGCAGCAGCGCGCTGGAGCTGACGCCCGCCGGGATCAGCGTGATGGCATTATCGCTCAGGCTCTCCAGCGTGCCGGGCAGCAGGTTGTCCGGCACCGTATCGCCCGCCAGCAGATTAAGGGCGTTTTTGTCCTGCATCACCAGCGTCTGGTAGCTCGCCACGCTGGCGCGCGCCTGCTGGTAAACCGCCATCGCTTCACTGACGTCCGTCGCCGCCGCCACGCCGACGTCCTGCTGGCGCTTCACAATCTTGAGCGAGTTCGCCGCGCTCTCCATCGTCGATTTCGCCAGCGCCAGGTTGCTGTTATCCGCCGCCAGCGTCACCCAGGCGGTGGTCAGCTCGCTGACCATCGTCAGGCGCGTATTCTGCGCGGTGAATTCGCTGGCAAGCCAGGTTTCACGCGCGGCGCGGGAGAGGCTCTGGTTGCGGCCAAACAGATCCAGCTCGAAGCTCGAGACCGCACCGTTGGCCTCATCGCTTGTCGCGACGCCGCTTGCTAGCGTGCGGCTGCGGGTGTGGCTCAGCTCCGCGTCCACCGTCGGGAACAGGGACGAGCGCGTTTCGCCGTACTGGGCGCGGGCGGCGTCGATATCCGCAATCGCTTTTTGCACGTCGCGGTTGCTGCTCAGCGCCATCGTCACTACGCTTTTCAGCCGGGCGTCGTTCATCACCTGCTGCCACTGGCTCACCACGGCGGTGGCTTCGCCGTGTGCGCCGGGCAAGGTTGCCGGGACGGGGGCATCCGGGCGCTGATAAGTGGGGTCTAACGACACGCAGCCTGCGCTCAGCAGGGCTAACGCTAAAATAGATACACGAAACATTATGACCTCCGGTTGGAGTGCTTACCGGAGAACAGACGTTTCACCAGTACGAAGAATAAGGGAACGAAGAAGATCGCCAGCAGCGTGGCGGCGAGCGTTCCACCGATAATGCCGGTACCGATCGCCACGCGGCTGTTGGCACCTGCCCCGGTGGCGATTGCCAGCGGCGTCACGCCTGCGATAAACGCCAGCGAGGTCATGATGATGGGGCGCAGACGCGTCTGAGCGGCACGCATCGCCGCACGCGTCAGGGAGTAGCCTTCGGCGACTTTTGCCTCGGCAAATTCAACAATCAAAATGGCGTTCTTCGACGACAGGCCGATGGTGGTCAGCAGCGCCACCTGGAAGTAGACGTCATTGCTCAGGCCGCGCAGGGAGGCGGCAAGCGCCGCACCCAGCACCCCAAGCGGGATCACCAGAATGACGGAAATCGGCACCGACCAGCTCTCATACAGCGCCGCCAGACACAGGAACACCACCAGGATCGAGAGGGCATAGAGGCTCATTGCCTGGCCGCTCGCCAGTTTTTCCTGCAACGACAAACCGCTCCACGCCCAGGTGCTGCCGGACGGCAGGTTATTCGCCAGCTGTTCCATTGTGCTCATCGCCGTACCGGAGCTGGCGCCGCTGGCGTTCTCGCCCTGAATTTCATACGCCGCCGAGCCGTTGTAGCGCACCAGGCTTTCCGGGCCATACTCCCAGCGGGTGGTGGCGAAGGCGGAGAACGGCGTCATGGTGCTATCGCTGCCGCGCACATACCATTTGTTGAGATCGGACGGCACGGCGCGAGCGTCGCTGTCGCCCTGGATATAGACCTTCTTCACGCGACCGCGATCGATAAAGTCGTTCACGTAGGTGCCGCCCCAGGCGCTGGAGAGGGTATCGGTGACGTCGCTCAGGGTGAGCCCCAGCGACACAGCCTTGTTGTTATCGATATCCACCTGAAGCTGCGGCATCTGCGGCAGATCGTTGGCGCGCACCGCGTGCAGCGAGGCATCCTGATTAGCTTTGCCAATCAGCTGGTTACGCATCTTCAGCAGCGTGTCGCGGTCGGTGCCGCCGCTGGCCATCAGCTCAAAGGTAAAGCCGTTGCTCTGGCCCAGACCGTCCACCGCAGGCGGCGTCATGGCAAAGATGGTGGCATCGCGGATGGTGCTCAGCTCCTGCGTGGCGCGCAGGGCGATGGCCTGAGCGGTGTTTTCGTCGCCCTTACGTTCGGACCAGTTTTTCAGGGAGACAAACGCCATCCCGGCGTTCTGGCCGCTGCCGCTGAAGCTGAAGCCTTCAATGGTAAAGATCACGTTGGTGTTGGCTTTCTCTTTGGTGAGGAACCACTCGCGCACCTGGCGGCTGACTTCGGCGGTACGCACCGTCGTCGCGCCGGCTGGCAGGGTGTACTGCACCATGATTTCGCCCTGGTCTTCCGTTGGCAGGAAGCTGCCCGGCAGCTTCAGCATGGCAAACCCCATCGCGCCACAGAGCAGGGCGTAGATGACCAGCATGCCGCCGGAGCGGCGCAGGGCACGCAGCACCTTGTTCTGATAGCCATGCTCGGTCCTGCTGTAGAAGCGGTTAAACGCGCCGAAGAAACCTTTCTTGTGCGGAGCCGTGTGGCTCAGAATTGAGCCGCAGAGCGCGGGCGTCAGGGTCAAGGCCACCACCACGGAGAGCAGCATCGCGGAGATAATGGTGACCGAGAACTGACGGTAAATCACCCCGGTGGAGCCGCCGAAGAAGGCCATCGGCAGGAATACGGCAGAAAGCACCAGCGCAATGGCGATCAGCGCGCCGGAGATTTCGCTCATCGATTTTTCGGTCGCTTCCCGGGCGGGCAGGCCTTCGTCGCGCATAATACGCTCGACGTTTTCCACCACCACGATGGCGTCATCCACCAGCAGGCCGATGGCCAGCACCATCGCAAACAGCGTCAGGGTGTTAATGGAATAGCCGAATAGCGCCAGCACGCCGAAGGTGCCCAGCAGAACAACAGGTACCGCCAGCGCCGGGATCAGCGTCGCGCGGATGTTTTGCAGGAACAGGTACATCACCACCACCACGAGGATAATGGCTTCGAACAGGGTCTGAATCACGTCCTCAACCGAGATCTTGATGAACTCGGTGCTGTCCTTCGGGTAGGCCACGTCGTAGCCTTCCGGCATCGACTTTTTGAACTCAGCAATCTTGTCTTTTACCGCCGTCGCAGTGTTGAGCGCGTTCGCACCCGGCGAGAGCATGACTGCCATGCCCGCCGCCGGGTGGCCGTTCAGCTTCGCGGTGGCGGTATAATCTTCGCTGCCCATCTCCACGCGGGCGACGTCGCTGATGTGCACTACCGCGCCGCTGGACTGGCTCTTCACGATGATGTTTTTAAACTGATCCACCGTCTGCAGGCGCGACTGGGCGCGGACGGTGGCGGTCAGCTGCTGGGCGTTTGACGAGGGCAGCGCGCCGATTTTACCGGCGGAAACCTGCACGTTCTGCGCCTCGATCGCGCTCTGCACGTCGGAAGGCATCAGCGAGTAAGAGGCCAGCTTCGCCGGGTCGAGCCAGATGCGCATCGCGTATTCCGCCCCGAACACCTGCAGGCTGCCAACGCCCTCCACGCGCGCCAGCGGGTCCTGCATATTGCTCACCAGCCAGTCGGCGATATCCGAGCTGCTGGCGGTGTCGGTTTTATCGTACACGCCCATGATCAGCAGGAAGTTGCTCTGCGATTTCTCGACGGTAATGCCGGTCTGCTGCACCTCGGTGGGCAGGCGCGATTCCGCCTGCTGGACTTTGTTCTGCACCTGCACCTGCGCGGTGTCAGGGTCGGTGCCCTGCTCGAAGGTGACGTTGATGCTTACCGACCCGTCCGAACTGCTGGTGGAGGTGAAGTAGAGCAGGTTATCCAGCCCGGTGAGCTGCTGCTCGATCACCTGCGTCACGCTGTTTTCCAGCGTCTGCGCGGAGGCACCGGTGTAGGTGGCGGAGATCTTGATCGACGGCGGGGCGACGTCCGGGTACTGCGCGACCGGCAGCGTGCGGATGGCCAGCATTCCGGCGAGCATGATCAGGATGGCGATCACCCAGGCAAAGACCGGGCGACGCACGAAGAAACGGGAAAACATCAGGCGTTCCCTCCGCTGGTTTTCATCTCTTCAGCCTTCACCTGCTGGCCGGCGGTGACTTTGTCGGTACCTTCCACAATCAGCCTGTCGCCCGCCTTCAGCCCGCTCAGCACCAGCCATTTGTCGCCGTAGGTGTCACCCGTTTCGAGCTGACGCTGCTCCACCTTGTTGCTGGCGTTCACCACCAGCGCGGTGGCCGTGCCTTTGGCATCGCGGGTGATGCCCTGCTGTGGCGCGAGGATCGCGTCATCCATAACGCCCTCGTCCACTCTGGCGCGAACAAACATGCCGGGCAGCAGCTGATGCTGCGGGTTCGGGAAGACGGCGCGCAGCGTGACGGAGCCGGTTGATTCATCGACCGCGACTTCGGTCAATGCCAGGCGGCCTTTTTCACCGTAGGTGCTGCCGTCTTCGAGAATTAACGACACGCTTAGCGTATCGCTGTTCGAGGCAAGGGTTTGCTTGCGTAACCGCAGCAGATCGGCGCTGGAACGCGTGAGATCGACGTACATGCTGTCGAGCCCGCGAATGGTGGCGAGCGCGGTGTCCTGCTGGGCAGTCACCAGCGCGCCGGGCGTGACGGAGGAGATGCCGATGCGTCCGGCAATCGGCGCGGTGACGGTGGTCCAGTTGAGGTTAATGCGCGCGCTCTCCTGCGCGGCCTTCTTTGACTCGACGCTGGCCTTGTCCTGTGAACAGGTGGATTTGGCGTCCTCCGCGTCCTGGCGCGACACGCCGTCATCTTTCACCAGCTGCGCGTAGCGCCGGGCCTTCTGGCAGTCGGCCTCGACCAGCGCCTGGGCCTGCTTTAGCGCCGCGGCGGCTTCATCAAACGCGGCGCGGTAGCTGGCGGGATCGATTTGATACAGCGCCTGTCCGGCTTTCACCGTATCGCCTTCGGTGAAGAGCCGCTTCTGGATAATGCCGCCCACCTGTGGACGCACTTCGGCGCTCATCGTGGCGGTGGTGCGGCCAGTCAGTTCACTGACGACGGAAACCGGCTGGCTCATGAGCGTGACAATCCCCACTTCCGGAAGGGGATGCTGGGGAGCAGACGTTTGCGCATTATCGCACCCTGTCAGGAGGAGTAATGCCGCGATGGAGGTTGTTATGGTTTTCATAATCTTTTTCCAGGGTGAACGATGCCTGCCCTGTTAATGGCTTAACGGGGAGGAGGGCTAATTAAAGGCACAGCGATACCGCATCTCTGGCTGAGCCAGAAATGTAAAAATGGGGAATGACTTATTCCCGCTAATTATTCATATGCGATTACTTCGCACTGAAAAGCATATTTAAAATATCCTGATAAATGGGCTCTAATTTTTCTGAGGGTACTTTTAATGGCGTAAACCGACGATAAATGGTGCCTTCAATCATCACGGCGGTAATCTCCACGCAGCAGCGAATATGCTCATCGCTCAGGTGGGGAAACTGTTTTTTCAGGTGCGCACAGGCGTTGGCGAACATACGTGATTCGGCTTCTGTCAGCATGGCGGCAACCTGAGGGTTACGCGTGGCCTCGGCGGACATTTCGAGCATCAGCGCATCGTCGTCTTCGTTAAGCGTCTGTCGCCAGGCGAGGGCCTGCGGCATCCCCTCCACCAGCGTTTTACCCTGCATCTCCTCGATGCGCGAGTCGATGATGCGGCGGATCATCTCTTCAATAATGGCATCTTTGTTGCTGAAATAACGGTAAATTTGCCCGACGCTGAGCTTCGCCTCGCTGGCGATCTGCGACATGCTGGCAGCATGAAATCCGCTGGCGCGAAAGCAGCGGCGCGCGGCGGTGACGATCTCGTCCTGGCGCAGTTTTTGTCGTTCTTCCAGCTTTGTGCTCATCGTCGGCTACCGTTTAAAAGTGAGAATGATCGTTCTCATTATACGTTTTGGGTGCCTTTTGGAAAGGCTTTTTTTATTTACATATTGAATGAATATTTCCTCGTTTAAACAATGGAGGAAATAAGGAGTTTTTATGAAGGTTAAGCTGTGAGATATTCAGATTGCATGGAAAATAAGGAGAGAAATATGCACCTGAGCATAACAGATAATGTTACACCCGCAGAAAAAGAAGAGTTATTAACGGGACTGAGAGCGTATAACGCGCGGTTTTTAGATCTGGCGACCTTTAGCGGCGATATGGGGGTGTACGTACGAGACGAAAAAGGCGTCATGCTGGGCGGCTTGATCGGCGTGCGGAAAGGCGACTGGCTGAATATTGATTTTCTCTGGGTGAGCGACACCGTGCGGGGCACCGGCGTGGGCAGCCAGCTCATCAAAGCGGCCGAAGAGGAAGCCAGACGTAAAGGCTGCAAGCACGCGCTGGTGGATACCGTCAGCTTCCAGGCGCGTCCGTTCTACGAAAAACAGGGCTACCAGCTGCAGATGTCCCTCCAGGATTACCCCTATGCGGGTATGCAGAGACACTATCTGGCGAAGGCGCTCTAGCCGCCGATCCCGCTGCCAATCACCGCGAGCGCATGACGCACGACAACATCTGGCGAGAGGGCTTTCAGCCTCTCGTCATTACGCATGCGTGAGAACGGGACCAGCACCAGGCTCAGCAAGGTCGTAAACAGCAGCTCGGGTGCCAGCGCCTGATTCAGCTTCCCTTCCTGCTGCCAGCCTTTGAGGGTAGCGAGCGTCGCCTGATACTTCTCATCACCAAACCGCGCCTGCAGGTGGGTGCGCAGTACCGGCATTTCGCCAATCACCTCCTGCATCCACAGCGGCGCAAACCAGTGATGCTGTTCCGCCAGCTCGGCCAGCACCTTAACCATTTCCGTCAGGGCGTTGACCGGAGAATCCTGGTTATCGGCGAAAATCGTTCCGATCCTCTCGCGTAACGGCAGGAAACGCTCCTCAATCATCGCATCCAGCAGCTGCTCCCGGGAGTTGAAGTAGTAGTGCAGCATTGCGGGGGTCACGTCCGCCTCTTTGGCTATCGCATTTAACGACGTGTTGGCGATCCCCTGACGGGAAAAAAGGGTCAGCGCGATGTCCAGCAGCTCTTCGCGGCTGGCGGTGGCGCGCTTACCGCCGCGAGGGCGGCCCGGACGGCGCGGTTCAGAATTGTCCTTTTGTGCTGGCATGGCCACAGTATCTCTTGATCTTATTCATCACTTCCACAAATATTAATTATACGATTAATTAATTTCAAGTAATGTCTTATGGAGTCCGACGTAATGGCTCAACCCGCGCAGAAAGCGCCGTCGATCAAGCTGCTGTTCAGCGCGCTGCTGCTGGTGATGCTGCTCTCCGCGCTGGATCAAACAATTGTCTCCACGGCGCTGCCGACCATTGTCGGCGAACTGGGCGGCCTGGATAAACTCTCCTGGGTGGTCACGGCCTACATCCTCAGTTCCACCATCGTGGTGCCGCTGTACGGAAAGTTTGGCGATCTGTTTGGGCGTAAAATCGTCCTGCAAATTGCCATTGTGCTGTTCCTTGTGGGCTCGGCGCTGTGCGGGCTGGCGCAAAACATGACTCAGCTGGTGCTGATGCGTGCCCTGCAGGGGCTGGGCGGCGGCGGCCTGATGGTGATCAGCATGGCCGCCGTGGCGGACGTGATCCCGCCAGCCGATCGCGGGCGCTATCAGGGGCTGTTTGGCGGCGTGTTTGGGCTGGCGACGGTCATCGGGCCGCTGATCGGCGGGTTTATCGTCCAGCACGCCTCCTGGCGCTGGATTTTCTACATCAACCTGCCGCTGGGGCTGTTTGCGCTGCTGGTCATCGGCGCGGTATTTCACGGCAGCGCGCGGCGCAGCAAGCATGAGATTGACTATCTGGGGGCCATTTACCTCAGCATGGCGCTGCTTTGCATCATCCTGTTCACCACCGAAGGCGGGACCGTTCGTCAATGGAGCGACCCACAGCTGTGGTGCATTCTGGCCTTTGGCCTGACGGGCATTGCCGGGTTTATCTACGAGGAGCGGCTGGCGTGGGAGCCGATTATTCCGCTGTCGCTGTTCCGCGACCGTAGCTTCCTGCTCTGCAGCCTGATTGGCTTTATCATCGGCATGTCGCTGTTTGGCTCGGTGACCTTCCTGCCGCTGTATTTGCAGGTGGTGAAAGACGCCACGCCAACGCAGGCCGGTTTGCAGCTCATACCGCTGATGGGCGGGCTGCTGCTGACCTCGATTATCAGCGGGCGCATTATTAGCCATACCGGGAGATATCGCCTGTTCCCGATCCTCGGCACCCTGCTCGGCGTGGTGGGGATGTTTTTACTGACGCGCATTTCGCTCACCTCCCCAACCTGGCAGCTGTATCTGTTTACCAGCGTGCTGGGCATGGGGCTGGGTCTGGTGATGCAGGTGCTGGTGCTGGCGGTACAGAACAGCGTCTCTGCCGAGCAATACGGGGTGGCGACCTCTGGCGTCACGCTGTTCCGCTCCATCGGCGGGGCGATCGGTGTTGCGCTGTTTGGCGCGGTGTTCACCCATGTTCTTCAGGCGGGGCTGATGGACAGGTTGCCTGAAGGGGCAGAGCTGCCGCGCGAGCTGAACCCGACCGCCATTCATCATCTGCCTGACGCCCTGAGGCTGGACTACCTTGATGCGTTCGGCTCGGCCATTCATGCGGTGTTCCTGCTGGCGGCAGGTATTATGGTGCTGGCGTTTGCGCTGTCGTGGTTTTTACGCGAGGCGCCGCTGCGCCGGCAGGCGTGATGCCCATCGCCCGGTGGCGCTTTGCTTACCGGGCCTGTAACACCTCCGCGCGCAGGCCGGGTAAGCGCAGCGCCACCCGGCAACAGACCGCATATAACTTATCCTTCTTATTGATTCTTTTTCGGTTTTTATTTCAGCGTCTCGTTGTCGATATAGTCACTACATCATTTATCAAAAGGAACTGTCTTGTGAAACGTCGATTGGGTGCTCTGGTTCTCGCGGGTCTGCTGCTGGCAGGATGCGATCAAAGTGGCAGCGATGCCAAACACATTAAAGTCGGCGTCATCAATGGCGCTGAACAGGACGTGGCGGAAGTTGCTAAAAAAGTGGCAAAAGAGGAATATGGCCTCGACGTGGAGCTGGTGGGGTTCAGCGGTTCGCTGCTGCCCAACGATGCCACCAACCAGGGGGAGCTGGATGCCAACGTCTTCCAGCATCGCCCGTTCCTCGCAGAAGATAACAAGGCGCATAACTACAAGCTGGTGGCCGTGGCGAACACCTTCGTCTTTCCGATGGCCGGCTATTCCCGCAAAATCAAATCCGTGTCCGACCTGAAGGACGGGGCGACCATTGCCATTCCTAACGACCCAACCAACCTCGGTCGCGCGCTGCTGCTGCTGCAAAAAGAGAAGCTGATTACCCTGAAGCCGGACGTCGGTCTGCTGCCGACGGCGCTGGATATTACCGTAAACCCTAAAAATCTGAAGATTATGGAGCTGGAAGGGGCGCAGCTGCCGCGCGTGCTGGATGACCCGAAAGTGGATGTCGCCATTATCAGCACCACCTATATTCAGCAAACCGGGCTGTCGCCGGTGCATGACAGCGTCTTTATTGAAGACAAAAACTCCCCGTACGTGAACATTGTGGTCACGCGCGAAGACAACAAAGACGCGGAGAACGTGAAGGAATTTATCCAGTCCTATCAGTCGCCTGAAGTGGCAAAAGCGGCTGAAACGATTTTTAACGGCGGGGCGGTACCGGGCTGGTAAAGCCACCGGTCTTTACGCCGTCACGCTGGCGTCTATCCGGCTTTCCGGCCAGAGAAAACCCTGGCCGAACCGGGCTCCCGACGCGCGGGCTCGCTGTAAATCCTGCGCGGTTTCAATCCCTTCAACCACGACAGCTCTGGCAATGTTATCTCTGACGAAGTGAACGAATGCGTCAAACCGGGCAGCGGCGTTGAGCTCTGAGCGGTCAAGCTTGATGCCGTCAACCGGCAGGGCAAGTCGCGCATAGTCGTCGGCCAGCTCGTACGTCAGGTCGTCCAGCCAGATTTTCCAGCCCGCCGCCTTAAGCCGGTGCAGGTTTTTGTGGATGTCGCGTTGCTCCGCGGTACTCATGCGGGTCAGGGTTAGCGGGTCCTGAATCTCAATCGTTAAGCGCTGCTGATGGCGTAGGGCCAGTAACAGCTCGATGGCTTTGGGGTCAAGCAGCCGATCGGCCGGAAAATTTAGCCAGTACTGGCCTTTGTCCGGCCTCCGTAACAGCGTGTTTGCCTGCCAGAAAAAGATTTGCAGCGCACAGCGGGCGGGCAGCGAAGCGAAGAACACCTCCAGATTGACGTTGTGGATCTCCACAAGAACCTCATGCGCCACGGCCTGGCCGGAATGAAAATCCACTAAAGGCTGAAACCGCAGCCCCGTAATGGTATGCAGCATGGGAGAGGGTAGAACGGTGTACATGACGAGACCCTGAGAAAAAAAGGTTCCCGCGGACACGGGAACAAAGGCAAACGACACACGGTCGGGAAGTTAATTCAAGATCCAGCGAATGCTCTGATAGAACGAGGGGCCCCGGACGGCCTTGAGCTTATTCATGGCGTTGTTTTTGTAGAAATAGACCAGCCTGACGTTGCAGCCCAGCTGGCGGGCAATTTGCTTGGTTTTCAGGTTACATGAGTAGCCCCGAAGCACGCTGGCTTCCTCATTAGAGAGCCTTGCAGGGCGCTGTCGCGTCGTAATGCTTACGTTGTAATGGTTTAACGCCTTTGGTGTCTGGCTCATCAGGATTTGCCACATCGCCTTGATGTCCCCCAGCGAAACGCGCTTATTGATGACGCCATCCACATGCTTAAACTTCAGGAAACCGGCGGATAACGAGTAGATATAGATCCTCGCATCAGGCTGTATTTCTTTCATGCGCAGGATGTCTTCATTTGGCGTAATCACAAAGCTTCCGGTATTCAGCGGATCGTAAATTACGATATCCCACGTCCGTTCGCTGAGAAGAAAATCTTCAATATTGCTAAACCCATGGAAAATAACATCCCGATGCTCGTCAGGTTCGCGGTTACCAAGATATTGCAGTCCAATCATTGTGAACTCGCAACTATCAACAACGGCCACATATATTTTTTCTTTCATGGTCATTCTCCTTTAGCTAAGCACCAGGTCCCTGTAAGCAAAACGGTCATTCGAATGGAGTGGTCACCCGTTAATTGGTGGTGGGATGATGCGTAAAAGGTATGCCAGAGGAACATATCGAGTAAAGAGGATGTTTTTTATTAGAGGGAAATAAAATTCAAAAAATATTTTAATGTCAGAACCAATATGTTTAATCTTCTTATAATATTGCAAACAGGTTTTTATGCTGAAAAATAACGAAAGTTAAGATTTGGTCTGGTTCGGAATGGCCGCGCAGGCCAGTTTTTGCGTGGATTATGCCTCTTTCTGTCCAGGAAATCCTTACCTCAGGCTATTGTTTTCCCCCGTTGCGGATTTTTATCGGACCAGGCGTTAAAATCCTGGCGGGAATAAGTTGTGAGCGTGGTTTTATTAAATTACTATCTCTCTCCTTTATTCGCGTTAACAATGAAATAATATGATTTATTCTGAATTAACCGTCAGGGTTATTGTGTTTTATCGGGTCAATATTCTGCAGGAGATGATAAGCGATGCGCTGCAGAAATTACTGCCTGAATATTCCCTGCGCATATCGATAGTTGAATCAACAGAGCAGCTCTTTGATGCGATTATCGATCGCCAGGTCGATATGGTGATAACCGAGTTCAGCTATCTGTTTAATCATAACGCCTGGGGAGTGCAAACCAGTAACAGGCTTAATATGTTGTGTCATACGCATAACGTAAAGCGCGTGCTTTTTGTTCCGGAATTACAGTACGGGTTATTAAAAAAAGTGCTGGAGATGAAGTACGAGCTGACGCTTTCTCTGCAGGACGAGCCCGGGGAGCTGAAAACGGAATTACGGGCGCTGCTGACGACAGAGGACGTTAAGCCGCGGATCTCATCCTTTTTGAAGGGGATGATGCGCGCCGGCGCGCGATCGCGCTCGGTGCTTTCCGCCCGGGAATGGGAGGTTCTTCATCTTATTGTGGAAGGCTACACGGTGACGGAAATTGCCCAGCTGCGAAGCCGCTCTGCCAGTACCATCGCCACCCAAAAGCACAATGCGATGAAGAAGCTCAACCTCGCCAACCACAGTGAACTGATCAGGTACCTGCAGATGGCGGGGAAAATCGGGAACTAAGCGATGATGTCCCGGACTGCGTATTACGGATAGATAATATTCAGCGTGGCCGAGGTATTCAGCTTGCCCTGGGTGACCTTCCCCGGCGCCCAGACATAGTACGACGCCGCCATCGGCAGGGTGAAGGTCTTGTTCAGTGCCCCGCCCGCCGCCACGCTAAACAGCAGCGTGGCGTTACCACGGCTGGTGGTGGAGGTTGAGAAAACAACCGGCAGCTGCGGGTTGTTCCGCTGAATCAGCCGCAGGCCAACGCCCTGCGCGGCGCTGCTGCTGGTATCAACTAGCACCGAGCTGTCGGTGGAGAGCAGTTGATTGCTGGAGAGGAACATCTCGATGGCCCGGTCAGAACTGCCGTTCGCGCTCAGGTTCTGGCAGCTCATGTTAAGCGTGAAGGGGGTCAGCCCTGGCTGAGAAGAGGCGCTAAGCTGGGGAATGCCCAGCGTAGGCAGCGTCACCGTCAGCCCCGCGTTGTCAAACGAGCAGGTCGTCAGCTTCGGCGCATATTTGATGGTCATCGGCTGACCAAACATGTCGCGGTTATCGTATGGCCACTTAAAGCCGTTAAACAGCCACTGCACAATTTTCACCAGCTGGTTTATCGGCCAGGTAATGATCTCCCACAGCGACATGCCGCTCATATCGCTGACGAACAGCACGTCGCTCATGGTCGCCGTGTCGCCCGTAAGCGTGGTGCCGCTCTGGTTTACCAGCGTAAAGCGCACGGTGAAAGGGGTATTCAGCTCAGAAGCCGTATGGTTACCGCTGGCGGCCAGCGTCTTGTTGGGATGCGTGCTGGTGATCTCCGCCCGCACCATATATTTATTGTTGCTGAAGCCCAGAATGGTGGCGTAGTTACTGTCGGTCGAGAGGATCGGCGTATAGGAAAACTCGCTGTTGCCGGTTGAGCAGTTGAACGACCCGCTGTACTGGGTGGTGAAGCTTCCGGTCCAGGTTGGCGTGGCCGGCGTGAGCTTATCCGACAGGTCGACGCTGATTGGCGGGCCATAGGAAATGCTGCCCCCGGAGCAGGTGGCATAGCTTGCCCCGCTGACGCAGGCGAGAAACAGAAAGGTCAGTAACCGTATCATGTTGATGTTCCGTTAGTTATGGCAAACAGAAGGCGGGCTTTCCAGCCCCCACGCCGGTGCGGCGATATTGCAGTTTCCGTCACGCAGGTGGACGTTAAGCGCGCGTGGCGGCTCTTCCGCGCGGATGTAGAGCACGCTGGCCTGGCCGACATACCCCACCGACTCACCGCGCTCGTTCAGCACTTCGGTACCAAACGGCAGCGGCGCCCCGTCTGGACGGGTGGCGCGAAGCATCCAGGACTGGCGCTGGTCGGTGTCGAAGCGGATGTAATTCACCGCGCCATCGTACGGGGCGACGTTAGCGATGTTGCCGCGCACTTCTGCCCCACGGCTGTTCGCCGTTTCGGACAGGGTAATGGCGTTTTTACGGTACGGCGTGGCGTAAGGGACCAGCGCCACGCCGTCACGGTTGGTCACGATACTTTCATCTCCGTTGACCATCAGTCCTTCCGCCTTAGGGGCATCGACAATCGTCATGGTGGTGCCGGTTTCGTTCGAGGCAAGCAGATGCCACGGCACGGCGACCAGGCTGCCGCGCCCGTTCAGCCCGGTCTGGCGGTAGTCGGAGGACTCGCTGTATGAACCCCCCAGCGTGGCGAAGTTCGAACGGTATGCGGTATTCACGCTGGCCGTGTTGTTCCCGCCCCGGGCATTGCTGCCGGAGAGCGTATAGCTCAGGCGGTTCGACTCCAGCGCGTTGCCGCTTATGCTGATATTGCTCTGCTCATAATGCGAGTCGCTGGCCGTCAGGCTGGAGGTGATCCACGCGTTGTTATCAAACGCTGAGAACGGCAGGCTGAGGGAGAGGTAAAAACGCGTCTCCTCTTCACGCTCGCTGTTGCGCACCCGGCTGGCGGAGACGGTGTAGCTGGCCCGGCCGATGGCGTTGGAGTAGCCTGCCTGATATTCGCGCGAGGTTTGCGTGGCGTTCCAGTAGTCGCGCTGCGTGCCGGAGATAAACACCGTGCCCCAGTTATTGAGCAGACGCTGGTTCAGGTTAAGGGTGAAGGTATTTTTAGGCTGCGCGGCGCGCAGGGCATCCCAGGTGCTCATCGTCATCTCCGGGGCGACCCCGAAGCGATCCTTATAGTCGTCATACTGCGCTTTCAGGCGCTGATACCCTTCGCGGGAGTAGAGCGCGTCGCTAAAGCTGTAATAGCCTTTTGTGGAATAGCGGTAGGCCGCCAGCGTGAAGTTGGTGGCCGTCGTATCGATAAACTTACTGTACGACACGCGAAAGCTTTGGCCGCTGTCGGTTCTGTCCTGCAGCGTCGTCTTGGCATGGGTGACGTCCACGGAGACCGCGCCGAACGGCAAATTCCAGCCGGTGCCGATAAGCCCGGCCTGATAATTGTCGCTCACGATCGTACCGGTATACCCGGTTATCAGGTTATTAAAGCCATAGCGCAGCGTGGCCTGCAGGAAGGCCGGTTCCGCCTCGACGGTGTTCTGATGCACTTTACCCGCGATCATGCTGTACTCGCTCACGCCCTCTTTGAGCATGCCGGGCACGGCAGAGAAGGGCACCGTGAAGGATTGCTGTGAACCGTCAGCTTCGCGCACGACCACCAGCAGATCACCGGCCGATCCGGTCGGCTGAATGCTGTCGAGGGTAAACTGGCCCGGCGGAACGTTTTCCTGATAGATGACGTTGCCGTTCTGGATCACTTTTACCAGGGCGTTGGTGCGCGCCACCCCGTGCACCACCGGCGAAAAGCCTTGCTGCGAGTTGGGACGCATTTTGATATCTGACGCCAGCGAGACGCCGCGCACGCGCAGGGAATCAAACAGATCGCCCGGAATATAAAAGTCGCCCAGCGTCAGGTTAGATTTCAGCGCCGCCAGCGGGCGACGCAGGTAGCGGGTATTGTTTTGCCAGCTGCTGTCGCCGCTTGCGGATTTGCGCCAGGTGCTGCTGTCGCGAAACTGCCAGCCCAGCAGGTTGGCACCGGAATCCAGCCCGGCGTAAAAATCGTCGTTGGTCTCTTTCGCTGAGCCTTTCGTCCGCGTGTTGTACCAGGTGGTGTTCCAGGAGAGCATGAGCGCCGGGATCCCTTCATCCCAGAACTGAGGCGCAACGTAGCCCTCTTCCGTGTGCAGCACGGCCGCCTGCGGCACGGTGAGCGCCAGGCTCAGGGTGCCGGTATCCGTTTTCACCTCGCCACCCTGAACGAGATCGTGCAGTTGCACCTGTCCCTGAGCAATGGCGGGCGCCGGAATCGCTTTGGTGTTGATCCCCAGCATCAGGGCATCTTTCCATGCAAGGCGAACGTCATCACGCTGTTCGCCATAGGTCACCGTGTAGCGTCCCTTCCAGTCCCCGTTGACGTAAATATCCATCTCCTGCGGGCCGGCAGGCATGGCGTTGTTTTCGTAAAAACGTGACAGATCGGACTCGCCGGATGCGCCAGCAAGCAGGGAAGTATCAAACGATACCGCACCCGATTTATGCGAAAGCAGAAGCGAGCAGACAGCCAGCATGCAGAGCCTGTTTTGTTTCAATTTCATGGCGAGTCTTTCCGGTCACTGGCTGATAAGCGTGCGGGTTTTGTAAGCACCCAAATCGTCTACATACATCAGCTGGTAGGTTTGGCCGCGCGTCACCGCGCTTTTGGTTGCCACGGTGAGCTGACCAAATGGCGATACCATCGGTGATTCCTGCAATAATTTGCTTTTACCCTGAGAAATATTGGCAACGGTAATATGGAAAGGGCTCTCATTTACGATGCGGAACTGTTTGCCGCTGGCAATCAGCGTCAGTTTTCCCGTCGCGTCGTCCAGCGTGCCGGTTAACGCGGCCGGGCGGTAAAACATTTTGATGCGAGATTTAATCGCCAGTTGAACGGTATTCTGGTTTTGCACATTTTCCGGCTTCGGTGGAATATCAAGCACGTTCAGGAAAAAGACCGACTCGCGATCGGCAGGCAAATTGGCAGGCAGCTTTTTAATGCGCAGTTGCTGACCATTATGTTCGTTGACCTTCACCACCGGCGGGGATAAAAGAAAAGGTACTTTTGCCGTTTCCGGCGTCGAATTAATATCGCCGTCATCGATCCATGACTGCACCAGCGCAGGGGCATCTCCCGTATTGATTAACTGAACAATAACCTCTTTGTTATTCTCAGGATAAAGAACACGCGTGCCATTAATAACAATATTGGCCCATGAGTAGCCCGTGCCGAGCAGCAGGAATGCCAGCAAAATAACCTTACGCATAATGGTAACCTTAAAAACAGGCTCCGCAGAAACGAAGCCTGATTAACTGAAATTACAGGTAGGAAATGGTGTACGTCACGTTAGAGCTCAATGCACCGACCGTTGCGGCAGCGGCATTGGTTTTATAGTAATAAACGTCCAGCGTCAGCGTTTCAGAATCTGGCGCCGCTGCAGTACCCATAATGCTGGTGGTGTAAGCCTGATTGAGCGTAACAGGCGTTGATTTACCCGGCTCCACTAATGCGAAACCTACGTTACGGGCCACGCTTGCGTCACTTTCATTGACGCTGTTATTCAGCAGGTATTTACCGTCGGTAGAAATATTATCGGCGCTGGAGAAGTACACTTTCAGCGGCGTGCCGGTCGTGCCCGCAGCAGGCGTACAGCCCGAGAAGGTTAACGAAATGGATTTTTTATTTTTCGTAATCAGGCCAACCGTAGTTCCGGCATCCTTAACCGAAATTGGGGAGAGGGCGACGGTCATATCCGCGCTTTTTCCGCCATTAATCGTACAGGTGGTATCGGTAATCGCACCGGTAAAGTTAATTACGCCACCTGCTGAGTTATCAGCGGCAATCGCCTGAGTAGAAGCAATGGCTGCGGCAAGCACAGATACGGTCATGATCGTTTTGAACATGATAAACTCCATAATGTTTTGTTTTGTATAAAAAAGAATATTTCCCGGCTGCGCAACACACTGATATCGGCTAACCCGCATAGCGACCTGAGTACGAGCCTTGACGATATTATGTTGCATCAAAAAGATACATAACAAAACATTATTCCGATTGTGTGCATATTATAAGATTATAATCTTGTTATAATGTTTTTTTTAAGATCATAACCTAAACACCTTCATTCGGAGTTCCTGATTAATGAATTAATAATTGTTAATTTATGAAGTTTTCTATGCCGCTTGCTCAAATAATATTTGATGACTTGACCACACACTCTTTAGACCTATTATTGCGAGACAAATACAGTCGTTAAGAACAGTGGTGTAATAATCATATGAAGTATCTTATTGATCTCGCAATGCTTTATGAAGTGGACTCCGGTGTGATCATGATTAATGGAGAAGAGGAATCTTCCATTAAGTTATCCAACCAGGCGGCACGGTTGCTATATGAACTTATCATTAATAATGGGAAAACCCTCGACAGGGACGATCTGATTAAGAAAGTATGGGAAGACCGCGGGTTTTCCGGCTCCTCGGTTAGCCTTAATGTTGCCATAAGTGAAATTAGAAAAGCCTTTCGCAGTTTAGGCCGCGATCCTCTGTTGATTAAAACAATTCGTGGTAAAGGATTTAGCCTGGCCGCGCATATAGAACATCACACGGTAAGGCCACCCGTCTCTGCCCCGGAGAAAATCGTGGCGGAAGCGCCCGACGTGGTAACTCAACAGCGAGACCCGCCTGCGCGCCTGCGTCGTCGGGACAGCGGCTTTACCACGCTGTGCGTAATGGCGCTGGTCGTCATTGCCGGCATTGCTGCGCTTTTTTTCTATCAAAACATGCGCGTGGCAGAGCGCCCGAAAGAGTCTGATATCCATCTGCTGGGCAAAATCGAGCGCTGTACGGTTTATCTTATCGACAAAAATATGTATCAGCCGCAGCAGGCTTACTTTGAGCGGGCCAAAGAGGTCATCGCTCATCAACAGATCGACTGCGAACATCAGGACGCTGACGCGTATTATTCAAAATTTAAAAAGTCACAGCTGGAAAATGATTTCCTGGCTGTCTGTTATCTACAGGATAACGTCGATAGCTACAAAAACTGCATCTCTTACAGAAGCCTGACAGGGAGTTAAGATCGTGTCGAAGTTAAATCTGAGCATAGTATTAGGCGTGGTCGTGCTCCTTTCTGGTATCGCCTTTCTTCTGTTTCACCCTGAAAGAACGCAGGAAGAGGGATTTGGCTGTCAGTCAGATACGGTTTCCTGGAAAAAATACTCCACGGGAGAATCAGCAGACATGTCCTTAACGACGCTGTTTCTTTTTAACAGCAACGATATTGTCACGGTGATCCACAAGGGGGATTTTACCCGTGGTGACAAGCGCTATTTGATAGATCGAAACTACGTGCTCAATGTTGAGAAAGTGGCCGGCAGCGATATTTTCTATATTAAAGGAAAGAAACTGAATAAATCTGAAGATGATGTTGCACCGGACGGCATCGTCAATGAGTTACTGCTGGACAATATCGACTTCTTTTATGTTACCCGGGTTAAAAGTCATGCCTGGCTAATTAAAGGACTGGTATTGCCTATAATGATGTGCGTGGCCGTGCCGACATCCTGATATTACGGCAAAGTAATAAGAATAGATGTTTGTCTATTAATCAAGAAGTCTCAAGTTTATTCATTATGTAACAACAAGATGCAAATGTATTCTGTTTTTTTTCGTCCTTTCCCGTGGGCAGGATGAAATTTTCTGTATTGCCTCGTTATTTTTGGGGTGACTATACTCCGCCTCGAAAAAGGGGCTCCCCTTTTTTAAACATCTGGATTCTTTTTTGAAGGACTAAATAAATGAACAAACTGAACGCTATCGTTCTGGGCTCACTGCTGTCTCTTTCTGCCCTGAGCGCTGTTAATGCAGCGGAAACTACCGCTTCTGCAACCTGGCAGGCTTCTGCAACGAAAGACAGCGATTCCGATCTGGTTGTCACGCCGACGCGTGCCCTTAACTTCGTTTATAGCGCAAGCTCGAAAGCCTTTAACACCGACACCGGTCTGTTTGATGTGGCTATTCGTGGTGACCACTCTTCAGCGACCAGCTTCAAACTGGAAGCGATTGTTGACGACTCTGACAACACCCTGTTCAGCGTTGGCGGCGAATCAACCAAGCTGAAAGTGGGCGCGCGCTTTGGCGGGACCGATCTGGGCTCAATCGGTGGCACAGTGGGTGCGAAATCAACGGCATGGACGACCCTGGTTGACTCTTCAAACAACACCGGCGTCTCTTCTGGCCTGTGGAACCTGACCACCAGCGCAGGCGCGGCGGCGAATACCGAAGTGACCGGCCAGGACAAATTTGTGTTCTACGTCGATTCTGCACAGGACAGCACCGGTGCGGCGAAAGAGTTCAAAGACCTGACCAACAGCCTGTGGGAAGGTACTGTGTCCGTTGCGTTCCGCGCAACCTGGGGCTAAGAGCTGACAGTTACAGGGGCGTAAGCCCCTGTTTAGGGAAATATCATGTTTAGCCTCAAACCCATCTTCTTCTTTTTACTCTTTGTCTCTTCCTCCGCGCTGGCAATTAATGTGGGCAAAGTCACCACCATTATTCCTGCCGATGCCGACTCCACCGCCAAGGAATTAAAAAACGAAGCGGACAGCGTGCGCATTATTTCCATCAGCGCCCAGCGTATCAGCAGCCCGATGGATGAAGGCATTGTCATTAACCCGGAGAAAATCGACGAACTGCTGCTGACGCCCACGCGCATGGTTATGCCCGCCGGCACCAGCAATATCGTCAAATTTTACTACCACGGCAAGGCCGATGACCGGGAGCGCTACTACCGCGTGACCTTCATTGATGAAGGGGTCAGCGAAGATCTTGATAACGGCTCGCAAAAGAATGGCAAAGGGATGACCCGCGCCGTGGTGAGCACCATTCTGGTGGTACAGCCCCGGAAGAAGAACGTCGATTACGTCTACGTGGCCGGAAAAATAACCAATAAAGGCAATACCGCGTTTCGCGTGAATGCGAGCGGGACGTGCCTGAAACCCAACCCGGAATCACCGACCACGCCGTGCGTTAAAAACTTCTACCTGATGCCGGGTACCTCACGCGCGATCGACGATATCAACGTTACGGACAGCCATTTTCATCTCGGAATTTGGGACCTGAAACAGTTCATTCCTGTTAAGTAAGGATGCATGGTGAAAAATAAATTAGTGTTGCCGGTGATGATGGCGTGCACATCCGGCCTCCTGCCCGCGTATGCGCATGCTGCCTCCAGCTCCGTGGTTATCGCTAATTACCGTTTTCCCGACTCGCTCTATGCCCTGCTGGAGCAGGGGATCAAAATCCCTGTTTATTTGGTCAATACCCGCCCGAATGCCGCGCAAACGGCGAGCGGCGCGCGTGACGTGAGCGAATATGTCCGTATTGGCGACGTGACGATTTACGCGAAAGATCGGCAGCTCGGGCTGCGCGACGTGCAGGTCCAGGAGTCTGATAACGGTATTCGTCTGTCGAAAGAGATGCGGACGTTGCTGCAAAGCATCAGCGGCAAACAGTTCGACGAGCAAATGCGTATTCCGGTGAGCGCCGGGTCGGCGTTTGAGCTGGACCAGAAAAAGATGCGTCTGCTGCTGAATCTCTCCCAGCGCGATTACGGGGTCAACATTCGTCCCCGTGAAGTGGATATCGATGCCCCTGAATCAGACGATCTGAGCGGCACGCTCTCCTATAACCTTGGCGCATATCATACCGAAAGCGGCTACGGCGATAGCTGGTCGTCCGGCTATCTCAACGCCAAAAGCTGGATCTCGATGGGGGTCGATCACCTGCTGGTCGATGGCTCTGGCTACGTTAACGAAAGCAGCAGCGACACCCAGATGAACGCGGTGATGTGGGAACGTGACTATCAGGGCATGCGCTACGCCGCCGGGATGCTGAACGGCTGGGCGATGCAGTCGCTGGCCAGCGTCAGCGGTATTTCCGGTGGTGAAGTGTACGGCGTGTCGGTGGGCAACCAGGCTAACTCGCGCAAGCGGGACAATACCCTCTCCCTGACGCCGGTGGTGGTCTATTTCCCGACGGCCGGGGAAGCCCGTATTCGCCGCGACGGCCAGCTTATTGGCATTCAGCGCTTTGACGTGGGTAACCACGAAATCGACACCAGCGCGCTGCCCTACGGTATCTACAGCGTGGAAGTGGAAGTGGTCAGCGGCAGCCGCACCGTGTCGCGCAGCATGTACACGGTGAACAAACCCTTCAGCAATAACGTGTCGGAGTCGCTGCGCTGGCAGACGTGGGGCGGTATTTATAGCCGCGACAAATCCGTCGTCAACTACAAGAAGTATGCCAAACGGAAAAACGAGCAGGACAACAGCTACTACTACGATTACGACACTAAGCACAAAGACACCATGTCGCTGGTCGGCACCTCCTTCAGCAAGCGCAGCGGGATGGTCGACTGGAACGCGTCCGGCTACATGATGCGCGAACACGTGGTCAGCGAACTGTGGGCCTCCCTGAACCTGACCGGGTATTTCTCGGTGAACACCCAGACGATGGCCGCCTCGGACGGCACGTACCGCGCCAACTACGGGGCTAACGTCAGCCTGCCGTGGAATATCGGTTCGGTCTGGTACTCCCACGAGCAACTCTCCAGCGGCAAGTTCCTCGATATCTATGAAAACAAAGGCAACACGTGGGGCGCGTCGTTCAGCCTGCCGTCGTTTGGCCTGCCTTCCGCCGGGAACCTGAGCCTGATGCGGCAGGAAGACGACGTATACCGCTATAAACGCTATCAGATTGACTACTCCCAGGGGCTGTACGCCGGTCGTTACGGCACGGCGCGCCTGCGGTTGGGCATGTCGCGCAATAAGTACGAAGGGTACTACGAAGAGAAAGACCGCTACGTGATGCTCGACTTTGCCATCCCACTGGGTAACACCGTCTCCGTGGGCGTGTCGCATAACCGCGATACCGGCACGGCGCTTAACGTCAGCGCCAGCCGCCAGTTCGAAGGGGATTACCTGAAGTCGGTCACCGCCAACGTCTCAAGAGCCTTCAGCAGCAACCAGGATCGCACGGTGAGCGGCGGCGGCAGCGTCAGCTTCGACACGCCGTGGAACAGCAACATCCTCAGCGTGCAGAGCGGCACCAGCAAGGGCTGGAACTCCACGCTGACCAGCGACGGCAGCGTCGGCTGGTCAAAAGAAGCGATAGCGGCAGGTAAAGGGACCGACAGCGCAGGGGTGATTGTCAGCACCGGACTGAAGTCCGACGAGTCGCTCACGCTGAAGCTGAACGGCCGCACGGAGCGCATTAAGGGCGATAAAACCTGGCTGTCGTTGCCGGCCTATCAGGCCTATGACCTGGAGGTGATGAACAGCGAAACCGGGACCGAAAGCTATGACATCGGCGCGAATGCCCGTCGGCATATCACGGTCTACCCGGGTAACACGGTGGTGATGAAGCCGCAGGTGAAAAAAATCGTCACCCTGTTTGGTCGCCTTGTCGATGCCAGCGGCAACCCGGTGAGCGCCACGCAAATCAAAAACCACGTCGGGCTGACCCGCACGGAAAACGACGGTCGCTTCGTGATTGACGTGGACAAGAATAATCCGGTGCTCAGCATTGCCACGCCGGACGACAGCGTCTGCGAGGTGCGTCTGGATATCGAGTCCAACCGCGGCGCGCTGTGGCTTGGGGACATCTCCTGCGATAAGGGCGATTTCGTCTGGCAGGAAGCAAAAGGAACGCGGGAACGTGAAGATGAAAAAGATATTCGCTCTTAATCTGCTGCTGATTAGCGCGGCTGCGCAGGCGCAGCAGATGCCCTATTTTGCGATCAACAACCCGGACAACAACGGGACGGGCAACACGGCGGCGCTGTTTAGCCTGAACAGCACCTCAACCGCGTTTTTACACGGATCGCGCGAGTGGCCGACCCTGAGCGCCAAAACCAACAACGGGATTGCCAGCTACATTCCGGACAACAGCTTTACCGGCCCTGCGGGCAGCGCGCTGACCATCAACTTCAGCGTCACCGGCTCCAGCGCCTCGCCGTTCTTTAAGGGCACCGCGTGCTCTTCAAGCTGCGGCACCACGGGCTATACCGCGGCGACAAGCTATACCGACACCGCTATGGTGGTGAAACCGCCGATCGTCGAACCCGGCACCTCCTATGGCCGCTGGGTGCTGGGGGATCCGTTCTTTAACTATCTGCTCAATGCGGCTCCCGGCAACGAGGTGACCATTACCTCCACGCCGCAGATCACCTCTATCAATAAGGTGACCACCACCAACACGCTGCACAAGGTGGGGACGTTGACCATGACCAACTCGCGGGCGCTGGATCTGGGGATAGACCCGATCAGCGGCGAGGTCACGATTGTGGATGGTTCCACCGGGGCGACCTGCACCAAATACACCCGCAATACGGTGTCGGGCGTGCTCTGTTCGCTGCTGGAATATACCTTCGTCGGCGAAGATATCACCGGCTATAACCCGGGCCTGGCGCTGACGTCATCCCGCGTTAACGGCGTGCTGCAGTCGCACATGAGCGGCGGAACGGGTCTGGCGGCGGAAATCACCTTCGACGAGAGCAACTGGTACAGCATCTCCGGCGGTATTTTGAGCGATACCCGCGTGCTGGCGAATACCTTCCTCGCCGCGCCGCAAAAAAACGGCGGCAAGGCCAACCTTAAAATCTTTTTACCGAAGGCGCTGATTTTGAGCGTGGCGCAGGCGGGGGATGGCAGCAACATTGGCAATATCGTCAGCCTGTGCCTGACGCCGGGCAACAGTTCGCTGGCGGCGGATTTCTGCTTCCAGCCGGGCGGAGGGCTGGTCATTAACCCTATCCAGCCAGGACTGGCGATTGTGCCGGATAGCCCGGACTACACCCTCGACCCTAACGGCCTTGGCGGCTCCGGAAAAGGAACAATTGGCGAGGCGCCGATTGAGATCCCCTACACCATTACCTACAGCGGCGCGCAGAAAGACGCGGCGATTGCGGTAACGGTGAAGGTCACCGGGCCGACGCAGAGCCTGAACGGCGTGGACTACTGCGCCTTTAGCGGCAACGGCTTCACCGTGCCGATCCCCGGCAACGTGCTGGTGGGCAAAAGCCAAACGCTGAAGGCGCATAACTGCAAGGGCGAAGCGCTGTCCATTCCCGCGCCCGCCACCCATGCGGAAGAGTGGGACAAGATAAGCTCCGGTGTGACGGACATGTGGCTGTGGAAAACGCCGCTGGTGTTGCAGTTTGTGATGAATAACCCGGTATCGAAAACCACCTATGACGGTAATAACTGGTTTGGCGAAGTGACGGCCCAGGGTCGAATTGATGTCAGCGCTTCCTGGAATTAAACGATGATGACTGGAAAATTCCTGGCTATTTTCGCAATAAATTGCTTCATTTCTGCAAGCGCAAATGCTTTAATTATTGAAAGTCTAAATATTGATTTTCTACCCGAAAAAGAAGTTGTTTTTCAGCCAATAAAAAACGATACCAGCGTTCGACAGAATTATACTGTTTCGCTTATTCAGGTCGATATTCCTAAAGAGCACGGAAAAGAGACTGAAATAAAAGATGGCGAGGTAATGTTCTCGCCTAAACAGTTAACGCTGGAGAGCGGCGAGCAGGCCGGTTTTAAGTTTTATTACACCGGTCCGCACGACAGCAAAGAGCGCTATTATCGCGTTAAATTCACCGAGACGCCGCTCCAGGCGCGGGTTGTGATGAGCAAAGGCCAACGCATCCAGTCGGATGTGGTGGTTTCGCTTGAGGCTATTTTAATTGTCCGCCCATGGACAAGACATTTTGATTATGCGTTTAGCAACGGGGTGGTGAGTAATACCGGGAATACCTGGTTTAAATATGTCTCCTCACAGGGGTGTAGCTCACAATATAACGATTCAAAATATCTTCCGCCGGGTCAACGGCTGGAAATAGATAATTACGCGCAGCCAGCAAGGCGGATGATTATTTATGGGAATAAAATCATTCCGCTTTCGAGCTGCCCGTAACAACCGCTTTCCTTCATAAAAGGAAATTAACCTTTGGCGCAAGCTGAAGATTTACAACTACAGGAGAATAAAATGAAAGCGATTTCATTCGTAGAAGCGAAAGACATTATCGGTGGTGCATTAAACCCGTTCGCTGGCCTCGTTAAGGGCGCACAGCTGGGTTACGACACCGGAGCAAGCATCATGGGCATGGTAGGCGGTGTGGTTGGCGGAATTCTGGGTGGCGCGATGGGCTTCCTGGGTGCGCTGGTTGGCAGCTACAACTAATTCAGATTAACAGGAAGACAATCATGCAAGTTATCGATTTCAAAAAAGCACAGGCCATCATCGGTGGTTGGGATCCGTTTGCTGCTGCCATTCAGGGCGCGAGCGCGGGCTATAACGCGGGCAGCCAGATGTTAGGCGCGCTGGGCGGCACCATCGGCGGCGTGTTTGGCCTGGTGGGCGGCTTCATCGGCGGCTTCTTCAGCGCATAAGTTCTTGACCTATGCACCTATGGCCCGCATTGCCGGGCCATTTTTTTATTTCAGCCACGGATAATTATGTTTTCGCTTTTTCAGTATAAAAAAAAGGGTAAGACACCCGTTATTCGCCAGCATGAATTTACCGAATGTGGGCTGGCCTGCCTGGCGATGGTGCTGGGGCACTACGAACACCATGTCTCCGTCAGCCAGCTGCGCAGGGAGATTTCGGTTTCTGCCGACGCGGGAACCTCGATGGCGGAATTAATGACCCTCGCCAGCGATAAAAATATGACGGGCCGGGTGCTAAAGGGCGAAATCACTGAAATTGAAAGTGCCGAACTGCCGCTCATCGCCTTCTGGCGCGGCAATCACTTCGTGGTTATCGTGAAGGTCGACGGCCGCAGCGTGACGGTCCACGACCCGGCCAGCGGCGTGCGTCGCTACAGCCTCAAGGAGGCGCAAAAACTCTTTTCCGGCTACGTGCTGGAGCTCAAGCCAACGCCGCGCTTCGACAAAAAATCGCCCGACGATACGCTCACGCTGGGCCGGCTGGCCAACAAATCCCCAAGCCTGTTCCAGCGGCAGGTGCTGCTGTTTGTGCTCTCGATTTTTACCCTCATCACCATGCTGGCCAGCCCCACCTACGTGCAGCTGATCATGGACGAGGCCATCTCGCGAAACGACAACGATCTGGTGATTTTACTCACCGCGATCTTCGCCATTGTCTTTATTTTTGAAGTCATAGGTAAGTTCCTCAAGCAGATACTTGAGATCCTGATGCGCAACATTGCCTATGACGACCTCAGCCAGTCGGTACGCCGCTATATGCTGCGCACCCAGACCGGCTGGTTCCGCAGCCGCCCGCCTGGCATCGTGCTGGCGATTGAAAAATCACTCCACGCCTGCGCGGAGTTCATCAGCAACGGCTATGTGCAGATCCTCTTTTCCAGCCTGATCGCCTTTACCAGCCTGCTGTTTATGCTGCTGTATAACGTGAAAATCGCCGTGCTGACGATGCTGCTGATGGGGGTGTTTTTCCTGATCCGCTTTTCGCTGATTGGCCCTTACCAGCGCGCGGTGGATGACTCCATTGAGCGCACCGCGAAGTATGAATCGCTGCTGGTGGAGACGCAGAAGGGGATCATCACCCTGAAGGCCAACAACATGGAGCAGGCCCGGGACGCGGTGATGGACAAATCTCAGCGCGAACACATTGCCGGGCTGATGCGCAAAGAGCGCCTGCTGGCCCGCTTTGACGTCGCCTCGCTGCTGGTGATCAACGCCGAGCAGCTGCTGGTGGTCTGCTTCGGCGCCTGGCTTATTCTGGAAGGGCAGATGAGCATCGGGATGCTCTACGCCTACATAAGCTACAAACGTTATTTCTCCGATGCGATGGTGCAGGTGGCGCAAAAGCTGCTGGATAAAAATGCGCTGAAGGGGCCGCTGGATCGCGTTGGCGACCTGCTGTTTGCCCCCTCCGAAGCCAGCCAGTTCGGCCGGAAGATTGTGACCTCGCCCGTCAGCCTGGAATTTGAGGATGTCTCTTTTGCCTATCCGGGGCGCGAGGCGACGCTTCAGCACATCAACATGACGCTGAAGCAGGGAGAAGAAGCGGTGATTGTCGGCCAGAGCGGTTCCGGGAAGACCACGCTGCTGCGCCTGATCTCCGGGATGTTGCTCTCCACTTCGGGCAGCTTGCGGATCAACGCGATCCCCATTACCGAATGCGATCTCTCCTCGCTGCGCCAGCATATTCGCATCGTGCACGCGGACGATATTCTCTTTACCGGCTCAATCCTGGATAACCTCTCCTGTTTTGATAGCGCCCCGGACAAAGAGCGGGTGATTGCCGCCTGCCGTCTGGCGGAGATCGACCACGTGGTGGCGCGTCTGCCGCACGGCTATGAAACGGAGCTGCTGCCGGGGAACACCTTTTTCTCCGCCGGTGAGATGCAGCGTCTGGTGCTGGCGCGCGCCCTGTACAGCCAGCCGAAGCTGCTGCTGTGCGATGAAGTCACGGCAAACCTCGATAAAACCACCGCGCAGAAGGTGCTGGCGAATCTGCGTGGTCTGGGAATCGGCCTGGTTTTCGTCACCCACTCGCCGGAGGTGGTCGGCTGCCACGGACGGCTCTACACCATGGAAAACGGCACGCTGCGGGAGAGTGAGCAATGATGTTTCTCCCCCGTCTCTACGCCCGACTTTGCGCCCGGCAGGCCGGACGCACCCTGCTGGCAGGCCGGATAACGCAAAACTACAGCCAGTTTATGCGCTGCCCGGAGGCCGACGTCCCGGCCGATTTTCTGCGACAGAACGCCCGGGAGATGAGCGGCTTTAACTTCGTGGAACAGATCTTCCCGCCCGCGCTGTGGCGGCGCAACGTGCGCTTCGATCTCCATGCCCGCGTGGCGGAATTCACCCGCGAGCAGGATTTCTATTCCCGTCCTCGCACCCTGCTGCTGGGCATGCGCTGGGCCGGGTTTGGCCTTATCGCGGATGCGCTGCTCGCCACCGCGCCAGAAGACGTGCGCTTTCAGTTTGTCACCCGCCAGCCTGCGCTGCACAAGCTGATGGCCGCTCACGAAGGGCGGCGTGCGGGGGCGTTTTTCGCGCCGCATCGGCTGGTGACCGTGCTGCTGATGGATGAACGCCTCCCGGATGCACCGCTGTTCATGACCCAGGCGGGCGACCAGAAAGCGTGGTTAACGGATGTCTCGACGCGTTTTTTAACGCGCTACGGATACGCGGTTCGCACGCTGGTGCCCACCTGTTCGCTGCACGCGGCGGAGTTTGGGTTAGAGAGCCAGACGTATGCGCCAGAGGACTACCGCCAGGCCGCCACCGCCACGCTGAATGCGCTGCGTAAAACCCCCACGCTCTGGAGTGCATGGGACGATCTTTCAGTGATTTATCATGGATGACATGTCGTGAAATTAAAAAACCGAAGCCGACAACGTCGGGCGCTAATCCCGCACCATTTTTCAAAGAGCTATGAGATCAACGTCCCGCGCCTGAAAGGCGTGCTGACGCTGTTTATCTCCTTTTTCCTCTGCCTGCTGGTCTTTTCCATCGTTTTTAATTTTTCGGAGACCACGTTGGCGCGCGGCGTGCTGATCCCGGCCCAGGGCGATGTGGAAGTCCGCGCCAGAGAGTCCGGCACCATCGTTGATTTCGCGGTGCGTCCGGGCCAGTACGTGAAAGAGAATGACCCGCTTTTTACCGTTTCGCAGGACTACGGCGGCAAGCAGGGGTCGGTGGTACAGTTCGACCGCCAGCAGATGGAGGCGGAGAAAAAGCGCAGCGAGCAGCGCATTCAGGCCATTGATGATTCTATTGCGTCCTACCGCAAAAACCTGGCGCAGCAGCTGGATCTTACCGACCGGCAGATAGCGGTTTCCCGCGATAAGGTGAAAAAGCTGCGCGCGCTGCTTAAAAACAACACCGACACGTACGAGGCGTGGAAATCGGTATCGGGCAAAGGCTATGTCTCAAAGGTGGATCTCGATAAAAGCCACAACGACGTGCTTAACGCCCAGCTCAACCTGACCCTGGAAGAGAGCACCATCCTTGACCTCGAGGCGCGCAAAACCAGCCTCACCGACAGCACCCAGTCGCAAATCGACTCCCTGAGCGAGGAGCAGCTGTACGTGAAGAACCGGATCAGCGAAATTGACCGCAACCTCTCCAGCCGGGGCAGTTCAACCATGGCGATGCTGGCTCCTGCCGACGGCTACGTGGTGGCGATTAACTTCCCGCCGGGCCGGGCCATTACGCAAAACAGCGAAGTGGTGGTGGTGATCCGTAAAAATACCGCCGCGTCGATGGAGGGGTATCTCTATGTGCCTGCCACGGGGGTGGGCCGGGTGGCAAAAGGGGATAAGGTGAAGCTGCGCTTTGACTCCTGGCCGGTGGATAAATATGGCTCGGTAGAGGCAACCCTGTCTGATTTCTATGAGGTGAACATCGATGCCCATTCGGCGCTCATCCCGCTGCAGGAGGGGCAGAACTACTACCTTGCTAAAGTGCGGGTGCCTTCCTGGTTTACCGACCCGGACAAGAAAAAGCGTCTGCTGATGGGCGGGATGACGGTTAACGCCGATATCGTTATCGATCGTAAGCCGCTCATCAACCTGCTTATCGCGCCGCTGGAGCGGGTGCGCAAGCGGTTTATCGATTGACCCGATTTCATCGGTTATCGCCCTTTAACCCACATTGTTAAGCAGGGCAACGGGCTATCCTCCTTATCACACCAACCGGAGGATAGCCCATGAACTGAGGTCAGTCCGGCGGAGTGGCGAAAAACGTTTCGGACTCATTTGTAGGCCGGGTAAGCGCAGCGCCACCCGGCGTTTACCCCAGCCTCTCCACCCTCGTCTCTCCCTCCACCATCGACAGCTGATACAGCGAAAACGATCTCTGTTTCTCAATCAACGTCGCCAGCTCCGGCGAGTGGCTGGTGAGCCAGATCTGCGAGTAGCGGCTGGCCTCGGCGATTAAGCTCGCAAGGGCGGGTAGCATCTGCGGGTGCAGGCTGTTTTCCGGTTCGTTGAGCGCGATAAACGCCGGTGGGCGCGGGCTTAACAGCGCCACCGCCAGGCACAGGAAGCGGAGGGTGCCGTCAGAGAACTCCGCCGGTTCAAGCGGTCTGCTCAGCCCTTCGCGCTGCATCATCATCCGGAAGCGCCCGCCGCTGTTGTCGCTGTAGAACACGCAGCCGGGGAAGGCCTGGTCGAGAATGCGCATCAGCAGCAGTTCGTCGCCAATCTCGACGATAGTCTGGAACGCCGCCGCCAGGTTGGCGCCGTCGCTGGCCAGCACCGGGGAGCGGAAGCCGACCTGCGGGGCGCGCATTGCCGAGCCGGATGAGACGGAAAACTCATGATAAAAGCGCCAGTTCCGCAGGGACTCGCGCATCTGCGACACTTCCGGGTAGAGATGCGGCTCGCCGAGCTGGCCGAATACCGATTCGTTTTCATAAAGTGTGCCGCTGTGGGTCACTTTCTCGTGATGCACGTTATTCAGAAACACCGCCTGATTCCTGCGCTTCATCAGCTGGGACGACGGGCGTCTGTGCTGGCCGCTCAGCCAGATGGACTCTTCTTTAATCACCGGGTCTAGCTGAAACTGCGAAGGGTAAGGCAGCTTCTCGACAAACCCTACCTGCAGCTCGTATTCGTAGGTCTCCGTTTCCACCTCCAGGTTCATCCGTCGCAGCTGGTCGCTGCGGGTTTTGCCTGCCCAGAACACCTTCAGAATGCCGCCCTCGTTTGCCAGCGCCTGGGAAAACTGCCCCTGTGCGGCGCTGTGCATCAGGTGTATCGCCTTGTAGATATTGGATTTTCCGGTGCCGTTCGGCCCGAAGACGATGTTGAGCTGCTCCAGCTCCAGCGACATATCGCGGATGGAGCGGTAGTTTTGGATGTGCAGGGTGTTGATCACAGGCAGGCCCCTTTTTGCAGAATAAGCCTGTATATAATCACAGCCTTTTAGATGAAATGCAAAAAAGAGACGACAGTGAGGATGTCGTCTAAACGGGGTACTGCTTTGGGCCTCTACGGGTCAATGGGGCCTTCGCATTTTTGTGATCATTTGACTGCCAGACGCAGACCCAAATCATCAGGATAGGGATCAAAGTAGTTTTGCGTCATCAGATACCGGTCGGGGTGCTCGGCCAGGTAGTGCTTCAGCAGCGTGATCGGGGCGAGGATAGGCAGATGTCCGTTGCGATAGTGCAGGATCACGTCGCGTAGCTCGCCGCGCTGGCGGGTGTTCAGCTGGTTACGGAAATACCCCTGAATATGCATCAGCACGTTGGTGTGATTCTTCCGCGAGGCGGGTTTTTTCAGGATGGTCATCAGCTTTTCCCGGTACGCCACGAAGAAGGCGTCCAGGTCTTCCCACTCGTACAGCGAGGCAACGAACGGGCCGATTTCACGGTAACCCGCCTGGTGGTGTGCCAGCAGCTGGAGCTTGTAGCGGCTGTGGAAGTCCAGCAACGCGCGGCGCGTCAGGCCATTTTTACGCAGTATGTTCAGCTCGTGCAGCGCAAAAACGCGCTCGACGAAGTTTTCCCGCAGCACCGGGTCGTGCAGGCGTCCATCCTCCTCCACCGGCAGCCACGGCCAGGTTTCAAGGAGGGCGGCGGTGAACAGCCCGACCCCCTCCTTGCGGCCCCGGTTGCCGTTTTCATCATACAGCCGCACGCGTTCCATGCCGCAGCTTGGGGATTTCGCGCAGACGATAAAACCGGAGAGATCGCCGATCTTCGGCAAAAAGTCTGCCGTAAAGTCCGCCATTTTCTGCGTAACGTCGTCATGAGGCGCATGGCTGAAGCGCATCTGCGTTTCGCCATTCGTCGTCACGATCAGGCGCAGCGCCGGGCGGGGCGTCGGCAGGCCGATGGCCATTTCCGGGCAGACGGGGCGGAAATTCACCCACTGGGCCAGCTCATCCATGACGAAGCCCATACGCTTGTGTCCGCCGTCAAAGCGTACGGCGGAACCGGTCAAACATCCGCTAATACCGAGCACAGGTTTCGTTGTCATGGTGTGGTCCTCCCGTTCATATACTTAAAACTTACACAACATGACTAATTTGTCCAAGTATTCGCGGAATTATTTTTTATATTCCTTTAAAATCAACAAGTATTAACTGCCCTTGTAGGTCGAGTAGCCGTACTGGCTCAGCAGAAGCGGGATGTGCAGCTTCTCGTTGGTGCGGGTTACGGTGAACAGCACCGGGACTTCCGGGAAGAAGGAGTCCAGCTTTTTGCCGTGGAAGTACTCTGCGGTTTTGAAGGTCACTTTATACACGCCGGGCTGCATGTCCTGGTCCTGCGGATAGAGCGATTTGATGCGTCCGTCATGGTCGGTTTTACCGCTGGCAAGCTGGGTCCATTTATCCTGCTCCTGCTTTTCCAGGGTAACGGTCACGTCCGACGGCGGCATCCCGGTTTGCTGGTCGAGAACGTGTACGCTCAGCGTGCCAGCCGGGGCGGCGCTGAAGGCGGCAGGAGTAAAGGCCATCGCGGCCAGGATCAGCAGAGGGGTCGTTTTTTTCATGATATTTTCCTGTGGAGTGAGTGGTCACAGGAAAACGTTAGCATTCGCAGCGCGGGAAAATATTCAACTTTTCGTGACAATTCCCACAGGAGAAAATCGTCAGAGGATAATCACCTCAAGGGAAACCTGCTGCTGCCACTGCGCCACCTGCTTTTTCCGCGCCGCGGTGAGCTTGCCGCTGGTGACCAGAAGCCATTTGCGCTCCGGGAAAATTTCCGGTGCCAGCGCGTCAGGGGGCGAGGGCAGAATGTCGATCCGGTGGCCCTGTCCGGTGCGCGTTAAGGCTTCGAGCCAGATCTCGCACGGGTCGTTCAGGTGCCAGCCGCTGAGCAGAATATTATCGCCCGGCGCTTTTTTATCGCCCTCGAGGCAGAACGAGGCGTAGGCGATGATGATGCCGTCGAGAATTGCGCGCAGGGTCATGGCGGCGGCGACGTTAGCCGAAACCTGGCTGCGCAGCGGGCGCAGCACGTTAGCGACCAGTTCGGGTCTCGGGTACTCGCGTCCGGCGTCGTAAATCATCTGGCGCAGGGACTCGACTTTGCCGTCCTGCAGGCGCTGCAGCATGTTCTGTTGCAGAGTTTGCCAGTTGTTGGTCCGGCCCGGCGTCGGGCGTTCCAGCAGCGGTTTGACCTGGCCGATCGGGACGCCTTTTTTTACCCAGTCGAGGATTTTTAGCGCCTGCTGGACGTCTTCATCGCTGTACTGGCGGTGGCCGCCTTCCGTGCGCTGTGGCTTGAGTAAACCGTAGCGACGCTGCCACGCCCGCAGGGTGGTGGCGGTGATGCCGCTGAGTCTGGCGAATTCGCCGATGGAGTAAGCCATGTCCGTGTCCAGAGTGGAGGAATACTCTCAATATACTACGAATTTTCCCGAACGGGATGAAGCGCCGAAACGGTGCACTACACTTAACATCCAACCGTGCAAATGAAAGGAATTCTCATGAAGCTATGGCCTGTTGTGACCGGTGTTGCCATTGCCCTGACCCTGGTCGCCTGTAAATCCCCTACGCCGCCGAAAGGCGTGCAGCCGATTTCCGGTTTTGACGCCAGCCGCTATCTCGGCAAATGGTATGAGGTCGCCCGCCTGGAAAACCGCTTTGAACGCGGTCTGGAGCAGGTGACTGCCACCTACGGCAAGCGCAGCGACGGCGGCATTAGCGTGCTTAACCGGGGCTACGATCCGGTGAAGAACAAGTGGAACGAGAGCGAGGGGAAAGCGTACTTTACCGGCGAACCGACCACCGCCGCGCTGAAGGTATCGTTCTTCGGCCCGTTCTACGGCGGCTATAACGTGATCAGGCTCGACGATAAGTACCAGTACGCGCTGGTAAGCGGCCCGAACCGCGATTACCTGTGGATCCTGTCGCGCACGCCAACCCTTCCTGAGGCGGTGAAGCAGGATTACCTGAACACCGCGCGCAGTCTGGGCTTCCGGGTTGACCAGCTGGTGTGGGTGAAGCACTAGCCCCTACTGGTAGGAAAACGTAATGCTTGCCAGGGCGTTCGCCGAGCCGGGGACCAGCTCGCCGGTGCGGATGTACTGCGCCTGGAACGGCAGCGACAGGGTTTGCGCCGCGGTGGTGCTCTGGATAAAGAACTGGTTCGTCGTGCCCGCCGCCGAGCTGTCTGGCCCCATCATCAGCGGGCCGGTGCCGTTATAGAAAAACTGCACCCCCACGCCGGACGCCGTGGAGTCGCCTGTCAGCGTGACCACCGACGAGGTATTCGACGGCGTGGTCTGATCGGTCATCACCGCGTTAACCGCCACGTTCGCATCGCAGGTCAGGCTGACGTTAAACGACCCGGAAGGTGACGTGCTGCCCACGGTGGTCAAGGTACGGATATCAATCGTGCCCAGATCGACATTCGCGCTTTTGGTGCCCACCGTACAGCCGCTCGCCGTGACGGTGATGGTGGTAGGGTTAATAATGACCTTTGCCGTTTTGACCTCGTTGTTATACGCGGTCAGGACCGCGGCGTTGATGGTGGGGATCTGGTAAACCCCTGATTTCAGGGCCGTGCCGGTCTTAATAAAGGTCACCTTGGCCGACCAGCCTAAATCGGTGGCATAGCCATTGGTACCATCCGCCGGGTAGCTTTGCGTAATACCGCCCTGCAACGGTATCCAGGCGGAGCCGTTGAAATCCTTCAGCCCGATGATATACCCCACCCCCGGCACGCCGGTTTCAAAAATGGTGTAGTTCACGCCATCTATGGTAACCGTCATGCCGCTTGAAATTGCGCTGCTGCTCGGCTCCAGCGTGCCTTTGGAGCAGGTAAACACCCAGCCGCACCAGAATACCTGCTGCACGCTGACGGTGGCGCTCCAGGTCGAACCGATGATGTTGCCCGGCACTACCGAATCCGCGGGCCCGCTGTAGGTCATCGGCTGAGGGGAGAGGGTAATATCCGATTTCCACTCCATCGCCTGTACGCTGGCGCAGAGCAGTAATCCGCTAATAAAAAAAAATAAACGCATCATTGATACTCCGTGGTCCAGGTCGCGAAAGCAGAGACGTCGCCGGCATTGACGGGCGCGCCCGTGGCGGCCAGTCGGGCATAGAAGGTCATCTCTACGCTGTCATCGCCCGGCGTGCCCCAGGCGGTGGTTTGCGTGTTCAGTGGAATCAGCACGCCGTCTTTATCGAGGATTTGCACCGCCACGCCGGTTGCGCCGCCGTCGGCAATTTTTACCAGCTGCGGGTCGTCATCGTCCGGCGTGCCGCTGAAGCGGATTTTTACCCCGGCAAAGGTCGGCCCGCAGGCTTCAAGCCTGATTGTGAAGGGCGTTTTGATATTGCTTACCGCCCCTGCTCGGGGGAACTGTTTTATCCCAATGGTCCCCAGCGGTACCTCCTGCTCTTTAGAACCCGCGGCGACCACGCAGGTATTGCCGATCAAATTGCCGGTGACGGAAACCAGCACGTCATAGCCGCGAACGGGGAGAGTAAAAAACAGCAGCAGGACAATGCTGGCCATTCGAAGCGTTACTGACATACCACCTCCTGTGAATAAAGGCCGGTGCGGGCATTATAATTTTTCTTATTTAACGCATAGTTAATGGTGCAGCGCTGGTCGCTGCTGCGGCCCCACACCGCGCTCAACGCGCCCTTAACGGGCAGACCGGAGAGATACAGGCTGCCGCCGTCGCCGACGATGCCGCTGGTTTTGTCATCACTGAGTGAGACCAGCGTGCCGAAGGGGAGCACGTCGTTGCCGCGACGCACGCTAAACATCGCTTTTGCCCCCTGGCGCGTGACGAGGGTGGCGCGGACCAGCGCGCCGTCGGTGGGCGTTTTGTTGACGATGGCGTTTTCCAGCTCTACGTCGTTACCCGCCGTGGTGACGTCCAGCGCGACCTGATTGACGCGATACGGCGTGGCGTACGGGATCACCGCATAGCCACGGCTGTCGGTTTTGATGCCCTTGTGATTAAGCACGGAAACGTTGCTGGCCCCGGGAGCTTTAACCAGAATATTGGTATTGCCGAGCGGCTGGCTTAGCGTCAGGCCATCTTCATGCAGCACCGCGCCGCCGCTCATCCCGTAGCTGAGGTTTTGGGAATCGCGGGTATAGCTGTAGCCGAGGTTATAGTCCCCGCGCGCGCCTTCGTACTGCAGGGCGACATCACCGCCGTACTGTTGTTGTCTGCTGTAGCGTTGGTTAACGCTATAAAACAGGTTCTCCTGGCCCGGCAGATAACCGCTCACGCCGGTGCTGGCGGTGGTGCCGGTTGAATCCGCATGGGTAGTCGTAAAGCGGGCGCGCGTGGCGAGCTGCGGGTTGCCAAACGGCACCGACAGGGAGAGCGCCAGAAGGTTCTCTTTCTTGTTGTCGTACAGGCTGGCGCTGCGCTGAACGCTGACGCCAAGCGACACGTTACGAAACGTGGCGTTCCACGCGAACTGCAGGCTTTGCGTGGTATTTGACGTGTTCCAGTAGGTTTGCTGATCCCACGACAGCGACAGCGAGCCGTATTCCCCCATCGGCTGCGACAGCAGCAGCTGGTTTTTGGCTTTACGCGACATCCGCAGGTTATATACCGTGTCGTAGTGGGTGGTGACGGTGCCATCGTCTTCCACAATCTGCTTTGGTGTCCCGCCCGCCATCCCTTTGTACGTGGTATCGCTGAGGGTATAAAACCCCTCCGTGGAGTAGCGCAGCGAGAAGAAGTTTACCCGCGTGCCGATGTCGTTCAGCAGCTTGCTGTAGCGCAGGCGCACGGAATCGCCGGTGTAGTGCCGATCGTCCGCCAGCTGGCTGCGGGCGTGGGTCAGGTCAATGGAGTAGGCACCAAAGCGGCCGAGGTTTTGCCCAACCCCGAAAGCCAGACCGTTATAGCGATCGGCAAACTGCGCCCCGCCGTAAAACGTCAGGCCGTAGCGCCAGCCGTAGAACATCTCGCCCTGCGCGAAAGAGGGCGACGCCTGATCGCCCATCGGGCGGTAGGTCCCGGCACCGAAGGCATATTTCACCTGCCCGTTACGCACCAGGTTCGGCACGCTGGCGAAGGGAATCGTGTATTGCGTCTGGCTGCCGTCGTTCTCCTGAATGGTGATCGCGAGATCGCCACCTGACGACGTCGGGTAGAGATCTTTCAGCACAAACGCCCCCGGCGGAACGGAGGTTTGATAGATGATGTTGCCGTTCTGGCGAACCGTCACGGTGGCGTTGCTGCGGGCGATACCGCGGACTTCCGGCGCGTAGCCGCTCAGGCTGGCAGGCAGCATGTTGTCATCGGTTTTCAGCGCAACACCGCGCAGGCCCACGGAGTCGAAGATCTGTGACGAGGTATAGGTTTCACCGGCATACGCCTGGGCATTCAGGCCGGGAATATCCCTCTGCAGCCAGGTTTGCACGTGGGTAAGCTCGTTGCTCTCTTTGGTCCACGTGGTGAAATCACGCAGCCGCCACGCGCCGAGGTTGATGGCGCTGTTCAGGCTTGCAAACAGCTGCCGATCGCGCGTGCGCGTCTCGCCCTGATATTCATTGTTCGAACCGTTCACCACATAATTCAGCCACGCGGCAGGGATCCCTGCCTCCCAGCTTTCCGGGCTGACGTACCCGCGCGGCAAATTGCGCATCGCACTTTGCGGTACGGTGAAGTTCAGGGTGAGCGTCTGCTGGTCAAAATCAAACCGGCTATCGGCAAATGCCTGTGTCAGGAAGATGCAGCGCTGCGCCAGCGGCAGCGCGCCGCCTTTTGCCTGCTGGCTGTCGATACCCAGCGCGGCGATTTGTTCAGGCGTAAGGCACGGCAGGGCTTCTCCCGCCGTATTTTCAGCAATGCGGAACGTGACGTTGCCTGTGAACGCGTAGTTGTTATTGATATACACGTTGAGGTTGTAGTCTCCCGGCGGCAGCGCACTCCCGGCGTTAACCCAGGCGAGATCGGCGCTGTTTGCGCTCTCGCCGTTGAGGAACGCGGGGTTAAATTGCAGTTCGCTTTCGGCAGCCACGGCTTGCCGAATCACCAGGGAGATCACCGTGGCGCACAGGATTTTTCTTTTCACGTGGTCACGCCTTACTGTTTTTATTATTGGGATAACGACGCGCGCGTGGCGGGGGTCCATGCCCCGTAATCGTTAATGGTCTGATAGCTCATGGTGTTCGCATGGCTGAAGGTTTCGGCCAGCGCCACGCTGGATTTCGGCGGCACCATCACCGGCTGCACCGGCATACCATCAATTTTCACGTTGATAGTGGTGAGGTAGTACGGCGTTGGGTTCGTGAGTGTCACTTTCCCGGCGCGATACACGCCCGAAAGGCTTTTCCATGCCTCGCCTGCGCCTTGTCCGAGGCTCTCCGGGCGATAAAAGACCTTGATGCGGTTTGCCGACGCAAACTGCAGCGAATTGCCGGAACCGCTTTTGGACTGCTGCGGAATGGCTTTGACCGTCATCCAGTAGAGCGTTTCGCGATCTTCTGGCAGGGCTTTGCCGTTAAACATAATTTTTACCGCGCTTTCGCTGGCGGGTTTCATGACGTACAGCGGTGGCGTGATAACGAAATCGTTGGTTTTTTGCCCTTTCTCGTTTTCCATCCATGACTGGATCAGGAACGTGGCGTCGGGATGCGTGTTCCTGACCTGCAGCATGGACTGGTTGGTGGCGCTGGAGTAGACCATTCGCGTTGCGCCTAACCCCACGCCGCCGGCGTACGCGGCGGTTGAACATACTGTGGCAGCCAGGCAAATCCATGTGTTTACGCGCATAGTAACGCTCCTCAAAGCTGAGTCAGGCCCGGCCAGCAGACCGGGCCTGAAAATTACGAATAGGTAACGGTGTAGGTCGCGACAGCGCTGGCATCACCCGCGGTGGCACCGCCCTGCGGCGAGTAATATTTCGCGCTGAAGTTCAGGGTGTTGGCACCCTTACGCAGCGGGATGGCCGCTGCGGGTTCGCCCAGATTCACCACGTTGCCCTGTTCGTCATAAAGACGAATCGCCACATGCTGCGCGGAGGTGGTGCTGCCGTTTGCTCCGGCGGCCAGGCTATTGGCATCGGTGGAGTCCGGCGTACCGGTGAAGGTGACGGATACGGTTGTTGCGGCAATCGGATTTGCCTCCGTTGACGCTGAGGTATCGGCGATTTCGCAATCTTCCAGGGTGATGGCAAACGCTTTTGCGGTGCTGGCTTCGCTGCCTGCGGCCGCCAGCGTGGCGGTACGCACTTCGCCCAGATCGACGTCAATGTTGGCGCTGCCTGCGCTGATGGCGCAGGCGGAGGTCACGACTTTGCCGCTGAAGTTCACCGTGCCGCCGCTCGCGGTTGCCGCCATGGCGGAACCGGCAGGCAGCAGAGCGGCAATGCTTAATGCCAGAAATGTGTTGTGTTTTACGCGTGCTTTCATTTTCTTAATTCCTTTGTTTTTATTGATGAGATTTGCTCTGAAAGCGGCAGGTCTAACTGGTTAAAAAGACCAGCAAATCTGTCTTATTCCTGAGCCCGAGTTTTCGTATCGCGGAGTTTTTTAAAGCGCTTACCCGGCGATATGAAAGCTTCTCTGTTTCTGCGATGTAACTCATATCCAGTCCGTTCCTGAGTTCCTTCAAGACCCTCCACTCTCCTGGCGTCAGCGATAACGCCGTTGGTTTCTTTTGTGGGCGATAGCGGCTATCGACCATTTTTAATAATTTCGTCCGCCAGCAATAAACCGACTCATGCAGCGAGATATAGGCATCGATATCGCCTCTGATCCATTGCGATGAATGCGCAGGGGCGGAATACATACAAACAATCACGCCGGGATATTTCGCTTTGATTCTTTTCAACCCATTAAGATAATCATATCCGGTGTGATACTTGTCAGAACCTGATAACAGGAGAATATCAATTGGCGTAGTCGACAATACGTTATCAAGCTGCTGAAAATCCCCGGCTGTCATTTCAATCTGAGATTCTGGCGTAATGCTCCTTAATATTGTGATGATGCCCTTTCGCGCATAATGGTCGCCACCCATTAACGCGATGCGTAAATGTTGTTGTGTTTCATTCTTATTCGCCATGTTAGTCCCTCGATTTATAATAATAATAAGACAAACCGATACGATTAAGGTTGGTCTAAGTTCTCGAAGTCATCACGCTATGCATGGAGTAGGCCTACTATACGCCGGCCATAAAAGAGGTAATCTGAATTAATCTTAATTTGTATTAATTGTCGTTTTTGATACCGCTGTCGATCGGTTCCTCTGTTGATGTTTCTCCTCTTTATTGCCTGTAAATAATCATAACCGCTTTTTTTTATTAATCTTTGTCTTTGTTAAATGTTGTGTAAGGGAAGTGTCTGTTAGCGTCAGTGCGGGGGCTGAAGTGCTGACGGAGGATAACAATTTCCGAGTGTTATCATCGATTTATACTGATGATACCGCAGGGTGAATATCGGCAAAAATAGCATTATTTATTGATATTAAAGGAAGTTAAGAAAACTTAAGTGTTAACCGTTCTGTATATTTCAGACGTCCATGTCCACGCTGTTCAATTATGGTTTTTGTAGGGTTTTGTCAATGTCAAGCGTGGCGGATTACTCCTGGTCTGCTACCGTGTTCCTTCACTACTTCAGAAAAGTTAAGAGAGAGGATATTCAGCTAGCCAGAGCGCGCCGGAGCGGCGTTTAATGCGTCTCACGCTTCAGTGAAGCGACAGAGAGAAGAGAGGAAAATAAGATTTTTCGCCAATGGCTGATATATACAGCATAATCTTTATCAGCCACATTAATCCTTATGTTACGTGGCGAACGTATTCTACATTCGCCGGTGTACTGACAGGCCGTCGTGAAAAACGGCGCAATTGAACGGAGAACACTCACCAACGCTATGCATAAGCATTACATCATCAATAATATGGTTGAGTTTCATCCCGCGACCAGCACGCTGAGGGATATCGCCAGCCCCGATCGGGTTGTGGTTTTAAATTCTCCGGCAGGCCGATGTCTGTTGTTATTAATAGAAAGAGCCGGAACTATTGTCACGCAACAGGAGTTTCTGGATATTGTCTGGCAGCGCCGCGGTATGCTGGTCTCGCCCAATACTTATTATCAAAACATCTCTATTCTGCGAAAGGGGCTGAAAAAGATTGGTTTTGAGGTTGACCCCATCGTCACCATTCCGCGCATCGGGTTAACGCTGGCGAGCGATACGCAAATCGTGATCAAAGACGCCCATCCCCGCGCAGCGGAGCTTCCTGAGGAAGATATGCCTGAGCCACGCGTCATGGCCTTGCCTGCCGCGCTGCCACCGCTGTCGGCGGAACCGGTAGCCGTAACCCGCGCAGCCGGGCATCGCTCCCGGTGGCTTCCTGGCATGCTGATCGCGCTGCTGGTGCTGGTTGGAGCAAGCATCGCAACTCACAGCAGCGCGCGTGAAAACCGTTTTATCGATGACTATAGGTTTACTGCTTTGGTCGGGGCGTGTCACGTCTACCTGGCTCAGGATATTCAGACCCAGGACGAGCGGTCGAAAGCCCTGGCATATGTGACGCCGTTTAAGGACGCCTGCACGAGCTATCCGTGGGTGTACATCAGCTGGTACTCCCTGCTGCCGCGCGCGTCCGTGATTCGGTGTGACAGATCGATGAAGGAGCCGAATCGCTGCATCTCTGACTATTTTATTGAGGAGCGCTAGCATGACCCGTTTTCGTCAGCTGCTGTATCTGTTCACCGCATGTCTGCTGGTGGGGGTAATGCTGTCGGGTTATTACCTGTGGCACCGGTATTACGTGCAGCCTTTTTCGTGTCAGGCGAACCTGGTACAGCATCATCCCGAAGAGAAACTCACCCTGTGGCTGAATTACATCTTTGACGGCAACAGCGGGACGCTCAGTATGAATGGCAGCGTTGATAGCGATCCGACAAAAAATATTGACCGGAAAATATTTTTTCAGGTTGAGCGCAAGGATAATGTCTTTTTACTGACTTCCTTACGGCATATGAAATTCCCGGACGATAATGTTACCGATAACTGGCTTGAAAAATATGAGCCGCAGTTCTTCGTATACCCCGGAAAAAGTATTTATATTCGGATCAATGAACAACAAAATGATAACTATATTTTCACGTTAGGAACATTACCGACATATGTATGCCGCAGTTCAAAAAATGGATGAGCGTATTTAGTAAAAAGTTATCAAAGCCGTCGTTTTCATTTATGCTTGATTTAGAGCTTAAGGATTATCTTAGGAATATAAATAGCAGCCACGTGTTGCAATAATGTTGTTCTTATTCAAATTTGGCAAGAAAATGAAAACTCTCTTTGACTCTTCCGGTGGAGGTATATCTGCGTCGGAAACTCAGCTGCATATTGGGTTACTGCTGTGGCCCCGGTATTCACTGCTAGCCTTGTCCGGCCTGCTGGAAGCGTTGCGATACGCAACCAAAGCCCAAAAGAAAAAAGCATTCAAAATCAGTTTACTCAGCGAGCAGCCTGATAACCCTGTTACCAGCAGCTCCGGGGTGAGCATCAGGCCCGATGCCCCGCACGCGCCGCCGGAGACGTTTAACTATATTGCGACCATCGGCGGCGAGCTGGAGTACCTCTCGCAGGGTTATCCGGGGGACAGAGACTACCTCGCCCATGCCCACCATATGAAGGTCCCGCTGATTGGCATCGGCACCGGCAGCTTTGTGCTGGCGCAGGAGGGGTTGTTGAACGAGCGACGCGCATCGATTCACCCTTTCCACCTTGAGCGATTCCGCCAAGCCTTCCCGCAGGTATACGCCGAACAAGGCTATGATTTTATTGACGAGGGGGATGTTCTGACCTGCCCCGGCGGGATCTCAACCATCACCCTGGCGACAGAGCTTATTCGCGCCCACGCCGGCAGTGAGATCGCCCATAGTGCCTGCCAGCGCCTTTCCCTGACGCCGCATGAGACGGCCACGCCCCGGCCTGCCAACATAGCCCTGATCCCTGACTCGCGCCTGCGCCGTGCGGTCATGATGATTGAGCAGTATCTGACGCGCCCGCTCAGCACCGCCGGGCTGGCCAGCGAAGTGGCGCTCAGCGAGCGTCAGCTTAACCGCCTGTTTCACGCCGAGTTTGGCAAAACGGCGCGGGAATTTATCCGCAGCGCCAGGCTGCGCTACGCCTGCTGGCTGCTGAAGAACTCGCAGCAAAGCGTCACGGACATTGCGCGGCGGATGGGCTTTAGCGACTGCGCGCACTTTATCCGTCACTTCCAGACCGAGTACGGCTGCACGCCCGGGGTATGGCGCACGTCGCAGAGCTAATGCCCCGATTTCGTGCTTTCTTCGTAGGGTATTACTGGCTCGCCTGGATAGACTTCCGTTAAAAGCCCAACGGAGGGAAGACGACATGAACTGGCAGCCATTTCGCGGCGATGCACCGGCAAATATGACGATTTTCAGTGCGTCATTTCCCGACGTCAGCGATCGGTGGCCGATGAAAGACGATGCTGCCCGTGAGATCGCCGCCCTCGACCGGGCGCTGAAGGCCGAGCCTGCGCTCCGGCCTCCGCGCGTTGAGTACGACGAGGGGGGACAGGCCGTGCTTGTCCCACAGAACCGCTATTCCGAGCAGGCCTTTCGCAACCGTCCGGCGCTTACCGCGTGGCGAACCCGGCTGGTGCCCTCCGCGCTGGCGCTGTTTGTGGTGCAAAACCCGCTGGAAGACCGCCTGCCCGACGGAACCAAAATGGACAGCGACAGCCGTCAGTGGTTTATCCACGCTAACGATGCGGTAGGCGTGCGCTCCCGCGCCCGGGTGCTGGCCGCGCTGGTGGATAAGTACATTCATAATGAAAGCGAGAATAACTGGGTCAGCCTGGCGAGCGGGGCCGCCATTCCGGTGCTGGAGGCGCTGCGCGAGGCAAAGCTCGACGGCCAGCAAGTGTATCTCACGCTGGTGGACAAAGACCCCGTGGCGCTCAGTTGGGCCGAAACCATGGCGGCTCAAGAGGGCATTGTCGTGGGCGAACAGCTGACCCTGCTCCGGCGCAACCTGGTCCATACGCTGGTGCGTAACGAGGACTTACTGCTGGAGCTGGGCGAGCATCAGGCCGAACTGGTCGACGCGCTGGGGATTTTCGAATACTTCAACGATACCGATGCGGTAATTTTCCTCCAGCGCGCGCTGCGGCTGGTAAAGCCAGGCGGGGCGGTGATTGTGTCGAACATGCTGACCAGCAGCCCGCAGATTGATTTTGTCCTGCGCGGTATCGGTTGGGAGGATATTCACCCGAGGTCGTTACAGCAGCTGCAGGATATCCACATCGCGGCGGGCGTGCCGGTGGAAAACGTCACCGTGGTGGTGCCGAAGGATGGGGTGTACGCGGTGATGGAGGTGAGGGTTTAGCGCTATAGGTACATGCGCTGTGTTGGCCAGAAACCGCACGGACAGTCCCCTCTCCCTTGAGGGAGAGGGTTAGGGTGAGGGGGAACAGGCCGCTGTGATATTAACTGTTCCTCAGTTGTCCGGTTTACCCGAACAACTGCCATGTACGGTTAACTCGTTTCTTTGTTGTCCATGTCAGGTGATGATTCTTGCTTTTCATGCTCTATCTGCTGACCTGTTTCCTGAATCAACTCCCTTGCCATCTCCTTGATACGCTCTCGACTTTCTGACGTCCGGGAAGATATAACTTCGTTTAAGGTTTTCAATTTACAGTCTCTATGCTTCGGGAAACTTGATTTAATCTCAGCGCTCTATAATGATCCCCCCATGAAAATAGAAACCGCACACCCCTCACACTTCGAACGTCTGGTTACCATCTGGGAATCCTCCGTTCGCGCCACCCATCACTTTTTACAGGAAAGCGATATTGCGGCGCTGCGCCCGCTATTGCTCAACGCGTATCTGCCAAACCTCACCGTCGTGATCGCTCGCGATGACGCAGGCGTTATTCACGGCTTTTTAGGCGTGGATGAAAACCGCATTGAAATGCTGTTTGTTGACGATGCGAGCCGCGGGAAGGGCGTTGGGAAATTGCTGCTGCAATATGCCATCGCAGAGTTTGGCGCGAACGAGGTGGACGTGAATGAGCAGAATCCGCAGGGCGTCGCGTTTTATCGCCATATGGGGTTTGAGCAGGTCGGGCGCTCAGAAGTGGACGGGCAGGGGAATCCGTTTCCGCTGTTGCATATGCGGTTGAATCGGGATTAGCGCTTAGCCTGCTTATCCCATTTTAATAAGCCGACAATATCTTTCTCACCCTCGGCTTCTTTCAGCAGGCGCTGCTTCTTTTCATACTCGATGTATTCTGAGCACGCCTTTTCATCAGCCGCTTTCTTGCTGATTTTGCCTGCGCCTTCTAAAACGTCCCGGTCGTTAAATTGCAGGAACTGATCGAGCTTGGTTTGCCAGTCTCGTAAAAATACCTGCTTGCGGCGTTTGGCCTGATCTTCAGCAAAGTCGAGCCACATATTAACGACACGATTTAGTTCGCTCACCTCATCCTGAGACAGATAATTTTTTGCAGTGGTGACATCGATTTTACGGACTTCTTCGCCTTTATAGCTGGTCAGCCCCATATGCGGTTGCGTGGCGTCCGCGCGTTGGTGAATCAACTCAGCAGCGGTAAGGCCCGTGCAGGCGAAATGCAGTTTATTCTGGATGGTCTGGAAGAATTGCGTGGTTTCTTTGAGTGATGGCTGATAATCAGCGGCTAATGCAAAAATCTCCCTCACGCGGAGATAAACCCGGCGTTCGCTGGCCCGTATATCGCGAATGCGTTCCAGCATTTCATCGAAATAGTCAGGTACGGCGGATGATCCAACAGGTGGATTTTTCAGGCGCTCGTCGTCCATAACGAAGCCTTTTACCAGATATTCCTGCAGCGTTTGGGTGGCCCACTGGCGGAACTGTGTCCCTCGCGTGGAGCGGACGCGATAGCCGATGGCGAGAATGACGGGCAGGCTATAGTGAAGTGTGTTGCGATTAACCTTGCGCTGACCTTCTTGCTGAACTTGTAAGTAAGCCTTACAAGTTGCTTTTTGTTCAAGCTCACCCTCTTCGTAAATCGCTTTAATATGCTGAGTAATGGCTTGAGGAGTGACCTGATAAAGCGCCGCTATGGCTGCTTGCGACAGCCAGAGCGTTTCGTGTTCAAAGCGACATGTGATGCGAACGGTTCCATCATCGCTGGCAAACATAACAAATTCGCCAGCCGGAGAGTGGATTACGTTTTGATCTGCCATGTCGCCTCCCTCTTTCGAGTAATTAACCTTACCAGCGTGTAGTATGCCAGAAACAGCCGCTAAGCCAGGTGGTTTGTATTTGATTTTGCGAGGCGCTTTCCAGGACGCGGAGTTTGGATGGCTGCAAGCGCGTTTTCTATCTCAATAAGCTTTGCCTTCGTCCGTTTATAATCATCCTGCAACCTCTGCTCCTGCTCGTTATACGCCACCAGAACGATGCATCCCTTCATGACCTTTACCGTGACCTGCTGTCCGGTATCAAAACCCGCCGCGCGTAGCCACTTGCCGGAAAGGATGATTTTCGGCGTGGATTTGTCGAAAACATTCGGGCGGTATCCCACAATTAACGAACGCTCGGTTCCGGATTGGTCTGTGTCTGGGGTAGAATGCGAATCAGCCATAATCAACTCCTTGATAGTTGGTGAGGTTAGACGCCCTTTAGTGCTCCAACACTGCTGGGCGTTGCAGAATTCTGAATCCATGTGGTAGGTACCACATGCAGATAAATTAACCGAAGTGGTACCTACCATGCAAGAGAAAAAGAAACCAAACTTTGACCGTACCAAGAGCACGATGAAGAACATCCGGTTTGAGGATGAGCTTTTGGAGCAGATTGAGAAGGCGGCGGGGAAAGGGAATTTTAGTAAGTGGGTGAAGGAAGCTTGTAGGCAGCGACTTGAAATGAAATTATAACTATTGATGGAAACGCGTAAATCTTTAATTGGTTTCCATCAATAATGTATATTTTAGCTATCTACAACCTTTGAGTTTTTTATTATAATTGATTCGGAAATAAACCGAATCAAAGGGATTTCTTTAACTAATTGTTTTTCGTGTGAAAAAGGTAAATATTTCCCTTTTTCTCCATCTTTGCTATGGACAATGGCATTTCTAGTATAGTATATTCTTTTTACGATTGATTTAAGTGTCTTATTTTCATCTTCATCTGTAAAGTTAATTTGAGGACCGGAAGAAAATGGTACCTCACTATTTATATAATATAAATAAGTGTCATTATCATATGATTGTATTTTATTCTTTAAATCATCTAAATTAACAAATTTTCTTATAGTGTACTCCAAAGCATCTATTTCAGAGACACCAATCCCATCCTCTTTTGTGCGAGTTAGTTTTTTAACACTTCCTATAAGAGTTTTAATGTCATTTTTTCTTTTATATGAGAAATTAGGATGAGTAATTTTGTCTTTTATCTGATTTATGACTTCGTCTTCATAAACGGTTTGAAAAAAATGCTCTGCAACGTGATAAAAAGATATGAATTCTAAAAAAGGATCCTCTGCAGATACTCCCATTTGATAATGGTGTACCAAATCTTTAATGTAATGTCTTCTTGGTACATCTATTTCTTCATATGTGGATCTTCTCTCTCGTATAATCCTTCCAACCCTTACAAGTTCCTCAATGTGTCTTTGTGGCATGATTGAAATATCAAGGTTGTAGCTTATTTCAAATAAAAATGAATCTGCAAATTTTTCGAATTCATTAATTGTTTTGTTGTTCTGTGATTCAATATGTAATGATGAAAACATGCTAAAAAGCTTCATTATCAAATCAATCGCATTTGAAAAACTAGAGATTTCGTCTCTTAATTTATAGGCTCTATGGCTTAATGGATATCTTGAGATTCGTTTTAATAAAGAAATTGGCTCTCCAATCGTACTGATATTTTGAAGCAGAGCGATGAGATGTTTTGGGGATAGTGGCCCTATAAAATATTTAAGTTTATTAACTTGATCTACTTTTTCTTCTAAAACTCCACCACGCATGTTTAAAAAAGGGATGCGTGAAACATTCCTAATTACAACCTCATACTCATTAGAATTATAAATGTCAGTTCCACCTGCAGAAGAAAAACTTGAAAGATGATTGGCGATATTTTGAATGTCAGAAATGGAAAAAGATAATGTATGGTCATTAATTGTATATTGATGTACTCCATTTTCAGTTATACTAAAATCTTCAGTTCTTAAATTAAAAGCTCTGATTAGAGTTTCATGGAAAAATTCAGCAACTGTTTGAAAATCTAAAGTGATATTCATTGTTAACTCCAGATTGATTATTTTATTATAGGCGAGTTTTGCGTAAAGATTATTAGATATGAAGAATGTTTTATTTTGTTAATAGTACGATTAATAATCGGTGCGGGCTAAATATTTTGTTTTGTCTAACTGAACTTTGGCGGAAGATCACAGGAGTCGAACCTGCCCGGGAACGCTGGCGTCCCCAACTGGATTTGAAATCCAGCCACCTCACCGGAGATGACGATCTTCCGCGCCTGCATTGCTACATGGAGGCGGGGCGCATTATAGCTACTTTCAGGCATTTACCACATACCCCGACACACTTTTTTCACCTCTCTTTTGACCTGAATGGCCCCCTTTCAGTTAATTCTTAATAAAATCCTCATGTTAGCCCCTCGTGCTCCCCAACATTTACCGCGATCACAAAAAACAAGAAACGTAATCTGCTAACCAGAAAACGCAATACCCGCTCCTGAAACAATGGTTTAAAACTTTGTAACCGGTCTCAGCGCCCCTTACAGCGTGAAGGATAGAAAAGATGAGCGAAGTATTGTCAGTAAAAGAGAAGATTGGCTACGGCATGGGAGACGCCGCCAGCCACATCATTTTCGATAACGTCATGCTTTATATGATGTTTTTTTACACCGATATTTTCGGCATTCCCGCCGGGTTTGTCGGCACCATGTTCCTGCTGGCACGCGCGCTGGATGCGATCTCCGACCCGTGCATGGGGCTGATTGCCGACCGCACCCGCAGCCGCTGGGGCAAGTTCCGTCCGTGGATTTTGTTCGGCGCGATCCCCTTTGGCATCGTCTGCGTGCTGGCCTACACTACGCCGGATCTCAGCCTCAACGGTAAAATGGTTTACGCCGCCGTTACCTACACCCTGCTGACCCTGCTCTATACCGTGGTCAATATCCCCTACTGCGCGCTCGGCGGCGTGATCACCAACGACCCGACGCAGCGTATCTCCCTTCAGTCCTGGCGCTTTGTGCTGGCGACGGCGGGCGGCATGCTCTCCACGGTGCTGATGATGCCGCTGGTGAACCTGATTGGCGGCGACGATAAGGCGTTCGGCTTTCAGGGCGGGATCGCCGTGCTGTCGGTGGTCGCGTTCCTGATGCTGGCGTTTTGTTTCTTCACCACCAAAGAGCGCATCCAGGTGCCACCGAGCACTACCTCCATGCGGGAAGACCTGCGCGACATCTGGCACAACGACCAGTGGCGCATCGTTGGCGTGCTCACCATCCTCAACATCCTCGCCGTCTGCGTGCGCGGCGGCGCGATGATGTACTACTGCACCTGGATCATGGGTTCGCCGGAGGTGTTCGTCGCGTTCCTCACCACCTACTGCGTCGGCAACCTGATTGGCTCCGCGCTGGCGAAACCGCTCACCGACTGGAAGTGCAAGGTCAGCATCTTCTGGTGGACCAACGCCGCGCTGGCGGTGGTTAGCGTGGCGATGTTCTTCGTGCCGATGCACGCCACCGTACTGATGTTCGCCTTTATCTTCGTCATCGGCGTCCTGCACCAGCTGGTGACGCCGATTCAGTGGGTGATGATGTCCGATACCGTCGACTACGGCGAATGGACCAACGGCAAGCGTCTGACCGGCATCAGCTTTGCGGGGACGCTGTTCGTGCTGAAGCTCGGCCTGGCTCTGGGCGGAGCGATGATCGGCTGGATGCTGGCAGGCGGCGGCTACGACGCGGCAGCCAAAACCCAGAACAGCGCGACCATCAGCATCATTATCGGCCTGTTTACCCTGGCCCCGGCGGTCTGCTACGTGCTGAGCGCCATTATCGCCAAACGCTACTACACCCTGAAAACTCCCTTCCTGACCAAAATCCTGGGCGAGCTGGCGCAGGGCGCACGCCGCAACCAGCAGGAATTTGAAAACCTGCCGGTCAGCAAAGAATTACAGAACTAAGAGGACGAAAGTATGAAAATCAGTGATGGAAACTGGCTTATTCAACCGGGGCTGAACGTGACGTATCCGGTTCAGGTGTTCGACGTGGAGCGCCAGGGCAACGACCTGGTGGTCTACGTGGCGCCGCGCGACGTGCGGGAACGCGCCTGGCAGCTCGATACGTTGATGTTCACCGTCCGGCTTTTCGCACCGCAGGAAGGGATTGTTGGGGTGCGCATCGAGCACTTCCAGGGCGCGCAGGATAAAGGCCCGCATTACCCGCTCAACGTGCTGAAAGAGGCGAATGTTGAGATTGAAAACAACGCGGAGTTTGCCGAGCTGAAAAGCGGCAACGTCAGCGTGCGCGTTACCAAAGGCGAGTTCTGGGCGCTGGATTTCCTGCGCGACGGGCAGCGCATCACCGGCAGCCAGCTGAAAAACAACGGCTACGTGCAGGACGCCACTACCGACCGCAATTACGTGTTTGAACGTCTGGATCTGGGCGTGGGGGAGACGGTTTACGGTCTGGGCGAGCGCTTTACCGCCCTGGTGCGCAACGGCCAGCGGGTCGACACCTGGAACTGCGACGGCGGTACCAGCACCGACCAGTCCTACAAAAATATCCCGTTTTACCTGACCAACCGCGGCTACGGCGTGCTGGTCAATCATCCGGAAAACGTCTCCTTCGAAATTGGCTCGGAGAAAGTCTCCAAAGTGCAGTTCAGCGTCGAAGGTGAATACCTGGAGTACTTCGTGATCGACGGCCCGACGCCGAAAGAGGTGCTGAACCGCTATACCCGCTTCACCGGGCGTCCGGCGCTGCCGCCGGCGTGGTCGTTCGGCCTGTGGCTGACTACCTCGTTCACCACCAACTACGACGAAGTGACGGTAAACAGCTTTATCGACGGCATGGCCGAGCGCGACCTGCCGCTGCACGTCTTCCACTTCGACTGCTTCTGGATGAAGGCCTTCCAGTGGTGTGATTTTGAGTGGGACCCGGTGACCTTCCCGGACCCGGAAGGGATGATCCGCCGCCTGAAGGAGAAAGGGCTGAAGGTCTGCGTGTGGATCAACCCGTACATCGGCCAGAAGTCACCGGTATTTCAGGAGCTGAAAGAGAAGGGCTACCTGCTCAAGCGCCCGGACGGCAGCGTGTGGCAGTGGGACAAATGGCAGCCGGGGCTGGCGATATATGACTTTACTAACCCGGACGCGTGCCGGTGGTATGCCGACAAGCTGAAGGGCCTGGTGGATATCGGCGTGGACTGCTTCAAGACCGACTTCGGCGAGCGTATCCCGACGGACGTGCAGTGGTTTGACGGGTCCGATCCGCAGAAAATGCACAACCACTACGCCTTCATCTATAACGAGCTGGTGTGGAACGTGCTGAAAGAGACGGTGGGCGAGGAAGAGGCGGTGCTGTTTGCCCGCTCCGCGTCCGTCGGGGCGCAGCAGTTCCCGGTTCACTGGGGCGGCGACTGCTACGCCAACTACGAATCAATGGCCGAAAGCCTGCGCGGGGGGCTGTCGATTGGCCTTTCCGGCTTCGGGTTCTGGAGCCACGATATCGGCGGGTTCGAAAACACAGCCCCGGCGCACGTCTACAAACGCTGGTGCGCATTCGGGCTGTTCTCCAGCCACAGCCGCTTACACGGCAGCAAATCCTACCGCGTACCGTGGGCGTACGATGACGAGTCCTGCGACGTGGTTCGCCACTTTACGCAGCTGAAATGTCAGCTGATGCCGTATCTGTATCGTCAGGCGGCGCTGGCCCGCGAGTTCGGCACGCCGATGCTGCGGGCGATGATGCTGGAGTTCCCGGACGATCCGGCGTGTGATTACCTCGACCGCCAGTATATGCTGGGGGATGCAATGATGGTGGCACCGGTGTTCTCAGAGGCGGGGGACGTGCAGTTCTACCTGCCGGAAGGACGCTGGACGCACCTGTGGCACAACGATGAAATCCAGGGCAGCCGCTGGCATAAGCAGCAGCATGATTTCATGAGCCTGCCGGTCTACGTGCGCGACAATACGCTGCTGGCGCTGGGCAACAATAACCAGAAGCCGGACTACGCGTGGAACGAGGGGACGGCTTTCCAGCTGTTTAACCTGAGTGATGGCGCAACGGCGGTGAGTGAAGTGCCTGCGGCGGACGGTTCTGTAGTATTTACGCTGAAGGTATCTCGTCAGGGCGACACCGTGACCTTTACCGGCGCGGGCGACGCGCGGAACTGGTCGGTCTGCTTGCGCAACGTGCAGAAGGTGAGCGGCGTGAAGGGCGGTTCACATGCGGGAAGCGAGTGGGGCGTGGTGGTGAAAGCGGAGGGGGATGAGGTGGTGGTTTACCTTTAATTGTATTGTGCGGTCTGATGCCCTCACCCTGGCCCTCTCCCACAGGGAGAGGGAACAAACATCAAAAACGGCAACAGGGTTGCCGTTTTGCATTTACCTTGCGCCACCCGGCTTGTTTATTGCACCGGCGTTGAAACCACACCACCCGTCATCGTCTGCTGCACCTGCTGTTTATCCATATTCACCGCACTTAGCTTGCCGTTCACCGTTGGCTTCAGGGGCGCATTGGCCTGCACGCTGCCGCTGGCGGTGAGCTGGATATTGCCATCGCCCGCAATCGGCAGCGCAGGCCAGCCCCACTGCTGCAGCACGCTGAGCGGCACGCCGCGCCCGTTCAGGCTCACGGTCGCCTGACGCTGCGGAAGCTGTGAAACCGTTGCAGTGGCTTCAAGTATTCCTTTCTCGGTAAACGCGCTCAGGTCGGTAATATTCACCGTGGCGGCGTTGGCGTTCAGCGCCAGCGACGGGCGTCGCACGTCCACGCGGTTAAAGGTTGCCGCCGCGCCGTTCAGGGTTGCGCTGCCGCCCCACACGCCCCACTGGCGATCTTTCACCAGCTGTAAATTTGCGCCATAGCCGTCCAGGGACGTGATCTGCCACGGGAAGGCAGGATCGATGTCGATCACCAGGTTGCGGCTCAGGCCGAATTTTTGCAGCGTGACGCTGTTCAGCCATTCCGGCAGAGGCTCCATCCACAGCGTTTTCCAGTTTTCGGGCAGGGTGTACTCCAGCCCGGCGATGGCGACATCGTCCAGCACCAGCGCTTTGCCGTCGCGCAGCCAGTTACCGGAGGTACGCACCATGCCGCCTTCCCAGCGGGAGGTGAACTGGCGCAGCGCCATGCCCTGCGGAGAGAATTCCGCGTTCAGGATCGGGTCGAACAGATGCAGTGAGCCGTAGATGAACTCGCTGGCGTTCATGGACAGGCGACCCTCCTGGCTCTGCCAGTCGCCTTTGCTCAGCGTCAGGTTGCGCAGGCTCAAATCCAGGTCGGTTACCGCCCAGTCCGGGCCCTGGAGCCGGGCATCGGTCACGTCCAGACGACCAATCTGCAGCGAAGGGATCGTCGTCAGCGGCGCGAAGAACGCCATCAGCGTTTTATCGCTCTGCAGGCGGATCTCATTCAGACGCAGGGTATCGATAATCCAGCTCCCGTCGGCGTTGCGCAAGGCGGAGCCGGTGAGCGAGCCGCGGGCCATATCGGCACCAATGGTGTTCAGCACCACTTCCTTACCGTTAAGCTGGCCCTCGATCAGCACGTTGGTGGCCGGTACGCCGTTCAGGGTCAGCGAGCCGGCGCTCATCTGGATCTGCGCGTTTTTACCCAGCACGTTGCCCGCTTCCGGCTGCCACGGGCTGACGCCGCCCGTCACCTTTTGCGCGCTCAGCTCCCACTCGGTATTGGGGCTGTTAAACGCCATGTTGTTCAGCTGCAGGCGATCCGCCTGCAAGGGCAGCGGCGCGGTTTGCGGGGAGAGATTCAGCGTGCCGTCGAACAGCGTAATGGTGTCCATATGCAGCGGATCGGTTATCTGACGGCTGCTCAGGCCAATATCAACATTTTTGGCAACCAGCGTGGCGGGTTTACCGTCCCGACCGAAGGTAACGTTTTCCAGAATGATGTGGGAAGGCGACGAAAAGCGGTGGTTCATTTTGTCGAAACTGAGCTCGTAGTCGGTATTCACCGTCACCCAGCTGCTGACCTGAGCCGCACCCCAGCGGGTCTGGAGCAGAATATAGAGCGCCAGCACCACAATGAGCAGGGCGACAAGAAGGTAAACGAGTAGCTTTCCAATAAATTTCATGGTCTTCCATCCCGCAAAACGCACATAGAGGAGTTATGCACGATTTATGCGCAATCCTCAAGGCGGGAATGGTGTAATTAGATGTCACGGCAGGCATTGACTGCCTGCCGTGAGAGAAATCAGTTTTTCTCTGGCGGGAAAACGAGGTTCAGAACGATAGCGGTAATACCGCCCGCGGCAATGCCGGAAGAGAGCAGGTTTTTCACCCAATCAGGCGCAAACTGCAGGATCAGCGGCTGCTGAGAAACCCCCAGACCGACGGCCAGCGACAGCGCGATAATCATGATTGCGCGGCGGTTCAGCGGCTCGCGGGAGACGATACGCACGCCTGAGGCCGCGATAGTCCCGAACATGACCAGCGTTGCGCCACCCAGCACCGGCTCAGGAATGTGCTGCACAAAGCCGCTCACCGCCGGGAACAGGCCGAGAACGATCAGCATCAGCGCCACCACGAAACCCACGTAGCGGCTGGCCACGCCGGTCAGCTGGATCACGCCGTTGTTCTGGCCGAAGCAGGAGTTCGGGAAGGTATTGAATACCGCAGAGACAAACGAGTTCAGGCCGTTCGCCAGCACGCCGCCTTTCAGACGCTTCATATACAGCGGGCCGGACACCGGCTGCTCGGAGACGTCCGAGGTGGCGGTGATATCGCCGATGGTCTCCAGAGAGGTGATCATAAACACCAGCATCAGCGGCAGGAGCAGGCCCCAGTCAATGCCCAGGCCGTAGTAGAGCGGCGTTGGAACGGTGATCAGCGCGCTGTTGGTCGGCGCGGTGTTCTCCGGCAGCATGCCCAGCGCCCACGCCAGCAGATAGCCTGCCGCCATGGCAATCACCAGCGAGGCGACGCGCAGGTAGGGGTTACGCTGACGGTTAAGCAGAATAATGATGGCCAGCACCACGCCCGCCAGCAGCAGGTTTTTCGGCGCGCCAAAGGTGTGGTCGCTCATCGCGGCATAGCCGCCGCCGATGGAGGTGAGGCCCACCTGAATCAGCGACAGGCCGATAATCATCACGACCACGCCGGAAACCAGCGGGGTAATGACGCGACGCGCCAGGTGCAGAACGCGGGAAATCACCATCTCCGTGCAGCTTGCCAGCATCAGGGTGCCAAACAGTGCCGCCATCATGGTCGGGACATCCGCACCGCCTGTTTTCAGGGCCGTACCGCCCATGATCAGCGGCGCCACGAAGTTAAAGCTGGTGCCCTGAATCGACAACAATCCCGACCCCACCGGACCCCACGCTTTAATTTGAATTATCGAGGCCACGCCGGAGGCGAAAAGAGACATGCTGATGATGTGCTGCGTGTCCTGCGCCGGTAAGCCGAGCGCCTGACAGATCAGCAGCGCCGGGGTGATTACCGCAACAAACATCGCCAGAAGATGCTGGCAGGCGGCGAAAAGCGTCTGCGGCAGCGGCGGGCGGTCTTCAAGGCGGTAAATCAGTTCGCTGTTTTGCTTCTGCGCAACCGGTTGCGCATCGGGCGACTCTATGGTGTTAACGGACATTAGCGGCAATCCCACGGTGGAAAAGCGGGCATTTTATCTGACCACCTGGTAAAAGCAAACGATTGCCAGCAAAAAAAGACAAGTAAATCTGCCGATGTTTGCCTGAAATCAGGCGTTGGAGTAGCGTTCGGTTTCCGGCATCCAGCGTTCAATTAACGCTGCCGCCTGTTCGGGGTAGCGTTCGTGAATATGGCGGGCGAGGCGCTGAACCTCGGGGATCATGGCCTGATCGCGCAATAAATCCGCGACTTTGAATTCCGCGTTCCCCGTCTGACGCGTGCCCAGAAGTTCGCCCGGGCCGCGGATCTCCAGGTCTTTTTGCGCAATGACAAAACCGTCGTTGCTGTCGCGCAGCACCTGCAACCGCATCTGGGCGGTTTTGGAAAGCGGGGCTTTGTAGAGCAGTACGCAGTGGGACGCCACCGCGCCGCGGCCAACGCGCCCGCGCAGCTGGTGGAGCTGGGCAAGGCCGAGACGCTCCGGGTTTTCGATGATCATCAGGCTGGAGTTTGGCACGTCCACGCCGACCTCAATCACCGTGGTGGCGATCAGCAGATGTAAATCACCCTGTTTAAACGACTGCATCACCGCCTGTTTTTCGGCTGGCTTCATGCGTCCGTGAACCAGACCCACGTTCAGTTCCGGTAGCGCCAGCTTAAGCTCTTCCCACGTGGCTTCGGCAGCCTGCGCCTCCAGCAGCTCAGACTCTTCAATAAGCGTACAGACCCAGTAGGCCTGACGCCCTTCATGGGTGCAGGCGTTGCGCACGCGGTCGATGATATCGCTGCGGCGTGTGTCCGGAATGGCAACTGTTGTGACCGGCGTTCGACCCGGCGGCAGTTCGTCGATGGTGGAGGTGTCCAGATCGGCGTAGGCCGTCATCGCCAGGGTGCGCGGAATGGGCGTGGCGGTCATGATCAGCTGATGCGGGTGGAAACCCTGCTGCAATCCCTTTTCCCACAGCGCCAGACGCTGGTGCACGCCAAAGCGGTGCTGCTCATCGATAATCACCAGCGCGAGGCCGTTAAACTGCACCTGCTCCTGAAATATAGCGTGGGTGCCGACAATCATCTGCACCTGTCCGCTGGCAATGGCGTCCTGCTGTGCCAGGCGCGCTTTACCTTTTTGCTTCCCGGCCAGCCAGCCCACTTCAATGCCGAGCGGTGCAAACCAGGCGCGGAAGTTGTTGGCGTGCTGTTCGGCCAGCAGTTCGGTCGGCGCCATCAGCGCCACCTGTTTGCCGTGGGCGATCGCGCGCAGGGCGGCCAGGGCGGCAACCAGCGTTTTACCGGATCCCACGTCGCCCTGCACCAGGCGCATCATCGGTACGTCGAGCGCCATATCGCGTTCAATCTCGGCGGTGACGCGCGCCTGTGCGCCGGTGGGTTTAAACGGCAGCGAGGCCAGCAGCTTATCTTTGAGCTCATCGCGCGGGCTTAAGGGCTGGGCATGGAAACGCTGCGCGCCCGCGCGAAGCGCCAGCATGCTCAGGTTATGTGCCAGCAATTCCTCAAGGATAAGACGCTGTTGGGCAGGGTGTTTGCCGCTTTCTAAATCGCTGAGCTGCAGGGTTGGCGGCGGGCGGTGCAACGTGCGCAGCGCCTCGGGCAGGCTCATCATCCCCTGCGCCAGCTCTGGCGGCAGCAGCTCGGTAATGGCGCAGGTATCCAGCAGCTCCAGCGCCTGATCGGTGAGCTTACGCAGCGTCGCCTGCTTGATGCCTTCGGTCGTCGGGTAGACCGGGGTGAGCGTCTCCTGCATCTCCGGCGTGCTGAGATCGCCCTGAACGCGGTACTCCGGGTGGATCATCTCTGCGCCGTATTTCCCGCGTTTGGCTTCGCCATAGGCCAGCACCCTGCGGCCCGTTGCCAGGCTGTTTTTCATCGCCGCGCTGAAGTTGAAAAAACGCATGGTGAGAATGCCGGTGCCGTCGCTGATCTGACAGGTCATCATCCGGCGTCCGCCGAATGTGATGTTGCAGTTCAGGACTTCGCCTTCAACGGTGGCATAAATGGCGGGCAGCAGATCGCCAATTTTGTAGAGCTGAGTGCGGTCTTCGTAGCGCAGGGGAAGGTGGAGCAGGAGATCCTGCACGGTGTGCAGGCCAATTTTTGCCAGCTTATTGCTTTGCGCCGCGCCCACGCCCGTCAGGCTATTGAGCGGGATGGCATCCAGCAGGCGGCCTTTCATCGGTTACCCAGCGTACTGCATGGTGGCCCACCACTCGGCATCGGCTTCGATCTCGCCCTGCGCGTTGACGTGGGGGTAAGGCAATTTTTTCTGCTTCGCAACGCGAGCCAGCACCGGATAACCACCTTCAAACAGCAGGCGCTGCTGTTCATCTTCCGGCAGCATGCTGTTGCTGCGCTCGTACATCCCGGCGTTCTGACGCTGGCGCTGCGCTTCATACAGAATGAGCGCGGAGGCCACGGAGACGTTGAGAGACTGGACCATGCCGGTCATCGGAATGATGATGTCCCGATCCGCCAGATCAAGCGCTTCCTGGGTGATCCCGGTTTTCTCCTGGCCCATCAGAATACAGGTCGGGCGGGTGTAGTCGATCTCGCGGAAATCTACGGCTTTAGCGGAAAGGTGGGTCGCAAGGATCTGCATCCCGCGCCCTTTCAGGTGCGAAACGGCTTCACCAATGGTGTGATGATTTTTGACAGACACCCAGCTGTTGCTGCCTGCCGCCGCCGAGACCGTATTTCGCATACGGCCGTCCGGCCAGACGGCGTGCACTTCATGCACGCCGACGGCATCTGCGGTACGGACGATAGCAGAGACGTTATGAGGTTTATGGACCTGCTCCATGCAGACCGTCAGGTCAGGCTGACGCCTGGCGAGCATGTCGCATATACGCGCGTAACGTTGTGAATTCATACCACTAGTTTCGGTTACGGGTGACTTTAATCACGTCCGGCATGACGCGGATCTTGCGCATAATATTCGCCAGATGCACGCGGTCGCGGGCGGTCAGACGAATAAAGGCGCTATAAACGCGGCCATCTTTTTCTTCCGTATTCAGGCTTTGAATATTGGAAGACGCCGTGTTGATCGCTGCCGTCAGGTTCGCCAGAGCACCCTGGTGGTTGAACATATCCACCTTAATTTCGGTGATAAATTCCTGCGCGGTCTCTTTATCCCACTCAACCGCCATAAACTTCTCGGCTTCTTTCTGATAGCCGCGGATGTTACGACAGGATTCATGGTGGATAACCAGCCCTTTGCCCGGGCTGACGTGCGCAATAATCGGGTCGCCAGGGATGGGGCGGCAACATTTTGCGAACGTGATAAGCACGCCGTCCGCGCCCTTAATCGGCAGGTGTCCGTGGCTTTGTGTCGTGGCAGGTACGGCTGTCGTGTCGCCCTGCTGCAGGTTCTTCGCCACCACCACGCTCATGGCGTTGCCGAGGCCAATTTCAGCCAGCAGATCGTCAAGCGAGGCGAGCTTCATGCGCTCCAGCTCACGCTGGACGTTCTCCTGCGGGATTTCGGCCAGCTTGCGGCTGCCGCCCAACGCGTGGTTGAGAAGACGACGCCCGAGGCTAACGGAATCATCACGCTTGAGGTTTTTCAACAGCTGACGAATTTTGGCGCGTGCTTTAGAGCTCACGACAAAGTTCAGCCAGGCCGCGTTCGGACGTGCGCCCGGCGCGGTAATGATTTCCACCGTCTGGCCGCTGGAGAGTGGCTGAGACAGCGGATAAGGCTGTCTGTCGACGCGAGCGCCCACGCAGGCATGCCCGATATCGGTATGCACGGCGTAAGCGAAGTCGACCGGCGTCGCGCCCGCAGGCAGTTCGACAATACGGCCTTCTGGGGTGAAAACGTAAATCTCATCCGGGAAGAGATCGGATTTCACGCTCTCGATAAATTCAAACGAGCTGCCCGCACTCTGCTGAAGCTCCAGCAGGCTTTGCATCCAGCGCTGGGCGCGGATTTGTGCGGTCGTACTGCTTTCGCCACCGTGCTCTTTATAGGCCCAATGCGCGGCAACACCCATCTCCGCCATCTGGTCCATGTCTTCGGTGCGAATTTGCACTTCAACCGGCACGCCGTGTGGCCCGATCATCGAGGTGTGCAAAGATTGATAGCCGTTCGCTTTTGGAATGGCGATGTAATCTTTCATCCGACCCGGACGCGGTTTATACAGGCTGTGCATCTGCCCCAGCACGCGATAGCACGTGTCGGAGTCGTGGACGATCACGCGGAACGCGTAGATATCCATGATCGAGTGAAAACGCTGCTCTTTGAGCACCATTTTACAGTAAATGGAGTACAGGTGTTTTTCGCGACCGCTGACGCGGCACGGGATCCCCGCTTCCTGCAAGCGCCCTTCAATCTCAGAGAGGATCTTCTGTATCATCTCTTTACGGTTACCGCGTGCGGCTTTCACCACCTCTTTAATCACGCGATAGCGGTTCGGGTACAGCGCTTCAAAACCCAGCTCTTCCAGCTCGGTTTTAATGTGATGAATACCTAAACGGTGCGCCAGCGGACTGTAGATTTCGAGGGTTTCACGGGCAATGCGGCGACGTTTGTCCGGGCGAAGTGAGCCCAGCGTGCGCATGTTGTGGGTACGGTCAGCGAGTTTGATGAGAATGACGCGGATATCCTGCACCATCGCCATAATCATCTTGCGGAAGTTTTCGGCTTGCGCCTCTTTCTTGTCGCGGAAATTCAGCTTATCAAGCTTAGAGACCCCTTCCACCAGTTCGGCAACGCTTTTGCCAAACAGCTGTTCCATGTCCTGGTAAGTGGCAGGGGTATCTTCAATCACGTCGTGCAGCAGAGCGGCCATCAGCGTTTCGTGGTCGAGTTTCATCTCGGCCAGAATACAGGCCACCGCTACCGGGTGCGTGATATAGGGTTCACCGCTTGAACGTGTCTGGCCCTCGTGAGCGTCACGTGCAACGAGATACGCCTGCTGAAGACGCTTAATCTGGTCTTCAGGCAGGTAGGTTTGAATCAGTTGATTCAGGCTTTCAAACAGATACAAGGGCGACCCGCAGGTTTAATTAACGACGACCTTCAGCAATAGCGGTTACGGCCTGCAGTTCTGCGGCTTCCTGCTCTTGCTGCTCCTGGCGCTCACGCACGTCGAGGATCTGGTTGTTAATCAGACCTTCTTCGATTTCGCGAAGTGCAATAACGGTGGTTTTATCGTTTTCTTCCGGTACCAGCGGATCTTTACCGCCTACCTGCATCTGACGAGCGCGACGCGCGGCGACCAGCACCAGGTCAAAACGGTTACCAATTTTCTCTACAGCGTCCTGAACAGTTACGCGTGCCATACTTAAAATGCTCCACAGGTGAAGAAATGACTGGGCATGATACTGAAAGTGGGTTCAGTCTGCCAACAGTTTGGTGATTAATGCGTCATGTCGCTGCTTCTGGCGGCTCATACGCAGACGTTCTGCGCGAAGAATGGTTTTGAGATCGCTCAGCGCGGCATCAAAATCATCATTCACAATAAGGTAATCATATTCCGCGTAATGGCTCATTTCTGCAACAGCCTGTTCCATACGCTTAGCGATGACTTCTTCACTGTCCTGACCGCGGCCACGTAGGCGGCGATCCAGCTCATCTTTCGATGGCGGTAAAATAAAGATACTGCGCGAGTCAGGCATTTTCTTGCGAATTTGCTGTGCGCCCTGCCAGTCGATATCCAGGAACACATTCACGCCCGTGGCCAGAACCTGCTCAATGGTTTCACGCGAGGTGCCGTAGTAATTACCGAAAACTTCAGCGTGTTCAAGAAACGCGTCTCTGCCGATCATCGCTCTGAACTCGTCGTGATCCACAAAGAAATAGTGTTCACCGTGCACTTCACCCGGACGCGGCGCTCGCGTGGTGTGAGAAACAGAAACCTGTGTGTCGTACAACGGTTGGGTTTTTAACAGTGCCTGAATAAGGCTGGATTTACCCGCGCCACTAGGGGCAGAAACAATATAAAGCGTGCCTTGAGCCATGAGAGTCTTTTGTATGTGTTAGCGAAGAAGTCCTACATACGGGCTTATTATACACGTCACCGCCGTGTGACGTAGCCTTTGTCACACTTTTTCCCCTGGATTATTGAATTTTGCGTACCGTTTTCAGGTTTTATCTGTGGTTTACAGCAACAAAAAGAAATACCGGATAGCACCTCGCACGGTGAAACGTTGTCGTTAGCGTTGTTTTAGACATCGCGGTATATCTCCTGCAACACAAAGGAGGGGTAGCGATGTGGCGATGGATTAGCGGGTTAATGCTGTTGTGGTGTGGCTATGGCGCGGCAGTGTGTCCGGTGTGGTCGCAGGCCAAAGCAGAGAAAGAAATCGCGTCGTTAAGCGCGCAAATCAAACGCTGGGATGAGGCTTACTGGAAGCAGGGCGTGAGCGAGGTCAATGACGAGGTTTATGACCAGCTTAACGGGCGGCTAACGCAGTGGCAGCACTGCTTTGGTACCGATCTTCCTGAGGACACCCTTCCTGCGCTGACGGGCAACGTAAAACACCCTGTCGCCCATACGGGAGTTCATAAAGCTGCCAGCAAAGAAGCACTTGCCCAGTGGATGCGCGGCCGGAACAATCTCTGGATGCAGCCTAAAGTCGACGGCGTAGCGGTAACTTTGGTGTATCGCGACGGAAAGCTAACTCAGGCCATTAGCCGTGGAAATGGGCTAAAAGGCGAGGACTGGACTGCGCAAGCGCGTTTAATTCCTTCAGTGCCCCAAGAGGTGTCCGGCTTGCTGGCAAACAGCGTCCTGCAGGGGGAGCTTTTTTGGTTGCGTGACAACCACATTCAGCGGCAGATGGGTGGCATGAATGCGCGCGCAAAAGTAGCGGGTGCGATGATGCGACAAAAGGACAACACGCTTCTGAGCCAGACAGGGATATTTATCTGGGCCTGGCCGGACGGGCCGAAAGGAATGCAGAACCGGTTATCTGAGCTTTCCAGGGCCGGATTCTCTCTGACGGCACGCTATACCCTGCCGGTTGAAACCGTTGATGCCGTCGAAAAACAGCGTTCGGCATGGCAAAACACCGTATTACCCTTTGCCACGGATGGCATTGTGGTCCGGTCAGCAGACGCCCCTTCGGGTGAAAATTGGTTGCCCGGAGAAGGCAACTGGGTCGTCGCGTGGAAATATCCCCCTGCAGCACGGGTCGCTGAGGTCAGCGATATTCATTTTACCGTGGGTCGAACGGGCAAAATTTCCGTTGTTGCGGCACTGGAGCCTATGCAGCTGGATGATAAACAGGTGCAGCGGGTGAGTCTGGGCTCGGTGGGGCGCTGGCAGAGGCTGGATATTGCCCCGGGCGATCAGATACAGGTCAGCCTGGCCGGGCAGGGTATTCCCCGGTTTGATAGGGTGGTCTGGCGGGGGATGGACAGGCAAAAACCCGAGCCTCCGGCCTCGCGTTATCACGCTCTTAGCTGTTTTTATGCTTCGCCGGAGTGCATGGAGCAGTTCTTTGCCAGGCTGACGTGGCTCAGCTCAAAGCAGGTATTCAATATTGAAGGATTAGGCGAGTCAGGATGGCGAACCCTCTGGCAGGCGCATCGTTTTGAACATCTCTTCTCATGGCTGTTATTAACCCAGTCTCAACTGCAGGCTACACCGGGGTTTTCTTCAGCACGCGGGCTGGCGCTCTGGCATCGATTTAATCTGGTGCGCGAGCAGCCATTTATCCGCTGGCTCATGGCACTCGGCGTTCCGCTGACGCAGGCTTCACTGAGGGCGTTGGGAGACATATCGTGGCAGGAGATGAGCGGGCGTAACGCAAAGGACTGGCAGACCTTGCCGGGAACGGGAGAAGAGAAGGCCAGGCAAATTGTTAACTGGATACACGCGCCAGAAATTGATGTGCTGGTCAGGTGGCTTGCTCAGCAGCACATCAACGGGTTCTGAAATCAGTGTGCGCTGTGTTTGTAATGAAAAACGGGAAGCCCGAGCTTCAGACGCAGCGCAAGCATGCGGGCAGTAAAGCCAAACAGCAGCGTGGAGATGACCACCACATCCTGGTTAGAAACGTAATGCTGCAGGGCAATATAGAGCACCGCTGCAGCAAAAGAGATACCCGCATACAGCTCTTTCTGGAAGACCAGGGGAATGCGTTTGCAGAACATATCCCGCAGCACACCACCGAACACCCCCGTGACCACGGCAGCAATGGTGGCGATGACCGGCCCTTCACCCATATCGAGCGCGATTTGCGCGCCGATTATCGAAAAGACGATCAGCCCCAGCGCATCAAGCACCAGGAACAGGCGGCGCAGGTGGGGCATAACGGGTGCCACAATGGTGGTTAATACGGCAGCCGTCGCCACGATAATCACATACTCAGGGTGTTTAACCCAGCCGAGTGGGTAATGGCCCAGTAGGATATCGCGCACGGAACCGCCGCCCAGCGCGGTTGCTGTGGCAATAATGATCACGCCAAAGGTGTCCATCCGGCGACGCCCGGCGGCCAGTGCGCCGGTCATGGCTTCTGCGGTGATACCAATAAGATAAAGAATGTGAAGCAGCATATACCCTCCGGTGTGAACGCGAGGAGGTTAGCGATTTGTGCGCAAGATCACGATTGAAATTTTCTAAGGCGAGCCATTTTGGATAAATTTAGTTAATGAATTTATCTGAGCGCCATGTGTGATAATTCGTTGTTTGCTAAAATAAATTGCCTTTCTTTTAAGGTGCGTTGACGACGTTTTCGGTGCAGTGATGGATTATAAAAAGTAATCTTTTATGCGCGAAAGATTTTTTTATAACAATATACTCGATAATAAATTTAATAAATAAACAATTAATAAGAGCTGGCTACAATAAAAACGATTCTTTAATAATTAACCATGTGAATTATTTATAACCTTTTATTGCAATGAAAATGCCTTTTAGACAAAATATGCGCCCTTTTTGATTAAAAAACATCCTACATGATTAAGTGTCTGATTAAGTTATTTATTATTACAGCGGCATTAACCAGCACCAGCGTTTTTGCCGTCAATTGCCAGCGCGCCGCAACGCCGCTGCAGAATACAATTTGTAATAATGCCAATCTGCACTGGCTGGATGACACCATGACGAACGTCTACCGGGCGATGCTGGTTTATCGTGATGCCGGGCAGGTGCATCAGGAGTTTGAGGCATGGGAGAAATCGCTCAGTGAGTGTGCCTCGGACGACTGTATTGAGCGCGCTTACTACACCGGCATCAGCAGGATTGCTGACGTGCCGTCTGACTTCTCCTGGGAGGGGCGCTGGTGGAATACCAGTGCCGCCAACGTCAGCGGCGGTGTGATCCAGTTCAGCCACAGTGCGGACTGGTCAATCATTGCTGATATTCGTATCTGGGCGGGATTGAATAAAGATGAATTCACCGCAGAGGCCCGAAAATTAAACGGTATGGTGCTGATCGATAATATGGTCGACAGCAAGCATTGTAAGGTGCTGTTTATTCCGCGGATAAGCGGCGCCATCCAGGCATACAGCAATGCGGACTGGGGTTGCCGTCTGTTAATGCCCAGCGGCGCGTTTATTGATGGCCGCTATGTGAAGTCTGACCAGGATCCGCGGCCAAAAGCGACCCTGCAGTCGCTGGAGATCTTCCGGGATGCGAAGGTAGACGAACGCTTTCGCGCGCTGGTGGGTGACGAATACCAAAAGTTTGTAGATACCGCCAATATTTATATCTATCAGGACGATATTGATAACATCGGCGCAACGGTCGTATCAATGTGGGTTCGCGGCGCCGCCAATACGCGTACGGCGATTATTATGTACACCGCTAACGACATTTGGGCGGCACGGATTGAGCCTGACGATAAGGGCAAGCTGGCGTTTTCCTACTTCAGTACCCAGGGTAACGATACGGCTAAAATGCCGCGTACCCTGGCGGAATGGAAATTGCGCTACCTGTCTCAATAAATCAGGCGAGCGTGCCCACCACGTTAAGATCGGCATCATCCGGCACTTCATTGTAGGAAAGCACGTGTAGTCCGCTGGCGAACAGCCTTCCGTAGCGCGAGATGACCGGCCGCAGCTGCGGCGTGACCAGCAGCAGCGGCGGCAAGCCTTTCGCTTTCATCTGCTCATAAATCATCGGCATCGTATTTTGCAGCTGGGTCAGGATATTCGGGTCAACCGGGAAGCTGTCCAGCGCCACTTTTCCTGCCTGCTGCGCCTGGTTGAGCGCGTTCAGCAGCATATTTTCCAGCTGGCTATCGATGGTGTAGGCCGCCAGCTGCGGACGATCGCCGTTGATGCTGTGGACGATAGCGCGACGCAGCGCGTAGCGCACATCTGAGGTGAGCAGTATCGGATCTTTTGTCACCGCCGAACTTTCAAGCAGCGTTGACGCGATGGTGACGATATCCTTGAGCGACACCTGCTCCAGCAGCAGCTGACGGTAAACCCGCAGCAGCTGGCTGTAGTTGAGCGCGGCGCTTAAATCTTCTGCCAGCTTCGGTGCCTGCTGTGCCAGGCGGGCATGAAGATGGGTAATGTCGTCGTAGTTAAACAGCTCCGGCAGATGTTCGCGGGCGACTTTATTAATATGGGTCGCCACCACGCTGGCGCAATCCACCACCTGATAGCCAAGGTTCAGCGCCTTCGCTTTCTGCTCCGGGTCAATCCATACGATCGCCATCCCGTAGGCGGGGTCGGTGTCCAGCACCCCGTCGATTTCACCGTACAGCTCGGTGCCGGGGATTGCCATCAGCTTGTCGGCGTTAACGTCCCCCAGCGCCGTGCGGATGCCGTTGATATGAATGGCGTACTGCGCGGGCTTGAGGCGGAAGTTCTCGCGAATGCGAATTTCAGGCAATAGCACGCCGCATAGCTCAGAGATTACCTGGCGCACCCCGCGCACGCGCAGCGACAGCGGGCTGCCCCGTGATTCATCAACCATGGAGACCAGCTTATAGCCCAGGTTCAGGCCTATCGGCTCTACCAGCGGAATGCTGTCCCAGGTAATCGGCGGGTTGGCGTCAGGTGCCAGCGCGTCGTTGATGGCCTCCATGTCCGTCTCTTGCGGCGCAGGCTGCACCGCCTTGCTTTGTCGCCAGGCGGCAAACAGCAGCAGAGCGGTAAAGCTCAGGAAGGCAATGTGCGGCATACCCGGCACGATCGCGAGGATAAACATCACGAATGCGGCAGTGTACAGCACCCTCGGTTTGGACAGCAGCTGGCTTTTAATTTCGTCGCTGATGTCGTTACCTTCACTGACGCGGGTAACGATGATGGCGGCGGCGGTGGCCAGCAGCAGCGACGGGATCTGGGCGACCAGGCCGTCACCAATCGTCAGCAATACGTACTGGCGAAACGCGTGGCTGGCATCCAGATCGTATTTAAAGATGCCGATACAGATACCGCCAATCACGTTGATGATCAGCACCATGATGCCGGCGATGGCGTCGCCGCGCACAAACTTTGAGGCACCGTCCATCGCGCCGTAGAAGTCTGCTTCCTTCGCTACTTCCTGACGACGCGCGCGCGCCTGTTGCTGATTGATGAGCCCCGCATTCATATCGGCGTCGATCGCCATCTGCTTGCCCGGCAGCGCGTCCAGCGTAAAGCGCGCGGAGACTTCTGAAATACGTTCCGCCCCTTTGGTGACCACCACAAAGTTAATGATCATCAGGATGATAAACACCACGAAGCCGACGACGAAGTCGCCGCCGATCACCACCTGGCCGAAGGCTTCAATGACCTTACCGGCTGCCCCCTCACCCAGATGACCGTTCAGCAACACGACGCGCGTCGAGGCCACGTTCAGCGTCAGGCGCATCAGCGTGGTGATCAGCAGCAGGGTCGGGAAAACGGCAAAATCCAGCGGACGCTGCATGTTTACCGCCACCAGCAGCACGATGACCGCCAACACGATATTGAATGTAAACAGGATGTCCAGCATCAGCGGCGACAGCGGTAGGATAACCATCGCCAGCACGCAGAGAAGCAGGACAGGTACCGCAACTTGCCCCTTGCGGAGCACGCCCAGCACGTTGTGCAACTTACTGTTCGCCATTGGCTTTTAATACCTCTTGAGGAATATCAATGTGCCTGTTCAGGCGGGGTTTTTGCTCAACGCGACCTTCGCGCCAGGATTTGAGCTGCATGACGTAGGTCAGCACGTGAGCGATGGCGCGAAACAGCTGCGCCGGAATTTGTTGATTAACGCGGGTGGTGTAGTACACCGCGCGCGCCAGCGGCGGGAATTCCACCACTTCGATGCTGTGGCTGGCGCCCACTTCACGGATCCACAGCGCCACGTCGTCTATGCCTTTCGCAACGATATACGGTGCTTCCGCCTTCTGCGGGTCGTACTTCAGCGCCACCGCGTAGTGGGTTGGGTTAGTGATGATGACGTCGGCGGTGGGTACGGTTCGCGAGATCTGCCCCATCGCCATCTGGCGCTGTAGCTGGCGAATGCGCCCTTTAATCTGCGGATTACCGTCGTTGTTTTTGTACTCTTCTTTCACCTCCTGCTTGGTCATGCGCATCTTTTTGGTGAACATAAACTTGCTCAGCGGCACGTCAAGCAGGGCGAAAATAACGATAACGGCGACGAAGTAGCTGACAACGTGATGGAAAATAGAAAAACCGTGCGTAATCGCCTGGTTCAGGTAGAGCCGCTGCAGGTGCAGAAGATCGCCCATCTGGCTATGTACCATCGTGTAAAGCACGGCGAGGATGGTCGCGCATTTGAGCAGCATTTTGCCGACTTCCGTGTAATGGCTGGCGGAAAAAACGCGTTTGATGCCGCTTATCGGGCTGAGCTTTTTAAAGTCCGGCTTGAGCTTCGTCGGGGTAAATATCCAGCCGCCCGGCACCAGGCTGGCCATGATGCAGGCCAGGGGAATCGGGGTTAACGTAGCGATAAAGCGCAGCAGCACGCTCAGGTTGAGCATCAGGAACTGGTTCAGAATGGTGGGGTTATCAAGGTCCTGCGCCATCGTGCCGGCGGCGGCGAACGACTCGCCGATCAGCTGCCGGTAATAGGGCAAAAACGTCGCCAGAGTGAAAAAGGACGCCACCAGCCCGACGGCCATGGTCAGATCTTTTGAACGTGGGATATCCCCCTTTTCCCGCGCTTTGCGCAGCTTCCCGGGGGTGGGTTTTTCGCTTTTATCGCCGCTGGAGGCCATCACTGCACCCTTATGGCGTCAAGTTTCGCCAGGATTTCATTGGTCAGATTGAGGTAGTGATCCGGAATGTTGGTCACCAGCATTGAAATACACAGCAGCCCAAACAGCATGCTGATAGGGAACCCGAGCGAGAACAGATTCAGCGTCGGGGAGACCCGGTTAAGCAGGCCGAAGCCGCCCTGAACGATCAGCATCACGAATGTGGTCGGCAGCGCAATCAGCGTTGCGGAGGCCATAATCCAGCCCAGACCCTGAACGACCAGCATGAGCGACGGCTGGTTAATGGCCTGCCCGATGGGCCAGTAGCTGAAACCCTTGAACAGAATGGTCACCAGCAGCAAATGCCCGTCCATAATGAAAAACAGCAGGCCGCAGAAGATATAGATAATCTGAGAGATAACCGTAGTGGAGCTGCCGTTGACCGGGTCGTTCATCATCGCCATCCCGAGCCCCATGTTCATCGACAGAATATGCCCGGCCGTTTGCAGCGCGACGAACACCAGCTGCAGCGCGGTGGCGAAGATAAACCCCCACAGCAGCTGTTCACCAATCAGCAAAATACTGCGCAGGGAAATCAGTTCGTTAAGTACCACGTTATGCGGCAGCATCGGCGTAATGATGATGGCCAGCGCCAGCGCGGTGCCGATTTTGATGCGCCGGGAAAAGACGCGGTTATCGAGCACCGGCGCAAACTGTAAAAAGGCGAGGATGCGGAAGAAGGGCAGCACCAGTGCCATGACCGGCGTCCACAGCGCCTGAATATCGATTCCCATGACGCCTTAGCCCACCAGTGCCGCCGCCTGATGAAAAATCTGGACGGTGAAATCCACCAACTGCGTCAGCATCCATTTTCCGGCGAATATCAGTACGCCCAGCGTCACGACCAGGCGCGGCAGGAAGCTCAGCGTCTGTTCGTTAATCTGCGTGGTGGCCTGGAAAATACTGACGCACAGGCCGACGATAAGGCTGGGGATAATCGCCACGGCGGAGATCACCAGCACCAGATGAATACCGGAGGCCATGATGTCGCCCGCCGTGTCCATGTTCATCATCGCTACAATCCCTGCACGCTGGAGGTGAGCGTACCAACGATCAGCGTCCAGCCGTCGCACAGCACGAACAGCATCAGTTTAAACGGCAGCGAGACGATGAGTGGCGACAGCATCATCATCCCCATTGCCATCAGAATACTGGCGACAATCAGGTCGATCACCAGGAAGGGGATGTAGATCATAAAGCCAATCTGGAAGGCTGTTTTTAGCTCGCTCAGCAGATAGGCCGGGGTGACGATGGTCAGATCCTGCTCGCGGGCATCGCCTTCCACCCCGGCGATGGTCATGACCTGCGCCAACGCTTTAGTGTTGGTTTGCGCCAGCATGTACTTTTTCAGCGGCGCTTCGGCGTTGACCAGCGCCTGTTTCAGGGTGATCTGGTCACTCTGGAACGGCTCGACGGCGTCGGCATAAATCGTTGTCCATACCGGACGCATCACCAGCAGCGTTAGCGCCAGCGCAATGCCGGTAAGGATTTTGTTGGGTGGACTCTGCTGCAGGCCCAGCGCCTGGCGCAGGATCGCCAGTACGATGATAAAGCGGGTGAAACAGGTCATCATCAGCACCATGATCGGCAGCAGGCCGAGCAGGGTCATCAGGATCAGGATTTCAATTTTGACGTTGTAATCCTGCCCGGCGCCGTTCGCCGTGGTGCTGAACAGCGTAATGTCACCGTTCGCCGCCAGTACCGACGGGGCAAACAGCAGGCTGGCCAAAAGCAGCAGCGAGCAGCCGCTGCGGTAAAACGTGCGGTTCATCGGGTGAGCTCGCCCAGTTCTTTTGCGTTGAACTCGATAATGCGCAGGCCGTATTTGTCGTTCAGGACGACCACTTCCGCTTTGCCGAAGGGAATGCCGTTCACTTTGATATCCAGCGGCTCGCCGGCCATTTTGTCCAGCTCAATCACGGAATCGCTGTTTACCGACATCAGCTCGGCCAGCGAGATATCCACGGAGGACACTTCCAGGGTCAGCGTCACCGGAATACGGCTGAACAGCGCCATGCGGCGTTCGTCGGTTTGCGGCGCATGACGAATTTCAGGCTGCATATCGAGGCGGATATTGCCTTCAACGGTCTCTTCCTGCGGCATATCGCTCAGGTTCAGGTCGTCCAGATCCAGAGACTGGCTCAGCTCATGTTGCAAATCACTCATATTACTTCTCGGTTGTCTTGTCGTGGATATCGCATAAGAAAAGCTTGCTGCGATCTTCGGCGATTGCGGCTTCAAAAATCTGTTCTTTACCGATAAACACCGGTACCGGTTCATTTAACGCGATGGGAATGATGTCCCCGGGTTTGATGTCGGCAATCTGGGCAACGGTCAGGTTAAGGCTGGCGAGGCGGCCGGTCAGCTTCAGCGGCAGGCTGTCGAACAGGCGTTCAATCTGCGCCGGGCTTAAGCTCATGCTCTGCTCAACGGCCCGAGCGCTGCCGTCCGGCGCGCGCAGCGTCGCCAGCATCTGGTCGACATGATGATTGTCGAGCAGCACGGTGAAACTGCCGTGGCTATACCCGGCCAGGGTAAAGGTGATGCCCCAGACCCACTGATTAATGACCGAGGAATAATCAACCCTGATATCCAGCTCCTCGCCAAACGTTTCTTTGCAAATAATCAGCGACGTGAGTTCTTGCCCCAGCTTGCTTTTAAGGCGCTCTTCCGTTTTGGTTACCGGTAAAGATTCATCAGGCGCTATATGGTTGGTGTCTTTACTCAGCCCATAATAATCATGTAGGACGTTGAGTAATAAAATACGGTCAATAACAAAACCAATATTCCCGTAAGGCGTAGAGAATATTTGCGCATTCTTATAATGCTTATCAATGACAAACGTCATGGATTCTAACGCGGCGTTGACCCGTAATTTTTTCAGAAAGTAAATGCTCAGGCGTGCATCCAGGATATCAAAGCTATCATTCATTAATTTAGGTAGCTTATGCCATGGGCGACCGAGTTTACTGACATCAAGTTTTACCAGTTCAGGAAGGTTATTCTGCTGGTGGATTCTGATTCGTTCTGAAGCAGGGTACATGATTATTCCGCTTTAATAACAATTCCTGGTGTGACAATAACGCGAGGATGACGACCGTTGCGACTCATCACGAAAATTTTTCTGCACGCATTTGAGTTTTGAAAACGTTGTGACGCTTATCACTGGCATCGAAGGATCGTTGCCTGTCGAAAGCCAAATGCCTTTTTATTCAGGCTGAGGATTAGACCTTTCTCTTCTTTTTAATGCAAGACGCTGACGGTTATTAATCGATTATTTCTCCGGCAAAAATCTGATTAATAACTACGATAACTGACTGAATTATAAGAATTGATGTTTTAATATGCATTAAAGATAAGACAATTCTTAGACGATACGTATACTAGGCAACATATTTTCCAGGAAGAATCCTTTCCTCGTGATAATAAATTAGGTTTTAATCTTTATTAACATTATTTAAACGTTTTCCATTATCCAGCAGACAATGGATAAACGGTCGTGGGTGTTAATAAAGATGTAGCGAGTTATTCTTTTTTAGTTCTTTTAATGGTACTCCAGCATGAGCATTATCATTGAACGTGAAGACCGTAATGGAGAGGGCTTTATTGCCGCCTCCCCTGCCAGCGTGGGTGTGATGTCATTAGCCCGCCGCGTTGCTAAATATAATGTATCAGTATTGGTCACCGGCGAGACGGGAACAGGAAAAGAGTGTATTGCTAAATATATTCATGAACATGCCTGCACCCGCGGTGCGCCGTATGTTGGCGTTAATTGTGCGGCGATCCCGGAAAGCATGCTGGAAGCCATTTTATTTGGCTACGAAAAAGGGGCATTTACCGGTGCGGTCGCCAGCGTGGCCGGAAAATTTGAGCAGGCCAACGGCGGAACGTTACTACTGGATGAAATTGGCGATATGCCGCTGTCACTGCAGGCAAAATTATTACGCGTCTTGCAGGAGCAGGAAGTCGAACGACTGGGAAGCCACAAGCGTATTCCGCTCGATATTCGTCTGATTGCCTCGACGAATAAAGATCTGCAGCAGGAAATTGCGGAAGGGCGTTTTCGCCAGGATCTGTTTTACCGTATTTCCGTGGTGCCTATTCATATCACGCCGCTGCGCGAGCGCAAGCAGGATATTTTGCCGCTGGTTCAGCAATTTATTGCGAAATACCGCGCCTTTCACAAAGGCGACGTGCGTCTGAGCGACGACGCCCGTAACGCGCTGCTGAGCTATGACTGGCCGGGCAACGTGCGTGAGCTGGAGAACGTAATTCAGCGGGGCATGATCCTCGGCAACGGTGACGAAATCAAAGCCGCCGATCTTGGCCTGGTAGCGCGCGTACCGCTGCCGGAAAACCCGGCAGTCGGCATGATGCCCGCCTACCGGGAGCAGGACAGCAGCTCGGCCATTCGCGACGTCAAGCTGCATGGCCGCATGGCGGAGTACCAGTACATCATCGACCTGTTAAAACGCCATAAAGGCAACAAATCGAAAACGGCGGCGTTCCTGGGCATTACCCCTCGCGCGCTGCGCTATCGCCTTGCGTCGATGCGCGACGAAGGCATTGATATTGAATGTTATTCCTGAGGCAAGAAGGAACAAATCATGGACAAAATAGCTGCCGCAGGTATTAACACCGCGCAACAGGCGCTGCTGGAACGTATGCAGCGCACGGCCTCGCTGGCGTCTGCCGGTGCGGTAAACCTCTCCCCGACGATAGCGCCAGCGAATGACGCGTTTACCCGTACGGATCCGGTCTCTTTCTCGCGCGTGCTGAACAGCGCTATCGACAACGTCGATGCGTTGCAGCACAGCGCCAGCGCAAAGCAAACCGCGATCGATATGGGACAAAGCGACGATTTAGCCGGTGCCATGATTGAGAGCCAGAAAGCCAGCGTGGCCTTTTCGGCCATGATGCAGGTGCGCAATAAGCTCAATAGCGCGCTGGACGAAGTGATGAATATTTCGCTGTAAGGTTTGTACCGTGTTAAACAAAATCAAAGCTCGTCTCCCCGCGCTCTCTCTGCCCTCTGGCGTCAACAACCGCAAACTGCTGGCGATTGCCGGCGGCGCGGCGCTGGCGCTCGGGATCGTCGCCTCGCTGTGGAACCACAATCAGGGTTACGTTGCCCTTTACGGCACCCAGGAACAGATCCCGGTTTCACAGGTGGTGGAGGTACTGGGCGCGGAAAATATTGCCTACCGCGTTAACCCCGATAACGGCCAGATTCTGGTCAGCGAAAGCAAACTACCGCAGGCACGCATGGCGCTGGCGGCAAAAGGCATCAGCGCCGCGACGCCGGACGGCTACGAGCTGATGGATAAAGAAGAGATGCTCGGCAGCAGCCAGTTCATCCAGAACGTGCGCTACAAGCGCAGCCTGGAAGGCGAGCTGGCGAAAAGCATCATGGCGCTGGATCCCGTGGAGCACGCCCGCGTGCATCTTGGCCTGAGCGAGTCCAGCTCGTTCGTCCTGACCAACAAACCGAGCAGCAGCGCGTCGGTGATCGTGCAGTTGCGCTACGGCAAACGGCTGGATGACCAGCAGGTGGCCTCTATCGTGCAGCTGGTTTCCGGTTCGGTGCCGGGCATGGCCCCCGGCAGCGTTCGCGTGGTCGATCAGGCGGGCAACCTGCTTTCAGACGGTATTGAAGGCCCGGATGGAAAACTCACGGGGTCGCGCGCCGGCAACGACGTCGTGCAGCGCATTCGCGAAGATACCCGCAAGAACATCACCACGCTGCTGACCTCCCTGGTGGGCGAGGGGAACTTCCGCATCAGCGTTGCGCCGACCGTGGACTTAAGCCGCGTGGAGGAGACGCAGGAGCGGCTGGGCAAAGACCCGCGCGTGAGCGACGAGCAGATAAGCCAGGAAAACAGCACCAACGAAATGGCGTTTGGTATTCCCGGCTCGTTAAGCAACCGCCCGGTGAATCAGAACCCGCAGGCGGCCGCAGCTCAGGCCACCGGCCAGGCAGCGCCTGCCGCCGCGGCTAACACCAGCACGACCACCGGCGATCCTCGCTCCCTGAGCAACCGCAGCCAGGAGCAGCGCAAGTATGCGTTCGACCGCGATATCCGTCATATCCGCTATCCCGGTTATAAGCTGGAGAAGCTGAGCGTGGCCGTGGCGCTTAATCAGACCGCCCCCGCGCTGGCAAAAATCACCCCCGAACAGTTGACCTCTATTACCCGCCTGGTGGAAAGCGCCGCCGGGATCGATAAACAGCGCGGTGATGCGTTAACGCTGGACGTGCTGGCCTTTAGCGCGCCTCAGAGCGACGGCCCGCTGGCCGAAAAATGGTGGAGGGATCCGGATATGCAGTACTGGGGGCAGAACGGCGGTATTGGCCTGCTGCTTCTGCTGACGCTGTTCTTCGGCGTCCGCCCGCTGGCTCAGCGTATGGGGCGCCGCGAGCGCGTCGTGAAAGACGTCGCACAGGACGACGCGGCGCTGCTGACGGACGAGGCGTATGTGGCTGAAAACGGGCTTTCCACGCTGTCGAAAGCGGGCTTCAACAATAATGACGATTTGCTGCCGCCGCAAAGCTCTGGCCTGGAAACCAAAGTCGAGTATCTCCAGGTTCTGGCCCAGAGCGAAACGGAGCGGGTAGCAGAAGTTCTGAAACAATGGATTAACAGCAATGACCGAAGCAATAGCAAACCGGACCAGTAACGCCAAAGGGCGTAGCCGCCTGGAGCAGGCGGCGATCTTGCTGATGAGCGTGGGCGAAGAAGCGGCTGCGCAGGTGATGCAGAAACTCACCCGCGAAGAGGTGGTGCTGCTTAGCGAAACCATGGCGCGCCTGCACGACGTGAAGGTCAGCCACGCGCGCCAGGCGATGAACAACTTCTTTTCCGACTACAGCGAGCAGAGCGGCATCAACGGCGCGTCGCGCTCCTACCTGCGCAGCATTCTGGAAAAAGCGCTGGGCGGTGAAATTGCCCGCAGCGTGATAAACGGTATTTATGGCGATGAGATCCGCTACCGCATGGCGCGCCTGCAGTGGGTCGATATTCCCCAGCTGGCCGCGCTGATTGAGCAAGAGCACCTGCAGCTGCAGGCGGTTTTTCTGGCCTTCCTGCCGCCGGACATTGCCGCCAGCGTGCTGAGCGTGCTGCCGCGCGAGCGCCAGGATGAAATTATCTACCGCGTCGCCCGCCTGGACGACGTGAACCGCGACGTGATCGACGAGCTGGATCGCCTGATCGACCGCGGCATCGCGGTGCTCTCTGAGCATGGCTCAAAGGTGGCGGGCATCAAGCACGCGGCCAATATCGTCAACCGTATTCCCTCCAATCAGCAGCAGCTGCTGGAGCAGCTGCGCGAGCGCGATGAAAGCGTTGTCGACGATCTGCAGGACGAAATGTACGAATTCTTTATTCTCAGCCGCCAGACGCCAGCAACGCTGCAGCGCCTGATGGACGAAGTGCCGATCGAAGAGTGGGCCGTGGCGCTGAAGGGGACCGAGCCGGTGCTGCGTCAGGCCATTTTCAACGTGATGCCGAAGCGCCAGGTGACCTTGCTGCAAAGCACCACCAGCCGCATGGGGCCTGTGCCGGTCAGCCGTATTGAGCAGGTGCGAAAAGAGATTATGCAGACCCTGCGCCAGCTGGTGGAAGAGGGGGAGATCCAGGTGCAGCTCTTCGCAGAACAGACGGTGGAATAACCATGTTCAAGAAAAGGAGCCCCGCGCTGGAGGCGCTGACCTCCCGACGCCAGGCGGTGGTTAAGCCGCGTCTGCATAAATTCCCGCCGTTACGCAAACGCTGGGCGGCATCGCAGGCGTCGGCCGAGGGCGATGCAGCGGTTATGCAGGACCCGGGTGAGCATCAGCGGCAGATGGAAGAAGGCTTCCGCGACGGTATGAACCGCGGCTTTGCGCAGGGAATGGAAGAGGGCAAGCAGGAAGGCTACCAGGAAGGGGCACGACTCGGCTTTGACGAGGGGATGCGTAGAGGGCTGGCGGAAGGCAAACAGCAGGCTCGCCAGCAGTTTCTGGAGGCCGCCGCGCCGTTTGAACGTATGACCGCCGACGTTCAGCGTTTCCTCGAGAGCTATGAACAGCGTCGCCGTGAAGAGTTAATGCAGCTGGTGGAGAAAGTGACCCGCCAGGTGATCCGCTGCGAGCTGGCGCTGCAACCGACCCAGCTGCTCGCGCTGGTGGACGAGGCGCTGACCAGCCTGCCGCAGCCGCCGGAGCAGATCCGCGTGGTGCTGAACAGCGAAGAGTTCCGCCGCATCAGCGAAGCGGAGCCGGAAAAAGCCCGGGAGTGGGGGCTGAGCGCCGATCCGGCGCTGGAGCCGGGGGAATGCCGCGTGATCACCGATACCACCGAAATCGATGTGGGTTGTCAGCACCGGTTCGACCAGTGCGTGGCGGTGCTGAAGGACAACCTGCTGCCGGACGCGACCCATGAGCAGCCTTGATTTCGAACAGGCGTTACGCTCCATCGAAGAGATTGACCTGGCGCGCGTCGCCGGGCGTCTGGTGCGGGTGAACGGCATTCTGCTGGAGTGCGTGGGCTGTCGGCTGGCGATCGGCCAGCTGTGCCACGTCGAAAGCATCGATCAAGAGATGATGGACGCGCAGGTGGTGGGGTTTGACCGTGAGGTCACCTACCTGATGCCGTTTAAACAGCCGTCCGGGCTGATTGCCGGGGCGCGCGTTTTTCCCGCCGGTAAAAGCGAGGGCGTGATGATTGGCGACCAGTGGCTTGGGCGCGTCGTTAACGGCCTCGGTGAACCGCTGGACGATAAGGGCAAACTGGCCGGCGACACGCTGCTGCCGCAGCAGCTGCCGCAGATCCACCCGCTGCGTCGACAGCCAGTGGAGACGCCGCTGGACGTGGGCGTGCGGGCGATTAACGGCCTGCTGACCGTCGGTAAAGGCCAGCGCGTGGGGCTGATGGCGGGCAGCGGCGTGGGTAAAAGCGTGCTGCTGGGGATGATTACCCGCTACACCCAGGCCGAGGTGGTGGTCGTGGGGCTGATTGGCGAGCGCGGGCGCGAAGTTAAAGAGTTTATTGAGAATTCGCTGCAGGCCGAGGGCCTGGCGAAATCGGTGATTGTCGCCGCACCGGCGGATGAATCACCCCTGATGCGCATCAAGGCCACCGAGCTGTGCCACACCATCGCCAGCTATTACCGCGACAAGGGCAAAGACGTTTTGCTGCTGGTGGACTCCCTGACCCGCTACGCCATGGCCCAGCGCGAGATTGCCCTTTCGCTGGGGGAACCGCCCGCGACCAAAGGTTATCCACCTTCTGCGTTCAGCATGATCCCCCGCCTGGTGGAGAGTGCCGGTAACAGCGGGAGTAACGGTTCGATGACGGCGATTTATACCGTGCTGGCAGAGGGTGACGATCAGCAGGATCCCATCGTCGACTGCGCGCGTGCGGTGCTCGACGGCCACATCGTGCTGTCGCGCCACCTGGCGGAGGCCGGTCACTATCCTGCCATCGACATCGGCCAGTCTATCAGCCGCTGCATGAGCCAGGTGACGACGCGCGAGCATCAGCTGGCCGCGCGCACCCTGAAACAGCTGTACGCCGAATACCAGAATATTAAGCCCCTGATACCGCTGGGTGGCTATGTGGCCGGCGCCGATCCGCTGGCGGATAAAGCCGTACGCCTTTCGCCAGCCATCATGCACTTCTTACAGCAGGAAGTGCACGACGCGGCGCTGATTGAGGCCACCGTAACTGACTTACGCGCGCTGGCGCAGGCAGGATAACGACCATGAGCAAACTCATTTCTACCCTGGAACAGCTGCAGCAAATGCGCACCCGCGCCGTGGACGATCTTACGCTGAAGCTGGCCTCGCAAAAGCAGCTCTGCCAGCGCTTTGAGAAGAACATTGATGCGCTGACCACGCTGGCATCGGACACGATGATGCAGAGCGCGAACAGCGCCGCGATGATGATCAACCAGTCAAAATATAAGCAAAATATTCAGCGGGTTATCGACTGGCAGAAGCAAGAGCAGGCGCTGGCCTCACTCGAAGCGGAAAAGATCCAGGGTAACCTGCTGGCCGAAGCAAAGCGGGAAAAAAGCCTGGCGATCGTGCTGGATGCTAAACGCAGCGACCGACGGATGGAGATAGCCAGTCGAGAACAAAAAATGACCGATTCTGTTTCTGTTCAGTGCTGGCTTCGCCAACGGCAGGCCGCCGCTCGCCAACGATAAACGCTATGACGACCACACATAAAAACACTACATCCTCCCTGATGAACGCCCTGCTGGAACGCCAGAAGCGTACGCAGCCGCTGCCGACGCCGTTTGTCAGCGTCATCTGTCCGACCTACAACCGCCGCGAGTTTTTGCCCTATCTGCTCTATATCTGGCAGTACCAGGACTACCCGGCGGACAGGCGTGAGCTGATTATTCTCGACGACTCGCCCACCAGCAATGCCGATCTCATTGAGATGATGAGCGACCCGTCGCAGCCGAACGTGCGGTATATCCACAGCCCGGAGCGGCTGACGCTGGGCAATAAGCGTAACCGGCTCAACGCGCTGGCGACGGGTGAGTACATTATCTGCTTCGATGACGATGACTATTACGCGCCGGATAAGATTTCGCATCAGGTGGCGCAGATGCAGACCCACCGCGCGCTGTTTTCCGGCAGCGACCAGATTTATATCTGGTACAGCCATCTGGATAAAATCTACCTGACCCATCCCTTCGGGGCCCGTCACGCGCTCAACGGCACCTTTGGCTATCACCGTAACCTGCTGAAAAACCATCGTTATGACGATGAGGCGATGAAGGCGGAGGAGGTGGGCTTCCTGAATAACTTTACGACGCCGGTGCAGCAGATTGACCCGAAGCGAACCATCCTCTGCATCTCGCACAGCAGCAATACCTACGATAAAGATTTCATTCTGGACAGCTCAACGCCGGTCGATCTGACGCTGGAAGATTTTGTCAGCGATCCCAACCTGCTGGCCCATTACCGTCGCCTGAGCACCGCGCCGCTCGCGACCCGGGTCAACTGGTCGGCGTTTGAGAAAATCGCCGTACTGTATGACCCGCAGCAGGAAGACCCGCTTCCGGCGTGCCGTGAAGCCCTGATGGCGCTGGGCGCAGAGGCGGGACAGCTCTGGCCGGTGGCAAAAGCCCGGGCAGAAACGGCAGAAGCCGCCGAGCGGGCGACCCACTCCGAGGTGATTTCCCATGCAAAGCAGCAGGGCTGGAAAAACGTCGTGCTGCTGGACGTGGAGCTGCGCTTTGTCAGAAAAGAGAACGCGATCCACAACGTCAACAAACTCCTCAACGGACTCGACCAGGTGGACTGGCAGATGCTGCTCCTGGGCGGCCGTTATGAAAACTTCACGCCAACCCAGTCACTGCCGGGAGTGGCACGAATCTTTAATGCGGGCTGCGCGTGCGCCTATGCGGTAAATGCCGGCTACTACGATGCGCTGCTGGATGCCTATCGCCAGGCGACGGAACAGCAGGTCAGCCTCGACCGCTGCTGGGCTGCGCTAATGAGCAGAAACGCGCTGTGGCTGGGCTTCAGCCCGAGCTTTGCCTTCCTGCAGCATTACCCCGATCCCAAAAGCGGCGAGCCTGTCGACTGCACGCACTGGTTCTTCCGTAAACACCGTTAACCCGCGACTGCCAAAAGAGAACGAACATGGAACTGATTGAACACTACCTACCTGAATTTGTGTCGCGTTTTGACGCGCGGGAAGCCGCATGCGAATGTCCGGCCTGCCAGCGCGGCGGCGAGGGCTGGCCGCATATCAGCGTGAAGCTGAAAAACCAGCAGCGCGAGAGTCTGGATATCGGCTGTGCAACGGCGGCCAGCGAGATGCTGTTCAGTCCGGACGCGTTTGTTTTGCATACCGCTCAGCGGGAATCGCAGAGTGAAGAGATGCTCTCTCCCTGGAGCGCGGCGCTCAATCAGCAGTGCGTTAACCTCGCCATACACCCGGCGCTGACGCTGGAAGCGAGCCTGTACGGCATTGGCGTGCTGCTCAGTAAAGCCCAGCAGTATCTGGATAACGGCGACAGTGACCCGGCGCAGCTGGTGAGCATGGGAGAGCAGCTGGCTACGCTTGCGGAACAGGGCGTATTAACGCAGCAGTTTGCGATGCTGCCGCCGATTGCCGTGAACCGAACGGCTGCGCTCAATGCGATGGGCACGATGCGCCTCAACCTGAACCTGCCAATGGTGGAGAAGATGGGGATGGCGCTCAAGCTGAGCGAGCTGTCGATCATGCAGCCTGCGCGCCTCGCGGAGCGTCTGCAGACGCTGGAAGCCGAGTGGGCGAGTATCGCGCTGTTGCATGAGCATCCCTATATCCTGCGCAATATGTTGATTTATACGTTGTATAACGATGTTTTCCCTGGCGTGAACTGCGCCAACTGCGGCGAAGCGCTGCTGGGGCTGGCGCGGCAGTTCTTCCACATCAAAATGCTGTGCGCCATGCGCAGCGAGCAGGGCGCGTTAACCCAGGACGACGTGGCGCTGCTGATTAGCGCGCTTCGCGGCTGGCAGCAGGAGAATCCTTTTGTTGCCGACGAAGATAATACGGCGGATTACAGCCTGCTGTGCGGGCTGTCGCTGTTGTAACCTCACTGCGCTGGCGGCGTAAATCGTAACGAACTTCCATAACGTAATCCGAAAAAATGAATAATTTTGCAGAGCCTGAATAAATGAATATGGAATTGCCTTCTCGCTTACATCGACTCTCGGAAAAAGTGCCTAAAGAAAGAATAGTGCTTTTTTTTGGGCGTGAAGAGTTTAGTGATAATACTAAATATCTTTATTTAAAGGCTCTGGAACAGAAGGGAAACTTTCGTTGTATATGGTGTAGCTGTCAGGAAACATTAATTGCAGAGCTGCAGAAAAAAGGGTTGCCTTGCCAGTTGATTTCGCAGGATACGCTATCGGAAACGATTCGGTTATTCCTCTCTGCCGCGGTTGCCGTGTTTTCGGTTAACCCTTCGCAAAGCCTGAATGGCAGCGAAGAGCTATTTTCCTGCCTTCAGGGGGCCAGACAAATTCAGCTATGGCACGGCGTATCGGTCAAACACCTTCTTTTAGAATTAGTGCAGCATCTGGACGTCGGTGACTATGATTTCAGAAGGCCCCTGGATTTTGCAACCCGCGCCGATTGTGTCGTGAGCACATCCCCGCACCTGGACGCTTTTTTCCGCCGCGCCTTTGGCTGTAAGCGAATCATTCGAGCGGGGTATCCACGTAATGAGGTATTGGTTCGTCCTGCAACGGAAAATGAGTATATAGGCGCTGATATTCCGGGCAGTATTCTTAGCGAATTATTGAATCCGCAGCGTAAGAAAGTGTTTTTCGCACCCACATGGCAGCGTAGTGAGAACACCCTGATCACCAATAGCATGGCATTCATCACGCAATTAGCAAAAGCCTGTAAGGTAAATAATGCATCGCTTTTTATTAAGAGCCATCCGCTCTATATAAACGATCAGGAATGTAAGGCGCTTAGTCAGAACTGCTTCTACATTAATCCAGGTCTCGATCTTTACCCGGTGATGCGTCACTTCGATGTGCTTGTTACAGATTATTCATCAATCATGTTTGACTTTCTTCTGACAGGAAAACCGGTGATGCGCTTAGACTTTAACGGTCAGACGCATCGCTCGTTTGAGCCTGATTTTACGCTGATTCCTGAAGTTGATTTCGCCTGGTTGTTTACGGATGAAAACGTAGAAGACGTTCTCAATAACGCACTGTATCGTGATGATAAACAGGCTCTGAGAAAGAAAATGGCGGATTTACTGTTTCCGGGAGATAATGCAGACGCGTGTTCTGGCCTAATTAATCTTCTTAACAGTGAGGTGGATTCAGTCATGGCAAATAACTCTTATTATAGCGTTGAGGAATATGATGGATGAAAAATATAATCACGTTTGGCACTTTTGACGTTTTTCACGTTGGCCATCTGAATATTCTCAGGCGAGCAAAGGCGCTGGGCGATCGTCTGATCGTTGGCGTTTCTTCAGATGCGTTAAATGTTAAAAAGAAAGGCCGCTTTCCAATTTATAGTGAAGGTGACAGGTTATCTATTATTCAGGGCATCAGATATGTTGACGATGTTTTCCTGGAGGAGTCACTGGAGCTAAAGGCTGAATATATTAAGGAACATTCTGCCGGCGTGCTGGTCATGGGCGACGACTGGGAGGGGAGATTTGATTATCTTTCCGACATCGTTAAGGTTGTGTATCTGGCACGAACGCCTTCCGTGTCGACAACGTCGGTCATTGAAATCATCCAGGACACCAGAGCCGCCTGTTGAAGGTAACCGACATCGATCAATATTGGCTCGACGTCGGCTTGTAATAAAAGGGGGCGTACCGCGCTAGCTATATATCGAATCGATAATCACCTGCGCGGCTCTCTGACCCGCCATCCCGTCATTAAAGGCGTCACAGTACTCTGTTTTAATATGCTGAAGTTGGCCGGCGTGCTCCTGCCAGGGGTAGTCATCGGCAAGGTAGCGACGAAGATCGACCATATCGCGAGCGACGGGCATAAACGCTCGTACCTGCTGTTCGGGGCTATCAACGGAGCTGAATGATTTTCCCTCCGCGAGCAGCGTCTCCATGCCTGGCCAGTCCAGCAGAATTATCTTTTTATCAGCATTGATAGCATCAAAGATAAAACCGCTATTATCGGTGATAACGTAATCGGCTTTTTCGAGCAGGGAAAAGGTCACATTGTTGTCGGTGACAATGTTCTTGATGTGTCGTCTGACGGTTTTAAGGGCGATTGCTTCAGATTTTTTACACAACGTACCATGATGTAATTTTGTAATTATATTATATTCATGGCTTAACCGGCTTAGCTTTTCGGCCCAGGGGATAATTGAGCTTAGCTCACCGTAAGTCGGTGCATAGAGAATAGTCTTCTTCTCAGGCTGAATGCTGATATTTTCCGGTAACGTGTTGGCGTAATTATTATTGTGCCAGTCATCAAACCTCGGATTACCAACAATATACGTTTTATCGTCCAGCGACAGTGATTTTTTTGTATAGTGGCTATAACATAATATAGCACTGTATTTTTCATTCCAGGGTGCATGGTTCCACTGGTTTTTCGCTAACCCATACAGCGTTCGTACATGAACATTCGCGATACCCTCCAGATATTGCAGATAGTAGGGAGTGACCATACAGCTGTAGGTTTTTGAGTGATTTAAGGCTGCCGACAATAGAGTACAGTCGAGTCCGGCAATCTTTATCTTCTCCAGCGATGTCAGCATTTCGCTAACAAATTCCGGCTCGATTACGTCATTAATGACAAGTTCACAGCGGATGTTTTGCTTCAGCAATGCGGCAATAATATTACGGTAAACTTCAAAGTGAAACGACGTTTCCATGAAGAAACCAATGCAAATATCTTTGCTAATAATAGGCATTTTTATCATGTTATTTAGCGGGGGCGGTCGGCGATAGTACATCCTGATACAACCAATTCTCCGGCGCGCTGCTGTTCAGCAAATTCCCCAGGATCTCCTGTTGCATACTCATCAGCGCACCGTTGTAGTCGTTGGCGCGCTGGCAGGCGGTGGCCTGCTGCTGGAGTCCATACCAGAGGGCCGACACGGTTGACCGGTGGGCGGCCGGCAGACGGGCGATCAGCAGCTTCATGCCTTCGGCATTCGGGCTGATGCCCAGTTCGTTCAGCAGCGTGTGGCGCTGCCGGCTATTTTTTGAGAGCTGCTGGTACAGCGCCATCACCTGCGCGTTGAGCGTTTCCAGCGCCGCAGCGTCGTGGGCGACAATATGGCGGCGCTGTGTTTCAAGCAGGGCGGTCAGGGCATGGTAGTGCTTACGATCTTCAGCCATATCCTGAATCAGGGTTTTAACGCGCTGGGCGGCGTAAGTCATAATTACCTCTGGAAATACTTCTGCATTGCATCGGCCAGCGAATCAATATTGATGCTGATTTTGCCGCTGCTGATGGCGTCTTTCATTTCGGCGACACGCGCCATGTCCACGTCAGGCAGCGCGTTTAGCTGTTTTTGTGCGTCACCCAGTACCGGATCGATAGCGGCGCTGCGCGTCACGCGGGACCCTTCCTGCGCCACGGTGCGCGTCTGTTCTGCACTGCTGGCGTTATTGATCGCGGTGGCCAGGTTGTACTGTGTTGCTGCTACTTTCATCGCTTCGCCCTCATGCTCATAGTGTGGGTCAGGTTGTGTATGAACCTTGCCCTGCGGAAGTCCTGCTTCCTGTGCCGTTGTCTGTAAAGAGCGGCCAGGCAGGCGGTTAACTTAAACGTGGCGGCAAGATTTTTACCTGCCGCTGGCATACACCATCGTCACTACGCCACTGTCCGACACAATGGCGCTCACCACGCGTCCGCTAGCCTCATTTTTTACCTTAATGATTTCGCCTTTGCGCCCCTTCTTCATGGCTTCACCCATCGTTCGGGCCTCCACGCCGTTTTGCGCGGCGATCATCAGCACGCGCTGGCCGCGTTCAACCAGCAGCGGTGATTCCAGCTGTGAAAGCGTAATCGGCTGTCGGTCACGGATGCGGCGTTTGGCGGTCATGCCGATGATGTCGTTCGGCTCGGTCACATACTCCCCGCGCAGGCTGCTGACGTTGAGCTTTTTGATCGTGATGCTGTCGGCGTTGACCACCTGGCCGCGTTCGAGCGGGCTTTTAGCCACGAGCACCGGCAGATAAATATCCGGCTTCACGGTAACGGGAATATCCCAGCCGCCGGGGCCCTCACAGCGTACGTCAAAGCGCAGGCGGTTGATGTCAAGACGGTCGCCGGCAGGCAGAGAGACGGCTAGTTTTGCCGGGCATGCGGCGTACTGCGTGGCTTCCGAAGGGATAAACAGATTCATCTTCGCCTGGTAGTCAGGCCACCGACGGCGTTTGGCTTCCTGGCGAATGATGTCCGTCGCGTGCTGCTGGACGGTGGCAAATATCTGCTTGCGTGCGCTGACGGGTTGACCCCCCTCGGCTGCGGCAAGGCCAGAAAACGACAGCAGGGAAAGCGCCACGAGGAAGCGGAAATACCGTTTCACCCTGAGGCTAAAAAAAAGAGGAATATCATTATAAATCATGTAATTAAAACCTTGGCATGGAAATTGCTATTAAATCGCAGAGCATGCAGGTTTTAGCATCACGAGGGTGTGAATTGTGAGTATTACTTTTGACAAAGCATTGGGCGTTCATCCACAGGCTGTAGCACTTCGACTTTCCCGAGCAGAGTTGCTTTCAGCCAATCTGGCGAACGTTGATACCCCCAACTTCCAGGCTAAAGATATTGATTTTGCCTCCGAGATGCAACGCTCACGGTCGAGTTTTTCCTTTCAGTCGACCCCGCATGAGATGTATCGGGTGCCTTATCAACCGGCGTCGGACGGCAACACCGTTTCGCTGAACGTCGAGCAGGCCGAGTTTGCGAAGAACACTCAGGACTATCAGATGAGCCTGGCTTTTTTAAACATGAAGTTCACTGGCCTCAAGAAGGCCATTGACGGCAAGTAATCCAACGCAGGTAACCACGGAATATGGCTTTTTCGGATATTTATCGCGTATCGGGATCGGCGATGACGGCGCAAACCGTTCGTCTTAACACCATCGCCAGTAATCTCGCCAACGCAGAAACCGCCTCTGCTACCGAAGACGGCACCTATAAGGCGCGTCGCCCGGTGTTTGCGGCGGTTTATAAAAATGACGAGTTAATGAATCACCAGGCGTTAACCGGTGCCCGCGTGCAGGTAATGGATGTCGTGGAAACCGGTAATGCGGTGCAGCGTTACGAACCGCACAACCCGATGGCCAACCCCGACGGCTATGTCTACTACCCGGACGTCAACGTGGTGGAAGAGATGGCGGACATGATGTCGGCATCGCGCGGTTTTGAAACCAACGTCGATGTTCTTAACAGCGTGAAAAGCATGCAGCAAAGCCTGCTGCGACTTGGAGAAGCATAAGCATGGACATGAACGTAGACAGCGCGTACGCCAGCAGCCGTTCCGGCAGCACGACGGACGGCATTGCCAGCAACAGCACCGCCTCCGGCATGAACACCATGTTTATGCAGCTGCTGGTCGCGCAGATCCAGAATCAGGACCCGCTCAACCCCACCGACGGCACCGAGTACGTCAGCCAGCTGGCGCAACTGACCCAGGTGCAGTCAATGGAGACGATGTCGCAGCTGATGGCGAACAACTCCGTGCTGATGGACAACCTGCAAACCCTCACCACCGGCAATCTGGTTGGGCAGCACGTCATGGTGCAGACCGACTCGGTGAACAGCGATGGTGAAAGCACGCTGGACGGGCGCCTGACGCTGGAACATGCCGCTGGCGTGGTCACCGTGGTCGTGAAAGACGCCGCTGGCGTTGAACATAAAATCGAGCTGGGCAAGCAGGAAGCGGGCCAGGTGGATTTCACCTTCAATCCTGAAGAGCTGGGGCTGAGCGAAGGCAAATACACCCTGAGCGTGGTGACCGACACCGGTGAAGAGAAGGTACCGATCGAAATGGGCGGCGTAGTCAACAACGTGCGTATCCCGCTCGACGGCAGCCCGACCGTGCTGAATATCGACGGTCTTGGCGAGGTCGCCTACAACAACATTAGCCAGTTTGGCACTGCCTCTAAGAACAAAGCCTGAAGTGAATCAGGATATTAATTAAACAGGAACGATTATGAGCTTTAGTATTGCAACTACCGGTCTGAATGCCATTACCGAGCAGCTGAATGCCATCTCCAACAACATCGCGAACTCCGGCACCGTGGGGTTTAAGTCGGGTCGTGCGGAATTCTCCGCGCTGTACGCCGAAAGCCAGCCGCTGGGGGTTGGCGTCTCCGCCGTGACCCAGAGCATTACCAAAGGGGGAAGCATTACTTCCACCGGCACCGCGCTGGATCTGGCGATCAACGGCAATGGCTTCTTTATGGTTCGCGACAGCGCGGGCACCACCGCCTATACCCGCGCGGGCTACTTCGGGACCGACAGCAGCGGCCACCTGGTAAATAATAACGGAATGTATCTTCAGGGCTATCCCGTGGATGCCAGCGGAAAGCTCCAGGTGGGTACCATCGGTAACCTGACCATCAGCAGCGGCTCTATTCCGGCGAAGGCCACCGGGAGTATTGATTTCACGGCTAATATGGACGCGCGTGCGGAAATCCCGGAAACCACGCCGTTCAACCCGAAGGACAACACCTCCTACAACAACTCCTACACCACTCAGGTCTATGACTCGCTGGGCCGCGAGCACACTCTGAATCAGTACTTCGTCAAAACGGGCGAAAACGCCTGGGAAGTTCACTACTACATGGACGACGCGCCGGTGACCAGCGGCGGCGCGGAGCAGGTGCAGAAGCTGACCTTCAACAGCCAGGGCGTTCTGACCGACCCAAGCGGGGCGGTAGGGCTGACCGCAGATATTGCGGGCGCGAACGCCATCACTATCGACATGACCTACAGCGGCACCAGCCAGTACGGTTCCGACTTCTCCGTCAGCAAAAACAAAGGCGACGGTTATGCCTCCGGCGAGCGCACCGGCCAGGCTATCGATCAGGACGGCTGCGTGTATGCGACCTTCTCCAACGGCGAACGCCTGCTGCAGGGGCAGCTGGTGCTGGCGAACTTCGCTAACCCGAACGGCCTAGCCGCGCAGGACGGCACCACCTGGGCACAAACCGCCAGCTCCGGCGCGCCGCTGACCGGCACGCCGGGCACCGGCCTGCTGGGTTCTGTCGTTTCCGGGGCGCTGGAGTCGTCAAACGTGGATCTGACCTCCGAACTGGTCGGGCTGATGACGGCCCAGCGTAACTACCAGGCGAATACCAAGGTGATCAGCACCAACGACAACATGATGAATTCGCTCTTCCAGGCGGTGTAATCGATGGATCGTCTACTTTTCACCGCCGTCAGCGGCGCGTCGCGCAGCCTGACCCAGCAGGAAATCCACGCGAATAACCTGGCGAACGTGAACACCCAGGGGTTTCGCAGCGATCTCGACAACGCGCTCACGCAGCAGATTAACGGCGAGGGATATGCCTCGCGTTATCTGGTGCAGCCCACGCAGGGCGGCGTGGATATGACGCCGGGAGCGATGCGTGAAACCGGCCGCGATCTGGATATTGCCGTGAAGGGTGACGGCCTCATTGCGCTGCGCAGCGGCACCCGCGAGGTCTATACCCGCAACGGGCAAATTGACATTAACGCCGACGGCGAGCTGTCGGTGAACGGTCTGCCGCTGGAAGGCGATAACGGGCCGATCGTGCTGCCGCCTTACTCCTCCGTCTCTATCGCTGAGGACGGGGTGATTACCATCATGCCGGAGGATGGGGATATCGCCGCGCCGATGGATATTGACCGCGTGAAGCTGGTGAACATTCCGGCCAGCGAGCTCAGCAAAAACGAGGCCGGTTTTCTGGTCACCAACGCGGCGTTTAACCCGCGCGATGAAGAGGTAACGGTGGCCGCCGGGCATCTTGAATCCGCTAACGTGTCGGCCATCAGCGAGATGGTCTCCAGCATCGCGCTCAACCGTCAGTTTGAAGCGCAGATCAAGATGATGAAAGCGGCGGAAGATCTCGCTAACGCCGGTAACCGCCTGATTCGCGGCACCTGACAACACTTTTGAGGAATACAGATGAATCCCGCTTTATGGATCAGTAAAACTGGGCTAGCGGCGCAGGACGCCAAAATGACCGCGATCTCCAACAACCTGGCGAACGTCAATACCACTGGTTTTAAACGCGATCGCGCCATGTTCGCCGATCTGTTTTACCAGAATCAGCGCACGCCGGGCGGCCAGCTTGATCAGAACAATACCTCCCCAACCGGCATTCAGTTCGGGACCGGCGTCAAGATCGTGGGAACCCAGAAAGAGTTCACCGTCGGCAGCATCCAGAACACCGGGCAGAACCTGGACGTGGCGATTACCGGGCAGGGCTTTTTCCAGGTGGAGACGGCCAATGGCGATATCGCCTATACCCGCGCCGGTAACCTGCAAAAATCGCCTGACGGCGTGCTGACCAACGCGCAGGGCCTGCCGCTGGTCCCGCAAATCGAACTGCCGGATAACGTGAAGGATCTCCAGATCGGCAAAGACGGCACTATTACCGCCACGGTGGCAGGCGAAACCGATCCGGTTGAGCTGGGCCAGTTGACGCTGGTGAATTTTGTGAATCCGGCCGGTCTCGAAGCCATGGGCGGCAACCTCTACCGTGAAACGGCCGCCAGCGGGCAGGCGGTGGAAGGCGTCCCCGGTGAAGAGGCCTTTGGCCAGCTGGAGCAGGGATCGCTGGAAGGCTCTAACGTGCAGGTCGTTGAGGAGATGGTCGACATGATCACCGTCCAGCGCGCCTATGAAATGAACGCCAAGATGGTTTCTGCCGCAGACGACATGCTGAAGTTTGTTACGCAGTCGATGTAACGGCAGAGCCGTAAAGTGAAAGAGATGAAAAAGCAGGTAGCGATCGGTTTACTGGCGCTGGTGCTGTCGGGCTGCGAAAGCCCGGCACTGCTGGTGCACAAAGACGATGCGGCGTACGCGCCGCCGGAAGATTTCGCCATGCCGGAGACGCACGTCCGCGGCGGTGGCGTCTATAACAGCGGCTATAACTGGTCGCTTATTCAGGACCGCCGCGCCTATCGCGTTGGCGACATCCTGACCGTTAAGCTGGACGAATCCACCCAGGCGAGCAAGCAGGCGCGCACCAACTTCGGCAAGAAGAACGACGTGTCTCTCGGCATCCCGGAGGCCTTTGGCCACTCGGTCGATAAGCTGTCAGGGTCGGTTGACGGCAGCCGCAACTTCAACGGCAACGCTACGTCGCAGCAGCAAAACAGCCTGCGCGGGGCGATCACGGTGGCGGTGTACAAAGTATTGCCTAACGGCGTGCTGGCCATTCGCGGTGAAAAATGGCTCACCCTCAACCAGGGCGACGAGTATATGCGGGTAACCGGGCTGGTGCGGGCCGACGATATTGAGCGCGATAACTCCGTCTCATCACAGCGTATCGCCAACGCGCGTATCTCCTACGCCGGGCGCGGCGCCCTCAGCGATGCGAATGCGGCCGGCTGGCTGGTGCGCTTCTTTAACCATCCCCTGTTCCCTATCTGACGGAGTTGCGCGTGTTTAAACGAATTTTATTGCTCCTGAGCCTGTACAGCATCGGTGTCGCCGCGCAGCCGCTGCGCGACGTGGTGGACATTCAGGGCGTACGTGGTAACCAGCTGATCGGCTACAGCCTGGTGGTGGGGCTGGACGGCACCGGGGATAAAAACCAGGTGAAGTTCACCAGCCAGTCGGTCACCAATATGCTGCGCCAGTTTGGCGTCCAGCTGCCGACCAAAATTGACCCGAAGGTGAAGAACGTGGCGGCCGTTGCCATTAGCGCGACGCTGCCGCCGGGCTACTCGCTCGGGCAAAGTATTGACGTTACCGTCTCGTCCATCGGCGATGCCAAAAGCCTGCGCGGCGGGACGCTGCTAATGACCCAGCTGCGGGGCGCCGACGGCGAAGTTTACGCCCTGGCGCAGGGCAACGTGGTGGTTGGCGGCGTGAAGGCACAGGGCAATAGCGGCTCCAGCGTCACCATCAACACGCCGACGGTGGGTCTCGTGCCGAACGGTGGCTCGGTGGAACGTGAAATTCCGAGCGATTTTCAGCAGGAGCCGATGGTCATGCTGAACCTCAAGCGGCCGAGCTTTAAAACCGCCAACGCCGTGGCGGTGGCGCTGAACAACGCGTTTGGCGCGGGAACCGCAACCGCCCAGAGCGCCACCAACGTTTCCGTGCGCGCGCCGATGGGCGCAGGCGAGCGGGTGGCGTTTATGTCATCGCTGGAAGATGTGCAGATTAACGCTGGGAAACAGCCGCCGCGGGTGGTGTTTAACGCCCGTACCGGTACGGTGGTGATCGGCGATGGCGTGATCGTCCGCGCGGCGGCGGTATCACACGGCAACCTGACGGTGACTATTCGTGAATCCGCTAACGTCAGCCAGCCAAACGCGTTTGGCCAGGGGCAGACGGTGGTCACGCCGCAGAGCGACGTTAGCGTCAATCGCGGTCGTGGACAGATGGTCACGATCTCCGCCGGCACCAGCCTGCGCAGCATCGTGAATACCCTTAACAGCCTGGGCGCCGCCCCGGATGACACGATGGCGATTCTGCAGGCGCTGCACGAGGCGGGCGCCCTGGATGCTGAGCTGGTGGTGATGTAATGCTGAATGCGATCAACCGACAAACCGCCATTCTGCCGGGTGATATCACCGGGCAGGCGAAGCCGCAAACCCTCGAGCAGGCCGCCGAGCAGTTCGAGGCGCTGATGCTGCGCGCCATGCTGTCGCAGATGCGTAAAGCCTCCGACGTGCTGGGGGAAGACAACCCGTTCAACAGCAAGCAGCAGCGCATGATGCGTGATTTCTATGATGACAAAATGGCCTCTGAACTGGCGTCCCAGCGCAGCACCGGCATTGCGCAGATGATCGTTAACCAGCTTTCTCCGCAGGCGAAGGCCCCGCTTAAGAATGAGGTGAAAGCGGCCGCTTTACATGGACAATCGCAGGAACGTCATACGGTGTCGTTCCGCAGAAACGAAGGACAGGAGTAAGCCATGAGTATGTTTGATATCGCCTACAGCGGACTGCAGGCGGCTAACATGGGGATGCTCGTCACGTCGATGAATACGAATAATTTGCTGACGCCGGGCTATACCCGTCAGGGAATTGTTCAGAGCGCCATCGGCCCGATGGGCGAAGCCGGGCTCTCGCCGGGCAACGGCGTACAGGTGAACAGCATCCGCCGTATCTCCAGCCAGTACCTGGTGAATCAGGTCTGGCAGACCAACACCAAAGCCAGCTACTTCAGCATGGGTAATGAGTACATCAGTTCTCTGGAGAAGGTGATCGGTACCGACTCGACGAGCCTCGGCAATGGTCTTGACGATTTTGTGAGTGCACTAAGCGCCCTGACGCAGGAGCCAGAATCTCCGGCGCTGCGCCAGCAGCTGTTGAACCAGGCGAAGACGCTGTCAACCCGCTTCAACAGCATGAACAATTTTATCTCCAGCCAGAAAGAGTCCATCAACACGCAGCGCGGGGCGATGGTTGATCAGATCAACACTCTGAGTAGCAACATTGCCGAGTACAACAAGAAGATTGTTGCGCTGGATTCCACGGGCGGTAACAGCAGCGTACTGCGCGATCAGCGTGACGAGCTGGTGAAGACGCTGAGCTCGATGGCGGACATCAAAGTGACTGACGACAGCAGCGGCTATACCGTCTCGTTAAGTAACGGTCAGCCGCTGGTGAGCGGTAAGACGGCGGGCACGCTGAGCACCGGTAAGGACAGCAACGGCAATACCACGCTGACGCTGAAATTTTCGACCAGCGAGTTTTCCCTGAACCCGTCAACTGGCGGTCAGCTGGGTGCGCTCTACGACTATGAAACCGGTACGCTGGGGCAGATGAGTGACGCCGTACAGGGTATGGCGCAGGCGGTGGCGGATCTTTTCAACAACCAGCTGGCGCAGGGATACGATCTCAATGGCCAGCAGGGGAAACCGCTGTTCACCTTCGATGCGACCAACCCGGCGGGCATCCTTCAGGTAAACGATTTGTCTCCCGACGAGCTGGCGCTCTCAGGCGATCCGAAAGAGCCGGGCAATGGCGACAACCTCAACGCCCTGCTTGAACTGAAAAATCAGAAAACCGATATCCCGGGCCTGGGCAATATGAGCCTGAACGAAGGGGCTGCGGCCATTATCTCGACCATCGGTATTGCCAGCAAACAGAGCAAAACGGAGATGGAGGCGGCCGTCGCGGTAAGGGATGATGCACAAACGCAGCGCGATAACATAAGTGGCGTGAATCAGGATCAGGAGGCGATGAACCTGTCGACCTACATGCAGGCGTATCAGGCGAGCATGAAGGTGATTTCCACCGGCAACCAGGTGTTTAGCGATCTGTTAAGCATGTTTTAAGCGCAACCACGGAATCTGATATATGCGAGTAAGCAGCCTTTATCTCTATAACGCCATGGCGTCGCAGATGGGTATTAATAGCACCCAGATGGGTAAGCTGATGGAACAGCTGTCGACGCAAAAGCGCGTTAACGTGCCGTCTGACGACCCGGTAACCGCCAGCCGCCTGGTGCAGCTTAACCGCGAGCAGTCGGCCATTAAGCAGTACCAGAGCAATATCACCCGCCTGAGCGGTGCGCTGTCGGTGCAGGAATCCCATATTACCGCCCTCAGCAACCAGGTGCTGTCCGTCAGCGACAAGCTGAAGCTGGCGAACAACAGTTCCCTGAGCCAGAAAGATCTGGCGGGCTACGGCGCGGAGCTGGGCTCCATGCTGGACTCGCTGGTGGCGACGATGAACAGTAAAAACGAGAACGGCAGCTACCTGTTCTCCGGGACCATGACCGACAGCAAAACCGTGACGCTGGACGACAACGGCCAGTATGTGTTTGGCGGCAATGAGAAGACCCGTGAAACTACGGTGGCCAACGGCGTGAGCATTACCGAAAACACCAATATTTCGCACGCCTTTTCCAGCGCGGGTAACGATCTGGATATGCTGAACAAGCTCAAAGCGTTGAGCGAAAAGATGCAGGATCCAAACGCCAGCTATGCAGATTACAAGGACGATTTATCCGCGATGATCGACATGACCCAGTCGACCAGCGATAGCCTGGGCGCGCTGTTTACCGATCTCGGGGGCCGTCAGAACCGCCTGACGCTGATTAACGATGCCCATACCGACGTCAGCCTGTCTAACGGCCAGCTAGAGACTGACCTTAATGAGGCTCCTGTGGCGGAGTCATACACGAAACTACAGCTGTATAACACCTCGATTCAGATCTCATATAAGGCCTACAGCATGGTCAGCAATCTCAATCTTTTCAGTATGTTGTAAAATGATATGCAAGTCGGTTTAAAAACATCCTCATCGATTGCGACCACTCCGGGCACCACCGGGCGCGGGAGTATTGATGCTCCGCAGACCGTCGGGCGGGTCAATGCGCCCGACGCCGGGTTAACCCGTCATTCGTTCCCCGAGTCCGCGCTGCTGTCGCGCCGTCCGATGCGCTATAACGTGCAGCTGAATCAGCAGCTTACCGCTGTTCAGCAGGCCGATAGCTATCTGGCAAAAACGGAAACGCAGCTGCTTCAGCTGCGCCACGCGTCCGGACGCAGCGGGGATGCCGGCGCGCAGACAGCGGCGCTGCAAAAACACCTTTCGCGCCGTACGCAGCTTTCCGGCGGCACGGTGGATCGCCACCTTAACGTGTCGCTGGAGCAGAAGAACACGGTTAATTTCACCCTGCCGGGCAGCGAGAAGCTCCTGTATGCGTCAGGCGGGGAAACGCTGATTTTCTCCCTGGGAGGCGGTCCGAGGGAAATGGCAGCCGTCGCGCTGCCGGAAGAGGCGACGCCGCGACAGACGTTAATAAAGCTGAACGTCGGGCTGGGGCGCTTAGGGATCCATGCCAGCCAGACGGGCAGCGGCCAGCTGCTTTTCAGCGTTGATGAAAGCCAGTGGGAGCGGGTGAAGCAACACTTTACCGTACGCGGTGAAGGCAATCTCTACCCGGCGGACGCCTTTACCGTGCTGGCGCCTCAGGCGGAAAACGCCAGCAGCGACGAGGTGATGACGCTGTCCACGCGCCGGGAGCGAGAGGGGCAAATAAAGCTGCAGGAGACCCTTAACCACATCACCGGCCAGCGCGGAAAATTGCGCCAGCAGCAGGATCGCGTCAGTGCCCGCATCAACGATATGGCGACGGTATTCAGTTCCCGGCAGGCGCTGGAAGCCTCGCGTAACCTGGGGGCGGGGCTGGCCGGCAGCGCCAGCAGTTTTAGCAAGATGTCACAGGCGCTGGGGGCTCAGGCCAACGTGCGGCTGGCGACGGTGAAAAACCTGCTGGGATAACGCGCCCAAAAGCCCGGTTTACCGGGTGACCGGGTAGAGGAAAATCGCGCCGTTTTGCCCGACAACCAGCGACTGTTGATTAAAAGAGATGGGCTCCATCCAGTAGTTGGAGTACATCAGCTGGTCCACAAGGCCGTCTATCATCAGCCCTTTCTGCTCGGTGCTGTAATAAATAGGGGTGAGGGTAAAGTAGATCCGGCCGTTTTTTTTCTGCGTCGGCGTAAACTTCCCCTTGAGCACAAAGCGGTTATCATCCGGGCTGGTGATGTTCGTCATCAGCACGCCGCGCGTGGTTTTCAGGCTCACGTCGTAGATCTCTTTTTGCTGCGACATCAGATCGTAGAACCCCATCTGGAAGTCATCCTTCACGTTGCCGTACTGCAGCGTCGACGTCGTGGTGAAATAGTTAAATGCCAGAGCGACGAGTGCCGCCAGAACGGCGATGGCGATCGCCTGATTACGGCGTTTTGCATGTAGCCAGTTCATGAAGCTTCCTTCGGGTTTCTCGCAGGATCAGGTTATTCAGCTGCACCGTATCGGTACGCCAGTGATAAATGGCCATCGCCAGCTGCTTGCTGTCGCATTTATTGGCCAGCGTGAAGCTGTAGTTCAGCGTCGCATTGGTGCTATGAAAGAAGATCTGCATCGTGGCGGACTGCATCTGGATCTGCTGGTTGATGGCATACAGCGAATCCTTTAACTTGCCGTACAGATTCACGGAAATATAGGGCGGATCGCCTGCCGTCTCGACGGCATAAATATGAATGTTGCTGTAAACGCCGGCCTGGATCTCCCGGGAAACCAGGTGCTCGCTGTATCCGCCAAGCAGATGCCAGCAGGCCCCAGCCGTAACGATGGCGGTGACGAACATCACCAGCAGAAAGCTGAAAATGCTGTGACGGCGTTTTTCAGGTGCCGCCACCGCCACCGGCTCGGCGCTAACCGCAGGCGCGGGTTCCTCGCCTGCGTCAGGCTGCTCCGGTTCAACCAGAGAGGCAGCATTGAGCGGCGCTTCGGCAGGTGCTGTTTCAGCCTCCGTCTCGTCTTCCTTAACGGTGGCATCGTCTTTTTCGACAAAGCAGCAATACTCGGCTTCGATCAGATAGCCTTTGCGCGGGATCGTTTTGATGATGCGCTGGTTTTTACCATCATCTTCTAATGCGGTACGCAATGCGTGAATGGCATTTGGCAAACTATTATTGCCGATGACCCGGCGTTCCCAGACCAGAGTGGTTAACTCTTCGCGGGTAAATATTTTACCGGGTTCCTGAACCAAAATATCCAGCAGCTTGAGCTGATATTCCCCCAGGCGCTTTCGTTCCCCGGTGGTTAAATGGAGAATCGATCCTGAGGTGACGTCAACCAGCCAGTTGTTTACGGAGCAATAACGTTTATTCATTTATATAGTATGGATTCTTCCACCTCAGCAGCATGGCGATAATCTGTTGGGCACCTGAAGGTATCAGAGATTATCCGATTGAGTTGTTAACTCCATTTAGAATTCTTAATGAATGCCGCCTGCCTGCGGGAGAGTATTCGTGGGCGCTGAGGTTTTCCGTTGTCGTTCAATTTTATGCGGCACTGGAAAGGGTTTCACCTGCTTTACGCCCCTAAGGGAAGGAATAATCTTTTCCTGCCCTCTTTTTACGCGATAAAAATGTGATGCGCAACACCATTTTTAACAATATGAGAGGGAGTAAATGAACGCTATTGCCTGAACGTTAATAATAATAATTAAATAAAACTTATGTTATTTCGATGATCATAAAGTGAATATGTTGTGTTGATGGCGTGATCTGTTTGATAACGATCATGGTTTCAGTATGGGGCTTAAAAAAATAATAAACTGCGTTTAATTTATTTGTTTTTTGGTCGCTATTTTAATGGTTTTATATTTTATCGTCTCGCATAAGTTAAATGAGAACGGTACTTTTTATATTAAGTATTATTAATAAAATATGAAATGGCCTGTGTCGGTAGTTAAATCACGACATAAGAATTTTAAACGCTTTTAAATCAAGCTGATAAATTCCTTTTTGTTCAAATAATGAACGCTCAGATATTTTCGATTTAATCTTCGGGAGTGCCGTGTCGTCTTTACTCAGTACAACATCTGAATCACCAGGACAAAAAAAGGAATCATTATGTCATTCTCTATCTTCACCAGCGCTTCCTCCATGTCATCCATCAATGCGATGAACAAATCCAACAACATGCTGTCCACCGCAATGGAACGTCTGGGTACCGGTAAACGCATTAACTCTGCTGCTGACGATGCGGCAGGTCTGCAGATCGCAACCCGCCTGCAGGGCCAGAGCAACGGCATGAACGTGGCAAAACGTAACATCTCTGATGCGACCGCCCTGCTGCAAACCTCTGAAGGCGCGTTCGATGAAGTGAGCAACATCATGTACCGCATGAAAGACCTCGCCACGCAGGCAGCGAACGACACCAACACCCAGAAAGACCGCGATGCCATCAACTCCGAGCTGAACGACCTGAACTCTGAGCTGGGCAACATCATGAACAACACCTCTTACGCGGGTGACAAACTGTTCGGCGCCTCCGGCAAATTCGCGAAAGCGCTGAACTTCCAGATCGGTTCTTCTACTGATGAAACCATGAAGGTTGACCTGTCTAAAGAGCTGAGCGGCGGCACAGGCGCGCTGACTAACGCCAGCGGCCAGTTCAGCAAAATTCAGGCGCTGGCTACCGGTAGCGGCGGCAAGCTGAACCTGACTTCCGCCAGCGATGCAAAAGCGTTGATGACCGCGCTGGAAGGTTCTCTGGATGACGTGGGTTCAGTACGTTCCAAAATGGGTGCAAGCATTAACCGCCTGAGCCACACCGCGGCGAACCTGGCGAACATGAAAGACAACACCGATCTGGCGCTGAGCAACATCCAGGATGCGGACTACGCCACCGAAGCGTCAAGCATGACCCGTAACCAGATGCTGGCACAAACCGGTATGTCCATGCTGAAGCAGTCCAACAGCATGTCCGGCATGGTTATGAACCTGCTGGGCTAATCCATCCCGGATTAAAGATGAAAAAAACACCGCTGCATGGCGGTGTTTTTGTATCTGCTCCTTCCTTTCCCTGTGACGGAAAAAGCGGAAGCATACATTCCTTCTCATATCTAATTCATTGAAAGTAAACAATTTAAAAATTGGCACGATAGTTGCTATGTCTAATGCATACCGTTCATAACTTGCGTGTCAGGAGAACCGACTATGTCTGATTTCGATCCCTCTCAGATGGCTACAACATTAGCAGGCTACGATATCCTTGCACTGCAAAACGCAATCAAAACGCAGAAAACGACCTATGACGCGCAGACGAAAGCGCTCGCGTCACTGCGTACGGCCCTGACAACCTTCCGTAGCTCGATTACCGCCCTGAACTCCAGCAGCGCCAGCGTCCTGAAAAATATCGCCACCATGAACCAGGAAGGCATTGCGACGATCAGCGCCAGCGCCAGCGCGCGTAAAGGGACCTACAGCCTGAACGTGACACAGCTGGCGACCGCCCAGCAAAAAAGCTTCGCAGGGCTGGACGATGACGCCATCAAAAACGCGAGCGGTACGCTGAAGATCAACCTCAACGGTGAAAGCATTGAGGTTGATATGGACGGCCTGAACAGCCTCGCTGATTTTGCCGATGCGATTAATAAAACCGACTTCCCGAGTGCGTCGGATAATTCCTCTACCACGGCGACCAGCGCGCAGAATGGCGTCACTGCCTCGCTGATGCGCATCGACGGCAACGTTTCGCTGATGCTAAGCAGCGACCAGAGCGGCGCGAAGTACGATATCCAGCTGGACACCAGCGGGATGACGGCCGGGCAGAACATTTTCGATAGCCCCCAGACGATCACAAACGGGAAAGATGCGCTGTTTACGCTGGGGGATTCGCCGACACAATATTCCAGCAGCTCCAATACGCTGGACGATCTGGTTGACGGCGTCTCCATTAAGCTGACCGGCACCACGGAGGCGAATAAGCCGCTAGTGATCTCTATCGATACCGATACCACCGAAACAAAGAATCAGATCCAGGCGTTTCTCGACGCCTACAACGCCCTGCGCGACACCCTCACGGACATGACGAAAAGCGGTACCAGCGCGGATACGCGAGGCGCTTTCGCGGGCGATGCCAGCATGTCCTCGCTTAGCAGCAGCCTGGGTAATCTCCTGCGCGGCACGTTTGGCGACCAGAACATGAGTAAGTTCGGCATTGCCGCGGATAAAGACGGCAAGCTCACCCTCGATTCTGACGTGCTGGAAAAGCAGCTCAAAAATGACCCGCAGACAGTTGCGCAGTTCTTTAACGGCAACGACGGCCTGATTAAGGCGATGGACAAGTCGTTGGATAAATACCTCAGCACCAGCAGCGGCCTGCTGAAAAGTCGTCAGGACACCCTGGACCGCCAGAAGACGGAAATCGATAACAAAACCGAAAAAATGAATACGCGTTATGAATCCTCCTACAACCGCTATCTCAAGCAGTTTACGCAGCTGCAGAAGATCATGACGCAGATGAACAACACCATGAGCATGTTTGTTTAATTCTAAGGGAACCGACGTTCAATGTACGGAAATGATCAGGAAGGCTACGGCCTGTATCAACAATCCGATCTGGCCATTCAGGCCTCGGCGGCGAATCCGCACCAGCTGGTGCTGATGCTGTTTAACGGCCTGATGGATGAGCTGGTCCGGGCCAAAAGCCATATTGTTGCCCGTCGCTACGAGCGCAAGGCGCAGAGCATCAACAAGTGCATCGACATTCTCAATGCGCTGACCAGCTCGCTGGATTTTGAAAAGGGCGGCGAGCTGGCGCTGAGCCTGGCGAACCTGTACGACTACTGCGTTTATCGCCTGTATGACGCCAGCCATAAGCTCTCGGTCGAGATTATTGACGAGGTGGAAGTGATCCTCGGCAATATCCAGGACGGCTGGCAGCGAATGGGCCAGACGGCATGAGCATGCAACACGTCATTCAGGTCTTAACGCGCGGGTTACGCCAGGCGACGGAAGATCACAACTGGTCCGCCGTGATGAACGTGGATGCCAAAATCGCCGAGCTGCTGACCGCGATCCGGGGAAAAACGCTGACAGCAGACGAGCGTCAGGCGCTGGACGAGCTGAAAAAGGTTCACCGGCAGGCGCGCGAGTATTGCCAGGGCGAGAGCGATAAGGTTGAGGCCAAACTTAACCTCGCGATGCGCAATCGTGAAGGGGCGGCGGCCTACGCTCTGTTTTCTAACGATGGAGGCGCGCGCTGATGGATATCCTCAACCTGGCGCAGGGAATGGTCAACGGTTCCGGCCTGCCCATGCAGGCAGAACCGATTGCCGGCCCGAAAGCGGTGGAGACCTCCGCGCAGACGCCGGCGGCGTTTAACGACGCGCTGCTGAACGTGATTAATTCTCTCATGGTCGGGCAGACCAAAACGACGCGCGACACCACCGTGAGTGCGGTGCCGCTTCCACAACGCAGCGACGATGATGACGATGAGACCGCCGACGCGCCGGCGCCGGGCGATTCCCTGCTGAAAGCCGATGCCCCGCAGCAGTTGCTTGAAGCGCTGCTGATGACCAGCCAGATGCCGGTGCAGCCTTCTTCCGGCTACCTTGCGAAGGCGCAGCCCGCCGCTGACGCCGTGATGCAAAACCTGCAGCCGCAGCTGGCGGCGCAGGTGCTGCCGATAGGCATTTCTCCCTCGCTTTCACCATCACATCAGGCAACGCCGGTGAGCCCTGTCGACCCCGCGGCGAGCCCGCTGCCTGCCGTGCAGTCCGTCGCCCCGACGCTGATGGCGGCGATGGCACCGGTAGCCCAGACGACCCTCATTACCCCGCAGCCGGGAAGCGACATTGCCGCCGCTCAGGCATCCGCACCGTCGCCGGTACCGACCACAACATTGAAAATGGATCCCGAGCCCGGGCGCTGGGGAGAACAGCTGCAGCGCGCGCTGGGCGAACGTTTGCAGGTGCAGGTGAAGCAGCAAATCCAGCATGCCACTATCCGCCTTGACCCGCCGGATATGGGGAAAATCGATATTTCTATGCAGGTCGATAACGGGCGCGTGCAGGTGCAGATCAACGCCAGCCATGCCGAGGTGTATCGCGCCCTGCAGCAGACGAGCAACGACCTTCGTCAGAGCCTGACGGAGCAGAATTTTGTCCAGGTTAACGTGCAGGTGTCATCCCAGTCCGGGGGGCAGCAGCAGGGCCGAGGACAATCATTCACCGGGCAGCACAACGCCATCCTGGCGGGAGCGGAAATCGCGGCCAATACAGCGGATTCGCCGGACCTCCGACGCGATGACTCGGTACTACTAACGGTTTAAACAAAACGATATGAATGTAAAAACACTCTCTTTCGGCCTCGTTATCGCCCTCTTCACCGCCATGCTGGCGGCGGGGATGACGGTAGTGGGTACTCATTTGCTGCGCATGGATGAAGCGACGGGCAGCAGTTTCTTATCCGGGATATTCAGCAGCTCTGGCAAGGGAACCGTGGAGTTTGTAGAGATTAAAAACGTCGTGATTACCCTGAAGGGAAACGGGGAGACGGAGCGCTACCTGCTGCTGGAGCTGAACCTGGCGACCAATGGCCCGGAAGAGGCAGCGAAAGCGAAGGATATGATCCCGGCGGTGCGTGGCGCAACGGTTAGCCTGCTCTCCGATCTCGACTATGACGAAGTGCGCGCCATGAGCGTGAACCAGCTGCACGATAAGCTGCAGGCCGCCTACCGCGAGCGGTTCAAGAGCCTGAAGATGGACGTCCCTTTTAACGACGTCATCATCAGCAAAATGGTCTTCCAGTGACGGTTAAGCCGTAATGGACATGATGGATTTTATTGCGAGTGACACCCTGACGGCCTCAGATGAAGCGCGCTACGTCAGCGCCTATTTGCCGCTGGTGAACAAGGTGGTGAAGCAGCTCGCCTATCAGACCAGCAGCGTGATCGATCGCGAAGATATGGAGCAGATCGCCTTGATGGGGCTACTGACCTCTTTGCGCCGCTATGGGCACCCGGACGCGCAGTTTGCCGCCTACGCCGTGCAGCGTATCCGCGGGGCGGTGCTGGATGAACTGCGTCTGCTGGACTGGCGCCCTCGCCGCTTGCGGCAAAAGACCCACAAGCTGAACGACAGTATCCGCGACATGGCGCGCCAGCTCGGGCGGACGCCCACGTTTGAGGATCTTAACCGCCATCTGTCCATCTCGGCGGAGGAGTATCAGGAATATTTATTGCTGGACTGCGCCAAAACGATAGAGAGCCTGGATGAACTACTGGGCAATGACGCCCACACCGGGGCGCTGAATAGCCGACAGCTGGAAGACGAAGTCGTCACCAGCCGGACGCTGCGCAGCGCGCTGGCCTCGCTGGACGAGCGTGAGCAACTGATCGTGACGCTCTATTACCAGCATGAGATGAGCCTGAAAGAGATCGCTCTGGTACTTGATTTAACGGAAGCCAGGGTGTGTCAGCTCAATAAAAAAATCGCTCAAAAAATTCAGTCTTTTTTCCAGAAGTGAAAGGTGTATGCAGAAATTCTTCGGTATCGTAATCATCATGGGCTGCGTGGTTGGCGGCTTTCTCATGTCCGGCGGCCATCTCGCCTCATTCTGGCAGCCCGGTGAAATTATCATCATCCTCGGCGCCGGCTTCGGCGCCATGGTGCTGGCTAACCCTCGCGCCGTTCTGGCGGAAATGTACCGCCAGTTTCGCGGCATCATGCGCAAAAACGAATACACCAGTGAGTACCAGCGCCAGCTTCTGATGCTGCTCTATGAACTGCTGGAGCTGGTGCAGGACGGCGGCCTGAAGGTGCTGGACGAGCACATCGAGTCGCCGGAAAACAGCCCGCTGTTCCAGCGGTATCCGCTGATGCTGCACGATAAGGCGCTGGTGACCTTTATCTCCGATAACTTCCGCCTGATGGCGATGGGCAAGATTAACGAGCACGAGCTGGAAGGGATCCTCGAGCAGGAGCTGGTGGCGATGGAGGAAAACCTGCTGCAACCGTCCCGCTCCCTGCAGCGTACGGCGGAGGCGATGCCGGGCTTCGGGATCTGCGCCGCGGTGCTTGGGATCATCATCACCATGCAGTCTATCGACGGTTCCATTGCGGTGATTGGGGTGAAAGTGGCCGCCGCGCTGGTGGGTACCTTCCTCGGGGTCTTCTTCTGCTACTGCTTAATGGATCCGGTGGCGAACGCCATGGAACAGCGCACCAAAAAACAGCTGGCCGTTCTGGAGTGCGTGCGTACGGTGCTGGTTAACCACGTGGCCGGTAAGCCGACGCTGCTGGCGGTGGATGCGGGTCGCAAAATGCTGCCGATGGATTCCAAACCAACCTTCGCGACGCTGGACGGCTGGGTGGAACAGATGACGGGTGAAGCCTGATGCGCAGCCGCAACAAAGAACATACCACTATCATCAAACGCTCCTCGCGCAAAAGCCATGACACCTTTCATGGCGGCGCGTGGAAAGTCGCCTTCGCCGATTTTACGCTGGCGATGATGGCGCTGTTTATGGTGCTGTGGATTATGGGCGCGGTAACGGAAGAGGAACGTAAAGAGATTGTCTCGCTGCTGAACGGCGAGTCTATTTTTGAAGGCAATTCGATGACGCCTGTTACCCACAAAGAGGGGAACGGCGGCCAGCTCGCGCTGCTTGATACGCGTCACGCCAGGAAAAAAGAGCACCTTAAAGAGCAGGCGAAGAAAGAGGCCGCGCTTGCTGGTCAGAATAAAAAGACGGAGAGCCTGGAAGAGGTCAGCGCGCGTTCTCAAAACGAGATTGAAGACCTGGCGCGCATCATCATGAAGATCACGTCAGCCTACGACGCGCAGGCCAACCTGAAGATGGAAATCGTGCCGCAGGGGCTGCGTATTCTGATCACCGACGATCGGAAACGGGAGATGTTCCAGCGCAGCAGCGCGATCCTGACGCCGTTCTTCAAGCGCCTGCTCACCGAGTTTGCCCCCGAGCTGAACAAAATCAATAACAAAATCATCATCACGGGCCATACCGATGCCACCCGCTTTCGCGATCAGGAGCTTTACAACAACTGGAACCTCTCCGGCGAGCGCGCAATGCAGGCGCGTTCGGTGCTGACCCGCAGCGGCCTGGATCCCAACAAAGTTCTGCAGGTTAGCGGTATGGCCGATCAGATGCTGCTTGACCCGGAGAACCCGCTCAGTTCGGCCAACCGCCGGATTGAAATCATGGTGCTGACGCACTCGGCCAGCGATTCGCTGTATCAGTTTTTTGGCCAGCACGGTGAGAAGGTGATTAAGCCGCTGACCGATAAACTCGCTCAAAACCCTTAATTCGACCGTCGCGCTGTGAACCTGTTCCTCATCATCACCTTTGTACCTGTCCGGACTGTCACCCGGCAGGTACGCTTTTTTTTCCTCTTCCTGATGCTGACGGTAACGACAGGCTACGCCAGCGCAGCGCCAGTACCGGTAAAAACACCGGAGGCTAAAACCGTCAGCGATGCGAAAAAGCGCGAACAGAACCGCCAGCGTCTGCTGGCGAAGGCGAAAAAGCGTGTGGCCGCGGCGCCACCCGCGCCGGAGCAGAAGCGCCAGGAAATGGCGCTACGGCTGGCCGAACGTGCCAGAAACCGGGAAAGGCTGGCGATGCATGCCCGCTGGATGCCCGGTAGCCTGGGCCGCTCTGAAGCATTGTGGCGCGACGTGCAGGATGACGCCGCTATCGCGACGCGCCGTACACAAAAGTCCGTCAGCAAGCTCCGAACCGTGATCCATCGCCTGGAGAGCCAGCTCGGCAAGCCCTATCTGTGGGGAGGAAACAGCCCCAGCGATGGCTTCGACTGTAGCGGGCTGGTGTTCTACGCCTTTAATGATGTGCTGGACCGCAAGCTGCCGCGCACGGCCAACGGAATGTTTCAGGACAACACCCTGAAGCCCGTTCACCAGGAAAAACTGCGGCGGGGCGATCTGGTCTTTTTCAATATCAACCAGCGCCCTGGCGCGGACCACGTGGGCGTTTATCTCGGCGATGGACGCTTTATTGAGGCACCGAGAACCGGACTGACGATCCGTATCAGCCAACTTTCTGACAATTTCTGGCAATCACATTATCTGGGTGCCCGGCGCGTGCTTTAGGCCCGCGTAACGCCCGTTAACCCCCTTTTGGACTGAAAAAATCATGACCGTAACCCGAATGAAATTCGCCATTGATGATGGCTCAACTAACGTAAAAATTAGCTGGATTGAGAACGGCACGCTGAAGACGGTGGTATCGCCGAACTCCTTCCGCAAAGACTGGAAAAGCGCGGCGCTGCTGCGCGGGCAGTCGGTATACAACTACACCATCGGCACGACCAAATATACCTATGATGCGACGTCCGATAAGGCGCTATCCACGACCCACATTGACTATCAGTATGACGATCTCAACCTGCTGGCCGTTCACCACGCCCTGCTGCTGACCGGCATCGCGCCGTGCGACGTAGAGGTGATCGTCACGCTGCCGATCACCCAGTTCTACAACCCGGACGACTGCCAGCGCAACGAAAGCCGCATCGAGGCCAAGCGTCGTAACCTGATGCGCGACATCACCCTGAATAAGGGCGAGCTGTTCCGCATTGTGGATGTGCAGGTTATGCCGGAAAGCCTGCCTGCCGCGCTTTCCCATCTGCTGAACTCCAGCGTCACCGAATTCACCCGGTCGCTGGTCATCGACTGCGGCGGGACCACGCTGGATATGGGGGTGATTGTCGGCGAATTTGACGATGTTTCCGCGATTTACGGTAACAACGAAATCGGCGTCGCGATGGTCACGGATGCAACCCGCAAGCTGCTGGCTGCCGCTGACAGCGACTCCAGCTATCTGGTAGCGAACGAGCTGATTAAACGCCGCCACGACAGGGATTTTGTCAAAAGCGTCATTAACGATGAATCGCGCATCGAAGAGATCCTCGAGCGGGTGGAGATTAAGATTCAGGAGCTGGGCGACCAGGTGGCTTACGAAGCGAAGAAGTTCGCCAAGAACCCCAACCGCGTCTACCTGGTAGGCGGCGGTGCGCACCTGGTTGAATCCGCCGTCCGCGAGGCCTACGCCACGCTTGGCGACCGGGTGATTGCGATTGATAACCCGCAGAGCGCGCTGTCCCGCGAAATTTGCCTCTACCATGCCGATGCCGGGGTGGAGACGATAGCCGCGCCGCGCATGGCCGAGGTGGGTGACGATGAGTAACAGGCGCATTCGCCGCGTTGATTTATCGCTGCATTTGTCGCCTGAGCAAACGCGCGCGGATCTGCGCGCGATGCTGGAGCTTAAAAAGTGGCATCAGGCGCTGAGCCAGGCGGGCAGCAATCCGGGTGATGTGAGTATGGAAATGCGTCGCTTCCATCGCAACGTTTACCTTGCCGGATTACAGCTCCAGCTGATGAGCCCGCCGCTGTGCAGCCATATTGCCGAGTCTCTGGGGCGCGACGCGTTGACCCTTGATGAGCTGTGCGGCGAGCTGGCGAGCGCCGGGCTGCTGCCGGTAGCCACGGCCCCGTCAACGCCGCCTGTGCCAGAACAGCCCGCGACGGGCGGGGATTTTAGCAAGCAGCAGTTAAGACAGATGCGCGCGCTGATGTCGGATGCGCTACAGCGACAGGCCACGCCGGACGACGCCTCCCGCCAGGCGCTGAATGAGATGCAAAGCGAGGTGGCGAAGCTTAAGGTCCTGCTTGAACAGCAAAACCTGCTGCTGCAGCAGCTGCGCACGTCTGGCCGCGCCGTCGAGCCCGAAAGTACTAAAAAAGGGCAGGCGGAAGCGCTGGACGTGAGCGCGCTTAATACGCCAACGGAGAAAATGAAGGAAATTCGCAAGAAGGGGATTTTTTAGAACAGGGCGTTGCTGACGAAGCGCAAAAAAAAGACCATCATTTCAATGGTCTTTTATTCTGATAAGTCACGCGTGAAACGTTACTCGATATTCTGGATCTGCTCGCGCATCTGCTCAATCAGCACTTTCAGCTCAATCGCTGAGTTGGTGACTTCCGCATTGATCGACTTAGACGCCAGGGTGTTCGACTCGCGGTTGAACTCCTGCATCATAAAGTCGAGGCGGCGGCCCACGGCTTCTTTCTTCTTCAGAATGTTGTAGGTCTCTTTAACGTGCGCTTCCAGACGGTCCAGCTCTTCAGCGACGTCAACGCGCTGCGCCATCAGCACCAGCTCTTGTTCCAGACGGGTGTTTTCCAGCTGAACTTCCGCTTCTTCCAGTTTGGCGACCAGGCGCTCGCGCTGCCACTGCAGCACTTCTGGCATATGGGTGCGTACTTTGGCAACTTCAGCGCTTACGCCTTCAAGGCGCTGCTCAATCATCCCTTTCAGTGCCTGGCCTTCGGTTTCACGAGCAACGATAAAGTCGTCCAGGGTACCGTCAAGGGCTGCAAGGATTTCGGCGGCAATGGCATCCAGATCCTGATCGCCGGCGGCCATAACGCCAGGCCAGCGCAGAATATCAACCGGGTTGATTTCGCCTTCATCGCTCTGCATTTTGACCCAGTTCGCCGCATTGACGAGCTGTTTCGCCAGTTTTTCGTTGAGGATCAGTTCGCCCTGCGCGCTGGCATCAGGCTCGAAACGCAGGTTACATTCCACTTTACCGCGCGTCAGACGATTACGGATACGCTCGCGTACAACAGGCTCAAGGCTGCGGAACTGCTCCGGCATACGGAAATACGTTTCCAGGTAACGCTGATTTACCGAGCGCATTTCCCATGTGGCGCTACCCCAGCTACCCTTGATTTCACGCCGGGCGTAGGCGGTCATACTGCGGATCATAGACATTCCCGTTTTTAAAGGAGAGATGGGGGGATTATAGCTTTCGGGGGCTTCTCAGGATAGGAATAAGCGTCCTTTATCCGTATAATGCGCAGCCACATTCGTTTCAAGCCGGAGAATCCATCATGCGTCCATCAGGCCGTAGCGCCAATCAGGTGCGTCCCGTCACCCTGACCCGTAACTATACAAAACACGCTGAAGGCTCCGTGCTGGTTGAGTTTGGTGACACGAAGGTTCTGTGCACCGCGTCCATCGAAGAAGGCGTTCCGCGCTTTCTGAAAGGTCAGGGCCAGGGCTGGATCACCGCAGAGTACGGCATGCTGCCGCGTGCGACCCATACCCGTAATGCCCGCGAAGCGGCAAAAGGCAAGCAGGGCGGTCGTACCATGGAAATTCAGCGTCTGATCGCGCGTGCGCTGCGCGCCGCCGTTGACCTGAAAATCCTCGGCGAATTTACCATCACGCTGGACTGCGACGTGATTCAGGCAGACGGCGGCACGCGTACCGCCTCCATTACCGGCGCATGCGTGGCGCTGGCGGATGCCCTGAATAAACTGGTCGCGGCCGGTAAGCTGAAAACCAACCCAATGAAAGGCATGGTTGCGGCGGTCTCCGTGGGCATCGTTAACGGTGAAGCGCTTTGCGATCTGGAATACGTTGAAGATTCCGCTGCCGAGACGGACATGAACGTGGTGATGACCGAAGATGGTCGCATCATCGAAGTGCAGGGCACGGCAGAAGGCGAGCCGTTCACCCATGAGGAACTTCTTGCCCTGCTGGCTCTGGCCCGAGGGGGAATCGAATCTATCGTAACGACGCAGAAAGCGGCGTTAGAAAATTGATTTTAAAGGCGACCAATGAGTCGCCTTTTTTTTGCCTGTAAGACAGAAAAACCAAAGGAGCAAATCCATGAAATCGTATCAGCGCCAGTTTATTGAGTTTGCGCTTAACAAGCAGGTACTTAAGTTTGGCGAGTTTACGCTGAAATCCGGGCGTAAGAGTCCCTATTTCTTCAACGCCGGGCTGTTTAATACCGGGCGCGATCTGGCACTGTTAGGCCGTTTCTATGCCGAAGCGCTGGTGGATTCCGGGATTGATTTTGACCTGCTGTTTGGCCCGGCCTACAAAGGCATTCCGATTGCGACCACCACCGCGGTTGCGCTGGCGGAACACCATGACCGCGACGTGCCGTACTGCTTTAACCGCAAAGAGGCCAAAACCCACGGTGAGGGCGGGAATCTGGTCGGCAGCCCGCTGCAGGGCCGCGTCATGCTGGTCGACGATGTGATCACCGCGGGCACGGCGATCCGTGAATCAATGGAGATTATCCAGGCCAACGGCGCGACGCTGGCTGGCGTGCTGATTTCTCTGGATCGTCAGGAGCGCGGTCGCGGTGAGATTTCCGCCATTCAGGAAGTGGAGCGCGATTACAGCTGCAAAGTGACGTCGATTATCACCCTGAAAGACCTGATTGCGTATCTGGAAGAGAAGCCGGAGATGGCTGACCATCTGGCCGCGGTGCGTGCCTACCGGGAAGAGTTCGGGGTTTAATTGCATTGCCCGGTGGCGCTACGCTTACCGGGCCTACCAATTCGTAGGCCGGATAAGGCGAAGCCGCCGTCCGGCAACGCTGTTACTGCAGCTGCGCAGCCACTAACGGCCAGCGGGCGTCAAAATCGTCCGTTGGACGGTATTTAAATTCGCTGCGCACAAAACGTGAGAGCATGCCTTCGCAAAACGCCAGTATCTGGCTCGCCAACAGCGTTTCATCAATGCTGTATCCTTCGCCTTCACGCATTTTCTTCTCGCGCAGTACCTGACGCAGCTGGGCTTCAATACGTTCGAAAAGCTGGTTAATGCGGCCCTGCAGTCTGTCCTGCTCGAACATCAGCGCGTGACCGGTCAGGATACGGGTTAAACCCGGATTGCGTTCACCAAAGCCCAGGATTAACAGCACAATCAGACGCAGACGCGCGGTGGTGTCTTTTTCGTCTTTCAAAATCAGGTTGATGCGCGTGATCAGGCTATCTTCAATAAATTCGATCAGGCTGTCGAACATCCGGGTCTTGCTCGGAAAATGACGGTACAGCGCCGCCTCAGACACGCCAACAGAGGCGGCCAGTTTAGCGGTGGTGATGCGTTGACTGCCATCGCTGGATTCAAGCATCAGAGCCAGAGATTGAAGTATTTCTTCGCGACGATTCCTTTTCGCGGTTTGTTTTTCTGCCATGTTACAAAATACCCCTGAAAATAAGCACTTGCCAGGCTGGCATCCACACAGCGACCGCAAACTGACGTTTGCGGTTTGTTATTGCATTATGGCGCTGTGGGATACGTCTCTCTCGGGCGGTTATTTGCGCCCTGAATGGCCGAAGCCGCCTTCGCCACGGTCGGTGGCGTCAAAGTCTGCCACCAGGTTAAATTCTGCCTGTACCACCGGTACAAAGACCATCTGCGCGATACGTTCGCCGGGCTCAATGGTGAAGCTGTCCTGACCTCGGTTCCAGACGGAGACCATCAGCTGACCCTGGTAGTCAGAGTCAATCAGGCCAACCAGGTTACCCAGCACAACGCCATGCTTATGGCCCAGGCCAGAACGCGGCAGGATCACCGCCGCCAGAGACGGGTCAGCAATGTGAATGGCCAGGCCAGTCGGCACCAGGGTAGTGACACCCGGCGCCAGTTCTACGGCGTCATCGAGACAGGCGCGCAGGTCAAGTCCGGCGGAGCCGGAGGTGGCATAGGTTGGCAGCGGGAATTGCTCGCCAACACGCGGGTCCAGAATCTTAACGTCGATTTTTTTCATCATAACGGGTAACGATCTCGTCGAGTAATTGTTGGCCCAGGAGTTCCTTGCGCTCAAGCGGTAAGACTTTATCTCCATCCTGCCAGAAAAGGTGCAGTGCGTTGCTGTCGCTGTTAAATCCTTGCGTGGCCAGCGATACGTCGTTCGCGCAAATCAAATCGAGGTTTTTGCGGGTACGTTTTTGCCGGGCATATTCTTCCACATTATTTGTTTCTGCGGCAAACCCAACAACGTAAGGACGATGGCTTTTTAGTGCGGCGACGCCGGCGACAATGTCCGGGTTTTTCACCATTTTTAGTGTTAATTCATCGCCTTGCTTTTTAATTTTAGCCTCGGCGATGGTCTCGGCGCGATAGTCTGCGACGGCCGCACAGCCGATAAATATTTGCTGGCTTTGCGCGTGCGCCTGAACTGCGGCTTCCATCTCAAGCGCGGTGGTGACGTCAATTCGCGTTACACGTGCGGGCGTAGGCAGCGATACCGGGCCGCTCACCAGCGTGACGTTTGCGCCGCGCTTTGCCGCTGCGGCGGCAATGGCAAAGCCCATCTTGCCGGAGCTGTGGTTGGTGATATAGCGCACCGGATCCAGCGGCTCGCGCGTGGGGCCCGCGGTAATCATGATGTTGAGATGTTGCAGATCGTTGACAGGCGAAAAATGGGCGGCGGCCAGCTCGACGATAGTCAGCGGGTCAAGCATACGCCCTGGGCCAACGTCGCCACAGGCCTGGCTGCCGCTGTCCGGTCCCCAGATAAGCAGACCGCGTGAGGCCAGCGTCTCCAGATTGTGCTGGGTGGCCGCGTTGCGGTACATCTGCTGGTTCATGGCAGGCACGACGGCAACGGGCGCAGGCGTGGCCAGACAAATGGTGGAGACCAGGTCGTTTGCCATACCGGCTGCCACCCGGGCGATTAAATCCGCTGTGGCGGGAGCAAGGATGACCAGGTCTGCCCATTTCCCAAGCTCAATATGGCCCATCGCGGCTTCGGCGGCCGGATCGAGCAGGCTGTCAGATACCGGGTACCCTGAAACCGCCTGCAGGCTCAGGGGCGTGATAAAGGCTTTACCGCCTTCGGTGATCGCGACCCGCACATCTGCCCCGCGCTCGCGCAGACGACGCACCAGCTCCGGCGCTTTATAGGCAGCAATACCGCCGCTCACGCCAAGAACGATTTTTTTACCGGCCAGGCTCATCATGATTCTTTCCTGTTGGGTTTCACCAGAGAGCGGGCATTTTATCACAATCCCTAAAACGAGGTGATTTTGTCCTTCGGTCGCTTTGCGAGGCGCTACGCAAGAACGCAACGTGGTCGTCGAGCCGCTGACTGGCCTGTGGCAGCATGCGGTAAAAAAGGAGAAAGAGCATGGACGAAGAGGATGAGCAGCTGCTGCCGCGCGAAAAACTGCTGCGCTATGGCGTCACCCTGTTAAAAGACGATGAGCTGCTGGCGCTCTTTTTACGTACCGGAACGTCCGGGAAGACGGTGTTTACGCTGGCAAAAGAGCTGATAGCGCATTTCGGCTCACTGCATGGGTTGCTGACCGCAGAACTGGCGCAGTTTAAGCACGTCGAGGGCATCGGCGTAGCAAAATATGCCCAGTTGAGAGGCATTGCTGAACTGGCCCGCCGTTTTTACAGGGTTCGCATGGAGGAGGAAGATCCGATCCTGACGCCCGCGATGACGCGCGAATTTCTGCAAAGCCAGTTAACCGATGCCGAGCGTGAGATCTTCATGGTGATCTTTCTCGACAACAGAAACCGGGTGCTGAAACACAGCTGCCTTTTTGCGGGTACGTTAAGCCACGTCGAGGTCCATCCACGTGAAATTGTGCGGGAAGCGATAAAAGTGAATGCAGCGGGCGTGATCCTCGCGCATAATCACCCCTCTGGCTGTGCAGAACCGAGCAGAGCTGACAAAGAAATCACCGAACGCATTATCAAATGCTGTCAATTCATGGACATTCGTGTGCTGGACCATTTGATAATTGGCCGCGGAGAGTACATTTCTTTTGCAGAACATGGCTGGATTTAGGCTATTTCTCGCGATCCATCGGGATCTTTGTCTGTTCGGGACTTGAGCACACCGCCGAGTCAGCGTATACTACGCCACCTTTGAGAATCTCGGGTTTGGCATTTGGGCCTGGCAATCGAGAGTTCACTTAGAACTATGCGATGACCGGGCTGTAAAGCCTGACGAGGCGCCGATACCCCATACGAAGCTCGAGCTAATTTGATTTTTGGAGAATAGACATGTCCCGAGTCTGCCAAGTTACTGGCAAGCGTCCGGTGACCGGTAATAACCGTTCCCACGCACTGAACGCGACTAAACGCCGTTTCCTGCCGAACCTGCACTCTCACCGTTTCTGGGTTGAGAGCGAGAAGCGTTTTGTCACCCTGCGCGTATCTGCTAAAGGTATGCGTGTAATCGATAAGAAAGGCATCGATACAGTTCTGTCTGAACTGCGTGCCCGTGGCGAAAAGTACTAAGTACTTAAAGAGGAAATAAATCATGGCTAAAGGTATTCGCGAGAAAATCAAGCTGGTTTCTTCTGCTGGTACAGGTCACTTCTACACCACCACGAAGAACAAACGTACTAAGCCGGAAAAACTGGAACTGAAAAAATTCGATCCAGTTGTACGCCAGCACGTACTGTACAAAGAAGCTAAAATCAAATAATTTTAGTCTCCTTGTATAGAAAAACCCCGCAACTGCGGGGTTTTTTGCATTCTGCATCTCAACGGAGGAACCATGCCTGAATTACCTGAGGTAGAGACCAGCCGCCGCGGCATTGAGCCCCATCTGGTCGGTGCGACTATTCTTCACGCGGTTGTCCGTAATGGGCGTTTGCGCTGGCCGGTGTCCGATGAGATCCATGCCCTGAGCGATAAACCCGTCCTTAGCGTGCAGCGCCGCGCTAAATACCTGCTTCTGGAACTGCCCGACGGCTGGATTATTATCCATCTGGGAATGTCCGGGAGCCTGCGCATTCTGACCGAAGAACTGCCTGCGGAAAAACACGACCACGTCGATCTGGTGATGAGCAACGGCAAAGTGCTCCGCTACACCGACCCACGGCGCTTTGGCGCGTGGCTGTGGACGAAGGAGCTGGAAGGGCATAACGTACTGGCGCATCTGGGCCCGGAGCCGCTCTCAGACGCGTTTAACGCGGAATACCTGAAAGCGAAGTGCGCAAAGAAAAAGAGCCCGATTAAGCCCTGGCTGATGGACAATAAGCTGGTGGTCGGCGTGGGGAATATCTATGCCAGCGAATCGCTGTTTGCGGCCGGGATCCATCCCGATCGGCTGGCCTCTTCGCTGTCGGCGCAAGAGTGCGAATTGCTGGTCAGAGTGATTAAAGCGGTACTGCTGCGCTCGATTGAGCAGGGCGGGACAACGCTGAAGGACTTCCTGCAAAGTGACGGCAAGCCGGGCTATTTTGCCCAGGAGCTGCAGGTGTACGGCCGTAAAGGCGAACCGTGCAGAGTCTGCGGCACGCCAGTTATTGCCACGAAGCACGCCCAGCGCGCGACGTTTTACTGCCGGCAGTGCCAGAAATAGCGCTACTTTAGCTTTTCCATCAATGCCTGGTGGACGTTAGTCGGCAGGAAATGGGTAACGTCCCCGTGATGGCGCGCCACCTCTTTTACCAGCGTGGAAGAGATAAACGACCACTCTTTAGAGGGCATCAGGAATACGCTCTCCAGCTCCGGCATCAGGTGGCGGTTCATGTGCGCCAGCTGCATCTCATATTCGAAGTCTGCCACCGCGCGTAAACCGCGGATCAGAATGTTTGCCTGCTGAGCGCGGGCGAAGTTAGCCATCAGATCGCTAAACCCGACAACCTCAACGTTCGGCAGGTGCGAAATGGCATCGGTGGCGAGCTGTACGCGCTCGTGCAAATCGAACATCGGTTTTTTGCTGGGGCTGGCGGCAATCGCCAGGATCACCTTGTCGAACATGCACGCCGCACGGGTGATGATATCAAGATGACCGTTTGTGATCGGATCGAAGGTACCCGGATAAATCGCTTTTGTGCTCATGGCTCACGTTTTCTCTGAGTAGCCGCGGCAGAGCGCCCACAGCTCGGTGTATTTGTTGAAAGTATACTGGGCATTCACCACCGCCAGTAACCACCCCTGTTTACCGTCCAGTACGCCACCGCGCAGCAGGAGCGTTTTCAGAAACGCGCCCAGCGTATGGGTGAAGATACCGCTCAGCGTGGCCTTCTTGCCGCGCTGGTGGCGCTCCTGCGCCCATGCGGTGGCATAGTTAAGCTGCTTACGCTGGAAGCTGGCGAAATCCCGGCAGGTCAGGTGCAGCAGGTCGCCCGTCAGGGGAATCACCTGGGCGCTGTCGCAGGCCAGGGATTCATGGACCAGGCTGTCGTTGTACTGATACCGCTCGCGCTCGTAGAGACGCATCACGCGGTCTGGATACCAGCCGCTGTGGCGCATAAAACGGCCGAGGAAGTAGTTGCGGCGCGCAATGCTGTATACCGCGCCAGGCTGGGGCAAGGATAGCACTGCCTGAATAGCCTGCTGAAGTTCTGGCGTGACGCGCTCGTCGGTATCGAGCATCAGGACATAATCGCCTGTGGCGTATCCCTGCGCGCGCTGGCGCTGGATGCCATAGCCTTGCCAGTCGGTGTTGATAAAGACCTTTGCACCCGCTGCGCGGGCAACGTCCACCGTATTGTCCGTGCTGCCGGAATCGAGCACGACGATTTCGTCAGCCCAGGCGATGGAGGCCAGGCAGTCCGGAAGCAGGTCGGCGGCGTTTTTGGCGATCATCACGACCGACAGACGCGTTGACATTAGTGGCTCCGCTGAGGCAGATAAGGTTGCAGAAGTTGCAGCAGACGGGTCAGTGCGCCCTGGTTCTGATGCAGCACTTCGACGGCATGACGCCCGTACCAGAGACGATAATCTTCGTCAGTCAGAAGGGTCGAGACCTCTTTGACCACCGAATCCGCATCGGTCACGGTAATTAAGCCATCGGCCTGCTGCAATTTCGCGCAGATATCTTTGAAGTTAAACGTGTGTGGCCCCATCAGCACCGGAATGGCGTGGGCTGCCGGCTCCAGCGGGTTATGACCGCCGCGTTCGACCAGGCTACCACCGACAAATGCGAGGTCAGCAATGCCGTACAGCAGCATCAGTTCGCCCATCGTATCGCCAATCACCACCTGGGTGCTGCCGGAAGGAATTTCACCGCTGCTGCGCAGGGTGTAGCTGAAACCGCCTTTCTGCACCATGTCGCGGGCATCTTTAAAACGCTCCGGATGGCGAGGCACGAGGATCAGCAGTAAATCAGGGAATTTTTCCAGCAGCTGGCGGTGAGCCTGCAGGATAATTGCTTCTTCGCCATCGTGGGTACTGGTCGCAATCCAGACCTGACGACGCGGAGCCCACTGGCGACGCAGCGTGATCGCGCGGGCGGCGAGTTCAGGGGTAACCGAAATATCAAATTTCAGGCTGCCCGTTACCGCAAGCTGGTTGCGTTTGAGACCGAGAGAGACAAAGCGCGCTGCGTCTTCTTCGTTTTGCGCGGCAATCAGCGTGATTTTGCTGAGCAGGCGGCGCATAAATTTACCCAGCTTGCCGTAACCTTTCGCCGAGCGCTCTGACAGGCGCGCGTTGGCAATCACCAGCGGAATTTTACGGGCATGCAGGGCGGAAATCATGTTCGGCCACAGTTCGGTTTCCATCACAATCACCAGTTTCGGGCGAACGGTATTCAGGAAACGATTCATGGCGCAGGGCAGATCGTAAGGGAGATAGACGTGTTGCACGTCTTTGCCAAAAGCGGATAACGCGCGCTCCGAGCCGGTCGGCGTCATCGTCGTGACGGTGATCGGCAGCGACGGATAGCGGTGACGCAGGGCGCGAACCAGCGGGATCGCCGCCAGCGTTTCACCAACAGAAACGGAATGCAGCAAAATACCGTCCGGTACGACTTTATTGCGGCAGAAGCCATAGCGCTCAGCCCAGCGTTTACGATACGCAGGCGCTTTACGGCTACGAAGCAACAGTCTCAGCCACACCAGTGGCTGAATGATGTAGAGCAGAGCGGTATACAACAATTCCAAGCGATTATCCGTTTTTTTAGTTTCGGCGGGCAAATTCTAAGCATTTAAGCCAGGTAAAGCTATCTCTTATGCCAGATACCGCTTTAAGCGGAAGTAACGGCGGCCCAGTCGCCAGTGCTGGCGCAGGCCACGGGCATTTTTCCATATGAGTGCCCAGATACCGCGGTCGAACAGTTCGCGAATGATTTCACGTTTTTTGCTGAGATCGCCGATGTTGTTAATGGCGTGCAGAATGCCCAGTCCCTCTTTTGCAATCTGCCACCGGCAGGCTGGCACCCGGCGTACGGCTTCCGGGTAACGCTGGTTGATAACATCCAGCATTTCCAGGATTTTCATGTAATGACGCGCGTTACGCATGCGCGTGTCATCCGTCCCTGGCGTGTGCGATACGGAGGCGGAATGAATAAGGTAGTCATAGAAGGTTTCGTCAGTGTACTGCACGCGTTTGGCCGTCAGCAGCACTTCGGTAGTCCACGGGATATCCTGGTGGCGCAGGCCATGTTCAAAGGTGAAACCCTGCTCTTTAATGAACGCGTGGCGATAAATATTCAGCCAGGTCACGTGCAGAAATTTACGCGACGCCAGCGCGCGCTGTAGCCACGTTGGGCCATCCAGCACGTCTGTGGTCTGCAGTTTGTCGGACGGAAAGATTTTCTTCGACGGCCTGCCATCATCGTAGATATACGTGCCGTTGCAGGTCGCTACATCGAGATCGTTCTTTTTGGCCATCTCAAGCAGGCGCGGATACATACCCGGGTAAATGACGTCATCAATATCCGGGAAGGCAACGTATTCGCCGGTTGCTTGCGCGAGACCCGTATTACGGGCTGCTGAGACGCCCTGATTAGCCTGGTCAATAACCTTGTAGAACGGGAATTCATCGGCGTACTGCGCAATGATGGCGGAGGAGCTGTCGCTTGACCCGTCGTTCACAACGACCAGTTCCAGACTGTCCAGATGTTGAGCTTTGATGCTGTCGAAAAATGCACTGAGGAATTTTTCACCGTTATAGACGGCGACTACAAGGCTCAATAAAGGTTTGTCGGACATGCTTTCTCCGTTGTGTTCAGGGCAGGCCACCCAATATGGTGATACCATTCGTGCTGTATTATATCTGGTGGATACTAAAAACATATGCCTGGCGGGACAAAGATCCTTTCAGGCGGAAAATTAGCGTCACGCGGGCGAGATTCTTAACGGGAAATGTATGCATATTGTTCACACTGAAGCAGACGGCGGCAAAGGCGGACAGCCTCTGCGCATTATCAACGAATCGCTAGGGATGATTCAGCGTGGCCATCAGGTAACTATCCTTTGCCCGGAAACGGCGCCGCTGCACGCGCTGGCGCGCAATGCGGGGTTGACGGTTGTCACGATGCCGTTGAAGCGTAAAAACCTTAAAAACTTGCAGCTGCTGCGTCGCTGGTTAAAGGATAACCGCCGGTCGATTGACGTCATCAATAGTCATAACTCCGCCGATACCTGGCTGGTGGCGCTGGCGAATCTGACACTCGCTAACCCCGTGCCGCTGGTCCGCACCCGTCATGCGTCAGGCGTACCGCGCAACAACTGGACGACCCGCTGGCTGTTTCGCACGGCCTGCACGCATATTGTGACTACGGGAGAGGCGCTACGTCATCAGGTGGCAAATATTGGCGTGCCGATGTCCCAGAGTACGTCGGTGCCAAGCGGTGTCGATACGCAGCGATTTCACCCGGGAGATAAGCACGAAGCCCGCGCGCATTGTGGCTTATCGGAGTCAGATTTCTGGCTGGGCGTGGTGTCGCATTTGCGCCCGAACAAAGGTCACAGCGTACTGCTGCGAGCCCTGGCGAAAATCGACAATCCGCAGATCAAGCTGGCGATTGTCGGCGAAGGCCCGCACAAAGCGACGCTGGAACAGGAAATTACCGCGCTGGGGTTACAGCAGCGGGTGGTTATGGCGGGACATCAAACCGATCCGGAACGCTGGTTCCCGGCGTTTGATATTGCGCTGAGCCCTTCGCACGATATGGAAGGTGTTCCGCAGGGCGTGCTGCAATCGTTAGCCTCCCGGATTGCAACCATTGCAACGGATGCTGGTGGAACGGGAGACGCGGTGATTAACGGCCAGACGGGGTTGTTAATCGCGCAGCGCGATGAAAACGCACTGCACGATTCCATAATGAAGCTCTATGACGACTCAGCCCTTCGCGAGACGCTCGCGCAACAGGGGTATGACTACCTGAGCACGCACTTTACCCGTGAATGTATGCTGGACGCGATGGAGAAGGTCTTCTCCGATGCCGCTCAGCGCAGCAAGTCGCGATAAAGCGCTTGTAGCTCGCGCGCCATTTTGTCCAGGGTGAAAGGCTCCGCAGTTGCACGTGCAGCAGCGGAGTAATCGACCCCCTGTTCTCGGCCTTTTAGCCACAGAGAGATGGCCCGCTGGTAACCTTCGCTGTCCAGCGCATCGCGTACCCAGCCGTTTTGACCCTCTGTTATCCACTCCGCCGCGCCGCAGCCGTGGCTGGTGAGCAGCGGCAAACCGCAGGCCAGCGCTTCCACGCAGACGTTCGGGAAGGGATCGTAGAGCGTCGGCAGGATAAGTGCATCAGCCGTGCCATACACTTCGCGGACGTTGGCAACGGGTCCAAGGAACTTCACGCGTGAGGAAACCCCCAGCGCTTGCGCCAGTTTTTCGAACTTCCGCGCATGTTTATCGCGCCCGGCAATCAACAGCCAGACGTCAGGATGCGCCACAATGGCGCGCAGCGCGGTGGCAACACCTTTACGGCTGAAACCTGACCCAACGTACGCCAGCACCGGCGCGGCAGGGGGAATTCCCAGCGCTTCACGCTGCGAAAGGGAGCGCACGTCAGGGCTGAACTGGTCCGTGTCGACGCCGTTATAGATCACCGTCAGCTTGTCATCCGACAGCCCGAAGCGACGGGCGATATCGTCGCGCACCATCTTCGAATTGCATATCACCTTGCGCAGCTGCGGATGGGTAAACATCTGCGTCTCAGCCTGCAGAATGTAGCGGTGATAGCGGCTCAGAGGTTGCGCCCAGCGCGCCAGCGGCGACAGAATACGAGCATATTGCTCAAGCCAGGTGGCGTGAACCCCGTCGCCCGCCCGGAAAATGGTGGCTCCCGGTATGCGCTCGTGGCTTTGCACAATATCGAACTGCGCAAAATGCGCGGCAGCTTCGGCGGCAAAACCGGATTCACGAGCGATGCGATTGCGAAACGGCGGATTGACCGTCAGCGTTTTCCAGCCAGCGGCATCTTCCCACTGGCGGGCAATCAGCGTGACGTCAAGCGAGGTATCCTGTGCCAGCACGTTAAGCGCACGTGAGACAAAACGCTCAGCGCCACCGTTGGGGTTGTAGGTCTGTCGAACAATCGCCAGCTTCATGCAGGGGTTTCCGTTTCCAGAAGCATTGTATCAATGGCGCTCAGCACCTGCTGCGGCGTGATAGCGGTGATGCAGTCTGAGACACCGCTGTCTCCGCAGCCCGCTTTCCCGCACGGCTGGCAGGTAAACCCGGCCACAATCACACGGTAATTTACCCCCCACGGCGCCCATTTGATGGCGCCAGTAGGACCAAATATGGCGACAGTCGGCGTACCGACGGCGCTTGCAAGGTGCATCGGCATGGAGTCCACACCGAAGTACACCCGCGCGTGCTTCATGAGCGCGCCCAGCTCTTTCAGGTTCAACTGACCGCTTAAATCAAAGACCGGCTGGGTGAGGGCAGCGCGCAGCTCATCCATGTAGGCCTTCTCTTCTTTTGACGGTGCGGCGGAGAGGATAATCGGCAGGCCGCGCGCCGCCAGGTTATCAATGGTCGCAGCCAGCTTTTTGATATCCCAGGCCTTAAACATCCAGCGTGAGGTCGGGTGAACCAGGATATAGGATTTACTCGTGAGCCCAAACCCGGCCAGTTTTTCGGCAACAGAGGCTTCTGCCGCATCGCCAGGTACAAAGAGGGTATGTTTGTCTTCGTCGGACTGCGGATGAATCCCGATCCGGCGCAGGGCGTCCAGATTGACCTCCACCATATGGCGGCTGTTGTCCTGAATCGCCGGGTAGAGCGTGGTGAACGATTTCACCCAGCGACGACGCGCCAGGCCCCCGCGTTTATCCGGCTTAAAGCCGACGGAGACGCGGGGCTTCAGGCGACGCGCCAGACGCGCGCCGTGCCAGTGTTCGGTCAGGTTAATCAGCACGTCATACTGACGGCCTTTCAGGATATTGAGCAGCGCGCGGTAGAGGCGGAATTGTTCAAACCACCCTTTTTTACGCCAGTTGCGCCCGATGGTATGGACCTGGTCGATATGAGGGTGGCTGGTCAGCATCGCCTGCGTGTCGTCATAGACCAGCGCGTCGACCTCCACGTTCGGCCAGTTCTTCTTGAGCACGGTGAACACCGGCGAAGTAAGCAGAACGTCACCGTGGTGACGCAGCTTAACGATCAGCACGCGCTTTGGTGGACGCTCCGCTGAGAAAAAATCAGACATAGGCTCTCTCTGCTGCCAGCAAAGGCTCTAATTGCGCAAATACCGCAGCGGCACTGAGGTCGTTCAGCTGCGATGAGTATTCCGGGCGGCAGATATATTGATTTTTTCCATAGCCGCCGATAAGACCCGGGTCCGTTGGGCCGTAAAGCGTAATATTAGGTCGATCCAGCGCCGCCGTCAGGTGGCTGAGGCCCGTATCCACGGAGACCACTGCTGCAGCGCCGGCCAACTCCTGGGCTACGCCATCAAGTTTCATGCGCGGCAGAACGTCAACGTAATCAAACCCTGCCGCCAGACGCCTGGCGCGTGCTTCTTCATGTGGTGCGCCCCACGGAAGTTTAATACGCAGCCCCGCATTTCCCAGCAGGCCGATCAGTTCGCGCCAGTGCGCCTCCGGCCAGTGTTTGTCATCGCGGGTCGTCGCATGAAGAAAAATCAGATAAGGCGCGCCTTTCTGTTGCGAACTGTGCAAAAAATGCTGCGAAATGGCGTAATCGCCCTGCGTTTCGGGCTTGGCATAGCCAAGACTCTTTGCAAACAGCTCGCGGGTACGTTCCACCGCGTGCTGTTGCTTCGCGATGTGGTGTCGGCGGTTATAGAACAGGCTCGCCAGCGGTTCGCGGGCGGTTTGCCAGTCCATGCCGTGCTTTACGCCATGCGCCAGACGCGTCACCAGCGCGGCACTTTTGACCAGCCCCTGCGCGTCGATGATGGCATCGTAGCGTTGCGCCTGCACCGCCTCGCGGAAGGCTTTGCGTTCGGCTTTAATCGGAGCAGAGAACCACGCTTTGCGCCAGCGGCGAATCGCCACCGGGATCGCGCGGTCGACCGCTTCATGCCAGGTGGGGATTTGCGCGAAGCCCTCTTCTACTACCCAGTCAAAACGAATGCCGGGAATGGCCTGCATGGCGTCCGTTAGCGACGGCAGCGTATGCAGAACATCGCCCATTGACGAGGTTTTAACGATCAATACCCGCATCCGTTATCCTTCTTCGCTCAACAGCAGTTCGTTAAGCTCTTCCAGAACGCGCTGCGGGGTAATGTCGATCAGGCTCTGGTGATAGCCTTCTGCGGCATCGCCTTTGCGCACTTTGTGGTAACCGGTGATGAGGCGAATGACGCGCGCTTTATGGGAAAGCGGAGGCGTGAAGTCCGGGCTGCTTGGGCCATACAGCGCAACCAGCGGGCGGTCGAGCGCAGCGGCGACGTGCATCAGGCCTGAGTCGTTGGTAACCACGGCTTTACAGGCGGCAATCAGGATAACCGCCTGCTCAAGCTGGGTTTCTCCCGCCAGGTTGCGGCACCATGCCTGCTGTTCGTTACTGAGCGTCGCGAGGATTTCATTGCCTGCCTCGTGGTCTTTTGCCGAACCGAACAGAACTATTTGGTAGCCTTCGTCAATCAGCTGTTTCGCCAGCTCCGCATAGTGATAGTGCGGCCAGCGTTTTGCCGGGCCGAACTCGGCGCCAGGGCAGAAGCCAATCATCGGGCGTTCAGACGATAGTCCAAACGCGTTGCAGGTGTGGGATTTTTCACCCTCGTTAACCTGAAGCTGTGGCCAGAGCAGCGGCTGCGGCAGGTCTTTCGCGCTGCGCATCACGCCTTTGTCATAGGCCAGCGCCACGTAACGCTCCACCATCAGCGGCCAGGCTTCTTTATCCAGCACGCGCGCATCGTTCAGCAGGCCGTAGCGCATTTCACCGCGCCAGCCAGTACGGTGTGGGATGCCGGCAAAGAAGGGCACCAGGGCAGATTTAAAGGAGTTTGGCAGGACATACGCGCGGTCATAGCGCTTCTCGCGCAGGCTATGGCCGAGCTTGCGGCGTTCGCCAATTTCCAGCGCCCCGTGGCCAAGCGGCATCGGGATAGCTTCATTCACTTCCGGCATACGCGATAACAGCGGACGGCACCATGCGGGTGCCATCACGTCGATTATCGCCTGGGGATAGCGCGCCTTGAGCGTGCGATAGAGACTTTGCGACATCATCATGTCGCCCACCCATGACGGGCCGATCACCAGAATTCTCATACTTACGCGTCGCGGTTCAGCCAGGCCATATACTCCGTTACGCCTTCGGCAACGGTCTTGAACGGCTTGTCATAACCCGCTGCGCGCAGGTTGGTCAGATCGGCCTGAGTGAACGCCTGGTAGCGGCCTTTCAGCTTGTCCGGGAACGGAATGTACTCGATGCTGCCTTTTTTGTGGTACGCCAGAGTGGCGTCAGCCACCGCCTGGAAGGATTCCGCGCGGCCGGTACCCAGGTTGAAGATGCCGGATACGCCGTTTTCCCAGAACCACAGGTTTACTGCGGCAACGTCGCCCACATAAACGAAGTCGCGCTTAAAGCCGTCGCTGCCTTCGAACAGTTTCGGGCTTTCGCCATTATTCAGCTGGGTATTCAGGTGGAATGCTACGCTTGCCATGCTGCCTTTGTGACCTTCGCGCGGCCCGTAAACGTTGAAGTAGCGGAAGCCCACAATCTGGGAGTTCGCTTCTGGCAGAACCTGACGCACGTACTCGTCGAACAGGAATTTGGAGTAACCGTAGACGTTCAGCGGCTGCTCATATTCGCGGGACTCGATAAAGTCCGAGGTGCGCCCGCCGTAGGTTGCCGCGGAGGAAGCGTACAGGAAGGGGATTTCACGCTCCAGGCAGTAGTGCAGGATCTCTTTGGAGTACTGATAGTTGTTGTCCATCATGTACTTGCCGTCCCACTCTGTGGTGGAAGAGCAGGCACCTTCATGGAAGATAGCTTCGATCTCGCCGAACTCCTCGCCTGCCATAATCTGGATAAGAAAGTCTTCTTTATCCATGTAGTCAGCGATGTTCAGATCCACCAGGTTGACGAACTTGGTGCCGTCTTTCAGGTTGTCAACCACCAGGATGTCGGTGATGCCTTTGTCATTAAGAGCCTTAACAATATTGCTGCCGATAAAGCCCGCGCCGCCGGTAACGATGATCATAACTGTAACCTTTGAAGTGTTGAGCCCGGGGACAATCCCGGACGCTAATGTCTTTATCATATCATTACAATGCCCGGTCTTCAGCCATTCACCGATATGCAGCAGGGGTACACGTGATTTATGCTGCAAAAACGACAAGAGATAATGTGTCATCTCGTCATGAACTATAGGTTTGGGTAATATGTCCCGAAATTTGCCGAGTCTGGAGAATTGCAATGCGTGGTGATTTTTACAAACAGTTAAACAGCGACCTCGACACCGCACGTGCGGAAGGGTTGTTCAAGGAAGAGCGTATTATCACGTCTGCTCAGCAGGCGGACATCACCGTTGCCGACGGCAGCCACGTGATCAACTTTTGTGCGAACAACTATTTAGGTCTTGCGAATCACCCTGAGCTGATTGCCGCGGCGAAAAACGGCATGGACACCCACGGTTTCGGTATGGCCTCCGTACGCTTTATCTGCGGTACCCAGGACAGCCACAAGCAGCTTGAACAAAAGCTGGCGAACTTCTTAGGAATGGAAGACGCCATTCTGTACTCCTCCTGCTTCGATGCCAACGGCGGTCTGTTTGAGACCCTGCTTGGAGCCGAAGACGCAATTATCTCCGACGCCCTGAACCACGCCTCTATCATTGACGGCGTGCGCCTGTGTAAAGCGAAGCGTTTCCGCTACGCCAACAACGACATGGTTGAGCTTGAAGCTCGCCTGAGAGAGGCGCGTGAAGCGGGCGCTCGCCACGTGCTGATCGCCACCGACGGCGTGTTCTCCATGGACGGCGTGATCGCTAACCTGAAGGGCGTGTGCGACCTGGCAGACAAGTACGACGCGCTGGTGATGGTCGATGACTCTCACGCGGTCGGCTTTGTCGGCGAAAACGGCCGCGGCTCGCACGAATACTGCGACGTGATGGGCCGCGTGGACATCATCACCGGTACGCTGGGCAAAGCGCTCGGCGGCGCGTCCGGCGGCTATACCGCCGCGCGTAAAGAGGTGGTTGAGTGGCTACGTCAGCGCTCCCGTCCGTACCTGTTCTCCAACTCCCTGGCGCCAGCCATTGTGTCTGCCTCCATCAAAGTGCTGGAGATGGTGGAGTCCGGCGCTGAGCTGCGCGACCGCCTGTGGTCCAACGCGCGCCTGTTCCGCGAAAAAATGAGCGCAGCAGGGTTCACACTTGCCGGTGCTGACCACGCCATTATTCCGGTGATGCTGGGCGATGCGGTTATCGCGCAGAACTTTGCCCGCGAACTGCAAAAAGAAGGTATTTACGTCACCGGGTTCTTCTTCCCGGTGGTGCCAAAAGGTCAGGCGCGTATCCGCACCCAGATGTCTGCGGCGCATACGCCTGAACAAATTGAACGTGCGGTGGAAGCCTTTACCCGCATCGGCAAACAGCTGGGCGTCATTGCCTGAGGACGTGTGATGAAAGCGTTATCCAAACTGAAAGCGGAAGAAGGGATTTGGATGACCGACGTGCCGGAACCGGAAGTCGGTCATAACGATCTGCTGATCAAAATTCGTAAAACGGCTATCTGCGGTACTGACGTTCACATCTATAACTGGGACCAGTGGTCGCAGAAAACCATTCCGGTACCGATGGTTGTCGGTCACGAGTACGTGGGCGAAGTGGTCGGTATCGGCCAGGAAGTGAAAGGCTTCAAAATTGGCGACCGCGTCTCCGGTGAAGGTCATATCACCTGCGGCCACTGCCGTAACTGCCGCGGCGGGCGTACTCACCTGTGCCGTAACACCGTTGGCGTGGGCGTGAACCGTCCGGGCTGCTTCGCAGAATACCTGGTGATCCCCGCGTTTAACGCGTTCAAAATTCCGGACAACATTTCTGACGATCTGGCCTCCATCTTCGACCCGTTCGGCAACGCGGTACACACGGCGCTCTCTTTCGATCTGGTCGGCGAAGACGTGCTGGTCTCCGGCGCGGGCCCCATCGGCATTATGGCCGCAGCGGTGGCAAAGCACGTGGGTGCGCGTAACGTCGTGATCACCGATGTGAATGAGTATCGCCTGTCGCTGGCGCGCAAAATGGGCGTGACCCGCGCGGTGGATGTCTCGAAAGAGAGCCTGACCGACGTGATGGAAGAGCTGGGCATGACCGAAGGTTTTGACGTGGGTCTGGAGATGTCCGGTGCGCCGCCGGCGTTCCGCACGATGCTGGATACCATGAACCACGGTGGCCGCATCGCAATGCTGGGTATTCCGCCGTCAGATATGTCTATCGACTGGAACAAAGTCATCTTTAAAGGACTGTTCATCAAAGGCATCTATGGCCGTGAGATGTTCGAGACCTGGTACAAGATGGCGGCGCTGATTCAGTCTGGTCTGGATCTATCACCTATTATCACTCATCGTTTCTCCATTGATGAGTTCCAGAAAGGCTTTGACGCAATGCGTTCAGGGCAGTCCGGGAAAGTAATTCTGAGCTGGGATTAAATCTGCCTGCTGGCATCGCTTTTACGGGTGCCAGCACTTTCCCTTAGCGGTTTGACTTTCCAGAAGTTACTTGTTAACTTTTGGCGAAATTTTCTCCATTCTGTCTTCTCCGCACGTTCATTCTGGCAGTCAAAATGATTACGTCAGGAAAGATATTGCCAGGCTAATCAGGTCATTATGTCCACACTGTTTTCACAGAAGTTGGTTGACACTCCTTCGCGATTTACCGCTTTCTTTACAGTGGTTATTTCTCTGCTAATAGTCATTGGCGTTAATATTATTCATGCTAAATATAATGCTGTGATTAATCGTACGCTGGTCTTCGTGCTAATATTGCTGACGTTAAAATGTATAAACAATAAATTAATCAGGAATGTACTGGCGATTATTTTATTAATTCCGGTTGCGGCAGATATTACTTTACAGTTATATGCATGGAGTAATTTCAATTCTGCGTTTAGTTATGGGTTTGCACTGAGCGTACTGAATACGACACCAGGTGAAGCAAGTTCGATGCTCGGTCTATACTGGCGCGATTGCCTGATTTTTATCGCCCTGTCTGCGTTGTTCATTTATACCGCCAATACCGGCATGTGGCCTGTCGCGCAGCGTTTCCGTCGCTGGCCCGTCATTGCGCTTGCCGTCACGCTGCTGGCTTTTTATGGTCAGGCTTTACAGCATCAACTCAGGAAAAGCAGTGTCGAAAGCCTGGCGCAGCGCGTAGTTCAGGCGACGCCTGTCAGCACGTCAAAAGTCTTTATGCAGGCCATCGAAGATAATGCCGTGGTGGCTAACATCGGTAAAAACATTCCTGATTATAAAATCACGCTATCCGATACTGGCATCGAGAATTATGTGTTGATTATTGGAGAGTCAGAGCGTACGGCAAATATGAGTATCTATGGTTATCAACGAGATACGACTCCTGAACTGGAGAAATATAGATCACAACTTTTACTGTTCCGCAATGCCGTGACGCCTGCACCGGTCACAATTATGGCGGTACCGCTGGCGATGACTGCGGATACCGTGAATGCACGCGATCCGCGCAAATATGGCGATAACGTCGTCAATATCGCTAACAAAGCGGGATATAACACTTACTGGTTTAGTCGCCAGGGCAAAGGAGGGGCGCATAATAACGTCATTACCGGAATTGCCCTGAACACGAAACAGCATGAATGGATTGACGGGGGTTATGACGAAGACCTTCTGCCGCTGTTGCAGAATGCGCTAAAAACGTCAGGCAAAAAATTGATCGTTCTGCATTTGTACGGAAGCCATGAACCTTCCTGCCGACGCTTCCCGGCCAGCCAGGCGGTGTTGCACGGTGATAATGAAGCTGATGACTGTTATGACAACTCTGTGCGATATACGGATACGTTGATGGGCAAGGTCTTTAGCCTGCTGGAAAACTCGCGTTCATCAGTCATGTATTTCTCCGATCATGGCCTGATTCGCGATCCGAAGCGTGCTGTAGCATACTCCCACGGTAACGTTAATCCTCCACGGGAGGCCCTGCAAATCCCAGTGTTTATCTGGTATGGACAGCAGGTAGACTCCGATAAGCAGTACACCGGAGATTACAATACCGTCTGGTCAGCTGATGATATTAATACGCTAGCTGAGCTTTGGCTTGGGATCCATCGGGAGGGAGAACCTGTCCAGTCTGTACACTCCTGGCTTGCCGGTTACAATAAGAACGTCACCGTGCTGGACACGACCGGAAAGTCCTATGAATGGCGGAATATTCGTTAACGCAGGTGCGATAAATATGTTTTATCAGGGTGCTAGCCTGCTTTGTTTTTTAGAAATGGAATGATGATGATTAATATAGAGCGAAATAAGGTCCAGTTTGTTTTGATGCAATTACTCTTTGGACTGTGTGCAATTGCTTTTGGCTGCGTAGTTATTTCTCCTAATCTGTCTGCTAAGATTTTGGGCCTGGCGGGTATTACCGCATTCGTTATTTTCATGTTGGATATTAAAAACTTCAGAAAGAATGATGCATTCTGGCTTTGTCTGGTGCTGCTGATCATCGGGGTTTGCGATCTGATCTGGTACCGGATGTATAAGATTGATAGTGCCGCGATCAACTCCTATCGCGCTTATCTTGAAGTCGGGAAGATCTGCCTGTTTGGGGCATTCTCCATTTTTGTGTTTGTGAGCAGGCACCAGCTCAAAATTGGCAGCAATAAGATTCATATGCTGCTGATTATTGCACTGCAGGTGATGATTATTGGCTACGCGGGATACCAGCACCTGTTTCTTGAAAAGCAAAGGGTAACGCTCTCTCTTGCCGGTGGGGCTGATGCGACTGGGGCTGCCTATACCATAGCATTTATCTCGTTTTACACGATTCTGGTGCTTCAACACAGTTCAAGCAGATGGAAAGAGCTTTTTATACTCGGGCACTTTTTTATTACCTTCCTGATACTGGTGGCAACAGAAACGCGGGCAGCCATTCTCACCTATCCGGTTATTTTCTTCGGCTTGCTGGTGGTGAAGCTGTACAAGGAAAAGCATATTCCGTGGAAGGGGGTTTCTGTTTTCCTGATTGCTTTGCTGGCTGGCGCATTTATGATGAAAGACAATCTGATAAAGCGTTATAATGACTTTAACCATGATATTGTTTCCTATGATAAAGCGAACAGTGTGACTTCGGTTGGTGCCCGTTTAGCGATGTGGAAGACGGGGCTGATTGCGTCTAAAAATAATTATTTATGGCAGTCTACAGACGAGCGTAACATCATAATCCGGGAAGAAATAAAAAAGGATCCAAGCCTGTCAGGCGCGCTGGGCTTCATTCGCGGACATCTTCATAATGAAATCGTTGAAACGCTTTCTGTAAAAGGCCCTTCAGGTCTTATTCTTTATATTCTGTTTGTAATATCACTTGGTTGGTATGCACTGCGTAAAAGAAAAAGTATTATTCTATTCGCTTTCCTGGTCTCGATTGTTATGTTCGGCGTGGGTGGCGTGATGTTCTATTCAAAAACAACCCCTGTTGCCTGGATGTTAACGCTGATAATGTCGGTTGTTTTCCTGGAACAGAACAAACATCGTACGGTCATTAAGTAATCGTTTTGATTCTCCATCGGGAAAAAGGTATTCTCCCGATGGAGAAATACCTTTTACCAGACGAGCCCGCCATGAACGAACTGATTTCAGTCATCATCACAACCTTCAACAGAGAGGCGTTGCTGGAACGCGCAATTCGTTCAGTTATTGCTCAGACATATCCTGCGGTAGAACTGGTTATTGTTGATGATTGCTCTAATGAGAAAACAGCTCAACTGATAGAGCGCATGCGCGCAGAGTGTGAAGCGCGTTTTGAGCATTTCATCTACGAACGTAATGAAAAGAATAGCGGTTCTAACTTCAGTCGTAACCGGGGCTATGCGCTTTCACACGGTGTGTTTGTCACGGGACTGGATGACGACGATTATTTCCTGCCAGAACGTCTGACGAAACTCGCTGAGCGGTATGATGATAAGTATGCCTTTGTGACGGATACCCCCGCCAGGCTGGACAAAACCCACCGCACCTATCCGGATACTGATGATAAAAGGATCATTGAGCTACAGGATATTTTGTGCGAGAACGTGGTGGGCAATCAGGTATTGACCACTAAAGAAAAACTGTTAGGCGTAGGCGGGTTTTCTCCTGAAATTAAACAGCAACAAGATCGCGATGTCTGGATTAAATTAATTCTGAAATATGGCCCAGGTATCAAATACAGTTTCAGTACGGCGATGGTGGATGCTGAACACGGGAGCGATCGGATTACGTCACAAGTTAAAAAATACAATGCGTACCGTAAGCTCTATTTTAAATATCGTCAGCATATGTCTGAAGTGACTCGCAGCAATAATTTATTCCAGCTTATGTCGTTTCGTGGTTTTAAATCAACGCGCATGAATTGCCTTTTACGTGGGCGTAAAAAAGATGCTAAGTTAAAAATGAAACTGTTTCGCCGTACGCTTAAAGAGCTATTCTGAAATGAATAAGGTGAAATGATGAATCTCAATGTAACGAATAAGCTCATCAAGAAAACCCGACGCTGGCACAAAAAAACGGGTTTCTCTCTCTTCCAGCGTGCGGCCAGCCATTTTGAGCGGAAGAAAAAAGAGACGATTTTTAGCGTTATTGATGACCTGAAGGTTCAGCCTGACGATTCGTACGCAACGGAACCGATGCAATCACGCATTATCTGGATCTGCTGGTTCCAGGGACTGGATAGCGCACCTGAGTTGGTGAAACGCTGCATTGCCTCCGTACAACGTAACACGCCTGATGCGCAGGTCATCATCCTGACGGATGAGAATATCCCGGACTACCTTATTCTCCCTGAACACATCAAAACGAAATACCACGCCGGGCTTATCAGTAAGGCGCAATACTCGGATATTGTTCGCTGTTCGCTGCTGTATCAATACGGCGGGATCTGGATGGATGCGACGGTGTTCATGACGAAGCCGGTACCGGAAACATTTTTTGAGAATAGTTTTTCATCGCTGCGTTTTGATTCGTCTGAAAACGCATTGAGCCAGGGCTACTGGACGGCCTATTTTCTAGCCGCCCAAAAGGGAAGCTCACTGGTGAAGATGATACGGGATATTCTGTATTGCTACTGGCAGCACCACGATACTCTAATTGAGTACTTCCTGATCGATTACAGTTTCTTATATGCGCGCGAGCGCTATCCGCAGTTTCGTCAGGTCATGGATCAACAACCGGTCACCGGGAATAATCGTTTTTTGATTCGCCAGTTCATCTCAGAAAAACCTGATTTGGCGGCATTGATGACGCTAAATAATGATCCCGTGGGCATTTATAAGCTCTCACACAAAGAGCAATATCGAACTACAGATAACGGCCTGCCGACGATATACAGTCAGATCCTCGAGGGTTCTTTCCACCTTTAGTAATAAAAAAGCCACCGTCATGGTGGCTTTTTTCTCATCACGCTTTCTTACCCCATCCCTGCCACTGCTGCTGGACGTATTTCACCAGCGTACTGTTGCTGATGCTGTCGCCAATGACAGAGAAGAAGCGGGTCGCGTAGACCGGCTCAAGCGGTTGCTTCGGTACGCAGTGCTTCACGCCGCGGAACGGATTACGCGGCGCTGTCGGTGCAGGCTGTGCAGAATTCGGTGTAGAGGTATCCACCTGCGGCTCGTTCAGAAGATCGCTCGGGCGAACCAGAGTGATATCGGAAGGCAAGGTCGGCAGCATCTGCTGCAGGACGCGAACGGTAGACGGGTGCGGGTGACCGATGGCAATGGCCGAGCCGTTGCGGCGGGCCAGCTGTACCGCGCGATTAAACTGCACGCGAATATCGGCGTCGTTCTGGGTATCATCCAGGAACACCTTGCGCTTAATGACTTTTACGCCCGTTCCCTGAGCGGCACGCATCGCCTGGCTGTTGCCGATGGTCATGCTGTCGAGAAAATAGAGGTTGTAGCGCTCCAGCGCCTGCATCACTTTCAGCATCCCGTACAGGCTCGATGTCATCGCGCTGCCCATATGGTTGTTCAGCCCTACGGCATACGGCACTTTGTTGTATGCGTCGCGGATGATGCGCTCGATCTCATCGCTGCTCATATCCGGGCGGAGGGTATCTTTTTCCAGCGGCTGCTTGCTGAGCGGTGCCATTGGCAAATGGATAAGAACCTGATGCCCGGTATTGTGGGCTTTGGTCGCCATCTCACGCGCGTGGGGGGCATTCGGAAGGACGGCGACCGAGATGGCTGACGGCATCGCCAGCACCTGGTTTTCATAGTGTGGACGATAACCGAAGTCATCAATCACGATAGCGAGCTTACCTGCGTATACCGGAGCAGCCAGCGCCAGCGCGCTGACGACGGAGAAAACCATTCGACGAAACTGAAGCAAAACTTATCTTCCCAACCACGGCTGTGGATTGACCGCCTGACCCTGGCGACGAATTTCGAAATAGAGTGACGGGCGGCCCTGACCGCCACTGCTGCCCACAAGGGCGATGGGTTGGCCCGCGCGCACCTGCGTGCCGACGCTGACCAGCGCGCTCTGGTTGTAGCCGTAAAGGCTCATATCACCTTTACCGTGTTCGACCACCACCACCAGTCCGTAGCCCTGCAGCCAGTCGGCCAGAATTACGCGGCCATCGGCGATGGCTTTCACTTCGCTACCTTCAGACGCACCGATAACTATCCCTTTCCAACGTAGCTCACCCTGCAGCTGTTCGCCATAGCGATGCAGAATTGAGCCGCGAACGGGCCAGAAAGCCTGACCGCGAGGAGAGCCTAAGCCGCCGGTACGCGACATCAGGGAACGTTCGCTTTCGCTTGGCTTGTAGGTGGTCCCTTTGCGGGACGCTTCCTGCTGCTTGTCGCGAACGACCTGCGCCTCGCGCGCCTCTTTTTCGGCACGCGCTTTCGCCGCGGCTTCCGCACGGGCGATGCTGTTACGCAGTTTGGATTCGTTGGCGCGCATTTCGCCAAGCTGGCTCTGACCTTCCTGAATGGAGGACTCAAGGCGGGAAAGGGTTTTCTTACGCTCGTTGCGCGCCTGCTCAAGCTGGGCCTGCTGGGCCTGCTGATCGTAGAGCAGCGTCTGCTGCTGGCTCTGCTTCTCTTCAAGCTCGGCTTTTTGCGTGGTGACCTCTTCGCGCGTCTGCTTCAGCTGCGCGATCGTTTCCTGACGCGCCTGGTTCAGATAGCCAAAGTAGGCCTGCAGGCGCTGGCCGCGCTGGCTCTCTTCACCGCTGAGGATCAGCTGCAGTCCGGTATGTTCACCCTGGCGGAATGCGGCATCAAGCTGAGCCGCAAGATTGCGCTCTTGTGCATCACGCTGGCGTTCCAGTTTGGCAATCGACGCGTTCATCTCGTCAATCTGTTTATTCAACTGGGTGAGGGTGTTTTGCGTTTCACGTAATTGACGTGCGGCGGCGGAGATGGCCTCTTCCTGCTGCTTAAGCTGGGCGAGCAGGGTGGCGCGCTGCTGCTGCTGCTGGCGAACCGCACGCTCTTTAGCGGCGATATCGGCCTGAATGGATTTCAGCTGGTCGCGGTCATCCGCGTGGGCGGATGCGGCGCACAGCAATACGCCAGCGCTGAGTGCGCTGGCGCAAAGCAAAGGTCTGACTGATAACCTAAGCGGCTTCACGACCCATGTGATTGAAAAAATCGCCTTTCCCCTCATGGGGAGCGATTATTCCACGATGAACAGCGGCTTACCAGTCATCTCTTCAGGGATCGGCATACCCATCAGCGACAACATGGTTGGCGCGATGTCAGAAAGCTTGCCGCCTTCCACTGCTTTCAGTGATTTATCGCCAACATAAATCAGCGGAACAGGCAGGTTGGTATGGGCCGTGTGCGCCTGGCCGGTCGCCGGGTCGCGCATCTGTTCAGCGTTGCCGTGGTCAGCGGTGATCAGCAGCTGGCCGCCAACGGATTCAACGGCTTTTGCTACCTGCTCAACGCAGCTATCCAGCGCTTCAACCGCTTTCACCGCCGCTTCCATCACCCCGGTATGACCGACCATGTCGCCATTCGGGTAGTTACAGATGATGGTGTCGTATTTGCCACTCTCGATGGCCGCAACCAGTTTTTCAGTCAGCTCGGCAGAACTCATTTCTGGCTGCAGATCGTAAGTGGCGACTTTCGGCGAGTTAATCAGAATACGGTCTTCGCCTTTGAACGGCTCTTCAACGCCGCCGTTAAAGAAGAAGGTCACGTGCGCATATTTCTCGGTTTCAGAGATGCGCAGCTGTGTCTTATCGTTCTTCGCCATCCACTCACCGAAAGTGTTTGCCAGCGAGGCCGGCGGGTAAGCGCATGGGGCTTTGATATCGGCGGCGTATTCGGTCAACTGGATGAAGTCGAGATTCACCACTTTCTTACGGGCGAAGCCGTCGAAGTCGCTGTTGACGAACGCGCGGGTAATTTCGCGCGCGCGGTCAGCGCGGAAGTTCATGAAGATCAGCGCGTCGCCATCTTCCATCGCGGCATCCGCCTGGCCTTCAGCGCGAATCACGGACGCTTTCACGAATTCGTCGTTTTCATCGCGTGCGTAAGCGGCTTCCAGCGCTTCCACGGCTGTCGCGAACTGGAATTCACCTTTTGCCAGGGTCATCAGGTCATAGGCCTGTTCTACGCGATCCCAGCGGTTGTCGCGGTCCATGGCGTAGTAGCGGCCAATGATGGACGCAACGCGGCCTTTACCCAGCGCGGCGAATTTGTCTTCGAAGGCTGTCAGGGAGCCTTTTGCGCTGCGCGGTGGCGTATCGCGACCGTCCAGGAAGGCGTGCAGATAGATTTTTTCCGCACCGCGCTCAGCGGCCAGCTCAACCATCGCCATGATGTGATCTTCGTGGCTGTGAACGCCGCCTGCAGAGAGCAGGCCCATGATGTGTACGGCCTTGCCAGCGGCAACGGCTTTATCAACCGCGCCAGACAGCGTTGGGTTGGAGAAGAAGGTACGTTCTTTAATTTCAACGTCCAGACGCGTCAGATCCTGATACACGATACGCCCGGCGCCCAGGTTAACGTGACCGACTTCGGAGTTGCCCATCTGGCGGTCCGGCAGGCCCACTTCCAGGCCAGACGCGTCAATCAGCGTATGCGGACGTTTTGCCCACAGCGCATCCATGACCGGGGTTTTGGCGTTGAAAATAGCGTTATCCTGGCTGTCTTCACGGTAGCCATAGCCATCCAGAATCACCAGTACCATAGGTTTTTTAGAAACCGACATTGCGACAACCTCATGCTCAAGAGTCAAAATTTGCGTAATTTTACTACAGCTGAATCGATCAAATAGCCGCAGAAGATCAAAGAAAGCGCAGGGGCAAGGGGGTGACCAGACCATTTTGAGGCATTTTTTTAGGTGGCATGCCGCAGAAAATGGATTAGGTTATGGTCGCTGGCTGTATTTGCCAGAACGCACAGGTATACTCCTGTCCTGGTTTTTTTATCACTTAGTCGGGAGTAGTTACCCTCCATGCAAGAAATTATGCAATTCGTTAGCCGCCATCCGGTACTGAGCATCGCGTGGATTGGCCTGCTGGCTGCTGTGCTGTTCACCACATTTAAGAGCCTGACGTCTAAGATTAAGGTTATCACCCGTGGTGAAGCGACGCGTCTGATTAACAAAGAAGATGCCGTCGTTGTCGATCTGCGTCAGCGTGACGATTTCCGTAAAGGTCACATTGCGGGTGCAATTAACCTGTTGCCAGCTGAAATCAAAGCGAACAACGTCGGTGAGCTTGAGAAACACAAAGCCCAGCCGATTATCGTTGTTGATGCGACCGGCATGCAGGCACAGGAATCTGCCAGCGCGCTTCATAAAGCGGGCTTCGAAAACGTAACGGTGCTGAAAGAAGGTATTTCCGGCTGGAGCGGGGAGAATCTTCCTTTGGTTCGCGGTAAATAAGGAGTTCAGTCATGGCCAATATTGAGATCTACACCAAAGCGACGTGCCCGTTCTGTCATCGCGCGAAAGCGCTGCTGAACAGCAAAGGCGTCACGTTCCTGGAACTGCCGATCGACGGTGACGCGATCAAACGCGAAGAGATGATCAAACGTAGCGGTCGTACGACGGTTCCGCAGATTTTTATTGATGCGCAGCACATTGGCGGCTGTGATGACTTGTATGCGCTCGACGCCCGTGGTGGACTCGATCCGCTGCTGAGCTAAGAGACTTTAGGACAATTAAAAAGGGTTTTTCCATGTCAGAACAAAACAATACCGAAATGACTTTCCAGATCCAGCGCATCTACACCAAAGATGTTTCTTATGAAGCGCCAAATGCGCCACATGTTTTCCAGAAAGACTGGCAGCCAGAGGTTAAACTTGATCTGGATACCGCATCTACCCAGCTGGCAGATGACGTGTATGAAGTCGTACTGCGTGTGACCGTTACCGCGTCTCTGGGCGAAGAAACTGCATTCCTGTGTGAAGTACAGCAGGGCGGCATCTTCTCTATCGGCGGTATCGAAGGCAACCAGATGGCGCATTGCCTGGGTGCGTACTGCCCGAACATTCTGTTCCCGTACGCGCGTGAATGCATCACCAGCCTGGTTTCTCGCGGTACATTCCCGCAACTGAACCTTGCGCCAGTTAACTTTGATGCGCTGTTCATGAACTATCTGCAGCAGCAGGCTGGCGAAGGTGCTGAACAACATCAGGATGCCTGATGAGCACTGTTAATGCGTCAATGACTGTGATCGGTGCCGGCTCATACGGCACCGCTCTTGCCATCACGCTGGCAAGAAATGGTCACGAAGTGGTTCTCTGGGGCCACGATCCAAAACATATCGCCACGCTGCAGCGCGACCGTTGCAACGTGGCGTTCCTCCCGGACGTTCCGTTCCCCGACTCCCTGCACCTTGAAAGCGACCTTGCGACCGCGCTGGCGGCCAGCCGCAACATTCTGATTGTGGTCCCGAGCCATGTATTTGGCGACGTGCTGCGTCAGATTAAGCCGCTGATGCGCCCGGATGCGCGCATTGTCTGGGCGACAAAAGGGCTGGAAGCCGAGACCGGACGCCTGCTGCAGGATGTTGCCCGCGAAGCGCTGGGTAATGATATCCCGCTGGCGGTCATCTCCGGCCCGACCTTTGCCAAAGAGCTGGCCGCTGGCCTGCCAACGGCGATTTCGCTGGCATCAACCGATCAGACCTTCTCCGACGATCTGCAACAGCTGCTGCACTGCGGCAAGAGCTTCCGCGTCTACAGCAACCCCGATTTTATCGGCGTACAGCTGGGCGGTGCGGTGAAGAACGTGATTGCGATTGGTGCCGGGATGTCCGACGGCATTGGCTTCGGTGCCAACGCGCGTACCGCGCTGATCACCCGAGGGCTGACCGAGATGTCCCGCCTTGGCGAAGCGCTGGGCGCCGATCCAGCCACCTTTATGGGGATGGCGGGCCTGGGCGACCTGGTGCTGACCTGTACCGACAACCAGTCTCGTAACCGCCGTTTTGGCATGATGCTCGGACAGGGCAGCGATGTAAAAGGCGCGCAGGAGAAGATTGGTCAGGTGGTTGAAGGCTACCGCAATACCAAAGAAGTTCGCGAGTTGGCGCACCGGTTTGGTGTCGAAATGCCAATAACCGAGGAAATTTATCAGGTATTGTATTGCGGAAAAAATGCGCGCGAGGCAGCATTGACCTTATTAGGCCGTGCGCGCAAGGACGAGCGCAGCAGTAACTAGTCGGAACCGTTATCACCTGAATGACCCAGCCAGCGCAGAACTGGCTGGTCATTATACTATCGTCTGGAGTTAGCAATGCCGTGTGAAGAACTGGATATCGTCTGGAATAATATTAAAGCCGAAGCCCGGGCGTTGGCCGACTGCGAGCCTATGCTGGCCAGTTTTTACCACGCAACGTTACTCAAGCATGAAAACCTGGGCAGCGCGCTCAGCTACATGCTTGCCAACAAGCTGGCTTCCTCGATCATGCCTGCTATCGCCATTCGTGAAGTGGTCGAAGAGGCTTACGCCGCAGACCCGGAAATGATCGCCTCTGCCGCCTGTGATATTCAGGCCGTGCGCACGCGTGACCCGGCAGTCGATAAATATTCTACGCCGCTGCTGTACCTGAAAGGCTTCCACGCCCTGCAGGCTTACCGCATCGGCCACTGGTTATGGAACGAAGGCCGCCGCGCGCTGGCTATTTTCCTGCAAAACCAGGTCTCCGTGACCTTCCAGGTCGATATTCACCCGGCCGCGAAAATTGGCCGCGGGATCATGCTCGACCACGCCACCGGGATTGTTGTCGGTGAAACGGCGGTCATTGAAGATGACGTCTCGATCCTGCAGTCGGTTACCCTGGGCGGTACCGGTAAAACCAGCGGCGATCGCCATCCGAAAATTCGTGAAGGGGTGATGATCGGCGCGGGTGCCAAAATCCTCGGCAACATCGAAGTCGGGCGTGGTGCGAAGATTGGCGCGGGTTCGGTTGTGCTCCAGCCTGTGCCGCCGCATACCACTGCCGCTGGCGTGCCGGCGCGCATCGTCGGTAAACCCGACAGCGATAAACCGTCCATGGATATGGATCAGCACTTCAACGGCATCCACCATACCTTTGAGTATGGTGACGGCATCTGAGATTTTGCCCGGTGGCGCTGCGCTTACCGGGCCTACCGTAATATGGCGCCCGCATACCCCAGCTGGCGCCAGGCTTCATACACCACCACCGACACCGCATTCGACAGGTTCATGCTGCGGCTGTCCGGCATCATCGGAATACGGATTTTCTGCTCAGCGGGCAGGGCATCCAGAATCGTGGCGGGCAGGCCGCGCGTTTCCGGACCAAACATCAGATAGTCACCTTCCTGATAGCTCACGGCGCTGTGCGCTGGCGTACCTTTGGTGGTCAGGGCGAACATGCGCTGCGGCTTTTCGGTTTCCAGAAACGCGGCGTAGTCGTGATGGCGAACCACGGCGGTAAATTCATGATAATCCAGCCCCGCGCGGCGCAGGCGCTTGTCGTCCCACGTAAAGCCCATCGGCTCAATGATATGCAGGCGAAAACCGGTGTTAGCGCACAGGCGGATGATATTGCCGGTATTCGGCGGAATTTCTGGTTCGAATAAAACGATGTTAAGCATGCTGCCCCCTTAATTGCGGGGGCAGAATAGCAGAAAAGAGAGGGACTACGCGACGCCGGGTTCCTGCGAGCGGCTGTACAGCATTTTGTAGACGGTTGCCGCAGCGGCGACCAGGGCGGGCACGCTGAGGATCATTAAAATACTGTCTGCCTGCCACTGCATGGAAAGAAGCTGGGCGCTGGTCATGGTTCCCGCCACGCCGCCAAAGCGGCCGATCCCCTGCATCCAGGCGATGCCCGTCGCACGGCACTCGGTAGGGTAAAAGGTGGCGGCCAGGGTTTGCATGCCCGATTGCGCGCCGTTCATCGCGATCCCCATCAGGAAGATCAGCCCGCCAAACAGGGCGATATGATTATGCTCCATACCGAGCAGCAGGATCAGCCCCATCGTCAGGACAAACCCGCCCGCGACCACCGTGTGCGCTTCCCAGCGGTCCATCATCCAGCCTGCAAGCAGAATGCCTGCGGTACCGCCGAAGGTGAACAGCGAAGTCAGCCATGCGGATTCCGCCAGGGCATAGCCCATCCCCTGCATCAGCGTCGGCATCCAGCTCAGCAGGACGTAATAAATCACCAGCCCCATAAAATAGGTCACCCACAGCATCAGGGTGCCGGGCAGCCAGGGCATGGAAAACAGCTGTGACACGCTCCCCTTTTTAGACGCGGTTTTCTCCTCCGCCAGGAAAAAGCCCGAGACGCTCTCCAGCGTGCTGCGGGAGAACCGGCTGGCGATACGGCGGATCTGCATAACGTCTTTCCCGCGCTGCACCAGAAACTTCACCGACTCCGGTAAAAGCAGCGCCAGCAGCAGGGTTAAAATCAGCGGAGCAATTGCGCCGGTCAACAGCACGCTTCGCCAGCCGTGGTGGGGGATAAGCCATGAAGAGATCGCGCCGCCGCCTGCCGCACCGAGGGGGAAGCCGCAGTACATGGTATTAATCGCCATGGCGCGGCAGCGCTGGGGGGCAAACTCGGAGATAAGCGTAATGGCGTTCGGCATGGCGGCACCCAGCCCCAGGCCTGTCAGAAAGCGCCACAGCGTCAGGGTATTCAGGCTTTGCGCCCAGGCCGTCCCCAGGCTCGCGAGGCCGAAGAACAGGCAGGAGAAGACCAGCACGCGCTTGCGTCCCACCCGGTCCGATACCGGACCTGCAATCAGCGCGCCCAGCGACAGCCCCAGCAGCGCCGCGCTCAGTACCGGGCCCAGATCCTGTTTATGGATCCCCCATTCTGCCGACAGCGTGGGCGCGATGTAGCCCATTGCCGCCGTATCGAAACCATCGATCGCCAGAACCAGAAAGCCCAGCACAATAAGAAGCCAGTGAAATCCTGAAAAGCGACTTTCATCGATCACCTGCTGAAGATCCACCTTACCTGAATACGTCATACGCTCCCCTCTGATGTGATGTTGTTTTTGTGTTCTTGTATTTGCTTGTCTATACAATTGCGGACGGCAGGGGGATGTCAAATTTTCTTATCCAATATGTTACCTGGATGTTATTTTCGACGTAAAAAAAGCGCCCGAGGGGGAATCGGGCGCGTGAAAAAGAGGTGTTAAGGGGGGGAGACTCAGGCTGCGTTACCCTGAGCAAGCGGAGCCAGCGCCGCCGGTAACTGTCGTAATTCCTGCACCAGAGAGTCTTTGCTGATTTCACCGATTGTTTTCGCGCCGGTCAGCGTCATCGCGACCTTCATCTCTTTCTCGATCAGGTTAAGCAGGTTCGCTACGCCGGCCTGGCCGCTGGTGGCCAGGGCATACAAATACGCACGTCCCAGCAGCACGGTGTCAGCACCGAGCGCAATCATGCGCACCACGTCCAGCCCGTTGCGGATGCCGCTGTCGGCCAGGATGGCGATATCGCCTTTCACCGCATCGGCTATCGCCGGCAGGGCGCGCGCGGAAGAGAGCACGCCGTCAAGCTGGCGTCCGCCGTGGTTAGAAACCACAATCCCGTCTGCCCCAAAGCGTACCGCGTCGCGGGCATCTTCCGGGTCGAGGATCCCTTTGATCACCATCGGGCCGTCCCAGAACTCGCGGATCCACTCCAGGTCTTTCCAGGAAATGGACGGATCGAAGTTGTTCGCCAGCCAGCCGATGTAATCCTCAAGCCCGGTCGGTTTACCGAGGTAGGCCGAGATATTCCCGAGATCGTGAGGACGACCGTTCAGGCCGACATCCCAGGCCCACTGCGGGTGGGTCACTGCCTGCCAGTAACGACGGATCGCAGCATTCGGGCCGCTCATGCCGGAGTGGGCATCGCGGTAGCGCGCGCCGGGGGTTGGCATATCGACGGTAAAGACCAGCGTGGAGCAGCCTGCCGCTTTGGCGCGCTCCAGCGCGTTACGCATAAACCCGCGATCGCGCAGGACGTACAGCTGGAACCACATTGGGCGCTTGATGGTCGGGGCGACCTCTTCGATCGGGCAGACGGAGACGGTAGAGAGGGTAAACGGAATGCCTTTGGCATCCGCCGCCGCGGCTGCCTGGACTTCGCCCCGGCGGGCATACATGCCGCACAGGCCGACGGGCGCAAGGGCCACGGGCATGGAGAGCGTCTCGTTAAACAGTTTTGTCTCAAGGCTCAGGTCAGACATATTCTTCAGCACACGCTGGCGCAGAGCCACCTCTGACAGGTCTTCCACATTGCGGCGCAGGGTGTATTCGGCATACGCCCCGCCGTCGATATAGTGGAACAGGAACGGCGGCAAAATGCGCTGCGCCGCGGCGCGATAGTCACTGGCTGCTGAAATGATCATGCTTTGTTCTCCCTGGAAATATCACTGTCGCCAGGCAGGCGGGTAATACGCGCCTGTCGGGCCTGGTCTTCATCGAATCGTTTAATCGTGGTGTGCACGAAGCCCAGGTGCGCCATCATCGCTTTGCGCGCGGCCTCGGCATCACCGGCCAGAATGGCGTTGAGCACCGCCTCGTGTTGTTCTGTGAGCTGGGCAAACACCGGCGGGACCAGATACATGCGCTGGCGGCTCTGCTTCACGGAGGATTGCAGCAGGTCGAAGAACCCGCGCATGGTCTGGAGCAGGACCACGTTGTGCGACGCCTCGGCAATCGCCAGGTGAAAGCGCACATCCGCCTGGGAGGCGATATCCGGGTCGCTGCTTTGCGTGGCCTCAAAGCAGGCTTTGAGCTTCTCTTTGTCGGCCTCGGTTGCCCGCATGGCCGCGTGCCAGGCGGTACTGGTTTCGATGGCGTGGCGCGCTTCAAGGATGTCGAAGCTGTAGTCCGGGTCGTTCTCCATCAGCGTTTTCAGCGGCTGAACGATGTTTTGCTCGGACCAGTCGTCATGCTGCCAGCGTACAAAGGTGCCGCCGCCGCGACGGCTCACCAGTACCCCTTCGCTGACCAGCGTGGCCAGGGCTTCACGAAGCGAGTTGCGTGATACGCCAAGCTGGGCGGCGAGCTGGCGTTCGGCGGGCAACTTCATGCCCGCTTCCAGCTGTTGTTCTTCAATCAGCGCCCGCACGCGAGAGGCAATCTCGTCGGACAGGCGTCTGGGCATCACTATCATGGGATCATCCAGGTTAAGACATAGGCCTGCAGGGTGGTGATCACCCCGACCATGCAGGTAAATATCAGGCTGTGTTTCACGGTAAAGCGGAACAGATCCGACTCTTTACCGACCAGTCCCACCGCCGCACAGGCAATGGCGATAGACTGCGGGGAGATCATTTTCCCGGTCACGCCGCCGGTGGTATTCGCGGCCACCAGCAGGACGTCCGACACGCCAATTTGTTGGGCTGCCGTTGCCTGCAGCGCGGCAAACAGGGCATTGGACGAGGTATCTGACCCGGTCAGGAACACCCCCAGCCAGCCGAGGAACGGCGAGAAGAAGGTGAAGGCGTGGCTGGTATGGGCCAGCGCCAGTGCCAGCGTCGATGACAGGCCGGAGTAGTTCGAGATAAACGCGAACGCCAGCACCATGCCGATGGAGTAAATCGGCAGCAGCAGCTCTTTAATGGTCGCCGCAAAGGTCTGCACCGCAGCCGCAGGCTTCATGCGCAGCCACACCACGGAAAGGAGTGCGGCGAACAGGATGGCGGTACCGGTGGCAGAGAACCAGTCGAATTTATAGACCGCGGCATACGGTGTGGCGGCGTGCACCACCGGCGGCATACGGGCGACCATCTTGTCGAGGAACGGCACAGAGATATTAATCACCATGTCGTACAGCGCGCCGCCCGGGGCGAACAGGGCTTTAAACGGCGGGATGCTCCACAGCGTCACGGTGGCGGTCAGGAACAGGAATGGCGACCAGGCGCGGATGACCTGGCCTGCGGTATAGCCTGTACGCGCCAGAGTTTGATCGACCTGTGAGGCGCCCATATCGGCGAAGCGGAAAATACGTACCGGCTGCCAGCGCTTCAGGAACAGGGTCAGACAGACCAGAGAGACCAGCGAAGAGATAATGTCCGGCAGCTCCGGGCCAAGGAAGTTCGAGCTGAGGTACTGGGCGATAGCGAACGAACCGCCCGCCACCATCACCGCAGGCCAGGTCTCCTTCACGCCGCGCCAGCCGTCCATAATCGCCATGATCCAGAACAGGACGATAATGGTCAGGAACGGCAGCTGGCGGCCAACCATCTGACCAATTTCAAAGCTGTCCAGGCCGGTCACCTGGCCCGCGACCAGAATCGGAATACCCATCGCGCCAAACGCCACCGGCGCGGTGTTCACAATCAGGCACAGGCCCGCGGCATACAGCGGGTTAAAGCCCAGGCCAACCAGCAGCGCGGCGGTGATCGCCACCGGTGCGCCAAAACCTGCCGCCCCTTCCAGGAACGCGCCGAAGGAGAAGCCAACGATCAGCATCTGCAGGCGCTGGTCCGGCGTGATGGAGAGGATTGACGAGCGAATGATGTCGAACTGCCCGGTTTTCACCGAGATTTTATAGACAAACACCGCGGCGATGATGATCCACGCAATCGGCCACAGGCCGTAGAAGAAACCATAAACGACAGAGGCCAGCGCGCGATCGGCCGGCATTTTGTAGAAGAACAGCGCCACCATCAGGGCGATGGCAACGGTATATGTCGCGGCGAGGTAGCCCTTCAGCTTGAGCTTAATCAGCGCAAAGAAGAAGAACAGGATCGGAAGCGATGCGATCAGGCTCGACAGCCAGATATTGCCGGCCGGGTCGTAGTTTTGTTGCCAGAGGCTCATGCAGGTCTCCTGGGGACCAGACAGCCTGCGCTGCGGGCGAGTCTCCGCTCATCTCTGCGTCACAGTCTGTGTAAAAGTGGTCCTGCCAATGTTGTGTTGTAGGGGTAATGACAACAAATGGTTAATCAGGTGTTGCATTAAGGCAATGCTTTTGTGAAGTAAAGCTTCTGAAGTGTGAACGCTGGACGAGTTTTAATGCTAATTGGTAGGACCAAATCGTGAAGGGTGCTCAATGAGGATCTCTGTCGGCAGTGGGCATCATTCGGGCAAAAATGAAGCGTGCTGTAATAAATGGAGGGAGTAGAAAATATAATTCAGGAAGAGATTTTTTGCTTTAAGTTAATTGGAGGTTTGATTTATGTTTGTTTTTTGTTTTTGCTAAGTATCTTATATGTGAGAAAGTCAAATTATTTTCCTAAAAATAATTTTTTTTTGGTTAAAAGTGCGAATTCTAAGATGTAGCAAAAAATTTTAATTAAGGTAAATTTCACATATAGCTTTTAACAGCGTATTACAAACGATCAATTGCTGATCAATGAGTAATTATTCTGAATTTTGTTATCTTTTTAGAATAAACTAAAGGTTCATGCATTAAGTTTGATCGTTTATTCTGGGGATGAGTTTAAAAAAATTGATCAATGTTTGATCAATTCTTTCTTATTGTAATTTCGTAAAGAAATTAGGAGGAAGTTAATTATTTTCTGAGCTACGTAAAAAGCGTTAAATTTGTTATTTATCTGTTAATGTTGTGACTTTGTCAGGCTTGCCTGTTCACCTTCAGAGCGTAGACGTTAAAAGGTAATTGTTTTACTATTTATCCAGATGGAATGTTGTTGAATTATTTAATTATGATGTGTGGATTATTCTTTTTTCCTAAAGATGTGCCCCTTTTAATGGGTGCTCATATCTTGCTGTGCGGATGAATAAAATATACGGATTGTCACGCTGGGATGGACCCCATTTAATACAATGAGGTCGCGTCACCAATTCTATTAATCCCCCTTCGGGTGGTGTCCTGCGAACTTCATAGTAATTTTCATATCTGGTGTAATATGCCTGTATCTGTTTAATTTACAGAGGAAAAGTCATTTCAAATGAAACTTAAAAAAGCGGCGTTGGCCCTTGCAGCGACGGGCCTGCTTTTATCTGCCCAGCCGGTTCTGGCAAACGGTGATTCAGGAGTTGATACCTCGCTGAATACCGATGCTGGTTCGCAAAGTACCGGTGGCGTAATCAATTTCACCGGAAAGATTACCCTTATTTCTTGTGATATTACTCCGGCATCCAAAAGCAAAACGGTAGACCTCGGTGCATGGGCGGCAAACTACTTCGACGAGCATAGCGAAACGACGCCGCGTGAATTCAAAATCAACGTAGAAAATTGTCCGCCTGCGGTTCAATCCGTTGCGGTACTGTTTGACGGTACAAAAGATACGTCTAACGATACCCTGCTGCAGGTCACTCCCGGTGACGGCATGGCGACGGGGGTTGGCGTTAAGCTGTACAACAGCAATCGCAGCACGTCTATTAAGCCGGGTACGGTATCAGAAACAACTAAACCAGATGATGAAGGCAATGCAGAATTAACCTTCTATGCCTCCCTGACTAAAGATGGAACTGACATTGCGGCCGGTGATGTTAATGCCGTTTCCAACTTCCTGATGGTTTATAACTGATATCATTTTTAGCCACCTCCAGAGATAATAGTGATGAAGCGTTTGTCGTATATTATGCTCACTGCATTAATGTTTAGCTCTGCGTCAGCTTCTGCAGGCGTGGTCATGGGCGGTACACGGATCGTATACCCACAAAATAGTAAGGAGGTGGCATTTTCTGTTGCAAATAAGGAAAGTGCGACCCCTTATCTTATTCAATCGTGGGTTGAAGGTGATATACAAGCCAAGAATCACGCGACGCCTTTTATCGTTACGCCACCGCTGTTCAGGATCGATCCTGACCAAACTAATACGCTGCGTATTCAATATACCGGTGCGCCGCTGCCCGCCGATCGTGAGTCTGTATTTTGGTTGAATATAAAAGCTATTTCGCCAAAGCCAAAAGAGAGCAGCAACGAATTACAAATTAACGTCAAATCGAAGTTTAAAATTTTTTATCGCCCTTCCAATCTGAAGGGTGATGCAGCAACCGCCTGGCAGAAAGTCACGTTTTCACGCACGGACAAAGGGCTCAAGGCCGTTAATCCGACACCGTACTATGTTTCGTTTTTCCAGCTGAGCGTGGCAGGGCATAAGATTGATCAGCCGGGCATGATCGGCCCGGGGGAAACCCGTGAATGGCCGGTGGCCGCCTCCGGCAGCGTCATCTGGTCGGCGATTAATGATTTTGGTGCCATTACCTCCACCCAGTCACAACCGCTTTAATCTCATGGCTTTTCGCCTGCTTCGCTATGCGCCAATCCCTGTACTCCTGCTCGGGTTCAGCCGTACGGGGTTGGCTGAGGATTATTTTGATCCCGCCGCGCTGGAACTGTCCTCTTCCGAGCAGAAAACGGCTGATTTGCACTATTTCTCCGAAAAAGGCGGCCAAATGCCGGGCACATGGACTGTAACGCTGGAGATTAACGGGCGTGAGGAACGGTCGCAGGAGATCGCCTTCGTGAGTGAAGAGGGCAGACTGCAGCCCGTTTTTACCGTGGCGCTGCTGGACGAGCTCGGGGTGAACGTAGGCGCAATACCGGCATTCTCACGGCTTCAGGATGGGGAAACATTCACACGCCTCGGCGATTTTATACCCGCAGCGCGTGCTTCCTATGATTTTAACCAGCAACGCCTTTTTCTCAGCCTGCCGCAGGCGGCGATGAAAAACCGTAGCCGCGGCTACGTCCCCACCTCGCAGTGGGATGACGGTATTCCGGCGGCATTTGTTGATTACAGCCTGTCGGGAGCAATGGCTCATCGCCAAAGTGGGGATACAACTTCCAGCTATCTCAGCCTACGCAACGGCGTGAATCTGGGACCGTGGCGGGTACGCAATACTTCCGCCTGGAGCCACAGCGACGAAGGCGGCGATCGTTTTCAGTCACAAAGTACCTGGTTGATGCGGGATATCCGGAGCCTGAGCAGCCAATTGCGTGTGGGCGATGCCTGGACCGCAGGGGATGTGTTCGACAGCGTGGCGTTTCGTGGCGTTCAGCTCGCCTCCAGCGAAAGCATGTTACCCGACAGCCAGCGCGGCTTCGCGCCAACAATTCGCGGCGTCGCGCACAGCTTTGCCAAAGTCTCTGTGGCGCAGAATGGCTATGTGATTTATGAAACCTGGATTTCTGCAGGGCCGTTTGTCATTAACGATCTTTTTCCCGGTGCGCAGAGCGGTGATTTGCAGATTACGGTGACGGAAAGCGACGGCACGAAGCGCATCTTTACCCAACCTTATTCTGCGGTACCGTTTATGCGACGCCAGGGCAGTCTCAAATACAGCCTCAACGCCGGGCGTTTTCATTCTGGCTCTGACGAGGCGCAGGCACCGGGTTTTGTTGAAGGTGCTTTCTTTTACGGTCTCCCCTCCCAGATGACGGTGTATGGGGGTGTTCGCGCAGCGGATAATTATCAGGCCGCTGCGCTTGGCATCGGCCGGGGCTTTGGTGCGTTTGGCTCGCTTGGCATTGACGATACCCTGGCAAAAAGTCGTTTGCCCAATGGCGAACGCGCGATGGGGCAGGCGTGGCGCATTCAGTATCAAAAGAATTTCAGCACCACCGGCAGCGCGTTCAACCTGGCAAGCTATCGCTATGCCTCACGCAACTACTACGAATTTGGCGAACTGAACCAGTCCGACAGCCATCAGCTGCAGCTCAATAATCGCCGTAGCCGTTCGCAGATTACCTTCACCCAGACGTTGGGCCAGCTAGGCAGCCTTAATATTTCTGCATGGATGCAGGATTACTGGCACACCTCGGGCCAGGATAAAACCATCCATATTGGCTGGTACTCCAGCTGGCGGGGAATTTCCTGGGGAGCGGGCTACTATTACACCGATTCCGCCCTTGAGCAGCACCCCGAGCGCACCGTGTCGTTTAACGTCAATATCCCGTTTGGCCGCTGGCTGCCGAACAGTTCGGTCAGCTACTTTACCAACCACAATAACCGCGGGATGTCGACGCAGCAGCTGTCGCTCAACGGAAGCGCACTGGCAAACCGAAACCTCAACTATAGCGTCCAGCAGAGTATTGCCAGCGGCGGGCAGACCGACAGCACCAGCATGGCGATGCAATACAACGGCGGCTACGGCAACGTCAGCCTCGGCTATGACCACAGCCGTAGCAATAGCAACGCAACTCTTGGGTTAGCCGGGGGCGTACTCGCCACGCGGTATGGCATCACCCTCAGCCAGCCTCTCGGTGATACCGTCGCGCTGATAAGGGTGCCTGGTGCTGCGAACGTTGAGCCGGAAGGATACAGCGGCATTCACACCGATAGCCGAGGCTATGCGGTTATGCCGACGCTTTCGGCCTATCGCAAAAACACCGTCAATCTCAACACGGCAACGCTTGGGGAAAACGTGGACGTCGAGCAGAGCGGGCTAACGCTCATCCCCACCAGCGGCGCGGTGGTGCTGGGAAATTACAAAACCCATATCGGCTACCGCGTGCTGTTTTCCCTGCGCTATCGCGGCGGACCGCTGCCGTTTGGCGCTCAGGCCGAGGTGGTGGAGCAGAATCGCCGCTCTGCAAACCGCAGCATGGTCGCTGACGGCGGTCAGGCATACCTGAGTGGGGTGCCGGAGCGCGGCACGCTGCGCGTGAGCTGGTATGAAGACGGGGAGCAGCATCAATGCCAGACGCCTTTCAAACTGGGAGCTGCGCACATGGCCCCCGGCATCGCTACGCTCTCTCTTGAGTGTCATTAGAGGAATATCATGCGTCATATGATGAAATGGTTTATCTATCTCGGCCTGCTTTCGCTGTTTGGCATGCTGAGTTTTCACGCTCATGCAGACACGTCATCCTGCCGCACCACGCGCGATCAGTGGGTTGTTCAGGTACCTTATGCCATTGGATTTGCCCCCGGCACGGCGGACTGGACGCCTGTCTCTGCGCCAATACAGTCCACCGGGGAAGATTTTTACAGCTGCGATGGCGGGAGTGATGCATGGCGCAGCATTGGATTTGTCGAAATGGATAACGCCGTCGGTACTGTGGTTGGTGAAGACGGTGCGCCACGCCACGTCTATAAAACCCAGATCGACGGCATCGGCTACGCGCTGGGATTTCGCGAGCAACAATATTGTGGCGCGGACGCGGTGCGCTATATTGACGGCACCAGTCCGGTGAGCGGCAATGAGTCGCGGCGCATTTGCGATGCGTCACAAAACCCCGCTTTTGCCAGCGCCTCATCGTACAAACTGCAGTTCTACATTGTGTTTTACAAAATTCCGACGACCGGCGCCATGCCCGACGACAATGCTAATTCACAGGAACAACCGGTCGGATCGCTGGTGCTGCAGGCGGGAGACAGCGAGGCCAGCGCGGCCAACGTGGCCACGCCGGTGCAGATCCATCTTGCCAGTTTCACGGTCAGGCGCACCAGCTGCACGGTTGGCACGCGCAGCATTCTTGTTCCTATGGGTACCGTAAGCCAAAATGAGTTTCACGGCATCGGCTCACGAGCGGGGGGCGGACACTTCAGCATCCCGGTCACCTGCGAAAATAATACGGCGGTTAAGATAGGCTTCTTCGGTGATACCGCACCCGCCAATACGCAAGCGCTGGCACTCACCAAACAGCAGGATGGCGCCAGCGGCGTCGGGATTGAGCTGGTTTATGGCGATAATACCGGTTCGGTTCAGGGGCAAACGGTTCAGTGGAATACGCCGCAGGTGCCGGTAATGGGGCAGGTGGGCGACAATCAGACGCAGATATTCTGGTTTGATGCGCACTATATCCAGACGGAAGATAAGATCACGGCGGGAAAAGCGGACGCGATGGCGACCTTTAACCTGATTTACAACTGAGTTCCCCCTGCCATGACGGCAGGGGAAAGCCATCAGAACGCGGTCTTACAAAAGCCCGTCATCTCTTTCAGGCCCATTTCGCGGCCAAGTTCGGTCATCGGGTGCACGACCACCAGACCACGGACGCTTTTCTTCAGCTTGCCCATATCGGCCTGTTCTTTTTTGGTGATCGCACGGCGGTGCGGCATGTCCATCAGCTTCTGCGCTTCTTTGCTCAGCTTCTGACCTTTGACTTCGCGCAGACGCTCGATCTCTGTCTCCAGCGTGGCGGCCTCTTTTTCCAGCTCGGCGTACTTCTCGGCGGACTCGACCAGTGACAGACCCGCCATCTGGTGGCGGATCAGATCCAGGCGGTCGCTCAGGCGTTTAATTTCGTTCTTTTCGACTTCTTTCATGACAAATAACTCTGAAAACGGGGAATTTACAGGGAAGGATACACCAATGTGAGCAGGCTTACTTCTGAAACGCTTTTTTTAAGCTGATTCGTGAAATCAGCTCAGTCAGGGAGAGAACCATTGTAGAACGGACAACCTGTTGATAACGCAGCTTTTGCATCGCGTAGAGCTCAGGATCGCTGTTATCAAAATGGGGAGCAGGGGGCAGCGCGGTGACGCAGTGCAGCTCGCCGAAGGGCCCCAGTATCTCATCGTCGGTAAAGGTGTACTCGTTACCGTCATGATTGAGCTCTTCGCGCAGCGCCATTAACAGCTCCGCATCTTCATACTCTTGCCGGTTCAGCACGCCAAGACCATAAATCAGCTTCAGACGCACGGAGAGATCGCCCAGCGGTCCGTCTCCGTCCAGTAACGGTTCTACAGCATATTTTACCGCGTAGTCGTCTTTGCGAAACACCTGAAGCACCAGGATATTCACCGCCTCGGTTAACAGCTCGACGGCGGCAATCAGGAAACTTCGTACGGTTTTGCCAGCATTCAGACGCTCAAGCACACGATTTTCAAAGGCCTGGGTTTGTTCCATTATTGCCTGCATATCTGACAATCTGTTATCTGGGCGCAGGCTAACCTGCGCCGCATTCTGCATCATTTGGTTGCGTTGTATGCGTTAACCGCCTCCACAACCACGTCGCTGTTGGCGTCCAGACCGGAAATCTGCGCCAGCGCAGCCTGCGCGCCTTTGTCATCAATCAGCTGAGCCAGCTCAATCGCCTGCGGGTCCTGCTCGCTGCGGTAGTGCATCGCGGCGGCAATCCCTTTCACCAGGTTGGCGTGTGGCAGACCGTATTCCAGCGTGCCGAGCAGCGGCTTAATCAGGCGGTCGCCGGCGCTCAGTTTACGCAGCGGTTGACGGCCTACGCGCTCAACGTCATCTTTCAGATACGGGTTTTCAAAGCGACCGAGGATTTTCTGGATGTATGCTGCGTGTTTCTCAGCATCAAAACCGTAGCGTTTGATCAGCACCGCGCCGCTCTCTTCCATTGCCCCTTTTACCACCGCACGGATCTTCTCATCGAGGATCGCGTCACGAATGGTCTGATGACCGGCCAATTTTCCGAGGTACGCGGTTATAGCATGCCCGGTGTTCAGCGTGAAGAGTTTGCGTTCGACAAATGCCATCAGGTTATCGGTTAATTCCATGCCCGGAATGGTCGGCAGCGCGCCCTTAAACTGGGTTTTATCGACGATCCACTCGCTGAAGGTTTCGACGGTGACTTCCAGCGGGTCGTTGGTGGCGGATTCAGACGGCGGAACGATGCGGTCCACGGCGGAATCCACAAAACCCACGTGCGCTTCAACCCAGGCTTTATCTTCGTCTGCAACGGCGTTGAGCACGTGGCCTTTCAGCTGCGTGGTGCCGCGCACCATGTTTTCACAGGCGATGATGTTCAGCGGGGTGTCGATGCCCTGCGCTTTGCGTTTTGCCAGGCCTTTCGCGACCGCAGGGGCGATGCGTTCCAGCACGACCGGGCCCACGGCGGTGGTCACCAGATCGACGCTGGCGATCAGGTCAATAACGTCTTCGCCAATGCTGCTTACCGCGTTGACGCCAGACACCGTCTCAACCTGCTCGTTTTCGCCCACCACGTGTACCTGATAGCTATGACGGGCATTCAGGGCATCCAGGACGACCTGATTCACATCGGCGAATGTCAGCGTAATGCCCGCGTCTGCCAGCAGTTTACCGATAAAACCACGACCGATATTACCTGCGCCAAAATGTAATGCTTTCATAGTGTTAACCTTCATCAATGTTTTTACCCGAGAGGGCTGGGGTGAGGAACGTTTCCCCTCACCCTAGCCCTCTCCCCGGAGGGGAGAGGGAAGAGAACTTATTTGTTCAGCAGAGCCAGCACTTCTTCCACGCTGGTGGTATTGGCCAAACGCTCAATGACAGACTCATCATCCAGCGCGTTGGTCAGGCTGGTAATCACCTGAATGTGCTCGTTGTTGCGAGCGGCGATACCAATCACCAGGCGGGCGATGTCGTCTTCTTCTTCACCGAAGCGCACGCCCTGCGGGTACTGACAGAATACGACGCCGGTCTTCAGGACGCGATCTTTCGCTTCAACCGTACCGTGCGGCACCGCGATGGATTCGCCCAGGTAGGTTGGCGTCAGTTTTTCGCGTTCCAGCATCGCGTCGACGTATTCAGGCTGAACGTAGCCGCCTTTTACCAACTGCTCACCGGCAAAGCGAATCGCTTCTTCTTTGGTCGCCGCAGTGCGGCCGAGGAAGATGTTCTCCGCACCCAGTTTGAACAGGTGAGCGTTGCTCTCGTCAAAGCTGTCCTGCAGGCTGGAGCGCACTTTCACTTCGTTATCTTCATGACGCTGCGCGGCAACCAGACGTTCGGTCAGGCTGGTGTACAGGCCGCTGTCGAGGAAGTTGGTCAGCGAGATGTGCTGCGCCTGCGGTACCTGGCGCATGGCGCGTTCGGTCAGGTCGCGGTGCGTGATGACAAGGTCAACATCCGGCGGCAGGCTGTTAATGGCGCTGTTGGTCACGGAAATGTTAGTCAGGCCCGCATCCTGCACTTTCTTACGCAGCACGCCTGCACCCATTGCGCTGGAACCCATACCGGCGTCACAGGCAACGATGATTTTACGCACGTGGCTCAGGTCGTTAGAGACATCGCCAGCGGCCAGCGGGGTAGCGCCTTTGGATTCCGCTTTCATGTCGTGCATACGACGGGTTGCCGCTTCGATATCGTCGTCTTCTTTCACTTTGCTGGTTTTCAGCAGGATGGAAGAGACCACGAAGGAGACGGCCATGGCCGCACAGATGGCCGCAATGTTCGCGAAGTAAGCCCCTTTTGGCGTCATCGCCAGCACCGCCAGGATAGAACCCGGAGAAGCAGGAGAAACCAGACCGCCGCCCAGCACGCTCAGGGTGAACACGCCGGTCATACCGCCGAGGATAACGGCCAGGATCAGACGCGGGTTCATCAGCACGTACGGGAAGTAAATTTCGTGGATACCGCCCAGGAAGTGGATGATAGCCGCGCCGCCAGCAGACTGCTTCGCGCTGCCGCGGCCAAAGAACATGTACGCCAGCAGAACGCCCATACCCGGACCCGGGTTCGCTTCAATCAGGAAGAAGATGGACTTGCCGAGATCGTGAGACTGCTGAATACCCAGCGGCGAGAAGATGCCGTGGTTAATGGCGTTGTTCAGGAACAGGATTTTCGCCGGTTCAACGAAGATAGACGCCAGCGGCAGCATGTCGTGCGCCACCATAAAGTTAACGCCTGCCGCCAGAATTTTGGACAGCACTTCAACCGCAGGGCCAATACCGAGGAACGCCAGAATCGCGAGGATCATCCCGATGATGCCCGCAGAGAAGTTGTTCACCAGCATTTCGAAGCCGGATTTGATCTTACCGTCAACCCAGACGTCGAATTTCTTGATCGCCCAGCCGCCCAAAGGACCGGCAATCATCGCACCGAGGAACATCGGCATATCCGCACCGACGATAACCCCCATCGTGGTGATGGCACCCACAACGCCACCACGGTCACCGCCCACCAGACGACCACCGGTAAAACCGATGAGCAGCGGCAGGAGATAGGTAATCATTGGGCCAACGAGTTTCGCCAGCGTTTCGTTAGGCAACCACCCTGTCGGAATGAACAATGCGGTGATGATACCCCACGCGATAAACGCGCCGATATTTGGCATCACCATGTTGCTGAGGAAACGACCAAAGCTTTGAACTTTGATCTTGAAATCGGATGACATAAAACACCCCTTCTTCTGTTTTGCTTAGGCTTGCGGCCCGAGGTTTATCGTTAATGTGCGGCGGCAGAGGTAGCCGGGCCCTGTTCTGATGCTGTGAAATCTGGCACTGAATCGTTCAACTGTCCAGATAGCGAAAATTTGTGTGATGTACATCACGTAAAGATAGGGGGTGAGGCATTCAATGAGGTGATCTGAATCACAAAAATGGTGCGCAAAAAAAAGACGATGGCGAAAAATGACGCAAAAAACACCCCTTTCTGTGATTGACATCACATTTTGCTTTCGTGTGTTTGTTTCTGGATTGTGACTGATTTCACAAAATATTTTTATGCAGATTTCTCTGACTGCGATCGGCATCAGGATGGCAAAGCGCGACACGTAAAGCTAAAAAACCACTTTTGATGTGTGGTATGGCGAAAAGCTAAAAGGTGGATTACGCTCATATTGTAAGGTTAAGTCTATTATTATTCAGGATATATTTTGACACGCTTATAAACTTGCATGGAGATATTATAAAAACCCATACTCCCCGGCTCTGGAAATAATAAGCACCTCCCTGTGTTTATAAAAATTAATTAGGTTGCGTACCGTTTTATTAATTTAATGAGTTGACGTTGTTTAAGTGAGGAGAATATGTTTCTCAACTATTTCGCGCTGGGCGTATTGATTTTTGTATTTCTGGTTCTTTTTTACGGAATCATCGCCATTCATGACATCCCTTACAATATGGCCAAAAAGCGTAACCACCCACATGCCGATGCGATTCATACGGCAGGGTGGATTAGCCTGTTTACGCTCCATGCCATCTGGCCGTTCCTGTGGATTTGGGCCACGCTGTACCGTGAAGACCGCGGCTGGGGCATGCAGAACCACATCACAAAGCCTGACGAGGTTCCGGGCATGGATGCGCTCGCCAAACGCGTGGCGGAACTCGAACAAAAGCTGGCGGCAGCACAGCCAGCTGCTGATAAGAACACGCTGGAGCGCTAATCATGGATCTGTTGATTATTTTGACCTATGTGGCATTTGCCTGGGTGATTTTTAAAATATTCCGTATTCCGGTAAACCAGTGGACGCTTGCCACCGCGACTTTAGGCGGCGTGTTTATTGTTGCCGGACTTATTCTGCTCATGAACTATAACCACCCGTATACCTTTACGGCGCAAAAAGCGGTTATTTCTATTCCGATTACGCCGCAGGTGACTGGCGTGGTCAGTGAAGTGACCGATAAAAATAACCAGCTCATTAAAAAAGGCGAAGTGTTATTTAAATTGGATCCAGGCCGCTACCAGGCGCGCGTCGACAGACTCCAGGCCGACCTGGTGACCGCGACGCACAACATCGATAATCTGAAAGCGCAGCTGGTGGAAGCCGTCGCCAATACCACGCGCGTCTCCGCCGAGCGCGATCGCCTGTACAAAGATTATCAGCGCTACCTGAAAGGCAGCCAGGCGAAGGTGAATCCGTTCTCTGAAAGCGATATCGACAACGCGCGGCAGAATTACCTGGCACAGGATGCGCTGGTGAAAGGCTCCGTTGCTGAACAGGTGCAGATTCAAAGCCAGTTAGACAGCATGGTGAACGGCGAACAGTCGCAGATTGCCTCCCTGCGCGCCCAGCTTGCTGAAGCCAAATACAACCTGGATCAGACCGTGGTGCGTGCGCCCAGCAATGGCTATATCACCCAGGTGCTGATTCGTCCGGGGACCTATGCCGCCGCGCTGCCCCTGCGTCCGGTGATGGTCTTTATTCCTGAGCAGAAGCGCCAGATCGTGGCTCAGTTCCGTCAGAACTCGCTGCTGCGCCTGAAGCCGGGCGATGAAGCGGAAGTGGTGTTCAACGCGCTGCCGGGCCAGGTGTTCACCGGCAAGCTCACCAGCGTTCTGCCGGTGGTGCCAGGCGGGTCGTATCAGGCACAGGGTGCGCTGCAGGCACTGACGGTCGTGCCGGGTACTGATGGCGTACAGGCGCTGATTGAGCTGGAGCCTAACGCCGACGTCGATGCGCTGCCAGACGGTATTTACGCCCAGGTGGCCGTCTATTCGGACCATTTCGCCCACGTGTCGGTCATGCGTAAAGTGTTGCTGCGTATGACCAGCTGGATGCACTACCTCTATCTCGATCACTAATCCCTCCAGGGCAGGAATGCGACGCGCATACCTGCCCTTTTTTCATCGCTTGATCCATACTGACTTTTTTCCGGCATCAAGGATCAGGCAATGAAACTCATCGGTAGCTATACCAGTCCCTTCGTGCGAAAGATCTCAATTCTCCTGCTGGAGAAAGGGATTGAATTTGAATTCATCAATGAACAGCCTTACAACGCCGAAAACGGCGTCGCGCAGTACAACCCGCTGGGGAAAGTCCCGGCGCTGGTGACGGACGAGGGTGAATATTGGTTCGATTCCCCGATTATTGCGGAGTATATCGAGCTGCTGGGCGTTGCCCCGGCAATGCTTCCGGCTGACCCCAAAGCGGCGCTGGCGGTGAAGCAAATTGAAGCCCTGGCCGATGGCATTATGGATGCGGCTCTCACCTCGGTGCGCGAACAGGCAAGGCCCGCCGCCCAGCAGTCAGAAAACGAACTGCTGCGCCAGCGGGAAAAAATCAGCCGCAGCCTGGACCGGTGCGAACAGCTTATCCGGGACGGAAAGATCCAAACCGACGACCTGAACCTGGCGACGATCGCCATCGCCTGCGCTATTGGCTATCTCAACTTCCGCCGCGTTTCCCCCGGCTGGTGCGTTGATCGTCCGCTGCTGGTAAAACTTGCCGACACGCTATTTAGCCGCGAGAGCTTTGCCCGTACAGAACCGCCAAAGGCTTGATGCGGGTTATAACACTTCGCTGCGGGAGGCGGTACAATCTCTCTACATGTTAACTCCCTCTCCCGTCGGGAGGGGGGAAGATATTTACTCGCCAGGCGCTTTCATGACTACTCATCATTCGCTGTACAGCCAGATCCCCGCGACCGACCGTCTCCTTCGCGAGCCCCGCATTCATGCTGCCGTTGAGCGTTTCGGTCATACCGCGACGGTTGAGATGCTACGTCTGCTTCAGGACGAAGCCCGATGCGCGATTCAGTCAGAAAACGCTTTGCCCGACTGGTGCGCAGCGTGGGAGCAGGAAGTTGAGCACCGGCTGGGTGAGAAAGCGCAAAGCGCGTTACGCCAGGTGATTAACCTGACGGGAACCGTCCTGCATACCAACCTGGGCCGCGCGCAGCAGGCGGAAGAGGCTATCGCGGCGGTCGGGCAGGCCATGCGCTCGCCTGTGACGCTGGAGTACGATCTGGACGGTGCCGGGCGCGGGCACCGCGATCGCGCGCTGGCGGAGCTGCTGTGCCAGCTGACCGGCGCGGAAGATGCCTGCATTGTAAATAACAACGCTGCGGCAGTGCTGCTGATGCTGGCGGCTACCGCTAGCGGCAAAGAGGTGGTGGTTTCCCGCGGCGAGCTGGTGGAGATTGGCGGGGCGTTTCGCATCCCGGACGTGATGCGCCAGGCGGGCTGCACGCTGCATGAAGTGGGCACCACTAACCGTACGCATGCGAAAGATTATCGCGCGGCGGTGAATGAAAATACCGCCCTGCTGATGAAGGTCCACACCAGCAATTACCATATTGAAGGCTTCACCAAAACGGTTGAAGAGGCCGAGCTGGCGGCGATTGGGCGCGAGCTTAATGTACCGGTGATTGCCGATCTCGGCAGCGGTTCGCTGGTCGATTTGAGCCTTTACGGGCTGCCAAAAGAGCCGATGCCGCAAGAGATGATTGCGGCGGGCGTCAGCCTGGTGAGCTTTTCCGGCGACAAACTGCTGGGCGGGCCGCAGGCCGGGATTATCGTAGGCAAGCGCGAGCTGATTGCGAAGCTGCAGCAGCACCCGCTCAAGCGCGCCCTGCGTGCCGATAAAATGACCCTTGCCGCGCTGGACGCGACGCTGCGTATCTATCTGCATCCGGAGAAGCTGGCCGAGAGCCTGCCCACGCTGCGCCTGTTAACCCGCGATGCCGCCTCGATTCGCGCCCAAGCCGAGTTACTGCTGCCGCACGTAGCCCCGCATTACCCCGATTTTGACGTGCGCATTGAACCTTGCCAGTCGCAGATTGGCAGCGGTTCGCTGCCGGTGGACAGGCTGCCGAGCGAGGCGCTTACGTTCACCCCGCGCGACGGGCGCGGCAGCCGCCTTGATGCCCTGTCGTCACGCTGGCGTGGTCTGCCGACGCCGGTTATCGGGCGGATTTACGACGGCCGAATGTGGCTGGATCTGCGCTGCCTTGAAGATGAAGAGCGATTTCTGGAGATGTTGTTGAAATGATTATTGCCACCGCCGGTCACGTCGACCACGGAAAAACCACGTTGCTGCAGGCGATTACCGGCGTAAACGCCGACCGCCTGCCGGAAGAAAAAAAGCGCGGCATGACCATCGATCTGGGCTATGCCTACTGGCCCCAGCCCGATGGCCGCGTTCTGGGTTTTATTGATGTACCGGGGCATGAAAAGTTTCTGTCCAACATGCTGGCGGGTGTGGGCGGAATCGATCATGCCCTGCTGGTGGTGGCCTGTGATGATGGCGTCATGGCGCAAACCCGCGAGCATCTTGCGATCCTGCAGCTGACCGGCAACCCGCAGCTGACCGTGGCGCTAACCAAAGCCGATCGCGTGGATGACGCGCGCGTCAGCGAGGTGCGCGAAACGGTACAGGCAACCTTGCGGGAATATGGCTTTGCCGATGCTACGCTTTTTGTCACCGTGGCGACAGAAGGGCGAGGTATCGACGAACTTCGCCACCATTTACAGCAGCTTTCATCACGTGACCACGCCAGCCATCACCGTTTCCGTCTGGCCATTGACCGGGCCTTTACCGTGAAAGGTTCGGGCCTGGTGGTCACCGGTACGGCGCTCAGCGGCGAAGTGAAGGTCGGCGATAGCTTATGGCTGACGGGCGTTAACAAACCGATGCGCGTGCGCGGCCTGCATGCGCAAAACCAGCCCGCGGAGCAGGCCCACGCCGGGCAGCGAATCGCGCTTAACATTGCCGGGGATGCGGAAAAAGAGCAGCTTAGCCGCGGCGACTGGCTGCTGGCCGATGCGCCACCCGAACCGTCTGAACGCGTCATTGTCTCCCTGCAGACGCACGCGCCGCTGACCCAGTGGCAGCCGCTGCATATCCACCACGCGGCCAGCCATATCACCGGGCGGGTGTCGCTGCTGGAGAACGACCTTGCCGAACTGGTTTTCGATTCGCCGCTCTGGCTGGCAGACAACGATCGTCTGGTACTGCGTGATATTTCAGCGCGCGAAACGCTGGCCGGGGCGCGGGTGGTGGTGCTTAACCCACCGCGGCGCGGCAAGCGTAAACCTGAATATCTGCAGTGGCTGGCGGAGCTGGCGCAGGCCAGAGAAGATAGCGTCGCGCTGCGGGTGCATCTTGAGCGCGGTGCGGTGAGTCTTAAGGATTTTGCATGGGCACGCCAGCTGAGCGGGGAAGGCTTACGCCAGCTGACCCAGCAGCCGGGCTTTATTCAGGCCGGCAACAGCCTGCTCAATGCCCCGGTTGCGGCAAACTGGCAGCGCAAAATACTGAACACGCTCGCAACCTACCATGAACAGCATCAGGATGAGCCTGGCCCGGGTCGTGAACGTCTGCGACGCATGGCGCTGCCGATGGAAGACGATGCGCTGGTGCTGCTGCTGATTGAGAACATGCGCGAAAGCGGGGCGATCAAAAGCCACCACGGCTGGCTGCATCTGCCGGATCACAAGGCCGGGTTCACCGCAGAGCAAGAGGCTGTATGGCAAAAAGTGGCCCCGCTGTTTGGCGATGAGCCGTGGTGGGTTCGCGATCTGGCTCGCGAAACGAACGCCGACGAGCAGGTAATGCGTCAGGTTCTGCGCCATGCGGCGCAGCAGGGGCTGATAGTCGCGATCGTGAAAGATCGTTATTACCGTAACGATCGGATTGTTGCGTTTGCGAACCTGATCCGCGAACTGGATCAGGCGCGGGGCTCTACCTGCGCCGCCGATTTCCGCGACCGGCTGAACGTGGGCCGCAAGCTGGCAATTCAGATCCTGGAGTATTTCAACCGCATCGGCTTTACCCGCCGTCGCGGTAACGATCATGTCCTGCGAGATTCGCTGTTATTTCCTGAAACTCCGTGACCCCCGTCGTAAACACCGTTACCGGCTGGCGAGAAAATCGCCAGCCGGAACTACCCTTGTTGTACATCAACAGCAAGGAGACGGTCATGACAAACAATCCTCCCTCATCGCGTATCCAGCCCGGCGAGTATGGTTTTCCCCTCAAGCTGAAGCCCCGTTATGACAACTTTATTGGCGGCGACTGGGTCGCGCCCGTCGACGGCGGATACTATTCCAACCTGACCCCCGTTACCGGCCAGCCGCTGTGTGAAATAGCCAGTTCCGGCAAGCGTGATATCGACCTCGCGCTGGATGCTGCGCACAAAGCGAAAGATAAATGGGCCCATACCTCCGTTCAGGACCGCGCGGCCATTTTGTTCAAAATTGCCGACCGGATGGAGCAAAATCTGGAGCTGCTGGCAACGGCAGAAACCTGGGATAACGGCAAGCCGATCCGGGAAACGATGGCGGCAGACGTGCCGCTGGCTATTGACCATTTCCGCTATTTTGCCTCCTGCATTCGCGCTCAGGAGGGCGGGATCAGCGAGGTAGACAGCGACACCGTGGCGTATCACTTCCATGAACCGCTGGGCGTCGTCGGGCAAATTATTCCGTGGAACTTCCCGCTGCTGATGGCGAGCTGGAAAATGGCGCCGGCGCTGGCCGCCGGAAACTGTATTGTGCTTAAACCGGCCCGTCTGACTCCGCTCTCGGTTCTGCTGCTGATGGAAATCGTCGGCGATCTGCTGCCCCCGGGCGTGATTAACGTGGTCAACGGCGCGGGCGGTGAGATAGGCGAATATCTGGCCACCTCAAAACGTATCGCCAAAGTGGCGTTTACCGGCTCGACGGAAGTGGGTCAGCAGATCATGCAGTACGCCACGCAGAACATTATTCCGGTGACCCTGGAGCTGGGGGGGAAATCCCCGAACATCTTCTTCGCGGACGTAATGGAGGAAGAGGATGCCTTCTTCGATAAAGCGCTGGAAGGGTTTGCGCTGTTTGCGTTTAACCAGGGCGAAGTCTGTACCTGCCCAAGCCGCGCGCTGGTGCAGGAGTCCATCTATGAGCGCTTTATGGAGCGCGCCATTCGCCGCGTGGAGTCTATCCGCAGCGGTAATCCGCTCGATAACGTCACGCAGATGGGCGCGCAGGTCTCGCACGGACAGCTGGAGACTATCCTCAACTACATCGACATCGGCAAGAAAGAGGGCGCGGATATTCTGACCGGCGGTCGCCGTAAAGTGCTGGGAGGGGATCTGCAGGAAGGGTACTACCTTGAGCCGACGATCCTGTTCGGTCAGAACAACATGCGCGTTTTCCAGGAGGAAATTTTCGGACCGGTGCTGGCTGTGACCACCTTCAAAACGATGGAGGAGGCGCTGGAAATTGCCAACGACACGCCGTATGGCCTGGGGGCGGGCGTCTGGAGCCGCAACGGTAATCTGGCCTATAAAATGGGAAGGGGCATACAGGCCGGACGCGTCTGGACCAACTGCTACCACGCCTATCCGGCGCACGCGGCATTTGGGGGTTATAAGCAGTCGGGCATCGGGCGTGAAACCCACAAGATGATGCTGGAGCATTACCAGCAGACGAAATGTCTGCTGGTCAGCTACTCTGATAAACCGCTGGGGCTGTTCTAATCGCCCAGCTCAGGCCGTCCATGGGCGGCCTGAGCAATTTGCTGGCGCAGGCAGTTCAGTACGCCATCCAGGACGTATTGCACGCGCCAGGGCTGATATTCCCGTTTGCGGAAGATGGCGGTCAGATCGAGCCACCACTCCTCCTGATGCGGGAAGCAGGGGACCAGCATGCCTTTTGTTAATTCTTTTTTCAGACTCTCTTTGGGCGCAAATACAATTCCAAGATGATTTCTTGCCAGCTCAAGGGCGGTCTGCGTATTGTCGCAAATATAATTCCCGGTTACCCGGTAATCATAAACGTTATCACTGCCGTGCACGCGGAAGCGCCAGATGTTTGCCTCATCGACCAGCATGGAATCAATGAGGATACATGAGTGGTTAATTAAATCTTCAGGTCCTGTTAAAGGATGTTTATTTAAATACTCAACGGTTGCAAATGCCGTGACGGAATATTTTGTCAACACGCTGGCAACCAGGCTTTCATCTTTCGGCTGTGCATAGGTAATTAAAATATCGCAGTCGTCCGGAAAGGAAACACCTTCTGAAAATTCATTACGGTCCAGGTTGTAGGTTTTCAGGGAGATGCGAATGTCGCCAATGTCCTCAATCTGATGGATCACGTGTCGGGCAAGATAGGTCACGATACCTGTTGGGGCGTAGATCGTGACTTTTCCACGCTTTTCATGCTTATAATCCGCAATAAAATTAACAAGTTGACTGTTCTTATCCAGCGTGGCATTCACGTAAGGGAGTAACGCTTCGCCAAACTGGGTAAGGGCCAGCTGGCGAGTGGTACGCTCGAATACCTTGAGCCCAACCCGCGTTTCAAAATCAGACAGATATTTACTGACGTTGGCCTGCGCCATGCCCAGCAGGGCGGCAGCATCACCAATGCTGTGGGTTGCGGCGATGACGGAAATAATTTTTAATTCGCGTGGCTTTAGCTGTAATTTACTCATCATGCGCACCCATCTATATGATTTTATATATAATATTATATAAACCGCAGCGTTGCATTGGCAAATTTGTAACCATTATTATTCGCCTCGCTTGTTTGGCATTTAAATGGATTACATGTAATGACTATTAAATACAATTTACTCATCGCTGCCACGTTATTTGCAACATCCTCTGCAATGGCCGGTGACTTTTCACTTGGAGCGGGGGCAGTATTTAATGAGTCTCCTTACAAAGGATATAATGAAAATACCAGTGCAGTACCGTTAATTAGCTACGAAGGCGACAGATTCTATGTTCGCCAGACCACGGGCGGATGGATCCTGTGGAAAGACGCAAAAAATGAGTTCAGCCTGACCGCATCGTGGATGCCGCTGCATTTTGATCCTGATGATAACGACGACCATCAGATGAAGCAGCTGGACGAGCGCAAAGCGTCTGCCTTCCTCGGCGGCGCCTACTACCGCCACGAAAGCTGGGGCTCTCTGAAAGTGGCCGTCTCTGGCGACGCGATGGATGAAAGCGGCGGCGTGATGGGCGAAGTATCGTACTTCCGTCCAATCAGGATGGAACGCCTGACCCTGACGCCATCGGTCGGGATTTTCTACAGCGACGAAAGCTATAACGACTACTACTACGGCGTATCCGGCAGCGAGTCTCGCCGCTCGGGTATGGATGAATACACCGCCGGCGACAGCTGGACGCCATACGTTGGCCTGGCCGCCAAATATCAGTTAACCCAGAAGCTGTACCTTAACGCCAGCGCGGTCTATACCGTATTACCTGACGACGTGAAGAACAGCCCGATGATCGACCGTGACGACAGCTTCGCGCTGATGACCGGCCTGACCTGGCGCTTCTGATGGGGTAAAGCCGGGTGGCGGCTTCGCCTTACCCGGCCTACGATCTGTAAAGTGCATCACTGGCCGTAGTAGGCATTTGCCCCGTGCTTGCGCAGATAATGCTTGTCGAGCAGCTCCTGCTGCATAACCGGAAGCTGTGGCGCGAGCTGGCGAGAGAACAGGCCCATATAGGCGCACTCTTCCAGCACGACGGCATTGTGGACCGCATCGGCAGCGTCTTTACCCCAGGCGAACGGGCCGTGAGAGTGAACCAGCACCGCCGGGATTTGCATCGGACTGAGATCGCGCTCCTCGAAGGTTTTGATGATGACTTCACCCGTCTGGTATTCGTACTCCCCTGCAATCTCGGTCGTGGTCATCAGGCGCGTGCAGGGTATTGGCCCGTAGAAATAGTCGGCGTGCGTAGTGCCCCACGCCGGTAAATCCAGCCCCGCCTGCGACCAGATAGTGGCGTGGCGGGAATGGGTGTGTACGATGCCGCCAATCTCCGGGTAACGGCGGTACAGTGCAAGGTGGGTCGGCGTGTCTGATGAGGGTTTCTTGCTGCCTTCGACCACCTCACCGGTGGCGATATTCACCACCACCATATCCTTTGCCGTCATCACCTCGTATTCCACGCCGGAGGGCTTGATGACCATCATGCCGCTTTCCCGGTCGACCGCGCTGACGTTGCCCCAGGTAAACGTCACCAGCTGGTGGGCAGGCAGCGCCAGGTTTGCCGCCAGCACCTCGTCTTTGAGTTCTTCTAACACGTCATGCCTCCTTCCTGCATACGGGCTTCAATCCATCGGCGCGCCTGGATAATCTCCAGCACCGGCTCTTTTGCTTTTTCAGTCCACATTTCAATCAGAAACGCGCCGCGATAGTTCAGCTGATTGAGCGTGTTAAACACGCCAACAAAATCGACGCAGCCCTCGCCAAACGGCACGTCGCGGAACTGGCCGGGGCTTTGCTCGGTCACGGGTTGGGTATCTTTCAGGTGGATCGCGGCGATGCGGTCAATGCCCAGCGTCAGCTCGGCGGTGACGTCGTTGCCCCACGCGCTCAGGTTGCCGACGTCCGGGTAAACGCTGAACCACGGCGAGGCGAGCATGTCGTCCCACTTTTTCCATTTGCTGATGGAGTTCATAAACGCGGTATCCATGATCTCCACCGCCAGCATCACCTGCGCGGCAGCGGCTTGCTCGACGGCCCACGCCAGCCCTTCGGCAAAGCGCAGCTGCGTGCCCTCGTCGTGCTCTTCGTAGTACACGTCATAACCCGCAAGCTGAATGGTGCGAATGCCTAAATCACGCGCCAGCTTAATGGCCTTCGTCATGATCTCGCGGGCGCGCTCGCGCACGGTTTCATCCCGGCTGCCAAACGGGAAGCGACGGTGGGCAGATAAACACATGGAGGGGATTGCCACACCGGTCTCCAGCATCGCTTCAACCAGCGAAGCGCGCTGCGTGGTGCTCCACTCGAGGCGCGATAAGCGATCGTCGGTCTCGTCGACAGACATCTCAACAAAATCGAACCCGCAGCTTTTCGCCAGAACCAGGCGCTCGGGCCAGGAGAGATCTTTTGGCAGCGCTTTTTCATAGATACCTAACGGATGCTGACGCATGATTACGCTCCCCAGATGTCGCAGATTTGCGCGTGGAATGCCTGTGCCACCTGCGGTGGGTTGGCGGCTCCTGCCAGCGCGCGTCCGGCAATGAAGGCTTTAACGTTGATCTGCTTAAACAGCGGCAGGTCGGCGGGAGTGATGCCACCGGTCACCGAGAGCTGCAAACCGATGTCGGAGAGCGCTTTCATTTTCGCGAGATCCGCCTCACCCCACTGCTGACCGCTGGCCTGCGCATCGCGCCCGCGGTGATAAATGGCCTGCTTCACGCCGATGCGGTGCCAGTCACGCGCGTCGTCCAGCGTCCAGTTGCCAAAGAGCTCCATCTGGATTTCACCCCCGCAGCGCAGCGCCACCTCGTGGCCTCGTTCCACGGTGGCCAGCGGCGCGGCGCAGATGATGGTCATCCAGTTCGCGCCTGCGCCAAATGCCTGTTCAGCCAGCGTTTCTCCGGCATCGGCGACTTTCCAGTCCGCCACGACGATCTTATCCGGGCACTGCTCGCGCAGGGCGCGCACGGCGTTCAGCCCTTCGGTCAGGCACAAAATGGTGCCCGCTTCGACGATATCGACGTGTTCTGAAAGCGTCGCGACATCGCGCTGGGCGGCCTGAAGCGAGGTGTGGTCGAGCGCCAGCTGCAGTAATGGTCTGCTCATAGGTCGTACTCCTTAATACGGGCGTGGTAGCCCTGCAATGCTGAAATCAGTAACTGGTAGCGGTGATATTTGCGCTGATAGGCCGCATGGGCGCGCATATCGGGCTCGATGACCCGGATGTCATGCTTAAGCGCGCGCTGCGCCGCGTGGAAGTCGGTGAAAGCGCCGGTGCCAACCATCGCGGCCAGCGCGGCGCCGGAACAGCCCGTCTCTTCCACCTGCGGCAGTTCAATGGCCAGCCCGCTGACGTCTGCGAGCATTTGCATCCACACGTCAGAATGGGTTGGGCCACCCGTCACGCGCAGGGTATGAACGTGGGTAAAACGTTCAAGCATGCGGTTGAGGTGGGTCATATGGCTAAATACCACGCCCTCATAAACCGCCTGCAGCAGGTGCGCGCGGGTATGCAGCGCCTGCATGCCGTAGAAACCGCTGGTCATCTCCAGCCCGGCGTTGCTGCCGTAGAGGAACGGCAGGAAGAGCAGATCGCTTTCGGCTTTCGGCAGGCTGGCCACGGCGCGGTTGATTTCGCTGAACGGCATGTCGCCCCACTGCGCGGTCAGCCATTCAAGGTTGCCGGAAGAGGTGGGGCTGGCTTCGTGGACGATGTACTGCTGCGGGTGAACGTAACGTCCATAGACATACGGAAACGGTTCGTTGTCCCGAAGTGCATTGGCAATCCCGCTGGTGACGGCCCAGGTGCCCATCACGGCGTTCAGCGTATGTTCGTCGTGCAGTCCGGCACAGATCGCGGTGGAAACCACATCAAACAGTCCGCCAACGACAGGCGTACCCGCCGCGAGACCGGTAAGCGCGGCTGCCTGAGCGGTGATTTCCCCGCAGATTTCTGCTGAACCGACAATCGGCGACAGTGCGTCATCAATCTCGCTGATACCGAGCCAGCGCGTAAGCTGCGGGTCATACTGGCCGGTATTCATGTTGTAGAGATTGGACTCGGAGATGTTGCTCTCTTCGCAGCCCTTCACGCCGGTCAGACACCAGCGCAGATAGTCGTGCGCCATCATCACGCAGCCAATGTGCTGATAACGCTGCGGCTCGTTCTCTTTGACCCAGCGCAGAAGCGAGGCCGGATGCCCGGTCCAAAGCGTCTGGCGCGTATGCGGGTAGAGTTTTTCGGGGATACCGTCCTGCTGCCAGCGCTGCACAATGTCCAGTGCCCGGCGGTCAGAGGAGAGGATGGCGTTGCCCAGCGGTTGGTCCTGTTTATCAAGCAGAAACAGTCCTTTGCCCTGAGCTGAAATACCGACACCTTTGATCTGTTTTCCGTTTACCCCTGAATTTTTGAGCAGCAAGGCGACGGTCGCGTGGCAGTGCTGCCATAGCTGATGCATATCCCGCTCGGCGTAGCCCGCTCGCGGGCTGAGCGTGGCAACGGAGCGGCGTTCGATACTGACCTCTTTGCCCTGGCTGTTGTATAAACCGGCTTTCAGATAAGTACCGCCACAATCGATACCCAGCCAGTAGGGCTCTTTTTCACTCATCTTCTTCTCGCTTATTCGCCGGGTGGCGCTTCGCTTACCCGGCCTACGGTTTGGTTTAGTGGGGTAGGTGAGGGCATCAGGCCGCACGCTTGTGTGGGGTCACCGTGGGATTAGGCTCTGCGCCGGCATCGCATTTTGCCGGCAATAGCAGGGCCAGCAGCGACGCCAGCGCCAGAGAGACCGCCAGGCAGTAAACGCCCGCATCTTTGCTGTACAGGGTGATCAGCACGCCTACGGCATAAGGGCCACAGAACCCACCGAGGTTCCCCAGGGCGTTGATCACGCCGCGCGCACCGCCCGCCATTTCGGCGCTGAACAGACGCGCCGGAATGGTCCAGAACACGCCCGCGGCGGATTGCAGGAAGAAGCCGCAGCCCACCAGTGCGGCATAGGCCAGCCAGGTGTTGGCTTTCAGCGCCACGGAGAGGAACATGCAGAGCGCGAAGCCAATCAACGGCAGGGAGACAAACAGCTTGCGCTTGCCGGTGCGGTCAGAGAGCGTGGAGAACAGGAACATGCCCGCAATGGCGCCGATGTAAGGCAGAATGGCGAGCATACCCACCTGGCCGATGCTGGTATGCGTCAGTTCCTTCAGGATGGTGGGCAGCCAAAGGGTGTAACCGTAAATCCCGGTCTGATAGAAGAAGTTCAGGGCGATCAGCTGCCACATGGTTTTGTCAGACAGCACTGCGCTGAGCGAGGCATTTTTCACCTCTTTTCCGGCGATGGCCTGCTGTTCCTCCGCCAGCGTTTGCACCAGATAGTTTTTCTCGGCGTCTGAGATCCAGCGGGCTTCCTGCGGACGGTCATAAACGGTGAATGCCCAGAGCACCAGCACCACAACGGACATCAGCCCTTCAATAATGAACAGCCAGCGCCAGTCGAGTGCGGTAATAATCCAGCCCGACAGCGGGGCGGTGATGATCCCTGCGATGGGCACAAACATGATCACGATGGCGTTGGCGCGGCCGCGCTCGGCGTCCGGGAACCAGTTGCTGATCATCGTGAGCACAACGGGCAGCATCCCGCCTTCCGCCACGCCGAGCAAAAAACGCAGCACCAGAAGCTGATACTGATTAGTGACAAGCCCGGTCAGCACCGAGATCACCGCCCAGGCGACCAGCGACCAGCCGATAAACTTCTTGCCGCTGCCGTGCACGGCAATCTTGCCGCCGGGAACCTGCAGGAACAGATAGCCGATAAAGAATATGCCACCCGCCAGGCCTGCCATCGTCGCGGTAATACCTAATTCCTCATCCATACCACCCGGCATCGCAAACGCGATATTCACGCGGTCCATATATGAAATAATGCAGGCAATAAGAATGGGAGGAATGATTCTTAGCCAGCGCTGACGCGGAATATCCGCATGTAAGGCTTGAGTAGACGTATTCATATTTAATTTCTCAGTGTAGGTAACCGGAATAAGGTTTTTTTATTGTTATTGTGTTGCTTTTTTCATGGCGCTAATGCCGTCGCGCAAAATAGCGATGCGGTGGCTGACGTCAGCATTAGCATTTATTTCCAGTAACTTAATACCGGAGAATTTCAATGTTGCGGCGCTCGCCGCAGTAAAGAGTGATTTTGCATGTTCAGTGGACATCAAACTGTCAGTGCAGAACGAAGAAAACGGCGCGTGCAGATCCTGCCATTCTCCGTATTCGCCGCTGGTGGTCGTACCCGAAAACATCAAGGCCCCCAGCTTTCCGGCGTTGAGCGCGGCCTGAACATGTTCAAGCGGGAGGGTGGTATTACGCCCTTCAATGGCCGAGCGCGCCCAGTTGATGCAGACGCTGATATCCGTTCCTTTCACCACCTCCAGCACCTGCTCCAGGGGTAAAAATCCCTTACGCGGCGCGGATCCCGTCATGGCGTCGCAGTGTTCCAGCACCAGATCGCAGGACCAGTCCCAGCCCGCGATTTCACGGATGGAACGGGCGAACGCCTCGGTAGCCTGCTCAACTGAAGCATTGTCCGCCTGCGGCGCGGCCTGCATCTCCAGGGCAATGACTTTCCCGGGAAAACGGGCGTTAACGGCAGCAATCTTCTGATGCAGATGGCGGTAAAATTCGACGCTGGCTTTACGCTGATCTTCATCGGCGGAGGCCAGGCCAAACGCACCGTTTGTGCCGCGGCGGCGCATGGTTTCCATCACGGCGGTTACCACGATTTGCCATTCACCCGGCGTATGGCGGAACAGCCATTCATCACCATAAGGATGGAGATGTTCAAGGCAGGGTTGTTCCAGCCCGCGAATGTGTGGCGTGTCAGAAAGTTCCCGCCAGAAGGTTTGTTCTTCTTGTTCCCCTTTCTGGTGAAACGAGGGTGCGCAGGGGTACGCACCAATAATAAAACCGGTATTGGTCATTTCGCGTTCCTGTATTTATACCCGTCATACTTCAAGTTGCATGTGCGTTGGCTGCGCTCGTTCACCCCAGTCACTTACTTATGTAAGCTCCTGGAGATTCACTCTCTTGCCGCCTTCCTGCAACTTGAATTATTTAGGGTATATCAGAAAATTAATCTAATTCGCTGATTGCCACTTTCACCACAATTTTACGAATTGTGGTTTCCTTGTTTTTAATACAGGCAGGACGGTGTACATCCTGCGGGAAAAATATGGCATAACTGCCGGGTATCATTTCGATAAACGATTCGCGTTCGCTGTCGTGATAAAAAATAATATCCCGCTGTTCCAGTAATGATTCGCTGATTTCGTTATTGCCGGTATCAATGGCGATACCGATTTTTTCTTCACCCCAGGCCAGAAACTGTATATCCAGATAACGGCGATGCACTTCCGGGCGATTCTCGTGCTGTTCCCGGGTGGTGAGATCCAGCACCTGGGCAAAGATGTTGCGTCCCTCAATTTCAACGACACCCGGCTTGAGCATGCTGAAATCCGTGGTACGCAGAAAATCTAACGCTTTTTCAATCGCCCGCGGCAGGCGACACGGATTTGGCTGTGAAATATGTCCGAATATCATGGCCTACTCCTTACAGAGACTGGATTTTCGCCCACACGCTGTCATCAACCGTGATGCCGTTGCGGCGGTTCTCTTCAAGCAAACGGGTGAACTCATGCCCCGGCAGACGAACGGCGACATTGTCATCAGCGCGTTCGGCGGTGGTGATGAAGTCCATGATGCGCTGCAGTTTGGCATCGCGGGTCGGGGCGTCGATCAGGCGATCGACCTCGATGGCGATAAAGATCTGAGATACGCCGTATTCGTCACTGTTGTCCTGCGTGACTTCCGCGACGGAAGCGCCGTTGGAAAGCAGGGTGGCGATCATGTCGAGCACGATGGATAAACCTGAACCTTTCCAGTAACCCATTGGCAGAATCCGGCGGTTTTTCTCAATCACGCCGGGCTCTCTGGTGAGATTGCCTTCGTCGTCAAAGCCGCCGTCTACCGGCAGCTCGCGCCCGGCCAGGCGATTCACTTCCAGCATGCCGTAGGAGAACATCGACATCGACATATCGACCATGGTGATCGGGCTGGTGGGAATGGCGACGATCAGCGGGTTGGTGCCGATGCAGCACTCTTTTGATCCCCACGCGGGCATGACGGCAATGGAGTTGGTCCAGCAAATGCCGATGTAGCCCTTCTCCGCCGCCTGCCAGCCGTAGCTGCCGCCGCGCATCCAGTGGTTAGCGTTACGCAGTGCCACCAGACCAATGCCGTGATCGGAGGCCAGCTCGGTGGCGCGATCCATCATCTTTTTCGCCGTCAGGTTGCCAATGGATCGCTGGGCGTCCCACTGTTCGATAGCCCCTAATGTCGTCACCCGTTTGGGCTGGGCGTCAGGAATGATATCGCCGGCATCAAGCTGCTGAATAAAGCGCGGGAAGCGGTTGACGCCATGTGAATAGACGCCGGATTCCGTGGTGCGGGCAAACATTTCCGCGCAGGCATCTGCGGTATCCGCGTTGACGCCGCGATCGAGCAGAACCCGATTGAACGCCGCTTTCAACTCTTCGAAGGTCACTTTCATCCCTGTTCTCCTGTTCTTTTAAGGGCAAGTGCGAGTGCTTTTTTATCGCTAAATTTCACTATGCGAAATCTGATTTCAAATATAGCGATCAAATTTTGCCAGATCAACGACATTCATGTTTTTCAAAATCGATTAAAATCAAACGGTTGTGTTTTTTCTGTTGAGATCGTGAACTGAACCACACTTTGCGCTACCATCAGGGCGCGATAAAAAGGAGCCATTTAATGAGCATGAAAGAGAGCGAAATGACGCAAGAAAAAGAGAGGCCAGCAGGTAGCCAGAGCTTGTTTCGCGGCCTGATGCTGATTGAGATCCTCAGTAACTATCCGAACGGGTGTCCGCTTGCGCATTTATCGGAACTGGCGGGGCTGAATAAGAGCACCGTGCACCGGCTGTTGCAGGGATTGCAGTCGTGCGGGTACGTTACGCCGGCACCCGCGGCGGGTAGCTATCGCCTGACCACCAAATTTATCGCCGTCGGGCAAAAGGCGCTGTCGTCGCTCAATATCATCCACGTGGCGGCACCGCACCTTGAAGCGCTGAATATTGCCACTGGCGAAACGGTGAACTTTTCCAGCCGGGAAGACGACCACGCCATCCTGATTTATAAGCTTGAACCGACAACCGGTATGCTGCGCACGCGTGCCTATATCGGTCAGCATATGCCGCTCTACTGCTCTGCGATGGGCAAAATCTACATGGCGTTTGGTCATCAAGATTATGTGGCGAGCTACTGGGAAAGCCATCAGGAACAGATCCAACCTTTGACGCGCAACACCATCACTGAGCTGAGCGCCATGTACGATGAGCTGGCGGAAATTCGCGATCGCAGCATGGCGATGGACAAAGAAGAGAACGAGCTGGGCGTCTCCTGCATTGCCGTGCCGGTCTTTGATATCCACGGCCGCGTGCCGTATGCGATCTCTATATCGCTATCAACGTCGCGCATGAAGCAGGTGGGTGAGAAAAACTTACTCAAGCCGCTGCGCGAAACGGCAGAGGCTATCTCAAAAGAGCTGGGTTTTAACGTGCGCGAGGCGTAACACATGAACCGATTTATCATGGCGGAGGCGGAAAAATGCATAGGGTGCCGCACCTGTGAAGTGGCCTGTGCGGTGTCGCATCAGGATGCCGTCTCCGCAAATGCCTTTACGCCCCGCCTTCGGGTGGTTAAGGGAAGTTCATACACGACGGCAGTGGGTTGCCATCAGTGCGAGGATGCGCCGTGTGCCAACGTTTGCCCAACCCATGCCATTCGCCGCACGGCAGGCGCCTGGCTCGTTGAGCAGGCGCGCTGTATTGGGTGCAAAAGCTGTATGGTGGCGTGTCCGTTTGGGGCAATGCAGGTTCGGCTGGAGGGAAACAGGGCGCACGCGCTGAAATGTGATTTGTGCATGCATCGCGAAGGCGGACCGGCCTGTGTGGAAGCCTGCCCAACCCACGCGTTGCGCTGTGTTGACCCCGCCAGACTACGCGCCGAGCGGCAACGACATCTGGCGTAAGGCTTTACTAACCGTCTTCGCGCCAGGCTTTCTCGATTTCTTCAGCCAGAATTTTGACGCCCGCTTCGATTTTTTCCGGATCGGGCACGTAGTTCATGCGCATGCACTGGTGTGTATGCGGCCACGGCTTATCCAGACCCGGGAAGAAGTAGTCGCCCGGCACCATCAGCACGCCGCGCTTTTTCAGGCGCTGGTAGAGCAGTTCGGTGGTGATAGGCAAATCCTTAAACCACAGCCACAGGAAAATCGCCCCTTCAGGTTTGTGGATCAGGCAGCGTTCTTCCGGTAAGTAGCGGCGAAGTGTCGCAATCGTCTCCTGAACGCGCTGGTAATAGAAAGGTTTAATCACGTCATTCGACAGACGCAGCAGGTCGTTGCGTTTGATCATTTCGCACATCATCGCCGGGCCAATGCCGCCCGGTGAAAGGCTGATAATGCCGTTCATATTGGTAATGGCGGTGATGATTTTCTCATTGGCGATGATGATGCCGCAGCGGCTGCCCGGCAGACCCAGCTTAGAGAGGCTCATGCACAGGACAATGTTCGGGTTCCACAGCGGGCGTGCTTCGCTGAAGATAATGCCCGGGAACGGCACGCCGTAGGCGTTATCGATCACCAGCGGAATGCCGTGCTGATTCGCCAGCGCATCCAGCTTCATTAGCTCGTCGTCGGTGATCACGTTGCCCGTTGGGTTCGTCGGTCGTGATACGCAGATCATACCCGTCTCTTCACCAATATGCAGGTGTTCAAAATCGACGTGATATTTGAACTGCCCTTCCGGCAGCAGCTCAATATTCGGGCGCGCGGAGACGAACAGATCCTCTTCCAGGCCGGAATCGGCATAGCCGATATACTCCGGGGCCAGCGGGAACAGCACTTTTTTGGTGGTGCCGTCGGCGCGACGTCCAGCGAACAGATTAAACAAGTAGAAAAACGCGCTCTGGCTGCCGTTTGTCAGTGCAATATTCTGTGGTTCGATATCCCAGCCCAGCTCTTTACGCAGCATTTCGGCGAGGAGTGCCAGCAGTTCGGTTTTACCCTGCGGGCCGTCGTAGTTGCAAAGCGCATCGGTTGCTTTGCCGCTTTCCAGCATCTGAGCGAGCAGGGTCTGGAAATAGGTATTCATCTCCGGGATTTGAGCCGGGTTTCCGCCGCCGAGCATGATTGCGCCCGGTGTGCGCAGCCCGTCGTTGAGGTCCTCCATCAGGCGAGTAATGCCTGAATGGCGGGTAAATTTGTCGCCGAAAAGTGAAAACGTCATAGCAGGTGATCTGTCGAGCTTATTTTGAAAGTGGGTAACCATAACGCTAGCACCGTGTTGGTGCAAATCGGGTGGTGTGGTCGGATTTGTCGTTTTATAGGGTGGGAAAGGGTTTATTCAGTGAATTGTTCTGGTGTATTTTCCCCTCACCCTAACCCTCTCCCCACAGGGGAGAGGGACAGCACGGAGCCGTCTTCTCTCCCTCGCCCCTTTGGGGAGAGGGCCGGGGTGAGGGGTGTGGTCTATTGATTACCTGCCCATACCACCATCACCTTATCGCCATTGTGCTCGCGCACGAAGCCATACCCCTCTTTCAGCGACAGCGTAGTTTGTTTGCCTTCACCTATCGCGGGATGTCGGGCGCGGAACTGACCCAGCGTCTGCCAGTGGGCGACAGTTAAGGCCTGTTTGCCCGTCACGTCCTGCCAGTTCATATCCGAGCGGGTGCCCTGCAGCGGGTCGGACCCCGTCGGGCCGAACGGGCGTTCAGATTCATCCCCGTAATAGATTTGTACGCTACCCGGCGCTAACAGAAGCAGCTCGGCCGCGCGCTGGCCGCCTTCGCGGAACAGGCGCGTGTCATGCGAAGAGAGGTAGCTCAGGACGTTGAAGCTTTGCAGCTTTTCCGCCATCTGCTGCCACGTGAGGTCGATATCGGCCAGGCAATTGACCGCTTTTGCCGCCTGCTCCTGATAGTCAAAGTTGATCATCGCATCAAAACCGTGGCGGTAATAATCGCTCTGCATGACCCCGTGGCCCCAGGATTCGCCGGTCATCCAGAATGGCGCGTTATCGAGCTTTTTGTCCGGGTTCGCACCTTTCCAGGCGGCGAGCGCCTGGCTTGCCTGGTCTTTTAACTGCTGCCATGCCGCAAGCTCAACGTGCTTCGCGGTATCTACCCGGAAACCGTCGATGCCGTAGTCACGTACCCACTGGCTGAGCCAGTGGGTCAGGTAATCGCGCGGGGTATATCCCGGAATAACTTTCGCATGGGAATCGGACTTGTGATGATAGAAGTTAGGTAACCCGGAAGGCGCGGTGGATTCCGTTTTGAGATCGGGTAAGAATGCCAGCGACATGGTTAAATCATCGAAGCCCGGGTTGTCGTAATCGCCAATGTCGGTGCGGATCCACTTTTTACCCCACCATTTTTCCCATGCGGCTTTGTCGCTAAAGTTAATGTAGTCGTTAAAGCTGTGCCAGCTTTGGCCTGCGCCCGGCTTCCAGTCCGTCCAGCGTTCTCCCAGCGTTTTTTTGAGCTCATCGCCCTGCAGGTACAAGGCGCCAAACTGATACTCCTGCATGTCCGCAAGCGTTGCGTAGCCCGTGTGGTTCATCACGATGTCAAACAGGATGCGGATGCCGCGTTTATGCGCTTCGTCAACAAGATGGCGTAAATCCTCTTCGGTCCCCATATTGGCGTCGAGCGTCGTCCAGTCCTGAGTGTAATAGCCGTGATAGGCGTAGTGCGGGAAATCCCCTTTGGTTCCACCACCAACCCAGCCGTGGATCTGCTCAAGCGGAGAGCTTATCCAGAGGGCGTTCACGCCCAGCTGCTGTAAATAATCGAGCTTGCCGGCAAGTCCCTTAAGATCGCCACCGTGGAATGTGCCGATCTCCTGCATACCGTCTTTATGACGGCCATAGCTGTTGTCGTTGCCAGGATCGCCATTGACATAACGGTCGGTCAGCACGAAATAGACGGTGGCGTTTTGCCAGCTAAACGGCGCAGGTTTGTCGGTTTCGGCGCGCTCAAGCAGCAGCAGGCCGTTACTGTTGGCGGCTGGCTGCAGGGTGATTTTTCCATTCTGCACCGTCGCCGTCTGTTTACTGTAGTAGTCGCGCACCGCGGAGCCTTCCGGGAAGGTATGACTGACGTCCAGCGCCAGCGGTTTACCGTCCCACTTCGGGCACTGGCGGATAACGTTTGCTACCGGCTGTTCTGCGGCGCTCTGGATGGTCAGCAGCAGGGTGGGCGTGCCGGAGCGGGTATCAATCCGCATCTGGTATTCACCGTCGCGGAAAAGGCGCCACTGCGGTGGCGTGGCGTCACAGGGTTTGAGCGACAGCATCTCATTGAGTTTTATCGCTTCTGAGGGCTGCCAGCACGTGTTGTCAAAACTCACGGTCAAAGGACGCGTACCCTTCGCAAGCTTTGCCTGGCTGGTGAAAATCCCCGTGCCTTCGGGGCTGAATGCAGTAAATCCTGGTGATGACCAGTCTGCATGTGCCAGTGCGGGTAACATCAGAAAGGCTATTGCGGTGCGTTTCATTCCATTTTCCTGTCGCGGCATTTTTAACCAGTTTGCCATCAGGCGAAGGGTAAAAACTCATCCCCCATCGCTTTCTGCCAGGATGATGCGTGAGGATGAGTGATCTCGCGCAAAATTAAGCTGTTAACTGCGATACCGCACACATTTTTTCGGAAATGGTGTTTTTGTGAGCAAGTTTTAGATGACATAGTTTCGGAATTGGACTATTTCTATACGTGCTCTTGAAGTCTATTTTTGCTATGATTTGAGATTCCGCTCTCAAATTTGTGAAAAAAATAAGGTGTTGGGATGATTACATCCGACCAGGAGACCTAATGATATCGACTCCCATTCGACGATATGGGGCTGCGATACTCATGTTACTCACCACGGCATTTTCGGGTGAGGTGCTTGCGAAGACGCACACGGATACAACGAGTAAGAAAGCCCACGTAATAAAGACGACAAGTAGTAAGGTTAGCAGTAAACAAGAGTATTCTCGCAATAGTGCAAAGAGTAGTTCACTTCCTGATTTGCGAAAATACCCTTCCGGAACACCAAGGAAAAAAGCGTTTCTCCGGACGGTAATGCCTTACATCACGAGTCAAAATGCCGCGATTACTGCGGATCGTAACTGGCTAATTTCCAAACAGTACGATAGCCGCTGGTCGCCGTCAGAACGCGCGCGTCTGAAAGATATCACGAAGCGCTACAAGCTGAGCTGGAACGGTAACACGCGTCGTGTGCCGTGGAATTCTCTCCTTGAGCGTGTAGATATCATCCCGGGTAGCATGGTTGCGACCATGGCTGCTGCCGAAAGCGGCTGGGGTACTTCAAAGCTGGCGCGCAGCAACAACAACCTTTTCGGTATGAAGTGTGGGAAAGGTCGTTGTAATAATGCGCCTGGCAAGGTGAAAGGCTATTCTCAGTTTGAATCCGTGAAAGATTCCGTGAGTGCCTACGTGGTGAACCTGAACACGCACCCGGCCTACTCCTCATTCCGTAAATCACGCGCGCAGTTGCGTAAAGCGGATCAGGAAGTGACGGCCAGCACGATGATCCACAAGCTGAAAGGTTATTCGACGAAGGGACAGAGCTATAACAACTATCTGTTCGCCATGTACCAGGATAACCAGCGCTTAATTGCCGCCCACATGTAATCTCAAAAAAACGCCTTCCTCTGGAAGGCGTTTTCTTTTCTATATCAGCACCTCGCTGTGGCGATCCCGATACTCTTTTGGCGTGGTGTCATACTCTTTGCGAAACACCGAATAGAAATATTGCAGGGACGGGTAACCGCACATCTGCGAGATTTCGTTGATCGACAGTGACGTGGAAATGAGCAGGCTACGGGCTTTTTCCAGCTTCTCAGCGTGGATGACGGCATGAATGGTCTCGCCCACTTCTTCTTTGAACCGCTTCTCCAGATTCGAACGCGAAATGCCTACCGAATCCAGAACCTGATCGACCTTAATCCCTTTGCAGGCGTGGTTGCGAATATAGTGCATGGCCTGAATAACGGCAGGGTCGCTTAAGGAGCGATAGTCGGTTGAGCGACGTTCCACGACGCGGACAGGGGGCACGAGCAGGCGCTGAAGCGACAAGGATTCGTTATCCAGCAGACGATGCAGCAGCTTCGCGGCCTGGTAGCCCATCTGACGCGTTCCTTGTGCAACGGAGGAGAGCGCCACGCGAGACAGATAGCGGGTCAGTTCTTCATTATCAATGCCAATAACGCACAGTTTTTCAGGCACCGGGATGTGTAAATGTTCGCAGACCTGCAGCACGTGACGCGCTCGGGCATCCGTCACGGCGATAATTCCGGTTTGCGGCGGCAGCGTTTGCAGCCAATCCGCCAGGCGGTTTTGCGCGTGCTGCCAGTTTTCCGGCGCGGTTTCCAGCCCCTGATAGACCACGCCGCGATACTTCTCCTGGGCGACCAGCTGGCAAAACGCGTGTTCGCGCTCCACGGCCCAGCGCTTGCCGCTGGTGGCGGGTAGGCCATAAAACGCGAAGCGATGAACGCCTTTCTCTTTTAAATGGAGAAAGGCGGCCTCGACCAGGGCATGGTTATCGGTGGCTATATAGTGGACCGGCGGGTAGTTTTCGGGCGAATGGTAGGAGCCGCCGACGCCCACTATCGGCACATCGACGTCGGTCAGCAGTTGCTCAATGACGGGATCGTCATAGTCGGCGATGACGCCATCGCCCAGCCAGTCTTTGATGTTCTCCAGACGGGTGCGGAAATCTTCTTCAATAAAGATATCCCACTCGGATTGCGACGCCTGCAAATATTCACCAACGCCCTCCACCACCTGACGGTCGTAGGCTTTATTGGCATTGAATAACAACGTAATGCGGTGACGCTTTTCAAACATGGCTCACTTCCCAATTAATCACAATACCGTTATCAGGCCCGTCGCTTGGTTGCCGAGTCCATCCAGACTGCCAGTAAAAGAATGGCCCCCTTGACGATATACTGCCAAAACGTCGGGACGTCCATCATACTCATCCCGTTATCCAGCGAAGCCATAATAAACGCCCCCATGACCGCTCCCGCCACGCTGCCGATACCTCCTGCAAGGCTGGTGCCGCCAATCACGCAGGCGGCGATAGCATCCAGCTCGGCAATGTTACCGGCGGAGGGAGAGCCGGCCCCCAGACGCGAACTGAGGATCAACCCGGCGATGGCGACCATCAGGCCGTTAATAGCAAAGACCGCGAGTTTGGTGCGTTCGACGTTGATACCCGACAGACGGGCAGCCTCAAGGTTGCCGCCAATCGCATAAATACGGCGGCCAAACGCGGTGCGCGTGGCCATAAACATGCCGCCCAGCAGCAGAAGCGCCAGCAGCAGCACGGGTGTCGGGACACCGCGATAGTCGTTAAGAAGCCAGATTGCGCCCAGCACAATGACTGCCGTGAGCGCCTGACGCCCCACTACCGACGTTGATGCCGGAGAAGCCAGCCCCAGCGCCTGACGGCGCATACGTCCACGCCACTGCCACGCGACAAACGCCAGCAACCCAATCACACCGATCGTAAAGCCTATGCTATCTGAGAGGTAACTCTGACCAATCTGCGACATGGCCGCGCTGGTGGGGGAGACGGTGGTACCGTTGGTGATGCCGATTAAGATCCCACGGAAGGCCAGCATCCCCGCCAGGGTGACAATGAACGACGGCACTTTACGGTAGGCGACCCACCAGCCGTTCCAGGCTCCCAGGACCAACCCCAAAACCAGCGTGACTGCCACGGTCAGCGGCAGCGGCCAGCCGAGCCAGACGTCAAAAATGGCCGCCACGCCGCCGAGTAGCCCCATCATCGAACCGACCGACAGGTCGATTTCCGCAGAGATAATCACGAACACCATGCCCACGGCCAGAATGCCGGTGATAGCAGTCTGGCGGAGCAGGTTAGAGACGTTACGCGCGCTTAGGTAAGAGCCATCGGTCATCCAGGTAAAGAACAGCATGATGACGATAATTGCGGCGATCATCACGAAAACCTGCAGGTTCAGCGCTTTTAACCCCGCGAACGCACCGGGCGTCGGAACAGCGACTTTGATATCAGACGGATTGCTTTTCGACATGACGTTCGCTCCTTAAAGCGGCTTCCATCACCTGCTCCTGCGTCAGGTTCTGGTTAATCAGGTTGGCTTTGAGTTTTCCCTCGTGCATGACCAGCACGCGGTCGCTCAGGCCGAGCACTTCGGGTAACTCAGACGAGATGACAATGACGGCAATCCCTTGCTGTACAAGCTGATTAATCAGTTTGTAGATTTCATATTTGGCACCGATATCGATCCCGCGCGTTGGCTCATCAAGGATTAATATGCGTGGATTAAGAAGCAGGCAGCGCGCCAGAATCGCCTTCTGCTGGTTGCCGCCGCTCAGACGGCCAATGGCCAGTTCCGGTGAGGATGTTTTTACCTTCAGTCTGGCAAGCGACTGAAGAATGCACTGCTGCTCTGCGGCATCGTCCAGGCTGCTCAGCGCGCCGGAGAACCGATCGAGTGCCGCAAGCGTAATGTTTTTACCTACCGCCATGACCGGCACGATGCCGTCTTTTTTACGATCTTCCGGCACCATGGCAATGCCGCGGGCTATTGCCTGCTGGCAGCTGTCGATTTTCACCGGCTGGCCGTCGATATAAATCGTGCCCTCCCAGCGCCCCGGCCACACGCCAAACAGGCACTGTACGGCTTCGGTACGCCCGGCGCCGACGAGTCCAGCAATGCCGAGGATTTCGCCGCTGTGAAGAGAAAACGAGACGTTATTGACGCGCTTGATGTGGCGGTTAACGGGGTGCCACGCCGTCAGGTTTTCCACGCGTAATACTTCATCACCCGTTTCGTGGGGCTCATTCGGGTAAAGCGCCGTCAGCTCGCGGCCCACCATCATGGTGATGATGTCATCTTCACTCATGCCTGCGGCTTCACGCGTGCCGATGTGTTGCCCGTCGCGGATCACGCAAATGGTGTCCGAAATGGCTTTAACCTCGTTCAGCTTGTGCGAAATGTAGATGCAGGCGATGCCGTGGTTTTGCAGATCGCGGATGATATTGAGGAGAACCGCGGTCTCCTGTTCGGTGAGCGAGGCCGTTGGCTCGTCAAGGATCAGCAGCCTGACCTGTTTATTAAGCGCTTTCGCTATTTCGACCAGCTGCTGTTGCCCGAGGCCCAGATCCCCCACGCGGGTATCCGGTGAAATGTTGAGGCTCACCTGCGCCAGCAGCTTTTCACAGCGGAGCGTCATGGTGTCGTAATCCAGCACGCCGTGGCGGGAAATTTCGGCCCCAAGGAAGATATTTTCCAGCACGGTGAGGTGCTTCACCAGCGCCAGCTCCTGGTGAATGATGGCGATGCCTTTGCGTTCGGTATCGCGAATGTGTGTCGCCTGGATAACTTCACCGGCAAAGACGATTTCGCCTTCGTAGCTGCCGTGTGGGTAGATCCCGCACAGCACTTTCATCAGCGTTGACTTGCCCGAACCGTTCTCGCCACACAGCGAAACCACTTCGCCGGGGTTCAGCCGGAGACTGACGTTGTCGACGGCTTTCACCGTGCCAAAGCGCTTGGTGATGCTTTTCATTTCAAGTAAATAAGGCATAACTGCTCCACATAACCCGAGGGAAGAACAGTACAACGTGATGCGCCCCCGCAGTGCAGGGGCCGCGCTGGATTACAGTTCGCTCTTCTTGTGGAAACCATCTTTGATGACGGTGGCGTCAATGTTCTCTTTATTGACTTCAATTGGCGTAAGCAGACGAGCCGGGACGTCTTTAAGCCCGTTATTCAGCGTTGCGTCTGCTTTAGGTTGCTTACCATTGCCCAGATCCACGGCGATTTCCGCCGCCGTATTGGCAAGCTGGGTAATCGGTTTGTAGACCGTCATGGTTTGGGTGCCTGCAATGATGCGTTTTACCCCGGCCAGATCGGCGTCCTGCCCTGAGATGGCGACTTTCCCGGCCAGCCCCTGGGCGCTCAGAGCCTGAATCGCACCGCCAGCGGTGGCATCGTTGGAGGCCACGACCGCATCAATTTTGTTATTGTTGGCCGTCAGCGCGTTTTCCATAATCTTCAGCGCGTTTTCTGGCAGCCAACCATCGGCCCACTGATCGCCAACCACTTTAATTTTTCCGTCGTCGATGTACGGCTTAAGGACTTTCATTTGCCCTTCGCGGAACAGCTTCGCGTTGTTATCCACCGGCGAACCGCCCATCAGGAAATAATTGCCCTGAGGCACTTTGTCGATCAGGCTTTGCGCCTGTAATTCCCCGACTTTTTCATTGTCGAACGAAATATAATAATCAATATCCGCATTATTAATCATGCGGTCATAGGCCAGAACTTTTATGCCTTCTTGTTTGGCTTCTTTCACCACGTTACTTAATACCTGGCCGTTATAGGGGATAATGACCAGGACATCAACGCCGCGGTTGATCATATTCTCAATTTGCGACATTTGTGTTTCTTCGTTGCCGTTAGCCGACTGAACAAACACGCTTGCGCCAAGTGATTCTGCTTTTTTAACAAAAATATCGCGATCTTTTTGCCAGCGCTCCAGGCGAAGGTCGTCAATCGCCATGCCAATTTTGACCTCTTTGGCATGACCGGCAAAACTGGCAAGGAGGAGCGTAGTACAGAGCGTTAGGGTCAGATTCTTTATCTTCATAATTATTAGGCCTTTTGTAGGGGTATGTGTTGCTGAGATAAAAGAAACATTCACTGCTGAGACGCAGCAAATTTTTAACGCGGAAAGGCGGGCTGGCAATTACAGATTTTTATCTTCCCATTATGATATTTGGTTTATTTCTGAATTTATGACCGCGATCGGATTTTAAAATACGTAACGTCTTAATTACATTTGATTCTGGAATGTGCACCGAAAAATAGTTTGTCTGCGCATTATTTTGCGAGCCAGCGCACAGTTGCGCATTCTCTCAATAGCAGTGTGAAATAACGTAATTGAGCAACCCAAAATGTCTATTCACTATTACTCCTGTATCAACGACTCGCCGCATACCCTGATTATGGAGCTCAATATGCAAGCTTATTTCGACCAACTCGATCGCGTTCGTTACGAAGGTCCAAAAACGACCAATCCTTTAGCATTTCGTCACTACAACCCGGATGAGCTGGTGCTGGGTAAGCGCATGGAAGATCATTTGCGCTTTGCCGCCTGTTACTGGCATACCTTCTGCTGGAACGGCGCCGATATGTTCGGCGTGGGTTCCTTTGACCGTCCGTGGCAACAGCCGGGTGAGGCCATCGAGCTGGCGAAACGTAAAGCCGATGTCGCGTTTGAGTTCTTCCACAAGCTGAACGTGCCGTACTACTGCTTCCATGACGTTGACGTGTCGCCAGAAGGCGCGTCGCTGAAAGAGTACCTGAACAATTTCGCGCAGATGGTGGATGTGCTGGCGGCGAAACAGCAGCAGAGCGGCGTGAAGCTGCTGTGGGGTACGGCAAACTGCTTCACGAACCCTCGCTACGGCGCGGGAGCGGCAACCAACCCGGATCCGGAAGTGTTTAGCTGGGCGGCCACGCAGGTGGTGACGGCAATGAACGCCACGCATCAGCTGGGCGGCGAAAACTATGTCCTGTGGGGCGGCCGCGAAGGCTATGAAACCCTGCTGAATACCGACCTGCGTCAGGAGCGCGAGCAGATTGGCCGCTTTATGCAGATGGTTGTCGACCATAAGCACAAAATCGGTTTCCGCGGCACGCTGCTGATCGAGCCGAAACCGCAGGAACCGACGAAGCACCAGTATGATTACGACGTGGCGACGGTGTATGGCTTCCTGAAGCAGTTCGGCCTGGAAAAAGAGATTAAAGTTAACATTGAAGCCAACCATGCCACTCTGGCGGGCCACTCTTTCCATCACGAGATTGCGTCTGCGATTGCGCTGGGTATCTTCGGCTCCGTTGATGCTAACCGTGGCGATGCGCAGCTGGGCTGGGATACAGACCAGTTCCCGAACAGCGTGGAAGAGAATGCGCTGGTGATGTACGAAATCATCAAAGCGGGCGGCTTCACCACCGGCGGCCTGAACTTTGACGCCAAAGTGCGTCGCCAGAGCACCGATAAATACGATCTGTTCTACGGCCACATTGGCGCGATGGACACGATGGCGCTGGCGCTGAAAGTGGCCGCGCGCATGATTGAAGACGGTGAGCTGGATAAACGCGTAGCGAAGCGTTATAGCGGCTGGAACAGTGAGCTGGGCCAGCAAATCCTGAAAGGTCAGTTATCGCTGGCGGAAATTGCGAAGTACGCTGAACAACATCAGCTGGCACCGCAGCACCAGAGCGGCCACCAGGAACTGCTGGAAAATCTGGTCAATCACTATTTGTTCGACAAGTAAAAACGTAGGCCCGGTAAGCGGCAGCGCCACCGGGCATTTCTGTCAAAGGAGCCACCACAATGTATATCGGGATCGATCTTGGCACATCGGGTGTGAAAGCCATCCTGTTAAGCGAGCAGGGCGACGTGTTAGCAACGCAGACGGAAAAGCTGCAGGTTTCACGTCCGCATCCTCTGTGGTCGGAACAGGATCCGGAACAGTGGTGGCAGGCGACGGATCGTGCAATACAGGCCTTAGGTGAACAACACAGCCTGCGTGACGTTAAAGCGCTCGGGATTGCCGGCCAAATGCACGGCGCTACGCTGCTGGACAGTCAGTATCGTGTGCTGCGTCCCGCTATTCTCTGGAATGACGGCCGCTGTGCAGAAGAGTGTGCGCTGCTTGAGGCGCGTGTTCCTGCTTCTCGCGAGATTACCGGCAACCTGATGATGCCCGGCTTTACAGCGCCTAAATTGCTGTGGGTTCAGCGCCACGAACCGGACATTTTCCGTCAGGTGGCGAAAGTCTTGCTGCCAAAAGATTATCTGCGCTTTCGCATGACGGGCGATTTTGTCAGTGATATGTCGGATGCCGCCGGCACGATGTGGCTGGACGTGGCGAAGCGTGACTGGAGCGAGGCAATGCTGGATGCCTGCCATCTGACCCGTGAGCATATGCCCGCGCTGTTTGAAGGCAGTGAGGTGACGGGCACATTGCTGCCAGCGGTTGCCGAACGCTGGAACATGCCTGCCGTACCGGTGGTTGCCGGGGGCGGTGACAACGCGGCAGGGGCTGTCGGTGTCGGTATGGTTGAGGCAGGGCAGGCCATGCTTTCGCTGGGAACGTCTGGCGTCTATTTTGCCGTCAGCGACGGGTATCGCAGCAATCCTGAAAGCGCTGTGCACAGTTTCTGCCATGCCCTTCCGGGGAAATGGCATTTGATGTCGGTGATGCTCAGCGCGGCGTCCTGCCTGGACTGGGCGGCAAAGCTCACCGGCATGGTCGACGTTCCGGCGCTCATTTCCGCGGCTCAGCAGGCGGATGACGATACGGGTACCGTCTGGTTTTTACCGTATCTTTCCGGCGAGCGTACGCCGCATAACAACCCGGAAGCGAAAGGGGTGTTCTTTGGCTTAACCCATCAACATGGCCCGGCTGAACTGGCGCGTGCGGTTCTGGAAGGCGTGGGGTATGCGCTGGCCGACGGGATGGACGTGGTGCATGATTGCGGCCTGAAACCGGCAAGCGTCACCCTGATTGGCGGCGGCGCGCGAAGCCCGTACTGGCGGCAGATGCTGGCGGATATCAGCGGATTACAGCTGGATTTTCGCACCGGTGGCGATGTCGGGCCCGCGCTCGGCGCAGCGCGACTGGCGCAGATAGCCATGAACCCGGAAAAACCGCTTTCGCAACTGTTGCCACAGCTTACGCTTGAACAGGCGCATTTGCCTGACGCAGCACGCCATGCGCGTTACGCGGAAAGGCGCGATGTGTTCCGCAAAATCTATCAGCAGCTGCTGCCGCTGATGTCGTAAACACGCTTGTCCGGCAGAGGCACGATGATGTCCTTTTTTGGTCTGTGCGTGCCTTCATTTCCTTGCCAGTATGGTGTCACACCCACTGGCGAGGAGAACCATCATGTCACGCATCGCATTAATCAATATCGATACTCAGCAGTCATTTCATCATCGCAATTACTGGCAGGAAGACGATATTCCAGCCTTTCAGCAGGCAATGCTGGGGCTGATTGACGGCTGTAAAGCGCGCGGTATTCCGGTCGTTGATATTTTTCATGTTGATGAAGACGGTCCCTTCACGCTGCAAAGCGGCTATGTCAAACCGATGGCCTTTTTGCGTCATCAGCCGGATGTGGTTTTCCAGAAACACGTCCATAATGCCTTCACGGATACCGGGCTTGACCGCTGGCTGCGCGAGCGCGATATCAACCAGCTGATCGTGTGCGGCATTCGCACTGAACAATGCTGTGAAACCACCGCACGGGTGGCATCCGACTTGGGTTATGCTGTGACCTTTGTGAGCGAGGCAACGCTGACGTTTCCTATGACGTACAAGGGTATTACCCTTAGCGCAGCGGAAATTCGCCATCGTACCGAAACGGTACTGAATGGGCGTTTTGCCGAGATTAAAACGGTAGCGGAGACGCTGGAGTCACTGTAATGCGCATCGACGTCTGGTTCGTGATGATGCCCGGGGTGCTGTCGTTAGATTTGACCGGCCCGGCTGAGACCTTTGTGCTGGCAGGCGACGCGTTTCGCCTGCACTACATTGGCCCGCAGCCTGAGGTTCCGACGTCGATAGGCCTGACGATGAGCGGCATTGAGCCGCTGCCTGAAAGCCTGCCTCCCGGCAGCCTGCTGGTGCTGCCGGGGGTGAGCGACTCCCGCTCTCAATTCTCCACGCCGCAGGCGCAGCAGATTCAGCACTGGCTGATGCGCCTGCAGCCGCAGATCCAGCGCCAGGATATCACCGTGATGTGCGTCTGTTCAGGGGCGCTGCTGGCGGCGAACTCGGGCCTGCTGAACAACAGACAGTGCACAACCCACCATGACGTTATTAGCCGTCTGCGCACCGCGGCTCCCACGGCGACGATTAAAGAAAACCGGATATTTGTGCAGGATGAGAATATCTGGACCAGCGCAGGGATCACGTCGGGCATCGATCTGGCGCTGCATATGATTAACCGCCTGTGCGGCCCCGAAAAGGCGCTAACCGTGGCGCGTGAGATGGTGGTCTGGTTCCGCCGTTCCGGTGACGATCCTCAGCTTTCTCCATGGCTACGCTACCGCAATCATCTTCATCCGGCCATCCATCGGGCGCAGGATGCGCTTACCGCCGAGCCGCAAAAAGCCTGGAGCGTGCCAGATATCGCCGGGCTGGCGCACGTCAGCCCGCGTCACCTTACCCGGCTTTTCCAGTCACATTTAGGGATTAGCGTTCGCGATTACCTCGAGCAGCTGCGTCTGGCGGTGGCGGAGCAGTGGCTTTTGCAGGGGCGCGGCGTGGAGCAGGCTTCACTGGCGGCAGGGTTTTCCTCCCCGCGCCAGTACCATCGCGCCCGGCAGCGAAGCGTTAACTGACGAAGCGGCGCGTGTCTATTTTTTGCAGCAGCATCGACAGCAGCAGGCTGATAACCAGCGTGGCGGCAAAAATCCATATAATATCCAGCACCGGCCAGCTTTTTAGCTCAACGCCCCTCGTCCGCAGGGCGTGGATCACCAGCGCGTGAAAACCGTAAATTCCGAGAGAGTGCCGCGAGATCATACTCAGTACGGGCAGGGGACGCGCGTTCAGGGTGTTTTTGACGAGCGTGAGCAGCGAAACGGCACAAATAAAGACCATTGGGCCACAATACAGATACCAGGTATCGGCAAAATTGCCGCGCCACTGCAGCTCATGCAGCGTCCCGCGCGCTATCACCGCCACGCCAGCGATAAACAGCACCGCGCAGAGCCAGTTCAGACCGCGTTTTTGCGTGTCCATCATGCCGATAGCGCGCCCCAGCATGCCGTAAAGCACGTAGTAAAAGGTATCGCCGTTGATATAAAGGTTAACCGGCAACCATTCAAATCCGTTGATTTTCTGTGAGACGGTATTCGGGTTGGCAATAATGCCAATCACCACCATCAGGGCCAAAAGCATTTTTTCGCTGACGTTTTTCACCTGGATGAGGGGGGAGACCAGATAGATAACGATAATGGCGAAGAAGAACCACAGGTGGTAGAACACCGGTTTTTGCAGCACGTATTTCAGCGATAGCCCGGCGTTAATTGAGGTGAACAGGCTAATATAGAGTAAGGCTATGGCGCTATAGAATCCCAGGCAGGCCGCGATGCGAATGAAGTGCCTCGGCTGCGCGCTACGCTCGCCAAAAAAGAGAAAGCCGGAAATCATAAAGAACAGCGGCACGCTGACGCGTGAAGCTGAGTTGAGTATATTGGCGATATCCCAGTTAACGGGGCTGATGCTGTGCGCATTGGTGATATACCAGGTCGTCGTGTGGATCATGACCACCATCAGACACGCTATTCCTCGCAGGTTATCAATCCAGTTAATTTTTGACTGCATCAGATCCTCGTATTCCCTGTAAATTGAGTGTGACTACCATTGTCCAAAAGTCTTCGTTTGGAAAATTCTGAGTTTTATTCAGCAGGCTTGTAGGGAGGCCGCGAGATTCGCAGAATGCCGGACCTTAATCTATAAAAGCTTTGATACTAAAAATAACAGCCACTGACCAGGGCGGTAATAAAAATGATGATGAAGCGTGCGGCGTCACTCTTTCTGCTGGTAATCCTCGCGGGATGCAGTGCCCCACAAGAAGCCCCTGTGCAAAAAGCGCAGCAGGGTAAAATGAGCCCGGAACGTTCACTGAATATGGAAGCGCTCTGCAAAGATAGCGCTGCCCGACGCTATAACTCGGACGTTCAGAACATTGATGTCACCGGCTTTGTGCGTTTTCAGGGAAGCTATGAGCTGCGGGGCCATACGTCACGTAAAGAGGGCTTTGTCTGCTCGTTTGATGCGGACGGCCAGTTTTTACACCTCTCCATGCGCTAGCCTGCTCGTATAATCAACAGCCAGACGCCCACAACGTTCTGGCTTAACTGCTTATTTCCCAATTTTCCCTAAACAACCCCGTTTCGTACTGTATATCTTGCAGCCAGCGGGTATACTGGTCCCTTCCATTTAAAACCACACGTATCCAGCACGAAATACTATGCAAAAGTTTGATACCAAGACCTTCCAGGGCCTGATCCTGACCTTACAGGATTACTGGGCTCGTCAGGGCTGTACCATTGTTCAACCTTTGGACATGGAAGTCGGCGCCGGCACTTCACACCCGATGACCAGCCTGCGCGCGTTGGGGCCAGAGCCAATGGCTACCGCGTATGTGCAGCCTTCCCGTCGTCCGACCGATGGTCGTTACGGTGAGAACCCGAACCGTCTGCAGCATTACTATCAGTTCCAGGTGGTGATTAAGCCATCACCAGACAATATTCAGGAACTGTACCTCGGGTCGCTTAAAGAGCTGGGTATGGATCCAACCATTCACGACATCCGTTTCGTGGAAGATAACTGGGAAAACCCAACGCTGGGTGCCTGGGGTCTGGGTTGGGAAGTGTGGCTGAACGGAATGGAAGTGACCCAGTTCACTTACTTCCAACAGGTTGGCGGTCTGGAATGTAAACCGATCACGGGTGAAATCACCTACGGTCTGGAACGTCTGGCCATGTACATTCAGGGCGTAGACAGCGTTTACGACCTGGTCTGGAGCGACGGCCCGCTGGGTAAAACCACCTACGGCGACGTGTTCCATCAGAACGAAGTGGAGCAATCCACCTATAACTTCGAATACGCGGACGTGGACTTCCTGTTCACCTGCTTCGAGCAGTACGAGAAAGAAGCGCAGCAGCTGCTGGCGCTGGAGACTCCGCTGCCGCTGCCTGCTTACGAGCGTATTCTGAAGGCCGCCCACAGCTTCAACCTGCTGGACGCCCGCAAAGCCATCTCCGTGACTGAACGTCAGCGCTACATTCTGCGTATTCGTACCCTGACCAAAGCCGTTGCAGAAGCTTACTATGCGTCCCGTGAAGCCCTTGGCTTCCCGATGTGCAACCGAAACAAATAAGAGGCGGCCATGTCTGAGAAAACTTTCCTGGTGGAAATCGGCACCGAAGAGCTGCCACCAAAAGCCCTGCGCAGCCTGGCTGAATCTTTCGCTGCGAACGTGACCGCCGAGCTGGATAACGCTGGCCTGGCACACGGTAAAATTGAGTGGTTTGCCGCCCCGCGTCGTCTGGCGCTGAAAGTGGCAAATCTGGCGGCGTCTCAGCCGGATCGTGAAGTCGAAAAACGTGGCCCGGCGATTGCCCAGGCGTTTGACGCAGAAGGCAAGCCGAGCAAAGCGGCTGAAGGCTGGGCGCGCGGTTGCGGCATCACCGTTGACCAGGCTGAGCGTCTGACCACCGACAAAGGCGAGTGGCTGCTGTATCGCGCCCTTGTGAAGGGCGAGAGTGCAGAAGCGCTGCTGCCAAACATGATCGCGACCTCGCTGGCCAAGCTGCCAATTCCTAAGCTGATGCGCTGGGGCGCGTCCGACGTGCACTTCGTGCGTCCGGTTCACACCGTGACCCTGCTGCTGGGCGATACCGTTATTCCGGCAACCATTCTGGGCGTGGCGTCCGATCGCGTGATCCGCGGCCATCGCTTCATGGGCGAACCAGAGTTCACCATCGACAATGCCGACCAGTACCCGCAAATCCTGCTGGAGCGCGGTAAAGTTATTGCCGACTACGAGCAGCGTAAAGCCAAAATTAAAGCGGACGCTGAAGACGCGGCGCGCAAGATTGGCGGTAATGCCGATCTGAGCGACAGCCTGCTGGAAGAAGTGACCTCGCTGGTGGAATGGCCGGTAGTGCTGACCGCGAAGTTCGAAGAGAAATTCCTGGCCGTTCCGGCTGAAGCGCTGGTGTACACCATGAAGGGTGACCAGAAGTACTTCCCGGTTTACGCTAACGACGGCAAACTGCTGCCAAACTTCATCTTCGTGGCGAACATCGAATCGAAAGATCCGATCCAGATTATCTCCGGTAACGAAAAAGTGGTGCGCCCGCGTCTGGCGGATGCCGAGTTCTTCTTCAATACCGACCGTAAAAAACGTCTGGAAGATCATCTCCCGCGCCTGCAGACCGTGCTGTTCCAGCAGCAGCTGGGAACGCTGCGCGACAAGACCGACCGCATCGCGGAGCTGTCCGGCTGGATCGCCCGTGAAATCGGCGCGGACGTCAACCACGCGACGCGTGCGGGCCTGCTGTCCAAGTGCGACCTGATGACCAACATGGTGTTCGAATTTACCGACACTCAGGGCGTGATGGGCATGCACTACGCGCGTCACGATGGCGAAGCGGAAGACGTGGCTGTAGCCCTGAACGAGCAGTATCAGCCGCGCTTTGCGGGTGACGAACTGCCGTCCAACCCGGTTGCCTGTGCGGTGGCGATTGCCGATAAGATGGACACCCTGGCGGGTATCTTTGGTATTGGCCAGCATCCAAAAGGCGACAAAGACCCGTTTGCGCTGCGTCGTGCTGCGCTGGGCGTGCTGCGTATCATCGTTGAGAAGAACCTGAACCTGGATCTGCAGACTCTGACCGAAGAAGCGGTGCGTCTGTACGGCGATAAGCTGACCAACGCGAACGTTGTGGATGACGTGATCGACTTTATGCTCGGTCGTTTCCGCGCGTGGTATCAGGACGAAGGTTACACCGTTGACACCATTCAGGCGGTGCTGGCGCGTCGTCCGACCCGTCCGGCTGATTTCGATGCGCGCATGAAGGCCGTTTCCCACTTCCGTACGCTGGAAGCGGCATCAGCCCTGGCTGCGGCCAACAAGCGTGTATCCAACATCCTGGCGAAGTCTGATGAAACGCTGAACGAGCGCGTGAATGCCGCGACGCTGAAAGAGCCGGAAGAGATTGCTCTCGCGATGCAGGTTGTGGTGCTGCGCGACAAGCTCGAGCCGTTCTTCGCGGAAGGTCGCTACCAGGAAGCGCTGGTGGAGCTGGCTGAACTGCGTGACGTTATCGACGCCTTCTTCGAGAAGGTGATGGTGAACGTAGAAGATAAAGAGCTGCGTATTAACCGTCTCTCGATGCTCGAGAAACTGCGCGAGCTGTTCCTGCGCGTGGCGGATATTTCGCTGTTGCAGTAATGTGCCCGTCGTTACAAATGCTAAAAACCCGCTTCGGCGGGTTTTTTTATGGAGCTTTCGTAGGCCGGATAAGCGCAGCGTCATCCGGCAGGTTTAGCCGATCGCGACTGTGCCTTCATCCGTTTTCAGCCAGCGTGGTGCCTTCAGCGTATCGGCAAAGTAGCTGACCAGTTCGCACAGCAAATCTTCCATCACGATTGCAGATTGTCGCGGCAGTGAGCCGTTCATCAGCAACTGCGTAATCTCCTGACAGTAGCGCCCCAGCTGATCGCATTCGGGTTCGAAAGCCGGAAGACGTGACGGGAGTTCCTCCACGGTCAGGCTGGCTTTTAAATATTCCGGAACAGGATCCAGAAGCGTGGGTTACAGAAGATTCAGACAAGCATAGAGTCTGCCGTAAAGCGCCATTTTTGGGGCGGGTTCTTCGCAATCTAACAGTGTGTCGGTAAAACGTTCGCAGTTATCCGCCAGTTCGGTGAAGTCGGTGGCGTGGTTGAAGGGAAGGGTGAATAAAGAATGAGCTTGGGTTGGGGTAGTAGCCATATTGGCAGCCTCCGACAAGTGATAAAGCTTCCACCACCGGAAATGCTAACTTCGCTGGTGGTGGACTGAACAGAGTTAGCATTACCGGCCTTATCGGATACCGGCGCATCTTTCGATGCCCCTGCTCAGCCCACCATTGAGATGTAGCAAAGCATGCTGCACATAATGTGCCGCCGATAAGATAAGCCAGGATGCTAAACCCGGCACCTGATTTTGCAGGTGCAAAGAGAACTTACTGCTCATCAAAACAGGCGGCAATAGATTTGAGCTATGCCACTGAGGATATTACCATTTCTGGAAAGAGACTCGCAAAATTACCGCAATGAAAAGCATACTGCGGGCAGAGGTCTTACAGCGACGCTATGGTCCGGCTGTAAATCGCTGAGGCGTTTCCTGCAGGCCGGGGCGAGGCGCATGGATGCGCCGAGAGGGCGGGCTTTACAGGGATGTTACCTCCGCCCGTCCCCGATAAGCCGGAAGGAATAAGCCGAAGGTACCGCGTAGCGGCGATTTACCGCCGGGAGCCCGGGTAGCCAGGGTGGTGGCGACTGAGCCACCCTGGCACGTTCACGGGTATTGTCGTTACAGAGTAGCAAGGAACATAAAGTGAACGGAATGACCACCAGAGCCGTATGCTTCCCCTCACCCCAGCCCTCTCCCTCAAGGGAGAGGGGGCCGTCTGTGCAGGCAATATTTGGTGGGGATCCCTCAGCCCAAAGGGAGAGGGAGTATAAGTCGTCCAAAATTTAACCTTGAAATATTCAACACATTACCGCTATCCTTATCCGCGTTAACTTTCTCGCTCTGGAGCGCCCCCCAAAAATGAACAAACACGACTGATGAATTTCGATCCTTGCTAAACGCCACCGCGTCGGCAGGGGATGTTTTGATTTCATTCAGGAGTGCTTATGGCTCATTTTGCGCAGTCCCCTTCTTTTATTTTGCATCAGGTCACCTGTCAGTTTCCGACGGGCGATATCCTTTTTGGTCCGCTGAATCTTACGCTGGAACCCTCCCTGTGCGCGCTGGTTGGCCGCAACGGCAGCGGGAAAACGCGTCTGCTGCGCTTGCTGGCGGGGCTGGATCAACCGGCTGCTGGTCATATTGAGCGCTTTGGCTCACATTTCTATGTGGCGCAGCAGCACGCTATTTCTCCGCAGACGACGGTTGCGGAACTGCTCGGGTACGACGCGATATTTGCGGCGCGTAAGCGCATTGATAGCGGCGATTACCAGCCTGACGATCTGGACAAGCTCGACGGCCACTGGGATGTCGCCGAGCGTCTGAGCGAGGCGTTTATCAATGCCCAACTGCCACCGTTTGATCCGGATAAGCCTGCCGCTGAGCTCAGCGGCGGCGAGCGCATTCGCGCCCTGCTGTGCGGTGCGTTTACGGCGGATGCAGATTTCCTGCTGCTGGACGAACCCACTAACCATCTGGACCGACAGGGCCGGGCGTGGTTCTACGACCAGCTTAGACGGTATCAGGGCGGCGTGCTGGTGGCCTCCCATGACCGCGAACTTCTGGAGCAGGTGCCGCGCATTCTTGAACTAAGCTCCTCGGGCCTGCGCAGCTACGGCGGGAATTATGCGGATTATCAAACCCAGCGCGATGCTGAGCAGCAGGCTGCCCGTGCGGCGCTGGAGCATGCAGCAACCGAGCGCAGACGAACTCGGGCACGGATGCAAAAAGAGCATGACGACAGCCTGCGGCGGTCGGCAAAGACATTACGCACCGTCGATACCCTGAACATCGCCTCGTTTGAGCGGGTCAAATACAAAGGCGCGGCAAAGGAACGGATCGGCGCATGGAAAAAACAGCACAGCGAGCAAAATGAAGCCCTGAACGCCGCGGTCAACAAGGCTCGTGAACGGGTTGAAGACGATAATCCGGTGATGTTTACCCTACCGGGAAGTCAGATCCCGGAAGGCAAACAGGTGCTGGTACTGGAGGATCTGGTATTGCCGCATGTGCCCGTTCCACCCATCACCTTTCGGATGGACGGACCGATGCGCATAGCGTTAAAGGGGCCAAACGGCTGCGGGAAATCGACGCTGTTAAAAACCATACTCGGTAAGATCGCCCCACGTTCAGGTACCTGTAAGGTTTCCGTCAGTTGCGCCTATCTCGACCAGCATTTGTCACAGCTCGATCTTTCACAATCGGTCATGACGCACCTCAATTTGAGCCATACGCCTCTGGAAGAGGGGGTATTGCGAACCCGTTTAGCGCAGCTGCAGCTGGATGCCGACAAAGTCACGCTCCCGCTGGCGGAACTCAGCGGCGGCGAGCGCCTTAAGGCTGCGCTGGCCTGCGTGTTATGGCGCGCCGAAGCTACGCAGCTTCTGCTGCTGGATGAACCGACCAACCATCTTGATCTGGCTTCGGTACAGGCGATTGAAGCGGCGCTGGCCGGTTTTCCCGGAGCGCTGCTGGTGGTATCACACGATGAGGCTTTTTTAAGAGGCTTAACGTTAACGCATGAATGGGTGTGGGAAGAGGCGGGCTGGCGTTGTGATAGCCTTTAAAACACAAGCCCCCGCAAAGGCGGGGGCATTCAAACTTCACTACGCTATCTGTTTGCTGAGTGCAGGGTTGGCCTGAATCAGGCGCATCAGCCTTAACTCGGTTGGGGTGGGTTTTTCACGTTTTGACTCCCACTCCTGCACCATAGCCACGCTGACACCCATCGCTCTGGCGAATTCTTCGGTTTTCAGTCCTGTCCCTTTGCGCAATTGCTCATATTCTGTAAAGGGATTGGATTTTTGTTGCAGGGTAATCGTCTGCGGTACATCTTTAAAAATGATCTGTTCCAGGCTGCTCAGCAGCTCAAACTCAGGATCTTTATATTCCATTGAGGACTCCTCTTAAATCTCACATCGTGATCAAGAACATCAGAGAGCCAGTTAAGAATAGTCCCTAATACCAACCCAGGATCGTCACGGTTGTGATTAATCGTGCGGTAACGATCGCTTTACGCGATTCAGCGATATGGATAGTTATGCTAATTACCTGATTAGTCATATGTCGGCTTCGCCAGGTATTTTTTTGTAAATGGTAAGAAATAAATCGGCAATAGCCGTTTTGCATGAAAAGAGTATCTTGCAAGGCTGACCTGGACTATCCTTGTCAGCGTCGGGCACGCGTGTGCCGGTGTGCGCTTTTTTGGGTGAAAGGAGTAATAAAATGGCGACAGGAAAGTCCTGCTCTCGCTGGTTTGCGCCTATTGCGGCGTTGTTGATGGTTGTTAGCCTGAGTGGGTGTTTTGATAAAGAAGGCGATCAGCGCAAAGCGTTTATCGATTTTCTGCAGAATACAGTGATGCGCAGCGGCGAGCGGTTGCCGACGCTGACTGCGGATCAGAAAAAACAGTTTGGCCCCTTCGTGTCCGATTACGCCATTCTTTATGGTTATTCACAGCAGGTGAGCCAGGCGATGGATTCCGGTATCCGTCCCGTGGTGGATAGCGTGAACGCCATCCGCGTTCCACAGGATTATGTGACGCAGCGTGAACCGCTACGCCAGTCTAACGGTGCGCTTGGCGTGCTGAGCCAGCAGCTGCAAAATGCGAAAATGCAGGCTGATGCGTCACGTTCTGCACTGAAGCAGGGCGACGATCTCAAACCGGTCTTCGACAAAGTGTATGAGAAAGTGGTGACCAAACCTTCTGAAGCACTGCAACCGTTGATTCCAGCCGCGCAAATCTTCACGCAGCAACTGGTTCAGGTGGGGGACTTTATCGCCCAGCAGGAGACTCAGGTGAGCTTTGTTGCCAATGGCATTCAGTTCCCGACCTCGCAGCAGGCAAGCCAGTACAATACGCTGATTGGGCCGCTGGCCTCCCAGCATCAGGCCTTTAGCCAGGCCTGGAGTGCCGCAGTCACGGCCACAGAATAAACCGAAAAAACCCCGCTCCTGGCGGGGTTTTTTTATGCATATCGAAAATAACGCTTGTCATTCTTCTACCACATCGGTATAACTATCCCCGTCGGTTTGTTACACAGACCTAAAGCAGTTTAGTAAAGCAGTCCAGATTGTTATCCATAGATACCCTTCGTTGTGACCCTTCCTTCATCGCTTAGAAATCTGTAACGCAATCCATCAAGCCGGAAGGCTCAATATATTTTTAATAAGGTAATTTCTATGTCTGGTAAAATGACTGGTCTGGTAAAATGGTTCAACGCTGATAAAGGTTTCGGCTTCATCACTCCTGACGATGGCTCTAAAGACGTGTTCGTACACTTCTCTGCTATCCAGAACGATGGCTACAAATCTCTGGACGAAGGTCAGAAAGTGTCCTTCACCATCGAAAGCGGCGCTAAAGGCCCAGCAGCTGGTAACGTTGTAAGCCTGTAAGCTTCCAACCCAGTAGCACAAAATTCAAAAACCCGCCTTCTGGCGGGTTTTTTCGTTTCTATCGTTGCACTTGCGGGTTCACGCAATTTATCTCTACCTTGCCGCTGAGGGCAGAGATGAGGTTATCTACCGCCGTGGCCGCCATGTTGTAGCGCGTCTCATGGGTGGCTGAGCCGATGTGGGGCAGGGCGACCACGTTGGGTAGCGTTAGCAGCGGAGAATCTACCGGCAGCGGCTCCTGCTCGAATACGTCCAGACCTGTGGCGTGGATCTCACCGTTTTGCAGGGCTTCAATCAGCGCCTTCTCATCCACTACCGGGCCACGACCCGCGTTGATGAAAATGGCTGACTTCTTCATTTTCTCAAACGCCTCTTTACCAATCATATGACGCGTTTCGTCCGTCAGCGGCAGGACCAGGCAGACAAAATCGGCTTCCTGCAGCAGGGTATCCAGCTCGCAGTAACGGGCGTTGAAACGTTCTTCGGCTTCACTGTGATGACGACGCGCGTTATACAGAACTGGCATGTTAAAACCAAAATGCGCGCGCTGCGCCAGCGCCAGCCCGATACGCCCCATGCCCACAATGCCCAGCGTTTTACCGTGAACGTCCACGCCGAACCAGTCCGGACCAATGCTTTTTGTCCATTCGCCCGCTTTCACGCGCTCAGCCACTTCCACCACGCGACGGGCCGTTGTAAGCATCAGCGCCATCAGCGTGTCGGCCACGGTTTCCGTCAGGGCATGTGGCGTGTGCATCAGCAGGATCTTGCGGGCGTTCAGGGCATCTACATCGAAGTTGTCATAACCTACGGAAACGGTAGAGGTAGCACGAAGCTTCGGCATTTTCTCCAGCAGGGCGACATCCACTTTTTCGCTTGAACCCAGCAGGCCTTCGGCGCTGGCGAACGCCTCGGCGTGCTGTGCCACGGTCTCCGGGCTCAGATTTTTCACCTGCGTGACGGTGAAGTGTTCTTCCAGGCGTTTCTGCAGATCTTCCGGCAGGGCTTTATACAAAATGACGGACGGCTTCATGCTAATCTCCGTTGATTTTTAAGGATTCAGGCGTGGCGAGCGCCGACAGGGTGTTGTTGATTATTAGCAGGCTTAACAATCAGAGTAAGCCACACGGAAGCGAAAAGCGCCACCCCCATAAAGATGTACGAGGCTGACGGACTGCCGGTAGCACCGTTCAGGTAACCGACGAACCAGGAGCCGCAGAACGAACCCAGCGCGCCCATACTGTTAATCAGCGCCATCGCGCCACCTGCCACGTTACGCGGCAGCATTTCAGGGATGATGGCAAAGAACGGACCATATGGAGCGTACATAGCGGCACCGGCAATGACCAGCAGGGCGTAAGAGGCCCAGAAGTGATTCGCACCCACGGCCCAGGAGCCAATGAACGCAAAGGCAGCGATCAGCAGCAGCGGCCAGACAAACAGCTTACGGTTCTGCAGCTTGTCCGATGCCCACGATGCGACGATCATAGCGATGGTTGCCGCCAGATACGGTACGGAAGAGAGCCAGCCTACCTGTACCATACCGAGGTTTTCGCCGCCGCTGCGGATAATCGACGGCAGCCACAGCACAAAGCCGTACACGCCAATGCTCCAGGTAAAGTACTGCGCGCAGAGCAGAATAACGTTGCGGGAGCGGAAGGCTTCGCCGTAGTTGCGTACCGCCTTCAGGCCTTGCTGTTCTTTATCCAGCTGCGCCTGCAGCGCCGCTTTTTCATCTTCGGAAAGCCATTTGGCCTGTGCCGGTTTATCTTTCACCAGCACCCACCAGCAGAATGCCCAGATCACTGCCGGCACCCCTTCGATGATAAACATTTCGCGCCAGCCGAAGGACTGGATCAGGTAGCCAGACACCACCGACATCCACAGTACCGTGACCGGGTTACCGAGGATCAGGAAGGTATTCGCGCGCGAGCGTTCAGATTTAGTAAACCAGTTGCTGATGTAGATCAGCATCGCGGGCATGACCGCCGCCTCAACCACGCCAAGGATAAAGCGAATGGCGGCCAGGGCAGGAATATTGTTCACCACGCCGGTCAGTGACGCGCAGGCGCCCCACAGGATCAGGCAGATGAAGATCAGCTTACGCACGCTGCGGCGTTCCGCATAGATAGCGCCGGGGATCTGGAAGAAGAAGTAGCCCAGGAAGAAAAGGGCACCCAGCAGGGAGGAGATACCTTTGGTGATCCCAAGGTCTTCGGTGATCCCTGCCGCGGACGCGAAGCTGAAGTTGGCACGATCGAGGTACGCCAGGCTATACGTGATAAACACGATTGGCATGATGTACCACCAGCGTTTTACTGCATTGGTCGAACTGTTCATAGGCTTGCCTCTGTTGTTGAGGTTGTTACCGCCGTTGTTTGTAGGGTACACGGTGGCTTAATTATGTGGTGCGGCTTGCTGTCCTCACCCTGGCCCTCTCCCACAGGGAGAGGGAATTTAAACGCCGAGCTCTGCTCGCGTTGGTAATCCTTCGCTATCGCCCTGCACCTGAATGGCCAGCGAGCCAATCTTGTTGCCTCGCGCTACGGCCTGCTGCAGCGTTTTGCCTTCCAGCAGAGCGCTAATGACGCCCACGGCAAAACCATCGCCCGCGCCGACGGTGTCGACAACGTTTTCAACCTTCACCGCAGCGACCGCGCCCTGTTCGCCGTCTGCCGTTTTAAACCATGCGCCATCGGCACCGGTTTTCAGCACCACGGCTTTTACTCCTTTGTTCAGGTAAAAGTCGGCAATGCCCTCCGGCGTGCTTTCGCCGGTCAGGATCATTCCTTCTTTCAGGCCCGGCAGAACCCAGTCCGCCCTGAATGCCAGACGGTTGAGCTTCTCGACCATTTCCGCTTCGCTTTTCCACAGCACCGGGCGCAGGTTAGGATCGAAAGAGATCGTTTTGCCCTGGGCCTTCATTGTCGTTGCGGCATGATCCAGCAGTTCATACGAGCTGGCAGAGAGCGCTGCCGCCACGCCGCTCAGGTGCAGATGGCGCGCGGAGGCGAAATAGTCGGCGTGGTAATCCGCCACGGAGAGATGGCTCGCTGCCGATCCTTTACGGAAATACTCCACGATGGGATCGGTTCCATTTTCGACTTTCGATTTAAGCTGAAAGCCTGTGGCGAAGCGCCCGTCGAGGGTAACGCCTGCAGCATCAATGCCCTCTTTTTTCAGCGAATCGAGAACGAAGTGGCCAAAGCTGTCGTCCCCCACGCGGCTGACCCAGCCGACGTTCAGACCAAGGCGCGCAAGTCCCGTCGCGACGTTCAGCTCTGCGCCTGCCACGCGTTTGATAAAGTGCTCCACCGCGCTCAGCTCGCCCGTTTCGGTGGCGACGAACATCGCCATGGCCTCGCCGATTGTGATGACATCCAGCGTCTTGTGCATGGTTTACTCCTCGCGCAGCAGGTTGACGTAATGGCGGGTAACGGCGGTTAAATCCGCCCCTTCCAGCGGGAACTCGATACCGCGCGGGGCATCGGCTGGCAGCTGGCTAAGCAGATCCAGCCAGCGCGCATCGGCGTGGTCCGGTGCGACGGCGCGGAAGTTATCTTTATGCGGCACTGCGGCTTTCACGTGGATATAGCTCACGGCAGGGGCCAGATGGCGTGCGGCCTCTTCAGGCGAATCGCCAACCCACAGCCAGTTACCCATGTCGAAGGTCAGCGTGACGGGGAGCGCCATTTCCCGGCAGGCGGTCTGGAAGCGCTGCATAGGCGCGAGCTGGCCGCAGTCGGTCTGATCGTTCTCCACGACCAGCGCCATGCCGCTTGCGTTCAGTAGCGTACGCAGAGCTTCGAGAGGCTGCGCATCGCTAAAATGGCCCAGGGAAACCTTGAGCCACAGCGCGTTCAGGGTGTTGGCCTCAGAGAGGTAGCGGGGCAGGTCCGGGTTGAGGGTGCCGTCCGGCATAAACAGGGCCGCAGGGGCGGAGTAGCACGCCAGCAGGCCCAGCAGCTCAATGGATTCCCCCAGCGCAGGCAGTGCCAGCAGCTCTTCGCTGTTAAACAGTTCGCGGCGGATCTCCACGCCGTCTGCCCCGGCGCCGGCAATGACGGGAAGCATCGCCCGCTGACCGCCTGCCTGTCGCACCTGTTCCGCCCCATACGCGGCGGTGACCACCATAATTTTCCTGTCCATCGTTGGACTCCATCGCAACCTATCAATACTATTACGCTAGATGGAACCGGTTCCAAAGAAAAGGTCAGGATGCTGAATTTATGATCGGTATCACAAGGGAAAATTAACGCGCGGTGGAGCCGCGAACGATCAGCTCGCCGGAGAAGACCTGCTCGCGAACGGCATCGCTGGTGCCTTCAATACGACGAACCACTTGTTCTACAGCAGCATAGCCAATTTGCCAGGTGGGTTGTTTAAGGGTGGTAATGCCGACGCCGGCCAGTTCCGCCCACTCCAGTTCATCAAACCCCAGCAGACCGATGTCGCTGCCCCAGTGCAGGCCAATGCGCTTGAGCGAGCGGGCGACCTGAAGGGTTAGCGCCCCGTTGGCGGAGATAACGGCTTTGCGCATCCCGCGATGGCGAGTGTGGAACTGACGCAGAGTGTTGTCGAGCTGGTCGGCTTCGTGAAGCGGGGTTTCGGCATTTTCGGCGATCACGCCGGGATAACGCTCCAGCGTGGCGCGAAACGCGCCCAGACGTTCGCGACGGGTGTTAACCATCCCCAGCGGCTCGCTCAGAAAGAGAATCGCTTCGAAGCCTTGTTCAATCAGATGTTCGGTGGCGGTTGTGGCGGCCTGAACGTTATCCAGCCCGACCACATCGCAGGCAAATTCCGGAATTTTACGGTCGATGAGGACCATAGGCAGGGAGGACTGCTGCAGGCGGTTTAAACCCTCTTCACGCATGCCCACTGCGTTAACCACAATTCCTTCCACCTGGTAGCTGCGCAGCAGATCGAGGTAATGCAGCTCCTGGTCGACTTCGTTATTGGTGTTACAGACCAGCGGCGTGAAGCCCTTCTCGCGACAGGCCGCTTCGATACCACTGAGCACGTTAACGGAATAGGGGTTGGTGATATCGGCGATGATAAGGCCAATAAGGCGGGTGCGGCCGCGTTTGAGCCCGCGCGCCATGAGGCTGGGACGATAGTCGAGGTCGGCAATCGCCTGTTCAATACGCGCCAGCAATGCATCGGACAGCAGGTGTTTCTCGCCGTTAAGGTAGCGCGAAATACTGGTTTTACCGGTTTTGGCGGCTTTCGCCACGTCGCTGATGGTGGCCCGGGCTGGTTTGCTCATCGCTGATTTCCCTGAATTTAGTGAGAATACCTTAGCGGGAAAATCTGGCGAATCAAGTAATTTGCCCGGTGGCGCTGCGCTTACCTGGGGTGCGGTCTGGTGCCCTCACCCCAACCCTCTCCCACGGGAGAGGGTGCAACCACTAAAAACGGCAACGAGCGTTGCCGTTTTGCTTTTACCTACTGAATTGGACTTAACGTAATTTCAACGCGACGGTTCTGCGCTTTGCCTTCCGCCGTACTGTTGCTGGCGATAGGGTTAGCTGGGCCCATTCCGCTGGTGCGGATGCGGTTCGCTTCAACGCCCTGGGTAATCAGCGAGCTGGCCACGGAATCGGCGCGCTGCTGGGACAGACGCATGTTCAGATCCTGGCTGCCGGTGCTGTCGGTATAGCCCGTCACGTTCACGGCGGTCTTGTTGTACTCTTTGAGCACCATCGCCACGCCGGTCAGGGTGTTCGCGCCGGCCGGTTTCAGCGTCGCGCTGCTGCTGTCAAAGGTCACGTTGTTTGGCATGTTCAGGATGATGTTATCGCCGCTGCGCGTTACGCTCACGCCGGTGCCCTTCATTTTGTCGCGCAGCTTCGCTTCCTGCACGTCCATGTAATAACCCACGCCGCCGCCCAGCGCTGCGCCTGCCGCTGCGCCAATCAGCGCGCCTTTGCCGCGGTCTTTCTTGGAGGAGGAGAGCGCCCCAACGCCTGCGCCTACCAGCGAGCCGATACCTGCGCCGATACCGGATTTACCCGCTTCGCGTTCGCCGGTGTAAGGGTTGGTTGTGCAGCCAGAAACAGCCAGTGCGCCGCTCACCAGAGCGGCAATAACGAGTACGCGTTTTTTCATCTTCTTTCCTTAATCCTTTTTATTCTTTGCCACGGCGAGCGTGGCAGTTGATTATGACGTCCAGATACGGAGAAAATTCCGGGTATAACTCTGAAATTTGTGACAAACCATAAACTGCCTCAATAAGAAGGCCGTAAAACCTGCACGCAACCAGGAGCGCACGCTTGAGCACCTCAACGAAAACCATTCTGACCGCCGCCCACTGGGGGCCGATGCTGGTCGAAACCGACGGCGAAAATGTCCTGTCGTCTCGCGGGGCATTGCCAACCCAACATCCCAACTCTTTACAGACCGTCGTTCGCGATCAGGTGCACAGCAAAACGCGCGTGCGCTGGCCGATGGTGCGTAAAGGTTTTCTGGCCTCGCCGGACAACCCGCAGGGTATTCGTGGTCAGGATGAGTTTATTCGCGTGAGCTGGGATGACGCGCTGGCGCTGATCCACAGCCAGCACAGGCGTATTCGCGACAGTTACGGTCCGTCCTCCATTTTCGCCGGGTCCTACGGCTGGCGTTCTAACGGCGTGCTGCACAAGGCCTCGACGCTGCTACAGCGCTATATGAGCCTGGCGGGAGGCTATACCGGTCATCTGGGGGATTACTCCACGGGGGCGGCGCAGGCGATCATGCCGTACGTGGTGGGGGGGAACGAAGTGTACCAGCAGCAGACTAGCTGGCTGCTGGTGCTGGAGCATACAGACGTGGTGGTGCTGTGGAGTGCCAACCCGCTGAATACGCTGAAAATTGCCTGGAATGCCAGCGACGAACAGGGCATTCCCTATTTCGACGCGCTGCGCAAAAGCGGCAAGCGCATCATCTGCATTGACCCGATGCGTTCTGAAACCATGGAGTTCTTCGGCGACAGCGCCGAGTGGATTGCCCCGCATATGGGCACCGACGTGGCGATGATGCTGGGTATCGCCCATACGCTGGTCGAAAACGGCTGGCATGATGTCGAATTTCTTACGCGCTGTACCACCGGCTTCGATAAATTCGCTGAATATCTGACGGGGCAATCCGATGGGGTGGCGAAAACAGCAGAGTGGGCGGCCGGGATTTGCGGCGTTCCTGCGTACAAACTCCGCGAACTGGCGGCGTTGTTCCATAAAAATACCACGATGTTAATGTCCGGTTGGGGGATGCAGCGCCAGCAGTTTGGCGAGCAAAAACACTGGATGCTGGTGACGCTTGCCGCGATGCTTGGGCAGATCGGTACGCCGGGCGGGGGTTTTGGGCTTTCCTATCACTTCGCGAACGGCGGTAACCCCACTCGTAAAGCCGCCGTGTTGGCTTCTCTGCAAGGTTCGGTGCAGGGCGGCGTGGATGCCGTGGATAAAATCCCGGTGGCGCGTATTGTTGAAGCTCTGGAAAATCCGGGTGGTTTTTATCAGCACAATGGTCTGGACCGCCACTTTCCGGATATTAAGTTTGTCTGGTGGGCGGGCGGGTCGAACTTCACTCACCATCAGGATACCAATCGCCTGATCCGTGCCTGGCAAAAGCCGGAGCTGGTGGTGATCTCAGAGTGCTTCTGGACCGGCTCGGCTAAGCATGCAGATATTGTGCTGCCGGCGACCACCTCGTTTGAGCGTAACGATCTCACCATGACCGGCGACTACAGCAACCAGCACATGGTCCCGATGAAGCGCGTCGTGGCGCCGCGTGATGAAGCGCGAGATGATTTCGACGTGTTTGCTGAGCTGAGCGAGCTGTGGGAAGCGGGCGGGCGCGAGCGTTTCACCGAGGGGAAAACTGATCTCGAATGGCTGGAAACCTTCTATCAGATTGCCGGGCAGCGCGGCGCGGCGCAGGGCGTAACGCTTCCGCCATTCGCTGAGTTTTGGGAGGCGAACCAGATCGTCGAGATGCCGGAGAGCGAACAGAACGCGCAGTTTGTCCGTTTTGCCGATTTCCGCCGCGACCCGGAAAATCACCCGCTGAAAACCGAGAGCGGAAAGATGGTGATCTACAGTGAGCGCATTGCCAGCTTTGGCTATGCCGACTGCCCGCCGCATCCTATGTGGCTCGAGCCGGACGAGTGGCACGGTAACGCCCAGCCGGAGCAGCTGCAGGTGTTGTCAGCCCATCCCGCGCATCGTCTGCACAGCCAGCTTAACTACACGTCACTGCGTGAGCAGTATGCGGTTGCAGGGCGAGAGCCGATTACGCTAAATACCCTCGATGCAAAAGCCCGCGGGATTGTCGACGGTGACGTGGTGCGCGTCTGGAACCATCGCGGACAGGTGCTGGCAGGGGCGGTGGTCAGCGACGGGATTAAACCGGGTGTTGTCTGTATTCACCAGGGCGCGTGGCCTGACCTGGAGCCAACCGAAGGCGGGATCTGTAAAAACGGGGCGGTTAACGTGCTGACCAAAGATCTCCCCAGCTCGAAGCTGGGGAATGGTTGCGCAGGGAATACGGCGCTGGCCTGGGTCGAGAAATATGAGGGTCCCGAGCTTACCTTAACGGCGTTTGATCCGCCTGCCAGCTCATGATCCAGGTCGGGTGCTGGGTATCATCCTGCCAGGCGCTGTCTTCAATACGAAAGCCCTGAGCGTGGTAGAAATTCACCGCCCGGATATTTTTCTGATACACCTCCAGGCTTAAGTGCGGGAAGCGCTGTTGAACGTGGTTCAGCAGCGCGCGCCCGATTCCTTTGCCGATATACGCCGGTGCGACAAACAGTGCGCCGACAAACTGAGACTGCATCACGCTGATAAACCCGTAAGGTTCGCCATCCTGTTCCCAGACCCAGGTTTCAGCCGAAGGCAGGTAAACGTCCCGCACCATCGCTTCATTCTCTTTCCAGTAGCTCGCCTCAATAAACGGATGCGCTTCTGTAGTGCTTTCAAGCCATAGGCGCAGAAGCGGCGCGGTATTCTCACTTTGCCATTTGCGGATCATGGTGGTCTCCCGGATGACAGAAGCAGCCGGTAACATGGTCGTTGACCAGGCCACAGGCCTGCATAAAGGCGTAGCAGATGGTGGAGCCGACAAACTTAAAGCCGCGTTTTTTGAGCGCTTTCGAGAGCGCATCCGAGGCCGGTGTGGAGGCGGGAATTTCCGCGAGCGTGGCGGCCTGCGTGATTTGCGGATCGTTATTCACAAACGTCCAGACAAAGTCTGAGAACGGTTCGCCGTTTTGTTCCATTGCCAGGTAAGCGCGTGCGTTACCGATGATGGCCTGGATCTTACCGCGATGGCGGATGATGCCGGCATCCTGCACCAGCCGTTCCACGTCCTCATCGGTCATGGCGGCGACAGCGACAGGATCGAACTGGTGAAAGGCGTTGCGATAGTTTTCGCGTTTCTTCAGTACCGTAATCCATGACAGGCCCGCCTGCTGACCCTCCAGGCAGATCATCTCAAAGAGTTTTTTGCCATCGGTTTCCGGCACGCCCCATTCCCGATCGTGATAGTCGATATAAAGCTGATCCTGGCTTACCCAACCGCAACGTTCCATCCGTAATCTCCCTTATTGATACTGATTTCGCAAAATTTTCATCCTGACTGGCTTGACGTGTTTACTATAAAGACAATAGTTAATACAGGGCTATAAGCTCTTCCTGAATAACGACAAATATCGCCGAATTCGGCTCTCTCTGGGGTCGCGTTGATGATGATAAAAAAAATCAGTGGTCGCCATGCTATTTCTGGCCTGGTGGGGATTTCAGCCTGCCTGTTTATGTGTAATCCCGCGTCTGCCTGGCAACAGGAATATATCGTTTCAGACGCCCAAAATAATACGGCGGAACGCTATACATGGGACGCGGATCACCAACCGCGTTATGAGGATATTCTTGCGGAGCGTATCCAGTCTTCACAAAATGCGCCAGGCCTTGCCCTGAATGTACCGTCTGGCACGACGATGGACGGTGCGATGAGCGTGGGCTGGAATTTTCCGGTTTCAGCGCGTATCACCACCGGCCCGGTGGTGGCGTGGCGTTATGACGGTACGGCTCCCATGATGATCAACGAGTTTGGTGATAGCGTGACGACGCAAGCGCTCGCTGACCCGCTCTGGCATGCCAGCGTCAGCACGCTGGGATGGCGAATGAATACCCAGTACGGCGATCTTCGTCCCTGGGCGCAGATTAGCTACAACCAGCAGTTTGGTGAAAACCAGTGGAAATCGCAGTTTGGCATGCCGCAAACGCCAGCCCCTGCGCAAAACGGTAGCTGGATGGATGTGACCGTTGGAACGGATATGCCGTTTACCACCCATGTTGCCGCTTATGCGTCGCTCTCTCAGGGGGAACATGCCGCCACCGGTGAGGAGTTTTTGTACACCCTGGGCGTCAGTGCAAATTTTTAGAGTTGTTACTTTTTTAAACGTTACGATAACATCCTGAATACAACAACCGCAGGGGTTACAGCGATAGCGGGCACTAACACACTGTCGCTTTATTCCCGCGCCAGGTCATTCATTCCCGATTCCAGGCATTTCATTCCGTTCCGCCTGCATTTCATGCCGTTTTACCCCAGGCGTATTAAGGTTTTGTTTATCGTTGTCCTCAGCGAACTTTCTTAATTTCTCTGCAGGACAACTGCCATGAACACATCAACTTATAACCGCACGCGCTGGCTTACGCTCTTTGGCACCATCGTCACCCAGTTTGCGCTGGGTTCGGTCTATACCTGGAGCCTGTTTAACAGCGCGCTTTCCGACAAACTCGGCGCACCGGTCAGCCAGGTCGCGTTCTCCTTTGGTCTGCTGAGCCTGGGCCTGGCGATTTCGTCTTCCGTTGCGGGCAAGCTGCAGGAGCGTTTTGGCGTGAAGCGGGTGACCATGGCGTCCGGCATTCTGCTGGGTATAGGCTTTTTCCTGACGGCGCACTCCAGCAACCTGATGATGCTGTGGCTAAGCGCCGGTGTGCTGGTGGGGCTGGCCGATGGTGCAGGTTACCTGCTGACCCTGTCGAACTGCGTGAAGTGGTTCCCGGAGCGTAAAGGCCTGATCTCTGCGTTTGCGATTGGTTCTTATGGTCTGGGCAGCCTCGGTTTCAAATTTATCGACTCCCACCTGCTGGCGTCCGTAGGCCTCGAAAAAACCTTTATGATCTGGGGCGCAATCGTTCTGGTGATGATTCTCTTCGGTGCCACGCTGATGAAAGATGCGCCGCAGCAGGAGGTCAAGTCCGTGAACGGTGTGGTGGAGAACGACTTCACCCTCGCGCAGTCCATGCGTAAACCGCAGTACTGGATGCTGGCGGTGATGTTCCTGACGGCCTGCATGAGCGGTCTGTATGTTATCGGCGTGGCGAAAGATATCGCCCAGGGGATGGTGAAACTGGATGCGGCCACGGCGGCCAATGCGGTGACCGTGATTTCCATTGCCAACCTCTCCGGTCGTCTGGTACTTGGTATTCTCTCTGACAAAATCGCCCGTATCCGTGTGATTACGATTGGGCAGGTGGTGTCTCTGGTCGGTATGGCGGCCCTGCTGTTTGCCCCGCTGAACGAAGCGACCTTCTTTGCGGCGATTGCCTGCGTAGCCTTTAACTTCGGCGGCACCATTACCGTCTTCCCGTCACTGGTGAGCGAGTTCTTTGGCCTGAATAATCTGGCGAAAAACTACGGCGTTATCTATCTGGGCTTCGGGATTGGCAGTATCTGCGGTTCGCTGATAGCTTCCCTGTTCGGTGGGTTCTATGTCACTTTCTGCGTGATATTTGCCTTGCTGATTATCTCTCTGGCGCTCTCTACCACGATTCGCCAGCCGCAACGCGAAGTTTTCAAAGAAGTTCATGCATAATGACGACGAGAAAGGCCGGTAATCCGGCCTTTTCATTTTCTGAAGACTGGAAATAAAGCAATATTGTCTGTTTTAGGATTTGCTTTTTTGTAAATAACTGTACCGATCACATTCTCTTCTGCCACTTTTTCCCTTCCCTGTGGTCTACTTACCACGCCTGTAGACGTTTCATTGAACGATCCCCTGAGCGTATGTCTAATCTGCCCACTTTTTAATCGAGGTGGGTGGCGGTACTGTCCCTTTTTCCGGGTAGCTTGCATGAAATACATTAAATCGATGGCGCAACAAAAGCTCTGCTTTTTGCTGGCGTTGTACATCGGCCTGTTTATGAATGGCGCAGTTTTTTTCCGTCGGTTTGACGGTTATGCGCAAGATTTTACCGTCTGGAAAGGAATTGCAGCGGTTGTCGAATTGGTCGCCGCGGTACTGGTCACCTTCTTTTTATTCCGTATTCTTACTCTGTTTGGCCGTCGCGTGTGGCGAGTGCTGGCAACGTTTATCGTGCTGTGCTCGGCGGGGGCCAGCTATTACATGACCTTTATGAACGTTGTCATTGGCTACGGCATTATTGCCTCGGTGATGACCACGGATATCGATCTCTCTAAAGAGGTCGTGGGGTTGCACTTTATTCTCTGGGTGGTGGCGGTCAGCGCTTTACCGCTGCTGCTCATCTGGAGTAACCGCTGCCGGTACACGCTGGTTCACCAGATTCGCACGCCGGGAAAACGTTTCAGAAGCGTCGCGGTGGTGCTGCTGGCCGGTCTGATGGTCTGGGGGCCAATTCGTCTGCTGGAGGTGAAGCAGAAGAATGATGAGCGCACCTCCGGCGTGGATATGCCAAGCTACGGCGGCGTGGTTGCCAACTCGTATTTACCGTCTAACTGGATCTCCGCGCTGGGGCTGTATGCTTGGGCGCAGGTGGATGAGTCTTCTGATAATAAATCGCTGATGAACCCGGCGAAGAAGTTTACCTATGTTCCGCCAAAAGATCTCGACGATACCTACATCGTCTTTATTATCGGGGAAACCACGCGCTGGGATCATATGGGTATTCTTGGCTATGACCGCGATACAACGCCAAAGCTGGCGCAAGAGAAAAACCTGATTGCCTATCGCGGCTACTCCTGTGATACCGCCACCAAGCTCTCCTTACGCTGCATGTTCGTACGTGAAGGGGGGGCGAGCGATAACCCACAGCGTACGCTGAAAGAGCAAAACGTCTTCTCAGTGCTTCATCAGCTTGGATTTACGTCTGACCTGTATGCGATGCAGAGCGAGATGTGGTTCTACAGCAACACCATGGCGCAGAACATCGCCTACCGCGAGCAGATTGGCGCGGAGGCGCGTAACCGCGGTAAGCCTGTCGATGACATGCTGCTGATTGATGAGATGAAATTGTCTCTCAACGGTAACCCGGATGGTAAGCACATGATCATCCTGCATACTAAAGGGTCGCACTTTAACTACACGCAACGCTACCCGCGTAGCTTTGCGAAATGGACGCCGGAATGTGTCGGAGTGGATAAAGATTGCACCAAAGAGCAGCTGATTAACTCCTACGATAACTCCGTGACGTATGTGGATCACTTTATTGATTCGGTGATTGATCAGGTTCGTGATAAGAAAGCGATTGTGTTCTATGCGGCAGACCACGGGGAATCCATCAATGAATTCGAGCATCTGCACGGTACCCCACGTAAGATGGCGCCACCGGAGCAGTTCCGTGTCCCTATGATGGTGTGGATGTCTGACAAGTATCTGGAAGACCCTGAGAAAGCGAAGATGTTTGCTCACCTGAAGAAAGAGGCGGATATGAAGGTGCCGCGTCGTCACGTTGAGCTGTACGACACCATTTTAGGCTGCTTGGGCTTTACCTCTCCGGACGGGGGTCTTAACGAAAATAACAACTGGTGCAAACTGCCTGAAAGCAGCCAGAAAGCCGCGCAATAGCTCGCCTGGCGAGAATATCGCCAGTTGAATGGCTTTTTGAAAATAAGGGATTGACGGGGGCGCACCCCAGCAGTAAGATGCGCTCCGCATTCGGCGAGTAGCGCAGCTTGGTAGCGCAACTGGTTTGGGACCAGTGGGTCGGAGGTTCGAATCCTCTCTCGCCGACCACATTCTGAAAAGGGCTAACCGCAAGGTTAGCCCTTTTTGCATTATGACCTTAGCCCGCCAGAGTCATCAAAATACCCCTTAGACCTGCTTCACCCTGCCTGTTAACGATTTTGTGACATAATCCATTGTATTTTTTTATATATAGATTGATCTTTTTTCGCGTTGCTTATGGATAACCTCAGCATTTTTCGCTGTGCGCTTTAACGTTCGCGGTATTTAGTGCTCAGATAATCACCATTCTGCAAGAAAATTTACCCATTCTGAATAAAAGTTAATCACTGATTGTTGCGAAATATGAAGGGGTTTGTGCTGCAAGATGGCGAGTAGCATAAATTTCCCTGCTGAAAACTGGCGTACATAGTTTTTTTAATCTTTGTTTGCGGTTTCTCACACTCAGCGTAAATCCCCGTCACCTGTATTGACGTTTTCACATTCTGTTGACAGATTGTAGGGCATGAGGGGCATTTCAGGGACGATCTGCGCTGCAACTCAAACGCTCTTCTGAAAGGATTCTCCATCCCTTTAAAGCCTTCGGGCATCACCGACCGGACCGGGTAAAAAATAAATAAAGGTCTGGCGGCGTAACACAACAAAGCAAAACATCACATTGGAGCAGAATAATGAGTATTTCCTTGAAGAAGTCAGGGATGCTGAAGCTTGGTCTGAGCCTGGTGGCTATGACCGTGGCAGCAAGCGTACAGGCAAAAACCCTGGTTTACTGTTCTGAAGGCTCGCCGGAAGGCTTTAACCCACAGCTCTTTACCTCTGGTACGACTTACGACGCAAGCTCTGTACCGATCTATAACCGTCTGGTTGAATTCAAAACCGGTACCACGGAAGTGATTCCGGGTCTGGCCGAGAAGTGGGAAGTCAGCGAAGACGGTAAAACCTATACCTTCCACCTGCGCCAGGGCGTGAAGTGGCAGGACAACAAAGATTTCAAACCAACGCGCGACCTTAACGCCGACGACGTTGTGTTCTCCTTCGATCGTCAGAAAAACGCCCAGAACCCGTACCACAAAGTGTCTGGCGGCAGCTATGAATACTTCGAAGGGATGGGTCTTCCCGACCTGATCTCTGAAGTGAAAAAAGTTGACGATAAAACCGTTCAGTTCGTACTGACTCGCCCGGAAGCGCCATTCCTGGCTGACCTGGCCATGGACTTCGCCTCTATTCTGTCCAAAGAGTACGCGGACAACATGCTGAAAGCCGGTACGCCGGAGAAAGTCGACCTGAACCCAATCGGTACCGGTCCATTCCAGCTGCTGCAGTACCAGAAAGACTCCCGTATTCTTTACAAAGCGTTCGAAGGCTTCTGGGGCACCAAGCCGAAGATCGACCGTCTGGTCTTCTCCATCACGCCTGATGCGTCAGTGCGTTATGCAAAACTGCAGAAAAACGAATGCCAGGTTATGCCATACCCGAACCCGGCTGACATCGCTCGCATGAAGCAGGATAAGAATATCAACCTGCTGGAGCAGGCGGGCCTGAACGTGGGCTACCTCTCCTTCAACACCGAGAAGAAACCGTTTGATGACGTGAAAGTGCGTCAGGCGCTGACCTACGCGGTGAACAAAGAAGCGATCATCAAGGCGGTTTACCAGGGCGCTGGCGTTGCAGCTAAAAACCTGATCCCACCAACCATGTGGGGCTATAACGACGACGTTAAAGACTACAGCTACGATCCTGAGAAAGCGAAAGCGCTGCTGAAAGAAGCGGGCCAGGATAAAGGCTTTACCGTTGAGCTGTGGGCGATGCCTGTTCAGCGTCCATACAACCCGAACGCACGCCGTATGGCAGAAATGGTTCAGGCCGACTGGGCGAAGATCGGCGTTCAGGCCAAGATTGTGACCTACGAGTGGGGCGAGTATCTGAAGCGTGCCAAAGCGGGTGAACACCAGGCGGTAATGATGGGCTGGACCGGTGATAACGGGGATCCGGACAACTTCTTCGCCACCCTGTTCAGCTGTGCTGCTGCGAAAGACGGTTCTAACTACTCTCGCTGGTGCTACAAGCCGTTTGAAGACCTGATCCAGCCGGCGCGTGCAACCGACGATCACAACAAACGTATTGAACTGTACAAGCAGGCTCAGGTTGTTATGCACGATCAGGCTCCGGCGCTGATTGTTGCTCACTCCACCGTGTACGAGCCAGTGCGTAAAGAAGTGAAGGGCTACGTGGTTGATCCACTGGGCAAACACCACTTCGAAAACGTATCTGTTGAATAATCAGTAGGGTGTTCTCCCTCTCCCTGTGGGAGAGGGCAGGGGTGAGGGGCGTGCATGCATCTCCTCACCCTAACCCTCTCCCACAGGGAGAGGGAATTTACATTTGTGAGCAATACAGACGCCACGCCATTGGTTGTGCGTCATCAGAGAGAATCCGGGTTATGTTGCAGTTCATCCTCCGACGTCTGGGACTTGTTATCCCCACGTTTATCGGTATCACCCTTCTCACTTTTGCCTTCGTCCATATGATCCCCGGCGACCCGGTAATGATTATGGCGGGTGAGCGTGGTATTTCCCCTGAGCGCCATGCACAGCTGCTGGCCGAACTCGGCCTCGATAAGCCGATGTGGCAGCAGTACCTCCATTATATTTGGGGCGTCATGCACGGCGACTTAGGCATTTCGTTGAAAAGCCGTCTTCCGGTGTGGGACGAGTTCGTGCCGCGTTTTAAAGCGACACTGGAGCTTGGCGTCTGCGCCATGATTTTCGCCACTGCGGTGGGCATTCCTGTTGGGGTGCTGGCTGCCGTTAAGCGTGGCTCTATTTTTGACCATACTGCGGTGGGCCTGGCGCTGACCGGCTACTCCATGCCTATCTTCTGGTGGGGCATGATGCTGATCATGCTGGTCTCGGTGCAGCTTAACCTGACACCGGTCTCCGGGCGCGTCAGCGATATGGTCTTCCTGGATGACTCCAACCCGCTCACCGGATTTATGTTGATTGATACGGCTATCTGGGGTGAAGAGGGCAACTTCATTGATGCCGTCGCGCATATGATCCTGCCTGCCATGGTGCTGGGTACCATTCCTCTGGCGGTGATCGTGCGTATGACCCGTTCTTCCATGCTGGAAGTGCTGGGCGAGGATTATATCCGTACCGCGCGCGCCAAGGGCCTGACCCGTATGCGCGTCATCATCGTTCATGCGCTGCGTAACGCCATGCTGCCGGTGGTGACCGTTATTGGTCTGCAGGTGGGCACGCTTCTGGCGGGGGCGATCCTGACCGAAACCATCTTCTCCTGGCCGGGCCTGGGTCGCTGGCTGATTGACGCGCTGCAACGCCGTGATTATCCGGTTGTGCAGGGCGGTGTACTGCTGGTCGCGACGATGATTATCCTCGTCAACCTGCTGGTCGATTTGCTTTACGGCGTGGTGAACCCGCGTATTCGTCATAAGAAGTAAGGGGCCATCATGTCACAAGTAACTCAAAATAAAGTGGTCGCAGCGCCGGTGCCAATGACGCCGCTGCAGGAATTCTGGCACTACTTCAAACGCAATAAAGGTGCGGTAGTCGGGCTGGTATATGTCGTCATCATGATTCTGATCGCGGTGTTTGCGAACGTCCTGGCACCGTATAACCCGGCGGACCAGTTCCGCGATGCGCTGCTGGCCCCTCCTGCGTGGCAGGACGGCGGTAGCCTGACGCACCTGTTAGGTACCGATGACGTAGGCCGCGATGTGCTGTCGCGTCTGATGTACGGCGCGCGTCTGTCGCTGCTGGTCGGCTGCCTGGTGGTGGTGTTGTCCCTGATTATGGGGATCGTGCTCGGTCTGGTTGCCGGTTATTTTGGCGGTATCGTTGATAACATCATCATGCGTATCGTCGATATCATGCTGGCGCTGCCAAGCCTGCTGCTGGCGCTGGTGCTGGTGGCAATCTTCGGCCCGTCAATTGGTAACGCCGCGCTGGCGTTGACCTTCGTGGCGCTCCCTCACTACGTACGCTTAACACGTGCGGCGGTGCTGGTAGAAGTAAACCGCGATTACGTCACGGCATCTCGCGTGGCGGGTGCGGGCGCGATGCGCCAGATGTTTGTCAATATCTTCCCTAACTGCCTTGCGCCGCTGATTGTTCAGGCGTCGCTCGGTTTCTCTAACGCCATTCTTGATATGGCCGCTCTTGGCTTCCTGGGCATGGGTGCGCAGCCGCCAACACCGGAGTGGGGCACCATGCTCTCCGACGTGTTGCAGTTCGCACAAAGCGCCTGGTGGGTTGTCACCTTCCCGGGTCTGGCAATCCTGCTGACGGTGCTGGCATTTAACCTGATGGGTGATGGTCTGCGTGATGCACTTGATCCCAAACTGAAGCAGTAAGAGGCACGAGATGGCGTTATTAAATGTAGATAAATTATCGGTGCACTTCGGGGATGAAGGCACTCCGTTTCGCGCCGTGGACCGCATCAGCTACAGCGTCAATCAGGGCGAAGTGGTTGGCATTGTCGGGGAGTCCGGTTCCGGTAAATCGGTCAGTTCACTGGCGATCATGGGGCTGATTGATTACCCGGGCCGCGTGATGGCGGAAAACCTGCAGTTCAACGGTCAGGACCTGAAGCGCATTTCTGAAAAACAGCGCCGCCAGCTGGTGGGTGCGGAAGTGGCGATGATTTTCCAGGACCCGATGACCAGCCTGAACCCGTGCTACACCGTTGGTTTCCAGATTATGGAAGCGATTAAGGTGCATCAGGGCGGGAATAAGAAAACCCGTCGCCAGCGCGCGATCGATCTGCTGAACCAGGTGGGGATCCCTGACCCGGCATCGCGTCTGGACGTGTACCCGCACCAGCTTTCCGGTGGGATGAGCCAGCGCGTGATGATCGCGATGGCGATTGCCTGTCGACCAAAACTGCTGATTGCCGATGAGCCGACGACGGCGCTGGATGTAACCATTCAGGCGCAAATCATCGAACTGCTGCTGGAGCTGCAGCAGAAAGAGAATATGGCGCTGGTGCTGATTACGCACGACCTGGCGCTGGTGGCCGAAGCGGCGCACAAAATCATCGTGATGTACGCCGGCCAGGTGGTCGAGACCGGGAGTTCGCACGATATCTTCCGCGCGCCGCGCCATCCGTATACCCAGGCGCTTTTACGTGCGCTGCCGGAGTTTGCCCAGGACAAAGCGCGTCTGGCGTCGCTGCCGGGCGTGGTTCCGGGTAAGTATGACCGTCCGCAAGGTTGTCTGCTTAATCCGCGCTGTCCGTATGCGACAGATAAATGCCGGGCAGAAGAGCCAGAGCTGAATCAGCTTGCTGACGGCCGTCAGTCGAAATGCCACTACCCACTCGATGATGCCGGGAGGCCAACACTATGAGTACGCAACAGGCCACCACGCAACAGCCGCTGCTGCAGGCCATCGACCTGAAAAAATACTACCCGGTGAAGAAGGGGCTGTTTGCCCCTGAGCGCCTGGTGAAAGCGCTGGACGGCGTCTCCTTTAATCTCGAACGCGGTAAAACGCTGGCGGTGGTGGGGGAGTCAGGCTGCGGTAAATCCACGCTGGGCCGTCTGCTGACGATGATTGAAGTGCCGACCGGCGGTGAGCTTTATTACCAGGGGCAGGATCTGCTCAAGCACGATCCGCAGGCGCAGAAACTGCGTCGCCAGAAAATCCAGATTGTGTTTCAGAACCCGTATGGTTCTTTGAACCCGCGTAAAAAAGTGGGGCAGATTCTGGAAGAGCCGCTGCTGATTAACAGCAATCTGAGCAAAGAGCAGCGCCGTGAAAAAGCCCTGGCGATGATGGCGAAGGTCGGCCTTAAAACCGAGCATTATGACCGTTATCCGCATATGTTCTCAGGCGGGCAGCGTCAGCGTATTGCTATCGCGCGGGGGCTGATGCTCGATCCGGACGTGGTGATTGCCGATGAGCCGGTTTCGGCGCTCGACGTTTCCGTCCGTGCGCAGGTGCTGAACCTGATGATGGATCTGCAGCAGGAGCTGGGGCTGTCTTATGTGTTCATTTCCCACGACCTGTCGGTGGTGGAGCATATTGCCGATGAGGTGATGGTGATGTATCTGGGGCGCTGCGTGGAGAAGGGGAGCAAAGATCAGATCTTTAATAATCCTCGTCACCCGTATACCCAGGCGCTGCTGTCTGCGACGCCGCGACTGAACCCTGACGATCGTCGTGAGCGCATTAAGCTGACGGGTGAGCTGCCAAGCCCGCTGAATCCACCTCCGGGGTGTGCATTCAACGCCCGCTGCAGTCGCCGCTTTGGTCCTTGCACCCAGCTACAGCCTCAGTTGAAGGATTATGGTGGTCAACTGGTCGCCTGCTTCGCGGTCGATCAGGATGAAAATGGCGAGAAGCCACAGGCATAAAGTAAAAAACCGGCGCTAAGCCGGTTTTTTTATGTCTGCGTTGTTATTTCCGCAAGCGAATCTGGTCCACGGCGTGCTTCTCGCTCTTGGTGAGGATCAGGCTCGCGCGCTCGCGCGTCGGCAGGATGTTCTCTTTGAGGTTCACGTAGTTGATCTCATTCCAGAGTCCCGTCGCCACGTTAATCGCCTCTTCTTCAGAAAGCTGAGCATAGTGATGGAAATAGGAATCCGGGTCAGTGAACGCCCCTTCGCGGAACTTCAGGAAGCGGTTGATGTACCAGTTCTGCAGCAGGTCTTCCGGCGCATCGACATAAATAGAGAAATCGACGAAATCCGAGACAAATACGTGATGCGGGTCGTGAGGATAGTCCATCCCGCTTTGCAGGACGTTCAGGCCTTCCAGAATCAGGATATCCGGCTGGACTACCGTTTTATCCCCGTCCGGGATGCGATCGTAGATCAGGTGCGAATAGACCGGCGCAGTCACGTGAGGCACGCCAGATTTCAGGTCGGAGACAAATTTCACCAGACGGTGCATATCATAAGAAAGCGGGAAGCCCTTCTTCTTCATCAGCCCGCGTTCTTTTAACACCTCGTTCGGGTGCAGGAAGCCGTCAGTCGTAATCAGTTCCACGCTGCGATGTTCCGGCCAGCGGCTCAACAGCGCCTGCAGGACACGCGCGGTGGTGCTTTTACCCACGGCCACGCTGCCGGCAATACTAATGATATAAGGAATGCGTTGACCGTTCGTCCCGAGGAACTGCTCCAGCACAGCCTGGCGGCGCAGGTTGGAGCTGATATAGAAGTTAAGCAAGCGAGAGAGGGGAAGATAAATCTCTGCCACCTCTTCCAGGGACAGATCTTCGTTTATCCCTTTTAACCGTGCGATTTCACCTTCCGTCAGCGTCATAGGGACGGAATCACGCAGGGCAGCCCACTGGCTGCGGTTAAAGTGAAGATAAGGCGTCATTAACGTTTGCTCTTTTTTGCTCATAAGCATGCTTCAGTGAGCCAGCATCACACTGCCGGATCATGGCTCATCACACAGTTAATTTTGGACAATGGGCAGGAGGTTAACACCAGATGACAGGAATAATAAGAAAAAAGATGGATAGCGCTGCGTTACGCGGAAGCCGTCACGCTACGGTGTATACGGTGCAAATCACGCTAATATGTTGAATATTTGACCGTGAATGACTACTTTTACAGCGTTCGGCACGTTGTTCGCATAAAATGTGAGCGAAAGAACGTTTTATGCAATTTTTTAGTTGCATGACCGCGCAGGTATCCATAGAATGCGCGCTACTTGATGCCGACTTAGCTCAGTAGGTAGAGCAACTGACTTGTAATCAGTAGGTCACCAGTTCGATTCCGGTAGTCGGCACCATCAAGTCCGGTGGGGTTCCCGAGCGGCCAAAGGGAGCAGACTGTAAATCTGCCGTCACAGACTTCGAAGGTTCGAATCCTTCCCCCACCACCACTTTCTGGCAGCGTAAATGCCGCCGGAGCTGGTTGGAAAAATTAGCCAGCTCAAACTGAAAAAGAGAGAAATCTCTTTTTTTGTTACAGAAAGAACTGGGTAGCCGAGTTTCAGGATGCGGGCATCGTATAATGGCTATTACCTCAGCCTTCCAAGCTGATGATGCGGGTTCGATTCCCGCTGCCCGCTCCAATACGTGCTGATATGGCTCAGTTGGTAGAGCGCACCCTTGGTAAGGGTGAGGTCCCCAGTTCGACTCTGGGTATCAGCACCACTTCACTTCTCCTTCCCGTTTCTCTCTGTTTCAATTTTACTGTATTCAACAATTCAGGCATTTCGCCTGGTTGATGTGGTGATATCACCGATTTATCCGTGTCTTAGAGGGACAATCGATGTCTAAAGAAAAGTTTGAACGTACAAAACCGCACGTTAACGTCGGTACTATCGGCCACGTTGACCATGGTAAAACAACGCTGACCGCTGCAATCACTACCGTTCTGGCAAAAACCTACGGTGGTTCTGCTCGTGCATTCGACCAGATCGATAACGCACCAGAAGAAAAAGCTCGTGGTATCACCATCAACACTTCCCACGTTGAATACGACACCCCGACTCGCCACTACGCACACGTAGACTGCCCAGGCCACGCCGACTATGTTAAAAACATGATCACCGGTGCTGCGCAGATGGACGGCGCGATCCTGGTTGTTGCTGCGACTGACGGCCCTATGCCTCAGACTCGTGAGCACATCCTGCTGGGTCGTCAGGTAGGCGTTCCTTTCATCATCGTGTTCCTGAACAAATGCGACATGGTTGATGACGAAGAGCTGCTGGAACTGGTAGAGATGGAAGTTCGTGAACTGCTGTCTCAGTACGATTTCCCAGGCGACGATACCCCAATCGTTCGTGGTTCTGCTCTGAAAGCGCTGGAAGGCGACGCAGAGTGGGAAGCGAAAATCATCGAACTGGCTGGCTTCCTGGATTCTTACATCCCAGAACCAGAGCGTGCGATTGACAAGCCATTCCTGCTGCCAATCGAAGACGTATTCTCCATCTCCGGTCGTGGTACCGTCGTTACCGGTCGTGTAGAGCGCGGTATCATCAAAGTTGGCGAAGAAGTTGAAATCGTTGGTATCAAAGAGACTGCGAAGTCTACCTGTACTGGCGTTGAAATGTTCCGCAAACTGCTGGACGAAGGCCGTGCTGGTGAGAACGTTGGTGTTCTGCTGCGTGGTATCAAACGTGAAGAAATCGAACGTGGTCAGGTACTGGCGAAGCCAGGCTCAATCAAGCCACACACCAAGTTCGAATCTGAAGTGTACATCCTGTCCAAAGACGAAGGCGGCCGTCATACTCCGTTCTTCAAAGGCTACCGTCCACAGTTCTACTTCCGTACAACTGACGTGACCGGTACCATCGAACTGCCAGAAGGCGTTGAGATGGTAATGCCAGGCGACAACATCAAGATGGTTGTGACTCTGATCCACCCAATCGCGATGGACGACGGTCTGCGTTTCGCAATCCGTGAAGGTGGTCGTACCGTTGGTGCTGGCGTGGTTGCTAAAGTTCTCGGCTAATTGCTGATAACATTTGACGCAATGCGCATGAAAAGGGCATCATTTGATGCCCTTTTTGCACGCTTTCACATCAGAACCTGGCTCATCAGTGATTATTTTTGTCATAATCATTGCTGAGACAGGCTCTGCAGAGAGCGTATAATCCGTAAAGGGATTAAGCGTATCGATTTGGCTCGCCTCGCAATCGCGGGGTGAAATTATTTGTAGAATTCTTCTGACAGGTTGGTTTATGAGTGCGAATACCGAAGCTCAAGGGAGCGGGCGCGGCCTGGAAGCGATGAAGTGGGTCGCTGTTGCCGTGCTGCTGATTGTGGCAATCGTTGGCAACTATCTTTATCGTGACATGATGCTGCCGCTCCGCGCGCTGGCAGTGGTGATTCTGATTGCTGCAGCGGGCGGTGTCGCGCTGTTAACGACTAAAGGTAAGGCAACCGTTGCTTTTGCACGTGAAGCGCGTACCGAAGTCCGCAAGGTGATTTGGCCAACTCGCCAGGAAACACTGCACACCACTCTGATTGTGGCTGCTGTGACTGCGGTAATGTCACTGATCCTGTGGGGACTGGATGGTATTCTGGTTCGCCTGGTTTCCTTTATCACTGGCCTGAGGTTCTAAGATGTCTGAAGCCCCTAAAAAGCGTTGGTACGTCGTTCAGGCGTTTTCCGGTTTTGAAGGCCGCGTAGCAACGTCGCTGCGTGAGCATATCAAATTACATAATATGGAAGAGTTGTTTGGCGAAGTTATGGTCCCGACCGAAGAAGTGGTCGAGATCCGTGGCGGCCAGCGTCGCAAAAGCGAGCGCAAATTCTTCCCGGGTTACGTGCTGGTTCAGATGGTGATGAACGACGCGAGCTGGCACCTGGTGCGCAGCGTACCGCGCGTGATGGGTTTTATCGGCGGCACGTCTGACCGTCCGGCACCAATCAGCGATAAAGAAGTTGATGCGATTATGAACCGCCTGCAGCAGGTAGGTGATAAGCCGCGTCCGAAAACGCTGTTTGAACCGGGTGAGATGGTTCGTGTTAGCGACGGTCCGTTTGCTGACTTTAACGGCGTGGTTGAAGAAGTGGACTACGAGAAGTCCCGCCTGAAAGTTTCTGTTTCTATCTTCGGTCGTGCGACCCCGGTAGAACTGGACTTTGCTCAGGTAGAAAAAGCCTAAACAGCGATCAAAAAAGCGACGATTTAATCGTTGCACAAGGCGCGAGATTGGAATACAATTTCGCGCCTTTTGTTTTTATGGGCCCGGCCCGTAAAACGAATTTTATTCACGGGGAGCCTTCCTGAGGCGTTATTACCCAATCAGAGGATTTTAGAATGGCTAAGAAAGTACAAGCCTACGTCAAGCTGCAGGTTGCAGCTGGTATGGCGAACCCAAGTCCACCAGTTGGTCCAGCTCTGGGTCAGCAGGGTGTGAACATCATGGAATTCTGTAAAGCGTTCAACGCAAAAACTGAATCCCTGGAAAAAGGTCTGCCAATCCCAGTCGTAATCACTGTTTACGCTGACCGTTCTTTCACTTTCGTTACCAAAACCCCTCCAGCAGCAGTTCTGCTGAAGAAAGCGGCTGGTATCAAGTCTGGTTCCGGTAAACCGAACAAAGACAAAGTGGGTAAAATTTCCCGCGCTCAGCTGCAGGAAATCGCGCAGACCAAAGCTGCCGACATGACTGGTGCCGACATTGAAGCGATGACTCGCTCAATCGAAGGTACTGCACGTTCCATGGGCCTGGTAGTGGAGGACTAAGAAATGGCTAAACTGACCAAGCGCATGTCCGTGATCCGTGACAAAGTTGATGCGACCAAACAGTACGACATCAACGAAGCTATCGCTCTGCTGAAAGAACTGGCAACTGCTAAGTTCGTTGAAAGCGTTGACGTTGCCGTGAACCTCGGCATCGACGCGCGTAAATCCGATCAGAACGTTCGTGGCGCAACTGTACTGCCACACGGTACTGGCCGTTCCGTTCGCGTAGCTGTATTTGCTCAGGGTGCAAACGCTGAAGCTGCTAAAGCTGCCGGCGCTGAACTGGTAGGTATGGAAGATCTGGCTGATCAGATCAAGAAAGGCGAAATGAACTTTGACGTTGTTATTGCTTCTCCAGATGCAATGCGCGTTGTTGGCCAGCTGGGCCAGGTTCTGGGTCCACGCGGCCTGATGCCTAACCCGAAAGTTGGTACTGTAACGCCTAACGTTGCTGAAGCGGTTAAAAACGCTAAAGCAGGTCAGGTTCGTTATCGTAACGACAAAAACGGCATCATCCACACCACCATCGGTAAAGTGGACTTTGACGCTGACAAACTGAAAGAAAACCTGGAAGCTCTGCTGGTTGCGCTGAAAAAAGCAAAACCAACTCAGGCGAAAGGCGTGTACATCAAGAAAGTTAGCATCTCCACCACCATGGGTGCAGGTGTTGCAGTTGACCAGGCTGGCCTGAGCGCTGCTGCAAACTAATGCCTTTACGTGGGCGGTGATTTTGTCTACAATCTTACCCCCACGTTTGCTAACAAAAGTTAGCGGCTAAAAGATTTGTTCGTTGGAGCCTGGCCTAATCCAGGCCTCCGTCGAAGACCGCAGGTGTTTCGCAAGAGACTTAATCCCCTGCGTAGACGGTGACAGAACGCTAAGATTATTTTTGGATACTCTGGCTTGTTTCTGCTCACCGTATTAAGACGCTCTTCCCGTTGGGTTGAGTGAAGTGAGTTCCGGAACATGAGTTCCGGCAAACATCCAGGAGCAAAGCTAATGGCTTTAAATCTTCAAGACAAACAAGCGATTGTTGCTGAAGTCAGCGAAGTAGCCAAAGGCGCGCTGTCTGCAGTAGTTGCGGATTCCCGTGGCGTTACTGTAGACAAAATGACTGAACTGCGTAAAGCAGGTCGTGAAGCTGGCGTATACATGCGTGTTGTTCGTAACACCCTGCTGCGTCGCGTAGTTGAAGGTACTCAGTTCGAGTGCCTGAAAGACACGTTTGTTGGTCCGACCCTGATTGCATACTCTATGGAACACCCGGGCGCTGCTGCTCGTCTGTTCAAAGAGTTCGCGAAAGCGAATGCAAAATTTGAGGTCAAAGCTGCAGCCTTTGAAGGTGAGTTGATCCCGGCATCGCAAATCGATCGCCTGGCAACCCTGCCGACCTACGAAGAAGCAATTGCACGCCTGATGGCAACCATGAAAGAAGCTTCGGCTGGCAAACTGGTTCGCACTCTGGCTGCTGTTCGCGATGCGAAAGAAGCTGCTTAATCGCAGTTATCTTTATAAAGCATTCGCTTACGTATAAACTTATTCTGATTTTCAGGAACAATTTAAATGTCTATCACTAAAGATCAAATCATTGAAGCAGTTGCAGCTATGTCCGTAATGGACGTTGTAGAACTGATTTCTGCAATGGAAGAAAAATTCGGTGTTTCTGCTGCTGCTGCTGTAGCTGTAGCTGCTGGCCCGGCTGAAGCTGCTGAAGAAAAAACTGAATTCGACGTAATTCTGAAAGCTGCTGGCGCTAACAAAGTTGCTGTTATCAAAGCAGTACGTGGCGCAACTGGCCTGGGTCTGAAAGAAGCTAAAGACCTGGTAGAATCTGCTCCAGCTGCGCTGAAAGAAGGCGTGAGCAAAGACGACGCAGAAGCACTGAAAAAATCTCTGGAAGAAGCTGGCGCTGAAGTTGAAGTTAAATAAGCCAACTTTTCTGGTTGCAGCCTAAGTAATTAGGCTGATGGCTGGTGACTTTTTAGTCACCAGCCTTTTTGCGCTGTAAGGCATCAGTAGCATTTCACACTGTTTGACTGCTGATTGTCCTGACAATGCATGTTTCTATCGACGACTTAATATATTGCGACAGGGTGCTCGCTCTGTGTAAATCGCGACGAAATGGTTTAAGCGTGATAGCAACAGGTATTGCGGAAAGTATTCAATTTTCCGGTCCACAAAATGGTGTTGCACAAACTGTCCCTTCGTCGGACAGATGGGTCGACTTGTCAGCGAGCTGAGGAACCCTATGGTTTACTCCTATACCGAGAAAAAACGTATTCGTAAGGATTTTGGTAAACGTCCACAAGTTCTGGACATTCCATATCTCCTTTCTATCCAGCTTGACTCGTTCCAGAAGTTTATCGAGCAAGATCCTGAAGGGCAGTACGGTCTGGAAGCAGCCTTCCGTTCCGTGTTCCCGATTCAGAGCTACAGCGGTAATTCCGAGCTGCAGTACGTCAGCTATCGCCTTGGCGAGCCGGTGTTTGACGTTCAGGAATGTCAGATCCGTGGCGTGACCTATTCCGCACCGCTGCGCGTAAAACTGCGTCTGGTGATCTACGAGCGCGAAGCGCCAGAAGGCACCGTAAAAGACATTAAAGAACAAGAAGTCTACATGGGTGAAATTCCACTCATGACAGACAACGGTACTTTCGTTATCAACGGTACTGAGCGTGTTATCGTTTCCCAGCTGCATCGTAGCCCGGGCGTCTTCTTCGACAGCGATAAAGGTAAAACACACTCTTCCGGTAAAGTACTGTATAACGCGCGCATCATTCCTTACCGTGGTTCATGGCTGGACTTCGAGTTCGATCCAAAAGACAACCTGTTTGTCCGTATCGACCGTCGTCGCAAACTGCCAGCAACCATCATTCTGCGTGCGCTGCAATATACCACTGAGCAGATCCTCGATCTGTTCTTTGAGAAAGTGATCTTTGAAATCCGCGACAACAAGCTGCAGATGGAGCTGGTGCCGGAACGTCTGCGTGGTGAGACCGCGTCGTTCGACATCGAAGCCGACGGCAAAGTGTATGTGGAAAAAGGTCGCCGTATCACTGCGCGTCACATCCGTCAGCTGGAAAAAGATGATATCAAACACATCGAAGTTCCGGTTGAATACATTGCAGGAAAAGTAGCCGCGAAAGATTACGTTGATGAATCAACTGGCGAGCTGATCTGCCCGGCGAACATGGAGCTGAGCCTGGATCTGCTGGCTAAGCTGAGTCAGTCTGGCCACAAACGTATCGAAACGCTGTTCACCAACGATCTGGACCACGGCCCTTATATCTCTGAGACTATCCGCGTCGACCCAACGACCGATCGTCTGAGTGCGCTGGTTGAAATCTACCGCATGATGCGTCCTGGTGAGCCACCAACTCGCGAAGCGGCTGAAAGCCTGTTCGAAAACCTGTTCTTCTCTGAAGACCGCTACGATCTGTCTGCGGTTGGTCGTATGAAGTTCAACCGTTCTCTGCTGCGTGATGAGATCGAAGGTTCCGGTATCCTGAGCAAAGACGACATCATCGAAGTGATGAAGAAGCTCATCGATATCCGTAACGGTAAAGGCGAAGTGGACGATATCGACCACCTCGGCAACCGTCGTATCCGTTCCGTAGGCGAAATGGCGGAAAACCAGTTCCGCGTTGGCCTGGTACGTGTAGAGCGTGCGGTGAAAGAGCGTCTGTCTCTGGGCGATCTGGATACCCTGATGCCTCAGGATATGATCAACGCCAAGCCGATTTCTGCAGCAGTGAAAGAGTTCTTCGGTTCCAGCCAGCTGTCTCAGTTCATGGACCAGAACAACCCGCTGTCTGAGATTACGCACAAACGTCGTATCTCTGCACTCGGCCCAGGCGGTCTGACCCGTGAACGTGCAGGCTTCGAAGTTCGAGACGTACACCCGACGCACTACGGTCGCGTATGTCCAATCGAAACGCCTGAAGGTCCAAACATCGGTCTGATCAACTCCCTGTCCGTGTACGCACAGACAAACGAATACGGTTTCCTCGAGACCCCGTATCGTAAAGTGACCGACGGTGTTGTAACCGACGAAATTCATTACCTGTCTGCTATCGAAGAAGGCAACTACGTTATCGCTCAGGCGAACTCCAACCTGGATGACGAAGGCCACTTTGTAGAAGATCTGGTTACCTGCCGTAGCAAAGGCGAATCAAGCTTGTTCAGCCGCGATCAGGTTGACTACATGGACGTTTCCACCCAGCAGGTGGTATCCGTCGGTGCGTCCCTGATCCCGTTCCTAGAACACGATGACGCCAACCGTGCATTGATGGGTGCGAACATGCAACGTCAGGCCGTTCCAACTCTGCGCGCTGATAAGCCGCTGGTTGGTACCGGTATGGAACGTGCTGTTGCCGTTGACTCCGGTGTTACTGCGGTTGCTAAACGTGGCGGTACTGTTCAGTACGTGGATGCATCCCGTATCGTTATCAAAGTTAACGAAGACGAGATGTACCCGGGCGAAGCAGGTATCGACATTTATAACCTGACTAAATACACCCGTTCTAACCAGAACACCTGTATCAACCAGATGCCATGTGTGTCTCTGGGTGAGCCAGTTGAGCGCGGCGACGTGCTGGCAGACGGTCCGTCTACCGACCTCGGTGAACTGGCGCTCGGTCAGAACATGCGCGTAGCGTTCATGCCGTGGAACGGTTACAACTTCGAAGACTCCATCCTCGTCTCCGAGCGTGTTGTTCAGGAAGATCGTTTCACCACCATCCACATTCAGGAACTGGCATGTGTGTCCCGTGACACCAAGCTGGGGCCAGAAGAGATCACCGCTGACATCCCTAACGTGGGTGAAGCTGCGCTCTCCAAGCTGGATGAATCCGGTATCGTTTACATCGGTGCGGAAGTGACCGGCGGCGACATTCTGGTTGGTAAGGTAACGCCGAAAGGTGAAACCCAGCTGACGCCAGAAGAAAAACTGCTGCGTGCCATCTTCGGTGAGAAAGCGTCTGACGTTAAGGACTCTTCTCTGCGCGTACCTAACGGTGTTTCCGGTACGGTTATCGACGTTCAGGTCTTTACCCGTGACGGCGTTGAAAAAGATAAACGTGCGCTGGAAATCGAAGAGATGCAGCTCAAACAGGCTAAGAAAGACCTGTCTGAAGAACTGCAGATCCTCGAAGCGGGTCTGTTCAGCCGTATTTATGCGGTGCTGGTTGCCGGTGGCGTTGAAGCTGAGAAGCTCGACAAACTGCCACGCGATCGCTGGCTGGAACTGGGCCTGACTGACGAAGAGAAACAGAATCAGCTGGAACAACTGGCTGAGCAGTATGACGAACTGAAACACGAGTTCGAGAAAAAACTCGAAGCGAAACGCCGTAAAATCACTCAGGGCGACGATCTGGCACCAGGTGTGCTGAAGATTGTTAAGGTGTATCTGGCTGTTAAACGTCAGATCCAGCCTGGTGATAAGATGGCAGGTCGTCACGGTAACAAGGGTGTTATCTCTAAGATCAACCCGATCGAAGATATGCCGCACGATGCTAACGGTACGCCGGTAGATATCGTACTGAACCCACTGGGCGTACCGTCTCGTATGAACATCGGTCAGATTCTGGAAACCCACCTGGGTATGGCTGCGAAAGGTATCGGCGACAAGATTAACGCCATGCTGAAGCAGCAGGAAGAAGTCGCGAAACTGCGCGAATTCATCCAGCGTGCCTACGATCTGGGTACCGATGTGCGTCAGAAAGTCGACCTGAACACCTTCAGCGATGAAGAAGTGCTGCGTCTGGCTGAGAACCTGAAAAAAGGTATGCCAATCGCAACGCCAGTATTCGATGGTGCGAAAGAAGCTGAAATTAAAGAGCTGCTGCAACTGGGTGGTCTGCCAACGTCTGGTCAGATTACGCTGTTTGACGGCCGTACCGGTGAACAGTTCGAGCGTCCGGTAACCGTAGGTTACATGTACATGCTGAAACTGAACCACCTGGTCGACGACAAGATGCACGCTCGTTCTACCGGTTCTTACAGCCTGGTTACTCAGCAGCCGCTGGGTGGTAAGGCACAGTTCGGTGGTCAGCGCTTCGGGGAGATGGAAGTGTGGGCGCTGGAAGCATACGGCGCGGCATACACCCTGCAGGAAATGCTCACCGTTAAGTCTGATGACGTGAACGGTCGTACCAAGATGTATAAGAACATCGTGGACGGCAACCATCAGATGGAACCGGGCATGCCTGAATCCTTCAACGTACTGTTGAAAGAGATTCGTTCGCTGGGTATCAACATCGAACTGGAAGACGAGTAATTCTCGCTCAAACAGGTCACTGGTGCCGGGTTAACCCCCGGCACCAGATTGTGCTAACTCCGACGGGAGCAAATCCGTGAAAGATTTATTAAAGTTTCTGAAAGCGCAGACTAAAACCGAAGAGTTTGATGCGATCAAAATTGCTCTGGCTTCGCCAGACATGATCCGTTCATGGTCTTTCGGTGAAGTTAAAAAGCCGGAAACCATCAACTACCGTACGTTCAAACCTGAGCGTGACGGCCTTTTCTGTGCGCGTATTTTCGGGCCAGTAAAAGATTACGAGTGCCTGTGCGGTAAGTACAAGCGCCTGAAACACCGTGGTGTGATCTGTGAGAAGTGCGGCGTTGAAGTGACCCAGACCAAAGTGCGTCGTGAACGCATGGGCCACATCGAGCTGGCGTCTCCTACCGCGCACATCTGGTTCCTGAAATCTCTGCCGTCCCGTATCGGTCTGCTGCTGGATATGCCGCTGCGCGATATCGAACGTGTTCTGTACTTCGAATCTTATGTGGTTATCGAAGGCGGGATGACGAACCTGGAACGTCACCAGATCCTGACTGAAGAGCAGTATCTGGACGCGCTGGAAGAGTTCGGTGACGAATTCGACGCGAAGATGGGTGCGGAAGCTATTCAGGCCCTGCTGAAGAGCATGGACCTGGAGCAAGAGTGCGAGCAGCTGCGTGAAGAGCTGAACGAAACTAACTCCGAAACCAAGCGTAAAAAGCTGACCAAGCGTATCAAACTGCTGGAAGCGTTCGTTCAGTCTGGTAACAAACCAGAGTGGATGATCCTGACCGTTCTGCCGGTTCTGCCGCCAGATCTGCGTCCGCTGGTTCCGCTGGATGGTGGTCGTTTCGCAACGTCCGATCTGAACGATCTGTATCGTCGCGTTATCAACCGTAACAACCGTTTGAAACGTCTGCTGGATCTGGCTGCGCCGGACATCATCGTACGCAACGAAAAACGTATGCTGCAGGAAGCGGTAGATGCCCTGCTGGATAACGGTCGTCGCGGTCGTGCGATCACCGGTTCTAACAAACGTCCTCTGAAATCTTTGGCCGACATGATCAAAGGTAAGCAGGGTCGTTTCCGTCAGAACCTGCTCGGTAAGCGTGTTGACTACTCCGGTCGTTCTGTAATCACCGTAGGTCCATACCTGCGTCTGCATCAGTGCGGTCTGCCGAAGAAAATGGCACTGGAGCTGTTCAAACCGTTCATCTACGGCAAGCTGGAACTGCGTGGCCTGGCCACCACCATCAAAGCCGCTAAGAAAATGGTTGAGCGTGAAGAAGCTGTCGTTTGGGATATCCTGGACGAAGTTATCCGCGAACACCCGGTACTGCTGAACCGTGCACCAACCCTGCACCGTCTGGGTATCCAGGCATTTGAGCCAGTCCTGATTGAAGGTAAAGCTATCCAGCTGCACCCGCTGGTTTGTGCGGCATATAACGCCGACTTCGATGGTGACCAGATGGCTGTTCACGTACCGCTGACGCTGGAAGCCCAGCTCGAAGCGCGTGCGCTGATGATGTCTACCAACAACATCCTGTCTCCAGCGAACGGTGAACCAATTATCGTTCCTTCTCAGGACGTTGTATTGGGTCTGTACTACATGACCCGTGACTGTGTTAACGCCAAAGGCGAAGGCATGGTGCTGACTGGCCCGAAAGAAGCTGAGCGTATTTATCGCGCTGGCCTGGCCTCTCTGCATGCGCGCGTTAAAGTGCGTATCACCGAATACGAAAAAGATGCAAACGGCGAATTCGTTGCGAAAACCAGCCTGAAAGACACGACCGTTGGCCGCGCCATTCTGTGGATGATCGTACCGAAAGGTCTGCCTTTCTCCATCGTCAACCAGGCGCTGGGCAAGAAGGCTATCTCCAAAATGCTGAACACCTGTTACCGCATTCTGGGCCTGAAGCCGACCGTTATCTTCGCTGACCAGACAATGTACACCGGCTTTGCTTATGCAGCGCGTTCAGGTGCATCTGTTGGTATCGATGACATGGTCATCCCAGAGAAGAAACACGAGATCATCTCTGAAGCGGAAGCCGAAGTTGCTGAGATCCAGGAGCAGTTCCAGTCTGGTCTGGTTACCGCGGGCGAACGCTATAACAAAGTTATCGATATCTGGGCAGCGGCGAACGATCGTGTATCCAAAGCGATGATGGATAACCTGCAGACCGAAACCGTGATTAACCGTGACGGCGTAGAAGAGCAGCAGGTTTCCTTCAACAGCATCTACATGATGGCCGACTCCGGTGCGCGTGGTTCCGCAGCACAGATTCGTCAGCTGGCAGGTATGCGTGGTCTGATGGCGAAGCCAGATGGCTCCATCATCGAAACGCCAATCACCGCGAACTTCCGTGAAGGTCTGAACGTACTCCAGTACTTCATCTCCACGCACGGTGCGCGTAAAGGTCTGGCGGATACCGCACTGAAGACAGCGAACTCCGGTTATCTGACGCGTCGTCTGGTTGACGTTGCGCAGGATCTGGTTGTGACCGAAGACGATTGTGGCACCCTCGAAGGTATCACCATGACCCCGGTTATCGAGGGTGGTGATGTTAAAGAGCCACTGCGCGATCGCGTACTGGGTCGTGTTACCGCGGAAGACATTCTGAAGCCGGGTACTGCAGACATTCTGGTTCCACGCAACACGCTGCTGCACGAACACTGGTGTGACCTGCTGGAAGCGAACTCTGTTGACTCCGTGAAAGTACGTTCCGTTGTATCTTGTGACACCGACTTTGGTGTATGTGCGCACTGCTATGGTCGTGACCTGGCGCGTGGCCACATCATCAACAAAGGTGAAGCTATCGGCGTTATCGCGGCACAGTCCATCGGTGAGCCGGGTACACAGCTGACGATGCGTACGTTCCACATCGGTGGTGCGGCATCTCGTGCGGCTGCTGAATCCAGCATCCAGGTGAAAAACAAAGGTAGCATCAAGCTCAGCAACGCGAAGTCTGTTGTTAACTCCGCTGGCAAGCTGGTTGTGACCTCTCGTAACACCGAGCTGAAGCTGATCGACGAATTCGGTCGTACCAAAGAGAGCTATAAAGTGCCTTACGGTGCTGTTATGGCGAAAGGTGATGGCGAGCAGGTTGCCGGCGGTGAAACCGTAGCAAACTGGGATCCACACACCATGCCGGTTATCACCGAAGTGAGTGGTTTCATCCGCTTCACTGACATGATCGACGGCCAGACCATTACTCGTCAGACCGACGAGCTGACCGGTCTGTCTTCTCTGGTGGTTCTGGATTCTGCAGAGCGTACTGCGGGTGGTAAAGATCTGCGTCCTGCACTGAAAATCGTTGATGCTCAGGGTAACGACGTTCTGATCCCGGGTACCGACATGCCTGCGCAGTACTTCCTGCCGGGTAAAGCGATCGTTCAGCTGGAAGATGGTATTCAGATCGGTGCGGGTGATGCACTGGCGCGTATTCCTCAGGAATCCAGCGGTACCAAGGACATCACCGGTGGTCTGCCACGCGTTGCTGACCTGTTCGAAGCACGTCGTCCGAAAGAGCCTGCAATCCTGGCTGAAATCAGCGGTATCATCTCCTTCGGTAAAGAGACCAAAGGTAAACGCCGTCTGGTTATCACTCCAGTAGATGGCAGCGAGCCGTACGAAGAGATGATTCCTAAGTGGCGTCAGCTCAACGTGTTCGAAGGTGAACGTGTAGAACGTGGTGACGTGGTTTCCGATGGTCCAGAAGCACCGCACGACATTCTGCGTCTTCGTGGCGTACACGCGGTAACGCGTTACATCACCAACGAAGTACAGGACGTTTACCGTCTGCAGGGCGTTAAGATTAACGATAAGCACATCGAAGTTATCGTTCGTCAGATGCTGCGTAAAGCAACCATCGAAAACGCAGGCAGCTCCGAGTTCCTGGAAGGCGAACAGGTTGAATACTCTCGCGTCAAGATCGCTAACCGCGAACTGGAAGCGAACGGCAAAATCGGTGCGACCTTCTCGCGCGATCTGCTGGGTATCACCAAAGCGTCTCTGGCAACCGAGTCCTTCATCTCTGCAGCATCGTTCCAGGAAACCACGCGTGTCCTGACCGAAGCCGCTGTTGCAGGTAAACGTGATGAACTGCGCGGTCTGAAAGAGAACGTCATCGTGGGTCGTCTGATCCCGGCGGGTACCGGTTATGCGTACCACCAGGATCGTATGCGTCGTCGTGCTGCAGGCGAACTGCCAGCTGCACCGCAGGTTACTGCTGAAGATGCATCCGCGAGCCTGGCAGAACTGCTGAACGCAGGTCTGGGTGGTTCCGACAACGAGTAATCGTTGATGCCCGGTAATAAACATTACCGGGCATATGTCTCGTAGGTCGGGTAAGCGTAGCGCCACCCGACAATAAAAAACCCGCCTCGGCGGGTTTTTTTACATCTGTATGTTATTAGTTTACCAACGGGATCCGTCGATAAAGTTCAATCATATCGCCCGCCAGATCCTGAATGACCATTGCGTTCATCAGGTGATCCTGAGAGTGAACGGTGATCAGGTTAACCGGAAGTTTCCCGGTGCCTTCATCAATCCCAATGAGTTGCGTCTGTATGGTGTGGGCATGCTTCACGTATTCGCGCGACTCTTCCATCGCCTTTTCGGCTTCGGTAAAGTCACCTTTACGCGCCATCTGCAACGCGGTGAGGGCAGCACTGCGCGCCGCCCCCGCGTTGACCAGCAGTTCCATGATCGTTGTTTCTAAATCTTCCACGGGTCACTCCAGAAGTTTAAGCGCTTTTTCCAGTACGGCATCGCCTTTCATCATGCCGTAATCCATCATGTCGATCACCGCGACCTTTTTACCCAGCGGGTCGGCCTGTGCCTGCAGTTTCGCCTGCTCGTATTTAACCTGTGGCCCCAGCAATACGATGTCGGCCGTCGCGATGTTGTCTTTAAACTCCGCAACCGGAACGGCTTTAATGGTGACTTCAACTCCTTTTTTCTGTGCGGCGTCTTTCATACGTTGAACCAGCATGCTGGTTGACATTCCCGCGGCACAGCATAAAACGATGTTCTTCATAATCAGCCTCGATCTACATGTGTTTACTGATAATTATCCCGTGCAGAACGCTTCAACAACCGCTTTACCGCGATTGTGTGTCAGGCATCACAAAGAAACCGATGATTTTCTGAAACCGGTTACAATTTTGTATTAGCGCGTGCCCGTCTCGTCGAAACGGGCAGGGTGCAAGAGGGCGGGTTAGCTGATGGACGTGCGTATAATGCGGTTTTTTCCCTGCTGCTTCGCGCTGTAGAGGGCGTTATCAACGCTTCCCACAAATTGCTCCAGCGGTTCGAAATGCCACTCACCAAGACCGCCGCTGAACGTCACCCGCAGGTTCTCTTCACGCCAGACGCGTTTTTCAACGGCGTTACGCCACGCTTCCAGCAATGAGAGCGCGGAAGGAATCTGCTCAGCCAGGAAGACCACCGCGAACTCTTCTCCGCCGTAACGGTAAACCGAGACGTGATGTGGCTGCATTATCTGGATCCCTTCGCGGGCCACGTTGCGCAGGACGATATCACCTGTCAGGTGGCCCAGCGTGTCGTTAATTGATTTAAAGTTATCAATATCCACCAGCGCCATCGCAAAAGGCTGTTGGGCATTCAGCAGCTCAGCGACGTCGCTATCGAACGCGCGACGATTTTTACAGCCCGTCAGCGCATCGTGAGTTGCCTGGCGCACATACGCCATTTCGCGCTCTTTATTGGACTGAATGGTGTGGCTCAGCATCGCTTCAAGACGTGGAGCCTCGCTGACATCACCGGTTTTGATGGCATTGATAATGTGCATCAACACGCTACGCGAGGCGTGGCGGAGGTATAAGCCGAAGAGAATGATGATGATGGCCGCCAGCGCGAACCCCCAGCCAACGATCGTCGTTTCGTGGCGGGTAATGTCGGTGAGCGTCGTGCCGGATACCCGGTATATGACAAACCAGTCTGGGTTGGTAAACGAGTAATAGTAATACCAGGCGTTGTTTTTCTTGTCGTAGAGATGACCTTCGCCGCTGGTCATTTTGTCCATCAGCGCTTCGCTCACGAACTGTTTGAAGAGCGCGCCTGTATCAGGGTGCAGCACGACGGCACCGTCGCGTTCGACGACAAAGAATTCCCCCTGAACGGGCGCCACCATCTGACGCAGGGTGTAGCCCATTGAGGTCAAATCGAGATGAAACGCGATCGTTCCCTTCAGTCTGCCTTCAGGAGAAATCAAAGGCTTATAAAGCGTGACCGTCGGATGACCGGTGAAGTAGTCCATGTAGGGACGGGTATAGTGGCTGAAGATGCTGGCTTCCGCCTGGGCGACAAACCACGGCCGCGTTCGGGGATCGAAGGTTTTACTTTTCTCAGTCGGGAGCACTTCCGGTGCGCGGAGATAATGCCCCTGCGTGTCGGCCAGCGAGATGGAGGATACGGTCGGCATCAGGTTCTGCAGATGCATGATCATCTGCAGCCCCTGCGTCGGGTTGACGTTGAGCGTCTCGTTAAGCCTGTCGTTGCGCGCAAAATACATGGCAGAGCGGCCAAGGATATAGTCGTTTTCACGCAGGATAGACTCGGTGTAGTTTACCGCCAGGTTGTGCGTGAAGTTACTATTAATTTTATGATAATCCTCAAGAAAATCCTTTCTCTGTGAAAGCGTCACGGCGATAGCGATCACCGCAAAACTGCAGAGGATCCCCGCGAAGCTGAGCATGATTGGCCGGGTAAAAGAGAGCTTTTTGCTGTGAAGTGCCATGAGCTGTACATCGTTCCTGATGGTGAATGCTTTTCGTCTGCCGATATCCTCTCAGCATAGTCGCTGTCCTGCGGTTAGCGGTGAATTATACGGAACACGATGTCTGATGGGATGATTTATCTTAAGGATCGCTAAGAAAATACTTATTAAATGAGCGGTCGCTTTCAGAGGCAGGGCGAAACGAGGAAGAAGCTTTTCGCCCTGGTCAGCATCCTTTGCTAACGCGGTGACAATAAAAAACCGGATGAGGGCTGGCAATCATCCGGTTGTGACTCTACGTAGCCCCTCGACATTTTTTTACCGGGTTGCAGTGCGTTTCAGCGTTATTGCGAGGCTCTTCCCAGCCAGCTGTCCCAGTCTTTCCATACAGGCTGAAGGCCCTGTGCCGTCAGGGCTGCGGCGACCGCTTCCGGACGCCGTCCATCATGCGGGACAAACTGCTCCAGCTCCGGACGATCGTCGGCGTAGCCGCCAGGCTGCGTTTTGGAAAACGCGCTGACGTTGTTAATCGCAAGCGGGATCACGCGATCGCGAAACGCCGGGGACTCACGCGTTGAGAGGGATAATTCAACCTCCGGGGCAAGCAGGCGAAATGCGCAGATGGTCTGCACCAGCTGGCGTTCGTCCATCAGCGAGGCTGGTTCAATGCCTCCCGCGCAAGGCCGCAGGCGGGGGAAAGAGATGGAATAACGGCTCTGCCAGTAGTGCTGCTGGAGCCACAGCAAATGTTCCGCCACCATGTAACAATCCACCCGCCAGCTGTCGGAGAGCCCGATCAGCGCACCCAGACCGATTTTGTCGATGCCCGCGCGACCCAGCCTGTCCGGCGTTTCCAGCCGGAAAAAGAAGTCTTGTTTCTTGCCCTTCAGGTGGTGTCGGGCGTACGTCGCCTCGTGATAGGTTTCCTGATAGACCATGACCCCGTCCAGCCCGAGGGTTTTTAGCTCCGCGTATTCGTCCTGCGACAGGGGCTGCACTTCCATCTGCAAAGACGCAAACTGACGGCGAATGGCGGGAAGATGCTGACGGAAATAGTCCATTCCCACCTTTCCCTGATGTTCGCCCGTAACCAGCAGAAGATGCTCAAAGCCCATCTCGCGTATGGCCGCACACTCGTGGGCAATCTCAGCCTCATCGAGCGTTTTTCTCTTGATGCGGTTGCTCATGGAGAAACCGCAGTAGGTGCAGTCATTGGCGCAAAGATTTGAGAGATAGAGCGGGACGTAGAAGCTCACCGTGTTGCCAAAGCGCCGACGGGTAAGCCTCTGGGCCCTCTGGGCCATCGGTTCGAGGTACGCGCTGGCCGCCGGGGAGAGCAGGGCCATCAGATCCTCGCGGGTCAGATGACGGGCATGCAGCGCGCGCTCCACGTCGGCAGCCGTTTTGCTGTTGATGCGCAGGGCAATGTCGTCCCAGTTTAGCTCCCGCCAGCGCTCGGTAAATGTCCTCATGAGATTGCCTCCAGGAAACCGGTCAACGGGCTGGTGGCCTGCGCCTGAAAACTGCGCGAGCCGGGGCCGGAAACCCTTGCCAGCAAGCCGGCCTCAACGCCCATGCGGAACGCACGCGCCATCATGACCGGATCGTCGGCAACCGCGATAGCCGTGTTCACCAGCACCGCGTCGGCACCCATCTCCAGCGCCTGCGCGGCATGGCTTGGCACGCCAATGCCCGCATCCACCACCACCGGTACGTTGGCCTGTTCGATGATGATTTCCAGCATCGCCCTGGTCTCCAGCCCCTGGTTGGAGCCGATGGGGGCCCCCAGCGGCATGACGGCGGCGCAGCCGACCTCTTCCAGCCGTTTACACAGGACCGGGTCGGCGCCGCAGTAAGGCAGGACGGTAAACCCTTGCTGCACCAGCTTTTCAGCGGCCTTCAGCGTTTCGATGGGGTCAGGCAGCAGCCAGCGGGCATCCGGATGTATTTCCAGCTTCAGCCAGCGCGTGCCGAGCGCCTCCCGGGCCAGCTGCGCGGCGAAAATCGCCTCTTCGGCCGTTTTCGCGCCGGAGGTGTTGGGCAGTAGCGTGACGCCCGCTTCCAGTAAGGGAGCCAGAATAGCGTCGCTGTGGTGGCGCAGATCCACGCGCTTGAGCGCCAGCGTCACCAGCTGGCTGCCGCTTTCACGAATGGCATCCACCATCAGCTGCGGCGAGGCGAATTTTCCGGTTCCGGTAAACAAGTGCGAGTCAAAAACTTTATCGGCAATACGTAACATCTCAGCCCCCTGCGATAACCTGAAACAGCAGGATCTGGTCGCCTTCGTTGACCTGCTGATGTTCCCACTGCTCGCGCGGCAGGATCTGTTGATTGAGCGCCAGTGCCGTTCCCGGCTTGAGCTGGCGCAGCTTGTCGAGCAGTACGGCAACGGTGAGCCCGTCGTCGCATCTCATCGGCTCGTCGTTAAATAGAATGCGCATCGCAGCCTCCACATACCGGACAACGGCTGGCGCGGCGTAACGCCAGATGGCGCCAGCCGCTGGAGCGAGCATCAAACAGCCGCAGCGTATTGCGTTCCGTCTCCATGCCGCTGAGCAGCTTGATGGCCTCCAGCGCCTGCATCGTGCCCATCACGCCGACCACCGGACCAAGAATGCCCGCCGTGCGGCAGTTGCGCGTCGGCTCGGCATCATCCGGCCACAGGCAGCGATAGCAGCCCTGCGCCCATGGTGGCGTCAGGACCATCATCTGCCCGCCGAACCCCACCGCGCTGGCGGTAATCAGCGGGGTATTAGTTGCCACGCAGGCGGCGTTAATCGCCTGGCGCGTCGCCATGTTGTCGGTGCAGTCCAGCACCACGTCGGCAAGCGTGACTTCACGGTGCAGGCTCTCGCCGCAAAGACGTTCCTGTCGCGCAATCAGCTCGATGTCCGGATTAAGCTGGTGTAGCCGCTGCCGGGTGATGTGCGCTTTAGGCTGGTTGATATCGCCGGTGGTAAAGAGGATTTGTCGCTGCAGGTTGCTGAGATGAACGTCGTCATCATCGGCCAGCACCAGCGTGCCGATACCTGCACCTGCCAGATACAGCGCCGCAGGTGCGCCTAATCCGCCCAGACCGACAATCAGCACCCGGCTGGCGAGCAGTTTTTGCTGCCCGTCGATGGCGATATCCTCCAGCAGGATCTGGCGGCTGTAGCGCATGAAATCACGATCGTTCATCGCCAGCTCCTGCCAGCTGTAACAGCTGTTGGGTGGCAGACTGCCAGTCTGCGGCCTGGGTGATGGCGCTGACGACGGCGATGCTGCCGACGCCCGTCTCCAGCACGGCCGGAGCCCGTTCCAGGCTGATGCCACCGATGGCGACGGTGGGGTAATCGGCAAGGCGTTTGACGTGACTCGCCAGCTGCGTCAGTCCCTGCGGTGCGGAGGGCATCTGCTTGGTCTGCGTCGGGAAAACGTGGCCCAGCGCGATGTAAGAGGGATGGGCTGCCAGCGCCACGTCGATCTCCATGTCGTCGTGCGTGGACACGCCCAGGCGCAGGCCGGCGGCGCGGATGGCATTCAGATCGGTTGTTTCCAGGTCCTCCTGGCCCAAATGCACGCCGTAGGCCCGGTGCTTAACGGCCAGTCGCCAGTAGTCGTTGATAAACAGACGGGCGTTATACCGACGCCCCAGCGCAATGGCGGCGACGACATCAGTTTCCACCTCGTCGTCGCGTTTATCCTTGATGCGCAGCTGGATCGTGCGAACGCCAGCCTCCAGCAGGCGTTCGATCCACGCTACGCTGTCCACTACCGGATAGAGTCCTAAACGGTAGGGAACGGGCGGGAAATCGGGCTGGTACATTACGCCTCCTCTTTTTTGAGGTAGATTTCGCCGCCTTTGGCGCGGAAGGTTTCAGACATGTCCGCCATCCCCACTTCAATGGTTTGCGCGGCGGCGTAGTCGCGCACCTCCTGGCTGATTTTCATCGAGCAGAATTTTGGCCCGCACATGGAGCAGAAGTGTGCGACTTTGCCCGATTCCTGCGGCAGGGTCTCATCGTGATAGGCGCGGGCGGTGAACGGGTCCAGCGCCAGGTTGAACTGGTCTTCCCAGCGGAATTCAAAACGCGCCTTCGACATGGCGTTATCGCGGATTTGCGCGCCCGGATGGCCTTTCGCCAGATCGGCGGCATGGGCGGCAATTTTGTAGGTAATCAGCCCCTGCTTTACATCCTCTTTGTTTGGCAGGCCGAGGTGCTCTTTCGGCGTCACGTAGCAGAGCATGGCACAGCCGAACCAGCCGATCATCGCCGCACCAATCCCGGACGTGAAGTGGTCATAGCCTGGCGCAATATCGGTGGTCAGCGGCCCCAGGGTATAGAACGGCGCTTCGTGGCAGTGCTCCAGCTCTTCCGTCATGTTGCGGCGGATCATCTGCATCGGCACGTGTCCCGGGCCTTCAATCATCACCTGCACGTCATACTCCCAGGCGATTTTGGTCAGCTCACCCAGCGTGTGCAGCTCGGCAAACTGCGCCTCATCGTTGGCATCGCGAATGGAGCCCGGACGCAGACCATCGCCCAGCGACAGAGAGACATCGTACGCGGCACAGATTTCGCAAATCTCGCGGAAGTGTTCGTAGAGGAAGTTTTCCTGGTGATGGGAGAGGCACCACTTCGCCATGATGGAGCCGCCGCGCGAGACAATACCGGTCAGACGCTTCGCCGTCATCGGCACGTAGCGCAGCAGCACGCCCGCGTGAATGGTGAAGTAGTCTACGCCCTGTTCAGCCTGCTCCAGCAGCGTGTCGCGGAAGGCTTCCCAGGTGAGGTCTTCGGCAATACCGTTGACCTTTTCCAGCGCCTGATAAATCGGGACGGTGCCAATCGGTACCGGGCTGTTACGCAGGATCCACTCGCGGGTTTCGTGAATATAGCGGCCAGTGGAGAGGTCCATCACCGTGTCCGCGCCCCAGCGCGTTGACCAGACCAGCTTTTCCACCTCTTCTTCGATGGAGGAGGTAACGGCCGAGTTGCCGATGTTAGCGTTGACCTTCACCAGGAAGTTGCGGCCGATAATCATCGGCTCGGATTCCGGGTGGTTGATGTTGGCGGGGATAATCGCGCGGCCGGCGGCCACTTCATCACGCACAAACTCCGGCGTGATGTTCTCCGGCAGGCGAGCGCCAAAGCCCTCGCCCGGATGCTGGTGGCGCAGTATTTCACTGCGGATGCGCTCACGGCCCATGTTTTCACGGATGGCGATGAACTCCATCTCCGGCGTGACGATCCCCTGACGCGCATAGTGCAGTTGGGTCACGCGTTTGCCCGCTCTGGCGCGTTTCGGCGTCAGCAGCCCGGCGAAGCGCAGCTCGTCCAGACCATCGTCGGCCAGGCGTTCTTTGGTATACGCAGAGCTACGTACGCTCAGTTCTTCACAGTCGTTACGCGCGTCAATCCACGGCTGGCGCAGCTTCGCCAGACCCTGCTGAACGTTGATAGTCACAGAGGGATCGCCGTACGGGCCGGAGGTGTCATACACCGGTACGGCTTCGTTGTCTTCAAACTGCGGGTTATCTTTGCTGCCGCCGATAAGCGTCGGGCTAAGCTGGATTTCACGCATCGGGACGCGGATATCGGCCTGCGAGCCGGAAATGTAGATGCGTTTAGAGCTCGGGAAAGCGGTGCCTTCCAGGGTATCAATGAAGCGTTGGGCCTGTGCGCGCTGTTCGCGGCGGGTCAGTTTTGCAGTAGACATAGCTCATTCCAAAAGTGAAGGACATGGCTTGTCAGACGACGGATGAAGCAAGAGAGGATCGCCCGGGGGCGATACAACAGCAGTGTGACTCTTGTTCCCTTCGCAGGTATTAGCCTGATCAGGTTCCGCGGATCCCGAATTAACGGTCTCAGCCCGTGCTTTCACACTGGGCACTCCGACAAGAAAAATCCCCCTCGTGAGAGGGGCGAATGGTTGTAAATTACTCGTTAACGATTAATAACTCAAGCAGGGCGCGCGATGTTATCTTCGTGGCTGACATCCAGGCCGTTATCCAGAGCGAGGGCGATCAACTTATCTTCCAGCGTGAATCGCTCTTCCAGCGCTTCGCCAAGGTCGGAAAGCGCCCGCTGGAACTCAAGATAGTTGTCGTGATCGATGGCGTTCTCAAGCGTGGAATCGTAGTAGTCCATAATCTGCTGGGTGTTTGCTTCCAGCAGCGGATAGAGTTTGCTGGCCGCTAAATACGGCGTTGTCCCTTCCATTTCGCGGATAATGCGTTCATAAATATTGAAATGGCCGTCGGACAGATAGTCGACCAGGCCCTGACAAAAATCATCCAGCGATTTTTCATTCAGTCGCATAAACGATTCTTTGCCAGGCTTAATACCGACCAGATTGTAATAAGCCACGAGTAGATGCTTGCGCACGTGTAGCCAGCGATCCACCAGTTTGTTACTTCCTCTAACGCGCTCAGTCAGGCTTTCCAGCTGGTTTAACATGGTCGACTCCGCAAGGTTTAGGATTGAATCTGCTTATCCAAAATGTAACCACAATGCTAACAACATGTCAGTGAAGCGAAGGTAGTGCAATAGATATGGATCGTATTATTGAAAAATCAGATCTGGGTTGGTGGATCGTCAGTCACGAACAAAAATTATGGCTTCCTGGCGGAGAGATCCCTTATGGCGCAGCAGAGGTGTTCGATCTAGTGGGGCAGCCTGCGCTGAAGATCGGCGAATGGCAGGGGGAAGCTGTGTGGTTGATCCAACAGCCCCGCCGCCAGGATATGGGATCGGTTCGTCAGGTACTGGATCTGGACGTGGGTCTGTTCCAGCTGGCGGGGCGCGGCGTGCAGCTGGCGGAGTTTTACCGCTCGCATAAATACTGCGGCTACTGCGGTCATACCATGCACCGGAGCAAAACCGAGTGGGCGATGCTCTGCAGCCACTGCCGCGAGCGCTACTATCCTCAGATTGCGCCGTGCATTATCGTCGCTATCCGCCGGGAGGATTCCATCCTGCTGGCGCAGCACACCCGTCATCGCAACGGCATTCACACCGTGCTGGCCGGCTTCGTCGAGGTGGGCGAAACGCTGGAACAGGCGGTGGCGCGAGAAGTGATGGAGGAGAGCGGGATTAAGGTCAAAAACCTGCGCTACGTCACCTCTCAGCCGTGGCCGTTCCCGCAGTCGCTGATGACGGCCTTTATGGCCGACTACGACAGCGGGGAGATTGTTATCGACCAGAAAGAACTGCTGGATGCGAACTGGTATCGCTATGACGATTTGCCGCTGTTACCCCCACCGGGCACCGTAGCGCGTCGGCTGATAGAAGATACCGTGGCGATGTGTCGGGCCGAGTATGAGTAGTGTTACACTGAGGCCATGACGCTTAAGGAACTGCAAAAATGACCGAACTGAAGAACGATCGTTATCTGCGTGCGCTGCTGCGCCAGCCCGTTGATGTCACCCCGGTGTGGATGATGCGCCAGGCGGGACGCTATCTGCCAGAGTACAAAGCCACGCGCGCTCAGGCGGGTGATTTTATGTCGCTGTGCAAAAACGCCGAGCTGGCCTGCGAAGTCACGCTCCAGCCGCTGCGCCGCTTCCCGCTGGATGCCGCCATTCTCTTTTCGGACATTCTGACCATTCCGGATGCCATGGGCCTCGGTCTCTATTTCGAAACCGGTGAAGGCCCGCGCTTCACCTCCCCAATCAAAAGCAAAGCGGATGTAGATAAGTTGCCGATCCCCGATCCGGAAGGTGAACTGGGCTACGTGATGAACGCCGTGCGCACCATTCGCCGCGAGCTGAAAGGCGAAGTGCCGCTGATTGGTTTCTCCGGCAGCCCGTGGACGCTGGCGACCTATATGGTGGAAGGCGGCAGCAGCAAAGCCTTCACCATGGTTAAAAAGATGATGTACGCCGAGCCCCTGGCCCTGCATGCGCTTCTCGACAAGCTGGCGAAGAGCGTCACGCTCTACCTCAACGCGCAAATTAAAGCGGGTGCACAGTCGGTCATGATTTTCGATACCTGGGGTGGAGTGCTGACCGGGCGCGATTATCAGCAGTTCTCCCTGTACTACATGCATAAAATTGTCGACGGTCTGCTGCGCGAGAACGAAGGTCGCCGCGTGCCGGTAACGCTGTTTACCAAAGGTGGCGGTCAGTGGCTGGAAGCCATGGCGGCAACCGGCTGCGACGCGCTGGGTCTCGACTGGACCACCGATATCGCTGATGCCCGCCGCCGCGTGGGTGACAAAGTGGCGCTGCAGGGAAACATGGATCCCTCCATGCTCTATGCTCAGCCTGCCCGCATTGAAGAGGAAGTGTCGACTATACTGTCTGGTTTCGGCCAGGGTGAAGGCCACGTCTTTAACCTCGGCCACGGCATTCATCAGGATGTGCCGCCAGAACACGCTGGCGTCTTTGTGGAGGCGGTGCATCGGCTTTCTGCCCAGTATCACAAGTAAGGAGTGGTTATGGATCTCGCGTCGCTACGCGCTCAGCAAATCGAACTGGCTTCATCTGTGATCCGCGAGGATCGTCTGGATAAGGATCCTCCGCAGTACATTGGCGGAGCAGACGTCGGATTCGAGCAGGGGGGCGAAGTAACGCGAGCGGCGATGGTGGTCCTGAAATACCCTTCGCTTGAGCTGGTGGAATACAAGGTGGCGCGTATCGCCACCACCATGCCCTATATCCCCGGCTTTCTCTCCTTCCGCGAATACCCCGCGCTGCTGGCAGCGTGGGAGCAGCTCTCGCAAAAACCTGACCTGCTGTTTGTCGATGGACATGGTATCTCACACCCGCGCCGTTTAGGCGTTGCCAGCCACTTTGGGCTGCTGGTGGATGTGCCGACCATTGGCGTCGCCAAGAAACGCCTGTGTGGCGCGTTTGAACCCCTTTCCGCGGAGCCGGGCGCGCTGGCGCCCCTCATTCATAAAGGCGAGCAGCTGGCGTGGGTCTGGCGCAGCAAAGCCCGCTGTAACCCGCTGTTTATCGCTACCGGGCATCGGGTAAGCATGGACAGCGCCCTGGCGTGGGTGCAGCGTTGTATGAGGGGCTACCGCTTGCCGGAGCCGACGCGCTGGGCAGACGCCGTGGCTTCATCGCGTCCGGCTTTTGTTCGTTGGCAGGAAATTCAGAGATGATTCAGGTAAACTGCGCCTAATTTTCGATTCGAGAGATCATCATGCTACAAAACCCGATTCACCTGCGCCTTGAAAAGCTGGAAAGCTGGCAGCACGTCACCTTTATGGCTTGCCTGTGCGAGCGCATGTATCCCAACTATGCCGCGTTCTGCAAGGAAACGGGCTTTGGCGATGGGCATCTTTATCGCCGAATTCTGGACCTGATCTGGGAAACGCTGACGGTGAAAGACGCGAAGGTGAATTTCGACTCTCAGCTGGAAAAGCTGGAAGAGGCGATTCCGGCTGCGGATGATTTTGACCTCTATGGCGTCTACCCGGCGATTGATGCCTGCGTAGCGTTAAGCGAGCTGCTTCACTCCCGTCTGAGCGGCGAAACGCTGGAGCATGCTATCGAAGTCAGTAAGGCATCTATCACTACCGTGGCGATGCTGGAAATGACCCAGGAAGGACGCGAAATGACCGACGAAGAGCTCCGTGCAAACCCGGCCGTTGAGCAAGAATGGGATATTCAGTGGGAAATTTTCCGCCTGCTGGCAGAGTGTGAAGAACGCGATATTGAGCTGATAAAAGGGCTGCGCGCGGACTTACGTGAGGCCGGCGAGAGCAATATTGGTATAATTTTTAACCAATGAGACAATAAATCTTGAGATAACGCCCGTTTTGTCGCTCCTCGACTCTTCCCTTTCGACCCTTGTCTGGTCTACATTTGGGGGGCGAAAAAAAGTGGCTATCGGTGCGTGTATGCAGGAGAGTGCTTTTTTGGCATTTTCGTCGCACTCGATGCTTAGCAAGCGATAAACACATTGAAAGGATAACTTATGAACAAGACTCAACTGATTGATGTAATTGCGGACAAGGCTGATCTGTCTAAAGTGCAGGCTAAAGCTGCTCTGGAATCTACCCTGGCTGCTATTACTGAGTCTCTGAAAGAAGGTGATGCTGTACAACTGGTTGGTTTCGGTACCTTCAAAGTGAACCACCGCGCTGAGCGCACTGGCCGCAACCCGCAGACCGGTAAAGAAATCAAAATCGCCGCAGCTAACGTGCCGGCATTTGTTTCTGGTAAAGCACTGAAAGACGCTGTTAAGTAAGACGCGTGGCAGTGAACAGTTTTAGCGAAGGGGCGGCAACGCCCCTTTTGTCTTTCTGGCGTGGAACGCTCGCGCTGGCAGGCATGCTGTTGCTGTCAGCCTGTAGCCACGATACCTCTCTGCCGCCGTTTACCGCCAGCGGTTACGCGGACAACCAGGGCGCGGTCAGGATCTGGCGCAAAGATTCAGGTGATGAAGTTCATCTGCTTTCAGCCTTCAGCCCGTGGCATAACGGGAATACGTCGACCGCGGAATATCGCTGGCAGGGCGATGACCTGACGCTGATTGAACTGAACGTCTACAGCAAGACCCCCGAACATGTGAAAGTGCGTTTTGACGACCACGGCGAGCTGAGCTTTATGCAGCGTGAAGTCAGCGGTCAAAAACAGCAGCTTTCCAGCGATCAAATCGCCCTCTACCGCTATCGTGCCGAACAAATCCGCCAGACCAGCGATGCGCTGCGTCAGGGACGCGTCGTGCTGCGACAGGGGCGCTGGCATGACGATGGGACGGTCACGACCTGTGAAGGGCAGACGGTCAAGCCTGAGCTCGAATCCTGGGCAATCGAGCACATTCAACGCCGTCAGCGTCATTCATCAATGGAAGTGAGTGTGGCGTGGCTGGAGGCGCCGGAAGGCTCTCAGCTGCTGCTGGTGGCGAACGAAGACTTCTGTAACTGGCAGCCGACAGAGAAGAGTTTCTGAGTTCTGAGGATTAAGCCGGATGGCGCTAACGCTTATCCGGCCTACGAACGATCCCCTCTCCCTGTGGGAGAGGGTTAGGGTGAGGGTGTGAAATTACTCGCCCTGCTCACGCGCAATCGCGCGATAGCCGATATCCTGACGGCTAAAGCTACCGTTCCAGTGGATATCCGCCATCAGCGTATAGGCACGCTTCTGCGCTTCTGCAACGGTATGGCCCAGCGCGGTCGCACACAGCACGCGTCCGCCGTTGGTCAGTACGCGGTCATCATCAGCCAGCTTCGTTCCGGCGTGGAATACCTTCGCGCCTTCAATCTCTTCCAGCGGTAAGCCGTGGATCTCATCCCCGGTGTTGTAGTTGCCAGGGTAGCCACCCGCAGCAATCACCACGCCCAGGGACGCGCGCTCGTCCCACTCTGAGGTTTTCTCGTCGAGCTTGCCTTCGCAGGCCGCCAGACACAGATCCACCAGATCGGATTTCATGCGCAGCATGATGGGCTGCGTTTCCGGATCGCCAAAGCGGCAGTTAAATTCAATAACCTTCGGGTTGCCCTGCTTGTCGATCATCAGACCTGCGTAAAGGAAACCGGTGTAGGTGTTGCCTTCCGCCGCCATGCCTTTCACGGTTGGCCAGATAATGCGATCCATCGTGCGCTGATGTACTTCGTCAGTCACGACCGGAGCAGGAGAGTAGGCACCCATCCCGCCGGTATTCGGGCCGGAATCACCATTGCCCACGCGCTTATGGTCCTGGCTGGTGGCCATCGGCAGAACGTGCTCGCCGTCGACCATCACGATAAAGCTCGCTTCTTCGCCGTCGAGGAACTCTTCGATCACGATGCGGTGGCCCGCATCGCCAAAAGCGTTACCCGCCAGCATATCCTTAACTGCGGCTTCGGCTTCTTCGAGGGTCATCGCCACGATCACGCCTTTACCGGCAGCCAGGCCGTCGGCCTTAATGACAATCGGTGCACCTTTTTCACGCAGGTAAGCCAGAGCGGGTTCCACCTCTGTGAAGTTCTGGTATTCCGCCGTCGGGATATTGTGACGTGCGAGGAAATCTTTGGTGAAAGCTTTGGAGCCTTCCAGCTGCGCAGCGCCTTCCGTTGGGCCGAAGATTTTCAGGCCCGCCGCGCGGAACGCATCAACCACGCCAATCACCAGCGGTGCTTCCGGGCCGACGATGGTCAGGTCGATTTTCTCGCTTTGGGCAAAGCTCAACAGCGCCGGAATGTCGGTCACGCCGATGGCCACGTTCTGCAGCGCGGGTTCCAGTGCGGTACCGGCGTTGCCCGGTGCCACGAAGACCGTTTTTACCAGCGGAGACTGAGCCGCTTTCCACGCCAGAGCGTGTTCGCGTCCGCCGTTACCAATCACTAATACTTTCATTTTCTGCTCCGGGAATTAATGGCGGAAGTGACGCATGTCGGTGAAGATCATCGCAATCCCGTGCTCGTCGGCGGCGGCAATCACTTCGTCGTCGCGGATTGAGCCGCCAGGCTGGATCACGCAGGTGATGCCGACAGCAGCAGCCGCGTCGATACCGTCCCGGAACGGGAAGAAGGCGTCAGAAGCCATGGCGGAGCCTTTTACTTCCAGTCCTTCGTCGCCTGCTTTAATACCCGCGATTTTCGCAGAGTAGACGCGGCTCATCTGGCCAGCACCTATCCCGATGGTCATGTTCTCTTTCGCGTAGACGATGGCATTGGATTTGACGAACTTCGCGACCTTCCAGCAGAACAGCGCGTCACGCAGTTCCTGCTCGCTCGGCTGACGCTTGGTCACCACGCGCAGGTCGGCTTCTGTCACCATACCCAGATCGCGATCCTGAACCAGCAGACCGCCGTTCACGCGCTTGAAGTCCAGGCCCGGCACGCGTTCTGCCCACTGGCCGCAAACCAGTACGCGTACGTTCTGTTTTGCTGCGGTAATTTTCAGCGCTTCTTCGGATGCGGAAGGCGCGATGATCACTTCAACGAACTGACGGGAGATGATGGCCTGTGCGGTTTCAGCATCCAGCTCGCGGTTGAAGGCGATAATGCCGCCGAATGCGGAGGTCGGGTCGGTTTTGTAGGCGCGATCGTAGGCATCCAGAATAGAGGTGCTTACCGCGACGCCGCATGGGTTGGCGTGCTTAACGATAACGCAGGCTGGCTCGCTGAACTCTTTCACGCATTCCAGCGCGGCGTCGGTGTCGGCAATGTTGTTATAGGAGAGCGCTTTGCCCTGAACCTGCTGGGCAGTCGCAACAGAGGCTTCTTTTACCTCTTCTTCTATATAGAAGGCAGCCTGCTGGTGGCTGTTCTCGCCGTAGCGCATATCCTGCTTCTTAATGAAGTTCAGGTTCAGGGTGCGCGGGAAGCGGCCAGAAGGATCTTTGCTTTCACCGTGGTAAGCAGGTACCAGGCTGCCGAAGTAGTTGGCGATCATGCTGTCGTACGCGGCGGTGTGTTCGAAGGCTTTGATGGCGAGGTCGAAACGCGTTTCCAGGCTCAGTGACCCTTCGTTGGCATCCATCTCATTAATAATGGTTTCGTAATCGCTGCTCTTTACGACAATGACCACATCTTTATGGTTCTTGGCCGCGGAGCGCACCATGGTCGGGCCGCCGATATCAATATTCTCTACGGCATCTTCAAGAGAGCATCCTTCGCGGGCAACGGTCTGGGCGAACGGGTAGAGGTTAACGACCACCATGTCGATTGGCGCGATGTCATGCTGTTCCATGATGGCATCGTCCTGACCGCGACGGCCAAGAATACCGCCGTGGACTTTTGGATGCAGGGTTTTGACGCGTCCATCCATCATTTCCGGGAAACCGGTGTAATCGGACACTTCGGTTACCGGCAGACCTTTATCTGCTAACAGGCGAGCGGTACCGCCTGTAGAAAGCAGCTCCACACCGCGTGCAGAAAGTGCCTGAGCGAATTCGACGATACCGGCTTTATCAGAAACACTGAGCAGAGCGCGGCGGACTGGACGACGTTGTTGCATGGTAAATCCCCTGGATTTCACGATTACAGAGAGCGTTAGATGAATTTTCCTGCGAAAAACTCATCTAACACACCTGACGAGGCATCCTTGTGAAGCGCGAGCATTTTAACGAAAACGTTTGCGCAACGCTCGCACATTTTCACTTTTTCGTATCATTGTGGATAAGTCTGTGTGTAAAAAGGTATAAGGCGGGGTTTTGCTGTGGAATGCAGCAGTCAGTCATTTTTCTGTCATTTAGCGGTTGCGGCCTGCTGAGAACTCCCTATAATGCGCCTCCATCGACACGGCGGATGTGAATCACTTCACACAACAAGCGGTTCGGTTGAAGAGAAAAAATCCTGAAATAACGGGTTGACTCTGAAAGAGGAAAGCGTAATATACGCCACCTCGCAACGGTGAGCGAAAGCCGCGTTGCAACTGCTCTTTAACAATTTATCAGACAATCTGTGTGGGCACTCAAAGTGACATGGATTCTTAATGTCTTCGGACAATAAATGAATACCAAGTCTCTGAGTGAACATACGTAATTCATTACGAAGTTTAATTCACGAGCATCAAACTTAAATTGAAGAGTTTGATCATGGCTCAGATTGAACGCTGGCGGCAGGCCTAACACATGCAAGTCGAGCGGTAACACAGGGAGCTTGCTCCTGGGTGACGAGCGGCGGACGGGTGAGTAATGTCTGGGAAACTGCCTGATGGAGGGGGATAACTACTGGAAACGGTAGCTAATACCGCATAACGTCGCAAGACCAAAGAGGGGGACCTTCGGGCCTCTTGCCATCAGATGTGCCCAGATGGGATTAGCTAGTAGGTGGGGTAACGGCTCACCTAGGCGACGATCCCTAGCTGGTCTGAGAGGATGACCAGCCACACTGGAACTGAGACACGGTCCAGACTCCTACGGGAGGCAGCAGTGGGGAATATTGCACAATGGGCGCAAGCCTGATGCAGCCATGCCGCGTGTATGAAGAAGGCCTTCGGGTTGTAAAGTACTTTCAGCGGGGAGGAAGGCGATAAGGTTAATAACCTTGTCGATTGACGTTACCCGCAGAAGAAGCACCGGCTAACTCCGTGCCAGCAGCCGCGGTAATACGGAGGGTGCAAGCGTTAATCGGAATTACTGGGCGTAAAGCGCACGCAGGCGGTCTGTCAAGTCGGATGTGAAATCCCCGGGCTCAACCTGGGAACTGCATTCGAAACTGGCAGGCTAGAGTCTTGTAGAGGGGGGTAGAATTCCAGGTGTAGCGGTGAAATGCGTAGAGATCTGGAGGAATACCGGTGGCGAAGGCGGCCCCCTGGACAAAGACTGACGCTCAGGTGCGAAAGCGTGGGGAGCAAACAGGATTAGATACCCTGGTAGTCCACGCCGTAAACGATGTCGACTTGGAGGTTGTGCCCTTGAGGCGTGGCTTCCGGAGCTAACGCGTTAAGTCGACCGCCTGGGGAGTACGGCCGCAAGGTTAAAACTCAAATGAATTGACGGGGGCCCGCACAAGCGGTGGAGCATGTGGTTTAATTCGATGCAACGCGAAGAACCTTACCTACTCTTGACATCCAGAGAACTTTCCAGAGATGGATTGGTGCCTTCGGGAACTCTGAGACAGGTGCTGCATGGCTGTCGTCAGCTCGTGTTGTGAAATGTTGGGTTAAGTCCCGCAACGAGCGCAACCCTTATCCTTTGTTGCCAGCGGTCCGGCCGGGAACTCAAAGGAGACTGCCAGTGATAAACTGGAGGAAGGTGGGGATGACGTCAAGTCATCATGGCCCTTACGAGTAGGGCTACACACGTGCTACAATGGCGCATACAAAGAGAAGCGACCTCGCGAGAGCAAGCGGACCTCATAAAGTGCGTCGTAGTCCGGATTGGAGTCTGCAACTCGACTCCATGAAGTCGGAATCGCTAGTAATCGTAGATCAGAATGCTACGGTGAATACGTTCCCGGGCCTTGTACACACCGCCCGTCACACCATGGGAGTGGGTTGCAAAAGAAGTAGGTAGCTTAACCTTCGGGAGGGCGCTTACCACTTTGTGATTCATGACTGGGGTGAAGTCGTAACAAGGTAACCGTAGGGGAACCTGCGGTTGGATCACCTCCTTACCTTAAAGAACCTGCCTTTGTAGTGCTCACACAGATTGTCTGATGAATGATGAACTTCTGAATGTACTTTTGAGTGCATTAAGAAGTTTTGCTCTTTAAAAATCTGGATCAAGCTGAAAATTGAAACGACACACATGTTATGTGTGTTCGAGTCTCTCAAATTTTCGCAATTTGATGATGAATCGAAAGAAACATCTTCGGGTTGTGAGGTTAAGCGACTAAGCGTACACGGTGGATGCCCTGGCAGTCAGAGGCGATGAAGGACGTGCTAATCTGCGAAAAGCGCCGGCGAGGTGATATGAACCTTTGACCCGGCGATGTCCGAATGGGGAAACCCAGTGTGATTCGTCACACTATCGTTAACTGAATACATAGGTTAACGAGGCGAACCGGGGGAACTGAAACATCTAAGTACCCCGAGGAAAAGAAATCAACCGAGATTCCCCCAGTAGCGGCGAGCGAACGGGGAGCAGCCCAGAGTCTGAATCAGCTTGTGTGTTAGTGGAAGCGTCTGGAAAGTCGCACGGTACAGGGTGACAGTCCCGTACACGAAAGCACACAGGTTGTGAACTCGAAGAGTAGGGCGGGACACGTGGTATCCTGTCTGAATATGGGGGGACCATCCTCCAAGGCTAAATACTCCTGACTGACCGATAGTGAACCAGTACCGTGAGGGAAAGGCGAAAAGAACCCCGGCGAGGGGAGTGAAAAAGAACCTGAAACCGTGTACGTACAAGCAGTGGGAGCACCTTCGTGGTGTGACTGCGTACCTTTTGTATAATGGGTCAGCGACTTATATTCTGTAGCAAGGTTAACCGTATAGGGGAGCCGAAGGGAAACCGAGTCTTAACTGGGCGTTAAGTTGCAGGGTATAGACCCGAAACCCGGTGATCTAGCCATGGGCAGGTTGAAGGTTGGGTAACACTAACTGGAGGACCGAACCGACTAATGTTGAAAAATTAGCGGATGACTTGTGGCTGGGGGTGAAAGGCCAATCAAACCGGGAGATAGCTGGTTCTCCCCGAAAGCTATTTAGGTAGCGCCTCGTGAATTCATCTTCGGGGGTAGAGCACTGTTTCGGCTAGGGGGCCATCCCGGCTTACCAACCCGATGCAAACTACGAATACCGAAGAATGTTATCACGGGAGACACACGGCGGGTGCTAACGTCCGTCGTGAAGAGGGAAACAACCCAGACCGCCAGCTAAGGTCCCAAAGTCATGGTTAAGTGGGAAACGATGTGGGAAGGCACAGACAGCCAGGATGTTGGCTTAGAAGCAGCCATCATTTAAAGAAAGCGTAATAGCTCACTGGTCGAGTCGGCCTGCGCGGAAGATGTAACGGGGCTAAACCATGCACCGAAGCTGCGGCAGCGACGCTTATGCGTTGTTGGGTAGGGGAGCGTTCTGTAAGCCGTTGAAGGTGTGCTGCGAGGCATGCTGGAGGTATCAGAAGTGCGAATGCTGACATAAGTAACGATAAAGCGGGTGAAAAGCCCGCTCGCCGGAAGACCAAGGGTTCCTGTCCAACGTTAATCGGGGCAGGGTGAGTCGACCCCTAAGGCGAGGCCGAAAGGCGTAGTCGATGGGAAACAGGTTAATATTCCTGTACTTGGTGTTACTGCGAAGGGGGGACGGAGAAGGCTATGTTAGCCGGGCGACGGTTGTCCCGGTTTAAGCATGTAGGCGGAACGATTAGGTAAATCCGGTCGTTTATTAACGCTGAGGTGTGATGACGAGGCACTACGGTGCTGAAGTAACAAATGCCCTGCTTCCAGGAAAAGCCTCTAAGCATCAGGTAACATCAAATCGTACCCCAAACCGACACAGGTGGTCAGGTAGAGAATACCAAGGCGCTTGAGAGAACTCGGGTGAAGGAACTAGGCAAAATGGTGCCGTAACTTCGGGAGAAGGCACGCTGATATGTAGGTGAAGCCCCTGCGGGTGGAGCTGAAATCAGTCGAAGATACCAGCTGGCTGCAACTGTTTATTAAAAACACAGCACTGTGCAAACACGAAAGTGGACGTATACGGTGTGACGCCTGCCCGGTGCCGGAAGGTTAATTGATGGGGTTAGCGGCAACGCGAAGCTCTTGATCGAAGCCCCGGTAAACGGCGGCCGTAACTATAACGGTCCTAAGGTAGCGAAATTCCTTGTCGGGTAAGTTCCGACCTGCACGAATGGCGTAATGATGGCCAGGCTGTCTCCACCCGAGACTCAGTGAAATTGAACTCGCTGTGAAGATGCAGTGTACCCGCGGCAAGACGGAAAGACCCCGTGAACCTTTACTATAGCTTGACACTGAACACTGGTCCTTGATGTGTAGGATAGGTGGGAGGCTTTGAAGCGTGGACGCCAGTCTGCGTGGAGCCGCCCTTGAAATACCACCCTTTAATGGCTGGTGTTCTAACGTAGACCCGTGATCCGGGTTGCGGACAGTGTCTGGTGGGTAGTTTGACTGGGGCGGTCTCCTCCCAAAGAGTAACGGAGGAGCACGAAGGTTAGCTAATCCTGGTCGGACATCAGGAGGTTAGTGCAATGGCATAAGCTAGCTTGACTGCGAGAGTGACGGCTCGAGCAGGTGCGAAAGCAGGTCATAGTGATCCGGTGGTTCTGAATGGAAGGGCCATCGCTCAACGGATAAAAGGTACTCCGGGGATAACAGGCTGATACCGCCCAAGAGTTCATATCGACGGCGGTGTTTGGCACCTCGATGTCGGCTCATCACATCCTGGGGCTGAAGTAGGTCCCAAGGGTATGGCTGTTCGCCATTTAAAGTGGTACGCGAGCTGGGTTTAGAACGTCGTGAGACAGTTCGGTCCCTATCTGCCGTGGGCGCTGGAGAATTGAGGGGGGCTGCTCCTAGTACGAGAGGACCGGAGTGGACGCATCACTGGTGTTCGGGTTGTCATGCCAATGGCACTGCCCGGTAGCTAAATGCGGAAAAGATAAGTGCTGAAAGCATCTAAGCACGAAACTTGCCCCGAGATGAGTTCTCCCTGACCCTTTAAGGGTCCTGAAGGAACGTTGAAGACTACGACGTTGATAGGTCGGGTGTGTAAGCGCAGCGATGCGTTGAGCTAACCGATACTAATGAACCGTGAGGCTTAACCTTACAACGCCGAAGGTGTTTTGGCGAAGAGACACGATATTTTCAGCTCTGATACAGATTAACAGAATTTGCCTGGCGGCTTTAGCGCGGTGGTCCCACCTGACCCCATGCCGAACTCAGAAGTGAAACGCCGTAGCGCCGATGGTAGTGTGGGGTCTCCCCATGTGAGAGTAGGGAACTGCCAGGCATCAATTAGAAGAACCCCGTACCGAAAGGTGCGGGGTTTTTTGCTTTTGTTTTCTCCTCTCCTCTCCCTGAAACTTTCTCACCTTCGACTTGCAGACTCGACATTCCGATCGTTTCTCGGTATCGTTAGCTGTCTGGATGTCTAAACGTTTATACGTATATTGTGAGGAAGTCAGGTTATGCCGATTCGGGTGCAGGACGAGCTACCAGCCGTCAATTTCTTACGTGAAGAAAACGTCTTCGTTATGACGGCTTCGCGTGCGACAGGTCAGGAAATTCGCCCGCTGAAGGTACTCATTCTCAATTTGATGCCGAAAAAGATCGAAACAGAGAACCAGTTCCTGCGTTTGCTTTCTAACTCCCCGCTGCAGGTCGATATTCAATTGCTGCGAATCGATGCCCGTGAGTCACGTAACACGCCTTCTGAGCACCTAAACAACTTCTACTGCAACTTCGATGACATTCAGGGTGAAAACTTCGACGGACTGATTGTGACCGGCGCCCCGCTGGGCCTGGTTGAATTTAACGATGTCGCCTACTGGCCACAGATCAAACAGGTCCTGGAGTGGGCAAAAGATCACGTCACGTCCACATTGTTTGTCTGTTGGGCGGTACAAGCCGCACTGAATATTCTTTATGGCATCCCTAAGCAAACCCGCACTGAAAAACTCTCCGGCGTATACGAACACCACATTCTTCATCCACATGCGTTGCTGACACGTGGTTTCGATGACTCTTTCCTGGCACCACATTCTCGCTACGCCGATTTCCCGGCCCAGCTGATTCGTGATTACACCGATCTGGAGATCCTGGCCGAAACGGAAGATGGAGATGCTTATCTGTTTGCCAGCAAGGATAAACGTATTGCTTTTGTGACCGGGCATCCTGAATACGATCCGCATACTCTCGCGTCAGAGTATTTCCGTGATGTCGAAGCGGGTCTTAATCCGGATGTGCCGTACAACTATTTCCCGAAAAACGATCCACAAAACAAACCGAGAGCGACCTGGCGCAGCCACGGGAATTTACTTTTTACCAACTGGCTCAACTATTACGTCTACCAGATAACGCCATACGATCTGCGTCACATGAATCCGACGCTGGAGTAATCTTCTGCATTAAACGATCCTAAAGCGTTTCAGCTATTCAAATCAGGCACCTTCGGGTGCCTTTTTTATTTCCGAAATGCCACTCACCATTAGATCAAACTTTAATCTCAATAAAATCAACAAATTAATTGCAATTAAAAATTAAAATGGAAATTGTTTTTGATTTTGGAAAAAATATAGATAGTCTTAATTCTGCTGAGCGAAAACTACCCAACGATCTTTCGTTCGCATCGGGGGCGTGATTTTGGATCTTTGATGAGGAGCAGAGTAATGACTCAACAGGCAACGACGGTCGATGAACTGGCCTTTACCCAGCCGTATGGCGAGCAAGAACAGCAGGTTTTGACGCCAGAAGCGGTAGAATTTCTGACTGAGCTGGTGACCCGCTTTACGCCACAGCGTAATAAGCTGCTGGCGGCACGTATTCATCAGCAGCAGGAAATTGACGATGGCAAGTTGCCTGGTTTCATTTCGGAAACCGCTTCCATTCGCCGTGGTGAGTGGAAAATTCGCGGCATTCCTGAAGATTTACAGGATCGTCGCGTTGAGATCACCGGTCCGGTAGAGCGTAAAATGGTGATCAACGCCATGAACGCGAATGTTAAAGTCTTTATGGCCGATTTCGAAGACTCGCTGGCGCCGGACTGGCGTAAGGTCATCGAGGGGCAGATCAACCTGCGCGACGCTGTAAACGGCACCATCAGCTATACCAACGAAGCCGGTAAAATTTACCAGCTTAAACCGAACCCGGCGGTTCTGATCTGCCGCGTTCGCGGGCTGCATCTGCCCGAAAAACATGTCACCTGGCGTGGGGAAGCCATTCCGGGGAGCCTGTTTGATTTTGCGCTCTATTTCTTCCACAACCATAAAAACCTGCTGGCAAAAGGTAGCGGCCCTTATTTCTACCTGCCGAAGACCCAATCCTGGCAGGAAGCGGCCTGGTGGAGTGAGGTGTTCAGCTACGCGGAAGATCGTTTCAACCTGCCGCGCGGAACCATCAAAGCCACGCTGCTGATTGAAACGCTGCCTGCCGTGTTCCAGATGAACGAAATTCTGCATGCCCTGCGCGACCATATCGTCGGCCTGAACTGCGGGCGCTGGGATTATATTTTCAGCTACATCAAGACCCTGAAAAATTATCCCGATCGTGTGCTGCCCGATCGCCAGGTCGTTACCATGGATAAACCGTTCCTGAGCGCCTACTCGCGTCTGCTGATCAAAACCTGCCACAAGCGCGGCGCCTTTGCGATGGGCGGCATGGCGGCCTTTATCCCGAGCAAAGATGCTGAGCGTAACAATCAGGTGCTCAACAAGGTGAAAGCCGATAAAGAGCTTGAAGCACGTAACGGCCATGACGGGACGTGGATCGCGCATCCGGGTCTGGCGGATACGGCAATGGAAGTCTTTAACCGCGTACTCGGTGACAATAAAAACCAGCTGTTCGTCACGCGCGAAGACGATGCCCCGACGGCTGAAGAACAGCTGCTGGCACCGTGTGCAGGTGAACGTACCGAAGAGGGCATGCGCGCAAATATTCGCGTTGCCGTGCAGTACATCGAAGCGTGGATCTCCGGTAACGGCTGCGTACCGATCTACGGCCTGATGGAAGATGCCGCGACGGCAGAGATCTCACGCACCTCAATCTGGCAGTGGATCCACCATCAAAAAACGCTCAGCAACGGCAAGCCGGTGACCAAATCCCTGTTCCGCCAGATGCTGGCTGAAGAGATGCGGGTGATCCAGGACGAGCTGGGCGAACACCGCTTCAGCAGCGGACGTTTTGACGACGCCGCGCGCCTGATGGAGCAAATCACCACATCTGATGACTTAATCGACTTCCTGACCCTGCCGGGCTACCGCTTCCTGGCGTAACTCACCGCATAACAATATGGAGCATCTGCACATGAAAACCCGTACCCAACAAATCGAAGACTTAAAGAAAGAGTGGACACAGCCTCGCTGGGAAGGCATCCGCCGTCCTTACAGCGCGGAGGAAGTGGTGAAATTACGCGGCTCGGTCAACCCGGAATGCACGCTGGCCCAGAACGGTGCGGCGAAAATGTGGAAGCTGTTGCACGGTGGTTCCAAAAAGGGCTATATCAACAGCCTCGGTGCGCTGACCGGCGGTCAGGCGCTGCAGCAGGCGAAGGCGGGCATTGAAGCTATTTATCTCTCCGGCTGGCAGGTCGCGGCGGATGCCAACCTGGCGTCCAGCATGTATCCGGATCAGTCGCTCTATCCGGCTAACTCCGTGCCATCGGTCGTGGATCGGATCAACAACACCTTCCGCCGTGCGGATCAGATCCAGTGGGCCGCAGGTATTGAGCCAAACGATCCGCGCTTTATTGACTACTTCCTGCCGATCGTCGCGGATGCAGAAGCGGGTTTTGGTGGCGTGCTGAACGCCTTCGAGCTGATGAAATCGATGATTGAGGCCGGTGCAGCGGCCGTTCACTTCGAAGATCAGCTGGCGTCCGTGAAGAAGTGCGGACACATGGGCGGGAAAGTTCTTGTCCCAACCCAGGAAGCGATTCAGAAGCTGGTTGCGGCCCGTCTGGCGGCTGACGTGCTCGGCGTGCCGACGCTGGTGATTGCCCGTACCGATGCTGACGCGGCGGATCTGATCACCTCTGACTGCGACCCGTACGACAGCGAGTTTATTACCGGCGAGCGTACCAGCGAAGGGTTCTATCGCACCCATGCGGGCATTGAGCAGGCGATCAGCCGTGGCCTGGCGTACGCGCCGTACGCGGATCTGGTGTGGTGTGAAACCTCCACGCCGGATCTGGCGCTGGCAAAACGCTTTGCCGACGCCATCCACGCGAAATACCCGGGCAAGCTGCTGGCCTACAACTGCTCGCCGTCCTTCAACTGGCAGAAAAAGCTGGATGACAAAACCATCGCCAGCTTCCAGCAGCAGCTGTCCGACATGGGCTACAAATACCAGTTCATTACCCTGGCAGGCATCCACAGCATGTGGTTCAACATGTTCGACCTGGCTCATGCGTATGCACAGGGCGAAGGCATGAAGCACTATGTTGAGAAGGTGCAGCAGCCGGAATTTGCGGCGGGCAAAGACGGTTATACCTTCGTCTCTCACCAGCAGGAGGTGGGAACCGGTTACTTTGATAATGTGACGACCATCATTCAGGGCGGCACCTCCTCCGTCACGGCATTAACGGGATCAACCGAAGAAGCACAGTTCTAATCTTTTCCCCCTCTCCCCTCTGGGGAGAGGGGTGGGTAAGGGGAATATATGTCGCGTGGCCTGGAATTGCTGATTGCCCAAACCATTTTGCAGGGCTTTGATGCCCAGTATGGTCGTTTTCTGGAAGTGACCTCCGGCGCGCAGCAGCGCTTCGAACACGCTGACTGGCATGCGGTTCAGCAGGCGATGAAGCAGCGTATCCATCTCTACGACCACCACGTGGGGCTGGTGGTGGAGCAGTTGCGCTGTATCACTGACGGTAAAAGTCCGGATGCGGAATTTTTACTGAGCGTCAAAGAGCATTACACCCATTTGTTACCCGACTACCCGCGCTTCGAGATTGCGGAGAGCTTTTTTAACTCCGTCTATTGCCGGTTATTTGACCACCGCTCATTATCTCCTGAGCGGTTATTTATTTTCAGCTCCCAGCCTGAGCGACGCTTTCGAACCATCCCGCGTCCGCTGGCGAAAGATTTCTTTCCCGAGCGCGGCTGGGAAAAGCTCCTGCACCGCGTCTTAACGGATTTGCCGCTGCGCTTGCCCTGGGAAAATAAAACCCGGGATATCGGTTATATCCACGCGCATCTCAACGAAATCTTCGGCGCGGAGGTGCTCAGCCGCAGTCATTTGCAGGTCGCCAACGAGCTTTTCTACCGCAATAAAGCCGCATGGCTGGTGGGCAAACTGGTTACGCCAACCGCTATTGTGCCGTTTCTGCTGCCGATTCACCGTACCGACGACGGGGAACTGTTTGTCGATACCTGCCTGACCACCGGCGCCGAAGCCAGCATCGTATTTGGCTTCGCCCGCTCCTATTTCATGGTGTACGCCCCGCTGCCAGCCGCTCTGGTGGAGTGGCTACGCGAGATCCTGCCGGGCAAAACCACCGCCGAGCTGTATATGGCGATTGGCTGCCAGAAGCACGCCAAAACGGAAAGCTACCGGGAGTACCTGCGCTATGTCACCACGGCGGATGAGCAGTTCATCGAAGCGCCCGGCATTCGCGGCATGGTAATGCTGGTGTTTACGCTTCCGGGCTTTGACCGCGTATTTAAGGTGATTAAAGACAGGTTTGCGCCACAGAAAGAGATGACCGCAGCCCATGTTCGCGCCTGCTACCAGCTGGTTAAAGAGCACGATCGCGTCGGACGCATGGCGGATACCCAGGAATTCGAAAACTTTGTGCTGGATAAGCAGCAGATCGATCCGGCGCTCATGACGCTTTTACTGCAGGAAGCCTCCGGCAAAATCACCGATCTTGGCGACAAAATCGTGATAAGCCATCTCTACATAGAACGCCGCATGGTGCCGCTCAATATCTGGCTGGAACAGTCCGACGGCCAGGCGCTGCGTGATGCCATTGAAGAGTACGGGAACGCAATTCGCCAGCTTGCCGCCGCCAATATCTTCCCGGGCGATATGCTGTTTAAAAACTTCGGCGTCACCCGCCACGGGCGAGTGGTGTTCTACGATTATGACGAAATTTGCTACATGACCGAGGTGAATTTCCGCGATATCCCGCCGCCCCGCTACCCGGAAGATGAGCTTTCCGGTGAACCGTGGTACAGCGTATCGCCGGGGGACGTGTTTCCCGAAGAGTTTCGCCACTGGCTGTGCGCCGACCCGCGCATCGGGCCGTTATTTGAAGAGATGCATGAGGATCTGTTCCGCGCCAGCTACTGGCGCGGGCTGCAAACGCGGATCAAAAATGGGCATGTGGAAGATGTGTACGCTTACCGACGCAAGCAGCGGTTTAGTGTCCGATTTTCTCCCTCTCCCTCAGGGTGAGGTCAACATGTTTTCTCCCTCTCCCTGTGGGAGAGGGCCGGGGTGAGGGCATCAGGCCGCACTCAATCTTAACGGATCCCACCGTACGCCAGCGTCACCTCTTTCGCCGCCTTGATCACCAGCGCACCCAGTTCGGTCACGCGGTCATCGGTCATCCGCGAAATCGGCCCGGAGATAGATATGGCCGCAAACGGCTCGCGGTGCTCGTCGAAAATACAGGCCGCCAGGCAGCGCAGCCCCAGGGCATGTTCTTCATCATCAAACGAATAGCCGCGCTTGCGGGTCAGGGCCAAATCTTCTTTCAGATGCACCGGCGACACCAGGGTGGCGTGGGTATAGGCGGGGAGCCCTTTACGGTGTAGTAGCCCCGTCACCTGCTCCTCGCTCAGCTGCGACAGAAACGCTTTACCCGCCCCGGAGGCGTGCATCGGCAGCTTGCCGCCGATCGGCGCGGACATGCGCATCAGCTGCGTGCACTGCACCTGGTCGATAATAATCGCCTGGTGGTCGCTCTGGTCCAGCACCGCCAGGTTGACCGTCTCGCCGGAGTCTTCCATCAGCTTGCGCAGAATCGGATGCACAATCGCCAGCAGGTTGCGACTCTGCAGGAAGCTGCTGCCGACGATAAACGCATGCGCGCCCACCGCCCAGTGCCCCAGTTCGCCAACCTGGCGGACAAAGCCCAGCTGCTGCATGGTGGTCAGCAGCCGGTGCGTAGTGGAGTTCGGCAGGCCCGCCTGCTGCGCCAGCTCCGTCAGGGCCACGCTGCTGTGCGACTCGGCTATCCACTCCAGCAGCTTCAGACCGCGCGTGAGCGATTGAACCTGTCCGCCCTGTTGTGCGGCGGTGGTGGCAGCAGGCTTTCTGCCGCGTTTAGCGGGAACGGTCGCGACCATGACGATCTCCTTTTTCTGTATCGTGGAAATCATTTTCGTTTTATTTGGTGAATTTGCAACCGTTATCCTGACTGATCGGAGGAGTGATGGTGAACATGTCTCATGTTACCCCTGAGCGGCTTTTCCACCCTGCGAGATTATGCCAGTATGGAACGCAGCCTTTTGGCCATGTTGAGCGTTGTCGGGAGCAAGTGTGAGCAGCAAAGTAGAGCAACTGCGTGCGCAGTTAAATGAACGAATTCTGGTGCTGGACGGCGGCATGGGCACCATGATCCAGGGCTATCGCCTGAGCGAAGACGATTTCCGCGGCGAACGCTTCGCTGACTGGCCATGCGATCTGAAAGGGAACAACGACCTGCTGGTGCTCAGCAAGCCGTCCGTGATTAAGGATATCCATAACGCGTACTTCGAAGCGGGTGCGGATATCGTTGAAACCAACACCTTTAACTCGACAACCATCGCCATGGCGGATTACCAGATGGAATCCCTGTCGGCGGAAATCAACTATGAAGCCGCGAAGCTGGCGCGCGCCTGTGCAGACGAGTGGACGGTCCGCACGCCGGAAAAACCGCGCTACGTGGCTGGGGTGCTTGGCCCTACCAACCGCACTGCATCGATTTCACCGGACGTGAACGACCCGGCATTTCGTAACATCACCTTTGACCAGCTGGTTGCGGCCTACCGTGAATCGACCAGAGCGCTGGTGGAAGGCGGTTCCGATCTGATCCTGATTGAAACGGTGTTCGATACCCTCAACGCCAAAGCCGCGATTTACGCGGTGAAAGAGGAGTTCGAGGCGCTGGGCGTTGACCTGCCGATCATGATTTCCGGCACCATCACCGACGCCTCGGGCCGTACGCTGTCCGGCCAGACAACCGAAGCGTTTTACAACTCTCTGCGCCACGCGGAGGCGCTCTCCTTCGGCCTGAACTGCGCGCTGGGGCCGGATGAACTGCGCCAGTACGTCCAGGAGCTGTCGCGCATCGCGGAATGCTACGTTACGGCCCACCCGAACGCCGGTCTGCCGAATGCGTTTGGTGAGTACGATCTGGATGCCGACACCATGGCGGCGCAAATCCGCGAGTGGGCCGAGTCCGGCTTCCTGAATATCGTCGGCGGCTGCTGCGGCACCACGCCGGAGCACATCGCCGCCATGAGCAACGCCGTGGCCGGGTTGCCGCCGCGCAAGCTGCCTGAGCTTCCCGTTGCCTGTCGTCTTTCCGGCCTGGAGCCGTTGACCATCGGCGACGACAGCCTGTTTGTGAACGTGGGTGAGCGAACTAACGTTACCGGCTCGGCGAAGTTTAAGCGCCTGATCAAAGAAGAGAAGTACAGCGAAGCGCTGGACGTTGCCCGCCAGCAGGTGGAAAGCGGCGCGCAGATTATCGATATCAACATGGATGAGGGGATGCTCGACGCCGAAGCGGCGATGGTGCGTTTCCTCAACCTGATTGCCGGTGAGCCGGACATTGCCCGCGTGCCGATCATGATTGACTCCTCCAAATGGGAGGTCATCGAAAAAGGGCTGAAGTGCATCCAGGGCAAAGGCATCGTCAACTCCATCTCGATGAAAGAGGGGGTTGATATCTTTATCCACCACGCGAAGATGGTCCGCCGCTACGGTGCCGCCGTGGTGGTGATGGCCTTCGACGAAGTGGGCCAGGCGGATACCCGCGAGCGCAAAATTGAGATTTGCCGCCGCGCGTACAAAATTTTGACCGAAGAGGTGGGCTTCCCGCCGGAAGACATTATTTTCGACCCGAACATCTTCGCCGTCGCGACCGGGATTGAAGAGCACAACAACTACGCGCAGGACTTTATCGGCGCGTGTGAAGACATTAAGCGCGAGCTGCCGCATGCGCTTATCTCCGGCGGCGTGTCGAACGTCTCGTTCTCGTTCCGCGGCAATGACCCGGTGCGCGAAGCGATCCACGCCGTGTTCCTCTACTACGCCATCCGCAACGGGATGGACATGGGGATCGTTAACGCCGGCCAGCTGGCGATTTACGACGACCTGCCAGCGGAGCTGCGCGACGCGGTGGAAGACGTGATCCTTAACCGCCGAGACGACGCGACCGAACGCATGCTGGACCTGGCGGAGAAATACCGCGGCAGCAAATCTGACGAGGCGGCCAACGTTCAGCAGGCGGAGTGGCGTTCCTGGGACGTGAAAAAACGTCTGGAATATTCGCTGGTCAAAGGCATCACCGAATTTATTGAACTCGACACCGAAGAGGCGCGACAGCAGGCCTCCCGCCCGATTGAAGTGATTGAAGGCCCGCTGATGGACGGCATGAACGTGGTCGGCGATCTGTTCGGCGAGGGCAAAATGTTCCTGCCGCAGGTGGTGAAATCCGCTCGCGTGATGAAGCAGGCAGTGGCGTATCTCGAGCCCTATATCGAAGCCAGCAAAGAGAAAGGCTCCAGCAACGGTAAAATGGTCATCGCCACCGTGAAGGGCGACGTGCACGACATCGGCAAGAACATCGTCGGCGTAGTGCTGCAGTGTAATAACTACGAAATTATCGACCTTGGCGTGATGGTCCCGGCGGATAAAATCCTCAAGACCGCGCGCGAAGTGAATGCCGACCTGATTGGCCTCTCCGGGCTGATCACGCCGTCGCTGGACGAAATGGTCAACGTGGCAAAAGAGATGGAGCGTCAGGGCTTCACCATTCCGCTGCTGATTGGCGGGGCGACCACCTCGAAAGCGCACACGGCGGTGAAAATCGAACAAAACTACAGCGGCCCGACGGTGTACGTGCAGAACGCCTCGCGCACGGTCGGCGTGGTCTCCGCGCTGCTCTCCGACACCCAGTGCGATGACTTTGTGGCGCGCACCCGTAAAGAGTACGAAACCGTTCGCATCCAGCACGGGCGCAAGAAACCGCGCACGCCGCCCGTCACGCTGCAGGCGGCGCGCGATAACGATCTGGCCTTTGACTGGTCGAGCTATACGCCCCCGGTCGCGCATCGTTTGGGCGTGCAGGAGGTAACCGCCAGCATCGAAACGCTGCGCAACTACATCGACTGGACGCCGTTCTTTATGACCTGGTCGCTGGCAGGCAAATATCCGCGCATTCTGGAAGATGAGGTTGTCGGTGAAGAGGCGAAGCGCCTGTTTAAAGACGCTAACGACATGCTTGATAAGCTGAGTGCGGAGCAAACCCTTAATCCGCGCGGCGTGGTCGGCCTGTTCCCGGCGAACCGCGTGGGCGACGATATCGAAATTTATCGTGATGAAACCCGCACCCACGTGCTGGCGGTCAGCCGCCATCTGCGCCAGCAAACAGAAAAAGTGGGTTTTGCCAACTACTGCCTGGCCGATTTCGTCGCACCGAAGTTAAGTGGTAAAGCCGACTATATCGGTGCCTTTGCGGTAACCGGCGGTCTGGAAGAAGATGCGCTGGCGGACGCGTTCGAAGCGCAGCACGACGATTACAATAAAATCATGGTGAAAGCGATTGCCGACCGCCTGGCGGAAGCCTTCGCCGAGTACCTGCACGAGCGGGTGCGCAAGGTGCACTGGGGCTACGCGGCCAATGAGAACCTCAGCAACGAGGATCTGATCCGCGAAAACTACCAGGGCATTCGCCCGGCACCGGGCTACCCGGCCTGTCCGGAACACACTGAAAAGGGCACCATCTGGACGTTACTGGACGTAGAAGCGCATACCGGCATGAAGCTCACCGAGTCGTTCGCCATGTGGCCGGGCGCGTCCGTCTCCGGCTGGTACTTTAGCCATCCGGACAGCAAATACTTCGCCGTCGCGCAGCTGCAGCGCGATCAGATCGAAGATTATGCCCTGCGCAAAGGAATGAGCGTTGCTGAGGTTGAGCGCTGGCTAGCGCCGAATTTAGGCTACGACGCGGACTGAGGTCACTTTTCCTTACAACAAACAGGGCGCTCATTGGGCGCCCTGTCTCTTTCTTACGTTTAAACCCTTATACTGAACCTAAGGAAAACGAATAACGATAAGGAGGAAAACCTTCCGTGCTGACCCTGTTACATCTGCTCTCTGCAGTCGCACTGCTCGTCTGGGGCACCCATATCGTCCGTACCGGCGTGATGCGGGTCTTTGGTGCCCGTTTACGTACCGTTCTCAGCAGCAGCGTTGAGAAGAAGCCGCTCGCCTTCTGCGCGGGCATTGGCGTAACGGCGCTGGTTCAGAGCAGTAACGCCACAACCCTGCTGGTCACCTCCTTTGTGGCGCAGGATCTGGTGGCACTGGCTCCGGCACTGGTTATTGTGCTGGGTGCCGACGTGGGTACCGCGCTGATGGCGCGTATCCTGACGTTCGATCTCTCCTGGCTGTCTCCGCTGCTGATTTTTGTCGGCGTTATCTTCTTCCTCGGCCGCAAGCAGACGCGGGCCGGACAGCTTGGGCGCGTGGGGATTGGCCTGGGGCTGATCCTGCTGGCGCTGGAGCTGATTGTGCAGGCGGTCACGCCTATCACCGAGGCCAACGGCGTGCAGGTCATCTTTGCCTCCCTGACCGGTGACATCATGCTGGACGCGCTGATCGGCGCGGTGTTTGCCATCGTCAGCTACTCCAGCCTGGCCGCCGTGCTGCTGACCGCAACGCTCACCGCTGCGGGGGCGATCTCCTTCCCGGTGGCGCTGTGCCTGGTGATCGGGGCTAACCTCGGCTCTGGCCTGCTGGCGATGCTCAATAACAGCGCCGCCAACGCTGCCGCGCGTCGCGTGGCCCTCGGCAGCCTGCTGTTTAAGCTGGTGGGTAGCCTGCTTATCCTGCCCTTTATCCATCCCCTGGCGAACCTGATGGACAACCTCCCGCTGCCGAAGGCGGAGCTGGTGATCTATTTCCACGTTTTCTATAACTTGGTGCGCTGCCTGGCGATGGTACCTTTCGCTGAGCCGATGGCCCGATTCTGCGAACGCCTTATTCAGGATGAACCGGAGCTGGACGCGCGCCTGAAACCGAAGCATCTGGATACCTCCGCGCTAGATACCCCGGCGCTGGCGCTGGCGAATGCCGCTCGCGAGACGCTGCGCATGGGCGACGCCATGGAAACCATGCTCGAAGGCCTGCAAAAGGTGATGCACGGCGAGCCGCGAGAAGAGAAAGAACTGCGCAGGCTGGCGGACGATATCAACGTGCTTTATACCGCCATCAAGCTTTACCTGGCGCGTATGCCGCAGGATGAGCTGGCGGAAGAGGAGTCCCGCCGATGGGCGGAAATCATTGAGATGTCGCTTAACCTTGAGCAGGCCTCAGATATCGTTGAGCGCATGGGCAGCGAGATCGCCGACAAATCCCTTGCCGCGCGTCGGGCGTTTTCAGGTGAAGGCCTGAAGGAGCTGGAGGCGCTGCACGAACAGCTGGTGAGCAACCTGAAGCTGGCCATGTCGGTCTTCTTCTCCAGCGACGTGCCGAGCGCGCGCCGCCTGCGCCGCAACAAGCATCGCTTCCGCATTCTTAACCGTCGCTACTCGCACGCCCACGTTGAGCGTCTGCACCAGCAGAACGTGCAGAGCATCGAAACCAGCTCGCTCCACCTGGGGCTGCTGGGCGATATGAAACGCCTCAACTCGTTGTTCTGCGCGGTGGCCTACAGCGTGATGGAACAACCGGATGAAGATGACGAGCGGGATGAGTATTAATTTCTGAAAGCGCCTCGCAAAACCGTTTCGCGAGGCGTGACATCTTATAACGCGCCATTTACTCTTCAGACCTTACATTTTTAAGGGAATAGAAAATGCTCGTTTATTACGCTACACTTCGCCAATTCATGCGCATTCCTATGGGGGTTTTCATGCGCACTACGCATGGCATCAAAAAATCAGTCAATGTGTCGTTAGCGCCAGAAATCCTGGAAGAGGCGAGACGGCTTAAACTTAATCTCTCTGCCGTGCTCACGGCTGCACTGCAGGAGCAGTTTCGTGCGCATCAGCGTGCAGAGTGGTTAGCAGAAAATAAAGCTTCTATCGAGGCCATTAACCAATGGGTTGATGAAAACGGCTCCTTTAGTGACTTTCAGAGGTCGTTCTGATGGAGCAATATTTTGCTTATGAGAATGAAGGTAAGGGGAAAACTGCCTATCCTTGGCTAATCAATATGCAGCATCCGGTGGCCAATGTGATGAAACATGTCCTGGTTGCTCCCGCAGTTGAGCTTAGACACCTGGGAGGCATTCAACCGCCTGCGAAAGTGTGCCCTGTCGTTGAGATAGCGGGTAAGCCTTGCGTGGTCATGGTGCATATGATGGCAGGCATATCGCCAAAAGAGTTAGGCGAGCGTGTCGCCGATCTTACGCAAAACCGGGCTTCATTGCGGGATGCACTCGATTTTTTGATCAACGGTTACTAACACTTTTTTGTCAGCCGCAAGGTAAGGTATATTTCGCCCTTCACAGGAGAAACTATGCTGCCAACTCAATCAACCCGATTAAACAAATACATTAGCGAGAGCGGGATCTGCTCACGTCGCGAGGCGGACCGTTACATTGAACAGGGTAACGTGTTCCTCAACGGCAAACGCGCCACGATTGGTGACCAGGTGATGCCTGGCGACGTGGTCAAAGTGAATGGTCAGCTCATCGAGCCGCGCGATGCTGAAGACCTGGTGTTTATCGCGTTGAATAAACCGGTTGGGATTGTCAGCACCACGGAAGACGGTGAGCGGGACAACATCGTTGATTTCGTGAACCACAGCAGCCGTATCTTCCCGATTGGCCGTCTGGATAAAGACTCTCAGGGGCTGATTTTCCTCACCAACCATGGCGATCTGGTCAACAAAATTCTGCGTGCCGGTAACGATCACGAGAAAGAGTACATCGTGACGGTGAATAAGCCGGTCACGGACGAGTTTATTCGCGGCATGGGCGCCGGTGTGCCAATCCTCGGTACCGTCACGAAAAAGTGTAAGGTGAAGAAAGAAGCACCGTTCGCGTTCCGCATTACCCTGGTGCAGGGCTTAAACCGTCAGATCCGCCGTATGTGCGAATACTTTGGCTATGAGGTGACGAAGCTCGAGCGCACGCGCATTATGAACGTCAGCCTGTCCGGTATCCCGCTGGGGGAGTGGCGTGATTTAACCGGCGACGAGCTGATTGAGCTGTTCAAGCTCATCGAGAATTCCTCGTCCGAAGCGAAGCCGAAGGCTAAAGCAAAACCGAAAACCCAGGCGATTAAGCGCCCGGTGGTGAAGGCGCCGCAGGCGGAAGAGAAAGGACGTGGCAAACCGGCCAACGGGAAGCGCTTTGTCCAGCCTGGCCGTAAAAAGAAAGGGCGCTAGTTAGCGCCTTCCACGGGTAGAGGTCGTGGCCGACCAGGAGAAGGTCGTTTCTGTATCCGGCTTATAGGCCTGCTGCTTTTTCAGTTTGCGGGCTTTCTTCGCCTCGGCGTCACGCTGAGCCATCAGTTTATCGATGTACTCTTTTTTCACCTGATTGGTTTCGGCGTTCGTCAGCGTACGGCCATGTGCGATGCGTGCACGGTCGAGAAGCGTTTTAAGTTCGCGCTGCTCGGCTTCCGTCATGTCTTTCTGGGTCAATCGTGGTGTAGCCATTGCTGAAGCCTCCTGAGAGAGAGGCTTCAGTGTAAAGCAAGTACCGCCAATTAACCCTGTTTCACCGCATCTTTTTTCGTTTGCCCATCAATCGGTTTGCCGGACCAGTAGCCCGCCAGCAGCGAACCGGACAGATTATGCCAGACGGAGAACAGGGCCCCCGGCAGTGCCGCGAGCGGTGAGAAGTAGATTTTCCCGAGCGCCGCCGCCAGGCCGGAGTTCTGCATGCCCACCTCGATTGCCAGCGTGCGGCAGGTCGACTCGTCAAAGCCAAACAGCTTCCCGCCCCAGTAGCCGCCCAGCAGGCCGATGGTGTTATGCAGTACCACCGCGACAATCACCACAAATCCTACGGAAGCAATGTGTGACGCGGAACCCGCCACCACGGCGCTGATGATGGCCAGAATACAGACCATCGAAAACGCAGGCAGATACGGCTCAACCGCTTTCACCACGCGTGGGAAAAGATGGTGAATCACCAGGCCCAGCGCAATCGGGATCACCACGATTTGCAGAATGCTCAGCAGCATGCCCATCACGTCCACCTGAATATGCGCGTCCACGTACAGGCGGGTCAACAGCGGTGTGGCAATCACGCCAACCAGCGTTGAGACGGAAGAGATAGTGACGGAGAGCGCCACGTCGCCTTTCGCAAGAAAGATCATCACGTTGGACGCTGTGCCGCTGGCTACGCTACCTACCAGCACCATCCCGGCGGAGAGGTCAGGCGGCATCTTAAAGGCCATCGCCAGCAGCCACGCCGCAAGAGGCATCACCAGGTAGTGGAGGAAGATCCCTGCGGCAACCGGAGCCGGGCGGGACAGCACGCGCTTAAAGTCGTCGATTTTCAGATGCACGCCCATGCCCAGCATAATGAGCATCAGCAGGGTGGTGACCCACGGGCCAATACCGGTGAACGTGGTGGGGGTATAATACGCGAGTACGGAGAGCAGCAGCGCCCATAACGGGAACAGCCGCGTGATGGCGGATAACATAGTGGTTTCCTTGCAGTATTGTCGTGTTGTTTAGTTATGAAAAAGCCGGGTCTGTGCCCGGCTTGTAGATAATGTTTATCGTGCTAACGAATTTTATTCAAACAAATTCTGATGAAGTTTCTGCACCACCTGCTCGGCCTGATCGGCTGGCACCAGGAAGCAGAGGTTATAGCTGGATGCGCCGTAGCAAATCATACGAATGCTGAACGGGTCGAGTACGCCGAACACTTCTTTGCCGACGCCGCAGGCGCGCGACAGTTTGTTACCGATGATGGCAACCAGCGCCAGGTCTTCTTCCACTTCCACGCGGCACAGCTCAGACAGCTCAATCAGCAGCGACTGCGTCAGCAGGGTATCGCCCGTGGAGGTGGAGCCGGTAGTGTCCAGCGTCAGCGCAATGCTCACTTCAGAGGTGGTGATCAGATCCACGGAGATATTGTGCCGCGCCAGAATGCCAAACACCTCCGCCAGGAAACCGCGGGAGTGCAGCATATTGTGGCTGTGGAGCGTCACCAGCGTCTGGCGACGGCGCAGGGCCAGCGCGCGGAACAGCGGTGGGTTTTCCGTTTTCTTGCACACCAGCGTACCGCCCGCTTTTGGATCTTTACTGGAGCCGACGAAGACCGGAATATCGCTGCGTACGGCGGGCAGCAGCGTAGCAGGGTGCAGCACTTTCGCGCCGAAGGTGGCCATTTCCGCCGCTTCTTCAAACGCGATCACATCAATACGTTTCGCCGCGGAAACGACGCGCGGGTCGGTGGTGTAAATGCCCGGAACGTCAGTCCAGATATCGACGCGGGTGGCATGCAGGGCTTCGCCCAGCAGAGCGGCGGTATAGTCGCTGCCGCCACGGCCAAGCGTTGTCGTACGCCCTTTTGCTTCACTGCCGATAAAGCCCTGGGTGATCACGATACCCTCTGCCAGACGCGGTGCTAGCTGCTGAGTGGTCAGCTCGGCCAGCGCTTCAACGTCCGGCTCGGCGCGGCCGAAGCGATCGCTGGTACGCATCACTTTACGCACGTCAAACCACTGCGCCTGAATGTTACGTTCGCGCATGATCTCCACAAACAGCAGCGTGGACATCAGTTCACCGTGGCTGACCAGTTCGTCAGTCAGGGCGGTGGAGGTTGCCAGAGAAGCAGCTTCTGCCAGGGTGGTGATGTTTTCCAGCAGACGTTCCACTTCTTCGCGGATGACGTTCGGGTTCTGCAGACGTTCAAGAATGTCGAACTGAATTTTGCGCAGTGCATCCAGCTTCACGAAACGTTCGGTCGCTTCCAGTCCTTCAGACAGAGAAACCAGCAGGTTCGTCACGCCGGCAGAGGCGGAAAGCACCACCAGGCGGGTATTCGGATCGGCCAGCACCACATCGGCGCTGCGGTTCATGGCATCGTAATCGGCCACACTGGTGCCGCCAAATTTGGCGACCACAAAACTCGTCATAACAACCTCGTGTCAGGGAATGAATAAGCGACCATGGCACAAGAGTGAAACGAAAACAGGTGCAGGCGCAAAATACGGCCCTATAAATAAAATGCGGGGGAGGTCCTGTCAATGCTGGGATTATGCGGATTTTTTATGGGGGGGTACCCCTGAGAAACAGGACTTATAACAGCACCAGATTTTATGCTCCGTTTTAGGGTATTTTGACCGACATTTCGCCGCCCCGGGAGGGCTCTTCAGCAGCTATACTTTTCGGGTCTTTTCACCTGCGTTTGATGCAGGCCAGGGCAATGGCATAAAAACCATCACAATTTTTATTTGCAGGCGCTACAATCGACCGCAGTCACAATTCTCAAATCAGAAGAGTATTGCTAATGAAAAACATCAACCCAACGCAGACCGCTGCCTGGCAGGCACTCCAGAAACATTTTGATGAAATGAAAGACGTCACCATCGCGGACCTGTTCGCGAAAGATGCCGATCGTTTCAGTAAGTTCTCCGCGACCTTCGACGACCTGATGCTGGTGGATTTCTCCAAAAACCGCATTACCGAAGAGACGCTGGCAAAACTGCAGGATCTGGCGAAAGAGACCGAGCTTGCTGACGCCATCAAATCCATGTTCTCCGGTGAGAAGATCAACCGCACCGAAGACCGTGCCGTGCTGCACGTAGCCCTGCGTAACCGTAGCAATACGCCAATCATCGTTGACGGCAAAGACGTCATGCCGGAAGTCAACGCGGTGCTGGAAAAGATGAAAGCCTTCTCTGAAGCAATCATCTCCGGAAGCTGGAAAGGCTACACCGGCAAACCGATCACCGACGTGGTTAACATCGGTATCGGCGGTTCTGACCTCGGCCCGTTCATGGTGACCGAAGCGCTGCGCCCTTACAAAAACCACCTCAACATGCACTTCGTCTCTAACGTTGATGGTACCCACATCGCCGAAGTGCTGAAGAACGTGAACCCGGAAACCACGCTGTTCCTGGTGGCGTCCAAAACCTTCACCACCCAGGAAACCATGACCAACGCCCACAGCGCGCGCGACTGGTTCCTGAAAACCGCGGGCGACAACAAGCACGTGGCGAAACACTTCGCGGCGCTGTCCACCAACGGTAAAGCGGTCAGCGAGTTCGGCATCGACACCGCGAACATGTTTGAGTTCTGGGACTGGGTCGGCGGTCGTTACTCTCTGTGGTCCGCGATCGGTCTGTCCATCATTCTCTCCGTGGGCTTCGACAACTTCGTTGAGCTGCTCTCCGGCGCGCACGCGATGGATAAACATTTCTCCACGACCGCTCCTGAGAAAAACCTGCCGGTACTGCTGGCGCTGATCGGTATCTGGTACAACAACTTCTTCGGTGCTGAAACCGAAGCCATCCTGCCGTACGACCAGTACATGCACCGCTTTGCAGCCTACTTCCAGCAGGGCAACATGGAATCCAACGGTAAATACGTTGACCGTAACGGCAACGCGGTGGATTACCAGACCGGCCCAATCATCTGGGGCGAGCCGGGCACCAACGGTCAGCACGCGTTCTACCAGCTGATCCACCAGGGCACCAAAATGGTACCGTGCGATTTCATCGCTCCGGCTATCACCCATAATCCGCTGTCCGACCACCATCCGAAGCTGCTGTCGAACTTCTTCGCCCAGACCGAAGCGCTGGCGTTCGGTAAATCCCGCGAGGTGGTTGAGCAGGAATACCGCGATCAGGGTAAAGACCCGGCAACCCTGGACCACGTTGTTCCGTTCAAAGTATTCGAAGGCAACCGCCCAACCAACTCCATCCTGCTGCGCGAAATCACGCCGTTTAGCCTGGGTGCGCTGATTGCCCTTTATGAGCATAAAATCTTCACGCAGGGCGCGATCCTGAACATCTTCACCTTTGACCAGTGGGGCGTTGAGCTGGGCAAACAGCTGGCAAACCGTATCCTGCCAGAGCTGGGTGACGATAAGGCGATTGCCAGCCATGACAGCTCGACAAATGGTTTGATCAACCGCTATAAAGCATGGCGCGCGTAATTAAAACGTCATGAAAACGTGCCGGCGAAATGCCGGCATTTTTTTATCGGATAATTCCTGATGTCTGTTATTTAGCTCTAATTCCTTTACTGAGTTTTATCTGAAAAAAGCCGTTAACCCGTTAATCACTGCGGTTTACTTTCGGAATATACGGATAATGCAATGACCTTTATTTAATTCTATATCACTGATTTGCTTGTTTTTTATATTCCGTTAATTCTCCTTATATTTCAATTTTATCCATTAGTCTGAAAACCCCTTTCCTATTTCCCCTTACGGCAAACCCGCGGCGGGAGTTGTGTATACTCGAATCCGCCTGAAATTCTTTTTGGGCAAATCTCCATTCATTAAATGAAGGGAAATTCTTATGAAGAAAGTACTGTATGGCATTTTTGCCATATCTGCGCTTGCGGCGACATCTGTCTATGCTGCTCCGGTTCAGGTCGGGGAAGCGGCAGGTTCGGCTGCGACGTCTGCGTCTGCGGGGAGTTCTACCGCGGCCAGCGCCAGCACCGTAAGTTCAGCCGTGGGTGTCGCGCTGGCGGCAACCGGTGGCGGTGATGGCTCCAATACCGGAACCACGACCACTACGACAACCAGCACCCAGTAATAGCGGGTGTTTTAATCATAACCACACTTCGGTGTGGTTATTCTGGCTTTTCAGTAGCCTTCGGGACCTGTAGGCCGGGTAAGCGCAGCGCCACCCGGCAATAATGCGGAGAAGAGTCGTGAAGCGACCTGGGATCATCCTGATTTGCCTGCTTTTGCAGGCGTGCTCGGCCACCACCAAAGGGCTGGGAAACTCACTGTGGGACAGCATGTTCGGCACGCCGGGCGTGCATCTGACCGATGACGAACTGCAGAACATGCCTTATGCCAGTCAGTACATGCAGCTTAACGATGGCCCGCAGCTGTTTGTGGTGCTCGCTTTCGATGAAAACGGGCAGCAGAAATGGGTGACGCAGGATCAGGCCACCATCGTGACGCAGCACGGTCGTATCGTAAAAACCCTGTTGGGCGGCGATAACCTGCTTGAGGTAAATAACCTCGCTGCCGACCCGCTGATCAAACCTAACCAGGTTACCGACGGCGCAAGCTGGACGCGCACGATGGGCTGGACCGAACATAAGCAGGTGCGTTACGCCACGGCGCGCTCTACCTTCCGATGGGACGGCACGGACAGCGTCAGCGTGGGCAGCGACGAAACCCGTGTTCGCGTGCTGGATGAAGAAGTCGTCACTGACCAGGCCACCTGGCATAACCGCTTCTGGATTGACGAAGACGGGCAGATCCGCCAGTCCCTGCAGTATCTCGGCGCCAATTTCTTCCCGGTGAAGAGCACTCTGATCAAGGCGGCGAAATCATGAAAATGCTTATCCAGGTTGCGCTTCTCGCCAGTCTTGCCGCGCCGCTGGCATGGTCCGCCGGGACGGTACAGGTCTACACGCCGGACAGTGAAAAACCCAAGACCTTAACTAACGCAGATCATCTGCTCGATCTCGTCGGGCAGCCCAGGCTTGCCAACAGCTGGTGGCAAGGGGCGGTGATCGGCGAGCGTCAGGCAACGGTTAAGGCGGAGCAAGAGCATCTTGCGCTGCTGGCTCGCCTGACGGGTTTGGCGGAGCAGGAAGACGGCGACGATGTCGCAGCCATTAACCACGTTCGCCAGCAGCTGCAGGCGCTGAAGGTGACAGGTCGCCAGAAAGTGAACCTTGACCCAGATGAAGTGCGCGTTACGGAAAAGGGCAACCCTACGCTTGAAGGGGATTACACCCTCTGGCTACCTGCCCAGCCTTCCACCATTACCGTTTTCGGGCTTATCAGCAGCCCGGGTAAAAAGCCCTTTATGCCTGGCCGCGATGTGGCGAGCTACCTCGACGAGCAGAGCCTGCTGAGCGGGGCGGATAACAGCTACGCCTGGGTCGTTTACCCTGACGGGCACACGCAAAAAGCGCCGGTTGCTTACTGGAACAAGCGCCATATCGAACCCATGCCAGGCAGCATTATTTTTGTCGGTTTTGCCGACCATTTCTGGACGAAGGCATATGACGGGCTTAACGCCGATATCCTTCACTCCCTGATTCAGCGGATACCGGAATAATGAAAAGAATCCATCTCTACAGCATGCTGGCGCTCTGCGTGAGTGCCGCCTGCCATGCAGAAACGTATCCGGCACCCATTGGCCCGTCTCAGTCAGACTTCGGCGGCGTCGGTTTACTGCAAACGCCTACCGCGCGGATGGCGCGGGAAGGGGAAATTAGCCTTAACTACCGCGATAACGACCAGTATCGCTACTACTCGGCGTCGGTGCAGCTGTTCCCGTGGCTTGAAACCACGCTGCGCTATACCGACGTGCGTACTAAACGGTACAGCAGCGTAGAGGCGTTCTCCGGCGATCAGACCTACAAGGATAAAGCCTTCGACGTCAAACTGCGCCTGTGGGAAGAGAGCTACTGGATGCCGCAGGTGTCCGTGGGTGCGAAAGATATCGGCGGTACCGGTCTGTTTGATGCGGAATACGTCGTGGCCAGCAAAGCCTGGGGGCCGTTCGACTTCTCGCTCGGCCTGGGGTGGGGCTATCTGGGCACCAGCGGCAACGTGAAAAACCCGTTTTGCTCCTACAGCGATAAATACTGCTACCGCGATAACAGCTATCAGAAAGCGGGCTCTATCAACGGCGACCAGATGTTCCACGGTCCGGCGTCGCTGTTTGGCGGCGTTGAATATCAGACGCCCTGGCAGCCATTGCGCCTGAAGCTGGAGTATGAAGGGAATGACTACTCGCAGGACTTCGCCGGGAAGATTGAGCAGAAGAGCAAGTTTAACGTCGGCGCCATTTATCGCGTCACTGACTGGGCCGACGTTAACCTCAGCTACGAGCGTGGCAATACGGTGATGTTTGGCTTCACGCTGCGCACCAACTTCAACGACATGCGCCCGCACTACAATGATAACGCGCGGCCTGCCTATCAGCCGGAGCCGCAGGATGCGATCCTGCAGCACTCCGTGGTGGCAAACCAGCTGACGCTGCTGAAATACAATGCCGGTCTGGCGGATCCGAAGATTCAGACCAAGGGCGATACGCTTTACGTCACCGGCGAGCAGGTGAAATACCGCGACTCGCGGGAAGGGATCGAGCGCGCCAATCGGATCGTTATGAACGATCTGCCGGAGGGGATCCGCACGATCCGCGTGACGGAGAACCGCCTCAACCTGCCGCAGGTTACAACCGAAACGGACGTCGCCAGCCTCAAGCGCCATCTGGAAGGCGAACCGCTCGGGCATGAAACCGAGCTGGTGCAAAAACGCGTTGAGCCGGTGGTGCCGGACACCACCGAACAGGGCTGGTATATCGATAAATCGCGCTTTGATTTCCATATCGATCCGGTGCTGAACCAGTCCGTCGGCGGGCCTGAAAACTTCTACATGTATCAGCTGGGCGTCATGGCGACGGCGGATCTGTGGCTCACCGACCACCTGCTGACCACCGGCAGCCTGTTCGGCAACATCGCCAACAACTACGACAAGTTCAACTACACCAACCCGCCTAAAGACTCGAAACTGCCGCGCGTGCGTACCCGTGTGCGTGAATACGTGCAGAACGATGCCTACGTGAATAACCTGCAGGCCAACTACTTCCAGTACTTCGGCAACGGCTTCTACGGCCAGGTCTACGGCGGGTATCTGGAAACCATGTACGGCGGGGCGGGGGCAGAGGTGCTGTATCGTCCGGTAGACAGCAACTGGGCGTTTGGTGTTGATGCCAACTACGTCAAGCAGCGCGACTGGCGCAGCGCGCAGGACATGATGAAGTTCACCGACTACAGCGTCAAAACGGGCCATCTGACCGCCTACTGGACACCGTCGTTCGCACCTGACGTGCTGGTGAAAGCCAGCGTGGGCCAGTACCTGGCAGGCGATAAGGGCGGTACGCTGGATATTTCTAAACACTTCGACAGCGGCGTGGTGGTAGGCGGTTACGCGACGATCACCAACGTCTCGCCGGACGAGTACGGGGAAGGGGACTTCACCAAAGGGGTCTATGTGTCGATTCCGCTGGATCTGTTCTCGTCAGGCCCAACCCGCAGCCGCGCGGCTATTGGCTGGACGCCGCTGACGCGTGACGGCGGCCAGCAGCTGGGTCGTAAGTTCCAGCTGTATGATATGACCAGCGATAAGAACATTAACTTCCGCTGATGCTTCACGCCGGGCGGCACTGCGTTTGCCCGGCCTACTATTTTGTAGGCCCGGTAAGCGCAGCGCCACCGGGCGAATCACAAGCGGCGCAGTAGCCTCGCTGGGTTCCCGGCATAGACACCTTTCTCGACGATCGATTTCGTCACCACGCTTCCCGCCCCAATCACCGCGCCATCGCAGATGGAGACCGCCAGAATGGTGGCACCGCTGCCTATCGAGACATCATTCCCCACGGTAATGCGTCCCCAGCTGTTCCGGTCAGCGTTGGGTTTGCCTTCGCGGAACATATCGTTGGCAAACATTACCCCATGGCCAATAAAGCAGCGTTTGCCTACGGTGACGTACTCGCAAATGAAGGTGTGCGACTGAATTTTGCTGTCGTCGCCAATGTACGTATTGCCCTGGATTTCAACAAACGGGCCGATGAATACGCCGTTGCCGAGCACGCAGTCATAAAGATTGGCGGGTTCGTAAAGGGTGACATTTTCACCGCAGGTTACGTTGCGAACCCCGGTAGGTTTACGTTCCATCGGTTACCTCCGTACATAAAACATAATTAAAAAATATAGATCCACGTCACATTTTTGCGTTATACAGGAACCTCGCCCTGGAGAATGAGGTGCTGTATGACATCCCTGACTCGTCCGCGCGTTGAGTTTATCTCAACAGTCCTCCAGACCGTACTGAACCTCGGTCTGTTGAGCCTTGGCCTGATACTGGTCGTCTTTTTGGGTAAAGAGACGGTGCATCTGGCGGATGTACTGTTCGCCCCCGAGCAAACCAGCAAATATGCGCTGGTGGAAGGACTGGTGGTCTACTTTCTCTACTTTGAATTTATCGCCCTGATTGTGAAGTATTTTCAGTCAGGCTTTCACTTCCCGCTACGTTATTTTGTCTACATTGGGATCACCGCGATAGTGCGGCTGATCATCGTCGATCATAAATCTCCCCTTGATGTGCTGATCTACTCCGCGGCGATCCTGCTGCTGGTGATCACCCTCTGGCTGTGTAATTCGAAGCGGCTGAAGCGAGAATAAAAAAATGGCGCTCCGAAGAGCGCCTAACAACAGTCACAAGTTGGGTCAATACAATACGTCTAAAGTTGAGGGTTGCAGTGGCATAACAAAATGAAACTTAACCTTTCACACCGCCCGCCGTCAGGCCGTTGACCAGCCAGCGCTGTGCCAGCAGGAACACCACGGTAATCGGGATGGCGGAGAGTACGGCCGCCGCGGCAAAGTCGCCCCACAGGTAGTTTTGCGGGTTGAGGTATTGCTGCATACCGACGGCCAGGGTGTAGCTGTTTACATCGCGCAGCAGCAGCGACGCAACCGGCACTTCGGTGATGGCGGCGATAAACGACAGGATAAACACCACCGCCAGGATAGGCACCGACAGCGGCAGCAGAACCAGACGGAACGCCTGCCACGGGGTTGCGCCATCCAGCGCGGCCGCTTCTTCCAGCGAGCCATCGATGGTTTCGAAATAGCCTTTAATGGTCCACACGTGCAGCGCGATACCGCCAAGGTAGGCGAAGATCACGCCGCCGTGGGTATTCAGACCGATAAACGGCACGTACTGGCCCAGGCGGTCAAACAGGGCATACAGCGCCACCAGCGACAGCACCGCCGGGAACATCTGGAAAATCAGCATCCCTTTCAGCAGCGTCGCTTTGCCAGGGAAACGCATACGGGCGAAGGCGTAAGCACAGGTCGTGGAGAGCGTCACGATGCCGATAGCGGTGATTGTCGCCACTTTGACCGAGTTCCACAGCCACAGCAGGACCGGGAACGGCGGCGGCGTGACGCGGCCATCCGCGTGTTCCACGCTGAAGCCCAGCGCGAGCTTCCAGTGCTCCCAGGAGATTTCGTCCGGGATCAGGCTCCCGGTGGCGAAGTTACCCGAACGCAGGGAGATGGCGATAACCATCAGCAGCGGGAACATGATCGCCGCAATAAAAATCAGCAGGCCTAAGTGCGTCGCCAGGAGGCGCAACTTCTGAGATTTGGGTTGTACCATAGCCATGATCAATGCCCTCCTTAGTCAAATTTCATACGTGTGGCTTTCAGGTTCACAATCGCCAGGGCGCCGACCAGCAGGAAGATCAGGGTGGCTATTGCCGCCGCCAGACCGAAGTCCTGACCGCCGCCGCCTTCGAAGGCGATACGGTAGGTGTAGCTCACGAGCAGGTCGGTATAGCCTGCCGGCGTCGTGGTGCCAAGGCGGTCCGGGCCACCGTTGGTCAACAGCTGAATCAGCACGAAGTTGTTAAAGTTAAAGGCGAAGCTGGCAATCATCAGCGGGGTCAGCGGCTTGATGAGCAGCGGCAGCGTAATTTTGAAGAAGTTCTGGAACGGACCCGCGCCGTCCATCGCCGAGGCTTCGTACAGGTCGTCCGGGATGGCCTTCAGCAGCCCCATGCACAGAATCATCATGTACGGATAACCCAGCCAGGTATTCACGATGATAATCATCGAGCGGGCGGTGGTCGGGTCGCTGAACCAGGCCGGTTTGATGCCGAACAGGGCGCTCAGCATCATGTTGATTTCACCGAAGCTCTGGTTGAACAGCCCTTTGAAAATCAGAATCGAGATAAACGACGGTACGGCATAGGGCAGGATCAGCAGCACGCGGTAAATCGCTTTGCCTTTCAGGGATTCCCACTGGACGAGGCAGGCCAGCACCATGCCCACGGCAACGGTCAGGATCACGGTCAGCACCGAGAAGACGACCGTCCAGACGAAGATGGCGAAGAACGGTTTCTGAATGCCTTCATCGGTGAATACGCGGGTAAAGTTATCCCAGCCGATGGTCACGGTATAGCCCGGGCTGAGTTTGTCATCACCCCATTTGCCGTCGGCAGTAATGGATTGATAGAAACCAATGTCGTTGTTCGGACGATATTTCACGCCGCTCTGGTTGTTGGTCAGCGTACCGTCATCCGCCAGGGTGTAGAGTGGCTGTGTGCCGGAGAACTGGCGCAGCGAGCTCATGGTCACTTTGCTTTCATCTGGCAGCACGGCGGTGAGCTGGGTCAGCGCCTGGCGGTTCTGGGTAATGACGCGCAGGTTGGCACGTTCACCTTCCGGCAGCGCTGCGGCCTCTTTTAGGGTCAGCTTCTGCTCGCCGCCAAATTTGAACGCGTCGGAGACATAGTATTTGCTGCTTGCTTCGTCAGTAAGCGCTAACTTCCACTCGTTACCAGCAGGATACAGGCCGAAGTTAAAGGTCTTACCGGCCTGATAAGAGCGATCCAGAAGCACCTGCGTTGCGCGTTCTTGCGCGAGCTGGTTAGTGCTGCTGTAGTTGGTGAACGCAATGGCGATGGTACAGATCAGCGGGAAGAGAACAAACAGCCCCATTCCGGCCACGCCAGGGTAGACATAGCGCCAGGCGTAGGCTTTACGGTTGGCGAAAATATACAGGCCAGCAGAGCTTAAAATCAGCGTCATGATGGCAAACAGATATTCCCCTTGTACGTACATTAAAACAACAAGGTAACCCACCAGCAGGCACAGCAGACCTATCACTGACCACTTCAGCGCGTCGCTTTGCCACCAGTGCTTCTTTTTAATGACATCCATGGGGTTCTTCCTCTACAACGGTGGAAACTTATCGTCAGGTGGCGCTTCGCTTACCTGACCTACGGATCGTGCCGTAGTCGTAGGGCGGGTAAGCGCATGCGCCACCCGCCGTTTTTCAGACTTACTTAGTAATACGACCCTGAGCATCTTTCAGCGCGGCATCGACAGTCTGACGACCGCTTGCGGCGTTGATGACGGCTGTACGCGTGGCGTACCAGAACGCGGCCATCTGTGGGATGTTCGGCATGATTTCGCCTTTCTGGGCGTTATCCATGGTCGCTGCGATGCGTGGATCTTTCGCCAGATGATCCTGGAAGGATTTCAGCGCAACGGCGCCCAGCGGTTTGTCCTTGTTCACTTCGTCCAGACCCTGATCGGTCAGCAGGTAGTTTTCCAGGAACTCTTTCGCCAGCTCTTTGTTCGGGCTGGCGGCGTTGATACCAGCGCTCAGCACGCCCACGAACGGTTTAGACGGCTTGCCGTTGAAGGTTGGCAGCAGCGTGACGCCGTAGTTGATTTTGCTCTTATCGATGTTGGTCCAGGCCCACGGACCGTTGATGGTCATCGCGGTTTCGCCTTTGTTGAACGCCGCTTCCGCGATGGAGTAATCGGTATCCGCGTTCATGTGTTTATTCTTGATGAGGTCAACCAGGAAGGTCAGGCCTGCTTTCGCGCCAGCGTTGTCTACGCCCACGTCTTTCACGTCGTATTTGCCGTTTTCAAACTTGAACGCGTAACCGCCGTCGGCAGCAATCAGCGGCCAGGTGAAGTACGGTTCCTGCAGGTTGAACATCAGCGCAGATTTACCTTTCGCCTTCAGCTCTTTATCCAGTTTCGGGATCTCTTCCCAGGTCTTCGGCGGGTTTGGTACCAGGTCTTTGTTGTAAATCAGGGACAGGGCTTCAACCGCGATTGGGTAAGCAATCAGTTTGCCGTTATAGCGAACGGCATCCCAGGTGAACGGGAACAGTTTGTCCTGGAACGCTTTGTCCGGGGTGACTTCAGCCAGCAGACCAGACTGCGCGTAACCGCCGAAACGGTCATGTGCCCAGAAGATAATGTCCGGGCCGTCGCCGGTTGCGGCAACCTGCGGGAATTTCTCTTCCAGCTTGTCCGGGTGCTCTACGGTAACTTTGATACCGGTGTCTTTCTCGAATTTTTTGCCCACTTCGGCCAGGCCGTTATAGCCTTTGTCGCCGTTAATCCAGATAACCAGCTTGCCTTCTTCAATTTTGGCGAGCGCCGGTGCGGAAATCATCATTGCTGCAAGGGCGGACAATGCGAAAACGCGTGCGCCAGTCTTGATATTCATATCTGCCATCCTTTTGGTGATGTCTCGTGGTATGACTTCAGTGGTTCAACGTGACTCAGTCTCCTTATTTGACATCCTCTTTCCATCCTCCCAACCCCTACGCCCCACCCCCGGTTTGTGTGATCTCCGTTGCATAAATTTAAGTTATGAGTGCTGGCGCACATAAAAACACACCCAATTTTGCAGGCCGCTTCACGAATTTCGCCTCAGCCCGCCAGCGGCGGTCGCAGAGCCTGCTCTCTCATCCTCCCGCCTCCTCCCCCATAAAAAAGCCGGGGGGTGGAGGATTCAGGAAAGTAATGGATACCCCATAGTGAACTTATCTTGAATGTTTCTGTCGGTGACAGGTTGTAACGAAGGGAGAAGGGCATGGCGAGCGTACAGCTGCGTAATGTAACGAAAGCCTGGGGTGACGTTGTGGTGTCGAAAGACATCAATCTGGACATCAACGAAGGTGAATTCGTGGTGTTTGTTGGCCCATCAGGCTGTGGTAAATCTACTCTGCTGCGTATGATTGCCGGTCTTGAAACCATCACCAGCGGCGACTTGCTGATCGGTGATACCCGAATGAACGACATCCCACCTGCCGAACGTGGCGTCGGCATGGTGTTCCAGTCTTATGCACTCTATCCCCATCTTTCCGTTGCCGAGAACATGTCCTTTGGCCTGAAGCTGGCCGGCGCGAAAAAAGAGGTCATTAACCAGCGCGTCACGCAGGTGGCGGAAGTGTTACAGCTGGCGCACCTGCTGGAGCGTAAACCAAAAGCGCTTTCCGGTGGACAGCGTCAGCGCGTGGCGATTGGTCGTACCCTTGTCGCCGAGCCGCGCGTGTTCCTGCTCGATGAACCGCTTTCCAACCTGGATGCCGCCCTGCGCGTCCAGATGCGCATTGAAATCTCCCGTCTGCACAAACGCCTTGGCCGCACGATGATTTACGTCACCCACGATCAGGTCGAAGCGATGACCCTGGCGGACAAAATCGTGGTGCTGGATGCCGGTCGCGTGGCGCAGGTGGGTAAACCGCTGGAGCTGTATCACTACCCGGCAGACCGCTTTGTTGCGGGCTTCATTGGCTCGCCAAAGATGAACTTCCTGCCCGTTAAAGTGACCGCGACAGCTATTGAACAGGTACAGGTGGAGCTGCCAAACCGTCAGCAGGTCTGGCTGCCGGTCGACAGCGCCAACGTACAGGTCGGGGCAAACATGTCCCTGGGTATTCGTCCTGAACATTTACTCCCGAGCCACATCGCCGATGTGACCCTGGAAGGTGACGTTCAGGTCGTCGAACAGCTTGGTCACGAAACACAGATTCATATCCAGATCCCCGCCATCCGTCAGAACCTGGTCTACCGCCAGAATGACGTGGTGTTGGTAGAAGAGGGTGCCAAATTCGCTATCGGCTTGCCGCCAGAGCGTTGCCATCTGTTCCGTGAGGATGGCACTGCATGTCGTCGGTTGCACAAAGAGCCAGGCGTTTAAGCAATCCCAAAAGAAGACACGAAACCGACAGGTGAAGTGTTCAAAGAAAAGCAATGATCTCAGGAGATAGAATGATGATTACTCTGCGCAAACTTCCTCTGGCAGTTGCCGTCGCAGCGGGCGTAATGTCTGCTCAGGCACTTGCCGTGGATTTCCATGGTTATGCTCGTTCCGGTATCGGCTGGACGGGGAGTGGCGGTGAACAACAATGCTTCCAGGCAACAGGTGCACAAAGTAAATACCGTCTCGGTAACGAATGTGAAACCTATGCTGAATTGAAACTGGGCCAGGAAGTGTGGAAAGAGGGCGATAAAAGCTTCTACTTCGACACCAACGTAGCGTACTCCGTGGCGCAGCAGAACGACTGGGAAGCCACTGACCCGGCGTTCCGTGAAGCCAACGTGCAGGGTAAAAACCTGATTGAGTGGTTGCCTGGATCTACTATCTGGGCCGGTAAGCGCTTCTATCAGCGTCATGACGTCCACATGATCGATTTCTACTACTGGGATATCTCTGGTCCTGGTGCGGGTATTGAAAACATCGACCTGGGCTTCGGTAAACTGTCTCTGGCCGCGACCCGTTCTCAGGAAGCTGGCGGCTCTTACATCTTCACCAGCAACGATATCTATCATAACTTCAAAGATACCGCTAACGACGTCTTTGATGTGCGTTTAGCGCAGATGGAAATCAACCCGGGCGGTACGCTGGAACTGGGTGCTGACTATGGTCGTGCTAACAAAACTGACGGTTACAGCTTCGCGGACGGCGCATCTAAAGATGGCTGGATGTTCACTGCTGAACATACCCAGAGCATGCTGAAAGGCTACAACAAGTTTGTTGTCCAGTACGCTACCGATGCAATGACCACTCAGGGCAAAGGTATTCCGCAGGGTTCCTTCACCGGCAACGACTATGACAAAGACACTGAAATTGGTGTTGTAGACAACAAGATTAATAACAACGGCTCACTGGTACGTATTCTCGACCATGGTGCCATCTCTCTGGGTGACAGCTGGGATCTGATGTACGTCGGTATGTATCAGGATATCGATCGTGACGACAATAACGGTACGACCTGGTACACCGTGGGTGTGCGCCCAATGTACAAATGGACGCCAATCATGAGCACCTTGCTGGAAGTTGGCTACGACAACGTTAAGTCGCAGAAAACTGACGATACCAACAACCAATACAAAATTACCCTTGCACAGCAATGGCAGGCAGGTAACAGCATCTGGTCTCGTCCAGCGATCCGTGTCTTCGCAACTTATGCGAAGTGGGATGAGAAATGGGGTTATGACAACGGCATCGCAAAAAGCGATACCAAAGCCACAACCTACAGCCGTGGTGACAACGATGAGTGGTCCTTCGGCGCCCAGATGGAAATCTGGTGGTAATCCCGTCTTAATCTGACGTAATGACCAAACTGAGGGGCGAAAGCCCCTCAATCCTTGGGACGGCGCGCTATTGCCTGGCTACCGCTGACCTGTGCATTTTGAGGTGATAACAATGAAAATGAACAAAACTCTCCTTGCCCTTTGTTTATCCGCAGGGCTACTGGCCAGCGCGCCTGCTGTAACGCTCGCTAATGTGAATTTCGTTCCGCAAAACACAACATCCGCGCCAGCCATTCCGTCAGCTGCGTTGCAACAGCTGGTCTGGACGCCTGTCGATCAATCTAAAGCCCAAACAACCCAGCTGTCGACGGGCGGGCAGCCGCTTAATGTCCCGGGTATCAGTGGTCCGGTTGTTGCATACAGTGTGCCTGCAAATATTGGGGAACTGACGTTGACGCTCACAAGTGAAGTCAATAAACAGACCAGCGTATTTGCGCCGAATGTGCTCATCCTTGACCAAAATATGACGCCTTCTGCGTTCTTCCCGAGCGAATACTTTAACTATCAGGCACCGGGTGTCATGAGTGCGGACCGCCTGGAAGGGGTGATGCGACTGACGCCTGCGCTGGGTCAGCAGAAAATTTACGTTCTCGTTTTCACCACGGAAAAAGATTTGCAGCAAACCACCACGTTGCTTGACCCTGCGAAGGCCTATGCCAAAGGCGTAGGTAATGCCGCACCAGATATCCCGGACCCGATTGCCCGCCACACCACTGATGGCCTGATCAAACTGAAAGTTTCCACCAACAGCGCCTCCAGCGTACTCGTTGGCCCACTGTTTGGCTCGTCTGGCCCAGGCCCGGTGACCGTGGGGAATACCGCTGCACCTGCTTATACCGCGCCAGCTGCCACGGCGGCCGCACCGGCAGCGACCGCGACCGCAGCGCCGGCCCCGGCGAAGAAAGCTGAGCCGGTACTGAACGACACCGAAGAATACTTCAACAACGCCATTAAGCAGGCGGTGAAGCGCGGCGATGTCGATAAAGCGCTGAAACTGCTTGATGAAGCCGAACGTTTAGGTTCAACCACTGCCCGTTCCACCTTTATCAGCAGTGTAAAAGGCAAGGGGTAACCGTTTCCCCACAGTGCTGATTTGTTAGTCGTTTGGTGCGCCTGAGTGGGCGCACTTTTTTTGTCGCTGATCAAAGGCAATCAGTTCAGAACGCATTTTCCCTGACGCGGAAAGAACGAATGATGCGATCCCAGATTTCCACCAGTTCAGCATCGCTGTAGGCCGGTGGGGATGAGACATCACTTCCTTCAGGTAAGATTTCATTGCTTAATGTCAGATCAAGGCTGGGGTGTGCAAAATCAGCGTTGGTTTCATTGGCTACGGCGGTAAAGATTAGTTGTTTTGGCGAATTATCGGATGATTTGTCTGGCGGGGCGGTGATTAGCCATTCACTGGCATCAAAACCGGCAATGCGTGCTTCTCCTTTTCGCAGCGTGCTTCCGTCTATGCTGTTGATGTAAGACTGAATTTCTCCGCTGCGCTCCAGCATGGTTGTGCTTTCCTTGAGGGCGTTATTGCTCCAGACTGAAAAAGAAAACACCGAACTATGCGGGTAAACAAAGGTAATATCTTCCTTAGCCTTTCCGTTTCCGTCGCGGATAAACCCTTGCGGAATGCAGGTCCCGGGCACGGAAGGAATATCCTCGTCACGCCGTCCGCTGAGCCGGGACATGAGGCCCTGTAATTCTGCCAGTTTTTGGGGTTTATCATTCGCCATCCAGTCAGGTCTTCCCGCCTCCTTGCGCAGATAAAACGCTCGCTCTTTAGCGAAGCGCGGATCAGAATAATCGATAATTTCCTGCGTCAGGATAAACGCCACTCCGTCAACGTAGAGATGGCCCTCCAGAATGCGCCCGAACCCCGCCACACTCTCATTTTCATTGCGGTCAAAAATCATCGCATTATCACTCAGCTTGTATACCTGCTTGAGAAAAGGCTGATCTACAGGGTCCACGGTAGCGCTGTTTTTCAGTTTCTGTTCCCGCAACCGGATACGCTGCTCAAACGCCGGACGGTAGAGCCGCTTGCTGCTGATGCGGATCTCATTAATCTGTGCCCGGTCAGTCAGGGTGTTTTCGAATGAGGCCGGAACGTCAAACACATAGCGCCCCACGCACTGGGATTTGGTGGTGGCAAAGAGAGTATTAACCATACGTTTTTCCTTGTCCGTTAACGCCGGGGGCGCATGCACGAATGTCACATAGTTATGGATGTAATATCCTGCCGCCAGCAGCAGGAGCGTCACCGTGACAATCAGAGGGGATGTGTCTTTTTTCATGGGGCGGGAGCCTGCTGCACAATCTTTATCACTACATTTTCCTTTTGTTGTGATACCCGGTTCAGAACGCATTTTCCCTGACGCGGAAAGAACGAATGATGCGATCCCAGATTTCCACCAGTTCAGCATCGCTGTAGGCTGGGGGGGGCAGGGTATGATTGCTCAATGTCACATCGATAATTGGATGCCGAAAATCGACCACTTTTTCATTAGCTATCACGTTAAAAAGCAGCTGCCCGGACGGGGTGTCCGGTGATTTTTCTGATGGAGCGGTATTGAGCCATTCATCAGCCTCAAATCCTGCAATCTGTGTTTTTGCCTTACGCAGTGTCTTCGCATTGATCCGGGCCAGGTAGGGCTGAATCTCATCACTTCGCTCCAGCATACTCGCTGGATCGCCAAGATAAGTATTAGTGGAAACCGACAGGGAAAAGACCGGGTTATGTGGATATACAAAGGTAATATCTTCCTTAGGCTTTCCGTTTCCGTCGCGGATAAACCCTTGCGGAATACAGGTGCCGGGCACGGAAGGAATATCCTCGTTATACCGTCCGCTCAGCCGGGACATGAGGTCCTGTAATTCTGCCAGTTTCTGGGGTTTATCATTCGCCATCCAGTCAGGTCTTCCCGCCTCCTTGCGCAGATAAAACGCTCGCTCTTTAGCGAAGCGCGGATCAGAATAATCGGTAATTTCCTGCGTGAGGATAAACGCCACTCCGTCAACGTAGAGATGGCCTTCCAGAATGCGCCCAAATCCCGCCACACTCTCATTTTCATTGCGGTCAAAAATCATCGCATTATCACTCAGCTTGTATACCTGCTTGAGAAAAGGCTGATCTACAGGGTCCACGGTAGCGCTGTTTTTCAGTTTCTGTTCCCGCAACCGGATACGCTGCTCAAACGCCGGACGGTAGAGCCGCTTGCTGCTGATGCGGATCTCATTAATCTGTGCCCGGTCAGTCAGGGTGTTTTCGAATGAGGCCGGAACGTCAAACACATAGCGCCCCACGCACTGGGATTTGGTGGTGGCAAAAAGAGTATTAACCATACGTTTTTCCTTGTCCGTTAACGCCGGGGGCGCATGCACGAATGTCACATAGTTATGGATGTAATATCCTGCCGCCAGCAGCAGGAGCGTCAGCGTGACAATCAGGGGGGATGTGTCTTTTTTCATGGGGCGGGAACCTGCTGCACAATTTTCACCACCGAGCGAACCGTGAACACCAGTGCGTCGGAGAGATCGCTGTATACCGAGCGGGAGCGATCGACAGGATCGACAGCATAAGCTCCTTCATGATCGACATCTGTCGCCATGACGCCCTGTATACGGGAAGAGTAGGTGCGGACGGAGGTGGTCGGCACGGTCCCATCACCAGGGCTTGCGGATGAAATTAATTGATGAGCCCTTAACGGGGACAGTTCAAAAGGGTTAGCTGCATTTTCCCTGCACCTCTGCGCTTCCTTAACGCTCTGGGGGATCTGCTCTTCCCATGTCAGGAACCCATCGGAAGGGTTACTCTCGCTGGCACCGTAAAATAACCATGTCTGGGGATGGTACTGTCCATTCAGTTTTTCGATGAATTTATAAACGGAGTCTTTCATCCGCTTAACAAAAGCATCCCATTCTCTGCCAGTATCATCCAGCAACAAATCCTGCTCACATAGCCGCCACCACGCTGTTTTGTTTAGATAAATTTCCTCATACGGATCGGCCACCGGGAGGGAGAGTTGAGTCTCTTTACTGTTGATTTTCAGCCATCCCGGACCATAAGCCATGCCCGGCAGAAGCTGTAACGGACCGGGAGACTGTGCCAGCACCGGCATCAGCTTTTCTGCACTGTCTCCGATAATCATTCCAGTGATGCCACGCTCACCAATCTTCATGCGGCGATAAGCTGCAGGTGAGCCGAGATCCGGCATGACGCCGTGTACGATGCCCAGGATTGAGTCCTGCCCGCCCATATTTTCCGAGTAATGGCGGGCGACCAGTCCGCCCATCGAATGGGTGATCAGGATGACCTTGTTGACTGCCAGGCGTCCGTGATACGTACTCAGCACCTTACGGATATATTCGCCCAGCAACGCCGCAGAGTCCGCATTCGATTGCAGCCAGTTGTAACCAAAAACGTGCAGAGGGAATAAGAACTTGTGCCCGTGAGCAACTTCTTCTTCGATTAGCACCTGCTCCTGAGGCTCGTCACCGATTCTGACGCCGATAAAACGCTGCCGTGCCGTTTGCAACTGTGTCTCCCGAAAGTAATTATCCATCAGAATATCGTCGTCGCTGAGCAGATATTGCAGCCGGTCAAGCGCCTCACCGTAGCTCATGTAAAACGCACTTCCCCATCCGCGGGCGCGACGGGACGGGAATTTTTTGCCATCCGCACCGTCGTTTAAAATTTCCCCGGAGTCATCAACGACGGTGGTCTTTGGATCAAGCAGTTGTTTTCTTTTTTTTGCATTGGCTAATGGCAATTTCACGAGCGAAGTTGCACTGAACTGCCAGACTTCACCATCCTCATTTTTTAAGTTTGACCCCATCACTCCAGGAATAAAGATCACCGGGATCACTTTTGAAGGGGGCTTGAGACAAACCGAGATGTGGTTTTTGTCTTTTGGCTGAGCAACAACCTGATAATGAAACGTGCCATCGTCATCCCAGATGGGACGATGATAAGACCGATTAGGGGGGCTATTTTTATTGTCATCCATGTATTAAGTTCCTGATATTCCTTCCCGAGAGCCGCATTAGCTCACAATTTATCCGTGCGATACTTAACCAAAATCAAGTTCTGCTGTTGCTGCCACGAACATTTCTCCCGCCTTGTTGCGCCCTTGTTGCGATAACGATCGTTAAATAACGTTTGGCCCCCCTCAATCCGCGTTTCTGCGATACAATGCCATTACGTTATGTATCGGAGAGTCTGGCATGTCACACCCCGCGCTAACGCAACTGCGTGCGCTGCGCTATTTCGACCAAATACCTGCGCTTGATCCGCAGCAGCTTGACTGGCTGTTGCTGGAAGATTCCATGACGAAACGTTTTGAGCAGCAGGGTAAAACGGTTACGGTGACCCTGATTCAGGAAGGGTTTGTCTCCGGCGATGAGATCGCCAGCGAGCTGCCGCTGCTGCCGCAGGAGCCACGCTACTGGCTGCGTGAAATTTTACTCTGTGCTGACGGTGAGCCATGGCTTGCCGGGCGGACGGTGGTGCCTGAGTCCACCCTTTCCGGACCCGAGCTGGCGCTGCAGCGCCTGGGGAAAACGCCGCTGGGGCGTTACCTCTTCACCTCGTCTGAACTTACCCGGGATTTTATTGAAATTGGTCGTGATGCCGAACTGTGGGGGCGTCGTTCCCGCCTTCGCCTGAGCGGTAAGCCGTTAATTCTGACGGAGCTTTTTTTACCGGCATCGCCGTTGTACTAAGAGGAAGAAAAAATGGAGTGGAGCCTGACGCAGAGTAAGCTGTTGGCTTATCACCGCTTAATGCGTACCGATAAACCTATTGGCGCGCTACTGTTGCTGTGGCCGACCCTGTGGGCGCTGTGGGTTGCAACGCCGGGCGTGCCGCCGCTGTGGATCCTCGGCGTGTTTGTTGCCGGCGTCTGGCTGATGCGTGCGGCGGGCTGCGTGGTCAATGACTATGCCGACCGCAAATTTGACGGCCATGTCAAACGGACTGCCGGTCGTCCGTTGCCCAGCGGGCAGGTCACCGGAAAAGAAGCCCGCGTGCTGTTCATCGTTCTGGTGCTGCTCTCCTTCCTGCTGGTGTTAACCCTGAACACCATGACCATTCTGCTTTCCGTGGCAGCGCTGGCGCTGGCCTGGGTTTACCCGTTTATGAAGCGCTACACCCACCTGCCGCAGGTGGTGCTGGGCGCGGCGTTTGGCTGGTCGATTCCGATGGCGTTTGCCGCCGTCAGCGAGTCGTTACCGCTCAGCTGCTGGCTGATGTTCCTGGCGAACATTCTCTGGGCCGTGGCCTACGACACCCAGTACGCGATGGTTGACCGCGACGACGACCTGAAGATTGGCATCAAATCAACCGCCATCCTTTTTGGCCGTCAGGACAAGCTGATTATCGGTATTCTGCAGGTCGCTGTGCTGGCCTTGATGGTCGCGATCGGCCGCCTGAACGGGCTGAACTGGGAGTTTTACTGGTCAGTGCTGGTGGCGGGACTGCTGTTTGCCTATCAGCAGAAGCTGATCGCTAAGCGCGAACGTGACGCCTGTTTTAAAGCGTTTATGAACAATAACTACGTTGGCCTGGTGCTGTTTTTAGGCCTGGCGATGGGCTATTTCTTATAAAAAAAGTCGGGTGGCGGCTTCGCCTTACCCGACCTACGCGTTAGCAGAAAATGCAGGCCCGGTAGGTGTTAGCGCCACCGGGCTTTTTTTTACCGGCGACGCAGCAGCCGAAGCGCGTTCGCCGTAACCAGCACCGTTGCCCCGGTATCCGCCAGCACCGCCAGCCACAGCCCGGTCATGCCCAGCAGCGTGGTCACCAGGAAAATCCCCTTCAGCCCCAGCGCGATGCCGATGTTCTGCCGAATATTGGCCCGCGTCGCGCGCGCAAGCGCGATGGTCTGCGCCAGCCCCGTCAGACGGTTATGCGTTAATGCCGCGTCGGCGGTCTCCAGCGCCACGTCGGTACCGCTGCCCATCGCGATGCCAATGGTTGATGCCTTCATCGCTGGGGCATCGTTAATGCCGTCACCAACCATCGCCAGCGGGGCGTGCCTGTTCAACTCCGTCACCGCGCTGACCTTGTCGGCGGGCAACAATCCGGCTTTATACTCAAGCCCCAGTTCGCCAGCAATGGCCGCCGCCGCGCGAGGGTTATCCCCGGTCAAAATCACACCCTGCACCCCCAGCTGATGCAGCGCCGCTACGGCCTCTTTTGCATCCTCACGCAGGGTATCGCGCAGCGCCAGAATGCCTTTCATGACGCCGTCCTGCATGACGGCAACGACCGTCTGTCCGGCCTTCTCTAACGCCTCGACCTGTGGATCGGCGGCGTGGCCCGCTGCGACAATCAGCACGTTTTTGCCTTCGACGCTGGCCTCAATCCCTGACCCTACCAGCGCTCGCTGCGCCGTCGCCGCCGGGATCGCTAACCCTCTCGCCTGCGCTTCACGCACGATCGCCTGCGCCAGCGGGTGGGTTGACCCCTGTTCGACGGCGGCGGCCAGCGTCAGCAGTTCGTTTTCACTGATACCCTGCGGATAAACGCCGGTCACCTGCGGCTTGCCGACGGTCAACGTGCCGGTTTTATCGAAGGCGATTTGCTGGACCTGGCTCAGCTGCTCCAGCGCCGCGCCGCCCTTAATCAGCGCGCCGCGACGTGCCGCTGCCGCCAGCCCGGACGTAATGGCCGCCGGGGTGGAGATGACCAGCGCGCACGGGCAGCCAATCAGCAGCAGCGTCAGCCCTTTATAAATCCAGCCCTCCCACTGCGCGCCGAAGAACAGCGGCGGCACGATGGTAACCAGCAGGGCAACCAGCATAATGGCGGGCGTGTAGATCCGGCTGAAGCGGTCGATAAAGCGTTCAACCGGCGCGCGGCGTTCTTCGGCCTCTTCAATCAGCTTCAGGATGCGGTCAATGGCGCTGTCACCCGGTTCGGACAGGACCTTAAGCTGCACCAGACGGTCGACGCTGGTGGCGCCCGCAGGCACTTTTTCGCCCACTGCGCGCTCTACCGGAATGGACTCCCCGGTGAGGGCGCTTTCATCGAAGCTTGCCGTGGCGGTGAGCAACTCACCGTCCGCGGGCAGACGCCCCCCTGCGGACACTTCAATCACGTCGCCGGGGCGGAGCGTACTGATAGCGACCGTTTCACGCGTGCCGTTTACCACGCGCGTGGCGGTTTCCGGTTTCAGGGCCATTAACGCGCTGACCCCTTTACGCGCGCGGCTGGCAGCCCAGCCCTCAAGGCGTTCACCGATTAAGAACAGCAGCAGCACCATCGCCGCTTCTGCCGTTGCGCCAATAAACAGCGCGCCGATGGCGGCCACGCTCATCAGCGTTTCGATGGCGAACCAGCTGCCGCTTTTCATCAGACGCAGCGCCTGTCGGGCAATCGGGAACAGACCGACCAGGGTCGTGGCGATAAACGCCAGATTGCCGAACGGGTGGTTAATCTGTTCCAGCCCCCAGCTCAGGGCCATCATGATGATGAGGGTGATAAGCGGCAGATTTTCTTGCAGGGATGACGTTTTTTCCGCGGGCGCGGTTTCGCTGCGCAGGCTGTAGCCCGCCTTGCTCACTGCGGCTTCCACCTGTTTGCTGACGTCGTTATCGGCGCTGACCAGCAGCTTTTCGGTGGCAAACAGCACCTGTACGTGACTGACGCCCGGCACCTGTTTTACCGCATTTTCAACTTTACGGGCGCAGGCCGCGCAGTCCATACCGTTGACCACCCAGATGTAGCGGCTGCCGCTTTCAGGAAGCGGTTGAGTTTGCGTTTCGCACGCGCCTTCGCAGCAGCAGTCGTCTTTGGACGGAACCGGGCTGAGCTTAAGTGCCGAGAATTGAGGAACTTTTTTGGGTGTTTCTGGAGTCGACATGGCAGTCTCCGGTTAATGATAATTTTCTCATTAACTGAAGCATACACTCTGGAGTCGACTCCAGAGTCAAGCGTTATTTAGATATACAGCGAACGCACAATCAGGAAGTGCCCAGCGAAGTAACAGGCCGCGGCGATCGCGTTATCCGCCCGGAAACGGCGGCGATAGTGGCTGCCCAGCCACACGATATTCCCGATCAACAGCAGCGCTGCACCGAAGAATGCGGACATCGCCGGGGCCGTTGGGCGGAAGAACCACAGTTCACCTGCCAGCCATACCATCACCAGCGTCATGGCAATAAACGTGCAGACCGGCAACCGCATCTCTTCCAGACGTGACCAGATCACCGCAATCAGCAGGGCGCCAATCACCAGCAGCACCAGCGGCAGCGGCCAGAAGAACGAGAGCGTCATCTGGCTGGCGAAGTAGATCGTATACAGCAGATGCGACAGGAAAAATGCCCCTACGGCATACAGCAGACGCTGGCGCGGCAGCAGGGTCAGGGCATCGCCAATCAGAGATGCGCACAGCCCGGCGAGGACCAGGTAGCTTACGGCGTTAAACATCGGCGCTTGCCAGGCAAGCAGCAGGAGCAGCAGTAGCGTGACGGGTTTAAACAGCCAGCGCTGCCAGGTGGGACCGCGGTACGACGCATCGACGTAAAGCCATGCGGAAAAACAGACAGCGATAAATGACCAAAGCATATTAACTCCCTGTATCTGTTAAGTCTGAATAATCAGTTTCTGATCCAGTGTAGTGACGCGAGCGGGCGTTTGGCAATGGCGGGGAAGGCAAGGTATCCTGATTTCCGCATAATCTTATGGGATTTTAGAATGAGCAAGATGCCGCTGTTTTTCATTATCGTGGTGGCGATTATCGTCATTGCCGCTTCGTTCCGTTTCGTGCAGCAGCGCCGCGAGAGAGCGGATAACGATGCCGCGCCGCTGATGCAAAAGCGCGTGGTGGTGACGAACAAACGTGAGAAACCGCTCAACGACCGCCGCTCGCGCCAGCAGCAGGTGACGCCTGCGGGCACAGCAATGCGCTATGAAGCGAGCTTTAAGCCGGAAACGGGCGGCCTGGAGATGACCTTCCGCCTGGAGGCGCTGCAGTACCATCAGCTGACGGTGGGGGAGAAAGGGACGCTCAGTTACAAAGGATCGCGGTTTGAAGGGTTCAGGACGGAATAATGCACGAACGGTCCCCTCTCCCCGTGGGAGAGGGGTAGGGTGAGGGCATCAGGCCGCACCTTACTTCTTCACCTGCGCCTTAAACTTTTTCATCCACACCAGCAGTTCAAACACGCCGAAAATAAAGACGCGAAGCTGCTGCCAGCCCGTCATCTGCGGGCCGTCTTTAGGCAGACCGTTTTTCAGCATCACCATCTGCAGGGCGTGCATGAACGACGTGAAAATCAGCGCGACGTTAACAAAAATATTCATCGGACGCGGGAACGGGTGCACCAGGTTGAGAATTAAAAACGCCCAGACGCCCAGCATCAACAAACGTCCCAGATTAATCAGTACCGGCATCGGATTCTCCTTGAGCCTGACGGTGATACAGACGATAAGCGACCTGACCTGCGACTTTTTCGCGGTGCAGATCCCAGTGAGCGGGAACCGGCGGCAGACCGTTTTCCACTTCGCTTTCAACGTAAATCAATGCGTCATCCGCCAGCCAGCCATTCTGCTCCAGCAGGGAAAGCGTCTCTTCCAGCAGACCCTTGCGGAACGGCGGATCGACAAACACCACGTTATGCGGCGTGCCCTTCTGTGCAAGAAAACTCAGCGTGTTGGTGTTCACGACTTTTGCGTTGCTCGCTTTCAGCGTCGCCAGATTTTGCTGCAGGGTCTGCGCAACGCCGCGCTCCATCTCCAGCAGGGTGGCGCTGGCGGCATAGCGCGACAGCGCTTCCAGCCCGAGTGCGCCGCTTCCGGCGAAGCAGTCGAGGCAGTGGGCGTCTACCATTGACGGGGCCAGCCAGTTAAACAGCGTTTCGCGCACGCGGTCGGTGGTAGGGCGCAAACCGGGGCTGTCCGGCACCGGTAATTTCCGGCCTCGCCACTGACCGCCGATAATACGAATTTGACCGGCCGGGGCGCGGTTGGGTTTCTTCATCTCAGGAAAGCTCTGTTAACAATTGGCCTGCGATTGCGGGCGGTGATGTCAATTAAGTAAAGTGTTAGACTATTTCATCATTTTTTTAGCTTCCATGTATATAGCGCCGCGAGGAGTGTAGTCGCAGATGGCAAAACAAAAAAAACGTGGCTTCTTTTCCTGGCTGGGCTTCGGTGAAAAAGAGCAAGAAACAGAACAGAAAACCGAAGAGCAACAAGCCGTTGAAGAGCAGTCGCAGCCTGAAACGCCTGTAGAAACCGCCGCGGTTGTCGAAGCGGAAGAGACGGCGCACAGCAAAGAAGAGATTGAAACCTTTGCTGAAGAGGTGGTTGAGATCACTGAACAGGTTCAGGAGAGCGACAAGCCAGAACCGGTTGTGGTTGAAGAGATCCCCGAAGCGCCGCAGGCCGTTATCGAACGTGAAGAGCTGCCGCTGCCGGAAGAGGTGAACGCCGACGCGGTTTCTGCCGAAGAGTGGCAGGCCGAGGCGGAAACCGTTGAAATTGTTGAAGCGGTGGAAGAAGAAGCGGCACTTGAGCCAGAGCTGACCGACGAAGAGCTGGAAGCCCAGGCGCTGGCGGCGGAAGCGGCTGAAGAAGCGGTTATCGTCGTGCCGGTGGAAGAGCCAGAGCAGACCGAAGAAGAGATCGTTCAGGAACAGGAAAAACCGACCAAAGAAGGTTTCTTCGCCCGCCTGAAGCGCAGCCTGCTTAAAACCAAAGAAAACTTAGGTTCCGGATTTATCAGTCTTTTCCGCGGCAAGAAGATCGACGACGATCTGTTTGAAGAGCTGGAAGAGCAGCTGCTGATTGCGGACGTCGGCGTGGAAACCACCCGGAAGATCATCGCCAACCTGACCGAAGGGGCGAGCCGCAAGCAGTTGCGCGACGCCGAGGCGCTGTACGGCCTGCTGAAAGACGAGATGGGCGAAATTCTCGCAAAAGTTGACGAACCGCTTAATATTGAAGGCAAAACGCCATTTGTTATTCTGATGGTCGGCGTGAACGGCGTGGGTAAAACCACCACCATCGGCAAGCTGGCGCGTCAGTTCGAGCAGCAGGGCAAATCGGTGATGCTGGCGGCGGGCGATACCTTCCGTGCGGCGGCGGTTGAGCAGCTCCAGGTGTGGGGCCAGCGCAACAACATTCCGGTGATTGCCCAGCATACCGGCGCGGATTCCGCGTCCGTGATCTTCGACGCCATCCAGGCGGCGAAGGCGCGAAACGTGGACGTGCTGATTGCCGATACCGCAGGGCGTTTGCAGAACAAATCGCACCTGATGGAAGAGTTGAAGAAAATCGTTCGCGTCATGAAGAAGCTGGACGAAGACGCGCCGCATGAAATTATGCTGACCATTGATGCCAGCACCGGACAGAACGCCATCAGCCAGGCGAAGCTGTTCAATGAAGCGGTAGGACTGACGGGTATCGCGCTGACCAAACTGGACGGTACCGCGAAAGGCGGGGTGATCTTCTCCGTGGCCGACCAGTTCGGCATTCCTATCCGTTACATCGGTGTGGGCGAGCGTATTGAGGATTTACGTCCGTTTAAAGCGGACGACTTTATTGAGGCATTATTTGCCCGAGAGGACTAACAATGATTCGCTTTGAACACGTCAGCAAGGCCTATCTCGGTGGGAGACAAGCGCTGCAGGGGGTGACATTTCACCTGCAGCCGGGCGAGATGGCATTCCTGACCGGCCATTCCGGCGCGGGGAAAAGTACCCTGCTCAAGCTTATCTGTGGGATTGAGCGGCCAAGCGCCGGGAAAATCTTTTTCGGCGGCCATGAGATCAGCCGCCTGAAAAACCGCGAAGTGCCGTTCCTGCGTCGTCAGATCGGCATGATTTTCCAGGACCACCACCTGCTGATGGATCGCACCGTTTTCGATAACGTGGCCATTCCGCTGATTATTGCCGGTGCCAGCTATGATGATATCCGCCGCCGCGTCTCTGCGGCGCTGGATAAGGTCGGGCTGCTGGACAAAGCGAAGAACTTCCCGATCCAGCTCTCCGGCGGTGAACAGCAGCGCGTGGGCATTGCCCGTGCGGTGGTGAATAAGCCTGCGGTGCTGCTGGCGGATGAACCGACCGGTAACCTGGACGATGCCCTGTCAGAAGGGATTTTGCGTCTGTTTGAGGAGTTTAACCGCGTGGGGGTCACCGTACTGATGGCGACGCACGACATCGGGCTCATTTCCCGTCGTTCGTACCGCATGCTGACCCTGAGCGACGGTCATTTGCACGGAGGCCACGGTGAATAAGCGTGATGCAATAAACCAGATTCGGCAGTTCGGGAACCGGTTTGACCGCTTCCGTAAGCCGCAGGGCGGCGGTGACGGCAATCGTAATGCGCCGAAGCGCCAGAAGGCTGCGCCAAAGCCGGCCTCCCGCAAAACCAACGTGTTTAACGAGCAGGTGCGCTACGCGTTCCACGGCGCCCTGCAGGACCTGAAAAGCAAACCGCTGGCGACGTTCCTGACGGTGATGGTGATTGCCATCTCCCTCACGCTGCCAAGCGTCTGCTATATGGTCTATAAAAACGTCAACCAGGCGGCCTCGCAGTATTATCCGTCCCCGCAGATCACGGTCTATCTGGATAAAGCGCTCGACGATAACGCCGCGGCGCAGGTGGTCGGGCAAATTCAGGCCGAGCAGGGCGTGGAGAAGGTTAATTATCTCTCACGTGAAGACGCGCTGGGCGAGTTCCGTAACTGGTCAGGCTTTGGCGGTGCGCTGGATATGCTCGAAGAGAACCCGCTGCCCGCCGTGGCGGTGGTGATCCCGAAGCTGGATTTCCAGGGGACCGATTCGCTTAACACTCTGCGCGATCGCATCACACGCATTAAAGGCATTGATGAAGTGCGCATGGATGACAGCTGGTTCGCACGCCTTGCGGCCCTGACCGGGCTGGTAGGACGCGTCGCGGCGATGATTGGCGTGCTTATGGTGGCGGCGGTCTTCCTCGTCATCGGTAACAGCGTGCGCCTGAGCATCTTCGCCCGTCGCGATACCATCAACGTGCAGAAGCTGATTGGTGCGACGGATGGCTTCATCCTTCGACCGTTCCTCTACGGCGGTGCATTGCTCGGTTTTTCCGGCGCATTTCTTTCACTGATATTGTCAGAAATTTTGGTGATGCGGCTTTCGTCTGCCGTAACTGAAGTGGCGCAGGTTTTCGGAACGAAGTTTGATATCAGCGGCTTAGGGTTCGATGAGTGCCTGTTACTGCTGCTGGTTTGCTCAATGATTGGGTGGGTGGCAGCCTGGCTGGCAACCGTTCAACATTTACGTCACTTTACTCCCGACTAATAAAAGCGTGATATAATCTTTCCCTGCACCGAGATGTTCGCTCTGCAGGGAAAGCGTCCCTGTTGTCTCTTCCCCTGTTATCATCTCCATGTCACAATTTGTGCGTAATTTATTCACCGTTGCACCTGGAACTTGTGGATAAAATCACTGTCTGATAAAAGAGTGAATGCTAATCTCGTTGCTCAAACGCTTTGGCATGGCTGTTGCCTGACGGGGACAGCCTGGACCAGAAGAAACATTGAGAGGAATGAATGACCAAAGAAATGCAAACTTTAGCTTTAGCCCCTGTTGGTAACCTGGAATCTTACATCCGGGCTGCGAACACCTGGCCGATGTTAACGGCCGAGGAAGAAAAGGAGCTTGCTGAAAAGCTGCATTACCAGGGCGATCTGGAAGCAGCTAAGACGCTGATCCTGTCTCACCTGCGCTTTGTTGTTCACGTTGCTCGCAACTACTCGGGCTACGGCCTGCCGCAGGCGGACTTGATTCAGGAAGGTAACATCGGCCTGATGAAGGCTGTACGTCGCTTTAACCCGGAAGTGGGTGTGCGACTGGTCTCTTTCGCCGTGCACTGGATCAAAGCAGAAATTCATGAATACGTGCTGCGTAACTGGCGTATTGTGAAAGTTGCCACGACAAAAGCGCAACGCAAACTGTTCTTCAACCTGCGTAAAACCAAGCAGCGTCTGGGCTGGTTCAATCAGGATGAAGTCGAAATGGTGGCGCGCGAGCTGGGCGTATCCAGCAAAGACGTTCGTGAGATGGAATCCCGTATGGCCGCGCAGGACATGACCTTTGACATGTCTTCCGACGACGACGCATCCGACAGCCAGCCGATGGCCCCGGTACTGTACCTGCAGGATAAGACTTCTAACTTTGCTGATGGCATTGAAGAAGATAACTGGGAAGACCAGGCGGCGAACAAGCTGACCTTTGCGATGGAAGGCCTCGACGAGCGTAGCCAGGACATCATCCGTGCCCGCTGGCTGGACGAAGATAACAAGTCCACGCTGCAGGAGCTGGCCGACCGCTACGGCGTTTCTGCGGAACGTGTCCGTCAGCTTGAAAAGAACGCGATGAAAAAACTTCGCGCCGCTATCGAAGCGTAATTTCCGCGAAGTCCCCGATAACCCTCGAATGCAAATTCGGGGGTTTTGTTTTTTTATCTCCCGCTCTGGCGAATTCCCTCCCCCTGGCAAACACTTACAGATGCGCTAAGCAGGTGAATTTCTCAGGGGGACAGGGTGAAAAATAACGAACTGCACGACCGGCGTTTACAGGCGACGCCGCGCGGCATCGGCGTGATGTGTAACTTCTATGCCGATAAAGCCGAAAACGCCACGGTGTGGGACGTCGAGGGTAACGAGTACATCGACTTCGCCGCGGGGATCGCGGTCCTGAATACCGGCCATCGCCATCCAAAAATCATTTCCGCTATCGAAAAACAACTCCACGCCTTTACCCATACGGCCTACCAGATTGTGCCGTACGAAGGCTATGTGTCGCTTGCCGAACGCCTCAACGCACGCGTGCCAATTGACGGCCCGGCGAAAACGGCATTCTTCTCTACGGGCGCAGAGGCGGTCGAAAACGCCGTAAAAATTGCCCGCGCCTTTACCAAACGTCCTGGCCTTATCACCTTCGGCGGCGCGTTCCACGGCCGCACCTTTATGACCATGGCGCTGACCGGCAAAGTCGCGCCGTACAAGCTTGGCTTCGGTCCCTTCCCCGGCTCGGTGTATCACGCCCAGTACCCGAATGAACTGCACGGCGTCAGCACGGCGGAAGCGCTAAAGAGCCTGGAGCGCATCTTTAAGGCGGATATTGCGCCTGACCAGGTCGCGGCGATTATTCTCGAACCGGTTCAGGGAGAGGGCGGGTTTAACATCGCCCCTGCTGATTTTATGCAGGCGCTGCGCGCCCTGTGCGATACCCACGGTATTTTGCTTATTGCCGACGAAGTGCAAAGCGGTTTCGCCCGCACCGGCAAGCTGTTCTCGATGGAAAACCACTGTGTGAAGCCGGACCTTATCACCATGGCGAAAAGCCTGGCGGGTGGGATGCCGCTTTCGGCGGTGTCGGGCCGTGCAGAGGTGATGGACGCCCCTGCACCGGGCGGGCTGGGCGGCACCTACGCGGGTAACCCGCTGGCGATTGCGGCCGCGCACGCCGTGCTGGACGTGATTGATGAAGAGGATCTCTGTACGCGCTCGGCGCACCTTGGGCATCACCTGGTGGAAGTGCTGAACAAAGCGAAGGAACACTGCCCGTATATCGCTGATATTCGCGCGCAGGGCTCGATGGTGGCGGTGGAGTTTAACGACCCGCAGACGGGGCACCCTTCGCCGGAATTTACCCGGCAGGTACAGGATCGCGCGTTGCAGGAAGGTTTGCTGCTGCTGAGCTGCGGCGTCTACGGCAACGTTATTCGTTTCCTCTATCCGCTGACTATCCCCGAAGCGCAGTTCCGTCAGGCGCTGGACATTATCTCCGCGTCGCTGACACGTTAAAGCCACACGCCCGGCGGAAATTCCTGCCGGGCTTATCATATTTTCATTTCAAATTAGCTATTCCAAAATAATAAAAATCGGGTATGTTTTAGCAGAGTATGCTGAAAAAGCGCGAACAGCACACCTATAACTGAAATAAAGCGCTGCACAACAACATCACAACAATCGTAATAACCATAATAATGGGGAATCTCAGGATGAACATGAAGGGTAAAGCGTTACTGGCAGGATGTATCGCGTTGGCATTCAGCACCATGGCTCAGGCAGACATCAAAGTGGCTGTTGTTGGCGCAATGTCCGGTCCGGTAGCGCAGTACGGCGACCAGGAGTTTACCGGCGCAGAACAGGCGGTTGCAGACATTAATGCTAAGGGCGGTATCAAAGGCGAAAAGCTGCAGATCGTAAAATATGATGATGCCTGTGACCCGAAACAAGCGGTCGCGGTCGCGAACAAAGTGGTGAACGACGGAATCAAATACGTTATCGGTCACCTGTGCTCTTCCTCTACTCAGCCAGCGTCTGACATCTACGAAGACGAAGGTATTCTGATGATCACCCCGGCAGCGACCGCACCGGAGCTGACCGCGCGCGGCTATAAGCTGACCCTGCGCACCACCGGTCTGGACTCTGACCAGGGCCCAACCGCGGCTAAATACATTGTTGAAAAAGTGAAGCCGAAGCGCATCGCCATCGTTCACGACAAGCAGCAGTACGGTGAAGGCCTGGCGCGTTCGGTGCAGGACAACCTCAAAAAAGCGAAGGCTGATATCGTGTTCTTCGACGGGATCACCGCCGGTGAGAAAGACTTCTCCACGCTGGTGGCGCGCCTGAAGAAAGAGAATATTGATTTCGTTTACTACGGCGGTTATCACCCGGAAATGGGCCAGATCCTGCGTCAGGCGCGTGCTGCGGGCCTGAAAACCCAGTTTATGGGGCCAGAAGGTGTGGCGAACGTTTCCCTGTCTAACATCGCGGGTGAGTCTGCGGAAGGCCTGCTGGTAACCAAGCCGAAGAACTACGACCAGGTGCCTGCAAACAAACCTATCGTAGATGCCATCAAGGCGAAGAAACAGGATCCAAGCGGTGCGTTCGTCTGGACGACCTACGCTGCGCTGCAGTCTCTGCAGGCGGGTCTGAACCAGTCAGCCGATCCGGCTGAGATTGCCACCTGGCTGAAAGCGAATACCGTCGAGACCGTCATGGGGCCACTTTCCTGGGATGCGAAGGGCGACCTGAAGGGCTTCGAGTTTGGCGTGTTTGACTGGCATGCCAACGGTACTGCTACTGACGCAAAATAAACGCAAATGGCAACCGTAAGGTTGCCATTTTAGTGTTTGCACCCTCTCCCCGTGGGAGAGGGCATCAGGCCGCACAGATCAGGCTGCACACGTCAACTCTGGCGCTTCTCCCACCCGCTCTCCTGCGCCGTAAACCCTAACGCCTGCATAAACGCCGCCATCACGCCGCGGTCTTCCACGCCCACGTCTGCCATCCACCAGGAGGTCACGCTCGGGTTTTCACGGATTACTTCTTCAATTAAATACTGGCCCACGCCGCGCCGACGGGTGACGTCACGCACGCGCAGCGAGTCCAGCGCTCCTTCTGTGCCGCTCAGGGTCACGCGAACCGCAGCCAGCAGGCGCTCGTTAAAACGCGCGGCATAAATGCGGTGGGTCTCATCGACGCGAAGCGACGAAGGGGAATATTCCGGCCAGATTTTGCCCAGGTCGATATGATCCTGGTCGCTAAAGGTCACCAGACGCACGATAGTCAGTTTCATTAGCTACTTGTCCAAATCAAATTGAGTAAGGGCAGTGTACTCAATTTATCCACTCAGCGGCTTCCTCTTTTTATTCCCATTCGCCAGGTGATTAGTTTTTTGACAACGCAATGGGCAGTTTGAAAACACACGGATCGAAAAATAAGCAGAATTTTAACCTGAATGGTAGTGATTTATTCGGCGCTTTGTACCGTTATTTTATGCTGCAAACTGCACTTTTATTTGTTTATCTCTGCCTGATTTCAGAATATTATCTTTGCTTAATCGCCTGAAAAATAGAGATTTTAGTCTGGTTTTTGATAAAAAACTGCGCTAAACCATTAAAGGCACTGGTAAAAATAGCGTTGTTCATTAAAAGTACAGAATGCTTTTTAACCATAATAAAACAAAATATAAACACGACATCACGAATGGGGATTCAGAGATGAAAAGGAACGCGAAGACGTTAATCGCGGGGATGGTCGCACTGTCGATCTCGCATGCCGCTATGGCGGAGGACATTAAAGTTGCGGTAGTGGGTGCAATGTCCGGCCCTGTTGCCCAGTGGGGTGACATGGAGTTCAACGGCGCGCGCCAGGCCATCAAAGACATCAATGCTAAAGGCGGCATCAAAGGCGACAAGCTGGTGGGCGTGGAATATGACGACGCCTGCGATCCTAAACAGGCCGTCGCGGTCGCCAACAAAATCGTTAACGATGGCATCCAGTACGTAATCGGCCACCTGTGCTCATCCTCCACCCAGCCCGCTTCTGATATCTACGAAGACGAAGGCATTCTGATGATCACTCCGGGCGCCACCAATCCGGAGCTGACCCAGCGCGGCTACCAGCACATTATGCGTACCGCCGGTCTGGACTCCTCCCAGGGTCCAACCGCGGCGAAATACATCCTCGAGACGGTTAAACCGCAGCGCATTGCCATCATTCATGACAAACAGCAGTACGGCGAAGGCCTGGCGCGCTCCGTTCAGGACGGCCTGAAAAAAGGCGGCGCGAACATCGTCTTCTTCGACGGCATTACCGCCGGTGAGAAAGACTTCTCCGCGCTGATCGCCCGTCTGCAAAAAGAGAACATCGACTTCGTTTATTACGGCGGCTACTACCCGGAAATGGGGCAGATGCTGCGTCAGGCGCGCGCGACCGGTCTGAAAACCCAGTTTATGGGGCCTGAGGGCGTGGGTAACGCCTCCCTGTCAAACATCGCCGGGGATTCTGCCGAAGGCATGCTGGTGACGATGCCAAAACGCTATGACCAGGATCCGGCCAACAAGGCTATCGTTGATGCGCTCAAGGCGCAGAAGAAAGATCCGAGCGGTCCGTACGTCTGGATCACCTACGCGGCCGTACAGTCTCTGGCCACCGCGCTGGACCGTACCGGCAGCAAAGAACCGCTGGATCTGGTGAAAGATTTAAAAGCACACGGGGCGAACACCGTGATTGGGCCGCTGAACTGGGATGAGAAAGGCGATCTGAAGGGATTTGAGTTTGGTGTCTTTAAGTGGCACGCCGACGGTTCGTCCTCGGCCGCCAAATAATTATCCCACCGCCCGGACTGACGGGCGGGTATAAAAAGGTTTGCATATGTCCGAGCAGTTTCTCTATTTCTTGCAGCAGATGTTTAACGGCGTCACGCTGGGAAGCACCTACGCGCTGATTGCCATCGGCTATACGATGGTTTACGGCATTATCGGCATGATCAACTTCGCCCACGGCGAGGTTTACATGATCGGTAGCTATGTCTCCTTTATGATCATCGCCGCGCTGATGATGATGGGCATCGACAGCAGCTGGCTGCTGGTCGCCGCCGGGTTTGTCGGCGCGATTGTGATTGCCAGCGCCTACGGCTGGAGCATCGAGCGCGTGGCCTACCGGCCGGTGCGCAGCTCCAAGCGCCTGATTGCGCTCATCTCCGCGATTGGTATGTCCATCTTCCTGCAAAACTACGTCAGCCTGACCGAAGGCTCGCGCGACGTGGCGCTGCCAAGCCTGTTTAACGGCCAGTGGATTGTGGGGGCCAGCGAAAACTTCTCTGCCTCTATCACCACCATGCAGCTGGTTATCTGGGTGGTGACCTTTATTGCGATGCTCGCCCTGACCCTGTTCATTCGCTACTCCCGCATGGGGCGTGCCTGCCGCGCCTGCGCGGAAGACCTGAAGATGGCGAGTCTGCTCGGCATTAACACCGACCGCGTGATTGCCCTGACCTTCGTGATTGGCGCCGCGATGGCGGCCGTCGCAGGCGTCCTGCTCGGCCAGTTCTACGGCGTGATCAACCCGTACATCGGCTTTATGGCCGGGATGAAAGCCTTCACCGCAGCGGTGCTGGGCGGTATTGGCAGTATTCCGGGCGCGATGATCGGCGGCCTGATCCTGGGCGTGGCGGAAGCGCTCTCTTCGGCGTACCTGAGTACGGAATATAAAGATGTGGTGTCGTTTGCCCTGCTGATTCTGGTTCTGCTGGTAATGCCTACCGGTATTCTGGGCCGTCCGGAGGTAGAGAAAGTATGAAACCGATGCATTTTGCAATGGCGCTGCTCTCTGCCGCCATGTTCTTCGTACTGGCGGGCGTCTTTATGGGCGTCCAGTTAGGTCTGGACGGCACGAAGCTGGTGGTGGATACCGCCCCCGACATCCGCTGGCAGTGGGTGTTTATCGGCACTGCCGTGGTATTCCTGTTCCAGCTGCTGCGTCCGCTCTTCCAGAAGACGCTGAAAAACGTCTCCGGGCCGAAATTCGTCCTGCCGGCAATCGACGGTTCTACCGTTAAGCAGAAGCTGTTCCTCGTGGCGCTGCTGGTCGCCGCCGTGGCGTGGCCGTTTGTGGTCTCGCGCGGAACCGTAGATATCGCCACCCTGACCATGATCTACGTGATTCTCGGTCTCGGTCTGAACGTGGTGGTGGGGCTCTCCGGCCTGCTGGTGCTGGGCTACGGCGGCTTCTACGCCATCGGCGCCTATACCTTTGCGCTGCTGAACCACTATTACGGCCTCGGCTTCTGGACCTGCCTGCCGCTGGCGGGGCTGGTCTCTGCCGCCGCCGGTTTCCTGCTTGGCTTCCCGGTGCTGCGCCTGCGCGGCGACTACCTGGCGATTGTGACCTTAGGCTTCGGCGAAATCGTCCGTATCCTGCTGCTGAATAATACTGAAGTGACCGGCGGCCCGAACGGCATCAGCCAGATCCCGAAACCGACCTTCTTCGGCCTGGAGTTCAGCCGTACCGCCCGCGAAGGCGGCTGGGACACTTTCAGCAACTTCTTCGGCGTGAAATACGACCCGTCCGACCGCGTGATTTGGCTCTATCTGGTGGCGCTGCTGCTGGTGGTGATTACCCTGTTCGTGATTAACCGCCTGCTGCGCATGCCGCTGGGCCGCGCGTGGGAAGCGCTGCGCGAAGATGAAATCGCCTGCCGCTCGCTGGGCCTGAACCCGACCCGCATCAAGCTGACCGCGTTCACCATTAGCGCCGCGTTTGCCGGTTTCGCCGGGACGCTGTTTGCCGCGCGCCAGGGCTTCGTTAGCCCGGAATCCTTCACCTTTGCCGAATCGGCCTTCGTGCTGGCGATTGTGGTACTCGGCGGGATGGGCTCGCAGTTTGCCGTTATCCTCGCGGCCATCCTGCTGGTGGTCTCGCGCGAGCTGATGCGCGACTTTAACGAATACAGCATGCTGATGCTGGGTGGTTTGATGGTGCTGATGATGATCTGGCGTCCGCAGGGCCTGCTGCCGATGACCCGTCCACAGCTGAAGCTGAAGAACGGGCAAGCGAAAGGAGAGCAGGCATGAGTCAGCCATTATTATCCGTTAACGGCCTGATGATGCGCTTTGGCGGCCTGCTGGCGGTCAACAACGTGAATCTGGATCTGCACAAGAAAGAGATTGTCTCCCTGATTGGCCCGAACGGCGCGGGGAAAACCACGGTCTTCAACTGCCTGACCGGCTTCTACAAGCCGACGGGGGGCACCATCATGCTGCGCGACCAGCATCTTGAAGGATTACCGGGCCAGCAGATTGCCCGCATGGGCGTGGTGCGTACCTTCCAGCACGTGCGTCTGTTCCGCGAGATGACGGTGATTGAGAACCTGCTGGTGGCACAGCATCAGCAGCTGAAAACCGGGCTGTTCTCCGGCCTGCTGAAGACCCCGGCCTTCCGCCGCGCGCAGGATGAAGCGCTCGACCGCGCCGCCACCTGGCTTGACCGAATTGGCCTGCTGCAGCACGCCAACCGTCAGGCGAGCAACCTGGCCTACGGCGACCAGCGTCGCCTTGAAATCGTGCGCTGCATGGTGACGCAGCCGGAGATCCTTATGCTCGACGAACCGGCGGCAGGGCTCAACCCGAAAGAGACTAAAGAGCTGGACGAGCTGATTGCCGAGCTGCGCGACCATCACGACACCACCATTCTGCTGATTGAGCATGACATGAAGCTGGTGATGGGCATTTCTGACCGTATCTACGTGGTCAACCAGGGCACGCCGCTGGCAAACGGCACGCCGGAAGAGATCCGCAACAACCCGGACGTGATCCGCGCATACCTTGGTGAGGCATAAGATGGAAAAAGCGATGTTAACGTTCGACAAGGTCAATGCGCACTACGGCAAGATCCAGGCACTGCATGACGTCAGCCTGCATATCAATCAGGGTGAAATCGTCACCCTGATCGGGGCCAACGGCGCGGGCAAAACCACGCTGCTCGGCACCCTGTGCGGCGACCCGCGCGCCAGCAGCGGGCGGATTGTGTTTGATGGCAAAGACATTACCGACTGGCAGACGGCCAAAATTATGCGCGAGGCGGTGGCGATTGTTCCGGAAGGACGTCGCGTGTTTTCCCGCATGACGGTGGAAGAGAACCTGGCGATGGGCGGGTTCTTCGCCCACCGCGATGAATACCAGACCCGCATTAAGTGGGTGTATGAACTCTTCCCGCGCCTGTGGGAGCGCCGCATTCAGCGTGCGGGCACCATGTCCGGCGGCGAGCAGCAGATGCTGGCGATTGGCCGCGCGCTGATGAGCCAGCCGCGCCTGCTGCTGCTGGACGAACCGTCGCTCGGTCTGGCGCCGATCATCATCCAGCAGATTTTCGACACCATTGAGCAACTGCGTAAAGAGGGGATGACCATCTTCCTCGTCGAGCAGAACGCCAACCAGGCCCTGAAGCTCGCCGATCGTGGCTACGTGCTGGAGAACGGCCGCGTGGTGCTCTCCGATACCGGCGACGCGCTGCTGGCGAACGAGGCGGTGCGGAGCGCGTATTTGGGCGGCTGAGCCGTCTGTATCGCCCGGTGGCGCTACGCTTACCGGGCCTACAGGTTTTTCTCCCTCTCCCTGTGGGAGAGGGCCGGGGTGAGGGCATCAGACCGCACCCAATCATGCACCCAGCCCCTTCACACAACCATCATCCCCCTGACGCCTGGCTGTCACTTATCTGTAAACAAACAGTTATTTTTCTGTCATTCGAGCATGTCATGTTACCTCGCGAGCATAAAACGCGTGATATCGCGCATCCGGCACAATAAGAGAGATGACAATGACATCGTTACGACACACAGCTTTGGGTCTGGCACTGGGTCTGGCTTTTGCGACGAACGCAATGGCTGTGACGACCATTCCGTTCTGGCATTCCATGGAAGGGGAGTTGGGTAAAGAAGTTGACTCCCTGGCGCAGCGTTTCAACGACACCCATCCGGATTACAAAATTGTGCCGGTGTACAAAGGCAACTACGAGCAGAGCCTGAGCGCGGGCATCGCCGCCTTCCGTACCGGTAACGCACCCGCGCTGTTACAGGTTTATGAAGTGGGTACCGCGACCATGATGGCCTCCAAAGCCATTAAGCCGGTATATGAAGTGTTCAAAGACGCGGGTATCAACTTCGACGAATCCCAGTTCGTGCCAACCGTGGCGGGTTATTACACCGATTCCAAAACCGGGCATCTGCTGTCCCAGCCGTTTAACAGCTCTACGCCGGTGCTGTACTACAACAAAGATGCCTTCAAAAAAGCCGGTTTAGACCCGGAGCAGCCGCCAAAAACCTGGCAAGACCTGGCCGAATACACCGCGAAGCTGAAAGCGGCGGGGATGAAGTGCGGTTACGCCAGCGGCTGGCAGGGCTGGATCCAGATTGAAAACTTCAGCGCCTGGCACGGCCTGCCGGTTGCGACAAAAAACAACGGCTTCGACGGCACCGATGCGGTGCTGGAATTCAACAAGCCGGAGCAGGTGAAGCACATCGCGCTGCTGGAAGAACTCAACAAGAAGGGCGACTTCAGCTACTTCGGGCGTAAAGACGAATCTACCGAGAAGTTCTACAACGGTGACTGCGCCATTACCACCGCCTCGTCCGGCTCGCTGGCCGATATCCGTCACTACGCCAAATTCAACTACGGCGTGGGCATGATGCCGTATGACGCTGACGTGAAGGGCGCGCCGCAGAACGCCATTATCGGCGGGGCGAGCCTGTGGGTGATGCAGGGCAAGGACAAAGGCACCTACAAAGGCGTAGCCGAGTTCCTCGACTTCCTTGCGAAGCCGGAAAACGCGGCCGAATGGCACCAGAAGACCGGCTACCTGCCGATCACCAAAGCCGCGTATGACCTGACCCGCGAGCAGGGCTTCTACAGCAAGAACCCGGGCGCGGACATTGCGACGCGCCAGATGCTGAACAAGCCGCCGTTGCCGTTCACCAAAGGCCTGCGCCTGGGCAACATGCCGCAGATCCGCACCATCGTTGATGAAGAGCTGGAAAGCGTGTGGACCGGGAAGAAAACGCCACAGCAGGCGCTGGATTCAGCGGTAGAGCGCGGGAATCAGCTGCTGCGCCGCTTTGAGCAGTCGACCAAATCGTAAAAAAATGCCCGGTGGCGCTTTGCTTACCGGGCCTACGATGTGCCCCATGTAGGCCGGGTAAGGCGTAGCCGCCACCCGGCATTGTTCAGGAACCAAATCTCCATGTCATCATCCCGTCCGGTGTTCCGTTCCCGCTGGCTGCCGTACCTGCTGGTCGCGCCGCAGCTGGCCATCACCGTTATCTTCTTTATCTGGCCTGCGGGCGAAGCGCTGTGGTACTCGGTACAAAGCGTCGATCCGTTCGGGCTTTCCAGCCAGTTTGTTGGCCTGGATAACTTCGCTGCCCTGTGGCATGACAGCTACTACCTGGACTCCTTCTGGACGACGATGAAGTTCAGCGCGCTGGTCACCGTGAGCGGCCTTGTCGCCTCGCTGTTCTTTGCCGCGCTGGTGGATTACGTGGTGCGCGGCAGCCGTATTTATCAAACGCTGATGCTGCTGCCGTACGCCGTGGCCCCCGCCGTCGCCGCCGTGCTGTGGATCTTCCTGTTTAACCCGGGGCGCGGGTTGATTACCCACTTCCTGGCCGAACTGGGCTACGACTGGAACCATGCCCAGAACAGCGGTCAGGCAATGTTCCTGGTGGTGTTCGCCTCTGTGTGGAAGCAGATCAGCTACAACTTCCTGTTCTTTTTTGCCGCGCTGCAGTCCATCCCGCGCTCGCTGGTGGAAGCGGCGGCGATTGACGGCGCAGGGCCTATTCGTCGCTTCTTCAGGCTGTCGCTGCCGCTGATCGCCCCGGTGAGTTTTTTCCTGCTGGTGGTCAACCTCGTGTACGCCTTCTTCGACACCTTCCCGGTGATCGACGCGGCCACCGCGGGCGGCCCGGTACAGGCCACCACCACGCTGATTTATAAGATCTACCGCGAAGGCTTCGCCGGTCTGGATCTTTCAGCCTCCGCCGCGCAGTCGGTCGTGCTGATGTTCCTCGTTATCATCCTCACGGTGGTGCAGTTCCGCTATGTCGAAAGTAAGGTGCGCTACCAATGATCGAGAACCGTCGCGGGCTGACGATTTTCAGCCATACCATGCTGATTTTAGGGATTATCGTCATCCTGTTCCCGCTGTACGTGGCGTTTGTCGCCGCCACGCTGGACACCAAAGCGGTGTTCGACACGCCGATGACGCTGATCCCCGGCACCCATCTGTTCGAGAACATGAAAACCATCTGGACCCAGGGCGTGGGGGCCAACAGCGCGCCGTTCTGGCTGATGATGCTCAACAGCTTCATCATGGCGTTTGGCATCACCGTCGGCAAAATCACGGTGTCGATGCTTTCGGCGTTCGCCATCGTCTGGTTCCGCTTTCCGCTGCGTAACCTGTTCTTCTGGATGATTTTCATCACCCTGATGCTGCCGGTGGAGGTGCGTATCTTCCCGACGGTGGAGGTGATCGCCAACCTGAAGATGCTCGACAGCTACGCGGGCTTAACCCTGCCGCTGATGGCCTCGGCGACCGCCACCTTCCTGTTCCGCCAGTTCTTTATGACCCTGCCGGACGAGCTGATTGAAGCCGCCCGCATCGACGGCGCCTCGCCGATGCGCTTCTTCCGCGACATTGTGCTGCCGCTGTCGAAAACCAACCTCGCGGCGCTGTTTGTGATCACCTTTATCTACGGCTGGAACCAGTACCTGTGGCCGCTGCTGATTATTCAGGACGTCAACCTCGGCACCGCCGTCGCGGGCATCAAAGGCATGATCGCCACCGGCGAAGGCACTACCCTCTGGAACCAGGTGATGGCGGCGATGCTGCTCACCCTTATCCCACCCGTAGTCATTGTTTTAGCCATGCAGCGTGCGTTTGTCCGCGGCCTGGTCGATAGCGAGAAATAAGATGGCAGGTTTAAAACTTCAGGCAGTAACCAAAAGCTGGGACGGTAAAACCCAGGTGATTCAGCCGCTGACGCTCGACGTGGCGGACGGGGAATTCATCGTCATGGTCGGCCCGTCCGGCTGCGGCAAATCCACCCTGCTGCGCATGGTGGCGGGGCTGGAGCGCGTGACGTCCGGAGATATCTGGATTGACCGCCAGCGCGTTACCGAGATGGAGCCCAAAGATCGCGGCATCTCGATGGTGTTCCAGAACTACGCGCTTTATCCGCACATGAGCGTGGAAGAGAACATGGCCTGGGGGCTGAAAATCCGCGGCATGGGAAAAGGCCATATCGAGGAGCGCGTGAAAGAGGCGGCACGCATTCTGGAGCTGGACGGCCTGCTGAAGCGCCGCCCGCGCGAGCTCTCCGGCGGCCAGCGCCAGCGCGTGGCGATGGGGCGCGCCATCGTGCGCGATCCGGCGGTGTTCCTGTTCGACGAGCCGCTCTCTAACCTCGACGCCAAGCTGCGCGTGCAGATGCGGCTCGAACTGCAGCAGCTGCACCGTCGTCTGAAAACAACGTCACTCTACGTCACCCACGATCAGGTCGAAGCCATGACCCTCGCCCAGCGCGTGATGGTGATGAACAAAGGCATCGCCGAGCAGATTGGCACCCCGGTGGAAGTCTATGAAAAACCGGCGACCCGCTTTGTGGCGAGCTTTATCGGCAGCCCGGCAATGAACCTGCTGGAGGGGCGCATCAGCAGCGCGGGCACGCACTTTGAGCTGGAAAGCGGGATGGCACTGCCGATCAACTGGTACTATCGTGGCTACGCCGGGCGTAAGATGACGCTCGGTATCCGCCCGGAGCATATTGGTTTAACCTCTCAGGCGGACGGCGGCGTGCCGCTGGTGATGGACACGCTGGAGATGTTGGGTGCAGATAACCTGGCGCACGGACGCTGGGGTGAGCAAAAAATAGTGGTGCGTCTGCCGCATCAGGAGCGCCCTAAAGCAGGCAGCACGCTGTGGCTGCACCTGCCGGAAAATCACCTGCACTTCTTTGACGGTGAAACAGGACAACGAGTATGAGCAACTGGCCTTATCCCCACGTCGTCGCCCACAGGGGCGGCGGTAAGCTGGCGCCGGAGAACACCCTGGCGGCCATCGACGCGGGCGCGCGCTACGGTCACACGATGATCGAGTTCGACGCCAAGCTGTCGAAAGACGGCGAAATTTTTCTGCTGCACGACGATAACCTTGAGCGCACCAGCAACGGCTGGGGCGTGGCGGGTGAACTGCCGTGGCGCGATCTGCTGAAAGTGGACGCCGGAAGCTGGTACAGCGGTGAATTCAAAGGCGAGCCGCTGCCGCTGCTGGCGGAAGTGGCTGATCGCTGTCGCCAGCACGGCATGATGGCCAATATTGAAATCAAACCGACCACCGGCACCGGGCCGCTGACGGGCAAGGTTATCGCGCTGGCCGCGCGTGAGCTGTGGGAAGGCATGACGCCGCCGCTGCTCTCCTCGTTTGAAGTTGACGCCCTGGAAGCGGCACAGGCGGCCGTGCCGGAACTGCCGCGCGGGCTGCTGCTGGACGAGTGGCGCGAAGACTGGCGCGAGCTGACGACCCGCTTAGCGTGTGTCTCTATTCATCTCAACCACAGGCTGCTGGATGAGGCGCGGGTGAAAATGTTGAAAGCGGCGGGTCTGCATATTCTGGTTTATACGGTCAACAAGCCCCAGCGCGCGGCCGAGCTGCTGCGCTGGGGCGTCGACAGCATCTGTACCGATGCGATTGACATCATCGGCCCGAACTTTAGTTCTGCGGCTTAAGCATACTGCCGTTCGACTGCGGCGGCAGCATATGCTGCTGTCCGCTGCCTGACGACGTCATGCCGCCTAACATCCCGCCGTTTTTATTGGGCAGCGGCTGTTCACGTACCTGTCCCTGCTGCACGCGCTGCGTGTTGGTATTCATCTGATTTTGCAGGCTCTGCTGCTGCATCTGGGTCTGCGTTTTCAGCTGCTGATTCAGCATCCCTTTCTGCTGTTGCTGCTGGCTCATCATCTCGGTCTGCATGCGCTGCTGGCTCGGGATAACATAACCCTGCTGGTTCGGGTTATTCATGGTGTTCAGTGGCTGTGCGAGCGCGGCAAACGGGATCAGCGCCGTAAGAATCAGTAAGCGTTTCATTGTCATTTCCTCCTTTTGAGGTCTCTCTTAAGTTTACCCTGATTTCACCATGACGATGATTTTTTAGGAGTTGTGAACCAGGCTTAAGCGGGGAATATGGATCCCTTCACCTGGAGAACAATAATGATGAAACCAACGTTTTTGCGCTGGGTAGCGATCGCTGCGCTGATGGCCGGCGGCACATTTAGCGTGGCGGCCAACCCGCCAGCGGCTCCTCCTGTTTCTTACGGCGTGGAGGAGGATGTTTTTCATCCCGTGCGGGCAACCCATGGCATGGTGGCGTCGGTGGATGCGCTGGCAACAAAAGTGGGTGTCGATATTCTCAAGCAGGGCGGTAACGCGGTGGATGCAGCGGTCGCCGTCGGCTATGCGCTGGCGGTGACGCACCCGCAGGCGGGGAACCTGGGCGGCGGCGGCTTTATGATGCTGCGCACCAAAGACGGCAAAACGACGGCCATCGACTTCCGCGAGATGGCGCCTGCTCAGGCGTCCCGCGATATGTTCCTCGACGATCAGGGTAATCCTGACAGCAAAAAATCTCTGACGTCGCACCTCGCCTCCGGCACGCCGGGCACCGTTGCAGGCTTCTCGCTGGCGCTGGAAAAATACGGCACCCTGCCGCTGAATAAAGTGGTGCAGCCTGCCATCAAGCTGGCGCGCGACGGCTTTGTGGTTAACGATGCGCTGGCGGACGATCTCAAAACCTACGGCAGCGAAGTCATTCCGAATCATGAAAACAGCAAAGCGATCTTCTGGAAAGACGGCGAGCCGCTGAAGAAGGGCGACAGGCTGGTGCAGAAGAACCTCGCCAAAAGCCTGGAGCTGATTGCGGAGCAAGGTCCGGACGCCTTCTACAAAGGGGCGATTGCTGACCAGATTGCTGAAGAGATGCAAAAGAACGGCGGGCTCATCACCAAAGCCGATCTGGCGGAATACAGGGCGGTGGAGCGCGAGCCGATTAGCGGAACCTACCGCGGCTACGAGGTGTTCTCCATGCCGCCGCCGTCTTCCGGGGGCATTCACATCGTGCAGATCCTCAACATTCTCGAAAACTTCGATATGCACAAGTTCGGCTTCGGCAGTGCGGATGCCATGCAGGTGATGGCGGAAGCGGAAAAACGCGCCTACGCCGACCGGTCGGAATATCTCGGCGATCCGGACTTCGTGAAGGTGCCGTGGCAGGCGCTGACCAACAAGGCGTATGCCAAATCCATTGCCGATCAGATTGATATCAACAAGGCCAAGCAGTCGAGCGAGATCCGCCCAGGCAAGCTGGCGCCATATGAAAGCAACCAGACCACCCACTTCTCGGTGGTGGATAAAGACGGTAACGCGGTAGCGGTGACCTACACGCTCAATACCACGTTTGGTACCGGAATTGTGGCGGGCAACAGCGGCATTCTGCTGAACAACGAGATGGATGACTTCTCCGCCAAGCCGGGCGTGCCGAACGTCTACGGGCTGGTGGGCGGCGATGCGAATGCGGTAGGGCCGAAGAAACGCCCGCTGTCGTCCATGTCGCCGACTATCGTGGTGAAAGACGGTAAAACCTGGCTGGTGACCGGTAGCCCGGGCGGTAGCCGTATTATCACTACCGTGCTGCAGATGGTAGTGAACAGCATCGACTTTGGAATGAACGTCGCCGAAGCGACCAACGCCCCGCGTTTCCACCACCAGTGGCTGCCGGACGAGCTGCGCGTCGAGAAGGGCTTTAGCCCGGATACGATTAAACTGCTGGAGCAGCGCGGGCAGAAGGTAGCGGTGAAAGAGGCGATGGGCAGCACCCAGAGCATTATGGTGGGTCCAGACGGGGCATTGTTTGGCGCGTCGGACCCGCGGTCGGTGGATGATTTATCGGCGGGGTATTGATGTGTTGTTGCCGGGTGGCGGCTTCGCCTTACCCGGCCTGGGTTTTTCATTCCCTCTCCCTGTGGGCTGAGGGATCCCCATAAAATAATGTCTGCACTGACGGCCCCCTCTCCCTTGAGGGAGAGGGCTGGGGTGAGGGGGAACATACGGCTGCGGAGGTTGTTCCGTTCACTTTATGTTCCTTGCTACTCTTTAACGACAATACCTGTGAACGTGCCAGGGTGGCTCAATCGCCACCACCCTGGCGACCCGGGCTCCCGGCGGTAAATCGCCGCTTCGGGGTTCCCTCAGCTTATTCCTTCAGGCTATCGGGTCGGGCATGAGCCTGCATCCCTGCAGGCCACGCCCTCTCGGCGCATCCCTGCGCCTCGCCCCGGCCCTACGGAAACGCCTCGGCGATTTACAGCCGGACCAGGGCATCGCTGTAAGCCATTAATTTTTTCTGAAGCAACATTCATCGCTTTCGGTAAAAAAATTACTGGGGATTCCTCACCCCTGTGGGAGAGGGTTAGGGTGAGGGCAATAAACTACTTCATCCGCGCCATATAATACGCGTCCACATACTCGCCGTTGCGCAGGGCAAATTTCCTGCCGGTCCCTTCGATTTCAAAGCCAAAATTTTTATAGAGCGCGACTGCCGCCGGGTTATCGGCAAAGACCGTCAGTTCTATGCGTTCAATGCGCAGCCAGTTGTCGCACAGGTTAATCATTTCGCTCATGAGCCTGCGGCCTACGCCGCGCCCCTGCATATCCGCAGCCACGCTTATGCCGAATGTGGCAACGTGGCTGCGACGTGGGTTTTCCATCACGTCCAGCGCCATATGCCCGATAACGCGCTGTTCCAGACAGGCAACAAGATGGCGTCGGCCTGGTTTTGTCGCAACGCGTTCGTGCCACATTTCCATTGAGGGATGAGGGAGCTGTAGCGTGTCGTGATACACATCAGGATGCGACATGATGTCACGCAAAGCTTCTGCATCGCTGGGTTCGATGTGGCGTATCACTATCTCACTCATTCCTTATTCCTCAGTCAGTTAAACGTCCCTTCCAACATCAATGACTTTAAAATTTGAGTCAACCGCTAATTTTTGCAAAAAGTATTGGACAAGTGCGAATGAGAATGATTATTATTGCTCTGCATTCAGGAAGACCGCTACGGGAACCTGAAAGCACGACATTGCTCACATTGCTTCCAGTATTACTTTAGCCAGCTTCTCGCTGGCTTTTTTTTTGTTATGGTTAGACTCAGTAACCTTAAAAAGGACTGAGCCATGACACTACATTGCGCATTTATTGGATTTGGCAAAAGCACCACGCGTTACCACCTTCCGTATGTTCTTCACCGTAAAGATACCTGGCACGTGGCCCATATCTATCGCCGCCGCGCGAAGCCGGAAGAGCAATCCCCGCAGTATTCCCATATTCATTTCACCAGCGATCTCGACGAGGTACTGGGCGACCCGCAGGTTAAACTGGTCATCGTCTGTACCCACGCCGACAGCCACTTCGACTACGCGAAGCGCGCGCTGGAAGCGGGCAAAAACGTGCTGGTAGAAAAGCCCTTCACCCCGACCATCGCCGAAGCGAAGGAACTGTTCGCGCTGGCGAAAAGCAAAGGCCTGACCGTTACGCCGTATCAGAACCGTCGCTTCGACAGCTGCTTCCTGACGGCGAAAAAGGCGATTGATAGCGGCAAGCTCGGCGACATTGTGGAAATTGAAAGCCACTTCGACTACTACCGCCCGGTGGCGGAAACCCAGCCCGGGCTGCCGCAGGATGGCTCCTTCTATGGTTTGGGCGTCCATACCATGGACCAGATCATCTCGTTGTTTGGCCGCCCGGACCATGTCACTTATGACATCCGCAGCCTGCGGAATAAAGCTAACCCGGACGATACCTTTGAAGCGCAGCTGTTTTATGGCGACCTCAAAGCCATCGTCAAGACCAGCCATCTGGTGAAAATCGACTATCCGAAATTTATCGTTCACGGGACCCGAGGCTCGTTTATTAAGTACGGCATTGACCAGCAGGAGACCAGCCTGAAGGCCAACGTTATGCCCGGTGAGCCGGGATTTGCGGCGGATGATTCCGTTGGCGTGCTGGAGTATGTGAACGACGAGGGCGTGACGGTCAGGGAAGAACTCAAACCCGAAGCGGGTGACTACGGCCGCGTGTACGATGCGCTGTTTGAGACCCTCGCCAACGGCACGCCGAATTACGTCAAGGAATCTGACGTTCTGACCAACCTGGAAATCCTTGAGCGGGCCTTCGAACAGGCCTCTCCTGCCACGGTAACCCTCGCAAAATAGGCAAAAACGGCTCCTCTGCGCTTGTTCATAATTTTTGAACAGAGGAGTCAATTTTCACCCTCTATGATCCCAGACCGTTTGCGTCCACACTTACTCCATCGAAACGAACTGAGGGTGAAAACAATGATCTACTTACGCAAAGCAAACGAACGTGGTCACGCGAATCATGGCTGGCTGGACTCATGGCATTCATTCTCGTTTGCCGACTACTACGACCCGAACTTCATGGGCTTCTCCGCACTGCGCGTGATTAATGACGACGTGATTGACGCAGGCCAGGGCTTTGGTACCCACCCGCACAAAGACATGGAAATCCTGACCTATGTGCTGGAAGGCGCGGTTGAGCACCAGGACAGCATGGGCAACAAAGAGCAGGTTCCGGCGGGCGAGTTCCAGATTATGAGCGCGGGTACCGGGGTACGTCACTCCGAGTACAACCCGAGCAAAACGGAAAAACTGCACCTGTATCAAATCTGGATCATTCCAGAAGAAACCGGCATCACGCCGCGCTACGAGCAGCGCCGCTTTGACGCGAAACAGGGCAAACAGCTGGTACTGTCCCCGGACGCGCGTGAAGGTTCCCTGAAAGTGCATCAGGATATGGAGTTGTACCGCTGGGCGCTGGCGAAAGATGAACAGTCTGTGCATCAGATTGCCGCTAACCGCCGCGTCTGGATCCAGGTGGTGAAAGGTGAAGTGTCCATCAACGGCACTAAAGCGACAACCGCCGATGGTCTGGCAATCTGGGACGAGCAGGCGCTCTCCGTGCATGCCGACAGCGAAAGTGAAATTCTGCTGTTTGACCTGCCGCCGGTGTAATAAATCATAAATAAATGCCCATCCTTCCCTATGACAGGGGAAGGATGGGCTTTGTCCGTGATAAACTGAGAAAATCTCTCACTTCAAGATTTCTCAGGACGATGAAAAAGAAACGCCCCGTACTTCAGGATGTCGCCGATCGCGTCGGTGTGACCAAAATGACGGTCAGCCGTTTTTTACGTAACCCGGAACAGGTTTCCGTGGCGTTGCGTGGCAAGATTGCCGCTGCCCTTGATGAACTGGGTTATATCCCCAACCGCGCACCCGATATTCTCTCGAATGCGACCAGCCGCGCGGTGGGCGTCCTTCTGCCGTCCTTAACCAACCAGGTGTTCGCCGAAGTTCTGCGCGGCATTGAAAGCGTCACCGATGCTTTTGGTTACCAGACCATGCTCGCCCACTACGGTTACAAGCCGGAACTGGAAGAGGAACGTCTGGAATCGATGCTTTCCTGGAACATTGACGGCCTGATTTTAACCGAACGTACCCACACAGCCCGCACGCTCAAAATGATTGAAGTCGCCGGCATTCCGGTGGTGGAACTGATGGACAGCCAGTCGCCGTGCCTCGACATCGCCGTGGGCTTTGATAACTTCGAAGCGGCGCGTCAGATGACGGCGGCAATTATCGCTCGCGGGCATCGTCATATTGCCTATCTGGGGGCGCGACTTGATGAACGTACTATCATCAAACAGAAGGGATACGAGCAGGCGATGCTCGACGCGAACTTAACCCCTTACAGCGTGATGGTGGAGCAGTCCTCTTCCTATACGTCGGGTATTGAGCTGATGCGTCAGGCGCGACGTGAGTATCCGCAACTGGACGGTATTTTCTGTACCAACGATGACCTTGCGGTCGGCGCGGCGTTTGAGTGTCAGCGTCTGGGGCTGAAGATCCCTGATGATATGGCGATCGCCGGCTTTCACGGCCACGACATCGGCCAGGTGATGGAGCCGCGTCTGGCGAGCGTCCTGACCCCGCGTGAACGTATGGGCCGCATTGGCGCAGAACGCCTGCTGGCGCGCATTCGTGGCGAGACGGTTACTCCAAAAATGTTAGATTTAGGTTTCACCTTGTCACCGGGTGGATCTATTTGAACTGACAAATTTGAAGTAGCTCACACTTATTCACTTCGCGCACGTTTGGATATTGCTTCTCTTTTGCCCCGGCAGGACAATGTTACCGATAACTGTTACCCGTAACAATTGACTGAGGGACACCCTTTGAGCACGACTAATCATGATCACCACGTCTACGTCCTGATGGGCGTTTCCGGTAGCGGGAAATCAGCCGTGGCCAGCGAAGTGGCGCATCAACTCCAGGCTGCATTTCTGGATGGTGACTTCCTCCATCCGCGCAGCAATATCATGAAGATGGCCTCCGGCGAGCCGCTGAACGACGACGACCGCAAACCGTGGTTGCAGGCGCTGAATGACGCCGCGTTCGCCATGCAGCGCACCAATAAAGTTTCTCTGATCGTCTGCTCCGCGCTGAAAAAAACCTATCGCGACCTGCTGCGTGACGGCAACCCGAACCTCTCTTTCATCTACCTGAAAGGAGACTTCGAGGTGATTGAAAGTCGCCTGAAGGCGCGTAAAGGTCACTTCTTCAAAACTCAGATGCTGGTGACGCAGTTCGAAGCGCTGCAGGAGCCGGGTGAAGACGAGAAAGACGTCTTAGTGGTTGATATCGATCAGTCACTGGAAGGTGTTGTTGCCAGCACCATCGAGGTCATTAATAAAAGGCAGTAAGTTTTGAGTACATTAACGCTAGTTTTGACAGCAGTGGGTTCCGTATTGCTGCTGCTGTTTTTGGTGATGAAGGCGCGTATGCACGCCTTTGTTGCTTTGATGGTGGTTTCTATTGGTGCTGGTCTCTTTTCCGGTATGCCGCTCGACAAGATCGCCGCGACGATGGAAAAAGGGATGGGCGGCACGCTGGGCTTCCTGGCTATTGTGGTCGCGCTTGGCGCGATGTTTGGCAAGATTTTGCACGAGACGGGCGCGGTCGACCAGATTGCCGTCAAAATGCTGAAATCCTTTGGCCACAGCCGCGCGCAATACGCGATAGGCCTGGCGGGGCTGATTTGCGCGCTGCCGCTGTTCTTCGAAGTCGCCGTGGTGCTGCTGATTAGCGTGGCGTTCTCCATGGCTCGCCATACCGGCACTAACCTCGTGAAGCTGGTTATTCCGCTGTTTGCGGGCGTGGCGGCGGCCGCAGCGTTTCTGCTGCCCGGACCCGCGCCGATGCTGCTGGCCTCCCAGATGCACGCTGACTTTGGCTGGATGATTCTGATTGGCCTGTGCGCGGCAATTCCGGGGATGATTATTGCCGGCCCGCTGTGGGGCAACTTCATCAGCCGTTACGTTGAGCTGCACATTCCTGACGACATCACCGAGCCGCACCTGGGCGAAGGCAAAATGCCGTCCTTCGGCTTTAGCCTGTCGCTGATCCTGCTGCCGCTGGTTCTCGTGGGGCTGAAAACCATCGCCGCGCGCTTTGTGCCGGTAGGGTCTTCCGCCTACGAGTGGTTTGAGTTCATCGGCCACCCGTTCACGGCGATCCTGGTGGCCTGTCTGGTGGCGATTTACGGCCTGGCGATGCGTCAGGGGATGCCGAAAGACCGGGTGATGGAGATCTGCGGTGCCGCGCTGCAGCCTGCGGGTATTATCCTGCTGGTGATCGGTGCAGGCGGCGTGTTCAAGCAGGTGCTGGTGGATTCTGGCGTAGGCCCGGCTCTGGGTGAAGCGCTGACCGGAATGGGCCTGCCGATTGCGGTAACCTGCTTTGTGCTGGCCGCGGCGGTGCGTATCATCCAGGGCTCTGCGACCGTGGCGTGTTTAACCGCCGTCGGTCTGGTGATGCCGGTAATTGAACAGCTGAACTACTCCGGTGCGCAGATGGCCGCGCTGTCTATCTGTATCGCAGGCGGTTCGATTGTGGTCTCCCACGTTAACGACGCAGGCTTCTGGCTGTTCGGTAAGTTCACCGGCGCCACCGAAGCACAGACCCTGAAAACCTGGACGCTGATGGAAACCATCCTCGGCACGACGGGTGCGATTGTCGGGATGATTGCCTTTACGATGCTGAGCTAAATGCGGTGATTTAAAACGGCTTAAAAATAAGGCCCGGTAGCGCTAGAGCTTACCGGGCCTTTTTATTATGCAGAACACCAGGCCGGGAAAGGTGAGACCACCGCCCGGCTTTTTCATATCACTCGCCCTGCGTGGCGCTCTCAATCGTCAAACGCACGTCAGAGGTGATCAACTCTGCCAGCATCTGGTATACCTTCAGCGTCTCTTCCGGCTCGGCATCGCCCGTATCGCTGATAAAGCCTTCGTCACGCAGCGTCAGCACCAGGGAACTGAAGACCGCTTTGTCGAAGAATTCAGGCGCGTTAATGCCGTGCAGAACAGACAAGCGCTGTGCCAGCGTCCGGCTCTCTTTTTCCAGCGTACCGCGGTTGATAGACGGGTTCGCGCTCAGCAGCCAGAAGGTAATGGCGTAGCGCTGCAGCGTTTCGCGCGCACCGGCCGCCAGCAGCTGCAGGGTGCGGGAGCGTGACGGATTGATATGCAGCTCGTCATTCGTGACGGTGATCAGCCCCTGACGACGCAGTTCTTCCGTCAGTTTGTCCAGCTCGCCCGCCAGCTCATCTTTGCTCCAGCGCAGGAACAGCTCCGCTTTCAGCATCGGGTAGAGCGTATCAACGTGACGCAACAGCTCCTGACGCGAGATGCGGCGATGCTGGGTGATGATGGCCGCCATGAGCGACGGCAGCATCAGCATATGGGTGATGTTGTTGCGGTAGTACGTCATCAGCACTGCCTGCTCGCGCGGCAGAATGATGATGTCGCCGATCGTGTCTTTTTCAACTTCAAACTTGTTCATCTGCAGCGCGTGATCGATAAGCTCACTGGCGGTCGCAGAAGGCACGGTTGAATCAACCGAATACGGCACGTTGCGCATCATATCCAGATAGCAATCCAGCTGTTCCGTCAGCTGTTCACGGGTCAGCGAGCGCTGGCGCGAAGCCAGAAGCGCCGTACAGCACAGGTTCATGGCGTTAGCCGCCCCGGCGTTGTTAATGCGCACCATCAGCTCGGACGCAATGCCGTTCACCGTTGGCGTCAGCCAGGCCGGACGGATCGCTTCGATAGGATCGATGGACTCGCGCCACTCCGGAACGTGATGGTTCAGATACGTCATCAGCGGCATCGGCTCGCCAAAGTTCACGTAGCCCTGGCCCAGGTTGCGTAACTTGCTCAGGCCGCGCAGCATCTGCGGCAGGCTCTCTTTCTCTTTGGTCGCGCCGCGCAGCTCTTTGGCGTAAGTGCCCACCTCCATCACGTGCTCATAGCCAATGTAGATTGGCACCAGCGTGATGGGACGGGTTCCTCCGCGCAGCATGGCCTGAATGGTCATCGACAGCGTGCCGGTCTTAGGATCGAGCAGACGTCCGGTACGGGAACGACCGCCCTCCACGAAGTACTCCACGGAATAGCCGCGGCTGAACAGCTCGCCCAGATACTCGCGGAACACGGTGGAGTAGAGCTTGTTGCCCTTGAAGGTACGCCGGATAAAGAAGGCGCCCAGGCGGCGGAAAATCGGACCTGCTGGCCAGAAATTCAGGTTGATACCGGCAGCGATGTGCGGCGGTACCAGCCCCTGGTGATAGAGGACATAGGAAAGAAGCAGGTAGTCCATGTGGCTGCGGTGGCAGGGAACATAGACAATTTCATGGCCATCGTGCGCCAGCTGGCGTACGCGCTCGGCATTATGAACGTTGATGCCCTGGTAGAGGCGGTTCCAGGTAAAGCCGAGAATACGATCGGAAAGGCGGATCATCTCGTAAGAGAAGTTCGCTGCAATCTCTTCCATTAGCGCAATGGCGTTCTGCTGAGCTTTCTCATGCGAAATTTTCTTGCTGCGCGCTTCGTCTTCAACGGCGCGGGCAATCGCTTTGGAGGCCAGCAGCTTGTTGAACAGGTCCTGACGCGCCGGGAGGCGAGGCCCTACGGCCGCCAGGCGCTGACGGGCGAAGTGCATACGCGCCACGCGCGCCAGTTTTTGCGCGATGATCTTGTCGGTGCCGTGCTCGTCCGCCATGCGGCGCAGCGAAACGGAAGGCGAGAAGCGCACAAAGCTGTCGCGTCCCAGCCAGGAGACCGCGAAGAACTTCTGGATGCCGTTAAGCATGCGCAGCGGTGGATTCTCTTCACCTTTTTCACGGCCTGGACGGCGACCAAACATCACCGATACCGGCACCATCTGCACATCCAGATCAGGATTGCTGCGGTGCAGGTCGAGATAGTCGTGGAACAGCTTGATGGACTCTTCTTTTGGCGTGTAATAGGTAAACACGCGAGGTCCGCCGTGAATGAACACGTAGCGCGGTAGTAGGGTGCCGTCAACTTCCAGTGGTTCAAGCGGATCAGGTAGGTCATGCGCCAGACACTGGGCGCGAAGCGTCAGTAAGTCTGCCTTCGAGTTATAAGGCAAAACGTACATAATAGGACGCGACGTATCGAGCCCCAATTCCAGCGCGGGTTCTGCTGGGATAGACTTGCTTTTTACCAGGATGCTTAATGGTAAATTAAGTAATTTGTAGTAAATTCGTGGCCAGCCGGACATAAACGATGTAAAGCCTCTGGTTAATAATGCAATTGCGCCGCAAGGATAACAGAAAGCGCGCAAAATTTCTGTTGTTACCCGTCATACTTCAGGCTGTAGCGAAACGCGCTACAGCTATAGTTACTGACGCTATTTCCAATAAAAGGTTCTTTTAATGGCCAATAATACCACTGGGTTAACCCGAATCATCAAAGCCGCCGGCTATTCCTGGAAAGGTTTCCGCGCCGCATGGATCAATGAAGCCGCTTTTCGCCAGGAGGGCGTCGCCGCTATCATCACGGTGATTATCGCCTGTTTCCTTGATGTTGATGCAATAACACGTGTTCTTCTGATCGGCTCCGTGCTTCTGGTGATGATAGTGGAAATTCTTAATAGCGCTATTGAGGCTGTTGTTGACCGTATCGGCTCTGATTTCCACGAACTCTCTGGCCGGGCAAAAGACATGGGCTCTGCTGCCGTGCTGCTGGCGATTATCACTGCCGTTATCACCTGGGTCACGCTGCTTTGGTCACATTTCCGATGAGCCTCGAGGAATAATTAAGTCCCTGGTTTTTTGTGCAGTTTTTGGTTCCAAAATCGCCTTTGACTGTATATACTCACAGCATAACTGTATATACACCCAGGGGGCGGAATGAAAGCGTTAACGACCAGGCAGCAAGAGGTGTTTGATCTCATCCGGGATCATATCGGCCAGACGGGTATGCCACCCACGCGTGCGGAAATCGCGCAGCGTCTGGGCTTCCGTTCTCCGAATGCTGCCGAAGAACACCTGAAAGCGCTGGCACGTAAGGGCGTGATTGAGATTGTTTCGGGCGCGTCACGTGGTATCCGCCTGCTGGTGGAAGAAGAGACGGGCATTCCGCTGGTGGGGCGCGTTGCTGCGGGTGAGCCTTTACTGGCACAGCAGCATATTGAAGGCCACTATCAGGTCGATCCAGCCATGTTCAAACCGAGCGCTGATTTCCTGCTGCGTGTAAGCGGTATGTCGATGAAAGACATCGGTATTCTTGACGGCGATCTGCTTGCGGTTCACAAAACGCAGGATGTGCGCAACGGCCAGGTCGTGGTCGCACGCATCGATGACGAAGTCACCGTCAAGCGCCTTAAAAAGCAGGGTAACACCGTCCAGCTGTTGCCTGAAAACAACGAGTTCTCCCCGATTGTGGTGGATCTCCGTGAACATAACTTCTCTATCGAAGGACTGGCGGTTGGGGTTATTCGCAACGGTGAATGGCTTTAATCTCTTCCTGACAGGCTACGGCTCCGCTGTAGCCTGATTCATTTTCTGCTCCCGGTATTTTTCATGTCACTGCTGACGGCATCCGATAAGGCATTGTGGCGTCTTGCTCTGCCAATGATTTTCTCCAATATCACCGTGCCCTTGCTGGGTCTGGTCGATACTGCCGTTATTGGTCATCTTGATTCGCCTGTTTATCTTGGCGGCGTGGCGATTGGCGCGACGGCAACCAGCTTCCTGTTTATGCTGCTGCTCTTTTTGCGCATGAGCACCACCGGACTGACCGCACAGGCTTATGGCGCAAAAGATCCGCTGCGTCTGGCTCGCGCGCTGGTGCAGCCGCTGATACTTGCGCTTGGCGCGGGGGCGTTAATCGTTTTACTGCGCGCTCCCCTGATTGACCTTGCGCTTCATATCGTTGGCGGCAGCGAAGCGGTACTGGAGCAGGCGCGACGTTTTCTTGAAATCCGCTGGCTCAGCGCGCCCGCCTCGCTGGCTAACCTGGTTCTGCTGGGCTGGCTCCTGGGCGTACAGTACGCCCGTGCACCGGTGATTTTGCTGGTAGTGGGTAACCTTCTCAACATCGTGCTGGATATCTGGCTGGTGATGGGTCTGCATATGAACGTGCAGGGTGCGGCACTGGCGACCGCGATTGCAGAATACGGAACCTTTATTATTGGTTTGTGGATGGTCTGGCGCGTTCTGGCGATGCGCGGGATCTCCCTTGCGCTGCTTAAAACCGCCTGGCGCGGGAATATCCGTAAGCTGCTGGCGCTCAACCGTGACATCATGCTGCGCTCGCTGCTTCTTCAGCTCTGTTTCGGCGCGCTGACGGTTTTCGGGGCCCGGCTGGGGCCCGAAATCGTCGCGGTCAACGCGGTATTGATGACGCTTCTGACCTTTACCGCCTACGCGCTGGACGGCTTTGCCTATGCGGTTGAAGCGCATTCTGGGCAGGCGTATGGCGCGCGCGAAAGCGGGCAGCTACAGGATGTCTGGCGGGCAGCCTGCCGTCAGTCGGGACTGGTCGCGCTGGCGTTTGGTCTGGTTTATGCCTGTTTTGGCGAGCAGATTGTGGCGTTACTCACCTCTCTTTCTTCACTGCGCGAGCTGGCGGGCCATTACCTTATCTGGCAGGTGATTTTACCGGTGGTCGGCGTCTGGTGTTATCTCCTGGACGGCATGTTTATCGGTGCGACGCGCGGAGCCGAAATGCGTAACAGCATGGCTGTCGCGGCGGCCGGATTTGGCCTGACGCTGTTGACGCTACCGTGGCTTGGCAACCACGGTTTATGGCTGGCCCTTGCCGTCTTCCTCTCGCTGCGGGGGTTATCGCTGGCTTTTATCTGGCGGCGCCACTGGCGGGACAATACCTGGTTCCCCTCGCGTCACGATATATCGTGACGGTTAAAGATTCCGAATATGAAACCAACAGCCGAATCCTTAACTACAATAATTATCACGTCCAGCAGAAAAGAACGTAACGGACGTTACGACCCGACGCTTAACTAAGAGGACACGATGATGAATAAAGACGAAATCGGCGGCAACTGGAAGCAGTTCAAAGGTAAAGCGAAAGAACAGTGGGGTAAGCTGACTGATGACGATATGACCGTCATTGAAGGTAAACGCGATCAGCTTGTCGGTAAAATTCAGGAACGTTACGGCTACGCGAAAGATCAGGCGGAAAACGAAGTCAAAGACTGGGAAACCCGTAACGACTACCGCTGGTAACGCTGAATAACCCACGAGGCGGCTCTAAGCCGCCTTTTCTTTTGTCGCTAACGCGGCTTTTTCTTCACGAGTATAGAGTGGTCATGCTGGCACGCGTCCTGATGACGACAGGCTTCCACTTCAACGCACGCTGAACACAGCCCGTGCGCTTCAATCACGTTATGACGCAGGGCAAAGCCCATTTTAGCGGCCAGCGAATGCATAATGTCTTCCACGCCTTCCGCGCCTTCTTCTTTCACAACCCCACAGCGATCACAGATAAACATCGCCGATGTATGCGTTGGCTGATCGAACAGATGGCACAGCACATAGCTGTTTGTGGACTCTACTTTATGCACGAATCCTTGTTCCAGCAGGAAATCCAGCGCGCGGTAGACCGTCGGCGGTTTCGCCTGCGGCTCGCTTTCGCGGAGCAGGTCGAGCAGATCGTAGGCGCTGATTGCACCCTGCTGCAGGCTCATCAGACGTAATACTTCAAGGCGCTGCGGAGTCAGGCGCACATTGCGTTGCGCGCACAGCTTTTCGGCCTGCGCTAACAGCTCTTTTGTGGACTTATCCATGTAGCACCCCGGATGTTATAGGACGGAAAACCCTCACTTTATCATGTTCTGGTAAAAACACCGAGATCCGCCAGTCTGTGCTATACCTGACCCATCGCAAACCGGGAAATAAACAATGAAAAGACCTGACTGTATTCGGCACTGGCGCGACGTTGAAGGTGCGGATGATTCGACCTATCCAGGGAGTGATGAGCTGTTTTCTATCGGTGCACCGCTGGCTCGCAGGCTCGGGCTCGGGCGCATTGGCATTCATCATGAACGGTTGCCGCCGGGACGCAGGACGTCTTATCCCCATGCGGAAAGCGACGAAGAAGAGTTTATCTACGTGCTCGAAGGCTACCCGGAGGCCTGGATTAATGGCTATTTGTGGAAGCTTGAACCGGGCGACAGCGTGGGGTTCCCCGCCGGAACCGGTATCTGCCATACCTTTATCAACAACACGGATGAAGAGGTTCGGCTACTGGTCGTTGGCGAGGCCAACAAGAAGCACAACCGCATCTACTACCCGCTCAACCCCGTGTATGCCGCCACGCGTGAAGATCGCTGGGTCGACCATCCTCCACAGTTTTTTGGACCGCACGATGGAAAACCTGGGAAAAAATAATTTCCTCTTCTATAAATATTGAGGGCCGTCACAAAATATAACAGGCCGTAAGGGAATTTTACTTAGGGAAAGAAATAGCGGGTCTTTTACTACTTATTCACAGCAATAGTTCGTTCCTGTTTGGGTGATAACAGACAGGGGTTATTTCATAACAGACTATAACGGGCATCCTGTGAAAAAAAATTTTAAATTTTCGGTGGTGAGTATCGCTGTCTCCTTGTTTATGGCAAATCAGGCGGGAGCAGCCAATACCTGGACAGAATCACGTAGCGACGCAATGGGTGGCACTGGCGTTGCCTCTGGCAGCTATGGCAGTGGGGCGTTAATCAACCCCGCGCTGCTGGCAAAGGCAAAACCGGACGATGATGTGACGGTTATCTTGCCTTCGGTCGGCGCGCAGATCACAGATAAAGACAATCTTCAGGATGAGATTGATAATATCAACGACAAAATTAACCACTATAAAGACGTGGTGGATAATCTTACGCCGATTGAAATTATCACCAATCCGCTGGGTTCTATTAACCAGTTCCAGGGCGCGGCAAAAGATCTTGCCGACGAGCTGGACTATCTCAAGGGCAAAACCGCACGCGCGACGGCAGGGGCTGGCATTGCAGTGAGTATCCCTAACGACGTGCTCTCCGTGGCCTTTATGGCGAAAGGCTACGCCCATGGTCGGGTAAGCTCGTCTATCGATCAACAGGACATTGATTATCTGCGCGGTATTCAAAAAAGCGATGCGGTAGCGGCCGGTGTCGCGCTGGATGCTGCCCTGAACGGCACGGATCAAATCACCAAAAACCTCAACTCTACGGCTTCTGGCCGGGCGGCAATTGTGTCCGACTACGGCGTTGCCGTTGCGCGCCAGTTCGATCTCGGCGGTGTCCCGGTATCCGTGGGCGTGACGCCAAAACTGCAAAAAACCTGGGTCTATAACTACACCACCTCAATCTACGATTACGACAGTAATAAGTGGAACGATAGCCGCTACCGTACAGACGATACGGGCTTTAACGTTGATGCCGGTATTGCGGCTGATTTCGGCGAAAACTGGACGGTTGGCGTGAGCGGACAAAACCTGATGTCGCGTGATATCGACACCAAAGATATCCGTATCCGCAACGGGCGTACCGGGGAAGTGGTGAGCTATAAAGATACCTACCAGATCCGTCCGCTGGTGACCGCCGGGGCCGCCTGGCACAACGATCTGGTGACGCTGACTGCCGATGGCGATCTGACGGAAACCAAAGGCTTCAAGAGCGAAGATAACTCACAGTACGTTGGCGTCGGTGCCGAGGTTACGCCGCTGAGCTGGCTGGCCGTGCGTGCGGGTTATCGCGCGGACGTGAAGGGTAACGACAGCAATGTCTTTACCGGCGGTGTCGGTTTCGCGCCGTTTAGCACCGTTCACGTTGACCTGATGGGGCTGTACGGCGAAGACGAAACCTGGGGCGCAGGGGCTCAACTGAGCATGACGTTCTAAAGTCCACCGGAGGCGCTGCGCCTCCGGCTTTTCTTTGTGCTATAGTAGCGCCCCTTTTCCACCAGATGCTTAAAACTTCGCCATGTCGTCAGAATTACAGACTGCTTTTCCCGCACACCGTTTTTCCATTGCGCCGATGCTCGACTGGACGGACAGACACTGCCGCTACTTCCTGCGTCAGCTCTCCCGCCACACGCTGCTGTACACCGAAATGGTGACCACGGGCGCAATCATCCACGGGAAGGGCGACTACCTGGCCTATAGCGAAGAAGAGCATCCGGTTGCCCTGCAGCTGGGCGGCAGCGATCCGGCCGCGCTGGCGCAGTGTGCGAAGCTGGCAGAAGCGCGCGGCTACGACGAGATCAACCTTAATGTGGGTTGTCCGTCCGACCGCGTGCAAAACGGCATGTTCGGTGCTTGCCTGATGGGGAACGCGCAGCTGGTGGCGGACTGTATCAAGGCGATGCGCGACGTGGTCTCCATTCCGGTGACGGTTAAAACCCGCATCGGCATTGACGACCAGGACAGCTACGAATTCCTGTGCGATTTTATCAATACGGTTTCCGGCAAGGGTGAATGCGAGATGTTTATCATCCACGCGCGTAAAGCCTGGCTTTCTGGCCTGAGCCCGAAAGAGAACCGTGAAATTCCGCCGCTGGATTACCCTCGCGTGTACCAGCTGAAGCGTGATTTCCCGCATCTGACGATGTCGATTAACGGCGGCATCAAATCGCTGGAAGAGGCCAACGCGCATCTGGCGCATATGGATGGCGTCATGGTCGGGCGCGAGGCGTACCAAAACCCGGGCATTCTGGCGACGGTCGATCGCGAAATCTTTGGCGTTGAAGGGGCAGACAGCGATCCGGTTGCGGTGGTGAGAGCGATGTACCCGTACATCGAACGCGAGTTGAGTAACGGTACGTATCTCGGCCATATCACACGCCATATGCTCGGCCTGTTCCAGGGGATCCCCGGGGCGCGCCAGTGGCGTCGCTATCTCAGCGAAAACGCACACAAGGCCGGGGCCGATATTGAGGTGCTGGAGCACGCGCTGCATCTGGTCGCGGATAAACGATAAGTTACGCTAAAAAGTCGTCAAATTCACCACGCCCTGCGAATTCTCGCGGGGCGTTTTGCTTTAAGAACAGCATGTTAGCTTTGGCATGAATTTTGTAATGCTTACTGCATTATTCGGGAACTCGTGGGAGAGCACCATGCTGGAACTACTTTTTGTGATTGGCTTTTTTGTCATGCTGCTAGCGACGGGCGTTTCGCTGCTCGGCATTCTGGCGGCTATCGTTGTGGCGACGGTGGTTATGTTTATTGGCGGATTATTTGCCCTGACGATCAAACTGCTGCCGTGGTTACTGCTGGCCATTGCGGTGGTGTGGGTGATTCGGGCGATTAAAGCGCCAAAAGTGCCCAGTTATCAGCGCAATAACCGCTTTCGTTACTAAGGTATTGAGGGGTTCGTCACATACTTGTAACTTTTCCGGCGGCGGGGCTTAGAACAGAATAGGATTTGCTTATCGAATCTGTCACTATGGCTGTCGTTAAAGAATTCATCGAGCTGTACCCTACATACAGCCGAACTAAAAAAAGAAAGGGCTTCCCACGGGAAGCCCAATTTCTTTTTGGGGATCAGGGAATCAACAGGCTCGACCCCTGCGTTGCCCGGCTCTCCAGTACCTCATGCGCGCGCTGCGCATCGGTTAGCGCGTATTTCTGCGCGTCTGCCACATCCACTTTTATGACCCCGCTGGCGATCAGCGAGAACAGCTCGTTGCTGGCTTCCTCAAGTTCTTCCCGGCTGGTGATATAACCCTGCAGGGAAGGGCGCGTCACGTACAGCGAGCCTTTCTGGTTCAGGATCCCGAGATTGACGCCGGTCACGGCGCCTGAGGCATTCCCGAAACTTACCATCAGCCCTCGACGCTGCAGACAGTCTAGCGACGCTTCCCAGGTGTCTTTCCCTACCGAGTCATACACGACGCGGACTTTTTTGCCGTTAGTGATCTCTTTCAGCCGTTCAACAATGCTCTCTTCACGGTAGTTAATCACCTGCCAGGCGCCCGCCTGCAGCGCGCGCTGCGCTTTTTGCGCATTGCCCACGGTACCGATCAGCTTCGCGCCCAGCGCTTTTGCCCACTGACAGGCGATAAGCCCGACGCCACCCGCCGCGGCGTGAAACAGGAACTGCTCGTCGGGTTTAATTTCATAGGTTTTGCGCAGCAGGTAGTAAACGGTCAAACCCTTCAGGAACGAGGCCGCCGCCTGCTCAAAGGAGATGGCGTTGGGCAGCAGGGCGGCCTTATCCGCCGGGACGTTGTGGACGGAGCTGTAAGCGCCCAGCGCAGATTGCGCATACACCACGCGATCGCCTTCTTTAATATGCTTAACCGCGCTGCCCACGTTGATGACGATACCGGCCGCCTCGGTACCCAGCCCGCTCGGCATTGACGGAGGCGGGTAGAGGCCGCCGCGAATATAGGTGTCGATGTAGTTTATACCGATGGCTTTGTTTTCAACCTGAACTTCATTTTCGCCAGGCGCGGCAGGGGTGAACTCCACCGCTTTCAGTACGTCTGGCCCACCGTGTTTCTGGAATTCAATGCGCGTTGCCATGCTCCCTCCGTAAGAAAAATATGGTAATCTTTCGACCCACTTCTTTATCTCGGTAACTCCATTCACTATGGCAGGAAACAAACCCTTCAACAAACAGACTGAACCTCGCGAGCGTGATTTCCAGGTCGCAGGGTTAAAAGTCCCGCCGCACTCGATTGAAGCGGAACAGTCGGTGTTGGGCGGTTTAATGCTGGATAACGAACGCTGGGACGACGTCGCCGAGCGCGTCGTGGCGGAAGATTTCTACACCCGTCCGCACCGCCACATCTTTACCGAAATGGCGCGTCTGCAGGAGTCGGGCAGCCCAATCGACCTGATCACGCTCGCGGAATCGCTGGAGCGTCTGGGGCAACTCGACAGCTGCGGCGGATTTGCCTATCTGGCGGAACTGTCAAAAAATACGCCTAGTGCGGCGAACATCAGCGCTTATGCGGACATCGTGCGCGAACGTGCCGTCGTCCGCGAAATGATCTCGGTGGCGAACGAGATCGCCGAAGCCGGGTTCGATCCGCAGGGGCGTACCAGCGAAGACCTGCTCGACCTTGCCGAGTCTCGCGTCTTTAAAATCGCCGAAAGCCGCGCGAACAAAGACGAAGGCCCGAAAAACATCGCTGATGTCCTCGATGCCACCGTTGCCCGTATCGAACAGCTGTTCCAGCAGCCGCACGACGGTGTGACCGGGGTAAACACCGGCTATGACGATCTCAACAAGAAAACCGCTGGCCTGCAGCCGTCGGATTTGATTATCGTCGCGGCGCGTCCGTCGATGGGTAAAACGACATTTGCGATGAACCTCGTGGAAAACGCGGCGATGTTGCAGGATAAGCCGGTGCTCATCTTCAGTCTAGAGATGCCCTCCGAGCAGATTATGATGCGTTCTCTGGCGTCGTTGTCCCGCGTGGATCAGACACGCATCCGTACCGGCCAGCTCGACGATGAAGACTGGGCGCGCATCTCCGGCACCATGGGCATTCTGCTGGAAAAACGTAACATCTATATTGATGACTCCTCCGGCCTGACGCCGACGGAAGTCCGTTCCCGCGCGCGTCGTATCGCTCGTGAACACGGCGGCATCGGCCTTATCATGATCGACTACCTTCAGCTGATGCGCGTCCCGTCGCTTTCCGACAACCGTACGCTGGAAATTGCGGAGATTTCACGCTCGCTCAAGGCCTTAGCCAAAGAGCTGCACGTGCCGGTGGTAGCGCTGTCGCAGCTTAACCGCTCCCTGGAACAACGTGCCGACAAGCGTCCGGTCAACTCCGACCTGCGTGAATCCGGCTCCATCGAGCAGGATGCCGACTTAATCATGTTTATCTACCGTGATGAGGTTTATCACGAGAACAGTGACCTGAAAGGGATCGCCGAGATTATTATTGGTAAACAACGTAACGGCCCGATCGGGACGGTACGTCTGACCTTTAACGGACAGTGGTCGCGTTTCGACAACTATGCCGGTCCTCAATATGATGATGAGTAATTTCTAAGGAATTCAAATGCAAGCGGCAACTGTTGTTATTAACCGCCGCGCTCTGCGACACAACCTGCAACGTCTGCGTGAACTGGCACCCGCCAGCAAGCTCGTTGCAGTCGTGAAAGCGAACGCTTACGGACACGGTCTTCTTGAGACCGCGCGAACGCTCCCCGATGCCGACGCCTTTGGCGTCGCCCGTCTTGAAGAAGCTCTCCGCCTGCGCGCGGGGGGAATTACTCAACCTATTTTGCTGCTGGAAGGCTTTTTCGAAGCCACGGATCTGCCGACCATTGCTGACCAGCATCTTCACACGGCGGTGCATAACGAAGAGCAGCTCGCCGCGCTCGAAACCGCGGAGCTGAGCGAGCCGGTAACCGTGTGGATGAAGCTCGATACGGGCATGCACCGTCTGGGCGTGCGACCGGAAAACGCGGAGGCGTTTTATCAGCGTTTGTGCCAGTGCAAAAACGTGCGCCAGCCGGTGAATATTGTCAGCCACTTTGCCCGCGCCGACGAGCCCGAGTGCGGCGAGACCGAGCGGCAGCTGGATATCTTTACTACCTTCTGCGAAGGCAAGCCGGGGAGGCGGTCTCTGGCGGCATCCGGCGGTATTTTACTGTGGCCCCAGTCGCACTTTGACTGGGCTCGCCCGGGCATCATTCTTTACGGCGTGTCGCCCCTGGAGAACAAGCCCTGGGGACCTGACCTGGGCTTCAAGCCGGTAATGTCCCTTGTTTCTAACCTGATTGCCGTGCGTGAACACAAAGCGGGTGAGCCGGTGGGTTACGGCGGTACCTGGACCAGCGAGCGCGATACCCGTCTCGGCGTCGTGGCGATGGGCTATGGCGACGGTTATCCGCGCGCAGCGCCGTCGGGTACGCCGGTTCTGGTCAACGGTCGCGAGGTGAAGATTGTTGGCCGCGTGGCGATGGACATGATTTGCGTCGATCTGGGACCTGAAGCCCAGGATAAGCCCGGCGACGATGTAGTGCTGTGGGGCGAGGGTTTGCCTGTTGAACGCATTGCTGAAATCACGAAAGTGAGTGCTTACGAACTTATCACGCGCCTGACGTCACGGGTGGCGATGAAGTACATCGACTAACATTTTATTCCAGGGAAGGATAATGTCCCCTTCAGAAATCGCCGCCTGTCTGGCCTACGCGCTCTCCGTCTGGCTGGCCGCCAGAAATAACATCCACACGTGGTGGGTTGGCATCATAGGCTGCGGGCTTTACGCGTGGGTCTTTTATTCAGTGCAGCTTTACGCTGACGTTACGCTTCAGTTCTTCTTCATTATCACGAGCATAACCGGTTGGCTGCACTGGCTTAGAGGCAATCGCGGGGACGTATTGCCCGTTCGGCGTACCAGACCGGGGCATTTTTTTATTCTCCTGGCCTGCGCCATGAGCGTGGCGGCGGTGTACGGACTGATACTGCATCTCTACACCAATGCCTGGGCTCCCTGGCTGGACTCCATCATTTTAACATTCAGCGTTCTTGCTCAGTTTATGCTGATGGGACGACGACTGGAAAACTGGTACGTCTGGATTGCCGTCAACACGCTGGCGGTACCGCTGTATGCGATGCGGGACCTGCATCTGACCGCCGGGTTATATCTGCTGTTTTGGTTTAATGCCTGGCATGGACTGTATCAATGGCGTAAGGAGATCCGCGCGCAGTGAAGCGTTATGCCAGCGGCCTGGTTGTGGGCAAATTCGCACCTTTGCATTCAGGTCATGAAGCGCTTATCAATGCGGCTCTTGAGCAGTGCGAGACGGTCTTTGTCATTAGCTATTCGGTGCCGGAAATACGCGGTTACGAGCCCGAAAAACGGCTTCACTGGCTACAGATGCGCTTCCCACAATGCCGCCATCTTGTGCTTTCTCCGCAGGTGATGGCGTCTTACGCTATTGCGCCGCCCCCACCGAACGACGCTGACGCCGATCTGCATCGTCATTACGTTGCCACGCTGTGTGAAGACGTTCTGCATTGTCAGCCACGGGCGGTATTTACCGCCGAAGACTACGGTGACGGCTTTGCCGCAGTGTTGAGCCAGCGTTTCGGGCTGCCGGTTACACACATACGTCTTCAGCGGCCACAGGGGCCGGAAGCCCCGTCGGGAACACGCATACGCTCTGATGTTCACCGCTACCGTCAGATGATGTCCCCGGAGGTTTATCGCAGCTTTGTATTTCGTATCTGCTTATTAGGCGGCGAATCGACGGGCAAAAGCACGCTTTCCCGGGCCCTCTCACAGACCTTGAACGTTCCGTACGTTGCAGAGTTTGGCCGTGAACACTGGGAGGCGAAGAACGGCGTGCTGGAGAAGGACGATCTGCTGCATATCGCCCGGGAGCAGGTGCGCAGAGAGGAATTAGCCTGCACCGCTCCGTACCTGGTGTGTGATACCTCGCCTTTAACCACCCTGTTCTATACGCTCGACCAGTTCGGCAGCGCACCGCAGGAGCTCATGGCGTTAGCCGAACGAGACTACGCTCTGGTCGTACTCTGCGGCGATGAATTTCCTTTTGTGCAGGATGGCACACGGCAAGGCGAGGCGTTTCGCCGTCGACAGCAGGCATGGTATGAAGCAGAGCTAACGCAGCGAAAGATCCCCTTTTTGCGCATACGGGGTTCGTTGTCTGGGCGCATAGAGCAAATTTGCCAACATATCTCGTGGCCGGGCTGATATCGCTCTCGACCTTCTCCCGCTTCCGGTTTATTGTTGAAATTCCTGCCTCATCGAATTCCGGAGAACCATCGCGTGTTTCAGAAAGTTGACGCCTATGCCGGCGACCCTATTCTCTCCTTAATGGAGCGTTTCAAAGAAGATCCTCGCAGCGACAAAGTGAACCTCAGCATTGGTCTGTATTACAACGAGGACGGCATTATTCCTCAGTTGAAAGCCGTAGCTGAAGCAGAAACGCGTCTGAACGCCGCTCCACACGGCGCATCGCTGTACCTGCCGATGGAAGGGTTAAATTCTTACCGCAGCACCATTGCACCTCTGCTGTTTGGCGCCGATCACGCGGTGCTGGCGCAAAAACGCGTGGCGACTATCCAGACGCTGGGTGGCTCGGGTGCGCTGAAAGTGGGGGCCGACTTCCTGAAAAAATATTTCCCGGATTCGGGCGTGTGGGTCAGCGACCCAACGTGGGAAAACCACGTTGCGATTTTTGAAGGCGCAGGCTTTAAGGTGGCGACCTATCCATGGTTCGACAGCGAAACCAACGGCGTGCGCGTTGAAGCGCTGCTGGAAAAACTGAACACCCTGCCGGAGCGCAGCATTGTCCTGCTGCATCCGTGCTGCCATAACCCGACCGGTGCGGACCTCACGAATGCCCAGTGGGATGCCGTGATCGAGGTACTGAAGGCGCGCAACCTGATCCCATTCCTCGACATCGCCTATCAGGGCTTTGGCGCGGGTATGGAAGAAGATGCCTACGCGATTCGCGCCGTTGCCAGCGCCGGTCTCCCTGTACTGGTGAGTAACTCTTTCTCTAAAATCTTCTCCCTGTACGGTGAACGCGTTGGGGGCCTGTCCGTGGTGTGTGAGGACGCCGAAGCCGCCGGCCGCGTGCTGGGTCAGCTGAAGGCGACGGTGCGCCGCATCTACTCCAGCCCGCCAAACTTTGGTGCGCAGGTGGTGGCCACGGTTCTTGGTGATGAACAGCTGAAAGCCAGCTGGCTTGCCGAAGTGGAATCCATGCGCAAGCGCATTCTGTCGATGCGTCAGGAACTGGTTAACGTACTGAAAGAGGCCGTGCCGGGGCACAATTTCGACTACCTGCTTAAGCAGCGCGGGATGTTCAGCTACACTGGCCTCAGCGCCGCCCAGGTCGATCGCCTGCGTGAAGAGTTCGGCGTCTACCTGATTGCCAGCGGACGTATGTGCGTGGCGGGCCTGAATGCCAGCAACGTTCATCGCGTGGCGCAGGCGTTTGCCGCTGTAATGTAAGCACTCACTTACTTGCGTGTTATATGTAGGCCGGGTAAGGCGCAGCCGCCACCCGGCTTCTTTGTTAGCACCGGTGCCAATCATTGCCCGGTGGCGCTTCGCTTACCGGGCCTACACGTTTCTTCTGCGCTTTGTGATCTTATTCTTTTTATTCAGCCTCATAAGTAAAAACTCCTTCCCTTCATCTCCCGCTGGGGTTATGGTCGGAGAGTTTTTTGACCAATCGCTCAAAATAAAACGATAACAAACTGAATATTCAGGGGAAAATATGCGCAAGATCACACTGGCGCTCAGCGCCGCCTGCTTATTGTTCTCGCTTAACAGTGCTGTCGTGGCGCGTGCTTCTGCACCCACGCCGCTTTACACCGGCACCACCGCCGCGATCCTTGCCGAGCAGGCTCCCATTCACTGGGTTTCCGTGGCCCAAATCGAAAACAGCCTGATGGGACGCCCGCCAATGGCCGTGGGCTTCGACATTGACGATACCGTTCTCTTCTCCAGCCCGGGCTTCTGGCGCGGCAAAAAAATGTATTCGCCCGACAGCGAAGCGTATCTGAAGAACCCGGAATTCTGGGAAAAAATGAACAACGGCTGGGACGAATTCAGCATCCCGAAAGAGGTGGCCCGCGCGCTTATCGCCATGCACGTGAAGCGCGGCGACAGCATTTACTTCGTTACCGGACGCAGCGAGACCAAAACCGAAACCGTCTCTAAAACGCTGCAGGATGATTTTCTCATCCCGGCGACCAGCATGAATCCGGTGATTTTTGCGGGTGACAAAGAAGGTCAAAACACCAAAACCCAGTGGCTGGAAAAGAAAAATATCAAAGTGTTCTACGGCGATTCAGATAATGACATCACCGCCGCGCATGATGTGGGTGTGAGAGGGATCAGAGTGTTACGCGCCTCTAACTCGACGTATCGCCCGCTGCCGATGGCCGGAAAGTTTGGCGAAGAGGTCATTGTGAACTCTGAGTATTAAACCGCAGGCGGCGGGTTTGACTCTTTTTTAAGCAAATCTCGTCGCGGCGGGTTTTACCTTTCGCCTTCTTGCTGCACACTTAGAAAGATTCATCTTTCATTACGGAGCAGCACATGTGGTATCAACAGACCCTGACCTTAAGCGCTAAACCACGCGGATTTCACCTGGTGACGGATGAAGTCATCGGGCAGATCCGCGACCTGTCGCGGGTTAAAACGGGTTTGCTGCATCTGCTGCTTCAGCACACGTCTGCCTCTCTCACGCTTAATGAAAATTGCGATCCCACCGTCCGGTCTGACATGGAGCACCATTTTCTGAAGGCCGTCCCGGACAATGCACCTTACGAGCATGATTATGAGGGCGACGATGACATGCCTTCGCACATCAAATCTTCTCTGCTGGGCGTATCGCTGATGCTGCCGGTACGCAATGGGCAGCTAATGCTGGGAACATGGCAGGGGATCTGGCTGGGAGAGCATCGCATTCACGGTGGTTCGCGTAAAATTATTGCCACGCTACAAGGGGAATAAAGATGACAATTTCGGAGCTACTTCAGTACTGCATGAGTAAACCGGGCGCGGAGCAGAGCGTTCATAGCGACTGGAAGGCCACGCAGATTAAAGTGGGGGACGTGCTGTTTGCGATGGTGAAAGAGGTTGAGGGGCGTCCGGCGGCGTCGCTGAAAACCAGCCCGGAACTGGCCGATTTGTTACGCCAGCAGCACCATGACGTCCGGCCAAGCCAGCATCTCAATAAAGCCCACTGGAGCACCGTCTATCTTGACGGGTCGCTGCCAGGCTCGCAAATTTACTATCTGGTCGATGCATCTTATAAGCAGGCGGTTGAGTTGCTGCCGGAAGTGACCCGACAGCAACTCTCCGTGTGACGTTACAGCAACGGTTTGAGGAAGCGTGCAGTGTGCGAGGCTTCGCACTCTGCAACGGTCTCTGGCGTACCGGAGACGAGGATTTCACCGCCGCCGCTACCGCCTTCCGGGCCGAGATCGACAATCCAGTCCGCGGTTTTAATCACGTCCAGGTTGTGTTCGATGACCACGATGGTATTGCCCTGATCGCGGAGCTGATGCAGCACCTCAAGCAGCTGCTGAATATCGGCAAAGTGCAGACCGGTGGTCGGCTCATCCAGAATATACAGCGTCTGGCCGGTGCCGCGTTTGGAGAGCTCACGCGCCAGCTTCACGCGCTGCGCTTCACCGCCTGACAGCGTTGTGGCGGACTGGCCCAGGCGAATGTAGGTCAGACCGACGTCCATCAGCGTCTGCAGCTTGCGCGCCAGCGCAGGGACGGCGTCAAAGAACTCGCGCGCCTCTTCGATGGTCATGTCCAGCACTTCGTGAATGGTCTTGCCTTTGTACTTAATCTCCAGCGTTTCACGGTTATAGCGCTTGCCTTTGCACTGGTCGCACGGCACGTAGATATCCGGCAGGAAGTGCATCTCCACCTTGATCACGCCATCACCCTGGCAGGCCTCACAGCGTCCGCCACGCACGTTGAAGCTGAAACGTCCAGGCGTGTACCCGCGTGAACGTGATTCCGGTACGCCAGCAAAGAGTTCACGTACGGGCGTAAAGACGCCGGTATAGGTCGCCGGGTTAGAGCGCGGAGTACGGCCAATCGGGCTCTGGTCAATGTCGATAACCTTATCGAAATGCTCCAGCCCCTGAATGTCGCGGTACGGTGCCGGTTCGGCGAGCGTTGCGCCGTTGAGCGCCGTCTGCGCAATCGGGAACAGGGTATCGTTGATCAGCGTCGATTTACCTGAACCGGACACGCCGGTAATACAGGTAAACAGGCCAACCGGCAGCGTCAGGGTGACGTCTTTCAGGTTGTTGCCTCGCGCCCCGGTCAGCTTAAGCACTTTTTCCGGATCTGCCGCTACGCGCTGCTTCGGTACCTCAATTTTGCGCTTGCCGCTCATGTACTGGCCGGTGAGGGATTCAGGCACCGCCATAATGTCTTTCAGCGTACCTTCAGCAACGACCTGGCCGCCGTGCACGCCAGCGCCTGGGCCGATGTCGATGACGTGATCAGCCGCGCGGATCGCATCTTCATCGTGCTCGACCACAATCACCGTGTTACCGAGGTTACGCAGGTGAACCAGGGTGCCGAGCAGACGCTCGTTGTCGCGCTGGTGCAGGCCGATGGACGGCTCATCCAGCACGTACATGACGCCCACCAGGCCCGCGCCAATCTGGCTTGCCAGACGGATACGCTGGGCTTCACCGCCGGAGAGGGTCTCTGCCGAACGGGAAAGCGTCAGGTAGTTCAGGCCGACGTTAACCAGGAACTTCAGGCGGTCGCCAATCTCTTTCAGCACTTTTTCGGCAATTTTGGCGCGCTGACCGGACAGCTTCAGGTTATTGAAGAAGTCCATCGCGTGGCCGATGCTCATGTCTGAGATGGTCGGCAGCGCCGTGTTTTCCACAAACACGTGGCGCGCTTCGCGACGCAGACGCGTGCCCTCGCAGGTGGCGCAGGAGCGGTTGCTGATGAATTTCGCCAGCTCTTCGCGCACCGCGCTGGATTCGGTCTCTTTGTAGCGGCGCTCCATATTGTGCAGCACCCCTTCGAACGGGTGACGACGCACGGAGGTATCGCCGCGATCGTTCATGTACTTGAACTCGATGTTCTCTTTGCCGGAACCGAACAGAATCACTTTGTGCACGTTCGGGCTCAGGCTGGCCCACGGGGCTTCCACGTCGAACTTATAGTGCTCCGCCAGAGATTTCAGCATCTGGAAGTAGTAGAAGTTACGCTTATCCCAGCCGCGAATGGCACCGCCCGCCAGCGACAGCTCCGGGTTCTGGATCACGCGGTCCGGGTCGAAATATTGTTGAACGCCCAGGCCGTCACACGTCGGGCAGGCGCCCGCCGGGTTGTTGAACGAGAACAGGCGCGGTTCCAGCTCGCGCATGCTGTAGCCGCAAATCGGGCAGGCAAAGTTGGCGGAGAAGAGCAGCTCTTCCGCTTTCGGGTCGTCCATGTCGGAGACCACGGCCGTGCCGCCGGAGAGTTCCAGCGCCGTCTCGAAGGATTCCGCCAGACGCGTGGCGAGATCGTCACGCACCTTAAAGCGGTCAATCACCACTTCAATAGTGTGCTTCTTCTGCAGCTCCAGCTTTGGCGGATCGGACAGGTCACACACCTCGCCGTCGATACGGGCGCGGATATAGCCCTGGCTTGCCAGGTTTTCCAGCGTTTTGGTGTGCTCGCCCTTACGCTCTTTAATGATCGGTGCCAGCAGCATCAGGCGTTTGCCTTCCGGCTGCGACAGCACGTTATCCACCATCTGGCTCACGGTCTGTGCTGCCAGCGGGACGTCGTGGTCCGGGCAGCGCGGCTCGCCCACGCGGGCATACAGCAGACGCAGGTAGTCATGAATTTCGGTGATGGTACCGACCGTTGAACGCGGGTTGTGCGAGGTGGACTTCTGCTCAATAGAGATCGCAGGGGACAACCCTTCAATGTGGTCGACATCCGGTTTTTCCATCAGCGACAGGAACTGACGCGCGTACGCAGAGAGTGATTCAACGTAACGACGCTGTCCTTCGGCATACAAAGTGTCGAAAGCCAGTGAGGATTTGCCTGACCCCGAAAGCCCGGTCACGACAATGAGTTTGTCGCGAGGGATTATGAGGTTGATATTCTTGAGATTGTGGGTGCGGGCGCCCCGAACTTCGATCTTATCCATTCACCTTTCCCGGTTGGAACACGGATTGCCTGGTTTGTTTGAAGGACAAACGGCTGTCAGAAACGGCTAATTATGACACAATTTGACCTGTTTGAATATACAGTATTGGAATGCATTTTCCGATTGGCTGTGTAACAATGTCGAGTTCGCGGGAGATTTCTGAACCTGCTACGCAACTATGCAAATTGACGCGTGGAAATGGTACACTCGCGCGTTTACACTATTAAGAAACGTATTCAGGAGACACGAACATGGCCAGCAGAGGCGTAAACAAGGTGATTCTCGTCGGTAATCTGGGCCAGGACCCGGAAGTACGCTACATGCCGAGTGGTGGCGCAGTTGCCAACATTACGCTGGCTACTTCCGAATCCTGGCGTGATAAAGCGACCGGTGAGATGAAAGAGCAGACCGAATGGCACCGCGTTGTGCTGTTTGGCAAACTGGCGGAAGTGGCCGGTGAATATCTGCGTAAAGGTTCTCAGGTCTATATCGAAGGCCAGCTGCGTACCCGCAAATGGACCGATCAGTCCGGCGCTGAGAAGTACACCACTGAAGTCGTGGTTAACGTCGGCGGCACCATGCAGATGCTGGGTGGCCGTCAGGGCGGTGGCGCGGCACCAGCAGGTGGCGGCCAGCAGCAGGGCGGTTGGGGTCAGCCTCAGCAGCCACAGGGCGGCAACCAGTTCAGCGGCGGCGCGCAGTCTCGTCCGCAGCAGCAGTCGGCTCCGGCCCCATCTAACGAACCGCCAATGGATTTCGACGACGACATTCCGTTCTGATATCCAGCGCGTAAAAACAAAAAACCCAGACTATGGTCTGGGTTTTTTTATGCCAGAAGGGATCAGGTAATGACCATCGGCCAGTCCGGTGGCGTATGGCTCATCGCCTCAACCATCACTACTTTGATATTTTCCCAGACGGCGGTCATATCCAGCAGGGTAATGCCAAGCAGACCCGTGGCAAACCAGCAGGCCGCACCCAGCCCCAACAGCGTGCTGATAACAGCAAGGCCCGCGTAGTCAGATTTACGAAACTGGATGTTCAGCGTGCTGGCTAAAAACATCAGCACCGCACTCAACAAAGGCCAGCGCAGAAGAACCATGCTGGTAGTAATGGTTGCCATAAAACCCATCCTCTACAAAACAGACGAACTGAATGAAACAGAGCTTTTTCGTTACATAAGATTTGTGAACTATATCACGATTGCTGTTTTATTCGCCAGTGCCGGACTGTTGAAAAATGGGGTTTTTATCGCTACCTATAATCAGTGCGCGCCTGAGAGAAAATATATCTTTGCAGGCCAAGATCCCTTTTCCCGCACTCTTTATAATGAATTCATTGAGATAGCAAAACTGATGCAAAAGCGGGCGTCATGTACAACGTTTACAGCAATATTCCTATGGCTTATGCTTGAGTGGACAATTAATTTTACTCGCAGCTAACCTTTCAGGTTTTTGAATTTTATTGTTTTTTTATTTATTTGTACCTCTTTAATTACACACAACGTTGTTTTTAATTCGCCGCGCTGAGACTCAGCCTGCCGCGTTGGTTTGTCGATTTTTCGAATCTGAAGAAAGTTGCGTCCGGTTTATCGCCTGATAATCAGCGAAAAAAAATGAAAGAAAACCGACGTGAGATTGTTAATGACAGCATGCAGGCGCTACATGCGCTGGCAAAACTGATGCCCCAGCACCATGCTCAATGTTCTCTGGCCGATATGCTGGAAACCATCAGCCGCACGCTGGGAGCTAGTCTTGCCTGGGTAAGCGTTAACGGGGATGACGGGCTGCAGCGCGTGGTCTGCGCCGGGGAGATGACCTGCCATTCCTTCGAGGTGGCCGATTTCCTTGCGGATTCTCTTCTCCAGCGGCACCATCGTTCGTGGCGAGTGGTCTACTGGAAAGAGAATATTGGTCGCGCGCTATTTCCTCCTCAGCATCCCGGCTATGCGCAACTGCAAAGCGGTGTGCTGTGCAAGCTTTCAACCCATAACTGGCGCTGCAGCGGCTATTTCTTTTTAGCATTTAATGAAAGACTCTATTCTCTGCCGATTCTGAAAAATATCGTCGTAGTGCTGGTCGAAAAATTAAAAGACTATTTTGCGGAAATCATTGCCCGTGAAAAAACCGCGCAGGAAATGCAGCGCGTCGTAACGCAATATAAAACCCTCTTTGAACGCGCCCCGGTTTTAATGAACTCTTTCGACAAATTTAACCGCTGCGTGCTGTGGAATGCCGAATGTGAAAAAGTGTTCGGCTGGACGATGGCGGAGATCGCTGAACATGCCGATCCGCTTTCGCTGTTTTATCCCGACCCCGAAGAGCGGCGGCGGGTAAGAGAGTCGGTCAACGTCTCACCCCTTAAGGATATGTATGAGTGGCATCCGCTACGTAAAGACGGCACCCCGTTGACGGTACTGTGGTCAAATATTCTGTTGCCGGACAACTCCATCCTTAATATTGGGCTGGATATTACCGAGCGGAAAAAAGCCGAGCAGCAGCTGGAGGTAAAAGCCACCACTGACGATCTTACCGGCTGCTTCAACCGTTCGGCGATTTTGCAGCAGCTGGAGCATGCGCTGGCGGCCAGTGCCGGGCAGGAGGTTAACAGCCATTTTTGTGTCCTGATGTTTGATCTGGATTTTTTCAAGCAGATCAACGATGAATGGGGACACCCGGTGGGGGATGCGGCGCTTATTCACTTCTGTAATTCTGTCCGCGAGCTCGCCCCCTCAGACTCAGCATTAGGGCGCGTGGGAGGCGAAGAGTTTTTGCTCCTGCTGGCGCAAACCGACGGCAGTGGCGCTGCGCGCCTGTCCGCCAGGCTGCGCACCGTTCTGGAAACCAACCCGCTGATAGTGGGTGAGAGAAAACTGTCGCTGTCGTTTAGTGCCGGGGTCGTGGAAGTCAGCGGGAAACAGCGGGATTCTTCAGCCTTACTGAGGCGCGCCGATAAAGCATTATATGAAGCCAAGCATACGGGGCGAGGAAAAACGGTAGTGGCGGCTGATTATTTATAAATCAACGAACAAAATACGCCCGAACAAATAGCGTGATATGTCATAGTAACGCTGTGCTTTTTTCGCGCTGTCACAAGTTTGGCTTAATCAACGATCGTCTGTTGTGTTATCTTCCCACCAGCCCTGGCGGGCTGGATAATTATTTTCCTTAATTGAAACGGAACGAATACTTACAGTTTCACTTACGGGAAAATATTATCGTCATAACGAAATTTAAGATTTTTAATACTAAAAGTCAGTTGCTAACTTCGCATGATTCATGCAACGTAATCACCTGTTTAACAAAGCATCCGGCCTTCATTACTACAGGCGTACAACATGCAGGGATATAGGGCGGGAAATGAATCGTAGCGCGCGGCGCAAGATGCTCAGGGTGGTAGGGATCATCATGGTAGTTATGCTGCCGGTGATGCTTGCGCTATGGTTTGCCCAGCTTAGAGCCGTATCTGAAACAAGCGCCCAGCTACGCACATTTGCTGAACTGGCTTTAGACAAGACCGAGCTGGTTATTCAGCAGGTTGATCTGGCCCGCGACGAGGCTGAAAAATATCAGGGTGAGCGTTGTACGCCGGGACACCGTCAATATATGTTGAACGTTGTTCGTGGCCGGCTGTTTGTTGCCGATTTAATTTATGCGGAAGGTCAGAATTTTCTTTGTTCGACCGTTTTTACACCGGATCAACCTTACGCCATTCCCGTCGCTAATTACACGCGCAAACCTGACGTCGCTATCTATTATTATCGCGATACCCCATTTTATACTGGCTATAAAATGACATATATGCAGCGTGGAAATTATGTGGTGGTCGTCAATCCGCTTTCATACAGCGAAGTCATGTCCGCGGATCATTCTCTCTCGTGGGGAGTGTACGACACGGTAACCAATGCGTTCTTTTCCGTCAGCCCGAAAGCCAATATTTCTTTATTAAATTCGATGATTCGGGATAAGGAATCGGTATTTCAAAAAGATAACCGCTTTTATACGGTCGTAAAATCGCCCAAAAGACCTATCGCGGCTATTGTGTCGACATCAAATAAACGCTTTTATGAAACGCTTTATCATCAGGCGACGTTAACGCTGCCGCTGGGTATGATCTGCAGCATTATTATTTTGCTGGTCTGGTCGCGTACCCATCGCGAGCTTAATTCGCCGGGGCGCCTGCTGCACCGGGCGCTGAACAAACGGCAGCTTTGCGTTCACTATCAGCCAATTATTGATATCAAAAATAATCAGTGTGTGGGTGCGGAGGCATTGTTACGCTGGCCCGGTTTTAACGGGCAGGTGATGAGCCCGGCCGAGTTTATTCCGCTGGCGGAAAAAGAGGGCATGAGCGAGCGGATTACGGACTATGTCGTTGAGGAGGTGTTCAGCGATCTGGGCCATTTCCTGGCCGAGCATCCGCATCTCTATATTTCGGTCAACCTGTCGGCCACGGATTTCCACTCCTCGCGGCTGATCGCCATGATTTCTGACAAGGCCCGCCACTACGCCGTACGCGCGCAGCAAATCAAAATTGAAGTGACGGAACGCGGTTTTATCGATGTGCCAAAAACCACGCCGGTGATTCAGGCTTTCCGCCAGGCGGGTTATGAAGTCGCGATCGATGACTTCGGTACCGGCTACTCGAACCTGCACAACCTCTATTCGCTGAACGTGGATATTCTGAAAATCGATAAATCGTTTATCGATACCTTAACGACCAACAGTACCAGCCACCTGATCGCCGAGCATATTATCGAGATGGCCCAAAGCCTGCGGCTTAAAACCATTGCGGAAGGGGTCGAGACGGCAGAGCAGGTAAGCTGGCTGTTGAAGCGCGGCGTCCAGTATTGTCAGGGATGGCACTTCGCGAAAGCGATGCCGCCCCAGGAATTTATGACCTGGCAGCAGCAACCTTTGCACTGAGAACGCTTAATTCAGCTGGTGGCGATAATCGCTCGGCGTGCGGTCAAACTCGCGGCGAAACACGCGGGAAAAGGTCTGTTGCGATACATAGCCAAGATCCATCGCGATATCAAAAATCGGCCGCTGCGTTGAGCGTAACGCCTGCGCCGCCAGCAACAGCCTGCGCTGACGAATGTACTCCCCCAGCGTCTGATGCATAACCGTGCGGAACATTCTCTGTAAATACCATTTCGAATAGCCCGACTTTTTCGCGACCACATCAATGTTTAACGGTTGGTCGATATGTTCATCAATCCATTCAATAAGTGACTGAATAATCTGCTGATGCGACATAAGGTTGCCCCTCTGTAGATACAACTATCTCGGTTAATTCGTCGTTTTCTCTGCGGGGGAGTATAATTCCTCAAGTTAACTTGAGGTAAAGGGGTTTTATGGAAAAGAGATTGCCGCGAATTAAAGCGCTATTAACTCCCGGTGAAGTGGCAAAGCGAAGCGGCGTTGCCGTGTCGGCTCTCCACTTCTATGAAAGCAAAGGGTTAATCAAGAGCATCCGTAACGGGGGAAACCAACGTCGCTACACCCGCGACGTGCTCCGCTACGTAGCGATTATCAAAATTGCGCAGCGAATCGGAATTCCCCTGGCCACCATTGGCGAAGCCTTTGGCGTGCTGCCGGAAGGGCATACGCTGAGCCCGAAAGAGTGGAAGGAGCTGTCATCCCAGTGGCGTGAAGAGCTGGACAGGCGTATCCATACGCTGGTTGCCCTGCGCGACGAGCTGGATGGCTGTATTGGCTGCGGCTGTTTGTCCCGTAGCGATTGTCCGCTGCGTAACCCGGGAGACCGGCTGGGCGAGCAGGGGACAGGGGCGCGGTTGCTGGAAGAGGATTGAGTCTTTGCGGCCTGTTTGCCGAGTGGCGGCTGCGCCTTACCCGGCCTACAAAACCCAGAACGTAGGCCGGGTAAGCGAAGCGTCACCCGGCAAAAAGCATAATAAAGAACTAAAGCGCCACATAAGGGCGCTTTAGTTTTTCCCGGTCTTTGTCTTTCACTCTATCCCGCTGGTTCACGGGAGGGTTTCCCCCGACGTCAGCACCCCTCATGTCGAGCGGGTTGGGGAGGTTCCGGATTGTGCTGACACTTTAATTCTAAGCAAGACCCGTTTTTTCGCCAGCCGCGCTCGCCCTTTTTTAGACGAAATTTTTTCGCGGTGTTGTTCGATTTTCTATAGTTAAAAAGTATGAATAACAGGAGAAAACCATGCTCACGGTACACCACCTCAACCAGTCTCGTTCGCACCGCGTAATTTGGGCGCTGGAAGAACTCGCCCTGCCTTATGAGATCGTTCACTACCAGCGCGAAAAGAACATGCTGGCGCCTGAGTCACTCAAAAAAGTGCATCCGCTGGGCAAATCACCGGTCATCGAAGATAACGGGCTGATCCTTGCGGAGTCAGGCGCTATTCTGGAGTACCTGCAGGAAACGTACGATGCCGAGTCACGGCTTAAGCCGTTAGATCCGGCACATAAGGTGCAGTACCGCTTCTGGCTGCATTATGCTGAAGGATCGCTAATGCCGCTGCTGTTGATGAAGCTGGTTTTCAATAGCCTCGGCAAGCCGCCCGTGCCGTTTGGTATCAGAACCCTGGGCAAAGCGCTGGGACAGGGGGTGCAGAAAGCGTATCTCAACCGTCAGCTGGAAACCCATGCGCGCTTTATTGAGTCACATCTTGCTGAAAACAGCTGGTTTGCCGGGGATTCGCTCAGCATGGCCGACATTCAGATGAGCTTCCCGATTTTTGCCCTGCTGGCACGCGGCGGTATCGCTAATCTGCCGCATATTCAGGCATGGAAGACAAAGGTTGAGAACAGCCCTGGCTGGCAAAAAACGCTGCAACAGGGCGGCCCGTTATCTATCCCGGGTGAGGATTGAAATGTAAACAAATTGCGCATAGACGATAACGTTTGCGCATCCTCTGTTTATTTCTTCAGCGTCATAAGCGAATTTTAGCGAAAAACGATAAAGTTCAGTTGAAAAGGGCGGGTATTAGGCTAGATAATCGTTTGCCTTAATTTGACCACCCGTTTGTAAGTGCGGAGCTAAACGTTTGCTTTTTTTGTGACGCCCTTTCGTCGCAAACGCAACACAAGGATTTGACGTTTAGCTGGCAGTGGCGTCTCCACCTCGCTTACGAACTTCCTAAAAAAAACTCAGGGGATGTTTTCTATGTCTACGCCATCTGCGCGTACCGGCGGTTCACTTGACGCCATGTTTAAAATTTCGGCTCGCGGCAGCACCGTGCGCCAGGAAATCGTTGCCGGTCTGACAACGTTTCTGGCGATGGTTTACTCCGTCATCGTTGTGCCGGGCATGCTGGGCAAAGCGGGCTTCCCGCCAGCGGCCGTCTTTGTAGCGACCTGCCTGGTGGCCGGCGTGGGCTCTATCGTGATGGGCCTGTGGGCGAACCTGCCGCTGGCGATTGGTTGCGCTATCTCCCTGACCGCCTTTACCGCGTTCAGCCTGGTGCTGGGCCAGCACATCAGCGTACCGGTTGCGCTGGGCGCCGTGTTCCTGATGGGTGTGCTGTTTACCGTTATTTCAGCGACCGGCATCCGTAGCTGGATTTTGCGCAACCTGCCGCAGGGCGTGGCGCACGGTACCGGTATCGGCATCGGCCTGTTCCTGCTGCTGATCGCCGCTAACGGCGTCGGCCTGGTCATCAAGAACCCGCTGGAAGGTCTGCCGGTGGCGCTGGGTCATTTCGCCAGCTTCCCGGTGATCATGTCGCTGATCGGCCTGGCGGTGATTATCGGTCTGGAAAAACTGAAAGTCCCGGGCGGCATTCTGCTGACCATTATCGGCGTTTCCATTGTCGGCCTGATTTTCGATCCGAACGTCCACTTCTCCGGTATTTTCGCTATGCCGTCGCTGAGCGATGACAAAGGCAACTCCCTGATTGGCAGCCTGGATATCGTTGGCGCGCTGAACCCGGTGATCCTGCCAAGCGTGCTGGCGCTGGTGATGACCGCCGTATTTGACGCGACGGGCACCATTCGTGCGGTCGCGGGTCAGGCAAACCTGCTGGATAAAGACGGCCAGATTATTGATGGCGGCAAAGCGCTGACCACCGACTCCCTGAGCAGCGTCTTCTCTGGCCTGGTGGGCGCGGCCCCTGCGGCAGTGTACATCGAGTCCGCAGCGGGAACGGCGGCAGGCGGTAAAACCGGCCTGACGGCGATCACCGTCGGCGTGCTGTTCATGCTTATTCTGTTCCTCTCTCCGCTCTCCTACCTGGTTCCGGCGTATGCGACCGCACCGGCGCTGATGTACGTTGGCCTGCTGATGCTGAGCAACGTGGCGAAAATCGACTTTGCGGATTTCGTGGACGCCATGTCTGGCCTGATTACCGCGGTCTTTATCGTGCTGACCTGTAACATCGTTACCGGCATTATGATCGGCTTCGCGTCGCTGGTGATTGGTCGTCTGGTCTCCGGCGAGTGGCGCAAGCTGAACGTCGGCACCGTGGTCATCGCCGTTGCGCTGGTGGCGTTCTACGCGGGCGGCTGGGCAATCTAAATTGTCCTTTGATGCGAAAACGGGTGGCTCAGGCCGCCCGTTTTTATTTTCCGGACTCATCCTGTTGCCTTTTACGTTACTCTGAGGAAGATAGAATGAAAGGCACGACGCCTTCCGTAGTACATAAGCAACACAGCAAACAGGGAACGCATGGAAATCTTCTTCACAATACTCATCATGACCCTTGTGGTCTCGCTATCCGGGGTGGTTACACGCGTACTGCCCTTTCAGGTCCCCCTGCCATTAATGCAAATTGCCATCGGCGCGCTGCTGGCGTGGCCGACGTTTGGCCTGCACGTTGAGTTCGACCCGGAACTGTTCCTCGTGCTGTTTATCCCGCCGCTGCTGTTTGCCGATGGCTGGAAAACGCCGACGCGCGAGTTCCTTGAACACGGACGAGAGATCTTCGGCCTGGCGCTGGCGCTGGTGGTGGTCACCGTGGTCGGGATTGGTTTTCTCATCTACTGGGCCGTACCGGGCATCCCGTTAATTCCGGCCTTCGCGCTTGCCGCCGTGCTGTCGCCGACCGATGCCGTGGCGCTTTCCGGCATTGTGGGTGAAGGCCGTATTCCGAAGAAAATTATGGGGATTTTACAGGGTGAGGCGCTGATGAATGACGCCTCCGGCCTGGTCGCCCTGAAATTTGCCGTGGCCGTTGCCATGGGCACGATGGTCTTTACCGTCGGCGGCGCGACCCTGGAGTTCTTTAAGGTGGCCATTGGCGGTATCCTGGCGGGCTTCGTGGTGAGCTGGCTGTACGGTCGCTCTTTGCGCTTCCTCAGCCGCTGGGGCGGTGATGAGCCCGCTACGCAGATCGTACTGCTGTTCCTTCTGCCGTTTGCCTCCTATCTTATTGCCGAACATATTGGCGTGTCGGGCATCCTGGCGGCGGTTGCGGCAGGGATGACCATCACCCGCTCCGGCGTAATGCGCCGCGCGCCGCTGGCCATGCGCCTGCGAGCCAACAGCACCTGGGCAATGCTGGAATTTGTCTTTAACGGCATGGTGTTCCTGCTGCTGGGCCTGCAGCTGCCGGGCATTATGGAATCCTCGCTGGTGGCGGCCGAAGCCGACCCGAACGTTGAGGTCTGGATGCTGTTTACCGACGTCGTGCTGATCTACCTGGCGCTGATGCTGGTGCGTTTCGGCTGGCTGTGGACGATGAAAAACTTCAGCGTACGCTTCCTGAAGAAAAAGCCGATGGAGTTCGGCTCGTGGACAACGCGTGAGCTGCTGATTGCCTCCTTTGCCGGCGTCCGCGGGGCAATCACCCTTGCCGGTGTGCTCTCCATTCCGCTGCTGCTGCCCACGGGCGATGTCTTCCCGGCGCGCTACGAGCTGGTGTTCCTGGCGGCGGGCGTGATTCTGTTCTCCCTGTTTGTCGGCGTGATTATGCTGCCGATTTTGCTGCAGCATATCGACGCGGGTGATTCGACCCAGCAGCACAAAGAAGAGCGCATAGCGCGTGCGGCCACCGCCGAAGTGGCGATTGTCGCAATTCAGAAAATGGAAGAGCGCCTGGCCGCGGATGCGGAAGAGAACATCGATAATCAGCTGCTGACAGAGGTCAGCTCCCGCGTGATTGGTAACCTGCGTCGCCGCGCAGACGGGCGTAACGATGTGGAAAGCTCGCTGCAGGAGGAGAACCTGGAACGCCGGTTCCGTCTGGCAGCGCTGCGCTCAGAGCGTGCCGAGCTGTACCATCTGCGCGCCACGCGGCAGATCAGCAACGAGACGCTGCAAAAGCTGCTGCACGATCTGGATCTGCTGGAAGCGCTGTTGATAGAGAATCAGTAACGCGCTTTTGCCCGGTGGCGCTGCGCTTACCGGGCCTACGTGCTCGATCGGTTCCCTCTCCCTATGGGAGAGGGTTAGGGTGAGGGGAAATCCAAAACCCCTCACAACACTGCAACCACGCCTGCGCGCTGTGCGACAAATAGACCCCTTCACGCCAGATCATCCCCAACTGCCAGTGCAGGTCGCTCTCCAGCGGGATCCAGCGCAGCGTGTTTTTATCCAGACGCTCGCATATCGGCTGCGGCAGAATGGCAATCCCCACGCCTGCCTGCACCATCGCTGCCAGGAAATCCCACTGGCCGCTGCGCACCGCAATGCGCGGCTTCACGTTATGTTGATTAAATAGCGTCATCAGCTGGCGGCTGAGGGCGAAGTCTTCGTTGTAGATCAGCAGAGGGTGCTCGCCGAGCAGTTCAGGCTTGACCGCGTCTCTTTTCAGCCAGTCGCCGGAGCGGGGAACCAGCACGCACAGCGGGTGGCTAAAGAGCGGGAGCGTCGCCAGACCGCTCTCTTCCTCAACGGGGAGGGCGGTCATGGCGACGTCGAGCTCGCCGTTGGTAACGGCCTGCTGGACGGTTAACCCGCCAAACTCCGAAATCTTCAGCTCAACGCCGGGATAGCGCTGGCGAAACAGACTAATCGGCCCGGCCATCATCATTCCCACCATCGGTGGAATGCCGAGGCGAAGCACTCCTTTGGTCAGATGGTTGATATCGTCCAGCTCCGCTTCCAGCTGGCGAAACTCCGCCAGAATCGCCAGCCCGCGTTCAAACACCACGCGTCCGGTATCGGTCAGCAACAGCTTGCGCCCGTCGCGGAGCAGCAGGGTACAGTTCAGTTCATCTTCGAGGTTTTTCAGCATCTTGCTGATGGTGGGCTGGGTAACAAACAACTTCTCCGCTGCGCGGGTAAAACTTTGCTGGCGAACCACTTCGACAAAATAGCGCAGCGTTCTTATGTCCATGATTATTCCTCGAAACTATACCTTTGATGATTTTAATTCATTTCAGTCCACACCGTGCGCTCTCTATACTGGCGCCTCGTCTCATTTTTGAGGAAAACCCCCATGGCCGTGGCGTTAAGCCGTGTTACGCCTGCCGTTGTTCAACGACTCCAGGTACCGGTTCAGGTACTGCTCTACGCGGGACTGTTTGTTTTCGCTGAATATCTTGTCGGCTGGCTCCATCTGCCGCTGCCTGCCAACCTGGTGGGGATGCTGCTGATGCTGACGCTCATCCTCTGCCGCGTGATCCCCCTTAACTGGGTACGCGCCGGGGCGCGCTGGCTGCTGGCGGAGATGCTGCTGTTCTTTGTCCCTGCCGTAGTAGCGGTAGTGAACTACGCGCAGCTGCTGATGGTCGACGGATGGCGCATCTTCGCGGTCATTGCGCTGAGTACGCTGATGGTGCTGGGGGCGACCGCCTGGGTGGTGGATAAAGTCTATCGCTTTGAAATCAGCAGGCAGAAGCATGACTAACTTTCAGATAAGCGTCCTGTGCCTGGTTGCAACGCTGGTCATCTACTTCGCCAACAAGCGGCTTTATCGCCGCTTTCATGCCCTGCCGCTGATGCCGCTGGTCTTCACGCCGATCCTGCTGGTGCTGATGCTGGTCTTCGGCCATATCTCCTGGCAGAACTACATTGGTGAATCCCACTGGCTGCTGTGGCTGCTCGGCCCGGCGACCATCGCCTTTGCCGTCCCCGTTTATGACAACCTGAATATTATCAAACGCCACTGGATGTCGCTCAGCGCGGGCGTTGTCACCGCGACGGTGGTGGCGGTCTGTAGCTCTGTCTGGCTGGCGCGGCTGTTTACCTTGTCCGATGAAATTCAGCGCAGCCTCGCCGTGCGCTCGGTGACCACGCCGTTTGCGCTGGCGGCGGCCAAACCGCTCGGTGGGCAGCCGGATCTGGTGGCGCTGTTTGTGGTGGTGACGGGCGTCTTTGGGATGGCGGTCGGCGATATGCTCTTTCTGCGGCTTTCTATTCGGGAAGGGATGGCGAAAGGGGCAGGGTTCGGCGCGGCATCGCACGGCGCGGGCACGGCACGTTCGTATGAGCTGGGTCAGCAAGAGGGCGTTGTCGCGAGCCTGGTGATGATGCTCTCAGGCGTGGTGATGGTGCTGATTGCACCGCTGGTGGCGTGGGTGATGTTTTAAGCTCCCCGGCCAGAATGACCGGGGAGAAAGGCTTAGTGCGCGCGGCCCTGCTCAACGCCGAGACCGGTTTGTGAACGAATAAACTGGGCGCGGAATTTCTCGCGCTCCAGGTTACCCTCCGGCGAGTTGTCGGTCGCCGAGAAGAACCAGATACCGATGAACGCCACGGCGATAGAGAACAGCGCCGGGTATTCGTACGGGAAGATGGCGCTGGCGTGACCGAGGATCTGCACCCAGATGGTCGGACCCAGAATCATCAGGATCACCGCCGTCAGCAGCCCCAGCCAGCCGCCAATCATCGCCCCACGGGTGGTCAGTTTCGACCAGTACATGGAGAGCAGGATGATCGGGAAGTTACAGCTTGCGGCAATCGAGAAGGCCAGCCCCACCATAAACGCGATGTTCTGCTTCTCGAACAGGATGCCCAGCAGAATGGCGACCACGCCCAGCACCAGTACGGTGATTTTAGAGACTTTGAGCTCATCACGTTCGCTTGCCCCTTTACGGATCACGTTGGCGTAGAGGTCATGCGACACCGCAGACGCGCCTGCCAGCGTCAGCCCTGCAACCACCGCGAGGATGGTGGCGAAGGCCACGGCGGAGATAAAGCCGAGGAACAGGTTACCGCCAACCGCGTCGGCCAGGTGCACCGCCGCCATGTTGTTACCGCCAATCAACGCGCCCGCCGCGTCTTTAAACGCCGGGTTCGCCCCCACCAGCATGATCGCGCCAAAGCCGATGATAAAGGTCAGAATGTAGAAGTAACCCATAAAGCCGGTGGCATAGAAGACGCTTTTACGTGCTTCACGCGCATCGCTCACGGTAAAGAAGCGCATCAGGATATGCGGCAGACCCGCGGTGCCGAACATCAGGCCGAGACCGAGAGAGAGCGCGGATATCGGATCTTTCACCAGCCCGCCCGGGCTCATGATCGCTTCCCCTTTCGGGTGGACCGCCATCGCTTCGGTAAACAGGTTATTGAAGCTGAAGCCGACGTGTTTCATCACCATAAAGGCCATAAAGCTGGCGCCGAACAGCAGCAGGACGGCTTTGATGATCTGCACCCAGGTCGTCGCCAGCATGCCGCCAAACAGGACGTACATCACCATCAGCACGCCGACCAGCACCACCGCGACGTGGTAGTTCAGGCCAAACAGCAGTTCGATAAGCTTGCCCGCGCCCACCATCTGGGCAATCAGATACAGCGCCACCACCACCAGCGAGCCGCAGGCGGAGAGGGTGCGAATCGGCCCCTGCTTCAGGCGATAGGATGCCACGTCAGCGAAGGTGTAACGGCCCAGGTTGCGCAAGCGTTCGGCAATCAGGAACAGAATGATCGGCCAGCCGACGAGGAAGCCGAGGGAGTAGATCAAACCGTCATAGCCGGAGGTGTACACCAGCGCAGAAATCCCAAGGAACGAGGCTGCGGACATAAAGTCACCCGCAATCGCCAGCCCGTTCTGGAAACCGGTAATGTTGCCGCCTGCGGTGTAATAATCATTACGGGAGCGCACGCGTTTCGACGCCCAGTAGGTGATGTACAGCGTCAGCAGGACGAAAATCAGGAACATCACAATCGCCTGCCAGTTAGTTGGCTGGCGCTGTACTTCGCCGGTAATGGCATCCGCCGCGCTGGCGGCAAAGGGAAGTGTGGCGGCTAGCGCTGTCAGGACTCGCTTCATGACGCTTTTACCTCTTGCAGTACCGCTTTATTAAGACGATCGAATTCACCGTTCGCGCGCCAGACGTAAACGCCGGTCAGCACAAATGAAATGACAATCACGCCAATGCCGATGGGAATACCGCGCGTCACGCTGGTACCCGCGTGCAGCGGGGTGCCCAGCCAGTGCGGGGCAAAGGCGATCAGCATAATAAAGCCGACGTAGATAATCAGCATGATGATGGATAGTAAGAAGGCAAACCGTTGCCGTTTATCGACGAGCTCCCTGTAGTGCGCACTATTCTCTATCTGCTGACAAATATCGTTATTCATCACAGAAATCTCCAGAGGTAAGGTTGGTTTGTTTTATCCCCTCTCCCCTATGGGGAGAGGGTTAGGGTGAGGGGAGGAAGGTGCGGTCTGATGCCCTCACCCCGGCCCTCTCCCACGGGGAGAGGGAGAAAAAATCATGAAGGCATTGCGATGGCCTGCTTCTCTTCGAGCAGTTTGTCCACCACGCCAGGATCCGCGAGCGTTGAGGTATCACCGAGATTGCTGGTGTCCCCGGCCGCGATTTTGCGCAAGATACGACGCATGATTTTGCCGGAGCGGGTTTTCGGCAGCGAATCAGTCCAGTGCAGCACGTCCGGCGTGGCAAGCGGGCCAATCTCTTTACGGACCCAGTTGCGCACTTCGGTGTACAGCTCTGGCGACGGTTCTTCCCCGTGGTTCAGGGTGACGTACGCGTAAATCGCCTGGCCTTTGATGTTGTGCGGAATCCCCACCACGGCGGCTTCGGCAATCTTCGGATGCGACACGAGGGCTGATTCAATCTCAGCCGTGCCCAGACGGTGGCCGGAGACGTTCAGCACGTCGTCCACGCGTCCGGTTATCCAGTAATAGCCATCTTCGTCACGACGCGCGCCGTCGCCGCTGAAGTACATGTTTTTAAAGGTCGAGAAGTAGGTCTGCTCGAAGCGATCGTGGTCGCCGAACAGGGTACGGGCCTGGCCCGGCCAGGAGTCTGTGATCACCAGGTTGCCTTCGGTGGCCCCTTCCAGCGGATTACCTTCGTTATCCACCAGCGCAGGCTGCACGCCGAAGAACGGACGGGTTGCCGAGCCAGCTTTCAGCTGCGTGGCGCCCGGCATCGGGGTGATCATAAAGCCGCCGGTTTCGGTCTGCCACCAGGTGTCCATCACCGGGCATTTCTCGTTACCGATTTTTTTCCAGTACCACTCCCAGGCTTCCGGGTTGATCGGCTCGCCGACGGAACCGAGGATACGTAACGAAGAGCGGTCGGTTCCTTCGATAGCTTTATCGCCTTCCGCCATTAATGCGCGGATCGCCGTTGGGGCGGTGTAGAGAATATTGACCTGATGTTTGTCGACCACCTGACACATCCGCGCCGGGGTCGGCCAGTTTGGCACGCCCTCAAACATCAGCGTTGTTGCGCCACAGGCCAGCGGGCCGTACAGCAGGTAGCTGTGCCCGGTCACCCAGCCCACGTCGGCGGTACACCAGTAGATGTCGCCCGGATGGTAGTCGAAGACGTATTTGAAGGTGGTTGCCGCATAGACCAGATAACCGCCGGTGGTGTGCAGCACGCCTTTCGGCTTGCCGGTCGAACCGGAGGTATAAAGAATGAACAGCGGATCTTCCGCGTTCATCTCTTCCGGCTGGTGCTGGTCGCTCGCGTTCTCAATCAGGTCGCTCCACCACAGATCGCGCCCCTCGTTCCAGTCGATTTTGCCGCCGGTACGCTTAAGGACGATAACGCTGCTGACCGTGTTGACGTTCGGGTTTTTCAGCGCTTCGTCGACGTTTTTCTTCAGTGGGATACCGCGTCCTGCACGCACGCCTTCATCGGCGGTGATCACCAGTTTTGAACTGGAATCAACAATACGCCCTGCAACCGCTTCGGGTGAGAAACCGCCAAAGATAACGGAGTGGATCGCGCCAATACGCGCGCAGGCCAACATCGCCACCGCCGCTTCCGGCACCATCGGCATATAGATAGCGACCACATCGCCTTTTTTAATGCCTCTTTCCAGCAGGACATTGGCGAAGCGGCACACGTCGCGGTGTAATTCTTTATACGTAATATGTTTGCTCTGCGAGGCATCATCGCCTTCCCAGATGATGGCCGTCTCATTCCCGCGCTCCGCAAGGTGACGGTCAAGGCAGTTCGCCGCCAGGTTCAACGTGCCGTCTTCATACCATTTAATGGAGACGTTACCGGGCGCAAAGGAGGTATTCTTCACCTTCTGATAAGGTTTGATCCAGTCAAGGATATGGCCCTGCTCACCCCAGAAGGTATCCGGAGCGGTGATAGACTGGTGATATTTCTCGTGGTACTGCTCCGGGTTGATCAGGCAACGGTCCGCGATATTTGCGGGAATGTCATGTTTGTGTATTTGGCTCATGGCTTTTTTTCTCCTTGTAAGATGTTAATAATATGTCACTAAAACGTTAATTGTAGGGGCTTTACAAGCTTTGTTTATTATTTGGGCTACAGATCACGCATTGTTTGAATAGGCTGAAAAATGAGCGAATGAAACTTTGAAGGGAAATAATTTACGCTAACGATTATTCACATTTATGTTTAAAAAAGCTTTTTTATAACAAAAGGTTATTTATTAGAATTAGGACAAACTCCCGTCATCCCCGCTTTTTCGAGTGAAATGCGTCGTTCTTTAAGGCTTGCGCAACAGGCCGCGCAAATGATACTCATACGCCGCGTTAAAAAATCCCATAAACCAACGCAACACAATTCATACCCTTTCAGTATGTCCCCATATTCATGCAGTTTGAGTGAATAAGGCGCTTCATTGAGGAAGTCAGTTTCTATGAAAAACGTTAAAGTCAGCCTTGCCTGGCAGATCTTAATCGCCCTTGTGCTGGGCATCTTGCTGGGCAGTTACCTCCACTATCACAGCGACAGCCGCGAATGGCTGATTGCGAATCTGCTCTCACCGGCAGGGGATATCTTTATTCATCTGATCAAGATGATCGTGGTGCCGATCGTGATCTCGACGCTGGTGGTCGGTATTGCGGGCGTCGGCGATGCGAAGCAGTTAGGACGTATTGGTGCGAAAACCATTATCTATTTCGAAGTGATCACTACGGTTGCCATCATCCTCGGTATCACGCTGGCGAACGTGTTCCAGCCGGGTTCCGGGATTGATATGTCGCAGCTGGCAACGGTGGATATTTCGAAATACCAAAGTACGACCGCTGATGTGCAGAGCCATGCGCACGGCCTGATGGGCACGATCCTGTCGCTGGTACCGACCAACATTGTGGCCTCGATGGCGAAGGGCGAGATGTTACCTATCATCTTCTTCTCGGTGCTGTTCGGTCTGGGACTCTCTTCGCTGCCTGCGACGCACCGCGAACCGCTGGTGACCGTGTTCCGCTCTATCTCCGAAACCATGTTTAAAGTGACCCACATGGTGATGCGTTACGCGCCGGTAGGGGTGTTTGCGCTTATCGCCGTCACCGTGGCCAACTTCGGTTTTGCCTCCCTGTGGCCACTGGCGAAGCTGGTGATCCTGGTACACTTCGCCATCCTGTTCTTTGCGCTGGTGGTGCTGGGTATTGTGGCGCGCCTGTGCGGGCTGAGTATCTGGATCCTGATCCGTATCCTCAAGGACGAGCTGATTCTGGCCTACTCCACGGCAAGCTCCGAGAGCGTGCTGCCGCGCATTATTGAGAAGATGGAGGCCTACGGCGCGCCTGCTTCTATTACCAGCTTCGTGGTGCCCACCGGCTACTCCTTTAACCTCGATGGTTCGACGCTGTACCAGAGTATCGCCGCTATCTTTATTGCACAGCTGTACGGCATTGACCTGTCGCTGTGGCAGGAGATCGTGCTGGTGCTGACCCTGATGGTGACGTCCAAAGGTATCGCAGGCGTGCCGGGCGTCTCGTTCGTGGTGCTGCTGGCGACGCTGGGTAGCGTTGGTATTCCGCTGGAAGGTCTGGCGTTTATCGCCGGCGTGGACCGTATCCTCGACATGGCGCGTACCGCGCTGAACGTGGTGGGTAATGCCCTGGCGGTGCTGGTTATCGCCAAGTGGGAACACAAATTCGATCGTAAAAAAGCGCTGGCGTATGAACGCGAGGTGCTGGGTCGTTTTGATAAGACGGCCGACCAGTAATGTAATAAAGCCCGGTGGCGCTGCGCTTACCGGGCCTACGGGTCTTGTAGGTCGGGTAAGGCGAAGCCGCCACCCGACATGTTACTCGCCGCTCAAGGCATCAAACTCTTCACACCCCGTATCAAACCCTTCGGTACAGCTCAGGTTCAACCAGTACAGCGCTTTCTGTTTATTGGGCGTGATAAACCCTTTCTCACCCTGCTGGAACAGCATACCTGCCCAGTATTCCGCGTAGCCGGTGCGTGACAGAGACGAACTGCGCTTAAACCACGATGCCGCCAGGGCGTCGTCCTGGGCCACTTCTACACCGTTGGCATAAATCAGGCCCAGCAGCATTTGTGCATCAACCGCGGAGTCGTTGTCGATATCTTCGGTGGCCGCTTGCAGCAGCTTAATGGCCTGGGGATAGTCGGTTTTACCCGCCTGCGTGTTCACCAGAATGCGCGCCAGCATAATGGTGCCGCGTTTGCTGCCCGCGATGGTCGCCTGCTGCGCCAGCGCTTTAGCCTGGGGATAGTCGCCCTGCGTAAAGAGAATTTGTGAGAGCAGCCCCATGGCGTCGACATCACCACCTTTTGCCGCTTTTTCAGCCCACAGGGCCGCCTGCTTGCTGTCGCCAGAGCTGAAGTACGTATCGGCAAGATAATACTGGGCACGGGCATCGCCGGCTTCTGCCTGTTTCTGGTACTGGCTGCCTATCTCATCCGCGCGAGCGAACGAGGTTAAAAATAACAACAACAGAAAAATGGGTTTCATGGATTCTTATCATCTGGGTACACGCCGCGCAGTATAATCGCGGTAGCAAAAGAAAAAAACGGGTGCATTAAGACCTCAGCATCCTACAAGCCGGGCGGAACTGTCGTTCCGCCCGCAGAGGTTAGCCTGCTACGCAGGCTAATTTTGCCGCCACCTCCTGATGTTCACTCTTTATTGAAAACTCGCATAGCCTGCCGCGAGTAATAAAGGTAAAGATCACTATCGTCAGGCAAATAATAAAGACGATGCCTAACGCAGTTTTTAATGGCGTCATGCCTTTTACTCCTTGTCAAAAAAAGAATAAGAGGCTACTCTCAACCTGTTGGTAGTTGAGGGAGTAGCCTCGGGTAAATGAAAATTTCCCGGGGCTTCCTACTTTCTGTCCCTCAATAATGCTCAAGACAGAAAGTCTTAAGCACCCGCCGCACATCTTATCTCTCTGAATCAAAATGCAAAGATGTAATTCTTTTTCGTGAAAATTACATTATTTCTGCGAGCCGCTTTCCAGAATAATAATTGATATATTTAATGAATTAAGCGGAAATAAAAAGGGAGTGAATATTTCACTCCCTTTATTCATCGTTTAATTAACGGCTTCAACCCATTGCGCTTTCGCGCAGTCGGGCTTTCAGCTTGTTATATTCGTCGATCACGTACTGTTCCGCCGCGTGCTGATCCGCAATCGGCTCCACGCGTACGGCGCAGTATTTATACTCCGGCGTTTTGGTTATCGGGCTTAAGTTCTCCGTCACCAGCTCGTTGCAGGCACCAATCCACCACTGGTAGGTCATGTAGACCGCCCCTTTGTTGGGTCGGTCGCTGACCTGCGCACGGGTGATGATGCGGCCCTTACGCGAGTTCACCCACACCAGCGCTTCGTCCTCAATACCAAGGCGTTCCGCGTCGGCGGTGTTGATTTGCGCATAGCCGGGCTCATCCGCCAGCGCCGCCAGCGCGGCGCAGTTGCCGGTCATCGAGCGGCAGGAGTAGTGGCCCACCTCGCGTACGGTGGAGAGCACCATTGGATACTCATCGGTGAGTTTATCGATCGGTGCGACCCAGTCGCAGGTGAAGAACTGCGCCAGCCCGTTCGGGGTGTCGAATTTCTCTTTAAAGAGATACGACGTTCCCTGGTCGGTCTCTGCCTCATCCCGACATGGCCACTGGATGTACCCCAGCTCACCCATTTTTTCATAGGTTGCCCCATAAAAATCCGGACACAGGTGACGCAACTCGTCCCAGATTTCCTGGGTGTTGTTGTAGTGCATCGGGTAACCCATACGGGTGGCGATTTCGCTAATGATCTGCCAGTCCGTTTTCAGATCCCACTTCGGTTCGACCGCCTTAAAGAATCGCTGGAAGCCGCGGTCTGCCGCCGTGTAGACACCTTCGTGCTCGCCCCAGGAGGTCGACGGTAAAATCACATCCGCCGCCGCCGCGGTTTTGGTCATAAAGATATCCTGGACAATCACCAGCTCCAGATCCTCAAACCCTTTGCGCACCGCAGACAGCTCGGCGTCGGTCTGGAGCGGATCTTCACCCATGATGTAGGCCGCACGCACTTCGCCGTGCGCCGCGCGGTGCGGCAGCTCGCTGATGCGGTACCCGGTGTGCTCAGGCAGACTTTCCACGCCCCAGGCCTTCGCGAATTTCTCGCGATTTTCCGGGAACTTGACGTACTGATAGCCCGGATAGGTATCCGGCAGCGCGCCCATATCGCAGGCACCCTGAACGTTATTCTGACCGCGTACCGGGTTCACGCCGACGTGCGCTTTACCCAGATTGCCGGTCAGCATCGCGAGACTCGTCAGAGAACGTACCGTTTCCACGCCCTGATAGAACTGAGTCACGCCCATGCCCCACAGGATGGCGGCGGTTTTCGCGGCCGCATACATCCGCGCCGCCTGACGGATCTCCTGCGCGCTGACGCCGGTTATCGTTTCAACCGACTCTGGCGTATAGCCTTCGACAATTTTCCGATACTCTTCAAAGCCTTCCGTACGGGTGGCGACGAACGCCTGGTCGTACAGGTTCTCCTCAATAATGACGTGTCCCATTGCGTTCAACAGCGCGATGTTCGAGCCGTTTTTCAATGCAATGTGCATATCCGCAATGCGCGCGGTTTCAATTTTGCGCGGATCGCAGACGATGATTTTCGCCCCGTTCTGCTTCGCGCGAATAACGTGGTTCGCGACGATAGGGTGAGAATCCGCCGGGTTATAGCCGAAAATAAACACGAGATCGGTATTATCTATCTCGTTGATGGCATTACTCATTGCGCCGTTACCGACCGACTGGTGCAGACCTGCAACCGATGGGCCGTGTCAGACGCGAGCGCAGCAGTCGACGTTATTGGTACCAATAACGGCGCGCGCGAATTTTTGCATCACATAGTTAGTTTCATTCCCCGTCCCGCGTGAAGAGCCGGTGGTCTGAATCGCATCCGGGCCATACTTGGCCTTGATGGCGCTAAGGCGCGTGGCGACGTAATCGAGCGCCTCGTTCCAGCTGACGGCTTCCAGCTTGCCGCCGCGCTCGCGGCGGATCATTGGGGTTTTCAGGCGCGGGGTGAGGATTTGGGTATCGTTAATAAAATCCCAGCCGTAGTAGCCTTTCAGGCATAGCGTACCCTGGTTGGTTTTCCCCTGTGCGGCCTCCGCCCGGACGATTTTGCCGTTATCGACCACCAGGTGGATCTTGCAACCTGAGGCACAATAAGGGCAAACCGTGACGACTTTTTTCATCAGTCTGCTCCAGTTAATCGAATCGTTCGCACCCACTATGCAGCTTCTATGCCATGTTTTTATTGTGGGTATACGTAGACTTTACGGCCCATTTGCGGTGAAAACGCTGACCAAAAGCAGCGAATCGTCAAAATTGACGTGTCGACAGGGCAGCGGATGTGACATGGGTTGAATTTCCGTCACTGAAAAACCTATTTGACTGGAGCCGACGGCAGAATGGTTCAGACTTAACATAATCCCCTGACGGAAGCATATGATGAAACCGGCGATTCTGGTGGTAGATGACGATACGGCAGTCTGCGAACTGCTTCAGGACGTGCTGAGCGAGCACGTCTTTAGCGTGCTTGTCTGCCATAACGGCCAGGATGCGCTGCGCCGGGTACAGCAGGAGCCAGATATCGCGCTTGTCCTGCTGGATATGATGCTGCCGGATATCAACGGCCTGCAGGTTCTGCTGCAGCTGCAAAAGCAGCGTCCGGCGCTACCGGTTGTGATGCTAACCGGGCTGGGCAGTGAGTCAGACGTGGTGGTAGGGCTGGAGATGGGGGCCGACGATTATATTGGCAAACCGTTCAACCCGCGCGTGGTGGTTGCCCGCGTGAAAGCGGTACTGCGCCGTACCGGCGTGCTGGCCGCAGAAACCTCCGCGGCGCCCGTCGCGGGCATTGTCTTTAATGGATGGACGCTCGACACTACCCGCTGCGAGCTGAGCGATCCGCAACGGAATACCGTGCCCTTAACCCAGGGCGAGTACGGCTTGCTGCTGGCGCTCACGCAAAATGCCCGCCGGGTGCTGAGCCGCGATCGGCTGCTTGAGCTGACCCACAGCGAAAGCGCCGAGGTGTTCGATCGCACTATCGACGTGTTGATCATGCGCCTGCGCCGGAAGATCGAGGCTAACCCGCACCAGCCAGCCCTCATCAAAACCATTCGTGGGCTGGGTTACGTGTTTGCCACCGATGTATCTCATAGCGAGAAAGCGGCCTAAGTATTCTCTTTGATAAACAGCTGCAGCTCGGCCAGCGTTTTCGCGCCGTCGATCGCATTGGCGGCCAGCAGGCTAGCCCGCGCGCAGGCGTGTGCCAGATAAATACTCTCCACAAGCGGCAGCGATTCATGGCAGCCATATAAAAAACCTGCACAGAAAGCATCACCCGCGCCGACGCTGCCGATAATCTCTTCCTGCTCCAGCATCCATGACGGGATCCAGCGACCTTCTTCACCGCGTGCTTCTCCCCATGCCCCTTCCGGACAGTGGATCACCACCCGCTGGCGAACGCCGGCAGCCAGCAGCTGCGCCGCGGCTTCTGCGATATGGGCAATGTGTGGAGCGTCGCTTTCGTCACGCATTGTCAGGCCGCTAAATTCGCCGGCTTCCAGCTCGTTAATCACCAGATAGTCGAGATGGCGCAGGGCAGGGAGCACCAGCGGCTGATAGCGCGGGTCGCCCTTGCGGGAAACCAGATCGAGCGAGGTTTCATACCCTTGCTCGCGCATCTGCGCCAGCAGCCGCGCGCTGCGGGTGCCAAATTCGTCATCGGGCATGTCCAGGCTGTCGAGAAGCAAAAGGTAGCCGAGATGGAAAATTTTCATCGACCCGTCGAGACGGTCAAAAGCAGGCAGATCCAGCAGGCGGTTGGCCCCCGGGGAGTGGAAGAAGGTACGTTGCCCGCTGGGGTCGGTCATGACCTGCGACATCGAGGTCGGCGCAAAGGTGGTGCGCTGCACGCGCTGGCGGTTGACGTGGTACTGGTCGAGCATCGCCAGGATGTAATCTCCGTCGCCGTCTTCGCCAATCAGCCCCACCGCCTGCAGCGGCAGGCCGACGTGCATCTTCGCCAGCGTCAGCAGGACGTTGAGCGGCGCGCCGCCGGTTGAGCGTTCGCTGTGGGTGATTTCCGCCAGCCAGCCTCGCTCCGGCCACTGCACGATCTGATGAACGTGATCCACCAGCATATTGCCTGCGGCGATGATGCCCTTACGATCCATTATGCCTGCCCCGCGCTGCCGAAGATGCGCATCTGTTCAGCGACCGTGTCGGTAATCGCCTCTTCTATCCCCAGCAGCAGCTCGGCAAACTCGTCATAGAGCGGCTGGCGGTTTGCCATGCGCTGCTCGACGGCGGCAAGCGCGGCCTGCGACATCCCGGTATAAAAATTGATTTTATGAATGCCCAGCTCAATTGCGCGGCGAAAATCGGCATCGCTAATGCCGGAGCCGCCGTGCAGCACCAGCGGCAGCCCCGTCTGCTGGCGAATGGCGTCCAGGCGCGGGAAATCGAGTTTCGGCTCGCCCCTGTATTTACCGTGCGCGTTGCCGATGGCAACCGCCAGCGCGTCAATGCCGGTTGAATCGACAAATTCGCGTGCCCGCTGCGGGTCGGTGAAGAAGGCTTCATCCGCATGCCCGTAAAGCGCACCGCCTTCATCGCCACCGACTGCGCCAAGCTCGGCTTCTACCGACACGCCAACGGCGTGGCACATCTTCACCACTTCCCGCGTCTGGCGAATGTTCTCCTCGTAACTCAGGGTTGAGCCATCGAACATCACGGAGCTGAACCCTAAGCGCAGGGCGCGTACCAAGGCTTCAAAATGCAGCCCGTGGTCGAGGTTGAGCACCACGGGAATATCGTGGCGAGCGGCCTCGAACTTAACCGCTTCGATGAGCGAATCCAGCGACACGTACTTAAAGTGCACCTCGGCGATGTTGATGATAAAAGGCGAGCGTTCCTGCTTTGCAGCGGCGAACAGCGCGCGCAGGAAATGGGAGTCGAGCACGTTAAACGCGCCCAGCGCATAGCGATGCGTCCTGGCGTGCTCAAGACCGTCGGCAAGCGAAATCAGCGGCATTATTCACCCCTTATATCCGAAACAGGTTGTACTCGTTGCACAGCACCAGCAGCGCCGGCTCGTCTTCTTCGATGTTGTTATAGCGGGCGACGGGCTGCAAAAAGTGGTTGTCATGTTCATCATCATTGACCGACGACACTTCCCCGACCAGCACGTCGCCGAAGCCGCGTTCGCCCCAGAAGCTGTGGTATAGACCTGGGGGGAGGCAGATGCTTTCCCCGGGCAGCAGGCGCAGCTGGCTGCCGGGCGCGTGGGTTTGACGGCAGCCGTCGACGGTGACCGTCACGTCTGTGTTTTCCGTCTCTTCATGCGCACCGGCATTCCACAATTCAACAATCAGATTCCCGCCGCCCCGGTTGATGATGTCCTCCCGTTTACGCCAGTGAAAATGCATCGGCGTGACCTGGCCGTCCCGCACGTGCATGATTTTTTCGGCATAGCCTTTTTCATACGGCATGCCGTTCGGCGAGCCGTTGCGCAGGGTAAACAGCGTCAGCCCCTCGGCGGCAAAGCTGCTGCCGCCGAACGCCGTCACGTCCCAGCCGAGCTTGAGGTCAAACACCTCCTGCCATGCGGCCTGGTCAAGCTGCTGCCATTTCGTTGGCGGAAAGCTGGCAAAAGGCGGGAGATGCACGTCGTGCATGGAAAAAAACTGTCGCGTGTGGCCGAGAATTTCATTGATGTCGGAGCGTTTCATGGGGACTCCTTGAAAACAGTTCCCTCTCCCTGAGGGAGAGGGAAAAGGATCATTTAACCGTCCAACCCTTATACGTGCCGACGTTCTTTTTATCGATCATCGTCACCGGGATCAGCACAGGCGCTTTCGGTGCCGGTTTGCCCTGTAATATGTCATAGCCGATCTCCACCGCTTTTGCCGCCATCACCTGCGGATCTTGCGCCGGGGTCGCCACAAACAGGGAGTTTTCGCGCTTCAGGGCTTCCTCACCGTCCGGCGATCCATCCACGCCGACGATAAAGAACTCGTTGCGCTGCGCCTGTTTCGCCGCCAGATCGGCACCGATCGCGGTCGGATCGTTAATTGCGAATACGCCGTCGATCTTCGGATTCGCCGCCAGCAGGGAGGTCATCACTTCCAGGCCACCTTCACGGCTGCCCTTGGCGTTCTGGTTATCCGAGAGCACCTTGATATCCGGATGTTTTTTGAATTCAGTCTGGCAACCTTCCACGCGGTTCTGCACCGCAGAGACCGGCGGTCCGTTAATGATCACCACGTTGCCTTTGCCTTTCAGGCGGTCGGTAATGTACTTACAGGCCATTTCGCCTGCCTGGGTGTTATCGGAGGTGATGGTGGCATCAGCCCCTTCCGCCGCCACGTCAACCGCAACGACCACGATCCCGGCGTCCTTCGCGCGCTTCACCGCCGGGCCAATCCCTTTGGAATCCGCGGCGTTGAGGATGATCATATCTACTTTAGCGGCAATAAAGTTGTCGATCTGCGCCACCTGCTGGCCCAGATCGTACCCGCTGGAGACCAGCGTCACTTTGACGTTATCGCCAGCCAGCTTGCGCGCTTCCAGCTCGGCGCCTTTGGTGATCTGCACGAAGAACGGGTTAGCCAGGTCACCCACCGTCACGCCGATGGATTTCAGATCTTTCGCCTGCGCAAACGGCGTTGCGGCAAGCAGCGCGCCAGCACAGAGCGCGGTCACTAAGGGTTTCAAACGCATATTGGTTTCCTCGAAGCTGTAGGGTTTTGTTGTTATGCACTTTGATGGTGTCGGGTACGGTATTTGTCGATCAGCACCGCAATGATGATCACCGCCCCTTTGATCACCAGTTGCCAGAAGTAGGAGACGCCCATCAGCGTCATGCCGTTGTTGAGGGTAGCGATGATCAGGGCGCCGACCAGCGTGCCGGTGATCGTGCCGATCCCGCCAACGAAGCTGGTCCCGCCGAGGATCACCGCCGCAATCGCGTCAAGCTCATAGCCCATGCCAAGGTTACCGTTGGCGCTGTAGAGGCGCGAGGCGCTCATAACGCCGCCGAGGCCCGAGAGCAGGCCGCTCATGCCGTAGACAAACAGCAGCACCAGCCAGACCTTGATGCCGGTTAAGCGCGCCGCCTGCATGTTGCCGCCCACCGCGTAAATGTGAACGCCAAGCGTGGTGCGGCGCAGGATGAACCAGCAGATAGCAATGACCGCCAGGGCGATCACCACCAGCCACGGAATCGGGCCGAGGTAGTTATTGCCGATCCACTCAAAGTTGATGTTGGAGTTAATGACCGTCGTGCCGTCGGCCAGCAGATACGCCGCGCCGCGCAGCGCCGTATAGGTGCCGAGCGTCACGATAAAGGGCGGCAGCCCGGCAAAGGCCACCAGCGCGCCGTTGAACAGGCCCAGCACCATGCCGAGCATCAGCGCGGCGGGAATGGAGAGCATGGCGAATTCCGGGATCAGCGATACCACCATTGCGGCTACCGCCGTGGTGCCCAGAATCGAGCCCACGGAGAGGTCAATCCCGCCGGTTAAGATAATGAAGGTCATTCCCGCCGCCAGCACGATGTTGATCGACGCCTGGCGGGTAATGTTGAGCAGGTTGCTCTCGGTGAAGAAGTTGGGCGCGATAAAGCCAAATACCGCCACAATCAGGATCAGAATCGGCAGGATACCGACCGTTTGCATCAGATCGCTCATCAGCATTTTTTTTGCGGAGGCGGATTTCGCCACCTGCTGCGGACTGGTTGAATGTGTCATGGTTACACCGCCTGATGATGAGTGTCGTTCACGCCGGTTGCCAGCGTCATGATGTTTTCCTGAGAGATGTCGCGCCCGTGCAGTTCACCCGCAATGCTGCCTTCCCGCATCACGTAGACCCGGTCGCTCATCCCCACCACTTCCGGCAGCTCGCTGGAGATCATCAAAATCGCCACCCCTTTGCGCGCCATCTGGTTCATGATGCGGTAGATCTCGCTTTTCGCGCCGACGTCCACGCCGCGCGTCGGTTCGTCCAGAATCAGAATGCGCGGGCCGATGGCCACCCAGCGGGAGATAAGCAGTTTTTGCTGATTGCCGCCTGACAGCCCGCCCGCGCGCACCTGAGAATGCGGCACGCGGATGTTGAGCAGGGCAATGGCGTCATCGGAAATGGACTGGGCTTTTTTGCGGTTTAGCATGCCGAAGGTGGCGTCGCGCTCCAGCGTCGCCATGGTGATGTTTTCCTGGGCCGCCAGCTCCAGAAACAGCCCCTGCTCCTTGCGGTTTTCGGTGAGAAAACCGATGCCGTTATCAATGGCCGCGCGCGGGGAGTGGATCACCACCGGCTCGCCGTCGACCTCAATCATGCCGCCTGTGGCTTTGCGCACGCCGAAGATGAGCTGCGCCAGTTCGGAGCGCCCGGCCCCGACCAGGCCCGCCAGCCCGACGATTTCGCCGGAACGCACCTGTAGGCTGCAGGGAAGCACTTTTTTGCCGTCAGTGAGGTGGTGCACGTTGAGGCGCGGGCTGCCGAGGGGGATATCACGCTCTTTGTTAAACAGATCGCTTAACGGACGACCAACCATCATGCGCACCAGCTCGGAGGCGTTCAGCTTGTCGCGCGTCAGGCTGCCGACGTACTGCCCGTCGCGCAGGACGCTGACGCGGTCAGAGAGTTCATACACTTCTGCCATGCGGTGGCTGATGTAGATAATCGCCATCCCTTCGTCGCGCAGGCGCAAAATCAGTTCGAACAGGCGGTGCGTTTCCCGTGAGGAGAGGGCGGCGGTGGGTTCATCCATCACCAGAATGCGGCTGTTGCGGTGCAGCGCGCGGGCAATTTCAACTTGCTGCTGCTCGGCGATGGTTAGCTTCATGACCAGATCGGTGGCGCTGAACTGGGCACCGAGACGGTCAATCACCGCCTGCGCCTGCGCGGCCATCTCTTTACGCTGGACCATCCCGCCGCGCGACAGCTCGCTGCCGAGAAAGATATTTTCGGCAACGGTCAGGTTGGGCGCGAGCTGCATCTCCTGATAAATCAGGGTAATGCCTGCGGCCAGCGCATCTTTCGGCCCTTTAATGTGAAACGGCTGACCGTCGATCAGGATTTCGCCGCTGGTGGCGGTATAGGCCCCCGCGAGGATTTTCATCAGCGTGCTTTTTCCCGCGCCGTTTTCACCCATCAGCGCGTGGATCTCACCGGGAAAGACCGTCAAATCCACGCCCTTGAGCGCGTGGAAACTGCCAAACGTTTTGGCAATGCTGCGCATCTCTAATACGGGGGTTCTGCTCATGGCGGATCTCCTGTGAATGTTGATATCTGCACTTCATCACAGGTACGTAAATGCAAAATGTCAGAAGCTGTTCATATTTGTCATAGTTATGAATAGCTAATCGCCGTCACATTTCTCTTTTCCCTCTCCCTGTGGGAGAGGGCCAGGGTGAGGGCACCAAACCGCAGAGGAGCCCGAACCCATGCCATCACGCCCTCCGTTCTTCGCCAGCGCACGAGGCCGCCTGCTGATTTTCAATCTGCTGGTGGTTGCCGTTACGCTGATGGTGAGCGGCGTAGCGGTGCTCGGCTTTCGTCATGCCAGCCAAATCCAGGAGCAGGTGCAGCAGCAAACGCTGGATGACATGACCGGCAGCATGAACCTGGCCCGCGATACCGCCAGCGTGGCGACGGCGGCGGTGCGGCTCTCGCAGGTCGTCGGGGCGCTGGAGTACAAAGGCGAAGCCGAGAGGTTGAAGCAGACGCAAATGGCGCTGCGCCACTCTCTGGAGCAGCTTGCCGATGCGCCGCTGGCGCAGCAGGAGCCGGCGCTGGTGGCGCGGATTATTCAGCGTAGCCATGAGCTGCAGCAGAGCGTGACGGAGATGCTTGAGCGCGGGCAGCGACGCCATCTGGAGCGTAACGCGCTGCTAAGCTCGCTGTACCAAAGCCAGAGCTACCTGCGGCATCTGCAGGATATTAACCGCCGCTATGACAGCAATGTTCCGGACGCGCAGCAACTGATGGAAATGGACCGGCTGATCGCTGCCGCCATCGACACCCCTTCGCCGCGCGCGACCGTTCAGCAGCTGGACGCGGTGACCGCAGCGCTGCCCCGGAGTGCCGTACAGCCGGTCGTGAAGGGGGTTTTGCCTGATTTTAATGCCGAGTTAGGCAAGCTCGCCCCGCTGTCGAAGCAGCTGGAAGAGAGCGATCTGGCGATAAGCTGGTATATGTTCCACATCAAGGCGCTGGTGGCGATCCTCAACGGCGATATCAATCAGTATGTTGAGCAGGTGGCGCAGGCCTCCCGGCTTCGCACGGCCCAGAGCCATCACGAACTGCAATCCATCAGCGTGTTTATCACCATCTTCGCCGCGCTGGCGCTGATCATCACCGGGTGCGCCTGCTGGTATATCTACCGCAATCTGGCCTCCAACCTGACGGCGATTTCCCGGGCGATGTCGCGTCTTGCTCACGGTGAACAGGATGTCTCCGTCCCCGCCCTGCAGCGGCGCGATGAGCTGGGCGAGCTGGCTCGCGCGTTTAACGTGTTTGCCCGCAATACCGCCTCGCTTGAGCACACCACGCGTCTGCTAAAAGAGAAAACCACGCAGATGGAGATCGACCGCATCGAGCGGCAGGGGCTGGAGGCGGCGCTCCTGCACAGCCAGAAAATGAAGGCCGTCGGACAGCTGACGGGCGGGCTGGCGCATGATTTTAATAACCTGTTGGCGGTGATCATCGGCAGCCTTGAGCTTACCGATCCTGAATCAAAAGACGCGCCGCGCATCACCCGGGCGCTGAAGGCCGCCGAGCGTGGCGCCTTACTGACGCAGCGCCTGCTGGCGTTTTCCCGTAAGCAATCCCTGACGCCGCATGCGGTAGACATGCTGCCGCTGCTGGAGAACCTCCGGGAGCTGATGCGCCACTCTTTGCCTGCCACCCTGAACCTGGAGATTGAAGCGCAATCCCCGGCGTGGCCCGCCTGGATAGACGTCAGCCAGCTGGAAAACGCCATCATCAACCTGGTGATGAACGCCCGCGATGCGATGGAAGGACAAAGCGGGGTGATAAAAATCCGCACCTGGAACCAGCGCGTCACCCGCAGCGACGGACGCAGGCAGGACATGGTGGCGCTGGAGGTCATTGACCGCGGCAGCGGGATGTCTCAGGAGGTGAAATCCCGCGTCTTTGAACCGTTCTTCACCACCAAACAGACCGGGAGCGGAAGTGGGCTGGGCCTGTCGATGGTCTACGGTTTTGTGCGTCAGTCCGGCGGCCGCGTGGAGATCGAAAGCGCGCCGGGGCAGGGGACGACCGTGCGGCTTCACCTCCCGCGCTCGACGCTGCCCGCCGCTGCAGCTGATGAAACGCAGTCTGCCGCCGCCTCCGTCGATAACGAGCGGCTGGTACTGGTGCTGGAAGATGAAGCCGATGTTCGGCAGACCCTGTGCGAGCAGCTGCACCAGCTTGGCTACCTGACGCTGGAAGCAGACAACGGCGAGCAGGCGCTGAGCATGCTGGCGGCGTCGCCGGATATTGGCATGTTTATCAGCGACCTGATGTTGCCCGGAAGCCTGAGCGGGGCCGAGGTGATTAACCATGTGCGCAGCCATTATCCGCAGCTGCCAGTGCTGCTGATAAGCGGCCAGGATTTACGCCCCACGCACAACCCGCAGCTGCCGGACGTTCAGTTACTGCGTAAGCCGTTTACGCGGGTGCAGCTGGCGCAGGCGCTGCGGAAGGTGATGGTAATTTGAGATTCCTCCGCTACCCCGGTTCCCCGCCGTTCATTATCGTAAGGCCAGTTCACCTGCGAGTCTGGCCTTATGAAACGTTACTCAACTGCTCTGTTATTTGGTCTGCTGTCACTCACCAGCCAGCTGGCTCATGCCGATATTGTTGATGATGCTATTGGCAACATTCAGCAGGCGATCAACGATGCCTATAACCCCAGCAGCAGCCGCAGCAGCGATGACGATGACGATCGTTATGACCGCAGCCGTCAAATCGACAGCCGACAGTACGACGATCGTCGTCGGCAGCTTGAAGACAGACGCCGCCGTCTGGACGAGCGTCAGCGTCAGCTGGACGATGACAGACGTCGCCTGGAAGAGGATGAGCGGCGGTTAGAAGACGATTACGATCGAGGCTAAAGCCTGGTGGCGCTTCGCTTACGCAGGCCTACCAAACCCTGGACCGTAGGCCGGGTAAGGCGCAGCCGCCACCCGGCAAAACTCAGTCGAGTACCAGCACCATCCCGTCATACCCCGCCTCAATCCCCTCCGGCAGCGGATTATCCATCATCCACGCGTCAAACTGATGGCTGATGTGCGTCAGGATCACCTGCGGGCAGCCAATCACCTCGTTTAGCGCCATCACGGTATTTAAGTCGCAATGGTTTCGCGGCGTCTCGTCGCGCGGTTCATGACTGCAGTCGATGATGATGGTCTGCGGCTGGTTGTTGAGCAGAAACTTCACCGTCTTTTCCTGCAGCCCGGCGGTGTCGGAAAGCCAGGCCACGCGGCTGTGGGCCGATTCCAGCAAATAGCCGAAGGTCAGTTTCGAATGGTTGAGCGGCAGCGGCGTGACCCGCAGGCCCTGAAGTTCAAACATCACAAACGGTTCGACCGTGTGGCTGAAATCGAGGATCCCCGGATGTTTAAACAGGTCGTCACAGCCCGCGTCATCCGGCGGGCCGTAAACCGGAATGGTCGCGCCCACGCCCCAGCGCAGGGGAAACAGCCCCTGAACGTGATCCATATGGTAGTGGGTGAGCAAAAACTGCTGAAAGCTGCCGGCGGGCCAGTCGTCCATCAGGTGCGGGATGCCAGCATCCAGCAGGGTGACGGCATCGTTGAATTTAACCACCGCGCTGCACGGGCGACGGCGATAGTTATCCTGCAGGCGCGCCCGGCGACACGCTGCGCAGTCGCAGCCAAAGACCGGCACCAGCTGGGCGCCACCGGTTCCTGTCAGCGTGATGGTCAGACTCATAACGCACCTCTACAGCGGTTTGGTGAATCGGAAATGGCTCTGCGTATACCCTTCACGCACGTAAAAACGGTGCGCGTCGGTGCGCTTCACGCTTGTGGAAAGTTCGGTCATCTCTGCGTCGGACTCTCGTGCCACCCCTTCCGCCCAGGCCAGCAGCTGGCTTCCCACCTTTAACCCGCGCGCCTGCGGCATCACCACCAGCTCCTGGATCTCGCCGATCCAGCGCGCGTGATGGAGGTGAAACTGCAGGTGCAGGCCGATCATGCCGATGGCCTGCCCGTTCATCTCTGCAAGCTGGTAGCGCATGTTGCGATCCTGCAGGTTGGCAAGATACCCCGCGTGAAACGCCTGGCGATCGAACTCGGCCTGCTTTAACTCGCAGATTAACGCGTAAACGATTTGCGCATCGTCCGCGGTGGCGGGGCGAAGCGTGCAGTCAGGCATGCTGGTTCTCCTTCTGACGGATAAGCGATAAAAAGGTATCGACTGACTGTAGCAAACTTCCGTCGTTATTGAGGATGTGACAGTCTGACGGGGTATAACGCGCCGCACGCGCAAGCCGCTGGTCTATTTCACGGGCTGACTCACGCCCCCGGCTCAGCAGGCGGCTGCGCAGGACGTCCGGCGAAACCTGCAGGCAGACCGGCAGCAGGGCCGCCCCGTAGCGGGCGCGCGCCTGAGGAAGATGCGCGCGCGAGCCGTTGACCAGCACGTCGAACCCCGTATGCAGCCACAGATCGATCTCAATGCCGATCCCGTAGTAGTAGCCGTTGGCGTGCCAGCTCAGCGCCAGCAGGTTTTGCCCGGCGCGGGTGAAAAACTCCTGCTCGTTCAGGGCGATATGGTTTTCACTTCCGGCGTTGGCCGCGCGGGTAATATAGCGGTGCGCCACCAGAAGCTGCGGGTGTTCCCGCTGTCGTAAGGCGGACAGCAGGCTGTCCTTACCGGAGCCGGACGGCCCCATTAACCAGATGAGTCTTCCCATCAGAACACCCTTTTTCCCTGACGCCAGACGTGGTCGATATGAACGTGCTCGCCCTTGCGGTGGGCGAGCACTAGATCCGCGCGTTTACCTTCGGCGATTTCCCCGCGATCGTGAAGATTGAGCGCGGAGGCCGGGTTTTTCGTCACCAGGCGAATCGCCTGCGGCAAGGTGAAGCGGTTGCCCTCGTCGTCCGCCACCCGGAATGCAGCGTCCAGCAGGCTGGCAGGGTAGTAGTCGGACGAGAGGATATCCAGCAGGCCAAGCGAGGCGAGCGTGCTTGCCGCCACGTTGCCGGAGTGCGAGCCGCCGCGCACGATATTTGGCGCGCCCATTAGAACGTTCATGCCGTGTTTACGGGAGGCTTCAGCCGCTTCAAAGGTGGTGGGAAATTCGGCGATCGCGCTGCCAAGCTGGTGGGATTCAAGCACATGCTCGTGCGTAGCGTCGTCATGGCTGGCCAGCGCGATGCTGCGCTCCCGGCACATCGCGGCAATCGCGAGACGGTTCGGCTGCGACCACCGAGCCGCAAGCTGAAGCTGCTCCTCCTCGTAGCGCGCCATCTCCGCGTCGCTGAGAGAATATTTGCCCTGATAGTATTCGCGATACTTCTCAATATTGGCGAACTGGCGCTGGCCCGGCGAGTGGTCCATCAGGGAGACCAGCGAGACCGGCTCACGGCCGACCAGTTTTTCAAACAGCGGGAGGGTCGTGTGGTGCGGCAGTTCGCAGCGCAGATGCAGGCGGTGCTCGGCGCGGTTGAGGCCGCGCTTTTGCGTCTCTTCCACGGCGTTGATCATCTTCTCCAGGTTTTCCAGCCGATCGCCGCCGTCGCGCACGTCGCCAATCGCCACCGCGTCCAGCACGGTGGTAATGCCGCTGGCGACCATCAGCGCGTCGTGGCTGCTCATGGCTGAATGCGCGGGCCAGTCCACCTTCGGGCGCGGCGTGAAGAATTTGTCGAGATTATCGGTATGCAGTTCAATCAGCCCCGGCAGCAGCCAGCCGCCTTCACCGTCCATCGCTTCAGGGGTACGGCTCTGGGTTTCTGCGAATGCGCGGATGACGCCGTCCTGGATTTCAACCGAACCGTCGACGACTTCGTTTTCCAGCACCAGCTTGACGTTATTGATAATCATGCGTTTGTCCCCATCGGGTGCAGTCTGTCCGCGACGCGGGTGCGAACGCTTTCGTCGTGGAAGATCCCGACGATCGCCGCACCGCGCGCTTTGGCCTGCTCGATCAGCTCTACCACGGCCGCGCTGTTTTTATCGTCGAGCGAGGCGGTGGGCTCATCCAGAAGCAATATCGGGTAGTCGACGATAAAGCCGCGGGCGATGTTGACGCGCTGCTGTTCGCCGCCGGAAAAGGTCGACGGGGCAAGGTGCCACAGGCGCTCCGGCACGTTGAGGCGCGTCAGAAGGCTGGCGGCTTTGGCGGCGCAGGCTTCACGCGGCACGCCGAGATCCAGCAGCGGCTGCATCACCACGTCGAGCGCGGAGATCCGCGGGATCACCCGCAGAAACTGGCTCACCCAGCCGATCGTCGAGCGGCGCACGTCCAGCACCTTACGCGCCGGAGCCTGTACCAGATCGACCCACTCATCATTGTGGCGAATATGGATATGGCCTTCGTCGGGCAGGTAGTTGGCGTACAGGGAGCGCAGCAGGGTGGATTTTCCGCTGCCGGAGTGGCCGTGCAGCACTACGCATTCGCCCTTGCTGACCTCTAACGAGGCATTTTGCAGCACCGGCAGGCACACGCCGTTTTGCTGGTGGAGCACGAAGGTTTTACTGACGTTTTGTACGTGGATCATGTTGGCCTCGCGATTCGTTTTGCCGGGTGGCGGCTTCGCCTTACCCGGCCTACAGGTGCGGTGTTCGTAGGCCGGGTAAGCGCAGCGCCACCCGGCAACAGCACCCTCAATTCTGCAACACGGACGACACCAGCAGCTGGGTGTACGGATGGTGAGGATCGTCGAGCACGCGGTCGGTTAGCCCACTTTCCACCACCTGGCCCTGCTTCATCACCAGCAGACGGTCCGCCAGCAGGCGCGCAACGCCTAAATCATGGGTGACAATCACCACCGCCAGGTTCAGTTCCACCACCAGGCCGCGCAGCAGGTCGAGCAGGCGCGCCTGCACGGAGACGTCCAGCCCGCCGGTGGGTTCATCCATAAACACCAGCTTCGGGTGCGTGACCAGGTTGCGGGCGATCTGCAGGCGCTGCTGCATGCCGCCGGAAAAGGTGGTGGGCAGGTCGTCGATGCGCGACGCGGGGATTTCAACTTCCTCCAGCCAGCGCTGCGCCGTGGCGCGGATGTTGCCGTAGTGGCGCGCGCCGGTGGCCATCAGCCGTTCGCCGATGTTGCCCCCCGCCGACACCTGACGGCGCAGGCCGTCCATCGGGTGCTGATGCACCACGCCCCACTCGGTGCGCAGCAGGCGGCGGCGTTCGGCCTCGCTCATGCCATAGAGGGAGGCGCCCTCATACAAAATCTCACCGTTTTGCGGTGCCAGGCGCGCGGAGATGGACTTCAGCAGCGTGGTTTTGCCGGAGCCGGACTCGCCGACAATGCCCAGCACTTCCCCCGGCCAGAGTTCGAACGACACGTCGCTGAAGCCTTTGCCCGGCGCATAGAGGTGGGTCAGGTTGTTAACCGAAAGCAGCGGTTTCATTGGCCGTTCGCCTCGCTCTGTTGGCGGCAATAATCGGTGTCGGAGCAGACAAACATCCGTTTGCCCGTGTCGTCCAGCACCACTTCATCGAGATAGCTGTGCTTCGAACCGCAGATGGCGCACGGCTCGTCCCACTCCTGCACCGTAAACGGGTGATCGTCGAAATCCAGGCTTTCGACACGCGTGTAGGGCGGGACGGCGTAAATGCGTTTTTCACGCCCGGCGCCGAACAGCTGCAGGGCAGGCATCATGTCCATCTTCGGGTTGTCGAACTTCGGGATTGGCGACGGGTCCATGACGTAGCGCCCGTTGACCTTCACCGGGTAGGCGTAGGTGGTGGCGATGTGGCCGAAGCGGGCGATATCCTCATACAGCTTCACCTGCATCACGCCGTACTCTTCCAGCGCGTGCATGGTGCGGGTTTCCGTTTCGCGCGGCTCGATAAAGCGCAGCGGCTCCGGGATGGGCACCTGGAAAATCAAAATCTGATCTTCGCTGAGCGGGGTTTCCGGAATGCGGTGGCGGGTCTGAATCAGCGTCGCATCTTCGGTTTTTTCAGTGGTGTTTACGCCGGTTACGCGCTGGAAGAAGCTGCGGATCGACACGGCGTTGGTGGTGTCGTCGGCGCCCTGGTCGATGACCTTCAGCACGTCAGACTCGCCGATCACGCTGGCGGTGAGCTGGATACCGCCGGTACCCCAGCCGTAAGGCATCGGCATTTCGCGGCCGCCGAACGGAACCTGATAGCCCGGAATGGCGACCGCTTTGAGTATGGCGCGGCGGATCATGCGTTTGGTTTGCTCATCCAGATAGGCAAAGTTGTAGCCGCTTAAGTTAGCCATGTTTGCGCTCCCGTTGCAGGCGTTTCAGCAGTTCCAGTTCTGCCTGGAAATCGACGTAGTGCGGCAGCTTGAGGTGCGAGACGAAGCCTGCGGCCTCAACGTTATCTGCATGGGCCAGCACAAACTCTTCGTCCTGCGCCGGGCCTGCAATGTGCTCGCCGTAGTCCGGCGCCTGCAGGGCGCGGTCGACCAGCGCCATTGCCATGGCTTTACGCTCGCCGAGGCCAAACACCAGCCCGTAGCCGCGGGTAAAGTGCGGGTCTTCATTTTCGGGCGCGACAAAACCGTTCACCATTTCACACTCGGTCATCAGCAGTTCGCCGACGTTCACCGCAAAACCGAGCTCTTCCGGCACGATTTCGACGTCGATATAGCCGCTGCGGATCTCGGCCGCAAACGGGTGGTTGCGCCCGTAGCCGCGCTGGGTGGAGTAGGCCAGCGCCAGCAGATAGCCTTCGTCGCCGCGCATCAGCTGCTGCAGGCGCGACGATCGCGAGCACGGGTAAACCGGCGGCGTGCGGGTGACGTCATCCGGCTGCGCGCCGGAGTCCTCTTCCGCCTTCGCCAGACCCTGTTTCGCCAGCAGGCTGAAGACATGGGGAGACGGTTCTTGTTCGGCGTCAGAGGTGCTGAGCGGCGGTCTTTCGCCGTTCGCCAGCAGAGTGAAATCCAGCAGGCGATGGGTATAGTCATAGGTAGGACCCAGCCGCTGGCCGCCGGGAATATCTTTGTACACCGCTGAAATACGGCGTTCTAAGCGCATCTCTGCCGTATTGACCGGCTCGCTCACCGCCAGTTTGGCAAGCGTGGTGCGGTAGGCGCGCAGCAGGAAGATGGCTTCGACGTTATCGCCGCTGGCCTGCTTCAGGGCCAGCGCCGCCAGCTCGCGGTCGGCGATACCGCCTTCGGTCATTACCCGATCGACGGCGAGGTTTAGCTGCTGCTCAATCTGGGCGACGCTCAGCTCGGGAAGCCGTTCATCGCCCCGTCGTCTGTGCTCCTGCAGCGCATGGGCGGCGACGATCGCTTTTTCGCCCCCTTTGACGGCAACGTACATCAGCACACCTCCACGTGGGTGGTCCGCGGGATCGCCAGCAGACGCTCGCCGCAGGTCAGGATCAGGTCAATGCCCAGCGGGAACGGGTGCGGACGCTCGGTCAGCTCGTGAATGATGCACTCCGGCAGCTGCGGCGCGACCATGCGTTCTTCGGCGATGCCTGCGCCGGTCAGACGCAGCATGCGGCCGCCGCTCAGGCTGGAAACCTGCAGGATCAGCGTGGCGCTGGTCTCCGGGGCGACGGCGCTGCCTTCGCTCAGGGCGTTAAGCTGCTCATGGCTGATTTGCTCATCGGCCACGGCAAAGATTGCCTGCTGGGGCTGATCGACCAGCGGGGCGCTGGTGTGAAAACGCAGGTTCTGGCTGGCGATATCGTTGGATAATGCGCCTGAAAGCCAAACAGGCGTGTCGTTGTCGGCCAGGGTCAGCAGTACGCTGGTGGTCGCCAGATTGAGCGGCAGCCAGCCCTGAGAGAGCTGGTGCAGCGAGACGATCGCGCCCGGCTCGCTCATCGCCTTCAGCAGGCGACGAAAACTTTGTTGGGCATCCTGGACGGCCAGGGTAAAAGCAGGTTGAAGCGTCATGCGTTGTCTCCGCGAACGAGCGTAAAGAAGTCGACCCGGCTGGTATTCACTTCGGCCTGACGTGCGGCAATGCGCGCGGCGCGGTCGGCTTCCAGCGGGGCAATAAGGGTTTCCATCAGGGTCTGGAAATGCGGTTGTTCCTGTAAAAGCGCGTCGATCACCGCGCAGCGCTCGGCGTGCGCTTTATCGCGCCCCAGCACGTAGCTGTAACCCAGCGTGCCGCTGTTCAGGCGGATCGCTGCGCGGGTGAGGGTGGCATCGCCGGCGAAGAAGCGCGCGCCGGTGCCGCCCATGCGGGCCTGGATCTGAACGAGGCCAATCTCCGGGGCGCGGAGGGTGTCGTATTCGGGCGCCAGGCTAAGGGCGCTCATGTGGGCAGAGAGCGCAGCAGGCTGGCTGTGGGCCAGCACGCGCATCCAGCGCTGTCGGGTGGCGGTGTCGAAATGCATTCAGTGCTCCATGGTGAATTCGATCATGTCGGCGCGGGTCAGGCTGACGGAGTATTCCGTTGCGTTGACGTCGCCGTCGCGGTGGTTGAGCGTGCGCACGCAGAGCAGCGGGGCCATATTGGGGATTTCCAGCACCTTGCTCTCTTTCGCCTGCGCGCGACGGGCGCTGATGCGCGTCTGGGTACGCTTAAGCGCAATGCCTGTCGCCCCCTGAAGAAAATCATGCAGCGAGCCGCTGGAGAAATGCTGCAGCACCGGCCAGAGGGTAAGGTCCGCGAAGTAGTGGTCTATCTGACAAACCGCGACGCCGTTGACCCGGCGCAACGTGCGCAGGTGAATGACGTTATCGCCCTCCTGAATGCCCAGCGCGTCCGCCACGTGGCTGGAGGCCGGGCGCAATACCGAGAGTAGCTTTTCGCTGGTAGGGTGGCTGCCCTGGTCCAGCAGATTCTGGCTAAAGCGCGCCTGGGCGTTTAGCGGGTAGTCAAACGGGCGCATCAGCACCAACACGCCCACGCCCTGGCGGCGCTGCACCCAGCCGCGCTCGACCAGCTGATCAATGGCACGGCGCAGGGTGTGGCGGTTCACTTCGTAGCGGTCGGCAAGCTGTTGTTCAGCAGGCAGGTAGTCTCCGCAGCGGTAGTGCGTGCGCAGCTCCACTTCGAGCTTTGCCGCAATCTCTTGCCAGCGGGTGGGGTAACTGGTCGGATGTCTGGATAAGTGCATAGAAAACAAAGCCTCGCTTCTCAGATGAAGTGCTTACGCAAACGTTGAGAGAGGAAATCCAGCAGGCTGACGGTGACGATGATGAGCACCATCAGGGCGCAGGTTTGCTGGAACTGGAAACCGCGAATCGCTTCCCACAGGGTGACGCCAATCCCGCCTGCGCCCACCATGCCGACCACGGTGGCGGAACGGACGTTAGATTCGAAGCGGTAGAGCGAATAGGAGATCAGCAGCGGCATGACCTGGGGCAAGACGCCGTAAAGGATCTCTTCAATTTTGTTGGCTCCGGTGGCGCGAATACCTTCGACCGGGCCGGGTTCAATGGCTTCCACGGCTTCGGAAAGCAGCTTGGAGAGCACGCCGGTGGTGTGAATGAACAGCGCCATGACGCCCGCGAACGGACCGAGGCCGACGGCCACCACGAACAGCATCGCAAAGACCATCTCGTTGATGGCGCGGCAGGCGTCCATCAGGCGACGCATGGGCTGGTATACCCACCACGGCACGATGTTCTCTGCACTCATCAGGCCAAACGGAATGGAGAGAATGACGGCCAAGGCGGTGCCCCAGACGGCGATTTGCAGGGTGACTGCCATTTCGCTGAGGTAGTCTTGCCACTGGCTGAAGTCCGGCGGGAAGAAATCGGCGGCGAAGGTCGCCATATTGCCCGCGTCTTTGAAGAGCAGCAGCGGATCCATTTCCGCGCCCTTCCAGGAGATAACCAGCACCGCCAGCAGGATGGCCCAGCTTATTAGCGAGAACCAGCTGCGCTTCGGCGGCGGGAGGGAGATGGTTTGCATGTTGGCTCCTTAATCTGTTCTCCCTCTCCCTGTGGGAGAGGGCCGGGGTGAGGGCATCAGCGTGCGCATTTCCCCCTCACCCTAACCCTCTCCCTCAAGGGAGAGGGGACTTAAGTTACTGCACCGCTTTATTCACGCTGGTCATCGCGCCGAGCGCGGCGGTCAGACGGTCAAGGTCTTCCAGCTGGGCCTGAATGGTGGCCACTTTGCTGGTCTTCTCCTCGTCCTTCAGTCCCTTGTTGTCCTTCACGCCCTGCATCTCTTTAAACAGCGCCAGCTGGCGAATCGGCACCAGCTGCAGGTCGCTGGACGGACGGAACGGTGCCCAACCCAGACGTTCCAGAACCGCTTTCTCTTCCGGCGTTTTGCCATAGGTCATAAAGAAGTCGTACACCTTATCCTTGGTGCTTTCAGACAGATTTTTACGCCACACAATCGGGTCGCCGGGGATCAGCGGGGATTTCCAGATAACCTTGATCTCTTTCAGCTTGTCCGGCGCGGAGGTCTTCAGCTTGTCGAGGTTTTCGGTGTTGTTGGTGGCGACATCCACCTGCTTGTTGGCCACGGCCAGGGCGTTGGTTTCGTGGCTGGCGTTCACCGTGCGCTTGAAGTCGCTGGCGGAGGCGTTGTTTTTGGCGAAGACGTAGTAGCCAGGGACAAGGTAACCAGAAGTTGAGTTGGGATCGCCGTTGCCAAAGGTCAGCTCTTTGCGTTTGGCAAGCATGTCACTGAGGTTGTTGATCGGGCTGTCTTTGTTCACGATCAGCACGCTCCAGTAGCCCGGGGAGCCATCTGCCGCGACGGTCTGGGCGAAGACCTGGCCGTTCGCGCGGTCCACCGCTTCCATGGCGGAGAGATTGCCGTACCAGGCGATGTCTACTTTATTAAAGCGCATCCCCTGAATGATGCCCGCGTAGTCCGGGGCGAAGAAGGCGTTCACTTTGATCCCCAGTTTGGTTTCCATATCTTTCAGGAACGGTTCCCACTGAGGTTTCAGGTTCTGCTGTGATTCCGTCGAAATAATGCCAAAGTTCAGCGCTTTTTCCTGCTCTTCCGCGTACGCCGGGCTTAACAGGGTGCTGATGCTGAACATGCTGGTAAAGGCCAGCGCGGCAACGGCTTTGTAGCTCATGTACTTTCCTCGGATCGGGTTTAATTAAGCAGCCTGCGCGTTCTCTTCGACGCGGTTAATGCTGCGGTAGAGATGGTCAAAACGGTCGTTATCAAACTGATGGCTCGCGCCATCAAAGAACACATGCCCCTGACGCAGGGCGACGATGCGCTCGCAGTAGCGCAGGGCGTAATCCACCTGATGCAGCGTGACCACCACGGTGATGCCGTCTTTCTGGTTAATGTCGTGCAGGGTCTCCATCACAATGCGGGCGGACTCCGGGTCCAGCGAGGCGATGGGTTCGTCAGCGAGAATGATTTGCGCTTTCTGCATCAGGGCGCGGGCAATGGCGACGCGCTGCTGTTGCCCACCGGACAGGGTGGACACGCGCTGGTGGGCGAAATGCGCCATACCGACGCGGGTTAGCGCCTGTAAGGCTTCCTGCTTCTGGGAAGGAGAGAACCAGCGCAGACAGGTGCGCCAGAACGGGGTGCTGCCGAGCGCGCCAATCAGCACGTTCTCCAGCACCGTCAGGCGGTTCACCAGGTTGAACTGCTGGAAGATGTAGCCCGTCTGGGCACGGCTCTTGCGGATATCGCTCGCCAGACGCCCCGCGCGCTGCACCGTATTGCCCAGCAGCTCGACGTGGCTTTCCGGCGTTTTATCGCAGGTGATAAGCCCGCTTAAATGGCGCAGAAGGGTGGATTTACCAGAACCGGATGGCCCCAGCAGCGCCACCATTTCGCCCTGCCGGACGGTGAGATCAACGGCATGCAGAGCCTTGTTGTAATGAAAGGTCTTGCTCAGTTTCTCGACGCGGATGACGGTTTGCATGTGCTGGGCCTCACGATAAATGTGGCCTCATGCTGGCGCATCAATGTGACATTTGGGTTAAGTGCAGGTTGCGGGAGTTTGAAGAGTTGAGCGGAGTTTGATGACAGGCGGAGGCAGACAGCCCTCCGCCAGAAGATTAATGCTGTTGCTTCACGACGTTAATCATCCACGGCACGCCGTATTTGTCGGTGACTTTACCGAAACCGTGTGCCCAGAAGGTCTCCTGCCAGGCCATTTCGACATTGCCGCCTGCGGCAAGGTTGTCGAACCAGCGCTTGCCTTCCGCCACGTCCTGGGTGTCAAGCACCAGCGTGAAGCCGGCGTACTGCGCTTTGCTGCCCGGCGGCAGCCCATCACTCATCATAATATCGCTGCCCGCAATGCGGACGTTGGAGTGAGCGATAGCCGAATCCGGAAATTGCATACCGGACGGACAGCCTTCCTCGCTGTTATCGCTTTTTGGCATTTCGCCGAAGGTAATTTTATAGAGAAGCTCTGCGCCGACGGCTTGCTGGTAGAAAGAAGTGGCTTCTGCACAGTTGCCGGCGAAAGAGATGTAGGGACTTAACGGCATAATCTTTACCTCACGTAAGAAAAGCCCATTAAGTGTAGTTGCGGGTGGCCCGGTAAGCGAAGCGCCACCGGGCAGGTCAATCAGTTCTTTTTCACAAACTCAGATTTCAGCTTCATCGGACCAAAGCCGTCAATTTTGCAGTCGATATTATGATCGCCTTCAACGAGACGGATATTCTTCACTTTGGTGCCGATCTTCAGCATAGAAGAGCTGCCTTTAACCTTCAGATCTTTAATGACGGTAACGCTGTCGCCGTCTGCAAGCAGATTGCCGTTCGCATCTTTTACGACGAGTGCGTCAGCATCGTGCGCTGGCTCGGCATCATTCCATTCGTGAGCGCATTCCGGGCAGATGAACATGCCATTATCTTCATAGGTGTATTCAGAATTGCATTTCGGGCAGTGTGGGAGTTGCATATCGGTATCCTCAAAAAGTGTAAACGGGCTGGAAAGTGCCAGCTAAATGACGGCAGGGTGCCGAAAAAGGCGGCAAGTATAGCGCAAATCCACACGGTTGTCGGTGATATTGTGAATTAAAAAAAATGCTAAAAACGCATTGGGAGTGACACTTCCTGTCAGTCAGTTAAGCGATGCTTACGTCATTAACACGGTGGGAAGAAATGACGCGAAATATATAGAATATTTTATTGCCGCAAATTGCTACGCACCTCCATTTCGGATAAGGTGAAGCGACACATTGTTATTTATCTCCGGACTTCGCTGCCATACATATCTTATGGCAGGGGTGCATTACCTCTCTTTTTAGGTGGGTAAATAATGAGGATATATCCTGAAGTTTCTTAAAAATGGGCTACGCTTTTTTCTTTTGGCTATCAGGCCAGGAGAAGAGCTCTACACGCCATGCAAGGATAGTGAATTATTTCTGATTATCTTCAATCAGTTATATTTCGGCGAACATGTTTTCCACACGTGATCATATAAGCCTGAACAACATAATTAATACCAGTGGCTTAATAAAAGTAATAAATTTGCGTTAAGGAAAGGCTTTTATCATGCACACACAGACCATTTTTGAATTAAGCCAGGAAGCTGAGCGTTTGTTACAGCTTTCCCTGCAAAATCTTGATACGTTGAAATCAATGCCGACGGCGATGCTGGAAAGCACAACAGCTGCCATTACGGGTGAAAAGAATAACGTTTTACCTTTGCATTTTAGCGCACGCGGTGTCGAAGCGCAGCAGGCGATGCTGAATAATGAATTACGGAAAATAACCCGGCTGGAAATGGTCCTGGCTATTGTTGGCACCATGAAAGCGGGGAAATCGACCACCATTAATGCGATTGTAGGGACCGAAGTGTTGCCGAACCGCAATCGTCCGATGACGGCGTTACCGACGCTGATTCGCCATACGCCGGGCCAGAAGGATCCGGTGCTGCATTTCTCCCATGCCTCGCCCATTGATGAATTGATCCAGCTGCTGCAGAAAAAGCTTTGCGATTACGATCGCGGGATACTGGCCCAGCGGCTTGAAATTGATAAAGACATGAATACCCTGCTGGAGCGTATTGAAAAAGGGGAAGCGTTCGAGAAGCATCACCTGGGGGCGCAGCCCATATTTCATTGTCTGAAAAGCCTCAACGACCTGGTGAGGCTCTCCCAGGCGTTAGGCGTCGAGTTTCCGTTCTCTGAATATGCGGCTATCGAACATATTCCGGTGATTGAGGTGGAGTTCGTGCATCTTGCGGGCCTGGATGCTCACCTCGGGCAGCTGACGCTGCTCGATACGCCCGGGCCCAACGAGGCCGGACAACCGCATCTGCAAAAAATGCTCAGCGAGCAGCTCTCCCGCGCGTCGGCGGTGCTGGCGGTGATGGATTATACCCAGCTTAAATCCATTTCGGATGAAGAGGTCCGCCAGGCTATTTCCGCGGCGGGAAAATCCGTGCCGCTGTATGCGCTGGTCAATAAATTCGATCAGAAAGATCGCAATAGCGACGATGAAGAACAGATCAGGGCGATGATCTCCGGCACCTTAATGAAAGGCAATATCTCGCCCGGCCAGATCTACCCCGTTTCGTCCATGTGGGCGTATCTGGCGAACCGCGCTCGCTACGAGATGAGTACGCACGGACAGCTGCCGGATCATCAGGAGCAACCGTGGGTGCAGGATTTTGCCGAGGCCGCGCTTGGGCGTCGCTGGCGTACGGCGGACCTGGACGATATCGACCATGTTCGTCATTCGGCCGATCTTCTCTGGGAAGATTCGCTATTTGAACAACCGATCCGCAAGCTGATTTACGCCGCCTATGCCAACGCCTCGCTGTTCGCTCTGCGTTCGGCTTCGCATAAGCTGCTCAACTACGCGCAAAATGCCCGAGAATATCTCGACTTCCGCTATCAGGGACTGACGGTGGCCTTTGAGGCGCTGGAGCTGAACATCGCACGTCTGGAAGAGGACATGACGCTTCTCCAGACGCGCCAGAGCGTGGTGAGCGATGAGGTGAAACATGAGGTTGAGGAGGCGCTGAACGCCACCGCGGACTTTATGGTGTCCCAAAAAACGGCGCTTCACCAGGCGATTGGCGATGTGTTCAGCGCGCACCATATTCTTGATTTGGCAGGCATCGATCGGCTGAACCGCCGCGATGACGAGCCGCAAGCGCTGAAGCAGCTGGTTCTGGACGATGAAGGGCAGGCGCAGATTGCGCTGAGTAAAATTCGCGCCTCCTGCGAGCTTATCATGCTGGACGCGCAGACGAAGATCGCCCGCGAGCTGGCGCTACGCTTCGATCAGCTGGAGTCTACGCTGGCGCGTTCCCTGAATGAAGCCATGCGCCCCATTGAGACGCGAATCAAAGAGCATCTGAGCCATGCGGGTTTTCGCGCGCGGATCAGCTTCCCGGCCTTTCAGGCGAGCCAGCTTAACTTCAACACGCGGGCGCTGTTTAACGATGCGATTGCGGAAGATGACAGCCAGGCTGCCCAGCCTTCTGGCGGGGGCAGCATGCGTGAAACGGTCTCTCGATGGCTCAATAATCCTGGCTGGGGCTGGGATGATTATGTGGAAACGCGCACGCGCTATGTTATCGACATTGCGCAGCTACATGACAAATTTAAGCAACATATTGAACAGTTTTGTGAACAAATACGTAAAGCTTTGTCCGCGCAGGTCGATGTCTCTGTTACGGCAGGGATGGCAACGTTCTTTGCAGAATTTTCGCTGTGCCTGACCGGTTTACAGGAAAGCTTGCGTGATAGCCTCGCAGTGCGTCAACAGAATGAGCATTCAACCCGAGCGCTCTGCCAGTTGTTGAAGCAAAGTATCACGACTGCGACGTGGATACAGGAAGATACCCGACTGTTACGCGATGATATTCAAACTCTATTCGCGGCAGAGCAACCATGACAACACAACTACTGGACGGCCCCGGGCGAACGCTGGAGTGTATTAATCCAAAATTTATGGTCGATCTGGTGCAGGGGATAGACGCGGCGCGTCATCCCCACCTGGGACCACAACAGCTGCAGTTTCGTGAGCGTCTGACTCATGAAATCATGACCCATACCCGTCTGCGCCCCTGGGCGATGGCGGGAATGCTCAATGAAAATACGGCGCTGCGCCTGGGGCTGGCGGAAAAACTGGCCGGCATGCTTGACCCGGGTCATCTCGCGCTGACGCTGATGGCGGAGAAGCTGATTGCGCTGCGCCAGCAGACTCACCCGCGCGCCCAGCAGCCTCCGGGTCTGACGCAGCAGTACGCTGAACTCTCTTCTCATTTTACCCAACGCGCAGCTTATAAAGAAAAAGCGCTGACCCAGCGCGGGCTAACGGTGCAGGCGGGTGAGCACAGCGAGCAGATTTTTACCCGCTGGCGGGCCGGTCATTACGATAGCTGGTCGCTTGCCGGGCGCTGTTTTATCGTCCTGGAAGAGCTGCGCTGGGGGCCATTTGGCGATGCCTGCCGTCTCGCGAATGATGATGTGGCGGCCATGCTCAAGGATAACCTGCGCAGCATGGCGGCAAACTATCTGGCACAGGGCATCAATGCATCACCCGCTACCCGCCATTTCTATCACCAGTGGCTGACAACCCCGGCTTCTCCGGGGTTGATCGATCATAAAGATATGCTGGGCTGGCTGGGGGACTGGTGTCAGGCGGATAAACATCCGGTGAGCTGGTCGGTGACGCAAAACTGGCAGACCGTCGCGCTGGGGATGCCGAGGCTCTGCTCGGCAAAACGGCTGGTGGACGGGATGGTGGAAGAGATTTTTGGGTGAATCCCTTACCCCTCACCCTAACCCTCTCCCCGGAGGGGGGAGAGGGGATGGTGCGGTGTGTTAATGATTCATTTCTATTGGTTTCGGTTCTGGCAGGGTCTCTTGCATATTCCCGTAGCGTTTCGCATACAGTGCCGTGATGATGGGCACCAGAATCGCGGTGACAATCACGCTGGCGGCAACCAGTGCCGTCGCTGAAGCCGCCACCGGTTCGAAGGCCGGGTTAATCTGGGCAATAATCACCGGGTTGGCGACGGCAGCGCCCGCGGCTGAAGAGGCGGCGACGCCCGCCGTGCCGTTTCCTCCCCCGATTACGCGGTCGGCGATAATCAGTGGAATTCCGGTGATAATGATAACGGTGACACCCAGCATAATGCCCAGCAGGCCGGTATCAAGAATGACCTTCAGGTTGATGGTGTTCCCCAGGGCGAAGCCGAAGAACGGGATCAGCACTGGCGTGGCTTTGCTGAAGAAATCACGCAGGTCGTGATCCAGATTGCCCAGGGCGAAACCGATCAGGAAGGGCAGGATCGCGCCGACAAAGTGGTGTGGTTCAAAAGATGCCAGCCCGGCAGATCCCAGGATCAGCATCGTCATCAGCGGGCCGGACTCCAGGGACATCAGCACGAATGCGCCGGACTCTTCCTTCGTCCCGTACTGGTTCATCAGGCTGGCGTACAGCCCGCCGTTGGTCATATCCATCGCCGAAACAATCGCCAGCACCGATAAACCCGCGAAGAACCCGGTCTGAATTCCATTCTCCGGAATGAACATCGCGCATATCATCGCTACAGCCCAGGCAACCGCTATTTTGGTTATCACCAGCGTTCCGGATTTCCGTAATACGGTACCCGTTGCCCGCAAATTAATGGATGCTCCGATACAAAAAAACCAGACCGCCAGAATGGGAACAGTGCCCGTTATCATTCCTTTTGTGAAACCACCAAAATAAGCCCCGGTATCGGGAGCAAGAGTATTCAGGATGGCGCCAAGTACCAGCGGTACCAGCATCATACCGCCGGGTATGCGTTCTATCGTGGCTTTAATCTTCATAGACAAACCTCACATCGGATCCCGCTGGACGGGTGATAGGTGTTAAAAATTAGTCAATAAATTCAAGTAATTGCTCTTGTCGCTTGCGATCTTTTTTCGCTGGCCCTGCAACAAAATTAAATGTGTGCTCCCGATCAACCTCATTCGAAAACAACGAAAACGCCTTATTCGGATTTATGATGCGATCATTGGAATAACGATTCAATGAAAATAAAACACCGTTTTAGTTATCTTTGTCACATATTCACTGTAAAACTTTGGGCCGGTTCCTGATGATGAAAATTTATGTAAATCTGATGTGAAGTAACGTGGTTTCTTTTTTTGTTAAGTAGGAAACAATGACGCGTGTGAGGATGTTCTTTAGGTGGAGTCAGGAAGTACTTATTGGTGCGCGTTGACAAAAACTGAACTGAGTTGACCAGCCACAAAAATATGTGTGAAGTTGATCACAAATATAAACGCTGGTAGGGTAAAAAGGTCATTAACTGCCCAGACAGGCGTCAACAGGTTCGGTTGTATCGACGTAAAACGTCAATGTAAGTAAACCTGCTACGCTTGAATAAGGTGATTCGCATGGAGCGGATCCCATGGTTCACAGAACGCAAACTGGACTGTGAAACAGACAGGGCCGAGTCAACGAGGATAGCTATGCTAAGAAGGAAAAAGATTAAACCCATTACGCTTCGCGACGTCACCATTATTGATGACGCAAAACTGCGTAAAGCGATTACCGCAGCCTCGCTCGGTAATGCGATGGAATGGTTCGATTTTGGTGTCTACGGCTTTGTAGCCTATGCGTTAGGTAAAGTATTTTTCCCTGGGGCCGATCCCAGCCTGCAGATGATTGCCGCACTGGGTACGTTCTCCGTTCCCTTCCTGATTCGTCCGCTGGGCGGTCTGTTTTTCGGTATGCTCGGCGATAAATATGGTCGCCAGAAGATCCTTGCCATCACCATCGTCATTATGTCGATCAGTACATTCTGTATCGGCCTTATACCTTCTTACGCCACCATCGGCATTTGGGCACCGATTCTGCTGCTGATTTGTAAGATGGCTCAGGGCTTCTCGGTGGGTGGGGAATATACCGGTGCCTCGATCTTCGTTGCAGAATACTCTCCGGACCGTAAGCGCGGTTTTATGGGCAGCTGGCTGGACTTCGGCTCGATTGCCGGGTTTGTCATGGGCGCGGGCGTGGTGGTTCTGATTTCAACCGTGGTGGGTGAAGATAACTTCCTCGACTGGGGCTGGCGTATCCCGTTCTTCCTCGCACTGCCGCTGGGCATTATTGGCCTGTACCTGCGCCATGCGCTTGAAGAGACGCCTGCGTTCCAGCAGCACGTTGAGAAACTGGAACAGGGTGACCGCGAAGGGCTGCAGGATGGTCCGAAGGTGTCGTTCAAAGAAATTGCCACTAAGCACTGGCGCAGCCTGCTGACCTGTATTGGTCTGGTGATTTCGACTAACGTCACCTACTACATGCTGTTGACCTACATGCCGAGCTACCTGTCGCATAACCTGCACTACTCGGAAGATCACGGTGTGCTGATTATTATCGCCATCATGGTGGGTATGCTGTTTGTGCAGCCGATTATGGGCCTGTTGAGTGACCGTTTTGGTCGTCGACCGTTCATTATCCTGGGAAGCGTTGCGCTGTTTGCTTTGGCAATCCCGGCATTTATTCTGATTAACAGTAATGTGCTGGGGCTGATTTTTGCCGGTCTGCTGCTGCTGGCGGTGATCCTTAACTGCTTTATCGGGGTGATGGCCTCAACGTTGCCCGCGATGTTCCCAACGCACATTCGCTACAGCGCGCTGGCCGCGGCCTTTAACATCTCGGTGCTGATTGCCGGTCTGACCCCGACGCTTGCCGCTTCGCTGGTGGAGAGCACGCAGAACCTGATGATGCCGGCTTATTACCTGATGGTGATTGCGGTGATTGGTTTGATTACGGGTATTACCATGAAGGAGACGGCGAACCGTCCTCTGAAAGGTGCGACGCCTGCGGCGTCTGACATCCAGGAAGCGAAAGAGATCCTGCGCGAGCACTACGATAACGTAGAGCAGAAGATTGAGGATATCGACGCAGAGATTGAAGAGCTGCAGAAAAAACGCTCCCGACTGGTGGACCAGCATCCACGCATCAACGAGTAATAAAAAACCCGCCGCTGGCGGGTTTTCTTTTATTAGCATCCGGCAGCGATGTAGTCGCCATTGGCGCTGATGGGTATCACCGTCAGGAAAAGGACTGTCGCGAACAGGATCAGGACTATCCCTCCGGCTATTTTGACTGCCGGCACCAGCCATCTTAATGAGGCGCTTTCTCCGAACCAGGTCACCGTGCGCTCGCGGGCATAACGAACTGCCAGCGAAAGTCCCACAATAGAAAGCGCAGTTCCCAGAGACATGGTCATGACCGCGGCCACTCCCCAGGTGACAATCCCCAGCGCATTCGAGAACATCAGAATCATGATCGCCCCGCTGCACGGACGTGCGCCTATCGCCAGAATGACGCCCAGTCGCGTTTTCCAGTCGCCCTGCGTCAGGTCTGCCCCCACGCCGTGGTGGCCGCAGCCACAATGTTCATCATGCTGATGAAGGGGCTTGATGGTGGAGATAGTCATCCTGCGCGGGCGCAGGCTCTTCAGCGCCTGGTAAATGACGAATGCACCAAATGCGCCAATCAGCACTGCGCTTATCTTCTCCACGTACCAGCGGCTGGTGCTGATATCCCCTGAGGCGAGGTTAAACCCCACCGCCAGAATAAAGACAAACAGAATGGCGCTGACGCCCTGCATCAGGCTACCCAGGAAAGGGACGACCCGGGCAGCCAGCTCGCTTTCCTTATTAGTAGTCAGGTAGGTCGTCACGATGAACTTTCCGTGCCCGGGACCAATGGCGTGGAGAACGCCATAAAGGAAAGCGCCCGTTAACAGCCATAATCCGCCGCTGTACTGGTGGTTATTAAGCTGCAGCAAATACATCACCAGATAGCGGTGCAGCGTAATTTGTGTGGCAAGACACCACTGGATAAAGGCATTCCAGTGCGTATGCAGGGTAAAACCGGCAAAGAGGATTGCCAGCAGCATCACCCCTGCTGTAGGGAGACGCCAGTCGCGGGCGAGGCGTTGTGTGGTCATGAGGGTGAGCCTGCACAGAGGAGAGTATTTGCCGCTAGTATAGTTGATCTTCCCGTTCAATTCGTAGGATCGCGTCGGGATCTGTTCATGATTGTGGATAACTTTGTGCATAAAAGGGTATAAGGCGGGGTTTTGCTGGGGAATGCAGCAGTCAGTCATTTTTTTGCAACTTTTCGGTTGCGGTCGCTCGGGAACTCCCTATAATGCGCCTCCATCGACACGGCGGATGTGAATCACTTCACAAACAACCCGGTCGGTTGAAGAGAAAAAATCCTGAAATAACGGGTTGACTCTGAAAGAGGAAAGCGTAATATACGCCACCTCGCAACGGTGAGCGAAAGCCGCGTTGCAACTGCTCTTTAACAATTTATCAGACAATCTGTGTGGGCACTCAAAGTGACATGGATTCTTAATGTCTTCGGACAATAAATGAATACCAAGTCTCTGAGTGAACATACGTAATTCATTACGAAGTTTAATTCACGAGCATCAAACTTAAATTGAAGAGTTTGATCATGGCTCAGATTGAACGCTGGCGGCAGGCCTAACACATGCAAGTCGAGCGGTAACACAGGGAGCTTGCTCCTGGGTGACGAGCGGCGGACGGGTGAGTAATGTCTGGGAAACTGCCTGATGGAGGGGGATAACTACTGGAAACGGTAGCTAATACCGCATAACGTCGCAAGACCAAAGAGGGGGACCTTCGGGCCTCTTGCCATCAGATGTGCCCAGATGGGATTAGCTAGTAGGTGGGGTAACGGCTCACCTAGGCGACGATCCCTAGCTGGTCTGAGAGGATGACCAGCCACACTGGAACTGAGACACGGTCCAGACTCCTACGGGAGGCAGCAGTGGGGAATATTGCACAATGGGCGCAAGCCTGATGCAGCCATGCCGCGTGTATGAAGAAGGCCTTCGGGTTGTAAAGTACTTTCAGCGGGGAGGAAGGCGATAAGGTTAATAACCTTGTCGATTGACGTTACCCGCAGAAGAAGCACCGGCTAACTCCGTGCCAGCAGCCGCGGTAATACGGAGGGTGCAAGCGTTAATCGGAATTACTGGGCGTAAAGCGCACGCAGGCGGTCTGTCAAGTCGGATGTGAAATCCCCGGGCTCAACCTGGGAACTGCATTCGAAACTGGCAGGCTAGAGTCTTGTAGAGGGGGGTAGAATTCCAGGTGTAGCGGTGAAATGCGTAGAGATCTGGAGGAATACCGGTGGCGAAGGCGGCCCCCTGGACAAAGACTGACGCTCAGGTGCGAAAGCGTGGGGAGCAAACAGGATTAGATACCCTGGTAGTCCACGCCGTAAACGATGTCGACTTGGAGGTTGTGCCCTTGAGGCGTGGCTTCCGGAGCTAACGCGTTAAGTCGACCGCCTGGGGAGTACGGCCGCAAGGTTAAAACTCAAATGAATTGACGGGGGCCCGCACAAGCGGTGGAGCATGTGGTTTAATTCGATGCAACGCGAAGAACCTTACCTACTCTTGACATCCAGAGAACTTTCCAGAGATGGATTGGTGCCTTCGGGAACTCTGAGACAGGTGCTGCATGGCTGTCGTCAGCTCGTGTTGTGAAATGTTGGGTTAAGTCCCGCAACGAGCGCAACCCTTATCCTTTGTTGCCAGCGGTCCGGCCGGGAACTCAAAGGAGACTGCCAGTGATAAACTGGAGGAAGGTGGGGATGACGTCAAGTCATCATGGCCCTTACGAGTAGGGCTACACACGTGCTACAATGGCGCATACAAAGAGAAGCGACCTCGCGAGAGCAAGCGGACCTCATAAAGTGCGTCGTAGTCCGGATTGGAGTCTGCAACTCGACTCCATGAAGTCGGAATCGCTAGTAATCGTAGATCAGAATGCTACGGTGAATACGTTCCCGGGCCTTGTACACACCGCCCGTCACACCATGGGAGTGGGTTGCAAAAGAAGTAGGTAGCTTAACCTTCGGGAGGGCGCTTACCACTTTGTGATTCATGACTGGGGTGAAGTCGTAACAAGGTAACCGTAGGGGAACCTGCGGTTGGATCACCTCCTTACCTTAAAGAACCTGCCTTTGTAGTGCTCACACAGATTGTCTGATGAAAAGTAAATAGCAAGGCGTCTTGCGATTGAGACTTCAGTGTCCCCTTCGTCTAGAGGCCCAGGACACCGCCCTTTCACGGCGGTAACAGGGGTTCGAATCCCCTAGGGGACGCCACTTGCTGGTTCGTGAGTGAAAGTCACCTGCCTTAATATCTCAAAACTCATCTTCGGGTGACGTTTGAGATATTTGCTCTTTAAAAATCTGGATCAAGCTGAAAATTGAAACGACACATCTTAATGGTGTGTTCGAGTCTCTCAAATTTTCGCAATTTGATGGTGAATCGAAAGAAACATCTTCGGGTTGTGAGGTTAAGCGACTAAGCGTACACGGTGGATGCCCTGGCAGTCAGAGGCGATGAAGGACGTGCTAATCTGCGAAAAGCGCCGGCGAGGTGATATGAACCTTTGACCCGGCGATGTCCGAATGGGGAAACCCAGTGCAATTCGTTGCACTATCGTTAACTGAATACATAGGTTAACGAGGCGAACCGGGGGAACTGAAACATCTAAGTACCCCGAGGAAAAGAAATCAACCGAGATTCCCCCAGTAGCGGCGAGCGAACGGGGAGCAGCCCAGAGTCTGAATCAGCTTGTGTGTTAGTGGAACGGTCTGGAAAGTCCGGCGATACAGGGTGACAGCCCCGTACACGAAAGCACACAGGTTGTGAACTCGAAGAGTAGGGCGGGACACGTGGTATCCTGTCTGAATATGGGGGGACCATCCTCCAAGGCTAAATACTCCTGACTGACCGATAGTGAACCAGTACCGTGAGGGAAAGGCGAAAAGAACCCCGGCGAGGGGAGTGAAAAAGAACCTGAAACCGTGTACGTACAAGCAGTGGGAGCACCTTCGTGGTGTGACTGCGTACCTTTTGTATAATGGGTCAGCGACTTATATTCTGTAGCAAGGTTAACCGTATAGGGGAGCCGAAGGGAAACCGAGTCTTAACTGGGCGTTAAGTTGCAGGGTATAGACCCGAAACCCGGTGATCTAGCCATGGGCAGGTTGAAGGTTGGGTAACACTAACTGGAGGACCGAACCGACTAATGTTGAAAAATTAGCGGATGACTTGTGGCTGGGGGTGAAAGGCCAATCAAACCGGGAGATAGCTGGTTCTCCCCGAAAGCTATTTAGGTAGCGCCTCGTGAATTCATCTTCGGGGGTAGAGCACTGTTTCGGCTAGGGGGCCATCCCGGCTTACCAACCCGATGCAAACTACGAATACCGAAGAATGTTATCACGGGAGACACACGGCGGGTGCTAACGTCCGTCGTGAAGAGGGAAACAACCCAGACCGCCAGCTAAGGTCCCAAAGTCATGGTTAAGTGGGAAACGATGTGGGAAGGCACAGACAGCCAGGATGTTGGCTTAGAAGCAGCCATCATTTAAAGAAAGCGTAATAGCTCACTGGTCGAGTCGGCCTGCGCGGAAGATGTAACGGGGCTAAACCATGCACCGAAGCTGCGGCAGCGACGCTTATGCGTTGTTGGGTAGGGGAGCGTTCTGTAAGCCGTTGAAGGTGTGCTGTGAGGCATGCTGGAGGTATCAGAAGTGCGAATGCTGACATAAGTAACGATAAAGCGGGTGAAAAGCCCGCTCGCCGGAAGACCAAGGGTTCCTGTCCAACGTTAATCGGGGCAGGGTGAGTCGACCCCTAAGGCGAGGCCGAAAGGCGTAGTCGATGGGAAACAGGTTAATATTCCTGTACTTGGTGTTACTGCGAAGGGGGGACGGAGAAGGCTATGTTAGCCGGGCGACGGTTGTCCCGGTTTAAGCATGTAGGCGGGAAGTTTAGGTAAATCCGGACTTCTTCTAACGCTGAGGTGTGATGACGAGGCACTACGGTGCTGAAGTAACAAATGCCCTGCTTCCAGGAAAAGCCTCTAAGCATCAGGTAACATCAAATCGTACCCCAAACCGACACAGGTGGTCAGGTAGAGAATACCAAGGCGCTTGAGAGAACTCGGGTGAAGGAACTAGGCAAAATGGTGCCGTAACTTCGGGAGAAGGCACGCTGATATGTAGGTGAAGCCCCTGCGGGTGGAGCTGAAATCAGTCGAAGATACCAGCTGGCTGCAACTGTTTATTAAAAACACAGCACTGTGCAAACACGAAAGTGGACGTATACGGTGTGACGCCTGCCCGGTGCCGGAAGGTTAATTGATGGGGTTAGCGGCAACGCGAAGCTCTTGATCGAAGCCCCGGTAAACGGCGGCCGTAACTATAACGGTCCTAAGGTAGCGAAATTCCTTGTCGGGTAAGTTCCGACCTGCACGAATGGCGTAATGATGGCCAGGCTGTCTCCACCCGAGACTCAGTGAAATTGAACTCGCTGTGAAGATGCAGTGTACCCGCGGCAAGACGGAAAGACCCCGTGAACCTTTACTATAGCTTGACACTGAACACTGGTCCTTGATGTGTAGGATAGGTGGGAGGCTTTGAAGCGTGGACGCCAGTCTGCGTGGAGCCGACCTTGAAATACCACCCTTTAATGGCTGGTGTTCTAACGTAGACCCGTGATCCGGGTTGCGGACAGTGTCTGGTGGGTAGTTTGACTGGGGCGGTCTCCTCCCAAAGAGTAACGGAGGAGCACGAAGGTTAGCTAATCCTGGTCGGACATCAGGAGGTTAGTGCAATGGCATAAGCTAGCTTGACTGCGAGAGTGACGGCTCGAGCAGGTGCGAAAGCAGGTCATAGTGATCCGGTGGTTCTGAATGGAAGGGCCATCGCTCAACGGATAAAAGGTACTCCGGGGATAACAGGCTGATACCGCCCAAGAGTTCATATCGACGGCGGTGTTTGGCACCTCGATGTCGGCTCATCACATCCTGGGGCTGAAGTAGGTCCCAAGGGTATGGCTGTTCGCCATTTAAAGTGGTACGCGAGCTGGGTTTAGAACGTCGTGAGACAGTTCGGTCCCTATCTGCCGTGGGCGCTGGAGAATTGAGGGGGGCTGCTCCTAGTACGAGAGGACCGGAGTGGACGCATCACTGGTGTTCGGGTTGTCATGCCAATGGCACTGCCCGGTAGCTAAATGCGGAAAAGATAAGTGCTGAAAGCATCTAAGCACGAAACTTGCCCCGAGATGAGTTCTCCCTGACCCTTTAAGGGTCCTGAAGGAACGTTGAAGACTACGACGTTGATAGGTCGGGTGTGTAAGCGCAGCGATGCGTTGAGCTAACCGATACTAATGAACCGTGAGGCTTAACCTTACAACGCCGAAGCTGTTTCGGCGGTGAGAGACAGATATTTTCAGCTCTGATACAGATTAACAGAATTTGCCTGGCGGCTTTAGCGCGGTGGTCCCACCTGACCCCATGCCGAACTCAGAAGTGAAACGCCGTAGCGCCGATGGTAGTGTGGGGTCTCCCCATGTGAGAGTAGGGAACTGCCAGGCATCAATTAGAAGAACCCCGTACCGTAAGGTGCGGGGTTTTTTGCTTTGCACGCCAGAAAACATGCCGGATGACGGCTTCGCCTTATCCGGCCTACAAAACCTGTAGGCCCGGTAAGCGCAGCGCCATCGGGCATGGCAGACCACACGATCCCACGGTAAAGAGAAACAAGAATACTAAAGAAGGGATTTATAAATGCAGAAAAGCAAAAACCCAGCCATAGGCTGGGTTCTTTAAATAGTGGTGCCCGGACTCGGAATCGAACCAAGGACACGGGGATTTTCAATCCCCTGCTCTACCGACTGAGCTATCCGGGCAACGGAGCGCATTAAACCGCAATCACGCCCGATCGTCAACATTATTTCGGGAAAAGCTGTTCAACTGCTTAAGTTTGCGGCAATCTGTCCGCTTTCGCCGCGAAAATGCACAAATCTTCCAGACAGTACCTGTGTGATACGGCAATGCTGAGAGTAAGAGGAGGGCGGTATGACGAATGACTGGCTTGAGCTGCGTCAGCATGCAGATACGGGTATTGAGACGATTAAAGCGCATTTCGAAGGGCATGCCTATGATCCACACTGGCATGATAGCTATCTGGTAGGGATAACCCTCTCCGGCACGCAGCAGTTTCACTGCCGCCGTGAGCGACATCGTAGCCAGCCGGGTGATGCATTTTTGCTTGAGCCCGGAGAGATCCACGACGGCGATGCGCCTGTAGAGGGCGGCTTTACCTATCTGACCTTCTACCTGGATGAGCGCTGGCTTACCCGTGCGCTACAGGGGCTGTACGAATCCACTCCCGGGCATTATTCACTCCACTTTGCCCAAACGTTGACTCGCGAGCCGCAGCTGGTGCGCGCTATCGGTGAGACATTCTCTACTCTGCATAATGATGAGATGAAAATCCTTCAGCAGAGCACAATGGACGATCTGCTCTCCCGCATCACCGCCCATTGCCACTGGCGTAAGAAGCTCCCGACTCAGTTACAAAGTGCTGCCGTGGCGCATCGTGCACGCGACTACCTTTATGCCCATATCGGCGAGAACGTGGGGCTGTCAGACCTTGCGCGCGAGACGGGCACGGATCGCTTTACCCTGACGCGCTGTTTTAAGCGCGAGTTCAACCTGGCGCCACATGCATGGCTTATTCAGCTGCGTCTGGCAAAGGCCCGACAGCTGCTGGCGCGCGGCGAGCAGCCCGTTGATGTGGCTGCGGCAGTGGGTTTTGCCGATCAAAGCCACCTGGGGCGTTGGTTTCAGCGGGCGTACCGTATCTCTCCGGCATACTACCGACGGTTGTGCACAAACCTTCCAGACGTTTCCAAAAAATAACGGCACATTCATGGCTCTAATAAAAAGGAGCCACCGTGAGTTTGATACCCTTTCTGTTGTTCGCTTTTGTCGCCTCCATTACGCCGGGACCAACCAATATTCTGGTGCTGACGAACAGCCAGCAATTTGGCGTAAAAAATACCGTACCTGCTATTCTGGGCGGGTGTATCGCGGCCAGTGCGATCGTGCTGGTATCAGGTGCGGGCGCAGGGGAAGTGCTGCGTCAGTATCCTTTGATACGCCAGATAATGAGCTGGGCGGGCGTGCTGTGGCTAAGCTGGATGAGCTGGCAGCTGTTTAGCGCCCCGGCTGCCAGTCTCTCCGCTAAAAGTCCTGTCCGATTTACTGCTCAGGCAGCGGCGCTACTGCAGATCGTGAATCCGAAAACCTGGATGATGGCGCTGGCGGTCGTCAGCCTGTTTGCCCCGGCGGGCGACCATGCCTTGCGGGATATTGCGCTAATGGCGCTATGGTTTCTGCTGATCTCGATAGCCTGTTTGATGTGCTGGGCGTGGCTGGGTAAAGCGGTGAATCGAATTTTTCGCACCACCGTGGCGATGGTGCGATTTCAGCGTCTGATGGCGCTGTGTCTGCTCGTCTCCGCCTGGGCGGGCATGCTGGCCTAGGTCAGTGCTCCGCCCATACGGCACTGGGCAAAGCGCAGAATATCTTCCGCCAGGCGGTGCGCCGTATCCACATCGGCCTGGCTACGGTTCACTAGCATGCGGCTCAGGCAGCCCTCCAGCACCAGCTCCATCTGTTTCGCTACCATTGCCGGGTCATCCACTTCAAGCCGCGTCAGCAGCTCGTGGGTGAAGTCATGCGCCGCACGTTTTTGCTGATCCGCCAACTGGTGGATAGGATGGCCTGGATCCGGAAAGTATGTGCAGGCGGCGATGAACAGACAGCCCGGGTAGCGGTTGTTGCTGACGCATTCCGTCAGGGCGGTATAGCGCGCCAGCAGCTTTTGTTCCACGGTCAGTTCTTCATTCAGCATCAGTTGCCTGCGCCAGACGTCAACCTGCTGGCTGAGGTAGCGCAGGGCATCATAAAGCAGCGCCTCTTTATCTGGCCAGAAGCGCTTAAGTTCATCCAGGGGGTAATCGATACGGTCGGCTACCATCTCAAGCGTGGTGCTGGCTATCCCTTGAATCTCAAGTAATTGCAGGGCTTGTCCCAGTACGTCTTCGCGTTGCACGGTTATCTCCTCCGCTATTCCCAACGGTTTGTTCCGTCTAAAGTGTTGTTTACAGTTGGCGATTGCGCAAATGCGCGCTGAATGCCGCTGCATCCATAAACCCGGTTACACGCTGTTCTGGCTGCTCTTCACCCCGTTCATTAAAGAACAAAATGGTGGGCAGACCGAGAACATTAAGCTGTTTCAGCAGGGCCTTATCCTGCGCATCGTTGGCGGTGACGTTCGCCTGAAGAAGCACCGTTTCTTTCAGGGCGCGTTGCACCTGCGGATCGCTAAAGGTGTATTTTTCAAACTCTTTGCAGGCGACGCACCAGTCGGCATAGAGATCGAGCATCACCGGTTTGCCTTTCGCCTCCGCCAGGGCGCTGTTGAGTTCATCCACGTTCTTAATCTGGGTGAAGTTCAGATGCGCCTGCGTCTGACCCACGGGTGAACCAAACGCCCAATCCTGCAGCGGGCGTACGCTCACCAGCGCGGCGGCGAGCAGGATAATTTGCACCAGACGCATCCACGGCCGTTTCGCTCCCAGACTGGTGATAAATGCCCAGCTGAAGAACGCTACGCCGAGCATGGCCCACAGGCGCATACCCCAGACGTCGCCGAGGATACGCTCAAGGAGGAATACCGGCAGAGCGAGGATGACAAAGCCAAACGCGGTTTTCACCGTCTCCATCCACGGGCCGCTTTTCGGCAGCAGGCGGTTGCCAAATACCGTCACCAGGATCAGCGGCAGCCCCATGCCTAGCGCATAGAGATAAAGCGTGCCGCCCCCAAGCCACATGTTGCCGCTCTGGGCGATATAGAGCAGGATGGCGCTCAGCGGGGCGGTGGTGCAAGGGGAGCAAATTAATCCGGCGATGGCCCCCATCACAAACACGCCACCTGGCGATCCACCCTGCTGGCGGTTACTCATCAGCGTTAAGCGAGTTTGCAGCGCAGACGGTAGCTGCAGGGTAAACAGGCCAAACATCGACAGCGCCAGCAGGATGAAGACAATCGACAAGCCAATAAGCACGTAAGGATGCTGAAGCGCAGCCTGGAACTGTAGCCCGGCAGCGGCAACCACAAGGCCAAGGGCAGTATAGGTCAATGCCATACCCTGGACGTAAATAAAGGCTAACAGCAGGGCGCGTGCGGTGGAAAGCCGTTGCTTACCTCCCAGCACGATGCCAGAGATGAGCGGATACATCGGCAGCACGCACGGGGTAAAGGCAATGCCAATGCCAATCAGTAAGGCCCAGAACGCTGAGAACGGAAGGTCTGTGCGGTCTTCGCTCTTCTCGCCTGAGGGGAGAGGGGAAACGGCAGCCGTCGCTTTCACTTCGCTGAGCGGAACAACCTTCGTTTCCGGCGGATAGCAGAATCCGGCATCCGCGCATCCCTGATAGGTCACCGTCAGCGTCGCGCCTTTATCCGCCTGGTTCACCGTGACGGGCACGCTTAAGCGCTGGCGGTAGATTTCACTCTTGCCGTAGAACTCGTCCTTATGCCACTCGCCTGCGGGGAGCTGTAATGCGCCCACGTTTGCCTGGGCAGGGGTAATACTCACCTGCTTGCGATAGAGGTAGTAGCCCTCTTTCACCTGCCAGGTGAGGGTAAGGTCGTGCTGGTTTTGCTGAAAATCGAAAACAAACGCCTGGTCGGCAGGGATGAAGTTCGAACGGCCGGGCGCGTCAAACAACCCGGCAAATACTGATGTGCTGCACAGCAGCAGGATCAGCGTAAGGAAGCGTTGAGCCATGAGAGATAATCGTTATCGCCATGAACCACTGGCAGAACCAGCAGCTCCGGGGTTTGGTAAGGATGATGAGATTTGAGGCAGTCCAGGAGTGCCTGCTGATTCGCCAGATTAGTTTTGAGCAACATCTGAACTTCGTACTCTTGCTCCAGCTTGCCTTCCCAGTAATAAAGAGAGGTGGCACCGGGGAGGAGCGTTACGCAGGCGGCCAGTTTTTCAGCCAGCACTTTGGCGGCGAGATCCTGGGCAGAGGCTTCATCAGGGGCGGTACACAGTACGACAACAGCATCAGGCGTGTTCACAAGTCGACCTCCTCATCACGAAAGGCTTCACTATATCACGCAAGACAACGGGTCATTAATGAAACGGGCCGCAGAGCGGCCCGATTTTAACTATTTTTACAACCCTTAACGGTTTACAGCACCACGCCGCCAATGATAAAGCCGAGGATCACGCACAGTGAAATGGCGACCACGCCCGGGATCAGGAACGCATGGTTAAACACGTATTTACCGATGCGGGTTGACCCGGTGTCATCCATCTCTACCGCTGCCAGCAGGGTTGGGTAGGTAGGCAATACGAACAGGGCAGAAACGGCAGCAAACGAGGCGATGGCGGTTAACGGCGTTACGCCCAGCATCAGTGCCGCAGGCATCAGCGCTTTGGTGGTCGCCGCCTGAGAGTAAAGCAGGGTCGCAGCGAAGAACAGCACGACCGCCAGCAGCCACGGGTAGTTGTGCAGCAGGTCGCCGGCGACGGTCTGGATGTCGCTAATGTGCGCTTTTACAAAGGTATCACCAAGCCACGCCACGCCGAGTACGCACACGCAGGCGCTCATGCCGGATTTGAAGGTGCTGGCGTTCAGCACTTCACTGGTGTCGATTTTACAGGTGATGCTAATCAGCGTCGCGATAGTCAGCATAAACACGACAATCGCTTCGTTACGCGGCAGTACCGGGTTCTGGATCAGACCTACGGTATCGCTGATCGCGGTCGCGTAGAACATGACGGCGACGATACCAATCAGGAACAGCAGCACGGAGCGTTTCGCGTGTGGCTTCAGTTCGAAGACCTGGCTGCCGCGCAGGCTCACTTCACCCTTGGCAAGGCGTTCCTGATAGACCGGATCGTCTTTCAGCTCGGCACCGAGGAAGTTACACAGCACGGCGGTAATCATCACCGCAATCAGCGTGACCGGAATACAGATCGCCAGCAGCGTCAGGTAGCTCACACCCATTGGCTCAAGGATACCGGCGAAGAACACCACTGCGGCTGAAATCGGCGAGGCGGTAATCGCAATCTGAGACGCCACCACCGCGATAGAGAGCGGACGAGACGGACGGATACCCTGTTCTTTCGCCACTTCCGTAATCACCGGTAGCGTGGAGAACGCGGTGTGACCCGTACCGGCGAGAATGGTCATAAACCAGGTCACCAGCGGGGCAAGGAAGGTAATGTATTTTGGATGGCGGCGCAGCATACGCTCCGCCAGGCTTACCAGATAGTCCATACCGCCTGCCACCTGCATGGCGGCGATAGCGGCAATAACTGCCATGATGATTTCAATAACGTCAAACGGGATTGCGCCGGGTTTAATCTGAAAGATAAGGGTAAGAACGAGCACCCCGAGACCGCCGGCAAAACCGATGCCGATACCCCCGAGTCTTGCTCCCAAATAAATCGCCAACAAGACGATGACGAGTTCTGCTCCAAACATAAGGACCTGCCTTGCTTATTAACAAGTTGATATTGAATTGTTGTATTTCGGTAACACCTAAAAAGAAAAAAGGCACGTCACAAGTGACGTGCCTTAAGAAGCCTAGCCTGAACGGTTACTGTTCGCTTTCATCGGTATATCGTTTCGCTTTATATGCCGGGTGCATCAGGTTCTGGGCCGAGAAGATATCGTCCAGCTCAGCTTCGGTCAACAGCCCGCGCTCCAGCACCACTTCACGTACGCTCTTACCGGTTTCGGCACAAATCTTACCGACGATGTCACCGTTGTGGTGACCGATGAACGGGTTGAGGTAGGTGACGATCCCGATGGAGTTATAGACATAGCCCTCACAGACTTCTTTGTTTGCTGTGATGCCGTTAATGCATTTTTCCAGCAGGTTGTAGCAGGCGTTAGTCAGGATGTGGATGGATTCAAACATGGCCTGGCCAATCACGGGCTCCATCACGTTCAGCTGCAGCTGACCAGCTTCAGAGGCCATGGTCACGGTCGTATCGTTACCGATGACTTTGAAGCAAACCTGATTCACCACTTCTGGCACCACCGGGTTCACTTTAGCCGGCATGATGGATGAACCGGCCTGCAGCTCTGGCAGGTTGATTTCATTCAGGCCAGCGCGCGGGCCGGAAGAGAGCAGGCGCAGGTCGTTACAGATTTTGGACAGTTTCACCGCCAGACGTTTCAGGGCGCTGTGTACCATGACGTAGGCACCGCAGTCTGAGGTGGCTTCAATCAGATCTTCTGCAGGCACAACCGGCAGGTTAGAGACTTCAGCCAGCTTCTGAACCGCCAGCTGCTGATAGCCGTCCGGGGTGTTCAGACGTGTACCGATGGCGGTTGCGCCCAGGTTCACTTCCAGCAGCAGCTCGGAGGTGCGCAGCAGGTTTTTGGTTTCTTCGTTCAGCAGCACGTTAAACGCGTGGAACTCCTGGCCGAGGGTCATCGGCACCGCGTCCTGCAGCTGGGTACGGCCCATTTTCAGGATATCCTGGAACTCAACCGCTTTACGCTGGAAGCCATCGCCCAGCTGGTTGATCGCGTCCACCAGCTTCACTACGGAGGCATACACCGCGATACGGAAACCGGTAGGGTAGGCGTCGTTGGTGGACTGGCATTTGTTCACGTGGTCGTTCGGGTTCAGGTACTGGTATTCACCTTTCTGATGACCCATCAGCTCCAGGCCGATGTTTGCCAGTACTTCGTTGGTATTCATGTTGACGGAGGTACCCGCGCCGCCCTGATAGACGTCAACCGGGAACTGATCCATGCATTTGCCGTTGTTCAGCACTTCATCGCAGGCTGCGATAATCGCATTTGCCGCGCTTTTAGGAATGGTTTGCAGCTCTTTGTTGGCCAGTGCTGCGGCTTTCTTCACCATCACCATGCCACGGACAAACTCAGGGATGTCGCTGATTTTGCTGTTGCTGATGTAGAAGTTTTCAATCGCTCTCAGAGTGTGGACACCGTAGTAGGCATCCGCTGGAACTTCCCTGGTACCCAACAAGTCTTCTTCGATACGAATGTTGTTTAACATGTGAACCTTCTTTTCAAGCTGCCGATGGATTGTACTAAACACACAGTATTTATGTGGTTTTGAATATTTTCTGGCCGACGATTATTCCCTCAATCAGCCAGATGCCCGAGATCATATGCTGATGATAGCGAATTGCCGTAAGCTGGATCACTTATTATCGACCCGATTCCATGATAATTATTAATCTGTGAAATGAGTCACCGCTTTAATATTTCCAAAAAAAATATCCGTGCAAACTGATTGAATTTTCGCTAACCGTCACCATCTCATACAAACGCGCGTCGCGAACACATTCAGACAGGGGCCCGAGGGCACCTGCCACACAGGAGATGCCAGTGCGCTGGATACCGTTTATTGCTTTCTTTCTCTATGTTTACATCGAGATTTCCATTTTCATCCAGGTTGCCCACGTGCTGGGCGTCCTGCTGACGCTGATTCTGGTGATTTTCACCTCCGTCATCGGCATGTCGCTGGTGCGTAATCAGGGTTTCAAAAATTTCCTGATAATGCAGCAGAAGATGGCTGCTGGCGAAAGTCCGGCAGCAGAGATGATCAAAAGCGTCTCGCTGATCATTGCGGGGCTGCTGCTGATTTTGCCGGGCTTCTTCACCGACTTCCTCGGCCTTCTGCTTCTTCTGCCGCCGGTGCAAAAACACCTGACCATGAAGCTGCTGCCGCATCTGCGCTTTAGCCGTATGCCGGGCGGTGGTTTTAGTACCGGGCCAGGCGATACGTTTGAAGGGGAGTATCAGCGTAAGGATGAGCAGCACGACCGGTTAGATCATAAAGACGATCGGTGATGTTGTTGCCCGGTGGCGCTTCGCTTACCGGGCCTACGGATTCTGCTGTTTCGGTAAAAACAGCCACAACCCTGTCAGCATGACAATAGCGTACAGACTCTTCCATCCCACCATTGCCAGCAACAGCAGGCAAAGCACGCCCCCAACGACCGCCAGAGCTTTATAGCGACCTTTCAGCAGGCGGCAGCCCGCGAGCATACACAGCAGATAGATCATAATGAAAATGCCGTTGGCGTAGACGATCAGCGCATCCAGATTGATATCCAGCGCGTAGATACACAGCGAACTCAGGACGCAACAGCCCAGTACGGCATTCAGGGCATTCAAGGGGAGCTGACGTTTAGACAGGCGCGCAAGGCGGCTCTCAGGCCTATAGCGCGCCTGAGACCACGCCAGACGGGCAAAGCTCTGGATATAAATATTCAGACTGGCAAAGCAGGCCAGATAGCCGATGACGCAGGCGATCCATAGCGCTTTCACTCCAAACAGCTGCACCACAATGCCGGGGAGCGAAGCGGCGGCAGCTTTATCCGCGCCGAAGGCGTCAAAATGTAACACCAGCACGGTACAAGCCCAGTAAACCGTACCTGCCAGCAGCAGGCCAATCATCAGCGCGCGCGGGAAATCGCGTTCAGGCTGCTTAAATTCCGACGCCAGATGAGCAAAGGCTTCCAGGCCCACAAAACACCAGAACATGACGGAGAGGGCGGCGAAAAGCTGTGAATGGTCGACGTCGGTCACCGCCGGGAAGGGAATGTCTTTCAGCGCGATATCGCCCGCCCACCAGATGACGGCAATCAGGGCAACAATCATTACCGCAACCAGCGTTTGCAGATTCGCGCTCGAGCTGGCACCGCGAGAGCCTACCCACCAGACGATAGCCAGCGTACCCAGTTCGGCCAGCAGCAGCTGCTCGTCATGCCAGCCAAACAGCGCCTGACCAAAGCCGGTCGCAATATGCAGCGCCGCAGGGAGACCAACCGGAATAACGGAGAGAAACAGCCAGCCGGTCACACGCTCCATTCGCGGGCCAAAGGCCAGCCCGACAAAATGCGCCACGCCGCCCGCGCTGGGGAAATGCCGTCCCAGGATGGCAAACACAATGGCTATCGGGAAAACCAGCACAATCAGCACCGGCCACGCCCACAGGCTGTTATTTCCTGCCACCAGCGCCGCCAGTGCGGGTACGGCAAACACGCCCGTCCCTAACAAGGAAGTGGAGAGCAGGCCAACGCCTTGCGCCAGCCCCAACTCCTGCTTGAGTCCACTCATTGACATCGCCCTGCCACTACCAAAAGAGAGGCGATGGTAACACTTTCGCAAATTTTTTTTTCAACTCCCCCTTGAAGGGGTAAAAAGCTATCCCCATCTCTCAGGGCACTAGTCGGAAAACCGCTTGCGGGCCGGCGTCATCCATAACTGATAATGACTTTCTCAAAGGAGAGCTATCAATGAGTATTCGTCCGTTACATGATCGTGTGATCGTCAAACGTAAAGAAGTTGAAACCAAGTCTGCTGGCGGCATCGTTCTGACCGGTTCTGCAGCAGCCAAATCAACGCGTGGCGAAATCATCGCTGTCGGTAAGGGCCGCATCCTGGAAAACGGAACTGTGCAGCCACTGGACGTTAAAGTTGGTGACATCGTAATTTTCAACGATGGCTACGGCGTGAAATCCGAGAAGATCGACAATGAAGAAGTGTTGATCATGTCCGAGAGCGACATTCTGGCAATTGTTGAAGCGTAATTTACGCACGAGAATTTGAGGAAATAAGAACATGGCAGCTAAAGACGTAAAATTCGGTAACGACGCTCGTGTAAAAATGCTCCGCGGCGTAAACGTACTGGCAGATGCAGTTAAAGTGACCCTGGGCCCGAAAGGCCGTAACGTAGTGCTGGATAAATCCTTCGGCGCGCCAACCATCACCAAAGATGGTGTTTCTGTAGCACGTGAAATCGAGCTGGAAGACAAGTTCGAAAACATGGGTGCGCAGATGGTGAAAGAAGTTGCCTCTAAAGCGAACGACGCTGCAGGCGACGGTACCACCACCGCGACCGTACTGGCGCAGGCGATCATCACCGAAGGTCTGAAAGCCGTTGCTGCGGGCATGAACCCAATGGATCTGAAACGTGGTATCGACAAAGCTGTCACTGCCGCTGTTGAAGAACTGAAAGCGCTGTCCGTACCGTGCTCTGACTCTAAAGCGATTGCTCAGGTTGGTACTATCTCCGCTAACTCCGACGAAACCGTAGGTAAACTGATCGCGGAAGCGATGGACAAAGTCGGTAAAGAAGGCGTGATCACCGTTGAAGACGGTACCGGTCTGGAAGACGAACTGGACGTAGTTGAAGGTATGCAGTTCGACCGCGGTTACCTGTCCCCATACTTCATCAACAAGCCAGAAACTGGCGCTGTTGAGCTGGAAAGCCCGTTCATCCTGCTGGCTGACAAGAAAATCTCCAACATCCGCGAAATGCTGCCAGTTCTGGAAGCCGTTGCAAAAGCAGGCAAACCGCTGGTTATCATCGCTGAAGACGTTGAAGGCGAAGCGCTGGCAACGCTGGTGGTTAACACCATGCGCGGCATCGTGAAAGTGGCTGCGGTTAAAGCACCTGGCTTCGGCGATCGCCGTAAAGCAATGCTGCAGGATATCGCTACCCTGACTGGCGGTACCGTCATCTCTGAAGAGATCGGTATGGAGCTGGAAAAAGCGACCCTGGAAGACCTGGGCCAGGCGAAACGCGTTGTGATCAACAAAGACACCACCACCATCATCGATGGCGTGGGTGAAGAAGCCGCTATTCAGGGCCGCGTTGGTCAGATCCGTAAGCAGATCGAAGAAGCAACTTCTGATTACGACCGTGAAAAACTGCAGGAGCGCGTAGCGAAACTGGCAGGCGGCGTTGCGGTAATCAAAGTCGGTGCTGCGACTGAAGTTGAAATGAAAGAGAAAAAAGCACGCGTTGACGATGCCCTGCACGCGACCCGTGCTGCGGTAGAAGAAGGCGTGGTTGCTGGTGGTGGTGTTGCGCTGGTGCGTGTTGCCGCTAAGCTGGCTGGCCTGACCGCGCAGAACGAAGATCAGAACGTGGGTATCAAAGTTGCGCTGCGCGCAATGGAAGCACCTCTGCGTCAGATCGTATCCAACGCCGGTGAAGAGCCATCTGTTGTGACCAACAACGTGAAAGCGGGCGAAGGTAACTACGGTTACAACGCGGCAACGGAAGAATACGGCAACATGATCGACTTCGGTATCCTGGACCCAACTAAAGTAACCCGTTCTGCTCTGCAGTACGCGGCATCTGTAGCGGGCCTGATGATCACTACCGAGTGCATGGTAACCGACCTGCCTAAAGGCGACGCGCCTGACTTAGGTGCTGCTGGCATGGGCGGCATGGGTGGTATGGGCGGCATGATGTAATCGTGCGCTTTACCGCTTAGAATGTGAAAAACCCCCGGGCAGAAATGCTCGGGGGTTTTTCTTTTGGTCATCTTTTAGGTATAAGATTTACACACGGACAACTACTGTCCAGCTTATTGAAAACGAGGAATAACATGCGCGTAAAAGTCTGTGCAGGGATCGTAGGAGCAGCATTGCTGCTGGCGGGTTGTAGCTCCAGCAATGAGCTGTCGGCAGCGGGCCAGGGTGTTCGCTTTGTGGAAGATAAGCCGGGCAGCGAATGCCAGCTGTTAGGCACGGCCTCCGGTGAGCAAAGTAACTGGATGTCGGGTCAGCATGGCGAAGAAGGTGGCTCTATGCGCGGTGCGGCGAATGCCCTGCGTAACCAGGCTGCGGCAATGGGCGGTAACGTAATTTACGGCGTGAGCAGCCCAACGCAGGGGATGCTGTCCAGCTTCGTGCCGACGGCCAGCCAGATGAACGGCCAGGTCTATAAGTGCCCGAACTGAGTTAATTTGCTGATGGCGCTGCGCCCGGACCCCGTAGGGCAGGTAAGCGTAGCGCCACCTGCCTTCTAGCACTGCCGCAGCTGCAAATCCAGCGGCGTCTTGCTCGGCTCACCGCCAATCTCACGTGCCAGCTTCGGCACCATATAGCCTGAAACCAGCGTTAGCAGTTCGCGCACGATCTGCCGGGCTTCTTCATCCGTCACCATGAAATGGGCCGCGCCCTGAACGCGATCCAGCACGTGCAGGTAATAGGGCATCACGCCCGCATCAAATAGCGCATTGCTCAGGTCAGCCAGCACGCGGGCGCTATCGTTTACGCCACGCAGCAGCACGCTCTGGTTCAGCAGCGTCACGCCCGCTTTACGCAAACGCGCCATTGCCGCGCGAAAATCATCGCCAATTTCGTTCGCATGGTTAATGTGGTTCACCAGCAGCACCTGCAGTCGAGACTGCTCCAGGCGCGACACCAGGCCGTCAGTGATACGCGCCGGAATAACAATCGGCAAACGGCTATGAATGCGCAGACGCTTAATGTGCGGGATGGCTTCAAGCTGAGTCAGCAGCCAGTCCAGCTCGTGATCTTTCGCCATCAGCGGGTCGCCGCCGGAAAAAATAATCTCATCCAGCTCCGGATGGGCGACGATATAGTCCAGCGCGACCTGCCAGTTGCGTTTATTCCCCTGGTTTTCGGCATACGGGAAGTGCCGACGGAAGCAATAACGACAATTTACCGCACAGCCGCCTTTTACCAGCAGCAGGGCTCGGTTGAGATACTTGTGCAGTAAACCCGGCACCACGCTGTTCTGCTCTTCAAGAGGATCGGTGCTATATCCCGGCGCAGTAATGAACTCATCCTGCGAAGTAAGCGTTTGTTTTAATAAAGGATCGTCAGGATTTCCTTTCTCCATTCTGGCAACAAACGCGCGGGGAACACGCAGGGCAAAGAGGCGCTTCGCCTCCCGGCCTGCAAGCAACTCTGGGTGCTGATCGAGGTCTAAAAGACGCAGCAATTCATCAGGACTGGTGATTACATCGGCAAGTTGCGATAACCAATCTTCTCTGGACGGGGTGTTTAGGGTTACAATATGCGCCATTTTGTGGCTTAGCTACCAGTTAACAAATTTAGAGGGCCTTATGGCAACGTACTATAGCAACGATTTTCGTGCTGGTCTTAAAATCATGATGGACGGCGAACCGTACGCGGTTGAAGCCAGCGAATTCGTTAAACCAGGTAAAGGCCAGGCATTCGCACGCGTTAAGCTGCGCCGCCTGCTGACCGGTACCCGTGTTGAGAAAACCTTCAAGTCTACCGACTCCGCTGAAGGCGCTGATGTTGTTGATATGAACCTGACCTATCTGTACAACGACGGCGAGTTCTATCACTTCATGAACAACTCTACTTTCGAACAGCTGTCTGCTGATGAGAAAGCGGTAGGTGATAGCGCTAAATGGCTGCTGGATCAGGCCGAGTGCATCGTGACCCTGTGGAACGGTCAGCCTATCGCTGTGACCCCACCAAACTTCGTAGAGCTGGAAATCGTTGAAACCGATCCAGGTCTGAAAGGTGACACCGCAGGTACTGGCGGTAAGCCTGCCAAACTGTCTACCGGCGCAGTGGTTAAAGTTCCACTGTTCGTGCAGACTGGCGAAGTGATCAAAGTGGATACCCGCTCCGGCGAATACGTATCACGCGTGAAGTAATAGTCAGGGCGCAGCGCCCGCTGCGCCTGATTTTTGCAGGCAGGGATGATGAAACGTACCGTTAAAATTCTGCTTCTGTTAGCGCTCTCCAGCGCAATGCTTTCCGGGTGTAACACCGCGCGCGGCGTGGGTGAAGATATCCAGGATCTCGGCCATATCATTTCTCACGCTGCCAGCTAACACCGTCTAATTTTCCTAAAAATGCTTCCTTTTCCGTCAAACGACGGGATCTTGTCTATTCTTAAGTTGCTATACACAAAACAACTTTGGCTATAAAAGGAAGATATTATGGTTAAGAAAACAATTGCAGCGATCTTTTCTGTCCTCGTACTTTCCACAGTGTTGACTGCATGTAATACCACCCGCGGCGTAGGGGAAGATATCTCCGACGGTGGTAATGCTATTTCTGGTGCAGCAACGAAAGCCCAGAACTAAAAGTATGGACGGTACGGCACTACACTTTCACCGTACCGTCAATTCTCGACTTCCTGCAGGGATAAAAACGGGGAGAAACGCGTATCCATATGCAGTTTCATGCGGATATTGCGCTTATAGGTATAGACCGTTTTTCCATTGATACTCAGGTGAGCAGCAATCTTCTGATTGCTCGCGCCATCCATCCACAATGTCAGTACTTTCTCTTCCTGTCGGGTCAGCAACGGGGCGGCCACCGTTGGCCTGTCGGCGCCTGCGCGCGAGAGTAAAGCGTCGTTGATCGCCGTGGCCACTTCTTCAAGAGTGGCGTTTTTCAGTAACGACGACCAAACCGGGAACTGCCCGAGCCAGTCCGTCATGCCGCTGTCCTCTCCCGACTGCAGTAAAATAAACGGCAATCGTTCACTGGCGTTAAGCAAGGAAGAGAGCTGCTGAAAATGGTGGATATCCTGCCTGAAGCCGTACAGGTCAGCGATAACCAGCGTGGGTTTCCATTGCAGAATATGCTCTCTGGCAAGGAACAGATTATTCAGCCCGGTCACAACGTAGTGTCCCGGGAACAAACCGGAATGATTGAGCCATGCTTCAAATCCCGTGCGGGTGAAGTGACAACGGTCAATCAAAAGAATTTTGAACATATTTTATTCGCAGTCGGCTGGTGGTTTGGCTTCCTGCCATCAGAAAGCACATCATCATAGAGAAGTCGGATGAGTGCTAAATGCCGGAACTACGCGCCATACTTAGGCTATTTCTTGCCTTAACGTGTTCAGCAGAAAGGGATTGAAAAAAAATCGCACGTTAACCACAATATAGGGCGTAATCTCTGCCTTACGGGACGACCCGTAAGCATTTCTTTCACCGGGGACGGCCCCAACTTGTATTAAGTTAAGGAGCCTGAAATGTCCTGGATCGTTCTTTTTATTGCCGGCCTGCTCGAAGTCGTTTGGGCGATTGGTCTCAAATACACCCACGGCTTTACCCGCCTGACCCCCAGCGTCATTACCGTCACCGCGATGATAGTGAGTATTGTTCTGTTGTCATGGGCGATGCGATCTCTGCCTGTCGGAACGGCTTATGCCGTCTGGACGGGCATTGGTGCGGTGGGGGCTGCCATCACGGGCATTCTGCTGCTGGGAGAGTCCGCGAGTCTGGCGCGTATCGCCAGCCTCGCGCTGATTGTGGCCGGAATCATTGGGCTGAAGCTCAGCACCCACTAATGGGGTTGTTCTACCCAGATGAGTTTTGACACATCAAACCCTTGCCGGGTCGCGACGTCCAGCATCTGCTGTTTCATTTCTGACGAAATAGTTGGCGTGCGGGAGAGTATCCACAGGTAGTCGCGATCCGGTCCGCAGACCAGCGCGTGACGGTACTCTCTGTCGAGTGCGATCACGTTGTAGCCGCCATAAAACGGGCCAAAGAAAGAGACTTTGAGCGCGGCCCGTCGCGGGTCGCCGGTGAAGTAGGCCTTCCCAACCGACTGTTGCCACATCTCTCTGTCGGGATTATATCCCCGGTTGATCACCTGAATACCGCCATCATCCATCGGGCTGTAATGTGCAGTGACCTTCTCTAAGCCCTGCTCAAACCGGTGGTCGAGGCGCGCGATTTCATACCATGTTCCGAGGAAGCGTTGTGCATCGAAAGGCGTGACGACGGTAACGCCAGGTGGTGGAGTAGGGGAACTGCAGGCAACCACTAAAAACGCGGCTGTCACCGCGGCGATAACAGGCAGAATGCGCATAGGAGTTTCCTTACTGTTTTTTGTTAAGTGTAGATGACGGCAAGGAAAAAGTGGGGAACGTGCGGTGTGTTTCGCCGGGGGGGCACATCGTGGATTTTGTAGGCCGGGTAAGGCGAAGCTGCCACCCGGCAATGTTTACTACAGCGCGCTCAAAATACGGTATGCCGCCTCAACTCGCGCCGGGTTCGGATAGCTTTTATTCGCGAGCATCACAATACCGATCTGCTTTTCAGGAATAAATGCTACGTAGTTGCCAAACCCGCCAGTAGAGCCTGTTTTGTGGACCCAGGACGCATTGACCGGGGGAACCGGTGGATTCACCTCTGCCACGGGCAACGGCGCCAGCGCCACCTTATTGTCGCTGCCCCCGACCACGGTTTTGGCATCGACCGGCCAGTTAAGCATTTCCCAGCCTAACCCTTGATACATGGCACCCACGCGCCAGTAGCGAGACTGCGCCAGGGCAATGCCTTGCTTGAGCGAGGTATCCTGAAGGGAGTCGGGGGCCATGTTGACCATCACCCAGCTCGCCATATCCTTCACGTTGGTTTTGACGCCATAGGCTTCAGCGTCCAGCATCCCCGGCGACACGCGTACTGCGTTACCGTCACGGTATCCCCAGGCGTAATGTGCGTCTTCCGCTTTCGGAACGTTTATCCATGTATGGTCTAGCTTGAGCGGCTTAAAGACCCGCTTCGTCATGGCCTCTTCAAAGCTCATGCCGGAGGGTTTAACCGCGAGGGCGCCAAAAAGACCGATGCTGGAATTCGCATAAAGACGCGTGGTGCCCGGCTGCCACTGCGGCTGCCAGCGTTGATAAAAGCGCAGCAGAGAGGCGTTATCAGTGACCTCATCCGGTACCTGCAGCGGCAGACCGCCTGCGGTATAGGTTGCCAGGTCCAGCATGCGAATTCCCTGCCACTGCTTGCCCGTCAGCTCAGGCCAGTACTTTGTCACCGGATCGCCCAGCGATATCTCACCGCGAGCAATAGCATCCCCACCCAGCACGCCGGTGAAGGTTTTACTTATAGAGCCCAGCTCGAACAAGGTTTGCGGGGTGACGGGTTTGCCCGCCGCGACATCAGCCTTACCGAAGGTAAAGTAGTGCGGCTGGCCCTGATAAATTACCGCCACCGCCATACCCGGGATGGCCTGCGCTTTCATCAGCGGCGTAACGGTACGTTCCACCACCTCAGCCAGCTGTTTTTCTGACATTGAAGCAGCAAATACTGAGCAGGAGGCGCTGAGCAGCAGGGCGCAGCAAAGGGATTTTTTCATCATCAGTTATCTTCCGTAATAGCGGTTCAAGGGAGTGTCCGGGCCCGTCAGACAGCAGTAGTCTGTGGGATTTGACTGTGGCTGACAAACGGTTAAATTTAGCATTAGCTGTTAATTTTTCTAACGGATAGACCATGACGCGAAGCTATCTCCCGCTTAATTCGCTTCGAGCCTTTGAAGCCGCCGCAAGGCATCTCAGCTTTACGCATGCGGCCATTGAGCTGAACGTGACCCACTCTGCCATTAGCCAGCATGTTAAAACGCTGGAGCAGCACCTTAACTGTCAGCTCTTCGTGCGCGTTTCGCGCGGGTTGATGTTGACCACCGAGGGTGAAAATTTACTGCCGGTGCTGAACGACTCGTTCGACCGTATTGCCGGAATGCTGGATCGCTTTGCCAGCCATCGCGCTCAGGAGAAGCTAAAAATAGGTGTGGTGGGCACTTTCGCAACGGGGATGTTATTTTCGCAGCTGGATGATTTTCGCCGCTGCTATCCACATATTGATCTTCAGCTTTCCACCCATAACAATCGCGTCGACCCGGCTGCCGAAGGGCTTGATTACACCATTCGCTACGGCGGCGGTGCGTGGCATGGAACCGATGCTGAATTTCTTTGCCCTGCGCCGCTGGCTCCGCTCTGTAGACCCGACATTGCCTCCTGTCTAAACAGCCCGGCAGATATCCTGAAGTTTACCCTGCTGCGCTCCTATCGACGCGACGAGTGGACCGCGTGGATGCAGGCCGCGGGTGAACATCCACCCTCGCCGACGCACCGGGTGATGGTATTTGATTCGTCCGTAACCATGCTGGAAGCCGCCCAGGCAGGCGTAGGGATTGCCATCGCGCCCGTGGATATGTTTACCCACCTGCTCAGCAGCGAGCGCATCGTGCAGCCGTTTGCAACGCAGATTGACCTCGGCAGCTACTGGCTGACAAGACTGCAGTCGCGGACAGAAACGCCTGCAATGCGCGAGTTTGCACAGTGGCTGGTGGGAAAGATGCAGAAATAAAAGGCCCGCCGGATGGCGGGCCAGAGGCGTCAGATAGTGACTACGGCAATCAGCGTGACCACGGTCAGGATGGTCGCCAGACCGTAGAATACCCATTTACCGCTCGGTACATGGATTTTCAGGTCATGCATCGCATGGTGAATACGGTGCAGGCCACACCACAGCGGCAGGACGATCATCAGGAAGATGAACACGCGACCAATAAAGCTGCTCGCGAATGCCAGTACGCGTTCGTAGCTCAGCGCATCGCCCGGGAACAGCCCCAGCGGCAGCATAATGCCGACCAGCAGGATGATGACGGGAGCGATGATGGCGCTCCACATGCCGCCTGCGCCAAACAGACCCCAGAAGACCGGCTCGTCGGAACGTTTTGGATTTGGATTGATCACAGGTGTCTCCTTACCAGAACAGTGCGACAAACAGAATGACCACGGTGACAATAGCCGTCACCACCCAGAGTCCTTTAATGACCGGCTCTGGCCCCATTTTCTCGCCTTTTACAATGATGTTCGCCGCTTTTGGCGCCAGTTCAAACCAGGTTTTGGTATGAAGCAGCGCGGCCGCGAGCACGATCAGGTTCAGAACAATAACGATCGGGTTTTGCAGGAAGCCAACAAAACTCGCCCAGGTTTCCGGACCGTGCTTGAGGGCAAAGACACCGTACATCAGCTCAAGGCTGAACCAGACCGCCGGTACCGCCGTGCCTTCACGCAGCATGTAGAAGCGATAAAACGGCAGGTTTTTCCACCAGGTGGACGGCACTGGCCGCACATAGGCTTTGCGTTTAGTCGTCATCATGCACTCCTTAGCGTGGTTTCAGGGTAGCGATAAGAAAGTCTTTCGAACTTTCCACTTTACCCTGCTGAATGGCGGCGGCCGGGTCGACGTGCTTCGGACAGACTTCGGAGCAGTAACCCACAAATGTACAGCTCCAGACACCGTTCTGGCTGTTAAGCTGCGCCATGCGTTCTTTTTTACCGTGGTCGCGGCTGTCTTCGTTATAGCGGTGCGCCAGGGTAATGGCGGCCGGGCCGATGAACTCCGGGTTCAGGCCAAACTGTGGACAGGCGGCGTAGCAAAGGCCGCAGTTGATGCAGCCAGAGAACTGATGGTATTTCGCCATCTGGGCCGGGGTCTGGGTGTTGGGCCCCTGGTCCGGCGTGCGCGGGTTGCCGATAATGTACGGCTTAATGGCTTCCAGGCTTTCGATAAAGTGGGTCATATCAACCACCAGATCGCGTTCAATCGGGAAGTTGCCCAGCGCTTCAACCTTGATGCCTTTGGTGTACTCGCGCAGGAAGGTCTTACAGGCCAGCTTCGGCACTTTGTTAACCATCATGCCGCAGGAGCCGCAGATCGCCATGCGGCAGGACCAGCGGTAGCTCAGGTCCGGCGCCAGGTTGTCTTTGATATAGCCGAGCGCATCCAGCAGGGAGGTTTGCTCGTCATAAGGCACTTCATAGAAAGCGCTATGCGGTGCGGTGTCCACCTCCGGGTTGTAGCGCACCACTTCAATTTTCAGTTTTTGCATCTCAGCCATTCGCCTTCTCCTTCTTCTCGGCGGCTTCTGCTTCTGCACCGTACACGCGTTTCGCCGGTGGTAGCGTGGTGATTTTCACGTCGCTGTAGTCCAGACGCGTGGTGCCATCCGCATCGCGCCAGGCGAGAGTGTGTTTCAGGAAATTGACGTCGTCACGTTCGGTGCAGCCTTCGTCAAGACGCTGGTGGGCCCCGCGCGACTCTTTACGCGCCAGCGCGGAGTGCGCCATACATTCCGCCACGTTCAGGCCGTGACCCAGCTCGATGGTATAGAGCAGGTCGGTGTTGAAGACGCTGGAGGTATCGGTGATGCGTACGCGTTTGAAGCGCTCCTGCAGCTCCGCCAGCTTATCGACGGTTTTCTGCATCAGCTCAGGGGTACGGTAGATACCGCAGCCTTCTTCCATCGACAGGCCCATCTCGTCGCGGATCTTAGACCAGTTCTCGTTACCTTCCTGGTTCACCAGATCTTTCAGGCGTTTTTCAACGTCTGCGACCTGCGCATCCAGTGCGGCACCGTTGGCTTCGCCTGCTGTAGCCGCACGCTCCATCGCGCGCTCGCCCGCCATGCGGCCAAAGACGACCAGCTCAGCCAGTGAGTTAGACCCGAGACGGTTGGCGCCGTGCAGACCCACGGATGAACACTCGCCTACGGCAAAGAGACCTTTGATGCGGGTTTCACACTGCTGGTCGGTTTCGATCCCGCCCATGGTGTAGTGCGCCGTTGGGCGTACCGGAATCGGCTCTTTCACCGGGTCGACGCCGACGTAAGCTTTTGCCAGCTCGCAGATAAACGGCAGGCGTTCCAGCAGTTTCTTCTCGCCGAGGTGGCGCAGGTCAAGATAGACCACGTCGCCGCGCGGCGTGGAGATGGTGTTGCCTTTGCGCCACTCGTGCCAGAAGGCCTGAGACACTTTGTCTCGCGGGCCGAGCTCCATGTATTTGTTCTTCGGCTCGCCGAGCGGCGTTTCCGGACCCATACCGTAATCCTGCAGATAGCGGTAGCCGTTTTTGTTGACCAGAATACCGCCTTCACCGCGGCAGCCTTCCGTCATCAGAATGCCGGAACCCGGCAGGCCGGTTGGGTGATACTGCACAAACTCCATATCGCGCAGCGGTACGCCGTGGCTGAGCGCCATGCCCATGCCGTCACCGGTGACGATGCCGCCGTTGGTGTTATAACGATAAACGCGACCCGCACCGCCCGTTGCCATGACCACCGCATTGGCGCGGATCTGGACGAGCGTACCTTCCATCATGTTCATCGCCACCAGGCCGCGCGCATGCCCGTCATCAACCAGAATGTCGAGGACGAAATGCTCATCAAAGCGCTGAATTTGTGGGAACTGAAGGGAGGTCTGGAAGAGGGTGTGCAGCATGTGGAAGCCGGTCTTATCGGCGGCGAACCAGGTACGTTCGATCTTCATTCCGCCGAAGCGGCGAACGTTGACGCTGCCGTCAGGGCGGCGACTCCACGGACAACCCCACTGCTCAAGCTGGGTCATTTCGGTTGGACAATGGTGCACAAAGTAGTCAACGACATCCTGTTCGCAAAGCCAGTCGCCCCCTGCAACCGTGTCGTGGAAATGGTATTCAAAGCTGTCATGATCCTGCGCAACGGCGGCGGACCCTCCTTCTGCTGCCACCGTGTGGCTGCGCATTGGGTAGACTTTTGAAATCAATGCGATTTTAGCGTTGGGATTAGCCTGCGCTGCAGCAATCGCAGCACGTAATCCAGCCCCGCCAGCGCCTATTACGGCAAGATCGGCCTGAAAAGTTTGCACGACATTCCTCCAGATTTTTGTTATTTCGCAACGCGACAAACTAAAGGTAGTTCACCCGTCCAAAAGGACGATTGCGAAAGCGTTTCCACTGCTCCTTTATGGGTAAAACAGTATAACCGTGTAGATGGCAGGGAAATTTGACGTGTTCGATTTTTTTGCTGTTCTGTCCGGCGATTTATCATGAGGATTGATGAATTACGTCACGTAATTGCTTACCTAAATGAAATGCGCTTTTTTACTGCGCAAAATTTGTCTCCGCCACTGCTAACGAGTAGACTTCGTGCCCTTGTATGAAATCGGAGAACAACTCATGAGCGAAACGGCCACCTGGCAGCCGAGCGCATCCATCCCAAATCTGTTAAAACGCGCAGCAATTATGGCGGAGATCCGCCGTTTCTTTGCCGACCGCGGAGTCCTGGAGGTGGAAACGCCGTGCATGAGTCAGGCAACGGTAACGGATATTCATCTGGTCCCGTTTGAAACCCGTTTTGTTGGCCCTGGCCACTCTCAGGGTATGAATTTGTATCTGATGACCAGCCCGGAATATCACATGAAACGCCTGCTGGCGGCGGGATGTGGCCCGGTGTATCAGCTGTGCCGCAGCTTCCGCAATGAAGAGATGGGCCGTCACCACAATCCGGAATTCACCATGCTGGAGTGGTACCGCCCGCATTATGATATGTACCGTCTGATGAATGAGGTGGACGATCTGCTGCAGCAGGTCCTGGAGTGCCCGGAAGCGGAAACGCTCTCCTATCAGCAGGTTTTCCAGCGCTATCTTGAAATCGATCCGTTATCTGCGGACAAGCCTCAGCTGCGCGAAGTGGCGGCAAAGCTGGATCTGAGCAACGTGGCGGATACCGAAGAAGATCGCGACACGCTGCTGCAGCTGCTGTTCACCTTTGGCGTTGAACCGCAGATTGGCAAAGACCGTCCGACGTTTGTCTATCACTTCCCGGCAAGCCAGGCCTCACTGGCGCAGATCAGCACTGAAGACCACCGCGTGGCAGAGCGTTTTGAGGTCTATTACAAAGGCATTGAGCTGGCGAATGGCTTCCACGAACTGACTGACGCCCGCGAGCAGCAGCAACGTTTCGAGCAGGATAACCGCAAGCGCGCTTCGCGCGGCCTTCCGCAGCAGCCTATTGATACCAACCTGCTTGAAGCCTTAAAAGCGGGTCTGCCGGATTGCTCCGGCGTAGCGCTGGGTGTGGATCGTCTGGTAATGCTGGCCCTGGGCGCAGAACAGCTGGGCGATGTGATTGCGTTTACCGTCGATCGCGCCTGACGGCAGTTAACCCTCTCCCGTGGGAGAGGGTTGCCCCGCTTATCTTACAGACTTCCCGCCGGGCGCGTACGCGCCGCTGACGTCAACGTTCTTCCCGTTTTACGCCCGTCCAGGCTTTCCAGACGCATCTGGAACGGTGGGAACGGCATATCGATACCGTGCTCGCGGAAGCCCGCCAGAATCAGCTGGTGGATCTCATGACGCAGCGGCATACGGTGCCCCATTTCGGCGGCGTAAATACGCAGTTCGAAAATCTGGATCCCCTGCTGCAAATCGACCAGGAACACTTCCGGTGCCGGGTTATCGATCACCAGCGAGCAGCGTTCTGCGGCGGTGTAGAGGATCTGGGTAACCTCTTCGCTGTTGGCGTCCGACGGCGCTGGTACCGTCAGCACCACGCGGGTAACGGAGTCGGACAGCGACCAGTTGATGAACTGCTCGGTAATAAACGCCTTGTTCGGCACGATGATCTCTTTGCGATCCCAGTCGCTGATCGTTGTCGCGCGGGTGTTGATCTTCGTGATGCTGCCGGTCAGATCGCGGATCGTTACGGTATCGCCAATACGGATCGGTTTTTCGAACAGAATGATCAGGCCCGAGATGAAGTTGGCGAAAATCTCCTGTAAGCCAAAACCTAGCCCGACACCGAGTGCCGCCACCAGCCACTGCAGTTTCGACCACTCAATACCGATCATCGAGAAGCCAACCAGCCCGCCGAACAGCATGATCAGGTATTTGGTAATGGTCGTAATCGCATATCCCGTCCCCGGAGTTAAATCCAGATGCTGCAGCAGCGCCAGCTCCAGCAGCGCCGGGAAGTTGCGCACCAGTTGCGTGGTGATGATCAACACCAGAATAGCAATCAGCACCGCCCCTAAGGTAATCGGCTCCAGGCTTTCAACCCCCTGCACCGTGGACGTCACGTCCCACAGTGAGATGTTCTCCAGGAAGCCAAATGCGGAATGGATCTCCGACCACAGGAAGATGACCGACAGGAGGGCAATCAGCATCAGGATGGAGCGAACCAGACGCAGGGACTGGGTACTGATGGCATCCAGATCCAGTTCGACCTCGTCCGCTTCCGTCGTGCCTTCCGTACTGTTGACATGGTTTGGCTCTTCCTCACCCCGCGCACGCTGGGCGAGGATCTCTGCCCGGCGATGCTTGGCACGGTCAAACGCCAGGCGGCGCCGCTGAATCAACATCCAGCGGCGGATCACGTGGTACACCACCAGAAGCAGGAACCAGATTGCCACTGAGGTTTCCAGTCGCGCCAGCAGCGCCTGCGCGGTTGCCAGGTAACCCACCGCGGCTGCCAGCATCGCAATCAACGGCGCGCTAAGCAGCAGGTTCCAGAGTAGCCGGTTGAACATGTTGTCGCCGCTACCGGATTTATCAAGATAAAGAGGTATACCGGCGCGCTTCAGGCTGAGCGTCACGATGGCCAGCGCCCCGCAAATCAGCATAAAGCAGAGGCGGCCCAGCGAGCCTGAGAACTCCCGGTCGTTGAGATTATCGAACATGATCAACGCCATAATCAGCGGCACAATCAGTCCGATGCTCATCAGGTAGTAACGCATGGCGCGCGCAACGCGGTTACGCGGCCAGCCAAAGTGGGCGATAAACAGGCCATTGGGCCGCGCGAACGTAGCGCAGATCATCACCACCCACAGCAGGGGAACCGTGGCGGTGACGCCATCGCCAATCGCTACCGCGAGCGGATAGGGCCAGGCTTCCCGCAGGCCATAGCCCAGCGTCATCCACAGCACGGGCAGCGGGGAGGCAACAAGAATCGACCAGAATACGGTACGCAACGTCAGCCAGAAGTGATCCTGGGTGACTTTCCCCACCCGGGAGCTGGAGCGTTCCAGGAAACGGGTGAAATGTCTGCGCGAGTAAATGCTACAGCCCACCAGAATCAATGCTCCCAGCAGTGGGAAAATGGTCTCTTTGCTGGTGAGCATCATCACGCTGGCCTGTCCCAGCTGGCTGACGGTGTCCAGCGAAATCAGGCGGCGCAGGTCCTGGACAATATCAATCGGCCACGAGAAGGTCATCGGACGCACGTCGGACGTCCAGAAGAGATAACGGTGCGTTGCCTCGTTCACCTCTTTCAGCGCATCTTCCAGCTGGCTGTTAGAAACCTTCAGCTTGGTCAGCTCCAGAATCAACGTATCTCCGCCCTGCAGCAGAGAGTTCAGCAGTTCACGCTGGGTGCGCAGCTGGGCTTCCAGAATGCGGTTTTGCTCGCTGGTCAGGGACTGTCCATCAGCCTGACGGATCTGGCGGATTTGCGGCTGTTTATTGAGAAGGTCTTCAAAGTGCAGGCGCTGAACGCGCAGCTGGGCCATCTCGGTATCGAGCTGTTGCGGCTTCGGCATTTCCGGCAGACGGGCGACCTGCGCGCGTAACGCCTCACCCAGCAGATTTGATGACCCCAGCCACTGGGACTGTTCGCGCAGGGTATTGAGCGCCTGACGAACCTGAAGGGTTTGGTTGGTGGCCTGACGCTGCTGCGAGGCAACCAGATCCATACGCTGCGCCTGCTGATTCAGGGCGGCAGAAAGCTCGCGGTTGACCTTAAACTGTTGAACGATGCCGGCAGGCAGGTTATCGCTGTTTTCCGCCAGCAGTTCGGTACTTTCCAGGGCGCGCTCCGCTTCACGCTGGCGCTGGCTGTTGAGCTGGTTGCGCAGGGCCTGAAGATACGCGTCCAGCTGCTCGCTCTGCTTTTGCGCGAGTTCAGAGCGCATCCGCGACAGCTCCTGACGGTTATTGGCGGAGAGCTGCGCCAGCTCCAGCTCATCGACAAGGGCCTTCAGGCGAGCAGATTCTGCCTGCAGGCCCAGATTTTGTGCCTGAGCCTGTGGCGTATTGCCGCTTTGCGTGCCAACGCGACGCTCAACTTCATTAAGCTGGCGGCGGGCGTCGGTTTGCTGTTGCGGAAGCTGGCTGAGGGAGTCGGCAATTTCACGCGCTCGCTCCTGCTCCTGCTGGGCAAGTCGGCTCTTTTCCAGAAGCTGGCTGCTGACCTGCAGGATCTCCTGGTTCAGGGCGTCGGAGGTCATGCCCGCGGGCACGTCGCGCGGTTCATCTCGCAAATTATTGAGCTGCGCGCGCAGCGTCTGCGAGAGTTTGGGGAAGTTGTCGATAACCTGCTGATATTGCTGAGCGCGCTCAAGAGAGCCTTTGCGCTCTTCAAGCGCGTTCAGCGCGGACTGGAGTGACTCAACGGTCTCAGGCTGAGCGGGTTTTGCCGCTTTTGCCTGCTCCAGCTCCTGAGTTATCTGTTTGGCGTCGGGGGCTGTCGCTGCGTACGCCCCCATGCTGAGGCACCAGGCCATCAGTAGAACGATAATCGGGCGCACGTCAGCGATCCTTCTGTTGTTAGCCTTCGTCTTTCTTGTCGTCAACCAGCGGGCTGGCGTCGTGCTCGGCGATAATCTCTTCCTGCGGCAGCGGTGCCGGTTCTGCATTCGGCGTCACGAAGGTTTCGGTAGAGATTGCCAGAGGCTGGCCCAGCTTAGTGACTGACAGACTTTCGAGCTGTTCAGCCAGCTTCACTTTGCCCGGCGCAAACAGGTTGATCACGGTTGAGCCCAGCTTAAAGCGACCCATCTCCTGACCTTTCAGCAGGGCCACAGAGCCTTCCGCTTCACCGGCAGGCCAGGTCCAGCGCTTGATCACGCCTTCGCGAGGTGGGGTGATGGTGCCAGCCCAGACGGTTTCGATGCTGCCTACAATGGTCGCACCCACCAGAATCTGCGCCATTGGGCCAAATTCAGTATCAAACAGGCAAATGACGCGCTCGTTACGGGCAAACAGGTTCGGAACGTTCTGCGCGGTCAGGTGGTTGACGGAGAACAGGTCGCCCGGGACGTAGATCATCTCGCGCAGGATACCGTTACACGGCATGTGCACGCGGTGGTAGTCGCGCGGTGACAGATAGGTGGTGGCAAACGTACCGTTACGGAACAGATCCGCCATCAGGTAGTTACCCGCCAGCAGCGCTTCCAGGCTGTAGTTATGGCCTTTCGCCTGCAGGATTTTGTCGTCTTCGATATCACCCAACTGGCTAATTACGCCGTCTGCTGGCATCACAAGGACGTTAGGGTCGGTGTTCAGCGGGCGAACTTCGTCACGCAGCGGGCGCACGAAGAATTCGTTGAAGGTGCGGTAGCTGGCGGTGTCCGGCTTCTGCGCCTCTTTCATATCGACCTTGTAATATTTTACGAAAAGGTCGATGACCAGTTTGGTCAGCCAGCCCGCGCGTTTGCTTGCGCCCCAGCCCGCCAGGCGAGTGAGCCACAGTTTTGGCAGAATGTATTGAAGCGAAAGTTTAAATGCGTTTAACAAGGTAGCCTCCAGGCCATTGTTTTGTCGTTCCTGATCCGGCGTTAAGCCGCCGGAACCTGAAAAAAGGGGACGATTTTAGCGATGCTTAGCTTAGTTGTCAGTTATCAGAATCAGAAAAGTTTTTACGCGTTTTTACGTCTTCCATGCTCTCAAGAATACGGTGGTAGTTCTCAAAGCGAGTTTCCGCAATTTCACCGTTCTCAACCGCTTCACGGATAGCGCAGCCCGGGTCGTTATCGTGTTTACAGTCGCGGTATTTGCAAGCGCCTAAATAGTCATGGAATTCGACAAACCCGTTGAAGATTTGTTCCGGCTCGAGATGCCACAAGCCGAACTCACGCACGCCAGGGGAGTCGATCACGTCGCCGCCGTGTGGGAAGTGATACAGACGCGAGGCGGTGGTGGTGTGCTGCCCCAGGCCCGAGACGTTGGACACATCGTTAGTCAGGATCTCTTGCTGGAGGCCGAGCAGATTATTCAGCAGGCTTGATTTACCCACGCCGGACTGGCCCGCAAAGATGCTGATACGGTCGGTCAATGCCTCTTCTAACGGCTTAAGGCCATCTTTAGTGTGGCTGGAGACCATCAGCACGCGATAACCAATTTTGCGGTAGATATCCATCTGCTCATTCACGAAGGCCATGCCGTCGTCATCCAGCAGATCGATTTTATTCAGCACGATGATAGGTTCAACCTGCAGCGTTTCACACGCGACGAGATAACGGTCGATAATATTGAGCGAGAGCTCGGGTAAAATCGCCGAAACGATAACGATCTGGTTGATATTGGCGGCAATAGGCTTAACCCCGTCGTAGAAATCTGGACGGGTGAGCACCGACGTGCGTTCGTGCACGGCTTCAACGATACCCTTCACCGTTACGCCTTCAGCGGCTTCTTTACCCGGACGCCAGACCACGCGATCGCCGGTAACAAGTGAACGGATGGTGCGGCGGATATTACAACGGTGTATATCCCCGTCGGCGGATTCGACATCGGCATGCATACCAAAGCGGCTGATTACGACGCCTTCTGTCGCTTCGCCAAACAGGTTGTCGTCATAATCCGGCTTCTCCGAAGTGGTTTTAAGACGGCGCTGGTGATTGGCGTTTACGCGGCGCTGCTGCCCTTTGGAGAGTTTATTTTTACTCAATCGCGCTGGCTCCTGGTCGCCCATGATGGGCAAAACCTCTATGATACACTCTAATTAATACTAGTTAACCTGCTACTGCTGGTTATGCGAGAAGGGTGGAAAATAACATGAGCGCGGATGAAAACAACCTGATTTGGATCGATCTTGAAATGACCGGGCTGGATCCCGAGCGCGATCGCATTATTGAAATTGCAACGCTGGTCACCGATGCCAACCTGAATATCCTGGCGGAAGGACCAACGATTGCGGTGCATCAGTCAGACGATCAGCTTGCGCTGATGGATGAGTGGAACGTGCGTACCCACACCGGCAGTGGTCTGGTGGAACGCGTGAAGGCAAGCACCATGGGTGACCGCGAGGCGGAACTGGCGACGCTTGAGTTCCTGAAACAGTGGGTTCCGGCAGGCAAATCACCTATCTGCGGTAATAGCATCGGCCAGGATCGCCGTTTCCTGTTTAAGTATATGCCGGAGCTGGAGTCTTACTTCCATTATCGTTATCTGGATGTCAGCACCCTGAAAGAGCTGGCGCGCCGCTGGAAACCTGAAATCCTGGATGGCTTTAAAAAGCAGGGGACGCACCAGGCAATGGACGATATCCGTGAGTCCGTGGCGGAGCTTTCGTACTACCGCGAAAACTTTATTAAGCTGTGATTTTGCGACCAGGTGCCTTGCGTGAGCGTAAGTTTGACGCTAAATTGTGCAGCTTGCCGATTAAATAAGCACTTGAACTGAATTTCGAAAAAATCGCTTTAAGGGGGGTTGCAGCTAAACGGATTTCTCGTATAATGCGCCTCCCGTAACGACAGAGAATTACACGTTACGACAGCAACAAAAGCAGTGCAGATTTGCGGGAATAGCTCAGTTGGTAGAGCACGACCTTGCCAAGGTCGGGGTCGCGAGTTCGAGTCTCGTTTCCCGCTCCAAAATTTGAAAGTATCGTAAGATACGCACAGCACCAGAACACCCAAGCGGGAATAGCTCAGTTGGTAGAGCACGACCTTGCCAAGGTCGGGGTCGCGAGTTCGAGTCTCGTTTCCCGCTCCAAAATTTGAAAGTGCTTCCACAGCACGGACCACCCAAGCGGGAATAGCTCAGTTGGTAGAGCACGACCTTGCCAAGGTCGGGGTCGCGAGTTCGAGTCTCGTTTCCCGCTCCAAATTCTTCTTTATCTATAAAATATCCACAGCGAAAAGATTCACTGGGGACGTTTTCTATTGCATCTGAAATACTCTTGTAAACAGAGTTATCCACAGAAACTGCGCTTTAGCGGAACAGGACCAAAACTTAGCAGGGTGAATAGTATCTTTGTATTTCCTTGTATTTTAAGTATAAATTTTCATTTCAAAATGTTATCGAGATCACTTGATCTCTTCTCAAGCCCAGATAGCGCTTGAGTTTGTAATTTTATTCACAGGCTGTGAATAGTTCAGGCATCCCGCGTAAGCCCTTTCTCTATCACTCTCACCAGACGCTGTTTCTTCGGTAGCTGCACCTCCACCACGCAGGCATTACGCTTCTCGATTTGCTGCGCAATCGCCCATTCTATGTGTTCATCAAGAAGTGGGTGCTCACCTCTGCGGCTTTCAAGCGCCCGGATATTCGCTTCCTCCCACGGAGCATTCCCCAGCGCAACGGCAACATTACGCAGCCAGCGCAGATGACCGATGCGGCGAATGGCCGAACCTTCCGTCACTTTCAGGAACCAGGCTTCGGTCCAGGCGAACAGTTCAATGAGCTGCGGCGCATGCAGCGCCTTACGCGGGCTGAAATCCTCTTCATCCGTGAGCTGCGAATAGCGGTTCCACGGGCAAATGAGCTGGCAGTCGTCACAGCCGTAGATCCGGTTTCCGATAAGCGGTCGAAATTCTTCAGGGATCGCCCCTTCCAGTTCGATGGTGAGGTAAGAGATACAGCGTCGTGCATCAACGGAATAGGGCTCAACGATGGCACCCGTCGGACAGATGGTCATGCAGGCCACGCAGCGTCCGCAGCCTTCCTCTACCGGGCCGTCTACCGGCAGCGGTAAATCAATCAGCAGTTCACCCAGGAAGAAGAACGATCCGGCGTCGCGGCTAAGGATAAGTGAGTGCTTACCTGTCCAGCCAAGCCCGGCTTTTTCAGCGATCGGGCGCTCAAGAATGGGCGCAGAGTCGACAAAGGGTCTAAAATTCAGCGAAACACAGTGCTGCTGAATAGTTTCCCCGAGTTTTTTTAAGCGGTTACGCAAGAGCTTATGGTAATCACGCCCCAGGGCGTACCGGCTGACGTAACCCAGAGAGGGGTTTTTTAGCGTGCGCGCAAAGGCCGCGTTGGCGGGCAGGTAGTTCATGCGCACGCTGATGACGCGTAACGTGCCCGGCAAAAGCTCGTGTGGACGGGCGCGCATCATGCCATGACGCGCCATCCATTCCATTTCGCCGTGGTATTGTTTATCCAGCCAGTCCTGCAGTTTCGGCTCGCTGGCGGAGAGGTCGGTATCGGTAATACCCACTTTCTGGAAGCCGAGCTCAGCACCCCACTGTTTAATTTTTTGCGCTAACTGATTGAGATCGAGGGGCTGTGACATGACGGACCATACGGTGAAGAAAAACCCCGCAAGTATACCACATTCCATCTGGCATGCGGACGCGCTCCGGCATGCCGAAAAAGAGGCTGCGGACAGTCTCGGCATCACCCTTTATGAACTGATGCAGCGCGCAGGAGAGGCGGCGTTTAACGTTGCCGGCGGCGCGTACCCGCAGGCCGTTCACTGGCTGGTGTTATGCGGGCACGGCAATAACGGCGGAGACGGCTACGTCGTTGCCCGTCTTGCGGTTGCAGCAGGTCTGCGCGTTACGTTACTGGCTCTTGAGAGTGATAAGCCGCTGCCGGAGGAGGCCAGCGCGGCGCGAGACGCATGGCTGAATGCAGGCGGTGTGATTCACGCGGCTGATATCGTCTGGCCAGAGGATGTTGATCTGATTGTTGATGGCCTGCTCGGCACCGGCCTGCGCAGCGCGCCTCGCGAGAACATTGCCGCGCTCATTGCACGCGCTAACAGGCATTCCGCGCCGGTGGTCGCGCTGGATATTCCGTCGGGCCTGGTAGCACAAACGGGGGCGACGCCGGGCGCGGTGATTCAGGCTGCGCATACGGTAACCTTCATCGCCCTGAAGCCGGGTTTACTGACCGGCAAAGCGCGGGATGTGGTCGGCGCGTTGCACCACGCTGCGCTGGGGCTTGAGAGCTGGCTGGCCGGGCAGGATACGCACTTCGCGCGGTTTGATGCGTCGCAGCTTGCCGAGTGGCTTCCGCCCCGACGTCCGACGTCCCACAAAGGCGATCACGGCAAGCTGGTGATTGTTGGCGGTGACCAGGGCACGGCGGGCGCTATCCGCATGGCCGGTGAAGCGGCATTGCGAAGCGGGGCCGGTTTAGTGCGAGTACTCACTCGCACTGAGAATATTGCGCCCATAATCACCGCCCGACCGGAACTGATGGTCCATGAGCTTACGCTTCCGACCCTTGAGGAAAGCCTTGAATGGGCGGATGTGGTCGTCATTGGGCCTGGGCTAGGGCAGCAGGCGTGGGGTAAACAGGCCCTGCAAAAGGTCGAGAATTTTCGTAAACCGATGCTGTGGGATGCCGACGCGCTGAACCTTCTGGCAATCAATCCGGATAAGCGTCACAATCGCATTCTGACGCCACACCCCGGCGAAGCCGCGCGGCTGCTTAACTGCAGCGTGGCAGAAATTGAAAGCGATCGCTTACTTTCTGCTCAGCGTCTGGTAAAACGTTACGGAGGTGTTGCTGTTTTGAAAGGGGCAGGAACCGTTGTCGCCAGCGATGAGGCACAGGGCATTATTGATGCCGGAAATGTGGGCATGGCGAGTGGCGGAATGGGCGACGTGCTTTCCGGTATCATTGGCGCGTTGCTTGGACAGAAACTTCCCCTTTATGATGCAGCCTGTGCGGGCTGCGTGGCCCACGGCGCCGCGGCAGATACACTGGCTGCGCGTTACGGTACACGCGGTATGCTGGCCACCGATCTCTTTTGCACGCTGCGGCGTGTTGTTAACCCGGATGTGATTGACGTAGAAAATGACTAATCGAGCGATTCTTTTACCTGATGAACAAGCCACTTTAGAACTCGGGAAGCGCGTGGCGCAGGCCTGTCAGGGGGCAACCGTCATTTATCTGTATGGTGATTTAGGTGCGGGTAAAACCACCTTCAGCCGGGGTTTTTTGCAGGCGTTAGGGCATAACGGGAATGTGAAAAGCCCAACCTACACGCTGGTAGAACCGTACACCCTTGAAAATCTTATGGTGTACCACTTCGATTTATACCGCCTTGCGGATCCTGAGGAGCTGGAATTTATGGGGATCCGTGATTATTTTGCCAATGATGCCATCTGCCTGGTGGAGTGGCCGCAACAAGGTGCGGGTGTGTTGCCTGACCCGGATGTCGAAATTCACTTAGATTACCAGGCACAAGGGCGTGAGGCACGCATCAGTGCAGTTTCCTCATCAGGCAGTTCCTTACTGGCCCGTCTGGCCGGTTAAGCGTAGGGATGACGGGATGATAAATCGCGTTAAAGGTTGGTTGTTGGCTGCCACGGTGCTGCTGTGCGCGCAGGCCGGGGCCGCAAACCTCTCAGATATTCAGGTATCAAACGGCGAAAGCCAGGCCCGGATCACGTTCAGCTTTATGGGCGATCCTGAATATTCGTTCTCACAGCCAGACAGCCACAGCGTGGCGCTGGATATCAAACAGACGGGCGTGATCCAGGGGCTGCCGCTGCGCTTCAGCGGTAACAACCTGGTGAAAAGCATCCGTTCGGGAACGCCGCAGGATAGCCAGTCGTTACGCCTGGTGGTCGATCTGACCGAAAAGGGTAAAACGAAGGCGGTGAAGCAGCAAAACGGGGCGAACTATACGGTGGTCTTTACGATCAATGCCGACGCGCCGCCACCGCCTCCACCGCCGCCGGTCGTCGCGAAGCGCGTGGAAGAACCGGTGTATACGCCGCGTCCTTCTGAACCTGCGCGTAATCCGTTTAAATCGCAGAACGATCGCATTACGGCGGCAACCAGCAGCAATACGGTGACGCGTCCGGCGGCCAGCGCGCGACGCGCGACGGTCAGCGGCGACAAGGTGATTATCGCTATTGATGCGGGTCACGGCGGGGAAGATCCGGGGGCGATTGGCCCGGGCGGCACGCGGGAGAAAAACGTCACAATCGCGGTGGCCCGCAAGCTCAGGGCGCTGTTAAACGACGATCCGATGTTTAAAGGCGTGTTAACCCGCGACGGGGATTACTTTATCTCCGTAATGGGACGCTCGGACGTGGCGCGTAAGCAAAACGCAAACTTCCTGGTCTCCATCCATGCGGATGCCGCACCGAATCGTAGCGCGACCGGCGCCTCGGTTTGGGTGCTGTCGAACCGTCGCGCCAACAGCGAAATGGCAAACTGGCTTGAAGAGCATGAGAAACAGTCTGAACTGCTGGGCGGTGCGGGTGATGTGCTGGCTAACAGCCAGTCTGACCCGTATCTCAGCCAGGCGGTGCTGGATTTACAGTTCGGTCATTCCCAGCGCGTCGGGTATGATGTCGCCACCAACGTACTGAACCAGCTGCAGGGCATCGGGGCATTGCACAAGCGCCGTCCGGAGCATGCGAGCCTGGGAGTTCTGCGTTCGCCGGATATTCCATCGATCCTCGTGGAAACGGGATTTATCAGCAATAACAGTGAAGAGCGTTTGTTGGGCAGCGACAGCTATCAGCAACAAATTGCCGAAGCGATTTATAACGGCTTGCGCAAATATTTTGAGGCGCATCCTCTGCAGTCCGCGCCGCAGGGCGGAGCAGCCCAGACGGCCAGTGCCGCGCTGCCGGGCGAGATGACAGCGACAAACTAAGGAGAATTCATGCCGATTCAGGTTCTACCGCCGCAGCTTGCGAACCAAATCGCCGCCGGCGAGGTGGTGGAACGCCCTGCGTCGGTGGTGAAGGAGCTGGTGGAAAACAGCCTTGATGCGGGCGCGACCCGCATCGATATTGATATCGAACGCGGCGGTGCGAAGCTTATTCGCATTCGCGACAACGGGTGCGGTATTAAAAAAGACGAGCTGGCGCTGGCGCTGGCGCGCCACGCCACCAGCAAAATTGCCTCTCTGGATGACCTGGAAGCAATCATTAGCCTCGGTTTTCGCGGTGAAGCGCTGGCCAGTATCAGCTCGGTTTCGCGCTTAACGCTGACCTCCCGCACCGCTGAACAGCAGGAAGCCTGGCAGGCTTACGCCGAAGGGCGCGATATGGATGTGACGGTCAAACCCGCGGCGCATCCTGTCGGTACGACGCTGGAAGTCCTGGATCTTTTCTACAACACTCCCGCCCGACGCAAGTTTATGCGTACCGAAAAAACCGAATTCGGCCATATCGACGAGATCATACGTCGCATCGCGCTGGCGCGTTTCGATGTCACCATTAACCTCAGCCACAACGGCAAGGTGATGCGCCAGTATCGCGCGGTGGCAGAAGGTGGGCAGAAAGAGCGTCGTTTGGGGGCAATCTGCGGTACGCCGTTCCTGGAACAGGCGCTGGCCATTGAGTGGCGGCATGGCGATCTGGCGCTGCGCGGATGGGTGGCTGACCCGAACGCCAGCAGCGCGGCGTTCGCGGAGATTCAGTATTGCTACGTGAACGGACGCATGATGCGCGACCGTCTTATTAACCACGCCATTCGCCAGGCCTGCGAAGACAAGCTCGGGGCCGATCAGCAACCCGCTTTCGTGCTGTATCTGGAGATCGACCCGCATCAGGTCGATGTGAACGTTCATCCCGCCAAGCATGAAGTGCGGTTCCACCAGTCGCGGCTGGTGCATGATTTTATCTATCAGGGCGTGCTGAGCGTGCTGCAACAGCGGGTTGACGCCACGTTGCCGCTGGAAAACGCAGAGCCTGCGCCGCGCCCGTTCCCGGAAAACCGCGTCGCTGCGGGCCGTAACCATTTTGCTGAGCCTGCTGCCGCGCGTGAGCCGGAAGCCCCGCGTTTCTCCTCGGCAGGGGCCGCACCGCGCCCGACGGGAGCGAACTATCCGAATGCCCAGCCTGGCTATCAAAAGCAGCAGGGGACGTTGTATCGCAAACTGCTGGAAACGCCGGCCGTGGAGCGTAAAGAGCCCATCCCGGTATCGCCGCCGTCGCTGGACGGTCACAGCCAGAGTTTTGGCCGCGTACTGACGATTATTGCGCCGGATATGGCGCTGCTTGAACGTGACGGTAAGTTGATGCTTCTGGCACTGCCGGTCGCTGAACGCTGGCTCAAACAGGTGCAGCTCACGCCTGGCGAAAATGCCGCCTGTGCGCAGCCGCTGTTAATTCCGGTTCGTCTGAAAATATCCCCTGATGAAACAAGGGTGTTGCAGCGCGCCGAGCCGCAGCTGGCGCAAATGGGTATAGAAATGGTGCTCGAACCACAACATGTGACAATTCGTGCAGTGCCTTTACCCTTACGCCAACAAAATTTACAAAACTTGATTCCTGAACTGATAGGCTACCTGGCGCAGCAAACGTCGTTTGATGCCGCTAACACCGCGCAGTGGATCGCCCGCCACCTGGCAAGCGAACACGCGCCGTGGAGTATGGCACAGGCCATTAGCGTGCTGGCGGAGGTGGAACGCCTCTGTCCGCATCTGGTGAAGACACCGCCGGGTGGATTATTACAACCTGTTGATTTACAAACGGCGATGAACGCCCTGAAACATGATTGACGTAAGTAAGGCGAGCCTGCCTAAGGCAATTTTTTTAATGGGCCCAACGGCCTCTGGCAAAACGGCGCTAGCCATTGAGTTGCGTAAAGTTTTGCCTGTAGAGTTGATTAGCGTCGACTCCGCCCTCATCTACCGAGGGATGGACATCGGCACGGCGAAGCCTGACGCAGAAGAGCTGCGCGCGGCACCGCACCGTTTGCTGGATATTCTCGACCCGGCTCAGGCCTACTCCGCAGCGGATTTCCGCCGGGATGCCTTAGCCGAGATGGCCGAGATAACGGCGGCGGGACGTATACCGCTGTTGGTTGGCGGAACCATGCTCTATTTCAAGGCGTTGCTGGAGGGGCTTTCTCCTCTGCCATCAGCGGACCCGGAAGTAAGAGCAAAAATTGAGCAGCAGGCGGCAGAGCAGGGTTGGGACGTTTTGCATAAGCAACTGGCGGAGATTGACCCGGTTGCGGCAGCGCGAATCCATCCAAATGATCCGCAAAGGCTTTCCCGGGCACTGGAAGTTTTTTTCATTTCGGGTAAAACTTTAACGGAACTGACGCAAACGTCAGGAGACGCTCTGCCGTATCAGGTGCATCAGTTCGCCATCGCCCCGGCGAGCCGTGAACTGCTCCATCAGCGAATTGAGCAGCGTTTTCATCAGATGTTAGCTTCAGATTTTGAAGCAGAAGTGCGGGCGCTATTTGCCCGTGGAGATTTGCATACGGACATGCCTTCCATTCGTTGTGTGGGATACCGCCAGATGTGGTCGTATCTTGAAGGTGAGATTTCATACGATGAAATGGTTTATCGAGGTGTTTGCGCCACGAGACAGTTAGCGAAGCGCCAGATCACCTGGTTGCGCGGTTGGGAGGGGGTTCACTGGTTAGACAGTGAAAAACCACAACAGGCGTTAAACGAAGTGATTGAGGTTGTTGGTGATATCGCTCACTGAATGTGTACAATTGAGTCGTATCGTGCGCAATTTTTCAGAATCGCAAGGTTCTAAGTACAAAACAAGCATATAAGGAAAAGATAGAATGGCTAAGGGGCAATCTTTACAAGATCCGTTCCTGAACGCATTGCGTCGGGAACGTGTTCCAGTTTCTATTTATTTGGTGAATGGTATTAAGCTGCAAGGTCAGATTGAGTCTTTCGATCAGTTTGTGATCCTGTTGAAAAACACGGTCAGCCAGATGGTTTACAAGCACGCTATTTCTACTGTTGTTCCGTCTCGTCCGGTCTCTCATCACAGCAATAACGCTGGCGGCGGCACTGGTAGTAACTACCATCATGGCAGCAACGCGCAGGGCTCTTCTACGCCAGCGCAGGACAGCGAAGACACCGAGTAAGGTTTCGCGCTGTTATCCACACGGGGAGCCAGCGATCCTGCGTTCCCCGCTGATCTTTTTTGAGGATTTTACGCTTGTTTGACCGTTATGATGCCGGTGAGCAGGCGGTGCTGGTACACATCTATTTTTCGCAAGACAAAGATATGGAAGACCTCCAGGAGTTTGAATCTCTGGTCTCTTCCGCCGGTGTCGAAGCAATGCAGGTGATTACCGGTAGCCGTAAAGCGCCGCACCCAAAGTATTTTGTTGGTGAAGGTAAAGCAGTTGAAATTGCGGATGCCGTAAAAGCAACCGGCGCGTCAGTCGTGCTGTTTGACCATGCGCTGTCTCCGGCTCAGGAACGTAACCTGGAACGTCTTTGCGAATGCCGTGTTATCGATCGCACGGGTTTGATTTTAGATATTTTTGCTCAGCGTGCACGTACCCACGAAGGTAAGCTGCAGGTTGAGCTGGCGCAGTTGCGCCATCTGGCGACGCGGCTTGTGCGTGGCTGGACCCACCTTGAAAGACAGAAAGGCGGGATTGGTTTGCGCGGTCCGGGTGAGACCCAGCTCGAAACCGACCGTCGTTTGCTGCGTGGCCGTATTACCCAGATCCTCTCACGTCTGGAACGCGTTGAGAAACAGCGTGAGCAAGGGCGCCGCGCGCGCTCAAAAGCCGACATCCCGACGGTGTCGCTGGTGGGGTATACCAACGCCGGTAAGTCCACCCTGTTTAACCAGATTACTGAGGCCCAGGTGTATGCCGCAGACCAGCTGTTTGCGACCCTGGACCCAACGCTGCGTCGTATCGACGTTGCGGACGTCGGTGAGACGGTGCTGGCGGATACCGTAGGGTTTATCCGCCATCTGCCGCATGACCTGGTCGCGGCGTTTAAAGCGACCCTGCAGGAGACGCGACAGGCGACCCTGCTGGTACACGTGATTGACGCTGCAGACGTCCGCGTGCAGGAGAACATCGACGCGGTAAACGTGGTGCTCGAAGAGATCGACGCCCACGAGATCCCAACTCTGTTGGTGATGAACAAGATCGATATGCTGGAGGATTTCGAGCCGCGTATCGACCGAGATGAAGAGAACAAACCGATTCGGGTCTGGCTTTCTGCCCAGTCCGGTATTGGTGTGCCACTGCTTTTCCAGGCTTTGACAGAACGTCTTTCCGGTGAGGTAGCCCAGCACACGCTGCGATTGCCGCCACAGGAAGGCAGGCTGCGCAGCCGGTTTTATCAGCTTCAGGCGATAGAAAAAGAGTGGATGGAGGATGACGGCAGCGTGGGGATGCAGGTGCGTATGCCGATCGTTGACTGGCGTCGCCTCTGTAAACAAGAACCTGCGCTGGTCGACTATATCGTCTGATCAGAAAGGGGATGCCTGAATAATTCGCCCTTGCATAACAAATATGGAGCATATACATGGCGTGGAATCAGCCCGGTAATAACGGACAGGACCGCGACCCGTGGGGAAGCAGCAATAATCAAGGCGGCAACTCTGGGGGAAATGGCAACAAAGGTGGTCGCGAGCAGGGGCCGCCGGATCTGGATGATATCTTCCGCAAGCTAAGCAAGAAGCTTGGTGGTCTTGGCGGAGGTAAAGGCTCTGGCTCAGGTGGAAATTCCACCCAGGGGCCGCGCCCGCAAATGGGTGGCCGCGTGGTGGGCATTGTTGCCGCTGCCGTGGTAATCATCTGGGCTGCTACCGGGTTCTACACCATTAAAGAAGCGGAACGCGGCGTCGTTACGCGTTTTGGTAAGTTCAGCCATCTGGTTGAGCCGGGCCTGAACTGGAAGCCGACCTTCATTGACGACGTGACCGCGGTAAACGTGGAATCTGTCCGTGAACTGGCGGCATCGGGTGTGATGCTGACGTCTGATGAGAACGTGGTGCGCGTTGAGATGAACGTGCAGTACCGTGTTACCGATCCTGAACGTTATCTGTTTAGCGTGACCAGCGCCGATGACAGTCTGCGCCAGGCGACCGATAGCGCCCTGCGCGGGGTGATCGGTAAATACACCATGGACCGTATTCTGACCGAAGGTCGTACCGTTATTCGTAGCGATACCCAGCGTGAGCTGGAAGAGACCATTCGTCCGTACAACATGGGTATTACCCTGCTGGACGTTAACTTCCAGGCCGCTCGTCCGCCGGAAGAGGTGAAAGCCGCGTTTGATGACGCGATTGCTGCCCGTGAAAACGAACAGCAGTACATCCGTGAAGCGGAAGCGTACACCAACGAAGTTCAGCCGCGTGCTAACGGTCAGGCGCAGCGTATTCTTGAGGAAGCGCGCGCGTACAAGACCCAGACCATCCTGGAAGCCCAGGGTGAAGTGGCGCGTTTCGCGAAGATCCTGCCGGAATATAAAGCGGCTCCGGAAATTACCCGCGAGCGTCTCTATATCGAGACCATGGAAAAAGTGCTCAGCCACACGCGTAAAGTGCTGGTTAACGACAGCAAAGGTGGAAACCTGATGGTGCTGCCGTTGGATCAGATGCTGAAAGGCGGTTCTGCACCAGCTGCGAAAGACACCAGCGGTGCGAATAACCTACTGCGTCTGCCACCAGCCTCTTCAGGCAGCGCCAGCGCGAACACAACGCCTTCTTCGAACGATGGTGACATTATGGACCAACGCCGTGCTAACGCGCAGCGTAACGACTACCAGCGTCAGGGGGAATAAGGATGCGTAAGTCAGTTATTGCGATCATCGTCATCGTACTGGTCGTGCTGTATACCTCGATCTTTGTGGTGAAAGAAGGCGAGCGTGGGATCAAATTCCAGTTCAGCAGCGTCGTCCGTGACGGTGACAAGCGTCCGGTGATTTATGAGCCGGGTCTGCACTTCAAGGTGCCGTTCATTCAGTCGGTGAAAACGCTCGATGCGCGTATCCAGACGATGGATAACCAGGCCGACCGTTTCGTAACGAAAGAGAAGAAAGACCTGATCGTTGATTCCTATATCAAATGGCGCATCAGTGATTTCAGCCGTTACTTCCTGGCGACAGGCGGCGGCGACGTTTCTCAGGCGGAAGTGTTGTTGAAACGTAAGTTCTCTGACCGTCTGCGCTCTGAGATTGGTCGTCTGGATGTGAAAGATATCGTCACCGACTCCCGCGGTCGTCTGACGCTGGAAGTGCGTGATGCGCTGAACTCCGGTACAGCGGGCACGGAAGACGAAGTCTCAACGCCGGCTGCAGATGATGCGATTGCCAAAGCGGCAGAACGCGTTCAGGCTGAAACCAACGGCAAAGTGCCGGTGATCAACCCGAACAGTATGGCCGCGCTGGGTATCGAAGTGGTTGACGTGCGTATCAAGCAGATCAACCTGCCGGTGGAAGTGTCCGAGGCGATTTACAACCGTATGCGCGCCGAGCGTGAAGCGGTCGCCCGTCGTCACCGTTCACAGGGTCAGGAAGAGGCTGAGAAGCTGCGTGCCGCAGCGGATTACGAAGTCACCAAGACGCTGGCAGAATCTGAGCGTCAGGGCCGTATTCTGCGCGGTGAAGGTGATGCGGAAGCCGCGAAGCTGTTCGCTGATGCCTTCAGCCAGGATCCCGACTTCTACGCCTTTATCCGTAGCCTGCGCGCCTATGAGAATAGCTTCCAGAGCAACCAGGATGTGATGGTGCTCAGCCCGGACAGCGATTTCTTCCGTTATATGAAGACGCCGACTAACGCAACGCGATAAACTCAGGCTCGTTTGAGTATTCAAACCACCGCTCCCAACGGAGCGGTGGTTTTCTTTTATAAGGATTAAAAATGAATTCAACGATCTGGCTGGCACTGGCGCTCGTTTTAGTCCTGGAAGGACTGGGTCCGATGCTTTATCCGCGCGCGTGGCGTCGTATGATCGCCACAATGAGCCAACTTCCGGATAATATTTTGCGTCGTTTTGGCGGCGGTCTTGTGGTTGCTGGCATCGTTATCTACTACATGTTGAGGAAAACGATTGGCTGATCAAAAAGTGGTCGGATTTGGCGTGCTTTGAGGTCAAAAAGTGCTGTATATCTGAAAAAGCGATGGTAGAATCCATTTTTAAGCAAACGGTGATTTTGAAAAAAATGGGTAACAACGTCGTCGTACTGGGCACCCAATGGGGTGACGAAGGTAAAGGGAAGATTGTTGATCTTCTGACTGAACGGGCTAAATATGTTGTACGCTACCAGGGCGGTCACAACGCAGGCCATACTCTCGTAATCAACGGTGAAAAAACCGTCCTCCATCTGATTCCATCAGGCATTCTTCGCGAAAACGTCACCAGCATCATCGGTAACGGCGTTGTGCTGTCTCCAGCTGCGCTGATGAAAGAGATGAAAGGTCTGGAAGACCGTGGTATCCCTGTTCGTGAGCGTCTGCTGCTCTCTGAAGCCTGCCCGCTGATCCTGGATTATCACGTGGCGCTGGACGTTGCGCGTGAAAAAGCACGCGGCGCGAAAGCGATCGGTACCACCGGTCGTGGTATCGGCCCGGCTTATGAAGATAAAGTTGCACGTCGCGGTCTGCGCGTGGGTGACCTCTTCGACAAAGCAACTTTTGCTGAAAAACTGAAAGAAGTGATGGAATATCACAACTTCCAGCTGGTGAATTTCTACAAAGCTGACGCTGTTGACTACCAGAAAGTGCTGGATGACGTCATGGCGATTGCAGACATTCTGACCGGTATGGTTGTTGATGTATCCGATCTGCTGGACCAGGCGCGCAAGCGTGGCGATTTCGTCATGTTTGAAGGTGCGCAGGGTACGCTGCTGGACATCGACCACGGTACCTATCCGTACGTAACCTCTTCTAACACCACCGCAGGTGGCGTGGCGACCGGCTCTGGCCTGGGTCCACGCTATGTGAACTACGTTCTGGGCATCATCAAAGCGTACTCCACTCGCGTGGGTGCGGGTCCATTCCCGACCGAGCTGTTTGATGAAACCGGCGAGTTCCTGTGCAAGCAGGGTAACGAGTTTGGCGCGACCACCGGTCGTCGTCGTCGTACCGGCTGGCTGGATGCGGTTGCCGTGCGTCGTGCAGTGCAGATTAACTCCCTGTCTGGCTTCTGCCTGACCAAGCTGGACGTACTGGACGGCCTGAAAGAAGTGAAAATCTGCGTAGGCTACCGTATGCCAGATGGCCGCGAAGTGACCACCACTCCGCTGGCAGCTGACGACTGGGAAGGCATCGAGCCAATCTACGAAACCATGCCGGGCTGGTCTGAGACCACCTTCGGTGTGAAAGAGCGTAGCGGCCTGCCTCAGGCGGCGCTGGATTACATCAAGCGCATTGAAGAACTGACCGAAGTGCCGATCGACATTATCTCAACCGGCCCGGATCGTACTGAAACGATGATTCTGCGCGACCCGTTCGACGCATAATCTTCGTGAATGCTGGCCTGCGGGGTGACCCGTAGGCCGGATAAGCGTAGCGCCATCCGGCGACCGCTCCTGGATCTCCGCTTTTTCGCCCCGTCTGTCAAATAAATTAGCCGCCAACTATCTGGCTGGTTTATCATCATTAATGAATATCTCTGCGGTTTGTCCGCGATTTCCCTTTTTCCTGAGGTTGATGTGCAGTTAACAAGTTTCACCGATTACGGCTTACGTGCGCTGATCTATATGGCGTCGTTACCCGATGGGAAAATGACCAGTATCTCTGAAGTGACAGAGGTCTACGGCGTATCCCGTAATCATATGGTCAAAATAATCAATCAACTTAGCCGTGCCGGATACGTTGCTGCCGTCCGCGGGAAGAATGGTGGGATCCGTCTCGGTAAACCGGCACAGAGTATTCGTGTTGGCGATGTGGTACGTGAACTGGAACCGCTATCTCTGGTGAACTGCAGCAGCGAATTCTGCCACATTACGCCCGCTTGTCGCCTGAAACAGGCGCTTTCTAAGGCCGTGCAAAGTTTTCTCATGGAACTGGATAACTACACGCTGGCCGATTTGGTTGAAGAGAATCAACCGCTTTATAAATTATTGCTGGTGGAATGAAGAAAATTTCCACCGGAGCTGACAACGGAGGAACCGACATGTCACACGATCCTTTCCAGGAACGCGAAGCCGAAAAATACGCGAATCCTATCCCCAGCCGCGAGTTCATCATTGAACACTTAACAAAACGCGAAAAACCCGCCAATCGTGAAGAACTTGCCGTTGAATTAAACATTGAAGGTGAAGAGCAAATTGAAGCCCTTCGCCGCCGCCTGCGCGCAATGGAACGCGACGGGCAGCTGGTCTTTACCCGCCGCCAGTGCTACGCGCTGCCAGAACGCCTCGATCTGCTGAAAGGGACCGTTATTGGTCACCGCGATGGCTTCGGCTTCCTGCGCGTTGAAGGGCGTAAAGACGATCTGTACCTTTCATCTGAACAGATGAAAATGTGCATCCACGGTGACCAGATCCTGGCACAGCCGCTGGGCGCCGACCGTAAAGGCCGCCGCGAAGCGCGCGTGGTGCGTGTGCTGGTGCCAAAAACCAGCCAGATTGTTGGCCGCTACTTTACTGACGCGGGCGTGGGCTTCGTGGTGCCGGACGACAGCCGTCTGAGCTTCGACATCCTGATCCCACCTGAAGAGGTAATGGGTGCCCGCATGGGCTTTGTGGTGGTGGTGGAACTCACCCAGCGCCCAACCCGTCGCACCAAGGCGGTAGGTAAAATCGTCGAAGTACTGGGCGATAATATGGGCACCACGATGGCCGTTGATATGGCGCTGCGTACCCATGAAATTCCATATGTCTGGCCGAAAGCGGTTGAAGAGCAGATCGAAAGCCTGCGTGAAGAAGTGCCGGAAGAGTCCAAAGTGGGCCGCGTGGATCTCCGCTCCCTGCCGCTGGTCACGATCGATGGTGAAGACGCCCGCGACTTCGATGACGCCGTCTACTGCGAGAAAAAACGCGGCGGCGGCTGGCGTCTGTGGGTGGCTATTGCGGACGTCAGCTACTACGTCCGTCCGCATACCCCGCTGGATAACGAAGCGCGCAGCCGTGGCACCTCAGTGTACTTCCCGTCGCAGGTTGTCCCTATGCTGCCGGAAGTGCTGTCTAACGGCCTGTGCTCCCTGAACCCGCAGGTTGACCGTCTCTGCATGGTTTGTGAGATGACCATCTCCACCAAAGGGCGCTTAACGGGCTACAAGTTCTACGAAGCGGTAATGAGCTCGCACGCGCGTCTGACCTATACCAAGGTCTGGCATATGCTGCAGGGCGACCAGGAGCTTCGCGAGCAGTATGCGCCGCTGGTCAAACATATTGAAGAGCTGCATAACCTCTACAAAACGCTGGACCAGGCGCGCGAAGAGCGCGGCGGGATCTCGTTTGAGAGCGAAGAGGCGAAGTTTATCTTCAACGCTGAACGCCGCATTGAGCGTATCGAACAGACCCAGCGTAACGATGCGCACAAGCTCATCGAAGAGTGTATGATCCTGGCGAATATCTCGGCGGCACGCTTCGTCGAAAAAGCCAAAGAACCGGCGCTGTTCCGTATTCACGATAAGCCGACCACGGAAGCCATTACGTCGTTCCGCTCCGTGCTGGCCGAACTCGGTCTGGAGCTGCCGGGCGGCAACAAGCCAGAGCCGCGCGATTACGCCGAGCTGCTGGAGTCCATTAGCGATCGTCCGGATGCAGAAATGCTGCAGACGATGCTGCTGCGCTCAATGAAGCAGGCGATTTACGATCCGGAAAACCGCGGCCACTTTGGCCTGGCGCTGCAGTCTTACGCCCACTTTACGTCGCCGATCCGTCGTTACCCTGACCTCTCCCTGCACCGCGCGATCAAGTATCTGCTGGCGCAGGAGCAGGGCCACAAAGGGAACACCACCGAAACCGGTGGCTACCACTATTCGATGGAAGAGATGCTGCAGCTGGGTCAGCATTGCTCCATGGCCGAACGTCGTGCCGATGAAGCCACTCGTGACGTGGCGGACTGGCTGAAGTGTGACTTTATGCTGGACCAGGTCGGTAACGTCTTCAAAGGCGTGATTGCCAGCGTGACCGGCTTTGGTTTCTTCGTTCGTCTGGACGAGCTGTTTATCGACGGTCTGGTGCACGTTTCCAGCCTGGATAACGACTATTATCGCTTCGACCAGGTCGGCCAGCGCCTGATTGGTGAATCCGGCGGCCAGACCTATCGTCTGGGCGACCGTGTGGAAGTGAAGGTCGAGGCCGTGAATATGGACGACCGTAAAATCGACTTCAGCCTGATCTCCAGCGAACGCGCGCCGCGTAACGTCGGTAAAACCGAGCGTGAAAGGGCGAAAAAAACCGGTAACGGTAAACCGGGCGGCAGTAAACGTCGTCAGGCGGGCAAGAAGGTAAACTTCGAGCCGGACAGCGCCTTCCGCGGCGAGAAGAAGCAAAAGCCGAAGGCGGCGAAGAAAGAAGCTCGTTCAGCGAAAAAGCCTTCTGCTAAGACCCAGAAAATCGCTGCCGCCACCAAAGCCAAGCGCGCGGCCAAGAAAAAGCAGGCGGAGTAATTTTCCCCTCACCCTGACCCTCTCCCCACCAGGGAGAGGGGTAATATTTATTACGAGAACCATCAATGAGTGAAATGATTTACGGCATCCACGCGGTGCAGGCCCTGCTGGAGCGCGCACCGGAGCGTTTTCAGGAAGTGTTTATTCTGAAAGGGCGTGAAGACAAGCGTCTGATGCCGCTGATCCACGCGCTGGAAGCGCAGGGCGTGGTGATCCAGCTGGCAAATCGCCAGTTCCTGGATGAGAAAAGTGAAGGCGCGGTTCACCAGGGGATTATCGCCCGCGTGAAGCCGGGCCGTCAGTATCAGGAAAACGATCTGCCGGATCTGATCGCCGAACTGGAGAATCCGTTCTTCCTGATCCTCGATGGCGTAACCGATCCGCACAACCTCGGCGCGTGTCTGCGCAGCGCGGATGCGGCGGGCGTGCATGCGGTGATCGTGCCGAAAGATCGTTCTGCACAGCTGAATGCGACGGCGAAGAAAGTGGCCTGCGGCGCGGCGGAAAACGTTCCGCTGATCCGCGTGACCAACCTGGCGCGCACCATGCGTCTGCTGCAGGAAGAGAACATCTGGATCGTCGGTACCGCCGGTGAAGCGGATCATACCCTGTATCAGAGCAAAATGACCGGCCGCCTGGCGCTGGTGATGGGGGCTGAAGGTGAAGGTATGCGTCGCTTGACGCGTGAGCACTGCGATGAGCTGATCAGCATCCCGATGGCGGGCAGCGTGTCGTCCCTGAACGTTTCCGTTGCGACGGGCATCTGCCTGTTTGAAGCGGTGCGTCAGCGGGGATAGCCTGTTGTGCCGGGTGGCGGCTTCGCCTTACCCGGCCTACAAAGGCACGGTACCGTAGGCCCGGTAAGCGCAGCGCCACCGGGCATTAACCTCACTCCTCTAACGACCGCAAATGGTCATCCTTCCTCAGCGTCAACAGCGCGACAATACTCACTACCGCCGTCGCCATCACGTAATACGCCGGAATATCCAGGTTCCCCGTCTGCTTAATCAGCCCGGTAATGATTAGCCCCGCACATCCCGAGAAAATCGCGTTCGACAAAGAGTAGGCCAGCCCCAGCCCCGTATAGCGCACGCGAGTCGGGAACATCTCAGATAGCATTGCCGGGCCCGGCCCCGCCAGCATTCCCACCAGACCACCGGCAATCAATACCACGACCGCTTTCACCGCCAGCGTGCTGGACTCCGCCTGCAAAATTTTCAGCAGCGGCAGGGCGAGGAGCAGCAGCAGTACGGTAGCGATAATCATCACCGTACGGCGGCCAATCCTGTCACTCAGGATCCCTGACGGGATAATCGTTAGCGCAAAACCAATGTTCGATATCACCGCTATCAGCAGCGCCTGGTTAAACCCGGTGTGCAGCGCTGACTGCAGATAGGTCGGCATAATGACCAGATAGGTATACCCCGCCGCGGACCAGACCATTACGCGGCCAATCCCCATCATGATGGCTTTGACCGTGGCGACGGTATCCGCCTGAGCAACGAGCGATTTTTCCTGCTGCTGCACAAAGCTTGGCGTCTCCTCCATACTGACACGCAGCCACAGCGCCACAACGCCCATGGGCAGCGCCAGGAAGAACGGAATGCGCCAGCCCCAGTCATGCAATGCCTCAGGCGTGAGGAGGACGGAGAGCAGCGCCACGATGCCTGCGCCCGCTAACAAGCCCAGCGCCACGGTAAAGGACTGCCACGCGCCATACAGGCCGCGCTTGCCGCGTGGGGCAAATTCCGTCATCAGCGAGACCGCACCGCCGTACTCGCCGCCCGCGAACAACCCCTGCAGGATACGCAGCAGCGTGATAATCAGCGGCGCAGCGATACCGATGCTGGCGTAGACCGGCACAAGACCGATGGCGGCGGTAGCGAGCGTCATCAGCACCAGCACAATAATCAGCGTCGGTTTTCGGCCGATGCGGTCACCGATGCGGCCAAACACTACCGCACCCAGCGGACGGAAGAAGAAAGCGATGGCAAATGAGGCGTAGGTAAGGATCAGGCTGGTGAGCCCCGCTTCCCCTTCAAGCTGGAAGAAATTCTTCGCAATGACGGTCGCCAGAAAACCGTAGACCGCAAACTCATACCACTCGATAAAGTTACCAATGGAGCCTGCAATTAATGCTCGTTTGTGCGCGTCCGGTTGCATAACTTTCCTCACTGAAAGGGGGAGAGAATAAATTATTCAACAAAGCCGAAGGGATGAAATAGTTTATTCTTATGTTCTGTGAGCCATTTCACGAATGATATCAGCGGGATCGCCACTGTGTGACGTCACTCCCATGCAGCGTTAACGGGGTCTGTCCATACTTACCTTCATTGCCACTGAAGGAGGGAGACAGCATGCACTGGCAAACGCATACCGTTTTCAATCAACCCGCACCGCTCTCTAACAGCAACCTTTTCCTCTCGGATTGCGCCCTGCGTGACGCGGTGACGCGAGAAGGAGCCGAGTGGGATATCGAACTTCTCGCCAGTATTGGCCAGCAGCTTGGTACGGCAGAATCACTGGAGCTGGGCCGATTGGCTAACGTTAATCCGCCGGAGCTGCTACGCTATGACGCCACCGGAGAGCGGCTGGATGACGTCCGCTTTCACCCGGCCTGGCACTTGCTGATGCAGGGGCTGTGTGCCAACCGCGTACATAACCTGGCATGGGAAGAGGAGGCGCGGAAAGGCGCGTTTGTCGCCCGGGCCGCGCGTTTTGTCCTGCATGCTCAGGTTGAGGCGGGCACGCTTTGTCCCGTCACCATGACGTTTGCCGCGACGCCGCTGTTGCAGCAGGCGCTTCCCAAAGCCTTTCACGACTGGCTAACGCCATTGATGAGCGATCGTTACGATCCTCATCTCGCCCCCGGCGCGCAAAAGCGCGGCCTGCTGATCGGCATGGGGATGACGGAGAAGCAGGGCGGCTCGGACGTGCTCAGTAACACCACCAAAGCGGAGAAATGCAGCGACGGCAGCTACCGGCTGGTGGGGCACAAATGGTTTTTCTCCGTCCCGCAAAGCGATGCGCACCTGGTGCTGGCCCAGGCGAAAGGCGGGCTGTCCTGCTTTTTTGTGCCGCGCTTTTTGCCCGACGGACAGCGCAACGCCGTGCGGCTGGAGCGCCTTAAGGACAAGCTCGGGAACCGCTCCAACGCCAGCAGCGAGGCGGAGTTTCTTGATGCCTCCGGCTGGCTGCTGGGGGAGGAGGGCGAAGGGGTTCGGCAGATACTCAAAATGGGCGGACTGACGCGCTTCGACTGCGCGCTGGGCAGCCACGGGCTGATGCGGCGGGCGCTCTCGGTGGCGCTGTACCATGCCCATCAGCGTCAAACCTTTGGCAAAAACCTCATCGATCAGCCGTTAATGCGCGAGGTATTAAGCCGGATGGCGCTGGTGCTGGAGGGACACACGGCGCTGCTGTTCCGCCTGGCTCGCGCGTGGGATAAACGCGCCGATCCGCAAGAGTCTGCCTGGGCGCGGCTGTTTACCCCGGCCGCGAAATTTAGCGTGTGTAAAGCGGGCATTCCGTTTGTGGCTGAAGCGATGGAGGTACTGGGAGGAATCGGGTACTGCGAGGAGAGTGAACTTCCCCGCCTGTACCGCGAGATGCCGGTGAACAGCATCTGGGAAGGATCCGGCAATATCATGTGCCTGGACGTGCTGCGCGTACTGGCGAAGCAGCCAGGTATTCACGACCTGCTTGCCGATGAGTTTGCACAGGTAAAAGGGCAGGACAGACACTTCGACCGCAGCTGGCGGCAGCTTCAGCAAAAGCTGCGTAAGCCGCAGGAGGCACAGGGCCGGGAGATTGCTCAACAGCTCTTTTTACTGGGCGCCGGCAGCCAAATGCTGCGGCACGCATCGCCCCCGGTGGCGCAGGCGTGGTGCCGTATGATGCTGGACACCCGTGGCGGTACGCTGATGAGCGAGCAGGTACAAAGTGACCTGCTGCTGCGCGCCACGGGCAGGGTTGGCTAGCTTTTAAGCTGGAACAGGCTCACCAGCTGGGTCAGGTGTGAACCCTTCTCGCGCAGCGTTTGTGCGGTTTGCTCGCTGCGCGAGATACGATCGGCATTGATATGCGACGCTTCGCCAATATGGGTCATGGCGAGATTCACCTGGCCTATGCCTGCGGATTGCTCGCGTGACGCATGGTTAATCTCGGTGACCAGCTGGCTGATGTTATCGATATGAATGATGATGTCATCCATCGCCAGGCGCGTCTGTTCAGACAGCGCATGGCCCTCACTCACTTTTCTGAGCGTATCGCCGATCAGCTGTTCAATCTCCTTCACCGCGTTAGCGCTGCGTCCTGCCAGAGCACGAACTTCCTGCGCGACAACGGCAAACCCTTTTCCGTGCTCGCCCGCGCGGGCCGCTTCCACTGCCGCATTCAGCGCCAGAATATTCGTCTGGAAAGCGATGGACTCGATCACGCGGGTGATGTCTTCGATGCGTTTTGACGCTTCGCGAATGTCGTCCATGGTCGACACCGCGTGGGTGACCGTTTCACCGCCCTGATGGACCGCGAGCGAGGTTTCGCCCACCAGCTGCTGGGTTTGCTCCATGTTAGCGGCATTTTGCTGTACGGTCGCGGCCAGCTGCTCCATGCTGGCGGAGGTCTCTTCCACGCTGCTGGCCTGCTTGTTGATCTGCTCTGAAATCTCGCCTGTATCGGAGGCCAGCGCGTTGGTACCCAAATGGATCTCGCCTGCGGCCTCGCGAACCTGCAAAACAATTTTTTGCAGGCCGCCGCCGATGCCGTTGATGGCATCGATCAGCTGGCCGACCTCGTCCTGGCGCGTCACGGGCAGGCTGGAGCGGAGATCGCCTGCGGCGTATTGCCGGGCAAGATGGATCACATTACGCAGCGGTCGGGTCAGCACGCGGCGAATAAGAATCACGAACAGGCCAGCAAAGAGGATGGATAAGACCACGCCGGCCAGCAGGAAACGGTCGCGCATGGCGGTGACGCTTGAGAGCAGCACCGATTTATCCACTTCACCCACGATAGTCCAGTTCCAGCCTGGCAGCGGGGTATAAGCCATCTTCAGCGTGCGACCGTCGTCGCTTGTGCGTTCCAGCGTGCCGGGCTTATCACCCAGAAGCTGCTGCTGCGTCGCGCCATCCCACTTCGGCAGTTGCCCTTCTTCAGTGGCGTGGAACAGGTATTGCCCGCGCGTTTTACCTCTGCTGCGATCCAGCACAAAGAAATGACCGCTTTCGCCCAGGCGGCGGTTGAGGATTTTCTCGCGCATCACATTCCAGGAGTGGGTAATGTCCACTCCGACAAAGACAATCGCAATGACCTGTCCTTCGGCGTTTTTCATGGGCTGGTACTGGGTGATGTAGCGTTTGCCAAACAGCAGCGCCAGGCCACGGTAGACGTCACCTTTGTTGACGGCGGCAAAGGCCGGGCTGGAGGTATCCAGAACAGTACCCATTGCCCGTTCGCCATTCTCTTTGCGAAGAGACGTGGCCACGCGGACAAAGTCGTTACCGCTGCGTACAAACAGCGTCGAAATGGCTCCCGTACGGTTCAGGAACTCGTCAGACAGAGTGTTGTTTTCATGCAGCCCGGTTTCGCCACCTTTCAGAAGTGGAACGCTGAGCCCGTTAATCGTCTGGGGTTGGGAATTATCAATATTCAGCGGCTGCGGTAAAAAGGTGGTAAACAGCCGGGTATAACTCTCAACCTCTTCACTCAGACTGGTGTTAAACATCTGCACCATGTCGACCATGCCGGTGGACTGATTATGCAGGTCTTCTACCGCAAGGGCTTCAAGCTGCTGGCTGGCTTTTTGGCTGAGCAGAAAAGTGAAAAGCAGAAACAGCGTGGCGACACTGACGCCCGTCAGCAGCGATAGCTTCGTACCCAGTCCTGCACGGCGAAAAACGTTGATCATAAATTGCTCATCATTGAAAAGGTATGGTTCTTCAACGGCAGAGCGGAGATTACGTTTACTTAATTAATGTAACAAAATGTTATTTTATTGTTCTTGATTGGTTTTCTATAAGATAAAAAATTTGCAAAAACGAAAAGCCACTAAAAATAAGTGGCTTTTATCAGGAGGGATATTACACGTAGAGAATGGCCTGTACCCGCCAGTGGTCGATATGGTTATCTTCCTGCATCTGGATGATGCGATACCATGAAGCACCCTGCTCATCGGCCTTTAATGCCACGACACGTTCAACGTCCTGCGGACTCCCCGAGATATTATTCACGGAGATCTGGCCAATTTCATTCAGGCCAGTCACACAGTCAGCACTGGCGAATTCTGCTGACTGCGCGGTGGTGCTCACAAGGCCTGCAGAGAGCAACAGTGAGGTCAAAGCAAGAGTTCGTTTCATCGTCAGCTCCATTTCACATATCTCCGGTATCCGCCGGGCAATCCTTCGCGAATAAACTCCTTTCCATTGACGCGGGCATGGAGTTTATTGTGGACAGGAAAATGTCTATGGACGCAAAGCAGTGTAAATGTCGTTCAAATGAAAACCATTATTTACGGTACAAAATAGCCTGCGAGTACCACTGTCCCGTTATGATGGTTTCATCGATCATAATGATGACGTAATAATCTGCTTTGGCGGCGACGGCCTGTGCTTTTATTGCCGCTTCTGCGTCATCCGGAGAACCGCGAACCAGCGCGGAGACGGTGCCCATTCGTTGTAATCCTTCCGTTTGATTACGACGAATCTCCTGTGGATGATCGGCGACCGGTGGAGCGGGTTGCGGCGTTCCCTGAAGCGCGCTACAGCCACTAAGCAGAAACACCAGCAATAAAGCAGCAAACCTGCGCATAACCATATCTCGTTTCCTGATAGCCATAGTGTAGTTGTCTGTGAATTTAGTTTTGGGGGAATGTTCCCGAAGTGTTATCTGGGACGTATATTTCGAATGAAAATGGCGTGAAAGCGTAACCCAGTTCTCAACATTATGAATCATACATTCGCACAGGGTCGACAATGATTGAAATTGAAATACGCCACCTCGGCGACCATGAAATTTTACACGCGATGCCCGCGGGAAAACGTGATAAACCGCTGCCTGTTGTCGTTTTTTATCATGGCTTTACGTCATCGAAGCTGGTCTACGGTTATTTTGCGGTGGCGCTGGCGCAGGCGGGTTTTCGGGTAGTGATGCCGGATGCTCCCGACCACGGCGCACGCTTTGCGGGCAATGAACAGGCGCGGCTTGGGCGGTTCTGGCACATACTGCACGGTAGTCTGACCGAGTTTGCCGGGTTGCGCGATGCGCTTTATGAGGCCGGGCTGGTGGCCGATAATCGGCTGGCAGTCGCCGGGGCGTCAATGGGCGGTATGACCGCGCTGGGGATTATGACGCATCATCCTGAAGTGAGCTCCGTCGCCTGTCTGATGGGCTCGGGCTATTTTACGTCGCTGGCGAAGACGCTTTTTCCTCCTCAGGATTTAGCGGAAATCGCCGCGACGCTGGAAGGGTGGGAAGTGACCCGGGCACTGCCGCGCCTGGCCGATCGCCCGCTGCTGCTGTGGCACGGTGATGCAGATGATGTGGTCCCGCCCGACGGAACCTTCCGCCTTCAGCAGGCGCTGCAGCACGAGGGGCTGGATGGCAACCTGACCTGCCTGTGGGAAGCGGGCGTCCGCCACCGCATCACCCCAACGGCGCTGGACGCCACGGTGGCGTTTTTCCGCAAACACCTCTAAACGCGCAGGATTTTCACGCCCTGATCTTCCAGCTTCTTGAGGATTTCAGGGTTGGCACCTTTGCCGGTGATCACCATATCGATCTGTTCGGCACGGCTGAATAACATCCCTGCGCGCTCGCCGACTTTGCTGCTGTCGACCAGCACAACGAGCTTGCCCACGACGTTGAGCATGTTTTGTTCCGCCATCGCGGTGAGCATATCGGTTTTATAGAGGCCATCTGCGGTAAGGCCTTTCCCGCTGGTAAACATCCAGTGCCCGGCATAGAGGCTGTTTTCACTGTCCTGCGGGCTGAGCGTAATGGACTGGCTTTTGTTGTACTGGCCGCCCATGATCACGACGCTCTCATGCTCCTGATCGATAAGATAGTTGGCGAGCGGTAGGTAGTTGGTGATGATTTGCACCGGCTTGCCGCACATTTCGCGGCCCAGCAGAAACGCCGTGGAGCCGCAGTTGATAACGACGCTCTCACCGGGATTCACCAGCTGTGAGGCCGCTCGGGCAATGCGCACCTTTTCATCGTGATTTTGCGCCTGATGAATATTCATCGGTGTCCAGCGGGGGCGCTGCTGGCTGATTGCTTCCGCCCCGTTGCGAACCTTTTTGAGTTTGCCGCTTTCATCCAGCTTGTTGATATCCCGCCGCGCCGTTGCTGGGGAAATACCTAAACGTTCGATCACTTTCTCGACGGTGATAAACCCTGTTTGCGCCAGGAGTTCCAGGAGAATTTGATGCCGTTGCGCTTCCGTCATGAGCTATTCCGATAAGAATTGATTTGAAAAGATGATATTTGAAATAGCGTGAAATTACTAAAAGAAATATGGCATCGCCAGACATCCGTCTGGCGATGTGGTTGCGCAATCAGAGGAAGGACTTGAACGGCAGATCTGGCTCAATGGTGAAGCAATCATCGAAACCACGTGGGTAGTGATATTCCAGATTATCTTTGTCCAGCGGCCAGGTGAACTTGCCGCCGACCTGCCAGATGAACGGCTTGAAGCCGTACTTCAGGCGGTCTTTTTTCATTTCCCACAGCACGCGGATTTCCTGCGGATCGGCCTGGAAGTTTGACCAGATATCGTGGTGGAACGGAATAACCACTTTGGTATTCAACGCTTCCGCCATGCGCAGCATATCGGCGCTGGTCATCTTGTCAGTGATGCCGCGCGGGTTCTCGCCGTAGGAGCCCAGCGCTACGTCAATCTGGTGCTCGTTACCGTGCTTCGCGTAGTAGTTGGAGTAGTGGGAGTCACCGCTGTGGTACAGGGAACCGCCAGGAGTTTTAAACAGGTAGTTCACCGCACGTTCGTCCATACCATCTGGCAGCACGCCTGCTGCTGTCTGATCGGCAGGCAGGGTGATCAATGCTGTACGGTCAAAAGCATCCAGCGCGTGGATTTCAATGTCTTTAATTTTCACCACGTCGCCCGGTTTCATCACGATGCAGCGCTCTTTCGGCACGCCCCAACCGATCCACAGATCCACGCAGGTTTGCGGCCCAATGAACGGCACATCGTCCGCGCAGTTTTGCATGACCGCTGCAGCCACGTTCACGTCGATATGATCGTTATGATCGTGGGTAGAGAGGACGGCGTCGATCTGACGAATCGCAAACGGATCGAGCACAAACGGCGTAGTACGCAGGTTCGGCTGCAGTTTTTCAACGCCCGCCATGCGCTGCATCTGATGGCCTTTTTTCATCAGCGGGTTGCCGTGGCTCTGTTTGCCCGTGCCGCACCAGAAATCGACGCAAATATTCGCGCCACCCTCTGATTTCAGCCAGATGCCGGTGCAGCCCAGCCACCACATAGCAAAGGTACCAGGAGCAACCTTTTCCTGCTCGATCTCTTCATTCAGCCAGCTACCCCATTCCGGGAAGGTGCTCAGAATCCATGATTCACGGGTGATGGTGTTTACTTTACTCATCGTTTTGGCTCCTGGTTTTAATCAAAATTAATCATTAGGTGATTTGTTGTGATTAATGCTTGCACCATTTGATGCGCTTTGCAATGGCTAAAATGAGGAATTTTATCTGTTCGACTTAACGGATTATCCGCTTTTTCCTTGTTAGACTATTGCGTATTAAAGATTAATTATATGAATAATAAGGATTAATTAATTTTTATCATGCGGTAGTGAAAATCATTACTAACACCATGGAAATAAATTGCGTGATGCGTCACAAATAATCAAATTCAATCTTGTGGTGATTATTTGTGATTAATAGAGTGGTGGAACCAACCACACAGGGATTGCCCCTCGTGTTCTCATTTCTGGAGAGAGTTATGGAGATCCTCTACAACGTCTTTACCGTGTTCTTCAATCAGGTAATGACTAACGCCCCGCTGTTGCTGGGGATTGTGACGTGCCTGGGCTATATCCTGCTGCGCAAAAGCGTGAGCGTGATTATCAAAGGCACGATTAAGACCATCATCGGTTTCATGCTGTTGCAGGCGGGGTCAGGCATCCTGACCAGCACGTTCAAGCCGGTCGTGGCCAAAATGTCGGAAGTGTATGGCATCAACGGTGCCATCTCTGATACCTACGCCTCAATGATGGCCACCATCGATCGCATGGGAGATGCCTATAGCTGGGTGGGTTACGCGGTTCTGCTCGCCCTGGCGCTGAACATCATCTACGTTCTGCTGCGCCGCATTACCGGTATTCGCACCATCATGCTGACGGGACACATTATGTTCCAGCAGGCGGGGCTGATTGCGGTTTCTCTCTATATCTTCGGCTACCCCATGTGGACCACGATTATCTGCACCGCGGTGCTGGTATCGCTCTACTGGGGGATCACCTCCAACATGATGTACAAGCCAACGCAGGAAGTGACCGACGGCTGCGGCTTCTCCATCGGCCACCAGCAGCAGTTCGCCTCCTGGATTGCCTACAAAGTCGCACCGTATCTGGGTAAAAAAGAAGAGAGCGTTGAAGACCTTAAGCTGCCTGGCTGGCTGAATATCTTCCACGACAACATCGTTTCAACCGCCATTGTTATGACCATTTTCTTCGGTGCCATCCTGCTCTCCTTCGGCATTGACGTGGTGCAGGCGATGGCGGGGAAAACCCACTGGTCGGTTTATATCCTGCAGACCGGTTTCTCCTTCGCGGTGGCGATTTTCATTATTACTCAGGGCGTGCGCATGTTCGTTGCCGAGCTGTCAGAAGCTTTCAATGGCATCTCCCAGCGCCTGATTCCCGGTGCGGTTCTGGCCATCGACTGTGCCGCAATCTACAGCTTCGCGCCAAACGCGGTGGTCTGGGGCTTTATGTGGGGCACCATCGGCCAGCTGATTGCGGTGGGCATTCTGGTGGGCTGCGGCTCGTCCATTCTGATCATTCCTGGCTTTATCCCGATGTTCTTCTCCAACGCCACTATCGGCGTCTTCGCGAACCACTTTGGCGGCTGGCGCGCGGCGCTCAAGATTTGCCTGGTAATGGGCATGGTTGAAATCTTCGGCTGCGTGTGGGCGGTCAAGCTCACCGGTATGAGCGCCTGGATGGGCATGGCGGACTGGTCAATTCTGGCACCGCCGATGATGCAGGGCTTCGCCTCCGTCGGCCTGGTCTTTATGGCCGTCATCATCCTGATTGCTCTGGCTTATATGTTCTTCGCGGGCCGCACGCTGCGCGCTGAAGAAGATGCGGAAAAACAAACAGCAGAAGTTTCTGCTCATTAAGGAGTTTCGATTATGACCGTACGTATCCTGGCTGTCTGTGGCAATGGGCAAGGTAGCTCCATGATCATGAAGATGAAAGTGGACCAGTTTTTAACCCAGTCAAACATCGATCACACGGTGAACAGCTGCGCAGTGGGTGAATATAAAAGCGAGCTGAACGGCGCGGACATCATCATTGCCTCTACCCATATCGCCGGTGAAATCACCGTGACGGGCAATAAATATGTCGTGGGGGTACGCAATATGCTGTCGCCTGCGGATTTCGGTCCCAAGCTGCTGGAAGTGATCAAAGAACACTTCCCACAAGACGTGAAGTAAGGACGCGCCATGAAACTACGTGATTCGCTTGCAGAGAATAACTCCATCCTTTTACAGGCTGAGGCCAGCACCTGGCAGGAAGCGGTAAAGCTGAGCGTGGATTTGCTGGTCAAGGCTGACGTGGTCGAGCCGCGTTACTACCAGGCCATTCTTGATGGCGTGGCGCAGCACGGTCCTTACTTTGTCATTGCGCCAGGTCTGGCCATGCCGCATGGCCGCCCGGAAGAGGGCGTGAAGAAAACCGGCTTTGCGCTGGTGACGCTGAAAACGCCGCTGGTCTTTAACCATGAAGATAACGACCCGGTTGACATCCTGATCACCATGGCGGCCGTTGATGCCAACACCCACCAGGAGGTGGGCATCATGCAGATCGTCAATCTGTTTGATGATGAAGCTAATTTTGACCGTTTACGCGCCTGCCGCACCGAGCAGGAAGTGCTGGATTTAATCGATACCGCCACTGCGGCGGCAGTCTAAGAGGAATTGAAAATGTCATTACCTATGTTGCAGGTCGCGCTCGATAACCAGACTCTGTCTCACGCCTACGAAACGACTCGCCTGATTGCGGAAGAAGTCGACATCATCGAAGTGGGCACCATTCTGTGCGTCGGCGAGGGCGTTCGCGCCGTTCGTGACCTGAAGGCCCTCTACCCACATAAAATCGTGCTGGCGGATGCCAAAATTGCTGACGCAGGCAAAATCCTCTCCCGCATGTGCTTCGAAGCCAACGCCGACTGGGTCACCGTGATCTGCTGTGCGGATATCAACACTGCGAAAGGCGCACTGGACGTGGCGAAAGAGTTCAACGGCGACGTGCAGATTGAGCTGACCGGCTTCTGGACCTGGGAGCAGGCGCAGGAGTGGCGTGACGCAGGTATCCAGCAGGTGGTTTATCACCGCAGCCGTGATGCGCAGGCAGCTGGCGTGGCGTGGGGTGACGCGGATATCAGCGCGATTAAGCGTCTGGCGGATATGGGCTTTAAGGTAACCGTCACCGGCGGCCTGGCGCTGGAAGATCTGCCGCTGTTTAAAGGCATTCCAATCCACGTCTTTATTGCCGGTCGTAGCATCCGTGATGCGGCGTCTCCGGTGGAAGCGGCGCGTCAGTTCAAACGCTCTATCGCTCAGCTTTGGGGCTAAGGAGCGGGTATGTTGTCAAAACAGGTCCCGCTTGGCATCTATGAAAAGGCACTCCCTGCGGGGGAGTGCTGGCTGGAGCGGCTGCAGCTGGCAAAAGAACTGGGTTTCGATTTTGTCGAAATGTCAGTGGATGAGACGGACGAGCGCCTCTCTCGCCTCGACTGGAGCCGGGAGCAACGTCTGGCGCTGGTGAGCGCTATCGCTGAAACGGGCGTGCGAGTGCCCTCCATGTGCCTCAGCGCCCATCGCCGTTTTCCTCTTGGGAGTGAAGATGATGCCGTGCGTGCGCAGGGGCTGGAGATCATGCGTAAAGCCATTCGCTTTGCCCAGGATGTCGGTATCCGCGTGATTCAGCTGGCGGGTTATGACGTTTACTATCAGGAAGCCAACGATGAAACGCGCCGTCGTTTCCGCGATGGTCTGAAAGAGAGCGTTGAGATGGCAAGCCGCGCGCAGGTCACGCTGGCGATGGAGATCATGGACTACCCATTGATGAACTCCATCAGTAAGGCGCTGGGCTACGCGCACTATCTCAATAATCCATGGTTCCAGCTTTATCCCGATATCGGCAACCTGTCCGCATGGGATAACGATGTGCAGATGGAGCTGCAGGCGGGCGTCGGGCATATCGTGGCGGTTCACGTCAAAGATACCCGCCCTGGCGTTTTCAAAAATGTTCCATTCGGCACCGGGGTGGTGGATTTCGAACGGTGCTTCCAGACGCTCAAGCAGACAGGGTATTGCGGACCTTACCTGATTGAGATGTGGAGTGAAACGTCGGACGACCCGGCGGCAGAAGTGGCAAACGCACGGGACTGGGTGCGTGAGCGCATGGCGCGGGCGGGGTTGCTGGAGGCTGAACATGCTTAAGCTCAAGCAGCAGGTCTTTGAGGCCAACATGGATCTTCCTCGTTATGGCCTGGTGACATTTACCTGGGGTAACGTCAGCGCTATCGATCGCGAGCAGGGCCTCATCGTCATTAAGCCCAGCGGTGTGGCGTATGACGCCATGAAAGCAGACGATATGGTGGTGGTGGATCTCGAAGGGCGTGTCGTTGACGGCAAATGGCGGCCTTCGTCGGATACCGCGACTCACCTGGCGATGTATCGGCGTTATCCGTCGCTTGGTGGGGTCGTACATACCCACTCGACCCATGCCACCGCCTGGGCACAGGCGGGTCTGCCTATACCGGCACTTGGGACGACGCATGCGGACTACTTCTTTGGCGACATTCCCTGCACGCGCGCATTAACGCAGGCTGAAGTGGAAGTCGAGTACGAGCTCAACACCGGGAAGGTCATCATCGAAACGTTGGGCGAAAGTGAACCGCTGCATACGCCGGGGATTGTGGTGTACCAGCACGGCCCGTTCGCCTGGGGTAAAGATGCTCACGGCGCGGTACATAATGCCGTGGTGATGGAAGAGGTGGCCAAAATGGCGTGGATTGCCCGCGACATCAATCCACAGCTTCAGGGCATTGATGATTACCTGATGAACAAGCATTTTATGCGTAAGCACGGCCCGAATGCCTACTACGGGCAGAAGTGAATAAGCGCTCTGGAATACCGAAAAACAGTTGTAACCGGTGGTATTCCGGAGCCATTCATAAAAAAAGCCCCCGGGCAGGGGGCAACGTAAACTATGGCTATGTTCTCGTTGTTGGCTTTCCTGGTGCTAGCGTTAAAGCGTTATCGGTAAATATCTGCACTGGCGTGCATGTTGCCGTTGCTGCCGGGCTCACGGGTTAACATCACGTGGTAATAGGTTGCGCCCTGCGCATCGGTTTCTTCGTTTAGTGCCTGATCTGCTTCACTTTCCGTGGCGAAATTATGATTGATGTAAATGACGCCCAAGCTTTGCACATCATCCATGTTTCTGGCCTGCCGGCCGTCTATTTTGATGGCTGCCATCGCGTTTGCACTGAGCAAAAGCGCCGCCATTACGGCTAATGCGATTTTTTTCATGATATGCGCTCCACGACTGCGTGCTGTGAGAGGGGGGATGCTCCTTCTTGAATTCAGGTGGTCTCTGATTAAAGTGTAATCACTCCTCCGGCGAGGATGCGTGACCATTTCTGATGCAGTTGTTCAAAAAAACAACGCTTCCTGATGCGATTAATTTTAAATCACCCACTTAGACCCGCTTCGCGCTTTGTGCGAATTATTTGCGCAATCAGCTTGAGTTTCCTGGGGGGCGCAAGTATTATGACGCGTCAATTTTTCAGCCGACCTTTAACACGTTCCTTGCCTCCCCGGGCCTCGGCTGACCCAGACAGGAGGCTGAATAATCCGTAAGGAGCAATTCGATGCGTCATTACGAAATCGTTTTTATGGTCCATCCTGACCAGAGCGAACAGGTTCCGGGTATGATCGAGCGTTACTCTGCTGCCATCACTGGTGCAGAAGGTACGATCCACCGTCTGGAAGACTGGGGCCGCCGTCAGCTGGCTTACCCGATCAACAAACTGCACAAAGCACACTACGTTCTGATGAACGTTGAAGCTCCGCAGGAAGTGATCGATGAGCTGGAAACTACCTTCCGCTTCAACGATGCCGTTATCCGCAGCATGGTTATGCGTACCAAAAACGCAGTTACCGAAGCATCTCCGATGGTTAAAGCGAAAGACGAGCGCCGTGAGCGTCGCGATGATTTCGCAAACGAAACCGCAGATGATTCTGATGCTGGGGATTCTGAAGAGTAATTTCTGATGACCAACCGTCTGGCGTTGTCCGGCATCGTATGCAGGGCTCCCCTTCGAAAGGTCAGTCCATCAGGAATTCCTCATTGCCAGTTCGTGCTTGAGCATCGTTCTGTGCAAGAGGAAGCCGGTTTTCACCGGCAGGCGTGGTGCCAAATGCCCGTTATTATTAGCGGACACGAAAACCAGGCCATTACTCACAGTTTAACGGTCGGTAGCGCAGTAATCGTTCAGGGGTTCATTTCTTGCCACAAGGCAAAGAACGGCCTGAGCAAAATGGTTCTGCATGCCGAGCAGATTGATTTGATAGATTCTGGAGACTAGCCATATGGCACGTTATTTCCGTCGTCGCAAGTTCTGCCGTTTCACCGCGGAAGGCGTTCAAGAGATCGACTATAAAGATATCGCAACGCTGAAAAACTACATCACCGAAAGCGGTAAGATTGTCCCAAGCCGTATCACCGGTACTCGTGCAAAATACCAGCGTCAGCTGGCTCGCGCTATCAAACGCGCTCGCTACCTGTCCCTGCTGCCGTACACTGATCGTCATCAGTAATCGGGCACGGTCCATTAATACGACTTTAAGAGGATAAGGTAATGCAAGTTATTCTGCTTGATAAAGTAGCAAACCTGGGCAGCCTGGGTGATCAGGTAAACGTTAAAGCGGGCTACGCTCGTAACTTCCTGGTTCCACAGGGTAAAGCTGTTCCAGCTACCAAGAAAAACGTAGAGTTTTTCGAAGCACGTCGCGCTGAACTGGAAGCCAAACTGGCTGACGTTCTGGCGGCTGCTAATGCTCGCGCTGAGTCAATCAACGCACTGGGCACTGTTACCATCGCTTCCAAAGCTGGCGACGAAGGTAAACTGTTCGGTTCCATCGGTACCCGCGATATCGCTGATGCAGTAACTGCTGCTGGCGTTAAAGTGGCTAAGAGCGAAGTTCGTCTGCCGAACGGCGTTCTGCGTACCACTGGTGAGCACGAAGTTGACTTCCAGGTTCACAGCGAAGTGTTCGCTAAACTGGTTGTTAACGTAGTAGCTGAGTAATTTTTACTCTGCTCACGTCGAAGCGCCGGCCTTGTGCCGGCGTTTTGCTTTTCTGGGGGGCCAGAATTCATCATTTCTTCTTGTATGGTAGCTATTCCTGTCGCATTCTCTGATAATTAATTGAAACGCAATTTTATTTATGAGATTTGTCATGGATGCCGCTCTGCCCACGCCTGTCTTTGCTCGCCGAAATGTGGCCTATGCCTGCGCCACGCTCTGCTGTCTGCTCTGGGGTAGCTCCTACCCGGCCATTAAAAGTGGTTATGAGCTTTTCCAGATCGCAACCGATGATATTCCATCGAAAGTGGTGTTTGCCGGATACCGTTTCCTGTTTGCCGGTGTGTTGCTGCTGCTGTTTGCATTGGCCCAGCGAAAACCGATTGGCAGGCTTACGCCCACGCAGTTTGGCCAGCTCACCATCCTCGGCCTGACCCAGACGACTATTCAGTACACTTTCTTCTATATAGGCCTGGCCTACACGACGGGGGTGAATGGTTCAATCATGAACGCTACTGGAACCTTCTTCAGCGTGCTGTTGGCGCACTTTATCTACCACAACGACAAACTCAGCTATAACAAAACGCTGGGCTGTATTCTCGGGTTTGCCGGGGTAATGTTGGTGAACTTCCACAGCGGGTTAAGCGATTTCCAGTTTGTCTGGAATGGTGACGGGTTTGTGGTGCTGGCTGCTTTTATTCTCTCCGCTGCCACGCTTTACGGAAAACGTATCTCCCAGACCGTCGACCCCACGGTGATGACGGGCTGGCAGCTGGCTATCGGTGGACTGGTGTTGGTGGGGGGCGGATATGCGACAGGCGGAACGCTGGAAGTGCACAGTATGAAGGCCATCGCCGTGCTGGGGTATCTGACGCTTCTCTCATCCGTAGCCTTTGCGCTGTGGAGCGTGCTGCTGAAAGTAAACCGCGTCAGTATGATTGCACCGTTTAACTTCGTTGTGCCGGTAGCAGGCACAGTATTATCCGCCATTTTCCTCGGGGAAAATATTCTGGATATCAAATATGCGATTGCGCTGGTATTGGTCTGTTCGGGGATCTGGTGGGTGAATAAGCGGAGTGCCTGAGAACAGTGTGCCGGGTGGCGGCTACGCCTTACCCGGCCTACAGAACTAGCGTGCGCGAATAAAACTGCCGTCAGGCTGGCGGGTAAACAGCACCTGTTGACCATTGCCTGTATCAATCGTTAAGCCTGTCACCACACCGCTGGCATTCTGGCGAATCTGCACCATCTGACCATTCTGCAAGTTACTGAGCGGCTTACCCGCGCCTTCCACTTTCGCCATAGCATATACGTCGGTCGGCGGCAGGTTATGGTCGCGGAACAGCTGCGCCAGGGTTTTGCCCGGCTCTACGCGATAGGAACGCCACTGTTGCTCAATGCCGGTGGGCTGCTGCGTCTGTGGCTCAGCGGTAGCCTGCTCCTGCGGCTGTTCTTCCTGAACGGGCTCTGGCTCAACAGGCGCGACCTGACCCGGATCGTTAGACGGGGCGACGAGCTGCGTCTGCATCGGCTGTGCGTCAGGCTGCGGCCGCGTTTGCGACTGAATGTCCAGCTGAGCGTTGCGGGTGACGGGCGCGTTATCAACATCATCGCCCCCGGAAGGAAGCAGGAAGCCCACGATCACCATCAGCGCGCCAATGATGATCCCTCTGCGATGCAAAGGAGGCAGCGGATCCATGATGCGAAAATTGTCCGGCGCCTGCCAGATTTTCGCCAGGGTAGGTTTCAGTTCAAATCGCCCGGGCATGGCACTCCTCCTGCTCCGCGTATTTTTTATCCTGTGCTCCGAAGTATAGTTTGCTAACTGCCTGAACGGCGTAGTAAACCCGACATCCGTGACATCAGTTCGGGATTAATCCTGGTTATCTCTATTGTTTCTGTTTCGTCGCGGTTTGTCACCTTAACTTCAGACAAAGTTTTACCCATAAGGGCATGGCTGATATGCTGCCCGCTACTTTAAATGTGATGGAAGGAAAACCCATGACCACCCCGACTTTTGACACTATCGAAGCGCAGGCAAGTTACGGTATCGGCTTGCAGGTAGGACAGCAGCTGAGCGAATCCGGCCTGGAAGGTCTGTTACCAGAAGCGCTGGTGGCGGGTATCGCTGACGCGCTGGAAGGCAAACAGCCTGCCGTTCCGGTCGACGTTGTGCACCGCGCGCTGCGTGAAATCCACGAACGTGCTGACGCCGTGCGTCGCGCGCGCTTTGAAGAGATGGCTGCCGAAGGCGTGAAATATCTGGAAGAGAACCGTGAGCGTGAAGGCGTGAACAGCACCGAGTCCGGCCTGCAGTTCCGCGTGATCAACCAGGGCGACGGCGCAATCCCGGCGCGTACCGATCACGTTCGCGTACACTACACCGGTAAGCTTATCGACGGCACCGTCTTCGACAGCTCCGTGGCACGCGGCGAACCGGCTGAATTCCCGGTGAATGGCGTTATCGCGGGTTGGATCGAAGCGCTGACCCTGATGCCAGTGGGTTCCAAATGGGAACTGACTATCCCACATAACCTGGCATACGGCGAACGTGGCGCTGGCGCGTCCATTCCGCCATTCAGCACCCTGGTGTTTGAAGTCGAGCTGCTGGAAATTCTGTAATCGACTTTTCTTATTTCCTCTTCCCGGTTGGGGAGAGGAAAATAGCGTTAAAACCTATAGTTACGACGCAATCAACATTTTATCTTGCAAACGAAACAGTTGCGTGTATTTTTGTGAGCTGTTTCGCGCTGTATGAGTGATATGACACTCACTTTCAACATATTGTTAACATAATATCTAAATCATAGTATTCATCCCGCCGATTCTTACCTAATATCGATTAGCCCTTACAAGGGAACGTCATCCTTTGACGTATTTAAAGGCCAGAAGAGCCTTAACAACACAGACAGGCATAAACAGGAAAATATCACATGGTAGATCAGGTCAAAGTCGTCGCCGACGAAGAGGCGTCGTCTGAACAGTCGCTACGGCGCAATCTCACAAACCGTCATATTCAGCTCATCGCCATTGGGGGTGCCATCGGTACCGGGCTGTTTATGGGGTCAGGCAAAACCATCAGTCTGGCCGGGCCGTCAATCATATTCGTTTATATGATTATCGGCTTTATGCTGTTCTTCGTGATGCGTGCAATGGGTGAATTGCTGCTCTCGAACCTCGAATACAAATCCTTCAGCGACTTTGCTTCAGACCTGCTCGGACCGTGGGCGGGCTATTTCACCGGCTGGACCTACTGGTTCTGCTGGGTCGTGACCGGTATGGCGGATGTCGTGGCGATTACGGCTTACGCGCAGTTCTGGTTCCCGGGGCTGTCGGACTGGGTGGCTTCGCTGGCGGTCATTGTTCTGCTGCTGAGCCTGAACCTCGCCACCGTTAAAATGTTCGGTGAGATGGAGTTCTGGTTCGCGATGATCAAAATCGTGGCGATTGTCGGGCTCATCGTTGTGGGTCTGGTGATGGTTCTTACTCATTTCCAGTCGCCAACGGGCGTTCAGGCCTCGTTTACCCATCTGTGGAATGACGGCGGCTGGTTCCCGAAAGGCATCAGCGGCTTCTTTGCTGGCTTCCAGATTGCGGTGTTTGCTTTCGTGGGGATTGAACTGGTGGGAACCACGGCAGCAGAGACCAAAGATCCCGAGAAGTCTCTTCCGCGCGCCATTAACTCCATTCCGGTTCGTATCATCATGTTCTACGTCTTCGCGCTGGTCATTATTATGTCCGTGACGCCGTGGAGCTCCGTGGTGCCAACCAAGAGCCCGTTCGTTGAACTGTTCGTGCTGGTAGGCCTGCCCGCTGCCGCGAGCCTGATTAACTTCGTGGTGCTGACCTCTGCGGCTTCATCTGCCAACAGCGGCGTGTTCTCAACCAGCCGTATGCTGTTTGGTCTGGCGCAGGAAGGCGTGGCGCCGAGCGCCTTCGCGAAGCTGTCTAAGCGTGCGGTACCGGCGAAAGGTTTGACCTTCTCCTGCATGTGCCTGCTGGGTGGCGTGGTGATGCTCTACGTGAACCCAAGCGTGATTGGCGCGTTTACCATGATTACCACGGTCTCTGCGATCCTGTTTATGTTCGTCTGGACCATCATCCTGTGTTCATACCTGGTGTACCGCAAGCAGCGTCCACACCTGCATGAAAAATCGATCTACAAGATGCCGCTGGGTAAGCTGATGTGCTGGGTGTGCATGGCGTTCTTCGTATTCGTGCTGGTTCTGCTGACGCTGGAAGATGATACCCGTCAGGCGCTGATCGTCACGCCGCTGTGGTTTATCGCGCTGGGGCTGGGCTGGGTGTTTATCGGTAAGAAACGTATGGCAGGCATGCGTTAAGCCTGTTGCCGGGTGACGCTGACGCTTACCCGGCCTACGTTCGAGGAGTTGTAGGCCCGGTAAGCGCTAGCGCCACCGGGCTTTTTTATTCCCCGGCTAATGCCCTCGGGAACAGAACGTAGTTCTCAAGACTGATGTGTTCCATCAGGTCGTCGATCGTTTCGTTAATGCCGTTGTACATCGCTTTCCACGTTGTGCACGCTTCTGGCGGCGGCGTGACGTTGTTGGTGGTGTGTTTGATCACTTCCAGCAGCTCGCCGGCGTCATCATGTTCGCTTTCCATCACGCTGATTGGCCCCATTGCTTGGCTACCCATTCCCTGTTTGATCATCGGGAAGAGGATCTGTTCTTCTTTCATCATGTGGCTGGAAAGCTCTTCGTGCAGCATCGTCAGGTATTTCGCCAGGCCGCGCGGTACGGAAGGTTTGTCGGCGTGCACGCGCTCCACTTTGGTTGCCTGCAGGATCAGCTCCGGCAGCTGTTCACGGTGACGGTCATGGTAACGCACGATGATATGGTCAATGATTTCCGCGAGCGGGGCGGTTCGCCAGTCTTTATCGACGGGTTGCTGGGCCAGCTCCGCCAGCTCTGCTTCAATCACCTCAACGTCCAGCTCCTTGCGGGAAGCCGCACGTGCTAGGGTTTGCTTACCGCCGCAGCAGTAATCCATATCGTATTTACGGAACAGCGCAGAAGCGCGAGGAATGGAGAGCGCCAGCTCGCCGAGGGGTTGGTCGCGAAAGGCCATATCAGTTACCTCGTCATCAATAATATAAGTTGCATATTAAATGCATCTTTAAGGCGGCGCTATACCCCTTTAGAGGGAAGGGTAAAAATGAGATGCAGATCACAAAAAAATAGCCTTTTTAACTCCCTGAATGGGCTCAGGAAAATGGTTTAGAAACTTTTTAAAGGTGTAGAAACAGTAAACAACCCGCCGCGCCTGCCGATATATCCACGTCAGACAAACCTGCATATAACAAAGGCTACGCATGTTTAAACGTATAAAAGTCATTACCCTTCTTATTTCGGTGCTGCTTGTGCTCGGCATCATGCAAGTGATTTCCGCGGGTATCTTTATCAACGCGCTGAATAACGATAAAGACAACTTCACCGTATCGCAGCTCTCCAGCAAGAACGTGGCGGAGTTTACCGATGCGTGGATCAGTCTGAACCAGGCGCGCGTCACCCTGAACCGCGGGATGCTGCGTCTGCAAAGTAGCATGGCCTCTCAAATTAACGGCGGCCAGCTGAACGAGCTGGTGACCACGGCGAAAAACCTGCTGGCTGAAGCCCAGGTTCATTACGATAAATATTATGCGTTGCCAAATACCCCCGGGCTGGATGAGAACCTGGCTAACCGGCTCGAAGAGCAGTACCGCATATACTCTTCCACGCTGACGCAAATGAACGTTCTGCTGGGCCAGGGCAATCTGGAAGATATGTTCAAGCAGAATGCCGAACAAAAGCAAAACGCGATGCAGACGGTTTATCGTGAATGGCGTGAAGCGCAGGCCGCGCTCACGGATAAAGGCATTCAGGATAATGAAAGTGATTACAAGCACATCCTGTGGATCCTCTCTGCGGTCATGCTGCTGGTGGTTGTGGTGATTATCTCCAGCTGGATTGCCATGCGCCGCGTGCTGCTGCTGCCTCTGGAAGAGGTGATTAACCATATCCGCGCCATTGCGGCAGGGGATTTGACCCAGCCGATTCAGGCACAGGGTAAAAACGAAATGGCGATCCTGGCCCGTAACGTACAGGAGATGCAAACCTCGCTGGCGAACACCGTGGGCGTGGTGCGGGAAGGTGCAGACACCATTTACACCGGCGCAGGCGAAATCTCTGCCGGCAGTAACGATCTCTCTGCCCGCACCGAGCAGCAGGCCGCTTCTCTGGAAGAGACGGCTGCCAGCATGGAACAGCTGACGGCAACCGTGAAGCAGAACGCTGATAACGCGCGTCAGGCTTCGCGTCTGGCGCTGGATGCCTCCTCAACCGCGAAGAAGGGCGGAAATGTGGTCGAAGGCGTCGTGCGCACGATGGACGAAATCGCTACCAGCTCCAGCAAAATAGCGCAAATTACTAATGTGATCGACGGGATTGCCTTCCAGACTAACATTCTGGCGCTGAACGCGGCGGTGGAAGCGGCGCGTGCAGGCGAACAGGGCCGTGGCTTTGCGGTCGTGGCCGGTGAAGTGCGTACCCTTGCCCAGCGCAGCGCCCAGGCGGCAAAAGAGATCAAAGCGCTGATCGATGACTCCGGCGAGCGCGTAAACGCGGGTTCGCAGCTGGTTAACGAAGCCGGCGCCACGATGGCAGAGATCGTGAATGCGGTCACCCGCGTTACCGACATCATGGGTGAGATTGCCTCGGCCTCTGACGAGCAGAGCCGCGGTATCGATCAGGTAGGCCAGGCGGTGGCCGAGATGGACCGCGTGACCCAGCAGAACGCCTCGCTGGTTGAAGAGTCTGCGGCCGCGGCGGCGGCGCTGGAAGATCAGGCTGCACGCCTGAACGAAGCGGTGGCGGTGTTTAAAATCACCCGCAGCCAGGCGGTGAAGGCGGCTCCGGTGAAAACCTATGTGCCTAAAGCGCAGCCCGTAGCGGCTGCGTCTGAAGCGAACTGGGAAACGTTTTAACATCATGCCGGGTGGCGCTGACGCTTACCCGGCCTACAATACCGCTCCTCGTAGGCCGGGTAAGGCGTAGCCGCCACCCGGCAAAAATCACAGCTCCGACGCCGGAACGACCCTCGGTTTTTCCGGCTTCGCCCTTACCGCCATCACCACCCCTACCACCAGCAACGCAATCCCGCAGGCCGTTAACAGCGGCGGCATGCTCTGGCGCATCAGGAAGGTATAAAGCAGCCCGGCCAGGGTTTCGAAGACAATCAGCGGCCCTAAGATCACCGTCGGCAGCTTCTGGCTGGCAATGTTCCAGCACAGCGCGCCCACCCATGAACACAGCACCGCAATCGCCACCATCAGGCCAATAAACACCCACGGTCTGGGCCCGAAGGGCTGGGCGAAGTCGGGCTGTTGATGGCCTAACCAGATGCACGCCCCGACATACCCCACCAGTGAGACGGGTAGCGTGACCAGCGCCTGTGCCGTCGCCCACATCATCGGATGCTTGTCCGGGTTCTCCCGCAGCCAGCGCGCATTGCGCAAGGCATACCAGGCCCAGCAGGCCACGGAAATGAATGCCAGCAAAATGCCAGAACCGTAACGCCACAGGTCAAAATCCACCAGCCCATGACGCAGCTCGGCGATATTGACGCATACCAGACCCACGGCGGTGCAGATCAGCGCTGGCGTCATTTTTGACCACGCCAGTTTGCCGTCGCGGTGGCTGTAGAGCAGGTTCGCAAAGACGGGGATAACGACCGGCAGCGTGCCGATAATCATGGTGGATACCGGCGCGCCGGTGCGCTGAATGGCGCTGGCGAGGCAAACGTAATAGATAAGATTGCCCATCATGGTCAGCGCCAGCGCGGTGCTCCAGTCCTGACGGCTGAGCTGGCGCAGGCGCGCGCGTCCCAGCCACGCCAGGGGCAGGGCAATCAGCCCCAGCGCAAGGTAACGTCCGGTCGACTGCAGTATTGCCGGGTACTCGGGCACGATCAGCGGGCCGACAAAAATCAGTCCCCACATCATCCCGGCCAGCAGGGCATACAACACACCACTAATCATTTTTCCATCCACATTGATTCACGTTGCGCTCAGTGTAGGCGGGAGAAAGGGGCGCGTATTGTATGAGATTGCGCATTAGCGCCGGGTGACCTGCTTCTGGTAGCGCACGGGCGTAATGCCGTAGCGGCGGGTAAACGCGCGGGTTAAATGCGACTGGTCGGTCAGCCCGGCCGCGGCAGCGACTTCGGCTGCGGGCATGCCGTGCGTGAGGAACGCTTTGGCGCGCCACAGGCGGATGGCCATCAGCATCTGATGCGGTGTCACGTGAAAATGGGCTTTGAACTGGCGCTGGAAATGGTAAGGGCTCAGCGAGACGACGCTTGCCAGCTCGTCCAGCGTCAGGGCGTGCATATAGTTATCGTGCAGATACTCGCGTACGCGTTCGAACCGGTGCGCACCTTCGTGAACGACCGGCGCGTGGCGGGCTAACGGCTGGAAGGTCTCTATCAGATCCAGCAGCAGCCCTTTTTGCGCCAGCGGATCGTCCGTGTGCCACAAGCCATAAATGAGCCTGCCGATTTGCTGCGAGCGCAGCGGGTCATAACGGGTCACATCGCTAAACCACCAGTGCCGGAGGCCGGTGACCTCTTCCAGCAGGTCGGGCTCGATATAAACCATCCGGTAGCGCCAGCCGTCTTCGGTGGCGGACTCGCCGGTATGGATCTCGTCCGGGTTCATGGTCACGACGGATTTTTCAGGGGCGAGATGCTGGGTGCCGCGGTAGCGAAAGCGTTCGGCACCGGTTTCAATGGTGCCGATACCGAAGGCTTCGTGCGTGTGAGGCTCAAAGGCATAGCGGGAAATATGCGCGTGATAGAGCTCGATGCCCGGCACCTGCGCCAGATGGCGAAAGCGCGCGCTGTCTCTCTCATCAATGAACTGTTCCGGTACGCCTTGCACGGTAAGCCTCCTCGTGGGTCATCTCTTCATTATCAAAGATGACCCGAGGGGACGCCACAAAAAATAACCAGTCCTTAACAATTACAGGATGGCTTTGACGCTCTCCGCCAGCGTTGTGGTCGGGCGGCCGATCAGCTTGCTCAGGGTACGGCTGTCGTCGAACAGGCCGCCTTTCGAGGCGCCCACGTCGGAGTCCGCCAGCATATCCGCCAGCCCGGCAGGCAGGCCAACGCCCTTCAGCGCGGCGGCAAAATCCGCTTCGCTCAGGTTCTGATACGCCACCGGCTTACCGCTCTGCTTGCTCAGTTCAGCAGCCAGTTCGCTCAGCGTCCACGCGCTGTCGCCCGCCAGTTCATACACCTTACCAGCGTGCCCTTCCTCAGAAACGACTTTGGCTGCAGCCGCCGCGTAATCTGCACGGGTCGCAGAGGCAATTTTGCCTTCGCCTGCCGCACCAATAAAGACGCCATGCTCCAGCGCCGGCGGTGCGCTCGCCAGATAGTTTTCGGTGTACCAGCCGTTGCGCAGCAGGGCATATGGCACGCCTGACGCTGCCAGCGCTTTTTCGGTCTGGACGTGTTCAACGTGAAGACCGAGCGGTGATTTGTCCGCATGCAGCAGGCTGGTGTAGGCGATAAATTTCACGCCGGCGGTTTTGGCTGCGTTAATGACGTTCTGATGCTGGGTCGCGCGCTGGCCGACTTCGCTGGAGGAGATCAGCAGCAGTTTATCCACGCCGCTCAGCGCGGCGGTGAAGGTGGCTTCGTCCGTATAATCAGCCTGACGAACCACAATACCCTGCTGGCTTAAGGCTTCCGCTTTCGCCGGGTTACGTACGATGGCTACAATCTGGCTGGCCGGTACGGTTTTCAACAGCTGTTCGATAACGAGATGGCCAAGCTGGCCGGTAGCGCCGGTAATTGCGATCATGATGAATCTCCTTCGTGTTTGTCTGGTGTTGTGGCACACTAGCACCATAGCTAACTTTTAGTAAGTACGTACAAAAAGGTAAGTATGAAAACAACGATTCCGACGCTCAGCGAACAAATGCGCGATGGCAATCTCTTCGCGGAACAGTGTCCTTCGCGGGAGGTGCTTAAACACGTGACCAGCCGCTGGGGAGTACTGATTCTGCTGGCCCTGCGCGCGGGAACGCACCGCTTTAGCGATCTGCGCCGTAAAATGGGCGGAGTAAGCGAAAAGATGCTGTCCCAGTCACTCCAGGCGCTGGAGCTGGACGGGTTTGTCGATCGCGTGTCGTATCCGGTTGTGCCGCCGCACGTAGAGTATAGCCTGACGCCGTTGGGTATTGAGGTCAGCGAGAAAGTCGCCGCGCTGGCGGACTGGATTGAGGTAAATACGCCGAAGGTGATGGCGAATCGGGACGATCGTGCGGCGTAAAAGCCGGGTGGCGGCTTCGCCTTACCCGGCCTACCCGCAGTTCGTAGGCCGGGTAAGCGAAGCGCCACCCGGCACAATCACCGCTACTTGCTCAAATCCACCTGATAAATCGCGAACCCGATATCATCCGTCGCCACCTTTTTCATCGGATACTGCGCCTTATCCTTAATAAACGCGGCTGCCTTATCGGACGGTGACGTTTCAATACGGATGTCCAGCGGCGTATCGCTGTGGATCGGCGCCAGACGCCAGTTGTTATCTACTGCCGGGTGAATTTCCCCTGTCTTTTTCGATTCGGCGCCGATCCATGCCGCCAGCACCGAGCGGTTTTCATCCGGCGAGGCGAAGGCGATGTGGCTGTCTCCCGTACCGGCAAACTTACCGCCGTAGGCGCGATAGTTATTGGTCACGACCAGGAAAGTGGCTCCCGGGTCTATCGCCTTGCCGTTGAAGGTCAGGTTTTTGATGCGTTCCGCCTGCGGGTTAACTGCATGACACTCGCCGTCATATTTCGCCGGCTGGGTGACGTCAATCTGGTAATTCACGCCGTCGATCACGTCGAAGTTGTAGGTGCGGAAACCGTCCCAGTTAATCAGCGACTGCGGCTTACTGCTGTGCGGGTCAATCTGGTTAAACTGCCCGGCGGAGCACTCCAGCCACTCTTTCACCTCCTGGCCGGTCGCTTTTACTACCACCAGCGTGTTCGGGTAGAGGTAGAGATCGGCGGCGTTACGGAAGGTCAGCTGGCCTTTTTCGACTTCCACATAGCTTGCCGGGTCATTCTTACGCCCGCCTACCTTGAATGGCGCAGCGGCGGAGAGCACCGGCAGTTTTGCCAGATCCGGATCGCCCTGAATAAAGTGTTCGGCATAGGCTTTCTGCGCCATATTGACCACCTGAACGGTTGGGTCATCCTGAACCAGCGCCAGGTAGCTGTACATGTTGTCGGCGGATTTGCCGATCGGTTTGCTGACGAAGTCGCGCGTGGCGTCGTGATCGTGCTTCAGCACCTCGACCAGTTTTTTATCTTCCGCCGCCAGTGACTTTTTAGCCGCCGCGTCGTAAATCGGGCGCGCTTCGGCTTTTGACTGCGTGACCTTCCAGCTGCCGCCGTCGTTATTCAGCACCAGATCCACCACGCCAAGATGGTCGCCCCACATGCCTGGCATCACCGACGGCACGCCATTGAGCGTCCCTTTTTCGATATCCGCCCCTTTGATGCTGGCAAAATCTTTGCCCGGGAAGACCGCGTGAGCGTGGCCGAAGAGGATCGCGTCAACGCCCGGTACTTCACTCAGGTAGTAAACGGAGTTTTCGGCCATGGCCTGATACGGATCGGCAGAGAGGCCGGAATGCGCGACGACGACCACCAGATCCGCCCCTTTCTCACGCATTTCCGGCACGTATTTACGCGCCGTCTCGGTAATGTCGTTAACGGTGACTTTGCCGCTGAGGTTCGCCTTATCCCACGTCATAATTTGCGGCGGTACGAAGCCGATATAGCCGATTTTCAGCGTCTGCTTTTTACCGTCCTGGTCGACTACCTCTGTTTCTTTAATCAGGTAAGGCGTAAACAGCGGCTTTTGGGTCTTAACGTCGATGATATTGGCGTTAACGTACGGGAATTTGGCTCCTGCCAGCGCGTCATGCAGGTATTTCAGGCCGTAGTTGAATTCGTGGTTACCGAGGTTGCCGACGGCATAGTCCAGCGTGTTCATTGCTTTATAAACAGGATGGATCTCGCCTTTTTTCAGGCCTTTCGCCGCCATGTAATCGCCGAGCGGGCTGCCCTGAATGAGATCGCCGTTATCGACCAGCACGCTATTTTTCACCTCACCGCGCGCGGCGTTTATCAAACTTGCCGTGCGTACCAGTCCGAATTTTTCCGTCGGGGTATCTTTGTAGTAGTCGAAGTCCATCATGTTGCTGTGAAGATCGGTCGTTTCGAGAATACGCAGATCGACCGTCGCCGCCTGTACGCTCGCTGCAATCAGCGTCGCCAGGAGCGTTGCGCTAAACTTAATCATCAGAGGAGTCCTTTTTTCGATCCATGCCACAAAAGAGTATGTATCTATAGCGTATTGCTTACAGAAATGTGAATCCTGACAGAAAAAAGCGACCTGAAACCGGAATTGCTTCACAGATAGCGGAATTGTTCACATTACGATATAACTAAAACAAAGAGTTAACCTCACTGCGTTAACAAAGAGGTGGAAAATGCTAGATAAAATTTGTCAGCTCGCACGGGATGCGGGAGATGCCATCATGCAGGTGTATGACGGTAATAAACCGATGGAGGTTGTCAGCAAAGCCGACGACTCTCCGGTCACGGCGGCAGATATCGCGGCGCATAAGGTGATCCTGCAAGGGTTACAGGCCTTAACGCCGGACATTCCCGTTTTGTCTGAAGAAGCGCCGCAAAGCTGGGACGAGCGCCAGCACTGGCAGCGCTACTGGCTGGTCGACCCGCTGGACGGGACAAAAGAGTTCATCAAGCGCAACGGTGAGTTCACCGTCAACATTGCCCTGATTGAGAAAGGCAAAGCGGTGCTGGGCGTGGTATACGCGCCGGTAATGAAGGTGATGTACAGCGCCGCAGAAGGGAAGGCCTGGAAGGAAGAGTGCGGCGTGCGCAAGCAGATCCAGGTGCGGGATGCGCGTCCACCGCTGGTGGTGATCAGCCGCTCGCACAGCGACAGCGAGCTGCAGGAGTATCTGCAGCAGTTGGGTGAACACCAGACCACCTCGATTGGCTCATCGCTGAAGTTCTGCCTGGTGGCGGAAGGTCAGGCGCAGCTGTACCCCCGCTTTGGACCAACCAACGTCTGGGATACCGCGGCAGGTCATGCGGTTGCCGCGGCCGCCGGAGCGCACGTTCATGACTGGCAGGGCAAGCCGCTGGACTATACCCCGCGCGAATCGTTCCTCAACCCCGGCTTCCGCGTCTCTATTTATTGAGCCAACAGCTTATGCAGCAGGTCGACAACCTGCTGCACCTCTTCCTGGGTTAACGCGCCGTCTTTCGCCCACTGCACGCGGCCCTCTTTATCGAGCACAACGATCGCAGAACTCTCTTCCTCCAGCTGCCAGGCCTTACGGGTTACGCCGTTGCTGTCGACGATAAACTGCGACCACGGGTAGAGCTTTTTATTGCTCTCAAGGCTTGAGCGCACAAACATTCCGGAGCCTGGAATGGCGTCGTCAGTGTTAACAATGGTGGTCGTCTGGTAGCGGTCATGGGGGAATTTTGCGGATTTGATCGCTTCCACCAGGTTGGCATTTTTCTCTTTTGCGGATGTACGACCGGCAATATGTTGTACAACTCTCACTTTCCCTGCGAGCTGCGCGCTATTCCAGGGTTTGTAGCTAAACTTATCATTGTCGAGAATCAATTCTCCCCGGTCAGCAATGCCGACTGGCGGTACACGTTGTCCTTTTTCAATGTTGTGAGCGGAAGCCCACAGAGGCAGCAGCAGGCAAGCTGCTGCAAGGATATTACGTAGGGTCATGGCGTTTCCTTATTGTTTGCAGGTGATCCGACCACTTGGTCATACGCTTTAATGATAAGTGCGATCAATGTGGTTTTCCCGCAATCCGGATGCCAGTTTGCGGGTGAACGCACATATCCATGAAAAAACGACGGCTTATACTGCCCTCAGTGACGGTTTGCAAAGATTATTCTGAATAATTGTAATCAAACGGTAAATAAACTTATGCATACTGGGTAACAACGTAGTTCTGGTCTATAGTCATTGGGCATTAAAATTTGCGCTCAGGACAGTCGGGCCGATTGTGGCACCGCAAGAGCGTATGATTCGCAGGAGATACAAGAATGAAAATTTTCCAACGCTACAACCCGCTTCAGGTGGCGAAGTACGTGAAGATCCTGTTCCGTGGACGGTTGTATATCAAGGATGTTGGCGCTTTTGAGTTTGATAAGGGCAAGATCCTTGTCCCAAAAGTGAAGGACAAACAGCACCTGTCTGTGATGTCCGAAGTCAACCGTCAGGTTATGCGTCTGCAAACTGAGATGGCTTAACCAACGTGCTATGCAGTAGTAGTAGATAAAAAGACGGCTCCCAATGGGAGCCGTTGATGTTTGTGGGGGCAGGAACCTTACGCCGACACCTTCTCTTCCGCATCCGGCAGCTTCGGCACCAGTACGGTCGGTTTGTTGTCGATTCGCGTCACCAGCAGCTGGTCGATGCGGTAGTTATCAATATCCACCACCTCAAACTTATAGCCGGAGAACTTCACCGAGTCGGTACGTTTCGGGATTTTACGCAGCATAAACATCATAAAGCCGCCGATGGTCTCGTAGTTGCCGGACTGCGGGAACTCGTCGATATCCAGCACGCGCATCACGTCTTCAATCGGCGTACCGCCATCAATCAGCCATGAATTTTCGTCACGCTGAACAATCTGCTCTTCCAGCCCCTGGCCAACAAGGTCGCCCATCAGCGTGGTCATTACGTCGTTGAGGGTGATAATACCGACCACCAGCGCGTATTCGTTCATGATAACCGCGAAATCTTCCCCGGCGGTTTTGAAACTTTCCAGCGCTTCTGAGAGCGTCAGGGTGTCCGGCACGATCAGGGTGTTGCGGATCTGCACGCCGCTGTTGAGCGCCAGGCTCTGGTTCGCCAGCACGCGGTTCAGCAGGTCTTTGGAGTCGACGTAACCGATGATGTGGTCGATATCCTCATTACAGACCAGGAACTTAGAGTGCGGATGCTCCGCCACCTTGGTCTTCAGGCTCTGCTCGTCTTCGTGTAAATCGAACCAGATAATGTTTTCACGGCCCGTCATGGAAGAGGGCACGGTACGGGATTCCAGTTCGAATACGTTCTCAATCAGCTCGTGCTCCTGCTTACGCAGCACCCCGGCCAGCGCGCCGGCTTCCACGACCGCATAAATGTCGTCAGAGGTGATGTCATCTTTACGCACCATCGGCAGCTTAAAGATGCGGAAAATCACGTTCGCCAGGCCGTTGAAGAACCACACCAGAGGACGGAACACGTACAGACAGAAGCGCATCGGGTTGATGATACGCAAAGCCACGGCTTCTGGCGCAATCATACCGATGCGTTTCGGGGTCAGGTCAGCAAAGAGGATGAACAGCCCGGTCACCAGCGAGAAGGAGAGGATAAAGCTCAGCTGTTCGGCCAGTTCAACGGACATGTACTTTACAAAGAGGCTATAAAACGCCGGGGAAAACGCCGCATCGCCGACGATACCGCCGAGAATGGCGACCGCGTTGAGGCCGATCTGCACCACGGTGAAGAACATGCCGGGGTTTTCCTGCATTTTCAGGATGCGGGTGGCATTGATGTTGCCTTCGTCTGCAAGCAGCTTCAGTTTGATTTTACGGGATGCGGCCAGCGAGATCTCAGATATCGAGAAAAATGCACTGACGGCAATAAGACAAAGTATTACTAAAATACTGTTTAACATAGTTTATCCGGCTTATCGCCAGATCCTCAGAAGGGGAGTTGATACCATTTGTGTGAAGACACATAGAACGTCAGCTCGTAGCGTTGAGCCGATTATTTCAGCGGTAGTATAGCGTAAAGAGATGTAAATCTGCCAGAGGTCACATTTTTGGCATTAAACAGACCGGACAGCGTGATGCTGTCCGGTAAGAGGGGTTATTTCGCGGCGGATAAACGGGCGTTTCCTTCTGCCCGTCGGGTTGCATCGCCTCCCCACACCTGGTCGTACTCATAGCCTGTGAGCTGTTTGATCACCACGCGGGTCCTGGCGTCGCAGTCACGATAATCTCCGCCCAGCTTGCGGCGCGCAATCTCCTTGAGGAGCAGCTTATGCGTCTCGCGGGTGAGCCTGAACTTGTAGGTCGTGAAGAAGCTTACCGCCAGCAGTGCGGCCGTCGCGAAAATCATCAGGCCTATAATCGCCCCCAGCGCGCTTTCAGGCTGCGCGCCGCTGCCCTTCACAAAGCCGGACTCCTGCAGCACCAGGCCAATAATCATGATGGCAATCGCCACGGTGCTTTTGCGGGTCAGGACCATCACCCCGGCAAAAATGCCTTCGCGGCGCTGCTGGGTTACCATCTCGTCAATATCCGGAATGAAGCTGTAGATGTTCCACGGAATGTAATAGAGGCCAGAGCGGGCGGCACCGAGCAGGATAAAGACCGCCGAAAACAGCAGCGTCGGCACCTGCGTTTTGGTCAGGTAAACCGTAAACAGGAAGGCCAGTACCAGGAAAATACAGCCGTAGGAGAGACGCAGGGCGGCAGACGGCGTCATGTTCAGACGGTTCAACAGCAGCATAAATCCATAGGTGCCGGGCACCGAGGCGAAAGCCGCAATGCTCAGCCAGCCCGACACGGCTGCCGCATCCTGGCTCAGGCAATAAACGACATAATAGGTAAAGACCGACCCGAATACGTCCATCGCCGTAAACGAAAAGATATAAATAATAATGTGCAGACGGAACGCGCGAATACGGAAGGAGGAGAAGAGATCCAGCACCAGATATTTCAGGTGATTGAGGATCCCGCTGCTGCGGTGATTCTCTACTTTAAACGTGGACTCCTGTTGCACATCCTTCGCTTCCCACGTGGTGTACCAGGTAATAAATACCGCAATGCAGAAGATGCAGGAAAAGATCAGCCCGGTCAGCGTATAGGTAAACGGATTATCTTTACCGGTGAACTGCATAATGACGCCGGGAACCGAAACCGCAAGAAAACCGCCCAGCTGGGAGCAGATCATACGCACGCCGGAGAGGCGGCTACGCTCTTCGTAGCGGTTAGTCATCTCAGCCGCCAGGGTCTCCCAGGGCACCAGCACCATCGCCGACAGCAATTCAATGGAGAGGTAAGTGCCCAGGTAATACCAGTACCCCATATCGGTCATCCACAGCAGGGCATATAAAAACATTAACGGGGAACTGAGTAATAAAAAGAAGCGGCGACGACCAAATTTACGCCCGAGCCAGGTATCGCCGAAATTATCGGTGATATACCCCATAATCGGGCTTAACAGCGCATCGATAACGCGGGCAATGGCAAATATAGATCCCGCTTCAATAACCGAGAGCCCGCAGTAGGTGGTGTAAAAAAATAACAGCCAGGTGCCGATAATGGCGAAAGCGCCTCCGCCAAAAAGATCGGTTATGCCGTAGCCAAGCGCCACGCCATAACCCACTCTACGTTCAGTTGGTTTGACCATAATAATTTCCAGTGTAGGGTAGCTATAAACCCATATTTGGGTCGTTTTTTTATTTACTGCTGGAATACAAATTACGTTCTAATTATTGATATCTATCCATTGTCTTAATTGAGATGAGCGGTAAATAGCCTCCACAAGGGTGAGTGATTTTCCGGCTTCACGGATGTCGGTGTAGCCCGTGTTTCCCGGGTGGGTGATAGCGTGATAAAAACGGCGGATCGCCTGCTCGTGTCCCAGCCCCCAGTAGCTTTTGACCGAGCCGTCCGGCGAGTCGTCGGTCGCCAGCCTTACGCGCTCGCCCGGCGTCACGCGCCAGAGCACGTTGTCGTTCAGCAGCAGCGAGCCCCGCTCGCAGTGAATCTCCATCAGGATCGGGGAGTCGGTGGTGTTGCAGTTGCTGGCGTAAAACAGGCCGCGCGCGCCGTTGGCAAAATGCAGCGTCGCCATCGCGCTGTCTTCGCCTTCGGTCACGTCCGCCAGCTCACCGCTATCGACCACCCCTTTCACGCGCGTTGCGCCGCCGGCGAACCACTGCATCAGGTCGAGAGTATGAATGGCCTGGTTGATCAGCAGGCTGCCGCCTTCCGTTGCCAGCCGCCCGCGCCACGGGCTTTCGGTGTAGTACGCGCCCGCGCGCGACCACGTCAGCACCGCCTTGATGCTGAGCATTTTTCCCAACCCGCCATCGTCCAGCGTCTGGCGAATGCGCAGGCTGGTGGGGTTGAGCCGGTTCTGATAGCACACGCCGAGCAGGCCCGGCGCCCGTTCAGCGGCGCGGGTGATATCCACGAGTTCGCTGCTGTTCATGCCCACCGGTTTTTCGCAGAAAACATGCTTCCCGGCGGCGAGAGCCGCCAGGATCATGCTTTTATGCTCGAAATGCGGCGTGCAGATATGGACCACGTCGATGGCGTCATCCAGCAGCATTTCCCGGTAATCCTGATAAAAGCGGCACTGGTAGCCCATCGCCAGCTTCAGCCCTTTGACGCTGTCGATATCGACCAGCGCGCGCAGCGCAACGTTGGGGAGCTGGCGCAGCGCGTTCACATGGCAACCGTGAATCGCCCCTGCGCCGATAACTGCTGTGTTCAGGATCGTCATCGTCGCCTCCCGTTATTCCGTCGCGTTGGCCAGCATCTGAGCCTTCACGCAGAGCTCCGCCGCCCTGAAGGCGTGTGCCTGGGTCATGGCATTTTCAGTACGATGCAAGCAGTCGAGGATCAGTTCGCCAAAGAACGGGAACCCCACCTGTCCGGCGACCGGATAGCGGAACTCTCCCTCTTTATTAACGAGATACACCACGTCCTGCTCGCCGCGGGTGAGATCGACATATTTGCGGATTTCGATATAGCCTTCGGTGCCGAGTAGCGTCAGGCGGCCATCGCCCCAGGTAGAGAGACCGTCAGGGGTAAACCAGTCGCAGCGGAAATAGCCGCTGGCGCCGTTTTCCCCTTTCAGCATGGCATCGCCAAAATCTTCAAAGGCGGGATACTGCGGGTGTTTAACGTTGCGCACCTGGCTTGCCACCACGGTGGCGTCGCTGTTGCCGGTGTAAAAAAGGAACTGCTCAATCTGGTGGCTGCCGATATCGCACAGAATGCCCCCGAAATAGCGTCGATCGTAGAACCAGTCCGGGCGGCCGGTCCCTTCCCGGTGCGGGCCAGTCCCCAGCGTTTGTACGACGCGGCCAATGGCCCCTTGCTGCACCAGCTGTCCGGCAAAGACCGCGCTCTCAACGTGCAGGCGTTCGCTGTAGTACACGGCGTATTTCCGCCCCGTTTTTTTCACCATGGCTTTGGCATCTTCCAGCTGCTCAAGGGTGGTGAGCGGCGCTTTATCCGTGAAGTAGTCCTTGCCTGCCGCCATCGCTTTCAGCCCCAGCGCGCAGCGCTCGGAGGGTATAGCGGCCGCTGCCACCAGACGCACCTCGTCGTCGGCGAGTATCACGTCCAGGGATTCTGCAACCTTTGCCTGCGGATACTGCTGGATGAATTTGTCCACTTTTGCCGGGTCAGGGTCGTACACCCATTTGAGCGTGGCGCCAGCTTCAATCAGGCCGTTACTCATGCCGTAGATATGGCCGTGGTCGAGCGCGGCCGCGGCAAAGACAAATTCGCCTTCCTTCACGACCGGCTGTGGCTTACCGACCGGCGCGTAGTTCATACCGTCATTTTTGTTCATGGTGTCACTCCTTCATCCAGATCTTTGCCGAGGGGAATCGCACCGACTTCACTGAAGTTGGCAACGCTTGCTGATTTTTCATAAAAACGGGGGGCGAGAGCGTTCGTCCCGCCGGTGCGGTAAAACGGGTCGTCGCGCTGAATCGGCAGCGAGACCAAGCTGCGGGTAATGGCAGATTTATAAATCGCGGTAATCAGCTCCAGGGAGCGTTTGCCCTGCAGGCCGTCCACTAACGGCGCCGCGCCGTGCTCGATGGCATAAAGCAGGTCGTTAATCTGCCCGGTGTGCAGCGTCCATTCGAGCTTCGGCGTCTCCTGAAAAACGGCGTTGAGCTGCGCTTCCCGCTGCAGATCCCGATCCTCCTGCGGGAAGCCGTTATCGGCACTGACGCTGGCAAAGGCCTGCCACGGCGCGGAGATGCGCGCCTTGTCACCCTGGATAATGATTTTCTGATCTTCCCCGTGGTGTACGACCGAGGCGGTCAACTGAGTAAGCGCGCCGCTGGGGTATTTAAATATCGCGGCGCTGAGATCTTCGACTTCAGCGTTGTCGTGCGCCACGTTGGTCATCATGGCCACCACCTCGGACGGGAAGCCCAGCATCCACTGAATGGCGTCGATGTGGTGAACCGCGTGGTTAAGCGTGCAGCCGCCGCCCTCTTTTTCCCAGGTACCGCGCCACCACAGGTCGTAGTAGCAGTGTCCGCGCCACCAGAACGAATCCACCTGGGCATGGCAGACCTTGCCAGCCAGACCTGAATCCAGCGCCGCTTTTAAGCGCCAGAAGGCGTCTGTAAAGCGGTTTTGGGCAATGATGGCGAGCGTTTTGCCGCTGGCCTTCTGCGCGGCGAGCATGGCGTCGCACTCCTCCAGCGAGGCGGCCATCGGCTTTTCGCACAGCACATGGCGGCCGGCATTGAGGGCATCAATGCTTATCTCCGCATGGACGTAGGGCGGCGTGCAGACGTCGACGATGTCGATATTCGGCTCTGACGCCAGCATCTGCTGGTGGCTTTCATACACGCGGGCGTCCGTCAGGCCGTAGCGCGTTTTTTTCTCGTGGGCTTTTTCCGGGTAGATATCCACCAGCGCGACGATCCGGCAGCGCTGGCCAAACTGCAAATAGCCCTGAATATGGTTATGCGAGATATTCCCTGTTCCCACGATAGCGACATTTAACATCGTTTCTTCTCCGGAGTTACCAGGTGCCGGAGGCATCCAGCGTGACGCTGGCTGTCTCTTTAGCCACTGAGGTGCTGATGCGCTGCTGAAGCAGGCGCAGATACTGTTTCTCGTTGAGCGGGAGTTCGACCCAGTCGTCGGTCCAGGTGGAGAGGTGCATGGCGTTGGAGAGCGTCAGCCCGTTGATCCCTTCCAGGCCCGGTGCAATGAGCGGTTCGCCGCGCAGGATGGCGGCACAGAAATTGGCGGTTATGACGTGGTGTTCGCTGCACTCCGGGGCGACGGGAAGCGTGACCTCCCAGCATTCGGGTTCACCAAAACCGTTTTGCCAGCGGGCGTTAAAATCGGTTTCGGACTCACGCAGCCGCCAGTAGCGCAGCTTCCCCTCTTCGACGACCACCTTGCCGCGATCGCCGACGATTTCCAGCCGGTTGGTCCCCGGCGTTTCCGCCACGGTCGTGATAAACACCCCCGTCGCGCCGCTGGCGTACTCGGCATAGGCGGTGACCTCGTCCTCCACTTCGATATCGCGATGCTTGCCGAACTGGCAAAACGCGCGCAGGCGAACCGGCATGCCGACCAGCCACTGCCAGAGATCGAGCTGATGCGGGTCCTGGTTGAGCAGCACGCCGCCGCCTTCTCCTTTCCAGGTGGCGCGCCAGCCGCCTGAGTTGTAGTAGCTCTGCGAGCGATACCAGTTGGTGATGATCCAGTTGGAGCGGCGGATCTCGCCCAGCTCGCCGCTGTCGATCAGATCTTTCACCTTCTGGTAGAGCGGGTTCGGGCGCTGGTTGTACATGATGCCGAACACCACGTCGCACGCCTGGGCGCAGGCGTTCATCTCCTGAACCTGGGCGGTATACACGCCCGCTGGTTTTTCACACAGGGTGTGGATGCCGTGGCGCATTGCCAGCATCGACAGGCGCGGGTGGTCGTAGTGGGGAGTTGCGACGATCACCGCGTCGATAAGCCCGCTCTGGAGCATCTCCTGCGCGTCGCTGAAAAGGGGGAGGGTGCCGACCAGCTGGCGAATGGCTGGGTGTTTTTCCACTGCATTATCGCAAACCGCCGCCAGGCAGGCGTCGCTGACCGTACCCGCCAGTAAATAACGCGCGTGGACCGTACCGATATTACCTATTCCAATAATGCCAAAACGTACCTTCTCCATGTCACACCTTAATTTCAGTTGAAATGAGTGATGACCGGAAAATAGGAAAGGGGAGCGGCAGCGACAATGTGTTTTTGTGAGAATACTCGCAGGGTGGTTAAGTAATCTCCAGGCTTTGTGAAATTTGGTTTTAAAATCAACGTGCTGTTTCTGCAAATATTTGCAAAAACTGATTGAGAGCGAGGTCACACTATGTCGGGAAGGTTAAAAATGGAGGAGATCGCGGCGCTCACGGGCTATTCCGTCAGCACCGTTTCGCGGGTCCTGAGCGGCAAGTCGTACACCAGCGAGAAAGCCCGAGAAGCAATTGTGCGTACCGCGAGGAAGCTGGGCGTGCTTGAGTCGATGGCAAGCGGGCGGCTGCTGATTAACGGCATCGCGGTCTTTGCCCCGGAAAGAACCTTTCAGGGACGTGGGGACATTTTTTATCTGGAAGTGACCAAAGGTATTGCTGAAGCCTGCGCGCCGCACAACGTGTGGGTCAGCTGCTGTGGATTAGAAGAACAGCACGCCGATGTGAAATTATTTATGGAAAAGGCCAGTCATAAGAATATCAACGCGATAATCATTATTGGAACTGATGATTCCACCATATTTAAACTGGCGAGCACGCTGAATAAGCCCTGCGTGTTGATTAACTCCGTTGACCGGGATCGGGTGCTGGATTCCGTGTCGCCCGACCACCGGGCGATTGGTTTCACCGCCATGCAGTACCTTTTTGAGCAGGGGCATCGCCGGGTGCTCACGCTCACCTGCCTGCGCCGGGATACGCTCTACGCGCGTCTGGACGGCATCAAGGAGGCATACCGCCATTTTCACGTTGCCTTTGATCCCCAGCGCGATTTATTAGTGACGGAGTGGTTTACGGCAGACGAGGCCGAGCGGGCGCTGGACGCGTGGCTGATGAGTCATGACAGATCCCAGTGGCCGGAGGTGATTTTCCCGAACAGTACCAGCATGACGGAAGGCGTGGTCAGGGCGTTAACGCGCCACGGGCTGCGCATTCCGGAAGACATTTCGCTCATCACGACCGATTTTGCCTGGAATTTAGCGCACCGTCTGGAAAGACCGATCACGGGCGTTACGGTGCCCTGCCGAGAGCTGGGGATTGAGGCCGTTCACCTGCTGCAAACGCGGCTCAACCGACCGCAGGCGCCGGTCTTTAACCTGCTGCTGCAGGGCAAAGTGATGGACTACGGCTCGGTCAGTAACGCCACGCGCCACGCGGCTCGCGTGGCGCTGGACCAATAATTACGCCAGCTGCGGCGGCAGGCAGACGCCGATGCCCCCGATACCGCAGTAGCCATAGGGGTTTTTATGCAGATACTGCTGGTGATCGTCCTCGGCATAGTAGAACGGTTTCGCCGTCGCAATTTCCGTGGTCACCTCGCGCGTATCGCCAGCTTCGCGCATGGCTTGCTGGAAACGCTCAAGGCTGGCGCGCGCGGCGGCGTCCTGCTCCGGCGTGAGCGGATAAATAGCCGAGCGGTACTGGGTACCGTGGTCGTTGCCCTGACGCATGCCCTGCGCCGGGTCGTGATTTTCCCAGAAGACCTGCAGGAGCTGCTCATAGCTAATCACCGCAGGGTCATAAACCACGCGAACCGCTTCCGCATGACCGGTTTCGCCGGAGCAGACTTCGCGGTAGGTTGGATTAGGCGTGTAACCGCCCGTGTAGCCGGCCGCCGTGCTGTAAACGCCGGGCAGCTGCCAGAAGAGGCGTTCAACGCCCCAGAAGCAGCCCATCGCGAACAGGGCGATTTCCATCCCTTCAGGAACGTTGGTCATGGAATGGTTATTGACGGCGTGTAAGGTCGCCACAGGCATAGGGGTGTTGCGTCCCGGTAATGCATCGGCTTGTGAAACCAGATGCTTTTTGTCGAATAAACTCACGATGGGGCCTCCCGGGGTGCGATGTTTCAGTTAAGGTTGTCACGAAGCGTTTAATTGAACACAATAAATGCGCTGAATGAGTCTAGATTTAATCATAAGAAATATTTGGGTGTTACACCCATTTTCAACCCGCGATTTGGGTTTTTGGCCAACGGGCCGTATTTTGCCGCGGAGCGGCACTTCATTTGCTTCCAGGGTGGAAACAGGGATATTCAGGAGAAAACGTGACAAAAATCCGCCAGTTATGTTTAGTCAGTGTATTGCTGACAAGCGGGATTGCCAGCGCGGCGAATGTCCGTTTGCAGGTTGAGGGGTTATCCGGGGCGCTACAAAAAAACGTGCGTGCGCAGCTATCGACCATCCAGAGCGATGAGGTGACGCCGGACCGGCGTTTTCGCGCGCGCGTGGATGACGCCATCCGGGAAGGGCTGAAAGCGCTGGGTTATTACGAACCCACCATTGATTTTGACCTCCGTCCGCCGCCAAAGAAGGGGCGCCAGGTGCTTATTGCCCGCGTTTCGCCGGGCGAGCCGGTATTGATTGGCGGCACCAACGTGGTGCTGCGCGGCGGTGCGCGAACGGATCGGGATTACCTCGATCTGCTGAGTACGCGTCCAAAAATAGGCACCGTGCTGAATCACGGCGATTACGATCATTTTAAAAAATCCTTAACCAGCGTCGCGCTGCGTAAAGGCTACTTCGACAGCCAGTTCAACAAAAGCCAGCTTGGGGTGTCGCTGGAACGACGTCAGGCCTTCTGGGATATCGACTACGACAGCGGGGAGCGCTACCGCTTTGGCGATGTGACGTTTGAAGGGTCGCAAATTCGCGAAGAGTACTTGCAAAACCTCGTTCCCTTCAAAAAAGGGGATTACTACCAGTCAAGCGACCTGGGAGAACTGAACCGCCGCCTCTCCGCCACCGGCTGGTTTAACTCCGTGATTGTCGCACCGGAATTTGATAAGTCGCGCAAAACCAAGGTGTTGCCGCTGCATGGCGTTGTCTCGCCGCGCACCGAGAACACCATTGAGACCGGTGTGGGCTATTCGACGGACGTTGGCCCACGCGTGAAAACCTCGTGGAAAAAACCGTGGATGAACTCCTACGGCCACAGCCTGACTACCAGCCTGAGCCTCTCTGCGCCCGAGCAGCAGCTGGATTTCAGCTACAAAATGCCGCTGCTGAAAAATCCGCTTGAGCAGTATTACCTTCTGCAGGGCGGCTTTAAGCGCACCGATTTAAACGATACCGAGCAGGACTCGACCACGCTTGCGGTATCGCGTTTCTGGGATCTCTCCAGCGGCTGGCAGCGCGCCATTAACCTGCGCTGGAGCCTTGACCACTTTACCCAGGCCAACGTCACCAACACCACCATGCTGCTTTACCCGGGCGTGATGATCAGCCGTACCCGCTCGCGCGGTGGCCTGATGCCGACCTGGGGCGACTCACAGCGCTACTCCATCGATTATTCCAACACCGCCTGGGGCTCCGACGTAGACTTCTCCGTCTTTCAGGCGCAAAACGTCTGGATCCGCACGCTGTATGACAAACACCGTTTTGTGATGCGCGGTAATCTCGGCTGGATTGAGACGGGCGATTTCGAGCGCGTTCCGCCGGACCTGCGCTTCTTCGCCGGGGGCGACCGCAGCATTCGCGGGTATAAGTTCAAATCGATCTCACCGGAAAACGAAAAAGGCCAGCTGACCGGGGCGTCAAAACTGGCGACCGGCTCGCTGGAGTATCAGTACAACGTTAGCGGCAAGTGGTGGGGCGCCATGTTTGTTGACGGCGGTGAAGCGGTGAACGATATCCGCCGCAGCGATTTCAAAACCGGCGCGGGCGTAGGCGTGCGCTGGCAGTCACCCGTCGGGCCCATCAAGCTCGATTTCGCCGTTCCGGTGGGCGACAAAGAAGAACACGGATTACAGTTTTACATCGGTCTGGGGCCTGAATTATGAGTCTATGGAAGAAGATAAGCCTCGGGGTGCTGATTTTTATCGTGCTGCTGCTCGGTACGGTGGCGTTTCTGGTGGGAACGACGACCGGGCTGCATCTGCTGTTTAACGCCGCGAACCGCTGGGTGCCCGGGCTGGAAATCGGCCAGGTGACGGGCGGCTGGCGCGACCTGCGCCTGAAAAACATCCGCTATGAGCAGCCGGGCGTGGCGGTGAACGCCGGCGAATTCCACCTCGCGGTGAAGCTGGGATGCCTGCGCGACAGCAAGCTCTGCGTTAACGATCTGTCGCTAAAAGATGTCAACGTGGCGATAGATTCGAAAAAAATGCCGAAGTCTGCGCCGGTGGAGGAAGAGGACAGCGGCCCGCTGAATCTCTCCACCCCGTATCCGATCGCGCTTTATCGGGTGGCGCTGGATAACGTCAATATCAAAATCGACGACACCACCGTGTCGGTGATGGATTTCACCTCCGGCCTGCGCTGGCAGGAGAAAAACCTGACCCTGACGCCGACGTCGCTGCAGGGTTTACTGATTGCGCTGCCGAAAGTGGCGGACGTGGCGCAGGAAGAGATCGTCGAGCCGAAGATCCAGAACCCGCAGCCGGAAGAAAAGCCGCTGGGCGAAACGCTGAAGGACCTCTTCTCGAAGCCTGTCCTGCCGGAGATGACCGACGTTCATCTGCCGCTGAACCTCAACATTGAGGAATTCAAAGGCGAGCAGTTGCGCCTGACCGGCGATACCGATCTGACGGTTTACACCATGCTGCTGAAGGTCAGCAGCATTGACGGCAATATGAAGCTCGACGCGCTGGATATCGACACCAACCAGGGCTCGGTTAACGCGTCAGGGAATGCCCTGCTGCGCGACAGCTGGCCGGTGGATATCACGCTGAACAGCGCGCTCAACATCGATCCGCTGAAAGGCGAAAAGGTGAAGGTCAAAGTGGGCGGGGCGCTGCGCGATAAGCTGGACGTCGGCGTGAATCTCTCCGGCCCGGTGGACATGGTGCTGCGTGCGCAAACCCAGCTGGCGGAAGCCGGGCTGCCGCTTAATCTTGAGGTTGTCAGCAAGCAGCTTTACTGGCCGTTCACCGGCGAAAAGCAGTTCCAGGCCGATGACCTGAAGCTGAAGCTGAGCGGCAAGATGACCGATTACACGCTCTCGTTCCGCACCGCGGTGAAGGGGCAGGGCGTGCCGCCTGCAACCATCACGCTGGATGCGAAGGGCAACGAACAGCAGGTCAACCTCGACAAGCTGACCGTCGCGGCGCTGGAAGGTAAAACCGAGCTGACCGCGTTGCTCGACTGGCAGCAGGCGATCAGCTGGCGCGGCGAGCTTAAGCTGACGGGCATTAACACCGCCAAAGAGGTGCCGGACTGGCCGTCAAAACTGGATGGCCTGATCAAAACCCGCGGCAGCCTGTACGGCGGCACGTGGCAGATGGACGTGCCGGAAATCAAGCTCACCGGTAACGTGAAGCAGAACAAGGTTAATGTTGAAGGTTCGGTCAAAGGCAACAGCTACCTGCAGTGGGTCATTCCGGGACTGCACGTGGCGCTGGGCCGCAACACGGCGGATATCAAAGGCGAGCTGGGGGTGAAAGATCTCAATCTGGATGCCACCATCGACGCGCCGAACCTGGATAACGCTCTGCCGGGCCTTGGCGGCACGGCGAAAGGGTTAGTGAAAGTGCGCGGCACGGTCGACGCGCCGCAGCTGCTGGCGGATATCACCGCCAATAACCTGCGCTGGCAGGAGCTGAGCGTTGCCCGCGTCCGCGTGGAAGGGGATGTGAAATCCACCGATCAGATCGGCGGTAACCTGAACCTGCGCGTGGAGCGCATTTCTCAGCCGGACGTCAACATTAACCTGGTCACTCTGGACGCCAAAGGGAACGAGAAACAGCACGACCTCCAGCTGCGCGTGCAGGGCGAGCCGGTCTCCGGCCAGCTTCACCTGACCGGCAGCTTCGACCGCAAGGAAGAACGCTGGAAAGGAACGCTGGACAACACCCGCTTCAACACGCCGGTTGGGCCGCTGGCTCTGTCACGCTCCATCGCGCTGGACTACCGAAACGCCGAGCAGAAGATCAGCATTGGGCCACACTGCTGGACCAACCCGGATGCGGAACTCTGCGTGCCGCAGACCATCGATGCGGGAGCGGAAGGGCGCGCGCAGATCAACCTCAATCGCTTCGATCTGGCGATGCTGAAGCCGTTTATGCCGGACACGACCCAGGCCAGCGGCGTCTTCAGCGGGAAGGCCGATGTCGCCTGGGATACCACGAAAGAGGGGCTGCCGCAGGGCAGCGTCACCCTTTCCGGGCGTAACGTGAAGGTGACGCAGGAGGTCAACGATGCGCCCCTGCCGGTGGCATTCGACACCCTGAACCTGAGCGCGGACCTGCATAACAACCGCGCGGAGCTGGGGTGGCTTATCCGTCTGACCAACAACGGTCAGCTGGACGGGCAGGTACAGATTACCGACCCGCAGGGACGGCGTAATCTGGGCGGCAACGTCAACATCCGTAACTTCAACCTGGCGATGGTGAATCCGATTTTCGCCCGCGGGGAAAAAGCAGAGGGCATGCTCAACGCTAACCTGCGCCTGGCCGGCAACGCGCAAAGTCCTCAGCTGTTCGGTCAGTTGCGGCTCAGCGGCGTAGATATTGACGGCAACTTTATGCCGTTCGATATGCAGCCCAGCCAGATCGCGATGAACTTCAACGGCATGAGCTCGACGCTGAGCGGCTCGGTATTAACGCAGCAGGGACAAATCAACCTGAGCGGCGACGCGGACTGGAGCCAGCTCGATAACTGGCGGGCCCGTATTGCCGCGAAAGGCAGCAGGGTGCGCATCACCGTACCGCCAATGGTGCGCCTGGACGTCTCGCCAGATGTGGTCTTTGAAGCAACGCCAAGCCTCTTTACGCTTGATGGACGCGTTGACGTGCCGTGGGCGCGCATCGTGGTCCACGACGTGCCGGAAAGTGCGGTTGGCGTCTCAAGCGATGAAGTTATGCTCAATGAAAATCTGAAACCTGTCGAACAGAAGAGCGCAGGCATACCGATTAATAGTAACCTTATCGTGCACGTGGGGAATAACGTGCGGCTGGATGCGTTTGGGCTGAAGGCGCGGCTCACGGGTGACCTGAAAGTGGCTCAGGATAAACAAGGGCTTGGCCTGAACGGGCAAATCAATATTCCTGAAGGGCGCTTCCACGCCTATGGTCAGGATCTGATTGTCCGCAAAGGCGAGCTGCTGTTCTCTGGTCCACCGGATCAGCCTTTGCTGAACATCGAAGCGATTCGTAACCCGGAAGCAACGGAAAACGACGTTATCGCGGGCGTCCGCGTCACCGGCTCCGCCGACGAACCGAAGGCGGAGATCTTCTCTGACCCGGCGATGTCGCAGCAGGAAGCCCTCTCTTACCTGCTCCGAGGGCAAGGTCTGGATAGCGGTCAGAGCGACAGTGCGGCGATGACCTCGATGTTAGTGGGTCTGGGGGTTGCACAAAGTGGGCAGGTTGTGGGTAAAATCGGCGAGACGTTCGGCGTAAGCAATCTGGCGCTGGACACCCAGGGCGTGGGTGACTCCTCGCAGGTGGTGGTCAGCGGCTATGTACTGCCGGGTCTGCAGGTAAAATATGGTGTGGGGATCTTTGACTCACTGGCAACACTCACGTTACGCTATCGCCTGATGCCTAAGCTATATCTGGAAGCAGTGTCCGGCATAGACCAGGCACTTGATCTGCTCTATCAGTTTGAGTTTTAGCAATGCGAATATTTGTCTACGGCAGTTTAAGAACCAGGCAAGGCAACAGTCACTGGATGACCAATGCCCTGCTGCTGGGGAATTACAATATCGAGAACTACCAGTTGTACAGCCTGGGCCACTATCCAGGCGCGGTTCCCGGCGAAGGAACGGTACAGGGTGAGGTTTATCGTATTGATAACGCGACGCTTGCCGAACTTGATGCCTTGCGCACCAGGGGCGGTGAATACGCGCGCCAGTTGATCCAGACGCCGTACGGAAGCGCGTGGATGTACGTCTACCAGCGTCCGGTCGAAGGGTTAACGCGGATTGTAAGCGGTAACTGGTTAGACAGAGACCAGTACTGAAAAAAAACAACGCCACCGTGAGGTGGCGTTGTTTTTTTGCGCCTCTTGCCGTGCAAGCGTAGCGCCGCCGGGCGATACTCTCCAGACACAAAAAAGCCCCGACCAGCGGGGCTTTATCGATCGGCAGTAAGAATTACTTCTTAGCAGCGCGTTCGAAAGAGGCGATGATTTCTGCTTTCGCCGCTTCTGCGTTGTCCCAGCCGTCAACTTTAACCCACTTGCCTTTTTCGAGGTCTTTGTAGTGCTCGAAGAAGTGAGTGATCTGCGCTTTCAGCAGCTCTGGCAGGTCGTTCACATCTTTGATGTGATCGTATTCTTTGCTCAGCTTGGTGTGCGGTACCGCAACCAGCTTCGCATCTTCACCGGATTCGTCGGTCATTTTCAGCACGCCAACTGGACGGCAGCGAATGACGGAGCCTGGCTCCAGTGGGTATGGCGTTGGGACCAGCACGTCAACCGGGTCACCGTCCAGAGACAGGGTGTGGTTGATGTAACCGTAGTTGCACGGATAGAACATCGCGGTAGACATGAAACGGTCTACGAACAGGGCGCCGCTCTCTTTGTCCACTTCGTATTTGATCGGATCTGCGTTAGCCGGGATTTCGATAACTACGTAGATGTCTTCTGGCAGTTCTTTACCCGCTGGGACGTTGAGTAAGCTCATGTCGGTGTCCTTTAAAATGGATGGTAAACAAGTGGCAGGTATTATAGCCAACTCGCGCTGAATGTCTCCGCCTGTTTTCGCCTTATCTCCACGTTCTTCCCACTTTTCAGACCGATTCCATGACAGGAAAATCCATAAACTCAGCCGCATTTTTCATGAAGAAATGAAAGCGATTACAAACTTGTGATTAACGTTTTATTCACTTTTCTGAAGTGTGATGTAACGCAATTCGTTACATATTTCATCGGCTATAGTCATTCCGCAGAACATCTTTTAACCAACAATAACTCACCCTACGAGGACGTTCATATGTGGAAGCGCTTACTCCTGGTCACAGCAGTTTCGGCAGCCATGTCGTCTATGGCGATGGCCGCCCCCTTAACGGTAGGTTTTTCGCAAGTCGGCTCTGAATCTGGCTGGCGAGCGGCGGAAACCAACGTGGCGAAAAGCGAGGCCCAGAAACGCGGCATCACCCTAAAAATCGCCGATGGTCAGCAAAAACAAGAGAATCAGATCAAAGCCGTACGCTCCTTTATCGCTCAGGGCGTGGATGCCATATTTATTGCCCCCGTCGTGGCGACCGGCTGGGAGCCTGTCCTGAAGGAAGCGAAAGACGCCGAAATCCCGGTCTTCCTGCTCGATCGTTCCATTGATGTGAAAGACAAATCTCTCTATATGACCACCGTGACGGCCAACAACGTGCTTGAAGGGCAGTTGATTGGTGACTGGCTGGTGAAACAGGTCGACGGCAAGCCGTGTAACGTGGTTGAGCTGCAGGGAACCGTCGGCGCGAGCGTGGCCATCGACCGTAAGAAGGGGTTTGCTGAGGCCATTGCGAAAGCGCCAAACATCAAGATTATCCGCTCTCAGTCCGGCGACTTTACCCGCAGCAAAGGTAAAGAGGTCATGGAGAGCTTCATCAAGGCTGAAAACAACGGCAAAAACATCTGCATGGTTTACGCCCATAACGATGACATGGTGATCGGTGCGATTCAGGCGATTAAAGAAGCGGGCCTGAAGCCGGGCAAAGATATCCTGACTGGCTCTATCGACGGCGTGCCGGACATCTACAAAGCGATGATCGACGGCGAAGCCAACGCCAGCGTGGAACTCACGCCAAACATGGCCGGCCCGGCATTCGATGCGCTGGAGAAATTCAAGAAAGACGGCACGATGCCTGAGAAGGTGACGGTCACCAAATCCACGCTCTACCTGCCTGACACGGCGAAAGAAGAGTTGGAGAAGAAGAAAAATATGGGCTACTGATCCAGTGAAATTGCCGGGTGGCGCTGCGCTTACCCGGCCTACGATACGCTCTTTTGTAGGCCGGATAAGCGCAGCGCCATCCGGCTTGATGCAGGGGAAAAACCATGACCACTGAACAACACCAGGAAATCCTCCGCACAGAGGGCTTGAGTAAATTTTTCCCCGGCGTAAAAGCGCTGGATAATGTTGATTTCAGCCTGCGGCGCGGTGAGATTATGGCGCTATTGGGCGAGAACGGCGCGGGGAAATCGACGCTGATTAAATCCCTGACCGGCGTTTATCACGCCGATCGCGGCACCATCTGGCTGGAAGGCAACGCCATTTCGCCAAAAAATACCGCCCATGCCCAGGAGCTGGGGATTGGGACGGTGTACCAGGAAGTGAACCTGCTGCCCAATATGTCGGTGGCGGATAACCTGTTTATTGGCCGCGAGCCGCGGCGTTTTGGCCTGCTGCGCCGCAAAGAGATGGAGGCGCGGGCGACAGCGCTGATGGAATCTTACGGCTTCTCTCTTGACGTTCGCGAGCCGCTGAACCGTTTTTCCGTCGCCATGCAGCAGATTGTCGCGATTTGCCGCGCGATCGATCTCTCCGCAAAGGTGCTGATCCTCGACGAACCCACCGCCAGCCTCGATACCCAGGAAGTGGAGATGCTCTTTACCCTGATGCGCCAGCTGCGCGATCGGGGCGTCAGCCTGATCTTCGTGACGCACTTCCTCGATCAGGTGTATGAGGTGAGCGATCGCATTACGGTGCTGCGCAACGGCAGCTTTGTCGGCTGCCGCGAAACCCGCGAGCTGCCGCAGATCGAGCTGGTGAAAATGATGCTGGGCCGTGAACTTGACACCAACGCCCTTCAGCGCGCAGGCCGCACGCTGCTGAGCGATAAACCGATCGCAGCCTTCAGCGATTACGGCAAAAAAGGGGTGATCTCGCCGTTTAACCTGGAGGTCCGCCCGGGCGAAATTGTCGGTCTGGCGGGCCTGTTAGGATCGGGACGTACCGAAACCGCCGAGGTGATCTTCGGGATCAAACCTGCGGACAGCGGCAGCGCGCTGATCAAGGGCAAACTGCAAACTCTGCGATCGCCGCATCAGGCCTCTTGCCTCGGGGTGGGCTTCTGCCCGGAAGACCGGAAAACGGATGGCATCATTGCCGCGGCCTCGGTGCGGGAGAACATTATTCTGGCCCTGCAGGCCCAGCGCGGCTGGCTACGGCCGATCCCACGCAAAGAGCAAAACGCCATTGCCGAGCGCTTTATCCGCCAGCTCGGCATCCGCACCCCGAGCGCGGAACAGCCCATTGAATTTCTCTCCGGCGGTAACCAGCAGAAAGTGCTGCTGTCACGCTGGCTGCTGACCAAACCCCAGTTCCTGATCCTCGACGAACCGACCCGCGGCATAGACGTGGGGGCGCACGCCGAAATTATCCGCCTTATCGAAACGCTGTGTGCGGACGGGCTGGCGCTGCTGGTCATTTCGTCCGAGCTGGAAGAGCTGGTGGGGTATGCCGATCGCGTCATTATCATGCGCGATCGCAAACAGGTGGCAGAGATCCCGCTGGATAAGCTGTCCGTTCCGGCGATCATGAATGCCATCGCGGCATAAGGAGTGAATCGTGATGCCCCGTTCGCTTTCGCAAACCGGTGAGACAAAGCGCCGCTTCAGCTGGCCAACCGGCACGCCGCAAATCGCGGCGCTGCTGGTGGTACTGCTTATTGATAGCCTGGTCGCACCGCATTTCTTCCAGATTATTGTTCAGGATGGCCGCCTGTTTGGCAGCCCGATAGACATTTTAAACCGTGCCGCACCCGTGGCGCTGCTGGCCATCGGAATGACGCTGGTTATCGCCACCGGCGGGATTGATCTCTCCGTCGGCGCGGTGATGGCCATCGCCGGGGCCACGGCAGCCTCAATGACCGTCGCCGGGCATAGCCTGCCGATCGTGCTGCTGGCGGCGTTAGGTACCGGCGTGCTGGCAGGATTATGGAACGGCATTCTGGTGGCGGTGCTGAAAATTCAGCCCTTTGTCGCCACCCTGATTTTAATGGTGGCCGGGCGCGGCGTGGCGCAGCTCATTACCTCCGGTCAGATCGTCACCTTTAATTCCCCGAGCCTCGCGTGGCTCGGTAGCGGCAACCTTCTGTTCTTCCCGACGCCGGTGATTATTGCCCTCGTGACGCTGGTTATCTTTTGGCTCTTTACCCGTAAAACGGCGCTGGGGATGTTCATTGAAGCCGTTGGGATCAATATTCGTGCGGCACGCAACGCCGGGGTCAACACGCGGCTGATGGTCATGCTGACCTACGTGCTGAGCGGCGTATGCGCCGCCATCGCCGGGGTCATCGTCGCGGCGGATATTCGCGGGGCCGACGCCAACAACGCGGGACTCTGGCTGGAGCTGGACGCGATCCTCGCGGTGGTGATCGGCGGCGGGTCGCTGATGGGCGGGCGCTTTAACCTGCTGCTCTCGGTGATTGGCGCGCTGATCATTCAGGGCATGAACACCGGGATCCTGCTCTCCGGTTTTCAGCCGGAACTCAATCAGGTGGTGAAAGCGGTGGTCGTTCTCTGCGTGCTGATCGTCCAGTCACCGCGCTTTGTCAGCATCATTAAGGGGATCCGTGGCCATGATAAAACGTAATTTACCGTTAATGATCACCCTGGGCGTGTTTGTGCTGGGGTATCTCTACTGCCTGACCCAGTTCCCGGGGTTTGCATCGACACGCGTGATTTGCAATATCCTGACCGATAACGCCTTTTTAGGCATCATCGCTGTCGGCATGACCTTCGTGATCCTCTCCGGCGGGATCGATCTCTCCGTCGGCTCGGTGATCGCGTTTACGGGCGTGTTCCTTGCGAAGGCGATCGGCTTCTGGGGGATCTCTCCTCTGGTGGCGTTTCCGCTGGTGCTGGCGATGGGCTGCGCGTTTGGCGCCTTTATGGGGCTGCTGATCGACGCGTTAAAAATTCCGGCGTTTATCATTACCCTCGCGGGCATGTTCTTCCTGCGCGGGGTGAGCTATCTGGTGTCGGAAGAGTCGATTCCGATTAACCACCCCATCTACGACACGCTCTCCAGCCTGGCGTGGAAAATCCCCGGCGGCGGCCGTCTGAGCGCGATGGGGCTTCTGATGCTGGGCGTGGTGGTGATTGGCATCTTCCTCGCCCACCGCACCCGGTTTGGCAACCAGGTGTACGCCATTGGCGGCAACGCCACGTCGGCCAACCTGATGGGGATCTCCACCCGCAGCACCACCATCCGCATCTATATGCTTTCGACCGGGCTGGCGACGCTGGCGGGCATTGTCTTCTCGGTTTATACCCAGGCCGGTTACGCGCTGGCGGGCGTCGGCGTTGAGCTGGATGCGATTGCTTCTGTGGTCATCGGCGGCACGCTGCTCAGCGGCGGGGTAGGTACGGTGCTGGGCACGTTGTTCGGCGTGGCGATCCAGGGGCTGATACAAACCTATATCAACTTTGACGGCACGCTCAGCTCGTGGTGGACGAAGATCGCCATCGGCATTTTGCTGTTTATTTTTATCGCCCTGCAGCGTGGTCTGACGGTGCTCTGGGAGAACCGCCAGAGCTCGCCTGTTACACGCGTAGACACATCAGTAACAGAGCCATAACACGCTGAAATTGCTTAAAGTCTAAACATTTTCCGGTAGCGGCCGATACTCTTCTTTTACGCCAAGAAATATCTCGCTACCGGAAATAACATCATGCTTAAAACGCTATCGATTCGTACCGGCTTGCTCTCTTTACTGGCCGTTATGACCCTTCTGCTGCTGATTGTCAGCGGCATTGGTATTTATGCCCTCACACAGAGTTCTTCTTCGCTGCAGCGCATCAACCACCTTCAGGGTGAGCAGATGGTGCAGCTTAATTCTGGCTATACGCTGATCCTGCGCGCGCGCAACGAGGCGGGCCAGGCCGTCCGGATGATGGAAATCGGCATGCTGGACGATGCGGCCAAATCGGTAAAAAACATCAATCAGGAAGTGGCCGTCGCCCAGAAAACGCTCAAAGGCGTGATCGACGGCGGCGTGGCCGACAGGCAGGGGCAGCAGCTTCTCGATAAAGTCGCGGCCAGCCTGGCGACGTATAACCAGCAGGGGATCAACCCGATGCTGAAAACCCTGAATGACCAGAGCGCGGACAGCTATTACGATCTGCTGGAGAACGCGCTAATCCCGGTTGCGAAGCAGTTTGATAACGATATGCAGGCGTTTCAGAAATGGAGCGAAGCGCGGGGTCAGGCGGAAGTGAGTGCCGTGCAGGCGAGTAAAACCCGCGTGCTGATCCTGATTATCGTTGCGGCGCTGCTGACGGCAGGCATTATCGTGCTGGCCTGGCTGGTGCTGCGCCACATGCTGCTCAAGCCTCTCTCGGCGTCGATCGCTCAACTGGAGAACGTGGCGGCGGGCGATTTAACCCATACCCTGAATGCGCCAGCGAGCCAGGAGTTTAACCGTCTCAACGCGGCGATAGAGGAGATGCGCCAGTCGCTGATGAACTCGGTTCTGCGGGTGCGTGATGCCAGCTCGCAAATTGACACCGGCAGCCGCGAGCTGACGGCGGGGAACCGGGATCTCGCCGAGCGCACGGAATCTACCGCCACCTCGCTGGAACAGACGGCGGCCAGCATGGAACAGATCACCGCCACGGTGAAACTCAACGCCGATAACGCCGAGCAGGCGCACCAGCTGGCGAAGTCAGTGTCCGACACGGCCGATCACGGCAGCGAAATGGTCTGCTACGTGATTGAAAAAATGCGCGATATCTCCGGCAGCTCGGCGCGGATCGCCGACATCCTGAGCGTGATCGACGGCATTGCCTTCCAGACCAATATTCTGGCGCTTAACGCCTCCGTGGAAGCGGCGCGCGCGGGCGAGCAGGGGCGCGGGTTTGCCGTCGTCGCTGGCGAAGTGCGAAATCTTGCCAGCCGCAGCGCCGACGCGGCGAAAGAGATCCGTTCGCTTATCAGCGATTCGCAGACCCACGTTAACGAGGGCAGCGAGCTGGCCCAGCAGGCTGGCGAAACGATGGATGAGATTGCAACAGAAGTGCTGCGCATGACTAAACTGATGCGCGAGATTGCGACCGCGTCCCAGGAGCAGAGCCGCGGCATTGAGCAGGTGAATATTGCGGTGAACCAGATGGACGAAACCGCGCAGCAGAATGCGGCGCTGGTGCAGCAATCCTCCGCCGCGACCCGCTCCCTTGAGGAGCAGTCGCGTCAGCTGATGGAAGCCATGTCATCATTCAAAGTGACGTCTCAGACCGCGGCATAATATTCCCCAGCCCCGGAACGTTCTGTGCCGGGGCTTTATTCCTCGCGGAATTAACTGCCGCAATATTATCGTGAATATCGCCCATTAATATTTCCAGTGAGCTGGTTAAGGCTAACGCTTTTTCAGTCGGCTCAAGATATAAACCCTTGCGGAAAAATAACGGCTCATCAAACAGCTGATTAAAACGCTTCAGGGCCAGACTCACCGCCGGGCGTGACATATCGAGGCGCACAGAGGCTTTTGCCATGCTGCCGCAGCGGACGATTTCAATAAATACAGGGATAAGATTTAAATCTATACCGGTAGTAGCACGAGAATAATTTTTCATTGCGGTTCTGCTCCAGGAAATATCTGTCAAACTGTTATGGAAATAATGCAGGAGCAGTGGTGAATATTAAAGCGTGTTTTTTATAAACACTTATACGTTAAAATATATAAATGACCAGGGGAGCCAGAACGGCTCCCCTGAAGAAAGGTATTACGCGTCCGGGTACTCACGGATAAAACGTTCAACGTCTTCAACCATGTGGTTGTTGCCGACGAAGAATGAACGGCGCTGGTGAAGGCTTTCCGGCACGATATCCAGAATACGCTCTTTACCGTCGCTCGCCTTGCCGCCCGCCTGCTCGGCGAGGAACGCCATCGGGTTGCATTCGTACAGCAGGCGCAGCTTTCCGTCAGGGTGGCTTGCGGTGCTTGGATAGAGGTAGATACCGCCTTTCAGCAGGTTACGGTGGAAATCCGCGACCAGAGAGCCAATATAGCGGGAGGTGTAAGGGCGCTGCGTCGCTTTATCTTCTTCCTGGCAGAATTTGATGTACTTCTTCACGCCGTTCGGGAAGCGAATGTAGTTGCCTTCGTTGATGGAGTAGGTGTTGCCCTTCTCCGGGAAGCGCATGCGTTCCTGGCTCAGACAGAAAACGCCCAGTGAAGGATCGTACGTAAAGGCGTGAACCCCGCACCCGGTGGTGTACACCAGCATGGTGGAGGAGCCATAAACGACGTAACCGGCAGCCACCTGATTAATGCCCGGCTGCAGGAAATCTTCTTCGGTCACCGGCGTGCCAACAGGCGTGACGCGGCGGTAGATGGAGAAAATGGTACCGACAGAAACGTTAACGTCGATGTTTGAGGAGCCGTCGAGCGGATCCATCAGCACAACGTATTTCGCGTGTTCACACCCTTCGAAAACAACAATTTCATCTTCTTCTTCGGAGGCGATACCCGCAACGATGTCGCGCGCGCGCAGTGCAGCTTTCAGTTTTTCATTTGCGAACAGATCGAGTTTCTGCTGAACCTCGCCCTGAACGTTCTCGGCACCGCTGGCACCCAGGATATCGACCAGACCGGCCTTGTTGATATCACGGTGGATGATCTTAGCGCCCAGCTTTATTGCCGACAGCAAAGCAGTGAGTTCACCGGTAGCATGAGAGAACTCGTGCTGCTTTTCGACAATAAATTCACCTAACGTTTTCATAACACTTTCCCTGCATCTTTGTGAGTAGAGCGATTTATGTTCACTAAAACGACTAAAGCCCAACAATCTTAACAAACATTCAAATAGTAGCGCAGAGGTGAATCGCGCCAGCAGGATACGGATTTTCCTGAAATGCGTTTCACACCCGCTGACATGTGAGTAAAATGTGCGCCACATTGAAGAAGGATAGTGACGTATGCGCATTCATATATTGGGGATTTGTGGCACTTTCATGGGCGGACTGGCAATGCTGGCGCGCTCGCTGGGCCACGAAGTGACAGGTTCGGACGCCAATGTGTATCCGCCAATGAGCACGCTTCTGGAGAAGCAGGGCATCTCTTTAATTCAGGGCTACGATGCCAGCCAACTGGATCCCGAGCCGGATCTGGTGATCATTGGCAACGCCATGACCCGCGGTAATCCGTGCGTCGAGGCGGTACTGGAACGCAATATTCCGTTCATGTCCGGCCCGCAGTGGCTGCATGATTTCGTGCTGCGCGACCGCTGGGTGATTGCCGTTGCCGGCACGCACGGCAAAACGACCACCGCCGGGATGGCCACCTGGATCCTCGAAGCCTGCGGCTACAAGCCGGGCTTTGTGATCGGCGGCGTACCGGGCAACTTTGACGTTTCTGCCCGCCTGGGAGACAGCCCGTTCTTCGTGATCGAAGCCGACGAGTATGACTGCGCGTTCTTCGACAAACGCTCCAAATTCGTCCATTACTGCCCGCGGACGCTGATCCTCAACAACCTTGAGTTCGACCATGCGGATATCTTTGACGATCTGAAAGCCATTCAGAAGCAGTTCCACCACCTGGTGCGCATCGTGCCGGGCCAGGGACGCATCATCCTGCCGGAAAACGACATCAACCTGAAACAGACCCTGGCAATGGGCTGCTGGAGCGAGCAGGAGCTGGTGGGCGAGCAGGGCCACTGGCAGGCGAAGAAACTCAACGCCGATGCCTCCGAGTGGGAAGTGCTGCTCGACGGTGAAAAAGTGGGCGAAGTGAAGTGGGGCCTGGTGGGCGAGCACAACATGCACAACGGCCTGATGGCCATTGCTGCCGCACGCCACGTGGGCGTTCTGCCTGCGGATGCAGCGAATGCACTGGGCTCGTTTATCAATGCCCGTCGCCGCCTGGAGCTGCGCGGTGAAGCCCACGGCGTCACGGTGTACGACGATTTCGCGCACCACCCAACGGCGATTCTGGCGACGCTTGCGGCCCTGCGCGGCAAAGTCGGCGGTACCGCGCGCATTCTGGCGGTGCTGGAACCGCGCTCGAACACCATGAAGATGGGCATCTGCAAAGACGATCTCGCGCCGTCATTAGGACGCGCCGACGAGGTCTTCCTGCTGCAGCCGCAGCATATTCCGTGGCAGGTGGCGGAAGTGGCCGATGCCTGCATTCAGCCTGCGCACTGGAGTGCGGATGTGGATGTGCTCGCGGATATGGTCGTGAAAGCGGCCCAGCCCGGTGACCATATTCTGGTGATGAGCAACGGCGGTTTCGGTGGGATCCATCAAAAGCTGCTGGACGGTCTGGCGAAAAAAGCGGAAGCGGCCGCCGACGCGTAAAAAAAAGCCCGGTGGCGCTCGCGCTTACCGGGCTTACATTTTGCACGACCTTGTAGGCCGGATAAGGCGTTTACGCCGCCATCCGGCGCAAAACCGCACGGATTACTCTTCGTTCTCAGACAGCTCGCGCAGGTACTGGAAAATCAGGCGCGCAGACTTCGGCGGCTTATTCCCTTCTTTCTCTTTCTTCGCGTTGCGGATCAAGGAACGCAGCTGCTGACGGTCGGCATCCGGCCACAGGTTCAGCACTTCCGGTACGGCGTCATCACCCTGTTCAATCAGGCGATCGCGGATCTGCTCAAGCTTATGGAAAAACGCTACCTGCTGGTTGTGGCGGTTTTTCAGCTTGTCCAGCGCCTGGCGGATCGGATCGACGTCGCGCTGACGCAGCATTTTCCCGATAAGCTGAAGCTGGCGACGACGGCCTTCTTTTTTGATTTTCTGTGCCAGTTCAATGGCATCACGCAGATCCTGGTCGAGCGGGATCTTATCCAGCGCGTTTTTACCCAGTTCTACCATCTCCGCGCCAAGCTGTTTTAACTCTTCGGCGTCACGTTTAATTTCACTTTTACTGACCCAGATGATCTCATCATCTTCGTCTTCGATGTCATCACCGGGAACGTCGTCGAGCCAGTCTTCGGGCTGCTTAGTCATGTCAGGCTCCTTAAAAAAAGAGGCTAATGTTACCAGTTAAGACGCGCACTGAAAAACGGTTCTCTGTTAGACTTCAGATAACTCTCTCTTACAGTATGGCATTTGCGATGAAAGTAACCTCACAAGTTGAAGCGCAGCGTAAGATTCTGGAAGAAGCCGTCTCCACCGCGCTGATGCTTGCTTCAGAAAAATCAGATGGCGCCGAAGTGGCGGTCAGCAAAACCACCGGCATTAGCGTGAGCACCCGCTATGGCGAAGTGGAGAATGTTGAATTCAACAGCGATGGCGCGCTGGGGATCACGGTCTATCACCAGAATCGCAAAGGCAGTGCGTCATCCACCGATCTCAGTCCGGATGCCATCGCCCGTACGGTGCAGGCCGCGCTGGATATTGCCCGTTACACCTCGCCGGATCCTTACGCTGGCGTGGCGGATAAAGAGCTGCTGGCGTTTGATGCGCCGGATCTCGATCTTTTCCACCCGGCAGAGGTTACGCCGGACGAAGCGATTGAACTGGCTGCCCGCGCAGAGCAGGCGTCTTTGCAGGCTGACAAGCGCATCACCAATACCGAAGGCGGCAGCTTTAACAGCCACTACGGCATCAAAGTTTTCGGCAACAGCCACGGCATGCTGCAGGGCTACTGCTCCACCCGCCACTCGCTCTCCAGCTGCGTCATCGCCGAAGAGAACGGCGACATGGAGCGCGACTACGCCTACACGATTGGCCGCGCGTTGGGGGATTTACAGTCTCCGGAGTGGGTCGGTAAAGAGTGCGCCGAGCGCACGCTGTCCCGCCTGTCGCCGCGCAAGCTCTCCACCATGAAGGCCCCGGTCATTTTTGCCAACGAAGTGGCGACCGGTCTGTTTGGTCATCTGGTGGGCGCGATTGCCGGTGGCTCCGTTTACCGTAAATCGACCTTCCTGCTCGACTCGCTGGGCAAGCAGATCCTGCCGGAATGGCTGACCATCGAAGAGCATCCGCACCTGCTGAAAGGGCTGGCCTCCACGCCGTTCGACAGCGAAGGCGTGCGCACCGAACGTCGCGATATCATCAAAGACGGTATTCTGACCCAGTGGCTGCTGACCAACTACTCCGCGCGCAAGCTGGGGCTGAAAAGCACCGGTCACGCGGGCGGAATCCACAACTGGCGGATTGCCGGCCAGGGCCTCAACTTTGAGCAGATGCTGAAAGAGATGGGCACTGGTCTGGTGGTAACCGAGCTGATGGGCCAGGGCGTAAGCGGCATCACCGGGGATTACTCTCGCGGTGCGGCGGGCTTCTGGGTGGAAAACGGCGAAATCCAGTATCCGGTGAGCGAAATTACGATTGCCGGCAACCTGAAGGACATGTGGCGCAACATCGTTACGGTCGGTAACGATATTGAAACACGTAGCAATATACAGTGTGGTTCAGTTCTTCTGCCCGAAATGAAAATTGCGGGTCAATAAAGATAGCGTTTTGTTAATAATAAAAAAGGAAGTGAGCAATGCGTAAACACCTGTTAGCGATCGTCGCAGCTTCAACGCTGGTTCTTGGCTCTTCTGCGTTTGCTGCGGATCTTGAAGACGACATGGGCATCCTCGGTCAAAACCTGAAGGTGGTGCAGAAAACGGACAATGCGGCTGAAATGAAAGACGCACTGACCAAAATGCGTGAAGCGGCGCTGGACGCCCAAAAAGCCACCCCGCCAAAGCTGGAAAGCAAAGCGGCAGACAGTGCTGAAATGAAAGACTACCGCCACGGCTTTGACGTGCTGGTCGGCCAGATCGACGGCGCGCTGAAGCTCGCCAACGAAGGTAAAGTGAAAGAAGCCCAGGCGGCGGCCGAGCAGTTTGTGACTACGCGCAACACGTATCATAAAAAGTATCGTTAATTGGGTGCCTGAGCTGTACGTCCTTTCTCCGTATGCGGAGGCGCATTACGCGCCCCCGCATCTTTGCTCCTTACCGGTCGGAGCGACACTCCATCCGCGCTGTCACTTCAAGCGAGCCGTTTCGAAAACGGATCTCGCACAGTGTTTTCCTCGTCACCAGCGTTAAGATGATTATCGTCAAAGAAATAATCATCAAAACCCCGATACTTGGGTTTCTGCGTTTCATGGATGCCTCCTTGCTTTAAAGCTGGCGAGGTAGCAAACATCACGTGGCTAGACGTGTCGTTTACAGCCCCGCCCTGATTTACATTCAGGTAGGGGCTTTCCACTTTCCGTCCCATGCCTGAGACGGTCAGTCTCAAGCACCCGTCGCCACTCTAGCGAATCCCCATAAGAAAACCTTATCCACATCACATTTCTACGAGCCCGCTCGGAAACTTTTCCACTCTGCTTGCCTGTTCATTGCCGCTTAATAGCGTGACATTCATCACGCAAATACAGCGATTTATCCATATTCAGCGCATTTATGTGGCACAGATCACTGCTGCGGCTCGCCTTTCCACTTCGAAGTGGAAAACAACTCGCTACAAACAATTCCCCCTCAACGTTAGTTTTATTCCAGAGCCATTAACGGGGTAAGACCAGTGATTAACGGAGCGGTAATGAACGACGTTGGGGAACAGGCAGTGCAAACAGAGCAGCTCGCGAACACTATGCTGCAGCAGGTTTATGCCCTGCTGGCCCGGCACGACATCATCCCCAATGCGGTACAGGAACAGATGCTGACCTCCCACGTTCGCGCAATGGCGCACCGGTCCGTGACCGGCGAGCCGCTGCCGGAGGTTGAAGCGGAACTGTTCGACGAAATTTCACCGGATTCAATGCGGCTGGCACGTGAAGTGGTAGCGCAGTTTGGCAACCTTCCTGATGAAGAAGCCTGGCTGCTCTCCGTTCACTTTGAAGTCGCGAAAGACAACCTTTAAGGAGCAACACATGGAACAGATTACAGTCGTGATTGGCGATCGCCTGGGTAAAGGTCAGAAAGTGGCTGCGGGTGTGGAAAAAGCAGGTGGACGCGCGGTTGTCGTACCGGGTATGGCAGCCGATATGAAGCTCGGCGACGTGATGAAAGCGGAAAACGCCACCTTCGGCATCTCCTTCTGCGGCAGCGGCGGCGCGGGTGCCATCACGGCGCAAACCAAATATGGCTACAAAGCGAAATACGGCATGCGTTCCGTGGAAGAGGGCGTGACCGCCATCAACGAAGGCTGCAACGTGCTGGGCTTTGGCTTTATGGATAAAGAAGAGCTGGGCGAGCGTCTGGTACAGGCGTGGCAGAAGAAATACGGCGCATAAGCATGAAAGAACAGTTCACAACCACGGTGAGAGTGAAGGGCAAAGGCGACGCCAAAGCGCGCGCTTTTGCCGACGCGCTCAACCACGTTCAGGCCGCGGTGATGAAAGCCTCACCGCATATCTTACTGCGTATTGAGCCACAGGATGTGCAGGTCGTTCAGGCGCAAGAAGCGGTGCGAAAAGAAGCCTTTCTGTTCTTCTTTTTGCGCCGGGAAAGACGCACCTACAGCGTGGAGCTGGATGTGACCGTCAACGTGACCGCTATCAATCTTGACCAGGTGGATTTCGTCACGCAACGCTGATTATTCATAAAAGGGCAGACTGATGTTCTTAATTATATTAATAAAATCGCTCATCATCGGCGGCCTGGTAGGCGTCGGTGTCGGAGCCGGGGCTGCACGCATGTTTCATGCGCCTACCACTCAGGGTATGGGCGCGTTTCGTACGTTGGGGGAACTGAACTCCTGCGAAGGGGACCCAGCGTCTCACTTCTCCTTTGGGTTAGGTTTCTTCTTTAACGCCTGGGCCTCTTCCGTGGCCGCAGGGGCTTTCACACAGGACGTTGACCACCGCATCATCCCGAACTGGGGTGCTGCTGCACTGATGATCAAAAACCGTAACGTCGGCGAAACGCTGCACGATCCGCGCAAAATGGCGATTGCCTGCGGCCTGATCGGCATGATTGTCGTGACCTTCCTTAACCTTACCGCCTCCTCCGTACCGGCTGCGCTTCAGGTCACCGCCGTCAAGGTGCTGGTGCCGGCGGCAAACCTGCTGGTCAACACCGTGATGCCGGTGATCTTCTGGCTGGCGGCCATCGACGCGGGTAAAAAATCGGGCTTCTGGGCGACCATTTTCGGCGGCGCAGCGCAGCTGATTATGGGCAACGCCGTGCCGGGCCTGGTGCTGGGGATCCTGATTGGTAAAGGCGTAGAGGAGAGCGGCTGGAACCACGTCACCAAAGTGATGATGGCGGCTATCGTCCTGCTGTTCGTGCTGAGCGGCTTCTTCCGCGGCTTCGACATGAAGATGATCGAATCCTTCCATCTGACCGTGCCGAACTGGCTCGACATGATCCACAACTCGCTCAGCGGTAAATAACAGGAGCCTCTACATGGAACAGAATAAAGGTTTTTGGTATGCCGACTGGTCGTTCCCGATCTTCGTTGGCCTGCTCTCCTCCGGCGTGTTTGCCGGGACGCACATGTACTACCTCTACGGCATCGGCGCGTTTAACGAAGTGGCCTTTGTGGCGATGCTGAAAGCGGGGATTGATACCGGCGTCTACGGCGCGGTGGCGGCGTTCGGCGCAAGCTTCCTGTTCGCCCGCATTATCGAAGGCTCGCTGGTCGGTATTCTCGACATCGGCGGCGCCATTCAGACCGGCGTGGGCCTTGGCGTTCCGGCGCTGCTGCTGGGCGCGGGGATCATGTTCCCGGTGACCAACTTCATTGCCGCGCTGATTACCGGCCTGGTGATTGGCCTGGCGATTGGCTACGTCATTATCCTGGCGCGTAAGTTCACCATCAATCAGAGCAACTCCACCTACGGTGCAGACGTGATGATGGGCGCGGGTAACGCCTCCGGCCGCTTCCTCGGGCCGTTGATTATCCTCAGCGCCATGACCGCCTCCATTCCGATTGGCGTGGGTTCTCTGCTGGGGGCACTGCTGTTCTACATCTGGCAGAAGCCCATTACCGGCGGTGCGATCCTCGGTGCCATGCTGTTGGGCTGGCTGTTCCCGGTCGCCCTTTAATACCCGCGGGCGCTCAGGCGCCCGCCTTATCAGGAGATCCTCATGTTTGATTTACTCCTGCGCCGCGCGCGCCTTGCCGACGATACCCTGACCGATATCGCCATCCAGGACGGGAAGATTGCGGCGCTGGGCGACATTGACGCTCCCGCCAGCAAAACGGTTGAGCTGAACGGCAACGTATTCGTTAGCGCAGGCTGGATTGACTCCCACGTCCACTGCTACCCGAACTCCCCGATTTACCACGACGAACCGGACAGCGTCGGCATTGCCACCGGCGTCACCTCCGTAGTGGATGCAGGCAGCACCGGGGCCGACGACGTGGACGATTTCTATGAAATCACCCGTAAAGCGACAACCGACGTCTTTGCCCTGCTGAACATCTCCCGCGTGGGGCTGATTGCCCAGAACGAGCTGGCCAATATGGCCAACATCGACGCCGACGCGGTCAAACAGGCGGTTAAACGTCACCCCGATTTTATCGTTGGCCTGAAAGCGCGCATGAGCAGCAGCGTGGTCGGTGAAAACGGCATTACGCCGCTGGAGCGCGCGAAAGCCATTCAGAAAGAGAACGGCGACCTGCCGCTGATGGTGCACATCGGCAACAACCCGCCGAACCTCGACGAAATTGCCGAGCTGCTGAGCTCGGGCGACATCATCACCCACTGCTACAACGGCAAGCCCAACCGCATTCTGACGCCCTCCGGCGAGCTGCGCGCCTCCATTACGTCTGCGCTGAAGCGTGGCGTGCGTCTGGACGTCGGTCACGGCACGGCGAGCTTCAGCTTTGAGGTGGCGAAACGCGCCATCGCGATGGGCATTCTGCCGCACACCATTAGCTCGGATATCTACTGCCGCAACCGCATTAACGGCCCGGTGGGCTCGCTGGCAAGCGTGATGTCGAAGTTTCTCGCCATCGGCATGTCGCTGCCGCAGGTGATTGACTGCGTAACCGCCAACGCCGCCGACGGCCTGCGCCTGACGCGCAAAGGCCGCATTCAGCCGGGTCTCGACGCCGACCTGACGCTGTTCACCCTTAAACGTCAGCCGACGGTGCTGACGGATGCCGAAAACGACAGCCTGCAGGCTGAACACATTCTGGTGCCGCTTGCCGCGATCCGCGCGGGCAAGGGCTACATGACCGAACAAGGGAGCACGGAACATGCCTTCGATTTATGAGAAGTACAACTTAAAGCAGGTTATCAACACCTCCGGCCGCATGACGGCGCTGGGCGTCTCCACGCCGCGCCCGGAAGTGGTGCAGGCAGCGATGGACGGCATGAATCACTATTTTGAGATGAAGGATCTGGTTAACAAAACCGGGGAATACATCGCGAAGCTGCTGGACGTGGAAGGGGCGACGGTGGTCTCCTGCGCGTCGGCGGGCATTGCCCAGTCCGTGGCGGCGGTGCTGGTGAAAGACAGCGACTGGCTACTGGAAAATCTGCACGTTACGCCGGTTGAGAACAACGAAATCGTCCTGCCGAAAGGCCATAACGTTAACTTCGGCGCGCCGGTGGGCACCATGGTGGCGCTGGGCGGCGGTAAGCTGGTGGAAGCGGGCTACGCCAACGAATGCTCCGCCGATCAGCTGGCGGCGGCGATCACTCCGCGTACCGCGGCGATCCTTTACATCAAATCTCACCACTGCGTGCAGAAAAGCATGCTCAGCGTCGAGCAGGCGGCGGTGGTTGCACGTAAGCACGATCTCCCGCTGATCGTCGACGCGGCAGCGGAAGAAGATCTGCATACCTACTACCGATCCGGTGCCGATCTGGTGATCTACAGCGGCGCGAAGGCAATTGAAGGGCCAACCAGCGGGCTGGTGATCGGCAAGACCCAGTACGTTGAGTGGGTGAAGCGCCAGACGGCGGGGATTGGCCGCGCGATGAAGGTGGGTAAAGAGGGCATTCTTGGCCTGACCTGCGCCATCGAACACTACCTGACGGCGACCAAAGAGAGCGGTGCAGAGATGGTGGCGAAGATGACGCCGTTTATCGACGCGCTCAACACCCTGAACGGCGTCACCGCGCGCGTGGTCTGGGACAGCGCGGGACGCGACATCGCGCGCACCGAGATTAAGTTTGACGAAGCTACTACCGGCGTCGGCACCGGCGAGCTGGTGAACGCGCTCAAGCAGGGCGAATACGCCATTTATTTCCGCGGCTACAAGGCTAACGAAGGGATTATCGAAGCGGACGTGCGCAGCGTAAACGCAGACCAGCTGAACATCGTGTACCGCCGCATTAGCGAAGTGTTAGGACAGGAGAAAAAAGCATGAAACTGACCCCCAATTTTTACCGTGACCGCGTCTGTCTGAACGTGCTGGCAGGCTCGAAAGCCAACGCCAGCGCCATTTACGAGGCGGCGGAAGGTCATGTGCTGGTGGGCGTGCTCTCCAAAAATTACCCGGACGTGGACAGCGCCGTCGCCGATATGCGTGAATACGCCGCGCTGATTGATAACGCGCTGTCTGTGGGCCTGGGCGCGGGCGACCCGAACCAGTCGGCGATGGTGAGCGAAATCTCCCGTCAGGTGCAGCCGCAGCACGTCAACCAGGTCTTTACCGGCGTCGCCACCAGCCGCGCGCTGCTGGGGCAGAACGACTCCGTGGTCAACGGTCTGGTCTCGCCGACCGGCACCGTCGGCATGGTGAAAATCTCCACCGGCCCGCTGAGCAGCGCGGCACCGGACGGTATCGTACCTGTGGAAACCGCGATTGCCCTGCTGAAGGATTTCGGCGGCAGCTCAATCAAATACTTCCCGATGGGCGGCCTCAAGTGCCGTGACGAGTACAAAGCGGTGGCGGAAGCCTGCGCCCGTCACGACTTCTGGCTGGAGCCGACCGGGGGAATCGATCTGGAAAACTATGAGGAGATCCTGCAGATCGCCCTCGACGCGGGCGTGAGCAAAATCATCCCGCATATCTACAGCTCGATTATCGACAAAGCCAGCGGCGACACGCGGCCAGAAGACGTGCGTACGCTGCTGGCGATGACGAAGAAGCTGGTGAAGTAATAAAAACAACACCCCTCACCCTAACCCTCTCCCCAAAGGGGAGAGGGGACGATTACTCCCTCGCCCCTTTGGGGAGAGGGCCGGGGTGAGGGGAAACGCACCACACTCACCTGAAGGAGCCACCATGCACACCCGTAACCTGCTTGTTGCTTCACTCTCTTTACTTGCTACCGCCGCAGTCGCCCAGACGCAGTACGCCTGGGTGGGCACCTACAACCCCAACGGTGAAGGGCTGTACCGCTTTACCGTCGACCCGCAAAGCGGCGCGCTCGGCAATAAAACGCTGGTGAGCAAGCTGCCGAACGCCGCGCAGCTGGCCGTCTCGCACGACGGCAAAACGCTCTACCTGGCAAGCGAAGTGGAGCAGGGCGTGGTGCAGGCGCTGCGCGTGGCCGATAACGGCGAGCTGAGCGAGCTCAATCAGGTGGCGTCCGGCGGCGCGGGGCCGGTCTATCTTTCGCTGACGCCGAACGGCCAGCACCTGCTGGTGGCCAACTACGTCAGCGGGTCGATTGCCGTTTTACCGATCAAGGCAGACGGCAGCCTGGGTGACGCCACGGACAAGCACCAGGATGAGGGTGAGCCGGGCGCGGCAAAACCGGAAGCCGCTGCGGAGGGCAGCTTTGCCATCAGCGATCATAACGGCCCCCACGCGCACATGATCGCCGCCGATCCGAGCGGCAAGTACGTATTTTCTACCGATCTGGGACTGGATCGCATCTACCAGTACCGCTTTGACGATCGAACCGGCAAGCTGACGCCGAACGATCCGCCGTTTATCAGCGCCTCCTCAAAAGGAGCCGGGCCGCGCCACTTTGTCTTTACGCCGAAAGGCGATGCCCTGTGGCTGATTAACGAAGAGGCGTCTACGCTCACCCATTATACCGTGAGCGCCAACGGCACCTTAAAAGAGGGCAAAACGCTTTCAGCCCTGCCGGAAGGTTACAAAGGCACCAGCTTTGCCGCCGGGCTGGCGTTAAGCGCCGACGGAAAGCAGCTGTATGTGGCTAACCGTTTGCATAACAGCATCGGGCACTTTACCGTAACAGCGGAGGGCACGCTGACGCATCAGGACGATGTGTGGACGCGCGGTGATTACCCGCGCACCCTGACGCTCGATAAACAGGGGCGCTGGCTGTACGTCATGAACCAGCGGAGCGACAACATTACCCGTTTCCGCGTCGGTCAGGACGGCAAGCTGAGCTTTGAGCCAGACTATACCCCGGTCGGCAGCCCATCCCAGATGGTCATTTCACCTTAAGCCGTAAGAGGACAACGACGTGCGATTCCCGAACCAACGTTTAGCGCAACTTTTCGATCTGTTGCAAAACGAGACGCTGCCGCAGGACGAGCTGGCGCAGCGGCTGTCGGTCTCCACGCGAACCGTCCGTGCGGATATCACCGCCCTTAACGCGCTGCTGGCAAGCCACGGCGCGCAGTTCATCCTGAGCCGGGGCAACGGCTACCAGCTCAAAATTGAGGATGCCGAGCGCTATCAGCAGCTGCAGGCCTCCCACCCGCGCGCGCTGCGCATTCCGCGGACCGGGCCGGAGCGCGTGCATTATCTGGTGGTGCGTTTTCTCACCTCGGCGTTTTCCCTCAAGCTTGAGGATCTGGCGGACGAGTGGTTCGTTAGCCGCGCCACGCTGCAAAGCGATATGGCGGAAGTGCGCGAGTGGTTCCACCGCTATAACCTGACGCTGGAAACCCGTCCGCGTCACGGGATGAAGCTGTTTGGCAGCGAGATGTCGACCCGCGCGTGCCTGACAGATCTGCTCTGGGAGCTGGCGCAGCAGGACAGTCTGAACCCGCTGGTGACCGACGTGGCGCTGAATGCGGGCGTGGCGGAGCAGATGGTGCCCGTGTTGCACGACGCGCTGACGCGTCATCACATTCGCCTGACCGACGAGGGCGAGCTGTTCCTGCGCCTGTACTGCGCGGTGTCGGTGCGCCGCATCAGCGAAGGTTACCCGCTGCCGGAGTTCCATGCCGAAGACGTGGAGGAGAACGTGCGCGAGGCGGCGAAAGATATCGCCGTGACAATCCAGCAGCTGGCGGGCAAGGCGCTTTCACCCTCGGAGGAGAGCTGGCTGTGCGTCCACATCGCCGCGCGGCAGATTCAGGAGATCGCGCCCAGCGCCATTAACGCCGACGACGACGAAGCGCTGGTCAACTACATCCTGCGCTACATCAACACCCACTATAACTACAACCTGCTCAGCGACGAACAGCTGCACGCGGATCTGCTCACGCACATCAAAACCATGATCACCCGCGTGCGCTATCAAATCATGATCCCGAACCCGCTGCTGGATAACATCAAGCAACACTATCCGATGGCGTGGGACATGACGCTGGCGGCGGTGTCGAGCTGGGGCAAATATACGCCGTACGTGATCAGCGAAAACGAGATTGGCTTCCTGGTGCTGCACATCGGCGTCGGGCTGGAGCGCCACTACAACATCGGCTACCAGCGCCAGCCGCGCGTGCTGCTGGTGTGCGACGCCGGTAACGCCATGGTGCGCATGATCGAGGCGGTGCTGCAGCGCAAATACCCGCAAATTGAGATGACGCGCACCCTCACCCTGCGCGAGTACGAGCTGACCGAATCCATCAGCGAAGACTTTGTTATTTCCACCGCCCGCATCAGCGAAAAGTCGAAACCTGTGGTGACGATCGCCCCGTTCCCGACCGACTATCAGCTGGAGCAGATTGGCAAACTGGTGCTGGTGGACCGCACCCGCCCGTGGATGCTGGATAAATACTTCGACGCGGCCCATTTCCGCATTATTGACACGCCCGTCGACCAGCAAACGCTGTTCCGTGAGCTGTGCGAGCAGCTTGAAGAAGAAGGCTTTGTCGGGGAGGCGTTTCTGGATTCCGTCGTCGAGCGTGAAGCCATCGTCAGCACCATGCTAGGCGACGGCATCGCGCTGCCGCACTCCCTCGGCCTGCTGGCGCAGAAAACGGTGGTCTACACCGTGCTCGCCCCGCACGGCGTCCAGTGGGGCGACGAAACCGCGCACGTCATCTTCCTGCTCGCCATCAGCAAAAGCGAATACGAAGAGGCGATGGCGATTTACGATATTTTCGTCACCTTCCTGCGCGAACGCGCGATGTCACGGCTCTGTAGCTGCAGGGATTTTGCCGAGTTTAAGGCGGTGGCGATGGAGAGTTTGAGCCGGTTTTGAGAGGCGTTATCCAGAATTCGATGTAATGCGAATGTAATGCTAAAATGCATTACATATTCGTTTTTACTGGAGGCATAATGGCCACGCTTAACGTCCGTCTGGATGACAAACTCAAAAACGAGGCTTACGCCGTGCTGGAAAAACTCAATATCACCCCTACGGAAGCGGTGCGACTACTGTTTCAGTACGTAGCTGAAACAGGGCGCATGCCCGTGAAAACGGTCACGATTAGCGACAGCGAAGATGCGCTGATACAGACGGTCCGGGAGCGGCTGGCTAATCCGCAGAAGGGCGTTAAGGTTAGTCTGGATGACTTATGAGCTGGCATTTGACCCCAGGGCGCTAAAAGAGTGGCACAAGCTGGGCGATACGGTGAAAGCCCAGTTTAAGAAAAAACTTGCCGACGTGCTGGCGAAACCTAGGATTGAATCAGCCCGCTTACAGGGCCTGCCTGATTGCTACAAAATCAAACTTAAAGCGTCCGGCTATCGCCTGGCCTATCAGGTTCAGGACGAAGTGGTGCTGGTTGTTGTGATTGCCATTGGGAAGAGAGAGAAATCAGCCGTTTATCATGATGCAAACAAACGGCTTTAGCATTTAACGCAGATGATGCACAACCTGGTTACTGCTGCCGCGCCAGATAAGCGACGGGTCTTTTAAATCCTGCACAAACTTGCCGTCGACCAGTACGTTAATCAGATTCACCACTTCCATTTGCTGCGCGTTCAGCTCATCCAGCCTGTAGCCCGTCCAGACCCAGATGTCTTTTCCCGCACATTCGCGGCGAATGCGTTTCACCAGCTTCAGGATATCCGGCACGTTTTGCGGATGCAGCGGATCGCCACCGGAAAGTGAGATCCCCTGACGCTTGATGCGCGTGTCGTTCAGGTCGTTGACGATCCTGTCTTCCATCTCGGCGGTAAACGGCATGCCGGAATTGAGGCGCCAGGTGCTTTTGTTGTAGCAGCCGGGGCATTCGTGCACGCAGCCTGAAACAAACAGGGTGCAGCGGGTGCCAGGGCCGTTAACGATGTCGACGGGGTAGTACTGGTGATATCGCATAGAAAATGTCCAGAGAATGTGTGCGCGCTGATGCCCTCACCCCGGCCCTCTCCCAATGGGAGAGGGTGAAGAGTTCCCTCTCCCTTGAGGGAGAGGGGGAGGGTGAGGGGGAGAACACGGAACTTACCCGATCTGCCCATTCCCTAAATGCTTCACGCGGCGCTTCACCTCTTCCTGCTTGCCGGCGTTAAACGGACGCGCGTCCGGGCTGCCGAGATAGCCGCACACGCGGCGGGTGACGGAGACGCGGGCCGCGTCGTGGTTGCCGCATTTCGGGCAGGTAAAGCCTTTGCTGGTGCACTCAAACTCACCGGTAAATCCGCACTCGTAGCACTCGTCGATAGGCGTGTTGGTGCCGTAATACGGCACGTGCTGGTAGCTGTAATCCCACACGTCTTCCAGCGCCTTCAGGTTGTGCTGAATGTTCGGGTACTCGCCGTAGCAGATGAAGCCGCCGCTGGCGATCGGCGGATACGCCGCTTCGAAGTCGATCTTGTCGTACGGGTTAACCTTTTTCTCCACGTCGAGGTGGAAGCTGTTGGTGTAGTACCCTTTATCCGTCACCCCTTCCACAATCCCGAACTCGGCGGTATCCAGACGGCAGAAGCGGTCGCACAGGTTCTCGCTCGGCGTGCTGTAGAGGCTAAACCCGTAGCCGGTTTCCTCTTTCCACTGGTCTACCGCGTCGCGCAGGCGCTGAACGATGGCGATGCCTTTCTCACGCAGCGCTTCGCTGTCGTACATGTGCGTATCGCCGGCCAGCGCGTTGATGGTTTCATGAATGCCGATATAGCCCAGCGAAATCGACGCGCGACCGTTTTTGAAGATTTCGGACACGTCATCGTCCGCCTTCAGGCGCACGCCGCAGGCTCCTTCCATATAGAGGATGGGCGCGACGCGGGCCTTGACCCCTTCCAGACGCGCGATGCGGGTCATCAGGGCTTTACGCGCCAGCTGCAGGCGCTCGTCCAGCAGCGTCCAGAAGGCGTCTTCATTACCTTTTGCTTCCAGCGCGATGCGTGGCAGGTTCAGGCTGATTACGCCCAGGTTGTTGCGACCGTCGTGGATCTGCTCACCGTTTTCGTCTTCGTACACGCCGAGGAAGCTGCGGCAGCCCATTGGCGTTTTAAACGAACCGGTCACTTTGACGACCTGATCGTAGTTCAGGATGTCCGGGTACATGCGCTTGCTCGCGCACTCCAGCGCCAGCTGTTTGATGTCGTAGTTCGGATCGCCAAACTTGTGGTTCAGGCCGTCGCGGATGGCGAACACCAGTTTCGGGAACACGGCGGTTTTGCGGTTTTTGCCGAGCCCGGAGATGCGGTTGCGCAGGATAGACTGCTGGATCAGACGCGATTCCCAGCTGGTGCCCAGACCGAAGCCGAAGGTCACAAACGGCGTCTGGCCGTTGGCGGTGTGCAGGGTGTTTACCTCATACTCCAGCGACTGAAACGCGTCATAGCACTCTTTCTCGGTGCGGGAGTGGGCGTAGCCGTCCGCGTCCGGGATCTGCCACTCTTCGGCCGTTTTACGGTGCTTGTTGAAGCTTGCCGTCACGAACGGAGCCAGCACTTCATCAATGCGGTTAATGGTGGTGCCGCCATAAATGTGGCTGGCAACCTGAGCGATAATCTGCGCGGTGACGGCGGTGGCCGTGGAGATGGACTTAGGCGGTTCAATCTCGGCGTTACCCATTTTAAAACCGTGGGTCAGCATGCCTTTCAGGTCGATCAGCATGCAGTTGAACATCGGGAAGAACGGCGAGTAGTCGAGATCGTGGTAGTGGATCTCGCCGCGCTCGTGCGCCGACACCACGTCGCGCGGCAGCAGATGCTGGCGGGCATAGTGTTTAGCCACGATACCGGCCAGCAGGTCGCGCTGGGTCGGGATCACTTTACTGTCTTTATTGGCGTTTTCATTGAGCAGCGCAGAGTTGGTCTGCTCGACGAGGCCACGGATCTCCTGGTTCAGACGGCCGCGCTTCTCGCGCTGCACGTCACGATCGTGGCGGTACTCAATGTAGGCGCGCGCCAGCTGCTTGTAAGGGCCCGCCATCAGCTGGTTCTCAACCGCGGTCTGGATCTCGTTGATATCGACCTGGCTGCGTTCATTCATTTGGCTGCTAACGATTTCTGCGACGGTGGCGCAGTAATCTGCGTCATCGACTCCCGCTGCTTTAGCTGCACGCAGAATGGCTTCCTGGATGCGCTCTGATTTAAACGGCACTTTACAGCCATCACGTTTCATCACATGCGGTGTCATGATCACTCCATTTTTTAAAAACAGGTTATCCACAGAGGCGGAGAAGTATTCAAAGGCTGTATTGTCAGCCAGGTGAGAGACTTCCCTCGTTCCCGACCCTTGTTATCCACAATTCCGGAGAGCGGAGTCGCCGTCTTGTTGTTGGAATAGTAGACGATTAATACAAGATGTTGGGTCGGCGTGCATTTTAAGTGCTACATATAGTGATTTGCATCAAACATGTTTGCGATTTATTTGATTCAGAACAAAGTAAAAAGACGAGAGTACAAACGGCGGGCGCTGTAGCGATTGTAAATCCGGAAAGGAAAAGTCTGATTAATTATTCAACAAAAACAGTAAAGTAAGCCGGGCGCAACGGGTACGCCCGGTGAAGGTATTACGCCTGTAGCCACCAGACGGCTTCAAACGGACGCAGCGTCGTTTTCTTTGGCGACGGATAGTTGCTCATCACCGTCTGCCACTCGCCGCTCAGGAGGTCATTCGTCCATTCATGAGGCTTATCGCTCAGGTTCGCCATCACTATCAGCGTCTGCCCCTGCCACCGGCGGCGATAGCACCACAGGGAAGGGTGGTCAGGCAGTAAATCCTCATAATCCCCCCACGTCAGCACCGGCAGAGTTTTGCGCAGGCTAATCAGCGACTGGTAGGTGTAAAACACCGAATCCGGGTCATCGAGCGCCGCGCGGGCGTTCACGGTCTCATAGTTGTCGCAGACGCCAATCCACGGTTCGCCCTCGCTAAAACCCGCATTGTGCGACGCGTCCCACTGCATCGGCGTGCGTCCATTATCGCGGGACTTACTCGCCAGAATCGCCAGTAGCTCGTCCGGCTCGCGGCCGTTGGCCCGCAGTTCGGCGAACATGTTCAGGCTTTCCACGTCGCGGTAATCGGTGATGCGGCTGAAGTGCGGGTTGGTCATCCCCAGCTCTTCGCCCTGATAGATATACGGCGTACCCTGCATGCCGTGCAGCACCATGCCGAGCATCTTCGCGGCAGCCACGCGGTGTTCCCCTTCGTCACCAAAGCGCGACACGATGCGCGGCTGATCGTGGTTACACCAGAACAGCGCGTTCCACGCTTTGTTGTGCATCCCCTGCTGCCAGTGGGTAAAGAGGGTTTTCAGCGCCACGAAGTCCGGCTTCGCCTTCGTCCACTTTTCGCCGCCGGGGTAGTCCACCTTCAGATGATGGAAGTTAAAGGTCATCGACAGCTCGCTGCCGTCGAGCGACGCGTACTGCTGGCAGTTCTCCAGCGAGGTCGAGGACATCTCGCCTACCGTCATCAGGTTGCGCGGGGTGAAGACGTCGCGGCTCATCTCCTGCAGATATTCGTGGATGCGCGGCCCGTCGGTATAGAAGCGGCGGCCGTCTCCGATGTTGTCGTCCGGGAAATCCTGATCTTTTGAAATCAGGTTAATCACGTCCAGACGCAAGCCGTCCACGCCGCGATCGGCCCAGAACTCGCACACTTTTTTCAGCTCGGCGCGCACCTCCGGGTTCTCCCAGTTGAGGTCCGCCTGCTCCGGCGCAAACAGGTGCAGATAGTACTGCTCGCTCTCGGCGTGCCAGCGCCAGGCGTTGCCGCCAAACTTGGAGCGCCAGTTGTTGGGAAGCTGCTCCGGCGTGCCGTCGCGCCAGATGTAGAACTGGCGGTACGGGCTCGCTTTGTTCAGCGATTCGCGGAACCAGGCGTGCTGCGTGGAGGTGTGGTTAAACACCATATCCAGCACGATGCGAATGCCGCGCGCGTGCGCCCCGGCAACCAGCTCGTCGAAGTCATCCAGCGTGCCGTAGGCCGGGTCAATGGCGGTGTAATTCGCCACGTCGTAGCCGTTATCCACCTGCGGGGAGATATAAAACGGCGTCAGCCAGATGGCGTCGATGCCGAGGGTTTTCAGGTAGTCCAGGCGCTGCGTCACGCCGCGCAGATCGCCGGTGCCGCTGCCGGTAGTGTCCTGGAAACTTTTTGGGTAAATCTGATAGATGACGCCGTTCTGCCACCAGTGAGGAAGAGTATTCATAGTGCTTTCCTGCAAATGCGAAGGGGCGCAACTGCGCCCCGAAAGAAGACGTTAAACAATCTGCAGCGTGCCCTGACGGAACTTACGCTGGTAAACCACGGTGGTGAGCGCCATTGGGACGATAATCGCTACCGCCATCGCCAGGGCAAATACCTGCCAGAACGCGGGCTGGATGGAAAGGATGCCCGGCAGCCCGCCGACGCCAATCCCGTTTGCCATCACCCCATTCAGGCCGCACAGCAGGCCTGCCAAACCGGAACCGATCATCGCGCAGAGCATCGGGAAGCGGTATTTCAGGTTGATGCCGTACATCGCCGGTTCGGTGACGCCGAGGTAGGCGGAGATAGCTGCCGGAACAGAGATTTCACGTTCGTTATGCTTGCGGCTGACGATGATGATGCCGGTCACCGCAGAGGCCTGTGCAATGTTAGACAGCGCGATAATCGGCCAGACCGGCGTGCCGCCGAGGCTCTGGATCATCTGCATATCAATGGCCAGCGTGGTCTGGTGCACACCGGTGATCACCAGCGGGGCGTACAGGAAGCCAAACAGCGCGGCACCAATCGGCGCGAAGCTGCCGGTCATCAGGTGACGGACCGCGAAGGCCACGCCGTCGCCAATCATGCGGCCAAACGGACCGATAAAGGCGTGCGCCAGGAACACCGCCAGGATCAGCGAGCAGACCGGCACCACCACCAGATAGAGGTAATCCGGCACGATGCGCTTCAGGCGCGTTTCAATAAAGCCCAGCGACAGACCGGCCAGCAGTGCCGGGATCACCTGCGCCTGGTAGCCCACCTTAGCGATAGTAAACAGCCCGAAGTTCCACACCTCCGGCACCTGCTGCCCAAGTAAGTAAGCGTTCATTAACTGTGGAGAGACCAGCGTGACGCCCAGCACGATACCCAGAATCGGCGTGCCGCCCATTTTGCGCACCGCAGACCAGCAAATGCCCACCGGCAGGTAGAAGAAGATCGCTTCGCCAATCAGCCACAGGAAGTCATAGATGCTTTGCAGCGCGGGGTACATCTGCGCCAGGGTTTTGCCGTCGCTCATCGGCACATCGCCGATGACGTTACGGAAGCCTAAGATTAAGCCCCCGCTGATCAGCGCCGGCAGCAGCGGGAAGAAGATCTCCGCGAAGTGGGAAATCAGCTGCTCGTGCCACTTCATATTCTGGCGCGCGGCCTTCTTCGCCTGCTCTTTATCGGCGGAAGAATGCCCGGTTGTCGCCAGCAGAGCCTGATAGTAATCGCCCACTTCGGTATCAATAACCACCTGGAACTGGCCGGCGTTGGTGAAGCAGCCTTTTACCATGGAAAGTTCTTCAATGGCCTTCGGGTTGGCTTTGGCCGGGTCGTTCAGCACGAAGCGCAGGCGGGTAATGCAATGGCTGACGGTGGCGATGTTTTCGCGGCCGCCGACCAGGACGATCAGCCGATCGATATCTGCTTGTTTGACTTTACTCATCATGAAACCTCATGACAGATGGGAAGGGTGTAATGACCTGAGCGCAAGCCTACTCCTTCAGCGTGACGGCGAAAATGGGAACGTTCCCGAAATCAGGCGAAGATCACAATAATCCGTTGAGCGGGGGTTAAGAGAGGTGGGCGGGAATAACGATCTGACGCGGCTCAGCGCGCCCGTTGATCTGCTCTATCAGCTGCGCGGCGGCCTGCCTGCCGGACTCGGCGTAGCCCGGATCGACGGTGATAATTTCCGGGTGCAGGAACTTCATCAACGGCGTGCTGCCGACGCTCGCCACCTGCAGGTTATCGATGCGCTGCTCCTGGATATATTTGCTCGCGCCCAGCGCCAGGGTATCCGTGGCGCACACCAGCGCGGTGGTCTGTGGCGTCAGTACGCTGGCGGCCTGCTCGTAGCCCTGCTTCATGCCCAGCCCCGGCAGGGAGGCCACGGCGGAGAGGTTGTGCTGTTTGCAAAATGCCAGATAGGCTTCATGGCGGCGCTTGCCGGTGGTGACGTCCGCGTGGGGAACGCCGAGGAAGCTGATGTGGCGATGGCCTTGCTCGTACAGGCGCTGCATCAGGGTCACGATGGCGCCTTCGTCGTCGTAGCAGACGGACGCAAAGCCGTGGGCATCGCGCGCCAGCAGCACCAGCGACGGCTGCCAGGGTTTCAGCATTTCGTCTTTGATGCCGGTAAAGCCAAACAGCACCACGCCGTCAATGTTGCGCCGCTTGAGCATACCCAGATGCTCTTCAACCAGCTGCACAGAGAACTGGCTCTCCATCATGATCGGATCATAGCCCTGCTCGTAGAAGGCGGGCAGCATGGTCTGGACGGCGAGATTTTCGGAGAGCGAATCCAGACGCGAAACAATAATGGCGACCACCTTGTCGCTCTGTCCGCGCATGGCGCGCGCGGAGCGGGAAGGGGAAAAACCGTGCTGGTTCATGACCGCCTCAACGCGTTCGCGGGTGCGTTCGCTGACGCCGCTTTCGTTGTTCAGCACGCGTGAGACGGTTGATTTCCCCACGCCGCTTAAACGCGCGATGTCTTTAATCGTAAGGCGGTTCTGCATGCTGTATTCCCTGTAACAACGACAAAGTGGTTAATTGAGCCTAATGACATAGCGTGTTTTCGCTATGGGCAAAGTCTGGTTTACGTTCGGTTTATTTGCAGGGGGGTATAATACCGTCCGAATCGCCACAAAGGGTATGCTTAAATCCTTATACTGCGCGGCGACCCCCTGATTTTTTACTTACCGGAGGCTTTATGGATCCCGATCCCACACCTCTCCTGAACGGGAGAATGCGTTCTTTCCGGTAAGCCAGCTTTGTTGCTGTCTCACCGGCGTGAGGCAGTAGCGTCTTAAACGTTCCTGCTTGAAAAATTAAGTGCCTCTCAGGTACGGCCTTGCCACGCCTGAAGGAAATGCTGCGTCCGCGCTTGCGGATGCGGAGGAATGACTATGTTTAAAAATATCACCCGGCAGCTGCAGGCCATGCTGAGCCGCCACCTGCCACACCGTCTTGTTCAACGCGACCCGCTGCCCAATGGCAAAAACATGGCGGGCGCCGCGATCCCGGCGTCCCTGACCGAGCGCTGCCTGAACGTGGCGGCGATGGATGAAAACGAAGTCTGGCGCGCGTTCGGCGGGCACCCGGAAGGGCTGAACGCTTCAGAAGTGGAAAAAATCCGCGCCGTGCATGGCGATAACCAGATCCCGGCGCAAAAGCCGTCTCCGTGGTGGGTGCATCTCTGGCTCTGCTACCGCAACCCGTTCAACCTGCTGCTGACCGTGCTCGGCCTCATCTCCTACGCGACGGAAGATCTGTTTGCCGCAGGGGTGATTGCCCTGATGGTGGGCATTTCCACGCTGCTGAACTTTATTCAGGAGGCCCGCTCCACCAAAGCGGCGGACGCCCTGAAGGCGATGGTCAGCAACACCTCGACCGTCTCGCGCGTGATCAACGATCTCGGTGAAAACGCGTGGGTCGAACTGCCCATAGACCAGCTGGTGCCGGGCGATCTGGTGAAGCTGGCGGCGGGAGATATGATCCCGGCGGATTTACGCATTATTCAGGCGCGCGATCTGTTCGTGGCGCAGGCCTCGCTGACCGGGGAATCCCTGCCCGTTGAAAAGGTGGCGCGCAGCCGTGACCCGCAGCAGATGAACCCTCTCGAGTGCGACACCCTGTGCTTTATGGGCACCACGGTGGTCAGCGGCACCGCGCAGGCGATTGTCACCGCCACCGGGGGCAACACCTGGTTTGGACAGCTTGCCGGACGCGTCAGCGAGCAGGAGAGCGAGCCGAACGCCTTCCAGAAAGGCATTGGCCGCGTCAGCATGCTGCTGATCCGCTTTATGATGGTGATGACGCCGATCGTGCTGCTGATCAACGGCTACACCAAAGGCGACTGGTGGGAAGCGGCCCTGTTTGCGCTCTCCGTGGCCGTCGGCCTGACGCCGGAAATGCTGCCGATGATCGTCACCTCCACGCTGGCGCGCGGGGCGGTGAAGCTCTCTAAACAGAAAGTGATCGTTAAACACCTCGACGCTATTCAAAACTTTGGCGCGATGGACATCCTGTGCACCGATAAAACAGGCACGCTGACGCAGGACAAAATCGTGCTGGAGAACCACACCGACATTTCCGGCAAAACCAGCGAGCGCGTCCTGCACAGCGCGTGGCTGAACAGCCATTACCAGACCGGGCTGAAAAACCTGCTCGACGTCGCGGTGCTGGAAGGGGTGGATGAAGAGTCAGCCCGCACGCTCTCCGGCCGCTGGCAGAAGGTGGATGAGATCCCGTTCGACTTCGAGCGCCGCCGCATGTCGGTGGTGGTAAGCGAACAGCAGGACGTCCATCAGCTGATCTGCAAAGGGGCGCTGCAGGAGATCCTCAACGTGTCGACGCAGGTTCGCCATAACGGCGACATCGTGCCGCTGGACGACACCATGTTGCGCCGCATCAAGCGCGTCACCGATAACCTGAATCGTCAGGGGCTGCGCGTGGTGGCGGTGGCGAGCAAGTTCCTGCCCGCGCGTGAAGGGGACTATCAGCGTATCGACGAATCCGATCTGATCCTCGAGGGTTACATCGCCTTCCTCGATCCGCCGAAAGAGACCACTGCGCCGGCGCTGAAGGCGCTGAAGGCGAGCGGCATCACGGTGAAAATCCTCACCGGCGACAGCGAGCTGGTGGCGGCCAAAGTGTGCCATGAGGTGGGGCTGGACGCGGGCGACGTGGTGGTGGGAAGCGATATTGAGCACCTCTCCGATGACGAACTGGCTAAGCTTGCCCGGCGCACCACGCTGTTTGCCCGCCTGACGCCGATGCACAAAGAGCGCATTGTCACCCTGCTCAAGCGCGAAGGGCACGTTGTGGGCTTTATGGGCGACGGCATCAACGATGCGCCCGCGCTGCGTGCGGCGGATATCGGCATCTCCGTGGACGGCGCGGTGGACATCGCCCGCGAAGCGGCGGATATCATCCTGCTGGAAAAGAGCCTGATGGTGCTGGAGGAGGGCGTCATCGAAGGGCGTCGCACCTTCGCCAACATGCTCAAGTACATCAAGATGACCGCCAGCTCCAACTTCGGTAACGTCTTCAGCGTGCTGGTGGCGAGCGCGTTCCTGCCGTTCCTGCCGATGCTGCCGCTGCATCTGCTGATCCAGAACCTGATGTACGACGTGTCTCAGGTGGCGATCCCGTTTGATAACGTGGACGACGAGCAGATCCAGAAGCCGCAGCGCTGGAATCCGTCAGATCTTGGTCGTTTCATGCTGTTCTTCGGGCCGATCAGCTCCATCTTCGACATTCTGACCTTCTGCCTGATGTGGTTTGTGTTCCACGCCAACACCCCGGAACACCAGACGCTGTTCCAGTCCGGCTGGTTCGTGGTAGGTCTGCTGTCGCAGACGCTGATTGTGCATATGATCCGCACCCGCCGCATTCCGTTCATCCAGAGCCGCGCCGCGTGGCCGCTGATTGTGATGACGGGGATTGTGATGGCGCTCGGCATCGCGCTGCCGTTCTCACCGCTGGCGAGCTACCTGCAGCTGCAGGCGCTGCCGCTGAGCTACTTCCCGTGGCTGGTGGCGATCCTCGCTGGTTATATGGTGCTGACGCAGATGGTGAAAGGGTTCTATGCGCGTCGGTATGGGTGGCAGTAAGTTATGTTTGCCGGGTGGCGGCTTCGCCTTACCCGGCCTACTCACGAAACGTAGGCCCGGTAAGCGCAGCGCCACCGGGCAATAGCTTTCCTCTCAAATTCAACAACCTGTGATCTCCGTCGGCGCAATCGCTTGACGACAAATTGAGCGCATGTTAACAGAATGTTTTGCCTTTATTTGGCCCGTCAGATAAGGAACATTCATGTTACGGTACAGTCTCTTAACCGCCGGATTGATGCTCGGCGCGTCTGCGTTTGCCGCTCCGGCAGGCGATCTCCCTTTAATGCCCTGGCCTGCTAAGGTCGAACGCCCGACGACACAGGGCGCGCTGGTGCTTAACGATAAAATTTCCGTTAGCGTCAGCGGCGACGATCTGGGCGACGCGGTCAACCGCCTGCGCCAGCGCATCGCCCTGCAAACCGGCTGGACGCTGCAGCCGCAGGCTGAAAAGCCAGACAAACCGACCATCCGCATCGCGGTTGCCAAAAAGGTCAAGCCGCAGCCGCTGCCGGACAGCGATGAAAGCTATAAGCTCACGGTGGACGCCAACGGCGTCGATATCTCCGCCAACACCCGCTTCGGCGCGCTGCGCGCCATGGAAACCCTGCTCCAGCTGATGCAGAACGGAGCGGAAAACACCTCGCTGCCGTGGGTCACCATTGAAGATTCCCCGCGCTTCCCGTGGCGCGGGCTGCTGCTGGACTCGGCGCGCCACTTTATCCCGCTGCCGGACATCAAGCGCCAGATTGACGGCATGGCCGCGGCGAAGCTCAACGTCCTGCACTGGCACCTGACAGACGATCAGGGCTGGCGCTTCAGCTCGAAGCGTTACCCTAAGCTGACGCAGCTTGCCAGCGATGGGCTGTTCTACACGCCGGAACAGATGCGCGAGGTCGTGCGTTACGCTACCGAGCGCGGCATCCGCGTGGTGCCGGAGATCGACATGCCGGGCCACGCCTCGGCGATTGCCGTGGCCTATCCGGAGCTGATGAGCGCCCCGGGGCCTTATGAAATGGAGCGCCACTGGGGCGTGCTGAAGCCGGTGCTGGATCCGACAAAAGACGCAACCTACGCCTTCGCCGACGCTATGGTCAGCGAACTGGCGGCGATCTTCCCCGATCCGTATCTGCATATCGGCGGCGATGAGGTGGACGACAGCCAGTGGAAAGATAATGCGGCGATCCAAAAATTCATGCGCGATAACAAGCTCTCGGACAGCCACGCGCTGCAGGCGTATTTCAACCGCAAGCTGGAGACGATCCTTGAGAAACACCACCGGCAGATGGTCGGCTGGGACGAGATCTACCATCCCGATCTGCCGAAAAACATTCTGATCCAGTCCTGGCAGGGGCAGGATGCGCTGGGGCAGGTGGCCCAAAACGGCTACAAGGGCATTCTGTCGACGGGATTCTATCTCGACCAACCGCAATCTACCGCTTACCACTACCGGAATGAAATCGTGCCGCAGGGCTTAAACGGCGTGGATGTGATTGCAGACACCGACAGCGTCCAGAGCTGGGCCTTCACCATGCCGCGCCTGAAGGGCAAGCCGGTTGAGGGGAGCTTCACGCTGGTGAAAGGGGATGCCGGCTGGCGCGGATTTATTGATTTTGCCGGGAAATCCCGGCGCGCGGTGCAGGATATTGAATGGCGCGATGACAGCCAGGTGACCTTCACCGTCGACACCTGGATGGGCGAAACGCGCCCGGTGGTGTCGGTGAATAACGATACTCTCACCGGCTACTTCCTTCTGGGGAACGTTCGCTATCCGATTAGCGGCACGCGTCTGGACGAGGTCCCTAAAGGCACCCCGCCGGTAGTGCCGGATACCGCGAATCAGGCGAACCTGCTCGGCGGTGAGGCCGCGCTGTGGGCGGAAAACGTGGTGGCACCGGTGCTGGATATTCGCCTGTGGCCGCGCGCTTTTGCGGTGGCGGAGCGCCTGTGGTCCGCGCAGGACGTCAACGACGTCGACAACATGTACACCCGCCTGCAGGCGATGGACAGCTGGTCGACGGTGTCGGTCGGGCTGCAGCAGCATACCCAGCAGCAGGTGCAGTTCACGCGGTTGGCGAACAATGCCGATACCCTGCCGCTGCAGATCCTCGCGCAGGCGGTAGAGCCCGCGCAGTATTACACCCGTCAGCACCTCAAGTTCCAGGCGGGAAATTATCATCAGTTCGAACCGCTCAACCGCTTCGCGGACGCGCTGAACGCCGAAAGCGCCACCGTGCGGCAGATGAACAAGTGGGCCGACCGTCTGGTGAGCGATGCGGAAGACACGGAAAGCGCCGAGGCGCTGCGCCACGTCTTTAACCGCTGGCAGAGCAACACCAGCGACGCGCTGGCGCTAAGCGAAAACAGCTATCAACTGAAGGCGATGAAGCCGGTGATTCAGGAAGTGGATAAGCTGGCCTCGATTGGCCTGCGGCTCACCGACCTGGTGGCGCGTCAGGGCACGCTGGATGATAAAGAGATCGCGTCGATTCAGGGCGAGCTGGATAACGCGGCGAAGGTGCAGGACGAGGTGGTCATTGCGGCGGTGTATCCGCTGGAGACGCTACTTCGCGCCACGCGGAATCAGTAGCGGGCCATAAAAAAAGGCAGCCCCAGGCTGCCTTATCGTCGACAAAGCGAATTAGCGACGTACGGCAATCGCTTCGATTTCAATTTTCACGTCTTTTGGCAGACGGGCCACTTCCACACAGGAGCGCGCCGGGAAGGTGGCATTGTGCTCGGTGAAGAACGCTTCGTAGGTGGCGTTAACGGTCGCGAAATCGTTCAGATCTTTCACGAAAACGGTGGTTTTCACGATATCGCCCACTTTCAGGCCTGCGGATTCCACGATCGCCTGCACGTTTTCCAGCGACTGACGCGCCTGTGCCGCCACGTCTGCCGGTACTTCACCGGTTTTCGGGTTCACCGGGATCTGACCTGAAGTGATGATCATGCTGCCCAGATCAACGCCCTGAACGTAGGGGCCGATAGCCGCAGGTGCATTTTCCGTCGCGAGTACTTTGCTCATGTTTTCTCCAGAATTACAGCGTTAAGAATGTTCCCGGCCATTATAACAGCCGGGATTTCATTACCAACCTCAATTAGTTGGCCAGCACCACATAATGAGAAAACTCTTTTTCACAGTATTTGCATTTGAGTGCGATGTCATCAGCGCGTTTTTTCACTGCAAAGCTGGAGGATACCGGCTCAGCGTGGCTGATGCAGTTGCTGTTCGGGCAGACCAGCACGCTCTCAATGCGCTCCGGCAGGCTCGGACGGGATTTGCCGACCACTTCATACTCATCGATGCGGTTGACGGTGGCGTCCGGGGCGTACAGCGACAGCTGGTTGACCTGCTCGTCGGTCAGGAAGGTGTTCTCAATTTTGATCAGATCCTTGCGGCCCATCTCGCCTGACGGCAGGTTCAGGCCGATGGTGATGCGCTGATCGGTTTCGGTCAGTTTGAACAGCGTCAGCAGCTTAAAGCCCACCTGCGCAGGGATGTGGTCAATCACGGTGCCACGCTTGATGGCTTCAACCTGGAGTTTGTTATCGTGTGTCATGGTCGTTTCCCCTTACAGTGCCAATTCGCGATTCAGAACCAGTGCCAGTAACGCCTGGCGGGCGAAGATGCCGTTCCCGGCCTGCTGGAAGTACCAGGCGTGCGGCGTTTTATCCACGTCTGTTGTGATCTCATCGATGCGCGGCAGCGGGTGCAGCACCTTCATATTGTCGCGCGCGCCCTCGAGGTCGCTGGCGCGCAGCACGAACTGTGCCTTGACGTTGGCGTATTCGGACGGGTCCAGGCGCTCTTTCTGCACGCGGGTCATGTAGAGAATATCCACGTTGCCCACGACCTCTTCGATGCTGGCGTGCAGGCTCCACTGAATGCCTTTTTCGTCCAGCATGTCGAGAATGTACTGCGGCATCGCCAGCGCGTCAGGCGCGATGAAGAAGAAGCGGTTGCCGTTAAATTTCGCCAGCGCCTGGGTCAGGGAGTGGACGGTGCGGCCGTACTTCAGGTCACCGACCATGGCGATGTTCAGGTTCTCGAGCGTGCCCTGGGTCTCCTGAATGGTGAACAGATCCAGCAGGGTCTGCGTCGGGTGCTGGTTGGCACCGTCGCCAGCGTTCAGCACCGGAATGCCGCCGGAAAACTCGGTTGCCAGGCGCGCCGCGCCCTCCTGCGGGTGGCGCATCACAATCGCGTCGACGTAGGTGCTGATGACTGAAATGGTATCCGCCAGGGTCTCGCCTTTTTTACCCAGCGACGTGTTGCTGCTGTCTGAGAAGCCCACCACGCTCGCGCCCAGGCGGTGCATGGAGGTTTCAAAGGAGAGGCGGGTGCGGGTCGAGGCTTCGAAGAAGCAGCTCGCAATCACCTTGTGCTTCAGCAGCTCCGGTTGCGGATTGGCCTTCAGTTTTGCCGCGGTTTCCAGAACCAGTTCCAGCTCTTCGCGGCTGAGGTCGTTTATGGAAATGATGTGTTTTTGATAAAGCGGATTCATGTTTATCTCCTGACGCCGGGCAAAAAAAAGCCCCTCAAATGAGGGGCTCTGGGAATAGGTTTAGCAACGGGAAGAAAAACGGCAGGCCAGCGTCTGATTTCAGACGCGGTAAGACGTTATGTCGAACACGCTTGACCATGCTTCCTCCCGGCAAATTGTCGGGCATTATACGCAGCTCGCTTTTCGGATCAAGCGATTTAATGCACGCTTTACTCAATGCAAACGGTTCTTTATGAATATTAATTCGTTCTGAGTAAATAATTAATTTGCTTATGCACCAGCGCGGTACGCTTCACCACCCGGGGAGCGACCCAGACGATACTGCTGCCGGCCACCACGCCTAAAATTTCCGGTAACTGGTGATAATCCAGAATACGCGCCACCGCGCGGCCATATCCGGCGACGGTATGCACAAGGATAAACTCGCTATTATGCTCGACGCTCACCACCATTTCAGAAACGGTGCGCGCGGCGTCGGGGGCAGGGCGCAGCTGAGGATTCAACGAATAAATTTTTAGCCCTTTGGCATTTCGAATTTTTATGACTCCGAGCAACTTCAGCAGACGCGAAACGGTCGACTGGCTGATGCTGTCAAACCCTCTCTCCTGCAGGTCGCGGCGGATCTCTTCCTGCGAAAGATACCCCTTTTCGGCGATCAGACGCTTGCACACCGTGAGCTGCAGTTGTTCTTTGGGAGAGTACTCTTCGTAATCCATCATGTTTCCCATATCAGTTCCCGAAATAACCGGTGACACCGCACCGATCCGTAGGCCGGATAAGCGCAGCGCCATCCGGCAAATTACATCAACGCCCCCAGGCTTAACGCCACCATAATCACCACCGTTAATATCCCCAGCAGCGGCGCAACCCATTTCAGGTAGCGCACATAGGGCACCCGGGCGATAGCCAGACCGCCCATCACGACGGCTGAGGTGGGAGTGACCAGGTTAACGATGCCGGACGCCGACTGGTAAGCCGTGACCACCAGGTCGCGGTTGACGTTAGCGAAATCGGCAAGCGGTGCCATGATCGGCATCGTCAGAACGGCCAGGCCGGACGAAGAAGGCACAAGAAACGACAGCACGACCTCCAGCCAGTACATCACGTTGATAAACGCCACCGTGGACAACCCGCTGACCAGCCCTTCCGCGCTGTGCAAAATGGTGTGGGTAATCATGCCCTTATCCATGATGACTACGATACCGCGCGCGATGCCGATAATCAGCGCGACGCCCAGCAAATCTCGCGCGCCGTTGATAAACGTCGACGTCAGCTCTTCTTCGCTCATGCGGGCAATCAGGCCGACGATAATCGCGCTGGCGAGAAACACCGCCGAGATCTCCGCCATCCACCAGCCCAGCACCGCCACGCCGTAGATCATCACCGCGAAGGCGAGGGCGAAAATCACGAGGATGATTTTGCGCACCGGGGTAAATTCCAGCGACTGCTCGCCCCTGCTGCCGAGGAAGTGGGCGCGGTTCTCCTCCTGCTTATCCGCAACGATCGACAGCGACGGATCCTGACGCACCTTACGGGCGTAACGCATCACCCACGCCACGCAGATGACCCAGCCGATGACCAGCAGCGCCACGCGCAGGGCGATACCGTTGGTGAAGGGGATACCGGCTGCGTTGGCGGCGATCACCGTGGCAAACGGGTTGATGGTGGAGCCGAGGGTACCGATCCCCGCGCCAAGCAGCACGGTGGAGGCGGCGACCACCGGATCGAAACGCGCGGCCAGCATTACCGGCACCAGCAGGGTGTAGAACGGCAGAGACTCTTCGGCCATACCGTAAATCGTGCCTCCTGCGGCAAACAGCGCCATCAGGATCGGGATCATCCACTCTTCGCGGCCGCGAAGCCGGGTGGTGACGCGCTCGATCCCGGCGTCAATTGCCCCGGTTTTGGTGACGATCCCGAGAAATCCCCCGATGATCAGGATAAACAGCGCCACGTCGATCGCCCCGGCCTGGCCGGATTCCGGATCGTACAGCCCGGCAATCGGTGCCATTAGCACCGAAACCAGCCCCTGCGGATGCGCCGCCACGTGCGCGTAGGTTCCGGCAACCGGCACTTCTTTGCCGAGCGCCTCGTTCATCGCCATCTGGTACTGACCGGCCGGGACTATCCAGCTCAGCGCCGCAACCACGGCAATCAGAAAAAAGAGAATGGTGTAAGCGGAGGGAAACTTGAACTTGCCCATGATGTTCTCCTTAACCCGGCGCACCCCGCGGCGCGCCGGGCGGTGATTAGTCGCCGAGTGTCGCCACCATGACCGCTTTAATGGTGTGCATGCGGTTCTCTGCTTCGTCGAAGACGATGGAGTTCGGTGATTCAAAGACCTCTTCCGTCACCTCCAGCCCCTTCAGGCCGTAGGCCATCTCGATCTCGCGGCCCACTTTGGTGTGCTCGTTGTGGAACGCCGGCAGGCAGTGCATAAACTTGACGTTCGGGTTGCCGGTGGCTTTCATCACCTGCGCGTTAATCTGATACGGCTTCATCAGGCTGACGCGCTCGGCCCAGGCGTCCTTCGGCTCGCCCATGGAGACCCACACGTCGGTGTAGAGGAAATCGGTCCCCCGCACGCCTTCTTCAACGTCGTCGGTCAGCGTGATGCGCGCGCCCGTCTCTTTGGCGATGGCGCGGCACTGCTCAACCAGCCCGGCTTCCGGCCAGAAGGATTTCGGCGCGACGAGGCGGATGTCCATTCCCATCTTGGCCGCCCCGACCATCAGCGAGTTGCCCATGTTGTTACGCGCATCCCCGAGGTAGGCAAAGCTCAGCTCCGGCAGGGTTTTGCCCGGCGCGTGCTCGAGCATGGTCATCAGGTCGGCGAGGATTTGGGTAGGGTGGAACTCGTCGGTCAGACCGTTCCACACCGGTACGCCCGCATACTCGCCCAGCTCTTCGACGATGGCCTGGCCGTAGCCGCGATATTCGATGCCGTCATACATCCGGCCCAATACGCGGGCGGTGTCTTTCATCGACTCTTTATGGCCGATCTGCGAGCCGCTTGGGCCGAGGTAGGTCACCTGCGCGCCCTGGTCAAACGCGCCCACTTCAAAGGCGCAGCGGGTGCGGGTGGAGGTTTTTTCAAAAATCAGGGCGATGTTTTTCCCGACCAGGGTTTTCTTCTCGCGCCCGGCTTTTTTGGCCGCCTTCAGCTCGATGGCGAGGTCGATCAGGTACTGGATCTCTGCCGGGGTGTAGTCCAGCAGCTTGAGGAAGTTGCGGTTTTTCAGGTTGATGGTCATGTGGGAAATCCTTTTTAAAATTTAGCTGTCTGATGCCCTCACCCCGGCCCTCTCCCTGTGGGAGAGGGTTAGGGTGAGGGGAAAACGACTCAGTTACGAATCAACGTGCCTTTCTCGCCCGCCAGGATCTCCGCGCCGTCATTCAGCGCGCCGATCCCGGCTATCCCATTGCAGGCTTCAACAAACTCGCGGCAGGCGGCCACTTTCGGCCCCATAGAACCGGCGTCGAACTGCATGCCTCTGAGCAGCTCCGGTGTGACCTGCGCCAGCGGGCGCTGGGTCGGTTTGCCCCAGTCGAGGTACACCGCGTCGGCATCGGTGAGGATCAGCAGGGCATCGGCCTCAATCTGGCGCGCCAGCAGGGCGGCGGAGAGGTCTTTGTCGATCACCGCCTCAATGCCGCGATAGCCGTTGGCGTGTTCCACCACCGGCACGCCGCCGCCGCCGTTGCAGATCACCAGGTGGTCGCGCTGGATCAGCGCCGTGATGGCGTCGCTCTCGACGATCCGCTTCGGCTGCGGAGAGGGCACCACGCGACGGACGTAGCTGCCGTCGGCCCTGAACACCCAGCCTTTTTCCGCGGCCAGCGCTTTTGCCTGGGCTTCGCTGTACACCGGGCCGATGTACTTGGTCGGGTTGCTGAAGGCCGGGTCGGCGGCGTCCACTTCCACCTGGGTGAGCAGGACGCTCACCTCGCGCTGCGGCAGGTTGTTTTTCAGTGCCTGCTGGAGCATGTAGCCGATCATCCCCTGGCTTTCGGCGCCGAGAACGTCCAGCGGGTAGGGCGTCACTTTGTCGTAGGCGCTGTTCTGCAGCGCCAGCAGCCCGACCTGCGGCCCGTTGCCGTGCACCAGTACTACGCGCCACTGCGCCGTCAGCCCGGCGATGGTGCGGGCGGCCTGCTCGATGTTCTGGCGCTGGATCTCCGCTTCCAGCGGCTCGCCGCGCTTGAGCAGCGCGTTGCCGCCAAGCGCCACAACCAGAGTGGGTTTTCGTTCCATGATGGCTCCTTTAAATTCCGTCGCGTTCCAGCGGGCAGCTCATGCAGCGCGCGCCGCCGCGCCCGCGTCCCAGTTCGTCGCCCGGGATGGGCAGCACGGTGATACCCGCCTTGTCGTACTTCTCATTGGTCCAGACGTTGCGCTCGTAGCCAATCACCACGCCCGGGCGGATGGTCAGCACGTTGTTGGCGTCGTTCCACTGCTCGCGTTCGGCCTCAAAGGCGTCGCCGCCGGTGGTGATCAGGCGCACCTGGCTAATGCCGAGCGCCTTCTCGATGGCGTGCAGCAGGTCGGTTTCCTGGGTGCGCAGCAGGCCGCCGCGTCCGTCCGGGGTGAGCGTCCAGCACTGGGCGTCTTTGCGCACCACTTCCGGATAAACGGAGAAGGTGTCCACGTCGATGTGGGTCATAACGGTGTCGAGGTGCATGCAGGAGCGGTGTTTTGGCAGCTCAACGGCGATCACGCGCTCGGCCTGGCGGTGTTTGAACAGGCTGTTGGCGAGAAACTCCACGCCCTGCGGCGTCGTGCGTTCGGACATGCCGATCAGCACCGCGCCGCGGCCAATCACTAATACGTCGCCGCCTTCTAAGGTGGCGTGGTCGTAATTAATATTCTCGTCGCCGAAATACTTAATAAAATCGCCGTCGGCAAACGCCGGGTGCCAGCGATATATTGCCCGCAGGTTATTCGTTTCGCGCTGACGGGCCGGTTTGGCCATCGGGTTAATGGAGACGCCGTTATAAATCCAGCAGGAGGTATCGCGGGTAAATAAATGGTTCGGCAGCGGCTTCATAATAAAATCATTTGCCGTGTGGGTATCGACCACCATATTTTTAATGGCTGCCGGAATTTCACCGTAGGTTAATCCGCCGCTTAATCTGCGCGCCAGTTCGCGGTGCGGCATATCCGCCAGCCAGCCGCGGACGTCGCCGGCAAAGGTGGGGCCGAGGCGGTAGTCGGAGATTTGCGTATCCAGAAGCCAGGCCTTCGCCTCTGCAATATCAAGGGTTTGTGTCAGAAGGTCGGTCAACAGCAGGACTTCCACACCCTGCTCGCGCAGCGTGTTTGCGAAAATGTCATGCTCCTCACCCGCCCGTTCAACCGAGAGCACGTCGTCAAATAGCAGCTCCTGACAGTTTGACGGGGTTAAACGTTTAAGACTTAAATTTGGGCGGTGCAGCATAACGCTACGCAATTGACCAATTTCAGAACCGACGTAATGCTTTTCCATAATTATTCCTTTAACTGTTTTTCAGAATAAAAAGGGCATGCGCCATGTGATGTGTTTAATTGCATGGCGGCTAAGCTCAATTGATTTCGTGATTTATACTAGGCAGTTAAATAATCCGTAATGTGATATTGCTCACGTGAAGTCGGATATTAAGGGGTTTGTTTTCATTTGCATGATTCGCATCAGATAATGATTAATTGGTTATTTTGATAAGGTGAATAGCTAAGCAGGATCCGCTGACATTATTTGAGGTTGTTATCGTTTTGTAGAATTTCACGCCTTGACATATTTGGTTATATGGTTGATTTTAAATGAATAAAAAGTTTGTCGGGAATGACTATTCACTATTGCTACGTAATTATTTTTGGCTTAAGTAAAATCAATAAATAGTTATGGGATTTAATCGCAAATTATCAAAGTGATAAAGTGTGAGGCTGCAGCGAGTTTTATTGTTATGGCCTGGCGATCAGTGGGTTAGCGCGCGTGAGAAATAATAAGGAAATGAAGATATGCATAATGAATGCATAAATGCCTGCGATGGGTTAACAGCAAATTAACACCATCCCCGATAAACATGCGCTGGCGCAAAACCCATCGAGAAAGCGGTGGTATGGCAGTGAGAATTCTCGTATAAAAGATAAAAATGAAACGTTGTTTTATATTGAGGGTTAAAACATGATTGTTGGCAACATCCACCATCTGCAGTCCTGGCTGCCTGACGAGCTGCGTCAGGCCATCGAGCACGTTAAGGCCCACGTCACCGACGCCACGCCGCTCGGGAAACACGACATCAGCGGCAACAGCCTGTTTTATCTGGTCTCGGAAGACATGACCCAACCGTTCGCCGAGCGCCGCGCCGAGTTCCACGCGCGCTATCTGGACATCCAGATTGTGTTGAAGGGCCAGGAAGGGATGACCTTCAGCACCCTGCCGCACGGCGCGCCGGACACCGACTGGCTGGCGGACAAAGACATCGCGTTCCTGCCGGAAGGCGAGCAGGAGAAAACCGTGGTGCTGAGCGAAGGGGATTTCGTGGTGTTCTGGCCGGGCGAAGTGCATAAGCCGCTGTGCGCGGTGGGAGCGCCTGCTAAGGTCAGGAAAGTGGTCGTTAAAATGCTGGTGGAGTAATTTTCCCTCACCCCGGCCCTCTCCCGGAGGGAGAGGGTGTAAAAGTCCCCTCTCCCTGTGGGAGAGGGTTAGGGTGAGGGCACCAGACCGCACCCTCTAATATGTGATCCAGCTTAAATTTCCCACACTCCTTCTTCCCTTCTCATTTACCTGTGCTTTTTCTGCGTCATAGTATGATCGTTAAATTAATGAACGCTGTTCTATAATGTAGAACAAAATGATTCAACAAGGAGATCTCATGCCGCAGTCCGCGTTGTTCACGGGAATCATTCCCCCTGTCTCCACCATTTTTACCGTCGATGGCCAGCTTGATAAGCCGGGCACCGCCGCGCTGATCGACGATCTGATCGCAGCAGGCGTTGACGGCCTGTTCTTCCTGGGCAGCGGCGGCGAGTTCTCCCAGCTCAGCGCCGAAGAGCGTAAAACCATTGCCCGCTTTGCTATCGATCATGTCGATCGCCGCGTGCCGGTGCTGATCGGCACCGGCGGCACCAACGCCCGGGAAACCATTGCGCTGAGCCAGCACGCGCAGCAGGCGGGCGCGGACGGCATCGTGGTGATCAACCCCTACTACTGGAAAGTATCGGAAGCGAACCTGATCCGCTATTTCGAGCAGGTGGCCGACAGCGTCACGCTGCCGGTGATGCTCTATAACTTCCCGGCGCTGACCGGGCAGGATCTGACCCCGGCGCTGGTGAAAACCCTGGCCGACTCGCGCAGCAATATCATCGGCATCAAAGACACCATCGACTCCGTCGCCCACCTGCGCAGCATGATCCACACCGTCAAAGGAGCCCATCCGCACTTCACCGTGCTGTGCGGCTACGACGATCATCTGTTCAATACCCTGCTGCTCGGCGGCGACGGGGCGATCTCGGCCAGCGGCAACTTTGCCCCGCAGGTGTCGGTGAATCTTCTGAAAGCCTGGCGGGATAAAGACGTGGCGAAAGCGGCTGAGTATCATCAGACCTTACTGCAAATACCGCAGATGTATCAGCTGGATACGCCGTTTGTGAACGTCATTAAAGAGGCGATAGTGCTCTGCGGCCGCCCGATTTCCACGCACGTGCTGCCGCCCGCCTCTGCGCTGGACGAGCCGCGCAAGGCGCAGCTGAAAAACCTGCTGCAACAGCTCAAGCTCTGCTGAGCCGGACGATAACCATGACCATCGAGAACATTTTCACCCCGCAGGACGATGCGTTTTACGCGGTGATCACCCACGCGGCGGGGCCGCAGGGCGCGCTGCCGCTGACTCCGCAGATGCTGATGGAATCCCCCAGCGGCAACCTGTTCGGCATGACGCAGAACGCCGGGATGGGCTGGGACGCCAACAAGCTCACCGGCAAAGAGGTGCTGATTATCGGTACCCAGGGCGGGATCCGCGCCGGAGACGGACGCCCGGTTGCGCTGGGCTACCACACCGGGCACTGGGAGATCGGCATGCAGATGCAGGCGGCGGCGAAGGAGATCACGCGTAACGGCGGGATCCCGTTCGCGGCCTTCGTCAGCGATCCGTGCGACGGCCGTTCTCAGGGCACGCACGGCATGTTCGACTCTCTGCCGTACCGTAACGACGCGGCGATCGTCTTTCGCCGCCTGATCCGCTCCCTGCCGACGCGCCGGGCGGTAATAGGGGTGGCAAGCTGCGATAAAGGGCTACCCGCCACCATGATTGCGCTGGCCGCAATGCACGACCTGCCGACCATTCTGGTGCCGGGCGGGGCGACGCTGCCGCCAACCGTGGGGGAAGACGCGGGCAAGGTGCAGACAATCGGCGCGCGCTTCGCCAACCACGAACTCTCATTGCAGGAGGCCGCCGAGCTTGGCTGTCGCGCCTGCGCCTCGCCGGGCGGTGGGTGTCAGTTCCTCGGCACGGCGGGCACCTCGCAGGTGGTCGCGGAAGCGCTGGGTCTGGCGCTGCCGCATTCCGCGCTGGCGCCGTCCGGACAGGCGGTGTGGCTGGAGATCGCCCGCCAGTCGGCGCGGGCGGTGAGCGAGCTGGATAACCGCGGCATCACCACGCGCGATATCCTCACCGACAAAGCCATCGAAAACGCGATGGTGATCCACGCGGCGTTCGGCGGCTCCACCAATTTACTGCTGCACATTCCGGCCATCGCCCACGCGGCGGGCTGCACTATTCCGGACGTTGAACACTGGACGCGCGTCAACCGCAGGGTGCCGCGCCTGGTGAGCGTGCTGCCCAACGGCCCGGACTATCATCCGACCGTGCGCGCCTTCCTCGCGGGCGGTGTGCCGGAGGTGATGCTCCACCTGCGCGATCTCGGCCTGCTGCATCTTGATGCGATGACCGTTACTGGCCAGACGGTCGGCGAGAACCTCGACTGGTGGCAGGCGTCCGAGCGCCGGGCGCGCTTCCGCCAGTGCCTGCGCGAGCAGGACGGCGTGGATCCGGATGACGTGATCCTGCCGCCGGAGAAGGCAAAAGCGAAAGGGCTGACCTCGACGGTCTGCTTCCCGACGGGCAACATCGCGCCGGAAGGGTCGGTGATCAAGGCCACGGCGATCGACCCGTCGGTGGTGGGCGAAGATGGCGTGTACCGCCACACCGGCCGGGTGCGGGTGTTTGTCTCGGAAGCGCAGGCGATCAAGGCCATCAAGCGGGAAGAGATTAAGCAGGGCGATATCATGGTGGTGATCGGCGGCGGGCCGTCCGGCACCGGTATGGAAGAGACCTACCAGCTCACCTCCGCGCTCAAGCATATCTCGTGGGGCAAAACGGTATCGTTAATTACCGATGCGCGCTTCTCGGGCGTGTCGACGGGCGCCTGCTTCGGCCACGTGTCGCCGGAGGCGCTGGCGGGCGGGCCGATTGGCAAGCTGCGTGACAACGACATCATCGAGATTGCCGTGGATCGTCTGACGTTAACTGGCAGCGTCAACTTTATCGGTACCGCAGAAAACCCGCTAACGCCGGAAGTGGGGGCGCGCGAGCTGGCAGTACGGCAGACGCACCCGGACCTGCACGCCCACGACTTTTTGCCGGACGATACCCGGCTGTGGGCGGCGCTGCAGTCGGTGAGCGGCGGCACCTGGAAAGGCTGTATTTATGACACCGATAAAATCATTGAGGTAATTAACGCCGGTAAAAAAGCGCTCGGCATTTAATTATTTTCTGAGATAAAACCGTCTGCGGGAAATATTCCGCGGGCGGTTTTTGCGTGTCTGTAATTTTCTAATTTAAACAATAAGTTGCGATATATCGTTGGCGTCACAAAAGCAAAATAACGTAATTCGGAAATAAGATATGACCATTGCTGGTTAATTGAACAGCTCATTACACTCCATTAACACGATGTTGTAATTCAGCACACTACATAAGGGTGTAATTCTGATGACGCAATTAACCATGAAAGATAAAATTGGCTACGGGCTGGGTGACACCGCCTGCGGCTTCGTCTGGCAGGCCACGATGTTCCTGCTGGCCTACTTCTACACCGACGTCTTCGGCCTGTCGGCGGGGATTATGGGCACGCTGTTTTTGGTCTCCCGCGTGCTCGACGCCGTGACCGACCCGCTGATGGGGCTGCTGGTAGACCGCACCCGCACGCGTCACGGCCAGTTCCGCCCGTTCCTGCTGTGGGGGGCCATCCCGTTCGGCATCGTCTGCGTGCTGACCTTCTACACGCCGGACTTTTCCGCGCAGGGCAAGATCATCTACGCCTGCGTGACCTACATTCTCCTGACCCTGGTCTACACCTTCGTTAACGTGCCGTACTGCGCCATGCCGGGCGTCATTACCGCCGACCCGAAAGAGCGTCACGCCCTGCAGTCCTGGCGCTTCTTCCTGGCCGCGGCGGGCTCGCTCGCCATCAGCGGCATCGCGCTGCCGCTGGTGAGCATCATCGGCAAAGGGAACGAGCAGGTGGGCTATTTCGGCGCCATGTGCGTGCTTGGGTTGAGCGGCGTGGTGCTGCTCTACGTCTGCTTCTTCACCACCCAAGAACGCTACACCTTTGAGGTGCAGCCGGGCTCGTCGGTGGCGAAAGACCTTAAGCTGCTGCTGGGCAACAGCCAGTGGCGCATCATGTGTGCGTTCAAGATGATGGCGACCTGCTCCAACGTGGTGCGCGGCGGGGCGACGCTCTACTTCGTAAAATACGTGATGGATCACCCGGAGATGGCGACCCAGTTTTTACTTTACGGAAGCCTCGCCACCATGTTCGGCTCGCTCTGCTCCTCCCGCCTGCTGGGCCGCTTCGACCGCGTTACCGCCTTCAAGTGGATCATCGTCGCCTACTCGCTGATCAGCCTGCTGATTTTCATCACCCCGGCGGAGCACATCGCGCTGATTTTTGCCCTCAACATTCTGTTCCTGTTCGTCTTTAACACCACCACGCCGCTGCAGTGGCTGATGGCCTCTGACGTGGTGGATTACGAAGAGAGCCGCAGCGGGCGCCGCCTCGACGGGCTGGTGTTCTCCACCTACCTGTTCAGCCTGAAGATTGGCCTGGCGATTGGCGGGGCGGTGGTGGGCTGGATCCTGGCGTACGTGAACTACTCCGCCAGCAGCAGCGTGCAGCCGGTCGAGGTGCTGACCACCATCAAAATTCTGTTCTGCGTGGTGCCCGTGGTGCTCTACGCGGGCATGTTCATCATGCTGTCGTTCTATAAGCTCACCGACGCCCGCGTGGAGGCCATCAGCCAGCAGCTGATCAAGCATCGCGCGGCGCAGGGCGAGGCCATTCCCGACGCTGCGACAGCCGCATCCCATTAACCGGAGGCACTATGCAAATCACTAACCCGATACTCACCGGCTTCAACCCGGACCCATCCCTGTGCCGTCAGGGCGAGGACTACTACATCGCCACCTCGACCTTCGAGTGGTTCCCCGGCGTGCGCATCTACCACTCCCGTGACCTGAAAAACTGGTCGCTGGTCAGCACCCCGCTGGACCGCGTGTCGATGCTGGACATGAAGGGCAACCCGGACTCCGGCGGCATCTGGGCGCCGTGCCTGAGCTACGCCGACGGCAAATTCTGGCTGCTCTACACCGACGTGAAGATTGTCGACTCGCCGTGGAAAAACGGCCGCAACTTCCTCGTCACCGCGCCATCCATCGAGGGCCCGTGGAGTGAGCCGATCCCGATGGGCAACGGCGGGTTTGACCCGTCCCTGTTCCACGACGACGATGGCCGCAAATACTATATCTACCGCCCGTGGGGGCCGCGCCACCACAGCAACCCGCACAACACCATCGTGTTGCAGGAGTTTGACCCGCAAACCGGCACCCTCGCGCGCGAGCGCAAAACGCTGTTTACCGGCACGCCGCTCTGCTACACCGAAGGCGCGCACCTTTATCGCCACGCGGGATGGTACTACCTGATGGTCGCCGAGGGCGGCACCAGCTACGAGCACGCGGTTGTGGTGCTGCGTTCAAAAACCATCGACGGGCCGTACGAGCTGCATCCGGAGGTGACGATGATGACCAGCTGGCACCTGCCGGAGAACCCGCTGCAGAAGAGCGGCCACGGCTCGCTGCTGCAGACCCACACCGGGGAATGGTACATGGCCTACCTCACCAGCCGCCCGCTGCGCCTGCCCGGCGTGCCGCTGCTGGCCTCCGGAGGACGCGGCTACTGCCCGCTGGGGCGCGAGACCGGCATCGCCCGCATTGAGTGGCGCGATGGCTGGCCGTACGTGGAAGGCGGCAAGCACGCGCAGCTGACCGTGAAAGGCCCGCAGGTGGCCGAGCAGCCCGCTGCCGTTCAGGTCAGCTGGCGGGACGATTTCGACGCCAGTTCGCTCGACCCGGAGCTGCAGACCCTGCGCATCCCGTTCGACGACACCCTCGGCTCGCTCACCGCGCGGCCGGGCTATTTACGGCTCTACGGCAACGACTCGCTCAACTCCACCTTTACCCAGTCGACCGTGGCGCGCCGCTGGCAGCACTTCGCTTTCCGCTCAGAAACGCGGATGCAGTTCTCACCGGTTCACTTCCAGCAAAGCGCGGGGCTGACCTGCTACTACAACAGCAAAAACTGGAGCTACTGCTTTGTGGACTACGAGGAGGGGAAGGGGAGAACCATCAAGGTTATTCAGCTCGACCACAACGTGCCGTCATGGCCGCTGCACGAGCAGCCGATTCCGGTGCCGGAGAGTGCGGAGAACATCTGGCTGCGGGTGGATGTGGATACGCTGGTCTACCGCTACAGCTACTCGTTCGATGGCGAGACGTGGCACACCGTGCCGGTAACATATGAGGCGTGGAAGCTGTCGGATGACTACATCGGCGGGCGCGGCTTCTTCACCGGCGCGTTTGTGGGTCTGCACTGCGAGGACATAAGCGGCGACGGCTGCCACGCGGACTTCGACTACTTCACCTACGAGCCGGCCTAACGGCTCAGGCCGGGTAGCCCAGCGCGCGTGAGAGCTGGAGCCCGGCCTGCTGAAGCTGCTCGCGGAAGTTAGCCAGCTCTGCATCGTCCACGCGCGAGGTCAGCGTCGACAGGCTCAGGGCTGCAATGACGCGGGACTCGTGGTTCCACACCGGCACCGCCACGCAGCGCACGCCCTGCTCGTTCTCTTCGCTATCCAGGGCAAAACCCTGCTCGCGGGTCTGCGCCAGGGCGCTCATTAAGGCTTCGCGAGAGGCGAGGGTGGAAGGGGTATAGGTGGTGTACTGATAGCCCTCCAGCAGGGCGTTCAGCTCGGCCTCGCCCAGCCAGGCAATCAACACCTTGCCGATGGCGGTGGCATGAACCGGCAGGCGGCGGCCGATGCGCGAATAGGCGATGGCCGCCAGCTTGCCTTCAATCTTCTCGATATAAACCCCTTCACGCCCGTCCAGGATCCCCAGATGGGTGGTCTGCCCGGTACGCTGGGACAGCTCCGTCAGCCAGCCCTTCGCCTTTTGACGAATATCGATGGAGCCCACGACGAAATGGCCGCGCTCGACCAGCTTCATGCCGAGGCGATACTTACCGTTCTCCGGGTTCTGATCGATATAGCCGTGAAGCTGCAGGGTTTTCAGCAGCGAGTGGAGGGTACTCTTGCTCAGCCCCATCAGTTTGCTGATGTCGGTGATCTTAAGCTCGGTGGCCTGCTCGTTGAACAGGTCGAGGATCTGCAACGCACGTTCAACAGACTGAATAATCGGCATAATGCTGGCATGTCCACGCTGGAATTAAGGCGAAAACGTACCTTTTTCGGGGTGAAAAATCAATGAAATGGAGGTAAAAGCAAAAACGACAACCCTGTTGTCGTTTTTTAGTGTTTGCTCCCTCTCCCTGTGGGAGAGGGCCGGGGTGAGGGCACCAGACCGCAGAGGACTCAACCCCCAAGCGTCGCCACCATCACCGCCTTAATCGTATGCATCCGGTTTTCCGCCTGGTCAAACACGATGCTCGCCGCCGACTCAAACACCTCGTCCGTCACTTCCATCCCGCCGTGCAGGTCGAACTCCTTCGCCATCTGCTTGCCGAGTGTGGTCTGGTCGTCATGGAACGCCGGCAGACAGTGCAGGAACTTCACATCCGGGTTGCCGGTCAGTGCCATCATCTGCGCGTTCACCTGATACCCGCGCAGCAGCGCGATCCGCTCCGCCCACTTCTCTTTGGCTTCGCCCATCGACACCCACACGTCGGTATAGATAAAGTCCGCGCCCTTCACGCCCGCCGCCACGTCTTCCGTCAGCGTGATCTTCCCGCCGTGCTTCTCCGCCAGCGCGCTGCATTCCGCCACCAGGCTCTCTTCCGGCCAGCAGGCTTTCGGGGCCACCAGGCGCAGATCCAGCCCGGTCAGCGCCGCCGCTTCCAGCATCGAGTTGCCCATGTTGTTGCGTGCGTCGCCCGCGTAGACCAGCGCCATCTCGTTAAACGCCTTGCCCGGCAGGTGCTCCTGCATGGTCAGCAGGTCCGCCAGCAGCTGGGTCGGGTGGAACTCGTTGGTCAGCCCGTTCCACACCGGCACGCCCGCGTACTGCGCCAGCGTTTCAACCACTTCCTGGCCGTGGCCGCGATACTGAATGCCGTCGTACATCCGCCCCAGCACGCGCGCGGTGTCCTTAATTGACTCTTTATGCCCAATCTGGCTGCCGCTCGGCCCTAAATAGGTCACGCGCGCGCCCTGGTCAAATGCGGCAACTTCGAAAGAGCATCGTGTACGGGTTGAGTCTTTTTCGAAGATGAGCGCGATGTTTTTACCGGTAAGCTTTTGTACTTCCTTGCCATTTTTTTTATCGGCTTTGAGCTGTGCGGCAAGGGTCAGCAGAGAAGTGAACTGTGCAGGGGTAAAGTCGAGCAATTTCAGAAAGTGTTTCTTGTACAGATCAGACATTTTATCCTCACATGGCGAACGCCACTTATTGAATTAAAATTCACTTTATATGTGTAATTATTCATTTGCAACCCCGTTTCACAAATCTTTCCAACAAAGGTGGAGGCAAACCCGTCCGTGTGTGAAAATAGAAGTATCTGCCGCACTTTAAAGAGGATTGAGCCATGGCAAACCCGGAACACCTGGAAGAGCAACGCGAAGAGACGCGTCTGATTATTGAAGAACTGCTGGAAGACGGTAGCGATCCGGACGCGCTGTACACCATCGAGCACCATTTCTCTGCGGATGATTTCGACGCGCTGGAAAAACTGGCGGTAGAAGCCTTTAAACTGGGTTACGAAGTGACCGAGCCGGAAGAGCTGGAAGTGGAAGAGGGCGACACCGTCATCTGCTGCGACATCCTGAGCGAAGGCGCGCTGAAGGCGGAGCTGATCGACGCGCAGGTCGAACAGCTGATGAACCTGGCCGAGAAGTTTGAAGTGGAATACGACGGCTGGGGAACCTACTTCGAAGATCCGAACGGTGAAGACGGCGAAGAAGGCGACGACGAAGATTACGTCGACGAAGACGACGACGGCGTGCGTCACTAAGCGTTTCAGGCGGTGGCGCGCGCCACCGCTTTTTCAAGGCAGAACCATGGATTACCCGCAGATACTCGCCCCCGTACTCAACTTCCTCCAGTGCCCGACCCCGCAAGCATGGATTGATAAAGCCCGCGACCCGGCGAACCTGCCGCAGCTGCTCACCGACCACATGGTGTGCGAGCTCAAGGCCGCCCAGACCGCGCTGCTGCTGGTGCGTAAATACGTCGCCGACGAAAGCGGTGCCGACGCGCTGCTCGACTGGCTCAAGCCCTACGAACAGTTCACCTTCCGCGACGGCCCGGAGCCGGACTTTATCGCCCTGCACAGGCAGATTGGCAAAAGCGTGATGCCCAAAACCAACGATCCGTGGGGCCAGGCGCTCATCGACAGCATGGTGCTGCTGATTAAAGAGGAGCTGCACCACTTCTGGCAGGTGCGCGAGGCGATGCTGGCCCGCGACATTCCGTACGTCAAAATCACCGCCAGCCGCTACGCCAAAGGGATGCTGAAAGAAGTGCGCACTCACGAACCGCTGACGCTGATCGACAAGCTCATCTGCGGCGCCTACATCGAAGCCCGCTCCTGCGAACGCTTCGCCGCGCTGGCCCCGTTCCTCGACGACGACCTGCAGAAGTTCTATCTCTCGCTGCTGCGCTCGGAAGCGCGCCATTATCAGGACTACCTGACGCTGGCCCAGCAGGTGAGCGACGACGATATCTCACCGCGCATACAGCTTTTTGGCGAAATTGAAGCCACACTTATCTCGACACCGGACCACGAGTTTCGCTTCCACAGCGGCGTGCCGGTGTAAACCGGCATAATTCAAGGATAAGGATGCGAGATGAATAAAACGTGGACCCGTATTGTGATTGTCGTCATTGCGGCTGCCGCCGTGGCGTTCTGGGTGTTTTTCGACAGGCAGCGCGCCCCGGAACGGCAGATGGATAACGCCCTCAACGCGATGCCCGCCTGGCAGGTGATTAAGGAGCAGGAGCCTGTTCTGCATCAGCGCATCCTCGACCAGATGGCCGCCCTGCAAAAAGCGGGCGAGCCGGAGCAGCAGATTATCGACACCATCCAGCCGCAGATCCTGCATCTGCAGATGTCGCGCCTGCAAAACGCCCCGGACGCCAACGTGGTGAACTACATGACCATCAACATGGAGCAGACCGCCGCCATCCAGAAGGTGAGCGACGACGCCTGCTTCCGCTTCCTCTACCCGATGGTGAAGGGCGGCATCAATCCGATGCGCATGCTGGATAAAGACCTGATGGCGCGTCGCATGCAGGCCGATGCCGACATGATGCGTGCGGCCTACAGCAAAAACCGCCACACCGTGACCCCGGCCGAGCGCGAGGCGGCTGTCGAGGATGTGCGGCCGATTATGAAGGCGCTTTCCGACAAGTACGGTGAGGACATCCAGCTGCTGCAGATGCCGGAGAAGGCGGCGGGCAAAGAGAAGCTCTCTTGCGATATGGTGCAGGAGATGTGGGCGAAGGTGCTGGCGCTGCCGGAGCAGAAGGCGGCGAGGGTGATTCGGCTGGCGGTGTCCGAGCTGGAGTGACGAAGGGCGCTGGTTTTTTGGGCACTTAGCGCGGGTTTCGCGCGTCGTCGCTTGCATGGCGGCGCGCGACAGGTATAATCCACAACGTTTCCGCATCCCCTTCAGTGCCGAAGTGGCGAAATCGGTAGACGCAGTTGATTCAAAATCAACCGTAGAAATACGTGCCGGTTCGAGTCCGGCCTTCGGCACCATACAAAGCTTTTTTCAAGTCTACTAACGTCTACTTTAGTCCATAAAAACAGTAAGTTAAGCAGGTTTCTGGCTTTTCTTAGTCTGTACACGTCTACTCAATTCCTTGAACATATACCAACTGATGATGGTATAACTGATGGTATTCCCGGTTCGATTGATTTTGGTACCAACACTGGAGGTATCAACTGATGGCACTCACCGATATCAAAGTTAGGACTACCAAGCCCTCCGACAAACCCTTCAAACTCACAGATGGGCAGGGTATGCACCTGCTGATCAATCCCAATGGTTCAAAATACTGGCGACTCCAATACCGTTTCGGGGGCAAACAGAAAGTTTTAGCATTGGGTGTTTATCCAATGGTCTCTCTTGGTGAAGCCCGCAGGAAGCGAGATGAAGCCAAAAAGTTGGTATCTGATGGCATCGACCCTTCTGAGAAGAAAAAAGCAGATAAGATCGAGCAAAGCGAAGCCTTGACATTCGAGGCTGTCGCAAGGGACTGGCATACTGCTTGTAAAAGGAAATGGTCTGATTCCCACAGCGAGAGAGTTCTAAAAAGCATGGAAGATGGTCTCTTTACTACTATTGGTAAAAGAAAAATATCCGAGCTTAATACCAGAGATCTTCTTGCCCCTATCAAGGCTGTTGAAGCTTCCGGGCGACTGGAAGTTGCTTCCCGACTACAGCAAAGAACGACGGCAGTAATGCGATATGCTGTCCAGAACGGGCTGATAGATTACAACCCTGCTCAGGAGATGGCAGGAGCTATTGCTGTAGCCAAAAGAATCCACAGGCCTGCTTTGCCATTCGAACGATTTTCAGAACTCTTAGAACGAATTGATAACTTCAAAGGTAGGAAACTCACGAAGTTAGCCGTAAAGCTGACATTGCTCATTTTTATCCGTTCCAGTGAACTCCGATTCGCAAGATGGTCGGAGATCGACTTTGAAAATGCGATGTGGACTATCCCTGGAGAACGCGAGCCATTGCCAGGAGTCAAATATTCCCATCGAGGCTCAAAAATGAAGACCCCACACCTCGTGCCGTTAAGTCGTCAGTCCTTAGAACTTCTAAAAGCAATCAGAGAAATCAGCGGTGAATGCGACCTTGTATTCATTGGCGATCATGATTTCAGAAAACCTATGAGCGAAAACACAGTCAACAAGGCACTAAGGTCGATGGGTTATGACACAACTGTTGAGGTATGTGGGCATGGTTTTAGAGCGATGGCTTGTAGTGCTTTGATCGAGTCAGGAAAGTGGTCGAGAGATGCTGTTGAGAGGCAAATGAGCCATCAGGAGCGGAACTCCGTTCGTGCCGCATACATTCATAAAGCTGAGCATTTGGACGAGCGTAGGTTGATGTTGCAGTGGTGGGCTGATTATCTTGATGAAACAACTGAGAGAAGAATTGCACCTTTTGATTTTGATAACTAACTGATTTTAATTAATAAAATGGCGTGCTCAATAAAAAATTGAGGCGTTATTTTTTTATTTTCGATTTATGTGCTATTACGAAGTAAAACTTTTTACAACGGAGTGGCATTAATGAAATCTTGGGTAAAAATGAATAGTTGGACATCAGAAGACACCAAAGCAGTGAAAACATGGTTTGATTTGGATAGATATCGAGAGTTTGAAAACATTTCAATTAATATGCTTTACCATGAAATATGGGCGAGGACATATTTCTTCAAACCAGTAATAGAAGAAGGAATGCATAAAACAGTATTGAAAAATTATATGCAGATATTAGAAGGTAATCCTTTTCTCATCAAAGAGAAAGACTTGAATTATATGGATGCTGAAAATAAACTTTATCAACCGCCATACTTTTTTATAACCACGGTAGATCGAATAGCTAATATCAGTTTTGCTTGTATGAAAAAGGCTTTATTCATAAGAGCTAATTCAGAACAATATAAGATTGATTCCACTATTGAGAACGAATACATATCCGAAAAAATCCCTGAACAGTTTCCTACTACAATTATGTTAGAAATCGATCTTGCGGCTGGAAGTGATGATGAGATAGCAGAGGCACTGCGAATATCATTACCACAATGGCGAAAAGTTAAGGGTGTAAAACCTGCACCGCTTGATGCAGTAAGATTTGGTTATGGGACAATAAAAAAGTTAATGAGCTATAGAATAATACCAATGCTTGATTTACTTGCTTGGTCAGAAAGAAAAAAAGTGCATCTGTCAGATGATAGAATATCACGATTGATTTATAGAGATGAAGATGACGATAAGGTAATTAGACAAGGGTATCATATCAGAGATGCAGACCGACCTTTAGCTATGAAAGTAGTAGAAAATGATTTTTTACGCCAATTCTACTTTTTTATAAATAAAAACAGATATATTAAAGAGATGAGCGTTTATGATGTAATGAAAATTACAGACACCGATTGATTATGTTGTAATGGTTGATAAATATATTTTAAGAAAGATTTTACTGGAAATAGACTATTTTAATGATTTGAAATGCAGTAACGATTATGCGAGATATGACAATTTTTTTCACGGTATGATTGTGCTATTATATAACAGTGAATATTATGATGGATTATCCAATGGCGCTAAGTATCGATAATATAAGAGTTTTTTCAAGGGTGTTCAGCCGCCCAGTTTTCGAGGCTTTAGCCAAGGGAAGAGAACCGTCTAATGTCTTGGATTTTGTGTCTTTCTCTGATGAAATGAAGCAGGATGGGCAACCATTACATACATTTTTTAGTGAATGTTATAAAGAGTTATCCAGGAATTATAGAAATGAGTATGTTTACAAAACAGAAGTAGCAAATCGAATAGTTTTTGGGAGGCATAGTCCCCGGACCTCATCATTATTAAGTGAGCTTCATGTCGGAAAGTCTATTGTTGATATTGCAATTTTTAACGGAACATCTACAGCGTATGAAATTAAAACGGAATATGACACCCCGCGTAGATTGCAAACTCAAACCCCAGATTATTTAAAAGCATTCGATAAAGTTTATGTGGTTACTCATCCAAATTTATCTGAAAAATATGCTGAGATTGTTCCAGATAAAGTTGGTGTTATTGCATTAAATAATAGAGGTAGCCTTAAGATAGTTAAAAATGCTGAGTCAAACTTAGCTAATGTTGATATATTATATATTTTTCGTATGCTGAAAAGAAGTGAATACCTTCCAGCAATAGAAAAATTCATTGGCGAGAAGATCAATTTACCCAACGGGCTTATTTATGCATTCTGCGAGGATATATTTAAAAAAATTCCTCAGGATTTAGCTCACAATATTTACATTAATGCAATGAGAGGCAGAACGACAAGTGATGATATTGTAAGCTTTGTTAATTGCCTTCCTAGTTGCCTTCGTGTGTTGGGAATGTCATCTGCTTTATCAAGTGTTCAACGTAAAAAGATCCTCACGGTTTTGGGGATAGTGTAGAGATGCTTAACTTTATGTGATCATTGTTCTCTCTGGAGGGAGTCATATGTATAGTCCATATCTATATGGTCGTGGTTCTGAGCTGTTAGCGCTAAGAGAATTGGCAGCAAGTTGTACTAATGCTGAGTTGTTTATACCGATAATTGAACCTGTGCTAACCAAAACCGATAAACTTATACGTTGTTTAGAGATACTTTCAGAGAAAAACAAGAGGGTCATGTTAGTCATCAATCCAAAACAACATGAGTTTAGTAAAGATATAGAGGCTCGAAGAAAATTTGTAGCAACGATTAAAAATAATTTAGATAAATGTAAAACGCTTATCCCCACCCTTATAGTTGACTCAAGTGTAGCAATTGAAACCCTTAATGGTTTCTTAAAAGCATTTGAAGGTTCAAATGTTGCTTTAATATACAACAAGCCAAGTATTAGCGATGTGGAATTTTCCAAGTTAACAAAATTAAAATTTATTGAATTTCATATCACTATTGATGGTAATGTTACCGATTTTCAATTTAATGAAATCCCTAAAAATAAACTTATTGAAGTGAAAGATAACTTCGTCAAATTAGATAAGAATGCAGATTACTCTGGTCAAGAAGTTTTCACGGATAAACATAAAAAAATTGGTAAAACAGTATTAGGTATCGGTGATTTCACTATAGTCGGGAAAAAACTTGAGATTGGTGGTGGCAAGGCTGGTGCCGTTGCATCTCATTTAATTTATAAACATCCTGCAAGCGGTGATATATGGATAGAACATTTTGTTTCGAATGACACTGATAGAGACATTGGCGACGTAGCGTCAAAATTCTTACAAATGACAGATAAAATTGAAAAGGAAGTTAGAACAAGGGCCACAGAGTACGGCTCTAATAAAGCATTAGAAAAATATAACGAGCATTATAAAAGCAGAACGTTTCCCGGTTTGGGGAAAAATAAAGAATACCAGATTAGACACCACATACAGCACATAATTGATGTAATATCAGGAAAAATCTGACAGTAAAGAGGCTATTCTATAGCCTCTTTTTAGTTTTGTTTAGAGCTTTTTTGTTATGAATTTTGGATTCGATTATATTTTTTTCTCTTTTAGCAGTGTGTATGTTATTTAATGTAATGGATTTTTTTGTCAGATCTTGATAGTTCTCTGTGAATATATTTTCAGATATAGCAAATGAATTATCTTCCTGTTTTGTTAATATTTCTTTGCCGAGCATATAACTAATTAAAGAGGTTATTTCATCTGGTATTATCGTTGTTCGTTCAATTATATCATCAAATAGAAGTTGTAAGAAATCAAGATATTCTCTTGGCGTTAGATTACATAGGTATTTATCATAGAATTCATAACTACCAAGTTTGATTAATTCACTTCTGAAAAGATGTTCATTACTATAATAATACACTCTAACGTGGTCTATGTTCCCTTTTATATCAATCATTTTTGGGTCCTTAATAATTATTGTTATAATAAAATAACATGTCAAAACTATTATGCAATAGAATTTAGAAGGTTTTTATTATAAAAATAGATTTTTCAATCTAACTCCTTATTGAAGAAAAAACATAATTAGAGGCTGTCTTAATACGCAATTGAACAGATAGTTATCTTCTCTAAGCTCAAATCTAGTGAGTAAAGGTTTTCGATCTTGTGAAAATTTAGGTGAATGAAAGAACTGTTTTCTACCTGTAGCCTATTGATGTGAGGGTTTCGGATGTTATGAAACTCTCAGATTCTGAGTGATATGAATCTCCAGAGACTCATAGTTTCGAACCAAGGATGGCTCTGGTGTTCGTAATCTCGCTTCATCCATTCGAAATTCATTTGTACTGTATCCCTGTAGAAACAACAGAGGACATACATATGGAAAATCAAGCTCGTCTCATCCGTTTACCAGAAGTCATGAAGAAAACTGGATTTGGTAAAGCGTGGATCTATCGTCTTATCAGCCAAAATAGGTTTCCACAGCCAGTAAAGATCGGTGTTCGTGCTACCGCTTTTGTCGAAAGCGAAATCGATGAATGGATTCAATTAATTATCGAAAATTCAAGAAAGCATGTCGCTTAACAAAAATGCTGCTTCATCGATTTTTAACTTTTAATAATGCATTAAGAAAAAGAAATTTACAGATGTTGTGAGTTTACGTATTGGGTTTGAAACAACGAGGCTTTGTAAAGTTTGCATCTGAAAAAAAGAATATATTTGACGTAATTCTTTACCTTTTTTCTAGCAGAGCTTTTGCTATAAGGCTTGAAGATGGTTTTCTTAATATCGGGTATGGATACATTTAACTAGCCGTACCTGTTTATTTGACGTCAAATAAATTTTTTCAAGCCATTAATATATATACCAAATAAACTAAAGGCATTGTAAAAAATTTGAATTATTTTGAATTGGAATATATTTAATAAGTGAGAGTGATATTAATTTGTAAAGAATGAGGTCAAAATGGGATATAAAGTAAAGAAATTCATCATGAGTAATGGGGAGCGAGGATGCCTGATCCTTGATAAAAATAGTAATCTACCAGCTTACTATCAAAATCTATTTCTTACTACAGACATAAGAAATAGAGGCGCAACCGCCTCAACTATGGAAATAGTTGCAACTAACTTACTAATTTTTAGTAATTTCTTAGATAGTAGGAAAATTAATATAGTTGAGAGAATTGAGCTTAAAAAGTATCTCAGCGTTGCAGAAATAGATGATCTGGTAAGATATGCGAAACAAAGATTCGATAGACAAAAAATTATAAATATAAAATCAGCAAGTAATAGGTTTATTGCGAAGAGAACCTTTAGTTATAGAGTACACGTTTTTTCACGCTACCTTAAGTGGTTATGTGGATTAGTTCATTCGTCAAAGGGGATTCATGCAAAGTATGAAGTAGAAGTATTTATTGAAAGTATCAGAGCACATATTCCAAGAAACAGTTCATTGAATATGAATGAAATATCTGAAAAATCGTTAAATGAAGAAGAGATCAATGTGCTTTTCCGTCTATTGGAAATTGGCGGGATTGAAAACCCTTTTCATAAGGAAGTACAGGTCAGGAACAGACTAATATTTACCTTGCTCTTAAATTTAGGTTTAAGGGCTGGAGAGTTGCTCAATCTTAAAATAGATGATTTTGATCTCAGAGACAACACTTTAAGTGTAGTCAGAAGACATGATTCAAAAGAAGATGGAAGAGCTTATCAGCCATTAGTAAAGACTGGAGAAAGGGTTATTCCGTTATCTGATGAGTTAGCCAGTGAAATTTTTGATTACATAAGCAATAGCAGGGAAAAAATGACAAAAAGGAAAAAGCATAATTTCTTATTCGTGGCTCATTGCACCGGAAAAAACGCAGGAGAACCCTTAAGCATTTCAGCTTATGAGAAGGTGATATCAACACTGAAACGAGCAAGTCCAAAGCTATATAATCTTTCAGGTCATAGGTTAAGGCACTCTTGGAATTATATGTATTCTAAAGGAATAGAAGGCGCTGAATTAGAATATAGTAGAAGGAAAGATTTAAGGAATTATCTAATGGGTTGGTCAAAGGAGTCAATCATGTGTAATAGATACAATTTTAAATATATATCCCAACAAGAGAAGGATGTCGTCCTAAAGGTCTATAAATCAGTCAGTAAAATAATTAGTGGGGTTTAATGTGGAAATAAAATGTATTGAAAGTGAGCAAATTTTTTTTGCTAAGATGAATAGATATAGTTTCAAACTGTCAGATAAGAAATGGCAACTTGATAAAGAAAACTGCGTATACCCTCATAAAGTTGTAGATAGAATGCCTACAAAAATGAAACTTAGCTACTTAAAAACATTAGCTTACTATGCGTCTGAATATAGTTCTTTTTATATACAAAATATTAACAATCTATTTTATAAGTGGTTTGGTGCAATGACAATCGATACTATTGATGACAAAGCAATATATCAATTGAATGTATATTTAGGTTCAGAAAGAAACTACAAACTAAACTTAATTAAGGCTTTCATCACTAAATGGAAAAATCTCAATTACCCTGGGATAGAAGCGACTGCCATTAGAATGCTGGAGAAAATAAAAATCATTCCAAACCAAACAGGAGATGCAGTTAAAAGACGAGATCCAAATAAAGGACCTTTAACTGAAACGGAATTCAATAACATTATTAACGCCGTTGGAAAATTTTATCATGAGAAGAAAATTCAATGCTTTTTGTATTGTTATATCCTTTTGCTGGCAATAACAGGAAGAAGGCCATTACAATTAATATCTCTAAAAGCTAAAGATCTCATTAAAAATGAGAGAGGGTGCTTTTTGAATGTACCAAAAGTAAAACAAAGAAAATGTTTCAGAAAAGAATTTAACATGGTAATGATAGAACCGTTCTTATATGACAGCTTATCAATGCTAATTAATAAAAATCAGGCGTTTGTTGAAGATAAATTCAGTGTTGGGATTAGTAACTATAGAGGCGAATTACCAATCTTCATGAATGTAGATAAGATTACGGAAACAAAAAGGATTGAGGATTTTTTATCTGATTTAACAACAGATTTTTTCCATATGAAAAATTCAGTTATGTCAAAACTATTAAAACACTTTCCGTCAAAATTCGATGTTAGGTCAGAAAGGACTAACAGCTATATAGAACTTAATGCTAGAAGATTCAGATATACGTTAGGAAGTCGACTGGCTAACGAAGGAGCCTCAATTGAGGTGATTGCTAAAGCGTTAGATCATAAATCAGTAAACTCTTCTATGATATATATAAAAAATAATCCTGACAACGTTTATGACATCGATAAGAGACTAAGTGCGTTTTTTAACCCCTTATCTAATATACTTATGGGCATAGAGATTGAAGAAAACAAGAACTTTTTTATCAAGTATGTTTCAGATGCATTTTTCTTATTAGAAGATACGAAAGAGGATTTGAAATGTTTAACGTGTAAAAAATTCAATCCCTGGAGAGCATTATGAACAATATATTTATTTTTGAACCAAGCAATAAAAACAACCCTGACGATAATGTTATTAAGTTCATCGAGTTTTGTAAGAGTACTATTTCTAATAATAATTTAACAACTTCTTGGGAAAGCAATAAATGGAAAGGTTTATATAGGTTTACTAAGTTTAACTCAAAAAACAACCTAAACAGCAAAGAATGCTTAGATGATAGCTTTATTAATTTTGCTAAAGCATATATGTTGCATGTGCATTCATTCAATAAATCTAAGACGAAACACTCAACATTATCAATGTTGAAGATTGTAGAATTCGTTTTACTGAAAATCAATATGGAAGCTAATGTAAGCTATTGCAACAATTCAGTTTTTGATGAATGCATAAGAATAGCCTCTGAAAAGTATTCTAAAGCACACGCATTTTCTATTGGAAAAGAACTTGAGAAATTGAGTTCATTTCTAAGTGATAATAACATGACTAATTTATCTTATTTATTTTGGGTAAACCCAATTAGGTATAGGATTACTCAGTCTTGGACTGGTTATGATTCTACACTGGAAGGCCATTCTAGATTGCCTGATATCAAATCAGTTATTGCGATTGCTGAGATTTTTTCAAAGAGGGATGAACAATTATCTTTAAGAGACATATTTACTACATCTGTGCTTGCTTTACTTATGTGCGCACCGAGTAGGATATCAGAAATTTTAGCTTTGCCAGCGGATTGTGAAATTACAGAATGTGATGGAAAGGGCATTCAAAGATACGGTTTGAGATTTTTTTCAGCAAAAGGGTATGAAGGTAATATAAAATGGATTCCAACTCTAATGATACCTGTAGCTAAAAAGGCAATTACCAGATTAAAAGAATTATCAAGTCAAGCGAGGTTATTGGCTGCTGAAATTCAGAAAAATCACTCTAATTCAACGATGGGAACCCTTAAAGAGAATATACCTCAAGATTTCCCTTGGTATGATAGAGAGAAGAAAATTGAATATTCTAATGCGCTTTGCTTGTTAACTGAAGGACAGTTAAATCAAAACAAAAAGAAAATGTTAGATAAGTTATTCAGACCTACAATGAGTTTTTTTAAAACTGACATTGTTGATTCTGATTATATAAAAGGACATTTTAATATCTTTAAAAGACATGGTTATATAAATGAAGATGGTAGCCCATATTTGCTGAGAACACATCAACTGAGGCATCTTCTCAACACATTTGCTCAAATAAATGGTATGGATGAATTTAGTATTGCTCGCTGGTCTGGACGTAAGCTTATTTCTCAAAATGTTTCTTATGACCACAGATCGCATCTTCAAATGTCTAAAGCAATTAGAGAACAAAAGTTATCAGTGTGTGTTAACGAGCACAGAATAAAGGAGGCTCCAGTAGTTGATCTTAATGAGTTTGAATCACTTAGTAGTGGCGCAGTACTTGTATCAAAACATGGCTACTGCAAGCACTCATATGCGTTTAAGCCGTGTGAACATTATCCGATTGAGAATTCTGGTTTAGATAACGAAACGATTTCAAACATTCACGATAAAATTTTAAAAAGAACACTGTATGATAAAAATGATGGGAACATAAATGCTGATAGATGGTATGAATTCCATAAGAGAATAAAAAAAGGAGAATAAATGGCTAAGCATATAAATGGTTATTATGAGAAGAAGATTGTAGATGTTATTAACACATGGTCTATAGATGAAAAACTAACTTGGGATGCTTTGTGCGACAGGTTAGTAAGGATTATTGGGAAAAGACCATCAAGACAATCCTTAAGTAGTCATGTAAGGATTGCAGAAAGCTTCAGTGTAAAAAAAGCCACTATCAAATCTGGTGCAATACACACTGTAAAACCTGCTAATTTAAAAGTGGCTTCTCAACGAATTAGAAGACTTGAAGCAGAAAATGAAGCTTTGAAAGCATTAAATGAACGCTATTTAGAGCAGTTCAAAGTATGGCTTTATAATGCTCACCTTAAACAAATAACGATTGAAGAACTTAATAATCCATTACCTGCAAAATACCTTTAATAGAATTGATAGGTTTTAGCTATTGACATGGTAAAATATTATGTTATTTATTTTCTTGTCAGGGCGACAAAATTTCACTATTGCAAGGATGCATATTATGGATAACACAAATATTAACTTAATGGAAAGGTATTTACTTCTGCTTGATCGATTCGTTGATAAACTCGCTGAATCAGGTTTCTCAGAGCAACGAATTATAGAACAATCATATCTTTTTTGTGTAGGATTTTATATCAAATACCAAAGTGGTATCGAAAAAATGACCTTCTCCAACAGGGAGGTTGTTTTAACCTTTCTGCTACTTTCTTATTATAGTCATATAAATAAACTGGATGATGATTTGATCAACAAAGAGCGTATGAAAAATGTATGTTCTTCATTGATTAACTTTATAGTCAGTAATGGTAGCCGAACAGAGAAAGTCTATGCTAATGAGAAAAGGAAATATGAGGCTTCGACCCTAAAAAGATCGTTATCCATCAAAGAGAAGAAAAGAAAATATGGGTTGTGATTATTTTAAAAGCCCGTAGTACGAATCTACGGGCTAACTCTTTGTTGCTTATTATTTTTATTTTTTTACTAAATCGATAAGATTTCTGATTTCATGATCAAATCTAGCGCTTCTTCTTTTAATCCATTTGATACAAACGAAGCTTCCGATCCTTGATAGGAAATATGTGAGCCACATATACTTGTGCTCATCCCACACATATCCATCTTTGAATCCCACAAGCAATGAGCAAAATGCAATGAAAGAAGCCAAACAAAGCAAAGTGAAGAGAATATAAAACCACTTCGGAACTGGCATTACTCTGAAGAAAGATGCTGTCGAAGCATTATGAAATAGCATTGTCAGAAAAGCTGGAATAATGACGGTTTTCCTGTTTAAGTTTACTTTATATTCACCCGTGTTTGAATTAATAATGAGCGCATCGGCATATACGACACAGGAGTTATCGTTGCTATACTTTCGAAGCTCGTATAGACGAATCCTGTGTGAGTTCCTGACCGCGATACCATAGGCTGAAATCTGCTTTTCATCGCCATCATTTGTTTTTACCAAGATCTGAGCATTTGTTGGGTTGGAACTGATGACAGTCGCAGAGAAAATTTCCGCAAACTCGAAAGTTTCACCAAACAGATCAAACTTTGGGGCTGTAATCTCTGCTTTCCGACGATCAGAAAGACCAACGTTGACTTCTTCATTGCGGCGTTTCGTGGTGGAGATGCTCATACAAGTTCCTTTGTGTTAGATATTAAATTCATATTCGATGTATGAAGAAATCAGGGACTACAGATGAGATGGTATCTGCCATTTCAAAACCTGCATGTTAGTTGAATACGTAAATAGGCTAGTTAAATCAGTCTGTTATATTCTTTGATGTGAAATCACATTTTGACTGGGTTTACAGGAAAGGCAAATCACTTGTACCGATCGATTAAAGATTAATGATAGATATTGGCTATCAACGCTAGATTATCGATCGGTATAAGCGATCAACTTATTGGTCTGTACCTATCAAAAAAGGCTTGCTAGCCCTACATTGAAAGCGAAGCTCTGTGCGATTTATGTGGTGTTTCAATGGCAGTTTTGGGGGGTGATGATGTTATCTCTATCATTCTCACGCCAGTGATGGTTTTGTGTTTTCGAGGGCGTTTAAGGGTTGGTATTTTGAGGTTTTTCAACATACGATAAATTAAATCGAGGTAGGGGATGTATTCCAACCACCTGAACGCTGACACTGCATCGCTTCGCTTGGGCGCTACATTTAACGCTTCGGTTGCTATCGCTTCTTTGTTAGTTGCAACAGCTTCTGGGAGAAGCGCTTCGACAGAAGAGATAGAGTATTCGTCCTGACCAGCAGCTCGTTTATCGAGGATAAGTGCTTCTATGGGGCGGTTAAAGTATTCTGTCGTGGTTTCAGGAGCATCTGTAGTTATGGCCATATCATGAGTTGCACTAACAGATGTTTCTCTGACAGATGATTTCAGTTTAAACAGGAAAGCATTATCACGTTCCTGTTGGTAGTCGATTCTGCTTTGCAAGGCAGACCAGGAATACCCTTTTCCCAATTGAGATGCTTTGAAAGCAATTCCGTTGTATTCGAATGAGAAGCCGTTCATGCGTCCGGTAGAAGTGATGTTCGGGATTGCTCTGATGTTTTGTGCGGCAAGCTGATGCACAAACTCAGTGGTTGACGGTTTATCGGCAAGGAATACTTCCAGAGCGTTTTGGATGATGGTTTTCGGGCATAGCTCACCAGTCCTTTTCTCCATAATTGCTTCACTACGTGATTTTTTACGTTTGGCAGGTGAGGTTGAAGGTTTCAGGGCATCAGTTCCTTTGGTTCTTGTTAACTGATAGTCTTTTTCAAGATCCTGGATGATACGGGTGCTGATAAGGTTCTCATTTTTACCTAAGTAGAGCTTCCCCGATGTAGCATCAATGCGGCTTGCTACTATATGGATATGTTGGCCATCTTTATCATCATGAAGCACGTATGCACGTAGATGCGTTTCAGAGAAGCCCATACGCTTCATATAGTCATCAGCTATCTGTTTCCATTTCTGCATTGGTAAACTCTCACCAACAGGAAGACGTAAAGAGTTATGCCATACAGGTTTACTTACATCGGAGCGTAGGAGCTTCGTAGCGTTGAACTCTGCACTTAGTGCTTCTGCGAAGCTTTCTATGACATTGCCACCGACTACATACGGATCTGACTTGTGGTGTGAAGCAGGTTTTAATAAATAAGAAATAAGGCCATTAAAGGTTTTTCCTCTTTTGATTTTTTGCATCCCTTTCATTCATTTCTTTCTCCCCATAGATCTGCACCGACAAGATTTATGCGAAGCTCAGAGATCTGGCGCTTAACTGCGAATAGTTCTGTTTGCGTCAGAGAGCTACCCTGGCTTTTGTTATCCAGATGAGCGACAAGCTTGTTCAGCTTCTGTGAAATTTCGCTCAGAGATTTCCAGGCTTCTATGTTGATGGCAGGAACGGACAAAGGAAGCTTATCCAGGGACGCTAAGCGAAGCCACTCTCCCTTGCTTTTATCACCGCGTTTCGTGTTGAGAAGCTGTAGTTCTTCATGGTTGAATCGGGCGCTGACACAATGAGTACGCAATGATTTAGCTGGGACTTTGTTGTTTTTCTTACAGAATGGTAATCCTATAGTTTCTTTCATAGAAGCTCCTTTTCGTATATTAGGTTTTGTATTACTTTTATTGTGAGCAATTCCGTTGCAGCACTTTGTACATTTATATTTCAAAAATGTGATATGTCAATATTTTGAATTTGACCCGGATCTTCTTTTTCAACCGTAGGGCGAAAAACAAGGGAACTCAAAGAAGCGTAGCTTCGATGAGTTAGCCCTTGCTTTAATTTATTTACTGTAAATATTGACATCTTACATTAAACTGTTATCAATATTAAAACGATCATTATTAGGAGAAGGTTATGAGATTATTTATTAGAGCATTTATATTTATAATTTTAGTTAGTATGCTTAATGTCTATGTTCTTTTCTTTCACCCAGAGATTAAGGAAAGCCTTGTGGCTATAGATTTATTATCCTTTGCTATGGCCATAGCAATACTTTATGGCGATATAATGTCTAGCGATGAAAGTGAATAAATATGCCATGTAAAAATGGGAAAGCTAAAATTATCAAAGACAATATAATTAAAGAAATTATTAATTTATCTTTGATAGGGTTTGTTTTTATTTCGTTGGTTGAGTTCTGATTATCTTTGCTTGGTTTTTTAACACTTGAGTTGCTATCTTTTTGCAGATTGCTTTCAAATTTCATTATGGAAATTTCTTCATGCTCAATTTTGTTTCCTTGTGATTTTTCATACTTGTAATTAAATTCAAAATTTTCCACTTTACCATCTGTATCGCAAGAGGATGATGCTTTGTTGTCCTCAGCATTTTGTTTTTCTTGAAAAGTAATCTTTTTTTCTGAATTCTCTTTAGCCCATTCAATGATGAATTCGAATAGCGTAATTATTGTTTTTGCAACGGAGCAATTAAGTATTGCTATTTTTGCTAAGAAAAGGGACGAGTTACTAACTACTTCTTTTATATTATTTAGTTTTTCATATTCTTGATTGTCGAACAGGAAAAGATATAATGCATAACTCACAGAAAAAAACAGAATTATATCATTTAGTGATTTGACGGATTTACCTCTGTAAAGAAACCAAGTGGCTATAAGCAAGCTGCTAGAAAAAATTGGGAAAAGGCTTAAAAAATCGGGTATGTTTCCAATTTTTTCAAAAAATAATATTAAACGAGGGTCTTTTAAAATTATTTGACCGAAAATCCATGCACCAACAATTATAAAAAGAATGAAAAGGGAGTCTAATTTTTTTAAGTTCTCAAATTTATTTTTTTTTAGTTCATTAGTCTTGGCGCTTTTATTTTGGCTCATATAGCTTCCTGCATTTAGGTAACTTCATAGATAAGGTAACTTCAGAGGTTAGACATAAGACATAAATTTTATGATGATTTTTATACAGATTTATCTTATAAATTTAGGGTGGAAAGTAAAGACTTATTTTTGTTTTGTTGCTTTAGTTCTTATAAAACAGTGGGTTATGGGTTGTTATACCATAGAGTTTATGTGTGGAGCGCTACAATGACTAACAATGAGTTAAAAGAAATTTTAGTTAATATCTTTAGACAACGCAGTGCAGGCCCCTTCCTTTTTGTAGGTTCTGGATTTTCAAGGAGATACATTGGGCTGCCTGACTGGGCCGCATTGCTATCAGTTTTTTGCACTGTAAAAAAGCCTTTTGAATATTATCTTTCAAGTGGTGATGGTACTTACCCTACAGCAGCTCGGCTTATAGCCGAAGATTTCAATAATGAATGGTGGACAGACGATCTATATTCATCAAGCCGTGATAAGTTTAGTAAGAAGGTTACCGATAAAACCTCTGCTATGCGATTTGAGATATGTGATATTTTGACTAAAGCAATTCAAAAGCCTTTTAATGAAAGCCAATATTTACAGGAAATAAATTTACTATCTAACCTTAATGTTGATGGGTTAATAACAACAAACTGGGATTGTTTTTTAGAGCAACTTTTCCCTGACTATAAAGTCTATACAGGTCAGAATGAATTGCTTTTTTCTAACCCTCAATCTATTGCCGAAATATATAAAATACATGGTAGCGCACATAAACCCAAATCATTGGTTTTAACTGACTATGATTATGCGGATTTTAATTTAAAAAACCCTTATCTTGCAGCAAAACTGATAACGATTTTTGTCGAGCACCCTGTAGTATTCCTTGGATATTCTCTTTCTGATAAAAATATTAGCGATTTACTTAGTGCAATTTCTGTATGTATTGGCAGCGAGAACCTACATCAACTTCGAAATAATTTGATATTTGTTCAGCGCGAAGAAGGTATCGACGAACCAACTGTCTCTGATACTTATACTGCGATTGATGGTGTGCAGATTCCTATTACGTTAATCCGAACTGATGATTTTTTACCAATTTATGAAGCTATAGACGAAAATAAAAGGAAAATACCTGCAAGAATACTAAGATATTGTAAGGAAGAGCTTTATAATTTAGTTCAATCTAATGAACCTGAGAAAAAGATCTATGTAGTAGATATTGATGAGGTCGAAAAACATGAAGATGTTGAATTTGTTGTTGGTGTGGGAGTGGCAGCCGCAAAGAAAAAGGAAGACGAAGTAGGGATGATCGGGTACACGCAAATAAAAAATTTGGATTTATTCGAAGATTTGTTGAGGGATAATAAACATTATAACGCCAGTAGTATCATTGAAAACGTTATCCCTAATGCAGGCAAACACTCGCCAAATATCCCCATCTTTAAATATTTAAGAGAAATAGGCATTACAAATTTAGATGAATACAAAAGTTCATCATTAAAACTTGATAAATGGGTTTTAAGATTTGACAAAAATTATCAATGCTCTAATTATTTTAGATCATATGTTAGAAAGTTCAAAGGTAAGGATGCTAAATATATAATTGAACATTGTACCCCTGAATCTGCTGCAATCTATCTTCCATTCCTCTGGGATAAACTTGATCACGATGTTACCTATGAGTTTCTTTTAGGTAATATTGAAAAAATAAACCCTGATAATTCAAGTTATGCAACATATTTTAAAAAATTGGCTTGCTTGTATGATAGATTAAAGTATGGCTGGTTATAGTTAATTTCTATTCTTGGTTTGAGAGCATTCCATACGCTTAGGGAGTGTATGGAATTAGTTAGTAAAGCTCACATTTATTACTATCCTTTTTTAGGCTTTAAACATTTTATTGCATGTATAAAGGATATATCCTCTAAATTCCTTTCCTTTTTCAAATAAAAACAAGTAGTACCATGCGATGCTTTGCCAGTAATAATTTCGGAAAATCCACCTTTGCTTTTATTTTCCCATTCGCTATGATTTTGAAATAAGCTTAACAAAAAAAGATAATCATCGCCCTCTATTTTACTTCCCAAAACACTTTTATTGAGTATCCGCTGGGCTTCGATTTTAATCTCTTCTTTTGTTGAGTAGAACTTATCAGCAACAATATAAACCATATGAAAACAACCTAATCAAGTTATGATGAGAGACCGCGATGCGGTCTCTCAATGTTAAGCATATTGTGTTAGCTTCCAGGTAACCGATTTGCCTGCATAGGGTGGAAACCGATTGTTCTTGGCAATCGGGGCAGTTGTTGAAGGAGTTCCTACAACAGTCCAGATTCCACTTTCAGGGCATGTACCGCCTGTGGTGCCAGTCGTTCCAAGTGGTGCTTTTGCCATTATTAACTTCTCCAGAGGTTTAAATGTGTCAATGCAAGACACCAACATACATTACCAGTTTTAAGATAAATCTTAACTGCGTTAAAAGGTATTTTCATTTTTTGATAGCTGGAGCGATTTAGCATTTTTTCTAGTTCGATAGAGCGTAACTTAAAGTTTTTACATTACTTTTTTCATAAACCGATGGTTTCTTACACTGTTAAAAATATCGAGTGCGAATGTTAAAATTAACTTAATGAATTTTATAGTTGAAATCTGCAATCAAACGATCTTATGCAGTTATACAGAAACTGATTATTAAAGCCGTATTCATAAATGTCATTTTGGAGTTCAAAGCTTTATAATTTGGTTTTTAATTTAATAGATACGAATACATCTTTTCTATGCTCGTGTTCACTCCACTTACCTCACTACCATAAAAGGTACTCTATTGCTAACATCCTGTAACATTTAATTCAAATAGTGTATCCTCATTTCTATAGGAAAAATCCGCTTTAAAGCGGTTGCTGATTGTGATTATTAGTTTTGTGGGGCAATGGCAATGTGCGAAATGGTTTTAAAAAAAGATGTTTATTCTGAATGGGTTATACGCAATAGCCTGTACTGGATGACTTCGCTTACTCAGTGGAAGCTTTGTGAAGATATATCCTCCTGGACAATCTCTTTTGAAAACGATAGCCCCGAATACCTCTATGAATTCGAGAGGCTGCTGAATGATTACACTTTGCGAGAAAAACTACAGCATAAAACAGGGGCGTTGAGAGATTCTATAGTCCATAAAGTGCTTCGCAGTGTCGATGAAAGGCTTTCGTGATGGAATTGATGCCATTCAATTTTGATAGATTGCCTAATGGACAGGTGTTTATAAGCAACCTCGCTGGTTTTCATCACTTCATTGATGAGCAAGAGCTGCTTGATCTTTCTGATGAGCAAATCAGTGCGGAACAATCAAACGCACTTGAAAGCAAGCTGTTCATAACCAACGAAAGCTCATCAGCTATTGCTCCCTATGCTTTAAGTTCTGCTTTTGCAAAACGATTGATGAATGAACTGGCTATCAGGCCAATTTTCATGATTGTGCCCACATTACGTTGCGACCATACCTGCAAGTATTGTCAGGTCAGTCGAGCTTCAGTGAACGCCTCTGGTTATGATTTAGATCCCGCTCTCATCCCTGATATCATTTCTACTATCAAAAAACTATCAACTCCACCTTACAAGATAGAGATACAGGGTGGAGAGCCACTCTTGCGGTTCGATTTAATTCAGTCTATCTATGAGCAATGTGCTGAAACGCTGGGAAGCACCGATTTTGAGATGGTGGTAGCATCAAGCCTGTCTGTCTTGAATGAGGATATGCTTGAATGGTCGAGAGATAGGAACATAACGTTCTCTGTTTCGCTTGATGGTGAGGAAGTTGTTCACAACAGTAATCGAATTCTTGGTCATGGGCTTGCGTACAGTAGAACAGTGTCAGGGGTAGAGGCTATCAAACGGTCTTTAGGCGCTGGTCGCGTTGCAACGGTTACTACAGTTACTAAAGATCTCATTAGGCATCCTGAATCGATTGTCAAGGCTCACTTGTCTCTTGGCATCAAGGACATGTTTATCCGACCTGTCAGTCCCTATGGGTTTGCACAAAAAGCATCGTTCACATTTTCTATGGAGGAATACTTCAGTTTCTATGCCTCGTTGATAGATGAAATTCTCAAGATGAATAATGAAGGGATACGGGTTGTGGAACATTCGGCCTCCATTCATCTGAAAAGGATCTTCAATCCCGGCTTTAGTGGTTATGCGGATTTAAAGTCGCCAAGCGGGGTCGTGCTTAACAGTATTCTTTTCAATTATGACGGTCGAGTATATGGTAGCGATGAGAGCCGTATGTTGCAGAAGGTGAACCCTGAAACGGAGTTCAGTGCGGGTGAGGTTAAAACGCTATCATTTTCTAAGAGTCCTTATTATAACGCAGTGTTGAGTTCATCGTTCAATTGTGCTCTGCCGGGTTGTGATACATGTGCATATCAACCATTTTGCGGTGCAGATCCATGCCAGAACATAAGTGTACAGGGTGAGCCTGTCGGTGATAGGAGTCGTTCAACGTTTTGTCAGTATCACAAGGGGATGTTCAGGTATCTGATGAACTGCATCTCAGAAGGTGGTCCGAAGGCTGAGATGCTAAAAGGATGGGCATATGTCTGAGGTTATCAGGAACGATATCTTTCATTTTGCTTCAAAAAAGAATGTGCCCACAGGGTTCTATCGGTTATGCAAACAAAAACCAGTGAACCCTTTATTCTTTTTGCCCAATTTGCTGGTAGTTGCTGAAAGCAATAATGATGCCATTCTACCATGCTTTGATTACTCTGTTATTAGCACTGAATTATTTGAGTCAATTGAAGATGGAGATATTGGGGTAATTAACAATGGCAATATGATCCGCGTTATTCTGTCCCGCAGAGCCAATCATAATACTGTCTTAGTAACGGAACGCTGCAATAACTTGTGTCTCTTTTGTTCGCAGCCACCAAAGAAATCAAATGATGACTGGCTACTTACCCAATCAGCTCTTGCTATCGCTTCATTTGGGTTGAATGGAGTAGTTGGGGTCAGCGGTGGTGAACCTTTGCTGTATGGAGATGATATCCTTAACTTCATTGATTTTATCATCGAGAATTCACCAGATACTGCTTTGCATGTTTTAACAAATGGACGCAAATTTGCTGATACCAACTTTACTCATGAAATGGCAAAGCGAAGTAAAAAGATAAAAATCACCTTTGGTATACCGCTCTACTCATCAAGACCACTTGTGCATGATCATTTGGTAGGAAGTGATGGCGCATTTAATGAAACGGTTAAGGGGTTAATCAATGCAGGGAACTCAGGGATTAATATCGAACTTAGAGTTATTCCGACACTGGCTAACTATACGGAATTGGATGACATCGTAGAGTTCGTTGGCCGTGTTTTCTCCAACATCAATCAGATTTCCCTTATGGGGTTGGAATCTATCGGTTGGGCGCGAAAAAACTGGTCAACAATCTTCATTGAACACAGCAGCTATAGTGAGAAAATAACCTCCGCTATAGACGCTGCACACAGGTCAGGTATACCTCTAACAATTTTTAATTATCCTTTGTGTCATCTTCCTGAAAGAGCCTGGGAGCTTGCTGCTCAGTCGATCTCTGATTGGAAAAATTACTATCCTAAAGAATGTGATGAATGCACTCAGAAGTCTTCCTGTGCTGGTTATTTCAGTTCTTCAACGGGCCGTTTTCATCAACCACCGAGACCAATTTTATGAAAAAATTTAATTTTGCTGCTCTACTTCCGGGGTTTTTGGCACTCAATAATTCTGTATGGGCAAGTGATTCATCTACCGGAGCAAGTGATTTGCCTGGTATGACTCTTAATGAACATGATTTAGTGATAGCCCCACTTAACACCGAAGTTCCATTCTACATTGCAGGGCATCGCAGTCATAGCTCCCATCGGAGCCATAGTTCTCACCGTTCATCATCAGGTGGCGGGTACTATGGTGGCAGCACTCCCTATTATCCAAAAACATACAGCTCACCAAGTTCATCTGGGTCTTCAAGTTCAGGAACAAGTTCCTCATCGTCCTCTTCCTCTGTGCGTTCGCTTCGTTCTAACGACAATATTAACTCTACTACTACGAATTCAGTTGGAACTACAGAAGCTAACCGTGCAAGTAATGGGCTTACTTCTGCTACAGAGAAGCGTAAGCGCTTAATCATGCGTGTTCAGTTCGCATTGCTGGACAAGGGATTTTACAATGGGAATATTGACGGCATAATGGGACCATCTACGAGGCAGTCTGTGAAAAATTACCGTATTGAGAACGGATTACCTATTCCTGCAACTGAAACACTCGACACTCAACTTTTGAATTCTTTAAATATTTTGGCTCGTTAAATCTCTATGGAGCATAAAATGAAAAGTAATAATTTGGCTTTACCGTTTTTGGCTCGATTCGCTACCGAGAGAACAGAGGGGGAAAACATTCCCGGTTGGTACTCGTATGAGCAAGATCTTTGGGTAGTTGAAGAGGACAGTAAAGAAATCCCAATAATCTCTAAATATACTCTTACACAGACAGTAACTAAAACTAAAGTAAGGCAAGAAAGCGATGATGATTCATCAGTTTCTATGCTTGAATTAACCACTAAAACAGAGGCTCAACTAGAAAGGGATGATTCCGATTTAAGTATGAACCACCTATTAGAGTTAATGACCAAAACAGATACAATCCAAGAACGAGACGATGATAACTGGTGTGCAGGAAATATTCTGGAGTTATCTATTAAAACGTTTGTTTCAGTAGAAAGAGATGAGGATTTCTCTATGCATACTTATGATCACCAAAGGGAAGGTTTAATTTAATGATATTGTTGGTGACTAATAAGCGCGATATAACTATGGATTATATCGTGGTTGAGTTAAAAAAACGAGGCATCAAGTACTTCCGTCTTAATACAGAAGACTTGCCAAGATCATACTGTTCTATGTCAGATTCATCATTTATGGATTGGAGTATATCTATTAATGGAAATACAATAAAAGGTATCGATGTTAAAGCCGCCTACTTTCGTAGACCTGGGAATCCCGAAGTTCCTGCCTCAATAACTGATCCTGGTATTGCTGATTACATTCAGGGAGAATGGAATAGTTTCCTTAAGAGTCTTTATTCGCGACTTGATTCTTTTTGGTTTTGCTCGCCTACTAATATAATTTTAGCTGAAGATAAACCAAAGCAACTGGTCGTTGCCAAACGTTTGGGTTTTAATATTCCAGAGTCAACCATCACTAATTCATTTGAAGAAATAAAAAGTTGTAGCAATAGCTTTCAAATGATCGCTAAGCCTTTACGACAAGCTCTATTTATAAATAATGATGCTGAAAGTATCATTTTTACCAACAGATTAGGTCAACTAGATGAGACCGATTCGAGTTCACTTTCTTTGGTACCTATTATAGTTCAGCATGAGATAATAAAAAAGTTTGATGTTAGAGTAACAGTAGTTGGGAAAAGAGTTTTTTCTGTTGCAATTTACTCCCAAAGCCATAAAGAAACAGAGGTAGACTGGCGCAAGGGGTCTCGAATTGACTTAAAACATAAACCTTTAGAGCTACCTACATCATTGAGTTCTAAGTGTATAGATCTAGTCGAATCACTTAATCTTCGATTTGGGGCAATAGATTTTATTTGCGACGAAGATGATGTTTTTTGGTTTTTAGAAATTAATCCTAACGGTCAATGGGCATGGATAGAAAACCAGACAGGTCTTCCTATTGCTAGTTCTATAGTCGATGAACTTATGAGGATCGGTAGATATGAGTTTTGAAGATATCAGAGAATTCTTTTGGCCAGTTTTAGTTGAACTGAATAGTGAAGAAATAAGACAAGATCAAGAAAAGCTGGATAATGATATCTTAATTATTAAAAATACTGACTGGACAAATGAAAGTGAACTAGCCCTTGATGAGGCAAAAAAACTCAATGAATTAGAAAATCAAAGAAGAGTAGGAGCTGAGAGTAAAGCTGCAATATATTTAACAGCTATTACTGCTCTTGCTCCTGTATTAGTCTCGTTAGTTCCCGGTATTATTAGTAGTGGTGGAAATAATGCCTTTGTGGATTTTTTGTCATTTGCAATTTTTGTGTATGCACTTTCTAATTTGCTTAGAGCTGCATTATGGGCTTTTAATACCTTAAAAGTTTCAGCTTCCAATAGAATCGACACGATAGATTTAGTTAGAATTTGGGGGGGAGCCGGAGATGCATACAAAAAAAATTTAATTGTTGAAAATCTTTGTGCAGTTCGAAAAAATAGAGATGGAGTAAATCGTAAGGTAACATGTATTAAAATGACGCATGAACTTCTCCTTAGAACATTTCTTGCGTTTGTTTTACTCTTATTGTTACAAACATCGATGTCATTTATTCCTAATATCAGCATTGCCAATCAGGTCTCTTCAACTACATGTAATGATAAACAGGATATTGTTCAACATCCTGTTAATATTTATAGAATATAGTAAAATTGAACGATACGAATCTAAATGCTGAATCTATCAATAGAAATAGAGAGGGCTAGAAACCCTCTCATTCCTTACCGAAAATGAGAGAATGCCCCATCACTTCCTTTTGGTGCAAACCAGAATACTCTTTTTATCCCTCGTGTTATAGCTACATATGCCAAACGATATGACTCATCGATCATAGCTTGATCATAACTATATTTGAAGTAGGGAATCTGTTTATAAACTTCATTTCTTAAAATGTGTCCTATATGAGCTTTGCTATCATCAAAGATCACACATACTTCCCCCTGCAAACCTTTAGCTTTATGGATCGTTAAAAAATTTATTCCTTTAATACTGCCATATCTTTCTATATAAAAATCTCTTATTTCTTTAAGTGTATTATTAGTTCGACTCAAAACTATAATATGAGTTTTATCTTTATGTTTTTGATTTTTTACCATATTTAATTGTTCATAAATTAGCTGAATTGCTTTATTTTTCCATGAATTATCATCTTTTTTATCATCATACCCATAACAATAGACACCATGCTCATCACCATCAGGTTTTCGGCATGATATAGATTCTTTTATGATTTTCCCTTTAACTAAAGCCATCATTTTTTCAGCATCATTAAGAATCGCAGCATCCGAACGATAGTTTTCCATCATAAAAACTGTCTTATGTTTTCCCAATGATTTATGCACAGGGAAAAAATCTGAAAAATTCATGAAAATATCAGGAGAACTGCCTCTCCATGAATATATTGATTGCCAATCATCACCAATAGCCATTATCGTAGGCCTTCGACTTAAAATTGCATTTTCTTTATGTATTGCCCTTAACCAATTAGCTATTTGAGGTGAAATGTCCTGGAATTCATCTACTAATAGATTTTCAAATCTAACATATTTATTTTTGAATAAATCACGTCTTTGCTGCAACACTAACTCATCTGAAAACATTATGAACATTCGATTGAAAGTCATTATGTTATTTTTATGGATAGTCTCTTCAAATAATGGCCAGAATAAAGCCAAAGCCTTGGCGAAATAATACTCAATACCCTTTTCTCGAAAAAGCGTAATATTAGATATTGTCGTAACAACTTCTTTGCCAAGACTTTCAATAAAAGAGCCTTGGTCATATAAAAGTTCAAGTATATTTGTTGAGTTTAACTCACCATGCAACTTGATTGAAAAATTGCTAGGGGATTCGCCAGTTTTAAATGTTCTCAGAAAGTTATTTACTGAGTTTAGTTTGTCATTGCTATTTATAAATATAGAAATTCTATTATTGTATCCAGCAACTATTTTGTTTTTTATAGATATTGCAGTACTTAAAAGTACTTTTTTCTTGGGATCGGTTTCATGAGGATCAAAAGAGTCATTCCCATCAAATAATTTCTTACTCCCAATATTACCTGATAAAAAAACCGGCATTTTATTATGTTCAACATACCCATTAGCATAAAAAATATTTCCATTAACATGAAAGCACTTTACGGGACCAGGCACAATTCCCTCTATAGGCCATTTCCCATCTTTAGACCATAGATCATTAATTTTTTTTGTTAGAGCAAGGTCTCTCTCTGCTGCATAATTAATTAACCAACTTCTTTGCTCTTTTTCATCGGATGAAGAGGATGATGTTATTGAAAAATCAACAAGCTTATCAATACAAATTTTGAATTCCTTGTTATTATTATATAACTCGGTGTAAACGCTTTTCAAAATGTCTATTTGCTCATTATTTTTTTTGCCTAACGATATTTCCAAGGCAGACTCATTCTCATTTTTATGTTCGCCTAAAAAATCGAAAACACTTATTCCTGGCATTGAGTTCAATGAAAACCTATATATAAGAGAGTGGAATGTGCTGACGAGTGAATTAACAGATTCTTTATCATACCCTTCATCCCAAAAAGTAAATACTTTATTTAACTTTTCACTTAACTCCTCACATGATTTTTTTGTAAATGATATTACTGTAATTTTATTTAATGGAATCTTTAAATAAAAATGCATAAACACTACGCGAAGAATTAGTGTTGTTGATTTACCTGAGCCAGCACCAGCAACAACGCAAGTCGCTGGATGATCTGAAAAAATCATTTCCCACTGAGAGGGGGAAGGTGAACTTATAATTCCAGCTTTAGTTGCAACTCTTACTTTTTCAATCATGAGTTGCTCTAATTCTCTCGTAACACCAATATTTTCTGGTCCATAAATCGAGTTGTCAATAGCGGACATCGAGAACGTATCGATTTCGCGACGAATGTGATATTTTAACACACCATCATCATGACCTTTACGATAACCCTTATCTTTCCCCTGAGAATATCCTTTCTTGTACGAACGCTGAATTATTATTTTTATTTTTTTATAAAAGAATTTTACGAATATTCTGTCAGTTAATTTCATGTATATCCTTTATCTTAGTAAATATGTTTGAATATTTAGATAGAATAATATTTGTTGTGTGCAGTGTAAACGATTTTAAGTGTAAGAGGGCTTCAATGTTAGGCTATAATCATGGCAGGTAGAATTATATGTGAAAATGAAGCTCCTATCTTTATGGCAGGGGGCACTTACCCATTGCGATTTTACTAAGATCGTTTCAAAAAGTGCATACTTGATGAAAATTGACCTTGATACTTGGTTTGAACCTGGTGGATTATAGTAAACAGGTGCGCGTGATGGTATCAATGATGGTATCATACCCATTGTGGTAATTTTTAATGTATTAAGATCATGAGGATAGTAGTGATGTGCGAGTCCGGCCTTCGCACTCATCCTCTAAACACCTCCCTCCGATGCCATTCCACAAACCCTTCCCTTGGATAATTCCCTTTCACCATCGGCAAAGCAATCTGCCTCCCGGCAAAATCCCAAAAAAGTCTCCCAACAATTCCATTCCCATTCACCGCCTCAGACACGAGCACCCGCATACTCTCATCCAGCCCAATCGATCCCTTATCAAACGCCTTATGATGAATCGCACACAACGCCAGTCCGTTCGGGATCTCACACGGCCCGCCAAACTGCTTCCACTTGATATGTGCAGCTTCAAGTCCAACGGAGGCATTATCATGCCGCATATTGAAACCGCAGATTGCGCACTCATAGTTATAAGCACGCAGCACCTGCTGACGGAACAGCGGATCGCGAACCTTACGGATCTGCTGAATATCAAAACCCATCTCATCAGCGATCTCTTCCTGAATGCTTTCAGGAAAATGCGCTTCAAGGATCTGCTGCGCCAGCGAGCCGATCAGGTTTTTGTTCTTACTCAGCAGCGCAAAGTGTTCTTCATCAAACCCGCCTGCGACGTTATGTTCCACAAGTTCTTTTACTGGTGGCTGTTTGCTACCCGTGGTTGAACAGAACTCGGTATTTTGAAGATCCCAAAAGCCATCCCTCTTAAGCCGCCAGAAGGGCATATTTGGGTAATGCGTCTTCCGCTGTGGGCCAAAGCGTTCTAGCAGGCTAAGCAACTGCTCGTGGACCTCTGTTCCGTAATCAAACAGTCGCGCATGCCCCTGCTGATAGTTCGCCAGCACGTAAAGAAGCAATAATGGCTTATGCGGCGCACGCTGTTCGCCTTTGCGCCAGATGGTGATGTCGGCAATTGCCTGTTCGAGAGTTTTGCTGGAAGCCATCGCGTTACGGAAGAAGGTAAATAATTGCGATGATGCTCGCAAAACCCAGACCAATCAACCCACAATCAACAAAAACATGAGCTTACCGCACACAACACTATTTCCTGAATCCCCCTCGCAAATTTCAAATTTACCCCGCACCAAACCGCTGTATTTATATTCAGCCCTGTATAATAAGCACCAGAAATTACGCCGAACGGCGAAGGAAGTATCAAAGAATATTTAACGAGGAATTCGCGATATGAAGGTGCTGCAACACCCCCATACCGCTAACCACAACCAACTAGAATGGAGTTGAAAATGGCTGCGACGAATTTTAAGCCAGAGTTTACGGTTTGCAAAACAGAATCAGACGCTTTCACCGGCATGATTGAAAACCGCGAGCTGGTACGCAAAAACAGCGCCCGCCGTCTGCACGGCAACCCGCCCAACGCGGCGCCCGTCCATCCTCGTGCGGAAACGCCGCAGGACAGTGCCGCCTGCTGTGAACTCTATGCACGCATAGACATGAAATACCTTCTCCTGGGCGGCGAATGGTTAACCCGTGCAGGCTTTATCAACGGTATGCCGGTGAAAATCCGCGCCATGAAAGACTACATCGTGATTACGCCACAGCATACAAGAGAATTATGGGGATGCCTGGAAGGTATGAGTGTGGTGAATATAAATAAGCAGAAAGTCGCTCAGTGGTTAAAAACGTTTCCGGGGGCGTTGAATGATACTGGAGATATACCTACGGTGAAGCGCAGAAATGGTCTGGCAGAATAAGAATAATATCTAAATTCTCCCTTCATTATTCCTGTAAAAGGATAAGTTAATACGTATGTGAATATACATGTCCGTATTTTTTCTTTTTTAAATTAATTATCTGTCTACGCTGGTGCACCCAATAAATCGGTTGTAACATTCTCCGTAAAGCAACAGGGAGGATTGCTATGCAAATTTGTAGGATGGATTACAACGATGTCTCCGCCGATGGAAGAAGGCTGAAACTACACGTTTATGGCGTTGGGACGTTTTTCGTTTTTTCAGGAATAGAACCCGTAACCAATATTGCAGAGTGCGCCTTTATCAGGAATGCAGCATTACCTGTGGGTACGTACTGGATCGTTGATGCACCGGAAGGCAGTATTGCTAATCGGGTAGAGCGGTTTGTAAAAGACTTCAAGAGCGGGACCGATCATTCTGAATGGTTCGGCTTGTTTAATGCTTCGACCATGGCTGATAACGTATTTGTGAATGGGGTCGACAGAGGCTCATTTCGACTTCATCCATTGAGGCCGAATGGTGAGGGAGAGTCGTGGGGATGCATAACGTTCTATAATATCCCTGATTTTCAACTGGTCAGACAATCTTTGCTTGCACGTAAGAAGATTCGAGTTCCTGGTGGTAAAGGGTTGATGGCATATGGACGTATTGATGTAACAGGAAGGGCTGATTATGCGTCATGCAAAGTTAAAAAATAATATCCTGATTGGTCTGGCATGCCTCATTGCTTCCTTCTTTATCGTCCTGTTTCCTCTGGGAGGCTTACTCGATTACTTATCTCAAGCCAGCAATGATTTTTTAAATCGCACCGGTTTGGGGTTTGCTGATGGTGAAGCAGACCCATCATTCCTGTGGGTGTTGGGTGGGATGATGGTCGTCGTTACCGCGCTATTGATGATAATCATTCGAAGAATATGCAACCTGAAGCAGGGATGAAATATTTCATAGCCGCTTTCTAAAACAATTAAGCGGCGTCATGCCAATCCCACACTCCGCCGCCCAACCTCAATCAACTCACCTATTCAAAACACCGGCACCCCCAGCCCAACCTTCACCTCCCTCAACGTCTCCTGCGTCACCCCCTGCGCCCGTTCCGTGCCGCGCTTCAGCATCGCCATCAGCTCTCCCTTGTCCTGCATATACATCGCTCTCCGCTCCCGCATCGGCGCAATCAGTTCCTGCAGGCACGCCTCCAGCTCGTTCTTACACACCCGGTCGCCCAGCCCGCCCGCCTGATAGTGCGCCTTCATCGCCGCCACTTTGTCCTTATCAGGATGAAACGCGTCGAGATACGTAAACACCACGTTCCCCTCAATCTGCCCCGGATCGCTCACCTTCAGGTGGTTCGGGTCGGTGTACATCGCGCTGACCGCACGGTGAATGGTCTCTTCGCTGGCCGAAAGGTGCAGCGTATTGCCGAGCGATTTCGACATCTTGGCGCTGCCGTCGATGCCGGGCAGGCGGCTGGTGTCGCTCAGCATCGCCTTACAGTGGCGCAGCACAGGGGCGGGCAGCAGGCTGTTCATCTTGTGCACAATCTCGTTGGTCTGCTCAATCATCGGCAGCTGGTCGTCGCCGACGGGCACGCACTCGGCCTTGAACGCGGTGATGTCCGCCGCCTGGCTGATGGGGTAGGCCATAAACCCGACCGGCAGCGAGCGGGCGAAGCCTTTCTGCGCAATCTCGTTTTTCACCGTCGGGTTACGCTCCACGCGGGCGACGGTGACGATGTTCATATACAACATCGTCAGCTCGGCGAGGGCGGGCAGGGCGGACTGCAGGCAGATCGTGGTCAGGTTCGGGTCGATGCCGGCGGCGAGGTAGTCGGCCAGCACTTCGGGAATGTTGTCGCGGATCTTCTGCGGGTTGCTGCCGTTGTCGGTCAGCCCCTGCAGGTCGGCAATCAGCACAAACTGGTTGTGCGTTTGTTGCAGCGCCACGCGCTGGCGCAGCGATCCGACGAAGTGGCCGAGGTGCAGCGGGCCGGTTGGGCGGTCGCCGGTGAGGATGGTTGGCTTGTTCATAAAGACTCCTTAACGTTGTAATGCCGAAAGGGGTCTTAGATGTGAGAAAGCCGCCTTTCGGCGGCTATCTGAAAATGGGGAAAACTACTCCGAGCCGCCTTTAAGAAGGCAGCCACCAGCGGTTTACGGTGAGCACGGCGTGGTTTATGTTCATGCTTTTACCGTACCACGTCCGGCGCGAAAAACAAAAGGGCACGTCATGCTGCAATCACTCAACCATCTGACCCTCGCGGTCAGCGACCTGCAAAAAAGCGTCACCTTCTGGCACGAGCTGCTGGGGCTTGCGCTGCACGCCCGCTGGAATACCGGGGCCTATCTCACCTGCGGCGACCTGTGGGTCTGCCTGTCGTACGACGAGGCGCGCCAGTACGTGCCGCCGCAGGAGAGCGACTACACCCACTACGCGTTTACCGTGGCGGAGGAGGATTTTGAACCGTTCTCGCAAAGGCTTGAGCAGGCGGGCGTCACCGTCTGGAAGCAGAACAAAAGCGAAGGGGCGTCGTTCTATTTTCTCGACCCGGACGGGCACAAGCTGGAGCTGCACGTGGGCAGCCTCGCCGCGCGGCTGGCGGCGTGTCGCGAGAAGCCCTATGCGGGCATGGTGTTTACCTCAGACGAGGCTTGAGGCGCGCGCTTTCAGCCTGCCCGCCAGCGTCACGTGCGTGGCGGCATCTTCCTGATTGCACAGGTACTCCACCGCCAGCCGTCCCAGCTCGCTGTAGGGCAGCTGGATACTGGTCAGCGGCGGGGTGAGCTGCTCGGAGATCTTCTGGTCGTCGTAGCCCGCCAGCAGCATGTCCTGCGGGATGCGCACGCCGTTCACCGCCAGCGCCTGATAGCAGCCAATCGCCAGCCAGTCGCTGGCGCAGAAGATGGCGTCCGGGCGCTCGGCCAGCTCCAGCAGGGTCGTGGTGGCGGTAAAGGACTCGCTGAACTGCCAGTTGGTCTGCCGCACCAGGCCGTCGTCGCACGCGAGTCCGGCCTGCTGCAGCGCCGCCTGGTAGCCCGCCAGACGCTGGCGCGAGGCCTCCATCCAACTCTCGCCGGTGATATGGGCGATGCGCGTCGCCCCGCAGGCGATGAGGTGCTTAGTCACCTGGAAAGCGTTGGCGTAGTCGTCCGGGATAAACGACGGCAGCAGCGGCGAGCCGGGGTCGCGCTGGTTGAGCAGCACCAGCGGGATGCGGGTGCAGTCCTGGAACGCCGTCATGTCCACCAGCGTGGTGACCGGGGACGCGAGAATAATCCCGATGCAGTTGCGCTTCTCCAGCTGGCGGATGATGTTCAGCGCCAGCTCGATGTCGTCGCCGTAGTCGTAGACGGTGAGCAGTGTCTCGTTGCGCCACGCGGCTTCCCGCGCCTGGCTGATGGCGTCGATAAACGGGTCGAAGCTCTGCATGGAGCTGACCAGCAGGGCGATCTCCTCCTGGTTGCGCGGGGCGTGAACGGCGGGGAGGCGGTCATAGCCGAGCTCGGTGGCCACATTAATGACCCGCTGGCGGGTGTCATCGCTGAGCTTGATGTTGCGGGACTGGTTAAGCACCAGCGATACCGTCGCCTGCGACACCCCTGCCGCCCGCGCAATATCGTTCATCGTCACTTTCGTTTTTCGCTTCATCCGTCCTCTCCCTTTCGCGACTTCGCATCATACCCTAACCGCACGCTTTAGCGCCGTCGATCACGTTTCTCATTCATCGAAGCGCGAACTTTGTGAGGGGCATCGCTTTTCTAAACGCCGCGATTTGCGCATTTATCCTGCAACTAATATTTATTAGCTAAATATTATCAGTAAGAGGACGCGTAATGAAAGAGCAGTGGAGCAGGGAGCAGGCACAGGCGTGGTATAAGCAGAAGGGCTGGCTGTGCGGGTTTAACTATCTGCCGTCGACGGCGGTGAACTGGACCGATATCTGGCAGGCAGAGACCTTCGATGCCGCCACCATCGAGCGCGAGCTGGGCTGGGCGGCGGAGGCGGGCTATAACACCCTGCGCATCAACCTGCCGTTTATCGTCTGGGAGCACGACCGCGACGGGCTGATGGCGCGCATCGACCGCTTTTTGACGATTGCCGACGGCCACGGGTTCAGCACCATGCTGACCCTGATGGACGACTGCGGTTTCTCCGGCGACGAGCCGTACCTCGGCCCGCAAAAGCCGCCGGTGCCGGGCAAGCACAACAGCCAGGCGGCGGCGAGTCCGGGGCGCGACAAAGTGTGCGATCCCGACTGCTGGCCGCAGATTGAGCGCTATATCCGCGACGTTGTCCGCCAGTTCCGCGACGATAAGCGCGTGCTGCTGTGGGATCTGTACAACGAGCCGGGCAACCGCGGCATTTTCGCGACCGGCACGCAGGAGGTGCAGTACGACGCGAAGCTGGAGACCTGCGCGCACGAGTTGATGAAGCTCGCGTTCCAGTGGGTGCGTGAAGAAGACCCGACCCAGCCGCTCACCGTCTGCGCGTGGCGTCTGCCGCCGGAAGAGGAGGGCGAGACGTTCTTCCAGCATCCGCTGGACCAGACCGCGCTGGCGCTCTCGGACGTGGTGAGCTTCCACGCCTACACCCACACCGGCCGGATGACGGCGATTATCCAGCAGCTGCAACAGCTCGGCCGACCGCTGTTCTGTACCGAATGGCTGGCGCGCCACGTGGGCAGCACCATCGAAGAGCAGCTCCCGCTGATGTACGCGGCGAAGGTCGCGCCGTACCAGTGGGGGCTGGTGCGCGGCAAAACCCAGACGTGGCTGCCGTGGCCGGTGGTGATGAAGGAGTCCACGGACTACTGCCGCCTCTGGTTCCACGACGTGTTCGAGGAGAACGGCATTCCGTTCTCGCGCCGTGAAATCGCCCTGATGCAGCAGCTGCGCAAGATCGCCCCGAAGGCACAAGGCTAATAATATCGACCCGGCGGCCGACCGCCGGGCAAACAGGCAGGCATATATCAATGGCAACGACAATGAAAATACCGTCTCGCGAGCTGTGGTCTTATTTTGGTTATGGATTAGGTCAGTGTTTTAGCTTTGGTTTAGTGGGTTCGTTTATTAACTATTTTTACACCGACGTGCTGGGGATCTCGGCGCTGGCGGCGAGCACCATCTTCCTGATTGCCCGCGCGTGGGACGCGGTTCACGATCCGCTGTTTGCCAGCATTATGGACACCATTAACAGCCGGTTCGGCAAGTTTCGCCACTTTTTGCTGATCGCCCCTTTGCTGATCACCGGTGTCACGCTGCTGTCGTTCTATAAAATCGAAGCGGACATGACCACCAAAATCCTCTACGCCGGGGTGACCTACATCCTGTGGGGGACGCTGTACGCCATCTCCGATATCCCGTTCTGGTCGATGTCGTCGGTGATGACCAACGACTCCGCCCAGCGCACCCGCGCGGTGACGGCGGCGATGCTCGGGGTGAACGCCGGGATTGCCTGCGCCAATATCTTCTTCCCGAAGCTGGCGGCGTTCTTCGCCCAGTACAGCAACGATAAAGGCTACTTTATGGCGGCGCTGGTGATGATGCTGGTGGGCCTGCCGCTGATGCTCAACGGCTTTATGCAGATCAAAGAGCGCGTGCCGCCGAGCCCGGAAAAGGTGACCATCCGCGACACCTTCCACAACCTGCGTCAGAACAAACCGCTGTTTATCGTCCTGCTGTCGTTCTTCTTCTGCGTGTTCCACAACGTGGCGGGCGGGCTGTATATCTACTTCTTTATCAATAATCTGGGCGACGGCAGCCTGCAGATGGCGATTGGCGTGATGGGAATTGTGGCGGCGGTGCTGTGCCTGGTTGCGCCGATGCTGACGCGCCGGATGCAGAAGCGGAAGCTGTTTATGATCCTCTGCGCGCTGGACGTTGCGGTGCGCGTGGTGATGTGGTTTGTCGGGTATCAGCAGGTGACGATGCTGTTTATTCTGCTCGGCCTGAGCACGCTGTTCGTGATGATGACCAACATCCTCACCTCGTCGATGATTGCCGACACCATCGAGTACGCGGAGTACCACACCCACAAGCGCTGCGCGGCGATCACCTTCTCCGGGCAGACCTTTACCGGCAAGATGTCGGTGGCGGTGGGAGGCGGGCTAATCGGCGTGTTCCTGACGATGATCGGCTACGTGCCGCAGGCGCAAATCCAGAGTGCAGGCGTGCTGTCGGGGCTGTTCTTCGGGATTTGCCTGCTGCCGGCGATTGGATCGGTGATCCGCATCGTGTTTATGTCGCGCTTTACCTTCACCGAGGAGAAACACGCGGAGATTTGTCGGCTGCTGGCGGAGCGGAACGCGTCTGCGAAAGCGCCGGGTGGCGGCTGCGCCTTACCCGGCCTACAGGACCAGCCCTTGTAGGCCTGATAAGCGAAGCGCCATCAGGCTTCGCATTTAAAGGATTACAGCGACTTCACAAACGCCAGCAGATCTTCGTTGAGCTGGTCCTGGTGGGTCAACGCGAAGCCGTGCGGCGCGTTGTCGTACACCTTCAGCGTGGCGTTTTTGATCATCTCTGCTGCCAGCTTGCCGGTGCTTTCAAACGGCACGATCTGGTCGTTGCTGCCGTGGATCACCAGCGTCGGCACGTCGATTTTCGCCATATCCGGGCGGAAGTCGGTTTCGCCGAAGGCGGTCACGCAGTCGATGGTGCCCTTCAAAGACGCCAGCAGGGCGATGTTCAGCGTCTGGGTGAGGGCTCCGGCAGAGACGGTCTGCCCGGCGTTGATGCCGTAAAACGGCGTCGCGAAATCGCTGATGAACTGGGCGCGATCTTTACGCAGCCCGTCGCGAATGCCGTCGAACACGCTCTGATCCACACCCTGCGGGAAGGAGTCGGATTTGCCGAAGATCGGCGTCACCGCGCCCAGCAGCGCCAGACCGGCCACGCGCGCGCTGCCGTAGTTGTTGATGTAGCGGGTCACGTCGCCGCCGCCCATGGAGAAGCCCACCAGCGTCACGTCCTGCAGGTCCAGGGTAGTGATCAGATCGTTGATGTCGGACGCAAAGGTGTCGTAGTCGTAGCCGTTCCACGGCTGATCCGAGCGGCCAAAGCCGCGACGGTCAAAGGCGATGGCGCGGAAGCCGCGCTCGGCCAGGTAGTTCAGCTGGCTGTCCCACATGTCGCCGTCCAGCGGCCAGCCGTGGCTGAAGAGAACCGGTTTGCCCGCGCCGCAATCTTTGTAGTAAATCTGCGTGCCGTCTTTTGCCTTAAACGTTGCCATAGTGTGTTCCTGTGCAGGTGATGATTATGGTTATACCGGCGCGACCAGGTAGCGTATTGCCGGTGATGTTGTGCCCTGATGAAAAGCCAGAACGCGGCTCTGCAGCAGGAGGTCATTCATGGTGTGGCGCTCCTGCTGGCGCAGATGCTCAATCCAGGAGCCCATCAGGAAGGTCTCGATAAACAGGCCGGGGCGCTCAATATCTTCGTATACCGCCCAGCTCATCGCCCCGGCGCGGCGGCGCACCCGGCGCAGCTCGTGGACCGCCTCGAGGAAGGCCTTCGCGTTGTGCGGGTCGATGATGTACTCGTGCGATACCAGCACTGGGCCGCGCTCGTTCGGCAGGTCAATCTCCACGCCGTCCAGCGGCTGGCCGCTCAGGTCGAGGTTCAGGTCCGGATCTTTGCCCAGCTTCCAGCGGAACACGGTGGCGCTTGCCAGCACCATCCCCAGCGTGGCGACTACCAGCGAGGTCGGGGTGCCGAACCGGGAAGCGATCTGCCCCCAGATGGCGCTGCCCGTGGTCATCGAGCCGAAGAACACCGTCAGGTAAACCGCCAGCGCGCGGGCCTTCACCCAGCGGGCGGCGCTGCGCTGCGCGCCGAGGTTGAGGGTCGACAGCACCGAAATCCACGCGAAGCCGGTGAAAAACTCAAACAGATTCAGCAGCCAGAAGTGGCGTACGAACGCCAGCGCCAGCATGGTGAGAGCAAAGGTCAGGCTGGCGGCCACCATCAGGCGGTCGGCGTTCAGCCGCTGGCGCAGACGGGGCAGCAGGATGGCCCCGGCAATCGCCCCCAGACCAATGCACGCCAGCATCACGCCGTAGCCCGCCGGGCCTAAGCCCAGCTCGCGGCGCGCCACCAGCGGCAGCAGTGCCCAGCCCGCGCTGCCGAAAACGAAGAAGGCCACGGTGCGCACCAGCACGTTGCGCAGCACCGGCGCGGCGTGCACGTAGCGAATCCCGGAGCGCACCGCAGAGAAGAAGTGCTCCGGCGGCAGACGCTGTATGGACGGGGCCGGACGCCAGCGCCACAGCACCCACGCCACGCCGACCACGGAGAGCGCGTTGAGGGCAAACACCATCCACGGCCCGGCGAGCGAGAGCAGAAAACCGCCCAGCGCGGGGCCAATCGCCCGGCTGATGTTCACCCCGAGCGAGTTGAGCGCCACGGCGGCGCCCAGCTCGGGCTTGCTCACCAGATCGGGCACCACCGCCTGGAACGGCGGCGAGCTCATCGCCGCGCCCACGCTCAGCAGAAACGTCGCCACCAGCAGAACGGTGGGGGTAACGTGTCCGGTGAAGGAGAGCACCGTCAGCCCGGCGGCGGCGATGAACACCCACAGCTGGGAGAAGAGCAGGTATTTACGTCGGTCGACGATGTCCGCCATCACCCCGGACGGCAGGGCGAAGAGGAACATCGGCAGGCTGCTGGCCGCCTGCACCAGCGCGATGTCCAGCGGATCGGCGCTCAGGGTCAGCATGCTCCAGTTGATGCCGACGTCGCTCATCCATGAGCCGACGTTAGAGACCACCGTGGCGATCCACAGCATGCGGAACACCGGCTGGCTCAGCGGCTGCCAGGGTGAAACCGTTGGTGCGGGCGTCGTCTCGACGTGTGCGTCGCGAACGTCGTTAACCTGGGTCATGAGAACCTCTCCGCTGCCTTACGCTGCAGCCGCCACTGGCCCGGCCCGGTGAAGGCAAGGGTGGTGAAGATAATCAGCAGCAGCCAGCCAAACTGCCCTTCGGCAATCGACCAGTTCGGGTGGACCGCCAGCATCGCCACCAGCAGCACGGCGATAATCGGCAGGCTCGCCAGGCGGGTGTAAACCCCCGCAATGATAAACAGCGGGCAGATCACCTCGGCGACAATCGCCGGGATCAGGCTCGCCCAGGGCCCGAAGCCGAACGGATCTTCAATGCGCGTCAGCTCTTCGCTGAAGTGCAGCACCTTCGGCAGGCCATGCACGTACAGCAGCAGCAGGCTGCCGGTCAGGCGCAGGAAAAACAGCCCCAGGTCGACCCGGGGCGGCATAGTGGTGTTTTTCATCAGAATGCAAAGCAGCTGCAGCCCAGCGCCCCCCAGAAAGCGTTATCGTCGGACACCGGCATCTCTGACGTGCGGGCGAAATCATGCTGGTGGCTGTGAACCCCGCACGGGCCGCTGCAGTGATGGATAGGGCTCATGCCGACGCGTGCGGCCTGCGGCGGCGCGCTGCGGTAGTGGCCCGGCACCTTGACCACCGGGGACCACTCGGGCAGGACCGGAATGGCCGGCGGCGCAAGCGGGCCAAAGCTGCCTGCGGCGTAGACGATGTCGCCGTTCACCACCGTCAGGACGGACTCGATGCCCTTGATCTCCTCTTCCGGCACGCGGAAGTAGTCTTTGCTCAGCACCGCCAGATCGGCAAGCTGGCCGACCTTGATCTGCCCCTTCTGGTTCTGCTCGCTGGAGAACCACGCGCTGCCCTGGGTCCAGAGCATCAGGGCGGTATCGCGATCCAGGCGGGCGCTGTGATCGTACATCTGCATCCCGCCGACGGTACGCCCGGAGACCAGCCAGTAGAGCGCGGTCCACGGGTTGTAGCTCGCCACGCGGGTGGCGTCCGTCCCTAAGCCCACCGGCACGCCGGTCTCGAGCATTTTCGCCACCGGCGGCGTGTGGCGGGTGGCTTCGATGCCGTAACGCTCGGCGAAGTATTCCCCCTGGAAGGCCATGCGGTGCTGGACGGCAATGCCGCCGCCCAGTTCTTTGATGCGGTCGATGTTGGCCTGGGTAACGGTTTCAGCGTGGTCGAAGAACCAGTGCAAGCCGTTGAACGGAATGTCCCTGTTCACCTTCTCGAACACGTCCAGCATGCGGCTGATGGATTCGTTGTAGGTGGCGTGCAGGCGGAACGGCCAGCGGTGCTCCACCAGGTGGCGCACCACGCGCTCCAGCTCGTCTTCCATGCCCGGCGCGAGGTCCGGGCGCGGTTCGAGGAAGTCTTCAAAATCGGCGGCGGAGAAGACCAGCATCTCGCCCGCGCCGTTGTGGCGGAAGAAGTCGCTGCCCTGGCCCGGCGTGAGCATGTCGGTCCATTTTTCAAAGTCTTCCAGCTCGTGGCCCGGACGCTGGGTAAACAGGTTGTAGGCGATGCGGATGGTCATCTGCTTTTTCTCGTGCAGCTCGGCAATCACCTCGTAATCTTCCGGGTAGTTCTGGAAGCCGCCGCCCGCGTCGATGGCGCTGGTCAGCCCCAGGCGGTTCAGCTCGCACATGAACTGGCGGGTGGAGTTGACCTGCTGCTCCAGCGGCAGCTTCGGCCCTTTGGCCAGCGTGGCGTAGAGGATCATGGCGTTCGGACGGGCAATCAGCATCCCGGTCGGGTTGCCGTTGGCATCGCGCTGGATCTCCCCGCCCGGCGGGTTTGGCGTGTCTTTGGTGTAGCCGACCACCTTCAGCGCGGCGCGGTTGAGCAGGGCGCGGTCGTACAGGTGCAGGATGAAGACCGGGGTGTCCGGCGCGGCGTCGTTAATTTCGTCGAGGGTCGGCATGCGGCGCTCGGCAAACTGGAACTCGGTCCAGCCGCCCACCACGCGCACCCACTGGGGCGACGGTGTGCGCAGGGCCTGCTCTTTCAGCATCCGCAGGGCATCGGCCAGGGACGGCACGCCTTCCCAGCGCAGCTCGAGGTTGTAGTTCAGCCCGCCGCGGATCAGGTGCAGGTGCGAGTCGTTCAGGCCGGGGATGGCGGTGTGGCCTTTTAAGTCGACCACCTTGGTGCCGTCACAGTGGTGTTGCATCACCTCGGCGACGGTACCCACTTCCAGAAATTTTCCGTCGCGCACGGCAACGGCTTCCGCGACGGGGTTCTCGCGATCGACGGTGTGAAACTGGCCGTTAACCAGAATGAGATCGGCTTTACCGAGGGTAACCATAACTGCTCCTGACTGAGAGGGGAATGGTCAGGATTATGGGAACCTGTTTCGGCAAAGATCCAGTTATACAATAGGATAGGTATACCAAAGTATAACTATACCTAAGGTTAACTATACGAAGAGATAATTACGCGCAGGGACGGAAAACCGCAGGATGAGGGTGACTTTATCGTCGCGGCGCTCGCGGCGATTTCACCCTTAACCACTGGAAAATGCTATGACCTCTTCAAAGCTCGAAGTGTTAACCCCTGCGAACTGTCAGATTATTTTCATCGACCACCAGCCACAGATGGCGTTTGGCGTGCAGTCTATTGACCGCCAGGTGCTGAAAAACAACACCGTGGCGCTGGCGAAAGCGGCCAAAGTGTTCAACATTCCGACCATCATCACCACCGTTGAGACCGAAAGCTTCTCCGGTAACACCTATCCTGAGCTGCTGGACGTGTTCCCGGGTCAGGACATTCTGGAGCGTACCTCCATGAACTCCTGGGACGACCAGAAGGTGCGCGACGCGCTGAAGGCCAACGGCAAGAAGAAGGTGGTGGTTGCCGGTCTGTGGACCGAAGTGTGCAACAACAGCTTCGCCCTGTGCGCGATGCTGGAAGGCGACTACGAAATTTATATGGTGGCGGACGCGTCAGGCGGCACCTCCAGAGAAGCCCACGACTACGCGATGCAGCGTATGATCCAGGCGGGCGTGATCCCGGTGACCTGGCAGCAGGTGATGCTGGAGTGGCAGCGCGACTGGGCGCGTAAAGAGACCTACACCGCGGTGATGGATATCGTGCGCGAGCACTCCGGCGCGTACGGCATGGGCGTGGATTACGCCTACACCATGGTGCACAAAGCGCCGTCTCGCCAGAAGAGCGAGCACCGCACCTTAGCGCCGGTCCCGGCTCGCTAAGCCCCGCTGGCGGGCTGGTCCCTCATCCGGCTCGCCGCTGCCTCTTTCTCTGGAGTTCACAATGAGTACTGGGCTGATATCCCTTGCGGCAGGCGTGTTGATTGGCCTGATGTATGCCGTGCTGAAGGTGCGCTCCCCCGCGCCGCCCGCGCTGGCGCTGATTGGCCTGCTGGGGATGCTGGCGGGTGAACAGGTGACGCGCCATCTGTTATCCCGCGACGGCGTGCCCCCTCCTCAGGTAACCGTTCCGCAGGCCAACTCGCAGACGGGAGCGTCCTCATGAAAGCATGGATAATTTCGCTGGTGTGCGGCGTGGCTGCTGGGGTAATTTACGCTCTGCTCGACGTCCATTCCCCGGCGCCGCCGGTTGTCGCCCTGCTTGGCCTGTTTGGCATGCTGGTGGGCGAACAGCTCATCCCGGTGGGACGGCGTTTACTGAGTCGCGAACCGCTTACCCTCGCCTGGTTTCGTCACGAATGCGTACCGAAAATCAGCGGCACGGCGCCTCCTGCGCCCGCGAAGGACGATCGCGACGTTTAATGATTTACCAGAGGAAAGACAGCATGACGCTGCCGTGGCGCATTGCCATCATTGATGACGAACGTTCCGTCCGCAGCGGGCTGAGTAATCTCCTGGAGTCGGAAGGGTATTCGACCGATACGTTTGATTCGGCAGAGGTATTTCTCAGCCATCCTCTCGCCCTGTCCGGCGCGGCGCTGGTGATCGCCGATATCAAGCTGCGGGGCATGAGCGGCCTGGAGCTGTTTGACAAGCTGCGGCTGCTGGCCGTACCGCCTCCGCCCGTGATCTTTATCTCCGGTCATGCTGATGAAAATATGCAGCGGTACGCTCTTAATCTGGGCGCCGCTGCATTTTTGCGAAAGCCCATTAACATCGATATTCTGCTGGATCATCTTCAGCGGGAGCTGGCCCGCCGACAATAAGGATCGCGGATGAACGAACACGAGCAGCCTGCATTCTGGCCCGCCCAGGGGAATCTTCACCAGGGGCGGGTTTTTGTCCTTAAAGAGGATGTGATTTTTACCGTGCTGGCGCAGGAGGGCGGTATCGCCTGGATGCACGCGCGACATCCCCATTCCGGCGGCTCGTTCATTATCGCCACCGCGGTAAGCGACGAAGAGGAAGAGCGGGCCACCCGGCTGCTCAAAAACGAGTTTGCGCTGCGCGACGTGCTGCAGGACAGTTGGGCCATCCGCGCCGTTGCCTCCACCCAGTACCGCGGGCGCTTCGCGCTGGTGTACGCCCCGTTTGCGTTTGAGCTGCTGGCGCGGCGCGCGGGCAGGGCGATCTCGGGCATCGCGCGCTTTATCGAGATGGCGATCCAGATCTGCGTTCCCCTGCGCCAGATGCATTTGCAAAACCTGATCCACGGGGATATCAAGCCCGGCACGATTTTTGTTCAGCACGATGCCACCTGCCGTCTGGGCAGCTTTGGTCTTTCCAGCAGCCTCTCCGATGCCATCACCCAGACCCGGCTTGCCGTTTCAGGCGGTACGCCCGCGTATATGTCGCCGGAGCACACCACCCGCACCCAGCGCCCCGTCGACGGCCGCAGCGATCTCTACAGTCTCGGCATAGTGCTGTATGAACTCCTGACCGGGCGCCTGCCGTTTGAGTTGGGGGAGGACGATCGGACCCACTGGGCGCACTACCATATTGCCTCGGCGCCGCTGGCCCCGGACGCGATCCGCCCTGACGTGCCGGAAATGCTGTCGACCATCATCCTGAAGCTGCTGGAAAAGCACCCCGATAACCGCTACCAGACGGTCGACGGCCTGATTGCCGATCTCCGCCGCTGCCAGGCAACGCTGACCTGCGAGGGCGAGATCGTCGCCTTTACCCCCGGCCAGCAGGACCGCACCCCGGCGATCCATCTGGCGGACTCCCTGTTCGCGACCCATCCGCAGGCGAACGACGTCATTGCTGCGTTTGAGCGGGTGGGGCAGAACCTGGTGCCGGAGCTGGTGACGATCGGCGGGCCGTCGGGGATCGGCAAATCCTCGATCATCGCGACGGCGCTCAAAACGCTGCAGCAGCGTACGGTGCTGCTGGCGGTGGGCAAAGTCGATCAGTTTTCGCCGTCGCTGCCCTACGGCGTATTAAGCTCCGCGTTCCGCACCCTGACGCTGCACCTGCTCGGGCTGCCCGCAGAGGACGTGGCGAAGTGGAAAATCCGCCTCTCCCGCGCCCTGGAGGGGCACGAGGCGCTGGCCGTTAGCCTGGTGCCCGAGCTGGGCCTGCTGCTGGAGAGCAAGCCGCGATTCTCGGCGGATACGTTTTCCATTGATGCCCGGGCGCGTTTTAGCCACATGGTGCTGGCGCTGGTAAAAACCTTTGCCTCGCAGGGCTGTCCGCTGGTGCTGGTGCTCGACGACCTCCAGTGGAGCGACGCCGCCAGCCTGCATACGCTCAAATATCTGCTGATGAACTGCGGCGCGGTTCCGCTGCTGGTGGTCGCGGCCCACCGGGATATCAGTTCCGTGTCCGACGCCGCCCTGCAGGCGCTGCTGGCAGGCCTGCCGGAGGCGGCGCAAAACGCGAGCGAGATTGTCCCGCAGGCGCTTTCCGTGAAAGCGGTGGCGCGCTGGCTGGCGACGGTATTTCGCACCCGCAGCGCGGCGACGAACGACCTCGCCACGCTGATCCACGAGAAGACGGGCGGCAACCCGCTCTTTGTGCACGAGTTTTTCCGCCGCATCGTCGATGATGGCCTGGTGGTGCACAACAAATATCAGGACAAGTGGCACTACGATCTGCAGGCCATCCGCGCCCGGCATTACACCGAAAACGTCGTCACCCTGGTGCTGGAGAAGCTGGAAGAGCTGCCCGACGAGACGCGTCGCCTGCTGGGCAGCCTTGCCTGCCTCGGCGGCACGGGCGAGATGGAGATGATCTGCCGCGTGGTTGGTATATCGATGGCGGAAATGCGCTATGCGCTGCACCCGGCGGTAATGGCCCAGCTCATCGTGCTGACGGAAAAAAAGTATGCCTTCACCCACGACCGGGTGCAGGAGGCGGCCTTTGCGCTGCTGGATCGCCATGAGAAAAGCCATATTCACCTGACCACCGCCAGCCTGCTGGCCGACGCCGCGCGTCAGGCGGCGGGGAACGAGCTGCTGTTCCGCGCCGTTCACCACGTCACGGCCGCGCTGGACAGCATCCAGCCCGCGCCGCAGCGCCAGATGTTCCGCGAGCTGAGCCTGCTGGCCGCGCGGCGCGCGAAGCGTTCGGGAGATTACCTTTCGGCGCTCGGCTATATCCAGACCGCCAGAGCGCTGGGCAACGCCGGGACGGTGTCAGACTTTATGCTCGATATCGAAGAGGCGGGCTGCGAGTTTGCGCTGGGGCATCTGGAGCGCACCCGCGAGCTGTGTGACGCCATTCTCGGCTGCCCCGGCGGGCTGACCGAAAAGGCGCTGGCGGCCAACCTGCTGGTGGAAGTCTACATTCGCCAGTCGGACAGCCGTCTGGCGCTGGAGGCGGCGCTCTGCTGGCTGGGGATTTTCGGGATCCAGATTAGCCGTTATCCGGAAGATGCCGACTGCGACGAGGCATGGGCGCTGTTTTGCAACCGCACGGCCGACGCGCCGCAAAACCTGTTTGCCCAGCTGTCGCGGATGGATAACCCGGAAACCGAAGCGGTGATGAACCTGCTCTACAGCGCCAGCATTTGCGCCAGCTTCATCTGCCCGCGCCTGCACTTTTTGCTGCTCTGCCGCATGATGCACCTGACCCTCGACCACGGCATTACCGGCGCGTCCACCACGGCGATGGCCTGGTTTGGCGTGCTGATGGGCCACCGCTACGCCGAATATCGCCTCGGGTTCCAGTACGGCACCCTGGCCCGCGAGCTGGTCAATCGCCACGGCTACGATGCCTTCGAAGCCAAAACCCTGCTGCCGCTCGACCAGCTCAGCGTCTGGACCCAGCCTTTATCGTTTACCATCGAGTGCGCGAAGGCCTGCTTCACCTCGGCGGTGACCCACGGGGATATGACGATGGCCTGCTTTGCGGCCTGCCATCAGGTGATTAACTTTCTCTCGCGGGGCGATCACCTGGACGGGGTGCTGACCAGCATCGATCGCGGCCTGGCGTTCGTGCGTAAAACCCACTTCCAGGACGTGGAAACCATTTTGATGGTTCAGCGCGGCTACGTTGAGTTCCTGCGCACGCCGGTCATCGGCACCTGGACCGCGTCGCAGGTATTGCCGGAGGCGCTGCTTCCCGCGTCGCCTGAGCAGGCGCCGGAGAAGAACGCCACCATGCTGTTCTGGTACTGGCTGTATCGCGGCATGGCGCACTTTACCTGCGGGGAGTACGCCGACGCGCAGGCGGATCTCGAGATGGCGGGCTGGTACGCGTGGTCCGCGCCGGGACATATTCACCTGCTGGATTACCATCTCTACAGCGCCCTGGCGCTGTCGCGTCAGCTGACGCCGGAGACCTTCTCGGCGAACCACCGCCGCAGCATTCACGCCCACTACGACAAAATCGCCCTCTGGGCGCGCATTAATCCCGGCACGTTTGCGGATAAAGAGGCGCTGATCTACGCCGAAATCGTGCGTCTGGACGGGATGAACAGCATCGCGCTGGAGCAGTATGAGAAGGCGGTCCGGCTCTCCCGCGAGGGCGGGTTTAACCCGATTAACGCCCTGGCCCACGAGCTGGCGGGGCGCTTTACGCTGGCCTGCGGCTACCCGACCGCCTCGGACGCGCACTTCCGCGGCGCGATTGCCGCCTGGGGACGCGCGGGCGTGCAGGCCAAGGTACGCCAGCTGGAGCAGGATTTCCCGCACCTGCTGGCCTCCGGGCAGGCCAGCGCCTACGACACGGTGGCCTTCGCCCAGAACGAGACCATCCGCGATCTGCAAAGCGTCATCAAAGCCTCCCGCGCGCTGTCGGAAGAGATTAACCTTGAGCGCTTAATCGAAAACCTGATGACCATCCTGCTCGAACGCGCCGGGGCGCAGCGCGGCCTGCTGCTGCGCGTGAGCGAGAGCCTCATCCCGGAGATCGAGGCCAGCGCCTGGACCAGCACCGAGGGCGTGCGGGTGCGGATCCTGAAAGATGTGCCGACGGCGACCGACCTGCCGCTGTCGGTGCTGGCGGCGGTGATCCGCACCGGGCAGGAGATCCGCACCGGCAGGCCGGAGGAGTTTCATCCTTTCAGTCAGGATCCCTATCTGGTGACATCCGGAGCGGCGGTGATGTGCGTCCCGATGTTCAAACAGGCGCGGCTGGTGGGTGTGCTGTACCTGGAAAACCGCCTGATGCCGGAGGTCTTCACCGCCGAGCATTCGCGCGTGGTGAGCCTGCTGGGCGCGCAGGCCGCGGTATCCCTGGAGACGGCGCGGCTGTACGCCGAGCTGCTGGCGGAGAACATCCAGCGCCGACGGGTGGAGAAAGAGCTGCGATCCAGCCAGACCTCGCTGATGCTCGGCGAGCAGATCAGCCACACCGGCAGCTGGCGCTGGGAGCTGGAGCAGGATCTGATGTTTGTCTCGGAAGAGTACGCCCGCATTCTCGGCCTGCCCGAGCAGCAAAAGATGATCTCCATGGCGGAGTTTTTGACCTTCGTTCATGAGGACGATTACGCCCGCATCAGCGCCATCGTCACCCGGAGCGTGCGCGACGGGCTCTCCATGCGCGCGGAGTTTCGCGTTAAGCGTACCGACGGCTCAACCCGCTACATCCTCGGGATTGGCGATCCGGTGGGCGTGGGCAGCGAGGTGAACGAGTATTACGGCATCATCACCGACATCACCAGCCAGCGCGCCGCGGAGGATGCCATGCGGGTCGCGCAGGCGGATCTGGCGCGGGTGTCCCGGGCCACCACCGTCGGGCAGCTGACCTCCTCCATCGCCCACGAGATCAACCAGCCGCTGATGTCGATCGTCTCGAACGCCGGGGCGAGCCTGCGCTGGCTCAACCGCGAGCCCGCCCGGCTGGACAAAGTCCGCGAAGGGCTGGAGGAGATCGCCGCGGAAGGCGCGCGCGCGGGGGAGATCATTCGCAGCATCCAGTCTCTGACGCGCAAGCAGGATCCCACCTTCTCGCGCATCGACATGCACTACCTGATCCACCATATCATCACGCTTTCGCGCAGCGAGCTGGAGCAGCGACACATTAGCGTTGATTATCTGTTAAGGGCGCAGGACAGCTTTATCACCGGCGACAGTGTGCAGATCCAGCAGGTGCTGTTGAATCTGGTGATGAATGCGGTAGAGGCGATGGCCGAGGTCAAGGATCGCGCCAGCACCATTACCCTCAGCACCGCCAACGCGGACGGGAAAGTGATCGTCGAGATCGCCGATACCGGGAGCGGCATTGAGCCCGAACGGCTGGAGCAGATTTTTGACTCGTTCTACTCCACCAAAGCGCAGGGGATGGGGATGGGGCTGACCATCAGCGCCAGCATCATCGAGCGGCACTGCGGGAAGCTGAGCGCGCGACGCCGGGAGCCGTACGGCACGGTGTTCGCGTTTGCGCTGCCGCTGGCGGCGCAGGAAGGGTAAAGGTTACTCCGCAGGCAGGCTATTGGTCAGGCGCTCAACGGCCCTGACCAGCTCCGCCACGGAGCGCACCTGCATTTTCTCCATCACGCGGCGACGGTGTACCTTAACCGTGATCTCGCTGACGCCAAGCTCGGCGGCAATCTGCTTGTTCAGCATGCCGCTTATCGCCAGCGTCAGCACCTCGTGTTCACGCGGGGTGAGGGACAGATGGCGCTGCTTCAGGGCGTAGTGCTCTTTATTGCGCGCGGCGTTGTGTTGCGCCAGCTGAAGCGCGGACTCGATGGCGTCGATCAGCGCGGTGGATTCGACGGGCTTGGTGAGAAATTCGTACGCGCCGCCTTTAATGGCGCGCACCGACATCGGGATAGTGCCGTGGCCGGTAAGAAAAATAATCGGGATCTCGCGCCCGCTGTCCTTTAGGGCGTCAGCCACCTCAAAGCCCGAGATGGTGGGCATTTGCATATCGAGGACCACGCACGACGGTAGCTCTTCAAAGCGGTGTTGAAGAAACGCTTCTGCCGATGAAAAGCCGACGGCGTTCAGGTCTGCCGAGTCCAGCAGCCCGATTACGGACTGTCTGACTGCGTCATCGTCATCTACCACATACACAATGTGTTCCATTCACCGCCCCGGTGCTGATTGACATGTCGAGGATGCAAACAGTCCCGACGCTTACGTAAGAGACTGTTTATGCTGACTTTCATCTTAACACATTAACTATCATTATCATTTAACAATATGATAACCGTATGAAGATGAAGTATAGCGATACGTGACCGGGGCGGTTAAGCAACGAAACGCTGATTTTATGCACCAACAAGCTCAATGCGGTTGCCGTCCGGATCCGCGATCACCGCTTCATAGAAGCCGTCTCCGGTCATGCGCGGGGCGCTGAGCAGCGTGCCGTTTGCCTGTGCCCTCTCGGCCATGCCGTCGACCTGCGCTTTGCTGCCGACGTTGATGGCGATATGCGCCCAGCCGATAAACTCCGGGTGGGCAGGGGCGTCAGGCAGATCCGGCAGCGTCATCAGCTCGATGGTCGGCCCGTTATCCAGCGTAATAAAGTGAGATTCGAAACCGGGACGATTTTTACTGACGTAGCGTTCGTTACTGCGGCCATTAAAAACCGTTTCCCAGAACTGAACCTGCGCCTCGAGGCTGCGGGTCCAGAGTGCGACATGGGCAATATGCATATGCTCCCTCGTTATTTGTCTGTGAGGACTTTGATCGGTAAAACAGGCTACACTCTGGTTTTGAGCGCTACAAGCTGAGGAAATAACAATGCACTACACACTGAAAGAAAGCGACAAGGATAAAGCGGAAGGGTCAAACGGCGCGGGCGCTCTGCAGCAAAAACTGCTGGAGTCTCGTTCGATTGTGATCTCCGGTGAGATCAACCAGGAGCTGGCGCAGAAAGTGATCACCCAGATGATCCTGTTGCAAAGCGTCAGCAACGATCCGATCAAGCTGTACATCAACAGCCAGGGCGGCCACGTGGAAGCGGGCGATACCATCCACGACTTCATCAAATTCATCCGCCCGGAAGTGCACGTCATCGGCACCGGCTGGGTGGCGAGCGCCGGGATCACCATCTTCCTGGCGGCGAAAAAAGAGCACCGCTACTCGCTGCCAAATACCCGCTTTATGATCCACCAGCCGCTGGGCGGCGTGCGCGGTCAGGCGACGGATATTGAGATCGAAGCGCGCGAGATCATCCGCATGCTGGATCGCGTGAACAAGCTGATCGCTGACGCCACCGGCCAGCCTCTGGAAAAAGTGAAAAAAGACACCGACCGCAACTTCTGGATGTCTCCGGCAGAAGCGCTGGATTACGGCATTGTGGGTAAACTGATTACCCATTATGACGAGCTGAAGCTGGATTAAGGTTTTATCGCCGTGTACGTGTCGGGTGGCGGCTACGCCTTACCCGACCTACACGTCCTCGTTTGACCCATGACAAGTTCCCCTCGTACCGTCTCTTCTATAATCGCGCCTGTTTCCCCTCTCACTGGTGCTACCCATGGCGTATCAACTGAACCTGAACTGGCCGGAATTTCTCGAAAAATACTGGCAAAAAAAACCCGTTGTGCTGAAAAATGCCTTCCCGAATTTTGTCGACCCGATTACCCCGGACGAGCTGGCAGGCCTGGCGATGGAGCCGGAAGTCGATAGCCGTCTGGTGAGCCATTTCAACGGCAAATGGCAGGCCAGCAATGGTCCGTTTGAGCACTTTGACGATCTGGGCGAAACCGGCTGGTCGCTGCTGGCGCAGGCGGTGAACCACTGGCATATGCCCGCGGCGGAGCTGGTGCGTCCGTTCCGCGTCCTGCCGGACTGGCGTCTAGATGACCTGATGATCTCCTTCTCCGTGCCGGGAGGCGGCGTGGGTCCGCATATCGATCAGTACGACGTGTTTATCATTCAGGGGATGGGCAGCCGCCGCTGGCGCGTGGGCGACAAGCTGCCGATGCGTCAGTTCTGCCCGCACCCGGCGCTGCTGCATGTGGATCCGTTCGAGCCAATCATCGATGAAGATCTGGCCCCGGGCGATATCCTCTACATCCCGCCTGGATTCCCGCACGACGGCTTTACCCATGAGACGGCGCTTAACTACTCCGTTGGCTTCCGCGGGCCAAACGGCCGCGATCTGATCAGCAGCTTCGCCGACTACGCCCTGGAAAACGATCTGGGCGGCGAGCACTACAGCGATCCGGATCTGACCTGTCGCGAGCACCCTGGCCGCGTGGAGCAGTACGAGCTCGATCGCATTCGTCAGATGATGTTCGACATGATTAGCAAACCAGATGATTTCACGAAGTGGTTCGGCAGCTTTGTTTCGACGCCGCGCCACGAGCTGGATATCGCAGCCGCCGAGCCGCCGTACGCGCCGGAAGAGGTGCTGGACGCGCTGCAGGGCGGCGAAACGCTGTCTCGCCTGAGCGGCCTGCGCGTGCTGAACATCAACGGCAGCTTCTTCATCAACAGCGAACAGCTGGAGACGGTAGACGCGAAGGCGGCGGATGCGCTGTGCCGCTACACCGAACTCGGCCAGGCTGAGCTGGGCGATGCGCTGAATAACCCGGCGTTTGTTGAAGAGCTCACCGGGCTGATTAACCAGGGATACTGGTACTTCGACGAGTAGCGGAGGGCGGCGTTGAGTGAGGCTCAACGCCGCCTCGTTTAGACCAGCATATTACACGCCTTCCAGTAGTTCAGAAGGCGTTCGTCATCGCGCTCTTTTTCCGCTTTTATTTTCATCGCCTGCGCCAGATTTTCTCGCGACACTTCATGTCCTTTCTGGACGATGTCTAATACCGCTTCACCAAGAGCCAGTGAAATTTCTGTCCGATTATTGCGAATCGTCATAAATACCTCCTCGTTGGTTGCGTTAATTTAATTATGAAAGAGAAATAACCATCCGGTAATAATTCATCTCATTCTTAATTTTTTATTTCTCTCATTTTCAACGGGTACGAAAATGAAAAGGGGATATTTTCTTCCTTATGGGCAGTAATAATCTTTCGACTAACACGGGTGCATAATCCCGTTAAGCCCAGAGATTGCCGCCATCCCCGGTGAATGGTACTGTTTGACCTGTCCTTTTCCCCATGCAGGCTTGGCATTATGCTCCAGAGTGAAAATACATCAGCGAAACGCCTGTTTTTTGTTGAGGATTTTCAGCTATTCGGCGAGCGCTATGGCATCGACTATCGTTTTCCCCAGCTAAAAGATGCAGCTGCCACCCGCAGTCCCGTTCTCCAGGGGGACGTGGAAGAGATGACGCTCTCCTCGGGCATTTCCCTGACCCACTCCGACGTTCGCGTGTTACAGCCTTACGAAACGACCTCTCGCCACAGCAGCCCGCTCTATATGCTGGTCGTGCTGGAAGGGTGCGTCACGCTAACGCTCCGCGGTAACGAGTATGTCGTGCGATCGGGTATGGCCTTCGGCGCCTGCCTCAGTGAAGAGCAGATTATGAGCGCGCGGCACGATGCGGACAGTGCCCTGAAGACGCTCTCGTTTGGCGTGTACCCCAATGACGCCAGGCGTGAAAGCCTGCTGGAAACATTGCTGCTGGAGTGGCAAAGCCGGAATGCGCCTGCCGTTGTCTGGCACGTTCCCGGATTCGTGCTCTCCGGCATTCAGCATGCACAGCAGCAGGGCGTATGCGCGTTATCACGCAGACTGCTGCTAGAGGGGCTGATGTATCAGCTGCTTGGCCATGGCCTGAATCAGTGTCAGCAACACCGTCCCTGTCGACCGGAGCATGCGCGTCTGGAACGCGTACGGTGCATGCTGGAACAGTCGCCTGAACAGAATCACTCCCTTGCCGAACTGGCCGCCCTCGCGGCAATGAGCCAAAGCAGCCTGCGCAGCAAGTTCCGCCAGCGCTATGGCTGCACGCTGTTTGATTATCTCCGCGACTGTCGGCTCGCGCTGGCCCGGCGATATCTGCTGGAAGGCTATAGCGTACAGCAGGCGGCGTGGATGTGCGGCTACCAGCATGCCACAAATTTCTCTACCGCATATCGTCGCCGCTACGGTATTTCACCCGGTGAGGTACGTAAAACGCAGTAATGCACTTTTCCCTTTCCTGCTAACGCTTCCCGTGCGGTTTGTCATCGCGCATAGGTAACCTGGCGGCACGCATAGCCGTTTGCTCTCTCAAAAAGGTAATAATTCTTATTAACAATAAGAATTATCTCTGGAGAGAGTTATGTTTGCTAAAACGCGTCTGGCACTGCTGGTGGGATGGGTTACCGGAAGTGTCGTTTTTCCTGCGCTGGCGCAGGATGCCCAAAAAACGGATACCGTGGTGGTGACGTCGCAGATGCAGTCTGCGGCCACTAAGCTTGAAACCCCTGATATCGAAACCCCGCAGTCGGTCTCTATCGTCACGCGCGAGCAGTTCGAGGAGCAGGGCGCAACCAGCGTGCGTCAGGCGGTGAGCTACACGCCGGGGGTCTACAGTAATCAGATCGGTGCCTCAAACCGCTTCGACTATATCGTGCTGCGCGGCTTCTCCGACGGCAGCCTGGATAACATCTATCTCGATGGCCTGAAGATGATGGGAGACACCAACTCCCACAGCTCGCTGGTGATCGATCCCTGGTTCCTTGAGAGCGTAGAAGTGGTGCGCGGGCCGGCCTCCGTGCTGTACGGGCGCTCATCGCCGGGTGGGATTGTGGCTCTTACGTCCCGTAAACCGTCGTTCGATCCGGGCGGGGAGATCAAGCTGTTCGCCGGGAACAATAACCAGCGCGGGGCGATGTTCGACGTCACCGGTGCGGTTGACGATAACGACCGCGTGGCGGTGCGCCTCAGCGGGATGACCCGCTACGCCGATTCCCAATTCGATCCGCTGAAGGAAGAGCGTTACGCGCTGATGCCGAGCCTGACCTGGCGCATCACTGACAATACCCGTCTGGAACTGATGGCCTATCTGCACCGCGATCCGGAAGGCGGCAGCCACTCGGGCCTGCCGTATGAAGGGACTGTCGTACCGCACTACGGCAAGAAAATCTCCAACACCTTCTTTGAAGGCGAGGATGATTATGACAAATACGATCGTCGTGAAAACATGGTGGGCTACAACATTGAGCACATGTTTGACAGCGGCTGGTCGGTGCGTCAGAAGCTGCGCTATGCGCATACCAAAGTGGAATTGAACCAGGTTTATGCCGCAGGCTGGCTGAATGAAACCGAGCTTAACCGTGGCTATTCGGGATCCGACGAGAAGATGAATGCCATCACGCTGGATAACCAGATCGACGGCAGCTTTGACACCTGGGCGGTGAACCACCGTGTGCTGATCGGGATGGACTACCAGGATCGCACGAATAACGTGACGGGTTATTACGGCGGATTTCCGCCGATCGACGCCTTCAATCCGGTCTACGGCGCGAAGCCGGATTACATTACGCAGTACAGCCAGGAAAAGCACAAGCTGCGCCAGACGGGGTATTACCTGCAGGATCAGATGTCCCTGGATCGCTGGCGTCTGACGCTAGGCGGGCGTTACGACCGGGTCAGCGTGTCGAATATCGACAGCTTTAACCATACCCGCAGCGATCTGGATAAGCACAACGTCAGCAGTCGCGCGGCGCTGCTGTATCTGTTTGATAACGGCGTGGCACCCTACGTGAGCTACTCAACCGCCTTTACGCCGACCAGCTTTGCCGACGAGCAGGGCAATATCCTGGAGCCGATGAAGGGCAAGCAGTGGGAAGCCGGGGTGAAATATGAGCCTGAGGGGATGAACAGCCAGTTCAGCGCCTCGGTGTTCCGTATCAATCAGAAGAACATCGCCACCAAGGAGGAGCCAACCGATCCGTACCGTTCGATCGGCGAAATTGAGTCCGAAGGGGTTGAGCTGGAAGCGATTGGACAGTTGACTGACAGCCTGCGCATGCAGGCCGCGTATACCTATACCGACATTCGCTATAAGAAAAGTAGCCCGGAAGAGCAGGGCAAACGCGCGGTTTATGCCCCGCGTAACATGGCCAGCGCCTGGTTGAGCTACGATGTCAAAACGGGTCCGCTTGACGGCCTGACCGTGGGTTCGGGCGTACGCTATGTGAACGGCGTCACCAGCGATCGTCAGAACACCCATACGCTGCCGTCGTACACGCTGATGGATATGGTGGTGGGGTACGACCTGTCTAAGATTGGGCTGACGGGGATCAGCGCGCAGCTGAACGTTAACAACCTGACGGACAAGCGCTACGTGGCGGCGTGTAACTCGCTTTCCTACTGCTACTTTGGCGCAGAACGCAGCATTGTGGGCAGCGTTTCGTGGACGTTCTGAGCCGTTAGCCAGCGCCCGGTGGCGCTTCGCTTACCGGGCCTACGGGCGATAAGATGTAGGCCGGGTAAGGCGAAGCCGCCACCCGGCAAAAAACCGCACTACTCCTCCATCGCAATCACAATCGCCTCTCCCATCTTCTTCAACGCCTCGCGATTTTTGTCCGTCGGCGGCAGCGCCACGTTGATCCGCAGACAGTTGCGGTACTTCCCGGAGGCAGAAAACAACGACCCGGCCGCGGCCTGGATCTTCAGCCGACACAGCTGCTTGCTGACGCACACCATGTCGACCTTCTCCGGAAGCTCAATCCACAGCAGGAAGCTTCCCTGCGGGCGCGTGACGCAAATCTCTGCCGGAAAATACTGCCGCACCCAGCAGGTGTAGGTTTCCATATTCTGCTGATAAATCTGACGCATGCGGCGCACGTGGCGATGGTAATGGCTGTCGCGGATAAACGCCGCCACCGCCATCTGCGTGCCCGGCACGTTAAACCCGCCCGCAGCGTATTTCATGTGCATCACCCGGTCGTAATAGCGCCCCGGCACAATCCAGCCGACGCGCAGGCCCGGCGCCACGGTTTTGGTAAACGAGCTGCAGAGGATCACGCGGCCGTCGATATCCATCGAATGAATAGTGCGCGGGCGCGGGTACTCCGCCGCCAGCTCGCCGTAAATATCATCCTCAACAATCACGATGTCGTGCCGCTGGGCGAGGGCTAATACCTGCTTTTTGCGCGCTTCCGGCATGATAAACCCGAGCGGGTTATTGCAGTTGGGCACCAGGATCACCGCCTTGATAGGCCACTGCTCCAGCGCCAGCTCGAGCGCCTCGATGCTGATCCCGGTCTCGGGATCGGTGGGAATTTCAATCGCCTTGATATCGAAGCCGCGCAGCATCTGCATGGTGCCGTGAAAAGACGGCGATTCTACCGCCACGATATCCCCCGGTTTGCACACCGACAGCAGGGCGATCGACAGCGCGCCGTGGCAGCCGTTGGTGATCACAATCTCGTTTGCCGCGACGGTGGAGCCGCCGTCCAGCATCAGGCGGGCGATCTGCTCGCGCAGCTCCAGCCGCCCGTCAAGCACGTCATAGCTTAGCATCTCGCCCGGGTTATGCTGCGCAATGCGGCTCATCTCGCGCCACAGCGGCTTCAGGCTCGGCTGGTTAATGTCCGGCGAGCCGCCGCCGAAGGAGATCATCTCTTTGTCGGCGCGGGCGTCCAGCAGCATCATCACCTCATCCCACTGGGTCACGTCCACGGGGCGCTGCACCGGGCGCGTCATGGCCGGTACCGGCGGCTGGGCTTTGCGCTGCGAGACAAAATAGCCGGAGCGCGGCTGAGGGGTGATCAGCTGGAGATTTTCAAGGATCTGGTAGGCCTGCTGTATGGTGCTGATACTCACGCCGTGCTCCTGGCTCAGCGTGCGTACCGACGGCAGACGTTCGCCGCTGCGATACAGCCCTTGTTCGATACGTTCCGCCAGAAGGTTGGCCAGATGTTGGTAGCGCGTCATGCTGTATCCTTTGTTTTCACCATACAGATTATTAAACCAGTACAGATTGATGGGTAAACCGCCATGCAGATACCGTTTTAGCGGATCTGTATGGTAAACAAAAGAAGTTTTTGAATCTGTATTGTACAGGCCGTTTTCCGTGATGATAACCCCACTGACACAGCGAGGAGAGCATCATGGAATTCTACGAGAATCGTTCAAAACGTCCGTTTATCGTGTTTATCTGGATCGGCAAAACGATCTGCAACTGGTATCGCATCAACCGTACCCGCCGCATTCTGAGCCAGATGAGCGACGAGCAGCTCAAGGACGTTGGGTTGTCGCGGCATGATGTATGAGCCGCGTCATCGCCCGGTGGCGCTACGCTTACCGGGCCTACTCGATCCCGTAGGCCGGGTAAGGCGAAGCCGCCACCCGGCGATTTTCAGCTCAACAGCGCAAGCGTCTGCCGTTTCGGCCTTTCCAGCAATTCCACTGCCTCTTCATACGACCGCACGTTGTTATAGCCCATCACCAGCCCGTAGCGCTTCCCGGACCCGCGATACCACTCCGAAAGCGCATTGACCTGCAGCTGCTGTTCCTGCCAGCAGCGCGCCACGTCCCGGTCGCCGCTTCCTCTGGTGAGAAACGCCACGATATGCATCCCGCCGTCGTTTTGCTCGGTGAAAAACAGATCGCCATACACCTCCTGCAGGGCGGCAATCATCCAGTCGCGGCGGGTCTGATACAGGGCGCGCATCTTCTTCAGGTGACGAAAGAAATGCCCTTCGTTGAGAAACGCGGTGAGGATCTTTTGCGTCAGCACCGGCTGGCCGCTGGTGGTAATATCCGCGCAGTCGGTAAAGGCCCCGACGGTGCTGGCGGGCATCACCACGTAGCCCATGCGCAGCGACGGCATAATGGTTTTACTGAAGGTGCCCATAAAAATCACCCGGTCGTGCAGGTCGAGGCTTTTCAGCGACGGCAGCACCTTGCGGGTGTAGTGAAACTCCCCGTCGTAATCGTCTTCGATAATCCACGCCGCGTTCTGGCTTGCCCAGTCGAGCAACTGCTGCTTGCGCGGCAGGGAGAGCGTGACCGCCAGCGGGCTCTGGTGCGACGGGGTGACGATGGCAAAACGGGCGTCGCGATGGTGACGGAGCAGGTATTCCGTGTCGATACCGCTGCGATCGACCGGCACGGTGTGCAGGCGTAGCACGATCCGCTTGAGCAGCTGCTGGCCCATAAAATAGCCCGGATCTTCAAACACCACCTTGTCGCTGCGGCTGGCAAGCGTGTCGAGGATCAGCCGCAGGCTGCCGCTGTAGCCGCTGGTGATCAGCACCTGCTCGGCGGTGCAGGAGAGCCCGCGCGAGATGTTCAGATAGCTGGCGATGGCCTGGCGCAGCGGATACCAGCCCAGCACCGGCGGGTTGAGCATCTCCTCCTGACGCATGGCGCGCGTCGCCTGGCCTGCCAGCAGCAGCCATTTTTTATACGGAAAACTGTCGAGGGCAGGGATGCCGGGGCGCAGAAACCCAGCTCGTTCCCGCTGGCTGATGAGTGATGCCGGAAGCGTGCCGGTGGTCTGTTCCGTCGGTGGACTTTTATCCGGCAGCAGTAAATCCGGGTTCACCCGCGTGCCGCGCGCGCCCTGGCTTACCAGATACCCTTCGCCCGTCAGGATGGCATACGCCGTTTCGACGGTTTTACGCGCCACCTTCAGCTCTTCCGCCAGCACGCGAATGGCAGGGACCTTATCGCCCGGCTTCAGCACGCCGCGCGTGATGTTGTCGCGATAGCGGGAATAAATCTCGTGATAGCCCGGCTTCATGTCCTACCTCGTTTCACGCTTTTTGTATCTTTTTACTATGTCATGAACGGCGTAGATTTGCCTCATCGCATGACACATACAGTGTAAATTAGAGGAAAGACCATGAGCACTCGCGTCAACCACCACAAAGCCACACCTGCCCTCGCCAACGCCCTGTCCGCCCTGAGCATGGAGGTGGCAAAAACCTCCATCGACCCGGCGCTGAAGCACCTGATCGACATTCGCGTATCGCAGCTCAACGGCTGCACCTTCTGCCTGGATATGCACTCGAAAGAGGCCAAAATCGCCGGTGAGCGCGAGCTGCGTCTATACCATCTGGCGGCCTGGCGCGAGTCTCCGCTGTTCAGCGCCCGCGAGAAAGCCGCGCTGGCCTTCACCGAAGCGCTGACCCAGATTGGCGTTCACGGCGTGAGCGACGCGCTGTACCGCAGCGTGGCGGAGCACTTCTCGGACGTTGAGATTTCAGAGCTGAACTTCGCCATCGTGGCGATCAACGCCTGGAACCGTCTGGGAATCACCTCCCGCATGGCACCCGGCTCGCTGGATGCGGCTTACGGGCTGAATAAGGCTAACCTGGAATAATCCCGCGCTCGCGGATCGTCGCCACCAGCGCCCGTAGCCCCGGCGGGACGTGGCGATGGCCGGGGTAGTACAGGCGCAGCCCGGCAAACGGCTGCGCCCACTCGTCTAAGACGCTCACCAGCTCTCCCTTCTCAAGCTCTTCACGAATATAGAGTTCTGGCAAAAATCCCACCCCTAACCCCGCCTTCACGGCGCTGATCGAGGCAAAAAGATCGGACGTCGCAAAGCGCGGCGGCACGGCAAGCGCGTACGTTTCACCCCGACGCGCCAGTTCCCAGCGGTAGATCCCGCCGTGGGCCATGCGCATGCCGATCCCCTGATGCTGGAGCAGATCGTCCGGCGTTTCGGGTATACCGTGACGGGCGAAATAGTCCGGCGTGGCGGTAACAAGCTGGCGGATCTCGCCGGTCAGCGGCACGGCGATCATGTCCTGCGGAACGGACTCTTCAAGGCGGATCCCCGCGTCATAGCCTTCGGCGACGATGTCGATCATCCTCGCTTCACTCACCGTTTCCACGCGCATTTTCGGGTAGCGGATCATGAAGTCGATCAGCAGCTGGTCCAGAAACAGCGCGCCGATATGGTTCGGCACGTTGAGGCGCAGCGTGCCGGCGGGTTCCCCGGTGTCGCTGTGGATCTCCTCCCCGGCGAGACGGATCTCCTGAAGAGCCGGGCCGATACGCGCCACGTAGCGCTGCCCGGCGTCGGTGAGCGCCACGCTGCGGGTGGTGCGGTTGAAAAGGCGCGTCTCAAGGCGGCTCTCCAGCCCGGCGATGGCATTGCTGACCGCCGTGGCGGACATCCCAAGCTCCTGCGCCGCGCCGCGAAAGCTGCCGCGCCGCACGACGGCCATTACGACTTCCAGCTCTGTCAGACCTGAACGATGCATAGATTATCCTGAAAATCGAAACAACCCTTGCAGCATAGCGTGGATTATCGCAACGGAGAAGCCGTGCCAGACTGTGCTCACACAGCCTGAGGAGGTTTATATGCACACCATCGAACAGATCTTTATTAACGGCGAATTTGTTACCCCGCACGGCACCGAGTGGTTTGATTTGTACAACCCGGCGACGGCGCGGGTCATCGGCCAGGTTCGTCTGGCGGATGAGGTCGACGCAGAGCGCGCCATCGCGGCGGCAAAAGCGGCGTTTCCGGCGTGGTCGCAGACCACAAAGCAGGAACGCATCGCCGCGCTGAAGCGCATGCATGCCGCCGTGGTCGCCCGACACGACGATCTGCTGGAAGCGGTAATCGAAGAGTACGGCGCGCCGGCCTCGCGCTCGGCGTGGATGGCCAGCTACCCGGCGGAGGTGATTGCCCAGGCCATCGAGGCGCTGGAGGCGTTTGAGTTTGTCACCCCCGCAGGTGCCGCCACGGTGCAGATGACGCCGCTCGGCGTGGCCGGGCTGATCACGCCGTGGAACAGCGATGCGGGGTTTATCTGCGGCAAGCTAGCGGCCGCGCTGGCGGCGGGCTGCACGGCGGTGATCAAGCCGAGCGAAATGAGCGCTCTGCAAACCCGGATTATCACCGAAGCGCTGCGCGATGCCGCGCTGCCGCCGGGCGTGTTTAACATCGTCACCGGGCGCGGCGAGACGGTGGGCGAAACAATCAGCCGTCACCCGGACGTGGCAAAAATCTCGTTTACCGGTTCGACGAATACCGGCAAAGCGATCCTGCGCAATGCGGCGGAGAGCTTTAAGCGCGTGACCCTGGAGTTAGGCGGTAAATCGCCGACGATCCTGCTGGATGATGTGGATCTGACTCAGGCGATCTCGCTGGCGATCCAGTCCGGGTTTATGAACAGCGGGCAGGCGTGCGTGGCCGGGACGCGTATTCTTGTGCCCCGGTCGCGCCAGGAAGAAATTGAAGCCGCGCTGGCGCAGGCCGTGGCGGCGGTGAAATCCGGCGACCCGCGCGATAGCGCGACAGAGGTTGGCCCGATGGTCAGCGAGAAGCAGTGGCAGCGGGTGCAGGGGTATATTCGCAAAGGGATCGAAGAGGGGGCGCGCCTGCTGGCGGGCGGCGAAGGACGACCGGACGGGACGCGAGACGGCTGGTTCGTGCGTCCGACGCTGTTTGCCGGCGTGAACAACCAGATGACCATTGCCCGCGACGAAATTTTTGGCCCGGTGCTGTGCGTCATCCCGTATCAGGATGAGGCGGAGGCGATCGCCATCGCCAATGACACAGAATACGGACTGAGCGCGATGGTGCTGGGCGGCGATGCGGGCCGTGCGCGACGCGTGGCGCAGCAGATCGTCTCCGGCCGCGTGCTGGTGAACACCCTGGCCCATGAACCGAAAGCGCCGTTCGGTGGCTTCAAACACTCAGGCGTGGGGCGCGAGATGGGGGAATGGGGGATCCGGGCGTTTATGGAGCCGAGGTCGGTTCTGGGTTAAACCCTGCCCGGTGGCGCTACGCTTACCGGGTCTACATAAGCCCGTAGGCCGGATAAGCGCAGCGCCATCCGGCACAACGCTTCGCTCCTTACCGAAGCATTGTGTTTTTTCCTCCTGCATTCTCTCCTTACCCTTACAACGGAGAGACACCCATGATTGCAGTCCTTTTTGAAGCCAAAGCGGAGCCTCATCATCAGGCGCGCTACCTGCAGCTTGCCGCCGAACTCAAGCCTTTGCTGGCGGATATCGACGGCTTTATTGATATCGAACGTTTTCAGAGCCTGACCACCGACGGCAAAATTCTCTCGCTCTCCTGGTGGCGTGACGAAGAGGCTATACGTCGCTGGAAGCAGAACGCGTTTCACCAGGCGGCGCAGGCCGAAGGGCGGGAGTCGATTTTCGCGTACTACCGCATTCGCGTGGCGCAGGTGGTGCGGGAGTACAGTTCCGAAACCGGAGGGCATAGCGATGTATGACGTTCATGTGATTTTTAGCGATATCCCCGGTGAACTGGCGCGCTTTGGACAGCTGCTGGGGCGCAGCGGCGTGGGGCTGGAAGGCGGTGGCGTATTTGGCACGCATGCCCACTTCCTGGTGGAAGAGGGGGAAAAGGCTCGTCGCGTGCTGACCGATGGCGGGTTCAACGTGCAGGACGTACGCAAGCCGGTTATCAGAAAACTCAAGCAGGAGCGTCCCGGCGAGCTGGGTGAAATTGCGGCGGCGCTGGCCGCAAAGGGCGTGTCAATCCTGACCCAGTACAGCGACCATGCGAATCACCTTATTCTGCTGACGGATGATGATAAGCTGGCCGCAGAGATCACCGAACCCTGGGCGACGAATGTTAAAGACGAGCTTACCCCCTGATAACAGCGCGGCGCTGGAGCAGGCCGTTGCCGCGGTGGCGGCGGCAATGGCCGATCCGTCGCGCGTGAAGATGCTCTGCGCGCTGATGGACGGGCGGGCGTGGACGGCGACCGAACTGAGCGCTGCGGCAGAGGTGGCGCCGTCGACCGCCAGCGGGCATCTCGCCCGGCTGGTGGAAGGGAAGTTGATTACCTGCCTGTCTCAGGGGAGACACCGCTATTATCGCCTTGCCGGGCACGACGTGGCGGCGCTGGTCGAGCAGATGATGGGGCTCTCCTGGAGCCGCATCACGCCGCCGGAAACCTCGGCGCCAAAAGCCCTGCGTGAAGCCCGGACCTGCTACGACCATCTTGCGGGCGCGGTGGCCGTGCAGATCTATGAGTTCATGCAGGCGGAAGGCTGGCTTGAGGCAGACGGTTCAGCGCTCACGCTACATGGCCGCGAGCAGTTTCTGACGCTCGGCATTCCGCTAAGTTCTCATCCCCGCCGCAAGGCCTGCTGCGCCTGCCTGGACTGGAGCGAGCGGAGGTTTCATCTTGGCGGTGAGGCCGGCGCGGCGCTGCTCATGCATCTGGAAAGTAAAGGCTGGATCCAGCGGGTGGCGGGGTACAGGGAGGTGGTGGTGACGGCTTCAGGAAGGGCTGCCGTCAGGAAGTATTTTAGTCGCTAAAGCCTCTGGGTGAGGGGTTCTCCACAAGATAAAGCGTGCACGGACGACTCCCTCTCCTCTTAGGGGAGAGGGTTGGGGTGAGGGGAACATACGGCTGAGGTGGTATTTCCGTTCACTTCACGTCTCCTGCTACTCTGTGACGACCACATCGGTGAACGTGCCAGGGTGGCTCAGTCTGCACTGAACCCCTAAACCTGGACACCAGATCATAGAATCTGGAGTTCTTTATGAGATATCCCTTTCACAATTCCTGCTCTTTCACCTCATGTTTCTTGATACTTACCCTGATAACTATTATCGTGACTGCGTGTGACGAGAGGTTTCCCCATGAGTGAAGAAGAACTGTTCTGCCGCAGGCCGATGGGCATGCGGATGGCGATGATCGTGCGCCAGTGGCGCGCCGTGATTGACGACGCCATTCTCGATACCGGGTTAACCCAGTCGAGCTGGACGGTGATGATGCAACTGCATCAGCTAGGGGATAACGTCTCGGTGAGTGAGCTGGCGGAGGTGCAGGGCATTGAACTGCCGCCGCTGATGCGCACCCTGACACAGCTGGAAAAACAGGGTTACCTGCTGCGCACCGTATCGCCTTATGACAAGCGCATCCGGCTTCTGACGCTGACGCCTGAGGGAAAAGCTGTACTTAAAAGGCTCACCCAGGTCATTGAGACGCTTCAGACGCGCGTATCGCAAAATATCGCGCCGGAACATCTCGACGTATTCAGCGCCACCCTGAATCAAATCGCCTGCAATTTGCGGACAATCCGCGAAGAAGATAACAAGACCGAAAAATAATGACTCCTGAACAAAAGTTTGCCCGCTGGGTAAGGGTGAGTATTGCCTCTTTCCTGCTGATGTTTGTCTACTTTGTCGTCGCCGATATCTGGATCCCGCTGACGCCGGACTCCACCGTGATGCGCGTGGTAACGCCGGTTTCTCCGCGCGTTTCCGGCTATGTGGCGGCCGTGCATGTGCACAACAACAGCCAGGTGAAGCGGGGCGATCTGCTGTTTGAGCTCGATGACACGCCGTTTCGCAATAAAGTGGAAGCGGCGCAAATCGCGCTCGAGCAGGCTCGCCTTTCCAACGAACAGCTGGACGCGCAGATCGCCGCCGCGCAGGCCAGCCTGAAAACCGCGGTGCTGACCGCGCGTAACGACAAAGTGACCTTCGATCGCTACCAGAAGCTGAGCACGCTACAGAACGTCTCGCAGTCGGATCTGGATAAGGTCCGCACGACCTGGCAGAGCAGCGAGCAGTCCGTGAGCTCGATTCAGGCGAACATCCAGAACCTGCGCATTCAGCGCGGCGAGCGGGACGAGCACCGCAACGTGACGCTGCAAAAATACCGTAACGCGCTGGACGAAGCGGAACTGAACCTCGGCTGGACGAAGGTCTACGCCCAGGCGGACGGCACGGTCAGCAACCTGCAGCTAAGCCCCGGTTTTTATGCCACCTCCGGCTCGGCCGCGCTGGCGCTGGTGAACAACCAGACCGATATCGTGGCCGATTTTCGTGAAAAAAGCCTGCGCCATACCCACCAGGGCACCGATGCCGCGGTGGTGTTTGACGCCTTCCCGGGGCACGTTTTTCGCGCCCACGTGACCAGCAGCGACGCGGGGATCCTCGCCGGTCAGGAGGCCGTTAACGGCCAGCTTTCCGAGCCAGAAACCTCTAACCGCTGGGTACGTGACGCCCAGCGGATGCGCATTCACGTGACGCTGGACGAGCCGCTGCCGAAGCATCTGCCGACCGGCGCCCGCGCGACCGTGCAGCTTTACAATAGCGAAGGGCCGTTTGCGCGCTTTTTCTCCGGGATGCAAATCCACCTGGTGAGCCTGCTTCACTATGTCTATTAGCACCCTGGCGCGGGTATTTACCCCGCACGGCAACATCGTCTATACGGCAAACGACTTTCGCCAGACTCTGCGCATCGTCTTTGCCGGGATGATTGCGCTCAGCATCTCCAGCTTTTACAACACCAGCTACGGCGTCTTTTTTGTGGTCTACCCGATCATGCTGCTTTCGCTGGTCCCGGTGTTTAACCGCCACGTGGCGAAGCAGTTTATCTTCAGCGCATCGCTCAACTGCGTGGAAATGGTGATTATTATCGGCTATCTGTCGCAATGGCCGGTCATCATGACGCTGGTGGTGTTTGCCCTGTACGTGATGCGCTTTCGCTTTATGAGCAAGGGGCCGCTGTTTCTGTTCGGTTCAATGGGCGTGGTGTGCCAGAGCGTGATGCTCAATTTTATGAGCTACCCCACCACCAGCTGGCACACGCTGCTGTTTTCCAACATCGAAGCAAGCGTGATGGCGGTGTGCCTGAGCGCGCTGATGAATTATCTTCTGCCGGACGTCGAGCCGCGCAGGCCACCGCCGCTGATCGAGAAAGACGACGCCCGCGTGCGCCACGAGTCGCTGCTCTCCGGCACCGTTGCGACGCTGATTTTCGTTGTGTTTCAGATGAGCGATTTAAGCGATTCGCTCTCGGCGCTGATGGCGGGGATTTTAATCCTGTTCCCGATGCATTATCGCGGCGCGGTGATGAGCTCCATCTGGCGCGTGGTCGGCGTGGTGCTGGGCTGTCTCTATATTCTGGTCGTCCAGCTCATTCTCTACGACCACAGCAGCCATATGCTGCTGATGATGCCGCTGATCGGCCTCGGGCTGGCGTTTGGCGCGCGCCTGCACGTGATGGAGAAGGTCGGTGCCGGCGTGGGGTTCTCCAGCATTACCACCATCGGCATTATGTTCGGGCAGAACATGCACCCGGACAGCGACCTGGTGTTCAGCGATCTCTATCGCATCACCTCCGTCACCTTTTCGCTGGTGGCGACGCTGACGATGGTCTTTCTGGTGCATTTGATCCTGAACCGCTTCGAGGCGACGCGCTACATCATCGCGCCGCCCAAAGCGGATTAATGCCCCAGCACGGCGGGGAGTTGTGAAAGTAAAAACAGGATCAGGCCAATCGTCCCGCCTACCAGCGTGCCGTTGACGCGGATAAACTGCAGGTCCTTGCCGATGTTCAGCTCAATCTGCCGGGACATGTCTTTGGCGTCCCAGCTTTTGACCGTGTCGCTGATGTGGCGGGTCAGAAACGCCGCGAAATCCGGCGCGAGGCGGTGCGCGGCCTGTTCCAGATGCTCGTTCAGCGACGCCCGCAGGCTGGCGTCGTTTGTTAGCGTTTCGCCAAACCACAACCCGGCGTTGGCGATGCGCTGCTTCACGCGCGAGTCTTCACTCTGCATATCCGCCTTCAGCCACTGGCGCAGGTCGGCCCACATCTCTCCCAGATAGCGGTTAAACGCCTCGTCGTTTTTCAGGTAGTGCTTGATGTTGTCGGCTTTTGCTGCCATTTCCGGATCGTTTTTCAGGTTGTCGATAAGCTTCAGCGTGGCGCGGTCGAACGCCTGGCGGATCTGGTGCGTGCGGTCGTGGCTGATGTCGTCCAGCAGCGTGTTCACCGCGTTCGACACCATCTCCGCGCTTTGATCGCCCAGCCACTCGGTGGGCAGCACCATCGCCTTGCGCGGGTGCTCGGTCTTCAGCCAGTGGACAATCTGGTCGGCAATAAAGTCCCGCGTGCTTTCCCGCTGAATCAGGGTGATCAGGCGGTTGATGATGGCGTCCAGCAGCACCTGGTGGCGGTTGTTTTTGGTCATGCTCTCCAGCATCACGGCGCTGGTTTCGGTGAAGTCGACCTTGTCGATGGCCTTATGCACCGCGCGTTTGAGCAGACGCTGGATGCGCCCGTCGTCGGTCAGTTCGAGAAAACCGCTCATCACCTGCATCAGATGCAGCCCGACGCGCTGGGCGTTATCAGGCTTGCTGAACCAGGCTCCTATCATCTGTGCGGGCTCATAGCGGCGGATCAACGCTACCAGCGACTGGGTATCCAGAAACTTCTCCTGCACGAACTGGCCGAGATTGTCACCAATTCGGTCCTTATTGCGCGGGATGATCGCCGTATGGCGCGAAATAAACGGAATGGGCACCCGGCGGAACAGCGCAACCACGGCAAACCAGTCTGCCAGCGCGCCGACCATCGCCGCCTCGGCAATGGCCTTCACGCCGCGCACCCAGAAGGTCTGCGGCAGGAACAGGGTGGTGATAAACGCCGCGGCGGCAACCAGCAGCAGCGACAGCGCCAGCAGCTTGGCGCGTTTGAGTTCAGCTATTTTTTCCATGGGTTAAGGATAGAGGGAGACGGGGGGAATGTGCAAAGCAGGGAGCGTTATGTCATTCCCGCTTCTGGAATCTGCCTTCCGGAATTAAACACCTCTTTTTCATATTTGGTTTAATCCTTGTGCAATTTGTATATGCTTTTTTGTATATACAATCAGGGAGAGGAGCCGTTATGAGCATCGTTAAACATAAACGAGGTAGTGCGCCTGAGGTAAGCGCTCGTCGTGAGGCTGAGCTCAAAGCATTAGCTGAAAAACCAGAAGCAGAGATTGATTACAGCGATATCCCTGCCACGGACGATGAACAGTGGTCAGGGGCGGTGCGAGGAAAGTTTTATCGACCACTCAAAACTCAGGCATCTGTACGCATTGACGCCGACGTGATGGAGTGGCTTAAAAGGCCTGGGAAAGGTTACCAGACGCGGCTCAATGCTATTTTGCGTGAAGCGATGCTGCGCGATCAAAACAAAAAATAAATAGCGGGCAGCGTAGGGCTGCCCGCTATCTCAGCGTGCATTTTACAGCAGCCGCCACAGCACCCACCCACCAAACGCCATCAGCACCACCCCTGCCGTGCGCTCAATCAGCCAGAGCGAGCGGCTGAGCTTCTGCTGGACCGCGGACAGACCCATCAGCGATATCAGCGCCAGATCCCACGCCAGCACCACCAGCACCATCCAGAGGCCGCAGGTCGACTGCTGAAGCAGCGTAACGTCCGGCCCCAGCAGCGCCGTCATCAGCGCCAGATAGAACAGCGCATTCTTCGGATTAAGCAACGCCGAGCCGAGCCCCAGCAGGATCTGCTTACGCAGTGAGGGAAAGCGCTGATGGGTTTCATTCAGCGCCAGCACATGAGGTCGGCTGCGCACCAGATGCGAACCTATCCACAGCAGGTACAGCGCGCCGCAAAGTTCGATAAGCGTAAACAGCCACGTAAACTGGCGCAGCGCGCTCCAGCCGATTATCACCAGCAGGATGTACACCCCGTTGCCTGCGGCGATGCCGAAGCACAGTCCAGCGCTGCCGCGCACCCGATAGCGCGCGGCGTAGCCTACCAGCAGGAAGAAATCCGGGCCCGGGCTTAGCAGGGCAACAAAGTGCGCCAGCGCCAGGGCAAGAAAAGCGGAAGGGAATAACAGTTCCATAGCGACCTCAGTGTGAAAATCTGAGGTCAGACTACGGTGATGCCAACGCTATTTATTGTCGGATATTGATCGGCCCGTGGCGTACTGGCGCGGCGTGGCGGCGGTATAGCTGACGAAGGTTCTATGAAAATGGCTCTGGTCGGCAAAGCCGCTCTGGTAGCCGACGTCGGCAATATCATCCCCGGCGCGCAGCCGCGCTTTGGCGTACTCCACGCGGGAGATGTTGAGGAAGCTGCCCGGCGTCAGGCCGGTGTCCTGCCTGAAGGTGCGGATCAGCGTCTCCTTGCGCAGCGAGAATCGCCGGGCGAGTTCGTCAAGGGAAGGCGGTGCGGCCAGGTCGGCAAGAAACGCCTCCTGAACCTGCTGGCTGGTTGAGCGAAGCGCCTCTGCGTTATCCGCCCCGCGGGGAAGGGCTGAAAGCAGCCTGTCCACGGACGCAGGGGAGAGGGTTTCAACCACCTCCAGGTAATGCGTGAAGAGGGCAGGGGTGCGGATGACCTGAAGCGCCAGAGGAAGGTCGGCGTCGATATAGAGCATATGGTAGCTGCGCGGCTTTCCGGCGACGGGGTTGCAGCTGTGCGGCGCACAGGACGGGATCACGATGAGGTCCCCGGGGTTAAGGATGTACTCTCTGTCGTGACAGACGCAGCAGGTCTGGCCTTCCACAATCGCACCGATGGAGAGCTGAGGGTGACTATGGCGTTTGTACGCCTGCGTGCTCTGCCAGGTGCTGCGCAGCTCAAGGCCTGATGCGCGGTGAAAAGTCTGGCGGACGTGTCGGGTATCGGTCATTGGCGCTCCTTCTGGAGCTTTTTTATACCACGGCCGTGAACCGTCGGGCAGCGCTTCATTAAGAACCTTCCGGATATACCCAACTTTACGTCCAGAGCCAGTCATGTTGACTACCCTTAATACCCTAAGCGGTAAAACAAGGAGATTCGACATGGCTTATCAGACAGTAAATCCTGCCACCAACCAGCTCATCAAAGAATACCCCTCACATACCGACGCGGATATCGAAGCGGCGCTGAAGGCGGCCGATGCGCTCTACCATTCAGAATGGGCGAAAGGCGACATCAGCCAGCGTCTGCCGGTGCTGCATAAGCTCGCCGACCTGATCGACGAGCGCACCGAGGAGCTGGCTAAAATCGCCAGCCAGGAGATGGGTAAGCTCATCGCACAGAGCCGCGGCGAGGTGAGGCTGTGTGCGCAAATCGCCCGCTACTATGCGGACAACGCGAAGCAGTTCCTGGCCCCGGTGAAGTACCCATCTGAACTTGGGGAAGCGTGGGTGGAGCATCACCCCATCGGCGTGCTGATGGCCGTTGAGCCATGGAACTTCCCCTATTACCAGCTGATGCGCGTTCTGGCACCGAACCTGGCGGCGGGTAACCCCGTGCTGGCGAAGCATGCCAGCATCGTCCCGCACTGCGCCGAGGCCTTTGCCCATCTGGTGCGCGAGGCGGGGGCGCCGGAAGGGGCGTGGACTAACCTGTTTATCTCGTCCGATCAGGTAGCGAACATCATCGCTGACGATCGCGTACAGGGTGCCGCGCTGACCGGTTCCGAAAAAGCCGGCAGCGTCGTGGCCGCGCAGGCGGCGAAGCACATCAAGAAATCTACGCTCGAACTGGGCGGTAACGATGTGTTCGTGGTGCTGGACGATGCCGACCTTGATAAAGCCGTGAAGATCGGCGTTAACGCGCGGCTCAACAACGCCGGGCAGGTCTGTACCGCGGCGAAACGCTTTATCCTGCACGAGAAAATTGCAGATGCCTTCCTGAGCAAATTCACCGAGGCGTTTAAGCAGGTGAAGATTGGCGACCCGCTGGATGAAAGCACCACGCTGGGGCCGCTGTCCTCTAAAGATGCGCTGGAAACGCTGACCAAACAGGTTAACGAGGCGGTGAAAAACGGCGCGACGCTGCACTATGGCGGCAAGCCGGTGCAGCGCGACGGGAGCTTCTTCGAGCCGACGATCCTGACGAATATCTCGCGCGACAACCCGGCGTACTTCGAGGAGTTCTTCGGCCCGGTAGCGCAGATGTACGTCGTGAAAAGCGACGACGAGGCGGTTGCCCTGGCGAACGATTCCCACTACGGCCTGGGCGGCGCGGTGTTCAGCCAGGATATCGAACGCGCGAAGAAAATGGCGTCGCGGATCGAGACAGGGATGGTGTACATCAACTGGCTCACCGATACTGCGCCAGAGCTGCCGTTCGGCGGCGTGAAACGCTCCGGTTACGGACGCGAGCTGTCGGACCTGGGGATCAAAGAGTTTGTAAACCAGAAGCTGGTGGTGGTGCGTAAGTAAGAGGTAATAAAAAACCTGCCAACCGGCAGGTTTTCCATGAAGAGTACTATACCCTTTCTTGCCGGGTGGCGCTGCGCTTACCCGGCCTACAATGTGCAATAGTATCAATAGATTGCACAGTTCATTGTAGGCCCGTGCAAGCGTAGCGCCGCCGGGCGTAATACAGCCTTAGAAGCTCACGCCGCCGCCCACGTACGCACCGTCAATCAGGGTGTGGTTTGGACGACCATCTTTGCCGTCAACGCTCACGTGGCGGTAACCCACTTTCAGCGTAACCGGTTTGATTGGGGTCCAGCTTACGCCGCCGTTAGCTTCAACATAGTTTTTCACGCTGTTGTTCAGCCCGTCTGGCGCAACGTAACCTTCGCCGAAGACCTTGATGCTGTCGGTCAGAGCAACGTTCACGCCGCCGCCGATTGGGAACGCCACGCCGTTATCGCCTTTTTTCGGGCCAACGTAGAGAGCCTTAGCGCCTGCGTTCAACATCACCGGGCCGACTTCAAAGTTGTAGCCAGCACCTACGCCACCGGTCGTGGTGCCGTCATCGGTATTTTTCAGCCAGTTGCCTTCGGTATACAGGCCGGAGGTAGATTTACCCATTTCCACATTCAGGTTGGTAAAGTTTTTACCCTGCTCAATGCTGCCGCCCATTGCCAGTGCGGAGCCAGATACCGCGGTCAGAGCGGAAAGGATAAGTACGTTAAGCTTTTTCATGAGTGTTCCTCGTTATCAAATTAATCTGAGGGCACCTTAACAACGGATGTTTATGACTGCAAATGTGAGGCATGTCGCGGTTTTATGCTGATTTTGTTAGCTATTTAATTTTCATCTGTTGCTAAATTGTTTGTTTGGCGACCCGTCAATGGCAATTAAATTCACGTTTAGGAAAAGTTTAAACAGTTTGCTAAACGACGTTTGAACGAGGAGAAAAAAGCGATTTGAAATGAATTAATTAAGTTTCTAATAATTTCCAAAAGTGTTTCAGTTGTCATAGATAAAGACGTAAGTTTACATTTCTGAAGAGGGCTATACGCGCCGCTGCGTTATTTAGCGTCCCTTCCGTGTCATTTTTCTGACACGTTTCTTCATTACGGTGTTGGCTTCACTTACTGGATGCTAACAATATGAAAAGAAAAATTATTCCTGTGCTTATCGGTTGTGCGCTCTCTTTCTCTGGCCTGGCGGCACAGCCTACGGCTGAACGCTATGTCGTCAGCTTCCCCGAAGGCTCGCACGTGAGCTACAGCGGCGCATTTGCCGATGCGTTCCCGCATGGACTCCCTGTCGGCATTGGTTCTGGCCTGCTGTTTACGGGCAAGCAGGGCGATGCTCTGACCTTTGCAACCGTGACCGATCGCGGTCCGAACGCAGATGCGCCAAAAAGCGGGAAAAACGAAGCCAAAATTTTTGTCACGCCGGATTTCGCGCCGCTGCTGATGACCATCCGCGTTCAGAACGGCAAAGCAGAGGCCACTGACGCCCGCCCGCTGCATGACGATAAAGGCGAAATTAACGGGCTGCCGCTGCAAAGCGGCGTGATTGGCTCCACCAATGAAGTGGCATTCAGCGACACGTTAAAGACGCTGAAGGGGGACAACCGCGGGCTGGACACGGAAGGCATCACGCCGGACGGCAAAGGCGGATACTGGCTGTGCGATGAGTATGGCCCGTTCCTGATTAACGTCGACAGCCAAGGGAAGATCCTGGCGATCCACGGGCCGCAGGCGGCAGAAGGGGAGAAATCCATCGCGGGTGGTCTGCCAAACATCATCAAATGGCGCCAGCCGAACCGTGGCTTTGAAGGCCTGACCCGCATGCCGGACGGGCGCATTATCGCCGCCGTACAAAGTACGCTGGATATCGACGGTAAGAGCAAAAAGCAGGCGCTGTTTACGCGTCTGGTGAGCTTCGACCCGGCGACCGGGAAAACCGCGATGTACGGTTACCCCATCGACAGCGCGGCCTACGACAAAAATAGCGACGCCAAAATCGGCGACATCGTGGCGCTCGATGACCAGCACATCTTGCTGATTGAGCAGGGAAGCGATAAAAACGACGGGATGCGTAACCTGATTTACAAGGTGGATCTTAGCAAGGCGAGCGACCTGAGCGCCTTCGACAAGCCGGGCGAATACCCGGAGTTTGATGATGAGAAAACCCTGGCGCAGCGCGGCATTACCCTTGCGTCTAAATCCCAGGTCGTCGATTTGCGCGCCCTTGGCTGGCAGCAGGAAAAGGCCGAAGGGCTGGCGCTGATCGACAGCAAAACGCTTGCGGTGGCGAACGATAACGACTTTGGCGTGAAGGTGGCGATGCAAAACCCGGTCGAGGGCAAGAAGCTCAAGGATTACCGGGTGAACGCGGAAGGCAAGCTGACACTTGATGATAAACCGGTTGAAACCACGCTCAGCGTGAAGCCGCTGAAGAAGCCGGAGTCTGACAGCGAGTTGTGGATTGTGACGTTGCCGGAGGCGGTGAAATAAGTTTCCCCCTCACCCCAGCCCTCTCCCACAGGGAGAGGGGGCCGTCTGTGCAGGCAATATTTTATGGGGAGAGGGGATGCATAGCGGTTATTTCTTCAGCCCTGCAAACGCCGCCCGAATTTCCTCTTCCGGCAACTGGATGCCAATAAACACCATCACGCTGTGCGGCGGTTCATCGCCCCACGGCCTGTCCCAGTCGGCGCTGTACAGGCGCTGTACGCCCTGGAACAGCAGGCGGTTCGGTTCGCCGTCAATCCACAGCATCCCTTTGTAGCGCAGCAGCCTGTCGGCAAACGACAGCAGCAGGTTCTCCATGACGCGGGACACCTCGCTGATGTCCACCTGGTAGTCCAGTTCCACCACAATCGACGCCACGTCGTTTTGCTTATCGCCCATAAAGTGGAAGCGCGGTTTTGCGGTGACGTTCTCTTCCAGCATAAAGCCGTTAGTGTTGAATAGCTGAGACAGGTCGATATCGCCGTGCGTCACCGTGTAAACCGGCGCGCGGGAGTTAATGCGCGCCAGGCGCTCGCGCAGCTTAACGCTTTCGCCCGCCACGTCGGTTTTGGTCAGCAGGATGCGGTCAGCGTAGCCCACCTGAGACTGGGCGATGGTGAACTGGTTCATCTGGTCGTCGGCGTGGACCGCATCGACCAGGGCAATGACGCCGTCCAGCAGATAGCGCTGGCAAAGAATCTCGTGCGAGAAAAAGGTCTGAATAATCGGGCCGGGGTCGGCCATGCCGGTGCACTCGATCACCAGACGGTCAAAGTCGATTTCACCGCGATCGCGGCTGTCGAGCAGGTCCAGCAGGGCGTCTTCCAGCTCGTTAGAGCGGGTACAGCAGATGCAGCCGTTGGTGAGGGTTTTGATCTGGGTGGCGCGATCGCCAATCAGCTGGTCGTCAACGGAGACTTCGCCGAACTCGTTTTCGATGACGGCGATTTTGAAGCCGTGCTGCTCGTTCAGGATGTGGCGCAGCAGGGTGGTTTTACCGGCGCCGAGGAAACCGGTCAGCAGGGTAACGGCAATCGGGGTCATGGTCTCTCCTTTAGCAGCAGCGGACGCCGCCTTCTCCACTTCCGCCGTAGCGCGCTTCCTGACGCTCGCGGAAGAATTCGGTGTAGGTCATGTACGGCTTATCCGGATGGTTGGTCTTCATATGCTCAACGTAGTTGTCATAGTCCGGAATGCCAATCAGCATTTTCGCCGCCTGACCGAGGTATTTTTTTGCTTCGCCTAAGTTACCAAACATAACGTGTCCTGATAAGAAAAAGCCCGGTGGCGCTACGCTTACCGGGCCTACAGTACCGTTGTAGGGCGGGTCAGCGCAGCGCCACCCGCCATTGTTTTAATGGTGTGAAGAGGTCTTCACGCCGCCTTCCGGCACCGGCACGTACGGGGTTTCTTTATCCGTACGACCTTCGGCGTTACGCACCTTCAGCCAGGTTTTGATGCCGTAGAAGATGATGCTGTACACCACCACCAGGAACAGAATGCTCAGACCCGCGTTGGTGTAGTTGTTCACCACGATATGGTTCATGTTGGCAATCTGCTGCGCGGTCAGATCCGCGCCGCCTGCGGCAATCTTCTCTTTGTACTGGTTGGCCATGAAGAAGAAGCCTTCCAGCTGCGGGTTGGCGCTGAACAGCTTCAGGCCAAGCGCCCAGGTGGTGCAGAGCAGCAGCCACAGCGCGGGCACCACGGTAACCCAGATGTATTTGGTGCGCTTCATCTTCACGAGGACCACGGTACCGAGTACCAGAGCAACGGCTGCGAGCATCTGGTTAGAGATACCGAACAGCGGCCACAGGCTCTTCACGCCGCCGAGCGGGTCGACAACGCCCTGATACAGCAGGTAGCCCCACAGGCCAACGCAGCCCGCGGTACCGAGAATACCGGCGACCAGAGAGTCGGTTTTCTTCAGGAACGGCACGAAGTTACCGAGCAGGTCCTGCAGCATAAAGCGGCCCGCACGGGTACCCGCATCCAGCGCGGTGAGGATGAACAGCGCTTCGAACAGAATACCGAAGTGGTACCAGAAGCCCATGTCCGCCCACGGCAGCACCTTGTGGAACACGTGTGCGATACCCACGGCCAGCGTCGGTGCGCCACCGGCGCGGTTCAGCACGGACGGTTCGCCGATGTCTTTCGCGGTCTGCATGATCTGCTCAGGCGAAATCACGAAGCCCCAGGAGCTGACGGTCGCCGCCGCGTGTGCGCTTGCGTCTTTCAGCTGCGCCATAATCAGCGCCGCGTTGTCACCGCCCATCTCGTGCAGGTTTGGCATGGTAATGCCCAGGCCTGCTGGAGGCGTGTTCATCGCGAAGTACAGACCCGGTTCGATAATGGAGGCTGCAACCAGCGCCATGATCGCCACGAAGGACTCCATCAGCATGGCACCGTAGCCGATCAGACGCGCGTCTTTCTCGTTCGCCAGCAGCTTAGGCGTGGTACCGGAGGCAATCAGGGCGTGGAAGCCAGAGACCGCACCGCAGGCGATGGTGATGAACAGGAACGGGAACAGGGCGCCTTTCCACAGCGGGCCGGTACCGTCGATGTACTGGGTCACTGCCGGCATTTTCAGGTCCGGGTTAATCACCAGGATGCCGATCGCCAGACCGACGATCACGCCGATTTTGAGGAAGGTCGCCAGGTAGTCACGCGGGGCCAGAATCAGCCAGACCGGCAGCAGCGCGGAGATAAACGCGTAACCGATCAGCGCGAAGGTGATGGTGGTGTCCTTGAAGGTCAGCGCCGGTCCCCAGTACGGGTCGTGCGCAATCACGCCGCCGAAGTAGATGGAGGCCACCAGCAGCACGATACCAATCACCGACACTTCACCCACGCGTCCCGGACGCAGGAAGCGCATGTAGATCCCCATGAACAGCGCAATCGGCACGGTAGAGCAGACGGTGAAGACACCCCACGGGCTTTCGGCCAGCGCTTTCACCACGATCAGCGCCAGCACCGCGAGGATGATGATCATGATCAGGAAGCAGCCGAACAGGGCAATAGTCCCCGGCACGCGGCCCATCTCTTCTTTGACCATCTCACCCAGAGACGCGCCGTTACGGCGAGAAGAGATAAACAGCACCATAAAGTCCTGCACCGCACCCGCCAGCACCACGCCGGCGAGCAGCCACAGGGTACCCGGCAGGTAGCCCATCTGCGCGGCCAGCACCGGGCCGACCAGCGGGCCTGCACCGGCGATAGCGGCAAAGTGGTGACCAAACAGCACGTAGCGGTTGGTTGGCACGTAGTTCAGGCCGTCATTGTTAATGACCGCCGGCGTGGCGCGCGTCGGGTCGAGCTTCATGACCTTCTGCGCGATGTACAAGCTGTAGTAGCGATAAGCCACAAGATAGACGGAAACGGACGCGACCACGATCCACAGGGCGCTTACGTGTTCGCCCCGGCGTAATGCGACAACCGCCAGACAAAAAGCGCCGAGGATCCCGAGTAAGGCCCAGGGCACGTGCTTCAGTAGTTTTTTAGTATCCATAGTAAGACCTGGTTTTTTATGTAAAGAAAAAAGGGTCAGGGTTCGTTGTGAGGAGGTATTGATTAATGCTGGAGCGATCGTGCCAGATCCACGCGCGTGTAAAGGAAGGTAAATGAATGAGTGGTTGAAAGTACCGGGTGAGCGGTCAAAGGGGGCGACGAGCGGTTTCGGCTCGCCGCCGGTGGGGAAAATTATGTGATTGAGATCACTTGATTATTCGGGTTGCGTTCCACGGCCAGATAGCCCTCCAGCGTCCTGATGAGTTTCTCCTTCAGCCAGCTCGGCTCCAGAATCTGGATATTCGGCAGCCAGTAGAACAGCAGCGGCAGGATCTGGTTCTCGTGCGCCGCCTGGCAGCGCAGCGTGACGCCGTCCTGCTGCTCCTCCAGCAGCTCCTGTTCCGGTAGAAGATCGCGGCGCAGGAAGTAATGTGAAATATTATCTTTGATGAATATTTTCACCGCGAAAGTATCTTCAGACACCCAGGGATCGAGGCTTTTTTCTAACAGCTCGAGGACATTTTCTTCCGGGGTGAATGTCGTTTTCTGAATATCAAACCAGCTAATCTGGCTCAGCGAGAAGGATTTCAGGCGGCTATTTTCGGTGGCTTGTAAATACCATATATTTTTTTTGTTAATGAGTTTATAGGGATTAATCAGGCGGGTTTTACCCTTATAAACTATCTGGCAAACATTATGGTTTTTAATCGATTTTTCGATTTTCGTTAAATGACGGCGAATATCGCGCTGTACCGTGTGTTCGGCTTCATTAGCAAGAATAAGAATATGGTTTTCGTCAACGCGCGCTTCCAGCTTCTGCCAAAATTCCGTATTTCTGTCAGGGAAAAAGCTGTCGGCATTCAGGAAGTTAGCAAGGGTGTGATGTAAGCCTTGCCCACCGGGCGATTGAGCAGAATGGATCAGCCGATATAACCCGTTACCGGTATGTTCAACAATGGGAGAGAGGGCATTTAAATCCCGATAAACGGTGCGCTCGGTAATTTTAAATTTTTCCATTAGCGCACTGCGGTTGACCACACCGTTTAAATGTAGCTCAAGGAGAATATCGACCAGACGTTCAGCCGAGCGGCTCCGCGTCGTTTTAGCCATAAGGTCATCCTGTATATTTAGGTATGCGCTGAATGATGCGGGTGCACTGACATGCGGCGTCAGTATTCAGGCACAGAAAATTTCTCTTATGGGTATATAACGGCGTGATTTAGCGGAAACCTTAGGAGTTTTTGCAGAAAGCGGCGCTGGCCGGGAAAAAGGCCAGCGCGAGGGGGGGAATTACACGGCGACTTCCGTCTCCAGCATGACCGGGTGGAAACGGCGTTTGAAGTAGATCAGGCCGTGTCCCGCGTCACTCAGGATGATATTTTTAACTTCAACGAGATAAACAAGATGCGTGCCGATGGTTTGCACCTGGCTAATCTCGCCCTCAAGGCTGGCCAGCGCCCCCTTGAGCACCGGCTGCGCCAGCGGGCCTTTCTGCCAGCAGGAGAGGGCAAAGCGCTCCTCCATCGCCATGCCGGTCATCCCGGCGAAGTGGCGAGCCATGATCTCCTGCTCGTGGTTCAGCACGTTAACGCACAGCCTGCCGTTGCCCTGGAATACCGGGTTCATGGCGCTGTTGGCGTTGATGCACACCATCACCGACGGCGGAGTGTCCGTGACCGAACAGACGGCGGTGGCGGTAATGCCGCAGCGGCCCGCCTCGCCCTCGGTGGTGACCACATTGACCGCGGCCGACAGGCTGGCCATGGCGTCGCGAAAACGCAGGCGTTGTTCTGATTGCATGAAAACCTCCCGCTGCATTATTTCAGCAGCTTATCCAGCATGTTGATATCGCTGTTGTTGTGCAGGTGCGGCACCGTCCAGCCGTGTTGGTCGTATTCGGACATGCAGCGGTCGACCATCGCCATCATCTTGTCCATGTTGCCGGAGCTCTGCGCCTGGCGCAGACACTGCAGGCGAATTTCATCCTGGCTGCCGGAGTAGTTGATCTCATACAGCTCGTGACGGCCGCCAAACTCGCTGCCGATGGCATCCCACATCAGTTTCAAAATCTTGATGCGTTCGACGTGATCCATGCCGTTGGAGCCGCGCACGTATTTCGCCAGATACTGGTCGATCTGCGGGTTGTTCAGATCCCGGGCGCTGGACGGGAGATAGATCAGGCCGGACGTCACGTTACGCTCGATGATGTTCTTGATCTTGGCGTAGGCCATTGGCGCCATCACGCGGTAGGTTTGCAGCGCGGCGTGATCCGGCAGATACGCGCCGTTGACCCACGGGGTGGCTTCGGAACACATGGAGTCGCTCAGCGCCCAGAACATGTTGCGCCACGCCACCACTTCGCCGAGATCCGCCTGCACGCCGCGGAACTCCAGGGTACCGGTGCACTCGAGCGATTTTTTCAGCAGGGCGGTGATGAAGTCGAGCTTCACCGCCAGGCGCACGCAGGCCTGCAGCGGGTACATGCGGGCGAAGCCGCCCTCCATCGTCCAGCGACGGCAGCGGTCGAAATCGCGGTAGATCAGCACGTTTTCCCACGGGATCAGCACGTTATCCATCACCAGAATGGCGTCGTTCTCGTCAAAGCGGCTGGAGAGCGGGTAGTCATACGGGGAGCCGGTTGCGCCTGCCACCATCTCGTAAGAGGCGCGGGAGATCAGCTTCACGCCTTCGGCATCCATCGGCGCGACGAACATCAGCGCGAAGTCCGGGTTTTCGCCCATCACCTGCGCGGAGCCAAAGCCGATCATGTTGTAGTGGGTCAGCGCCGAGTTGGTGGCCACCACTTTCGCGCCGCTGACGATGATCCCGGCGTCGGTCTCTTTCTCCAGCTTGATGTAGACGTCTTTTACTTCGTCCGCCGGCTTGTGGCGGTCGATTGGCGGGTTAACGATGGCGTGGTTGAAGTACAGGCCGGTTTCCTGAATGCGGGTGTACCAGTTACGGGCGTTCTGCTCGAACTGGCCGTAGAAGGCCGGGTTAGCGCCGAGCGCGCAGCCGAACGCGGCTTTGTAGTCCGGCGTGCGGCCCATCCAGCCGTAGCTCAGGCGTGACCACTCGGCGATGGCGTCGCGCTGCTGGCGCAGGTCGTCGGCGCTTTTCGCCACGCGGAAGAACTTATGGGTGTAGCCGCCGCTGCCGGTATCGGTGCCCCAGCACAGCGTGTCCTGCATGTCCGGCTTGTGCAGCGCGTCGTACATCTGCGCGATGGAGGCTGCCGCGTTGCGAAACGCCGGATGGGTAGTGACGTCTTTGACGCGCTCGCCGTAGATGTAAATCTCGCGACCGTCCTGCAGGCTTTTTAAATACTCTTCACCGGTTAACGGGCGTTTGGCATCAGTGCGGAAATCTTCAGGCTTCATAGGGACCTCGTATCGGAATAGTGTTGTTAAATTTATGTTTTGTTTTTGTTGTTTAATTGAAGCCTGAGAGGGGCGGAACGTGAAGGGACGTTTGGGACAACGGCGGGTACTTTTCGGGTGGGATGTGGTTTTGTGATCTGTGCGGCTTTTCGGCGGGTGGCGCTGCGCTTACCCGCCCTACGGACCGTAGCCCCGGTAAGCGTAGCGCCACCGGGGAATTACGACACCGGTACTTTCTGCGCCCGGTACGCGCTCGGCGAGCACCCCACTAAGCGGTTAAAAAACCGCGCAAAATAGGCCGGATCCTTAAACCCCAGCTGCCAGGCAATCTCGCTGACCGCGCTGTCGGAGAAGAGCAGCAGCCGCCTGGCCTCGCGCAGTTGCCGGTCGAAGATCAGCCGCTTCGGCGGGCGGTTGGCGAAGCGGCGGCAGATATCGGTCAGGCGAGATTCGGTCAGGTGCAGCTCGCTGGCGTATTCCGGCACCGTCCAGTGCTGGTGGTAGTGGGCATCTATCAGCTGGGTAAAGCGCTGGAACAGCTTCAGCTCGCCGCGCATGCCGCCCGAAGCGTGGTCGTCGAGCTTCGCGTTGCGCAGCAGCAGGGTGAAGACCGCCTGGGCCAGCAGAACCAGGGTATGCTCGCGCCCCGGCAGCTGCTCCGTGGATTCCCGGGCAATCAGCTGCCAGTAGTGTTTCAGGGCCGCCAGCTCGTCCGGCCTGTCGGCCAGCGAGAGGCAGATCCCCGGCAGGCCAAACGCTTCCCGCGTGCCGGGGTAGAGCACCTCCAGCAGCGGCCAGATCAGATCCTCGCGCACCGTCAGCACGTGCCCGTCGCTGTCGGATTCGGTGATAAACGCGTGCGGCACCGACGGCGGCGTGAGGACGAACAGCGGGGCCTGCACCGAGTAGCGGTGATCGTCGAGCTGAAGCTCAATCTGCCCGGTATCGAGAAAGTGCATCTGAAAGTACTGGTCGTGACGATGCGCCTGCATGTCGCGGCCAAAAAAGGCCGCCATGCGGGCGAACGACTGGTAGTGCACATCGTCGGTGCCCAGACTTTCGTCGTACTCCTTGCTGATATCAATGTTGGCGATAGGGCTCTGGCACACGATCGTTCCTCTGTTGATCCCGCTGCGTCATCGGAATGCGCGTCAGCACCAGCGCGCCGACCACCAGCAGCCCGGCCACGAACCACAGCCCGGAGCTGAAGCTGCCGGTCGCGTCGCGCAGGATCCCAATCAGCAATGGGCTGACGGCAGAACCCACGTTGCCAATGGCGTTGATCACCGCCAGCGCCACGGCGCGTGACTGCAGGCTAATCACCCGATCCGGCGTGGTCCAGAATATGGCCATGGCGGTGAAGGATCCGGTTGAGGCCATAATAATGCCAAGCAGCTGGATCAGGCTGTGATCCGTCGCGGAGGCCAGCATCCATCCCGCCGCGGCGAACAGGTACGGCAGGATGGTGTGCTTTTTTCGCTCTTTCAGCCTGTCGGAGCGGCGGCTCCACCAGATCATGCCGAGGATGGTACAAAACTGCGGGATCGCCGCCAGCAGGCCGATGACGATGTTGCTGCTCCCCGTATTGAAGCTTTGCAGGATCTGCGGCGTCCAGATGTTGATCGCGCTGAGCGTGTTGGTCAGGCAGAAGTAGGCCAGCGTGTAGAGCAGCACCGCCGGGGTCAGCACCTCGCGCAGCGTGGATTTCGGCGTGACGGGCCGGGCAACGGCGACCTCCTGCTCGCGGGCGATCATCGTTTTCAGCGCCTGCTTTTCGTCGTCGTCCAGCCAGGTGGCCTGGTCCGGCGTGTCGTTAAGGTAAAACCAGGTCACCACGCCAAGCACCACCGACGGTAGCCCCTCCAGCAGGAACAGCCACTGCCAGCCCTTCAGGTTCCACAGCCCGTCCATTGCCAGGATGTAGCCGGAGAGGATCGAGCCGAGCATCATGGTCACCGGCATGGCAATCATAAACAGCGCGTTGGCGCGGGCGCGGTGATACGCCGGGAACCACCAGGTGAGGTAGACCAGGATCCCCGGCAGGAAGCCGGCTTCGGCAATCCCCACCAGCATGCGTAAGACATAGAGCGTGTGCGGGCTGGTGGCGAACATGGTGCAGGTGGAGGCAACGCCCCACACCACCATGATCCCGGCGATCCAGCGGCGCGCGCCGATCTTCGCCAGCATGATGTTGCTCGGGATCCCGCACAGCACGTAGGTGACGTAAAACAGCGTCGCGGCCAGGCCAAACATGGTGGAGGTGAGGCCCAGATCTTTGCCCATCGTCAGCCCGGCAAAGCCGATGTTGATGCGATCGAGAAACGAAAAGACAAACAGGATAAAGAGAAAGACGATCAGGCGCCGGAACAGTTTGTTAATGACGCGATGTTCAACAGCTTTATTATCATGGGTTTGCAGGGTAGAGGTCGTCATGGTGCGCTCCAGATCTTACGTTTAGTAGACGGATTTATTGTTATTAACTGACGTAACCGGTTTTTCGATAAAGCGTGCTGCCAGCGCTTCCGCGCCGCGGGCGAGCAGGGTGGTGTCAACGCCGACGGCAACAAATAGCGCGCCGAGTTCAAGGTAGCGTTTTGCCAGCTGCTCGTTCGCCATCAGGATGCCGGGCGCTTTACCGGCGGCGCGTATCTGCGCGATCGCCTGCTCGATGGCTGCCTGGACTTCCGGGTGCTGCGGATTACCGGCAAAGCCCATGTCGGCGCTCAGATCCGCCGGGCCGATAAACACGCCGTCGACGCCGTCCACGTCCAGGATCTGCGGCAGGTTTTTCAGCGCCTCGCGGGTTTCGATCTGCACAAGCACGCACATTGCGTCGTTAGCCTGCTGCAGATAATCCGGGATGCGGTTCCAGCGCGAGGCGCGGGCGAGGGCGCTGCCGACGCCGCGGATGCCCGCGGGCGGGTAGCGGGTAGAACGGACCGCCAGACGCGCTTCATCGGCGTTTTGCACCATCGGCACCAGCAGGGTTTGTGCCCCCACGTCCAGCAGCTGTTTGATCTGCACCGGATCGTTCCACGACGGGCGGACCACCGGCTGGCTTGGATAAGGGGCGATGGCCTGCAGCTGGGTTAAGACGGTCTGCACGCTGTTCGGCGCGTGTTCGCCGTCGATCAGCAGCCAGTCGAAGCCTGCTCCGGCCAGTAGCTCCGCGCTGTAGCTGCTGGTCAGCCCCAGCCATAAGCCAATTTGCGGGCGGCCTGCCTGCAGCGCCGCTTTGAATGCGTTTTGCATCGTTCTCTCCTAAACAAAGCGGCAGCTAATGGAGCCCATATTGCCGTAGTCTACGTGGAAGGTGTCGCCTCTGCTGGCGGGCACCGGGCGCGTAAACGAGCCGCCGAGGATGATTTGCCCCGGCTCAAGCTGCACGTCGTAAGGGGCCAGCTTGTTCGCCAGCCACGCCACGCCGTTCGCCGGGTGGTTGAGCACCCCTGCGGCCACGCCGGTCTCTTCGATCACGCCGTTGCGGTAGAGCAGGGCGGAGATCCAGCGCAGATCCAGCGCGTCGGGCTTAATCGGACGGCCGCCGAGGATCACCCCCGCGTTAGCGGCGTTATCGGAGATGGTGTCGAAGACCTTGCGCGGGCGCTGGGTCTCCGGGTCGACGTTGTGGCAGCGGGCATCGATCAGCTCCAGCGCGGGGATCACGTAATCCGTGGCGTTGTAGACGTCGAAGATCGTGCAGTTCGGGCCGCGCAGCGGTTTTGCCAGCACGAACGCCAGCTCCACCTCGATGCGCGGGACGATAAAGCGATCCACGGGGATGTCGCTGCCGTCGTGGAAGAACATGTCGTCCAGCAGCGCGCCGTAGTCCGGCTCGCTGATCTGCGAACTGGCCTGCATCGCCTTAGACGTGAGGCCGATCTTGTGGCCCTTCAGCACGCGGCCTTCGGCGATCTTCAGGCTGACCCATTCGCGCTGGACGGCGTAGGCGTCTTCAATCGTGATCTCCGGGTATTCCAGCGAGATCGCGCGGATCTGCTCCCGGGACTGCTCCGCCTGATGCAGGCGATGGGCGATCAGGGTATGGGTGTGTTTATCGAGCATGGCGATATCCTGTTTTTGCCGGGTGGCGCTGCGCTTACCCGGCCTACGGTTTGGTGCTGCTGTTGCCGGGTGGCGCTTCGCTTACCCGGCCTACGGTTTGGTGCTGCTGTTGCCGGGTGGCGCTTCGCTTACCCGGCCTACGTTCGGGGCCGTTGTAGGCCCGGTAAGCGAAGCGCCACCGGGCGAGCAGACGGCTACGTAAACAACGCGTGCACGTTGTTTTGCTTGTAATTGAGCGTCGGGTGCAGCTCGTCCAGCTCAAAGGACAGCGCCAGATAGCGGCTCGCCATCAGCTCTGCGAAGTGCGTTTTGATCAGCGCAAACAGCATTTCACCGACCTCTTCCCGGCTCTCCAGGCTGCGCCCGGCACCAATTTTGAGCGTCATATGCACAAAGGCGTAATCGTGCCTGCCGTCGGCCATCTGCCATGTGTCCAGCCAGTGGGCGCGGCTGCGGATGCCGCCGAGGGGGAAGATGCTCGTGGCGGCCAGCGCCTCGTTCACTTTGGCGAACAGCCCCGGCAGGTCGGCCTGCTCGCGGATGTTGTCGGTGCATTCAGCAATAAAGTGCGGCATGGTGGCTCCTTACGCGGGCAGGGGGAAAACGGCGTTAACCTGGCCGGTGCCGGAGCTGGCGAACAGCTCGGTGAGAAACTCCACCTTGCCGTCGTATTTGTCCCAGCCGAGCATGCCCAGCAGCATCACCGTGTCGTGCATGTTGCCCTCGCCGTAGCAGTAGTCGGCGTACTCCGGCAGCATGCTGCAGAATTCTTTGAACTGGCCCTCGCGCCACAGCTTCACCACGCGCTCGTCCATCTGGCGGTCGAACTCGCGGGTGTAGCTGTTCATCCCTTCCTCGGCGCGCTGGTCGTCGATAAAGCGGTGCGACAGCGAGCCGCTGGCGAGCACCGCCACGGTGCCGTCGTATTTTTCAATGGCGCTGACGATGGCCTCGCCTAGCCTGCGGCTGTCGGCGAAGTCGTGAACCGTGCAGAACGCCGAGATGGAGAGCACCTTGAAGTGCTTATCCGCGTTCATGTAGCGCATCGGCACCAGCGTGCCGTACTCCAGCTTGAGGCTCGGGATGTTGTGCGCTTTGGCGCGTACGCCGAGCTTCACCGCCTCGTCGGCAATCAGCTGGCCCAGCGCCGGGTTGCCGTCGTAGTCGTAGGTCATGTCGCGGATAAAGTGCGGCAGCTCGTTGCTGGTGTAGACGCCTGAAAAATGGTCCGCACAGTTGATGTGGTACGCGCTGTTCACCAGCCAGTGGGTGTCGAACACGATAATGGTGTCCACGCCCAGCTCGCGGCAGCGCTTGCTGATCTCCTTATGCCCGTCGATGGCGCCCTGTCGGCAGCCGTGGTTTTTGCCCGGCAGCTCGGAGAGATACATTGACGGCACGTGGGTGATTTTTGCCGCTAACGCCAGTTTACCCATGATCAGATCCCCCATTTTGGAATCGGATGGTCGCCCATGGAGATGCAGACGTTCTTCATCTCCGCGAACACCTCGAAGCTGTACTCGCCGCCCTCGCGCCCGGTGCCGGAGGCCTTCACGCCGCCAAACGGCTGTCGCAGGTCGCGCACGTTCTGGGTGTTGACGAACACCATGCCGGCTTCGATACTGCGCGCCAGGCGCAGCACCTTGCTGACGTCCTGGGTCCAGATGTACGACGCCAGGCCGTACTCCACGTCGTTGGCCAGGCGCAGGCCTTCCGCTTCGTCCTTAAACGGCAGCAGGCAGGCCACCGGCCCGAAGATCTCCTCCTGCGCCACGCGCATGCGGTTGTCGACGTCCGCCAGCACGGTTGGTCGCAGGAAGTTGCCGCCCTTCAGGTGCGCGGGCAGGTCGGTCGGTTTGTCCGGGCCGCCCGCCAGCAGGGTTGCCCCCTCTTCAATGCCGAGGCGGATATAGCCGGAGACTTTTTCCCAGTGCTGCTTGCTGATCAGCGCGCCAATCTGGGTGTTCGGGTCGGTCGGGTCGCCCACGCGCAGGCGGTTGGCGCGCTCGGCAAAGCGCTTCACGAATTCCGGATAGATGCTCTGCTGGATAAAGATGCGCGAGCCGGCAGTGCAGCGCTCGCCGTTGATGGAGAAGATGGTGAACAGGGCGGCGTCCAGCGCGCGCTCGATGTCGGCATCTTCAAAAATGAGCACCGGAGATTTGCCGCCCAGCTCCATGGAGTACTTCTTCAGCCCGGCGTTTTTCATGATGTTGCGCCCGGTGGCGGTACCGCCGGTGAAGGAGACGGCGCGCACGTCGTGATGGCGCACCAGCGCGTCGCCCGCCGTCGCGCCGTAGCCCTGCACCACGTTCAGCACGCCCGCCGGAATGCCCGCCTCCAGCGCCAGCTCGCCCAGGCGGTCGGCGGTGAGCGGGGAGAGTTCAGACATCTTCAGCACCGCGGTATTGCCTAAGGCCAGGCACGGCGCGACCTTCCAGGTGGCGGTCATAAACGGCACGTTCCACGGCGACACCAGCGCGCAAACCCCCACCGGCTGCACCAGGGTGTAGTTCAGCATCTTGTCGTCAACCGGGTAGGTTTTGCCGTTCATCTGCTGGCACACCTCGGCGAAAAACTCGAAGTTGTGCGAGGCGCGCGGGATGAGGACGTTTTTGGTTTGGTGGATCGGCAGGCCGGTATCGGCGGTTTCCATGGCGGCGATCTCCGGGACGTTCTGGTCGATCAGATCCCCCAGACGACGCATCAGGCGCGCGCGCTCCTTCATCGGCAGGTTAGCCCATTTCGGGAAGGCCTCTTTGGCGGCGGCGACGGCCTGATGGATTTCAGCTTCACCGCCGGAGGCGACTTCCGCTAATACCTCGCCGGAGGCCGGGTTGGTGGTGTGGAAGTAGTCGCTTCCCGCGACGTTCTTACCGTTGATCCAGTGGTTAATTTTTTTCATTTTGCAGTCTCCTCGCTGACAATTCGGTTCACCAGGCGGCCCACGCCTTCCACTTCCACGACCACTTCATCGCCCGGCACCACGTCGGACAGCCCCTTCGGCGTGCCGGTGGCAATCATGTCGCCCGGCTGCAGGGTCATAAAATCGCTCAGGTACGCAATCAGGAACGGGATGCTGAAGATGAGATCCGCCGTGGTCCCTTCCTGGCGCAGCTCGCCGTTCACGAAGGTGCGCAGGGCTAAGTTATGCGGGTCGGGAATGGCCGCTTTCGGCACGATGTTGGGGGAAATGGGCGTCAGCCCGTCGCGGCTTTTGACCCGCAGGTTTGGGCGGTAGTAGTTTTCGAGATAGTCGCGAATGGCGTAGTCGTTGCAGACCGTGTAGCCCGCAATGTAGTCCATCGCGTCGGCTTCGCTGACCTTGCGCGCGGTCTTCCCGATGACCACCACCAGCTCCGCCTCGTAGTGCATGTACTCCACGTCGTTCGGGCGGACCGAGGTCTGGCCGTCGCCGTTGAAGGTGTTCGGCGCTTTGATAAACACCAGCGGCTCGGTCGGCGGCTTGAAGTCCAGCTCGCTGGCGTGATCGGCGTAGTTCAGGCCTAGGGCAAACAGCGTGGGGTGCGGATGCGCGCCGTGAGCGGTGGCCACGTCGCGCTCGTCCACCACCGGGTTTTCCAGCGGCGGAAAACCTTCCGCCAGAACGCGCACGCGATCGCCCGGCTGCAGCGGCACGCGGGCGTGCGGGGTGCCAAGCAGGATCGCATCGCCAGGATTCAGGGTGGCGAATTCGCTCAGGGCGCTCAGCAGCTCGGCGGCGCTGCGCTGCAGTTCGGCGGTGTTCCAGTGGTCCGCTTCGCGTCCGTTAATTTCGGTGATGATGGTCAGGTTATCCACGCTATCAACGGCGACAAGTTCGCTGAGCGGGCAAAACCCGTCCCGGCACTTGGCCTTGATGGCCGGGCGGTAGAAGCTCTCTTCTGGCAGGCTCACCTCGTTGGCCAGCGCGTATCCCGCGATGTACTGGGCGGCATCTTCCACGCGCACCCGGCTGGCGGTTTTCCCCACGACCAGCGCGACCGTCGCGCCGCTTAGCACCGTTTCCCCCTGCGGGAACGGAATCGGCTCGCCGGCACGAATCACGGTATTGTGCGGCTTAATGAACCATACCGCCGTTTTCGGCGGGGTGTTGTAGGGGGCTTTTTCGAACGCCTGACGCCAGGCTTCACGCTGGCTTTGATGATTCAGCGCCACGGCAAAAACAGTACCTTTCATTCACATACTCCTCACCCCGGCGGTCCGGGTTGTGATTTCATTAATATGTTAATGATCTGTTTTTATGCTTTTGCTGTTTATTTCGCAATCAGAAGTGAAGAATTTGTGATATGAATAACAATAAATTTACATAATGGTTTTTATTGATAGATAAATCATGGTGTTAATAAAATTGACGGGTTTCTGTTAGACTTTTTGGCAGAAAAGCTGTTGTTTATAAAAACATCTTTTAGTGATTGTTTACCTGTTAATGACTGGCTGGGAGAGGCTATGCATGACTCATTAACCATCGCGCTGTTGCAGGCGCGGGAAGCGGCGATGTCGTACTTCCGACCGATTGTGAAGCGACATAACCTGACCGAGCAGCAGTGGCGGATTGTGCGCGTGCTGGCTGAGCATCCGTCGATGGATTTTCACGACCTGGCGTTTCGCACCTGTATTTTGCGCCCGAGCCTGACGGGCATTCTGACGCGGATGGAGCGCGATGGCCTGGTGCTGCGCCTGAAGCCCATGAACGACCAGCGCAAGCTGTACGTCTCGCTGACCAAAGAGGGCAACGCCCTGTACGAGCACGCCCAGGCGCAGGTGGAGGAGGCGTATCAGCAGATTGAGGCGGAATTTACGCCGGAGAAGATGAAGCAGCTAACCGCGCTGCTGGAAGAGTTTATTGCGCTCGGCAACCGCCATGTCGCCGGGCGCGGGGAAGAGGAGTGATTCACTCCTCCGGTTTTGCCAGTTGGACCAGCGTGTCGAGACGCGCGGGGGAGAGCGGCTCGCGCGGCTGCGGCAGCGGCCAGCCGTACAGCCAGCGCGCGCTGGTGGCGCAGATTTTGCCCTGACAGGCGCCCATTCCGCAGCGTGAGGCCAGCTTCGCCGCTTGCCAGCCTTCGGCGTTTTGCACATCACCGCAGCGCACGTCCTCGCAGCGGCACAGCAGCGTCACTGGCGTAACCGCCTCTTTAAGCGTCTCAGGCAGCGCGAACGTGTCGTGCAGCGCCCGGGCAAAACGCTGCCAGCGCGTGCGGTCTGAGAGGGCTTTTTCTGCCTTTCCGGGGTTATCCGCCGCGATATAACCGGCGATTTCCCCTTCCGCCAGCGCCAGTTCGCTGCCGCCAAAGCCGGTGCATTCTCCGGCGGCGTAGATATCCTTCACGCTGGTGCGCTGCTCTGCGTCGACCCAAATGGCCTGATTTTCCGTTTTGCAGCCAAAGAGCGCGCCAGGCTCCAGGTTCGGCACCAGCCCGTAGCCGATCGCCAGCCTGTCGCAGCCAATCTCCCGGGTGTTTCCCCTGCGGCGCACGGTGACGGACTGGAGCTGTGATTCCCCCCCGGCGCGAATAACCTGGCTTGCCGGGTGGTAGCGGGCCGGGAACAGCTCGCCGAACTGGAGCAGTTTTTCTGGCCAGCGCCAGAGCCCGGCTGCGAACTGAACCAGCGCGTTCATCGGCGCCTGTTCAACGATGGCCACGATATTTCCGCCTGCGCGTTTCACCGTGCCGGCGACCGCCAGCAGCAGCGGCCCGCTGCCCGCAATGACCACGCGTTCCCCCCTGAGCTGCAGGCCGTGCTTAATCTGGGCCTGCAGGCCTCCGGCTCCCGTCACGCCGGGAAGGGTCCAGCCGGGAAACGGCAGAGAGAGCTCCCGTGCGCCGCAGCATAAAATGAGCCGCTGCCAGCGTATCTGGCCGCAGCCGTCGGCGGTTTCAAAAATAATCGTTTGGGAGTCAGGGCGGGCAATCAGTCGGGCACCGCTAAGCAGGGTAATGCGCGGCTGTTCCGCGACCGCCTGGCGCAGGCGTAAGGCGCGCTGAGGCAGCGAAACCTGCGGGCCGTCGCGCCAGATTTGCCCGCCGGGGCGCGGATTGTCGTCGAGAACTATCACTGATTTTCCGCAGCGCGCGGCGGCCAGCGCCGCCGATAGCCCTGCGGGCCCTGCGCCGAGGATCGCGATCTCACAGTCAAACGTTCGCATGCTGGCTCCTTTCAATCACCATATCGGGCTGACATTCCGTCTGGCAGGCCAGCATCCGGCGTCCGTTTACCGTGACGCGGCACTCCTGACAGACGCCCATTCCGCAGAAGGGGGCGCGCCGCTCGCCGCTGACCGAGCTGCGGGTCACGCCATTGCCCGCTAACGCCAGCGCCGCCGCAACGCTGATGCCTGCAGGCACGTCGCAGGGTTCACCGTCGATAACGATGCTGAGTGTCGTCATGCAATGGCCTCCTGCTTGTACAGCCGGGCGGGAAGCCAGGCATCCGGCGCAACGGGTGGGTTTTCGCCCAGGATTTGGGCGCAGAGCAGTTCGGCGGTCGCGGGGGCGGTGGTGACGCCCAGCCCTTCATGCCCGATCGCCAGCCAGACTCCCTGGCGCGTGGGGTGCGGGCCGATGAGCGGGTTGCCGTCTGCCGATGCGGCGCGAAAACCGCTCCAGCAGCGGATAATATTCAGGCTCTCCAGCGAGGGTAAAAAATGACGCGCCCGCGCCAGCATGCTGGCCAGAAGGGGGAAATCGACCTCGCGGTCGGTGTTGTCGAACTGGCGGGAAGAGCCAATCAGCAGCTGTCCGGTAGGGCGTGGCTGGATATTAAACGCGACCGAGGTACCGCCCGCATGCGCGCTGGCGCCGTATCCCAGCTCCACGAGCTGATGGCTGAGCAGCGGGCCGTAGCGATCGGCGATCGCCAGCTGGCCTTTTTTCGCCCGGAGCCATTTCTCGCCAAGAAGCGCGTTGGTGCCCAGGCCGCAGGCAATGACGATTGCGCTTGCGCGCAGGCGTTTTCCGCTTCGCAGCGTGACAAAAGGCGCCTCGACGGAGACGGCGCTATCCCGCAGAGGCGTTATGTCGGCATCGTCAATAAGCCAGCGGGCGACGTTCGGGGCGTAGACAATGCCGTCTCCGGGCACCCACAGCCCGCCGGCGAGCCGGGAGGTCAGCAAGGGCTCCCGGGCGGCCAGCTGGCTACGGGTCTGCATTTCGCTGGTGACCTGGTATTGCGCCATCCGCTGCTTTTTTTCCTCTGCCAGCGCCAGCTCCTGCGGCGTTTCTGCCAGCCACAGCGTGCCGCAACCGCGCCAGGCGCAGCTTTCCGGCATCCGTGGCGTCAGCGTCCGCCAGCGCGACAGCGACCAGGCGGAAAGGGCGAGCTCCGCGGGATCGTCATCCATACACACCAGATGGCCCATCCCCGCCGCGGTGGCCCCTGCACTGCCGTCGTCAATCAGCGTGACCCGCTGCCCGCGCTTTGCGAGCTGCCAGGCGCAGGCCGCACCGACGATCCCGGCACCGATGACAATGACGTCGCTTTCGGTCACAGCGCAATCCCCCAGCGGAACGGATCGTCGGGATTAAGGATCAGCCGGTTATCGCCGCAGACCCAGGCTTCTCCGCGGATCGTCGGGACTATCCGGTCGCCGTGCGCCACGAAACTGGCCGTAAATTCGCTGCCGATAATGCTCGCCTGGCGCCAGGTTTCCCCCGCCCCGAGCTTGCCGTCCCCGGCCAGGCAGGCCAGCTTGGCGCTGGTGCCGGTGCCGCAGGGCGAGCGATCCCAGGCTTTTCCCGGGCACAGGACAAAGCTGCGGCTGTCCGCACGGTCATCGTCAGCAAACAGTTCGATATGATCGATAATGCCGTCATGTTCACCGCGAATGCCGGCACGTTCTAACCCATCCCGGATAGCCCAGGCATACGCCGTCAGGTCGGGGATAGCTGCAGGCGTGACGGCAAAGGGATGATCGTTGACGAGAAAAAACCAGTTGCCGCCCCAGGCGATGTCGCCGATAACCGGGCCGTGAGCGGTTTCAACCCGCACCTGCTTGCGCCAGCGGTAAGCCGGAACGTTTTCTACCGAAACGCTGCCGTCGTCGTGCAGTGTAGCGGTCACGTCGCCGACCGGCGTTTCAACCACGTGTTTGCCGGGCTGAATGCGTCCCAGCCAGGCCAGCGAAGCGATAAGCCCGATGGTGCCGTGTCCGCACATGTTCAGAAAACCGCTGTTATTGAAGAAGATAACCCCCGCGGTGGCCTGCGGTGAAACCGGCTCGCAGAGCAGGGCTCCGACCAACACGTCGTTACCGCGCGGCTCAAGAATAATGGCTTTGCGCCAGTCGTCGTAGTCGCGGGCGAAGCGCGTCCGGCGCTCGGCCATGCTGCCTGTTCCCAGATCCGGAAAACCGTCGATAACCAGGCGGGTGGGTTCGCCGCCGGTGTGGGAGTCAATTACTCTCAGTTCACTGTGCTGCGCTGTCATGGGATCTCCGGAAAGTTAACATCTTGTTGCCAGATGCTGGCGCATACCCGGCGTTCCCGCTTGATCGCTTTCATCACCAGAAATGACGAAATCGGCACAGTAGCGGGTTTTGTCCTTAAGCGAAATTCATATTTATTTCTTATTAATCATTCTGTTGTTGCTGTGGTAAACCAAATCAGGCAACTGCGCCAGTGGATGAAACGGGGGAAATCATAAACCTGTGGCAGGATCGCAAAACGCAGTAAGGGCACTTGATGAGTTAATAAAAAGTTAATAAAGATCCAGCTCACCTATCGGGAGGAAGCATGATGTCCTGTGTGATTGATGACGGGCTGGCTCCATCGCCGGCGCTGGAAGTGGCTGAACTCAGCCAGATCTGTGAAGGGCTGGCGCGCCAGCGTCCGGACAATATTCAGACGTTGCTGCACGCGATGGGCCTGATTGCGCCGCTGCTCAACGCCATTCCTGACGTGGTCTTTTTTGTCAAAGACGTGCAGGCCCGGTATCTGATGGTCAACATGACGCTGGCGCGTCGCTGCGGGTTTAAAACCGTTGTTTCTCTGCTGGGGAAAACCTCTGCCGATGTGTTCCCGTCCGCGCTGGGGAAAGGCTATACCGAGCAGGATATGCGGGTGTTGCGTGAGGGCGTGACGCTGCGCGACCAGCTGGAGATGCATCTTTACAACGGTCGCGAGCGCGGCTGGTGTTTAACCCAGAAGCTGGCGCTGCGGGATGCGCAGGGTCAGGTGATCGGCATGGCGGGAATTTCACACGACCTGCAGGAAGCGCAGGCGCGTCACCCGGCCTGGCAGCGGCTGGCGATCGTCGACGAGCATATCCGCAAACATTATCACCGGCCGATCGCGATGGAGGAACTTACCGCGCTGAGCGGGATGTCGGTGGCGCAAATCGAACGCTACTGTAAGCGTATTTTTCATCTCACCCCGCGTCAGATGATACACAAAGTCCGGCTGGAAAAAGCCACCGAGCTGCTGGCGGGTGATACGCCGATTACCGATATTGCCCTGCAGTGCGGCTATACCGATCACAGCGCCTTTAGCCGCCAGTTCAAGGCCCTGACCGGCTCTACGCCGCGTGATTTTCGCCTCACGCTGGCCGGGTAAGCCCAGCGCATTGTGCTAATTTCGTCATCAAAGGGGAGGAAAACCACCAAGCCGTCGGCCGCCTGAAACGTCAATCTGTCAGTGAATATTCACCATTCATTCACTTTGATTTAACAAATTGACGACAAGGAACCGAACATGAGCAAGAAAGCCATTCACTGGAGCGGTGTATTCCCGGCAGTCAGCACCCAGTTTCGCAGCGATTACTCCGTCGATCTGGATGCCACCCATGCGGTGATGAAAAACCTGGTTAAGGATGGTGTTTCCGGCCTGGTGGTGTGCGGCAGCGTGGGGGAAAACACCTCTCTGACCACTCAGGAAAAGCTGCAGATTATCGAAGTGGCGAAAGACGCGGCGGGCGGCCAGATCCCGGTTATCGCCGGCGTTGCGGAATTTACCACCGCGTTTGCGCAGAAGATGGCGAAAGAGGCCGAGCGCGTGGGGGTCGACGGCATTATGGTGATGCCGGCGCTGGTTTACTCTTCAAAGCCGCACGAGACGGCGGCGCACTTCCGCAGCGTGGCCACCGCCACCGACCTGCCGATCATGGTATACAACAACCCACCCATCTACAAAAACGACGTGACGCCGGACATCCTGGCGACGCTTACGGACTGCGACAACATCGTCTGCTTCAAGGACTCTTCCGGCGACACCCGCCGTTTTATCGACCTGCGTAACGCCGTTGGCGACCGCTTTGTACTGTTTGCCGGGCTGGATGACGTGGTGGTCGAGAGCATCGCCGTTGGGGCGGAAGGCTGGATTTCCGGAATGTCGAACGCCTTCCCGCGTGAAGGGGAGACGCTGTTCCGCCTGGCGAAACAGCAGCGCTATGAAGAGGCGATGGCGCTTTACCGCTGGTTTATGCCGCTGCTGCATCTGGATGCGCGCCCGGATCTGGTGCAGTGCATCAAGCTGTGCGAAGAGCTGCTGGGACGCGGCAGCGCCGTCACCCGACCGCCGCGTCTGGCGCTGGAAGGGGAAACCCGTGCGGAAGTGGTTGCGATTGTTGAGAAGGCGCTGGCGACCCGTCCGCAGCTGCCCGACGTTGGCCTTTAAGCGCAGGAGTGACGATGACTTTATCTCTCACTGTTTCAGGCCAGCAGTTCATCGCCGGACGCCGCGTCGCAAGCGGTGAGGCGACGCTACCGAGCCTGCGTGCCGCTGACAACCAGCCGACCGGATACCGTTTTTACCCGGCCTCCCGCGAAGAGGCCGCGGCGGCGGCGGTGGCGGCCGAGCAGGCATTTCCGCTCTATTCACAGACGTCGCCCGAGGTTCGCGCCCGCTTTCTCGATACCCTCGCCGACGAGCTGGATTTACTCGGCGAGGACTTTTTCGCGATAGCCCACCAGGAGACGGCCCTGCCGCTGCCGCGGCTGCAGGGAGAGCGCGGCCGAACGAGCCATCAGCTGCGCATGTTTGCCGGCCTGCTGCGCCGGGGGGATGCTTTCGGCGTGCGTATTGATACCGCGCTCCCCGCGCGTCAGCCGCTGCCGCGCCCGGATCTGCGTCAGTATTTGACCGCCCTGGGGCCGGTGGCGATATTCGGCGCCAGCAATTTCCCTCTGGCCTTTTCTACGGCAGGCGGGGACACGGCCTCCGCGCTGGCGGCGGGCTGCCCGGTGGTGGTGAAAGCGCATCCGGGCCACATGGCGACGGCAGAGTTAACCGCCCGGGCGATAGCGCGTGCGGTGGAGAAATCTGCGCTGCCTGCGGGCGTATTTAACATGATTTTCGGTACCGATATTGGCGCCGAGCTGGTCCGTCACCCGGCGATTCAGGCGGTCGGGTTTACCGGCTCGCTGCGCGGCGGTAAGGCGCTCTGGCAGATTGCGCAGCAGCGTCCACGGCCGATCCCGGTCTTTGCGGAAATGTCGGCCATTAATCCGCTGATTATTCTACCCCAGGCGTTAGCCTCCCGGGCGGAGACGCTGGCGAAGGAGCTGGTGGCCTCCTTCACCCTCGGCTGCGGGCAGTTTTGCACCAAGCCGGGGCTGATTCTGGCGCTGCGAGGGGAAGGCTTTTCCCGCTTCACTCAGGCGCTGAAGGATGCGGTGAACCCGGCGCCGGCGCAGACAATGCTCAATGCCCCGACCCTTGCTCACTACGAAGAGGACGTGCGCGCGCTTGAGGCGCATCCGGATATTCAGCGGCTGGCAGGGGCTGATGAGTTTATCAGCGGACGCGCGCAGGCTCGCCTCTATCAGGCCCCGGCTTCGCTGCTGCTGGCGCAGGATCCGCTGTTGCAGCACGAGGTGTTTGGCCCCCTGGCGGTGCTGGTGGAGGTGGCTGACGAGGCCGAGCTGCAGTCCATCCTGCGCGCCCTTCAGGGCCAGCTAACGGCTACGGTTCACGCTGAGTCGGATGACGGGCCGCTGGCGCAGCGCCTGCTGCCTGCGCTCAGTGAAAAGGCGGGACGCGTGTTGTTCAACGGTTATCCGACCGGCGTAGAAGTGTGCGACGCCATGGTGCACGGCGGTCCGTGGCCTGCCACCACCGATGCACGCGGCACCTCGGTCGGAACCCAATCCATCGAACGTTTCTTACGCCCGGTGTGCCTGCAAAACGTGCCTGCCGCACTGCTGCCGCCTGCTGTCCAGGACGCTAACCCTCTGAACCTGCTGCGCCTGATTAACGGGCAGTGGACCCGGGAAGCCGTTTCCCCCTCTGTTGACTGAAGGGCATGACCATGACGATTCACTCTACGCATCACACATCGTCCCGCGTTGTTGAGTCGGGGAAATTTAAAAAGCAGCTGACGCTAACCGACCTGACGTTTATTGGTCTCGGGGCCATCTTTGGTTCCGGCTGGCTGTTTGCCGCCAGCCATGTGGCGTCCATTGCCGGGCCGGCAGGCATTGCCTCCTGGGTCATCGGCGGCATTGCCGTTCTGCTGCTGGGGATTGTCTATTGCGAACTGGGGGCGGCGCTGCCCCGCGCCGGGGGGATTATCCGCTATCCGGTCTTCTCCCACGGCGAGCTGATGGGGTATTTGCTGGGGTTTATTACGCTGATTGCGTTTTCCAGCCTGATCTCCATCGAAATAGTTGCCGCGCGCCAGTATGCGGCAGCATGGTTCCCGATGCTGACTCAGCCCGGCTCAAGCGCCCCGACGCTGCTGGGGTGGGTGGTGCAGTTTTTGCTGCTCTGTTTCTTCTTTGGTCTGAATTACTACAGCGTGAAGACCTTTGCCCGCTCCAACAACATCATCAGTATTCTGAAGTTTTTGGTGCCGCTGGCGGTCGTCGTGACCCTGTTTACCTTTTTTAAACCGGAAAACCTGCACGTTCAGGGATTCGCGCCGTTTGGCATGTCGGGCGTTGAGGCCGCGATCAGCGCGGGCGGGATCATCTTTGCCTACCTGGGGCTGACGCCGATTATCTCGGTGGCGAGTGAAGTACAGAATCCGCAGCGGACGATTCCGGTGGCGCTGATTTTATCGGTGGTGCTGTCGACCATTATCTATGTGCTGCTGCAGCTGGCGTTTCTCGGCAGTATTCCGACCGGGATGTTGGGGGGCGGCTGGGCGGAAATCAGCAAGCAATTCTCGCTGCCGTATCGCGATATCGCCATTACGCTCGGCATGGGCTGGCTGGCGTTTATGGTGGTGTGCGACGCGATCGTCTCTCCCAGCGGCACCGGCAATATTTACATGAACGCGACACCGCGCGTGATTTACGGCTGGGCGAAAGCGGGGACCTTCTTTAAGGCCTTTACCCACATTGATAAAGAATCCGGCATTCCGCGCCCTGCGCTGTGGCTGACCTTCGCCTTGTCTATCTTCTGGACGCTGCCGTTCCCGTCCTGGGAGCAACTGATTAGCGTGGTGTCCGCGGCGCTGGTTCTGAGCTATGCCATCGCCCCGGTCACGGCGGCAGGGCTGCGCCGTAATGCGCCGGATCTGCCGCGCCCGTTCCGCGTGCGCGCCTTCGGAATCATTGGCCCGGTGTCGTTTGTGATTTCCGCGCTGATTGTGTTCTGGTCCGGCTGGGGGACGCTGTCATGGCTGCTGGGGCTACAAATTGTGATGTTTGTCGTCTACGTGCTGTGCAAATCAAAAGTGCCGGTGCACGCCGTGAGCCTGGCGCAGCAGGTGAAATCGTCCCTGTGGCTCATTGCCTTCTACGCGCTGATTATGCTTTTCTCCTGGCTTGGCAGCTTTGGGGGAACGGGGACGATCGGCCACCCGTGGGATACGGTTGTGGTAGCGGTAATGTCGCTGGGTATTTATTACTGGGGCGAGCGAACCTGCCTGCCACAGGCTAACTTTACCGGAGACGAAGAAGAGTAGAGGAGTCGCGAATGGAGATGGTAAATCTCTCGTTAACAGAGGCTTATGCGCTGGCGCATCAGGTGCTGCGCGAGAACGGATTCAGCGAGGCGCATGCCGCCGCGGTGGCGGAAAACGTGACGCACGGCGAGCGCGACGGCTGTGCCTCGCACGGTTTGTGGCGGCTGCTCGGGATCGTTGAGACGCTGCGCAAAGGCAAGGTCTCCCCCGACGCGGAGCCGGTTATCACCCATACCGCCCCTGCGATTGTGAAGGCGGATGCCGGCGGGGCGTTTTCCCTGCTGGCATTTGAACGCGCGCTGCCGCTGTTGATGGAAAAGGCGCGGCACTGCGGTATCGCCGCGCTGGCCATCAACCGCTGCGTGCACTTTTCAGCGCTGTTTGCCGACGTCGAGCCGCTGACGCAGGCCGGTCTGGTGGCGCTGGCGACCACGCCAAGCCATGCGTGGGTTGCCCCGGCGGGAGGCACCCGGCCGCTATTTGGTACGAATCCGATTGCCTTTGGCTGGCCGCGGGGCGACAAGCCGCCGTTTATTTTCGATATGGCCACCAGCGCGGCCGCGCGCGGTGAGATCCAGCTGCATCAGCGGGCGGGAAAAGCGGTGCCGGAAGGCTGGGGCATCGATTCTCAGGGCGAACCGACGACAGATGCCCAGGCGATCCTTGACGGCGCGATGTTGACGTTTGGCGGACATAAGGGCTCGGCGCTGGCGGCCATGGTGGAACTGCTCGCCGGGCCGCTGATTGGCGATATGACGAGCGCGGAGTCGCTGTCGTGGGATGAGGGCGCCGGCGGTTTACCCTACGGCGGCGAGCTGATTCTGGCGCTGGATCCGGCCCGGTTCCTCGGCCATGACGCCTCTGAGCACCTGGCGCGTGCCGAAACGCTTTTTACCGGGATGCAGCAGCAGGGCGCGCGTTTGCCGGGCGAGCGTCGCTATGTTTCTCGCGAGCGCGCTGTGCGGGAAGGTGTGGAGATAACCCGTTCACTTTTCAGGGATATATCCTCTTTGACGAAATAATAGCCGGCTTCATCAACATATCAGGAGGGATTATGTCCCTCCTGCCAGTACGTTTTTCGTAAAGTTTTCCATTTCCAGGCCGAAAATTCTGTTATCTGTCTGATGGAAAGAGAAAACATGTTAAACCGTATCAAGATTGTCACCAGCTTAATGCTGGTTTTAGCGATATTTGGCCTTTTACAACTCACCTCCGGTGGTCTTTTCTTCAATGCCCTTAAGCATGACAAAGAGAATTTCACCGTTCTGCAAACCATTCGCCAGCAACAGTCCACGCTGAACGGCAGCTGGGTAGCGTTGCTGCAAACCCGTAATACCCTGAACCGTGCGGGTATCCGCTACATGATGGATCAGAGCAATATCGGCAGCGGCGCGACCGTTAACGATTTGATGCAAATCGCGTCTGCGTCTCTGAAGCAGGCGGAAAAAAACTGGGCTGCCTACGAGGCCCTGCCGCGCGATCCGCGTCAAAGCGACGCGGATGCCATGGAGATCAAGCGTAACTACGATATTTACCACGGCGCGCTGGCGGAGCTGATTCAGCTGCTGGGCGCAGGCAAAATCAACGCCTTCTTCGACCAGCCGACCCAGAGTTATCAGGACGGTTTTGAGAAGCAGTATGTGAGCTACCTGCAGCAGAACGACAGGCTGTACCAGATTGCGGTTGAGGACAGCAACAGCTCCTTCAGCCAGGCCATCTGGGTGCTGATTAGCGTGCTGATTGCGGTGCTGGTGGTGATCGTGGCCGTCTGGCTGGGCATCAAGCAGGCGCTGATCTCCCCGCTGACGCGTCTGATCGACAACATTCGCCATATCGCCAGCGGCGACCTGGTGAAGCGCATTGAAGTTGAAGGCGCGAACGAAATGGGTGAACTGGCCGACTCGCTGCGTCATATGCAGGGCGAGCTGGTGCGTACCGTTGGCGACGTGCGTAACGGCGCGAATGCTATCTACAGCGGCGCGAGCGAAATCGCGATGGGCAATAACGACCTATCCTCCCGTACCGAGCAGCAGGCCGCTTCCCTGGAAGAGACCGCAGCCAGCATGGAGCAGCTGACGGCAACCGTTAAGCAGAACGCCGAGAACGCCCGCCAGGCGAGCCATCTTGCGCTGAGCGCCTCTGAAACCGCGCAGAAAGGCGGTAAAGTGGTGGATAACGTGGTGCAGACCATGCGCGATATCGCGGGCAGTTCGCAGAAAATTGCCGACATTATCAGCGTGATCGACGGTATTGCCTTCCAGACCAACATCCTGGCATTGAACGCAGCGGTAGAAGCGGCGCGTGCGGGCGAGCAGGGCCGCGGTTTTGCGGTGGTGGCAGGTGAAGTCCGCAACCTGGCGCAGCGCAGCGCCCAGGCAGCACGCGAGATCAAGAGCCTGATTGAAGACTCTGTGGGCCGCGTGGAAGTCGGTTCAACGCTGGTAGAAAGTGCCGGTGAAACCATGGGTGAAATCGTGAATGCGGTCACCCGCGTAACGGACATCATGGGTGAAATCGCCTCTGCGTCTGACGAGCAGAGCCGCGGTATCGACCAGGTGGGGCTGGCGGTGGCCGAGATGGATCGCGTGACCCAGCAGAACGCCTCGCTGGTTGAAGAGTCTGCGGCGGCAGCGGCCGCGCTGGAAGAGCAGGCGAGCCGCCTGACTCAGGCCGTGGCAGTGTTCCGCATTCAGCAGGAGCAGATGAAGGCGCGCGAGTTCGCCGCGTCTAAAGCGGTTTCCACGCCGGTGATGGCGCGTAAAACGGCGACCGTCGATTCAGGCGATAACTGGGAAACGTTCTAACTCTGTGCGTTGTGCCGGGTGGCGGCTGCGCCTTACCCGGCCTACGGTTCAGGGTGTTGTAGGCCCGGTAAGCGCAGCGCCACCGGGCGATATTACAGAGGCAGGCGCATGGCGCAGCGCGTTTCATACGCCAGGCCGTGCGCTGCCTCTTCTTCTCTTTTCTGACGCAGTTCAGGCGTGAGATCGGTGACGTATTCAAACCCCAGCCGTGCATAGAACGGCGCGTTCCACGCGACGTCCCGGAACGTCGTCAGCGTCAGCGACGCCAGCCCTGCCTTACGGGTATGGTCAGCCGCACGGGCGATGAGCTGCCGGCCAATTCCTTTTCCCTGCCAGTCCAGATCGACCGAGAGCTCCACAATAAACAGCGACGACGCGTGCGCTTCTGTGAGGATAAACCCCACGGGGCGATTGTTCGCCGCTGCCAGCCAGCTTAGCCCGCGTTCGACATACCCGAGGTGCTGTTCTACGGAAATGACCTCACCCCCGGCAAGCCAGGCGAGTGCCGGGACGTCACGAAAACGTCCGGCCGCCGCGCGCTCAATGGCGGGCAGGGCGGTAACGTCGCTAGGGGCAGTGGGGCGAATATGAATGTGCATGGCGGCAAGTATAGCCTGACCCGTCGACGTTATTCCGAGCAGATCAGCACCGGTGAGTAAAAATTGCTGATCACCAGCGCGTCTTCCGGCGTGCGCTCTATCGTCAGAAGCCTTTTATTGCCCAGCGTCAGGCCCGCGACGTACTTTTCAAAGACCCCTGGCGGCATGGCATCGTGGCTAAAACGCTCCACTTTTTGAATGACAATCTCATACAGTTCGCCCTCAACGTGACGCCATTTAAACATCTCCTGGCGGGAAACCTCCCAGCTGCGCGGCGCGTTCACCACGCTGCCGTTTAGCGTGATGTACCCCGTTTTGTCGGGATGAAAACGCATAATGATCTCGCCGTCAAAGGTGAAGTCGTGGCTGTCGCGCCTGTCGGAAAAGGTCAGGTTTCCGTCGCATGCCACCGACAGCGGGGGCGTGTAAAAGTACCACGCCAGCGCGGCGCCCAGCAGCAGCAGGTTGAGGATCAGAATCAGCCAAACTTTTTTGTGTCTCATATCACCACTCGTAATAGTAAAGCGTACGACAGGCGCTGGCTTTACCCCGCGTGAGGGAACATTGGGAGAGCACCAGCCGCCCTTCGTGGCCGTAGAAAAGCGTTCTCTGAATGTGCATGTAGAAAATAGAATTTTTCAGGCACGGAAGATGGCCATCCTGCTGAAGACTCTGCGCCAGCCCAATCGCCTTCTCATGGAACACGTCCGCCAGCGGCGTAAAGGTGTAGACCGGACACGTGCCAATATGGGTCAGCAGGTGGATCTCCCGCTGCTGGGTTGCCGGCTTGATTACCGTTATCCAGATGCACAGCGCAACGATCGCCAGCGTGAGCGCACCGCAGAACAGCACATCCGGTCGAACGCGCCTTACGGATGTCGCCGTTTTGGCTGCCGGACACGGCTCCTCCAGCGCGGTGACCGTGACGTCTGCGCTGAGCATAAAGCCCGTTTTAGGTACGGTGACGATAAACAGCACGTCGGGAAGCAGGCTTGCCAGCAATTTGCGTAAGATGCTGATGTACTGGTTTAGCGAATTGTTCGACCCCTGCAGCCCGCGCCTGTCCCAGACCTCCTGAAGAAGCGTCTCTCGTTCGACCACGTTCCCATGATGCTGCACCAGCAGCTTCATGATGGTATTGGCCGTGCAGGTGAGGATCTGCGCATCCTCATCCGGCGCATTGATAAGAGAAACAGAACCGTCCTCGTCGTTGTAGACGAGGGCGTCAGCAAGCAGGTATTTCATAAGTTGTTGTAATACAGACAGAGATAACGAATAAAAGAACAGGCCTTTCGCCTGATTAAGCAGAGCTGTTGGCTATTTTAGCGCCATTGTTACCGATAACATTGATCCAGGCAGGATTTTGCGCTGTTTAATAAGTCAGCGTGATTATCACGTCATCGCTGAATTCCCCCGTGCCGCTCAGGGGCTGCGCCGGGACGTCTCCGTAGACGGTGAAATTCTGCGTCCCGCCCGCGGGGTTGGTGACCTGCATCGCATCGCCGCTGCTTTGGTCGCCCCAGCGTTGCGTGGTCCCCGCATCCTGCCAGAGGCCGTAGCGCAGGCACTGGCCTTCATCGTTGCACAGCTGCCGCTGGTTGCCGCTGGCATGATTGCCTTTTCCCATCGCGAGCGTGAACGCGGTGCCGGCCGGGCAGCTCGTGGTGAGGGTGGCCGTGGAGCGCGTCGGGCGCAGCGTGGCGGTGCTGGTCAGGGTGCCAAAGTTAAGCGGGGTGACGTGCTCTATGTAACATCCCTCGCGAATTTCGGCCTGCGCGTTGCTTCCGCCCTGCACCTGTTCGCCCTCGGCGGAGCCGTCTGAACAGTTCTGCAGGGCATCCTGACGGGAGGCGCTGTGCCACGCTATGCGCAGATTCATGTTGTAGTTGTAATAGTGGTACGCCGGGAGCTGGCTTTGCCCTGCCGGGAGGGTGGCGATAAGCGGAAAGCTGCCGCTGATATTGGCATTGCTGTCGGCGGTCAGGGTCTGCTGGATAAGATCCCCGCGGCTGGCGGGACCCAGCTCCTGGGAGCGCGCGACGCCGTTGAGAATACGAAAAATCAGGGTGTATTGTTTACCCTCCTGGTCCCCCGGCGAGACCATCTGAAAGGGCGGAGCGTCGATGCTGCTCAGGCAGACATTGATATACTCTGTCGTACCGAGGTTGTCCGCCTGGCAGCTGAATTTGACCTCGGCGTGGGTCGAGGCCGCATTGCCCGCCGCGATAGCGCCAAAGTTGATGACGGCAGGCGAGGTTATCCAGCAGGCGGCCGCCATCGTCTTCAGGGACAGCAATAGCAGCAACATTATCGAGGCTCTTAATGGCACAGTTGTTCTCCAATATTTAGTACGGATGATGCCTTCCGGGGCGCCGGAAGCGTCACCCGACATTCTCCCTGACCGGTTTTCACCACCAGTTCACCCGGCAGGGGCGGGTCTTCAAGCCAGATAAACCCGTCGCGCCCCACGATGGTGGCGCCGTGAGGCGTTGACACGATGCTGCCCAGCGGAAGCGGCGTGCCGCGGCCGTCGATCAGCCTGGCCTGAACCGTCACAGCGTGATGGACGTTAAAATCGACTTTTACCGCGCTGCCGTTATCCGGTCTGGCATACATGTCGGTGACCGGGGCAATCACATCGGAAGGCAGATCCAGCGGATTGATGGTGACTTTGCTGTTGTGGTAGCGCGGCAGGTCGGTCAGCAGAAGATACCCCTCCTCGTCGGTTTCGCCTGCCGGGCGGTTTTCCAGCATCACCGGCACGTGCCCGATACCGCGCGTTGAGACCAGTGCCAGGCCCTGCTCGCTGTAGCGCAGGGCGTGCAGGCTATTATCCAGCAGCGTCAGGCTGCCTTCGGCTGAGGCATACCGATTGCCCACGTTAGCGCCTTGCTCCAGCCCCACATGCCACTCTCCGGCGTGGCCCAGATAGCCCACGTCAGCATACTTTTCCCGGCGTTCACCAACGCTTTGCCCCAGCTGCCATGACCAGCCGCCGGTCTGGTCGTCCGGCTGATGGCGATAGTCCATGCGCGGCGAGTCCTGGCTGGCCTGAAGCGAGAGGGTGTCCTGGCGGCCCAGCGGGAGGGAGAGCATAAGCTGAACGTTGCTCGACGCGTCCGTAAACGAGCGGGTATAGCTCAGCGTGGCGGCGAGATGCGCCGGTAACAAAACGGACCAGGAGGCATTGAGGTAGCGTTGTTTGTTGCCCTGAATGTCTTGTTGTACCCAGCCTACGCCTGGCGTACCGACATGGGAGAAAGAATGGCTCAGCCACACGCTATCGCTGCGCCTGACGGGCACGGCACCGCTCATGCGGGCATTATCGGCGAAGGCGGCATCGGTACGCACGGTGCTGGCGGAAATGCCCGTCCCGCCGCCGTTCCACTGCCAGCCAAGGCCCCACTGCATCCCCTGACCGTAGGGACTGTCGCTCGCCGCGACGTGCTGGCTGACAATGCCTGCACCGGGGGATATCAACCAGTCAACGCCCGTTCCGAGATTGCGCAGCTTGCGCTGCTGCTCCGTATGCAGCGCCATCGTCAGGTGGTTATTGACCCCATAGCGCCAGCCGGCGTCGAGCATTGGCGATGCGGCATAGTCGTCGGAACGCTGGGCGTAGTTTTGCCGCATCCAGCCGATATCCAGCGAGCCGCTGCTGAGCCCTTCGGCCAGCATTCCCGGTGCGCCGTACACGTCGAGCTGTACGGTGCGACGCTGGCCGTTGATGTCGGTAATGACCACCTGCGCCTGCCCGCTTCCGGTGAAGGCCGGCAGAGTATCCAGCGTAAATGCTCCCGGCGTGACGCGTTGGCTGCTCTGCCTGAGCCCGTCTATGTAAAGATCGACCGTTGAAGGCAGGACCGCCGTGTCGCTGTAGCGGCTACGGGGTTCGGTATTGAGCTGCGGATCGAGTTCAAAATTACGCGCCCAGTGCAGGCCGCCAAAGCGAACCTGGCGGCTCCAGCGCGTGCCCGTGGTGATGCTGTCTCCCAGCGCCAGGGTGGTCAGCGAATCGGTATTGTCCCACTGCCAGCGGGTTTCAAGACGCGTATGGGTGGGCCGGGCGGCACTGTTTTCCTCCCCGGCATGGCTTGAAAAGCTGCTGCTGAGCGTCCCGGGCAGCACCCCGGACGCGGTCAGCTCGGTTTGGGCATTCAGCTGGCGTTTACCCTGCGCATCGCTGGCGTAGAGGGCGTAGCCGAGCGTAAACGCGCTGATGGGCTGGGCCTCAGGATAGGCGTACTGCGGGGGCGATTTTTCGAGCGTCAGATGCTGCTGTCCCTCGAGCGCCTTTGCCTCGGCCGTAATCGACACCTGCTGGGCAAGCAGGTCGATATCAACCTTCAGGCCCGGCAGGGCCGTCAGTTCTACCCAGCCGCTGCGATCGTCCGGGGCACGGAGCCCCAGTTTTTTGATGTCGCTGTCGCTAATCCACAGCGCATCTTCCACCACCCGGCAGGCCCACAGATCCCCACGCGGGGCGTGATTCACGGTGATGGCCAGCCATTGTACGGTGTCGGCGGGTCCTTCAGTGCGGGCTGACAGCATCAGCGGTAGCCAAAGCAGGAGCGCGAGTAGCGAGCGGGCGCAGGGGTAGCTGGCTGGCATGGTGGTCATCGTTGAGGTAGACGCGTAACGCGCTGAGCGTATGGCGTGACGCTTGCTTAAGTTTTACAAGAGCGGTCTGTCCTGGCAGTACATAGCCCGCCAGTCCTTTAACCGAGCCCGCAACCTGCCCACTGGCCGTCAGGGCCTCAAGATGGCTCAGGCGAATATGGCTGTTTCCGGCGTTATAGCAGCGGATCGTCGCCGGGCTATCCGCCTGTTCACAGCTCAGGGCATCGTGGCCGACGGGGGCATTCTGGGTTCCGGCAATGAATACCGGAATCGAATAGCGCAGCAGGAAGTGCACGCCGTTGGGATTGGCCGCGCGGGAAAGGGTATCCGGCAGCTCATCGATGACCAGCCGGTAGCTTTGCTCCCGGTCATCGATGCCCGGCTGCATGACGATGATACGTACCAGCTGCTGCTGACCCGGCGCCAGCGCGGTCATCGCCGGGCTGCTGACGACCTCATCGGTGGCGGCTAAGACATCCTGACCGTTTTTCTGGGTCCATTCGTATACCCGTATCTGCGCGTGAATGGCCGCTTTTCCACTGTTGGTGAGGGTGACCGCTGTCGCTCTTTGGCCGCTTTGCAGATCGAGCGTGACGGGCGCCACCTGCAGCGTGGCGGCCAGCGCGTAGCGCGACAGCAGCGCCAGCATCGTGAGCCACAGAATGAGGCAGGGAAGATAACGACGCACGATCAGTACACCAGGTTTAAGGTGATGTCGTCGCTGTAGGCCCCTGCCTGTGCGGTCGTCAGGGCGCCTGCGTCAATCACGCCATAGAGCGTCTCTTTCTGCTCCTGACCGTTGCCGGTGTCGGTTAGCCCATCGGTGCTGGTGATTTGCGTCTGTTTGCCCTCGTCAGCAAAGAGTTTCCAGGCAATCTTCTGTGCGCCCGTTTCGCCGTTTTCCGGCTTCAGCCAGAAGGTGCCGTTCTCGCTGCTGTCGTTGCTGGTGGCGGAAAGAGTGAACGGGGTACCGTTGGTACAGACGATATCAACCTGCGTGCTGGCCTGGATTTCGCTTGATTCATCCGAGCCGTGGCGCGCGAAATTGAGGTCGTTGGCTTTGAGGGTGCACGACTTCACGACCTCAAGTGAGACGTGCATCGTCGCGCTTGCGGTACTGTCCGCGGCGATAGCGGCGGCAGGAAGCAGGAGAGCGGAACAACATACAGCAGTGGTGATAATTTTCATGATCTTATTTCCTGACGTGAGTAACAGTGCAATTACAAAGAGAATGACTGAGCGTCCAGCAGGCAGAGTTTTCGATGGAATTCCGCCAGGCTGTGACAGCAAAATTTGTTCATCGCGTTACGCTTGTGGGTGTAGATCGTTTTAGGTGACTTATTGAGAATTTTTGCGATACGAACCGGGCTGAATCCTTTATGTAAGAGCATGCAAACCCGCATCTCCTGATACGAGAGCGTGGCGGCGTTTTCGAAGGAAAATGTCGTGTCGCTAAAGCAGCGGCTCAGCTGCGCAAGAGACAGGTTGTCCGCGACCACTCTGACCCGCTCACTGCGCAGCCAGGCGTTTATGTCGCTGACCCAGGCAGCATCCGTAAAAATCAGCCAGTTCTGTGCGGCGGGCGTGTCGAGCAGCCGTTCCTGCAGGCGGGTAAGCCCGTGCGGATCAACGCTGTTGATCCAATACATTTCAGGACGGGGCGTCACGGCCGCCGAAATCATCGAATGGAGGCCAAGCCATAAAAAAGCATTGTCGCTCAGAACGATGACCTGATAGCCAGCATTAGGAATGAAGGGCGTCATTTTTTGCCCCACAGATAGCCCTGGCCGTAGTCGGCCACGCTGGCGCGGGCCAGCGCGAAATCCCCCGCGGTTTCAATGCCTTCTATCAGCACCTTGCTGGCGACGCGCTTGCACTGGCGGGTGAGGTGCAGGAACTTCGCCTGCTCGGTGCGCCCGCTCCAGAAGGTATGTTTGTCAATTTTGACGCCGCAGAAGCGGATTTGGCTGGTCAGAAGGTCGGGAAGAATATCTTCGCAGACATCGTCAGCCCACACTTCGATCCCCCACTTATGGAGCGTCGCGATACATATCCGCAGAGCCCGGCTTTGCGCGTCGTCGAGCTGTACCAGCGTATCGAGGTCGGTGACCTCGATAGCAAGCCTCTCCGGGCAGGGGGTCTCTTCTTTTAGCCTGTCGAGGAAGTCCGTTTCCAGCAGCAAATCCGATGTTGCGTTGAGATAATACTTTTCTCTCTCCTCGCAAAACATGGCATGACGAAGCTGCGCAAAGAAGTGCGTCTTACGCTGCGTCGGGGACATCGAGCCAAAGTAGTCTTCGAGATCGACGTGGGGCTTTGCCGTGGACAGTACCTCCCAGGCAATCACATTTTCGCTGCGCAGTGCCCGGATGGATTCGAACTTATAGCCGGTTAGCATGATAAAAGTGCGTAATGCTCCGTGGTGATTCATGGAGCTGCACATGTTATGGATTTGTCTTTTTGCGGGATATTTATAAATTAAACTGGCTTATATAAAGCGTTTTTATCTAATTTATAATGGTTATATAGAATTATTTATTTTCAAAAGTGCCCGGCGGAATGCCGGGCACGCGCGCGTTAGCCCTGTGTACCGACGATTTTGATTTCTACCATGCCAATCCCGATCTCGCGCGGTGAATGCCCCAGGATATTCCCCTCATTGGTCGACTGCGGGTCTGGCGGCACAATCACCAGCGTATTGCTGCGCGATGGGTTTTCAAAATGCAGCGTGTGCGTGGTCACGTCGTTTCCAAGCGTCAGGGTCTGCTCCCGATCGCCCACGCGGACCGGCACGGGCTTGTTGGCGTTGGGCCCGTACGCTCTGGCCGTGATCACCAGATCAAATTGTTCAGGCAGGGGATGGGCGTACTCAATTTTCACCTCGTTGCCCAGCTGCGCGTTGGACCAGCGTCCCCAGGACTCCGGACGCGAGATGCCGCTAAACTGCTTCACCTCTTCCGGCGCGCCGGCCACGTTAAAGATAAAGCTGTCCGCCTTGTAGCGAATATCGTTGTCGACGACTTTCAGCATGTCGACGTTGTGCTGATAGCGCGCGGTATCAATTACCGTATCTTTAAACGCGGTTTTGCCTTTCCACTGGGCTTTGTCCACGTGCTGCACGGTTTGCTCCCCGCCAAGCTGGCCCTGAGAGACGCACCAGTCGGTTGAGAGCGCCAGCGGCTGCGACCAGAGCTGGCCCATTTTGTAGCACCTGTCCACCCAGACGAAGTTATCGCGGGGGGCAAAATCGGCCAGCTGATAGCGCAGCGGCGCGGAATACTCGCTTTCCGGCAGCGGCTCGACGCGGCCCTCCGACACGCGCAACAGCAGCGGCAGACGGAAATTGCTGCCCGAGAAGGCAATGGTGTTTTTATCCCGATCGATGGTGAAGTCTTTCATCTCTTTCGGGAAATTCCACAGGCGAATGATGTCGGGTTTCCAGGCGAGGATTTTATCCTTCATGTTGAGGAACACTTCCGACAGGGATTGCCCCGACAGCGTGCTGCGGCCAAGGCCAATAAAGTTGTCGCCGCCCAGAATGTCCAGCACGGTTGCGCCGTTATCCATGGAGTTGCGTTTGGTGGCGATGACCTCCTGCTGCGGCTGGTCGCCGCGCAGCACGAAGAACAGGTTGCTGCGATCCTGCTTGCTGAGCTGGTCCCACGCGCTGTTTTTCATCGCCAGATGGTCAGAAGAAACGACGATGACGGTGTTTTTAAACCAGGGCGAGGCTTTGATTTTTTCGACCAGCGCGGCGATGTGCTCCTGGCTGCAGGTCACGGCGCTGAAGGATTTGTTGTTTTTGCCGTCCACATCATAGCTTTTGCGTTTGCAGCTGCGCGAGACGAACCCGTCCGGATGGTGGGTGTCCACCGTCAGCGCAAAGAGCGAGAAGCGTTTGCCGGTGCGGGAGAGCTCCTCGAATTTCTTCCAGGTTTCGTCCAGCACCGTATCGTCATAGAAGCCCCAGTCGTTGCGGTAGCTCGGATCGGCAACCGTCGTTTTTAACTCTTCTGAGCCATACAGGTGATCGAAGCCGTGGGATTTCAGGAACACGTCTTTTCCGGCGAAGCGCAGGTTTGCCCCCTGCATAAAATAGTTTTCGTAGCCGGAGTTTTTCAGGATATCGCCGAGGCAAATATTCTGTGGGAAGAACGTCGACATCGAGGCTGAGGCGTTACCTTCAAAAGGCGCGAACAGCGGGATGCCGCACTGGGAGGCAACCATCCCGGCGATGGTGTAATCCGTGCCCGGCAGCTGCATGGTGTGGCTGAAATCGAGGCCTTCGTTTTTCAGTGTGCCCAGGTCTGGCGTCAGGTTTGGAAACGCGTCGTTATCAAAGTACGTGCGCTCCAGGCTTTCACCGTAGATATAGACCAGATTGAGCTTCGGGTTGGCGATCGTTTTCGACGGCTCTTTGTAGTAGGCCGCGAAATCCGGATCGCCGTCGCGGGACTGGGATTTCACCAGTTCGGTGATCTGATGGAACGCCGGGCTGGCGTCGACGGAGGCCAGCGCCAGGAATAGCGCCAGCAGGCTGTAGCCATGATGGTGCGGATGATGGCGACGTCGACGCAGCACCCAGGCCAGCGCGCCAAAAATCGTCACCAGCGCGATGACGAGCCCCAGCCCCGGAAGTATGTACTTACCCACACCCGCGCCCGTCAGGCTGTTCGTCAGGGTGTAGAGCACGGCATCGTTAATGCCGTCGCCGGTAAAGTAATCGCTGGCGTATAGAGTAATGTTTAAAATAATAAAAATGCCGAGCACCACCAGCGTGGCGATAAACCACCAGGTGTTGCGGCCGGCTTTGCAGGCATAGACGCCGACGGAAGCCAGAAAAAGGATAAGGGACATTAGTTCTGACAACAGCATATCCTCATGACGCCAGGTGCTTCGCTGGCTAACTGTTTATTTTTTGGGTCATACACTGTAATTGCGATGTCGTTAAGCTGCAATTTTAGTGTCACGAAAGTGTGCTGTTGTTAGGATTTGGTTTAGAAAATCGTTTTTATGAAGAAGGTCGCATCCTGACAAACGGACGCTGAGACGGTGGCAGGTGGGTAAAACGCTCATTTAACGCCGCGGTGCAAGACTATCGCATTAAACGCGGCGTGTTGTGGCAGAAAATGGGGCGGATCAGGAGAGGAAATTAACGCCTTGTTTCAGCACCAGATCGCAGGCTTTGGTTTTCACCTGTTTCGCAAGAGAAGAGTTGCCGAGGGTGCTCAGGTTAAGCTGCTGGCCGTTCTGCGCGTTAAGCAGACCCTGAATACCGTCCATATAGTTGGTATCCGCTTTCTGCTCCTGGGTATCCAGACCCAGTTTACCCAGCACCTGGTTTTTCACGTTTTGCGCGTCGGTTACGGAAGCCAGTTTTTGCTTAGCGCAATATTCCAGAATTCCCGCCGCGTTGTTCATCGTGCCCGCGCTCAGGCTCTGGCTGCTGTTGCCCAGCAGGCTGGTGAGGGAAGAGGCGGAAAGCCCGCCCTGAGAGCTGCTGCTCTCTTTGCTTAGCTCGTTTGCCGCGCTTGAGAGGGACTCCTGCCAGGATGCCGCTTGCGCTGCGCCGGTAACCAGCAGGGCGCCTAAAAAGGTGCTGATAACAATCTGTTTTTTCATAATGGCTTTCTCAAAAAGGTCCGTTTTGGGCCGGAAAGGGTTCCAGTATATACCTCTACCCGGCCGGCGATTCCTGGAACTGTCTTAATACTCTTTGCCGGTGACGCGGCTGCGGTAACTTTCCCAGTCGAAAATGACGTACAGGCTGTTACCCAGCTTCATGCGGTCCATGACGCGTTCCCCCAGCAGGCGAGTCATCTCGTCGATATTGTGGTTCGTCAGCATGCCGGTAGGGCGTTTGGACGAGGAGCGGCGATCGACAATCTGGTTTATGATCACCTTTTCATAGCGGGATTCCGTCTGAACGCCAATCTCATCGATGACCAGCAGATCCACATTACTCAGATCGTTAAGCAGCTGCTCTTCGCTGGTTTCGCGGTTGCTGAAGGTGTCTTTCATCGCGGACATGATATCGGCCACGGTGATGATGAGGACCGATTTCCCGCGCAGAAGCAGTTCGTTGCAGATAGCGGCGGCGAGGTGGTTTTTACCGGTGCCCGGCTTGCCGCTAAAGATGAAGCTGGCGATGTTGCCGTCGAATTCATCAACGTACTGGCGTGCGGCGGCGAGCGCGCGCATCTGCCCGTTGGTCTCAATTTTGTAGTTATCAAACGAGCAGTTCTGATGCAGGGGACGAATACCGGAACGGTTAAAGGTGCGCTGCATTTTCATCGCCCGATTTTCGCGGGCGAGCGCGGCGGCGCGGATCTCTCCTTGCTCTTTTTGCCACGCCAGCAGCTCTTCCCCCGTCGTGAAAGCGGGCTTCACGTTGGCAGGCATCATTTTTTGCAGTCGTTTCATCAGGTCGCCGACGTTCTTCATTTCGCACCTCGGAATCCACTGGGGATCTGTTTATCCGGTTCGGAAAACGCGTTGATATCGCGTTTTGGCTGCCCATTGTTGCCGGCGCGGGTGATTTGAAGATGACGCGCGAGCTTTTGCTGCCACTGAATGTGGGTGAAGACTTTCCCTTCCGCCTGCCACCAGGCGGTGAACGCGGCGAGCTCTTCCGCGGTGGCCGGCTGGGTGAGCGCAATGCCCCACAGCGCGGCTTGACGCTGGAAATCCGCGTCCGGCTGCCAGCCCGCGTACAGGGCAAATTTTCCCATCGGCACGGTCACGGGGACGTTAACCGGCTCATCAAAGAACTGGTTGTCCAGCGTGATATCGCTCGCCGGGCGCGACAGCTGCGCTTCTATCTCCAAAAGCTGTGCCAGACGTTCCGGTGTGATTGCGTAAAACGCCGGAGCGTTGTCGGCAAAAACCGCAACCGTGCCACCGTCGGCGTGGGTCAACACACCGCGCGGGTCGCGCATAAAGGCATCAATACCAGCAATGCTGGTGGTCAGAATTCTGGAGGACATAACGCTTACTCTACTGATAACGACGGGCGTGATATGGGCTTATGGTAGCACAGAGAGGATGAGGGAATAGAGGGGATTTCCCCGGTGGCGCTGCGCTGACCGGGGCTACAGTCGTAGGTCAGATAAGCGCAGCGCCATCAGGCATTTATCACGCGATGATATTCAGGGTCACGTCGATGTTGCCGCGGGTCGCGTTAGAGTACGGGCAAACGATGTGTGCGGCATCCACCAGCTTTTTGGCTTCCGCGGGATCCATACCTTCAACGTGGATGTTCAGTTTTGCTTCAATACCAAAGCCGGTTGGCAGCGGGCCAATACCCACTTCGCCTTCAATAAAGGCGTCTTTTGGCAGGGTAAATTTGTCGCGTGCGGCCACGAACTTCATCGCGCCCAGGAAGCAGGCAGAGTAGCCCGCCGCAAACAGCTGCTCAGGGTTGGTCACTTCTCCGCCCATGCCGCCCATCTCTTTTGGCACGCCCAGTTTTACATCCAGTACGCCATCGGAAGAGGTCGCGCGGCCGTCACGGCCACCGGTTGCTTTTGCTTTGGCGGTATAAACAACTTTTTCTAAAGACATGGCAGGTTCCTCATTTTCATTAATACGTGCTATTAAATAGCGTGCGATATATAGGGCTAAATAAAGACGCGTAAAGTATAGCCTTACGCGTGCTGAATATGTTGTCGCAAAAGCTCCAGCTGCTGCTTAAGCGCGAGCAGCGTGTCGGTATCACACTGCGCTGCGCATCCTACCGCATGGGGGATACCCGCTGCCTGCTGCTGAAGTTCACGTCCCGCTTCACTCAGGGTGACGGCGACCTGACGTTCATCCTTGCGCGAGCGCTGACGATTTATCAGTCCGGCACTTTCCAGACGTTTCAGCAGCGGCGTCAGGGTTGCAGAGTCCAGAAACAGCCGCTCACCGATGTCCGACACCGTGACGTCATCCTGCTCCCACAGCACCAGCATCACCAGGTATTGCGGGTAGGTCAGGTTCAGCGGTGCCAGCAGCTGCCGGTACAGCTTATTAAGCGCCAGATTTGCCGAATAGAGGGCAAAGCAGAGCTGGTTATCCAGCTTAAGCGCAGCGTTTAGGTCGTGTGTTTTCGCGTTCATGAGATGAATATAAGTAGCGTGCGATTTAATTGCAAGCAATTTTATGGGCAGGTATAACGCAGGGCCACCTGAACGGCCATTTTACGATAGTGCTGGCGCTGGGCCTGCTCGTCTGCACCGTCTTCAAACAGCAGCGTAAAGGTATAGCTGTTGGCTACGTAGTGAAAGCTGAAGCTGCTTATCAGGCGATGAAGATCGCGGGCGTCAACCGTCTGGCTGAACAGCTGTTTTTCTTTACCCCGGCGCAGGATCTCTTCCAGCAGGTCGAGCGCGCTACGGTTGACCTGGCGGAGATAGCTCGACTGCTGCATAAAGCGGCCGCGCTGCATGTTTTCCATGCAGATAATGCGGATGTAATCCGGGTGGTCGGCATGATAGTCAAAGGTGGCTTCAACCAGACTGACCAGCGCTTCGACGGGCGGCATTCCCGACAGGCTGAGCGCTTTTTCACTGGCGCGAATTTGGGTGTAAACATGTTCCAGAACGAGGAGATAGAGATTCTCTTTATTCTTAAAATGGTAAACCACCATGCGTTTGGTGGTGCCTGCTTTCTCCGCGATCTGCTCCATGCGGGCACCGTTCAATCCATATTCGGCAAAAAGCGCGATAGCGCTCTGAAAAATTTTCTCTTTCAGGCTGGATTCTTCACTGTGCTCGGGGTGTTCGCTGCCGGGGTTAGCCACATCCTTTCCTTATTTTCACCAGACGGTCCAGAAAGATTATCTCCATGGCAGCGAAATAACACAAATATCAAACGCGTGGGCGCTTACGGTACAGCCACAGCCCGGGGATCGAAAGCCCGATGGAGAGCGCGCCGACAATGGACGAGGCCTTAAGAAAGTTGCTCAGAAGGAGGATCATCTGAGGCTCGGTGTAGCCAAAATGGCTGATTTTCACCGCGGATATCATCGCCGTATAGGCCGATATGCCGGGGAACATCGGGATCACCGCGGCGACGGTGAACACTTTGGGGTGCGCCAGATACCAGCGCGACCACTGGATGCCGATACTGCCGACCAGCATGGAAGCCATAAATGTCGACCATTCGATGTTAAAACCTGCCGTCATCATGACCATTCGCGAGCCATGGCCTATCGCGCCGAGCAGCGCACACCACGGCAGAGCGCGTTGCGGAACGTTAAACACCATCGCAAAGCCGACGGCAGGAATGGCGGCCAGAAGCATGTCCTGCGCCAGCGCCAGCAGAAAATCTATCACGCCCATCCGCGTAACCCCCATAGCGTCATAGCCATGACCACGCCGATGCAGGTCGCCAGCGTGAGCAGGCTGGCGATGGCCCAGCGTGCCAGACCGGTATTGATGTGCCCTTTAAACATGTCGGCGACGGCGTTGATCAAGGGGAAGCCCGGGACCAGCAGCAGCACGCTGGCGGCCATGGCAATCGTCGGGGTGTTGGCAAACTGCGGCAGGCGCAGCAGCAGGCCGGAAACCGTGGTGGCGACAAACGCGGTGATGCAGAAGTTAATTTGCGGGTGCAGCTGCCGGTGTGTCAGCAGCTGGCGAACATACATGGCGATGCTGCTGGCGAAAAAGGTGACGATCGCACCGTCCCAGCCGCCTTTATTGAGCTTACAAAAGCAGGCGCACGACAGCCCCACCATCAGCACGACAAGCCAGCGCGGATAACGCAGTGGCTTGATTTGGTTGAACCGCTTTTCAATCTCATTGAGATCGAGAAGCTTATGTTCAGCAAGGATGACGATATGCTGCACTTCGGTCACGACGTGCATGTTAATGCCGCGGTCATGGTTTTTGCGGGTGGAGGTCAGGCACTGACCGTCTTTGATCGTAGTCAGCACAATGGCGTTGGATGAGATGGCGCTCTCAACGCTGTCCATACCCAGCGCCAGCCCCAGCCGGGTTGAAAGCTCCTCGACCAGCGCGCTCTCTGCGCCGTGCTGGAGCAGAAAAAGCCCGCACTTTATACATAGCCGCGTGATAGCACGCTGCGTTGACCGATCTGCCTGCATGTCTTGTCCTGAAGAAGAAGATGGAGAGTTGCCGCCTGGCCCATAACGATTACTTTTAGCACAAAGTGCAGTGTCTCTTGCTGTGGGTCAGATCAAGGTTTATGCAAACAGTTTCAGCCCCGTGTCGCGTTAGGGTATTGGGTTCATTTATTAATGTGGTGAATTGTTAATGCGGAAATATAGAATATTAGTATTTAGTTATTCTAATTTTATATTGTTATTATTTTAACGGCATCGGAATTAAATTTATTTGCGCTTTATGAGATATTAACGCTGTTTTAGGCATTTCTTAAATTAAAAACATTTCTCATCTTCTGCTTGTATTAATCAGTTTTACACTCAGGGACGAAAACACTTATACATTGATGCGTTTTAACGTTACTCATCATATGAAAAATGGACACGGAGGGTCTATGTTGTCATTGCATGGTAAGCATGGCGTTGTCATTAGCCGGATACCCGTAATGCAAAACGGGTTGGGGGGCGTTATAGCACGCCATTTCCCCGATGTTGAATTGACCTATTGCCGCTCATTGCAGGAGTTAACCCTGCTTCAGTTACGCCGCGCAGACGTCATTATTGCTGATATTTCAGGTGAATACCGAAATCCTCGGGGCACGCTTGAAGAGTATTACGCTTTACTGAATCAATACCGGGAAACTCACTGGATCTTCTTAGTCTCGCGTCCGCTTTACCCTATTGCGGTTGAGTTGCTTATGCGGCCGGAAAGCACGTTGCTTTCAGATATGGAGCCGATTGAAGGCGTGGTCAAGGCTATCCGGGCCGGGCGCGAGCGGGCAGAGCGGATAAGCCAGACGCTGTTAACCCCGGAACCTCAGAGCGTGGAAGATGAAGATGAACCTTTTATCGCGCTCACACACTCCGAACGCAAGGTATTACGCCTGTTAGGCAAGGGATGGGGGATTAACCAAATCGCCACATTGCTCAAGAAGAGCAATAAAACGATAAGTGCGCAGAAAAACAGTGCGATGCGACGGCTGTCGTTACGGAGTAACGCCGATATGTACGCCTGGATCAACAGTACACAGGGAATGAGAGAGCTGAGTCTTATATCAGCCTATGGAGAGTTCGAGGAATGGAAAAAACCGATTCAACAAGGCATATCGCCATCATCGAAAATTGCACGATGAGTGCTGTTGGGTTACAGCATCTTTTTGCGATGTCCGCCCTGAGCCAGTATCAACTTCATCTGTTTAGTGAATTTGACAGCTTTAAGCGTACACTGCATCACGTTAATTTTTTCTCGCTGATCTATTCACTTGCCGATGCCCGAGAGGAGCGCCGTAACTGCCTGGCGCACCTGCGTGACCTTGCGTTTACGCATGGTCATATCCAGCGCATCATACTCGTTTCTGACGAGACAGAAGCACGGCTCATTAGCCATCTTTCGCCGTCACGCCTGCACGGTGTGGTCAGTAAATCGGTGACGCTTGAGCATTTGCAGAAGGAACTCCTTGAGCTGCTGAGCGAAACGCTGCGCATCAATGACAATATGCTGAACCACTGGTACTGCAATAGAAACAGGATGTTAAGTCCAACCGAGCGGGCTATTCTGCGGTATATGTCCTGCGGATATTCCATTCCTGAAATCGCGGCACAGCTTGAACGTAATATTAAGACCATCCGGGCACATAAGTTTAATGCGATGGTGAAGCTGGGAGTGAATTCTGACGTAGGGTTGCTTGATGCGGCGGATATTCTTACGCATCTTCCGGCAAGAGATCCGCAAAGTCTGGCACTCGGTAAGCCCACATTTTTATAACCTGCCTTTTACGCGCCAGATGCACTCTGGCGCTTCAATCAGATGCAAACATCCACCCATTTTGCGGAAGTCAGCTCTGCCATTCTGTCAGGTGAAATACGCACGGCACTGTGAATTGCGCCTGCGGCAGGCAGCACTTCAGCGTACTGCTTTAAAGAGATATCGCAGTAAACCGCGAGCGGGTTTTCTAGTCCGAACGGGCACACACCGCCAACGGGATGGCCGGTGATGGTCACCACTTCATCACTGCTGAGCATGCGCGCTTTCGCACCAAAGGTGTCTTTCAGCTTTTTGTTATCCAGACGCGCATCGCCTTTCGCCACCACCAGAATCACCTCATTTTTAACCTTCAGCGACAAGGTTTTGGCGATTTGTCCCGGCTCAACGCGATGGGCGGCAGCAGCCAACGCAACAGTAGCGGTACTCTGGCTAAGCTCGATAACGTCTATATCCGGCGCGTTGTCGGCAAAAAACTGCTGTACGGACTGCAAACTCATTGTTTCCTCCTGACAAATATCCTGCGTAATCTGTCATAAGAATTTATGCTCTGTAAATATCTCTTCGGTAACAAATATCCCGAACGGCTAATTTCTGGATCCCCTTCACAATCACAGAAACCGGTTACAGTAACCGGTTGCAGAGCGTGGTGCGTAGATTAATACTGAGTACGTAACGTCCCCTGTATCCAATAATAAGAGCCAATTATGAAACCATTTCGTCTGAGCAGTACCGCGGGTACACAAGCCAGCAAGGTTGTGAAGCTGATTTATGGAACAACGTGCGGCGCAAATGTGCCTGTAACAAACGTCTGACAGGAGATCTGCCATGTCTGCCAACCATGCTGCGTTTAACCTGATATTCCGTTTTGTTGAAAACTATGTCAGCCCGATTGCCGGGCGGATCTCTTCCCAGCGTCACGTCATGGCCATCCGCGATGGATTCATCTCCGCGATGCCGTTTATGATCGTGGGCTCATTTTTGTTGGTGTTCGCTTACCCTCCGTTTTCGCCTGATACCACCTGGGGTTTCGCGCGCGCCTGGCTGGATATGGCGAAACAGTTTGAGGGCCAGATCCTGACGCCGTTTGATATGACGATGGGCATCATGTCCATTTATATTTGTGCGGCCATTGCCTATAACCTGGGTAAACACTACGTCAAATCGCATCAGCTGGATCCGTTTATGTGCGCCATGCTGTCGCTGATGGCGTTTCTGCTTGTCGCGGCACCGAAAACCAAAGGCACGCTTCCCGTCGACAGCCTGGGGGGGACGGGCATTTTTACTGCGATTCTGGTGGCAATTTACTGCGTTGAGATGATGCGTTTCCTCAAATCGCATAACATCGGTATTCGCCTGCCGGACCAGGTCCCGCCGATGATCAAAAACTCCTTTGATCTGCTGATCCCGGTGCTGGTGGTGGTATTGACGCTCTATCCGCTGAGCCTGGTGATTCAGTCGCAGTTTGGCATGCTGATCCCGCAGGCGATTATGTCGGTCTTTAAACCCCTGGTTTCCGCGGCGGATTCGCTGCCTGCGATTCTGCTGGCGGTGTTGATTGGTCATCTGCTGTGGTTCGCCGGGATCCACGGGGCGGCTATCGTCTCCGGGATGCTGCAGATGTTCTGGCTGACAAATCTGGGCGCTAACCAGACCGCGCTGGCCGCCAGCCAGCCTCTGCCGCATATCTTTATGGAAGCGTTCTGGACGTTCTTTATCGTGATTGGCGGGTCGGGCGCCACGATGGGGCTGGTGATTTGCTATCTGCGTAGCCGTTCAGCGCATTTACGTTCTATTGGGCGTTTGAGCGTGGTGCCCAGCTTCTTTAACATCAACGAACCTGTCATTTTCGGTACGCCGATTGTCATGAACCCGGTGTTCTTTATTCCCTTCCTGCTGGCTCCGATGGTTAACGCCGTGCTGGCCTGGGCGGCGATGACATTTGATCTGATTGGCCGCGTCATCTCCGTGGTACCCTGGACGGCACCGGCGCCGATAGGTGCCGCGTGGGCCCTGGGCTGGGATTTCCGCGCGGCCATCCTGGTTGTGGTGCTGGCCTGCGTATCGGCGATCATCTACTACCCGTTCTTCAAAGTGTACGAGAAGCAACTGCTGGAGCAGGAAGCGGAGGAAGCGCAGCGTAACGCGGAAGAGGAAAATCAACAGGTGGCCTAGGTAAAAGCAAAACGGCAACATAAGTTGCCGTTTATAGTGTTTTTTCCCTCTCCCTGTGGGAGAGGGGCAGGGTGAGGGCATCAGGCCGGTCCTGACTACTTCAGCGTGCAATCCCCGCACTGCTTAACGTCCGGCAGACGATAGCGCTGACAGCAGGTGCGACGTACCAGAAGCCCATCACGTAGTACGACGGTACGGAATAGCGGGTTGTCACGGCCATCGGAAAGCTGTTTTGCAAAGAAACAGGACTGACGCAGGGCGTCAACGTTCTCATCACCGAGAAGTGGCTTCATTTCCGTTAAATACCAGTGGATTAAATAGCCGGTATTGCTCCAGATAAGCTTCCCGTTAATTTCTCCCGTCGCTTCAAGCGCGTCCACAACCGGGATCAGGGCCTGAGTGATAAGCTGCTCCATTCGTTCCTGAGCGGTAAGATGCTCTGCGTTCTGGTCTTCGTGGAGATCGATCCAGAAACAGGCTGCACGCCCGGTTTCGTGAAACTCGACGTGGAAATTATCCGGCGAAAGTTCCAGCATGCTTTTTTGCGTTAACAGCGCCAGCATCAGGGGAGGCACCATCAGCCCGATATACCACTGCGCCCAGAGGGAGAGCAGGGGTTTATTTTCCCGCGTAAGGTCGGGCTGATTACGATAGATATGGTCGGAATAGGTGGCCAGCAGCGATTGCAGTTTTGACGGTTGACGCCACTCTGAGAGCGTCATGGCGTGGTGCGGGTGCGCTTCATCAAGCCGGATAAAGTCCAGCAGGTGGGCACGCGTTTCCGCAATCTTGTCCCGTATGGCATCCGCAAGCGAAACATTCCCGCTGGTGAGGGGCGCTCGCCAGAGGAGGGGTTCGACAATGTGTGCGGTATGCGTGGCCATAGTATAGATAGAAATCTAAATGATAATGATTGCCAATCCTAACTATTGCTCAAACCAATGGCAAGACTTTTTCCTGGCGACAGTGCCGTGATGTTTATGCCGTCTGCAGCTCTTCGCTCAACAGAATGTTATTGCGCCCCATATGCTTTGCTTCGTAGAGGGCTTTGTCCGCTTTTTCCAGCGCGCCCTCTGCGTCTTCATCCTCGAAAATGGCAATGCCTATGCTGATGGTGACATTTGTCGCGACGCTTTCGTTAAACAGATGCGGGATTTTTAAATCGTAGACTTTCTGACGGATCCGCTCTGCCGTCTGGCGGGCATGCTCAAGTGAAATATTTGTCAGCAGCACCATAAACTCTTCCCCGCCAAAGCGCGCCACGATATCGCGAGAACGCACGGCGTCGCGGATTGCCGCAGAGACGCGTTTCAATGCCTGGTCGCCCATCATATGGCCGTAATGGTCGTTATAGGCTTTGAAGTGGTCGATATCCATCAGCAGGACAAAGTGCTCGCCATTTTCTACCGCCGGCAGGTTCTCCAGACGGCTTTGCAGACCGCGGCGATTATAGAGCCCGGTTAGAGGGTCCATCATGCTGAGATCGGTAAGGGTTTCTCGTTCTTCCAGCAAGCGTGAAAGCAGCTCCTGAGCGAAACGATCGTTACGCCTTTGCAAAATGTTATGAATAGCGATTGCCACCACAGGAAGTGCGAAAGAATAGGACATTCTCAGCCATATATCGTGTTCGCTTAGCAACAGGCAGACAATAAAGGCGGGCAATGAGTGCAGGATAAATGCTTTGATATTACTGGCGAATGCCAGCGTTCCAATAAAAAGCACCGTTAATAGGGCAATTAACAAATACGTACCATGGTCGTGGGTAATTAAGGCGAACTTCGAGTCAATTTGCCAGGCCCACAAAATACCGAAGATCCCTGAAACAACAGGAATATTTATCTTCCGCGCTCTTTTTCTCCAGTGCCAGACGAACAGGCCGGTGCTGATGGCGAAAATAGCAATCAGCGGAGCTGATAACAGGCGTACAGAATTGAGCGGATTTGTTACCGAGAACACTGCCGAAGTTGCGTTCAGAAATAAAAATAAACGTAACGATAATTGATATTTGCTGTGGACCAAAGACCGCCAGGATTGTGATGTCATAGTCGTGCGTTTTTATTAAAATTTAATTAAAACAAATAAGTAGGTGTTGTTTCGCAATAAAATATGCAAAAAACTCAAAGAGTAATTATCAGAAAATCTTTAGACGCAGTTAACAGGTGGGCAATTTATCACCTTAGGCAATTCCTGTCATTACGGGAAAGGTAAAGGTCGACGGTTTTTGATTCATTCAGCTGACAAATGATAACGCCTGTCATATGATATTGGTTATCATTATCGTTGTAAGAGGGCAGAGCATGTTGAACAGGGCGCTGGGAAGTGGTTGGGGGGTATTGCTACCGGGAGCCATTCTTGGTGGTTTGATGTTTGCCGATCTCTCCCTTGAAATCTGGAAAGCCATCATTGTCTCAGGGCTGTTAGTTACCGCAGGCATGATCTGGCATAAACAACTGCGCCACTTTGTTTTATTGCCGTCGTGTGTCGCACTGGTCAGTGGAATTCTGGTGATACTGATGAGTTTGAAATAACAGGTAAAGAAGATACATCAGAGGGGATGTAAGATAATTGGTGCGAGGGGGGGGACTCGAACCCCCACATCCTAAGGACACTAACACCTGAAGCTAGCGCGTCTACCAATTCCGCCACCTTCGCACAGTCATCTTACTGGTTTGATATTGCCTCGTTGGTGCGAGGGGGGGGACTCGAACCCCCACATCCGTAAGGACACTAACACCTGAAGCTAGCGCGTCTACCAATTCCGCCACCTTCGCCCAGTGCGAGCAATATCATCGTGATTTATGGTGCGAGGGGGGGGACTCGAACCCCCACATCCGTAAGGACACTAACACCTGAAGCTAGCGCGTCTACCAATTCCGCCACCTTCGCATACCATCGATACTGTAAAAGTATCGTAACCACGGAGGCGCATTCTAGATGTTTTCAGCTTTACGTCAACAGAAAAGTGCGCACGTTTTATTGATTGCTGCAAAAATGGTCGGAGCAGAGACGCCTGTTTGCCGGATGGCGCTTGCGCGTATCCGGCAAACAGGAATGACGATTACTTTTTGGCCTGGCGCGTCATTACGGTGCGGTAGACCTTAAAGCGGCCGGTCTGGGCGATCACTTCGTGGAAACCGAAGGTTTCATCCAGCACTTTCGGGTACGCCAGGAAGGCGTTAGCGACGATACGCAGCTCACCGCCGCTGTTAAGGTGACGCACTGCGCCACGGATCAGCGCTTGTGCGGCTTCCAGGCTGGTCTCCATGCCGTCGTGGAACGGCGGGTTAGAGATGATCATGTCGAAGCGACCCGTCACGTCAGAGAAGACGTTGCTGGCAATGACTTCGCCTTCAATGCCGTTTGCTGCAAGCGTTGCACGGCTGGCTTCAACCGCTGGCGCGCTGACGTCACACAGGGTTAAACGGACTTTAGGTGAATGGCTGGCGAGCACGGTTGCCAGCACGCCCGCGCCGCAGCCTACGTCCAGTACTTTCCCTTTTGTGTGCGGCGTCAGGGTGGAAAGCAGCAGCTTGCTGCCCGTATCCAGCGCGTCACGGCTGAATACGCCCGGCAGGGTTTTAATGGTCAGGCCGTCAAGCGTGTATTCATCCCAGAAGGTACTGGCATCAAATGTTGTCTGTTTTTCCAGGCGGCCATGGTACAGACCACAGCGGCGCGCGCTGTCGACTTTGTTCAGCGGAGCGTAAGCTTCCAGCATCTGTTCTGCACTGCGCACGCCGCTGCGGTTCTCGCCCACCACGAAAATATCGCAGCCGACCGGCAGCAGGGAGAGCAGGTTCATCAGCTGGAACTGGGCTTCCGGTTTGTTCTTCGGCCAGTAGTAGATCAGCGTATCGCAGTCGGCGATATCGCTCTGCTCTGCCACCAGGCTAAAGCGCGCGCGCTCGCCCATCTGGCGGCTCAGCACCTGCCAGTGGTGGTAGTATTGGGTGTGGGCACGGCTTTCAGCACAGTCGAAACGCGCAGGCAGGTCATCCTGCATATCTCCGGCAAACAGAATACGGCTTTCTTCGAAATCATCACTGTGACGCAGCAAGACTTCACTTGCCGGGGTAAATGCAGACATGAATTGTTCCTCAATAAACTCAGGCGGGGATTATAGTAGGTAGATGGCGCAGTTTCGACACATTTGCTATATTTGCGCGCCTGAGAGACAGGAGTTTTCCCTATGACATCCCGACGAGACTGGCAGTTGCAGCAGCTGGGCATTACCCAGTGGGCTTTGCGTCGCCCGACGGCGTTGCAGGGCGAAATCGCTATCTCCATCCCGGCACACGTTCGCCTGGTGATGGTGGCGGAAGAACTGCCTGCCCTGAATGAACCCCTGATCGGTGATGTCCTTCGCAGCCTGAAGCTGACGGCCGACCAGGTGTTACAGCTGACGCCAGAACGGGTCGCTATGCTTCCTCCCGATAGCCGCTGTAACAGCTGGCGTATCGGAGAGACGAATGAGATCCCCCTTCAGGGAAGCCAGATCTGCACGCCAGCGCTGGACGAACTGAAAGCCAACCCAAAAGCGCGAAGCGCGCTATGGCAACAAATCTGCGAATATGAACACGATTTCTTCCCTCACGACGCCTGACCTGACCACAGCGTTCGCGATTGAAACACGCGCCCACGCGTTTCCGTGGAGCGAAAAGACCTTCGCCAGCAATCAGGGCGAACGGTATCTGAACTATCGCCTGGACGTTGACGGCACCATGGCCGCCTTCGCCATTACGCAGGTTGTTCTTGATGAAGCGACGCTATTTAATATCGCGGTTGATCCCGCGTTTCAGCGCCGCGGGCTGGGAAGAGAATTGCTTGAGCACCTCATCCGTGAGCTCGAAACCCGTGACGTTTTCACCCTGTGGCTGGAAGTGCGCGCATCGAATGCCGCCGCCATCGCGCTCTATGAAAGCTTAGGCTTTAACGAGGCGACAATCCGCCGTAACTACTACCCCACCGCAGAGGGACGTGAAGACGCCATCATAATGGCTCTGCCGATTGGATAACGAAAATAAGGTTGTAACGATGAAATGGGACTGGATTTTCTTTGATGCCGACGAAACGCTGTTTACGTTCGATTCGTTCGGTGGTCTACAGCGGATGTTTCTCGATTATAGCGTGACGTTCACCGCTGAGGATTTTCAGGACTATCAGGCGGTAAACAAACCGCTGTGGGTGGATTACCAGAACGGTGCCATCACCGCGTTACAGCTTCAACACCAGCGCTTTGACGTCTGGGCGGAACGCTTAAAGGTCAGTCCTGGAACGCTGAACGAGGCCTTCCTGAACGCCATGGCCGATATCTGCGCGCCACTGCCGGGCGCGGTTTCCCTGCTGAATGCGTTGAAAGGCAAGGTGAAACTGGGGATCATTACCAACGGTTTTACCGCCCTGCAGCAGATCCGCCTTGAGCGCACAGGCCTGCGCGATCATTTTGACGCGCTGGTGATCTCGGAAGAGGTCGGCGTGCCGAAACCGGATCCGCGTATTTTCGATTATGCGCTGGCGCAGGCCGGCAATCCTGACCGCGATCGCGTACTGATGGTGGGTGATACCGCAGAGTCAGATATTCTGGGTGGCATGAATTCCGGTCTGTCGACCGTCTGGCTTAATGCGCATGGCCGCGTGAAGCCTGAAGGCATCGAGCCGACCTGGACCGTGACGTCGTTGAACGAACTGGAGCAACTCCTGTGTAAACAATGATTGCCTGCCCCCCATTGATGGGTAAAATAGCCGCAAATTCGTATTCCATGATGCGTGGCGTGCTGCCGCGCTTATAAAAGAAGATTTAATTATGACGTTGTCTCCTTATCTGCAAGAGGTGGCCAAGCGCCGCACTTTTGCCATTATCTCGCACCCGGATGCCGGTAAAACGACCATCACCGAGAAGGTGTTACTGTTCGGACAGGCGATCCAGACTGCGGGTACCGTTAAAGGTCGTGGTTCCAGCCAGCATGCAAAATCTGACTGGATGGAGATGGAAAAGCAGCGTGGTATTTCGATTACCACCTCCGTGATGCAGTTCCCGTATCACGACTGCCTGGTGAACCTGCTGGACACCCCGGGCCACGAAGACTTCTCCGAAGATACCTACCGTACCCTGACGGCGGTGGACTGCTGTCTGATGGTGATCGACGCCGCGAAAGGTGTAGAAGACCGTACCCGTAAGCTGATGGAAGTCACCCGTCTGCGCGATACGCCGATCCTCACCTTCATGAACAAACTCGACCGTGACATCCGCGATCCGATGGAGCTGATGGATGAAGTGGAAAACGAGCTGAAGATCGCCTGTGCGCCAATCACCTGGCCAATTGGCTGCGGTAAGCTGTTCAAAGGGGTTTATCACCTCTATAAAGACGAAACTTACCTGTATCAGACCGGTAAAGGCCACACCATTCAGGAAGTGCGCATCGTGAAAGGTCTGGACAACCCGGATCTGGACGCGGCGGTTGGTGAAGAGCTGGCCGCGCAGCTGCGCGACGAGCTGGAGCTGGTGAAGGGCGCGTCTCACGAATTCGACAAAGAGCTGTTCCTGAGCGGTGAAATAACCCCGGTCTTCTTCGGTACCGCATTAGGTAACTTTGGCGTGGACCATATGCTCGACGGTCTGGTGGAGTGGGCGCCGCGTCCAATGCCGCGTAAAACCGACACCCGTGAAGTGGAAGCAAAAGAAGAGAAATTCACCGGCTTCGTCTTCAAAATTCAGGCCAACATGGACCCGAAACACCGCGACCGCGTGGCCTTTATGCGCGTGGTGTCCGGTAAATATGAAAAGGGCATGAAGCTGCGCCAGGTGCGTATCGGTAAAGATGTGGTGATCTCCGACGCGCTGACCTTTATGGCGGGCGACCGTTCGCACGTTGAAGAGGCGTACCCGGGCGACATCATCGGTCTGCACAACCATGGCACCATCCAGATTGGCGATACCTTCACCCAGGGTGAAATGATGAAGTTCACCGGTATTCCGAACTTCGCGCCGGAACTGTTCCGCCGTATTCGCCTGCGCGATCCGCTTAAGCAGAAACAGCTGCTGAAAGGCCTGGTTCAGCTCTCCGAAGAGGGTGCGGTGCAGGTATTCCGCCCAATCGCGAACAACGACCTTATCGTGGGGGCCGTCGGCGTGCTGCAGTTCGACGTGGTCGTCGCGCGTCTGAAGAGCGAGTACAACGTGGAAGCGATTTACGAATCGGTGAACGTTGCGACCGCGCGCTGGGTTGAGTGTTCTGACGTGAAGAAATTCGAAGAATTTAAGCGTAAGAATGAAATTCAGCTGGCGCTGGATGGCGGCGATAACCTGACCTATATCGCGCCAACCATGGTAAACCTCAACCTGACGCAGGAACGTTATCCTGACGTCCAGTTCCGCAAAACGCGCGAGCATTAATCCCCGCTCAGAGCACGGCGCCCGCCGTGCTCTTCTTTAATTCCTGTCTTATTAATCCCTTGCGGAATGTTCTTAATTCACTGCATTTTCGCGCTTTTTGCTCGTTTTTTACCCGAATCCGAAAGCGGCTCTGTGAGAGTGATCTATATTTAACTCAGTGTTTAGCACCGGGCGTGGATAAATTAACTGTTCAATGCATGACTTTAGGTTATCCATTTTGCCCGTGTGTTTATTCGCAATATATATAACTACTAAGGAAGTATGTAGCCCGAATAACGGGTCAACACAGGAATAGATCGATGAATATGACAAGACTGAAGATTTCTAAAACTCTGCTGGCTGTAACTCTGGGTAGCGTTCTGGTGAGCGGCTCCGCTCTGGCGGAAAGCAGCACCATGGATAAAGCACAGTCCACGGCCGATACCGCAGGGCAAAAAATCGATAGCTCTATGAATAAAGTCGGCAACTTTATGGATGACAGTTCAATCACAGCAAAAGTGAAAGCCGCACTGGTGGATGATGAAGCCATCAAGAGCACCGACATTTCCGTTAAGACCGACAAGAAGGTCGTCACACTGAGCGGCTTTGTTGAAAGCCAGGCTCAGGCCGAACAGGCAGTGAAAGTGGCGAAGGGTGTCGAAGGTGTCGCATCCGTAAGCGATAAACTGCACGTACGTGACGGTAAAAACGCGTCGGTGAAAGGTTATGCCGGTGATGCCGCTACGACCAGCGAAATCAAAGCTAAACTTTTAGCGGATGACATCGTGCCGTCCCGTAAGGTGAAAGTGGAAACCACCGACGGTGTGGTTCAGCTTTCCGGTACGGTAGATTCCCAGGCGCAAAGTGAACGTGCCGAGTCAATTGCGAAAGCCATTGATGGTGTGAAAAGCGTTAAAAACGATCTGAAAACGAAGTAAATCTGGACCATTCGCCCGTCAGGCTGAGGCCTGCGGGCGAAATAAGAACGACTCTGGAAAAACGCCGGTGAGTGACCTGAGCGCTCACGTTTAGCGGCCGACATTAACTATGGTAAAGGAGAAGCTTATGTTTCGTTGGGGCATTATATTTCTGGTTATCGCGTTAATTGCCGCCGCATTGGGCTTTGGTGGACTGGCAGGTACAGCGGCATGGGCAGCTAAAATTGTCTTCGTTGTGGGTATTATTCTGTTCCTGGTCAGCCTGTTTACGGGACGTAGACGTCCGTAGCAAACGCAATATTCCTTCAACAAAAAAAAGCCAGTCACTGCGACTGGCTTTTTCTTATTTGCGTTGCAGGCCGGGTGCGTTACTGTGGTGTCATAAAATAACCAGAACAGGAAAGCAGAGGTGGGGCAACGAATTCCCGTTACGCTCGGCAATATTGCGCCGCTGACGTTAAAACCGTTTCGCGCAGGTCAACTCGCGCTGGTGTGCGAGGGCGGCGGACAGCGCGGCATTTTCACCGCAGGCGTGCTGGATGAATTTATGCGCGCGCAGTTCAACCCGTTTAACCTTTACTTCGGTACGTCTGCCGGGGCGCAGAACCTCTCTGCCTATGTCTGCAACCAGCCCGGCTACGCGCGAAAGGTCATTATGCGCTACACCACGGCGAAAGAATTTTTCAACCCGATACGTTTTGTGCGCGGTGGCAACCTGATCGATCTCGACTGGCTGCTGGAAGCGACCTCCAGCCAGATGCCGCTGGCCATGGACTCCGCCGCACGCCTGTTTGATAGCGGTAAAGAATTCTGGATGTGCGCCAGCCGGGGCGATGATTATTCGCCGGGCTATTTTTCTCCGCAGAAGGAGAACTGGCTGGATATCATCCGCGCCTCCAGCGCGATCCCCGGTTTCTATCGTACCGGTGCGCTGCTGGACGGCATTAGCTATCTTGACGGGGGCATCAGTGACGCGGTGCCGGTACAGGAGGCCGCCCGACGCGGGGCGAAAACCATCGTGGTGATCCGAACCGTACCGTCGCAAATGTATTACACGCCGCAGTGGTTCAAACGCATGGAGCGCTGGCTGGGCGACAGCAGCCTGCAGCCGCTGGTGAACATCGCGAAGCAGCATGAAACCACCTACGGCGCGATGCAGCGCTTCATTGAAAAACCGCCTGGAAAACTGCGTATCTTCGAAATTTATCCTCCGAAGCCGCTGCTGAGCATGGCGCTCGGCAGCCGTATTCCTGCGCTGCGCATGGATTACAAGACGGGACGACTGTGCGGACGTTACTTCCTGGCGACGGTGGGGAAAATGCTGGCTGAACAGCCGCCTCTGCATCGGCATAAACGCATTATCACCCCGCCAGCGATTGTCGCCAACGACCCGCTGACAATGCCGCTGGTGGATATTCCCCAGGCGAACGATGTTCCACTGGATAACGAGGATCTGGCGTGACGCACCGCTTTGTCGATACCCATTGTCACTTTGATTTTCCCCCCTTCACCGGCGACGAGGTGCCGAGCATCGATCGCGCCGCACGGGCGGGCGTCGACGCGATTATTGTGCCCGCGATTGAAGCGGCGTATTTCGAACGCGTGCTCGATCTCGCCCGCCGTCACGACGCGTTGTATGCCGCACTGGGTTTGCATCCTATCGTCATCGAACATCATCTGGAGGAACATCTCGACAGGCTGGACGTTGTTTTGCAGACGGCGGAGAATAAACTGGTTGCCATCGGTGAGATCGGCCTCGATCTTTATCGCGAGAACCCGCAGTTCGAGCGCCAGCAGACGATCCTCGACGCGCAGCTCAGGCTGGCGAAGCGTCACGATCTGCCAGTGATCCTCCATTCGAGACGCACGCACGATAAGCTGGCGATGCACCTGAAACGCATCGATCTGCCGCGCAGGGGCGTCGTACACGGTTTCTCCGGCAGCCTGCAGCAGGCGCAGCGTTTTATCGAGCTGGGCTATCACATTGGCGTCGGCGGTACTATTACCTATCCGCGCGCCAGTAAAACCCGTGACGTGATGGCACGGCTGCCGCTATCAGCGCTGCTGCTGGAAACGGATGCGCCCGATATGCCGCTGAATGGTTTTCAGGGGCAGCCTAATCGTCCTGAACAGGCTGCACGTGTGTTTACTGCGCTGTGTGAACTGCGTCCGGAGCCAGCGGCGGTGATTGCCCATGCGCTGCTTGAGAACACGCGTACGCTATTTGGCATCACGCTATAGATAGAGCGACGGGCGGATCACGGCGATCCGCTTTTCTTCCAGCGCCACAGCCAGCGGTTCCACGTCGTCCGGCGTCGCGCTACGCCATGAGGCCGCCTCACCATAAACGCCGTGCGCGTGAAATGCGTTGATTCGCACAGGAATGTTTCCAAGCCCGTGAATAAATGTCGTCAGCGGTTTGAGATGTTCCAGATAATCACATTGCTCTGGGATGACCAATAAGCGGAGTTCCGTCAAACAGTGGCGATCTGCCAGCCAGCGGATGCTCTGCTTGATCTGCGTGTTTTCGCGTCCGGTCAGGAAGCGGTGATGCTCATTCCCCCACGCTTTCAGATCCAGCATCGCGCCATCCAGTACCGGCAGCAGCTTTTGCCAGCCGGTTTCGCTTAACAGACCGTTGCTGTCGACCAGGCAGGTCAGATGACGCAGGGCGGGATCCGCTTTGATCGCGCTGAACAGGGCGATCAAAAACGGCAGCTGGGTCGTGGCTTCACCGCCGCTCACGGTGATGCCTTCAATAAAGGGTGCGGCCTTGCGGATCTGCGAAAGGATCTCCTCCACGCTCAGGCGGTGTGCCATGGGCGTTGCCTGCTGCTGGCACAGGTGCAGACAGGTATCGCACTGCTGACAATGGCTCTCCTGCCACCAGACGCGCCCGGCCTGAAGGGTCAGCGCGTCGTGCGGGCAGCGGGGGACGCAGTCTCCGCAGTCGTTGCAGCGGCCGATAGTCCACGGGTTGTGGCAGGTTTTGCAGCGCAGGTTGCAGCCCTGCAGGAACAGGGCCAGGCGGCTGCCCGGCCCGTCCACGCAGGAAAAAGGAATGACCTGACTAACTAAAGCGCATCTGCTGTTCATGGCTTATCACGCGCGGCTGACGTTCCAGGATACGGGTATTGCGTGCGGCCTCTTCACCCAGCCACGTGGTGTTGGTTCTCGAACCCGCTTCCCGGTATTTCTCCAGATCCGATAATCGCACCATATAGCCGGTCACGCGGACCAGATCGTTACCCGCTATGTTAGCCGTAAATTCCCGCATACCCGCTCTGAAGGCGCCGAGGCACAGCTGAACCACCGCCTGCGGGTTGCGTTTTACCGTCTCATCCAGCGTCAATATGTCGCTTATTCCTGAAGAGTAGTGTTTGTGGTGAGGAGCCACGGCCAGCAGGTGGCTTATCGGATCCGGCTCGTCGCCGTAGGGCAGACGCGCGCCCGGCGTGGTGCCCGAATCAGAGCTGATCCCCGACTGCGCGTGCAGCATCGCGCGCTGCTTCCAGCCGTGCTTCACCGGTGTGTTTTCAACAAATGCCGCAAGCTGCTCGCTGATGCGATACCCCAGCGCGTTGGCCTGCTCATCTTTGCCGTAACGCCCTGCAATGCCTGCTTTTTCACAGAGCGTATTGACCGCTTCCGCCAGGCCGTACAGGCCAAACATCGGCACGAACCGATCGGCATCAATCAGCCCCTCTTTCACCAGGAAGCTATTCTCAAAGAAGCCGGACTGTTGATACAGAAAATCGCAGCGGGCATCGATGATGGCAAGTTGCTGCTGGCAGTAGTGCGGAAGCGTGCGGGTGAAGAAGTCGTCGATGGAGACGCTGCGTTCGGCAATGGCTTTGAGGTTAAGGCGCACCAGGGTGCTGCCACCGCCTGCCAGCGGCAGGGAGTTGTAACAGCTCACCACGCCATAACGTCCTTTTGTGAAAATTTTATCATTCACAGGACCATTAGAAATATGCGGTTTGCTGCATTCACAAATGTTTTTGGCCACCTCAAGCAGCAAATCTTCCGGCGTGATTTCGGGGTCGTAAATAAACGTCAGATTCGGTGCGACCTGCTTCAGGTCTACATCTGCACGCAGTATCGCCCGCGTGATGGGCGTATCTTCCGGCCCAATGTTGGCGTGCATAAAGGCATCCGGCAGCGTACGGTCGAGATAGCGCCAGAAACGTTTTATTCGGCTATCGATTTCTTCTTGTGTTAGAATTCTAACATACGGTTGCAGTAGCGCATCGAGATGGCCGAGATAGACCGGCATCGATGTGACGGACGGAACATGATGGTAGAGGATGGTTAACAGCGAGAGGGCGTCATCCAGATCTTTTGCGCCTTCCAGTTCCAGCCACTCTGAACCGTTAGCCAGGAATTTTTCATAATCCGGCAGAACGTAACGAGGCTTGTAGGGCGCATGGCCTTCGAACATGTCGCAGATAAAACCCTCGTCCAGCGCGGCGCGTGCCGCCTGCGGCAGGGCGGGATAGGGCAGATCGTTTTCCGCTTCCAGCGCCAGAAAATGACGTTTTTGCTCAGGCGTTAACACCGGGCTTGTCACAATGTGCTGGCAACGTTGTTGCAGGGCGTCGAGGCTGGCGTGGGGCATGTTCGCTTCCTTTAGTATTCTGCGGATGATGAACAGATTGTAGAAAGCCAGCCTGTTGGGGCTTTTGATCCGACAGGGGGTATCGCTGCTTTAGTCAGCAGTTAGCGCGATAAAGTTTGAAGAAGATCGCATTACAGTAATGCAAATTTGTACGCAGTTTTCATTAACTGTGATGAATGTCGAAGTGTGGATGCGGGTGGATGTTAGAATACTCACAGACCCGCAAGGTAAAATTTATACGGCACTGCCGTTGGAGAATGTTATGACCGATTTAACTGCAAGCAGCCTGCGCGCGTTGAAACTGATGGACCTGACCACCCTGAACGATGACGACACCAATGAAAAAGTCATCGCCCTGTGCCATCAGGCGAAAACGCCCGTCGGTAACACCGCCGCCGTCTGTATCTACCCGCGCTTTATCCCGATTGCCCGCAAGACGCTGAAAGAGCAGGGCACCCCGGACGTGCGCATTGCAACCGTGACTAACTTCCCGCACGGCAATGACGATATCGAGATTGCGCTGGCAGAAACCCGCGCGGCGATTGCTTACGGTGCAGACGAAGTGGACGTGGTGTTCCCGTACCGCGCGCTGATCGCGGGCAACGAGCAGGTCGGTTTTGACCTGGTGAAAGCCTGTAAAGACGCCTGCGCGGCGGCAAACGTGCTGCTCAAAGTGATCATCGAAACCGGCGAGCTGAAAGAAGAGGCGCTGATTCGTAAAGCCTCTGAAATCTCCATCAAAGCCGGTGCCGATTTCATCAAAACCTCAACCGGTAAAGTGCCGGTGAACGCGACCCCGGAAAGCGCGCGCATCATGATGGAAGTGATCCGCGATATGGGCGTGTCCAAAACCGTGGGCTTCAAACCGGCTGGCGGCGTGCGTACCGCTGAAGACGCGCAGCAGTTCCTGGCGATTGCCGACGAGCTGTTTGGTGCCGACTGGGCCGATTCCCGTCACTACCGCTTCGGCGCGTCAAGCCTGCTGGCCAGCCTGCTGAAAGCGCTGGGTCACGGCGACGGTAAGAGCGCAAGCAGCTACTGATTGCCAGACAATGCCGGATGACGCTTCGCTTATCCGGCCTACAGGATCGTAGGGCGGGTAAGCGTAGCGCCACCCGCCACAACTCCCCCGATTCCGCATGGAGGTTACCGTGTTTCTCGCACAAGAAATTATTCGTAAAAAACGTGATGGTCATGCATTAAGCGACGAAGAGATCCGCTTCTTTATCAACGGCATTCGTGATAACACCGTCTCAGAAGGGCAGATTGCGGCTCTGGCGATGACCATCTTCTTCCACGATATGTCGATGCCTGAGCGTGTCTCGCTGACCATGGCAATGCGAGATTCAGGAACCGTTCTGGACTGGAAGAGCCTCAACCTTAACGGCCCGATTGTCGATAAACACTCCACCGGCGGCGTGGGCGACGTAACCTCCCTGATGCTCGGCCCCATGGTGGCAGCCTGCGGCGGTTACATCCCGATGATCTCCGGGCGCGGCCTGGGCCACACCGGCGGCACGCTCGACAAGCTGGAAGCCATTCCGGGCTTCGATATCTTCCCGGATGACAACCGCTTCCGCGACATTATTAAAGACGTTGGCGTGGCGATTATCGGCCAGACCAGCTCTCTTGCTCCGGCAGACAAGCGTTTCTACGCGACCCGCGATATCACCGCAACCGTTGACTCCATCCCGCTGATCACCGCCTCTATCCTGGCGAAGAAGCTGGCAGAAGGGCTGGACGCGCTGGTGATGGACGTGAAGGTGGGCAGCGGCGCATTTATGCCAACCTATGAACTCTCTGAAGCGCTGGCCGAAGCGATCGTTGGCGTCTCCAACGGCGCAGGCGTGCGCACCACCGCGCTGCTGACCGACATGAACCAGGTGCTGGCCTCCAGCGCCGGTAACGCGGTCGAAGTGCGTGAAGCCGTGCAGTTCCTGACGGGTGAATACCGTAACCCGCGCCTGTTCGACGTCACCATGGCGCTGTGCGTAGAGATGCTGATTTCCGGCAAGCTGGCGAAAGACGATGCTGACGCGCGTGCGAAGCTGCAGGCGGTGCTGGACAACGGCAAAGCGGCGGAGATCTTCGGCCGCATGGTCGCGGCGCAGAAAGGCCCGACCGACTTCGTGGAAAACTACGCGAAATACCTGCCAACAGCGATGCTCAGCAAAGCCGTTTATGCGGACACTGAAGGTTTTGTCTCCGCCATGGACACCCGCGCGCTGGGTATGGCGGTGGTCTCGATGGGCGGCGGCCGTCGTCAGGCATCAGACACCATTGATTACAGCGTCGGCTTCACCGATATGGCCCGCCTGGGCGACAGCGTTGACGGCCAACGTCCGCTGGCGGTGATCCACGCCAAAGACGAAGCCAGCTGGCAGGAAGCGGCGAAAGCGGTGAAGGCGGCCATTGCGCTTGATGATAAAGCGCCAGAAACCACACCGACCGTCTATCGCCGTATCACCGAATAGCGGTATACTGATCTGATCAATCATTTTTAAGCACTACGTACGGAGAACAATTATGAAACGTGCATTTATTATGGTGCTGGACTCATTCGGCATCGGCGCAACCGAAGATGCAGAACGTTTTGGTGACGTGGGTTCCGATACCATGGGTCACATCGCGGAAGCCTGTGCGAAAGGCGAAGCGGACAACGGTCGTAAAGGCCCTCTGACTCTACCTAACCTGACCCGCCTCGGTCTGGTGAAAGCACATGAAGGTTCTACCGGTAAAATCGCAGCCGGTATGGACGGCAACGCGGAAGTGGTGGGCGCCTACGGCTGGGCTCACGAACTCTCTTCCGGTAAAGATACCCCGTCTGGACACTGGGAAATCGCCGGTGTGCCGGTACTGTTTGACTGGGGATATTTCTCCGATCACGAGAATAGCTTCCCGCAGGAGCTGCTGGACAAGCTGGTTAAGCGTGCCAACCTGCCGGGCTACCTCGGTAACTGCCACTCTTCCGGTACCGTGATTCTGGATGAGCTTGGCGAAGAGCATATGAAAAGCGGTAAGCCGATTTTCTACACCTCTGCTGACTCCGTGTTCCAGATTGCCTGCCACGAAGAGACCTACGGCCTGGATAAACTCTACGAGCTGTGCGAAATCGCCCGTGAAGAGCTGACCGAAGGCGGCTATAACATTGGACGCGTGATCGCACGTCCGTTTATCGGTGACAAAGCGGGTAATTTCCAGCGTACCGGTAACCGTCACGACCTGGCCGTTGAGCCACCGGCACCCACCGTGCTGCAGAAGCTGGTCGAAGAGAAAGACGGTCACGTGGTGTCCGTGGGTAAAATTGCGGATATCTACGCTAACTGCGGCATCACCAAAAAAGTGAAAGCCACCGGTCTGGATGCGCTGTTCGATGCCACCATCAAAGAGATGAAAGAAGCGGGCGACAAGACCATTGTCTTCACCAACTTCGTGGACTTCGACTCCTCGTGGGGCCACCGTCGCGACGTCGCGGGCTATGCTGCCGGTCTGGAGCTGTTTGACCGCCGTCTGCCGGAGCTGATGGAGCTGGTGGGTGAAGATGACATTCTGATCCTGACTGCGGACCACGGCTGCGACCCAACCTGGACCGGCACCGACCACACCCGTGAGCACATTCCGGTGCTGGTGTACGGCCCGAAAGTGAAGCCGGGCTCGCTGGGTCACCGTGAAACCTTCGCGGACATCGGCCAGACTATCGCGAAATACTTTGGTACGTCTGACATGGAATATGGCAAGGCTATGTTCTGAGGTCATTGCCGGGTGGCGGCTGCGCCTTACCCGGCCTACAAAACCGTAGGCCCGGTAAGCGAAGCGCCACCGGGCAAAAAAATTCAAATGAAAAGGAACTGAAGATGGCAACTCCTCACATTAATGCAGAAATGGGTGATTTCGCTGACGTCGTATTGATGCCGGGCGACCCGCTGCGCGCGAAGCACATTGCAGAAACCTTCCTGGAAGACGTGCGTGAAGTGAACAACGTTCGCGGCATGCTGGGCTTCACCGGTACCTATAAAGGCCGCAAAATCTCCGTAATGGGCCACGGTATGGGTATCCCATCCTGCTCTATCTACACCAAAGAGCTGATCACCGATTTCGGCGTGAAGAAAATCATCCGCGTTGGCTCCTGCGGCGCGGTGCGCATGGACGTTAAGCTGCGCGACATCGTTATCGGTATGGGTGCCTGCACCGATTCCAAAGTTAACCGTATGCGTTTCAAAGACCATGACTTCGCTGCCATTGCAGACTTCGGCATGGTGCGTGACGCGGTTGACGCGGCGAAAGCGCTGGGCGTTGAGGCTCGCGTGGGTAACATCTTCTCTGCTGACCTGTTCTATGCACCGGACGGCGGCGAGATGTTCGACGTGATGGAGAAATACGGCATTCTGGGCGTGGAAATGGAAGCGGCGGGTATCTACGGCGTAGCGGCTGAGTTTGGTGCGAAAGCGCTGACCATCTGCACCGTGTCTGACCACATCCGTACTCACGAGCAGACTACCGCTGCCGAGCGTCAGACCACCTTCAACGACATGATCAAAATCGCGCTGGAATCCGTTCTGCTGGGCGATAAAGAGTAAGAGCTGTTGTGCCGGGTGGCGGCTTCGCCTGACCCGGCCTACGGTTTTGTAGGCCCGCTAAGCGTAGCGCCAGCGGGCTTTTTACTAGCGCACGGCCTGTGCAATCCAAGCTGACAGTTCCCGCAGCTCATTTTCCTGCGCCGGGAAATCCCCAATCAACGCGTCACATTCCTGCTGCAGCATATCCGCCCGGTACAAACAGCCCTGCAAGCGTGCCGCAAGTGCTTCCAGCGGCGCCGGATTCAGACTGTCCGTAAACACCTGCGTGCGGGTGATATGACCTTTCTCGACGTCAAAATGCAGCTCCACGCCGCCCCAGGTAAAACGCTCATCCAGCAGATGGGAAAATGCAGGTGCCTGACCGAAGTTCCACTCCCAGCTGCTCTGGCGGGCGAAGGTTTCCGCGAAGTTTGGCAGGTCCGGGGTTTTGTCCGGTGAAATCACTTCTGCTTCCACGCGCTCGCCGTAATGCGCAAAGAACGCCTCGCGCACGGCCTCACAGATTTGCTCGTGTGTAACGCCCGGCAGCAGTTCGACCAGATTTGCCACGCGGCCGCGCACGGAGGTAATCCCTTTGGCCTGGAGTTTTTTCTTGTCGGGATTCAGGTAGTTCGCCAGGCGGCTGAGATCGGCGTTAAGAAGCAGAGTGCCATGGTGGAACCCGCGATCCATCGTTTCGCGGTAGGCAGAGCCGGACACTTTGCGATCTCCGTCGGGCGTTTTGACCACCAGATCGTTACGCCCGGAGGCTTCCGCCGTCACGCTGAGCGAGTTGAGCGCGTTGAGGACGATGGACGTTGAGATGGTTTTGTCGTACTCCGGTTTACCCGCCATAAAGGTAAAGCAGGTATTGCCCAGATCGTGAAACACCGCGCCGCCGCCGCTGCTGCGGCGTGCGAGGCGAACGTTGTCCTCTTCCATACGCCGCGTATTGCACTCTTTCCACGGATTTTGCGCGCGGCCGATGACCACCGTATCGGCGTTACGCCAGAGAAACAGGACGCGCTGGGTGGCGGGCATCTGGCGGAAGATGCACTCTTCTACCGCGAGATTAAACCAGGGATCGTAAGAGTCAGAGATAAGCAGGCGTAACGTCGTCATGGCAGAGTTCCTTTTCCGAATCGTTCGCCTACTTTATCACTATTCTTTCTTCTCGCTCTCTTCGTCTTCAGGGACGGATTTGCTGGCGGTCAGCAGGAACGGGGATTGCTGCCAGCGCGAGCGTTTGCCCCGAAGCAGGGTACGCGCCAGAACAACGCCAATGGCGAGTGAAAGCAGCAGCATCAGGCGCAGAATGTTGGTGGTATTATCGACCTGTTTGGCTTCGGTTGGCAGGGTGTGAGTATCAAGGGTCAGGCGCAAATACCCGAGCGGCCCATTTTTGCCCTGAATAGGTTCGACGATCTGCTGGTTAAAATAGCCCCCGGCTTTTTTACCGTCCAGCGCCAGCCTGTCGCGCACGTCGACGTGTTCGCCCGCGCGGGAGATCAGGTCGCCTTGCTCATCATAGACGCCGGCATCAAGGATGCGGCTGTTCTCCGTGAGCAGGCGTAAAACCTGGCCTATGCGCTTCTCGTCCGGCGTTTCGGTACGCATGGACGGTGCGATGTTGAGCGTCACCTGGCGTGCCAGCGTGCGGGCCAGCTCTTCAAACTGCGGGTTGCGTTGCCGTTGATGGTTCTGGCTAAACCAGGATGCCCCTTGCATCAGCACCACTAACAGTGCGAGACAGGAGAGGACAATCACGGCGCGATGGAGCCGGAATTTCAGTTTTGCGCGAGCCATATTCCACCTGCTGAAAATTTACGGCTTAATGTTGCCAGAAGTGATGGTTACAGGGTAGCCTCATGCGTTATTTTCCCTCTGCAACCTTCCGGCGCGAACGAAATTACAGGAGCTTTAATGCCGAACATTACCTGGTGTGACCTGCCAACGGATGTCTCTTTATGGCCAGGATTGCCGCTCTCTTTAAGTGGCGATGAGGTGATGCCTCTGGATTACCACGCCGGTCGTAGCGGCTGGCTCCTCTACGGACGCGGTCTGGATAAGCAACGTCTGACCCAGTATCAAAGCAAGCTGGGCGCCGCGATGGTTATCGTCGCCGCCTGGTGCGTGGAAGACTACCAGGTCATTCGCCTGGCCGGTTCCCTGACGCAGCGCGCAACGCGTCTGGCGCATGACGCCGGGCTGGACGTCGCGCCGCTGGGGAAAATTCCGCACCTGAAAACGCCAGGCCTGCTGGTTATGGACATGGACTCTACGGCGATCCAGATCGAATGTATCGACGAGATTGCGAAACTTGCGGGCAGCGGCGAGCTGGTGGCGGAAGTCACCGAGCGTGCGATGCGCGGCGAGCTGGACTTCACCGCCAGCCTGAGACAGCGCGTGGCGACCCTGAAAGGGGCCGATGCCAACATCCTGCGTCAGGTGCGCGACGTGCTGCCGCTGATGCCAGGGCTGACGCAGCTGGTGCTGAAGCTGCAGTCGCTGGGCTGGAAAGTGGCGATTGCCTCCGGTGGCTTTACCTTCTTCGCGGATTACCTGCGGGAAAAACTGCATCTGACCACCGTGGTGGCCAATGAGCTGGAGATCATGGACGGCAAGCTGACCGGCCAGGTGATCGGCGATATTGTGGATGCCCAGTACAAAGCCAGCACCCTGACCCGTCTTGCGGAAAAATATGAAATTCCGGTGGTCCAGACCGTCGCCATCGGGGACGGGGCGAACGACCTGCCGATGATCAAAGCGGCCGGGCTTGGCATTGCCTACCATGCCAAGCCAAAAGTGAATGAAAAGACGGAGGTCACTATCCGTCACGCTGACCTGATGGGGGTGTTCTGCATTCTCTCCGGCAGCCTTAATCAGAAATAACGGTCTGCTTTGTAGGCCGGGTAAGCGTAAGCGCCACCCGGCACGCAGGCCGCACAGAAATAACGAGGTAAACCGTGGCGAAAGCTCCAAAACGCGCATTTGTCTGTAATGAATGTGGTGCGGATTATCCGCGCTGGCAGGGGCAATGCAGCGCCTGTCATGCCTGGAACACCATCACCGAAGTGCGTGGTGTGGCGGCTTCGCCGAGCGTGGCCCGCAACGAGCGCCTGAGCGGCTATGCTGGTAACGCGGGCGTGGCGAAGGTACAAAAGCTCTCGGACATCAGCCTCGAAGAGCTGCCGCGCTTCTCCACCGGGTTCAAAGAGTTTGACCGCGTGCTCGGCGGTGGCGTGGTGCCGGGCAGCGCCATCCTGATTGGCGGTAATCCGGGCGCGGGTAAATCGACCCTGCTGCTGCAAACGCTCTGCAAGCTCGCCGAACAGATGAAAACCCTGTACGTCACGGGCGAAGAGTCTCTGCAGCAGGTGGCGATGCGTGCGCACCGCCTCGGTCTGCCGACCGGCAACCTGAACATGCTCTCCGAAACCAGCATCGAGCAAATCTGCATGATCGCTGAAGAAGAGCAACCGAAGCTGATGGTGATCGACTCCATCCAGGTGATGCATATGGCGGACATTCAGTCCTCGCCGGGCAGCGTGGCGCAGGTGCGTGAAACCGCGGCCTACCTGACGCGCTTTGCCAAAACGCGCGGCGTAGCGATCGTGATGGTCGGCCACGTCACCAAAGACGGCTCGCTGGCGGGACCGAAAGTGCTCGAACACTGTATCGACTGCTCCGTGATGCTCGACGGCGACGCGGATTCCCGCTTCCGTACCCTGCGCAGCCATAAAAACCGCTTTGGGGCGGTGAACGAACTGGGCGTGTTTGCCATGACCGAGCAGGGGCTGCGCGAAGTCAGCAACCCGTCGGCCATCTTCCTGAGCCGTGGTGATGAGATCACCTCCGGCAGCTCGGTGATGGTGCTGTGGGAAGGGACGCGCCCGCTGCTCGTTGAAATTCAGGCGCTGGTGGACGTGTCGATGATGGGCAACCCGCGGCGCGTGGCGGTCGGTCTGGAACAGAACCGTCTGGCGATCCTGCTGGCGGTGCTGCACCGTCACGGCGGGCTGCAGATGGCGGATCAGGACGTCTTCGTTAACGTGGTCGGCGGCGTCAAAGTCACCGAGACCAGCGCTGACCTGGCGCTGCTGCTGGCGATGGTCTCCAGCTTGCGCGACCGGCCGCTGCCGCAGGATCTGGTCGTGTTTGGTGAAGTGGGGCTTGCCGGGGAAATCCGTCCGGTACCCAGCGGGCAGGAGCGTATCTCCGAGGCGGCAAAACACGGTTTCCGTCGGGCTATCGTTCCGGCCGCTAACGTGCCGAAAAAAATCCCGGAAGGGATGCAGGTATTTGGCGTGAAAAAACTCGCAGATGCGTTAAATGTCTTTGACGACTTATAATTACGTATTCGATTTTGCAGGAGGCACCGTAATTTATGTCATCATTTGACTACATTAAAACCGCAATCCGTCAGAAAGGCTGTACGCTACAGCAGGTGGCGGACGCCAGCGGTATGACCAAAGGCTACCTGAGCCAGCTGCTGAACGCCAAAATCAAAAGCCCCAGCGCGCAGAAGCTCGAAGCGCTGCACCGCTTTCTGGGGCTGGAATTCCCGCGTATGCAAAAGAACATCGGCGTGGTGTTCGGCAAGTTTTACCCGCTGCATACCGGGCATATCTATCTGATACAGCGCGCCTGTAGCCAGGTGGATGAACTGCACATCATCATGGGGTACGACGAAACCCGCGATCGCCAGCTGTTTGAGGACAGCGCCATGTCGCAGCAGCCAACCGTGCCTGACCGTCTGCGCTGGCTGCTCCAGACCTTTAAGTATCAGAAAAATATTCGCATTCATGCCTTCAATGAAGAGGGCATGGAGCCCTATCCGCACGGCTGGGACGTGTGGAGCAACGGCATCAAAGCGTTTATGGAAGAGAAGGGCATTGCGCCGAACTGGATCTACACCTCTGAAGAGTCCGATGCGCCGCAGTTCCGCGAGCATCTGGGCATTGAAACCGTGCTTATCGATCCAAAGCGCACCTTTATGAACATCAGCGGGGCGCAGATCCGCGAAAACCCGTTCCGCTACTGGGATTACATTCCGACCGAAGTTAAGCCGTTCTTTGTGCGTACGGTGGCGATTCTGGGCGGCGAGTCGAGCGGCAAATCAACGCTGGTCAATAAGCTGGCGAACATCTTCAACACCACCAGCGCGTGGGAGTACGGCCGCGATTATGTCTTCTCGCACCTCGGTGGCGACGAGATGGCGCTGCAGTATTCCGACTACGACAAAATTGCGCTCGGGCACGCCCAGTACATTGATTTCGCTGTCAAATATGCCAATAAAGTGGCGTTTATCGATACCGATTTCGTGACCACGCAGGCGTTCTGTAAAAAGTACGAGGGGCGCGAGCACCCGTTCGTGCAGGCGCTGATTGACGAATACCGCTTTGACCTGGTGATCCTGCTGGAAAACAACACTCCGTGGGTGGCCGACGGCATGCGCAGCCTCGGCAGTTCCGTGGACAGGCGGGAATTTCAGACCATGCTGGTGGAGATGCTCAATGAGAATAACGTTGAGTTTGTGCACGTTGAGGAGTCGGATTACGACTCCCGTTTCCTGCGCTGCGTCGAGCTGGTGAAGGAGATGATGGGGGAGCAGGGGTAAGCGTTAACCTCCCTCTCCCTGTGGGAGAGGGCCGGGGTGAGGGCATCAGATCACTCAATACTCAACCACCACTTTCCCGCGCATATGTCCGTCCAGCACCTTACGGTGCGCCTCGGTAATGCTTTCCACGCTCAGCCCGTGCAGCGTTTCACTCAGCGAGCTTTCCACCACGCCGTTATCCACCAGCTTCGCGACCTCGTCTAAGATCTCTCCCTGACGCGCCATATCCGCGGTCTGATACATGCTGCGGGTGTACATAAACTCCCAGTGCAGGGCGGCGGATTTGGACTTTAGCTTGTCCTGGTTCAGCGGACGTTCATTTTCAACAATGGAACAGATATGCCCCTGCGGCGCAATCAGGTCGCTGACCGCATCCCAGTGCCCGTCGGTGTCGTTGAGGATGAAAATATAATCCACAAAGGTGAGTCCCTCTTTCGCCAGCTCGCCTTTCAGATCGCGGTAGTTCACCACCACGTCTGCACCGCGGTCGCGGCACCACCGGGCGGAATCTTCACGTGACGCGGTTGCGACGATCTTCACCTTGCTGTTGTGCTTCGCAAACGGGATCGCCAGCGATCCCACCCCGCCCGCACCGCCGATGATCAGCAACGTTTTGTCCGCGCCGGCATCCTGAATGTTCAGCCGTTCAAACAGACCTTCCCACGCGGTGAGCGCGGTCAAGGGCAGTGCAGCGGCAGCCGCCCAGCCGAGGCTCGCAGGTTTGTGCCCGACAATACGCGCATCGATCAGCTGATGCGTGGTGTTGCTGCCCGGGCGGGTGATGTCGCCCGCGTACCACACCTCATCCCCCGGCTTGAATCCGGTGACGCCCGTCCCAACGGCTTTGACGATCCCGCTGGCATCCCAGCCGAGCACGCGCGGCTCTTTCAGCCCGTTTTTGGCAATACCCGCGTGGACTTTGGTATCGACCGGGTTAACGGAGACGGCTTTCACCTCCACCAGCAGATCGTGCTCGCCGGGCTGCGGCATCGGCGGGGTGATTTCAATGAAGGTGGAGGGATTTTCTGGGTTAACGGCAATGGCTTTAACTGACATGGTGTGCTCCTCAATGGAATGCGTTTTGTTGAGGCTAGTCTATTAAGTGGTCAGCTGCATGATAAGATGGACAATCAAGAACTCAGCGTTCGTACAGGATGAACAATCATGTTTAAACAGCTGCAGGACATGGCGCTGTTTGCGCTGGTGGCGGAGATGGGCAGTTTCACCGCAGCGGCACACAAAGCGGAACTGCCAAAATCCAGCGTGAGCCAGCGCATCAGCCAGCTTGAACAGCAGGTGGGTATTCGCCTGCTTAACCGCACCACGCGCAGGCTGAACCTGACGTTCGCGGGCGAGCACTATCTGGTCCACTGCCGGGAGATGCTGGCGGCCAGCGAGCGGGCGGAGTACGCCATTCAGCGCCTGCGCGAAAATCCGAGCGGACGGCTTCGCATCACCTGTCCGGCAGGGATCGGTGCCACGCTGCTGGCGCATATGAATGCCGAATTCCAGCTCCGCTATCCCGACGTTTCGCTCGATGTTTCCATTTCTGACGACGTGCTCGATCTGGTCGAGTCTGGCTTTGACGTGGCGCTGCGTACCGGTAAGCCGCAGGACTCCTCTCTGATTGGCCGGATGATCGGCCACTGTCCGCGCTATATGATGGCCTCACCGGCGTACCTGGCGCGTCGGGAGCCGCTGACGCATCCTCGCCAGCTGGTGGAGCACCGCTGCATTACCCACAAAGCCTGGTCCGAGTGGCTTCTGCAAAGTAAAAGTGAGGATTATCGCTATCTGCCGGATAATGCCCATCTGACGGATAACCTGGTTTACGCCCGTGAGTGCGCGATGGCCGGTGCGGGGATCACGCTGCTTCCGGCTTTTTTGCTGGAAGATAAGGTCGAGAAAGGGGCGCTGGTACAGGTGCTGCCGGAGTGGAACGTCGAAGGAAACGATCTGTGGCTGGCGTATCCAAGCCGCAAGCTGAATTCACCTGCGCTGATGAGCTATATCGAGTTTGCGATGCAGTTTGATGAGGTGAAGCGGTATTACGTGGGGCGTTGATTATGTGCGGCCTGATGCCCTCACCCTGACCCTCTCCCACGGGGAGAGGGATCCCCACAAAATATGTCTGCACTGACGACCCCCTCTCCCTTGAGGGAGAGGGCTGGGGTGAGGGGGAACATACGGCAGTGGAGGTTATTCCGTTCACTTTATGTTCCTTGCTACTCTGTAACGGCATGGCCTGTGAACGTGCCAGGGCGGCTCAATCGCCACCGCCCTGGCGACCCGGGCTCCCGGCGGTAAATCGCCGCTTCGCGGTACCCTCAGCTTATTCCTTCAGGCTATCGGGTCGGGCATGAGCCTGCATCCCTGCAGGCCACGCCCTCTCGGCGCATCCCTGCGCCTCGCCCCGGCCTTACGGAAACGCCTCGGCGATTTACAGCCGGACCAGGGCATCGCTGTAAGCCATTAATTTACCTGAAGCAACATTCATCGCGTCCGGTAAAAAATTACTGGGGATCCCTCTCCACGGGGCTGAGGGAACAAACATAAAAAACGGCAACCGAAGTTGCCGTTTTGCTGTTATTTCGCGATACGCTTGTACTTAATACGCTTCGGCTCCAGCGCGTCTGCGCCCAGAGTGCGTTTCTTGTACTCTTCGTATTCAGTGAAGTTACCTTCGAAGAACTCCACTTTACCTTCGTCCTGATAGTCCAGGATGTGGGTCGCGATACGGTCCAGGAACCAGCGGTCGTGCGAGATAACCATGGCGCAGCCCGGGAACTCCAGCAGGGCGTTTTCCAGCGCGCGCAGGGTTTCGATGTCCAGGTCGTTGGTTGGTTCATCGAGCAGCAGTACGTTACCGCCCACCTGCAGCAGCTTCGCCAGGTGCAGACGACCGCGCTCACCGCCGGACAGCTCGCCCACGCGTTTGCCCTGGTCGGTGCCTTTGAAGTTGAAGCGGCCAACATAGGCGCGGCTTGGCATCTCGGTGTTGCCGATACGCATGATATCCAGACCGCCGGAAACTTCTTCCCACACGGTTTTGCTGTTATCCATTGCGTCACGGAACTGGTCAACGGACGCCAGCTTCACGGTTTCACCCAGGGTGATAGAACCGCTGTCTGGCTGTTCCTGACCGGACATCATGCGGAACAGGGTTGATTTACCCGCGCCGTTCGGACCGATGATCCCGACGATTGCGCCTTTCGGCACGGAGAAGGTCAGGTCGTCGATCAGCAGGCGGTCGCCGTAGGACTTACGCAGGTTGGTCACTTCAACCACTTTATCCCCCAGACGTGCTCCAGGTGGAATAAACAGTTCGTTGGTTTCGTTACGTTTCTGGTATTCGGTATTGTTAAGCTCTTCAAAGCGTGCCAGACGGGCTTTGCCCTTGGACTGACGGCCTTTCGCGCCCTGACGCACCCACTCCAGCTCTTTCTCGATAGACTTACGACGCGCCGCTTCCTGAGAAGCTTCCTGCGCCAGACGCTGATCTTTCTGCTCCAGCCAGGAGGAGTAGTTGCCTTCCCACGGAATGCCTTCACCGCGGTCCAGCTCCAGGATCCAGCCCGCGACGTTGTCGAGGAAGTAACGGTCGTGGGTAATTGCCACAACGGTGCCTTCGAAGTCGTGCAGGAAGCGTTCCAGCCACGCCACGGATTCCGCATCCAGGTGGTTAGTGGGTTCGTCGAGCAGCAGCATGTCTGGTTTTTCCAGCAGCAGGCGGCACAGCGCCACGCGGCGGCGTTCACCACCGGAGAGATTGGCGATTTTCGCATCCCAGTCCGGCAGACGCAGGGCATCCGCCGCGCGCTCCAGCTGCACGTTCAGGTTGTGACCGTCGTGCGCCTGGATAATCTCTTCATACTTGCCCTGTTGTGCAGCAAGCTTGTCGAAGTCCGCATCCGGCTCGGCGTATTTGGCATACACTTCATCCAGACCTTTCAGGGCGTTAACCACTTCGGAAACGGCTTCTTCAACGGACTCACGCACGGTGTGTTCCGGGTTCAGCTGTGGTTCCTGCGGCAGGTAGCCGATTTTGATGCCAGGCTGCGGACGGGCTTCACCTTCGATGTCTGTATCGATGCCGGCCATGATGCGCAGCAGGGTGGACTTACCGGCACCGTTGAGACCCAGAACACCGATTTTTGCGCCCGGGAAGAAGCTCAGCGAGATATTTTTAAGAATATGACGTTTCGGCGGGACCACTTTGCCGACACGATGCATGGTATAAACGAATTGAGCCACGTTGGACTTCGCCTCTTTTATCGTGATGAGAAGGAATTTCAGCCTCGAAGTGTAGCCTTTTTCACGGCCTAATCCCAGCCAGGAACGTCGGGAGTGTTAAAACGCGCAAGAAAGGTAAAAAAGTGTCCATGACGTGGCGCGTTGCAGGATGCCTGGTTAGCATAAGTTGATTAGACTTTGACGTGGCAAGACGCTGCAATTGACGAAAAAACAATGAGGAAGAGCTTGTGGAAAAAGCCAAACGGGTGGTCTGGCGTCTGCTGGCTGCCAGCGTATGCGTAATGGCGGTAAGCCAGGCGGTGCATGCCGATTCACTGGATGAACAACGTAATCGCTACGCCCAAATTAAACAGGCGTGGGACAACAAGCAGATGGATACCGTGCAGGCGCTGATGCCGACGCTCAAGGATTATCCGCTGTATCCGTATCTGGAGTATCGCCAGATCACGGACGATCTCATGAACCAACCGACCGTCACCGTGAATAACTTCATTCAGGCGAACCCGACCCTGCCGCCGGCGCGGAACCTGCAGTCTCGTTTCGTTAACGAGCTGGCGCGTCGCGAAGACTGGCGCGGACTGCTGGCGTTTAGCCCTGAAAAGCCGAACGCCACCGAAGCCCAGTGTAACTATTACTATGCGAAATGGGCGACCGGGCAGCAGGAAGAGGCCTGGGCAGGGGCGAAAGAGCTCTGGCTCACCGGCAAAAGCCAGCCAAACGCCTGTGATTCCCTGTTTGGCGCATGGCGTGCTTCCGGCAAGCAGGACCCGCTGGCCTATCTTGAGCGCATCCGTCTGGCGATGAAAGCCGGCAACACGCGGCTGGTAACCACCCTGGCGGGGCAAATGCCGTCCGATTACCAGACTATCTCTACGGCGGTTATTGCCCTGGCAAACGATCCGAACAGCGTCCTGACCTTTGCCCGCACTACGGGGGCAACCGATTTTACCCGTCAGATGGCGGCGGTGGCTTTTGCCAGCGTGGCGCGTGACGATGTGGAAAACGCGCGACTGATGATCCCGCAGCTGGTGCAGGCGCAGCAGCTTAACGAGGAGCAAACCCAGGAGCTGCGCGACATTGTGGCGTGGCGACTGATGGGCACGGATGTGACCGACGAACAGGCGCGTTGGCGAGACGATGCCATTATGCGCTCGAACTCCACCTCGCTGGTGGAACGACGCGTGCGAATGGCGCTGGGCACGGGCGATCGCCGGGGGTTAAATACCTGGCTTGCGCGGTTGCCTATGGAAGCCAAAGAGAAGGACGAATGGCGCTACTGGCAGGCCGACCTGCTGATGGAGCGCGGTCGTGATGATGAAGCCAAAGATATTCTCCATTCGCTGATGCAGCAGCGAGGGTTCTACCCGATGGCGGCCGCGCAGCGCCTGGATGAGGAGTACACCTTCCGCATTGATAAAGCGCCCGCTAACGCGAACCCGGCGCTGACGCAGGGGCCAGAAATGGCACGCGTTCGCGAGCTGATGTACTGGAACATGGACAACACCGCGCGCAGCGAGTGGGCGAACCTGGTGACCAGCCGCACCACCGACGAGAAAGCCCAGCTTGCCCGCTATGCGTTTGATAATCACTGGTGGGATCTAAGCGTGCAGGCGACGATCGCCGGCAAGCTGTGGGATCATCTCGAAGAGCGTTTCCCGCTGGCTTATAAAGATCTTTTCGAGCGCTACACCAGCGGCAAAGATATCCCGCAAAGTTACGCGATGGCGATTGCCCGTCAGGAGAGCGCGTGGAACCCGAAAGTCCGTTCCCCGGTGGGTGCCAGCGGTCTAATGCAGATCATGCCGGGTACGGCGACGCACACGGTGAAGATGTTTAATATTCCTGGGTACAGCAGCCCGTCACAGCTCCTGGATCCGGATACCAACATCAACATCGGTACCAGCTATCTTCAGTACGTGTATCAGCAGTTCGGCAATAACCGCATCTTCTCTTCGGCGGCGTATAACGCGGGCCCTGGGCGCGTGCGCACCTGGCTCGGCAACAGCGCCGGGCGCATCGACGCCGTGGCGTTTGTCGAGAGCATTCCGTTCTCGGAAACGCGCGGATACGTGAAAAACGTGCTGGCGTATGATGCGTACTATCGCTACTTCATGGGGCAGAAAGATACCCTGATGAGCGATGCCGAGTGGCAGAGACGTTACTGATCGGCGTGGGTTGTGTTATGCTGTACTCGCTAATGAGTACAAGAGGCAGCATAACATGACCCAGCATTCCCCGTATTCCTCGGCAATGGCCGAACAACGTCATCAGGAGTGGCTTCGTTTTGTGGAGTTGCTTCGCCAGTCTTACGATCAGGATTTGCATTTACCCCTGATGCAGCTGATGCTCACGCCGGACGAGCGCGAGGCGCTGGGCACGCGCGTGCGGATCATTGAAGAGTTGCTGCGCGGCGAGATGAGCCAGCGCGAGCTTAAAAATGAGCTCGGCGCGGGTATCGCAACGATTACCCGCGGATCGAACAGCCTTAAGTCGGCACCGGTTGAGCTGCGCCAGTGGCTGGAAGCGGTATTGCTGAAAAACGCCGGATGACGGCTTCGCCTTCTCCGGCCTACACATTCAACGATAAATCGCGTTATGGAACGGGCTTAACGCCAGGATCACCGCCTGGTGATACACGCCTGAACGCGTCAGCGCGCCTGCGGTGAAGACGCCAATGGCCCCTTCTTTACGGCCAATCTCATCAATGCCGGTGTACTGCGACATCACCGGCCCGAGCGCTTCACCCGCGCGTACTTTCTCAAGAATAATGTCTGGTAGCGGCAGGGTAGCCGAACGCGCTTCACCGCGCTGCTCGCGACTTTCGATAACCACCCAGCTAAACGTTGCGCCTTCGTCGATACCTGCTTCAATGGCCACCCAAAAGTCAGCATCCGGTGCCGCAGCCTTCGCATTCGCCACGCGATTTCGTGCGCCAGCGCGCGTTTCCTCGCTGCCGAACGGCTGTTCAGGAACGCCACTCTCGACGCCGATGGCCTCAATATGGCAGGATCCTGCGCCGAAGATCTCTTCAAATGCCCTTAGAATTGCCTGAATTTTGGCAGGATTAGTGGTAGCAGAGACAACATGGTGCATAATTAAGCTCGATTCAAAAAAACTCATCGCAGTATAACGGAAAAAAAGCATGTTACAGGTATACCTTGTTCGCCACGGTGAAACGCAGTGGAACGCCGAGCGACGTATTCAAGGCCAGTCAGACAGTCCCCTCACTGAGAAGGGCGTGCAGCAAGCGTGGCAGGTGGCAGAGCGTGCCAGAACGCTGGGCATTACCCACGTCATCACCAGCGACTTAGGTCGCACACAGCAGACGGCGCGCATCATCGCAGACGCCTGCGGCTGTGACGTCATGCTTGAGCCGCGCCTGCGCGAGCTGGATATGGGCGTGCTGGAAAAACGCCATATCGATACGCTGACGGAAACGGAAGAGGGCTGGCGTCGCACGCTAGTGAACGGTACCGAAGATGGCCGTATTCCTGAGGGAGAATCCATGCAGGAGCTCAGCGTGCGCATGCATGCTGCTCTGGCCGAGTGCCTGAAGCTTCCGGCAGGAAGCCGTCCGCTACTGGTGAGTCACGGGATTGCGTTGGGTTGCCTGGTGAGCACCATTCTGGGGTTACCGGCGTATGCTGAGCGCCGTTTGCGTCTGCGCAACTGCTCCATTTCCCGGATTGATTACCAGGAGAGCGCGTGGCTGGCGTCGGGCTGGGTAGTGGAGATGGCAGGGGACATTTCGCATCTTGATGCCCCTGCGCTTGACGAACTGCAGCGTTAACGACGTATCGGAATCAAGAATTCCATACGCAGATTGATTGGGCCTTCTTCCGGTTTAGCATCCTGCGCCGGGTAGTAGCGCTCAATGTCCTGACCCTTACGGCGATTCAGATTCAGCATCGGCATGCAGGTCCCGTAAACGGTCAGGATGAACTCCTGAACCCCCGTTCCCAGCCCTTCATACGCGAACATCACGTACTCACCGCCTTCCAGCACGACAGGCTTCGACCCCTGAATGTAGCCATTGGCCATATCCGGTGTCAGCGCGGTGGTGTAGAACACCTCCTGTTCGTCGTCTTTTTCCTGGCTCGGGTGCGTTTCGTTGAGACCATACAGAATCGGCGGGATCGCCGGCGCGTGGCTCAGGAAGTCGCGCCAGAACTGGACGCGCATCTGATGTCGGAACTCAGAAATCTGCTCCAGAGAGCACGAGTAACTCTGCGTTGTACCGATCAGATGGGTTTCAGGCAGCGTGACAATTTCGTATTTCGGCATCGCGAACTCGCCCAGACGCAGCGGCGGACGCATGCCAAACGAGCTCCAGTCAGGCGAGCGACGATAAAGCGCTGGCGTCAACGAGAACTGTTTCTTAAAGGCGCGGGTGAAGGTTTGCTGCGAATCGAAACGGTATTGCAGGGCAATATCCAGAATCGGGCGTGCGGTCAGGCGCAATGCCACAGCAGACTTTGACAGACGACGTGCGCGAATATAGGCCCCGATAGCATGACCGGTGACATCTTTGAACATCCTCTGCAGATGCCACTTGGAATAGCCTGCTTTAGCCGCCACATTATCCAGTGACAAAGGCTGGTCGAGATGACCTTCCAGCCAGGTGAGCAGGTCGCGAATAATTCCAGCCTGATCCATATACTATCCTCATCCTTAAAACAGCAGGTGCCTGATAACAGGTTAGCGGATAATAGCATTTTTTGATGTTTTAGCATTCAGTGTTTTTTTTGCGCATTCATGCTTTTTGGAGCACATTATGGGCAAATATATTCTAATCCTGTGATCTTGCTACATTTTTGTCTAAAGTGTTGAATAATCGCTCAGCGTAATTTTAAAGAATGGTAACAATATGAAATACAAGACTTTGATCTTCACCGCATTGATGTTGATGGTTGGCCGCGTCGCACAGGCAGAACAGATTGGTTCCGTCGATACCGTGTTCAAAATGTTCGGCCCTGACCACAAAATTGTGGTGGAGGCGTTTGACGATCCGGACGTGAAAAACGTCACCTGCTACGTCAGCCGCGCGAAAACGGGCGGTATCAAAGGCGGCCTGGGGCTGGCGGAAGATACTTCCGATGCGGCGATCTCCTGCCAGCAGGTTGGGCCGGTTGAGCTGAGCGATAAAATTAAAAACGGTAAAGCGCAGGGTGATGTGGTGTTCCAGAAACGGACCTCGCTGGTGTTTAAAAAGCTTCAGGTAGTGCGCTTCTATGATGCCAAACGCAACACCCTGGCATACCTGGCCTATTCCGACAAAGTGGTGGAAGGCTCGCCGAAAAACGCGATCAGCGCGGTGCCGATTATGCCGTGGCACTAATTCAGGGATGAACCATGCAACAACCTGTGGTCTGGCTGGTTGAAGACGAAATCAGTATCGCCGATACGCTTATCTACATGCTCCAGCAGGAGGGATTTGCAGTAAAGGCGTTTGAACGGGGTTTGCCGGTGCTGGAGGAGGCGAGGCGACAGGCTCCGGCGCTCGCCATTCTGGATGTCGGGCTGCCGGACATCAGTGGGTTTGAGCTTTGTCGCCGACTGCTGGCGCAGCATCCTTCATTGCCGGTGCTGTTTCTGACGGCGCGCAGTGATGAGGTGGACAAGCTGCTTGGGCTCGAAATGGGGGCCGATGACTACGTGGCCAAGCCTTTTTCACCCCGTGAAGTCTGTGCGCGGGTGCGGACAATTTTACGGCGCATGCAAAAATCCGCCGCGCCTTCAGAGATTGTGCGCATCGGCCAGTTTGAGCTGAATGAACCAGCCGCGCGAATTAGCTGGTGTGGTGAAGCATTACCGCTCACGCGCTATGAGTTTTTACTGCTTAAAACCTTACTGCAGGCTCCCGGACGGGTGTTCTCCCGTCAGCAGTTAATGGACAAGGTGTGGGGCGAAGACGGCGACAGTTTCGATCGTACCGTGGACACCCACATCAAAACCCTGCGCGCCAAGCTGCGGGCGGTGAATGAGGAACTTTCACCCATCAGTACCCATCGCGGTATGGGCTATAGCCTGGGGCTTTATTAATGCGCATTGGAATGCGGTTGCTGCTGGGGTATTTCCTGATCGTCGCCATCGCCGCGTGGTTTGTGCTGTCGATCTTTGTTCAGGAAGTGAAGCCCGGCGTGCGCAGAGCAACCGAGGGCACGTTGATCGATACCGCGACCCTGTTGGCCGAAATCGGACGTGACGATTTGCTTTCGGGTAATGCGCAGCAGGGCAAGCTGGCGCAGGCCTTTTCGCAGCTTCATCAACGCCCTTTGCGCGCCAATATCGGCGGGATTCATAAAGTGCGTAACGAGTATCACGTCTACATGACCGATGCACAGGGCCGGGTCGTGTTTGATTCCGCCGGTCTGGCCGTGGGAAAAGATTATTCGCGCTGGAACGACGTCTGGCTGACGCTTCGCGGTGAATATGGCGCGCGCAGCACCCAGAGCTTTCCCGACGATCCGGAGAGCACGGTGATGTATGTTGCGGCACCGATCAGGGATCGGGGCAAGATTATCGGTGCGATCTCGGTAGGCAAACCGAACAGCGCGATGGCGCCGGTGATTCACCGCAGCGAACGACGGATCCTGTGGGCAGGCGGAGCGCTGCTCGGCATTGCCCTGCTGATTGGCTTTGCTGTGGCGTGGTGGATCAATCGATCCATCGGCACCTTATCGCGCTATGCCGACTCGGTGACCACCGATACGCCTCTCCCGCTACCGAATCCCGGCAGTAGCGAACTGCACAAGCTGGCGCAGGCGCTGGAAAATATGCGCATTCGCCTGGAAGGGAAAAACTATATTGAACGCTATGTCCATGCGCTCACCCACGAGCTGAAAAGCCCGATCGCGGCCATTCGCGGTGCGGCAGAAATTCTCTCTGAACAGCCACCGCCGCAGGTGGCCGAGCGGTTTATCGATAATATTCTGGTACAGAACGCGCGCATGCAGTCGCTGGTCGAAAAGCTGCTCACCCAGGCTCGGCTTGAAAATCGCGTCGAGATTATTCCTGAGGTCGTCAGCGTCGACTCGCTGTTCACGCGGCTTGCCGACGCGCGCGCGGCACTGTTGGCAGCGAAAGAGATTGTGCTGACCCTTCAGCCGGCCTCGCTTTACGTGGCGGGCGATCCCGACCTTCTCGAACAGGCGCTTGGCAATTTGCTGGATAACGCTATAGATTTCACGCCGCAGGGCGGGGCCATTGCACTAGTGGCCCGGGAAGATCGCAGGCAGGTACAGCTGATCGTCACCGACAGCGGAAGCGGGATCCCGGACTATGCGCGGGAACGTATTTTTGAACGCTTTTATTCCCTTCCTCGTGAGAACGGGTTGAAGAGCAGCGGTCTCGGGCTGGCGTTTGTCCAGGAGGTTGCGCGTCTGCATCAGGGAGAGATCGATTTACGCAATCGTGATGAAGGAGGCGTGATGGCCACGCTCACACTTCACCGTCCCTTCACATAACTTCAAACTGGCTCCACGCGGCCCGGTTACGCTCTCCCCATCACAAAGGAGACGTAATGATGAAATCCCCCCTGTTCTGGAAAATTAGCACCCTGCTGGGGTGCATCCTGCTGCTGTTAGTCCCGCTGTTTATGGTCAGTAACCTGATTTCAGAGCGTGAGAGCTATCGCAACGATGTTGAAAATACGCTGCGCCAAAGCACCAGCGGACCGCAAAAACTGGTCGGTCCGATGATTGCCATTCCGATGACGGAGATCTTTTACAAGATAGAGGACGAGAAGAAGGTCGAATTTAAGAAAAGCTATATGCATTACATTCTGCCGGAATCTCTGGTTATTGAAGGGAACCAGCACGTGGAGTCGAGAAATATTGGCATCTATGACGGGCAAATCTGGAACACTGACCTGAAGATAAAAGCGCAGTTTAATACCGAAGCGCTAAAACAGCTGAGAGGGGAAACGATAACAACAGGGCAGCCGTTTATCGTGACGGGCGTTGGCGACGCGCGGGGTATTGGCACCGTCAGCATCTCTAAAATCAATGGTGAAACGCTAAGCGTAGAACCCGGTTCCGGTGTCTACGGGGCGCTAGCGGGCGTCCACATCCCGCTGACCGACAAAGCGCTGGAAGCCAAAACGTTTGCACTTGAGATGTCACTCAACCTGGCGGGAACCGGCAGTTTTGCGGTGGTACCGGTAGGGCGTAATAGCGAAATGACGCTCAACAGCAACTGGCCGCATCCGGGTTTTATGGGCGATTACCTTCCGGTTAAGCACCAGATAGGCGAGTCTGGTTTCCAGGCGAACTGGCAGAGCAGCTGGTTTGCAAATAACCTTGAGAGCTGGTTCTACGACAAGGAATCACCGGAGTGGGAAGCGCTCCCGGCCTTTAGCGTGACGGTAGCCACGCCAGCCGACCAGTATCAATTGACGGATCGGGCAATTAAATACGCTATTTTGCTGATTGCCCTGACGTTTATGGCCTTCTTTGTCTTCGAGACCTTAACCGGATTACGCCTTCACCCGATGCAGTATCTGCTGGTGGGGCTGTCGCTGGTCTTGTTCTATCTGGTACTGCTGGCCTTGTCTGAACACGTCGGGTTTACCCCCGCCTGGATTGTCGCAAGCCTCGTTGGGGCGGCGATGAACGGAATGTACCTGCAGGCGGTGCTGAAAAGCTGGAAGCGCAGCGGAATGTTTGTGCTGGCACTCCTCGGACTGGATGTGGTGATGTGGTTCCTGCTGCGTTCGGAGGACAGTGCATTGCTGTTGGGGTCGGCGGTTCTCGCCCTGGCGCTGTTCGCGGTGATGTATCTGACCCGTCATTTTGACTGGTACTCGCTCTCTCAGCCGAAGCGTCCTCAACCTTCTGCAGAGCCTGATAACGACACGATGCGGATCTGGAAATAAAAAAAACGGCGCATAAGCGCCGTTTTTTAATGCATTAACTGCGGGATTACTCCTGCAGATCGCCGCAGAAACGGTACCCTTCGCCGTGGATCGTGGCGATGATTTCCGGCGTATCTGGCGTAGATTCGAAATGTTTACGAATACGACGGATGGTGACGTCTACGGTACGGTCGTGTGGCTTCAGCTCACGGCCGGTCATTTTCTTCAGCAGCTCTGCACGGGACTGAATTTTGCCCGGGTTTTCGCAGAAGTGCAGCATCGCGCGGAATTCACTGCGCGGCAGTTTATACTGCTCACCGTTCGGGCTAATCAGCGAACGGCTATTGATATCAAGTTCCCAGCCGTTGAATTTGTAGCTGTCTACGCTACGACGCTCTTCGCTGACCGTACCCAGGTTCATGGTGCGGGACAGCAGGTTGCGTGCACGAATGGTTAACTCGCGAGGATTGAACGGCTTGGTGATGTAGTCATCCGCACCGATTTCCAGGCCAAGAATTTTATCAACTTCGTTGTCACGGCCCGTCAGGAACATTAACGCGACGTTCGCCTGCTCGCGCAGTTCGCGCGCCAGAAGAAGACCGTTTTTGCCCGGCAGGTTAATATCCATGATCACCAGGTTGATATCATTTTCAGAAAGGATCTGATGCATCTCTGCGCCATCGGTCGCTTCAAAGACATCGTAGCCTTCTGCTTCGAAAATGCTCTTTAACGTGTTGCGTGTTACCAACTCGTCTTCAACGATAAGAATGTGCGGGGTCTGCATGTTTGCTACCTAAATTGCCAACTAAATCGAAACAGGAAGTACAAAAGTCCCTGACCTGCCTGATGCATGTCGCAAATTAACATGATCGGCTTAACGTGACTAAAGTACGTAATTGCGTTCTTGATGCACTTTCCATCAACGTCAACAACATCATTAGCTTGGTCTTGGGTACTTTCCCTTTGGACCCGACAGTGTCAAAAACGGCTGTCATCCTAACCATTTTAACAGCAACATAACAGGCTAAGTGACACCAGACACCCAATAAAACTACGCTTCGTTGACATATATCAAGTTCAATTGTAGCACGTTAACAGTTTGATGAAATCATCGTAGCCGAATGCTAGCCTTTGTCACAATTTTTCAATAAACCAACTAGTTGCGGACATTGATTTATAAACGAAGCGAATCCAATCAGAATAGGGTATTCATATCGCTATTATCATTATAAAACATAGGGATAATAGTGTTCTGTTAACATTCTAACTGATTGTTCAGACAAGGAATAGTTTAGCGTTTTTAATTTGTTATGAAACGCTATTTCGGTGATTTGTGTTGCAATTTTGTAAATTCGCGCTGCGTAATATGTTGAAGCGCATCACATTTTTACCCGCTAACTGATTAAAAAGAGAGCATAAATGCATCTGTCGATTGTACTGGTCGCCCCAGCCAGAGCAGAAAATATAGGCGCTGCCGCGCGCGCCATGAAGACCATGGGATTTACCGATTTACGTATCGTGGACAGCACTGCCCACCTGGAGCCTGCGGCACGCTGGGTGGCGCACGGATCGGGCGATATTCTCGATAATATAACCACTTATGATACCCTCGCCGCGGCGCTACACGATATCTCCTTCACCGTCGCCACCACGGCGCGCAGCCGGGCGAAGTTTCACTATTACGCCACGCCAGCGGAGCTTGTGCCGATGCTGAGCGAGAAAAGCCAGTGGCTGGAAAAAGCGGCGCTGGTGTTTGGTCGTGAAGATTCCGGATTAACAAACGAAGAGCTGGAGCTGGCTGACGTTCTTACCGGCGCGCCGATGGTGGCCGATTACCCGTCCCTGAACTTAGGCCAGGCAGTAATGGTTTATTGCTATCAATTAGCCTCCCTAATACAAATTCCCGAACCTCAGGCTGAAGGGGCAAACGAAAATCAGCTGGCCGCGCTGCGCGCTCGCGTTGAGCAGCTGTTAACCCAGCTGGGGGTGGCGGACGATCAAAAAATGGCTGACTGGCTGCAGCAGCGTCTTGGGCGTCTTGAGCAGCGGGACACCGCAATGCTGCATCGTTTGCTGCATGATATTGAAAAAAAATTGGCCGAGTAAAATACTGCCATAAGTTTTTACTATGGCGGATAAGTCTGTTGCAAAGGGTTGCATCTGGGGGAATCGGATGAAAATAAATCTGCCCGCAGCGGGACGTGAGAGTCTCTCAAAATGTGATCAAATTAAAAATCCATTGACTTAAGGGGCCCGATCCTTTAACCCTAAAAGAATACAGCACAGACAGATAATAATGACAGAGTACACAACATCCATGAAACGCATCAGCATCACCACCATTACCACAACCATCATCATTACCACAGGTAACGATGCGGGCTGACGCGTACAGGAAAAACAAAAAAAAGCCCGCACCTGAACAGTGCGGGCTTTTTTTTCGGCTAAAGGAAACGAGGTAGAACCATGCGAGTGTTGAAGTTCGGCGGTACATCAGTGGCAAATGCAGAACGTTTTCTGCGTGTTGCCGATATCCTGGAGAGCAACGCCAGGCAGGGGCAGGTTGCAACCGTGCTCTCTGCCCCGGCAAAAATCACTAACCATCTGGTGGCAATGATTGAAAAGACCATCGGTGGCCAGGATGCACTCCCGAACATTAGCGACGCCGAGCGTATCTTCGCTGAGCTGCTGCAGGGGCTGGCAGAGGCGCTGCCTGGCTTCCCGCACGCTCAGCTGAAGTCCTTTGTTGAGCAGGAATTCGCGCAAATTAAACATGTTCTGCACGGAATCAGCCTGCTGGGACAGTGCCCGGACAGCATCAACGCGGCGCTGATCTGCCGGGGCGAAAAACTGTCTATCGCCATTATGGCGGGCGTGCTGGAAGCGCGTGGTCACAACGTGACCGTGATCGATCCGGTTGAAAAACTGCTGGCAGTGGGCCACTACCTCGAATCCACGGTTGATATTGCCGAATCAACCCGCCGTATCGCCGCGAGCAAAATCCCGTCTGACCACATGATCCTGATGGCCGGCTTCACCGCCGGTAACGAGAAGGGCGAGCTGGTGGTGCTGGGCCGTAACGGTTCCGACTATTCCGCCGCCGTGCTGGCCGCCTGTTTACGCGCGGACTGTTGTGAGATCTGGACTGACGTTGACGGCGTCTATACCTGCGACCCACGCCAGGTGCCCGATGCCAGACTGCTGAAGTCGATGTCGTACCAGGAAGCGATGGAGCTCTCCTACTTCGGCGCTAAAGTGCTTCACCCGCGTACCATCTCCCCGATAGCCCAGTTCCAAATCCCTTGTCTGATTAAAAACACCGGTAACCCGCAGGCGCCGGGTACGCTGATTGGCGCCAGTACCGATGAGGACGGCCTGCCGGTGAAAGGTATCTCCAACCTTAACAATATGGCGATGTTCAGCGTCTCCGGTCCGGGGATGAAAGGGATGGTCGGCATGGCGGCGCGCGTGTTTGCGGCCATGTCCCGCAACGGAATTTCTGTAGTGCTGATCACCCAGTCCTCTTCCGAGTACAGCATTAGCTTCTGCGTGCCGCAGGGCGACTGTCTGCGCGCCCGCCGCGCGCTGGAAGAAGAGTTCTATCTGGAGCTGAAAGAAGAGCTGCTTGAGCCGCTCTCCATTCAGGAGCGCCTGGCGATTATTTCTGTGGTCGGCGACGGTATGCGCACGCTGCGCGGTATCTCCGCCAAATTCTTTGCCGCGCTGGCGCGCGCCAACATTAATATTGTGGCAATTGCCCAGGGGTCGTCAGAGCGTTCAATTTCTGTTGTCGTGGACAACGATGACGCCACCACCGGCGTACGCGTGGTTCACCAGATGCTGTTCAATACCGATCAGGTCATCGAGCTGTTCCTGATTGGCGTCGGAGGCGTGGGCGGTGCGCTGCTGGAGCAGGTGAAGCGTCAGCAGGCGTGGCTGAAGAAGAAACATATCGATCTGCGCGTCTGCGGGATTGCCAACTCGAAAGCGCTGCTGACCAACGTTCACGGGCTGAACCTGGAAAACTGGCAGGCCGAGATGAACGAGGCGAAAGAGCCGTTCAACCTGGGTCGCCTGATCCGTCTGGTGAAAGAGTATCACCTGCTTAACCCGGTGATTGTTGACTGTACCTCCAACCAGGCGGTGGCCGATCAGTACGCCGACTTCCTGCGCGAAGGTTTCCACGTGGTGACGCCAAACAAAAAGGCCAACACCTCGTCGATGGATTACTATCACCAGCTGCGTCTGGCGGCGAGCAAGTCGCGCCGCAAGTTCCTGTACGACACCAACGTGGGCGCGGGGCTGCCGGTTATCGAGAACCTGCAAAACCTGCTCAACGCGGGCGATGAACTGCAGCGTTTCTCCGGCATTCTCTCCGGCTCGCTGTCCTTTATCTTCGGCAAGCTGGATGAAGGCATGAGCCTGTCAGAAGCAACCCGCGCCGCGCGCGAGCTGGGCTATACCGAGCCGGATCCGCGTGACGATCTCTCCGGGATGGACGTGGCGCGCAAGCTGCTGATCCTCGTGCGTGAAACGGGCCGCGAGCTTGAGCTTTCGGATATCGTGATTGAGCCGGTGCTGCCAGCAGAGTTTGATGACAGCGGTGACGTCAGCGCCTTTATGGCGAATTTGCCGCAGCTTGACGACGCTTTTGCCGCTCGCGTTGCGAAAGCCCGTGATGAAGGTAAGGTATTGCGCTATGTTGGCAACATTGAAGAAGATGGTGTGTGCCGGGTGAAGATTGCCGAAGTGGATGGCAACGATCCGCTCTACAAAGTCAAAAACGGCGAAAACGCCCTCGCGTTTTACAGCCACTATTATCAGCCATTGCCGCTGGTGCTTCGCGGCTATGGCGCAGGGAACGATGTTACAGCGGCGGGTGTGTTTGCCGATCTGCTGCGTACCCTGTCATGGAAGTTAGGAGTTTAACATGGTCAAAGTTTATGCCCCGGCTTCCAGCGCCAATATGAGCGTCGGATTTGACGTGCTGGGCGCGGCGGTCACTCCGGTGGATGGTTCGCTGCTGGGCGATACGGTCACGGTTGAAGCGGCAGAAAGTTTCAGCCTGAATAACGTGGGCCGTTTCGCCAGCAAGCTGCCGTCTGACCCGCGCGAGAATATTGTCTATCAGTGCTGGGAGCGCTTCTGTCAGGAGATCGGCAAAAACGTGCCGGTCGCCATGACGCTGGAAAAAAGTATGCCGATTGGCTCGGGCCTGGGCTCCAGCGCTTGTTCCGTGGTCGCCGCGCTGGTGGCGATGAACGAGCACTGCGGCAAACCCCTGAACAACAACCGCATGCTTGCCTTAATGGGCGAGCTGGAAGGCCGTATCTCCGGCAGCATTCATTACGACAACGTGGCGCCGTGCTTCCTCGGCGGTATGCAGCTGATGATCGAAGAAAATGGCATCATCAGCCAGCAGGTGCCAGGGTTTGATGAGTGGCTGTGGGTGCTGGCCTATCCGGGCATTAAGGTTTCAACCGCAGAAGCGCGTGCGATCCTGCCCGCGCAGTATCGTCGTCAGGATTGCATCGCCCACGGGCGTCACCTGGCAGGCTTTATTCACGCCTGCTACACCCGTCAGCCACAGCTGGCGGCGAAACTGATGAAGGACGTCATTGCCGAGCCGTACCGCACGAAGCTGCTGCCGGGCTTTAACGAGGCGCGACAGGCATCCATGGATATCGGCGCGCAGGCGTGCGGCATCTCCGGCTCCGGCCCGACGCTGTTCGCCCTGTGCGATAAGCCAGACACTGCGCAGCGCGTGGCGGACTGGCTCTCTAAACACTACCTGCAAAATCAGGAAGGCTTTGTTCATATTTGCCGTCTGGACACGGCTGGCGCACGAGTACTGGGATAATTAATGAAACTCTACAACCTTAAAGATCATAACGAGCAGGTCAGCTTCGCGCAGGCGGTAACGCAGGGACTGGGCAAAAATCAGGGGCTGTTTTTCCCCCATGACCTGCCGGAATTTCAGCTGACCGAGATTGATGAACTGCTGAAGCTGGACTTTGTCACCCGCAGCACCAAAATTCTGTCGGCGTTTATCGGCGACGAAATTCCGCAGGAGCTGCTGGAAGAACGCGTGCGTGCGGCGTTCGCTTTCCCGGCACCCGTTCAGCAGGTTGAGCCTGACGTCGGTTGTCTGGAGCTGTTCCACGGCCCAACCCTGGCGTTTAAAGACTTCGGCGGCCGCTTCATGGCCCAGATGCTGACCCACATCAGCGGCGACAAACCGGTGACCATTCTGACCGCCACCTCCGGCGATACCGGTGCGGCGGTTGCTCACGCGTTCTACGGCCTGAAAAACGTCCGCGTGGTGATCCTCTATCCGAAAGGCAAAATCAGCCCGCTGCAGGAAAAATTGTTCTGCACGCTCGGCGGCAATATTGAAACCGTGGCGATCGACGGTGACTTCGATGCCTGCCAGGCGCTGGTTAAACAGGCCTTCGACGATGAAGAGCTGAAGGTGGCGCTGGGTCTGAACTCCGCCAACTCTATCAATATCAGTCGTCTGCTGGCGCAGATCTGCTACTACTTTGAAGCGGTGGCGCAGCTGCCGCAGGAAGCCCGCAATCAGCTGGTGATCTCCGTGCCGAGCGGTAACTTCGGCGACCTGACGGCTGGCCTGCTGGCGAAATCGCTGGGGCTGCCGGTGAAACGCTTTATTGCCGCCACCAATGCCAACGATACCGTGCCGCGCTTCCTGAAAGACGGAAAGTGGGCGCCAAACGCCACGCAGGCGACGCTCTCCAACGCGATGGATGTGTCCCAGCCGAACAACTGGCCGCGCGTGGAAGAGTTGTTCCGCCGTAAGATCTGGCGTCTGAGTGACCTGGGCTACGCGGCGGTGACGGATGAAACCACCAAAGCCACCATGCGTGAGTTAAAAGCGGTAGGTTACACCTCTGAACCGCACGCGGCGATTGCTTACCGCGCGCTGCGCGACCAGCTTAACCCGGGTGAGTATGGCCTGTTCCTGGGAACCGCGCATCCGGCGAAGTTCAAAGAGAGCGTGGAAGCAATTCTGGGCGAAACGCTGCCGCTGCCGAAAGAGCTGGCTGAGCGTGCCGACCTGCCGCTGCTGTCTCATGAGCTGCCGGCGGATTTTGCCGCGCTGCGTAAGCTGATGATGATCCGAGCATGATTTTTGTCGGGTGGCGGCTACGCCTTACCCGACCTACAACGGCTCAGAACGTAGGCCGGGTAAGCGCAGCGTCACCCGGCAACAGCAACACTGTACCGAGGCCGGGTAAGGCGAAGCCGCCACCCGGCTTTTTTATGGAGAAATTAAGGAGAAATTACGCAGGAAAAAAGCAGAAATTCCCAATAAATGCGGTCACTTAGCGTTTAGGATTGCAGAGAATAACATCCCCCGTTCCCCTCGCGTAATCTCCTTACATCGGCCCACGTTGGGCAAGAGTAACGAGGAGTCACCTATGTCTAAACTGAAACCTGCTCTCATCGCGCTTTCACTGATGCTGGTCGCTCCCATGGCGGTACAGGCATCTGAAATCACGCTGGTTCCTGCGGTAAAACTGCAGTTTGGCGACCAGGATAATAACGGGCACTACTGGGACGGCGGCCGCTGGCGCGACCATGACTGGTGGAAGGCGCATTATGACTGGCGCGATAACCACTGGCGTCCGCATGATGAGCATCGCGATCGTGACAATCACCACGACCGTCACGATGACCGACATGACGATCATCGTCCAGGCCCGGACTGGAAACATCATTAATGCAAAACCCCGCCAGCTGGCGGGGGTCTGTTTTACTGCTCGTGGCGCTTAAACACCAGCTCGCCTTTCCCTGACGACGCCTCGTCAAAGAAATAGCCTTCGCTGTTAAAGGCGGTCAGCTGCTCCGGCTTCGTCAGGCGGTTCTGGATGATGAAGCGGCTCATCAGGCCGCGCGCTTTCTTGGCGTAGAAGCTGATCACTTTGAACTTACCGTTCTTCTCGTCGAGGAACACCGGCTTGATAATTTCCGCATCCAGCTTTTTCGGTTTCACCGACTTGTAGTATTCATCAGACGCCAGGTTAATCACCACGTTATCACCCTGAGCGTGCAGCGCCGCATTCAGCTTATCGGTGATGATATCGCCCCAGAAATGGTACAGATCTTTGCCTTTGGCATTTGCCAGGCGAATCCCCATCTCCAGACGATACGGCTGCATCAGATCCAGCGGACGCAGTACGCCATACAGGCCCGACAGCATGCGCAGATGCTGCTGGGCAAAATCGAAATCGGCTTCGCTAAAATCTTCCGCCTGCAGGCCGGTATAGACATCGCCCTTAAACGCCAGAATGGCCTGGCGGGCGTTAGCGGGGGTGAAATCCGGGTGCCACTCGTGAAAGCGGGTCGCGTTAAGGTCTGCCAGCTTGTCGCTGATGCTCATCAGCGAGGCGATTTGCGGCGCAGAGAGTTTGCGCGCTTCGCGGATCAGCTGTTGAGAGTAGTCCAGCAGTTCAGGCTGGGTATAGCGCTCGGTGGCGAGCGGGCTCTGGTAGTCGAGCGTTTTTGCAGGTGAAATCAGAATCAGCATATCCAGTCCTTGCGGGAAATTTAGAGCGACTTTAGCAAAAAATCGCTCTGAATTGATCGATAGCTGTTATTGCCGCGGCAAATCATCCCACGTGCCGGGAGCCAGCTGCGCCTTAACGTCGGGATAGCGAGCGGGATCAAATACCGGCGGAATGCCCAGCTTGCGCTGACGGAGGTAGTCTCTGGCAATCAGGGTCACAACCGGTGAAAGTAGCAGGATCGCCGTCAGGTTCGTGATTGCCATCAGCGCCATAATGATATCGGCCAGCTGCCAGACCAGCGGCATGCTGAGGAGGGAGCCAGCGACGACCATCAGTATGACGCCCAGGCGCAGCGCTCCGATTGCGGCGCGGGAGTCGAGCTTCAGGAAAATAAGGTTATTTTCGGCGTAGAGGTAATTCACCACAATCGAGCTGAAGGCAAACAAGACCAGGATGAGCGAGACAAATCCGGCTCCCCAGCCGCCGGTCAGGCTCATCAGCGCCTGCTGGAGAAGCTGTATTCCGGCGGTTTCCGACGAATGCGGCACGGGGCCTGCCAGCAGCAAAATCATGGCGCTGGCGGAACAGATAACAATGGTATCGGTAAAGACGCCAATCATCTGCACAATACCTTGCGCGGCAGGATGCGGCGGCCACGACGAGGCGGCGGCGGCGGCGTTGGGTGTCGACCCCATGCCGGCTTCATTGGAAAACATGCCTCGCTGGAACCCCGCCATCAGCGCCTGGCTGAAGGTGTAGCCCAGCGCGCCGGATGCGACTTCACGCCAGCCAAAGGCGCTTTTGACGATGGCCGCTATCACGCCCGGAACCTGGTCGACGTGCAGTGCGGCGACGAACAGGCTCGCGGCAATCCAGAGCAGAGCCATGATGGGAACCAGCCACTGCATGAGACGGGCGATGCCTTTGAGGCCGGTAGAAATGGTGAGCAGAACGATGAGTGCTAAAACGGTACCGGCGACCCACTCCGGACACGCGAAGGCGTAGCGCAGGGCATTGGCGACCGAGTTAGCCTGGACGGTATTAAAAATAAGACCGTACGCGAGCAGTAAAAAAAGCGAGAACAGAACGCCCATCCAGCGCATCCCTAAGCCACGCGCCATGTACCAGGCAGGACCGCCGCGAAACTGGCCGTGCTTATCTTTCTCTTTGTAGAGCTGCGCGAGCGAACTTTCGGCGAAGGAGGTGGCCATACCGAGAAGCGCCGTCACCCACATCCAGAAGACCGCGCCAGGCCCACCGGCGCTGATGGCCAGCGCGACCCCCGCCAGATTCCCGCTGCCGAGGCGTGCCGCAAGGCTGGTACAGAGCGCCTGGAATGAGGTTAATCCGCCCGGCTGGGGCGTGACGCTGTTTTTCAGACTTCTGCCAAACTTGCGGATATAGCGAAACTGGATAAACCCACTGCGTAGCGTAAACCAAATACCTGCTCCCAGAAGCAGGTAAATCATTATCGAGCCCCACAGGACTTCGTTTATAAAGAAAAAGAAATCAGGCATTAACGTCCCTCTTGTTGATGCCAAAGTGAATATGTAAGCGCTACCACTGATTGGGCATGCTGTTGCTTAGCAGCCTGTTAATATTCCGAGTTTATCATACTCTGCCTAAGCGCACTGTCTGCGGTTGCGCTACCCCTCCGTCGTGTTATCATCAGGGCAGACCGGTTACATCCCCCTAACAAGTAAACCTGTCATTTTTCCGCTGCAGGCATGCTGTCGGTAGCGTGAATTATCCAGGGCACGTTAAAAGAGAAACACTATCATGACGGATAAATTGACCTCCCTTCGTCAGTTCACCACTGTCGTAGCTGACACCGGAGATATCGCGGCAATGAAGCTGTACCAGCCGCAGGATGCCACAACTAACCCTTCTCTGATTCTTAACGCCGCACAGATCCCTGAGTATCGCAAACTGATTGACGACGCAGTGACCTGGGCGAAAGCACAGAGCAACGACCGCGCGCAGCAGGTTGTGGATGCCACTGATAAACTGGCAGTAAACATCGGTCTGGAAATTCTGAAGCTGGTTCCTGGCCGTATCTCTACTGAAGTAGATGCGCGTCTGTCCTACGACACCGAAGCGTCTATCGCGAAAGCAAAACGTCTGATCAAAATGTACAACGATGCGGGCATCAGCAACGACCGTATCCTGATCAAACTGGCTTCTACCTGGCAGGGCATCCGCGCTGCAGAGCAGCTGGAAAAAGACGGTATCAACTGTAACCTGACCCTGCTGTTCTCCTTCGCGCAGGCGCGTGCCTGTGCAGAAGCCGGCGTGTACCTGATTTCTCCATTCGTAGGCCGTATTCTGGACTGGTACAAAGCCAACACCGACAAGAAAGAGTACGCACCAGCTGAAGATCCAGGCGTGGTTTCCGTGACTGAAATCTACGAATACTACAAACAGCACGGCTATGAGACTGTGGTTATGGGCGCAAGCTTCCGTAACGTCGGTGAAATCATCGAGCTGGCTGGCTGTGACCGCCTGACCATCGCGCCTGCACTTCTGAAAGAGCTGGCTGAAAGCGAAGGTACCCTGGAGCGTAAACTGTCCTACACCGGTGAAGTGAAAGCACGCCCTGAGCGCATCACTGAATCCGAGTTCCTGTGGCAGCACAACCAGGATCCAATGGCAGTAGACAAACTGGCGGACGGTATCCGTAAGTTTGCTGTTGACCAGGGCAAACTGGAAAAAATGATCGGCGACCTGCTGTAATCATCCTGCGTGACCGGGCTCCCGGTCACGCGTCTTCCTTCGTACCCTGTCTGAATCTCCTCTCTGCGTGTATCATTCCCTTTAATCAGTACTCTTTGAATGGAATGGATATGAATACCTTACGCATCGGCTTAGTGTCGATTTCTGACCGCGCCTCCAGCGGTGTTTACCAGGATAAAGGCATCCCCGCTCTGGAAGAGTGGCTGGGCAACGCGCTGACTACCCCCTTTGAAATTCAGACCCGCCTGATCCCAGACGAACAGCCGATCATTGAGCAGACGCTTTGTGAGCTGGTTGATGAGATGAGCTGCCATCTGGTGCTGACCACCGGGGGAACGGGGCCTGCCCGCCGCGATGTGACGCCGGACGCGACGCTGGCTATCGCAGATCGTGAAATGCCGGGCTTTGGCGAACAGATGCGCCAGATCAGTCTACACTTTGTCCCGACGGCCATTCTCTCCCGTCAGGTAGGCGTAATCCGCAAACAGGCGTTGATTCTGAACCTGCCGGGCCAGCCGAAGTCGATCAAAGAGACGCTGGAAGGGCTGAAAGCGGAAGACGGCAGCGTCATCGTGCACGGTATATTCGCCAGTGTACCGTATTGTATACAGCTGCTGGAGGGGCCGTACGTTGAGACGGACGAGAAAGTGGTAGCAGCTTTTCGTCCTAAAAGCGCACGCCGCGAAACAATCTCCTGAAAATAACAATTATGTGACATTAGCTGAAGCGGCGATGGCGTGGTAAGGTTTTTACGATATAGTAATTTTTTCTTTACGATAGCTGTAAAAATAAATCCACAACAAAAGCTAAATGGTTCGCTATGTCACATAACACCCGACCTCTGAATCGACAGGACTATAAAACTCTCACGCTCGCGGCCTTAGGCGGCGCGCTGGAGTTTTACGATTTCATCATCTTCGTCTTCTTCGCCGCCGTGGTGGGGGAGCTCTTCTTCCCGGCGGATATCCCCGAGTGGCTGCGTCAGGTACAAACCTTCGGCATTTTTGCCGCAGGGTATCTGGCGCGTCCGCTGGGCGGCATTGTGATGGCGCACTTTGGCGACCTGGTAGGGCGTAAGAAGATGTTTACCCTCAGCATTCTGCTGATGGCCGTACCCACGCTGGCCATTGGTCTGCTGCCCACCTATGCCTCACTGGGCATCCTTGCTCCTTTGCTGCTGTTGCTGATGCGCGTGCTTCAGGGCGCGGCGATTGGCGGTGAAGTGCCGGGCGCGTGGGTATTCGTGGCGGAACATGTTCCGGCGCGCCGGATTGGTATTGCCTGTGGAACCTTAACGGCGGGCCTGACCATCGGGATCTTGCTGGGGTCGGTGGTGGCGACGATTGTCAACACCAGCATGACGCCGCAGGCCGTGCACGACTGGGGCTGGCGTGTTCCGTTCCTGCTGGGCGGGGCGTTTGGTCTGGTAGCGATGTATCTGCGTCGCTGGCTGCAGGAGACACCGATTTTCCTGGAGATGCAGCAGCGCAAAGCGCTGGCGCAGGAGCTGCCGGTGAAAGCCGTCGTGGTACGCCATAAAAAAGCGGTAGTGGTGTCGATGCTTCTTACCTGGCTGCTTTCGGCGGGCATTGTCGTGGTGATATTAATGTCGCCGGTTTGGCTGCAGAAACAGTATGGATTCGCCCCGGCGGTGACGCTGCAGGCAAACAGTATCGCGACCATTATGCTCTGCTTTGGCTGTCTTGCTGCCGGGCTGGCCGTCGACCGTTTTGGCCCGAGCCTGACCTTTATCATAGGCAGCCTGCTGCTGGCGGCGTCCAGCTGGGCATTTTATCACCTGGCGGGTAGCCATCCTGAACAGCTGTTTGTGTTGTACGGTGTGGTGGGGCTGTGCGTCGGGGTTGTCGGCGCGGTGCCGTATGTCATGGTACGTGCGTTCCCGCCAGAGGTTCGCTTCACCGGCATCTCGTTCTCTTACAACGTGTCGTATGCCATTTTTGGCGGACTGACGCCGATCGCGGTCACGGTGCTGATGGGCGTATCACCGATGGCACCCGCCTGGTATGTTCTCGCGCTTTCGGTCATGGGGCTGGTATTGGGAATTTGGCTTCGGCAGGCATGGGGATGTCGTGCCCGCGTGGCGGGCACGACAGAGGAATCAGTGTTTTTCACCAATCGGTAGAATGGTGCGGTCAAACTGCTCGTTCAGCACTTCACCCATTGCCAGGTAGATAGCGCTTGCGCCGCAAACCAGACCAATCCAGCCTGCAACGTGAACGATGCCTTCGTTATCCACAAGGTGACCAATCGCCAGCAGGGCGAACAGTACGGTCAGGCTCAGGAAGACGAACTGCAGCGCGCGGTTACCTTTCAGGGTGCCGAAGAACATGAACAGGGTGAACACGCCCCACAGGCCCAGGTAAACGCCCAGGAAGTGGGCGTTTGCCGCGTCTGCCAGGCCCATTTTAGGCAGCAGCAGAATAGCAACCAGGGTCAGCCAGAAAGAGCCATAAGAGGTGAAGGCGGTTAAGCCGAAGGTGTTGCCTTTCTTATATTCCAGCAGGCCCGCGAAGATTTGCGCGATACCGCCGTAAAAAATGCCCATTGCCAGGATGATGCCATCCATCGGGAACATCCCGATATTGTGCAGGTTCAGCAGGATAGTGGTCATGCCAAAACCCATCAGGCCCAGCGGAGCCGGATTAGCCAACTTAGTGTTGCCCATAAGTCCTCAAAAAAATCATCATTAATATGGTGAAATGGTTAAACCCGCGTCAGTTCTCCCTGACGGGGCGCGGCATCATAATGGGCGCAATCGATGGCGTCTATGATCTCATCGGGGTGAAATTAAAAATTTTTTTATCCTTCCCCCTTGATGGACGACGTTGCGACCCCATCTTGTAAGCAACCGCAGTGTGTGGACCTGAAAAAAATCAAATCTGGGCAGTTGAAAAAGCACGTTCTGCCCTTATTACAGGTACACAACCACATGTTGACTGAATTTTTAGTGGAGACGTTTAGATGGGTAAAATTATTGGTATCGACCTGGGTACTACCAACTCTTGTGTAGCGATTATGGATGGCACTACTGCACGCGTGCTGGAGAACGCCGAGGGCGATCGCACCACGCCTTCTATCATTGCTTATACCCAGGATGGTGAAACTCTGGTTGGTCAGCCGGCTAAACGTCAGGCAGTGACAAACCCGCAAAACACCCTGTTTGCGATTAAACGCCTGATCGGTCGCCGCTTCCAGGACGAAGAAGTTCAGCGTGACGTTTCCATCATGCCTTACAAAATCATCGCGGCAGATAACGGCGATGCATGGCTTGATGTGAAAGGCACCAAAACTGCACCACCGCAGATTTCTGCTGAAGTGCTGAAGAAAATGAAGAAAACCGCTGAAGATTACCTGGGTGAGCCGGTAACTGAAGCTGTTATCACCGTTCCTGCATACTTCAATGATGCTCAGCGTCAGGCAACTAAAGATGCTGGCCGTATCGCAGGTCTGGAAGTAAAACGTATCATCAACGAACCAACCGCGGCTGCGCTGGCTTACGGTCTGGATAAAGAAGTGGGCAACCGCACTATCGCAGTTTACGACCTCGGCGGTGGTACCTTCGATATCTCTATTATCGAAATCGACGAAGTTGACGGCGAAAAAACCTTCGAAGTTCTGGCAACCAACGGTGATACCCACCTGGGTGGTGAAGACTTCGATACCCGTCTGATCAACTACCTCGTTGACGAGTTCAAGAAAGATCAGGGCATTGACCTGCGTAACGACCCGCTGGCTATGCAGCGCCTGAAAGAAGCCGCTGAGAAAGCGAAGATCGAACTGTCTTCCGCTCAGCAGACCGACGTGAACCTGCCGTACATCACTGCAGACGCGACCGGTCCTAAACACATGAACATTAAAGTGACCCGTGCGAAACTGGAAAGCCTGGTAGAAGACCTGGTGAACCGTTCTATCGAGCCGCTGAAAGTTGCCCTGCAGGACGCTGGTCTGTCCGTCTCTGACATCCAGGACGTTATCCTGGTTGGTGGTCAGACGCGTATGCCAATGGTTCAGAAGAAAGTGGCTGAGTTCTTTGGTAAAGAGCCACGTAAAGACGTTAACCCGGACGAAGCGGTTGCTATCGGTGCTGCGGTTCAGGGTGGCGTACTGACTGGTGAAGTGAAAGACGTACTGCTGCTGGACGTTACTCCGCTGTCTCTGGGTATCGAAACCATGGGCGGTGTGATGACTCCACTCATCAACAAAAACACCACCATCCCGACGAAGCACAGCCAGGTGTTCTCTACCGCTGAAGACAACCAGTCTGCGGTAACCATCCATGTGATTCAGGGTGAGCGTAAGCGTGCGGCGGATAACAAATCTCTGGGTCAGTTCAACCTGGACGGTATTAACCCGGCACCGCGCGGCATGCCGCAGATCGAAGTGACCTTCGACATCGATGCTGACGGTATCCTGCACGTGTCTGCGAAAGACAAAAACAGCGGTAAAGAGCAGAAGATCACCATTAAGGCATCTTCTGGTCTGAACGAAGCTGAAATCGAAAAAATGGTTCGCGATGCCGAAGCTAACGCTGAATCCGACCGTAAGTTCGAAGAGCTGGTTCAGACCCGTAACCAGGGTGACCATCTGCTGCACAGCACCCGTAAGCAGGTTGAAGAAGCAGGCGATAAACTGCCAGCGGAAGACAAGACTGCTATCGGAGCTGCACTGAGCGCGCTGGAATCCTCACTGAAAGGTGAAGACAAAGCGGATATCGAAGCGAAGATGCAGGAGCTGGCGCAGGCTTCTCAGAAGCTGATGGAAATCGCTCAGCAGCAGCACGCTCAACAGCAGGCGGGCGCTGACGCTTCGGCGAACAACGCGAAAGACGACGACGTTGTCGACGCTGAGTTCGAAGAAGTTAAAGATAAAAAATAATCGCCCTGATGCAGGGTAATTAATCGGCACGGGCGTAGGAGAACTCTCCACGCCCGTGCTCGCATGTTAAGGGGCTTAAAAAAACCAATGGCAAAGCAAGACTATTACGAGATTTTAGGCGTTCCGAAAACTGCGGAAGAGCGTGAAATCAAAAAGGCGTATAAGCGCCTGGCCATGAAATTCCACCCGGACCGTAACCAGGGTGACAAAGAGGCTGAAGCCAAATTTAAAGAGATCAAAGAAGCCTACGAAGTCCTGACCGATGCACAAAAACGTGCGGCCTATGACCAGTATGGTCACGCAGCCTTTGAACAGGGCGGCATGGGCGGCGGTGGATTCGGCGGCGGCGGCTTTGGCGGCGGCGCTGACTTCAGCGATATCTTTGGCGATGTGTTTGGCGATATCTTCGGCGGTGGCCGTGGTCGTCAGCGCGCGGCGCGCGGCGCGGACCTGCGCTACAACATGGAGCTGTCGCTGGAAGAGGCCGTTCGCGGCGTCACCAAAGAGATCCGTATCCCGACGCTGGAAGAGTGTGACGTCTGCCACGGCAGCGGCGCGAAAGCGGGCACCCAGCCGCAGACCTGTCCGACCTGTCACGGCTCTGGTCAGGTACAGATGCGTCAGGGCTTCTTCGCCGTACAGCAGGCCTGTCCTCACTGTCACGGTCGCGGTACGCTGATTAAAGATCCGTGCACCAAATGCCACGGCCACGGCCGCGTTGAGAAAACCAAGACCCTGTCCGTTAAAATCCCGGCTGGCGTGGATACGGGCGACCGCATCCGTCTGGCTGGTGAAGGTGAAGCCGGCGAACACGGCGCACCGGCAGGCGATCTGTACGTTCAGGTGCAGGTGAAACAGCACGCTATCTTCGAGCGCGAAGGGAACAACCTGTACTGTGAAGTGCCGATCAACTTCGCGATGGCTGCCCTCGGTGGCGAAATCGAAGTACCTACGCTGGATGGCCGCGTCAATCTGAAGATCCCGGGTGAAACCCAAACCGGTAAGCTGTTCCGCATGCGCGGGAAGGGCGTGAAATCCGTTCGCGGTGGTGCGCAGGGCGACCTGCTGTGCCGCGTCGTCGTGGAAACGCCGGTCGGCCTGAACGATAAGCAGAAACAGCTGCTGAAAGAGCTGCAGGAAAGCTTTGGCGGCCCGACGGGTGAGAAAAACAGCCCACGCTCCAAAAGCTTCTTCGATGGCGTCAAAAAATTCTTCGATGATTTGACCCGCTAATCGGTTAGCAGGTTTCATTTGCAAAAGCCCGGAAGTGATTCCGGGCTTTTTCTATTTGTGGGTATTGCTCGGTAAAACTGAATCTATACTCAATATTAATCTGTTTTTGCCGAGTTATAGGGCTTGGTATTATGGTTTTATCGAGGTATTGTTGTAAAAGAGAGAATTAAAGTGAAATTACTACACCGTTTTTTTAGCAGTGAAGCGTCCGGTGGCGTGATCCTGATTATTGCCGCTGCGGCCGCGATGGTGCTGGCAAACGTCGGCTTTACCCGCGATCTGTATCATGCTTTTCTGGAAACGCCCGTCGAGCTGAAGGTCGGGGCGCTGGAAATCAACAAGAACATGCTGCTGTGGATCAACGATGCGCTCATGGCGGTGTTTTTCCTGCTGGTCGGGCTTGAGGTGAAGCGTGAGCTGGTACTGGGCTCGCTTGCCAGCCGCCAGCGTGCGGCGTTTCCGGTGATTGCCGCGCTCGGTGGGATGGTGGTTCCGGCGCTGCTCTTCCTGGCGTTCACCTGGCAGGATCCGATTGCACGTCACGGCTGGGCAATCCCGGCAGCAACGGATATCGCTTTTGCGCTCGGGGTGCTGGCACTACTGGGAAGCCGCGTGCCGGTTGCCCTGAAAATCTTCCTGATGGCGCTGGCGATCATTGATGACCTGGGCGCCATTGTGATTATCGCGCTGTTCTACACCAGCGATCTGTCGATTCTGTCTCTGAGCGTGGCCGCAGGAGCGATTGCGGTCCTGGCGCTGCTGAACGTCTTTAATGTTCGCCGCATCGGTATCTACATCCTCGTGGGGATGGTGCTGTGGACCGCGGTGTTGAAATCGGGCGTGCATGCCACGCTGGCAGGCGTGATTGTCGGTTTCTTCGTGCCGCTTAAGCCGCAGGAGGGCAAATCACCCGCTAAACAGCTGGAGCATGTCCTGCATCCGTGGGTTGCCTTTATGATCCTGCCACTGTTTGCGTTTGCCAACTCGGGCGTTTCCCTCGGCGGCGTTACGCTGGACGGGCTGACGTCCGTGCTGCCGCTGGGCATTATTGCCGGGCTGTTTATCGGTAAGCCGCTGGGCATTAGCCTTTTCTGCTGGCTGGCGACGAAGCTGAAGCTGGCTTCATTGCCGCACGGCACCACGTTTACGCAGATTATGGCCGTTGGCGTGCTGTGCGGAATCGGGTTTACGATGTCGATCTTTATCTCGACGCTGGCGTTTGGCGCGCATGCGCCTGAGCTTATCGTCTGGGCTAAACTCGGCATTCTCATCGGGTCATTACTGGCCGCGGTGATCGGTTATACCTTATTGAAGGTGAAATTGTCCGGACAGGCCGTCCAGGCATAACGGAAAGCCGGGAGGAGGGGATCCTTCTCCCGATACACACTCAGGGAGAGAAGACGCGATGTCTCATTTAAATTACAACCATCTTTACTACTTCTGGCACGTCTACAAACAGGGCTCGGTGGTCGGGGCGGCAGAGGCCCTTTACCTGACGCCGCAAACCATCACCGGGCAGATCAAGGCGCTGGAAGAACGTTTGCAGGGCAAGCTGTTCAAGCGTAAGGGGCGTGGGATTGAACCCAGCGAACTGGGCGAACTGGTTTTCCGCTACGCGGATAAAATGTTCACCCTAAGCCAGGAGATGCTGGATATCGTCAACTACCGCAAAGAGTCGAACCTGCTCTTTGATGTCGGCGTGGCGGACGCGCTGTCCAAGCGGCTGGTGAGCGGCGTGCTGGATGCGGCCGTGGTAGAAGATGAGCAAATCCACCTGCGCTGCTTTGAATCCACTCACGAGATGCTGCTGGAACAGCTGAGCCAGCACAAGCTGGACATGATTATCTCGGATTGTCCGATCGACTCCACGCAGCAGGAAGGGCTGTTCTCGGTGAAGATTGGTGAATGCGGCGTGAGCTTCTGGTGTATTAACCCGCCGCCGGAAAAACCCTTCCCGGCCTGCCTGGAAGAGCGTCGCCTGCTGGTACCAGGAAGACGTTCCATGCTGGGACGCAAGCTGCTGAACTGGTTTAACTCACAGGGGCTGAACGTTGAGATCCTCGGCGAATTCGACGACGCGGCGCTGATGAAAGCCTTTGGCGAAGCGCACAATGCTATCTTCGTTGCACCGACGCTGTACGCGCACGATCTCTATTCAGATAACAGGATTACGGAGATTGGTCGGGTCGATAACGTGATGGAAGAGTATCACGCGATTTTTGCGGAAAGGATGATTCAGCACCCGGCGGTGCAGCGTATCTGTAACCGTGACTACTCGGCGCTGTTTACACCACCGGCAATCTGAAGGCATAAAAAAACCCGCGTTAAGCGGGTTCTTTAAACAAGCAACAACAAGTAGCGATTAAGCCAGTTTGTTGATCTGCGCGGTCAGGTTTGCTTTATGACGCGCTGCTTTGTTTTTGTGGATCAGACCTTTAGCAGCCTGACGATCCACGATTGGTTGCATTTCGTTAAATGCGTTCTGCGCTGCAGCTTTATCGCCAGCTTCAATTGCTGCGTATACTTTCTTGATGAAGGTACGCATCATAGAGCGACGGCTTGCGTTGTGCTTACGAGCCTTTTCAGACTGAACGGCACGTTTCTTAGCTGATTTGATATTAGCCAAGTCCAACTCCCAAATATGATCTATGTGGACAATTCAAAGGCCGAGGAATATGCCCTCTTTGCCTTCTTTTGTCAATGGATTTGTGCAAATAAGCGCCGTTAATTAGCGACGCTACGTTACGTAGTGATGGCGCAGGATTCTACCAGCTTGTCTTCTCTGAATACAGCCTTTCGGCATAAAAATCGCAGTTCACGAGCAGATTTTTTCGCTGCGAAAGGTCAGCCTGATGAAATCATTACGGCTTTCTGTTTTGCACGAACAATCGCCGGTTAACCTTAACCGCTGTACAAGGTATACTTTGGCGATTTTCACTGTTTTGAGCCAGACATGAAGCTGATACGCGGCATACATAATCTCAGCAGAGCACCGCACGGGTGCGTGCTGACAATTGGTAATTTCGACGGCGTGCATCGTGGTCATCAGGCGCTGTTGCAGGGATTGCGTAAAGAAGGGGAGGCCCGCGGCCTGCCCGTGGTAGTGATGATTTTCGAACCGCAGCCGCTGGAGCTGTTCGCGGGCGATAAATCTCCCGCCCGTCTCACCCGCCTGCGCGAGAAGCTGCGCTATCTGGCGGAGTCCGGCGTGGACTACGTATTGTGCGTACGTTTCGATCGTCGCTTTGCCGCGCTGACAGCACAAAATTTTGTCAGTGACCTGCTGGTTGAGCGTCTTGGCGTGCAGTTTCTTGCCGTGGGGGATGATTTCCGCTTTGGCGCTGGTCGTCAGGGTGATTTCTTGCTATTACAGAAGGCTGGCCTGGAATACGGCTTTGACGTCACCAGTGCGATGACCTTCTGTGAAGGCGGCGTGCGCGTCAGCAGCACGGCAGTACGTCAGGCGCTGGCCAATGATGAACTGGATACGGCAGAAACCCTGCTGGGGCATCCGTTCACCATTTCAGGCCGCGTTGTCCATGGCGACGCGCTCGGCCGCACCATTGGTTTCCCGACGGCGAATATACCGCTGCGTCGTCAGGTTTCCCCGGTTAAAGGGGTCTATGCGGTAGAAGTGGCAGGACTGGGCGATAAGCCATTTTATGGCGTCGCCAACATTGGTACGCGTCCTACCGTCGCCGGTGTGCGTCAACAGTTAGAAGTGCACCTGCTGGACGTTGTAATGGACCTTTATGGTCGCCATATAGATGTGATACTGCGTAAAAAAATACGCAACGAGCAGCGATTTGGTTCGCTGGATGAACTCAAAGCGCAAATTGCGCGTGATGAATTGACGGCCCGCGAGTTTTTTGGGCTTTGAACCCGGCTTAAATGCCTACGTGATAAATACGGAACCGAGAATCTGATGAGTGACTATAAATCAACCCTGAATTTGCCGGAAACAGGGTTCCCGATGCGCGGCGATCTCGCCAAGCGCGAACCGGGAATGCTGGCGCGTTGGACCGATGATGACCTGTACGGCATCATTCGTGCAGCCAAAAAAGGCAAGAAAACCTTCATTCTGCATGATGGCCCTCCATATGCGAATGGCAGCATTCATATTGGTCACTCGGTTAACAAGATTCTGAAAGACATTATCGTGAAGTCCAAAGGCCTCACGGGATATGACTCGCCTTACGTTCCGGGCTGGGACTGCCACGGTCTGCCGATCGAGCTGAAAGTAGAGCAAGAGTTTGGCAAACCGGGTGAGAAATTCACCGCCGCAGAGTTCCGTGCGAAATGCCGCGAATACGCAGCCACGCAGGTTGACGGTCAGCGCGCTGACTTCATCCGTCTGGGCGTATTGGGCGACTGGTCGCACCCGTACCTGACCATGGACTTCAAAACTGAAGCCAACATCATCCGAGCGTTGGGTAAAATCATCGGTAACGGCCACCTGCATAAAGGTGCTAAGCCCGTGCACTGGTGCGTGGACTGCCGTTCTGCGCTGGCTGAAGCGGAAGTGGAGTATTACGACAAAACCTCTCCGTCTATCGACGTGGCGTTCCACGCGGTGGATCAGGATGCGGTGAAAGCTAAATTTGGCGTCTCCTCGGTAAACGGCCCGATCTCGCTGGTGATCTGGACCACCACCCCGTGGACCCTGCCAGCCAACCGCGCGATCTCCCTGTCCGGTGAGTTCGAATATGCGCTGGTGCAGGTAGAAGGTCAGGCAGTTATCCTGGCGAAAGATCTGGTTGAGAGCGTGCTGAAACGCGCAAATATCACCGACTACACCGTGCTGGGCACCGTGAAAGGTGACGCGCTGGAGCTGATGCGCTTTAAACACCCGTTCCTGGACTTCGATGTTCCGGCGATCCTCGGCGACCACGTCACCCTGGACGCGGGTACCGGTGCGGTACATACCGCCGGTGGCCACGGTCCTGACGACTACAGCATCAGCCTGAAGTACGGTCTGGAAATCGCTAACCCGGTGGGCCCGGACGGCTCTTACCTGCCTGGCACCTACCCGGCGCTGGACGGTATCAACGTCTTTAAAGCCAACGACATCATCGTGGATATGCTGCGCACCAGCGGCGCGCTGCTGCACGTAGAGAAAATGCAGCACAGCTATCCGTGCTGCTGGCGCCACAAAACGCCGATCATCTTCCGTGCGACCCCGCAGTGGTTCATCAGCATGGATCAGAAAGGCCTGCGTGCGCAGTCCCTGAAAGAGATCAAAGGCGTGCAGTGGATCCCTGACTGGGGCCAGGCGCGTATCGAATCCATGGTCGCTAACCGTCCTGACTGGTGTATCTCCCGTCAGCGTACCTGGGGCGTGCCGATGTCTCTGTTCGTGCATAAAGAGACGCAAGAACTGCACCCGAACACCCTGGAACTGATGGAAGAAGTGGCGAAACGCGTCGAAGTTGACGGTATTCAGGCGTGGTGGGATCTCGACTCCCGCGACATCCTGGGCGCTGACGCAGACAGCTACGAGAAAGTGCCGGATACCCTGGACGTGTGGTTCGACTCCGGGTCTACCCACTCCTCCGTGGTTGACGTGCGTCCGGAGTTTTCCGGTCACGCCGCCGACATGTATCTGGAAGGGTCTGACCAACACCGCGGCTGGTTCATGTCATCCCTGATGATTTCCACCGCCATGAAAGGCAAAGCTCCTTACCGTCAGGTACTGACCCACGGCTTCACCGTGGATGGTCAGGGCCGCAAGATGTCCAAATCTATCGGTAACACCGTTTCTCCGCAGGATGTGATGAACAAACTGGGCGCAGATATTCTGCGTCTGTGGGTGGCCTCCACCGACTACACCGGCGAAATGGCGGTATCTGACGAGATCCTGAAACGTGCTGCCGACAGCTATCGTCGTATCCGTAACACCGCGCGCTTCCTGCTGGCGAACCTGAACGGGTTTGATCCGGCAAAAGACATGGTGAAACCGGAAGAGATGGTCGTGCTGGACCGCTGGGCGGTAGGCTGCGCGAAAGCGGCGCAGGACGATATCCTGAAGGCCTATGAGTCTTACGACTTCCACGAAGTGGTGCAGCGCCTGATGCGCTTCTGCTCCATTGAGATGGGCTCGTTCTACCTCGACATCATCAAAGACCGCCAGTACACCGCGAAAGCGGACAGCGTGGCGCGTCGCAGCTGCCAGACCGCGCTGTTCCACATCGCAGAAGCGCTGGTTCGCTGGATGGCGCCGATCATGTCCTTCACCGCGGATGAAATCTGGGGCTATCTGCCGGGCGACCGCGAGAAATATGTCTTCACCGGCGAATGGTACGAAGGTCTGTTCGATCTCTCCAGCACTGAAGCGATGAACGATGCCTTCTGGGACGAGCTGCTGAAAGTACGTGGCGAAGTGAACAAGGTTATCGAGCAGGCGCGTGCTGACAAGAAAGTCGGTGGTTCTCTGGAAGCAACGGTCACGCTGTACGCGGAACCGGAGCTGGCGGCTAAACTGACGGCGCTGGGCGATGAATTACGATTTGTCCTGTTGACCTCCGGCGCGAAAGTTGCGGATTATGCCGAAGCTTCTGCTGATGCTCAGCAGAGCGAGCTGCTCAAAGGACTGAAAGTCGCGCTGAGCAAAGCCGACGGTGAGAAATGCCCGCGCTGCTGGCATTACACTACCGATGTCGGTCAGGTGGCGGAACACGCAGACATCTGCGGACGCTGTGTAAGCAACGTCGCCGGTGACGGCGAAAAACGTAAGTTTGCCTGATGAGTAAAACTCTCTGTTCAACAGGACTGCGCTGGCTGTGGCTGGTTGTGGTGGTGCTGATTATCGATCTGGGCAGCAAGTTCCTGATCCTCCAGAATTTTGCTCTGGGGGATACGGTCCCGCTGTTCCCGTCGCTTAACCTGCACTACGCGCGTAACTACGGCGCGGCGTTCAGTTTCCTGGCCGACAGCGGTGGCTGGCAGCGCTGGTTCTTTGCGGGTATCGCTCTCGGTATCTGCGTGATCCTGGCAGTGCTGATGTACCGCTCGAAGGCGACGCAAAAGCTGAATAACATCGCCTACGCGCTGATCATTGGCGGCGCGCTGGGCAACCTGTTTGACCGCCTGTGGCACGGCTTTGTGGTCGATATGATCGACTTCTACGTCGGCGACTGGCACTTCGCGACCTTTAACCTCGCCGATAGCGCAATTTGCATCGGTGCGGCGTTAATCGTGCTGGAAGGCTTCCTGCCGAAACCAGCCGCGAAAGAGCAGGCGTAAGCATCAATGCCGGGTGACGCGTAGCTTACCCGGCCTACCGAATATGCCGACACTTGTAGGCCGGGTAAGCGCAGCGCCACCCGGCACACAGGCGAGACAACATTAAAGAGCAATGTGTATGTCTAAATCCGTACAGAGCAACAGCGCAGTTCTCGTTCACTTCACGCTGAAACTGGATGATGGCTCAACGGCTGAATCCACCCGAAATAACGGCAAGCCGGCCCTGTTTCGTCTTGGCGATACCTCTCTGTCTGAAGGCCTTGAACAGCAGCTTCTGGGTCTGAAAGAGGGTGAGAAAAAAGCCTTTTCGCTGGAGCCGGATGCCGCGTTTGGTGTCCCGAGCCCGGACCTGATCCAGTATTTCTCGCGCCGTGAGTTTATGGATGCGGGTGAACCGGAAATTGGGGCGATTATGCTCTTTACCGCTATGGACGGCAGCGAAATGCCTGGCGTGATCCGCGAAATCAACGGCGACTCGATTACCGTTGACTTCAACCATCCGCTTGCCGGGCGTACCGTTCATTTTGATGTTGAAGTGCTGGAAATCGATCCTGCACTGGAGGCCTGAAATGCAGATCCTGTTGGCTAACCCGCGCGGCTTCTGCGCCGGTGTAGACCGCGCTATCAGCATTGTTGAAAACGCGCTGGAAATTTACGGCGCGCCGATTTATGTGCGTCACGAAGTGGTGCACAACCGCTACGTGGTCGACAGCCTGCGCGAGCGCGGCGCCATCTTTATTGAACAAATCAGCGAAGTTCCGGACGGTGCGATCCTGATTTTCTCCGCGCACGGCGTCTCTCAGGCGGTACGGAACGAAGCGAAAAGCCGCGATTTGACCGTGTTCGATGCCACCTGCCCATTAGTCACGAAAGTGCATATGGAAGTGGCGCGCGCCAGCCGTCGTGGTGAAGAGTCGATTCTGATTGGCCATGCCGGTCATCCGGAAGTCGAAGGCACCATGGGCCAGTACAGCAACCCGGAAGGGGGGATGTATCTGGTTGAGTCGCCTGAAGATGTGTTAACGCTGAACGTAAAAAATGAAGCCCGTCTGTCGTTTATGACCCAGACCACGCTCTCCGTAGACGATACCTCGGACGTGATTGACGCCCTGCGTCAGCGTTTCCCGAAAATCGTCGGTCCGCGTAAGGATGACATCTGCTACGCAACCACTAACCGTCAGGAAGCGGTGCGTGCCCTTGCTGAACAGGCGGATGTGGTGCTGGTGGTCGGCTCCAAAAACTCGTCTAACTCCAACCGTCTGGCCGAACTGGCACAGCGGATGGGGAAAGCGGCTTTCCTGATTGATGACGCATCGGATATTCAGGAAGCGTGGGTTAAAAACGCGGCCTGCGTGGGCGTAACGGCAGGGGCTTCCGCGCCGGATATACTGGTACAGAATGTCATTACTCGTCTGCAGGAGCTCGGCGGTGGCGAAGCGGTGCCGCTGGAAGGACGTGAAGAGAACATCGTTTTCGAAGTCCCGAAAGAACTGAGAATTGGTGCCCGCGAAGTCGAATAGTCCCTTTTCTGATGAAAGGCCAGCACCTCCTGTGCTGGCCTTTTTTTTACCCGTTACTTTATCGTGACGACAAAATCATGTCTTTTACTGATATTTAAGTCGGTTTCACGTTAAATTCTAATTATCGGTGTTTTCAGTTGGCAGTGCTTCTCAAGGCTGGTTAATCTGAAAACGGTTTACATCATTTTAACGTAAGAGAATAACTATGCATGATGCACAGATCCGTGTCGCTATTGCGGGCGCGGGTGGACGTATGGGCCGTCAGCTGATTCAGGCGGCGCTACAGATGGATGGTGTGGCACTTGGCGCGGCGCTGGAACGTGCAGGTTCATCACTACTTGGCACCGATGCGGGTGAGCTGGCGGGCGCAGGCCACACGGGCGTAACCGTGCAGAGCAGCCTGGAGGCGGTAAAAGATGACTTTGACGTGTTCATCGATTTTACGCGCCCTGAAGGCACATTGAATCACCTGGCGTTTTGCCGTCAGAACGGTAAAGGGATGGTGATTGGCACCACCGGTTTTGACGAGGCGGGTAAACAAGCCATTCAGGAGGCATCAAACGAGATTGCGATCGTCTTCGCTGCCAACTTTAGTGTAGGCGTTAACGTGATGCTGAAGCTGCTGGAAAAGGCGGCGAAAGTGATGGGCGACTATACCGACATTGAAATTGTTGAAGCGCATCACCGCTATAAAGTCGACGCGCCATCAGGCACGGCGCTGGCAATGGGCGAAGCGATTGCTTATGCAATGGATAAAGACTTAAAAGACATCGCGGTCTATTCTCGCGAAGGTCATACGGGCGAACGCGTTCCGGGATCCATTGGTTTCGCAACGGTGCGAGCAGGCGATATCGTCGGCGAACATACCGCGATGTTCGCCGATATCGGCGAACGTGTAGAGATCACGCATAAGGCATCTAGCCGAATGACATTTGCAAATGGCGCAGTGCGCTCCGCGTTGTGGTTGAAAGGCAAGCGTAATGGTCTTTTTGATATGCGAGATGTACTCGATCTCAACAATTTGTAAGCATTATTACCCATCGTGATGTGGTTATTGCAGTCGTAATATATTGATTGCATAGGGCAATAATTTATTGCCCTTTTATTTTGTCTTCTTTGTGGGTGTTATTAAGTTAAAGCTTTAAAACAATATCTCTTCTCTCTGTTTTACGTTGCGTAATTGTAAATTTTGACCATATGGTCCACTTTTTATTGCCCCGCGCACGAAATTTCCGTTAAACTTACCGCGCAAGCGTTTTCCAGAATGATTTGCCTGATCTTTTTGCCCGTTAAATCGCATTCCAGCCGCCAGGCTCGCAAAAGACTAAACAAAATATCCGTTTTAAGTTGACTTTTACCCACCAAATCCCCAGAATGCCGCCGTTTGCCAAAAATCCGCTGGCAACACATTTGCATTGATTCATGACATGGTTATGAATTAATATGCAAATAAAGTGAGTGAATATTCTCTGGAGGGTGTTTTGATTAAGTCAGCGCTATTGGTTCTGGAAGACGGAACCCAGTTTATCGGTCGGGCCATAGGGGCAACGGGTTCGGCGGTTGGGGAAGTCGTTTTCAATACTTCAATGACCGGTTATCAAGAAATCCTCACTGATCCCTCCTATTCTCGCCAAATCGTTACTCTTACTTATCCTCATATCGGCAATGTCGGCACCAATGCGGCTGACGAAGAGTCCTCTCAGGTACATGCGCAAGGCCTGGTCATTCGCGACCTGCCGCTGATTGCCAGCAACTTCCGCAACACCGAAGACCTCTCTTCCTACCTGAAACGCCATAACATCGTGGCGATTGCCGATATTGATACCCGTAAGTTAACGCGTCTGCTGCGCGAGAAGGGTGCACAAAACGGCTGCATCATCGCAGGTGATAACCTCGATGCGGCCCTGGCGCTGGAAAAAGCGAAAGCCTTCCCGGGCCTGAACGGCATGGACCTGGCGAAAGAAGTGACTACCGCTGAAGCCTACAGCTGGACGCAGGGTAGCTGGACGCTGGAAGGCGACCTGCCGGAAGCGAAAAAAGAGAGCGAGCTGCCGTTCCACGTGGTGGCTTACGATTTCGGCGCCAAGCGCAACATCCTGCGCATGCTGGTTGACCGCGGCTGCCGCCTGACGGTGGTGCCAGCGCAGACCTCTGCTGAAGACGTACTGAAGATGAACCCGGACGGCATCTTCCTCTCTAACGGCCCAGGCGACCCGGCTCCTTGTGACTACGCCATCGCTGCCATCAAGTCCTTCCTGGAAACAGACATTCCGGTATTCGGCATCTGCCTCGGCCACCAGCTGCTGGCTCTGGCGAGCGGTGCGAACACCGTTAAGATGAAGTTCGGCCACCACGGTGGTAACCACCCGGTGAAAGACATTGATAACAACACGGTGATGATCACCGCGCAGAACCACGGTTTCGCCGTCGATGAGACCTCCATGCCGGCTAACCTGCGCGTGACACATAAGTCGCTGTTCGATGGCACCCTGCAGGGTATCCACCGTACCGATAAGCCAGCATTCAGCTTCCAGGGCCACCCTGAAGCCAGCCCGGGCCCACACGATGCCGCGCCGCTGTTCGATCACTTCATCGAACTTATCGAGCAATACCGTAAGACCGCTAAATAATCAGGAGCCGAGAAGACAATGCCAAAACGTACAGACATAAAAAGCATCCTGATTCTTGGCGCTGGCCCGATCGTCATCGGCCAGGCCTGCGAATTTGACTATTCCGGTGCGCAGGCGTGTAAAGCCCTGCGCGAAGAGGGTTACCGCGTTATCCTGGTCAACTCTAACCCTGCAACCATCATGACCGACCCGGAAATGGCTGATGCAACCTACATCGAGCCGATTCACTGGGAAGTGGTACGCAAAATCATCGAAAAAGAGCGTCCGGACGCGGTACTGCCGACCATGGGCGGCCAGACGGCGCTGAACTGTGCGCTGGAGCTGGAGCGTCAGGGCGTGCTGGAAGAGTTCGGCGTGACCATGATTGGCGCAACCGCCGACGCGATTGATAAAGCAGAAGACCGTCGCCGCTTCGACGTGGCGATGAAGAAAATCGGCCTCGACACCGCGCGTTCCGGCATCGCACATAATATGGAAGAAGCGCTGGCCGTCGCGGCTGACGTGGGTTATCCGTGCATCATCCGTCCATCCTTCACCATGGGCGGCACCGGCGGCGGTATCGCCTACAACCGCGAAGAGTTCGAAGAGATTTGCGAACGCGGTCTGGATCTCTCCCCAACCAAAGAGCTGCTGATTGATGAGTCTCTGATTGGCTGGAAAGAGTACGAGATGGAAGTGGTGCGTGATAAAAACGACAACTGCATCATCGTCTGCTCCATCGAAAACTTCGATGCGATGGGGATCCACACCGGCGACTCCATCACCGTTGCGCCAGCGCAAACGCTGACCGACAAAGAGTATCAAATCATGCGTAACGCCTCGATGGCGGTACTGCGTGAAATCGGCGTAGAAACCGGCGGCTCAAACGTGCAGTTCTCCGTGAACCCGAAAACCGGCCGTCTGATTGTTATCGAAATGAACCCGCGCGTGTCCCGTTCCTCCGCGCTGGCTTCCAAAGCGACCGGCTTCCCGATCGCCAAAGTGGCGGCGAAGCTGGCGGTAGGCTACACCCTCGACGAACTGATGAACGACATCACCGGTGGCCGCACCCCGGCGTCCTTCGAGCCGTCCATCGACTACGTTGTGACCAAAATTCCACGCTTCAACTTCGAGAAATTCGCCGGTGCGAACGACCGTCTGACCACCCAGATGAAATCCGTCGGCGAAGTGATGGCGATTGGCCGCACGCAGCAGGAATCCCTGCAGAAAGCGCTGCGCGGCCTGGAAGTCGGTGCGACCGGCTTTGACCCGAAAGTAAGCCTGGACGACCCGGAAGCGCTGACCAAAATTCGCCGCGAGCTGAAAGACGCGGGCGCTGAGCGCATCTGGTACATCGCCGATGCCTTCCGTGCGGGCCTGTCCGTGGACGGCGTGTTCAACCTGACCAACATTGACCGCTGGTTCCTGGTGCAGATTGAAGAACTGGTGCGTCTGGAAGAACAGGTGGCTGAGCTGGGTATCACCGGTCTGGACGCTGACTTCCTGCGCGTGCTGAAGCGTAAAGGCTTCGCCGATGCGCGTCTGGCTAAGCTGGCGGGCGTGCGCGAAGCGGAAATCCGCAAGCTGCGCGACCAGTATGACCTGCACCCGGTTTACAAGCGCGTGGACACCTGTGCGGCGGAATTTTCAACCGACACCGCGTACATGTACTCCACCTATGAAGACGAGTGCGAAGCTAACCCGTCCGTCGACCGCGACAAGATTATGGTGCTGGGCGGCGGTCCAAACCGTATCGGCCAGGGCATCGAGTTCGACTACTGCTGCGTACACGCCTCGCTGGCGCTGCGCGAAGACGGTTACGAGACCATCATGGTCAACTGTAACCCGGAAACGGTCTCGACCGACTACGACACCTCTGACCGCCTCTACTTCGAGCCGGTGACGCTGGAAGACGTGCTGGAAATCGTGCGCATCGAGAAGCCAAAAGGCGTTATCGTGCAGTACGGCGGCCAGACCCCGCTGAAGCTGGCGCGCGCGCTGGAAGCGGCAGGCGTGCCGGTTATCGGTACCAGCCCGGATGCGATTGACCGTGCGGAAGACCGCGAGCGTTTCCAGCAGGCGGTTGACCGTCTGAAGCTGAAACAGCCGGCGAACGCCACCGTCACCGCCATTGAGATGGCCGTTGAGAAGGCTAAAGAGATTGGTTACCCGCTGGTGGTGCGTCCTTCCTACGTGCTGGGCGGCCGCGCGATGGAAATCGTTTATGACGAAGCCGACCTGCGTCGCTACTTCCAGACGGCGGTGAGCGTCTCCAACGATGCGCCAGTGCTGCTCGACCGCTTCCTCGACGACGCGGTAGAAGTGGACGTTGACGCCATCTGCGACGGCGAAATGGTGCTGATTGGCGGCATCATGGAGCATATCGAGCAGGCGGGCGTGCACTCAGGCGACTCGGCCTGTTCTCTGCCAGCGTACACCCTGAGCCAGGAAATTCAGGACGTGATGCGCCAGCAGGTGCAGAAGCTGGCCTTCGAGCTGCAGGTTCGCGGTCTGATGAACGTTCAGTTCGCGGTGAAAGACAACGAAGTCTACCTGATTGAAGTGAACCCGCGCGCGGCGCGTACCGTCCCGTTCGTCTCTAAAGCCACCGGTGTTCCGCTGGCGAAAGTGGCGGCACGCGTGATGGCGGGCCAGACGCTGGCGCAGCAGGGCGTGACCAAAGAAATTATTCCACCGTACTACTCGGTGAAAGAAGTGGTGCTGCCGTTCAACAAATTCCCGGGCGTTGACCCGCTTTTAGGGCCAGAAATGCGCTCCACCGGGGAAGTGATGGGCGTGGGCCGCACCTTCGCAGAAGCCTTCGCGAAGGCGCAGCTGGGCAGTAGCTCCACCATGAGAAAATCAGGCCGTGCGCTGCTCTCCGTTCGCGAAGGCGACAAAGAGCGCGTGGTTGACCTGGCCGCCAAGCTGCTGAAGCAGGGCTTCGAGCTGGATGCGACCCACGGTACGGCGATTGTGCTGGGTGAAGCCGGTATCAACCCGCGTCTGGTGAACAAGGTGCATGAAGGTCGTCCGCACATTCAGGATCGCATCAAGAATGGCGAATATACCTACATCATCAACACCACCGCAGGCCGCCAGGCGATTGAAGACTCCAAGCTGATTCGCCGCAGCGCGCTGCAGTACAAGGTGCACTACGACACCACCCTGAACGGCGGTTTCGCTACGGCCATGGCGCTGAACGCGGATGCCACCGAGAAGGTGATTTCAGTGCAGGAAATGCACGCGCAGATTAGCAAGTAAGTAAAAATGCCCGGTGACGTTCGGTTGCCGGGCATTCTCCCCATCTTCAGAACCTTCTGGTTTTCCATCCGCATTCAGTCAGTTAGCCTAAAATGGTTAGGTCGATAACGAAATTCAACTGAGAGCAGGGGAAAACACCATGCAAAATAAATTACTGATCGCTTCCGTTCTGGCTGCCACTGCAATGTTCACCGTGGCGGGCTGTTCGTCTAATCAGGCCGTAAAAACCACCGATGGTAAAACCATTGTCACCGACGGCAAGCCGCAGGTGGATGACGATACCGGCCTGGTGTCGTACAAAAACGCTGAAACCGGTCAAACCGAGCAGATTAACCGTGACCAGGTTAAATCTATGGGCGAGCTGGATAACTAAAAAAAGCAGTGGCGGATGCCACTGCTTTTTTGCTTCATTCTGACAGATTACCAGCGGTGGTTTAACAAAATATGACCGCCGTAAGCGGCGTAGCTGTTTTCACCCCACTCGCCGCTGGCGCGCAGGGAGATGGTCGTCATTTCGTTCAGGTTGCCGGTAACGCCCAACTCCAACTGACCACGATCTTCTGGCGTATCGTTGCTGACGGTCTCGTCGTTAAATGCCAAATCGTTTTGACCTGCACCTTTCAACCAGTTCACCGCAACGTATGGCTGCCACGCCTTAACGTTTTTTGGCTGGACGTAGCTGGATTTAACACCCAAACGACCGAAGACACTGTCATTATCCAGCGTGGTTACGCGTACGCCGTCGCGATCGGTGTGACTTTCCTGATCGAGATAGCTGTAGATCACCTGCGCCTGCGGCTCGATCTTCCAGGTTCGTTCGTTTTCAGATGGGATAACCCACGCGTGGCCGACTTCAACAGACGCGGCAAAAACTTCGCTATTGTAGTCTTCATCGTTACGGTTGCTGGTCACTTTGTTGTTGTACCAGCTATAGGCGGCCCAGGTATCAATGTAGCTGCCCAGACGTAATTTCTGATCTTCCTGCCAGGTGGCGTAGAGCCCAACATTGAAGCCATCTACCTTACCTTGCGCGTCACGCACGTTATGTCTCGCATCTGAGTGAGTCTTCGCCTGGCCTGCACCGAACATGCCACCAGCACGCAGGATGCCAGTGTCCATTGACTTACTCATGAAATCGCTGCCGACTTGCAGAACGGTGGTCGTGGTGTCATAACTGACTTTGTCGTCACCGGCATCGTTCTCGTGGTAACGGCCCTTAACGTACATCCAGGTGTTCAAATCGTCTTCATTGCGGAAGGTGATCTGGTCGCGATCGTCGCGCTTATGCAGGAACATACTCTGTGCGGCGAGGTAGTTGCCTAAGTAAGCCCCGACTTCAGGGGCCATCACTTCCGGCGCAGTGTTGCTGCCGCCGTCGGTATTGCCGCCGCCGTCGGTATTGCTGCCGCCGTCGGTATTGCTGTCGCCGTCGGTGTTGCTGCCGCCGTCGGTGTTGCTGCCGCCGTCGGTGTTGCTGCCGCCGTCGGTGTTGCTGCCGCCGTCGGTATTGCTGCCGCCGTCGGTATTGCTGCCACCATCGGTGTTGCTGCCGCCGTCAGTGTTACCGCCGCCGTCAGTATTACCACCGTCACCGGTGTTATCGCCGTCGTCAGAAGGCTCATCAGAAGGTGTTGCCTTTGATTCCAGGTACCAGTTGCCGTCGGCGTGCTGATAAAGATTGTATTCATAAGCGCCGGCAACAACCGGTGCTGCCAGCGTCAGTTGAGCTTCGGAACTGCCGCCTACGCTTATAATTTCCATGCCGTTAACGGTTTGCGCACCTGCGCCGCCAATATTGGTAATGCTTACCCCGGACTGACCGAAGCTGCTGCCGGTAATGGTGAGGTGGTCGGTTGGCGCATTATCTTCGCCCAGACTGCTGTTCATCACAATCTGGCTACCGTCAGAGCCGGTGTAATCGCCGTTAATTGTGAAATTATTGCCAACGCTATGGTCGACCGCACTGAGCAGCAGCGTGCCGCCGTTAGTCACGTTGCCGTTCACCGTATCAACTCCGGCACCGCTCAGCGTTGAGTTACCCTGAATCGCATTCCACGCCGCCAGCGTACCGCCGGTAAGAATGGAGACGTTGTTGTTGACTTCGCCTGCGGTGGCAAAGGTTGCACCGTTTTCCACGGTGACGGTGGCGTTACTGCCTTTGACGCCGAGCGTTGCTCCGGTGGCGACCAGTGTAGTACCGCTGTGCAGCACCGTATTTCCACTGTAGCTGTTGTTACCCGTCAGCGTCAGCGTGTTAGAATCCACTTTTTCAACGTCACCGCTACCGGTCATGTTGGTGGCGAAAAGGAAATCGCTGCCTTGATTGAAAATCACGGTACCGTTGTTTTCCAGACCACCACTAAGACTGGCGGTGTTTTTACCATCGCCTAATCGTAAGGTGCTGTCGTTTGCAACCAGAGTGTTACCGTTATTAGAGACGCTTCCCGCTAACGTTAAATCTCCGCTATTTACTTGCAGAGAATTATCGGTGCCGATAATGTCGAGATCGCCCGTAAGCGTCCAGTTCTCACCATTCATTTTGACACCGGCAAAACCCTCGCCTTCATTCAGCCCAACGAAGTTACTGTCTTCTGTACCGGAGCCGATGAGGGTCAGGGTATTTCCTGTTGAATTTGTGGAAATAACGTCACCTATCAGGACGGAGCCAGTATTAAGAACCAGAGTGTTATTTTTATCGCTCGCAAATATAATGGCTGCTGAATCACCACGAATAGTTCCACTACTCGTGATGTCAACTTTTGCAGAATCTCTTACATGAATGCCATACTGGGTTCCCTGCATGGTACCACTGTTTAATATCTTGGTATTTCCGTCGCTAAACATACTGGCGTCACCATTCGTTCCAATAATGGTGCCACTGTTATTAATGCCAATTCCAGTCTGAGCATTCAGGCCTGTTTTACCTTTGATTACTCCAGTACTTGTATTGGTAATATTTATTGCAGAGGAATTTTCACTGACAAAAATGCCATTTTCGGCACCAATAATGCTTCCGCTATTATTAAAGTCACCGAGCAATGACTGAATGTTCACTGCATTCGTTGTCGTGGAAGAAATGGTCGCGCCACTGGCATTGCTAATAACAACACGTTGTGCACCCGTGTTAATATCCAGGCCAATTCCCGTTCCGGAAATATTCCCCTTATTAGTGGTATTGGTGACAGTAAAACCTGAGACAGACACGGCCGCTTCATTACTGGCGGAGGAAATCGTGACGTCTTTATTAATAATATATTCAGCATCAACTGAAAAATCTTGAGGTGCAGACGTTGATTGGTCGATAGTTGCAGAAAATGCAACTGCTGGGGTGCATATCAACAAAGCAGGAAAAATATTTCCCAGAATTTTGGTGGTATTATTTAATGTGAATAATTTGTTGCTCATGTACACATCCATTTGAGTGAGAAGGAACATCAGGTAACGAGGGTGAATTCATACATTGACCGCGTTAGAGAATGAGCTCAAAAAACAAAGCATAAAATTATTAATTTTTCAATAGGTTATGTACAGGTTGATTTATTAAAAAATGACTTAAGGCAATCTAAAAACATCCGTCAATTATATGAATGATTGTTTGTTTTTTACGGGGTGAATTTATCACGCTCGTCATTCTCTTACTTTCACGTCAGTTACGATGGCATAACGGCGTCGATTGCCAAAAATTGCGTTTTGCCTTAAAGCACTCGTTAACCTCTTTCAGTCGTGAAGGTAACTGTCTACACTCACTGCTACAAGAATAGAAGATGACAGGCCCATTCATGATTCTGATAATTTACGCCCATCCTTATCCGCAGCACTCGCATGCGAATAAGCGGATGCTTGAGCAGGTAAGGACGCTTGATAACGTAGAGATACGTTCCCTCTATCAACTCTATCCCGATTTTAATATCGATATCGCCGCCGAACAGGAGGCACTTTCCCGCGCCGATCTGATTATCTGGCAGCATCCCATGCAGTGGTACAGCACGCCTCCGCTCCTGAAGCTGTGGATTGATAAAGTCTTCTCCCACGGTTGGGCTTACGGCCACAACGGCAATGCGCTAAAAGGAAAAAGCCTGATGTGGGCGGTCACTACCGGCGGAGGGGAAAGCCACTTTGATATTGGGTCCTTCCCGGGGTTTGACGTCCTGGCGCAGCCGCTGCAGGCAACCGCGCTCTATTGTGGTCTGAACTGGCTCCCGCCTTTTGCCATGCACTGCACGTTTGTCTGCGACGATGAAACGCTGCAGGCGCAGGCTCGCCATTATAAACAACGCTTACTCGAGTGGCAGGAGACGCATCATGGATAGCCATACGCTGATACAGGCGCTGATTTACCTCGGCGCGGCGGCGCTGATTGTGCCCGTGGCGGTACGCCTGGGGCTGGGCTCCGTTCTCGGCTATCTGATTGCCGGCTGCGTCATTGGGCCGTGGGGGCTTCGTCTGGTCACGGATGCAGAGGCGATTCTGCATTTCGCTGAAATTGGCGTTGTGCTGATGCTCTTTGTGATTGGTCTGGAACTCGATCCGCAGCGCTTGTGGAAGCTTCGCGCCTCGGTATTTGGCGGTGGCGCGTTGCAAATGGTGGCCTGCGGCCTGCTGTTGGGCGGGTTCTGTATCCTGCTGGGAATGGACTGGAAAGTGGCAGAGCTCATCGGCATGACGCTGGCGCTCTCCTCAACGGCCATTGCCATGCAGGCCATGAACGAGCGTAACCTGACGGTCTCCCAGATGGGCCGCAGCGCGTTCTCCGTGCTGCTGTTCCAGGATATTGCCGCTATCCCGCTGGTGGCGATGATCCCGCTGCTGGCGGCAAGCGGTTCCTCGACTACGCTGGGCGCTTTCGCGCTGTCCGCACTGAAGGTGGCGGGCGCGCTGGTGCTGGTGGTTTTGCTTGGACGCTACGTTACCCGTCCGCTGCTGCGGTTTGTTGCCCGCTCAGGCCTGCGCGAGGTATTCAGCGCCGTGGCGCTGTTCCTGGTGTTTGGCTTTGGTCTGCTGCTGGAAGAGGCCGGGCTGTCGATGGCGATGGGGGCATTCCTTGCAGGCGTTCTGCTGGCGAGCTCTGAATATCGTCACGCGCTGGAAAGCGATATCGAGCCGTTCAAAGGGCTGCTGCTGGGGCTGTTTTTCATCGGCGTCGGGATGTCCGTCGACTTCGGCACGCTGGTGACGCACCCGCTGCGGATCGTCATCCTGCTGGTGGGCTTCCTGGTTATTAAAATGGTGATGCTGTGGCTGATTGCGCGTCCACTGAACGTGCCGACCCGGCAGCGCCGCTGGTTTGCAGTGCTGCTGGGGCAGGGGAGCGAATTTGCGTTCGTGGTCTTTGGCGCAGCGCAGATGGCAAACGTGCTCGATCCGGAGTGGGCGAAAGCGCTGACGCTGGCGGTCGCACTGTCGATGGCGGCGACGCCTGTTCTGCTGGTGGTGCTGACGCGTCTGGAAAAATCGGGCAGCGAGCAGGAGCGCGAAGCCGATGAAATCGACGAGGAGCAGCCGCGCGTCATCATCGCCGGCTTTGGCCGCTACGGGCAGATCGTGGGTCGTTTACTGCTGTCGAGCGGGGTGAAAATGGTCATCCTCGATCACGATCCTGACCATGTCGATACCCTGCGTAAATTTGATATGAAGGTGTTTTACGGTGATGCGACCCGCGTCGATCTGCTGGAATCCGCCGGGGCGGCAAAAGCCGAGGTGCTGATTAACGCCATTGACGATCCAGAGACCAGCATGCAGATGGTGGAACTGGTGAAAGAGCATTTCCCGTCGCTGACCATTATCTCCCGCGCGCGCGATGTGGATCACTATATCCGGCTGCGGCAGGCGGGTGTAGACGCACCGGAGCGTGAAACGTTCGAAGGTGCGCTAAAGTCTGGCCGTACGGCGCTGGAAAGTCTGGGGCTCGGCGCGTATGAAGCGCGCGAGCGTGCGGATCTGTTCCGCCGCTTTAATACCGAGATGGTGGAAGAGATGGCGGCGATGGCCGGCAGTTCGGCCACGGAGCGCGCGGCGGTGTTCAAACGCACCAGCGCGATGCTGACGGAAATCATTAACGAGGATCGTAATCACCTGTCGCTGATCCAGCGCCATGGCTGGCAAGGCACGGAGGAGGGCAAGCATACCGGCGATCCGGCTGACGAGCCCGAGAGTAAACCTTCCGCGTGAAGTGGAGTTGCCAGCAATAATAAAAAATTTCTTTATCTTTACCCTGCCGCCAGTCGACGAAAGATTAAGCTTTCCGTATAGTGGCGGCAATTTTTTGCATCCGGGAAATTTTCAATGATCAGTCTGATTGCAGCGCTGGCGGTGGACCGCGTTATCGGTATGGAAAATGCCATGCCGTGGAACCTGCCTGCCGATCTCGCATGGTTTAAACGTACTACGTTAAACAAGCCGGTAGTGATGGGCCGCCTGACCTGGGAGTCGATTGGTCGTCCATTGCCGGGCCGTAAAAATATCGTTATCAGTAGCCAGCCAGGCACTGACGAGCGCGTCGAATGGGTAAAATCAGTCGACGAGGCGATTGCCGCGTGCGGCAATGCCGAAGAGATCATGGTGATCGGCGGTGGGCGTGTGTATGAGCAGTTCCTGCCGAAAGCGCAGAAGCTGTATCTGACCCACATTGATGCAGAAGTGGAAGGCGATACCCATTTCCCGGACTACGATCCGGACGAGTGGGAATCGGTTTTCAGCGAATTCCACGACGCGGATGCACAGAATTCCCACAGCTACTGCTTTGAGATTCTGGAACGTCGTTAAGTGATTACTCCCTCTCCCTGCGAGGAGAGGGAATCATGCATCAGGAGGCAACGGCCTCGCCTTCTCCTGAGTTAAGCTGTCGGTTGGACGGCTGAACAAAGTAAGCTTTATCTTCCCAGCGTAAGCAGGTTAACTCTCCGCCCCAGCAGCATCCGGTATCCAGACCGTAGATCCCTTCCGGCGTTCCTTTTCCTTCCAGTGCAGCCCAGTGACCAAATACCACGCTGTACTCACTTGTCACCGGTCCCGGAATGGCAAACCACGGCTTAAGCGGAGCGGGCGCGCTTTCCGGTGTCTCTTTGGAATACATGTCCAGCTGTCCGTTCGGGAAGCAGAAACGCATGCGGGTGAAGGCGTTGGTGATAAAGCGCAGGCGGGCTAAACCGCTGAGATCCTCGCTCCAGTGGTTTGGCATATCGCCGTACATGGCATCGAGGAAGAAAGGATACGAGTCGCTCGCCAGCACCGCCTCAACGTCACGCGCGCAGGTTTTCGCCGTCTCAAGATCCCACTGTGGGGTGATCCCGGCATGCGTCATGACCAGCTTTTTTTCTTCGTCGATCTGCAGCAGTGGCTGACGGCGCAGCCAGTTGATCAGCTCGTCCGCGTCCGGCGCTTCCAGCAGTGGGGTGAGGCGATCTTTAGGCTTGTTGCGGCTGATCCCGGCGAAAACCGCCAGCAGATGCAGATCGTGATTGCCCAGGACCATGCGGACGCTGTCGCCCAGCGATTTGACGAAACGTAATACTTCAAGGGAGCCGGGGCCACGCGCGACTAAATCGCCCGTCAGCCAGAGCGTGTCCTGTCCCGGGGTAAAGTCGACCTGCTTTAATAATGCGATCAGTTCATCGTAGCAACCGTGAACGTCGCCAATCAGATATGTAGACATTAGATTAATGAATGAGTGTTGTAACGGCGAGACGGAACACAGGAATGGCAACGCGGAAACTATTGCCATCGACGTCGACCATTTCATAATGGCCTTGCATGGTACCCATCGGCGTTTCAATCACCGCACCGCTGGTGTACTGGTACTCTTCGCCAGGGGCAATGTGGGGCTGTTCGCCAACCACACCTTCCCCCTGAACTTCGATTTCACGGCCATTGCCGTTGGTGATCAGCCAGTAGCGCCCGCGCAGCTGCACAGGCATCCGCCCCAGGTTGCGAATGGTCACGGTGTAAGCAAAGACAAAACGTTCTTCATCCGGTGAGGATTGCGATTCAACATAGACGCTTTGTACATGGACACATACGCGGGGCGAATCAATCATGGCTTAACTCTCCTTCGGCGGCGCATTTTCGCTGATGTAATTAGCCAGCTTGCAGTACTGCTCTACGGAAATGTTCTCCGCACGCATTGCCGGGTCGATTCCCAGCTCGGCTAACACCTCAACGGTGAACGAATTGCTCAGGCTGTTACGAATCGTTTTCCGGCGCTGGTTAAAGGCTTCCGTGGTGACGCGGCTCAGTACACGCAGATCTTTAACCGGGTACGGTTTCGTTTTGTGCGGCACCAGGCGTACAACCGCGGAATCCACTTTCGGTGGCGGCGTAAAGGCGGATGGCGGGACTTCGAGCACCGGGATCACGTTGCAGTAATATTGCGCCATCACGCTTAAACGACCATACGCTTTACTGTTCGGGCCTGCAACCAGACGGTTAACAACCTCTTTTTGCAACATGAAGTGCATGTCGGCAATGGCATCAGTATAGCTAAACAGGTGGAACATCAGCGGGGTGGAAATGTTGTACGGCAAGTTACCGAACACGCGCAGCGGCTGGCCCATTTTTTCCGACAGCTCGCCAAAGTTCATGGTCATGGCATCCTGCTGATAAATGGTCAGCTTCGGCCCGAGGAACGGGTGCGTTTGCAGGCGTGCGGCCAGATCGCGGTCCAGCTCGATGACGGTCAGTTCGTCGAGGCGTTCGCCGACCGGCTCGGTCAGTGCGGCAAGGCCCGGGCCGATTTCAACCATCGCCTGACCTTTTTGCGGGTTAATGGCCGAGACAATGCTTTCGATCACGAACTGATCGTTAAGGAAGTTTTGCCCGAAACGTTTACGGGCTAAGTGGCCCTGATGGACTCGATTAGTCATTGAGTATTAACAATCATTTTGATGGCGAGATTAAGCGCCGTAATAAAACTGCCGACATCCGCTTTCCCCTGGCCTGCCAGATCCAGCGCAGTACCGTGGTCAACGGACGTTCGAATAAAGGGTAAACCGAGGGTGATATTCACGCCGCGGCCAAAGCCCTGGTATTTTAGCACGGGCAGGCCCTGATCGTGGTACATCGCGAGCACCGCATCTGCATTATCCAGGTATTTCGGCTGGAAAAGGGTATCAGCAGGCAGCGGCCCGCTTAAGTGCATCCCTTTTGCACGCATTTCTTCAAGCACCGGAATAATGGTGTCGATCTCTTCGGTGCCCATATGCCCGCCTTCACCGGCGTGCGGATTCAGGCCGCAAACCAGAACGTGCGGCTGCTTGATGCCGAATTTAGTTTGCAGGTCATGATGCAGGATCCCGATGATCTCCCGCAGCAGTTCCGGGGTAATGGCATCCGGAATGGCCTTAACAGGCAGATGGGTTGTCACGAGGGCAACGCGCATCTCCTCGGTCGCCAGCATCATCACTACTTTCGGGCTGTGCGAGCGCTCTTCAAAGAACTCCGTATGTCCGGTAAACGGAATACCCGCTTCGTTGATCACACCCTTGTGGACGGGGCCGGTAATCAGAGCGGCAAATTCACCCTTCAGACAACCGTCGCAGGCGCGCGCAAGGGTTTCAACAACATAATGACCGTTTTCCGTGCTGAGCTGGCCCGGGATGACAGGCGTACGAAGGGGAACAGAGAGAAGCGTGAGCGTACCGGCTTGTTGCGGTGCAGGCTGTTGGCCTTCAACGTAAGGGATGAGCGTTAAAGGCAGACCGAGCAGCGTTGCCCGGTCTTGTAACAGTGTTGCATCAGCGCAGACGACCAGTTCTACCGGCCAGCTGCGCTGGGCGAGCTGGACAACGAGGTCAGGCCCAATCCCGGCGGGTTCGCCGGGAGTGATAACAACACGATGCTGTTTCATTAGTTGCTCAGAACTTTCACGTAAGCGCTGGCGCGTTGTTCCTGCATCCAGGTTGCCGCTTCTTCAGAGAACTTACGGTTAAACAGCATACGGTAGGCTCTGTCTTTCTGCGCCGCATCCGTTTTATCAACGTTACGGGTGTCCATCAGCTCGATCAGATGCCAGCCAAACGAAGAGTGTACCGGCGCACTGATCTGGCCTTTGTTCATCTTCATTAACGCATCGCGGAACGCTGGATCGTAAATATCCGCTGCTGCCCAGCCCAGATCGCCGCCCTGGTTAGCAGAACCTGGATCCTGCGAGAACTCTTTTGCTGCATTTGCGAACGAGGTTTTACCGCTCTTAATGTCAGCAGCAATCTGTTCCAGCTTCGCACGCGCCTGAGCGTCCGTCATGATCGGTGACGGTTTCAGAAGGATGTGGCGAGCGTGAACTTCGGTGACGGAAATACTTTGGCTCTGACCGCGCAGATCGTTCACTTTCAGAATGTGGAAGCCCACGCCTGAACGGATCGGACCGACGATATCACCTTTCTTCGCCGTGCTCAGTGCCTGGGCGAAGATGGATGGCAGCTCCTGAATACGTCCCCAGCCCATCTGGCCGCCTTTCAGCGCCTGTTGGTCCGCGGAATAGGTGATAGCCAGCTTGCCAAAGTCGCCGCCATTACGCGCCTGTTCGACAATAGAGCGCGCCTGGCTTTCGGCTTCCGCAGCCTGATCGGAGGTTGGGTTCTCTGGCAGTGGGATCAGAATGTGGCTCAGGTTCAGCTCAGTGCTGGCATCGTTCTGGTTACCCACCTGTTTTGCCAGCGCGTCTACTTCCTGAGGCAGGATGGTGACGCGACGGCGCACTTCGTTGTTACGTACTTCCGAAATCAGCATCTCTTTACGGATCTGGTTACGGTAGGTGGCGTAGCTGATGCCGTCATAGGCCAGACGGCTGCGCATCTGGTCTAAAGACATATTGTTCTGCTTCGCGATGTTAGCGATCGCCTGATCGAGCTGCTCGTCAGTGACCTTCACGCCCATTTTCTGCCCCATCTGGAGAACGATCTGATCCATGATCAGACGCTCCAGGATCTGGTGGCGCAGCGTGGCGTCATCCGGAAGCTGCTGACCTGCTTCGCCCGAATTGAGCTTCACCGATTTCATCAGACCGTCAACGTCACTTTCGAGCACGACGCCGTTGTTAACCACAGCAGCGACTTTATCAACAACCTGGGGGGCCGCGAAGCTGGTATTCGCAACCATAGCGACACCGAGCAGCAGCGTTTTCCAGTTCTTCATACTTTTTCCATTTCAATTAACCGCAAAGCGGATTACGTTGCAAATCAAGCTCATTACAAGGAAGTGCGGTACGGCAGAATGTTCGAGCGCAGCATCTGCTGCGTGCCCAGGCCGTAGTTGGAACTCAGGCCGCGCAGTTCGACATTAAAGCCAATCACGTTATCGTATTTGCTCTGATTGTTGTCAGTATCCCAGCCGTTAAGCTTACGTTCGTAACCGACGCGCAGCGCGTAACAGCAGGAGTTATATTGCAAACCGACCATCTGGTCGGCAGGCTTATGGGTATTCGTGTCAAAGTAGTAAGCGCCTACGATTGACCAGCGGTCGGCGATAGGCCAGCTTGCTGCGCCACCCACCTGCGAAATACCGTCTTTATACTGTTCTCTGGTCGCATAGTTTGGCAATGTTGCCTGGATATATTCCGGGCTGGCATAACGGTACGTCAACTGCACCATGCGGTCTTCGTCACGACGGTACTCAATGGCAGTACTGCTGGTCGCGACATTGTCGAGACGCGTATCGTACTGCAGCCCCCCGCGTAAACCCCAGCGATCCGTCATACGCCAATATGTGTCGCCCGCCCACACTAGTGAACCAGTCTTGTTGTCTTTCTCCCAGTTAATGTTGTCATCACCGGTACGAGACTCGGTGAAATAGTAGATTTGACCAACAGAAACGTTAAAACGTTCAACGGCAGCGTCATCATATACGCGCGTTGTGACACCGGTCGTTAACTGGTTAGCGGAGGCAATACGGTCAAGACCACCGTAGGCACGGTCACGGAACAGGCCGCTATAGTCAGACTGCAGGAAGGACGAGTCGTAGTTCTGGATGTTGCTCTGGTCGCGATACGGAACGTAGAGATACTGCATCCGCGGTTCCAGCGTTTGCGTATAGCCATCGGCCAGTAACCCCATATCGCGTTCAAAGATCAGCTTACCGTCCATTTTAAATTGCGGAAGGGTACGGTTAACCGATTCCTGAAGATCGGTGTTGTTAGTGGCGTTGTAATCATCCACATTTTTCTGCTGATAGTGTGTCGCCATCAGCTTGGCTTCGGTATTCAGGCTTGCCCAGTCGTTAGACCACGGCAGGTTGATGGTCGGCTCCAGGTGAAGACGCGTGGCTTCCGGCATATCCGAGTTGGTATTAACGAAATGTACCGCCTGCGCGTAAACGCGGGTGTCAAACGGCCCTACATCGTTCTGATACCAGTTCACGTCAAGCTGCGGCTCCGCACCATACGTACTAGCTGTCTGACTGCTAAAGACCTGGAACTGTTTAGTCGACACCGTGGCGTTAAAGTTTTGAATCGCATAGCCAACGCTGAATTTCTGCGTCGCATAGCCATCGGTACTTGAACCGTACTTGGAGTCAAAGTCATTGAAGTAGTAAGGATCGCTGACCTTGGTGTAGTCGACGTTAAAACGCCAGACCTGATCCATAACACCCGCATGGCGCCAGTAATACAACCAACGGTGTTTGTCCCCTTCGGTTGGATGCTCGTCCTGGAAGACTTTATCCGACGGCAGGTAATCCAGCTCCATCAGACCTGCACCAGCCTGAGTCAGATAGCGGAACTCGTTCTCCCACATGACGTTGCCGCGCTTGTGGATATAGTGCGGCGTGATCGTGGCGTCCATATTGGGCGCGATGTTCCAGTAATACGGCAGGTAGAACTCGAAGTAGTTCGAGGTGCTGTATTTGGCATTCGGGATCAGGAAGCCGGAGCGGCGTTTGTCACCTACCGGAAGCTGCAGGTAAGGGCTGTAGAACACGGGCACCGGACCGAGCTTGAAGCGGGCATTCCAGATCTCCGCGACCTGCTCTTCACGGTCATGGATCACTTCGCTGCCAACTACGCTCCAGGTATTTGAGCCTGGCAGACAGGAGGTGAAGGAGCCGTTTTCCAGGATCGTATAGCGGTTTTCACCGCGCTGTTTCATCAGGTCTGCGTCACCGCGTCCCTGGCGACCCACCATCTGGTAATCACCTTTCCAGACGTTAGTATCTTTGGTGTTCAGGTTTGACCAGGCTTTCGGACCTTTCAGGATGACCTGATTGTCGTCATAGTGCACATTACCCAGCGCATCCACCGTTCGTACCGGCTCGGCCGCACCTTCCGGCTGCTTTTGGTGCAACTGCACTTCATCTGCCTGCAGGCGGCTATTGCCCTGGTTAATATCCACATTGCCCGTAAACGTGGCATTGTCAGGATAGGTACCTTTTGAACTGTCTGCAGTAATGGTTACCGGCAAGCTATTAGTATCGCCTTTCACCAGTGGGCGATTATAACTTGGGACGCCAAGCATACACTGCGAGGCGAGATCGGCCGCCAGCCCCTGTTGACTGTACAGGGCGGTGCCAATCATTGTGGCCAGGAGGGTGGGGATACGTTTTTTCATACGTTGTATTTTATTGTTCCGTCATCAGTGGCTACGGCTTACAAACGCTCAGAGACTATCTTACTCATCTGCGCAGTACCAGCGTTAATCCTGCCCGTTTGCGTGCCAGAGTGTTAGGCTCGCTATCGAATGACGAGTATGATAAAGCAAATTATAGGCGATGTCCTTCAATTGACCGTGACTTGAACACAGTGATGATGACGTTGCGTCGGCCAGGAATATGACTATCCGGGGAGTATATGCAGTATTGGGGTAAAATAATCGGCGTTGCGTTCGCCATCATCATGGGTGCCGGGTTCTGGGGGATTGTACTTGGGCTTATTATCGGCCATATGTTTGATAAGGCGCGCAGCCGCAAAATGGCCTGGTTTGCCAATCAGCGTGAGCGTCAGTCCCTCTTTTTCTCCACCACCTTTGAGGTCATGGGGCACTTAACCAAATCCAAAGGGCGTGTAACCGAAGCCGATATTCAGATTGCCAGCGTCTTTATGGATCGCATGAACCTGCACGGTGACTCCCGTCTGGCGGCACAAAATGCGTTTCGCATCGGTAAATCGGATAACTATCCGCTTCGCGAAAAAATGCGTCAGTTCCGCAGCATCTGCTTCGGGCGTTTTGATTTAATTCGGATGTTTCTGGAAATCCAGATCCAGGCGGCCTTCGCCGACGGTTCGCTGCACCCTAATGAGCGCGACGTGCTGTACGTCATTGCGGAAGAGCTGGGCATCTCCCGCATGCAGTTCGATCAGTTTCTGCGCATGATGCAGGGCGGCGCGCAGTTTGGCGGCGGCTATCATCAGCAGTCGTCTGGCGGCACCTGGCAGCAGGCGCAGCGTGGCCCAACGCTGGAGGATGCCTGCAACGTGCTTGGCGTGAAGCCATCGGATGATGTCACCACCATCAAACGTGCCTACCGCAAGCTGATGAGCGAGCATCACCCGGATAAACTGGTCGCGAAAGGCTTACCGCCGGAAATGATGGAGATGGCGAAGCAAAAGGCGCAGGAGATTCAAAAGGCCTACGAGCTCATTAAAGAGAAGAAAGGTTTCAAATAAAAAAAAAGCCCGACGGTGTCGGGCTTTTTTTTAGAAGTCCACCGGGGCCTTAAACGTCATCGTGTTACCGAAGGCCGGATGGGTGATAGTGAGCGTCTGCGCATGAAGCTGCAGACGGGGCGCTAACGCCAGCGCTTCAGGCGGGGCGTAAAACCGGTCGCCCAGAATCGGATGGCCCAGGGCGAGCATATGTACGCGCAGCTGGTGAGAGCGCCCGGTAATCGGCTTAAGCAGGACGCGCGCGGTGTTATCCGGCGCGTACTCCAGCACTTCATACTCGGTTTGCGCCGCCTTGCCGGTTTCATAGCACACCTTCTGCTTTGGCCGGTTCGGCCAGTCGCAGATCAGCGGTAAATCGACCAGACCCTCTTCGCTTGCCGGATGGCCCCAGACGCGCGCGACGTACTGCTTTTTCGGTTCGCGCTCGCGGAACTGGCGTTTCAGCTCGCGTTCCGCTTCTTTATTCAGCGCCACCACAATCACGCCGCTGGTGGCCATGTCCAGGCGATGGACGGACTCCGCCTGCGGATAATCACGCTGAATACGCGTCATCACGCTGTCTTTGTGCTCATCCAGGCGCCCCGGCACGGACAACAGGCCGCTTGGCTTGTTGACCACCATAATATGCTCATCCTGATACAGAATGACCAGCCAGGGATCCTGCGGCGGATTGTAAGGCTCCATCACCATCTTGCGCTCCGTTTACTGATGCGTCACAACGATAAGGCGCAGGGCATCCAGACGCCAGCTTGCCTGATTCAGGCTTTCCAGCACCTGCTGACGGTTGCTTTCAATCGCCGCCAGCTCGTCGTCACGGATGTTAGGGTTGACTGCTTTTAAGGCTTCCAGACGCGACAGTTCCGCAGACAGTTTCTCGTCGGCTTCATTGCGCGCGGCATCAATCAGCGCTCTGGCTGATTTTTCAATCTGGGTTTCGCCCAATTGCAGAATGGCGTGTACATCCTGTTGTACCGCGTTGACCAGTTTACTGCCCGTATGGCGGTTCACCGCGCTCAGCTGTCGGTTGAAGCTCTCGAATTCAACCTGTCCCGCCAGGTTGGTGCCGTTTTTGTCCAGCAGCAGGCGGACGGGGGTCGGCGGCAGGAAACGGGTGAGCTGCAGCTGTTTCGGCGCTTTCGCTTCCACAACGTAAATCAGCTCCACCAGCAGGGTACCCACAGGCAGCGCCTTATTTTTCAACAGGGAAATAGTGCTGCTGCCGGTATCGCCGGACAGAATCAGATCCAGGCCGTTGCGGATCAGCGGGTGTTCCCAGGTGATGAACTGAGCGTCTTCGCGGGACAGCGCCACGTCACGCTCGAAGGTAATGGTGCAGCCATCTTCCGGCAGGCCCGGGAAATCCGGAACCAGCATGTGATCGGACGGGGTAAGAACAATCAGGTTCTCGCCGCGGTCGTCCTGGTTAATGCCCACGATGTCGAACAGGTTCATGGAGAAGCTGATCAGACTGGTGTCATCATCCTGTTCTTCAATGCTCTCGGCAAGCGCCTGCGCTTTTTCACCGCCGTTGGAGTGGATCTCCAGCAGGCGATCGCGGCCCTGTTCCAGCTGCGCTTTCAGCGCGTCGTGCTTCTCACGGCAGGATTTAATCAGCTCATCAAACCCTTCTGTGTTTTCCGGCGCGGCGAGGTAGCCGATCAGATCGCCATGTACCCGATCGTAAATCGTGCGGCCCGTCGGGCAGGTATGCTCAAACGCGTCCAGGCCTTCGTGGAACCAGCGTACCAGCACGGACTGGGCGGTTTTTTCCAGATAAGGCACGTGGATCTGAATATCATGCGCCTGGCCAATACGATCCAGGCGGCCGATACGCTGTTCCAGCAGGTCCGGGTTGAACGGCAGATCGAACATCACCAGGTTGCTGGCGAACTGGAAGTTACGGCCTTCAGAACCGATCTCAGAACACAGCAGAACCTGCGCGCCGCTGTCCTCTTCACCGAACCACGCCGCGGCGCGGTCGCGCTCAACGATGGACATGCCTTCGTGGAACACGGCGGCACGAATGCCCTCGCGCTCGCGCAGGACCTGCTCAAGCTGCAGCGCGGTAGCCGCTTTGGCGCAGATCACCAGCACCTTCTGGGACCGGTGCGCGGTCAGGTAGCCCATCAGCCACTCCACGCGCGGATCGAAGTTCCACCAGGTGCCGGTATCACCTTCAAATTCCTGGTAGATTTGTTCCGGGTAGAGCATGTCGCGAGCGCGCTCTTCCTGAGTTTTGCGCGCGCCCATAATGCCGGAGACTTTAATCGCCGTCTGGTACTGCGTTGGCAGAGGCAGCTTGATGGTGTGAAGCTCGCGTTTCGGGAACCCTTTCACGCCGTTACGGGTGTTACGGAACAGCACGCGGCTGGTGCCGTGGCGGTCCATCAGCATGTCGATCAGCTCTTTGCGCGCCGATTCCGCGTTTTCGCCTTCACTGTTGGCAGCCTGCAAAAGCGGCTCGATGTCCTGCTCGCCAATCAGATCGCTCAGGGTATTGAGTTCGTCATTAGAGAGACGCTTGCCCGCCAGCAGCATGGCGACGGCATCCGCGACCGGACGGTAGTTATTCTGTTCTTCCACGAACTGCGCAAAGTCGTGGAAACGGTTTGGATCGAGCAGGCGCAGACGGGCGAAGTGGCTTTCCAGCCCAAGCTGCTCCGGCGTTGCGGTCAGCAGCAGGACGCCAGGCACGCGCTCGGCAAGCTGCTCGATAGCCATATATTCGCGGCTCGGCGCGTCTTCGCTCCAGACCAGATGGTGCGCTTCGTCAACGACCATAATGTCCCACTCTGCATCGCACAGGTGCTCAAGACGCTGCTTGCTGCGGCGCACGAAATCCAGGGAACAAATCACCAGCTGTTCCGTTTCGAACGGGTTATCCGCGTCGTGCTGGGCTTCGGCATAGCGTTCGTCATCGAACAGGGAGAAGCGCAGGTTGAAGCGGCGCAGCATTTCGACCAGCCACTGGTGCTGCAGGGTTTCAGGAACCACAATCAGCACGCGCTCGGCGGCGCCGGAAAGCAGCTGCTGATGCAGGATCATGCCCGCTTCAATGGTTTTTCCCAGACCCACTTCATCAGCCAGCAGCACGCGCGGGGCGTGACGACGGCCCACGTCATGAGCGATATTCAGCTGGTGCGGGATCAGGCTGGTGCGCTGTCCGCGCAGGCCGCTCCACGGCATGCGGTACTGTTCACTCTGGAACTTGCGCGCGCGATAGCGCAGAGAGAAGCGATCCATACGGTCGATTTGCCCGGCAAACAGGCGGTCCTGCGGCTTGCTGAACACCAGTTTGCTGTCGAGCAGCACTTCACGCAGGATGACATTGGCCTCGTCGGTGTCCAGGCGAGTCCCAATGTAGGCGAGCAGTCCATTCTCTTCTTTTACGTCTTCAATCTTGAGCTGCCAGCCGTCATGGCTGGTCACGGTGTCACCCGGATTAAACATTACGCGGGTCACAGGGGAGTCATTGCGAGCGTACAGGCGGTTTTCACCGGTGGCAGGGAAGAGGAGGGTAACCATGCGCGCATCGACGGCAACGACGGTTCCTAATCCAAGTTCGCTTTCTGTATCGCTGATCCAGCGTTGACCAAGTGTAAAAGGCATAGTTGTTCGGCTCTAATCTTTAATTGCAGGCAATAGTTCGACCCCCGTCAAAAAAGACGGTCATCGAAAAATGGGTCCGGGAATGGAAAGGGCGCTATGGTACTGGATGGCAGCCATTTCGTCACGCGTCAAAATAGGCCAAGTTGCCCTGTCACTAGTGTAGCAAAGTCGTCGTCGATGAAGGGCAAAATTCCGTCAGCGACCGGCTGAAGCTGACGCGTCAGATAGTGTTCGTAATCCAGAGGAGAATGTTGATAATCCACGGGTTCCGGGCCGTTTATCGTCCAGACGTATTTGATGGTCCCCCGGTTTTGATACTGCGGCGCGCGGCCGCGGCGAACGTTTTCTTCATCCGCCAGGCGCGCGGCGCGTACGTGCGGAGGCACGTTGCGCTGGTACTCGGCGAGCGGGCGGCGCAGGCGCTTGCGATACACCAGCTGCGCGTCAAGTTCGCCCGCCATCAGGCTGGCGATCGTCTCGCGCACGTAGTCCTGATACGGCTCATTGCGAAACACCCTGAGATACAGTGTTTGCTGGAACTGCTGCGCCAGCGGCGTCCAGTCGGTGCGCACCGTCTCCAGCCCTTTAAAGACCATCCGCTGCGCGTCGCTCTCCTGAATCAGCCCGGCGTAGCGCTTCTTGCTGCCCTGATCGGTGCCGCGAATGGTGGGCATTAAAAAGCGGGCAAAATGGGTTTCAAATTCCAGCTCCAGCGCGCTGGTTAACCGCTCTTTTTGCAAATGTTTGCCCCACCAGTCGTTCACAAAGGCCACAAGCTCTTTGCCGATGCGGGCAGCGTCGCCTTCTGAGTGCGCGCCTTTCAACCACACAAAGGTGGAGTCCGTGTCGCCATAAATAACGTCATAGCCCCGGGATTCAATCAGCGCTTTGGTCTGGCGCATGATCTCGTGCCCGCGCATGGTGATGGAGGAGGCCAGTCGCGGGTCGAAGAAGCGGCAGGCGCTGGTGCCCAGCACGCCGTAAAAGGCGTTCATGATGATTTTCAGCGCCTGAGAAAGGGGCTTATTGCCGTGGCGCTTGGCCTCATCGCGGCCGTGCCAGATGTTGCCTACGATTTCAGGCAGACAGTGTTTTTCCCGCGAGAAGCGTGCACCGAGGAAGCCTTCGGTGCTGTGTTCATCGTCCGGCTGCGCCATGCCCTCAACCAACCCGACGGGATCGATCAGGAAGGTGCGGATAATCGACGGGTAGAGGCTTTTGTAATCCAGCACCAGCACCGAGTCATACAATCCTGGCCGGGAGTCCATCACGTACCCGCCGGGACTGGCCTGCGGCGGCACGTCCCCCAGGTTGGGGGCAACGTACCCTGCCCGGTGCATTCGCGGAAAATAGAGGTGGCTAAAGGCCGCCACGGAGCCGCCGTGTCTGTCAGCCGCGAGTCCGTTCACCGTCGCGCGCTCCAGCAGGAACGGCATGATCTCGGTTTTGTGGAAAATCTGCGTCACCAGCTCGCAGTCTTTCAGGTTATAGGTGGCGAGCGCCGGTTTGTCTTCGTTAAAGCGCCGGTCGATCTCGTCCATTCGGTCCCAGGGATTGTCGATGGATTTGCCTTCGCCAAGCAGCTCCTGTGCGACCGCTTCAAGGGAGAATGAAGAGAAGTTCCAGAAGGCGGACTTAAGCGCCTCGATGCCGTCAATAATCAGGCGACCGTTAGCCTGTGCAAAGAAAACACCGTTCTTAAAACCGTGCTCGCGCCATTCCAGCTCGCTGTTTCCGCGCCCCAGCATCAGCGGGATGCGGTAGCGCTCGGCGTGTTTCTGCAGCACGCGCAGGTCAAACTGCACCACGTTCCAGCCGATCAGAACATCGGGATCGTAGTCGGCAAACCACTGGTTAAGCTTCTCCAGCAGCTGCGGGCGGCTGTTGACGTACTCAAGCCGGAAATCCAGCGCGGACGCATCGCCATTCGGAGGCCCGAGCATATAGACAACCCGATCGCCACACCCTTCCAGGCCAATACAGTACAGTTCACCGTGGCGGGTGGTTTCGATATCCAGCGACACCCATTTCAGCGGCGGACGATAGTGCGGATTCGGCTTCAGGCGCGCGTTGATAATTTTGCCGTTTTGCGGGGAGCCATCGATCCAGACGGGAGCGGTAATAAACCGCTCCATCAGAAAGCGTTCAGGTGGGCGGATATCCGCTTCGTAGAGCGTCACGCCTGCATCTCGGAGCAATTTTTCATAGCGCATAAGCTGGCGATGGGCGCGGCAGTAAAGGCCGTAAACCGGCTGACGATGAAAATCTTTCAGTTCAAGCGGAGTAATACGCCAGCCGTTTTCGCCGCGCAGCAGTTGCTTCACTTTTTCGACGTGAGGTTCTGGAATAAAAGCCACGGATTCCTGCGGCGGCAGCGTGACCTGCAGCGGGCCGTTGTCCGTCGCCAGCCAGAATTCAACCTCGGTGCCCTGAGGCGTATCCCGCCAGTGTCGGGTCAGTAAAAAGCCTTCTTGCGCCTGCGCCACGCCGTTATCCCATAAAACAAAACCAGGCTTGATTATAGCCTGGTTGAATATTTTATGCTGGGTATATATACAGTTTACTGTCCGTAATAGGCCTTCGCGCCGTGCTTGCGCAGATAATGCTTATCCAGCAGGGTTTGCTGCATGTCCGGGAGCTGCGGTGCCAGCTGTCGGCAGAAGATCCCCATATAGGCGACTTCTTCGAGCACGATCGCGTTATGCACCGCGTCTTCCGCGTTTTTACCCCAGGCGAATGGGCCGTGGGAGTGCACCAGCACGCCGGGCATTTGCGCCGCGTCGATTCCCTGTTTCTCAAAGGTTTCAACAATCACGTTGCCGGTTTCCCACTCGTATTCACCATTAATCTCGGCGTCGGTCATCAGGCGCGTGCAGGGAATGGTGCCGTAAAAATAGTCCGCGTGGGTGGTGCCGGTCGCCGGGATGGACTGGCCCGCCTGCGCCCAGATGGTGGCATGGCGCGAATGGGTATGCACAATGCCGCCGATGGTCGGAAATGAGCGGTACAGCAGTCGGTGGGTTGGCGTATCGGAGGAGGGTTTTTTCTTACCTTCGACCACTTCACCGGTCTCGAGGCTGACAACGACCATATCGTCCGCCGTCATCACCGCGTAATCAACGCCGGAAGGCTTGATCACGAACACGCCTTTTTCGCGGTCAACGGCGCTCACGTTGCCCCAGGTCAGCGTCACCAGGTTATGTTTCGGCAGCGCCAGATTGGCTTCAAGTACCTGACGTTTGAGATCGTCTAACATTGTTGTCTCCTGCCGGATGGCGCTTCGCTTATCCGGCCTACAGAACCGTAGGTCCGGTAAACGTCGTGCCACCGGGCATTCAGGGCTTAGCGTTTTGAACCGTAATAAACTTCGTTCCAGCGCAGCGCGTCTTTGAACGCAGGCAGGCGGGTATCGTTATCAATCACGGTCAGTTCGATGTCGTGCAGTTCGGCGAACTGACGCATGTCGTTCAGATCCAGCGCGTGGCTAAACACGGTGTGGTGCGCGCCGCCTGCGACGATCCAGGCTTCTGACGCGGTAGGCAGGTCAGGCTGTGCTTTCCACAGGGCGTTGGCGACCGGCAGTTTCGGCAGAGAGTGTGGCGTTTCAACCGCATCGACGCAGTTCACCAGCAGGCGGAAACGATCGCCCAGATCGATCAGGCTGGCGTTGATGGCCGGGCCGGTACGGGTGTTGAAGATCAGACGAGCCGGATCGGCTTTACCGCCAATGCCGAGGTACTGCACGTCGAGGATCGGCTTCTCTTCCACCGCGATAGAAGGGCACACTTCCAGCATGTGCGAGCCGAGCACCAGGTCGTTGCCGTTCTCGAAGTGGTAGGTGTAGTCCTCCATAAAGGAGGTGCCGCCCTGCAGACCGGTCGACATCACCTTCATGATGCGAAGCAGAGCGGCAGTTTTCCAGTCGCCTTCGCCGGCAAAGCCGTAGCCCTGCTGCATCAGACGTTGTACAGCCAGGCCCGGCAGCTGTTTCAGGCCGTGGAGGTCTTCAAAGGTGGTGGTAAAGGCGTGGAAACCGCCCTGTTCCAGGAAGCGCTTCATGCCCAGCTCGATGCGCGCCGCGTCCAGCACGTTCTGGCGCTTGTCGCCGTTGATTTGTGCCGCAGGCGTGAGGCGGTAGCTGCTTTCGTACTCGTCCACCAGCGCGCTCACGTCGCCATCGCTGATTTCATTTACCACCTGTACCAGGTCGCCCACGGCCCATGTGTTTACGGAGAAGCCGAACTTGATCTGCGCGGCGACTTTATCGCCGTCGGTCACGGCCACTTCACGCATGTTGTCGCCAAAACGCACCACTTTCAGGTGGCGGGTATCCTGTTTAGAGACCGCCTGACGCATCCAGGAGCCGATACGCTTCTGTGCCTGGCCGTCCTGCCAGTGGCCGGTGACCACCGCGTGCTGTTGACGCATGCGCGCGCCGATGAAGCCGAATTCGCGGCCGCCGTGCGCGGTCTGGTTCAGGTTCATGAAGTCCATGTCGATGCTGTCCCACGGCAGGGAAGCGTTGAACTGGGTATGAAACTGCAGCAGCGGCTTGTTGAGGATAGACAGGCCGTTGATCCACATTTTGGCCGGTGAGAAGGTGTGCAGCCACACTACCAGACCGGCGCATTTATCGTCGTAGTTCGCGTCGCGGCAGATATGGGTGATCTCATCCGGCGTCGTGCCCAGCGGTTTCAGCACCAGTTTGCACGGCAGTTTGGCTTCCGCGTTCAGCGCGTTAACGACGTGCTCCGCGTGTTTCGTCACCTGCTGCAGCGCTTCTGGTCCGTACAGGTGCTGGCTGCCAATCACAAACCACACTTCATAATTATTAAAAATGGTCATCGTCGTGTCCTTAATGGGTCAGGGTTGCCGTCGTGTCCGCGGTGTGTTTTGACGGGGCGGCGACAGGGAGATAGTGAAGTTCGGCGCTTTTTGCCCATTGCTGGTAGCGCTGATAAAGCTGTTCAAAGCGTTGTGCCTGCTGGGCCTGCGGCTGGAGCGTATTTTCAACGGCGCTTGCCATATGCTGCTGCGCGGTCGGAATATCCGCATGGACGCCTGCGGCAACCGCCGCGAAAATCGCCGCGCCCAGCGCGCAGCACTGATCGGAAGCGACAATCTGGAGCGGACGGTTCAGCACGTCGCAGCAGGCCTGCATGATGACCGGGTTTTTACGGGCGATGCCGCCGAGCGCCATCACGTTATTCACGTCGATGCCCTGTTCGGTGAAGCACTCCATAATCGCGCGGGCACCGAAGGCGGTGGCGGCAATCAGGCCGCCGAACAGCGCCGGTGCGTCGGTCGCGAGGTTAAGATCGGTAATGACCCCTTTCAGGCGCTGGTTCGCAAACGGCGTGCGGCGACCGTTGAACCAGTCCAGCACCACCGGCAAGTGATCGAGAGACGGATTTTTTGCCCAGGCGTCCGTGAGCTGGGGCAGAAGCTGTTTTTTGCTCTCTGCAATCTGGGTTTTCAGTTCAGGATGCGCGGCCGCCAGCCGATCCAGCGGCCAGCCCAGCACGCGCCCAAACCAGGCATAGATATCGCCAAACGCGGACTGGCCGGCTTCGAGGCCGATAAAATCTGGCACCACGCTGCCGTCAACCTGGCCGCAGATGCCCTTCACCGCGCGGTCGCCGACGGTGGTTTTATCCGCCGTCAGAATGTCGCAAGTAGACGTGCCGATAACTTTCACCAGCGTATTAGGCTGTGCACCCGCGCCTACGGCACCCATATGGCAGTCAAACGCGCCGCCGGAGATCGCCACGTTCTGCGGCAGGCCGAGGCGCTTCGCCCACTCTTCGCAGAGAGTGCCGACGGGAATATCGGCGGTGAAGGTGTCGGTAAACAGGGGGTATTTCAGGTTTTTGTTGATGATCGGGTCGAGCTCGTCGAAGAACGCAGCCGGTGGCAGACCTCCCCAGCTTTCGTGCCAGAGTGATTTATGCCCGGCGCTGCAGCGGCCGCGGCGGATATCCTGCGGACGCGTGGTGCCGGAGAGCAGCGCGGGAACCCAGTCGCACAGTTCAATCCAGGAGACGGCCGCCAGGGCAACCGATGCGTCCGCGCGGGTAACGTGCAGGATCTTGGCCCAGAACCATTCGCTGGAGTAAATCCCGCCGATGTAGCGCGAGTAGTCGGTTTTGCCCGGTTGATGGCATAAGCGGGTGATAGCTTCCGCTTCTTCCACGGCGGTATGGTCTTTCCACAAAACGAACATGGCGTTCGGGTTGTCGGCAAACTCAGGGCGCAGCGCCAGCACGCGGCCTTCGGCGTCTACGGGGGCAGGGGTGGAGCCGGTGCTGTCGACGCCAATTCCAACAACCTCTGCCCGCTGGGCGTCAGTCAGTTCAGCGAGGACGGTTTTGATTGCCGCTTCCATCGACTCGATGTAGTCACGCGGGTGGTGACGGAACTGGTTGTTTGGCGCATCGCAGTAGCGCCCCTCTTGCCAGCGCGGGTACCACTCAACGCTGGTTGCTATCTCCTGGCCGGACGTACAGTCCACTGCCAGCGCGCGAACCGAATCGCTGCCAAAATCGAGGCCAATCGCAATTGCCATGGTGTTGCTCCATCGAAAAAACAGGTATGGAAGAACATTAGAGACTGGGGACGAAAATCGTCAGGCAGGATCCGCTAATCTTATGGATTAAATTGCTGTTACAACGGAAAGTGTGACGCCGTGCAAATATTCAATGTGGACATTTCTGCCGCACTTATAGACACTTTTGTTACTGCTTATCTGCCTGCTGTGGCGGAGAAATCAGGGGTAAAGGCTGAAACATGGCGGACGTAAAAGAGGCGTGAAGCTTTTTGGATCTTTTCGCAGACCATTTTTGACCTGCTTTTAATGATATGGACAATTGGTTTCCTTCAGGACCCTTGGGAGAACTGAATCTATGGCCGAAACGCAAAACGATCCCCTGCTGCCGGGATACTCGTTTAACGCGCACCTTGTGGCGGGACTGACCCCTATCGAGGCTGAGGGATATCTCGATTTTTACGTCGACCGACCGCTCGGGATGAAAGGATATATCCTCAACCTGACCGTGCGAGGGGAAGGGATCATCAAGAACGGTGACCAGCAGTTTATCTGCCGCCCTGGCGATATCCTGCTGTTCCCGCCGGGAGAGATCCACCATTACGGCCGTCACCCGGATGCTAAAGAGTGGTATCACCAGTGGGTCTACTTCCGTCCGCGCGCCTACTGGCAGGAGTGGCTTTCGTGGCCTGCTATTTTTGCACACACCGGTTTTTATCGCCCGGATGAGGTTCATCTGGCGCAGTTTCGCGAGCTTTTTGCCCAGATTATTGAGGCGGGGCAGGCAGGAGGTCGTTATGCCGAACTGCTGGCAATTAACCTGCTTGAACAACTGCTTCTGCGACGGATGGAAGCGATTAACGCGTCGCTGAATCCGCCGCTGGATAACCGCGTGCGCGACGCCTGCCAGTACATCAGCGACCATCTGGCCGACAGCCAGTTTGATATTGCCAGCGTCGCCCAGCACGTTTGCCTGTCGCCGTCGCGGCTGTCGCATCTGTTTCGCCAGCAGCTTGGCGTCAGCGTGCTGAGCTGGCGCGAAGATCAGCGCATCAGCCAGGCGAAGCTTCTGCTCAGCACCACCCGGATGCCGATTGCCACGGTGGGGCGCAACGTGGGCTTTGAAGATCAGCTTTATTTTTCGCGTGTATTTAAAAAATGCACCGGCGCCAGCCCGAGCGAATTCCGCGCGGGATGTGAATGAACGGTAAACATTCAGGTGAACTTCAGGAGCATCTTGTAAACTATTCAGACAATTGTTGCCTTGACGCGGTGCGGGGCGCTAAGCAGAATCGCTGATTCGTTTTCTGACCGGAATAGTTATGCAGGCATTGCTGGAACACTTTATTACCCAGTCCGTTATGTATTCGCTCATCGCCGTGGCGCTGGTGGCGTTTCTGGAATCGCTGGCACTTGTGGGGTTAATCCTGCCCGGCACCGTGATGATGGCGGGGCTTGGCGCGCTGATTGGCAGCGGTGAGGTTAATTTCTGGCAGGCGTGGCTGGCCGGGATTATCGGCTGCCTGCTGGGCGACTGGATCTCGTTCTGGCTGGGCTGGCGCTTTAAGAAGCCGCTGCACCGCTGGTCGTTCATGAAAAAGAACAAAGCGTTGCTGGATAAGACCGAGCATGCGCTGCACCAGCACAGCATGTTTACCATCCTCGTCGGCCGCTTTGTCGGGCCTACGCGTCCGCTGGTTCCTATGGTCGCCGGGATGCTGGATCTGCCGGTCGCCAAGTTTGTGGTACCGAATATTATCGGCTGCGTTTTCTGGCCGCCGTTCTACTTCCTGCCGGGGATCCTCGCGGGGGCAGCCATCGATATCCCTGACGGTATGCAGAGCGGTGAGTTTAAGTGGCTGCTGCTGGGCACGGCGCTGCTGCTGTGGCTGGCGGCATGGCTGTGCTGGCGGCTGTGGCGCAGCGGAAAAGCGAATATCGATCGCCTGACGCGCTACCTCCCGCGTACTCGCCTGCTCTGGCTGGCCCCGCTGACGCTGGGTGTGGCCGTGGTGGCGCTGGTGGCATTGATTCGCCACCCGCTGATGCCGGTATATGGCGAGATTTTATTAAAAGTGGTCAGCCGTTAAGGACTTTTCCCTCTCCCTGTGGGAGAGGGTCAGGGGGAGGGCATCAGGCCGCGGGAATGCCCAACAGCGAAGATGCCCCCGCTTTACCACTCAGAAGCTCTTCTGTTTTTCCATCCCACGCAATTCGCCCTTCGGCAATAACCACCGATCTCGGTGCAATCCGCGCGGCATCCTCAATACTGTGCGAAACCATCAGCATCGTTAGCTGCTGGCGCTGACAGACGTCCTGCACCAGCCCCAGCATCTCCTGGCGCAGAGCGGGGTCGAGCGCAGAGAACGGTTCGTCCAGCAGCAGGATCGGCTGCTCGCGTACCAGGCAACGCGCCAGAGCCACGCGCTGACGCTGGCCGCCGGAAAGCTCGCCCGGCAGCCTGTCAATAAGCCCGTCTATTCCCATCTGCGCGGCAATGATCGCCAGCTTCTGACGCTGGGCATCGTTAAGCTTGAGCCCCGGATCCATCCCCAGCGCGATGTTCTGCCGCACCGTCAGGTGGGTAAACAGGTTGTTTTCCTGAAACAGCATGGAGACCGGGCGTTTTGCGGGCGGCGTATGGGTATGGTCCCGGTTTTCAATGACTATCGATCCGCTTGCCGGCTGCAGAAATCCCGCCACCAAATTGAGCAGCGTGCTTTTTCCCGCACCGCTTGGGCCAAGCACGGCAATCATCTCTCCCTGGCGCACGGAGAGCGTGAAGCGCATCGGCAGATGCTGGTAGAGCCAGATTACATCAGTCAGTTTTAACATCGCGCCCCGGAAGTTTTTCGATAACGGTAAATAAAGCAAAGCACAGCAGCAGCAGTAACAGCGCGGTCACCGCGCCGTCCTGGCTGCGGTAGGAGCCGATTTGCTGATACAGCCAGTAGGGCAGCGTGCGGAAATTGTCATTTCCGAAGAGCGCCACGACCCCAAAATCACCCATTGAGAGCACGCAGGCAAACGCCAGCGCCTGCGCCAGCGGACGTTTTAGCGCGCGCAGTTCGACCACCTTCAGCCGTTGCCAGCCCTTCATCCCCAGCGACTGACAGAGCAAACCGTAGCGGCCGTTGACGTCGCGCATCGGGTTTTCCAGCACCTTGAGCGCGTAAGGAATGGCCATCAGGGCGTTGGTGAAAATCACAATACCGTCGGCGCTTTCCGGCAGGCCTATGGTGCTGTTGAACAGCAGGAAGAAGCCCGTCGCCAGCACGATCCCCGGCATGGCGAGAATCAGCATGCCTGTCAGCTCCAGCGCGTGTCCGGCTTTTTGCGTCTGTCGGGCATGGAGTTCGCGGCTGCTCCACAGCAGCATCATGGTCAGCGTGACGCACAGCAGCCCTGCGGCCAGTGCAATACGAAGCGAGGTCCCGGTAGCCTGCCAGAGGATAGGCTGTTGCAGGACGGACAGGAGATTGAGATTAAGACCGTCAACGATAACGGCCATCAGTGGCGGCAGCAGCAGCAGGAGCGCCAGTGCGATCAGGATAAAATCGATGACGCGGCTGTGCAGGCTGTCCTGCGGATCGCGCCAGCCGGTTATTTGATTGCTGCCAGGGGGAATGGCTTTACTCAGGCGCTGGCTCAGCAGCACCAGCGCAAGACAGCACCCCATCTGCACCATCGCCAGCAGCGCGGCGCGGCCGGGATCGTAGTCGTAACTCAGCGCCTGGTAAATCGCCAGCTCAATGGTCGTCGCCTGCGGTCCGCCGCCGAGTGAAAGTACGGTGGCGAAGCTGGCAAAGCAGAGCATGAATATTAAGGCCGCAACGGGGGGGAGCTGGCGACGCAGCCACGGCCATTCGACAAAGCGGAAGAATGACGCGCCGCGCATCCCAAGCTGGGCGGCAATCTGACGCTGTTCGCCGGGAATGTTCTCCAGCGCCTGCAAAAAGAGGCGCGTCGCCATCGGCATATTGAAAAACACGTGCGCCAGCAGAATGCCCTTTAGCCCGTAGGGGGAGAATGTCCATTCAAGACCAAGCAGGCTCCACAGGGAAGCCAGCCAGCCCTGGCGACCGTAAACGCTCAGAATGCCAAATACCGCCACCAGCACGGGCAGGATCAGCGTCATGGCGCACAGGCGCAGCAGCGCCTGCCTGCCGGGGAAACGCCTGCGATAGAGCGCGCGTGCAAGAAAAATAGCCGGGATCACCGACAGCAGGGCAGAAAGAAACGCCTGCCAGAAGGAGAAACGAATGACGTGCCAGAGATAGCTGTCGTGCCAGAGTGCGGGCAGGTCACTCTCTGGCGCGTTAAACCACAACGCAAGAAAGGCCCCCAGGCTGACCGCCACCATCACTATGGCGGCGAGCAGCCCGGGCAGTAACCAGCCGGGAATCAGCGGCTGACGGCGCGTTGCCATTCACTTACCCATGCTGCACGCTGCGCGGCGACCTGCTGCGGCGTAAATTCCAGCGAGGTTTTTGGTTTGGTTAGCTGCTCGAAACCTGCTGGCAGCGCAACGTTCGTGACGGGATACATCCAGTTACCTGCCGGGATGGCGTTCTGGAACGCGGGCGAAACCATAAATTTCAGGAACTTTTCTGCGAGTTCCGGCTGTTTGCTGGCGACGGTGCGCGCGGCCACTTCCACCTGCAGATAATGCCCTTCAGCAAAATCAGCAGCCGCGTAGTTGTCTTTCTTCTCGGCGATAATGTGATAGGCCGGAGAGGTGGTGTAGCTCAATACCAGGTCGCTTTCGCCTTTCAGGAACAGGCCATAGGCTTCACTCCACCCTTTGGTCACCGTCACGGTTTTGGCGGCCAGCTTCTGCCACGCTTCGGGCGCTTTATCCCCGTAGACCTTCTGCATCCACAGCAGCAGGCCCAGGCCCGGCGTACTGGTGCGTGGATCTTCATAAATGACGCGCCATTTCTGGTCGCTTTCTACCAGCTCTTTCAGGCTTTTCGGCGGGTTTTTCAGCTTGTTTTTGTCGTAAACAAAAGCAAAGTAGCCGTAGTCGAACGGCACAAAGGTGTCGTTTTGCCAGCCGCCAGGCACGTTAACGGCCTCTGCCGCTACGCCGCTTTTGGCAAACAGTTTGGTTTGCGAGGCGGCGTCCAGCAGGTTGTTGTCCAGGCCGAGCACCACATCGGCTTTACTGTTTTTACCTTCCATGCGCAGACGGTTGAGCAGCGAGACGCCATCTTCCAGCGCCACGAACTTCAGTTCGCAGTTACAGTCAGCTTCAAAGGCTTTTTTGACGACCGGGCCAGGGCCCCAGTCGGCAGAAAAAGAGTCGTAGGTGTAGACCGTCAGAACGGGCTTAGCAAAAGCAGGCAGCGCAAACAGCGCCAGCAGGGGAAGAGCTTTTTTTAACACTTTGCACCTCAAAGTTGAGTGGCAAAGGATTTTGAGCGACAGCCTCAAATCCCTTCGCCGGCGTTATCCGGATCAGGTTCGACGGGTATTATCTCAGCGCACATCTGTGATGCAGCACCCCGTTGAGAACGGCGCTATTGTAATGATTTGGTGAATATTACGAAAGCGTTATGGTTCCGGCGGCGCAAACCAGGCCGATTTGAAATCAAACCAGCCCAGGGTGTTCATCCGCAAACCGCGCATACTGCGCTGTCCCTGGATCATCAGCCAGTGGTGTATCAAGGGGACGATCGCCTGTTCAGACAGCAGCTGCTGGCACCATACGGCAAGATTCATTTCGCCCGCACGCCACAGGGCTGCATCCTGCTGCCAGTCGCGGTGGATGCAGTGCTGGATCAGCGGGACCTCATACAGGTGTGAGAATAATGAAAAATCTAGCGGCAGGGTGAAGTTGGCACTGTTCAGCCAGATATCGCTGGTCAGTTCCCCCTGATGCCATTCGTCATAGTCTACTTCCCGGATCTCCAGCCTGACCCCCTGCGCTGCCAGCAGTCTGGTCATGATCCTGGCGATAAAACGATGCTCCACGTGTTCGCGGTAGTAGGTCAGGGTGATGGACTCCAGCCCTGCGGGTTTATCGCAGTGCGCCGGGCGGGCGTGGTGCCAGCGCGGAAGCAGGCCGTACGCCGGGAACCAGTAGGTTTGGTACTGCTCTTCCGCATGGTAGATGAGATTGGAGGGGGATAAAACGTGGCTGATCCACTTACGTACCTCATGGTTTGCCCCGCGATGGGTGCGGCCATCAAACAGAAGATAGTAGCATCCCTCCTCCAGGCGACTCTCCACGGCTTTTTCTCCCGTGGTAGGGCCTTCCAGCGTCAGGCCTGCACTCAGCTCTTCATTCAGATCCGGCAATACCCACACGTTCACTTCGTCGATCAGCGCCCGATAGCCAAAATAGTCGTCGAACGCGCGGATTTTCAGCTGGCTGTTGTTATTACGGGAGACGGAGTAGGGGCCGGTGCCAACCGGCAGGCTGGCAAAATTGTTCATCGATTCCCACTCGCCGGGCAAAATCATCGACGGCACATAGCCCAGCAGCCAGGGAAGCCACTTGTCCTGCTGGGACAGCTCAATATCCAGCGTCCATGCCGTTGGGGAGTGCACGCGCGAAATATGCGAGTAGAGCGGCAGCTTGCGGACGCGTTCCAGAGAGGCGATAACGTCGCGCATTTCCAGCTCGCGTCCGTGGTGAAAGTGGATGCCGGGGCGTAAAAAGAATCGCCAGTGAAGCGGGGAAAGCTGCTGCCAGTGGTGCGCGATATCCGCTTCCAGTTCCCCATTTTCCTCATTTATCCGCGTCAGCCCGCTGAAGATTTGCCGGGCCATATGGGTTTCTGAGCGGCGTAAGGCCGTGCCGGGCAACAGATTTTTCATCGGCCGATAGTAGAGGACCCGCAGGATATGGCGGCCCTGGCGGAAACTGCGTCCGAGGTGCGAAACCAGCATCTGGCGCACGGCGGCTTTATCGCCCACCAGCTGTACCAGCTGGTCAATTCGGTCCTGCTCCAGCAGATCTTCGGCGCGCTGCTGCTGCAGCGCCAGCCCGGTATAGAGGAAGGTCAGGCGCGAGCGTTTGCCGCGTCCCGCCTCCGCTTCCCAGCTTAACCAGCCCTGCTGCTGCATGGTATTGAGCAGCGTGCGCATATGGCGGCGGGAACAGCTAAGCAGGTCGGCCAGCTCGTTCAGCGTGGTCTCCTGTGATTGCCCCTCACAGCACTGCCAGAGGCGGATGAATTGTTGTTGCAGTCGACCGGAAGGCATAAAAGGGGAACTCCTGACAAAAAATCAGCAATTTATTAATCCCTATATTAAGCCAATAATCCTTACCGATGAAGTGAGGAGGTAAATTATGAAGAGGTCTACCGCACGTCAGTTTTATCAGCACTATTTTTCAGCGACAAAAGGAACGTCCTGGCTGGCCCGCCAGTGTGCAGAGCAACGGCTGAAAATTCTGGAAGACCTGATGCAGTGGGACGTTACGAAACCGACCTCTTCTCGCTAACTCGCCTCGATCATGTGTGACTGAGTATTGGTGCTAATCACCCGCCAGCAAAATGTTTTTGCTGGCTTTTTTCGTTTATTCTTTCACCCGGTTTCGATTCGCTTTCACAAGGACTTGCGCATGCTCTGGTTGATGACGATGGGGCGACGCCTGAACGGCGTCTATGCCGCTTTTATGCTGGTGGCCTTTATGATGGGCGTGGCGGGGGCGCTACAGGCGCCGACGCTGAGCCTGTTCCTCAGCCGCGAGGTGGGCGCGCAGCCGTTTTGGGTGGGGCTGTTTTATACCGTCAACGCCATTGCCGGGATCCTCGTTAGCCTCGCGCTGGCGAAACGATCGGACAGCCAGGGCGATCGCCGCAAGCTGATCCTCTTTTGCTGCGTCATGGCCGTAGGCAACGCGCTGCTCTTTGCGTTCAATCGTGATTACCTGACGCTCATTACCTGCGGCGTGCTGCTGGCGTCGCTGGCGAATACCGCCATGCCGCAGCTTTTCGCCCTGGCGCGTGAATATGCGGATAACTCGGCGCGGGAAGTGGTGATGTTTAGCTCGGTGATGCGTGCCCAGCTCTCGCTGGCGTGGGTCATCGGCCCGCCGCTGGCCTTCATGTTGGCGCTGAACTATGGCTTTACCGCCATGTTTTCCATTGCGGCAGGGATTTTTGTCATCAGCCTGGCGCTGATTGCTTTTGCGCTGCCGTCCGTGGCTCGGGTCGAGCAAACGACGGATAAACCGATTACTCAGGTGAGCGGCTGGCAGGACAAAAACGTCCGCATGCTGTTTATTGCCTCCACGCTGATGTGGACCTGCAACACCATGTACATCATCGACATGCCGCTGTGGATCAGCAGCTCACTGGGCTTACCGGACAAGCTCGCCGGGATCTTAATGGGTACCGCGGCCGGGCTGGAGATCCCGGCGATGATCCTGGCGGGTTATTACGTTAAGCGTTTCGGAAAGCGTCGGATGATGATCGTCGCGGTGGCGGCTGGGGTGCTGTTTTACGCGGGGCTGATCTTTTTCCATTCTCGCGAAGCGCTGCTGGCGCTGCAGCTGTTTAACGCCGTATTTATTGGCATTGTCGCCGGGATCGGCATGCTCTGGTTTCAGGACCTCATGCCAGGCCGCGCCGGGTCGGCGACCACGCTTTTTACTAACAGTATTTCGACCGGAGTGATCCTGGCGGGCGTGATTCAGGGGGCGCTGGCGCAAAGCTATGGCCATGCCTCGGTTTACTGGATGATTGCGGCGATATCGTTGGTTACGCTTGGGCTGACCTGCCGGGTCAAGGACGTTTGATTCTGGAAGACGGCTTCACGAAATGGAACGACTTTCTGACAGGTACGAAGAAGGGGAATAGAGTGCGTGGCGGGTGCTTGAGGCTGTTTGCCTCAGGCTTTCGCAAGAGGCAAACAGTGGAGAGTCCCACATCAAAAAACTGATGGGGAGACCAACTTCACAACCCACATTGCGAGGTTAGTCTCTTCATTGCCGAAAAGCAATAAGGAGGCTGGAATGCCAAAACGTAGTCAAATCAATGGCCCGCTTTTTGCGGGCCATTGCCTTTAGCTCATAAACGCAGGCTGTTTTTTCTCGTACGCTGAGATGGCGTCTTCGTGCTGGAGCGTCAGGCCAATACTGTCGAGACCGTTCAGCATGCAGTGACGACGGAACGCATCAATGCTGAAGCTGTAGGTCTTATCTCCGGCCTTCACCACTTCTGCTTCCAGATCCACTTCAAACGTAATACCCGGATTCGCCTGCACCAGGGCAAACAGCTCATCAACCTGTTCGTCGCTCAGCGTGACGGGCAGAAGCTGGTTATTGAAGCTGTTGCCGTAAAAGATATCGGCGAAGCTCGGTGCGATAACCACTTTAAAACCGTAGTCGGTCAGGGCCCACGGCGCGTGTTCACGGGATGAACCGCAGCCAAAGTTTTCCCGCGCCAGCAAAATGGATGCGCCTTTGTATTCCGGGAAGTTCAGAACGAACTCCGGATTAGGCACTTCACCTTTGTCATCCAGGAAACGCCAGTCGTTAAACAGATGTGCACCAAAACCGGTACGCGTGACTTTCTGCAAAAACTGTTTCGGAATGATGGCATCAGTATCGACGTTAGCGGCGTCCAGGGGGACAACCAGGCCCGTATGTTGGGTAAATTTCTCTGCCATGATTGTCTCCTTATTTCAGGCTGCGAATATCGGCGAAATGGCCGGTGACTGCCGCAGCGGCGGCCATTGCCGGGCTGACCAGATGGGTGCGCCCACCGCGGCCCTGACGGCCTTCAAAGTTACGGTTACTGGTGGAGGCGCAGCGTTCGCCAGGGTTCAGGCGATCGTTGTTCATGGCCAGACACATGGAGCAGCCTGGCAGGCGCCACTCGAAGCCCGCGTCGATAAAGATCTTATCCAGGCCTTCGGCTTCCGCCTGGGCTTTCACCGGACCGGAGCCTGGAACCACCAGAGCCTGCACGCCCGGTGCCACTTTACGGCCTTTTGCAATTTCGGCGGCGGCGCGCAAATCTTCGATACGGGAGTTGGTGCATGAGCCGATGAAGACTTTATCAATGGTGACGTCGGTCAACGGGATGCCCGGCTTCAGTCCCATATAGGCCAGCGCTTTTTCCGCACTGGCGCGTTCGACCGGATCGGCGAACGAGGCCGGGTCAGGGATGCTGTCGTTGACGGAAATCACCTGGCCCGGGTTAGTACCCCAGGTCACCTGCGGGGCAATCTCTTCTGCCTGCAGGGTAACCACGGTATCAAAGCTGGCACCATCGTCGGTTTTCAGGGTTTTCCAGTACGCGACAGCATCGTCAAAATCCTGACCTTTCGGCGCGTGCAGACGGCCCTTCACATAGTTGAAGGTGGTGTCGTCCGGCGCGACCAGACCGGCTTTTGCGCCCATCTCAATGGCCATATTGCAGAGGGTCATGCGGCCTTCCATGCTCAGCGCCTGGATGGCCTCGCCGCAGAATTCCACCACGTGGCCGGTACCGCCTGCGCTGCCGGTTTTACCAATGATCGCCAGTACGATGTCTTTTGCGGTGATACCCGGCGCGGCTTTTCCCTTCACTTCAATCTTCATGGTTTTGGCGCGTCCCTGTTTCAGGGTCTGCGTAGCCAGCACGTGTTCCACTTCGGAAGTGCCAATCCCGAACGCCAGGGCACCAAACGCGCCGTGCGTCGCGGTGTGGGAGTCACCGCAGACGATGGTCATGCCCGGCAGGGTAATCCCTTGCTCCGGCCCCATCACGTGGACGATACCCTGATAAGGGTGATTCAGATCGTACAGCTCAACGCCAAACTCGTTGCAGTTCTTAATCAGCTCCTGCATCTGGATACGCGCCATCTCACCGGACGCGTTAATGTCTTTGGTCTGGGTGGAAACGTTGTGATCCATCGTTGCGAAGGTTTTGCCCGGCTGACGAACCGGACGCTTGTGCGCGCGCAGGCCGTCAAACGCCTGAGGAGAGGTCACTTCGTGCACCAGATGTCTGTCGATATACAGCAGTGGGGTTTCGTTTGGTGCCTCGTAAACAACGTGCGCATCAAACAATTTTTCATATAAGGTTTTGGCCATGATTACACCCCTTGCGCGACATAGCGGGCAATAATGTCGCCCATTTCATCAGTACTGACTGCCGCCGTGCCGCGTGCTAAATCACCGGTACGGACGCCTTCTTCTAACGCCCGGTTAATGGCGTTTTCAATTGCGGTTGCTGCATCACCTGCATCCAGGCTGTAGCGCAGCAGCAGGGCCAGAGAGAGGATCTGCGCAATCGGGTTAGCAATGTTTTTACCTGCGATATCCGGCGCGGAGCCGCCTGCCGGCTCGTACAGGCCAAAGCCCTCTTCGTTCAGGCTTGCCGATGGCAGCATGCCCATGGAGCCGGTAATCATTGCGCATTCGTCCGAGAGAATATCGCCGAACAGGTTGGAGCACAGCAGGACGTCAAACTGGGACGGATCCTTGATCAGCTGCATCGTCGCGTTGTCGATGTACATGTGCGACAGCTCAACGTCAGGGTATTGCTTAGCGACTTCGCTGACGATCTCGCGCCACAAAATGGAAGACTGCAGGACGTTAGCTTTATCAATAGAGGTCACTTTATGGCGGCGTTTGCGCGCAGACTCAAAGGCGATATGGGCGATACGTTCAATTTCGAAGCGGTGATACACTTCGGTGTCGAACGCTTTTTCATGCTGGCCGCTGCCTTCGCGTCCTTTTGGCTGACCGAAATAGATCCCGCCGGTCAGTTCACGCACGCACAGAATGTCGAAACCGTTGGCGGCGATATCGGCGCGCAGCGGGCAGAACTCTTCCAGACCCTGATACAGCTTCGCCGGACGCAGGTTGCTGAACAGCTTGAAATGTTTACGCAGCGGCAGCAGCGCGCCGCGCTCTGGCTGCTCTGCTGGCGGCAGGTGCTCCCATTTCGGGCCACCGACGGAACCAAACAGCACGGCATCGGCATCTTCGCAGCCTTCAACGGTGGCTTTCGGCAATGGCGTACCGTGGTTATCAATCGCAATACCGCCCACGTCGTAGTGGCTGGTGGTGATTTTCATCGCAAAACGCGCGCGAACGGCTTCCAGTACTTTCAGCGCCTGTGCCATCACTTCCGGGCCAATACCGTCGCCCGGTAACACAGCAATATGGTAATTCTTCGACATTACACGGTTTCCTTGTTGTTCTCTTTATTCTGAGCTTTGCGTTGCAACTCTTTTTCGACTTCGGCGGCGCGCCAGATGTTGTTCAGAACATGCACCATCGCTTTTGCGGAGGATTCGACGATATCGGTCGCCAGACCCACGCCATGGAAACGACGGCCATTGTGGGTAACAACAATGTCGACCTGACCCAGTGCATCTTTACCGTGGCCTTTGGCCGTCAGGTCATATTTCACCAGCTCAACGTCGTACTCGGTGACGCGGTTGATTGCCTGGTAGATGGCATCGACAGGGCCGTTACCGTTAGCGGCTTCTGCTTTAATTTCATCACCGCAGGCCAGTTTGACCGAGGCGGTGGCGATGTTGCTGGAGCCGGACTGCACGTTGAAATAATCCAGACGGAAATGCTCTGGCTCTTCCTGCTGCTTGTTAATAAAGGCCAGCGCTTCCAGGTCATAGTCGAACACCTGACCTTTTTTGTCGGCCAGCTTCAGGAACGCGTCGTACAGCTGATCCATGTTGTAATCGCTGTCCTTATAACCCATCTCTTCCATACGGTGTTTTACCGCCGCACGGCCGGAACGGGAGGTCAGGTTCAGCTGCACCTGGTTCAGGCCGATAGATTCCGGGGTCATAATTTCGTAGTTTTCGCGGTTCTTCAGCACGCCGTCCTGGTGAATACCGGAGGAGTGCGCGAAGGCACCGGTACCAACAATTGCTTTGTTGGCCGGAATCGGCATGTTGCAAATCTGGCTGACGGTCTGGCTGGTGCGCCAGATTTCGTTGTGATTGATGCGGGTGTGCACGTCCATAATATCTTTGCGCACTTTGATCGCCATGATCACTTCTTCCAGCGAGCAGTTACCTGCGCGTTCGCCGATACCGTTCATCGCGCCTTCTACCTGACGTGCACCAGCGTGTACCGCGGCGATGGCATTGCCAACGGCCAAGCCCAAATCGTCATGGGTATGAACGGAGATAATCGCTTTATCAATATTCGGTACGCGGTCATACAGACCGGTAATGATATTGGAGAACTCAAACGGCATGGTATAGCCGACGGTGTCCGGAATGTTGATGGTTTTTGCGCCCGCGTTGATCGCGGCTTCCACAACACGCGCCAGATCGTCAATCGGCGTACGGCCTGCATCCTCACAGGAGAATTCAACGTCATCGGTATAGTTGCGTGCGCGCTTTACCATATACACCGCACGTTCAATAACCTCATCCAGCGTGCTGCGCAATTTGGTTGCGATATGCATAGGCGAGGTCGCAATAAAGGTATGAATACGGAAGGCTTCGGCGACCTTCAGCGACTCAGCCGCAACGTCGATGTCTTTCTCTACACAGCGTGCCAGGGCACACACACGGCTGTTTTTGATGGTGCGGGCGATAGTCTGGACGGATTCGAAATCACCCGGAGACGAAACCGGGAAACCGACTTCCATCACGTCGACACCCATACGTTCAAGAGCCAGCGCGATCTGCAGTTTCTCTTTTACACTCAGGCTTGCCTGTAATGCCTGTTCACCGTCACGTAAAGTTGTATCGAAAATAATGACTTGCTGGCTCATGGGTTAGGTCCTTGTCAGTCTTAGGGCGCCTTGCTACGAGCATAAAAAAACCCGCGCAGTGGCGCGGGTTTTTAGTCTTACTGGTGACGATTCAACGCTGAATTTCGCCCGCCAGTCTACCGCGCACAGTGGATGCGTTTAGTAGTAGTAGACCGGTGAAACGAATGGTGCGAATCATGAATCGTGCTCCGTTAAATTCAATATACTTTTAGTGGTACTGGATACGGCCGTTCATGTCAACCCCTAAGGATAAAAACGGCCCCGGCAGGCTGAACACACAGGCTGTCTGCTTTAGCGAATTGTGCTGGTTTTTACTTTTACGACCCGACTAATTGTCTAATTTTGGACTGGGAAAAAGGTTGCAGAAATAAATTAATATAATTCGTTTAAATTGAGCAAAGTACGTTGCCATGAATGCTTTATGCTTAAAGGGTTTTAATATCATTAAGTTGTAAGTTCAGTGAATCATTTTAGACTCTCTAAAAAATGAGCAGAGATAACAGATTGTTAACTTACTGTAGAGCGTCAGTTATAACAGTTTAATAATACTTAAGTCATCATTAACCAAGGGGTAATTGTATATTTGTTTGGTTTATGGTTTCATCTCAATCCTAAAGTTAATCATATCATTTACGTGTTTTTATTTTTCATTCTTTTAGTGTCTTTATATATTCCGAATTTTAAATAATTCTCTTTCGCTGGTCATATTTGCATGATAAATCATATTTTTCGCGATTGTTACAATACGTTGGCAAAGGGAGTGTAGCGTGACAGTGGAGTCTGAAGTGCCAGAAAATAATATTAAACAACCTCAAACTACGGATGGGATTAAACCACAGTTACGCACGGTGGACCTTAATCTTCTGACGGTGTTTGATGCTGTCATGCAGGAACAGAATATCACCCGCGCGGCACAAACGTTGGGGATGTCACAGCCCGCCGTCAGTAATGCCGTCGCCAGACTTAAGGTCATGTTTAACGATGAACTGTTCGTTCGTTACGGGAGGGGGATCCAGCCCACGGCGCGTGCATTCCAGCTATTCGGCTCAATCCGCCAGGCGCTGCAGTTGGTACAAAATGAACTGCCGGGGTCGGGTTTTGAACCATTAAGCAGCGAGCGAGTCTTTCATCTCTGTGTCTGTAGCCCATTAGATAATTATTTAACATCGATTATTTATAATAAAGTTGAAGAGATCGCGCCAAATATCAATCTGGTTTTTAAATCATCCCTCAATCAAAACACAGAACATCAGTTGCGCTATCAGGAGATCGAATTCGTCCTGGGATATGAAGAGTTCCGTCGACCTGAATTTTCCTGCGTACCGCTGTTTAAAGATGAAATGGTTTTGGTCGCCAGTAAAAAACATCCGCGCCTGACTTCTCCGTTACGAGAAAGTGATGTTTATAATGAGCAGCACGCCGTTGTTGCACTCGACAGATATGCATCCTTTAGCCTGCCGTGGTATGACACAGCGGACAAACAGGCGTGTGTGGCCTATCAGGGAATGGCAATGGTCAGCGTATTAAACGTGGTCTCCCAGACGCAGCTGGTGGCGATTGCGCCGCGCTGGCTGGCAGAAGAGTTTTCAGAATCGTTAAATCTGCAAATTCTGCCTCTGCCGCTCAAGCTAAATAGCCGTACCTGTTACCTTTCCTGGCATGAAGCGGCGGGCCGGGATAAAGGGCATCAGTGGATGGAAGAGCTGCTGGTTAGCATCTGTCGCCGATAAACGCATCAGGATAAATCGCATTGGTTTATGTGGTTTATCCTGAGTTTTTTTAGATAATTGCTATTTTATTCTATTGTGATTTTTTTAGGGCTGCTATCCGGTGCGCAAAAATAGATGATTTTCTGCGTTGTCGTGCTTTTCAGCGATGATTAATCATCCCATCCTCTATTCTCAGATGAATTAACCATATCTTCTGTTAACCGCTGCTTTTTCTGCTTTACGCACCGTTTCTCTCCCCGGGTTTGCTAATTGCCTGCCTCATAACGAGCGGTTAAGGTAAAGAACACTCTGCAAAATATAAGATTCGTAAGACGGTGCGGAAATGAGTTCGGCAGTCCGTCTATAACAAAATGCCTGGAGGCAAAGCATGGAGATGTTGTCTGGCGCGGAAATGGTCGTTCGGTCACTGATCGATCAGGGCGTGAAGCAAGTGTTCGGCTACCCTGGCGGCGCGGTCCTTGATATTTATGATGCGCTTCATACGGTAGGGGGCATTGACCATGTTCTGGTTCGTCACGAGCAGGCGGCAGTACACATGGCTGACGGCCTTGCGCGTGCAACGGGTGAAGTGGGAGTAGTCTTAGTCACGTCTGGTCCCGGCGCGACAAACGCTATTACCGGCATTGCCACGGCGTATATGGACTCTATCCCGCTGGTGATCCTCTCCGGGCAGGTGGCGACCTCACTGATTGGCTACGACGCGTTTCAGGAGTGTGACATGGTCGGGATTTCGCGTCCCGTTGTGAAGCACAGCTTCCTGGTCAAGCAAACCGAAGACATCCCTGGCGTGCTGAAAAAAGCCTTCTGGCTGGCGGCAAGCGGGCGTCCGGGACCGGTGGTGGTCGATCTACCCAAAGATATACTGAACCCGGCAAACAAGCTGCCTTATGTCTGGCCGGAATCGGTGAGCATGCGTTCTTACAACCCAACCACGCAGGGTCATAAAGGTCAGATCAAGCGTGCGTTGCAAACGCTTCTGTCAGCCAAAAAGCCGGTCGTCTATGTCGGCGGTGGGGCGATCAATTCTGCCTGTGAAGTTCAGCTTCGTGAACTGATTGAAAAGCTGAACCTTCCTGTTGCGTCATCGCTGATGGGGCTGGGGGCGTTTCCCGCCACCCACCGTCAGGCGCTGGGTATGCTGGGTATGCACGGTACCTATGAAGCCAACATGACGATGCACCATTCTGATGTGATCTTTGCCGTTGGCGTGCGTTTTGACGATCGCACCACTAATAACCTGGCGAAGTATTGCCCGAACGCCACCGTGCTGCACATTGATATCGATCCCACATCCATTTCAAAAACGGTGTCGGCGGATGTGCCGATCGTCGGTGATGCCCGGCAGGTTCTGGAGCAAATGCTGGAGCTGCTGGCCCAGGAGAGTGCAACCCAGCCGCTGGATGAGATCCGCGACTGGTGGCAGCAGATTGAACAGTGGCGTGCGCGCCAGTGTCTGAAATATGACACGCAAAGCGAAAATATTAAGCCGCAGGCGGTCATCGAAGCAGTGTGGCGACTGACGAAGGGTGAAGCGTATGTGACCTCAGACGTGGGTCAGCACCAGATGTTTGCCGCTCTGTATTACCCGTTTGATAAACCGCGACACTGGATCAACTCGGGTGGTTTAGGAACGATGGGCTTTGGTTTGCCCGCCGCGCTGGGCGTGAAGCTGGCGCTGCCAAATGAAACCGTCGTCTGCGTAACCGGGGACGGCAGTATCCAGATGAACATTCAAGAGCTCTCTACCGCGCTGCAGTATGAATTGCCGGTTCTCGTGCTGAACCTGAATAACGGTTACCTCGGTATGGTGAAGCAGTGGCAGGATATGATCTATTCTGGCCGTCATTCACAGTCATATATGAAATCGCTGCCGGATTTTGTTCGTCTTGCTGAAGCTTACGGCCATGTTGGCATGCGGGTGACCGATCCGGCCGAGCTGGAAACGAAGCTCGCAGAAGCGCTTGAGCACGTTAAAAACAAACGCCTCGTCTTTATGGATGTGATTGTTGATGGAACTGAACACGTTTATCCGATGCATATTCGTGGTGGTGGTATGGATGAAATGTGGTTAAGCAAAACGGAGAGAACCTGATATGCGCCGGATATTATCTGTTTTACTGGAAAACGAGTCTGGCGCACTGTCTCGCGTCATCGGGCTCTTTGCGCAGCGCGGCTATAACATTGAAAGCCTGACCGTTGCTCCTACTGAGGACCCAACGCTGTCGCGCATGACGATCCAAACCGTCGGCGACGCCAAGGTGCTTGAGCAGATTGAGAAACAGCTGCATAAGCTGGTCGACGTGCTGCGCGTGAGCGAACTGGGGCAGGGGGCCTACGTTGAACGTGAGGTCATGCTGGTGAAAATTCAGGCCAGCGGCTACGGGCGTGAAGAAGTCAAACGCAATGCGGATATTTTTCGCGGGCAGATTATCGACGTCACGCCTTCTCTTTATACGGTTCAACTGGTCGGGACAAGCGACAAGCTGGATGCCTTCCTGGCGTCCGTGCGGGATGTAGCAAAAATTGTTGAGGTGGCGAGATCGGGTGTAGTGGGTCTGTCACGCGGCGAGAAAATCATGCGTTAGTTGTCAAAAAGGTTCGCCTCTTTCTGCCCGGTCACCAAAGCCGGGCTTTTTTTTGCGTAATCAGCCGACAACGCAGATAAAAGCGGTTGCCGCGGAGGCTTTTCTGCGTTTAGATGTTAAAAGATTTAACCATAACCTTGACAGGGCCATGGACTCTTTTCTTTTTTTAAGGGGCAATTGTGAAACTGGATGAAATCGCCCGGCTAGCCGGCGTGTCACGAACAACGGCCAGCTATGTGATTAACGGTAAAGCAAAGCAGTACCGTGTCAGCGATAAGACCGTTGAAAAAGTTATGGCGGTGGTTCGTGAACATAACTACCATCCGAATGCTGTCGCAGCCGGCCTGCGTGCCGGGCGCACCCGCTCTATTGGTCTGGTGATCCCGGACCTGGAAAACACCAGCTATACCCGTATCGCCAACTATCTTGAACGTCAGGCGCGCCAGCGCGGCTATCAATTGCTGATTGCCTGCTCGGAAGATCAGCCGGATAACGAGATGCGCTGCATTGAGCATCTGCTCCAGCGTCAGGTGGATGCCATTATCGTGTCGACCTCCTTACCGCCAGAGCATCCGTTCTACCAGCGCTGGGCGAACGACTCGTTCCCGATCGTTGCGCTGGATCGCGCGCTGGACCGCGAGCATTTCACAAGCGTAGTGGGTGCCGATCAGGATGACGCAGAAATGCTGGCCGCAGAGCTAAGAACATTCCCGGCGGAAACCGTGCTTTATCTTGGCGCGTTGCCTGAGCTTTCTGTGAGCTTCCTGCGTGAGCAGGGCTTCAGAACTGCCTGGAAAGACGATCCGCGCGAGGTTCACTACCTCTATGCCAACAGCTACGAGCGAGAAGCCGCTGCGCAGCTGTTCGAGAAATGGCTGGAAACGCATCCGATGCCTCAGGCACTGTTCACCACCTCGTTTGCGCTTCTGCAGGGCGTGATGGATGTAACCTTACGTCGCGAAGGTAAACTCCCTTCCGACCTGGCCATCGCCACTTTCGGGGATAACGAGCTTCTCGACTTCCTCCAGTGCCCGGTGCTGGCGGTAGCACAGCGTCACCGTGACGTGGCTGAACGCGTACTGGAGATTGTGCTGGCGAGCCTGGATGAACCCCGTAAACCGAAGCCGGGCCTGACGCGTATCAAACGCAATCTTTACCATCGCGGAATTTTAAGCCGTCATAAATGAAAATGACCGGGGCGGCGAAATCTGCCCCCGTTTTGCCGCAATAATTCGTGTGAATAATTCCCGGAGAGAAATTAGGATAATTCTTGAGGGGTCATAATCATCTAATTTTCTTAATTCGTTTTGGCTTCTAAATTGTTCTTTAAAGAACGTCTGAGCAATTTTGAACAGCTATTTTTGTATTGTTTTGTTACAAACCCTCTCCGGTCGATGAATATTCAGACGTTTTTCCTCCTTCTTTGCCAGCTAACATGGCAACCACCGCGCTTACCGGGTGCCTGAGTGAATCTGGCGCTGTTATCCCCTGAGAATCTGTCATAAAATGCTGCCCGCGTCGCAAACTGACACTTTATATTTATCTGCGATGAAATTGAGTGAGCTTTAACGCTAGTGTGCATATTCGGTTTTTTTCTTACAAATATTCATAACGTTAATTTTGCCTCGCCAGTTGTGCAGTTATTAACCAGGACTGTTTATCTCTGTAAATAGAGGGCTTTCGGGTCCTTACAGGGAGAGTCCTGGCTTGACAAGCTTTTCCCTCGCTCCGTAAACTCCTTTAGGTGGGAATTTGTGGGTTAAAGTGGTGAGGAGGGGTGAGACTGGCATGTTCCGTGGAGCTACGTTAGTCAATCTCGACAGCAAAGGGCGTTTATCGGTACCAACCCGATACCGCGACCAACTGATTGAGAACGCTGCGGGTCAAATGGTTTGCACCATTGACATTAACTCCCCCTGCCTGCTGCTTTACCCCCTGCCTGAATGGGAAATTATTGAGCAAAAGCTGTCGCGACTGTCGAGCATGAACCCGCAGGAACGCCGCGTGCAGCGGTTGTTATTGGGACATGCCAGTGAATGTCAGATGGATAACGCAGGGCGATTACTGATTGCGCCTGTGTTACGGCAACATGCCGGTCTGACCAAAGAAGTGATGCTGGTCGGGCAGTTCAACAAGTTTGAACTGTGGGATGAAACGACCTGGTATCAACAGGTCAAGGAAGATATCGACGCTGAGCAGTCTGATTCCGCGACATTATCGGAACGGCTGCAGGACTTGTCTCTATAAATATGATGGAAAATTATAAACACAAAACGGTGTTACTGGACGAGGCCGTTAACGGCCTGAATATTCGTCCGGATGGCATCTACATTGATGGCACTTTTGGTCGCGGTGGTCACTCGCGTTTGATTCTCTCTCAACTTGGAGAGGAAGGACGTCTGCTGGCAATCGATCGCGATCCGCAGGCGATTGCCGTTGCGCAGACCATCAATGACCCACGTTTTTCCATCGTGCATGGACCTTTCTCTGCGCTCGCGGAATATGTTGCCGAGCGCGGCCTGACGGGAAAGATCGACGGGATTCTTCTCGATCTTGGCGTCTCTTCACCTCAGCTTGATGATGCTGAACGCGGCTTTTCCTTTATGCGCGATGGTCCGCTGGATATGCGAATGGACCCGACGCGCGGTCAGTCTGCCGCCGAATGGTTACAGACCGCAGACGAAGCGGATATTGCATGGGTAATCAAAACCTTCGGCGAAGAGCGCTTTGGCAAACGTATTGCGCGCGCCATCGTTGAGCGCAACCGCATTGAGCCCATGACCCGCACCAAAGAGTTAGCCGAGGTGATCGCGGCGGCGACGCCGGTGAAGGATAAGCACAAACATCCCGCGACCCGTACCTTCCAGGCGGTTCGCATCTGGGTAAACAGTGAACTGGAGGAAATAGAGCTGGCGCTAAAAAGCTCGCTCGACGTGCTGGCCCCGGGTGGGCGGTTATCCATCATCAGCTTCCATTCGCTGGAAGACCGTATTGTGAAACGCTTTATGCGTGAACAAAGCCGCGGTCCACAGGTGCCAGCGGGGCTGCCGATGACGGAAGAACAACTCAGGAAGCTGGGTGGCCGTCAGTTGCGAGCATTAGGCAAGTTGATGCCGGGCGAAGAAGAGGTGGCAGAGAATCCACGCGCCCGTAGTTCAGTGCTGCGTGTTGCAGAGAGGACGAACGCATGATCGGCAGAGTGACAGAGACCCTAAGCAAAGTTAAGGATTCGTTAGGAAGCAACGAGCGCCATGCCTTGCCTGGCGTGATCGGCGACGATCTTTTGCGGTTTGGGAAACTGCCACTCTGTCTGTTCATTTGCATCATTGTTACGGCCGTTACGGTGGTGACCACAGCCCACCATACGCGTTTATTGACTGCGCAACGCGAGCAGATGGTACTGGAACGCGATGCGCTGGATATTGAATGGCGAAATCTGATCCTTGAAGAAAACGCGCTCGGCGATCACAGCCGGGTTGAACGGATCGCAACGGAAAAGCTGCAACTGCAGCATGTTGATCCTTCCCAGGAAAATATCGTAGTACAAAAATAAGGGAAATCGCGACGCATGAAAGCAGCGGCAAAAACGCTTAAACCAAAACGTCAGGAAGAACAGGCCAACTTTATCAGTTGGCGTTTTGCGTTGCTTTGCGGCTGCATTTTACTGGCACTGAGTTTCCTGCTGGGACGCGTGGCCTGGTTGCAAATCATTGCCCCTGACATGCTGGTGCGCCAGGGCGATATGCGATCTCTGCGTGTCCAGGAGGTCTCCACCTCCCGCGGGATGATCACCGACCGCTCAGGCCGTCCGCTGGCGGTGAGCGTGCCGGTGAAAGCCATATGGGCTGACCCGAAAGAGCTGCACGACGCCGGAGGCATTACGCTTGATAACCGCTGGAAGGCGCTTGCGGATGCGCTGAAGATGCCGCTGGACCAGCTGGCCTCACGCGTGAATACGAACCCAAGAGGGCGTTTTATCTATCTGGCACGTCAGGTGAATCCTGACATGGCGGACTACATCAAAAAATTGAAGCTACCGGGGATTCATCTGCGTGAGGAATCACGTCGTTACTATCCATCCGGCGAAGTGACTGCTCACCTCATTGGCTTTACCAACGTCGATAGCCAGGGGATTGAGGGCGTTGAAAAAAGCTTTGATAAATGGCTCACCGGCCAGCCCGGCGAGCGCATTGTGCGTAAAGACCGCTATGGTCGCGTGATCGAAGATATTTCCTCAACGGACAGCCAGGCCGCACACAACCTTGCACTGAGTATTGATGAGCGGTTACAGGCGCTGGTTTACCGCGAACTGAACAATGCCGTGGCTTTCAACAAAGCGGAATCGGGCAGTGCCGTGTTAGTCGATGTCAACACGGGTGAAGTGCTGGCGATGGCCAATAGCCCGTCCTACAACCCTAACAATCTTACCGGTACGCAGAAGGATGTTATGCGTAACCGTACCATCACCGACGTGTTCGAACCGGGTTCGACTGTGAAGCCGATGGTGGTCATGACTGCACTTCAGCGCGGTATCGTCAATGAAAACACCGTACTGAATACCATTCCTTACCGGATTAACGGCCACGAAATCAAAGACGTGGCGCGCTACAGCGAATTGACCCTGACCGGGGTGTTACAGAAGTCGAGTAACGTCGGTGTTTCAAAGCTGGCGTTAGCGATGCCGTCCTCAGCGTTAGTAGAAACTTACTCACGTTTTGGGCTAGGAAAGGCGACCAATTTGGGGTTGGTCGGAGAACGCAGTGGCTTATATCCTCAAAAACAACGGTGGTCTGACATAGAGAGGGCCACCTTCTCTTTCGGCTACGGGCTAATGGTAACTCCCTTACAGTTAGCGCGAGTCTACGCAACGATTGGCAGCTATGGCGTCTATCGCCCGCTGTCTATCACCAAAGTTGATCCACCGGTTCCGGGCGAGCGTATCTTCCCGGAATCCACCGTTCGTACCGTGGTGCATATGATGGAAAGCGTGGCGCTGCCGGGCGGCGGCGGCGTGAAGGCGGCAATCAAAGGCTACCGCATCGCCATTAAAACCGGTACAGCGAAAAAAGTGGGGCCAGACGGCCGCTACATCAACAAATACATTGCCTATACCGCAGGCGTTGCGCCTGCAAGCAATCCGCGTTTTGCGCTGGTGGTCGTGATAAACGATCCGCAGGCGGGTAAATACTACGGCGGCGCCGTCTCCGCGCCTGTGTTCGGGGCCATCATGGGCGGCGTACTGCGCACCATGAACATCGAACCGGATGCGCTGGCGACGGGCGAAAAAAGTGAATTTGTAATTAATCAAGGCGAGGGTACAGGTGGCAGATCGTAATTTGCGCGACCTTCTCGCTCCGTGGGTGCCAAATGCACCGGAGCGAGCACTGCGAGAGATGGTACTGGACAGCCGGGCGGCTGCTTCTGGCGATCTTTTTGTGGCGGTGGTCGGTCATCAGGCGGACGGGCGTCGTTATATCCCGCAGGCGATTGCGCAAGGTGTTGCTGCCATTATTGCTGAGGCCAAAGATGAGGCAACCGACGGTGAGATCCGTGAAATGCACGGCGTGCCGGTTATCTATCTCAGCCAGTTAAACGAGCGTCTTTCCGCACTGGCGGGACGTTTCTATCACGAACCCTCCGACCAGCTGCGTCTGGTTGGCGTGACGGGGACAAACGGAAAAACGACCACCACGCAGTTGATGGCGCAATGGGCCCAGTTACTGGGGGAAACCGGTGCGGTCATGGGCACAGTGGGTAACGGCCTGCTGGGTAAAGTAAGCCCGACGGAAAACACCACCGGCTCTGCGGTTGACGTACAGCACGTGCTTGCTGGTCTGGCAGGGCAGGGGGCAACCTTTGCGGCGATGGAGGTTTCTTCGCACGGTCTGGTTCAGCATCGCGTGGCGGCACTAAAGTTTGCCGCCTCTGTGTTTACCAACCTGAGCCGCGATCATCTTGATTATCATGGTGATATGGAGCATTACGAAGCCGCGAAATGGCTACTCTACTCCACGCACCATTACGGACAAGCCATCATCAACGCCGACGACGAAGTCGGCCGCCGCTGGCTGGCAAACCTGCCGGATGCGGTTGCGGTGTCGATGGAAGATCGTATTAACCCGAACTGCCACGGCCGCTGGCTGAAGGCCGTTGACGTTAACTATCACGACAGCGGGGCGACGATCCGCTTTGCCTCTTCATGGGGGGAAGGCGAAATCGAAAGCCGCCTGATGGGCGCGTTTAACGTCAGTAACCTGCTGCTGGCGCTGGCGACGCTGCTGGCGCTGGGTTATCCGATGGCTGAACTGCTGAAAACCGCCGCGCGTTTGCAGCCGGTTTGCGGTCGTATGGAAGTGTTCAGCGCACCGGGCAAGCCGACCGTCGTCGTCGATTACGCCCACACGCCGGATGCGCTGGAAAAAGCGCTGGAGGCGGCACGCCTGCACTGCACCGGTAAGCTCTGGTGCGTGTTTGGCTGTGGCGGCGATCGCGACAAAGGCAAGCGTCCGCTGATGGGCGCTATTGCGGAACAGTTCGCGGATATCCCGGTTGTCACCGATGACAACCCGCGTACGGAAGAGCCGCGCGCCATCATCAATGACATTCTGGCGGGCATGCTGGACGCGGGCCGTGCTCGCGTCGTGGAAGGTCGTGCGGAAGCCGTGACCAACACCATCATGCAGGCTCAGGAGAATGATGTTGTCCTGCTGGCAGGTAAAGGCCATGAAGATTATCAGATTGTTGGCAATCGCCGTCTGGACTACTCGGACCGCGTAACGGCAGCACGTCTGCTGGGAGTCGTGGCATGATTAGCCTCTCGTTAAGCCAGGCCGCTGAAATTCTGCAGGGTGAGCTGCACGGTCAGGATCTGACCATTGATGCGGTGACGACGGATACCCGCAAAGTGACGGCGGGTTGTCTGTTTGTGGCGCTGAAAGGCGAGCGTTTTGACGCGCACGATTTTGCGGATAATGCCAAAGAAAATGGCGCCGGTGCGCTGCTGGTCAGCCGCAGGCTCGGCACCGACCTGCCGCAGATTGTCGTGAAAGATACGCGTCTTGCATTTGGTGAGCTGGCTGCCTGGGTTCGTCAGCAGGTGCCGACTCGCGTCGTCGCCCTGACCGGATCATCTGGCAAAACGTCCGTGAAAGAGATGACGGCGGCGATCCTCAGCCAGTGCGGAAACACGCTCTATACCGCGGGTAACCTCAATAATGATATCGGCGTGCCGATGACATTACTTCGCCTGACCAAAGAGCATGAATTCGCGGTGATTGAGCTAGGGGCAAACCACCAGGGCGAAATCGCCTGGACCGTAAGCCTGACTCGCCCGGAAGCGGCGCTGGTGAATAACCTGGCGGCTGCGCATCTGGAAGGGTTTGGCTCACTGGCAGGCGTGGCGAAAGCGAAAGGTGAGATCTACACCGGTCTTCCCGCTGACGGCATTGCCATTATGAATGCCGACAACAATGACTGGCTGAACTGGCAGAGCATCATTGGCTCGCGTAAAACCTGGCGCTTCTCGCCGAATGCGGCCAACAGTGATTTTACCGCGACCAATATCCATGTGACGTCCCAGGGTACGGAATTCACGCTTACTACCCCAACGGGTGGCGTAGACGTGCTTTTACCGCTTCCGGGCCGCCATAATATTGCCAATGCCCTTGCGGCGGCGGCGCTGTCGACGGCGGTGGGTGCGTCGCATGAGGCGATTAAAAACGGGCTGGCAAATTTACAAGCCGTGCCGGGGCGCCTGTTCCCAATCCATCTTGCCGAAAACAAACTGCTGTTGGATGACTCCTACAACGCGAACGTTGGCTCAATGACGGCGGCGGTGCAGGTGTTATCTGAAATGCCGGGCTACCGCATCATGGTGGTCGGCGATATGGCAGAGCTGGGCGACGAAAGTGAAGCCTGCCATACCCAGGTCGGTGAAGCGGCGAAAGCGGCGGGGCTGGACTGTGTCCTGAGCGCAGGAAAACTGAGCCAGGCGATTAGCCATGCGAGCGGCGTTGGCGAACATTTTGCCGATAAAGCCGCGTTGATTGAGCGCCTTAAGGCATTAATTACAGAAAAACAAATTGTGACAGTGTTAGTGAAAGGTTCACGTAGTGCCGCCATGGAAGAGGTTGTGCACGCATTACAGGAGAACGGGACATGTTAGTTTGGCTGGCCGAACATTTGGTCAAATATTATTCAGGCTTTAACGTCTTTTCCTATCTGACGTTTCGCGCCATCGTCAGCCTGCTGACTGCGCTGTTCATCTCGCTGTGGATGGGCCCGCGCATGATTGCCCGTCTGCAAAAACTCTCTTTCGGTCAGGTTGTGCGTAACGACGGTCCGGAATCGCACTTCAGCAAACGCGGCACGCCGACCATGGGCGGGATTATGATCCTGACCGCCATCGTCGTTTCCGTGCTGCTGTGGGCATATCCGTCTAACCCGTACGTCTGGTGTGTCCTGACGGTACTGGTGGGGTACGGGATTATCGGTTTTGTGGATGATTACCGCAAAGTCGTGCGCAAAGATACCAAGGGCCTGATTGCCCGCTGGAAATATTTCTGGATGTCGGTCATCGCGCTGGGCGTGGCCTTCGCGTTGTATCTGGCAGGCAAAGACACGCCAGCTACCGAACTGGTCGTGCCGTTCTTTAAGGACGTGATGCCGCAGCTGGGGCTGTTCTACATCCTGCTGGCGTACTTTGTGATCGTCGGTACTGGTAACGCCGTCAACCTCACTGACGGTCTGGATGGCCTGGCCATTATGCCAACCGTCTTTGTGGCCGCCGGTTTTGCACTGGTGGCATGGGCGACCGGTAACATGAACTTTGCGAACTACCTGCACATCCCTTATCTGCGCCATGCGGGTGAGCTGGTGATCGTCTGTACGGCGATTGTCGGCGCGGGGCTGGGCTTCCTGTGGTTCAACACCTATCCGGCGCAGGTCTTTATGGGGGACGTCGGTTCTCTGGCTTTGGGCGGCGCGCTCGGCATCATTGCCGTGCTGCTGCGTCAGGAGTTCCTGCTGGTGATCATGGGCGGCGTGTTTGTGGTTGAGACCCTGTCGGTGATTTTGCAGGTCGGCTCCTTCAAGCTGCGCGGTCAGCGCATCTTCCGTATGGCGCCTATTCACCACCACTATGAACTGAAAGGCTGGCCGGAACCGCGCGTGATTGTGCGCTTCTGGATTATTTCGCTGATGCTGGTGCTGATTGGCCTGGCAACGCTGAAGGTACGTTAATCATGGCAGATTACCAGGGCAAAAAAGTCGTTGTCATCGGGTTGGGCCTCACGGGGCTCTCCTGCGTGGACTTTTTCCTCGCGCGCGGCGTGACGCCACGCGTGATGGATACGCGTGTCTCTCCGCCGGGTCTGGACAAACTGCCGGAACAGGTTGAACGCCACCTTGGTGGTCTGAATGATGACTGGCTGCTGGCAGCCGATCTGATTGTCGCAAGCCCGGGTATGGCGCTGGCGCATCCTTCGCTGAGCGCTGCCGCGGATGCAGGCGTTGAGATTGTCGGCGATATCGAGCTGTTCTGCCGCGAAGCGCAGGCACCCGTTGTCGCGATTACCGGTTCTAACGGCAAAAGCACCGTCACTACCCTGGTCGGTGAGATGGCAAAAGCCGCAGGCATGAACGTAGGGGTAGGCGGCAATATCGGCCTGCCCGCGCTGATGCTGCTGGACAAAGGTTGTGAGCTGTATGTCCTTGAGCTTTCAAGCTTCCAGCTGGAAACAACCTCCAGCCTGCATGCTGCCGCTGCGACGATCCTTAACGTGACCGAAGATCATATGGACAGGTATCCCTTTGGTTTGCAGCAGTATCGTGCCGCCAAGCTGCGCGTTTATGAAAATGCAAAGGTCTGCGTCGTTAACGCTGATGACGCGCTGACCATGCCGGTACGCGGCGCGGACGAGCGCTGCATCAGCTTCGGTATCACGATGGGGGATTACCACCTGAACCGTCAGCTGGGCGAAACCTGGCTGCGCGTGAAAGGTGAGAAAGTGCTGAACGTGAAAGAGATGAAACTGTCTGGTCAGCACAACTATACCAATGCCCTGGCGGCGCTGGCGCTGGCGGATGCGGTAGGTCTTCCGCGCTCTTCCAGCTTGAAGGCGTTGACAACGTTTTCCGGTCTGGCGCACCGTTTCCAGCTGGCGCTGGAGCATAACGGCGTGCGCTGGATTAACGACTCCAAAGCCACCAACGTGGGAAGCACGGAGGCCGCGCTGAACGGCCTGCACGTTGACGGTACTCTGCATTTACTGCTGGGCGGCGACGGTAAATCAGCCGATTTCTCCTCCCTGAAGCCGTATCTCTCCGGAGATAAAATCCGCCTGTACTGCTTTGGCCGTGACGGCAGCGAGCTGGCTGAACTGCGCCCTGACGTTGCGGAGCAAACCGAAACCATGGAACAGGCGATGCGGCTGATTGCCCCTCGCGTGAAGCCTGGCGATATGGTGCTGCTCTCTCCGGCGTGTGCCAGCCTCGATCAATTCAAGAATTTCGAACAGCGTGGCGATGTCTTTACCCGCCTGGCGAAGGAGTTAGGCTGATGCGTTTATCTCTCCCTCGCCTGAAAATGCCGCGTCTGCCAGGGTTTGGGATCCTGGCATGGCTGTTTGCGGCACTCAAAGGCTGGGTGATGGGCTCTCGTCAAAAAGATAACGATAGCCTGATCATGTACGATCGCACGCTGTTCTGGCTCACGATGGGGCTGGCGGCGGTCGGTTTTATCATGGTGACGTCGGCTTCAATGCCCGTCGGCCAGCGCCTTGCGAACGATCCTTTCCTGTTTGCCAAGCGTGATGGCCTGTACATCATTCTTGCGTTCTGTCTGGCGCTGATCACCTTGCGTCTGCCAATGGAGTTCTGGCAGCGGCACAGTACGGCGATGCTGATTGCCTCGATCATCATGTTGTTGATCGTACTGGTGGTGGGGAGCTCCGTTAACGGGGCATCCCGCTGGATCGCCTTTGGCCCGCTGCGAATTCAGCCTGCGGAATTTACCAAGCTCTCCCTGTTCTGCTACCTGGCTAACTACCTGGTGCGTAAAGTGGATGAGGTGCGTAACAACCTGCGCGGCTTCTTAAAACCGATGGGCGTGATTCTGGTGCTGGCGGTGCTACTGCTGGCACAGCCTGACCTCGGTACCGTTGTCGTGCTGTTTGTTACAACTCTGGCCATGCTGTTCCTGGCGGGCGCGAAGCTGTGGCAGTTCATTGCGATTATCGGGATGGGCATTTCGGCGGTTGTGCTGCTGATCCTTGCCGAGCCTTACCGTATTCGCCGTGTGACCTCGTTCTGGAATCCGTGGGAAGACCCGTTCGGCAGCGGTTATCAGCTGACGCAGTCGCTGATGGCTTTTGGCCGCGGTGAAGTCTGGGGCCAGGGGCTGGGTAATTCGGTACAGAAACTGGAGTATTTACCGGAAGCGCATACCGACTTCATCTTCTCCATTATTGCGGAAGAACTGGGTTATATCGGTGTGGTATTAGCGCTATTAATGGTATTCTTCGTCGCTTTCCGCGCCATGTCCATCGGCCGGAAAGCGCTGGAGATCGATCACCGCTTCTCAGGCTTCCTGGCCTGCTCAATTGGTATCTGGTTTAGTTTCCAGGCATTGGTTAACGTCGGGGCCGCAGCGGGTATGCTGCCGACCAAAGGTCTGACGTTGCCGTTGATCAGTTATGGTGGTTCCAGTCTGTTGATTATGTCGACGGCCATCATGCTGTTGTTGCGCATAGATTATGAAACGCGTCTGGAAAAAGCCCAGGCGTTTACACGAGGTTCACGATGAATCAACCGAAGCGGTTAATGGTGATGGCTGGCGGTACCGGCGGACACGTGTTCCCGGGGCTGGCGGTTGCGCACCATTTAATGGATCAGGGCTGGCAGGTACGCTGGCTGGGAACCGCAGACCGCATGGAAGCCGACCTGGTACCGAAGCACGGTATTGAGATCGACTTTATCCGTATTTCTGGCCTTCGTGGTAAAGGCCTCAAGGCAATGCTGCTGGCGCCGGTGCGGATTTTTAACGCCTGGCGTCAGGCGCGCACCATCATGAAGCGCTTTAAGCCTGATGTGGTACTGGGCATGGGCGGCTATGTCTCGGGTCCTGGCGGGCTGGCAGCATGGTCGTTAGGTATTCCCGTCGTGCTGCATGAGCAGAACGGTATTGCCGGTCTGACCAACAAGTGGCTGGCGAAAATCGCCACCAAAGTCATGCAGGCGTTTCCCGGCGCGTTCCCGAAAGCGGACGTGGTCGGTAACCCGGTGCGTGTGGACGTGCTGGCGCTGCCGCTGCCGGACGCTCGCCTGATAGGCCGTGAAGGGCCTGTTCGTGTGCTGGTCGTCGGCGGTTCTCAGGGCGCGCGCATTTTAAACCAGACGATGCCGCAGGTTGCTGCAAAGCTGGGAAATGCCGTAACCATCTGGCATCAGAGCGGTAAGGGCGCTCAGCAAACCGTTGAGCAGGCTTACGCAGACGAAGGTCAGCTGCAGCATAAAGTCACAGAGTTTATCGACGACATGGCGGCAGCATACGCCTGGGCCGATGTCGTCGTTTGTCGCTCAGGGGCGCTGACGGTGAGCGAGATCGCTGCCGCCGGTTTACCTGCCCTTTTTGTGCCGTTCCAGCACAAAGACAGACAGCAGTACTGGAATGCGCTGCCGCTTGAGAAAGCCGGTGCGGCGAAAATTTTTGAGCAGCCACAATTTACCGCCGACGCGGTCGCCACCACCCTGGCGGGCTGGAACAGAGACGTATTGCTGGAGATGGCAGAACGCGCGCGCGCGACCGCTATTCCCGATGCGACGGAACGGGTGGCAAAAGAAGTGAGCCTGGCAGTCCAGGCTTAACCCTCGCAGCGCGTGAAGCGCGGCACGAATTTTTAAGTAGTCGATGGCGTTTAGAGAATGAATACACAACAACTGGCAAAACTGCGTTCAATCGTGCCCGAGATGCGTCGCGTCCGGCACATTCACTTTGTTGGCATCGGTGGTGCTGGCATGGGCGGTATTGCCGAAGTGTTAGCTAACGAAGGCTATCAGATCAGCGGGTCTGACCTGGCGCCAAACCCTGTTACGCAGCAGCTGGCGTCGCTTGGGGCGACTATCTATTTTAACCATCGCCCGGAAAACGTGCGCGATGCGAGCGTGGTGGTGGTATCAAGCGCCATCTCCTCTGACAACCCGGAAATCGTTGCCGCGCATGAAGCGCGCATTCCGGTGATCCGCCGTGCGGAGATGCTGGCGGAACTGATGCGTTTTCGCCACGGCATTGCCATTGCCGGGACCCACGGTAAAACCACGACCACGGCGATGGTTTCCAGTATTTATGCAGAAGCGGGTCTCGACCCGACGTTCGTTAACGGCGGTCTGGTAAAAGCCGCGGGCGTTCATGCACGCCTGGGGCACAGTCGTTATCTGATTGCTGAAGCGGATGAAAGCGATGCGTCGTTCCTGCACCTGCAGCCGATGGTGGCGATTGTCACTAACATCGAAGCCGACCATATGGATACCTACCAGGGTGACTTCGAGAACTTAAAGCAGACCTTTATCAACTTCCTGCACAACCTGCCGTTCTATGGGCGCGCGGTGATGTGCGTAGACGACCCGGTCATTCGCGAGCTGCTGCCGCGCGTGGGGCGTCAAATCACCACTTATGGCTTCAATGAAGATGCTGACGTCCGCGTGGAAGAGTACAAACAGATTGGCGCGCAGGGACATTTCACGCTGGCGCGCCAGGACAAAGAGCTGCTGCACGTGACGCTGAACGCGCCAGGGCGCCATAACGCCCTTAACGCCGCAGCAGCCGTTGCCGTTGCGACGGAAGAAGGCATTGATGACGACGCGATCCTGCGCGCGCTGGAAAGCTTCCAGGGGACCGGGCGTCGTTTCGACTTCCTCGGTGAATTCCCGCTGGACGCCGTAAACGGTAAAGCCGGGACCGCTATGCTGGTGGACGACTACGGTCATCATCCAACCGAAGTGGATGCCACCATTAAAGCCGCCCGTGCAGGCTGGCCTGACAAGAATCTGGTAATGGTCTTCCAGCCGCACCGCTACACGCGTACGCGCGATCTGTATGACGATTTCGCCAGCGTCCTGTCACAGGTAGATACCCTGTTAATGCTGGATGTTTATGCCGCAGGCGAGGCGCCAATTCCGGGGGCAGACAGCCGTTCACTGTGTCGTACCATTCGCGGACGCGGTAAAGTTGATCCTATTCTGGTTTCTGACCCGGCTGAGGTGGCGGAAATTCTGGCTCCGGTCCTGACAGGTAACGATTTGATTCTGATTCAGGGTGCGGGAAATATCGGCAAAATCGCCCGTACCTTATCTGAAATCAAGCTGAAGCCGCAAACCCAGGAGGATGAGCATCATGGCTGATAAGATTGCCGTCCTGTCTGGCGGCACCTCCGCAGAGCGTGAGGTTTCCCTGAATTCCGGCGCTGCGGTTCTGGCGGGCCTGCGTGAAGGGGGCGTCAATGCGCACCTGGTCGACCCAAAAGAGGTCGACGTGACGCAATTAAAGGCGCTGGGATTTGATAAAGTCTTTATCGCTTTACATGGCCGCGGCGGTGAAGACGGAACCCTACAGGGGCTTCTGGATTTAATTGGCATGCCATACACCGGTAGCGGCGTGATGGCATCCGCTATTTCAATGGATAAACTGCGCAGTAAGCTGCTTTGGCAGGGCGCGGGATTACCGGTTGCGCCGTGGGTGGCACTGACGCGTCGCGAATTTGAATTGGGCCTGCCGGATAGCGTTAATACACGCATTGCCGAACTGGGCTTACCGGTTATTGTAAAGCCGAGCCGGGAAGGGTCGAGCGTGGGGATGTCAAAAGTCGACAAAGCTGACGATTTATCCTCCGCTTTAGCGCTGGCATTTCAACATGATGAAGAAGTTCTGATTGAAAAATGGCTCAGCGGGCCGGAATTTACCGTCGCGATGCTTGGTGAAGAAATTTTACCGTCAATCCGTATCCAACCGGCCGGAACCTTCTATGATTATGAGGCAAAGTATCTCTCTGATGAGACGCAATATTTCTGCCCTTGTGGTCTTGATGCTGAGCGTGAAGCGGATTTGCAGTCCCTGGTGCTTAAAGCCTGGCATATTCTGGGTTGCCAGGGCTGGGGGCGCATCGACGTGATGCAAGACAGTGATGGACAATTTTATCTGCTGGAAGCGAATACTTCTCCGGGAATGACCAGCCACAGCCTTGTGCCGATGGCCGCTCGTCAGGCGGGGATGAGCTTCTCGCAATTAGTCGTACGCATTCTGGACCAGGCGGGCTGATATGTCTCAGGCTGCATTGAACACGCGCAACCGCGATGACGAAGAAGAATACGCTTCTTCACGCCGGAGTAATGGAACGCGTCTTGCAGGTATTATTTTCCTGCTCGGGGTGCTGTGCACCGTGTTTATCAGCGGCTGGATGGTCCTGGGCTGGATGGAAGATGCGCAGCGGTTGCCACTTTCTAAGCTGGTGCTTACCGGTGAGCGCCACTACACGCGTAACGATGATATTCGCCAGTCAATTCTGGCGCTGGGATCGCCCGGCACCTTTATGACTCAGGACGTCAATATTATCCAGAGCCAGATTGAACGTCTGCCATGGATAAAACAGGCGAGTGTAAGAAAGCAATGGCCTGATGAATTGAAGATTCATCTGGTTGAATATGTGCCCATTGCGCGTTGGAATGATCAGCACATGGTTGACGTAGACGGAAATTCCTTCAGCGTCCCGGCCGATCGTGTCAACAAGCAAAATTTACCGATGTTGTATGGCCCTGAAGGCAGCGAAAATGAAGTATTACAGGGTTTTCGCGAAATGGGTCAGGTGCTGGCGAAGGACAGGTTTACGCTAAAAGATGCTGCAATGACGGCGCGCCGTTCCTGGCAGCTGACGTTAACGAACGGCATTAAGCTCAACCTGGGTCGCGGGGACACAATGAAGCGTCTGGCGCGTTTTGTAGAACTTTACCCGGTTTTACAGCAGCAGGCACAGACTGACGGCAAACGGATAAGCTACGTTGATTTGCGCTATGACTCAGGCGCAGCAGTCGGTTGGGAACCGGCTCCGGTCGAGGAACCTAATCAGCAACAGAATCAGGCACAGGTACAGGCAGAACAACAATGATCAAGGCGACGGACAGAAAACTGGTAGTTGGACTGGAGATTGGCACCGCGAAGGTTGCCGCTTTAGTAGGGGAAGTTCTGCCCGACGGTATGGTCAATATCATTGGCGTAGGCAGTTGCCCGTCCCGTGGTATGGATAAAGGTGGGGTAAACGATCTTGAATCGGTGGTGAAATGCGTCCAGCGCGCCATCGATCAGGCTGAATTGATGGCAGATTGCCAGATTTCTTCTGTCTATCTGGCCCTTTCTGGTAAGCACATTAGCTGCCAGAACGAAATCGGTATGGTGCCGATTTCCGAAGAAGAAGTGACGCAGGAAGACGTTGAAAACGTTGTGCATACGGCGAAGTCCGTGCGCGTGCGCGATGAGCATCGCGTGCTGCATGTGATCCCGCAGGAATATGCGATTGACTACCAGGAAGGGATTAAGAATCCGGTCGGTCTTTCTGGCGTACGTATGCAGGCAAAAGTGCACCTGATCACATGTCACAACGATATGGCGAAGAACATTGTAAAAGCCGTTGAACGTTGTGGCCTGAAAGTTGACCAACTTATTTTCGCTGGTCTGGCGGCAAGTTATTCCGTGCTGACCGAAGACGAACGTGAACTGGGCGTCTGTGTGGTCGATATTGGTGGTGGTACAATGGACATGGCCGTCTATACCGGCGGTGCGCTGCGCCACACCAAAGTGATCCCTTATGCCGGGAACGTGGTGACCAGCGATATTGCTTACGCTTTTGGTACGCCACCGAGCGATGCAGAAGCGATTAAAGTGCGCCATGGCTGTGCGCTGGGTTCTATCGTTGGCAAAGATGAGAGCGTTGAAGTGCCAAGCGTCGGTGGTCGTCCACCGCGCAGCCTGCAGCGCCAGACGTTGGCAGAGGTGATTGAGCCGCGCTATACCGAGCTGCTCAACCTGGTCAACGAAGAGATTTTACAGTTACAGGAACAGCTTCGTCAGCAGGGTGTTAAACATCATCTTGCAGCGGGGATTGTATTAACCGGCGGTGCAGCGCAAATTGAAGGTCTTGCGGCCTGTGCACAGCGCGTGTTCCATACGCAAGTGCGTATTGGCGCGCCGCTGAATATCACCGGTTTAACGGATTATGCTCAGGAGCCGTATTATTCAACGGCAGTGGGCCTGCTCCACTACGGGAAGGAATCTCATCTCAGTGGTGAAGCAGAAGTGGAAAAACGCGTCTCAGTGGGGTCGTGGGTCAAACGACTGAACAACTGGTTGCGAAAAGAGTTTTAATTTTTTTAAGAGACCGGAGAGAATTAGCGGTCTCGGGCGACAGGCACAACGGAGAGAGAAATTATGTTTGAACCTATGGAACTGACCAACGACGCGGTGATTAAAGTCATCGGCGTCGGTGGCGGCGGCGGTAACGCCGTAGAGCATATGGTGCGTGAACGCATCGAAGGTGTTGAATTCTTTGCAGTTAACACCGATGCGCAGGCACTGCGTAAGACGGCTGTAGGCCAGACTATCCAGATCGGCGGTGGTATCACCAAAGGGCTGGGAGCCGGGGCTAACCCGGAAGTGGGTCGCAACGCGGCTGAAGAAGATCGTGAAGCGCTGCGCGCTGCACTGGAAGGTGCGGACATGGTCTTCATCGCGGCAGGTATGGGTGGCGGTACGGGTACCGGCGCAGCACCTGTTGTGGCTGAAGTGGCTAAAGATTTAGGTATCCTGACCGTTGCTGTCGTGACCAAGCCTTTCAATTTTGAAGGCAAGAAGCGTATGGCCTTTGCGGAGCAGGGTATCACCGAGCTGTCCAAGCATGTGGACTCCTTGATCACCATCCCGAACGATAAACTGTTGAAAGTTCTGGGGCGCGGTATCTCTCTGCTGGACGCTTTCGGTGCAGCAAACGACGTGCTGAAAGGCGCGGTGCAGGGTATCGCTGAACTGATTACCCGTCCTGGCCTGATGAACGTTGACTTTGCTGACGTTCGCACCGTGATGTCCGAAATGGGCTACGCGATGATGGGCTCTGGTGTGGCGAGCGGTGAAGACCGTGCAGAAGAAGCGGCTGAAATGGCTATCTCTTCTCCGCTGCTGGAAGATATCGATCTGTCTGGCGCGCGCGGCGTGCTGGTCAACATTACCGCTGGCTTTGACCTGCGTCTGGATGAGTTCGAAACCGTGGGTAATACCATCCGTGCGTTCGCCTCTGACAACGCTACCGTGGTAATCGGTACTTCTCTTGACCCTGAAATGAACGACGAACTGCGTGTGACTGTTGTTGCGACCGGTATCGGCATGGACAAACGTCCTGAAATCACCCTGGTAACCAACAAACAGACTCAGCAACCGGTAATGGATCGTTACCAGCAGCACGGTATGTCTCCTCTGACTCAGGAGCAGAAACCGGCCGCGAAAGTGGTGAACGACCCAACGCCGCAAACGGCGAAAGAGCCAGATTATCTGGACATCCCGGCGTTCCTGCGTAAGCAAGCTGACTAAGAATTGGCTGGAATTTGGGTATTTGCGCTCTTTGTGCTAAACTGGCCCACCGTTAGTGATATACACTCTCGGTTGGATAGTTAATTTGGCGAGATTATACGATGATCAAACAAAGGACACTTAAACGTATCGTTCAGGCGACGGGTGTCGGTTTACATACCGGCAAGAAAGTCACACTGACGTTACGCCCTGCGCCGGCCAATACCGGGGTCATCTATCGTCGCACCGACTTGAATCCACCGGTAGATTTTCCGGCCGATGCCAAATCTGTGCGTGATACTATGCTCTGTACTTGTCTGGTGAACGAGCATGACGTGCGGATTTCTACCGTAGAGCACCTGAACGCCGCCCTGGCGGGTCTGGGTATCGACAACATTATTGTTGAAGTCGATGCGCCAGAAATCCCGATTATGGATGGCAGTGCTGCTCCGTTCGTTTATCTGTTGCTGGATGCCGGCATCGAAGAACTGAACTGCGCGAAGAAATTTGTTCGCATTAAAGAGACCGTTCGCGTCGAAGATGGCGACAAATGGGCTGAATTCAAACCGTACAATGGTTTCTCGTTGGACTTTACCATCGACTTTAACCATCCGGCGATTGATGCAAGCACCCAACGCTATGCGATGAACTTCTCTGCCGATGCGTTTATGCGTCAGATCAGCCGAGCCCGTACATTTGGCTTCATGCGTGATATCGAATATCTGCAGTCCCGCGGCCTGTGCCTGGGCGGCAGCTTCGATTGTGCCATCGTTGTTGACGATTATCGCGTACTGAACGAAGACGGCCTCCGTTTCGAAGATGAATTCGTTCGCCACAAAATGCTGGACGCTATTGGCGACCTGTTCATGTGTGGTCACAACATCATCGGTGCATTCACCGCGTTCAAATCCGGTCATGCACTGAACAACAAACTGTTGCAGGCCGTCCTGGCAAAACAGGAAGCCTGGGAATACGTGACCTTCGAAGACGAAGCTGAACTGCCGCTGGCTTTCAAAGCGCCAAGCATGGTTCTGGCGTAACGGTTCAAACCGTTTCGTAAAAAATCGACTGGTTAACCTGGTACTCTCTCCGACCAGGAAGACCAGTCGTTTTTATTTTTGCCTTTCTTTACTCGCCCCAGCCTTACCTCTTGTTTACCTTGCACAGAAAATGGGTGCGTTAGCTGCATTCTTGACCGTTTTTCCCCGCGGCGACACCTCATTCCTGCTGATGTGTATTGGCTTTAGTGGTAATATCTGGGCGCTTAAAAAAATAACTGAATTCAGCCTGTACCAGGCTGGCTTATGTGGTGGAGCAAGTGAGCGGAATACTGACGCGCTGGCGACAATTTGGCAGACGTTACTTCTGGCCGCATCTCTTATTAGGGATGGTCGCGGCGAGTTTCGGCTTGCCTGCGCTCAGCAACAGTGCCGAAGCGGCGACGCCGGCGAAGACCTCCACAACCAAACACGATCTCAACACGCGGGTTAACTTTACTAACCTCGCGTGGCTTGAGGCCAATCGTCGTCCGAATTTCTCCGTTGATTACTGGCACCAGCACGCTATCCGCACGGTTATTCGCCATCTGTCATTTGCGATGGCACCGCAGGCCATGCCTGTTGCTGAAGAGACGCTGCCGGTGCAGGCGCAGCATCTTGCCCTGTTGGACACGCTCAATGCGCTGCTCACGCAGGACAGCCAGCCGCCGGTTATGGTTCGCCAGACTGCGCAACGTGCACTCGTTTCTCCAGCCTCTTTCTCTGTTTCAACATGGATTAGCCAGGCTCACGGCATTCGCGCCGGGCCTCAGCGCCTCAGCTAAATTAACTTTTTCAATACTTTAATTTATCTGCCCACGATGGGGCGTTTGAGAATTTATTATGCTAATCAAATTATTAACAAAAGTTTTTGGTAGTCGTAACGATCGTACCCTGCGCCGTATGCGCAAAGCCGTTGCCGTTATCAACGGTATGGAACCGGCGATGGAGAAGCTCTCTGATGACGAGCTGAAAGCGAAAACGGCGGAATTCCGTGCCCGTCTCGAAAAAGGCGAAACCTTAGAAAGCCTGATCCCGGAAGCTTTCGCCGTCGTGCGTGAAGCGAGTAAGCGTGTATTCGGCATGCGTCACTTCGACGTTCAGCTGCTGGGTGGTATGGTGCTCAACGAGCGCTGCATCGCGGAAATGCGTACTGGTGAAGGTAAAACCCTGACCGCAACGCTGCCGGCATACCTGAACGCCCTGACCGGTAAAGGCGTTCACGTGGTTACCGTCAACGACTATCTGGCACAGCGTGACGCCGAAAACAACCGCCCACTGTTCGAATTCTTAGGCTTGACCGTCGGCATCAACATGTCCGGTCTGCCTGCGCCAGCCAAACGTGACGCGTATAACGCGGATATCACCTACGGCACTAACAACGAATACGGTTTCGACTACCTGCGTGACAACATGGCGTTCAGCCCTGAAGAACGTGTACAGCGTAAGCTGCACTATGCGCTGGTGGATGAGGTGGACTCCATCCTGATCGATGAAGCACGTACCCCGCTGATCATCTCCGGCCCGGCTGAAGACAGCTCCGAGATGTACCGCAAAGTCGACAAAATCATTCCGCACCTGCTGCGCCAGGAGAAAGAAGACTCTGACACCTTCCAGGGTGAAGGCCACTTCTCCGTAGATGAAAAAGCGCGCCAGGTGAACCTGACTGAACGCGGTCTGGTTCAGATTGAAGAACTGCTGGTTGCTGAAGGCATCATGGAAGAGGGCGAGTCTCTGTATTCCCCGAGCAACATCATGCTGATGCACCACGTGACCGCTGCGCTGCGCGCTCATGCGCTGTTCACCCGCGATGTTGACTACATTGTGAAAGACGGCGAAGTGATCATCGTTGATGAACACACCGGCCGTACCATGCAGGGACGTCGCTGGTCTGATGGTCTTCACCAGGCGGTTGAAGCCAAAGAAGGTGTTGATATTCAAAACGAAAACCAGACGCTAGCGTCTATCACCTTCCAGAACTACTTCCGTCTGTACGAGAAGCTGGCGGGCATGACCGGTACGGCAGATACCGAAGCGTTTGAATTCAGCTCCATCTACAAGCTGGATACCGTGGTCGTTCCAACCAACCGTCCAATGATCCGTAAGGATATGCCGGACCTGGTGTACATGACCGAAGCGGAAAAAATTCAGGCGATCATCGAAGATATCCGCGAGCGTACCGCGAACGGCCAGCCGGTGCTGGTGGGGACCATCTCGATTGAGAAATCTGAAGTGGTTTCTAACGAGCTGACCAAAGCGGGCATCAAGCACAACGTGCTGAACGCCAAATTCCATGCCAAAGAGGCGGACATTGTTGCGCAGGCAGGTTATCCGGGTGCCGTGACCATCGCCACCAACATGGCGGGTCGTGGTACCGATATTATGCTGGGCGGTAGCTGGCAGGCCGAAGTGGCAGAGCTGGAAAACCCAACCCCGGAACAGATTGCACAGATCAAAGCGGACTGGCAGGTCCGTCACGATGCGGTACTGGCGTCGGGCGGTCTGCACATCATTGGTACCGAGCGCCACGAATCTCGTCGTATCGATAACCAACTGCGTGGTCGTGCGGGTCGTCAGGGTGATGCCGGTTCCTCCCGCTTCTACCTGTCGATGGAAGATGCGCTGATGCGTATTTTCGCCTCCGACCGTGTGTCCGGCATGATGCGCAAGCTGGGTATGAAGCCAGGCGAAGCCATTGAGCACCCGTGGGTCACTAAAGCGATCGCGAACGCACAGCGTAAAGTCGAAAGCCGCAACTTTGATATTCGTAAGCAGCTGCTGGAATATGATGATGTGGCTAACGATCAGCGTCGCGCGATTTACACTCAGCGTAACGAACTGCTGGACGTGTCCGACGTGAGCGAAACCATCAACAGCATCCGCGAAGATGTGTTTAAAGCCACTATCGACGCGCATATTCCACCGCAGTCTCTGGAAGAGATGTGGGATATCGAAGGCCTGCAGGAACGTCTGAAAAACGACTTTGACCTTGAGCTGCCAATCAAAGAGTGGCTGGACAAAGAGCCTGAGCTGCACGAAGAGACGCTGCGCGAGCGTATCTTTGAAACCGCGCTGGACGTTTACAAGCGTAAGGAAGAGGTCGTTGGCGCCGAGATGATGCGTCACTTCGAAAAAGGCGTGATGCTGCAGACGCTGGACTCCCTGTGGAAAGAGCACCTGGCGGCGATGGACTACCTGCGTCAGGGTATCCACCTGCGTGGCTATGCGCAGAAAGATCCGAAGCAGGAGTACAAGCGTGAATCCTTCTCCATGTTTGCCGCTATGCTGGAATCGCTGAAGTATGAAGTGATCAGCACCCTGAGCAAAGTTCAGGTGCGCATGCCGGAAGAAGTGGAGGCGATGGAGCAGCAGCGTCGTGAAGAAGCTGAGCGTCTGGCACAGATGCAACAGCTGAGCCACCAGACTGACGACAGCGAAGCCGCAGCGGCGATCGCGGCACAGACCGGCGATCGTAAAGTGGGTCGTAACGATCCGTGCCCATGCGGTTCCGGTAAAAAATATAAGGCGTGCCACGGCCGTCTGAGCTAAAACGTTAACAAATCGAAAAGGCGCAGAAATCTGCGCCTTTTTTATGGACGTGACAATATGAAAATACTGCAAATTGCCGTCGGGATTATTCGCAACCCGCAAAACCAAATCTTTATTACCCAGCGCGCCGCCGACGCCCATATGGCGAACAAATGGGAGTTTCCTGGCGGAAAGATCGAGTCAGGTGAAACGCCGGAAGAGGCGCTGGTTCGTGAACTTCAGGAAGAGGTGGGAATTACCCCGCTTGGTGCAACGCTGTTTGATAAGCTCGAATACCAGTTTCCGGACAGGCACATCACGCTGTGGTTCTGGCTGGTAGAAAACTGGGAAGGTGAACCCTGGGGAAAAGAGGGGCAGCCGGGTAACTGGGTTGAACTTCAGGCAAGCGATGCCGAAAAATTCCCGCCAGCTAATGAGCCTGTAATCCTGAGATTAGTCGCACAACCGTAGGCCTGCTAAGCGAAGCGCCAGCAGGCTTTACAGATTACTGCTGGCTCTCACTCCAGTCATCGCTATCCGAGAGATCGCCTTCGCTTGGAATGCGTTTCTCTTCCGCCGCCCATTCGCCCAGGTCAATGAGCTGACAGCGTTTACAGCAGAATGGGCGGAACGGACTTACTTCGCCCCAGACAACGGTTTTGCCACAGGTTGGGCAGTTTACGGTGGTGACATCAGACATCGGCACTCCTTAACAACAGGCCAGTTCAAAATCGAGACGTTCCGGCACGGTGCCATTTTCACTGTCCAGCGGCATAAAGCGAATCGCAAAACGACTCTTATGCCCGGAAATCTGTGGGTAAAGCTGTTCGCCAAGCGATAAATTGAGTCGCAGAAGATCGGCATCATCACCGTTGTCCTGGTAGAAGCCATTCAGGCTGGTTTGCTTGCGGAACGGGGCTGAGTTACGGATCAAGTCGAGTATCAGCGACAGCGTCTGGTGCATTGGCTCCAGGCTTGCCAGCCAGCTGTTCACCTGCGCATCGCGCTGGGCCTGCGGCATATGTAGCCATACATGCAGCGTCGGCAGGTCGAAGCTACAGCAGCCGCCAGGAATGCTCAGGCGCTGGCGCACCAGGCCAATCAGGCGGTCTTCACGCAAAAACTGCCCTACGCGCGGCGCGGCCATCAGAATGCTGCTGCTGTTTTTAAGCTGCAGGCGAAGGGAGTCGATGCGGCTTACGTCTACCCCCGGAACTTCAGTCCATGCCTGCAGCTTACGCTGCTGGCGCTCCAGTTCTTTGAGCAATTCTGTGCGGACATCGCCGCGTTCAATCACATCCAGCAGATCGCCTACGTTGCGGAAGAAGTGCAGCGCTGTAGCATGATCGTTAACGGGCAGATGTTGTGAAAGCTGTTGAATAAGGAATTCGATGCGCAGCCAGGTACGCATTTTTTCGTTGAGCGGATGCTCAAAAAGGATGTGTGTCGACATTATGGTTTTTCCTGTGCAACGGCCTGCGCGGCGAACGTCAGATACAGCGCGTGCAGACGGGCAACATCCGATGCTATGGCATCTGGTGCGCCGTTATTATCAATGACATCATCCGCAACGGCAAGGCGCTGAGCGCGCGTGGCCTGAGCGGCAAGAATTTGTTCAGCATGCTCACGCGAGACGCGATCGCGCGTCATGGTTCGCTGGATTTGCGTTTCGGGAGAGACATCAATCACTAGCACCCTGTCAGCATTCTTCTGTAGCTGATTTTCCACCAGCAACGGAACCACCCACAGTACATAGGGTGAACGGGCTGCGGCAATCTGACGCTGAGTTTCCTGGTGGATAATGGGGTGGAGCAGGGCATTAAGCCAGTGTTTTTCCGCAGAATCAGCAAAAATGCGCTCACGAAGCTGGCGGCGATTAAGCGTGCCATCCGCATTGATGATGGACTGACCAAAATGAGCTTCGATGGCTTTTAGCGCGGGTGTATCAGGTTCTACCACCTGACGGGCAATGATATCGGCATCAATAATCGTGATGCCCAGACGAGAGAACGCGTCCGCAACGGTACTTTTACCACTACCGATGCCGCCGGTTAATGCAACGATATACCCCATTAAATCAAATCCTGGGAATTATTCATTATTAAAATCAGTTGATTAAAACTCTTAAGTGCGCCAGCAACTGTTTGACCCTGTTTACCGGCTTTTTACCAGGTAAATTTATAGGATTGTAGCGTAAAAAAAGAGAATTTCGCAGTCTTGCGGAGCAGGTATTAGTGCGTATGATAACGTCACTGGAGTTGTGCTTTTAACATATTTGCCTCTAACCCCAGGAATCCGCACATGCGTATCGAAGAAGATCTGAAGTTAGGTTTCAAAGACGTTCTCATCCGCCCTAAACGCTCTACACTGAAAAGTCGCTCAGACGTTGAACTCGAACGTCAATTCACCTTTAAGCATTCCGGTCAGACCTGGTCTGGCGTGCCGATCATCGCTGCCAACATGGATACTGTGGGAACCTTTGAGATGGCAACCTCCCTGGCACAGTTCGATATTCTCACCGCCGTGCACAAACATTACAGTCCTGAAGAGTGGAATGCGTTTGTTGCGTCCGCCTCTGCTGATGTGGTGAAGCATGTGATGGTCTCCACCGGTACCTCCGATGCAGACTTCGAGAAGACCAAACAGATCCTGAATGCTAACCCGGCACTCAACTTCGTCTGTATTGATGTGGCGAACGGTTACTCCGAACACTTCGTGCAGTTCGTCAGCAAGGCGCGTGAGGCCTGGCCGACGAAAACCATCATCGCGGGTAACGTGGTGACCGGCGAAATGTGTGAAGAGCTGATCCTTTCCGGTGCAGATATCGTGAAGGTCGGCATTGGCCCAGGTTCCGTGTGCACCACGCGCGTCAAAACCGGCGTCGGTTATCCGCAACTTTCCGCAGTCATTGAATGTGCCGATGCGGCGCACGGACTGGGTGGACAGATTATCAGCGACGGCGGTTGCACCATGCCGGGTGATGTCGCCAAGGCCTTCGGCGGCGGCGCGGACTTCGTGATGCTCGGCGGCATGCTGGCAGGTCACGAAGAGAGCGGTGGTACCGTAGTTGAAGAGAATGGCGAGAAATTTATGCTGTTCTACGGAATGAGCTCTGAATCGGCAATGACCCGACACGTCGGTGGTGTGGCAAAATACCGTGCCGCGGAAGGCAAAACCGTCAAGCTGCCCCTGCGCGGTCCGGTCGAAAACACCGCGCGCGATATCCTCGGTGGCTTGCGCTCCGCCTGCACCTACGTGGGTGCATCCCGCCTGAAAGAGCTCACGAAACGCACGACGTTTATTCGCGTTCAGGAACAGGAAAACCGCGTATTCAACAGCCTGTAATGGCTTTCGCTGGCGCATGCTCGTGCGCCAGCCCTTCATCACTGTTTCAGCACTATCCCGCGCTCATCGCATTCCCCAGATGGAAAATCGGCAAATACATTGCCACGACCAGCGTGCCGATGATGACCCCTGTCACAATCAGAAGTACTGGCTCCAGAAGTGCCGCCAGGTTATCTGCCCGTTGAAGAGTTTGTTCCGTGTGATGCCGGGCAAGGTTTGCCAGCATAACGTCCAGCGCGCCTGACATTTCGCCGGTGCGTAAAAGCTGGATACACAGCGGAGTAAAGATTGTCGCTTTCTGAAAGGATGACCAGACGGGGACGCCTTTTTCAATCTCCTCCCGAACGCTGCGGAGTATTTCCTGCCAGTAGCGGCTTTCAACGGTTTCCTCTGCACTTTCCAGTCCCTGTAAAAAGGCGATACCCGCCTGCTGCGTGAGCGACAGCACGGTAAAAATTTGTCCCAGTTTTTGGCCTTTTGCCAGCGACCCCATCACTGGCGTATGCAGCAGGATGCGCTGCCAGCGGGGATTCTCTCGCAGCGCCCAGGCGGCAGCGCAGGGCACCAATAACACGGCGAACAACGCGAGGGCATATGACTGCATAAACGCCGCCATATCCATGACCTTTTGCGTCAGCCACGGGAGCGGAGCGTTAAACGTTTTGTAGATCGCGGCAAACTCGGGTAAGACCAGGGTGACCATCGCCAGCACGACGAGTACGGCCAGCGTCAGAACGATCGCCGGGTAGCGCAGCGCCTTTTTTACTTTCGCACTGAGTTGTTGCTGCGCTTTTTGTTGCTGAGCGAGCTGGCGACAGCACTCCTCCAGCTTTCCCGTAAGCTCACCGGTCTTCACCATCGAGACATGCAGCGGGTTAAAAACCGCTGGCCACTTTTTTAGCGACTCAGAAAAGGAACATCCTTCACTGAGCTCATCGGCAATGCTTTGCAGCAGCGCCTGCCAGGGTTTCAACGGATGCTGCTCTGCCAGCATTTGCAGACTGTGGGACAAAGTCAGCCCAGCCTGCAGAAGCGTGGCGAGCTGGCGAAACATCTCATAGCAGTGATGTGGCCGCCAGCGGTGTCGCTGCGCGCATCGGGTCAGCGTCAGAGGATGAAGGTCGTTACGCATCAACCTGACGAAGGCTGCATTGCGGTCTGTAGCCCAGAGTGTCCCGTTTCTGGGTTCTCCTTCCTGGGTGAGCGCTCGCCAGCGCCAGAGCTGATTAGCTGCCATCGGGCATGCCCAGAACGCGAAACAGCTCTTCAATTGTGGTCAGCCCTTGTTCAACGGCCAGGCAGCCGTGCTCGAAAAGAGAAACCATTCCCCCCTGCCGGGCGCTCGCCTCTATCACTTCTGTTCCCGCCCCGCTGGCAATGGCCTGCCGAAGAGCGTTGTCGATCGCGAGCACTTCAAAAATGGCCACCCTGCCATAAAACCCGTGATAGCAACGCTCGCAGCCGGTGGGCTGCCAGCGGGGAAGCTGCCTGCGCCATACGGAGCGAGGTAACTGAGCGTGCTCGCTGGCTTCCCGGCGACAGTGTGGACACAGACGCCGGACCAGCCGCTGGGCTATCACCATCGAGAGTGCGGAAGATATCATCCAGCGCGCCACGCCCATCTGTTCCAGGCGAGTCAGGGCTTCCGTTGTCGAGTTGGTGTGCAGCGTCGACAACACAAGATGCCCGGTCTGAGCGGCGTTAATGGCAATTCCGGCCGTTTCACCGTCGCGAATTTCGCCGACCATAATGATGTCCGGATCCTGGCGCAGCAGCGCTCTCAGCACGCTCTGGAATGTTAAACCCGCCCGGGGATTAATCTGCGTCTGGTTTAATCCCGCAAGGGGGATCTCAATCGGATCCTCCACGCTGCAGATATTGACCTCAGGGGTGTTACGCGCCTGCAGCGCGCTGTACAGCGTCACGGTTTTGCCGCTGCCGGTCGGGCCGGTAACCAGAATTAGCCCCTGCGGCTGATGGAGTACCTCATTAAAACAGGCCAGCTGTTCAGCGCTCATCCCGAGCGCTTTCGGTTCAAGCGCCTGCTGAACCTGATGAAGAAGACGCAGCACTATTTTCTCGCCACCGCTGCAGGGAAGCGTGGCAATCCGAAAGGAGACCGGCTCGTTTGCCAGCTCAATCGTAAACTGGCCGTCCTGAGGTAAACGGCGTTCAGCAATATCCAGGTTACCCAGCACCTTTAAGCGCGCGCTGAACTGACTTGCCAGTGAGGCGGAAAGGGGAGGTTGCGGGCAGAGCACGCCGTCGATGCGCAAACGGATCTGGCACGCATGCTCCATCGGTTCGATATGAATGTCGGATGCGCGCTGGTTTATTGCCTGCTGCAGCGTGTGGTTGAGCATATCCACCGTGGAGTGAGTTTGCGAAACAGCGGGCAGATGCGATTGCGACCTGAGCTGCCGGTGTTTTTCCATGCGTTCAGCGCTCCAGCATTCTATATCAATCCGTTTCTGAGTCGCGAAACGCAGGGCCTCCATGAGTTCAGTCGCGGGGTTGCCCACGACGGCGATGCTTATCATGTCACTGTCGCTGGTGAGCAGCAGGGCATGATGGCGCAGACAAAGTGCCATAAGCCGATCGGTATTCATTAGCCGCTCCTCAGTTATTGTCGAAGCGGAAAACGTCTTCGCAGGCCTGTTTGAGCTCGCCGCCGTTACTGATATTGCAGCTGCGTTTCCAGCCCGTCATACCGTTGCCGCTGCTCCATTGGGGTGTCATAACCACCTCCAGCCCGTTAAGACTCTCCTGGCCCGTTAATGATACGACGCCCTGCGTCACGCTCATTCCCGAGATATAACGCGTTGTCGTTGGGGAGGGGATGCCGTTACTGCCACCGTCACAGCTTGTCACGCCGCCGCGATCCAGCGCGCACAGCTCAATGGCCGTACGATACGGCACGAACGTTTGCAACATATCGGTCAGCGCCGCTTTGCGCAGGTAGTTCTGATAGGCGGGTACGCCGATGGCGCTCAGAATCGCAATAATGCCAATGACCACCATCAGCTCAATGAGAGTGAATCCGTGTTGTCTGTCCATATCTGCTCCTTACGTTAAGTGGCGCTACTCTGTCAGCGCGAAAGGGCAGAAACGAGGGGCAAAAATGGGAACGAGAAGTGGGCTTCAGAAGATTCATTCAGCGTTGCAGGGAAGAACAACGGCGTTGCGAGCGGGGCTGCATTTCCCCTCTCCGGGCGGAGAGGGGAGGAATCACTACTTAAAACGCATCGAGAGGTCGAGAGCGCGAACGTGTTTGGTCAGCGCCCCGACGGAAATGTAATCCACGCCCGTTTCGGCGAATTCACGGATCGTATCGAAGGTGACGTTCCCGGACACTTCGAGCTGTGCCTGGCCGTTGGTCAGTTTAACCGCCTCGCGCATCTGCTCCGTTTCGAAGTTATCGAGCATGATGATATCGGCCCCGGCCTTAATGGCCTGCTCCAGCTCTTCCAGGCTTTCGACTTCCACCTCAACGGGCACATCCGGGTGCAGCCAGAAGGCTTTCTCAACCGCCTGACGCACGGAGCCGGAAGCAATAATGTGGTTCTCTTTAATCAGGAAGGCGTCGGATAATCCCAGGCGATGGTTTGCGCCACCGCCGCAAAGTACCGCGTATTTCAGCGCCGTACGCAGGCCCGGCAGCGTTTTGCGGGTGTCCAGCAGCTGGGTACGAGTGCCGGCCAGCAGGTCAACGTAGCGGCGCACCTCACTTGCCACCCCGGACAAGGTCTGGACGAAGTTGAGCGCGGTTCGTTCACCGGTAAGCAGCACGCGGGACGGGCCGTCTAGTTCAAACAGCGGCTGGTTCGCCGTAATCGCATCGCCGTCTTCAACGTGCCAGACGATCTGCACATCGTCACCCGCCAGCTGGGTAAAGACCTCTTCAACCCAACGCTTGCCGCAAAAAACGCCATCTTCACGGGTGATAATCACCGCGTGAGAGCGTGACTCTTTTGGCAATAATTGTGCGGTAATATCCTTTTCGGCGTTAACGTCACCGCCCAGGTCTTCTTTCAAAGCATGGGCGACGCTTGCCGGGATATCCATGTTAATACGTTCCAGAAGCGCTTCACGTCGGTGGTCGGGGTTGTAGCGGCGAGGCGGCATGATAAAACTCCAAATTGGTAACGAATCATAATATTGAAACATGCTACTCTGAACCGAGTAACAGCACCATACATAAGGAGTTCCAGCATGTTGTTAGAAAACGGATGGCTGGTGGATGCGCGGCACGTGCCCTCGCCGCACCACGATTGCCGCCCGGAGGATGAAAAGCCCACACTGCTGGTTGTTCATAATATTAGTCTCCCGCCGGGTGAGTTTGGCGGTCCGTGGATTGATGCGTTATTCACGGGAACGATTGATCCCGATGCTCATCCTTTCTTCGCTGAGATTGCGCATCTGCGCGTGTCGGCACACTGTCTGATCCGTCGTGATGGCGAGATCGTTCAGTACGTTCCTTTTGATAAGCGCGCCTGGCATGCGGGAGCCTCACTGTATCAAGGACGCGAACGCTGTAATGATTTCTCCGTCGGGATTGAACTGGAAGGCACTGATACCACACCCTATACCGATGCTCAGTACCAACAGCTGGTAGCGGTAACCCAAACGCTGATCGGCCTGTACCCCGCGATGGCAGAAAATATCACGGGACACAGCGATATTGCTCCGGTGAGAAAAACCGATCCCGGTCCGGCATTCGACTGGGGGCGGTTTCGTACTATGCTTGCCGCTGCGTCAAATAAGGAGATCACATGACGTTGTTTACCATGCTGCTGGTTATCATCGCTGAACGCCTGTTCAAACTCGGCGAGCACTGGCATCTGGATCACCGGCTGGAGGTGATTTTCCGCCGAATTAAGCACTTTTCTATGCTGCGTACGCTGCTGATGATGGCTGGAGTGATGGTCATTACGTTCCTGCTGCTGCGCTCGCTGTACGGTCTGTTTTTCAACGTGCCGCTGCTGGTGGTGTGGATCCTGCTCGGTGTCCTTTGCATTGGCGCGGGGAAGGTGCGTTTGCACTATCACGCTTATCTTAAAGCCGCTTCCCGTGACGATGCCCACGCGCGCGGTGCCATGGCCAGTGAACTAACGATGATTCACGGCGTGCCGCCGGATTGCGATGAGCGCGAGTTCCTGCGCGAGCTGCAAAACGCGCTGCTGTGGATTAACTTCCGTTACTACCTTGCACCGCTGTTCTGGTTTGTGGTGGGAGGGCCGTGGGGGCCGGTCTTGCTGATGGGGTATGCTTTTCTTCGCGCCTGGCAAACCTGGCTTGCCCGTTATCTGACGCCGCATGAACGCTTGCTGTCTGGGATTGATGCCATCCTGCACGTGCTCGACTGGCTTCCGGTTCGTCTGGTGGGCGTGGTGTATGCGTTAATTGGTCACGGTGAAAAAGCGCTGCCTGCATGGTTCGCTTCTCTTGCCGACCGCCATACCTCGCAGTACCAGGTGCTAACGCGTCTGGCGCAGTTCTCTCTGGCGCGCGAGCCGCATACCGACAAGATTGAAACGCCGAAATCCGCCGTCTCCATGGCGAAGAAGACCTCGTTTGTCGTGGTGGTTGTGGTGGCGCTGCTGACGATTTACGGCACGCTGGTGTAAGCCAGCGCGCCGCAGCGGTTAAAGCGTATCCGCAGGCGGGATGCCGAAATCAGGCATCCCGCTTTCGTTCCAGAGGACAAGCTTCAGGCGGGTATGACGGTTCGGATCGTAAAGCGGGTCGCCCTCGATTTCGGTGTAATTACGCGCGTGATACACCAGCACATCTTCCCCTTCTGGCGTCTTTGTGAAGCTGTTATGGCCCGGCCCATACTGGCGGTTTTCATAGCTGGTGGCGAACACCGGGCGCGGAGATTTTTGCCAGTTCGCCGGGTTTTGCGGATCGGCGTTGATGTCTATCCACAGCAGCCCCATGCAGTAGTTTTCATCGGTGGCGCTGGCAGAATAGCTGATGAACAGCTTATCACCGTGGAGCAGCACCGCCGGGCCTTCGTTGACTCGGAAGCCGCGGCACTCCCAGTCATATTCAGGTTGACTGAGCATGACCGGCTCGCCCTTCAGCGTCCACGGGTTCTCCATTTCACACAGATACAGGTTGGAGTTTCCGGCGATATCTGGCGCTTTTTGCGCCCACAGGTACCAGCGTTTCCCCTGATGAACAAAGGTGGTGGCGTCCAGGGCGAAGGTGTCGAAAGGCGTTTTTATTTGCCCTTTTTCGATCCAGGCTCCGCTGAGCGGATCGCGATCGTTACATTCCAGCGCGAACATGCGGTGCTGGAACATCCCAAGCTTATCAAGCGCCTGCGTGTGCGTGGCCGCAAAATAGATATACCACTTGCCGTCGATATGATGCAGCTCCGGCGCCCAGATAAGCTGGCTCATCGGGCCGGTCTCGGGTTTTCGCCAGACCACCACCTCTTCTGCGCTGCGTAGCCCTTCCAGGGAGTCCGCGCGGCGAATTTCGAGCCTGTCGTACTGCGGCACGGAGGCGATAAAATAGTATTGCCCCTCGTGGTGCAAAATATACGGATCGGCGCGTTGTTCAATAAACGGGTTTGGCGAGGTTTGCATTCGGCTTTCCTTATTTTGTCTCAGCGGCGCTGAGTTCCTGATACTCGTTCAGCTCGCGATAGTTAATGCGACGCTTCTCCAGGTCTTCCTGAATCCGCTTCATCGTCTCACGGTCAACCTTCAGCAGACGCACCACGCCCGCGGTAATGAGGTACCCAACGCCCGGGATGACGGTAAACAGCAGGACAATGCCGTTGATGGCGTCTGCGCTTTGCGCTTTTGCCCCGGCGTCGTAGCCGTACCAGGAGAGCAGGAAGCCGACCATTGCACCGGCAATCGCCAGCCCCAGCTTCAGGAAGAAAATGTTGCCGGAGAAGCTGATCCCGGTGATGCGTTTCCCGGTTTTCCACTCGCCGTAGTCATCCACGTCGGCCATCAGTGACCAGTGCAGCGGAGACGGAATTTGGTGCAGAATGTTCAGCAGGAAGTAGAGCACCACAATGGTGACGGTGGCCTTCGGGTCGAAGAAGTAAAAGGCGGTTGAGAAGATCGCCAGCACGATGTTGGTCCAAAAGAAAACCTTCAGCTTACACCAGCGGTCGGTCAGCACTTTCGCCAGCATGCTGCCGAGCATCATGCCCACCACGCCCAGGCTGATAAACAGGGTCGCGAAGTGGGTGCTCTGGCCCATCACCCATGTCACGTAATACATGGTGGCCGCCATGCGGATAAAGCCGGGGCAGACGTTGCACAGGGTCAGGAGCAGAATGCGCACCCACTGGTCGTTCTTCCACACGTCTTTCAGGTCGTTTTTCAGCTGGTCATTGGTCTGAACCGCCGGGCGCACGCGCTCGCGCACGGTGGCGAAGCAGAGCAGAAACATACAGGTTCCAATCAGCGCCAGCACGGTCATCGCCATCTGGTAGCCTTTGGCTTTGTCATCTCCCCCGAACCAGTCGGCCATCGGCAGCAGCGTCAGCGACAGCAGCAGCGTGGCAATACCGACCAGCACGAAGCGATATGACTGGCAGGCGACGCGCTCTTTGGGATCGTTGGTAATCACCCCGCCCAGCGAGCAGTAGGGAATGTTGATAGCCGTGTAGGTCAGCGACAGCAGGAAATAGGTGACAAACGCATAGATAACTTTGCTGTTATAGCTCCAGTCAGGCGTGGTAAACATCAGGATGCTGAACAGCGCGTAGGGGAAGGCAATCCACAGCAGCCATGGACGAAACCGGCCATATTTGCTGCGGGTACGGTCGGCAATGGCGCCCATGATCGGGTCCGTTACGGCGTCAATCACGCGCACAGAGAGCAGCAGTACGCCCACCAGCGCAGGTGCCAGACCAAAAATATCGGTATAAAAATAGTTAACAAACAGCATGATGGCGCCAAAGATGATGTTGCAACCTGCATCGCCCATCCCATAGCCGATCTTTTCTTTTACTGACAGTTTAGCGTTATCCATAGACTGCTCTCCGGGTTACGGTATGGAGAGAATTATTTGCTGGCAAAGGAATATATGCGTTGCAGTATCAGGGCGGTGATATGGATAAAAGCGCTGTGGACGTGAAAGTGTGAGGGAGGTAACAACGTGCGGTACCCGCAAAAGCAGGTACCGCAGGGGCAGGCTTAGTGGGCCTTCATCGCATTACGGCTTTTCTGGCTGAACATATAGCCGACGCCAAGCACGGCAATCCAGACCGGAATCAGGTACACAGAAATCGCCATACCCGGGGTGATCAGCATGATCACCAGCACGGCCGCCATGAACAGCAGGCAAATCCAGTTACCCAGCGGATAGAGCAGGGCAGGGAAGCGCGTGGTGACGCCCTGCTGCTGTTTCGCGCGACGGAACTTGATGTGCGCCAGGCTGATCATCGCCCAGTTGATGACCAGGGCAGAGACCACCAGCGCCATCAGCAGGCCAAACGCCGATTCCGGCGCCATGTAGTTAATGAGGACGCACAGCGCGGTCACGATCGCCGAAACGATAATGGTGTTTACCGGCACGCCGCGTTTATCGACGTTGAGCAGCGCTTTCGGGGCGTTACCCTGCTGCGCCAGACCGAACAGCATGCGGCTGTTGCAGTACACGCAGCTGTTGTAAACGGACAGAGCCGCCGTCAGGACGACAACGTTGAGCGCATTCGCCACGACGGTATCGCCCAGTTCGTGGAAGATCAGCACAAACGGGCTGGTATCGGCGGTGACGCGCGTCCACGGCAGCAGGGAGAGCAGCACGGCCAGCGAACCCACATAGAAGATCAGGATACGGTAGATAACCTGGTTAGTGGCTTTTGGAATGCTCTGCTCCGGGTTGTCAGCTTCAGCGGCCGTAATGCCCACCAGCTCCAGACCGCCGAAGGAGAACATGATAATTGCCATCATCATCACCAGACCCGTCATGCCGTGAGGCAGGAAGCCACCCTGTTCCCAGAGGTTGCGAACGGTTGCCTGCGGGCCGCCGTTGCCGCTGAACAGCAGCCAGCCGCCAAAGATAATCATCGCCACAACGGCAATGACCTTGATGATGGCGAACCAGAACTCCATTTCACCGAACACTTTTACGTTGGTCAGGTTAATGGCGTTAATAATGACGAAGAAGGCCGCAGCGGAGGCCCAGGTTGGGATCTCGGGATACCAGAACTGAATGTATTTCCCGACGGCGGTAAGCTCGGCCATGGCAACCAGTACGTACAGCACCCAGTAGTTCCAGCCCGAGGCGAAACCGGCGAAACTGCCCCAGTACTTATAGGCAAAGTGGCTAAAGGAGCCTGCCACCGGCTCTTCCACGACCATTTCACCTAACTGACGCATAATCAGAAACGCGATAAAGCCCGCGATTGCGTACCCCAGAATAATGCCCGGACCGGCTGACTGAATAACGGATGCGCTACCCAGAAAGAGGCCGGTTCCGATGGCACCGCCCAGTGCGATGAGCTGAATATGGCGGTTTTTTAGCCCGCGCTTTAGCTGATCGCCGTGCTGTTGAGCTTCCATTTGAAACCTCGTGTGTGGTTGTTATGTTCACGCTGAGCGTGTGTAATTATGAATATCCGTTTTCTGTATTTATTTCTTTACGGTTAATAAGACCGAAAAAAGCGGTGATGACTTCCGTAAGCGCAAGAATAGTGGTAAGTGCCTGCGAATGCACCTGCTTTATGACGCACGGATGACGACTTGAATAAAAAGAAAGCATTTGTAAATCGCTCCGCTCACCCTTCTTACCCCAACCTATAGAATAGAAATGCGCTATAAGTGGGCGAAATTTCATTATTTGCTTTGTTGAATCGCTTCAGATTGCAAAAACCCTCGTTTCATTAAGGTTAAATCTCCCTCTTTAGTAGTAATCAACTCATTTGTGCAAAGTTACATTTCTGAAACGTTATTTCTGTAAGGTTGTTAAAATGTGCAGGGTTTACTGATTTCAATCAAAACCAATATGGACAGAAGGTGAATACTTTGTTACTTTAGCGATACGAAATAGAAATTGGTAAGACCAATTGACTCCGGGCAAAAAGGCGTAAGACAGGGAATATGGCCTACAGCAAAATTCGCCAACCAAAACTATCTGATGTGATTGAGCAGCAGCTGGAGTTTTTAATCCTCGAAGGGACTCTGCGCCCGGGTGAGAAACTTCCGCCAGAACGCGAACTGGCAAAACAGTTCGACGTTTCACGTCCCTCTCTGCGTGAGGCAATTCAACGTCTCGAAGCAAAGGGCTTGCTGCTTCGTCGCCAGGGCGGCGGAACTTTTGTGCAAAACAGCCTGTGGCAGAGCTTCAGCGATCCGCTGGTAGAACTTCTCTCTGACCACCCAGAATCCCAGTTTGACCTGCTTGAGACCCGTCACGCGCTTGAAGGAATTGCGGCTTATTACGCCGCCCTTCGCAGCACTGATGAAGATCGCGTGCGTATCCGCGAACTGCATCAGGCTATTGAACGGGCACAGCAGTCCGGCGATTTAGACGCCGAGTCCAGCGCCGTCGTCCAGTATCAAATCGCCGTCACCGAAGCAGCACACAATGTGGTGCTCCTCCATCTGCTACGCTGCATGGAGCCGATGCTGGCCCAGAACGTTCGTCAGAATTTTGAATTGTTGTATGCCCGTCGGGACATGCTCCCACTGGTAAGCAACCATCGCACCCGAGTATTCGAGGCGATAATGGCCGGGGAACCGGAGCAGGCGCGCGAAGCGTCGCACCGACATCTGGCTTTCATTGAGGAAATCTTGCTGGACCGCAGCCGTGAACAATCGCGTCGCGAACGTTCATTACGCCGCATACAGCAACGAAAGGATTAAGCGCCAGGTACTTTTAGAGCGCGGCAACTAAACGCAGAACCTGTCTTATTGTGTTCTTGCCCAAGAGCACAATGGGACAGGTTCCAGACAAATCAACGTATTAGATAGATAAGGAATACCCCCATGTCAGAACGTCTCCAAAATGACGTGGATCCGATCGAAACTCGCGACTGGCTACAGGCGATCGAATCGGTCATCCGTGAAGAAGGTGTTGAGCGCGCTCAGTATCTGATTGATCAGCTGCTTTCTGAAGCCCGCAAAGGCGGTGTGAAGGTTGCTTCAGGTGCAGGGGCTAGCAACTACGTAAACACGATTGCCGTCGAAGACGAACCGGAATACCCGGGCAATCTGGATCTGGAACGTCGTATCCGTTCTGCAATCCGCTGGAACGCCATCATGACCGTTCTGCGCGCATCCAAGAAAGACCTGGAACTGGGTGGCCACATGGCGTCCTTCCAGTCTTCTGCAACCGTTTACGAAGTGTGCTTCAACCACTTCTTCCGTGCAGCTAACGAGAAAGACGGCGGCGATCTGGTGTACTTCCAGGGCCACATCTCTCCGGGCATCTATGCACGTGCATTCCTGGAAGGTCGTCTGACTGAAGAGCAGATGAACAACTTCCGTCAGGAAGTTCACGGTAAAGGTCTGTCTTCTTACCCGCACCCTAAACTGATGCCTGAATTCTGGCAGTTCCCGACCGTATCTATGGGTCTGGGTCCAATCGGTGCGATCTATCAGGCTAAATTCCTGAAGTATCTGGAACACCGTGGTCTGAAAGACACCTCTGAGCAAACCGTTTACGCCTTCCTGGGCGACGGCGAAATGGATGAGCCAGAATCTAAAGGTGCGATCACCATCGCGACCCGTGAGAAGCTGGACAACCTGTGCTTCATCATCAACTGTAACCTGCAGCGTCTGGATGGTCCGGTAACCGGCAACGGCAAGATCATCAACGAACTGGAAGGCATCTTCGCAGGTGCTGGCTGGAACGTGATTAAAGTCATGTGGGGCGGTCGTTGGGATGAGCTGCTGCGTAAAGACACCAGCGGTAAACTGATCCAGCTGATGAACGAAACCGTTGACGGTGACTACCAGACCTTCAAATCCAAAGACGGTGCCTACGTTCGCGAGCACTTCTTCGGCAAATACCCTGAAACCGCAGCGCTGGTTGCAGACTGGACTGACGAGCAGATCTGGGCCCTGAACCGCGGTGGTCACGATCCGAAGAAAGTCTACGCTGCACTGAAAAAAGCGCAGGAAACCAAAGGTAAAGCGACTGTAATCCTGGCCCACACCATCAAAGGTTACGGCATGGGTGATACCGCAGAAGGTAAAAACATCGCTCACCAGGTTAAGAAAATGAACATGGACGGCGTGCGTTACATTCGCGACCGTTTCAACGTTCCAGTGACCGATGAGCAGGTAGAAAACCTGTCTTACATCACCTTCCCGGAAGGTTCTGAAGAGCACAAGTACCTGCACGAACGTCGTCAGGCGCTGAAAGGCTACCTGCCAGCTCGTCAGCCTAACTTCACCGAGAAACTGGAACTGCCAGCTCTGGAAGACTTCTCTCAGCTGCTGGAAGAGCAGAATAAAGAGATCTCTACCACTATCGCTTTCGTTCGTGCCCTGAACGTGATGCTGAAGAACAAGTCGATCAAAGATCGTCTGGTTCCAATCATCGCCGACGAAGCGCGTACTTTCGGTATGGAAGGTCTGTTCCGTCAGATCGGTATTTACAGCCCGAACGGCCAGCAGTACACCCCGCAGGACCGTGAGCAGGTTGCCTACTACAAAGAAGACGAGAAAGGTCAGATCCTGCAGGAAGGTATCAACGAGCTGGGCGCAGGCGCATCCTGGCTGGCTGCTGCGACCTCTTACAGCACCAACAACCTGCCGATGATCCCGTTCTACATCTACTACTCCATGTTCGGGTTCCAGCGTATCGGTGACCTGTGCTGGCAGGCTGGCGACCAGCAGGCTCGCGGCTTCCTGGTAGGCGGTACTTCCGGTCGTACGACCCTGAACGGTGAAGGTCTGCAGCACGAAGATGGCCACAGCCACATTCAGTCTCTGACTATCCCTAACTGTATCTCTTACGACCCGTCTTACGCGTACGAAGTGGCAGTCATCATGCATGACGGTCTGCAGCGCATGTACGGTGAAGCGCAAGAGAACATTTACTACTACATCACCACCCTGAACGAAAACTACCACATGCCGGCAATGCCAGCAGGTGCCGAGGAAGGTATCCGTAAAGGTATCTACAAACTCGAAACCCTCGAAGGTAGCAAAGGTAAAGTTCAGCTGCTGGGCTCCGGTTCTATCCTGCGTCACGTCCGTGAAGCGGCACAGATCCTGGCGAAAGATTACGGTGTGGGCTCCGACGTGTACAGCGTGACCTCCTTCACTGAACTGGCGCGTGATGGCCAGGATTGTGAGCGTTGGAACATGCTGCACCCAATGGAAACTCCACGCGTTCCGTACATCGCTCAGGTGATGAACGATGCACCAGCGGTGGCGTCTACTGACTATATGAAACTGTTCGCTGAGCAGGTTCGTACTTACGTTCCTGCTGATGATTATCGCGTTCTGGGTACTGACGGCTTCGGTCGTTCTGACAGCCGCGAAAACCTGCGTCACCACTTCGAAGTTGATGCTTCTTACGTGGTTGTAGCAGCACTGGGCGAACTGGCTAAACGTGGCGAAATCGATAAGAAAGTGGTTGCTGACGCAATCACCAAATTCAACATCGATGCAGAAAAAGTTAACCCGCGTCTGGCGTAAGAGGTAAAAGAATAATGGCTATCGAAATCAATGTACCGGACATCGGGGCTGATGAAGTTGAAATCACCGAGATCCTGGTCAAAGTAGGCGACAAAGTTGAAGCTGAACAGTCGCTGATCACCGTAGAAGGCGACAAAGCCTCTATGGAAGTCCCGTCTCCTCAGGCTGGCATCGTTAAAGAGATCAAAGTCTCTGTTGGCGATAAAACCGAGACCGGCAAACTGATCATGATTTTCGATTCCGCCGACGGTGCAGCAGCAGCTGCACCTGCGCAGGAAGAGAAGAAAGAAGCCGCTCCGGCCGCCGCTGCTCCAGCAGCTGCCGCGGCAGCGAAAGACGTTAACGTGCCTGACATCGGCGGTGACGAAGTTGAAGTCACTGAAATCCTGGTGAAAGTGGGCGACACCGTTGCAGCTGAGCAGTCACTGATCACCGTAGAAGGCGACAAAGCCTCTATGGAAGTGCCGGCTCCGTTCGCGGGTACCGTTAAAGAGATCAAGATCAACACCGGCGACAAAGTGTCTACCGGGTCGCTGATCATGGTCTTCGAAGTGGCGGGTGCTGCACCTGCTGCCGCGCCAGCACAGGCCGCTGCTCCGGCTCCGGCCGCTGCACCAGCAGCTGCTGGCGGCGCGAAAGACGTTAACGTACCGGACATCGGCGGTGACGAAGTTGAAGTAACCGAAGTGATGGTGAAAGTGGGCGACAAAGTTGCCGCTGAACAGTCACTGATCACGGTTGAAGGCGACAAGGCTTCTATGGAAGTCCCTGCGCCGTTCGCGGGTACCGTTAAAGAGATTAAAATCAGCACCGGTGACAAAGTGTCTACCGGCTCTCTGATCATGGTCTTCGAAGTGGAAGGCGCTGCGCCTGCCGCAGCTCCGGCTGCCGCGGCTGCTCCGGCACCTGCTGCTGCTCCGGCTCAGGCGTCTAAACCTGCTGCGGCTCCTGCTGCAAAAGCGGAAGGCAAATCTGAGTTCGCTGAAAACGACGCTTACGTCCACGCCACCCCGCTGATTCGTCGCCTGGCGCGCGAGTTCGGTGTGAACCTGGCGAAAGTGAAAGGGACCGGCCGTAAGGGTCGTATCCTGCGCGAAGACGTTCAGACCTACGTGAAAGACGCGGTGAAACGCGCCGAAGCTGCACCTGCTGCAGCCGCCGGCGGCGGTATCCCGGGCATGCTGCCATGGCCAAAAGTGGACTTCAGCAAGTTCGGCGAAATCGAAGAAGTGGAACTGGGCCGCATCCAGAAAATCTCTGGTGCTAACCTGAGCCGTAACTGGGTGATGATCCCGCACGTTACGCACTTCGATAAGACCGATATCACCGATCTGGAAGCGTTCCGTAAACAGCAGAACGCCGAAGCTGAGAAGCGCAAGCTGGACGTGAAATTCACCCCAGTGGTCTTCATCATGAAAGCTGTTGCCGCTGCCCTTGAGCAGATGCCACGCTTCAACAGCTCCCTGTCCGAAGACGGCCAGAAGCTGACGCTGAAGAAATACATCAACATCGGTGTTGCGGTTGATACGCCAAATGGTCTGGTTGTTCCGGTCTTCAAAGACGTGAACAAGAAGAGCATCACTGAGCTGTCCCGTGAACTGACCACCATCTCCAAGAAAGCGCGTGATGGTAAGCTGACTGCCGGCGAAATGCAGGGCGGCTGCTTTACTATCTCCAGCATCGGCGGCCTGGGTACTACCCACTTCGCGCCGATCGTGAACGCGCCGGAAGTGGCTATCCTCGGTGTGTCCAAGTCTGCGATGGAGCCGGTGTGGAATGGCAAAGAGTTCGTGCCGCGTCTGATGATGCCAATCTCTCTGTCCTTCGACCACCGCGTGATCGACGGTGCTGATGGTGCGCGTTTCATCACCATCATCAACAACACCCTGAGCGACATTCGCCGCCTGGTGATGTAATCGAAAAGCCGGCCAATCGGCCGGCTTTTTTCTGGTAATCTCCTGATGGTCGTGAGGTTATCGGCGAAAGCGACAATTCGTGAGCCGTTTGTTGTTTCAAAATTGTTAACAATTTTGTAAAATACGGACGGATAGAACGACCCGGTGGACGACGGGTATAAATTAAGAGGTCATGATGAGCACAGAAATCAAAACTCAGGTCGTAGTACTTGGGGCAGGCCCGGCAGGTTACTCCGCAGCATTCCGCGCAGCGGATTTAGGTCTGGAAACCGTCATCGTAGAACGTTACAGCACCCTCGGCGGTGTTTGTCTGAACGTCGGCTGTATCCCTTCTAAAGCGCTGCTGCACGTAGCGAAAGTTATCGAAGAAGCCAAAGCGCTGGCTGAACACGGTATCGTCTTCGGCGAGCCGAAAACCGATATCGACAAAATTCGTACCTGGAAAGAGAAAGTTATCACTCAACTGACCGGCGGTCTGGCGGGTATGGCCAAAGGCCGTAAAGTGAAAGTGGTAAACGGTCTGGGTAAATTCACCGGTGCGAACACCCTGGAAGTGGAAGGCGAAAACGGCAAAACCGTGATCAACTTCGACAATGCGATCATCGCAGCAGGTTCTCGCCCAATCGAACTGCCGTTCATTCCACATGAAGATCCACGCGTGTGGGATTCCACCGATGCGCTGGAGCTGAAAACCGTTCCTAAGCGCCTGCTGGTTATGGGTGGCGGTATCATCGGTCTGGAAATGGGTACCGTTTACCATGCGCTGGGTTCAGATATTGACGTGGTTGAAATGTTCGACCAGGTTATCCCGGCTGCAGACAAAGACATCGTTAAAGTCTTCACCAAACGCATCAGCAAGAAATTCAACCTGATGCTGGAAACCAAAGTGACTGCCGTTGAAGCGAAAGAAGACGGTATTTACGTTTCCATGGAAGGCAAAAAGGCCCCTGCAGAACCACAGCGTTACGACGCCGTGCTGGTGGCTATCGGCCGTGTGCCTAACGGTAAAAACCTCGACGCAGGCAAAGCTGGCGTGGAAGTGGACGACCGTGGTTTCATCCGCGTTGACAAACAGCTGCGCACTAACGTGCCGCACATCTTTGCTATCGGCGATATCGTCGGTCAGCCAATGCTGGCGCACAAAGGTGTTCACGAAGGTCACGTTGCCGCTGAAGTTATCGCCGGCATGAAGCACTACTTCGATCCGAAAGTCATCCCATCTATCGCGTATACCGAGCCAGAAGTTGCATGGGTTGGTCTGACTGAGAAAGAAGCGAAAGAGAAAGGCATCAGCTACGAAACCGCCACCTTCCCGTGGGCTGCTTCTGGCCGTGCTATCGCTTCCGACTGTGCAGACGGTATGACCAAACTGATCTTCGACAAAGAGACTCACCGCGTGATCGGTGGTGCAATTGTCGGTACCAACGGCGGCGAGCTGCTGGGTGAAATCGGTCTGGCTATCGAAATGGGTTGCGACGCTGAAGACATCGCGCTGACCATCCACGCTCACCCGACTCTGCACGAGTCTGTGGGCCTGGCGGCAGAAGTGTTTGAAGGCAGCATCACCGACCTGCCAAACGCGAAAGCGAAGAAGAAATAAGTTTATTTCTGCTTTCTAAACGCCTCCTCGGAGGCGTTTTTTTTGCCTGAAAACTACCCGTTATGGTAGGTAACTTATTGTTATTTCCCCTAAAAATTTGCGCTTATCTGCCGATACTTTTTTCACCATTGTGTAGCTACTGGCCACACGGTTAGAGGTTCTGGATTTTTGATTACACGCAAAAAGGAAATAACATGTCTTTGAAGAAAGTGATGGGGATTGGCTTACTGGCGGCAGTCATGACGCTGACCGGATGCGGTGCGATGACGACGGCCGTGAAAAAACGTAACCTGGAAGTGAAAACGCAGATGAGCGAAACCATCTGGCTGGAGCCGTCTAACGAGAAAACGGTCTACATTCAGGTAAAAAACACCTCTGATAAAGATATGAGCAATCTCCAGACGCTGCTGGCAAACGATCTGAGCGCCAAAGGGTATAAGGTAACGTCCTCTCCTGACAGTGCATACTACTGGGTTCAGGCTAACGTCCTGAAAGCGGACAAAATGGATCTGCGTGAAGCCCAGGGCTATTTAAAAACCGGCTATGAAGGTGCCGCCGTTGGCGCTGCGCTGGGTGCCGGTATCACGGCCTATAACAGTAATTCTTCTGGTGCGGCGTTGGGCGTAGGGCTGGCGGCGGGCCTGATCGGCATGGCTGCAGATGCGATGGTAGAAGATGTGAACTACACCATGGTAACCGACCTGCAGATCTCTGAGCGTAGCAAAGCGAAAGTCACCACCGATAACATTGCGGCGCTGCGTCAGGGTACGTCCGGCGTGAAGCTGCAAACCAGCAGCGAGCAGGGCGATCGCGCGAAGTATCAGACCCGCGTGGTATCGAATGCTAACAAAGTGAATCTGAAATTCGAAGACGCGAAACCGGTTCTGGAAGCGCAGCTGGCGAAGTCGGTAGCAAATATTCTGTAAGTTCAAAAGCCGGGTGGCGGCTTCGCCATACCCGGCTTGCAAAACGTGGTCCGTTTACGCTATTCAGGGTGCAACGGGCTGCCAGGTTTTATCAGGGTGATACGCGGTTAACGCCCGGGCTTTTTGCTCCGAATCGCTGCCGAGATCTGACTGATAAACCTTGTCGTCCTGATTTATCACAAAGCTCATCACGCCCGTCTGACCATAGCTAACCGGCCAGGCAACCATCGCGAAACCGTTGTTCTCCGGCAGGATCCGGAAACGATAGCCGTGATAGCCGGTACCCGGCTCTTTCGGGCTAAAAGCCGGTCCGAGCGGACTGGGCGCTTCGCCGGGTGAGGCAGGCCAGTATAAACCGTCTTTTTTCCCTTCCGCGCTGACAATTTTCTGCGCGTATTTTTGGTTCATCGCAAAGTAGCTTTGCTGCGCATCGACATAGGCATGCAAGGCTTCAATGGCGGCGAGCTCGTTACGTCCAATTTCGCGGGTCAGGATCTCTTCAGCACCTTCTTTGATATCGAACTGCCAGCCTGCTACGGTTTTGTTCACCGGAATGGGAAGCTGCCAGCCGCTCTCTCCGACAACAAGGTGCGCCGTATCCCCTTCAACAACGGTGTTATGACGGACTTTCCAGTCGCGCAGGAAGCGATCGACGGCGTCCGGATCAACGCCTTCAGGGGGCAGAAAATCGCGCCAGTTCTCTCCAAGCAGGTTGCTCATAGCGTTCTCATTATGCTCGCTAATGGCGTGGGCCAGCGCATCGGTCGCCTGGTCGGGCGTGCTAAAGGACTGCTGCGCCATCGCCGAGGCCGAAAGCATGAACAACACCATTCCACTGAGTAGTTTACTTTTCATGTCGGTCCCCTTAGCGATGTCGAATTTCACGGCGTTCAGCACGTGCGCCAGACGCCTGGCGCGGCGGCTGCTGGCGAGCCGCGAGCTGTCTGCTTTGCGCACCACGCTGCTGCTGCGCCTGCCAGTTCGCGGAGCGGCTGTCGTTGCCGCTCAGCGCATTAGCCCGGGGCTGACTGTTTCGCTGCTGAGGAATGCGTTGCTGCGAGGGTTGCGAAACCCGTTTCTCTTGTCGCTGAGCCGTGGCCTGGCGGTTTTCTCGCTGCTGCGCGGTCGTCCGCTTCGGCGCCTGCGGTTTGGTGTCGTAGCCCCGGTAGTTATTGCGCTGAGAAATCTGCTTCAGCTGTTCACTTGAGGCCTGACGCTGCCCCTCTTTGGTTCCGGGGCGCGCCGTTTGCGGGAAGGTTTTGCCCGTTGATTTCTCCATCTGGCTGAGGGCGGCCTGACGCTGGCTATCGCGGTTAGCCGGTTTTTGCTGCGTTGAGCTTAACCCTGTGGCCGCGCTGGTGGAGTGGAAGCGATTGTTGAGCTGGTTAGTGGGGTAGGGGACACCTTCCCGGTAGGCCGGGTTGTGCTGCCAGGTGCGGTTGGCATCCGTCAGCCGCTGTCCGCTGATTTTATTAAAGTTCTCAACGTTAATATTGATGTTGTTATCACCGTTGCGGTTATAGCCGCCGTGATTATCCCAGTCGTCATGGTGATGGTCCCAGTCATCGTCATCATCCCAGTCAATGTTGCTGAAGATGGCATAGGTTGTGGCGACACCCAGGCTGAAGCCTAAACCGTTGACGAAGCTGTTACCAAACTGCTCCCCGGGTGAAGGTGGGAGATAGGTAGGCGGATAGGCGGTGTTTGGCCTGGTACCGTACACCGTATTGGGGTTATAGGTTGGGACGTAAACGACCTGCGGATCGGCAGATTCAATTTTAATAACCGTAGGCGCTGGCGCGGACGTTGTGGCTGTCGTTGACTCGGTGGTGCTGGTTTTAGCCGGCGCCGGTTTGGTCACGGTGGTGACCGTCTGCTGAGGCGTCGATTGTAAGGCGCCGGTCTTCTGTGCCAGCGCGCGCAGGCGCTGAACGGAATCCATCACATCTTTCGGTTGTGCGAGAAACGCATCGCCCAGATTTTGTACCCACGGCGGGTTTTCGCCCATCAGCGACATAAGCTGAGGAAACGCGACCAGCGATTTTACGCTGGGATCCCAGGGCTGGCTGGCAACGGCCTGAATAGCGGCGTCCCCTTCCATTTTGGGGTTGTCTTTGGACCACTGCGCTGCCTGTATCACGTTGGCCGGGTAGGTCGAAGCCATCAAAATTTGTGACAGCAGGGCGTCCGGATAGAGCGCGATGGGGGCAACCCACTGGTCGATTTGCGCGGCAGTATACGCTGGCGCGGCGACAGGGGCAGGTGGTACTGCGGCAGGTGCAGCCGACGGTTGTGCGGCAGGGGCTGGCGCAACGGGTTCCGTTGCACGACTTTTGACAAACATGACGCCTGAGGCGGCAAGCAGCCCGGCACTGCACAGAAGAACGAGCAGATGTGGCTTAAAGGGCAACTTCATAAAATGACTCCAACGAGACAAACGCTGTGCCGTGAGGCGTTACGGTTGGCGTGAGTATTATTCACCCGTCTTTTACTGTTTTGACTTTTATTGGGAAGCGTCCGGTACGTCCGGATAAAGAGTGTGAGTATTTATTACACAATTATATCTGATGGAGAAAAAACTGAAGCGTCACGGTGCATAAGAAACCGCATAACGATGCCCTAAATCGTCGCTACACCATGCTTAACGATTCAGCAAATTTTTTAATGTTGCTTTTTTGTAAACGGATTAACACTGTGCAGAAATCCTGCTATGCTGCCCGACGCGGTATCGGGCATTTACCCTACAAACTGCTGTCTCACAGGAGCGTGAAGAGAACGCCCGCCGCATATGACAATGAGAGCGAGGAGAACCGTCGTGCTAGAAGAATACCGTAAGCACGTAGCAGAACGTGCCGCCGAGGGAATTGTACCCAAACCTTTAGATGCAACCCAAATGGCCGCGCTCGTCGAGCTGCTGAAGAACCCGCCTAAGGGCGAAGAAGAATTCCTGTTAGATCTGTTGATCAACCGCGTACCGCCTGGCGTAGATGAAGCTGCCTACGTAAAAGCCGGATTCCTTGCTGCTATCGCCAAAGGCGAAGCCACCTCCCCACTGGTTACTCCTGAAAAAGCCATTGAACTGCTCGGCACCATGCAGGGTGGTTATAACATTCATCCGCTGATTGACGCGCTGGATAACGACAAGCTGGCACCGATTGCCGCTAAAGCGCTCTCTTCTACGCTGCTGATGTTCGATAACTTCTACGATGTGGAAGAAAAAGCCAAAGCAGGCAACGTCTATGCGAAGCAGGTGATGCAGTCCTGGGCTGATGCCGAATGGTTCCTGAACCGTCCAGCTCTGGCTGAAAAAATTACCGTCACCGTTTTCAAAGTGACCGGTGAAACCAACACCGACGACCTCTCTCCGGCCCCGGATGCATGGTCTCGCCCGGATATCCCTCTGCACGCCCTGGCAATGCTGAAAAACGCCCGTGAAGGTATTGAGCCGGACCAGCCTGGCAGCGTCGGCCCGATCAAACAGATCGAAGCCCTGCAGAAAAAAGGTTTCCCGCTGGCCTACGTGGGTGACGTTGTGGGTACCGGTTCATCCCGTAAATCCGCGACCAACTCCGTGCTGTGGTTCATGGGTGACGACATTCCTCATGTGCCGAACAAACGCGGCGGCGGCCTGTGCCTCGGCGGTAAAATTGCGCCTATCTTCTTCAACACGATGGAAGATGCGGGCGCACTGCCAATTGAAGTCGACGTGAATAACCTGAACATGGGCGACGTGATTGACGTTTACCCGTATAAAGGCGAAGTGCGTAATCACGAAACCAACGAGCTGCTGGCAAGCTTTGAGCTGAAAACCGACGTGCTGATCGACGAAGTGCGTGCCGGTGGCCGTATTCCGCTGATCATCGGCCGTGGCCTGACCACCAAAGCGCGTGAAGCGCTGGGTCTGCCGCATTCAGACGTTTTCCGTCAGGCGAAAGACGTGGCCGAGAGCAACCGCGGTTACTCTCTGGCGCAGAAAATGGTGGGCCGCGCGTGCGGCGTAGCCGGTATTCGTCCAGGCGCGTACTGCGAGCCGAAGATGACCTCCGTGGGGTCTCAGGACACCACTGGCCCAATGACCCGCGACGAACTGAAAGACCTGGCGTGCCTGGGCTTCTCTTCCGATCTGGTGATGCAGTCCTTCTGCCACACCGCGGCGTATCCGAAGCCGGTTGACGTGACCACGCACCACACGCTGCCAGACTTCATCATGAACCGCGGCGGCGTTTCCCTGCGTCCGGGTGATGGCGTCATCCACTCGTGGCTGAACCGCATGCTGCTGCCGGATACTGTGGGTACCGGCGGTGACTCCCATACCCGTTTCCCAATCGGTATCTCCTTCCCGGCGGGCTCCGGTCTGGTTGCGTTTGCTGCGGCGACCGGCGTGATGCCGCTGGATATGCCGGAATCGGTGCTGGTGCGCTTCAAAGGCAAAATGCAGCCGGGTATCACCCTGCGCGACCTGGTTCACGCAATCCCGCTGTATGCAATTAAACAGGGCCTGCTGACCGTTGAGAAGAAAGGTAAGAAAAACATCTTCTCCGGCCGTATCCTGGAAATTGAAGGTCTGCCGGATCTGAAAGTAGAGCAGGCGTTCGAGCTGACCGATGCTTCCGCCGAGCGTTCTGCTGCAGGCTGTACCATCAAGCTGAACAAAGAGCCGATTATTGAGTATCTGAACTCGAACATCGTGCTGCTGAAGTGGATGATTGCAGAAGGCTACGGCGACCGTCGTACGCTGGAGCGTCGTATCCAGGGTATGGAAAAATGGCTGGCCGATCCGCAGCTGCTGGAAGCCGATGCTGACGCAGAGTACGCGGCGGTGATCGACATCGATCTGGCGGATATCAAAGAGCCAATCCTGTGTGCACCGAACGATCCGGACGACGCGCGTCCGCTGTCTGAAGTTCAGGGTGAGAAGATCGACGAAGTGTTCATCGGATCCTGTATGACCAACATCGGTCACTTCCGTGCTGCCGGTAAACTGCTGGATACCCACAAAGGCCAGCTGCCAACCCGTCTGTGGGTGGCACCGCCAACCCGTATGGACGCGGCTCAGCTGACCGAAGAGGGCTATTACAGCGTGTTTGGTAAGAGCGGTGCGCGTATTGAAATTCCTGGCTGTTCCCTGTGTATGGGTAACCAGGCGCGCGTAGCCGACGGCGCGACGGTGGTCTCCACCTCTACCCGTAACTTCCCGAACCGTTTAGGTACCGGTGCAAACGTCTTCCTGGCTTCTGCGGAGCTGGCGGCGGTTGCGGCGCTGATTGGCAAACTGCCAACGCCGGAAGAGTACCAGACCTTTGTGGCTCAGGTTGATAAGACGGCGGTGGATACCTATCGCTATCTGAACTTCGACCAGCTCTCTCAGTACACCGAGAAGGCTGACGGGGTTATCTTCCAGACGGCGGTATAAACAGCAAAACCGTCTCCACGAGACGGTTTTTAATGTTTGCACCCTCTCCCGTGGGAGAGGGACGGGGTGAGGGCATCAGGCCGCAGGGTCTTGCTCTCACCTTTTTATTTTCATTCCTCCCACCTCTCACGCTTTTTTTCTTCCTCTCTGCTGCGATAATTACCCTAATGGCTTTGCAGAGGAAAACACTATGGATTACGAATTTCTGCGCGACATCACCGGAGTGGTGAAAGTGCGTATGTCGATGGGCCACGAAGCCGTTGGACACTGGTTTAACGAAGAGGTGAAAGAAAATCTCGCACTTCTTGATGAAGTTGAACAGGCGGCAGATACGGTGAAAGGCAGTGAACGTTCCTGGCAGCGTGCCGGACATGAATACACGCTGTGGATGGATGGCGAAGAGGTGATGGTGCGCGCCAACCAGCTCGAGTTTTCAGGTGACGAGATGGAAGAGGGAATGAGCTATTACGACGAAGAAAGCCTGTCGATGTGCGGCGTAGAGGACTTCCTTCAGGTGGTGACGGCGTACCGAGACTTTATGAAACAGAAATAACAGACCGGAGCATCCTTGCTCCGGCTTGCTTTTACACGGCCGGAATATTGCGGCCGTAGTAGATCTCGCGCATCTCTTTCCAGAGCAGGTCAGTAATGGCCTTACGCTCTTCTTCGCTCAAATCTTCCGGCTTCGTGTGGAACATATAGTGCTTAAGGTCGAACTCCTTAAGTAACATCTTGGTATGGAAGATGTTTTCCTGATACACGTTCACGTCCATCATGTCGTACAACGATTTCATGTCGTCGGACATAAAGTTCTGAATAGAATTGATCTCGTGGTCGATGAAGTGCTTCATGCCGTTGATATCACGGGTAAAACCACGGACGCGATAATCAATCGTGACGATATCCGATTCCAGCTGGTGAATTAAATAGTTCAGCGCGTTAAGCGGGGAAATCACGCCGCAGGTCGATACTTCGATATCGGCGCGGAACGTACACAGCCCGCCTTCCGGATGGCTTTCCGGGTAGGTGTGAACGCAGATATGGCTTTTATCAAGGTGCGCAACAACCACTTCCGGCAGCGGGCCCGGATGTTCAGTTTTGTCGATAAGCTTCGGATCGACCGGCTCTTCGCTGACCAGTATGGTCACGCTGGCGCCCTGGGGTTCATAATCCTGGCGGGCGATATTAAGGATGTTTGCGCCGATAATTGAGCAGGTCTCTGACAGGATCTCGGTCAGACGGTTGGCGTTGTAGAGTTCATCGATATAGGCGATGTAACCATCGCGTTCTTCCGCTGTTTTGGCATAGCAGATATCGTAAATACAAAAACTCAGGCTTTTGGTCAGGTTGTTAAAGCCATGCAGTTTAAGCTTTTTCAATTAGCTCACCCCCTTTGTGGATAATGCATCTTGCAGGTATTGCGGCAACGCAAACGCAGCGGTATGTACGGCCGGATTGTAGTATCGGCACTGAAGACCGGCCTGGTGGAAGCGGGCCTGGATAATTTCGGTGGAGAGATGGCGCAATACGTCGTTGTCCGTTGCCCACGCGAAGGTCATGATCCCGCCGTAGTACGTCGGAATGGCGGCCTGATAGAAGCTGACATCGCCGAAATAGGTGCTCAGCTTGCGATGGCTGTCGATAGCTTCATCCTGCTGCAGGAAGCAGACACCATTTTGTGCGACAAAGATCCCGCCAGGGTTCAGGCAGCGCTTGCAGCCTTCGTAGAAGGAGGAGGTAAACAGCGACGCGCCGGGGCCGATCGGGTCGGTACAGTCGGAGATAATGACGTCAAACGTTTGGGTAGTCTGGTTAACGAAGTTCACGCCATCGTCAATCACCAGGTTAAAGCGCGGATCGTCATAGCTGCCGGCATTGTGGTTAGGCAGGTACTGGCGGCAGAAAGAGACCACGCCCGCATCGATTTCCACCATGGTGATGGTTTCAATGGACCGATGGCGGGAAACCTCACGCAGCATTGCGCCGTCGCCACCGCCGATAATCAGGACATGCTTCGCATGACCGTGCGCCAGCAGAGGGACGTGGGTCATCATCTCATGATAGATAAACTCATCCCGCTCGGTCGTTTGCACGACGCCGTCCAGCGCCATGACGCGGCCAAAGGCGGCATTCTCGAAGATGATCAAATCCTGGTGATCGGTTTTCTCATGATAGAGCACGTTATCCACGGCAAAGTACTGACCAAACTGGTCATGCAGTGTTTCATGCCACAACGTGTGGTCGGCCATATGCAGACTCCTCCTGTGTTAACATCCGTTACACTCTCAAAAAATGAGCGAAACATGATAGCTAACTATAACCGTGGTTGCACGGCTATAGGCTCAACAAGGGGCGTCGGGAAGGTTATTTCACGTAGGCGAGCAGGCTGAGTGAATCGCGAGCCAGCGCTTTGCATTTTTTTGCAGTGGGAATACCAATGCCGCTTAGGTCACGGTAGCTGTCTTCGCCGAGCGCCTTCATGTCGAAGCTGTCGTAATTGGTGAGATCCCACTGGTTCTGCTGGGCAAAAAAGACCAGCGCGCGGCGAATTTGCCCGTTGGGTAAATTCTGGTAGCCACAATCATTTTTCAGGAATACAAAAACCGCCGTTAAATCGGCCATATCTTCCGCTTCATTTTCACTTAGCGCATAGCTGTTCGCACACATTGCCATCAGGCTACCGAACAAAATTGTCCTGAAAAACGTCTTCATTGCTTCTACCACTTCTTCACGGAAAATTAACGTTAGCATACTTGATGCCGGTGCGACGATCTTTATTATTGCCGCTTTACTTGACCTTCCGGTAAGGGGAGGGTTTATGCTCAAAAGATAGCCTGCTGGAAATAAGGAAATGAACATGCAACGCCGTGATTTTTTGAAATATTCCGTTGCGCTGGGGGCTGCCAGCGCATTACCACTCTGGAGCCGCGCGGTTTTCGCCGCTGACAGGCCGGCCTTACCCATCCCCGATTTACTGACCGCTGACGCCCGCAGCCGTATCCAGCTTGTTGTTCAGTCCGGCAAAACGGCGTTTGGCGAGCACAACGCCACGACGTGGGGCTATAACGGTAATCTGCTCGGTCCGGCGCTTCAGTTACGTAAAGGGAAAGCGGTGACGGTGGATATTCACAACACGCTTGCTGAAGAGACGACGCTGCACTGGCACGGGCTGGAAGTGCCGGGCGAGGTGGACGGCGGGCCGCAGGGCGTCATCAAAGCGGGCGGCAAGCGCAGCGTCACCTTTACGCCCGAGCAGCGTGCAGCCACCTGTTGGTTTCATCCTCATCAGCATGGTAAAACCGGCCATCAGGTAGCGATGGGGCTGGCGGGGCTGGTGCTGATTGAAGACGACGAAAGCCGCCTGCTGCGCCTGCCTAAACAGTGGGGCATCGACGACGTGCCGGTGATTGTGCAGGACAAGAAATTCAACGCTGACGGGCAAATTGACTACCAGCTGGACGTCATGAGTGCGGCGGTCGGCTGGTTTGGCGACACGCTGCTGACCAACGGTGCTATTTATCCTCAACATGCCGCACCGAAAGGCTGGCTGCGTCTGCGCCTGCTCAACGGCTGTAACGCACGCTCCCTCAATTTCGCCGCCAGTGATAATCGTCCCCTGTACGTGGTTGCCAGCGACGGGGGGCTGCTGCCCGAGCCGGTGAAGGTAAACGAGCTACCGATGCTGATGGGGGAACGTTTTGAGGTGCTGGTGGATATCAGCGACGGCAAAGCGTTCGACCTGGTGACGCTGCCGGTCAGTCAGATGGGGATGGCGGTTGCGCCCTTTGATAAGGCGCATCCGGTGCTGCGCATTCAGCCGTTGCTGGTGACCGCTTCCGGCACGCTGCCGGATAGCTTAACCACCCTGCCGGCACTCCCCTCGCTTGACGGGCTTACGCAACGCAAGCTGCAGCTCTCCATGAACCCGATGCTCGACATGATGGGCATGCAGGCGCTGATGGCGAAATATGGCGATAAGGCGATGGCGGGGATGCACCATGGGCAGATGATGGGCCATATGAATATGGACCACGGCAAAATGGGCGGCATGGGGAACATGAGTCACGGCGAGCATGGCTTTGATTTCCACAACGCCAATACGATCAACGGCAAAGCGTTCGACATGAATACGCCGATGTTTGCTGCCGCGAAAGGTCAGTTTGAGCGCTGGGTGATTTCAGGCGAAGGGGACATGATGCTGCATCCGTTCCATATCCACGGTACCCAGTTCCGCATTCTCTCCGAGAACGGTAAGGCCCCTGATGTGCACCGTGCGGGCTGGAAGGATACGGTGAGGGTAGAAGGCGGTGTCAGCGAGGTGCTGGTGAAATTTGACCACGACGCGCCGAAGGAGTTTGCCTATATGGCGCACTGCCATCTGCTGGAGCATGAGGATACGGGGATGATGCTTGGTTTCACTGTTTAAAACAGTGCGGCCTGATGCCCTCACCCTGGCCCTCTCCCACGGGGAGAGGGATCAAATACAAAAACGGCAACCGAGGTTGCCGTTTTGCATCTTTCCGTAGGCCGGGTAAGGCGTAGCCGCCACCCGGCTTTTTCAGTTACTTGTTTTCGTCAGGCAGTGCATACGCGACGATATAGTCGCCCATCTTCGTACCAAACGAACCGTGACCGCCCGCAGAGATGACAACGTACTGCTTGCCATTCACTTCATAGGTCATCGGCGTAGCTTGTCCACCTGCTGGCAGACGGCCTTGCCACAGTTTTTCACCGTTGGTCATGTTGTACGCGCGCAGGTAGTTATCTGCGGTTGCCGCGATGAACAGCACGTTACCGGCGGTGGAAATCGGGCCACCCAGCATTGGCATACCCATATTGAACGGCACTGGAACCGGCATCGGGAACGGCATGCTGTCCTGCGGGGTACCAATACGTTTTTTCCAGACTACCTGGTTAGTTTTCAGATCCAGACCGGAGATATAACCCCAGGCAGGCTGTTTACACGGCAGACCAAACGGAGACAGGAACGGGTTCAGCGTCACGCCAAACGGTACGCCGTACTGCGGCTGAATGCCGGCTTCGGTACCGCTGCCTTTCGCGTCTTTCGGCTGCTCCATTGGGTTACCTGGACCACGCGGGATCAGGCGGGATACGAACGGCAGGGCCATTGGGTTGGCAATCGCGACCTGACGGTTAGGGTCAACGGAAATGCCGCCCCATTCGAACATCCCCAGGTTACCCGGGAAGACCAGCGTGCCCTGTTCAGAAGGCGGTGTGAAGATGCCTTCATAGCGCAGCTGGTGGAACATCACGCGGCATACCAGCTGGTCAAACATCGTGGCGCCCCACATGTCTGCACCGCTGAGGTCTTTCTTCGGACGGAAGCTCAGATCGGAGAACGGCTGGGTTTTGCTGACGTAATCGCCTTTAGCAGCGCCCTGCGGAACCGGTTTTTCCGGTGCAGGCACGACCAGTTTACCGTTGCTGCGATCCAGGACGAAGATGTTACCCGTCTTCGCCGGCGCGTAAATCACCGGTACGGTTTTGCCGTTAACGGTAATGTCCGCCAGCGTCGGCTGGGACGGCATATCCATATCCCATAGATCGTGGTGAACGGTCTGGTAGCTCCATGCCAGCTTACCGGTGGTCGCATTCAGCGCCACGATAGCGCTCGCATAACGTTCCTGCTCCGGTGTGCGGTTACCGCCCCAGATATCTGGCGTGGTCACACCCATTGGCAGGTAGACCAGGTCCAGCTTCGCGTCATACGCCGCTGGCGCCCAGGAGTTTGGCGAGTTAAAGGTAAAGGTGTGTTCATCCGACGGGATCGCGTTTGGATCTTTCGCGCCCGGGTCGAAGGCCCACAGCAGTTTACCGGTGTTCACGTCGAAACCACGAATAACGCCGGAGGTTTCACGGGTGGAGAAGTTGTCCGTTACCGAACCGGCAATCACGATAGTTTTATCGGTGATGATCGGCGGAGAGGTTGGCTCATACAGACCCGGGGTGGTGTCCGGCATGTTGGTCTGCAGGTTCAGGATACCTTTGTTCGCGAAGGTTTCGCACAGCTTGCCCGTCTCGGCATTGATGGCGAACAGACGGCCATCGTTCACCGGCAGCATGATGCGGCGAGGACAGTCGGCCACCACCTCAGGGCTCGCATTATCGGCGCGCGCTTCGTGGTAAGAGACGCCACGGCAGGTGACATGCTGGAAGGACGGATTGGAGTTCAGCTGCGGATCGAAGTGCCATTTCTCTTTACCGGTGGCCGCGTCGAGCGCGAACAGACGCTGGTGCGCTGTACACAGATAGAGCATGTTGCCGACTTTAATTGGCGTCACTTCGTTGGTCAGTTCACCCGGATCGTTCGGCATCTTCACATCGCCGGTACGGAATACCCAGGCTTCTTTCAGGTTCTTAACGTTGTCCGCGTTGATCTGCTTCAGCGGGGAGTAACGTTGGCCTTCCTGGTTACGACCATAGGCCGGCCAGTCGCCGTCAGCAACCTGGGAGATGGCCGCCGCAGGCGTGGATTCCGCGTTCAGCGTACCGTTGATCTCCTGCGGGTCGTTAAAGCCAGCCCAGGTGAGAATACCGCCGCTGATGAGCAGGGCCACCACCAGCGCCGCAACGGCACCGCTGGACGGCACAATCAGGCGACGCCAGACGAACGGCAGGATCAGCCAGATACCGAAGAAGACCAGAATGTCGCTGCGCGGCGTCAGTGCCCAGAAGTCGAAACCGACTTCCCAGACGCCCCAGATCATGGTTGCAAGGAGTAATGCAGCATACAGCCACAGTGCGGATTGTTTTCTACGCCAGAGCAGGACGGTTACGCCAAGCATAACCAGGCCCGCAACGGGGTAGTACCAGGAGCCGCCAATTGCGACCAGCCAGACGCCACCGATTAACAGGTATAAGCCGCAGAAGGCGGCGAATAACGCTGTTAGTGTCACCAGTAGACGCGGCTGTTTAGAGTTTGTTTCAGCCATAGAAAGTGTACTCGTCAGTTTTTGTTAATAATTTGCTAGCAACTAATTATAGGTATTAACAACTGTGATCGGAATCACAAAATTTGCTTTTTATAACTCATGCGCCAGGCTTAGCCATTTGCTGATATAATGACTGGCTTGCGTATCGATGCCGGAGATGAATTCACCAGCATTGAGAGATTTTCATTAAAATCATGTGGTTAGTAATATGAAACATACTGTTGAAGTGATGATCCCGGAAGCCGAGATCAAAGCGCGTATCGCCGAACTGGGTCGTCAAATCACCGAACATTACAAGGACAGCGGCAGCGAAATGGTGCTGGTCGGTCTGTTGCGTGGCTCTTTCATGTTCATGGCAGACCTGTGCCGTGAAGTGCATGTGCCACATGAGGTCGATTTTATGACCGCCTCCAGCTACGGCAGCGGCATGTCCACCACCCGTGATGTGAAAATCCTGAAAGATCTGGATGAAGATATTCGTGGCAAAGATGTGTTGATCGTTGAGGACATTATCGACTCCGGCAACACCCTTTCAAAAGTGCGCGAGATCCTGAGCCTGCGTGAGCCAAAATCTCTGGCTATCTGTACCCTTCTGGATAAACCTGACCGCCGTGAAGTGCAGGTGCCGGTCGAATTTGTAGGCTTCTCTATTCCGGACGAATTCGTCGTCGGTTACGGCATTGACTACGCGCAGCGTTATCGTCATCTGCCGTATGTTGGGAAAGTGGTATTGCTGGACGAGTAGTTGCGGTTTGTTGCCCGGTGACGCGCAGCGATCCGGGCCTACGAATGGGCACATGTAGGCCGGGTAAGGCGCAGCCGCCACCCGGCTTTTTAACGTGCACTTATTTATGGTTCACATGCTTAAGCTTGAGGTTGGCAATGCCCGAACGGTAACGCTGCTCCAGCGTTTCGCGGTTGGTGGCGGTCACTTCCAGATTGCGCAGCAGGCCGTCGTGAATGCCGTACGCCCAGCCGTGGATAGAAACCTTCTGTCCGCGCTTCCACGCCGACTGCATGATCGTTGAATGGCCCAGGTTATAGACCTGCTCCATCACGTTGAGTTCGCAAAGGGTATCCATGCGACGCTCCTGCGGCATTTCGCCCAACAGTGAGCTATGTTTGAACCAGATATCGCGGATGTGCAGCAGCCAGTTATCAATGAGCCCCAGCTCCGGGTTTTCAACCGCCGCCTGCACGCCGCCGCAGCCATAATGGCCGCAAATAATGATGTGCTCGACTTCCAGAACGTCAACGGCATACTGAACAACAGAAAGACAGTTAAGATCGGTGTGAATGACCAGGTTGGCGACATTACGGTGAACAAACAGTTCGCCGGGCTCGAGGCCGGTCAGACGCTCCGCCGGTACGCGGCTGTCGGAACATCCAATCCACAGAAAGCGTGGGTTCTGAGCCTGCGCGAGTTTTCCAAAAAATCCGGGGTCTTCCTCCACCAGCATTTTTGACCATAGTGCATTGTTGCTGATGAGTGTATCTATGTTGTTCATGGAGGTTAGCGACCTGTAACCGAGTAATTGCGTTGCGCTACTATAGGGTAACCCGACTTTTAATGAAACCACACAACGCGTGTAAGAACTGAAGGTAAGTGAATTTCATGGCAATTGCACTGGAGCTTGAGCAGCTTAAAAAAACCTATTCGGGTGGCGTTCAGGCGCTACGCGGGATAGATCTTAAAGTAGAGGCCGGCGATTTTTATGCGCTTCTGGGGCCGAACGGGGCGGGGAAATCGACCACCATTGGTATTATCAGCTCGCTGGTCAATAAAACGTCCGGCAGGGTAAGCGTCTTTGGTTACGACCTGCAAAAAGATGTGGTGAACGCCAAGCGCCAGCTGGGGCTGGTACCGCAGGAGTTCAACTTCAACCCGTTCGAGACGGTGCAGCAAATCGTCGTTAACCAGGCGGGCTATTACGGCGTTGAGCGTAAAGAGGCCGTGGAGCGTAGCGAAAAGTACCTCAAACAGCTCGATTTGTGGGAAAAGCGCAACGAGCGTGCGCGCATGTTGTCCGGTGGGATGAAGCGCCGCCTGATGATTGCCCGTGCGCTGATGCACGAGCCAAAACTGCTGATCCTCGATGAACCGACGGCAGGTGTCGATATCGAACTGCGTCGTTCCATGTGGGGCTTTCTGAAAGACCTCAACGACAAAGGCACCACCATTATTCTGACCACCCACTATCTTGAAGAGGCTGAAATGCTGTGCCGCAATATCGGCATCATTCAGCACGGCGAGCTGGTCGAAAACACCTCAATGAAGAATCTGCTCTCCAAGCTGAAATCAGAAACCTTCATTCTCGATCTGGCGGCAAAAAGCCCGCTACCGAAGCTCGAAGGGTACCAGTATCGTCTCGTCGATACCTCGACGCTGGAAGTGGAAGTGCTGCGCGAGCAGGGGATTAACAGCGTGTTCTCGCAGCTGAGCGCGCAGGGTATTCAGGTCTTAAGTATGCGTAACAAAGCGAACCGACTGGAAGAGCTGTTTGTCTCTCTGGTGCACGATAAACAAGGAGACAAGGCATGACGCATCTTTACTGGGTCGCGCTGAAAAGTATCTGGGCAAAAGAGATAAACCGTTTTATGCGTATCTGGGTGCAAACCCTGGTGCCGCCGGTTATCACGATGACGCTCTACTTCATCATCTTCGGTAACCTGATTGGTTCCCGGATTGGTGAAATGCATGGCTTTACCTATATGCAGTTTATCGTGCCGGGCCTGATCATGATGGCGGTGATCACCAACGCCTATGCCAACGTGGCGTCGTCATTCTTTAGCGCCAAGTTTCAGCGCAATATTGAAGAGTTGCTGGTCGCGCCTGTACCGACGCACGTCATAATTGCCGGCTATGTCGGCGGTGGCGTGGCGCGCGGGCTGTGCGTGGGGATACTGGTTACGGCGATTTCACTGTTCTTTGTCCCGTTCCAGGTACACTCGTGGCTGTTTGTCGCGCTGACGCTGCTCCTGACGGCAATCCTGTTCTCGCTGGCCGGTCTGCTGAACGCCGTATTCGCCAAAACGTTTGACGATATTAGCCTCATCCCGACCTTCGTGCTGACGCCGCTGACCTATCTCGGCGGGGTGTTCTACTCCCTGACGCTGCTGCCGCCGTTCTGGCAGGCGCTGTCGCACCTGAACCCCATTGTCTACATGATCAGCGGTTTCCGCTTTGGCTTCCTCGGGATTACCGACGTGCCGCTGTTTACCACGGTGGCGGTGCTGGTGGTGTTTATCATCGCTTTCTACCTGCTGTGCTGGTATCTGATCCAGCGCGGACGCGGTCTGCGCAGCTAACCTTCTGCCCGGCGACATTCTGTTTGCCGGGCACTTTTCTTTGATAGTTATCACCGAAAGCCAATCTTCACTCCGCTAAACTACTTGCCTGCTAAGGAGAAAGTTATGCTGGGATGGGTTATCACCTGCCACGATGAACACGCGCAGGATATGCTGGACAAGCTTGAAGCCAGATTTGGCCCGCTGGTGCAATGCCGGGCGGTAAATTACTGGCGTGGGTTAAGCACCAACATGCTGAGCCGAATGATGTGCGATGCCCTGCATGAGACTGACACGGGTGATGGCGTGATTTTTCTTACCGATAAATCGGGCGCGGCACCTTACCGCTCAGCCGCCTTGCTTAGCCATAAGCATGCGTGCTGTGAAGTGATCTCGGGCATTAACTTCGCTCTGCTGGCGTTAATGTATCCACAGCGTGAATCATTAAGCAGCGCTGAGTTTCGCAATGCCATTGTGGCGCAGGGCGTTCCGGGCGTCAGCAGCTTGTGGCATCAGCAGCAAAAAAATCCTCCCTTTGTCCTGCTCCATGACTTGTATAAGAATTAAACATTGGTATTGATGTCTCATTTGTTACAATAGCGGCAGTTTCCCGCACCGATTAAGACACCATGTTACCGCGTATTCTTTTCTTGCTTTTGATGCTCACTTCCGGCGTCAGCTCAGCCAGTTTACTTAGTCAGCAAACGCTGCCCGCCCAGTATATGCAAACCACCGAAGATGCGGTCATCTGGGCGCAGGTGGGGAACAGTGTGATCAACGTTGGCAACGTGCGCGCCGGGCAGATCCTGGCCGTTGTGCCCGCGGCGGCGGACTACTACGAATTTCGCTTCGGTTTTGGTACGGGCTTTATCGACAAGGGGCACCTGGAGCCGGTTCAGGGGAAACAGCGCGTCGAGGACAGCCTTGGGGATCTCAATAAACCCCTGAGCAATCAGAACCTTATTACCTGGAAAGACACGCCGGTGTATAATGCGCCTTCCAGCGGAAGTGCACCGTTCGGCACGTTAAGCGCGAATCTTCGCTATCCGATCCTGAACAAACTTAAAGACCGTCTGAATCAGACCTGGTTCCAGATCCGCATCGGCAACCGCCTGGCGTGGGTGAGTAGCCTGGATGCCCAGGAAGATAACGGCATCCCGGTGCTGACCTACCATCATATTCTGCGCGATGAAGAGAACACCCGTTTTCGACATACCTCCACCACGACCAGCGTGCGCGCGTTCAACAACCAGATGGCCTGGCTGCGCGATCAGGGGTATACCACCCTGACGATGTATCAGCTGGAAGGATACGTGCGCAATAAACTAAATCTGCCTGCCAAATCGGTGGCGATCACCTTTGATGACGGGCTGAAATCGGTAAGCCGCTATGCGTATCCTATCCTGAAAGAGTACGGCTTTAACGCCACGGCGTTTATTATCTCGTCCCGTATTAAGCGGCATCCACAGAAGTGGGATCCTAAATCGCTGCAGTTTATGAGCGTTCAGGAGCTGAAGGGCATCCAGGACGTGTTTGATATTCAGTCCCACACGCATTTCCTGCACCGCGTCGATGGCAACAAACATCCGATTTTACTGAGCCGCAGCTACCACGTGATCCTCTTCGATTTTGAACGTTCTCGCCGGGGGCTGGCGCAGTTTAATCCGCGCGTGCTGTATCTCTCTTATCCTTTTGGCGGCTACGACAGCAAAGCGATAAAAGCAGCGAACGATGCCGGTTTTCACCTGGCGGTGACAACGGTAAAAGGGAAGGTTAAGCCGGGTGATAATCCGTTCTTACTGAAACGTCTGTATATTTTAAGAACGGATTCGCTGGAAACGATGTCGCGGCTGATCAGTAATCAGCCGCAGGGGTAATGCTTATGCGACCTGCACCGGAATCGCTTTCGCGGTACGTTTCATGTCGTTGTCACCTTCAAAGTAGGCGACTTTAGGCTGCCAGCGGCGCGCTTCTTCATCAGACATCATCACGAAGCTGGCGATAATCACGATGTCGCCCACGTCCGCGCAGTGCGCAGCCGCGCCGTTAACGGAGATGATTTTAGACCCGCGCTCGGCAGCAATGGCGTAGGTTGAGAAACGTTTGCCGTTGTTGACGTTCCAGATATCAATCGCTTCGTTTTCAAGGATGCCCGCAGCATCAAGGAAATCCTGATCGATGGCGCAGGAGCCTTCATAGTGCAGGTCGGCCTGAGTGACTTTCACACGGTGAAGCTTACCTTGCAGCATTTTGCGAATCATTACGTTTACCTTTAATTATCAGAGGCGAGAACTACGCCAGCTCAACCACTTTATTATCAATCAGACGAGCCTGGCCAAGCCATGCCGCTACCAGGATCACTGCGCGTTTGCTAGTTTCAGTCAATTCCAGCAGCGTATCAGCATCACGAATTTGTACGTCGTCAGCGCGGAGGCCTTTATCGTTCAGCGCCTGTTCGGCGAGGGCGACCATCTCTTCGGCGGTCAGCTCTTTGGCCAGAAGCTGCTCCGCCATCGTATTCATGACCTTGCTTAAGCCCGGGGCGATTTTACGCTGGTCAGCGGTCAGATAGCCATTACGGGAGCTGAGCGCCAGCCCGTCTTTGGCGCGTACAATCGGTACGCCGACGATCTCAATATCGTAACCCATATCCGCCACCATCTTGCGGATCAGCGCCAGCTGCTGGAAATCTTTTTCACCAAAGCACGCGACGTCCGGCTGTACCAGGTTGAACAGCTTGCTGACGATGGTGGATACGCCACGGAAGTGGCCCGGGCGGCTGGCACCTTCGAGCATGGTAGAAATGCCCGGTACGTCAACGTAGGTTGCCTCTTCCGTCCCCTGAGGATACACGTCCGCCGGTGCCGGAGAGAAGACGATGTCCGCATGGCGTTTTTTCAGCTTCTCGCAATCTTCCTGCAGGGTGCGCGGATAGCGCGCCAGGTCATCGGCGCGGTCAAACTGCATAGGGTTAACGAAGATACTGACCACCACGATATCCGCACGGGCTTTCGCTTCGTCGACCAGCTTCATATGGCCGTCGTGCAGGTTGCCCATGGTCGGGACGAGTGCAATACGTTTACCTTCCTGACGCGCGCGACGGATATGCTGGCGAAGCAGCGGCAGGGTTTCAATGATAAGCACAACGAGACTCCTTAATGGAAACTGTGTTCTTCACCCGGGTAAACACCGGATTCAACGTCGGCAATATACTGCCTGACCGCGGCGCGCATGTCGCCCGCTTCAGTGAGGAAATTTTTGGCAAACTTCGGGATATGCCCGCCGGTGATGCCAAAGGCGTCGTGCATCACCAGAATCTGGCCGTCGGTCACGTTGCCAGCACCAATGCCAATCACCGGAATCGACAGCGCGTCGGTGATGCGTTTCGCCAGTTCAACCGGAACGCACTCCAGCACCAGCAGCTGTGCGCCTGCGGCTTCCAGCGCCAGGGCATCATCAAACAGCGTCTGGGCTGCGTCACCGCGGCCCTGCACCTTATACCCGCCAAAGATGTTGACGGACTGCGGCGTCAGGCCCAAATGGCCGCACACCGGCACGGCGCGCTCGGTGAGCATTTTCACCGTCTCCACCAGCCAGGCTCCGCCTTCGATTTTGACCATATTGGCCCCGGCGCGCATGACGGCTGCCGCATTGTCGAAGGCCTGCTCTGGCGTGGCGTAGGCCATAAACGGCAGATCGGAAAGCAGCAGGCAGGCAGGCGCGCCGCGGCGCACGGCGCGGGTATGGTAAGCGATATCCTCAACCGTAACCGGGAGGGTGGAATCATGTCCTTGTACCGTCATCCCTAACGAATCACCGACCAGCATGACGTTGATACCCTCTTCGGCAAAGAGTTTGGCGAAGCTGTAGTCATACGCGGTGATGGTGGCGAAGCGTTTTTTTTCCTGTTTGCATTTCTGCAGTAAGGAGATGGTGGTTGGTTTCATACTGTTTCCTGATAGCCCAAAAGCGAATCTTTGCGCATTCTAACAGTAACATTCGAGGGAACAATGATTTTAGATAGTCTATTAGCCACAATTATTTCATGGCTAATGGGCAGAGGAACTGGCTTACCAGCGAGCGGGTTTTTCCGCGTGGAGTTTGTCCAGAATGTCCCTGAGCGGAATGCCGTCCGGGAAGGTGAGATCGGGGGCGACTTCAAACAGCGGCCAGAGCATAAAACCGCGATTTTTCATGTCGTAATGCGGAACGGTGAGCCGTTCAGTGGTAATGGTCTCGTGTCCGAACAGCATAATGTCGAGGTCCAGCGTGCGCGGTCCCCAGCGTTCGGCTTTGCGTACGCGGCCCTGCTGCAGTTCGATGCGCTGGGTATTGTCCAGCAGCGTTTCGGCATCCAGAGCGGTTTCCAGCACTACGGCGGCATTGAGATAATCAGGCTGATCCTGCGGGCCCAGCGGCGGCGTGCGGTAGAAAGAGGAGACCGCGACGACCCGGCTCTGGGGGATCTCACCCAGCGCCTGAACGGCAGCATTCACCTGCTCCAGCGGAGAGGCTAAATTGCTGCCGATGGCGATATACGCGAGGGTCATGCAGTACCTTCACGACGCGGCGCGCGTTTGCGCGGACGACGGTGGCGGCGACGCGGTTCAGGCTCTTCGTCCAGCCCGGTAAGCATATCTTTCTGTTCTGGCGGTGCGGAAACCTGGAATTCGGCCCACCACTGCGTCAGACGCTGCAGCTCCTGGTTCCTTTCGATTTCAGCACGCAGCGACAGCAGGTCGAACGCGGCGCGGAACTTCGGATGCTCCATCAGCTTCCAGGCGCGCTTGCCCTGGCGACGGGACATACGCAGCTGAAGCTGCCAGATGTCGCGCACCAGCGTGGTAATTCGTTTCGGGATCGCCAGCGTACGGCATCCTTCGTCCAGCACGTCGTTTGCGGCCAGCGCGAAGGCATCATAATAGGCGAGCCCGCTCTCCTGGGTAATTCGCTGGGCCGTTTCCAGCAGCGGATACCAGAACATTGCCGCAAACAGGAACGCCGGGTTCACGCGCATGTCGTTGCGAATACGGGTATCGGTATTTTTCAGCACCTGCGCAATCATCCGCTCCATTGGGCTGTCACCGCTTTCGGTGAAGTAGCGGGTAATGGTCGGGAACAGCGGCTGGAACAGGTTGTATTCACGCAGCAGATTATAAGTTTCAAAGCCGTGGCCGGCCTGCAGCAGCTTCAGCGCCTCTTCAAACAGGCGGGCAGGTGGAACGTCGTTGATAAGCGTCGCCAGACGCGGAATAGGCTCTGCCGTTTCCGGGCTGATGCGCATATTCAGCTTGGCGGCGAAACGCACGGCGCGCAGCATACGCACGGGATCTTCACGGTAGCGCGTTTCCGGCGTGCCAATCAGGCGAATCAGACCCTCTTTCAGATCCTGCATTCCGCCGACGTAATCGCGCACGGTGAAATCCGCCACGCTGTAATAAAGGCTGTTGATGGTGAAGTCGCGACGCTGGGCATCTTCTTCAATAGAGCCGAAGATATTATCGCGCAGCAGCATACCGTTTTGGCCGCGCTGTGACGTGGTGCGATCGGATGCGCCCGCTTCGTGGTGGCCGCGGAAGGTCGCCACTTCAATAATTTCCGGTCCAAACATCACGTGAGCCAGGCGGAAACGGCGACCAACAAGACGGCAGTTGCGGAATAATTTGCGCACCTGATCGGGCGTGGCGCTGGTCGTCACGTCGAAATCTTTCGGTTTTTTGCCCAGCAGTAAATCACGTACTCCACCGCCCACGAGATAGGCCTCGTAGCCCGCTTTATTCAGACGATAGAGCACCTTGAGGGCATTTTCACTGATATCTTTGCGGGAAATCGTGTGCTGCTCACGCGGAATAACCGACATGTGTGGCTGTGCAATAGCATCATTCGCCATGCTCTCTTCGCGGCTTAGCACTTTACGGCAAAAATTAGCGACTCGGGTAAAAATGGTACACCTCGTAGTGTGTTTTGTTATGAAAAAAGCGGCTAATCATAGCTCAGCGCAACGCATTTGAGAATGCTGGATTTTTGGCACCGCTGTGAGCGTCCAGTGAGCCGTTGCCATTTTCAGCAGTTCGTCAATACGCAGATCCTGCCATTCGTTGGTTACATTCTGGTTGAGAAATCGCAGCGCGTCGATCAAAACAGGGCGCGGATCGCCCTCTGGCAGGGCAGGGGCGTGGTTCTGCTTCGACAGCTTACAGCCCTGCTCGTTGACCGCCAGCGGCAGATGAATGTAATCCGGTGCCGTCCAGCCAAACTGGTGATAAAGCGAGATTTGTCGCACGGTAGGCTCGACCAGGTCCGCCCCGCGCACGATTTCCGTCACGCCCTGAAAATGATCGTCCACCACCACGGCCAGGTTGTAGGCGAACAGGCCGTCACGGCGGTGAATAATAAAATCCTCGCGTGCAAGACGCTCATCGGCGAGGATTTCACCGGAGAGTAAATCGTTAAAGCGCGTCACCGGGGAGCGCTGCTTGATACGTACGGCGGCATTTTCCGGGGGAAGATTCAGCGTGCGGCAGTGACCGTCATAGACCCCTCCCACGCTCTGAATACGCGCGCGAGTGCAGGTGCAGTTATAGGAAAGCCCCTGAGCGCTAAGCCAGGCCAGGCGTTCCCGATAAGCGTCGTGACGTTTTGACTGCCAGAGAATCTCGTCATCCCAGTGAAGACCGTAATGTTCCAGCTGACGCAGAATGGATTCTGCTGCACCGGGAACTTCACGCGGAGGGTCAATATCTTCAATGCGAACGAGCCATTTGCCCTGGCTGGCGCGAGCCTGCAGGTAGCTGCCGAGCGCGGCAATTAATGAGCCGAAGTGTAATTCACCGGAAGGAGATGGCGCGAAGCGCCCAATATAGTGTGATTCAGACATATCAACAGTAACAAGGCGGGAGAGACTCCCGCCTTTGGAGTGTGTAAACAGCGCTGGTGTTAACCGGCCATCTGTTTTTCGCGGATTTCGGCCAGCGTTTTACAGTCGATGCACAGATCGGCGGTTGGACGCGCTTCCAGGCGACGAATACCAATTTCAACACCGCAGGATTCGCAGTAGCCAAAATCTTCGTCTTCGACTTTTTTCAGCGTTTTCTCGATTTTTTTGATCAGTTTGCGTTCGCGGTCACGGTTACGCAGTTCGAGGCTGAACTCTTCTTCCTGAGCGGCACGGTCTACCGGGTCCGGGAAGTTAGCAGCTTCATCCTGCATATGAGTAACGGTGCGATCGACTTCATCCCTGAGTTGATTACGCCATGCTTCAAGAATACGCCTGAAGTGCGACAGCTGGGCTTCGTTCATATACTCTTCGCCCGGCTTCTCTTGATACGGCTCCACCCCAGCGATGGCGAGAATACTCAGGGACGATGTTTTACGGTTTTGCCCTTCTTGCATGTTGCTTCTCCTTAACACGCACTATCGATCCCCGTGTTGGGGGAAAAATCAGGTCGCTATAAATAGCAGATGCTTTTCCGGATGGCAATTATCTAAACGTAACACTTGACAAGCCTGTGAGGAAAAGCGTATTTGCGCACGCGGCCAGAACACTTAATCATCAATCGTCTAATCCCTTATAAGACAATGGGAAGAGAGGATCTCAGAGTCATATTATCGGCAGAAAGTTCCGCTTTATAAGCTAAAACCTCTACCCCCTGCTTTTGTGCCTCATTCAACAATTGCGCGTATTTAGGATCAATATGGCGGGCAGGGGAGAAACGTTCAATGGCTGAATGCAATACCGCAAACAGCAATACGGCGCGTTTGCCCGCCGCCGCAACACTCATTAGCTCTCGCAGATGCTTCTGGCCACGTAGCGTTACCGCATCCGGGAAGTAGCCATTTTCCTGTTCCGCTAACGTCACTGATTTTACTTCAATATAGCACTCAGGCCTGTCTTCCGCCTGTAACATGAAGTCAATTCTGCTGCCTTCATCGCCATACTTCACTTCGCTTTTATGCGTGCCATAACCCACCAGTTCGGGAAGGGTACCAAAGGTCAGGGCTTCCTTAACTAATTGATTCGCGCGCAGGGTGTTAACGCAAATAAATGCCCCGTTTTGCGTTTCTGTCATTTCCCAGGTATGGGCATATTTGCGTTTAGTATTTTCTGATGTGGAATACCAGACTCTGTCACCCGGCGTTGCACACCCCGTCATGGCACCCGTGTTGGGGCAGTGCAGGGTGAGCGGTACGCCTTCGGGCGTGATCACGTCGGCAAGGAAGCGTTTGTAGCGTTGGACCAGCGTGGCGTGTTGCAGGGGAGGATCAAACTTCATCAGAATTCCTTTCGGTGTTGCCCAGCGTCCAGCGCTGGAGCGGCGTATAGCGGGTGCGTCCCTGTGCAAAGACGGATTCGTAAAGCGCAAATTTATTGACCGGAAAAGCCCAGTGAAAACCCGGTGGCGGGATGGCAACGGCCTGACCGGCATCGCGCAGCAGCGTGATATGCGGATGAAACGGCTGCGGGCTCTGATAGCAGCCGCTGCGTGCCGCCTGTGCGCGCAGCATATTTGCCAGCTGCAATAGTCCGCGCGGCGGCTGGCGGGTCCCCAGCCAGAGCACGCGCGAACGCAGCCACTGACCCGCGTCGTCGAGGTGCAGCGTAAATTCCGGCTGGGAAATTCGCCCGGCCATGGCGGCTAGTGCCCGCTGTTTTTCGGCGCTGACGTCGCCCAAAAAGGCCAGCGTCAGGTGCAGGTTAGCGGCCGCAACGGGGCGGCCTGCTTCCGGCGGGAAGTGTTCAGCGCGCCAGCGAACAATTTGACGCTGTATTGTGGTGGGCAATTCAATGGCAAAAAACAGCCGTTTCGACTCAGGCATACGGGGGACTCGGTAATGATATGCGCCGATGCTACAATGTACGCCGACTAATGTTAACCCTCTGGAGCTGTTAGTGTCCTCATTGCCGGTCGCCGTTGTCCTTCCTGAGCTTCTCGCTGCCTTACGCCATGCCCCGCAGGTTTTGCTAAACGCCCCTACGGGGGCCGGTAAATCCACCTGGCTGCCGCTACAGATTCTGAAAGACGGGAATATCGGCGGAAAAATTATCCTGCTGGAGCCGCGCAGGCTGGCGGCGCGCAACGTGGCACAGCGCCTGGCGGAACTGCTGGACGAAAAAACGGGAGAGACCGTGGGGTACCGCATGCGCGCGGAAACCTGCGTGGGGCCTTCCACGCGGCTTGAGGTCGTGACCGAGGGGATCCTCACCCGCATGCTGCAAAACGATCCGGAGCTGACCGGCGTCGGGCTGGTGATCCTGGATGAATTCCACGAGCGCAGCCTGCAGGCGGATCTGGCCCTGGCGCTCTTGCTGGACGTGCAGCAGGGGCTGCGCGACGATCTTCGGCTGCTCATCATGTCCGCTACGCTGGACAACGAGCGGCTGCAGCAGGCGTTACCGCACGCACCGGTAATTAGCTCGGAGGGGCGGGCGTTCCCGGTCAAGCGGTGTTATCAGCCGCTGCCGGCTCATCAGCGTTTTGATGAGGCCGTGGCCATGGCAACCGCAGAGCTGCTGCGTCAGGAATCCGGTTCGCTGCTGCTGTTTTTACCCGGCGTGGGCGAGATCCAGCGCGTGCAGGAGCAGCTGGCCTCCCGCGTAGGCCGCGACGTGCTGCTTTGCCCGCTCTACGGTGCGCTGTCGCTGGCCGAGCAGCGTAAAGCGATCCTTCCCGCGCCTGCGGGTCAGCGCAAGGTGGTGCTGGCAACCAATATTGCTGAAACCAGTTTGACCATCGAAGGTATTCGCCTGGTGGTGGATAGCGCGCAGGAGAGGGTGGCAAGCTTTGACCCGCGTACCGGGCTGACGAAACTCCTGACGCAACGCATTAGCCAGGCGTCGATGGTGCAGCGCGCGGGCCGTGCGGGACGTCTTGAGCCGGGTATTTGTCTGCATTTGACCAGCGCGGAGCAGGCTGAACGCGCGGCGCAGCAAAGCACACCGGAAATTTTACAAAGCGATTTGTCCGGCCTGGTGATGGAACTGCTGCTGTGGGGCTGCCCGGAACCCGCTCAGCTGACCTGGCTTAATCCTCCTCCGGGCGTGAACCTTGCCGCGGCGCGCGCTTTACTGACCCAGCTCGGAGCGCTTGACGGCGAGCGGTTGTCATCCCGCGGGCAAAAAATGGCCGCGCTGGGAAACGAGCCTCGCCTGGCCGCCATGCTGGTGGCTGCGCAGGGAGACGATGAAATTTCTACGGCCGCGAAACTGGCAGCTATCCTTGAGGAGCCGCCGCGCGGAGGCAGTAGCGATCTGGCTCAGGCCTTTTCGCGCAGTCAGGGGAACTGGCAGCAGCGGGCGCAACAGCTGTGTAAGCGCCTTAACAGCCGCGGCGGCGTGCCAGACAGTGAGAGTATCCCATGGCTGCTGGCGCAGGCGTTTCCGGACCGGATTGCGCGTCGGCGCGGGCTGGACGGACGCTATCAGCTGGCAAACGGCATGGGGGCGATGCTGGACAGCGATGACGCCCTGACGCGTCACGAGTGGCTGATTGCGCCGCTCTTGCTGCAGGGAAGTCATTCCCCGGATGCCCGTATTTTGCAGGCGATTGCCGTGGATATCGACGCCCTGACGCACGCGTGTCCGCAGCTGCTCCAGCAGTCCGATATCGTCGAGTGGGATGATGCACAGGGTACGCTGAAGGCATTTCGTCGTCGCCAGATAGGTAAACTGACCCTCGGGACGAAGCCGCTGGCGAAGCCGTCGGAAGAAGAGCTGCACCAGGCCATGCTGAACGGTATCCGGGAAAAAGGGCTCGGCGTGCTGAACTGGTCGCCAGAGGCGGAACAGTATCGTCTTCGCCTGCACTGTGCCGCGCGCTGGCTGCCGGAGTATGCCTGGCCCGCGGTGGATGATGAAACATTGCTGGGCTCTCTGGAGCGCTGGTTACTGCCGCAAATGCAGGGCGTTCATTCGCTTCGGGCGCTGAAAGCGCTTGATGTTAAGGTCGCGTTACAGAATTTACTCGACTGGTCATTACGTCAACGTCTGGATAGTGAACTGCCAGAGCATTACACTGTGCCGACCGGAAGCCGGATTGCCGTTCGTTATCACGAGGATAATCCGCCGGCGCTGGCGGTACGGATGCAGGAGATGTTTGGGGAGGCGACCACGCCGTCTATCGCCGAAGGGCGCGTTCCGATGGTGCTTGAGCTCTTGTCGCCTGCGCATCGTCCGCTGCAGATCACCCGCGATCTGGGAGCGTTCTGGGCGGGAAGCTACCGTGAGGTGCAAAAAGAGATGAAGGGGCGCTATCCCAAACACGTCTGGCCGGACGATCCGGCGAATACGGCGCCGACGCGGCGGACGAAGAAGTATTCGTAATGCGGGGAAGAGGGAAGTGCGGCCTGGACAGTGCGGCCTGATGCCCTCACCCCGGCCCTCTCCCAAGGGGAGAGGGAGAAAACACTAAAGACTTTCCTGACAGGAAAGTGTTGCTGTTTATTTTGAGAGATTTCTTCTTTCACAGATCGGTGGAAGAAAAGAGAATCGGGCCTTTGCGCCTGAAAGTTGCGGAGAAAAAGCATGGCGGGGAATGACCGCGAGCCAATAGGACGTAAGGGAAAACCAACACGTCCGGCGAAAGAAAAGGTAAGCCGTCGTCGCCTCAGAGATGAGGACTATGACGATGACTATGAAGACGATTATGAGGATGAAGAACCGATGCCGCGTAAAGGGAAAGGCAAAGGGCGTAAGCCTCGGGGCAAGCGCGGCTGGTTCTGGCTGCTGCTGAAGCTGTTTATTATTTTTGTTGTGCTGATGGCGATTTACGGCGTGTATCTGGATCAGAAGATCCGCAGCCGTATCGACGGTAAAGTCTGGCAGCTACCTGCGGCAGTGTATGGCCGTATGGTGAACCTTGAGCCAGATATGTCCATCAGTAAGAACGAGATGGTGAAGCTGCTGGAAGCCACCCAGTATCGTCAGGTGTCTAAAATGACGCGCCCTGGCGAATTTACCGTGCAGGCAAATAGCATTGAGATGATCCGCCGTCCGTTTGATTTCCCGGACAGCAAAGAGGGGCAGGTGCGCGCGCGTCTGACCTTTGATGGCGATCGTCTGGATATTATTGAGAACATGGATAACAACCGTCAGTTCGGTTTCTTCCGTCTCGATCCCCGTCTGATCACCATGCTCTCCTCGGCAAACGGCGAACAGCGTCTGTTCGTTGCGCGTAACGGTTTCCCGGATCTGCTGGTGGACACCCTGCTGGCAACCGAAGACCGTCACTTCTACGAGCACGATGGCATCAGCCTCTACTCGATTGGTCGTGCGGTACTGGCTAACCTCACTGCGGGCCGTACCGTGCAGGGCGCGAGTACCCTTACCCAGCAGCTGGTGAAGAACCTGTTCCTCTCCAGCGAACGCTCTTACTGGCGTAAAGCTAACGAAGCGTACATGGCCGTGCTGATGGATGCGCGTTACAGCAAGGATCGTATCCTTGAGCTGTATATGAACGAGGTGTATCTCGGTCAGAGCGGCGATAACGAAATCCGCGGCTTCCCGCTGGCGAGCCTGTACTACTTTGGCCGTCCGGTGGAAGAGCTGAGCCTCGACCAGCAGGCACTGCTGGTGGGTATGGTGAAAGGGGCGTCCATTTATAACCCGTGGCGTAACCCGAAACTGGCGCTGGAGCGTCGTAACCTGGTGCTGCGCCTGCTGCAACAACAGCAGGTGATTGACCAGGAGCTGTACGACATGCTAAGTGCGCGGCCACTCGGCGTTCAGCCGCGCGGTGGCGTGATTTCGCCTCAGCCTGCGTTTATGCAGCTGGTGCGTCAGGAGCTGCAAAGCAAGCTCGGTGATAAGGTCAAAGATCTCTCCGGCGTGAAGATCTTCACCACCTTTGACTCCGTCGCGCAGGATGCGGCAGAGAAAGCGGCTGTGGAAGGCATTCCGGCGCTGAAGAAACAGCGTAAGCTGAGCGATCTGGAAACCGCGATGGTGGTGGTTGACCGTAACTCCGGCGAAGTTCGCGCGATGGTGGGCGGTGCCGAGCCGCAGTTTGCAGGCTACAACCGTGCCATGCAGGCGCGTCGCTCGATCGGTTCTCTGGCAAAACCTGCGACCTATCTCACTGCCCTGAGCCAGCCGAATCAGTATCGCCTGAATACCTGGATTGCGGATGCGCCGATCTCCCTGCGTCAGCCTAACGGCCAGGTTTGGTCACCGCAGAACGATGATAAACAGTTCAGCGGCCAGGTCATGCTGGTGGATGCTTTAACGCGCTCCATGAACGTGCCAACGGTTAACCTGGGGATGTCGCTGGGCCTGCCGGCCATCGTCGATACCTGGCAGAAACTCGGCGTGTCGAAAGATCAGCTGCATCCGGTGCCCGCGATGATCCTCGGTGCGCTTAACCTGACGCCGATCGAAGTGGCGCAGGCGTTCCAGACCATTGCCAGCGGGGGTAACCGCGCGCCGCTGTCTGCCCTGCGTTCGGTGATTGCCGAAGATGGCTCCGTGCTGTATCAGAGCTTCCCGCAGGCAGAACGTGCCGTTCCTGCTCAGGCAGCCTATATGACGCTGTGGACGATGCAGCAGGTTGTGCAGCGCGGTACCGGCCGTCAGCTGGGGGCGAAGTATCCGGGTCTGCATCTGGCGGGTAAAACCGGGACCACCAACAACAACGTCGATACCTGGTTCGCCGGTATCGATGGCCGTGAAGTGGTGATCACCTGGGTAGGCCGCGACAACAACCAGCCGACCAAGCTGTACGGTGCGAGCGGGGCGATGTCGATTTACCAGCGCTATCTGGCGAATCAGTCCCCTGTGCCGCTGAATCTGGTTGCACCGGAAGACATCGTCGATATGGGCGTGGACAGTTCAGGCAACTTTGTCTGCGGCGGCGGGATGCGTACCCTGCCTGTCTGGACCGCAAATCCGGACTCGCTGTGCCAGCAAAGCCAGCCAGAACAGCCATCGGGTAACCCGTTCGACCAGTCTTCTCAGCCGCAGCAGCAACAGCCGCAGCAGCAGAATGAGAAGAAAGACAGCGACGGTGTCGCGGGCTGGATTAAAGACATGTTCGGCGGTAACTAACCTTTTAAAGCCCTCTTCCCTGGAAGGGGGCTTTTTTTACCCGTAAACCGCATTTCGTTAACCCTCGCTTTAACTCTGATTAACCCTTCGTTTTCTCTTGTCTATTTCTTAAACCCTTAATTCTCGTAGGGCTGCATACTGCTTGCTATGCAAGCAACGTTTCGCCTATTATTCTGGCGCTCATAATAATAATTCTCGTTTACGTTATCATTCACTTTCACATCAGAGATTCAACATGGCGCTTTCCAATACTGCTCAGCCAATTAACACGTCGCTGCGTAAAATCGCAGTCGTCGTAGCCACAGCGGTTGCCGGCATGTCGACTTATGCACATGCTGCCGAAACCCCGAACAAAGAAGAAACCATTACCGTTACTGCCGCGCCTGCTGCGCAGGAAAGTGCGTGGGGGCCTGCTGCTACCATCGCAGCAAGGCAATCCGCAACGGGTACTAAAACGGATACCCCTATTCAAAAGGTACCGCAGTCTATTTCTGTGGTAACAGCCGAAGAGATGGCTCTGCATCAACCGCGCTCGGTTAAAGAAGCTCTGAGCTATACGCCAGGCGTTGCGGTAGGTACTCGTGGTGCGTCTAATACCTATGACTATCTGGTCATTCGAGGCTTTGCGGCCGATGGCCAGACGCAGAATAACTACCTCGATGGCATGAAAATGCAGGGAAACTTCTATAACGACGCGGTGATTGACCCTTATATGCTGGAACGCGCCGAGATCATGCGCGGTCCGGTTTCTGTTCTGTACGGAAAAAGCAGCCCTGGTGGTTTGCTGAACATGGTAAGTAAGCGCCCAACAACCGAGCCGCTGAAAGAGATCCAGTTCAAAGCAGGCACAGATAGCCTGTTTCAGACCGGTTTTGATTTTAGCGATGCGATCGACGATGACGGTGTCTACTCATACCGTCTGACGGGTGTTGCCCGTTCGAACAACTCGCAGCAGGAAGGTAAAGGTGAGCAGCGTTATGCCATCGCGCCATCTTTCTCCTGGCGTCCAGATGATAAGACTACCTTTACGTTCCTCTCTTACTTCCAGAACGAGCCTGAAACGGGATATTACGGCTGGTTACCCAAAGAGGGGACGGTCGATCCGCTGCCAAACGGCGATCGTCTGCCGACGAACTTCAACGAAGGTGCGAAGAACAACACCTATTCCCGAAACCAGAAAATGGTGGGATATAGCTTCGACCACGAATTCAACGATACCTTCACCGTGCGTCAGAACCTGCGCTTTGCCGAGAACAAAACCTCGCAAAACAGCGTTTACGGTTATGGTGTCTGCACCGATCCGGCGAATGCTGGCAGCAAACAGTGTGCGGCATTGGCCCCTGCTGACAAAGGGCATTATCTGGCGCGTAAATACGTTGTAGATAATGAAAAACTGCAGAACTTCACCGTTGATACCCAGCTGCAAAGCAAATTCTCGACCGGAAAGATGGACCACATTCTGCTGACCGGCGTTGACTTTATGCGTATGCGAAATGACATCAACTCCTGGTTCGGCTATGACGACTCGGTTCCTCTGTTGGATCTTTATCATCCCGTTAACAGCGATTTCGATTTTGGTGCAAAAGATCCGGCTAACTCAGGAGCTTATCAGATCCTGAACCGCCAGAAACAGACGGGTCTGTATGTTCAGGATCAGGCGCAGTGGGATAAAGTGCTGGTCACTCTGGGGGGACGTTATGACTGGGCCGATCAGGAGTCCTATAACCGTGTGACCAATACCACATCCAAACGTGATGACACCCAGTTCACCTGGCGTGGCGGTGTTAACTACCTGTTTGATAACGGCGTCACCCCGTACTTTAGCTATAGCGAATCTTTTGAACCGGCTTCGCAGACCGATGCACAGGGCAAACTGTTCTCTCCGTCTAAAGGCAAGCAGTACGAAGCGGGCGTGAAATACGTTCCGAACGATCGTCCGATCGTTGTCACCGGTGCGGTGTATCAGCTGACCAAAACCAACAACCTGATGGCGGACCCGGCGGGCTCTTTCTTCTCGGTTGAAGGCGGTGAAATCCGTGCCCGTGGCGTAGAGTTGGAAGCGAAAGCCGCGCTGTCTGCGAGCGTTAACGTTGTCGGCTCCTATACCTATACCGATGCGCAATACACCACCGATACCAACTACAAAGGCAACACGCCAGCCCAGGTGCCTAAACATATGGCATCCGTATGGGGTGATTACACAATGTTTGATGGCCCGCTGTCTGGTCTGACGCTGGGTACCGGCGTGCGTTATACGGGCTCAAGCTATGGCGATCCGGCAAACTCCTTCAAAGTGGGCAGTTACACTGTTGTCGATGCACTGGTCAGATACGATCTGGCACGCGTTGGCATGGCAGGTTCAAACGTGGCGCTGCATGTGAACAATCTGTTCGATCGCGAGTATGTTGCCAGCTGCTTCAACACCTACGGTTGCTTCTGGGGTGCTGAACGTCAGGTTGTTGCCACCGCGACCTTCCGCTTCTAATCGCTCTTTGGGCACGGTTCGCCGTGCCCTTTTTATTTAAGTTGGCTGATATGCAGGATAATCAAACGCAACCCGACACCACCTTTACGCTCAACCATCTCTCCTTTCGCGTACCCGGGCGCATGCTGCTGCATCCGCTCTCTCTGACGTTCCCGGCAGGTAAAGTGACGGGGCTGATTGGCCACAACGGCTCCGGTAAATCCACGCTGCTCAAAATGCTGGGACGCCACCAGCCACCTTCAGAAGGCGATATTCTGTTGGATCACCAACCGCTGGAGAGCTGGAGCAGTAAAGCCTTTGCCCGCAAAGTCGCCTATCTGCCGCAGCAGCTGCCGCAGGCGGAAGGGATGACGGTACGCGAGCTGGTAGCCATTGGGCGTTATCCGTGGCACGGTGCGCTGGGCCGCTTCGGCGTCGCCGACAGAGAAAAAGTGGAAGAGGCAATTGCGCTGGTGGGGCTCAAACCGCTGGCGCACCGGCTGGTGGATAGCCTGTCCGGCGGTGAACGCCAGCGCGCGTGGATTGCGATGCTGGTGGCACAGGACAGCCGCTGCCTGCTGCTCGACGAACCGACCTCTGCGCTGGATATTGCCCACCAGGTCGACGTGCTGGCGCTGGTGCATCGCTTAAGCCAGCAGCGGGGGCTGACGGTGATTGCGGTCCTGCATGATATCAACATGGCGGCGCGCTACTGTGACTACCTCGTCGCGCTGCGCGGGGGCGAGATGATTGCCCAGGGCACGCCGTCTGAGCTGATGCGCAGTGAAACGCTGGAACACATTTACGGTATTCCGATGGGTATTCTGCCTCACCCTGCCGGGGCTGCGCCGGTGAGCTTCGTATACTGATGCTGGACAATATGCTTATCAGCCGCCGTCGCCTGCTGACGGCCATGGCGCTCTCACCGCTGCTGTTGAAAATGAATACGGCGCGGGCTGCCGCCGTGGATCCGCACCGTATTGTGGCCCTTGAGTGGCTGCCGGTTGAACTGATGATGGCGCTCGGCGTTACGCCCTATGGCGTGGCGGACATTCCTAACTATAACCTCTGGGTGAACGAGCCGAAGCTGCCGGACTCGGTGATCGACGTCGGTCTGCGTACGGAGCCAAACCTCGAACTGCTCACCCAGATGAAGCCGTCGTTCCTGTTCTGGTCCGCGGGCTACGGCCCGTCAGAAGAGGTGATGGCGCGCATTGCGCCAGGACGCGGATTCTCGTTCAGCGACGGTAAAAAACCGCTGACCGTGGCGAAAAACTCGATTAACGAGATGGCGCATTTCCTCAACCGCGAGGCGGAGGCCAAACGGCATCTCGATGAATTTGATGCCCTGATTGACGCGCTAAAGCCGCGTTTTGCTCACCGGGGCGATCGCCCGCTGCTGATGGTGACGCTGCTGGATGCCCGCCATATGCTGGTCTTTGGTAAAAACTGCCTGTTCCAGGAAGTGCTCGACAGTTTTGGCATTCGTAATGCCTGGGAAGGGGAGATGACGTTCTGGGGCAGTACCGCCGTGGGTATCGATCGTCTGGCGGCGTTTCGCGATGCAGATGTGATCTGTTTCGACCACGGAAACGAGCGTGACATGCAGGCGCTGATGGCGACGCCGCTCTGGCAGGCGATGCCGTTTGTGCGCGAGCAGCGCTTCCAGCGCGCCCCGGCGGTCTGGTTCTACGGCGCGACGCTGTCGGCCATGCATTTTGCTCGTCTGCTGGATAGCGCGCTGGGAGGAAAAGCATGAGCATGCGTATCGCCCGCTTCCCGGCGCTGCTGTTGTCCTTACTGTTCCTGGCCGCGCTGGTATTAACCTGGATCAACCTCTCGACGGCGCTACCGCGTGGACAGTGGGGCGCTGCCCTGGCCGCGCCGGATATCGATAATATTCAGCAGATGCTGTTTCACTACAGCCTGCTGCCGCGCCTGGCGATCTCCCTCTTAGTCGGTGCCGGTTTAGGGCTGGTGGGCGTGCTGTTCCAGCAGGTTTTACGCAATCCGCTGGCGGAACCGACCACGCTCGGCGTCGCGACCGGCGCGCAGCTTGGGATCACGGTCATCACGCTGTGGTCGCTGCCGGGGGCGTTGACCTCGCAGTTTGCCGCTCTCGCGGGGGCGTGCGTGGTGGGGGCGCTGGTCTTTGGCGTGGCCTGGCGCAAACGTCTTTCCCCGGTGACGCTTATTCTGGCCGGGCTGGTGGTGAGCCTGTACTGCGGGGCGATTAACCAGCTGCTGGTGCTGTTCCACCACGATCGGCTGCAAAGCATGTTCCTGTGGAGTACCGGCACGCTCACCCAGACCGACTGGAGCGTGGTGGCGCATCTGTGGCCACAGCTGGCCGGCGGCGTCGTGCTGACGCTGCTGCTCCTGCGTCCCCTGACGCTCATGGGGCTGGATGACGGCGTGGCGCGAAACCTGGGGCTGGCGCTGTCGCTGGCTCGCCTGGCGGCGCTGACGCTGGCGATTGTACTGAGCGCTCTGCTGGTGAATGCGGTCGGTATAATCGGGTTTATCGGGCTGTTCGCGCCGCTGCTGGCGAAAATGCTCGGGGCGCGTCGTTTGCTGGCGCGTCTGCTGCTGGCCTCGCTGATTGGGGCGCTGATCCTCTGGCTTTCCGATCAGCTCATTCTGTGGCTGGCGCGGGTCTGGAGGGAGGTGTCCACCGGGTCGGTCACGGCGCTTATCGGTGCGCCGCTGCTGCTGTGGCTGCTGCCGCGCCTGCGCAGCATGAGCGCGCCGGCGATGGATGCAGGCGATAAAGTCTATGCGGAACGCCAGTCGGTGCTGTGGTTTAGCCTTGCTGGCCTGGCGGTGCTGGTTATCGCCTCGTTTACCGCGCTCGCGTTTGGGCGCGATGCGGCGGGCTGGCACTGGGCAACGGGCGATTTACTCAACGAACTGCTGCAGTGGCGCTGGCCGCGTATCTTCGCCGCGCTGATCGCCGGCGTGATGCTGGCGGTGGCGGGGTGCATTATTCAGCGTCTGACCGGCAACCCGATGGCAAGCCCGGAAGTGCTGGGGATCAGCTCCGGCGCCGCCTTTGGCGTGGTACTGATGCTGTTCTTCGTGCCGGGCAATGCGTTTGGCTGGCTGATGCCTGCCGGGAGTATCGGTGCGGCGGCGACGCTGATGATTATCCTGATGGCTGCCGGTCGCGGCGGATTTTCTCCGCACCGGATGCTGCTGGCCGGGATGGCGCTTAGCACTGCATTTACGATGCTCCTGATGATGCTGCAGGCGAGCGGCGATCCGCGCATGGCGAAGATCCTGACCTGGATTTCCGGCTCAACGTACGGTGCCACCGGCAGTCAGGTTGTCTGGTCCGGGATCGTGATGATCGTGCTGCTGGCGATTGTGCCGCTGTGCCGTCGCTGGCTGACCATCCTGCCGCTCGGCGGTGAAACGGCGCGGGCGGTGGGTATGGCGCTGACGCCAGCGCGCGTGGCCCTGCTGCTGCTGGCGGCGTGCCTGACGGCTGTGGCAACCATGACTATCGGACCGCTGAGCTTTGTCGGGTTGATGGCGCCGCACATAGCCCGAATGATGGGGTTCCGCCGGACGATGCCGCATATTGTGATGTCTGCCCTCACGGGCGGGGTCATGCTGGTGTTTGCAGACTGGTGCGGAAGAATGGTGCTGTTCCCGTATCAGATCCCGGCGGGTCTGCTGTCGACCTTTATCGGTGCGCCGTACTTTATTTATCTGTTGAGAAAGCAGAGTCGGTAGTCAGGTGCGGCCTGATGCCCTCTCCCACGGGGAGAGGGAGAACATCGTAGGCCGGGTAAGCGTTAGCGCCACCCGGCAATGCCCTTAAAGCTTCGCAAACACCTTACGCGCCGCGTCGATGGTGTTATTGATATCTGCTTCGCTGTGCGCCACGGACATGAAGCCCGCTTCGAACGCCGACGGTGCCAGATACACGCCTTCTTCCAGCATCAGGTGGAAGAAGCGCTTGAAGCGTTCAACGTCGCACTTCACCACGTCCTGATAGCAGGTCACGGTTTTCGCATCGGTGAAGAAAATCCCGAACATTCCGCCCACGTGGTTAACGACCAGCGGAATACCGGCTTCCTCTGCCGCTTCAAGCAGTCCGTTTGCCAGCTGTGTCGTCAGGTCGGTCAGGGTTTCATGAATGCCCGGCTGAGCCACTTCGTTCAGGCAGGCGAAACCGGCAGCCATTGCGATTGGGTTACCGGAGAGCGTGCCCGCCTGGTAAACCGGGCCGGTTGGCGCCAGGGCTTCCATAACGTCCTTACGACCACCGAATGCACCGACCGGCATGCCGCCGCCGATGATTTTGCCAAGGCAGGTCAGGTCCGGCTCAACGCCGTAGTAAGACTGAGCACCCGCCAGCGCCACGCGGAAGCCGGTCATCACTTCATCGATGATCAGCAGCGCGCCGAACTCGTCGCACAGGGCGCGCAGGCCCGGCAGGAAGTCAGGCTGCGGTGGGATGCAGTTCATGTTGCCCGCAACCGGCTCAACGATGATGCAGGCGATCTCCTGCGGATACTGCTCGAACGCCGCGCGAACGGTGTTCAGATCGTTGTAGGTACAGGTCAGGGTATGCTTCGCGAAATCTGCCGGTACGCCCGGCGAGTTTGGCTGGCCGAGCGTCAGCGCGCCGGAGCCCGCTTTCACCAGCAGGCAGTCCGCGTGACCGTGGTAACAGCCTTCAAACTTGACGATCTTGTCGCGGCCGGTAAAGCCACGCGCCAGGCGGATAGCGCTCATGGTGGCTTCGGTACCGGAGTTCACCATACGCACCATGTCCATGGTAGGCACCAGTTCAGTGACCAGCTCCGCCATTTTCACTTCCATTTCCGTCGGCGCGCCGAAGCTCAGGCCGCGCTGGGCGGCTTCAATTACCGCATTACGGATAGCCGGATGGTTGTGGCCCAGCACCATCGGGCCCCAGGAGCCGACATAATCGATATAGGCTTTGCCATCGACATCATACAGATACGCGCCGTCAGCACGTTCGATAAACAGCGGCGTGCCGCCCACGCCGGTAAAGGCGCGCACAGGTGAGTTCACGCCACCCGGAATAAGCTCGCGGGCTGCACTGTAGAGGTTTTCAGACTTGCTCATGGCGTCGTTCCTGGTTCGTATAAAATGATTAAGCACACTATTCTAAGTGATTCGCGGAAGGTTATGAAATTTTTGCCCCATTAATGCATAAACAATTGTTAAGGATTTTTCACGGGACGGCGCGACTGTCTCTGGTAAAATCCTCACGGCTTTTTGTGTGATGAATAAGAGCAGGACATGAAATCAGATTCTCCGTCTTTTGAAGAACAACAGTTTTCGCGCGCCCAACATCGAATCAGTATTCGGCGGCTGCTCAATCGCGATAAAACGCCGCTGGCGATCCTGCTGGCCGCTGCCGTGGTGGGTACCCTTGCGGGTCTGGCTGGCGTGGCGTTTGAAAAAGCGGTTAATGCCGTACTCAACTGGCGAGTGGGGACCGTAGCCGGTTTCGCCGACAGCAGATGGCTGGTCTGGACAGCGGCATTTGGGCTGTCTGCGCTGCTTGCTATGGTGGGTTATTTTCTGGTCCGTAAATTTGCGCCGGAGGCGGGCGGCTCTGGTATCCCGGAAATTGAGGGCGCGCTGGAGGAGCTGCGTCCGGTGCGCTGGTGGCGAGTGATCCCGGTGAAATTTATCGGCGGCATGGGAACCCTCGGTGCGGGAATGGTACTGGGGCGAGAGGGGCCAACCGTGCAGCTGGGCGGGAACGTCGGGCGCATGGTGGGCGATCTGTTTCGGATGCGCAGCGCCGAAGCGCGCCATACGCTGCTGGCCACCGGCGCGGCGGCGGGGCTGTCGGCGGCGTTTAACGCGCCGCTGGCCGGGATTTTGTTCATCATCGAAGAGATGCGCGCCCAGTTTCGCTACAACCTGATCTCCATAAAAGCGGTGTTTACCGGCGTCATTATGTCGAGCATCGTCTTTCGCATCTTTAATGGCGAAGGGGCGGTCATTGAGGTGGGAAAACTCACCAACGCGCCGGTCAATACCCTGTGGCTTTATCTGATCCTCGGTATGATTTTTGGCGTGGTAGGCCCGCTCTTTAACACCTTCATTCTGCGCGCTCAGGATATGTTCCAGCGTCTTCACGGCGGGAATACAACCAAATGGGTGCTGATGGGTGGCCTGCTGGGCGGGATGTGCGGCGTACTCGGCTTTATTGAACCGAATGCCGCAGGCGGCGGGTTCGGCCTGATTCCCATTGCGGCGGCGGGGAATTTCAGCGTGGGACTGCTGCTGTTTATGTTTATTTCACGCGTCATCACGACGGTGCTGTGCTTCTCCTCCGGCGCGCCGGGCGGAATATTCGCACCCATGCTGGCGCTGGGAACGCTGCTGGGCACCGCGTTTGGTATGGCGGCGCAGGCGGGCTTGCCCGCTTATCACCTTGATGCCGGGACCTTTGCGGTGGCCGGAATGGGGGCGCTGCTGGCCGCGTCCCTGCGCGCGCCGTTGACGGGTATCGTGCTGGTGCTGGAGATGACGGATAATTACCAGCTCATTTTGCCAATGATCATTACCTGTCTCGGCGCGACACTATTAGCCCAATTCCTGGGTGGAAAGCCGCTATACTCCACCATCCTTGCGCGTACTCTGGCAAAACAAGAGGCTGAACGGGCCGCAGCGCAGAATACTTGAATGAATTACCAGGGTATTAGATAATGACACAAAGAATTGGGTGAATTTTACCCAATCGCAGTAGCAGTATTCATGGGAGCATATGATGAGTGATGATGTAGCGTTGCCGCTGGAATTTACCGAAGCAGCAGCCAACAAAGTGAAAACCCTGATTGCAGACGAAGACAATCCGGATCTGAAACTGCGCGTCTATATTACCGGCGGCGGCTGCAGCGGCTTCCAGTATGGTTTTACCTTTGACGACCAGGTTAACGATGGTGATATGACTATCGAGAAACAAGGCGTCGCCCTGGTGGTTGACCCGATGAGCCTGCAATATCTGGTGGGCGGCTCGGTGGATTACACCGAAGGTCTGGAAGGATCGCGCTTTGTGGTGACCAACCCGAACGCAACAAGCACCTGCGGGTGTGGTTCTTCGTTCAGCATCTAAGAGGTTCGGGCTGATGCCCTCGCCCCGGCCCTCTCCCACAGGGGGAGGGAGAAAAGACTAAAAACGGTAACCTGGCGGTTACCGTTTTGCGTTTACCTTCCGTTATCGTCCAGCGCAAACGTCGGCAGCTTCAGGTGCCAGCGTATCGCCGCTAAACGAATCACCAGCGTCACGAGCATCCCCAGCATCGCTGCATTTTCCAGCGGGAGCGCGAAGGTGTAGTACGCGGTCGCGTGAACAATCCCGCCAACAATACAGGCCGTTGCGTAAATTTCAGTGCGCAGGATCATCGGCACTTCACGCGCCAGAATGTCGCGTATTATCCCACCGCCCACGCCGGTTAATACGCCCATGCAGATCGCCACCATCGGACCGGTACCCGCATTAAACGCCTTGTTTACGCCAATACCGACGAACACGGCCAGACCCACGGCGTCCAGCACCGGCAATATCCATTTGGGTAATCTGCGCGGCTGGCGAACCAGCACAATGGTTAACAGGCAGGTGACCATCGCGACCACCAGATCGGTCGGGTCTTTCACCCAAAACACCGGGCCATTGGCCAGCGCCATATCGCGGATAGTCCCGCCACCCACGGCGGTCACCACGCCAAGCACCAGCACGCCAAACGGATCCATGCGTAGTTTTCCGGCGAGCAGGACGCCGGAGATAGCAAAAACGGCTGTGCCAAGAATATCCAGCCAATAAACGAGCATCGTTAAATCCTCGAAAAGGGTCTTATGTTAGTGGCTCTCTGCCAGGGCGGCACAGAGCTGTTTTGCGGCGAGGATAATACGCGGGCTGGCGCGTTCAAACCAGTCACCGTTGAGCGGGATCACCGGAATTTTTAGCTGCCTTTTCCAGAATTGTTCAATTTTAGGAATCTCGCTCGCATTTCCGACCACGACGATTGCCTGTGGCTGGCGTGCCAGGACCTGTTCACGGCTAACCTGAGGCCACGGCACCCGGCTGGCAGCAAAGATATTTTCACCACCGCAGACTTCCAGCACCTGGTTCTGAATGGATCCTTTTCCGGTGGTGAACAGCGGCTGGCTGCCAAACTGCAGGAAGATGCGCTTTTTAACCGGCGTATCATAGCGGGATTTCAACGCGGCATAGTCGCTGAGCATCTGTTTCGCTGCGGCCTCGGCTTTTTTGGGGGAAGGGCTATAGGGCGCCAGGGCGCGGAGCGCCTGAGCGACTTGTTCAATGCTCACGGCATCAACCCACATGACTTTGATGCCAAGCGTGGCGAGCTGGTTAACCTGCCGCTCGGCGTTGCCGCCGCGCCAGGCCAGCACGAGATCCGGTTTAAGCGCCACGATGCGCTCAAGGTTCATCCCTTGCCAGGTTGCTACCTGTTCAATGCCCGCAGCCTGCGGCGGGTAATCGGAAAAGCTGCTCACGCCAACGGGCGTGATCCCTGCGGCAAAGGCCAGTTCCGTGTTAGCGGGGGAGAGCGTAATCACACGCGGGACAGCATAGAGCCACAGCGGTGCGAAAAGAAGCAGGGCGGCCAGCGCCCTGACGCTATGTTTAGCCACGTGCCAGATTCTGCACCAGGCGTTCCACCATCACGGTGGACTGTTTTGCCGCAACGGTCAGGAACTCGTCGAAGCTGATGTGGGACTGCTGGTCTGCCACGTCAGAGATGGCGCGGACCACCACGAACGGTACGTTGAAGTTATGGCAAACGTGAGCGATCGCGGTCGCTTCCATCTCAACGGCCACCGCCTGAGGGAAGTTATGGCGGATTTTCGCCAGCCCTACGGAGCCATTGATGAAGGCATCACCGCTGACAATCAGGCCGCGTACCGCGTTGAGATTGAGTTCAGCAATGCAGGTTTCTGCCGCCGCAATCAGTTTGTCGTCAGCCTTAAACCCTGCCGGACAGCCCGGGAGCTGACCATACTCGTAACCGAACGCGGTCACGTCAGCATCGTGGTAACGCGCTTCGTCGGAGACAACGATATCACCCACTTTCAGCGTCGGCGCCAGGCCGCCCGCAGAGCCGGTATTCACGATCACATCCGGCTTGCAGCGCTCGAGCAGCAGGGTTGCACCCAGCGCAGCAGCCACTTTACCGATGCCTGATTTCAGCAGAGCCACGTCAACACCGTTCAGCTGGCCGGTGTAGATCTCACAGCCTCCGAGAGAGAGGGTCTGACGGTTCTCAATTTTGTCACGCAGCAGCGTAACTTCTTCTTCCATTGCACCAATAATGCCGATTTTCATAGATTTACTCGCGATGTGCCTTGTTAAGATGCATAGTCTATCATGCGGTTAAGGGGAAACGCATTCTCAGGCGGGGGAGCACATGTCACCAATCGATTTTCGCACCAAAATTAACTGGCACCGGCGTTTCCGTTCGCCGCAGGGCGACAAGAGCGAACATGAGATCCTGCGTATCTTCGAAAGCGATCGCGGGCGGATTATTAACTCGCCGGCCATCCGCCGTTTGCAGCAAAAGACGCAGGTGTTTCCGCTCGAGCGTAACGCCGCGGTGCGCACGCGCCTAACCCACTCCATGGAAGTGCAGCAGGTCGGGCGCTATATTGCCAAAGAGATTTTGAGCCGTCTCAAAGAACAGCGCTTACTGGAAACTTATGGCCTGGACGAACTGACGGGGCCCTTCGAGAGCATCGTTGAGATGGCCTGCCTGATGCATGACATCGGCAACCCACCTTTTGGCCACTTTGGTGAGGCGGCAATCAATGACTGGTTTAAACAGCGGCTTCATCCTTCGGATGCGGCCAGCCAGCCCCTCAGCGATGACCGCTGTACCGTACGCGACTTACGCCTGCGTGAAGGGGAAGAGGGGCTGAACGATCTGCGTCGTAAAGTGCGCCAGGATCTGTGTCACTTCGAGGGGAACGCGCAGGGGATCCGGCTGGTCCATTCTCTGATGCGTATGAACCTGACCTGGGCACAGGTCGGCTGTATCCTGAAATATACCCGCCCCGCGTGGTGGATGGGGGATACGCCCGAATCGCACAGTTATCTCATGAAAAAACCGGGCTATTACCTTTCTGAAGAAGCCTATATTGAACGGCTGCGTAAAGAACTTTCATTGACGCCAAACGGCCGCTTTCCCTTAACCTGGATTATGGAAGCCGCCGACGATATTTCCTATTGTGTGGCCGATCTGGAAGACGCCGTTGAGAAAAGAATCTTCAGCGTCGAGGAGCTTTATCAGCATCTTTATGCCGCCTGGGGCACCCATGAAAAAGGCTCGCTGTTTGCGCAGGTTGTCGAAAATGCCTGGGAAAAATCGCGCTCAAATACATTAAGCCGCAGTACTGAAGACCAGTTCTTTATGTATTTGCGGGTCAATACATTAAATAAACTGGTGCCATATGCGGCATCGCGCTTTATTGATAATTTGCCGCTGATTTACAGCGGAGAATTCAATCACGCGCTGCTGGAAGATGACAGCAGTTTCAGCCAGCTCCTTGAGCTTTATAAACATGTGGCTATGCGGCACGTGTTCAGCCACCCGGATGTTGAACAGTTAGAGCTGCAGGGCTACCGGGTAATCAGTGGGTTACTGGAAATTTACTCCCCGTTGCTCCAGCTGTCGGTCGACGAATTCAGCGAGCTGGTGGAACACGAGCGCGTGCGCCGAATACCGATTGAGTCCCGGCTTTATCAGAAACTCTCTACCCGTCATCGACTGGCGTATGTTGAAGCAATTGGCAAGCTGGACCGTCATTCTCTCCAGTGGCCGGTGCTGGAATATTATTATCGCTGCCGCCTGATCCAGGACTATATCAGCGGCATGACGGATTTATACGCCTGGGATGAATATCGCAAGCTGATGGCCGTGGAATAATCACGGAGTTTTGTAAAGACGGCCAATAAATTTTTACCTTTTCCATAAACTTATCGCCGGAACTAAGCGGTATAAAATGAATCTGAGTTACACAGCAATTTTGCGTTATCTGTAAATCGAGATTGAGAAACATGAAAAAAACCACATTAGCAATGAGTGCACTGGCTCTGAGTTTAGGTTTAGCGCTGTCTCCTCTGACTGCTACTGCAGCCGAGACCGCGTCGTCGGCAGCAACCGCGCAGCAGATGCCAAGCCTGGCACCGATGCTCGAAAAGGTGATGCCATCGGTGGTGAGTATTAACGTTGAGGGTAGCACGACCGTCAATACGCCGCGCATGCCGCGTAACTTCCAGCAGTTCTTTGGCGACAACTCGCCGTTCTGCCAGGACGGTTCGCCATTCCAGAGCTCTCCGTTCTGCCAGGGCGGTGGCGCAGGGGATGACAGCCAGGGCGGCGCCCAGCAGCAGAAATTCATGGCGCTTGGCTCGGGAGTGATCATTGATGCAGCGAAAGGCTACGTCGTCACCAACAACCACGTAGTTGATAACGCTAACAGCATTAAGGTGCAGCTGAGCGATGGCCGCAAGTTTGACGCCAAAGTGGTGGGGAAAGACCCGCGCTCCGACATCGCGCTGATCCAGATTCAGGATCCGAAGAACCTGACGGCGATTAAAATTGCCGACTCCGACGCGCTGCGCGTGGGTGACTATACCGTGGCAATCGGTAACCCGTTCGGTCTGGGTGAAACCGTGACCTCGGGTATCGTCTCTGCGCTGGGCCGTAGCGGCCTCAATGCCGAGAACTATGAAAACTTCATCCAGACGGATGCGGCGATTAACCGCGGTAACTCCGGCGGTGCGCTGGTGAACCTGAACGGTGAGCTGATCGGTATCAACACCGCTATCCTGGCACCGGACGGCGGCAACATCGGTATCGGCTTTGCTATCCCAAGTAACATGGTGAAAAACCTGACCGCACAGATGGTGCAGTATGGCCAGGTGAAACGCGGTGAGCTGGGTATCCTGGGTACGGAGCTGAACTCCGAACTGGCGAAGGCAATGAAAGTTGACGCTCAGCGCGGGGCATTCGTCAGCCAGGTGATGCCGAACTCCTCTGCGGCGAAAGCGGGGATTAAAGCGGGTGATGTCATCACCTCCCTGAACGGTAAACCGATCAGCAGCTTTGCCGCCCTGCGCGCCGAAGTGGGTTCTATGCCGGTTGGCAGTAAAATCACCCTCGGCCTGCTGCGCGACGGTAAGCCGGTTAACGTGAGCCTGGAACTGCAGCAGAGCAGCCAGAATCAGGTGGATTCCAGCACCATCTTCAGCGGTATTGAAGGGGCGGAGATGAGCAACAAAGGGGCAGATAAAGGCGTGGTGGTGAACAACGTGAAGGCGAATTCACCGGCAGCCCGTATCGGCCTGAAAAAAGGGGATGTGATCATGGGGGCTAACCAGCAGCCGGTGAAAAACATCGCTGAACTGCGCAAAATTCTCGACAGCAAGCCTTCCGTGCTGGCGCTGAATATCCAGCGTGGTGACTCCTCTATCTACCTGCTGATGCAGTAAATCCTGTAAGCCCCTGCCTGTAACAGGCAGGGGCTTTTCTCGTTTCTGTGACCCTTTCCACAAGTCCATATTTCTCCCTCTCTCTTTGTGCGTTTGCACAATGCGGCCGCAGCTGAACTTCCCTATGCTTGAGCTCTGCTCACAGGAGGGTTGCATGGCTGGCTGGCATCTTGATACCAAAATGGCGCAGGATATCGTGGCGCGCACCATGCGCATCATTGATACCAATATCAACGTAATGGATGCCCGCGGTCGCATTATTGGCAGCGGCGATCGCGAGCGTATTGGTGAATTGCACGAAGGCGCGCTGCTGGTGCTTTCCCAGGGGCGGGTTGTGGATATCGACGACGCGGTAGCGAAACATCTTCACGGCGTCCGGCAGGGGATCAATTTACCGCTGCGTCTGGAAGGGGAGATAGTCGGCGTTATTGGCCTGACCGGTGAGCCGGAGTCCCTGCGAAAATACGGCGAGCTGGTCTGTATGACGGCAGAAATGATGCTGGAGCAGTCGCGCCTGATGCACCTGCTCGCTCAGGACAGCCGCCTGCGCGAAGAGCTGGTAATGAACCTTATTCAGGCGGAAGAGCATACGCCTGCGCTCAGCGAATGGGCGCAGCGTCTGGGGATCGATCTGAACCAGCCGCGCGTCGTGGCGGTGATTGAGGTCGATAGCGGCCAGCTTGGGGTCGACAGTGCGATGGCCGAGCTGCAGCAACTGCAAAACGCGCTGGCGACGCCGGAGCGCGACAACCTGGTGGCAATAGTCTCTCTTACGGAAATGGTGGTGCTCAAACCGGCGCTCAATCAGTTTGGTCGCTGGGATGCAGAAGATCACCGTCGTCGCGTGGAGCTGCTGATCTCCCGGATGAAGGAGAATGGCCAGCTGCGCTTTCGCGTTGCATTGGGCAACTACTTTACCGGGCCGGGCAGTATCGCCCGCTCCTGGCGTACCGCGCGCACCACCATGATGGTGGGCAAGCAGCGCATGCCGGAGAGCCGCAGCTATTTCTATCAGGATCTGATGCTGCCGGTGCTGCTCGACAGCCTGCGCGGCGGCTGGCAGGCCAATGAGCTGGCACGACCATTAGCGCGTCTGAAAGCCATGGACAACAACGGCCTGCTACGCCGAACGCTACAGGCGTGGTTCCGCCATAACGTGCAGCCGCTGGCGACGTCGAAAGCGCTGTTTATTCACCGCAATACGCTGGAATATCGGCTCAACCGCATTTCGGAGCTGACGGGGCTGGATCTGGGGAATTTTGACGACAGGCTGCTGCTCTATGTGGCGCTGCAGCTGGATGAACAGCGATGATGTTGTTTGCCGGGTGGCGGCTTCGCCTTACCCGGCCTACATAATGGTTTTCTCCCTCTCCCTGTGAGAGAGGGCCGGGGTGAGGGCATCAGGCCGCACCCAACTTATTTGTTGCGGGTTAACTTCTCAAGATCCGCTTCAATCTCGCTGATCTTGTTGGTCACAACGCTTTCAAGGTGACGCAGATCGTCAAGGATCTTACGCTTGAGATCGACTTCGGTGCGGTCGCGCTGGCAGATCTGATCGAGTTCATCAATCACATAGCGCAGGTTAGGGCTGATTTCCTGTACTTCTTTGTATCCCTGACCTACACCGTCAGCAACAACGGTCTTACGCTGGCGTGGATATTTAAACTTCACGCTTTTGGCGAAAAACTCTCCTTTGTCCTTGTGAAAATAGATTTTCAGAATATCGTTATTGGCTTCCTGACGGAGGCTGTAACGATCAATTTCATCAGGATTGGTAATGCCCAGACTTTTCAGATTATCGTACATAGCGGTACCCTTGATCTCAACATAACCTTTGAATAATTAACGAAAAAATCTATTTTCGCCACCCTCAGATATAAAAAAAGCGGGGTTGCCCCCGCTTTTTGTTATACCCGATTAATCGATGGTGCGCAGCAATTCGTTGATGCCAACTTTACCGCGTGTTTTCGCGTCCACTTTCTTCACGATAACCGCACAGTACAGGCTGTATTTGCCATCTTTTGACGGCAGGTTGCCGGAAACCACCACGGAGCCAGCCGGCACGCGACCGTAATGCACTTCACCGGTTTCACGATCGTAAATACGGGTGCTCTGACCGATATAAACGCCCATGGAGATCACGGAGCCTTCTTCAACGATCACGCCTTCGACAACTTCAGAACGCGCGCCGATGAAGCAGTTGTCTTCGATGATGGTCGGGTTAGCCTGCAGTGGCTCCAGAACACCGCCGATGCCCACGCCGCCGGACAGGTGAACGTTTTTACCGATCTGCGCACAAGAACCCACAGTCGCCCAGGTATCGACCATCGTACCTTCGTCAACGTAGGCACCGATGTTCACGTAGGATGGCATCAGCACGGTGTTGCGGGCAATAAATGCACCCTGACGCACTGCCGCAGGCGGTACCACGCGGAAGCCTTCTTTCTGGAAACGCGCTTCATCGTAGTCAGCGAATTTCATTGGCACTTTATCGAAGTAGCGGCTTTCTGCTCCGTCGATAACCTGGTTATCATTGATGCGGAAAGAGAGCAGCACCGCTTTCTTCAGCCATTGATGAGTGACCCACTGACCGTCGATTTTTTCTGCCACGCGCAATGCGCCAGAATCCAGCAGGGAAATCACCTGGTTTACCGCTTCACGGGTCACGGTATCCACATTTGCCGGGGTAATCTCGGCGCGACGCTCAAAGGCGGACTCAATAACGTTCTGTAACTGCTGCATGGTTTACTCTTTCCATTTCACTAAAAAACACGTCACCCTTTATCGTTTGGATTGAGGGCTGCTGTCAACCGTTGTTGTACTTCAAGTTGCAGGTCATTATTAAGGGCACGCCGGTCCGCTGTGGCGATTATAAATAAATCTTCTACTCGCTCGCCAATGGTTGTAATTCTTGCCCCATGAAGCGAAATTCCCAGATCGGCAAACACCTGGCCGACGCGAGCGAGGAGCCCTGGCTGGTCCAGTGCGATCAGCTCCAGGAACGATTTACGGTCGGTGTGGGTCGGCAGGAAATTGACCTCGGTATCGACGGTAAAGTGGCGCAGTTTCGCCGGCTGGCGACGCGGCTGCGGCGGCTGCCAGCTGCGCTGGGTGATCGCCTGCTCAAGCCCGAAGCGTATTCCTTCATGTCTGTCCGACGACAGCGGGCTGCCGTCCGGCTCAAGCACAATAAAGGTATCCATCGCCATGCCGTCGCGGGTGGTGAAAATCTGCGCGTCGTGAACGCTCAGATTACGCCTGTCCAGCTCGGCGCACACCGCAGCAAACAGATAAGGCCGGTCCGGGCTCCAGATGAAAATCTCCGTCCCGCCGCGCGTGGCCTGTGGGCTCAGCAGGATCATCGGCTGCGTCAGATCGTGCTTGAGCAGATGCCGCGCGTGCCAGGCAAGCTGGTTTGGGCTGTGGCGGACAAAATAGTTGGCACGGCAGCGGGCCCAAATCTGATGCAGCGCTTCTTCATTGATGTTATCCATCCGCAGCAGCGCCAGCGCCTGCAGCTGGTGATGGCGCACGCGCTCGCGCATGTCCGGTGCGTTTTGCATGCCGCGGCGCAGCTGTTTTTCAGTTGCAAAGTACAGCTCGCGGAGCAGGCTTTGTTTCCAGCTGTTCCACAGCGTTTCGTTGGTGGCGCAGATATCGGCCACCGTCAGGCAGACCAGATAGCGCAGACGGTTTTCCGTCTGAACCTCCTCCGCAAACTGCTTGATCACTTCAGGATCCTGAATGTCACGACGCTGTGCAGTGACCGACATCAGCAGGTGATGACGCACCAGCCAGGCCACAAGCTGCGTTTCACGCGAGTTCAGGCCGTGCAGTTCGGCAAATTTAAGCACGTCCTGCGCGCCCAGCACCGAGTGGTCACCGCCGCGACCTTTCGCGATATCGTGGAACAGGGCGGCAATCAGGATCAATTCCGGATGGGTAAGGCGCGGCCATAATTCCACGCACAGCGGGTGGCGGGATCGCGTCTCCTCTTTGGCAAAGCTTTCCAGCTTGAGCATGACGCGGATCGTGTGTTCATCCACCGTGTAGGCGTGGAACAGATCAAACTGCATCTGCCCGACAATATGCGACCACTGCGGCATATAGGCCCACAGCACGCTGTGGCGGTGCATTGGCAGCAGGCCACGACTGACGGCCCCCGGGTGGCGGAGCATGCTCAGGAATAGCGAACGCGCTTCCGGGATATAGCACAGCGGCTGCGTCAGATGGCGGCGCGCATGGCGCAGATGTCGCAGGGTGGTGGAGTAGATCCCAGTGATGGCGCTGTTGCGCACCATGGTATAGAACATCCGCAGAATCGCTTCCGGCTCGCGGATAAACAGCGTTTCGTCGCGCAGATCGATAAGCGTGCCGCGTAGCTGGAATTCGTCATCAATCGGGCGCGGCTTTTCGTCCGCCGTCAGGGCCAGGATGGCCTCGTCGAAGAGCTGCAACAGCATCTGGTTCAGCTCCGTGACCCGGCGGGTGACGCGGAAGAAATCCTTCATCATGTGCTCAACCGGCTCGTTCCCCTCGCCGCTGTAGTTGAGGCGTTGGGCAACGCTGAGCTGACGGTCAAACAGCAGACGGTTATCGTAGCGCGTCACTTCCAGGTGGAGGGCAAAGCGAATGCGCCAGAGCAGGTGCAGACACTCGTTGAGCTCGTTACGCTCGGCCTCGGTTAAGAAGCCAAAGCCGACCATCTCGTCCATGGAGGTGGCGCCAAAATGGCGACGGGCGACCCACTGTAACGTGTGGATGTCGCGCAGGCCGCCGGGGCTGCTTTTAATATCGGGTTCAAGGTTATAGCTGGTGCCGTGGTAGCGCTGGTGGCGCTGATTTTGCTCCTCAACCTTCGCGGCGAAGAACTTTTCTGACGGCCAGAAGCCGTCGCTGAAGATGTGTTTTTGCAGCTCCAGGAATAGCGCGACGTCACCAATCAGCAGGCGGGTTTCAATGAGGTTGGTGGCGACGGTCAGGTCGGATAGTCCTTCCAGCAGACACTCTTCCAGGGTGCGTACGCTGTGGCCGACTTCCAGCTTCACGTCCCAGAGCAGGGTCAGCAGTTCGCCAATTTTTTGCGCCTGTTCGTCCGGCAGCTTTTTGCGGCTTAAGATCAGGAGATCGATATCGGAAAGCGGGTGCAGCTCTCCGCGGCCATAGCCCCCGACGGCAACCAGCGCCACATCACCGATCTGCCCGAAGCCGTAATCGATCCACAAACGCTGCAGGAGCTGGTCGATAAATTCGGTGCGCGCTTCAATCAGCTGCTCTGCGGAAATACCGGCATCAAATGCGCTTCCAAGCCAGCGGTGAAAGACGTCCATATGCGCCTTGATGCCGGCACAGGTCAGCTCGTGTTGCGGCCAGACGCCTGGGTTGTCGGGCTGGTCGGGGAGGGTGGGAAGTGCTGTGTTAGCATACTGTTCGGGTAAAAGATTACTCATCGTGCGCCACCCATAAGAAAAAGCTATCGCCATTAAAAAAGCCGGCATTCGCCGGCTCTTTTATCACTCAATGTTCGTCAGTATCGCCGGGATGGTGTCATCCTTGCGCAACGTCATAATTTCGCAGCCGTTGTCTGTTACCACAATAGTATGCTCGTACTGCGCAGACAAGCTTCTGTCTTTGGTTTTGACCGTCCAGCCATCTTTCATGGTACGGATGCGGTAGTCACCCGCGTTAACCATCGGCTCGATGGTAAAGGTCATGCCTTTTTGCAGCACCACGCCGCCGTCATCTGCATCATAGTGCAGGACCTGCGGTTCTTCGTGGAAGACGCGACCAATGCCGTGACCGCAGTATTCGCGAACCACGGAGAAACCTTCCGCTTCCACGAATTTTTGAATGGCGGCACCAATGGTACGCAGACGAATGCCCGGTTTAACCATCTTTAGCGCCAGGTAGAGGCTCTCTTGCGTCACTTTGCACAGACGCTCGCCCAGAATGGTTGGCTTGCCAACGATGAACATTTTTGAGGTGTCACCGTGGTACTCATCTTTAATGACGGTGACGTCGATGTTGACGATGTCGCCATCTTTCAGCAGTTTTTCGTTGTCCGGAATACCGTGGCAAACCACTTCATTAATAGAAATGCAGACGGATTTCGGGAAACCGTGGTAGCCGAGGCAGGCGGAAACCGCGTGCTGCTCGTTAACGATGTAATCATTACAGATGCGGTCCAGTTCACCGGTGCTGACGCCCGGCTTCACGAACGGCTCGATCATTTCCAGCACTTCCGCGGCCAGACGACCGGCGACGCGCATCTTTTCAATTTCTTCAGGTGTCTTAATAGAGATAGCCATGTAATCTGTCCATCGGTGTCGATTTTTTCGACAATACTAGTCTAAGTGCTGTCAATGGTATCAGTCAGGCACACCCCGTGCCAAATTGAGAATCATTAACAGCACACTACGCCAACAACAGTTGGTTTATGGTGGCGTTTTGTGGTATAAAGCGCGCCGGACTTCCGATCCATTTCAGATACACAGGCTGGACGGAAGCGACAAATCTCACTTTGTGTAACAACACACACGTATCGGCACATATTCCGGGGTGCCCTTTGGGGTCGGTAATATGGGATACGTGGAGGCATAACCCCAACTTTTAATATAGAGGTTTTAAACATGGCAACTGTTTCCATGCGCGACATGCTCAAGGCTGGTGTTCACTTTGGTCACCAGACCCGTTACTGGAACCCGAAAATGAAGCCTTTCATCTTCGGCGCACGTAACAAAGTTCACATCATCAACCTTGAGAAAACTGTACCAATGTTCAACGAAGCCCTGGCTGAGCTGAACAAGATCTCTTCCCGTAAAGGTAAGATTCTGTTCGTTGGTACTAAGCGCGCTGCAAGCGAAGCTGTGAAAGATGCTGCTAACAGCTGCGACCAGTTCTTCGTGAACCATCGCTGGTTGGGCGGCATGCTGACTAACTGGAAAACTGTTCGTCAGTCCATCAAACGCCTGAAAGATCTGGAAACCCAGTCTCAGGACGGTACTTTCGACAAGCTGACTAAGAAAGAAGCGCTGATGCGCACTCGTGAACTGGACAAGCTGGAAAACAGCCTGGGCGGTATCAAAGATATGGGCGGCCTGCCAGACGCGCTGTTCGTAATCGATGCGGACCACGAGCACATCGCAATCAAAGAAGCTAACAACCTGGGTATCCCGGTATTCGCTATCGTTGATACCAACTCCGATCCGGACGGTGTTGACTTCGTTATCCCGGGTAACGACGACGCAATCCGTGCTGTTAGCCTGTACCTGAGCGCTGTAGCTGCTACCGTTCGTGAAGGCCGTTCCCAGGATCTGGCTTCTCAGGCGGAAGAAAGCTTCGTAGAAGCTGAATAATAAGGTTTTACCCCTTATTAGTACCGTGTATGAATAGGGGCCCATTACCGGCCCCTTTTTTCAATTTACACTGTTTGGCCCCTGGCCGGGCAGTTCACATCTCCCGAGGATTTAAGAATGGCTGAAATTACCGCATCCCTGGTAAAAGAGCTGCGCGAGCGTACTGGCGCAGGCATGATGGATTGCAAAAAAGCGCTGACTGAAGCGAACGGCGACATCGAGCTGGCAATCGAAAACATGCGTAAATCCGGTGCGATCAAAGCAGCTAAAAAAGCAGGCAACGTTGCTGCTGACGGCGTGATCATCACTAAGATCGACGGCAACTACGGTATCATTCTGGAAGTTAACTGCCAGACTGACTTCGTTGCTAAAGATGGTGGTTTCCAGGCATTTGCTAACAAAGTTCTGGACGCAGCTGTTGCTGGCAAAATCACTGACGTTGAAGTTCTGAAAGCACAGTTCGAAGAAGAACGTGTTGCGCTGGTTGCTAAAATCGGTGAGAACATCAACATCCGTCGCGTTTCTTCTCTGGAAGGCGACGTTCTGGGCTCTTACCAGCACGGTGCACGTATCGGTGTTCTGGTTGCGGCTAAAGGCGCTGACGAAGAGCTGGTTAAACAGCTGGCGATGCACATCGCTGCAAGCAAACCAGAATTCGTTAAGCCAGAAGACGTGTCTGCTGAAGTGGTAGAGAAAGAGTACCAGGTTCAGCTGGACATCGCGATGCAGTCTGGTAAGCCAAAAGAAATCGCAGAGAAAATGGTTGAAGGCCGCATGAAGAAATTCACCGGCGAAGTTTCTCTGACTGGCCAGCCTTTCGTAATGGATCCAAGCAAGTCTGTTGCTCAGCTGCTGAAAGAGCACAACGCTGACGTAACTGGCTTCATCCGCTTCGAAGTGGGCGAAGGCATCGAGAAAGTTGAGACTGACTTCGCAGCAGAAGTTGCTGCAATGTCCAAGCAGTCTTAATGATTGAAAAGGAGCCGCCTGAGGGCGGCTTCTTTTTGTCACCCGTCATATGAAATCAGACAGGCTCCAGTATCGCTGTGCTGATTTGCGGCATATCATGTCGCCAGAATTAACCCCCATCTTAATCGTTGACAGTCTCAGGAAAGAAACATGGCTACCAATGCAAAACCCGTGTACAAACGCATTCTGCTTAAGCTGAGTGGCGAAGCGCTGCAGGGATCGGAAGGCTTCGGTATTGACGCAAGCATCCTTGATCGCATGGCACAGGAAATCAAAGAACTGGTCGAACTGGGTATCCAGGTTGGCGTGGTCATTGGCGGTGGCAACCTTTTCCGTGGTGCTGGTCTGGCGAAAGCGGGGATGAACCGCGTTGTGGGTGACCACATGGGTATGCTGGCAACCGTCATGAATGGTCTGGCAATGCGTGATGCACTGCATCGTGCCTATGTGAATGCTCGCCTGATGTCCGCGATTCCACTGAATGGCGTATGCGATAACTACAGCTGGGCAGAAGCCATCAGCCTGCTGCGCAACAACCGCGTGGTGATCCTCTCCGCCGGTACGGGTAACCCGTTCTTTACGACCGATTCCGCTGCCTGCCTGCGCGGTATCGAGATTGAAGCCGATGTGGTACTGAAAGCGACCAAAGTCGATGGCGTGTTTACTGCCGACCCGGCAAAAGATCCTTCTGCGACCATGTACGATCAGCTGTCCTATAATGAAGTGCTGGATAAAGAGCTGAAAGTGATGGATCTTGCCGCCTTCACGCTGGCTCGCGACCATAAACTGCCGATCCGTGTCTTCAACATGAACAAACCGGGCGCACTGCGTCGCGTGGTCATGGGCGAAAAAGAAGGCACTTTGATCACGGAATAATTTCCGTTGACGATAAATACAGGTAAGATTCCGCTTTATTTTGTAGTGGTATCTTACCCAGGCGCGCCTTTGGCGTTGTCATGAATTAAACGCGACTATACTTAGCACACCTTTAGCGCTGTGCTGGCGGATAGTCTGCCTGAGACAAGTTTTCAAGGATTCGTAACGTGATTAACGACATCAGAAAAGATGCTGAAGTACGCATGGACAAATGCGTAGAAGCGTTCAAAACCCAAATCAGCAAAATCCGTACTGGCCGTGCTTCCCCAAGCCTGCTGGATGGCATCATCGTAGAATACTACGGTACGCCAACCCCTCTGCGCCAGCTGGCGAGCGTAACGGTAGAAGATACCCGTACGCTGAAAATCAACGTGTTCGATCGCTCTATGAGCCCGGCCGTTGAGAAAGCGATCATGGCCTCTGACCTCGGCCTGAACCCAAGCTCTGCGGGTGCGGACATCCGCGTTCCGCTGCCTCCGTTGACCGAAGAGCGCCGTAAAGATCTGATCAAAGTGGTCCGTGGCGAAGCTGAGCAGGGTCGTGTTTCCGTGCGCAACGTTCGTCGCGACGCGAACGATAAAGTAAAAGCGCTGCTGAAAGAAAAAGAGATCAGTGAAGATGACGATCGTCGTTCTCAGGACGACATCCAGAAAATGACCGACGCTGCCATCAAGAAAATTGATGCGGCGCTGGCAGATAAAGAAGCGGAACTGATGCAGTTCTGATTTCTGTCGTACACTGATAAACGCCGTTCAGAGGGACTTCGGGTCTTGCTGGCGGCGTTTTGCTTTTATCTGGTCTAACTTTTTTCGGGCATCTCATGAAGCATTTAACACTCCTCGGCTCAACCGGCTCTATCGGTTGCAGTACTCTCGACGTTGTTCGCCATAACCCTGAACTTTACACCGTGACAGCGCTGGTGGCCGGTAAGAATGTGCAGCGAATGGTCGAGCAGTGCCTGGAGTTTACGCCCCGCTATGCGGTGATGGATGACGAAGAGAGCGCGCGTCTGCTGAAAGCGCAACTGCTTGAAAAGGGCTGTCGAACCGAGGTTCTGAGTGGCCAACAGGCGGCCTGCGAGATGGCGGCGCTGGATGAGGTGGATCAGGTTATGGCAGCCATCGTCGGGGCTGCAGGATTATTGCCGACGCTTGCCGCGATTGATGCCGGTAAGGATGTTCTGCTGGCCAACAAAGAGTCACTGGTCACTTGCGGACGCCTGTTTATGGATGCGGTGAAGCAGCGCGGCGCGCGTCTTTTACCGGTCGACAGCGAACACAACGCGATTTTTCAGAGTTTACCGCAACCTTTTCAACAGAACCTGGGGTACGCTGACCTGGAGCAGAATGGCGTGGTATCTATTCTGCTTACCGGGTCTGGTGGCCCGTTCCGTGAAACCCCACTGTCTGAACTGAGCGCAATGACGCCGGATCAGGCGTGTCGTCATCCGAACTGGTCGATGGGGCGTAAAATCTCCGTTGACTCTGCCACCATGATGAACAAAGGTCTGGAATACATTGAAGCGCGCTGGCTGTTTAATGCGTCAGCGAAACAGATGGAAGTACTGATCCACCCGCAATCGGTGATTCACTCGATGGTGCGCTATCAGGATGGCAGCGTGTTGGCACAGCTAGGCGAGCCAGATATGCGTACGCCTATTGCCCATTCAATGGCGTGGCCGAATCGAGTGAAATCCGGCGTGAAGCCGCTTGATTTCTGCAAGCTAAGTTCCCTGACGTTCAGTGAACCAGACTACGACCGCTATCCTTGTCTGAAGCTTGCGATGAATGCCTTTGACCAGGGGCAGGCGGCGACGACGGCACTTAATGCAGCTAATGAAATTACCGTTGAAGCATTTCTGAATCAGCAGATTCGCTTTACCGATATCGCGTCGTTAAATTTATCGGTACTGGAAATGATGGATTTGCGCGAACCACAGAGCGTGGAAGAGGTGCTGGCGGTGGATACAGCTGCGCGTGATATTGCGCGCCAACAGGTGACTCGTCTCGCAAGCTGGTGATAAAGCAAGCACTAGTCGTCGTGCTATTTGTTAGCGTTGGGCTTCAGTGATATAGTCTGCGCCACCTGATCGCAGGAATTTGACTTTACGTGGTCAGGTAAGCCGTGGTTTGACACGGCTTTTTTATGTATAGGCTTCAGTATTCCTGAGTACCGTTAAATCCTTTTCAGGGACAAAAAACGCGTTATGTTGTCTGCGAATCAACCAATAAGCGAAAACTTGCCAGCTCATGGCTGCCGTCATGTAGCAATCATTATGGATGGCAATGGCCGCTGGGCGAAAAGACAAGGGAAAATACGAGCCTTTGGGCATAAAGCAGGGGCGAAATCTGTTCGCCGCGCCGTTTCTTTTGCCGCCAATAACGGCATTGATGCGTTAACGCTCTATGCTTTTAGCAGTGAAAACTGGAATCGACCTCCGCAGGAAGTGACTGCGTTGATGGAATTGTTTGTGTGGGCGCTAGACAGCGAAGTAAAAAGCCTGCACCGCCACAACGTCCGCCTGCGTATCATTGGCGATACCAGTCGTTTTAACTCACGTTTGCAGGAACGGATTCGTAAAGCAGAAGCGTTGACTGAAAGTAATACCGGTCTGACGCTTAATATTGCAGCGAATTACGGCGGACGCTGGGACATTATCCAGGGCGTTCGGCATCTGGCCGAACAGGTTCAGGAAGGGCTGCTGAGACCCGACCAAATTGATGAAGAGGCGCTGAGTAAGCAAATCTGCATGAATGAACAGGCGCCAGTGGATTTGGTAATTAGGACAGGGGGGGAACATCGCATAAGTAACTTTTTGATATGGCAAATTGCCTATGCCGAACTTTACTTTACGGATGTTCTTTGGCCCGATTTTGATGAACAAGACTTTGAGGGTGCGCTGCATGCTTTTGCCAATCGAGAGCGTCGTTTCGGCGGCACCGAGCCTGGTGGCGACAAAGCCTGATGGGGGTAGCTTTTGCTGAAGTATCGCCTGATTTCCGCTTTTGTATTAATACCCATTGTCATTGCGGCGCTGTTTTTACTGCCCCCGGTGGGATTCGCTATTGTTACGCTGGTGGTGTGCATGCTCGCCGCGTGGGAATGGGGACAGTTTAGCGGCTTTACCTCGCGCAGCCAGCGAGTATGGCTTGCGGTACTCTGTGGCTTTATCCTGGCCATAATGCTGTTTACGTTGCCTGAATATCATCATGATATTCATCAACCGCTGGTTGCCGGTTCCCTGTGGGTATCGTTGGCCTGGTGGGTTGGTGCGCTGCTGCTGGTGCTTTTTTATCCAGGTTCTGCGGCGTTATGGCGTAATTCTAAAGTGCTGCGACTGATATTTGGCTTGCTCACAATTGTTCCATTTTTCTGGGGTATGGTCGCGCTTAGGGCCTGGCACTACGACGAAAACCATTACAGCGGTGCGATCTGGCTGCTTTATGTGATGATTCTCGTCTGGGGGGCTGACTCCGGGGCCTATATGTTTGGTAAACTGTTCGGCAAACACAAACTGGCGCCGAAGGTATCTCCGGGCAAAACCTGGCAGGGATTCATCGGCGGCCTGTTTACGGCAGCGATTATCTCCTGGGGCTATGGCGTCTGGGCGAATCTGGAAGTGGCACCGTCAATCCTGCTGGTGTGCTCGATTTTTGCTGCGCTTGCCTCAGTGCTCGGTGATTTAACCGAGAGTATGTTTAAGCGTGAAGCAGGGATTAAGGACAGCGGACACCTGATTCCAGGGCATGGCGGTATACTGGATCGCATTGATAGCCTCACAGCGGCTGTTCCAGTGTTTGCTTGTTTGCTTTTACTGGTATTCGGGACGATTTAACGGAAGGTTTTATGCTGAGCATTCTCTGGAATCTGGCGGCGTTCATTGTTGCACTGGGTGTACTGATTACCGTGCATGAATTTGGCCATTTCTGGGTTGCTCGCCGTTGCGGTGTGCGGGTAGAGCGGTTTTCCATCGGTTTTGGCAAATCACTTTGGACGCGCACCGACCGTCATGGCACTGAATTTGTCATCGCCCTTATCCCGCTGGGTGGCTACGTCAAAATGCTCGACGAACGCGTTGAGCCTGTTACTCCTGAGCTACGACACAGCGCATTCAACAATAAAACCGTTGGACAACGCGCCGCCATCATTGCTGCCGGACCGGTAGCTAACTTCATCTTTGCTATTTTCGCTTACTGGCTGGTGTTTATCATCGGCGTCCCCGGCGTGCGTCCGGTAGTGGGTGAAATTGCCCCCAACTCCATCGCGGCAAGTGCGCAAATTACATCCGGGATGGAACTTAAAGCGATTGATGGCATCGAAACCCCTGATTGGGATGCCGTGCGACTGCAGCTGGTAGCCAAAATTGGCGATCCGCAGACAACCATCAGCGTATCGCCGTTTGGCACAGACGTGCGCCAGAACAAAGTGCTCGATTTGCGTCACTGGCGTTTCGAACCAGACAAAGAGGATCCCGTCGCTGCGCTGGGCATTCGTCCACGCGGCCCACAGATCGAGCCGATATTAGCCGAAGTACAGGCAAATTCGGCAGCGAGCAAAGCGGGTTTGCAAGCAGGCGACAGGATCGTTAAAGTCGATGGTCAACCATTAACAGAGTGGATGACCTTTGTTACTCTGGTGCGCGATAATCCGGGAACGTCTCTCGCGCTGGAAGTTGAAAGGCAAGGTAGTCCGCTTTCGCTGACGCTGATCCCGGATACAAAGTCGGTCGGCAAAAAGGCAGAAGGGTTTGCAGGCGTTGTGCCAAAAGTGATCCCGCTGCCAGATGAGTACAAGACAATACGCCAGTATGGGCCGTTCAGCGCCATCCTTGAAGCCACGGATAAAACATGGCAACTGATGAAGCTGACGGTCAACATGTTGGGGAAATTGATAACCGGTGATGTGAAACTGAACAACCTCAGTGGGCCAATTTCGATTGCTCAGGGGGCTGGGATGTCAGCGGAATTCGGGGTGATTTACTATTTCATGTTCCTCGCGCTCATTAGCGTGAACCTTGGGATAATCAACCTGTTCCCGCTTCCCGTTTTAGACGGGGGTCATCTGCTGTTTTTAGCGATTGAAAAGCTAAAAGGCGGACCGGTATCCGAGCGAGTTCAAGACTTTAGTTATCGCATTGGCTCGATTTTGCTGGTGCTGTTAATGGGGCTTGCACTTTTCAATGATTTCTCTCGGTTGTAAGAGAGTGTTAGGAAGAACGCATAATAACGATGGCGATGAAAAAGTTGCTCATAGCGTCGCTGCTGTTTAGCAGCGCCACCGTATACGGTGCTGACGGGTTCGTAGTGAAAGACATTCATTTCGAAGGCCTCCAGCGTGTCGCCGTTGGTGCGGCCCTCCTCAGTATGCCTGTACGCCCCGGCGATACGGTTAATGATGAAGATATCAGTAACACCATCCGTGCTCTGTTTGCCACCGGCAACTTTGAGGACGTTCGCGTTCTGCGCGATGGTGATACGCTGCTGGTTCAGGTAAAAGAACGTCCGACGATCGCCAGTATCACTTTCTCCGGTAACAAGTCGGTGAAAGATGACATGCTCAAGCAGAACCTTGAAGCATCCGGTGTTCGTGTGGGGGAATCTCTGGACCGTACAACCCTTTCAGACATTGAAAAAGGTCTGGAAGACTTCTACTACAGCGTCGGTAAATACAGCGCCAGCGTGAAAGCGGTGGTGACCCCACTGCCACGTAACCGTGTTGACCTGAAGCTGGTCTTCCAGGAAGGTGTTTCAGCGAAGATCCAGCAGATCAACATTGTCGGCAACCACGCTTTTAGCACCGACGAACTGATCTCCACTTTCCAGCTGCGCGATGAAGTGCCGTGGTGGAACGTGGTAGGCGATCGCAAATACCAGAAACAAAAACTGGCGGGCGACCTCGAAACCCTGCGCAGCTACTATCTGGATCGTGGCTACGCGCGTTTCAACATCGACTCGACTCAGGTGAGTCTGACTCCGGACAAGAAAGGCATCTACATTACGGTTAACATCACTGAAGGCGATCAGTACAAGCTTTCTGGTGTTGAAGTGAGTGGTAACCTGGCGGGGCATTCAGCTGAAATCGAATCGCTGACCAAAATTCAGCCAGGCGATCTATACAGCGGCTCTAAAGTCACCAAAATGGAAGACAGCATTAAGAAGCTGCTCGGCCGCTATGGTTATGCCTATCCGCGCGTACAAACGCAGCCTGAAATCAACGATGCGGATAAAACCGTTAAGCTGCACGTTAACGTCGACGCGGGCAACCGTTTCTACGTGCGTAAGATTCGCTTCGTCGGCAACGACACCTCCAAAGATTCCGTTCTGCGTCGCGAAATGCGTCAGATGGAAGGCGCATGGTTAGGTAGCGATCTCGTTGATCAGGGTAAAGAGCGTCTAAACCGTCTGGGCTATTTTGAAACGGTTGATACCGATACCCAACGCGTACCCGGCAGCCCGGATCAGGTTGATGTCGTTTATAAAGTGAAAGAGCGTAACACCGGTAGCTTCAACTTCGGTGTGGGCTACGGTACTGAAAGCGGCGTCAGCTTCCAGGTTGGCGTGCAGCAGGATAACTGGCTGGGTACGGGTTACTCTGTCGGTATTAACGGTACCAAAAACGACTACCAGACCTACTCTGAGTTTTCTGTTACTAACCCATACTTCACCGTTGACGGTGTGAGCCTGGGCGGTCGTATTTTCTATAACGACTTTAAAGCTGACGATGCGGATCTGTCCTCGTACACCAACAAGAGTTACGGTGTGGATGGTACGCTTGGCTTCCCGGTTAACGAATACAACACCCTGCGTGCGGGCTTAGGTTACGTGCATAACGACCTGTCCAATATGCAACCGCAGGTGGCGATGTGGCGTTATCTGGACTCTATCGGTCAGTCGGCGAGCAAAAACAGCGATAACAACGGTTTCGCTGCGGATGACTTCACCTTCAACTACGGCTGGACCTATAACCGTCTAGACCGTGGTTACTTCCCAACGGAAGGTTCTCGCGTCAACCTGAACGGTAAAGTTACCGTACCGGGTTCCGATAACGAGTTCTATAAAGTCACGCTGGATACCGCGTCCTACTTCCCGATCGATGACGATCATAAGTGGGTGGTTCTGGGTCGTACCCGTTGGGGTTATGGTGACGGCTTAGGTGGTAAAGAACTGCCGTTCTATGAAAACTTCTATGCCGGTGGCTCCAGTACCGTTCGTGGCTTCCAGTCCAATAACATTGGTCCGAAAGCGGTTTACTACGGCGGGAACGACAAAGACAACTGCGAAAGCCGAGATCCAAAAGATGTATGTAGCTCTGATGATGCTGTAGGCGGTAACGCCATGGCCGTGGCGAGCCTTGAGTTCATCACGCCAACGCCGTTTATCAGTGATAAATACGCAAACTCCGTACGTACATCCTTCTTCTGGGATGCCGGTACGGTGTGGGATACCAACTGGGAGAACACTGCCCAGATGCGTGCCGCTGGCGTTCCAGACTACAGCGATCCGAGCAATATTCGCATGTCTGCCGGTATCGCATTACAATGGATGTCACCGCTGGGGCCGTTGGTCTTCTCTTACGCCCAGCCGTTTAAGAAATATGATGGAGATAAGTCGGAGCAATTCCAGTTTAACATTGGTAAAACCTGGTAATAATCCGCAGCAAAGGAATGCGTTGGCAGTGTAGCGCTGACAACTGGCGATCGGTAAAACGGTCGCCTTGCCACGCAAAGAACGGTACCTTCTGGTGCCAATGGGATGGTAAGGAGTTAATTGTGAAAAAGTGGTTATTAGCTGCAGGTCTCGGTTTAGCGATGGCAACTTCTGCTCAGGCAGCAGACAAAATTGCAATCGTCAACATGGGTAATTTGTTCCAGCAGGTTGCACAGAAAACTGGCGTTTCTGCGACTCTGGAAAACGAATTCAAAGGCCGTGCAAGCGAACTGCAGGGTATGGAAAACGATCTTCAGTCCAAAATGCAGCGTCTGCAGCGTGATGGTTCTACCATGAAAGCGAGCGATCGCAGCAAACTGGAAAAAGACGTAATGGCTCAGCGCCAGACGTTCTCCCAGAAAGCGCAGGCTTTCGAGCAGGATCGTCAGCGTCGTTCTAACGAAGAACGTGGCAAGCTGGTGACTCGCATTCAGACTGCTGTTAAATCAGTGGCTGCCGATCAGAACATCGATCTGGTTGTTGATGCGAACGCTGTAGCTTTCAACAGCAGCGATGTTAAAGACATCACCGCTGATGTTCTGAAACAGGTTAAATAAGTAATGCCTTCAATTCGACTGGCTGATTTAGCTCAGCAGTTGGATGCAGAATTACACGGTGATGGCGATATCGTCATCACCGCTGTTGCGTCCATGCAATCTGCTAAAGCTGGCACGATTACCTTCATGGTAAGCCCTAAGTACCGTGAGCAACTGGCACAATGCCAGGCGTCAGCTGTTGTTCTGACGCAGGACGATCTTCCGTTTGCCACTGCAAGCGCACTGGTAGTGAAAAATCCCTACCTGACGTATGCACGCATGGCTCAAATTCTCGATACCACGCCGCAGCCGGCCCAGAACATTGCTGCCAGCGCAGCGATTGATCCGACGGCAAAGCTTGGTAACAACGTCGCCGTTGGCGCGAATGCGGTTATCGAATCCGGCGTGGTGCTGGGCGATAACGTCGTCATTGGCCCGGGCTGCTTCGTTGGGAAAAATACCAAAATCGGCGCCGGGACCCGTTTATGGGCCAATGTGTCCGTTTACCATGAAGTCGACATTGGCGAAAACTGCCTCGTCCAGTCCAGTACCGTGATTGGTTCTGATGGTTTTGGTTACGCTAACGATCGCGGTAATTGGGTTAAGATCCCGCAACTTGGTCGCGTGATTATTGGCGATCGCGTGGAGATTGGCGCCTGTACCACCATTGACCGTGGCGCACTTGACGACACGATCATTGGCAATGGTGTTATCATCGATAACCAGTGCCAGATTGCGCATAACGTCGTGATTGGCGACAATACCGCGGTTGCGGGTGGCGTCATCATGGCAGGCAGCCTGAAAATTGGCCGTTATTGCATGATTGGCGGTGCGAGCGTGATTAATGGCCATATGGAAATATGCGACAAGGTGACTGTGACGGGTATGGGCATGGTAATGCGTCCTATCACTGAACCTGGCGTCTATTCCTCAGGCATTCCGCTACAGCCCAACAAGGTATGGCGTAAAACAGCAGCTCTGGTGATGAACATTGATGATATGAGCAAGCGCCTCAAGTCTCTTGAGCGCAAAATCGATCAACAAGACTAAGCGTCATCCGTTTAACGCTATTTTTCCCGGCCTGTCGGCTTTCTAATAAACCGGCAGGCCGTGTTATTATTGTTATCAGTACATTTTGACAGGAAGAGTATTTTGACTACTGACACTCATACTCTGCATATTGAAGAGATTTTAGAACTTCTGCCGCACCGCTACCCGTTTCTGCTGGTAGACCGTGTGCTGGATTTTGAAGAAGGTCGTTTTCTGCGCGCAGTGAAAAATGTTTCCGTGAACGAGCCGTTCTTCCAGGGACACTTCCCGGGGAAACCTATCTTCCCGGGTGTGTTGATCCTGGAAGCTATGGCACAGGCTACCGGTATTCTGGCGTTTAAAAGCGTCGGCAAACTGGAGCCAGGTGAGCTGTATTACTTCGCGGGTATAGATGAAGCGCGCTTCAAGCGCCCTGTCGTGCCTGGTGATCAGATGATCATGGAAGTCACTTTTGAAAAAACGCGTCGCGGCCTGACTCGCTTCAAAGGCGTAGCTCTGGTTGACGGCAAAGTTGTTTGCGAAGCGACGATGATGTGTGCTCGTAGCCGGGAGTCCTGATACGTGATTGATAAATCCGCCTTTATTCATCCTACCGCGATTGTGGAAACCGGCGCCATCATTGGTGCTAACGTTCACATTGGCCCGTTTTGTATTGTTGGACCCCATGTCGAAATTGGTGAGGGTACAGTACTGAAATCTCACGTTGTCGTGAATGGTCATACGACCATTGGCTGCAATAACGAGATCTATCAGTTCGCCTCCATCGGCGAAGTTAACCAGGATCTCAAATATGCTGGTGAGTCGACCCGTCTGGAAATTGGCGATCGTAACCGTATTCGCGAAAGCGTCACCATTCATCGTGGAACAGTGCAGGGTGGTGGGTTGACGAAGGTGGGCAGCGATAACCTGTTTATGGTTAATGCGCATATCGCGCATGACTGTACCGTGGGTGACCGCTGTATTCTTGCCAACAATGCAACGCTGGCAGGACACGTATCGGTTGATGACTTCGCAATTATTGGCGGCATGACCGCAGTCCATCAGTTCTGCATCATTGGTGCACACGTGATGGTCGGCGGATGCTCCGGTGTGGCGCAGGACGTCCCACCGTATGTGATTGCGCAGGGCAACCATGCCACGCCGTTTGGCGTGAACATCGAAGGCCTCAAGCGTCGTGGTTTTAGCCGCGAAGCGATTACTGCCATCCGCAACGCGTACAAACTGCTGTACCGTAGCGGTAAAACGCTGGAAGAGGCGAAGCCGGACATTGCCGAGCTGGCGAAAAAGCACCCGGAAGTGAACGCGTTCATGGAATTCTTTGACCGTTCCACGAGGGGTCTGATTCGTTAATGGTCGATAGTCGTCCGCTTACGATAGCCCTGGTCGCCGGAGAAACCTCCGGCGATATTCTTGGTGCAGGTCTCATTCGCGCGCTGAAGGCGCGTGTACCTAACGCACGCTTTGTGGGCGTTGCTGGCCCGCTGATGCAGGCCGAAGGCTGCGAAGCCTGGTATGAAATGGAAGAGCTGGCCGTGATGGGCATCGTTGAGGTGCTGGGGCGGCTACGCCGTTTGCTGCATATTCGCGCCGATCTTACCCGCCGCTTCACCGAACTCAAACCCGACGTGTTTGTCGGTATCGATGCACCTGATTTCAACATTACCCTCGAAGGGAATCTGAAAAAGCAGGGCATTAAAACCATTCACTACGTCAGCCCGTCCGTCTGGGCGTGGCGACAGAAACGTGTTTTCAAAATTGGGCGGTCCACCAACCTGGTGCTGGCTTTCCTGCCTTTCGAAAAGGCGTTTTACGACAAATTCAATGTTCCGTGCCGTTTTATCGGTCATACCATGGCGGATGCGATGCCGCTGGATCCGGATAAAAACGCGGCGCGTGACGTGCTGGGCATCCCGCATGATGTGCACTGTCTGGCATTGCTGCCGGGCAGCCGTGGCGCAGAAGTTGAGATGCTGAGCGCAGATTTCCTTAAGACCGCGCAAATCCTTCGTCAGACATACCCCGATCTGGAAGTCGTGGTACCGCTGGTCAACGCCAAACGCCGCGAGCAGTTTGAGCGCATCAAGGCCGACGTCGCACCAGACCTCCAGATCCGCCTTCTGGACGGGAAAGGTCGGGAGGCAATGGTCGCGAGCGATGCCGCGCTGTTAGCCTCCGGAACGGCAGCGCTGGAGTGTATGCTGGCAAAATGCCCGATGGTGGTAGGCTATCGCATGAAGCCGTTCACCTTCTGGCTGGCAAAACGTCTGGTAAAAACGGATTATGTCTCCCTGCCAAACCTGCTTGCCGGACGCGAGCTGGTGAAAGAGCTGTTGCAGGATGAGTGTCAGCCGCAGCTGCTTGCCGATGCGTTGCTCCCGCTGCTTGCAAACGGTAAGACCAGCCACCAGATGCATGATACGTTCCGCGAACTGCATCAGCAGATCCGCTGTAATGCCGATGAGCAAGCGGCTGATGCGGTGCTGGAGTTAGCAAAATGATGGAATTTGTTTATCCTCATACCCACCTTGTGGCGGGTGTGGACGAAGTAGGACGCGGCCCGTTGGTAGGCGCAGTGGTCACCGCGGCGGTGATCCTCGATCCGGCTCGTCCCATTATCGGGCTGAACGACTCTAAAAAATTGTCCGAAAAGCGCCGGCTGGCGCTGTTTAGTGAGATTCAGGAGAAGGCGCTAGCCTGGAGCCTGGGGCGCGCTGAACCGCATGAAATAGACGAGCTGAATATTTTGCATGCCACGATGCTGGCGATGCAGCGTGCGGTTGCGGGTTTGAAAATTTCCCCTGAATATGTCCTGATTGACGGCAACCGCTGTCCGGCACTGCCAATGCCTTCAATGGCGGTCGTCAAAGGCGATAGCCGGGTCGCAGAAATCAGCGCGGCTTCTATTATTGCCAAAGTGACGCGCGACGCCGAGATGGCCGCGCTGGACCTGACTTACCCTCAGTACGGTTTCGCCCAGCATAAGGGATATCCCACCGCTTTCCATCTGGAAAGACTGGCTGAACATGGCGCAACCGAACATCACCGGCGCAGCTTTGGCCCGGTGAAACGCGCGCTGGGACTGGTGTCCTGAATCAATACGCAAGCAATTAAGTAACGCGGAATCTGAAGATGGCTGAACCACGTTTCGTACACCTGCGGGTGCATAGCGACTACTCCATGATCGATGGGCTGGCGAAGACCGGGCCGCTGGTAAAAAAGGCGGCCTCCCTTGGCATGCCCGCGCTGGCGATCACCGATTTTACCAACCTGTGTGGCCTGGTGAAGTTCTACGGAACGGCGCATGGCGCAGGGATGAAGCCAATCGTCGGCGCGGATTTTCACGTGCAGAGCGATCTCATCGGCGATGAAATGACGCAAATCTCCGTGCTGGCGATGAACAACACGGGCTATCAAAACCTCACTCTGCTTATCTCAAAAGCCTACCAGCGCGGGTATGGCGCGCTGGGGCCGTGGATCGACCGCGACTGGCTGGCTGAGCTGAATGAAGGGCTGCTGCTGATCTCCGGCGGCCGTATGGGCGATGTCGGCAAATGTCTGCTGCGTGGCAATAGCGCGCTGGTGGATCAGTGCGTGTCATTCTATGAAGAGCATTTCCCGGATCGTTATTATCTGGAGTTGATCCGCACCGGCCGTCAGGACGAAGAGAGCTATCTTCATGCCGCTGTGGCACTCGCAGAAGAGCGCGGGTTGCCCGTGGTGGCCACCAACGATGTGCGCTTCCTTGAGCCGGGTGATTTTGACGCTCACGAAATCCGCGTGGCGATCCACGATGGCTTCACGCTGGACGATCCTAAACGACCGCGCAACTACTCATCGCAGCAGTACATGCGCAGCGAAGAGGAGATGTGTGAACTCTTCTCCGATATCCCGGAAGCGCTGGAAAACAGCGTAGAGATTGCCAAGCGCTGTAACGTTACCGTCCGCCTCGGCGAGTACTTTCTGCCGCAGTTCCCGACAGGAGACATGACCACGGAAGATTTCCTGGTCGCAAAATCAAAAGAAGGTCTGGAAGAGCGTCTGGAGTTTCTGTTCCCGGATGAGGCCGTTCGCAAAGAGAAGCGTCCGCCGTACGATGAACGCCTGGATATTGAACTCCAGGTGATCAACCAGATGGGCTTCCCGGGCTACTTCCTGATCGTCATGGAGTTCATCCAGTGGTCGAAGGATAACGGCGTACCGGTTGGGCCCGGACGTGGCTCCGGTGCGGGTTCGCTGGTGGCCTATGCGTTAAAAATTACCGACCTCGATCCGCTGGAATTTGACCTGCTGTTTGAACGTTTCCTCAACCCGGAACGTGTCTCGATGCCCGACTTCGACGTCGACTTCTGCATGGAGAAACGCGACCAGGTTATCGAGCACGTGGCCGATATGTACGGCCGTGATGCGGTATCGCAGATTATTACGTTCGGTACGATGGCGGCGAAAGCGGTTATCCGTGACGTAGGCCGCGTGCTGGGACACCCTTACGGTTTCGTCGATCGCATCTCTAAGCTGGTGCCGCCTGACCCGGGCATGACGCTGGCGAAAGCCTTTGAGGCCGAGCCGCAGCTGCCCGAAATCTACGAAGCGGACGAAGAAGTAAAAGCGCTGATCGACATGGCGCGTAAGCTGGAAGGCGTGACGCGTAACGCCGGTAAGCATGCGGGCGGGGTGGTTATCGCTCCGACCAAAATTACCGATTTTGCACCGCTCTACTGCGATGAAGCGGGTCAGCACCCGGTAACCCAGTTTGATAAGAACGACGTAGAATACGCCGGGCTGGTGAAGTTCGACTTCCTCGGCCTGCGTACGCTGACCATCATCAATTGGGCGCTGGAGATGATCAACGCCCGCCGTGAAAAGAACGGCGAGCCGCCGCTCGATATCGCAGCCATCCCGCTGGATGACAAGAAAAGTTTCGACATGCTGCAGCGCTCGGAGACTACCGCGGTCTTCCAGCTTGAATCCCGCGGCATGAAAGACCTGATTAAGCGCCTGCAGCCCGACTGTTTCGAAGATATGATCGCTCTGGTTGCCCTGTTCCGTCCGGGCCCGCTGCAGTCGGGGATGGTAGATAACTTTATCGACCGTAAGCACGGTCGCGAAGAGATTTCCTATCCGGATGTGCAGTGGCAGCATGAAAGCCTGAAGCCGGTACTGGAGCCTACCTACGGCATCATCCTATATCAGGAACAGGTTATGCAGATAGCCCAGGTACTCTCTGGCTATACCCTTGGTGGCGCGGATATGCTGCGTCGAGCAATGGGTAAGAAAAAGCCGGAAGAGATGGCCAAGCAGCGCGGCACCTTCGAAGAGGGCGCGAGAAAAAACGGCATTGATGGCGAACTGGCGATCAAGATCTTTGACCTGGTAGAAAAATTCGCCGGGTACGGGTTTAACAAATCCCACTCTGCCGCCTATGCTTTGGTCTCGTATCAGACGCTGTGGCTGAAAGCGCACTATCCTGCTGAATTTATGGCGGCGGTAATGACCGCCGATATGGACAACACCGAGAAGGTAGTGGGCCTGGTGGACGAGTGCTGGCGCATGGGGCTGAAGATCCTGCCGCCGGATATTAACTCGGGTCTCTACCATTTCCACGTCAACGAGCACGGGGAAATTGTCTACGGGATCGGCGCGATCAAAGGCGTGGGCGAGGGGCCGATCGAGGCGATCCTCGAAGCGCGTAACAACGGCGGGTATTTCCGCGAGCTGTTCGATCTTTGCGCCCGTACTGATACCAAAAAACTGAACCGCCGCGTGCTTGAAAAGCTGATCATGTCCGGCGCGTTTGACAGGCTGGGGCCGCACCGGGCCGCGCTGATGAATTCCCTCGGCGATGCGCTGAAAGCGGCAGATCAACATGCGAAAGCGGAAGCCATTGGTCAGGCGGATATGTTCGGCGTGCTGGCGGAAGAGCCAGAGCAGATCGAGCAATCTTATTCCAACTGCCAGCCGTGGCCAGAACAGGTGGTGCTGGATGGGGAGCGTGAGACGTTAGGCCTGTACCTGACGGGGCACCCGATCAACCAGTACATTAAAGAAATTGAGCGCTATGTCGGCGGCCACAGGCTGAAAGACATGCATCCGACAGAACGTGGTAAAATCACCACGGCTGCGGGGCTCGTGATTGCTGCAAGGGTTATGGTCACCAAGCGCGGCAATCGTATCGGCATCTGTACGTTGGATGACCGTTCCGGGCGTCTGGAGGTGATGTTGTTCACCGACGCGCTGGATAAATACCAGCAATTGCTGGAAAAAGACCGCATACTTATCGTCAGCGGACAGGTCAGCTTTGATGACTTCAGTGGGGGGCTTAAAATGACCGCCCGCGAAGTGATGGACATTGACGAAGCCCGGGAAAAATATGCTCGCGGGCTTGCTATCTCGCTGACGGACAGGCAAATTGATGACCAGCTTTTAAACCGACTCCGTCAGTCTCTGGAACCCCACCGCTCGGGGACAATTCCAGTACATCTCTACTATCAGAGGGCGGATGCACGTGCGCGGTTGCGCTTTGGTGCAACGTGGCGTGTCTCTCCGAGCGATCGTTTACTTAACGATCTCCGTGGCCTCATTGGTTCGGAGCAGGTGGAACTGGAGTTTGACTAATACAGGAATACTATGAGTCTGAATTTCCTTGATTTCGAACAGCCGATTGCTGAGCTGGAAGCGAAAATCGATTCTCTGACAGCGGTAAGCCGTCAGGATGAAAAACTGGATATTAACATCGACGAAGAAGTGCATCGTCTGCGTGAGAAAAGCGTAGAACTGACGCGCAAAATCTTTGCCGATCTCGGCGCATGGCAGGTAGCCCAGCTGGCACGCCATCCACAGCGTCCGTACACCCTGGATTATGTCCGCCTGGCGTTTGACGAATTTGACGAACTGGCAGGCGATCGCGCATACGCTGACGATAAAGCTATCGTTGGTGGTATCGCGCGTCTGGACGGACGCCCGGTGATGATCATTGGTCATCAGAAAGGCCGTGAAACCAAAGAGAAAATCCGTCGTAACTTTGGTATGCCAGCACCAGAAGGCTACCGTAAAGCCCTGCGTCTGATGGAGATGGCTGAGCGTTTCAACATGCCAATCATCACCTTCATCGACACCCCGGGTGCATACCCAGGCGTGGGCGCGGAAGAGCGCGGTCAGTCTGAAGCCATTGCGCGCAACCTGCGCGAGATGTCTCGTCTGAAGGTGCCTGTCATCTGTACCGTTATCGGTGAGGGTGGTTCCGGTGGTGCGCTGGCAATTGGCGTGGGTGATAAAGTGAATATGCTGCAGTACAGCACCTATTCCGTAATTTCCCCGGAAGGCTGTGCGTCTATTCTGTGGAAAAGCGCCGACAAAGCGCCTCTGGCCGCAGAAGCGATGGGCATCATTGCGCCGCGCCTGAAAGAGCTTAAGCTGATCGATTCCATCATCCCGGAACCACTGGGCGGTGCGCATCGTAAGCCGGAAGTGATGGCTGCTTCTCTGAAAGCACAGCTGCTGGCTGACCTGGCGGATCTGGACGTGCTGAGCAAAGAAGATCTGCTCAACCGTCGTTACCAGCGTCTGATGACCTACGGTTACGCGTAAGCTTCACAATTATCTGAAAAGCCGCACATTGTTGCGGCTTTTTTTATACCTGCCGTTTAGCCGGACTATGCTTAGCTAAAGTTTTTAAGGAGGAAGCCCATGAATATCATTGCCATTATGGGGCCGCACGGCGTCTTTTATAAAGATGAGCCGATTAAGGAGCTGGAGCACGCCCTGCAGTCGCGCGGGTATCAGCTAATCTGGCCGCACAACAGCGCCGACCTGCTGAAGTTCATTGAGCATAATCCGCGTATCTGCGGCGTGATCTTCGACTGGGATGAATATGACCTCGAACTGTGCAGCGATATCAACAAGCTGAACGAATATCTCCCGCTGTACGCGTTTATTAATACCCACTCGACAATGGACGTCAGCGCCAACGATATGCGTATGGCGCTGTGGTTCTTTGAATACTCGCTCGGCGTGGCGGAAGATATTGCGACCCGCATTCAGCAATATACCGGTGAATATCTCGATAACATTACGCCGCCGTTTACCCGCGCGCTCTTCACCTACGTGAAGGAGGGCAAATATACCTTCTGTACGCCTGGGCATATGGCGGGGACGGCCTACCAAAAAAGCCCGGTGGGCTGCCTGTTCTATGATTTTTTCGGCGGCAACACGCTGAAGGCGGACGTGTCAATTTCGGTCACTGAGCTGGGCTCTCTGCTCGACCACACCGGCCCGCACCTCGAAGCCGAAGAGTATATCGCCCGCACCTTTGGTGCCGAGCAGAGCTATATGGTGACCAACGGCACCTCAACCTCAAACAAAATCGTCGGGATGTATGCTGCACCTGCCGGCAGTACCCTGCTGATTGACCGTAACTGCCATAAATCGCTGGCTCACCTGCTTATGATGAGCGACGTCGTACCGCTCTGGCTGTCACCCACACGTAACGCGCTCGGCATTCTTGGTGGTATTCCGCGCCGGGAGTTCACGCATCAAGCCATTGAAAGTAAGGTCGCGGCAGTGCCCGGTGCAGGCTGGCCTGTCCATGCGGTGATCACCAACTCAACCTATGACGGTCTGCTGTACAACACTAACTGGATTAAAGAAACGCTGGATGTGCCGTCGATTCACTTTGATTCCGCGTGGGTGCCGTACACCAACTTCCACCCGATTTACGCGGGTAAAAGCGGCATGAGCGGTGAACGCGTGCCGGGTAAAGTGTTCTTCGAAACGCAGTCGACGCACAAAATGCTGGCCGCGTTTTCCCAGGCTTCGCTTATTCACATCAAAGGCGAGTACGACGAAGAGACCTTTAACGAAGCCTTTATGATGCATACCACTACCTCACCGAGCTATCCGCTGGTTGCCTCCATTGAAACGGCCGCGGCGATGCTGCGCGGCAACCCGGGTAAACGCCTCATCAACCGTTCGGTGGAGCGGGCGCTACATTTCCGCAAAGAGGTTCAGCGTCTGAAAGATGAAGCCGACGGCTGGTTCTTTGATATCTGGCAGCCGGAAGAGATTGATGAAGCGGCGTGCTGGCCGGTCTCGCCCGGGGAAGGCTGGCATGGCTTCCGGGATGCCGACAGCGACCATATGTTCCTCGATCCGGTAAAAGTGACAATTCTGACGCCGGGCATGGATGAACAGGGCAAGATGAGTGAAGAAGGTATTCCGGCCGCGCTGGTCGCGAAATTCCTTGATGAACGGGGTGTGGTGGTGGAAAAAACCGGCCCCTATAACCTGCTGTTCCTGTTCAGTATTGGGATCGATAAAACCCGTGCGATGGGGCTGCTACGAGGCCTGATGGAGTTTAAGCGTGCCTACGATCTCAACCTGCGGGTGAAGAACATGCTGCCGGATCTCTACGCGGAAGATCCTGACTTCTATCGCAATATGCGTATTCAGGATCTGGCCCAGGGGATCCACAGGTTGATCCGCCAGCACGATCTGCCGCGTCTGATGCTTCAGGCGTTCGATGTGTTGCCGGAGATGAAGTTTACCCCGCACAAGGCGTGGCAGCGCCAGGTGAAAGGGGAGGTCGAAACCGTCGAACTGGAAAATCTGGTCGGACGCGTATCGGCCAATATGATCTTGCCTTACCCGCCTGGCGTGCCGCTCCTGATGCCGGGAGAGATGATTACCGAAGAGAGTCGGGCCGTGCTCGATTTTCTGCTGATGCTCTGTTCGGTTGGGCGGCACTATCCCGGTTTTGAGACGGATATTCACGGTGCGAAGCGCGATGAGAGCGGCGTTTACTGGGTGCGAGTCCTAAAATAAGGGTGACCGCTTGCAAGGTGCGGGTTTTCGGTTGTAACGTTCAGGCATCATAAAAAGGAGAAGCTATGCTGGGTTTAAAACAGGTTCACCATATTGCGATCATTGCGACCGATTACGCGAAAAGTAAGGCCTTCTACTGCGACATCCTTGGCTTTACGCTGTTGAGCGAAGCGTACCGCGAGGAGCGTGACTCCTGGAAGGGGGATCTCGCGCTAAACGGGCAATATGTGATTGAACTGTTCTCTTTTCCTTTTCCGCCTGCGCGTCCGTCCCGCCCGGAAGCCTGTGGGCTGCGCCATCTTGCCTTCAGCGTTGATGACCTGGATAGCGCGGTAAAACATCTGGCGTCTCACGGCGTAACGTGCGAACCGATCCGTGTCGATCCGTTTACCGACAAGCGTTTTACCTTTTTCAACGACCCGGACGGCCTGCCGCTGGAGCTTTACCAGCAGTAATGTTTGTCCTGTGTGATAATGCCCGCTCAGTTCGGGCATTTTTTATGTGTAATTTCCTATGACCTTACCCGCTATCGCGCAAGCCGTTTCACCGTACCGCCAGCTGCTGGTGGGGTTTAGCGGTGGCCTGGATTCCACCGTTCTGCTCCATCGTCTTAAACTCTGGCGCGACCGGGAACCTGACGTCCAGCTTCGGGCTATGCATATTCATCACGGATTAAGTTCTCATGCAGAGGAGTGGGTGGCGCACTGTGAAGCCCTGTGTGCGGCGTGGGCGATCCCGCTCCTCGTGGAGCGCGTCACGCTTGTGGATGAAGGGTTGGGCATCGAGGCGCAGGCGCGTAAAGCCCGCTATGCCGCTTTTACCGGCGCATTGCAGCCCGGCGAAGTGCTGGTGACGGCCCAGCACCAGGATGACCAGTGCGAAACGTTTTTGCTGGCGCTTAAGCGGGGCAGTGGGCCGGCGGGGCTATCTGCCATGCCTGAGCGCTCTGAGTTTGCCGGCACAACATTACTGCGTCCGCTGCTTGGCGAGACGCGTGCGTCGCTGGAAGCCTGGGCGCAAGAACATCAGCTGAACTGGATTGAAGATGAGAGCAACCAGGATGACGGCTACGACCGTAACTTCCTGCGTCTGCGCGTCCTCCCGCTGCTCAGCGAGCGCTGGCCGCATTTTGCCGATGCAACAGCACGAAGCGCCACGCTGTGCGCCGAACAGGAATCGTTGCTGGATGAGTTGCTGAGTGAAGAGCTGACTGAACTGATTTCTGACGACGGGGCGCTGGCGATTACACCGCTGAAAGGGATGAGCCCGGTACGTCGCGCCGCACTGTTACGACGCTGGCTGGCCTCTCATCACGCAGCGATGCCGTCGCGGGCGATGCTGAGTCGCATCTGGGATGAAGTCGCACTGGCGCGGGATGACGCTTCCCCGTGCGTACACCTGAACGGCTTTGACGTAAGACGCTATAAAGGGGAACTCTGGTGGATAAAATCCACGCCCTCACTGACGGATGTAGTGCTCGACTGGCTTTCTCCTGATGCACCGCTGGTATTGCCCTGTGAGACGGGACGTGTCTCTCTCGAACCGTCTGGTCATGTGCGGCTGCCGAAGCCCGGTGAGCCGGTAACCGTACGCTTTAAGGCTGGCGGTATGCTGCATATCGTCGGGCGTAAGGGGGGACGCAAGCTGAAGAAAATATGGCAGGAGAGTAACGTGCCGCCGTGGCTGCGCGACACCACGCCGCTACTGTTCTACGGTGAGGCGTTGATTGCTGCTGCGGGCGTTTTCATCACGGAAGAGGGATGGTCGGAAGAGGGAGTTAGTTTTGAGTGGCAGAAAGCGTAACGGGCAGCCTGGCTGCCCGTTGATGTCATCAGGATTCACTCACCACGACGGTGCCGATTTGCGGGTGGCTGAAGCTGGCAATTTTATCCAGACGCAGCTCACGCGTTGCTCCGGCATCTTCCACTATCAGATATTCCACATTCTTACGTGAAACCAGATCGCTGGCTTTCCCCTTCAACACTTCGCCATCTTTTAGCTCCAGCGTCAGTATTAAGTGATGCTGGCAGGCGAGTTCGAGGTTGTCATAGTCATCACAATTGATGGGTTGATAAGTTTCATTCATCGACATAATCGCTCACCAGTAAATTCGCCGCAGCATACGCTGCTTTTTCCCTGACCGACTCTGAAAGGCTCTCATCGGAGGCCACTTCATTAAGCACTTTCAATACACAGCCCAGCGCGTCCGGGACATACCCCAGATCTCCGCTGGCGATTTCCGCATACCGTTTGCGAATTAACTCACAATAATTATTCACATCCCCTCCCGCCAGCGCACTGACTTACTGTGAGATATCATTAAGCCTACGAAGATAAACTCGGTTTAGCAAGGTGACTATACCATACTCATTTAAGCAATATCAGAGCCTTGATAGCGGTGTATTTAACACCCGTAACAGCCTTTTGCCGTTGTTTTCGCTACAATGGGCGCCTGATTCGAATGGAGTTCTCTCATGGCGCTGAAAGCGACAATCTATAAAGCAGTGGTCAATGTGGCCGATCTTGATCGCAACCAGTTCCTGGATGCGTCGCTTACTCTGGCACGCCACCCCTCTGAAACCCAGGAGCGCATGATGCTGCGCCTGCTGGCGTGGATAAAGTACGCCGACGAGCGTCTGCAGTTTACCCGTGGGTTAAGCGCAGAAGACGAGCCTGAAGCCTGGCTGCGCAACGATCATCTGGGTATCGATTTGTGGATTGAACTCGGTCTGCCGGACGAGCGCAGGATTAAGAAGGCCTGCACCCAGTCCGCTGAAGTGGCCTTATTCGCATATAATCAGCGCGCTGCGGAGATCTGGTGGCAGCAAAGCAAGAGCAAGTGCGGACAGTTTAAAAATCTCACGGTCTGGTATCTGGATGATGAGCAGCTGGCGCAGCTGAGCGAATTTGCCGGCCGGACCATGGTGTTGCAGGCGACGATTCAGGACGGCGCAATCTGGCTCTCTGATTCTCAGAATAATCTGGAAATTCATTTGACGGCGTGGCAGCCCGCGTCATGATCGTCTTGTCCCGAAACGTCAGCATTCCTGACAATGAGCTGGAGATCACTGCCATTCGGGCTCAGGGGGCAGGCGGACAGCACGTCAACAAGGCTTCCACGGCTATCCATTTGCGTTTTGACATTCGGGCCTCAAGCCTGCCAGAGTATTATAAAGAAAGCCTGCTCGCCGCCAGTCATCACCTTATCACCAGCGATGGCGTGATTGTGATCAAAGCTCAGGAATACCGCAGCCAGGAGTTAAACCGGGAAGCGGCGATAGCCAGGCTGGTGGCGGTCATCAAAGAGTTAACGGCAGTACAAAAAAGCCGCCGGGCAACGCGGCCAACCCGCGCATCGAAAGAGCGTCGGCTGTCCTCGAAGGCCCAAAAATCCACAGTGAAAGCACTACGCGGTAAAGTTCGTCGCCCGACAGAGTGACGAAAGGGAACACAATTTTCATAAGGAATTCATTGTGAAAAAAGCATTATTATCAGCGCTGGCAGTGAGTACGCTGTTTGCGCTTTTCGGGTGTAACAACCGTTCTGAGACGCAGGTTATGCAGCCCGCGCAGAATGAAGAGTTAAAGCCAATGCAGCAGAGCTGGCGCGGCGTATTGCCTTGCGCAGACTGTGAAGGCATTGAAACGTCGCTGTTCCTGCAAAAAGACGGAACTTGGGTTATGAATCAGCGCTATCAGGGCGCTAAAGAGCCCTCGTCATTTGCGACTTACGGGACATGGGCGCGTACGGCTGAGAAGCTGGTTCTGACGGATACCGCCGGTGAGAAAACCTTTTTCCGCGCCAAAGGCGAGGGGATGGAGATGCTTGACCGCGAAGGCAACCCGATTGAATCCCAGTTCAACTACACGCTTGCGCCGGTAAAAGCGGCTCTACCTGCCACGCCAATGGCAATGCGGGGGATGTATTTCTATATGGCCGACGCGGCGATCTTTACCGACTGCGCAACCGGCAGGAAAGTCAGCGTAGCAAACAATGCGCAGCTGGAGCGTGATTACGCGGTTGCGCGCGGCAATAACAGCAAGCCGGTATTGCTGACGGTTGACGGTCACTTTACGCTGGAGCCAAACCCGGATAGCGGAGAGATGGTGAAAACGCTGGTGGCAGATAAAGACGCGAAATTCGTTGCGGGCAAAGACTGTAACAGTAAATAAGCTGACAATTACCCATTAAAAAACCCCGCCTGAGCGGGGTTTTTTGTTTAGCCTTTGATGGCTTTCAGCAGGTAATCAAGAATGTCGCCGGTCTTGATCATCTGTTTTTCGCCGCTGCGACGGTATTTGTATTCAATCTCATCGCTATCGAGGTTGCGGTCGCCGATAACGACGGTGTGTGGGATACCGATCAGTTCCATATCGGCAAACATCACGCCCGGACGCTCTTTACGATCGTCCATCAGCACTTCGATACCCTGCGCGCGCAGCTCGGCATACAGCTTCTCGGCCAGCTCCTGGACGCGGTAAGACTTGTGCATGTTCATTGGCAGGATCGCAACCTGGAACGGCGCGATATTGTCCGGCCAGACGATGCCGCGTTCGTCGTAGTTTTGCTCAATTGCTGCAGCCACCACGCGCGTCACCCCGATACCGTAGCAACCCATGGTCAGGATTTGGTTACGGCCATCTTCACCCTGAACTGCGGCGTTCAGCGCGCGAGAGTATTTATCACCCAGCTGGAAGATGTGACCCACTTCGATACCGCGCTTAATCATCAGGGTACCCTGGCCGTCCGGGCTTGGATCGCCTGCGACCACGTTACGGATGTCTGCCACCTCAGGAGTCGCTACGTCGCGATCCCAGTTAATGCCGAAGTAATGTTTACCGTCGATGTTTGCACCGGCGGAGAAGTCGCTCATTGCGGCAACCGTGCGGTCAATGACAACAGGAACCGGCATGTTCACCGGACCCAGCGAGCCTGGGCCTGCATTTACCACGGCGCGGATTTCCGCTTCCGTTGCGAACGTCAGCGGGCTGGCGACCTGCGGCAGCTTTTCTGCTTTCACTTCGTTCAGCTCGTGATCGCCACGCACCAGCAGGGCAACCAGCGGGTAAGCGCTACCTTCGGTAGATTTCACTAGCAGCGTTTTAACGGTTTTTTCGACAGGCAGGTTGAACTGCTCAACCAGCTCGGCGATGGTTTTCGCGTTTGGCGTATCAACCAGCGTCATCTCTTGCGTTGCCGCGCCGCGGGGTTCTTTTGGCGCCAGCGCTTCTGCAAATTCGATGTTAGCCGCGTAGTCAGAGGAGTCAGAGAAGATCACATCGTCTTCGCCGCTCTGTGCCAGCACCTGGAATTCATGGGACGCGCTACCGCCGATGGAGCCGGTATCAGCCTGCACAGCACGGAAATCCAGACCCATGCGGGAGAAGATTTTGCTGTATGCCTCGTACATTTTGTCGTAGGTCTCTTGCAGGGATTCCTGAGAGGTATGGAAAGAGTAAGCATCTTTCATCAGGAATTCGCGAGAGCGCATGACGCCGAAACGCGGGCGCACTTCGTCACGGAACTTGGTCTGGATCTGGAAGAAGTTCAGCGGCAGCTGTTTGTAAGAACTCAGCTCATTACGAATCAGGTCGGTAATGACTTCTTCATGCGTTGGGCCGAGAACGAACGGACGCTCGCCGCGATCGACGAAGCGTAGCAGTTCAGGACCATATTGCTCCCAGCGGCCACTCTCCTGCCACAGGTCAGCGGGCTGGACCACAGGCATGGACACCTCGATAGCACCGGCGTTGTTCATCTCTTCACGCACGATGTTTTCGACTTTTTTCAGGACGCGCACGCCGGTCGGCAGCCAGGTGTATAACCCGGAGGCCAGCTTGCGGATCATCCCGGCGCGCAGCATCAGCTGATGGCTGATCACTTCGGCGTCGGCAGGCGTCTCCTTCAGAGTGGAGAGCAAATATTGGCTAGTACGCATGTTGTTACGGTTCCATTTCGACGATTGGAACAGGCTGAAACACCAGCCTGACACAAAAAAAGTGGTTTAGTTTACCAGTGTGGCAAAGATGCCAAAAGAGAGGAGAACAAAATTACCTGGGTTCAAGGGCAAACACTTCAAAACCTGCCCCAGTGACGCGCCAGCGAACGTTAAAATCGAGCAGCCAGACGGCGTATGTTTTTCCTGCTTCCTCTTCTTTACGGTAGGCCGGACGGGGGTCCTGCGCCAGAACTTCGGTGATGAAGTTCCGCAAACGAGGGTAGCGTTTCTCGAGCAGGCTGAGCTGCGAGGCAATCTCAGGCGTAAAATAGACAGGCATGTCCGCCTGCGGTGCGTCCTGAGCGTAACTGGCGCGCGCGTCCGGGAGTGCTTCGGCGAAGGGCAAATAGGGTTTGATGTCGATAACCGGCGTGCCGTCGACCAGGTCCAGGCTACCTAACTCCAGTATCACCCGATCTTTCTGGCAACGTATCCCTTTCAGCTCAACCAGCGACATTCCAATCGGGTTTGGACGGAAGGTGGAGCGAGTCGCAAACACGCCCATTCTGGCATTTCCGCCAAGACGAGGAGGACGTACGGTAGGACGCCAGCCGCCTTCCATCGTCTGGTGAAACACGAACACTACCCACAAATGGCTGAAAGCCTCGAGCCCGCGTACTGCATCGGTCTGATTGTAAGGCGCTATCAGGTGAAGCTCACCGCTGCCGCTGGTGACAAGACCAGGCTGGCGAGGTACGGCGAACTTCTCTTTATAAGGAGAGTGGATAACGCCTATCTGCTCGAACTGAAATGCACTCATTTCGCCGTAATGTTCAGCGCCGAACCGATGCAAACCGCCTGACGGTAGCAGCCTGGCGTGCCGCTGGTGACTTCGCAGCTGTGCAGCAGGACCGCGTTGGCTTTCATTTTTGCGGCATTAATCTGCATACGTTTACGCGCTGTCGGGATATTGGGTGGTGAGTCCTGATTGGTCGCCTGACAGGAATCGCCACTCACTTCGCCCAGTTCACGGAACGGTTTGCCGACGAGTTCGTCCGCTTTCGTGATAATGCGAACCGGCGCAGAGCGCACCACTTTCGGTTTTGCAGGCTCTGTTTTTGGCGGGGTTGCCGTGCTTTGAACAGGTTCAACGGGAGATCTGCTTAGCATAGAACAGCCGCTCAGCATGAGTGCTAAAAGACAGATCGGTAAAGCACGCATAATATTTCCTCAATGGATAATCAAAACGTCAGATATTGAATCAGTTGACTGCACAAATGACAAGACGGGCATAAGCCCGTCTTGATGATATTACACTGAGGTGAGATTACCAGCCTTTAACAGCGCCGCCGTTAAACACTTTGTTGGCTTCCTGGTAAACTTCGTCAGACTGGTAGGCCTGCACGAATTTCTTCACGTTTTCCGCGTCTTTGTTGTCTTCGCGAGTCACGATCAGGTTAACGTACGGGGAGTCTTTATCTTCAACGAAGATACCATCTTTGGCTGGCGTCAGGCCAATTTGGCTGGCGTAAGTGGTGTTGATAACGGCCAGGGCAATCTGTGCATCGTCCAGGGAACGCGGTAGCTGTGGTGCTTCCAGTTCAACAATTTTCAGATTTTTCGGGTTCTCGGTGACGTCCAGAACGGTTGGCAGCAGGCCAACACCGTCTTTCAGTTTGATCAGACCCACTTTCTGCAGCAGCAGCAGGGAACGACCGAGGTTGGTTGGGTCGTTAGGCACGGCAACCTGAGAGCCCGGCTGCAGCTCGCCCAGTGATTTAATTTTCTTAGAGTAACCGGCAATCGGATAAACGAAGGTGTTACCCACGCCAACCAGCTTATAGCCGCGATCTTTGATCTGCTGATCCAGGTAAGGTTTATGCTGGAAAGCGTTAGCGTCGATATCGCCTTTGCTCAGTGCTTCGTTCGGCAGAACGTAATCGTTGAAGGTCACCAGCTCAACGTCCAGGCCATACTTCTCTTTTGCCACTTTCTGAGCGACTTCAGCAACCTGTTGTTCTGCACCCACGATAACGCCCACTTTAATGTGGTTTGGATCTTTTTCGTCCTGACCGCAACCCACCAGTGCCAGAGAGCCGATCAGCGCGCCTACTGCTGCAAAGGTCTTTAATTTAAACGCCATGTTTTATCCTTAACTCGTAGAGTTTGTGTTGTGTGTAACGTTATTTGTGAGTAACAGCCCGGACGATGCGATCGCCAGAGAACTGGATTAAGTAAACCAGAACAACCAGCAATACCAGAACGGTATTCATCACGGTAGCGTTATATCCAATATAGCCGTACTGGTAACCAATCTGACCTAAACCGCCGGCACCAACGGCACCGCCCATCGCGGAATATCCCACCAGGGTGATAAGCGTAATGGTTGCCGCGTTCACAAGGCCCGGCAGTGCTTCAGGCAGCAGAACTTTACGCACGATCTGCATCGGCGTTGCGCCCATTGCGCGGGAGGCTTCAATCAGACCTGTCGGGATTTCCAGCAGGGCATTTTCCACCATACGGGCGATAAACGGCGCGGCGCCTACGGTCAGCGGAACGATAGCCGCCTGCAGTCCAATTGACGTTCCGACGATGACGCGGGTAAAAGGAATCATCCACACCAGCAGAATAATGAACGGGATAGAACGGAAGATATTCACCAGCGCAGAAAGCGTACGGTACAGCTTCGCGTTCTCAATGATTTGACCCGGACGCGTCACGTACAGCAAGACGCCGACCGGCAGGCCAATCACAAAACCAAAGAAACCAGAGACAAAGGTCATTGCCAGCGTTTCCCAAACGCCGCGAACCAGCAGCCACATCATCGGCTCAGACATAACCCAGTACCTCTACTTTTACGTGATGTTCTTGCAGCCAGGCAATGGCTGCCTGGGTTTCTTCTTGTGTGCCGTGCATTTCCGTCAGCATGATGCCGAACTTCACGCCGCCGGCGTAATCCATCTGCGCGCTGATGATGTTGTTGTTTACGTTAAAGCGGCGCGCGGTCTCGGAAAGCAGGGGAGCATCAACGGACTGACCGGTAAACTCCATGCGCAGCATCGGGACGCTGTCTGCCGTTGGTTCGGTTTTCAGACGTTCCAGATAATCTTCCGGAATGTCCAGATGCAGCGTGGACTGAATGAACTGCTGCGCCAGTGGGGTTTTCGGATGCGAGAACACTTCACTTACCGTGTCCTGCTCAATCAGTTCACCGTTGCTGATGACCGCCACGCAGTCGCAGATGCGTTTCACCACATCCATCTCGTGCGTAATAAGGAGGATCGTCAGGCCCAGACGACGGTTAATGTCTTTCAGCAGTTCCAGAATAGAACGCGTGGTGGCCGGGTCTAACGCGCTGGTGGCTTCATCGCACAGCAGTACCTTAGGATTGCTTGCCAGCGCGCGGGCAATGGCCACACGCTGTTTTTGCCCACCGGACAGATTTGCCGGGTAGCTATCATGCTTGTCGCCCAGACCAACCAGGTCGAGCAGTTCGGTAACGCGACGCTTCACTTCTTCTTTCGGCGTGTTATCCAGCTCAAGCGGCAGGGCAACGTTGCCGAACACGGTGCGGGATGCCAGCAGGTTAAAGTGCTGGAAGATCATGCCAATCTGACGACGCGCTTTGGTGAGTTCTTTCTCTGAAAGGGCGGTAAGTTCTTGTCCGCCAACTTCTACGCTGCCCTGGGTTGGGCGCTCAAGCAGGTTAACACAACGGATCAGCGTGCTTTTACCTGCACCCGATGCGCCAATGACGCCATAAATTTGACCAGCAGGTACATGCAGGCTGACGTTGTTCAGCGCCTGAATGGTTCGGTTCCCCTGCTGGAACACTTTGGTGATATTGGAAAGTTTAATCATTAGATTATTTTTATCGTATGTAAGTTAGCCGTGGCATTTTCTTCTGCCAGATACGGGTGATGACCGTAAACAAAACGGATGTTAAGGCATCCAGACGTCTAAATCAATCCAACTCTGTACGATGAGCACTTTATTGCGCTGCGATTCATGAGATACTAGTCGAACATGCCTTTTTCAGGAGCAAACCGGTGGCAAAATCAGTACCCGCAATTTTTCTCGATCGTGACGGCACTATTAATGTGGATCACGGTTATGTCCATGAGATTGATGAGTTCGAGTTTATCGAAGGCGCAATAGATGCCATGCGCCAGCTGAAAGAGATGGGGTATGCGCTGGTGGTTGTGACGAACCAGTCCGGTATTGCACGCGGTAAATTCACCGAAGCGCAGTTCGAAACGCTGACGGAATGGATGGACTGGTCGCTGGCCGACCGCGGTGTGGATCTCGATGGTATCTATTATTGTCCGCACCACCCACAGGGAACAGTAGAAGAGTATCGTCAGACCTGTGATTGCCGTAAGCCGCATCCGGGGATGTTCATCTCAGCGCAGGAGTTCCTGCATATTGATATGGCTGCCTCTTATATGGTGGGCGATAAACTGGAAGATATGCAGGCAGCAGCGGCAGCGGGTGTAGGAACTAAAATATTAGTTCGTACCGGCAAGCCAGTGACGCCGGAAGCAGAAAATGCAGCGGATTGGGTGATTAATAGTCTGGCCGAACTGCCAAAAGAGATTAAAAAGCACCAAAAATAGCCTTTTTGGCGAAAAGGTGAGCGGTTGAAATAAAAATGCATTTTTCCGCTTGTCATTCCTCAGCGGCTCCCTATAATGCGCCTCCATCGACACGGCGGATGTGAATCACTTCACATAACAAGCTGTTCGGTTGAAGAGAAAAAATCCTGAAATAACGGGTTGACTCTGAAAGAGGAAGGCGTAATATACGCCACCTCGCAACGGTGAGCTGAAAGCCGCGTTGCAACTGCTCTTTAACAATTTATCAGACAATCTGTGTGGGCACTCAAAGTGACATGGATTCTTAATGTCTTCGGACAATAAATGAATACCAAGTCTCTGAGTGAACATACGTAATTCATTACGAAGTTTAATTCACGAGCATCAAACTTAAATTGAAGAGTTTGATCATGGCTCAGATTGAACGCTGGCGGCAGGCCTAACACATGCAAGTCGAGCGGTAACACAGGGAGCTTGCTCCTGGGTGACGAGCGGCGGACGGGTGAGTAATGTCTGGGAAACTGCCTGATGGAGGGGGATAACTACTGGAAACGGTAGCTAATACCGCATAACGTCGCAAGACCAAAGAGGGGGACCTTCGGGCCTCTTGCCATCAGATGTGCCCAGATGGGATTAGCTAGTAGGTGGGGTAACGGCTCACCTAGGCGACGATCCCTAGCTGGTCTGAGAGGATGACCAGCCACACTGGAACTGAGACACGGTCCAGACTCCTACGGGAGGCAGCAGTGGGGAATATTGCACAATGGGCGCAAGCCTGATGCAGCCATGCCGCGTGTATGAAGAAGGCCTTCGGGTTGTAAAGTACTTTCAGCGGGGAGGAAGGCGATAAGGTTAATAACCTTGTCGATTGACGTTACCCGCAGAAGAAGCACCGGCTAACTCCGTGCCAGCAGCCGCGGTAATACGGAGGGTGCAAGCGTTAATCGGAATTACTGGGCGTAAAGCGCACGCAGGCGGTCTGTCAAGTCGGATGTGAAATCCCCGGGCTCAACCTGGGAACTGCATTCGAAACTGGCAGGCTAGAGTCTTGTAGAGGGGGGTAGAATTCCAGGTGTAGCGGTGAAATGCGTAGAGATCTGGAGGAATACCGGTGGCGAAGGCGGCCCCCTGGACAAAGACTGACGCTCAGGTGCGAAAGCGTGGGGAGCAAACAGGATTAGATACCCTGGTAGTCCACGCCGTAAACGATGTCGACTTGGAGGTTGTGCCCTTGAGGCGTGGCTTCCGGAGCTAACGCGTTAAGTCGACCGCCTGGGGAGTACGGCCGCAAGGTTAAAACTCAAATGAATTGACGGGGGCCCGCACAAGCGGTGGAGCATGTGGTTTAATTCGATGCAACGCGAAGAACCTTACCTACTCTTGACATCCAGAGAACTTTCCAGAGATGGATTGGTGCCTTCGGGAACTCTGAGACAGGTGCTGCATGGCTGTCGTCAGCTCGTGTTGTGAAATGTTGGGTTAAGTCCCGCAACGAGCGCAACCCTTATCCTTTGTTGCCAGCGGTCCGGCCGGGAACTCAAAGGAGACTGCCAGTGATAAACTGGAGGAAGGTGGGGATGACGTCAAGTCATCATGGCCCTTACGAGTAGGGCTACACACGTGCTACAATGGCGCATACAAAGAGAAGCGACCTCGCGAGAGCAAGCGGACCTCATAAAGTGCGTCGTAGTCCGGATTGGAGTCTGCAACTCGACTCCATGAAGTCGGAATCGCTAGTAATCGTAGATCAGAATGCTACGGTGAATACGTTCCCGGGCCTTGTACACACCGCCCGTCACACCATGGGAGTGGGTTGCAAAAGAAGTAGGTAGCTTAACCTTCGGGAGGGCGCTTACCACTTTGTGATTCATGACTGGGGTGAAGTCGTAACAAGGTAACCGTAGGGGAACCTGCGGTTGGATCACCTCCTTACCTTAAAGAACCTGCCTTTGTAGTGCTCACACAGATTGTCTGATGAAAAACAGCAGTAAAAATCTCTGCAGGCTTGTAGCTCAGGTGGTTAGAGCGCACCCCTGATAAGGGTGAGGTCGGTGGTTCAAGTCCACTCAGGCCTACCAAACTCCTTTTAAAGGATGAGCGGTACAGAGATTGCAAAACGATGGGGCTATAGCTCAGCTGGGAGAGCGCCTGCTTTGCACGCAGGAGGTCTGCGGTTCGATCCCGCATAGCTCCACCATCTTTTACTGCGAACACAAGAAAACTTCAGAGTGAACCTGAAAAGGTGCACTGCGAAGTTTTGCTCTTTAAAAATCTGGATCAAGCTGAAAATTGAAACGACACATCTTTAATGGTGTGTTCGAGTCTCTCAAATTTTCGCAATTTGATGATGAATCGAAAGAAACATCTTCGGGTTGTGAGGTTAAGCGACTAAGCGTACACGGTGGATGCCCTGGCAGTCAGAGGCGATGAAGGACGTGCTAATCTGCGAAAAGCGCCGGCGAGGTGATATGAACCTTTGACCCGGCGATGTCCGAATGGGGAAACCCAGTGCAATTCGTTGCACTATCGTTAACTGAATACATAGGTTAACGAGGCGAACCGGGGGAACTGAAACATCTAAGTACCCCGAGGAAAAGAAATCAACCGAGATTCCCCCAGTAGCGGCGAGCGAACGGGGAGCAGCCCAGAGTCTGAATCAGCTTGTGTGTTAGTGGAACGGTCTGGAAAGTCCGGCGATACAGGGTGACAGCCCCGTACACGAAAGCACACAGGCTGTGAACTCGAAGAGTAGGGCGGGACACGTGGTATCCTGTCTGAATATGGGGGGACCATCCTCCAAGGCTAAATACTCCTGACTGACCGATAGTGAACCAGTACCGTGAGGGAAAGGCGAAAAGAACCCCGGCGAGGGGAGTGAAAAAGAACCTGAAACCGTGTACGTACAAGCAGTGGGAGCACCTTCGTGGTGTGACTGCGTACCTTTTGTATAATGGGTCAGCGACTTATATTCTGTAGCAAGGTTAACCGTATAGGGGAGCCGAAGGGAAACCGAGTCTTAACTGGGCGTTAAGTTGCAGGGTATAGACCCGAAACCCGGTGATCTAGCCATGGGCAGGTTGAAGGTTGGGTAACACTAACTGGAGGACCGAACCGACTAATGTTGAAAAATTAGCGGATGACTTGTGGCTGGGGGTGAAAGGCCAATCAAACCGGGAGATAGCTGGTTCTCCCCGAAAGCTATTTAGGTAGCGCCTCGTGAACTCATCTTCGGGGGTAGAGCACTGTTTCGGCTAGGGGGCCATCCCGGCTTACCAACCCGATGCAAACTACGAATACCGAAGAATGTTATCACGGGAGACACACGGCGGGTGCTAACGTCCGTCGTGAAGAGGGAAACAACCCAGACCGCCAGCTAAGGTCCCAAAGTCATGGTTAAGTGGGAAACGATGTGGGAAGGCACAGACAGCCAGGATGTTGGCTTAGAAGCAGCCATCATTTAAAGAAAGCGTAATAGCTCACTGGTCGAGTCGGCCTGCGCGGAAGATGTAACGGGGCTAAACCATGCACCGAAGCTGCGGCAGCGACACTATGTGTTGTTGGGTAGGGGAGCGTTCTGTAAGCCGTTGAAGGTGTGCTGTGAGGCATGCTGGAGGTATCAGAAGTGCGAATGCTGACATAAGTAACGATAAAGCGGGTGAAAAGCCCGCTCGCCGGAAGACCAAGGGTTCCTGTCCAACGTTAATCGGGGCAGGGTGAGTCGACCCCTAAGGCGAGGCCGAAAGGCGTAGTCGATGGGAAACAGGTTAATATTCCTGTACTTGGTGTTACTGCGAAGGGGGGACGGAGAAGGCTATGTTAGCCGGGCGACGGTTGTCCCGGTTTAAGCATGTAGGCGGAGGTTCCAGGTAAATCCGGTACCTTTTTAACGCTGAGGTGTGATGACGAGGCACTACGGTGCTGAAGTAACAAATGCCCTGCTTCCAGGAAAAGCCTCTAAGCATCAGGTAACATCAAATCGTACCCCAAACCGACACAGGTGGTCAGGTAGAGAATACCAAGGCGCTTGAGAGAACTCGGGTGAAGGAACTAGGCAAAATGGTGCCGTAACTTCGGGAGAAGGCACGCTGATATGTAGGTGAAGCCCCTGCGGGTGGAGCTGAAATCAGTCGAAGATACCAGCTGGCTGCAACTGTTTATTAAAAACACAGCACTGTGCAAACACGAAAGTGGACGTATACGGTGTGACGCCTGCCCGGTGCCGGAAGGTTAATTGATGGGGTTAGCGGCAACGCGAAGCTCTTGATCGAAGCCCCGGTAAACGGCGGCCGTAACTATAACGGTCCTAAGGTAGCGAAATTCCTTGTCGGGTAAGTTCCGACCTGCACGAATGGCGTAATGATGGCCAGGCTGTCTCCACCCGAGACTCAGTGAAATTGAACTCGCTGTGAAGATGCAGTGTACCCGCGGCAAGACGGAAAGACCCCGTGAACCTTTACTATAGCTTGACACTGAACACTGGTCCTTGATGTGTAGGATAGGTGGGAGGCTTTGAAGCGTGGACGCCAGTCTGCGTGGAGCCGCCCTTGAAATACCACCCTTTAATGGCTGGTGTTCTAACGTAGACCCGTGATCCGGGTTGCGGACAGTGTCTGGTGGGTAGTTTGACTGGGGCGGTCTCCTCCCAAAGAGTAACGGAGGAGCACGAAGGTTAGCTAATCCTGGTCGGACATCAGGAGGTTAGTGCAATGGCATAAGCTAGCTTGACTGCGAGAGTGACGGCTCGAGCAGGTGCGAAAGCAGGTCATAGTGATCCGGTGGTTCTGAATGGAAGGGCCATCGCTCAACGGATAAAAGGTACTCCGGGGATAACAGGCTGATACCGCCCAAGAGTTCATATCGACGGCGGTGTTTGGCACCTCGATGTCGGCTCATCACATCCTGGGGCTGAAGTAGGTCCCAAGGGTATGGCTGTTCGCCATTTAAAGTGGTACGCGAGCTGGGTTTAGAACGTCGTGAGACAGTTCGGTCCCTATCTGCCGTGGGCGCTGGAGAATTGAGGGGGGCTGCTCCTAGTACGAGAGGACCGGAGTGGACGCATCACTGGTGTTCGGGTTGTCATGCCAATGGCACTGCCCGGTAGCTAAATGCGGAAAAGATAAGTGCTGAAAGCATCTAAGCACGAAACTTGCCCCGAGATGAGTTCTCCCTGACTCCTTGAGAGTCCTGAAGGAACGTTGAAGACTACGACGTTGATAGGTCGGGTGTGTAAGCGCAGCGATGCGTTGAGCTAACCGATACTAATGAACCGTGAGGCTTAACCTTACAACGCCGAAGGTGTTTTGGCGGATGAGACACGATATTTTCAGCCTGATACAGATTTAACAGAATTTGCCTGGCGGCTTTAGCGCGGTGGTCCCACCTGACCCCATGCCGAACTCAGAAGTGAAACGCCGTAGCGCCGATGGTAGTGTGGGGTCTCCCCATGTGAGAGTAGGGAACTGCCAGGCATCAAATTAAGTAGTAAGCCGGTGCATAAATCCGGTGGTTACAAGCAGTCTTCGGTGGAGCGGTAGTTCAGTCGGTTAGAATACCTGCCTGTCACGCAGGGGGTCGCGGGTTCGAGTCCCGTCCGTTCCGCCACTTATTAAAAGCCCTGAGTTAACGCTCAGGGCTTTTTTCTTATCTGTTGCCTCATTATTGCTAAATCAGCAAAAATCCTCTGCGTTTTACGATCTTTTTCTTCATAACCGCTGCAGCGATAATTCTCCTCAGTTAACAAACATTATGAATAACGAGGATTATATGACTCTCCCTGCATTTGGTCTGGGCACATTCCGCCTGAAAGACGACGTTGTGATCGCATCGGTTAAAACCGCACTTGAACTGGGCTATCGCGCAGTTGATACGGCACAGATCTATGAAAATGAAGCTGCCGTTGGACAAGCTCTCCAAGAGAGCGGTGTGCCGCGTAATGAGCTGTTCATCACTACAAAGATCTGGATTGAAAACCTCAGCAAAGACAAGCTGATCCCGAGCCTGAAAGAGAGCCTGAAGAAATTGCGCACCGACTATGTGGATCTGACGCTGATTCACTGGCCATCACCGAACGATGCCGTTTCTGTGGAAGAATTCATGCAGGCCCTTCTGGAAGCAAAAGCTCAGGGCTTGACCCGTGAAATTGGTATCTCCAACTTCACCATTCCGCTGATGGAAAAAGCCATTGCCGCTGTAGGTGCAGAAAATATTGCGACCAACCAGATTGAACTGTCTCCTTACCTGCAGAACCGCAAAGTCGTGGATTGGGCAAAACAGCACGGTATCCACATCACCTCATACATGACGCTGGCCTATGGTAAAGCGCTGAAAGATGAAGTGATTACGCGTATCGCTGAGAAACACAATGCGACTGCCGCGCAGGTCATTCTGGCATGGGCGATGGGTGAAGGTTATGCCGTGATCCCATCTTCCACTAAACGTGAAAACCTGGCCAGCAACCTGTTAGCAACGGATCTTCAGCTGGATGCTGACGATAAAAAAGCGATCGCAGCCCTGGAGTGCAACGATCGTCTGGTTAGCCCGGAAGGCTTAGCGCCTGACTGGGATTGATATTAACCCCCCTCTGTACTCTAAACCCTCACACAGCTCCTTCGGGAGCTGTTTTTATATGCTCGCTCAGGAAGTCAATAAAGGCCCTGATGCGCGTGCTTACCGCTCTGTCACTGTAATACACTGCGCTAAAAGGCATCTCTACCGGTAGACGCTTATCGGCCATTATCTCCACGAGCTCACCGCGCGCAATTTCTTTATCAATCATGTAATCCGACAAACAGGCGATGCCATTCCCGGTGAGGCACAGCTGTTTTAGCGTTTCCCCGCTGTTCGACGATAACCCGCAAGTAATTTCATGCAGCTGGCCATCATGACAGGCGACAGGCCAGGTGTTCAGCGACACAGGCTCCGTAAAGCCCAGGCACAGGTGCTGCTTCAATTCTTCAACCGTCTCCGGTTTGCCATGTTCGGCAATATAGTCTGGTGATGCGATAATTTTGCGGTAGCTGGCAAACAGAGGGCGGGCACGCAGGCTTGAGTCTGTCAGGGTTCCCGCGCGGATGGCCACATCCACTTTTCGCTCGATGAGGTTGATAAACGTCTCTGAGGAGACCAGAGAGAGCGTCATCTCCGGATAACGTTCGCGGAAAGGCTTGATCAACGGCATCAGAAAGTGAAGCACAACCGGCGTGGCCGCATCAATGCGCAGCAACCCACGCGGGGTGCTGCGGGTCTCCATAATCTCCGTCTCCGCTGCGGCCATCTCCTGCAGTACCGACTGCACGCGGCGGAAATAACGCTCTCCTTCTTCCGTCAGGCTCAGCTGCCGCGTCGTTCGGTTGAGCAGACTTACCCCCAGCTTCATCTCCAGTTTTTTTACCGAGCGGCTAATGGCGGAGTTGGCCTGCCCCAGCTGTTCGGCGGCCCGGCTAAAACTGCCGCTTTCGACGACGGCGACAAAGATTGTCAGCTCTTCAGACGTTGCTTTCATTGTTGCACCACCTGCAAAATTCAATTGATATTTTGACCATTTTTGTTATTTAAGCACTGGCGCATACTGCCTGTCATCTTAATCCTGATGATACGGAGTATTTTATGCCACTGGCGCTACTTGCCCTGACGATCAGTGCCTTTGCAATTGGCACGACCGAATTTGTTATCGTAGGACTGGTTCCTACCATTGCTAACCAGCTTGCGATCTCGCTGCCCTCAGCTGGGCTGCTGGTATCTATCTACGCCCTGGGCGTCGCCGTTGGTGCCCCGGTCCTGACGGCGCTGACCGGGCGCTTCCCACGTAAGCAGCTGTTAGTCGCGCTGATGGTGCTGTTCACTGCCGGCAACATTCTGGCCTGGAAGGCGCCGGACTACACCACTCTGGTGATTGCCCGTCTGTTGACCGGCCTTGCACACGGTGTGTTCTTCTCGATTGGCTCCACCATTGCAACCAGCCTGGTACCCAAAGAGAAAGCGGCTTCAGCCATTGCGATCATGTTTGGTGGGTTGACCGTTGCACTTGTCACGGGCGTACCGTTGGGCACGTTTATCGGACAGCACTTCGGCTGGCGTGAAACTTTCCTGGCCGTCTCCTTACTGGGTGTCATCGCCCTGGTGACCAGCCTGCTGCTGGTACCGTCAAATATTCCTGGCCGGGCGAGCGCCAGCCTGCGCGATCAGCTGAAGGTGCTCACGCATCCGCGTTTGCTGATCATCTACGCGGTTACGGCCCTGGGCTATGGTGGGGTATTCACCGCCTTCACTTTCCTGGCACCGATGATGCAGGACCTGGCAGGTTTCTCACCCAACGCCGTGAGCTGGATTTTGCTGGGATATGGTATTTCCGTTGCCATTGGCAATATCTGGGGCGGCAAGCTTGCTGATAAGCACGGTGCGGTACCGGCGCTGAAGTTCATCTTCGCCGCCCTGGTTGTTCTGCTGATGATTTTCCAGTTCACGGCTTCGATGCACTACGCCGCGCTGGCCACGGTACTGGTCATGGGGATCTTTGCCTTTGGTAATGTTCCCGGACTTCAGGTTTATGTTGTCCAGAAAGCCGAGCTCTATACGCCAAATGCGGTGGATGTGGCATCGGGTCTGAACATTGCCGCATTTAATATTGGCATCGCGCTGGGTTCCATCATAGGCGGGCAAACCGTAGCGCATGTTGGATTAACCCAGACACCGTGGATTGGTGCGGTGATTGTCCTGGTGGCCTTCCTGCTGATTGGCCTGAGTGGACGACTGGATAAACCTGCTCGCGTAGCGCTGGGATAACATCAGTAAGCGCTTGCTTACAAAACTGGAAAGCGGTTTCTCAGAAATTGCGTTGAAAGTGTGACCTAAAGTCCCTATAACATTAGAACCAGTCCGTTTTCCGGGCTGGTTCATGTTACAGAGGCTGTTTCCAAAAGTGCGAAAAAATACCTATGCCATGCGTTATGTTGCCGGAATGCCCGCGGAGAGGATCTTGCCTCCGGGGTCGTTTGCGAGCATAAGCCAGGCATTACCCGCCGGCACTCCGTTAAGCAGCGATGAAAAAATTCGCGTGCTGGTGTGGAATATCTTTAAGCAGCAGCGTGCAGAGTGGTTATCGGTACTCAAGAACTTTGGAAAAGATGCCCACCTGGTTCTGCTCCAGGAGGCGCAAACCACTCCTGAACTGGTGCGGTTTGCGACCACCAACTACCTTGCCGCCGACCAGGTGCCTGCATTTGTTCTGCCTCAACATCCTTCAGGCGTGATGACGCTTTCGGCAGCACATCCCGTCTATTGCTGTCCGCTGCGCGAACGCGAGCCTATCCTGCGCCTGGCGAAATCGGCGCTGGTGACGGTCTACCCGCTGCCGGATACCCGGATGCTGATGGTCGTGAATATCCACGCGGTAAATTTCAGCCTGGGTGTGGATGTGTATAGTAAGCAATTACTTCCCATTGGCGATCAGATTGCGCATCACAGCGGGCCCATCATTATGGCCGGCGATTTCAATGCCTGGAGCCGTCCGCGCATGAATGCGCTGTACCGCTTTGCGCGCGAAATGTCCCTGCGTGAAGTTCGTTTTAACGATGACCAGCGCAAAAAAGCCTTTGGTCGTCCTCTCGATTTTGTCTTCTATCGTGGTTTGAGCGTGCACGACGCTTCTGTTCTGGTGACGCGCGCCTCTGATCACAATCCTCTACTAGTTGAATTCAGTCCCGGCAAACCTGATAAATAATGGTGTGTCAGGTCTGCCGTGGGGCAGGCCTGCGCGGGTACTGCCCTTTATTTTAAACTCACAAAGGACAGTACGATGACAACAACACACTCTCATCATGACAACGTAGAAAAACAGTTTGGTTCTCAGGCAAATGCCTATCTGAGCAGCGCCGTACACGCTTCAGGCCGCGACCTGGTCCGTCTCGGTGAACGCCTGGCGGCATTCCCGCAGGCGCACGTGCTGGATTTAGGCTGTGGAGCCGGGCATGCCAGCTTTACGGCTGCGCAGCAGGTGGCGCAGGTTACCGCGTATGATTTATCCAGCCAGATGCTGGAGGTAGTTGCTGAAGCGGCGAAAGCGAAAGGGCTGGACAACATTAATACGCGCCAGGGCTATGCCGAATCCTTACCTTTTGATGACGCGTCGTTTGAGGTGGCGATCAGCCGTTATTCCGCGCACCACTGGCATGATGTCGGCCAGGCATTACGTGAGGTCAAACGCGTCCTGAAGCCGGGTGGCATCTTCATCATGATGGATGTGATGTCGCCCGGGCATCCGGTGCGCAATATCTGGCTGCAGACGGTGGAAGCGCTGCGCGACACCTCGCATGTGCAAAACTACTCCAGCGGTGAGTGGTTTTCATTTATCACTGACGCGGGGCTGATTGCGCGCGCGTTGATTACCGACCGCTTACCGCTGGAGTTCAGCTCGTGGATCGCGCGTATGCGCACCCCGGAAGCATTGAGCCAGGCAATCAGGCTGTATCAGGAGAGTGCGTCTGCAGAGGTGAAGGCGTACTTTGAACTGCAGGACGATGGCTCTTTTACCAGCGATACCATCATGGCTGAAGCGCAAAAAGCGGGATAAACAAAAAAGGCACCGAGGGGAATCGGTGCCTTTTTATCTTTCGATCGTGTTATCAGGAGTCTGGCGTAGCGTTGTTCTTCACAAACAGCGTCAGCTGGTCGCCTGGTTTCAGATTGTCAGTATCATTGTTCCAGCGCATCACATCTTTGATGTTCACGCCGTGTCGTTTTGCGATACTGGACAGTGAATCGCCCTTGCGCACGCGATAGGTAATGCTATCGCTGTTGCTGGCGAGACGCTGTGCGCTGCTACCTGCACCCACCGTCAGCGTTTGACCAACTTTCAGGCCTGAACTGCGCAGATTATTCCACTGCTGCAGATCTTTTGCCGTCACGCCAAGACGTGTTGCAATGCCAGAAAGCGTGTCACCTGAACGAACCTTATAGCTGCGGCTGTTGACTGATGATGCATCCGCGATCAGCGTTGACTGAACGGCGGCGATTTCACCAGAAGCCAAAGACTCACGTAACTGCTCGGCATGTTTCTGCGGAACCATTACATACTGCGGACCACTTGCCCCCAGAGTTGAGCCTTTAACGCCAGCATTAAAGGTTTTCAATTTACTTACCGACATACCCGTCATATCAGCGACCTGTTGAATATCAACCGGACTGCTGAGGCGAACGCGCGCCAGTGCACGACTTTCGTCTGGTGTTGGCAGTTGTACACCGTAACGCTTGCTGTTCTTGAGAATATCGCTCAATGCCAGCATTTTCGGTACGTAAATCTTTGTTTCCTGTGGCAGTGAGAGCGACCAAAAATCGGTGGATTTACCCCGTGCTTTATTCGCTTTCATTGCCTTCAGTACACGACCTTCGCCACTATTGTACGCTGCGACCGTTAACAGCCAGTCGCCGTCAAACATCTTATTCAGACGTTGCATCATGTCGAGAGCGGCTGTCGTTGAAGCGACAACATCGCGACGCGCATCATAGTTGCGGGTCTGTTTCAGACCATAGTTTCGCCCGGTGCTCGGAATGATCTGCCAAATGCCTGCGGCATTGGCGCCAGACGTCGCGTGTGGGTCAAAAGCGCTCTCCACTATGGGTAGGAGTACCAGCTCCATAGGCATGTTACGTTTCTTAACTTGCCCGGCTATCCAGTACATATACGGCTCTGCCCGTAACGTTACATCGTGGAGATAGCTCTTATTTCTTAAATACTTCTGTTTCTGTTCGCGAATCCGGGTATTTTCCGGAATTCCCATCTTTAGCTCGTCGCCAATAGAGGCCCACAAGTCTTGTTCCTGCGCGAAAGATGTCCCATCGTCCAACCATCGCGCCTGACTTGTAAACTTCCCTGCTTCCCCTTGACCAGCTGCAGAAAGGCTCTGTGCGTGCTGTTGTACGTTGCTGCCGTTCTGCGACTGGCAACCTACAAGCAGGACAGAGGCGAGTAATATCGCTTTTGCCTTCATGTGTGTGTCAATAGTTGCTTAAAAGACGAGCGATGATAACGGCGAAATTTTGAAAAGGCAACCCGCAATTATCTGAAGTTATCTTTCTTTGACCTTAACCATGCAAATCGCTGTTCTGGTTGTTGCAAATTTGTTTCTTGGTTAATTTTGTTAATTAAATCAATATGATCTGTTCGTAAAAATAAATTAATTTGGCGCTCATTTTTCAGAATTACGGGGAGTGTTTTTTGGTTTTTTGCACGTAACTCCTTCACTTTGTGATAATAATCCTGAATCGCCCGATCCTCCGGTAAGAGGCTCACGGAAAACTTCATATTCCCTAATGTGTACTCATGGGCGCAACAAATGAGCGTCTCATCGGGCAGCGCATTAATCTTCTGTAAAGACTGGTACATTTGCTCAGGCGTGCCTTCAAACAATCTTCCGCAGCCCCCTGAGAACAGCGTGTCGCCGCAAAAAAGATAAGGTTTACTGTAGAAACACAGATGTCCTAAAGTGTGACCCGGTGTAGCAAATACGGAAAACTCCCACTCGCGTATGAGGATATTTTCGCCTTCTTCGACTACTTGTGTTGTTCCCTTATCTTGTGTCTCTGCCGGTCCATAAACCACAAGATGCGGAAAGTGGGCGCGCAGATCGGGCACACCGCCAGTATGATCGTGATGATGGTGGGTCAACAGAATGGCTTCAGGCTTCCAGCCATTTTCCTTGATGGCATGCAAAACGGGGGTGGATTCTCCGGGGTCAACAATGACGCATCGACGATCGTCGTCAACCAAAACCCAGATGTAATTGTCCTCAAAAGCAGGAATACTGATAAGATTCATACATTACCTCTTATAGCGTGGCGGGTGTGTTGATGAAACCGGCAAGGATACCTCAGACTGTCGCAGCACCGGAACGTTGGGCGGAATTGCCCTGGGGTGAATACTATCGCGAGGCGTTAGAACAACAGCTAAAGCCCTGGCTCGCGAAAATGTATGGCTTTCACCTGCTTAAGATTGGCAATCTCAGCGCGGAAATCAATACCGAAAGCTGCGCTATCTCGCATCAGGTCAATGTCTCTCTCGGCGGATCGCCGGTACAGGTGAAAGCAGACCCTTTACATCTGCCGTTTGCGGAAAAGTCCGTTGACGCGTGTTTGCTCGCACACACGTTACCCTGGTGCAGCGACCCGCACCGTCTGCTTCGCGAAGCCGATCGCGTGCTGATTGATGACGGCTGGCTGGTACTGAGCGGATTCAATCCGCTCAGCCTGATGGGCCTGCGTAAGCTGGTACCAGTGCTGCGTCGGACTCCGCCCTACAACAGCCGGATGTTCACCATGATGCGCCAGCTCGACTGGCTTTCACTCCTGAACTTTGAAGTGCTCTGCTACGGGGGTTTTCAGGTGCTGCCCTGGTCGCGGAAGGGGGGCGTCGTGCTGAGCACCCATCTGCCCGCATTGGGCTGTTTGCAGTTTATCGTCGCGCGTAAGCGAACCATTCCCCTTACGCTTAATCCGATGAAACAGAGCAAGTCGAAAACGCCCATCCGCCAGACCGTGGGTGCCACGCGGCAATACAAAAAAACCGATTAGGCGTCGGGCTGATAGCCCGCATCCTCATGAGCGGGATTGGATGCCGCAGCGCGCGCCAGTTCATCGCAGCGTTCGTTTTCCGGATGGCCAGCGTGGCCTTTTACCCATTCCCACTTAATCTGGTGTTGTCCCAGCGCAGCATCAAGACGTTTCCAGAGGTCGACATTCTTGACAGGCTTCTTGTCGGCGGTCTTCCAGCCGCGTTTTTTCCAGTTGTGGATCCACTGGGTGATTCCCTGGCGCACGTACTGGCTGTCGGTGCTTAACACCACGTCACAATGTTCTTTTAACGCCTCCAGCGCCACAATGGCCGCCATCAACTCCATCCGGTTGTTGGTGGTCAGAAAATAGCCTTCGCTAAAGGTTTTTTCGTGCTGGCGATAGCGCATAATCGCACCGTAGCCGCCGGGGCCCGGGTTACCGAGACAAGATCCATCGGTGAAAATTTCTACCTGTTTACGCATCTCTGGTAGACTTCCTGTATTCGAAACGTTCAGTTAAACGATAAGTCTGACATAAATGACCGCTATGAGCACTGCAATTACTCGCCAGATTGTCCTCGATACCGAAACCACCGGTATGAACCAGATCGGCGCACACTACGAAGGGCATAAGATCATCGAGATCGGCGCCGTTGAAGTGGTGAACCGTCGTCTTACGGGGAACAACTTCCACGTCTACCTCAAACCCGATCGGCTGGTAGATCCAGAAGCGTTCGGCGTTCACGGTATTGCCGATGAGTTCTTGCTGGATAAACCGACGTTTGCGGATGTCGCTGACGAGTTCCTGGAATACATCAAGGGCGCCGAGCTTGTCATCCATAACGCCTCGTTCGATATCGGCTTTATGGATTATGAATTCAGTAAGCTTAATCGCGATATCCCGAAGACAAACACCTTCTGTAAGGTGACGGACAGCCTGGCGCTGGCGAGGAAAATGTTCCCCGGCAAGCGTAACAGCCTTGATGCCCTCTGTTCGCGTTACGAGATAGACAACACCAAGCGAACGCTGCACGGGGCATTACTCGATGCCCAGATCCTGGCCGATGTTTATCTGACGATGACCGGCGGCCAGACGTCAATGAAGTTCAGCATGGAAAATGAATCCCAGCAGACGCAGGGCGAAGCGGGTATTCAGCGCATTGTCCGTCAGGCAAGCCGGTTGCGGGTAGTTTCAGCCAGTGATGAAGAGCTTCTCAACCACGAATCCCGGCTTGATCTGGTGCAGAAGAAGGGCGGAAGCTGTATGTGGCGCGCCTGAAAAAACGCCGGAATGTCTGTAAAATCATCGGTTGGGCGATTTTTGCAGCAAACGATTCAAAACGTGAGAAAAAGCGTTGACGAGATCGGAGGCACACCGTAATATGCGCCTCGTTCCCCAAACGGGAACAGTGGAGCGGTAGTTCAGTCGGTTAGAATACCTGCCTGTCACGCAGGGGGTCGCGGGTTCGAGTCCCGTCCGTTCCGCCACTATTCAGAAGGCCTGAATCAGAAATGATTCAGGCCTTCGTCGTTTCAGCTTTCTGAATTTCCTTCCTCTTTTTTATTAACAAAAAGTTAAATAACGTGGTGCGGATAATTAACATATGCACAACATTAGTGCATTATTTGCACTGAAATTGTGCATTTAATCTGCCTGTGCCGCATCTGACGTCAGTCAGGGTGTTACTTTTTGTAAATATAAATCACGAAAAATCATCCTCTTATCTCCTGCTTTCCAAAAACCTCCCGAACCAATTACGTATTGGTTTGGTTATTGCTTAATCATTAGCACGATAAGCGTCATTCCATATCAATAACTTATCGTTAATAAAAATAAAGCAATGATGAAAGCGAGCGAACCAATATGGAAAAACCGTCACGGTTTCTGGCAAATTCCAGCACAGCGCTAGAACAGCTGCGCGGGCTAATCAACCAGCACGAGTCAACACCAGGCACTCCGCTGCCCACAGAACGTGAGCTGTCGGAGACTCTCGGCGTAGGACGACGCGAAGTGCGTCGCGCGCTGGATGTGCTGGAAGAAGAAGGGCGCATCTGGCGTAAGCAGGGCAAAGGGACCTTTATCGGCCCGGCTGCACCCGTTGAACCGCTGGCCCTTCAGGGATTGGTTCAGCAAACCAACCTTCTGGAAGTGATGGAAGCTCGTCTGCAGCTCGAACCCGGCTTAGCCCGGCTTGCGGCACTGCGTGCCACCAGGGAAAACCTCGCGCTCATGCAGCGTATGCTGGAACGCATTGATAAGGTCAGCCCGGACGACCGCGATCTCAACGAACTGTGGGATAGCGCCTTTCACCGCGCCATTGCGGAGGCGGCGGGTAATCGCCTGATGCTCGGCCTGTTTGACGCCATTGATGCCGTCAGACGTGAACCGGGCTGGCAGCATCTGCGTGAATTAGCCCGCACGCCCGAACGCGTCGATAGCTATAACGACCACCATCACAGGATCATGGCTGCGATTATCCATCGCCAGCCTAACGAGGCAGCGGCCGCCATGCGCGAACATCTGCTCAGCCTGCAAACCGCCCTGATTCATGCGATCCACCTTGAGGACGACTTCACCTTATGACGACGATCCCGTTTAAGGACTCCACGCCTGTACTGCGGCTGAATAATCTCAACGTCAAATTTTCCGGCTCTCCGGTGAGCGTACTGGACGGCATTTCCCTGACGGTCAAAGCGGGCGAAACGCTGGCGCTGGTGGGGGAGTCAGGCTGCGGGAAAAGCATCACGTCTCTAGCGCTGATGGGCTTGCTGCCTGCCAGCGCGCAGATTGTCAGCGGTGAGATGCAGTTTCGTCGTCACGATCTGCGCAAGCTCTCGCCGCGGGAGTATGCCGATCTGCGCGGCAGCGAGCTGGCGATGATTTTCCAGGAGCCGATGACCTCGCTTAATCCGGCGTTTACGCTGGGCGATCAGCTGAGTGAAGCGGTCATGCGCCATCAGAACGTCTCACGAGCAGAGGCGATGCAGGCTGCGCTACAGGTTCTGGAGAAAGTGCAGATCCCGGCCGCAGAGATGAGGCTGAAAGCTTACCCCCACCAGCTTTCCGGCGGGATGCGCCAGCGCGTGATGATTGCCATGGCGCTGATTAACCATCCCAAACTGCTGATTGCGGATGAACCGACTACCGCGCTCGACGTCACCATCCAGGCGCAAATCCTCGCCTTGCTCAACACCCTCAAAGAAGAGACCGGTACGGCGGTACTGATGATTACCCACGATTTAGGCGTGGTAGCAGAAGTCGCCCAGCAGGTGGCGGTGATGTATGCCGGGCAGGTAGTGGAGCAGGGAAGCGTGGAGGCGATATTTGCCGACCCGCAGCACCCGTACACCATCGGCCTGATGGGGTCGATTCCCTCCCTTGGCGCGCGTAAAGGCCCGCTTTCCACCATTCCCGGATCGGTGCCGCTGCCGGAATTCATGCCGAGGGGCTGCCGTTTTGCCACCCGCTGTCCGTTTGCGCAGGCGCGCTGCCATGATGAAAAACCGCAGCTCGCCACGCTGGGGGCCGGCCATCAGGTCGCCTGCTTCCGCGTGCCGCTCGAACACCACATTGCCCTGGGAGAGACCGCATGACCACGCCCATTCTTGAAGCCCGCGATCTTAGCAAGCTGTTCCCCGGCCCTAAAAAACTCTTTACCCCGGCGCGGTTTGTCACGGCGGTCGATCGCGTTTCGCTTGCCGTGATGCCGGGCGAAACGCTGGCGATTGTGGGGGAGTCGGGTTCTGGGAAATCCACTCTCGGTCGTCTGCTGCTGCGCCTGCTGGCCGCCAGCGAAGGGCGCGTGTTTTATCAGGGGGAAGAGATCACCCACGCATCAGGAGCGCGTCTGAACCAGCTCCGGCGCGAGCTGCAAATTATCTTCCAGGATCCCTTTGCCTCGCTCAACCCGCGCATGACGGTGGAGCAGATCGTTGGTGAGCCGCTGTGGCTGCACCAGAACATGAAAAAAGCAGACCGGCAATATCGCGTTGCCGAGCTGCTTAAGACCGTTGGCCTGCCTGCCGCCTGGGCCGGACGCTATCCGCACGAGTTTTCCGGCGGGCAGCGCCAGCGTATCGGCATTGCGCGCGCGCTGGCTTCCGGGCCGAAACTGCTGCTGGGGGATGAACCCGTCTCCGCGCTGGATGTGTCCGTACAGGCGCAGGTGGTTAACCTGCTTGAAAGCCTGAAGCATCAGTTCGGCCTGACGATGGTGATTGTCGCCCACGGTCTGGCGGTTATCCGCCATATGAGCGACCGCGTGGCGGTCATGTACCTCGGGCAAATCGTCGAGCTTGCCAGCGTCGATGAAATCTTTGACGCACCGCTGCACCCCTATACCCAGGCGTTGATCGCCTCGGCGCCGCAGATGCAGCCCGGCGTGGAACGCGATGCGCCGCTGCTGCAGGGAGATTTGCCCAACCCGGCCAGCCCGCCGTCCGGCTGTCGCTTCCACACCCGCTGCCCGTACGTCACCGACGAATGCCGCCAGGTGGAACCGATAAATCAGGTACTGGACGGCGGACGACAGGTGGCCTGCCATCGCTGGCAGGACATTAATCGCGATCGCAGCGTTATCCAGATAGCGCCGCCCTCCGCCGCCTTTCTGCGCCGCCGCGCGCTGTTTGAACACGCGGCCACTCACTCCTCCCTTCCTTCAAGGAACTCATGATAATGACAATGCGTAATTCTCTTTTGACCGTACTGGGAAGTGTTATGTTGCTTGGGGCGGCGCTGCCCGCCCATTCAGAAAGCGTGCTGCGTGTCGGTCTGGGCGCTGACCCGGACATGCTCGACCCGCATCTGGCGCGCACCTACTATGGCCGCTTCGTGTTTGCCTCGCTGTGCGACAGGCTGGTGGACGTGGATGAAAACCTGAAGGTTGTCCCTGGACTTGCTAAAGACTGGGCCTGGAGCGACGACGGTAAAACCCTGACCCTGAATTTGCGTGAAGGCGTCACCTTCCACGACGGTGAGAAATTCGATGCCGCCGCCGCGAAATATAACCTCGACCGCGCCCTGACCCTGAAAGGCTCCCTGCGTAAGAGCGAGATCTCCTCCGTTGAATCCGTTGACGTCACCGGCCCGATGCAGATTGCGCTGCACCTGAAAACGCCGGATGCCGCGCTGCTGATGCAGCTTACGGACCGTGCGGGCGCAATGATGGCCCCCGAAGCGGCGAAAAAGCCTGACTTTGCCGCCCATCCGGTCTGTTCCGGCCCGTATAAATTCGACAGCCGCGTGTCGCAAGACCGCATCGTTCTGACCCGTTTCGACAACTACTGGAACAAAGACGCCTACCACTTCGACAAAATTATCTATCTGCCGATCCCGGATGCCTCCGTGCGCCTCGCGAACCTGCGCGCGGGCGATCTCGACCTGACTGAAGGCATCGCCGCCAGCGACGTGAAAACCGTCGAAGCCGACAGCAAGCTGGCGCTGGCGAAGGTGACCGGCCTGGGCTATCAGGGCATCACCTTCAATATCAACAACGGCAAGGTGCCGGCCAACGATCCGTTCAAAGATGCCCGCGTGCGCGAGGCGTTTTCTCAGGCCATCGACCGCGATGCGTTAAACCAGGTGGTCTTTGAGGGGCTGTACACCCCGGCAAACCAGGCGTTTTCGCCGGTCAGCCCGTATCACGTCAACCTGCCGGTCCCACCGCGCGACGTCGACAAGGCCAAAGCGCTGCTGAAAGCGGCAGGCGTCACCGCGCCGCTGACCGTCAACCTGCTGGTGCCGAACAACCCAACCTCGCAGCAGGTCGGTCAGGTGCTGCAGGCGATGGTCGCCGAGGCGGGCTTTAACCTGAACCTGCAGATGACCGAATTCGCCACGCTGCTCGATCGCCAGCAGAGCGGTGATTATCAGCTGAGTTTCTCCGGCTGGTCGGGTCGTCCGGATCCGGACGGCAGCATCTACGGCTTTATCCACAGTAAAGGCACGCTGAACGACGGTCGCTACAGCAACGCGCAGGTTGATGAGTGGCTGACCCAGGCGCGTCAGAGCACCGACCAGGCCGCCCGCCAGCCGCTGTACGACAAGGTGGTGAAGCAGCTGCAAACCGACATGCCGATTGCCTATCTCTACTTCGAGCCGCGCATTTTTGGCCTGAACAAGAAAGTGCAGGGCTTTAAGCCTTATCCGGACGGTATCGTGCGTCTGGCCGGCCTGACGCTGGCGAAATAAACGTCCTGAGGAGAACCCATGCTGGAACTGATTTGCAAACGTCTGCTGCTGGCCGTTCCGACGCTGCTGCTGGTGAGCATGATGGTCTTCGGGCTGCAAAAGCTGCTGCCCGGCGACCCGCTGATCGCCATGGCCGGGGAGGAGCGCGATCCGGCGGTCATCGCCCAGCTGCGCGCGGAGCTGAACCTCGATGCGCCGATCCCCGTGCAGTATTTCCACTGGCTGACGCGGGCGCTGCAGGGCGATCTGGGCGTCTCCTTACGCACGCATGAACCGGTGACGCAGCTCATTGCCAGCAAGCTGCCGGTTACGCTGGAGCTGTCGCTGCTGGCGATGATTATCGCGCTGGTATTCGGCATCAGCATGGGGATCCTCGCGGCGGTGAACAAAAACAGCTGGGTCGATCACGGGGCGAACTTCGTGGCGATCTCGGGGATCTCGATCCCGCACTTCTGGCTGGGGATCCTGCTGATTCTGGTCTTCTCGGTAAACCTGCAGTGGCTGCCCGCGTCCGGCTACGTGCCGTTCAGTGAAGATCCGATCCAGAACCTGCGGACGCTGCTGCTGCCCGCGTCCGTGCTCGGAACGGGGCTCGCGGCAACGCTGATGCGGCACACCCGTGCCTCGATGATTGCGGTCCTGAAGGCGGATTACATCCGCACCGCGCGGGCGAAAGGGCTGCTGCCGAAGGCGGTGATCCTGAAGCACGCGTTTCGCAACGCGCTGGTGCCGGTGATCACCCTCACCACGCTGCTGTTCGGCGAGCTTCTGGGCGGCGCGGTGCTGACCGAGCAGGTCTTCACCATTCCGGGCTTCGGCAAGATGATCGTCGACTCGGTATTCAACCGTGACTACGCGGTGGTGCAAGGTGTGGTGCTGATCGTGGCGATTGGCTTCCTGATGCTCAACCTGCTGGCCGACGTGCTCTACGTCCTTATCAACCCGAAAATTCGAGGTTAACCATGGCGGAACTGACAACGCAAACCGTTGCCCCCGCGCTGCCGCGCGCGCAGAACCGGGTGCTGAAGAAATTCCTCGCCAATAAAAGCGCGGTGATTGGCGCGGTGGTGGTGGGGTTCTTTGTGCTGCTGGCGCTGCTGGCACCGTGGATTGCCCCGTTCGACCCGGTTAAAGCCAACTTCCTGGCGGTGCGCAAAGCGCCGTCGGCGATGTACTGGTTCGGCACCGACGAGCTGGGGCGCGATATCCTGTCCCGCATTATCTGGGGGGCGCGAACCTCGCTGATGGCGGGCTGCATGTCGGTCGTTATTGCGGTGGTTATCGGCGTGCCGCTGGGGCTGGTGGCGGGCTACTTTCAGAAGATGTGGGACGGCGTGATCTCACGCTTTATTGAGGCTTTGCTGGCCTGTCCGTTCCTGATCATGGCGATCGCGCTGGGAGCATTTTTGGGCCCGAGCCTCACCAACGCGATGATCGCGATAGGCCTTTCGGCGATGCCGATCTTCGCCCGCCTGACGCGCGGCCAGGTGATCGCCATTCGCAACGAAGAGTACATCGACGGCGCGCGGGCGATTGGCCTGCCGGATCGCTGGATCATCATTAAATACGTCCTGCCCAACGTGATGTCGCCGATCCTGGTGCAGGCCACGCTTGCGATTGCCTCGGCGATTATCGCCGAAGCCAGCCTGTCGTTTTTAGGGCTGGGACAGCAGCCGCCCAATCCGTCCTGGGGGTCCATGCTCAACACCGCGAAAGGGTTTCTTGAGCAGGCGCCGTGGATGTCCGTTTTCCCCGGCGTGGCGATTTTCCTTGCCGTGCAGGGCTTTAATTTACTTGGCGACGGGCTGCGCGATGCGCTCGATCCGCGCCACGACTAAGGAGTCATGATGACCAAAGCGCTTGATTTTACCTCCGGTTACGCTTCACGACGCCCGCCGATGCTGGGCCATAACGCGGTTGCCACGTCACAGCCGCTGGCAGCGCAGGCGGGGATGAAAATGCTGCAGCTGGGCGGGAATGCCGTCGATGCGGCCATTGCCACCGCGATGGCGCTGACGGTGGTCGAGCCGACCGGCAACGGGATCGGCAGCGACGCCTTTGCCATCGTCTGGGACGGTGAAAAGCTGCACGGCCTGAACGCGTCCGGTCGTTCGCCTGCCAGCTGGCATGCGGATCTGTTTGCCGGTAAAACCGCGGTGCCGGAAATCGGCTGGGACGCGGTGACCGTGCCGGGGGCGGTGTCCGGCTGGGTCGCCCTGGCGGAACGCTTCGGCACGCTGCCGCTGACCACGCTGGCGCAGCCTGCCATTGACTACGCGCGCAACGGCTTCCCGGTCTCGCCGCTGATTGGCCATCTCTGGCAGCGCGGCTATAACAAGTTGAAAGATCAGCCGGGCTTCAGCGCCTGCTTCGCGCCGGAAGGCCGCGCCCCGCGCGTGGGGGAAATCTTCCGTAACCCGGCGCAGGCGAACTCGCTGGAGCTGATTGCGAAAACCAACGGCGACGCGTTTTATCGCGGCGAACTGGCGCAGAAAATTGCCGCCTTCGCCAAAGAGCACGGCGCGCACCTGACGGTAGAGGATCTGGCAAACCATCGCGTGGACTGGGTAGACCTGCTGTCGCGGGACTTCGCGGGCGGTTCGGTGCAGGAGCTGCCGCCTAACGGTCAGGGGATCGCCACGCTGATCGCGCTCGGCATCCTGGAGCAGTGCGGCATCGAGAAGCATCACCCGGACTCCGTGCAGTCTCTTCATCTCTCCATCGAGGCGATGAAGCTGGCGCTGGCGGATCTCGACCGCTACGTGGCGGATGAAGAACACATGGCGTTCGCAGCGAAAGAGCTGCTGAGCGACCATTACCTGAAGTCGCGCGCGGCGCTTATTAACCACGATAGCGCCTCTGATTTTGTCTACGGTTCCCCGACGCAGAGCGGCACGGTTTACATCAGCACCGCGGACGCCAGCGGGATGATGGTCTCGTTTATTCAGTCCAACTTTATGGGCTTCGGTTCAGGCATTGTGGTGCCGGACACCGGGATCAGCCTGCAAAACCGGGGCTGTGGGTTTGTGCTGAACCCCGAGCACCCGAATGCTCTGGCGGGCAGCAAGCGCCCGTTCCACACCATCATTCCGGGATTTGCGATGGACGGCAGCGGCAAGCCGCTGATGTCCTTTGGCGTAATGGGCGGGCCGATGCAGGCGCAGGGGCACATGCAGATGGCGCTGCGCATTATGCTGCACGGGCAAAACCCGCAGGCGGCGATTGATGCCCCGCGCTGGCGCGTGGTGCAGGGCAGGGAGGTGATCGTCGAATCGACGTTCGATCGCAATACTATCGCGGCGCTGCGCGAGCGCGGGCATCAGATCGTGGTGGAAGATCCGCTTCAGGATTACAACTTCGGCGGTGCGCAGGTGATTTACCGTATGCCGGAAGGGCACTACGTGGCCGCGACGGAAAGCCGCAAAGATGGACAGGCGCTGGTGAGTTAATTAACGCCCGGTGGCGCTGCGCTTACCTGGCCTACGCTATGCTTTTTGTAGGCCGGGTAAGGCGTAGCCGCCACCCGGCATTTTTCAGCCAATGCTAAACGGATCCGCATCCTGCCACGCCGGAAACTTCTCTCGATACTCCTTCAGCGCCGTCAATGACAGCTCGGCATCAATGCGCGTCGCCTGATGCGGCTCGGCGGTGGCAATAACCTCGCCCTGCGGATTCACCACCCGGCTGTCGCCGCGATAGTGATGCCCGTTACCGTCTGTACCCACCCGGTTACAGCCCACCACGTACGCCTGGTTCTCAATCGCGCGCGCCACCAGCAGCGACTGCCAGTGGAGGGAACGTGGCGCAGGCCAGTTGGCGACGTACAGCGCCAGGTCGTAATCGTTGCGGTTGCGTGACCATACCGGGAAGCGCAGGTCGTAGCAGACCAGCGGCAGAATGCGCCAGCCTCGCCATTCAAACACCACGCGCTCGTTACCCGCTTCATAGTGATGATGCTCATCCGCCATACGGAACAGGTGGCGCTTATCGTAAAAATGCACTTTCCCCTCCGGCTCGACCAGCAGGAAGCGGTTCACCGGCCCGCGGTCGGTTTGCAGCGCGGCGCTGCCGGCGATCAGCGCGTTGGTCTCCTGCGCTTTGGCATGCATCCAGGCGACCACCTCATCCTGCGGCATCGACTGTTTCGCCGCTTCCATGGCGAAGCCGGTAGTGAACATCTCCGGCAGGACAATCACATCGCGCCCGGTAATGCCTTCCAGTTGACGATCGAAGTGGCGCAGGTTGGCGGGGCCATCCATCCACACTAAAGGTTGCTGCAAAATAGAAATCTTCAGACCAGGCACAATTCAGACTCCTCAAACGACCGCTTTTTGACACTGTAGCACGACATAACGAGAAAATGTGGCAATAAAAAACCCCGCGCGAGGCGGGGTTTGTGCAGGCGAAACGCGTTACGCCGCTTCAGGTTTACGGTGCTTCTCCGGCAGCTTTACCGGCTGCGTCGCCAGCTCTTCCGGTTCGAAATCATCCACGTTAATGCTGCGCAGACGGCTTTCTTCGGCTTTCACCAGCAGAGCAGCTTCATCTTTACTGATAATGCCACCTGCCAGCGCCTGTTTCGCCAGTTCGTCCAGACGGGTAAACGGCAGGTTTTTGCCCAGCTGTTTACAAATTTTCTGGTGAATCGGGTCGGCGGCCATCACGTCCAGCAGCGCCTCTTCCAGCAGGCCTACCGGGTTATGCGGCGTTGGCGCCAGATACTGACCGCGGCCGATACGGGAGCGGGTTGCGCTCGGTACCTGCAGGATCTTCGCTACTTTGTGGTCCAGCTTGTCCGACGGCGCAAGATGATGACGGCCGGTCGGGAAGATCACCGCGCGCAGGGCGCCCGCCACGAAGCGGTTCGGGAAGTTCGCCAGCAGGTCGTCAATCGCCTGTTCGGCCTGATACATCGCATCCTGCACGCCCCAGTGCACCAGCGGCAGATCCGCTTCCTGACGGCCTTCATCGTCGTAGCGTTTCAGCACCGCAGAGGCCAGGAAGATCTGGCTCAGCACGTCACCCAGACGGGCGGAGATACGTTCGCGACGCTTCAGGCTTCCGCCCAGCACCGCCATAGAGACGTCGGACAGCAGCGCCAGGTTGGCACTCAGACGGTTAAGGTGCTGATAGTAACGTTTGGTGGCATCGCCGGTTGGCGTCGCGCTGGTAAGACCGCGCGTCAGGCCCAGCCAGAAGCTGCGCACCTTGTTGCTGCCCACGTGACCGATGTGTTTGAACAGCAGCTTATCGAAGGCATCCACGTCGTTGTTCTGCGCGGCAGCCATCTCTTCCAGCACGTATGGATGACAGCGAATCGCCCCCTGACCGAAGATCATCATGCTGCGGGTCAGGATGTTTGCCCCTTCAACGGTGATGGCAATCGGTGCGCCCTGATAGCCGCGCGCCAGGAAGTTGCCTTCGCCGAGCATAATGCCTTTACCGCCCGCGATATCCATCGCGTCAATGATCGACTGCTGCGCGCGGTGGGTACAGTGGTACTTCACAATGGCGGACAGCACGGCCGGTTTTTCGCCCAGCATGATGCCGTAGGTAATCAGGGAAGCAGCGGCATCCATCACGTAGGCGTTGCCCGCGATACGTGCCAGCGGCTCTTCGATACCTTCCATCTTGCCGATGGAAATTTTGAACTGACGGCGGATGTGGGCGTACGCACCAATCCCCATCGCCACAGACTTCAGACCACCGGTTGAGTTCGACGGCAGGGTAATGCCGCGGCCCACCGACAGACATTCAACCAGCATACGCCACCCCTGACCGGCCATTTTCGGGCCACCGATGATGTAATCAATCGGCACAAAGATATCCTGGCCGCGGGTTGGGCCGTTCTGGAACGGCACGTTCAGCGGGAAGTGACGACGACCAATTTCAACGCCAGGGGTAGAGGTTGGGATCAGCGCGCAGGTAATGCCCAGATCTTCTTCGCCGCCCAGCAGTTTTTCAGGGTCAGAGAGCTTAAAGGCCAGACCCAGCACGGTGGCGATAGGTGCCAGCGTGATATAACGCTTGTTCCAGGTCAGGCGCATGCCCAGCACCTGCTCGCCCTGCCACTCGCCCATGCAGACCACGCCGGTATCCGGAATTGCGCCCGCATCGGAGCCTGCTTCCGGGCTGGTCAGCGCGAAGCAAGGGATTTCCTGACCGCGTGCCAGACGCGGCAGGTAGTGATTTTTCTGCTCTTCCGTACCGTAATGCTGCAGCAGTTCGCCCGGGCCTAAGGAGTTAGGCACGCCAACGGTAATCGCCAGGATCCCGGAAACGCCCGCCAGCTTTTGCAGGACGCGAGCCTGAGCGTAGGCGGAGAATTCCAGACCACCGTACTCTTTCTTAATGATCATCGCGAAGAAGCGATGCTCCTTCAGGTATGCCCACAGCTCTGGCGGTAGATCGGCCATTTCATGGGTAATGGCAAAGTCGTTCGCCATGCGGCACGCTTCTTCCACCGGGCCATCAATAAAGGCCTGTTCTTCAGCTGTCAGACGCGGCTGTGGATAGTTATGCAGCTTTTTCCAGTCAGGATTGCCCTGGAACAGATCGCCTTCCCACCAGGTGGTGCCCGCATCAATCGCTTCTTTCTCTGTACGCGACATCGGCGGCATCACTTTACGGAAGCCTTTGAATACCGGCGCGGAAATCATTGATTTACGCATCGGGGCAAAGTTAAACGGCAGAAGAATGATGGCAAGAGGGACTAAAAGCCAAATATTCCAGAGACCGGCGACGCCAAGCGCAGCGGTCCAGGCCAGAAGAATCAGGCTGCTCAGGAATAAACTGACGCGGTGATAGAACAGCACACCGAGCAGAACAACGGTTGCGAGAATGCTCAAAATCATCATAAAGAAAAGCTCCCTTGCTTGTAGGAGGTCTGACCACTTGTGATGATATGGTTGTAGTTGATGTTATTTCCTTTAGCAATGTGTTTACAAAATAATTACAACCTGGTTCACATTGTTCGCGTTTTCGCCGGCACGAAAAAGCAAAACGCCGGGCGATTCGTATGGCTTTAGCTTCTCGCTTTTCCCGCTATCCGGTACACTCCACTGTGTTATTTCATCAATACTGAAGGATTATCCTCATGTACCAGGATCTTATTCGTAACGAACTGAACGAAGCGGCGGAAACGCTGGCTAACTTTCTGAAAGATGATGCCAATATTCACGCTATTCAGCGCGCAGCGGTCCTGCTGGCCGACAGTTTCAAAGCCGGTGGCAAAGTGCTTTCCTGCGGTAACGGCGGTTCCCACTGTGATGCGATGCATTTTGCAGAAGAGCTGACCGGTCGCTATCGCGAAAACCGTCCGGGCTACCCGGCGATTGCGATTTCCGACGTGAGCCACATCTCCTGCGTGGGCAACGACTTTGGTTACGACTACATCTTCTCCCGCTACGTTGAAGCGGTCGGTCGTGAAGGTGACGTGCTGCTGGGGATCTCCACCTCCGGCAACTCCGGAAACGTGATTAAAGCGATCGCCGCCGCGCGTGAAAAAGGGATGAAAGTCATCACCCTGACGGGCAAAGATGGCGGTAAGATGGACGGTAGCGCGGACGTTGAAATCCGTGTGCCGCACTTCGGTTATGCTGACCGCATTCAGGAAATTCACATCAAAGTGATCCACATCCTGATCCAGCTGATCGAAAAAGAGATGGTTAAGTAAGACTTCGCTGGGGGCACTTTTGCCCCCGCTGTTGTGGAGGTGACGTATGTGCGAACTGCTCGGGATGAGCGCCAATGTGCCAACCGATATCTGCTTTAGTTTCACCGGGCTGGTGCAGCGCGGTGGGGGAACCGGGCCGCATAAAGACGGCTGGGGCATTACCTTCTACGAAGGCAAAGGGTGTCGCACGTTCAAAGATCCACAGCCCAGCTTTAACTCACCGATTGCTAAACTGGTGCAGGACTATCCCATCAAGTCGCGCTCGGTGATTGCCCACATTCGCCAGGCAAACCGTGGCGAAGTCGCGCTGGAAAATACCCATCCGTTTACCCGCGAGCTGTGGGGCCGTAACTGGACCTACGCGCACAACGGGCAGCTTACGGGTTATAAGTCGCTGGAGACGGGCAATTTCCGCCCGGTTGGCGAAACCGACAGTGAAAAAGCCTTCTGCTGGCTGCTGCACAAGCTGACGGAGCGCTATCCCCGCACGCCAGGCAATATGGCCGCCGTGTTTAAATACATCGCGACGCTGGCGTCGGAGCTACGCGAAAAAGGCGTGTTCAACATGCTGCTCTCTGACGGGCGCTACGTGATGGCGTTCTGCTCGACGAATCTGTTCTGGATCACCCGCCGTGCGCCGTTTGGCGTTGCGACGCTACTCGATCAGGATGTGGAGATAGACTTTCAGAAGGAGACCACACCGAACGATGTGGTCACTGTCATTGCAACGCAGCCGCTGACGGGCAACGAAACCTGGCAAAAGATTATGCCAGGCGAGTGGGTACTATTTTGTCTCGGGGACCGTGTAATTTGACGCCAGCTGTGGATGGACGACTTCGTGGCTCAGCGGTTTGCTGACCACGTAACGGCCATCTACGATAGAGACCACCGGCGGCTTGTGGGTCTGCTCAAAGTAGTCGTAACCCGGCTTAAGCTGTTTCCAGAAATCCGCGTAGTATGAGTACTTGTGACGCGTCATGTTGGCGTCCGTCATGCGGAACGGGTAGATGCTGACCTGAACGTTAGGCTGCCCAAAGACCAGCGCGCCGGTCACGAACTGGAAAATCTCATCAATGCCGGAGTCGGTCATCGCATAACAGCCGACAGACACGCAGGCACCGTGGATCATCAGGTATTTACCTTCATAACCATGAGCACGGTCATAGGCATTCGGGAAGCCGATGTTAATGGCTTTATAGAAGCGGCTGTCGGGTTTGAGCTGGCTGCGCTGAACGTTGTAAAACCCTTCCGGACTTTTGAAATCGCCCTGACGCTGTTTTGGCCCCAGCCCGCCGGAGTAGTTACAAATCTTGTAGCTATCAAGCAGCTGATAAGTCTCACCCATTTTTACAAACAGATCGAGAGTGCGTTCTTCCTTGAAGATCTGAATATAAACCGGCGATCCCATTAACTGCTGTTTATATTCTTTGCTGACCGGCGTCGTTGAGCTATTACTGCTGAGCAGTCCGGCAAACGACATGCACGGAATCAGAAGCATCGCAATGAACAATGCGATTTTACGCATACTACTAGTTCCTTGATAAAACCATGACCAACTTGCCAGGACGGCAAAAGAGACCCGAAATCAGATTATTCTGTTAGGAGCGCTCACATTAGCACCGCCAGAGATTTTCGCAAGAGCCGGGCGGTGAGTTTACAAATTAGTTTTACGTTATAAACCATCAAAATCGCGATGGCTCCAGGAACTTTGCGTATTAGCTCGCAATTTGGCGCGCGCGACGGCGGATTCCCTGCCCGCGGGAAGGGGAAAATGTTACACTTCGCGCCCACTGGATTGTTGTTCATGGAAACCTGCTAACCACATGTTTAAAATCAAAAAAGGACTTGATCTGCCGATTGCAGGCGTGCCCGAACAGCACGTTTCGACAGGCGTTAGTGTCCGTCATGTCGCCATCCTGGGCGACGACTACCTGGGAATGCGGCCGTCAATGCTGGTACAGGAAGGCGATCGCGTTATCAAAGGACAGGCGCTCTTTGAGGACAAAAAAAATCCCGGCGTAATGTTCACGGCACCCGCGAGCGGCATCGTTGTAGCGATCAACCGCGGCGAACGGCGCGTTCTGCAATCGGTGGTTATCCGCATTGAAGGCGATGAACAGCGTGAATTCACCCATTACGACGCGGCAGACCTCGCGTCGCTGAGCCGTGACGCTGTTCAGGCTCAACTTCTGGCGTCGGGTTTATGGACCGCGCTTCGGACCCGTCCCTTCAGTAAATCCCCTGTTCCAGGCACGGAACCGGCCGCGATCTTCGTTACGGCAATGGATACCAACCCGCTTAGCGTGGACCCGCAGCCGGTTATCCTGGCGCAGCGCAAAGCCTTTGATGCCGGGCTGACCCTTTTAACCCGCCTGACGTCGGGGAAAGTTCACGTTTGTCAGGCCGGCGGCGGCAAGCTCGGCGGGCATCCGCAGGGGCAGGTCACGTTTAACGAGTTTGCTGGCCCGCATCCGGCGGGGCTGGTCGGGACGCACATCCACTTCCTTGAGCCGGTTAGCCTGACGAAACAGGTCTGGCACCTTAACTATCAGGACGTTATCGCCATTGGTCATCTCTTCACCACCGGTGAACTGAGCGCTGAACGGACTATCGCCATCGCCGGGCCTCAGGCGAGCCACCCGCGTCTGGTGAAGACGCTGCTGGGCGCGGACATCAATGAACTGCTGGTGGGTGAGATAAAAGAGGGCGAAAACCGCCTCATTTCAGGTTCGGTGCTCAGCGGCCGCCATGCTGTTGATGCGCACGCCTATCTGGGACGCTTCCATTTGCAGGTCAGCATTGTGCAGGAAGGCCGCGAGAAAGAGCTATTCGGCTGGGTGCTGCCCGGCGCGGAGAAATATTCCGTCACCCGGACCACGCTGGGTCACTTCCTGCGTAACCGGCTGTTTAACTTCTCGACCACTACGCACGGTGGAGAGCGCGCCATGGTCCCGATTGGCAACTACGAGCGCGTCATGCCGCTGGATATTCTGCCGACCATGCTGTTGCGCGATCTCCTCGCCGGCGATACCGACAGCGCGCAGGCGCTGGGCTGCCTGGAGCTGGACGAAGAAGACCTGGCGCTCTGTACCTATGTGTGTCCGGGAAAATACGAATACGGACCCGTATTGCGCGAGGTGTTAACCCGCATTGAGCAGGAAGGATAACCGATGGGCTTAAAACACCTCTTTAAAAAGATTGAGCCTCACTTTACCGAAGGGAAGCTCAAAAAGTACTACCCGCTGTATGAAGCCACGGCGACCATTTTCTACACGCCGGGGCTGGTGACGAAAGGGGCGGCGCACGTTCGTGACGCCATCGACCTCAAGCGGATGATGATCCTGGTGTGGTTTGCGGTCTTCCCGGCGATGTTCTGGGGGATGTACAACGTCGGCCTGCAGACCATACCGGCGCTGCACCACATGTACGATGCACAGCAGCTGGCGCAGGTGCTTCAGTCTGACTGGCACTACCGTCTGGCCCAGTTGTTAGGGGTGAGCTTCTCGGCAGACGCAGGCTGGATGAGCATGATGACCCTGGGCGCGGTTTTCTTCCTGCCGATTTACATCACGGTCTTTATCGTGGGCGGCTTCTGGGAAGTGCTGTTTGCCATCATCCGTAAACATGAGATCAACGAAGGCTTCTTCGTGACCTCCATTCTATTTGCCCTGATTGTTCCCCCAACGCTGCCGCTCTGGCAGGCAGCACTGGGCATCAGTTTCGGCGTGGTGATTGCCAAAGAGATCTTCGGCGGAACCGGGCGGAACTTCCTCAACCCGGCGCTGGCGGGGCGTGCGTTTCTGTTCTTTGCCTATCCGGCACAAATCTCGGGCGACCTGGTGTGGACGGCGGCAGACGGTTTTTCCGGCGCGACGCCGCTTTCGCAGTGGGCGGCACGCGGCGGTGAAGCGCTGGTGAACAACGCGACGGGACAGCCTGTCACCTGGTTCGATGCCTTTATTGGCAACATTCCGGGCTCCATCGGGGAAGTCTCTACGCTGATGATTTTGCTGGGCGGCGCGATCATTCTTTTCGGTCGCGTGGCCTCCTGGCGCATTGTTGCAGGCGTGATGATCGGCATGGTGCTGACCGCCACCCTGTTCAACGTTATCGGTTCGACCACCAACCCGATGTTCTCCATGCCGTGGTACTGGCATCTGGTGCTGGGTGGCTTCGCGTTCGGCATGATGTTTATGGCGACCGACCCTGTCTCTGCCTCGTTTACGGATAAAGGCAAATGGAGCTATGGCGTGCTCATTGGCGCGATGTGTGTCCTGATCCGCGTGGTCAACCCGGCGTATCCGGAGGGGATGATGCTGGCCATTCTGTTTGCCAATCTGTTTGCGCCACTCTTCGATTACCTGGTGGTGCGGGCCAACATTAAGCGGAGGAAGGCGCGTGGCTGAAGTTAAAAATAACGACAGCATCAGCAAAACGCTGCTGGTGGTGCTGGTGCTGTGTCTGGTCTGTTCAATTGTCGTGGCCGGTTCTGCCGTGGGGTTAAAACCTCTGCAGCAGAAGCAACGCGCGCTGGATAAACAGCGCAACATTCTGGCCGTAGCCGGGCTGATGCAGGAAGGAATGAGCGCAGATGATGTTTCGGCCGTCTTTGCTGAACGTATTTCGGCGCGTCTGGTGGATTTAAAAACCGGCCAGTTGCTGGATAAAGACCCGGCAAAATTCAACCAGGCGCTGGCGCTGAAAGATCCGCAGATGAGCCTGACGCTTGAGGCATCGCAAGATCCCGCCGGTATTAAGCGCCGCAGCAATCTCGCCGAAATTTACCTGGTGCGAGATGAGCAAAAACGCGTGCAGGAAATGGTGCTGCCGATTTACGGCAACGGACTGTGGTCGATGATGTACGCCTTTGTGGCCCTTGATACGGATGGCCGCACCGTAAAAGGCATTACGTACTATGACCAGGGGGAAACGCCGGGGCTGGGTGGCGAAGTTGAGAACCCTAACTGGCGGGCACAGTTCGTCGGCAAAAAAGTGCTCGACGATAACGGTCTGCCCGCGCTGAAGGTGATGAAAGGGGCGGCTCGTCCCGGTGACGACTACGCCGTCGACGGGCTTTCCGGCGCCACGCTCACATCAAAAGGCGTGCAGCACAGCTTTGATTTCTGGATGGGCGAGCTGGGCTTTGGTCCTTTCCTGAAAAACGTACGTGAAGGAGCGCTGAACAATGGCTGATACCGGTGAACTGAAAGAAGTCAAAAAGGTGCTCGTTGGCCCACTGCTCGCCAATAACCCGATCACGCTGCAGGTGCTGGGCGTATGTTCAGCCCTGGCGGTAACGACCAAGCTGGAAACGGCGGTCGTGATGACGCTGGCGGTAACGCTGGTAACCGCGTTTTCCAGCATGTTTATCTCAATGATCCGCCACCACATTCCCAACAGCGTGAGGATCATCGTGCAGATGGCGATCATCGCCTCGCTGGTGATCGTGGTCGATCAACTGCTGCGCGCCTTCGCCTATGAAACCTCGAAACAGCTTTCGGTGTTTGTCGGGCTTATCATCACCAACTGTATCGTCATGGGGCGTGCGGAAGCCTACGCCATGAAAATGCCGCCGCTGGCGAGCTTTATGGACGGTATCGGCAACGGCCTCGGCTACGGCGTGATCCTGCTGACCGTTGGGTTCCTGCGTGAGCTCATTGGCAGCGGCAAGCTGTTTGGCATCACGGTGCTGGACACGGTGCAGAACGGCGGCTGGTATCTGCCAAACGGCCTGTTCCTGCTGGCTCCTAGTGCATTTTTCATTATCGGTTTGTTGATCTGGCTGATTCGTACGTTAAGACCAGAACAGCAGGAAAAGGAGTAACCGACGATGGCTCATTACCTGAGTTTGTTTGTGCGCGCGGTGTTTGTTGAAAACATGGCGCTCGCGTTTTTCCTGGGCATGTGTACGTTCCTTGCGGTTTCCAAAAAAGTGTCGACGGCCTTTGGACTGGGCGTGGCGGTGACGGTCGTGCTCGGGTTCTCCGTGCCCATTAACAATCTGGTGTACAACTTTGTGCTGCGGGACGGCGCGCTGGTGGAAGGCGTTGATCTCAGCTTCCTGAACTTCATCACCTTTATCGGGGTAATTGCGGCGCTGGTCCAAATCCTTGAGATGATCCTGGATAGGTATTTCCCGTCGCTTTACAACGCGCTGGGGATCTTCCTGCCGCTTATCGCGGTGAACTGTGCCATCTTCGGCGGCGTCTCGTTTATGGTTCAGCGTGATTACAACTTCAGTGAATCCGTCGTCTACGGCTTCGGCTCCGGCATCGGCTGGATGCTGGCGATTGTCACCATGGCGGGGATCCGCGAAAAAATGAAATATGCCAACGTGCCTGCTGGGCTGCGTGGCTTAGGGATCACCTTTATCACCACCGGGTTGATGGCGCTGGGCTTTATGTCCTTCTCCGGCGTGCAGCTATAAGGGCTTACAGATGGAAATTATTCTTGGCGTGGTGATGTTCACGCTGATTGTACTGGTGCTGTCAGGGCTCATTTTGGCGGCGCGCGCGAAGCTGGTGAATTCCGGCGACGTGGTGATTGATATCAACGACGAGCCGCAGCATCAGATCCGCACGCCGGCGGGGGATAAACTCCTCAATACGCTCTCCGGTAACGGCATTTTTGTCTCCTCAGCCTGCGGCGGCGGCGGCTCCTGCGGGCAGTGCCGCGTGACGGTGAAAGAGGGCGGTGGCGATATTCTGCCAACCGAACTGGCGCATATCACAAAACGTGAGGCAAAAGAGGGCTGCCGTCTCGCCTGCCAGGTCGCGGTGCGGCAGAACATGAAGATTGAGCTGCCGGAAGAGATATTCGGCGTTAAAAAATGGGAGTGCGAGGTTATCTCTAATGATAACAAAGCCACCTTTATTAAAGAGCTGAAGCTGCGGGTGCCGGAAGGGGAAGATGTCCCGTTCCGCGCCGGGGGATACATTCAGATTGAGTGCCCGGAGCACACGGTGGCGTATGCGGACTTTGACGTTCCGCAGGAGTACCGCGCCGACTGGGACAAATTCAACCTTTTCCGCTTTGTGTCCGAGGTGAAAGAGCCGACGCTGCGCGCCTACTCGATGGCCAACTACCCGGAAGAGAAGGGCATTATCATGCTCAACGTGCGTATCGCCACGCCGCCACCGAACGTGCCGGACGCGCCGCCGGGCGTGATGTCGTCGTATATCTGGTCCCTTAAGCCAGGCGACAAAGTGACGATCTCCGGTCCGTTCGGCGAGTTCTTTGCCAAAGATACCGAGGCTGAAATGGTGTTTATCGGTGGCGGAGCCGGTATGGCCCCGATGCGCTCGCACATCTTTGACCAGCTTAAGCGGCTCGGCAGCCAGCGTAAGATCAGCTTCTGGTACGGGGCGCGCTCGCTGCGCGAGATGTTCTATGATGATGAATTCGAACAGCTGGCGCGCGAAAACCCGAACTTTACCTTCCACGTGGCGCTCTCCGATCCGCAGCCGGAAGATAGCTGGACGGGATACACGGGGTTCATTCACAACGTGCTGTACGAAAACTACCTCAAACAGCACCCGGCACCCGAGGACTGCGAGTTCTATATGTGTGGGCCGCCGATGATGAACGCCGCCGTGATTAAGATGCTGAAAGATCTTGGCGTGGAAGATGAGAACATCATGCTTGATGACTTTGGAGGCTGATGATGCTGACGTTTCTGGCAACCTTTGCGGTTTTTGTGCTTGTCATCTTCGGCATGTCGTTAGGCTGGATCGTTAAGCGGAAAAGCCTCCAGGGCAGCTGCGGCGGCATCTCTTCCATTGGGATGGAGAAGGTGTGCGACTGCCCGGAACCGTGCGATGCGCGGAAAAAAAGAATGGCCCGCGAACAGCAGCGCATTATTTGAGTTTTTGTAGGCCGGGTAAGGCAACGCCGCCACCCGGCGTTCTTCGATCCGCTTCTCAATTCTCATTTATTTACTGTATACTTATCCAGTAATGAGTGAGGGCTTACTATGCGCAAAATTATCCATGTTGATATGGACTGTTTTTTTGCCGCAGTGGAGATGCGTGACAACCCGGCGCTACGGGATATTCCCATCGCCATTGGCGGCAGCCGCGTGCAGCGGGGTGTCATCAGCACCGCAAACTACCCTGCGCGCATATTTGGCGTGCGTAGCGCCATGCCGACGGCGATGGCCTTAAAGCTTTGCCCTCATCTCACGCTCCTGCCAGGCCGGTTTGACGCCTATAAGGAAGCCTCGGTTCATATTCGCGAAATCTTCTCCCGCTATACCTCTTTGATTGAGCCGCTGTCGCTGGACGAAGCCTATCTGGATGTTACCGACAGCGTGCATTGTCACGGCTCCGCCACGCTAATGGCTCAGGAGATCCGCCAGACGATTTTCAACGAGCTGAATCTGACCGCATCGGCGGGTGTCGCGCCCGTTAAATTCCTCGCCAAAATTGCCTCCGATTTGAATAAGCCCAACGGCCAGTACGTCATTACGCCGGAAGAGGTGCCTGCATTTTTAAAAACGCTGCCGCTCGGCAAAATCCCCGGGGTGGGAAAAGTCTCCGCCGCAAAGCTGGAAAGCATGGGATTACGCACCTGCGAAGATGTGCAGCGAAGCGATCTCGCCATGCTGCTCAAGCGCTTTGGCAAGTTTGGCCGCGTGCTGTGGGAGCGCAGCCAGGGGATTGACGATCGCGATGTAAACAGCGAACGGTTACGGAAATCCGTTGGCGTTGAGCGAACCCTCAGTGAAGATATTCATGACTGGTCCGAATGCGAATTCATTATCACAGAACAGCTCTACCCGGAGCTGGAACGACGCTTAATTAAAGTAAAACCGGACCTGCTCATTGCCCGTCAGGGTATCAAGCTAAAATTCAACGACTTCCAGCAGACCACGCAGGAACACGTCTGGCCGCGTCTGAATAAAGACGATCTCATTGCGACGGCGAAAAAGGCATGGGAAGAGCGGCGGGCAGGGCGCGGCGTCAGGCTGGTGGGGTTGCACGTCACGCTGCTGGACCCGCAGCTGGAACGACAGCTGGTATTGGGATTGTAAAAAGACCGGTGGCACGACGTTGTACACCCTCTCCCTTTGGGAGAGGGCTTGGTGAGGGTATTACTTAGCAGGAATCGCTTTCAGCAGTTCAGTCAGCAGGGTCCAGTAATGGCCCACGCTTTCGATATGAACCTGCTCATCCGGCGAGTGTGGTCCGGTAATGGTTGGCCCGATAGAAACCATGTCCATGTCCGGATACGGCTTCTTGAACAGGCCACATTCCAGACCGGCGTGGATCACCTGGATGTTCGGGGTGCTGTTGAACAGACGCTGGTAAGTTTCGCGCACCAGTGCCATCACCGGAGAGCTTGCATCCGGCTGCCAGCCCGGGTAGCTGCCTTTAGCGGAGGTTTTTGCACCCGCTAGCGTGCCCAGAGATTCCAGCATGCTCACCACATACTCTTTACCGCTGTCGATAAGCGAGCGGATCAGGCAAATGATTTCCGCGCTGTCGTCGCTCATGGTTACTACGCCAACGTTCAGTGAAGTTTCCACCACGCCTTTCGCCACGTCAGAGTTGCGGATCACGCCGTTTGGCGTCGCGTTCAGCAGCTGAACGAAGGTGTCACGAGACTTTGCGGTCAGCGCGGCTTTATCCGTGGAGACGGATTCCAGTACCACGGTCAGGTTTTTCTCTTTTGCTGACAGTTCGTTTTTCAGGATATCCAGGTACACGCTGGAGAGTTTTTTCAGCTCGTCCGCTTTTGCCGCCGGCACCGCCACGGTGGCGAACGCTTCGCGCGGGATCGCGTTGCGCAGCGTACCGCCGTTGAAATCGACCAGACGCAGGTCCAGCTCTGCCGCATGGCCTGCCAGGAAGCGCGCCAGCAGTTTGTTGGCATTCCCCAGGCCCAGGTGAATATCACCGCCGGAGTGGCCGCCTTTCAGCCCTTTCAGCGTCAGCTTGAAGGTCTGGAAACCGGCAGGGATCGCTTCGCGCGACAGCGGCAGGGTAGAGATGAAATCAATCCCGCCCGCGCAGCCCATGTAGATTTCGCCTTCTTCTTCGGAGTCGGTGTTGATCAGAATATCCGCCTGCAGCCAGTTAGCCTGCAGACCGAATGCACCGTCCATACCCGCTTCTTCGGTCATTGTCAGCAGCACTTCCAGCGGACCGTGCTCAACGCTGTCGTCAGCCAGCACGGCCAGCGCAGAGGCCATGCCGATCCCGTTATCTGCGCCAAGTGTAGTGCCGCGCGCTTTCACCCAGTCGCCGTCGATGTACGGTTGAATCGGGTCTTTGGTGAAGTCGTGAACAGTGTCGTTGTTCTTCTGTGGCACCATGTCCAGGTGCGCCTGCAGCACAACCGGTTTGCGGTTTTCCATGCCTGCGGTAGCGGGCTTGCGGATCAGAATGTTGCCAACCTGGTCACGTTCAGCATGCAGACCTTTTTCCTTCGCCCAACCCATAATATGTTCGGCAAGCTGTTCTTCATGGTAGGAAGGGTGTGGAATGGAGCAGATTTTGGCAAAAATATCCCACAGCGGCTGCGGAGATAATTGAGACAGTTCAGACACGATAAGTCTCCTTGTCGAGGCGCTGCAAACAGGGTTGCAGGTCACAGGGTTAGCAGGTTAATAGTTACCACAAGTCAGGCTTGCGAGATGAAACTGAGAATACCACTTTCTCTGCTGGCTGGTAGCATAAAGCATGTAAAAACTCAGGCAGAGGGCGCTAAACACTGGTTTTTAGTGCGTCAGATCTCTATAATCTCGCGCAACCTATTTCCCCCTCGAACACTTTTTAAGCCGTATAAAAACAGGCTGGGACACTTCACATGAGCGAAAAATACGTCGTCACCTGGGACATGTTGCAGATTCACGCACGCAAACTGGCTGCGCGTCTGATGCCTTCCGAACAGTGGAAAGGCATTATTGCCGTCAGCCGTGGCGGTCTGGTACCGGGGGCGCTGCTGGCACGTGAGCTGGGCATTCGTCATGTCGATACCGTATGCATCTCCAGCTATGACCATGACAACCAGCGCGAGCTGACCGTACTGAAACGCGCGGAAGGCGACGGTGAAGGTTTCATCGTTATTGATGACCTGGTAGATACCGGCGGTACTGCGGTTGCCATCCGCGAAATGTATCCAAAAGCGCATTTCGTGACTATCTTCGCGAAACCGGCGGGCCGCCCACTGGTTGACGATTACGTGATTGATATCCCGCAGGATACCTGGATTGAACAGCCATGGGATATGGGCGTGGTCTTTGTGCCGCCTATTTCAGGCCGTTAATAGCAGTACGTAACTTTACACGCCCGGCTATGCCGGGCGTTGTTCTTTTTAGCCTGCACCGCGTTACAATAGTCTCTATACGACGTATCCATGGAGGCAACGCAATGACGCAGGCGAATCTCACCGAAACTCTCTTCAAACCCCGTTTCAAACACCCTGAAACGTCGACGCTGGTGCGCCGCTTTAATCCGGGTACCCAGCCTGCCGTCCAGTCTGCGTTAGACGGTAAAAACGTGCCTCACTGGTATCGCATGATTAACCGCCTGATGTGGGTCTGGCGCGGTATCGATCCGCGTGAAATCCTCGACGTGCAGGCGCGTATCGTAATGAGTGAAGCCGAACGTACCGACAGCGAACTCTACGATACGGTGGTGGGCTATCGCGGCGGCAACTGGATCTATGAATGGTCGAAGCAGGCGATGCTCTGGCAGCAAAAAGCCAGCCAGGAAGAGGATGCCACGCTCAGCGGCAAGCACTGGCTGCATGCCGCTAACCTCTACGGGATTGCCGCCTACCCGCATTTAAAAGGCGATGAACTGGCCGAGCAGGCTCAGGCGCTGGCGAATCGCGCCTATGAAGAGGCGGCTCAACGCTTGCCGGGCCAGATGCGCGAACTTGAGTTTACCATTCCGGGTGGCGCGCCCGTTACCGGGTTCCTGCATATGCCTGAAGGGGAAGGCCCATTCCCGACCGTACTGATGTGCGGGGGGCTGGATTCGTTGCAGATCGACTATTACAGCCTGTACGAGCGCTACTTCGCACCAAAAGGGATCGCGATGCTGACGCTTGATATGCCTTCAATTGGCTTCTCATCCAAATGGAAACTGACTCAGGATTCGAGCCTGCTGCACCAGCATGCGCTAAAAGCGCTGGAAAACATTCCGTGGGTTGACCACACCCGCGTGGCGGCATTTGGCTTCCGTTTTGGCGCGAACGTCGCGGTGCGTCTGGCCTACCTTGAAGCTTCTCGCCTGAAAGCCGTCGCCTGCCTTGGGCCGGTCGTTCACGCCCTGCTCAGCGATCCCGCGCGTCAGGGGAGCGTACCTGAAATGTATCTTGACGTGCTGGCCAGCCGCCTTGGCATGCATGATGCATCAGACGAAGCGCTGCGCGTTGAGCTCAATCGCTACTCGTTAAAAACGCAGGGTTTACTGGGACGTCGCTGCCCAACGCCGATGCTGTCGGGGTTCTGGAAAAACGATCCATTTAGCCCAGAAGAAGAATCGCGCTTAATCACGTCGTCATCTGCGGATGGCAAATTGCTTGAGGTGCCGTTCAGCCCGGTCTATCAGAATTTCGACAAAGCACTGAAAGAGATTACGCGCTGGATCGCTCAGAGATTGTGTTAATAGTTTGCTAAATTTTGCTGGTTTGGTAAAACAGTGGCTTCACAAAAGGAGATCGCAATGACGTTACCGAGTGGACACCCGAAAAGTAGACTGATTAAGAAGTTTATGGCTCTCGGCCCGTATATTCGAGAAGAGCAGTGTGAAGAGAATCGCTTTTTTTTCGACTGCCTGGCTGTATGCGTCAACGTGAAGCCTGCACCCGAAAAACGTGAATTCTGGGGCTGGTGGATGGAAATGGAAGCAGAGGAAAAACGTTTTACGTATAGCTACCAGTTTGGCCTGTTTAACAAAGACGGCAACTGGCAGGCCACCACCATTAAAGACCAGGAAGTGATCGATCGCCTGGAATATACGCTGAAAGAGTTCCACGCGAAGGCAAGCGCGCTGCTGGCAACCCTGGATCTCAAGTTCGAGCCAGCGGATGACTTTTCCAGCGAAGCGGTGAAGCTGACTGCCTGATGGTGTCACGACGCCGGGTGGCGGCTTCGCCTTACCCGGCCTACAAAATGCACTATCCCGTAGGCCCGGTAAGCGCAGCGTCACCGGGCAAAAAAATCCCGGCTTATCTGCCGGGATTTTCTTATTCGCATAATCAGAACTGGTAGGTCATGCCCAGAGCAACAATGTCATCGCTGCTCACGCCCAGTTTATTTTTGTCGTCAATCTGGTTGATTTTATAATCAACAAACGCGGACATATTTTTGTTGAAGTAATAGGTCGCGCCAACGTCAATATATTTCACCAGATCTTCGTCACCGATACCTTCGATATCTTTGCCTTTCGACTGGACATAACCCAGGGACGGACGCAGACCGAAGTCGAACTGATATTGTGCAACGACTTCAAAGTTCTGCGCTTTATTTGCAAAACCACCTGAAATTGGGGTCATGTTGCGGGTTTCTGAATACATGGCGGCCAGATAAATATCGTTGGCGTCATATTTCAGACCGGTTGCCCAGGCTTCTGCTTTCTGCCCCTGGCCACGCGCCAGCAGGTTCTGAGCATTGGTGCGGTCAGAGTTGGTGTAAGCGCCGCTGACTGCGAAATCGCTGCCGCCGAAGTCATAGGACAGAGAGGTACCAAAACCGTCACCGTTCTGTTTCTTGGCGTCACGGTTTTCGTTTTTGCCCTGGTATTGCAGGGTCATGTCCAGGCCGTCAACCGCGCCGAAGAAGTCGGTGTTACGGTAGGTGGCAAGGCCGGTCGCACGCTTGGTCATGAAGTTATCGGTCTGCGCGGAAGAGTCGCCGCCGAACTCAGGGAACATATCGGTCCATGCTTCGACGTCATACAGGGCACCCAGGTTACGGCCGTAATCCAGAGAACCAAAGTTTTTCAGCTTCAGGCCCGCGAACGCCAGACGGGTTTTCTGAGAGGAGTCGCTCTCGGCTTTGTTGCCCGCAAATTCGGATTCCCAACGGCCATAGCCCGTCAGCTGATCGTTAATCTGTGTTTCGCCTTTAAAACCGAAACGAACGTAAGTCTGGTCGCCGTCTTTAGTGTCGTCATCACTGATGTAGTGCATGGCTTTAACTTTGCCGTACACGTCCAGTTTATTACCGTCTTTATTATAAACTTCAGCTGCGTGAACGGATGCAGAAGCCACTACGCCCATAACCACTAATGCCAGAGTGCTCTTTTTCATTTTCGATCCTGTCTTATAAACGCGCTAAAAAATTCGCTGGACGATAAGCTCATGCTTAAGTCCCGTGAAAAAACAGGAAGGGTTTTATCGTTCTGGAGTGAAACTTTTATGACAAACTAAGAATAATTTTAAAAAACTGTGATTTATTATTTCGGTAATAAATGTGTCAAATTCTCCCGCTACGCTTCCTGATCCCGCGCAACAAAGTGTTTCGCGATGTGCTAAGGCAGTTGGCAACCGGGCTGACTCCTGTTAAAACGTTCGTTCGACATTACTTTCCCTTATCGTTGAACGGCAGAGAATCATGAGTGACAGCCAGACGCTGGTGGTAAAACTCGGTACCAGTGTTTTAACAGGCGGATCGCGCCGCCTAAATCGCGCCCACATTGTTGAGCTTGTTCGTCAGTGCGCTCAGTTGCATGCCGCAGGGCATCGTATTGTGATAGTGACTTCCGGGGCGATTGCTGCCGGGCGTGAACACTTGGGTTACCCCGAACTCCCCGCGACGATCGCCTCCAAACAGCTGCTGGCCGCCGTGGGGCAAAGCCGACTCATTCAACTCTGGGAACAGCTGTTCTCTATCTATGGCATCCACGTCGGGCAGATGCTGCTGACGCGCGCGGATATGGAAGACCGGGAGCGCTTCCTGAACGCCCGCGATACCCTGCGCGCGCTGCTGGACAACAATATCGTTCCCGTTATTAACGAAAACGATGCCGTTGCCACCGCTGAAATCAAAGTAGGTGATAACGATAACCTCTCTGCGCTGGCCGCGATTCTGGCCGGTGCCGATAAATTACTGCTTCTGACCGATCAGCAGGGGCTGTTCACCGCCGATCCGCGTTCTAATCCGGAAGCCGAGCTGATTACCGACGTTCACGGCATCGACGATGCGCTGCGCGCCATCGCCGGCGACAGCGTGTCTGGCCTGGGAACGGGCGGCATGGGAACCAAGCTGCAGGCCGCTGACGTGGCGTGCCGCGCCGGTATCGACACCATCATTGCGGCGGGCAGCCGTCCTGGCGTGATTGGCGACGTGATGGAAGGTATTTCCGTCGGCACGCGTTTCCACGCCCAGGAATCCCCGCTGGAAAACCGTAAGCGCTGGATATTTGGCGCGCCTCCGGCAGGCGAACTCGTCGTTGATGAAGGGGCAACAGCTGCGATTCTGGAACGAGGAAGTTCATTACTTCCTAAAGGAATTAAAAGCGTGACAGGCAACTTCTCCCGTGGTGAAGTGATCCGTATCCGTAACCTCGAAGGTCGCGACATCGCCCACGGCGTAAGCCGCTATAACAGCGACGCGCTGCGCCGCATTGCGGGTCACCACTCGCAGCAGATCGACGCCATTCTGGGCTATGAATATGGCCCGGTTGCCGTGCACCGAGATGACATGATTATTCGTTAAGGAGCCAGAACATGCTGGAACAAATGGGCGCCGCCGCGAAGGCCGCCTCTTACAAACTGGCGCTCCTTTCCAGCCGCGAGAAAAACCGCGTGCTGGAAAAAATCGCTGATTATCTGGAATCCCAGTCCCAGGAAATTTTGCTCGCCAACGAGCAGGATCTGCTGGAAGCCCGCCGTAACGGTTTGAGCGAAGCGATGCTCGACCGCCTGGCGCTGACGCCGGCGCGCCTGAAAGGCATCGCCGACGATGTCCGCCAGGTGTGCAATCTGGCCGATCCGGTGGGGCAGGTGATCGACGGCGGGCTGCTCGACAGCGGTTTACGCCTTGAGCGCCGCCGCGTGCCGCTCGGCGTCATCGGCGTCATTTATGAAGCTCGTCCAAACGTAACGGTTGATGTGGCCTCCCTGTGCCTGAAAACCGGTAACGCCGCTATCCTGCGCGGTGGGAAAGAGACCTGGCGCACTAACGCCGCGACGGTGAAAGTCATTCAGCAGGCGCTGGAAGAGTGTGGCTTACCCGCGGGTGCCGTGCAGGCGATCGAGAGCCCTGACCGCGCGCTGGTCAACGAAATGCTGCGCATGGACAAGTACATCGACATGCTGATCCCACGCGGCGGCGCGGGCCTGCACAAGCTGTGCCGCGAGCAGTCGACGATTCCGGTGATCACCGGCGGTATCGGCGTGTGTCATATCGTGGTGGACGACAGCGCTGAGATTGAACCGGCGCTGAAGATTATCGTGAACGCGAAAACACAGCGCCCAAGCACCTGTAACACCGTAGAAACGCTGCTGGTGCATCAGGGTATTGCGAATACCTTCCTGCCGACCCTGAGCAAGCAGATGGCGGAGAGCGGCGTGACGCTGCATGCTGACGCCAACGCGCTCGCGCTGCTGCAGGATGGCCCGGCGAATGTCGTACCCGTAAAAGCGGAGCAGTACGACGACGAGTTCCTGTCGCTGGACCTGAACGTGAAAATCGTTACCGATCTCGACGACGCCATTGCGCACATTCGTGAACATGGAACGCAGCACTCCGACGCTATCCTGACGCGCACGCTGCGCAACGCCGATCGCTTCGTGAACGAGGTGGATTCTTCCGCGGTATACGTCAATGCCTCAACGCGCTTCACCGACGGCGGCCAGTTCGGCCTCGGCGCTGAGGTGGCGGTCAGCACGCAGAAACTGCACGCGCGTGGTCCGATGGGCCTCGAAGCACTCACCACTTACAAGTGGATCGGCTTCGGCGACGATACGATTCGTGCGTAAATAATCACGGGTGATGCAAAAATAGCCGTTTGATTCAAAAGGGCATTGACGCATCACCCGGATAGATCTAACCTTTTGCCCCGTGGTTACGCTCGTAACCGGCCTCTCAGGGCCGATATAGCTCAGTTGGTAGAGCAGCGCATTCGTAATGCGAAGGTCGTAGGTTCGACTCCTATTATCGGCACCATCTTTTAAAAGCTTTTAAATAAACAACATTTGCCTTTTTAAATAGAGGAATCTGGCGCATCAGCCATTACGTTCCCCCGACACCTCCGGCAAACCATCACACATCTCCTGCAGCTCATTAAACATCCTTGCCACGTGGAAACCATCGCACACGGAGTGATGAACCTGCACCGCCATAGGCAACAGAACTTTTCCATCCTGTTCGTAGTATTTGCCAAACGTGAACATCGGGGAAAAGAAGTTCTTCATGTGAGCAATGTTCATAGTAAAGTTCGTAAACGTTACCCAGGGAATAGACGATACGAAAAAGACATTTTCCCGGGACTCTTCCTTCGGCCAGTAAGAAAGGGTATTTCCATAGTGGGCAACGTCTTCTGCATATGTGTTCTGGAAGTGATGGATATTGCCATCATAATGGCTCCACAATGACGAAAACGTCTCCGTTTCAGGGTGGAAAATCGTATAGCTGGGATGAATTTCATTCCATACGACAAGCTCATTGTCCTTCATGACCATACGGAACTCGGAATGTCGGTTCATGATTTTAGAGAGGAGGAAAATAATCGTTGGATAAAACTTCCAGCCAACCTCTTTGATATGTTTTCGCAGCGCGGTAATGTCGATCAGAACAGTTTGGTTAATGGTACATTCAGCAAATGACTGAAATACCTCAAAATGCTCCTTCCTTGGCCAACGAGATAAGTCAACAGGCGTATATTCTGGGATGGTTTTTTTCATGTTTAACCTTGATTCGCAATCATCTGAAAGGTGTTGGGCCTGAAACAACCGCAAAACCTTTTCAACCGTATCTGATCTTCCTTTCAACCTCAGGCTGCGGTTTTCCGAAAAGGTAACCCTGTACGAGATCGCAGCCAAGCACCTGTAGACGTTCAAGCTGCGCTTCGGTTTCAACGCCTTCTGCAATGACTCTCATATTGAGGCTCTTGGCCATACCGGTAATCAATTTAACGATATTAAGCGCATCATCTTGCGTGGATATCGGGTTCACGAAGGATTTGTCTATCTTAATTTTATCAAAATTAAGCTCGCTCAATCTTGAGAGCGACGAATATCCGGTACCGAAATCATCGATGGAAATTTTCACACCCAGCGCTCGTAGCTTTTTGAGAATAGTAAGCGGCGTGTTGCTGTCGCTGAAGAGCGAAGACTCCGTCACCTCTAACTCAAGTCGGCTAGCAGGCAGCCCTGTCTCTTTCAGGATGGACTGCACCATCGTCGTAAACAATTTGTTACCCAACTGAATAGGTGAGACGTTCACAGAGATCCTTGCCGGAACCGCCCAGGAAACCGCTTCCCGGCAGGCGAGCTCAAGCACCGTTTTACCAATCTCATTGATCATCCCTGTTTTTTCAGCAACAGAAATAAAGTAATCCGGCGACAGCATTCCCTTCACCGGGTGCATCCAGCGAATAAGCGCTTCGTAGCCGTAAATTTCACTACTGAATGAATCGACAATCGGCTGGTAATAAACAACGAACTCATGGTTATCCAGCGCCAATGCCATATCATGTTCAAGAGTTCGGCTTTCCTGCAGCTTTTGCAGCATCCACTGACGGAAGACTTTTATCTGCTGTGAGCCTTCTTTTTTGGCTTCGTAGAGGGCCAGATCGGCAAATTTATAAAGATAATCAGAGCGTCGTTCATTATCAGACAAAACGATACCCACGCAGGTGGCAATTTTTATCAGCTGGTTATTAATCGTATAGGGCTGGCTGATTTGATCGCTGATTTCTTTTGCGCGCGTAACTGCCGCGCTTTCGGTCAAGCCGCTGGACAGAAGGGCAAACTCGTCTCCCCCCAAACGGTAAAACGTATCGGAAGCACTGCTCATCGAGGTCAGTCGCCGGGAAACCTGATTCAACAGCAAATCACCGGCATCATGGCCATAGGTATCGTTGACCTCTTTGAAGCGGTCCAGATCAAATAACATCACCGTGACGGGGATGTGGTTTTTATCGGCCTGAAGATTAATTTTGTTGAGGTCGTCCCAGAAGAAAAGGCGGTTTTTCATGCCGGTGAGGGAATCATGGTAAACATCATATTCCAGCTTCGCATTCTGGATTTGCAGCGTTTCTTTTGATATCTGAAGCTCGTCAGCAAGACTTTTAACCTGCATGTGCGCTTTGAGAATATTTTTATTCTGGTAGATCATTAAGAAACCAAGGATGAAACTTAGTATTACCAGAAGTAACGAAAGTGCCGAATAAATATAATAAAGAATCTGTATTTTATTATTGGATTCATTAACGGTATTAATATCTTTTGTTAATGCCGTTGCAGAAAGTTGGCTTAGCGGCGCATCGAGTTCGTGCATATTTGTCAGGTATGCCTGTAACTCTGAATGGCTCATTTTTTCAAGATTAGCATCCAGATAGGCCAGTATTTGCTCTAAGCGTGAAGCGAGCGCCTGGTGCAGTTTATCGCTGTCAATATAGCGACCTAAATCTCCCCCTTTCATTAAGTCACTTTGGCTTAACATAATTTCGAGGCGCATGCGGACCTGGTCTATCGTAACGTCGTCGGTATCGGTTGCGTATAGACCAAGCCATGATTCAAATCGGTAGTACTCTGATACCAGTTGTGCCACGGACCAGGACTCAGTGTATTGAGTCAGTTTTTGCAACTCTTGCTGACGATCGTAAACAAGGTATGCAATATATCCTGTCGTGATAAAAAGAGAAAAAATGATACCAACCAGTATCCTGTTCATTATGTTCTCCTGAACTGCTACTCAATCTTCATTTTGCTAACCTGCCATGCTGATCGCGAGTAATAAATTTGATTATTCAACTCCGGAATACTGTCATAGGGGTAAACAATGAATGATGGACCTTTATCGCGGATGCGCATATATTCGCCATTGACCTTTAAGGCGAGAATGGCGTTGTATTTTTTGAAATCGCTGAGAGGGATGATCGTGGAATAATCATTGAGCGCAATAACGTTCACGTTAGAGCCCTTCGCACCCACATAATCCATGAGTTTGCTCATGGGAACACCCTCAAACTTAGTACGTCCATTATACCAGGGGGAGGTCGTCTCGAAACTCACCACACCCAGTTTTTCAAGGCTGGCGAGATCAAACACTGCTTTTCCATTTTCATTGGTATTTTCTATATTACCGTAAATCGTTAAAATGGGTTTACCAACTGGTTTTGGCAGTTCGCCAGCCCAGGTTACACCAGGTACCAGACAGCATAACAGCAGTAGGGTTAATCGCATTTTTGCCTCCACTTTTTAACAGAAGTATAAGAATTATAATTTAGTAATCCTACTAGTTTATATATTTTGTTGGAACGCTATGGTTTTTAAAGAATGGTTGCGTTTAAACTCATTGTAATCAATGGGTTGCGCAATTCCGAATCTGCGGGTTTTGATTGTCTGTCTGCGCTTCTTTTTTTGAAATCCGCTTAGGTTACTTGAACAAGCTCCCCAGCCGTTTAAAAAACGATCGTTTTTACGGATTGTCGTTTTACGCATCACAGATTTATCTGTGATGAAAATCATTTTTTAGTGACTAAACGTCAGGACAGGACGTGCCGATGACGGCTCCAGTGGGCGTTGCGATACGGTGTCCGTACAGGTGCCGCGCTATCATACTTTGAGTAATGATGTCTGGCGACGTGTGCCTCGATCTATACCGGACATTCTTTAATTCGCAGAGGGGAAACAGTGGTCGTTTTTTCTTTATTAAATTTACCACAGCTAAATTTGTCTTTTTCAAATGTATTACCATTGACTTGAATCATTATATCTCTTTCTTTCGCCGCTTATCGTGTGCAGGCCCCTTACTTAAAACGAGTCAAAAAAATGAAAAAAAGACCATCCTTGATGGTGCTTTTCGCTGTGTGCTGTTTTTTTGCTGCGGACATTGCCGTGGCAAAAAACAGTTCAGTTTCCAGTGAACAGGTTAAAGAGAATGTTATTGCAGAGTCAATTGCATCTTATCCCGGGGTATGCGCCTGTCCTTTTAACCGGGCCAGGAACGGAAGCGCCTGCGGAAGACGCAGCGCATGGAGCAAAGCAGGAGGCTATGCTCCGATTTGTTATAAAAATGAAGTGACGGATGAGATGGTAAAGCAGTGGCGTGAAAATAATAGCTAACCCGCCTCCAGCATCCCAAAACTCACAATCCGCGCCCGGCCCAGCTCTTTCGCGCGGTACAGGGCCACATCCGCGGCGCGCAGCAGGTTGTCAGTCTGGGCATGTTGCGGGTAGCTGGCAATGCCTATCGACACATCTACCGGGCCAATCTCGGTCAGCCCGTAGCGAATCGACAGCTCATGCACGCCGGTGTAAATCTTCTGCGCGCAGGCGTATGCCCCTGCTTCATCGGCACCGGAAAGCAGAACCAGAAACTCCTCGCCCCCGTAGCGGAACGCCAGTCCGTTGTCATGTGTGGCCCGCTGAACAATCGACGCCACGGTTTTGATAACCAGGTCGCCCGCTTCGTGGCCGAACCGGTCATTAATGCTCTTGAAGTGATCGATATCGATCATCATGCAGCTTAACGGCTCGCCGCTGCGAATCGCCTGTGCCGTTTGGGTTTGCAGGGTATCTTCCAGATGATGGCGATTACGCAGGCCGGTGAGCGGGTCAAACAAGGCTTTTTCCAGCAACGCGTCGCGCAGACGCTGGTTGGCCAGCGCCAGCCCGAGCGCTTCGGCCATCAGTTCCAGATACGCGCGGGAAGGGGCATTGTCTGCCGTGATATTCTGGAAGGAGAGCAGGCCAATGGCCTCTCCCTGGGCGATAAGCGGCACGCACAGCGCGGTTTCCGCCTGTGAAGCGGGAAGATGGTAGCAGGCGATATCCGGCTCACCGTTTACCGGCGGATGGCTCTGCCCGCGACGTACGGCCCAGCACTCGTCCGGGTGGAAGGTCGTCTCTTCACCCACCGGTGAAAGCCAGTGTGCGACGCAGCGCATCTGCCACGGTTCACGGTCAAGAATGTAGAGCCGGCCCGCTATCCCCGGTGCAATGTTGGGCGCAAACAGCTCCGCCACGTTAATCACATCGTTAAAGTTTTCACACCCCTGCAGCCGCTGGGTCATGCGCGCCAGCAGCTCGCGGATGGCCCAGTCGGCATCGCGCTCTCTTTCCAGACGCTGTCGCGCAAGGCCGTTTTCACGGAAGATGCTGATGGCCTGCGCCATATCGCCGATCTCATCAATCTGGTTGAAATTGGGCGTTTCAACCGCGTAATCCTGTGACGCCAGGCGGTGCACCACGTCGCTCAGTCGCACCACGGGGCGCAGCACGCGGCGTTTTAATATAAAGCCAAGAACAAACAGGAACAGCAGGGCGGTCAGGCCGACCGTCAGCTCAGAGGCGGTACGCAGCGCTTTCGATTTTTTTGTCGCTTCCTGAACGGAGGCGATGACGCGTTTGTCGAGTATCTGGCGAAAGTGATCGATCTGGTTCTGCGCGCGCTCCAGCTCCTGCTCATACGGGGCGCCATAGAGCAGGGCAACGGCCTGAGCGTCTTCGCCTTGCTCAAGGCTGGCGAGTGCGGTTTGCTGTTCGTCCTGCAGCTCATCGACGATTTTTACCCCTTCATGCAGCAGGGACAGTTCTTCATCCGATGCGCCATTATCCTGCAACTTTTCCAGCCGAAGCTCGATGCTCTTCAGGCTCTTTTCTGCCTGGTTATATTCCTTGAGAATCTGCGGATCTTTTTTAATGACGTACAGCCGTGCTAAATCAGACTGCGCCCAGACATCGGTTTCGATATCTTCCGTAAGCTGATCAAATTTCTGCCGTTGTTCAACGGCCTGACGCTCGATGGTATCGGCATTGGACGCCATCAGCATAATGATGCCGGAGGCGATGGTCAGGCAGACCGTGGCACCATAGGCCCAGTTGGTTATCGTCGCGATTCGCACCAGATGATCCTTTTACGGCATGAGTAGGATGGCGTTCTTCAAATTATAGAAAACGTTTGATTTAAGGTGAAAAAAAAGGCGGCACAGTGCCGCCTCGTGTGGTCTTTATCGTCACATCCCTACAAATCTGGAGGATTTTTTCCTTCTTCGATGAAATCCGCGTCCAGCTCTTCGGCGTTACCTTCGTGATCGCGCCCGGAGAAGAGGTTCCAGCAGGCGATAAACAGCGCGGCAATCAGCGGCCCAATGACAAAGCCGTTAATGCCGTACAGCTCCATACCGCCGAGGGTGGAGATCAGAATCAGGTAGTCCGGCATTTTGGTGTCTTTCCCCACCAGCAGCGGGCGCAGGATGTTGTCCACCAGCCCGACGACGATCACGAAGAAGCCGACAATAAACAGCCCTTGCCAGATCTGATGCGTGGCGAACAGGAAAATAGCGGCGGGCACCCAGACAATCGCCGAGCCGATGGCGGGCACCAGGGAGAGGAACGCCATCAGCGCGCCCCAGAGCACGCTGCCGTCAATACCCACAATTGCAAACGCAATTCCGCCGAGTATGCCCTGAACCACGGCCACCGCAGCCGTTCCTTTTACCGTGGCGCGCGACACGCCGACGAATTTAGCGAACAGGTGCTGCTTGGCGAAATCAGACAGGGGCAGGGAGTCGAGGATCTGGCGCACCAGATACGGGCCATCTTTCAGCAGGAAGAACAGCAGATAAAGCATGATGCCGAAGCTAATCGCAAAGCCAAACGTCCCTTTGCCAATCAGAAACGCGCTGCCGGCGAGATATTGCCCGCCCTGCAGGGCGACATCGGAGAGTTTTTTCTGGATCTGCGCCGCGTTGGTCAGGTTGTGATCCGCCAGGAAGCCGCTGGCCCAGCCTGGAAGGTGGTTGAAGATGCTCGCCACCACTTCAGGGAATTGGGTGTTGTTCTCCTGCAGTTTGGTGTAAACCACGTTCAGCTCAATGGCGAGCGAGGAGAGGATCACCATCAGCGGGATAAAGACGATCAGGCAGATAATGCCGATGGTCAACAGCGAGGCAAGCCCGTTGCGCTCCCCCAGCGCGGTGCGCAGCTTGTTTTTTACCGGGTTAAAAATGACGGTCAGAATCGCGGCCCACAGTATCGCGGAGAAGTAGGGCGAGAGCACGTCGAAGAAGGCCCAGGTCACAAGGGCGAGAATGAAAATAAAGAAGCCTTTGGTCAGTCCGTTAAAGCGCATCAGTCAGTCCTGGTTACTAAGAAACTGTGACGACTATAGAACCGATTGTGAGAATTACCAACCATTGCACCGGGTAAGGTGCAATGGTTGGTGAGGCGTTAAATCGCCTCAAATAACGCGCTTACCAGCGCAATATGTGCCTTAACGCCCACGGTGAGCGCGGCTTCATCAATGCGGAAGTGTGGGTTATGGACGTTCCATACCGCACCCTTTTCCTCGTTGCCGCAGCCGATAAACAGGAACGAACCGGGAATTTTCTCCTGATAGGATGAGAAATCTTCGCTGCCGAACAGCGCGCGATCGGCCAGCTGCAGCGTCCCGTCACCAAAGTGCTCCGCAATGGCTTTTTTGGCGATGGCGTTGGTGTCGGCATGGTTATTTCCGACGGCATAACCCTGCTGCCAGCGGATCTCACAGCGCGCCCCGTGGGCGCTCACTACGCCTTCAACAATACGCTGCATCAGCCGGGGAACCTGTTCACGAACCTGCTGATTATGGGTTCGCACCGTTCCTGCCAGACGGGCGCTGTCCGGAATGACGTTATAGCTATCACCGGCCTGGAAGGTGGCAATGGTCAGCACCGGGGCGTTGATCGGGTCAAGATTACGTGCGACCACGTTTTGCAGGGCGGTAACCACTTCAGCGCCGATTACCACCGGATCGATACAGAACTGCGGCATTGAGCCGTGGCCGCCCTGCCCAAAAATAGTGATGTCAAAGTTATCGCTGGAGGCAACGTAAACGCCCTCTTTCAGCGTGATTTTTCCCGTAGGGCTGTTCGGGAATACGTGCAGGCCGAAAATCTTTTCGACGTCGTCAACGACCCCTTTCTCCACCAGCTCGCGTGCGCCGCCCGGCGGCACCTCTTCGGCAGGCTGGAAGATAAACTTAATGCTGCCGCAAAGCTGGCTGCGCAGATGGCAGAGCACTTTCGCTGCCCCCATCAACATGGCGGTGTGGGCATCGTGACCGCAGGCGTGCATCACGCCGGGCCGAGTGGAGCTAAATGATTCTCCACTCTCTTCCTGTAGCGGTAGCGCGTCGATATCGGCCCGCAGCGCCCACGTTGGGCCGGGTTTTTCGCCCTGCAATACGGCTACTACGCTGTTCTCCAGCGGGCGGCTTATCGCCAGCTCCGGCAGATTCCCCAGCTCGCGGGCAATAAAATCAGCGGTGGGCTTTTCCTGAAACGAGAGGTCCGGGTTGGCGTGAATATGCCTGCGCCAGCGGATCACCTCTTCATTAACGTCGCGGATAAGGTTTTCAGTGGTACTTTTCATGACGGTCTCCTTCAGTCAGTCACCGGCAGCGTGGCCACAGGTTTTTTTATCAGCGGTACTATCGCCGCCCCCGCGCAGACCATTGCCAGTGACAGGAAAATAAACGCGCTTTCGTAGCTGTGGCTTTTCCCGACAAGATAGCCAATTACGACAGGCGAAACGAAGCCTCCCAGCGTTCCGCCGGTGTTTATCAGGCCGATAGCCGATCCCATAATGTTCTCCGGAAGGCGTTTCATCGGCAGGGTAAAGGCGGTTACAAAGGTTGCCATCAGGAAGATCTCCCCCACGAACAGCAGGACGCTGGCCGTCAGCGCCGTAGCGGTATGGAAGATGCCGAAAATGGCGGCAGCACCGATCAGCGCGCAGATCAAAATCACCTGCGGCTCGCGGTTGTGGAAATATTTCCCGACGAACCAGCCGGTGCACAAGGACGAGAGCCAAATCCCCGCGCCGCCGACGGCGACGATATAGCCGGAAATTTCCAGCGGCATCCCCCTGCTCTGGACGAAGAATTTTGGCAGCCAGGCCATCAGGCCGTAGCTGGGAATATTGACGCAGAACACAGAGACAAAGAGTAGCACCACCGTCGGGTTACGCCACAGGGCGCCGTTTTGCTCACCTGACTGCGGGCGCGGCGCAGGTTTCTGATAGGGCACGCGCACGGCGATCAGCGCGGCGATGGCGCAAGCAACGATCCCCAGCACCACAAACGACGCGTGCCAGCCCAGATGCTCCAGCGCAGAGACGGCCACAATGGGCCCCACGGTCATTGCCAGCCCGGCGGAGGAAAGCAAAACCGATTGCGCAAAGGTGCGTTTTTCCAGCGAGAAATTGCTGACCACCGCTTTCGCGCAAGAGCATGGGTAGCCGGAATGCCCCACTCCGGAGAGAAAGCGAAACAGCAGCAGCAGGCCAAAGCTCATGCCCAGCGCACCGAAGCACAGGGCGAAGATCCCGAGCGCGCACAGGGAGAGGATCAGCATGGTTTTATAGCCGAGCCTGTCGTTCAGCCAGCCCGCGGGCACCTGAAAGAGAGAATAGGCCAGGAAGAAAATGCCGGTGATGTAGCCCAGTTCCGCGCTGGTGAGGCCGAACTCTTTTTCGATAGGCAGCAGGGCAAACCCCATGACGGTTTTATCGATATAGACCACGACATAGCCGACAAAAAGCAAAAAAATCATCTGTGACTGGCTTTTCATTTTATTTTCCGCCTGACGTCAGAGTGTGATGAGGAGTGTTGTGTGTACTCCGAATCTAGGGGTTTACCTGAGACCCGGGAAGATATAATTTTTCTATAGGTGATGCTTTTTTGTTATAGGGTGAGTGATGAGATATTTGCCAAAGCTTGGGCATCTTCAGGCCTTTCGTCAGGTGGCACGCAGCGGCAGTATTCGTTCAGCCGCGCGCGAGCTGGGCGTTTCTCAGCCCGGGTTGAGCCGAACATTGCGTGAGCTTGAGCAAACTTTAGGCACGCAACTTTTATTGCGCAGCAAAGAGGGCATCGCCCTGACCGAGGCGGGAATGGCCTTTTCCCACCGCGCGGAGTGGGTGCTGGAGGAGTTGCGCCGTGCGGCAGATGAAGTGGAACAGATTAACCATTACACCCACGGACGGCTGACCGTGGGGTTCTCGTCACTGATTGCGCTGACGGTGTTTCCCGATGTGGCCGAGGCGTTTAAGGAGACGCTGCCGCAGGTGCTGCTGACGGTAAAAGAAGGGCAGTTATCCTCGCTGTTACCCGGCGTGCGCAACGGTGAAATTGACATCGCCATCGGTTCTGTCGATCCGATGGCGCCGCCAGAAGGGGTGATGATCGAACCTCTGTTCACCTCGCCGTTTTGTATCGTCGCGCGCAAAGGACATCCGCTGGCTGACGCACGCGATCTGATGGCGCTGCGTCAGGCTAAATGGTTGCTGCCGGAGTCATCAATGGGTTACTACCAGCAGCTGCAAAACGAGCTCAGCCATTTTTACCGACAGGTCGACGTGACGCCGCTGCGTACGGATTCTGTTATCACCGGCCTGAGTATGGTGCTCAACGCGGACTATCTGACGGTGGTTGCTCGGGCAATGTGTCAGCCGCTGCAGCTTGATGACAAGCTGGTCGCGCTGCCCATCGCCCAGCTGCCGTCGGCTCAGTACTGCGCGGTGTGGTCGCAGAAATCGGCGATGACCACTAACGCGCGCCAGTTTTTAATTCGCCTGCGCGAGGCATGCAGAGGGTTTAGCTGGTAGGGAAAAGATATGACTTTTGTCTGACCCAGGATCGACGTCGTCCGCACCATGCTGTAAGTATCTGCTTGCGGAGGTGCTTATGGCCTGGCGTCCAATTCTCTATGTGATCCTCACAACCCACCCCAGACTCAGCGCGCGGCGCGCCCGTTTGCGTCTGGTCATCTAGCTTTTTATTAACAACCGCGGTATAACACACCTTCTTTGGATGTTTAGATGTCCATACGTATAGAAGGTAATATGCAAACACAACAAGAAAATGGACAGCTTAAGCGCACCATGAAAACGCGCCACCTGATTATGCTCTCGCTGGGCGGCGTGATTGGGACAGGGTTATTCTTTAATACCGGATACATCATTGCGACGACCGGGGCGGCGGGTACGCTGCTGGCGTATCTGATAGGCGCGCTGGTGGTCTGGCTGGTGATGCAGTGTCTGGGCGAGCTCTCCGTGGCGATGCCGGAAACCGGCGCGTTCCACGTCTACGCCGCCCGCTATCTTGGCCCGGCCACGGGCTACACCGTGGCGTGGCTCTACTGGCTCACCTGGACGGTGGCGCTCGGGTCAAGTTTTACCGCCGCCGGGTTCTGCATGCAGTACTGGTTCCCGCAGGTGCCCGTCTGGGCCTGGTGTGTGGTCTTCTGCGCGGTGATTTTTAGCCTCAACGTCATCTCGACGCGCTTCTTTGCGGAAGGTGAGTTCTGGTTCTCACTGGTGAAAGTCATCACCATTATCGCTTTTATTATCCTGGGCGGCGCGGCGGTCTTTGGCTTTATCCCGATGAAGGACGGTACGCCCGCGCCGGGCTTAACCAACATTACGGCCGAAGGCTGGTTCCCGCACGGCGGCCTGCCGATCCTGATGACCATGGTAGCGGTGAATTTTGCCTTCTCCGGGACGGAGCTTATCGGTATCGCGGCGGGTGAAACCCAAAACCCCCACAAGGTGATTCCGGTCGCTATCCGTACCACCATTGCGCGGCTGATTATCTTCTTTATCGGTACCGTGTTTGTACTGGCGGCGCTGATCCCGATGCAGCAGGCGGGTGTGGAAAAAAGCCCGTTCGTGCTGGTGTTCGAAAAGGTCGGTATTCCTTATGCGGCGGACATCTTTAACTTTGTGATCCTGACGGCGATCCTCTCGGCGGCGAACTCCGGTCTGTACGCGTCTGGACGCATGCTGTGGTCGCTCTCGAATGAGAAAACGCTGCCGCGCTGCTTTGCCCGCGTCAACAAAAACGGCGTGCCGCTTACGGCGCTTTCGGTTTCCATGCTCGGCGGCGTGCTGGCGCTGTTCTCAAGCGTCGTGGCTCCGGACACCGTGTTCGTTGCGCTCTCGGCGATTTCTGGCTTTGCCGTGGTGGCGGTCTGGATCAGCATCTGCGCGTCGCACTTCGTGTTCCGTCGTCGTTATCTGCAGTCCGGCCAGCCGCTCTCTGCGCTGCAGTATCGAGCGCCGTGGTATCCGCTGGTGCCGGTGCTCGGCTTTATCCTCTGCGTGGTGGCCTGTGTCGGCCTGTGGTTTGACCCGAGCCAGCGCATTGCCCTTTATTGCGGGCTTCCGTTCGTTGCCCTGTGCTATGGTGCCTACTATCTGACCCGAAATATGACATCGCAGGAGCCTGAACATGTCGCAGAATAATCCGCTTACCGCCATCCTCGAAAAACAGCCGTTCGTAGTGCTGGATGGCGCGATGGCAACGGAGCTGGAAGCGCGCGGCTGTAACCTGGCAGACAGCCTCTGGTCTGCCAAAGTGCTGGTTGAAAACCCGGATCTCATCCGCGAAGTACATCTTGATTACTACCGGGCTGGTGCGCAGGTGGCTATCACCGCCAGCTATAAGGCCACGCCTGCGGGCTTTTCCGCGCGCGGTCTGGACGAGGCGCAGTCTCGCGCGCTGATCGGCAAAAGCGTAGAGCTGGCGCGTAACGCGCGCGAAGCGTATCTGGCCGAAAACCCGCATGCGGGCACGCTGCTGGTTGCTGGCTCCGTGGGGCCGTACGGCGCGTATCTGGCGGATGGATCTGAATATCGCGGCGACTATGTGCGCAGTGCTGAAGAGTTCACTGCTTTTCACCGCCCGCGCGTGGAGGCACTGCTGGATGCGGGTGCCGATCTGCTGGCGTGTGAAACGCTGCCGTCCTTTGCGGAAATCAAGGCGCTGGCGGCACTTCTGGCCGAGTATCCTCGCGCCCGGGCGTGGTTCTCGTTTACCCTGCGAGACAGTGAACACCTGAGCGACGGCACGCCGCTGCGTGAGGTGGTCAGCGTACTGGCGAATTCTCCGCACATTGTTGCCCTGGGCATTAACTGCATCGCTCTGGAAAACACCACGGCGGCGCTGAAGCATCTGCAAGGCCTGACCGCGCTGCCGCTGGTGGTCTATCCGAATTCGGGCGAGCACTATGACGCGGTAACCAAAACCTGGCACCACCACGGCGAAGCGTGCGAGACGCTGGCGGGGTATCTGCCGCAGTGGCTGGAAGCCGGAGCGAAGCTGATTGGCGGGTGCTGCCGCACCACGCCAAAAGATATTGCTGAGCTGAACGCGCAGCGCTGAGTCTTTTGCCGGGTAGCGGCTGCGCCTTACCCGGCACACATCATGCCGCCTCCGCCAATACAAACATCCCGTACGGATGGATCTCAAGATAGTACGCATCGCCCACGTCCGGCTGCAGGCGCGTGGCGTTAACCTGCAGTAAAATCTCTTGTCCGTGCCAGTCGACAATCACCTCATACTGCGGACCCATATAGGCGACGTGGCGGATAGTGCAGCGCTGGCTCGCCTCGCCGTGCTGGCTGAGCGTAATCGCCTCCGGACGCACGCCGACGGTGCCTTCGCCCTGGGTAGTAAAGTGCAGCGGACGCGGCAGACGATAGCCGTGGATTTCCACGACATCCTCGCTGAAGCGGGCCGGGAAGAGGTTGGCATCCCCCATAAAACTCGCCATAAAGCGAGACGCCGGTTGCCGATACAAATCCTGAGGCGAGCCAATCTGCATAATGTTGCCCTTGTTCATCACCAGCACGGTGTCGGAAACCGCAAATGCCTCGCTTTGATCGTGCGTCACGTACAGCGAGGTGATGTTGAACTGCTTTTGCAGCTCGCGGATTTTGTCCCGCATGCTGCGCCTGAGGTTCGCATCGAGGTTGCTCAGCGGTTCATCGAACAGCAACACTTTGGGTTTGAGGATCAGAGCGCGGGCCAGCGCCACGCGCTGCTGCTGGCCGCCGGAAATCTGATCCACGTAGCGATCTTCAAACCCCTCCAGGTCAACCATCGCCAGGGCTTCTTTGACCCGCGTTTTTATCTCTGCGCGCGAAACGCCCAGCATCTTCAGACCGTAGCCCACGTTCTCGCCCAGCGACATATGCGGGAAAAGCGCGTAGGACTGGAACACCATACAGATATCGCGCTGCTGAATGGAGCGGTGGGTCACATCCTCACCATCGATGTAAATCTGCCCTTCGGTCGGTTTTTCCAGCCCGGCAACCAGGCGCAGCACGGTGGTTTTACCGCAGCCGGACGGGCCGAGCAGCGTTACCATTTGTCCCTGCGGGATCGCCAGGTTGATGTTTTCAATTACCGTGTTTGCGCCAAAGCGTTTGGTCACGTTGCGCAGTTCAACAAAATGTTTCTCAGTCATAGCGTTACGCCTGGTTTTTGGCTTTTGAACGGGAGATACGCGCCTCGCCGATCAGCCAGTCAAAGAGGAAAATGATCGCCAGCATGACCACAATCAGGATCGAGCCGTAGGCAATCGCCACGCCGTATTCGCCGTCTTCCACGCGGTTCAGAATGTAGGCCGTTGCCACGCGGGTGTCCGGCGTGACGAGGAACACAATGGCGCTGACGGTGGTGATGGCGCGCACAAAGCTGTAAATCAGCGCCGATAAAATGGCCGGACGCAGCAGCGGCAGCAGGATGTGGGTGATGGTGCGCAGGCTTCCGGCACGCAGGCTCAGCGAGGCCTCGTCCAGCGACTTGTCGATCTGCCCTAATCCCGCGATCCCGGCGCGAATGCCCACCGGCACGTTACGCATCACCATGGAGATAATCACGATGGCGGCGGTGCCCGTGAGGTACACCGGCGCGCTGTTAAAGGCCAGAATGTACGACACGCCCGCCACGGTACCCGGTACGGCAAAGCACAGCATGGTGGTGAACTCGATGGTCTTTTTACCCCGGAACTGCTGGCGCACCACAACCCAGGCAATCAGCAGTCCGAAGGCGGCGGTGATCGGCGCGGCAATCCCGGCGTAAAGCAGAGTATCGAGCAGTGAAGGCCACGCACCGTCGCTCATCCCCTGGCCGAACAGCTTGATAAAGTTATCCAGCGTCAGGGTGTAATCCACGCCCCAGTTGACGGTAAAGCTCCCGTAGAAAATGCTGCCGTAGAGCAGGGCGTTAAAGGCGATCCACACCGCCAGCAGGGCGATCACGCTCCACACCAGCGTCACCGGCAGCGGCTGCACGTCGCCGCGGTACGATTTACCGGACACGGTGACGTAGGAGCGCTTGCCGATCCACATGTACTGAATGCAGAACACCAGCAGCGAGAACAGCAGCAGGAAGGCCCCAAGGGTACTCGCTGCCTGATAATCCAGCTGTGAGCCGGTAATGTAGAAGTAGATCTGCGTGGCCAGCACGTCGAAGTTCCCGCCCAGCACCAGCGGGTTACTGAAGTCGGCCAGCGACTGCACAATCACGATTAAGAACGCATTCGCCAGCGCCGGCTTCAGCAGCGGCACGAAGACGCCGTTAAAGGTCTGCCAGCGGCTGGCGCGCAGGGTGTATGAGGCCTCTTCCAGCGACGGGTGGATGGTTTTGATCGCGCCGTCGAGGATCATAAAGGCCATCGGCGTGAAGGCCAGCACCTGCGCCAGCCAGATGCCGGTGAAGCCGTACAGCCAGTTGGTATTGGTTAACCCAAACCAGTCCACCATCAGCTCCGTCATATAGCCAGAGCGCCCCATCATCAGCGTAACGCCCAACCCCACCACAAACGGCGGGGTCACGATGGGGAGAATCGAGAAGATACGTCCAATGATGGCGCTGCGTTTAGCGATGCGCGTGGTGTAAATCGCCAGCACCAGGCCAAAGAAGGTGCAGCCGACCCCGACGGCTATCGACAGCAGAATCGAGTTGATGATGACCTGGATAATGTGCGCCTGCGACAGCACGTTCATAAAGGCCAGCGGGGCGAATTCGCCAGCGTCGTTGGTGAACATCGGAATGAAAATGGCGATGCTCGGCCAGACGATAAAAATGCCGATCAGCGCCACGATGGTAATCAGCGAGCCGATGACAAAGCGATCGCCGCCCAGCCACTCCAGGCGGGTGAGGGCCAGCGTCATGATGGCGCCCAGGGCAACAAACAGCATGATGGTGGCATAGCCTAAGCCGCGTCCTTCCACCGTGGCGCTGATGACTATAAAGGCCATGCACAGCAGCGCCCAGCCCGCGTCAAGGTAGTGGCGGCTGCGCTGCTCGCGCTTTGCTTCGTTAAACGGGCGCACCAGCAGCAGGCTCGGCAGCAGGTACCACAGCCAGCTGACGTTGAAATGGGACCAGCCGTAGGCGTCGAGGATCTCATCCCCGGTAGATTCCAGCAGGCCGTAATCAAGGCTCCAGCTCGGCAGCAGGGCAAAGGCCAGCCAGCCGAGTAAAACCCACAGGAATACCGCATCCCGTTTTTTCGCGGGATGAAGAGGAAGTGTTTGTGACATAAGTTTTCCGGGTGTTGGATGCCCGGCAAAGGAATGCAGCCGGGCGATGACCACTGTTCGCGGGCTTATTTACCCATCTTCACGTCGCTGACCCATTTATTGATCAGCGCTTTACGCACGTCCGTAGAGCCGTACTTGTCCATGTCATAGCTGATGAGCTTCAGGTCATCGAGCTTGAGCGAGTTCGGCGAAGTTTCCGCCGTGGTGTTGGTCAGGATTTGGTAGGACTTGCCCTTCTTCCACGCCAGCTCCTGCGCTTCTTTGGAGAGCACCCAGTCCACGAACAGCTTCGCGTTCTCTTCGTTGCGCGCGCCCTTCAGAATGCTCACGCCGCCAATCTCATACCCGGTGCCTTCGCACGGAGAGATCAGCTCCAGCGGCGCACCCTGCTCTTTTTCCAGCGAGTAGTCGTGCAGGAAGCCGATGCCGATGGCGGTTTCACCGCGCGCGGCGTTACGCGCCGGGGCAATACCGGATTTGGTGTACTGAGATACGTTGCCGTTCAGCTGTTTCAGGTAGTCGAAGGCCTGGTCTTCCCCCCACAGCTGGACGAAGGTTGCCAGCGCGGTATAGGCGGTGCCGGAGCTTTGCGGATCGGCGATCTGGATCTCACCCTTGTATTCCGGTTTGGTCAGATCCTTCCAGCATTTTGGGACCGGCAGGTTTTTCTCTTTCAGGCGCTGGGTGTTGACGCCAAAACCTAAGATCCCGACGTAAACCGCTGAGGAGAGGTTGCCCTTCACCTTGGCCGGATCGCGGAATTTCTCCATGATCTGTTCCAGGTTTTTCGATTTATAGGGCTGGAGTAGCCCCATTTCACCGGCCTGGGACTGCGGATCGAGCGTGCCGCCGTACCATACATCGGCCTGCGGGTTTTTCTTCTCGGCATCCACTTTCGCCAGCGTGCTGCCGGAGCCGTTGCGGATAAACGAGGTTTTAACATCGTACTTTTCACCGAACGCTTTGGTTTCGACTTCGCACATTTCGTTGGTGGCGCTGCAGTACACCACCAGACGGCCTTTGGCCTGTGCGGCACCGGTTAAGGTAGCCAGCGCGATCCCGGAAGCAATGAGGGTAGAGAGAAGCGTTGTTTTCATTATTCAGCCCTTTTTATGACGTTATGTGACTGCGAGAAGCGGTGATGCCCGCCATCAGCAAGGGCATCAGTAATAAACCCATCAGGACGGCCGCAATCGAGAGCAAACTGAACATCCCCGACCAGCCGTAGCGTTCAATCACCTGTGACAGCGGCCACCCGGCCAGCGATGCGCCCAGATAGGCAAATACGCCGAGAAAGCCGGTAATCGAGCCTGCCGCCTGTTTATGTCCACACTCAACGGCGGCAAGGCCAATGAGCATCTGCGGACCGAAGACGAAAAATCCGACCGTAAAAAAGCACATCGCCAGCAGGGCGTAGTGGTGAACCGGTGCCAGCCACAGCGCGGCGACAGACACCATCAGCCCCAGCGTGAACAGCAAAATCATCGGTGCACGCTGGCCGCTGAACAGCAGGTCTGATCCCCATCCGGCAAACAGCGCGCCCAGTAAGCCGCCCACTTCGAAGAGCATCACCGTGGCGTTGGCGCTGAGCAGATTCACGCCGTGGCTTTCTGCCAGCCAGATGTTGCCCCAGTCGTTCAGGGCGATGCGGATGAGATACACCAGCACATACGACGCCCCGAGCAGCCAGATCATCGGGTTTTGCAGCATGGTGGTGCGCAACATCTGCCATAGCCCCATCGGCGGGCTTTGCTGCTGCTGGCGCAGCTCCAGCGGATCGCTCCGCCACTCCCCGACCGTGGGCAGACCCTCTTCCTGCGGTGTGCCCCGCAGCTGTGTGGTCAGCCACAGACCGAGCACGATGCTGATGATCCCCGGTGTCAGCATCGCCGCCTGCCAGCCCCATCGGTGGGCGGCAACGGCGCAAATCAACGGAATAATCGCGCCACCTATATTGATAGAGGTATTCCAGCAGCCCCACCAGAAGCCGCGCTCGTTGCGCGAATACCAGTGGGTCAGCAGCCTGGCGCAGGGCGGCCAGCCCCAGCCCTGAAAGAAGCCGTTCAGCGTCCAGATAAACAGCAGCAGCGGGAACGCATCGCAAAAGCTGAACAGCACGTTCAGCACGCCCGTTGCCAGCAGCCCGATGCCCATAAACGCGCGCTGTCCGTGGCTGTCGTGCCAGAGTCCGGCGGCAAATTTGGACAGCCCGTAGCTGAGATAAAACAGCGAGCCGATAAGCCCGATATCGCCCTTGCTGAGCCCCAAATCCAGCTGCAGCGCGGGTAAAACGGTGTTCAGGCTTTTTCGCGTCAGGTAAAACGCGGCGTAGCCAATCACCATACAAAGGAGCAGTCTGGGGCGCAGCGCCCGGTAACGTTGTGAAACCTCTTCAGCAGACAGTGCGTGCATGGCGTTCTCCGTTTGAGATGACTGTAGGGAAGTGCGGCATAAATGGGATGAGACAAAGTCTGGAGTGACTAAGACTTTTTCCTGGTCAGCGCGGCGTTTGTTGCAAATTTGTGGGCAGGTTAACAATTACGCGCGTCCCGAGACGGGATTCCAGCGTCAGTTCGCCGCCGAGCGCCGAGACGCGTTCGCGCATGCCCTGAATGCCGAAGCCGGGCTGCTGCTGCGGGCTGATGCCGCTGCCGTTATCGTGCACCTCGAGGTACAGCCGCGCGTGACGCTGGCAGAGCAGAATCGTGACTTCGCTGGCGTTGGCGTGTTTGCAGACGTTGTTGAGCAGCTCCTGTAGCAGGCGATACAGCGTAAAGACCAGCGTTTCGCTTTCCGGCGGCGTGGGAAGCCGGTAGTCAAAACGGCAGCGGATCCCGCGTTCAGCGAAGGCGAACTCGTTGACCAGGTGGTGCAGAGCCTCCTGGAGCGACAGCTCGTCGAGCACGGGTGGGCGGAGCTGGCGCAGCAGCTGGCGCGTGGAGTGGTGAATACGCCGCGCGAGGTCGTTGATCTGTCCGGCGGCCTCAATGGCGAGCGGCGTATCGCTCGCCCGCTTCACCAGCTGAGACTGGATCTGGATAGCGGTGATGTTCTGGCCGATTTCATCGTGAAGCTCGCGCGCCAGCTGCTTGCGGGTGTCCTCTTCGGAATGGATCAGCTTTTCCGCCAGCGCCCGTCTGGCCTGAAGTTCACTCTCAAGCCGGTGGCGATAGCGTTCGAGGTTCATCGCCAGATGCTGCTGGCGGCTGATGGCGATCCCCAGGCCAATCCCCAGCAGCGACTGGGTAGAGAGAAAAATTTCCAGTTCGAGAAGGTCGCTAAACCCGACGCCCACCTGGCGGGCAATGGTGATCATCATGCTGCCGAGCAGCCCGGAAAGGACACCGCCCTGCCAGCCGAATTTCCACGCCATCACCACGTTGGGCAGGAACACGACAATCAGCAGTAGCCGCTCCAGCGCGGGGGAGAGCACCATCTGCGTGCCGATGCCGATAATGAAAAACAGGCTGCACCAGATAATCAGCGAGGTGCGCAGCGGCGGATTGCTGGTGTCCAGCCCCAGCAGATGGTAACGATGCTGCTGGCGTAAAAATTCGAAGACCAGATAGACGAACGGCGTAAGCAGTACGCCACCGGTAAAGGAGCCGAGCAAAAGCAGCGTGGCCGGGCTGTCCAGAAAGGGCGACAGGAGCAAGGTTTGCAGCAGGGCATTCACCGTCACCGCCGCAATCAGCGTCGACAGCCGCTGCCAGTAGAGCGGGAAGCGGTGCCAGTACCTCTGTGCCAGCCAGGCGCTGACGATGCCGATAAGCGGCACGGCCAGCATTAGATAACGCGTGAGGAGCTGCTCACCGTGCAGCCACAGAATGGCGGCAAGGGGGGGAAGAATTAATGCAGGCCAGTAGCGACGTGAAAGTAAAATCATCAGCGCCAGCCACACGCCCTGCGGCAGAAACAGCACCGCCTGCTGGCCGTTGTGGGTAAGGTAGAAGCTCAGCGTCCACAGCATCAGCCAGCCGGTTCCCCAGGCCAGCATAATGAACAGGGACAGGATCAGATGCCGGACAGCGCGCCGCATCAGTGGCCCGTGAGCAGTTGGTTATCAAGCGCGAAGTGCACCAGGTCGATGGTGCTGCTGCACTGAAGCTTGCCCAGCACGTTGGCACGATGGACGTGAACGGTTTTATGGCTCAGCGAAAGCGTATAGGCAATCTCCTTCACGCTTTCGCCTTTCACCAGCAGCTCAAACACTTCGCGCTCGCGCGGGGTGAGTGCCTCAAGCGCTTTTGGCATCGGCTCGCCGCCGCGCAGCGCTTTTACCGCATCGGCGCACAGGTAATGCCCGCCCATGCCGACGGTGCGCACGGCCTGCACCAGCTCCTCCGGACCGCAGCGCTTGGTCAGGTAGCCGTTTGCACCCGCGTCGAGGGCGCTTTGCACAAAGGCCGGGGTGTCGTAGATGCTCAGGATGATGGCGCGAAACGTCGGCCGCTGTTGGCGCAGGCGCTTGAGCAGGCTAAGGCCGTTTTCGTCCGGCATTGCGACGTCCATCACCGCCACATCGATATCGTTGCGCGACAAGGCGGGCCACGCCTCCGCCGCGCTGCTAAACTGGCCCTCAACGATCACATCCTCTTCCAGATTTAACAGCTGGGCGAAACCGGAACGCACCACCACGTGATCGTCCACCAGCACCACTTTAATCATCTCGACACCTTTTGCTCATTAGTTGACCTATGATGCCCGTTGCCGGCGGGCTGGCAATCCTGCGGCTGCGGTTATGTAACCGATGTAACAAAATTGCAATAAAGCCACAGTCCACTTTTTAACTATCCTTTGCCGGTTTTTTTCTAAAAACGATTCGGAATGAGCGATACCTTTTTATTCCTTTATCAAAATTCCCGCGCCGGAAATACTGCCCTCATAACAACAAGGGGAGCAGGCACTATGGCAATTTCATCGCGAATCACATTACTCGGCGCACTGGCGCTGTGGGCTTTTCAGGCGCAGGCGGTGGACGTCACCGTCGCGTATCAAACCTCTGCGGAACCGGCGAAAGTCGCGCAGGCGGATAACACCTTTGCGAAAGAGAGCGGGGCGAAAGTCGACTGGCGTAAGTTCGACAGCGGGGCGTCCGTGGTGCGTGCGTTAGCCTCCGGCGACGTGCAGATCGGCAATATCGGATCCAGCCCGCTGGCGGTCGCGGCCAGCCAGCAGGTGCCAATTGAGGTGTTCCTGCTTGCCTCGCAGCTCGGTAACTCTGAAGCGCTGGTGGTGAAGAAAAACATCACCAAACCGGAAGACCTGATCGGCAAACGTATCGCCGTGCCGTTTATTTCCACTACCCACTACAGCCTGCTAGCGGCGCTGAAACACTGGGGCATCAAGCCGGGTCAGGTACAAATTCTCAACCTCCAGCCGCCGGCGATTATCGCGGCCTGGCAGCGCGGCGATATTGACGGGGCTTACGTCTGGGCGCCGGCGGTGAACGAGCTGGAAAAAGACGGCACCGTGCTGACTGACTCTGAAAAAGTGGGCCAGTGGGGCGCGCCAACCCTCGACGTGTGGGTCGTGCGCAAAGACTTTGCCGAGAAACATCCTGAGGTGGTGAAAGCCTTTGCGAAAAGCGCGATTGACGCCCAGCAGCCGTACATCAGCAATCCGGATGAATGGCTGAAGCAGCCCGCCAACCTGGAAAAACTCTCCCGCCTGAGCGGCGTGCCGGAGGCGGACGTGCCGGGACTGGTGAAAGGCAATACCTATCTGACACCCGCACAGCAGGTACAGCAGCTGACGGGGCCGGTGAACAAAGCGATTGTGGATACGGCCACCTTCCTGAAAGAGCAGGGCAAAGTGCCCGCGGTGGCGGCGGATTACAGCCAGTACGTGACCGATCGTTTTGTGAAATAAGGAGTTCGCCATGCTGAATATTACGAACCTGTATGCCGATTACGGTGGTAAACCCGCGCTGGAGGACATCAACCTGACGCTGGACAGCGGTGAGCTGCTGGTGGTGCTGGGCCCGTCCGGGTGCGGAAAAACCACGCTGCTGAATCTGATCGCCGGGTTTGTCCCTTATCAGCATGGCACCATTCAACTGGAAGGCAAAAAGGTTGAAGGCCCGGGCGCCGAGCGCGGCGTGGTCTTCCAGAATGAAGGGCTGCTCCCCTGGCGCAACGTGCAGGAAAACGTGGCGTTTGGTCTGCAGCTGGCGGGTGTTAATCGTGAACTGCGGCTGGAAACGGCACGGGCGATGCTGAAAAAAGTGGGGCTGGAAGGGGCGGAAAAACGCTTTATCTGGCAGCTTTCCGGCGGCCAGCGGCAGCGCGTAGGTATTGCCCGCGCGCTGGCCGCAAACCCGCAGCTGTTGCTGCTGGACGAGCCTTTCGGGGCGCTGGATGCCTTCACCCGCGAGCAGATGCAAACCCTGCTGCTGCGCCTGTGGCATGAGACGGGCAAGCAGGTGCTGTTGATTACCCACGATATCGAAGAGGCGGTGTTTATGGCGACCGAACTGGTGCTGCTCTCGCCGGGGCCGGGCCGCGTGCTGGAGCGTTTGCCGCTGGATTTCGCCCGCCGCTACGTCGCGGGAGAACCCGTGCGCAGCATCAAATCCGATCCGCTGTTTATCGAACAGCGTGAATACGTCTTAAGCCGCGTGTTTGAACAACGGGAGGCTTTCTCATGAGCATCGTCTTCAGTGAAAAAACGCGCCGCACGCGTCTGGCGCTGCGCTGGCCTTTCTCTCGTCAGTTAACCCTCAGCGTCGGCACGCTGCTGGTATTGCTGGCGGTATGGTGGGCGGTTGCTGCCCAGCAGTGGGTCAGCCCGCTGTTTCTGCCGCCGCCGGGACAGGTGCTGACCAAACTCATTACCATCGCCGGGCCGCAGGGCTTTATGGATGCCACGCTCTGGCAGCATCTTGGGGCAAGTCTGACGCGCATTCTGGTGGCGCTGCTGGCGGCGGTCATCATCGGTATTCCTGTGGGCATTGCGATGGGGCTGAGCCCGACGGTGCGCGGTATCCTCGACCCGCTGATTGAGCTTTACCGCCCGGTGCCGCCGTTGGCGTATCTGCCGTTGATGGTTATCTGGTTCGGCATCGGCGAGACGTCAAAAATCCTGCTGATCTACCTGGCGATTTTCGCCCCGGTCGCCATGTCGGCGCTGGCGGGCGTGAAGAGCGCCCAGCAGGTGCGGATCCGCGCGGCGCAGTCGCTGGGAGCCAGCCGCACGCAGGTGCTGCTGTTCGTTATTTTACCGGGCGCACTGCCGGAAATTTTAACCGGGCTGCGCATCGGCCTTGGCGTGGGCTGGTCAACGCTGGTGGCGGCAGAGCTGATTGCCGCCACGCGAGGGTTAGGGTTTATGGTGCAGTCGGCGGGAGAGTTCCTGGCGACTGACGTGGTACTGGCAGGGATCGCGGTGATCGCCGCGATCGCCTTTGGATTAGAACTGGGGCTGCGCGCGTTACAGCGCCGCCTGACGCCCTGGCATGGAGAAATACAATGAGTGAACGTCTGACCATTACCCCGCTGGGGCCGTACATTGGCGCGCAGGTGTCGGGCCTGGATGTGACCCGTCCGCTGAGCGATAACCAGTTCGAGCAGCTGTACCACGCGGTACTGCGTCATCAGGTGGTGTTCCTGCGCGAACAGGCGATCACCCCGCAGCAGCAGCGCGCGCTGGCGCTGCGTTTTGGCGACCTGCATATCCACCCGGTCTATCCGCATGCGGAAGGCGTGGAGGAGATTATCGTTCTGGACACCCACAACGATAACCCGCCGGATAACGACAACTGGCACACCGACGTGACCTTTATCGAGACGCCGCCGGCCGGGGCGATTCTGGCGGCGAAGCTGCTGCCGGAGACGGGCGGCGATACGCTGTGGGCCAGCGGCATTGCGGCCTTTGAGGCGCTCTCCGCGCCGTTCCGGACGCTGCTGAGCGGGCTGCGCGCAGAGCACGACTTCAAAAAATCGTTCCAGGAGTACAAGTACCGTAAAACGGAAGAGGAACATCAGCGCTGGCAGGAGGCTGTCGCAAAACACCCGCCGCTGCTGCACCCGGTGGTGCGTACCCATCCGGTCACGGGCAAGCAGGCGCTGTTTGTGAACGAAGGGTTCACAACGCGCATCGTGGACGTATCCGAGAAAGAGAGTGAGGCGCTGCTGGGGTTCCTCTTCGCGCATATCACCAAGCCGGAGTTTCAGGTGCGCTGGCGCTGGCAGGAGAACGACCTGGCGATCTGGGATAACCGGGTAACACAGCACTATGCCAATGCGGACTATCTTCCGCAGCGCCGGATTATGCAGCGGGCGACGATTTTGGGGGATAAGCCGTTTTACCGTCCTTGAACCGTCGCACCCGTAGGCCGGGTAAGGCGTAGCCGCCACCCGGCAATTGTGCACCGTTCTTGCCGGGTGGCGCTGCGCTTACCCGGCCTACAAAAACCGCACATTTAAAGGTGCGCCTCAATATACCGCTGATAGCGGTTCGCCTTCAGGTAACACAAATCCACCAGCACCAGCCCGTCGACGCAGTCGTTAAATGCCGGGTCGCTGCCAAAATCAATAAACTGCACGCCGCCGGGTTCGCAGAGCTCGGAATATTGCTTGTAGAGCGGCGGAATGCCGCAGCCCAGATTGCCGAGCAGGGATTTCAGCTTCGTCAGATCGTCCACGTAATCCACGCCGCCAAACTGCGCGAGCACGTCCGGAAGCGATGCGGGATACGGCTGACGTGAGGCGGCTAGCGGATGGCTTGCCGGGAACCACAGGCGGTAAAATGCCACCAGCAGATCCCGCGCGGCAGGCGGTAAGCCACCGGAGATGGAGACCGGGCCAAACAGGTAGCGGTAGTGCGGATAACGCGCCAGATAAGCCCCAATCCCGGACCATAAATAATCCAGGCCGCGGCGTCCCCAGTAGCGCGGCTGAATGAAGCTGCGCCCCAGTTCAATACCGTGTTCCAGCACGTCCTGCATTTTGTCGTCGTAGTGGAACAGGCTATAGCTGTACAACCCTTCCAGACCGCGACGTTCAACCTGTTTTGCGGTCGGCATAAAGCGATATGCGCCGACGATCTCCAGATCCTCTTCATCCCAGAGGATCAGGTGCAGATAATCGTCATCATAGCTGTCCGTGTCCCGGCGTTTGCCGCTCCCTTCCTCCACGGCGCGAAAGGCAATCTCGCGCAGGCGGCCCAGTTCGCGCAGCAGCGGGGCATCTTCCTGACCGTTGCGCTGCCACAGGTAGATGGTTTTGCCGTCGCTGGTTTTCCCCAGGCACTCGGCCTGCGCCAGTTCACGCCTCAGCATAGCCCGGTCTTCAGGACGGGCAATGGCGCACTGGGTTCTAAAGACGCCAGGCACTCCCTTGCCAAGACGCATCACGTGCTGACGACACTGCTCGGCCATCTCACGCGACGAAAGGGTGGCGCTATGCCAGTGATGCCACGCAATCTGCTGGCCGATTTTAATCGGCAGCTGGCTGTGGCGGCGGCGAAACATTTGCTGCATCAACAGCAGCATCGACAGCGTCGGCGACACCAGCGTGCTGGCATAAAAGAGCAGGCTGTTATGCGCCTGAATATGCACCGGCAGCAGCGGGGCGCGCAGCTTGCCGGCGAGTTTGATAAAGCCTGAGTGCCACTTTTTATCGCGGACGCCTTTTCGCGTCGGCCGGGAAACTTCTCCCGCCGGGAAGAAGATCAGCACGCCTGCGTTTTGCAGATGCTGTTCCATCTGGATCAGGGACGATTTCGCCGTCCTGCCGCCCATATTGTCCACCGGAATAAACAGCGAGCTGAGGGGCTCAAGGTGGGTCAGCATCCGGTTGGTCACGACTTTAACGTCGCGCCGTACGCGGGAGACGGCGTACATCAGCGCCAGCCCGTCCAGCGTACCCGTCGGGTGGTTGGCAATAATGACCAGCGGGCCATGTTCGGGGATTTGTTCGAGATCGCGGGCGGAAACGGTGCAGAGAATATCAAGATGTTCCAGAACTTGCTCCACCATATCCAGTCCTTTCAGGTGGCGGTGTGCTGCGGCAAACTGCTGAAACTCGTCTTCGTAAAACAGTCTTTTTAACAGACTTTTTTGCCAGGGTGCAGGCCTCGCCTGAGGCCAAAGATCGTCGAGAACGCTATCGAGGCTAAACATGGTCACTCCTCCTGCCGTCTTGCCCAGACAGTAGAAGGAGGAGATGTCGGTTGTATTGCAGTTTGGTGAAGATTAGCGGAGGATTTTCTTCTCTGCCAGATCCAGTGCGAAGTAGCTGAAGATCAGATCCGCGCCGGCGCGCTTGATCGCCCCCAGGCTTTCCAGGATCACTTTCTCTTCGTCAATCGCACCGGCCAGAGCAGCGAATTTGATCATCGCGTACTCGCCGCTGACCTGATAAGCCCCCAGTGGCAGCTCGGTGCGCTCGCGGATGTCGCGCAGGATATCAAGATACGCGCCCGCTGGTTTCACCATCAGGCAGTCTGCGCCCTGGGCTTCATCGAGCAGGGATTCGCGGATCGCTTCCCGGCGGTTCAGCGGGTTCATCTGATAGGTTTTACGATCGCCCTTCAGTGCCGTACCGGCAGCTTCGCGGAACGGGCCGTAGAAGGAGGAGGCGAATTTGGTGGAGTAGGACATGATGGCGGTATCGGTAAAGCCCGCCGCATCCAGCGCCTGACGAATCGCCTGAACCTGTCCGTCCATCGCGGCAGAAGGCGCAATGAAATCCGCACCGGCAGCAGCCGCAACGACAGCCTGCTTGCCAAGGTTAAGCAGGGTAGCATCGTTATCCACGCCATGATCGCACAGCACGCCGCAGTGGCCGTGTGAGGTATATTCACAGAAGCAGGTGTCTGACATCACCACCATTTCCGGCACGGTCTCTTTGCAGATACGCGACATGCGGGCGACGAGGCCATCTTCTTTCCACGCATCGCTGCCGGTGGCGTCGGTATGGTGAGAAATGCCGAAGGTCATCACCGAGCGGATCCCCGCGTTGGCGATACGTTCGATCTCACGTGCCAGATGTTTCTCCGGAATGCGCATTACGCCCGGCATGGCTTCGATGGCCTTATAGTCATCAATCTCTTCTTCGACAAAAATCGGCAACACCAGATCGTTTAAGGTCAGGGTTGTCTCTTCAAACATGGCGCGCAGTGCAGGTGACTTGCGCAGGCGGCGGGGGCGTGCAATTAAATCGGTCATGGTATGCCTGATGTTTGTGGAACAAAGAAGGCTAGTGTACCTCAAAGTGGAGGCTGTGGTTTTACGAAAGTGGGCTTTTTGTTTTTGCAAAATGCGGCAGGTCAGGCTTTATCTCATCAATATATAATTCAGGGAAGTATCACTCTGAAAGAATGATGAGATATTCGCGCTGCTTCTATATTGGAGTGAATATATAATTAAAAATGATCCATTATTTCTTGTGATATTTTTTGCATGGCTTTTCTCGTATTTTAAGTTTCTGTTTTGATAATGTTTATTTGTAGTGGTTTATCGTTTCGTGGTTTCAGAGTGTTATTTGTCTGGATACGGACTTAATGGAAACATTCATTGAACCTTTTCGAAATGAAAATGCATAATTCCCTCCGCAATTAAATATTGCCAAATGATTTGATGGACAAACTTGCTTACGTCCCTGAGGAGGGATGACCCAATGCAAACATGGAAAAAGAAACTGGTTGTATCTCAACTTGCATTAGCCTGCACCCTGGCTATCGCTTCTCAGGCCAATGCGAAAGATATTTCTGGTACGACATATAATACTTTTGGATATGAGAATACCGCTTCTACGCCCTGGTATTATGGTTATGCTGACTGGAATTACTCCGGTGCCAGTCATGACGGTGATATTTACCCGGTGATTAATAAATCCACCGTGAATGGTGTTATTTCAACGTATTATCTGGATGATGGTATCAATGGTCGGGCGAATGCATTGAGCATTTCCAATAGCACCATTAATGGCATGATTACCTCGGAGTGCATGACCACCACATGTGCTGACGGCCTGGATACTGACGGCACCAATCATTCTCAGTACGATCGCTTTAGCCTGACCGTAGATAATTCCACCATTAACGATACGTACGAGCATTATGCGTATGATGTCGTGAATGGGGAAAATACGGAAAGACACTATCTGGACACATATGGTCTGGGTAATGCGATTACCCTGGATGTGGAATCAGATATTGTTATCCAGAATAATTCACACATCGCCGGTATAACCCTGACGCAGGGTTATCAGGAGCTGGATAATACCCCATACGACGGTGTTGAAGGCGTAGCCAACAGCAGCAACGTCTTTACCGATACGCTGCTGGTAAAAGACTCTGTGCTGACCTCTGGCGCCTACAGTGATTTAGGTACCAGCGGCTTCTACGGCCAAACCGCGAAACCGAGCGACTACGGTGAAGCCAACGCAACAGCGGCAGATGATGCGGCGCTGATCGTGGCCGCTGGCGCGTCTGATAACGCGATGCAAACGACCGCGACGTTTGATCACTCCACCGTGACGGGCGATATTCTTTTCTCCAGCACCTTCGACAACAACTTCTACCCGAACGGCGATCCTGCAACCGATACGTCTGAAGACGGTATCTATAACCCAACTACCAACGGCTGGGACGGCACCGATAAGCTGGATGTCACCCTGACCAACGGCAGCAAGTGGGTAGGTGCCGCTCAGTCCAGCGTCGAGGCTATCGGCACGGCTCAGATGTATGGCCTGGGCTACAGCAACGTAGACTGGAGTAGTCTGTCCCCTAACAGCATTTGGCCGGATTCCACCTATGACAGCAACGGGCACGTTGCGGGTGAAGCGGTGTACCAGAGCGGTCTGTTTAACATCGCGCTGGATAACGGCTCTGAGTGGGATACCCGCAAGCTGTCTAACATCGACGCGCTGACGGTAAACAACCGCTCTCAGGTCAATGTTGAAAACTCTGGACTGCTGGCGGATACCATCACCCTGACCAATTCCTCATCATTGAACATTGGTGACAGCGGTGGCGTGGCGACCGATCTGTATCTGGACAGCTATAGCCGTGCGGCACTGACGGAAGAAACGGCCGAACTGTATGCTAACACCATCACCGTGGATAACGGTGCAGAGCTGGCGCTGGGGCTGGGTCAGGTTGATACGCACAATATGGTTCTGACCGATGGTGGTGTGCTGAACGTTGCCAGCCGTGATTACGTGCTGAACAGCGATCTGAACAACGCACGCTATATCACCAACGATATTCACCAGGCTGATTACGACCACGGCGTTGTGGCGATTAACTCTGACGGCCATCTGGCGGTGAACGGTGATGTCGCAGGCAACTACAAAGTCCGTATCGACGACGCGACCGGTGCCGGTTCCGTTGCTGATTACAAAAATAAAGAGATTATCCGCGTCTATGACAATAACGCGGACACCAATGCCAGCTTTACTGCTGCAAACAAAGCCGATTTAGGTGCTTATACCTACCAGGCGAAGCAGCAGGGTGACACCGTTGTTCTGCAGCAGAAAGAGTTGACTGACTACGCCAACATGGCGCTGAGCATTCCTTCTGCCAATACCAATATCTGGAACCTGCAGCAGGATACCGTAGGCACGCGTCTGACCAACAGCCGTCACGGCCTGGCGGATAACGGCGGGGCGTGGGTAAGCTACTTCGGCGGTAACTTCGACGGTGACAATGGCGTTATCAGCTACGATCAGGACGTGAGCGGTATTATGGTGGGTCTGGATACCCAGATTGACGGTAATAATGCGAAGTGGATCGTCGGTGGTGCGGCAGGGTTTGCGAAGGGTGATATCAGCGATCGTACCGGTCAGGTCGATCAGGATAGCCAGACGGCGATGCTCTATGCGTCGGCGAAGTTTGCGAACGATGTGTTCCTCGACAGCTCACTGAGCTACACCCGCTTCAACAGCGATCTCTCCGCTAATATGAGCAACGGCCAATATGTTGACGGCAATACAACCAATGATGCGGTTGGTTTTGGTCTGAAACTGGGCTATGACTGGAAACCTAAGCTCTCTGGCTATGTTACGCCATACGCAGCTGTGTCTGGCCTGTTCCAGTCTGGTGATGATTATCGCCTGAGTAATGACATGCGCATGGACGGGCAATCTTACGATAGCCTGCGATATGAGCTCGGTGTTGATACGGGTTACACCTTCAACTACGGCGGCGATCAGGCTCTGACGCCTTACTTTAAACTGGCCTACGTCTATGACGATGCCGATAACAGTGCTGACATTAACGGTGACAGCATTGATAACGGCGTGAAAGGTTCAGCCGTACGTGTAGGGCTGGGTACTCAGTTCAGCTTCACCAAAAACTTCAGTGCGTACACTGATGCCACTTATCTGGGCGGCGGCGACGTTGATCAGAACTGGGGCGCCAATGTGGGTGTGAAATATACCTGGTAATGCATAAAAGCGGGGGAGGATATCCCCCGCTTTTTTTTCGATAAAAATAATAGTGAACCGACAAATACGGATGACTTGAGGTCTGCATGAACGTTAATGCGAAACCACTTTCTGAATTACGCCGGCTCGAACAGTGTCTGATAGCAGCCAGTACGCCTTTTAAATCTGCACCGCAACATTTAATTACTTCCGGCGAGCGTGATGAACCCAGCACTATCGTATTACAAACCGGTGTCATGGAAATCCATCGACATTCAGATGAATTGCTGGTGGGCATTGCGAGGGCCCCTTTTATTCTGGGACTTTCTACGTTGATGATTAACCACTGTCAGGAATACAGAGTGATAGCCAAAACACCCTGCACGGGTTTTTATTTGCCCACTGAAACCACTCGTCAACTGATACAACAGCATGCTCTTTGGAAAGAAGCATTCTGTTGGTTATCCTGGATAAATCACATTCTTGAAAAACGCGATATGCAGCTGGTGGGAAATAATTCCTATCACCAGATCCGCGCCATGCTGCTGAATATGGCGGAGTGGGATGAAACGTTGCGCTCAAAAATTGGTGTGATGAATCATATTCAACAAAGCACGCGTATTTCACGTTCAGTGGTGGCAGAGGTGCTCGCGGCCCTGCGGCAAGGAAATTACATCAATATGAGCCGGGGCAAGCTGGTCAGCATTAACCGCTTGCCCACGGAATATTAGATTTAGTTAGACGCCGTGAGAACCTGTGCTTTGTTGGCGCTCAGTTCAGCCACTAAATTATTAATACCGTCACTCATATTAACGAAGCGCGTGTGCGGGGAGCGGGTGACCACCACAAACGCGCCCACGTTTGACTGCGGGATCATTGCCATATAGGTAATGAACCCGCCGCCGCCGCCAGTTTTCTGAATAATACCCGGACGGCCATTTTTCGGCGCCATATAGACCCAGCCCATGCCGAGCGCATCGGCTTTACCCGGCACGTCCATCCCGATAACGCGGTGCAGCTGAGTACGCTGATAAATCAGGGTCTGCATACGATCGGCCTGGCTGCTGCGAGCGTAGAAATCCGATGAGAGGAACTGCTGCATCCAGCGCATCATGTCACCAGGGGTGGAATACACTCCGCCACTGCCTACGGCAGCCAGCGTGTTATTACAGGGGCTTGCGCCTTTCTCAGCCACCATCAGGCGACGGCACTGGTCCGGGGACGGGGTAAAGGTGGTGTCTTTCATGCCCAGTGGACGGGTTATCTGCTCTTCAAACAGCTGCGTGTAGGGTTTGCCAGCCGCCGTCGAGAGGGCATCCGCCAGCAGGTCAAACGCCAGGTTTGAATAAGAGGCCTGCGAACCTGGGGCCGCCTTCAGCGTGGCGGTACTCAGGTAGCTCCAGCGCTGGTCGCGCGTTGGCCAGACAAATACGTCACGATGCGCTGCCCCGCCAGGCTGCTCGCGCGGTAGCGCGCTGGTGTGGGTGGCAAGGTTCACAAGCCGGATCGGCGTGCCCTGATATGTCGGAACCCGGGCACCTGGCGGCGCGTATTTGCTGAGCGGGTCGTCGAGTTTCACCACGCCCTGGTCGAGCAGCTTTACCAGCATTTCGCTGGTCATCAGCTTGGTTAAGGACGCGATGCGGATAACGGAATCCAGCTGCGGGTGAACGTTATTTCCTGGGCGCGTTTCGCCAAAGCTGCGGAACACGCGCTGGTTGCCGTCGATGACAACCATCGCCATCCCGGTCGCGCCGCTACCGTAATAGATAAGGTTCGCGTAGCGATCGGCAATGTCTGAAGCTAAAACGGGCGCCGTCAGCGGTTGGGCTGCCTGGGCGGTAGAAAAGCTCACCGCACACAGCGCGGCAAAAGAGAGCAGACAACGTTTCAACGAAAAGCATCCATGAAGTGAATTAGGAAAGTAATGGGTATTTATACTACTAATCGGTACCGTGCAATGCCCGGAATTGCATAACGATAGCGAGAAAAACGTAACCATGGGTAAATATGAACAATTTACTTGCGAGCCATCTCCCATTTTGTGACATCGGGCTTATGATAGGCACCAGTGTCACTCAATCTTACGGAGAACGGTATGTCTGAAAAGCGTGTGGTTATGGTTGTCGATATGCAGAACGGGGTATTTGAAACCCCGCGTCATCAGCGCGAAAAGTGCGTCTCTCTGATCAACCAGCTTACGCAGGCAGCCGACAAGGTGATTTTTATTCAGCATACCGAGACCGGGGGGCTGGAAGAGGGAAGTGAAGGATTTGCGCTACTGCCTGAGCTCAATCAGCCGGCTGACGCACTTTACGTGACCAAAACCGCCTGTGATGCCTTCTATAACACCGCGCTTGAGGCGCTGCTGCGTGAGCAGGGCATTCGCGAGTTTGTCATCTGCGGCTGCGCCACCGATTACTGTGTCGACGCGACCATTAAAAACGGCGTCAGTCGGGGCTACCACATTACCGTGGCGGAAGATGCCCATACCACCGCCAATCGCCCGGCGGCTGATGCGCAGGTTCTGATTAACCACTACAACGACGTCTGGCGCGACTTCATCGCACCCGCGAATCCTCTCGCGGTGAAACGCACCGAAACAATTCTCGAAAACTGGAAAGCGAACTAATAATCAACCCTCGGGTCTGACCTTTTTGCCTGAGCCGCCAGGCTGGCCCGGGCAGATTTTCGTGTGGTGATGTGTTGTGCACAGCAACAGCCATAACAACAAGAAGGAAGCATTATGTTTAAGTCTTTTTTCCCAAAGCCGGGGCCTTTTTTCCTGTCGGCATTTATTTGGGCACTCATCGCTGTTATTTTTTGGCAGGCGGGCGGCGGCGCATGGCTGACGCGCATCACGGGGGCAACGGGCGATGTACCGATTAGCGCCGCGCGCTTCTGGTCGCTGAGCTATCTGCTGTTTTATGCTTACTATACGGTATGCGTGGGGCTGTTTGCGCTGTTCTGGTTTGTTTATTCTCCGCACCGCTGGCAGTACTGGTCTATTCTCGGCACATCCCTGATTATCTTTGTGACCTGGTTCCTCGTGGAGGTGGGCGTGGCGGTTAACGCCTGGTATGCGCCGTTCTACGATCTGATCCAGACCGCGCTGAGTTCGCCGCACAAAGTGACCATTAACCAGTTCTACCATGAAGTCGGGATCTTCCTCGGTATCGCCCTTATTGCGGTGATCATCGGCGTGATGAACAACTTCTTCGTCAGCCACTACGTTTTCCGCTGGCGTACCGCAATGAACGAACATTACATGGCGCACTGGCAGCACCTGCGCCATATCGAAGGGGCCGCGCAGCGTGTGCAGGAAGACACCATGCGTTTCGCCTCCACCCTTGAAGACATGGGCGTCAGCTTTATCAACGCCATTATGACGCTGATTGCCTTCCTGCCCGTACTGGTGACGCTCTCCGCGCATGTGCCGGATCTGCCGATTGTGGGTCACCTGCCGTATGGTCTGGTGATTGCCGCAATCGTCTGGTCGCTGATGGGAACAGGCCTGCTGGCGGTGGTCGGGATCAAACTGCCGGGCCTGGAGTTTAAAAATCAACGCGTCGAAGCCGCATACCGTAAAGAGCTGGTTTACGGCGAAGATGATGCCAACCGCGCCTCGCCGCCGACCGTCCGCGAGCTGTTTGGCGCCGTGCGTCGTAACTATTTCCGTCTCTACTTCCACTATATGTATTTCAACATCGCGCGTATTTTGTATCTGCAGGTGGACAACGTTTTCGGTTTGTTCCTGCTGTTTCCGTCGATTGTTGCGGGTACGATTACGCTCGGTCTGATGACGCAGATCACCAACGTTTTCGGTCAGGTTCGTGGCTCTTTCCAGTACCTGATCAGCTCATGGACTACGCTGGTAGAACTGATGTCCATCTACAAACGTCTGCGCAGTTTTGAACGCGAGCTGGACGATCGTGACCTGCAGGAAGTTACCAATACATTTAGCTAATACAGGAAGTTGCTATGACTTTTGCCGTACCGCGCGCGTTACCGTTGTCCTTACTGGCCGCTCTTGTGCTGGCGGGCTGTGCCGAAAAGGGGGCCGCTCCGCTCAAAAAGGGCGAGAAGCCCGTTGATGTGGCAAGCGTTGTGCGGCAGAAAATGCCCGCGAGCGTGAAGGATCGCAATGCGTGGGCAGATGCGCTGGCAAAAACCTTTGAAAGCCAAAAGATCGCGCCGACCGAGGAGAACATCTGCTCGGTGCTGGCGGTGGCGCAGCAGGAGTCGATGTACCAGTCAGATCCGGCCGTGCCGGGCCTGAACAAAATTGCCTGGAAAGAGATCGACCGCCGAGCGGAATCCATGCACATCCCGGTGTTCCTCGTGCACACCGCGCTAAAAATCAACTCGCCAAACGGTAAAAGCTACAGCGAGCGGCTGGATTCCGTGAAAACCGAAAAGCAGCTCAGCGCCATCTTTGATGATTTCATCAGCATGGTCCCGATGGGGCAGAAGCTGTTTGGCTCGCTTAACCCGGTACACACCGGTGGGCCGATGCAGGTGAGCATCGCGTTCGCGGAGAAACATACCGACGGCTACCCGTGGAAAATCGACGGTACGGTGCGCCAGGAGGTCTTCTCCCTGCGCGGCGGACTGTGGTTCGGCACGTATCATCTGCTGAACTATCCGGCGAACTACAATGAGCCGCTCTACCGCTTTGCCGACTTTAACGCGGGCTGGTATGCCAGCCGTAACGCGGCATTTCAGAGTGCGGTCAGCCGCGCAAGCGGGGTTAAGCTGGCGCTGGACGGCGATCTTATCGCCTACGGCAGCAGCGAGGCGGGAAGCACCGAGCAGGCAGTACGGAAATTATCGACAACGCTTGGCCTGAGCAACAGCGACATTCGCCGTCAGCTTGAGAAAGGCGACAGCCTGGCATTTGAGAAAACGGATCTGTACAGGAAGGTGTTTGCGCTCGCAGAGCAGAAAAGCGGAAAAACGTTACCGAGGGCTATCCTGCCGGGGATCCAGCTGGAAAGCCCGAAGATCACGCGTAACCTGACCACAGCCTGGTTTGCTAAACGCGTGGACGATCGCCGGGCTCGCTGTATGGGGCTTTAACGGCGACGGCGAAAGCGCAGAACTAACGCGACAACGCCAAGAATCATGCATCCCGTGAGAAAGGGAATCAGGCCGAACAGGGTGCTGACACCAAAACCAATCTCAACCCGCGGGCGTCCGTTGTCCTGGACCTGCATCAGGTGTTCATAAACGCCCGGTGCATGGACCAACATATTGAGCAGCTGCGAGCCGGCCCAGAAGCAGAACAGGACAAACAGGGCATAAGCGATATTACCCGCCGTGGAGGTTTTTGGTTTGCCGCCAAAAATCGGTTTCGACAATGTAAAGTCAGCCATAAGACCTCCCGAAATATCACTCTGTTTCAATACGCGTCGTACAGGGTGAGTTTGACAGGTCATCGCATTTGTCAATATCAGAATCGTGGTAATTTACCCGCCGGAATCCTCCTGGATTGTTGAATTCTGCAGCACATCACAATTTCATCACTTAAGTGAAATTGCGTCGCGTTTCAGAATTTCCGTATCAACCACAGACCTGGCCATAAAACTGTGAGAGGATGTCTTTTTTTCCTGCCGGAGATGTTATGAAGCTCACGTCCAAACTACGCCGTGACTGGCACTACTATGCCTTTGCCATTGGGCTTATCTTTATTCTGAACGGCGTCGTGGGCCTGCTGGGGTTTGAAGCCAAAGGGTGGCAAACGTATGCCGTCGGGCTGGTGACCTGGGTAATCAGTTTCTGGCTGGCGGGTTTGATTATCCGCCGTCGCCCTGAAGAGACGACAGCGGATGAGGCGGAAGCGGCGAAGCGAGCCGATTAACCGTTTACGGAACTTTTAAGCGCGCTGTCGGCGGCGTGACGCTCCAGTGCCAGTTCAATCAGGCGGGTGATCAGCTCCGAGTAGCCCAGCCCGCTCGCCTGCCACAGTTTCGGATACATGCTGATGTTGGTGAACCCCGGCAGCGTGTTGATTTCATTGATCACCACGTCGTTTTCCGGCGTCAGGAACACATCCACCCGCGCCATGCCGCAGCAGCCGAGCGTCTGATAAGCGCGAATGGCGATCGCCCGGATCTTATCGTTGATTGCCGGATCGATATCCGCAGGAACGACAACCTGAGCGCCTTTGTCATCAATGTATTTGGTGTCGTACGAGTAGAAGTCGCTGTTTAAGACCACTTCGCCGCAGGTGCTCGCCTGTGGGAAATCGTTACCCAGTACGGCGCATTCAATTTCACGGCCTTTAATACCCTGCTCAACCACCACCTTATGGTCGAACTCAAACGCCAGGCGGACGGCCTCGGTGAACTGTGCTTCGTCTGTCACTTTGCTGACGCCCACGGAAGAACCCTGGTTTGCAGGCTTCACAAACAGCGGCAGTCCCAGCTGTTCGCTAATCTGCGCGAAACCGTGCTTGTCGCGGTTGGCGCGGGTCAGAGTGACGAACGGCGCAACATTCAGCCCGGCATCGCGCAGCAGGCGCTTGGTGACGTCTTTGTCCATGCAGGCGGCGGAGCCGAGGACGTCTGAACCGACGAACGGCAGGTTGGCCATGCGCAGCATTCCCTGCAGGGAACCATCTTCGCCCAGGGTGCCATGTACGATTGGGAAGACAACGTCAATCTGGGCGAGAGCCTGTGCATTGCCAGCGTCGATGAGCTGCCCTTTCACCACGCCGGGTACGGTCGCGACGCTAATTTCCGAAGGATTAAGGGCGATATGTGCCGGATCGTAGGCGTTAAGCAGATACTGGCTGGCATCGTTAACGTGCCACTGCCCCTGTTTATCAATGCCCAGCAGCACCACGTCGAAACGGCTTTTATCGATCGCATCAACGATATTTTTGGCCGATTGCAATGAAACTTCGTGCTCCGCTGATTTTCCCCCAAAGACAATACCTACGCGCTGCTTAGCCATCTCACTCTCTTCCAGTCTGACGAAAAGCCAGTAACATACCACGATGCCCGGCGGGTTTCGCGACCTTCTGCCATACTATTTTGGGGAATGTTGAGGGGGGAGTGTGAAAGGAAAAACGCTGCTGACCATTTTGATTATTGTGGCCGTCGCAACGGTGGGTTACCGCTGGTTGCCGCCTGACTACAACCCTTTCATCCCGCTGACGCTTGACGACCCGCCTGGCCGAATCACCCAGTATAAGCTTCGGCGTTTAACCCCCGAGGCTTGCGCCAGCCTGTTATCCCAGGCTAACCAAAGAGATCTTATCCGCACCCAACCGGTGGCTGACAGCGGCGGGGCGTGTCCGCTTAACAATGTCGTTCGCGTGCGTAGCTTCGGCCCGGTCAGCCTCAACGGCAGTTTTCTTGCCAGCTGTCCGCTGGCGCTCAGCTCTGCGCTGTTTATCAGCCAGCAGGCCCGGCCGCTGGCAAAACGCTATATGGGCAGCGACCTGGCGCGGATCGATCACCTCGGCAGCTATGCCTGCCGCAATATTTACCACCGCCCTGACGCGCGACGCAGTGAACATGCCACGGCAGAGGCACTGGATATCGCCGCCTTTCGGCTGACGAACGGTGAACGCGTCACGGTGCTAAAAGGCTGGAAGGCGGCCAACACGCAGCCATGGCTGAAGGCAATGCTGGCGGCAAGCTGTGGCTATTACGGAAACGGCCTGGGGCCTGAGTATAACGCGGCGCATGCCAACCACTTTCATCTGGGGATGCGCGGTTTTGGGCTCTGCCGCTGAAGCATAATATTCCGCCAGAAAATGGATGATTTGTGACTTATTTCACAAATATGATGACTGGGAAGATAAAACACCAAAGTCATTCAGGCCGCATCTCTGGTGCGACGTCAACACGCGTAACTTGCTAATCTGTCTGCGAATTCGCCTAAAAATGAAGACTATTTCTTTATGGAATCCTGGAAAGTAAATCTCATCTCGGTCTGGTTCGGTTGCTTCTTTACCGGGCTTGCCATCAGCCAGATCTTGCCGTTCCTGCCTCTATACGTTTCACAGCTGGGTGTGACCTCCCATGAAGCGCTTTCCATGTGGTCCGGTCTGACGTTCAGCGTCACGTTTCTGGTGTCCGCCATTGTGTCACCGATGTGGGGCAGCCTGGCCGACCGGAAGGGCCGGAAGCTGATGCTGCTGCGCGCCTCGCTCGGGATGGCGATAGCCATTCTGCTGCAGGCCTTTGCCACCAACGTCTGGCAGCTCTTTTTCCTGAGAGCGGTGATGGGGCTGACGTCCGGGTATATTCCCAACGCCATGGCGCTGGTCGCCTCTCAGGTACCGCGCGAGCGCAGCGGCTGGGCGCTAAGCACGCTCTCCACGGCGCAGATAAGCGGCGTTATCGGTGGCCCGCTGCTGGGGGGCTTTCTGGCGGACCACGTCGGGCTGCGCGCGGTATTTATCATCACCGCGATCCTGCTGGTGGTCAGTTTTCTGGTGACGCTCTTTCTTATCAAAGAGGGAGGCCGCCCGGTTATCAGTAAATCTGAACGCCTCAGCGGCAGGGCCGTTTTCGCCTCGCTGCCCTATCCGGGGCTGATGATCAGCCTGTTCGTGACCACCATGGTTATCCAGCTTTGTAACGGTTCGGTTGGTCCGATTCTGGCGCTGTTTATTAAGTCGATGGAGCCGGAGAGTAACAATATCGCGTTTCTGAGCGGCATGATTGCCGCCGTGCCGGGCGTATCCGCGCTGATTTCCGCGCCGCGTCTTGGAAAACTGGGTGACAGGATCGGCACGGCGCGCATTCTGATGGCGACGCTGATCTTTGCCGTGGTGCTCTTTTTCGCCATGTCGTTTGTCACCTCTCCGCTTCAGCTTGGCGTACTGCGTTTTCTGCTCGGCTTTGCCGATGGCGCAATGTTGCCTGCGGTGCAGACCCTGCTGGTTAAATATTCCAGCGACCAGGTGACGGGGCGTATTTTTGGATATAACCAGTCATTTATGTATTTGGGGAATGTTGCCGGTCCGCTTATTGGTGCTTCCGTTTCCGCAATGGCTGGTTTTCGTTGGGTATTTGCTGCTACGGCGATTGTCGTTTTAATCAATATTATCCAGCTGGCTATTGCGCTGCGTCGCCGCAGGCAAATGGAGGTGGCGAAATCAGGGAGATAACCGTTTCGCTAATGTATTATATATTCTTATGGTAGCCGCATTTTTATATAACAAAATGCGGCGTTTTTTTATAGAAAAACGTTTCGCTGACGACGTGGGGCGTTTATTTTCGTTCCTGCATCACTTTTGCATACCATAATATATTTCTTCTCTTTGCATAACGGATTCAGAATGCTAACTTCAGAAAAAACTGATAAGGAAATAGCACGATGAAAAATCTGATTGCTGAATTGCTGGTCAAGCTTGCACAAAAGGAAGAAGAGTCAAAAGAACTGGTCGCTCAGGTCGAAGCGCTGGAAATTGTGGTTACCGCGCTGCTGCGGCAGATGGCGAAAACCGATCAACAGGCGTTGATTGAGAGCGTGGAAGGTGCGCTGGACAGCGTCAGGCCTGAATCGCAGGTGCCGGTTGAGGATGCGGAGATGCTCCACCAGTACGTAAAGAAGCTGTTAAGGCATCCGCGCAGCTAAACCGTCACAGGACGTAACGACGTGTCATAGAATTGTCATGCAGGATGCCTATAGTCGCTCTGTTTTTATTTTTATGTATTTGTACATGGAGAAAATAAATTGAAACAGAGCGCACTTTTCATCGCATTACTTCCCCTTTTAATTACCCCGGCCATTTATGCGGACACAGTCCAAACCAGCGTGCTGGATAATCGTGCTGCAAAAGGGGATATCACCGAGCCTGGCGGCGCCCGCAGATTGTCGGAAGATCAAACCGCCTCTATTCGCGCTTCGCTGAATGAGAAACCGGCAAAAAACATTATTCTGCTCATTGGCGATGGAATGGGTGATTCCGAAATTACGGCGGCGCGAAATTATGCTGAGGGGGCGGGCGGCTTTTTTAAAGGTATCGACGCATTACCGCTGACCGGACAATATACCCATTACGCGCTGGATAAAAAAACCGGCAAACCGGATTACGTAACGGATTCAGCGGCCTCTGCCACGGCGTGGTCCACTGGCGTGAAAACCTATAACGGCGCACTGGGCGTGGATATTCACGAAAAAGATCATCAAACCCTTCTCGAGATGGCAAAAGCGGCGGGTCTGGCGACCGGCAACGTCTCTACTGCTGAGCTTCAGGATGCAACGCCTGCGGCGCTGGTGGCGCACGTGACCTCACGTAAATGCTACGGCCCGTCAGTGACCAGCGAAAAATGCCCAACGAACGCGCTGGAAAAAGGCGGCAAGGGATCGATTACGGAACAGCTGCTGAACGCGCGCCCTGACGTGACGCTGGGCGGCGGCGCGAAAACCTTCGCGGAAACCGCGACGGCCGGCGAGTGGCAGGGCAAAACGCTGCGCGAGCAGGCGCAGGCTCGCGGCTATCAGTTGGTGAGTGATGCCAGTTCTCTGGCGGCGATAACCGAGGCGAGCCAGGACAAACCGCTGCTGGGGCTTTTCTCCGACGGCAACATGCCCGTGCGCTGGGAAGGTCCAAAAGCCTCATATCACGGCAACATTGATAAGCCTGCCGTAACCTGTACGCCTAACCCGAAACGCACCGACAGCGTACCGACGCTGGCGGCGATGACCGATAAAGCGATCTCTCTGCTGAGCAAGAGCGAAAAAGGGTTCTTCCTGCAGGTGGAGGGCGCGTCGATCGATAAACAGGATCATGCTGCCAACCCGTGCGGCCAGATTGGCGAAACGGTCGATCTGGACGAAGCGGTGCAGAAGGCGCTGGCGTTCGCGAAAAAAGACGGTAACACCCTGGTGATCGTCACCGCGGATCATGCGCACGCCAGCCAGATCATCCCGGCTGATACCAAAGCACCGGGGCTTACGCAGGCGCTGAATACCAAAGATGGCGCCGTCATGGTGATGAGCTATGGCAACTCTGAAGAAGAGTCCATGGAGCACACGGGCACCCAGCTGCGCATTGCAGCCTACGGTCCGCATGCGGCAAACGTGGTGGGCCTGACCGATCAAACGGATCTGTTCTACACCATGAAGGCGGCGCTGGGTCTTAAATGATAAAACCCCGGCGGAAATCACATCTGCCGGGTGGTTTTTTTCCCGTCACGAACCAGACTTACAGGGAATGTTCACAAAAGGATGGTGCAATGAAAACAACATTACTGGTTACTCTGCTCTCTGGCCTGTTCATGGTCGCATCGGCGAACGCGGAAGAGAAAACGTTAACGCCTCAACAGCAGCGTATGACTACGTGTAACCAACAGGCGACGTCTCAGAGCCTGAAGGGGGACGCCCGTAAGACCTACATGAGCGACTGCCTCAAAAATGGCGCCTCGAAACCCGCTGAAAAAAGCCTGACGCCGCAGCAGCAAAAAATGCGCGAGTGTAATGCGAAGGCAACCGAGCAGTCCCTGAAGGGGGATGACCGCAGCAAGTTCATGAGTGCCTGCCTGAAGAAAAAAGTGTAGTCCTATCGGGTGAGCGGCTCCGGCGGCTCACCCGAAATTTCATACTTTCCCCGCAGACCTCCTCTCTATAATTTGGGAAAATGTTTCAGAATATTCCCAAAAATGATGAATGATGAAACCTATTACAACAAAAAGCGCATTCGGGAAGAGTGGAATTTAACCCTTTCTCAGGATGACCCTCACCGCGCCGGCATTCAGTTTGCCCGGCGAGTTCGGCTGGCACGCGCAGCCGGGCTGGCGGCAATGTTTTTCCCCATCGCCGGGATGCTGGTCACCCATTTTTTACCCGGCGGTTGGTGGCTTATACTGGTGGGGTGGTCGTTCATCTGGCCTCATTTCGCCTGGCAATTATCCTACCGCGCCACGTCGCCTCATCAGCAGGAAATCTTCAATCTTAAGATCGATGCCATTATTGCCGGGCTCTGGATCGGCGTGATGGGGATGAATGCGTTACCTACCGCAGCGCTGGTGATGATGGTGGGGATGAATATGATGGGTTCCGGCGGCTGCCGCCTGTTTATCCCGGGGATAATGTTGACCCTGCTCTCTGCGCTGGTGACGTTGCCATTCTTCGGGAGGGTGGCTGCCTTCAACCCCGACCCCGTGGAGTGGGGCTTCACGCTTCCCGTACTCGTACTTTATCCCATGCTCTTTGCCTGGCTCAGCCACCGAACGGCCGTCAGGCTTGCGGAGCATAAGCGGCGGCTGGAAATGATGAGCACCCGCGACGGAATGACCGGGGTCTTTAATCGCCGGCACTGGGAAATGCTGCTGCGAAATGAATTTGAGCAGTGCCGACGAAGCCACATCACCGCCACGATACTGCTGATTGATATCGATCACTTTAAAAACATCAACGATACCTGGGGACATGATGTGGGCGACGAGGCGATCATCGCCATTACGCGCCAGCTCCAGATGTCGGTGCGTTCAGGCGATGCTATCGGCCGGTTTGGCGGGGATGAGTTTGCGGTGATTATGTCGCAGACCGCGGCGGAAAGCGCCATCGCCGTGATGTCACGGGTGCACGAGCGGCTGGAGAAATTGTCGCTACCGTGCGCGCCAAAAGAAGCGCTGCGCATAAGCGTGGGCGTTGCCCCCTGGGGGCCGCAGTTTGGGCATTATCGGGAATGGCTGAAGGCGGCTGACGTGGCGCTGTACAGGGCGAAAAATGCCGGGCGCAGCCGCACCGAAGTGGCCGCATAACGCCCGGCTGAGACGATCAGGATTTACTCAGCTTCTCTGATTTTTCCATGCATTTTGTCATCGCTTCAATGACCGCCGAGCGGAATCCGCGCTCTTCCAGCACCCGCACCGCTTCGATGGTGGTACCGCCCGGTGAGCAGACCATATCTTTCAGTTCACCAGGGTGTTTGCCGGTCTCCAGCACCATTTTGGCGGAGCCCATGGCGGCCTGCGCGGCGAACTTATACGCCTGCGCGCGCGGCATACCGCCAAGCACGGCGGCGTCGGCCATCGCTTCTAAAAACATGAAGACGTACGCAGGCGCAGAACCACTCACGCCGACCACCGGATGAATCATCGATTCGGCAATCACTTCCGCCTCACCGAAGCAGCGGAAAATGTTCAGCACATCGGCCACTTCTTCTGAGGTCACCAGCGCGTTAGGCGTCACGGAGGTCATGCCGGCGTTGACCAGCGAGGGGGTATTAGGCATGGCGCGGACGATTTTACGGTCGTGACCCAGCGCGCGGGCCAGCTGATCGAGCGTGACGCCAGCGGCAATCGACACGACCAGCGTCTCTTTGTTCAGGCTGGAGGTGATATCGCTCAGGACTTTGATCATGATGTTTGGCTTAACGGCGCCAAAGACGATATCGGCAACCTGGGCCACTTCCTGCGCGCTTTCGGCGGCGTTGATCCCGTATTGATCGCGCAGCGCGGCGACCTTGTCCGGTGACGGGGTATAGACCCAAATCTGACCCGGTAGCACCTGCCCGCTGGCGATCAGACCGCCCAGGATGGCTTTGCCCATGTTACCGCAGCCGATAAACCCGATTTTCTTGTCCATCACGATTCTCCGTCATTGTGCGTTGTTTTCTCTGATTGATAGCTTAACAACGAAATGCAGGCGACAATAGTCGGCAGACTCATTATGGGGAGACAATATGGCGATTTGGGTTGATGCGGACGCGTGTCCGAATGTGATTAAAGAGATTTTGTTTCGCGCCGCCGAGCGCGTCCAGATGCCGATGACGCTGGTGGCGAACCAGAATATCCGCGTACCACCTTCGCGGTTCATCCGTTCTTTGCGCGTGCCGGCCGGGTTCGACGTGGCGGATAACGAAATTGTGCGCCTGTGTAGTGCGGAAGATCTGGTGATCACGGCGGATATTCCGCTGGCCGCTGAAGTGCTGGAGAAAGGGGCGGCGGCGCTTAACCCGCGCGGTGAACGTTATTCGCCTTCGACCATTCGCGAGAAGCTCACCATGCGCGATTTTATGGATACGATGCGGGGCAGCGGCGTGCAGACCGGTGGACCAGACAGCCTGTCCCAGCGCGACCGTCAGCAGTTCGCTGCCGAACTGGATAAATGGCTGCTGGAAGTGAAGCGCCGCACTGCGTAATGATAATTATTGTCAATTTGTGGTACAGTGTGGCCTCCACAGGGTTGTCATCCCGTACCGCTTTGCAGTAAAGTAATCGCAACATCTTCTGCAATTATTTCTTTACACTCTTCAGCCATCCGGCATCAAGGGGAACACCTGGCTATGACCCAACCCATCTTTTTAGTTGGCCCCCGCGGCTGTGGGAAAACCACCGTTGGCCTGGAGCTGGCACGCGTGTGTCATCGCCAATTTGTTGACACCGACCACTGGCTGCAAACCGAGGCCGGAAAAACCATCGCCGACATTGTTGAGCAGGAAGGGTGGGAGAGCTTTCGCGCACGCGAAACGGCCGCGCTGAAAGCGGTCACCACGCCGTCAGCCGTAATTGCGACCGGCGGTGGCATCGTTCTGGCGGAGTGCAATCGTCACTTTATGCGCGAAAAGGGGATTGTGATTTATCTCAGCGCGCCGGTGTCGGCGCTGGTCGGGCGACTGGAAGCGTTTCCTGAAGAGGGGCAACGCCCCGCGCTGACCTCCAGGCCGCTCAGCGAAGAGGTGAGTGAAGTGCTGGCCGAACGCGATGCGTTATACCGCGAAGCGGCTCACCACGTGGTGGATGCATCGGCGTCTCCCGAAGACGTTGTGATTCAGATTATTACCGCCCTGCGTTTGGCTTGTGCAAGCTAACCGGCGTCTATACTTATAGCTCAGACATAAAAAAAGGATGAGCTATGCCAACCAGACCTCCCTATCCGCGTGAAGCGCGTATTGTTACCGTTGAAAAAGGCCAGACGAGTCACACCGTGACCTGGTATCAACTGCGTGCCGATCATCCAAAACCGGACTCGCTGATCAGTGAACACGAGACTGAACAGGAAGCGCTGGATGCGAAACGGCGCTACGAAGATCCCGACAAAACCTGACAGTTTTCCTAAACGCTCCAATATCGTGCCTGAATCACACTTTTTACTCACCGAGAAAGTTAAGCCGGAGTTAATATTTAGTTATTACAAGTAACTCCGGTATCGGCAGGCGATCTTTACATTTCTATGTCGGGATCGCCTGCTACGCTTGGTGCTGTTTTGTTGAAAAAATGAACTGTGCAGCGTAGTGAGCCTGTACCTGTGTGCACGATGTTGGAGTAATGGAAGGCGATAAAGATGAAGGCAACGTTGGCGATCCTCACCATTGGTGTGGTCCCTGTAAGCGAAGTGTTACCGCTCTTAACCGAGCATGTATCTGAACAACAGATAACGCACCTCAGCCTGCTGGGGAAGATGAGTCGGGAAGAGGTCATGGAAGACTACGCTGTAGAGGCGGGGGAGGATCCCCTGGCGACGTTATTAAGCGACGGTAAACTGGCGCATGTATCACGCCAGAAAATCGAGCGCTCGCTGCAGGGCGTGATAGAAGTGCTCGATAATCAAGGTTATGACGTTATTTTGCTGATGAGTACCGCGCCCATTAAGGGACTCATGGCGCGCAATGCGATTTTGCTGGAGCCGATGCGGATCATACCGCCGCTGGTGGCCTCCATCGTCGATGGCCATCAGGTTGGGGTGATTGTTCCTATCGAGGAGCTCATGGACAACCAGGAGGCGAAATGGCAGGTGCTCGAAAAAGTCCCCTTGTACGCGCTGGCAAATCCGTTCTGGGACAGTGAGGCCAAACTCATTGCCGCCGGGAAGGAGCTGCTGGAGAGAGGGGCTGATGTGTTGATCCTGGACTGTCTGGGTTTCCACCAGCACCATCGTGATTTGCTGCAAAAGGCGCTGGATGTGCCCGTACTGTTATCCAACGTTCTGATGGCGCGCCTGGCCTCGGAGCTTCTGATGTAATGATTTTACGTGACAGGTGATGAGCATGGCCCCTATAGTGAATTTTTATCTGAAAATATAAGGGCCAGTTCATGCTTCAGAGTAACGAATACTTTTCCGGTAAAGTGAAATCCATTGGTTTTACCAGCAGCAGCACTGGCCGCGCCAGCGTTGGCGTAATGGCTGAAGGGGAATATACCTTTGGCACGGCGGAGGCCGAAGAAATGACGGTGGTGAGCGGCGCGCTGAACGTGTTGCTGCCGGGGGAAACGGAATGGAAAGTTTACGCCGCCGGACAAGTTTTCAACGTCCCTGGCCACAGCGAGTTCCATTTGCAGGTTGCTGAACCGACCTCTTATCTGTGCCGCTATCTGAAATGATTTTTTTCCCTCTCCCCATTGGGGAGAGGGTTAGGGTGAGGGGAGACTATCTCTGCGCTTCGCCGCCGAGACCTTCCACCAGGTTCTGAATCAGCGCGGCCAGCTCGCCGGTCATCAGGATGAAGTCCGCGTCAAAGCGCTGAGCGTAATCTTCCCTGTCGATATCCTCGTTCTGATCGCGCAGCTCGTCGCAGAACTTCAGACGCTTCACGGAGCCGTCGTCGCACATCACGAACTGAATGCGCTGCTGCCAGTCGAGCGCCAGTTTAGTGACCACTTTACCCGCTTCAATGTGTACCGCGATCTCGTCGCTCACCAGATCCTGTTTTTTCGCGCGGATCACGCCGCCGTCTTCCAGCAACGCTTTCAGTTCGGCTTCATCAAGGATCTGGAAACCCTGCGCCGCAGCGCCGCTGCGTACCCATTCGGTCAGCGTTAGCTCAATTGGCGTTTCCAGCGCCAGCGGAACGACCGGTAAAGAGCCGATACTTTTACGCAGCAGGGCCAGCGTATCTTCCGCTTTTTTCGCGCTGGCGCAGTCCACCATGATCAGCCCGTTAACGGTATCGATCCACATCATGGTCTGGCTGAAGCGGCTGAAGGCGCGCGGCAGCAGTGAATGCAGAACCTCATCTTTCAGCGAATCTTTTTCGGTTTTTTTCAGCTTGCGGCCCTGCTCGGCTTCCAGCTTGAAAATTTTCGCTTCAAGCGCCTGCTTAACCACCGGCGTAGGCAGTATTTTCTCTTCTTTACGGGCGCAGACGATGATTTGACCCGTGCTGCTGGCGTGGGTCAGTGCATCGCTTTGAGAACCCATTGGCGGAACCCAACCGGTTTTTGCCATATCCTGGCTACCGCAAGGGGAAAAGGTATAAGCGGCTAACTGTTTTTCCATCTCTTCTGCACGCAGCGAAACGTCGCGGCTGAGACGGTAAACCATCAAATTTTTGAACCACAGCATGATAATTTCCACGGCCTTGTCGTTAAATCAGCGGGCATGATAACGAATTGTCGCATCGCTTGCATTGCTAATCGGGAAGCGTGCTTCTACTCTGTTGATAATCAAAATAATGAGGAGAGTCGTGTGCGTATTGGGATTGATTTGGGCGGCACCAAAACAGAAGTCATCGCGCTGAGCGAGCAGGGGGAACAGCTGTTCCGCCACCGTCTGCCTACGCCGCGCGATGATTATCACCAGACTATCGAGACGATTGCCCGGCTGGTCGAGATGGCAGAGCAGGCGACAGGACAAATCGGCAGCGTCGGGATGGGGATCCCGGGGTCGATCTCGCCGTATACCGGGGTGGTTAAAAACGCCAACTCGACCTGGCTCAACGGCCAGCCGTTTGATAAAGATTTAAGCGCGCGCCTGAACCGGGAAGTCCGTCTGGCTAACGACGCCAACTGCCTGGCGGTCTCTGAGGCCATCGACGGCGCGGCAGCGGGTGCCCAGACCGTGTTTGCCGTTATTATCGGCACCGGCTGCGGCGCGGGCTTGGCCTTCGGCGGGCGCGCCCATATTGGCGGTAACGGCACTGCGGGCGAGTGGGGACATAACCCACTGCCGTGGATGGATGAAGACGAACTTAAATACCGCACCGACGTTCCGTGCTACTGCGGTAAACAAGGCTGTATAGAGACGTTTATCTCCGGCACCGGTTTTGCGACCGATTATCACCGTCTGAGCGGCCAGCCGCTCAAGGGCAACGAGATCATGCGGCTGGTCGAAGAGCAGGATCCGGTGGCCGAGCTGGCCCTGAGCCGCTACGAAATGCGTCTGGCGAAATCCCTGGCGCACGTGGTGAATATTCTCGATCCGGACGTAATTGTGCTGGGCGGCGGCATGAGCAACGTTGACCGGCTGTACGCCACTGTGCCGAACCTGGTGAAACAGTGGGTGTTTGGCGGCGAGTGCGAAACCCCAATCCGTAAAGCCGTCCACGGTGACTCCAGCGGCGTGCGCGGCGCGGCGTGGTTATGGCCGGTAAATTTGTAGGCCCGGTAAGCGAAGCGCCACCGGGCGAATTCAGGCAGCCGTAATAAAAAAGCCGGGTGGCGGCTGCGCCTTACCCGGCCTACAGAAGGGAGCGGGCCTTTACGGCACCGCAAACTCCCTGTCCAGCCTGCTGTACCCCAGCCCGTTAATCTTTTTCACTTTGATCTGCACCGGAATGCGCTCCTTCATCGCCTCAACGTGGCTGATCACGCCGATGGTTTTCCCGGTGGCGTTCAGCGCGTCGAGCGCATCCAGCGCGGTATCCAGCGTTTCGCTGTCAAGCGTGCCGAACCCTTCATCCAGGAACAGCGAATCGATCCGCGTTTTGTGACTCACCAGATCGGAAAGCGCCAGCGCCAGCGCCAGGCTGACCAGGAAGCTCTCGCCGCCGGAGAGCGTGCGGGTATCGCGAACCGCATCCGCTTGCCAGGTATCGACCACTTCCAGCTCCAGCGCGTCACTGGCCTTACGCTGTAGCAGATAGCGCCCGTGCAGGCGGGTAAGCTGCTGGTTGGCGAGCCAGACAAGATTGTCCAGCGTCAATCCCTGAGCGAACTTGCGGAATTTGTCGCCGGTGCTGGAGCCGATAAGCGCGTTCAGATACCCCCAGTCGTCTGCCAGACGCGCGGCCTCTTCAATTTGCTGCATTAGCGCCAACTGGTGCTGCCGGTTATCGCTGTCCTGCTTAAGCTGCTGACGGATCTCGCCCTGATGGGTGGTGTTCTCACGAAGCCGCTGCGCCAGCTGCTGCAGCTGGATTTGCAGAGTGGGAGCGTCGGCGTCGAGCCCTTCCGGTCGCAGTGCCAGGTGAGACTGCAGCTGTTGTTGAGCTTGCCCGCACAGCGTCGCGGCCTGCTGTAGCTGGTTTTCCAGCGACTGTTTCAGCTGTTCGAGATGACGAAGCGTCGGTTCATCCAGCAGCGCGGCAAGAAACGCGTCCCGGTCGGCAAAACAGCTGGCTGAGAGCGCCGCGGTGAATTGCGTTTGCGACTGCTGCAGGCGCTCCTGCTCCAGCGCTTCCTGCTGCTGCTGCGCGGTGAGCTGGCTTTGCAGCGACACGCATTCGTCGTGGATGGCGCGCCAGTCATCAGGAATAGCCGGTTCGGCCTCTTCGCTGTGCGTTTCCGGAAGCGCGTCGAGCAGCGGCTTCAGGGCGTTCATACGTTCCAGAAGCACGCCGTGCTGCGTTTGCTTCTCTTGCCACTGCGCGAACTCGGCTTCACGGGCGTGCAGCCAGGCGGCTTCATTACCCTCTTCAGGTACGTTAAGCGATAGCGAGAGCAGGGTGTGTTCCAGCGCCTGGCGCGCGGCCGCCAGCTGCTGCTGATACTGTCGTTCCTGCACTTCCTGCTCGTTCAGCTGGTTTTGCAGGGTCAGACGCTGGCTGAGCTGATAAAGCTGGTGCTCGTAGCGTTCCTGCTCGTTCATCCATGGAGCGATATCTTCCTGAATATTCAATGCGATATTCAGGGACGCGCAGACTTCCTGCCACTCTTTAGTGAGCGCTTGCTCTTCCTGAGCCAGGGTCTGCGCTTCGTCTGTCTCACGCTGGATCTGCTGCGTCAGGGCATTAACCTGTCCCAGCACCAGCAGGCCTTCCTCTTTGAGTGAGGCGACCTCTTTTTCCAGGGCGTCGCGGCGGCGCTGGTTTTCCGTCAGCTCAAGCGACCGGTATGTCTCCACGGCGGGATGTTCGCTTGCGCCGCACAGTGGGCAGGGTTTGCCCGCCTCAAGCTGCGAACGATAATGTTCCAGCTTTTTGATTGTCGCTTCGGTTTCGCACAGCGCTTTCAGGTCCAGATAGTGCTGGTTTTTCTCTTTGTACTGCTGGCGGCGCAGCGCCAGCGTTTCATTGAGCTTACCCTGTTCCGCCTGCGCTTTTTGCAGACTTTCCGAATTCTGAAGCAGGCGCTTTTGCAGCGGCTGATAGCGGGCATGAAGCGACGTTAGCCGCTGGCGCAGCGTGCGTGACCGGGACTGCTGCTCGAGTGCCGCGCTGACCTCGTCCGCCGTCAGCGTCAGCGCATTTTCCGGCATCTCTGCCAGCTTGTTGCGTAATTCACGCATCCGCGCAGCAAGCGAGGCTAACTGCGTTTTATCGCGGTTAAGCTGCGAGAACTGCGCGCGCCAGCCGGCAATCTCCTGGCCCAGCAGGCGATAACGCTCGTGCTCCGCCAGCCACTGCGCCAGCGCCGTCAGTTCGGTCTGTAGCTGCTCGTGGTTACGCAGGGCGGTGGTGCGGATCCGTGCGCGCAGCACGGTTTTAGCTTGTAAGCGAGTATTTACTTCGACAATTCGCTGCTGCGTTTGCGTCAGGCGCGCGGTTTGCTCCTGCTGATGCTCCCAAAGCGGTCGAAGCTGGGCGGCGGGCTGGGCAAGCTGGAGTTTTGCCAGCTCAGGCGCTGCGTCCGTCAGTGCCTGCTGCGCCTGCTGCTGCATCGCGGTGACGCGCTGTTGCTCGCGTACAAGCTCATCGTGGCGCGTAAGCCACTGAAAATCTCTCTGTTGGCTTTGCTGCTGTACCAGCAGGCTTTTCTCTTCGTCAGTAAGTGCCTGCAAACTTTGCTGTAACTGCTGCTGTTGCTCTTCGCTCAGCAGCACGACGCCTGCAACCTGCGCCTCGCACTTTTCAAGCATGCTGCGGGCTGCTTTATGTTTCTCAAATACCATGGCGGAAATCTGGCCGTAGATCTCGGTGCCGGTCAGCTCTTCCAGCAGTTCTGCACGATCGCTCGGTTTGGCATTGAGGAAGGCGGCAAATTGCCCCTGAGAGAGCAGCATGGAGCGGGTAAAGCGGCCGTAGTCCAGCCCGGTGAGCGCGGCGGTTTGCTCCAGCTTATCCGTCACTTTGTCGGCCAGGATTTTGCCATCTTCGCAGCGCGCCAGCTCCACGCGCGGTGCCTGCAGGTTGCCGTCAGGCTGATTGCGCGCCCGGTTCTGGCTCCAGAAGGCGCGATAGGCCGTGCCTTTCACCTCAAACTCCACTTCGGCCAGACACTCGGCGGTGTCGCGCGTCATCAGGTCGTTTTGTGCCTGAGAGACCTTCTGCAGGCGTGGGGTTTCGTGATAAAGCGCCAGGCAGATGGCGTCGAGCAGGGTGGTTTTGCCTGCTCCGGTCGCGCCGGTTATAGCAAACAGCCCGTTGCTGGCAAAGGGTTCAGCAGTAAAGTCAATTTTCCACTCGCCCTTGAGAGAGTTAAGGTTTTTCAGGCGCAGGCTCAAAATTTTCATGCGTTTTCGTCCTCATCATCGAGCGCATGCAGGGCATGGGTGAACAGCTCGCTAAGCCTTTCACGCTTCGCGTCGTCTATCTCCTCCTGCGAGAGCCTGCGTTCAAACACCTCTTCTACCCTCAGCTCGCTGAGGGTTTCGCGCCGGGCGCTGAGCAGAATTTTCTCGCGCTGTTCGCGGCTGCGGCGGACCAGCAACACCTCAACCGGCAAATCTTCGGTCAGCGCCTGGATTTTTCGCTGCATATCGTGCAGGTAGTCATCGGTGGTGATTTCGATATCCAGCCAGACGGGAGGGTTAAGCGCCGCGCCGCGCCACTGCTCAAGCTGGGCGGTAATGGCGTCAAGATCGCCTTTCAGCACCGCCAGCGGCTGGGTGACCGGGACTTCCAGCGTCTCGACGGCGTGAAGCTTTCCGTCGGAAAAACTCACCAGATGCACGGATTTGGCTTTGCCCGTTTCATCAAAGCTGAGCGAAAGGGGCGATCCGCAGTAGCGGATGTGCTCGCAGCCGCCGATAACCTGCGCGCGGTGGATATGCCCGAGCGCGATGTAGTCGGCTGGCGGGAAGTTTTGCGCCGGAAAGGCGTCCAGCGTGCCGATATAGATGTCACGTACGGCGTCACTTTTACTGGCCCCGACGGTGGTGAGGTGCCCGGTCGCAATCACCGGAATCGGCTGTTCGCCGCGCAGAGCGCAGGCTTCGGCGTGCTGCTGGTGATAATAGTCGGTGATGGCCTGTAATAAATGTTGCTGTTTTTCCGCCCCCGACAGCCCCGCCTGGCTTTGCACGATGTCCCGCGGACGTAAAAACGGTATCGGACACAGCACCGCCCCCGGCGTACCGTCGCGTTTTTTCAGGATCTGCGGGGCGTGCCCGGCGCTGGCGACAACGGTGGTATTGAGAAATGCCAGGATGTCGCGGGATTCATTGAGCGTCGCGACGGAATCATGGTTGCCGGCGACAATCACCAGATGACAGCCGGTTTGCTGGAGATTCACCACGAAGCGGTTATACAGTTCACGCGCATAGCTGGGGGGAGAACCGGTATCAAAGATGTCACCCGCCACAATTATCGCGTCCACCTCGTGCGTCCGGGCCGTTTCCAGCAGCCAGCCCAGGAACGCTTCATGTTCAGCCGCACGGCTTTTGCTGTAAAAATTTTGACCCAGATGCCAGTCCGAGGTGTGAAGTATGCGCATAGCTGATCCGTGGCAAAAAAGAGAAAGCCGGATTATAAACCTTCAGAGAAGGGAAAATAACCGCTGTAATAAAACAACGGTTTGCCCGTTATCGTGGTACTGTTTTTCATAAATCTGTCATAAATCTGACGCATAATGGCGCCGAATTACAAACTTGTAACTTAAATAAGATAAGACAGGGCAAAGTATGGCGAGACGTATTCTGGTCGTAGAAGATGAAGCTCCAATTCGTGAAATGGTGTGCTTCGTGCTCGAGCAAAATGGCTTCCAGCCGGTTGAAGCGGAAGATTATGACAGCGCAGTGAACCAGCTAAATGAACCCTGGCCCGATCTGATTCTGCTGGACTGGATGTTGCCCGGCGGCTCCGGACTGCAGTTTATCAAACATCTGAAGCGTGAAGCGCTAACACGCGATATACCGGTGGTGATGCTCACGGCGCGCGGTGAAGAAGAGGATCGCGTGCGCGGTCTGGAGACCGGCGCGGACGATTACATTACCAAACCGTTTTCACCAAAAGAGCTGGTGGCCCGCATTAAAGCCGTGATGCGCCGTATTTCGCCGATGGCGGTGGAAGAGGTGATTGAGATGCAGGGGCTGAGCCTTGACCCCACCTCACACCGCGTGATGACCGGTGAAAATCCCCTCGATATGGGGCCTACGGAATTTAAGCTCCTGCACTTCTTTATGACGCACCCGGAACGCGTTTACAGCCGCGAGCAGTTGCTGAATAACGTCTGGGGAACTAACGTGTATGTCGAAGACCGGACGGTTGACGTCCATATCCGCCGCCTGCGAAAAGCGCTGGAACTGAGCGGCCACGATCGCATGGTGCAGACGGTCCGCGGCACGGGTTATCGTTTTTCTACCCGTTTCTGAACAATGACAGGAGTGTGACGCGTGCTGGAACGTCTGTCATGGAAAAGGCTCGTCTTTGAACTGATCTTATGCTGTATTCCGGCCTTCATTCTGGGGGCCTTTCTTGGACATCTGCCGTGGTTTCTGCTGGCGTCGGTCACCGGGCTGCTGATCTGGCACTTCTGGAACCTGCTGCGCCTCTCCTGGTGGCTGTGGGTTGACCGAAGCATGACGCCGCCGCCGGGAAGCGGCAGCTGGGAGCCGCTGCTGTACGGTCTGCATCAGATGCAGATGCGTAATAAGAAGCGTCGCCGCGAGCTGGGAAGCCTGATTAAGCGTTTTCGCAGCGGTGCGGAATCGCTGCCGGATGCGGTCATTTTGACCACCGAAGAAGGGACCATCTTCTGGTGTAACGGCCTGGCGCAACAGCTGCTGGGCCTGCGCTGGCCGGACGATAATGGCCAGAATATCCTCAACCTTCTACGTTATCCCGAGTTCACGCTGTATCTGAAAAAACGTGATTTTACCCGTCCGCACAATCTGAAGCTCAATAACGGTCGCCATCTGGAAATCCGCGTGATGCCCTACAGCGATAAGCAGTGGCTGATGGTGGCGCGCGATGTCACCCAGATGCACCAGCTGGAAGGGGCGCGCCGCAACTTCTTCGCGAACGTTAGCCACGAATTACGAACCCCGTTGACCGTGCTTCAGGGCTACCTGGAGATGATGCAGGAGCAAACGCTTGAAGGGGCGCCGCGTGAAAAAGCGCTGCACACGATGCGCGAGCAAACTTACCGAATGGAAGGCCTGGTGAAGCAGCTGCTGACGCTCTCGAAGATTGAAGCGGCACCCACACTTGCGCTGAATGACACCATTGACGTGCCGATGATGCTGCGGGTAGTGGAGCGTGAAGCGCAGACGTTAAGCCACAAAAAGCACCACCTGACCTTTGAGGTCGACAGCGCGCTGAAGGTGCTGGGCAGTGAAGATGAACTGCGCAGCGCCATCTCCAACCTGGTGTATAACGCGGTGAATCATACGCCGGAAGGGACGGAAATCCTGGTGCGCTGGCACCACAGCCCAACGGGAGCCGAATTTAGCGTGGAGGACAACGGGCCGGGTATCGCACCGGAGCATATTCCGCGTCTGACCGAGCGTTTCTACCGCGTGGATAAAGCGCGATCGCGGCAGACGGGAGGAAGCGGCCTGGGGCTCGCGATTGTTAAGCACGCGGTGAATCACCATGAAAGCCGTCTCGAAATCCAGAGTACGCTGGGCAAAGGAACCCGCTTCAGCTTCGTTATCCCGGAACGATTAATTGCCAAAAAGATCGCCTGACAGCAGGTGTGTCATTTTACCTTTCCACGGGTCAGCGTCAGCTGGCCCGTTTGCTTTGCAGTCAAGCGAAACGCGGATGAATTTTATACGGCTGTCTGTTTTTTGTTCGCATGATTAGCCATGGGTTTTTCTTATAAATAGCGTATTATGCTGGTGCGTATTTTCATGATGGCATATTGTTCTGGTTTTACGATCCCTCCTTGCCTTTAAACGTTATAAGCGTTTAAATTGCCCCCCAGATACTGTCAGACCGACTGTATTTGCGTGGTAAATCGAAAAACTATTCTTCTCCACGCCAGGACGGGAGCATTTCCCGCTGAAATTGAGCAAGTTTTCGGCTGTATCGTCCCGTCAGGGAAGCCGGAAATCTCAATGTTTTCAACACCACATCCACAGGCAGTAAGGTTTTATGACCCATCACTTAAAATCGCGTGACATCATCGCGCTGGGCTTTATGACATTTGCGCTGTTCGTTGGCGCAGGCAACATCATTTTTCCTCCAATGGTTGGCTTACAGGCGGGTGAACACGTCTGGACCGCCGCGTTTGGTTTCCTGATTACTGCCGTGGGCCTACCGGTACTGACCGTCGTCGCGCTGGCGAAAGTCGGTGGCGGCGTGGATAGCCTCAGCACCCCTATTGGCAAAGTGGCGGGTGTGCTGCTGGCAACCGTCTGCTATCTGGCCGTTGGCCCGCTGTTCGCAACTCCGCGTACGGCGACCGTTTCCTTCGAAGTGGGTATTGCTCCCCTGACCGGTGACGGTGCGATGCCGCTGTTTATCTACAGCCTGATTTATTTCGCGATCGTGATTCTGGTTTCCCTCTATCCGGGCAAGCTGCTGGATACCGTGGGCAACTTCCTGGCTCCGCTGAAAATTGTGGCGCTGATCGTACTGGCGGTGGCTGCCATTGTCTGGCCTGCCGGCCCGATTAGCGACGCGATGGACGCCTATAAAAACGCCGCGTTCTCTAACGGCTTTGTGAACGGCTATCTGACGATGGATACGCTGGGCGCCATGGTGTTTGGTATCGTTATCGTTAACGCCGCGCGTTCCCGCGGTGTGACCGAAGCGCGCCTGCTGACCCGCTATACCATCTGGGCTGGCCTGATGGCCGGCGTGGGTCTGACGCTGCTGTATCTGGCACTGTTCCGCCTGGGTTCCGACAGCGCCATGCTGGTCGATCAGAACGCGAACGGTGCAGCTATCCTCCACGCCTACGTTCAGCACACCTTCGGTGGTGCGGGTAGCATGCTGCTGGCGGCGCTTATTTTCCTGGCGTGTCTGGTGACGGCGGTTGGCCTGACCTGTGCCTGCGCAGAGTTCTTTGCACAGTATCTGCCGCTCTCTTACCGCACCCTGGTGTTTATCCTCGGTATCTTCTCTATGGCGGTGTCCAACCTCGGGTTGAGCCACCTGATTCAGGTCTCTATTCCGGTGCTGACGGCGATTTATCCGCCGTGTATCGTGCTGGTGGTGCTGAGCTTCACCCGCCCGTGGTGGAACAACTCCTCACGAATTATTGCGCCAGCCATGTTTATCAGCCTGATTTTTGGTATCCTTGACGGCATTAAAGCATCAGCATTCGCAGGAATACTGCCTGCATGGACACAGCGTCTGCCGCTGTCCGAGCAGGGTCTGGCCTGGCTGATGCCTACCGTTGTTGCACTGGTTCTGGCGATTATCTGGGACCGTGCCGCAGGGCGTCAGGTCGCATCGAACGCCCATTAATCAACGGCAACAAACTGTTTAACCACGGGGCTTAAGGCCCCGTGGTTTTTTGTTTTTTTCGTGTTGAATGGCAAGATTTAAATGGAAAGCACTAACAAACTTAAACGTGGACTGAGCACGCGCCACATCCGCTTTATGGCGCTGGGCTCTGCTATCGGTACCGGTCTTTTTTATGGCTCGGCAGATGCCATTAAAATGGCCGGTCCCAGTGTGCTGCTGGCCTACATCATCGGCGGCGTGGCGGCTTATATCATCATGCGCGCCCTCGGTGAAATGTCTGTTCACAACCCGTCCGCCAGCTCGTTTTCCCGCTACGCGCAGGAAAACCTTGGCCCGCTGGCCGGGTTTATCACCGGCTGGACCTACTGCTTTGAAATCCTGATTGTGGCGATCGCCGACGTGACGGCGTTTGGCATCTACATGGGCGTCTGGTTCCCGGCGGTGCCGCACTGGATTTGGGTCCTGAGCGTGGTGCTGATCATTTGCGCCGTTAACCTGATGAGCGTGAAGGTGTTCGGCGAGCTGGAGTTCTGGTTCTCCTTCTTCAAGGTCGCCACCATTATCATCATGATTGTGGCCGGTTTCGGCATCATCATCTGGGGTATTGGCAACGGCGGGCAGCCGACCGGTATCCATAACCTCTGGAGCAACGGGGGCTTCTTCAGCAACGGCTGGCTCGGGATGGTCATGTCGCTACAGATGGTCATGTTCGCTTATGGCGGTATCGAAATTATCGGTATTACCGCCGGTGAAGCGAAAGACCCGGAGAAATCTATTCCGCGCGCCATCAACTCCGTGCCGATGCGTATTCTGGTGTTCTACGTGGGTACGCTGTTTGTGATTATGTCCATCTACCCGTGGAACCAGGTGGGTACCAACGGTAGCCCGTTTGTGCTGACCTTCCAGCATATGGGCATTGCGTTTGCGGCCAGTATTCTGAACTTTGTGGTGCTCACCGCGTCGCTCTCGGCAATCAACAGTGACGTCTTTGGCGTGGGCCGCATGCTGCACGGCATGGCGGAGCAGGGCAGTGCGCCGAAGGTGTTTGCCAAAACGTCGCGTCGCGGCACGCCGTGGGTGACCGTCGTGGTCATGACCGTTGCGCTGCTGTTCTCGGTTTACCTGAACTACATCATGCCGGAGAACGTCTTCCTCGTGATTGCGTCCCTCGCGACCTTCGCAACCGTCTGGGTGTGGATCATGATCCTGCTGTCGCAGATTGCCTTCCGCCGTCGCCTGTCGCCGGAAGAGGCGAAAGCGCTGAAGTTCAAAGTTCCGGGCGGCGTCGCAACGACCGTCGTCGGGCTGATCTTCCTGGTGTTCATCATTGGCCTGATTGGCTATCACCCGGATACCCGCATTTCCCTGTACGTGGGCTGTGCGTGGATCGTGCTGCTGCTGGTGGGCTGGATGTTTAAATGCCGCCGCGACCGTCAGCTGGCGGAAGCGCAGTAATCTTTTTTCTCCCTCTCCCTGTGGGAGAGGGTTGGGGTGAGGGCATCAGGCCGCACTGATGACTCCTCCTCCGTTCTCCTCCCCCAATAATCCCTGTCGTGATGAGCTATCCTTAACCACCCTGTGGCAAGGTGACGTCAATTTCATCAAAGGGGATTCGTGATGTTAAACGCCTGGCACCTTCCGGTTGCCCCATTTGTTAAGCAAAACAAAGACAACCTTGTGATTACGCTCTGGCTGGCGGGGGAAAACCAGCCTGAACGCGTGACGCTCCGCGCCGAAGTGGATAACGAAGAAACGTCGCTGAAAATGCACAAGCAGCGCAGCCAGCCGCAGCCGGGGATCACGGCGTGGCGGGCGAACATCGACCTGAGTAGCGGACAGCCTCGCCGCCGCTACAGCTTTAAGCTGCTGTGGAATAACCGCCAGCTGTGGTTTACCCCGCAGGGGTTTAGCCGTTTCCCGCCCGCACGGCTGGAGCAGTTTGCGGTCGATTACCCGGATAACGGCCCGCAGTGGGTTAACGAGCAGGTCTTTTACCAGATCTTCCCGGACCGCTTTGCCCGCAGCCAGAAGCGGACTGCCGAACAGGATAAGGTCTATTACCACCACGCCGCGGGTCACGACATTATTTTGAAAGAGTGGGATGAGCCGCTAACCGCGCAGGCTGGCGGCTCGACCTTCTACGGCGGCGATCTGGACGGCATTAGCGAGAAGCTCCCGTATCTGAAAAAACTGGGCGTGACGGCGCTGTACCTCAACCCGGTGTTTAAAGCCCCAAGCGTGCATAAATACGATACCGAAGATTATCGCCACGTTGACGCCCGGTTTGGCGGTGACGAGGCGCTGCTGCGCCTGCGTAAGAACACCCAAAACGAAGGCATGCGCCTCATTCTTGACGGCGTGTTCAACCACAGCGGAGATTCGCACGCCTGGTTTGACCGTCATAATCAGTCGATGGGCGGGGCATGTCATAACCCGGATTCTCCGCAGCGGGACTGGTACAGTTTTAACGAGGAGGGCCGCGCCCTGGACTGGCTGGGCTACCCGAGCCTGCCGAAGCTGGATTTCCAGTCGCCAACGCTTGTGAACGAGATTTACGGCGGGGAAGACAGCATCGTGCGTCACTGGCTGAAGGCGCCGTGGAATATGGACGGCTGGCGTCTGGACGTGGTGCATATGCTCGGCGAAGCGGGCGGGGCGCGGGATAACCTTCAGCACGTCGCCGGGATTACGCGCTCGGCGAAAGCGGCCCAGCCGGAGGCGTTCGTCTTTGGCGAGCACTTTGGCGACGCGCGCCAGTGGCTGCAGAACGATGCAGAAGATGCGGCGATGAACTATCGCGGCTTTACCTTCCCGCTGTGGGGATTCCTCGCCAATACCGATATCTCCTACGATCCGAACCATATTGACGCGGAAACTTGCATGGCGTGGATGGAGAACTACCGCGCCGGCCTGTCGCATCAGCAGCAGCTGCGGATGTTTAACCAGCTCGATAGCCACGATACCGCGCGCTTTAAGTCTCTGCTCGGCAAGGACGTCGCGCGTCTGCCGCTGGCGGTCACCTGGCTCTTCACCTGGCCGGGCGTACCGTGCATCTACTACGGAGACGAGGTGGGGCTGGACGGCAACAACGATCCGTTCTGCCGCAAAACCTTCCCGTGGGCGCCAGAAAAACAGGACAAGGTTCTGTTCAGCCTGTACCAGCGGCTGGCGAAGCTGCGTAAGCAGAGTCTCGCCCTGCGCTACGGCGGCTGCCAGGTGGTGTACGCCCACGATAACGTGGTGGTCTTTGTCCGTATCTATAATCAGCAGCGCGTGCTGGTGGCGATTAACCGGGGCGAGGCCTGCGAGGTGGTGCTGGAAGATTCACCGCTGCTGGCGGGAAAAACGTGGAAGAGCAAAGAGGGTAAAGCAACGTTCCAGGATGGCGTGCTCATGCTTCCGGCGATCTCCGCTGCGGTCTGGTTCGCCAGTTAATCGCGGGCGGAAGGGTTTTCACCTTTTAAGATGGCGCAAATGCAACTATTTGTGTCAATCTTAACGGATCGTTTACGGTGAAGGTGGAAACATGGACGAGCTCTACATCCTTGGCTGTTTGTTCCTGGTTTTTGCGCTGGGCGTTGCGCCGGTGCTTGCGGTTATCGGCTTTAACCGAAGCACGGCGGCGAAACAGGAGATCGCCCGGCTGCGCCAGCGCATTGAAGCGCTCGAGCAGCGCGGCGTCGCGGAGAAAGCGCCGGCGCCTGAACAGGCCGCCGCGCCGCCGGCAGTGGCCCAGCCGGTGGCTGAGGACGTCCCCGCGCCTGTCGACCCCTGGCGTCCGGATATTCCCGCTGCCGCGGCAGCACCCAATCCCGCTCCTGCGCCCGCGGCAAAACAGCCTTCTGCCTTTGGCGGCATGCTGACGTCGCTGGTGCGCTGGTTCATGCAGGGTAACCCGCTGGCGAAACTGGGCATCCTGCTGCTTTTCCTCGGTCTCTCTTTCCTGCTGCGCTATACCGTCGAACACTCCCTGTTCCCGCTTGAGCTGCGCCTGGCCGCGACGGCGCTGTTTGCTATGGTCCTGCTGGTCCTCGGGTGGCGGCTACGGCACAAACAGCGCGTCTATTCGCTGATTCTCCAGGGCGGGGCGACAGGCATTCTCTATCTGACCGTCTTTGGCGCCTTCCGGCTCTGGCAGATGTTGCCGATGACGCTGGCCTTTGCGCTGCTGGTGGTCATTTGCGCGGCGAGCGTCGGGCTGGCGGTGCTGCAGAAGGCGCTGAGCCTTGCCATGCTGGCGAGCCTCGGCGGGTATCTTGCGCCGCTGGTCTTGTCTACCGGAGGCGGCAGCTTTGTGGCGCTGTTCTCTTTCTATCTCCTGCTTTCTATCGGCATTCTCGCGATCAGCATCTGGCAGCACTGGCGCGAGCTGAATCTGCTCGGACTGCTGTTTACGTTCGGCGTCGGCGGTCTGTGGGGGCTGAGCGACTACCGGCCTGAAGACTATGGGGTCTGCCAGCTGTTCCTGATTGCCAATACGCTGATATTCGGCGTGCTGAGCGTGGCGCTGTCGCTGCGGGCGCAGGAGAAAGGGAAGCAGATCGTTGACGGCGTGCTGCTGTTTGCCCCGCCGCTGATCGGTTTCGGAATGCAGTACGGCATGACCCGGCACTGGGAATATGGCCCGGCCCTGAGCTCGCTGGGATACGGCGCATTTTATCTTACTCTCGCGTTCCTTGCGCTGCGGCGCTATCCCTCTATCGGACGACCGCTGGTCATGGCGGCGCTGGCGATCGGCGGCGGGTTTGCCACGCTCGCCATTCCGCTGGCACTGTCGGCGCGCTGGACGGCGATGGCCTGGGCGCTGGAGGGGCTGGGCATCCTCTGGCTGGGCGTGCAGCAGCAGCAGCGGCGCATGAGCTATAGCGGGACGGCGCTGCTGGTGCTGGCGCTGGGTAGCGCGCTGTGGGCGCAAATGAACGGTGTGACGTCGCTGAGCCTGCTGCTTATCTTCGGCGTCCTCAGCCTTTGCTGGCTGGCTGCGGCCTGGCTGTGGCGGAAAATCGCTCTGCCGGTCAGCTGGGCGCTGCTGGCCGGCGGGCTGCTGTTCTGGATAGTGGCGCTGCTGGGGGCGTCGCAGCTGATGCTGAAGCAGGAATTAGCTGTTCTGGCAGGCGTGCTGGCGCTCTCGGCCGTCTCGGTCTGGGGCTGGCGTCAGGCTGCCGCTCGTCTGGCATGGCGGGAGCTGGATGCCAGCAAATGGCTGCTGTGGCCGCTTATGCTGCTGATGGTGGGTTATCAGCTCTCGCATCAGCAGGTCTTTGCCGCCGGCTGGGCAAATCTGGCCTGGTGCGTTGCGCTTCCTGCCGCGCTGATGCTGCTGTGGCGCGACGGTCAAAGGCTCCTGCCGCGCCTCGCGATGGGGCTGCATCTGTCGCTGTTCTGGATGATTTTGCTGGCGCTGGCCGCCGAGCTTTACTGGTTTGCCCGGTCACTTCCGTGGGGGATGGCGGCCTGGGGAAGTGGACTAGTGATGGCAGCAGGTGGCGGTTTGATTATGGCACTCTCTGCCGCGGTACGGCGTCGCGGGTGGCCGTTCCGGGAATGGCCCGCGCTTTACGCCTGCCTGGCCCCGGTCCCTGCCGTCGCGGCGCTGCTGGTGTTGCTGGTCGTGACCAATTTCCAGGACGGTGTGGTCTATCGCCAGACATGGCTGCCGCTGGTGAACCCGCTTGAGGAAGGTGCCGCGTTCGCACTGCTGGGGCTGGTCATCTTTTATCGCGCGGTGGAGCGCTACTACCCCGCGCTGCTGGCGCTTTCCGGCCCGGCGCTCTGCGACGAGGCACAAACGGAATCGCCGCGGGATTATGCCTTTGGTCGTTCCCTGGACACGTCTGTCCCTTCCCAGTGGTATCGGGTCGCGCTCCCGCTCGCCGTCTATGAGCAGAGCACGTCACCAGATCTGCACGATGTACGCGTCTTTAACCAGTCGGGCGAGCCGGTTCCCTTCAGCCTGGTCAGCGCGACGCGTCCGCAGGTGCCAGTGCAATCCACAGCGCTGCGCCTCTTCAAGCTGGACGCCTCGCCGCTTGCGCCTGCGCGAGACGGTGGTGATAGCGATAAGATCCTGCTTCGTTCCGGAAACGGCGTGGAGATTGTGCTTGAGGGGCAAAAAGCCGCCGCAGCCGGGCAACATTATCTGCTGACCTTGCCGGAGCAGGCTACGGGCGAGATAAGCCTGTCCCAACTGCAGCTGCTCTGGAATACCCCTCAGACGTCGTGGCAGGGAACGGCGTCGGTTTATTACAGCGAGGATCTTAAGCGCTGGTATACCCTGCGCGAGGATATGCCCCTGCTGGACGTTGTCAGCGGCCAGGATCGCCTTAAGCTCGATCGGATCGATGTTGATACGGTTTTATCTCCCGATGCGAATCGCTATCTCATGGTGGTGCTGAATACAAAAAGCCAGGGGATAACCTTGACCGGCGTAAACGCAATTAGCGCACCCGCGCAGGCGGCCCCGGAAGAGGTTAACCTGGAAGGCGAAGGGGAGTCGTTATCGGCAAGTGAAGCGCAGTGGCACTGGGCGCGACCGCAGCCCCTGAGCGCTGTCAGCATTTCACTGAATGGCGACGGCGTTCTTCCCGTGGAGATAGCGTGGCGGAGTACCGAAAAAGACGTATGGCACCCCCTGAAAAAAGAGGTTCTTTACCGTCTGGAGGGGAAAACGTCTCCACCGGTTTCGCTTAACGGGGGCCTGGTGCAGGCGGTAAAAATCACGACGCTGAATGCGCGTTTGCCAGAATACCTGCCGGGCGTAACGGGGCATCGCGACCGCTATGACCTGGTGTTCAACGCGCAGGGGAAAGCGCCGTACGTGCTCGCCTGGGGCAACGGCGCGGCAAAGCCTGCCAGCGTGGAGCCCGACATGCTGATCCCTGCCGACCTGCGTAAAACCTATGATGTGGCAAACCTGCCGCAGGCTGACATTCAGGATAATGTCGCGTTAGGCGGCGAAGGGCGTCTGACCGCCACCTCCGCGGCCGAGCGGGAGAGCAGGATGAACACGCTGCTGGTGTGGGGCGTACTGATTGCGGGCGTGGCTCTGCTGGCGGGCATGGCCTGGCGTATCTGGCGTGAGACGCAGCGTAAGGCATAAAAAAAGGCCCGCATAAGCGGGCCTTTTTCGTAAACCGTGCCAATTACAGGCTGGATACGTTCTCGGACAGGTATTTAGCAACGCCGTCTGGAGACGCGTTCATGCCTTCTTTACCTTTTTCCCACTGAGCCGGGCACACTTCACCGTGCTCTTCGTGGAACTGCAGCGCGTCAACCATGCGCAGCATTTCGTCGATGTTACGACCCAGCGGCAGATCGTTCACAACCTGGTGACGAACGATGCCGTTTGCGTCGATCAGGAAAGAACCACGCAGCGCAACGCCAGCGTCCGGATGTTCGATACCGTAAGCCTGCTGGATCTCGCGTTTGATGTCCGCAACCATTGCGTATTTCACCGCACCGATGCCGCCATTTTCGACAGGGGTGTTACGCCATGCGTTGTGTACAAATTCAGAGTCGAAGGAGACGCCAACAACTTCCACGCCACGCTTCTGGAATTCTTCGTAACGTTTGTCGAATGCGATCAGCTCAGACGGGCAAACGAAAGTGAAGTCCATTGGCCAGAAGAACAGAACGGTCGCTTTACCGTTGGTGTGCTGTTTGAAGTTGAAGTTTTCAACGATTTCACCGTTGCCCAGAACTGCTGCAGCTGTAAAATCCGGAGCCGGACGAGTTACCAGAACCATATGATTCTCCTGTAGATACTAAGGTTATTTGGAACGCAACGCGAGCCAGTATAGAGAGTGTTCATGGATAAGACAAAGAGGTGGTGACAATCGTTCCGCCAGCTTTTACCTATCAATGTGAATTCTGTTACAGCTGTTTGTTTTTCGCCTGGGTCATCATGCGCGGGTAAAACTGCCAGAAACGCGTTTCCAGCGCATCGTAATGTTCGTCAAGGTCATACCAGGAGTCACGCAGCGCATCCAGGCGCGGGCGGCGGCTTGCCATCCCATTTAACACGTTCTGGATGAAGTCCATCTCGCGATAGCGCTCCAGCCAGCGTTCCGACCACAGGTAGTTATTCAGATTCACAAAGCGCGGCGGCGAGTCGGGCAAAATGATCGATACCTGCTGGTGGGCATAGCGCACAAACTCCGGCAATGGCATCTCCGGCGACAGCTGTTCCCAGTGGCGCGACAGGAAGTGGTCCCACATTACGTCGAGCGTGATCGGCGCAACGCGGCGGGTTTCAGGGCGAAACCACGCTTTGGCTTCCGTCACCTCCGGCAGGTTATCGGTTATGACATCAATGCGGCGGTGCATAAAAATCCCGTCGACAATCTCAGGAGAATAGTCTTCAGCGGGGTTGCCGCGCACGAAATCGGCCAGCAAATTGCCGGACAAGGAGCTGTCAGCGAGGTGAGCGAGATGCAGGTGAGCGAGAAAATTCATGCGTTTTATTTGTCCGTGGGCGGCTAGTTGTTGCAGCAAAAGGGTGTGAGCACTAGACTATGCCGCCTGTTTTTAAGTCACGAGTATACGTCATGCGCGTCGCCGATTTCTCCTTTGAACTACCTGAATCCCTGATTGCTCACTACCCAATGCCTGAGCGCAGCAGCTGTCGTTTGCTGTCACTGGATGGGCCAACGGGCGAGCTGACGCACGGTACTTTCACCGATTTGCTCGACAAGCTCAACCCTGGCGATCTGCTGGTCTTTAACAATACCCGCGTGATCCCGGCGCGCCTGTTTGGCCGTAAAGCCAGCGGCGGCAAGATTGAAGTGCTGGTCGAACGTATGCTCGATGATAAACGTATTCTGGCACATATTCGCGCGTCTAAGGCGCCGAAGCCGGGCGCTGAGCTGCTGCTGGGCGATGACGAGAGCATCAAAGCGACCATGACCGCGCGTCACGACGCGCTGTTTGAAGTGGCGTTCGATGACGAGCGTTCGGTGCTCGACATCCTGAACGCCATCGGCCATATGCCGCTGCCGCCGTACATTGAGCGTCCGGACGAAGAGGCCGACCGCGAGCTGTACCAGACCGTCTACAGCCAGAAGCCTGGCGCGGTCGCGGCGCCGACGGCAGGCCTGCACTTTGATGAACCGCTGCTGGAAAAGCTGCGCGCGAAAGGTATTGAGATGGCGTTTGTCACGCTGCACGTCGGCGCGGGAACCTTCCAGCCGGTTCGCGTGGACAGCATCGAAGATCACATCATGCACTCCGAATATGCCGAAGTGCCGCAGGACGTGGTGGATGCGGTGCTGGCCGCGAAAGCGCGCGGTAGCCGCGTCGTTGCGGTCGGCACGACGTCGGTGCGCTCGCTGGAGAGTGCCGCGCAGGCGGCAAAAAATGATCTTATCGAGCCGTTCTTTGGCGATACGCAGATCTTTATCTACCCGGGCTACCAGTACAAAGTGATTGACGCGCTGGTGACCAACTTCCATCTGCCTGAATCGACGCTGATTATGCTGGTCTCCGCGTTTGCGGGTTATCAGCATACGATGAATGCCTACAAGTCTGCGGTAGAACAAAAATATCGCTTTTTTAGCTACGGGGACGCGATGTTTATCACGTACAATCCGCTGGCTTTGAATGAGCGTGTCGGGGAATAAGTCCGCGGCACCAGAATAATGTGTCGGACTGTTTTTCCGGCACAGAGGAAAGAAAATGAAATTTGAACTCGATACCACCGATGGCCGCGCGCGTCGCGGTCGCCTGGTGTTTGATCGCGGCGTGGTAGAAACCCCCGCGTTTATGCCTGTGGGTACCTACGGCACCGTCAAAGGGATGACGCCGGAAGAAGTTGAAGCCACTGGCGCGCAGATCATCCTCGGTAACACCTTCCACCTGTGGCTGCGTCCGGGTCAGGAGATCATGAAGCTTCACGGCGATCTCCATGATTTTATGCAGTGGAAAGGCCCCATCCTGACCGATTCCGGCGGTTTCCAGGTCTTCAGCCTGGGGGATATCCGCAAGATCACCGAGCAGGGCGTGCACTTCCGTAACCCGATCAACGGCGATCCTATTTTCCTCGATCCAGAAAAATCGATGGAGATTCAGTACGACCTCGGCTCTGACATCGTGATGATCTTCGACGAATGTACGCCATACCCGGCCGACTGGGACTACGCGAAGCGCTCTATGGAGATGTCACTGCGTTGGGCGAAGCGTAGCCGCGATCGTTTTGACTCCCTGCAGAACAAAAATGCCCTGTTCGGCATTATTCAGGGCAGCGTTTACGAAGATTTACGCGATATCTCTGTTAAAGGTCTGGTAGAGATAGGTTTTGATGGCTACGCTGTCGGCGGTTTGGCTGTGGGTGAACCGAAGGAAGACATGCACCGTATTCTGGAACATGTTTGCCCGCAAATCCCGGCAGATAAACCTCGTTACCTGATGGGCGTGGGTAAACCAGAAGATCTGGTTGAAGGCGTACGCCGCGGCATCGATATGTTCGACTGCGTTATGCCAACCCGCAACGCGCGTAACGGTCATCTGTTTGTTACCGATGGCGTGGTGAAAATCCGTAACGCGAAGCATAAAAGTGACACCAGTCCGCTCGACGCCGAGTGCGATTGCTATACCTGTCGCAATTATTCTCGCGCGTATCTGCATCATCTCGATCGTTGCAACGAGATTTTAGGTGCGCGTCTCAATACCATTCATAATCTTCGTTATTATCAGCGCTTAATGGCTGGTTTACGTAAGGCTATCGAAGAGGGTAAATTAGAGAGCTTCGTGACCGATTTCTACCAACGCCAGGGCCGGGATGTCCCACCTTTGAACGTTGATTAATTTTAATAATGAGGGAATTTGAATGAGCTTTTTTATTTCTGATGCGGTAGCAGCAACTGGCGCGCCTTCTCAGGGCAGCCCGATGTCTCTGATTCTGATGCTGGTTGTGTTCGGTCTGATCTTCTACTTCATGATCCTGCGTCCACAGCAGAAGCGCACCAAAGAGCACAAAAACCTGATGAACTCTATCGCGAAAGGCGATGAAGTACTGACCAACGGTGGCCTGGTGGGTCGCGTGACCAAAGTAGCGGAAAGCGGCTACATTGCTATCGCCCTGAATGACACCACTGAAGTGGTTATCAAACGTGACTTCGTAGCTGCCGTTCTGCCGAAAGGCACCATGAAGGCGCTGTAATCCCAACTTTTCCCAAAGGGAACTGCCGTGTTAAACCGTTATCCTTTGTGGAAGTACATCATGCTGGTCGTCGTGATTCTCGTCGGCCTGCTGTACGCACTTCCCAACCTGTATGGTGAGGATCCGGCCGTTCAAATCACTGGCGCGCGCGGTGTCGCCGCCAGTGAGCAAACGCTGATCCAGGTCCAGAAAACGTTACAAGAAGAAAAAATTACCGCTAAGTCTGTGGCACTGGAAGAGGGCGCTATTCTTGCTCGCTTCGACACCACCGACACGCAGCTCCGCGCTCGTGAAGCGCTGATGGGCGTGCTGGGTGATAAATACGTCGTGGCGCTTAACCTTGCTCCTGCAACCCCGCGTTGGCTGGCTGCTCTGAACGCAGAGCCAATGAAACTGGGTCTTGACCTGCGTGGCGGCGTTCACTTCCTGATGGAAGTGGATATGGATACCGCGCTCGGCAAGCTGCAGGAACAGAACATCGACAGCCTGCGCAGCGATCTGCGTGAGAAAGGCATTGCGTACACTACCGTGCGTAAAGAAGATAACTACGGCTTGAGCATCACGTTCCGCGACAGCGCGGCGCGCGACCAGGCTGTAACTTACCTGTCTCAGCGTCACCGCGATCTGGTGATTACCTCTCAGGGCAGCAACCAGCTGCGTGCGGTGATGACGGATGCGCGTCTGAGCGAAGCGCGTGAATACGCCGTTCAGCAGAACATCAACATTCTGCGTAACCGTGTAAACCAGCTTGGCGTGGCTGAGCCGCTGGTACAGCGTCAGGGTGCTGACCGTATCGTGGTAGAACTGCCGGGTATCCAGGATACCGCACGTGCGAAAGAGATTCTGGGTGCAACCGCGACTCTGGAATTCCGTCTGGTTAACACCAATGTCGATCAGTCCGCCGCTGCCGCAGGCCGTATTCCGGGTGACTCCGAAGTGAAACAGACCCGCGAAGGTCAGCCGGTTGTGCTGTACAAACGCGTGATCCTGACCGGTGACCATATCACTGACTCCACTTCCAGCCAGGATGAATACAACCAGCCGCAGGTTAACATCTCGCTCGATAGCGCGGGTGGTAACATCATGTCCAACTTCACGAAGGACAACATCGGCAAACCGATGGCGACCCTGTTCGTGGAGTACAAAGACAGCGGTAAGAAAGACGCAAACGGTCGTGCGGTGTTGGTGAAAGAGGAAGAGGTGATTAACATCGCCAACATCCAGTCTCGTCTGGGTAACAGCTTCCGTATTACCGGTATTAACAACCCGAACGAAGCGCGTCAGCTCTCTCTGCTGCTGCGTGCCGGTGCGCTGATTGCGCCAATTCAGATTGTTGAAGAACGTACCATTGGTCCTACTCTGGGTATGCAAAACATCCAGCAGGGTCTGGAAGCGTGTCTGGCCGGTCTGGTGGTCTCCATCCTCTTCATGATCTTCTTCTATAAGAAGTTTGGTCTGATCGCGACGTCCGCGCTGCTGGCTAACCTGGTGCTGATCATCGGCATCATGTCCCTGCTGCCGGGTGCGACGCTGACCATGCCAGGTATTGCGGGTATCGTTCTGACCCTTGCGGTGGCGGTCGACGCCAACGTACTGATAAACGAACGTATCAAAGAAGAGTTGAGCAACGGTCGCTCTGTGCAACAGGCGATTGAAGAAGGCTATAAAGGGGCGTTCAGCTCCATCTTCGATGCGAACGTAACAACACTGATTAAGGTTCTTATCCTGTATGCAGTGGGTACTGGCGCTATCAAAGGCTTTGCGATTACCACCGGTATCGGTGTTGCAACGTCGATGTTTACCGCTATTGTCGGCACCCGTGCCATCGTGAACCTGCTGTACGGCGGCAAGCGCGTCAAAAAGCTGTCTATCTGAGGAGTGCGTTGTGGCACAGGAATATACTGTTGAACAATTAAACCACGGCCGTAAAGTCTGGGACTTTATGCGCTGGGACTACTGGGCCTTCGGCATTTCAGGTTTTCTGCTGATTCTGTCCATCGTCATTATGGGCGTGAAAGGCTTTAACTGGGGTCTCGATTTTACCGGCGGTACGGTAATTGAAATTTCCCTGGAAAAACCGATCGATATGGACCAGATGCGCGAATCGCTGCAGAAAGCGGGCTTTGAAGAGCCGCTGCTGCAGAACTTCGGCAGCAGCCGCGACATCATGGTGCGTATGCCTCCGGTACACGATGCCAACGGCAGCCAGGAGCTGGGTAGCAAGGTTCTCAAGGTCATCAACGAATCGACCAGCCAGAATGCGGCGGTGAAGCGTATTGAGTTCGTCGGCCCGAGCGTGGGCGCGGATCTGGCGCAAACCGGTGCGATGGCGCTGATGGTGGCGCTGATCTCCATCCTGATCTACGTTGGCTTCCGCTTCGAGTGGCGCCTGGCGGCAGGTGTAGTTATCGCTCTTGCGCACGACGTGGTGATCACCATGGGCGTACTGTCGCTGTTCCACATTGAGATTGACCTGACGATTGTGGCATCCCTGATGTCCGTTATCGGTTACTCACTGAACGACAGTATCGTGGTATCTGACCGTATTCGTGAAAACTTCCGTAAGATCCGTCGCGGTACGCCGTACGAAATCTTTAACGTGTCATTGACCCAGACGCTGCACCGTACCTTGATCACATCCGGAACGACCTTGATGGTTATCCTGATGCTGTATCTCTTCGGTGGCCCGGTGCTGGAAGGCTTCTCGCTGACCATGCTGATTGGTGTCACCATCGGTACGGCGTCGTCTATCTACGTCGCGTCCGCTCTGGCACTGAAACTCGGCATGAAGCGCGAGCACCTGCTCCAGCAGAAAGTCGAGAAAGAAGGGGCGGATCAGCCGTCCATTCTGCCGTAAGACATTGTCTTAGGTGTTATCGAAATCCCGGTCTGTTGGCCGGGATTTTTTTTATCTGCTCCTGACAAACACTCCTGACAGTATGCTGTCAGGAGCCCTGTCGTAGACTCTTTTCGAACCCAAACAACAGGCAGGAGGAAGTATGAAAAGTGTGATTAACTGGTTTGAAATTCCGGTCGCCGATATGGATCGCGCCATCAAATTTTATGAACCGGTAATGCAGGTTACGCTGAAGCGCGAGCAAATGGATGTTGCAGAGCTGGCGATTTTCCCGCACGAAGACCCGGCAACCGGCGGCGCGCTGGCGAAATTTGACGGCGTTACGCCGTCGCAGCAGGGCGCTATTATTTATCTGCATACTGACAATCTGGCGGCCACGCTCGATCGCATTGCCTCTGCGGGCGGTGCATGCGTCTTTGGTCCGCTGGAATTGCCGCGAGGCATTGGCACCATTGCTTTGTTCACCGACAGCGAAGGTAATCGCGTCGGCCTCCATCAACCTGCCTGAGAGCTAATTTAGATATGACCCGACGCGCTGACCGTTTGTTCCAGATTGTGCAGATCCTGCGGGGCAGGCGTCTGACAACGGCAGCGCACCTGGCGGACCGGCTTGGCGTGTCCGAGCGCACGGTCTACCGCGATATCCGCGACCTGTCACTTTCCGGCGTGCCGGTGGAAGGTGAGGCGGGAAGCGGATACCGGCTGATGTCGGGTTTTGACCTGCCGCCGCTGATGCTGACAAACAGGGAGTCAGAGGCGCTGATCGTCGCGATTCGCCTGCTCAAAACCTGGGGAGGTGAGTCGCTGTCGCGCGAGCTGGAGTCGGCTCAGGAAAAGGTGCTGGCTATCCTGCCGGAGGAGAGTCGGCGAAAGGCGGAGCAGGCGCGTATCTACGCCCCGGACTTTTGCATACAAAGCCACTCCCGCAGCCATTTTGACATGATTCATCAGGCGATTTCCGCCCAGCGCGTGCTGGCGCTGCATTACCGCGATGAAGCCGGACAGCTCTCTAAGCGTGAGGTTCAGCCGCTGGGGCTGTTCTTCTGGGGTGAGCGCTGGCTGCTGGCGGCGTGGTGCGAACGGCGCGATGACTATCGCTGTTTCCGGCTCGACAGATGCCTCAATATTGTGACGACGGAGAGGCGGTTTAGCGAGAGTGCGGACAGGTCATTGGCGGATTTTTTGCGCAAGGTGAGGCAGTAAAAAGCCAGCTCTTGAGCTGGCTTTTTTGCCCGGCGGCGCTGCGCTTGCACGGGCCTACAGGTTTTGTAGGCCGGGTAAGGCGTAGCCGCCACCCGGCACTAACCGTCAGGTTAGAAGTTATAACCCACAACCAGGTAACCACCCCAGCCGGTAGAACGGACGCTGAAATCGCCGTTGCCGAAGTTCAGGCTCGCGTCATCGTTCCACTGGCCACCGTTGTGCCAGTAACGCGCAACAACAGAGTAGTGCCAGTGATCGTAGTTCAGCGCCAGGATGTGGCTGGAGGCGATGGAGTCGTTGGTGCGCGCTTTCTTACCGTTCAGGTCGCGGAAGTCGTTGTCGCCCAGATCTGAACCCCAGTCAAAGTTGGTGAAGCCGATGTAGCTCAGGTTGCCGCCCCACAGCTGGGTAATTGGCACAAAGTATTTCACTTTGAAACGGTAGCCATCCCACTCGTTTTCGTTCGCGGCACCGTAGTTCTGCCACTGGTACTTAGCGTACACGTTCAGAGACAGGCTCATTGGCAGACCGGTATCGATGTCAGTACCCAGACCCATGTACCAGGTGCTCTGGCGACCGGATTTGTTGCGGCCCATGTCGTAGATGTAGTTGTTCGCGAAGTACCACTCTTTGAACGGACCAAACGCCAGGCTGGTACCGGTCAGCTTATCAATAGAGAAGCGTGGTTCAATTTCCATGAACAGTGGGGAACCGTGGTTCCAGATACCTTTCGCGTCGGTGTTACCACCGAAGAAGACCGGTGCATCCATATAGCCATAGAAATCAAACCAGTCTTTCTTGGCGAACGCTTCATATTCCAGGTAGGTATCGTTACGGATCTGAGGTCCGAAGCGGGTGTGGTAGCTGCCAACCACGTTAACGCTCTGGTGCCACCAGTCGGAGAGGTATTGTGGTTTGTCGTTTTCCGCTGCGTTAACAGTGAAAGAGGAGGACAGTGCCAGCACGGCGCCAGCTGTGAGTAATGTTTTTTTCATAATCATGCCACTGATTGAAATTCCCTTCCGGGAGTGAAAAATGCGCGAATTGCGTTTCTAAATATTTCGTGTTTCTGCGGTGCCTATTATAGGAATCCCTGCTCACAAAAATATGTGTTGTTTCACATATCTCTCACACGCGTAATCGATTGCGTTCACGTTTGCGTACTTTAAACGGCCGGGATTGTAGCGGCAATCATTTATGTTGCCAATCCATACGAAATGTAAATGTTAGCGGAGTGACATTTCACTCCGCTTAAGAGGATGGAATTACTGCGCGGCGGGTTGAATGTCGTGAATGCGGATAAAGCCTAACTGTTCCGGCGTAAGGCCGCTTAGCTGAAGCGGTATTTCCACATCGCTGGGCGCTAAAACGCTGGCCGGGGCGGTGAACAGCTGATTCTTCACGTTCACCTCCTGGTAATTCTCCGTGGTGCCCTGGATTTGTCCCCACTCCACGGTACCGCTGAAGGCTGGAAGCGGATCGCTGGATTCGCCCTGGATGCGTAATGTTGCGCGCGTACCATCAGCATTCGCCGCCACGTTCACCAGCGACATTTTCAGCGTGCCGACCTGGCTGTTCAGGCGCGCAGGCGTATTCGCGCCCGGCAGCAGATAAACTCCGCTGCTGGATTTGGCGTTCAGCGCGTTTTGCTGGGTGATCTTCACCGTTTCTTTGTTCAGTTTGTCCAACGCCGTATTGAGCGTATTCACGCTCTGTTTCATCTGACGGACTTCGGTTTGCTGTGCACAGGCGCTAAGGGTGAAGAGGCTCCCCACCAGCAAAATTTTCAGGTAACGTCTTGTCATTGCGTTTATTTCCTTGAAATAACGGATCGCTCTAATGATAGCCAGCATCATTGTGTCAGACATAGATCCTTTATCTCAAAAAGCTCTTCCTTTGTTGTCAGGCCAGATCAGGGTAAAATGAAAATCAGTTAACCGGATAACAGGGATACCGTATGCATTGCCCATTCTGCTCCGCTGTGGATACCAAAGTCATCGACTCTCGTCTTGTGGGCGAGGGGTCATCCGTACGCCGTCGTCGGCAGTGTCTGGTGTGCAACGAGCGTTTCACGACCTTTGAGGTTGCAGAGCTGGTAATGCCGCGCGTGGTAAAAAGTAACGACGTGCGCGAGCCGTTCAACGAAGAGAAACTGCGCAGCGGGATGCTAAAGGCCCTCGAAAAACGGCCCGTCAGCGCGGATGACGTCGAAATGGCGTTAAACCACATAAAATCTTACCTGCGCGGTTTGGGCGAGCGTGAAGTGCCCAGCAAGATGATCGGCAACCTGGTGATGGAACAGCTGAAAAAACTTGATAAGGTCGCCTATATCCGCTTCGCCTCTGTCTACCGCAGTTTCGAAGATATCAAAGAGTTCGGCGAAGAGATCGCCCGCTTACAGGATTAAGCTCATGCACGATGAGATGTACATGGCGCGCGCCATGAAGCTGGCGCAGCGCGGTCGTTTTACTACCCATCCCAACCCAAACGTCGGGTGCGTGATCGTCAAAGACGGCGAGATTGTGGGGGAGGGGTTTCACTATCGTGCAGGCGAGCCGCATGCTGAGGTTCATGCGCTGCGCATGGCTGGCGAGAAGGCGCGCGGTGCCACGGCCTACGTTACGCTGGAGCCCTGCAGCCATCACGGGCGTACGCCGCCGTGCTGCGAAGCGCTGATTGCCGCCGGTGTTTCACGCGTGGTCGCCTCGATGCAGGACCCGAATCCGCAGGTGGCCGGACGCGGTCTGTATCGCCTGCAGCAGGAAGGCATTGAGGTCAGCCATGGTCTGATGATGCAGGACGCGGAAGCAATCAATAAAGGCTTCCTGAAGCGTATGCGCACGGGGTTCCCGTATATCCAGCTCAAGCTGGGCGCCTCGCTGGATGGACGTACGGCGATGGCAAGCGGCGAGAGCCAGTGGGTAACCTCGCCGCAGGCAAGGCGCGATGTGCAACGTCTGCGTGCGCAAAGCCATGCTATCCTCACCAGCAGTGAAACCGTGCTCGCTGACGATCCGGCCATGACCGTGCGCTGGGATGAGCTGAATGCCGATACCCAGGCGCTCTATCCGCAGGAGAACCTGCGTCAGCCGCTGCGTATTATTATTGATAGCCAGAACCGCGTGACGCCGGAGCACCGTATTGTCCAGCAGCCGGGTGAAACCTGGATTGCCCGCACCAGGGAAGATACGCGCGAATGGCCGGAAGGCGTGCGCAGCATCATGGTGCCAGAGCATAACGGCCATCTGGATCTCGTGGTCCTGATGATGCTGCTCGGCAAGCAACAGGTGAACAGCATTTGGGTCGAAGCGGGCCCGATGCTGGCCGGTGCGCTCTTACAGGCCGGGCTGGTGGATGAACTGATTGTTTACGTTGCGCCTAAACTGTTAGGTCACGACGCGCGCGGCCTGTTTGTGCTGCCCGGCCTTGAAAAACTGGCCGATGCACCACAACTCAAATTTAGCGAGATTCGTCCGGTGGGTCCGGATGTCTGCCTCCACTTAACGACAGCGTAATTGCTCCCGAAATAGGGAAGCAGTGCGCAAAGTATTATGATAAAATCCGCCCCCCTGCGGGGCCAAATGAACCCGTAAAGGAAGAGTATGAACATTATTGAAGCTGCTGTAGCTACCCCGGACGCTCGCGTCGCCATCACCATTGCGCGTTTCAACAACTTCATCAACGACAGCCTGCTGGAAGGTGCCATTGACGCCCTGAAACGTATCGGCCAGGTTAAAGATGACAACATTACCGTTGTTTGGGTTCCAGGCGCTTACGAACTGCCACTGGCGGCGGGCGCGCTGGCGAAAACCGGTAAATATGACGCGGTGATTGCACTGGGTACCGTTATTCGTGGCGGCACTGCGCACTTCGAATACGTTGCGGGCGGTGCAAGCAACGGTCTGGCACACGTTGCGCAGGACGCTGAAATTCCTGTCGCGTTCGGCGTGCTGACCACCGAAAGTATTGAACAAGCCATCGAACGTGCTGGCACCAAAGCCGGTAACAAAGGTGCAGAAGCTGCACTGACCGCGCTTGAAATGATTAATGTATTGAAAGCCATCAAGGCCTGATTTTTTTGTAAGGGGAATTCCGTGAAACCTGCTGCTCGTCGCCGCGCCCGTGAATGTGCCGTCCAGGCACTTTACTCCTGGCAGTTGTCCCAGAACGACATCGCTGATGTTGAGTACCAGTTCCTGTCAGAACAGGACGTGAAAGATGTTGACGTTCTGTACTTCCGTGAACTGCTGTCGGGAGTGGCGACTAATAGCGCGTATCTCGATGGCCTGATGAAGCCATACCTGTCCCGTCTGCTCGAAGAGCTGGGTCAGGTAGAAAAAGCAGTGTTGCGTATCGCGCTGTTTGAGCTGTCCAAACGTGATGATGTGCCGTATAAAGTGGCCATCAACGAAGCGATCGAACTGGCGAAAACCTTCGGCGCTGAAGACAGCCATAAGTTTGTAAACGGCGTACTTGATAAAGCAGCACCTGCGATCCGTCCCCACAAAAAGTGATCCGCAAACCGGAGTCCTGCGTTGCCTGACGGGCAGTGCGGCTCCGGTTTTTTCTTTTATTTGCTGAGGCATAACGTATGGCATGCGGCGAATTCTCCCTGATTGCCCGTTATTTCGACCGTGTCAGAACCTCTCGTCTTGATGTTGAAACCGGCATTGGCGATGACTGTGCACTTCTCAATATTCCCGAAAAACAGACGCTGGCAATCAGCACCGACACCTTAGTGTGCGGACGTCATTTTTTACCGGATATCGATCCTGCCGATCTGGCGTATAAAGCGCTGGCGGTTAACGTTAGCGATCTGGCGGCAATGGGTGCCGATCCCGCGTGGCTGACGCTGGCTCTGACGCTGCCTGAGGTAGATGAAGCCTGGCTTGAAGCCTTCAGCGATGCGCTGTTTGAGCAGCTCAACTACTACGATATGCAGCTGATTGGCGGCGATACCACTGCCGGGCCGCTGTCGATGACGCTGGCGATCCACGGCTATGTCCCGCTCGGTCGCGCGCTGAAGCGCTCAGGCGCAAAACCCGGCGACTGGATTTACGTGACCGGTACGCCTGGTGACAGCGCGGCAGGGCTGGCTATTCTGCAGGATCGCTTAACCGTGAAAGACGCTGACGATGCGGCATATCTGGTTAAACGCCATCTGCGCCCGACGCCGCGTATTCTGCACGGCCAGGCGCTGCGCGAGCGGGCAAGCTCGGCTATCGATCTCTCTGACGGTCTCATCTTAGACCTCGGCCATATTCTGAAGGCCAGCGGCGTCGGCGCGCGCGTTGACCTGGACCTGTTCCCGCTGTCAGAGCAACTGCTTCGCCATGTGGAGCCTGAGCAGGCCCTGCGCTGGGCGCTCTCCGGTGGCGAAGATTATGAGCTGTGCTTCACCGTGCCGGAGCTGAACCGTGGGACGCTGGATGTCGCGTTAGCGCATCTCGGCGCGAAATTTACCTGCATCGGTCAGATCATGCCGGAAGGCGAAGGGCTGAAGTTTGTGAAAGACGGTACGCCTGTGACGCTGGACTGGAAAGGGTACGATCACTTCGCGTAAGTTTGTGTGTTCTGTATTGCCGGGTGGCGCTGCGCTTACCCGGCCTACAAATAGGGTGAGAGCGTAGGCCGGGTAAGGCGAAGCCGCCACCCGGCAAGTATTTACTTAAACCCCACCACCGGATGCTGCTGATACGGCGTCTCCAGCTCGGCAACCTGCTCCGGTGTCAGGGATAAATCCACTGCACTCAGCAGCTCATCCAGCTGCTCTTCCCGGGATGTGCCGATAATCGGTGCCGCAACGCCGCGCTTACCCAGCAGCCACGCCAGCGCCACCTGGGCGCGGGTTGCTCCGGTATCGTCGGCGATCCCGGCTAAGCGTTCGGCGATTAGCGCATCGCTGGCCTCTGTTCCTTCGTACAGGTTTTTTCCCACTTCATCCGATACCAGGCGGGCCGTGGTTTCTCCCCACGGGCGGGTCAGCCGGCCGCGTGCCAGCGGGCTCCACGGGATCACCGCGACGCCCTCCTGATGGCACAGCGGCAACATCTCTCGTTCTTCTTCACGATAGATCAGATTGTAGTGATCCTGCATGGTGACAAAGCGCGCCCAGCCGTGCTGCGCCTGGAGATCCAGCGCCCGTGCAAACTGCGACGCGTGCATAGACGACGCGCCGATGTAGCGCGCTTTACCGGCCTTTACGACGTCGTTGAGCGCTTCAAGCGTCTCCTCGATCGGCGTGTTGTAATCCCAGCGGTGAATTTGCAGCAGATCGACGTAATCCATGTTCAGGCGTCTGAGGCTGTCATCAATGGAACGCAGGATCTGCGCGCGAGAAAGGCCCTGAGGCAGGTCGCCCACCGGGTAGTACACCTTGGTGGCGACCACGATTTCATCACGACGAGCAAAATCACGCAGGGCGCGACCCACAATCTCCTCGCTGCTGCCGTCGGAGTAGCTGTTGGCGGTGTCAAAGAAGTTAATGCCGCCCTCGATGGCGCGTTTGATAATCGGACGGCTGCTCTCTTCCGGCAGCGTCCAGGCGTGATTTCCCCGATCGGGCTCGCCGAAGGTCATGCATCCCAGACAAAGTCGGGAAACCTTGAGGTCGGTTTTTCCTAATGTAGTGTATTGCACGGTCCGCTCCTGCTGTTTAAACACCAGGTTTAAGCATAGCAGGAGCGGAAAAGGGGAGGGATTAGTCCAGCCAGGCGCGGATTTTGGCTTCAATACCGGCCGCGTCCAGGCCAATCGCCGCGCGGGCTTCGTCCTGGGTACCTTGTGGAATGAAATGATCCGGCAGGCCGAGGTTCAGCACCGGAACGGCTTTACGGTTTGCCATCAGCACCTCGTTCACGCCGCTGCCCGCACCGCCCATAATGGCGTTTTCTTCCAGCGTGACCAGCACGTCATGCGTCTGCGCCATGCTCAGGATCAGAGACTCGTCGAGCGGCTTCACAAAGCGCATATCCACCAGGGTGGCATTCAGCGTTTCAGCCACTTTCGCGGCCTCCGGCATCAGCGTACCGAAGTTCAGAATTGCCACTTTCTCACCGCGACGTTTTACCAGACCTTTACCGATCGCCAGCTTTTCCAGCGGCTGCAGCTCAACGCCCACCGCATTACCGCGCGGGTAGCGAACGGCACTTGGACCATCCTGATAGTGGTAGCCGGTAAACAGCATCTGACGACATTCGTTTTCGTCGCTTGGTGTCATGACAACCATATCGGGAATACAGCGCAGGAACGACAGGTCAAACGCGCCCTGGTGAGTCTGGCCGTCGGCACCGACGATGCCCGCACGATCGATAGCAAACAGTACCGGTAGCTTCTGAATGGCCACGTCATGGATCACCTGATCGTAGGCGCGCTGCAGGAAGGTGGAATAGATAGCGACAACCGGCTTATAGCCGCCAATGGCCAGACCCGCTGCAAACGTCACCGCGTGCTGCTCGGCAATGGCCACGTCAAAATACTGGTCCGGGTATTTTTTAGAGAACTCCACCATGCCGGAGCCTTCGCGCATGGCCGGGGTGACCGCCATCAGCTTGTTGTCTTTCGCTGCGGTTTCGCACAGCCAGTCGCCAAAGATTTTTGAATAGCTCGGCATGCCGCCGCTGCTTTTTGGCAGACAGCCGCTGGACGGGTCAAATTTCGGTACCGCGTGGAAGGTAATCGGATCTTTTTCCGCCGGCTCGTAGCCACGCCCTTTTTTGGTCATGATGTGCAGGAACTGCGGGCCTTTCAGGTCGCGCATGTTCTTGAGCGTGGTCACCAGACCCAGCACGTCATGGCCGTCAACCGGGCCGATATAGTTGAAGCCCAGCTCTTCAAACAGGGTGCCCGGCACGACCATGCCTTTTATGTGCTCTTCGGTGCGCTTGAGCAGCTCTTTGATCGGCGGTACGCCGGAGAAAACTTTCTTGCCGCCTTCGCGCAGCGAGGAGTAAAGCTTGCCGGAGAGCAGCTGAGCCAGATGGTTGTTCAGCGCGCCGACATTTTCGGAAATCGACATTTCGTTATCGTTAAGAATAACCAGCATGTCTGGCTTGATATCACCCGCGTGGTTCATTGCCTCGAAGGCCATACCCGCAGTGATCGCCCCGTCGCCAATCACGCAGACGGTACGGCGCTGTTTGTTCTCTTTTTCGGCGGCAACGGCAATACCGATGCCCGCTGAAATAGAGGTGGAGGAGTGGCCGACGCTCAATACGTCATACTCGCTCTCACCGCGCCACGGGAATGGGTGCAGGCCGCCTTTCTGTCGAATGGTGCCAATTTTATCGCGACGTCCGGTCAGAATTTTGTGCGGATATGCCTGGTGCCCTACGTCCCAAATCAGCTGATCGAACGGCGTGTTATAGACGTAATGCAGCGCCACGGTCAGCTCAACCGTGCCAAGCCCGGAGGCGAAATGGCCGCTGGAGCGGCTAACGCTGTCGAGCAGGTAGCGACGCAGTTCGTCGCACAGCTTCGGCAGGCTCTCTTTCGGCAACAGACGTAACTCCTGGGTGGAGTCAACTAACGCCAGTGTCGGGTATTTGGCAATATCAAAACTCATCAAAGGCTCATCGAGATAGTGTGTTTATTTATCACGCTGGATTATATAGTCCGCTAGCGCTTCCAGTGCCGAGGTATCCAGCGATTGCGCGGCCAGCTGATTCAGAGACTGGCGGGCATCCTCTATCAGATCCCGGGCTTTACGTTGGGCTTGCTCAAGGCCCAGCAGGGCGGGGTAGGTACTTTTGCCAAGCTGCTGGTCCGCACCCTGACGTTTTCCCAATGTTGCAGTATCGCCCACCACATCCAGAATGTCATCCTGAACCTGGAACGCCAGACCGATACTTTCTGCGTATCTGTCCAGAATCGGCAGGGCTTTGCGCCCTTGCTCACCCGCGCTCAGCGCGCCCAGGCGTACGGCTGAACGAATCAGCGCCCCGGTTTTATGGCGATGAATACGCTCCAGCTGTTCCAGATTAACCTGACGTCCTTCCGCGTCCAGATCCAGGGCCTGGCCGCCGCACATGCCGGCCACGCCGCTGGCCATTGCCAGTTCGGAGATCATCGCCAGGCGGTCGCGGTCAGCCACTTCAGCCATCGGCGCGTCGCTCAGAATCGAGAATGCCAGCGTTTGCAGGGCATCACCCGCCAGAATGGCGTTCGCCTCGCCAAACTTGATATGGCAGGTCGGTTGACCCCGACGCAAATCGTCGTCGTCCATAGCCGGTAAATCATCGTGGATCAGCGAGTAGGCGTGGATACACTCAACGGCGGCTGCTGGGGCGTCTAGCGTGTTATCGCTAATGCCAAACATACTGCCTGTGGCGTAGACCAGAAACGGGCGCAGACGCTTTCCACCCAAGAGTGCGCCATAGTGCATGGCTTCAACCAGTGGAGTGTTCTGAAAAGGCTGTGGCGCAATAAAACGGCGCAGGGCGTCGTTGGCGCGCACGACGCGCGCCTGAAGCTCGTTGGCAAAATCCATTTACTCGGCGTCCGGTGTGAATGGCGTGGTTTTCGCGTCTTCGCTGTCGGAAAGCAGGATCTGCACGCGCTGTTCGGCCTGCTGCAGTTTGACCTGCCCCTGACGCGCCAGCTGCACGCCGCGCTCGAATTCATTGAGCGCCTCTTCCAGCGGGAGATCGCCGTTCTCAAGGCGGGTGACAATTTGCTCCAGTTCACTCAGCGCAGTTTCGAAACTGGCCGGTGCGTCGTTCTTCTTCGGCATAGTGAATTGACTCTTATATTCTTCGCCCCGACATGGTAACGGACTCAGGGCAATTATCAAATAACGCGCAATGTGCACAGGAGCGGCGCGATGGTGGTATACTTGCGCGCCTGGATGCAGCCACGGGTGTGGGCTGCTGTACTCTTTTCCATTACAAGCCTTAATACGCTTGCCTAAGAAACATTGCCGCCATGAAGTTTATCATTAAATTGTTCCCTGAAATCACCATCAAAAGCCAATCTGTGCGTTTGCGCTTTATTAAAATTCTCACCGGGAACATTCGTAACGTATTAAAGCACTACGACGAGACCCTCGCCGTGGTGCGCCACTGGGACCACGTTGAGGTCCGTGCGAAAGACGAAAACAAACGTCAGGATATTCGCGACGCCCTGACCCGTATTCCGGGGATCCACCATATTCTGGAAGTGGAAGACGTCCCGTTCAGCGATATGCACGACATCTTCGAGAAAGCGCTGGTCCAGTACCGCGACCAGATCGAAGGCAAAACCTTTTGCGTACGCGTGAAGCGTCGCGGTAAGCACGAGTTTAGCTCCATTGAAGTGGAACGTTATGTTGGCGGCGGTCTGAACCAGCACGTCGAGTCTGCGCGCGTACGTCTGACCAACCCGGACGTGACCGTCAATCTGGAGATCGAAAACGATCGCCTGCTGCTGGTGAAAGGGCGCTATGAAGGTATCGGCGGCTTCCCGATCGGGACTCAGGAAGATGTTCTGTCTCTGATCTCCGGCGGCTTCGACTCCGGCGTCTCCAGCTATATGCTGATGCGTCGCGGCTGCCGCGTGCATTACTGCTTCTTCAACCTGGGCGGCGCGGCGCACGAAATCGGCGTTCGTCAGGTGGCGCATTACCTGTGGAACCGCTTCGGCAGCTCCCACCGCGTGCGTTTTGTGGCGATCAACTTCGAACCTGTGGTTGGCGAAATCCTTGAGAAAGTGGACGACGGCCAGATGGGCGTTATCCTGAAGCGCATGATGGTGCGCGCGGCGTCCAAAGTGGCCGAGCGCTACGGCGTGCAGGCGCTGGTCACCGGCGAAGCGCTCGGCCAGGTCTCCAGCCAGACGCTGACCAACCTGCGTCTGATCGACAACGTGTCTGATACGCTGATCCTGCGTCCGCTGATCTCCCACGACAAAGAGCACATCATCGATCTGGCGCGCGAAATCGGCACCGAAGATTTTGCCCGCACCATGCCGGAATACTGCGGCGTGATCTCAAAAAGCCCGACCGTCAAAGCGGTGAAGGCGAAGATCGAAGCGGAAGAAGAGAACTTCGATTTTGCCATCCTGGACAAAGTGGTGGAGGAAGCCTCCAACATTGATATCCGTGAGATTGCCCAGCAGACCGAGCAGGAAGTCGTTGAAGTTGAAACCGTGAGCGGTTTTGGTGCCAGCGATGTGATTGTGGATATTCGTTCTATCGATGAACAGGACGCCAGCCCGCTGAACGTCGAAGGCGTTGAGGTGGTTTCTCTGCCGTTCTACAAGCTGAGCACGAAATTTGGCGATCTCGACAAGAGCAAAACATATCTGCTGTGGTGCGAGCGCGGGGTGATGAGCCGCCTGCAGGCGCTGTATCTGCGCGAGCAGGGCTTTGCGAATGTGAAGGTGTATCGCCCGTAGTTTCTTGCGGGGGAGTGTGGCGTGATGCCCTCACCCCGACCCTCTCCCACGGGGAGAGGGCGCAAACATTAAAAACGGCAACCTGGGGTTGCCGTTTTGCTTTTACCTACCGCCACCCGGCTTTTTTATGCACTACTCTTCATAGTAATTATAAATTCCCGCCGGCATCACCAGCGACGATGCCACTTCGTACGCTTTTTCACGCCCGACCAGCAGGTCAATAATCTTCAAGCCAAAATCAATCGCGGTACCTGGCCCCTGGCTGGTCAGCAGGTTGACGCGAGGATCCCAGACCACGCGTTTATCCACCCACTGGTCTTCCGGAATGGTCTCTTTCAGCCCCGGGAAGCCGGTCATGTTGCCGATGGGAAAGATGTCATGCGGAACCAGTACCGTGCCTGCGGCGGCGCAGATGGCTGCGACGATCCGACCTGATAAGTGGAACTGACGCACGGTCTCGACCAGCAGCGGGCTGTCGCGAAAATACTCCGCGCCCTTCAGGCCACCCGGCAGGACGATGATGTCGTAATCCCCGTCCGCCACTTGCACAAGCGGGGCATCCGCGAGGAGCTTCACCCCGCGCGAGCAGGTGACGGCCAGATTACCGTCGCTGGCGACGCTGGCGGTTGTCACGGTGATGCCGCCGCGCACCATTAAATCAATGGTGGTGACCGCTTCTGTCTCTTCGCTACCAGGGGCGAGGCAGATCAGTGCCGACGCGCTCATATTCACTCTCCTTACGTTTAATCAGGTCATACAGACGGGCGTTTTCCGGCACGGCGATACCGTGCGCGCGGGCGCGTTTTAGCAGATAGCCGGTAATGTAGTCGATCTCCGTGTGGCGTAATGCCCGAACGTCCTGCAACATCGAGGAGATGTTTTCTGCAGTACTCTCAATAACCTGCTCAACATAACAGCGTAAATCGTCCGCTGAGGTATGCAGGCCTTCCCGCTCAACGACCGCCGCGACTTCCGCACACAGCGTCGCAACGTCCTGCGGATGATTTTTTAGCTCCCCGTTCGGACAGTCCCACAGCGCCGTCAGCGGATTAATCACGCAGTTTACGGCCAGCTTGCGCCAGAGCTGAGGACGAATATGGTTATGCCAGGCCACGTCCGGCAACACCTTCTGCAGAACATCGGCAAGATAACTGTAGTCCCCATCCTGCGTTCTGGCGGGGCCGATGTGCGTTACGCCGCTGGCGACATGCACGATGATATTTCCGTCGCGGCGGGCGGCGTGTGTGGTCGTCGCCATCAGCAGGGGCTGCGGGACGCTTTTCAGCTCATCGAGCGTCCCCATGCCATTGTGCAGCAGCAGTATGGGGGAAGTGGGGGGGAGCTGCGCGGCCAGTGTTTTCACCGCGTCTGAGACCTGCCACGCCTTGAGCGTCACCAGCAAAAGGTCGCTTTGCGCCAGGAAATCTGGATCGTTGGCGGTAAGCGATTCGTTAAAGATGCTTCCGTCTTCACCAATCAGATTCACGCTGCAATAGGGCTGGGGCACGCGCAGCCAGCCCTGAACCTCATGTCCGTGCTTGCACAGCGCGGTCAGCCACAACTGGCCAAGCGCTCCGCATCCGAGCACTGTAATTTTCATTGTTCCTCCTCACCTGCAACTGCGCCAGGTGTTACAGCTTAATTATACAGCTAAGCTTCTGTTGAGTTATGCCTCGTAGCGGGTATTATGCAACGCAACAAAAGTGAAGGGAGAAGAAAAGATGCCATCTTTCGATATTGTTTCCGAAGTTGATATCCAGGAAGTTCGCAACGGCGTAGAGAACGCAACCCGCGAAGTTGAGTCACGTTTCGATTTTCGTGGCGTTGAGGCGTCGTTTGAGCTGAACGATGCAAATAAGACTATTAAGGTGCTGAGCGAGTCTGATTTCCAGGTGAATCAGCTGCTCGACATTCTGCGCGCCAAGCTGTTAAAACGCGGCATTGAAGGGACGTCTCTGGATGTTCCGGAAGAGTTTGTGCACAGCGGTAAAAACTGGTTTGTTGAAGCCAAGCTGAAGCAGGGCATTGAGAGCGCGGTGCAGAAGAAGATCGTTAAGCTCATCAAAGACAGCAAGCTGAAGGTGCAGGCGCAGATCCAGGGTGAAGAAATTCGCGTCACCGGCAAGTCTCGCGATGACCTGCAGTCGGTGATGGCGCTGGTGCGCGGCGGCGATCTGGGACAGCCGTTCCAGTTTAAAAACTTCCGCGATTAACATAAAAAAGCCCGGTTTAACCGGGCTTTTTTTCAGGCTTTGAGCGTCTGTTCGACCTCAAAGCGGTTGGTCATTTTGCTGTCTATTTTGACGTAAGCGCTGCGTTCTTCCGGCACAATAAGCACCTCTGTCACGCCCTCTTTGGCTTCCAGACGCTGCTTCAGCGCATCGCTAATTTCCACATCATCCGGAATTTCTACCCGCAGGCTGCTCACGTAGCGCGGCTCTTTCATGGTGCTGGCAACCAGCAGCCAGACTGTCGCCAGCAGCGCGCCTGCAAGAAACACGGTTTGCGAATCAAACAGCCCGTCCACCCAGCCGCCAAGTGAGCCGCCGATCGCCACGCCGAGAAACTGGCTGGTGGAGTAAATGCCCATTGCCGTGCCTTTGTAACCGGCGGGGGATTCTTTGCTAATCAGCGACGGGAGCAGGGCTTCCATCAGGTTAAAGGCCAGGAAGAAGAGCTGGACGCCGGCAATCAGTTCCCAGAAGTGCGGGCCGGAACCCCAGAGCACGATCTCGGCAATCAGCAGGACTGCCACGCAGCCCACGAAGACGCGCTTCATTTTGCGCTTCACTTCGGCGTAGATGATAAACGGGACGACGGAGACAAACGAAATCAGCATCGTGACCAGATAAATTTTCCAGTGCTCTGCCGCCGGGAAGCCCGCAGCGGCAAGCTGGCCAGGCAGGGCGACAAAAGTCGACATCAGCAGGATGTGCAGACACATAATGCCAAAATTGAGCTTCAGCAGGCGTGGTTCAACAATCACTTTGCTGAAGCAGCCTTTTACCATCCCCGATTCACGATTGAGGACGTGGTTTTTGCTGTCCGGCACCACCCACAGGGTTAAGGCAATCCCGAGGGTCGCCAGCACGGCAATCATCCAGAACAGGGCGTGCAGGCCAAGCGCATGGGTAATAATGGGGCCCAACACCATCGCAATCGCAAAGGTGACGCCAAAGCTCACGCCGATGAAGGCCATCGCTTTAGTACGGTTCTGCTCGCGGGTTAAGTCTGAGAGCAGCGCCATCACCGCGGCGGCAATCGCGCCAGAGCCCTGCAGGGCACGGCCGAGAATAATGCCCCAGATGGAGTGGGAGAGGGCGGCAATGACGCTACCGAGGACAAAGACCAGCAGCCCGCCGACGATCAGCGGCTTTCGACCCACCCGGTCAGAGAGCAGGCCAAATGGGATCTGGAATACCGCCTGCGCCAGACCGTAAATGCCAATGGCCAGGCCAATCAGCGCCTCGCTGGCTCCCTGCAGCGCCATACCGTACGTGGTCAGAACAGGCAGGACCATAAACATGCCAAGCATCCGTAGCGAGAAGACAGTCCCTAAGCCCCAGGTCGCGCGAAGCTCGCCTGGCGTCATTTTATAATCGTTCATTACCACCTCAGTTCAAAAGCAGGCCATAGTGTAGTGCGGGGAAGGGGCGGGGTAAATAAAGGGTTATTTAACAAATATTACATGCGTTATTAATAGATTCGGTGAATAAAAAAGGGTGCCGAAGCACCCTTTATTCACCTGTTGTGGCTTACCAGACGTAAGTCAGCAGGTTGTGTGAATCCGGCACCATGAAGTCCACGGACATCATAACGGACAGAGAGGTGATGGCGACAATCGAGAACACAAACAGTTTGCGCGCCCAGACTTTGTCATCTTCCACTTTGTAACCGCGCAGCGCCATACCGAGCCACCAGACGCTCACCGCAGCCGCTACCGCCAGATATTTGTATCCAGCGTAACCGCCCAGAGAGAGCATCAGCGTTGCAACAGCAAAGGCGATGATGTAGAGCGTTATGTGGTTTTTAGCAACGGAAATGCCTTTCACGACCGGCAGAACCGGGATGTTCGCTGCCTGATAATCCTTGAAGCGGAAAATCGCGATGGCATAAGAGTGCGGCATCTGCCACAGGCTAAAGATAGCCAGCAGAATCAGCGCACCGCTGTCGAACTCGTTCGTGACCGCGCAGTAGCCAATCACCGGCGGCGCAGCGCCGGAGAGAGAACCAATCAGCGTGCCGTAGACGGAGTGACGCTTCATATACAGGCTGTAAACGCCCACATAAACCACGAACCCCATCACCCCCAGCCAGCAGGCCAGCGGATTAGCACCAAACCACAGCAGCATAAAGCCAGCAATACCCAGCAAGGTGGCGTACACCAGCGAGACGGAAGGGGCGATCAGGCCTTTCACCAGCACCCGATTTTTGGTCCTTTCCATCTTCTTGTCGATATCCATGTCGATGTAGTTGTTAAATACACAACCGGACGCAACAACCAGTGACACACCGACCAGCGTGTAAATAAAGAGGGTGTAATCAATGCTGCCTTTGGAGGCCAGCAGGAACCCTCCGATCACGGAGATCAGGTTGCCAAAGATGATGCCTGGTTTCGTTACTTGCAGGTATTGCTTAAACATACTCGCCGCTCTTAGTGAACCATCATGTTGTAGTTGAGGTTCCACATAATCCAGATGGAACCGACTACCAGGATAGCGATGATAATCACGGTAAAGATGAAGGCCGTCATGTTCCAGCCTTCATCGGACTTGGTGTTCATGTGCAGGAAGCAAACCAGATGCACCAGAATCTGAATCACCGCGGTCACCAGGATTGCACCCAGAATAACCGGTTTAGACGCAGAGCCGCTCATCACCATCCAGAACGGGATCACCGTCAGGATGATCGACAGGATGAAACCTGTCATGTAGGTTTTTACGCTACCGTGGGAAGCGCCATGATCGTTTGAATGACTCATTACATCGCCCCCATCAGATATACAACAGAGAACACACAGATCCACACCACGTCCAGGAAGTGCCAGAACAGACTCAGGCACATGATACGGGTACGGTTAGTGCTGGTCAGGCCGCGACGGGATACCTGGAACATCAGTACCGCCATCCAGATCAGACCAGAGGTTACGTGCAGACCGTGGGTGCCTACCAGCGCGAAGAACGCGGACAGGAAGCCACTGCGATCCGGACCGAAGCCTTCCATGATCAGGTGATGGAATTCATAGATTTCCATCCCGATAAATCCAGCACCAAACAACCAGGTCAACGCCAGCCAGGAAACTACCTGGCTCTTGTTGTTTTTGTACATGGCGATAGCCGCCATGCCGTAGGTGATGGAGCTGAATAACAGCAGTGCGGTTTCAACCAGAACGAACGGCAGTTCAAAGATATCCTTGCCAGCCGGGCCGCCCGCCGTGCCGTTCACCAGAACGGCATAGGTCGCGAACAGACAGCAGAACAGAATGCAGTCGCTCATCAGGTAGATCCAGAAACCGAAGACTTTGGTCGGTCCTGTATCGTGGTGCGCATGTTCATGCGCGTGGGCAGTCGAGTGCGCCAGAGTATCAGTTGCCATTTTTCAGCCCCGCTTTAGAAATCTCGTCGAAATGCTGATTTTCCAGCTTCTCAACTTCACGGACTGGTACGTAGTAGTCCACGTCCTCGTCAAAGCTCTTCACAATCCAGCTGATTACGATGCCGGCGAAGCCAACAATCGCCATCCACCAGATGTGCCAGATCATTGCGAAACCAAATACCGTTGCGAAGGCGGCAATGACAATGCCCGCACCGCTGTTTTTCGGCATGTGGATCTCTTCGTAATGAGCAGGTTGCTTGTATGCTTCACCTTTTTCTTTCATTTCCCAGAATGCGTCGCGCTCATGAACCTGCGGCACAATGGCAAAGTTATAGAAAGGAGGTGGAGAAGAGGTCGCCCACTCCAGCGTACGGCCACCCCACGGGTCACCGGTCAGGTCACGGTTCTGGTCGCGGTCGCGAATAGACACGTAGAACTGAATCAGCTGAGACGCGATACCACAGGCAATCAGCACGGCGCCGCCCGCTGCAACCATCAGCATTGGGTGGAACTGCGGATCGATCTGCTGGCTCAGACGACGGGTCATACCCATGAAGCCCAGCACGTACAGCGGCATAAATGCCACGAAGAAGCCGATGATCCAGAACCAGAACGCGCGTTTACCCCATTTTTCGTTCAGCGTGAAGCCGAACGCTTTTGGCCACCAGTAGGTTACGCCAGCGAAGCAGCCGAAGACCACGCCACCGATGATAACGTTATGGAAGTGCGCAATCAGGAACAGACTGTTGTGCAGAACGAAGTCAGCACCCGGTACAGCCAGCAGTACGCCGGTCATCCCACCTACGGAGAAGGTGACGATGAAGCCGATGGTCCACAGCATTGCTGAGTGGAACACGATACGGCCCTGGTACATGGTGAACAGCCAGTTGAAGATCTTAACCCCGGTAGGGATTGCGATAATCATGGTGGTAATACCGAAGAAGGCGTTTACGTTCGCGCCAGCACCCATGGTGAAGAAGTGGTGCAGCCAAACGATGAACGACAGAACGGTAATACACACGGTTGCCCACACCAGAGAGGTGTAACCAAACAGACGTTTACGCGAGAAGGTTGCCGCGATTTCGGAGAACACGCCGAAAACAGGCAGAACCAGAATGTACACTTCCGGGTGACCCCAGGCCCAAATCAGGTTGATGTACATCATCATGTTGCCGCCCATATCATTCGTGAAGAAATGGGTGCCCAGGTAGCGGTCCAGGGTCAGCAGCGCGATGGTGACAGTCAGAATTGGGAAGGAGGCAATAATCAGGATGTTGGCGCACAGAGATGCCCAGGTAAATACCGGCATCTTGAACATGGTCATGCCAGGGGCACGCATCTTGATAATGGTCACAAAGAAGTTGATACCGGTCAGGGTAGTACCGACACCGGAGAGCTGAAGCGCCCAAATCCAGTAGTCGACGCCAACGCCCGGGCTGTACTCAATTCCTGACAGCGGTGGGTAAGCCAGCCAGCCGGTCTGTGCGAATTCGCCCACGCCCAGTGACAGGTTAACCAGGATTACGCCGACAACCGTGAACCAGAAGCTCAGGTTGTTCAGGAACGGGAACGCAACGTCGCGCGCGCCGATTTGCAGCGGAACGACAACGTTCATCAGACCGATAACCAGCGGCATCGCCACGAAGAAGATCATGATAACGCCGTGGGCGGTAAAGATCTGATCGTAGTGGTGCGGCGGCAGGAAGCCGGCTTCACCCGCAGAAGCGAGTGCCTGCTGGCTACGCATCATGATCGCATCCGCAAAGCCACGAATTAACATGACGATACCGACGATGCAGTACATGATACCGAGTTTTTTGTGGTCAACCGAAGTCAGCCACTCGTTCCACAGGTAGCTCCACTTACCGAAGTAAGTGATTAAGGCCAGTAAGGCCGCGCCACCAATGATAATTGCAGCCACCGTAACCACGATAATCGGTTCATGGTAGGGCACTGCATCCAGTGTCAATTTTCCGAACATTTTCTTCCTCGGCCCCTTAGTGAGCGGTTTCCGCGTGGCTCATGTCCATGCCTTCCATACCTTCGTGCGCGCTGTGCTCGCCTTCAGGCTGGGTCATGTCCATGCTCTTGCCGTGATCCATAAATTTGCCAATAACATCTTTGAACAAATCAGGTTTCACGTTAGAGAAGTACTCCACCTTGTTATATTCGCTTGGTGCAGCCACTTTTTCGAACGCCGCCATGTCAGACATGGTGTTTGGAGACTGCTTCGCTTTTTCAACCCACTGGTCGAAAGCGGCACGGTCTGGCGTTGCAATAGCTTTGAACTTCATACCTGAGAAGCCCGGGCCGCTATAGCTGGCGGAGATACCATCATAGGTGCCTGCTTCATTCGCGATCAGGTGCAGGTTAGTCTGCATACCGGCCATCGCGTAAATCTGGCTACCCAGACGTGGGATGAAGAAGGAGTTCATTACGGAGTTGGAGGTCACTTTGAACTGAACCGGAGTGTTCGCCGGGAAGGCGATTTCATTCACGGTAGCAATACCCTGCTCTGGATAGATGAAGAACCATTTCCAGTCCATGGAGACCACTTCAATGGTAATAGGTTTCTCATCGTGAACCAGCGGTTTGCTTGGCTCAAGTGCGTGAGTGGTTTTCCAGGTCAGTACGGCAAGGAACAGGATGATCAGAATAGGTACCGTCCAGACCACAGCTTCCACTTTATTGGAGTGTGACCAGTTAGGGCTATACTTCGCATCTTTATTGCTCGCACGATACTTCCAGGCGAAACCAACAGCCATCAAAATGGCAGGAATAACCACAATCAACATCAGGCCAAAAGCCGTCAATATCAGTGAACGTTGTTCCAGTCCAATCTGTCCTTTGGGGTCTAGTAGTGCAGAATCGCAGCCACTGAGTAATACAGTGCCCGCGAATAATGACAACCATCCCAAACTTTTATTGTATTTCCCGAGTCTCATTTAACGACCTCAATTCCACGGAGTCTGGTGGCGTTTAAAGTGTGCGGGCATTTTACGGGAAGGTTACATTACTGTAAACATCATTAGGCCTGTGTCAGGAAGGTGTTACCGGGTTCTGCCGCACGTGTCACAAGTGTTGCAAATTATGTCGGTCTTTATGACCGAAGCCGCATGGCGTGGGCTTTATAACGAAAGGACCCCCAAGCATACCTTAAAAGGGGCAATTGGTATAACCATTGTTGAAAATAAACAAAAAATTAACAATTAATTATCAATAAAAAGACATCTAAAAAACGAAAAATCAAACTCTCCTCTGCTGAATCGTTTAATGAAAAATAGCGTTTTGGAAAAGGAGCTAATAATTTCCAAATCCTATCCCGCACAAAACAACAAATATTTTTTTTACCAGTTGTCGGCTATTTCGCCGTTATAATTTCGGTTAGTGATTACAACGGGAAATAACCTTTCGCATTTCTCTTCAGGTCATCTGCGTTTTACGCAACGCCATGAAATCGAGCAGACCCCCGAGCAGGATCCCAGCGACGGCCAGCAGGGCGCCAGCGTCCAGCAGAGGGGCTTCGAGAGGAAGCGCCAGTGACGTGCTGGCATTAATAATGAGCACCACAAGCCAGAGCGCCAGCGCAGCGCAGCCCACCATTAACAGACGTAAGGCAAAACGGTAGGCGCGATGATATTCAGTTCGCGGCATAAAGTGTTCTGTCCGCTGGGTATATTCCAGCGTCTGACGGCAGACCAGCAACAATAAAATCCCCGGCACGGCAGCCACGACCGAGAAGAGATAAAACGTAGGCCACCCGTGAGCTTCAACAAACCAGCCGGCAATCGGACCCACGTAGACGCGGCCAACGGCGGAGAGCGCCGAGAGCAGAGCGAACTGCGTGGCGGAAAACGACTTGTTGCACAGGGTCATCAGCAGGGCGACAAATGCCGCTGTACCCATACCGCCACAGAGATTTTCAAAGAACACCGCGGCGGCCATGCTGATCGTATGTTTATCGGTAACCGACAGTAGCCAGTAGCCTGCATTTGAGGCGCCTTGCAGAATGCCGAAGATCAGCAGCGCGCGGAACAGCGTCAGGCGCTGCATCAATACGCCGCCATAGAGCGCGCCGACGATGGTCGCAAACAGCCCCAGCGTTTTATTCACCATGCCCACTTCACCGGCATCAAAACCGACGCCCCGGATCAGGAAGGTGGTGGTCAGGCTCATTGCAAAGGCATCGCCCAGCTTATAAAGGACGATAAGCAACAGGATCAGCCAGGCGTTGTTGCGACCAAAGAAGTCGCGCAGCGGTTCGGCGACAGCTTGCTCCAGCGAGCGGGGGACCGGGATGATATCACTCGGTTCGGGTGCAAATAACGTAGCGATAATGCAGGGGATAAGCAGGGCCGCCATCAGCCAGTACATGCCCTGCCAGCCGAGGTAGCGGTCGGCCAGCCACAGCGCCAGTCCGCCTGAGACCAGCATCCCGAGGCGATAGCCCAGCACGCTGATTGCCGCACCGGCACCGCGCTCTTCCGCAGGTAACACGTCCGTCTTCCAGGCGTCAAACACGATATCCTGCGAAGCGGAACAGAAGGCAATCACCACCGCGAGCGCGGCCATCCAGCGTAGCTGCGTGGTGGGCTCAAGAAAACCCATCGCCGCAATGGCCAGCAGCAGCAGGATCTGGGTCATCACTAACCAACCGCGACGCCGCCCCAGGAAAGGCGGGGTGTAGCGATCCATGACCGGCGACCACAGGAACTTAAAGACATAGGCCTGACCAACAAGCGAGAAGAAACCGATGGTTTTAAGATCGATGTTCTCAACCGTCATCCACGCCTGTAGCGTGCCGGAAGTGAGCGCGAGGGGTAAACCCGAGGCAAAGCCGAGGATCAGCAGAATGGCTGATTTCGGTTGCTGGAAAATGCGTAAGTAGTGACTGGACATGTTTTTATAAAACTGACCCGGCGATATACCGGGTCAGTTAGCAGGATTAACGCGCGTTTTGCTTGATGAAGTCGTGAATGCTGGTGTCCTGCGCCATATCGGCGATGGTATCTGTCAGCACGCTGTTCACGGCGTTAGCAATGTTCTGGTTAGAGGCCTGGAAAGCACCCTCAACGGAGTAGCTCGCGCGGTAGTTTTTAGTCATCTTGTTGCCATTCTTCGCGGTAGCAATAATGGCGATATCGGCTTTGGTCGCGATGTTGTAGCGCACGTTACCCTGGGAAACGTCAGCGTACAGGTTGTTCACGATGATCTGCAGATCGACCGCGCCGCTTGGGCCAATCATATAGCCGCGAGCCGTCATCTGTTTCTCCAGCACTTCCTGAAGCAGGAAGCGCAGGTCGCGGGACGCGGTGAGCGTAACCTGCTGGTTATCGCGGGTCACTTTTGCCAGCGCCTGATCCTGACGCTGATCGGCACCGTTAATGCTCACGGTGACGCCCATCAGGCTTGGGTCCTGCTGAGGCAGGGTAATTTTTGGTGAGACATCAATGGTGGTAGGCGGGGTAGCACAGCCTGCCAGCATAAAAAGGGCTACCAATGGAAAGAAGAGTTTTTTTAACATTTTAAGGTTCTCACGAATCGTAAGCATAGAGAGAAAAATTGCCGCCATCATAACATTGCCAACGGTCAGGGGAAGTAGTCAACGCATGTAAATTCATCGTCTTGTCTGAAAACTGACCAGCTCACCCTTTTTCTTCTCCCGTGAATGACAAAAGGTATGAGTCTCACAGTGAACTTCATTCCTTTGGATGAGAAAATCAGATGAAAGCTAAATATTTGTTGTCTTGATGTAATGGAAACGGTAAAAGCGGCTAACATTTAAAGGGATGGGTGACATCCTGGCGTTGTCGGAGGAGTAATTTCATGATGATACGTGAGCAGATAGAAGATAAATTAAGGGCAGCGTTCAACCCTGTGTTCCTCGAAGTCGTCGACGAAAGCTATCGTCATAACGTGCCGGCAGGTTCTGAAAGCCACTTCAAAGTGGTTCTGGTTAGCGATCGCTTCACGGGAGAACGTTTCCTGAACCGACACCGCTTGATCTACAGCACCTTGACGGAAGAACTCTCCACAACCGTACATGCTCTGGCATTGCATACTTACACCATTAAGGAATGGGAAGGTTTGCAGGATACGGTTTTTGCGTCACCGCCTTGTCGCGGTGCAGGCACCATCGCCTGATAAATCGGATTTGCAACGGCTGGAGCTTTTCCAGTATGTTGCTAACAGATTTCCTCAAAACGGCCTCCGGGCCGTTTTGTTTTGTCTGAGTTTTGAGCGGATGGAGCGATTTTAAGGCTAAAAATAGCCTTAAAGTGTGAAAAAAGCCGCAGCAACATGCCCCAACCGTTCTCGACTCACCTAAGTGATGCCGCTATAATGCCGCGTCTTATTGAATGTCTTCGGGATGATTCTGGCGACAGGGAATGTGAATCTGCACTAAGAGAGCATCCCGGTATAACAGACAGATTCAGAGTTGACCGAGCACTGTGATTTTTTTGAGGTAACAAGATGCAAGTTTCAGTTGAAACCACTCAAGGCCTTGGCCGCCGTGTAACGATTACTATCGCTGCTGACAGCATCGAAACTGCTGTGAAAAGCGAGCTGGTCAACGTAGCAAAAAAAGTACGTATTGACGGCTTCCGTAAGGGCAAAGTACCAATGAATGTTGTCGCTCAGCGTTATGGCGCTTCCGTGCGTCAGGATGTGCTGGGTGAACTGATGAGCCGCAACTTTATCGATGCGATCATCAAAGAAAAAATCAATCCGGCCGGCGCGCCGAACTATGTTCCAGGCGAATACAAGCAGGGTGAAGACTTCACCTACTCCGTAGAGTTCGAAGTGTACCCGGAAGTTGAGCTGAAAGGTCTGGAATCTATCGAAGTTGAAAAACCAGTTGTTTCCGTGACTGACGAAGACGTTGACGGCATGCTGGACACCCTGCGTAAGCAGCAGGCGAACTGGAAAGAGAAAGAAGGCGCTGTTGACGCGGAAGACCGTGTGACCATCGACTTCACCGGTTCTGTAGACGGCGAAGAGTTCGAAGGCGGCAAAGCGTCTGACTTCGTACTGGCAATGGGCCAGGGTCGTATGATCCCAGGCTTCGAAGACGGTATCAAAGGCCACAAAGCGGGCGAAGAGTTCACCATCGACGTGACCTTCCCTGAAGAGTACCACGCTGAAAACCTGAAAGGGAAAGCAGCCAAGTTCGTCATCAACCTGAAGAAAGTTGAAGAGCGCGAACTGCCAGAACTGACTGAAGAATTCATCAAGCGTTTCGGCGTGGAAGATGGTTCTGTTGCGGGCCTGCGTACCGAAGTGCGTAAAAACATGGAGCGCGAGCTGAACGGCGCTGTGCGTAACCGTGTTAAATCTCAGGCGATCGACGGTCTGGTAAAAGCCAACGAAATCGACGTTCCAGCTGCCCTGATCGACAGCGAAATCGACGTGCTGCGCCGTCAGGCTGCACAGCGTTTCGGTGGCAACCAGCAGCAAGCGATGGAACTGCCGCGCGAGCTGTTCGAAGAGCAAGCTAAACGCCGCGTTGTTGTTGGCCTGCTGCTGGGCGAAGTCATTCGTACCCACGAGCTGAAAGCTGACGAAGAACGTGTGAAAGGCCTGATCGAAGAGATGGCTTCTGCATACGAAGATCCATCAGAAGTGATCGAGTTCTACGGTAAGAACAAAGAGCTGATGGACAACATGCGCAATGTTGCTCTGGAAGAGCAGGCTGTTGAAGCGGTACTGGCGAAAGCGAAAGTGACCGAAAAAGCGACCTCTTTCAACGAACTGATGAACCAGCAGGCGTAATTTCGCCCCAACGGTTTAAAGTTTGAACAGAAAACCCGTTGCCTTGCGGCAGCGGGTTTTTTTTATCGCAGCTTTAGCCCAGGAAGAGTGCTAAAACGCCCTTTCGGTGTTAGCGTAACAACAAAAGGTTGTTATGCTTGAAATAGGGCACTGTGAACCCCATAAGTACGTAATCACGATGAATGAGACTGGCTGATAATCCGTCCGTAAGGTTACAATCAGTACAGCAGGTGTTTTCAATTTTGATCCAGGAGACGGAAATGTCATACAGTGGCGAACGAGATAACTTTGCACCCCATATGGCTCTGGTGCCAATGGTTATTGAACAGACCTCACGTGGTGAGCGGTCTTTTGATATCTATTCCCGTCTGCTCAAGGAACGCGTTATCTTTCTGACAGGCCAGGTGGAAGACCACATGGCTAACCTGATCGTGGCGCAGATGCTGTTTCTGGAAGCGGAAAACCCGGAAAAAGACATTTACCTGTACATTAACTCCCCGGGTGGCGTGATTACAGCAGGTATGTCCATTTATGACACCATGCAATTCATCAAGCCAGATGTAAGCACTATCTGTATGGGTCAGGCTGCATCTATGGGCGCGTTCCTGTTAACAGCAGGGGCTAAAGGTAAGCGTTTCTGCTTGCCTAATTCCCGCGTGATGATTCACCAGCCGCTGGGCGGTTACCAGGGGCAGGCGACGGATATTGAAATCCACGCCCGCGAAATTCTGAAAGTAAAAGCGCGCATGAATGAACTTATGGCGCAGCATACGGGTCAACCACTCGAGCAGATCGAGCGCGATACCGAGCGCGATCGCTTCCTCTCTGCTCCAGAGGCAGTTGAGTACGGCTTAGTCGACTCCGTGTTGACCCATCGTAATTGATGCCCGCGACGCGAGTGTGCCGCTATACTAAGGTAGGGCGGCACTCTGCCTGAGAGCAGCTTGCGTCTTAGAATGGCATTTGCGTCGTCATGTGCGGCACAAAGAACTTAAAAAGAGGTTTGGACTCATGACAGATAAACGCAAAGATGGTTCGGGCAAACTGCTGTACTGCTCTTTTTGCGGCAAAAGCCAGCATGAAGTGCGTAAACTGATTGCCGGGCCGTCCGTGTATATCTGCGACGAATGTGTCGATTTATGTAACGACATCATTCGCGAAGAGATTAAAGAAGTCGCGCCACACCGCGAACGTAGTGCGCTGCCAACGCCGCATGAGATTCGTCATCACCTTGACGACTATGTCATCGGTCAGGAACAGGCCAAGAAAGTGCTGGCAGTAGCGGTATATAACCACTACAAACGTCTGCGTAACGGCGATACCAGCAATGGCGTAGAACTGGGTAAAAGTAACATTCTGCTTATCGGCCCAACCGGTTCCGGTAAAACGCTGCTGGCTGAAACCCTGGCACGCCTGCTGGATGTTCCGTTCACCATGGCGGATGCCACCACCCTGACCGAAGCCGGTTATGTGGGTGAGGACGTCGAAAACATCATCCAGAAACTGCTGCAGAAATGCGATTACGACGTGCAGAAAGCCCAGCGTGGGATTGTTTACATCGATGAGATCGACAAGATCTCGCGTAAATCAGACAACCCGTCCATCACCCGCGACGTATCGGGTGAAGGCGTACAGCAGGCACTGCTGAAGCTGATCGAAGGTACGGTTGCTGCCGTTCCGCCGCAGGGTGGCCGTAAGCATCCGCAGCAGGAGTTCCTGCAGGTTGATACCTCCAAGATCCTGTTCATCTGTGGTGGTGCGTTTGCCGGTCTGGATAAAGTCATCTCCCACCGTGTTGAAACCGGCTCCGGCATTGGTTTTGGCGCAACGGTGAAATCAACGTCCGAAAAACCGAACGAAGGCGAGCTCCTGTCGCAGGTTGAACCAGAAGATTTAATCAAATTTGGCCTGATCCCTGAATTCATCGGCCGTCTGCCGGTTGTGGCAACGCTGAATGAACTGAGTGAAGACGCGCTGATCCAGATCCTGAAAGAGCCGAAAAATGCGCTGACCAAGCAGTATCAGGCGCTGTTCAATCTGGAAGGCGTTGACCTGGAATTCCGTGACGAAGCGCTGGATGCCATTGCCAAAAAAGCAATGATTCGCAAAACCGGCGCGCGCGGCCTGCGTTCTATCGTTGAAGCGGCGCTGCTCGACACCATGTACGATCTGCCGTCGATGGAAGACGTTGAGAAAGTGGTGATTGACGAGTCCGTCATTAGCGGTCAAACCAAGCCGCTGCTGATTTACGGTAAACCGGAAGCGCAGCAGGCATCTGGCGAATAATTCACCAAATCATACAAGCAGTTAATCAAAAAGGGGGGATTTTATCTCCCCTTTACTTTTTCCTTATTCATAGCGTTGAATGTGTGGGAAACATCCCCATATACTGGATACATGTTAATGGTTATGTGAAGCACAGTGACATGACCAGCTTACCTGGCGGACACTAACTAAGAGAGAGCTCTATGAATCCTGAGCGTTCTGAACGCATTGAAATCCCCGTATTGCCGTTGCGCGATGTGGTGGTTTATCCGCACATGGTCATACCCTTATTTGTAGGGCGGGAAAAATCTATCCGTTGCCTCGAAGCCGCTATGGATCATGATAAAAAAATCATGCTGGTGGCGCAGAAAGAAGCATCAACGGATGAGCCGGGTGTAAATGATCTTTTCACCGTCGGGACCGTGGCCTCTATTTTGCAGATGCTGAAGCTGCCTGACGGCACCGTTAAGGTGCTGGTAGAAGGCCTGCAGCGTGCGCGTATTACCACTTTGTCAGACGACGGCGAACACTTCTCTGCGAAGGCAGAGTACCTTGATTCGCCTGAGCTTGATGAGCGCGAACAGGAAGTGCTGGTTCGCACCGCGATTAGCCAGTTTGAAGGCTATATCAAGCTGAACAAGAAAATCCCACCAGAAGTGCTGACGTCACTGAACAGCATCGACGATCCTGCGCGTCTGGCGGACACCATCGCTGCCCATATGCCGCTGAAACTGGCTGACAAACAGTCCGTGCTGGAAATGTCCGACGTTAACGAACGTCTGGAATACCTGATGGCGATGATGGAGTCTGAAATCGATCTGCTGCAGGTTGAGAAGCGTATTCGCAACCGCGTGAAAAAGCAGATGGAGAAATCTCAGCGTGAGTACTATCTGAATGAGCAAATGAAAGCCATTCAGAAAGAACTCGGTGAGATGGACGACGCGCCGGACGAAAACGAAGCGCTGAAGCGCAAGATCGACGCGGCGAAGATGCCGAAAGAGGCGAAAGAGAAAGCGGAAGCTGAACTGCAGAAGCTAAAAATGATGTCTCCGATGTCGGCTGAAGCGACCGTTGTCCGCGGCTACATTGAATGGATGGTGCAGGTTCCGTGGAACGCCCGCAGCAAGGTCAAAAAAGACCTGCGTCAGGCGCAGGAAATCCTCGATACCGACCACTACGGCCTGGAACGCGTGAAAGACCGCATTCTTGAGTACCTCGCGGTACAAAGCCGTGTGAACAAAATTAAAGGCCCAATTCTGTGCCTGGTGGGGCCGCCGGGGGTGGGTAAAACCTCTCTGGGTCAGTCCATCGCCAAAGCGACCGGACGTAAGTATATCCGTATGGCGCTGGGTGGCGTACGCGATGAGGCGGAAATCCGCGGTCACCGCCGTACCTACATCGGTTCTATGCCGGGTAAACTGATCCAGAAGATGGCGAAAGTGGGCGTTAAAAACCCGCTGTTCCTGCTCGATGAGATCGACAAAATGTCCTCGGACATGCGTGGCGATCCGGCCTCGGCTCTGCTGGAAGTGCTTGATCCAGAACAGAACGTGGCGTTCAGCGATCACTACCTGGAAGTGGATTACGACCTGAGTGACGTCATGTTTGTGGCGACGTCGAACTCCATGAACATTCCGGCCCCGCTGCTGGACCGTATGGAAGTGATCCGTCTCTCCGGTTATACCGAAGATGAGAAGCTGAACATTGCTAAGCAGCACCTGCTGCCAAAACAGATTGAGCGTAACGCGCTGAAAGCCAACGAGCTGACCGTAGAGGATAGCGCGATTATTGGCATCATCCGCTACTACACCCGTGAAGCGGGCGTGCGTAGCCTTGAGCGTGAAATCTCTAAGCTGTGTCGTAAAGCGGTGAAACAGCTGCTGCTGGATAAGAGCCTGAAGCACATTGTGATCAACGGCGACAATCTGCATGCCTACCTCGGCGTTCAGCGCTTCGACTACGGTCGTGCGGACAACGAAAACCGCGTTGGTCAGGTGACCGGCCTGGCATGGACGGAAGTGGGCGGCGATCTGCTGACCATCGAAACCGCCTGTGTACCGGGTAAAGGCAAGCTGACCTACACCGGTTCTCTGGGTGAAGTGATGCAGGAATCCATTCAGGCTGCACTGACCGTGGTGCGCGCGCGTGCGGAAAAGCTGGGGATTAACCCTGATTTCTACGAAAAACGCGACATCCACGTGCACGTACCTGAAGGGGCGACGCCGAAAGATGGCCCAAGCGCGGGTATTGCCATGTGTACCGCTCTGGTTTCTTGTCTGACCGGTAACCCGGTACGCGCCGATGTGGCGATGACCGGCGAAATTACGCTGCGTGGTCAGGTTCTGCCGATTGGCGGCTTAAAAGAAAAACTGCTGGCGGCACATCGCGGTGGGATCAAAACCGTATTGATCCCTTACGAAAACAAACGCGATCTGGAAGAGATTCCGGACAATGTGATTGCCGATCTGCAGATCCATCCTGTAAAGCGAATTGAGGAAGTTCTTAGTCTCGCACTGCAGAATGAACCGTCCGGAATGCAGGTTGTAACCGCAAAATAGTGACCTCGCGCAAAGAGCGTCAATAAAAACAAGGCTGGTAAGTCATTTCGCACTTGCCAGCCTTTTTTTGTATAGCTAATTTAGATTGCTGATTAGGTCAGCCATCAACAACGGGTGTTGTAAGGTCATGGCAGGCCTGATATAACTGCTGCGCGGTCGCGTTGTGAAGGATTCAGGCGCGATATAAATTATAAAGAGAGGAAGAGAACAGTGAATAAATCTCAACTGATTGACAAAATTGCTGCTGGTGCTGATATTTCTAAAGCTGCAGCTGGACGTGCGTTAGATGCATTAATTGCTTCTGTTACTGAATCTCTGCAGGCTGGGGACGACGTTGCACTGGTAGGCTTCGGTACTTTTGCTGTTAAAGAGCGTGCTGCCCGTACTGGCCGCAACCCTCAGACCGGTAAAGAGATCACCATTGCTGCCGCTAAAGTGCCGGGTTTCCGTGCAGGTAAAGCGCTGAAAGACGCAGTAAACTGATTGCTTTCCCGTTTCAGGGAAGCCGTATAGTACAAGGGCGCATCTTCTGATGTGCCTTTTTTGTTTGTCCAGACCTGATTTGTGCGAGTTTATGCGAGTTGTGGGCTGACAATCGCCCCGTTTTCTTGTCACAATACGACCTTACGCGCGACGGGCAGGATTTTCCGTCAGCGTCAGGTAACCAGTCACCTACAGCGGAGTGTTGTTACACCATGATGGACAGCTTACGCACGGCTGCTAACAGTCTCGTGCTCAAGATTATTTTCGGTATCATTATCGTGTCGTTCATATTGACCGGCGTGAGCAGTTACCTTATTGGCGGTGGGGCGAACTATGCCGCAAAAGTGAATGGCCAGGAAATCAGCCGTGGTCAGTTCGAGAATGCTTTTGCCGGTGAACGTAACCGTATGCAGCAACAGCTGGGCGACCAATTCTCTGAACTGGCAGCGAACGAAGGGTACATGAAGACCCTGCGCCAACAGACACTGAACCGTCTTATCGACGAAGCGCTGCTGGATCAGTATGCCAAAACACTGGGCCTTGGCATCAGCGATGAGCAGGTGAAAAAAGCCATCTTCTCCACGCAAGCCTTCCAGTCTAACGGTAAATTCGACAACGCGCGCTACAACAGCATCGTCAATCAGATGGGCATGACTGCCGATCAATACGCTCAGGCGCTGCGTAATCAACTGACCACCCAGCAGCTCATCAATGCCGTTGTGGGCACTGATTTCATGCTCAAAGGTGAAACGGATGAACTGGCCGCACTGGTGGCACAGCAACGCGTTGTACGTGAAGCGACGATTGATGTGAATGCCCTGGCGGCAAAACAGCAGGTAAGCGACGCTGACGTTAATGCCTGGTATGAGCAGAACAAGAATACTTTTGTTTCTCCGGAACAGTTCCGCGTGAGCTATATCAAGCTGGATGCGGCTGCGCTGCAGGAAAGCGCGTCTGACGCGGAAATCCAGTCTTACTACGATCAGCATCAGGATCAGTTCACTCAGCCGCAGCGTAACCGCTACAGCGTGATTCAGACCAAAACCGAGGCTGATGCCAAAGCGGTACTGGACGAGCTGAACAAAGGCGCTGATTTCGCGACCGTCGCGAAAGCAAAATCCACCGATATTATCTCCGCGAAAAACGGCGGTGATATGGGCTGGCTGGAAGAGGCAACCACGCCGGATGAGCTGAAAAATGCCGGTCTGAAAGACAAAGGCCAGCTGTCAGGCGTCATCAAATCCTCCGTGGGTTTCCTGGTTGTCCGTCTGGACGACATCATCGCTGCAAAAACCAAGCCGCTGGCTGAGGTTCATGATGATATCGCAGCGAAAGTGAAGCAGGAAAAAGCGCTGGATGCCTACTACGCGCTGCAGCAGAAAGTGAGCGATGCCGCCAGCAACGACAACGAATCTCTGGCGGGTGCAGAGCAGGCGGCTGGAGTGAAAGCGGTTGAGACGGGCTGGTTTGGTCGTGACAACCTGCCGGAAGAGCTGAATTTCAAACCGGTTTCTGATGCCATCTTTAACGGTGGTCTGGTCGGCGAAAACGGCACGCCAGGCAGCAACTCTGACATCATAACCGTCGACGGCGATCGTGCGTTCGTTCTGCGCGTCAGCGAGCACAAGCCTGAAGCGGTCAAATCGCTGGCGGAAGTGAAGGATCTGGTCGTCGCTCAGGTTAAGCACAACAAAGCGGAACAGCAGGCGAAACTGGATGCTGAGAAGATTCTGGTTGATCTAAAAGCAGGCAAAGAGGACGCGCTGAAAGCGGCGGGCCTGAGCTTCGGTGAGGCGAAAACGCTGAGCCGTACCGGTCAGGATCCTGTCAGTCAGGCGGCGTTTGGTCTGAACCTGCCGGCAAAAGATAAACCAAGCTTCGGCACCACCACCGATATGCAGGGTAACGTCATTCTGCTGGCGCTGGATGAAGTGAAAGCGGGCACGCTGCCAGAAGCACAGAAGAAAGCGATGGTTCAGGGGATTACCCAGAACAATGCCCAGATTGCTTTCGAAGCCATGATGAGCAACCTGCGTAAAGAAGCCAAAATTAAGCTGGGTGATGTGATAACTCAGCAGCAATAATTACGTATCTGCTCGCAGAATTTCGTAACGCTCTGCAAAAACTAAAGGCCGCTTTCGCGGCCTTTTCCATTTCTGCAATCTGCTGTTTGTGCCTGTTTTCTCCGGCGGCTATCGTGACGTGGCTGTCAACACACAAGGAGATAACAGCATGAAACGTGGAATCAAAGCACTGTTAATTACGCTGGCTATTGCCACCACCGGGATGAGCGCTGGCGCGCTGGCGGCAACACCTGCCGCTAAACCACAGACGGTACAGAGTAAGACCGACGCAGCCGCGCCGGTGCAGGGACAAACCAAAGCGACTGACGCCGGTAAAAACGTGGATGATGATGGTACGCGGGTGAGTATCAATTCGGCCTCTGCAGAAGACCTGGCCCGCGCGATGAATGGCGTTGGCCTGAAAAAAGCGCAGGCTATCGTCAGCTACCGCGAAGAGTACGGTCCTTTCAAAACTGTCGACGATCTCAAACAGGTTCCGGGTATGGGCAGTGCGCTGGTTGAGCGCAACCTCTCACACCTGACGTTGTAATCTCACATTTACTTGCACTGCAGCGATAATTTGCCAGGATAAAGAGGTCATACCAGTTATGACCTCTAATTCTACAATAACAGTAAAGGCTATTGCGCTATGCAGACAAAAATCAAAGTACGCGGTTTTCACCTCGACGTTTACCAGCATGTGAACAATGCCCGCTATCTTGAGTTTCTTGAAGAAGCGCGCTGGGACGGGCTCGAAAATAGCGAAAGCTTTCAGTGGCTGACCGCGCACAACATCGCGTTCGTGGTCGTCAATATCAACATCAACTACCGCCGTCCGGCCGTACTGGGTGATGTGCTCACCGTGACCAGTCAGGTACAGCAGCTAAGTGGCAAAAGTGGGGTGTTAAGCCAGGTGGTGACGCTCGATCCAGAAGGGCAGGTGGTGGCTGATGCGCTGATCACCTTTGTCTGTATCGATCTGAAAACCCAGAAGGCGCTGCCGCTTGAAGGGGAGTTGCGGGAAAAGCTGGAACTGATGATCGCTTAGGAATTCTGTCTTTTATAAAAGACAAAAAGACATTTCAGGGATAGAATAATGGACAGGGACTACGTTGTTGAACGTTACCGAACCCGTGACGGAAAAGTGCCGTTTGAGGAGTGGGTAGCCAGAATGAATCGAAAGGATCCGGATATGGTTTTCCGGATCCTTATGCGGATTAACCGTGCGATAAAACGTAATTTTGGCGATTACAGGTATCTCAGGGAAGGTGTTTGGGAGATGCGAGTCGATAGTGGCCCCGGCTACAGAATCTATTTTTCAGTAGAGAATCGGCAGGTTTTATTGTTACTGATCGGTGGTGACAAAAAGAGCCAAAAAGCAGATATCAAACTGGCAATAGATTACTGGAAAGATCATCAAACAAAAGGACATTCCAATGAGCGCCGCTGAACGAAAATATTCGAGCTCTGTTAGCCACCATGATGCTGTTGTGAAAATGCTGCGAGAGAATCCTTCCTACGCTCAGCGTTATCTGCAAACAGCCCTGGAAGAGATCTATGAAGACCAGGGGATCCCTGCCTATCTCATTGCACTCCGTCAGGTCATCGAAGCGCGAGGCGGTATCGGAGAAATTTCTACCAAAGCAGGTCTTTCCCGTCAGCAGCTATACCGAACCTTGTCTGACAACGGCAACCCAACGCTGACCACGCTGATGAAAGTCACGCGTGCTGCCGGCGTAAAACTGTTCGACAGCACGGTTAAATAGCCCTATTTAAGCCCAGTTTTTTTCTGCATCGCTGCCATCACGCCGACTTTATCGGCAAGATAATGATTCAGCCCGTTAGCGCGCAGGTTACAGGCGGCGCACTGGCCGCAGCCGTCGCCTTTGATGCCGTTATAGCAGGTGAGGGTTTCGCTGCGAACCAAATCCAGCTTGCCCCAGTAGTCCGCCAGCGCCCAGGTTTCTGCTTTATCCAGCCACATCAGAGGGGTTTCAAAGCGCGTCTCTTTCGCCATCCCCAGATTGACGGCGTGGTTTAACGCTTTCACAAACTCGTCGCGACAGTCCGGGTAACCGGAGAAGTCTGTCTCACATACGCCGGTTATCACCGCTTCGGCTTTTACCTGGTAGGCGTAAATCGCCGTCAGGGTCAGGAAGAGAATATTACGGCCTGGCACGAAGGTATTCGGAATGCCGCTGGCATCGGGTTCGTAGTCCGGGACGGGAATGCTGTCGCGGGTGAGGCTGCTCACGGCCAGCTCATTTAACAGCGTAACATCCAGTACCTTGTGCGCGCGTGCGCCCAGTTTCAGGGCCAGTTCACGGGCGACGTCGATTTCAGCGCGATGACGCTGACCATAATCGAAAGTGACACAGTGAACTTCATCATACTGATGAAGGGCCTGGACCAGGCAGGTAGTAGAGTCTTGTCCTCCGCTGAACACGACGACGGCACGTTTCATAAATCATCTCGACAGTTACGTAAAAACGTTATGTTACCGCCTGACCACGACGGCGACCAGCTTCTTCACGATTTGGGGGCAGGCAGCCAGGCTTCGGTAAAATCAAACCAGCCGCGGGTATTAAGACGAATGCCGTTGACCCCCGGCGGGGCGCTGATTTGATACTGGTAGTTAAACAGCGGCGTAATGACCGCGTTTTCCATAAGCTGGCTAAAAATGGCTTTCAGGCCAGCATGTCGATCCTGTTCATCGGCCTGAGTCTGTACCGCATCCAGGGTGGCCTGCAGATGAGCGTATTGAGGCGCGCTCAGCAGGTGTGGCCAGAGAGGATCACAGCGCAGCCACTGCTCAAGCGTGTATTCCGGGGCTTCGCCAATCAGCCTGTCGCCCATCATCATGTCCGCGTCCGCCAGTTGCTGGCATCCATCCCAGGTTTTCGCATCGTAAAAGATAACCGTAAGCGCGCAGCCCAATTGTGCAAGGTACTGTTTGAGCTGTCGGGCCATCGTGTGTAACTCAACCGGCAAATGGTAAATCAGGGTTAATTTCTTCGGCAGAGGGACATGCGTTAAATCCGGCCACTGGGGGATCGCCCAGCCGGGCAGTAGCTCCTCCGTTGGGTTAATCAGCCCTTCGTTTAGCCCAAGCGTATGCAGAAGCGATGAGAGATGAATGATATTGATGAGCCGCCGCGCCTGCATTTCACTCAGGCGCGGGCTTTGCTTCAGGGTGAGATAACAAAAGCCCAGACTGGTGCTGTTGGTGACCAGGCGCAGGCTCTCAAGTTCATCCGGCTCGCCAATGGCAATCTGCACCGGATGACGACAGCTGGTACCCAGCCCAGAGTCAAACAGCGTCGGCGTGATCCAGTATTCGATAGCCTTAAGCAGCGGATGGCTGAGATGGTACTGTTCATGGCTTTCCAGACGAACCAGGTCGGGTTCATACACGCTGAGTCTGAAGGGCCCGCTGCCCGTCATGGGCTGTTCGGGATGGGCAAGCCGGCTGCAGTAGGTGGCCAGGCGGTGTGCCAGCCAGTAATCCGGGTGGTGCAAGGTAAATGTCAGACACTGAGGGTGAGTGACATCAACGCGTAAGACGCTCTGGAACAGCTTGCGCAGGGCGGGCAGGGCAAAAAGCGCGGTCAGGCTCTGCTGAAGTTGTCCGGTCTCGACCTTATCGCCGTTATGCCAGTGCAGGGTGGATCGAATATAAAAATGCCAGCGCAGGCCGTCCTCCGAGACCTCCCAGTGATGGGCGAGATCGCCCGTGGGTTCACTGGAGCTGCCGTGAAAGCGCGTCAGCCCGGAAAAAATCTGTCCGGCCAGATGCTGTTCCGCCCGACCGGGCAGAAAACCCGGATGAAGCGGGTCCAGAGAGCGGTAATAGGGGATGCGCAGCGTCGGCGTGTCGTTTTGCCACTGCCCGCCTAAAAACGGATGCAGCAATGACCGCAGCGCGTCTGGTGCAAGCTGGGCCAGCTCAAGCGCGTTGTGCTGCTGTCCACGCTTTAACGCCTCTTCCATCATCGCATTGCGCAGCGACTCTGGGGTGACATGGAACGTCAGTTCACCTCGTTTTCCGCGACCAGACTGCGCTCGCCAGCTTAGCCAGCCCGCTTCCTGAGCCTGACGCAGCAGCGTTCGAACATGCCGCTCGCTACAGAAACAGCGGGCGGCCAGCTCGCTGATGGTGACCTGCTGGGTCGCACCCTCGGACGGCTGCCAGAGGCGGTGATACTGATTAAGTCGATTAAGCTGGCGCATGAGAAACCCGGAACAATAATTATCATCTATTCACTATTACTTCCGTATATCTCACACGATACTGATGCACAAGTTAATCGCATCACATTTCGGGAGTAATCATGGCTCGGCTCGCTGCATTTGATATGGACGGTACGCTGTTAATGCCGGATCACCGTTTGGGGGAGAAAACCCTGAACACGCTGAAGCGTCTGCGCGAGCGTGATGTCACCCTGACGTTTGCTACCGGGCGTCATGTGCTGGAAATGCGTCATCTGCTGGGCGCGTTTTCCCTCGACGCCTTTCTGATCACGGGCAACGGGACGCGAATTCATTCTGTAGAAGGCGATGTGCTGCACCGTCAGGATCTCAACCCGGAAGTGGCGGATATCGTGCTGCACAGCACCTGGGACACGCAGGCCAGCATCCACGTCTTTAACGATCGGGGCTGGTTCACCGGGCGTGAAATTCCGGAACTGCTGCATGCGCATGTCTACAGCGGTTTTAAATACCAGATTATCGACCTGCGTCGGATCCCCGCCCATGCGGTGACCAAGATCTGCTTCTGCGGCGATCATGACGATCTCTGCCGCTTACGCATTCAGCTGAATGAGGCGCTGGGTAATCGGGCGCACCTGACCTTCTCGGCGGTGGATTGTCTGGAGGTGTTACCTGTGGGCTGTAACAAAGGTTCCGCCCTGGCGGTACTGAGCGACCACCTGGGCTTAACGCTGCAGGACTGTATGGCGTTTGGCGATGCCATGAACGACCGGGAGATGCTGGGCAGCGTCGGCCGCGGTCTGATTATGGGGAATGCGATGGCGCAGCTAAAAGCAGAACTTCCCCATCTGCCGGTTATTGGGCACTGCGGTAACGAAGCGGTGTCTCATTTTTTGACGCATTGGCTGGACAACAACAACCTCCCATATTCCCCCGAATAGTGAGACCCTTCCAGCAAGCCAGACCTCGGTCTGGCTTTTTTTATTTCAGCAGCTCTGCAATCCGGGCTTTCCACGGGGCGATATCGCCGATGTTGGCCTGCACCCACTCCGCATTATAGTAGGTTTCCAGGTAGCGCTCGCCGCTGTCGCACAGCAGGGTGACGATAGAGCCGGTGCGGCCCTCTTCGCGCATGCGTGCGGCAAGCTGCAGTGCGCCCCACATATTTGTGCCCGTCGACGCGCCGACTTTGCGGCCCAGCTGCGTTTCCAGCCAGTGCGCCGTTGCCACGCTTGCGGCATCCGGCACGCGCATCATCTCATCCACTACGTCCGGGATGAACGACGGTTCCACGCGCGGGCGGCCAATCCCTTCAATTTTGCTGCCCACCGGGCTGCGCAGGCCGGCATCGCGGTTTTGCCAGTAGTCGAGGAACACGGAGTTCTGCGGATCAACCACCATCAGCTGGGTATCATAGCCCTGGCAGCGAATGTAACGTCCAATAGTGGCTGACGTGCCGCCCGTCCCGGCGCTCATCACAATGTACGACGGAACCGGGTGCGGCTCGTGGGTCATCTGGCGGAAGATACTGTCGGCAATGTTGTTATTGCCGCGCCAGTCCGTCGCGCGCTCGGCGAAGGTAAACTGGTCCATATAGTGGCCGTTGAGCTCGCGGGCCAGCATTTCGGAAGCGGCGTAGATTTCGCAGGCGCTTTCCACAAAGTGGCAGCGACCGCCATAAAATTCGATCTGTTCGATTTTGCGTCTGGCAGTGCAGGAAGGCATCACCGCGATAAACGGCAGGCCCAGCAGGCGAGCAAAATAGGCTTCGGACACCGCCGTTGAACCGGATGAGGATTCAATGATAGTGGTGCCTTCTTTAATCCAGCCGTTACATAAACCGTATAAAAACAGTGAGCGCGCCAGACGATGCTTCAGGCTGCCGGTAGGATGGGTGCTTTCATCTTTCAGATAGAGCTGAATACCGTCAAATCCCGGCAGGGAAAGGCGAATCAGGTGCGTATCTGCCGAGCGCTGATAGTCGGCATTGATTTCGCTGATCGCATGTTTAACCCAAGTGCTATTCATCGTAGTTATCCGTTTGTCATTTTGTGCCTAGGATAGCGAAAAGCACAGAAAAAATTGTTGCTATCTGGCCTTTAAAATAGAATGAAGGGAGAAAAATTTTCTCTGTGAGGTGGGTATGCTAGATAAAATTGACCGCAAGCTCCTTTCATTATTGCAAAGTGACTGTACCCTCTCTTTGCAGGCGCTGGCAGATGCCGTTAATCTGACCACCACGCCGTGCTGGAAGCGCCTCAAGAAGCTTGAGGATGACGGTATTCTGCTGGGACGCGTCGCGTTATTGGATCCCGAAAAACTGGGGCTTGGATTAACGGCGTTTGTCCTGATAAAAACTCAGCATCACAGCAGCGAGTGGTATAGCCGCTTTGTCACGCAGGTGTCCGAAATGCCAGAGGTGCTCGGCTTCTGGCGTATGGCCGGCGAGTACGATTACCTGATGCGCGTTCAGGTCGCAGACATGAAGCGCTATGATGATTTCTACAAGCGACTGGTGAACAGCGTACCGGGGTTATCGGACGTAACTTCAAGCTTCGCCATGGAACAGATTAAATACACCACAGCGTTACCTATTGAATAACTTCGTAAAATACCTTCAGGAACAAACCGCGTGCGATTATTTGCCCAATTAAGCTGGTACTTTCGTCGGGAGTGGCAACGCTATCTCGGCGCCGTATTCCTGCTTATTATCATTGCCATTTTGCAGCTGATCCCGCCGAAAGTGGTGGGATACGTCGTGGATGGCGTCACCGAACAGCATTACACCACCGCACGGGTGTTGATGTGGGTTGGCACGCTGGTGCTGACGGCCGTCATTGTTTATCTGCTGCGCTACGTTTGGCGCGTGCTGCTGTTTGGCGCGTCCTATCAGTTGGCCGTTGAGCTGCGTGAGGATTTTTACCGCCAGCTGAGCCGGCAGCATCCCGAATTTTATCTGCGCCATCGCACCGGTGATCTTATCGCGCGCGCCACTAACGACGTCGATCGCGTGGTCTTTGCCGCCGGGGAAGGGGTGCTGACGCTGGTGGACTCGCTGGTGATGGGCTGCGCGGTGCTGATCGTCATGTCCACGCAGATCAGCTGGCAGTTGACCCTGCTTGCCCTGCTGCCGATGCCGCTGATGGCGCTGGCGATCAATCGCTACGGCGAACAGCTGCACGAACGCTTTAAGCTTGCCCAGGCGGCGTTTTCTTCCCTGAACGACCGCACGCAGGAGAGCATGACCAGCATCCGTATGATTAAAGCGTTTGGCCTGGAAGACCGACAATCCGCTCTGTTTGCGGCCGATGCCGCGGACACGGGAGCGAAGAACATGCGCGTCGCGCGTATTGACGCCCGTTTTGACCCGACGATTTATATCGCGATTGGCATGGCAAACCTGCTGGCGATTGGCGGCGGAAGCTGGATGGTGGTGCAGGGCGCGTTGACCCTAGGGCAACTGACCAGCTTTGCGATGTATCTGGGGCTCATGATCTGGCCGATGCTGGCGCTGGCCTGGATGTTTAACATCGTGGAGCGCGGCAGCGCCGCCTATAGCCGCATTCGCGCCATGCTGGCCGAAGCGCCAGTGGTCAATGACGGGAGCGAAGCGGTACCGGAAGGGCGCGGCGTCATGAAAGTCGACGTCCGTCAGTTTGTCTATCCGCAAACGGAACATCCGGTACTGGAGAACGTTAGCTTTACGCTTCAGCCAGGCCAGATGCTCGGCATCTGCGGCCCGACGGGCGCCGGCAAAAGTACCGTGCTCTCTTTGCTCCAGCGCCACTTTGACGTCACGCAGGGTGATATTCGCTTCCATGATATTCCCCTGACCCGGCTGGTGCTGGATGAGTGGCGAGGCCGTCTGGCGGTGGTGAGCCAGACGCCGTTTCTCTTTTCGGACACCGTGGCGAACAACATTGCCCTCGGACGTCCGTCGGCAACGCAGGAAGAGATAGAGCATGTGGCGCGGTTAGCCAGCGTACATGATGATATTTTGCGTCTGCCGCAGGGCTACGATACGGAAGTCGGGGAGCGGGGCGTCATGCTGTCCGGCGGGCAAAAACAGCGTATCTCCATTGCCCGCGCGCTATTGCTCAATGCGGAAATCCTGATCCTGGACGATGCGCTTTCCGCCGTGGATGGCCGTACCGAGCACCAGATCCTGCATAACCTGCGCCAGTGGGGCGACGGACGCACGGTGATTATCAGCGCCCATCGTTTGTCAGCGCTTACCGAAGCCAGCGAAATACTGGTATTGCAGCACGGGCACGTTGCCCAGCGCGGGCAGCATGAAACGCTTGCGGAGCAGCCGGGTTGGTATCGCGATATGTATCGCTATCAGCAGCTTGAAGCGGCGCTGGACGATGCGCCGGAACACGCAGAGGAGGCCACCCATGCGTAAGCTCGGAACGATGTGGCCGACGCTTAAGCGTCTGCTGGCCTACGGCTCGCCGTGGCGTAAACCGCTCTCCGTGGCCGTGCTTTTACTCTGGATTGCGGCGATTGCCGAGGTGAGCGGCCCGCTGCTCATCAGCTACTTCATCGACAATATGGTCGCTAAAAGCTACCTGCCGCTGGGGCTGGTGGCGGGCTTAGGCGTGGCCTACGTTGGGTTACAGCTGACTGCGGCAGGGCTGCACTATGCCCAGTCTCTGCTGTTCAACCGTGCAGCCGTGGGCGTTGTACAGCAGCTGCGTACGGACGTGATGGACGCCGCGCTTCGCCAGCCGCTCAGCGAGTTTGATACTCAGCCGGTCGGGCAGGTGATTTCGCGGGTGACCAACGATACGGAGGTGATCCGCGATCTGTACGTCACCGTGGTGGCAACCGTGTTGCGCAGCGCAGCGCTGATTGGCGCGATGCTGGTGGCAATGTTCAGCCTCGACTGGCGCATGGCGCTGGTGGCAATCACTATCTTCCCGGCGGTGCTGATCGTGATGGTTATCTATCAACGCTACAGCACGCCGATTGTCCGTCGTGTGCGCACCTACCTGGCCGACATCAATGATGGCTTCAACGAAGTGATCAACGGCATGAGCGTCATCCAGCAGTTCCGCCAGCAGGCGCGTTTTGGCGAGCGGATGGGCGAAGCCAGCCGTTCGCACTATATGGCGCGCATGCAGACCCTGCGGCTTGATGGGTTCCTGTTACGCCCGCTGCTGAGCCTCTTCTCCGCGCTGGTGCTTTGCGGGCTGCTGATGCTCTTTGGCCTGACCACACGAGGAACCATTGAGGTTGGCGTTTTATACGCCTTCATCAGCTACCTTGGCCGCCTTAACGAACCCCTGATTGAGCTGACGACACAGCAGTCGATGCTTCAGCAGGCCGTGGTGGCAGGGGAGCGCGTTTTCGAGCTGATGGACAGGCCGCGTCAGACCTACGGCGACGACGAGCGTCCTCTGCAAAGCGGGGCCATTGCCTTTGATAACGTCTCCTTTGCCTATCGCGACGACCAGCTGGTGCTGCAGGACATCACGCTTGATGTTCCTTCACGCGGGTTCGTGGCGCTGGTGGGGCATACCGGCAGCGGTAAGAGCACGCTCGCCAGCCTGTTAATGGGGTATTACCCGGTCAGCCGGGGGGAAATCCGTCTCGACGGACGCCCGCTCGCGGCTCTCAGCCACGGTGTGTTACGCAAAGGCGTTGCGATGGTGCAGCAGGATCCGGTCGTGCTGGCCGATACCTTCTACGCCAACGTGACCCTGGGGCGAGACTACTCTCAGGAGCAGGTCTGGGAGGTGCTGGAGAAAGTGCAGCTGGCAGCCCTGGCGCGCGGGTTTAGCGACGGGATCAATACGAAACTCGGCGAGCAGGGGAACAATCTCTCCGTAGGACAAAAGCAGCTCCTGGCGCTGGCGCGGGTGCTCATTGAAACGCCGCAGATACTGATTCTGGATGAAGCCACGGCCAGCATTGACTCCGGCACCGAGCAGGCCATCCAGCAGGCGCTGGCCGCCGTCCGCGACCATACGACGCTGGTGGTGATTGCTCACCGACTTTCGACCATCGTTGACGCGGACACCATTCTGGTGCTGCATCGCGGACAGGCCGTTGAGCGCGGTACGCACCGCGAACTGCTGGAAGCAAAAGGGCGCTACTGGCAGATGTATCAGCTGCAGCTGGCGGGCGAAGAGCTGGCGGCCAGCGTGCGCGATGAAGAGTCGCTTAGCGCCTGATGCACTAAAATGAGGCGACGCGCTAACAGTCATTCCTGTTGGTGCAAAACTGAAACGCACCCTGCACCGGCATGGTGCGTTTTTTTTCACCGGTGCGTTTAGCAGGCGCGCGTAACGCTCATCGCACCGCTATTCCCTCTGGTTTTCATTTCTGGCACACCCCTTGCAATACCTTCTACGTTAGCTGCGGCCATTACCGAATTCTGACTGGAGGGGATCTATGAAGCTGGTTACGGTTGTAATCAAACCATTCAAACTCGAAGACGTGCGTGAAGCGCTCTCTTCAATGGGTATTCAGGGACTGACTGTCACCGAAGTGAAAGGCTTTGGTCGTCAGAAGGGTCATGCCGAGCTTTATCGCGGGGCGGAATACAGCGTTAACTTTCTGCCAAAAGTAAAAATTGATGTCGCGATTGCTGACGATCAGCTTGATGAAGTCATTGATGTCATTAGCAAAGCGGCCTACACCGGCAAAATTGGCGACGGCAAAATTTTCGTTGCCGAACTGCAGCGCGTCATTCGCATCCGTACCGGCGAATCTGACGAAGCGGCACTGTAATTAACGCCTGGCACACAGTGATAGGGATCGAGAAAATGAAGATAGCAACACTTAAAACGGGTCTGGGTTCGCTGGCGCTGCTGCCGGGCCTGGCGCTGGCTGCTGCACCTGCGGTGGCAGACAAAGCCGATAACGCCTTTATGATGATCAGCACCGCGCTGGTGCTGTTCATGTCCATTCCGGGCATTGCGCTGTTCTACGGCGGTCTGATCCGTGGCAAAAACGTTCTCTCCATGCTGACGCAGGTTGCCGTAACGTTCGCGCTGGTCTGCGTGCTGTGGGTGGTTTACGGTTACTCGCTGGCTTTCGGTACCGGCAACGCGTTCTTTGGTAACTTCGACTGGGTGATGCTGAAAAATATTGAGCTGACCGCGCTAATGGGCAGTTTCTACCAGTATATTCACGTTGCTTTCCAGGGCTCGTTCGCCTGTATTACCGTCGGGCTGATTGTGGGCGCGCTCGCCGAACGTATTCGTTTCTCAGCGGTCCTGATTTTCGTGGTGGTCTGGCTGACGCTCTCCTATGTGCCGATTGCGCATATGGTCTGGGGTGGCGGTCTGCTGGCAACGCACGGCGCGCTGGACTTCGCGGGCGGTACCGTTGTGCACATCAACGCCGCGGTAGCGGGCCTGGTTGGCGCATACCTGATTGGCAAACGCGTGGGCTTCGGTAAAGAAGCATTCAAACCGCACAACCTGCCGATGGTCTTTACCGGTACCGCGATCCTCTACTTTGGCTGGTTTGGCTTCAACGCCGGCTCAGCAAGTGCCGCGAACGAAATCGCCGCGCTGGCCTTCGTGAACACCGTTGTGGCCACGGCGGGTGCAATCCTCTCCTGGGTCTTTGGCGAGTGGGCGGTGCGCGGTAAACCTTCTCTGCTGGGTGCCTGTTCGGGGGCGATTGCCGGTCTGGTCGGTATCACTCCAGCGTGTGGTTATGTTGGTGTGGGTGGCGCGCTGCTGGTCGGCCTGGTGTCGGGTCTGGCGGGGCTGTGGGGCGTGACGGCGCTGAAGCGTATTCTGCGCGTTGATGACCCTTGCGATGTGTTTGGCGTGCACGGCGTGTGCGGCATTGTCGGCTGTATCATGACCGGTATCTTCGCAGCGAAATCGCTGGGTGGCGTGGGCTACGCAGAAGGCGTCACCATGGCCCATCAGGTGCTGGTGCAGCTGGAAAGTATTGCTGTCACCGTGGTGTGGTCTGCCGTTGTCGCTTTCATTGGCTACAAACTGGCGGACATGACGGTTGGGCTGCGCGTACCGGAAGAGCAGGAACGCGAAGGTCTGGACGTCAACAGCCACGGCGAGAATGCGTATAACGCCTAAGGTAAAAGCAAAACGGCAACTTCGGTTGCCGTTTTTAGTGTTTGTTCCCTCTCCCCGTGGGAGAGGGTCAGGGTGAGGGCATCAGGCCGCACAAGGTAAAAGCAAAACGGCAACTTCGGTTGCCGTTTTTAGTGTGTATACCCTCTCCCCGTGGGAGAGGGCCAGGGTGAGGGCAACATCAACCTCTATTACGCATCACCCCTTCCTGCACCGTCGAGGCGACCAGCACGCCATCCTGCGTATAAAACTCTCCACGCACAAAGCCGCGAGCGCTTGATGCCGACGTACTCTCCACGCTGTAGAGTAGCCACTCGTTCATGTTGAACGGACGGTGGAACCACATGGAGTGGTCGATCGTCGCGACCTGCATCCCTTTTTCGAGAAACCCGACGCCGTGCGGCTGCAGCGCCACCGGCAGGAAGTTGAAATCTGACGCATAGCCCAGCAGATACTGATGCACGTGGAAGTCCTCAGACACCGTACCGTTAGCCCGGATCCAGACCTGGCGCTTCGGTTCCGCGGTGTGGCCTTTCATCGGGTTGTGGAACTCGACGGGGCGGATCTCAAGCGGCTTATCGCAGAGAAACTTCTCTTTGACCTGTGGCGGAAGCAGATGCGCCAGCGCACGGGCGATATCGGTCTCTGATTTGAGCTCGTCTGGCGACGGCGCCGGGGGCATCACTTTCTGGTGCTCGTAGCCGGGTTCTGGAGCCTGGAAAGAGGCCGTCATGTAAAAGATCGGCTTACCGTTCTGGATAGCCGCGACGCGGCGCGCGCTGAAGCTGTTGCCATCTCTCAGGACTTCAACGTCATAGACTATCGGTTTTGCGCTGTCGCCGGGGCGTAAGAAGTAGCTGTGGAATGAGTGCACCAGACGGTCTGCCGGGACAGTCTCCTTTGCTGCGTACAGCGCTTGTCCAACGACTTGCCCGCCGAAGACCTGGCGTAAGCCTAAATCTTCGCTCTGTCCGCGAAAGAGTCCTTCCTCAATTTTTTCCAGATTCAATAATGTCAGCAGATTGTTCAGTGCCTGACTCATAGTTGTCCTCAATAAACGCCGTAGCGAAAGATAGGCAGAGTATAACGCAGAAATGAAAGTGGTCCGATGGGTAGAATAATCTGAATATCGGGACGATTTCAGGCATTAATCAGTGATTTGTGCCACACTTGTATACGTTATGTGATTGAAACGACATCGGATGGGATCGATCCCGCTGGTGCATTGATGATAAGGAGACTTCAATGAAACTCGTGCCCATGCTAAGTGGTGTAGCTATTGCGGTGGCGTTGTCCGCCTGTGCCGGTAAGAGCGCCCAGGTGCCTGTACCAGCAGCCGATCCGAACGGGATTAATACCCTTTCACAGCAATCCATTCAGCAGCCTAACGTTTCCGGTACCATCTGGATTAAACAGAAAGTCGCGTTACCGCCGGATGCGGTATTAACGGTGACGCTGTCTGATGCTTCCCTGGCCGACGCGCCATCGAAGGTTGTGGCCCAGCGCGCCGTCCGTACTGAAGGTAAGCAGGCGCCGTTTAGCTTCGTATTACCGTATAACCCATCGGACGTGCAGCCTAATGCCCGTATCCTGCTGAGTGCAGCGGTAACGATCAACGGTAAGCTGGTGTTTATCACCGATACGGTCCAGGAAGCGATCAACAACGGTGGAACAAAAGTCGACCTGAACCTTGTGCCTGTGCAGCAGACCGAAGTGCCGGTCGCGCCGCAGACCAATCAGCCGTCCCTGCCAACCCCACCGACTCAGATGTAATGATTGTGTTTCCCCTCTCCTCCGGGAGAGGGGGATCAATACACCCAGCGGTACTTCTGCAAATCGATCTGACCCGACCCCGACACCTGCACCCCTTCTGAAAGTAACGCCTGTCGCTGACGCTGGAGATCCGGTCCGGTGAGCGAGATGGCGCCATGTCGATTCACCACCCGATGCCAGGGTAACGTGCTTCCTTCCGGTAGCCGTTTCAAAACGCCGCCGACCTGTCGCGCCGCGCGCGGAGAACCGGCCAGGCGTGCGACTTCACCATAGGTGGTGACATAGCCTTCAGGGATTGAAGCCACGATTTGCCATACGCGCTGTGGAAAGGAGTCGTGCTCGTCCATACCTTCACCTGTGGGGATGTTCTGGAGAGCCATGGTAAACGAAGATCGTGATGATTGCTGCGCCTGTTTGCGCAAGAAACCAGCATCCGGTTCCTGGCAGCTTGCAATTGGGCGTTAGCATAGGGATAATGCGCCAGCGCGTTGGTTATCAACGCTCTCAATGGGGGCTCTGTTGGTTCTCCCGCAACGCTACTCTGTTCACCAGGTCAGGTCCGGAAGGAAGCAGCCAGGGCAGACGACGTGTGTGCCGGGATGTAGCTGGCAGGGCCCCCACCCATTTCTGGACTCATACCTTCTTCCCTGTTTTTGACCCTTCCTTTAGCGTTATTCCACAATAAGATTAAGCTTATATCGTGTAATATATATTTCATTGCTTTGAAATATTACTGTCATAAACCTGTAATAATAGACTGGCATTTTATATTCGGATGTCTATTTTCTACCATAATTCAAAAAAATATATATCTGGATAACATTGTTAACTTCGTGTATTAAATAAAGTACTTATTCCGAAGGGAAGTGACAAACATGGCTACAGCGGTATTAAACGTTAAGATCGATGACGCGCTAAAAGAAAGACTTCGCCACTATGCGGAAGACAATAACGAGAATTTAAGCGTGACGACAGAGAAACTGCTGCTGCTGGCGTTTGAAGCAGTAGAAGAGGCGGGAGTATCGGAAGAGGATATTGATAATCAGCATACGGAAGAAGAGAGCGTTTCTCCTTTTACTCCTAAAGAAATCAAAGCTCTACGTAAACTTCTGAAGAAGAGAAAATGAAACAACAACTGTCAACTGCCAGCGACTACAAAGAAGCCTGCGATCTGTTGCGTTCTGGCTACGTGAAGCATGTACGTCTTGGCTGGAATGTCGGAAGTGATGAGTTCTTTCGTATTGCGTCTGACTGGTGTGATACCGGCGCAAAAATAAAGAAAGATGGTGAAAACTTTGTTATTTCACTAAAAGGTTTTCCTATTCCTGCTCAGCATTAACTTCTGAACGGTGAAAACTGCTGACTGCCTCCGTGACAGTCAGCAGTTTTTATTTTTTATGATCGGCTTCAAACTTTTCAATATTAAATCACGCTGCGTTTTACCGATGGCACGTTTTTATTCAAAGCAAGCCATAGCGGTTTGATCCTCAGCAGCGCCTGCTCAAGCTCTGTCGGTTCGAGCGAGAAGGGCATCCGTAAATAGCGGTCAAACGCGCCAGATAAACCAAAGCGCGTCCCGGTCCCCAGATTAATCCCCAGAATTTCAGCCCGCGCGGCAAGCTGAGTCGCCAGCATGCCCGGGAGTTCTATCCAGTAAGAGAGCCCGCCCTCCGCTTCATGGAACGTCCACTCCGGAAAATGTTCGCGCAACAGTTCACCGCATCGATCGCGTCGTTCCGCCAGCATCTTCCGGCGTGCGGGCAGAAACGTCTCGCTGTTGTTCATAAGCCACAGCATCGCCAGCTGTTCCAGCAGCGGAGACCCTAAATCCAGGGTGTCTCGCGTCTGGGCGAGCGTGGCGATAGTACGCGAGGAGGCGCGGATCCAGCCGAGACGCAGCCCACCCCAGAAACTTTTTCCCGCAGATCCTAACGTAATGACGGTGGCCTGCGGGTTAAAGGAGGCCAGCGGCGGCGGGGGAGGCGAGTCAAACCAGAGATCCACCATCGTCTCATCCACCACCAGCGCCGTACGGGTTTGCGCAGCAATATCGGTGATGGCCTGACGGGTCGCGATATCCATGCATCGCCCGGTTGGGTTATGAAAATCTGGCATCAGATACGCCAGCCGCGGCGCGGTCTGGGCAAGCATTGCCGCGAAGCCGTCCGTATCCCAGCCGGTCTCCGGCAGCGACACACCCACGGGCCGACACTGCGCCCCCTGAATGGCGGCAATCGCCAGCGGGTAGGTGGGATGGTCAACCACGACGCGATCCCCCGGCCCGGTCATCATCCGCAGCACCAGCGCAAAGCCGCTGACGGCGCCATTAACCACCATCACTTCCTCCGCGCGGGTGGGTAGACCGCGCGCGGTATAGCGCGCAGCGATGGCCTCCCGCAGCGCCGGCAGCCCAAGCTGATCGTAGCCCGTCAGCGAAAGGTGCTGCGTAATGGCCGTGAGCGCATGGGTATACGCCTGGTGGATCTCCGGCCCGGCATTCAGTGCGGCTGTGGAGAGGTCCAGTGCGGCACTCGCCGCTGAAAGGGTGGGCACGGCGCGCGTGTCCGGGAGGATCACGCGCGACCCGCTGCCGTGACGGCTTTCCAGGTAACCCTCCTCACGCAGATGGGCGAGGGCGCTGCTGACGGTGGTTCGGCTTACGTCCAGCGCAGAGGCCAGCTCACGCTCGCCCGGCAGCCGCGTATTGAGCGCCAGCCGACCATCAAGGATTAACAGACGCAATGCATCGGCCAGCTGACGCCAGAGCGGAGTGCGGGACGAGGTTTGCTGCCAGTGGCCTAAAAGGCGTATCAGAGACTGGCTTCCGAAGCGGCGTGATGACATATGCAGTCCACTATTTGAAAACTGGACATTAATCATAGTGCCATTTTAGGTCAGGATGAAAGCCTGGTTCACAGGAGAAGATAAAAATGGTGCGTCGTCTGCTACAACTTTATGTCGGTTTAGGGCTGTATGGCCTTTCCACCGCGATGTTTATTCGTTCCGATTTGGGCGTCGATCCGTGGGATGTGTTTCATCTTGGGGTAGGGATGCAGCTGGGGATGAGCATCGGGACGGTGATCATTTTAGTCGGCGCTGCGGTACTGCTGCTGTGGATCCCACTGCGTCAGATGCCGGGGCTGGGCACGATCAGCAATGTGATTTGTATCGGTCTGGCGGCGGACGCCAGCATGGCCTTTATCCCTGAACTGAGTTCCTTGCCCCTTCGCATCACGCTGTTGGTCGGGGGCATCGTGATGAACGCGATTGCAACCAGCATGTACATCGGTGCCGGTTTCGGGCCTGGTCCGCGCGACGGCCTGATGACCGGCATTCATGCCCGACTGGGATGGTCCATTCGCAGCGTGCGTACCTCAATTGAGGTGTCCGTCTTGCTGATTGGGTGCGTACTTGGCGGCACGTTTGGGGTGGGAACCGTATTGTATGCCCTGACCATTGGCCCGCTTATCCAGCTCTGTCTGCCCTGGTTCCGCCAGAAGCCGCGCATTGCGGAAATTCCTCAGCCAGAGCGGGTTGTTTAATTTTGCGAAGCGCTCACATGCTTTAACGGCGTCGCTGTGCCAGAATAGGAACTCCCAAACACGCGATGCCAGAATGCATGAAAGCTATCACTCTCTATGATGTCGCCCTCCTTGCGGGGGTTTCTTATCAGACCGTCTCCCGCGTCATTAACGACGCGGAACATGTGTCTGCCCGCACGCGGGAAAAGGTGCAGCAGGCGATGGCGGAGCTGCACTACGTTCCTAACCTTCGCGCGCAGCAGCTGGCGGGCAAACGCACCAGAACGCTGGGGCTCATCACCACCGATCTGGCTCTGCACGCGCCTTCGCAAATTGTCTCAGCGGTAAAATCCCGTGCCGCCGAAAAGGGGGCGAGCGTCCTCATTTCCATGGTGGAGCAGCCGCAGCAGTGTCAGGCCGCGCTTCAGGCGCTGCTGGCGCAGCGCGTGGAGGCCCTGCTGGTGAATGTTCCGCTTGACGATGAACATGCCGAACAGCTCAGGGCGCTGGCGTCGCCTGTTCCGGTGCTGTTCCTTGATGTATCGCCTTTAGCGCAGGTAAACAGCCTGGTGTTTAACGCAGAACAGGGCGCGCGTCTGGGCGTTGAGCATCTGCTTTCGCTGGGGCATCAGCGCATTGCCCTGCTGAGCGGGCCGGAAAGCTCGGTTTCTGCGCGGGCGCGTCTGGCGGGTTGGAAAGCCGCCCTGGCACGCGCAGGTCTTGACGCCGCTGCGGTTGCCTTCGGTGACTGGAGCGCAGCCTGCGGATATGAGAAGGGGCATCTGCTGCTGTCTGGGGCTGTATTACCGGATGCGATTCTGGTGGCGAACGATCAAATGGCGCTTGGGGTGATGCGCGCCTGTGCGGAAAAAGGGATAGCGGTTCCGGGCCAGATTTCCGTGGTCGGGTTCGACGATACGGCTGACAGCGCCTGGTTCTCCCCGCCGCTGACGACCATTCGTCAGGCCTTTCGCTACGCGGGCGAACGCAGCGTGGAGTGGCTGCTGGCGCCCACCGGGGGCGAAGCGTGCAGGCAGGATCAGCTGCCGGTTACGCTGGTTACCCGTCATTCCAGCGCGCGCCATTCACCCCGGCAGGCCGAACAAGAGGAGCTGGCGCAGCAGCTCAGAAGCCTGGCGCTGATGGCCGAGCAGCTTGCCCGCAAATAGGACTTTTGTGATCTGACTCGCTCCCCCGCGATCGAACGCTTTACCGTCGCCGATCGCCAGGGCATGTTAACCAAAATTGTGAGCGCTTCGCAAAGAGGTTAATATGTCCAACACCCGATCGCTGACCCTCAGCGCCATTCTGGCCCGACGAGACTGGGAAAATCCGGGAGTTACCCAATGGAACCGCCTGGCCGCACACGCGCCGTTACACAGCTGGCGTAATGAACAATCCGCCCGGGACGACGCCGGATCCGCCAGCAGGCATAGTCTTAACGGGGTGTGGCGATTCAGTTTTTTTGCGGCACCCGAGCAGGTTCCTCAGGCATGGGTAGCCGAAGATTGCGCCGATGCCGTTGCAATGCCCGTGCCGTCTAACTGGCAGATGCAGGGGTTCGATACGCCCATCTACACCAATGTGACCTATCCCATACCCGTTAACCCGCCTTTTGTGCCGCAAGAAAACCCTACCGGCTGTTACTCGCTCACATTTGAGGTGGAGGACGCCTGGTTACAGGGCGGGCAAACCCGCATTATCTTTGACGGCGTGAACTCGGCGTTTCACCTGTGGTGCAATGGAGAGTGGATAGGCTATTCCCAGGACAGTCGGCTGCCCGCCGAATTTGACCTCTCGTCGGCATTGCGCCCCGGGCAGAACCGCCTGGCGGTCATGGTATTGCGCTGGAGCGACGGCAGTTATCTGGAAGATCAGGACATGTGGCGCATGAGCGGCATTTTCCGCGATGTGACGCTGCTGCATAAACCCGAGACGCAGATTGCCGATTATCACGTCGTGACAGACCTGAATACGGAGCTGGACCGCGCGGCGCTGAAGGTTGACGTCTCCCTGCAGGGAGCGCAATTTTCAGCGTGTGAAGTGGCCTTTACCCTGTGGCGCAAAGGGGAGAAATGCGCCAGCGTATCCCGGCGTCCGGGGTCGGCCATTGTTGACGAACGCGGCAGCTGGGCCGAGCGCTTAACGGTAACGATCCCCGTTGAGGCCCCTGCGCTCTGGAGTGCGGAAACGCCGGAGCTGTATCGCCTGACGATTGCGCTGGTTAACCCGCAGGGGGAAGTGCTGGAGATTGAGGCGTGCGACGTGGGCTTCCGCCGGGTTGAAATCAGCAACGGCCTGCTGAAGCTTAACGGTAAACCGCTGCTGATCCGCGGGGTTAACCGGCACGAGCATCATCCGGAAAACGGCCAGGTGATGGACGAAGCGACAATGCGTCGCGATATCGAAATCATGAAGCAGCACAACTTCAACGCCGTGCGCTGCTCGCACTACCCGAACCATCCGCTGTGGTACCGGCTTTGCGATCGCTACGGGCTGTACGTCGTTGACGAGGCCAATATCGAAACCCACGGCATGGTGCCGATGAGCCGCCTTGCTGACGATCCGCGCTGGCTGCCCGCCATGAGCGAGCGCGTGACCCGCATGGTGCAGCGCGATCGTAATCATCCCTCAATTATCATCTGGTCGCTGGGCAATGAGTCTGGCCACGGCGCTAACCACGATGCATTGTACCGCTGGGTGAAGTCCACCGATCCGACGCGCCCGGTGCAATACGAAGGCGGAGGGGCAAATACGGCGGCGACCGACATCGTCTGCCCGATGTACGCCCGGGTCGATCGGGATCAGCCCTTCCCGGCGGTGCCGAAATGGTCAATCAAAAAGTGGATCGGCATGCCGGACGAAACGCGTCCGCTGATCCTCTGCGAATACGCCCACGCGATGGGTAACAGCTTCGGTGGGTTCGCGAAATACTGGCAGGCGTTTCGCAGCCATCCTCGTCTGCAGGGAGGGTTTGTCTGGGACTGGGTCGATCAGGCGTTGACGAAGAAAGACGAAAACGGCAACGCGTTCTGGGCCTACGGCGGGGACTTTGGCGACAAACCGAACGATCGGCAGTTCTGCCTCAATGGCCTGGTCTTTCCCGATCGCACGCCGCACCCGGCGCTGTACGAAGCGCAACGCGCGCAGCAGTTTTTTACCTTTACCCGGGTGAGCACGTCTCCGCTGGTGATAGAGGTACAAAGCGGCTACCTGTTCCGCCGCACCGATAACGAAGTGCTGAGATGGACGGTTGCCCGCGACGGGGAAACGCTGGCCTCAGGCGAGGTGACGCTCGCGATGGCGCCGGAAGGCACTCAGCGCCTGGAGATTGCCCTGCCAGAGATGACGGCCGAACCGGGAGAAGTCTGGCTGAACGTTGAAGTCCGCCAGCTGCGGGCAACGCCGTGGTCACCGGCTAACCATCGCTGCGCGTGGGAGCAGTGGCCGCTTCCGGCTCCGCTCTTTATTGCGCCGCCAGCGCCTGCGGGCGAGCCGCCGGTTTTGACGCAAAACGAGCGCATGCTGGAGATCGCGCATCGTCAACAGCGCTGGCAGTTCGATCTCACCACGGGCAACCTTACGCAATGGTGGCGCGAGGGGGGGGAAACGCTGCTCGCACCGGTGACGGATAACGTGAGCCGCGCACCGCTGGACAACGACATTGGCGTGAGTGAAGCGACGAAGATCGATCCGAACGCGTGGGTTGAGCGCTGGAAAGCGGCGGGCATGTACGATTACACCTCGCGCGTTCTGCACTGTGAGGCAGAGCAGCATGCGGGCGAGGTGGTGGTGACTACCCTGCACGTCGGGGAGTATCACGGTAAAGCGCTGTTCCTGAGCCGCAAAACCTGGCGGGTGGACGACCAGGGGAGGCTGCACGGTGATATTCAGGTTGATGTTGCGTCTGATATTCCGGAACCCGCGCGCGTAGGCCTGAGCGTTCATCTTGCCGAAACGCCGGAAGACGTTCACTGGCTGGGGCTGGGGCCGCATGAAAACTATCCTGACAGAAAGCTGGCGGCAGAGCAGGGGCGCTGGACATTACCTCTGGAGGCCATGCATACGCCGTATATCTTCCCGACGGAAAATGGTTTGCGCTGCGATACTCGGGAACTCGTGCTGGGTGCGCATCAGCTGAATGGCGCGTTCCATTTCTCGGTGAGCCGCTACGGCCAGCAGCAGCTGCGTGAGACAAGCCATCATCATCTGTTGAAGAAAGAGCCGGGAAGTTGGCTCTGCCTCGATGCGTTCCATATGGGCGTGGGCGGCGACGACTCCTGGAGCCCCAGCGTCTCGCCAGAATTTATCCTCCAGCAACGCCAGCTTCGTTATACCTTCAGCTGGCAGCAGCGCCTTAACTGACCATTGAGATGCGGCCACACGGCGTGGCCGCATGCTTACGCCAGAATTCCGCTCAGGCCATGCAGGCTCATGTAAATTCCTACCATGATAATCAGTGCCGCTGAGATCCACGGCGCTTTGCGGGAAAATTCGCTAAATCCGGGCCAGCGTTTTGTCGCATGTTTGAGGCTTAAGGCAGCAATCGCGCCGGAAGCGACCAGGGTAATCGCCAGACCAATACTGAAGCTGAACACCAGCGTCGCGCCAAGGGCAAAATGCTTAAGCTGCAGGCAGATGAGCAGCACGGTGATGGACGCCGGGCAGGGAATAAGCCCGCCGGTCAGGCCAAACATCGCGATCTGTCCGGTGGTGACGTTTTGACCGTTGAAACGCCGGTTAATATCCTGCGCGTGCGCGCGCTGGTGGGCGTCCTGCCACTCCTCTTCATCCAGCAGGTGGTCGTGATGGTGGTCGTGGTCGTGATGACGATCGTGATGGTGGTCATGGTCATGGTCATGATCGTGATGATGATTGTGCGGCTGGCTCTCTTTCCAGGTGCGCCACGCCATCCACAGGGCGATCAGGACGATCAACACTCCAGAGATCAGCTGGAACCACGGTTCTGAGGTATGCGCATCCCAGCCCCGACCAAACCACAATCCTGCCATGGCAATAATCCACACCACCGCCGTATGGGAAAGCGTTGCCGCCAGACCGAGCAGTACCGCCTGTTTCAGCGTGCCGCGGATAGCCACAATAAAGGCGGCCATCATTGTTTTTGAGTGGCCCGGCTCCAGGCCATGTAATGCACCGAGCAGAATAGCGCTGGGGACAAACAGCCAGGCATTGCCCTGCTGCAGGAGTGAAGCAAAATCGTTCATGGGAAATTCCGGAGTGGAAAGCGTGCCCCGATACTACTCCCCCCCAGTAGGTTAATACTACCCCCCAGTAGAAAAATACTCAGGGGGAGTAGAGCGTGATATGCTTTCAAAGCCAAAAAGAGAGGGGATGCAGAGATGTCACATACCGTTCGCGACAAGAAAATGTTATTGACTCGCCTGAAGAAAATTCAGGGGCAGAGTAACGCTCTGGAGAAAATGCTGAATAGCGATCACGAATGTGCCGAGGTGTTACAGCAGCTGGCGGCGATCCGCGGGGCGGTCAACGGCATGATGATGCAGGTGATCGAAGGGCATTTGACCGATCACGTGGTGAAAGAGCCTGAAGAAGCGCAGCGTGAAGCCGATCTTGGCGTAGTGCTGCAGGTGATCAAATCCTATCTTAAGTAGAGTGCGTTTCGAGGTTATTTTCGGCCCAAAGAATAAATTCCGTTTTGGGCAGCGCTTTGCTGTAGTACCAACCCTGCCCATACTGCACGCCGTGCCGGTGCAGCCAGGCAAGCTGCCCTGCGGTCTCGACACCCTCCGCTACCATCGCCAGCTTCAGCGACTTCGCCATTTCAATAATGTGCGGCGTCACGTTTTTATACTCCAGCGCGTCCACGAACGATTTATCAATTTTGAGCGTGTCGACATCCAGATCTTGCAGATAGCTCAGGCTGGAATAGCCCGTGCCAAAATCATCAATATAGACAGGGTGGCCCGCGCGACGGAATGCGGCGATAGCCGGTGCGCTAATCTGGGGATCGGCAAAGCCGCGTTCGGTTAACTCAAGGGCGATCTGTTTGGGATGGACCTTCCACTTATTCAGCAACTGGCTCAGCAGAGCCGGCAGCGTGCCGGAGGTTAAATCGGCGGGCGCGAGGTTGATGGAGATGTGCTGATCGTCGTGAAGGTGCAGCCAGCCGCCCATATCTTCAAATACTTTTTCGATGACTAACTGCGTTAGCTGCGAGATGAGCCCCGTTTGCTCAGCAAGAGGAACAAAGATGTCAGGTGAAAGGCTGCTTCCGTCTGGCTGGGGCCAGCGCGTCAGCGCCTCTGCGCCCACAATTTTTCCGCTACACAGCGCCACGATGGGCTGATAGTGAACCACAAAATCGCGGCTGTTAATGGCGTCAAGCAGGCGATTGCGCGGCGACTGTATACGGCGCAGGATCCGCAGGACAAAGAGCGCGGCAAGCAGGCTCATCAGGATGCCAAAGGGCAGCCATAGCAGCAGTTGCCGGTGCCAGGTTTCAGCCAGCGGCTTGAGCGTCGCCCATGCAACGACGGTAAATCCCAGCTCAGGAACGGGCTTCATCACGTACATTGAGCCGTTGTACTGGACGCTTCTCACTTCATGACCCTCGATCGTGTCACGGATATGCGGATCGAGCTTATTGCTGCTGGCGAATATGCGGTGGGTTGTACTTCCTACCAGTGCGGCGTCAATCGCTATCTCACCGAAAGGGATCACATCCACCAGTGAGGCTGGATCGACCATGACAAGATAATGACCTTTTCCCAGCACGGCCATGTAGCGGTTAAACCCAAGATCGTTTTGCGTGGTCAGCCATGCGCTGTAGCCATCTTCAGTAATGCGCATCGGCGGCGGGAAAGGGGCCGCGTGGCTGGTTTGCTCCAGGGAGGAGCAGAGCGGTTTAAGGTTATCGATATAAATCACTTCCTGGACATATCGCCACGAGAAAGCGACGCGGCGCATCTCTCTTAACTGCAGAGGGCTACACGGCACGCCCTCAAAGGCTTCCAGGTGATTGAGCGCTTCTTTTGCCTGCTCCACGACCCTGTCTGTTCGTACCAGCACGCGTGAGGCATAGTTATCCAGCGCATCGACAAATTTATCTTCCGCCTGACGATGGGCCAGCCAGATGCTAAGGCAAATGGGGACCAGCACGGAAAAGATAAGTACGCCAGTCACCAGACTGACCAGATGTCGAGTTTTCATGCTGTCGTTTCCTTCCTCGTATACCCGTTCCTGGGCACTGAGTTCCCTGCCTGAAGAGAAAGATTTTACCGCGAAATGATATAGTTATAGCACGTGGTTGGCCTGGCTATCATTTTATCTCAGGCAAACCCAAAAATATCGGCAGGTGAGAGGGGTTGTTTTTTCAGACGAGCCTGGATATTATTTTGTTATGTTATAACAAAACATAAGGGGTTTATGATGAAACCAAATATCCATCCCGCTTATCGTACCGTGGTCTTCCACGACACCAGCGCCAATGAATATTTTAAAGTGGGCTCAACCATTAAGACCGAGCGCGAAATTGAACTCGACGGCGAAACGTATCCGTACATCACCATCGACGTCTCGTCAAAATCGCACCCGTTTTATACCGGTAAGCAGAAAACGTTCTCCACGGATGGCAGCACTGCGCGCTTCCGCAAGCGTTTTGGCGGCTTTCTCAATGCGAAGCGGGGCTAACCATGCAGGTACTTAACTCATTGCGCAGTGCAAAACAGCGTCACCCGGATTGCCAGATAGTCAAACGCAAGGGACGCTTATACGTGATTTGCAAATCCAACCCGCGCTTTAAGGCGGTTCAGGGACGTAAAAAAAGACGCTAAACGCGCGTTTCTCGCCAGCTTTCCAGGGATCTTTTCTGTTTGCCATCGGCAGTAAAATTGTCGGTGGCAAGCCAGCTTTCAAAGGCGCTTGCCAGCGCCGGCCACTCTTTGTCGAGAATCGAAAACCAGTCGGTATCCCGGTTATGACCCTTTATGACCAGCGCCTGGCGAAAACGCCCCTCAAACTGAAAGCCCAGACGCAGTGCCGCTTTGCGGGAAGGCTCGTTCAGGCTATTGCACTTCCATTCATAGCGCCGGTAGCCAAGGGTATCGAACGCATACCGCATCAGCAGATATTGCGCTTCTGTCGACATGGGCGTGCGGCTTAACAGCGGAGAAAAGTGAACGTGCCCCACTTCCACGACGCCGTTTTTGGGATCGATCCGCATCAGGGACAGCGTCCCGACCGGAGATTGGGTCTGGTTATCGATAACGGTAAAGTGAATGGGATCGGATAACTCACCCACGCTCGCCACCCATCCGGCAAATTCCTCAGCGGTGGCATCGGGCTCGCGCAGTAGCCACGTCCAGCTGCGGGTATCTTCGGCCAGGGAATACGCGGAGAACAGCGCGTCGGCATGCTCCACGCGCAGCGGCTCAAGTCGACAATAGCGACCCTGAAGTACCACTCGGGACGGATGCTGGCGAGGTTGCCAGTCGTGAAGGGGGTCGCCCACTGGCTGTCCGAACTGATTGAATGTCTTCATCTTAATTTCCGTGACGTTGAAAAGAGCTTCAGACTAGTGAATTGCTGGTTCCTAAAAAAGAACCACCAGGCTATGTTTTGATGGTGCCATGAGGAGGTGAGATGAATATACCGGGTGATGAATTTTATACCTTGCTCAATGCAGCCCTGAAAAAACGTGGGGAAGAGACGCTCCAGCGCGCGCTCTATCTCGCTCTGCGGGAGGCCATACTGTGCGGAAGGCTTCGCTCCGGCAGCCAGCTTTCCGGTTCGCGAACGCTGGCTCAGCAGCTCTCCCTTTCCCGCAATACCGTTAATGCAGCGCTGGACCAGCTCACGCTTGAAGGGTATTTGCAGCGTAACCGCCAGGGCACGCGGGTGGCACAGCTCGCTCACCGCGCTGTCGCCCGGACATTGCCGGACCCTACCATTACGCTCGCCAGACGGGTCGGCCTGCTGCCAGCGCAGGTGATCCGGGACACGCCGGTTCTGGCGTTTACCCCTGGAACGCCGGCCATCAACTATTTTCCTCTGCCGCTGTGGCGGCGATTGTACGATCGCGTGATGCGGGAGGAGGGATATGCCCTGTTAGGGTACGGCGACCCGGCCGGTGAGCCATCGCTGCGGGCTGCGATTGCCCGGCACCTGGCTCTGTCCCGCGGCATTGACTGCGACGCCAGCCAGATTGTGATCACGGAAGGGGCGCTTGAGGGCGTTAACCTGTGCACGATGCTGTTGAGTGAGCCAGGCGATGTCGCCTGGGTAGAAAACCCCGGCTATAGCGGGGCAAAGAGCGCGTTTGTTAAAGCCGGCCTGAAAATGACGGGAATACCGGTTGATGAGGAGGGGATGTGCTGGGAAGGGGGGGATGCGCCTTCACCCTCGCTGATTTTTACCTCACCTTCACACCAGTTCCCCTACGGGAGCGTGCTCAGTGCACGGCGGCGCCTGGCGTTGCTGGAGCTGGCCAGACAGCATAACGCGTGGATTATTGAGGACGACTACGACAGCGAGTTCCGCTATACCGGTGAGCCGGTGCCGGCCATGCTGGGAATGGTCGCTAACGCGCCCGTTGTCTATCTCGGGACGTTCAGTAAAACGCTGTTTCCGTCGCTAAGAATGGGGTTCATGGTGCTGCCGCCAGCGCTGGACAAAGCGGCGCGCCCGGCCATCGGCTCGCTGCTGCGCGGTGGGCATCGTGCTGAGCAGCGTACTCTGGCGCTGTTCATTGAAGAAGGTCACTATGCCCGTCATCTTGCCGCCATGCGTCGGCTCTATCGTAAGCGTTACCGCCAGCTGCGGGAGGTGCTGGGCGCGGAGCTACATACGCCGCACCGCATTTTGGCGGGCGAAGGCGGGATGCATCTGACGCTGGCGATAGACGGTATTGACGACCGGGGGCTGGTGGAGAAGGCGAGGGCGTTTCAGCTGGCACCCGCTGCACTGAGCGGGTATTACCTGGAGTCGAAGCAGGGGCAAACCGGTCTGGTTTTAGGCTACGGAAATACCTCTGCTTCTCAGTTTGTGCCGGGGATCCGACGCCTGCAGGCGTTAATTACGCAGCAGCAGGGCGGGAAAGGGTAAAGACGTCATAGAAAGAGAGTTGACCTTTGGTGGAGACCATTTTCTGCAGCTTCTCTTTTTGTTCGGTTTCCACAGCCGGCGAGTGCATGATGCTCTCGATAAGATCCGCAGGCACGTAGCGCGTGTTGTACCATTCGCCGTTATAGCAGACCCGGAAATCGAGGACGTCGATATCTTCGTAACGGTAGCGCGGATTCACGTCGAAAAAGAAAAAGGCGTTAAAGACGACAAACAGCACAACGAGCAGCCAGACGGAGTCCACCAGCGTTTCGGACTTCAGCATCACAATAAGCGTCGCCAGCCAGGCGGCATACATTGCGACAAACAGCCCAGGATGTTTGCGAATAAAGCTAATGCTAAAGCGCGGGCGATTATCGCGCTTTTCGCGGAGGTTAAGATCGTCGATGGTGGCGGTAAGCAGGCGCTGTATCTCGGTCATTATTTGCCTTCATGAGAGTTGACAATACAGGGTGTCTGCCAATTTTAGGGGAGCCATCAGGCTGAAAAAAGTAACAGTCTGGCGCTAAAAGACCATAACAGTTGACTCCCCGGAACCTCACAGCGTTTTGATGATTTTTGCCGGATTGCCGCCAACGACGACGTTTGCCGGGACGTCCTTCGTCACGACGGCACCGGAGGCGACCACCACGTTATCACCGATAGTGACGCCAGGGTTAATGACCGCCCGGCCACCAATCCAGACATTATTACCAATGGTGACGGGTTTTCCAAACTCCACGCCGCTATTACGCTCCTCCGCATCCAGAGGATGGGTGGCCGTGTAAATATGCACACCTGGCGCGAGCATGCAGTTGTCGCCAATATGAACAGGACAGACGTCCAGCATCACGCAATCGAAGTTAGCGTAAAAGTTTGTACCCAGATAAATGTTATATCCATAGTCGCAGCGGAAGCTCGGTTCTATATAAGCCCCTTCGCTTTGCCCCAGAAGCTCCGCCAGAATGTTCTGGCGTTCTGTTTTTTCATCAGGTGCGGTGTGGTTATAGCGGTAAATCAGATGGCGGGCCCGAAGTCGGTCAGCCCGTAATGTTTCATCACCGGGGCGGTAATGTTCACCGGCAATCATCTTCTGTTTTTCTACGCTCATGCGAAACCTCTCTGGATGTCATTACCGCAGGGTAATCGTAACAGGCCAGAAGGGGAACGTTCCCGGAAAGCCGATGTGACTAGCGTCACAACATTGTTGCGGAAGAACACGTTTTACACGGAAACCTGGCCTGGGCACAGGGAGCATAACGGGATAGGTATATTTAGCTTAGAACGTGGCGTAGAACTCTACAGACACCCTTCAAACATTAACGGACAAATTTCCACACAGAAGTAGGGATTTTGTCGTACAGCTTATTCATTGTCAGCTCAGCAAGACGATGGTCAGCGGCTGAATAAAATACCGCCAGTTCATTATCAGAAAGCTCGTATTTATTCTTTTCAATGACGCGCTCGAGCGTGTCAATTGACTGACAACGTCGCAAGCGCATCAAATAATCGATCTTTGTGAGTGGTTTATCAGACATAAATTCACCTTAGTAATTGTAATAATTTTAACAGGAAAGACTAACCGGGTTAGCTCTGCTCACGTTGACGAAACAGCGGAATAGCCGGTTTCCCGATTTACGCCATTTTTGCAAATCCTGGGCGTTAATGCCGTAACTGCTGAACAACATAAAGGTGTCGTCCAGGTATTCATCAATTTGCTCAATGAGCTTATTATCTTCATTGTACTTAATTTTATAATTAAGTGCGAAGGTTGCGATATGCTCTATCAGCTCATTCAACTGTAAATTGATGGCAGACGTTGGGTCGTTTACCCAGCCATGGTTACTTTCATCAAGATTGGCAAGGCAGTCATGGTACAAGGATTCGCAGAGAAATTTCAACTGCGCGATATCATGCCTTTTTGGCGAGTACTCGTCCATAGCGCATCCCCTTCTGAGTGATTTCTTACTCACCGAACATCAATGTCGGGATGGATACAACATACTTAGCCGCACGGGTGCTGTGTTCCTGATAACTCTAACTATAAGCCACTCGCTTCAAGATTTCATCGCGCTATTACGAAAAATTACAAATAAAACCGCAGACTGCGAGCGTACAGGCAATTGTTCGTCCAGGACTGAACTTTTTTATCCAAATTAACAATGGATTTTTATCGCTTCCTTACGTTTCATTGGCTTAGCTTAAATGATGAGAAAAGTTCTGATTCGGACTTTTCTTTGTCTGAACTTCTTATTAGGAATATTCCTAATAGCTTAAGCGGGGAAATGAAATTAAAAAAATCCTGAATTCACCGATTAAGTTATCAGTTAATTATGATATGTCTAATTAAGATGGCAGAAAATAAATAGAACTACAATAAGCGTAATTTATGATTTTTTCTGAAAATGAAAAAGGCCGCTAATGCGGCCTTTTTATCATGTGAAACCGGTATCAGTGAGGTTCTACCGAATGACTGTGTTCAACATCTTCATTCTTACGGCTGAAGCGGCGGCGAACCACCACGAAGAACACCGGTACGAAGAAGATAGCCAGTACGGTCGCGGTGATCATACCGCCCATAACGCCTGTACCTACCGCGTTCTGCGCACCGGAACCCGCACCAGAGCTGATAACCAGCGGCAGTACGCCGAGGATAAACGCCAGTGACGTCATCAGGATTGGGCGCAGACGCATACGAACCGCCTCAAGCGTCGCCTCAATCAGGCCTTTGCCTTCTTTCTCCATTAGATCTTTGGCGAATTCAACGATAAGTATCGCGTTCTTCGCCGACAGGCCAATGGTTGTCAGCAGGCCTACCTGGAAGTAAACGTCGTTGGTCAGTCCACGGAACGTTGCCGCAAGCAGCGCACCGATAACCCCGAGTGGAACCACCAGCATTACGGAGAACGGAATCGACCAGCTCTCGTACAGCGCCGCCAGACACAGGAAGACCACAATCAGTGAAATGGCGTACAGGGCAGGGGCCTGGTTACCGGACAGACGTTCCTGATAGGACATACCGGTCCAGTCATAGCCGATACCCGAAGGCAGCTTGCTCGCCAGCTCTTCCATCAGGTTCATGGCTTCACCGGTGCTTCGACCCGGCGCTGCCTGGCCCAGGATCTCCATAGACGGCAGACCGTTATAGCGTTCCAGACGCGGTGAACCGTATTCCCAGCGTGACGTTGAGAACGCCGAGAACGGAACCATCTGACCATTGCTGCCGCGCACGAACCAGTTGTTAATATCGTTCGGCAACATACGGTACTGCGCCTCTGACATCACGTACACTTTCTTCACACGACCGCGGTCGATGAAGTCGTTAACGTAGCTACCGCCCCAGGCTGCGCCCAGCGTGGTATTGATGTCACTGATGGACACGCCCAGCGCCTGGGCTTTCTCCTGGTCGATGTCGATTTTGTACTGCGGCGTATCTTCCAGGCCGTTTGGACGCACGCCGACCAGCAGGTCAGGGTGCTTAGCGACTTCGCCAAACAGCTGGTTACGCGCCTGCGTCAGTTTTTCGTGACCCAGACCGCCCTGGTCAATCAGCTGGAAGTCGAAGCCGGTCGCGGTACCCAGTTCAACAATCGCTGGCAGGTTAAAGGCGAAGACCATCGCATCTTTAATCTGCGAGAAGGTGCCCATTGCACGGCCGGTGATGGCTTCAACCTTGTTCTCTTTGCCCGGACGTTCAGACCAGTCTTTCAGAGAAACGAAGGCAATACCGGTGTTCTGACCGCGACCCGCAAAGCCAAAGCCGTTAACCGCAAACACGGACTCAACGTTGGCTTTCTCTTTGGTGAGGTAGTAATCGGTCATCTCATCCAGCACTTTCTGGGTACGCTCTTGCGACGCACCCGCCGGAAGCTGGGCCATACTCAGGAACACGCCCTGGTCTTCGTCCGGCAGGAAGGAGCTTGGCAGACGAACAAACAGGTAAGCCATGCCCACCACGATGATGATATAGAGCAGCAGGTAACGACCGGTGCTGCGCAGGATGTTGCCTACGCTGTCGGTGTAGTGGTGCGTGCTCTTATCAAACATGCGGTTAAACCAGCCGAAGAACCCTTTATGCTCGCCATGGCCGCCTTTCTGAATCGGCTTCAGCATGGTGGCACACAGGGCTGGCGTCAGAATCAACGCCACCAGTACCGACAGCGCCATCGCAGAAACGATGGTGATGGAGAACTGACGGTAAATCGCACCGGTGGAGCCACCGAAGAAGGCCATCGGGATAAATACCGCAGACAGTACCATCGCGATACCGACCAGCGCGCCCTGGATCTGACCCATTGACTTACGGGTTGCTTCCTTCGGCGGCAGACCTTCCTCCGCCATGACGCGCTCGACGTTCTCTACCACCACGATGGCATCATCCACCAGCAGGCCGATGGCGAGCACCATCCCGAACATCGTCAGGGTGTTTATCGAGTAGCCAAATATCGACAGGATCGCAAAGGTCCCGAGCAATACCACCGGCACGGCAATCGTTGGGATAAGCGTCGCGCGGAAGTTTTGCAGGAACAGGTACATCACCAGGAATACCAGGATGATCGCCTCGACCAGCGTTTTAACCACTTCGTGAATCGAGATTTTGACGAACGGCGTGGTGTCATACGGGTAAACGATTTTCAGACCTGACGGGAAGAACGGTTCCATTCTCTTCAGTTCTGCACGGATGGCCGTAGCGGTGTCCAGGGCGTTAGCGCCTGTCGCCAGTTTGATACCCAGACCAGAAGCCGGCTTGCCGTTGTACTTCGCGATGATGTCGTAGTTCTCACCGCCGAGTTCCACTTTCGCCACGTCGCGCAGGCGAACCTGCGAACCGTCCTGATTCACCTTCAGCAGAATTTTGCTGAACTCATCGGCCGAGGTCAGACGGGTCTGCGCGATGATTGAGGCGTTAAGCTGCTGGCCTTTTACCGGCGGCGTACCGCCTAACTGACCGGCTGCCACCTGGGCGTTCTGCGCTTTAATCGCGCTGATCACGTCAACCGGGGTCAGCTGGAAGTTGTTCAGTTTGTTCGGGTCCATCCAGATACGCATCGCGTACTGGGAACCGAACAGTTGCACGTCACCCACACCGGAAGTACGGCTGATAGCGTCCTTCATATTGGCGCCTACGTAGTCGGAAATATCCTCCTGCGTCATGGTGCCGTTGGTGTTGATAACGCCGACAACCATCAGGAAGCTACTGGACGATTTCTCGACGCTCACGCCCTGCTGTTGTACTTCCTGCGGCAGCAAAGGCATCGCCAGCTGCAGTTTGTTCTGCACCTGAACCTGCGCAATGTCAGCGTCAGTACCTGACTGGAAGGTCAGGGTGATCTGAACTGTACCGGTAGAGTCACTGTTTGAGGACATGTACATCAGGTTATCGATACCGTTCATGTTCTGTTCGATAACCTGAGTGACGGTGTCCTGCACCGTTTTCGCATCAGCCCCCGGGTAGGTTGCGGAAATTGTCACCGCCGGTGGCGCAATCGTTGGATATTGCGCGACAGGCAGCTTCAGGATCGCAAGTCCCCCGGCCAGCATGATGATAATGGCGATCACCCATGCAAATATGGGGCGATCGATAAAGAAATTAGGCATGTCTTAACGGCTCCTGTTTAAGTTAAGACTTGGTTTGTTCTGACTGGCCAGCGGCCGAAGCTTGTTGTTTATCGTCAGATTTCACTTCCTGTGCTTTAACCTGCGCGCCAGGACGAACTTTTTGCAAACCAGTAACAATCACGCGATCGCCATCTTTCAGACCTTCCGTCACCAGCCATTTATCGCCAATCGCCTGGGTAGCGGTGATATTGCGCGTTTCGACTTTGTCATCTGCCCCAACAACCAGTGCGCTCGCATCGCCGCGTGGCGTACGGGTCACACCCTGCTGTGGAACCAGAAGGGCGGTTGGATTCGTTCCTTCTTCCAGACGCGCGCGAACAAACATACCTGGCAGCAGATTTTTGTCAGGGTTCGGGAAAATCGCACGTAAGGTGATGGAACCGGTGGTCTGGTCGACCGTCACGTCAGAGAATTCCAGCGTACCTTCCTGCGGGAACTTGATACCGTCGTTGGTAATCAGCTCCACTTTGGCTTTGCCGTTTTCCTGTTTCAGGGTGCCATTAGCCAGCTCCTGTTTCAGGCGCAGGAAATCATTGCTGGACTGCGTCACGTCGACGTAGATCGGATCAAGCTGCTGCACGGTTGCCAGCGCAGTGGTCTGACCGTTCTGCACCAGTGCCCCTTCCGTGACGGAAGACTTACCAATACGACCGCTAATAGGGGAGGTCACTTTGGTATAGGCCAGGTTAATGCGGGCGGTTTCGACTGCCGCTTTGGCTGCCACTACGGCCGCGTTAGCCTGCTGGGCATCCGCCAGGGCTGTATCGTAGTCCTGTTGGCTGATGTATTTGGTACCAAGCAGTTTTTGATAGCGGTTCAGCGTCAGCTGGGCAATTTTGGCCGCAGCCTGTGCTTTTGCCAGGTCACCTTTGGCGCTTTCATACGATGCCTGATAGGTTGCTGGATCAATCTGATACAGAGACTCACCGGCCTTCACATCACCGCCTTCGGTAAAGTTACGCTTCAGGATAATGCCGCTAACCTGAGGACGAACTTCCGCAATGCGGTACGCATTTGTGCGGCCTGGTAATTCGGTGGTGATTTGTAGAGGTTCAGATTTGAGCGTCACGACGCCTACTTCTGGCGCCTGCTGAGCTCCTTGTTGAGCCGGTTTGTCGTCACATCCTGTTAGCGCTAAGCTGCCTGAGAGCATCAGAACGACCGCCAGAGGCGTTAACCCTCTGTTTTTGTTCATATGTAAACCTCGAGTGTCCGATTTCAAATTGATCAAGGGTCCTGAGTCTAAAACCCATTGCTGCGTTTATATTATCGTCATGCTATGGTACATACATTCACAAATGTATGTAAATCTGACTCCTGTAAATTCACTCACCTATGGCACGAAAAACCAAACAACAAGCGCTGGAAACCCGACAACACATTCTGGATGTGGCAATACGTTTGTTTTCTCAGCAAGGTGTTTCGTCAACCTCGCTGGCGCAGATTGCTCAGGCTGCCGGTGTAACGCGGGGAGCGATTTACTGGCATTTTAAAGACAAGTCAGATCTGTTCAGTGAAATCTGGGAGCTTTCAGAGTCCAGCATTAGCGATCTCGAGAGTGAGTATCGGGCAAAATTCCCCGACGATCCACTCTCAGTATTGAGAGAAATATTAGTATATATCCTTGAAGCGACGGTAGTTGAAGAACGTCGCAGATTAATGATGGAAATTATCTTTCATAAATGCGAGTTCGTTGGCGAAATGGCGGTGGTGCAGCAGGCGCAACGTAGCCTTAACCTTGAGAGCTATGACCGCATTGAACAGAATCTGAACCTGTGCATGCAGGCAAATCTGTTACCGGCCAATCTCTTAACCCGCCGGGCGGCTATCCTGATGCGCAGCTACATTTCAGGCCTGATGGAAAACTGGCTATTTTCCCCGCAATCCTTTGACCTGAAAGAGGAAGCCCGCAGCTACGTGGCAATTTTACTGGAAATGCTTCAGCTCTGCCCCACGCTGCGTAGTGATACATCTTCTCTCACTGCCTGAGCGGTTCCAGGATTTATCTCAGAGGCTCACGTTCGCGCTATTCTGCTTCAGGCGAGCGTGATATTCTTCACGCCGGACTATTTTCGGTCGTCTTCTGACATCATTCACAACTATGCTGCCCATCAATCGCTCGCAACATCCTGTATTTGCATTGCTCTTTGCGATGCTATTTTTCTTCGCTACGGCGCCGCTGACCTGGGCCCGCGCCGATAACAGCAATGATATCCCCTCGCGCAGCGATGTTCAGTCGCAGCTCGACACGCTGAACAAGCAAAAAGAGCTTTCTCCTCTGGATAAACTCATCCAGCAGGATCTGACGGAAACGCTGGAAACGCTGGATAAAATCGAGCGCATCAAAGCAGAAACCGCCCAGCTTCGCCAGAAGGTGGCGCAGGCCCCTGAAAACATGCGCAAAGCGACGGAATCGCTGAACGCCCTGAGCGACGTGGATAACGACGACGAAACGCGCAAGACGCTCTCGACGCTCTCTTTACGCCAGCTGGAGTCGCGCGTCGCGCAGTTACTCGACGACCTGCAAACCGCGCAGTCCGACCTCGCAACGTATAACAGTCAGCTTGTCTCCCTGCAAACCCAGCCGGAGCGCGTGCAAAATCTGATGTACTCCGCGTCTCAGCAGCTGCAGCAGGTCCGCAACCGCCTGAACGGCACGACGGTGGGGGAAGGCACGCTGCGCCCGACGCAGCAAACCCTGCTGCTGGTTCAGCAGACGTTGCTCAACGCGCAAATCGAACAGCAGCGTAAAAGCCTGGAAGGGAATACGGTGCTGCAGGATACGCTGCAGAAACAGCGTGATTACGTCACCGCAAATATTAATCGCCTGGAACACCAGCTCCAGCTGTTGCAGGAGGCGGTTAACAGCAAGCGCCTGACGCTGACCGAAAAAACCGCTCAGGAGGCCGTATCGCCTGACGAAACCGCCCGTATTCAGGCGAATCCGCTGGTGAAGCAGGAGCTCGAGGCTAACCACCAGCTTAGCCAGCGCCTGATTGTGGCGACGGAAAGCGGCAACTCGCTGGTTCAGCAAAATATCAAAGTCAAAAACTGGCTGGACCGCGCGCTGCAGGCGGAACGCAATATCAAAGAGCAGATAGCGGTCCTGAAAGGCAGCCTTCTGCTGTCGCGTATTCTCTACCAGCAGCAGCAGACGCTCCCCTCCGCCGATGAGCTGGAGGACATGACCAACCGCATTGCGGATTTACGTCTTGAACAATTTGACGTCAACCAGCAGCGCGATGCCCTTTTCCAGAGCGATGCCTTTGTCGCCAAAATTGAAGAGGGGCACTCCAGCGACGTGAACCCGGAAGTGCACGACGCGCTGCTCCAGGTCGTTGATATGCGTCGCGAGCTGCTGGACCAGCTCAACAAACAGCTGGGCAACCAGCTGATGATGGCCATTAACCTGCAGATCAACCAGCAGCAGCTGGTGAGCGTCTCGAAAAGTCTGCAGGAGATCCTGACCCAGCAGATTTTCTGGGTAAACAGCAATAAACCGATGGACTGGGACTGGATTAAATCCTTCCCTGAGACGCTGAAAACGCAGATCAAGAGCATGAAGATCACCGTGAACTGGGAGAAAGCCTGGCCCGCGGTGACGATTGCCCTGCTGGCGGGGTTACCGCTGCTGTTGATTGCGGGCCTGATTCGCTGGCGTTTGGGCTGGCTGAAAAAATACCAGGCGAAGCTGGCGTCCGAAGTGGGGCAGCTGCGAAACGATAGCCAGCTCCATACGCCAAAAGCGATTCTGATCGATCTCATTCGCGCCCTGCCGGTGTGCCTGATTATTCTGGCTGTGGGCCTGATTCTGCTCACCATGCAGCTCAACGTCAGCGATTTGCTGTGGGCGTTCAGTAAAAAACTGGCGCTGTTCTGGCTGGTGTTCGGCGTCTGCTGGAAGGTGCTGGAAAAAGACGGCGTGGCCGTGCGCCATTTCAATATGCCTGCACAGCTGACCAGCCACTGGCGTCGTCAGATTGTGCGCATCAGCCTGGCGCTCCTGCCGCTGCACTTCTGGTCGGTTGTCTCTGAACTTTCCCCGCTGCATCTGATGGATGACGTGCTGGGCCAGCTGGTGATCCTGCTGAACCTGCTGCTGATTGCTATCCTGATGTGGCCGATGTGCCGCGACAGCTGGCGTGATAAAGAGTCCCACAATATTCGTCTGGCCACCGTGACGGTTCTGGCGATCATTCCGCTGGCGCTGATGGTGCTCACGGCAACGGGCTACTTCTACACCACGCTGCGCCTGTCCGGGCGCTGGATTGAAACGGTCTATTTGGTCATCGTCTGGAACCTGCTCTATCAGACCGTACTGCGCGGCCTGAGCGTGGCAGCGCGCCGCATTGCCTATCGCCGCGCCATCGCGCGTCGTCAGCATCAGGTGAAAGAGGGGGCCGAAGGGGCAGAGCCGCAGGAAGAGCCGACCATCGCGCTGGAGCAGGTTAACCAGCAGACGCTGCGTATCACCATGCTGGTGATGATTGCCCTGTTTGCCGTGATGTTCTGGGCCATCTGGTCCGATCTAATTACCGTTTTCGCCTATCTCGACAGTATTACCCTCTGGCAATACAACGGAACCGAAGCCGGTGCGGCGGTAATGAAAAGCGTGACCATGGGCAGCCTGCTGTTTGCACTGGTGTCGTCGGTCGTGGCCTGGGCGCTGATTCGCAACCTGCCAGGCCTGCTGGAAGTGCTGGTCCTGTCGCGTCTGAACCTGCGTCAGGGGGCGTCGTACGCCATTACCACGATCCTCAACTACGTCATCATCATTGCCGGGGCGATGACGGTCTTTGGCTCACTTGGCGTCTCCTGGGATAAACTGCAGTGGCTGGCGGCCGCCCTCTCGGTTGGTCTTGGTTTTGGCCTGCAGGAGATCTTCGGTAACTTTGTGTCCGGCCTGATCATCCTGTTTGAACGTCCGGTACGTATCGGCGATACCGTCACCATCGGCACTTTCTCCGGTACGGTCAGCAAGATCCGTATTCGTGCTACCACTATCACCGACTTCGATCGCAAAGAGGTGATCATCCCGAACAAAGCGTTTGTGACCGAGCGTCTGATCAACTGGTCGCTCTCCGATACGGTAACGCGCGTGGTGATCCGCCTGGGCGTCGCCTATGGATCGGATCTGGAGAAGGTGAAAGAGGTGCTGCTGAAGGCGGCGTCAGAACATCCGAAAGTGATGCACGATCCTGCCCCGGCGGTGTTCTTCACCACCTTTGGGCCGAGCACGCTGGATCACGAGCTGCGTTTATACGTGCGCGAGCTGCGCGATCGCAGCTACACGGTAGATGAACTGAACCGTTCTATCGATCGCCTGTGTCGTGAAAACGATATTAATATCGCCTTCAACCAGCTTGAGGTTCATCTCCGCAACGAGAAAGGCGATGAGCATACGGAAGTGAAGCGTGAGATTAAGGGTGACGATCCCACTCCTGCCTAATCTATTTCCCTCTGCCCTCAGGGGCGAGGGAACGATTTTCTCCCTCTCCCTCAGGGAGAGGGCTGGGGTGAGGGTAGTTTTCCCTCAAAATCCCGCCGCACAATCTCCAGCGCCTTAAGCACCGTCTCGGCGGGGATCTCATGATTCTCCAGCAGCATAATCAAATCGACGGCCAGTTTGACCTCATCGGGTGCATTTTCCAGTGACATGAGTAGAGCTCCTGTTAACGGGTCAAACGTTCAATGACGCGTTCAATCTCATCCAGCGCCTGACGGCAGCGGACGATGCGTCCTTCCAGCGCGCTAATCTCGCGCATCAATAGCTGCTGCTCTTCCAGCGTTTCGCTGTTGTTCAGCCGCACTTCGCGTTCGCGCTTCATCTCAAACAGCCGGCGTTCAAATTCCTGGTTCTCCAGCCGCTTGCGTTGCCATTTGGCAAGCCCTGGCGAGGCGCTGTCCCAGGCGCGCAGCGGCCAGGCGGCAATTTCGCGGTGCAGAGCGGTGATCTGCTCAGTAAGATGCTCCGCAAGCCACGTCACCTGTTCGTGCTGTTCACGCTCAACGGCATGGCGAAGCTCGTCGAGATGGGTCTGCGCTTCAGCGATATAATCCTCGATTACCGTACTGCGGGTGCGAAAAAGCTGCCGGTCAAAGCGCGGCTTCAGCGTGGCGTGCCCCAGCAGAGGGGTGGCCTCGGCTCGCAGAGTGGTCAGCTGTTTTTGCAGCATCTCCAGAAGCAAGTCTGTTTTCAAGGCGCTCTCCAGTGGTAAAGTAGCCGTTCAGTTTGATAACGATTCGCATTATGCAGCGTACTATTTTAATCATCATTGGCTGGCTCGCGGTAGTGCTTGGCACGCTGGGTGTGGTTTTACCCTTACTGCCGACCACGCCGTTTATCCTGCTGGCGGCCTGGTGCTTCGCCCGCTCGTCGCCGCGTTTTCACCACTGGCTGCTGTACCGCTCATGGTTTGGCGGCTATCTGCGGCACTGGCAAAAACACCGGGCCATGCCGCCCGGGGCGAAGCCGCGCGCGATCGCGGTGATCCTCATCACCTTCGCTATTTCATTATGGATGGTGAAAATGATGTGGGTGCGGATCCTGCTGCTGGTCATCCTGACCTGTCTGCTTATCTTCATGTGGCGGATCCCCGTGGTTGATGAAAAGCAACAAAAGCACTGAAGCCTCATCATGGCTGTTGCAATTATCACGCGCAGCCAGTAAATTCGACCGTTTTCGAGCACAGGTGCGCCTGGTCAAAGGTTAAACAATTGTTGCCTTTACCGACTCGTCGCGCGCCGTGAGTAACACTGTTTCATTTAGGCACAAACCGATGACCGCAACTGCACAGCAGCTTGAATATCTGAAAAACAGCATCAAAAGCATCCAGGACTATCCAAAGCCTGGCATTCTTTTCCGTGATGTCACCAGCTTGCTGGAAGACCCGAAAGCGTACGCGCTCAGCATTGAACTGCTGGTAGAGCGTTATAAAAACGCCGGGATCACCAAAGTAGTAGGTACCGAAGCCCGTGGCTTCCTGTTTGGCGCACCGGTTGCGCTGGCAATGGGCGTGGGATTTGTGCCGGTGCGCAAGCCGCGCAAACTGCCGCGTGAAACCATCGCGGAGAGCTACGAGCTGGAGTACGGCACCGATCAGCTGGAAATCCACGTTGATGCGATCAAGCCGGGCGACAAAGTGCTGGTGGTTGACGATCTGCTGGCAACCGGCGGCACTATCGAAGCGACCGTGAAGCTGATCCGTCGTCTGGGTGGTGAAGTGACCGACGCGGCCTTCATCATCAACCTGTTCGATCTCGGCGGTGAACAGCGCCTGGAAAAACAGGGCATTACCAGCTACAGCCTGGTGCCTTTCCCGGGTCATTAATCCCGGTTTTCACAACCTCGCTCAATGGGTGAGGTTGTGATAGCATTCCCCTCCATAAATTCACCTTCCAGCGTTGCAGAGCCTGCCCATGAGTTATCAGGTGTTAGCCCGTAAATGGCGACCACAAACCTTTGCTGACGTTGTCGGTCAGGAGCATGTGCTGACGGCCCTGGCGAACGGCTTGTCGCTAGGTCGCATCCATCACGCTTATCTTTTCTCCGGCACCCGCGGCGTCGGTAAGACCTCTATTGCCCGTTTGCTGGCAAAAGGTCTCAACTGCGAAACCGGGATCACCGCCACGCCGTGCGGCGTGTGCGATAACTGCCGCGAGATCGAGCAGGGGCGTTTTGTCGATCTGATCGAGATCGACGCCGCCTCGCGCACCAAAGTTGAAGATACCCGCGACCTGCTGGACAACGTTCAGTACGCTCCGGCGCGCGGCCGCTTCAAGGTCTACCTGATCGATGAAGTGCACATGCTGTCGCGCCACAGCTTCAACGCCCTGCTGAAAACGCTGGAAGAGCCGCCCGCGCACGTGAAGTTCCTGCTGGCGACCACCGATCCGCAAAAGCTGCCGGTCACCATCCTGTCGCGCTGCCTGCAGTTCCACCTGAAGGCGCTGGACGTTGAGCAGATCCGCGCGCAGCTTGAGCACATTCTTGATGAAGAGAAAATTGTCCACGAACCGCGCGCCCTGCAGCTGCTGGCCCGCGCGGCGGATGGCAGCCTGCGTGATGCGCTCAGCCTGACCGATCAGGCGATTGCCAGCGGTGACGGCAAGCTCTCCACCGAGGCGGTCAGCACCATGCTCGGCACGCTGGATGACGATCAGGCGCTTTCGCTTATCGAAGCGATGATTGCCGCCAACGGGGAGCGCGTGATGTCGCAGGTGAATGCGGCCGCTGCCCGGGGTATTGAATGGGAAGGGCTGCTGGTTGAGATGCTCAGCCTGCTGCACCGCGTGGCGATGCTGCAGCTTTCTCCGTCAGCCATTGGCGCGGATATGGCCGCCATTGAACAGCGGATGCGTGAGCTCGCCCGCACCGTGCCGCCTGCCGACGTGCAGCTGTATTACCAGACGCTGCTGATTGGCCGCAAAGAGTTACCGTTCGCGCCGGATCCCCGGATGGGCGTTGAAATGACGCTACTGCGCGCGCTGGCGTTCCATCCGCGGATGCCGCTGCCAGAGCCTGAGGTGCCACGGCAGTCTTTCGCGCCGGTCGCCCCTACGGCGGTGATGTCGCCGCAGCAGGTACCGCCGCAGCCGACGCCGCCGCCGCAAAACGTGCCGCTGTCGGATGCCACCAGTTCGGTGCTTGCCGCACGCAGCCAGCTGCAGCGCGCGCAGGGAGTAACCAAACCAAAAAAGAGTGAACCGGCAGCGCCAGGAAGAGCGCGGCCGGTGAACAACGCCGCGCTTGAACGACTGGCCTCGGTAACGGAGCGCGTACAGTCGCGTCCTGCACCGTCCGCGCTCGAGCAGAAAGCCCCGGTGAAAGAAGAGGCTTACCGCTGGAAGGCGACCACCATCATCGAAACGGTGAAGGAAGAGGTCGCCACGCCTAAGGCGCTGAAAAAGGCGCTGGAGCATGAGAAAACGCCGGAGCTTTCCGCGAAGCTTGCCGAAGAGTCCATTGCGCGCGACGCCTGGGCCGCCGAGGTCAGTAAACTCCAGCTGCCGAAGCTGGTCGAGCAGGTCGCGCTGAATGCCTGGAAAGAGCAGGACGGCAATCAGGTGCGTTTGCACCTGCGTCCGGGTCAACGCCACCTGAATTCACCCGGTGCGCAAAAGGCGCTGGCCGAGGCGCTGGCCGCTTTACAGGGTTCACCGGTTGAATTGACTATCATTGAAGATGATAATCCGGCAGTGAAAACGCCGCTGGAGTGGCGTCAGGCCATTTATGAAGAAAAGCTCGCGCAGGCGCGCGAGGCGATTATTGCGGATAACAACATTCAGACCCTGCGCCGGTTCTTCGACGCCGATCTGGATGAAGAGAGTATTCGCCCCATTTGATCGTGAGTCTGACTTACGGTTGTAATCCTTAAACGTGAAAGAAGAGAGAAGCCTATGTTTGGTGGAAAAGGCGGTCTGGGTGGCCTGATGAAGCAGGCTCAGCAGATGCAGGAAAAAATGCAGAAGATGCAGGAAGAGATCGCTCAGCTGGAAGTCACGGGTGAGTCCGGTGCCGGTCTGGTCAAAGTGACCATCAACGGTGCGCACAACTGCCGTCGCGTTGAAATCGATCCGAGCCTGCTCGAAGACGACAAAGAGATGCTGGAAGATCTGGTTGCTGCCGCGTTTAACGATGCTGCGCGCCGTATCGACGAAACTCAGAAAGAGAAAATGGCCTCTGTTTCCAGCGGTATGCAGCTGCCGCCTGGCTTCAAGATGCCATTCTGATGCAAACCAGTCCGCTGCTCACGCAGTTAATGGAAGCACTGCGCTGCCTGCCGGGCGTTGGCCCGAAGTCGGCGCAGCGCATGGCGTTTACGCTATTGCAGCGCGACCGCAGCGGCGGGATGCGCCTGGCGCAGGCTTTAACCCGCGCCATGTCAGAAATTGGTCACTGTGCGGATTGCCGTACCTTCACCGAGCAGGATGTTTGTAACATCTGCACGAACCCGCGTCGTCAGGAAAACGGTCAGATTTGCGTGGTGGAGAGTCCTGCGGACATCTACGCCATCGAACAAACCGGACAGTTTTCCGGCCGCTATTTCGTGCTGATGGGGCATCTCTCCCCGCTGGACGGTATTGGCCCGGACGATATCGGTCTTGACCGCCTTGAACAGCGCCTTGAGTCCGAAACGATCAAAGAGGTTATCCTCGCCACCAACCCCACGGTGGAAGGGGAAGCGACCGCTAACTACATCGCCGAGCTGTGCTCGCAGTACGGCGTTGACGCCAGCCGCATAGCCCACGGCGTGCCGGTGGGCGGCGAGCTGGAGATGGTGGACGGCACCACGCTGTCCCACTCTCTGGCCGGACGTCACAAGATTATTTTCTGACCAAACGGAGGCTGCGCGAGCCGCCTCCGCTTGAAAATTTCTCCCCTTATCCCCATCTCTCACTCAACGTTTTAAAACCCCATTAAATGGCATTGTTGAGGTCGACATAGATGAAAGGACAAGAAACCCGTGGTTTCCAGTCAGAAGTAAAACAGCTTCTGCACCTGATGATCCATTCCCTGTATTCCAACAAAGAAATTTTCCTGCGCGAGCTGATTTCCAACGCCTCGGATGCGGCGGACAAGCTGCGCTTCCGCGCGCTGTCCAACCCGGATCTGTACGAAGGCGACGGTGAGCTGCGCGTGCGCGTCTCGTTTAATAAAGAGAACCGCACCCTGACCATCGCTGATAATGGCATTGGGATGAACCGCGACGAGGTGATCGACCACCTCGGGACCATCGCGAAATCCGGTACCAAAGCGTTCCTTGAGTCCATGGGTTCTGACCAGGCGAAAGACAGCCAGCTGATCGGTCAGTTCGGCGTCGGTTTCTACTCGGCGTTCATCGTGGCGGATAAAGTCACCGTGCGCACCCGCGCCGCGGGCGACAGCGCCGAGAACGGCGTGCTGTGGGAGTCTAAAGGTGAAGGTGAATACACCGTTGATGACATCACCAAAGCGGATCGCGGCACCGAAATCACCCTGCACCTGCGTGAAGGGGAAGATGATTTCCTGAATGACTGGCGCGTTCGCTCCATCATCAGCAAGTATTCCGACCACATCGCGCTGCCGGTAGAGATTGAAAAACAGGAAGAGAAAGACGGTGAAACCGTGGTCTCCTGGGAGAAAATCAACAAGGCGCAGGCGCTGTGGACGCGCAACAAGTCTGAGATCAAAGACGACGAGTACAACGAATTCTACAAGCACATCGCCCACGACTTTACCGACCCGCTGACCTGGAGCCACAACCGTGTCGAAGGTAAGCAGGAGTACACCAGCCTGCTGTACATTCCGGCACAGGCACCGTGGGACATGTGGAACCGCGATCATAAGCACGGCCTGAAGCTGTACGTGCAGCGCGTCTTCATCATGGACGATGCCGAGCAGTTCATGCCGAACTACCTGCGCTTTGTGCGCGGCCTGATAGATTCCAACGATCTGCCGCTGAACGTCTCCCGCGAAATTCTGCAGGACAGCACCGTCACCCGTAACTTGCGCAACGCCCTGACCAAACGTGCGCTGCAGATGCTGGAAAAACTGGCGAAAGACGATGCGGAAAAATATCAGACCTTCTGGAAACAGTTCGGCCTGGTGCTGAAAGAAGGTCCGGCTGAAGACACCGCGAACGTTGAAACGATCGCCAAACTGTTGCGCTTCGCCTCTACGCACACCGACTCCTCCGCGCAGACCGTGTCGCTGGAAGAGTACGTGTCGCGCATGAAGGAAGGGCAGGAGAAGATCTACTACATCACCGCGGACAGCTACGCGGCGGCGAAGAGCAGCCCGCACCTCGAGCTGTTGCGCAAGAAAGGCATCGAAGTGCTGCTGCTTTCTGACCGCATCGACGAGTGGATGATGAACTACCTGACCGAGTTCGACGGTAAGGCGTTCCAGTCAGTCGCTAAGGCGGACGAGTCCATCGACAAGCTGGCGGATGAAGTGGACGAAAGCGCGAAAGAAGCCGAGAAGGCGCTGGAGCCATTCATTGAGCGCGTGAAAACGCTGCTGGGCGAGCGCGTGAAGGAAGTGCGTTTCACCCACCGTCTGACCGACACCCCGGCCATCGTCACCACCGATGCCGATGAAATGAGCACCCAGATGGCGAAACTGTTCGCTGCTGCGGGCCAGGCGGTGCCGGAAGTGAAATATATCTTTGAGCTGAACCCGGATCATCCTCTGGTGAAACGCGCGGCGGATACCCAGGACGAAGCCCGCTTTGCCGAGTGGGTTGAGCTGCTGCTGGACCAGTCTCTGCTGGCCGAACGCGGCACGCTGGAAGATCCTAACCTCTTCATTAAACGTGTGAATGCGCTGCTGCTGGCGTAACTGACCACGCCTCCCCTGGTCTTCTCCCTCTCCCCGTGGGAGAGGGCCGGGGTGAGGGCACCAGACCGCACTAACCCAAATAATCTCCCCCCGTTAACCGTTTCAGCCTTCCCGCCTTCCTTGAGCCGCACCCGTTCTGGTGGTATTGTTTAGCGCTTTTGAAAAATTGAAACGACATTTGAGGGGATTTTCGCAATGCGTATTATTCTGCTTGGCGCTCCGGGCGCGGGTAAAGGAACTCAGGCTCAGTTCATCATGGAGAAATACGGTATTCCGCAAATCTCCACCGGTGACATGCTGCGCGCCGCTGTTAAATCTGGCTCCGAGCTGGGCAAACAAGCGAAAGACATCATGGACGCAGGCAAGCTGGTGACCGACGAGCTGGTTATTGCTCTGGTCAAAGAGCGCATTGCTCAGGAAGACTGCCGTAATGGTTTCCTGCTGGACGGCTTCCCGCGCACCATTCCTCAGGCTGATGCCATGAAAGAAGCGGGCATCAACGTGGACTACGTTCTGGAGTTCGACGTACCGGACGAGCTGATCGTTGACCGCATCGTTGGTCGTCGCGTACACGCTGCTTCTGGCCGCGTTTACCACATCAAATTCAACCCGCCTAAGGTTGAAGGTAAAGACGACGTGACCGGCGAAGAGCTGACCACCCGTAAAGACGACCAGGAAGAGACCGTGCGTAAACGCCTGGTGGAATACCATCAGATGACCGCGCCGCTGATCGGTTACTACACCAAAGAAGCGCAGGCGGGTAACACTAAATACGCTAAAGTTGACGGCACCAAAGCCGTTGCTGACGTTCGTGCAGAGCTGGAAAAAATCCTCGGCTAATCGCGCGCCTCTCACCCGGGCCCCCGGGTGAGAAATATTCTCATCTTACCTATTACAGCAATGGGTTCCGTTTAAACGCATTTCCGCTACAATTGACAACCATTCAAATGGTTAAGAGGCGTGAATGAGTCAGGCGAAAACCGGCATCCTGCTTGCCAATCTGGGCACTCCAGAAGCACCTACATCAGACGCGGTAAAACGCTACCTGCGACAATTTTTAAGCGACACGCGCGTCGTGGATTTTCCGCGACTGCTGTGGTGGCCGCTGCTGCGTGGCGTCATTCTGCCGATCCGTTCTCCGCGCGTCGCCAAACTCTATCAGTCCGTCTGGATGGAAGAGGGTTCTCCGCTGATGGTCTACAGCCGTCGCCAGGAAAAGGCGCTGGCTGCCCGCCTGCCGGATATGCCCGTCGCGCTCGGCATGAGTTACGGAAAACCGTCCCTCGAAAGCGCGGTGGAATCCCTGCTGGCGCAGGGCGTGGACCACATCGTCGTGCTGGCGCTCTACCCGCAATACTCCTGCTCGACGGTGGCTGCCGTCTGGGATGAGCTGGCGCGCATTCTGGCGACCCGCCGCCGTATACCGGGCGTGACCTTTATTCGCGATTACGCGGATAACGACCTCTACATCAAGGCGCTTGCCAACAGCGCGCGCGCGTCGTTTGAAAAACACGGCGAGCCGGATCTGCTGCTGCTCTCCTACCACGGGATCCCGCAGCGTTTCGCCAACGAAGGGGATGATTACCCGCAGCGCTGCCGCGATACCACCCGCGAGCTGGTTTCCGCCCTCGGCCTGCCGCCGGAGAAGGTGATGATGACCTTCCAGTCGCGCTTCGGCCGCGAGCCGTGGCTGACGCCGTACACCGATGAAACCCTCAAAATGCTGGGGGAGAAGGGCGTGAAGCATATTCAGGTGATGTCGCCGGGCTTCTCGGCAGACTGCCTGGAAACGCTGGAGGAGATCGCGGTGCAAAACCGGGAATTCTTCCTTGAGGCCGGCGGTGAGAAGTACGAGTACATTCCGGCACTTAACGACTCGCCTGAGCATATCGACATGATGGTCTCGCTGGTGACAAACAGCCGCTGATCGCACTGTGGGCCGGGTTTGTGCTACCATTCCCGGCCTCTATTCTTTGCACAGTTCAGACCATGAAATTTCCCGGTAAACGTAAATCTAAACACTACTTCCCCGTTGATGCCCGCGATCCGCTCTTGCAGCAAATCCAGCCAGAAAATGAAACCAGCGCGGCATGGGTCGTCGGTATCGATCAGACGCTGGTGGACATTGAAGCGAAAGTGGATGATGCGTTTGTCGCCCGTTACGGTCTGAGCGCCGGACACTCGCTGGTGATTGAAGACGACGTTGCCGAAGCGCTCTATCAGGAGCTGGTGCGTGAAAATCTGATCACCCATCAGTTCGCCGGTGGCACCATCGGCAATACCATGCACAACTACTCCGTGCTGGCCGATGACCGCTCGGTCCTGCTCGGCGTGATGTGCAGCAATATTGAAATTGGCGGCTACGCCTACCGCTATTTGTGCAACACCTCCAGCCGCACCGATCTGAACTACCTTCAGGGCGTCGACGGGCCCATTGGCCGCTGCTTTACGCTTATCGGAGAGTCCGGCGAGCGCACCTTTGCCATCAGCCCGGGGCATATGAACAAGCTGCGTGCCGAGAGTATTCCGGAAGAGGTGATCGCAGGCGCCTCGGCGCTGGTGCTGACCTCGTACCTGGTGCGCTGCAAGCCGGGCGAGCCGATGCCGGACGCAACCATGAAGGCGATTGAATACGCGAAGAAATACAACGTGCCCGTCGTTCTGACGCTGGGCACCAAATTCGTGATTGCCGATAACCCAGAGTGGTGGCAGGCCTTCCTGAAAGAGCACGTCTCCATTCTGGCAATGAATGAAGAAGAGGCGGAAGCGCTGACCGGTGAGAGCGATCCGCTGCTGGCGTCAGACAAAGCGCTGGACTGGGTGGATCTGGTGCTCTGCACCGCCGGCCCTGTAGGTCTGTACATGGCAGGCTTTACGGAAGAAGAGAGCAAACGCAAAACTCAGCACCCGCTGCTGCCTGGCGCGATTGCCGAGTTCAACCAGTACGAGTTCAGCCGCGGTATGCGCCATCAGGACTGCATCAACCCGATGCGGATCTACTCTCACATCGCGCCATACATGGGCGGACCGGAGAAGATCATGAACACCAACGGCGCGGGCGACGGCGCGCTGGCCGCGCTGTTGCACGATATTACCGCCAATGCCTACCACAAAACCAACGTACCGAACTCCAGCAAGCACAAGTTCAGCTGGCTGACCTATTCGTCGCTGGCGCAGGTGTGCAAATACGCGAACCGCGTAAGCTATCAGGTGCTGAACCAGCACTCACCGCGCTTAACGCGTGGCCTGCCGGAACGGGAAGACAGCCTCGAAGAGGCGTACTGGGACAGGTAAAAGCAAAACGGCAACTCAGGTTGCCGTTTTTAGTGTTTGTTCCCTCTCCCTGTGGGAGAGGGTTAGGGTGAGGGCATCAGGCCGCACCACATTACCCCGTCACCCCTTCTTCAACCGGCGGATTCTCCAGCAGCGTCAGCATCGTGTTCGCAATCTCACGCTCGCCCATCACCACCTTATTCGCACCGCGCTCGGTAATGTATTCCACCTCGTCGTCATAATGCGCCCGTGCAATAATCTCAATATTTGGGCACTTCTCGCGCGCGGAAGCCACGATCTCGCCCGCTTCATAGCCGTTTGGTATGGTCAGCAGCAGCCAGCGCGCGCAGTCCAGATGCGCCAGGTTCATGATCTCTTCGTTCGCCGCGTTGCCCAGCACCGCACGAATGCCGCGCTCGCGCAGCTCGTCGACGCGGGTGCGCGACGTTTCAATCACCACCAGCGGAATACCCTGCGCCATCAGCTTCTCGCCGAGCAGGCTGCCCACGCGGCCAAAGCCGACCAGCAGGGCGTGGTTGCAAATATCCACCGGGATCTGCTTCTCTTCTTCGATGGCCTCTTCCAGGGTCTGCTCTTCCAGCGTTTCGGTTTTATCGAGGTATTTTTCCAGCAGGGCAAACAGCACCGGGTTCAGCATGATGGAGAGGATCGCCCCCGCCAGCACCAGGTTTTGTCCGGCCTGCGGCAGCAGGTTGAGGGCCATGCCCAGACCGGCCAGAATAAAGGCGAACTCGCCAATCTGCGCCAGGCTGGCGGCGATGGTCAACGCTGTACGCGGGGAGTGGCCAAACATTCGCACCAGGAAGAAGGCGGCGAGCGACTTACCAAAGATAATGATCGCCAGCGTGCCCAGCACCGCCAGCGGCTGGTGAATCAGAACCATCGGATCAAACAGCATCCCGACGGAGACGAAGAACAGCACGGCAAAGGCGTCGCGCAGCGGCAGGGTGTCGTGCGCCGCGCGGTGGCTCAGTTCGGATTCGTTCAGCACCATCCCGGCGAAGAACGCGCCCAGGGCAAAGGAGACGTCAAACAGCTCAACGGCACCAAACGCGATACCCAGCGCCAGCGCCAGCACGGAGAGGGTAAACAGCTCGCGTGAGCCGGTTGCTGCGCTGCGGGACATGATCCACGGTACCAGACGGCGGCCCACCAGCATCATGATGGCGATAAACGCCACCACTTTCCCGATGGTAATGCTCATATCCAGCGCCAGCGAAGCGAAGCCGACGTTGTCTTTTTCCATCATGCCGGCGACGGCAGGCAGCAGCACCAGCGTCAGCACCATGACCAGGTCTTCAACAATCAGCCAGCCTATCGCGATTTGCCCGCGCTGGCTGTCTATCAGCTGTCTCTCTTCAAGCGCGCGCAGCAGCACCACGGTACTGGCGGTTGAGAGACACAGCCCAAATACGATACCGGTCATTAACGACCAGCCCAGTAAGGCCGAAAGCGCCATCCCCAGCAGCGTCGCCACCCCTATCTGGGCGATCGCTCCGGGTATGGCAATCGACTTTACCGCCATCAAATCCTTCAGGGAAAAATGCAGGCCGACGCCAAACATCAGCAGAATCACGCCCAATTCCGCCAGCTCAGGGGCCAGTTTGGTATCCGCAACGAAGCCTGGCGTAAACGGTCCCGCCAGTACGCCCGCTAACAGATAGCCGACAAGAGGAGAAATACGCAGTTTATTAGCAATCATGCCGAGGATAAAAGCGAGCACAAGTCCACCAACAATGGTGGTGATAAGCGGTGTGGCGTGGTGCATTCCGTCTCCTTTCGTTGTGGGTGTTCCTTTTTGGTGAAAAACCAAAAAACCGAGTAATAGTTTATGACAATTTTTACTCTTGTGTTTATGAATAATTGTTGAATTTTGAATAAAACAGCAATATGCACCCAAAAAAGCGCATTTTGATAAATTCAGCGAGGAGATGAAGAAGAAACCCTTATGGCATCAGGGTATCAGGTAGCCAAAGTTTAACTTTGGCTACCGGTAATTTACGCTTTGTGGCGGTTATCAGGCAGGAATATGGTCAACATCCCAAGAAGTGGCAGGAAAGCGCAGATTTTATAAACCAGGAAGATGCTGGTGTGATCCGCAACCATCCCTAACACCGCGGCACCAAGCCCGCCCATGCCGAAGGCGAAGCCGAAAAAGAGCCCGGAAACCATACCGATACGCCCAGGCAGCAGCTCCTGGGCATAGACCAGAATGGCGGAAAAGGCGGATGCGAGGATAAAACCAATAATCACGGTTAAAATTCCCGTCCATTCAAGGCTGGCGTACGGCAAAATAAGGGTAAACGGCGCGACGCCGAGGATAGAGCCCCAAATAACGTATTTACGCCCAATCTTATCCCCCACGGGCCCGCCAATGACCGTGCCGGCCGCGACGGCGAACAGGAAGGCAAACAGGTGAATCTGGGCATTCTGTACCGATAATCCGAATTTTTGCATCAGGTAAAAGGTGTAATAGCTGCTGATGCTCGCCATATAGAAGTATTTCGAGAAAATCAGCACCAGCAGCACGGAAACCGCCAGGATAACCTTATTGCGCGGAAGGGGATTGGTTACCTTCGCTTTAGGTTTACCTTTATTCACCCGATGCTGAGCGGCATACCAGCGGCTGATCTGCGCCAGCACGACAATGGCCAGCAGCGCGGCCAGGACAAACCATGCCACGTTGCCTTTGCCGTAAGGGGCAATAATCACCGCGGCCAGCAGCGGGCCCAAAGAGCTACCAAAGTTACCGCCTACCTGGAAGAGCGACTGCGCCAGACCGTGGCGCCCGCCAGAGGCCATACGCGCCACGCGGGAAGACTCAGGGTGGAAAACGGACGAGCCGGTGCCCACCAGCGCGGCAGCAATCAGCACGGCCTCAAAGCTCCCCGCCATGGCCAGCAGAACCAGCCCGCTTAAGGTAAAGCACATGCCTATCGGCAGCGACCACGGCATCGGGTATTTGTCCGTCCAGTAGCCCACCACCGGCTGCAGCAGCGAGGAGGCCAGCTGGAAGGTCAGGGTGATCATCCCGATCTGCACGAAGGTGAGCGAGAACTCGGACTGCAGCAGCGGATAAATGGCCAGAATCAACGACTGGATCATGTCGTTGAGCAGGTGCGAGAGGCTGATTGCGCCTAATACTTTAAAGGAGGTGCGCGATGCTGGCGGCGACGCCGGCGCGCCCGGAACGGGCTGGGTTGATTCACTGATTGCCATAGAGAGAATTACCACGTCTTTAGTTATTAGAAATGCAGGGTGTAATTATTATCCGACTAACATACCCGCCCGGGACATTTGAAGAAAGTCGCAATTCTGAAAACTTATTTGTCTATTCTTGTTAGTCACTGTAATTTTTGCCTTTGTCTATTGGTCAGGGAGAGAGATGATGAAGTTAATGAAGCGGGGCGTCGCGCTGGCGCTCATCGCCGCATGGGGCCTGGTAAGCCTGCCCGCGCAGGCGTATGAAAAAGACAAAACCTATAAAATCACCATTCTGCATACTAACGATCACCACGGTCACTTCTGGCGCAGTGAATACGGCGAATATGGCCTGTCTGCTCAAAAAACGCTGGTGGATAGCATTCGCAAAGAGGTGGCAGCCCAGGGCGGCAGCGTGCTGTTGCTGTCGGGCGGCGATATCAATACCGGCGTGCCGGAATCCGACCTACAGGACGCCGAACCCGATTTTCGCGGTATGAACCTGATTGGCTACGACGCGATGGCCGTCGGTAACCATGAGTTTGACAACCCGCTGAGCGTGCTGCGTCAGCAGGAGAAGTGGTCAAAATTCCCGTTCCTCTCCGCCAATATTTACCAGAAAAGCACCGGCGAGCGCTTGTTTAAACCGTGGGCGCTGTTTAAGCGTCAGGATCTGAAAATCGCGGTCATTGGCTTAACCACCGACGATACGGCGAAAATTGGCAACCCCGAGTTCTTTACCGATATCGAATTCCGCAAACCGGCAGACGAAGCGAAGCTGGTGATTCAGGAGCTGCAGCAAAACGAAAAGCCGGACGTGATAATTGCCACCACGCACATGGGGCATTACGACAACGGCGAGCACGGCTCTAACGCGCCCGGCGACGTGGAGATGGCGCGCAGCCTGCCTGCGGGCTCGCTGGCGATGATTGTGGGTGGTCACTCACAAGACCCGGTGTGTATGGCCTCGGAGAACAAAAAGCAGGTGGACTACGTGCCGGGCACGCCGTGCGCGCCAGACCGTCAGAACGGTATCTGGATTGTCCAGGCGCACGAGTGGGGAAAATACGTGGGCCGCGCGGACTTCGAGTTCCGTAACGGCGAGATGAAGCTGGTCCATTACCAGCTCATTCCGGTCAACCTGAAGAAGAAGGTTACGTACCCTGACGGGAAAAGTGAGCGCGTACTTTACACGCCAGAGATTCCAGAAAACCAGCAGATGCTCTCTCTGCTGACGCCGTTCCAGAACAAAGGCAAGGCGCAGCTGGACGTGAAAATCGGCACGCTGAACGGTCGTCTGGAAGGGGACCGCAGTAAGGTTCGCTTCGTGCAGACCAACATGGGCCACCTGGTGCTGGCGGCGCAAATGGCGCGCACCGGCGCTGACTTCGGCGTGATGAGCGGCGGCGGCATTCGTGACTCTATCGAAGGCGGAAATATCACCTACAAAGACGTCCTGAAGGTGCAGCCGTTCGGTAACCTGGTGGTCTATGCCGACATGAGCGGGAAAGAGGTCATTGACTATCTGACTGCCGTGGCCCAGATGAAGCCGGATTCCGGGGCTTACCCGCAGTTTGCCAACGTTAGCTTTGTGGCGAAAGACGGCAAGCTAAACGATCTTAAGATCAAAGGCGAACCGGTCGACCCTGCCAAAACCTACCGTCTGGCGACCTTAAGTTTTAACGCCACCGGCGGTGACGGCTATCCGCATATTGATAATAAACCGGGCTATGTGAATACCGGCTTTATTGATGCGGAAGTCCTGAAGCAGTTCATCGAGCAGAATTCGCCGATTGACGTGAATGCGTATGAGCCGAAAGGTGAGGTGAGCTGGCAGTAGTGCGGTTGTTTTGCCGGGTGGCGGCTACGCCTTACCCGGCCTACATTCGAATCGTAGGCCCGGTAAGCGCAGCGCCACCGGGCAATTTTCTCAATCCCGGCGCGCAATATCCGCAAACTTCGCGTCCAGCATTTTCGCCAGATCGCCCGCGGCCAGTTCAATATCCAGCCCGCGTTTGCCGCCGGATATAAAGATGGTTTCGAACTCCTGTGAAGGGGCATCAATCAGCGTCGGCAGGCGTTTTTTCTGTCCGAGCGGGCTGATCCCGCCCACCAGGTAGCCCGTGGTGCGTTGCGCAACCATCGGATCGGCCATATCCACCTTCTTCGCCCCCAGGGCTTTAGCGACTTTTTTCAGATCCAGCTGGCCCGCCACCGGGGTGACCGCGACGGCGAGGTGTTTCATGTCGCCATTCACCGCAACCAGCAGCGTTTTATAAACCTGGTCCGCGTTCAGGCCCAGCTTGCGCACCACTTCATCACCAAAGTTGGTTTCATTCGGATCGTGATCGTAAGTGTGGATCCGGAAAGAAATGTTGTTTTTTTCGAGTAATTTAACGGCGGGAGTCATAGCTATCCTTCTTACGACAGACAAATCATGCCAACAGCATACGCCTGACGTTTGTCTAAAAAATAGCACCATCTTGCGCAATAGTATTGGCAGTGATGGTCACTTTGAGCGACAATCGGCTCAACCGAAGGTCTCCTTCGGCATAATAAAAACGATGAAATTCCTCTTTGACGGGCCAATAGAAATATTGGCCATTTTTTTATTTCAGCAGCGACGGCAAATTCCCTTCTCCGTACAAATGTAACGCCCCAACCGCCACCACGTAATGCCCCGCAGGCAGAGCATGAAGTGTTTCCCGCCAGGCTTTGTTGCGCGCGTTCATCAGCACATCATATAACGATTCGCTGAACGTCGACGGTAAGGCCAGCTTTCCGTCCGCAGGCGGCGCATCCAGCCACCAGCCTATCATGGTCTGCAGCAGGCGCGCGTTGGTGTGCCAGTGGGTCAGCGTATCGTCCAGCAGCATAAGGCCGTCGTCGGGAAGCTGCCGCAGGAGCGCAATCTGGCTGTCCGTCCCTTCCAGCTCGATGATGGGCAGACGGCGCGCCCTTGCTACGTTCAGCAGCTGGTAATCAATGCCGTAATCACCACGCAGGCCCAGACGTTGCGCCTGCGTGGCCTGCAGCACCATCGCAATTTGCCAGAGCGGCAGGGTGTCAATCATGGAGAGCGAGACGCCCGTTTCATCGGCGACGCGGGTCAGTTCCGCAAGCTGGGTTTCATCCAGACGTTCGGCCAGCGAGCGATCGCTTTCTAGTCCGGCAAACGGCGACTCGTGGCCCGAAATGTCTGCCTCAACGACCAGCGCATCGGCGCGTTTCAGCAGTTTAACCAGCGCGGGCGGCAGGGGAGACATATCCTGCGTGCCCATATGGATACTGCCCACCAGGTGCAGGTGCTGCCCGCCGGGGAGGGAGATATCCAGGCCCGGCCAGGCGTAACGGCGAGGAAAGAGGGCGCGAAACGATGTTTTTATACGATTAAACAGACCCATACGCGCTCCATGAATGGAAAGGTTCATGCTAGCGCGTACGAGTACAAGGTTCAATCTTTCGGTTTAAAGCGCAGCAGCCGGTTGGCGTTGCTCACCACGGTGATGGAGGAGAGCGCCATCGCCGCACCCGCGACCACCGGGTTAAGCAGCGTGCCGGTCAGCGGCCACAAAATGCCGGCAGCAATCGGGATACCGAGCGAGTTATAGATAAATGCCCCCAGCAGGTTCTGCTTCATGTTGCGCAACGTGGCTTTCGAAATGGCCAGCGCGTCGGCAACGCCCATCAGGCTGTGGCGCATCAGCGTAATGGCGGCGGTTTCAATAGCCACGTCGCTCCCGCCACCCATAGCGATCCCCACGTCCGCCTGGGCCAGCGCCGGGGCATCGTTGATGCCGTCGCCGACCATCGCCACCTGACGACCCTGACTTTGCAGTTTCTTAATGGCGTCCGCTTTACCGTCCGGCAGCACGCCCGCAATGACCTCATCAATTCCTGCTTCTTTCGCGATGGCGTTGGCAGTGGTCGGGTTATCCCCGGTGAGCATCACCAGGCGATAGCCCGCGCGGTGCAGACGCGCCAGGGCATCCACGCTGTCCTGGCGCAGCGGATCGCGAACGGCCAGCAGCGCGGCGGCTTTGCCATCTACCGCAAGGAGAACCGGCGTGGCGCCCTGCGACGCCTGCGCTTTTAGCTCGCTCTCCAGCGTGGAGGTATCAATACCGTTTTCATTAAGCAATGCCTGGTTGCCCAGCAGCAGCGCGTGGCCTTCTGCCTCACCGCTGACGCCGAGCCCGCGCAGGGTACGGAAGCTGCTGACCTGCGGCAGGGCGGCATCATTTACTTTATCAAGGATGGCGCGCGCCAGCGGATGGCTTGAGCCTTGCTCCAGCGCGGCGGCAAGCCGCAGCGCGTCCGCTTCGGCAATGCCTGCGGTCGCAACGGCCACCACCTGCGGTTTGCCTTCGGTCAGCGTGCCGGTTTTATCAAACACCAGCGTGTCGAGCGTGCTGGCCCGCTGCAGCGCGTCCGCGTCCCGCACCAGCACGCCAAACTCGGCGGCGCGGCCTACGCCGGAGATAATCGACATCGGCGTCGCCAGGCCAAGGGCGCACGGACAGGCGATGATCAGCACCGTGGTGGCGATCACCAGGGTATAAACAATCTGCGGGGCAGGGCCGAAAACGTACCAGATCGCCGCGCTCAGCAGGGCAATGGCGACCACCACCGGCACAAAAATGGCGGAAATTCTGTCAGCGAGCTGGCCAATTTCCGGCTTGCTGCTCTGCGCCTGGCGCACCATGCGAATAATACGCGACAGCGTAGTGTGGCTGCCGACGGCGCTGGCGGTGAACAGCACGCTACCGTCCTGTACCACCGTCCCGGCATGAACGGCGTCGCCGTCTGATTTCTGCTGGGGGATAGGCTCGCCGGTCAGCATCGCTTCATCCAGCCAGGCCTCGCCCTGCGTTATCTTACCGTCAACAGGAACGCGATCGCCCGTGGTCAGGCGCAGCGTCATGCCGGGCTGAACCTCAGCCAGCGGAACGCTCTTTTCCCCTGCGTCCGTGACCACGCGCGCGGTTGGCGGGGTTAAATCGAGCAATCTTTCCAGCGCTTTCGAGGAGCGCTGGCGGGCGCGGGCTTCCAGCATATGGCCTAAGTTGATCAGGCCGATAATCATCGCGCTCGCTTCATAATAGAGATGCCGCGCTTCCATCGGGAACCACTGGGGCCAGACGTTCACGCTCATGGAGTACAGCCATGCCGCCCCCGTGCCGAGGGCGACCAGCGTATCCATCGTCGCGGTGCGGTTTTTCAGGCTCTTCCAGGCGCTGGTATAGAAATGGCCGCCCGCGAAGATCATCACGCCCAGGGTAATGACGCCAATCACCAGCCACAGCGTGCGGTTGTCGTCGGTGACCATCATGTTGTCGCCGATCATCCCCCACACCATCACCGGAATACCCACCAGCAGGGCGACAATCGCCTGCCAGCGGAAGCGCTTCATGGTTGCGATAGCCGTTTCCTGCTGGCGCTCGCGGCGTTCGGCGTCATCTTCGATGGCCTCCGCTCCGTAGCCCGCTTTTTCAACGGCCTGCACTAAATCTGCTGTGGAGGCGCTGCCCATCACCAGCGCAGTGCGCTCCGCGAGGTTGACCCGTGCCTGCGCGACGCCCGGTACCGCCTGCAAGGCGTTTTGTACCCGGGAGACGCAGCTGGCGCAGCTCATGCCGTTGATCAGCAGCTGTTGGCTGTCATCAATATCATCAGCTGCCGGAAGCTCAGGAGTGGCCGCTGTCAGCGCTTCCGACGGGGATGATGACTCTGCCAGCGGTTTAGCCTTTGGGTGGCTTAGCTCCGCCCCGTAGCCGGCCTGCTTGATGGTATCAATCAGCGCATCCGCGCTGGCGCTGCCGATGACGGCGGCACGATCGATACTGACTTCAGCGCTTTCAACATCAGGGCGCTGTTCCAGACTTTCTTTAACGCGTTTGACACAGTGGCCGCAGGAGAGGCCGTCCAGCGTCAGGTCAATAGTGTGAGACATAACAAAACTCCCGTATAATATTTTGGTCAGTTGTTGACCGGAGTAACGCTTTTCACTAACTGTTATGAAGGTTAAACCTTCCATCAAGGGGAAGGTCAAGGGGGAAATGTGAATATTAGCGATGTGGCAAAAAAAACCGGTTTAACCAGCAAAGCGATTCGCTTTTATGAAGAGAAGGGGCTGGTGACGCCGCCGCTGCGCAGTGAAAACGGCTACCGCAGCTACACGCAGCTGCATCTGGATGAACTGACGCTGCTGCGCCAGGCAAGACAGGTCGGTTTTAATCTGGAAGAGTGCGGCGAGCTGGTTAACCTGTTCAACGATCCGAAGCGTCACAGCGCAGACGTGAAAAAACGCACCCTGGAAAAAGTAGCCGAGATTGAACGCCATATCACCGAGCTGCAGGCGATGCGCAAACAGCTGCTACAGCTCGCGGAATCCTGTCCGGGGGATGACAGCGCCGACTGCCCGATTATCGATAATCTTGCCGGCTGCTGTCATCGTAAGGCTTCTGCTTAGCAGGCTTTAACCCGCAGGGTAATGCCTTCCACCGCAATGACCTCAACCCGCGTTCCGGCGCTGAGGTCGTCGTCGGCGACCACCGGCCAAGAGCTGTCGCCCACGCGCATATGTCCCCGTCCGTTTACCAGCGCGGCGTCGAGCGTAAACCGCTGGCCGACAATCTGCTGTCCGCGCTGGTTGAGATGCGCGTCCACCGGCTTCTGCTCGCTAACCCGTCGGTTAAGCCAGCGCCACCACAGCCACGCGGCCACCAGCGTCAGCACGGCAAACAACGCGCCCTGCCACGCCCAGTCAAGCGGCAAAATCCACACGAGCAGCCCGGTAATGACCGCGGCGACACCGCTCCAGAGCAGGTAGCCATTGCCGCCCAGCATCTCAGCGGCCAGCAGTAAACCCCCGAGGCTTAGCCAGAAAGCGTGAGGATGTGCGACGATGAGCTCAATCATTTTTTACGCTCGTTTCCGCTGTCTTTGATAAGCTCGGCAATACCGGCGATAGAGCCCATCAGGCTGCTGGCCTCCAGCGGCATCATCACCACTTTGCTGTTGTTCGCGGAGCCGATCTCTTTCAGCGCGTCGGTATATTTTTGCGCGACAAAGTAGTTCACGGCCTGGATATCACCGGCGGCAATCGCCTCAGACACCATCTGGGTGGCGCGGGCTTCCGCCTCGGCTGAACGTTCACGCGCTTCCGCCTGCAAAAACGCGGACTGACGATCGCCTTCCGCTTTCAGGATCTGCGACTGTTTTTCCCCTTCCGCTTTGAGGATCTCAGCCTGACGTACCCCTTCGGCTTCCAGAATATAGGCGCGCTTGGTTCGCTCGGCCTTCATCTGCGCGTTCATGGAGGCAATCAGCTCCGCCGGTGGGCGCACGTCGCGGATCTCAATACGGGTGACTTTGATCCCCCACGGGTTCGTTGCCTCATCGACAATATGCAGCAGGCGGGTATTGATGCTGTCGCGCTGGGAAAGCATCTCGTCCAGCTCCATCGAGCCCAGCACGGTACGGATGTTGGTCATCGTCAGGTTAACGATCGCCAGCTCCAGGTTGCTGACCTCATAGGCCGCTTTCGGCGCGTCAATCACCTGAATAAAGCAGACGGCGTCAATGGTGACGTTGGCGTTATCCTTCGATATCACTTCCTGAGAAGGAATATCCAGCACCTGTTCCATCATGTTGATCTTACGGCCGATTCTGTCCATGAACGGAACAATAAGGCTTAGGCCAGGCTGGAGCGTATTGGTATAGCGGCCGAAACGCTCGACGGTCCACTGATAGCCCTGTGGGACAATTTTGACGCCTGCGCCCACGATAACCAGCGCAACGAAAATAAGGACGGGAATAACGATAAGCATAAAAACCTCCTGTTTTGCATGCTGTGACGAGTGAAAGTGTGTGTTTATTGCTCGTAAGTATAGGTAAAGTCAGAGATGAATCCATCACCCGCCTTCGCGATGGCTTTGGATAATCCCTGGTAGTAATTCTCCAGTCCCAGCGCTTCGATATGCTGGATCTGTTCGCGAATGGGGGCGCAGAACAGCACGGCATTCCCCGCCTCAACGCGCTTGTTGTTAGGTGGAAGGTCGCCCGCGATGGCTTTGAACCACGTCCTGATACCCTGCTTTAAGCTGTGCGGCGCTTTTGCCAGGTTATCCATTCCCGTCAGGACCTGCAGGGTGGGGAACTCATCGGCCATCACGGCGGTTTTCATGCGCGCAAAGAACTGGCTGAACAGCTCAAACGATCCCAGATCGGTAACGCGTGGCTTGGTGGTTTTACCGTTTTTATTGCCGATTTTACCTGCCGCAGACGCCGTGGCCGGTACCGCGTTCACTTTTTCCAGCTCCAGCCCAAATAGCAAATTGCAATGCGCGCGGCGGGCTTTCAGCGGGTAGGACATCAGAACGTCAATGAATTGGGTCGCTTTCACATCCGCAAGGTCGTGGTTGATAAGCCACTGGGTGCGAGAAAATTCAGCCGGGGAGACGAACCAGTCGGGCACCTCGTTAAAACGCTTTGATTTTCCTTTGCCGTCAAATTCAAGGAAGTGTGTCCCGTTGTCGAAGGCGAAATAGCAATTTTTGAAACTGCCGATCGTGGTGTTCACGATGAGCGCCTTCTTAACAAAATCGACCACCTCTGCACCAATGACAAAACGCGTGAGTTCCGAAGATTTGATGACTTCCATTAATGTTTCGACATCAGGAACACCAGGCTTCAGGGAAGGGAACTCATAAAAGATGTGTGCCATGCTGCATACTTCCTGTAGTGATGGTGGTGACAAATGACAAACAAAAAGTTTAACACTTGCTTTAGCGTGAGGCTATTCGCTCTGTGCGCACGAAAGGATTATGCTACAGGCGGTTATGACAAAAAGCGGTTAACGGAAGCGCAATGAACGATAAAAAAAACTTAATACATCTCAGGGATGTCGGATTTCGTGTCGGGGAAAACACCATCCTTCAGCACGTCGAGTTTTGCCTGTCGCCGGGCGAGTTTAAATTAATAACGGGCCCTTCAGGCTGCGGTAAAAGCACGCTGCTCAAGATTGTAGCCTCCTTGCTCAGCCCCACAGAGGGCACCATTCTGTTTGAAGGCCAGGATATTGCGTCACTTTCACCGGAAAGCTATCGCCAGCAGGTTTCCTATTGTGTGCAAACCCCCGCGCTTTTTGGCGATACGGTTTATGACAACCTGATATTTCCGTGGCAAATCCGTCAAAAAACGCCGGAGCCGGAAAAATTCACCCGCGATCTGACTCGCTTTGGCCTTTCGGAGGAGACGTTAACCAAATCCATTAATGCGCTGTCGGGCGGAGAAAAGCAGCGCGTCTCGCTGATCCGCAACCTGCAGTTTTTACCCAAGGTGTTGCTGCTGGATGAAATTACCAGCGCGCTCGATGACGCCAACAAACGCAACGTTAACGAGATTATTCATCGTTACGTCCGCGAGCAGAATATTGCCGTGCTGTGGGTGACGCACGACGCCAGCGAAATAACCCATGCGGATGACGTGATTACGCTTCAGCCGCACGGCGGAAAAATGCAGGAGGCAAACCGTGGGTGAGCATAATATTACCAACGAATCCCTGGCGTTTTCGATGGTGCTGGTGCTGATTGCGATTGTGGTCAGCTACCGGGAAAAGCTGGGGCTGGAAAAAGATATTGTGTGGAGTATCTGCCGCGCGGTGATTCAGCTCATCATCGTCGGCTATGTGCTGAAGTACATTTTCAACGTCAACCACGCGGTCCTGACGCTGCTGATGGTGCTCTTTATCTGCTTTAACGCGGCGTGGAATGCGCAAAAGCGCAGTAAATACATTGATAAGGCGTTTATCTCATCGTTTATCGCGATTACCACCGGGACGGCGCTCACGCTGGCGGTGCTGGTACTCTCCGGCTCAATTGAGTTTACGCCGATGCAGGTTATCCCTATTTCGGGGATGATTGCGGGGAACGCCATGGTGGCCGTTGGGCTCTGTTATAACAACCTTGGCCAGCGTTTCAGCAGCGAACAGCAGCAGCTGCAGGAGAAACTAAGCCTGGGGGCCACGCCAAAAGTAGCCTCGGCGCGGCTGATTCGTGAAAGCATTCGTTCATCGCTGATCCCGACGGTAGATTCCGCCAAAACGGTTGGGCTGGTAAGCCTGCCGGGCATGATGTCGGGGCTGATTTTTGCGGGTATCGATCCGGTAAAAGCGATTAAGTATCAGATTATGGTGACGTTTATGCTGCTTTCCACGGCAAGTCTGTCAACCATCATTGCCTGCTACCTGACCTACCGGAAGTTCTACAACGCGCGCCACCAGCTGGTGGTGACGCAGTTGAAAAAGACGGGGTGACATCGGCTTTTCCAGGCCCGGTAAGCGTTAGCGCCACCGGGCATTTTTTTGTTAGTAGAGCAACGCGTACAGCTGACGACGATACTTCGACGCCAGCGCGTCGCCGGTGCCCAGCGCGGCGAGGATCTCCTGGAACATCTTGCGCGCCTGGCCGTCTGCGGCAGCGAGGTCCTTTTGCAGATGGCTGAACAGCAGCTCCAGCGCCTCTTCGTTGCGGCCCACCTGGTGCAGCTGCAGCGCCAGCTGGCTTGCCAGCGCGGCGTCGGCCGGGTTATCGGCAACCTGCTGCTGCAGCTGCTGAATCTCCGGGGTGTCCGCGGCCTGCTTCAGCAGCTCAATCTGCGCCACCAGCCCCTGATAGCGGGTGTCCTGATCCTGCAGCGGAACGGTTTTGAGTACGGCTTCCGCATCTTCTGAACGGTGCAGGGCGATCTGCGTTTCCGCCAGCAGCAGGCCAATCTGGCTGTTCTGATTCGACAGCTGCCACGCCTCTTTGAGCAGCGGCAGCGCCTCGTCATATTTGCCTTCCTGCATCAGCGCCATGCCTTCCTGCGCTTTCAGCTCCTCTTCGCGCGGCAGCACTTTGTCCAGCAGGGCACGGATTGCCTCTTCCGGCTGCGGCCCCTGGAAGCCATCAACGGGCTGGCCGTTCTGGAACAGATAGACCGTTGGGATGGCGCGCAGGCCAAACTGAGACGCGACCATCGGCTCTGCGTCACAGTCCAGCTTGGCGAGAATGAACTGACCGTTGTACTGGGCGACAAGGCTTTCCAGTACCGGCGTCAGCTGCAGGCAGTGTTGGCTGCGTTCAGACCAGAAGTAGAACAGCACCGGTTTGGTCATCGACTGTTCAAGGGTCTGTTGCAGGTTTGCTTCAGTAATATTGACGATATTCTGTACGGACATGCGGCTTTCTCTTTTGTCGGTTTGTTCTTTACATGGGGATGCGCGACGTCGCTTCAACTCAACCGTGTAAAATTTTGTCCATTATCCGGCCCGGCAGGAGGCGTTTTAACCAGCCTACGGCGTGGGTGACCAGCGTGACCGGATAGCGAATTTTAGGATATTCACTCTCAAAAGCATGGCGGACTTTGGCAACAACCGCTTCGGGCCCGAGGGTAAATCGTGCGGCAATGCCGGGGTTCTCGACCGGTTTATCCGCCTGCGTCTGGTTCACGTTATCGGTAAAGCGGGTGCGGATCGGGCCGGGTTCAATCAGGCTAACCTTAATGCCGCTGTGGCGCAGCTCCATGCGCAGGGCGTCGGACCAGGCCTCCAGCGCATATTTGCTGGCGGCGTAGGCGCCGCGTCCTGGGGTGGATATCAGCCCCATCACCGACGATGTCATCACGATGCGCCCTTCACCGTGCGGCAGCATCGCGGGGAGCAGACGCATGGTGAGCTGATGTACGCCGAAGAAATTGGTCGAAAACTGCTTCTCCAGCGTTTCGCGGGAGAGCGTATCCAGCGGGCCATACACGCCGTAACCGGCATTGTTAAAGAGCCCGTACAGACGATTGTCGGTCAGCGCGATAACCTCATCGGCGGCGCGCTCAACGCTCTCCGGCGAGTCCATATCCAGCAGCACGCCGGTAAAGCCCAGTCCGTTCATGCGTTCGACATCGTCGGGTTTGCGGCAGGCCGCCAGAACCCGAAATCCCTGGCGCTTTAGTTCAAGCGCGCTTTCAAGGCCGATTCCACTGGAACATCCTGTAATTAAGACCGATTTTTGCATAACTTTACCTGTCAGGATCTCCGCTTAATCAGGAGTCATGGTTAACTAAAGGAGCCAGCCGCGTTGCCATCCAGTCGGCAATAAACGGCTGAGCATCGCGATTGGGGTGGATCCCGTCGTCTTGCATCCACTGGGGTTTGAGATAGACCTCTTCCATGAAAAATGGCAGCAGCGGAATATCAAACTCTTTGGCAAGCTTAGGGTAGATCGCGCTAAAGGCTTCATTATACCGACGACCGTAGTTGGCGGGCAGGCGAATTTGCATCAGCAGCGGCTGGGCGTTTGCCGCCCTGATGTCCTGCAAAATGGTGCGCAGCGTTTGCTCCGTTTGCTGAGGCTGAAAACCACGCAGGCCATCATTACCGCCAAGCTCAACCAGCACCCAGCGCGGCTGATGCTGTTTGAGCAGCGCAGGCAGGCGCGATAAACCCTGCTGAGAGGTATCGCCGCTGATGCTGGCGTTGATAACCGACGTCTTGCTCTGCCATTTGTCATTGAGCAGGGCGGGCCAGGCCGCGCTGGCCGCCATGCGGTAGCCTGCGCTCAGGCTGTCGCCAAGAACCAGTAACGTGTCCGCTGCCGCCGCGCGGAAGGTCATCAGAATCAAAAACAGGAAGGGCAAATGCCAGCGGAAAACAGTGTTGAAGTTCATCATCTTAAGAAGTCCGTCGGTCAGGGGGAACACGAGCTTTCCATCCTTACTGGAGTTGAACTCGTTGTCAAACGCGCTGAAACCATCGCGCTGATTGGCGAATCCGGTTCCGGTAAGTCCACGCTGCTGGCGATTTTGGCCGGTCTGGACGACGGCAGCAGCGGCGAAGTCCATCTTGTCGGGCAACCGCTGCATCAGCTTGATGAAGAGGCACGGGCCGCGCTGCGCGCGCGTCACGTTGGTTTTGTTTTTCAATCTTTTATGCTGATCCCGACCCTGAACGCGCTGGAAAACGTCGAACTCCCGGCGCTTCTGCGCGGGGAAAATAGCCGTGAAAGCCGCGCTCACGCGAAGGCGCTGCTGGAACAGCTCGGCCTCGGTAAACGTCTCGACCATCTTCCCGCGCAGCTTTCTGGCGGTGAGCAGCAGCGCGTGGCGCTGGCGAGGGCGTTTAACGGTCGCCCGGAAGTGCTGTTTGCCGATGAGCCCACCGGTAACCTTGACCGTAAAACCGGCGACAGGATTGCCGATCTGCTGTTTTCGCTCAACCGCGAGCACGGTACCACGCTGATCCTCGTGACCCACGATCCGCAGCTCGCCGCCCGCTGCGACCGTCGCCTGCGGCTGGTTAACGGTATTCTTCAGGAGGAGGCATGATTACCCGCTGGTTCTGGCGCGAGTGGCGCTCGCCCTCGCTGCTGATTGTCTGGCTGGCGTTAAGCCTGGCGGTGGCCTGCGTGCTGGCGCTCGGCAGCGTCAGCGACCGGATGGAAAAAGGGCTCAGCCAGCAGAGCCGGGAGTTTATGGCGGGAGACCGGGCGCTGCAAAGCTCGCGCGCCGTTCCGCCGGGCTGGATTGACGAGGCGCGCACGCTGGGGCTGAAGGTGGGAGAACAGATTACCTTCCAGACGATGACCTTCGCGGGCGACACGCCGCAGCTGGCGAGCGTCAAAGCCGTTGATGGTATCTACCCGATGTACGGCGAACTACAGACCAGCCCGCCCGGGCTGAAGCCAGAGCCCGGCACGGTGCTGCTGGCCCCGCGGCTGATGGCGCTCCTGAATCTGAAAACCGGCGACAGTATCGACGTGGGTGATGCCACGCTGAAAATCGCCGGGGAAGTGGTGCAGGAGCCCGACTCCGGCTTTAATCCCTTCCAGCTTGCGCCACGCCTGCTGATGAACACCGCGGATGTCGCGGCAACCCATGCGGTACAGCCGGGCAGCCGCGTCACCTGGCGCTATAAGTTTGGCGGTACGCCAGCCCAGCTTGATGCGTATGAAAAATGGCTTCTGCCGCAGCTAAAGCCGGAGCACCGCTGGTACGGGCTGGAGCAGGACGAGGGGGCGCTCGGCAAATCACTTGAACGTTCTCAGCAGTTCCTGCTGCTGTCGGCATTGTTAACCCTGCTGCTGGCGGTGGCGGCGGTGGCCGTGGCGATGGGGCACTACTGCCGCAGCCGCTACGACCTGGTGGCGATCCTCAAAACCCTGGGGGCGGGCAGGGCGCAGCTGCGCAAGCTGATTGTCGGCCAGTGGCTGATGCTGCTGATGCTGTCCGCGCTGACCGGCGGGATAATGGGGCTGCTGTTTGAAAAGCTGCTGATGGTGATGCTGAAACCGGTGCTCCCGGCCGCATTGCCGCCGGCCAGCTTCTGGCCGTGGCTGTGGGCGATGGGCGCGATGACGGTAATCTCGGTGCTGGTGGGGCTACGGCCCTACCGTCTGCTGCTCGCCACCCAGCCGCTGCGAGTGCTCCGCAACGATGTGGTGGCTAACGTCTGGCCGCTGAAGTTCTACCTTCCGGTAATTATTGCGGTGGCGGTGGGGCTGCTGGCCTGGCTGATGGGGGGCAGCACGCTGCTGTGGGCGGTACTGGCCGGAGCGGTTGTGCTGGCGCTGCTGTGCGGCGTGCTGGGCTGGATACTGCTCAACGTCCTGAAGAGGCTGACGGTAAAATCCCTGCCCGTGCGCCTGGCGGTCAACCGTCTGCTGCACCAGCCCTGGTCTACGCTGAGCCAGCTTTCGGCCTTTTCGCTGTCGTTTATGCTGCTGGCCCTGCTGCTGGTGCTGCGCGGCGATCTGCTCGACCGCTGGCAGCAGCAGCTGCCGCCGGAAAGCCCGAACTATTTCCTGATCAATATCGCCCCTGAGCAGGTCACGCCGCTGAAGGGCTTCCTGTCCGAGCATCATATTATCCCTGAGTCGTTCTATCCCATCGTTCGCGCGCGTCTGACGCAGATCAACGGCCAGCCAACGGAGGGGAGCAAGGACGAGTCGCTTAACCGCGAGCTGAACCTGACCTGGCAGGAGAAACGCCCGGATCACAACCCGATTACTGCCGGCACCTGGCCGCCGAAAGCGGGAGAGGTGTCGATGGAAGAGGGGCTGGCGACGCGTCTGAACGTAAAGCTGGGAGATAGCGTCACCTTTACCGGCGATACCCAGGAGTTTACCGCGAAGGTCACCAGCCTGCGTAAAGTGGACTGGGAAAGCCTGCGGCCGAACTTCTTCTTTATCTTCCCGCCGGGCGCGCTGGACGGGCAGCCGCAGAGCTGGCTGACCAGCTTCCGCTGGGAGAACGGTAACGGCATGCTGACCCAGCTGAACCGGGAATTCCCGACGGTCAGCCTGCTGGATATCGGCGCGATCCTGAAGCAGGTGGGGCAGGTGCTCGAGCAGGTGAGCCGCGCGCTGGAGGTGATGGTGGTGCTGGTGACAATCTGCGGCGTGCTGTTGCTGCTGGCCCAGGTGCAGGTGGGCATGCGCCAGCGCCATCAGGAACTGGTGGTCTACCGCACGCTGGGGGCCGGTAAGCGGCTGCTGCGGATGACGCTCTGGAGCGAGTTTGCGCTGCTGGGGCTGGTGGCCGGTCTGGTGGCGGCCATTGGCGCAGAGACGGCGCTGGCGGTGTTGCAGACGAAAGTGTTCGACTTCCCGTGGGAGCCTGACTGGCGCCTTTGGTTGATCCTGCCTCTGTGCGGCGCGGTGCTGCTTTCCCTTTGCGGAGGCTGGCTCGGCACGCGGCTGTTAAAGGGCAAAGCCCTGTTCCGTCAGTTTGCGAGTTGATTTAGCACGGTGATAATTGCGCGCCGGGTTTTAATGCCGGTGCGCAGTGTTTAAATAGCACAAAGTGATAATACCCACTCATTTAGTAGCACAAAACATTAAAAACCCGACCACACAGCCCGATTATTTCCAGTTAATATTCACCCGCTAAATATTTAGCAGCGTGTCTATTAAGGAAAAATAATGACTATAAAAAAATCAGCGCTGGCGGCAACGATCGGCGCGGCAGTGGCATTGACTACCTTCGCTTCTCAGGCGGAAATCACCGTTCTTAAACAGGATCCTCAGGCGGGTAACCCGCTGAGCCGCCTGAACTTCACCGTTGGCGGCAGTATCCGTCCTCAGTTCCAGAACATGACCGGCGACGACGGTAAAAACAGCTACAAGCGTAACGGCTTCGACGGCGGCACCCGTTTCCGTTTCGCAGCAGATTACTACCTGTTTGATGACATCAGCTGGATCAGCTACTACGAGCTGGGTGTGAACATTCCCGCGCAGTTTAACTGGGATCACCACTACGCCGAAGGTGCGCACGACACCACGCGTCGTATGCTCTACACCGGTCTGAAGAGCGACACCTGGGGTACGCTGACCTTCGGTCAACAGAACAGCGTTTACTATGACGTGGTTGGCGTGAAAACCGATATCTGGGACTATGACATGATTGGTCAGGCACCGGGTAACGGGATCAACGGCGACTACGACGGTTCTTATCGTTCACGCCAGATGCTGAAATATAAGAAAACCGTGGGCGATGCCGATATCTATGCATCCTACCTGTTTGAAGACAGCGAATACCTGCCGGGCAACGGCCTGCGCTACAAGCGTAAAGGCGGCGGTTCACTGGGTCTGGATTACCACCTGACCACCGATTTGACCTGGGGCGCCGCGTGGAACTACACCCGTGCGGATATGCGTAACCCGGACAACGGCGACAGCAAATCCTACGACCAGAACATCCTCGGTACCGCGCTGAGCTGGACGCCGGATAACTGGACCTTCTCCGCAGGCGGCGGCTGGTATCAGAACTTCCTGACCACCAAAAAAGTGTCGGTTAACGACTACTTTGCGGGTGATGCGTGGGGTATTGAATACTTCGCGGGTTACAAATTCCCGGTCGGGCAGTACGCGGTTAAATCCATCCAGCCTTACTTCATGGGCGACCGCATTGAGTACGTGAACGGCCGTAACTACCAGCGCATCGACAACGGCGTGGGTATCAGCTTCCAGCTGGACTACGGTTTCCGCGTGGATTACGAGCACGTGTTCACCTCCAGCACCGACAACCTGGGTGACATGAACCTGGTGCGTCTGCGTTACGACTTCTAACCCTCACCCTAACCCTCTCCCTGAAAGGGAGAGGGAACAGACGGATAGAACACGTAGGCCGGGTAAGGCGTAGCCGCCACCCGGCTTTATTTTTCAGCGATCAAGCCACTCCGCAACTTCTCCATACGTCCCGCGATACACAATCTTCTCCGCTTTCTTCTCCAGCTGATAGCCGTACATCGGGTCGTAATAGTCCTTCAGCAGCGGCGCAAGCCAGCTGAAGTGCGCGTCCGTGCTGCCAGAGCGTTGCTGTTCCAGCAGCGCGGAATCTAATAGCGCGGTGAATTCAGCATACCGCTGCAGCCCAAGACGGCGGCGAATGGCGAACAGGCCGTGGTGCAGGTACTCGCTGTATTCTCTCCAGCCCGCTTCCTCGCCGTATGCGGCAGAAAAGTCCGCCCACATATGGTCGAAATACTCTTCGCGCAGGCGCTCAAGACGAATGTCAAACGGGTCCTCCACCACGACGATAGGGGCTTCAACCATGCGGTCGCGCAGGCATTCCGGCAGGTGGTTGGAGCCAATCATCCGGCCTTCATCTTCGAGCACCCAGCGCTCGGCATCTTTTTTCAGCAGCTCAACGGCAAGGTGATTTTCAAAGCTTGCCTGGGAAAGCTGCGGCGTGAGGGTGCGACCAAACGAGGAACCGCGATGGTGCGCCAGCCCTTCCAGATCGATTCCCTGCGCGTGCTGCTTCACCAGCAGCGTTTTACCGTTTCCGGTACAGCCGCCGATGAGCACCATCGGTTTTTGCGACTGCTCGATGGTTGCCTGAATCGCCGCCTGACGCAGGGCCTTATAGCCGCCGCGGATCAGCGGGTAATCGATACCCGCCTCTTTCAGCCAGGCCTGGGAGATATGCGAGCGCTGGCCGCCGCGCGCGCAGCAGAGAAAGCCCTCTGGACGGGCAAGGCAGGCTTCGCGCCAGGCGTTGATGCGCGCATCGCGCGTCTCACCCTTTACCAGACTATGGCCGAGCGCCAGCGCGGCCTCCGGGCCCTGGCGTTTATAGCAGGTGCCCACGGCGGCGCGTTCGTCGTCGTTCATCAGCGGCAGGTTAAGGGCGGCGGGCATCGCGCCCTGGGCAAATTCGATCGGCGCGCGAACGTCGATTAAAGGGGTATCGGACGCGAGGATCGCGCGATAGTCCGTTCCATCGTTCATGGGTATTCCAGAAAAAAGCTAAGCAGCAATGGGCGGGAATTGTACGCCGGGGAAAGAGGAGGTCAACTCCCCGGCGGAGGGCGCGCTATTTAAGCTTTGATTGTGCCCAGACGATACCGCTCGCATATTCAGGCGGCAGGAGAGGGATCATGGCTTCCAGCGTGGCGCTCAGGCGGTCCGTGTCGCTGTCGTTCAGGTTCAGGTGACCCACTTTACGACCCGCGCGAACCTCTTTGTCATACCAGTGCAGGTGCACCAGCGGCAGCTTCAGCCAGTCGTAGTACAGATCGGTGCCGATCAGGTTGATCATCACCGACGGGCTGTTGACCACCGGCTGCGGCAGCGGCAGGTCGGTGATGGCGCGCAGATGCAGTTCGAACTGGCTGATGGACGCACCGTTTTGCGTCCAGTGGCCGCTGTTGTGCACGCGCGGCGCAAGTTCGTTGATCAGCAGACCGGACGGGGTGATAAAGCACTCCATCGCCATGACGCCCACATAGCCGAGTTCGTGCATGATGGCAGAGAGCATATCTTCCGCCTGTGCCTGCTGGTCTGCGTTTGCGTGCGGGAAGGCCACGCTGGTGCGCAGGATACCGTCCTGATGCAGGTTATGCGTCAGAGGGTAAAACACCGTGCGGCCATCGTGCCCGCGCGCGCCAACCAGCGACACTTCACCGCTGAAGTTAATGCCCTGCTCAACGATGCACTCGCCGTAGCAGTCATCCGGCAGCTCGCCGGTGTCGTTCGCGCGCAGACGCCACTGGCCGCGGCCGTCGTAGCCACCCACGCGGCGTTTCACGATCGCCAGCTCGCCCAGCATCGCGAAGACGTCATTCCACTCGCTTTTATCGGACAGGAGCTGCCACGGCGCGGTCGCGAGGCCGAGCTTGTCGAACAGCTGCTTTTGCGTCAGGCGGTCAGCAATAATTGGGAACACATCGCGGTTAACAAAGGCGTTGTGACGCGCCAGCTCGCGTGTCAGGGCCGTCTCCGGCCAGCGTTCGATCTCGGCGGTAATCACGCTCTGGTGGAACGGCACGGCTTCAGGTTCAGCATCCAGCCCGACGGGCCAGACGGCAATACCCAGCGGTTCACCTGCCTGGCGCAGCATGCGGCCCAGCTGGCCGTTACCGAGGACGCAAACCTGCTTCATGCCGCACCCCGCGGGTCTGGATTGTCCAGCACTTCGTCGGTCTGGGCTTTACGCCATTCGGTCAGACGCTGGTGCAGGTCTTTATCGTGAGTCGCCAGGATTTGGGCTGCCAGCAGGGCGGCGTTTGCCGCACCCGCTTTACCAATCGCCAGCGTGCCGACGGGAATGCCGCGCGGCATCTGAACGATGGAATAGAGGCTATCAACACCGCTCAGTGCGGCGCTTTGTACCGGGACGCCGAGAACCGGCACCAGCGTTTTGGCGGCAATCATGCCTGGCAGATGTGCTGCGCCGCCCGCACCGGCAATAATCACCTCATAACCGTTCTCTTCGGCGCTTTCGGCGAAGCTGAACAGTTTGTCCGGTGTACGGTGTGCGGAGACCACTTCTACGTGATGCGGAACATTCAGGATTTCAAAGATTTCGGCGGCGAACTGCATGGTAGCCCAGTCGCTTTTGGACCCCATCACGATGGCGACACGCGCCGGATTATTGCGGGAAGACATGCGTCTTAAAACTCCTGTGGTGCGAAACACACTGCTTTCGAGGGCACAGAGAATAGCATGTTATACGGGCAAGGAAAACGGTTGCGCGGTTAAAAGGTGAGCCGTTGTTGCCATCCATTCATAACAAAACAGACCGCGTTCTGGCGGTCTGTTTTCGTTGTTCGGCAATCATTATTTAGTCAGTTCTGCGGTCATGTGCACGCGGTTGTTGAACTGTGCGCTGGTGATTTTGTAAGAGGCACCCTGTTCAGCGGCCTGTGCAGCAATTTTCGCTTCTGCACGGTCAAGGGTTGAGCCGGTTGCGCTGACGCTCTGCGCGAAAGCACCGAAAGAAGCCAGAGAAAGAGCGGTAACTCCAACGAAAGTTTTGATGGATTTCATGGTCGTATTCCTTAAGTAATTTATCTGGGATAGGGCGTGTTGCCCTGATGTGATAAATAATAGACCGACCATGGACTGATTAAAATCGAAACAATTTGCCGATATCGTTCAATTAAATTGAATGAATTTGCGCGAGGATTAAAACGGAAAAGCGATCAGCTTTACGCCCTCAGGCGTGACTTTGACCATCGATCCTTCGCTGTGCCAGGCACCCAATACCACGCGGTGTGCGGGCTTGCCGTTGGCGATAAGGGAATGCACGTCAGGACGATGGGTATGGCCGTGAATGAGCCACTGCACGCGGTGCTTTTCCATGACGTTGACAACTGCCTGCGGGTTAACGTCCATGATGGTGATGGATTTGCTGCTGTTGGCGGTTTTACTGCCCGCGCGCATTCTGGCGGCGATGCGGTTGCGGATGAACAGCGGCAGGGCCAGGAACAGCGTTTGGATCCACGGGGTGTGGACTTTGGTGCGAAACGCCAGGTAGCCGGTATCGTCGGTGCAGAGCGTATCGCCGTGCATGATCAGGATCTTTCGGCCGTAGAGGTCGAGCACCTGTTCTTCCGGCAGCAGCGTCATACCGCTTTCGCGGGCGTAGCGCTTGCCGAGCAGGAAATCGCGGTTGCCGTGAATGAAGTAGCAGGGGACGCCAGACTCAGCCAGCGCTTTTATGGCCGCAGCCATTTCACGGTGCAGCGGGTTAGGATCGTCGTCGCCGATCCAGGCTTCGAAGAGATCGCCCAGGATGTACAGCGCATCGGCGCTTTTCGCTTCACCGCGTAAAAAACGCAGAAAACCGGCGACGATCGCCGGTTCTTCTGTTTGCAGATGCAAATCTGCAATAAAGAGTGTCGCCACGAATTACTCGCTGACGGTCACGCTTGTAATCACAACGTCTTCTTTAGGAACGTCCTGGTGCATGCCGCTGCGGCCGGTAGAGACGGCTTTGATCTTGTCAACCACGTCCATACCTTCAACCACTTCTGCGAATACGCAGTAGCCCCAACCCTGCAGGCTTTCGCCGGAGAAGTTCAGGAAGTCGTTATCAGCCACGTTGATGAAGAACTGCGCGGTCGCAGAGTGAGGCGCCTGAGTACGGGCCATCGCCAGCGTGCCGCGGGTGTTTTTCAGGCCGTTGTTCGCTTCGTTTTTGATCGCTTCTTTGGTTTCTTTCTGGTTCATGCCAGGTTCAAAACCGCCGCCCTGGATCATAAAGCCGTTGATCACGCGGTGGAAGATGGTGTTGTTGTAGAAACCTTCGCGGCAGTAGTCCAGGAAGTTTTTAACTGTTTCAGGCGCTTTGTCATCAAAGGTTTTGATTACGATATCGCCATGATTAGTGTGGAAAGTAACCATTTTTGCATCCTGTTCCGTTATTGTGGTACGTCGACCCGCGTTCGGGTCATATATAGGGGCTTGTTATAGCATAACCACAGGATGCGATCACCTTGCATTGTGTGCTGCTTCGGGTTTGAATTACGGGTAGAATACCCGGTTTTCAACCACACACGTGTTTACATGGAATCTTCGATGTTAAAAATCTTTAATACAATGACGCGCCAAAAAGAGGAATTTAAACCTATCCATGCCGGGGAAGTCGGCATGTACGTGTGTGGTATTACGGTTTACGATCTCTGTCACATTGGCCATGGCCGTACCTTTGTCGCCTTCGACGTGGTTTCGCGCTACCTGCGTTTCCTGGGGTACAACCTGAAATACGTGCGTAACATCACCGACATCGACGATAAAATCATCAAGCGCGCTAATGAGAACGGCGAGAGCTTTGTTGCGCTGGTCGATCGTATGATCGTCGAGATGCACAAAGATTTCGACGCCCTGAATATTCTGCGTCCGGACAGCGAGCCGCGTGCCACCCACCATATTCACGAAATTATCGACATCACTGAAAAGCTGATCGAACGCGGTCACGCCTACGTGGCGGACAACGGTGACGTAATGTTCTCGGTGCCGACCGACCCCACCTACGGTTCGCTTTCCCGTCAGGACCTGGACCAGCTTCAGGCCGGCGCGCGCGTTGACGTGGTTGACGTGAAGCGCAACCCGATGGACTTCGTGCTGTGGAAAATGTCCAAAGAGGGCGAACCAAGCTGGCCATCCCCGTGGGGTGAAGGCCGCCCGGGCTGGCACATTGAGTGCTCCGCGATGAACTGCAAACAGCTGGGCAAACACTTCGACATCCACGGCGGCGGTTCAGATCTGATGTTCCCGCACCACGAAAATGAAATCGCGCAGTCCACCTGCGCCCACGGCGGCGAGTACGTTAACTACTGGATGCACTCCGGGATGGTGATGGTTGACCGCGAGAAGATGTCTAAATCGCTGGGCAACTTCTTCACCGTGCGTGACGTGCTGAAGTATTACGACGCGGAAACCGTGCGCTACTTCCTGATGTCCGGCCACTATCGCAGCCAGCTGAACTACAGCGAAGAGAACCTCAAGCAGGCGCGTTCGGCGCTGGAACGTCTGTACACCGCGCTGCGCGGAACCGACAGGTCTGTTCCTGCCGCTGGTGGCGAAGCGTTTGAAGCACGCTTTGTTGAGGTAATGAACGATGACTTCAACACCCCGGAAGCGTACTCCGTGCTGTTCGACATGGCGCGCGAAGTGAACCGCCTGAAGTCAGAGGATATGACAGCAGCAAATGCACTGGCGGCGCACCTGCGTAAACTCTCTTCCGTGCTTGGCCTGCTGGAGCAGGAGCCGGATGCGTTCCTGCAGAGCGGTGCGCAGGCGGACGACGGTGAAGTGGCGGAAATTGAAGCGTTGATCAAAGCGCGTCTGGAAGCGCGTCAGGCGAAAGACTGGGCGGCGGCAGATGCGGCGCGTAACCGTCTGACCGAGATGGGTATCATTCTGGAAGATGGCCCGCAGGGAACCACCTGGCGCCGTAAGTAAGTCTGGTGCGCGCTGATGCCCTCACCCCAGCCCTCTCCCACAGGGAGAGGGTGCAAACACTAAAAACGGCAACGTGAGTTGCCGTTTTGCTTTTACCTCCGCCTCCACCACAACAACCCCATCAGCACCACACCCGGCAGCCACACCCACATCAGTTCAGAGAGAATGACCTGGTGCCCGTACGGCGTGGTATAGCGCGACAGCGCAAACGGCGCGACCTTGATCACCTGCCACGGCGCAAAGAAGCGTTCATCTGACCACGGCCACAGCCAGCCGACGCCTTTCCCGCCTGTCGTAATGGAGTCCAGCAGGCTGTGCGACAGCAATGACACGGTTAAAAACAGCCAGCACCGCGTAAGGCTTGCCCGGAACCATCGTCGGCCGATCAGCACGCAGAGTATCGGCACCACAAAGGCAAACAGCAGGGAGTGGGTAAAGCCGCGATGGCCGAAAACGTTGCCGTAAGCGACGCCGAACTTAAACGCCAGCACGTCGGCGTCCGGCAGCATGGCGAGGACAATTCCCGCGAACAGCAGGCGGGGAGGGATAACTTTTGTTCCCAGACCTAAGCCCAGGCAAAGCGGAACAGCAGCGTGAGTAATAACGGTAGGCATCGTATTTATCCGTGGCAAATCATGGAACTATAGCAGTGAATGCTACACAGCCGAGCCTGGTTAAATTCTGATTTACGCCGACTCGCGTGCGATGAGCTGCCCGGAGAGCGTAATACGCTGCGTTTGCAGCGTCGGCTCTTTCAGCGTGCGAATAATCAGCCCGGCCGCCTGGCGCCCCGTCTCTTCGCTGGCGGACGAGACGTAGGTAAATGACGGCGAGGTGAGGTTAACGTGCAGCATATCTTCGAAACCGACCAGTGCGACCTGCTGCGTCAGAAACACATCTTTACCCACCGTACGTCCAACCTGATGAATACCGGAGATGGAACCGATCATCGCATCCGGCGAGTGGCAGAGCAGGGCGGTAATGGTGTTGTTTTTTTCCAGCAGCTGGCGGGTGGCGAAACCCGCGGCCAGCGTGTCATCGCTGCAGGCCGGCGAGAATTCATCGCGCCAGACCAGGCCGTTTTGCGTCATCGCGCTGCGAAAGCCGAGCAGGCGCTGCTCGCGGATAAGGCAGCCATCACGCCCGCCAATGTAGGCGATATTACGGTGGCCGCGCTCGATAAGATAACGCACCGCCAGATTTGCCGCCTGGCGATTATCGCGCATCACCAGGTTGCATTTTTCATCCAGCAGGGACTGAGAAACCACCACCAGCGGCAGCGGGCAGCGGCGAATCTGTTCCGGCAGGGTGGACGTGCGGGTGTCCGAGGCCAGATAGATAACCCCGGCGACGCCCTGCTGCTTAAACGACAGCAGGCAGCGCTCAAGATGGTCTGCGTCGTTCTGCGGCTGGCCGAGAAAAACCATATATCCCTGTTTTTCCAGCTCCTGGACGATGCTCGCCATCACCTTGATGGAAAAGCTGTCGCTGAAGTCGCGCAGGATCAGGCCGATAAGATTGGAGGTGTTGGCGCGAAGGTTGGCAGCGGCGACGTTATGAACATAGCCGAGCGTCGTGATGGCGGCATTGACCTTCCCGATCGTCGCCTCTGAGATTTTCCCTTTCTGGCGTAGCACCAGCGAGACGGTAGAGACCGACACGCCCGCGTGCTTTGCGACATCAATAATGCTGACTTTCTTCAAAACCGCTCCCTGAAATTTACCGATAATCAGCCAGATAAGACACGTCTCCAAGCGTACAGGAGACGTGTCTTTCAGGCATCTTATTATTTGCCGATCATGGTGGACATGGTCTGGGCGATAAACTGTGCTCTGGCACCGAAAATCACCTGTATACCGTTGTCGCCGACGAAGACCACGCCGCGCGCGCCGAGCCCGTTCAGGCCGTCTCTGTCTACCGCCTCGCTTTTTGCCACTTCCAGGCGCAGGCGGGTGATGCAGGAGCCGACGGAGTCGATGTTATGCGCTCCGCCCAGCAGGGTGATGATCTCGGTTGCGAGCTCGGAATCTGACTTCTCATCCGCGTTAGCGGTGACTTCCGTGCGGCCCGGCGTTTTCACGTCGAAACGGCGGATCACAAAGCGGAACGTGAAGTAATAGATCAGGCCCATTGGAATGCCGATGATAATGGCATTCAGGAAGTTGGTCTTGTAACCGTTAAAGGATGGCAGGATCCCGAATGACAGATAGTCGATAAAGCCTGCAGAGAACGACTTGGCGATATGCGCATGCAGCAGATACATGGTCATATACGCCAGACCCGCCATGATGGCGTTGAAGACGTAGAGAATCGGCGCCACGAAGATAAAGGTAAACTCAACCGGTTCGGTGATCCCCGTCAGGAAGCAGGTGAGCGCCGCGGAGAACAGAATACCTGCCGCGATTTTCTTGTTCTTCGTATGGGCTTCGTGATACATCGCCAGGCACGCGGCGGGCAGCGCGAACAGCATCAGCGGGAATTCACCCTGCATGAACTTACCGGCGTTCTGATAGGTGTCGCTGCTGAAGGATTTCACCCCTTCTTCCAGCATCTTGAACCAGATGGTCTGGTCGCCGTGGATAACCTGGCCGGCCTGGGTGGTGTAATCCCCGAACGAATACCAGAAAGACGGGTACCAGATATGGTGCAGACCGAGCGGGATCAGCGCGCGCTCCACCAGACCGAAGATAAAGGTCGACGCCGCCTGGTTATCGCCGTTAACCACCACCGAGAGCGCGTCGATACCGGCCTGAATATGCTGCCAGACGTACGGCAGCAGCAGCCCCATCAGGAATGAGAGGAACGCCGTTGCAATCGCCACGAAGCGCTTGCCGGAGAAGAAGCCCAGGAATTCCGGCAGCTGCATGGTGTGGAAGCGGTTATAGCACCAGGCCGCGAGAATACCGCAGATCAGGCCGCCGAAGACGCCCATCTGCAGCGTCGGGATGCCGACGACCATGGCGTATTTTCCGCCCTGAGAGGCCATTTCCGGCGTGATGCTCAGTACGGTGCTGATGGTGATATTCGTGACAAACACCGAGACCGCCGCAGACAGCGCCGCAATGCCGGATTCCGATGCCAGACCGACGGCAGAGCCAATGGCAAACAGCATCGGCAGATTATCAAAGATAACCCCACCCGCGTTCATCATCAGCGGCAAATGAAACTTATCGCCGAAGGCCAGCAGCAGGCCCGCAGCGGGAAGCAGTGAAATTGGCAGCATTAAGGCGCGACCAATCATCGATAACTTAGACAGCGATTTAACAAACCCTGATATCAGACTCATGCTGATTTCCCCCGAGTAGCGCTTTTTTGGCGCTGTTATTGTAAGTAGAACGTTTTAGTAGAACGTTCTACTTATCGTGGGCAAAGAGTGAAAAACGCGCAACCGAATTTTCATTTTTCAACAGATGAAATAGTGATTATTTGAAGTTGATCGATAAATAACCGTGATGGGTATGAGGGGATTGTGAGAGAAATTGCCGGGTGGCGGCTTCGCCTTACCCGGCCTACAAACGGAAACAGTACGTAGGCCCGGTAAGCGCAGCGCCACCGGGCATCAGACGGCTCAGGCCGTAACGGTCACGCTCTGTCCTTCAAAGCTCACGGTCTGGCCCGCGACAATTTTGCAGCGTTTGCGCGTTTCTACCACGCCGTCGACTTTTACTCGCCCGTCGGCGATAACAATTTTCGCCTGCGCGCCGCTTTCGCTCCAGCCTTCCAGCTTCAGCAGATCGCACAGCTCAACGTGCGGATGTTTACCTAATGAAAAAGTCGCCATCTTACGCGTCCTCTACGTCGTGATATTCTTCGCATGCCTGCAACGTATTCTGAATCAGTGTTGCCACGGTCATCGGGCCTACGCCGCCCGGCACTGGCGTGATGTAAGAGGCGCGAGCCGCGGCATCTTCATACACCACGTCGCCGACCACTTTGCCGCTTTCCAGACGGTTAATCCCGACGTCCACGACAATCGCACCCTCTTTAATCCATTCGCCTGGAATAAAGCCCGGCTTACCGACCGCGACGATCAGCAGATCGGCATTTTCTACGTGATGACGCAGGTTTTTGGTGAAGCGGTGGGTGACGGTGGTGGTGCAGCCGGCCAGAAGCAGCTCCATGCTCATCGGACGGCCCACGATATTGGACGCGCCGATAACCACGGCGTTCAGGCCGTAGGTGTCGATGTTATAACGCTCCAGCAGTGTCACGATACCGCGCGGCGTACACGGACGCAGACGCGGCGCGCGCTGGCACAGGCGGCCAACGTTGTACGGGTGGAAACCGTCAACGTCTTTATCGGGTGCGATACGCTCCAGCACCTTCACGTTGTCGATACCTGCCGGCAGCGGCAACTGAACCAGAATACCGTCGATCTCTTTATCGGCATTCAGGGTGTCAATAAGTTCCAGCAGTTCTGCTTCGCTGGTGGTTTCCGGCAAATCGTAAGAGCGGGAGACGAAGCCGACCTCTTCACACGCTTTGCGCTTGCTGCCGACATAAATCTGCGATGCCGGGTTGCTGCCAACCAGCACAACGGCCAGCCCGGGGGCGCGTTTTCCGGCGGCTTTACGCGCCTTCACTTTTTCCGCGACCTCAGAGCGCACCTGCTGCGCAATCGTTTTACCGTCAATAATCTTTGCTGCCATCAGAGAGAAGATTCCGTCTGTAACGTTTGAAAGGGGGGATTGCCTGTATTTTGTCAGAAGCGAGCGCCGCTGTCAGTCACCCTTTACGCGTTTTTATCAGTGAGGCGCAAAAACCCTTCTTAACGGATGGTCAATTTCCTAGGCGGGATTAGGATGTGACCTGGCGAAATGGCAGCGTTTTGACATATTTAAAAAACGCGTCCTGAGCTACTTTGTCTCCTCCGAAATAAGCTTTCAATTAATCAATTGAACGTATTTCTTATTCCCGATTATTCGCGGGAAGGGTTATTTACATTTTAAAGGAATAGACATGAAACTCAGCAACATTGCTTCTACTGTTATTGCTACATTGGCCCTGGTTGCGGGTGCCGCAAATGCAGCAGATCCTGCTACCCCGGTTTCCGTAAATGGCGGTACCGTACATTTTAAAGGTGAGCTGGTTAATGCTGCTTGTTCAGTAAATACTGATTCTTCCGAGCAGACCGTTAATCTGGGTCAGTATCGTACCGCGAAATTCACTAAAGTGGGCGACACCACCTCCAATATTCCATTCAATATTGAACTGAACGATTGCGATCCGCTGGTAGCCAAAACCGCAGCCGTTGCGTTCACCGGTCAGATCGACCCAACCGACAAAACTCTGCTGGCAGTGTCTTCCGGCAGCAACGACAACACCGCGAAGGGCGTAGGTATCGAGATCCTCGACAGCAAATCCAGCGTTCTGACGCCGGACGGTGCAACCTTCTCTGCCGCGCAGACGCTGATCGAAGGGACTAACACCCTGAAGTTCACCGCGCGTTATAAATCAACGGCTGCGACCACCGAGCCAGGCCAGGCAAATGCTGACGCCACCTTCGTAATGAAATACGAGTAATTCCTCCGCACAGGGATGTTCAGGCCTCACGGATGAGGCCCGTCATACGCAAATGCCAGGAACGAAGGATGACAAGGACCGGAACACTACTGCTGTTAACCCTTGCGATGGCTGGCCCGGTATCGGCGCATACCGTGGTGATCGAAGGCGGCAAAGTGCATCTCAGAGGTGAACTGGTGAACGGCGGCTGCGCCGTGGCGCCGGATAGCCAGAATATGCGCATCGACATGGGGCAGTACCGAACCAATTCATTTTCCGGTGTGGGCAGCTTTTCCACCGTAAATGTGCCTTTCACCGTGCGGCTGCTGGACTGCAGCGTTGATGTTTCGCGCACCGTGGGGATCCAGTTTCAGGGCGTCACGCCCGCAGAAGATCCGCAGGTCTTTCTGGCGACATCGCGGCCGGGTGAAACACCTGTCAGCAGCGGCGTTGGGCTGGCGCTCTTTGACGAACAGCAGCGTCAGATTATCCCGAATGCCACGGCCGTTAGCTGGCTGCCGGTCGATACCCGCGAGCTGGCGTTCCATTTTAGCGCCCGCTATCGGGCTATTTCCGAACACCTCGAGCCAGGCAAAATTCAGTCGGATGTCTGGTTTACGCTGATTTATCCATAACACCTGCGAACACAATATTAAAGGTACGGTTGTGATGAATACCCTAATTAAACCAGGACTTTTTTTATCGTTTATTTTGATGATGGTTTCTGCATGCGCGAATGCGTCCGGCGGTATTGCGCTGGGGGCCACGCGCGTTATTTACCCGGCCGACGCGAAGCAAACATCGCTGGCGATCACCAACAGCAACAAACAAGAACGCTATTTAATTAACGCATGGATCGAAAATGCGAACGGGCAAAAAGAAAAAACCTTTGCCGTCACCCCGCCATTGTTTGTGAGCGAGCCGGACAGCGAAAACACGCTGCGTATTATTTACGCCGGACCTGCACTGCCTGCCGATCGCGAATCGCTCTTTTACATGAACGTGAAGGCGATCCCGTCAGTAAATAAAGCCAAAACTGAAAACAATAACGTGCTGCAGCTGGCTATCCTCTCGCGCATCAAGCTGTTTGTGCGCCCGAACAACCTGGCGATGCAGCCGGAAGAGGCGCTTTCCCAGCTGCGGTTTGAGCGTGCCGGCAACCATCTTAAAGTCAGCAACGCGTCTCCGTATTACATCACCTTGGTCAACGTGAAGCTGGGCGGACAGACGCTGGATAACCTGATGGTTGCGCCGAAAAGCTCGGCGCAGCAGGTGCTGCCAGCCGGTGCCGGCGGCACGCTTTCCTGGCAGAGCGTGAATGACTACGGTGCCATCACGCCGGCGCGTAGCGTTAACCTGTGAGCAGAGTTAGGGCGATGAAAAACCACCAGGGACGTTACTGCCCAGTTGCACTGGCGCTGATGGCGGCGCTCTGGCCGCAGGCTGGCTGGAGCGAAAGTTATTTCAACCCGGCCTTCCTGTCCGACGACGCCGCCAGCGTGGCGGATTTGTCGCGTTTTGAACAAGGACACCAGCAGGCACCCGGCGTTTATCGCGTGGATATCTGGCGTAACGATGAGTTTATCGGTACCCAGGACGTGCGTTTTGAGCAGGCCGACAACACGCCGCCGGTGGCGGGAGGGTTGTCGCCGTGTATTACCCGCGCGATGCTCGACCGCTTTGGCGTCAATGCCGCGGCGTTTCCCGAGCTGGCTAACGTGCAGGGCGAGACCTGCGTTCCGCTGACTACGGCCATTCCCGGCAGCGAAACGGTGTTCAACTTTGCCTCGCAGCGTTTGAACGTCAGCCTGCCGCAGGTGGCTTTGCAGAACAGCGCCCGGGGCTACATTCCGCCTGAACAGTGGGATGAAGGCATCCCCGCCGCACTGGTGAACTACAGCTTCACGGGCAACCGGGGAAGCGAGGACGATAGCTACTATCTGAACCTGCAAAGCGGGTTGAACTACGGCGCCTGGCGTTTACGTAACAACAGCGCGTGGCGCTACACGCAGAATAACGGGCAGCGGCACAGCGAGTGGCAGAATATTGGCACCTGGGCGCAGCGCACCGTTATTCCGCTGAAAAGTGAACTGGTGCTGGGCGACAGCAATACCGGAAATGACGTTTTCGACAGCGTGGGCTTTCGCGGCGGTCGGCTCTTCTCGTCGGACAGCATGTATCCGGACAGCCTTCAGGGCTACGCACCGACCGTGCGCGGAATTGCCCGGACGCCCGCCAAGGTGGTGGTGCGTCAGAACGGCTACGTTATCTATCAAAGCTACGTGCAGCCGGGCGCATTTGCCATTACCGACCTCAACCCGACCTCCTCAAGCGGTGACCTTGAGGTGACGGTCGAAGAGAAAGACGGCTCCCCGCAGCGCTATACCGTGCCGTACTCCACCGTGCCGCTCCTGCAGCGTGAAGGGCGCTGGAAGTACGACCTCGTCGCGGGGGATTACCGCAGCGGTAATAGCGATCAGGATACGCCGTTCTTCACCCAGGGCACCCTGATTACCGGCCTTGCCAACGGCTATACGCTTTACGGCGGGACGCAGCTGGCGTCACGCTATACCGCGGTGGCCATCGGGGCCGGTAAAAACCTCGGCGACTGGGGCGCGGTCTCGCTTGATATCACCCATGCCCGCAGCCAGCTCGCGGACGACAGCAAACATGAAGGGCAGTCTCTGCGCTTCCTCTACGCGAAATCCCTTAACGGCTTCGGCACCAACTTCCAGCTGCTGGGCTACCGCTACTCCACAAAAGGGTTTTATACCCTGGACGATGTCGCCTGGCGCTCGATGGAAGGCTATCAGTATGCCGACAGCCAGGACGATAACGATGTGCCGGACGTGCAGAGCTATCACAACCTGACGTGGAATAAAAAAGGCCGCTTCCAGCTCAACGTTTCTCAGTCGCTGGGAGATTACGGCTCGGTGTACATCTCCGGCAGCGAGCAGACCTACTGGGGAACGGACGAGACGAACCTCTGGTATCAGCTGGGGTATGCGGGTGGCGTGAAGGGGGTTAACTACTCCGTTTCGTTATCGTGGAACAAATCCGTCGGGATCGACGGTACTGACCGGATCGCGTCGTTTAACGTTTCCGTGCCGTTCAGCCTCTTTACCCGCCAGGGCTATCGCCGGGACAGCGCCATCGACAGGGCCTACGCCACGGCATCCGCCAGCCGAAACAGCGATGGCGACACAAGCTGGCAGACCGGGGTCAGCGGCACGCTGCTGGAGGATCGCAACCTGAACTACAGCGTGACCCAGGGACACGCCAGCTCCAACGGCTCAAGCGGGAGCGCCAGCGCCAACTGGCAGGCGACCTACGGCACGCTGGGCGTGGGCTACAACTACAGCCGCGACCAGCACGATCTCAACTGGCAGCTCTCCGGCGGGGTGGTCGGCCATGCTGACGGCGTGACCTTTAGCCAGCCGCTGGGCGACACCAACGTGCTGATCAAAGCCCCGGGGGCATCAGGCGTTAGCGTCGAAAACCAGACCGGCGTAAGAACCGACTGGCGAGGCTATGCGGTGATGCCGTATGCCACCGTCTACCGCTATAACCGCGTGGCGCTGGATACCAACACCATGAGCAACAACACCGATATCGAAAATAACGTGAGCAGCGTGGTGCCGACCAAAGGTGCGCTGGTGCGCGCCAGCTTCGATACCCGCATTGGCGTGCGCGCCCTGCTGACGGTGACGCGCGGCAACCAGCCCGTGCCGTTCGGCGCGGTGGTCCGTGAAACCCAAAGCGGCGTGACCAGCATGGTGGGGGATGACGGACAAATATACCTGAGTGGGCTGCCGCTGGAAGGCGAACTGCTGATCCAGTGGGGCGACGGGGCGCAGTCCCAGTGTCGCGCTCACTATCGCTTATCGCCTGAAAGCCAGAACCAGGCCATTACCATGGCGGGGGCAAGCTGTGATCGTTAACGAGGTTCTAAAGATGCGCATTGTACGCAACGTAATGGGCTTTGCGCTGCTCTGCAGCGTGATGCCCGCATGGGCAACGGTTTGCCAGAACTCCACTGGCGTGGCGAAGGATATCTCCTACGATCTCTCAAACGTTTTTAACAGCTCCAACAACAAACCGGGGCAAATAGTGACCCTTGCGCAAAAGTCCGGGCTGGTCGGCGTCAATGCTATCTGTCCCAAAGGAACTAGCGGGAAGTCCACGATGCGCAGCTACGTCACCAGTCTGCCGGTAACGACGGTGATTGATAGCTATAAGTATGTGCAGCTGAACGACTACCTGGATGGCGCAATGCAGATCCACGATGACTTCGCGGGTACGTTCTACCCGCCAGCCAACTATATCCAGATGGGGCAGCACCCTAATGTTCCGAATAACAAAGCGTTTCCGGTTACCGACTCGAAGCTGGTCTTTCGCCTGAGAGTCACGCGGCGGTTTATCAATATGGTGGTGATCCCTCAGCAAACCATGTTCCGGGTGTATGTGACGACCACGACATCGGACCCACTGAATACGCCGGTGTATACCATCAGCTATAGCGGTACCATTCAGGTACCGCAGAGCTGCGCGATAAATGCCGGGCAGGTGGTGGAGTTTGATTTTGGCGATATTGGCGCATCGCTGTTCAGCCAGGCGGGTGCCGGTAATCGTCCCCAGAAAGTCTCGCCGCAGAGTAAAACCATTGCGATTAAGTGTACGAACGTGGAGGCCAACGCTTATCTGACGATGCGCATCGAGGCGGAAAAAGTCTCTGGCAACGCGCTGATCTCCGATAACCCCGATCTGGGTTTTGTGGTGGCGAACGACAGCGGTGCCCCTCTGACGCCTAACAACCTGAACAGCAAAATACCGTTCCGCCTGGACGACAGCGCGCAGGCGCAGGTAGGGATTCGGGTATGGCCGGTGAGCATTACGGGGAATAAACCCGCAGAAGGCCGCTTCACCTCTCGCGGCTATCTTCGCGTGGATTACGATTAAGGGGGAGAGATGCGGAACTGGAAAGGACATTTCACTGCGGTGGCCCTGGCGATGTTTCAGGCAAACGCGTGGTCAGCCACCGCGCTGGGCGAGATCAATATTCAGATGTCCGGCAACATTGTCGATTTCACCTGCGTCGCGGAGGGCAGCGATAGCGACAAGACCGTTACGCTGGGCACCTGGCCGACGAAACAGCTCGGCTCCACCGGGAGCCGCACGCAGCCCATGCCGTTTACGCTGAAGCTGACCGGCTGCCCGCCGGGGGCGGCGTCCATTACGTTTTCGGGTAAAGCCGACGGCAGCAACAGCGGTTTGCTGGCACTGAATGATGCCAGCACAGCAAGCCGTGTCGCCGTGGAGATCAGGGATGCGGATAAAACGCGTCTGGCTCTCCAGCAGGCCAGCCAGCCGGTTTCGGTTGATGCGCAGGGGAATGCAACGTTGTCGTTTTATGCCAATTATATCGCCACTGCCGATAATCCTCAGCCCGGACGGGCTGATGCAGATGCGACCTTCATGATTAATTATAATTAGCACTGACCGCACTCCCTGAAGCTCAGATAAGCTGCAGGGAGTGAATTCAGGTTATAGCAGTTCGTGTGCTTTGGCGTAATCAATTAATTCCACGATACTTTGCACACCCAGCTTGGAATAAATATTGGATTTGTGCGCGCTAATGGTCTTGTTGCTTAATAGTAGCTGTTCAGCAATTTCCTTATTGGATAATCCATTCGCCAGATACCGTAATACCGTGACCTCGCGATTCGATAATGGCATATCGGTTGCCATTCCTTTTCCTGAACCCGAATGGTTTATAAAATTCAACGTTTCCGACGGGAAAAAAGAATAGCCCATCAGGATCATCTCTACGGCGTTGTAGATCTCACCTAAATCTTTTCTTTTACTGACAAAACCATTTGCCCCGGCGCGAATGGCGCGACCTGCGTAAAATATCTCTGATTTAGATGAGAGGAACAGAACCTTAATGCTCTTGTTTAAGTTTCTGATTCTCTTCAGTAAATCGAAGGCATCCGTGCCCGTGAGTTCAATGTCAAGGATCACCAGATCGATAGGGTGATTGCGGATACAGTCAAGGACTTCATGGCTATCGCCAGACTTAAGCTTGACTGCGATATTTTTATTTTTCTGTAGCAGGACTTCTATCGACATTCTGACGATAGGATGTTCGTCCATAATGATAACGGATGCCGGTTTCATTTTTAATGCCTCAGATTGTTAAAAGCGTTATGCAGAGTTTGGTAAAACTCTCGAAATGCCGGAAGGATATAATGTGCAGATCCCTATATCGTAGTATTTCCCTGGAAAGAGCGAAAGCATCCTTGTTTACGTAATGAAAAGAACTATGCCTCAGCGCGGTCATCTCATTTGGCTGGTGTTGGCAAAAAGGTTTTTCTTATTCAGATTTGGTACGCATCTTATTATACAGGGTAAGTTTTTTCCGAAAACCCTGTAAATTAATCTCCGCTTATGGGTTTGTATTATGTTCTGGATCTGAATCGCTATTATTTTAAAATTAGCGGAAATATCCTGTTATCCCATTTACTGCATTTTTTCATCTTTATGTAATAACAAAAAATAACAGATATCTCTGTATGTTGATCAATTGTTAATAGAAATACCCCTCATTTCAGGGGGCGACTCCGCAGCGGACAGGCGAAAAATTGCCCTCGCAGGCCGGCAGGCCTTCATCTGAAAGTGCTCCGGTTGACCTTGAGAACAGCGTTTGCTGCACAGGAGAACATGCTGTCCGCTTCGTTTTTTACTCCCAGGGGAACTCGCTAAGCTGCTTGTTTTTACATCATTATCATCTTGTTAACGCTATCTGCATTCACTTAACGGATGGAGGAAAGTGCTGCCGTTCATTCAATTTGTGGCATTTCACAAGGTTCGAGCCCGTAAATTAGGAATAGTTATAATTTCGATTTTTTTGTTAATAATTAACATTTTTGCAACGCGAATGGTAAGTAATTTCCTAAACCTCTTTAGGAAATAAGGGGTTAGAGCGTGCGTTAAAACGTGCAGTCTGAAAGATTATTAAGAAGGTGTAGCAATTCCTGGCGATGGCTCAGCCCCAGTTTCAGCAGGATGCAGCTGAGGCGATAAATAATGCGGCTGTAGGGACGATTCTGCATCAGGGCAATCTGGCGCAATGTCCTGCCCCGTGAGAGCTCCTGCAGGATGGGCCATTCGTTGCGGGAGAACCAGTCCTTGTCGGAACCCAGCGGGGGGCTGGTATCCAGCAGGCTGTGCTGGAGCGCTGCGGCGTTCAGCTGACGTTCGAGCACATGAAAAGGCCCTGCCGCTTTGCAGAAGAGGCGGGTGTCGTAATTATCGGCCCGGACGAGCAGCCAGGGCGTCAGGAAAGGCGGGAACAGGCTATGCCTTCTCAGCTGATCCAGTTTTTCCAGCAGCCCCGTGGAGCGGCTTTCAATATCCACGACCAGACGGGCTGAAGGCCACTGCGTCTGGGCGACAAGGGCGTCGTCGAGCGTGGCAAAGTCGCAGCAGCTGCTCAGGGGAAACTGGCCGTTGAGAAAACCGGTGCGCAGGAAGTGATCCTCCGTCACCAGAATGATAAACGGGGCGTCTGTTTTGCGGGGCTGGCTGATGGACTGGCTCAAAAATTCGAGCCGGTCGAAAAAGGGGGGAGCGAAAGGTGAGCGCGTAAATCCCAGTGCATCACTTCCCGTACGCCGCCGCCGGTAACGGCGCACTGTCATTCGCATGGCCTCCCTCCTGGAAATGGCGCTTTAATCCTCCGGCCATGTCCAGGACGGCCAGTAATACCCCTGGCCGAGATCTGCGCCTGCCTGCTGTGCCCAGGTGCGATCGCGTTCAGTCTCAATACCTTCGATAAGCACTTTCCCGGCAAGCTGAAAGCAAAGGGAAACCAGTTGCCTCAGCGCAGGGGTATCGCGTAAACGCCAGAATGCTTCCTTATCTATTTTGATGCCGCTTAACGGGAGTCGGCAGGCTAAAAACGACTGCACTAAGACATCATCCACGTCATCCAGCCAGATTGCGTGCCCCTGTTTTCTGAGCAGCAGCAGATTCTGAATGACGCGCTGCTTCTGCGCGACGGATAGCGCCAAAAAAGCCGCGGGGTCGACAATCTCAATATTGAGCGGTGCGGCTGGCAACCTGATAAGCCGCTGAAAAGACGCAGGCTCCGTCAGGACGGTTATCGGCAGATTAATAAAAAGGTTATGACCGCGCGGCGTATTTTTTAACGCGGCTAGCTGCGCTTCAAGCAGCGTTATGGACCAGAGTGCAGAGCGATCGTAAAAAAAGTCCTCAGCGTGCCGCGACGCGGACAGGACGCTGAGAACCTCTACACCCACCTGACGCAAGGAGGCGAGGGCGACGATGGGCTCAAGCTTAATGCCGACGATGTCCTGAGAAACGTACTGTAACCGGGGGGGCGAATCTATCGGGTTTTGCGCTGTCACTCCATTGTCCTGTTGTCTGTCAGCCTCCAGGCGGCCGGGATACCAGGCTCTAGTGTGACGAGCTGACGTACAGGAAAACAGCAGGCGTTACTTAAATGCAACTAAGCCTTTTCGCAGCACGAAATTGTACGGGAGAAAAGCGGGGGAATGGAGAAAAAACAGCCATATTTACAATCAACTAGCCCTAATCAGGCCAGAAAACGGAAAAGGCATTGACTCACCTGCCATTGACCGTATAATTCTTCGCGTTTCACCGCCGCGAAGTTCACTCTTCTCAGTGCGCCCTTAGCTCAGTTGGATAGAGCAACGGCCTTCTAAGCCGTAGGTCGTAGGTTCGAATCCTACAGGGCGTGCCATTTAGTCTCAGCGTGTAATCCAGCCCATTCTTCCCCTGACCGACCAACCGCTACCGATCCCTGTGCCTGATTTTAACCGTCGGATTTGCATGGTTAATTCCAGATGTGTATCATTCTGCACCCGGCCCGGGAGCCTGTCGGTGAGAACGTTTGTTCCATCATCGGCCGGCCATTGGCATCGTTCCAGCCAGGGCCACCATACCGCCACTAGCTCATCGGGAAGAGCGACAACCAGGATGTTGTAGTACGGGGTTCGAGGCTCCGGTGGCGGACCAACGCCGACTTAGCTCAGTAGGTAGAGCAACTGACTTGTAATCAGTAGGTCACCAGTTCGATTCCGGTAGTCGGCACCATATTTATGGCTTCCCCGCGGGATGCCTCCGGCACGACATGCCTTTTCACTGTTGTATATACCGGTCATGAAGGACAAATATGTGGTATCTACTCGCAACTTCGCTTGCCGCACTTTCCCTTAATAAAAGCCTGGCCTACCTGTTGCTGGGGTTAACGGCATTTCTCGGCTGGAAACAGGGCGTTCTGGACGCCCCGGCGCTGCTGGTGATTGCATCAATCGTTATTGGCTGGTCTGTTGTTGAATGGCTACGTAATAAAAATAATAAATATACTTATCTGGTCGAAGGCCTGTGCGTGGTCATCGCCGTTGCCCTGGTGATGCATGTGCTCCCGGGCTTCCATAACCCCAAAGTGCTGGATGCCGTCGTTGTTGGTCCGCAAAGTATACCGTTCAGCATGTACTTTAATATGGACAAGGCCGTGGTGCCGTTCTTTTTAATTACGTGCATGCCAACGCTATTCGTAGCAAAACCCCTCTATAAAGCGGGCAAGATTGGCTGGGGAATATTGGTTCTTGCGATACCCGCGCTGTTACTTTTGGCTGTTGCGTTGGGCGGGCTGAGAATTGAGATGCATGCGCCAGAATGGTTCGCTCAATTTGCCCTTGCGAATATTTTCTTCGTCTCTTTGGCCGAGGAAGCTTTGTTCAGAGGCTACCTGCAGCAGCGCTTGTCCCGGATTATTCATCCTGTTGCCGCGCTGCTGATTGCCTCAGTCATCTTTGGGCTGATGCATTACAGCGGCGGTTTACTGCTGATTATTTTTGCCAGCCTCTCCGGCATTATTTACGGCCTGGCGTGGATGTGGAGCGGCAGGCTCTGGGTTGCAACGTTATTCCATTTTGGGCTGAACTGCGTGCATTTACTGTTCTTCACCTATCCGATGTATGCCCCCCACGCGGCGATGTGATGCGTTTTTAAATAGTAGTCTAATAATTTGGCTCCTTCTGGATAAACATAAAAAGCCCCGAAATATCGGGGCTTTTTTATATATGCTGGGCGCTTAAATAAAAAATTTTACTTCGCGGTAGAATGAATAGAAGGCTAATGAATTTCATTGCAGGGAGGCTTAAGGTTTTCTTAATCTAAATATTATCCCGGATTTAAATCTGGATTTTTATCATTTCAAACTCCGCAATAAAGAAATTTTACACTTTTACGTTTAAACTCGATTGATACTAATTATCATTAGCGTTGTTGTATGCTTTAATCCTGTCCCACAAAGCTATGAGTAGTTACTCCCGTTGGTCTATTAAGGATATGTTCATGAATTCTCGCCTGCTGTCCTGCTTCTCGCTTGCCTTGTTGTCTTCATCACTTTTCCTTTCCACACAGTCGGTTGCTGCCGATAACAGCGAAGGTATCGTTGTTTATAACGCGCAGCATGAAAACCTGGTGAAGTCGTGGGTTGACGGTTTTACCAAAGAAACCGGCATCAAAGTGACATTGCGTAACGGCGATGACAGCGAGCTGGGTAACCAGCTGGTTCAGGAAGGTAGCGCATCCCCGGCGGACGTCTTCCTGACCGAGAACTCGCCGTCGATGGTGCTGGTGGATAACGCCAACCTGTTTGCGCCGCTGGATGCAGACACCCTGAAGCAGGTACCGGCAGAATATCGTCCGGCGCACGGTCGCTGGATTGGCATCGCTGCCCGCAGCACGGTGTTTGTCTACAACCCGGAAAAACTGAGTGAACAGCAGCTGCCAAAATCGCTGATGGACCTGGCAAAACCGGAGTGGAAAGGCCGCTGGGCGGCATCACCGTCAGGCGCGGATTTCCAGGCCATCGTGAGCGCAATGCTGGCCCTGAAAGGCGAGCAGGCTACCCTGGAATGGCTCAAGGCGATGAAAGCCAATTTCGTTGCCTATAAAGGCAACAGCACCGTGATGAAGGCGGTCAATGCCGGCCAGATTGATGGCGGCGTCATTTATCACTACTACCGCTTTGTCGATCAGTCCAAAACGGGCGAAAACAGCAAAAACACCCAACTCTACTACTTCAAACACCAGGATCCGGGCGCGTTTGTTAGCCTCTCTGGCGGCGGCGTGCTGGCGTCCAGCAAACACAAAGCGCAGGCGCAGGCCTTCATCAAATACATTACCGGTAAAGAAGGTCAGGAAAGCCTGCGTACCAACAATGCCTTCGAATACGCCGTGGGCGTGAACGCGGCCTCAAACCCGAAACTGGTTCCGCTGAAGGATCTTGATGCGCCGAAAGTTGAACCTTCATCGCTCAACAGTAAAAAAGTGATCGAGCTGATGACGCAGGCCGGCCTGCTGTGATCCTGAGAGTGAAGTGAAGGTCTTATGTCTGGTCTGAGTCTCGACATCGGAAAAAACAGAGTGCAGGAGCCTGCCCGCAGGCGTCCTGCACTGCCGATGGTTGCGTTAGCTGTATTGTTTTCATTGATGGCGCTTCTGCCTTTGGGCTTTATCATTGCCATTGGCATTGAGACGGGTTGGGAAACCATTAAGGCGCTGGTGTTCCGCCCGCGCGTGGCTGAGTTGCTCAGCAACACGCTGTGGCTGACGGCTTTAGCGGTGCCGCTCTGTATCGTGACGGGCGTAGCCATAGCCTGGCTCACCGAGCGCACGCAGCTTGCCGGGCGGGGGATCTGGTCTGCGCTGGCGGTCGCCCCGCTGGCGATCCCGGCGTTTGTGCAAAGCTATGCCTGGGTGAGCGTTGTCCCGTCAATGCACGGGCTTTCCGCGGGCGTGTTCCTCTCCGTTCTTGCCTACTATCCGTTTATCTACATGCCGGTTGCGGCGGTGCTGCGCCGCCTTGACCCGACGCTTGAGGACGTTGCCGCGTCGCTCGGCACTCCGCCGTGGCGGGTCTTTTTCCGCGTGGTGTTGCCGCAGCTCAAGCTGGCTATCTGCGGCGGCGCGCTGCTGGTGGCGCTGCACCTGCTGGCGGAATATGGCCTGTACGTGATGATCCGCTTTGATACCTTCACCACGGCGATTTATGACCAGTTCCAGTCAACCTTCAGCGGCCCGGCAGCGAACATGCTGGCGGGCGTGCTGGCCCTGTGCTGCCTGGCTATCCTGGTGCTGGAAGGCGTGACGCGCGGAAAAGCGCGCTACGCGCGCATTGGTGCCGGGGCCGCGCGCGAGCAGAAACGCTGGCCGCTGAAGCCTGCGGCCGCCGCGCTGGGTCAGCTGTTTTTCATCGTGCTGATCGTGCTGGCGCTGGGCGTGCCGTTAATTGTTCTGTGCCGCTGGATTTGGCTCGGCGGCGTGCAAAACTGGATGAGCGCCGATCTCTGGCACTCGCTGCGCCAGACGCTGATGCTCGGCGTGGGCGGAGCCCTGCTCACGACGGCATGCGTGATCCCCATCGCGTGGCTCGGCATTCGCTACCCGCACCGCATTTTCCGGATGCTGGAAGGGTGCATTTATATCACCAGCTCGCTGCCGGGCATTGTCACGGCGCTCGCCCTGGTCACCGTCACCATTCATTACGCCCGTCCCATTTACCAGACGGAAATTACCCTGTTCCTTGCCTACCTGCTGATGTTTATGCCCCGTGCGCTCATCAACCTGCGGGCGGGGATTGCGCAGGCGCCGGTCGAGCTTGAAAACGTGGCGCGCAGCCTGGGCAGCACGCCGGCGAAGGCGCTCTGGAGCGTCACGATGCGGCTGGCCGCGCCGGGTGCGGCGGCGGGAGCCGCGCTGGTGTTCCTTGGCGTCAGCAACGAGCTGACCGCCACCCTGCTGCTCTCCCCGCTGGGAACGCGCACGCTCTCCACCGGATTCTGGGCGCTGACCAGTGAAATTGACTATGTGGCTGCCGCGCCATACGCGATGCTGATGATCCTGATTTCACTCCCGCTGACCGCCATTCTCTATATGCAGTCGAAGAAAATTGCAGGGCTATGACATGCTTGAATTAACCGCCATTTCTAAATCGTTTTCTGACGTGCAGGTGCTCGACAGCTTAAACCTGAGCGTTGCGCCGGGGAGCAGGACGGCGATTGTCGGGCCATCCGGGTCGGGTAAAACCACTTTGCTGCGTATTCTTGCCGGTTTTGAAACGCCCGACACGGGGCGCATTGTCATGCAGGGGAGAACGCTGTTTGATGAAAACAACTTTGTTCCCGCCCACCTGCGCCGGATCGGTTTTGTTCCTCAGGAGGGCGCGCTGTTCCCGCACCTCAATGTGGCAGACAACATTGCCTGGGGGCTGGACGGTACCCGCCACGAGAAGCGCCAGCGCGTTGAGGCGCTGATGGAGATGGTCTCTCTGGACAGGCAGCTCGCGACGCACTGGCCCCATGAGATTTCCGGCGGTCAGCAGCAGCGCGTGGCCCTTGCCCGCGCGCTGGCCCAGCGTCCTTCACTGATGCTGCTGGATGAACCTTTCTCGGCGCTGGACACCGGCCTGCGCGCCATGACCCGTAAAGCCACGGCCGATCTGCTGGCTGAAGCGGGCGTGGCCTCGATTCTGGTCACCCACGATCAGAACGAAGCGTTGTCCTTTGCCACGCAGGTCGCGGTCATGCGTTCCGGGCGCTTCACCCAGGTCGGGACGCCTTATGACGTCTACACCCGTCCCGTTGATGAAGAGACGGCGCTGTTTCTTGGCGATGCGCTGATCCTGCCTGCAGAGCTCACCGCGGGCTACGCCGTGTGCGCGCTGGGCGAAGTGCCTACGGATAACGCCCATGCGACAGGGCAGGGCAAGGTTATGCTGCGGCCAGAGCAGCTGAGCGTGACGGCATGTGCCTCGCATGAAAGCCCAATCTCGATTCTTGATGTGGACTTCACCGGCCAGCTGTCGACGCTCACCCTTGCGTTAGCCGGAGAGCAACAGCCTGTGATTCTGAAGACCGTAAGCCAGCCTGGCTGGAACCCGGGCACCGCGGTACGTATTGATATTGCTGGCACCGCGCGGGTATTCGAATATTCTTAATATCCGTTAGTAATTTCATGCAACGGGTTGTTATAAAAGAATTTTCCCGAACGTATGGCATTTCCTCAGATTCTCTACCATGCTCATAAAACCTCACCATACGAGTGAGGTTTTTTGTAGTTGCTGATTAATCTCAAGGAAAAAGGTTATGAAAAAGACGACTGCTATTTTGTTGGGAACGGCGTTACTGTTTACGACCAATGCTTTTGCTGCACAGCTGCTCACTAAAAGCGAGTTCAAGAAGGTTGCGTCTCAGTATAAAAAAATCGGTACGGTAAACACCTCAAATGAGGTATCGGTTGATGATGCAAAAAAAGAACTGATTGAAAAAGCCGATAAAAAAGGCGCGGATGTCCTGGTGCTTACTTCCGGGAATACCAACAATAAAATTCACGGTACGGCCAATATTTACAAGAAAAAATAATGTCATTGCATCCACCCCTCGGTTGGGGTGGTTGTTCGCTCCTCCTGGTTAGCTATCCTGATGAGCTCATCAGCTTGAACCGGACGGCAGAAGTAGTATCCCTGTAAGAAATCACACCTGTTGAGCCGTAGATAGTCCGCCTGATGTTGGGTTTCAACACCCTCGGCGATAATACGCAGATCCATCTTTTTAGCCAGTTCAATCAGGCTCTCCATAAGACGTGTATCGCCATGTTCTCCTATCTGGCTGACAAACAGCCTGTCTATTTTGATGTACTCAGGAGCCAGAGCGTGGATATAGGCAAGATTGGAATACCCTGTTCCAAAGTCGTCCAGCGCAAGTGAAATGGGCAATCGCCGCAGCGCCGCAAACCACTCGCTTAACTGCGGTGTGACATGCAGCGGGTGTTTTTCAGTAATCTCGATTATCAGCCGCACATGGCGGGTGGCAAGCTTTTGTAAAAGCGCCACGGTGTCTGATTCAAAATGGGGATCGAGACAGTTAGAGGGGCTCAGGTTCAGGCTGACGTAAAGCCCCTCAGGAAAAAGATGGATCTGATGCTGAAGATCGGTAATGACCTGCTGAATCAGATGATGCGTCAGCATAGCAATGAGGCTGTGCTTCTCCGCGAGGGGAATGAAGGTATCCGGCGCGACGTTGCCGTAAAGCGGGTGCTTCCATCTGGCGAGTACCTCAATTCCCGCCATCCGCCCCGTCTGGCTGTCGTAAAAGGGCTGATAAACCGGCACGATCTGGTGCTGAGCGATAGCCTCAACCAGCGTTCTTGCCGTGACGTGTGCGAAAAACGGCGTCATCAGTGAGCGTATGCCGGAGAGGAATCCTGGGGGGCGTTTAGGTGTTGTCATTCTCGCGAGTCCTTTAGCGTGCGGTAGCCATGGGGACTACCGCACGGCAGTCATCAGAATTTGACCCAGTCATCCTGGTCGTTATGTGTGGGACGCTTCATCGCAACAACGGTGGCAACACTCGCGCCGTGTGAACGACGTTTTTCAGTGCGTGGGGCGCTCTCTTTGGAGACGCGAAAAACCGATACCACCTTTTCCAGCTGTACAGCCTGATCTTCCAGTGAGCTCGCCGCCGCCGACGACTCTTCCACCAGGGCTGCGTTCTGCTGGGTGGTGGTGTCCATTTCTGCCATTGCCTGTGCAATCTGGGAAATGCCGCGGCTCTGTTCTTCAGTGGCGGCAGCAATTTCATTCATGATGTCGCGAACTTGCGCTACGGATGTTTCGATTTTTGTCATCGCATCGCCGGCGCTTTCAACCAGGCTAAACCCGGTGTCTACATGCGATACGGACTCGTTGATCAGGTTTTCAATCTCCTTCGCCGACTGCGCGCTGCGCTGGGCAAGCGTTCGGACTTCCGCGGCGACCACGGCGAAGCCCTTACCCTGGTCGCCCGCACGGGCAGCTTCAACGGCGGCGTTCAGCGCCAGGATATTGGTCTGGAAGGCAATGCTGTTAATCACGGTGGTGATCTCAGAAATACGGTGCGAACTGCTGCGCACATTTTTCATGGTATCGATCACCTGCAGTGAAATCTGGCTTCCTTCGGTGGCGTTTTGCGCCGCTTCATCGGCTAACTGCCTGGCATGAGTAGCGTTTTCCGCGTTGTGCGCAACGGTAGAGGTCAACTCTTCCATGCTGGCGGCGGTTTCGACAACGGCAGCAGACTGCTGCTCGGTTCGCGCCGACAGATCCATATTGCCAGCCGCAATTTCAGTAGAAGAGCGCGCGACGCTCTCTACGCCATCGCGAACGTCATTAATGATGTTCTTAAGATTGGCGTTCATGGTGGCGACAGCCTGCATCAACAGTCCGGGCTCATCGCGGCGGGTGCTGGTCAGCGTGCTTGTCAGGTCTCCACTGGCGATCTGCTCCGCTACGCGCAGGGTCTCATTCAGCGGACGGGTGATGGAAAGGGTAATACCCATTGCCATAAGGATACCGAGCGCAATCCCAATCGCGGCGACGATAGCCATCTGTATCTGTACGCTATCTACCGTATCGGCCACTTTTTTCTGCTGCATGTCAAATAGCATCTGAATGGCATGCGTCAGGGTCGATGCCTTTCCGGTTAAGGTATCGGAGAGGGTAGCCTGCTGTGTCCAGACGGTTTTATAATTCGACATTGCTTCGGCCACGTTATTAATCGTGTTGAGGCCGGACTGCAGCCAGGCTTTTTGGTCTTCAGACGCAACGGCGAGCAGCTGCCCCGTGTAAGCCCTCGCTGTCTCAATACGCGTCAGGATCTCCCGAATTAACGCCTCCGTCGGGTGCTCTTTATAAAGGGTGACCTGTGAATCAATATCACTCATGATAAACGCGATCTGAGCAGCGATAAGCGAATGCTGGGCATCAAGGCTGCCGTTTCGGCTAAGTTTTGACGCCAGTTCTGAGTTATCGCATAGCCTCTGTGTATTCAGTTTTTGTTCGCTGAGTTTCTTTTCTGAAAGCGATTGGGTAAACGGAACCAGCGTGGCTATATAGCTCGTGACGGCATTTGCCGTATCGTCGAGGGCTTTTTTCCCTTCTGGCGACCAGTTGAAGGTTTCCATCTCAGAAACAATGCCCTGCATGCGCTGGGTACCCGCATTGATCTGGTCGAGGAACTTTGGATCGAGTGTATATTGAAAATTGGTTCGGCCCAGGCGGACCTGCGACAGCGCGTTAAAGAGCGCTGTCGTATGTCCGTTCTTTTCAACCTTATCCTGGATGCTGGTCAGGCCAAGCAACCCGGCCCCCAGAATAATAATCGTCACGAGCAGGACGGTAAAAAAACCAAAGAATAATTTCTTACTCACTTTTAAATCGGTAAAGCGGTTAATTATGCTCATATATAATTCCAGCGTCAGCGGGGCCGACTCACAGTGCTTTAAAATCATTAACGGAAAATGTTTCTTAAACAGGAGAGAAAAAAAAGCCCCTCGCGCACCAGCGCTCAGGGCAAACACCTGGGTTGACATCACTCACTCAGGGTATCTGTCTTCTCCTCTTTTTTAACAGGATGAGCGGGGAGTTCACTTATCCTGCAATAAACGGGGATTACATTCTGATAAGTAATAATGTAACCGCACCCTTTAATATTGCGAATAAAATCGTCGGGTAAGCCTAAAAGCTTCAGCTTATTCTTGAGATTGTGCAGGACCTGCCATAATCGCTGTGTGGAAGGGCTCAGGTTATGGGCCTCCCAGATTTCTTCAAACAACTCTTCTTTCGTAATGGGCGCTTTTCGACCATTAATCATCAAATATAGAAAAAGTCTTAGCATCGTTTCATTGAAATAAATTGATGCAAAAGCGATGCTGTTATCATTAAGACTGCCGGTAAGCCGATACAGCCTCCGATTGGTAATATCGAAATGAATGTCATTACCGATCATAAATCCGTATAGACGATAACCCATAACTAAAACCCATATAAATGAAGACGAACAGCATCACTACATATAAGCGCTGAGATAATCCATACCGTTTATGTGGTGGATTATATGGCTGCTATGAATGCTTTCCAATACACATCCCTGTGCGCTATGAGAAACCGGTTGTACATCCCCCCGGCATGGCACAATAGTCGATTAAAGTAATATTCTCAGCATAAAACTCTTAAATTTAATTAATTTTTTCGTTTTTATTCTAAATCACGATAATTCAATGATGACTCAACATTAAAACGCGAATTTTAGGAAAATTTCAGTTTTTTATTCTGGATGCTCCGCGCAACCTCAAGCCTCGTAAGGGGCAGCCAGATGAGTATGAGATTAGGATTTTTCAGTAAAAAAGAGGAATGAAGTTATATGATTTATACTGAACAGGCGGAGGTTACCGCCGGGTAAAATCCGGTGCGTAAAAGCGGTTTTTGTTTCTAACTTATTGATAAATATTTATTAAAACCTGAATCAGAAAAAGTAAACGGACGCGAAAACATACCAATGATGAATGCACTTTATCGTTCTCTTCTCGCCGCAGGCGCGTCATGAAACCCGTTTTCCTGATTAATCACTCGGTCCTTTTCGAGCCGGAAAAGCGCCGGCTTTATCTGCTGGCCAATTATCCCGAGCGTGCCGTCGTCTTGCATGCTCCCGTTAGCGAGTGCCTGCTGCAGCTGCTCGAGCACAATGGGCAGGTGATGTCACAACGTGACCTTTTTGCTGCTGTATGGGAAAAACAGGGCGCTGTCGTTACAACCAATGCGCTTTATCAGACCATAGCCTCTATCCGTAAAGCGCTAAAGACGGTTGGTCTGGCAGAAAATATGGTCCAGACGGTGCCAAAGGAGGGGTTTAAGTCGGTCGCTCATATTGAGACGGGTACGCTCGATGATTTTATTACGCCCGCGGCCTTAGAGCCTGTTGAAACGTTCCCTGATGCCGGGCGCGAATTTTCACCTTCGGTTAATCATAGCGTTCTTTTTTTTCGCAGTAAAATCGCCGGGGCTCTGGTGGGGTTATTATTTATTGTTTCTTGTCTGGCGCTCATTCATGAAATTAACGCCCGGAGCGCTGGGCTGGAAGAATATCTTTCCATTGGCAAAATTAACGGCTGTGATGTCTATTCGTCCTGGCATGATAAGAATAAAAGCCAGCGTATTTATACAGGCCTGGACAAACGTTATCCCGTTCAGTGTAGTCCCGGGGGCGTTGCTCTGATGACGTTAAATCGTTTTCAGAATGGTATTTCGGTACTTGTGTGTGACAGGCTACCCAACGTTGCCGGTGCGCGCTGTGATTCCATCATGTACCTGGAGCAATATCATGAAGCTGAATAGTCAGGTTGTACGCTGGGGGATTATTAGTCTGACTATTGCTGCACCTTTATTCTATGCAGCCTACCTTCATTATCAGCGAAATAATTTTACCTGCGAGAGTCATTTGACGATAGTCGATGGCGATTCAAGAGTCGATTCTCTCATGACCTTTTCTTTTCATCATGGCTCGGGCACGTACGATTCAACCGGTGAATATAGTCAGGCAGGTCAGCAGCCTCTTATCATTAGCAACAAGATTAACTTTAAATATTGGTATGAGGAGGATCGGGTCATTTTGGTTTCCAGCGAGACGAACGCGCTACCCAAAAAAGATGAACCCTTTCGTCATTATATTCCCGATTTTTTCTATTATCGCGACCGCGGTATCAGTCTTGGCATTGTTCCGGTGAACGCTTCTGGCTACCTGTTTAGCTTCGGAAATTCGCCAGCGTTTTACTGTTCAAAAAGCTGAAAGAGAGTGCCTCCATCTTCTTGCCCCCTATCTCGCTTGGGGGTGAAGTATGCTAATGCTTGAACACTCAAGGATAATGCGTATAGTTCTCATTTGCATTGCAACCAATACTTCCAAGGTCCGACAACGGGCCATTTTTGCGCGCACTTTCGAATGAGTTAACGATGAACAACACCAAATTACACAAAACGCTGCTGGCGCTCGCCGTTGGCGCGGTGACACATTCCGCCTACGCGGCGGATGGAAAAAAAGAAGACACCATTGTTGTGCAGTCTGCACCCGCCGGCGATTTTAAACCCGGCGGCGACCAGCCTGTGCCGGCCTTCCTTGACGGACAGGTGGCGAACGGCGGGCGTATGGGGATGCTCGGCCAGCAGAACGCCATGGATGTGCCGTTCAACATCATCAGCTACACCTCGAAGCTGGTGGAAGACCAGCAGGCGAAAACCATTGCGGACGTTGTTGCCAACGACGCGGGCGTACAATTCGTTCAGGGCTACGGCAACAGCGCGGAAACGTACCGCATCCGCGGCCTGAAGTTTGACGGCGACGACATGACCTTTGGCGGCCTGTCCGGCGTCCTGCCGCGCCAGGTGGTGGATGCCCAGATGGTCGATCGCATTGAGATCTTCAAAGGGGCAAACGCCCTGATGAACGGCGCGGCGAGCTCCGGCGTGGGCGGAATGATCAACCTTGAGCCAAAACACGCGGGCGAACTTCCGCAGGCGAAAGTCGGGGTCGACTACACCTCGGATTCTCAGATTGGCACCACGCTGGATGCGGGCCGTCGCTATGGCGACAGCGATCAGTTTGGCGCACGGGTGAACCTGGTGCACCGCGAAGGGGAAACCGGCATACCGAACGATCGCCGCCGCACCACGCTGCTCTCCACCGGTCTCGATTACAAAGGCGACCGCTTGCGCACCTCGCTGGATCTCGGCTATCAGAAGAAAACCTTCCACGGCAGCCCGACCAGCGTCAATATTTCGGCGGTGGACTTCGTGCCCGAGCCGCCGAAAAACGATCGCAACATCTCGCAGAAGTGGGCCTACAGCAATATCGAAAACGAGTTCGGGATGTGGCGCAGCGAGTACGACATCAGCGACAGCTGGACGGTCTATACCGGCCTGGGGGCGCAGCACGCGCACGAGGAAGGCACCTACAGCGCACCGAAGCTGGTCGATAAGAGCGGCAAGGCGACGGTCAGCCGTCTCGACACCAACCGCATCAGCGACGCCGTCAGCGGGATGGCGGGCATTCGCGGTAATTTTACTACCGGCTTCGTGTCGCATAAGGTGAACGTCGGCTATTCGGCGATGACGAAAAACGAAAAAATCGCGTGGAAGATGTCGGCAGCGAAGGATAACCCGACGACCAACATCTACCACAACACCGGCGTTGATATGCCGGACAGCAGCAACTTCAACGGCTCTGGCGGAAAGTACAGCGATCCGCTGACCAGCGGACGCACCCGCACCCAGGGCTGGCTGCTGAGCGATACGCTGGGTGTACTGGACGATAAGCTGCTGTTCACCGCCGGGGCGCGCCACCAGAAAGTGGTCATCCGCGGGTATAACAAAATTACCGGTGCGGAAAACGATGCGGACGGCTTCGACGGCAGCCGCTGGATGCCAACCTACGGCGTGGTCTACAAGCCGTGGGAGCAAATCTCCCTCTATGCTAACCATACTGAAGCGCTGCAGCCGGGTAAAAACGCGCCTGACACCGCCACTAATTACGGGCAGAGCACCGGTATCGTTCACTCTAAGCAGAACGAAGTGGGCGTGAAGGCCGACTTCGGCCGCGTGGGCGGCTCTCTGGCGCTGTTCGAAATCAAAATGCCGTCCGCTATTCTCGACAGCCAGACAAAGCATTACGGCCTGGACGCCGAGCAGCGCAACCGTGGCGTTGAGCTGAATGTGTTCGGCGAGCCGATGCTGGGGATGCGCCTCAACGCCAGCGCCACCTGGCTACAGGCGGAGCTGACCAAAACCAACAACGGTCTCAACCAGGGTAATGACGCGATCGGCGTCCCGAACTTCTACGCCGTGCTGGGTGCGGAATATGACATTAAACCGATCGACGGCCTGACCGCGACCGCGCGCGTGAACCACTCCGGCACGCAGTATGCCGACCTCGCGAACAGCAAAAAGCTCGACAGCTATACCACGCTGGATCTGGGCATGCGCTATCGCTTCGCGGTGAACCACAATGAAAACCAGATGACGGTTCGCGCGGGCATCGACAACGTGACCAACGAAAACGACTGGGCCAGCGTGGACGATTCCGGTACCTACATCACTCAGGGTGAACCGCGGACCTTTAAGGTCTCGGTTGGCTACGAGTTCTAAGCGTTCCATCTCGTTATCCGGGGCAGGGATGCCCCAATCCCTTGCTACCTCCAGCATGAAGTGTTAAAACGTGCCCCTTCTAAAAAAGAGACAGGGGTAGGACGTGAAAGACGCGTCATCCGCTTCAGGCCATGGTAGCGCTGAAGCCTCGTCGGATCAGAATCCGACGCTGCAACGTGGTTTGCAAAATCGACATATTCAGTTAATTGCCCTTGGCGGCGCGATCGGTACCGGGCTGTTTCTCGGCATCGGCCCCGCTATTCAGATGGCCGGCCCCGCGGTTCTGCTGGGTTACGGTATCGCCGGGGTTATCGCCTTCCTGATCATGCGCCAGCTTGGCGAGATGGTCGTTGAAGAGCCGGTTTCAGGCTCCTTTGCGCACTTTGCTTATAAATACTGGGGCCCGTTTGCAGGCTTCCTGTCCGGCTGGAACTACTGGGTGATGTTCGTGCTGGTAGGGATGGCGGAGCTGACCGCTGCAGGCATCTATATGCAGTACTGGCTGCCGGATGTCCCGACGTGGATCTGGGCGGCGGCCTTCTTCATCATTATTAACGCCATTAACCTCGTCAACGTGCGCCTGTACGGTGAAACCGAGTTCTGGTTTGCGCTGATCAAGGTGCTGGCGATTATCGGCATGATCGGCTTTGGCCTGTGGCTGCTGTTCTCCGGCCACGGCGGCGAGCGCGCCACGATTGACAATCTTTGGCAGCACGGCGGCTTCCTCGCCACCGGCTGGAAAGGGCTAATCCTCTCCCTGGCGGTGATCATGTTCTCCTTCGGTGGGCTGGAGCTGATTGGCATTACCGCCGCCGAAGCGCGCGACCCGCATAAGAGCATTCCAAAAGCGGTTAACCAGGTGGTGTACCGTATTCTGCTGTTCTACATCGGCTCGCTGGTGGTGCTGCTGGCACTTTATCCGTGGGTGGAAGTGAAATCCGACAGCAGCCCGTTCGTGATGATTTTCCACGATCTGAACAGCAACGTGGTCGCTTCTGCGCTGAACTTCGTTATCCTGGTTGCGTCACTGTCGGTCTATAACAGCGGCGTCTACTCCAACAGCCGCATGCTGTTTGGCCTCTCCGTGCAGGGCAACGCGCCGAAGTTCCTCACCCGCGTCAGTCGCCGCGGCGTGCCGGTCAACTCCCTCCTGCTCTCGGGCGCCATTACCTCGCTGGTGGTGCTGATCAACTACCTGCTGCCGAAAGAGGCCTTTGGCCTGCTGATGGCGCTGGTTGTCGCCACGCTGCTGCTGAACTGGATCATGATCTGCCTGGCGCACCTGCGCTTTCGCGCCGCGATGCGCCGCAAGGGACGCGAGACGCAGTTCAAGGCGCTGCTCTACCCGGCGGGGAACTATCTCTGTATCGCTTTCCTCGGGCTGATTCTGGTGCTGATGTGCACCATGGATGATATGCGCCTGTCGGCGATGCTGCTGCCGGCATGGGTAGTATTCCTGTTTATCGCATTTAAGCTCTCGCGTAGGTAAAAGCAAAACGGCAACCTGGTTGCCGTTTTTAGTGTTTGCTCCCTCTCCCTGTGGGAGAGGGCCGGGGTGAGGGCACCAGACTGCACCATACCAGACCGCACATGCCCTCACGCCCGGTGGCGCTACGCTTACCGGGCCTATAAAGCACCACTCCACCTTTATCGTGACCCTCCTCCCAAATCTGTTTCGATCCACAGGATCTTTAATTTGTAATCGATTACTTTTTATTTGAACTGTTTTGTAATCGATTACTTTTTCTGGGTGAGGCTCATCATGGTGTCAACAACTGAAAGTAGTGGAAAGGCGATAGCACAGCACCGGCTGCTGGTACCGCGGCTGTCGCTGATGATGTTTTTGCAGTTTTTTATCTGGGGTAGCTGGTCGGTTACGCTCGGCCTGGTGATGACCCAGCACAACATGTCTTTGCTGATTGGCGATGCGTTCTCCGCCGGACCAATCGCCTCTATTCTCTCGCCGTTTGTGCTCGGCATGCTGGTGGATCGCTTCTTCGCTTCGCAGAAGGTGATGGCGGTGATGCATCTCGCGGGCGCGGCGATTCTGTGGTTCGTTCCGGGCGCGCTCGTTGCTGAAAACGGCGCGCTGCTGATCGGCCTGCTGTTTGGCTACACGCTCTGCTACATGCCAACGCTGGCGCTGACCAACAACATCGCGTTTCACAGCCTGGCAAACGTCGATAAAACCTTCCCGGTGGTTCGCGTGTTCGGCACTATCGGCTGGATTGCGGCGGGGATATTTATTGGCGTCACCGGCGTGTCCGCAAGCGTCACTATTTTTCAGGTGGCCGCGGCCAGCTCCGTGCTGCTGGCCATCTACAGCCTGACGTTGCCGCACACCCCGGCCCCCGCTAAAGGGCTGCCGGTTAAGGTGCGCGATCTGTTCTGTGCGGATGCCTTCGCGCTGCTTAAAACCCGTCACTTCTTCGTCTTCTCCGTCTGCGCGATGCTGATTTCCGTGCCGCTCGGTACCTACTACGCCTATACCGCGTCTTATCTGGCAGACGCGGGGATTGTGGACGTCAGCACTGCGATGTCGTTCGGGCAAATGTCGGAGATCGTCTTCATGCTGGTGATCCCGCTGCTGTTCCGCCGCCTGGGCGTGAAAATTATGCTGCTGATCGGCATGCTGGCGTGGTTTGTGCGTTACGCCATGTTCGCGCTGGGCGTGAGCGAGGAGGGGCGCTTCCTGCTGTACATCGGCATTCTGCTGCACGGCGTGTGCTATGACTTCTTCTTTGTGGTGGGCTTTATCTATACCGACCGCGTGGCGGGCGAAAAAGTAAAAGGCCAGGCGCAGAGCATGATAGTGATGTTCACCTACGGTATCGGGATGCTGCTCGGCTCGCAGATTTCCGGGGCGCTCTACAACCGCCTGGTGGCGGGTCAGACCGTGCCGCAGGCGTGGGTGACATTCTGGTGGATCCCGGCGGTGGCCGCCGCGGCGATCGCGCTTATTTTCCTTCTCACGTTCAGGTATGACGATGACAAGGCGTAACGTTCTGGAGGTGGTATGAGAACGATGAAAGGACCCGGTATTTTTCTGTCGCAGTTTATTGGCGAAGAGGCACCGTTTAACTCGCTCGACGGCCTGGTGGGGTGGGCGGCAGATAAGGGCTATAAAGCGGTGCAGATCCCCTGCAATCATCCGCACATTTTTGATGTAGAGAAAGCCGCAGAGAGCCAGACCTATTGCGATGAAGTCACCGCTACGCTGGCCGCACGCGGGCTTGTCATCAGCGAGCTGTCGACCCATCTTGAAGGGCAGCTTGTGGCGGTAAACCCGGCTTACAGCGACGCGTTTGACCATTTCGCGCCCGCGTCAGTGCGCGGTAACGATGCGGCCCGCCGGGCGTGGGCCACGGAGAAACTGAAGCAGGCGGCGTTCGCCTCCGCCAGATTGGGCCTGAAAGCACACGCCACGTTCTCCGGCTCGCTGGCCTGGCCGTTTTTCTATCCGTGGCCGCCGCATAACGAGCAGCGTTTTCAGGAAGCGTTCGGGGAGCTGGCAGCCCGCTGGCGGCCGATTCTGAATACCTTCGATGAACAGGGCGTAGACGTCTGTTTTGAGCTGCATCCGGGGGAAGATCTGCACGACGGGGTGACGTTTGAGCGTTTTCTGGCCCTGGTGGATAACCACCCGCGCTGCAACATTCTCTACGACCCGAGCCATATGCTGCTGCAGCAGATGGACTACCTGGCCTTTATCGACATCTATCACGCGCGCATCAAAGCATTCCACGTGAAGGATGCCGAATACCGCGCCAGCGGACGGAGCGGCGTGTACGGCGGCTATCAGCCGTGGATCAACCGTGCCGGTCGCTTCCGTTCGCTGGGCGACGGGCAGATCGACTTCAAGGGCATTTTCAGCAAGCTGACGCAGTACGACTACGACGGCTGGGCGGTACTGGAGTGGGAGTGCTGCCTGAAGGACGGTGATACCGGCGCGAGTGAGGGCAGCGCGTTTATCCGCCGCCACATTATCCCGGTCTCCGGGCGCGCGTTTGACGATTTCGCGGCAGGAGGCAGCCATGATTAACGTCGGCATTATCGGCAGCGGGTTTATCGGCCCGGCGCATATCGAGGCGCTCAGGCGGTTGGGTTTTGTCCATGTCGTCGCGCTGTGCGACAGCACGCTGGCGCAGGCGCAGGAAAAAGCGCGTCGGCTTAACGTCCCGCACGCCTACGGCAGCGTGGATGCGTTACTCGCACATCCCAATCTGCACGTGGTGCACAACTGCACGCCAAACCACCTGCACGCGGAGATTAACCGCCAGATCCTGCGCGCGGGAAAGCACGTTTTTTCCGAGAAGCCGCTGTGCATGACTCCGGACGAGGCGCGCGAGCTGGTGGCGCTGGCAGAGCGGGCGGGCGTGGTGCACGGCGTGAGCTTTGTCTATCGCCAGTTTGCGATGGTGCGCCAGGCCGCGAGCATGCTGCGCGCGGGTAGCGTTGGACGGCTGTTCGCCGCGCACGGCAGCTATCTGCAGGACTGGATGCTGCTGGAAACTGACTACAACTGGCGGGTGGATGCCGCGCTGGGCGGTGCGTCGCGCGCGGTGGCGGATATCGGCTCCCACTGGTGCGACACCGTGCAGTTTGTCACCGGCCGCCGCATCACCGAGGTGATGGCCGACCTCGCCATCGTCTGGCCGACGCGCAAGGCTAACGTGGCCGGAAATCAGACCTTCGTGCATGACGAGCACGCCCGCTATGAGGACAAACCGGTCACCACGGAAGACTTCGGCTCGGTGCTGTTTCGCTTTGACGACGGCAGCAAAGGCAGCTTTAGCGTCTCGCAGGTGAGCGCCGGGCGCAAAAACCGCCTGGCGTTTGAGATCAACGGCAGCGAGCGGTCGGTGGCGTGGGAGCAGGAGAACCCACAGCAGCTGTGGATTGGCCATCGCGCGCAGGCTAACCAGACGCTCACCGACGACCCGAGCCTGATGAACCCTGACGTGGCCGACAGCGCCCATTTTCCCGGCGGGCATATTGAAGGCTGGCCGGATGCCTTTAAAAATATGATGGCGCAGTTCTACCGCGCCGTGCAGGCGGGCGCAATGCCGGATCGGCCCGCGTTTGCCACCTTCCACGATGGCGCGAACGTGATGTATATCATTGATGCGATAGTGAAAAGCCATCAGCAGCAGCGCTGGATGCGCGTGGCGTATTGACGCGTTGCCCGGTTCGCCGGGCAGCGAATTTATGGTAGCCTGCACAAAACGCTAACCGCAGGATGTGTCGTCGCTATGTCAATTCAGAAAATCGCTCAGCTGGCCGGGGTCTCCGTGGCGACGGTTTCCCGCGTGCTCAACAACAGCGACACCGTGAAGGCGAAAAATCGCGAGCGCGTCCTGCAGGCGATCCAGGAGAGCAACTACCAGCCCAACCTGCTGGCGCGCCAGCTGCGTACCGCCCGCAGCTACATGATCCTGGTGATGGTCTCGAACATTGCCAACCCGTTCTGCGCCGAGGTGGTGAAGGGCATTGAAGAAGAGGCTGAGAAAAACGGCTACCGCATTCTGCTGTGCAACTCTGGCTCTGATATCGAGCGTTCCCGCTCGGGCTTAAGCCTGCTCTCCGGCAAAATTGTCGACGGCATTATCACCATGGACGCCTTCTCGAAGCTGCCGGAACTTGCCGCGCTGATTGGTGCCGCGCCGTGGGTGCAGTGCGCCGAATACGCCGATGCGGGCGCAGTCTCCTGCGTGGGAATTAACGACGTCGATGCATCGCAGCATGCCGTCAGCCAGCTGGCCGAGAGCGGCCATACGCGTATCGCGATGATCAACCACGACCTCAGCTATAAATATGCCCGCCTGCGCGAGCGCGGCTACAAGAGCGTGATCCACCTTAAAGACCTGGCGTATCAGGCGGTGGAGTACGCGAGCGATCTCAGCTCCCGCGCCGGAATGGCCGCGATGCAAAATCTGCTGAAGGAAAACCCGCCGGACGCGGTATTTGCCGTTTCCGACACGCTGGCGGCGGGGGCCTTACGCGCCATTCAGCAGGCGGGATTGCGCGTGCCGGAGGATATCGCGGTTGTCGGTTTTGACGGCACCGAGCTGGCGGACATGATTTCGCTGACCACCATCGAGCAGCCGTCGCGGGACATCGGGCGCAAGGCGGTCGATCTGCTCTTAAATAAGATCGACAACCCGGATGCGCCCACGGAAAGAGTGATGATGGACTGGCGCTTTATTTCCCGCGCCAGCGCCTGATTATCTGGCTACAGCGCCCGCAAGGGCGCGAATATCATTCCCGGTCGGCGACTGGTGAATGCGCAGACCAAATTCATCCACTACCGCAAAAATATGGTCGAAGATGTCGGCCTGAATTTCCTCATATTCTGCCCAGATCACCGTGTTGGTGAAGGCGTATATTTCAATCGGCAGGCCGTTGGCATCCGGCGCGAGCTGGCGCACCATCAGCGTCATATCTTTGCGAATGCGCGGATGGTTGCGAAGATATTCATTCAGGTAGGCGCGGAAGGTGCCAATATTGGTCATCTTGCGCAGGTTTAATACCGATTCGCCTTCGCCGTTCTGCTGATTCCACAGGTTAATTTCTTCATGACGCGCGGCAAGATAGGGCTTCAGCAGCTTCGCCTGAATCAGCTTCTGCTGCTCCTGCTCGTCGAGAAAATGAATGCTGGTGGTATCAATATTCAGGCTGCGCTTAATGCGTCGCCCGCCGGAGGCGGACATGCCGCTCCAGTTGATAAAGGCGTCGGAGACCAGCGCCCACGTCGGGATGGTGGTAATAGTGTTATCGAAATTACGCACTTTGACGGTGGTCAGGCCGATGTCCGTCACCGTGCCGTTGGCGCCGTATTTTGGCATCTCCAGCCAGTCGCCAAGCTTGAGCATGTCGTTGGCGGAGAGCTGAATACCGGCGACAAGCCCCAGTATCGGGTCTTTGAAGACCAGCATTAATACCGCCGCCATGGCGCCCAGGCCGCTTATCAGGATCGCCGGAGACTGGCCGATCAGCAGGGAGATAATCAAAATCCCCACCAGAATGGCGCTCACCAGCTTAATGCCCTGGAAGATCCCCTTCAGCGGCAGCTGCGACGCGGTCGCCATTTTTTGCGACAGATTGAAAATCACGTCCAGCAGCGAGAAGAAGGAAAGCAGGGCATACACCATGACCCACAGCTTCGCGCAGGTGGTGAGAATTTCCGCCGCTTCGCTGCCTTTTTGCAGCCACAGTACCGCCTGAACGTTAACGATTATCCCCTGAAGGGTGAAGGCCAGACGGTGAAATAATTTATTCTGGGTAATGATCTGCAGCCATAAATGGCTGCTGGCCTGCGCGCGTTTTTCGAAAGCCCTCAGCACCACTTTGTGCAGAATAAAATGAACGATAATGGCGGTAAGAAAAATAATACCAAAGATAATCACTAAAGAGGTGGTGTGATTAATTTCAATGCCTAACTCTTCAACCTGAGCAATTAATTCCTGCATAACGTCTCCTGTATTGATGCAGCCCCATAATGGCGGCTGCGGATCTATTATGCAAATTCATGGACTTATTTGGCGGCCTGACAGACCTTCACTGCCGGCAGGCACAGGCGATGGCGCATGCGCAGCGTCGCCAGGGCCAGTACCACCATCATGGCCGTTTCCACCATCAGGAAGACGTTTACCGCCTGGGTGTAATCCCCGTGATGGTGTTGCAGCGCGTGCAGCAGAATCGCGCCAAAAATGGCCGGACCCAGCCCCAACGCGGCCTGCTGCAGCGTGCTGAGAATGGCGCTCGCGGCCCCCGCGTCGTCAGGCTGAATATCGCGCATGCCGATGCGGTAGAAGCTGTTCACGATCAGCGCCTGCCCGTAGCCCACCAGCCCGGTGGCGGGTGCCAGCGTCAGCGCGGTGTTGTTCATACCCCACAGCCGGAACGTCGCCATCAGCGCCAGCAGGCCGATAATCTGGATCGCCAGACCCGTCAGCAGAATGGTGCTGGTGCTGTAGCGGGCAATCAGACGCGGCGCGAACCACGCGGAAATAAAGTAGGTCACGCCCAGCGCAATAAAGCTGTTCCCGGATTGCCACGGCGCCATCCCCAGACCGCTCTGCATGGTGAGCGCCATGCAAAACATAAACCCGGACCAGACGCTGAAAAAGAGCATCGCAATCAGTACGCCAAAGCGAACGCTGCGAAGCGCAAGCAGGCGCGGCGGGATCAGCGGGTGGGCATTATTACGCTCTTTTTTGCGCGCGTTCAGCGCCATCAGCCAGGCCAGCGGGATTAGGGCGAGAAGCATCGCCTTCAGCGGCCAGGACCAGTGCCACTGTGGACCAAGCGCCATCGGGAACAGCAGGCAGCAAAGCATGATGGCCAGCATCATGGTTCCAGCCCAGTCGATGCGGGACGGCGTCTCGCGACGGGTTTCCGGTACGAAACGGCGGCTCAGCGCAAGCACCACCAGACAAATCGGCACGTTGATAAAGAAGGCGTTACGCCAGCCCAGCCCGGCGATATCCGCCGACACCAGCCAGCCGCCGCCCATCTGGCCGACGATAAACGCAATCCCGCCGATGCCGCCAAACAGGCTAATGGCTTTCGCGTGGGCGGTACCTTTCAGCGTCACGTGCAGCGTGGCAAGAATTTGCGGCATGATTAGCGCGGCTCCTGCGCCCTGAACGATGCGCGCGGCCAGCAGTTGTTCGATGTTGCCCGCCATGCCGCACAGCAGCGAGGTCAGGCCAAAGATCCCCACGCCCAACATAAACAGACGACGACGGCCAAAATTATCCCCGAGCTTGCTGCCGAGGGCGAGGCAGACGGCAAAGGCCACGCCATAAAGCGCGACGATCAGCTCCAGCTCGGTGGCGGTAGCGTGCAGTGAATGGGTGATAGCGTCCAGCGCCACGTTGGTGATTGAGGTATCAATCATCGGCAGCATCTGGCCGGTTAACAGCAATATCAGGCCAGCGCGACCCGGTGAAACAACTGACGTATTCATGGTAACTCCATTGCGTCATTCAACAGATGGTCGTAGCATCAACCATCTGATAAACGGGTACCAGTTCTTGCTTATACTGGTACTGGCACTACCATGCAGGGGGATTTATGGCCTTGATGTCTGAACCGGTTGCCTCACGTCAGGACGATACACGAAAACAGCTGGGTGCATTTTTGCGCGCGCGGCGTGAAAGCCTCGACCCCCAGCGTCTCGGCCTGCCGCGCAGCGGTCGGCGCCGCACGCCGGGCCTGCGCCGGGAAGAGGTGGCGATGCTCGCTGACGTGGGCGTGACCTGGTACACCTGGCTGGAGCAGGGCAGGGACGTCAATCCGTCCAGCGCGGTGATGGCGGCGGTGGCGAAAGCGCTGCAATGCACCCCAACCGAGGCCCGACACCTCTTTGTGCTGGCCGGGTTGCCGCCGGGTGAAGCGCCGCAGGCGGTCTGCTGCGAGGGCATCAGCGAAGGCACGCGCCGCCTGCTGGATACCCTGCTGCCGAAACCGGCCAGCATCCAGAAACCGAACTTCGATATCGTGGCGTGGAACGACAGCTTCGGGCATCTGATGGGCGTCGATTTCAATGAAATTCCACCAGAAGACCGCAACTGTATTTACCTGTTCCTCACGCATCCGGCGTGGCGCGCCCGTCTCGGCAGGCGCGACGACGTGCTGCCGATATTTGTCTCCTACTTCCGGGCGGCGATGGCCGAACACCGGGGCGACCCGCTGTGGGAGGCTAAACTGGCGCGCTTCTTTGCGGTGTCTGAAGAGTTCAAAACCCTGTGGCACCAGCGCAACGACGTGCGCGGCGTGGAAAATCAGCTCAAGCTGTTTACCCATCCTGAGCTGGGGGAATTTACTTTGCAGCAGATGTACTGGTACTCCGCGCCGCGAAACGGGTCGCGGCTGCTGGTGTATTTACCGGTGGATGAAGCGGGGGAGAGGGCGATGGCGTGGCTGGCGGAGCAGGGAAAATAAGTTTTTTGCGAGACAGTTTCAGGGAATCAACGCGGATCCGGTTCTGCCTGTTTAAAGCGGGTAAGGTGAGACACGAAAGGCTAAATTAGCCTTTAATGCAAATTGCCTTACATGCTAATATCATCAGGGATGAAAAACCGTGTTCAGACTTATTGTTCATGAGGCGGTCAGGGAAGAGATTCTCTCACTGCCTGCTGGGGTACAGGCGAAGCTGATTCAACAGCTTGATAAATTACGCACTAACCCGACAGTCCTGAGAGAACCTGACAGCAAGCCCTTACCCTATGGTTTGTTTGAAATCAGAACCGTCGGGCTGATCCACACTCGTGGGATCTACGTTTATCAGCAGGAAAAGACAATTTTTCTGTTGCGGGTATTTATCAAGAAAACGCAAAAAACGCCCTCTGCTGAACTCCGTCTGGCATTGAAACGACAACAGGAGATGTTGGATGAGCAAAAAGATTATTGACTGGGATGAACTCAGAGCGGAGCTGTTAAGCGATTCAGACGTTCAGGCTTCTTTTGATGCCGAAGAACGCAAAGAGCGCTTGCGCGAAATGTTGGCGCAATGGCGAAACCAGGCTGGCCTGACGCGTGCTCAGGTTGCAGAAAGAATGGGCGTCAGCGCACCAACGGTTTCCAGAATGGAAGCGAATATTACCCGGGCAAGCCTTGATACGTTAACGCGCTACGCGCTGGTGTGTGGGGTGAAGCATCCGCAGATTACGCTTTATTGAAAACAGGCACGCCGGAACCCAGCGTGCCAGAAGGGATTAGCACTCGGTGACTATCGTGCTCAGCGGCAGGCGGGATTTCGGCAGCGTGGCGTTGAAATCTTCCACGCTGTGGTGCCCAACCGGCACCACCACCAGGCTGGTGAAGCCTTTCTCTTTCAGGCCAAACTCTTCGTCGAGGATCGCGGCGTCGAAACCTTCAATCGGTACCGCGTCCAGACCCAGTGCGCCAACGCCCAGCAGGAAGTTGCCGACGTTCAGGTAAACCTGCTTCGCCATCCACTGGTCGTCATCTTTCAGATCCACGCGGTGCATGTCGGCAAAATAGGTGCGGCCCTTGTGGTTTGCGGCTTTAGCTTCTGGCGTGTTGAAACGGCCATCCGCCTCTTCCTGGTCCACGACGCGCTCCAGCCAGGCGTCATCCATCGCGGTTTTCGCGCAGAACACCACCACGTGAGAAGCATCCAGCATTTTGCGTTCGTTGAACACATAGGTGCCCGCGGCGGATTTCGCCACGCGCGCTTTTCCTTCCTCGGTGCTGGCTACAATAAAGTGCCACGGCTGGGAGTTGGTGCTGGACGGGCTGTACTGCAGCAGGGTTTTGATTTTTTCCGCTTCTTCAGCGGTCAGTTTTTTGGCTGGGTCGAACGCCTTGGTTGAGTGGCGTTTCAGGGCGACAGAAATGATATCCATAACAACTCCTGGTGATGAAATTCGCCCGCGTGCGGGCGCGAAAGGTGAGCAGATTACAGCGGGACGCGGAAAAAGATAAGTGCAATTCGAGCGCTTACTCTGTTCGTCTCAGACGAACAATCAGGCCGGCCTGATCCACTTCTGGTCTTTTTTGGGCAGCTTATCCACCACCAGATTCCAGGAATCATTGATGAGGTCGGTCACCAGCTCCGGCGTCACGTCGTCAGTGCCGTAAAGGGAGATCCAGTGCTTTTTACTCAGATGGTAGCCCGGCTCTATTCCGCGGTAGATCTGCTGATTGAGCAGAGATTTCTCCGGGTCTGATTTCAGGCTGACGTGCGGCCGCCCGTGCGCGACCGCCACAATCATGAAAATTTTCCCGCCCACTTTAAACACGTCAAATTCCGGCCCAAACGGCCAGCAGTGTTCGGCGAACGGCAGCTCCAGGGCCACGCGCATGGCGTGCTCCTGTAAGGCTTTACTCTCCATTGGCGTCCTCATAGGCAAGACCGCGCCACATCACATCAAAACCGAGCGCTTTAAAATCAACGGCGCGGGAAGGATCGCGGGTGGCAAATTCCATCGTGGATTCGGCCAGCGACAGGAAAAGCGCATCGCCGAACGTTTTAAATTCGTCGGACATAAACACCTGACGTACCGAGCGGCGGCAGAGTTCATGCAGCTCGGGGAACATCTCTTTCACGGCCTGTTCCGTCTCGGCGTTGATCTTCTCGCTGACGCCAAGCTGGCGAATCGCGGCGTGCGCGAGAGGGTTTTTGATTCCCCAGTCAACGTAGCTGTTCCAGATGTTTCGCGTGTGCTCTTTCGGCGTGGTAAGGCTGCGATCCAGGTTGGACAGCATCGCCTGGCAGAGATCCTGCTTCAGGTGCAGGTAGAGGGCATTCAGCAGATCGTCTTTCGTAGCAAAGTAGCGAAACAGAGTGCCTTCGGCGACGCCCGCGTTACGGGCAATTAACGCCGTTGAGGCGGCAATACCTGACTGTGCAAACGCCACCGTTGCGGCTTCCAGTAAGGCCTGTTTTTTATCTTCACTCTTCGGACGTGCCACTAAATTTTTCCTCCTGTCAATTGTAAAAACCCCGATTGAAACACGTGCTTTGACACGCTGCAACGCGGAATGTCAAAGATCGAAAACGTCTTGACGACTTTATCATCATATCTATAATGAGTGCTTACTCACTCATAATCAAGTTTACCCCGCGCAAACTATCGGATGGGGCGCGTTTTCGGGTCAGGATATGAAAAAACCTCTCTTCATCTGCGTGGTGTTAATCATGATTATTGCTTCAGCTGCAACTTTACCCTGTGTTCTGAATGCCGGATTTGGCCAGCCGCCGCAGGGCGAGCAGCTCACCGAAGTGGAGGCCTCTCCGCAGTATCGCGAAGGGAAATTCCACAATACGCTGCCGACGCCGGGCTACAACGGCGACAAAAACATGCTGGTCGCGACGTGGGATTTTCTGGCCAAAAAAACCGAAAACGCACGTCCGGCCCGGCCGCTGCCGCTGGTGAAAACCGATCTTGCAAGCCTGCCTCTGGAGCAGGACACCCTGGTGTGGCTCGGCCACTCCTCGTGGTATCTGCAGCTTGCGGGCAAGCGCATCCTGATTGACCCGGTGCTCGGCAACTATGCCGCGCCGTTCTCGTTCCTCAATAAAGCCTTTGCCGGCGAGTATCCGTGGCGCGCTGAAAGCATGCCGGAGATCGACCTGCTGATTATCTCGCACGATCACTACGATCATCTGGACTACGCCACCATCAGGGCGCTGCTGCCGAAGGTGAAGCGCGTGGTGACGCCGCTGGGCGTCGGATCCCACCTGCGCTACTGGGGGATGAACCCCGATATTATCGACGAGCGCGACTGGAACCAGTCGGTGCGCATCAGCGATGAACTGACGGTGCATGTTCTGCCGGCGCGCCACTTCTCGGGACGCGGCATCAAGCGCGATCGAACCCTGTGGGGCAGCTTTATGTTCGTTACGCCTGAGCAGAAGGTTTACTACAGCGGCGATTCCGGTTACGGCCCGCACTTTAAGGCCATCGGCGAGCAGTTTGGCGAGGTTGACCTGGCCATTATGGAAAACGGCCAGTACGACCAGGACTGGAAGTACATCCACATGCTGCCGGAGGAAACGGCGCAGGCGTCGGCGGATCTTAATGCCAAAGCCGTGGTGCCCGGACATAACGGACGCTTCGTGCTGGCGAAACACGCCTGGAACGACCCGCTGATCCAGCTGGCCAAAGCCAGCAAGGACAAAAATTATCGGCTGCTGACGCCGGAGCTGGGCGAGCCCGTCCGGGTGAATGACACCACCCAAACGTTTCGCGCGTGGTGGGAATAATGTTTAAGCAAGAAGCAGAGGGGGAGAGCAGTATGACCATTTCCGCTCAAGTCATCGACACTATCGTCGAATGGATCGACGACAACCTGCATCAGCCATTACGTATAGAAGAGATTGCCCGCCACGCGGGTTACTCGAAATGGCACCTGCAGCGGTTATTTATGCAGTACAAGGGGGAGAGTCTGGGACGCTATATCCGTGAACGCAAGCTGCTGCTGGCGGCGCGGGATCTGCGTGAGTCGGACGAGCGCGTGTATGAGATCTGCCTGCGTTACGGGTTTGACTCGCAGCAGACGTTTACCCGCATATTTACCCGCACCTTCAACCAGCCGCCGGGTGCGTACCGTAAAGAGAACCATAGCCAGACACACTAACATGTCGCGTGTAGGCCGGGTAAGGCGTAGCCGCCACCCGGCTTTTTTGTGGGCTCGGTGCCCGTAATTGCCCGGTGGCGCTACGCTTACCGGGCCTACAAATAACTTACCACCGATAATTCACCGTCGCCGTCACCGTTCGGCCAATCCCGTAGAAGCACGCTGTATCGCTTGCGCACGACGCAACATATTTCGTGTCCGCCACGTTATTGACGTTGAACTGCACGCTCGCCCCTTTCAGGCTGCGGTTTATCTCGCCCAGATCGTAGCTCAGCATCGCGTCATACAGATCCACCGACGGCACCTTGAAGGTATTCTTCGCATCGCCGTAGCTGGTACCGATGTAGCGCATCCCCACGCCAGCGGTCAGGCTCTTCAGCGCGCCGCCCGGAACGGTATAGCTGGCAAACGCCGATGCCATATGCGCCGGAATGCGCGCCGGCGTTTTGCCTTCTGTTCCCGCCACCGTCGTGCTTTTGGTTTTCGCATCGGTGTAAGTGTATGAGCCAATCAGGTTGATGTTGTCCATCAGCGTGGAGTGGATTTCCGCCTCAACGCCTTTCGAACGCACTTTACCCGCGTTCTCAAACCAGCCTTCGGCGCTGTTGTAGGTTGCCACGTTGTCCTGAGTTAAATCGTACAGCGCGAGGGTCATCAGCGTACTGTCGACCGGCTGATACTTCAGGCCAATCTCGGTCTGCTCCCCGGTGGTTGGCTTGAAGGGGGCAACGCCCGGCGCGCGGTTGGTTTGCAGGTTCGGTTCAAACGAGGTGCTGTAGCTAACGTACGGCGACAGGCCAGAATCGAACGCGTACAGCAGGCCGGTTCGCCAGGTGAACTTGCTGTCGTTCTGCTGGGTTAAGCTGCCGTCGGTGAAGTCGTGAGTTCGCACTTCGCTCCAGTCGTAGCGCCCGGAGACCAGCCATTCCCAGCTGTTCCAGCTCATTTGATCCTGCAAATACAGCCCCATCTGGTCGAGATTTTGCTGCTCGTCGGTGGCCGTTTTGAAGGTGCTTTCATCCACGTTCACGCCGTACACCGGGTTCGTCCAGTCGAGGTCATACTGTGAACCGCTCCCGCGTTCCAGCAGCTGTTTATCTTTGCTGGTCTTGTAGTCGAACCCGCCGAGCAGGGTGTGGCTGACGCTGCCGGTCTCCATCAGATACTCAAGCTGGTTATCCAGGCCAAATTCGTTGGTGGTGCGCTCTTCATGCTGCGCGCGTCGCGTCAATACCGTGATGTTGGCCGCGCTGCTGGCGTAAACGAGGTAACGGTATTTTTGTTTGATGCTGGCGTAACGCGCGTTCTGGCGGAAGGTGAGGTCGTCGGCGAACTGATGTTCCAGCTCGTAGCCGATCGTCGTCTGCTCGCGCCAGGACTGGTTGTAATTCGGATCGCTGACGTTAAAGTCGCGCGGGATGTATTTCCCGTCGACGCTTTTGACCGTGCCGTAGGCGGGCAGGAAGTTGCGGTAGCCCGCATCCAGATCCTTCTGGTAGCTGGTCAGCAGCGTAAAGCGGGTCTGATCGTTCGGGTACCAGGTGATAGCAGGCGCGATCGCCATCCGCGTCTCTTTATAATCATCCACCTGATTATGCTGGGTACGGGCGATACCGTTGACGCGATACAGCACGCGGCCGTCGTCGCTCAGCTTGCCGCCGAAATCAAACGCGCCTTCTGCCAGATCGTTATTGCCGGTGCGGAACTGCACGTTATGGATGGATTCCGCGGTCGGCCGTTTGCTGGTCATGCTGATTAACCCGCCAGGGTTGACCTGACCAAACAGCACCGACGCCGGGCCACGCACCAGCTCCACGCGCTCCAGTAACCACGGGTCAATCGTACCCGTCTGGGACGAGGCTGTTGCGCCGAAGCTCAGGCCGTCGAGGAATTTCGGCACATAGCTAAAGCCGCGCACGAACACCTCGTCGTTACGGTTCGACGAGCCGCGGTACTCGGTAAACACGCCCGCCGAGTAGCGCAGCGCCTGCGATACGGATGTCACGTCCTGCATGTTCATCTGATCGCGGGTGATCACCGATACCGACTGCGGCGTTTTCACGATCTCCGCGCGGGTCTTGGTCGCGGAGAGCGTTTGGGTTGCCACAATCCCTTTTACCGGGGCGGTGGGTTCTTCACTTACGCTCTGCGTCACCGTTATGGTTTCTTCTCTATTTTCAGCCTGAGCCGCCACGCTGGTCGTCGCCAGACTCAGCAGCCACAGCTGCATTATCTTATTATTCTTAAACATTTTTTCTGCTCATCCTTGGTTGCTATCGCCATATAAACACCGTTAAAACGCGTTAGATGATATTGCAAATTATTACCATTTGCATTAGCGTTGATAACAAATTTCGTCAGGGAACAAGCGGTAATGAAGAGGGTATGGAGCGGATTATTACTCGGGATAGGTGTGCTGCCTGCGGTGGCGGCAACCTGCGAACACTCTTCCCGGCAGGGAGACGTCCAGGGGAAGTTTGATGCCAGCGGTGAAGTCTGTTTTATGCTGCCAGAGCTTGCTGAAAATTATGTCTCCGCCACGCTGCATGGCGTAACGGATGCCCGCCTGCTGGACGGGCAAAACCGCCGCATTCGTACGTTGGTTGAAAATGGGCCCGCCGATGGCGAACATACGCTGCTTTTTGCCCTGCCGGAAAAGCAGAGCACCTCGCTGGTCCTGCACGGCGAAGCGGGTAAACCCTGGCGTTTTCAGTGGCGGATGAAAGAGACATCTGCGCTACCGCGCGTACAGATGCTTGCACCTGAAAGCCCGACGCTTCAGGCGCTGGCAAAAGAGATTGCTGCCGGAGGGAGTACCGACGCGTTCTGGCAGACGCAGATTCGGCAGGGAACACCGATGGTGGAGCCGGTAGACGCAGAGCATAAGCGCGTCACCTTCCTGTGGCGCGGCGCGCGGGATAACGTCTTTATTCTCGGCTCACCGGCGGGGGATCACGACCCGCTGTTCCGCCTGGGCAACAGCGACGTCTGGTTCCGCAGCTATGTGGTGCCCGCCGATACGGTGATGCAGTACAAGCTCGCGCCCGATGTGCCGATCGTCGAGGGTTCCTCACGCGATCAACGTCGCGCGATCCTGGTGAGCGCCCAGGCCGATCCGCTCAACCCAAATACCTTTGGTGAACAAAAGACGGATCGCTGGAACCGCTATTCGCTGCTCGATCTCAGTCCGGCACGCTATTGCTCCGTGCAGGCCACGGCCCAGCCGCTGGTCCACGGGTCATTAAGCCGCCAGAGCATCAAGAGCAATATCCTCGGTAATTCCCGCGAGGTGATGATCTATAAACCGCGCGGCGCACAGCCTGCACGCTGGACGCTCATCCTCTTCGACGGGCAGATTTATCAGGACGAGTACCATTTCGCGAACGTGCTGGACGGTCTGATCGCTCGCCATCATCTTCCGCCGATTAACGTGGTGTTTATCGACAGCCTCGATCACGCCCGACGCGGCAACGAGCTGCCGCCGAACCCGGATTTCGCCGACTTTATGGCGCATGAACTGCTGCCGTGGCTGCGCGGGCAGGGCATCGCGATGCAGCGGCAGAAAACGGTGCTGGCGGGGTCGAGCTACGGGGGAATCGCGTCATCATGGGTCGCGCTGCGCTATCCGCGCCTGTTTGGTAACGTGCTGAGTCTTTCAGGTTCGTACTGGTGGGCACCGAAAGGGGAGGCTCCCGGCTGGCTGACGCGGCAATATCAGCAGTCGCCGCCGTATCCGGTACGCTTTTGGCTGCAGGCCGGAAAGTTTGAAACCACGGGACCGGGCGGGGGCATCTATCGCACTACGCAGGATTTCGAACAGGCGTTGAGGGAAAAAGGGTATCGCGTCAGCTTCCATCCCTCATCCAGCGGTCACGACTACGCGGCCTGGTGTGAAGCGCTGATCCACGGCATGCGTGACTTCACCGGCTTACGACGCCAGTGAAAACCAGCGGCGCCAGACGAAACGCAGGATAAAGAATTCGATGGCGCCGAGTGCCAAAAACCACAGGCAGAACAGAATGGTGTAAAGCTGGTTCAGATCGACCATGTGAAAGGTCGTCATCAGCTTCTGCGCCAGCACCAGACCCAGCGACGGCGCGGGTAACAGCAGGCATGAGATCAGGGCCAGCAATAAAATGCCCCCCGCCGTAAGCAGCGATTCTAACGGGTGTTTCATCTTAATGTTAATCGTCAGTTAAAAATGTCATTGTCCGGCATTCTGTAACGTAAAGCAATATCAGCCCCGCTGGCCTTTTTGAATAAAACAAAGACATTATTACTGCGAATAAATAACACTATACGACCCGGTGTTCATATTAATATCGCGTTATGTAAATAAATGTCCGTATCAGGAAAATAATTTTACAAATGTATAGGTGCTATAACCAATTAACGTGGCAATAACAATGGCTGCGACAATGTATAACGCCAGGCGTCGTCCGCGATAAATACCAAACATGGTTCCCCCTCGTTTAGCGTTGGTTTAGAAATATTTTGTAAAAATCAGGTCATCGAAATAGTTTTAATCAGTTTTGAATAATCGAGAAGTCATTATATTGCGGTAGATCAATTTTCCCCGCAAGACTTTAAAATGAATTTATTTAAGCCCGAAAGGAATTCAGGCTTCTGTTCACCGGATATTGAAGGAAAAATACCATGACCGAAAAAAAATTATCCCCAAACGTGCCGCCTTCCGGCGGGCTGGCATACCAGCAGACCGTAGAGCAGGTGCTCGCTCACGCGCAGAGCCAGGCCAGCGGACTGGACCGCGCAGAGGCGCAGGCGCGTCTGCAAAAAGTGGGGCCGAACGCGCTGCCGGAGAAAAAAGGTAAACCCGCCTGGCTGCGTTTTTTAGCCCATTTTAATGATGTCCTGATTTATGTCCTGCTGGCCGCCGCCGTATTAACGGCAATAATGGGCCACTGGGTTGATACGCTGGTTATTTTGGGCGTGGCGGTGATTAATGCCTTAATTGGCCATATTCAGGAAAGCAACGCGGAAAAATCCCTGAAGAGTATTCGCAATATGCTCTCCAGCGACGCGCGCGTTATTCGTAACGGCAGCCACGAAACTATCCCTACAACTGAAATAGTCCCGGGCGATATTATTGTATTACGCGCGGGGGATCGTATTCCGGCGGATATGCGTTTAATCGAGGCGCATAATTTACGCGTGGAAGAGGCGATTCTGACCGGTGAATCCACAGTGGTGGATAAGCACACGAATCCGCTGAGCGGCGAACTGCCGCTGGGCGACCGCACCAATATGGTCTTCTCCGGGACGACCGTAAGCGCGGGCGGCGGCGTCGGCGTGGTCACCGCGACCGGCAAGGATACCGAACTCGGCCATATCAACCAGATGATGGCGGGCATCGAAAAGCACCGCACGCCGCTGCTGGTGCAGATGGACAAGCTGGGTAAAGCGATCTTCGCCATTATCCTGGCGATGATGGCCGCGCTGTTTGTCTTCAGCCTGGTGTTCCGCGAAATTCCAATGGGCGAGCTGCTGCTCTCCCTGATTAGCTTGGCGGTGGCCTCCGTACCGGAAGGTCTGCCGGCGATTATCTCCATCATCCTCTCGCTGGGCGTGCAGGCGATGGCGCGCAAGCGTGCGATTATCCGCAAGCTGCCGACGGTCGAAACCCTGGGCGCGATGACCGTGGTCTGCTCGGATAAAACCGGCACTCTGACCATGAACGAAATGACGGTCAAAGCCATCATCACCGCCGACGCCTGCTACCGCGTGGACGGCAACAGCTACGAGCCGGTGGGCAACATTTACCTCGAAGGCAGCGACGAGCCGGTGCAGATCCAGCCGGGCACCGTGCTGGAGCAGTACCTGCGCACCATCGACCTGTGTAACGACAGCCAGCTGATTCAGGACGATCGCGGTCTGTGGGGCATCACCGGCGGGCCAACCGAGGGGGCGCTGAAGGTGCTGGCGGCAAAGGCCAGCCTTGAGCCGGTCATGACCACCCTGGTTAACAAGATCCCGTTCGACTCGCAGTACAAGTACATGAGCACCCACTATCAGATTGATGGTGAGGAGCAGATCCTGATCACCGGTGCGCCGGACGTGATTTTCGCCCTGTGCGCCGAGCAGCAGACCCGTAACGGTGCGGAAGCCTTCAACCGCGCGTACTGGGAAACCGAAATGGAGCGCTATGCGCGCCAGGGGCTGCGCATGGTTGCCGCGGCGTTTAAGCCAGCGAACGGCGAGCAGGAGCTGACGCACGACGACCTGAGCCACGGACTGATCTTCCTCGGCATCGCCGGGATGATGGATCCGCCGCGTCCGGAAGCGATTGACGCGATTAACGCCTGCCAGCAGGCGGGGATCCGCGTGAAGATGATCACCGGGGATCACCCGCAGACGGCGATGAGCATCGGCCAGATGTTGGGGATCACCAACAGCGAGCAGGCGGTGACCGGCTACCAGCTGGAGAAGATGGACGACGCCGAGCTGGCGGACGCGGCGGTGAAGTATGACATCTTCGCCCGTACCAGCCCGGAGCATAAGCTGCGCCTGGTGAAAGCGCTGCAGGATAAAGGCGAAATCGTCGGCATGACCGGCGACGGGGTGAACGATGCACCGGCGCTGCGTCAGGCGGACGTGGGCATCGCGATGGGCATCAAAGGCACGGAAGTGACCAAAGAGGCGGCGGACATGGTCCTGACGGACGATAACTTCGCGACCATCGCCAGCGCGGTGAAAGAGGGGCGTCGCGTTTATGACAACCTGAAGAAGACCATCCTCTTTATCATGCCGACCAACCTCGCGCAGGGGCTGCTGATTGTGATTGCGCTGCTGGCGGGGAATATCATTCCGCTGACGCCGGTGCTGATTCTGTGGATGAACATGGCCACCTCCGCCACGCTCTCCTTCGGCCTGGCCTTTGAAGCCGCCGAGCGCAACATCATGCGCCGTCCGCCGCGCCAGACCGGGCAGCACGTGATGGACGCCTACGCCGTCTGGCGCGTGGCCTTCGTCGGCACCATGATTGCCATCGCCGCCTTTGCGCTGGAAGCCTGGCTGGCCCCGCGCGGCCACAGCGCGGAGTTCATCCGCACCGTGCTGCTGCAGATGCTGGTCTGCGCCCAGTGGGTGTACATGATTAACTGCCGCAACACCGAAGGGTTCTCCCTGAACCGCGGCCTGCTGGCAAACAAAGGTATCTGGCTGGTGACGGGCGTGCTGTTCCTGCTCCAGGCGGCGATTATCTACCTGCCGTTTATGCAGATGCTGTTCGGCACTGAAGCGCTGCCGCTGCGCTACTGGTTCGTGACTCTGGCGGTGGCGGGCGTGATGTTCTTCGTCGTGGAAATCGAGAAGCGACTGACCCGCAGGTTCCGTAAGGCTGCATAACTTTTTGCCCTCACCCTAACCCTCTCCCCGTGGGAGAGGGCCGGGGTGAGGGAAAACAACGCCGAGGTACTCCCATGAAACTCCCACTCCTGTTCGCGCTCCTCGCCTGCACCCTGCAACCCGCATTCGCTGCCGCCATTCCCGTCCGCGTCGCCGCCGTGGAGCAGACCGCCCACGCCGCCGAGCGTCAGATCCCGGGTCGCATCGAAGCGATTCACACCGTTGAGCTCCGCGCCCGCACGGAAGGCGTGATTACCAAAATCCACTTCCGCGACGGGCAGTACGTGAAAAAGGGCGACGTGCTGTTCGAGCTGGACGACGCCGAGCCGCGCGCCGCCCTGCGCCTGGCTCAGGCCGAGGTGAAAAGCGCCGAAGCCACGCTGCGTCAGGCACAGCAGCAGCTTTCCCGCTTTGAAAGCCTGGGCAGCAGTAACGCCATCAGCCGTCATGACGTGGATAACGCCCGCATGCAGCGGGACGTCGCCAGCGCCGCGCTGGAGCAGGCGAAAGCCCGGCTTGAAACCCGCAGCGTCACCCTGAACTACACCCGCATCGCCTCGCCGATTGACGGACGCGTGGGGCACAGCCAGTTCCACGTCGGCAGCCTGGTTAACCCTGCGAGCGGCGTTTTGGTCGAGGTGGTGCAGCTCGATCCGATCCGCATCGCCTTTGCGCTGGAAGAGGGGGCGTTTGCCACCAAAGCCGGACAGCATGCGAATATAAGCGCCATGAAGCAGGCCTGGCAGGCATTAATCGACAGCAACGGTCAGCGTATCCCCGGTGAACTGACGTCCGTGGATAACCGAATCGACCCGCGCACCGCCAGCGTGATGCTGCGTGCCGAGTTTGCCAACCCGCGCCATCAGCTCTTGCCCGGCGGCAACGTGAACGTGACCCTGCGCCCGGCAAGCGAGCAGCCGGTTCTGACCCTGCCCGCCGCCGCGGTACAGCAGAACGGCGACGGGTTCTTTGCCTGGGTGGTTAACGCCGACGGCAAAGCCGAAATGCGCCCGCTGAAGGTCGCCGGACAGATTGGCCAGCAGTTCCAGGTTACCTCCGGCGTGAAGCCCGGTGAGCGAGCAATCACTGACGGCGCGCAGCGCGTGCAGCCAGGCGCTGCCGTCCAGATACTGAATTAAGGAGCCATCATGCTGACGTTTTTCATCAAACGCCCGCGCTTCGCGATGGTCATTGCGCTGGTCATCACCCTGCTGGGGGCCATCGCGCTGAAGATTATTCCGGTGGAGCAGTACCCGCAGATTACGCCGCCGGTCGTGAATGTGTCAGCGTCATGGCCGGGTGCCAGCTCGGGTGACGTGGCGGAGGCCATAGCCACGCCGCTGGAGACCCAGCTGAACGGCGTGGACCACATGCTCTACATGGAGTCCACCAGTTCGGACGAAGGCACGTATAGCCTGAACATCACCTTCGCGGCGGGTACCGATCCGGACCTCGCCGCCATCGACGTGCAGAACCGCGTGGCGCAGGCCGTGGCGCAGCTTCCCGCCGAGGCGCAGCAAAACGGCGTGCAGGTGCGCAAGCGGGCTACCAACCTGATGATGGGGGTAAGTCTTTACTCACCTAACAACACCCACACGCCGCTGTTCGTCAGCAACTACGCCAGCACCCAGGTGCGCGAAGCGCTGTCTCGTCTGCCGGGCGTCGGACAGGTGCAGATGTTTGGCGCGCGCGACTACAGCATGCGCATCTGGCTGCGTCCAGACCGCATGAACGCCCTGAACGTCACCACCGACGACGTGGCGCAGGCGCTGCGCGAGCAAAACGTGCAGGGCGCAGCAGGCCAGGTCGGCACGCCGCCGGTGTTTAACGGCCAGCAGCAGACCCTGACCATCAACGGGCTGGGGCGCTTAAGCCAGGCCGACGACTTTGCCAACATCATTATTCGCGCCGGGGAGATGGGCCAGCTGGTGCGCCTGAAGGACATCGCCACCATTGAACTCGGCTCGCGCAGCTACAGCTCCGGCGCGCAGCTGAACGGGCACGACTCCGCCTACCTCGGCATCTACCCGACGCCGTCCGCCAACGCCCTGCGCGTGGCCGACGCGGTGCGCGCGGAGCTGGAGCGCCTCTCGACGCGCTTCCCGGACGACCTGGTCTATGAGGTGAAATTCGACACCACCACCTTTGTCGCGGCGACGATCAAAGAGATCGGCGTCTCGCTGGCGCTGACCATGCTGGCGGTAGTGGTGGTCGTTTCCCTGTTCCTGCAAAGCTGGCGCGCAACGCTGATTGTGGCGCTCGCCATTCCGGTGTCGCTGGTGGGCACCTTCGCGGTGCTCTACACGCTGGGCTATTCCGCCAACACCCTCAGCCTGTTCGCCATTATTCTGGCGCTGACCATGGTGGTGGATGACGCCATCGTGGTGGTGGAGAGCGTCGAAACGCTGATGGCGGAAGGGCAGAGCAGAACGGCGGCGACCGCGCTGGCGCTGCGCCAGATTGCCGGGCCGGTGATTGCGACGACGCTGGTGCTGCTGGCGGTGTTTGTGCCGGTGGCGCTGCTGCCGGGGATTGTCGGCGAGCTTTATCGCCAGTTCGCGGTGACGCTCTCGACGGCCGTCACGCTCTCAAGCCTGGTGGCACTGACCCTGACGCCCGCGCTGTGCGCGATGCTGCTGCGTCCGCGCCCGGAGAAACCTGCGGCACTCTATCGCGCCTTTAATCGCGGGCTGGACGCTACGCGCGGTTTCTACACCCGCATCGTGAACGTTTTAAACCTACGCCCGTGGCTGGCGCTGCTGGCTACCGCGTGTGCTGCGGCCGTGGTGGCGTTCAGCTTTACGTCGATGCCAAAAGGCTTCCTGCCGCAGGAAGACCAGGGCTACTTCTTCGCCAGCGTTCAGTTGCCGGAAGCGGCGTCGCTGGAGCGGACCGAAGCGGTGATGACCACCGCGCGCGAGCTTATCGCCAAAAACCCGGCGGTAGAGGACGTGATTCAGGTCTCCGGGTTTAACATTCTCAACGGCACCAGCGCCTCCAACGGCGGGTTTATCTCCATCATGCTGAAGGACTGGAGCGAGCGGCCGCCGCTGGACGAGGTGATGGGCACCCTGCAGCGCCAGCTGCTGGCCCTGCCGGAAGCGACCATTATGACCTTCGCACCGCCGACGCTGCCGGGGCTGGGCAACGCCTCTGGCTTCGACCTGCGCATTCAGGCGCAGGCGGGGCAGAGCCCGGCGGAGCTTGAGCGCGTGACGCGCGAGGTGCTGGCGAAAGCCAACCAGCATCCGCAGCTGAGTCGCGTGTTCACCACCTGGAGCAGCAACGTGCCGCAGCTGACGCTGACCGTTGACCGCGAGCGCGCCGCCCGTCTTGACGTGCCGGTGTCGCGCATCTTCAGCAGCCTGCAAACCGCCTTCGGCGGCACGCGCGCCGGGGATTTCAGCGTGAATAATCGCGTTTACCACGTGGTCATGCAGAACGAGATGCAGTGGCGCGAGCGTGCCGAGCAGATTAGCGAACTGTTCGTGCGCAGCAACAGCGGCGAGCGGGTGCGCCTGAGCAACCTCGTGACCATCACGCCGACCGTCGGCGCGCCGTTCCTGCAGCAGTACAACCAGTTCCCGTCGGTCTCGGTAAGCGGTTCGGCAGCGGAAGGAGTGAGCAGCAGCACAGCGATGGCGGCGATGGGCGAGATTCTGGCGAAGCATCTGCCCGCCGGATATGACTATGCCTGGAGCGGCATGTCGTATCAGGAGCAGCAGACCGGCAACCAGGCGATGTGGATCGTGCTGGCGGCGGTGGTGATGGCGTGGCTATTCCTCGTGGCCCAGTACGAGAGCTGGACGCTCCCGGCGAGCGTGATGCTCTCGGTGCTGTTCGCCATCGGCGGGGCGCTGGTCTGGCTGTGGTTGGCGGGATACGCCAACGACGTGTACGTGCAGATAGGTCTGGTGCTATTGATAGCCCTCGCCGCCAAGAACGCGATCCTTATCGTGGAGTTTGCCCGCGCGCGGCGCATGGACGGGATGGCGATTGTCGATGCCGCGCGCGAAGGGGCCTCGCGCCGTTTCCGCGCGGTGATGATGACCGCCGTGTCGTTCATTATCGGCGTATTGCCCATGATGCTGGCGACCGGAGCCGGTGCCCAGAGCCGCCGCATCATCGGCACCACGGTGTTCAGCGGCATGCTGGTGGCGACCGTGGTAGGGATCCTGTTTATCCCGGCGCTGTTCGTGCTGTTCCAGCGCCTGCGCGAGTGGGGCCACGGCCTTACGGACTCGTCGCCCACAGCTCGCAGTGCTTCTGAACCAGAGAAATCAGCGAGCCGCCATCGGCGATAAACTCCCGCATGCGCTGCGCCTCGCTCTTGCCCTGCTTTAACAGCAGGGCAATTTCATTGATTGCGCTCGTCGCGCCGAGCTTCTCGGCCGACGGCGCAACCTGCTCCAGCAGCCAGGCGATATCCTCCGCCACGGTCTTGTGCTCGCCGGTGTGCACGTCCGTCAGGATCCCCTCCAGCCCGTATCGACAGGCCTGAAAACGGTTAAAGCGATACAGCAGAAAATCTTTTTCCTGATGCTTATAGGGCCGTGTGGTCAGCAGCCAGTGGGACGTCGCCTGAATCAGTCCGGCGATGTTAATCGCGTGGCCGAGCGTCAGCGGCGTATCCATCACCCGCACCTCCACGGTGCCGAAGTGCGGGCTGGGGCGGATGTCCCAGTGCAGATCTTTAATGCTGTCGATCATGCTGGTTGCGCTCAGGCGGCGGAACAGCCCCTCGAACTCCTGCCAGCTGTTGACCCACGGCATCTGGCCGTTATCCGGGAACCCTGAAAAAATGTTAAGCCGTGACGAGGAGAACTTCGTGTCCGTACCCTGCATGTACGGCGAGGCCGCCGCCAGGGCGATAAAGTGCGGGACAAAGCGCGACAGGCCGTGCAGCAGGTAGATGGCGTCATCCCCGGTCCGACAGCCGACGTGGACGTGCTGGCCGAACACCGTTGCCTGCAAAATCAGATAGCCAAAGCGCTCCAGCGTGACGTTATAGCGCTCGTCGTCACACACCTCCTGACGCTGCCACTTCTGGAACGGGTGCGTCCCGCCGCCGCAGATCTGGATATGCTGCTCCGCCGCTGCGCGCAGGATGCTCTGCTGCATCACCGAGAACTGCGCGGCCGCCTGGTCGATGTTCTGGCACACGCCGGTGGCGATTTCGAGCATGCTTTCGGTGATGTCGTGTTTGACCTCGCCGCCTTTGATGTCGTCCTTGACGGCGGCGATAAGCGCGGAGGAGTCCTGGCTGAGATCGTACCCCGGCGGGTTAACCACCTGCAGTTCGAGTTCGATGCCGAGGGTAAAAGGTTCAGAGGATTTGAAATCAGGTAAAGGCATGGCGCACTCCGTTATCTGTTGTGTGTTGAGTATAGACAACGACGTGGCGCTCACTTTACAGGGTGGTATAACTGTTAGCAGGCTTAGCGAAAAGGGGAGTTAACCATGTCTGACAATCCAGTGATTGCGCTGATTGGGCCTGGCGCAATTGGTACCACCATTGCCGCAGTGCTGCACGACGCGGGCCGCACGCCGCTGCTGTGCGGACGCACCGCGCATCCTGAACTACGTTTACGCGACGACGAGGGTGAAACGGTGGTGCCGGGTCCGGTATTGACCGATCCGGCCGTCATCACGCGCCCTGTCGATCTGGTATTTGTGGCGGTAAAAACGACGCAAAATGCCGACAGCGCCGGGTGGCTGCGCGCGCTGTGCGATGAAAACACCGTGGTCTGCGCCCTGCAAAACGGCGTTGAGCAGAAAGCCCAGCTGGAGCCGTGGGTCAACGGCGCGACGGTGCTGCCGTCGGTGGTCTGGTTCCCGGCGCAGCGCGAGCCGGATGCCTCCGTATGGCTGCGCGCCAAACCGCGCCTGACGCTGCCGGACGTGCCGCAGGCGCAGCGGGTAGTGGAGGCGCTTCGCGATTCGCGCTGCGCGGTTGAGCTCTCGGAAGATTTCGCGAGCGTCGCCTGGCGCAAGCTGCTGCAAAACGCGGTGGCCGGGCTGATGGTGCTGGCCAACCGCCGCGCCGGGATGTTCAGGCGCGAGGATATCAGCGAGATTGCGCTGGCCTATCTGCGCGAGGGGCTTGCCGTCGCCCGCGCCGAAGGGGCGAAGCTGGACGATGCTGTGGCCCAGGAGATTCTGGCGAACTTCCAGCGTGCGCCTGAGGACCTGGGTACCTCGATTCTTGCCGACCGTCAGGCCGATCGCCCGATGGAGTGGGATATCCGCAACGGCGTGATCCAGCGCTACGGCCGCAAACACGGTATTGCGGTGCCCATCAGCGACGTGGTGGTGCCGCTGCTGGCGGCGGGGAGCGAGGGGCCAGGCTAACGGCCACTGTTTTTCCGTTCGGCAAAGTAATGCGCGGGCGTGCTGCCCATCGCTTTTCTGAACATGGTGATAAACGCATTCACGGATTCGTACCCGAGCGTTGTTGCCACGTTCTGGACGGGCACGCCGCTTGCCAGCTCCCGCAGGGCAATAATCAAATGCAGCTGCTGGCGCCACCGCCCGAAGCTCAGCCCGGTCTCGCGCTGCATCAGGCGGGCAAACGAGCGTTCGCTGAGGGCCAGCCGCTTCGCCCACGCCTTCAGGGTGCTTCTGTCCTCAGGATGGCTGACCAGCGCGTCGGCCATGGCGCGAATTTTCGGATCGGCTGAGACCGGCAGGCTCAGCTTCTGCTGCGGCATGCTGGCGAGCTCGTCCAGCGTCACCCGGGTCAGCCTGGCGACGTGGCCGTCGGGAGGATAATCAACGCCCTCATGCGTCAGTCGGTCCACCAGCTCCTTAATCAACGGCGAGATCGCCAGCGTGCAACACTTCTCCGGCAGCGCCGCCGCGCCGGGCTCAATAAACAGATAGTTCAGGTGCGCGTTCCATGTCGCTTTCGCGCTGTGCGGGATCCCGCCCGGGATCCAGACGGCGCAGTCCGGCGGCACGATCCAGATATCGTTTTGCGCATAGCAGCTGACCGCGCCGTAGCGGGCAATAATCAGCTGCCCCTTGCGGTGGGTGTGTACCGGCACTTCCGCGGCGTAGTCCACGAAGTCCAGATGACGCGCCACGGCAGGCGAGGCGCTAGAGTCAGGGTCATACAGCGTATGGGCAAGTTGGGGCATCACGATTCTGGCAACTTTTAGGTATTTTTTGACAGAATAGAGTATTTAAGCGGGTCTGCAAGCCGGTAATAATCCCGGCATGAAAAACATTTTCTCTCATCCCACTCTGCGAAACGACGCGGGGGCGCTGATCTACGCCGCGAAGAGTTTTGCCGCGGCGATGCTCGCGTATTACATCGCGCTGTCGATCGGCCTCGAGCGTCCCTCATGGGCGATTATTACGGTTTACATCGTATCGCAGACGTCGGTGGGGGCATCGCTCAGCAGAAGCCTCTACCGGCTGGCCGGTACGGTTGTCGGGGCCAGCGCGACCGTTCTGATTGTGCCCACCTTCGCGAATACGCCGATCCTGTGCAGCGTAGTGCTGACGGGCTGGATCGCGTTCTGCCTGTGGCTCTCCCTGCTGGAGCGCACGCCCCGGGCGTACGCCTTCGTGCTGGCAGGCTACACCGCGAGCCTGATTGGCTTTCCTGCGGTGTCCGATCCCGGCGGCATCTTTAACGTCGCTATTGTCCGCGTGCAGGAGATCGCGATTGGGATTTTCTGCGCGGCGCTGATCCACCGCTACGTGCTGCCCGCGCGGGTATCGGGCCAGTTCAACGCTAAGCTATCTCAGACGCTACGGGCCGCGCGCGGGCGGGTGGCGGATACCTTAGCGGGCAAACACGATGCGGCTTCCGGCCCGCTGCATCTGGCCCTGGCGCTGCAGTTCCTGCAGGGCATCAGCCACCATATTCCGTACGATTTTGCCCTCTCAGCCCCGGTGCGGCAGGCCAGAAAAGCGATTCACGACCGGCTGGCGCGGCTCGTTATCGTCAACTGTGAACTACACGATCGTCTGCCAGCGATCGGAACCCTGTCCGCCGAGATGCAGGTATTGCTGGGGGACGTTCAGGCCTGGCTTGCTGCTGAAGGCGACAGCCGCGGCGGCGAGGCGCTTAGGCACCGCAGCGCGCAGCTCATCGCGCGATATGCCGCGCAGGCGCAGACGTTTGACGACGCGCTGCAGGTCAGTTTTATCCGCTACCTCTCGGAGGCCATCGCTCTTCTGCAGCAGTGCGAGCGCCTTTCCGGGGCCATTCGCCACGCGAAGCCGGTCTTCGGGGAGGTACCCACTCGCGCGGCAAAAGGCTACGTTTTCCACCGCGATCCTCTTACCGCCGCACGGACGGCGCTGGGGGCTTTCACCATTATCCTGAGCGGCTGCCTAGTGTGGATCTTCTCTGCGTGGCCGGACGGCGGAACGGCGGTGTCGATACTCGGTGTCTGCTGCACGCTGTTTGGTAGCTTCGACACCCCGGCGCCGCACATTGTGAAGTACATCGTTGGCTCGTTCTGGGGCGTGGTGATGAGCCTGCTCTACAGCTTTGCGCTGCTACCGCAGGTGAGCGATTTCCCGGTGCTGGTGGCGGTGCTTGCCCCGGCGTATCTGCTGGCCGGGTCGCTTCAGGCGCACCCGCCCACCACGTTTATGGCGATGGGGATCACCCTGACGCTGCCCATTCTGTGCGAGCTGGGTGCGCGCTACAGTGGAGACTTCGCTGTAGCGGCCAACACCGCCATTGCGCTCTTTGCCGCCACCGGCTTCGCCGTCGTGAGTATGAGCCTGCTGCAAACCGTTCAGGCGGACGCCGCCATTGCGCGTCTGCTGAGCCTGTGCCAGCGAGACATTCGCCGCAGCGTGAAGGGCACGCTGTGGGTGGATGAAACGCACTGGATCAACCTGATGATGGACCGCACCGCTCTGCTGCTGCTGCGCCTGCAGCGCAGCGAACATGCGCCAGAGCAGGCGATCGATCGGCTGTTGCACGCGCTGCGTCTGGGGCTTTCGGTTATGCATTTACGCCGCGGTGAAACACCGCCCGGCAGGGAGGTTGACGCGCTTTTTCATCAGATTGCTACCGCAGACAGCACCCCCTTGCGCGAACGCATCGCCGACATCATCGAGCGGCACCTGCCTGCGGCAGATGAACATACGCGCCAGTTTGTCTTCAGGCTGGTGGATCTGCACTGTGCATTACGGGAGCCAGAACGTGGTGAATGATTTCGATATCGGCGGCGTTTTTATTCCGGGGCTGCTGACGGTCGCCCTTGCGGCGCTGGTCTGCACGCTGGGCCTCGTGGCGCTTTTCTCTCTCAGCAGGCTCTACCGGCACCTGCCGCTTCGTCCGCTGCTGGACGTTTCCACCTGGATTGTCACCTTTTTCCTGCTGATGCAGGGCCTGACCGCGTTGGGGTTATTGTCATGAAATCACTGCTCTCTTTACTGGCTCGCTATGCGTTGACGTTAAGCGCGGCCGCAGCTGCCGCGCTTCTGGCGTTTATGATGTGGAAACACTATGCGCAAACGCCGTGGACCCGCGACGGCCGCGTGAGGGCGGACGTGGTGCAGATTGCGCCGGACGTCTCCGGGCCGGTCATCAGCGTGGCCGTGCGGGACAACCAGTGGGTGAACCGGGGCGATGTGCTCTATACCATAGATCCGCGCTGGCTCAGGCTGGCGGTAGCCAGCGCGCAGGCTGACGTGGAGTCGAAACGCCATGAGATGCTGATGCGCCAGGATGCTGCCCGGCGCCGCACGCTGATTAAAAACGCCATCTCCAGCGAGGACCTGCAGCAAACCGGCAGCGCGGCGAACGTCGCGGCGGCCAACTATCACGGTGCGCTGGCCGCGCTGGACCTGGCAGAGCTTAATCTGGCGCACGCCACCGTCCGTGCGCCGGTTTCGGGGTACGTCACGCACCTGCGGCTTCGCCCCGGAGACTACGCGACGGCGGGGGAAACAAAGGTTGCCATCGTCGATGCCCACAGCTTTTGGGTGGTGGGGTACTTTGAGGAGACCAGGCTGCGCCATATTCACGTCGGGGATGCCGCGCAGGTTGTGCTGATGGGGTATGAGCCTGTCATCACGGGTCACGTGGAGAGCATTGGGCATGGGATTGGGGACAGCAATGATGAGACGGGCGGGCTGGGTCTGCCCGACGTCGAGCCTACCTTCAGCTGGGTGCGGCTGGCGCAGCGCGTGCCGGTGCGCATTCATATCGACACGCTGCCGCAGGGGATTGAACTGGTGGCTGGCCTGTCGGCGAGCGTGTCGGTGGGGCAATAATCTGGGGATAGTCAGCCTTAAACACATATGCGAAACTTACCGCTTCTGAAAATATGTGGTGGGACCCGCTCAATGTCAGAACAACATTCGCAGTGCCTTTTCAGTGAAGGACTGATCAACGTTCCTGAGGGTTATCAGGATCGTACCGTCAACGTATTCGCGCCGCCCGCGGCGGATGCGCCGGCGTTCAACATCTCCCGCGATGCCCTCAACCCCGGCGAAGCGCTTGCCGCGTATATCGATCGCCAGCTCGCCCTGATGGCAAAACACATCAAGGGCTGGAAGCAGGGTGAGCGCAGCGCCGCGACGCTGGGCGACGGCCTTTCACAGGGTGAAACCGTCCATGCCAGCTACCTGCGCGACGGGAAACGCATCTGGCAGCAGCAGGCGGTGTTTAACGTCGACGGCGATAACATTCTGGTATTCACCATGACCTGCACCCGCGCGCTGGGCGATGCCGACAGTGCGCTGTTTGGCGAACTTCTCAGGAGCTTCCGCTTCCACCATTAACTTCAGGGACCGTTGTTATGTTTGAAGCAGCACGCGTTGGTGATGATATCGGCCACTCCGGTGCGCTGGCCGGGATGATTGCCGGAACGATTGTCGGTGGCCTGATTGCCGCCGCCGGGGGCATTCTGGCGGGGGCGATGTTTATAGCGGGCCTCGGCGCATCCTGTCTTGGCGTGGGCGTCCTGCTCGTCGGCGCCAGCCTGGCCGTAGGGTATTACACCGGGGAGCTGGCAACCGCCGCCCGGGACAGCATCGCGGACGCCGGGGCATCCAGCATGACGAAGAAAGGCGTCATCACCTCCGGCTCGCCCAACGTGTTTATCAACGGTAAACCCGCCGCGCTTGCCACCGATAGCACCGTCGACTGTTCTGACGACGGCTCGCAGCAGATGGCCGAAGGCTCTAAGCGCGTCTCCATTAACAGCCAGCCTGCGTCACGCATCGGGGATCGCACCACCTGCGACGCGAAGGTGATGACCGGTTCGGACAACGTCATTATCGGCGGCGACCCGCAGCAAACCCTGCCCATTCAGTCTGAAGTGCCCGAGTGGCTCTATAAGGTTTCCGATCTTACTCTGCTGTTCGCCGGTCTGCTCGGCGGGTGGGGCGGTGCCGCTGGCAAAGTTGGGGCGCTCTCTAAGCTGCTGGGCAAAATCCCCGGTATCAACAAGCTGGCCCGTATCGCCTGTCGCGCCGGCACGCTGATGACCGGCGTGGCGGCAGCGGGGATCATCGCCCGCCCGGTTGATATCGTCAGCGGACAGAAGTTTCTCAGCGGGGATGATGAGCTGGACTTCGTCCTGCCTTCCCGTCTTCCGGTGCGCTGGCAGCGCTACTGGCGCAGCGGCAACCCCGGCGACAGCGTGCTGGGCCGCGGCTGGAGCCTGTTCTGGGAAAGCCGCCTGGAGCCGTATCAGGACGGCCTGGTGTGGCGCGCACCGTCCGGCGATTACGTCGCCTTCCCGAAGGTCCCGAAAGGGCTGCGTACCTACTGCGAAAGCGAAAAAAACTGGCTTGAACATCACCAGGACGACAGCTGGTCGGTGTATGACGTTAGCGGCGAACGCTGGCACTATGCGCCGCTTAAGGATGATGCCCCGTCGCTGCTCCAGCGCATCTCTGAACCGTGCGGCAACGATATCCTCTTCGAGTGGAATGCGGATAATACCCTGCATGCCCTGACCGACAGCGCGGGCCAGCGCGTGGTCTGCCGCTACGACCGTGACAGGCTCCTCGGTGCCTGGCTGGATGACGAGATTTTCCTCGTCAGTTACGCTTATGATGAACAGCGCCAGCTGGTCTCCGTGACCGGCCGGGGCGGTAGCGTGCGCCGACGCTTCAGCTGGCAGGACGGGCTGATGAGCGCCCACGAGGACGCCAACGGCCTGCTGAGCGAATACCGCTGGCGGGAGATTGACGGCCTGCCGCGCGTGGTCGGCTTCCGCCACAGCGGCGGCGAACAGCTGACGTTCGAATACGATTTTGATAACGGCACCCGCCGCGCGACCCGTGAAGACGGCGCGCAGGCGCACTGGCTGGTGGATGACGACGACAACGTCGCGCGCTTCACGGATTACGACGGCCGCCAGACGACGTTTGTTTACCGCGACGGCGAGCTCTGCGACGTCATCCTGCCCGGCGGCGCGATGCGCCGCAGCACGTGGGACAAATACGGCCGCATGACCAGCGAGACGGACCCGGCGGGCCGCCGCACGGAGTATCACTGGCATCGCCTGACCGACCGCATCACCCGCACGGTGTACCCGGACGGCACCTCATCGCAGGTCATGTACGACCTTCGCGGTCGCCTGCTGTCGGAGACGGATCCGGCCGGTAGCACTACCGCGTATCGCTATCCCGACGATGAAGAAAACCTGCCGGAGAGCATCACCGACGCCATCGGCGGCGTGGTGCGTCTGGTCTGGAACCACCAGGGGCTGTTGACGCAGCGCACCGACTGCTCCGGCAGCGTCACCCGCTTCACCTACGACCGCTTCGGACAACTGATTGCCAGCGAGGATGCGGAAGGGAATATCACGCGCCGGGAGTGGAGCCGTGCCGGGCTGCTGAGCGTCGTGATCCATCCGGACGGCAGCCGCGAGTCGCTGGTGTGGAATGAACGCGGCCAGCTCACGGGCTGGCGCGACCCGCTGGAAAGCGAGGTGAGCTGGGCCTACAACGCGCTCGGCCTCCCGGTTAGCCTCACTGACCGTATTGGCCGCGTGCGCCAGTGGCGCTACGACCCGCGCGGTAACCTGCTGCGACTCGATAACGGCAACGGGGCGGAATACCGCTTCACCTACGACGCCGTGGGTCGCCCGCTCAGCGAAACGCGCCCGGACGAGACCGTGCGCCATATGGAATGGGACGCGCGAGGGTTCCTCTGCGCGCTCGAAGAAAACGGCCGGCCTGCCGCCGACGGCGGCATCGCCCGTCGCGTCCAGCAGTTCAGCTATGACGACAGCGGGTTGCTGATCGGGCGCACTCAGCGCCACGCGGAGTACCGCTACTTCCGCGACCTGAGCGGCCAGATAACCCGCATCCGCCGCACGCCAACCGCCGAAGGCGTTGCCCTGGGTATCGAGAGCGATGAGATCGCTTACCGCCACGATGCCGCCGGACGCGTGCTGAGCGAGTCCGGCATTCACGGCGCGGTGAGCTACGAATGGGATGCCCTGAGCAACCTGACCGGCCTGACGCTGCCCGGCGAGCAAAAGCTGGCCTGGCTGCACTACGGCTCCGGCCACGTCAGCGCCATCCGCTTCGGGCAGCAGATGGTGACCGAGTTCACGCGCGACCGTCTGCACCGCGAGGTGCGCCGCACCCAGGGCGCGCGCGAGCAGCTTCGTCAGTATGACAGCCTCGGCAGACGCACCCTGCAGCGCAGCGAAGTGAGTACGGACGTGACCCTGCCGGAGCAGGCGCTACTGGAACGCCTGTACCGCTACACCGCGCGCGGTGAGCTTTCCGGCGTCAGCGACACCCTGCGCGGTGAGGTGGACTACGGCTACGACGCCGAAGGGCGTCTGCTGAAGCACTACGAGGCCCGACAGGGGCACAGCCGCGCGCAGTTCAGCTACGACGCCGCGGACAACCTCGCCGCCAATGACGATCCGGCACCGGTCACGGATAACCGCCTGCAGCACTGGCAGGCGCTGTTTATGAAATACGACCACTGGGGCAACCTGGTCAGCCGCCGGAACGGGCTGTATGAGCAGCATTATGCGTATGACGCTGAGAACCGTCTGGTATCCGCCCGGGGAACCGGGCCGGAAGGACGGTTTGAGGCGCGCTATCACTACGACGCGCTGGGCCGCCGCACGCGTAAAATCGTCACCACGACGCACGGCACCACCGACACCCGCTTCCTGTGGCAGGGCTACCGCCTGCTGCAGGAGCAGCAGGAGAGCGGGCTGTGCAGCACGTATATTTACGACCCGAATGAAGCCTGGAGCCCGCTGGCGCGGGTGGATCATCTTCGTGACCAGAGCAGCGGTGAGATTTACTGGTTCAATACCGACCTGAACGGCGCGCCGCTGGAGGTGACCGACGAACGCGGCGCGGTGCGCTGGAGCGGCCAGTACGGCAGCTTTGGCGAAGTGCGCCATCAGAGCGAAGGGTTCTCACGGCTTGTGAATCGCTCGGCAATGGCACACCAGCCGCTTCGCTATGCCGGGCAGTACGCTGACGGTGAAACGGGGCTGCACTATAACCTGTTCCGCTACTACGACCCGCAGGTCGGGCGGTTTATTGTGCAGGATCCGATTGGGTTGAATGGTGGGTGGAACCTTTATCAGTATGCGCCGAACCCGTTATCTTGGATCGATCCGTGGGGGCTAAGTGGTAAGCCGCTGAACTCTCCATTACTTGATAGATGGCTTGAAAAGGGTGGTACTGCATGGCAGGAGATAGACACTCGCACATGGGTCTACCAAGACAATATGGGGAATATCGTTAGGTATCCTAATGGGTACCCTGATTTTAAACCGTATGAAATCCAGAGCGTTGATGTTCCGGATCTTAAAGGCAATCACAGGCTTGGCCCTTCTGGAGATTTCGGCAAAGCGAATGCATTGGCGCCTAATGGCCCTGCAAATTTAGAGCTTAATACCTGGCATCACCACGAAAATGGAATAACAATGCAAGAGGTACCTAAAGAAATACATAATAACTTTACCCATAGAGGTGGAGTATCTAAGATCAAGAAATCATGTCCTTAGTAAGGAGAGCTTATGCCTATTTCATGCGGTAAACCTACAACTCAAAATGAAATTAAAGTTTTGGAGGCAAAGTTCAAAATCAGTTTGCCTGAAGATTATAAAGATTTCCTCAGGTTGAAAAATGGCTTTGTTGTAAAATCTCCGGATTTTTGTGAGTTAGAGTATGAAGGTGTCGATGAAGGGGTTATCGCCTTTTATGCCCTTTTTGGAATAAATATGAAAAATCCAAACCACGACATTTTTCGTCAAAATGAAAATTTTTTAAGTGAACTTGATTTCATTGATGATAAGTTACTTATTGGTGATGATCCTGGAGGTAACTTTTACCTTATATTAAATGGCAGTGAAAGCCAAGGTGTGTATTATTGGGACAGAACACATCTACATGCTGAGGATGATATCCAAGAGTTTGAGATCGCTGAGCAAAATGAGTGCGGCAATATCTATAAAATTACTAATAGCTTTACGGAATTTTACAAGAGAATTTGTGAGACATCTCTTGATGCAGGAATGAATGTAACTGTTGATTTATGATATTTCAAAATAAAGCCATAATCAGAATATGATCATGGCTTGTTTTTTTTACATTTAGATGTTAGTAAATAGATAAACGGTAATAAAAAGAATGTCAGATATGCTTGTATTTTACCATTGGTAATAATGCCATTGCATAGAAAAAAGGCATTACACAGAAAGCAGCTCAAAATTTGTTAAGGGAAAAGATGCACACTCCACATTATCTGATTGCGAATACCATAATTCTTCTGCCGAGAGAGCTTCATGCCAATGTGCCCCATATTGGCTACGGATCAGATATATGGAGATAAGAACATTGTTGAAAAAATTAGAGCGCTTTGGAGCGAAATCGACATTATTACCATTAGATGAACTGAAAAAGATTTTAAATACATTAGAAGCATCAACAGGGCCAATTCCTGAAAGTTATCGTGCCTATTTACTTCATTTTGGCGCTTCTGTTCTTTTTAATATAAATGTTGTTTTCAAAGCGTTACAACCATCTCCATGGTCTGATGAGCAAGGAAACGATACGCTTGAGTCTCTGTACGGCCTTGCAGAATCGGGTAAAGAATATACTGTGTTTGAAATGGCAGATACATACCGAAACGATTTTCGCGATCAATGGTTACCGATAGGAGCCTCGTCTGGTGATAATCAAATTTGTCTTTGTCTCAAGGGAGGTATGTCGGGAGAGATTTGGTTTTGGGATCACGAGTCTGATCCAATATTCAATGACTCAGCCGTGATTTCCGGTCTGACGAAAATAGCAAATTCCTTCGATGAGTTTGTTGATATGCTTGCTGTTCAGGATGATAAAATAGATACATCAGGTGTGATTAAAATCGATCTTGATTTTTAATAAAAGGGTGCTTGCGGTGAACTTTGCGAAGTCCATCAATTGCTGAAAGGTGGGCGTAACTGATGCAGCAAATATCAATGCAGCAACAGCCATTTCGCTATGGTGGGAATATATGTTTAGCCTTTTAAAAATAGCAATCTATAAAAAATTGGTGCGGGTACTATCTTAGGTTACTCTTAGGATACAAGCCATCTTAATGAACGCCAGACTTCCGATAAAATCTGTCAGGAGCAAAATGGTGCAAGATAAGGAGAACTGATGAGTAATGTTAAAAATCTTATTGCAGCGTGTATTAACTGCTATAAAGAAAATGATGTCTTCACCATCGGAATAGGGGATGACAATCATGATCCAAAAAATTTTATCATTATCGGACGATTCGACGAAGATGAATTACCCGTTAATGAATGCATTGGATTCCAGAGTGAGTCAACGGAATATGAGTTAACAGACTCTATTCGTTCTGTTCAGCTCACTGAAGACAAACTTGTGATCGTGCTTAATGAAAATGCCGTAAAAATGATTGGTATCATGGAATATCATGTGGTCATTCCTGCAGCAAAAGACTCTAAATCGCTTGGAAAGTGTTTGAGAGAAGTGTTTGAAGGCAGTGACGTGCCTCTACAATTACAATAGGAGTTTTATCCGCGACATGGCCAGCTTGGCTGCGTTACTTTTTCTTAATATAAAAAAATCATCCTCATCGATTCCCTACAAATGCACTCACAGGCACGCCAAAACGCTTCGCCAGCGCGCGCATATGATCCAGCGTTAACGTGCGCTGTCCGTTAAGGATCCGACTCACCAGAGACTTCTTGCCTATCTCGTTCTCGAAATCGCTCTGAGTGAGATGGTACTGGTCCATCAGCGTTCGCAATAACGCAACGCCTGACGGAATGCTGGCAACACGGGCGTTAAATTCTGCAAACTCCTGAGACTCGTTTTCGTATTTATCGATTTTCACGGTGAGCATCTCTACCAGCGGACTATCGGGGTCATGCTCAATCAGATACTCCACCAACCCCAGAGCATCCTCGTAATCTTGTCGCGACGGGCTTGAGCCAAGGAAAGGAAGCTCGTTGGTCAGATCGTTTGCCGCTTTGATGACTGCTGCATAGTTCATTCTTTCGTTCTCTGGTACAGGTCCGTGAGCTTGTCATAATCTGCGTGAGTGCTGATGTGTTTGATGAAGATCTTTCCCCGCTCAAAATCAGTAAAAAACATCACTCTTAAATGCCCGCCACCTACATCAATGACCCACCATTTTTCCCGGTATTTCATCCGATCCAGGCTGGGAAAGCGCTTTCGCATGTCGTCTGGTGATGGATAGTGTTCCTTTTTTAGTACCCGGTAAAGATCGTCCAGAGCGAGTGCTTGATTAGGAAATTGTCTGGTGGCTGCGTCGAAAGGTGCTCTTGAGACTACGTGCATCCTTGCCCCCTGTTTCCAGACTGGAAACATTATAGGTGATGGTTGGTGGGTTGAAAATGTGGAAACATTGATGGAGTACAGTTTTCATATGCTCGTGATGACGGCGCTCATTTAATGAGTGCGAACACTGTATGAGGTGACTGTGAAAGAAATGTCCGCGTAGTGCCAGAAGCGGAAGTTTCTGGGGTAGTTTGGTTTAGCCAAAGGTGATTGGTCAACAATTCTGGGCGTCACTAGGACGCCACGATTTTAACCGGGTTGAGATTGCACTTAACCGTCCGATACAGCCCGGGAAGTTGAAAAATAAATTTACGAAGCATGCGTTGCAGAAACCACTGAACGTAGATGGCCCAGCATTGAATGGGATACCCCAATAGCGATTTGCGTGATTCTTAAAGGAAACATGAGTTTGACATGGCGACTGAAAGACACGTATTTAAATCCGATATGGAACTCAATGGCGTATTGACTGTCATGAAGAAAAATGCGTTATTAAGCAATGTTCGGTATAATAAGCCTAGTTTAAGCCTGCATGACATCAGACATCAGACATCAGACATCAGACATCAGACATCAGACATCAGACATCAGACATCAGACATCAGACATCAGACATCAGACATCAGACATCAGACATCAGACATCAGACATCAGACATCAGACATCAGACATCAGACATCAGACATCAGACATCAGACCGCAGCCGCAGTCGCTTGGCACGAGGTCCCTTTTTCGCGGTTCGGTTATGTATATTAAATTTTTTTAGCACATTTTGACAATATCTGGAAATTGAGAATGGTTGATGGGGGGAGATCTCAATTTTAGTCTTTAAGAGGATTGATTGGGCAGTTACTAACTTAAACAGAATCTGGTAATTTTATTTCCGTCAACCCATAATAACTTTGAGCAGTTGCTTTTTGTTCTTTTTATAACTCATCTCTGAAAAGGAGTTTTACTTATGAAAAAAATACCACTACAAACAGACCTTCTCATTTCTGATGCTGACGATTCATTGGCCAATCCGCCAGACATTAAATATGAATTATCATCCACTATCGGGAAATTAATTCAAAAAGCCACATACACTGACTTAATCATAGGCGCTGTAATGGCTATATTTTTGGGTTCGACTTTAATCACCCTCTTTGGAGGGCTAAATAATTCTAATGGTTTTATTGATTCGCTTTATTTCAGTTTTGTGACATTTACAACACTAGGTTATGGGGACCTAACCCCTGTGGGATTTGCTCGTTTTATATCAGTAATACTTACATTAAGTGGATTGCTATTCACTTCATTATTAATAGGAAAATTTGCATCCGAACGGCAGCAAGCCATGCTCCTTTTAGTGCACACAAGCGACTGCCAGAGACGCATTGATGCCTTTTGCATAGAGCTTTATAAGCTCAATGATGAGCTCATCGGTGCATTTAATATGCAGAATATCCCGCTAACACAATCTATATTGAAAACAATAACATCACGATTTGAAGCTAGCTCTAATTATATTATTTTTCATGCTAACCAGTCTGATTTAACGGGGTTTGGAAATGATTCTGTACTAATGAAATTTTACCATATCCTTAATCTTATTCAGGAAAGCTGCCATACAATCCAAACACATAAGCAAACTTTTCCTGACGAGCTGATATTTAACCGTAGTTTAGCACTTGCAAAAAGAAGCTGTTCATTAATTAGTATTATGTACAAGTTACATGTGCGTTCAATGAAAGCTTATGGTTACACCGATGCGTTCCTCATCAAAGTTAAAAACAGCTTGCCCTCAAAAAGCTTTAATTTCAGAACACTTCCTTTCCTAGCTTCTGCTTATAACCACACAAGACTATTTATATATAATAAGTTAGAAAAAATCACAGTCACAAAAGAATATAATGACAATGACAGTTTACTGGTTGGAATAAGGAAAATAAGAACACTGATGCAAGAAAGGTTGAGCGAAATTATTGTGTCACATAAAACCATCATAAATCCTAAGCTTCTCAATGATGTATATGATTTAATGCCTGAAGGAAATAAAACAAGTTGGGGAAAAGGCATACATAAAAGCATAGCTGCTAATCTAACCATTTCAAACAGACTCGCCCAGTCTGCGATAGATACTTTAATCGCGCAAAAGAAATTACCTCGCTATCCACGCAGAGGTTCTAAAACAAAATAGATAAGTTGATAGTATAAGTTTTAGGTTGGCATACCTAGCTACGCTAGCCAGAGCTTATCTTCTAATATTTAAATTGGACAGCTACGAGTTGATTAACTCTAAAGTATGTCAGAAACTCCTCAATCGACTTCGAGGGAAATTACGAAAGGCAGCTCTTCGCTCATAAGGGACAACCATACTCAAATCTCCCACATTGCAGGAGATTTGAGTATGAACACGTCACCGTGGAACAAAGACCGTATCATCGGCCAAAAAAGACCACTTCAGATATCTCATATCTGGGGGATCCGAATCCGGCTTGAACTAGAAGGTAAAACACGCGATTTGGCTCTCTTCAATATGGCCCTGGACAGTAAGCTACGAGGCTGTGATCTGGTCAAACTCAAAGTATCTGATGTTGCATAAGGTAGCTCTGTTTCAAGCAGAGCTACGGTGTTGCAACATAAAACCGGTAGCCCTGTGCAATTTGAGATAACCAAAGGTACAAGAGAAGCTGTTGCTGCATTGATAAAGCATGGCAATTTGCATAGTAAAGACTTCTTGTTTCGGTCTCGAGTCGGAACTAACCAGCCCATATCAACCCGGCAATACAACCGAATTTTTCATGGGTGGGTAGAAAAGCTTGGTCTCGATGATTCGCTTTATAGCACACATTCCATGAGGAGAACAAAACCTTACCTAATCTACAAGAAAACCAAGAATCTCCGGGTGATCCAACTTCTGTTGGGCCATAAGAAACTGGAAAGCACAGTCCGTTATCTGGGCATTGAAGTCGATGATGCATTAGAGATCTCTGAATCGATCGAAGTCTAAGGTTGTCAGGGCTGCAACAGCAGCCCTGTGCCAGAAACGGACGTTTTTAACGCAACGATCGCCAACATTGAGTCAGGTAAAAGATATAAAACATCTAGTAAAGATCGTTTTATATCTATACTTCTTACTTGAATTCTTTTGTTTTTACCCACTCAGCCTTGCTAATTAATTTAATGTTGTCTTTTATGTTTTTAATAATCTCCATTATCTTATCAAAATCATGATCATCACCAGGTTTAAAGTTATTGGAAATCTCAGTGTACTCATTTAATGCGGTGATCACTTCAATAGACTCATTTTCAAGAGGGTTGAGTAACATTTCAATTTTTGCTTTAAGGAAAGTTAAATCACCTTTAATATTTGTGGCATCCATTCGAATCTGACGATAATAAGAATCATCATTTTGAACGTGCTTTCTAAATTCATTTGTTATAAGTATTTGTAAATTATTTAATTTGTTAGCTACTGATATATATCTAGCTGCATTATCTCTTAGTTCATTAATCCAATTTTGTCTGCTTGATGAGACAAGTTGTGCTCTGAGTTACTCTCGGGCATATTTAGCATGCTCATCGCGATCAGTTTTCATGGTTTTTGCACTATTCGAAATTGCGTAATATGAGATTGCTGCAGGAATAGCTGCGCCAATAATAGCACCTAGAGTACTTGCAAAAACGCTATCCCAACCAAACCCAGAATCCACAACTATAGTTGGTAATTTACCTAGTGTTAAAATACCTGAATCTAAAAAATTTGAATTGCTTGATGGGAATGGAATGCCGAGCCAAGTCATAAATACCTCCTATATGGAGAATGTATCATATCAGTAAGTCAGGGCATTTAGCGAGGCCCTATACTAGTATAAGCAGCATTGAAGAAGATGGGCACGATATGGGATGATGAGTATGTATACCGCTTAACCAAACCATACACATTTAGAAATGCAAAGAACGGTCCAGTTATGCTAATTAGGCTGATGCCCACTTCTCACTCACAGCGGACATCATACTCTTGGAGCGGTCCGCTCTGTGCCAGTAGAGGATGTTGCTAGAGTCAGCCTATGTTAATCAACAGGGAGCAGGTCACACTGTCGTCTCAGAATACCTAGCGCATAGGTCACACGAACTTCCAAATTTATTGCTTGTTTTCGTGGCTAAGCCTCTTTTGGTTGATGATACCAATGCAACATCATCCGGAGCTTCAATAGAGTTGTACTGTCATCATCCTCAGAACAAAAATTGTATCGCCCGCCTGAATATTCATTTAACTTGTCCAAGTAAAAGCCACCCATTGGGTCATATCTATCAGAGTGGAGCCAAGTAAACATTTTCTGAAGAACGTAATGCAGGGCATTTTTCGGAAGCGTTGAAATCATCACGCCATGCTTAGTTGCTAAATCCTCAATATTCATTTCCTGAAGATTATATCTAATCTCTACTGCAATTGGATGTAGTTTACTTAAAAATACGTCAACTTCATCCTTGAGATGTGCCTCTTTAACATTCCCCTCGAACAGCTTTATTAACTCTTCCACTTCCATTCGGTAATAATCATTATCACCTCGCACCGCAACTTCTGAAAGAAGCAACTTTAACTCAGCATGAATGTTATCAGTAGACGGTATAATCTGTTTGGATAGGGTGCTGTAATGTTTTATACGTATTGCTATTACGGAATCCTTTAGGTTTGTTAGATATTTATACCTATCTTCAATATATGTAATTAGCTCATCGAACTTAATGCCGAAAATAACATCATCTTTCCCTGGCGTGTTGTTGTAAAGGCTTATAGTGAAATCATTTTCATTGAAAGCATGAAAATGAGGCCAGCTTGCAAACAGTCGCTCACCATCACTATTTTTAAGATTTGTAGGGTGAGCACCAAAGATAGCACGAATACTCTTAAAGTATGCGTCATCATCCTCATGTGATAGATAGGGTGTTTTATTCTTAAAGACATTCGCTGATTTCTTGAAAGGCCACCTCGCTAACTTATGATCACTCTCAATGATGCGGTGAAGCTGCTGCAACGCCTCCACAGCAATATCAATAGATGATATAAGGGAGTAAACCTGCATGGCCTTGACATCAATATCTTCCGACAGCTCAGGGAAGTTCATCAGATTGCGAACAGAAACGCTTATCCAATCCATGCAGGAACAGATAGGGCTGAACTGGTTTTTACCATTTCTGTTTATGAAGTAGCTGTAAGCAAACTCCCCTTCATTAACCACATCGCGAAAATCAGTTATTAAAGTATCGTCAATAGTTACACCAAAATCTGCCTTGGTCATCTTCATGGATATCACTTTCAAATTAGCACACTTAGAGGTTGATTGTGACCGTTATCATAGGCAAAAACAATTCAGTAGGTTGACCAGCCCCCCCCCCATAACTCATAATTGCTCGATTTATGTATGCATTCCAACTTCCGCTCCTCGCTCATGGCGGACCTTTGACCAGTTAGCATGTCCGCTCAGTGCCAGTAGCAGACTAAGGCGTATTGCTAAAGTGATAGCATTTTAGGACGCAACTACAGTGCAGGTGTTTAATGAACCGAATAGCTGTCTTTTTGCTCTTTACAATGCTATTTTACGTAGCACAACTCTTTATGAATACTTGATTTTTATCAAAATATGAAATTGAAAAGCTCATCTATCAACAGATTTAAAATATTCAATAAAAAACAACTAATAGTAATGCCACTTATCAGAAAACATTGTAAGGCATCTACTGGCGCCTTGATTTCTACACTTGTTATAATCATCTTGTATATCTCTGTTTTTTATGAGCTTAGAATCTCTCCAGATTTAGTGACAATTTCAAGTATTGCTTCAGCTATCGCGACAATTATAATTTGCCTTTTTACAGTAAAGTCAGTGCTAGAAGTAATTAAATCCAATGAAGAAAATATACAAAACAACCGAGCGCGAGACCAAAAGGAATCTTTTGAAAAAAAATTCGCATTATTGCTTCAGGAGCATAATAATTACCTTGGTAAACTTATAAAATCCAATAATTTATTATACCAGTTAGATTACATTTTGACTCGAACAGGATACGAATCCCGTTCAATCATTAGAGGAGACGCAAAGTTTATAACAATAGACGAAGATGATTTTTACTATTCTAATGAAATCCTGTTGGTTAAGTTAGTATTTTTTAAAGAAAATGAAGGTGACCTGCTATATGTCAATCCAAGTATTGATATAATAAACAATCATAATTTATATAAGCATAATCTATTTAAAAATGATATATACGCCTCAAATAATTGCTTTTATATTTATTTAGAACATTTAGATAAAATCATTGAAATGCCTTCCATTCCATCGTTTCTCGAAAAAGATGGAATTAAAAACATGATAAAAAACAAAATTAGCAAAGGAACCAAACAAGTCCCGTTCCTAATAAACAAAAGTAATAATATTTCAAAAAACATTCTCAGCCCTTACATGAGAATAATATATCATCTTTTAAAAACATCAAAAGAGAATTCAAGCACTAAAGAGGACATGAAAAAGTACACTAACATAGTTCGTTCTATCATCCCTTACGACATATTAATGTTGATTGCAATTAATGCTATGTATTTTTACAAGTCATCTAATGAAAGTAAGTATGAAATAAAAAGATGGAGTGACTTGTTTCAAGATTTAGATGATCCTCACCTTTCCTTTTTTAATGATTATTATAAATACTATCAACTTCTTATTGAGTGTGATTTTTTTGAACACCTAATCATGAATTTTTCTGATGCAATGATTAAGATAGAAAATGTAACTTTTAATTTTGATCTGTCAGAGATAAATTTTATTACATGTAAAACTAACAAGATAATTAAAAGCTCTCTAAAGCAAAGACGTTATCTTTTATTATGTGGTGATACTAATTATAATTTATCGATATTGTATAAAAAAATTAACGAAGCAACTATGAAGCTCGACACTGATATTTTGGTGTTATTCTTTTTCAATCAAGACAGAAGAATTGAAAGCGCAAAAGAAAAAGTCATGGACGACTTGATATTTAAAAATGCAAATATAAAAAGCGAAGGGCGATTGAAGAATCATATGTACAATAATTTATTGTACTCAAGAACCTCTTTCATTTATAGAAAAGAGTCTGTAATGACTTTGTCATGCGATTTTTATTGCCTCTATACAAGAGGGGAGGTACCTACAATATATGACAATGGTTTTATGGGTGGGGGATTTAAATAATGAACTTTTTGCATGGCATAAATAGAATAATCTTTCAATTTTCATTAAGTAATAAAATATCAAGCCGATAATTATATTGATTTGGTTATTTTTTGAAACTGATATTCAGGCAATACCGAACTAATAGTGCTTTAGTTTAGTTAACAGGATCTACCTTAGCCAGGCAGTGTCATTACAGTTAATATCCGCTTCTCGCTCTTACCAGACATTTAAAAACAACATTAAATTTTGCGTAAGGCCGGGGATCTGCTTCTTACCCAGCAGATCCCCGGCCTCCCATCTCCCGCATCAGTGCGCCGTAATATACGGCTCCTTCACAAACTCCGCTAACAACCAGACCATATCATGCAGCAGTCCGACGAGTTCTTTCGCCACGCTTGCAGGCAGTGTCCCACCCATCACCGCCAGCGTTAACGCTACGGCATAATCCACCTGCAAAGTCGTTTCCTGCCAGCAGTCCGGCACGCAGGAGGTAATCTTTTCCCCTGCGATCAATTGTTCAACCAGATACGAAGGCAGTTCGGCATCGCAGCACTCACGCAGCCGCTTCAGCACAGCCAGCAATCGCTTGCAGAGCGTGGCAAACGTCACCGCGTCATCAGTTTCCACCAATACGCTCACATACGCAGTGCAGGCGTCAGCCAGTTCAAAGAGATCCGCAGAATCGGGAAGTTGCAGGTGGAGAAGGTGATAAACAGCGCTTTCTTCAGTAAGCGCGTAAGTCAGGGAAGGGATAGTTGTCATGTGATTTTCCTTTTTAAACATACTCCAGACCACCACATAAGTTCCTACGCTCATGGGTGGTAGCGCTGACGGAGGTAGGAATACCGCACATGACATAACGGCCAACCTTTCGGTTGCTCCGCCAGCGCGACCGTATTTTAACGGGATGAGCGCCGTCTCGACAAAAATAATTGCCGTGTCATGTTGTGCGGGTTCCTACGCCCGGTTACGGATGTGCCGCAACGCAGGCACTTTACGACCGTGAAGAAGGGATGAAAAGGGATACCCCTGAATTACATAAGGTTGCTTGCAGGTTTGCGAGGCGGCTTCCAGAAGGGCATTGCCGGGTGGCGGCTACGCCTTACCCGGCCTACAACAACCACCAACCAAACCGGCCGCTACCCCTCGCTCATCATCGTCAAAAACCGCTTCACCGTCCGCGAGCGTTCAAAGCGCCGCCAGCAGAGTGCGATATCGGTATAAAGCTCCGGCGAGCTCAGCGCGTGATAGGTCACGTTCGGCGGTGAAATTGCCGCCATGGATTTCGGCACCAGCGCGAAGCCGCCGCCCGCGGAAACCATGCTCAGGGAAGACGAAAGCTGTGATGACTGCAGCGCGTGCTGCACGTCAATCCCGGCCCGTTCGCAGTAGCCGTGAACCCGGTCATACAACCCCGGCGCGACCTCCTGCGGGAACAGCACCACCGGCGTATTCCGGAGCTGTTCCAGCGCCAGATCGCCGCTTGTCGCCAGCGGATGGTCGCGATGCAGCGCCACCACCATCGGCTCCCGGTCGAGGATTGTTAACTCGAACGCCTTGCTGCTCTCGCACGGCAGGCGCACGAAGGCGATATCCAGCTCACCCTCCGCCAGCATCGTCGTCAGCGAAGACATATTGGCTTCCACCTGGTGAACCTGCACCGCCATGTTCTGCACCTGGTACTGACGGATCAGGGCAAAAATTTTGGGATGAAAAGCGTCGGAGCTGGTGATGCCAATCGACAGGCTGCCGTTCAGCCCGCGCGCGATGCCGCGGGCTTTCTCCAGCGCGGCGTCGCTCAGCGCCAGGATCTTGCAGGCGTCCTCGTAGAAGGCTTCTCCCGCTTCGGTCAGCTCGACGCCCCGCGTCAGGCGTCTGAACAGCGGCGTGCCCACTTCCTCTTCGAGCCGTTTGATCTGCTGACTCAGAGGAGGCTGTGAAATACCCAGCGCTTCGGCCGCCCTGGTGAAGTGTCGCTCGCGTGCAACCGCGACAAAATACCGCAGATAACGAAGTTCCATATCAAAAACGTCTCAAACCACCATGGTTTCTATATTGGAACTCTCTGCTGAATCGGGTCAACATTTATTTAACCTTTCTAAATAAAGTTGAAGAGGACGAGCACGATGATGCATTCATCTGCCTGCGACTGTGAGGCCAGCTTGTGCGAGACCCTGCGCGGGTTCTCCGCCCAGCATCCTGACAGCGTGATCTATCAGACATCGCTAATGAGCGCCCTGCTAAGCGGCGTGTACGAGGGGGAAACCACCATCGCCGATCTGCTGGCACACGGTGATTTTGGTCTGGGCACCTTCAACGAGCTGGACGGCGAAATGATTGCCTTCAGCAGCAAAGTGTACCAACTGCGCGCCGACGGCAGCGCCCGGGCCGCGAAGCCAGAGCAGAAAACGCCGTTCGCGGTGATGACCTGGTTCCAGCCGCAGTACCGGATAACCTTCAATGGCCCGGTCAGCCGTCAGCAGATCCACGACGCGATCGACCAGCAAATTCCCTCCGACAACCTGTTCTGCGCGCTGCGCATCGACGGCAACTTCCGCCATGCCCACACCCGCACCGTACCGCGCCAGACGCCGCCGTACCGCGCGATGACCGACGTGCTGGACGACCAGCCGGTGTTCCGCTTTAACCAGCGCGAAGGGGTGCTGGTCGGGTTCCGCACGCCGCAGCATATGCAGGGCATCAACGTGGCGGGCTATCACGAACATTTCATCACCGATGACCGTCAGGGCGGGGGACATCTGCTCGACTACCAGCTGGAGAGCGGCGTGCTCACCTTCGGTGAAATTCACAAGCTAATGATTGATCTGCCCGCCGACAGCGCGTTTTTACAGGCCAACCTTCACCCCAGCAATCTTGATGCAGCGATCCGTTCCGTCGAAAACTAACAGGAGAACTACCGTGAACAGTGAGAAACAGTCACGTCAGTGGGCGCACGGCGCCGATATGGTTGTCGGCCAGCTGGAAGCGCAGGGCGTGAAGCAGGTGTTCGGCATTCCGGGTGCAAAAATCGACAAGGTCTTTGACTCCCTGCTGGACTCCTCCATCGAGATTATTCCCGTCCGCCACGAGGCGAACGCGGCGTTTATGGCGGCGGCGGTAGGGCGGTTAACCGGCAAGGCCGGGGTCGCGCTGGTCACCTCCGGGCCGGGCTGTTCGAACCTGATCACCGGCATCGCTACCGCCAACAGCGAAGGCGACCCGGTGGTGGCGCTGGGAGGGGCGGTGAAGCGGGCGGATAAAGCCAAGCTGGTGCACCAGAGCATGAACACCGTCGCCATGTTCAGCCCGGTTACCAAATACGCTGTAGAAGTCAGTTCACCGGACGCGATTGCCGAGGTGGTATCGAACGCGTTTCGCGCCGCCGAGCACGGCAGGCCGGGCGGGGCGTTCGTCAGCCTGCCGCAGGATATCGTCGACCAGCCCGCCACGGGGGCGATTTTGCCCGCCAGTGGCCCGGCGCTGATGGGCCCTGCACCGGAGTCCGCTATCAACGACGTGGCGAAGCTTATCGAGAACGCTAAAAACCCGGTCATTTTGCTTGGCCTGATGGCCAGCCAGCCCGCGAACAGCGCCGCGCTGCGCACGCTGCTGGAGAAAAGTCGCATTCCGGTCACCAGCACCTATCAGGCCGCCGGGGCGGTGAATCAGGAGCACTTCACCCGCTTCGCCGGACGCGTCGGCCTCTTTAATAACCAGGCGGGCGACCGGCTGCTGCATCTGGCGGATCTGATTATCTGCATCGGCTACAGCCCGGTGGAGTACGAGCCGTCCATGTGGAACAGCGGCGACGCCACGCTGGTGCACATTGACGTGCTGCCCGCCTATGAAGAACGTAACTACGTGCCGGATCTGGAGCTAGTGGGGGACATCGCCGAAACCCTGAACCTGCTCGCTAACCGCATCGATCGTAAGCTGGAGCTGAGCCAGCGGGCATCAGAGATTCTGGTCGATCGCCAGCATCAGCGCGATCTGCTCGACCGCCGCGGCGCCTCGCTCAACCAGTTTGCCCTGCATCCGCTGCGCATCGTCCGCGCCATGCAGGACATCGTGAATAACGACGTAACGCTCACCGTGGACATGGGCAGCTTCCACATCTGGATCGCCCGCTACCTCTACAGCTTCCGGGCGCGTCAGGTAATGATCTCCAACGGTCAGCAGACCATGGGCGTCGCGCTGCCGTGGGCGATCGGCGCGTGGCTGGTGAATCCGGGACGCAAGGTGGTGTCGGTCTCCGGCGACGGCGGCTTCCTGCAGTCAAGCATGGAGCTGGAAACCGCGGTGCGCCTCAACGCCAACGTGCTGCACATCATCTGGGTGGATAACGGCTACAACATGGTGGCCATCCAGGAAGAGAAAAAATACCAGCGTCTTTCCGGCGTCGAGTTCGGCCCGGTCGATTTCAAAGTGTATGCCGACGCCTTCGGCGCGAAAGGCTTTGCCGTGGAGAGCGCCGAGGCGCTCGAGCCGACGCTGCGCGCGGCAATGGACGTCAACGGCCCGGCCGTGGTGGCCATTCCCGTCGACTACAGCGATAACCCACTGCTGATGGGCCAGCTCCATCTCAGCCAGATTTTGTGACTCAATATAAGGACAGAGAAATGCAAAAAGTTGCTCTCGTAACGGGCTCAGGCCAGGGGATTGGTAAAGCGATTGCGCTGCGCCTGGTGAAGGATGGCTTTGCCGTTGCCATCGCCGACTATAACGATGAGACGGCGAGAGCCGTTGCCGACGAAATCATCCGCAACGGCGGTAATGCCGTCGCCGTGAAGGTCGATGTTTCTGACCGCGAGCAGGTGTTTGCGGCGGTGGAAAAGGCGCGCACCGCACTGGGCGGCTTCGACGTGATCGTCAATAACGCCGGGGTTGCGCCGTCCACGCCAATCGAATCCATCACCCCGGAGATTGTCGATAAGGTTTACAACATCAACGTGAAAGGGGTGATCTGGGGCATTCAGGCCGCGATCGACGCGTTTCGCAAAGAGGGGCACGGCGGCAAGATCATCAACGCCTGCTCCCAGGCGGGCCACACCGGTAACCCGGAGCTGGCCGTCTACAGTTCCAGCAAGTTCGCGGTGCGCGGCTTAACCCAGACCGCCGCGCGGGATCTCGCGCCGCTGGGGATCACCGTTAACGCCTACTGCCCGGGCATCGTGAAAACGCCGATGTGGGCGGAGATCGACCGTCAGGTGTCCGAGGCGGCGGGTAAACCGCTCGGCTACGGCACCGAAACCTTTGCCAAACGCATTACGCTTGGCCGCCTGTCCGAGCCGGAAGATGTCGCCGCCTGCGTTTCATACCTTGCCGGGCCAGACTCTGACTATATGACTGGCCAGTCGCTGTTGATTGATGGTGGAATGGTGTTCAACTAAATACTAATAAGCTCTGACATGAGTTTTCCCCTGCCCCCGTGCAGGGGCTTTTTTTTGTCTCCTCCGCCATTGTGCATTACACTGCGCGCTGCAAAACTTTAGTCATTACGATCTGACAGGCGGTAACAGCGATGAACGGTACAATCACAACGTGGTTTAAAGATAAAGGCTTTGGATTTATCAAAGATGAAAACGGCGACAACCGCTATTTTCATGTGATTAAGGTCGCGAACCCCGATCTGATTAAAAAAGATGCCGCGGTGACCTTCGAGCCAACCACCAACAATAAAGGCCTCTCCGCCTACGCGGTGAAGGTGATCCCCGAAAGTAAGCACCTCTATATTGCGGGCGAGCGCGTGAAGCTCACTTCGATCAAATCCTTCGTGGTGTTCAGCGAAGAAGAGCCGGTTGATGCCAAAATCGATAAAGAGAACGCGGTGCTGTCGGTAGGGCTGCTGATGAACAGCATCAAGCCGAAGTCCGATAAAAAGCCGGGCGAAACGCGTTCGGTGAAGAAGCTGGCGATCACCACCTTCCAGAATACGACGATGATCTTCACCGAAGATGAAATCGACATTGATGCCACGGTGAAGCTGCTGAAGTGATTTGTTGCCGGGTGGCGGCTACGCCTTACCCGGCCTACGAAACCCGTGCGGCGCTCGCCGCCGCACGGTTTACCCCATTCTGTGCTCGCCCCTCAACATTGCCTCACGGTCAAACACCCGCTGGATCTCCCCGTGCGCCATAAACGCCGCCCGGTCTGACATATGCGCAACCACGTCCGCGTCGTGGCTCACCAGCAGATAGGTCATGCCGTGCTCGGCCTTCAGGCGGTTGAGCAGGTTCAGGATTTCCGCCTGCACCGACATATCCAGCGCCGAGGTCGGCTCGTCCAGCAGGAGTAGCTGCGGGCGCAGCAGCAGCGCGCGGGCAATGGCAACGCGCTGGCGCTGGCCGCCGGAAAGCTGATGCGGATAACGTTTACCCGCGTCGGCGGAAAGCCCCACCTGCCGCAGCGCATCCGCCACCTTTTCGGCAACCTGAGTTTCACCGTGGATGTTTAACGGCTCTGACAGGGTGCGCGCAACGGTGTGGTTCGGGTGCAAAGAGGCCCACGGATCCTGAAACACCATCTGCACGTTGCGGCGAAGCTCGCCTTCAAAACGTCGTCCTGGCCGTAACGCTTCTCCCAGGATCGAAATGCGGCCGTTCCACTCGCGCTGCAGCCCCGCCAGCACGCGCAGAATAGTCGATTTCCCGCAGCCGGATTCACCGATCAGGCTGAAGGTCTCGCCTTTCTCAATAGCAAAGCTGGCGGCGGACACCGCTGTTTTCTCCCCGAAGCTCACCTGGAGCTGGTTTACGTCAACGAGAGCCATTGTTCACCTCCTTCCACGGCTGCGAGCGGTCCAGCGTCGGCAGCATCTGTCCATAGGTACTGGCGTTCGGACGGCAGGTCCACAGGGTGCGCGTATACGGGTGCGTCGCCTGCGGGAGCTGGCTCGCCGCCATCTCATCGACTTTTTCGCCCTGATACATCACCAGCACGCGGTCGCAGTGCTCCGCCACCAGCGGCAGATCGTGGCTGATGAGCAGCATCGCCATCTGGCGCTCTTCGCACTGCTGCACCAGCAGTTCGAGGATCTGGTTGCGCAGGCGGGCGTCCAGTGCGGAAGTGGGTTCGTCGGCAATCAGCACCTGCGGGTTGTTGATCAGCGCCATCGCAATCATCACGCGCTGGCCCATGCCGCCCGAGAGTTCGCCGGGGTAGCGCTGGAGGATATGTTCGTTAAGTCCGACGGCGCGGATGATGTCGTGAATGCGCGCCAGGCGTTCAGCGCGGGGCAGGCGCTGATGCAGGGTCAGCGCCTCATCAAGCTGGGCGGCGACGTTTTTCGCCGGATTCAGCGCGTAGCGCGGGTCCTGCAGGACCATCGCAATCCCGTTGCCGCGCAGCGCCTGCCAGCGGCGGGTGCTCAGGGCCAGCAGGTCGTTGCCGAGCACGTTAAGCCGGTTCGCGCTCACGATGCCGGGCTTACGTACCAGCCCCATCAGGGCGCGGGCGGACATCGACTTGCCCGAGCCGGATTCCCCCACCAGCGCCAGCCGCTCGTTGCCAAGCGTGAAGCTCAGGTTGTTGACCACGCGCGCGGCGGGGTAGTCGATATTCAGCGCATCGACGATGACACGTTGTTCAGTCATGCTGTGGCTCCAGTACGTCGCGCAGGCCGTCGCCCAGCAGGTTAAAGGCCAGGCTGGCAAACAGGATCGCTCCGCCCGGAATGGCGGCAATCCACCACTGGTCGAAAATCACCTGCATGCCGTCGGCAATCATCGCGCCCCATTCGGCCATTGGCGGGCGTGCGCCAAGGCCGAGGAAGCCGAGACCGGCGGCCGCCAGAATAATGCCTGCCAGATCCAGCGCCAGCCGCACAATTGCGGACGGCAGGCACAGGGGCAGAATATGGCCGACCAGCAGGCGCGGGCCGCGAATGCCCATCATCTCGGCGGCGGCCAGGTAGTCGCTGTGGCGCAGGCGCTGAATTTCACTTCGGGCCTGACGCGCGTAGGCCGGCCAGGTGGTTAAGGCCAGCGCCAGCGCGCCGTTGACCAGCCCCGGGCCAAGCATTGCCACAAACGCGAATGCGAGGATCAGGCGCGGCATCGACATCACCACGTCGGTAAAGCGCATCAGGATGCGCTCCATCCAGCCGCCGTAGTAGCCGGACAAAATCCCCACCAGCAGCCCGGCGGGCAGGGTGATAACGGTAACTAATGCCACCAGCCCGAGCGCCGGTCGCGTGCCGTAAATCAGGCGCGAAAGCAGGTCGCGCCCGTAGCTGTCGGTGCCCAGCCAGTGCTGGCCGTTCGGTGCCTGCAGGCGCGCGGCCGCGTCCTGCCAGTTCGGGTCAAGCGGCGCGAGCCACGGCGCGAACAGGGCGATCAGCACCAGCAGCGCGATGGCAATCAGTCCGCAAAAGGCGGCGGGTGAGCGGCGCAGGCGGCGTACGAAAAGATAAAACGGCATCAGCGCACCCTGGGATCGGTTGCCCGCACGAGCAGGTCGGTAAGGTTATTGATCAGCACAAAGCAGACGCCAATCAGCAGCGTGCCGCCCATGATGGCGGTGGTGTCTCCGGCGAACAGGGCGGTGGTGAGATAGCGCCCGATGCCCGGCCACGAGAAGACGGTTTCGGTCAGTACCGCACCTTCCAGCATGCTGGTGTAGGCCAGCGCAATCACCGTCAGCAGGGTGCCGTGAATGTTCGGCAGCACGTGGCGCAGCAGGATGGTCATCTCCCCGGCACCCTTGGCGCGGGCGAGCAGGATGTACTCTTTGTTCATCTCGCTCAGGCAGGCGGATCGCGTGAGGCGGGTAATGCTTGCCAGCGAGTAATAGGCCAGCAGCAGTACCGGCAGCACCAGATGGCTGATGGCGTTGCGGAACGCCTCCCGGTCGCCTGAAAGCCAGGTATCAATCAGCGCAAAGCCGGTGCGCGGCTCCACGGTAAACTGCCAGATGTCGTCCAGCCTGCCGGGGCCCGCGCTCCACTGCAGCTTCGCGTAGAACAGGGCCAGCATCAGCAGGCCGAGCCAGAAGATCGGCACCGAGTTGCCGAGCAGGGTGAGGGTTCTGAGCGCTAAATCGAGCGGCGAACCGGCGTAGCGAGCGCACAGCACCCCGGCAATCACGCCGAGTACGGCACCGATGATTAAGGCCAGGGTTGCCAGCTCCAGCGTGGCGGGAAAGGCGTGCAGCAGATCCTGCAGCACCGGCTGTCCGGTGGCGCTGGCGGTGCCTAAATCACCGTGGGCGAGGTTTTGCAGGTAGTGCCAGAACTGCACGGGCAGGGGCCGATCCAGCCCGAGCTGGTGGCGAACCTGATCGTAGGTTGACTGGCTGGCGTGATCGCCGACGATCTGCAGCACGCGATCGACCGGGGAAAAGGCCGAAAGCGCAAACGTGACGAGCAGCAGCCCGAAAAGCGTGAGCAGCAGGGTCAGCAGACCCTGCAACACGCGGGTGGAAAGATGTGGCATGGGAGATCTCTTCATGCCGGGTGGCGGCTTCGCCTTACCCGGCCTACAAAAACCGAGAACGTAGGCCGGGTAAGCGCAACGCCACCCGGCAACAAGGGCTACTTCGTAACGCGATCGTACCAGACCATGTCCGCGTTCAGCCCCTGCTGATACCCCTTCACGTTATCGCGCACCACGATCTGAGTTTTACCCTGATCGACGAACACGTACGGCGAGCTATGCTGCAGCTGTTCCTGCATTTTCTTGTACAGATCCAGACGTTTCGCCGGATCCGGCTCGGCCACTGCCGCCAGCGTGGCCTTGTTCAGCTCCGGAATTTTCCAGCCGTTAAGCCCCGCCACGGTGCTGGATTTGCCGTCGTTCCACGCGAAGGCGCTGGCGTTGGAGTGCGCATCGAAGTAGTCCGGGATCCACAGACGAATCGCCGCCTGATGCTGTTTCGCGCGCACGCGGGCGTACACCTGGCTACCCGCCGCGGGCAGCAGATCCACCTTCACGCCACCCTGCGCAAAGCTCGCCTGCATCGACTGGGCGATGGTGATAAACGGCGCCTTGTTCTCCACGTCCAGCGTGAAGTGCGCGTCTTTAATGCCCGCTTTCTCGAGGATTGCTTTCGCCTTCGCCGGGTCAAATTTAAACGGATTATCTTCCAGCGCGCCCGGCAGGCCGACCGGCAGGAAGCTCTGGTGCACAAAGTACTGGCCTTTCAGCAGGTTTTTGGTGATGCCGTCATAGTCTACCAGCCAGCGCGAGGCTTCCCAGAAGGCCGGGTTATTCAGCAGCGGGTTGGCGCTGTTGCCGGTGTTAAACACCAGATAATTCTGCTCGGCAGACGGGATGCTCAGCACCTTCACGCCCGGCTTGCCGTCGAGCGCGCTAATCTGGTCTGCACCCAGATCGCGCGCCACGTCGGCATCACCCTGCTGGATCAGCAGGCGGCGCGAGGCCGGATCGGGGACGTTTTTAATAATGATGCTTTTAAGCTTCGGCGCACCGCCGGGGGCGGAGTCGTTGGCTTCCAGCACGATAGCCTGATGCGGCTGATAGACGCGCATTTTGAACGCGCCGCTGCCCGCCGAGTGCATTTTCAGCCACGCGTTGCCGAAGTCGTTATCCTTCACGTTCGCCGCAACCAGCTTTTGATCCACGATGGAGGCAATCGGCGTGGAGAGAATATTCAGCGCCACCGCCGGGCTGACGTCTGCCGTCCAGTGAAGCTGGAGGGTATGGTCGTCCACTTTTTTCAACTGGCTGGCGATGTTGCTGGCGTCCCAGCCCAGCACGTTGAGGATAAAGGCCGGGGATTTGTTCAGCGTCACGGCGCGGGTGTACGAGAAAATCACGTCTTCCGGGCGCAGCGCGTTGCCGGAGGCGAATTTTGCATCGGACTTGAGCTTGATGATCAGGGTTTTTGCTGCCGCGTCGGCGTCCCAGCTTTCCGCCAGTATCGGGGTGATTTTTTCCGGGTTATCGCGGTCCGGCTGCACCAGACGCTGATACAGGCTCGGCACGGTCTGGATGCTGGAGAGCTCGTTGGCTTCAGCCGGGTCGAGGCTCACGATGTCATCAAGCCCCTGGGCAACAACCAGCGTGTTGGGCGGAGTAGCGGCGTGGGCAGCGCTTGAGAGCGCAGCCAGCACCAGTAACGGCAACAGTTTTTTTGTCATAGCGATCCCTGAGAAGAATATATTGTGATTGTTTTATGCTCCGCTACGTTAGGTGGTCTCTGAAATTACGCAAAGTCGAAATTCAGCTTTCCTTATGCCTTACTGGAATATCGCATGCGCTCGGGCTATTAAAATACGCTGCTTTTCGCCCGCTTTTTAACCTGCTATAACAAACTCCTTACCTTTCAGGGAGTCAACGTCGTGCCAGAAATCAATCAACATGGTCAAACCGTTAACGATATCGTACCTGGCTGGACGGGCGCGCGCGTCTTAACCCGCACGCCGCTGTTCGGCCAGTACTGCCGTCTGGAGGTGCTGGATGCCGATCGCCACGCGGCCGATCTCTATGAGGCGTATGCCCTGGGCGACGACAGCGACTGGACGTGGCTTGCCAGCACGCAGCCGACGAGCGTGGAAGCCACCGCGCACTGGATCGTGGCGAAGGTGATGGACGATGAGCTGGTGCCGTTTGCCGTCATTGATTTACGCACCGAGCGGGCGGTGGGGCTGGTGAGCTATATGGCCAACGAGCGTCTGCTGGGGTCGGTCGAGATTGGCCACGTGACCTGGTCGCGGAAGATGAAAGGCTCCCGCATCGGTACCGAAACGGTGTGGCTGCTGCTGAAAAATGCGTTTGAGCACGGCTACCGTCGGCTGGAGTGGAAGTGCGATTCCATGAACGTGGCGTCGCGCAGGGCGGCGGAGCGGCTGGGGTTTGTCTGGGAAGGACGCCTGCGCCAGAAGCTGGTGCGCAAAGGGCGCAACCGCGACAGCGATATGCTTTCTATTATTGACGGCGAATGGCCGCAAAGAGACGCGGAGCTGCGCGCCTGGCTGGCGGCGGAGAATTTTGACGGGGAAGGGCGGCAGATTAAGCGGTTAGAGGCGTTTCGGTTATAGGTGTTTTTGTAGGGTACATCTGAAACGGTCGATCAATCCGCGGAAATGGCAATTTCAATCAAGTTGGTTTTTCCGGACTGCAGCCCCTGCGTCACCGCCGTGGCGATATCCGCGGCCTGGGTGACCCGGCAGCAGCGAATGCCCAACGCGGTGCCCAGCGACTGAAAATCAATTTGCGGGTTAATCAGATCCATCCCGATAAAACGCCCCAGCTTCGTCGAACTGTAGCCCGGCTGACCTTTCATAAAGTTTTTCAGGATGTTGTACTCCAGGTTATTCATCACGATAAAGGTGACGGGCAACGCTTCGTGCGCTGCCGTCCAGAGCGCCTGCGGTGAATACAGCGAGGCGCCGTCGCCAACCAGACACACTACAGGCTCGCGCCCCAGCCCCAGCGAGTGGCCTACTGCCGCGGGCATCCCCCAGCCCAGACCGCCGCCGCGCATAAAGTAGTACCGCTGATGCTGACGATCGGAAATAAACCTGCGGACGTGTCTGGCCGTGGCAATGGCTTCATCGACAATCGTCGTGCCCGCCGGAATGGCGCGGATGACTTCCCAGGCCGCCACCATCGGGGAGATAGCCGGGCGCAACCGTTCGGCGGCCAGGCGTTCTTCCTGCTGCCGCCACTCGTTTTCCCGCTCCTCGCGCGCCTGAGCCAGCAGTTGCTGGTGGAGCAGCTTGCTGGCAGCCCGGTGCTGGTCCAGTCTCGGCAGCAGGTCGCGCAGAGAGAGCTTGATGTCACCCATCACCGAAAGGCGAGTAGCATACGAGCGGCCAAGCTCGTTCATATCCGCCGAGAGCTGATACACCGCGCAGCTTTCCGGAATGGCCTCGCCCTCGCTATACAAAATGGCGATCAGGCTTCTGCCGCCAATGATAAACACGGCATCGTAGGCGTTGATGACGCTGGCAATTTCTCCTGCGGTGGTGGGCATGTTGCCCCGCCAGAGCGCGTGCTGGGTGGGAAAAGGCAAATTCAGCGGCCAGGAGGAGCCGTAGACGTGGGCGCTGAGCGCTTCCGCAAGCTGGACAATTTCCTGCGTCGAGCCGCTGGAGTGAACTTCATCGCCCGCCACAATCATAACCCTGCCGGGGGGAACCGCGCTGAGCGCCTGCGCCAGATCGTCCAGCGAGCCCGCGACGGTGTGATAGTCCACTCTGGACGCCGTCTGTATCCCGGCGTCGCTCAGCTCTTCCATGACGTTCATCGGCAGAGAGAGCAGGACCGGGCCACCCGGAGGATAGCTGGCCGCGTGAAACGCGCGGCGCACCAGCACCGGGAGCTGGTCGGCGCTGGTAACCTCCTGCGCCCACTTCATGACCGGAGAACCAATGGAGACAATGTCATCATACAGAAGCGGGTCGCGGACGTAGTGCCGCGTGTCCTGCTGTCCGACGGTGACCACCAGCGGGGTTTTCATGATCCGCGAATTGATCAGATTCCCCATGCCGTGCCCCAGACCGCTGGCGGTATGCAAATTGATAAAGCCGGTTTTGCCGGAGGCTTTCGCATAGCCGTCGGCAATGGCAACCACGCTGCTCTCCTGGAGCGCCAGAACATAGTGAATATTTTCATGCCGAAGCAGAGCATCGATGAGCGGAAGTTCGGTGGTGCCGGGATTGCCAAAAATATATTCCACGCCTTCACTCTCCAGCACTTCAAGGAGAATATCGGCACCCGATCGCATATTTAAATCTGATAGGGACGTTAATGATTTAATCATAATGACACCTCATTCAGCGTTATTTAACTTATGCTAAAATTCTTCCTGCGTAGGACGGACAATTATTTCATTTATATCAACGTCGTCAGGCTGTTCGATAGCAAATAATACGGCTCTGGCAATCGACTCTGCCGGAATAGCCTGCTTATAAAATTCATGGAGAAATTTTTTACTCTCTTCGTCTGAGCTGCCGAACTGCAGCTCGCTTTCGACCGCGCCGGGAGAGATAAGCGTGGTGCGTATCGTTTTACCTGCTTCCTGGCGCAGACCCTCGCTCAGCGCGCGAACGGCGAATTTTGTCGCGCTGTACACCACGCCGCCGGGGGCAAGGACCTTGATGCCCGCCACAGAGGCAATGTTAATAAAGTGTCCGCTTCCCTGGCGCTGGAACACCGGTAATGCGGCCGCGACGCCGTACAGTACCCCTTTCAGATTGGTATCAATCATCTTGTCCCATTCGTCGGTTTTCAGCTCGCTGAGGGGGGCGATAGCCATAAAGCCGGCGTTGTTGATCAGCACGTCCACGCGCTGGTATGCGGCGATGGCAGCCTCAATGGCGCGCTGGACCTCTTCCTGACGGGTTACATCGGCCTTGACGGCGATGGCCTTACCGCCTTGCTGGATTATCCTGTCCACGAGGGCATTAATTTTGTCCTGACGGCGCGCCACCAGGACCAGCGAATACGCGTTATTCGCTAAATGGAGGGCAATGGCCTCACCAATCCCGCTGCTGGCACCGGTGATAACGACAACCTTGTTTGCACTATTATTCATGATGTTATCTCACTGTTGTGTGATTCAAAAAATAAAAGGCAGGGAAGGATTAAAGAATAACGGCGAATTCTTTAATTCTCGTTTTTGATATATTGTATATCTGACATGGAATAAGGTTCGCTTAAAACTTAATGGAGTACGGAAGAGTATGTCAATAATGTTTTATAATAATAAAATTAATTGCAAGCCTAATATTTAATTCTTATATGTAACTGTCATATGAACAGAATGAAATTGGGTGCCCCTCGCATCCCTGTGAATAAGGCACGAGGATTATATTTTTCCACTGTACAGCACGGGCCCCGTGGGAAGGCCGGTGGGTGAGCCTCCCTCTGGTTCAAGGCTTATCGCTATCGTGGCGTCAGGAGTCAGTGCTGTGTTCCTGAGAGTAACGCGTGTCGGTATGGCGATGTGCAGCAGCCCCAGCGATATCGGCGCCTGACCGTCAGGGATCAGCCAAAGCTGCAGGCTATGTTGTGCCGCAACGGCGTTCGGTCTGAGCGGGGTAATGCTCAGATGCTCGCGTCTGGCGTCCGCACTGACTACCCACTCCCCATGCTGCCGGGCATCGTTGAGCACCATCAGCGGAGCGAGTTCCGGCGTGCGGGTGGAATACCAGGCAATGACGGTAACGGCGGCGAGGGAAGCCGCGGCCATCCAGCCGATATAAGGACGGCTTTTACGCAAAGGCGTTGTAGAGGGCAGATCGAGGACGATTCTCTTCCACACCGTTTCTGGCGGAGGGACTGGCGCAAGATGGCTATCGAGCGCGCTGAACATGTTCTGCCAGTAAGCAGCGCGGGCGGCCAGGGCGGGTTCAGCGGCAAGCCTTTTCTGAAACTGAAGCCGCGCCCCTCCCCGCAGAGTGCCGAGGGCATATTCTGCTGCCAGCATGTCGTCGCGTTTTTCAGCGTCATTCATAGCCCTACACACTCCCGAAGATGATCCATTGCGCGGCGGATCCAGCTTTTTACTGAGCCCACAGGCTGCTGAAGCCAGTCTGCTATGTCGCTGTGGGACATACCCTGATAGTAGGCGAGCGTAATGCTCTGACGCTGTTCGTGGCTCAGGTGTTCCAGGCAATGCCTGAGCCGTGCTGCCTGCGCGTCGTCGTGCCAGCTGTTCGGCTCGTCGCTTTCGCTCAGCAGAATATCTTCGGAATACGACTCCTCGCGGGCGGCAGCGCGGGTTTGCCCGCTGCGCAGCCAGTCAATACAGCGGTTGCGAACAATATGCGTAAGCCAGGTCATCGGAGAGCTCAGGGCGGCGTTATAGGTTTCAGCTTTACTCCAGACGGTGACAAAACAGTCGTGAAGGATCTCTTCTGCCCAGGCGCGATGACGCAGCATGCGCAGCGCGACGGCAAACAGATGCGGTGAAGTGAGCCGGTATAGTTGCTCAAATGCGCGGCGATCGCCGTTAGCGATCGCCTGCATTAATTTCAACTGCTGTTGAGCCAGCGCGTTATCCATGTTTTTCCCGGAAGGCAACGTCACACTTCCGAAGTATAGACAACTACTTAGGCATCAGGACGGTATCAATCACATCGATCACGCCATTTTTCTGATGGACGTCATAGGTGCTGATGTTCGCCACGTTACCTTTACCGTCCTTGAGCTGAATATTGTGCGGGCCGTTACTCATGATCCACAGAGGCTGACCGTTTACGGTCTTAAGCTCCGCGTGACCGCCGCCCTGTTTAATTTTCTGCTCCAGCGCTTTCATATCGTAATTACCGGCGACCACGTGATAGGTCAGGATGCTGGTGAGCAGCGCTTTATTTTCCGGCTTCACCAGATTGTCGACCGTACCCGCAGGCAATTTTGCAAATGCCGCATCGGTGGGCGCAAAGACGGTGAATGGCCCTTTGCTCTGCAGCGTATCTACCAGCCCGGCCGCTTTGACCGCCGCCACCAGCGTGGTGTGATCTTTTGAATTCACAGCGTTTTCAACAATGTTTTTGCTCGGGAACATTTCCGCTCCGCCCACCATCACGGAGCCTGACGTCATGGCCGCTGATGCGCCTGCACAGAAGAGTAAAGCGCTGGATACGAATGCAACACTGAGTAGCTTTTTCATCATTTATCCTCGGATTAAGGAGCAAAGGCGTTGCTCACATACTCACATACGAGGGCAGGGGGAAAACTGGATGCAGGGAAATGAAAATAAATTTTTGAAGGGGTAGGTTAATCCCCTCTCCCCTATGGGGCTGAGGGGGCCCCACAAAGTAATGCCAGCACGGAACAGTCCCCTCGCCCCTCCGGGGAGAGGTGAGGGGAACATACAGCTGTAGTGGTCATTCCGTTCACTTTATGTTCCTTGCTACTCTGTAACTCCATAACCGGTGAACGTGCCAGGGTGGCTCAGTCGCCACCACCCTGGCGACCCGGGCTCCCGGCGGTAAATCGCCGCTACGCGGTGCCCTCGGCTTATTCCTTCCGGCTTATCGGGGACGGGCGGAGGTAACGTCCCTGTGAAGCCCGCCCTCTCGGCGCATCCATGCGCCTCGCCCCGGCCTGCAGGAAACGCCTCAGCGATTTACAGCCGGACCAGGGCATCGCTGAAAGGCTTCAGTCGTTCTTAAACAACGTTATTGCTGCTGCTTAAAAATTACTGGGGATCCTTCAGCCTATGGGGAGAGGGCCAGGGTGAGGGGAAATATTTTCAGCGCCTCACCGGCGCCCCGTTCGCCACATAATACGCCGCCGTGCTCTTCGCCAGCGGCTCGCGACCGCGAATGGCGTCGGCAACCTTCTCGCCAATCATAATGGTGGTTGCGTTCAGGTTGCCGGTGATGATCTGCGGCATAATCGACGCATCCACCACGCGTAACCCTTCCATCCCGTGAACGCGACCTTCGCCGTCGACCACCGCCATCTCGTCATAGCCCATCTTGCAGGTGCCGCACGGGTGGAAGGCGGTTTCGGCGTGGTTGCGCACGAATTCGTCCAGCTGCTCGTCGGTCTGGCACTCGACGCCCGGGCTGATTTCGCGGCCCCGGTATTTGTCCAGCGCCGGCTGGTGCATGATCTCGCGGGTGATGCGGATCGCGTCGCGGAACTCCTGCCAGTCCTGCTCGTGGGACATATAGTTGAACAGAATCGCCGGATGCTGGTGCGGATCGCGTGACGTGATGCGCACGTGCCCGCGGCTCGGCGAGCGCATGGAGCCGACGTGGCACTGGAAGCCGTGCTCTTTCACCGCGTTCGAGCCGTTGTAGTTAATCGCCACCGGCAGGAAGTGGTACTGAATATTGGGCCATTCGAACTCCTCGCGGCTGCGGATAAACCCGCCCGCCTCAAAGTGGTTGCTCGCCCCCACGCCGGTGCCGCCAAACAGCCACTCGGCGCCAATCTTCGGCTGGTTCCACCACTGCAGGGCAGGGTAGAGGGAAACCGGCTCTTTGCATTCGTACTGGAGGTACATCTCCAGGTGATCCTGCAGGTTTTCACCCACGCCGGGCAGGTCGTGCACCAGCGGAATATCGAACTGCTTCAGCAGCTCGGCGTTGCCCACGCCGGAGCGCTGCAGGATCTGCGGGGAGGCGATCGCGCCTGCGCACAGCAGCACCTCTTTCTTCGCCGTTGCTTTGGACGGAATGGTGCTTTCGCCTTCCAGCCACTCGACGCCCACCGCGCGCTTGCCTTCGAAGAGGATGCGGTCGGTCATGGCGTGGGTGCGGATGGTCAGGTTCGGGCGCTTTTTGGCCTGGTCCAGATAGCCGCGCGCGGTGCTGGCGCGTCGACCCTGCGGCGTGACCGTGCGGTCCATCGGGCCGAAGCCTTCCTGCTGATAGCCGTTAAGATCGTCGGTGCGCGGGTAGCCCGCCTGCACGCCCGCCTCCACCATCGCCTCAAACAGCGGGTTCACGCCCGGTTTAGAAGTGGTGACGCTCACCGGACCGTCGCCGCCGTGGTAGTCGTTCGGGCCCACGTCCCGCGTTTCCGCCTTGCGGTAGTAGGGCAGACAGTTGAGGTAGCTCCAGTGCTCCAGGCCCGGCTCTTTGGCCCAGTTGTCCAGGTCCATGGCGTTACCGCGCACGTAGCACATGCCGTTGATCAGCGACGAGCCGCCCAGCCCTTTGCCGCGCCCGCACTCCATGCGGCGGTTGTTCATGTACGGCTCTGGCTCGGTTTCATACGCCCAGTTGTAGCGCTTGCCCTGCAGCGGGAACGCCAGCGCGGCGGGCATCTGGGTGCGGAAGTCAAAGCGATAATCCGGCCCGCCCGCTTCAAGCAGCAGGACGGTGGTATTCGGATCTTCGGTCAGTCGCGTTGCCAGTACGTTGCCGGCAGAGCCGGCCCCGATAATGATGTAGTCAAATTGCAAATAAACCTCCCGGTTAAAATATGGACTGGAATTTACCCATCTCAACCTGGATGGACTTCACCTGGGTGTAGCTCTGGAGCGTCATGACTCCGTTCTCGCGGCCGATGCCGGAGTGCTTGTAACCGCCAACCGGCATCTCTGCGGCGGATTCACCCCAGGTGTTGATCCAGCAGATGCCCGCTTCGAGCTGATGAATGGCGCCGTGGGCGCGGTTCAGGTCGGCCGTGACGATGCCTGCCGCCAGACCGTAGTCGGTGTCGTTGGCGCGGCGAATGGCTTCTTCATCCGTTTCGTAGGTGAGGATGGACATCACCGGGCCGAAGATCTCCTCGCGCACGATGGTCATCTCGTCGGTGCAGTCGGTGAAGACGGTCGGGGCGATCCACGCGCCGCTGTCAAAGCCTTCGCCCTTCAGCACGTCGCCGCCGCACAGCACGCGCGCGCCTTCCTCTTTGCCTTTGGCGATGTAGCGCAGCACGCTGTCGCGGTGCGGGAAGCTGACCATTGGGCCAAAGTTGGTGTTTTCATCGAACAGATCGCCCGCGCGGATGCGGCCCACGCGCTCGACGATTTTCTGCTCAAACGCGGCTTTAAATTTCGCGGGCACGAACACGCGGGTGCCGTTGGTGCACACCTGGCCGGAGCTGAAGAAGTTCGCCATCATGGCGATGTCCGCCGCGAGATCAAGATCCGCATCGTCGAAAATGATCAGCGGAGACTTGCCGCCCAGCTCCATCGTCACCTCTTTCAGGGACGAGGCCGCCGAGTTGGCCATCACCTTTTTGCCGCTGGCTACGCCGCCGGTAAAGGAGACTTTGGCGATGCCCGGATGGTCGGTCAGGAACTGGCCGGTCTCCGCGCCTACGCCCGGCAGGACGTTAAACACCCCGTCCGGCAGACCGGCTTCGGTGTAGATCTCGGCGAGCTTAAGTGCGGTGAGCGGGGTGACCTCGCTCGGCTTAAAGATCATCGCGTTGCCCGCCGCCAGCGCCGGGGCGGATTTCCACAGGGCGATCTGGATCGGGTAGTTCCACGCGCCGATGCCCGCCACCACGCCCAGCGGTTCGCGGCGGGTGTAGACGAACGAGGTCTCACGCAAAGGGATCTGGCTGCCTTCCAGCGCCGGGATCAGCCCCGCGTAATACTCCAGCACGTCCGCGCCGGTGACGATGTCCACGGTTGAGGTTTCGGAAAAGGCTTTACCGGTGTCGAGGGTTTCCAGTTTTGCCAGCTCGTCGTTACGCTCGCGCAGGATATCGACGGCGCGGCGCAGAACTCGAGAACGCTCCATCGCGGTCATCGCCGCCCAGATCTTCTGCCCGCGCCGTGCGCTTTCCACGGCGCGGTCGACGTCTTCGCGCCCGGCGGCCTGCACGGTCGCCAGAACTTCACCGTTGGCCGGGTTGATGGTCTCGAAGGTGCGACCGCTGGTGGCCGATGTATAACCACCATTGATATAAAGCTGCTGTTCTGCCATTCGGGACATAAATTCTCCTCGGTTAATCGGTCGGTAAATGCTGGCTGATAAAGTGGCTGGTAAGCGACTGGGCCAGCGTCTTATCCAGCGGTTTGCCGCTCAGGGCCGCGCGCAGCCATAGTCCGTCAATCAGTGCCGCCAGCCCGTAGCCCGCTTCCTGCGCCTGTTTGCGCGGCAGTTCGCGGCGGAACTCGTGCACCAGGTTTGACAGTAAGCGGCGGCTGCTTACCTGCTGCAGGCGGTAGAGCATCGGCTGGTGCATGCTGCTCGCCCAGAAGGCCAGCCAGGCCTTCATCGCCGCGCTGCTGACCTGGGTCTCATCAAAATTGCCGCCGACAATCGCCTGCAGGCGCTGCTCCGCGCTGCCGTTCGGCAGGGCATGCAGGCGGCTTAATACCGCGTCACGCAGCTGGCCGGTGATGTCGCGCATGGTCGCTTCCAGCAGACCGTTTTTGTCTTTGAAGTAGTGACTGATGATCCCCGTGGAAACGCCCGCCCGACGGGCAATCTGCGCGATCGTCGCATCGTGCATTCCCACTTCATTTATTGCTTCCAGCGTGGCGTCGATAAGCTGCCTGCGCCGGATTGGCTGCATCCCCACTTTGGGCATTGTTGCCACTCCATTCATCAGCGTTGGTTATACATTAAAGCGGTTTTTGATTGGACGTTCAATATAAAATGTGTCTTAATTGTTGCGGATTTGGATTTTAATAGTTACAAAAACAGTGGGGATACTGGATGACAGACCTTTCACAAGACAGAGAAAAGGACAAAATCAATCCGGTTGTTTTTTATACATCCGCAGGACTGATTTTGTTGTTTTCCCTGACAACCATCTTCTTTCGTGATTTTTCTGCCGAGTGGATTGGGCGGACCCTGAACTGGGTGTCGAAGACCTTTGGCTGGTACTACCTGCTGGCGGCGACGCTCTATATCGTATTTGTGGTCTGCATTGCCTGCTCGCGCTTCGGGTCGGTGAAGCTTGGGCCCGAGCAGTCAAAGCCCGAGTTCAGCCTGCTGAGCTGGGCCGCGATGCTGTTTGCCGCCGGCATCGGCATCGACCTAATGTTCTTCTCCGTGGCCGAACCGGTCACGCAATATATGCAGCCGCCGGAAGGGGCAGGGCAGACGATGGAGGCCGCGCGCCAGGCGATGGTCTGGACGTTGTTCCACTACGGCCTGACCGGCTGGTCGATGTATGCCCTGATGGGGATGGCGCTCGGATACTTTAGCTATCGTTATAATTTACCCCTCACCATCCGCTCTGCGCTGTACCCGATTTTCGGGAAAAAGATAAACGGACCGATTGGCCACAGCGTGGATATCGCGGCAGTGATCGGCACCATCTTCGGTATCGCGACCACGCTCGGGATTGGCGTGGTGCAGCTCAACTATGGGCTGAGCGTGCTGTTTGATATTCCGGATTCGATGGCGGCGAAGGCGGCGCTGATTGCGCTGTCGGTGATTATCGCCACCATTTCGGTGACCTCCGGCGTCGACAAGGGCATTCGCGTGCTCTCCGAGCTGAACGTCGCGCTGGCGCTGGGCCTGATCCTGTTCGTGCTGTTTATGGGTGACACCTCGTTCCTGCTCAATGCCTTAGTGCTGAACGTGGGGGACTACGTGAACCGCTTTATGGGCATGACGCTGAACAGCTTCGCCTTCGACCGCCCGGTAGAGTGGATGAATAACTGGACGCTGTTCTTCTGGGCGTGGTGGGTCGCGTGGTCGCCGTTTGTCGGCCTGTTCCTCGCGCGCATTTCGCGTGGCCGCACCATTCGTCAGTTCGTAATGGGTACGCTGATTATCCCGTTCACCTTTACGCTGCTGTGGCTGTCGGTGTTCGGCAACAGCGCGCTGCACGAGATCATTCACGGCAATGCGACCTTCGCGCAGGAAGCAATGGCACACCCGGAGCGCGGCTTCTACAGCCTGCTGGCGCAGTACCCGGCGTTTACCTTCAGCGCGTCCGTGGCGACCATTACCGGCCTGCTGTTCTACGTCACCTCCGCGGATTCCGGCGCGCTGGTGCTGGGCAACTTCACCTCGAAGCTCAAGGACATTAACAGCGACGCGCCGAACTGGCTGCGCATCTTCTGGTCCGTCGCCATCGGCCTGCTGACGCTCGGCATGCTGATGACCAACGGCATCTCGGCGCTGCAGAACACCACGGTGATCATGGGGCTGCCGTTCAGCTTCGTCATCTTCTTCGTGATGGCCGGGCTTTATAAGTCCCTCAAGGTGGAAGACTACCGCCGCGTCAGCGCCAGTCGCGACACCGCGCCGCGCCCGATGGGCGCGCAGGACAGGCTGAGCTGGAAGAAGCGCCTGTCGCGCCTGATGAACTACCCGGGCACACGCTACACCAAACAGATGATGGAGACGGTCTGCTTCCCCGCCATGGAAGAGGTGGCCCAGGAGCTGAAGCTGCGTGGTGCTTACGTGGAGCTGAAAAACCTGCCGCCGGAGGAGGGCGAGACCCTGGGACACCTGGATCTGCTGGTGCACATGGGCGACGAGCAGAACTTTGTCTACCAGATCTGGCCGCAGCAGTACTCGGTACCCGGTTTTACCTACCGGGCGCGCAGCGGGAAATCGACCTACTACCGGCTTGAGACCTTCCTGCTGGAAGGGAGCCAGGGGAATGATTTGATGGATTACAGCAAGGAGCAGGTGATTACGGACATTCTGGACCAGTATGAACGGCACCTGAACTTTATCCATCTGCACAGGGAAGCGCCGGGGAATAGCGTGATGTTCCCGGATGTTTGATTGATGACAAACATCTGCCATTAACAATTCAGCCGTCTTTCTTGCCGGGTGGCGCTGCGCTTACCCGGCCTACAAACTGCTTTACCGTAGGCCTGATAAGCGTAGCGCCATCAGGCTTTTAGCAACGTCCACACGCTCTCATCATGAGTCTGCCAGGCGAGGGTAAAGCGTGTATCCTCAGGATATTCTCCAGCCGGGTAAGAAAGCTTCAGTGAAATTGTTTTCTCATCTAACGCCGTGACTCTCGCACAGTCAAAACCCATATACGTCTTCACCTGCGGAAAGAGCGCCTTGAACAAACTCTCTTTGGCGCTAAACGCCAGCGTCAGCGCCAGCGCGAAAGGGTAGCCCGAACGCGTCAGGCACATCGCCTCCTGCGCATTAATAATGCCGTCCTGGATTTCACGGGCGTCAAGCTCCGCAAGAATGGCTTCGCAATCAATACCTACCAGCGCTGTCGGATGACGGACGACAACCGCCATCGCCTGCGTGCCGCTGTGGGTAATGCTTCCTGATACCCCATCCGGCCAGAGCGGTTCGCCGCTGGGGCCGATGCCGGGAACGGCGTGGTCAGGTAAGGCATGGGCGGCGGCGATGCGTCCGGCAAGATGTTCGGCTTTGCGTTTGCGTCCGGCGTTTGCAAGCTCGGCGTGGTGGGGGAGCCAGAAGAGATCGGCGTCGGTGAAGGTCGTGGGATAGAAGGTGACGTGATGGACGGTGTGGCCGGCGAGAATGAACGTGCGGTGGGTGGTATGCATGTTTTTCCTCTGTCAGCAAATAGTGCGGCCTGATGCCCTCACCCCGGCCCTCTCCCACGGGGAGAGGGAGCAAACACTAAAAACGGCAACGCAGTTGCCGTTTTGCTTTTACCTAGAAGCGCGTATTCACGCTCATATACCAGGTCCGGCCCGGCTCATTATACGTATACGCTCCCGCGCCGTACATATACGCACCGGTAGTGGTATTCCCGGTGGTCTGGGCATTCCCCGCACGCCACTGGCGCTTGTCGAAGACGTTATCCACGCCGCCGGTCAGGCTGACGTTTTTGGTCATGTCCCAGGTCGCGCTCAGGCCAACGATGCTGTACGGGCTGACTTCGTCTTTCTCCGAGCCGGTCACCGGCTGACCTTTGTAGTTGTACTTCTTCGGCTGCTGCTTGCCGTACCAGGTGAAGGTCGACTGGAGCGACACGTCCTGATGGACCTGCCAGCTCAGGGTCGAGTTCAGCGTGTACTCCGGGATGATCGACAGACGGTCGCCGGTCTCCTTATTCTTGCTCTGCAGCATGTAGGTAATATTGTTGGTCCAGTTGATCGTGTCGCTGACCGGCACGTTCAGGGAGCCTTCCAGCCCTTCGACGACCGCCTTCGGCACGTTTTCCCACTGGTAGATATCGGTCTGCACCTTACCGGAAGAGGTGTGGCCAATCGGCGTGTAGCCCGCTTCAATCTTGTCGCGATAGTCGTTACGGAACCAGGTTACGCCCGCCAGCCAGCCGTCGTGCTTCCACTCCAGACCAATCTCTTTGTTGATGCTGGTTTCGGCCTTCAGATCGTCGTTACCCATCATGTAGCAGCCCACGCCGTCGGAGCTTGCGTAGCAGCCCTGGCCTTTGCTGTAGAGCAGGTAGTTCGGGTTGGTCTGGTACAGGCTCGGTGCCTTATAGGCCCGCGCGATACCCATCTTCAGCGTGAAGTTATCCCCCAGACCCTGCGACAGGTTCAGGGACGGGCTCCAGTTGTTGCCGACGATAGTGTGATGATCGAAGCGCAGCGCCGGAGTCAGCATGGTGCTGTCGGTCAGCTCCATGTTGTTCTCGGCGAACAGCGAGAAGATCTCTGCCGACGTGTACGGGCTACGATCGTTACTCATGCCCGGAATAGTGCCGCCCTGCTGGGTTTGCGTGAAGGAGGTCGAGTCCTTCATGCGCTGCTGGTTCCACTCGGTGCCCAGCGTCAGGTTCTGGTTGACGAGGAAATCAATCGGCAGGTTGATTTCGCTGTGCAGCATCACGTCGGCCAGGTCGGTGTCGGTGAATTTATTGCTGTTGAACAGCCCTTCAAGACCACCCGCCAGCCCTTCGCCGAGACGGGAGTTGCGGGTGTGTTCGTACTGCGCCCAGTTGCTGGTGGTAATGCCGTTATCCCAGCCGCCGTTCCAGGTCACCGCAAAGTTCTGGCGGTAGATACGGTTAGTCTCTTTGCCGTAGTTTTTCTTTACCAGGCCGCTGGAGCTGTTGTCGTTGTTGGTATTCTGGGTATCGCCGGCGTAGAGGTTGTTCTGGCGGCTGTAGCCTGCTTCAAACTCCAGGGACTGCATTGGCGCGAAGTCCCAGCGCACCACGCCGTTAATGTCTTTGTTTTCTACACCCTCGCGGCCTGCGGGCAGCGTGTCGGCGTAGGCACCGGTACGATCGGACTGGTGGCCCTGGTTGATGTCCCACGCGTCGGCCTGCGTTTTGTCCAGATTACCGAACATGCGGAAGCTGAAGTCGCCGCCGAGCGGGCCGCTCAGGCTGAAGTTGGTGCGTTTAGTGGAACCTTCGTCCTTGTGTTCTGGCGCATTCAGGTAGGTGTTCCAGGAGCCGTGCCACTGGTCATCGAACTTTTTAGTGATGATGTTCACCACGCCACCTGCCGCACCGTTGCCGTAGCGCGCGGCCGCCGGGCCGCGGATCACTTCGATGCGCTCAATCATCTCTGGCGGCACCCAGCCGGTATCGCCGCGGGTATCGCGCTCGCCGCGCCAGCCCAGACGGATGGAGTTACGGCTGGTCACCGGCTTGCCGTCGATCAGGATCAGGGTGTTTTCCGGCCCCATCCCGCGAATATCAATCTGACGGTTATTCCCGCGCTGGCCGCTGGTGGAGTTCCCGGTCAGGTTAACGCCCGGCATGGTACGGATAATTTCAGCCACGTCGCGCGCGGGCGGGTTTTTACGGATCTCATCGGCGGTAATGGTCGATACGCCAGGCGCCTGCAGATTCTGCTCGGCGGCGGTGATGACCATCGTATCTTCGTGCTGCGCGGAGGCGGTGCTGTCGTCTGCCAGGGCTGGCAGCGCGACGCCGTAAATCCCTAAGTTGACCAGCAAGGCCAGGGAGTGAATCTTCTTATTCATTGTACGTCCTGCTTTTCGCGCCGCGTCCCCTGGCTCCATTCCCGAAGGGGAGAGGAGGCGGCATGGTGTCACCCGCAAGTGGGCATGATTGTTTTTTGAGCGCGCTTCCCACAGCGCGGGCACTACGCTATTGCAAATGCAAATAGTTATCAATAATATTATCAATAAAATTTGTCCTGAGACAAAAAAGACGGTTAAACATGAGGTTATAAGGGTGACGACGTTAACAACGGGAAGTGAAGCGTGGTGGCAGTCGAAAAACGGGCCTGAATGGACGCCGGAAAAGGGACAATATCGCGTCACGTTCTGGTGGCGTGACCCGGCAGGAACGCAGCGTTCGTCACCGATCAAACGCGTCTGGCTCTATATCACCGGCGTGACCGATCACCATCAAAATGCCCGCCCGCAATCCCTCGAACGCATTCCTGATACCGACGTCTGGCAGTGGCAGGGCGAGTTCAGCCCCGAGTGGCGCGGCAGCTACTGCTTTATCCCCTCCGTGAATGAAAACGATTTTGCCGACGCGGTATTTGAAGGCCAGCAGCCGGACCGCATGGCGCTGCGCGAAGGCTGGCGCAAACTGCTGCCGCACGCGGTGTCTGACCCGCTGAATCCGCAGAGCTGGCGCGGCGGGCGCGGTCATGCCGTCTCGGCGCTGGAGATGCCGGAAGCCCCGGTTCAGCCGGGCTGGCATTATCAGGATACGCCCCACAGCGCGCCGGTCTGCATTGAATGGGAAAGCGCGCGCCTGAAAAACCGCCGTCGCGTCTGGGTTTTCACCACCGGGGAAGATAACCCGCAGCGCCCGCTGGCGGTGCTGCTCGACGGCCAGTTCTGGGCCGAAAGCATGCCCGTCTGGCCCGCGCTGGCGTCGCTCACCGCCGAGCGCAAACTGCCGCCTGCCGTTTACGTGTTAATTGATGTTATCGACATGGCGCATCGCAACCGCGAGCTGCCGTGCAATCCCGATTTCTGGCTGGCGATACAGGAAGAGCTTCTCCCGCTTGTCAAAAACCGCGCGCCGTTCAGCGACCGCGCCGACCGGACGGTGGTCGCAGGGCAAAGCTTTGGCGGCCTCTCTTCCCTTTATGCCGCGCTGAACTGGCCGCAGCGTTTTGGCTGCGTGCTGAGCCAGTCCGGCTCTTACTGGTGGCCGCACCGCGGCGGGCAGCAGGAAGGGCTGTTAATCGAACAGCTTAAAGCGGGTGAGATAGCCGCGCGCGGGCTGCGCATCGTCCTTGAGGCCGGGCGCAACGAGCCGCTGATTTTCAACGCCAGTCAGGCGATTTACGCCGAACTACGCGCCCGGCATCAGGTTTACTGGCGTCAGGTTGACGGCGGACACGATGCGCTTTGCTGGCGCGGTGGGCTGACGCAGGGGCTGATGACCCTCTGGCAGCCGCTTATTCAATAACGGAGTCTGTATGGAATTCAGCAACCCTTTCGATAACCCGCAGGGACAGTTCGCCATTTTGCAAAACGACCAGGGGCAGTACAGCCTGTGGCCGCAGCAGTGCGAACTGCCGGCAGGGTGGCGCGTGGTGTGCGAAGCGCAGCCGCAGGACGCATGCCAGAAATGGCTGGCGGAACGCTGGCAAACCTTAGTACCGTCCCATTTTGCGGAGGGGAACGCATGAACCGTCTTCCTCTCGTTGCCGCCCAGCCGGGGATCTGGATGGCGGAGCAGCTTTCCTCCCTGCCAAACGCCTGGAGCGTGGCGCACTACACCGAGCTGAAAGGCGAGATTGACGCGCCGCTGCTGGCAAAAGCCATTGCGGAAGGCATGATGCAGGCCGATACCCTGCGGATGCGTTTTGCCGAGGATAACGGCGAGGTGTGGCAGTGGGTGGATGACACCTTCATTCTGCCGGAGCCGTCCATCGTTCGCGTTGACTCTCACGCTGCCGCCGTGGCGCTGATGGAGGCCGATCTCAACCAGAACCTGCGCGTCGACAGCGGACAGCCGCTGGCGCTTCACCAGCTGATTCAGGTTGGCGAGCGTCAGTGGTACTGGTATCAGCGCTATCACCATCTGGTGGTGGATGGCTTCAGCTTCCCGGCCATTACCCGCCAGATTGCCGCGATTTATGCCGCCTGGAAAAAGGGCGAACCGACGCCTGAATCCCCGTTCACGCCGTTCGCTGAGGTGGTGGACGAGTATCAGCGCTATCGCGACAGCGAGGCGTATCAGCGCGACGGTGCCTTCTGGGCCGAGCAGCGCAAGCAGCTGCCTTCGCCGGTCTCGCTCTCCTCCGCGCCGCTGCCGGGGCGCGCCGCCACTACCGATATTCTGCGCCTGAAAATTGCCGCCGACGGCCGTGCCTTTAGCCAGCTTGCGCAGGCGGCAGGGCAGGCGCAGCGCACCGATCTGGCGCTTGCGCTGGTGGCGCTGTGGCTGGGCCGCCTCACCGGACGGCTGGACTACGCCGCCGGGTTTATCTTTATGCGCCGCATGGGGTCCGCCGCGCTGACCGCGACCGGGCCTGTGCTCAACGTCCTGCCGCTGGCGGTGAATATTAACCCGCAGGAGAGCCTGCCCGCGCTGGCGCTGCGCCTGGCTAACCAACTGAAAAAAATGCGCCGCCACCAGCGCTACGACGCCGAGCAGATCGTGCGCGACAGCGGGAAGGCCGCGGGCGACGAAGCCCTGTTTGGCCCGGTGCTGAACGTCAAGGTATTCGATTATCAGCTGGATATTGACGGCGTGGAGGCCACCACCCACACGCTGGCAACTGGCCCGGTGAACGATCTGGAGCTGGCGCTGTTCCCTGACGAGCAGGGCGGATTAAGCATTGAGATCCTCGCCAGCAAGCAGCGTTACGATGAAGCAACGCTCGCCCGCCACGTCGCGCGCCTGAACGCGATGCTCATGCAGTTTGCCGCCAACCCTGACCTGCGCTGCGGCGAAGTGGAAACCGTATCTGAACAGGAATACGCGCAGCTGGCGCGCATCAACGATACCGGGCTGGCGCTGCCGTCCACTACGCTCGCGGAGCTGGTGGCGGAGCAGGCGAGCAAAACGCCGGACGCCCCTGCGCTGGCGGATGCGCACATCGAGCTGAACTATCGCCAGATGCGCGAGCAGGTCGTCGCGCTGGCAAACCTGTTGCGCGAGCGCGGCGTGAAGCCGGGCGACAGCGTGGCGGTGGCCCTGCCGCGCTCGGTGTTCCTGACGCTGGCGCTGCACGGCATCGTCGAGGCCGGTGCCGCGTGGCTGCCGCTGGACACCGGCTACCCGGACGACCGCCTGCGGATGATGCTGGAGGACGCGAAGCCGTCCCTGCTTATTACCACCGACGAGCAGCGTTCGCGCTTTAGCGACCTGCCGATTGCCTCCTTTAGTTACAACACACTGTTGCCGACCGCGGGTGCTGAACCGCTGCGCCTGGCGAAGCCGGAGCAGACGGCGTACATCATCTTTACCTCCGGTTCGACGGGACGCCCGAAAGGGGTCATGGTCGGCCATACCGCCATCGTTAACCGCCTGAAGTGGATGCAGGACCATTACCCTCTGACGGCGTTTGACGTGGTGGCGCAGAAAACGCCGTGCAGCTTTGACGTGTCGGTGTGGGAGTTCTGGTGGCCGTTTATCGCCGGGGCGAAGCTGGTGATGGCCGAGCCGGACGCGCACCGCGATCCGCAGGCAATGCAGAGCTTCTTCGCGCAGTACGGCGTGACCACCACCCACTTCGTGCCGTCGATGCTGGCGGCGTTTGTCGCCTCGCTGGCGCCGGAAAACGTCGCGTGCTGCAAAACGCTTAGGCAGGTGTTCTGCAGCGGCGAAGCGCTGCCGACCGGGCTCTGCCGCGAGTGGGAACAGCTGACCCATGTGCCGCTGCATAACCTCTATGGTCCAACGGAAGCGGCGGTGGATGTGAGCTGGTATCCGGCGTTTGGCCCCGAGCTGGCGGCGGTGGAGGGCAACAGCGTGCCAATTGGCTTCCCGGTGTGGAACACGGGATTACGCATCCTTGACGCGATGATGCGCCCGGTGCCGTTCGGCGTGGCGGGGGATCTTTACCTCACCGGCATTCAGCTGGCGCAGGGATATCTGGGCCGTCCGGACCTGACCGCGAGCCGATTTATTGCCGATCCGTTTGCCCCGGGCGAGCGGATGTATCGTACCGGCGACGTTGCCCGCTGGCTGGACAACGGCGCGGTGGAGTATCTGGGCCGCAGCGACGATCAGCTGAAAATTCGCGGCCAGCGCATCGAGCTCGGTGAAATCGACCGGGCGATGCTGTCGCTGCCGGACGTCGCCCAGGCCGTCGCCCACGCCTGCGTGTTCAACCAGGCGGTGGCAACCGGCGGCGATGCCCGTCAGCTGGTAGGGTATGTCGTCTCTGAATCCGGCTTACCGCTGGATCGCGACGCGCTGCTGGCGTCGCTCAAAGCCCAGCTGCCGCCGCACATGGTGCCGGTGGTGCTGCTGCAAATCAGCGCGCTGCCGCTCAGCGCGAACGGCAAGCTCGACCGCAAGGCGCTGCCGCTGCCGGAGCTGACCAGCAAAACATCCGGCCGCGCGCCGGAAAGCGAAACCGAAATCACTGTTGCGCAGGCGTTCTCGGCGCTGCTGGGCTGCGAGGTGAACGATATCGAAGCCGACTTCTTTGCCCTCGGCGGTCATTCGCTGCTGGCGATGCGCCTCGCGGCACAGCTCAGCCGGGCGTTTTCCCGCAAGGTCACGCCGGGGCAGATTATGGTCGCCTCCACTGTGAGTAAGCTCAGCGCGCTGCTGGACTCGCAGATGAGCGACGAGCAGGCGCAGCGTCTGGGGTTTGAAACGCTTCTCCCGCTGCGCGAGAGCGACGGCCCAACGCTGTTCTGCTTCCATCCGGCGTCTGGGTTCGCGTGGCAGTTCAGCGTGCTGGCGCGCTACCTCAGCCCGCGCTGGTCCATTACCGGCATTCAGTCGCCGGGCCCGGAAGGGCCGATGCAGCAGTGCGCGGACCTGGATGGAGTAATCATACATCACCTGAATACGTTGCGTATGCAGCAGCCGCAGGGGCCGTATTACCTGTTCGGCTATTCCCTCGGCGGCACGCTGGCGCAGGGCATTGCGGCGCGTTTGCGCGCGCAGGGTGAAGAGGTGGCTTTCCTCGGCCTGCTGGATACCTGGCCGCCCGAAACCCAGAACTGGGCGGAGAAAGAGGCCAACGACCTCGACCCGGAGGTGCTGGCGGAAATCGAGCGCGAGCGCCAGGCGTTTATCGCCGCGCAGCAGGGGCAGGGCTCCAGCGAGCTGTTTAACGCCATTGAGGGCAACTACGCTGATGCGGTGCGGTTGCTGACTACTGCGCACAGCGCGCGGTTTGAGGGTAAAGCGACGCTGTTTGTTGCCGAGCGCACGCGCACGATGGACCCGCAGCTGGCCTGGTCGCCGTGGGTGGCGGAGCTTGAGGTGTATAGTCAGGATTGCGCCCACGTGGATATCATTTCACCGCAGGCGTTTGAAAAGATAGGGCCGGTGTTGAAGGAGATATTGGGGTAACTTATAAGCCCCTCACCCTAACCCTCTCCCACGGGGAGAGGGGATGGTTTGCTCCCTCTCCCTGTGGGAGAGGGCCGGGGTGAGGGCATCAGACCGCACGCTTACCTAACGGCACCACCAGCGGCGTCCCCGCCACCGGATCGTCAATAATCATGCAGCGCATGCCGTAGATCCGCTCGATCAGTTCCGGCGTTACAATCTCCTTCGGCGCGCCCTGCGCCACAATCTCACCGTCGCGTAGCGCAATCAAATGCGTGGCGTAGCGGCACGCCTGGTTCAAATCATGCAGCACTGCCGCCAGGGTGTAGCCCTGCGTGCGGTTCAGCTCGCTCAGCAGCTCCAGCAGGTCAATCTGATGGCTGATGTCGAGCCAGGTCGTCGGCTCGTCCAGCAGCATGATGGAAGTCTCCTGCGCCAGCACCATCGCAATCCACGCGCGCTGGCGCTGCCCGCCGGAAAGGGTGTCCACGCTTTGCAGGGCGAGATCGGTAATCCCCGTCGCCTGCATCGCGCGGTTCACCGCCTCGTCATCCTCTTTACGCCAGCGGGTGAACAGCGGCTGGTGGGGGTAGCGCCCGCGCGAGACCAGCTCCTGTACCGTGATGTCTCCCGGCGTGGTGGCGTTTTGCGCCAGCAGCCCGATGCGCCGCGCCACCTCTTTGCTGGCGAAGCGCTGGATCTGCTCTCCATCGAGGAACACGCTGCCTTCAGCCGGCGTCATCAGGCGGCTGAGCGTGCGCAGCAGAGTCGATTTGCCGCAGCCGTTCGGCCCGATGATTGCCGTAAAATGGCCGTCCGGAATGGCGACGGATAAGTCACGGGCAATGATTTTTTTGCCGTAGCCGAGGGTAAGATTTTCGCCGCGCAAGCGGGTTGTAGAATCTGTCATTTCTTGCGTGACTCCTGAACGAGCAAGACGATGAGGTAAATCCCGCCGAGGCTGACGGTCACCACGCCCACCGGCAGTTGATAAGGCATAAACAGCCGCTGGGCGCAGAGATCGGCGGCCAGCAGCAACAATGCGCCGCAGAACGCCGCCTGGGTGAGTCCCCAGCGCGCCGTCCCGCTAAGGCGGCGGGCTATGTGCGGTGCCACGAGGGCGATAAACGAAATCGGCCCGGCGATAGCGGTAGAGGCGGCAGTCAGCAGTACGGCGACCAGCATCAGCATCAGGCGCGAGCGCTCGACGCCCACCCCCAGCGCGCAGGCGCTGTCGTCGCCCATCTCCAGCAGGCGCATGCGTCGCACCAGCAGCAGCGCGCCGATAAACATCAGAAAAATCAGCGGCGCGGCGGGCCAGATTTTGCCCCACGTTAAGCCGTTGAGGGAACCGGCATACCATAGCCCGGCGGAGAGGGCGGTTTCCAGCGAGGCCTGCAGTAAAAGCCAGGTGTTAAAGGCCATCAGCATGGCGCGTATGCCGATACCGATGATGATCAGACGGAAGGTATCGATGCCGTTGCGCCAGGCCAGCGCCCAGATCAGTAATGACGTCAGAATGCCGCCCGCCATCGCCGTAAAGGTAATCGCCGTCAGGTGCTGACCAAACAGCACCATCGCCACCAGCACGCCGCTCCAGGCCCCGGTGTTGAGGCCCATCACGTCCGGGCTGCCGAGCGGGTTGCGCATCAGCGACTGGAAAATCGCGCCGCTGACGCCCAGGGCTCCACCCACCAAAATCGCCATCGCCACGCGCGGCAGCCGCCACTCCGTCACCACCATAGTGATGTTGCGCGGCGCGCTGCCGAGCAGGGCGTTAAATACCTGAGTGAAATCGAGCGTGACCGCGCCGCTGCGCAGGCTCCAGACCGCCAGCAGCAGAATGGCGATAAGCAGCAGCGAGACGCTGGTGAGTAAACGGCGGGACGGGGCCATCATGCGCCACCTCCGCGCTTACGGCGCACGAGGAAGATCAGCACCGGCGCGCCGATAAAGGCGCTGACCACCGAGACGCGCAGCTCGCCGGGCACCAGCAGGCGGCCAAGCACGTCTGCAAACAGCAGCAGGGCAGGGGTGGCCAGCAGCGTCACCGGCAGCGACCAGCGGTGATCCGCCCCCACCAGCCAGCGCGCCATGTGCGGCATCATCAGGCCGATAAAGGCAATCGGGCCGACCACGGCGGTCGCGCTGCCGCATAGTACGGTGATGGCGAGCAGACCAATCAGCTGCGTGCGCGCCACGCGGTTGCCGAGGGCGGTCGCGGTGTCGCTGCCGAGGCTCAGGCTGTTGAGCGCGCGGCTTAACAACAGCGCCACGACCGCGGCAATTGTCACCGGGATCGCCACCACTTTCAGGGTTTCAAGGGTGCGGATATCCAGCGAGCCGGCCTGCCAGAAGCGCAGCTGGTCGTAGACGTCCGGGTTGAGCAGAGCGATGCCGTTGGATAACCCTTCGAGCACCGCCGCGAGCGCCACGCCCGCCAGCGTCAGGCGCACCGGGCTCAGCTGCCCGCCGCCCTGGCTGCCGGTAAACGCCACGATCAGCGAGGCGGCCAGCGCGCCGCAGAAGGCCATGACCAACTGCTCAGACGGAGAGGTGAAGCCGAACAGCGCCGCGCCGAGCACGATGGCAAAGCTGGCGCCGGAGTTAACGCCGAGAATACCGGGGTCCGCCAGCGGGTTACGGGTGAGGGTTTGCATCAGCGCCCCGGCAAGGCCGAGCGCGCCACCGGCAAGCAGCCCGGCAAGGGTGCGGGGCAGGCGGGCGTCGAGCACGATAACGCAGTCGGCGCTCCGGCAGGTGCCGGAGAGCGCATCGACGATAATGGACGCGGGCAGCGGCTTCGCGCCGACCAGCAGGCTGAGTGCAATCGCAAGGCTCAGGAGCAGCAATAAAACGGGCACGGCAATGGCGCGCACCGAAGAAGAGGAAAACGACATAGTAACATCCATGATTTGATAATGATAGTGATTATCGTTATCTATCTTATTTGGCTATGTTAGCATGTGCGCCCATGGAATGGGTAGAATTACACTCAAGGCTTTGTCATGAATCAAAAATCCTGGCTGCTCAACCTCAGCCTGCTTAAAACGCACCCGGCGTATCGCGCCGTTTTTATCGCCCGCTTTATCTCCATTTTGTCCCTCGGCCTGCTCGGCGTGGCCGTGCCGGTACAGATCCAGACCATGACGCACTCCAGCTGGCTGGTGGGGCTGTCGGTTACCTTAACCGGCGGGGCGATGTTCATCGGCCTGATGGTCGGCGGCGTACTGGCGGACCGCTACGAGCGTAAGAAGCTGATCCTGCTGGCGCGCGGCACCTGCGGCGTGGGGTTTATCGGGCTGTGCCTGAACGCCCTGCTGCCGGAGCCGTCGCTAATTACCATTTACGCCCTTGGCCTGTGGGACGGTTTCTTTGCCTCGCTGGGCGTGACGGCGCTGCTGGCGGCAACGCCCGCGCTGGTCGGGCGCGAGAACCTGATGCAGGCGGGGGCGATCACCATGCTCACCGTGCGCCTCGGCTCGGTGATTTCGCCGATGGTGGGTGGCCTGCTGCTGGCAACGGGCAACGTGGCCTGGAACTACGGGCTGGCGGCGGCGGGGACGTTTATCACCACGCTGACCCTGCTGCGCCTGCCCCTTCTTCCCCCTCCGCCGCAGCCGCGCGAGCATCCGCTGAAATCGCTGATGGCCGCTATTCGTTTCCTGTTCAGCAACCCGCTGATCGGCGGCATTGCGCTGCTCGGCGGCCTGCTGACGATGGCGAGCGCCGTGCGCGTGCTCTACCCGGCGCTGGCGGGAGAGTGGCAGATGAGCGCCTCGGAGATTGGCATTCTCTACGCCGCCATTCCGCTCGGCGCGGCCTGTGGGGCGCTGACCAGCGGCAACCTGGCGCAAAGCGCGCGGCCGGGGTTGATTATGCTGCTTGCCACGCTGGCCTCGTTTATCGCCATTGGCTTCTTCAGCCTGATGCCGGTGTGGGCGCTTGGGGTGATGTGTCTGGTGATTTTCGGCTGGCTCAGCGCCATCAGCTCGCTGTTACAGTACACCCTGATCCAGACCCAGACGCCGGAAGGGATGCTCGGGCGGATCAATGGCCTGTGGACCGCGCAGAACGTGACGGGTGATGCCATTGGCGCGGCGATCCTCGGCGGCCTGGGGGCGATAATGACCCCGGTGGCGTCGGCGAGCAGCAGCGGGTTTGTATTAGCGATGGTTGGCGGGATTTTGTTAGTGGTATTAGCGGAATTGCGTCGGTTCAGGCAGGAGAGTGTGTTGAACGACGGTGCGGCCTGATGCCCTCACCCCGGCCCTCTCCCACAGGGAGAGGGAGGGAAAATACCTACTTGAACAACGTATTCAATCTGTCTAACACCAGCATCGCGCTGTAATAATCCAGGCGGAACGTCTCCGTACCCAGCGCCCAGACGCGCTTGTTCTTCACTGAAGGCAGATGCGCCAGCAGCGGGTTGGCGTAAATCGCATCCACATCTTTCTCGTCGCCGGCAAACACAAACAGCCCTTCGCCGTTTAGTCCGGTTGCCAGGCTTTCACCGCCCAGCTGAATAATGTCGTGGCGCTTGCCCTGGCTTTTCGAGGTCTGTAACCCGGCGGGCAGGTCCGCCAGCGTAAAGCCCAGCTGGTGCAAAAGCTTGCCCTGCGCCGATTCCTCCGTCCACAGGTTAGCGCTGCGCGCGGCGGCGGTGTAGACGATGGCGTTCACCGGCTGCGGCGGCAGTTTCATCTGCTGTTTCACCTGCGCGAGCTGCTTATCAAAAGCGGCAATGCGCTCTGCGGCCTGCTTTTCCTGTCCCGTAATGGTACCGAGCTGCGTCAGCAGTTCCTGCCAGCTCTTGTCGTCGTAGTTGATGATAAGCGTCGGGGCGATGGCGGAGAGCTGGTCGTACAGCGCCAGCGCGGAATCCCCGCCGGTGGCGCTGATTAAAATCAGGTCCGGCATCTGCGCCGCGACCGCTTCGGCGCTCGGCTCGCCGATGTACAGCCGCGCGACCTTGCGCTGTTTAGCGATATCCCCCCACTGGCGCAGAAAACCCTGCGCGTCCGCCACGCGGTTGTTCGGCGCGGTTGCGCCGCTGGCGACGACCGGGGCGTCAATCGCCAGCAGGGAGCCGGTTAAGGTCACGCTGGTGGAGACAATGCGCGTCGGCTTGCTCTCCAGGGTATGCACGCCGCGGCTGTCGGTCACCTGACGTGGCCAGTCGGCAGCGGCGGCTGAGGTAAGTCCTAAAACAAAAAGTCCGAATAAAAGCAGGGGAGTACGACAAACGGCAGGGAATTTCACAGCGCGGTATCCTGTTTTTGTTGAAGATAATGCTTCTCATTTTCATGGTTGCCGCGAAGGGATGCAAGCTTTTGTCGCACAAGTTATTTGCCCGACGGTTGACAGCGAAGCGATGTGGGATTAGGTTAGCCTCGAAAATATAAATGATAATCATTATTGCTTCTTTTATCATTTGAGGAGGATGATATGGATACGTCCCTGGCTGAGGAAGTTCAGCACACCGCGAGCACGCTGCAATCAGACCGCTTTTTCTTTATGTCGCCTTATCGCAGCTTTACCACGTCCGGCTGTTTTGCCCGCTTCAATGAACCCGCCGTTGGCGGCGACGATCCGGCGGGTCCGTTCCAGCAAAAATTAGCCCAGGCCTTCCGGAATGCAAAAGCCAGCGGCATTGCTCACCCGGTGATGGTGGGGGCTATCCCGTTTGATACCCGCAAGCCCTCGTCGCTGTTTATTCCACAGCGCTGGCAGACGTTTTCTCGCCCGGCGCGTCAGCAGTCTTCACGCTTTTTCTCCGGCTCGCAGGCGCTGAAGGTGGAACAACGCACCGAGATCCCGCCGCAGCCCGTGTTTGAAGAGATGGTAGCCCGCGCGGCAGCGCTGACCGCCACGCCGCAGGTGAACAAGGTGGTGCTGTCGCGCCTGATTGATATCACGACCGACAAACGCATGGACAGCAGCGCCCTGCTGGAGCGCCTTATTGCCCAGAACCCGGCGAGCTTTAACTTCCACGTGCCGCTGGAAGACGGCGGCGTGCTGCTCGGGGCAAGCCCGGAGCTGCTGCTGCGCAAAGAGGGTGCGCACTTTAGCTCGCTGCCGCTGGCGGGTTCCGCGCGCCGTCAGCCGGACGACGTGCTGGATCGCGAGGCGGGCAACAAGCTGTTGGCCTCCGAAAAGGACCGCCACGAGCACGACCTCGTGACCCAGGCGATGAAGGCCGTTCTCGCGCCCCGGAGCCATCACCTCAGCATGCCTGACTCTCCGCAGCTCATCACCACGCCGACGCTGTGGCATCTGGCGACGCCCGTGGAGGGCGAGGCGCGTGAAAACGAGAACGCACTGACCCTGGCGTGCCTGCTGCACCCGACGCCGGCGCTGAGCGGCTTCCCGCATCAGGCGGCAAAAGAATTGATTGCCGAGCTGGAGCCGTTCGATCGCGAGCTGTTCGGCGGCATCGTCGGCTGGTGTGACAGCGAAGGCAACGGCGAGTGGGTGGTGACCATCCGCTGCGCGCGTCTGCATCAGAATAGCGTTCGCCTGTTTGCCGGCGCGGGCATTGTGCCCGCCTCCTCCCCGGTGGGCGAGTGGCGCGAGACCGGCGTGAAGCTCTCCACCATGCTCAACGTTTTTGGTTTGCACTAAGGAAGACTGATGACCATTCCCTTTACCCGCTGGCCTGAGGATTTTGCGCGGCGCTACCGTGAAAAAGGCTACTGGCAGGATCTGCCGCTGACCCACATCCTGACGGATCGCGCGAATAGCGATGCGGTCGCCATTATCGACGACGAACGTCGCGTGACCTACCGCGCGTTTAATGCGGCCGTGAACAACCTGGCTTCAGCCCTTCAGGCGCGCGGGCTGCAGCGCGGTGAGACGGCGCTGGTGCAGCTTGGCAACGTGGCCGAGTTCTACATCACCTTCTTCGCGCTGCTGCAAATCGGCGTGGCGCCGGTGAACGCGCTCTTTAGCCACCAGCGCAGCGAGCTGAACGCTTACGCCCTGCAAATCAAACCCGCCGTGCTGATTGCCGATCGCGACCACGCGCTGTTCGCGGGCGATGACTTCCTCAACGCTTTCGTGGATGAACACCGTTCGGTGCGCGTCGTCCTGCTGCGCGGTGACGGGGGCGAGCATGCGCTGGAGGCGGCGATTTCCCGCCCGGCGGACAATTTTATTGCTAACCCGACGCCCGCCGACGAGGTGGCGTTTTTCCAGCTCTCCGGCGGCAGCACCGGCACGCCCAAGCTTATCCCGCGCACGCATAACGATTACGACTACAGCATTCGCCGCAGCAACGAGATCTGCGGCATTACCGCCGAAACGCGTTACCTGAACGCGCTGCCCGCGGCGCATAACTACGCCATGAGCTCGCCGGGATCGTTAGGCGTCTTTACCGCGGGCGGCTGCGTGGTGCTGGCGAACGATCCGAGCGCCACGCTCTGCTTCCCGCTGATTGAACAGCATCAGGTTAACGTCACCTCGCTGGTGCCGCCTGCGGTTAGCCTGTGGCTGCAGGCCATCGCCGACGGGGCGGGCAACGCGCAGCTTAAATCGCTCAAATTGCTGCAGGTGGGCGGCGCGCGCCTTTCCGCCACGCTCGCGGCGCGTATTCCGGCCGAGATTGGCTGCCAGCTGCAGCAGGTGTTCGGCATGGCGGAAGGGCTGGTGAACTACACCGGGCTTGACGACGCGCCGGAACGCATCATCAACACCCAGGGCCGCCCGATGTGCCCGGACGACGAGGTATGGGTGGCGGACGAGCACGGCAACCCGCTGCCGCGCGGCGAGGTCGGGCGTCTGATGACGCGCGGTCCGTACACCTTCCGCGGCTATTTTAACAGCCCGGAACACAACGCCAGCGCCTTCGACGCCGACGGCTTTTACTGCTCCGGGGATCTGATCGCCATCGACGAGCAGGGCTACATCACCGTGCAGGGACGCGAGAAGGATCAGATCAACCGCGGCGGGGAGAAGATCGCCGCCGAAGAGATCGAGAACCTGCTGCTGCGCCATGAGGCGGTGATCCACGCCGCGCTGGTGAGCATGGAGGACAGCCTGCTGGGCGAGAAGAGCTGCGCGTATCTGGTGGTGAAACAGCCCCTGCGCGCGGTCGAGGTGCGTCGCTTCCTGCGCGAGCAGGGCGTTGCCGAATTTAAGCTGCCGGACCGCGTGGAGAGCGTGGATGCGCTCCCGCTAACGCCGGTCGGCAAAGTCGATAAGAAACAGTTGCGCCTGTGGCTTGCTGAACGCGCCCGGGGCTGAGGAACAAAGTATGGCTATCCCAAAATTAACCGCTTACGCGCTGCCAACCGCCGCAGAGCTGCCGACCAGTAAAGTGAACTGGGCGTTTGAGCCTGAACGCGCGGCGCTGCTGATCCACGATATGCAGGAATACTTCCTGAACTTCTGGGGCGAAAATAGCGCGATGATGCAGCAGGTGGTGGCGAACATCGCTAAACTTCGCGATTACTGCAAAGCGCACAATATTCCGGTCTACTACACCGCCCAGCCGAAAGAGCAGAGCGACGAGGACCGCGCCCTGCTCAACGACATGTGGGGGCCGGGCCTGACCCGCTCGCCGGAGCAGCAGCGTATCGTCGCTCAGCTGACGCCGGACGAAGCGGACACCGTGCTGGTGAAGTGGCGCTACAGCGCGTTCCACCGCTCGCCGCTGGAGCAGATGTTGAAAGAGACGGGCCGCAACCAGCTGCTGATTACCGGCGTGTATGCCCACATCGGCTGTATGACCACTGCCACCGATGCCTTTATGCGCGACATCAAGCCGTTCTTTATTGCCGACGCGCTGGCGGATTTCACCCGCGACGAGCACCTGATGTCCCTTAACTACGTGGCCGGGCGTTCAGGCCGCGTGGTGATGACCGACGAGCTGCTGCCGTCCGTTCCGGCGACCAAAGGCGCGCTGCGCGAGCTGATCCTGCCGCTGCTGGACGAGTCCGACGAGCCGATGGATGACGAAAACCTGATCGACTACGGCCTGGACTCGGTGCGCATGATGGCGCTGGCCGCGCGCTGGCGCAAAGTGCACGGCGATATCGACTTCGTGATGCTGGCAAAAAATCCAACAATCGACGCCTGGTGGGCGCTGCTCTCCCGCGAGGTGAAGTAATGGGATTTGATTTCACCGGTAAAACCGTCTGGGTGACGGGGGCGGGTAAAGGCATTGGCTACGCGACGGCGCTGGCGTTTGCCGAAGCCGGCGCGCAGGTGACCGGGTTCGACCTGGCGTTTCCGCTGGACGATTATCCGTTTGCCATCGAAACGCTGGACGTGGCGGATTTTGCTCAGGTCAGCGAGGTGTGTGGCCGTTTGCTTAATACCCTTGAGCGTCTGGACGTGCTGGTCAACGCGGCGGGTATTCTGCGCATGGGGGCGACGGACCAGCTCTCGCAGGCGGACTGGCAGCAGACCTTCGCGGTCAACGTTGGCGGGGCGTTTAACCTGTTCCAGCAGACGATGGGCCAGTTTCGCCGTCAGCAGGGCGGGGCGATTGTGACGGTGGCCTCTGACGCGGCGCATACGCCGCGCATCGGCATGAGCGCCTACGGCGCCTCGAAAGCGGCGCTGAAAAGCCTGGCATTGACCGTCGGTCTGGAGCTGGCGGGCAGCGGCGTGCGCTGCAACCTGGTGTCGCCGGGGTCAACGGATACCGATATGCAGCGCACCCTGTGGAAAAGCGACGATGCGGAGCAGCAGCGCATTCGCGGCTTTGGCGAGCAGTTTAAGCTCGGCATTCCGCTTGGCAAAATCGCCCGTCCGCAGGAGATTGCCAGCACGGTGCTGTTCCTCGCCTCCGATGCCGCCAGCCATATCACCCTGCAGGATATCGTGGTGGACGGCGGCTCCACGCTGGGGGCGTAGATGATCTGGAAACGTCACTTACCGCTCGAGGAGCTGAACGCCACCAGCCTGAACACCCTGGTGGCGCACCTCGGCATCGTCTATACCCGCATCGGGGACGACACGCTGGAAGCGGAGATGCCGGTGGATGCGCGCACCCATCAGCCGTTCGGCCTGCTGCACGGCGGGGCCTCGGCGGCGCTGGCGGAAACGCTCGGCTCGATGGCCGGGTATCTGATGACCCGCGACGGGCAGAGCGTGGTGGGAACGGAGCTTAACGCCACGCATCACCGCGCGGTGTCGCACGGCAAGGTGCGCGGGGTATGCCAGCCGCTGCACGTCGGGCGCTCCAGCCAGAGCTGGGAGATTGTGGTCTTCGACGAGCAGGGACGGCGGTGCTGTACGTGTCGGTTGAGTACGATGGTGTTGGGTTGATTTTGTGCGGTCTGTTGCCCTCACCCTAACCCTCTCCCACAGGGAGAGGGGACGGTTTAGTGCAAAATTAGAGCATAGAGACTACACGTCTGAGTAATCGAATTCTCGGCGCTATGGACGCTTTATCCAGCCACTCCGCCGGGCTGTGGAACCCGGCGCCAACCGGCCCGAAGCCGTCAAGCGTCGGGATGCCGAGCGCCGCGGTGTGGTTGGCGTCGCTGCCGCCGCCGACCGCCTGCCAGGTAATGGCGATGCCTTCCGCCTGACCCGCCGCTTCAACCTGCTGCATCAGCGCCTGGGTCTCAACGCTGGTTGCCATCGCCGGTTTGTGATTCACCCGCGCGAGCGTAGTGGTCACGCCGTCTAAAAAGCCTTTTTCACATAACGCCTCCAGCGCCTGATTCACCCGGTCGTACTCGTCGTTTTCCCAGAAGCGCACGTCCAGTTCTGCCACGGCGCTGTCCGCGACCACGTTCGCCGCGCTGCCACCCTGAATCACGCCGACGTTGAGCGTGGTGCCGCGATCCCAGTCGGTCAGCGCATTAATGGCGATGACGCTGTTTGCCAGCGCGGTAATCGCCGAGCGGCCTTTCTGCGGGTCGTTGCCCGCGTGTGCCGCCACGCCGCTGAAGGTGAGGTGATAGCCAGCCATGCCTTTACGCGCTTTCACCAGCGAGCCGTCGGCGCGGGCGGCCTCGCACACCAGCACGCAGCGGGAACGCTTAGCCAGCTCGCCAATCCATTCGTGGGAATAGACAGAGCCAGTCTCTTCGTCCGGGTTCATCGCGACGGCAATCGCGAGACGCTCGTTGTCTGCGGCGTCGAGCCCGCGCATTGCCCACAAAATATTCAGAAGTCCGCTCTTCATATCCGAGACGCCGGGGCCGTACAGACGGGTATCGTCCTCGCTCAGCGGACGCCCGGCCACGGTTCCAGCAGGAAACACGGTATCCAGATGGCCGACCAGCAGCACGTCGAACCGTTCCGCCTGCGGCTTGTTGCTGACGAAGACGCCGGGGCCCACCTTGTCGCCCAAATTCACCTGCTCCGTGTGCCAGCCCTCGCGCTGCCAGAGCTGCTGCATGATGCCTGCGACGGCTGCGACGCCGTCAATCGTCTGGGTTCCGCAGTCCACGTTCACCAGGGTTTTCAGTTCTTCAATGTAATGGTCAAGATTCATGTTCACGTCCTGTTCAGAGAATAATGCGCATCAGCAGCATGGCTAAAAATGCGTTGACGACCGAGATGGCGATCATCAGCGGAATGCGTTTGGCGCGGGTGCCGATCACCCCCAGAATGCGGCCCAGGTACTGCACCTGCGAGCCCATCAGGTAGATGGCGGGCGCCAGGATCGCCAGGTGCTCGCCGGTGAGGATGCCTTTATCAAACAGGCCGATGGCGACGCCGATCCCGCCGCCCATCGACATCCAGCCGCCAATCAGTACCGCGGCGGCCTCACCTGGCAGGCCGAACAGGCCCATTAACGGGGCGAAGATCGTGCCCAGCCCTTTCAGGGCACCGGTAATTTCCAGCGCTTTGATGATGATAAACGCCATCACCACGTTGGGCAGGGTGCTGCTGGTGGCAATGCTCCAGCCTTTGCGCGCGCCTTCGATAAACACATCGGTAATGACGGGGTTGGACTGTGGGGCGCTCATGCTGCTTCTCCTTTACCGGTGAAAGAGAGGATCAATCGCAGCAGATTGGCGCCCACGATTTTCATGATGAACATAACGGCGATACAGGCCCCGATGGAGGTAGGCACCGCAGCCGTGCCGTCAACGGCGACCAGCGTAAAGAGGATGGCGCCGGAAGAGAAAAAGTTGGTGATCATCGCCCCGGCGGAGAACTGGAACATGGCGAAGACGTCTTTCTCTTTTTCGCTGATTTGCCCTTCGTCTGACAGATTGCGGGTAAGCGACGCGCCCACGTCGGTGCTTTGCAGGCTGCCAATCAGCGCCAGCCCGGTGGTGCCGGGAATGCCCAGCAGCGGGCGCAGCAGAGGGGTCAAGAGCTTGCGGGCGGCACGCAGGGCGCCGTAGTGCTCCAGCACGTTGATCATCCCTAGCGCAAACATCACGGCCGGAATTAAACCGAGCGCGAAGAGAAACCCGTCCATCGCGCCGCTGCCGCCGGTGCCGCGAAAGGCGCTGCTGGCGGTCGTCAGGGTGCCATCCTCCAGGCTGGCTTTACTGACCACTTTGCCAAACGCGCCGTTGAGGGTGGTGAAATCAAAAACGCCGTACCACTCTTTTCCGCCCAGCAGGCCAGAGAAGAAAACGGCTGCAAACGCCAGGGCGAAGTACGCGCCGGGCCCGACCTTACTATCCTGAGGTACTGAACTGTTCATATCCTTTTCCTTGTATGCACGCCATTGCGCAGGATCATTCTGGCGAGGTTATAAGCAAAAAAAATGATACAAATCATTCCGTAAGGCAGTGCCTGGACGAAAAAGGCAAAAGTGTGACCGGTGACGGTACGAAAGTGATCGGCTTAACAATGTGGTGTAAATGTGTGGTTTGACCACGCATAATTGCGTTTCAAAGTTGTTAAATTTTATCCGTTGTTCTAGAAACAAAATGTAACATCTCACTGTTTCACAACAACGGATAACCACGATGAACAACTCAGGGAAATACCTTACATGGGCAGGGCTCTCCGTTGTGGGAGCCTTTGCCCTGGGCTATATCGCCCTCAACCGGGGGGAGCAGATCAACGCGCTGTGGATCGTTGTCGCCTCCGTCTGCATTTATCTGATCGCGTATCGTTTTTATGGCCGCTATATCGCGAAGAACGTCTTAGGCGTTGACGCGACGCGCATGACGCCCGCGGTCCGTCATAACGACGGGCTGGACTACGTTCCGACCGACAAAAAAGTGCTGTTCGGTCACCACTTTGCGGCGATTGCCGGCGCTGGCCCGCTGGTGGGGCCGGTGCTGGCGGCGCAGATGGGCTACCTGCCGGGGATGATCTGGATCCTCGCCGGCGTGGTGCTGGCGGGCGCGGTGCAGGACTTTATGGTGCTGTTCGTCTCCACCCGCCGCGACGGGCGTTCGCTGGGCGAGCTGGTGAAAGAGGAGATGGGGGCAACGGCCGGGGTGATTGCGCTGGTGGCGACCTTTATGATCATGGTGATCATCCTCGCGGTGCTGGCAATGATCGTGGTGAAAGCGCTGACCCACAGCCCGTGGGGGACGTACACCGTTGCCTTCACCATTCCGCTGGCGCTGTTTATGGGGATCTACATCCGCTATCTGCGTCCGGGCCGCATTGGTGAAGTGTCGGTGATTGGCCTGGTGTTTCTCGTGTTCGCCATTATCTCCGGCGGCTGGGTAGCGGAAAGCCCGACCTGGGCACCGTTCTTTGACTTTACCGGCGTACAGCTGACCTGGATGCTGGTGGGCTACGGCTTTGTGGCGGCGGTGCTGCCGGTGTGGCTCCTGCTGGCTCCGCGCGACTACCTCTCCACCTTCCTGAAAATCGGCACCATCGTCGGGCTGGCGATCGGCATTCTGATTATGCGTCCGACCCTGACCATGCCTGCGCTGACCAAATTCATCGACGGCACCGGCCCGGTCTGGACCGGCAACCTGTTCCCGTTCCTGTTTATCACCATCGCCTGCGGTGCGGTGTCGGGCTTCCACGCGCTGATTGCCTCGGGCACCACGCCGAAGATGCTGGCGAATGAAAATCAGGCCTGCCTGATTGGCTACGGCGGCATGCTGATGGAGTCTTTCGTTGCCATCATGGCGCTGGTCTCCGCCTGCATCATCGACCCGGGCGTCTACTTCGCGATGAACAGCCCGATGGCGGTGCTGGCACCTGCCGGCACCGCTGACGTCGTCGCGTCTGCCGCGCAGGTCGTGAGTGGATGGGGCTTTGCGATTACGCCAGACACGTTAACCAGCATTGCGAATGAGGTGGGCGAGCAGTCGATCATATCCCGCGCGGGCGGGGCGCCGACGCTTGCGGTAGGCATGGCCTACATTCTCCATGGCGCGCTGGGCGGGCTGATGGACGTGTCGTTCTGGTATCACTTCGCCATTCTGTTTGAAGCGCTGTTTATCCTGACGGCGGTGGATGCGGGCACCCGCGCGGCGCGCTTTATGCTGCAGGATCTGCTGGGCGTGATCTCCCCGAACCTGAAGCGTACCGATTCGCTCCCGGCTAACCTACTGGCAACGGCGCTGTGCGTGCTGGCGTGGGGCTATTTCCTGCATCAGGGCGTGGTGGATCCGCTGGGTGGGATTAACACCCTGTGGCCGCTGTTCGGTATCGCCAACCAGATGCTGGCAGGCATGGCGCTGATGCTCTGCGCGGTGGTGCTGTTCAAGATGAAGCGCCAGCGTTATGCATGGGTGGCGTTGCTGCCAACGGCGTGGCTGCTGATTTGTACCCTGACCGCGGGCTGGCAGAAAGCCTTCAGCCCGGACAACAAGGTGGGCTTCCTGGCGATTGCCAACAAGTTCCAGGCGATGATCGACAGCGGCAAGATCCCGGCGCAGTATACGGAATCACAGCTGTCGCAGCTGGTGTTTAACAACCGTCTGGACGCCGGGCTGACCATCTTCTTTATGGTGGTGGTCGTGGTGCTGGCGTTGTATTCTCTCAAAACCGCGCTGGCGGCGTTGAAAGTTGACAAGCCAACGGCAAAAGAGACGCCTTACGAGCCAATGCCTGAAAACCTGGAAGAGATTGTCACCCAGGCCAAAGGGGCGCATTAACCTGTGTGCCGGGTGGCGCTAGCGCTTACCCGGCCTACATTTCTGTGAGACCAGAATTATGTTCGACACCCTTTCCAAAGCAGGTAAGTACCTGGGCCAGGCCGCCAAAATGATGATTGGCGTGCCGGACTACGACAACTACGTCGAGCATATGCGGGTTAACCATCCGGACCAGGCGCCAATGACGTACGAAGAGTTTTTCCGCGATCGCCAGGACGCGCGCTACGGCGGCAAGGGCGGGGCGAAGTGCTGTTAACCCTCTTTCGGTAAATAGAGGCTGATCTGCTCCTGCTTACAGCCGTAAATGGCAGCGAGTTTTTCGCGGGTGCGCTTTTGCGGACGGGAGTCCAGCGCTTCCAGCTGTGACACGGCGGACTGGCTGATGCCGAGTTTCTCCGCCACCTCCTGCTGGGACATGCCGCGCAGGATGCGCCATGCGGCCTGCAGGCTGACGTTCTGCCAGGTCATGATGCTGCACACTTCTCCGGGCAATTCCACGTCATCCAGACTATCGTGTTCGACCTCAATATCCTCCAGATCGTCATCGGTTTCGTCGTCAATTTCTGCCATCTGTAAGTGCATACGAAAATATTCGTGATAGGGAATAACGACGTACTGCGTTTTCCCGTTATCGTCCTTGATTAGCTGTACAGCCATAGTTGGCACTCTCCTCATGCAGGTAAGTCGTTGAAGTTCTGCGCTTGACGGCCAAAACATAACAGTGGTTATCGGGATCGCCCCGAAGCGTATAGATGATGCGGTAATCGCCAACGCGTAGCCGGAAATGATCTTCTGTCGCCGATATTTTTTTGATATCGGGCCGGGGAGCTGAACGGTCATCCAGCTCGGCAAGCTTTACCTCAATGCGTCGCTGATACCGCTCGTCAATCTTTGAAAACGCCTTCTTTGCACCATTGGACCAGACAATCTTCATCCGTACCTCCACTGTACGCCCACACAAAATATAAGGAAATAATAAGACTATTAGATAAATTCCGAATTTCTTATGGGGGACTGTAGACTCGACAAACAGCGGAAAAAAGGGGCAAAACGCAAACCGTCGAAGCGGCTCGAAAAGGCCTCTGCCGAACGACAGAGGCTTGCATAATATCTGCGATCAGGCGTTCAACCCGCCGTCTACATCCAGCCCCGTACCGGAGATCTGCCCGGCGGCCGGGCTTGCCAGGAACGTCACCGCCGCCGCAACGTCTTCTGGCTGGCCGTAATGACCGATGGCAATCATCTGGCGCTGTGCTTCCGCCTGCTCCCCGTCCTCCGGGTTCATATCGCTGTTTGTCGGTCCAGGGTGAACAAGGTTAACGGTGATGCCGCGCGGACCTAAATCGCGCGCCAGGCCACGGGTGAGGGAGTTAAGGGCAGACTTCGTCATTGAGTAGACGGCAATGCCGGGCTGCGCCACGCGGTTAGCCAGACAGCTGCCGATGTTGATAATGCGCCCGCCGTCGGACATATGCACCAGCGCTTCCTGAATGGCGATGACCACCCCACGAATATTGACGTTGATAAGGGCGTCAATGTCCGCCAGCGTCATGGACTCCAGCGGGCCGCCGCGCGCGATCCCGGCGTTGTTGACCAGAATGTCCAGCCCGCCGAGGGAGCGCGCCGCATGGGTGACGGCATCCTGAATGGCCTGCGCGCTGGCGCTGTCGGCCTGCACCGCTTCACCGTGCCGCCCAAGCGCCTTAATTTCATCGGCAACCGCCTGGGCTTTGTCGGCAGATTTTTCATACGTAATAACCACGTCGGCACCGGCGCGCGCCAGCGACAGCGCGATAGCGCGACCCAACCCGCGGCTGGCGCCGGTAACCAGCGCCTTCTTACCTGTTAAATCGATCTGCATGATGACCTCGTTGCGAGAGTGGTGAGAATCATCATTAGGTATAGACGGTCGGGGCGGTTAACGGCTGAAGTATTCTACCTTCTCAAACGCCGCGCGCAGAACGTCAGGCGTTAACGTCACCGGCAGATAATGAATCGACTCGACCGGGCGCAGGGTGTGGGCAATGACCTTATCCAGTTCATCGCGGTTATGGATATCGACCTCCAGCGCGCGAAGCGTGGTCGGCAGGTTAAAACGCCGATACGCCGAGACCAGCTGGCCCAGCACGTCGTCCTGGCCGAGCAGGGCGCTTTGCACCAGAATGCCGTAGGCCACCTTGGTACCGTGGAGGTATTTTTCCGTCTGCGGCAGCACGGTTAAGCCGTTATGCACCGCATGCGCCGCCGCCACGCGCGTATAGCGTTCGCCCAGCCCGCCGACCATCCCGCCGCCGGCAATAATGGCATCCACCACGTCCCTGAACGCCTGGGTTTGTTCGCCGCGCTGCTGGTCAGCCAGCGCTTCCTCGCTGTGCTCCAGCAGCACGTCGCGGATCGCCAGCGCGCCGTTGATGCCCAGACGCACGGTCAGCGGCAGGTTTTCAGGCTGCGGCGCGAGCACCACCGCTTCGTACCACTTCGCCAGCGTATCGCCAATCCCCGCCAGCAGATACTCCGCCGGCGCGTTGAGGATGATTTGCGGCTCCACCAGCACCAGGAAGTTAGCGTCGTCGAAGATCTCAAACTGCAGCGCCTGACCGGCATCGTTATACCAGACGGAGAGCGGCGTCCACGCCGCACAGGTGGCAGCGACGGTAGGGATACCCACGAACGGCACGCCTAAACGACGCGCCACGGCTTTCACCGTATCCATCACCGCGCCGCCGCCAACGCCAATGACCACGCTCGCACCGCTGCCGGCTTCGTTCACCAGGTGAGTGACGTCGCGCTCGCTGCAGTGGCCCTTAAACAGCAGGTGCTTTGCGCCCGGCGCGTTAAAGCTCTCCGGCAGGAAAGGGCGCGCGCCTTCGATAGCGCGCTCGCCGTAAATCCACACCGCGCGGGAAAGCTGTTCCGGGGTAAAGAAGTCATGCAGATGCGCAAGGCTTCCGGGATGGGAGAAATAGTTCGCCGGGCCGGGGACGACGCGGATATCGGTGTTGCTCATGGAGGTGTCCTTTTTTTGGAAGCGCTAACCCGATGTTATGTCTGGACATCCGGATGGCTAATAATATTTCGCTTTATCTTATGCCTTTTCCGTCGTTGTCAGTCAACCGGAGCTGTGAAAAATTCGATAAATCAGAAGAGTAATGAAGGATTTACGCGGATGGTTTCCAGTCGCCTTGAGATGCGCGGTATCAGCCTGGCCTTTTCCGGCTTTCAGGCGCTGTCGCGCGTGAATTTCACCTTAACCGGCGGCTCCGTACATGCGCTAACCGGTGCCAACGGCGCGGGGAAATCAACGCTGATGGCGGTGCTGTGCGGCACGCACAACCACTATGAGGGTGAGATCAGCATTAACAACCAGCCGGTGACGATCCGCGAACCGCTGGACGCGAAACGGCTGGGGATCCACCTCGTACAGCAGGAGGTGGACGTAGCGCTGATCCCGGGGTTGAGCATCGCCGAGAACATCATGCTCGACCAGCTGGCGCAGCCGGGGCACCGCTTCAACTGGCGCACCGTTCGCCAGCAGGCGAGACAGGCGCTGGCGCAGTTGGACGTTTCTCTGGACGTACGCCGTTCCATCGACAGCTGTTCGCTGGCCGAAAAGCAGCAGATTTTGCTGGCACGCGCCTTGTCCCACCACTGCCGTTTTTTGATTCTTGATGAACCCACCGCGCCGCTGGATGCGCACGAGAGTGAGCGCCTGTTTGCCGTGGTAAGGCGCTTGAAGCAGCAGGGCATCGGGGTGGTGTTTATCTCGCATCGCATTCACGAGCTGAAGGCCATCTGCGACACCCTGACGGTGCTGCGCGACGGCAAGCTGATTGAGTCCGGCCCGATGGCGGACCTCAGCGGCGAAGCCATCGTCGAGAAGATGCTCGGCCACGTGCTGAGCGATATCTATCCGCCCGCACGACCGCCGCACGGCGGCGAAACGCTGCTGCGCGTGGAGGGCCTGTACGACGACGCGCTGCTGAAAGATATTTCCCTGCACCTGCGCAAAGGTGAAATTCTCGGCATCGCCGGGCTGGCGGGCGCGGGTAAAACCGAGCTCTGCAAGGCGCTGTTTGGCGCCAGCAGAAGCCGCGTGGCGCGCGGTGAGCTGAATCATCAGCCCTGGAAACCGCGTGACCCGGCGGATTCCGTGCTGCGCGGGCTGGCGCTGGTGCCGGAGGAGCGGCGCAAAGAGGGGATCTTTATCGATGAGCCGGTGAGCATGAACCTTGCCGTATGCGCCGATAACAGCTTTTCGCGCTGGAGCCTGTTCGGCCATCGTCAGGCGTGGCGCTGGGCGGAAGAGGTAATAGCCCGCGTTGGCGTTCGGGCGCGCGGGCCGGGGCAGGTGCTGCGCCGTCTGTCCGGGGGGAACCAGCAGAAGGTCGCCATCGGCAAATGGCTGCGCAATGACGCCAGCGTGCTGATATTCGACGAGCCGACCAAGGGCGTGGACGTGAAGGCCAAAACCGATCTGTTCCAGCTGATTGACGGCCTGGCGCGCGAGGGCAAAGGGGTCATTTACGCCTCCGGCGAATTTGCCGAGCTGGTGGGGCTGTGCGACCGCATCTGCGTGCTGTGGGACGGGCGCATCGTGGCGGAAATCGCCGGGGCCGAGGCCCGTGAAGAGACACTACTTTATTATTCAACCGGAGGAACGGCGCCGTGAGCAAGGCCCTTTCAGTGAACGCGGCGGCGTCTGGCCGTCAGCAGATTTTTGATTTTCTCTACAAGTGGGGCATGTTGCTGACCGTCGTCGCGCTGGTGGCCGTTTTTGGCCTGGCGTCGGACAACTTCCTCGACCCGAACAACATCATCAATATCCTGCGCTCGATTGCCATCGTGACGGTGATATCGATTGGCGTGTCGATTTCCCTGACCATCGGCGGGTTCGATCTCTCCGTGGGGTCAACGGCGTCGCTGGCGAACGCGCTGGTGATCTCGCTTTTCGTCTGGCACGGCTTCGGCACCACCGAGTCGATTCTGATCACCCTCGCGCTCTGCACGCTGGTGGGGCTGTTTAACGCTTTTCTGATCGTCATCCTGCGTATTCCCGACATGCTCGCGACGCTTGCCAGCCTGTTTGTGATCCAGGGCGTGGCGATGACCTACAGCTACGGCGGGTCGATTACCGAAAACATGGTGCTGCCGAGCGGCGACATGGCGGAAGGCACTATTCCGGCGGCGTTCAGCCTGCTGGGGCAGGTGCCAACCATCGTCATCATCATGCTGGTGGTGACGATTCTGGCCCAGCTTGGGCTATCGCTGACGACCCACGGTCGTCGGATGTACGCCATTGGCGGCAACCCGGAAGCCGCCCGCCTCTCCGGCATTCGGACCACGCGCTACAAGGTGGCGGCCTACGTGATTGCCTCTCTGCTGGCGGGCCTGGGCGGGATTTTGCTGGCGTCGCGCATTGGTTCGTCGCAGGTGAATGCGGGCGGCGGATACCTGATGGACGCGGTGGCGGCGGCGTGGATCGGCTTCTCACTGGCCGGTTCCGGCAAGCCTAACGCGCTGGGGACGCTTGTCGGGGCGGTCATTCTTGGCGTGCTGTCGAACGGGCTGGTGATGCTCTCCGTCCCGTATTACGCCATGGACATTATAAAAGGGCTGGTGCTCGCGGTAGCGCTGGCGATTACCTACATACAAAAACGCTGACAACACAACGGGATAAAAAATGAAAAAGATTGCACTCTCTTTGGTGGCACTTGGGTTGCTCACGGCTCTGCCAGGCTTCGCGGCTACGCCCGCGCCGCTTCCGGCCGCCATTGCGAACCATGACGGCCCGATCCGCATTGCGGTGATCCGCAACCTTGGCTCAGACGACAACACCACGCAGTTTATTGCCGGGGCAATTCAGGAAGGGAAGAAGCTCGGCTTTAAGGTCAGCACCTTTTTAAGCAACGGGGACGATGCCAAATTCCAGGACTTCGTGAACCAGGCGATCAGCCAGAAATATGACGGGATTATTCTCTCCCAGGGGCGCGATCCGTACTCCACCGCGCTGGTGAAGAAAGCGGTGGATGCCGGGATAAAAGTCGCGGTATTTGATACCGCCGTTAACGGTGAGATCCCGGGCGTGACCGTGACCCAGCAGGACGATGCCTCCCTGACCAACCTCTCTTTCGGCCAGCTGGCGAAAGATTTCAACGGCAAAGCCAATATCGTCAAGCTGTGGGTGGCCGGCTTCCCGCCAATGGAGCGTCGTCAGACCGCGTATAAAGAGCTGCAAAAGCAGTATCCGGACATCAAAGAGCTGGAGTCTATCGGCGCGGTATCGTCTGACGTGCAGGGCGATACCGCCAACAAGGTGGGCGCGATCCTGGCGAAATACCCGAAAGGCAAAATTGACGCCATCTGGGGCACCTGGGATGCCTTCAGCCAGGGGGCCTATAAGGCGCTGAAAGAGAACGGCCGCACCGAGATCAAACTCTACAGCATTGACATCTCCAACCAGGATCTGCAGCTGATGCGCGAGCCGGGCAGCCCGTGGAAGGTGAGCGTGGCGGTGGATCCGAAGCTGATTGGGGCGACCAACGTGCGTCTGGTGGCGAACAAGATTGCCGGGGAAGCCACGCCGGCAACCTATGACTTCAAAGCGGCCGCGATCCCGCAGGCGCTGCTGACCGCCCAGCCGGGCGCGGTGAACGTAGCGTCGCTGGGGAAAATCATTCCGGGCTGGGGCCAGACGGAAGATTTTATCGCCCCGTGGTTTGCGACGCTGGAAGCCAGGTCAAAATAATGCCCGGTGGCGCTGCGCTTACCGGGCCTACGGTTTGGTAGGCCGGGTAAGGCGCAGCCGCCACCCGGCGAAAGGAGTATAAGGTGTCTCAGTTACCCACCCCCGAATACAGCCGCAATATGCAGCTGATTGGCCATAGCGACCAGGGCGGTCGTCCGGACGGCGTGCAGCTGATGGTGCATCGCGGTTTTGCCTATATCGGCCATATGGTGTCGCAGGGCTTTTCGATTGTCGACGTGCGAGACCCGAAGAATCCGAAAGCGGCGGGCTACGTGCCCGCGCCGCCCGGCACCTGGAACGTGCACCTGCAGGCGCATGACGACCTGCTGCTGGTAATCAACGCCCGGGATCTTTTTGCCGATGCCCGCTTTGCCGACGAGAAGGTCTACTACACCCGCCAGGTAGGGGAGACCGTCAGCGACGTGCAGGGCAAAGGCTGGAGCGCGGGCTTGCGGGTGTTTGATATCTCCACGCCGGATAAGCCGCGCGAAATCGGCTTTCTGTCGCTGAGCGGCATTGGTATTCACCGCATATGGTACGTCGGCGGGCGCTGGGCGTACGTCTCGGCGCTGATCGACGGTTTTACCGACTACATCTTCCTGACCATCGACCTGGCCGATCCGCGTAAGCCCGAAGTGGCGGGGCGCTGGTGGCTGCCGGGCATGAACCAGGCCGAAGGCGAGCAGCCGGACTGGCCGGAAGGGAAACGCTACGCGCTGCACCATGCGATTATCGCCGGGGATACCGCCTACGGGAGCTGGCGCGACGGCGGGCTGACGCTGCTGGACGTGAAAGACCGCGCGCAGCCGAAGCTGATTAGCCATCGCAACTGGAGCCCGCCGTTTGGCGGCGGGACGCACACCGCGCTGCCGCTGCCGGACCGCTCCCTGCTGGTGGTGCTGGACGAAGCGGTGCTGGATAACCAGGAAGACGGCGAAAAGCTGATCTGGCTGTTTGATATCCGCGAGCCGGCGAACCCGGTGAGTATTTCTACCTTCCCGCAGCCGGATGAAATCGACTACGTGGCGAAAGGGGCGCATTTCGGGCCGCATAACCTGCATGAGAACCGGCCGGGTAGCTTTGTCAGCTCAACGCTGATTTTTGCCACGTACCAGAATGCAGGCGTGCGCGCGTACGACATTTCCAATCCGTATCGTCCTGTGGAAACCGGCGCGCTGGTGCCCGCCGCGCCTGAGAGAATGATGGACACGCGGCCCAATCGCCCGCAGGTGATTCAGTCGTGCGACGTGTTTGTGGATGCGCAGGGAATTATTTACAGCACGGATTATAACGGCGGGTTGTCGGTCATTGAGTATCTGGGGTGAGTTTTTGCCGGGTGGCGGCTACGCCTTACCCGGCCTACATTCGAATCGTAGGCCCGGTAAGCGCAGCGCCACCGGGCACAAAGCCGGCACTCAACTGTACTGACGCACCCTTGCCACCAGCTCTTCCGCGCTGTCGATTCGGTCGGCAATGACAATCAGCGCCTTGCCGAGCGTAATAGCGTGGCGCAGGCATTCGTGGCGCATGGCGTCGTCCGTAATGGTGTCGATATCCGCCACGTGAGAAAGCCCCACGCTGCGGCGAATCAGCTCGGTGCCGCAGAAGCCGATGGCATCATGCCAGACTTTTTTCAGAAACGCGGAGGCATAGCCCGGAGCGCCCAGCGCCGCATCGCGCGTTTTCTCGTTTGCCAGCGCCTGGAAGCGTTCCGCGAAGGTATTCCACAGTTCCTGAATATCGCTCAGGCGCTGCTCGCGTGCGGCAGCGGCATCGCGAATGCCCAGATGCCCCGGCAGGCCGCAGAAATTGAGCAGCAGGTTGCCGATGGCGGTGCCTACGTCAAAGCCAATCGGGCCGAAGTAGCCGAACTCGGCGTCGATGGCCTTCAGGCTGCCTTCCGCCACGAAAATTGACCCGCTGTGAATATCGCCGTGCAGGAGCGCTTCGGCGTGCGAGAAGAAGCGATGCTTCAGGGAGGCCACGGCAATCTTCAGCTGGGCGTCGTCGCGCAGGGCGGCAACATCGTTTTCGAGCTCGGCCGGGTAGCTGTTGCGCTCGTGGATCTGGTACGGATCGTTAAAGAACAGATCTTCGGTGATCTCGCACATCTCCGGATTAATGAATTTCGCCACCTGCGCTTTTTTCTCGTGCGGGTGCAGGTAGAAATCGCTGGTGTGGAACAGCGCGTGCGCGAGGTATTCTCCCAGCTGGCGCGCGGCCTGCGGGTAGTGATTGTTTTTAATCAGCTCGCCGCGCCAGATCAGGTGGCTGGAGAGATCTTCCATCACCATTACCGCCAGTTCCGGGTCAAAGTGGTGAATTTTTACGGTGTGCTGCGGGCTGTGCCGGTAGTGCTCGACCAGGGTTTGCGCCTCCAGGCGGGCCCGATCCAGCGTTAACGGCCAGGACTCGCCGACGCAGCGTACATAGGGCAGCGCCTGCTTGACGATAATGCGGCTCACGCCCGCGCTGTCGAATATTTTAAACACCAGATTGAGGTTACCGTCGCCCACCTCCTGCGCCTCGACCAGCGATGAAGGATCGTCAAGGCCGCCAAACTGCCTGGCATACTCCACGGCGTCCTGGGCGGTAAAGGTACGGTATTGCGACATGGCCTGATCCTCACGGTTTGCTAATAAAGACATGTAGACGTCTATACATCTGGATTTCATCCTGACACAATGTGCTACAACAACGCAACAGGGAATTAACGACATGCAGACATTACAGACGACCAGCCTGCGGGTGACGGATAATCAGCTCTTTATTCTCGACCAGCAGGCCCTTCCGCAGGAGAAACGCTGGCTGGACGCCTCTACGGTAGAGGCGCTGGTGGGGCATATTCACGCCCTGCGGGTGCGCGGCGCGCCGCTGATTGGTCTCTCTGCAAGCCTGCTGCTGGCGCTGCTGGCGGAAAACGGTAAAAGCCGCGACGAGCTGACCGTGGCGCTGGATACCCTGCGCGCGTCGCGCCCCACGGCCGTGAACCTGATGAACAACCTTGACCGCATAAAGCTGGCGCTGTGGCAGGAAGAGTTTGTGCCGGCGCTGGTGGCTGAGGCGCTGCGCCTGATTGACGAAGATAAGCAGCTCTGCGACGCGATTGCGAAAGCCGGTAGCGCGCTGGTCAAACCCGACAGCCGCCTGCTGACCCACTGCAATACCGGCGGGCTGGCAACCGCGGGCGTCGGCACCGCGCTCGGCGTCATTGCCCGTGCGCATCAGGAAGGTAACGTTAGCAGCGTCTGGGTCGATGAAACCCGTCCGCTGCTGCAGGGAGGCAGGCTTACCGCATGGGAACTCGGCGAGCTGGGCGTGCCGTATCAGCTCATCACCGATTCCATGGCCGCCAGCCTGATGGCGAAAGGGCAGGTCGACGCGGTGTGGGTCGGGGCAGACCGTATCGCCGCCAACGGCGATGTGGCAAATAAAATTGGTACCTACTCGCTGGCGGTGCTGGCGAAATTCCACGGTATTCCGTTCTACGTCGCCGCGCCGCATACCACGCTCGACCCGGCCTGCCCGAACGGGGATGCGATCCCCATCGAGCAGCGTGCCGCCAGCGAAGTCACGGGCGTGGCGGGGAGCTTTGGCGCGGTGCAGTGGGCGCCAGAAAACGCCCAGGTCTATAACCCGGCCTTTGACGTTACGCCTGCCTCGCTGATTAGTGGCTGGGTACTGGATACGGGTGTGGTCACGCCGGAAGCGGTGGCAAACGGGAAATTCGCCTGAGTCCGGCTATCCTTTAAGGGGTTCCCTTAAGAGGACAATATCGTGACGCTCGATCCTGAAACTGACTTAAAACTGGAGCGCGTGGTGGATGCCCCGCGCGACCTGCTGTGGCTTTGCTGGACTACGCCGGAACATATCAAAAATTTCTTCATTCCTGCACCCCATAAGGTGACCGAGTGCGATCTCGATCTCCGCGTGGGCGGGCGGTTCAACACCGTGTTTGAGGTGGACGGTCAGCGTATGGATAACCGCGGTGTCTTCCTGGAAATCGATCCCGGCAAAAAGCTGGTCTTTACCGACGGCTATACCGAAGGCTGGAAACCGGCCGAGAAGCCGTTTATGACGGCGATTTTATTGCTGGAAGACGTCGGGGAGGGGAAAACCCGCTATACGGCGATAGCGCGCCATCCGACCAGGGACATCCGCGAGCAGCATGAACAGATGGGCTTCCACGAAGGTTGGGGCATTGTACTGGATCAGCTGGTGGGGTATGTGAAGGGATTGAAGCGTTGAAGATCGAGCGGCCTGATGCCCTCACCCCAGCCCTCTCCCACAGGGAGAGGGAGAAAAGATTATGCCAATCGCGGATACGCATCCGCGATCGCATCGCCGGTGAACTGGGCCACCCAGCCTTCGGGGTTGTCGAAAATACGGATAGCGGTAAAGTTTGGCTCTGAACCCATATCAAACCAGTGTGGCGTGCCCGCCGGCACGGAAATCAGGTCGTTTTTCTCGCACAGCACCTGATACACCTCATCACCAATGTGCAGGCAGAATAGCCCGGCGCCTTCAACAAAGAAGCGTACTTCATCTTCGCCGTGAGTGTGCTCGTTCAGGAACTTCGCGCGCAGCGCGTCTTTCTGCGGGTTGTCGGCGCGAAGGCTGATCACGTCCCAGCTCTGGTACCCTTTTTCCGCCACCAGCTTATCGATCGCATGCTGATAGGCTTCGATCACCACCTCAGGCGCAGGATCCTGGCCTAAATCCCGATCGGCCGCCCAGCGTTCAAAACGCACGCCTTTGGCGTTGAGCTGTTGGGCAATTTCGTCCGCGTCGGTGCTGTGCCACTGATGCTTGCTGGCGTCTTTATCAGAGTAAATCGTTAGTGCGCTCATGAAGGGATCTGCTCCGGATTAATCTCGTCAAACTGGTGGATCTGATGGTGGTGGCTTGCACCGTCATCATCACCGCGAATCAGCTGCAGGGTGCGAAAACCTGCCTGTTCAGCCGCGTCCAACTCCTGATGAATATCCGACAGGAACAGGATCTGCGACGGGGCAATGCCCGTTTGCGCCGCAATGTTCTGATAAGACTGCACTTCGCGCTTGGCGCCGATGTGGGTATCAAAATAGCCGCTGAACAGATGAGTAATATCACCTTCGTCGCTGTAGCCAAATAACAGTTTCTGCGCAGCAACGGAGCCTGAGGAATAAACATAGAGATCAATGCCTTGGGCTTTCCATTTTTCAAGCGCAGGCAGCACGTCCGGGTAGAGGTGGCCGGTAAAGTCGCCGTTGACGTAGCCGTCCTGCCAGATAATTCCCTGAAGGGCCTTCAGCGCCGTCGACTTACGGTCTTCATCCATAAAGGTGAACAGCGTAGTGATAAGGTCGCTGACGCTGGCGTGCGGAGCGTCAATTTCATCACGCAGGTTGTCCAGAATGGATTTGACCGGCTCGGCGTACTGCTGGGCGGTCACGAACGCCGCCAGCCGCTCACGCGCGTAGGGGAACAAAACATCGTGGACAAAACGGATATCGCTGGTGGTCCCTTCAATATCCGTCACAATGGCGCGAATCATACTCTCTCCAGTTGTCGTAAACGCATTTCGCATTCAAATAGGAATTCTAGTCCTTCCAGATGACGGCGGGCTTCGGCCACATCGCGTCCCCAGCAGGTTAAGCCATGACCGCGCAGAAGAAAACCATAATTAAGCGGCCGTTCCTGCGCGTAATGGGCGATTCGCGAGGCGAGGGCGTCAATATCCTGGTCGTTATCAAACACCGGGATTGCCACCGTATCCTGATGCGTGGTCTGCCCGGTGAGGGATTTTTGCATCTCGAAGCCGCTGATGTTCAGTTCGGCCTCTTTCACCAGACGCGATAACACCGTCGCGTTCACCGTGTGAACGTGCAGGACGGCGTTGGCCTCCGGGAACAGACGATAGATAAGGGTGTGCAGCCCGGTCTCCGCCGAGGGCCTGCGGCCAGACGGCGCGCGGTTGGTGGCGATCTCGACCTGCAGAAAATCGTCCGTTGTCAGGCTGCCTTTGTCTTTGCCGGATTCGCTGAGCCAGCATAGGCGTTCGTCCTGACGCACCGACATGTTGCCGCCGGTGGCGGGAGCCCAGCCTTTGGCGCCAATCCAGCGGCAGGCGTCGACCAGATGCGTGAGTTGCAGGTTGTCTGTCATTTTCCTTTTACCCTCTCGGCCAGGAATATTCATATTGTTTAGACGTCTAAGCGTCTTGATTGCCAAAGACTAACATCGTGTTATAGTGGCAGCAACACAAGTATTACAAGCAGGCACAGCACAATGAGCAATAACGCATTGATTCCGCAGAGCAAACTTCCTAATCTCGGTACGACCATCTTTACGCAGATGAGCGCCCTGGCGCAGCAGCACAATGCGATTAACCTCTCGCAGGGGTTCCCGGATTTTGACGGGCCGTCATATCTGCAGGAGCGCCTGGCGTACCACGTTGCCCAAGGGGCCAATCAGTATGCGCCGATGACCGGCGTGCAGGCGCTGCGGGAAGCCATTGCGGACAAAACGGCGGAGCTCTATGGCCATAAGCCCGATGCGAACACCGACATCACGGTGACGGCCGGGGCAACCGAAGCGCTGTATGCCGCCATCACCGCGCTGGTGCGTGCGGGCGATGAGGTCATTTGTTTTGATCCGAGCTACGACAGCTACGCGCCTGCCATCGAACTTTCCGGCGGCGTGGTGAAGCGCGTGGCGCTCCAGCCGCCGCATTTCCGCCCTGACTGGCAGGCGTTTGCCGCGCTGCTGAGCGATAAAACCCGTCTGGTGATCCTGAACACGCCGCACAATCCGTCCGCTACGGTATGGCAGAAAGCCGATTTCGCCGCGCTGTGGCAGGCCATCGCCGAACGTGAAATTTATGTTCTGAGCGACGAAGTGTACGAGCACATCTGCTTTGCTGAGGAAGGGCACGCCAGCGTGCTGGCCCATCCGCAGCTTCGCGAGCGCGCAATTGCCGTGTCGTCATTCGGTAAGACTTACCATATGACCGGCTGGAAAGTGGGCTATAGCGTGGCGCCGGCCGCCATTAGCGCGGAGCTGCGCAAAGTGCACCAGTACCTGACCTTTGCCGTGAATACGCCGGCACAGCTGGCGCTGGCGGACATGCTGCGTGCGGAACCTGAGCACTATCGCGAGCTGCCGCGTTTCTACCGTGAAAGACGAGACCTGTTTGTGTCTGCGCTGAGTCAAAGCCGTCTGGAGATTTTGCCTTCGGAAGGGACCTACTTCCTGCTGGCAGACTACAGCGCCATTTCCGATCTGGATGACGTCAGCTTCTGCCAGTGGTTGACCAAAGAGGTGGGCGTTGCGGCGATCCCGCTATCCGTCTTTTGCGCCGATCCCTTCCCGCATAAGCTGATTCGCCTCTGCTTTGCGAAACAGGAATCGACGCTGCTGGCGGCGGCAGAGCGTCTTAACACGCTCTGATTATTTCACCGTCCAGGCTTCGGAGTAACGACGGTCTGCAAAGAGTTCCAGCAGACCGTTGATTTGCTTGAGCCGCAGAACCTCGTCCTGGTCCATGCCCAGCTCCTTGCCGATTTTCTCGTCATCCCAGCCAAGCTGAACCAGCTCGCGGACGATATCGGACATCGCGTTAATCTGGTGTCGACCTCGCGCCCGGTTATGGCGGATGGTCGCCGCCATCCGGTCGCCTTTTTTCTGCCGCGCTTTACGCAGGCAGGTGACCGGCAGGTAGCCTTTCAGCTGGCGCTTTAATACCGCCCGGTTTGAACCAATTTCGTGGCGATGAAAGCCGTCGACGATTTCATAATGCCGAGCATCGCTTTCCGTGACCACGATGGGCTGCGTGAAGCCGTCCATCTCCAGCGATTTACAGAGCAACCGTTTTTCCGGCGGTGCGACGTTATTCGGGTTGTAATCGTTAGCGGTAATCTCGTCCTGTTTGATCCACAGCACGCAGTCGACGGGCTGCTCGCGAAAAGGGCTGTTTTCATGGATGGCCTGGCGAAAGGCGTTGATGGCTTCAATGCGTTTGTCTTCGGGAAGAGACTGAAGATAGCGCGCCATTTCTTTAATCAATCGTTGCTGCATAAGATCCCCCATTCCTTGCGTTTTGACTTTATCCGTTCGCTGTAGCGTTGATAGTGCTTTGGTTTGTTAGGACTGAATGAAAGGGCACGACACCAGTAGTCATTATTGAGTAATACCTTGCACACGCGTCGCCAGGACGGAATATCTTTTGCCCCAATATCGCCCTCCTGGGTGTCGGGAATATCGGCCATGCCTCTCTTCTGATACCAGTGCAAATAGATCGCGATTTTATTGCGGTAATGCTCCGCCGTGGTCTGCGGCATGCTGTCGAGCAGCAGCATGGCGTACTCGCGCCAGCTGAGCGCGTCGGGTTTAAGGATTTTACGGTGGCCATAAAAGTGATTGTCCTGGCCCGCGTAAACTCCCCCGCTGTGCACGCCACTTACCCGCTCGCACATCGCCGCCCAGCGTTCGGGCTCGACAACATGATAGAGCCATAATCCCTGACGCTGTTCCGGGCCAAAGGGCTCACAGATGCGCATATAGCGCGGTGGAACGCCTGCCTGGAACATCAGGTCGTAAAGGGGGTTGTAACATCCACCCGTTTTAGCAAACCATGTCCAGATATCGGCGGTTTTCCAGTCGTAAAGCGGATAGATGTACCAGGCGTGGCCGCCCGGGGCGACGCTGGTCCAGGGCTTGTCATCGGCAAAGCGGCGCTTACGCGCGTTAGCGATAGTCAAAAAACGATTGTAGGATTCATCGGCGCGAATGCCGACCATCACGGCCGCCGGACGGCTTTTGGCAAACCACTCTGAAAACGCGCGAACAAAGGCTTCAAACGTCATGCCAGGCTGGTAGAAATCGAAGTAATCAGGATTGGTAATGGCGCCTGCGGGCGGCTGGCGCACCCATTGCTTCCCTGGCTCCCAGCATTGCCATTCGGGGTGAAACTGCGTAAGACCATTTTGCGTGGTGAACGGTAGCGCAACCCACCAATATTGCTCGATGACATCAGCGTATTGCGCGATCATGTTATTTACGTGCTGAATGGTATAAGTGAACTGCACTTCCCAGTCGATAAAGAGCAGATGGATCTTCTTTCCCATTTTTCGGGCCTGTCGGGCCGTCAAATGCAGCATGATGGTTGAATCCTTCCCGCCTGAAAATGAAACACAAACCCTGGGTAGATTCTCAAGCGTCCATGTAATGCGGTCTTTCGCGGCCTCAAGCACATTTTGATTAAGCGGATACTTATACATTGACATAGCCAAACTCCTCCCTGGATATAAATACCGGATGGGTGTCAATAATAGAGAGAGGATAATAGTAGTGAAAAATAAGAGCAGGTAAATGAAAAAGAAAAATGTTTTTATTATCTATAAATGGGGGTTATCTTTTAACGTGGCTAACAGGGCTGAGAGAAACACAGCCCTTTATCTTTATTTTTCCGCAATTTGCTCAATAAAGGTCGAGAAAACCGAGCTGTTAAGCGCAGAGCGGTTATAGATCATAAATACATCCAAAGGCGGAAGCGTAAAAGGCGCATCTAATTTTTTTAATCTCAGCACATCTTTGTATTTTTCATACAGGACTTCTGGCACATAGCCGATTAAATGTGAGGCGCTGATCATGGCGAGAATGGTGAATATGGAGTCACAGCGAAAACCGATGTTTTTTTCTGCGTGCACTTTTGCCGCCATAGACTGATAGTTCTTCACGCCGGGTTCATCGCTGAGGAATATCGTAAATTTCTCCTCCTGCAGCTCCTCCATTGTGGCCGTCTCCTTCATGCGCGGATGATCCTGACTGCATACCAGCAGCATGGAATAGGTCGCGTATGGGACACAAATCATAGAACGGTTGTTAACCGGCGCCATAGAGAAAATAAGATCCGCTTTACGGTACGCCAGCAGGTCTTCGGCGGAATTAGCCGTCAGCAGCATATCGTGAAGTTCTATCTGATAATTATGATTTCTCATCAATAGCTTAAGCGGTGAAAGCAAATTTTCCGTCGTCAGGATCTGCGGGCTGTAAACGACAAAATTCTTCTGTAGCGCAGACGCATTCATGATGTTAATCGTCTGCTCAAGCTGATTGAGGTTTTGCTCAAGATGATGATGAAGATTGACCCCCACCGTGGTGGGGGTAATGCCTTTTCCCGAACGGATAAAGAGGGGGTCGCTGAGCTGGTTACGCAGCCGCTGCAAAGATTGACTGACCGCCGACGGTGTAATGTAGAGCGTTTCTGCTGCCTTACTGATGCTCAGGTGCTGGTAGATACATTCGAATATGACCAGCAGGTTGAGATCGAATTTTTTGAGGTCGTAAAGATTTGCCATGTTTCATCCTGAGTGCGCTGCGGTGCGTTATCACATCACTGATAACTATAGAACTAAGTTAACTATTTACCATCCATGATAGTTAACTAACTTAATTGTTATTGAAAACCAACTTAATATATCACGAACATAGATTAATGAAATAGAACTTCAATAATCATTAAGATATTTTTATCTTTAAAAGAGAAAATAAAATTGAATAAAAGTAGTGTGAATTATATATCGACAGGAAATCATCACTCGTTTTTATTTAATCTACGGTTGCGATGACGACTCCGCAACCTGCACCGTTTGGTAAAACCTATCACAGCCATAGATAAGATTGCCCCTTGCGTCCATTGCCCTGCGCCGGCACGGGTGTTGTAATCAGGAGGCTGTTACGGCCTTGATATAAAGGTAAGTAGAGCGCAACGCAACGCCGGTAGCATTATCGGCACTGAAAGTTCCTGTGGAAAGTTCAGGTATCAGGGCCGCCCACCAGGGCGGCCTTTTTACTTTCGGGCTTTTGTTTATTCAGTTCACCACGTTGTCTTGTTCAGGTTGTAAGGTTTGGCTGATTGATTTGATAAAGCATACGCATTAGCCCCGATGAGCAAAGTTGGTTACCTTACATCTCAACGAAAACACGGAGGAAGTACAGATGTCTTTGATTAATACCAAAATTAAACCTTTCAAAAACCAGGCGTTCAAAAACGGTGAGTTCATTGAAGTCACTGAGAAAGATACCGAAGGCCGCTGGAGCGTGTTCTTCTTCTATCCTGCTGACTTCACCTTCGTTTGCCCGACTGAACTGGGTGACGTGGCAGACCACTACGACGAACTGCAGAAGCTGGGCGTAGACGTTTACTCTGTGTCTACCGATACCCACTTCACGCACAAAGCATGGCACAGCAGCTCTGAAACCATCGCCAAAATCAAATACGCGATGATCGGTGACCCGACTGGCGCCCTGACCCGTAACTTCGACAACATGCGTGAAGATGAAGGCCTGGCAGACCGCGCGACCTTCGTCGTTGACCCGCAGGGCATTATCCAGGCTATCGAAGTTACCGCTGAAGGTATCGGCCGTGATGCTTCTGACCTGCTGCGTAAGGTGAAAGCCGCTCAGTACGTAGCGTCTCACCCAGGCGAAGTGTGCCCGGCAAAATGGAAAGAAGGCGAAGCGACGCTGGCTCCATCCCTGGACCTGGTCGGTAAGATCTAAGTCTGTAAAGCCTGGCGGCGCTGCGCTTGCACAGGCCTACAGTATTGTAGGCCGGGTAAACGACGTGCCACCCGGCAATCAATGGGCGCCCCCGCGCCCATTTCATTCCAGCACCATGATGCAAGTTGCATTCAGGCCGCCCGCTAAAGGCAGCTTGCATGATGACGTTTTAAGAGAGGGAAGAACAATGCTCGACACAAACATGAAAACCCAGCTCAAGGCATACCTTGAGAAACTGACCAAACCCGTTGAGCTGATTGCCACGCTGGACGACAGCGCGAAATCGGCAGAGATCAAGGAACTGCTGGCGGAGATCGCCGAACTGTCGCCGAAAGTGACGTTCAAGGAAGATAACTCGCTGGCTGTTCGTAAGCCTTCTTTCCTGATAACTAACCCAGGCTCTGACCAGGGACCGCGCTTTGCCGGTTCGCCGCTGGGACACGAATTTACCTCGCTGGTGCTGGCGCTGCTCTGGACCGGCGGCCATCCGTCGAAAGAGGCCCAGGCGCTGCTGGAGCAGATCCGCGATATCGACGGCGATTTTGAGTTTGAAACCTATTATTCACTCTCCTGCCACAACTGCCCGGACGTGGTGCAGGCGCTGAACCTGATGTCGGTGCTGAACCCGCGCATCAAACACACGGCAATTGACGGTGGAACCTTCCAGAATGAAATCACCGATCGCAACGTGATGGGCGTTCCGGCGGTCTACATGAACGGCAAAGAGTTTGGCCAGGGCCGTATGACCCTGACGGAAATCGTGGCCAAAGTGGACACCGGCGCTGAAAAACGTGCCGCAGAAGAGCTGAACAAGCGTGATGCGTATGATGTCCTGATTGTCGGTTCCGGCCCTGCGGGTGCGGCGGCAGCGGTTTACTCCGCGCGTAAAGGGATCCGCACCGGCCTGATGGGCGAACGTTTTGGCGGCCAGGTACTCGATACCGTGGATATCGAAAACTACATTTCCGTGCCGAAAACCGAAGGCCAGAAGCTGGCCGGCGCGCTGAAAGCGCACGTCAGCGATTACGACGTGGACGTGATCGACAGCCAGAGCGCCAGCAGGCTGGTACCGGCAGCGGTCGAGGGTGGATTACACCAGATTGAAACCGCCTCCGGCGCGGTGCTGAAAGCGCGCAGCATTATCATTGCCACCGGCGCGAAATGGCGCAACATGAACGTCCCGGGTGAAGACCAGTACCGCACCAAAGGCGTGACCTACTGTCCGCACTGCGACGGCCCGCTGTTCAAAGGTAAGCGCGTGGCGGTGATCGGCGGCGGTAATTCCGGTGTGGAAGCGGCTATCGACCTCGCGGGTATCGTTGAACACGTGACCCTGCTGGAGTTCGCACCAGAGATGAAGGCCGACCAGGTTCTGCAGGATAAAGTGCGCAGCCTGAAAAACGTCGACATCGTACTGAACGCGCAGACCACGGAAGTGAAGGGCGACGGCAGCAAAGTGACGGGTCTGGAATACCGCGACCGCGTGAGTGGCGACGTTCACAGCGTTCAGCTTTCAGGGATCTTCGTGCAGATTGGTCTGCTGCCAAACACCACCTGGCTGGAAGGGGCGATTGAGCGCAACCGCATGGGCGAAATCATCATCGATGCGAAATGCGAGACCAGCGTGAAGGGCGTATTTGCCGCCGGCGACTGTACCACCGTGCCGTACAAACAGATCATCATTGCCACTGGCGAAGGTGCGAAGGCATCTCTGAGTTCGTTTGACTATCTGATCCGCACCAAAACCGCATAATAAAAGAAAGTAAGACGACACCTGCAATAGCGAGAGGCCACCGAAAGGTGGCCTCTTTTTTATCTTACGACCATCACCGGTATGTGGGTGTGGCGGATCACGCTGGAGGCGTTAGATCCCAGCAGATGCGTGGTAATGGAAGGGTTGCGCGAACCGATGACCACCACGTCTGCTTTCAGCTCGTTCGCCAGTTCATTTACCGCATCGCGTACGCTGCCAAACCTGACGTGCGTTTTAATGCGCGAAGGGTCGATGCTGAAATGGCTGACCATGGTTTGCAGGCGCGTTTCCGCTTCGTGTTGCAAATGCTCCTCGAAGCGACGCACGTCGGCGGCAAAGCGGTGAAGGCTCAGGCTGGCGGAACCCGGCAGCACGTGCAATAGATGGATGACGCCGTCCTGTTGCGCCAGGAACTCCGCATGGCGTACGGCCTTGTCGCTCAGCTCCATCTCAAAAACATCAACCGGCATAATGATTCTCTGATACATACCCGTTTCTCCTTGTTTATAAACGCTGAACTCATTCAACCACAAAATACAAATGGTTTCTGTAAGCGCCCCGGCAGTTTTCTTATCTTGCCAGGATAAATCTCAAAAGACCCGTATTCCCGGGCAGGCCTTCAGGGGTAGCTACCCTTATACACTTACCTGGAACCTTTCGGAGGTCGCATGAAAGCACTTACGTATCACGGTCCGCACCATGTTCGCGTCGAGAATGTCCCTGACCCCATCATTGAACAGCCCGACGATATCATTCTGCGCGTCACGGCCACGGCTATCTGCGGCTCCGATTTGCATCTCTATCGCGGGAAGATCCCGAAGGTGCAGCACGGCGACATTTTTGGCCATGAGTTTATGGGAGAAATTGTTGAGTGCGGTGCCGAGGTGAAGAATTTGCAAAAAGGCGATCGCGTGGTGATCCCCTTTGTCATCGCCTGCGGGGACTGTTTTTTTTGCCGCCTGCAGCAGTACGCGGCCTGTGAAAATACCAACGCCGGGCAGGGCGCGGCGCTGAATAAAAAGCAAATCCCCGCGCCGGCCGCGCTGTTTGGCTATAGCCATCTCTACGGCGGCGTGCCGGGGGGACAGGCGGAATACGTTCGCGTGCCAAAAGGTAACGTCGGACCGTTTAAGGTCCCGCAGCTTCTTTCTGACGATAAGGCGCTGTTCCTGTCCGATATTTTGCCTACTGCCTGGCAGGCGGCAAAAAATGCGCAGATTCAAAAAGGCTCAAGCGTAGCCGTTTTCGGCGCCGGGCCGGTGGGGCTACTGACCATTGCCTGCGCGCGGCTGTTAGGGGCTGAGCAAATCTTTGTTATCGATCACCACCCGTATCGGCTGCAATTTGCCGAGGCGCGTTACGGGGCGATTCCTATCAACTTTGATGATGACGACGACGCAGCGGAAAAAATCATCGGGCAGACTGCAGGCCAGCGCGGCGTTGATGCCGTGATCGATGCGGTAGGGTTCGAAGCGAAAGGCAGTACCACGGAAACGATCCTCAGCAACCTGAAAATTGAAGGCAGCAGCGGCAAAGCGTTGCGTCAGTGCATTGCTGCCGTGCGGCGCGGCGGGGTGGTCAGCGTACCCGGCGTGTATGCCGGGTTTATTCATGGCTTCCTGTTTGGCGATGCCTTTGATAAGGGGCTGACGTTTAAGATGGGCCAGACGCACGTCCACGCCTGGCTGGGTGAGCTGCTACCGCTTATAGAAAAAGGGCTGCTTACCCCGGAAGAGATCGTGACCCATTATCTCCCCCTTGCGGATGCGGAACGCGCCTATAAGATTTTCGAAAAACGGGAGGAGGAGTGCCGAAAGGTCATTCTGGTGCCTGGCGCAGAAACGCCCGAGGCCGCAGAGCAAAAAGTGAAGGGCCTGGTCAATGCTTTCCCGGGAGGCGTTGCGTGAGAAAACCCGCTTACCAGTGGCGTTCAAGGTAGAGTACGGCCGTGACAATAATCGCCACAAAAATCAAAAAAATGAGAGTGATAGCCAGTATTTCACTCATGACCGTCCCCGCGGCACCAAAACAGATTAAGCGTGGATTAAGGCCTTTTCGCGCGATATAGGAAAATGGGGTGAATTTGCGGAAAGAGGATGCGGCTGCATCCTCTGTGCAAAGCGGGGGCGCTTGTTCAGAAGAGGTTAACGCAGGTAATCGCCCGCGGCTTCTGGCTGGTAAAGCAACGCCAGCACTTCCAGATGGGTAGAGGTGCCGCCCGGCAATTCCCAGTGGATTGTATCGCCCGTGCGCAGCCCCAGCAGTGCGGCACCCACGGGAGCAAGGACAGAAAGCTGTGCGCTGCTGTCCGTCATCTGCGACGGGTAAACCAGCGTGCGGGTTAGCTCTTCACCGGTGGTCAGGTTGCGGAATTTTACCTGGCTGTTCATGGTGACCACGTCATGCGGCATTGACTCTGGGGTGCACATCTGCGCCCGGTCAAGCTCTTCATTCAGGGCATCGGCCACCGGTAGTGAGGCAAACTCTGCTTTTTCTAACAGCCTGTCGATACGTTCTGCGTCGAGCTCATTGATGATAATTGTAGGTCTGGACATTTTTACTCCATGTCGTTAATGCTGCGTGTCACGCAGAAACCAATCCAAAAGAAAACCCTCGCCGTCTGGCAGCGAGGGTTTAACTCTCCCGATGATACTGGCTGAGCGCGCAAGTTTGAAGTGATGAAGGTCACATTCATGGTCCATATGAATTTTCGCTGAAATTTATTCAGTCTGCATTCCCGGCGGATTGCGTTACGCTGAACGTCCTGAACCCGGGCGTTGCCCACCAACGAGAGAGAACTATGTATTTCTACCAACCGTCTCAGGGACACGGCCTGCCGCATGACCCGCTGAACGCCATTATTGGTCCACGTCCGATCGGCTGGATCTCCTCATGCGATAATGCCGGTCAGCTGAATCTCGCACCGTATAGCTTCTTTAACTGCTTTAACTATCGTCCGCCGATCATCGGTTTTTCCAGCAACGGCTGGAAGGACAGCGTGCGTAATATTACCGAGACAAAAGAGTTTGTCTGGAACCTGGCGACGCGCGACCTCGCCCAGGCCATGAACCAAACCTCTGCAATGCTTCCCCACGATCGGGATGAATTTAGCTTTGCCGGGTTAACGCCAGCGGCCAGCCAGCTGGTTAATGCGCCCCGCGTCGCAGAAAGCCCGGTGAACTTTGAGTGCCGCCTGTCGCAGTGTATTCAGCTGACCGGAGCCGACGGTACGCCGGTGGATACGTGGCTGGTGTTGGGGGAAGTGGTCGGTATTCATATTGCCGAAACGCTGCTGGAAGAGGGGATATACCAGACGGCGAAAGCGCAGCCCATCCTGCGTGCGGGTGGGCCGACGGCTTACTATGGCATCAGTGATGAAAACCGGTTTGATATGGTACGCCCGGGCGCGGGTCAGTAACCGGCTTTATCAATCACGAACTGTTTTCCGCAGTTACCCGGATGTGGCTGCGGTGCAAACGACGTCGCTGAAAGCGGGTTATTAATAGTGTCTGCCTTCAGCGAAATCTGCATCTCGGTCAGATACGCCGGATTGCCGTTGCAGGTTAGCTTGAACGCTTTGACGTTTTCCTTGCCCCAGGTTTTGGCTACGGCAGTGTCAAAGTCGCTACGACTGACGGTTTTTCCGTAGTTATCGGCGAGGAATTTGCCCACCGCACTGGTTTTAACTTCCTGATTCATTCGCACCATCGTGCCGAAATAGGCGTCGGGATCAAAACCAAAGCACACGCCATGTTTGGCATATTCGTAACGTTCCAGGCAGGAATTTCCCCCCGCGCCCGGCATCACGTCGTTGAGCTTTGCGGCACCGGAGAGCGACAGCCCGGTTTCGGCGGCGGCACATTTGCGGCTGGCCTTCACTTCCGGCATGTTCGGGATGGGACGCGTGGCACAGCCAAAGCGCATCCACCGACGTTCATCCACGCCGCGCGAGGCAATAGACTTCGGCAGGCCTGGCCATAATCCGTGCACGGTCAGAAAATCGGCTTTGTTTTCGGCCTCTTTTTGCAGCCGACACTCGTCAGGTTCATTGCGGTTGCGCTCGACCATGCTCTGACAAAAACCGGTTTGCCAGGACAGCGCCAGAACATAGCGATCGAAATCGCCATACTGCGTTGCCTTGAGCGGTTCGGCCTGGGCGGAGAAGACACAGAGTGCAAGCGCCATGGCGCCGGATGGGATAACGATATCCTTCCTGAACATATGATTTCCTGATCGAATGAGCACGATTAATTTCTGGAGGTTATTAAAGCACAAAAAGCGCCCGCAGGCGCTTTTTGGATATCAGTAATTTAGCTTAGGCTGCGCCGGGAACCAGCACTTCCGTGGCGATAATCACGATAATCAGCCCAACAAGAACCGGCACTGAGGTGCGTTTTACCACTTCGAATGGCGAGATTTTCGCCATCCCGGCAACGGCGACGACCACACCCGATACCGGCGAAATGGTACGACCCAGGTTTGAGGCCTGCAGCATGGGAATGGAGAGGTACGCCGGGTTAATACCGGAGGAGTGGGCCAGTTTTGGGATCATCTCAACGAATGCGTAGAACGGCGCATTACCGGAGCCGGTGGTCATGGCCGCGAGCATGGTGAGCACCACCAGAACCAGCATCAGGATAATACTGGCCGAGCCGAACGAGGTGGCAATGGAGATCAGACTCTGGATAAAGCCGATCGTGCTCAGACCCTGAGCAAAGACGCCTGCTGCCACCAGCAGCATCACCACGCCAGCGAAGGCATCCGCCATCCCGCGGTACGCCACTTCCAGACCCGTGAACACTTTTTGCGTGTTAAAGCCGCGCACAAATTCCAGCACGGCGGCCAGCAGCATACAGATGACCAGAATGGTGATGATGTGCAGCTGCGGACCCCATTTGCCGTCAAAAATCAGTACCCCGATAATCGGCGTGAACGGCAGGATGGCGTAGAACGCGGGAGCGGTCGTAGTGATTTCACTCACGTCCATCATTTCATGGCTGATGTTTTCTTTCTTATCGAGATAGCGCTGCCAGAAGAAATGCGCGATGCCCATCCCTACAATGGCAACAATCGAGATCGGCAGCGTGGTTTTAAAGGCGAAGTCGATGAGTGACATCTCCGCAGCCTTGGCTGCCAGCACAACGTCGCCAGAGGTAGGGGAGAGAATAATCGCTGCCGGAGACGCGCAAATTGCCGCTGCCGCACCACGGCTGATACCGACGTTCACCATGACCGGGAACAGCGTGGCCATGAGCAGCACGCCGAGGCCGGTTGCTGACGACACGGCCAGCGACATCAGGCAGGCGAGGAAATAGGCGGCGACCATCAGCAGATACGGCGAGTTGATGTACTGCAGGGGTTTCGAGGCAAGCTTAACTACCATGTCGTTGGCGCCGATATGGGTCATGTAGGCCGCAAAACCGCACAGCATCATGATCATCATACCCAGGTCGCCACCGCGGCTCATGAGCAATATTTTAATGTATTCAACAATATCAGTGGCGGTATAACCGGTGCTGGTAGCGCTGGCAGGTAATACCTGATGCCCCATTATTGCGCTGATAATCAGCAGTGTTAACCCGCCAACAAATAATACGCCCGTGGCCGAGTAGCCTTTAATGATGTAGCGTGCGACACCGACAATGACGACGACTCCAATAAGGAGTTCGATTAACGTAAGCATGATTTCCCCTGTATCTTTGCTGCACTGGAGCACAAAAAATCAATAAAAAAAGAAGGATGAAATGTGCCCAATAAATGGACCGTTCTTGCTGATTAAAATCAATAAACAGACGACTAGAGAACAGAACAATGGTGTTTTTGCCATGATCCAGACATTTATGTCATGCGAGCCTTGACCAGCAGAAATAGCGCAACATGTCTTTACAATGATAACAGATTGTTAATGTTTTGTGTAATTGGGCATGTTACTGATAAAGAAGGTTAAAGCGGTAAAAGGCACACCCTGTATGTGCTTATTCAGATTTGCTGCCAGGATTTATTAAGAATATTCCAGAAAAGAGAGTGAATAATTAGGAATAGCGCCGATGTCGTTAAGCTTTGATTCAACTATTTTATGGTAAACTTTGCCTCGAATACTAAGAATGGTAATTGCATTGTGATCGTACGTAATACATTTTTCTCTATTTTGTTGTTTATTTTTGGGCAGTTAACGTTTTCTTCTGTTGCACGGGCAGGAGACAACGCGACGGATAAAGGCTGGTTCTCAACCTTTACTGATAATGTTTCCCAAACCTGGACGGCTCCTGAACATTATGACCTCTATGTTCCGGCGATAACGTGGCATGCGCGTTTTGCTTATGACAAAGAGAAAACAGATAAATACAACGAGCGTCCCTGGGGGGCGGGTTTTGGCCAGTCGCGCTGGGATGAAAAGGGAAACTGGCATGGCATCTATCTGATGGCCTTTAAAGACTCGTTTAATAAATGGGAACCGATTGGGGGGTATGGCTGGGAGAAAACCTGGCGACCGCTAGCGGACGAGAACTTCCACGTCGGTTTAGGCTATACCGCCGGGGTCACTGCACGTGACAACTGGAACTACATTCCGATTCCGGTGCTGCTGCCGCTGGCCTCTATCGGCTACGGTCCTGCAACGTTCCAGATGACCTATATCCCGGGGACCTATAACAACGGTAACGTTTACTTCGCCTGGATGCGTTTTCAGTTTTAACTGGAAAAACTTTACATGATGGTGAAAAAACGCGCAGTCGTTGATTCATAAACGATAAAAATCTGCCAGAGAAAATTAACGCGACTTTAGTCACTTTTTATCAAAGATCCGCTGGACAAAAGGTTCCACAATTGATGTACTGGTAACCGACACAGCATTTGTGTCGTTTTTTAATGTAAAGGTAATTTTGATGTCTAAGATTAAAGGTAACGTTAAGTGGTTTAATGAGTCCAAAGGATTCGGTTTCATTACTCCTGAAGATGGCAGCAAAGACGTGTTCGTACACTTCTCTGCAATCCAGTCTAATGGTTTCAAAACTCTGGCTGAAGGTCAGCGTGTAGAGTTCGAAATCACTAACGGTGCCAAAGGCCCTTCTGCTGCTAACGTAATCGCTCTGTAATTCAGACGCGTCAGCAAGAATTTCAAAACCCGCTCACTGAGCGGGTTTTTTTCGTTTTGAATCAGCCAAGCAGATACATTTTCAGGAAGCTGGCAACGATCAGCACGCTCAACAACACCATTCCTGCGCTCATCAGACTCTGTTTCATTCTGTCACCCTCGTTCAGTACTGCATTCAGAGTGACAGAGAAAAATTAAGCCAACATTAACGTCCCGTCCGTTAATGTGTACTTGCCGTAGAAAACAGCCAGAATGCGATCCCCGTCATCGCAAAGGAACCGAGCATGTTAATCGCGATATTCACCAGCGCCCAGCCGATACGGCCTTCCTGAAAGAGAAACACCACTTCGGCAGAGAACGTGGAGAAGGTGGTTAACCCGCCGCAGAAACCTGTTGTAATCAAGATCTTCCACATGGGGTCGATGTGCGTCATTCGGTTAAACCAGGCCAGGCCCATGCCAATGATAAAGGCACCAATCAGGTTTGCAGCAAGCGTTCCCATTGGAATCGCCTGATGCAGGGGATTAAACCGCATACTTAGAAACCATCGCGCAACGCTACCCGTTCCCCCACCAATAAAAACGGCTAAAAGTAGTTGTAACACGCTTAATACCTGCTATTTGATTGTTAGAGTAGCGAGTTTAACGCCGATTATGATGAGGGGACAAATATGTATGTAGCGGTAGGGCAATTTGCGGTCACGCCTGACTGGCATGAGAACGCAAGCAAATGCGTCAATCTGATGATGCAGGCCCGGCAGAAGGGCGCGTCGCTGTTAGTTCTCCCCGAAGCGCTGCTGGCCAGGGATGATAATGATCCGGATCTGTCGGTGAAGTCGGCACAGCCATTGGACGGCGGGTTTTTACAGCAATTACTGGCCGAGAGCGTCGGCAACGAGATGACAACTATTTTTACGGTGCATGTTCCCTCCACGCCGGATCGTGCGGTGAATACGCTCGTGGTGATTCGCGGCGGGATAATAGTTGCACGTTACGCCAAGCTACATCTCTATGACGCGTTTAGCATTCAGGAATCGCGACGCGTTGACCCCGGAGACCGTGTTCCGCCGCTGCTGGAGATTGACGGGTTTAAGGTTGGGTTGATGACCTGCTACGACCTGCGTTTTCCGGAGCTGGCGCTTCACCTGGCGCTACAGGGGGCAGACGTGCTGGTCTTGCCTGCCGCGTGGGTCAAAGGACCGTTAAAAGAGCACCACTGGTCAACGCTGCTTGCGGCGCGCGCGCTGGATACGACCTGTTATGTCGTTGCCGCAGGAGAGTGTGGTACTAAAAACATCGGGCAAAGCAGGGTGGTTGATCCGCTGGGTGTGACGATTGCCGCCGCCGCGGAAGCACCGGTTTTGCTGATGGCGGAGATAAACTTAGACAGAATTGCGCTTGCCCGTGAGCAATTACCCGTTCTTCGCAATCGTCGATTTGCGCCACCGCAATTATTGTGACGTTTTTTTCAACAATGCTTGATTCACCTTGTTACAGATTGCTATTGTGTGCACGCGCTAAATGACCGTTAATACAATCAGGTTTTGGCGCTGAATGCAGCCTGTTTTAAGTAAAGAAGGTATCTATGGGTGAGATTAGTATTACCAAACTGCTGGTGGTTGCCGCACTGGTCGTCCTGCTGTTTGGTACCAAGAAGTTACGCACGCTGGGTGGTGACCTGGGCGCGGCCATTAAAGGCTTTAAGAAAGCGATGAACGACGATGATGCGGCTGCGAAGAAAAGCGCCGAGGATGACGTCCCGGCAGACAAGCTTTCCCACAAAGAGTGACGGCAATGCCTGAGGGCTTGCGAAAAAAAAACCGGCTCATGAGGCCGGTTTTTTTGTATTACTGTAAATGAATATTACAGCATTATTTAACTTCTTCGCCTTTTGCCTGCATATCGGCATGGTATGAGGAGCGAACAAATGGGCCGCATGCTGCGTGGGTAAAGCCCATCGCCAGCGCTTCGGCTTTCATTTCATCAAACTCGTCCGGGCTCACGTAGCGCTGTACCGGCAGGTGGTGGCGGCTTGGCTGCAGATACTGCCCCAGGGTCAGCATGGTCACACCGTGGCGGCGAAGATCGCGCATCACCTCGATGATTTCCTCATTGGTTTCACCCAGACCCACCATCAGACCTGATTTGGTCGGGATATGCGGATGCGCTTCTTTGAAACGCTCCAGCAGCTTCAGAGACCAGTTATAATCTGCACCCGGACGCACCTGGCGATAAATACGCGGCACGTTCTCCAGGTTGTGGTTAAACACGTCTGGCGGTGTAGCGGTCAGGATGTCCAGCGCACGGTCCATACGGCCGCGGAAGTCTGGAACCAGCGTCTCAATTTTAATGTTTGGGCTTTTCTCGCGAATGGCCGTAATGCAATCAGCAAAATGCTGAGCACCACCATCACGCAGATCGTCACGGTCAACGGACGTGATAACCACGTAACGCAGCGCCATGTCAGCGATGGTCTGCGCCAGTTTTTGGGGTTCGTTAGCATCAGGTGCAACTGGACGGCCATGGGCTACATCGCAGAACGGGCAGCGGCGGGTACAGATGGCACCCAGAATCATAAACGTCGCGGTACCGTGGTTGAAACATTCAGCAAGGTTCGGGCAAGAAGCTTCTTCACAGACGGAGTGGAGGCCGTTTTTGCGCATCGCCGCTTTGATCCCCTGGATACGCGAAGAGTCTGCCGGAAGTTTGATTTTCATCCATTCCGGTTTTCTTAACAGCGCCTCGCGCTCTGTAGCCACGTTTTTAACCGGGATAAGGGCCATTTTATCGGCATCGCGGTATTTAACACCGCGTTCCATCACAATGGGTTTACTCATAGCGTGCGTGTTCCAGTTGCGAATATCGAAGGAAAGCGTTTCAATTCAAGGGAATGTTGTATTTATCAACTATTTTTGAACGAACGACAGGCAGTATATCATTGAAACGGTCGTTAAAGCAGCCTGCCACGTCGCCAATTTGTAAAATAGTTGTTGTTTTGTGCCTTTTGCCCTGCATAGCGCAGGGGCTTGTGCTGGCTTAAGCTGTCAGAAGGCCTGGCGGATAATGCGGATGACGTTTTCAAGTACCGGATCGCGCAAACTCAATTTGTTGTAATGCAGTGAAATCTCGATAGATTCCGCATTAAGTTGCCCGAGTGGGATGCTTTCCAGCGGCCAGCATTTACGCAGCAGGTTATACAGGCGTGCCGGCATGATGCACAGCATATCGCTGCTGCCGATCAGGGATGCAGTGGTGAACATATTGTAACTGCTGAAGCTGATCTGACGCTCTGGGAAAATTTCATCAATACGCTGGCGCAGAGCATGATTAGACTGCCCCTCAGTGATGAAAGAAGAGTGGTCGTAGTTGCGCAGGTTTTCGAGGGTTAACGGCTCGCTGAGCGCGGGATGCTGCTGGCGGCACACCAGAACCAGGTTATCCGCATAGAGCACATTTTGCCCCAGCGCTCTGGCGCTGAAGCTACCGCTTTCAATAATCAGGTCCGTCTGGAACTGGGCAAGCTGAATATCCGGTTCGCTGAGCGGCACGTTGCGAAGCAGGAGCTGTGGCGCATGCTCTTTCACGGCCTGGAAGATTGCAGGCATCACCAGTACACCCACAGAAGGCGAACAGCCGATGGTGATGGTTCTCTGCTTATCGTAGCTGCCGGTTAAATCCAGAGCGCCCAGAATCGACTCCAGTCCCTGGCTGATGAACTCATGGAGGTGCGTAGCGTAAGCCGTCGGCGTTACACCCTGGCCCTTACGGATAAATAACGGGTCGGGGAATATAGCGCGTAGCTTTTGAATTGACTGGCTTATTGCTGATGGCGTGAGATTAAGAATTTTCGCAGCGTTAACGATACCCTTGTGGACATATACTGCCTCAAAAATAGTCAGTAAATTGAGATCAATATTACGTAAAGTCCGAAAAATTTGCGGCTTGTCTTCGCCACCAGAGTCATTCAGGCGTTTGGCTGGTAAATTATTATACTCCACGCTTTCACTCCGTATACATTCACAATATGAATGATAGTTGAATTTATTTATTATGCTTGTAGAGATTCGTAAAGTGTTGGTTTTGTTTCACTTGTTTATCGAAAACAAACAGTTGTGTGATTATCACTCACGTTACTTAGGCCGTGTTTGCCGCGCTTGCGTAAGGCTAAATAATATGTAACGGTAATATTCGGGCGCTTCGAAAATATAGAATCTGGGGTTTATTGTAAAGCGCAAAAGCGGTAAATAAACAGTGGCTCGTCAAATTAGCGAGCCATGTTGTACGATATATTAAGCAGGGATATATTCGTGCGGGGGATTGTTAAGTAGTGCTAACACGTTCTTCAAAAGTACGGGACGAATAGTTTCTGGCGTCGCGGTTTCAACCCAATGGCGCATGTGCGTCATTTCCATGCCGGCGTAGCCGCAGGGGTTTATACGCAGGAAAGGCGCGAGATCCATATTAATATTCAATGCGAGGCCGTGGAAGGAGCAGCCTTTACGAATACGCAGCCCCAGAGAGCAGATCTTCATTTTCCCAACGTAGACGCCCGGCGCATCGGCCCGTGGGTGCGCGTCAATACCGTATTCCGCCAGCGTCTTGACGACGGTTTGTTCCAGTAAGGTAACCAGTTCGCGCACGCCAAGCTTTCTGCGCTTCAGATTAAGCAGGACGTACATTACCTGCTGCCCGGGCCCGTGGTAAGTGACCTGCCCACCGCGATCGCTCTGAATAACCGGGATATCTCCCGTCATCAATAAATGTTCCGCTTTTCCCGCCTGACCCTGCGTAAATACCGGCAGGTGTTCCACCAGCCAGATCTCATCCGGGGTACTGTCATCGCGTGAATCGGTGAAGTCATGCATAGCCTGGGAGACAGGCTCATAAGGTTGCAGCCCGAGGTGACGGACCAGAATTTTATCCTGATACAAAACTGCGTCTCCGAAGACGAGGGACAAAAGGTGTGCGGGAGTATATCACAGCGGGGGAGAGGGGTTACCCGGCAAACCGGGTAACCGAAAAGGGACTACAGCACCATACGAACAATTTCGATATTGCCGAGCTCTTCGTACAGCGTCTCAACCTGCTCAATGTGTGTCGCAGTGATGGTAATAGAAACCGAGTGGTAGTTGCCCTTGCTGCTTGGTTTTACTGACGGAGAGTAGTCACCCGGCGCATGGCGCTGTACCACTTCAACCACCTGATCAACCAGCTCAGGTTTCGCCAGACCCATTACTTTGTAGGTAAATGAGGTAGGGAATTCAAGCAGTTCGTTAAGTTTGGTTTTCATGTCAGCTCCGGCGTAACGTCAAAAAGAATAACTCCCACGTCAGGTGGGAGTTATCAGGATACTTAGTATATGGGGATCAAAATCACACTTTCAAGTGTTCAATTTTTAACCAAACCAGTGATGGAACATCAATTTAATGTAATCAATGATTTTGCCGAAGAAATTGCCTTCAGGAATTTCTTGCAGGACAACCAGCGGACGCTGATCGATCGTCTTGCCATCCAGCTGGAAGTTAATGGTGCCCACAACCTGGTTTTTCTGCAGCGGGGCATGCAGCTCGGTGCTGTTCAGGACGTAGCTGGCTTTCAGATCCTTCATACGACCACGAGGAATGGTCAGGTACAGGTCCTTATCAACGCCGAGGGAAGCACGGTCGTTGTCGCCGAACCAGACGGGTTCAGAAGCAAACTCCTTGCCTGCTTTCAGTGGATTCACGGTTTCGAAGAAACGGAAGCCCCAGGTCAGCAGTTTCTTGCTTTCTGTTTCGCGACCTTTAAAGGTACGACCGCCCATCACGGCTGAGATCAGACGCATCTGACCTTCAGTGGCAGATGCCACCAGGTTGTAGCCCGCTTTATCGGTATGGCCAGTTTTGATGCCGTCAACGTTCAGGCTGTTATCCCACAGCAGGCCGTTACGGTTGGTCTGACGAATACCGTTGAAGGTGAACTCTTTCTCTTTATAGATAGAGTACTCATTGGGGACATCGCGGATTAGCGCCTGACCAATCAGGGCCATGTCGCGTGCGGAGCTGTACTGACCGTCTGCATCCAGGCCGTGTACGGTCTGGAAATGGCTGTTTTTCAGGCCCAGCGCGGTCACGTAGCTGTTCATCAGACCCACGAAGGCATCCTGGCTACCCGCAGCGAAATCGGCCATCGCCACGCAGGCATCGTTACCCGACTGCAGGTTGATGCCGCGAATCAGCTGAGAAACAGGAACCTGCATACCCGGCTTCAGGAACATCAGAGAAGAACCTTTGAAGACGGGGTTCCCGGTTGCCCACGCATCGTTACCGATGGTGACCAGATCCGACTCTTTGAATTTACCTGCCTTCATCGCCTGGCCGATAACGTAGCTGGTCATCATTTTGGTCAGGCTGGCCGGGTCACGACGCGCATCGGCATTCTGTTCTGCCAGCACTTTGCCAGAGTTGTAATCGATCAGGATGTAGGATTCCGCATCGATTTGCGGAACGCCAGGGATCATGGTCTTGATATTCAGGTCATCGGCGTGAGCTGCAGAGAGTGCAGCAGCGCAAAGGGCCGCGGTCAGCGCCATGCGCTGCACAAAACGAGCAGAAAAGGTGGTCTTCATGGTCAGAACTACGACATCCGTGATGGAATTAAAAAAAGTGCCTTACTATAGCAAATGCTATTCAGGCAGGCATCCGACTTTAAGCATGAGTTTGTGAATGTGTTTTACACAAACTGACATTTCGGACACCGCCGATTAATTACTTTGCAACAGCGATAAATGACTGAAGCTGAGCTTCATTCTGCAGGCGCTGCTGAAGGGTCGTTGCCTGCGATTTGCTGGCAAACGGCCCCATCTGAATACGCCACACCGCGCCGTTCTGTTCAACGCGTCCTGGTACACCGAACTGCTGGCTCAGACGCTGTTGATACTGTTGGGCCCGCGCCCGATCGCTCACTGCGCCTACCTGGACCACGTAGCTGCCGCTGGCCGCTGCCGGAGCCGCCACCGCCGCACTTTGCGTAGTCGCCGGTGCCGTTACGGGAGCCGGTTGGGTCGCTGGTGCTGTAACAGGAGCAGGGGCTGGCGTAGGCTCGCTGCCTTCAAGCACGCCCGAGGCTAAGGTCGTCGGTGCACCCAGAAAACCGCTGCTCTTTACCGGTGCGCCGGTTGAATCATCGCTTTGCAGGGTGTCATTGCTGATCGGACGGATTTCGCCACCCGGCTGAGACGGTGCTGCCGGAGACGAGGCGCTTCCCATTCCGCCGTCAAGATTTGGACGGTCGGGAAGGGCATAGGTCTGTTTCGCCACCGTCGTACACGCGGTGCCCGGCCCGGAGAGCGAGCCATCCTGCGCTACGATAATCGGGTCAATACGGACTTTGGTATTGTTCGAGGTATTCAGGCGATCGGCGGACGCGCGAGACAGGGAAATCACCCGGTCATTCCCGTACGGGCCGCGGTCGTTGATGCGCACGACGATCATACGGCCGTTCGCCAGGTTGGTGATACGGGCGTAGCTTGGAATCGGCAGCGTTGGGTGTGCCGCAGTCAGCTGCATTGGGTCGAACGCTTCCCCGGAAGCCGTCAGGTTACTGCCAGGCTCGGCATCGTAAATGGCGGCAAAGCCAGCCTGACTGAAACGAGACGGATCCTGAACAATTTTGTAGCTCTTGCCGTCGCGCTCGTAATCCTGATTAGCACTGGCATTCAGCGGTTCATAAACGGGATCGGCGCCGCTGATTTCAACGTTCGGGCCATTACACACCGCAGGCTGCGGCGGCGCGACGGTTGCCTGTTGCTGACCATCATCACTTGTGCAGGCCGCAAGTAAACTTGCCGCAATGCAGATCCCCAGCCACTGCTTACGCATTCCGATCCCCTTATTTTTATACGCTTTTCGACAACATTTTTCTGTGGGTATGGATCGACATCACGATACCAAACCCGGCCATCAACACGATCAGTGCCGAGCCTCCGTAACTCACCAGCGGCAGCGGTACGCCTACCACCGGCAGAATACCACTCACCATACCAATATTTACGAAGACATAAACGAATAAAATCAGCATCAACCCGCCAGCCATGACGCGACCAAAGGTGGTTTGCGCGCGCGCTGCAATCCACAATCCCCGCATGATCAGCAGGACGTACAGTGCCAGCAATATTAAGATGCCAACCAGCCCCAGCTCTTCCGCCAGTACGGCGAAGATAAAGTCTGTGTGGCGTTCCGGTAAAAATTCCAGCTGCGACTGCGTGCCGTGCAGCCAGCCTTTACCGCGCAGGCCGCCGGAGCCAATCGCAATCTTGGACTGAATAATATGATAACCCGCGCCCAGCGGATCGGTTTCCGGATCGAGCAGCATCATGACGCGCTGGCGCTGGTAATCATGCATCAGGAAGAACCAGAGGATAGGGATGAACGCCGCGATCAGCACTACCGCGATACCAATCAGACGCCAGCTCAGTCCCGACAGGAAAAGGACAAACAGGCCTGAGAGGGCGATAAGGATTGAGGTGCCGAGGTCAGGCTGTGCCGCAACCAGCAGCGTCGGCAGGAAAATCAGCACCAGCGCGATGGCGGTATTTTTCAACGACGGCGGACAGACGTCGCGGTTGATAAAGCGAGCCACCATCAATGGAACGGCGATTTTGGCAATTTCCGAGGGCTGGAAGCGGACAATACCCAGATCCAGCCAGCGCTGCGCCCCTTTTGAAATGGCGCCAAACGCATCTACCGCAACCAGCAAAATAATACAGAAGATGTAGAGATAGGGCGCCCAGCCTTCGTAGACGCGCGGCGGGATCTGCGCCATCACCACCATGATGATCAGACCCATCGCGATCTGGCCGATTTTGCGCTCCATCATGCCGATATCCTGGCCGCTGGCACTCCAGATAACCAGAGCGCTGTAAACCAGCAGAGCCAGGAGGATCAGCAGCATGGCTGGGTCGATGTGGATTTTATCCCACAGCGATTTTTTATTTGGATTATCCGTCATGATTATTGGTCCTCCGCCGCAGCGGCGGCCGGGTTTTCAGCCGGCAGTTCGGTGTTGTTATCACCCAGCATAATGTGGTCCAGGATCTGGCGCATGATGGTCCCTACCGCTGGCCCGGCACCGCCGTTCTCCAGAATCATCGCCACCGCGACCTGCGGGTTATCATAAGGGGCAAACGCCGTCATCAGCTTATGGTCACGCAGACGTTCGGCAATGCGGTGTGCGTTATAGGTTTCGTTGGCTTTCAGACCAAACACCTGCGCGGTACCGGATTTCGCGGCCACCTTGTACGGTGCGCCGGTAAAATACTTATGCGCGGTACCGTTCGGGCGGTTTGCCACGCCGTACATACCGTCTTTCGCGATTTCCCAGAAGCCGGAGTGAATGTCACCCACCGGGGCCTCGTGCGGCTGGTTCCACGGCACTTTTTTGCCGTCTTCAACCGTGCTCTGTAGCAGATGAGGCACTTTAACCACGCCGTCATTGATGAGGATCATCATGGCTTTGTTCATCTGAAGCGGCGTTGCCGTCCAGTAGCCCTGGCCGATACCCACCGGAATGGTGTCACCCTGATACCAGGGTTTTTTAAAGCGCTTCAGCTTCCATTCACGCGTCGGCATGTTGCCTGAACGCTCTTCTGAAAGGTCAATGCCGGTGTAATGTCCGTAGCCGAATTTGCTCATCCACTCTGACAGGCGGTCGATCCCCATGTCATAAGCCACCTGATAGAAGAAGGTATCCGCAGATTCCTCCAGCGATTTGGTGACGTTCAGATGGCCGTGGCCCCATTTTTTCCAGTCACGATAGCGCTTATCTGAACCTGGCAACTGCCACCAGCCCGGGTCAAACAGGCTGGTATTACGGTTGATGACGCCGGCACTCAGTGCCGAGACCGCCACGTACGGTTTAACCGTGGATGCCGGGGGATAAACCCCTTGCGTCGCGCGGTTCACCAGCGGTGTATTGGGGTCATTAAGCAGGCCGGAATAGTCTTTACTGGAGATGCCGTCAACAAAGAGGTTTGGGTCATAGCTTGGCATTGACACCATCGCCAGGATGCCACCGGTACGCGGATCGGTCACCACCACGGCTGCACGGCTGCCCGCCAGTAAGGTTTCAATATACTGCTGCAGTTTCAGATCGAGCGTCAGATAGACGTCGTGCCCGGCCTGAGGCGGCACTTCTTTCAGCTGGCGAATAACGCGGCCACGGTTGTTAACTTCAACCTCTTCATAGCCGGTTTGCCCGTGCAGAACATCTTCGTAATAACGTTCAATCCCCAGCTTACCGATATCGTGCGTTGCCGCGTAGTTGGCCAGCTTGCCGTCTTTATCGAGGCGGTCGACGTCTTTGTCGTTAATCTTGGAAACGTAGCCAATCACATGCGTCAGCGCGGAGCCGTAAGGGTAGTAGCGACGCTTGTAACCCTTCACTTCCACGCCGGGGAAACGGTATTGATTCACCGCAAAACGGGCCACCTGAACTTCCGTCAGGTTGGTTTTTACCGGAATGGAGGTGAAGCGGTGAGAGCGGGCGCGCTCTTTTTTGAAGGCGGCGATATCGTCATCGTTAAGATCGACAACGCTCTTCAGCGCTTCCAGCGTATCCTGAACGTTATCAACTTTTTCCGGCATCATCTCGATTTGATAGATGGTGCGGTTTAACGCAAGCGGAGTGCCGTTACGATCGTAAATAATGCCGCGGCTGGGTGCGATAGGCACCAGCTTAATGCGGTTTTCGTTTGAACGCGTCTGGTAGTCGGTAAAGCGGACAATTTGCAGATTATAAAGGTTGGCGATCAGCACGCCGGTAAGCAGCAAAATCCCCGTAAAGGCGACCAGTGCCCGGCGCACAAACAGCGCGGACTCAGCCGTATAGTCGCGAAAAGAATTCTGTAGTTTCATCCGCTGCTTAATCTACCCTGGTCAGTCATTACTCGCGGTGATAGGGGTGGTTGGTAGTAATGCTCCACGCGCGATACAGGCTTTCCGCTACCAGTACCCGAACGAGCGGGTGGGGAAGCGTCAGCGCGGAGAGAGACCAACTTTGTTCTGCTGCCGCTTTGCAGGCAGGGGATAACCCTTCAGGCCCGCCAATCAACAGACTGACGTCACGGCCATCCTGCTTCCAGCGCTCCAGTTCGTGCGCCAGCTGCGGCGTATCCCAGGGCTTCCCTGGAATATCGAGGGTAACGATGCGGTTTTTGCCTGCGGCAGCCAGCATCAGTTCACCCTCTTTATCGAGAATACGTTTGATATCGGCGTTCTTGCCGCGCTTTCCGGCGGGGATTTCCACCAGTTCGAACGGCATGTCTTTTGGAAAACGACGCAGATATTCAGTAAAACCGGTTTGTACCCAGTCCGGCATTTTGGTGCCGACGGCGACCAGCTGCAACTTCACGCATTAACCCCAGAGTTTTTCCAGCTCATACAGGCGACGACTCTCGTCCTGCATGACATGGACAATGACATCGCCGAGGTCGACAACTACCCAGTCAGCCGTCGCTTCACCTTCAACACCCAGCGGTAACAGCCCTGCTGCACGCGATTCCTGAACCACGTGATCGGCAATCGAAACCACATGACGCGTAGAAGTACCGGTGCAGATGATCATGCAGTCGGTAATACTGGATTTACCCTTAACGTCGATAGCGATGATGTCCTGACCTTTCAGGTCATCAATTTTGTCAATAACAAAATCCTGGAGTGCTTTACCCTGCAAGTTTTCCCCCTGGGGTGAATGAGATTATAAAACGTTGAATTCGTAGCCAGGCAGTATACCTGAACTCACGCCTGTATCGGGACAACTGTCTCCGGCCAGGCTTTTGAAGGCGGGTATCATCCCACCCTCCGCCTGAGATTGCATCGCCATTTTTGTAAAACAATTTCTGTAAAGCAATGATCGGCGGGAAAGTCTGGCAGCGGAGGATAACAGTATGGCTTAACCTGTCAAGGCAGGATAAACAATAAGCCACTTTTTATGCCCTCCGGCTATTCATCTGCGCTTTTCTGATACAAACCGTGCGTATGAATATACTCAAGCACCGCTGCCGGTAGCATATCGTCACACGCTAAACCTTGCTGTAAACGCTCGCGAATGAGTGTTGCAGAGATATCGAACCACGGCGTTTCCGCCAGATAAATCTTCCCGGCAGGCTGATTGTGGAGATCCTCAACGTTATCCGTGAGATGGTCTTCCAGCCACTGCTGGTACTGCTCTTCGCGCATGGTCAGCGGATAGCCCGGACGGCGGCAAACGAGCAGGTGGCTGTTCTCCAGAATGGTTTCATACTGATACCATGTGGGGAAATTCAGCAGGGAATCCTGGCCGATAATAAAGGCCAGCGGCTGGTCAGGGCCCTGTTCGGCTCGCCACTCCTGAAGCGTCTGAGACGTCCAGGAGGGCGTGTCGCGACGCAACTCGCGCTCATCAAGTGTGAAGAGCGGTTTATCTGCGATGGCAAGGGCAAGCATCTCTTTTCGCTGCTCGCTGGTTGCCTCGGGCTGCGGACGATGGGGCGGAACATTATTGGGCATAATGATGACGCGCTGAAGGCCGATCAGATTCGCCAGAATTTCAACCGGCTTCAGATGTCCGTAATGTACCGGGTCGAAGGTGCCGCCATACAAGGCCTGTAAGGAATGCATACTATCCATCAATAAAAACGTCTGCCAGCGCCTTATGGCAAAGCAGCAGAGAAAGGCTTTCCAGCTCTGCCCAGACCGACTGACCATAATCTTGTTTTAACGTGAGCTCAGCGCGCATCAGAAGCTGTACAGCCTGACGAAGCTGTTCATGACTCAGGCGGTTAACGGCCTCGGTGGTCATCGCCCTGCGGTTTTGCCACACACGATGTTTATCAAACAGCGAGCGCAATGGCGTATGGGCTGACTGTCGCTTGAGCGTAACCAGCAGCAGCAGTTCGCGCTGCAGCGTACGCAGCAGAATGACGGGTTCGCTCCCTTCCAGGCGCAGCTGCTGCAGAATATGCAGGGCGCGTTTGCTTTTCGCCGACAGCAGCGCGTCCACCCAGTGGAACGGCGTGAAGTGCGCCGCGTCGTTAACGGCCTGCTCAACGCGCGGTAAGGTCAGCTTGCCGTCCGGCCACAGAAGGGAGAGTCTGTCCAGCGCCTGCGCCAGGGCCAGCAGGTTACCTTCATAGCAGTAGCAGAGCAGTTGATTTGCCGCATCATCCAGCTGAAGATTGTTTTGCTTCGCTCTCGCGGCCACCCACTTAGGCAGATGCGCCTGCTCAGGCGTCTGACAGGTGACCAGCACCGCGTGGGTGGCGAGCTGGGTAAACCACGCTGCGTTTTCCTGGGCTTTAGTCAGCTTATTGCCACGCACAATGAGGAGCAGATCGCTGTGTAACAGGCTGACCAGCGTGGCGAGCTGCTCATTAATGGCCGCGTTAGGACCGTTATCCGGCAGCAGGATTTGAATCGTCTGGCGCGAGGCAAAAAGGCTCATCGCCTGACACAGTGAGAAGAGGGTGTTCCAGTCGGTGTTGTTATCGATCTGGACGGTGTGGTGTTCATCAAAGCCCTGCGCGGCCGCCGCATGTCGCACGGCATCCAGGCTTTCCTGAAGTAATAACGGATCGTTCCCAAGAAGCAGATACGCCGCGCGCAGCCCTTCATTGAGCTGCGCGCGGAGTTGTTCAGGATACAGCCTGATCATCAGTTACCCATGGAGGTAGAAACAGGAGCTGCGTTAGCGTCCGGTTTTTCGATGATGTCAGAGCCTTCTTTCTTAGACGCTGCAACGGTCGGCAGTTTACGGATCAGCTGTTCCGCGGCCTTGTCGTACATTTCGTTGATGATAATCTGCTGTTCGGCATCTTTTGCCAGCGCCGTCTGCGGGTTATCAAAGAACGAACGGTACACTTTTGTACTGATTGGATAAATGTCTTTACCCGGGATCAGCACGGCTGCGTTAACCGTCATGACCATTTGATACTCAGCGGTGCGGCCATCCTGGAAGATAGAGGCCGTATCTTTGCCGAGCGTCATCCCCAGAACACGCAGAGACGGAACATCCTGGCGCAGCGTGTCTTTCTCAATCAACTCAACGCCGTTCAGACGAAGCTGATTACGGATTGCCCGGCTGAGAGGACCATTCGGATCCGAAGAGTCAAAGATCATTGTTTTCATCTGAGCAGGCACCGCCGTAGTATTGCGCAGGTGCCAGCCACAGCCAGCGGTGACAAGCACCGCCAGAGATAAGAGTATTGTTGCCAGTTGTCGCACGTTTCCTCCCGCGCTTAGCCAACGACCAGATTCAGCAGTTTACCCGGTACGTAGATCACTTTACGCACGGTAACGCCCTCAAGATATTTTGCGACCAGAGTTTCCTGGCCCGCGCGCTCGCGAACCTGTTCTTCGGTTGCATCGACCGGCACGGTAATTTTACCACGGACTTTGCCGTTTACCTGGACCACGACCAGCGTTGTGTTTTCCACCATCGCTGCTTCGTCAGCCTGAGGCCACGGCGCGTTGTCGATATCGCCTTCGCCTTTCAGCTCCTGCCACAGGGTGAAGCTGACGTGCGGAGTGAACGGGTTCAGCATGCGAACAACCGCCAGCAGCGCTTCGCGCATTAAGGCACGATCCTGCTCGCCGTCCTGCGGGGCTTTCGCCAGCTTGTTCATCAGTTCCATAATAGCCGCAATTGCGGTATTGAAGGTCTGACGACGACCAATATCATCGGTCACTTTCGCAATCGTTTTATGAACATCACGACGCAGGGCCTGCTGATCTTCAGTCAGCGCAGCGGCGTTCAGTGCCGGGGCATCGCCCAGAGCGGTATGTTCGTAAACCAGTTTCCAGACGCGTTTCAGGAAGCGGTTCGCGCCTTCAACGCCAGACTCCTGCCACTCCAGAGTCATGTCTGCCGGAGAAGCAAACATCATGAACAGACGCACGGTATCCGCACCGTAGCGCTCAACCATCACCTGCGGGTCGATGCCGTTGTTTTTAGACTTGGACATCTTGCTCATGCCGGTATAGACCAGCTCATGACCAGCGGCGTCTTTGGCCTTAACGATGCGGCCTTTCTCGTCACGCTCAACGATAGCATCAACCGGAGAAACCCAGTTACGCTCACCGTTTGCGCCAACGTAGTAGAAGGCATCCGCCAGCACCATGCCCTGGCACAGCAGCTGTTTAGCCGGTTCGTCAGAGTTCACCATGCCGGCATCGCGCATCAGCTTATGGAAGAAGCGGAAGTAGAGCAGGTGCATGATGGCGTGTTCGATACCACCGATGTAGATATCTACCGGCAGCCAGTAGTTTGCCGCATCGGAGTCCAGCATACCGTCCTGATACTGCGGGCAGGTATAACGCGCATAGTACCAGGATGACTCCATAAAGGTGTCAAAGGTGTCGGTTTCACGCAGTGCAGGCTGGCCGTTGACGGTGGTTTTTGCCCACTCAGGATCGGCTTTGATCGGGCTGGTGATGCCGTCCATGACCACGTCTTCCGGCAGGATCACCGGCAGCTGATCTTCCGGCGTTGGCATCACGGTGCCATCTTCCAGCGTCACCATTGGGATTGGCGCACCCCAGTAACGCTGACGGGAAACGCCCCAGTCGCGCAGACGGAAGTTAACTTTACGCTCGCCCACGCCAAGGGAAGCCAGCTTATCGGCGATGGCGTTGAAGCCTTCTTCGAAGCTCAGGCCGCTGAATTCGCCGGAGTTGAAGAGGGTGCCTTTTTCGGTCAGCGCCTGTTCGGACAGGTCTGGTTCAGAACCGTCGGCGGCCAGAATAACCGGTTTGATGGTCAGACCGTATTTGGTGGCAAATTCGTAGTCGCGCTGGTCGTGACCCGGAACGGCCATTACGGCGCCAGTGCCGTATTCCATCAGTACGAAGTTCGCGGCCCAGACAGGGATGGCTTCGCCAGTCAGTGGGTGAATGGCTTTAAAGCCGGTATCAACGCCTTTTTTCTCCATCGTCGCCATGTCGGCTTCGGCGACTTTGGTGTTGCGGCACTCGTCGATGAAGGTAGCCAGTTCCGGATTGTTTTCTGCCGCTTTCTGCGCCAGCGGGTGACCTGCGGCCACGGCCAGATAGGTCGCACCCATGAAGGTGTCCGGACGGGTGGTGTAGACGGTCAGGGTCTGGTCGTAGTTCTCAACGTTGAAGGTAATTTCCACGCCTTCAGAACGGCCGATCCAGTTGCGCTGCATGGTCTTCACGGTATCTGGCCAGTGGTCCAGATTATCCAGATCGTTCAGGAGCTCATCAGCGTAAGCGGTGATTTTAATAAACCACTGCGGGATCTCTTTACGCTCAACTTTGGTGTCGCAGCGCCAGCAGCAGCCGTCGATAACCTGTTCGTTTGCGAGAACGGTCTGGTCATTCGGACACCAGTTAACGGCAGAGGTCTTCTTGTACACCAGGCCTTTTTTATACAGCTCGGTGAAGAATTTCTGTTCCCAGCGATAGTATTCCGGGGTACAGGTTGCCAGCTCGCGGCTCCAGTCATAGCCAAAGCCCAGCATTTTGAGCTGGTTTTTCATATACGCGATGTTGTCGTACGTCCACGGTGCCGGAGCCGTATTGTTTTTTACCGCTGCACCTTCCGCAGGCAGACCGAACGCATCCCAGCCGATAGGCTGCAGGACGTTTTTGCCCAGCATACGCTGATAGCGCGCAATCACATCACCGATGGTGTAGTTACGCACGTGGCCCATGTGTAGTCGACCAGAAGGATAGGGAAGCATCGACAGGCAGTAATACTTCTCTTTGCTCTCGTCTTCGGTTACTTCAAAGGTGCGCTTCTCGTCCCAGTGTTGCTGGACTTTTGATTCTATCTCTTCCGGGCGGTATTGCTCTTGCATGGCAGCCAGTGGTCCTGTTTTCAATACAGCTACAAATGTAGCCAATGGATGTGGTAATTCAGATCCGCATAGCATAGCCCAAACGCCCGCGTCAAAACAGCCTTTCGCACAAATGCGCTTTGCAGGAATTTACCGGGTCTGTGCTTCACCTGACAAAGCGGCGATGAAATAAGGTCTATTATTAGAAATAGTTACTTACCCGGGAGGCAAAATGATGAACAAGGTTGCTCAATTTTACCGCGAACTGGTGGCGACACTGACGGAACGGCTGCGTAACGGCGAGCGCGATATTGACGCGCTGGTTGAGCAGGCACGTGCCCGTGTGACGCAAACGGGTGAGTTAACGCGAACCGAAGTGGAAGAGGTGACCCGTGCCGTGCGTCGTGACCTGGAAGAGTTTGCGCGCAGTTACGAAGAGAGTCAGGACGAGGTCGCTGACAGCGTTTTTATGCGGGTGATTAAGGAGAGCCTGTGGCAGGAGCTGGCGGATATCACCGATAAAACGCAGCTGGAGTGGCGCGAGGTATTCCAGGATTTGAACCACCACGGTGTCTACCAGAGCGGCGAAGTGGTGGGGCTGGGCAACCTGGTGTGTGAGAAGTGCCATCACCATATTGCGGTCTATACGCCGGATGTACTGCCGCTGTGTCCGAAGTGCGGGCACGACCAGTTCCAGCGCCGGCCGTTTGAGCCCTAGGTAAAAGCAAAACTGTTTGCACCCTCTCCCTGTGGGAGAGGGCCGGGGTGAGGGCATCAGGCCGCACTATAGTAAGCCAGTCTCTCCGCCAGCAAATCCACAAACGCCTGTCTGTCAATATCCACCATCACCGTAGTATTCGGTTTATTCCCCGTCAGCGAGTAGTAATCCACCACCGTCATGCCCTGGGTATATTTTCCCTGCGTCTCGACGCCAACCCACCTGTCCACCGTGGTAAACATCTCCGGTTTTAACAGCCAGGCGATCGTGCAGGGGTCATGCAGCGGCGCGCCGTGGAATCCCCATTTCTCGGCTTTATGATACTCCATAAAGAAATCGAGCAACTCGGCCACGGTTGTCGCGACCGAATTACCTACGGCACGGAAGCGTTCAATGTCGTCCGCCATAATCTGCGCGCGATGAGTAACGTCAAGCCCCGCCATCACAATCGGTAATCCTGACTGGAAGACAATCTCCGCCGCTTCCGGGTCGACAAAAATATTGAACTCGGCAGCCGGCGTCCAGTTTCCTAGCCCCATCGCGCCGCCCATGATGACGATACGGGCGATTTTGCTGTGCAACTCGGGATGGCTATTAAGCAGCAACGCGACGTTTGTCTGCGGGCCGGTCGCCACCAGCGTGACGGGCTCGGCGCTTTCGCGCAGTATTTTTGCCATCAGCTCTACCGCGGTGCAGTTTTGCGGTGCGAAGCCGGGCTCCGGCAGCGCGGGGCCGTCCAGCCCGCTTTCACCATGAACGTTGTCGGCAATAATGAGCTCGCGCATCAGCGGCTTCACGGCCCCACCCGCAACCGGAATATCGGTGCGTTTAAGCAGCGTGAGCATGCGCAGCACGTTACGCAGGGTTTTATCCGGCGTCTGGTTTCCGGCAGAAGAGGTGACGGCTTTGACGTCGAGTTCAGGGGAGGCAAGTGCAAGGACGAGAGCGATCGCGTCATCATGACCCGGATCGCAATCGAGAATGATCGGTTGTGCCATAGCGTTCTCCATTCATAGCGTTATTTTGTGACAAGGTTAACGCTGCAATGTGACGTCGAATAGAGGAAGAAATCTAAAGCGTGAAGCAGTGCGCAATCCGCAGATTGCGCACCGGGAAGATTAATGCAGGATTTTGGCGAGGAAGTCTTTTGCGCGCTCGGATTTCGGGTTAGCGAAGAACTCCTCTTTCGGCGAGTCTTCTACGATCTTCCCTTCGTCCATAAAGATCACGCGGTTGGCCACTTTACGGGCGAAGCCCATTTCGTGGGTCACTACCATCATGGTCATCCCTTCGTGCGCCAGTTCAACCATGACGTCCAGCACCTCGTTGATCATCTCAGGATCGAGCGCAGACGTTGGCTCATCAAACAGCATCGCAACGGGATCCATGCACAGCGCACGGGCGATCGCCACGCGCTGCTGCTGGCCGCCAGAAAGCTGTGCCGGGAACTTATCGGCATGTGCCGAGAGACCCACGCGTTCCAGGAGCTTCAGCCCTTTCTCGCGCGACGCCTTTTTATCACGCTTAAGCACTTTCACCTGCGCCAGGGTCAGGTTCTCAATAATGGAGAGGTGAGGGAACAGCTCAAAGTGCTGGAACACCATGCCAACGTGAGAGCGAAGCTGGGCGAGATTGGTTTTCTTGTCGTTGACTTTGGTGCCGTTGACAACGATCTCACCCTGCTGCACCGGCTCCAGTCCGTTGACGGTTTTGATCAGCGTCGATTTACCGGAACCAGACGGCCCGCACACTACCACCACGTCGCCTTTTTTCACTTCGGTGGAGCAGTCGGTCAGCACCTGAAAGTGCCCATACCATTTAGAAACATTTTTCAGGGAAATCATTATACCGTCCTTTTCTTCAGCCAGCTGACCAACAGCGACGCGCTTAAACTAATCACAAAATAGACCGCACCCGCGAAGAGCACCATCTCGACCTGCGTACCATCACGTTCACCGATGGTTGACGCGGTACGGAAGAAGTCTGCCAGACTCAGAACGTAGACCAGGGAGGTATCCTGGAACAGCACGATGCCCTGGGTCAGCAGGAGCGGAACCATGGCGCGAAACGCCTGCGGCAGAATAATGAGCTGCATGGACTGCCAGTGCGTCATCCCCAGTGCCAGTGCGGCGCTGGATTGCCCGCGGGAAATACTCTGAATGCCCGCACGGATAATTTCCGAGTAGTAAGCGGCCTCAAACATGGAGAACGCCACCATCGCGGAGATCAGGCGGATATCGGTTTTCGGCGACAGGCCCAGCACGTTTTGCAGGAAGCCGGGCACAATCAGGTAAAACCACAGCAGCACCATTACCAGCGGGATGGAGCGGAACACGTTAACGTAGGCGGTCGCAAACCAGGCGAGGGGTTTAAAGCTCGACAGGCGCATGACGGCCAGCAGGGTGCCCCAGACGATACCAATGATGATGGCGATAACGGTGATTTTTAAGGTAATCACCAGGCCATCAAGCAGGTATGGCATGGATGGAACGATAGAACTCCAGTCAAATTCGTACATTATTTGCCCCCCAGATTACCCGGCAGGCGGATTTTGCGTTCAACCAGGTTCATCACCAGCATGATGAAAGCGTTAATCAGAACATACGCGAGCGTGATCGCGGTGAAGGATTCCCACGCGTGCGCGGAGTAATCCAGCAGTTTGCCCGCCTGAGCGGCCATATCGACCAGGCCGATAGTCGAGGCGATGGCCGAGTTTTTCACCAGGTTCATCATCTCAGAGGTCATCGGTGGAACGATAACGCGGTAGGCGTTAGGCAGCAGCACATAGCGGTAGGTTTGCGGCAGGGTCAAGCCCATTGCCAGGCCCGCATTTTTTTGTCCACGGGGTAATGACTGAATGGCGGCACGCACCTGCTCGCAAACGCGCGCAGCGGTAAACAGCCCCAGACACATCATGGAGGAGACAAAGAACTGTACATTCGGATCCAGTTCCGACTTGAACCACATGCCAATATTTTCAGGCAGCAGTTCCGGGATAACCAGATACCAGGTAAAGAATTGCACGATCAGCGGAACGTTACGGAACAGTTCCACATACAGGGTGCCAAGTGTTGAAAGAAAACGGTTAGGGACGGTGCGCAGAATACCGAACAGAGAACCGACAAGAAACGCGATAATCCACGCCGTTATCGATAATGCCACGGTAACCTGAAAGCCGCTCCACAGCCAGCCAAGATAGGTGGTGTTGCCGAACGGGGCTTGTTGCAGGAATATGCCCCAGTTCCAGTCTATTGACATAATAAACTCCAGAAAAAAAAGGGTAGCAGCGCTACCCTCGAAGATTGGTGAGAAGCTCATTTTTCGCGCTGAGTGGGGAACGACCACTCAACGTATAGTCTGTCCATGCTTCCCGACAATCGAGAGGGCAGGAGATCCCGCCCCTGTTGTTCTAATTAGTTAAGAGCTTTGTCATTTGGAGATTTGAACAGCGCTTTCATGTCTTCAGACAGTTCAAAGTTCATGTTGAGATTTTTTGGTGGAATCGGGTTCTTGAACCACTTGTCGAACCATTTTTCCGCTTCGCCGGAGGTCTGCACCTGAGCGATGGTGTCATCGATCAGCTTTTTGAACTGCGGATCGTCTTTACGCAGCATACAGCCGTAGGCTTCTTTCGACTGCGCGGTACCGACGATATCCCAGTTGTCCGGTTTTTTCGCTTTCGCACGCTCGCCCGCCAGCAGGGCGTCATCCATCATAAACGCGACGGCACGACCACTTTCCAGAGTACGGAAGGAGTCGCCATGGTCTTTCGCGCTGATGATGCGCATATCCATTTTCTTCTCGTCGTTCAGCTTGTGCAGCAGCACTTCTGAGGTGGTACCGGAAGTGACAACGACCGCTTTGCCTTTCAGGTCAGCGAAGTCTTTGATCTCACCGCCTTTCTTGGTCAGCAGGCGGGTGCCCACAACAAAGATGGTGTCCGAGAAGGCAGCCTGTTTCTGACGCTCGAGGTTATTGGTGGTGGAGCCACACTCGAAATCAAAGGTGCCGTTTTGCAGCAGTGGAATACGGTTCTGTGAAGTGATTGGGATCAGCTTCACCTGCAGGTCAGGTTTGTTCAGCTTTTTCTTCACAGCTTCAACGATGGCGTTGGAGTAATCCTGTGAATAGCCCACGACTTTTTGCGTGTTGTCGTAGTAAGAGAACGGGACTGAAGATTCACGGTGGCCGACCACGATGACGCCGTTTTTGGCAATCTTGTCGAGAGTGCTGCCTGCTGCCGGAGCATCTTCAGCGTGAACCACGCCTGCAGACATTCCCATAACCAGCATTGCTGTGGCCAGTTTACGTAATTGCATACCCAACTCCTTTTTTATCAGCGCCAGTGACGCTTTGATACCCATTGTGATGTTGTTATATCTCGCGCAATGCGAGTGCAGTGTTATGCAAGCTTGTTAACATTTAGTCTGGCTTAATGTAAAGATTTTGCTGCGTTATTGTTTATTTTTGCGAAGCGCGCCGCACCATTCAGAGGCAAATATCTCCCGTTGCACCGTTTCGGTGCTACCGATGATCTACGCTGGTGCGACTAAGTTGCACGTTAAGCCAAACTGCGTTTACCTGAATAAACAAAGCAATAGGCGTGCCAGAATTGAACTTTGGAGGGAACTGTCGGGTGGCAGCTACGCCTTACCCGACCTACGGGAACGAAATGTAGGCCGGGTAAGCGTCAGCGCCACCCGGCAAAGGAGGTAAGGTTATTTACTACGCAGACGCAGGCTCATCAGCACCGCGCCAAAGCCGAACAGCACGGTCAATATCCACAGCGGCCAGTTACCGGTACGGGCGTATGGCGTCAGGCCGGATGTCGGCGTGACTTTTGTGGTCAGCACTTCCCGGGTGAACTGTGGGATCATGGCCTGGATTTCGCCCTGCGGTCCAATCACGGCGGTGATGCCGTTGTTGGTGCTGCGCAGCAGTGGACGCGCCAGCTCCAGGGAGCGCATCCGCGCCATCTGGAAGTGCTGCCACGGGCCAATTGACTTACCAAACCAGGCATCGTTAGAGATAGTCAGCAGGAAGTCCGTGTCAGGGCGGAAGTTATCGCGCACCTGCTCGCCGAGGATAATCTCGTAGCAAATGGCCGCCGTCAGAGCAAAGCCGTGCGCGTGAAGCTGGGGCTGAACGTATGGCCCGCGGCTGAAAGAGGACATCGGCAGGTCAAAGAACGGTGCCAGCGGGCGCAGAATCGACTCCAGCGGAACAAACTCACCAAACGGCACCAGGTGGTTCTTGTTGTACCGGTCAGTGGAGTTATAGCTGTACTCGCTGTCTTTGCCGAGCGTAATGATGGTGTTGTAGGTGTCGTAGCGGTTCTGCTGATTGAGACGCGCATCAACAATCCCGGTGATCAGCGTGCTGCCACGCGAGAGCAGCAGGTCGTTCATCATGTTGAGGAACGGCTGCTGGTTAATCTCCAGATCGGGGATCGCCGACTCTGGCCAGATAATCAGCTGTGATTTACCCATCACCTCTTCCGTGGCGTTGGCGTAGATCTTCAGCGTATTCAGCAGTTCTTTCTCGTCCCACTTCATGGACTGCGGGATATTTCCCTGAACCATAGAAACCTGCGTGGCGCGTTCGGGCTCAAGGGTGAACCACTGGATATAGCGCAGCGGGAAGGGCAGAGCGAACAGCACCAGCGCCACAACCAACGGCTTCCAGCAGCGCTTGACCAGCGCCAGGACCAGCAGGCCGCTGACAACCATCAGCAGGAAGTTGATGGCCTCAACGCCCATCACCGGCGCCAGGCCTTTCAGGGGGCCGTCAATCTGACTGTAGCCGAACTGCAGCCATGGGAAGCCCGTCAGCACCCAACCGCGCAGGAACTCGGTGAGTTGCCAGACCACCGGCGCGGCAATAGCGACGCGCAGCCAGCTGGTTTTTGGCCACAGGCGAGAAAGGATGCCTGCGAACAGACCGGTATACAGCGAGAGATACGCAGCGAGCAGCACCACCAGGAAGACGTTAACCGGGCCCGGCATACCACCAAACTGGGCGATGCTGACATAGACCCAGTTGATGCCGGAACCAAACAGTCCCAGCCCCCAGAAGTAGCCGATGGCGGCAGCCTGTACCGGACGACGATTCAGGGTCAGACCCTGTAGCCCCATCAGGGAGAGAATGGCCGCAGGCCAGATGTCGTAAGGAGAAAAAGCCAGCGTACCGCTGGCTCCGAGTAACAGCGCCAGCAGCAAACGGACGCGCTGGCGTTCAAGAAGTGAGGCAAATGCCATTTACATTAATCTTCCAGTTTTGGCACCGGTGAATCGTCCGGCGTTCTGACGTGAACCTGTATAATACGTCGGCTGTCGGCCATTGCCACTTTGAACTGGTAACCGTCAATGTCAACGGTCTCGCCGCGCGCCGGAAGATGGCCAAAGGCCTGCATCACCAGCCCGCCAATGGTATCAACCTCTTCATCGCTGAAGTGGGTACCGAAGGCGTCGTTGAAGTCTTCAATCGAGGCCAGCGCGCGCACGGTCCAGGTGTGGCGGCTGAGCTGACGGAAGTCGATGTCTTCCTCTTCGTCATACTCATCTTCGATTTCGCCCACGATCAGCTCAAGAATATCTTCGATCGTGACAAGACCGGACACGCCACCAAATTCATCAATAACAATCGCCATGTGGTAACGCTGAGAGCGGAACTCTTTCAGCATCCGATCCACACGTTTACTCTCCGGCACAACCACGGCCTGGCGTAACACTTTTTCCATGCTGAAGGCTTCGGCATCGCTGCGCATAAACGGCAGCAGATCTTTCGCCATCAAAATCCCTTCGATGTGATCTTTGTCTTCGCTGATAACCGGGAAACGCGAGTGGGCGGATTCGATGATGACATCGAGGCACTCGTCCAGGGTCTGGTTGCGTTTCAGGGTAATCATCTGCGAACGGGGGATCATGATATCGCGGACGCGCTGGTCGGCGATGTCCATAACCCCTTCGAGCATTTCGCGCGTATCTTCGTCGATAAGGTCGTTCTGCCCGGAATCACGAATCAGCTCCAGCAGTTCATCACGGTTTTTCGGTTCGTCGTGGAAAAGCTGGTTCAGAATGAGGGAGAAAAATCCCTTTTTACTGGTTGTCGTGTCGCTACTGTGTGAATTGTCGTCGCTCATGGCGTTTGTTAAGGGTTCTCTTGTTAGTTCAACGTTTACCGCCACGCGATGTCCTTTCGTGGCGGCATGTTAGTCCGTCAGGTGACGGACTATTCTTTCTCGGCAATGTACGGATCCTCATAGCCCAGAGCAAGCATTATCTCTGTCTCGAGGGACTCCATCTCTTCCGCTTCGTCGTCTTCGATATGATCGTAGCCGAGCAGATGCAGGCTGCCGTGTACCACCATGTGCGCCCAGTGGGCCTCAAGGGGTTTTTGCTGCTCTTTGGCTTCCTGTTCAACCACCTGACGGCAGATGATCAGATCGCCCAACAGCGGCATCTCGATACCCGGCGGCGCTTCGAACGGGAAAGAGAGCACGTTGGTCGGCTTATCTTTCCCGCGATAGGTCAGGTTAAGCTCGTGGCTTTCTGCTTCATCCACCAGGCGAATCGTGACTTCTGATTCTTCCTGAAACTGGGGGATAACGGCATCCAGCCATTTCTGAAACTGTGCCTCATCCGGCATGCCGGAATTATCTTCACAGGCCAGCTGTAAATCGAGGATCACCTGACTCATTTCTGTTCTTGCTCCTGCGCTTCGCGCTTACGTTCTGCGGCCAGTTCGGCCTTACGCTTCTGATCCGCCTCTTCCCAGGCTTCATAAGCGTTAACGATACGCGCGACCACCGGGTGGCGTACCACGTCTTCACTGTGGAAGAAGTTAAAGCTGATTTCGTCGACCTCGGCCAGCACCTCAATGGCGTGGCGCAGGCCCGATTTGGTGCTGCGCGGCAGGTCAATCTGCGTCACGTCACCCGTAATGACCGCCTTTGAGTTAAAGCCGATACGCGTCAGGAACATCTTCATCTGTTCGATGGTGGTGTTCTGACTTTCATCGAGGATGATGAACGCATCGTTCAGCGTACGGCCACGCATGTAGGCGAGCGGAGCAACTTCAATAACGTTACGCTCAATGAGCTTCTCGACCTTCTCAAAGCCCAGCATTTCAAACAGCGCATCGTATAAAGGGCGCAGATACGGGTCGACCTTCTGGCTCAGATCGCCCGGCAGGAAGCCCAGTTTTTCACCCGCTTCAACGGCAGGGCGGGTCAGCAGGATGCGCCGGATGTCCTGGCGCTCCAGCGCATCAACCGCAGCGGCAACGGCCAGATAGGTTTTACCCGTACCCGCCGGACCCACGCCGAAGGTGATGTCATGGTCAAGAATGTTGGCGATGTACTGCGCCTGGTTTGGCGTGCGCGGCTTAATCACGCCACGTTTGGTCTTGATGTTAATGGCTTTGCCATAGTCCGGCACGCTTTCCGCGCTCTGTTCCAGCACGCGCGCCTCTTTAATGGCGAGGTGGATCTGTTCCGGTTCGATATCCTGAATTTCGCCGCGCATCGGGGCGGTATCGACATACAGGCTACGCAGAATGTCCGCGGCGGCGTTGACGCAGATAGGGCGTCCGGTAAGTTTGAAATGATTATCGCGACGATTGATTTCGATACCCAGACGTCGCTCCAGTTGTTTGATGTTGTCATCAAACGGCCCGCACAGGCTCAGCAGGCGAGCGTTGTCTGCTGGCTCAAGGCTAATTTCACGCGTATCTATGTTCAAACTGTTCCTCTTTGATTGGTTAACTGATCCGTTGCGACAGGGCGTAATAAAACGGTCATTACCGAAATTATTCACGCCATAGAATAAAGGCGCAAGCGTTGCGGATGATATTGGGGACGATAAGAGGAAATACAAGGCCTGCCGGAAAGGCAGGCCATGAGGATTAAGGCTGGTAAATTCCCACGCCAGAATCATTTTCTTTGCGGGTACGCGAAATCACGGATTCCGGCGACTCTGCAATACGCAGGCCCATTTCGTCTTCGGTACGTACCACTTTTGCGCGCAGCGAGTTGGTCAGCACTTCGACAATCTCGACGTCCACGAATTTACCGATCATGTCCGGGGTGCCTTCAAAGTTCACCACGCGGTTGTTCTCGGTACGGCCGGAGAGTTCCATAATGCTCTTGCGCGAGGTGCCTTCTACCAGAATGCGCTGAACGGTGCCGAGCATACGGCGGCTCCAGGCATTGGCCTGCTGGTTGATGCGCTCCTGCAGAATATACAGACGCTGCTTTTTCTCTTCTTCCGGTACATCGTCAACCATATCGGCCGCGGGCGTTCCCGGACGCGCTGAGAAGATGAAGCTGTAGCTGACGTCAAAGTTCACTTCGCCGATGAGCTTCATGGTGCGCTCGAAGTCATCAGCGGTTTCGCCAGGGAAGCCGACGATAAAGTCAGAGCTTATCTGGATATCCGGACGGGCTTCACGCAGCTTACGGATGGTCGATTTGTACTCCAGGACCGTGTGCGGACGACCCATCAGGTTCAGCACGCGGTCAGAGCCGCACTGAATCGGCAGGTGCAGGAAGCTCACCAGCTCTGGCGTATCGCGATAGACGTCGATGATGTCGTCGGTAAATTCCATCGGATGGCTGGTGGTAAAGCGAATGCGGTCGATGCCGTCAATCGCGGCCACCAGACGCAGCAGTTCGGCAAAGCTGCCGGTGGTGCCGTCATAGTTCTCACCGCGCCAGGCGTTAACGTTCTGGCCCAGCAGGTTCACTTCGCGTACGCCCTGTGCGGCAAGCTGCGCGATTTCAAACAGAATATCGTCTGCCGGGCGGCTGACCTCTTCACCACGGGTGTACGGCACCACGCAGTAAGTACAGTACTTGTTGCAGCCTTCCATGATGGAGACGAAGGCGGTCGGGCCATCGGCGCGCGGCTCCGGCAGACGGTCAAATTTTTCGATTTCCGGGAAGCTGACGTCAACGACCGGGCTGCGATTGCCGCGAACCTGGTTGATCATCTCAGGCAGGCGGTGCAGGGTCTGCGGGCCAAAGACAATATCCACATACGGGGCTCTCTGGCGGATCAGCTTGCCTTCCTGCGACGCGACGCAGCCACCCACGCCGATGATCAGGTCCGGATTTTTTCGCTTGAGGAGTTTCCAGCGACCTAATACGTGAAAGACTTTTTCCTGCGCTTTTTCACGAATGGAACAGGTGTTCAGCAGCAGCACGTCCGCTTCTTTCGCATTTTCAGTCAGCTGGTATCCGTGGGTGGTATCCAGCAGATCGGCCATCTTGGATGAATCGTATTCGTTCATCTGACAGCCCCAGGTTTTTATATGGAGTTTTTTAGTCATCGACTTGCTCAGCTCAGGATTGCAAGCCGCGTATTGTAATGCTTTGGTGGGGTTGTGACCAGTATGAAGGTTATGTGTCTCAGGACCGAAAAAATCCGGTAAACTTAAGGGATTCTCCAATAAGGAAAATTGACCATGACACTCCAACACACCGAAGTTGCCGTTGTCGGCGGCGGTATGGTCGGCGGCGCGCTGGCGCTGGGGCTGGCGCAGCAGGGATTTGAGGTAACGGTAATTGAACAGTCGGCGCCTGCGCAATACGATCCGGCGGCCAAACCGGATGTGCGTATTTCCGCTATCAGCGCGGCCTCCGTTGATCTGCTGCGCGGGCTGGGCGTATGGGGGGCGGTGCTGGCGATGCGCGCCCATCCTTACAGCCGTCTTGAAACCTGGGAGTGGGAAAATGCCCACGTCGCGTTTGATGCCGCCGAGCTGAAGCTACCGCGCCTGGGTTATATGGTGGAAAACAACGTGCTCCAGCGGGCGCTCTGGCAGGCGCTCGAGGCGCACCCGAAGGTAACGCTGCGTGTTCCGGCGTCGCTTAAGGCGCTGCATCCTCACGATAGCGGCTATTTACTAACGCTCGACAGCGGCGATGAACTGGCCGTCAAGCTGGTCGTCGGGGCGGACGGCGCCAACTCTCAGGTCAGGCAGATGGCGGGTATTGGGGTTCATGCCTGGCAGTACGAGCAGTCCTGTATGCTGATTACCGTCCAGTGCGAGAAGGCGCCGGGAGAGAGCACCTGGCAGCACTTTACCCCGAATGGTCCGCACGCCTTTCTACCGCTGTTCGATAACTGGGCGTCGCTGGTGTGGTACGACAAACCGGCGCGCATTCGCCAGCTGCAGGGGCTTTCAATGGAGCAATTGCAGCGGGAGATTCACATGCACTTCCCGAGCCGTCTGGGCAACGTTACGCCGGTCGCTGCAGGGGCGTTCCCGCTCACGCGCCGTCACGCATTGCAGTATGCCCGTGAAGGGCTGGCGCTGGTGGGGGATGCAGCACACACCATTCACCCGCTGGCCGGGCAGGGTGTGAACCTGGGGTACCGTGACGTTGAGGCGTTGCTGGATGTGCTGGGCAGCGCCCGCGGGCATGCGGAAAACTGGTCCAGCCATCAGGTTCTGAAGCGTTACCAGACGCGACGCATGGCGGATAACTTTATCATGCAGTCGGGAATGGATCTGTTCTATGCCGGGTTCAGCAATGACTTAGCCCCGGTGCGCATTCTACGTAATATTGGATTAATGGCGGCGGAACGCTCCGGTAGGTTGAAGCGTCAGGTGCTGAAATACGCCTTAGGACTTTAATCTTCGCTCCGACTATTCCCTCGCCCCTTTGGGGAGAGGGTTAGGGTGAGGGGCATCAGGCCACACTATTCTGAGCAACAAAAACAAAAAAGCCCGCAGAGCGGGCTTTTTTGTTACTAAGTGGCTGGGGTGCAGGGATTCGAACCCCGGAATGCTGGTATCAGAAACCAGAGCCTTACCGCTTGGCGACACCCCAATTGCGTTAAACAAACTGCTTAACGACTTTTTAAATTGGCTGGGGTACGAGGATTCGAACCTCGGAATGCCGGAATCAGAATCCGGTGCCTTACCGCTTGGCGATACCCCAACAATTTGTCTTGATTACCGAAAAATCGACAATCTAAATTTGGTGGCTACGACGGGATTCGAACCTGTGACCCCATCATTATGAGTGATGTGCTCTAACCAACTGAGCTACGTAGCCAGTACTGCAATCTTCGATGGCTGGGGTACCTGGATTCGAACCAGGGAATGCCGGTATCAAAAACCGGTGCCTTACCGCTTGGCGATACCCCAATACCGCGGAGAACCGCAAAATCGAAGAAATATGGCTGGGGTACCTGGATTCGAACCAGGGAATGCCGGTATCAAAAACCGGTGCCTTACCGCTTGGCGATACCCCATCCGTGCAACGCTTTCCTGGGAATGGTGCGGGAGGCGAGACTTGAACTCGCACACCTTGCGGCGCCAGAACCTAAATCTGGTGCGTCTACCAATTTCGCCACTCCCGCAAAAAAGATGGTGGCTACGACGGGATTCGAACCTGTGACCCCATCATTATGAGTGATGTGCTCTAACCAACTGAGCTACGTAGCCATCTTTTTTCGCGTTACCTTATCGGCGTTGCGGGGCGCATTATGCGTATAGACCCTTGCAGCGTCAACACCTTTTTCAACGAAAATAGCCGGAATGTGACTGTTTGGTTAGGTTGCGAACAGCGTGACCGAATATTCGGCAATTATTGGTTATTAATCGGTTTTAGGCGGTGAAATGTGAGGCAAAAAAAATGGGCCCCTGAGGGGCCCGATCGCGATTTGAGTGATTATTTGTAGGCCGACTGGTGAACGCCTACCGCACGTCCTGACGGATCGTTCATGGATTTGAACGATTCATCCCATTCAATCGCTTTCGCAGAAGAGCAGGCGACGGAAGGACCACCCGGTACGCACTCTGCAGCGCTTGGAACCGGGAACAGCTCTTCAAAAATTTCGCGGTACAGATACGCCTCTTTCGAGCCTGGCGTGTTGTACGGGAAGCGGAAGCTGGCGGTTTCCAGCTGCTGGTCAGAAACCTGTTTTGCCGCGACCTCTTTCAGGGTGTCGATCCAGCTATAGCCCACGCCATCAGAGAACTGCTCTTTCTGACGCCATGCAACGCTTGCCGGCAGGTAGGATTCAAAACATTCACGCAGGATATGTTTTTCCATTTTGCCATTGCCGCACATTTTATCCTGTGGGTTGATGCGCATCGCCACGTCGAGGAATTTCTTATCCAGGAACGGAACGCGCGCTTCAACACCCCATGCCGACATCGCTTTGTTGGCACGCGCGCAGTCAAACATATGCAGGGCCTGCAGCTTACGCACGGTCTCTTCGTGTAGCTCTTTGGCGTTCGGCGCTTTATGGAAGTACAGGTAGCCGCCAAATACTTCGTCAGAGCCTTCACCGGAGAGCACCATTTTGATACCCATCGCTTTAATCTTACGCGACATCAGGTACATCGGCGTGGAGGCGCGGATTGTCGTTACGTCATAGGTTTCGATGTGGTAGATCACATCGCGGATCGCATCCAGGCCTTCCTGCACGGTGAAGTGAATTTCATGGTGCACAGTACCCAGGTGGTTTGCCACTTCCTGCGCGGCCTTCAGGTCAGGCGCCCCTTCCAGGCCCACGGCAAAGGAGTGCAGCTGTGGCCACCAGGCTTCTGAACGCTCCTGATCTTCCACGCGGCGCGCGGCGAATTTCTTAGTGATCGCGGAGATCACGGAGGAGTCCAGACCGCCGGAGAGCAGCACGCCGTATGGCACGTCAGACATCAGGTGGCTTTTAACGGAATCTTCCAGCGCCTGGCGCAGCTCAGCTTTGTCCGTGACGTTGTCTTTTACCGCGTCGTAGTCGAACCAGTCACGCTGATAATACTGACGGATCTCGCCGTCTTTACTCCACAGGTAGCTTCCCGCCGGGAACTCTTTAATGGTACGGCAGACCGGCACCAGGGCTTTCATTTCAGACGCAACATAGAAGTTACCGTGTTCATCGTGGCCCATGTACAGCGGGATAATACCAATGTGGTCACGGCCAATCAGGTAGGCGTCTTTTTCACTGTCGTACAGGGCGAATGCGAACATGCCCTGCAGGTCGTCGAGGAACTCGGGGCCTTTCTCCTGATACAGCGCCAGGATGACTTCACAGTCAGAACCGGTCTGGAAGGCGTAGCGGTCGCCGTACTCGGCGCGCAGCGCCTGATGGTTGTAGATCTCACCGTTAACAGCCAGCGCATGCGTTTTTTTCTCGTTATACAGCGGCTGCGCACCTGCGTTGACGTCAACAATGGAAAGACGTTCGTGAGCCAGAATCGCTTTGTCACTGGCGTAAACGCCGGACCAGTCCGGGCCGCGATGGCGCATCAGGCGGGACAGTTCGAGTGCCTTTTTACGCAGTTCGCCCGCGTCAGTTTTAATATCCAGTACGCCAAAAATTGAACACATAACCTTCTCCGTTAACCCTGTTGCTTTGTAATGTTGCTTGCTTATGAAAATGCCGCAAAGGGGCAGGGCGCGCAAGCGTTTTACGGGTGAAAGCGGAAATAGTGCAATGGCGGTTGCGGATCGGTGAAAAATGCGTATGCCATGAGCACATTTATTGATGATTATGCAATGAAAGTGCTTTTTTGTTAGATGGTATTTTATTTTACAAACGTAAAAATAAAGAACCACGCCCTGAGGCGTGGTTCGGTATCAGATGATGTCAATTTCATCGACGGAGGGGTAGATCCAGCTTGGCCGGAACGGCATCGAGTCTATGTCATCAAGCTGAGAGACGCCGGAGAGCACCAGAATCGTCTCCAGACCCGCCTGGAAACCGGCCAGAATGTCGGTGCGCAGGTTGTCGCCGACGATAACGGTTTCTTCAGAGTGGGCCTGCATCTTGTTGAGCGCGGCGCGGATGATCCACGGGCTTGGCTTGCCAACGTAGAAAGGCTTGCGCCCGGAGATTTTCTCGATACCGGCGCACAGCGCGCCGCAGGCCGGATAAAAACCACGGCCATGGGTATCCGGGTTGGTCGCAATAAAGCGCGCGCCGTTAGCCACAAAGAAGGATGCCTTATGCATCATCTCCCAGTTATAGGAGCGCGTTTCACCCACAATCACAAAGTCCGGGTTGACATCGGTGATGGTAAAGCCCGCTTTGTACAGCTCGTGGATCAGCGCGCCTTCACCGACAACGTAGGCTTTTTTTCCTTCCTGACGCTTCAGGAAATCCGCCGTCGCCATCGCCGAGGTATAGAACACGCTGTCCGGAACGTCGACGCCCGCCGTCGCAAAGCGGTTTGCCAGATCCTGACCGGTCTGAGAAGGGTAGTTCGTGAGAAGAACCAGAGGCATTCCTTTGTCGATGATGCGGTGAAGAAACTCCGCAGCACCCGGCACGGCAACGTTGTCGTGCATCAGCACGCCGTCGATATCACAAATTACATTCTTAATGGTCATGGACAGTCCGACATCAAAAAAAGAAGGCGTTACTATAAGGTCCGATCAACTTTCCAGCAAATGCTGCAGCAGAATTCCGTTGAGCATGGCGCGTTTGACCAGCGCGAATGCGCCAATCGCCGAGCGATGGTCAAGCTTTGAACGAACCACCGGAAGGTTCTGGCGGAATGCTTTTAGCGCCTGGGTGTTAATGCAGCCTTCAATGGCGGGGAGCAGCACCTTTTCCGCCTCCACAATTTCACCTGCGATCACCACTTTTTGCGGATTAAACAGGTTAATGGCGATGGCGATGGTTTTCCCCAGATGGCGCCCCACCTGCTCGATCACTTCACAGGCCAGCGCGTCGCCCTTATTGGCGGCTTTGCAGATGGTGCCTATCTTACAATCGTCGAGCGTGACGCGGCTTTGATAACCCTGCTCCAGCAGATGGCGAACGCGCTGCTCAATGGCGGTGTTGGCGGCAATGGTTTCAAGGCAACCGAAGTTGCCGCAGTGGCAGCGCTCTCCGAGGGGTTCAACCTGAATGTGGCCAATCTCACCGACGTTACCGTTGCGACCAATAAAAATTCGGCCGTTAGAGATAATGCCTGCGCCCGTACCGCGGTGAACGCGCACCAGAATAGAGTCTTCGCAGTCCTGACTCGCACCAAAGTAGTGCTCAGCCAGCGCCAGTGAGCGAATGTCGTGGCCCACAAAGCAGGTCACTTTGAAACGTTTTTCCAGCGCGTCGACCAGCCCCCAGTTTTCAACCTGAATGTGCGGCATATAGCGGATCACGCCGCTTTCCGGGTCGACCAGGCCGGGAAGAATGACGGAGATGGCGATGAGTTCGCGGATCTTGCGCTGACAGCTTTCAATAAACTGCGCGATGGTATTCAGCAGCGCATGCTCCAGCGTCTCCTGGGTGCGCTCCGGAAGGGGATAGTGCTCTTCCGCAATGGCTTTGCTGCTCAGATCGTAGAGCGTGAGCGTGGTGTCATGACGACCCAGCCGGACGCCAATCGCCTGAAAATTGCGGGTTTCGGTAATAATGGAGATCGCGCGGCGGCCCCCGGTGGAGGCCTGCTGATCGACTTCTTTGATCAGGCCGCGCTCAATGAGCTGGCGGGTAATTTTTGTCACGCTGGCGGGAGCAAGCTGGCTTTGTTCGGCTATCTGGATACGTGAGATTGGCCCGTGTTGGTCAATCAGGCGATATACCGCCGCACTGTTAAGCTGTTTAACGAGATCGACATTACCAATTTGAGCTTGTCCGCCAGGTGTCATACTTTTACTTACTCAGTGACGACCTCGTTACCATTAACGATGGTCTTAATAATTTTATAATCGTGTGTGAATGCCGTCAGGTTTGCAACCATACCTGGTGCAATTCCGCCAAGCTGTTTATCCACGCCCATAGCGCGAGCCGGATAAAGGGTGGCCATACGCAGGACTTCATCAAGCGCAATTCCACAATGCTCAACCAGGTTGCGCACCCCTTCAATCATGGTCAAAGAGGAACCACTCAGCGTACCGTTTTCATCCACACACAGTCCATTGCGGTAGTATATTGTTTTACCGGCAAAAATGAACTGCTCAATATTTGCACCTGCCGGGGCGGTGGCATCTGTTACCAGACAGAGCTTGTCACCTTTCAGCCGCTTGGCATTGCGAATGTTGGTGTAATCGACGTGTAAACCGTCCGCGATAATGCCGCAGTAAACGTCTGGCTCATCCAGAATCGCGCCGACCAGGCCCGGTTCACGCCCCGTGATGTACGGCATGGCGTTATAAAGGTGCGTCGCGAAGGTAATGCCTGCGCGGAAGCCTGCTTTGGCCTCTTTCAGCGTGGCGTTAGAGTGGCCCGCTGATACAACAATCCCGGCGGCAGCCAGTTTGCTGATGACGTCAGTGCCGGTCATTTCGGGCGCCAGCGTCACTTTGGTGATGACATCGGCGTTCGCACACATGTAGTCAACCAGCTCTGCATCAGGTTTACGCACGTAATTCGGGTTATGCGTCCCTTTCTTGACCATATTCAGCCATGGCCCTTCAAGGTGCAGGCCCAGCGCCTGATTAGGGTATTTGGCCAGGTATTCGCGCATCACGCGGATACCCTGTTTCATGAGGTCATCACTGCTGGTAATGAGCGTTGGCAGAAAGCTGGTGCAGCCTGATTTCTCATTAGCTTTCTGCATGATTTCCAGCGTTTCGACCGTCACCGCATCGGCGGTGTCATTAAATTGCACACCACCGCAGCCGTTCAGCTGTACGTCGATGAAACCGGGGGAGATTACTGCTCCATTGAGTGAGCGCTGTTCAATCTCCGGCGGCAGCTCTGCCAGCGGGCAAACACGTTCAATCAGGCCATTGGCGATAACAATCGCATGGTCATCCAGAATATCATGGCCGGTATAAATCCGACCGTGGGTTAAAGCGTACATAACGACCCCCGGTTAAAAAAAGCGGCCGCCTCTTGATGAAGAGGCGGTTATTCAATTACAGACCTTTGATGTTCTCAGCTTCTAACTCGTTGAAGTATTTCAGCGTTTTCACCTTCAGCTCCATCGTGGACGGCTCGTCGCAAACGATGACTGATTTAGGATGCAGCTGCAGGCAGCTGATGGTCCACATATGGTTCACGTTGCCTTCAACGGCAGCCTGCAGCGCCTGCGCTTTCACGCCGCCCAGGACCAGAATCATCACTTCTTCGGCATCAAGCAGGGTGCCTACGCCTACGGTCAGGGCGTATTTTGGAACCTGGTTAACGTCACCGTCAAAGAAGCGGGAGTTTGCCACGCGCGTGTCATGGGTCAGCGTTTTAATACGCGTACGGGAAGCCAGAGAGGACGCCGGTTCGTTAAACGCGATATGACCGTCGTTGCCTACACCGCCCATGAACAGGTGGATTTTACCGTAGGAACGGATTTTTTCTTCATACTGACGGCATTCTGCGTCAATATCCGGCGCGTTTCCATTCAGCAGGTTAATATTTTCAGACGGAATATCAACGTGATCAAAGAAATTGCGGTGCATAAAGCTATGGTAGCTTTCCGGATGTTCTTTCGGTAATCCGACGTATTCGTCCATATTGAAGGTCACGACATGTTTGAAGCTAACCTGGCCTGCTTTGTGCATCTCCACCAGGGCTTTATACGCGGTCAGCGGTGTGCCACCCGTCGGAAGGCCAAGGACGAAAGGACGATCGGCGGTCGGTTTGAACGCGTTAATGCGGTTAACGATATGGCGAGCGGCCCATTTGCCGACTTGTTCAGCAGTTGCCAGGGGAATCAGTCTCATTGTTCACCTCAAGAGTTAAAGTAGAAGAGTGGGCGGATGGCTATCGGAACCTGATGCTTAAGCGTAACCTGGAACCTTTCAGGCCGGATCAATCCGTCTTGATTTTTCGAATGATAAAATAAGTTTTCGTTGTTAGCCAGTGAAAGGGAGGGTGATAAACGATATTTGGTGACAAAAATCACAAAAAGTACGCGTTTAATTTGCGATACGAATTAATTTTTCACACACTCACAATGCCAGTGAATCATCAACTGTATATATAGTTCGTGACACAATAAAAAACAGAGCTGAGAACATGCCTTAAACGGGGTCTCATAGGGGGAAGAAAGTGAGTATTCTAGGTTATTTACAAAAGGTTGGTCGCGCACTGATGGTGCCGGTCGCCACGCTGCCTGCCGCAGCCATCCTGATGGGTGTCGGCTACTGGATCGACCCCAACGGCTGGGGTAACACCAGCGCGCTGGCGGCGTTCTTTATCAAGTCTGGCTCCGCCATTATCGACAACATGTCCGTGTTGTTTGCGATTGGTGTGGCTTACGGTATGTCCAAAGACAAAGACGGTGCCGCTGCGCTGACCGGTTTTGTCGGTTTCCTCGTGTTAACCACTCTCTGCTCGCCTGCAGCGGTGGCCATGATCCAAAAAATCCCGGCGGACCAGGTTCCGGCGGCATTCGGTAAAATCAGCAACCAGTTTGTCGGTATCCTTGTGGGTATCATCTCTGCCGAACTGTACAACCGCTTCAGTAGCGTAGAGCTGCCAAAAGCGCTGTCGTTCTTCAGCGGTCGTCGCCTGGTGCCTATTCTGACCTCCTTTGTGATGATCTTCGTTGCGTTCATCCTGATGTACATCTGGCCGGTGATCTTTGACGGTCTGGTGAACTTCGGTGAACACATCCAGAAACTGGGCTCCGTCGGTGCGGGCGTGTACGCGTTCTTCAACCGTCTGCTGATCCCGGTTGGTCTGCACCACGCGCTGAACTCCGTATTCTGGTTCGACGTTGCAGGTATTAACGATATCCCTAACTTCCTGGGTGGCGCACAGTCCATCGAAGCAGGTAAAGCGGTTGTCGGTATTACCGGTCGTTACCAGGCAGGCTTCTTCCCAATCATGATGTTTGGTCTTCCAGGCGCTGCGCTGGCGATCTACCACTGCGCGCGTCCAGAAAACAAAGCGAAAGTGCTGGGTATTATGATGGCGGGCGCGTTTGCGGCCTTCTTCACCGGTATCACCGAGCCGCTGGAATTCTCCTTCATGTTCGTGGCGCCTGTACTGTACGTGATCCACGCTGTGCTGACCGGTATCTCCGTGTTTATCGCGGCAAGCATGCACTGGATTGCGGGCTTTGGCTTCAGTGCGGGTCTGGTGGATATGGTGCTTTCTTCCCGTAACCCGCTGGCAACCCACTGGTGGATGCTGATCCCACAAGGTCTGGTGTTCTTCGCGATCTACTACATGGTGTTCCGTTTCACTATCACCAAATTCAACCTGATGACTCCGGGTCGTGAACTGGCCGTGGCCGGTAGCGAAGCGGATGGTCAGGATGTGAACGTGAGCGGTGCTCAGGAGCAGGACGTATCAGGTCTGGCGCGTCAGTACATTGCCGCAGTTGGCGGTTCTGACAACCTGACCGGTATTGATGCCTGTATCACCCGTCTGCGTCTGAACGTGAAAGATTCTTCTCTGGTGAACGAAGCGCTGGCGAAACGCCTGGGCGCGTCCGGTGTTATCCGCCTGAACAAAACCAGCGTGCAGATCATCGTCGGCTTCGTTGCGGAAAAAATTGCCAACGCAATGAAAACGACCGGCCCGGTTGCAGCCGCTGAAGCAAGCGCTGCGCCTGCTGCCGCTCCTGCAGCTGCGAAACCGCAGGCGGTACCTAATGCCAAAACGGTTGCCGCGCTGGTGTCTCCCGTGACCGGTGAGGTCGTTGCGATTGAGCAGGTACCTGATGAAGCGTTCGCCAGCAAAGCGGTCGGTGACGGTGTTGCGGTGAAACCAACGGACAAAACCGTTGTGTCTCCTGCTGCCGGTACCATCGTGAAAATCTTCAACACCAACCACGCGTTCTGCCTCGAAACCGAAAATGGCGCGGAGATCGTTGTCCACATGGGTATCGATACCGTTGCGCTGAACGGTCAGGGCTTTACTCGCCTGGTGGAAGAGGGCGCTGAAGTTGTGGCTGGTCAGCCGGTTCTGGAAATGGATCTGGACTTCCTGAACGCCAACGCGCGCTCCATGATAAGCCCGGTGGTTTGCAGCAACATCGATGACTTCAGTGGCCTGGTCATTCAGGCGAAAGGTCAGGTTGTTGCGGGTCAAACGCCTCTGTATGAGATTAAAGGCAAGTAATCGCTCCTGAGTAGAGTCATGCCTTAAGCGGCGGGGGTTATCCTCCGCCGCTTTTTTTTGCAGCAAATGCCCCCATTATTTTCTTCAGAGCCGTTTTAAGGGTTGTCACTACGTCCGGCTTATAAGATCATATGCCGTTATACGTTGTTTACGCTTTGAGGAATCCACGATGAGTGAGGCAGAAGCCCGCCCGAGTAACTTTATTCGTCAGATCATCGATGAAGATCTGGCCAGTGGTAAGCACACCACAATTCATACCCGTTTCCCGCCGGAGCCGAACGGCTACCTGCATATCGGGCATGCAAAATCTATCTGCCTGAACTTTGGCATTGCCCAGGACTATCAGGGACAGTGCAACCTGCGTTTCGATGACACCAACCCAGTAAAAGAAGACATCGAATACGTTGAGTCCATTAAGAACGACGTGCAATGGCTGGGCTTCAACTGGTCTGGCGATATCTGCTACTCCTCTGACTATTTTGATCAGCTGTACGCCTATGCGGTGGAGCTTATCAACAAAGGTCTGGCGTATGTCGACGAGCTGTCTGCTGACGAGATCCGTGAATACCGCGGTACGCTGACCGCACCGGGTAAAAACAGCCCGTTCCGCGATCGCAGCGTTGAAGAGAACCTGGCGCTGTTTGAAAAAATGCGTGCCGGTGGCTTCGAAGAGGGCAAAGCCTGCCTGCGCGCCAAAATCGATATGGCGTCTCCGTTCATCGTGATGCGCGATCCGGTGCTGTACCGCATTAAATTTGCTGAACACCACCAGACCGGTAACAAGTGGTGCATCTACCCGATGTACGACTTCACCCATTGCATCAGCGATGCGCTGGAAGGCATCACCCACTCCCTGTGTACGCTGGAGTTCCAGGACAACCGTCGTCTGTACGACTGGGTACTGGATAACATCACCATTCCCGTGCATCCGCGTCAGTACGAGTTCTCTCGTCTGAATCTGGAATACACCGTGATGTCCAAGCGTAAGCTGAACTTGCTGGTGACCGACAAGCACGTTGAGGGCTGGGACGACCCGCGTATGCCGACCATCTCTGGTCTGCGTCGTCGTGGTTATACTGCCGCGTCTATTCGTGAGTTCTGCAAACGTATCGGCGTGACCAAGCAGGACAACACCATTGAAATAGCTTCTCTGGAATCCTGCATTCGCGAAGACCTCAACGAAAACGCACCGCGTGCGATGGCGGTCATCGACCCGGTGAAGCTGGTTATCGAGAACTATCCGCAGGGTGAAAGCGAGCTGGTCTCCATGCCTAACCATCCGAATAAACCGGAAATGGGCAGCCGCGACGTGCCGTTCAGCGGTGAAATCTGGATCGACCGTGCTGACTTCCGCGAAGAAGCCAACAAGCAGTACAAGCGTCTGGTGTTGGGTAAAGAGGTGCGTCTGCGTAATGCCTACGTCATCAAGGCAGAGCGCGTAGAGAAAGACGCGGAAGGTAACATCACCACCATCTTCTGTTCATATGACGCTGAAACGCTGAGTAAAGATCCGGCGGACGGCCGCAAGGTGAAAGGCGTTATTCACTGGGTGAGCGCATCCCACGCGCTGCCGGTGGAAATTCGTCTGTACGATCGTCTGTTCAGCGTGCCTAACCCGGGTGCTGCTGAAGACTTCCTGGCGACCATCAACCCGGAATCTCTGGTGATCAAGCAGGGTTATGCGGAGCCTTCCCTGAAAGCCGCTGAAGCGGGTAAAGCGTTCCAGTTCGAGCGTGAAGGTTACTTCTGCCTGGACAGCCGTTACAGCACGGCGGAAAAACCGGTATTTAACCGTACCGTGGGTCTGCGTGATACCTGGACCAAAATCGGCGAATAATAACGCTGCATTGGTCAATGAGAGACAAACGCCGCTTATTGCGGCGTTTTTTTATTTAACGATCATATCGTTAAAGCAGGGGGGTAATAATATCGTGGAAAATATCAGGTCAATGTGGTGCTACTTATTTTTCTGAAAAAAGTTTGTTTTTTATCATCAATACGCAATTTGTAAAAAGTAACAGCAATTAACGATCTTACCCTCTGAAATTTAATGGCTTGCCCCGCCAAATCTCGCCCTCCGGTAAATGTTACAAAGCACTACCAATTATGTGCACTTCGTCATAATCCTGACTTTTGTCCGCTGAAAAGCATTGATAATTCGCGTCGCGAAAAATAACCTAAAGACGGTAGTTAATTCGAGGGTATTTATAACTACCCCTGACCATTTGGTCTTTTTTATTTTCGCCGTTTCAGGCGTTTTAATTCGTCAAAGAGGAATAATCTATGCGTACGTTCAGTGGCAAACGTAGTGCGCTGGCGCTGGCTATTGCCGGTGTGACAGCAATGTCGGGCCTGGTCGTTACACCAGAGGCGAAAGCCGCGGGTTTCATCGAAGATTCTACCCTCACGGGCGGTATTTATTACTGGCAGCGTGAACGTGACCGTAAAGACGTCACTGAAGACAAATACAAAACTAACCTTTCTCACTCCACCTGGAACGCCAACCTGGACTTCCAGTCGGGTTATGCCGCGGATATGTTCGGTCTGGATATTGCTGCGTTCACGGCAATCGAAATGGCGGAAAACGGCGACAGCGGCCACCCGAACGAAATTGCCTTCTCCTCCAGCAACAAAGCCTATAAAGAAGACTGGTCCGGGGATAAGAGCGGAATCAGCCTTTATAAGGCCGCAGCGAAATTTAAATACGGCCCGGTGTGGGCGCGCGGTGGCTATATTCAGCCCACCGGCCAGACGCTGTTAGCGCCGCACTGGAGCTTTATGCCAGGCACCTATCAGGGTGCAGAAGCCGGGGCTAACTTTGACTACGGTGATGCGGGTGCGTTGAGCTTCTCTTATATGTGGACCAACGAGTATAAAGCACCGTGGCATATCGAAATGGACAAGTTCTACCAGGGCGATCGTAAAACGCGGGTAGATTATCTTCATTCTCTTGGTGCTAAGTACGATTTCAAAAATAATCTGGTGCTGGAAGCGGCATTTGGTCAGGCACAAGGATACATGGACCAGTATTTTGCCAAAGCATCTTATAAGTTCGATATCGCCGGAAGCCCACTTTCGACCAGCTATCAATTCTATGGTGCGCGAGATAAAGCAGACGCACAAAATAACCTGCGTACCAACGATGAAGTGGCACTTGCCAGGGACTTATATGACGGCACGGCCTGGCTGCAAGCTTTAACCTTTGGCTACAAGATTGGCCAGGTGGATCTACGTCTTGAAGGCACGTGGGTCAAAGCTGATGGTAATCAGGGCTTCTTCTTACAGCGCATGACACCAACCTATGCATCTTCTAACGGTCGCCTGGATATCTGGTGGGATAACCGTTCTGACTTTAACGCCAATGGTGAAAAAGCAGTCTTCTTCGGGGCGATGTACGATCTCAAAAACTGGAATCTTGCAGGTTGGTCAGTGGGGGCTTCCTATGCTTACGGTTGGGATGCTAAACCAAGTAGTGCCCCAATCTACGATCAGAGCCAGCGCCTGAAGGAATCCGCCTATAGTCTGGATGCTGCGTATGTACTGCAGGATGGAAGAGCCAAGGGCACAATGTTCAAACTGCACTTCACCCAGTATGACAACCATTCTGACCTGCCTAGCTACGGTGGCGGATATAACAACATCTTCCAGGATGAACGTGACGTGAAATTCATGGTTATCGCACCGTTCACCATCTTCTGATGAATCGTCCGGCGGGTTAGCGCCCGCCGGACCGGAGACTGCACATGATGAAAAAAATTGTAATTGTCGCGCTGCTGGCGTCGGGGCTGGTGGCGTGTTCTCAGAGCCAGGCGCCTAAAGAAGATTCCCGGCTGAAGGAAGCTTATAGCGCGTGCATCAATACCGCTGAAGGCTCGCCGGAGAAAATTCAGGCCTGCCAGAGCGTGTTGAATGTGCTGAAAAAAGAGAAGGCGCATGAGCAGTTCGCAACGCAGGAAAATGTTCGCGTGATGGATTACCAGGCCTGTATCCAGGCGCGTAAAACCGGTAACGATCAGGAAGTGGCGAAGCGTTGCGACCAGATCTGGAAAGAGATCCGCAGCAATAACAGTAACTAACCTGCTGTTACCATGCCCGGTGGCGCTATGCTTACCGGGCTTTTTTATACCTGAAAACAGGCGAAAAAAAAGCCAACCTTGCGGCTGGCTCAGAGTATGAAGACTGATTATTTTGCGTCGTGCGCGTGGTCATCTTCGCGGCAGTCGCCTTCAGCGCAGTGACCGTAAAGGTACAGGCTGTGGTTGGTCAGGCGGATGCCATGACGTGCGGCGATTTCACGCTGGCGTGATTCAATGGAATCATCGCTAAATTCAATGACCTTGCCGCAATCGAGGCAGATCAGGTGATCGTGGTGCTGCTGCTGGGTCAGTTCGAAAACAGATTTACCACCTTCGAAATTATGACGGGTAACAATGCCCGCGTCATCAAACTGGTTCAGCACGCGATAGACGGTAGCCAGCCCAATCTCTTCACCCATGTCGATAAGACGTTTATAGAGGTCTTCCGCACTGACATGGTGATTGTCTGGACCCTGAAGCACTTCGAGGATTTTTAACCGAGGAAGCGTAACTTTCAGGCCAGCCTTCTTTAATGCGGTATTGTTGTCAGTCATGCGGAATCTGTCCTGTTGCTAAACGATTCACTTCTGTAGGAAGTGACAGAAAATGCACCCGGGATAATGCGTCTCATTATAGAACTGCCATGGCTAAATGAAAACTGCAAGTCTCAGGCAAAATATGCTTATAAAAACGTGGTATCACCAACAAACTTGCTCAATGGAAAACCACGTTTATCAGGGAGACATTGTACAGGTCTGGGCGAAAAAGTTAAAAGATTGTAGCGATTAATTTAATCGGTTTGACCTAGAGCATGGGCGCAGCCGCCGCTGCGCCGCGATAAAAATCAGGCGTTAAGAATATCGTCCAGGTGCAGTTCCTCACGGATCTGCTTAACCCATTTCTCAACGCGCTCTGCCGTCAGCTCTGGCTGACGGTCTTCGTCAATGGCCAGACCCACGAAATGATCGTCATCGGCCAGGCCTTTAGACGCTTCGAAGTGGTAACCGGCAGTTGGCCAGTGGCCAACGATCACGGCGCCATTCGGCTCAATGATGTCGCGGATAGTCCCCAGCGCGTCACAGAAGTACTCGGCGTAGTCTTCCTGATCGCCGCAGCCAAACAGGGCGACCAGCTTACCGTTGAAGTCGACTTCTTCCAGCGTCGGGAAGAAATCATCCCAGTCGCACTGGGCTTCACCGTAGTACCACGTTGGAATACCCAGCAGAAGAATGTCATAGCCTTCGAGATCTTCTTTGCTGCTCTTGGCGATGTCATGCACATCAGCAACGTCTTTACCGAGCTGTTTTTGAATGTTTTTTGCGATATTTTCGGTATTGCCGGTATCACTGCCAAAGAAAATGCCGATGATTGCCATGAGTAAAATAACCTCTTGAAACTTAATAGTATGGTGGCGCAATTCGGCCACGGATAAGGGCAATAATAGCAGAACTGGCAACCCTGCGGAAACAGCTATCGCGCAGGACTGCACTCCGTGCTACATGAAAAGGGCGATAAAGGGGATTTTCAGACTTATGCCTGGCTGCGTAACGTCTCAAGCTGGGCGATCAACATCTCTTCAATGAGCTCGCTGCGGCTGATATTTCGCGCGTCAGCCAGCTCGTTAAGCGCATCGACGGCGTCGGCGTTAAGCTTCAGTTCGACACGCTTAAGCCCACGATTTTTATCGCGTTTAAGCTGGTTGCGTTTATTGATACGCAGCTGTTCATCGCGCGAAAGCGGATTCGTCTTGGGTCGTCCCGGTCGACGTTCATTCGCGAACAGATCTAGTGTCGTACGGTCCGTTTGTTCTTTGGCCATGATTCTGAGACTTCGGGGGAAACACGCCGCCCTGCTAATGCCCGGGCGATAAGCGCGCCATCATACATCACCAAAAACGGCACGCCAACGACTGGAAGCCCGCAGCCTTCCAGTCGCTCTCTTTTTAATCAATTCGCAGTATCAGCGAGATAGCGGCGAATGGCGCGCAGCACGGCGTCAGGTTTTTCTGCATGAACCCAGTGTCCGGCCCCGGCAATCACGTGGGCGCGCGCCTGCGGGAATTGTGCCAGCAAGGTGTCGCGGTACGCGTCGGTAACATAAGGAGAGTTACCGCCACGAATGAAGAGGGTAGGGTGTGGCCAGGCAGGTACCGTTTCCCAGCCAACGATATTGTTGTACTGCTCCCAGAGCACCGGCACGTTAAAACGCCATTTTCCGTCAACAAACGACTTCAGCAGGAATTGCACAACGCCTTCTTCATCAAGATGGTCACTCATGACCGCAGCCGCCTGCTGGCGGGTCGCGACACCCGCTTCAGTGACCGCATTGATGGCGGCAAAAATCTCGTCGTGTCGGCGGACGTCATAATCCACGGGCGCAACATCAATTACCACCAGGCCGTTAATACGCTCCGGCGCAAGCGCCGTCAGGGCCATCACCGCTTTGCCGCCCATTGAATGCCCGATGAGCGTCACCTTCTGCAGGCCGTTGGCGTCCAGCGTATCCAGCAGATCCTGTGCCATCGCGGCATAGGTCATCTCGTCTGAACGCCCGGAAAGACCGTGATTGCGCATATCGACCTGTAAAATATCGTGATCGGTAACCAGATCGCGCGCCAGCACGCCCAGGTTATCCAGGCTGCCAAAAAGCCCGTGAACCAGTACGATGGGAGAATTATTGTTCGGCGATTGTGCAGTTTGCGCTCGGGTATTCAATTTCATGGCAAAGTTCTTTTTTTACGTATGTCAGGTTAGGGTATCATGTTGACCATTCTGCCGCCCGGCTGCAAGGTTCCAGTTTAATCTGACTTTTGCTGCCAACCAGGTTTGACGCTATCCGCTGTTGGGATTTGACCCTATAATCCCAATGACTTGTATTCAGATAAGAAATCGCACTGGATTAAGATGAAAACAATCGAAGTTGATGACGAACTCTATCAGTATATTGCCAGCCAGACGCGGCATATCGGGGAGAGCGCGTCCGACATTTTACGGCGCATGCTTAAAATTTCCGCCGCTTCACAGCCTGCTACCCCAGTCACCAAAGATGTCGTGTCTCAGCCGAGCGTTGTTGCACAGGCTAAACCTGCCGTGACACCGGCAAAAGATAAAGTGCGCGCGATGCGCGAGCTGCTGCTGTCCGATGAATATGCGGAGCAGAAAAAGGCGGTTAACCGCTTTATGCTGGTGCTGTCTACACTTTATTCACTGGATAACAAGGCGTTTGCTGAAGCGACCGAGTCGCTGCACGGTCGTACTCGCGTCTATTTCGCGGGTGACGAGCAGACGCTGCTGCAAAATGGCAACCAAACCAAACCTAAACATGTCCCAGGCACCCCGTACTGGGTGATCACCAATACCAATACGGGCCGCAAGTGCAGCATGGTTGAACATATCATGCAGTCCATGCAGTTCCCGGCGGAATTGATTGAAAAGGTTTGCGGTACAATTTAACCCTTGCATCAGAAGGACCCGGTAATGGCAAATCACAGCCGTGCAGGCCAACCTGCACAACAAAGCGATTTGATTAACGTCGCTCAGCTGACCGCGCAGTATTACGTGCTGAAACCGGTCGTGGGCAACGCAGAACACGCAGTGAAGTTTGGTACATCTGGTCACCGCGGCAGCGCGGCGCGCCACAGCTTTAACGAACCGCACATTCTGGCCATTGCTCAGGCCATTGCGGAAGAGCGCGCTAAAAACGGCGTTACCGGTCCATGCTACGTGGGCAAAGACACCCATGCGCTGTCTGAACCGGCGTTCATCTCTGTTGTGGAAGTGCTGGCCGCAAACGGCGTTGATGTGATTGTTCAGGAGAACAACGGTTTCACCCCAACGCCTGCGGTGTCGAACGCTATCCTGGTGCACAACAAAAAAGGTGGCGCGCTGGCTGACGGGATCGTTATCACGCCATCCCATAACCCACCGGAAGACGGCGGCATCAAATACAACCCACCTAACGGTGGCCCGGCAGACACCAACGTCACCAAAGTGGTGGAAGACCGTGCAAATGCCCTGCTGGCTGACGATCTGAAAGGCGTGAAGCGCATCTCCCTGGATGCCGCCATGGCGTCCGGCCACGTGAAAGAGCAGGATCTGGTTCAGCCTTTCGTGGAAGGACTGGCGGATATCGTTGATATGGCGGCGATTCAGAAAGCCGGCCTGAAGCTGGGTGTGGATCCGCTGGGCGGCTCCGGTATTGAATACTGGAAACGTATCGCCGAGCATTACAAGCTGAATCTGACCATCGTGAACGATCACGTCGATCAGACCTTCCGCTTTATGCACCTCGATAAAGACGGCGCGATCCGTATGGACTGCTCCTCCGAGTGCGCCATGGCGGGCCTGCTGGCGCTGCGCGATAAATTCGACCTGGCGTTTGCTAACGACCCGGATTATGACCGTCACGGAATCGTCACCCCTGCCGGGCTGATGAACCCGAACCACTATCTGGCGGTCGCAATTAACTACCTCTTCCAGCACCGTCCGCAGTGGGGCAAAGAGGTTGCTGTCGGTAAGACGCTGGTCTCTTCAGCCATGATCGACCGCGTGGTCGACGCGCTGGGTCGCAAGCTGGTGGAAGTGCCGGTTGGCTTTAAATGGTTTGTTGACGGTCTGCACGACGGCAGCTTCGGCTTCGGTGGTGAAGAGAGCGCCGGTGCGTCATTCCTGCGCTTCGACGGCACGCCATGGTCAACCGATAAAGACGGCATCATCATGTGCCTGCTGGCGGCGGAGATCACCGCGGTCACCGGTAAGAACCCGCAGGAACATTACAATGAGCTGGCGGAGCGTTTTGGTGCGCCAAGCTATAACCGTATTCAGGCTAGCGCGACGTCAGCCCAGAAAGCGGCCCTGTCCAAACTCTCTCCGGAAATGGTCAGCGCAAGCACCCTGGCGGGTGACCCGATCACCGCGCGTCTGACGGCGGCACCGGGCAACGGCGCATCCATTGGCGGTCTGAAAGTGATGACCGATAACGGCTGGTTCGCTGCGCGTCCATCCGGTACGGAAGATGCGTATAAAATCTATTGCGAAAGCTTCCTCGGCGCTGAGCATCGCCAGCAGATTGAGAAAGAAGCGGTAGAGATTGTCAGCGAAGTGCTGAAAAACGCGTAAGTGCGGTTTGTGTGCCGGGCGGCACTGCGTTTGTCCGGCCTACAACAGCGATCGTAGGCCCGGTAAGCGCTAGCGCCACCGGGCTTTTTTTAACTATGCTTATTCTTCAATTCAAATCTCGGCGATACCAGACCGTACAGCGTCCAGCCCATAAAGGTCACCATCGCGCCATACAGCATCGCCTCCTGGCCGGATGAGTAGAGCGCATAGAAGCTGTAAATCGCCCCAATCAGCGCCACGATATTCGCCGCACGCGCCTTGCGTGGATCCACCTTCGCGACTTTCTGAATAATCACCAGCGCCGCCATCGACAGAATATATGGAATGATATTCGTCACTACCGCCAGGTTGACCAGCACGTTGAACTGGCTGTTCAGCGACGGGCTAATGGTCATCAGTGACAATCCGCTCTGGAAGATGACAATGGCCAACATGCCCTGCACCGGCGCATCGGCTTTGGTCACGCGGGAGAAGATTTTCGGGAAGTAACCTTCATCAGCCGAAGATTTGAAAACCTGCGCGATGGTGAACTGCCAGCCGAGGAGCGAACCGCAGCAGGACATAACCATCAGCCCCATGATCACTTTTCCGACTTCCGGGGTGAACATCTGCGCGAAGGCCAGCCCGAACGGTGCCGTGGAGTTAGCCAAATCCATGTTCGGTACGATGCCGGCAATAACGTTAGTCGAGATGATATAGATCACCGCCGCGCCCAGCGTTCCGCCCAGAACGGCAATCGGGACGTTCTTTTCCGGGTTCTCTACCACTTCCGCGTTTGCACAGGCCGATTCCAGACCGAGGAAGGCCCACAGCGTCATGGCGATGGAGGACCCGACAGCGGTAAAGAACGGCACATGGTGCGGGTTCCAGGAGTTCGCGTACAGGGTCGGGCTGAACCAGAACCAGCCGATGACGCATAGACCCACAACCGGGATAATCACGCCCCAGACGGTGATGCTACTCAGCTGTCCGGTGATGCGCGCGCCGCCAAAGTTGGCCACGGTGCAGATCCACAGCACGCCGATGGTGGCTAAACCAATCTGGACCGGGCTGAGCGTGGCACCAAACAGCTCCGTACCGTAACCCACGGCGGAGATGGCAATCGCCACGTTAGCAATCAGCAGCGACACGCCGTAGGTATAGTTGGCCATAAAGTTGCCCGACTTGCCAAAGGCATACTCCGCATAGCCTCCCATTCCGCCTGACTTGCGGCTGAACATCCCGCACTTGGCAAATGCCCACGCCAGCGCCATTGAACCTACGGCGGTCACCAGCCAGGAAATAATCGAAATGGTTCCCACTTCGGCAAGCTTGGTGGGCAGCATGATGATCCCGGAACCCATCATGTTCACCATGGTGAGAATGGTCAGTTGCACCACGCCCATCTTATTGGACTTACTCATAATTTCTCTCCCTTCAGCAGCGCGGGCTGAGCGGCGGGTTGTTTAATGACGTAGCAGCGAACCTGTTTGCGACCGTCACACTCCTCGACGTATACGCCCTGTAGCTCTGGTGCAAAGCCCGGTAACAGGTTGATCCCTTCTTCCAGCGCGGCAAAGTAGCGCAGCACGGAACCGCCCCAGACTTCCCCAGGAACAACACACAGCACCCCTGGCGGATAAGGAAGGGCGCCTTCGGCGGCGATGCGGCCTTCCGCGTCGCGCAGGGACACCAGTTCAACCTCACCGCGCAGGTAGGCGTAGTTCGCGTCCTGCGGGTTCATCATCACCCGTGGGAAGTAAGACTTGCGGAACATCTCTTTTTGCAGCTGTTTCACGTTATGGCGGGCGTACAGGTCATGCATTTCCTGGCAGATCTGGCGCAGGGTGTAATCCGCGTAACGCGCCGGATGCTGTTTGTAGAGAGAAGGCAGGACCTCTTTCAGCGGCACATCGCTTTCGAGCAGTTTTTCGAAGCGCACCAGCTGCGCCACCAGCTGCTGCAGCTTGCCCATATCTTCGGCTGGCGTGAGCAGGAACAGGATCGAGTTGAGATCGCATTTCTCCGGCACAATGCCGTTTTCACGCAGGAAGTTGGCGAGGATGGTGGCGGGCACGCCGAAGTCGTCATACTCACCGGTGCGGGCGTTAATGCCCGGCGTGGTCAGCAAGAGCTTGCACGGATCGATAAAATACTGATGCTCAGCGTAGCCTTCAAAAGCGTGCCAGTTTTCACCCGGTACGAAGTGGAAGAAGCGCAGATCGGTTGCAATTTCCGCCGTGTCCCAGCTTTCCCACGGACGGCCATCCACCGTTTCCGGCACGAAGGGGCGCAGATACTGACAGTTTTGCAGGATCAGCTTGCGCGCTTCGATACCGTTCACCACGCAGTCCATCCACATGTTGCGCCCGCTCTGGCCTTCATGCATTCGGGCGTTGATGTCCAGCGCGGCAAACAGCGGATAGAACGGGCTGGTGGAGGCGTGCATCATAAAGGCATTATTCAGCCGCTTGTGCGGGACATAGCGCTGCTGGCCTTTGATGTGGCTGTCTTTTTTGTGGATTTGCGAGGTCTGCGAGAAGCCTGCCTGCTGTTTATGCACGGACTGGGTAACCAGGATCCCCGGATCGTTTTCGTTCAGCTCCAGCAGCAGCGGAGAGCAGTCGGCCATCATCGGGATAAACTGCTCGTAACCCACCCAGGCCGAGTCAAACAGGATGTAATCACACAGATGACCAATCTTATCCACCACCTGACGGGCGTTATAGATGGTGCCATCGTAGGTACCCAGCTGAATCACCGCCAGACGGAACGGACGCGCATCGCGTGCACGGCCAGGTGCGACCTCTGCCACGAGCTCGCGCAGATAACGTTCTTCAAAGCAGTGGGCGTCAATGCCGCCAATGAAGCCGTAAGGGTTGCGCGCGGTTTCCAGATAGACCGGCGTCGCGCCTGCCTGGAGGAGGGCACCGTGATGGTTGGATTTATGGTTGTTACGGTCAAACAGCACCAGGTCGCCCGGCGTGAGCAGGGCGTTAAGCACCACTTTGTTGGATGATGAGGTGCCGTTCAGCACGAAGTAGGTCTTATCGGCGTTAAAGACTTTTGCAGCATGCTGCTGCGCAATGCACGGCGCGCCTTCGTGGATCAGCAGATCGCCCATCGCCACGTCGGCGTTGCACAGGTCGGAGCGGAAAAGCGTCTCACCAAAGAAATCGACAAACTGGTTGCCAGCAGGATGACGGCGGAAGAACTGCCCACCCTGATGCCCCGGGCAGTCGAACGCGCTGTTGCCCTGCTTCACGTAGTCGACCAGGGCGCGGAAAAACGGCGGGCGCAGCTGGATTTCATACTTCTGGGCTGCCGCTTCCAGCTGGCGTCCGTAAAAGTCGTTGCTGGTGTCTGAATACTCAAATACGCCATGAATGCGCGATAAATAGTCTGCCGGGATAATCTCTTCTTTGTGCGTCGCGACAAAAACAGGAATGCCAAAGCCGGTGGCTTCTATTTCTTCCAGGATGCCGTCAGTAATATCGCTGACCGCCAGAACAACGGCGGCAACGTCAATATAATCCGAGGCCCTGACATCCACCAGTTCACGCCGGGTAGTAAAACAATCCGGACATGCACGGCTGGCTGCGATTTTTAAATTTTTCATCTTTCTCTCTTTATTTTAGGTATAAGCGTCCCTCGATTTCTTGCAAGAAAGAAATCGATAATTTTCCGGAAAAAAAGCAAAGGGTGGCCGCTGATTAAAATCAGTGAATTGCTTTTTTGATGATTGAAATTCAGTCCGCCCGGTGCGGATGAGTCTGAATCAAGATGAATGAGCGCACGAGTTCACAGGCAATAGCCTGTAAAATAAGGTTTTTTAGGATGGCCTGTAAGCGAGTGCGCCAGAAGTCGAAGGACTACCGGGCGTTAAAGAGGTGAAAGTCAAAGCAGTTTCGGTGGGCAAACATCATGATATGTGTTGTCCGCCTTATATGGGGCATCAAGCGATTATTGTTTTCCATGTTTCATTTTCCTTTCAGTAATTGAAAGCATGGTCATTTTATCCGGGGAAAAGGGATTAACTGTGATCATGATCACCGTTAACCGATCATTTTAGAAATAAATATTCGTTTTTGATGAATATCTCAGATCAAAATTCTGATTTGTTGATGTGGTGTTAATAACATGTTTTTCTAATGTTTTAACGCGATAAAATAATGAAAGATGTTCTTAATGGTTTTATTTTAAATGAGTGATGGTGGGTTTCTATTATTAATTAAAAATAATAGTGAATAGATATTCAGACCATAAACCGATAACCGATACCGGTTTCAGTTAATAAATGGCGAGGGCGAGCGGGGTCAACTTCGAGTTTCTGACGAAGGTGTCCCATATATATGCGTAAATAGTGACTGTGTTCTACAGCGTTAGGTCCCCACACCTGATTTAACAGCTGGCGTTGGGTAAGTACCTTACCGTGGTTGTTGAGCAGCACGGCGAGCAGGCGAAACTCGATTGGCGTGAGATGGATCTCTTCTTCACCGCGCACAATGCGTCGCGCGGCCAGGTCAACCCGGATATCGCTAAACGTATAGACTGGGTCGGCTGGCGTGGTTGCGCTGTGGCGACGCAGCGCCACGCGAAGACGAGCCTGCAGTTCGCCGATGCCAAAAGGTTTAATCAGGTAGTCATCCGCCCCGGCATCCAGCGCGGCGATTTTATCCGTCTCTTCAGTGCGGGCGGAGAGCACCAGTATCGGCATCTGGCTCCACTGGCGGACTTCCCGAATGAAATCGATGCCGTCGCCATCCGGCAGCCCAAGATCGAGGATCACCAGGTCCGGCTTGCGGGTGGCGGCTTCAATTAAACCCCGTTGAAGCGTACCCGCGTCATGAACGCGCAGACCGTCCCCTTCCAGCGCAGCGCGCAGAAACCGGCTAATGGCGATCTCATCTTCAACAATCAGAACGTTGATCACAAATCCTCTGGTAATTCATTAAGTTCTGGCGGAGTTTCCAGAGGAAGTGTAACACAAAAACGCGCACCGCCTTCCGGACGATTCTCTGCGGAAATGGACCCGCCGTGGACGTCAATAATTGCCTGGCAAATCGCCAGCCCCAGCCCGACGCCCGGAATAGCCGACTCCTTATTGCCGCGCGCGAATTTTTCAAAAATAGCCAGCTCTTGCCCGGCAGGAATGCCCGGACCGGTATCCCAGACCTCAAGATGAAGCGTTCTGTCTTCCACCGTCGCATCCACGCCAATCCGCGCGCTGGCACCCGCATATTTGCCGGCATTTTCCAGCAGGTTGATCAGCACCCGTTCGAACAGCGGGCCATCAACGTGAATCAGGGTCAGGGGCTCAGGCATGTTCAGCGCGATATGTCGCCCACCGAGGCCAGGCTCGAGCATTTTCAGGGCGCTGCCCACCACCTCTTCAAGCGTGAGCCACTCTTTTTTCAGGTTAAAGCCGCCTGACTGAATACGCGCCATATCAAGCAGGTTATTCACCAGACGCGTGGTGTTCAGCACGTGCTGGCGGATTTCGCTTGCCTGAAGGGCGTGCTTAGAACCTTCCGCCGCCAGGTCCAGCGTCAGGATTTCTGACTGGCCAAACAGGACGGTGAGCGGGGTCCGCAGATCGTGAGACAGCGCCGCCAGCAGCGAGTTACGTATGCTTTCACGCTCGCTTGCCAGCCGGGCCTGCTCTTCGCTGGCGGTGAGCGCCAGCCGCTCGAGCGCGCTGGCAACCAGCAGGGTGAAGGTCTCGAGCAGGCGCTGCTGTTCGGGGATCATCAGCTGGCGCAGGTTGGAGGGCTCAACGATGACCAGCCCCTGATTTTTATCGGCACTGCGCAGCGGCAGAATTTGATAAGGCACGCCGGGCAGGGTGTCGGTCCCTGCGCCCGCAGGTAATCCTTTATCAAAGCTCCAGCGCGCGATGGCCTCGTCCCAGGGCGTCATGCCTGAGGCCGACGTCAGCGGGCGCAGCCTGCCGCGTTCGTCCGGGAGTAAAATCAGGTTGCTGGCATGAAACGTCGAGCGGATAAACTGCTCGCTGGTCTGCACAATATCCAGCGGGGTACGGCCAACCGCCAGCGATTTCGACATCTCATAGAGATGGCGCGTGCGCTGTTCGCGGTAGCGGGCGATACGCGCCTGATAGCGCACGCCCGCCGTCAGATTCCCGATCACCAGCCCGACGGTGAGCATCACGCCAAAGGTGAGAATGTACTGCACGTCCGAAACCGCCAGCGTGCCGCGCGGGGCGATAAAGAATAGATCGAAGCTGATGACGTTGATGACCGTCGCCAGTACCGACGGCCAGCGCCCGTAAAAGAGCGCCACCACCACCACGCCAAGAAGGTAAATCATCACAAGGTTGGCGGCATCAAACGCTATCAGCCACTGGCTGGCAATCACGGTAATCAGGGTGCAGAGCACGACGGCGACAAGGCAGCCGCGGAGCTGAATGCGCCATTTATCGCTGAAGGTGCGGCTGTCCGGCGCGCGAGTTGGTAAGGGCGTGGGTTTGTCATCCAGCGCCACGATCACCAGGTCCAGATCCGGCGCGCGGCGGGCGAGCTTGTCGGCAAAGGATTCGCGGCTAAACCAGCGGCGATGCTGGCGACGGCCAATCACGATTTTTCCCAGGTTATGCTCGCGCGCGTAGCGCAGAATGGCTTTATCTTCCTGGGGATCGGAAAGGGTGGCGGTTTCCGCGCCCAGCTCCTGCGCCAGGCGCAGCGAACTTAGAATAGCGCGGCGCTGGTTTTCGGGCAGCGCGTGCAGCTGCGGCGTTTCGACATACACCGCGTGCCAGACGCTGCCAAATTTGGCCGCCAGGCGAGCGGCGGTACGGACAAGCTTTTCATTGCCGCTGCCGTGGCCCACGCACAGCAGGATGGCGTCCCGCGTGTGCCAGACGCGTTCCTGTCCCTGTAAATCGCGCCAGGCGCGCATCTGATCGTCCACCCGGTCTGCGGTTCGCCGCAGGGCCAGTTCGCGCAGGGCAATCAGGTTGCCTTTGCGGAAGAAATGTTCGATGGCGCGCTCGGCCTGGCCGGCGATATAGACTTTGCCTTCATGCAGGCGCTGGCGTAAATCATCGGGGGGCAGGTCGACCAGCACCACCTCGTCGGCGGAATCAAAGAAGGGATCGGGTACCGTTTCGCGCACCTGAATGCCGGTCACGCCGCTCACCACGTCGTTCAGGCTTTCGAGATGCTGAACGTTAACCGTCGTGAAAACATCAATGCCGGCCTCAAGCAACTCTTCAACGTCCTGCCAGCGTTTGGGATGGCGTGAGCCTGGCGCATTGCTGTGCGCCAGCTCGTCCATCAGGATAAGAGCGGGACGGCGGGCGAGGGCGGCATCGAGATCGAATTCGGTGACTAACCGACCGCGGTGGCTGATGCGTCGGGGCGGCTGGGTGGCCAGCCCCTTCAGCAGCGATGCCGTCTCTTTACGTCCGTGGGTTTCTACCACGCCGATCAGAATATCGAGCCCCTGCGCCCGAAGCCGCTGGGCTTCCGTCAGCATGGCGAAGGTTTTCCCGACGCCCGCGCAGGCGCCAAAGAAAATTTTCAGTTTGCCGCGATGGGCTTCAGCCGTCTGTTCGAGCAGCCTGTCCGGATCCGGGCGCATGGGCTCGTCGGTCATTTAGTTTTTCCTTAGCGCGTCCAGCGCCAGATTCAGCTCAACAATATTCACCACGGGCATGCCGATGAAGCTGACCAGCGGCTTTTGCGTGTGCTCTGCAACCAGCTGGCTAACCTGTTCGACGGTCAGCTGACGGGCGGCGGCGACGCGCGGAATTTGCCATGCCGCCGCTGCCGGCGTCAGGCTGTAGTCCAGCCCGCTGGCCGACGCGGTTACCAGCTCCACGGGAACGTCACGGCTGGCCTGCGGATTAGCGGCGCGCAGGGCTGCCACGCGCCCGGCGACGGCTTTGTCCAGCTCGGGGTTGCTGCCCGCCAGGTTACTGCCGCCGGATGCCATCGGATTATACGGGCTTTCGGCAGTGGCGGAAGGGCGTCCCTGGAAGTAGCGGGCATCCGTAAAGTTCTGTCCAATCAGGCGCGAACCGCGGTTTTCACCGTTTTGCATAATCAGCGAGCCGTTGGCCCGATCCTTAAACCACCAGTGGCCCAGCGCGGTGGTCACCAGCGGGTAAAGCCCGCCGGTAATGAGAGACAGCAGAATAAACAGAAGTATAGCGGGGCGTAACATCGTCATTTGATTCACCTTTTAAACCAGGCCAAATAGCGTCAACAGCAGGTCGATAACCTTGATACCGATGAAAGGCACCACCAGCCCGCCGAGGCCGTAAATCCACAGGTTGCGGCGCAGCATGGCGGCGGCGGTGAGCGGCTTATAGCTCACGCCCTTCAGCGCCAGCGGGATCAGGAAGACAATAATCAGGGCGTTAAAAATCACCGCACTGAGAATGGCCGAGGACGGAGAGTGCAGATGCATCACGTTCAGCGCGTTTAATTGCGGATAGGTCGCGGCAAACGCGGCCGGAATGATGGCGAAATACTTCGCCACGTCGTTGGCGATGCTGAACGTGGTCAGCGAACCGCGCGTCATCAGCATCTGCTTGCCGATGTGCACCACTTCAATCAGCTTGGTTGGGTTGGAGTCGAGGTCAACCATGTTGCCCGCTTCTTTTGCCGCCTGCGTACCGGAGTTCATCGCTACCGCCACGTCGGCCTGCGCGAGGGCTGGGGCATCGTTGGTACCGTCACCGGTCATTGCCACCAGACGGCCTTCCGCCTGATACTGACGAATCAATGCCAGCTTGGCTTCCGGGGTTGCTTCGGAAAGAAAATCATCCACGCCCGCTTCGGCGGCAATCGCCGCCGCGGTAAGACGGTTGTCCCCGGTGATCATCACCGTTTTGATCCCCATTTTACGCAGCTGGGCAAAGCGCTCTTTGATGCCCCCTTTGACGATATCCTTCAGGGCGATCACCCCCAGCACGCGCGCCCCCTCGGCCACCACCAGAGGCGTTGCTCCCTGACGGGCCACGCTCTCGACCAGGCTGTCCACTTCCGGTGGGAAGTGGCCGTTGTTAGCCTCAATGTGGCGACGGATGGCGTCAACAGAGCCTTTACGGATCATGCGATCCTGAATGTTAATGCCGCTCATGCGGGTTTGCGCCGTGAAGGGCACGAAAGTGGCATGCAGGCTCTGCACGTCGCGCTGGCGCAGGTTAAAGCGCTGCTTGGCGAGAACCACAATGCTGCGGCCTTCCGGGGTTTCATCGGCAAGGGAGGAGAGCTGTGCCGCATCCGCCAGCGTTTTTTCATCCACCCCCGGGGCGGGTAAGAAATCTGACGCCTGGCGGTTACCGAGGGTAATGGTCCCGGTTTTATCCAGCAGCAAGACATCCACGTCACCCGCGGCTTCCACCGCACGCCCGCTGGTGGCGATGACGTTAGCACCAAGCATGCGGCTCATCCCGGCCACGCCGATGGCAGACAGCAGGCCGCCAATGGTGGTTGGGATCAGGCAGACCAGCAGAGCTACCAGAACAGTGATGGTGACCGCGGTGCCGCCGTAGGCGGAGAACGGCCACAGCGTCGCGGTGGCCAGCAGGAAGACGATGGTCAGCGCCACCAGCAGGATGGTGAGGGCAATCTCGTTGGGTGTCTTACGACGCTGCGCGCCTTCTACCATGGCGATCATCCTGTCGAGGAAGGTTTCACCCGGGTTCACGCTGCACTGGATCACCAGCCAGTCGGAGAGAATGCGCGTCCCTCCCGTCACGGAGGCGAAATCGCCGCCGGATTCACGAATAACCGGCGCGGATTCCCCGGTAATGGCGCTTTCGTCCACCGATGCGCCCCCTTCAATGACTTCCCCGTCGCAAGGGATAATGTCACCGGCTTCCACCAGCACCACATCGCCTTTACGCAGTTCATCCGCCGGAACGTGATCCATCTGCGCGCCGTATTTCGGCTCACGTAACTTGCGCGCGAAGGCGGTTTTTTTCACCCCTTTCAGGCTGTTGGCCTGGGCTTTACTCCGGCCTTCCGCCAGCGCTTCCGCAAAGTTAGCGAACAGCACGGTAAACCACAGCCAAAGGCTGATGGCGGCGGTAAACATTGCGTTTCCCGGCATGTGGCCCGTTCCCATGGCAATTGCCAGGGCGGTGGTCAGGACGCTTCCCGCCCAGACGATAAACATCACCGGGTTGTGCCACTGCACGCGCGGGCTCAGTTTTTTCACCGCATCCATGAGCGCCTGGCGAACTAATGACGGTTCGAACAGGGCCAGTTGTTTACGACTCATGACAATTTCTCCGCAAAATCAGCGTAAAGAGAGGTATTCCGCGACCGGGCCTAACGCGAGGGCGGGGATAAAGGTCAGGGCGCCGACCAGCAACACGGTGCCCGCCAGCAGGCCGATAAACAGCGCGCCGTGGGTCGGTAATGTCCCGGTGGTGGTCGGTTGAATTTTTTTATTCACCAGCGATCCGGCAATCGCCATGACCGGCACAATGATCCCGAAGCGACCCACAAACATGCAGAACGCCAGCAGGCAGTTCCAGAACGGTGAGTTGGCGCTTAAGCCAGCAAAGGCGCTGCCGTTGTTATTGGCGGCCGAGGAGACGGCATATAGCACTTCGCTAAAGCCGTGAATACCCGGGTTAAAGATGCCGCTGCGTCCGGCCTCGGTCATCAGCGCCAGCGCGGTGCCGAGCAGCACAAGGGCAGGGGTGACCAGAATCGCTAGCGCGGTTAACTTCATCTCGCGAACGTCGATTTTTTTACCCAGGTATTCCGGGGTGCGGCCAATCATCAGACCGGCTATAAACACCGCCAGCAGCACGAACAGCAGCATGCCGTAAAGACCCGAGCCCACGCCGCCAAACACAACCTCGCCAATCTGCATCAGCCACATCGGGATCATGCCACCCAGTGCCGTAAAGGAATCGTGCATGGCATTGACCGCGCCGCACGAGGCCGCTGTGGTGACTACCGCATACAGGCTGCTGGCGAGAATGCCGAAGCGGCTCTCTTTACCTTCCATGTTGATCGCGTTATCGGCGCCCAGCGAGAGGAAGTGCGGGTTCCCCTGCCATTCGGCCCACATCACCAGTGCGGCACAAACCACAAAGATAAGCGACATCGTCCAGAGCAGGGTGCGACCCTGACGACGATCGTTGACCACGTCGCCAAAGGCAAAGCAGAGCGCGGCGGGGATCAGGAAAATGGCCAGCATCTGTACAAAATTGGTCAGTGCGGTAGGGTTTTCAAACGGATGCGACGAGTTGGCGTTAAAGAAGCCCCCGCCGTTCGTTCCGAGCATCTTGATGGCTTCCTGCGACGCGACGGGCCCCATCGGCAGGAGCTGTTTTGCCCCTTCCAGCGAGGTATAAGGGGCGTAAGGCAGCAGGTTTTGCAGGGTGCCCTGCTGAATAAAGAACAGCGCGATCAGCAGCGCAATCGGCAGCAGGATCCACAGCGTTATGCGCGTCAGATCCACCCAGGCATTGCCCAGCGTACTTACTTTCTGGCGGGCAAACGCGCGCGTTAGCGCGAAGATCACCGCGATACCGCTGGCGGCAGAAAGGAAGTTTTGCACGGTTAAGCCGGCCATCTGGCTAAAGTAGCTCAGCGTGGTTTCACCGGAATAGGACTGCCAGTTGGTGTTGGAGACAAAACTGACCGCCGTGTTCAGCGCAAGATGCCAGGACAAGCCCGGTAATTGTTGCGGGTTCAGCGGCAGACTGCCCTGCAGCATCAGCATGGCAAAAAGCGCAATCAGCCCAACGATATTCAGCAGCAGAATGGCTAGCAGATATTCGCGCCAGTTCATCTCCCGATCGTGTATTCCCAGCACGCGCCAGATCCCTTTCTCAACGCTTCCCGTGCCGGGCAAGGGGACGTTGTTGATAAGCCGTGCCAGCCCTGTTCCCAGTGGCCGGGCCAGGACGAACAGGACCGCTAAGAAGCTGGCGATAAGCAAAAACGCCTGAGCAGCCATCAGAATGCCTCCGCATTAATCAGGGCATAAACCAGATAGCCCAGTAACAGGAACACCAGCACGATGCCGGCAATAAGACCTGCACTCACAATCCACCTCCGGGTGACTTTTGTTGTTGTGCTAACGGTAGGATTTATGGCGCAAAGATTTCGCAAAAATGAGAAGGGCGGGTGTAAAAAAAGTATAAAAATGAGAAAGCCCACAATTTAACTATAGATAAGTAAATCGTTAACTTTTTTGTAACTTAGTTACGGCGTGAATGTAAATTTTCACTAAACGGGCGAAAATAAGTGGTCGGATGAGTAGTAAAATTACAAACAAAGCGATATTATTTTAGCCAGGTCACAGATTTTGAATTTTCCGGATGACGTTTCCGGCCAACTATAGGGGAGAAAATATGGATCTTTATAAAGAGTATCCGGCTCATATCGTGTTCATGCGTCGCACTTTCGCCGTAGTGGCTGGCGTGCTGGCTCTGCCGGTGATGCTGTTCTGGAAAGATCGTGCACGTTTTTACAGCTATCTGCACCGCGTCTGGGCGAAAACCAGCGAGAAGCCGGTGTGGATGGACCAGGCCGAAAAAGCGACCTGCGATTTTTACTGATACGAAGACTACACGCAGCAATAAAAAAAACCGCCAACAGTAATGTGGCGGTTTTTTTGTCCCTCAGGATTCGCGGTCCGTTGGGTGGTTTATCAAGCTCTCACACAGAGGTTTTCAAGCATACTTCTGCAAGCTGAAGATTCAAACGCTTAGATCCTAAATATATTCTTAAAAACAATTTCAATGGATTACGCTTCGTTCGCGCGGAGATTACTATGCAGCGTCCCTTTCCGCCATCTCGCAAATGGGCACCGGTCACGGGAGAGGTATTTCCACAACCGTGAGTCAGGCTCCACACAGAGCTTGTGTCCACCGACTTATCACCGGTGGTGAACGGTGGAGCGGTTAGCTGCAGGGACCGCATGATGAAACGCTATATATGCATTGCGTTCATTGTCGCCAGCGTACTTGTTGTTAAGCGTGATGAACCGACCGGGTTTGTTGCATTGACCACGATAGTGCAGGACAAGTAGCGTTAAGGCCGCCTCGGGCGGCCTTTTTTATTTCATCCCGTCTACACTTCATGGCAAAGTACATTAAAAGCCCGCCGCTTTTTCCTTTGGTGGCGTGCCCTTACGGACATAATGGATATTTGCCTGGAGTTTTATGCCCACCCATCTGGTTTGGTTTCGCGCGGACCTGCGCGTGCATGACAACATCGCTCTCGCGGCTGCCTGCCGCTCTCAGGATGCCAGGGTGCTGGCGCTGTATATCGCCACGCCCGGACAATGGCAGCAGCATGATATGGCGCCCCGACAGGCCGCTTATCTCAACGCGCATCTGAATGAACTGCAATGCTCGCTTGCCGAAAAAGGTATTCCGTTGATTTATAAAGAGGTCAGTGACTTTGCCGCGCAGCTTCTGGCGGTGCAGGAGGTGTGCCAGCAGCACCAGGTCACGCATCTTTTTTATAACTATCAGTACGAACTGAACGAGCGCCAGCGGGATCGCCAGCTGGAGGCAACGCTGAAAGATGTGAAGTGCCAGGGCTTTGATGACAGCGTGATGCTGGCACCGGGCAGCGTCATGACCGGCAATCATGAGATGTACAAAGTGTTTACGCCCTTTAAAAACGCCTTTGTTAAAAGTCTTAAAGAGGCGCTGCCGGAGTGCGTGGCCGCGCCCGCAGTTCGGGGGGAGGCGTTAACGGACCTGCCGGAACTGACGTTTAATTATCCCCAGGCGGCGTTCGATGCGCTTCTGTTCCCCGCCGACGAGAAATCTGCTATCGCGAAGCTGCGCCAGTTTTGCAAACAGGGCGCGGGTGAGTATGACGCGCGCAGGGATTTCCCGGCCATTGAAGGGACCAGCCGTTTATCCGCGTGCCTGGCGTTGGGCGTGCTCTCTCCTCGCCAGTGTTTGCATCGTCTGCTGGCCGAGCAGCCTCAGGCGCTGGACGGCGGGCCCGGATCGGTGTGGCTTAACGAACTGATCTGGCGCGAGTTCTATCGCCATCTGATGACGTATCACCCTGATTTATGTAAACATCGGCCATTCATTTCGTGGACCGATAACGTAACATGGCAGCACGATGAGGCGCTCTTCCAGGCGTGGCAGAAAGGTGAAACGGGCTACCCCATTGTGGACGCCGCGATGCGCCAGCTAAATGAAACCGGGTGGATGCACAACCGTCTGCGGATGATTACCGCCAGCTTCCTGGTGAAAGATCTCCTCATCGACTGGCGTGCCGGGGAGCGCTATTTTATTTCTCAGCTGATCGATGGCGATCTGGCGGCGAACAACGGCGGCTGGCAGTGGGCCGCCTCGACCGGCACCGATGCGGCTCCCTATTTCCGGATTTTTAATCCCACCACCCAGGGGCAAAAATTTGACGCAGACGGTGACTTCATTCGCCGCTGGCTGCCCGCGCTCAGGAATGTTCCTGCGAAAGCGATCCACGACCCGTGGACATGGGCGGATAAACAGGGCGTGAAGCTCGATTATCCCCGTCCGATTGTTGACCATAAACAGGCGCGCGTCGCCACGCTGGCGGCCTATGAAGCCGCCCGCAAAGCTTGAGAGAGTGATGATGAAAAATAGCGAACTGGAAAGCCTGATCAACGAAAAACTGAACAGTACCGCCTTCAGCGATTACGGCCCGAACGGGCTTCAGGTTGAAGGACGTGAGACGGTGCAAAAAATTATCACTGGCGTGACGGCAAGCCAGGCGCTGCTGGACGAGGCTGTTCGTCAGGACGCCGACGCGGTGATTGTCCACCACGGTTATTTCTGGAAAAACGAATCGCCGATTATTCGCGGCATGAAGCGCAACCGCCTGAAAACGCTGCTGGCAAATGACATCAACCTGTACGGCTACCACCTGCCGCTGGATGCGCACCCGGAGCTCGGTAACAACGTTCAGCTGGCGCAGTTACTTGGAATTACCGTGATGGGTGAGATTGAGCCGCTGGTGCCGTGGGGCGAACTGGCAATGCCGGTTCCCGGACTGGAGCTGGCCTCATGGATCGAAGCGCGCCTCGGGCGTCGTCCCCTGTGGTGCGGCGATACCGGACCGGATCTGGTGAAGCGTGTTGCCTGGTGCACCGGGGGCGGGCAGGGCTTTATCGATAGCGCCGCGCGCTTCGGTGTCGATGCGTTTATTACAGGCGAAGTCTCCGAGCAGACGGTTCACTCCGCCCGCGAGCAGGGGCTCCATTTCTACGCCGCAGGCCATCATGCCACGGAACGTGGCGGCATTCGCGCCCTCAGCGAGTGGCTGACGGAAAATACCGATCTGGATGTGACCTTTATTGATATCCCTAATCCGGCCTGATGAGAGGTAGTTAAGTGCAGCGAGCGCGTTGTTATCTTCTGGGCGAAACCGCAGTGGTACTGGAGCTGGAGCCGCCCGTTACGCTGGCTACGCAAAAGCGTATCTGGCGGCTGACCCAGCGTCTGGCCGACATGCCTGAAGTGGTTGAGGCCATTCCGGGCATGAATAACATTACCGTCGTGCTGCGTAGCCCGCATACGCTGGCTCTGGATGCCATCGAACGCTTGCAGCGCTGGTGGGAAGAGAGTGAGGCGCTGGAGCCTGACTCCAGAACGATTGAGATCCCGGTGGTGTACGGTGGTGCGCAGGGGCCCGACCTCTCCGTGGTCGCCGAGCACTGCGGGTTAACGGAAAAAGCAGGTTGTTGAGCTGCACGCCTCCGTTGATTACGTGGTCTGGTTTTTAGGATTTCAGCCGGGCTTTCCGTATCTTGGCGGGCTTTCCACGAGGCTGCATACGCCGCGTCGCGCGGAGCCGCGCCTGAGCGTGCCGGCAGGCACCGTCGCAATTGGCGGCGAACAGACCGGCATTTATCCACTGGCTTCGCCTGGCGGCTGGCAGCTTATCGGACACACGTCCACGCCGTTATTTGAACCCGGGCAGGCATCGCCGGTCCTCCTGCGTCCTGGCGATACCCTCCGCTTTATCCCGCAGAAGGAGGGCGTATGCTAACGCTGATTCGCGCAGGGCTTTACACCTCCGTGCAGGATGCGGGCCGCTTTGGCATGCGCCAGTCCGGCGTGAGCTACTGTGGCGCGCTGGACAGGCCCGCGCTGGAGATTGCTAACGTGCTGGTGGGCAACCCCGGCAATACGGCGGCGCTCGAAATTACGCTGGGGCAGTGCGTCATTGAGTTTAGTCACGAGACCTGGTTTGCGTTAACCGGCGCAGGGTGCGATGCCACGCTTGATGGCAAAGCGGTCTGGACCGGCTGGCGGCTGCGGGCGAAAGCCGGGCAGCGTTTAACGCTTAAGCGTCCTTTGCACGGGGTACGTAGCTATCTTGCTGTCGCGGGCGGGATTGACGTGCCGGAGGTGCTGGGCTCATCCAGTACCGATCAGAAAGCCGGTATTGGCGGTCACGAAGGACGCCTGTTGCAGGATAGCGATCGTCTGGCGATCGGGCCATCCGCGCGCCACTTCTCGACGGCTCAGGGCGTGAAGCAGCTCCTCTGGAGTAACCAGATCCGCGCCCTGCCGGGGCCGGAATATCATGAATTTGATGAGGCCTCTAAAGAGTCCTTCTGGCGCTCGCCGTGGAAGCTCAGCCCGCAAAGTAACCGCATGGGATATCGCCTGCAGGGACAGCCGCTGACCCGTACGACGGACCGAGAATTGCTTTCCCACGGGTTGTTGCCCGGCGTCATTCAGGTGCCGGGTAACGGTCAACCTATTGTGTTGATGAACGATGCGCAGACGACGGGTGGTTATCCGCGTATTGCCTGCATTATTGAGGCCGATCGTTACCATCTGGCGCAAATTCCCCTGGGACAGCCGATCCACTTCGTGCAATGTTCGCTGGAGGAGGCGCTGAAGGCGCGTCAGGATCGGCAGCGCTATCTGGAACAGCTGGCGTGGAGGCTAGATGGTAAAGATTGATTTAAACGCCGATCTGGGCGAGGGCGGCAGCGCGGATGCCGAGCTGATGACCCTGGTCTCCTCGGTCAATATCGCCTGCGCCTTTCACGCGGGTGATGCGCGGATCATGCTGGAGAGCGTTCGCAATGCCCTTAAAAACGGCGTAGCGATTGGCGCTCACCCGAGCTTTCCCGACCGGGAAAACTTTGGCCGCACCGCGATGAACCTGCCGCCGGAGACGGTCTACGCCCAGATGCTGTACCAGATTGGCGCGCTGGAGGCGATTGTGCGAGCCCAGCAGGGCGTGTTACGCCACGTGAAGCCGCACGGCATGCTCTACAATCAGGCGGCGAAAGAGCCCGCTCTTGCGGACGCCATCGCTCGCGCGGTACGGGATTGCAACCCGCAGCTGATACTGGTTGGCCTGGCGGGTAGCGAGCTTATCCGCGCCGGGCAGCGTCTGGGGTTAACCACGCGTCAGGAAGTGTTTGCGGACAGGGGATATTTGCCCGATGGCAGCCTGGTCCCGAGGACCCAGCCCGGCGCGTTAATTACCGATGAGTCTCAGGCGCTGGCGCAGACGCTTCAGATGGTGCGGGAGGGCACGGTCAACGCGACGGATGGCTCTATGGCCAGCGTGCAGGCGGATACGGTTTGTTTACACGGTGATGGCGAGCATGCGCTGCAGTTCGCGCGCCGCTTGCGGGCGGCCTTTGCAGAGCAGGGGATCCTCGTCAGCGCCTGACACTCACGATAAGGACAGAAAAATGCCTGAAGGCCCGGAGATCCGCCGCGCGGCGGATAGCCTCGAGGCGGCGATAAAGGGCAAAACCCTGACGAACGTCTGGTTTGCTTTTCCTCAACTGAAAGCGTTTGAAGCCCAACTGGTGGGCCAAACGGTGACGCATATTGAAACGCGCGGGAAGGCGTTGCTTACGCACTTTTCCCATAACCTGACGTTATATAGCCATAACCAGCTTTACGGCGTCTGGCGAGTGGTTAACGCGGATGAGCAACCGCAAACCAACCGCGTGTTGCGCGTCAGGCTGCAAACGGCGGATAAAGCAATTCTGCTTTACAGCGCGTCGGATATAGAAATGTTAACACCGGAGCAACTGCTCACTCACCCGTTCCTGCAGCGGGTCGGGCCGGACGTGCTGGATATGCGCCTGACGGCGAACGATGTTAAAGCACGCTTGTTATCTCCCAAATTCCGCAACCGGCAATTTTCCGGGTTACTGCTCGATCAGGCGTTCCTGGCAGGGCTGGGTAACTATCTGCGGGTAGAAATTCTGTGGGAAGTGGGGCTGGCACCGCAGCACAAAGCGTCTCAGCTAAGCGATGAACAGCTGGAGGCGCTGTCCCACGCGCTGCTGGATATTCCGCGGTTATCCTATAATACGCGCGGCGTGGTGGATGAGAACACGCATCACGGGGCGCTGTTCCGCTTTAAGGTGTTTCATCGGGCGGGAAAAAAGTGCGAGCGGTGCGGCGGCATTATCGACAGAATAATGCTCTCTTCACGACCGTTTTACTGGTGCCCGCACTGTCAGAAATAAAAGAAAACGGTAACCCTGAGGTTACCGTTTTTAATATTTTCACCCTCTCCCTGTGGGAGAGGGCCGGGGTGAGGGCATCAGGCCGCACCCAACGTCTGTTAGCGCTTAATATCAGACTTAAAATCACGCTGCTCGTAGCCGGTGTATAGCTGACGAGGACGAGCAATTTTCATGCCTTCGCTGTGCATTTCGTTCCAGTGCGCAATCCAGCCTACGGTACGCGCCATCGCGAAGATCACGGTGAACATGGAGGACGGAATACCCATCGCTTTCAGGATGATACCGGAGTAGAAATCGACGTTCGGGTAGAGTTTCTTCTCGATGAAGTACGGGTCGTTCAGCGCGATGTGCTCAAGCTCCATCGCCACTTCCAGCAGGTCATCTTTGGTACCCAGCTCTTTCAGCACTTCGTGGCAGGTCTCACGCATGACGGTCGCACGTGGGTCGTAGTTTTTGTAAACACGGTGACCGAAGCCCATCAGGCGGAAGGAGTCATTCTTGTCTTTTGCGCGACGCACGAACTCAGGAATGTGCTCTACGGTGCTGATCTCTTCCAGCATCTTCAGTGCCGCTTCGTTCGCGCCGCCGTGCGCCGGTCCCCACAGGGAGGCGATGCCCGCAGCGATACAGGCGAACGGGTTCGCGCCTGAAGAGCCTGCGGTACGGACGGTGGAGGTCGATGCGTTCTGTTCGTGGTCAGCGTGCAGGATCAGAATACGGTCCATCGCGCGTTCCAGCACCGGATTCACTTCGTACTCTTCGCACGGCGTGGAGAACATCATGCGCAGGAAGTTACCCGCGTAGGAGAGGTCGTTACGCGGATACACAAACGGCTGGCCGATGGAGTATTTGTAACACATCGCCGCCATGGTTGGCATTTTGGACAGCAGGCGGAACGCCGCGATATCGCGGTGACGTGGGTTATTCACGTCAAGGGAGTCGTGGTAGAACGCCGCCAGCGCACCGGTAATACCGCACATCACCGCCATCGGGTGAGAGTCACGACGGAACGCATGGAACAGACGGGTAATCTGCTCATGGATCATGGTGTGACGGGTCACGGTGGTTTTGAATTCATCGTATTGCGCCTGCGTCGGTTTTTCGCCGTTCAGCAGGATGTAGCACACTTCCAGATAGTTGGATTCAGTGGCTAACTGATCGATGGGGAAGCCGCGATGGAGCAGGATACCTTCGTCACCGTCAATGTAGGTGATTTTGGATTCGCAAGATGCGGTAGAGGTAAATCCTGGGTCAAAGGTGAAAACCCCTTTAGAACCCAGAGTACGGATATCAATAACATCCTGACCGAGCGTGCCTTTTAGCACATCCAGTTCAATAGCATCATCACCATTTAGGGTGAGTTTTGCCTTTGTATCAGCCATTTACGGTCTCCTTAGCGCCTTATGCTTAAGACTGCGCTTTACCGGATTTGCTTTCAGCTGTTAATCACCGTTACCAGATTGTTATTTGGCTTACCGCTCAGCTCACGAGGACAAACCAGGGTACAGAGCTATGGCGCCTTGCAGGTAAACGAATGAAATATCAGTGAAACAACAGCAAATCAGCGTTTTTGCAGTCCGAATTATTCAAACCTGTATATCACTAATAACTGTCCTGATAACTTCGGTCAATACCATCACACTGTTACATAACTATTTGTCAGGTGAAAGAGAGACCTCATAACTTTTGCGCATTATATGCCTTTTCTGATGACGTTTGTAACAATATTGTTTAACATTTGTCAAATCAGATGATTAAAAATTAAAAAGATGTTGTTATCGTGACCCTGATCACTGTTCCAGAGAAAACCCGACAAACTGTATGTAGGTTAATTGTAATGATTTTGTAAACGGCCTATACTGCCGCCAGGTCTCCGGAACACCCTGCAATCCCGAGCCACCCAGCGTTGTAACGTGTCGTTTTAGCATTTGGAAGCAATGTTTTGCATGACGCGCAGTTATAGAAAAGGAACGCTGCTTGACCCGCATCGCAGTCCGGAGGAAGGAAACAATAAGAACAGCATGTGGGCGTTATTCATGATAAGAAATGTGAAAAAACAAAGACCTGTCAATCTGGATCTCAAAACGATCCGGTTCCCTGTAACAGCAATAGCGTCCATTCTGCACCGTGTATCCGGTGTGATTACGTTTGTGGCGGTCGGTATTCTGCTGTGGTTACTGGGCACCAGCCTCTCTTCTCCTGAAGGATTCCTCCAGGCCTCTGCCATCATGAACAGCTTCTTCGTGAAATTCATCATGTGGGGCATTCTGACCGCGCTGGCGTACCACGTTGTTGTGGGTGTTCGCCATATGCTGATGGACTTCGGCTACCTGGAAGAAACGTGCGAAGCCGGGAAACGCTCCGCTAACATTTCATTTGTGATTACAGTCGTGCTTTCACTTCTCGCAGGAGTTCTCGTATGGTAAGCAACGCCTCCGCATTAGGACGCAACGGCGTACATGACTTCATTCTTGTCCGTGCTACCGCCATCGTTCTCACCCTTTACATCATCTATATGATCGGTTTCTTCGCGACCAGCGGCACGCTGACGTGGGAAATCTGGAGCGGGTTCTTCGGATCTGCCTTCACCAAAGTGTTCACCCTGCTGGCGCTGTTCTCCATCCTTATTCATGCCTGGATTGGTATGTGGCAGGTGCTGACCGATTACGTTAAACCTCTGGCGATTCGCCTCCCTCTGCAGCTGGCCATTGTTGTTGCTCTGGTGGTTTACGTTATTTATGGATTCGTTGTGGTGTGGGGTGTGTAATGAAACTGCCAGTCAGAGAATTTGATGCTGTAGTGATTGGTGCGGGTGGCGCAGGTATGCGTGCCGCACTGCAAATTTCCCAGAGCGGCCAGACCTGTGCGCTGCTCTCAAAAGTTTTCCCGACCCGTTCTCATACCGTGTCTGCGCAGGGCGGTATTACCGTTGCGCTGGGTAACTCCCATGAAGATAACTGGGAATGGCATATGTACGACACGGTAAAAGGTTCCGATTACATCGGCGACCAGGATGCCATCGAATATATGTGTAAGACTGGCCCGGAAGCGATTCTGGAGCTGGATCACATGGGGCTGCCGTTCTCCCGTCTGGAAAATGGCACCATCTATCAGCGTCCGTTTGGCGGCCAGTCGAAAAACTTCGGCGGCGAGCAGGCGGCACGCACCGCGGCAGCGGCTGACCGTACCGGTCACGCGCTGCTGCACACCCTGTATCAGCAGAACCTGAAAAACCACACCACCATCTTCTCCGAGTGGTACGCGCTGGATCTGGTGAAAAACGCCGATGGCGCAGTGGTAGGTTGTACCGCGCTGTGCATCGAAACCGGTGAAGTGGTCTACTTCAAAGCCCGCGCAACGGTGCTGGCCACCGGTGGGGCAGGCCGTATTTACCAGTCCACCACTAACGCCCACATCAACACCGGTGACGGTGTCGGTATGGCAATCCGCGCTGGCGTGCCGGTGCAGGATATGGAGATGTGGCAGTTCCACCCAACCGGTATCGCCGGTGCAGGCGTTCTGGTCACGGAAGGCTGCCGTGGTGAAGGTGGCTACCTGCTGAACAAACACGGCGAGCGCTTCATGGAGCGTTATGCCCCGAATGCGAAAGACCTGGCGGGTCGTGACGTGGTGGCGCGTTCCATCATGATCGAAATTCGTGAAGGCCGCGGATGTGACGGCCCGTGGGGTCCACACGCGAAGCTGAAACTCGACCATCTGGGTAAAGAAGTTCTGGAATCCCGTCTGCCGGGCATTCTGGAACTGTCCCGCACCTTCGCCCACGTCGACCCGGTAAAAGAGCCGATTCCGGTTATCCCAACCTGCCACTATATGATGGGCGGTATTCCGACCAAAGTGACCGGCCAGGCGCTGACCGTGAACGAGCAGGGCGAAGACGTGGTCATTCCGGGCCTGTTCGCGGTAGGCGAGATTGCCTGCGTATCCGTACACGGTGCAAACCGTCTGGGCGGCAACTCCCTGCTGGACCTGGTGGTGTTTGGTCGTGCGGTGGGTCTGCATCTGCAGGAATCCATTGCCGAGCAGGGCGCGCTGCGTGATGCGACCGACGACGAAATTGATGCCTCTCTTGAGCGCCTCAACCGCTGGAACGGTAACCGTAACGGCGAAGATCCGGTGGAAATCCGTAAAGCACTGCAGGAATGCATGCAGCACAACTTCTCGGTATTCCGTGAAGGTGACGCGATGGCCAAAGGACTTGAGCAGCTGAAAGCAATCCGCGAGCGTCTCAAAAACGCCCGTCTGGACGACACCTCCAGCGAGTTCAACACCCAGCGCGTTGAGTGCCTGGAGCTGGATAACCTGATGGAAACCGCGTTCGCAACCGCGATGTCGGCAAACTTCCGTACCGAAAGCCGTGGCGCGCATAGCCGCTTCGACTTCCCGGATCGTGACGATGAAAACTGGCTGTGCCATTCCCTGTATCTGCCAGAGTCGGAATCCATGACGCGTCGTAGCGTCAACATGGAACCGAAACTGCGTCCGGCGTTCCCGCCGAAGATTCGTACTTACTAATGCGGAGACAGGATAATGAAACTCGAATTCTCAGTTTATCGTTATAACCCGGATGTTGATGACGCTCCACGTATGCAGGACTACACCCTGGAAGCGGAAGAAGGTCGCGACATGATGCTGCTGGATGCCTTAATCCAGCTGAAAGAAAAAGATCCGACACTGTCGTTCCGCCGCTCCTGCCGTGAAGGGGTTTGTGGCTCTGACGGCGTGAACATGAACGGCAAAAATGGCCTGGCCTGCATCACGCCAATTTCAGCGTTGCAGCGTCCTGGCCAGAAAATTGTTATCCGTCCTCTGCCAGGCCTGCCGGTCGTGCGTGATTTGGTGGTAGACATGGGGCAATTCTATGCACAATATGAGAAGATTAAGCCTTACTTATTGAATAATGGGCAAAATCCACCCGCTCGTGAGCACTTACAGTCTCCTGAGCAGCGTGAAAAACTCGATGGGCTGTACGAGTGTATTCTCTGCGCATGTTGTTCTACGTCCTGCCCGTCGTTCTGGTGGAATCCGGACAAGTTTATCGGCCCGGCCGGTCTGCTGGCTGCCTATCGCTTCCTGATCGATAGCCGCGACACCGAAACCGATAGCCGTCTGGAAGGACTGAGTGACGCTTTCAGCGTATTCCGCTGCCATAGCATCATGAACTGCGTCAGTGTGTGTCCTAAGGGGCTGAACCCGACGCGCGCCATCGGCCATATTAAGTCGATGCTGCTGCAGCGCAGTGCGTAAGTAGTGAGAGGGGAGCGCTGTTCCCCTCACCCTAACCCTCTCCCAAAAGGAGAGGGAACAGATTGCAGAAACCTTTAAAAACTGCCCTGAAGTCTAGACAGTTTCTAAAGGTTCCTTCGCGGGCCAAATGAAAAGAGCTCGCAGGTGAACCCCGGCACGTACACGGTGTGTGCGTGGTAGTTTCTACGGCGAAAGTAAGCATAAAAATGCTTAAGGGATCACGATGCAGAACGGCGCAATGAAAGCCTGGCTGGACTCTTCTTACCTCTCTGGTGCCAACCAGAGCTGGATAGAACAGCTCTATGAAGACTTCTTAACCGATCCTGACTCAGTGGACGCAAACTGGCGTTCCATGTTCCAGCAGTTGCCTGGTACGGGAGTCAAACCGGATCAATTCCATTCCAAAACACGTGATTATTTCCGTCGTCTGGCGAAGGATGCCTCACGTTACTCTTCTGCGATTTCCGACCCTGACACCAATGCGAAGCAGGTTAAAGTCCTGCAGCTTATCAACGCTTATCGCTTCCGCGGTCACCAGCATGCGAATCTCGATCCGCTGGGACTGTGGAAACAAGACCGTGTGGCCGATCTCGATCCGGCGTATCACGATCTGACCGAGGCCGATTTCCAGGAAAGCTTTAACGTAGGTTCCTTTGCCATCGGCAAAGACACGATGAAGCTGGGCGATCTGATTGACGCGCTCAAGCAAACCTACTGCGGCTCCATCGGCGCGGAATACATGCACATTACCTCTACCGAAGAGAAACGCTGGATCCAGCAGCGTATCGAATCCGTAGCGGGCCACGCGAACTTCTCGGCTGACGAGAAAAAACGCTTCCTGAACGAACTGACCGCAGCGGAAGGGCTTGAGCGTTATCTCGGCGCGAAATTCCCTGGCGCAAAACGCTTCTCGCTGGAAGGCGGCGATGCGCTGGTGCCGATGCTGAAAGAGCTGATTCGTCACGCAGGCAAGAGCGGTACCCGTGAAGTGGTACTGGGCATGGCGCACCGTGGTCGTCTGAACGTACTGGTCAACGTGCTGGGTAAAAAACCGCAGGACCTGTTCGACGAATTCGCGGGCAAACATAAAGAACATCTCGGCACCGGTGACGTGAAGTACCACATGGGCTTCTCGTCGGATATCGAAACCGAAGGCGGTCTGGTTCACCTGGCGCTGGCGTTTAACCCGTCGCACCTGGAAATCGTCAGCCCGGTGGTTATCGGTTCCGTGCGCGCGCGTCTGGATCGTCTGGACGAGCCGAGCAGCAACAAAGTGCTGCCAATCACCATTCACGGTGATGCGGCGGTAACAGGGCAGGGCGTGGTTCAGGAAACCCTGAACATGTCGAAAGCGCGTGGTTATGAAGTGGGCGGTACCGTTCGCATTGTGATCAACAACCAGGTGGGCTTTACCACCTCTAACCCGCTTGATGCGCGTTCTACTCCGTACTGCACCGACATCGGTAAGATGGTTCAGGCGCCGATCTTCCACGTTAACGCGGACGATCCGGAAGCCGTTGCTTTCGTGACCCGTCTGGCGCTGGACTTCCGTAATACTTTTAAACGCGATGTGTTTATCGATCTGTTCTGCTACCGCCGTCACGGCCACAACGAAGCGGATGAGCCAAGTGCAACCCAGCCGTTGATGTATCAGAAAATCAAAAAACACCCGACGCCGCGCAAAATCTATGCTGACAAGCTGGAAAGCGACAAAGTGACGACGCTGGAAGATGCGACCGAAATGGTCAACCTCTACCGCGACGCGCTGGATGCGGGTGAATGCGTGGTGAAAGAGCTGCGCCCGATGAACATGCACTCCTTTACCTGGTCGCCGTACCTCAACCACGAGTGGGATGAGAGCTACCCGAACAAGGTTGAGATGAAGCGCCTGCAGGAGCTGGCTAAACGCATCAGCACCGTACCGGACGCTATCGAGATGCAGTCTCGCGTGGCGAAGATCTACGCTGACCGTCAGTCCATGGCGGCAGGCGAGAAGCTGTTCGACTGGGGCGGCGCAGAAACGCTGGCTTACGCAACGCTGGTTGACGAAGGCATTCCTGTTCGTCTGTCCGGTGAAGATGCGGGCCGCGGCACCTTCTTCCACCGTCACGCGGTTGTTCATAACCAGTCCAACGGTTCAACCTACACCCCGCTGCAGCACGTGCACAACGGTCAGGGCCAGTTCAAGGTCTGGGACTCCGTGCTGTCTGAAGAAGCGGTGCTGGCATTCGAATACGGTTACGCCACTGCGGAACCACGCACCCTGACCATCTGGGAAGCGCAGTTCGGCGACTTCGCCAACGGTGCGCAGGTGGTTATCGACCAGTTCATCTCCTCCGGCGAGCAGAAGTGGGGCCGCATGTGTGGCCTGGTGATGCTGCTGCCGCACGGTTATGAAGGCCAGGGTCCGGAGCACTCCTCCGCGCGTCTGGAACGTTATCTGCAGCTCTGCGCTGAGCAGAACATGCAGGTCTGCGTACCGTCCACTCCGGCTCAGGTGTACCACATGCTGCGTCGTCAGGCGCTGCGCGGTATGCGTCGTCCGCTGGTGGTGATGTCGCCGAAATCCCTGCTGCGTCATCCGCTGGCGGTCTCCAGCCTGGATGAACTGGCCAACGGCACCTTCCTGCCAGCTATCGGTGAGATTGACGAGCTGGATCCGAAGGGCGTTAAGCGTGTCGTAATGTGTTCTGGTAAGGTTTATTACGACCTGCTGGAACAGCGCCGCAAGAACGATCAGAAAGATGTCGCCATTGTGCGTATCGAACAGCTTTATCCATTCCCGCATCAGGCGATGCAGGAAGTGCTGAAACAATATGCTCACGTACATGATTTTGTCTGGTGCCAGGAGGAGCCGCTTAACCAGGGCGCATGGTACTGCAGCCAGCATCATTTCCGTGAAGTGATTCCATTTGGGTCTGCCCTGCGTTACGCAGGTCGCCCGGCCTCCGCCTCTCCGGCGGTAGGGTATATGTCCGTTCACCAGAAGCAGCAACAAGATCTGGTCAATGACGCGCTGAACGTCGATTAATTAAAGGATACATAATGAGTAGCGTAGATATTCTTGTTCCCGACCTGCCTGAATCTGTAGCAGATGCGACCGTCGCCACCTGGCACAAAAAACCAGGCGACGCCGTTAAGCGCGATGAAGTGCTGGTAGAAATCGAAACTGACAAAGTGGTACTGGAAGTACCGGCATCGGCGGATGGCATTCTGGATGCAGTCCTGGAAGATGAAGGCACGACCGTGACCTCTCGTCAGATCCTGGGTCGCCTGCGCGAAGGCAACAGCGCGGGCAAAGAGTCCAGCGCGAAATCTGAAGAGAAAGCCTCTACGCCGGCTCAGCGCCAGCAGGCTTCCCTGGAAGAACAATCTAACGACGCGCTCAGCCCGGCGATCCGTCGCCTGCTGGCTGAACACAGCCTTGATCCGGCAGCCATCAAGGGCACCGGTGTGGGCGGTCGTCTGACCCGCGAAGACATCGACAAACACCTGGCGAAAGCGCCTGCTCAGGCAGAAGCGAAAGCCCCTGCGGCGGCACCGGCAGCACAGCCTGCTCTGGGCGCCCGCAGCGAAAAACGTGTGCCAATGACTCGCCTGCGTAAGCGTGTGGCCGAGCGTCTGCTGGAAGCGAAAAACTCCACCGCGATGCTGACCACCTTCAACGAAGTGAACATGAAGCCAATCATGGAACTGCGTAAGCAGTACGGTGACGCCTTCGAAAAACGTCACGGTATCCGTCTGGGCTTTATGTCCTTCTACGTGAAAGCGGTTGTTGAAGCGCTGAAACGCTACCCGGAAGTGAACGCGTCTATCGATGGCGATGACGTGGTTTACCACAACTATTTCGACGTCAGCATGGCGGTTTCTACTCCACGTGGCCTGGTAACCCCGGTTCTGCGCGATGTCGACACCCTGGGTATGGCTGATATCGAGAAAAATATCAAAGAGCTGGCTGTTAAAGGCCGCGACGGCAAGCTGACCGTAGACGATCTGACCGGCGGTAACTTCACCATTACCAACGGCGGCGTATTCGGATCGCTGATGTCTACCCCGATCATTAACCCGCCGCAGAGCGCGATCCTGGGTATGCATGCCATTAAAGATCGCCCTATGGCGGTTGACGGTAAAGTTGAGATCCTGCCAATGATGTACCTGGCGCTCTCTTACGACCACCGCCTGATTGACGGCCGCGAGTCCGTGGGCTTCCTGGTAGCCATTAAAGAGCTGCTGGAAGATCCAACGCGCCTGCTGCTGGACGTCTAGTTACTTTTAGCATCACCTGCCCTGTAGACCGGCGCAAAGACCGCGCCGGTCTACAGGTTTGAAGATAACGATTACCCTGAAGGATGGATAGAACACATGAACTTACATGAATATCAGGCCAAACAGCTGTTTGCCCGGTATGGCTTACCGGCTCCGGTGGGTTATGCCTGTACTACCCCGCGTGAAGCAGAAGAAGCTGCATCTAAAATCGGTGCCGGCCCTTGGGTAGTTAAATGTCAGGTTCACGCTGGTGGCCGTGGTAAAGCGGGCGGTGTGAAGGTTGTTAAGAGCAAAGAAGAGATCCGCGCTTTTGCTGAACATTGGCTCGGCAAACGTCTGGTGACCTATCAGACGGATGCGAACGGCCAGCCGGTTAACCAGATCCTGGTGGAAGCGGCAACCGACATCGCGAAAGAACTGTACCTCGGCGCGGTTGTTGACCGTAGCTCCCGTCGCGTAGTGTTCATGGCGTCTACCGAAGGCGGCGTGGAAATTGAAAAAGTGGCGGAAGAGACCCCGCACCTGATCCACAAAGTGGCTATCGATCCGCTGGCAGGCCCTATGCCTTACCAGGGTCGTGAGCTGGCGTTCAAACTGGGTCTGGAAGGCAAGCTGGTTCAGCAGTTCACCAAGATCTTCATGGGTCTGGCAAACATCTTCCTGGAGCGCGATCTGGCGCTGATCGAGATTAACCCGCTGGTGATCACCACCCAGGGCGACCTGATCTGCCTCGACGGCAAGCTGGGCGCTGACGGCAACGCGCTGTTCCGCCAGTCCGATCTGCGCGAAATGCGCGACCAGTCACAGGAAGACCCGCGTGAAGCGCAGGCTGCACAGTGGGAACTCAACTATGTTGCGCTGGATGGCAACATCGGCTGCATGGTTAACGGCGCGGGCCTGGCAATGGGCACCATGGACATCGTTAAGCTGCACGGCGGTGAGCCAGCGAACTTCCTCGACGTAGGCGGTGGCGCAACCAAAGAGCGCGTAACCGAAGCGTTCAAAATCATCCTCTCTGACGACAACGTAAAAGCTGTTCTGGTGAACATCTTCGGCGGCATCGTACGTTGCGACCTGATTGCTGACGGTATCATCGGTGCGGTAGAAGAAGTGGGCGTTAACGTTCCGGTTGTCGTACGTCTGGAAGGTAACAACGCTGAACTCGGCGCGAAAAAACTGGCTGACAGCGGCCTGAATATTATTGCAGCGAAAAGTCTGACGGATGCAGCTCAGCAGGTTGTTGCCGCAGTGGAGGGGAAATAATGTCAGTTTTAATTAATAAAGATACCAAGGTTATCTGCCAGGGCTTCACCGGTAGCCAGGGGACTTTCCACTCCGAACAGGCAATTGCCTACGGTACGCAGATGGTTGGCGGCGTTACGCCAGGTAAAGGCGGCACCACGCACCTGGGCCTGCCGGTGTTTAACACCGTGCGTGAAGCCGTAGAAGCGACGGGCGCAACCGCGACTGTTATCTACGTTCCGGCACCGTTCTGCAAAGACTCCATTCTGGAAGCGATCGACGCGGGTATCAAATTGATCATCACCATCACTGAAGGCATCCCGACGCTGGATATGCTGACCGTGAAAGTGAAGCTGGACGAAGCGGGCGTGCGTATGATCGGCCCGAACTGCCCAGGCGTTATCACCCCGGGCGAATGCAAAATCGGCATCATGCCGGGTCACATTCACAAGCCGGGCAAAGTGGGCATCGTTTCCCGCTCCGGTACGCTGACCTATGAAGCGGTTAAGCAGACTACCGATTACGGTTTCGGCCAGTCCACCTGTGTGGGCATCGGCGGTGACCCGATCCCTGGCTCTAACTTCATCGACATCCTGAAGCTGTTCCAGGAAGATCCGCAGACCGAAGCGATCGTCATGATCGGTGAGATCGGTGGTAGCGCTGAAGAAGAAGCGGCTGCTTACATCAAAGAACACGTGACCAAGCCTGTTGTCGGTTACATCGCGGGCGTGACTGCACCAAAAGGTAAACGTATGGGTCACGCAGGCGCAATCATCGCCGGCGGTAAAGGTACGGCTGATGAGAAATTTGCAGCGCTGGAAGCCGCAGGTGTGAAAACCGTTCGCAGCCTGGCGGATATCGGCGAAGCTCTGAAATCCATCATTAAGTAAGTCCTCTCTGCTCCCCGCAAGGGGGGCGTTGCAGTATAAAAATGTCCGTTTCGACATGGTTGGCCGCTGAAAAAGCGGCCTTTTTTTTACGTGCCGGGCATCATGAAATAGTCACAAATTGGTGTTAATTAGTAAGAGCTAAAAGGTAAAATTATTGTTATTTATTTTACTTAAAGCGAACAGATGGAAAAAAACGTAAAACGCACTAAAATTTATGTCCTGAATAAATCAGCCATTCCGCACTGCCTGGGTTAATAGAAATCACTTCTGTTTATATTAAGCACTCTATTCGATAACCTTGCCTGTATTTTATATACATATCTTTAACATGGTTTTTACTATGTTCACCACATCAAAACACAATTAACATAACCGATTGTTTTTGATTTAAATCAATGTTTAATGTTTGGAAAAACGCGCCAAAAGACGCTAAATTGTCCCCGATCAAAATGGCCGAAAAGTGGTAATTTTGCTATAAATTGATCGCCGTCGAAAAACGTAAATATGATTCAATAAAAACCTGTTTATTGTAAGGGTTTTGCAGCGTATTATATTTGCGGGATCAATTTGAATTTTTTATTAACGTATTTGTAACCTCACGTCATCGTTTTTATCCTCCTTCAGGGTAATAACGACGACAGGGATGCGAATAATTTGTATTGGGGCATGCGTGTGAATCTCTCTGACGGGGTTCACTCTCGGAGTCTTCATGCGATGAGCAAGGAGTCATGATGTTAGATATAGTCGAACTGTCGCGCTTACAGTTTGCCTTGACCGCGATGTACCACTTCCTGTTTGTGCCACTGACGCTCGGTATGGCGTTCCTGCTGGCCATCATGGAAACGGTATACGTTCTCTCCGGCAAACAGATTTATAAAGATATGACCAAGTTCTGGGGCAAGTTGTTTGGTATCAACTTTGCACTGGGCGTGGCAACCGGTCTGACCATGGAGTTCCAGTTCGGGACTAACTGGTCTTACTATTCTCACTATGTAGGGGATATCTTCGGTGCGCCGCTGGCCATTGAAGGTCTGATGGCCTTCTTCCTCGAATCCACCTTTGTAGGTCTGTTCTTCTTCGGCTGGGACCGTCTGGGTAAAGTCCAGCATATGGCAGTGACCTGGCTGGTTGCATTAGGTTCGAACCTGTCCGCGCTGTGGATCCTGGTTGCGAACGGCTGGATGCAGAACCCAATCGCGTCTGATTTCAACTTCGAAACCATGCGTATGGAGATGGTTAGCTTTGCTGAGCTGGTCCTGAACCCGGTTGCACAGGTTAAATTCGTTCACACCGTAGCTTCTGGTTATGTGTGCGGCGCGATGTTTGTACTGGGCATCAGCTCTTACTACATGCTGCGTGGTCGTGACTTCGCGTTCGCTAAGCGTTCCTTTGCTATCGCTGCAAGCTTCGGTATGGCTGCAATCCTCTCTGTTATCGTTCTGGGTGATGAATCCGGTTACGAAATGGGTGACGTGCAGAAAACCAAACTGGCCGCCATCGAAGCCGAATGGGAAACGCAACCGGCACCTGCTGCCTTTACGCTGTTCGGTGTTCCCGATCAGGACGCGCAGGAAAACCGCTTCGCAATTCAGATCCCATACGCGCTGGGTATCATCGCGACACGTTCTGTTGATAAGCAGGTGACGGGTCTGAAAGAGCTGATGGTTCAGCACGAAGAGCGTATCCGTAACGGTATGAAGGCCTACTCACTGCTGGAACAGCTGCGTGCCGGTTCTACCGACCAGGCTGTTCGCGACCAGTTCAATACCGTGAAGAAAGATCTGGGTTACGGTCTGCTGCTGAAGCGTTATACCCCGAACGTTTCTGATGCGACGGAAGCACAGATCCAGATGGCCACCAAAGACTCCATTCCGCGCGTTGCGCCACTGTACTTTGCATTCCGTATCATGGTGGGCTGCGGCATCATCATGCTGCTGATCATTGCGGCGTCCTTCTGGTCCGTGATTCGTAACCGCATCGGCGAGAGAAAATGGCTGCTGCGCACCGCGCTGTACGGTATTCCACTGCCGTGGATCGCGATCGAGTCCGGCTGGTTTGTTGCGGAGTATGGCCGTCAGCCATGGGCAATTGGTGAGGTGCTGCCAACGGCGGTAGCGAACTCCTCCCTGACAGCAGGCGACCTGATCTTCTCCATGCTGCTGATTTGTGGTCTGTACACCCTGTTCCTGGTGGCTGAACTGTTCCTGATGTTCAAGTTCGCGCGCCTTGGCCCAAGCAGCCTGAAAACCGGTCGCTATCACTACGAGCAGTCCACTGCGACTACTCAGCCGGCACGCTAAGACAGGAGTCATCAAATGATCGATTATGAAGTATTGCGTTTTATCTGGTGGCTGTTGGTCGGCGTTCTGCTGATCGGTTTTGCCGTCACGGATGGTTTCGACATGGGGGTGGGGATGCTCACCCGCTTCCTCGGTCGTAATGACACCGAGCGTCGAATCATGATTAACTCCATCGCCCCGCACTGGGACGGTAACCAGGTGTGGCTGATCACCGCAGGCGGCGCGCTGTTCGCTGCCTGGCCGATGGTCTACGCGGCTGCGTTCTCCGGTTTCTACGTGGCGATGATTCTGGTGCTGGCCTCTTTATTCTTCCGTCCGGTCGGTTTCGACTACCGTTCCAAGATTGAAGACACCCGCTGGCGCAACATGTGGGACTGGGGCATCTTCATCGGTAGCTTCGTTCCACCGCTGGTGATCGGTGTGGCGTTCGGTAACCTGCTGCAGGGCGTACCGTTCCACCTGGACGAATATATGCGTCTTTACTACACCGGTAACTTCTTCCAGCTGCTGAACCCGTTTGGTCTGCTGGCCGGTGTTGTGAGCGTGGCAATGATCATCACGCAGGGCGCAACCTATCTGCAGATGCGTACTGTGGGTGAACTGCACCTGCGTTCTCGCGCGACGGCTCAGGTTGCTGCGCTGGTTACGCTGGTCTGCTTCGCCCTGGCCGGTGTGTGGGTGGTGTACGGTATTGATGGTTACGTAGTGACGTCTGCTATCAACCACACTGCGCCGTCCAATCCGCTGACCAAAGAAGTGGCGCGTCAGGCGGGTGCATGGCTGGTGAACTTCAACACGACGCCAGTGCTGTGGGCTATTCCTGCTCTGGGCGTGTTGCTGCCGCTGCTGACCGTGCTGACGTCTCGTCTGGAGAAAGGTGCTCTGGCGTTCGTGTTCTCTTCACTGACGCTGGCGTGCATCATCCTGACGGCGGGTATCGCAATGTTCCCATTCGTCATGCCATCCAGCACCATGCTGAATGCTAGCCTGACTATGTGGGATGCGACCTCCAGCCATATGACGCTGAACCTGATGACGTATGTTGCTTGCGTGTTCGTTCCGATTGTTCTGGCCTACACCATCTGGTGTTACTGGAAAATGTTCGGTCGTATCACTAAAGAACATATCGAAAGCAACACCCACTCTATGTACTAAGTAAGGAGCTGAATATGTGGTATTTCGCATGGATTTTAGGGACGCTTCTTGCCTGTGCATTTGGTGTCATCACTGCCCTGGCGCTTGAGCACGTGGAAGCGACCAAAGCGGGTGAAGAAAAACACTAATGAATATTATCGCGAAACTTTACGCGGTAATGGATAAGCGCCCGTTACGGGCGCTTTCTTTAGTGATGGCATTACTGCTGGCAGGTTGTATCTTCTGGGACCCTTCGCGCTTCGCAGCGAAAACCAGCGAGCTTGAAATCTGGCACGGCTTCCTCATTATGTGGGCGGTGTGCGCAGGTGTGATCCACGGCGTGGGCTTTCGTCCGAAAGCCGTTCACTGGCAGGGGATTTTTTGCCCGCTCATTGCCGATCTGGTGCTTCTCGCCGGTTTGATTTTCTTCTTCTTCTGAATAAGAAATGTCCGTTAACGTTATGGGCTTACCCGAGCCCATAAAAATTTACTCTCCGTTTACTTTCTCCCATTCCAAACCATCATTCCCGCGCGTATAGTAGCGAAGTTTAAAAGCTCTAACTTTTGTTGCATTACTGGGATGTAAAGTGAATACAACGCTGTTTCGATGGCCGGTTCGTGTCTATTACGAAGATACCGATGCCGGTGGTGTGGTTTACCACGCCAGCTACGTTGCTTTTTATGAACGGGCACGCACAGAGATGCTGCGCCATCATCACTTTAGTCAACAGGTGCTGTTGGCTGAGCGAGTTGCCTTCGTGGTACGCAAGATGACGCTTGAGTATTTTGCGCCTGCCAGACTCGACGATATGCTCGAAGTCCAAACTGAAATTACATCAATGCGCGGGACCTCACTGGTTTTCACGCAGCGGATAGTCAACGCAGAGAACACCGTACTGAACTCAGCTGAAGTACTGATTGTTTGTGTTGATCCAACCATAATGAAGCCTCGTGCGCTTCCTAAGTCTATTGTCGCGGAGTTTAAGCAGTGACTGACATGAATATCCTTGATTTGTTCCTGAAGGCAAGCCTTCTGGTTAAACTTATCATGTTGATTTTGATTGGTTTTTCAATCGCATCCTGGGCCATCATCATCCAGAGAACGCGTATCCTCAATGCCGCTGGCCGTGAAGCTGAAGCGTTTGAAGATAAGTTCTGGTCGGGTATTGAGCTTTCTCGTCTGTACCAGGAAAGCCAGGGACGCCGTGAAAACCTTACTGGCTCCGAACAAATTTTCTATAGCGGCTTCAAAGAGTTCGCCCGCCTGCACCGCGCAAACAATCATGCGCCGGAAGCGGTCGTGGAAGGTGCCTCGCGTGCGATGCGTATCTCGATGAACCGTGAGCTGGAAAACCTTGAAACGCATATTCCTTTCCTCGGGACGGTAGGTTCCATCAGCCCGTATATCGGTCTGTTTGGTACCGTTTGGGGGATCATGCACGCCTTTATCGCGCTTGGCGCGGTGAAGCAGGCGACGTTGCAGATGGTTGCCCCGGGTATTGCAGAAGCACTGATTGCGACCGCTATCGGTCTGTTTGCCGCAATCCCGGCGGTTATGGCTTATAACCGTCTGAACCAGCGCGTGAACAAACTGGAACTGAACTACGACAACTTTATGGAAGAGTTCACTGCGATTCTGCACCGTCAGGCGTTTACCAGCACCGAGAGCAACAAGGGGTAAACCATGGCCAGATCGCGTGGACGAGGTCGTCGCGAGCTCAAGTCCGAAATCAATATCGTTCCACTGCTGGACGTTCTTTTGGTACTGCTGCTGATCTTTATGGCGACAGCGCCAATCATTACCCAGAGTGTGGAAGTGGATCTGCCGGATGCGACAGAATCACAGGCGGTGAGCACAAATGACGATCCTCCGGTTATCATTGAGGTTTCCGGCGTAGGGCAATACAGCGTAGTGGTAGAAAAAGATCGTATGGATCAGCTTCCACCCGAGCAGGTTATTGCTGAAGCGCAGCGTCGCCTGGAGTCAAATCCGAAAACGGTCTTCTTAATCGGTGGCGCGAAAGACGTACCATACGATGAAATTATTAAAGCGCTGAACTTGCTACATAGTGCGGGTGTTAAGTCAGTTGGCTTAATGACTCAACCTATTTGATCATCCGCGTAGTTTTTGGGAACCGATAGTGTCAAAGGCAACCGAACAGAACGACAAGCTTAAGCGAGCGATAATCGTCTCCGCAGTGCTGCACGTTATTCTCTTTGCAGCGCTGATCTGGAGTTCGTTCGACGAGCATATTGATGCATCAGCCGGCGGCGGTGGAGGGTCTTCCATTGATGCTGTGATGGTGGATCCCGGTGCGGTAGTACAAAACTATAATCGCCAACAACAGCAGAAGGCGAGTGCAAAACGGGCTGAAGAGCAGCGTGAAAAACAGTCGCAACAGCAAGCGGAAGAACTGCGTGAAAAGCAGGCCGCCGAGCAGGAGCGTCTGAAGCAGCTTGAGAAAGAACGTTTGCAGGCGCAGGAAGCCGCGAAAGAGCAGGCAGAACAGCAGAAACAAGCGGAAGCCGCAGCGAAACAAGCCCAGCAACAGCAGAAGCAGGCGGAAGAGGCGGCTGCAAAAGCCGCAGCGGACGCCAAAGCGCAGGCTGATGCTCAGGCAAAATTAGCGGCCGAAGCGGCGAAGAAAGCGGCTGCTGATGCTCAGAAGCAAGCTGAAGCGGAAGCCGCGAAAAAAGCCGCTGCTGATGCCCAGAAGAAAGCCGAAGCAGAAGCTGCGAAGAAAGCGGCTGCTGATGCTCAGAAGAAAGCCGAAGCGAAAGCCGCTGCTGACGCTCAGAAGAAAGCTGAAGCAGAAGCCGCGAAGAAAGCCGCTCAGGAAGCAGAGAAGAAAGCTGCTGCCGAGGCTGCGAAGAAAGCGGCTGCTGCTGAGAAAGCTGCGGCAGAAAAAGCGGCAGCAGCAGAAAAAGCCGCTGCTGATAAAAAAGCTGCAGCTGAGAAGGCCGCTGCCGATAAGAAAGCCGCGGCTGAAAAAGCGGCTGCGAAAAAGGCTGCCGCCGCTGAAAAAGCCGCAGCTGCTGCCGGTGTTGACGATCTGTTGGGCGACCTGAGCTCCGGTAAGAATGCGCCGAAAACTGGCGGTGGGGCGAAAGGAAACAACGCAGCGCCGACGGGAAGTGGTAACACTAAGAGTAACGGTGCTACTGGCGCTGAGATCAATGACTATAAGAACCAGATAGCTGCGGCTATATCCAGCAGGCTTAACGATAAATCACTGTATACCGGGAAAACGTGCAGGCTGCATATTAAGCTGGCTCCTGACGGTTTGGTGAAGAGCGTTGAGTCAGAAGGCGGGGATGAAGCATTATGCCAGGCCGCGCTTGTGGCGGTTAACCAGGCCAAATTGCCTAAACCACCTACTCAGGCTGTCTACGAGGTATTTAAAGATGCCTCGCTGAACTTTAAGCCATAAGCAGAGCGGTAACGGTACCCCCGTTAACGGGTTCTGATAGTTTTGTGTATATGAGTTTGTTAACCTTCTGCTAAATTATCCAGGACTTATTGTTCGGATAAGGGAGATATGATGAAGCAGGCATTACGATTAGCTTTTGGTTTTTTAGTACTGTTAACTGCAACAGTACATGCAACGGTCAGCATCGACATTACTGACTGGAACGACTCGGCACGCCCAATCGGTGTTGTTCCGTTCCAGTGGGCCGGTCCTGGCGCTGCACCTGAAGATGCCGGTGGCATCGTGGCGGCTGACCTGCGTAACAGCGGTAAATTCAACCCGTTAGACCGTTCTCGTCTGCCTCAGCAGCCGGGTAGCGCGCAGGAAGTACAGCCTGCGGCATGGTCTGCACTGGGTATTGATGCCGTGGTTGTGGGTCAGGTTACCCCTAACCCGGATGGTTCTTACAACGTGGCCTGGCAGCTGGTTGATACCGGCGGCGCACCAGGTACCGTTCTGGCACAGAACTCTTACAAGGTCACTAAACAGTACCTGCGCTATGCGGCACACGCCGCCAGCGATGGGGTATTCGAAAAACTGACCGGCATCAAAGGTGCATTCCGTACACGTATTGCTTATGTGGTCCAGACCAACGGTGGTCAGTTCCCGTATGAGCTGCGCGTATCTGATTACGACGGCTACAATCAGTTCCTGGTGAAACGTTCTTCCCAGCCTCTGATGTCTCCAGCCTGGTCTCCGGATGGCTCTAAACTGGCCTACGTAACCTTCGAAAGCGGACGTTCTGCGCTGGTTATCCAGACGCTGGCTAACGGTGCTGTTCGTCAGGTGGCGTCATTCCCTCGTCACAACGGTGCGCCTTCGTTCTCTCCGGACGGGTCGAAACTGGCCTTTGCGCTGTCTAAAACCGGTAGCCTGAACCTGTACGTGATGGACATTGGCTCTGGCCAGATCCGTCAGGTGACCGATGGTCGTAGCAACAATACCGAACCATCATGGTTCCCGGACAGTCAAAACCTGGCATTTACCTCTGACCAGGCAGGCCGTCCACAAATCTATAAAGTGAACATTAACGGCGGTGCTCCGCAGCGTATTTCCTGGGAAGGTTCTCAGAACCAGAACTCAGACGTGAGCAGCGACGGTAAATTTATGGTAATGGTGAGCTCCAACGGTGGGCAGCAGCACATTGCCAAACAAGATCTGGTAGCGGGTGGCGTTCAAGTTCTGTCGTCAACGTTCCTGGATGAAACGCCAAGTCTGGCACCTAACGGCACTATGGTAATCTACAGCTCTTCTCAGGGGATGGGATCTGTGCTGAATCTGGTTTCTACAGATGGGCGTTTCAAAGCGCGTATTCCGGCAACTGATGGACAGGTAAAATCACCTGCCTGGTCGCCGTATCTGTAAATAATAATTAATTGATTACTAAAGGAATCATAGAAATGCAACTGAACAAAGTGCTGAAGGGGCTGATGATCGCTCTGCCTGTAATGGCAATCGCAGCGTGTTCTTCTAACAAGAATGCCAGCAATGACCAGAGCGGCGAAGGCATGATGGGTGCCGGCACCGGTATGGACGCGAACGGCAATGGCAACATGTCTTCTGAAGAGCAAGCGCGTCTTCAGATGCAGCAGCTGCAGCAGAACAACATCGTTTACTTCGATCTGGATAAATACGACATCCGTTCTGACTTCGCTGCGATGCTGGACGCTCACGCTAACTTCCTGCGTAGCAACCCATCTTACAAAGTCACCGTAGAAGGTCACGCGGACGAACGTGGTACTCCAGAGTACAACATCTCCCTGGGTGAACGTCGTGCTAACGCTGTTAAAATGTACCTGCAGGGTAAAGGCGTTTCTGCTGACCAGATCTCCATCGTTTCTTACGGTAAAGAAAAACCTGCAGTACTGGGTCACGACGAAGCGGCTTACTCCAAAAACCGTCGTGCCGTACTGGTTTACTAAGAGAATTGCATGAGCAGTAACTTCAGACATCATCTGTTGAGTCTGTCGTTACTGGTTGGAATAGCGGCCCCCTGGGCCGCTTTTGCTCAGGCACCAATCAGTAGTGTCGGCTCAGGCTCGGTAGAAGACCGGGTCACTCAACTCGAGCGTATTTCTAACGCTCACAGCCAGCTTTTAACCCAGCTCCAGCAACAACTTTCTGATAACCAAAGCGATATTGACTCTCTCCGCGGACAGATTCAGGAAAGCCAGTATCAGCTTAACCAGGTTGTGGAACGTCAAAAGCAAATCTTGTTGCAGATTGATAGCCTGAGCAGCGGTGGTGGTGCAGCACAAGCACAGCCAGCAGCAGGCGATCAGAGTGGTGCGGCGACATCTGCACCGGCAGCGGATGCGTCTGCTTCAACAGGCGCGCCTGTACAGAGCGGTGACGCGAATACGGATTACAACGCTGCCATTGCCCTGGTGCAGGATCAATCTCGTCAGGATGAGGCGCTTGCTGCGTTTCAGAGCTTCGTTAAGAAATACCCTGATTCCACTTATCAGCCAAATGCGAATTACTGGCTCGGTCAGCTGAATTACAACAAGGGTAAAAAGGACGATGCGGCGTTTTATTTTGCCTCCGTGGTGAAAAACTACCCGAAATCGCCAAAAGCGCCTGATGCGATGTACAAAGTGGGCGTTATCATGCAGGACAAAGGCGACACTGCGAAAGCCAAAGCGGTTTATCAGCAGGTGGTTGCAAAATTCCCGGGTACCGAAGGTGCTAAGCAGGCGCAAAAACGTCTGAATTCGATGGGATGATTATCGCATGACCAGAAATCGCGTTATTTCTGGTCGTGCAGCATGATTACTAAGCAGTTAAGTGATCTTCATCGAAATTTTTGTTGCGCTGAATTCTTAAATCAGTAATATATGCCGCCGTTGCCACGGGATATCAAACAACGTGAAAACAGCGTAAAAGTGGGTCGTTAGCTCAGTTGGTAGAGCAGTTGACTTTTAATCAATTGGTCGCAGGTTCGAATCCTGCACGACCCACCACTTAACGCAATACCGGCAGTACAGAGTGGGTGATTAGCTCAGTTGGTAGAGCATCTCCTTTACACGGAGGGGGTCGGCGGTTCGAGCCCGTCATCACCCACCACTCGGGTCGTTAGCTCAGTTGGTAGAGCAGTTGACTTTTAATCAATTGGTCGCAGGTTCGAATCCTGCACGACCCACCACTTAAAAGTGGAACCGAGTAAAAATCTTCGAAGTCAGCACCCGAATGGGTCGTTAGCTCAGTTGGTAGAGCAGTTGACTTTTAATCAATTGGTCGCAGGTTCGAATCCTGCACGACCCACCACTTCGAAGAAAAAAATCCCGCAAGGGGTCGTTAGCTCAGTTGGTAGAGCAGTTGACTTTTAATCAATTGGTCGCAGGTTCGAATCCTGCACGACCCACCAATGTAAAAAAGCGCCCTAAAGGCGCTTTTTTGCTATCTGCAGATCCTTAGCCTAAAACACACTGCCTGATGGCGCTGCGCTTATCAGGCCTACGAAAAAAGTAGGTCGGGTAAGGCGAAGTCGCCACCCGACAAATGCTCCCCGCACCTATTTCCGGTGACTTTTCACTCCAGATTCGCTATCTTGTTTAGTATACAAAACACAATTGCCGTGCGTTTTGCTATGTCAGGCAAAAGAAAGGCAATATTGTTAAGCCAGTAAAACGAGAAGCCATAATGAGCGTGATGTTTGATCCTGAAGCCGCAATCTATCCGTTTCCGCCAAAACCTGTCCCGCTGAGCCAGGATGAAAAGCAATTCTACCGCGAGAAGATTAAGCGTCTTCTTAAAGAGCGAGATGCGGTGATGGTGGCCCATTACTATACCGATCCAGAAATTCAGCAGCTGGCGGAAGAGACCGGGGGCTGTATTTCTGACTCACTGGAGATGGCGCGCTTCGGTGCAAGGCATCCTGCTTCCACGCTACTGGTCGCTGGCGTGCGCTTTATGGGTGAAACGGCAAAGATCCTCAGCCCTGAAAAAACCATTCTGATGCCAACGCTTAACGCGGAGTGTTCACTGGATCTCGGCTGCCCGATTGACGAATTCACCGCGTTCTGCGACGCCCATCCTGACCGGACCGTGGTGGTTTACGCCAATACCTCCGCGGCGGTAAAAGCGCGGGCAGACTGGGTGGTCACGTCAAGCATCGCCGTTGAACTGATTGAACACCTGGACAGTATGGGTGAGAAAATTATCTGGGCGCCTGACCGCCATCTCGGAAATTATGTCCAGAAGCAGACGGGTGCTGACGTTCTCTGCTGGCAGGGCGCCTGCATCGTGCACGACGAATTCAAAACTCAGGCGCTGGCCCGCATGAAGGCGCTTTATCCTGAGGCCGCCATTCTTGTTCACCCTGAATCACCGCAGTCGATTGTCGACATGGCGGATGCTGTGGGTTCAACCAGCCAGCTTATTAGCGCTGCCAGAACGTTGCCTAACAGGCAGCTTATCGTCGCGACCGATCGCGGTATTTTCTACAAGATGCAGCAGGCCGTGCCGGAGAAAGAGCTTCTTGAAGCGCCAACGGCAGGCGAGGGGGCAACGTGCCGCAGCTGTGCGCACTGCCCGTGGATGGCGATGAACGGCCTGAAGGCCATTGCCGAAGGGCTTGAGACCGGCGGTGCAGCGCATGAAATTCATGTGGATGCTGCTCTGCGTGAAGGTGCGTTAATTCCGCTTAACCGCATGCTGGATTTTGCGGCTACACTACGTACTTAATTCAATACGCCCAGGGGAAAAGATGGATTTTTTTAGCACGCAGAACATTCTGGTTCATATACCGATTGGTGCAGGTGGCTATGACCTGTCATGGATTGAGGCCGTTGGCACGCTGGCGGGATTACTGTGTATCTGGCTCGCCAGCCTGGAGAAGATTAGCAACTACGCGTTCGGGCTCATTAACGTCACGCTGTTTGCGATTATCTTCTTCCAGATCCAGCTCTATGCCAGCCTGCTTTTGCAGCTGTTCTTCTTTGCCGCCAATATTTACGGCTGGTACGCGTGGTCGCGTCAGAACAGCCAGCAGGAGGCCGAGCTTCAAATCCGCTGGCTGCCGTTGCCAAAAGCCATCGCCTGGCTTGCCGCCTGCGTGGTGGCCATTGGTTTAATGACCGTCTATATCAACCCGGTGTTTGCGTTCCTGACCCGCGTTGCCGTTACGGTCATGTCCGGTATCGGCCTGAATGTGACGATGCCGGAGCTCCAGCCGGATGCCTTCCCGTTCTGGGATTCCTGCATGATGGTACTGTCGATTGCGGCAATGATCCTGATGACCCGCAAATACGTTGAGAACTGGCTGCTGTGGGTCATCATTAACGTTATCAGCGTGGTGATTTTTGCTCTGCAGGGCGTCTATGCCATGTCGCTGGAATATCTGCTTCTGACCTTCATCGCGCTGAACGGTAGCCGGATGTGGATTAACAGCGCGCGTGAGCGTGGCTCTCACGCGCTTTCCAGCTAGTGGTGATGATGATGTGAATGGCCGGACTGCGCCTCGTTAAGGTGGCAGTCCGGCCCGTTACAGGGCTGATACTCCATCTGGATGGTGGCGTGGCCAATTTCGTAGTGATGTTCAAGGAAGTGCTGGATGCGTTCTAGCAGCGCATCGTGGTCGTGCGGCGGGATGACCTGAACGTGCAGCGTCATGACCGGTTTCTCCCCTACTAGCCAGACATGAACATGATGAACGTTGCGGACTTCCGGGACAGAGCGGCGCAGGTTGCGCTTAAGCTCGTCGATATCCATGGAGGCCGGTGCCCCTTCAAGCAGTTCATTGACGCTCTCCTTCAGCAGCCGCCAGGCGCTGCGCAAGACCAGACACGATACCAGCACGGACAGAATCGGATCGACAGGCGTCCAGCCGGTATAAAGGATCACCAGCGCGGCCACGATCGCCCCGACTGAACCGAGCAAATCGCCCAGCACGTGCAGGGCGGCCGCCCGCACGTTGAGGTTCTTCTCCCCGCTGCCGCGGTGCAAAATCCAGAATGCCAGAATATTCGCTACCAGCCCTGCCACGGCAATCACCATCATTGTCGTCCCGGCGATGGGCTGAGGGTGCCTGAAGCGCTGTACGGCCTCCCAGACGATAAGAACGGTAATGACCACCAGCGCAATGGCGTTAACAAACGCGGCAAGGGTGGTCAGCCTCAGCCAGCCGAAGGTATGGCGCGCATTTGGAGGACGACGAGCAAACTGCACGGCCAGCAGAGCGAAGAGCAGCGCGGCTGCATCGGTCAGCATATGTCCGGCATCAGCCAGAAGTGCCAGAGAGCCGGAAACCAGCCCGCCAATGACTTCGATAACCATAAACGTTGCCGTGACGCCAAAGGCCAGCATCAGTCGTTTAGCGTTGTCGTTGCCCGGGGTATGTGAGTGTGAATGGGTGTGCGCCATGTCTGCTTTCCTGATTTATTATTGTTTTTAGTGTAGCGTTTTTAATGGGTTGCTCCAAAAAGAAAGGAGAGCCTGAGCTCTCCTTTTTCTTCCGATCGCAACGGATTATTGGGTCGTGCCATCGGTTTTGGTATTGGCATCATCGCCCACTTTGTCATTCGCGTCCGGGCAACGACCGTCTTTACACATCGTGTTTTTGTGAACCTCATCCTTGCTCATATTGTCATGATTCATGGTGCCGGAGTCGGTACCATTAGGGTGCAGCATCGTGCCGCCGGTGTTCGTGTTCCCGGTATTAATTTGGCTATTATCGACATTGTTCGGGGCGACATTCTGTTTGGCATCAGGGGCCACCTGGCCTGCTGACGCAGCCGCGTTAGCATCGCCGTTACCCGATGAGCTCGTTTCCGCCGCAAGGACGCTGCCGCTTGCCAGGGTGAGTGTGGCAGTCAGGAAGAGGGTTGCCAGTTTTGTCATTTTCATCATGGTGCTCCTGTTCTGGTCGTTACGCTGGATAACATTCTCCAACAGTGCGTCTTTTCAGAGGCGAAAGATCCCGCCTTACCGACTTACGTCAGTAGGGAATCGCGTTTAAGCGTGTAAAAATGGTTGTTACAGTTAAAAAGCTTAGGTTAGATCTCGTTTTTCGCTATTTTGTGGCGATTTTTAGGCGAATTCCAGGAATTATCTGCGTGAAGTGTAAAACCGTGTTTACACTTCCTGGTCGACAAGATAGATTGAAAGGATTGCTTTCATTACTAAAGATATGGCAGAGCTGGAAAGAAAATGAATTATCAGAACGACGATTTACGCATTAAAGAGATCAATGAGTTATTACCTCCTGTAGCACTCCTTGAGAAATTCCCCGCCACTGAAAATGCCGCAAACACGGTTTCTCATGCTCGTAAAGCGATCCATAAGATCCTGAAAGGTAATGACGATCGTCTTCTGGTGGTGATTGGGCCGTGCTCTATCCACGACCCGGCAGCCGCGAAAGAGTACGCCGCCCGTCTGCTCACCCTGCGTGAAGAGCTGAAAGGCGAGCTGGAAATCGTGATGCGCGTGTACTTTGAAAAGCCGCGTACCACCGTGGGCTGGAAAGGGCTGATTAACGATCCGCATATGGATAACAGCTTCCAGATCAACGACGGTCTGCGCATCGCGCGCAAGCTGCTGCTGGAGATCAACGACAGCGGCCTGCCCGCGGCCGGTGAGTTTCTGGATATGATCACGCCACAATACCTGGCGGACCTGATGAGCTGGGGCGCAATTGGTGCCCGTACCACTGAATCTCAGGTTCACCGCGAGCTGGCTTCCGGCCTCTCTTGCCCGGTTGGTTTTAAAAACGGCACGGATGGCACGATGAAGGTGGCTATTGATGCCATCAATGCCGCTGGCGCACCGCACTGCTTCCTGTCCGTAACCAAATGGGGTCATTCCGCCATCGTTAACACCAGCGGCAACGGTGACTGCCATATCATTTTGCGCGGCGGCAAAGAGCCAAACTACAGTGCAAAACATGTCGCAGAAGTGAAGGTCGGGCTGGAAAAAGCCGGGCTACCGCCGCAGGTCATGATCGATTTCAGCCATGCCAACTCCAGCAAGCAGTTCAAAAAGCAGATGGAAGTGGGTGCAGACGTCTGCCAGCAGATTGCCGGCGGTGAGAAGGCGGTGATTGGCGTGATGATCGAAAGCCATCTGGTTGAAGGTAACCAGAACCTGGAAGGCAGCGAACCGCTGGTTTACGGTAAGAGCGTCACCGATGCCTGTATCGGCTGGGAAGATACCGACACGATCCTGCGTCAGCTGGCGAACGCGGTAAAAGCGCGTCGCGGTTAATGCGAATGCAGAAATAAAAAAGCGCGGAAGGCTCCGCGCTTTTTTTATGTCCTGCGAAAATTACTTCGCTTTACCCTGGTTCGCAACAGCCGCTGCTTTCGCCGCGATTTCTTCCGCGTTACCCAGATAGTAATGTTTGATTGGCTTGAAGTTTTCGTCGAACTCATACACCAGCGGTACGCCAGTTGGGATGTTCAGTTCGAGGATTTCGTCTTCACCCATGTTGTCCAGGTATTTCACCAGCGCACGCAGGGAGTTACCGTGAGCGGCGATGATCACGCGCTCGCCGCTTTTCAGGCGTGGCAGAATGGTTTCGTTCCAGTAAGGCACAACGCGGTCGATGGTCAGCGCCAGGCTCTCGGTGGTTGGCAGCTCAGCGTCGGTCAGTTTCGCGTAGCGTGGGTCGTGGCCCGGGTAACGCTCGTCATCTTTGGTCAGCTCCGGTGGCGTAATTGCGAAACCGCGGCGCCACTGTTTAACCTGCTCGTCACCGTATTTCTCGGCGGTTTCTGCTTTGTTCAGACCCTGCAGCGCACCGTAGTGACGCTCGTTCAGTTTCCAGGATTTCTCAACCGGCAGCCAGGCCTGATCCAGTTCGTCAAGAACGTTCCACAGGGTGTGGATGGCACGTTTCAGCACAGAGGTGTAAGCAAAATCAAAGCTGAAGCCTTCTTCCTTCAGCAGTTTACCTGCTGCTTTTGCTTCGCTTACGCCTTTCTCGGACAGATCAACGTCGTACCAACCGGTAAAGCGGTTTTCGTTGTTCCACTGGCTTTCGCCGTGACGCACCAGAACCAGCTTAGTAATAGCCATCTCTTACTCCTCAAGCATTTTTAGAATGATAACAATTCTCATTATATTGCCATGGCTGTGCCACCAGCAACGCTTAACCCTAACCATAGCGAAAATAGTCTCTGAGTGTAAGATGCTTGTGAATCCAGGGTTATGATTTTGTCTGCAATCGGCGCTATTTTCAGCAAAGCGGGCAGAAAAAAGCCCTCCGATGGGAGGGCTGAAAATTAATGCGGAATAAAATGGTATTCCGTCACGCTAACGTACTCTTCACCCGGGCGCAGCACGCAGTCTGGCTGCGGCCATTCCGGATGATTCGGGCTGTCCGGCAGGAACTCGCTCTCCAGCGCCAGGCCTTGCCAGTCGCTGTACTCATCGTGTTCGCGCGCCGTCGTGCCGCCAAGGTAGTTGCCCGAGTAGAACTGCAGGGCAGGGGCGGTGGTATACACCGTCATCTGCAGCTTCTCATCCGCAGACCAGACCTGTGCGGCAGGCTGTTTCACATCGCCTTTGGCCTGCAGCAGGAAAGCGTGGTCGTAACCTTTAACCTTGCGCTGATCGTCATCACTCAGGAAATCCTGGGCGATGGTTTTCGCGCTGCGGAAGTCAAAGCTGGTGCCGCTCACGGATTTCAGGCCCTGATACGGAATGCCCATCTCGTCAACCGGCAAATAGTCATCCGCAAGGATTTGCAGCTTGTGGTTACGTACGTCGCACTGGTTACCGTCCAGATTGAAGTAGGCGTGATTGGTCATATTAACCGGACACGGCTTGTCAACCGTCGCACGGTATTCAATGGCGATACGGTTGTCGTCGGTCAGCGTAAAGCGTGCGGAGGCGCTCAGGTTTCCCGGGAAGCCCTGATCGCCATCAAGCGAATCCAGTGAGAACTGCACTTCGCCGTCGTTTTGGCGAACAATTTTCCAGCGTCGTTTATCAAAGCCTTCCGGTCCGCCGTGCAGCTGGTTCTCACCCTGGCTAGGGAGCAGGGCGTAATGCACGCCGTCGAGCTCAAAGCGGCTTTTCGCGATGCGGTTAGCATAGCGGCCTACGGACGCGCCCAGATAGGCGGACTGATTGATATATTGCTCCGGCGAGGCGCAGCCGAGAAGGGTTTCGCGTACGCTGCCATCCGGCATGGGAACGCGGGCGGAAAGCAGCGTGGCTCCCCAGTCCATCAGCGTAACCACCATCCCCGCGCTGTTGCGCAGGGTTAACAGGCGATACGGCAGACCATCCGGTGCGAGGGTAGGTGTTTCATTTAGCACTGTCCGGCTCCTTGTGATGCTTTACACACGTAGAAGGTTTCTTTAATTCCCGTTTTCGCTTCGTACTGTTTTTCTACCGCCTGCTGGACGGCAGGTACAAGTTCTTCCGGCACCAGGGCAACGATGCAGCCCCCGAAGCCGCCGCCGGTCATGCGGACGCCGCCTTTATCGCCAATCGCTGCTTTTACGATCTCAACCAGCGTGTCGACTTGCGGCACGGTGATTTCGAAATCGTCGCGCATGGAGGCATGAGATTCCGCCATCAGCTCACCCATACGCTTCAGGTCGCCTTTCGCCAGCGCGGACGCGGCTTCAACGGTACGGGCATTTTCCGTCAGCACGTGGCGAACGCGTTTGGCAACGACCGGATCCAGCTCGTGTGCCACCTTATTAAATTCATTGAGCGTCACGTCGCGCAGGGCAGGCTGCTGGAAGAAGCGAGCACCCGTTTCGCATTGTTCGCGACGCGTGTTGTATTCGCTGCCTACCAGCGTGCGTTTAAAGTTGCTGTTGATAATCACCACAGCCGCGCCCTTCGGCAGAGGAACGGCTTTGGTGCCAAGTGAACGGCAGTCGATCAGCAGAGCGTGTTCTTTTTTGCCCAGCGCGGAGATCAGCTGGTCCATGATGCCGCAGTTACAGCCCACGAACTGGTTTTCTGCTTCCTGGCCGTTCAGGGCAATTTGCGCGCCGTCCAGCGGCAGATGATAAAGCTGCTGGAAGACGGTGCCCACGGCGACTTCCAGAGACGCAGAGGAGCTTAAGCCCGCACCCTGCGGCACGTTGCCGCTGATCACTAAATCCGCGCCGCCAAAGTTCTTGTTACGCTTCTGCAGATGCTTCACCACGCCGCGCACGTAATTAGACCACTGCTGGCTGTCGTGCGTCACGATCGGCGCATCGAGGGAAAACTCGTCCGTCTCATCACCATAATCCGCGGCAATCACGCGAACTTTACGGTCGTCGCGCTTCGCGCAGCTGATGACCGTCTGGTAATCAATGGCGCACGGCAGAACAAAGCCGTCGTTGTAGTCGGTGTGTTCACCAATCAGGTTGACGCGGCCAGGCGCCTGGATAACGTGGATGGCAGGGTAGCCGAATTTTTCAGCAAACAGGGATTGTGTTTTATCTTTCAGACTCATTTTTAGACTCCTGATTCGCGATAGTGGACGTCGCTAACGGCGCGCAGACGTTCTGCCGCCTGTTCCGCCGTCAGGTCACGCTGGGTTTCCGCCAGCATTTCATAGCCCACCATAAATTTACGCACCGTCGCAGAGCGCAGCAGCGGCGGATAGAAATGGGCGTGCAGCTGCCAGTGCTGATTCTCTTCCCCGTTAAACGGTGCGCCGTGCCAGCCCATTGAGTACGGGAAGGAGCACTGGAACAGGTTGTCATAACGGCTGGTCAGTTTTTTCAGCGCCAGAGCAAGGTCGTCGCGCTGCGCGTCGCTGAGTTCGGTAATGCGCTGTACGTGCACTTTCGGCAGCAGCAGCGTTTCAAACGGCCAGGCTGCCCAGTAAGGCACGACGGCCAGCCAGTGTTCGGTTTCCACCACGGTGCGGCTGCCGTCTGCCAGCTCGCGGCGGGTGTAATCCACCAGCATTGGCGAGCCATTTTCGGCGTAATACGCTTTTTGCAGACGGTCTTCACGCTCGGCTTCGTTAGGCAGGAAGCTGTTCGCCCAGATCTGGCCGTGCGGATGCGGGTTGGAGCAACCCATGGCCGCGCCTTTGTTTTCAAAGACCTGCACCCACGGGTAAGTCTGACCCAACTCTGCGGTTTGCGTCTGCCAGGTGCTCACTACTTCTTTCAGCGCCTCAACGCTCAGCTCCGGCAGCGTTTTGCTGTGGTCGGGCGAGAAGCAGATCACGCGGCTGGTACCGCGCGCGCTTTCGCAGCGCATCAGCGGGTCGTGGCTTTCCGGCGCGTCCGGCGTGTCGGTCATCAGGGCAGCGAAATCGTTGGTGAAAACGAAGGTGCCTTTGTAATCCGGGTTCTTATCTCCCGTCACGCGCGTATTGCCCGGACAGAGGAAGCAGTCCGGGTCGTGCTGCGGCAGCGTTTGTTTCGCAGGCGTTTCCTGCGCCCCCTGCCAGGGGCGCTTGGCGCGATGCGGAGAAACCAAAATCCATTGCCCGCTTAACGGGTTAAAACGACGATGCGGATGATCGACGGGATTAAACGAAGTCATGACGGATCCTTAGTCCGGATAACCCTGCGGATGGCGCGACTGCCAGTGCCAGGTATCCTGTGCCATTTCATCAAGCGTGCGGGTAACACGCCAGTTAAGCTCTTTATCGGCTTTGGTGGCATCGGCCCAGTAAGCAGGCAGGTCGCCATCACGACGCGGGGCGAAGTGGTAGCTCACCGGCTTACCGCAGGCTTTGCTGAAGGCATTAACCACATCCAGCACGCTGCTGCCGACCCCGGCACCGAGGTTGTAAATATGCACGCCCGGCTTATTGGCCAGCTGCTGCATCGCTGCCACGTGGCCGTCGGCCAGATCCATCACGTGGATGTAGTCGCGCACGCCTGTACCGTCTTCGGTTGGGTAGTCGTTACCAAAAATAGCCAGCGAGTCGCGGCGGCCCACGGCAACCTGGGCGATATACGGCATCAGGTTATTTGGAATGCCCTGCGGGTCTTCACCCATATCGCCAGACGGATGGGCGCCAACCGGGTTGAAGTAGCGCAGCAGGGCGATGCTCCACTCCGGCTGGGCTTTTTGCAGGTCGGTCAGGATCTGCTCCACCATCAGTTTGCTCTTGCCATACGGGCTTTGCGGCGTACCGGTAGGGAAGCTCTCAACGTAAGGAATTTTGGGCTGATCGCCGTAGACGGTGGCGGACGAGCTAAAGATGAAGTTTTTGACGTTGGCCGCACGCATGGCGGAGATGAGACGCAGCGTACCGTTGACGTTGTTGTCGTAATACTCGAGCGGTTTCGCAACGGATTCTCCGACGGCTTTCAGGCCGGCGAAGTGGATCACCGCTTCAATGGCGTGGTCGTGAAGGATCTCGGTCATCAGCGCTTCGTTGCGGATGTCGCCTTCCACGAAAGTAGGCTGTTTACCGCCAAGACGCTCAATCACAGGCAGCACGCTGCGCTTACTGTTGCACAGGTTATCAAGGATGATGACATCATGGCCGTTTTGCAGCAGCTGCACGCAGGTATGACTACCTATGTAACCGCTACCACCTGTTACCAGAACTCGCATATTTAGCTCCATTGGGCTTATGGTATGTAATAACCATAGCATAACAGAGACGCGAAAAGTGTGACATGGGATAAAATAGTGGAATCGTTTACACTGTTTTTAAAATCCGATTTTCAACCGCAATGGGGCATTGTAGATCAACGGGATAGAGATGTCTTAGTGCAGGTTATCTGAAAAACGGAGGGCAGTGCCCTCCTGGGATTAATCGATTTTGCTTTGCAGATAATGATAGTGTTCACCGTCCGGAACAAACTCCAGGCGATGGGTGATGCAGGAGGGGGCATCTTCGGCGTGGTGAGAAACAAACAGCAGCTGCGTTTCGCCTTCGCCAATCAGTACATCCACAAAGCGGCGGATCAGCTGGCGGTTTAGCGGATCCAGCCCCTGCAGCGGTTCATCCAGAATAAGCAGCGTAGGATGTTTCACCAGAGCGCGCACGATAAGCGCCAGGCGCTGCTGCCCCCACGACAGGCTATGAAACGGCGCGTCAGCGACCCGATTGTCCATGCCGAGAATATCCAGCCACTGCTGGACCAGCTTGTGCTGTTTGTCCGACACCGCCTGATAAATACCGATGGAATCAAAATAGCCGGAAAGGATCGCGTTGCGTACCGTGGTACTGACCCGGTAGTCCAGATGCAGGCTGCTGCTGACGTAGCCAATGTGCTTTTTGATATCCCAGATGGTCTCGCCGCTGCCGCGACGCCGGCCAAACAGCGTGAGATCGTTGCTATAGCCCTGCGGGTGATCGCCGGTTATCAGGCTCAGCAGCGTTGATTTTCCCGCGCCGTTGGGGCCGACAATCTGCCAGTGCTCGCCAGGATTGACCGTCCAGCTGAGGTGGTTAAGGATCGGGCGATCGTCATAAGAGACCACCCCATCGCGCAGCACGATGCGCGGCTGGTTGGGGTCAAGCGCATGGCGGGCCGAAGGAGCGTCGGGTTCCGGAAGGGTAATACCGTCAAGCCGTTCGCTATGGGCGAGCTGGGCAATGAGCGCCTGACTCAGCAGCGCCGATTTTTCGCCGGTCTCGGTCAGATTACAGTCGGCAAGTACGCCTGCGTGCTGGATAAAATCCGGAATTTCATCAAAACGGTTAAGCACCAGCACGAGGGTATAGCCCTGCTGGTTAAGCGACTCCAGCAGGGACGCCAGCTGCGCACGGGACTGCACGTCTAGACCGTCGAACGGTTCGTCAAGGATCAGCAGCTCAGGCTCGCTCATCAGCGCCTGACAAAGCAGCGTTTTTCGCGTCTCGCCGGTAGAAAGGTATTTAAAGCGCCGGTCCAGCAGGGCGGTGATGCCGAACCGTTCTGCCAGGCGCTGACAGCGGGCGGGATCCTTCACTTCATCCTGAATAATTTCCGCCGTCGTGCGGCCAGTATCTTCTTCACCAGGGCTGAGTAAATCGGTGTTGTTGCGCTGCCACTCGTCGCTGACCAGCTTTTGCAGCTGTTCAAATGACAGACGCGTCAGGCGCGTAAAGTGATTTTGATATTCACCCTTAAGGAGAGTGAGCTCACCGGCCAGCGCGCGGGCCAGCGCAGATTTACCGCTGCCGTTAGTGCCGACAAACGCCCAGCTTTCACCCGCGCGTAGCGTCAAATCAGCAATCGTCAGCGTTCGGGTATCGCTAAGGCGAAACGTGCCTTGCGAAATATGCAATGATGACATGATTTATCCCTGTTTTTGCAGCAATAGATATCAGGGATACGCACTGTTGGTGCGATTGTCAATGCGCTCAGCACAATGTGGCGATGATCACCCGGTCTGCGTTGAACCAGGCGGTGACGACAGCACCTTCTTCTAAATCCTCAGCCTCGCTGAGTGGGACCGTCGCGCAGAGCCTTTGGCCGTCTGCCAGAGTCATCAGCACTTCGCACTGCTCCTTGCCGCGTTCGATATGGCTGATTGCGCCCTGCAGCTGGTTATCTGCTGTCTTTACCTCGTTGGGATGGCGCGTGATATTGACCCACGGCGCTTTCAGCAGCACCAGCACCTCTTTACCTTCATCCAGCTCAAGCCGTTCTGCGCTTTGTGCCGTTATCGCGGCTTTCAGACGAGTGGTGCCATCGGCAAGCAGGATCTCAATATGCTGCTGTACCTGGAGATTATCGCGCGCCGTCACCGTACCAAACCACTGGTTGCGGGCGCTGGTTTGCAACGAAAAGCGGGAAATAGCGGCCAGCAAGCTGTCCAGCGGCACGTTGTCGTCATCGCTTAACGCATCGAACGCTTTTTGCTGGATCTGGCCCAGGAGATCGTAAAGCTGAATCAGGCGCTGGCCATAGCGCGTCACGATTGCGCCACCGCCGCCTTTGCCGCCTGTGGCTCTGTCTACCAGCGGTTGCTCGCTCAGGATATTCATGTCGTTGATGGCATCCCAGGCGCTTTTATAGCTAATCCCGGCATTTTTCGCCCCCTGGCTAATCGAGCCCGTTTGTTCTATTTGTTTAAGCAGGGCGATACGTCGCGGATCGGCGAAAAGCTTTTGCTGAAGTCTGAGTGTGAGGAGAATTTCGGCCTGCATAACAGTATCCTGGCAAAAAGAGTATTGTGACCCAAATGGTGCAGGGCGCAAAGGGTACCGCACAAAAGGGGATGTTTTTCTCACCTGAAAGGGTAGAATAAGCTGTTCACAATATCTGGAGAAAACCATGTTAGAGTTGTTGAAAAGTCTGGTATTCGCCGTGATCATGGTACCAGTAGTGATGGCCATCATCCTCGGTGCCATCTACGGCCTGGGTGAAGTGTTCAACGTCTTTTCGAACATTGGTCACAGAGACCAGGCTAAAAAGCAGCATTGATTCCCCACAAAACGCCCGGCTTGTCCGGGCGTTTTGCTCTCAAGATTTTCTCACTTTCGCCGATATCATTTAACGCAACACCCGGTTTACCCCTTGAGCGGTACGATTAAACGCTGGGATCTCCCTGACGTTATCGTTATATTAATATGTATATAACGCTACTCACAGGAGTTACAAATGGCACGTACATGGGTACGCCTTTTCGCAGGGGCAACGCTGACGCTTTCACTTACCGGCCACGCGCTGGCGGACGACGGGAAAATTACGGTCTTTGCGGCGGCGTCGCTGACCAACGCAATGCAGGATATCGCGGCAGCGTATAAAAAAGAGAAAAACGTCGAGGTGGTCTCCTCGTTTGCCTCTTCCTCTACGCTGGCGCGTCAGATAGAAGCGGGCGCACCGGCGGATTTGTTCATTTCGGCTGACCAGAAGTGGATGGATTACGCGGTGGAGAAGAAATCGATTGATGCGGCAACCCGCGAAACGCTGCTGGGCAATAGCCTGGTCGTCGTGGCGCCAAAAGCCAGCGCGCAGGCAGACTTCACCATCAACAAAGAGACAAACTGGACCCGCCTGCTGAACGGCGGTCGTCTGGCGGTGGGTGACCCGGAACATGTTCCGGCCGGGATTTACGCCAAAGAAGCGCTGCAAAAGCTGGGCGCGTGGGAGACCCTGTCGCCGAAGCTGGCGCCGGCGGAAGACGTTCGCGGCGCGCTGGCGCTGGTGGAGCGCAATGAAGCCCCGCTGGGCATTGTGTATGGCTCTGATGCCGTTGCCAGCAAGGGTGTGAAAGTAGTCGCAACCTTCCCGGAAGACTCCCACAAGAAAGTGGAATACCCTGTTGCGATTGTTGATGGACATAATAATGTGACCGTGACGGCCTTCTGCGATTACCTGAAGGGGCCACAAGCGTCCGCAATCTTTAAACGTTATGGATTTACGACTCACTGATGATATTGACCGATCCTGAATGGCAGGCTGTTCTGCTGAGCCTGAAAGTCTCTTCCCTGGCGGTTGCGCTGAGTCTGCCCTTTGGGATCTTCTTTGCCTGGCTGCTGGTGCGCTGTCGTTTTCCCGGCAAAGCGCTGCTCGACAGCGTGCTTCATCTTCCGCTTGTGTTGCCGCCCGTGGTGGTCGGCTATCTGTTGCTGATTTCGATGGGGCGACGCGGTTTTATCGGCGAGAAGCTGTACGACTGGTTTGGGCTGACGTTTGCGTTTAGCTGGCGCGGTGCGGTACTGGCGGCGGCGGTAATGTCATTCCCGCTGATGGTGAGGGCGATCCGCCTCGCGCTGGAAGGCGTGGATATGAAGCTCGAGCAGGCGGCCCGCACGCTGGGCGCCGGTCGCTGGCGCGTCTTTTTCACCATCACGCTTCCGCTGACGCTGCCGGGCATTATTGTCGGCACGGTGCTGGCCTTCGCCCGCTCGCTCGGCGAGTTTGGCGCCACTATCACCTTTGTGTCGAATATTCCCGGCGAGACGCGAACCATCCCGTCTGCCATGTATACCCTGATTCAGACGCCAGGGGGAGAGAGTGCCGCGGCGCGCCTGTGCATCATCTCAATCGTGTTAGCCCTGGTATCGCTGCTGGTGTCGGAATGGCTGGCGAGACTCAGCCGTGAGCGGATGGGGAAATAGACATGCTTGAGCTTCATTTTACCCAGACGCTGGGAAACCATACCCTGACGCTTAGCGAGACGCTGCCTGCAAGCGGCATCACCGCCATCTTTGGCGTGTCCGGGGCGGGGAAAACGTCGTTGATCAACGCGATAAGCGGCCTGACCCGCCCGCAGGCAGGGCGAATTGTATTGAACAACCGCGTCTTAAACGACGTGGAAAACAAGGTATATCTGTCGCCTGATAAACGCCGTATTGGCTATGTTTTCCAGGATGCGCGCTTATTCCCGCACTACAGCGTGCGCGGCAACCTGCGCTACGGCATGGCGAAAAGCATGGCTTCGCAGTTTGAGAAGCTGGTAACGCTTTTAGGTATCGAACCTCTGCTCGACAGGCTGCCTTCCTCGCTTTCCGGCGGAGAAAAACAGCGGGTGGCGATCGGCCGCGCGCTGCTGACCGCGCCGGAGCTGCTGTTGCTCGACGAACCGCTGGCCTCGCTGGATATTCCGCGTAAACGTGAGCTCCTGCCCTACCTGCAGCGCCTGACGCGTGAAATTAATATTCCGATGCTCTACGTCAGCCATTCGTTGGATGAGATCCTGCATCTGGCCGATAACGTTCTGGTGCTGGAAGAGGGCAGCGTTAAGGCCTTCGGCAAGCTGGAAGAGGTATGGGGCAGCAGCGTAATGCACCCCTGGCTGCCAAAAGAGCAGCAGAGCAGCATTCTGAAAGTGAGCGTTCTGGAACACCATCCGCACTACGCTATGACTGCGCTGGCGCTGGGCGATCAGCATTTATGGGTTAACCGGATCGATAAACCGCTGCAGTCAGCCCTGCGGATCCGCATTCAGGCGTCGGATGTCTCGCTGGTGTTACAACCCCCGCTGCAGACCAGTATCCGAAATATTCTGCGCGCCAAAGTGGCGGAGTGTTTTGATGATAACGGTCAGGTGGAAGTGAAGCTTGAAGTGGGTAGCAGAACGCTCTGGGCGCGCATCAGCCCGTGGGCCAGGGATGAGTTAGGGATCAAACCCGGCCTGTGGCTTTACGCGCAAATCAAGAGCGTCTCTATCACCACCTGATTACAGCAGATGGGTATAAATGTACTGCGCGATGCTGTCGGTGGTGTTATCCCCAATCACCACGTTGGCGCGCGCCTTTACCGCATCATCGGCATTGCCCATCGCCACGCCCGTACCGGCGGCCTCCAGCATGCTGATGTCGTTGTAGTTATCGCCAAAGGCAATCACATCCTGCATCGACCCGCCCTGTGACGCCACGTACTGCGTCAGACGCTTGCCTTTGCTGTTGCCCTTGCGGGCAATATCGACCTGATCGTGCCAGGACCATTCGCACTCCAGACCCAGCGTCTCCTCGACGTGCTTCGCGAACGCATTCAGTTTGGTGGTGTCTTCATCCGTCAGGGCGAATTTCCAGATAGCCTCAACGTCCTGTGCCGCCTGACGCAGAGAGGAAACCTGGGTAAAGACCGGACGCTGCGCTTCGGGCAGGGACAGCGCCCAGTTGCTGGTGCGCACCACGTGGCCGGTAGGGCGCTCGTAGACCATCGCGTTGTCCACGTACATCAGACCGTGAACGTCATGCTCATCAAGCAGATCAATCAATTGCAGCGCCTGAGGAACCGGCAGCGGGTCGGATTCTAAAACCTTTTTTGCCTGATAATCATACAAATAAGTGCCATTACAGCAAATTGCAGGTGTATCTAGCGCCAGTGCCTGATAAAAAGGGTGAATGGCAACGTGATGTCGACCCGTTACGATAAGGAGTTGATATCCCGCTTCCTGCGCGCGCTTAAGCGCGTCCAGGGAAGAGGGGAGAAGGGTTTTTTGCGGCGTCAGTAAGGTACCGTCTAAATCCAGAGCAATCACACGCGAGGTCATCTGTTTTCCCGGGTTAATATTGAATTTACGTTTTGATGGGATGGTACACCGAGAGGCGAATGCTTCAAAATTCCTGTCGACAATTCAGCATTCACCGTCAAAAGTTAATTACTTTCATGCGCAGTGAGGAGTGAATATTCATGAAACAAACCGTTTATACCGCCAGTCCTGAAAGCCAGCAAATTCATGTCTGGCGTTTAAATACCGAAGGGACACTCACGCTGGTTCAGGTTGTTGATGTGCCAGGCCAGGTGCAGCCGATGGTTATCAGCCCGGATAAACGTTTCTTGTACGTGGGTGTGCGCCCGGAGTTTCGCGTGCTGGCCTATCGCATTTCTCCGGACGACGGCGCGCTGACGTACACTGCCGAAGCGCCATTGCCGGGCAGCCCAACCCACATTTCTACCGATCGTAAAGGCAACTTTGTCTTCAGCGGCTCGTATAACGCGGGCTGCGTCAGCGTAACGCGTCTGGAAGATGGCATTCCGGTCGAAACCGTGGATGTGGTGGAAGGGCTGGAAGGCTGCCACTCGGCAAATATCACGCCGGACAACCGTACGCTGTGGGTGCCTGCGCTGAAGCAGGATCGTATCTGCCTGTTCACCCTGAGCGACGATGGTCACCTGGTGGCGCAGACTCCTGCTGAAGTCACTACCGTTGAAGGCGCGGGCCCGCGTCATATGGTCTTCCACCCGAACCAGCAGTACGCTTACGTGGTCAATGAACTGAACAGCTCGGTGGACGTATGGGAACTGAAAGACCCTAACGGCCAGATTGAATGCGTGCAGACGCTGGATATGATGCCGTCTGACTTCTCCGACACGCGCTGGGCGGCTGATATTCACATTACGCCGGATGGCCGTCATCTGTACGCCTGTGACCGTACCTCCAGCCTGATTACCGTCTTCAGCGTCTCCGAGGACGGCAGCGTGCTGGCCATTGAGGGCTTCCAGCCAACGGAAACCCAGCCGCGCGGCTTTAATATCGATCACAGCGGTAAATACCTGATTGCGGCAGGGCAGAAATCCCACCACATCGCGCTGTACGAAATCAAAGGCGAGCAGGGCCTGCTGGAAGAGAAAGGGCGCTACGCCGTCGGCCAGGGGCCGATGTGGGTCGTCGTTAACGCTCACTAAGCGGCTTAAAACAAAAAACCTCGCACATGCGAGGTTTTTTTATGCCCGGTGGCACTGCGTTTACCGGGCCTACGGGTTGTGTAGGCCGGCAAAAGGACATCCTACTGCTTAGGCTCAGCAACCACTTTGCTACCCAGACCGCGGTTGTTGTATTCCCACATACGGTTGAAGTTAGCGTCGTTCAGGTTACGCTGCACGTTCCCTTTATCATCCACCGCGCCGGTGTTGCCGGAGAACGGACGTTTAGAGATCGCGGCATCAGCCCACGGCTTCGCCATGTTGAAGCCTTCGTTAATCACGCTGTCGCGGATCACGACCTGACCGTTGGTCGCAGAATCTACATCCAGGGAGCGGCCCAGCTGCGCCACGCCGTCACCGGCAGCGTTAAAGCGGCTGTTCACGGCCAGGAAGCCGTAGAACAGGTTAGACTGGGTTGCTGGCGCAAACACATAGCCTTCCTGCTGGGTACGTGAGTTCACCACGCGGAAATCGGTATTATCAAACACCACCGCGCCGCGGCCGGACACCAGATCCACGTCACCTTCAACGTAGCTGTTGGTCACCAGCGTACGGGTCAGACGGTTATTCTGCAGGGTGTTCTGCACGCCGCTGTTGGTCACGAAGAAGGTGTTCTGACGGCCCAGAATGTTCACGTTGTTGATCTGAACCTGGTCGCCATCGCTGCGCAGCGCAACGGCCTGGTGGTTACCGGCATCAACGCTGTCACCCAGGGTATTCTGAATGGTCAGGTTCTGCAGCTGCAGACCGTTATTCTGAGACCAGAATACCGCGGAGCACATCACGCCAATGGTGGCGGAACGCTTGCTCTGGCAGTTATCAAACATATACCACGCCGGTTTGCCCGGCATATATTTACCGGCCGGGTTCACCAGGCGACGCCAGGTGTTGCTGTCGATTTCAGAGTCAATCGCCAGGCCAATTTTTACGTCGATCGCTTTTTCGCCCAGACCGTACAGTGTAATGCTGCCCGGTGCCGCCGGAACATACACGGTGCCTTCATACTCACCCGGCAGGATCGCGATGTACTGACGAGACGCGCTGTGTTTAGTAATCGCAGCGTCAACCGCGGCCTGAATAGAGGTATGCGTTACGCCCTGCGCACCCGCCGGGCCAACGACGAAGTCAGGCTGTTTAGGCAGGTTAATAGAAGACGGCGTCCACGGCGCAGCGTTTGGATCCATCGCCGAGAAGTAGTGGGCACGGTCGAAGTTCTTCGCTTCATCGGCGGACAACACCGGGCGGGAGGCGGTACCCGGTGCGACCTGCTCAGAAGGTCGCTGATCCGGTGGGGTTGAACTGCATGCGGATAAGGTCACGCCAAAGGCGAGTGCTAACGCCAGACGGGAAATCCTGGAAATATTCAAGGTGAAGCTCCTGGGTATGCAAGTCTTAAACGGGATAGACGAAATAGCCTGCTTTTTTATACTAAGTTGAGCGAAACGGGAAGATAAAAAGGGTAAAAGTTGCATTTTTAGCCCTGGAGCGGCAGGTAAGTGATCACAAATAAATAACAATCTCCACAAAGTCGGTTGACAGCAGACAGCAGATGAAAATAAATGTCTATACAACCCATGACAAGTGGAATGCCCCATGCAGCAGCTTCATCCCGACGATGTAATATGGCGAAACGCGCGACTGGCGACAATGGCTCCGGATGTCTGCGCGCCTTATGGACTAAAAGAGCAACACGCCCTGGTCGTGCGCGGACACACCATTGTTGCCGTGATCCCTGAATCTGATATTCCTGGCGGGCACCGTCACTGCGTTGATCTTCAGGGGCGTCTGGTGACGCCGGGCCTGATTGACTGCCATACCCACCTGGTATTCGGCGGCGATCGCGCGGCGGAGTGGGAGCAGCGTCTGAACGGCGTCTCTTATCAAACCATCAGCGCGCAGGGGGGCGGGATTAACGCTACCGTGACGGCGACGCGCAGCAGCGCTCCAGAAACCCTGCTTCAACTGGCGCAGCAGCGGCTTCAGCGACTGATGAATGAAGGCGTCACCACGGTTGAGATCAAGTCCGGATACGGGCTAAACGCCGACGCCGAAGAGAAGATGCTGCAGGTTGCACGCCAGCTGAGCCTCAATAACCCGATTGATATCAGCCCAACGCTGCTGGCCGCGCACGCGGTGCCGGCGGAATACAGACAGGATCCGGATGCGTACCTCGCGCTGGTCTGCGAGCAGATCATGCCCGCGCTGTGGCAAAAAGAGCTGTTTGAAGCGGTCGACGTATTTTGTGAAAACGTCGGCTTTACGCCGTCGCAAACCGAGCGCCTCTTCCAGGCGGCGACTGCGCTCGGCATTCCGGTGAAAGGTCATGTGGAGCAGCTTTCAAATCTGGGCGGAGCGGCGCTGGTCAGCCGATATCACGGGCTGTCGGCCGATCATATCGAATACCTCGATGACGCAGGCGTTCAGGCGATGGCGCAAAGCGGTACGGTGGCGGTACTGCTACCCGGCGCGTTCTATTTTCTTCAGGAGCGCCAGCGTCCGCCGGTGGAACTGCTCAGAAAACAGGGCGTGCCGATGGCCGTTGCCACCGACTATAACCCGGGCACCAGCCCGTTTGCGAGCCTGCACCTGGCGATGAATATGGCCTGCGTCCAGTTTGGCCTGACGCCTGAAGAAGCCTGGGCTGGCGTCACGCGCCATGCCGCGCAGGCGCTGGGCCGTGGCGCAACCCACGGGCAGTTGCGGGCAGGGTTTGTCGCTGATTTCATCGTCTGGGACGCACACCATCCGGTGGAGATGGTCTACGAGCCGGGACGCAATCCGCTGTATCAACGTATTTTCCGTGGGGAGGCAGTATGAAGCTATGGCGGCCCGTAGCCGAAACGGTCTGGCAGGGGCGAGACGACAGCGCCGAGGCCAGCAGCGCAAAGCGTATTTTTCAGACGATACGACAGCAGGCGCAGTTTGCTCCTCTACCATCCGGCATTGCGCTGATAGGCTTTGAGTGTGATGAAGGGGTCAAGCGCAACCAGGGCAGGCCCGGTGCCGTGCAGGCACCGGATATGCTGCGAAAAGCGCTGGCGAATATGGCCAGCCATCAGGGACACGATCGGCTGGCGGATATGGGCTCGGTGTTCGTTGAAGGTGCCGAGCTGGAAGCGGCGCAGCAAGCGTTAACCGATGCCGTCACGGCCTGCCAGCGGTCCGGCATGCGCACGCTGGTCTTTGGCGGCGGGCACGAAACCGCCTGGGCGCACGGACGGGGCATTCTGGATGCCTTCCCGAACGAGCGCGTGGCGGTGATTAATCTCGATGCACATCTTGACCTGCGCAGGGCCGACCGCGCGACGTCCGGCACGCCGTTTCGCCAGCTGGCAAACTACTGTGAAGCACGCGGTCGGGAATTTCGCTACGCCTGCCTTGGCGTGAGCCGGGCGGCGAACACGCAGGCACTGTGGGATGAGGCTGAACGCCTGAACGTCACGCTGGTGGAAGATCTCCATTTCAGACGCGATGCGTTATCTTCTCTGGAAAAGGTGCTGGCGCAGGCCGATCGCATCTACCTGACAATCGATCTGGACGTTCTGCCCGCCAGCGAAATGCCCGCCGTTTCGGCACCGGCAGCATTAGGCATACCGGCCCTGGATCTTCTGCCCATTATCGAACATATCTGTCGAAGCGGTAAGCTACAGGCCGCCGATCTGGTAGAGTTTAACCCGCAGTACGATCGGGACGGACAGGGCGCAAAGCTCGCCGCCCGTCTGGCCTGGCAAATTGCTCACTGGTGGGCATAACACCGTTTAAGGAGTCATGATGTTTTCACGCTCACCGCTGCCGCAGTCGAGTCCTCCCGCGCCTTTCTACGAAAAGGTGAAGCAGGCGATAAGCGAAAAAATCGCCACCGGCGTCTGGCGGCCGCACGACCGCATTCCGTCGGAGGCCGACCTGGTGGCGCAGTTTGGTTTTAGCCGGATGACCGTCAACCGGGCGCTGCGCGAACTGACCGACGAAGGCCTTCTGGTGCGCCTGCAGGGCGTCGGGACGTTTGTGGCGGAGCCGAAAGGGCAATCCGCCCTGTTTGAAATCCGCAGCATTGCGGACGAGATTGCCGCGCGTAATCATCAGCACCGCTGTGAGGTGCTGGTGCTTGAGGAAACCCAGGCCAGCGCCGAGCAGGCCACAGAGCTTAACGTCAAGGAGGGAAGCCGTATCTTCCACTCCGTGATGGTGCATTTCGAAAACGACATTCCGGTACAGATTGAAGATCGCTGCGTTAACGCTGAACGGATACCGGACTATCTGGACCAGGATTACACCCAAACCACGCCGCACGCGTATCTCTCGCTTGTCGCACCGCTGACGGAAGGGGAGCACATTGTGGAAGCCGTGCGCGCCACGCCGCAGGAGTGTGAACGGCTGCGCATTAAAGAACACGATCCGTGCCTGCTGATCCGCCGTCGCACCTGGTCCTCGTCGCACATCGTGTCGCATGCCCGGCTGCTTTTCCCCGGTAACCGGTACCGGCTGCAGGGCCACTTTATGTCATAAGTTTTAAAAGCGTGATAGCTAACGCAATATAACAAAATTGTATCTTTTTTGTTAAATCTGACCTTGTGTGTGCTTGTCTATACAAGTATATCTAAATGCATCACTGTCCCGTATGAGGAGCACACAATGTCGTCAGGTAAATACCGCCAGCAGGATGTCCGCGCCGCGCGCGGCACCACTCTTACCGCCAAAAGCTGGCTCACCGAAGCACCGCTGCGCATGTTGATGAACAACCTTGATCCTGAGGTGGCGGAAAATCCCCACGAGCTGGTGGTCTACGGCGGCATAGGCCGCGCCGCGCGCAACTGGGAATGCTATGACGCAATTGTAAAATCCCTGACCGAACTCGAACACGACGAAACCCTGCTGGTGCAGTCCGGCAAGCCGGTGGGCGTGTTTAAAACGCACAAGAACGCGCCGCGCGTGCTGATCGCCAACTCTAACCTCGTGCCGCACTGGGCCACCTGGGAACATTTCAACGAACTCGACACCAAAGGGCTGGCGATGTATGGCCAGATGACCGCGGGCAGCTGGATCTACATCGGCAGCCAGGGGATTGTGCAGGGCACCTACGAAACCTTCGTGGAAGCCGGCCGCCAGCACTATAACGGCTCGCTGAAAGGCCGCTGGGTGCTGACCGCGGGTCTCGGCGGCATGGGCGGCGCGCAGCCGCTGGCCGCCACGCTTGCCGGTGCATGTTCATTGAACATTGAGTGCCAGCAGAGCCGTATTGATTTCCGCCTGCGTACCCGTTACGTCGACGAGCAGGCGACCACCCTGGACGATGCGCTGGCGCGCATCAAAAAATACACCGCCGAAGGCAAAGCGGTCTCGATTGCCCTGTGCGGCAACGCGGCGGATGTTCTTCCTGAGCTGGTTGCTCGCGGCGTGCGTCCTGATTTAGTGACCGACCAGACCAGCGCGCACGACCCGCTGCACGGCTATCTGCCAAAAGGCTGGACGTGGGAAGCCTATCAGCAGAAAGCGGAAACCGACCCGGAAGGCACGGTGTTTGCCGCTAAACGTTCCATGGCAGAACACGTCTCCGCCATGCTCGCCTTTAGCCGGATGGGCATTCCGACCTTTGATTACGGCAACAACATCCGCCAGATGGCGAAAGAGATGGGCGTGAGTAATGCCTTCGACTTCCCGGGGTTCGTCCCGGCCTATATCCGCCCGCTGTTCTGCCGCGGCATCGGTCCGTTCCGCTGGGTTGCCCTGTCCGGCGATCCGGAAGATATCTACAAGACCGATGCCAAAGTGAAGGAGATCGTCGCGGATGACGAGCATCTTCACCACTGGCTGGACATGGCCCGCGAGCGCATTAACTTCCAGGGCTTACCGGCGCGTATCTGCTGGGTAGGGCTGGAGTGGCGGCAAAAGCTGGGTCTTGCCTTTAACGAAATGGTACGCAGCGGCGAAGTCTCTGCGCCGATTGTTATCGGCCGCGACCATCTGGACTCCGGCTCCGTCGCCAGCCCGAACCGCGAAACGGAAGCCATGCGCGACGGCTCCGATGCGGTCTCCGACTGGCCGCTGCTGAACGCCCTGTTGAATACCGCCAGCGGCGCGACCTGGGTATCGCTGCACCACGGTGGCGGCGTAGGAATGGGCTTCTCCCAGCATTCCGGGATGGTCATTGTTTGTGACGGAACCGATGAAGCCGCCGCGCGTATCGCCCGCGTATTGCACAACGACCCGGCAACCGGCGTGATGCGTCACGCAGATGCCGGCTATGACATTGCGATTGACTGTGCCAAAGAGCAGGGGCTAAACCTGCCGATGATCCCTGCCACACAAGGAAAGCCTGCATGAACGCGTTAACCATTACTCCCGGATCGCTGACCCTCAAACAGCTGCGTAGCGTCTGGCGCAAACCGGTTACCCTTTCGCTGGATGAAAGCGCCCACGCCGCCATTAACGACAGCGTGGCCTGCGTGGAGGCGATTGTTGCCGAAGGGCGCACCGCCTACGGCATTAACACCGGCTTTGGGCTGCTGGCGCAGACCCGCATCGCGACACACGATCTGGAAAACTTACAGCGCTCGCTGGTGCTGTCACACGCGGCGGGCGTCGGCCAGCCGCTGGACGATGAGATTGTCCGTCTGATGATGGTGCTCAAAATCAACAGCCTGGCGCGCGGCTTCTCCGGCATTCGCCTGAGCGTGATCCAGGCGCTGATGTCGCTGGTGAATGCGGAAGTCTATCCGTGGATCCCGGCGAAAGGTTCCGTCGGCGCTTCCGGCGATCTTGCACCGCTGGCGCACATGTCGCTGCTGCTGCTGGGTGAAGGCAAAGCGCGCTGGCAGGGCGAGTGGCTCCCCGCGAAAGAGGCGCTGAAAAAAGCGGGATTAACCCCGATCACGCTGGCGGCGAAAGAGGGGCTGGCTTTGCTTAACGGCACGCAGGCGTCGACCGCCTTCGCGCTGCGCGGCCTGTTTGAAGCTGAAGAACTGTTTGCCTCGGCGGTGGTGTGCGGTGCGCTGACCACCGAAGCCGTGCTGGGCTCACGTCGACCGTTCGATGCCCGCATCCACGACGTGCGCGGCCAGCGCGGGCAGATTGATGCGGCCAGCATGTACCGTCACGTGCTTACCGACAGCAGTGAAATCGCGGACTCGCACCACAACTGTGACAAGGTGCAGGATCCGTATTCACTGCGCTGCCAGCCGCAGGTGATGGGCGCGTGTCTGACCCAGCTGCGCCAGGCGGCGGAGGTGCTGCTGGTGGAAGCCAACGCGGTGTCCGATAACCCGCTGGTGTTCGCGCAGGAAAACGAGGTGGTCTCCGGCGGTAACTTCCACGCCGAGCCGGTGGCAATGGCGGCGGATAATATCGCGCTGGCGATTGCCGAAGTCGGCGCGTTGTCCGAGCGCCGCATTGCGCTGATGATGGATAAACATATGTCCCAGCTGCCACCGTTCCTGGTGCGTAACGGCGGGGTCAACTCGGGCTTTATGATTGCGCAGGTGACCGCGGCGGCGCTGGCAAGCGAGAACAAAGCCCTGTCGCACCCGCACAGCGTGGACAGCCTGCCAACCTCTGCCAACCAGGAAGATCACGTCTCTATGGCACCTGCCGCCGGGCGTCGCCTCTGGGAGATGGCCTCCAACACCCGTGGCGTGCTGGCGGTAGAATGGCTGGCGGCGTGTCAGGGTATCGACCTGCGTGAAGGACTGAAATCCAGCCCGCTGCTCGAGCAGGCGCGTCAGACGTTGCGCGAGCACGTATCGCATTACGATGATGACCGCTTCTTTGCGCCGGATATTGATAAGGCGATGCAGCTTCTGGAAGAAGGGCGTCTGGTGGGGTTGTTGCCGCAGGTGCTGTGATTTTTTTGCCCGGTGGCGCTGCGCTTACCGGGCCTACGAATCCGAAATGTAGGCCGGGTAAGGCGTAGCCGCCACCCGGCTTTTTTTACGAGTACATCGCCGTAATCGACGCGCTCCCGAGCGTATGGAAATGCACGTTAAACCCTACCATTGCGCCGCTCGCGCCTTCATCCACCTCAATCTTGTCCACATCCAGCGCGTGCACCGTGAAGATATAGCGGTGGGTTTCCCCTTTTGGCGGCGCCGCGCCGCCGTAGCCCGCTTTACCAAAATCGGTGCGCGTCTGAATGGCGCCTTCAGGCAGGGCAACCAGGTCAGAGCCGGACCCCTGCGGCAGGACGCGCGTATCGGCGGGCAGGTTCGCCACTATCCAGTGCCACCAGCCGGAGCCGGTAGGCGCATCCGGGTCGTAACAGGTGACGACAAAGCTTTTGGTGCCGGCCGGAACCTCATCCCACGCCAGGTGCGGGGAGATATTGTCTCCCTGGTACCCCATGCCGTTGAATACGTGGCGTTCCGGGAGTTTTTCGCCGTCGCGCAGATCTTTACTGATGATTTTCATACGGTTTACCCTCGCTAATCACTCGTACAGGAAGTGTAACGCATAGGGTTAAATCGTGAAATGCGCGGGGTTGTTAACGGCTTCGACGACGGCGGCGGTGAGCTTGCGCAGCTGAACGGGCGTAATGATATACGGCGGCATCAGGTAGATAAGCTTGCCGAAGGGCCGTACCCACACGCCCTGGTCCACGAAGAAGCGCTGCAGCGCCGCCATATTCACCGGATGGGTGGTTTCAATCACCCCGATGGCGCCCAGCACGCGGACGTCCGCCACGAAACTCGCGCCCGAGGCGGCGCTCAGCTCATCCTTCAGCTGCGCTTCAATCGCTGCAACCTGCGTTCGCCACTCGCCGCTCTCCAGAATCGCAAGGCTTTCGCTCGCGACCGCGCAGGCCAGCGGGTTGCCCATAAACGTCGGGCCGTGCATGAAGCAGCCCGCTTCGCCGTCGCTGATGGTATCGGCGACGTGACGGGTAGTTAGCGTGGCGGAGAGCGTCATGGTGCCGCCGGTGAGCGCTTTGCCCAGGCAAAGAATATCCGGGGCGATACCCGCATGTTCGCAGGCAAACAGCTTGCCGGTGCGGCCAAAACCGGTCGCGATCTCATCGGCAATCAGCAGAATGCCCTCGCGGTCGCACATCTTGCGAATACGCTTCAGCCATTCCGGGTGGTACATCCGCATTCCGCCTGCGCCCTGCACGATAGGTTCAAGAATGACGGCAGCAATCTCGTGACGATGCGCCGCCATCAGCCGCGCGAAGCCGACCATGTCCATCTCGTTCCACTCGCCGTCGAAGCGGCTCTGCGGGGCCGGAGCAAACAGGTTTTCCGGCAGGTAGCCTTTCCACAGGCTGTGCATGGAGTTGTCCGGATCGCAGACCGACATCGCTCCGAAGGTATCCCCGTGATAGCCGTTGCGGAAGGTGAGGAACCGCTGGCGCGTTTCGCCTTTTGCATGCCAGTACTGCAGCGCCATTTTCATCGCCACTTCCACCGCCACGGAGCCGGAATCGGCCAGGAACACGCACTCCAGCGAGTCAGGCGTCATCGCTACCAGCCGGCGGCACAAATCCACCGCGGGCTGATGGGTGATTCCGCCAAACATCACGTGCGACATCTGGTCAATCTGCGCTTTCATCGCCGCATTCAGGCGCGGGTGGTTGTACCCGTGAATGGCCGCCCACCAGGAGGACATCCCGTCAACCAGCTGCTCGCCGCTGGCGAGGTGCAGCTCGCAGCCGTGGGCCGAAGCTACCGGATAGACGGGCAGGGGGCGGGTGGTGGAGGTGTAAGGGTGCCAGATATGCTGCTTGTCGAAGGCGAGATCGTCCTGGGTCATAATCGACTTGTAAACCATTTTGAAAAGTTTTAGGTTTACGAGTATAAACCGAACCGAAAATTAACAAAACCCTTTGGAGAAGCCCAATGGCTCACCACGCACGCTGGACGATGTCGCAAGTTACTGAATTATTCAATAAACCTTTCCTTGAGCTGATGTTCGAAGCCCAACAGGTGCACCGTCAGCACTTCGATCCTCGCCACGTTCAGGTCAGCACGCTGTTGTCGATCAAGACCGGCGCCTGCCCGGAAGACTGCAAATATTGCCCGCAGAGCGCGCGCTATAAAACCGGCCTGGAATCCGAACGGCTGATGGAGGTTGAGCAGGTGCTCGACTCCGCGCGTAAGGCGAAAAACGCCGGCTCGACCCGCTTTTGCATGGGCGCGGCGTGGAAGAACCCGCACGATCGCGACATGCCGTATCTGGAGCAGATGGTGAAGGGCGTGAAGGAGATGGGCCTTGAAGCCTGTATGACGCTGGGCACGCTGAACGATGAGCAGGCGCAGCGCCTCTCGGCGGCCGGGCTGGACTACTACAACCACAACCTCGACACCTCGCCGGAGTTTTACGGCAACATCATCACCACCCGTACCTATCAGGAGCGTCTGGACACGCTTGATAAAGTGCGTGACGCGGGGATCAAGGTGTGCTCGGGCGGCATCGTGGGCTTAGGTGAAACGGTGAAAGATCGCGCCGGTCTGCTGCTGCAGCTGGCGAACCTGCCGACCCCGCCGGAAAGCGTGCCGATCAACATGCTGGTGAAGGTCAAAGGCACGCCGCTGGCGGATAACGACGACGTGGACGCGTTTGACTTTATCCGCACCATCGCGGTGGCGCGCATCATGATGCCGACCTCGTACGTTCGCCTCTCTGCGGGCCGTGAACAGATGAGCGAGCAGACCCAGGCGATGTGCTTTATGGCCGGGGCCAACTCCATCTTCTACGGCTGCAAGCTGCTGACCACGCCGAACCCGGAAGAGGACAAAGACGTTCAGCTGTTCCGCAAGCTGGGGCTGAACCCACATCAGACCGGGGTGTTGACCGGCGATAACGAGCAACAGCAGCAGCTGGAGCAGCAGATTTTTAACGCCGACACCGACCAGTTCTACAACGCGGCAGCCGTATGACCTGGGAGGCACGTATCCATTCCGCGCTCGACGAGCGGCGGGCGGCAGAGGCGTTTCGCGTACGCAGGGTAGTCGAAAACGGCGCAGGCCGTTTTCTTACCCGTGAGAACCGGCGGTTTTGTAACTTCTCCAGCAACGATTATCTCGGGCTGAGCCAGCATCCGGCCATTATCCGCGCCTGGCAGCAGGGCGCGGAGCGGTACGGCGTGGGCAGCGGCGGCTCCGGGCACGTCAGCGGATACACCACGGCGCACCGGGCGCTGGAGGAGGAGCTTGCCGACTGGCTGGGCTACCCGCGCGCGCTGCTGTTTATCTCGGGTTTTGCGGCCAATCAGGCGGTCATTGCAGCCCTGATGGGCAAGGACGACCGCATTGTCGCCGACCGCTTAAGCCACGCTTCCCTGCTGGAGGCGGCAAATTTAAGCCCGGCTCAGCTGCGCCGCTTCGCCCATAACGATGCGGGGCAACTCGCTGCGCTGCTGGATAAACCCTGTAACGGGCAGCAGCTGGTGGTCACGGAAGGGGTGTTCAGCATGGATGGCGACAGCGCGCCGCTTGCCGCGCTGCACGACGCCGCAAAGCGGCAAAACGCCTGGCTGCTGGTTGATGATGCCCACGGCACTGGCGTGATGGGCGACGAAGGGCGCGGCAGCGCGCATCTGCAAAACGTGAAGCCGGAGCTGCTGGTTGTCACCTTCGGCAAAGGCTTTGGCGTGAGCGGGGCCGCCGTGCTGTGCAGCGAACCCGTCGCCGATTATCTGCTGCAGTTTGCCCGGCATTTGATCTACAGCACCAGCATGCCGCCCGCGCAGGCCGTGGCGCTGTCAGCGTCCCTGGCGGTGATCCGCAGCGCAGAAGGCGATGAACGCCGGGCGCGTCTGGCGGAACATATCCAGCGTTTTCGTCAGGGCCTGGCACAGCTTCCCTTCCTGAGCACCGATTCGCAGAGCGCGATCCAGCCGGCGATCGTCGGTGAAAACAGCCTGGCGCTCACGCTGGCGCACGCGCTGCGCGAGCGGGGGATGTGGGTGACGGCCATTCGTCCGCCCACCGTGCCGCCGGGTACCGCCCGCCTGCGCCTGACGCTCACGGCGGCGCACGAAGCAGAGGATATTGATGCCCTTCTGGAGGCGCTGAATGTCGCCCGTCAATAAGCAGGCCATTGCGGCGGCGTTTGGCCGTGCCGCGCGCAGCTATTCACAACACGATGAGCTTCAGCGCCAGAGCGCAGAGGGGCTGCTGGCGCTGCTTGGCGAGACGCGCTTTACCCAGGTGCTTGACGCCGGGTGCGGTCCCGGCGGGAATAGCCGCTACTGGCGCGAAGCGGGAGGCCAGGTTACGGCTCTCGACCTGTCATCCGACATGCTTGCGGAGGCACGTCAGCAGCAGGCTGCGCACCGTTATCTGGTCGGTGATATCGAAGCGATTCCGCTGGCGGATGCGCAATTTGATTTGGTCTGGAGCCATCTCGCCGTGCAGTGGTGCAGCAGCCTGCCGCAGGCCTTAAGCGAGCTTTACCGCGTGGCGCGTCCGGGCGGGAGCGTGGCGTTTACCACTCTGCTGGAAAGCTCGTTACCGGAGCTGAATCAGGCCTGGAGGGCGGTAGATCGCCAGCCGCACGCCAACCGGTTTTTATCACACGAGCGGGTCACGCAGGCGCTGGCAGGCCGGCGCTATCGCAGCGCGATGCAGACCATCACCCTCAATTTCAGCGACGCGCTCAGCGCCATGCGCTCGCTGAAGGGGATTGGCGCCACGCATCTGCATACCGGACGCGAGAAAAAACCGCTCACCCGGGGTCAACTGCAGCGTCTGGAGCAGGCCTGGCCGCAGGCGCGGGGACATTTCCCGCTCTCTTATCAACTTTTTCATGGGGTTATCGAACGTGACTGAACGCTATTTTGTCACCGGAACGGATACGGAAGTGGGTAAAACGGTTGCCAGCGCCGCGCTGCTTCAGGCGGCGCGAAAGCTTGGGAAAAACACCGCCGGGTATAAGCCGGTTGCTTCCGGCAGCGAGATGACGGCGGAAGGGTTACGCAACACCGACGCGCTGGCGCTCCAGCGGAACAGCACGCTTGAGCTCGCCTATTCAGCGGTGAATCCGTACACCTTTGCCGAGCCGACGTCGCCGCATATCATCAGCGCCGACGAAGGTCGTCCGATTGATTTCACCGTGCTCTCGGCCGGATTACGCGCGCTGGAACGCCAGGCGGACTGGGTGCTGGTGGAGGGCGCAGGCGGCTGGTTTACGCCGCTCTCGCAGGAGCAGACGTTTGCTGACTGGGTGCAACGCGAGCAGCTCCCGGTCATTCTGGTCGTAGGGGTGAAGCTCGGCTGTATCAACCATGCTATGTTGACCGCGCAGGCCGTTTCGCAGGCAGGACTGCGCCTGGCGGGCTGGATAGCCAACGACGTGGTTGCCCCCGGCAAGCGGCATCAGGAGTACCTGGCAACGCTCAAGCGGGTTCTTCCCGCCCCATTCCTCGGGGAGATCCCGTGGCTTGCGGAGGATGCCGAACGTGCCGAAACCGGGCGCTATCTTGACCTCAGCGCCTTGCTTCCAGCGACATCCAGTGGGCAATAAGCTCATCGTCCAGTTCGTTAACGTGGCCCTGGGCCACGTTACGCCCGCGATAAAGCATGCAAAAACGATCCGCCACCCGGCGAATAAACGACAGTTGCTGTTCAGCCAGCAGCACCGTCATCCCCAGCTCTCGGTTTAAGCGCACCAGCAGCTGTCCCAGCTTATGCGCGAAACCGTGGCCTGCGCCGTGCAGGGGCTCGTCCAGAATCAGCATCCGCGGACGGTTTACCAGCGCGTTGGCCAGGGCCAACTGGTACTGGTCGTCTGGCGAAAGGGCGTTGCCCCGAGTCTGACGCAGCGCGTAGAGTTCCGGGAACAGGTCATACACCTCACTTTTCGCTTCCGGGTCGGGCTTGCCCATCGCCCGCATGGCGATATGCAAATTCTCCTCAATCGTCAGCTGGGAGAAGATCCGCCTGTCCTGCGGGACATAGCCTATCCCCGGCCCTGAACGCTGTTCTGGCACCTGGCTTAGCAAATCACGCGGCGGCGCGCCCGCCTCATGCCAGATGATGGTGCCGCTTTCGACGGGCACTTTTCCGGCGATGCAATTCATGAGGGTGGTTTTCCCCATGCCCGGCAGGCCAACGACGCCTGTACACATCCCTTGCGGAAAATCTAAATCCACGTTCCATAGCGTATGTTGGCTTCCGTAAAACTGGTTCACTGCACGCAGACTCAACATCTTTCTCTCCTTAAAAATGTGTGTAGGTGAGGCACGTTCTGGATTGTGCAAAACCCCTGCCAGAAAGTGCAAAGTGACTAAAAAAGCGACTTTTTTAGGAATAAGTCACAGGAGAGCGGTGTAAAACCAGAGGGATTGCACATCGACGGTGCCGGCGGTGGTGAGTTGTGGTGCAGGGTCAGAAATGATGAAAATGTGAGCAATATCTCATCGGTTGGTTATGAATGACTCAACTGTTAATCATCAAAAAATAGCTATAAAAATTTTTTCCTGCCGGTTCGTGGGAAAATCCGGGAATTTGCCGAGCGCCTGTCTGCATGGGCTGGAAGCAGTTATCCACTATTCCTGTGGATAACCATGTGCATTAGAGTTAGAAAACACGCGATAAGCGAGAGGCGACGCGGCTTTCGCCCAAATTGGCGCGAAACGCGGCTTTAGAAAATATCGTTTATAATTTAACTGGTTAGATAAAAGCAATTCCCGTCATGAAAGTGTCACCCGTTGCCATAAAACTATCATTACCTGGCTTGACAAATGTTAAAAAAGAAAAAGTTCTGGGGATAACCTGTCCTGACTGGTGTTTTATGTTGTCACAGTCCAAATTTTGGCCGCTATCGCGCTAATCATTCAGGCGCTACTCTAAATATCGTGACATGCTACTGGTTTTTCATCCAGTGTTTTTTACTGGCATTCCTGGCCACAACGAGTAAAATTACTCACCTGCCGCTTATAACGTCATCAGGTTGTCGCCCATGAGTAAACCGTTCAAATTGAATTCTGCTTTCCGTCCTTCGGGGGATCAGCCCGAGGCCATCCGCCGTCTGGAAGAGGGGCTGGAAGATGGGCTGGCACACCAGACGCTGCTGGGGGTAACCGGCTCCGGCAAAACGTTTACCATCGCCAACGTGATCGCTGACCTGCAGCGCCCCACGATGGTGCTGGCGCCCAACAAAACCCTGGCCGCACAGCTTTACGGCGAGATGAAAGAGTTCTTCCCGGACAACGCGGTGGAGTATTTCGTCTCCTACTACGATTACTATCAGCCCGAAGCCTATGTCCCGAGCTCTGACACCTTCATTGAGAAAGATGCTTCGGTAAACGAGCACATTGAGCAGATGCGTCTTTCAGCCACGAAGGCGCTGCTCGAGCGTCGCGATGTGGTCGTCGTGGCGTCGGTTTCCGCTATCTACGGTCTGGGCGACCCGGATCTGTATCTGAAGATGATGTTGCACCTGACGCAGGGGATGATCATCGACCAGCGGGCGATTTTGCGCCGTCTGGCGGAGCTGCAGTACACCCGTAACGACCAGGCGTTCCAGCGCGGGACGTTCCGCGTACGCGGTGAAGTGATCGACATCTTCCCGGCGGAATCGGACGATATGGCGCTGCGCGTTGAGCTGTTTGACGAAGAGGTCGAACGCCTCTCGCTGTTCGACCCGCTGACGGGACATATTGAGTCGGTGATTCAGCGTTTCACCATCTACCCGAAAACGCACTACGTGACGCCGCGCGAGCGTATCGTGCAGGCGATGGAAGAGATTAAAGTGGAGCTGGCAGACCGCCGTAAGGTGCTGCTGGCCAACAACAAGCTGCTGGAAGAGCAGCGCCTGAGCCAGCGTACCCAGTTTGATCTGGAGATGATGAACGAGCTGGGCTACTGCTCCGGCATCGAAAACTACTCCCGTTTCCTCTCCGGCCGCGGGCCGGGCGAGCCACCGCCGACGCTGTTTGACTATCTTCCGGCAGACGGTTTGCTGGTGATCGATGAATCCCACGTCACTATCCCGCAGATTGGCGGGATGTATCGCGGTGACCGCGCGCGTAAAGAGACGCTGGTGGAGTACGGCTTCCGCCTGCCGTCGGCGCTGGATAACCGCCCGATGAAGTTTGAAGAATTCGAGGCGCTGGCCCCGCAGACCATCTACGTGTCGGCGACCCCGGGGAACTACGAGCTGGAGAAATCCGGCGAGGACGTGGTTGACCAGGTGGTGCGTCCGACCGGGCTGCTGGACCCGATTATCGAGGTGCGTCCCGTGGCGACGCAGGTGGACGATCTGCTCTCCGAGATCCGTGCCCGTTCCGCCATCAACGAGCGCGTGCTGGTAACCACGCTCACCAAGCGCATGGCGGAAGACCTGACCGAGTACCTCGAAGAGCACGGCGAGAAGGTGCGTTATCTGCACTCGGATATCGATACCGTGGAGCGAATGGAGATTATCCGCGACCTGCGTCTGGGCGAGTTTGACGTGCTGGTGGGGATCAACCTGCTGCGAGAAGGTCTGGATATGCCGGAAGTCTCGCTGGTGGCGATCCTGGATGCGGATAAAGAGGGCTTCCTGCGTTCTGAACGCTCTCTGATCCAGACCATTGGCCGCGCCGCGCGTAACGTCAACGGGAAAGCGATTCTGTACGGTGACAAAATCACCCCGTCGATGGCGAAAGCGATTGGCGAAACGGAGCGCCGTCGCGAGAAGCAGCAGCGCTACAACGAAGAGCACGGCATTACCCCGCAGGGGCTGAACAAGAAGGTGGTCGATATTCTGGCACTGGGTCAGAACATTGCCAAAACCAAAGCGAAAGGCCGCGGCAAGGCGCGTTCAGTGGTGGAAGAAGATACCGTCGTGCTGACGCCGAAAGCGCTGCAGCAGAAAATCCACGAGCTGGAAGGGCAGATGATGCAGCACGCGCAGAACCTGGAGTTCGAAGAGGCGGCGCAGATCCGCGACCAGCTCCATCAGCTGCGGGATCTGTTTATTGCAGCATCGTAGCTTCTTGCCCGGTGGCGCTGCGCTTATCGGGCCTACGGGTTAAGTGCCCCTTGTAGCCCCGGTAAGCGCAGCGCCACCGGGGGTTGTTAACCCAGCGCCTGAATCGCCTTCTCCAGCGCTTCGCGCAGCAGATGGCGGTCATGGCGATATTTAATATCGCTGGCCTCCAGCGGCTCCTGCACCACCAGACGATCCCCAATCCCGGACACGTCGACTTTAGGCCCCACCACCACGCCGTCGATAATTTTCTTCCCGACGTACTGCTCCATCAGGCTCAGCTTGTCCGCCAGCGACAGGCTTGCGGCTGCCGGGCTCAGTTCGCGCCCCAGGTTACCGATGTAGACCATCGGGGCAGGGGTGCGGCGCAGCGCCTGGGCCAGCTCTTTCACCAGCAAAATAGGCATCAGGCTGGTGTAAAAACTGCCCGGACCGATCAGGATCACATCCGCTTCAGCAATGGCCTCAACCGCTTCGCGCGTGGCGGGAACGCTTGGGTAGGTCATCAGCTCTTTCGGCGGCAGAATGAGCTGATCGATATTCACCTCGCCGTAAACTTCATGACCTTCCGCGTCGATGGCCATCAGATCGACCGGCTGCTCAGACATCGGGATAAGGAACGCATCCACTTTCAGGAGATTTCGTATCAAATTGATGGCTTCCAGCGGGCGCACGCTCAGGTGATCCAGAGCTTTAAGCATTAAATTTCCGAGGTTATGCCCGGAAAGTTCGCCGTTACCGCCGAAACGGTACTCAAACATTGCAGATGCAACGCTCGGTTCGGTAATCAGCTGGTTCAGACAGTTGCGCATATCGCCCCAGGCGATACCCCCTTCTGCACGTCGGATGCGCCCCGTAGAGCCGCCGTTATCCGTTGTGGTCACGATCCCTGTCAGCCTTGAGCCGAGTGAAGACAAAGAGGACATCACCCGGCCCAGACCGTGGCCTCCGCCGAGTGCGACCACACGGTCAAGATCCGCAAAAGTGCGATTGCGCATACACATTCCTTATCACGTTCAATGTGCGTAACACTACCCTAACTACCCCTAAAAGACGATGCCTCACCGGACGCAAAATGACGCATATCAATGCGAAGATGCTGTTTTTGCGTATTCTGTAGTGAAAATACACAATTATGTCGTTATGTAGTTGTTTATATAGCGTTAAGCGAGAATAGCGAAGAGTTGATTTACGCGCTACTATCGCCATAACCACGTTTTCAAATTTGAAAACATACACTCTAGCCTTTGTGCCTGTGTCGAAAGATATGGCGCTCTGGCCGTGGCGAATATGCCACCAGGGTACAGAAAGAAATGACTGTGCCTCCCATATCTGGAAAGGTGTACATGGCTTCACAACTTACTGATGCTTTCGCGCGTAAGTTTTATTACTTACGTCTGTCGATTACCGACGTGTGCAACTTCCGTTGCACCTACTGCCTGCCCGACGGCTACAAACCGGGCAGCGTCACCAATAACGGCTTTCTCTCCGTGGATGAAGTGCGCCGCGTCACGCGCGCCTTCTCTGAGCTCGGCACCGAAAAAGTGCGTCTGACCGGCGGTGAACCTTCGCTGCGCCGCGATTTTCCCGACATCATTGCCGCCGTGCGTGAAAACGAACGCATTCGTCAGATTGCGGTAACCACCAACGGATACCGTATGGCCCGCGACGTGGCCGCCTGGCGTGATGCCGGCCTGACCGCCATCAACGTCAGCGTGGACAGTCTGGATGCCCGCCAGTTTCACGCCATTACCGGTCAGGATAAATTCCGCCAGGTGATGGACGGCATCGACGCGGCGTTTAGCGCCGGGTTCGAGAAGGTCAAAGTCAACACGGTGCTGATGCGCGACGTCAACCACCATCAGCTGGACACCTTCCTGGCGTGGATCAAATCTCGCCCCATTCAACTGCGCTTTATTGAGCTGATGGAGACGGGCGAGGGGAGCGAGCTGTTCCGCCGCCATCATATCTCCGGCATGGTGCTGCGCGACGAGCTGCTGAAACGCGGCTGGATCCATCAGATCCGCCAGCGCAGCGACGGCCCGGCGCAGGTCTTCTGCCATCCTGATTACGAAGGGGAAATTGGGCTCATCATGCCCTATGAGAAAGACTTCTGCGCCAGCTGCAACCGCCTGCGCGTCTCTTCCGTTGGCAAGCTCCACCTTTGCCTGTTCGGCGACGGCGGCGTGGACCTTCGCGATCTGTTGGAAGACGATGCGCAGCAGGACGCGCTTGAAGCACGCATTTCTGAAGCGCTGACGCATAAAAAACAGACCCACTTCCTGCATCAGGGCAATACCGGCATTACTCAGAACCTGTCCTACATCGGCGGGTAATCAGGCTTAAGAAGGAATCAGAAGATGAGTCAGGTAAGCGCAGAATTTATCCCGACACGCATTGCTATCCTTACCGTTTCCGACCGCCGTGGCGAAGAGGATGACACCTCCGGCCACTGGCTGCGCGAGGCGGCCCATGACGCGGGGCATAACATCGTCGATAAAGCGATCGTGAAGGAGAACCGCTACGCCATTCGCGCTCAGGTTTCGCAGTGGATTGCGAGTGATGAGGTGCAGGTGGTGCTGATCACCGGCGGCACCGGCTTTACCGCAGGCGACCAGGCGCCCGAAGCGCTGCTCCCGCTGTTCGATCGCGAAGTGGAAGGCTTCGGCGAAGTGTTCCGTATGCTCTCCTTTGAAGAGATTGGTACCTCCACGCTGCAGTCTCGCGCGGTGGCCGGTGTGGCAAACAACACGCTGATTTTCGCCATGCCCGGCTCGACGAAGGCCTGCCGCACCGCATGGGACAATATTATTGCCCCGCAGCTGGACGCCCGTACCCGTCCGTGTAATTTCCATCCCCATTTAAAGAAATAAGCTATGTCACAACTGACCCACATTAACGCCGCTGGAGAAGCGCATATGGTGGATGTCTCCGCCAAAGCGGAAACGGTGCGCGAGGCGCGCGCCGAAGCGTTCGTCACCATGCTGCCGGAAACCCTGGCGATGATTATCGACGGCAGTCACCACAAGGGTGACGTGTTTGCTACCGCGCGCATTGCAGGGATTCAGGCCGCCAAGCGCACCTGGGATCTCATCCCGCTGTGCCACCCGCTGATGCTGAGTAAAGTGGAAGTAAATCTTCAGGCGCAGCCGGAGCACAGCCGCGTGCGCATTGAATCGCTCTGCCGCTTAACCGGGAAAACCGGCGTGGAGATGGAAGCGCTGACGGCGGCCTCTGTCGCCGCGCTGACCATCTACGACATGTGCAAAGCGGTGCAGAAAGATATGGTGATTGGCCCGGTTCGCCTGCTGGCAAAAAGCGGCGGCAAATCCGGTGATTTTAAGGTGGACAGTCATGATTAAGGTGCTCTTTTTTGCGCAGGTGCGCGAGCTGGTCAACACCGACAGCCTGACGCTGGACGCGCCATTTGAAAACGTTGCCGCCCTGCGCGCGCATCTGGCGGCACAAGGCGACCGCTGGGCGCTGGCGCTGGACGAAGGCAAGCTGCTGGCCGCCGTTAACCAGACGCTGGTGGAGTTCACCCATCCTCTGAAGGCAGGGGATGAAGTGGCCTTCTTCCCACCGGTAACGGGGGGCTAAGATGGCTGAGACCCGAATTCTGGTAGGTCCCGAGCGCTTCAGCGTCGGGACAGAATACAGCTGGCTGGCAGAGCGTGACGAAGATGGTGCGGTCGTGACCTTCACCGGTAAAGTGCGCAACCACAACCTCGGCGACAGCGTGAAGGCACTGACGCTGGAGCACTATCCAGGCATGACCGAGAAATCGCTGGCGGAGATTGTGGTCGAGGCGCGAGGCCGCTGGCCGCTCGGACGCATCACGGTGATTCACCGCATCGGCGAGATGTGGCCCGGCGAGGAGATTGTTTTTGTCGGGGTGACCAGCGCACACCGCAGCAGCGCGTTTGCGGCAGGTGAGTTCATTATGGATTACCTCAAAACCAAAGCGCCGTTCTGGAAGCGTGAGGCCACGCCGGAAGGCGATCGGTGGGTTGAATCTCGCGACAGCGATAAACAGGCCGCCAGCCGTTGGTAGTCGGTTTACGTGGATGTGTTAATCTTAACGTGTGTGTCTACTTAATCTTAATCAGGAGTGAATCATGGACCGATTTCCGCGTTCCGATTCAATAGTACAGCAGACCCGTAGCGGGCTGCAGACGTATATGGCTCAGGTCTATGGCTGGATGACGGTTGGCCTGCTGCTTACCGCGTTTATCGCGTGGTATGCGGCGAATACGCCTGAACTGATGATGTTTATCTTCTCCAGCAAAATCACCTTCTTTGGGCTGATTATCGCACAGCTGGCGCTGGTGTTTGTGCTTTCGGGTCTGGTGCAAAAGCTGAGTGCCGGAATGGCAACAACCCTGTTTATGCTCTATTCGGCGCTGACGGGGCTGACGCTTTCCAGCATTTTCATCGTTTACACCTACTCTTCCATCGCCAGCACCTTCGTGGTGGCCGGCGGGATGTTCGGTGCGATGAGCCTCTACGGCTACACCACGAAGCGCGATCTGAGCGGCTTTGGCAGCATGCTGTTTATGGGGCTGATCGGGATTGTGCTGGCGTCGCTGGTGAACCTGTGGCTGAAGAGCGAAGCGCTGATGTGGGCAGTGACCTACATCGGGGTGGTGATCTTCGTTGGGTTGACGGCGTATGACACCCAGAAGCTGAAAAACATCGGCGAGCAGATTGACGTGCGCGACAGTTCAAACCTGCGCAAATACTCAATCCTGGGCGCGCTGACGCTGTATCTGGACTTCATCAACCTGTTCCTGATGCTGCTGCGGATTTTAGGCAACCGTCGCTAGTTATTTCCCCTCACCCTAACCCTCTCCCTCAGGGAGAGGGGATTGCACGGTGCGGTCTTTTCTCCCTCTCCCTGTGGGAGAGGGAGAAAAGACCGCAGGGCGACCCGACTAAAATTATTTGGCCATCGCCTTCTCGTTCTTCGCCCGCAGCTTCTTCGCCCGGCTCTCCAGCACCAGATAACAGACCGTTGCCAGCGCCAGCGGCAGGAAGTAATAGATCATGCGGTACGCCAGCAGGGCGGCGATAATCGTTCCCTGAGAGACATGCTCCCCCGCAAGCAACGCAATAAAGACCGCCTCGAGCACGCCGATCCCCGCCGGAATATGCACGATCACCCCGGCAATACTGCTCACCAGCAGCACGCCCAGCACGAAGAAGTAATTCACGTCTTCACCAATGAGCAGCCAGATAATCGCCCCCATCGCCATCCAGTTGGCGCTGGACACGGCCATCTGCAGCACCGCGAACTTCCACGAGGGTAATACCAGCTTTTGCCCCTTAATGGTCATATGGCGGCGCTTTGCAAACGCGCAGGCCCAGAGATACACGGCAATAATCAGCAGCAGTACGATGCCCAGTACGCGCAGGGTGGTTTCATCGATATACCAGTGCGCGGGCAGTTGCACCACGCCGATAGTGAATATCACCCCGCCAAGCAGAATATAGCCCAGCCAGTTGGTGGTGATGCTCAGGGAAAAAATGCGCGTAATCGTCCCGCCAGGCAGCCCGAGGCGCGAGTAAAGGCGATAGCGCATGCCAATCCCCCCGACCCAGGTACTCAGGGTCAGGTTGAAGGCATAACAAATAAACGACACCAGCATCACCTGACGCTTGGCCAGCTTGTGGCCGCAGTAGGCGCGGCCAAGCAGGTCATAGCAGCCGTACATCAGATAGCTCACGATAACCAGCCCTGTCGCGCCCAGCAGCACCATCCGGTTATAGTTGCGGATAACTTTCCACACTTCTTCCCAGTCAACCTTCTGCGCGTAGACCACCAGCAGAACCGCGACGGCGATGAAAAACAGCCAGGTCAGGATCTTTTTTGCCAGCCGCCAGCGCGAATGTGATTTCGACATCAGGGTTTGCCTCCCTCTTCCGCTTCAACACGGTCCTGGGTTTCCATTTCGGGCTGTACCGGCGGGTCCACCTGCGCCAGCTTCGGCGTGTGCGCCGGCAGCCAGCCGACCATCGCCGGGAAGTGACGCAGGAAGTGGAACACCACCACGCTGATGCCGAGGTTCCACCAGGTGCGTTTGGGAACCATCGATTCATCCACGCGCACGCAGTCATTGACGATCAAGGCCTGCAGGTTATCCCGCAGGGTCTGATTAAACTGGCGATCGTGAATGATCAGGTTGGCTTCAAGGTTGAGCGATAGGCTCAGCGGATCGAGGTTGCTGGAGCCCACGGTGGCCCAGTGATCGTCCATCAGCGCGACCTTGCCGTGCAGCGGCCGACGGCGATATTCGTAAATCTGTACGCCGCCCTTCACCAGGTAGTTATACAGCAGCCGCGCCCCGACTTTGACGATAGGCATATCCGGCTCGCCCTGCACAATCAGCTTCACGCGCACGCCGCGCCGGGCCGCATTGCGCATGGCATGCAGCAGGCGATAGCCCGGGAAAAAGTAGGCGTTGGCGATGATGACCTCGCGCTTCGCGTTGGCGAGCATCTTAAGATAATGACGTTCAATGTCGTCCCGGTGCTCGCCGTTATCTCGCCAGACGAAAAGCGCCTGCGCTTCGCCGGGCTTCCGGTTCTCTTCCGGGCGATGGCGGCGTTTCCACCAGCGGCGAACGGCCTCTTTACCCGGCAGGTTCTCCAGCTCAAACAGCAAGATGTCCTGAACCACCGGGCCTTCAATGCGAATGGCGTAATCCTGCTTCGCTTCCGGGCCGTAGTCGGACATATGTTCAGCGGAGTAGTTAATGCCGCCGACAAACGCCACCGTCTCATCCACCACCACAATTTTGCGGTGCATCCGGCGGAAAAGGTTGGTACGCATGCCGAACAGGCGAGGGCCGGGATCGTAGTAGCGGAACACCACGCCCGCGGCGGTCAGTTCATTGACAAACGCGTCGCTGAGATCCGGCGAGCCATAGCCATCAAGCAGCACTTCAATTTTGACGCCGCGCCGGGCGGCGCGCAGCAGCACGCTGTGCAGCTGCTTGCCAACGTTGTCTTCGAACCAGATAAAGGTTTCGAGGATCACCTTCTGCTGAGCGTTATCAATCGCTTTAAATACGGCCGGGTAGTACTCATCCCCGTTGACCAGCAGCGTGATCCGGTTGCCTTCCTGCCAGGAACATTTCATAAGTGGATCTCCGCGCTGAGCGGGGCATGGTCGGAAAGATGCCGCCAGTTGAGGAGCGCCAGGGCGGTCGGGCTGCTGGCGTGGGCGTTTTTCACGTAGATCCGGTCAAGCCGAAGCAGCGGGAAACGGACCGGGAAGGTGCGCGCAGGCCTGCCGTTCGCCCGGGTGAAAATTTCCTCCAGTCCGGCATCCACCTTCAGCGGATGGTTTGCCCGCTGTCGCCAGTCGTTGAAATCGCCGGCCACCACCACCGGTTCACCCTCGGGAAGCGCATTGGCCCATTCGGCCAGCATGTTCAGCTGCGCCTGACGATGGGCTTCGCGAAGGCCCAGATGAACGCAGCCGACATGGATGGGAAGGGCAAGATCGGGCGGCGTAATGCGGCAGTAAAGCAGCCCGCGTTTTTCACTCTCCCCGACGGAAACGTCGCGGTTTTCGTAGTATTCAATCGGGTAACGGGACAGCACCGCGTTGCCGTGATGCCCTTCCGGATAGACCGCGTTGCGGCCGTAGGCGTAATCACTCCACATGGTGTCGGCCAGAAATTCATAGTGCGGCGTGTCGGGCCAGTTCTCAAAGTGGAGCGGATGCACTTCGTGCGCGCCCATCACTTCCTGCAGGCAGACAATATCCGCGCTGACGGTGCGCACCGCGTCGCGCAGCTCCGGTAAAATGAAGCGGCGGTTAAATGCTGTGAAGCCTTTATGAATGTTTATCGTCAGCACCTTAAGCGAGAAATGCTGCATTTTTTTCGTCATAAGCTCCTTCCTGAGTGACTATCCCAATGAAAATAAAGTGTAGTCGGCGTCACAAAAAGATGCGGCGTTACGGAATTTTCCGTAAAGTGCGGTAGTCTGACTAAGCAGAGAAAAATCCTTCAGGAGAGAAGCCATGAAGTGGCAACAACGCGTTCGTGTCGCAACTGGCCTGAGTTGCTGGCAGATAATGTTGCATTTACTGGTCGTGGCCGTACTGGTGATGGGCTGGATGAGCGGCACGCTGGTGCGTGTTGGCCTGGGGCTATGCGTCCTTTATGGCGTCACCGTGCTGTCGATGCTGTTCTTACAGCGTCACCATGAAGCGCGCTGGCGCGAGGTGGGTGACGTGCTCGAAGAGCTCACCACCACCTGGTACTTTGGTGCCGCGATGATTGTGCTTTGGCTGCTGTCGCGGGTGCTGCAAAACAACCTGCTGCTGGCCCTGGCCGGTCTGGCTATCCTTGCAGGGCCAGCGGTGGTCTCATTGCTGACCAAAGAGAAAAAGCTACGCAATGTTGCGTCTAAACATCGCGTACGCCACTGAGCCCGTCGTGGCCGCAATGACCAGTAGCGGCCACAAACTTCCCCAGACAATATCCAGACTCGCATCCTTCAGATAGATTTGCTTGGTGATGTCCGTAAAGTGACGAATAGGATTTACCCACGTCAGATCCTGTAGCCACACCGGCATATTCTCAACCGGCGAGACATACCCCGAGAGCAGGATCGCGGGCATCATAAAGACGAACACCCCGATAAACGCCTGCTGCTGGGTTGAGCAAAGCGCCGAGATCAGCAGCCCAAACCCCACCAGCGACAGCCCGTAAATCACCATCGTGAAGTAAAACAGCGCCAGCGAACCGGCGAACGGGATCTGATAGGCCCAGATTCCCACGCCCAGCACGATGGTGGCCTGGAAGGTGGCGACAATCAGCGCCGGCACCGCTTTGCCGACGAAGATTTGCCAGGTGGCGAGCGGGGAAACCAGCAGCTGATCCAGCGTGCCTTGTTCGCGCTCGCGGGCAACGGACAGGGAGGTGACGATCATCACCCCGATGGTGGTGATCATGGCGATCAGCGACGGCACCACAAACCATTTGTAGTCCAGATTCGGGTTATACCAGTTACGCACCACCAGTTCGCTGTTGTTGGGCTTCGGTTTACCCTCCATTAGCTCCTGCTGGTAATCCTTCACCACCTGCTGCAGATAGTTGGCCGCTATCTGGGCGCTGTTGGAGTTACGCCCGTCGAGGATAAGCTGCATCGGCGCGGTCTGGAAGGTGTCCAGATTGCGGGAAAAATCCGCCGGGAAACGCACCAGCAGCAGCGCTTTTTGCGTGTCGATAGTGGGCTGGATCGCCTGCGGGCTTTTCAGCAGCAGGATGTGGGTAAAGGCCTTCGCACGGGCAAAGCGCTGCGTCAGCTCGACGGAATGTTTGCCGTTGTCTTCGTTGTAAATGGCGATGGTGGCGTTGGTCACCTCAAGGGTGGCGGCAAACGGGAACAGTAAAACCTGGATCAGCACCGGCAAGACCAGAATGGCGCGCGTCTGCGGCTCGCGCAGCAGGGACTGCAGCTCTTTGCGTATTAACGTCCATAAACGATGAAACATGTTCGCTCCTTAATCCAGACGCCGTTTGGTCTTCATCCACGTCAACCCGATAAACATCACCGCCGACGCCATCAAAAACAGGGTGTTGATAATCAGCACCACCGGAATATTTCCCGCGAGGAACAGGCTTTGCAGCGTGCTCACAAAGTAGCGGGCCGGAATAACATAGGTCACGGCGCGGATTGCGGCAGGCATGCTGTCTATCTGGAAGATAAACCCGGACAGCATAATCGACGGTAAAAAGGCGGCGTTGAGGGCCACCTGCGCGGCGTTAAACTGGTTGCGGGTGATGGTGGAGATGAGCAGCCCCATGCCCAGCGTGCTGAGTAAAAACAGGCTGGTGATAAAGAACAGCACGACCAGCGAGCCGCGGTACGGCACGCCGAGGATAAACACTGACACCAGCATACAGAGCAGCATCGCCAGCATGCCGAGGAAGTAGTAGGGAATAAGCTTGCACAGCAGCAGCTCGACGCGCGTCACTTCGGTTGAAAGCAGGGCCTCCATGGTGCCGCGCTCCCACTCGCGGGCGATCACCAGCGAGGTCAGTATCGCGCCAATGACCGTCATGATGATGGTCACCGCGCCCGGAATGATAAAGTGCTGGCTGATGGCGGCCGGGTTAAACCAGTAGCGCGTCTGCACGTCGATCAGCGGTTTAAATTCCTCACCCCGATCTTCCGCACGCTGCATCTGCCACAGCTGCCAGATCCCCTCCGCGTAGCCCTGCACGAAGTTGGCGGTGTTCGGCTCGCTGCCGTCGGTAATGACCTGGATCGGGGCATCGGCTCCGGCACGCGCCATATTGGCAGCGAAATCCACCGGGATCACCACCAGCCCGCGAATTTTCCCGGCCTGCATTTTCTGGATCAACTCCTGGCGGTTATCGCTGATGGTGGCGTCGATGTAGGGCGAGCCGGTCATGGCGTGGGTGAAGTCCAGCGCCTCTTCGCTCTGCTGCTCCAGCAATATCCCGACCCGCAGCTTGCTTGAGTCGAGGTTGATCCCGTACCCGAAGATAAACAGCAGCAGCAGGGGGATTACCACCGCAATCAGCCAGCTGCTGGGGTCGCGCACGATCTGACGCGTCTCTTTGATACACAGCGCGCGTACCCTGCGCCACGAAATCGCGTTATTGCGCATGGGCGTTCTCCTTATCCCAGTCGTGGATGAGGGTGATAAAGGCCTGCTCCATGGTCGGGTCCGGAACCTCATCGTCGGCGGCCTGCTCTTTCAGGTCGTCCGGGGTTCCGTGGGCAATCAGCTTGCCGCGGTACACCAGCCCGATGCGGTCGCAGTACTCCGCCTCGTCCATAAAGTGCGTGGTGACCATCACGGTCACGCCTTTTTCCACCATGCTGTTGATATGCAGCCAGAACTCGCGGCGGGTGAGGGGATCCACGCCAGAGGTGGGTTCATCCAGAAAAAGAATATCGGGCTCGTGCATCAGCGAGCAGGCCAGCGCCAGCCGCTGCTTAAAGCCGAGCGGCAGTTCGTCGGTGGCGTGGGAGGCAATGCTGGTTAACCCAAAGGCGTCGCTCATGCGGCGGATTTTTTCGCTCTGAGCCCGCCCGCGCAGGCCGTACACGCCGGAGAAAAAGCGCAGATTCTGCTCGACGGTCAGGTTGCCGTAGAGGGAGAACTTCTGCGCCATATAGCCCAGATGCTGGCGCGCCTTGCCGGAGCTGACCTTGAGATCCATATCCAGCACCAGCGCCTTGCCGGAGGTGGGAACCAGCAGGCCACACATCATCTTAAAGGTGGTGGATTTTCCCGCGCCGTTCGGCCCGAGCAGGCCGAAAATCTCGCCGCGCTTCACCGCAAAATTGACGTTGTCGGTGGCGGCGAAATCCCCGAACTTCTTGGTCAGGGATTTGGCTTCGATCACCGTTTCCCCGGGCGTACCTTCCACCGTGTGCAGGATGGCGCCGAGGGGGGATTCCGATGTGCCCGCGCCGCCCAGCAGGTCGATAAACGCATCTTCAAAACGCGGCGCCGTCTCTTCCATTTCGATCTCAGGCATGCCCGGCGCACGGCGAATATCGTCGACGGTGGCCTCTTTTTTGAGGATCACCCGCACCGAGCGGCCCTGAATCATCCCGTCGCTGACCTGCGGCAGTTTCAGCACCCGCTGCAGCAGCCTGCGGTTGGATTCCTGCGGGCTATGCAGCAGGAAACTGCGCCCGGCCATGCTTTGCGTCAGCGTTGTCGGCTCGCCCTGATAAAGCAGTTCGCCTTCGTTCATCAGCAGCACGTCCCGGCACTGCTCGGCTTCGTCGAGGTAGGAGGTGCTCCAGAGGATCAGCATCCCGTCTCCAGCCAGTTCGTGCACCATCTGCCACAGCTCGCGGCGCGAAATCGGGTCAACGCCCACGCCGGGCTCATCCAGCAGCAGGACCTTCGGCTCGCCCACCAGCGTGCAGGCCAGACCCAGCTTCTGCTTCATCCCGCCGGAGAGCTTACCCGCCAGCCGGTCAGTAAACGGGCCGAGCGAGGTAAACTCCAGCAGGCGGGCGAAGGTCTTCTGTCGGGTTTCGCCGGTGACGCTGCGCAGATCGGCATACAGATTCAGGTTTTCCATTACCGTCAGATCTTCATACAGGCCAAACTTCTGCGGCATATAGCCGAGCATGGCGTGGAGCGCACCGTCATCCGCGATCGGGTCAAGCCCGAGCACGCGGGCCGATCCTTCATCCGGCTTCAGCAGACCGGCCAGCATGCGCATCAGCGTGGTTTTACCCGCGCCGTCCGGGCCGACCAGCCCGGTCACGTAGCCTTTCTGGATGGTGCAGTTCAGCGGGGCTACCGCGGGCTTATCCATCCCCTTAAAGCGTTTAACCAGATTGTTGAGCTGAATAACCGCGTCATTCATGTCGTTCCCCGTCGTTGATTGTTACGGTGACAGGCATGCCCTGACGCAGCGCGTCGTCCGCATCGGTCACGATGATGCGCAGGCGATACACCAGATCGGTACGCAGGTCCGGTGTTTCAACGGTTTTCGGCGTGAATTCGGCAGTTGGAGAGACAAAACCCACTTTGCCGTGATACGGCCTGTCCGGGCGGCCGTCGGTATAGAGCAACAGCTCGCGGCCGGGCTGCATCTGGCCGAGATTCGGCTCGTCGATGTAAGCGCGTACCCACACCGGGCGGGTCAGGGAGAGCGTTAAGACGGTGCTGCCCGCGCTGAGCATGCTGCCCGGCTCAACGGCGCGGGTCATCAGCGTGCCGTCAGACGGGGCGATTAAGGTGGTGTCGTGCAGGTCCAGTTCCGCCTGGGCCAGCTGCGCCTGCGCCTGTTCAAGGCTGGCTTTGGCCTGGGCAATATCCTGCGGGCGGTTACCGGTACGGTACTGGCTCAGCTTGTCCTGGGCGGATTTCAGCGTCGCCTGGGCCTGATCGCGCGATGAACGGGCATTCTCCAGATCGTTAGCGGAAATGGTGCGGCTTTTCCACAGCCCCTGCTGGCGGGCATAGAAGTTCTGGGCGTAGTCATAGGCCGCCTGCGCCTGTTTGACCGCGGCGGCGGCCTGGGCAACCTCTTCGTCGCGATAGCCAGCCAGCATCAGATCATACTGTGCCTGGGCAACGGAGACGCCAGCTTTGGCCTGCTGCAGCGCATTTTCAAAGGGGGCTTTGTCCAGCATTCCCAGCGTCTGCCCCGTTTTAATGGCATCGCCTTCGTCAACGTTCAGCGAGGCGAGACGCCCGCCGACGCGGAAGCTCATGTTCACCGTGCGAATATCAACGTTACCGTACAGGGTCAGGCCCCGGTCCTGATGGCTTTGATACCACAGCCAGCCACCGACTCCCGCAGCAAGTAAAACAACAACCACCAGAATGATGGCGACAGGTTTTTTCATGACTTCAGGCTCCTTTGCGTTAAGCCTTGCAGGATCAGATCGAGATGACAGGTGATGACCTGGCTAATCTGCGCGGCTTTATCCTCATCAAATTGTGTCCAGCCGGTGCGTAACAAGATGGTTTCCCGGCCCAGGCGGAAGGCCAGGATTTCACCCAGCAGGGCGTGGGTATGCAAAACTGTTTCGGTATCGTTGGCATCCAGCCCGGTACAGGCGGCGATCAGCCGGGTCAGGTGGGTATGCATCGGGTCAATCACCCGATCGTGTACCAGCTGGTAGGCGGCAGTGGGGGAGAGCTGCTCGCGGGAGATAAACTTGCTCAGGTTGAGCGTATTGTCATGCGTCAGCAGGCGGATCATATTGTGGCAGGCCTTAAGAATAAGCTGCCGAATGGCCTCGCGATCGGGCGACGGCTGGCTGAGCAACTCGGTGGCTTCTTCAACGTGCGGGCGAAACTGCGTGCCGATAAAATCGGCGATCCACTCGGCGCAGGCGAGATACAAATCCTCTTTTGAGCCAAAATAGTAGGTGATGGCCGCAATGTTCTGCCCGGCCTGCGCCGCGATATCCCGCGTGGTCGCATGCAGTCCGTACTCGCCAAACTGCGCCAGCGCGGCGGCAATAAGCTGGCTTTTGGCCTGTTCACCTTTTGATGTCGTCGGGGTCGTATTCATAGCGGCATTAAAAATTAATCAATCGATTGATTAAGACTATGCCTGATTCACGCCCTCGTCGAGGGAACTGAGGGATATTTTATGCGCCACGTCACAAAAGCTGCTACACTCCGCCCCTTCGCGACATTGTGGTTTTTGTCCTCCCCTATTCGTTATATCTCCCTGAAAACTACACCTGTGATGGTCGGGGCGGTTCGGAGTTTTTATGTCTTTTGATTCCCTTGGCCTGAATCCGGAAATTCTGCGCGCGATCGCAGAGCAGGGCTACGTTGAGCCAACCCCAATCCAGCAGCAGGCTATTCCTGCCGTTCTGCAGGGCCGTGACCTGATGGCGAGCGCCCAGACCGGTACCGGCAAAACCGCCGGTTTTACCCTGCCGCTGCTGGAACTGCTGGTAAAAAACCAGCCGCACGCCAAAGGCCGTCGCCCGGTTCGTGCCCTTATCCTTACCCCAACCCGCGAGCTGGCAGCCCAGATTGGTGAGAACGTGCGTGAGTACAGCCGCTATCTCAACATTCGCTCGCTGGTGGTCTTCGGCGGGGTCAGCATTAACCCGCAGATGATGAAGCTGCGCAGCGGCGTCGACGTTTTGGTTGCTACCCCAGGTCGCCTGCTGGATCTGGAGCATCAGAACGCGGTTAAGCTGGACCAGGTTGAAATTCTGGTGCTGGACGAAGCCGACCGCATGCTCGACATGGGCTTTATTCACGACATTCGCCGCGTGCTGGCTAAACTGCCGTCGCGTCGTCAGAACCTGCTCTTCTCCGCGACCTTCTCCGACGAGATCAAGGCACTGGCGGAAAAGCTGCTGCATAACCCGCTGGAAGTGGAAGTCGCGCGTCGCAACACCGCCTCCGAGCAGGTGACGCAGCACGTTCACTTTGTGGATAAAAAGCGCAAGCGGGAACTGCTCTCCCAGATGATCGGTCAGGGCAACTGGCAGCAGGTGCTGGTCTTTACCCGCACCAAGCACGGCGCTAACCACCTGGCGGAGCAGCTGAACAAAGACGGCATCCGCAGCGCGGCGATTCACGGTAACAAGAGCCAGGGCGCGCGTACCCGCGCGCTGGCGGACTTCAAGTCTGGCGACATCCGCGTGCTGGTGGCGACCGACATCGCCGCCCGTGGCCTCGATATTGAAGAGCTGCCGCACGTGGTGAACTACGAGCTGCCAAACGTCCCGGAAGACTACGTGCACCGTATTGGCCGTACCGGCCGCGCGGCGGCAACCGGCGAGGCACTTTCTCTGGTGTGCGTGGATGAGCACAAGCTGCTGCGTGATATCGAACGCCTGCTGAAGAAAGAGATCCCACGCATCGAAACCCCGGGCTATGAAGTGGATCCGTCCATTAAGGCGGAGCCGATTCAGAATGGCCGTCAGGGTGGCCGCGGTCAGGGCGGCGGCGGTCGCGGTCAGCAGCCGCGTCGTGCCGAAGGCGGTGCGCCGAAGTCATCGGGCAAACCTCCGCGTCGCAACAGCGATGCCAAACCCGCCGGCGAAAACCCGTGGCGCAGCGGCGAAGGGAAACCGGCAGGGGAAGGGCAGCGCCGACGCCGCCCGCGTAAACCTGCTAACCCGCAGTAATCTGGAAGCCCGGTCGTAAAGCCGGGCTTTTCTTTTTGCGGCAGCCAACAGAAAGTGCCACAATAGTGGCTGTTTATACAGTATTCCAGGTTTAAGATGGCGTTAACCGCGGCGCTCAAAGCGCAAATTGGCGCATGGTACAAGGCGCTACAGCAACAGATCCCCGATTTTATCCCCCGAGCGCCACAGCGGCAGATGATTGCTGACGTGGCAAAAACGCTCGCCGGGGACGACGGGCGACATCTGGCGATTGAAGCCCCGACGGGCGTCGGGAAAACCCTCTCGTATCTTATCCCGGGCATTGCCATCGCGCGGGAAGAGCAAAAAACGCTGGTGGTCAGCACCGCCAACGTGGCGCTACAGGATCAGATCTTCAGCAAGGATCTGCCGCTGCTGCGCAAAATCATCCCCGACCTGCGTTTCACCGCCGCGTTTGGGCGTGGGCGCTACGTGTGCCCGCGTAACCTGGCGGCGCTCGCCAGCAGTGAGCCCAATCAGCAAGATTTGCTGGCGTTTCTCGACGACGAACTGACGCCGAACAACAAGGTCGAGCAGGAGCAGTGTGCAAAGCTAAAAGCCGAGCTCGACGGCTATAAGTGGGACGGCCTGCGCGATCACACCAGTCAGGCCATTAGCGACGACCTTTGGCGCAGGCTTAGCACCGATAAGGCGAGCTGTCTGAACCGCAACTGCCACTACTACCGGGAGTGCCCGTTCTTTGTCGCCCGGCGCGAGATTCAGGAGGCGGAAGTGGTGGTCGCCAACCATGCGCTGGTGATGGCCGCCCTGGAGAGCGAAGCCGTATTACCGGAGCCCAAAAACCTGCTGCTGGTGCTCGACGAAGGCCACCATTTGCCGGACGTGGCGCGCGACGCGCTGGAGATGAGCGCCGAAATTACCGCCCCGTGGTTCCGCCTGCAGCTCGATCTCTTCTGCAAGCTGGTGGCGACCTGCATGGAGCAGTTCCGGCCAAAAACGACCCCGCCGCTGGCGGTGCCCGAGCGGCTGAGCGACCATTGCGAAGAGGTCTACGGCCTTATCTCGTCGCTAAACAACATCCTGAATCTCTATCTTCCGGCGGCCCAGGAGGCGGAACACCGCTTCGCGATGGGCGAACTGCCGGAAGAGGTGATGGAGATCTGCCAGCAGCTGGCAAAGCATCTGGAAAAGCTCCGCGGCCTGGCGGAGATGTTCTTAAACGATCTCAGCGAGAAAACGGGCTCTCACGATATCGTGCGCCTGCACCGCATTTTGCTGCAGATGAACCGCGCGCTGGGCATGTTTGAAGCGCAGAGCAAGCTCTGGCGGCTGGCCTCGATGGCGCAGGCCTCCGGCGCGCCGGTCACCAAATGGGTCACCCGCGACGTGCGCGACGGGCAGGTCCATCTGTTTTTCCACTGCGTGGGCATCCGCGTGGCCGACCAGCTGGAAAAGCTGATCTGGCGCAGCGTGCCGCACGTGGTGGTCACCTCTGCGACCCTGCGTTCCCTTAACAGCTTCTCGCGGCTGCAGGAGATGAGCGGCCTGAGAGAGAAAGCGGGCGACCGCTTTGTGGCGCTGGACTCGCCGTTTAACCACTGCGAGCAGGGCAAGCTGGTGATTCCCCGCATGACGTTTGAGCCGCTGATCGACAACGAAGAGCAGCACATTGCGGAGATGGCGGCCTACTTCCGCGAACAGGTCGAGAGCAAAAAATACCCCGGCATGCTGGTGCTGTTTGCCAGCGGACGCGCCATGCAGCGCTTCCTGGAGCACGTCACCGATCTGCGTCTGCTTCTGCTGGTGCAGGGCGATCAGCCGCGCTACCGGCTGGTGGAAACGCACCGCAAGCGGATCGATAACGGCGAGCGCAGCGTGCTGGTGGGGTTACAGTCGTTCGCCGAAGGTCTGGATCTGAAAGGTGATTATCTGACGCAGGTGCATATTCATAAAATCGCCTTCCCGCCTATCGACAGCCCGGTGGTGATCACCGAAGGGGAGTGGCTGAAAAGCCTCAACCGCTATCCGTTTGAGGTGCAAAGCCTGCCTGCGGCGTCGTTTAACCTGATCCAGCAGGTCGGGCGTCTGATTCGTAGCCACGGCTGCTGGGGCGAGATTGTGATTTACGACAAGCGTCTGCTGACGAAAAACTACGGCCAGCGGCTGCTGAACGCGTTACCGGTGTTCCCGATTGAACAGCCCGAAGTGCCTGAAGTGAAAAAACACCCGGCAAAACCGGCCGCCGGGCGAAAAAAAAGCATCCGTGCTAAGGGGCGCGGTCCTACTGGTAAGTAAAGGTGGCCTGAACAACGCTCTCGAACGTGCCGGCAGTCACGGGCATGGTGGTAGCGTAATAGCGTGCAGCCATCGGAAAATCAGCGGTGTGGGTACCGGCGTCAATCACCACGCTAAATCGGGCTTCAGGGGCAAGCACGATGTAATCCAGACGATCGGCCATCTCCAGTGCCACCCCTTTAGCGGTGCCGCTATTGGCAAATTTAAAGGGGTGGTCCGTATCACGCGGGCCGTCAACGGAGATGGTGGCTACCGTCAGCGTGGGCGGGCAGTTCGTGAGCTTTAAATCGAAATTTTTCCACGGGCCGGTATCGCCGATGGTCTTGAAATCACTGGACGTGGCCTGTCCCAGATCCACCACCATATTCTGGCTGGCGCTGTCTACCTGGCAGGTGGTGTCGTAAATATTCCCTTCGATATTGAGCGTCACGTCGGTCGCGCCGGCAGAGAGGCTCATCAGAGCGAGTAAAAAGAGTAACCTGTTCATCATCGCTCCGTTACTGATATTCCATATCGATGGTGGCAATCGTGTTGGCTTTTCCGGCAGTGACGGTGGCATCCGTCTGGTAATACCGTACGGCAAAATTAACCGCGTCAGGAACGCCAGGTTCGGTTGTTCCGCCGATTGGGATAGGGTAGTTGTATTTTAGATCGACGCCGTCAAGCAGCATGCCTACGCCGACGCCCGTGGCGCTGTCGCTGCCCGGCGTCAGGTTCAGGACATCATCATACTGGCTGTTAACGCCGTTAGCGCTGGTTACTGAGGCCGTGAGATTGACCTCTTCAGTACAGGTGGCGGTGATCTGGAAGTACTTCCATGCCGTGTAGCTGCCCACGTGGGTAAATTGCGAAACCGGGAAATCGCCGAGTGAGACCGTCAGATTCAGCGGATCAATGGAGCAGGTGGCTGTTCTTTCCGCAACCGTGGCGGAATAGTGGCTGGTATTGCGTGCGCCAGAAATACCGACAGACTGAAAAACACCAAATCCAAAGGGATCTTGCGCACTTGAAATCGTTCCGCTCCCGATGTGTGTTGCCGTTTTGATTAACCGTTCGGTATAGCTGAAAGAAAATGTCTGTCCGCCGTCGCTGCTGACTGTCCCCATGGGCGTCGCGGTGGTGTCGCATGAATAACCTTTTCCGCGAACGATCTGCCCACTACTGTTCAGGAGTTGAATCCCTACGCCGTCCACATCAGTGGAGTAAACGCCCGGCATGCCTGAAACTTCCGTTCCCGTTCCGTAGTAGCAGGAAATTATGGTATGACTAGAAATCGTTCCGGAACAGCTGCCGTTGATGGTATGTGTCTTTGCCGAGCCAGGGATGACGCTGCCGATATCGAGGGTCGTGGGTACGGAAAGCGTACCGGCATTAAGGGTATAGGGCACATTGGTGCTATCACAGGTTGTCGCGGCCTGAGCATGCGGTATCAGGCACGCGCTTGTGAGAAAGACAACCAGCGCAAAGGCATATTTAAACATGTTCATTTTTTCCTCGGAAAGGGTCATACGCACTGCGCCGTGATGTTAAGCACTGCACCATCGTCTTTTGCCGGCAGGTGGTAGGCTGCGGTGCAGTGGCTGTCGGCGGTTATCCCCCAGTTGACGTCAACCGTCCCTTTTTCATGCATGCCGGTCAGATAAACCTGCCCACCGTCACCCACGATAAACTCGCCGTCCTGATGGGCCTGAGATGCCGTCGCGCCGAACGGGATCGCGCGTCCGTCAGCGCGTTTCAGCGTCATTAATACCCGGCTACCGACATGCGTTTCATAGTGGGCGCGCACGATGGCGCCGCGCGTTGGCGTCACGGTTTTGGCTGCCCGATCGACGTCTGCATTTCCCGGCAGCGTTTCCGTGTTGAGCGCAAGGGTGTTATGACGGTACGGCGACACGTACGGCACAATGGCATAGCCGCGGAAGTCGGTATTCACGCCGGTCTGATTGCTGATGTTCGTGCCGTCCGCACCCGGTGCTTCGACCAGCGCGGCCGTCTCGCCCATCGGCTGACCCAGCGTGACGCCGTGCGCATGGGCGATCATGCTCCCCTGAAGGCCGACGTTAAGCTGCTGCTGCTGGTTATCCTGTGAATAGCCCGCGTTCACTTCACCGTAGGTACCTTTGTAATCGGCATTCAGGCTGGTGCTGTCGCCGCTGCTCTGGCTGTGGCCCTGCTGAACGCCCCAGCTGAGGTTATTGCCAGCCAGCGCGGTGCCGTTAAGGCCCACGCTTTGGGTGGTATCGTGTTGCGTGCTGTTCAGGTTGTAGTTCACCCATGTGTTGCTGAGCCAGTGGTCAAGAGGAACGGAGACGTTGAAGGCGATGGTCTGCTCGCTGGTTTTTTCATTGTCGTCGTCGCTGCCGTCACGGGTGTTTTTATCCAGCCCGTAGCTCAGGCCGTAGCTGATGCCGTGCCACGAGTTGTTGTAACCCAGGTTCATTGAGGTCATTCCCTGGCTTGAGTTCCAGTAGTTCTCTTTGACCAGGCTTAAGGTCAGCGAACCGAACGAACCGCCCAGAGACTGATCGACGGTGGCCTCTTCGCGGCTGCGTCGGGTATCTGGCGTTTGCCAGTCGTCGTTGCGGGTATGGGAATCCAGGGTGTCCTGCAGGGTGTAAAATCCCTTGCTGTTATAGCGATAGCCAGCCATGGAAAAATGGGTGCCGGTGGTGGCAAAATCTTTGCTGTAGCGGATGCGCCAGGAGCGGCCGTGAGTCGGATCCTGGTCCTGCATCTCCGATTTCGCGTCGGTAAGGTCCACCGAAAACGCCCCAAAATCGCCGATGTTCTTACCGAACCCCAGCGCCAGCGCATCGTAGTACTGGCTGGCCTGCACGCCGCCGTAGGCCGTAAAGCCATAAGGCAACCCGTAGATTGCCGTACCCTGCATGAAAGGCGTTTTTTCGACGTCGCTGTCGTAGCTGCGATAGCGACCTGCGGTAAGGCTGTATTTAAAGCGGCCTTCACGCTGCAGTACCGGCACCGACGCATAGGGCACCACGAAATGCTGTTCGCTGCCGTCCGTCTCTTTAACGGTGACGTTCAAATCGCCGCTGCCGCCGGTGGGGTAGAGATCGTTAATTTCAAACGCGCCGGGAGCGACATAGTTCTGGTAAATGACGTAACCGTTCTGGCGGACGATGACCTGGGCGTTGCTGTGCGCCGTTCCGCGGATCACCGGTGCAAAACCCTTCATGCTGTCAGGGAGCATGTCGTCATCCGAAGCGATCTGCGCTCCGGTGTAAGAGATGCTGTCAAACACGTCCGAAGGTGAAGAGCTTTGCCCGAATTTGACGTTGCTGCCGAGGGCGATAATGTCGCGCTGGGCATAGGTATAGACCGACGAAAACTCACTTTCGGCGTCACCGTCACCGCTGGTTTTGCTCCAGGTGGAGTAGTTACGCAAGCGCCACGCCCCGAGGTTTAGCCCTGGACGCAGGTTAAGAAACTCGCTGCGCTGGTCGGTACCGTTTTCGCCTTTGCCGTGGTTGTTCCCGGCGGTGAAGCTGTAATTCAGCAGCAGGGCATTTATCCCTTCGTCATACTCCTGCGGGTCGACGTAATCGCGCGGCACCTGGGTGATGGCGGTCTGAGGAATGCTTAACAGCAGCTGCTGCGGATTAACGTGAAACGTGGCGCTGGCGGAAGGGATAACGCTCAGATCAATGCACTGGGCCTTGTCATCCTGCACGAATTGATCGATTTTAATACCAAAGCTTTTTAGCTGGGCCGCGCTCAGGCACGGCTGCAGGGTTGATTTTCCGCTGGCATCTTTTTTCAGCGTAAATTCAATCTCTTTGCTTGCCACTTTATTATTGTTAACGAAGACGTCGACGTGATATTTCCCCGGCGCCTGACCGGGGCCTATCTCATAAATACTGAGATCCGTTTTCCCCTGACCGGGGTTGTCGATATCCAGCAGCGCCGGGTTGAAATAATCTTCGGCCAGAACTTTTTGGACGCAAACACCCAGCAGGGTACAGCCCAATGCAATAAGCATTGAGCGTCCGTGTTGTTTAGGTGGTTTGGTCGTATATTCCCAGCTCATAATGATTTCCAGTAACCCCTGGATGATTATTTAATTTGCGCGGTATATGACTGGCTGATGCCGCCGTAGTCATTAATAATTTTCCAGCTCACAGAGCGTGCGGTAATATTTCCCGGTATGGAAAAGTGCGTTTCGGCTTTGGGTTTGGCATAGGTGACTTTGTCGACTTTTTTACCGTCGAGCTTTATCTCCTGGAAATTCATATAAAACGGCGTGGGGTTTTCGACAATGAGCTGGTTACCCTGCGTGTGCCATGATAATTGCGTGGTGACATCCTCTGGTTTCCCGGTAATACTCACCGGGCGATAGAGGAGTTTAATTCGGGTTTTAATCGCGATCTGCAGCGTGTTTGTGTTTTCATTGCGCGCGGAAGAGGGAATAGATTTAATATTCAACCAGAACAGCGATTCACGATCGGCAGGTAAATTCCCCCCGGTTCTGATGATACGCAGAACGTTGTCCTGCTTCGCATCAAGGCGGAACAGAGGTGGCGTAATCAGGAACGGCGCTTTCTCACGCGCGTTGTCTTCTGTTTCTACCCATGACTGCACCAGGTAGTCGAGGTTGTCCGGGTTGGCGATCCCAATAGACGACTCTTTTTTATTTTCCGGGTATACCACGCGCGTGCCGCCGATGGTAATTCCGGCGTGAGCGGCAGAGGTGATTAATAAAAATGAGGAGAGCAGAAGATATTTACGCATTGAGATACCGTAATTAAGAAGTAACAGATATTAGCCACTGGGGTAGCTAATATCTGTTTTATTAGTTGTAAACGATGGTGAAGGTGGATGCGGCATTCGCCAGCCCGGCAGTAATTGTGCCTCCGGTCTGGATATAGCGTGCACCGAACTCCAGGTCGTTCGTTGTTGTCCCTGAGGTGAGGGTATACGCTGCGGAAGCCGTATATAAACTCAGTGGGTTTTCCGTTTTATCCAGCAGCTGAACACCTACGCCCGTTGCCGTACCCGTACCGGATGTCACAGCAAGGACATCGTTATTGCTGCTATCCGGTGTTCCACCGAAGGTCACCGAGGCGCTGGTGACCGTATCAGGACAATCTTTTAGCTGAATACTAAAGCGGGTTGTTGACGTCGTCGAACCACTTCCGGTAAATGCAGATTTAGCAACCTTACCTAATGAAACATTAAGTGGATTACTCAAGCTATTTACGACCGTGCATGCAGAGTCAATAATTTCACCTGTGAAATTAATTTGCCCTTCACCACTGGATGCAAATGCCGAAACCGAAGCACACGCCATCCCGGCAGCGATGCCCGCAATAATAAATTTTTTCATTTTAATCCTCTGAATGAAAGTGTGACACTTCTGACATTAATCATCACGTGGCTGATTAATTCGGTGTGAACTATCGCTGAGAACTATTTTTCGCTCAATTTATCTTCAGACCACTTTTATCCTCAAAGCGTCTTCGCAGGCTTACGGGAGAGGAAAATGATTACCCGGCAGGCATTTATCAGGGCTATAGTAACTGCAAAGAGCCGCAAGGAGAGATGTCGTGGATTATCGTAAAATTATCAAAGAGGTGGGGCGAGGAAAGAACCACGCCCGTGACCTGGATCAGGAAACGGCCCGTGCCCTGTACACCCATATGCTGAACGGCGATGTGCCCGATCTGGAGATGGGTGGGATCCTTATTGCGCTACGTATTAAAGGTGAAGGTGAAGCGGAGATGCGCGGCTTCTATGAAGCCATGCAGGCGCAAACGCTGCGCTTAACGCCGCCGGTGGCAAAACCGATGCCGATCGTCATTCCCAGCTATAACGGCGCGCGTAAGCAGGCGAATTTGACCCCGCTGCTGGCTATCTTATTGCACAAGCTGGGGTTTCCGGTGGTGGTGCACGGCGTAAGCGAAGATCCCACGCGCGTGCTGACCGAAACGATTTTCGGCATGGTAGGCATTGAGCCAACGCGTCATGCCGGCCAGGCGCAGGCGAAGCTGGATGGTCATCAACCGGTTTACATCCCGGTGGGAACACTTTGCCCGCCGCTGGAAAAGCAGCTCGATATGCGCTGGCGCATGGGCGTACGTAACAGCGCGCATACCCTGGCGAAGCTGGCAACGCCGTTTGGCGAAGATAACGCCCTGCGCCTTTCCAGCGTTTCGCACCCGGAATACGTGGCGCGCGTGGGGCAATTTTTTGACGACATTGGCGGCAGAGCATTGTTGATGCACGGCACCGAAGGCGAGGTTTATGCCAACCCGCAGCGCTGCCCCCAGGTGATGCTGATTGATTCTGCGGGCACGCGCGCCATTCTTGAGCGTGGGGAAGAGAATAGCGGTGTGATATTGCCTGAGGCAAAAGATCCGCATACCACGGCACACTGGATTGAGCAGTGCCTTGCCGGGAATGTGCCTGTTCCGCATTCGATCAAGCTCCAGATGGCCTGTTGTTTGCTCGCCACAGGCGAAGCTGACTCGGTCGAAGCCGGGCTGAAGCGCGTTAATGATGCTTTTTAAATAAAAAAAAAGCCCGTCCAGTGGCGGACGGGCAAGCAAGGGTAACAACAACAGGGTCAATGAGGGTTGGAGCAGCTCACCAGAGGGTATGGCGAGGGTACAGCATTCATTCAGTCGATTATTTGTAGATAACCGCAGTACCGCTCAGCTTGTTATTGGTGTTCGCGGAGGTGATGCTGTATCCGCTTGCACCGGCAGCAGCGGCTTTCTCAGCCAGTTTGGCTTCCAGACCGTCCAGCGTGGTCGCGCCTTCTGCACTTACCACACCGATTTTATTCATATTTTGCGCCTGAGCAGATGAAACAGGCTCCGCAGCGAAAGCGCCGAAAGACAGAGCGGACAGGGCAACAGCAGCAACAGCATATTTGATGGTTTTCATAGTTAATCTCTCGCAGGTTATTCTGTTAAGGGGACGATGTTCCGTCGATGTGATAAGTATCACGGTTTTCCGCGGAAGATAAAATCGAAGAGAATTGACGTGGTTGCTCAAAAAAATTGAATGACAAATAACTTATTGAATATTAATAAATTCAGAGCAGCGCTTTACACTTCTTGTTGATGCGCTTTACAGAAGCGACATGAACGGCACGTTTTGCCACGCGTCTGGCTAAAATTCGTGAGCGTAAAGCAACGCGGTTACGCGGTGAGCTTACGTAAAGGAAAGTCAACGTAACTGGCTGTCTTTCGAACCTCTGCGATTATATCCTGAGTGTGATGAATTTTTTGAATCTTTATCCTGCTGGCAGCTGATGCAAAGCCGTACGCCAGGTATGGCTTTACGGCGTGCCTCCGGAATAGGTTCCCCACATTCCTCGCATTCGAATAAGCTTTCTCCGCGCGGAATTTCACCGCGAGCGCGCGCAACCGCATCTTCAATCGTACTGTTGATCTGTTCATTAACGGCGTCGTCATTTGCCCAACCGGAAGCCATGATGTCCTCCATCACCTGTTTAAGTTATACATTTCACTATGGGGTCAAAAAACGAACAGTCAAGGCGAGAGGGGAAGAGAACTGCATCCGTTGGGCAGATGCAGTCTGGTAGAAAAGGCAGGTTATTTATATATGGTCGCTGTACCGTACATATGGTTATCTCCGCCAGCTGAGTTCACCACGAATCCTTTTGCACCCTCCTGGCGGGCTTTTTCAGCCAGTTTATCCTGCAGATCGTCAAGATTGCTTGCACGGCTTACCGAGACGGTGCCCGCGGGTCGCAGCTGGCTGGTGTCGGTACTCTGGGTCAGTGACTGAACGGCCATGGCAGAGAATGATGCGGTAGCCAGGACGCCAGCGATAACAGCAAGGGTCAGATACTTTTTCATAATCACATCCTCATGAGGAAACAACAGGTGATTCCCTATAAGTTTAGAAGCCGGACGAGTGTGACTTAGCGCAAATATTTGATGATGATCTGCTTATTTTTTGAACGATGTTAATTGACAATTCGTTGACAGATCATACACATAAAGGTGTTTGATTTATGTCGGTTTTTTAAGCGTCACAGAGAAAGATTTACCGTTGGGCCAGCAAAGGGTATCTTACGCCGCTGTTTAAAGGAGAATGCCATGACTTCCCAAAAGCCGGGATTGCACCCGCGAAATCGCCACCGCAGCCGCTACGACATGAATGCGTTATGCCTGAGCTGCCCTCCGCTGCGGGACTACATTGTTCAGACCCCTGCGGGTGAACCGTCGGTCAACTTTGCTGACCCGCTGGCGGTTAAAATGCTCAACAAAGCCCTGCTGGCGCATTTTTACGGTGTGGCTCACTGGGATATTCCGGAAGGTTTTCTCTGCCCGCCCGTGCCGGGCCGCGCTGATTACGTCCATCATCTTGCCGATCTCCTCGCAGACGATCGTGACGGAGCGGTTCCCGAGCAGGCCTCCGTTCTGGATATCGGTACCGGGGCGAACCTGATTTACCCGCTGATCGGCGCGCATGAATATCACTGGCGCTTTACCGGGAGCGAAATCGGTGCCGAGGCCTTTGCCAGCGCCCAGGCGATTATCAGCGCGAACCCCGGTTTAAGCCGCGCCATTCGCCTGCGCCGTCAGAAAGATGCGGCCTCGATTTTCAACGGCATTATTCACAAAAACGAAAGCTATGACGCGACGATGTGCAATCCGCCGTTCCATGATTCGGCAGCAGCGGCCCGCGCGGGCAGCGAGCGCAAGCGCCGCAACCTGGGCCAGGCTGAAGACGCCGCGCTGAACTTCGGCGGACAGCAGCAGGAGCTATGGTGTGAAGGTGGCGAAGTGGCGTTTATCCTGCGCATGATAGCGGAAAGCAAGCAGTTTGGCCGCCAGGTGAAGTGGTTCACGACGCTGGTCTCCCGGGGGGATAACCTGCCGCCGCTCTATCGGGCGCTGACCGAAGCGGGCGCCGTAAAAGTGGTGAAAAAAGAGATGGCGCAAGGCCAGAAACAGAGCCGCTTTATCGCCTGGTCGTTTATGGACGATAACAAACGTCGCAAATAGTACCCCGTTGTAGGCCGGGCAAGGCGAAGGCGCCACCCGGCTCGGTTACAGCGTCGGCTCCTGCGGCGGGAGCGGCGATGCGGGCGGCGGCAACACCTGATACGTCTGCACCGGCATCCGCACGTTCGCCAGATCGAAGTGTTTTTTCACCATGCTGTCGAGGGCAAAGCGCACCGTCCACTGCTTCAGCGGCTGCGTGGTGAACGACACGCGCAGGGTAAATGCCGTGTTCGTCAGCCCGACAATGCCGGCAAACGACGGCTCTCCGATCACCAGCCCGCGAATATCGTCCATCTGCATCAGCTCCTCTACCGCATCCCGCAGCGCCTGCTTCGCTTTGTCTGCATCCTCATGACGATCCACATCGTAGTTCGCCACCACGGAACCAATACCGCGCACGAAGTTGGCGAAGGTGGTGATCGAAGACCAGGGAATGATGTGGTACGCGCCGGTGTCCTGGCGCACGCCGACGGAGCGTATGGACATCCGCTCTACCGTGCCGGTTAACGGCCCAATCGTGACCAGATCCCCCGTGTTCATCCCGTTCTCAAACTGGATAAAGATGCCGGTAATAATATCCTTCACCAGCGTTTGCGAGCCGAAGGAGATCGCCAGCCCCAGCGCACCTGCCCCCGCCAGCAGCGGGGCGATGTTCACCCCGATTTCCGACAGCACAATCATGATGGTGATGGTGCTGATAATCACCGCCAGCGCGTTGCGGAATAAGGTTAACAGCGTTCTTGCCCGCGCGCTGGGCAGCGGCCTGCCGTGAATATCCGATACCAGGCGGTTCTCGATAAGGCTCGCCAGCAGCGTCCAGCCGACGGCGGAGAAGAACAGGATCAGGGCGATACGAATTAAAATATCGACGGTCTTTTCGCCTGCGCCGTTATGCAGCCAGTTCCAGAAATCAAACAGGCTCCACGCATTCAGGAGCAGCATAATCGCCACGCAGACGGTCAGAATGCGCGCCACCTTGAGCGATACCGACATCCAGCCGTTCACCCGTTTTTGCAGCTCAGGGTAATTGCGCTGAACCTGCGGTGACAAGGTAATGGTCTTCGATATCCAGCGCGACAGCAGGCCGGATACAAACGCCGCGATGCCGATAATCGCCAGGCTTTTGAAAGTGGCCCCCATCATAAATTTCAGGCTGTTTCCCGGATCGAACAGCGAGAAGAAGCACAGCACGATGAAATAGGCGCTTGCCAGCCAGTGCCATACCAGGGCGAACGCGCGAATAAAGAGGCTAAAGAACGAGAGGGAGCGATCGGCCAGATGCAGGAGGCTCTCAGTGATGGTCTTTTTATTGTGGAAGATAAGGTACAGCGACCAGACGGTAATGCAGAGCATGATAATCACGTTTGCCAGGGCGCCAAACTGGACGTTTACCTGGTTGGAGATGATCGGCACGGCAACCAGCAGGCCGTAGCCAATCAGCCCGCTGAGGACGCTCAGACGCAGCGCCCAGTATTTCGCGCTCTCATCGCGAATGGAGAAAGGACGCAGCGCCGGGACGTGCGGACAAAAGAGTAACCGCAGCAGCGCCTTGAAGAACTCAATCAGCGCAAAGGCATTCAGGAAAAGCGATTGCTGGAAGGCGATGGTTTTATTGCCTGCATTCAGCCTGTCGGCCAGCATTTGGCCTAAAAACAGCGTCAACGCCAGCAGCAGTAAATCGATGATAAACGCTGAGGCGATCATCAACGGCAGATGGAGCCAGCTGCTTTTCTCCTGATTCTTCCTGCGCCCCCATTGCCCCATTTTGCGGTACAGCGGCCATGCGCACAGGCGTACCAGCCAGTAAAAAAGAAATACCGCGCCCGCCAGCATCAGGAACTGCGTGGCGGCGGCGGTAAACGTGTGTGGGTTAAAGGGCTTATGCGGCGAGCCAATCAGGTTGCGATAGAGCTGGGCAAAGCGCGAGGAGAGCGCTTCACCATAGTGGCGGCTCACGTCGGTGACGTTTTCCAGCACCGTTTTTTGCTCCTCCGCCTGCACTGGGGTGAGGGTGGGCGCCTGCTCCTGCGGCGGCGTGGCGGCAACTTTTCGCAGCTGGCCGATGAGCTCCTGCCGGGAGGTGTCGTTCTCAAGGACGTCGGCAAGGGCGCCGTAGGCAGCTTTTTTCTGTTCGGCATCGGGCTCGGGTGGCGGCGTGCTGTTCGTCGTCGCGGCCGTTCCGGTGGTGACGCCGGGGATCGCGACGGCGAACGATGGCGCACTAAACAGGCTAATCAACAGCAACAGGATCCACGGCACGGCGTCCTCCGGTGAAAATGTCGAACAAAATGATAAGTATAGAAGTCGGGGCGCGGCGGGGGATTTTTGGGAACAATCTGGCGTAAAAAAGCCGGGCATGCCCGGCTTAGCGTGAAGCGATGGATCAGGAGACGTGCTGCAGGAACTCCTGCAGGCGCTGGCTCGGCGGGTTCGCAATCAATTCCTGCGGGTTACCGTCTTCGGCGATACGGCCTTTATCAATAAAGATCAGGCGGGAAGCCACTTTCTCAGCAAAGCCGATTTCGTGGGTCACGATAACCATCGTCATCCCTTCTTCTGCCAGATCCTGCATGACTTTCAGCACCTCGTGACGCAGCTCCGGGTCAAGGGCTGAGGTTGGCTCATCGAACAGCATCATTTTCGGTTTCACCGCCAGCGCGCGGGCGATAGCCACGCGCTGCTGTTGGCCGCCGGACAGCTCGGAAGGGTAGTGGTGCGCACGTTCCGCCAGGCCCACTTTCGCCAGCAGATCTTTTGCCAGCGCTTCCGCCGCCGCTTTGCTGGCACCGCGCACGCGCAGCGGGCCAAACATCACGTTTTCCAGCGCCGTCAGGTGCGGGAACAGATAGAACTGCTGGAACACCATGCCCGCTTCCTGACGAATCAGACGCTCATCCACTTTCGGGTCGTTCACTTTCAGACCGTCGACGATCAGATCGCCGCTGGTGATTTCTTCCAGCTTGTTGATGCAGCGCAGCAGCGTCGACTTACCGGAGCCGGACGGCCCGATAATGACCACCACTTCACCCTGCTTAATGTTCAAATCAATATTGTGCAGCACCTGGGTTGGGCCAAAGTGCTTGGAAACATTTTTAAATTCAATCACAGGATTTTCATCCTTCTTTCAAGACGACGCAGAACGAAGCTCAGAACCAGAGTAATGATCAGGTAGACAACGGCTACCGCACTCCAGATTTCCAGCGCGCGGAAGTTGCCAGCGATGATCTCCTGTCCCTGACGGGTCAGCTCCGCTACGCCGATAACGATGAACAGCGACGTATCTTTAATGCTGATGATCCACTGGTTACCGAGCGGCGGCAGCATGCGGCGCAGCGCCAGCGGCAGAATAACGTGGCGGATCGTTTCGCGACGAGAAAGACCCAATGCCAGACCGGCTTCACTGAAACCTTTATGAATCGACAGGACCGCACCGCGGGTGATTTCCGCAATGTAGGCCCCTGAGTTGATCATAATGGTGACGACGGCTGCGCTGAACGGGTCGATGCGCAGGTCATTGAAGGCCATTGGCAGGGCGAAGTAGATGAACATGACCTGCACGACAATAGGAGTGCCGCGGATCACTTCGATGAAAACCAGTGCGATGTGGTTTGCGATCCAGCCGCCGTAGGTGCGGGCGAAACCGGCGACAAGACCGATAATCAACCCACCAACCAGACCTAGGACCGAAATCCACAGGGTCATTTTAGCGCCTTCAAGCAAGAGTGGAATGGCAGGCCAGATGGCGCTCCAGTCAAACTGCATGATAATTTCCTGTTACTGTTACCGTGTTTCAAAAATAGCAGGGGCGAAAGGTCGCCCCCGAGTGAACGTCATTTTTACGTCTTATTATTTAGGCTCGGTGCCGAACCATTTTTTGTAGATTTCGTTATAGGTGCCGTTCTCTTTCAGCGTTTTCAGCGCGCCGTTAACTTTTGTGCGCAGATCGTCGCTGCCTTTCGGGAACGCGATACCGTACTGCTGTGCTTCCAGAGACTCGCCCACGGCCTTGAACTTGCCGTTGCCCGCCGTTTTGATGAAGTACAGGATGTTAGGCGTGTCGTGCAGAACAGCGTCAGCACGGTTGGTGCCGAGTTCCATGTACGCGTTGTCGATGTTCGGGAACTGGCGCAGGTCTTTAGTTTTGATATTTGCTTTTGCGTAATCAACGGAACCGGTGCCGCTCTTCACCGCAACCACTTTGCCGTCGAGATCTTTCACGCTTTTTACGTCGTTATTATCGGCTTTGACCATGACCAGCAGGCCGCTTTTATAGTAGCCGTCAGAGAAGTCGATCGCTTTTTTACGTTCATCAGTGATGGTGATACCCGCCAGCGCCAGATCCACGTTTTTGGTTTGCAGTGCCGGGATGATGCCGCTGAAGTCCATTGGCTTCAGGGTGTAATCCAGTTTGAGTTCTTTTGCGACAGCGGCCCACAGATCCACATCAAAACCAACGTATTTATCACCCTGTTTGAATTCAAACGGAACGAACGCCGTGTCGGTCGCCACAACCAGTTTGTCGGCAGCCTGAGAGGACACCGCAAAAGCCAGGGTAAGTGCAGCCAGTGAAACTTTTAATACAGACTTCATAGCATTTCCTTTTATATCCACGGGGCGATCCCCTGCGAGAACAGGTGGCACAATGAAAAAATCGTGCCAACTTTACAAGTTATTGTTTTGCAAAGGGGATAATGTCATGCATTGCACAATAAATGGGGCAATGAGGTTTTATTGCACCAAAGTGGAGCACTGTTTTGGTGCGCTTCGTTTGGGGCAACTGACGGAGAGACATTTAGCGGAAATTCTGACGAAAAAACAATCTTTCGTTAACGGTTGTGTGAGGTGATTATTACAATTTCTTCACTTTTGCACTGTCTCAGGCAAAAAGCGTGCACTATAGATGTGCAAAACCCTCACCGGAGGGCGAGGGTTTGATAGAAAATTCGTATGAATTATTCGATGTTAGATTCGATAAACCACAGGAACTGATCCAGGTCGCGAGATGCGGCGGTGAAAATGTCTGCGGTATCTTCGTCTTTGGCTTCGCCGATCGCTTTGCGCACGTCATTGGCCACAATCGCGTAGCGGTCCGCCAGCTCTTTCAGGTGATCCTGAACGGTATGGATATCCAGCGGATAACTCTTCAGAGGCGTTTTGCTGTTGATTACCTGCGTGGTACCCAGCGCGACGCCGCCTAGCTGAACGGCACGTTCAGCCATCGTATCAAGGTGGGTAACCAGTGCTGTGCGGAAGCCATCCAGCATTTCATGAACGGCAATAAAGTTTGCACCGCGCATATTCCAGTGGGCCTGTTTGGTGATCAGCGAAAGATCGATGAACTGGATCACCTGGCGATTCAGCAACTCAATGGTCGCCTTTTTGTCGCTATCCGATACATCGTTACGGGTATAAAGCAGATTAGACGCTTTCGTTTTCACCAGTTTAGCGGTACTCATAATCTCATATCCTCTTGATGTTTATGTCCCAGGTAATTACGGAACTAAGTATAGCACCAGATTTTTTCTCTGCGGTCTGGCTGTACCTATCGGTTTAATAGCGAAAAGGAGGTTGAGGATATAATCTATTGAAACTAATGGTGATTTTATAAATTGATACAGATCAATCTTAATTGCTGGATGAGCAAGTCACCGCGGAGGGATATTTCGTGAATATGACAATGTGTGTAAGAAATTATAATGCCTTTCATTCTGGCCTTTATTCTGCATGGCACGCAAGCCATGCAGAATATATGGCCTTAGCTGATATCTACCTTCTCAACTTTTGGTTCGGGACGCATGGTGAGCGTCGAACCCATTGATGCGGCGATAATTGAGCAGAGCGCCAGCGTCTGGGTCAATGTCAGGGTTTCGCCGAGAAACACCATCCCGGAAATCGCCGCAAGCGCAGGCTCCATGCTCATCAGCGTGCCAAAAATGCGTGTCGGCAGGCGCGTCAGGGCAATCATTTCCAGAGAGTAGGGGAGTGCGGTGGAGAGAATCGCGACCGCCAGCCCGACGGGCATAACGGACCACTGCCAGATTGATTCCGTCGCCTGCGCCATGCCGATGGGCACAAAGACGATAGCGGCGATGAGTGAACCTAACGCGACCGTCGCCGGTCCATGCTCTTCCCCTGCGCGCTGGCCTGTTAATATATAGATAGCCCAGCAGGCGCCTGCACCCAGCGCCAGCGCTGCGCCCGTGAGATCGATCTCAGAGACGTTCTGGCCCAGCGGGAGTAAGAACCATAAGCCCAGCACGGCTAATATGACCCAGATAAAATCAACCGGACGTCGTGAGGAGAAAAGCGCCACGGCCAGTGGGCCGGTAAACTCCAGCGCGACGGCAATCCCCAGCGGTATTGTCTGAATGGAGAGGTAGAACAGATAGTTCATCGCCCCGAGGGAGAGCCCATAAAACAGCAGAGGCAGACGCTGCTCCTTTTTAAAGCGCAGACGCCAGGGTTTGAAAATGACCACCAGTATTGCCGTACCCAGCACGATACGCAGGGCGGTGACCCCAGGCGCGCCAACCAGCGGGAAAAGCGATTTTGCCAGCGAAGCGCCGCTTTGAATGGACAACATGGCAATGAGTATGACGGCTACCGGCAACCAGACCGACGACGTGCGGGATAACCCAGGCATCCTTTCTCCTGTCAGCTTATGTCAAATGAAGTAAAGGTTGCAGTGTAAAGGAAATAAGCGGCAACGGTTGAGGCGCTGTTGAAAAAAAACCTCGTGAAATCCGTAAAATGGTTAAGCGCTGGTGGATTTATCGCCTGATAGATTAGGAATAATCTGGATGAATGTAACGGCGCGTGCGCGCACTATGCGCATTTAGTAGTGAAAATTGCATGTGATTTGAAAGAGATAGCTGACGCTGGAAACGTTCTGTTACAGGAAAGGTTTCATTAGACATCACGAATCACAAAGAGTTTCGCAAATTTTTTTGATATATTTAAAGCTTACGGACTTACTTGAAGCACATTTGAGGTGGTTATGAAAAAAATTGCATGTCTTTCAGCACTGGCCGCTGTACTGGCTGTTTCCGCAGGTACCGCTGTAGCTGCTACTTCTACTGTTACTGGTGGTTACGCTCAGAGCGACTATCAGGGCGTGATGAACAAAGCTAACGGTTTCAACCTGAAGTATCGCTACGAGCAGGATAACAACCCACTGGGCGTGATCGGTTCTTTCACCTACACCGAGAAAGATCGTTCTGAAAACGGCGCATACAACAAAGGCCAGTACTACGGTATCACTGCTGGTCCAGCTTACCGTCTGAATGACTGGGCAAGCATCTACGGTGTTGTAGGTGTTGGCTACGGTAAATTCCAGCAGACCGAAAACGAAGGTCTGAACCGCACTGCAAGCAACAGCGACTATGGCTTCTCCTATGGCGCAGGCCTGCAGTTCAACCCAATCCAGGACGTTGCTCTGGACTTCTCTTATGAGCAGAGCCGTATCCGCAACGTTGACGTTGGCACCTGGATCGCGGGCGTAGGTTACCGCTTCTAATCACTTCGGTGAGCCTATAAAAAATCCGCCCAATGTGGCGGATTTTTTTTATCTTCTTTCCCTCTCCCCGTGGGAGAGGGCCAGGGTGAGGGCATCAGGCCGCACGAGTCGACATAGTTTACTTACTCTTAATATCAAACATATCCGTACCCAGATGGTTGTAGTCAACTTTCTGTAACTTGAAGTTGGTAACGTACACTGGGGGCGCTTTCTTGTTTGAGACAAACGGGTAAGCACTTTTTATCTGCTCGGCCTTAATCCCCGTCCACTGCGAGAAGAACTGCAGGAAATCATTAGCTGAACGACGCGCTTTAATAACGCGATGCGTTTTATCGTCACTCGACAGCACCATAAACGGCACCTGGAAGTTCTGCTGGAACTTGTCATCGTGGGCCAGATACTGCACCTCTTTACCGCGCTCTTTGAACGCCAGCCCGTGATCCGAGAAATAGACCATGGAGAAGCTTTCGCCCGTGTTGCGTAACTGTTCGTACAGCTTGCTGAGCAGGTCGTCTGTTTGCGTCATGGTGTAGAGATAGCACGAGGTCTCTTTAGACTGAACGAACTCCGCATACTTCCCGCCAGTTCGGTCGCAGGCCTGCGGGTGTGACCCCATCAGGTGCAGGACAATCAGCTGAGGCTGGGTGCGCGGGGTGGCGAACACCTGTGCCGTCATTTTCAGCAGCGCTTCGTCTTTGGTATTTTTGTCCGCTTCAAAGTCGCCGCTCTTCAGGAACTGCACTTCGTCAGCACGCTTGGCAATGCTGGCGATGGCCGTATCGTATTCGCCAATCTGCCCCTGATTGGAGAACCACCATGTCTGATAACCCGCGCGGTTTGCCAGGGTCACAAAATTATCCTGATACTGCGGTTTGCCATCCACCACGCGGTTAAGCGTCAGGCCGAGCGATTTCTGCGTCGAGCCGCTGGCCGCGACATAATCGGTAAACAGGGTGCCTTTAACCGTGTTGGCAAACGGAGTGTTATCCCAGTGTCCGCCAAACGCCCCCATTGCATCGCGACGTGCGCTTTCGCCAATCACCACCACATAGGTGTGGTATTTCGGCTTCACGGCCAGCACGTTCCAGGTGTCTTTCATATTGGAAAGCTCAGCCATACGCGCCTGTTCGTCGAGCACCTCTTTATTATTTACAACAACGTCTTTCACGAAGCGGAAAACCGGATAGCCGATATTGATGAGCCTTAACTTACCGTCCCAGGGAATATTCTGGATGGGGGCGACAAACGCCACGGCAATGCTGAACACCAGACAGAGTATTTCGATCTTGCCCCAGGGTTTTTTCTCGCCCGACTGACGGCGGATGGCGATAACGCCCAACGCGAAGATAAAGAGCCCGACCACGTAGCTGTACCACGGGAAAATAGTCAGGATCTCCGTCGACTCTTCCATATTGGTCGAGTGCAGCGCCAGCAGGGTATTAAAGTTTGGCGAGCCGTATGCCTGACCAAACGGGAAATAGAGCGCAGCAACCAGCGAACAGATCCCGATTACTGCTTTTTGCACGCGCGGTGCGGCTCGCCAGAGCACATGCAGCACGCAGGTGAAAGCCACCGCGTAGAGCAGACTAAAGGGGTAACCCAGCGAAAAGTTAATCAGCAATGACTGCAAAAAGTAAAAACCCGTCCACGGGCTTAAGGCCCGACTGCGGGTCACAACGGTATCTATCAGGGTTAAATTCATAGGTCACTATCATGGATGAAAACGCCATGTGCTCACCCTGGCGTCAAGGGTCATAACCTGCCTGACAGTGCGTGGAGAGGGAATAGGGTCCGCTTCAGCGAGCCGCAAATTGTGCAGGGCTGCAAGAAGATAGTGCGAGCGGTAAATAATATCAACAGTTGCTAAGCAGATGTTTTGCGAAGGGGACTGCAAATCCGTAAAAAAGATCGGGAATAAGGCGGCTGGAAGCCAGTTTACAGCGAGATTGTGACGGGAAAATGACGCGGCGTACCGCAACGCCGCTTAGTGGGAAGGTTTGTCGTCCTGATGCGGTTTGTTGTTAAACATATCGCACAGCATGTTCAACAGCATCAAGCGCACTTTAAAGGGAGAGTGGGTAAACACGGTCATACACCTCTTGAATTCGTTCATAAGACCTCCTGATTTTTGATCCCTTCGATCCGTGAAGGGTGACTGCATTACATACAGATATAGCACAGGCTATATTGTATAGCTATGGCTATTTCGTTAATTTTTTGTGCTTGCAGAGCTATGGTTTACAATGTGCGCTCTCGATACCGGGCGCTGGAAGCGTCACCCCACTGAGGAAGTACAATGAACCGTCGCGCAGGTAAGCCAACAATGAGGAAAACGACGCAACTGGTGAATGTTGAAGAACATGTCGAAGGTTTTCGCCAGGTCCGTGAAGCGCACCGGCGTGAACTGATTGATGATTATGTTGAGCTCATTTCCGATCTGATCCGTGAGGTCGGGGAAGCGCGTCAGGTCGATATGGCCGCCAGGCTGGGGGTTTCGCAACCGACTGTCGCTAAAATGTTAAAACGTCTGGCCTCGGTGGGCTTAATTGAAATGATCCCCTGGCGCGGTGTCTTTCTGACGCCAGAAGGGGAGAAGCTCGCGCAGGAGAGCCGCGAGCGCCATCAGCTTGTCGAGAATTTTTTACTGGTGTTGGGCGTCAGCCCGGAGATCGCCCGCCGGGATGCGGAAGGAATGGAGCACCACGTCAGTGAAGAGACGCTGGTGAAGTTTCGTGAATTTACGCTTAAGTATGGTCCCTCCGCTGAATGAAAATCCCTGGACTGCAGGCCCTGGCCCGCGATCGTTTCTTCCATCTCTTATTACTCATTGGCGCAGCATTAAGCCTCTTTGTGCCGTTTGCACCGCGCGCCTGGCCTGCCGCCATTGACTGGCGCACCATCATTACCCTGAGCGGCTTAATGATGCTCACCAAAGGGGTCGAGCTGAGCGGCTATTTTGACGTGCTGGGACGTAAAATGGTGCGCCGCTTTGCCACCGAGCGCAGGCTGTCGCTGTTTATGGTGTTCTCCGCCGCGGTGCTGTCGACGTTTCTGACCAACGATGTGGCGCTGTTTATCATCGTGCCCCTCACGCTCACACTGCGTAAGCTTTGCGAGATCCCGGTCAGCCGCTTGATCATCTTTGAAGCGCTGGCCGTCAACGCCGGCTCGCTGTTAACGCCTATCGGCAACCCGCAAAATATCCTTCTCTGGGGACGTTCCGGGCTGTCGTTCGCCGCCTTTACCTGGCAGATGGCCCCTCTGGCGCTGGTGATGATGCTGTCGCTGCTGGCGGTCTGCTGGTTTGCGTTTCCGGATAAAAAACTGCAGTACCACAGCGGAACAACCGGCCCGCAGTGGCAACCTCGCCTGGTCTGGAGCTGCCTTGCGTTATACATCGTCTTTCTGTTCGCGCTGGAGCTGAAGTATGAGCTGGCGGGCGTCCTGCTCGTTGCGGCGGGGTTTGTCGTGCTGGCGCGCCGCGTGCTGGTGAGCGTGGACTGGACGCTTCTGCTGGTCTTTATGGCGATGTTTATTGATGTGCATCTTCTTATCCAGCTTCCGGTGCTGCAAAACGTGCTGCACAGCGTCAGTACGCTGTCTCAGCCGGGACTGTGGCTGACGGCAATTGGCCTGTCTCAGGTTATCAGCAACGTGCCTTCCACCATTCTGCTGCTCAACTATGTTCCGCCGGACACGCTGCTGGCCTGGGCCGTTAACATCGGCGGGTTTGGGCTGCTGCCCGGTTCGCTGGCAAACCTGATAGCCCTGCGCATGGCTAACGACCGTCGTATCTGGTGGCGCTTTCATCTCTGGTCGATCCCGATGCTGTTATGGGCCGCGGCGATCGGTTTCGGAATATTCCTTCTCATATAGTGCGCAATTTGTCAGTTTTTCCTGGCAAACGTATAGCAACGTCCTAGCTTTAGTGAACGGCATAGTGTGATGCCGCTCACTGACAGGACCGTTGCTGACCTATGGCTGAAGATCAAAATCCGCCTGCTGACGAGCAGGACAAAAACAATAATGAGCGTAAGCGCCCGGGCAAAAAACCATTAATTATCCTCGGCATTGTCGTGGTGGTAATGGTCGTCGTGGCGCTGGTCTGGTGGTTTTTAACCCGTAACGAAGAGACGACTGACGACGCCTTTACCGACGGCGACGTGGTGACCATCGCCCCCAAAACGGCAGGCTACGTCACCGAGCTGCGCGTGCGCGATAACCAGCGCGTGAAAAAGGGCGATCTGCTGGTGGTCATCGATCCGCGAGATACTACCGCACAGCGCGATCAGGCGCAGGCCCAGCTTGGGCTGGCCATCGCGCAGCTGCACCAGGCCCAGGCGCAGCTGGCGCTCTCAAAAGTCCAGTATCCCGCACAGCGTGACGAAGCCAAAGCGCAGGTGCTGAAAGCGCAGGCCGATCTGGCGAACGCCCAGGCAGAGTACCGTCGCCAGCGCGGCGTGGACCCGCGCGCAACCACCCAGCAAAGTATTGATTCCGCGAACGCACAGCTGCGTAGCGCACAGGCGGGGCTGGCCAGCGCCCAAGCGCAGCTGGAAGTGGCGGAACAGGTTCAACTGCAAATCCGCCAGCAGGAAACCAACGTTGAAGCGCGCGAGCGTCAGGTCGATCAGGCTAAAGCCCAGCTGGAAACCGCCAATCTTAACCTCTCCTATACCGAAGTCCGCGCCCCGTTCGACGGCGTCGTCACCAAACGCAACGTGCAGCCCGGCACGCTGGTGCAGGCGGGAACGGCGCTGTTCTCGCTGGTTTCTCCAAACGTGTGGGTGGTGGCGAACTTTAAAGAGTCGCAGCTTGAGCGCATGAAGCCGGGTGATAAGGTCACCGTGTCTGTTGACGCATGGCCGGATATGGAGCTTGAGGGCCACGTAGACAGTATCCAGCAGGGCAGCGGTTCGCGCTTCTCCGCCTTCCCGGCAGAAAATGCCACCGGCAACTTCGTTAAAATTGTGCAGCGCGTGCCGGTCAAAATCGTCATTGATAAAGGCCTGGATCCAAACAAACCGCTGCCGCTGGGGCTGTCGGTGGCACCGAAGGTGACGGTGGAATGACGGATCACAGCCACGACAGCTGGAAGCCCGCCAGCAATCCGTGGGCGGTGGCGATTGTTGTCACCCTGGCGGTGTTTATGGAGATCCTCGACACCACCATCGTCAACGTTGCGTTGCCCCACGTGGCGGGTTCACTCTCGTCCAGCTATGACGAATCCACCTGGGTGTTAACCAGCTATCTGGTCGCGAACGGCATCGTGCTGCCCATCTCGGCGTTTCTGAGCCGGGTGTTCGGCCGCAAGCAGTTCTTCCTGATCTGCATCGTCATGTTCACCGTCTGCTCGTTCCTGTGCGGGATCGCCACCGAGCTGTGGCAGATCATTCTGTTCCGCGTGATGCAGGGTTTTTTTGGCGGCGGACTTCAGCCCACGCAGCAGTCGGTCTTACTCGATTACTTTAAGCCGGAAGACAGGGGCAAAGCCTTTGGGCTGTCGTCCATCGCCATCATCGTTGCGCCAGTGCTTGGCCCGACGCTGGGCGGCTGGATCACGGATAACTACTCCTGGCGCTGGGTGTTCTTTATCAATATCCCGGTGGGGATTGTGACGGTGCTGGCGATCTACCAGCTGCTGGAAGATCCGCCGTGGGAGAGCAAATCAAAAGAGAAGCTGACCATCGACTGGACGGGGATCGGCCTGATCGCGCTGGGGCTGGGCTGCCTGCAGGTGATGCTTGACCGCGGGGAAGATGAAGACTGGTTCTACTCGAACTTTATTCGTACCTTCGCCGTGTTGACGCTTGTCGGCATTATCGGCGCCATCTACTGGCTGGTGTATGCCAAAAAGCCGGTGGTGGATTTGCACTGCATGAAGGACCGCAACTTCGCCGTCTCCAGCCTGCTGATGGCCGGGATGGCGATGATTTTGTACGGCAGCTCGGTGGTGATCCCGCAGCTGGCGCAGCAGGATTTGGGCTACACCGCTACCTGGTCCGGGCTGGTGCTGTCGCCCGGGGCGGTGCTGATCGTCTTAACTATCCCGCTGGTATTGAAGCTGATGCCGGTGGTGCAGACGCGCTGGATTATTGCCTTTGGCTTTACCTGTCTGGCGGTGTCGTTCTTCTGGTCGCGCACGCTGACCCCGGATATTGACTTCGAAACCCTGGTGCTGTTCCGCAGCGCCCAGTCGATAGGGCTGGGGTTCCTGTTTGTGCCGCTGACCACCATTGCCTTTATTTCGATTCCAAGGCGGCTGAACGCCGATGCCGCAGCGCTGTTCACCATGTTCCGTAACGTTGCGGGTTCGGTTGGGATTTCGCTGTCGACGGCGGCGATTACCGAGCGCTCGCAGGCGCACAGCGCGCACCTTGCGTACCACGCCTCGCCGTTTAACGAGCAGTTTCAGCAGGCGATACGCGAAAGCGCCCAGGCAATCCAGAACTTCACCACCCAGGTAGGGGACCCCACCGGGATTGCCACCGGACGCATGTACCAGACCATGATTGAGCAGTCGCGCTTCCTGGCCTACATCGACGTCTTCACCATTCTGAGCGCGGTGGCCTTGCTATTGATTCCGTTTTGTTTGTTGCTCTCGCCGGTTAAGAGCGAGGGGAGTGCAGGAGCACACTGATGATACACAGACGTTTACACCCTCTGATGATAATGATGCTGCTGGCGGGCTGTGCCGTCGGGCCGGATTACCAGCAGCCCGCGCCGCCCGCCGTTACGCACTGGAACGATAAGGGCGACAGCGCGGTGAAATCACAAACCACCTCCGCCGCGACCAACCCGCGCTGGTGGAAAACCTTCGGCTCGCCGCAGCTCGACAGCCTGGTTGAGCGCGCCATTGCCGGAAACCTGACGCTGCAGCAAACGGTGCTGCGCATCGCGGGAGCGCGCGAACAGATTAACCAGGCGGGAGGGGCGTTTTACCCGTCGGTGAATGGCAATCTGCAGGCGACACGCCAGCAGCTCGGCCTGGAAGGGGAGCTGAAATCCCACGGCGTATACGACCAGGTGGATAGCATCGATCCTAATTTGAAAGGCGCGCTGGGGCCGCTGACGCAGCCGATTAACCTTTACCAGGGCAGCTTCGACGCCCAGTGGGAAATCGACCTGTGGGGCAAGGTGCGCCGGCAGGTGGAGGCGGCAGAAGCGCAGCAGAAGGCGGCGATAGAGCAGCGTAACGACGCCCTGGTGTCGCTGGAAGCGGAAGTGGCGCGCGCGTGGCTGCAGCTGCGCGGGGCACAGAGCATTATCGCCACGCTGAACACCCAGATAAAAAGCGCCCAGCAGACGCTGGATCTGACCGAAAGCCGCCAGCGCGGCGGGCTGTCTCCGCAGATGGACGTGGAAAATGCCCGGGCGCAGCTGGGCAATCTCGAAGCACAGCTGCCGCAATATCAGGCACAGGAGCGCCAGGCGATGAACGGCCTGGCGATCCTGCTCGGCAAACCGCCGGGCGCGCTGGATGCGGAATTGCAAAGCGTGCAGCCGATGCCAGCCCTGCCGGATATCGTGCAAACGGGCATTCCGTCGACGCTGGCGCGCCGCCGACCTGACGTTCGCGAAGCGGAGGCGAATCTGCATGCCGCCACGGCGCAAATCGGCGTTTCGGTGGCGGAGCTGTTCCCGAGCTTTACCCTTTCCGGGCAGTTTGGCCTGCGAAACAGCGAAACCAACTGGCTCACCGACTGGAGCAGCCACTTCTACAGCTTTGGCCCGCAGGTCTCTATTCCCATCTTCCAGGGCGGACGACTGGTCTCCAGCGTGAAGGTCGCGCGGGCGCAGCAGGGGGCGGCGGTGCTGGACTATCGACAGACGGTGCTGACAGCGCTCGGCGATGTGGAAAACGCGCTGGTCAGCTATCGCACCGACCAGCAGCGTGAAGCGGGGCTGGCGAAAACCATCGACGCGCTGCAAAACGCGTTTGACCTGGCGAGCGACAGCTACCGGCAGGGCATCGCCAGCTTTATCGACGTGCTGGACGCCCAGCGGCAGCTGGCGCAGGCCGAGCAGCAGCGCGCGCAGGCTCAGGTGCAAAGCGCGCTCGACCTGGTCGCGCTCTATAAAGCGCTTGGCGGCGGCTGGGAGCCGTATCAGCAGGTGCAGTTACCGGACTACAGCGTCTTTGGCGACGCCCCGCGCGGATAAATTTTCAGAGGATTGGGCAAGAAACGGACAGGAACGCCACATTCGCGATGGCTGAGCGGCGGGTATAACTAACAGACACCCAATCGACATGCGAGGAAAGCGTTATGCGTTATCAAAAACTGGGCAATACCGGACTGTTTGTTTCTGAACTGTGCCTCGGCACCATGACGTTTGGCGGTGAAGGCGGCATGTGGGGCAAGATTGGCCAGCTCCAGCAAAATGAAGCCGAGCAGCTGGTGGGCCGCGCGCTGGACGCGGGCATCAACTTTATCGACACCGCCGACGTCTACTCGGAAGGCCGTTCGGAGGCGATCCTCGGGCAGGCGCTGAAAAACCTGAACGTTCCGCGCGAGAACGTGGTCGTCGCCACCAAAGTGTTCGGCGAAACCGGAACGGCAGGGGTGAACTCGCGCGGCAGCTCGCGCTATCACATTATCAGCAGCGTAAAGGAGAGCCTGCGCCGCCTGCAGCTCGATCATATCGATCTCTACCAGCTTCACGGTTTTGACCCCGCCACGCCGATCGAAGAGACGCTTTATGCCCTGGATAACCTGGTGCAGCACGGCCACGTGCGCTACATCGGCGTTTCGAACTGGGCGGCGTGGCAGATTGCCAAAGCGCTTGGTATTTCTGAACGCCTCGGGCTGGCGCGTTTCGCATCGCTCCAGGCGTATTACACCATCGCCGGACGCGATCTTGAGCGCGAGCTGGTGCCGATGATGCAGAGCGAAGGCGTCGGGCTGATGGTCTGGAGCCCGCTGGCGGGCGGTCTGCTGAGCGGAAAATATAGCCGCGACGGGCAGGGTGAAGCCGGTTGTCGCCGTCTGGAGTTTGACTTCCCGCCGGTGGATAAAGCGCGCGCCTTCGACTGCGTGGACGTGATGCGCACCATTGCCGAGCAGAAAGGCGTCTCCGTGGCGCAAATCGCGCTGGCGTGGCTGCTGCACCAGAAAGCGGTGACCAGCGTCATTATCGGTGCCAAACGTATCGATCAGCTGGACGACAATATCGCCGCGACCGGGATCCGCTTGAGCGAAGACGAGCTTAAGCAACTTGATGCGGTTAGCGCGCTGCCGCGCGAATATCCGGGCTGGATGCTGGAGCGGCAGGGTGAATATCGCCGCAATCAGCTCGCACAGTAATATCTCTTCCTCCCCGGTGGCGCTTCGCTTACCGGGGCTGCTTTCCCTGGTCATTATTTCAACCCATCTCACAAAAAACGATCCTCCTCTTTGATCGTCTTTTCATCTTCGCCTATATGACTAGTCATGAAATTTTAAATGACTAGTCATATAGGGAGAGAACATGAACAATCAGCTGCCGGCCAACTTTTTATGGGGCAACTCGGTATCCAGCATGCAGACGGAAGGTGCCTGGAATGAGGGCGGGAAGGGGATGTCGGTGTATGACATACGGGAGGCCGGGGAGAACATCTCCGACTGGAAAGTCGCCACCGACTCCTACCACCGCTACCGGGAAGATTTCGATCTGATGCAGGATCTGGGCATTAACTGCTACCGCTTTCAGATCTCGTGGAGCCGCGTCTGCCCGCAGGGTGACGGCGAGTTTAACGACGAGGGCATCGCGTTTTATGACCGTTTTATCGACGATCTGATCGCTCGCGGCATTGAGCCGATGGTTTGTCTCTACCACTTCGATATGCCGCTGGCGCTGGCGCAGGAGTACAACGGCTTCAATGAACGCCGGGTAATGGACGCCTTTATCCGCTACGGCAAAAAGATGATCGACTGCTATGGCGACCGCGTGAAGTACTGGCTGACCTTCAACGAGCAAAACATTTTCCATATGCCGGAAGCGTTCCGCATTTCCGGCTACATGAAAGGCGAGAAAACCCTGCGCGAGCTGTACGAGCTGCAGCATCACACCATGGTGGCGCACATGTCGCTGACCGAATACCTGCACCAGACTAAACCGGGCCAGCTGATGGGCGGCATGCTGGCGCACCAGCTGATTTACCCGGCTACCTGCAAACCGCGCGATATCTTCTGCGCCCAGCAGTACGACGAGTTCCTCAACCAGAACCTGCTGCGCGTCTTTGCCGGGCAGGGCTACAGCCCGGCGGTGATGGCGGTGGTGGAGCAGGAAGGTTTTGGCGATATCTACCGCGCTGAGGACCTGGCGCTGTTCGCCCGTACAAAGAACGACTATATGGCCTTCAGCTATTACGCCAGTAAAACGCTGGACAGCGATGCGATCCCGGAGGGCACGCCGGTGAATTATTACCTGCTGCACGGCGAGAAAAATAACCCGTACCTGAAGGCCACCGAGTGGAACTGGCAGATCGATCCGCTCGGTTTTCGCACCATCATTACCCGCTACGCCAACGACTGGCGCCTGCCGGTATTCCCGATCGAAAACGGCATTGGGGTGATTGAGTCCTGGGACGGTATAAACCCGATTGAGGATACCTACCGCATTGACTACCACCGGGCGCATATCGAGGCGATGAAAGCGGCAATGTTCGAAGACGGAGCAGAGGTGATCGGCTACCTCGGCTGGGGCCTGATCGACATTCTTAGCTCCCAGGGCGACATGCGTAAACGCTACGGCGTGGTCTATGTCAACCGTGAAAACCACGACCTGAAAGACCTGAAGCGCGTGCCGAAGAAGAGCTACGCGTGGTTAAAAAAGGTTATCCATACCAACGGACGCGAGATGTAAGCCGTACGCTGCCGGGCCGTTTTTGTGACTGATTGATGGGAACTATCCGCTATGTCTGAAACAAAAATAACACCGCATATGCAGTCCTTTGTCGACAAATTTGTAGAGTTCTCGGCGCGCCTGGCAAACCAGGTGCACCTGCGCTCCCTGCGCGACGCCTTCGCCACGGTGATGCCGATTTTCATCCTCGCCGGTCTGGCGGTGCTGGTGAACAACGTGGTATTCCCGTGGATTTTTGACGGCGACACGCTCGCGCACTTCAAGGTGTGGGGCGAGGCGATTATCAACGGGACGCTGAACATCGCCGCGCTGCTGCTGGCGCCGATGATTGCCTGGTCGCTGGCGCGCAACAAAGATTTCGACAATCCGGTCTCGGCAGTGGTTATCGCCGTCAGTAGCTTTATTATCATGATGCCGATGCGCCTTCAGGTTACGCCCGTCGGCGGCAATACCGCGGTGAACGTCACCCAGGTGCTGACGTTCGCCAATATTGGCTCCACCGGGATTTTTGCCGGCGTGCTGATTGGCCTGCTCTCCACGGAAGTGTTTATCGCCATTTCGCGGCTGAAGGCGTTGCACATTTCCCTCGGGGAAAACGTGCCGCCGGCGGTGAGCAAATCCTTTACCGCGCTGATCCCGACCATTCTCACGCTCTCCCTGTTTGCGGTGCTTGCGGCCATACTGGCAAACGTGCTGCATACGGACCTGATCCATCTTATTACGACCTTTATCCAGCAGCCCCTGCGGCTGATCAACACCAGCCTGCCGGGGACGATTTTCATCTACAGCTTTGGTAACTTCCTGTTCACGCTGGGTATTCACCAGTCGGTGGTGAACAGCGTGGTGCTGGAGCCGTTCCTGCTGATTAACACCAACGAGAACATGCTGGCCTTTGCCAACGGCCAGCCGATCCCGCACATCATCAACAACATCTTCGTGCCGACGTTTGGCATGGTGGGCGGCACGGGCAGCACTATCTCGCTGCTGATCGCCATCTTTATCTTTTCCCGACAAAAGTCGGCGAAGCAGGTGGCGCGTCTGTCGCTGGCACCGGGCTTATTCAACATCAACGAGCCGGTGATCTTCGGCCTGCCGATTGTGTTTAACCTGCCGCTGATGATCCCGTTCGTGCTGCTGCCCGCCATCGGCATTTACTTCGCCTGGCTCTGTACCACGCTGGGGTTAATGTCGCGCTGCGTGGTAATGATCCCGTGGACCACGCCGCCAATTCTGAGCGCCTGGCTGGCCACGGCGGGGGACTGGCGGGCGGTGGTGGTGCAGTTGGCAATCATCGTATTTGGTGTATTCTTCTACCTGCCTTTCCTCAAGATTGCCGAGAGAGTGGCGTTAAAAAACAGCGGGATAGAAAACTAACTAGAAGGAAGGACGATGGCGGCGAAGTACATCACCATAGCGCGGGAAATTAAGAAACGCATCATCAGCCAGCAGTACGCCGCCAACGAACCGCTGCCGGACCAGTTTGCGCTGGCGGCGGAGTTCAACTCCAGCCGGATGACCATTCAGCAGGCCATGCGCCAGCTGATCGTCGAAGGCCTGGTCTACACCCGCCAGGGGCAGGGGACGTTCATCCGCAAAAATTTTCTCCAGCTCTCGCAGTGGGATCTTTCCGGCAGCGACTACTTTGGCGCCACTAAAACCTGGGAACACCTGGGTAAGGTAACCAGCCAGGTGGTCCATTTTGAGCTGCGCTTCCCGAACGAGAAAGAACAGGCGTCGCTGATGATTAACGCCGATGCGCCCGTGTATGACTTTATCCGTCTGCGTTTGCTCAACGGTGAACCCATGTCGCTTGATTCAACGGTAATGCCGATGAATCTGGTGCCCGGGCTGACGAAAAGCCATCTTGAAGGTTCGGTGTTCCAGTATCTCCAGGAGACGCTGGGGCTGAAAATTATGGGGTCGTACCGGGTGGTGCGGGCATTAAAGCCGAGTGCGCTGGACATGCAGCATCTGGTCTGTGCAGAGAGCGACCCGGTGCTGGAGGTCGAGCAGGTGATCTATCTGGAGGATGGCACACCGCTGGAGTATGCGCACTGTCACTATCGTTACGACCACGGCGGGATCGTTATCGTGAATAACGGATAATCAGGTTTTCAGGCGCACGACTCGAAATAGCTGTCCGTGTCTTTTATGTAAAGATCGTTCTGACACAGATGCTGGATTTGACCAGGCTTCAATGTAAAGCGGATTTTTTGAAGCCAGGAGCGTTTTATTTTGCTGGTATTGTCGCGAGATAATCCATAGTCATGGATTATCTCATGAACAAAACGAATACTCTGTGCAGAAACATAAACTGGTGTTTTGGTGAGCTGAATCAGTTTGCTGATCCAAATATCATCTGCGCGAGGACAGACCTTAATAAAATCCTCGTTAAAATGGAAATACTCCGGAATCATATTTTTCTTGAGCACAACGCCACCGAGACCGGTGATGATATAGTTTTGCTCAACAACTTTTGGCACGGTGATAAGAGGAAAATTACGATAGGTATCAAGAAGTTCTTTCTTCTTCTTTACTGTTTCACGCACGCGCGCAGCAACCACATATTCCTGATTGTGACGGTAAAAATCATCCAGCAGGGTTTCTGCCCAGATTTCATTATAAATGGCGTCATCGTCGGCATAAATCAGAATGTCGTCTTCGGTTGCAGCTTGTAGCGCCGGAAACAATTTACGATAAGGCCCGGTATTTTTAACCCATTTAAAAATCAGGTTTGTACCCGTCTGGCGAATTTTCTGCACCCATTCAGGCTCGTCAGTGATGCCTTCGTCACTGAGATAAGGTGTGCTGGAGACCCACACAACAATTTGATCGACCTTCTTACTCTGGTTCGCCAGTGACCACACTGTTTGCGAACAGAGATAAAGGCGCGATTTTGTTGTTGTTAAGTTAATGCTGATCATCGAACTAAGTGTGCTCCAGGAAATAAAAAGACCCTATAAATACAGATAATACTGATTTTATAGGTAGGCGCATCATAACACTTAGAGGATTAGATGTAACCCCGCTAACTTAGCAGAAAATGGCAAGAATGGGACTTACAGCATTAATTGCTGTTCCGAAAGGATGAGCGTGGTGGGTATTGCGGAGTAATAAGACCCCGATGATTTGGGGTCTTATAAGATACTTTAGTGCTTGAGATTGATCAGTTCAAACGCACCGGCATACCGGAGCGGTTCTGCACAGCCTGATCGATAATCGCCGTTTCCACGTCTGGCTGAGAGGTTACAGCCTGCACCGCGCTGTTCAGCGTAACTGGTACGACTTCGTTGTTGTTGATCTGATCTTCGCTGGTAGACAGCGGGTTGTGCACTTCGATGTAGCGGCTGCCGTCTGGCTCAGACGTCGCTTTCACCGGTTCGTTGATGAACTGCACACGCGTACCGACCGGCACGTTTTCGAACAGGAACTTGATGTCTTCGTTACGCAGACGCACGCAGCCGTGGCTCACGCGCAGGCCGATACCGAAGTTGGCGTTAGTACCGTGAATGGCGTACAGGCGGCCAATGTAGAGCGCGTACAGACCCATTGGGTTATCCGGGCCTGCCGGCACAACGGCTGGCAGCGGTTCGCCTGCAGCGATGTATTCCGCGTGCATTTTGGCCGTCGGCGTCCAGGTTGGGCCCGCTTTCTTACGCTCAACTTTGGTGGTCCAGTTCATTGGGGTGTCTTTACCCAACTGGCCGATACCGATTGGCAGCACGATAACGGTGTTGGTGCCTTTCGGATAGTAATACAGACGCATTTCCGCGCTGTTAATCACGATACCTTCGTGAACGGTATCCGGCAGGATCAGCTGCTGAGGAATATTCAGCACGGTACCCGCTTTCGGCAGATACGGGTCTACGCCCGGGTTCGCTTCCAGCATGTTAGACAGGCCCAGCTGGTACTGCGCAGCGAAATACTCGAGTGGCTGAGAGTTACCTTCCGGAACGGTGACCACCTGGTTTTGTCCCACCAGACGGCTACCGTCGGTCGGCAGCGGATACGTCACCGCAGAAGCGGTCTTACAAAAACCTACTACGGCTAACGCCGCCGCAAAAAGCGTTGTTAATTTCATGTTCATGTTGTGCGAGGTATCTAAGCCATTCAGGCGATGAGTTGATAAGTCTGAATCTGTGATGGGAGCGCATTATATGTGCATTCCCGCTAACAGGGAATTCAGATGTGTACGAAATCACATTTTTTTCGATTTTGTTAAAGTTTAGTGGATTGCCGCAACACGGGATCTCAATTCGGAATTGTGGCATAATGCCGTGTTTATCACACTTTTCGCAGGAATCTCCCCGTGTTAGTTACCAGCAACGTCACTATGCAGTTTGGCAGTAAGCCGCTGTTCGAAAACATTTCCGTCAAATTTGGCGGCGGCAACCGTTACGGCCTCATTGGTGCCAACGGTAGCGGTAAATCCACCTTTATGAAGATCCTCGGCGGTGACCTGGAGCCGACGCTCGGCAACGTTTCGCTCGATCCTAACGAGCGCATCGGTAAGCTGCGTCAGGATCAGTTCGCCTTCGAAGAATTCACCGTACTTGATACGGTGATCATGGGGCACGCGGAGCTGTGGGAAGTGAAGCAGGAGCGCGATCGCATTTACGCCCTGGCTGAAATGAGCGAAGAAGACGGCTATAAAGTGGCCGATCTGGAAACGCAGTACGGCGAGATGGACGGTTACTCTGCGGAAGCGCGCGCGGGCGAGCTGCTGCTGGGCGTAGGCATTCCCGTTGAACAGCATTACGGCCCGATGAGCGAAGTTGCGCCAGGCTGGAAGCTGCGTGTCCTGCTGGCGCAGGCGCTGTTCTCTAACCCGGACATTCTGCTGCTCGATGAACCGACGAACAACCTGGACATCGACACCATCCGCTGGCTGGAGCAGACGTTGAACGATCGCGACAGCACCATGATCATCATTTCGCACGACCGTCACTTCCTGAACATGGTCTGTACGCACATGGCGGATCTGGACTACGGCGAGCTGCGCGTTTACCCGGGCAACTACGACGAATACATGACGGCGGCCACCCAGGCGCGCGAGCGTCTGCTGGCCGACAACGCCAAGAAGAAAGCACAGATTGCTGACCTGCAGTCCTTCGTCAGCCGCTTCAGCGCCAACGCCTCTAAATCGCGTCAGGCGACCTCGCGTGCGCGTCAGATCGACAAAATCAAGCTCGACGAAGTTAAAGCCTCCAGCCGTCAGAACCCGTTCATCCGCTTCGAGCAGGACAAGAAACTGTTCCGTAACGCGCTGGAAGTGGAAGCCCTGGCAAAAGGTTTTGAGAACGGCCCGCTGTTTAAAAAATTCAACCTGCTGCTGGAAGTGGGCGAGAAGATTGCCATTCTGGGCGCCAACGGCGTGGGTAAATCCACCATGCTGAAAACCCTGGTGGGCGAACTGCAGCCGGACAACGGCACCGTGAAGTGGTCTGAAAACGCGCAGATCGGTTACTACGCGCAGGATCACGAGTATGAGTTCGAAAACGATCTGACGGTGTTCGACTGGATGAGCCAGTGGAAGCAGGAAGGCGACGACGAGCAGGCGGTGCGCAGCATCCTGGGCCGTCTGCTGTTCAGCCAGGACGACATCAAAAAGCCAGCTAAAGTACTCTCCGGTGGTGAAAAAGGCCGCATGCTGTTCGGCAAGCTGATGATGGAAAAACCAAACATCCTGGTGATGGACGAACCGACTAACCACCTGGATATGGAATCCATTGAATCGCTGAACATGGCGCTGGAGATGTATCAGGGTACCCTGATCTTCGTCTCTCACGACCGTGAGTTCGTCAGCTCGCTGGCGACCCGCGTAATTGAAATTACGCCAGAGCGCGTGGTGGACTTCACCGGAAACTACGAAGACTACCTGCGCAGCAAAGGTATCGAGAACTAAAAAAAAGCCGGGTGGCGGCTTCGCCTTACCCGGCCTACGTTCTGTTCCCTCTCCCCGTGGGAGAGGGTTAGGGTGAGGGCATCAGGCCGCACTACAGCACCCACTCGCTCCCTTCAATCCCATTCACCAGCAGCTTACGTTTTTCCCCCGCCGGTAACGACACCTTCAGCACTTTCCACGCCGGACGATAATCCCCGCGCGCGTTGACCTTCAGGTTAATGGTTGCGCCGTCGCACACCATTTCCCAGTCCACCCACAGCGCATTGCCGTTCTGGTAGCCCCAGCTTTCTCCGTCATCTTCAAACAGCATGCCAGAGGTAGTCCCGACGCCCTTCACCGGGAACAGCTTCAGCTCGCGGGTGTCGTCTTTTTCTGCGGATACGTGGGTGATACGCTCGCTGAGCGGCAGGCCGGCACCGGCGCGCACCAGCAGCGGTAGTTTTTCCAGCGGCGCGTCGAGAACAATCGACTGGCCGCCCGCATACCACGCGTGGGTGTAAAAATCGTACCAGCCGGTTTCGTTATCCGGCAGCCAGACGCGGCGCTCGCGCTGCCCGGCTTCGACGACGCTGGCGACCAGCAGATCGCGGCCCAGCAGGAAGTCATCGCACTCCTCAAACGTCTGCGCATCGTGCTCGTGGTCGAGGAAGGTCGGGCGCAGCATCGGCTCGTCGTCGGCGTGCGCCTGCCAGAGCAGGGTGTAGAGATACGGCAGCAGGCGGTAGCGCAGCTCAATCGCACCGCGAATGGCAGGGGTCACGCCCGGGTACATCCACGGCTCATTTACTGTGCAATCATCATTCCACGAGTGAATGGTAAAGCGCGGATGCATCACGCCGTTCTGCACCCAGCGCACGAACAGCTCGGCGTCCGGCTTGTCGCCGGAGAAACCGCCCACGTCGTGACCGACGTTGAACAGCCCGGACAGGCTCATGCCCAGCCCCATGCGGATGTTATAGCGCAGAGTCTGCCAGCTGGTGCGGTTATCACCGCTCCAGGTCTGAACGTAGCGCTGCATCCCGGCGCAGCCGGAGCGGGAGATCAGATACGGGCGCTTCTCCGGGGCAAAGCGCTGCTGCGCTTCCAGCGAGGCGCGCATCATCAGCAGCGGCATCACTGGGCGAATATGCTTGATGGCGATCTCCTTGCCGAAGCCGTAACAGCGAGCTTCTCCGTCCCACACTTCATATTCGTTGTTGTCGTTCCAGGTAGAGTCGATGCCCATCTCCAGCAGCTGCGTGGTGACGCCGTTCTGCCACCACTGCACCGTCTGCGGGTTGGTAAAGTCGAGGTGCGAGCCTTCGTCATCCCAGAAGCTGGAACGTTCTGGTGCATCGGTTTCTGAATCGCGAATGAACAGGCCGCTCTCCGCCACTTCGCTATAGCGCGGATGGTCCTGCAGCAGGCACGGCTTGATGTTTGCCGCCAGCTTCAGCCCCGCGTCGTGGAACGCCTGGCTCATCACCTTCGGCTGCGGCACCTTGTCATGGTTCCAGTTAAAGACGTAGCGCTTGCCGTTGATCGAGGTATAACCGGAAGAGAGCTGGAACGAGTCGCACGGAATGGCGTGTTCTTCACACAGGCGGATGAAGTTCATCAGCTGGTTTTGCGCGTCCGGCGCGTCGGTGTAGTGCATGGTCGAGCCGCTGTAGCCCAGGCTCCATTTTGGCCCGAACAGCGTTTTTCCGGTCAGGCGCACGAAGGCCTTAGTGACGTCCAGCACGCGCTTGCCGGTAAAGATGTAGTAATCGATATCGCCCGCTTCCGCCTGCCAGCGGCGGTAGGCGGTGTGGTAGTTGTCTATCTCGTTGCCCAGATCCAGCCAGCAGCTGCTCAGGTTGTCGTAGAACAGGCCGTAGCTCACGTCGTCGCGGCGGGTGAGGGTGAACGGAATATGCTTGTACAGCGGGTCGGTGCTGGCAGCGTTATAGCCCATTGCATCGAGGTTGCGCATCTCATAGCGTTTGCCGTTGCGCTGCAGATCGCCCGCTTTCTCACCCAGACCGTAAAAACGCTCATCCTTGCGGCGGCTCAGGTAGTGCGCCACGCCGTCACCGTGGGCGTTTAGCAGGTAAGCACTGGTCGGACGGTCATTGACCAGCGGCTGCCACTCGCCCGCGTCATTGCGGTAGTGCCACTCCAGCCACAGCGGCTGGTGCACGGTCACGCGCAGCCGTTCGGTTGCCACGGTTAACGTATCGTCCTGCTGCGCCAGCGTCCATGCCGGGCAGGTGAAACCGCTTAAGTCGTCACGGCAGCGACCTTCCCACGGCACGTCTTTTTCCGGGGCGATGCTCCAGGTGCGGTCCAGCGCCAGCTCGCCTTTGCGTTTGATCAGCACACGGAACAGGTTCTCTTCCAGCACATACAGGCACAGGCGGTGCTGGTTATCGACCAGCAGTTCCAGATGGTTTGCCGACTGCTTATCTACGGTCCAGTTTTTCAGGGTTTTCATATGCAATACATCCACTATCAGGCGCGCTTGGCGCGACGTTCAGCAATAAATGCTACCAGGAAGACAGCGCCAATCAGGTCAAAGAAGCCCATGGCAATAAAGAGCGGGTTAAAGCCGATTTTGTCGGCGGTCACGCCGATTAACAGAGAGAACAGGAAGCTGGCGATCCACGCCGCCGAGCCGCGCATGCCGTTGACCGTCGCCATCTGGCCTTTGTCGAACGACTCCACGACCAGGGCGCTGAGCATGCAGGAGATGATCTGGTGCCCGAAACCGCCGATGGAGATCAGCACGATGGTGATATACGGGTCGCGGGTAATGGCCACGATGCCCAAAGAAATCATCAGGAACGCACCGGTCACGGAACTGGCAACGACCGAGTTCACGCGGGAGCAGCCGAACAGGCGGGTATAGAGACGCGTGAGGTAACCGCTCGCCACGCTGCCGAGATCGGCGGCGAGGAACGGCAGCCAGGCAAACATCGCGATTTGCTTCAGGTCCATGCCGTGCTCTTTGGCGAGGTACAGCGGCACCCAGAAGCTCAGCACCGCCCAGGCCGGCTCCGCCATAAAGGCCGGGATGGCGATACCGTAGAAACGCTTGTTTTTTGAGACGGTTTTCAGCGCGGTCAGGAAAGGCAGTTTGACCGCAGGCGGTTCGTTATCCTGCTTGATAAACGCCAGCTCGTCCTTGCTCAGGTTCGGGTGCTGCTCCGGGTTGTGGTAGAACGCCCACCACAGGATCACCCACAGCAGCGCCAGCACGCCGGTGAACATAAACGCGCCCTGCCAGCCAAACGAGGCGTGAGCGAAGTAGATGATAGGCGGAGCCAGCATCGCGCCGATGGAGAAGCCCACGCCCGCCCAGCCGGCGGCAACGGGACGTTCTGATTTCGGGAACCATTCGCCGATGGTTTTGGCATTCGCCGGGGTAGCGGCGGCCTCAGATGCGCCCATAAAGAAGCGCAGAATAGCGAGGTGCAGCCAGCTTCCGGCACCCGCGTGGAAAATACACATCAGCGCCCACACCCCGGCGCAGACCATGAAGCCAATCTTCAGGCCAATCACGTCGATCAGCCAGCCGCACAGGGGCTGGAAAATGGTGTAGGCGATCTGAAACGCGCCGACGATCCAGGAGTACTGCTCGGTGGTGATCCCGAGGCTCTCTTTCAGTTCCGGGGCGAGGATCCCGAGTGAGTTTCGGGTGATGTAGTTAACGGTGACGCCAAGTAAGAACAGCACCAGCACGTACCAGCGCAGGTTCTTGATGACGCGACGGGTCTTGCTTGTCGCAACGGTATTATTGATGTCCTGACTCATTTTACTCTCCACAAGACGGACGCTAAGGGACGGAGGTTCAGGTGTCACACAGATTTTTATGTCTTTGATTTCTATCCGTTTAGAATGCTTAAGTTGCTATACAACTAGTATGGAAGTTGTGTGACAAGTTCACCTTAAGGGAGAAAATGAGCGGGAAATAGTGGATTTTGTGCAAAATTTCTCATAACTGGCCTCTACCCTCTGGCATGATGGCTTTTATGCCAGTTATTGCCTGACGAATACGCTATGAAAATTTTTTCATTTCGCAAATGGAGCCAGATCACAAAATGGACAAAAGGCTAAAAATCACCGAAATTGCCGCCCGAACGCAGCTCTCCATCAGCACCGTGTCGCGGGTGCTGGCGGGCAAAGCAAACACCAGCGAAAAAGCGCGCGCAAAGGTGCTGGCGTGCGCGCGGGAGCTGGGCGTGATGGAAGGTATGGCGGCGGGGCGGTTGCTGCTCAATAGCCTGGTGGTTTTTGCCCCCCAGCGCGCCTTTGACGAGCGGTCCGACATCTTTTACTACCGCGTGATCCAGAGCGTGGGGAAAGGGCTGGCTTCCCACGAAGTGCGGTTACGCTACTGCGCGCTGGAAGAGAACGACAGCGACGCGCAGCTTTTTCTGGCGCGCATGAACGAGCCGGATACGCAGGCCGCCATTCTGCTCGGTATCGACGATCCGCATATCCACGATCTGGCGGTGGATGTTGGTAAACCCTGCATGCTGATCAACTGCCGCGACCGCCATATGCGCCTGCCGGCCGTCGCGCCGGATCATCGCGCCATTGGCGAGCGGGCGGCGGAATACCTGTTCGAGATGGGGCACCGCGAGGTGATGACGGTGCTCTGCCTGCGGCGCTACACCATGGAGCAGCGCCTGTCGGGGATCCGCGATGCGTGGCAATCCCACAACCTGACGTTCAACGACAAACGCGATCTGCTGGTGGTGCCGAGCTTCAGCGCGCGCGAAACGGAACATATGGTCAGCGGCTGGCTCAGCGAAATGCAGGGCAAGGATTTGCCGACCGCCTTTCTGGTCGGCGGCGACTTTATGGCGGCGGGCACCATCAGCGCCCTACAAAACCACGGTCTGCGCGTGCCGCAGGACGTCTCGGTGATGAGCATTGACGGGTTTAATCTGGCGGCGATTCAGGATGTGCCCCTAACGGCAGTGCATGTCCCGCGCGATGAGCTGGGAACGGAAGCGGTGCATATGCTTCAGCAGCGGCTGATGCGCCCGGACGCGCCGGTGGGGACGTTGCTGCTTAACGGCACGCTGACCGTGCGGGAGTCGGTCCGGCGGATACGTCAGGGGAAACGACGCACCGCCGTTGAGAGGGAGGGGCTGTATGACAGTTAGGCCATGCCCAGCGCGCGCTTGCCGTGGATGTTCAGGTCGGCCACGGTAAAGCGGTCCTGCCAGCTCTTTTCATAATCTTCGCGCGGGAAATCCCCCGGCGACGCGCCGGTTTCCAGCGCTTCCTTGACCTTCTTCGCATAGGCGAGGTTTTTCTCGCACATCGGCGCGGCAGGAATGTACATCACGTTGCCCCAGCCCTGCTGGTTTTCAACCGGTGCAACGGAGTGGATCACATCGCAGTGCCACCACACCGAATCGCCCGCGTCCAGCGCCGGAATGCTGCTTAACGCTTCGATGAGCAGCGGGTGCCACTTCTCGGAAACCGGCAGCACGCGCCCCGGCGCGACGCCGCACAGCTCGTCTTCCGGCACGTCGTCCAGCAGCGGACGCAGCAGAATGTATGCCATCGCTTCCGGGATGGGTACGACGTGCAGCAAGCCCTGTCCGGGGATCATATCCGACAGCGCCGTCCAGCCCTGGAAGGTGCGGAACACCGAGCATTTGGTGGTGTTATCCACGGTGTACTCTTCCACTTCAGTGCGGTGCGCGGCGTTCCACGGGTCGTATTTATCGACGTTGCCGTCAAACACGCGGGCGAACACCTGCTGATAGGCCGGCAGCAGCCAGCGCTCCAGCGCGCCGGAATCGGTGTGCGCACCCAGCCCTTTCGAGGTGGTTCCCGGCGGACGGCGGCGAATGCGATCCGGATAGATCACGCTCACGTCCGGGTCGAACCACTGTTTGCCGTTGCTCTCGAATGTCCATAAGCGGTTCAGGAACGACTGCACCTGCGCCATCTCTTCGCTCTGGCGCGCCTGCATTTGCGCCTGCGACCAGTAGATCGGGTAAATCTCCGGGCGAGAGGCCGTTAAGGTGCCGAAGAAGTTATCGCCCGGACCTTTATACACCTCGTCAAACTTGTTGAGATCGAGGTAGTCGAGCATCGACTGATCCCACGCCAGGGCCTGCTCGCGCGGGAAGTGACCTTTAATCACCGCGCAGCCGCGGCGTTTTACCGCCTCGCGCTGAGCATCGGTAATTGTGCCGTTTTTCACATCGGCAAACGGAATCACCGGCCAGACGGGTTCGCCTTTATTTTTGAGGGCGTTAATTTCCGCCACGCGGGTGGCAATCTTATCGCTGAGCTTATTGAACACCGCCTGCACGTCGCCGATCTGCGCGCGCAACTCGCGTTTTAACTGACGGATTGCCGCTTTGTGATCCGTCGGCAAGGTTTCACTGGTAAAGGTCATAACTGCCTCGCATCTTTCATTCGAAAGTAAAAGTGTCTACAAGTGATACTTTAAGTTAAAAATAAGTTAATGCAAGTTTAAAAACTTGACGTGCGCCACAGGATAGAAAAAGAAGGGAAGAGCCGGAGCAAGGCTCCGGCGAGGAGAGCATTACGCGTCGAAAGGGGAATGGGCGTCGAGAACGGCCTGAATGACGTTCAGCGCACCCTGATGGTTGTTGTCGTCGGTGGCGTAGCGGGCAATCTCTTTGATGCTTTCTGCCGCGTTGCCCATCGCAAAGGAGTATTTCACCAGCTTCAGCATCTCCGCGTCGTTGCCGCTGTCGCCGATACCCACGCACGCCTGCGGGGACACGTCCCAGCGCTTCAGCAGCCGGCTGATGCCGTTGGCCTTGTGCAGGCCCGGGATGATCAAATCGACAAAACCGAAGCCGCTGGTGACCGGCTTCATAATGCCGTCGAGCGACACGTGCAGTTTATCTACCAGGCTTGGGATATCGCTGTCCGGCAGGTTCAGGGAGAACTTAAACAGCACGTCGTCGATGTCGTGATAATCGCTGATGCGCTTTAAGCGGTGATAGTGCTTTGACATTAGCGCCACGAACGCGTCCGGCGCTTTGTCGCTGACGTAGGCGCTCTCCAGTCCGCAGGCCACAAAGTTCAGCCCTTTGTCTTTCAGCAGTTCGCCAATGACGATTTGCGATTCATGACGGGTCAGCTCGCCGTGGAAAATTTGCTCGCCGCGATCGAACACCAGCGCGCCGTTTTCCGCCACGAAGGAGATCTGCTCTTTCAGCTCCGGGAAGAAGGATATGAGCTGGTAATACTGGTTGCCGCTGGCGACAACGAATTCAATATTACGGGCTTTAAGCTGCTCAAACTGTGCCTGAAAGCGGTCTCGATCGTACTGCTTGGCATCATCAAGGAAAGTTCCGTCCATATCGGTGACGATAACTTTTACGGTCATACATTGCGCTCCTGGGTCACTGCGTTTTGAAACATTCTAATAACAAGGTGACGGGGAGCACAAATTTAATTTCATTCGAAAGTAAAAGCAAAACGGCAACCTGGGTTGCCGTTTTTAGTGTTTTCTCCCTCTCCCTGTGGGAGAGGGCCGGGGTGAGGGCATCAGCGTGCGCATTTCCCCTTAGGAGATACTTCGTTACAGCGTATGCTCAGTACGCGCGATAATATCGTCCTGCGCATCCGGCGACAGGGCGGTGAAGAACGCCGAGTAGCCCGCCACGCGCACCACCAGGTCACGATACTGGTCAGGGTGTTTTTTCGCTTCCAGCAGGGTTTCGCGAGAAACAATGTTGTACTGAATATGCCAGCCCTTATGCACCTCGAAGAAGGTGCGCAGCAGCACCATCAGCTTCTGTCGGTCGCTGTCGTTTTCCAGCGTCGACGGGTTCAGCTTCTGGTTTAACAGCACCCCGCCCAGAATTGCTTCCGTAGGCAGTTTGCCCACCGAGCCGATGACCGCCGTCGGGCCGAGATGGTCCGTACCGGAAGCCGGGCTTGCGCCTTCCGCCAGCGGGGTGTGCGCTTTGCGTCCGTCCGGGGTGGCCATTGTCGCCGCGCCAAACGGCACGTTCGCGGAAATAGAAGAGGTACCTGCGTAGTAGTTACCACCGATCGGGCCACGGCCGTAGCGCGGGTTGTGGTACTGCTTCAGCTCTTCAATGTAGGTCTGATAGGCGCGCGTCAGCAGCATATCCACGCTGTCGTCATCGTTGCCGTACTTCGGCGCGCCGTTAATCAGGCGCTGGCGCAGCTGCTCGTGGGTCAGGCCGTCGAAGTCATCCGCCAGCGCGGCCGCCAGCTGCTGCTGACCGATTACGCCCTGATCGAACACCAGCTTCTTCACCGCCGCCAGGCTGTTGCCGAGGTTGGCGATGCCCACCTGCAGGCCGGAGACCCAGTCATACTTCGCGCCGCCCTGCTTGATGCTTTTCGCACGCTCGATGCAGTCGTCCACCAGCGCCGAGCAGAGAATATCGTGGACGTTCTCTTCCAGCATGGTGTCCACCACGTACTCAATCTCGATGGATTTGCGGGTGTAGTAGCGGATCTGTGTATCCCACGCCGCCATCACCTCCTCAAAGTTATCGAAGTTACCGGCAGAGAGCGCTTTTTCCTGCGGCAGGAACACCTTGCCGCTGGTGGCGTCGCGCCCACCTTCCAGCGCGGCCAGCATCACGCGGGCAAAGTTGATAAAGCTCATGCCGGTGCAGCGGTAGCCCCATTTACCCCCGACCGCGGTTTCGATGCAGCCAATCGCGGCGTAGTCATAGGCATCGTCTTTCTCGACGCCGAGCTTGATGAATTCCGGGATCACGATTTCATCGTTGTTGAACGCCGGCATCCCGAAGCCGCAGCGGATCACCTGCACGCAGGCGTCGAGGAAGTCGTTGCTCATGCCTGCGTGGTAGCGCACGCTCAGGTTTGGCTGGGTGGAGCGCAGGCGGCCGCAGGACTCCAGAATGGCGTAGGAGAGCGGGTTCACCGCGTCCATCGGCTCACCGTTGACCAGCTTCTGGCCGCCAATGGTCACGTTCTGGTACAGCGGGCTGCCGGCAGAGGCCTTAGAGTGCGAGCCGGAGCGGATCTTGTTCACTTCCAGCAGCTTCAGCCAGCAGCTGTGCAGCAGCTCGATGGCGTGTTCACGGTCGAGGCTCTGGTTCAGCTCCACGTCGCGGCGATAGAACGGATAGAGATACTGGTCCATACGGGCAAACGACACGGAGTGGCCGTTGGACTCAATCTGCAGGATCAGCTGGATGAAGTAGCACAGCTGTAACGCCTGCCAGAAGGTTTTTGGCGGCTCGTGGGCAATCACGTCGCAGTTTTCCGCCATGGCTAGCAGTTCGTTGCGGCGACTTTCGCGGGTTTCGGTAGACGCCATTTCACGCGCCAGGTCTGCAAAGCGTTTGATGTGCAGGCTCACCGCCTCCAGCACGATATCAATCGCTTTCAGGAACTGGTCGCCGTGCAGGTCTTCCAGCACCGTCAGGTTGATGCGCGAGCGGCGTTCGGCCACCTTGGCGCGCAGGCCGTCGAGACCTTTCTCCAGCACCAGCGGGAAGTTAACGGCCAGGTGCGCATCGCCGGAGGTCATGTTGCCTTCGGCTTTGATAATGCCGGTTTCCAGCAGGCCTTTCTGCTCGTCGGTGAACATGCCGTAGCAGCGATCCTGCACCGTCTGGCCGCGCCACCACGGGCAGATTGCATGCAGGATGCGCTTGTTCTCTTCGCTCACCGCAAAGCCCGCGCCTGGACGGTCCGCCAGGTCGTCGATCTCTTTCTCAATCCAGGAGACGGTGTATTCCGGGAAGATCGGCGCGGCGCGCACTTCGCTTGCCTGGTTACCTATGATGAGCTCGTCGTGCTTGATCCAGATGGTGCGTTCAGCCAGGTGATGCGCCAGCGCCAGGGCGCGACGCACCGGGATCGGCTTGTCCATGTGCTGCTGATACATTTCGGTGTAATGCTGCGCGCGCTCGGTACAGACCGGCGGCTTGACGATATGTACGAGGGCCGTTTTATGCGCTTTAATGCGCTCGCTGAGGGTGTTGAGATTCAGGGTCGTCATAAGTTTATCCTCGTAAGGTCGCGGTTAACCCTTTTTGGCAGGCGTACTGCTGCGCGAAGTCCAGCAGGGCAGGGTTATCCAGCGGTTTGTCAGGGGCAGAGTAGGGTTGGCCGAGCAGGGTATATTTGTTCATGCCCAGCGTGTGGTACGGCAGAAAATGAATATCGTCGACGCCGAGTTCGTCGGCAGCGAAATTGGTAATGGCGGTAACAGAGGCTTCATCGGCGTTAAAACCCTGGATCAGCGGCACGCGGATGGTGATTTTTTTCCCGGCAGCGGCCAGGCGTTTCAGGTTATCCAGGATTCGCTTTGCCGAGCCGTCCGTCCACTGCTTGAAGACGTCACCATCAACGTGCTTCAGGTCGGCGAGGAACAGATCGACGTACGGTAAAGAGGGCTCGATATAGTGCCACGGCACGTGAAGGCAGGTTTCGACGGCGGTGTGGATACCCTGTTCGTGGCTGGCTTTAAACAGCGCAAGTGCCAGATCGGGGTTCATAAACGGCTCGCCGCCGGAGAGGGTGATGCCGCCGCCGCTGCGCTCGTAGAAAGGCTTGTCGCGCAGCACGGTTGCCATAATGTCGTCTACCTGCTGTTCTTCACCGCAGACGGTGAGCGCCTGCGTTGGGCAGCAGTCGGTGAGGGCGTTGAGCGTCTCGTCGTCAAGCTTCTCACGATGGATGAGCAATCCGTTCAGCGCACGTTCGATACAGCCCGGCGCCGCCTGCTGGCACAGGTCGCAGCCGTCCAGGCACAGGCGGGCATCAAACAGCACGTCCCGGCTGCGGGAGCGGCTTTCCGGGTTCTGGCACCAGCGACAGCCCAGCGAGCAGCCTTTCAGGAACACCACGGTACGAATACCGGGGCCATCGTGGGTAGAGTAACGCTGAATATTGAAGATCATGTTTTCGCCTCTCATCTTGCATATGAAGATTAAATTACTTTCGAATGAAAGTTATCTTGATGCAGGTCAACTCTTGAGCAGGTTTTGTCGTGATAGGGTAAGTGCAGGCTAATTTTGAGGGTGACATCATGGAACTTTATCTCGACACATCTGACGTTGCGGCAGTCAAAAAGCTGGCGCGTATCTTCCCGCTCGCGGGCGTGACCACCAACCCAAGCATCGTTGCGGCCGGTAAAACGCCGCTCGACGAGCTGCTGCCGGCCCTGCACGACGCGCTGGGCGGCAAAGGCCGACTGTTTGCTCAGGTGATGGCGACTACCGCGGAAGGCATGGTGGAAGACGCGCGTAAGCTGCGCGCCATCATTAACGACCTCGTGGTGAAAGTGCCGGTGACCGCAGAAGGGCTGGCGGCGATCAAAATGCTGAAAGCGGAAGGGATCCCGACGCTGGGTACGGCGGTGTACGGCGCCGCGCAGGGAATGTTGTCCGCGCTGGCGGGAGCAGACTATGTCGCGCCTTACGTTAACCGCGTGGACGCGCAGGGCGGGGACGGGATCCAGACCGTGGTTGAACTGCAGCAGCTGCTGACGCTGCATGCCCCGCAGTCAAAAGTGCTGGCCGCGAGCTTTAAAACGCCGCGTCAGGCGCTGGACTGCCTGCTGGCAGGCTGCGAGTCTATTACGCTGCCGCTGGACGTGGCGCAGCAGTTTATTACTTCACCCGCCGTGGATGCGGCGATTGTGAAGTTTGAGCAGGACTGGCAGGGGGCGTTTGGACGGACGTCTATTTGACGCTGTTGCCGGGTGGCGCTGACGCTTACCCGGCCTACGTTCGCATCGCTGTTGCCGGGTGGCGCTAACGCTTACCCGGCCTACGTTCGAGTCGTTGTAGGTCGGGTAAGGCGAAGCCGCCACCCGACTTTTTTACTGGCTACAAACCTCACATCCCGTATTACGCATCAGCTTCATCTCGCGGAACTGGCAGGTCATCGCGTCGTACATCACAATTTTACCCGCCGCCGGCGTACCGTAATGCGCCAGGACTTTGATCGCTTCCATCGCCTGCAGTGACCCGATCACGCCGACTAACGGCGCCATCACGCCCGCCTCGACGCAGGTCAGCGCGTTCTCGCCAAACAGGCGGCTCAGGCAGCGGTAGCAGGGTTCACCCTCCGCGTAGGTGAAGACGCTGATTTGCCCCTCCATGCGGATCGCCGCCCCGGAAACCAGCGGCGTTTTATGCTCAAAACAGCCCGCGTTTAGCTGATTGCGGATAGCCACGTTATCGGTGCAGTCGAGCACCAGATCGTGCAGAGCAATCTGCGCGAACAGCGCGTCGTCGTCCAGCATCGCGTCAATCAGGGTAAACTGAACGTTGGGGTTGATGCGGGCCAGCGCCGTGCGGGCCGATGCCACCTTCGGCTGGCCAAGCGTCGCGTCGCTGTGCAGCGTCTGGCGCTGCAGGTTTGACACCGACACGGTATCAAAATCCAGCAGCGTCATCCTGCCCACGCCCGCCGCGGCAAGGTACTGCGCGGCGGCGCAGCCCAGACCGCCCAGACCGACGACCAGCACGCTGGCCGCCTTGAGCGCTTCCTGACCCTCGAAGTCAAACCCGCGCAGCACAATCTGGCGGTTGTAGCGCATCATCTCCTGGTCGCTCAGCTCCACCGTCATGTCAGCCTCCGAACAGGTGGTTAAAGCTTTCAACTTCAACCCATTCGCCCGCTTCCACGTTGCCGCGCTCGCGCTCCAGCACGATAAAACAGTTGCCCTGGCTGAAGGAGCTGAAAATGTGCGAGCCCTGGTGTCCGGTGGTGCTCACTTCAGGCTCACCGTCCGCGTTGCGCGCCAGAATGCCGCGCTGGAAATCGAGACGGCCCGGGGATTTTTTCAGGCGGGTGGCGGCACGCACGCGCTGGCGTTCCGGCAGCGGGCTGGCGCGGTTGCCGGAAAGCTTCGCCAGCAGCGGTATCACCAGCTGGTAGAAGGTGAGTGCCGCAGAGACCGGGTTACCCGGCAGGCCGCAGAACCAGCTATGCGTGAGCTTGCCAAAGGCGAACGGTTTGCCCGGCTTGATGGCCAGCTTCCAGAAGGCGATTTCGCCCAGCTCTTCAAGAATGGTTTTGGTGTAATCCGCTTCGCCAACCGAGACGCCGCCCGAGCTAATGACCACGTCGGCGGACCGATCCGCTTCAATAAACGCGGCGCGCAGTTTTTCCGGATCGTCAGGAATAATCCCGAGGTTAATCACCTCGCAGCCCAGCTGCTCCAGCATCAGGTGTACCGCCAGACGGTTGGTATCGTAAATCTGTCCGTCCTGCAGCGGCTGGCCCGGAAGCTGCAGCTCGTCGCCGGTGGAGAAAACGGCGACGCGCACCTTACGGATAACGTCGATTTCGGCAATGCCGAGCGACGCCAGCACCGGCAGTTCACCCACCGTCAGCTTCTGTCCGGCGGCAAAGACCGTCGCGCCGAGGGTAATGTCCTCGCCGGTACGACGGATGTTCTGGCCCGCTTTAACGTTCGCGGTAAAACGCACGCCATCGTCGGTCTGTTCGGTCTCTTCCTGCATCACCACGGCGTCGCAGCCTGCCGGTACCGGCGCGCCGGTCATGATGCGCACGCAGGTGCCCGCAGGCCATTCACCGTTAAACGGCTGGCCGGCAAAGGCCTTACCCGCCACGGGCAGCGCCTGGCCCGTCTGGAGATCCGCCAGGCGCACCGCATAACCGTCCATCGCTGAGTTATCGAATCCCGGTACGTTAAGCGGAGAGACGATATCGCGTGCGGCAATACGCCCAAAACAGCGCACGAGGGGTAACGTTTCTACGTCATGCAGCGGGGAAAGGCGGTCAAGCATCTGCGTGAGTGCCGTCTCAAGCGGCATCAGTCCGGCGGTAAAATCCATGGTGGGCTCCTGCACAGTAACAACGAAAGCGTCCATTATGGCAGAAAAGTGCCACTAACAGTATGACCCGGAGGGTGTACGCTTTACATCACAGTTGCGTCTTTCTATATTCAAAAATCATCTGAAGTTTCATCGACGATAATGATATTTATAGAAAAAGCCGCGAATCAGGCTAACGGGTGATGCGAATGGTTAATGCGGTAATCGCAATTCATGGCGGCGCCGGGGCAATCACCCGTGCACAGCTCAGTCCCGAACAGGAAAAGCGCTACATTGACGCGCTGTACGCCATTGTCGAAACGGGCCAGAAAATGCTGGAAGCGGGCGAGAGCGCGCTGGACGTGGTCACCGAGGCGGTGCGTCTGCTGGAGGAGTGTCCGCTATTTAATGCGGGGATCGGGTCGGTCTTTACCCGGGATGAAACGCACGAGCTGGACGCCTGCGTAATGGACGGTATCACCCTGAAAGCGGGGGGCGTGGCGGGCGTCAGTCGCCTGCGTAATCCGGTGCTGGCGGCCCGTCTGGTGATGGAAGAGAGCCCGCACGTGCTGCTGACCGGCGCCGGGGCCGAGGCGTTTGCCTTTGAACACGGGATGGCGTCGGTATCACCCGATCTTTTTTCCACGGAAGCGCGCTACCAGCAGCTGCTGGAGGCCCGTTCGGCGGGCATGACGCAGCTGGATCATTCCGCACCGCTCGATGAAACCACCAAAATGGGCACGGTCGGCGCGGTGGCGCTCGATAAGGCCGGAAACCTCGCGGCGGCGACGTCAACGGGCGGCATGACCAACAAGCTGCCCGGGCGCGTCGGCGACAGCCCGCTGCCGGGGGCCGGGTGCTATGCCAATAACGCGACGGCGGCGGTGTCGTGTACCGGAACCGGGGAAGTGTTTATTCGCACCCTCGCGGCCTACGACATCACCGCGCTGATGGATTACGGCGGTTTAAGCCTCAGTGAGGCCAGCGAGCGGGTGGTGATGGAAAAACTGCCTGCCCTGGGCGGCGTCGGCGGGCTCATTGCGGTGGATCGCGAGGGTAATGTGGCCCTGCCGTTCAACAGCGAAGGGATGTATCGCGCCTGGGGATATGCCGGCGATGAGCCGAGCACGGGGATCTATCGTGAATAAGGGGGCAACGCGTGCCGCACAGTGAAGAGCTGGACAACCGCGAGGTGCTGGCTGTCCATCAGCTGAATATTGCGTTTCAGGAAGAGCGGCAGTTCATCCCCGCAGTACAGAATTTATCGTTCTCGCTCAGGCGAGGCGAGACGCTGGCGATTGTTGGCGAGTCCGGCTCCGGTAAATCGGTCACCGCGCTGGCGCTGATGCGCCTGCTGGAGCAGACGGGCGGGCAAATCAGCAGCGAGAAAATGCTCCTGCGCCGCCGCAACCGTCAGGTCATTGACCTAAACGAGCTGAGCGGCTCGCAGATGCAGGGCGTGCGCGGGGCGGATATTGCCATGATCTTCCAGGAGCCGATGACCTCCCTCAATCCGGTTTTCCCGGTGGGGGAACAAATTGCCGAGTCCATCCGCCTGCATCAGGGGCTGAGCGGCGATGAGGCGCTTCGTGAAGCCAGACGGATGCTGGAGCTGGTGCGCATTCCTGAGGCGCAGGCCATTCTTGGGCGCTATCCCCATCAGCTTTCCGGCGGCATGCGTCAGCGGGTGATGATAGCCATGGCGCTCTCCTGCCGTCCGGCGGTGCTGATCGCCGATGAACCGACGACGGCGCTGGACGTGACGATTCAGGCGCAAATCCTGCAGCTCATCAAAGTGCTGCAGCAGGAGATGGAGATGGGGGTGATATTCATCACCCACGATATGGGCGTGGTCGCCGATATCGCCGATCGCGTGCTGGTCATGCACAAGGGCAACGCGGTGGAAACCGGCCCGGTTGAGCAGATTTTTCACGCGCCCGTCCATCCCTATACCAAAGCGCTGCTGGCGGCGGTTCCGCGTCTTGGGGCGATGAACGGCAGCGATTTGCCGCGCCGCTTCCCGCTGATTTCTCTCGATGCGGCGGGGCAGGAGGAGGACGAGCGCGATCAGGACACGGTGGTGCCGGGTAAGCCCATTCTGGAAGTGCGCGATCTGGTCACCCGTTTTCCGCTGCGCAGCGGCGTGTTGAACCGCGTGAAGCGCGAAGTGCATGCGGTGGAAAACGTCAGTTTTGATTTATGGCCGGGCGAAACTCTGGCGCTGGTGGGGGAGTCCGGCTGCGGTAAGTCCACCACCGGACGCGCGTTGCTCCGCCTGGTGGAATCACAGGAAGGCAGCATTACCTTTAACGGCGAGCGCATTGATACCCTGCCGGACAGCAGGCTGCAGGCGGTGCGGCGGGATATTCAGTTTATATTTCAGGATCCGTATGCCTCCCTCGACCCGCGCCACACGGTGGGGTACTCGATCATGGAGCCGCTGCGGGTGCATAACCTGCTCGACGGCGAGGCGGCGCAGCGTCGCGTGGCCTGGCTGCTGGAGCGCGTTGGCCTGAAGCCGGAACACGCCTGGCGTTATCCGCACGAATTTTCCGGCGGACAGCGGCAGCGAATCTGCATTGCCCGCGCGCTGGCGCTGAACCCGAAAGTGGTGATTGCCGATGAATCCGTTTCGGCGCTGGATGTCTCTATCCGGGCGCAAATCATCAACCTGTTGCTCGATTTACAGCGGGATATGGGCATCGCTTTTCTGTTTATCTCGCACGATATGGCGGTGGTCGAGCGCATCAGCCATCGCGTGGCGGTGATGTTCATGGGGCAAATCGTGGAGATCGGGCCGCGACGCGCGGTCTTTGAGAACCCGCAGCATCCGTACACCCGCAAGCTCATCGCGGCGGTTCCGGTCGCCGATCCGGCGCATCGTCACGGACAGCGCGTGCTGCTGCAGGATGAAATGCCGAGCAATATTCGTAAACGCGGCGAGGCCGTTGAACGCGTCACGCTGCGCGAGGTCGGGCCGGGGCATTTCGTGGCGCCTCCGCGTCAGGACAACGCTTTTTCGCGGTTATAACTTACAACAGGCAGGAGAACACAATGGTTACATTTGTAGCGCGTAGATGGTTGTTAGCCGCGAGCGTGACGGCAGCCCTGGCCGCTGCCCCCGCGTTCGCCGCCAAAGATGTGGTGGTCGCCGTCGGCTCTAATTTCACCACGCTCGATCCGTATGACGCCAACGACACGCTGTCGCAGGCGGTAGCGAAATCGTTCTACCAGGGGCTTTTTGGCCTGGATAAAGAGATGAAGCTGAAAAATGTGCTGGCGGAGGGATACACCGTCTCCGACGACGGGCTGGCGTATACCATCAGGCTCAGAACCGGCGTGAAGTTCCAGGACGGTACCGATTTCAACGCGGAGGCGGTGAAGATTAACCTCGACCGCGCCAGCAATCCGGAAAATAGCCTCAAGCGCTATAACCTGTATAAAAACATCGCCAGCACCGAGGTGGTCGACCCGGCGACGGTAAAAATCACCCTGAAAGAGCCGTTCTCGGCGTTTATCAATATTCTGGCGCATCCGGCAACGGCGATGATTTCCCCGGCCGCGCTGAAAAAATACGGTAAAGAGATCGGTTTCCACCCGGTGGGGACCGGTCCGTATGAACTGGTGACCTGGAATCAGACCGACTTTGTGAAGGTGAAGAAGTTCAGCGGCTACTGGCAGCAGGGGCTGCCGAAGCTGGACACCATCACCTGGCGTCCGGTGGTGGACAACAACACCCGCGCGGCGATGCTGCAAACCGGCGAGGCGCAGTTCGCCTTCCCGATCCCGTATGAGCAGGCCGCGATTTTGCAGAAAAACAGCAAGCTGGAGCTGGTCGCCAGCCCGTCGATCATGCAGCGCTACATCAGCATGAACGTTACGCAAAAGCCGTTTGATAACCCGAAGGTGCGCGAGGCCATCAACTACGCCATTAACCGCCAGGCGCTGGTGAAGGTCGCCTTTGCCGGCTATGCCACCCCGGCCACCGGCGTGCTGCCGCCTGCTATCGCGTATGCCCAGAGCTATCAGCCGTGGCCGTACGATCCGGCCAAAGCGCGCGAGCTGCTGAAAGAGGCGGGCTTCCCGAACGGGTTTAGCACTACGCTGTGGTCGTCGCATAACCACAGTACCGCGCAGAAGGTGCTGCAGTTCACCCAGCAGCAGCTGGCTCAGGTCGGCATTAAGGCGCAGGTCACCGCGATGGATGCCGGACAGCGTGCGGCTGAAGTGGAGGGCAAAGGGCAGAAAGAGAGCGGGGTGCGGATGTTCTACACCGGCTGGTCGGCCTCGACCGGCGAAGCCGACTGGGCGCTGTCGCCGCTGTTTGCCTCGCAGAACTGGCCGCCAACCCTGTTCAATACCGCGTTCTACAGTAACCCGCAGGTGGACAAAGACCTTGCCGATGCGCTGAAAACCACCAAACCGGAAGAGAAGGCACGCCTCTACAAAGACGCGCAGGACATTATCTGGAAAGAGTCACCGTGGGTGCCGCTGGTGGTGGAGAAGCTGGTATCAGCCCATAACAAAGCGTTGACCGGGTTCTACATCATGCCGGACACCGGTTTTAGCTTTGACGATGCGGATTTAAAATAAACCTCATGCTGAACTATGTTTGTAAACGCCTGCTGGGGCTTATCCCGACGCTGCTGATTGTGGCGGTCCTGGTGTTTTTGTTTGTCCATATGCTGCCGGGCGATCCGGCGCGTCTGGTTGCGGGGCCTGAAGCGGACGCTACCGTCATTGACCTGGTGCGTAAACAGCTTGGCCTCGACCAGCCGCTGTATATCCAGTTCCTCCATTATATTTGCAACGTTCTGCAGGGCGACTTTGGTATCTCGATGGTGTCGCGGCGTCCGGTGTCGGAAGAGATTGCCAGCCGCTTTATGCCGACGTTCTGGTTGACGATTGCCAGCATGAGCTGGGCGGTGGTGTTTGGGCTTGGCGCCGGGATTGTCGCGGCCGTCTGGCGCAACCGCTGGCCGGACAAGCTCGGCATGGCGCTGGCGGTGACCGGTATCTCCTTCCCGGCGTTCGCGCTGGGGATGCTGCTGATGCAGATCTTCTCCGTCGAGCTGGGCTGGCTGCCGACCGTCGGGGCCGATACCTGGAAGCATTACATTCTGCCCTCAATGACGCTGGGGGCCGCCGTGTCGGCGGTGATGGCCCGCTTCACCCGCGCCTCATTCGTTGACGTGCTGAGCGAGGATTATATCCGCACCGCGCGGGCGAAAGGGGTCAGCGAGAAGTGGGTCATTCTTAAGCACGGGTTTCGCAATGCGATGATCCCAGTGGTGACGATGATGGGGTTGCAGTTTGGTTTCCTGCTGGGCGGCTCCATCGTCGTGGAGAAGGTCTTCAACTGGCCGGGGCTGGGACGCCTGCTGGTCGATTCCGTTGAGATGCGCGACTACCCGGTCATTCAGGCGGAGGTCCTGCTTTTCTCGCTGGAGTTTATCCTTATCAACTTAGTGGTGGACGTGCTCTACGCCGCCATTAACCCGGCCATCAGGTACAAGTAAGATGCGATTGTTGAACTGGCGACGTCAGGCCGTTTTAAACGCTATGCCGGGGCTCAAACCGGAACATATCCGCACGCCGCGGTCTGAATTCTGGCGGCGTTTTCGCCGTCAGCCGGTCGCGATGGCGGCGGGGCTGTTTGTACTGCTGCTGATTGCGGTGGCGATCGTTGCGCCGTGGGTAGCGCCGTTTGATGCGGAAAACTATTTTGACTACGACCGTCTGAACGACGGACCCTCAATGCTGCACTGGTTCGGCGTGGACTCCCTCGGGCGCGATATCTTCAGCCGCGTGCTGGTCGGGGCGCAGATCTCTCTTGCCGCCGGGGTTTTCGCGGTGCTGATCGGCGCGGCCATCGGTACCGTGCTGGGTCTGGTTGCCGGGTATTACGAAGGCTGGTGGGACCGCATCATTATGCGCATCTGCGACGTGCTGTTTGCTTTTCCCGGCATTCTGCTGGCGATTGCGGTGGTGGCGATAATGGGCAGCGGCATGGCGAACGTTATTATCGCGGTGGCGGTCTTTTCGATTCCGGCGTTCGCGCGCCTGGTGCGCGGCAATACGCTGGTGCTGAAGCAGCAGACCTTTATCGAATCTGCCCGCAGTATGGGCGCCAGCGACGCCACGATCCTGTTCAGCCATATTCTGCCGGGTACGGTGTCGTCCATCGTGGTCTATTTCACCATGCGTATCGGCGTGTCGATTATCTCGGCGGCCAGCCTGTCGTTTTTGGGGTTGGGGGCACAGCCTCCCACGCCGGAGTGGGGCGCGATGCTGAACGAGGCGAGGGCAGATATGGTGATTGCGCCGCACGTGGCGATCTTCCCGAGCCTGGCAATTTTCCTGACCGTGCTGGCGTTTAACCTGCTGGGTGACGGGCTGCGTGACGCGCTGGATCCGAGGATTAAGGGGTAGGGCAGTGGAATGTGCCGGGTGGCGGCTACGCCTTACCCGGCCTACAAAAGGGAAGCTGGGTGTTTAAACCCGGCTACCCCACAGGTCATACTCGTCCGCGTTTTCAACCTTCACGCGGATGATATCACCCGGCTTAACGCTGGTTTCGCCGTTCAGGTACACCGCGCCGTCGATTTCCGGGGCGTCCGCCATGCTGCGGCCAATCGCGCCTTCTTCGTCCACTTCGTCAACGATCACCATGATTTCGCGGCCCACTTTCTCCTGCAGGCGTTCAGCAGAGATCTGCTGCTGCAGCTGCATGAAGCGGTTCCAGCGCTCTTCTTTCACCTCTTCCGGCACCTGATCCGCCAGCTCGTTGGCGGTTGCGCCCTCTACCGGGCTGTACTTGAAGCAGCCTACGCGGTCCAGACGCGCTTCTTTCAGGAAGTCGAGCAGCATCTGGAAATCTTCTTCGGTTTCACCCGGGAAGCCGACGATGAAGGTGGAGCGCAGGGTCAGGTCAGGGCAGATTTCACGCCACTGCTTGATGCGCGCCAGCTGGCGGTCAACGGAGCCAGGACGTTTCATTAGCTTCAGGATACGCGGGCTGGCGTGCTGCAGCGGGATATCCAGATACGGCAGAATTTTGCCTTCCGCCATCAGCGGGATCACGTCGTCAACGTGCGGGTAAGGATAGACGTAGTGCAGACGCGTCCAGATACCGAGTTTAGACAGCTGCTCGCACAGGCCGACCATGCTGGTTTTTACCGGCTCGCCGTTGTGGAAGCCGGAGCGGTGTTTGACGTCCACGCCGTAAGCTGAGGTGTCCTGGGAGATGACCAGCAGCTCCTTCACACCCGCGTCAGCCAGACGTTTCGCTTCCGCCAGCACTTCGCCAATCGGACGGCTCACCAGATCGCCACGCATGGACGGGATGATGCAGAAGGTGCAGCGATGGTTGCAGCCTTCGGAGATTTTCAGGTAAGCGTAGTGGCGCGGCGTCAGCTTCACCCCCTGTTCCGGCACGAGGCTCAGGAACGGGTTGTGCTTTGGTTTTGGCACGTAGTGATGAACATGTTCCAGCACCTGCTCGTAGCTGTGTGGGCCGGTGATCTCCAGCACCTTCGGGTGCACTTCGCGGATCTGATCCACTTTCGCGCCCAGGCAGCCGGTGACAATCACTTTGCCGTTTTCCGTCAGGGCTTCACCGATGGCTTCCAGTGACTCCTGAACCGCGCTGTCAATAAACCCGCAGGTGTTAACGATCACCATATCGGCGTTGTCGTAGCTTGGCACCACGTCATAGCCCTCGGTGCGCAGTTCGGTCAGGATGCGTTCTGAATCCACCAGGTTTTTCGGGCAGCCCAGGGAGACGAAGCCGATTTTCGGCTGGTGCGTAACATTGCTCATAGGTTAAAAATTCATCAATTATGGAGTTATCAGGGCGGGATTTTACAGCGTATCGCGGGGGATTTATACACTCTTTGCAAGGCGGATGCGCCGGGCGGACGTTGTAACATTGTAAATAATGTTAATCAGTTAATAAAAATTGATCCCAGGCATTAAACTGTACAAAAAATGTACTTATCCTGACTATGCACAATGGCTGACAGAGGAGGAAAGAGCATGACCGTTGACAGACTAAAACGCGATCTGCTTAACAAGCTGATCAACGCCCGAATCGACCTGGCCGCGTACCTGCAGTTGAGGAAGGCAAAAGGGTATATGTCAGTCAGCGAAAGCGAACATCTGCGTGATAATCTGTTTGAACTTTGCAATTTCATGCGTGAAAAAGCACCGACCCTGAAAGCGAAATACGGCGAAAGCGAGCTGATAGCGCTGCGCCGCGCCGCTGAGGTGCTCTCCATTGCTGGGGTATGCCTGATGAACGGACGCCACGACTGCCCGAATTTTATCGCTGTTAACGCGGAGAAGCTTGAAAACTGCCTGACCACGCTCTCTCTATGCATCATGTGTCTGAACGAGCACGAGAAGCTTGAGCAACACTGATCCCGGGGGAGGCAACTCCCCCTTCTGATTAAGCTTTTGTAAAAGTGATAACGCCCCCGGACGCAGTGGCTAACCTTTATGCCATATGCCGATAAAGGAGCGCGTTATGCATCGATCCTCGCTGATTTTCCTGCCTGCGTTGTTATTTCCCTTTTCGCTGCTTGCTGCGCCTGAGGCGGTCAGGGTCGAGGTGCTGCAAAACAGACTCGATCACCCCTGGTCCATGGCGTTCCTGCCGGACAACCAAGGGCTGCTGGTGACCCTCAGGGGCGGTCAGCTCAAGCGCTGGCAGGCCGGAAAAGGGCTTTCCGATCCGATTGTCGGGGTACCGAAGGTCTGGGCAAACGGCCAGGGAGGATTGCTGGACGTGGTCCTCGCGCCGGATTTTAAACAATCGCGCCGCATCTGGCTCAGCTACGCCGAAGCAGGGAATGACGGCAAAGCCGGCACGGCGGTGGGCTATGGCCGGTTAAGCGACGACTTTACGCGCATTGAAGCCTTCCAGGTGGTGTTCCGCCAGATGCCGAAACTTTCTACCGGTAACCATTTTGGTGGGCGCCTGGTGTTTGACGGCAAAGGCTACCTCTTTATCGGACTCGGCGAGAATAACCAGCGGCCCACGGCGCAGGACCTGGACAAATTACAGGGTAAAGTGGTGCGCCTCACCGAAGACGGCAAAGTGCCGCCGGATAACCCCTTTGTGCATACTTCCGGCGCGCGGCCTGAAATCTGGTCCTACGGCATTCGCAACCCGCAGGGAATGGCGATGAACCCCTGGAGCGACACGCTGTGGCTGAACGAGCACGGTCCGCGCGGCGGGGATGAGATTAATATTCCGGAGAAAGGGAAAAACTACGGCTGGCCGCTGGCGACACACGGCATTAACTACAGCGGGCTGAAAATTCCGGAAGCCAAAGGCGAGCACGTTGAGGGAACCGAAAAACCGCTGTTCGTCTGGAAGGTCTCACCGGCCGTGAGCGGCATGGCGTTTTACAACAGCGACGTTTTCCCGCAGTGGAAAAACAAGCTGTTTATCGGCGCGCTGAAGGAGAAGAACGTGATTGTGCTGAGCGTGGAGGGTAACAAGGTGACGGAAGACGGGCGCATTCTGGGCGACCGGGATCAACGTATTCGCGATGTGCGGGTGGGGCCGGATGGGTATCTGTACGTCCTGACGGATGAGACGGACGGGCAGCTGTTGAAAGTCAGCCCGTCCGGGACGTAATCAGGTGACCGGGATCATCACGACGTTACGGTACGCCGGGCGATCGCTCAGCTGTTTGAGCCAGCGATCCAGATGAGGGCGCGGCGTCCACTTCAGGCCCATATTGGTCAGGTTCCAGACGAACGGCGCCACGGCGATATCGCCTGTGCCGAACGCGTCACCGGAGAACCAGGCGTGCTTCGCCAGCTCGTCATCCATCATCGCAAACAGATTTTCGCAGGCATCCTGCGCGGCATGAATAGCGGGATAGTCACGTTCGGCTTCCGGCGTGCGGATAAGCCCCATCAGGATCACGCGGTGGGTGGGTGAAAGCGTCTGGTTTGCCCAGTCCATCCACTTTTCGCCCTGGGCGCGGCGGGCCGGGTTTTCGACCCACAGACGACCTTGTCCGTACTGGGCGGCCAGGTAACGGACAATGGTGTTGGATTCCCAAAGCGTGGCGTCTGTTTCATCATCGCGCAGCAGCGGCACCAGGCCGTTCGGGTTCATGGCCAGATAGTCGGCCTCTTTATTCACGCCAAACGACATGCCTGCCATGATTTGATTGAACGGTAAATCCAGCTCTTCCAGCGTCCAGAGCACTTTCTTAACGTTGGTCGAATTATTCCTGCCCCACAGCGTAATCATATTTACTCCCGATGAGATGTGAATCCGAGTCAGCTTTTCGCCATGGTGAGATAAACCTAACAATTACGCAACAGAAGACAAAAAAAACGCCTTAATCAAAGCGTATCTGAATGTTATTGCATAAACTTTAATAACTTTACCCTGGTTGGGTTTCTTTAACCGTTTTAGTGCGCTATTACTCATCGCTTCTTGCGACACGGTGATGTGACGTAATTTTTTGAATGGACACTCGGGTGGCATTTATGACGCGAAAAATGACTTCTCTGCGCAGCCTGGCGGCAGGCTCTGCGCTCCTTTTCCTGTTTGCACCAACTCTCTACGCAGCTGAGCAGGCTGCGCCAGAAGCGCCACCTGTGGATGCGCGCGCCTGGATCCTGATGGACTACTCCAGCGGTAAAGTGCTGGCGGAAGGCAACGCGGATGAGAAACTCGACCCGGCAAGCCTGACCAAAATCATGACCAGCTATGTGGTAGGCCAGGCCTTAAAAGCGGGCAAGATCAAGCTTGATGATATGGTCACCATCGGGAAGGACGCCTGGGCGACCGGCAACCCGGCGCTGCGCGGGTCATCGGTGATGTTCCTGAAGCCGGGCGATCAGGTTTCCGTATCGGATTTGAATAAAGGGGTGATTATCCAGTCCGGCAACGACGCCTGTATCGCGCTGGCGGATTACGTCGCGGGCAGTCAGGATTCATTTATCGGCCTGATGAATGGCTACGCGCAAAAGCTGGGTCTGACCAACACCACCTTTAAAACCGTTCACGGCCTGGATGCGCCGGGCCAGTTCAGCACCGCGCGCGACATGGCGCTGCTGGGGAAAGCACTTATTCACGACGTGCCGGATGAATACGCCATCCACAAAGAGAAAGAGTTTACCTTCAATAAAATCCGCCAGCCGAACCGCAACCGCCTGCTGTGGAGCAGCAACGTTAACGTGGACGGGATGAAAACCGGCACCACGGCCGGCGCGGGTTACAACCTGGTGGCCTCCGCGACGCAGGGCGATATGCGCCTGATCTCGGTGGTGCTGGGGACCAAAACCGACCGCATCCGTTTTAACGAATCAGAAAAACTTCTGACCTGGGGATTCCGCTTCTATGAAACCGTGACGCCGATTAAACCGGATGCCACGTTCGTCAGCCAGCGCGTCTGGTTTGGTGACAAGAGCGAAGTGAATCTGGGCGCGGGTGAAGCGGGCTCGGTGACCATTCCGCGCGGCCAGCTGAAAAATCTGAAGGCCAGCTACACCCTGACCGATCCGCAGCTCACCGCGCCGCTGAAAAAAGGCCAGGTGGTCGGGACGATTGATTTCCAGCTTAACGGTAAGTCGATTGAACAGCGTCCGCTGATTGTGATGGAAGCGGTAGAAGAGGGCGGCTTCTTCAGCCGGATGTGGGACTTCGTGATGATGAAATTCCACGGGTGGTTTGGCAGCTGGTTTAGCTAAACCTTATGGGTTTTCTCCCTCTCCCTGTGGGAGAGGGCCGGGGTGAGGGCATCAGGCCGCACCCCTCTCAATACATCAACTTCACCTGCTGCGCCTTTGCATACGCCACATACTCATCGTCCGGACGGCAGTCGCTCACAATGGCGTCAAACTGCGCCAGTTCACCCATTCTCGCCGAACGCACTTTGCCAAACTTGCTGTGGTCAACCACCAGCACATGGTACTGCGCCGCGCTTAGCGCCCAGTGCTTCACCGGCAGCTCTTCCAGGTTAAAGCAGGTCGCGCCCTGACGCACGTTCACGCCCGCGGCGGAATAAAACGCGATATCCGGGCAGAGATTGCTGAGCGTGTCCTGCAGGTTAAGCGGCTTAAAGATCGCGTTGCTGGCGTGAAACTCACCGCCGCAGAGGATCACCCGGCACTCGGGTTTCTCCTGAAGCGCCAGAAAGGTGTTCAGGGAGTAGCACACGGCGGTAAAGGGGATGCTGCTGTCGATGGCTTCGATAATCCACGGCGTGGTGGTACCGCAGTCAAAAAACAGCGTCTGGTGCGGCTGTACCAGCGAAGCCGCAAGCCGTGCGGCTTTGCGCTTCTCTTCAACCAGGCGTGTCTTCTGGTCGCTGATCAGATAATGGCTGGCGCTGCGTGGTTCAAGCACTATATACCCGCCCAGCAGCACGACGGGCGCGCTTTCGCTGTTCAGATCCCGACGAATGGTCATCTCTGAGACGCCGAGGAGGTTGGCGGCTTCCTTAAGATGCAGCTTATCGCTGCGCTTCAGCGCCTGTAGCAGCTGAGCAATGCGGTCATCGCGACGTGTTTCCATAGTTCCTCGGGATAAAAAAGTGAACCCCCGCAGGGCGGGGGTTCAAGTGTAACCTGTCAGGTCGGGGTTAGTCACGTATCCAGCCTTTGCGGATCGGGATAGCGAAAATGGCGCGATAGAGGGTAGAGAGCCCGCGGTAGAGCGCTTCACCGAAGAGACTCCACAGAATCGCCGCGCTCACGCAGCCAATCAGCCCCACCAGGAAACCGCCCACCATATCCAGCGGCCAGTGGACGCCCAGGTAAACGCGAGACCAGGCGATGGCCACGGCGACCACCATCAGCACCGCACCCGACCACAGGCGATGCCAGAACAGGAAGGCCAGCGCGAAGGTAAAGATAACCGTACCGTGATCGCTCGGGAAAGAGTCATCCGGCGCATGGTGCAGGAAGGTATAGCCGACGTGATCGACAAAAGGACGATCGTGCGGGAAGGCGTGGCCCAGAATGTAGCTCAGCAGTACGCTAACTCCGAGCGCCATCGCCACTTTGATCACCAGCTGGCGCTGCGCTTTCACCTGGCTACGGGGACCCCACAGCCAGAGGATGGCTGCCAGCACAGGCACGATGCTGATCAGATCTTTCGCCAGAAAGGTGGCAAAGTCGATTGTCCACTCGGGCGAGGCCGGCGTGGCGTTGATCAGATAAAACAGCTGATAATTCAGACTCTCTAACATAGCGTTATCACTCTTTAGCAAACCGGGTGGAAATAAGGCCATAGACCACCACCTGGGAAAACCAGACCCACCACCCAGCCCACAGGTTGTGAGAGAAAAAATGTGCCCCGCGCATGACCTGGCCGTAACCCATCGCCAGACCTAACACCACGCCCAGCGCGACGAAGCACCAGGCAAGACGCGGACGCTCTCGCCAGAAGGCAAAAAACAGCCCCATCACCATAAAGCCGCTGGAGGCATGACCGCCGGGGAAACAGCGCCCCGGACCGCTGTCCGCAGGGACGGAACTGAACAGGGGATAAGACATAGCTTTCCCGCCATATTCCACCAGATCCCACGGGCAGCTGTGATGGCTCACGCTTTTCAATATGCCCACCACCAGCGCGCCAACGCCCATCAGCAGCGCCGCGGTGACCAGCCTTGCGTTGCGCTTGTATGCACCGTAAAACAGCGCCACGGCACCCAAGGCGATGGCGATGTATTTCGCCAGGCGATGGTTCAGCAGATCCAGCAGGTGGTCTTTCTGCAGCGGGAAGCTCTGCGTCGCCGCGTCGTACCAAAAGCCGGTTATCCATCTGTCGAGCGCTTCATCACGCGATAGCCACGTAAACACCACGGCAAGCGCTATCAGCACGAAAAGCTGATAACCATAAAAGCGGGACGGTAAGCGGTAAAGTCGTTTTGTCTTATTTGTCTGTAAGTTAGACAATTCTGAACGGCTGGAGGTGAGTGCCATAATTTGGGGTCGTTGACGAGTAATCGGGGTATCATAAATTTGTCAACTTAAGGAAACCTTAAACGAAGACGATATGTGCTTTATTTCTGTTTATCCTCGATAATCCACTATCTCGGGCTGCGGCATTTCATTACACTCGTCGCGATTTTGTCATTATAAAGAGATTGCATGTTAAACCGTTCTTCTTCTGGTTCACGTCTGGGTCGTCAGGCGTTGCTTTTCCCTCTGTGTCTGGTGCTCTACGAATTCTCAACCTATATCGGCAACGATATGATCCAGCCCGGTATGCTGACCGTTGTGGCGCAGTACAACGCGGGAATCGAGTGGGTACCGACCTCCATGACCGCCTATCTGGCAGGCGGCATGTTTTTGCAGTGGCTGTTAGGCCCGCTGTCGGATCGCATTGGTCGTCGTCCGGTGATGCTGACGGGCGTGGTGTGGTTTATTGTGACCTGTCTCGCCACGCTGCTGGCGCAAAACATTGAACAATTTACCCTGCTGCGTTTCCTGCAGGGGGTGAGCCTGTGCTTTATCGGTGCCGTGGGGTATGCCGCCATTCAGGAGTCGTTTGAAGAGGCGGTGTGTATCAAAATCACCGCGCTGATGGCGAACGTGGCGCTGATCGCTCCGCTGCTGGGGCCGCTGGTGGGCGCCGCGTGGGTGCACGTTGCGCCCTGGGAAGGGATGTTCGTGCTCTTCGCGGTTCTCGCCGCTATCGCCTACTTTGGCCTGCACCGCGCGATGCCGGAAACGGCCACCCGCATCGGCGAGAAACTCTCGCTGAAAGAGCTGGGTCGGGATTACAAAGAAGTGCTGAAGAATGGCCGCTTTGTGGCGGGAGCGCTGGCGACAGGGTTCGTTAGCCTGCCGCTGCTGGCGTGGATAGCCCAGTCACCGGTCATTATCATCAGCGGTGAAAAGCTCAGCAGCTACGAGTATGGCCTGCTGCAGGTACCGATTTTTGGCGCGCTGATTATCGGTAACCTGGTGCTGGCGCGTCTGACGTCACGCCGCACCGTGCGTTCTCTGATTATCATGGGCGGCTGGCCGATTGCGGCAGGGCTGATTCTGGCTGCGGTGGCGACCGTCGCGTCATCTCACGCCTATCTGTGGATGACGGCGGGGCTTAGCCTTTACGCCTTCGGGATCGGCGTGGCGAACGCCGGGCTGGTGCGCCTGACGCTGTTTGCCAGCGAGATGAGTAAAGGCACGGTCTCAGCGGCGATGGGGATGCTGCAGATGCTGATTTTTACCGTCGGTATCGAGGTGAGCAAGCATGCCTACGCGATGGGCGGCAACGGTCTGTTCAGCCTGTTTAACCTCGCCAACGGCGCGCTGTGGGTTGGCCTGATGGTGGTGTTCCTGAAAGACAAGCGCGTCGGAAACGCCCTGCAGCCTTGATCTGTTTATCCCCTCTCCCCTTTGGGGAGAGGGCCAGGGTGAGGGGAGAGGGCACCAGACCGCACATTGTCAGTTAAACGGCGCCTCCCCGTTCAACACCTTCTCAATCACGTTTAAAACGCCTTCGTCGTTATTGTGCGGCGCTTCAAAACGCGCCACCGCTTTAATATGCGGTCTGGCATTCGCCATCGCAAAGCTGAACCCGGACTGGCGCAGCATCTCCACGTCGTTGCCGCTGTCACCGAAGGCCACCACTTCGCTGTCGTCTATGCCCCAGCGCTGTTGCAGGATCCGCAGGCCGTTGGCTTTATGCACGCCGGGGATGATAAGGTCGATACTGCCGTGACCGGTCGTGACGGGCACCATGATGTCACTGAGCTTTTCGTGAAGAAGCGCCTGAATACGCGGAATTTCATCGTCAGACACGTTGAGTCCGAACTTGAAGAAAATATCGTTCAGATTGTCGAAGTCGCTGACCATTTCGAGGCGGTGGTAGTACTTCGCCGCGATATCCTTAAAGCCCTCGTCATAGCATTTCAGCGTGTACGCGCTGCTTTTGCCGCAGGCGATGATCTCAATCCCCGGCACGTCGCTTAACACGTTCGCGACGGTGTCGAAATGGGCTTTCGACAGTTCACCGTTAAAGACGTCTTCACCTTCGCTCACGACCCAGCCGCCGTTTTCGGCGACGAACGCGATTTCATGCGCAATCTCCGGGAAAAAGGAGATGAGCTGGTAGTACTGGTTGCCGCTGGCAACCACGAAGCGAATGCCTTGCGCCTTCATGCGGGCGTACTGCGCCAGAAAGCGCGGGCGATTGTAGGTCTTGGCATCGCTCAGAAAAGTGCCATCCATGTCGACGGCGATCAGTTTAACGCTCATATCCCTTCTCCAGTGTCGTTTGATTCGTTTCCGGCTTTGCCACCGCGCGCGCCACCAGCGCCGCAATGATGACCAACCCTAATACCACCAGCATGGCGTTGCGCAGCCCGTAATGCTCGCCGAGGAAGCCGAGCAGCGGCGGTCCGACCAGGAAGGCGAGATAGCCCGTGGTCGCCACCACGCTGACGCGCGTCGGGGCATCCGGGCCGGTGTCGCTGGCGGCCGAAATGGTCAGCGGGAAGCCGAGCGACGCGCCCAGCCCCCAGAGGATCACCGAGACGCCGGCAATCCAGTCCACATCCACAAAGATGATCATCGCGATGCCCAAGCCGCCGAGCAGAGCGCTGGCGCGCACTACCGCAACGCGGCTGTAGCGGTCGATAAACCAGCCGCCGGTGAAGCGTCCGACGGTCATCCCCAGCGTAAACCCGGCGTAAATCAGGGAGCCGGAGGTCGGGCTAAAGCCGTGACCGTCCACCATCAGCAGCGGCAGCCAGTCGTTGGCGGACCCTTCCGCGAACGCCATCGCCAGCACCACCACGCCGATCAGCATCAGCTGGAAATCGCGGTAGAAGGGCAGCCCTTTTTCGACCGAATGCTGTTCGTCAGCGGAGTTTTTGCCGGTACCGTCCGGGATGGCCCGGATGCCGGTCAGAATCGGAACGATGCACACCAGCGCCGCCAGCAGGATATGCAGGTTGGCGCTCACGCCAGAGGCCGTCAGCGCCATGCCCACGCCGGCACCGGCCAGCGTGCCGAGGCTATAAAAGCCGTGCATCATTGGCAGCACGGTTTTGTTCATCTCGCGCTCGACCGCCGCCCCTTCAACGTTGATGGCAACTTCCGCCGAGCCGAAGCTGCCGCCAAATACCGTCAGCCCCAGGGCAAACAGAACCGGCGACGCACACCACAGCGCGGCGCTCAGCACGATCATCCCGACCACCGCGAAGCACATGGTGGTGCGGATCACCGCCCGCGTACCGAAGCGCTTCACCAGCCACGCGGAGCAGAGGATGCCGCTCATCGAGCCTATCGACAGCCCGAACAGCACGATGCCCATCTCAGCGGTAGAGACGGACAAAATATCGCGAATGGCGGGCGTACGCGTGGCCCAGGAGGCCATCAGCAGGCCGGGAATAAAGAAGAACATAAACAGCGCCCACAGGCGTAGCTGCAGGGCTTTACGGGGAGAGGTCAGCGTCATTGGGGTAGCACCAGAAGTACAACAATAGCGACAACACTAGCAAGTTTGTGTACATTTGTACACAAACCACGTGAGGAATTTATGAGCAGACCACCGAACGATCCGCATCGCCGGGAGAAGATCCTGCAGGCAACGCTCGATACCATTGCCGAGCACGGGATTCACGCCGTCACGCACCGTAAAATCGCCACCTGCGCGGGCGTGCCGCTGGGATCGATGACCTACTATTTCGACGGCATGGAACCGCTGCTGGAGGAGGCCTTCACGTGGTTTACCCGGCAGATGTCGCAGCAGTACCGGGATTTCTTTGCCGGCGTTAACGGGCCGGAAATGGCGTGTGAGTCCATCACCACGCTGATCCACAGCTCGCAGGTGACGACGCCGCACAACATGGCGCTGATGTATCAGCTTTACGCCTTTATGCACCGCAGCGCGGCGCTTAAAACGGTGATGCAGGACTGGATGAAGATGAGCCAGACCACGCTGGAGCAGTGGTTCGACCCGGTCACCACCCGTGCGCTGGACGCGTTTATCGAAGGGATGACGCTGCACTACGTCACCGACCGGGCGCCCTTAACCCGCGAAGAGATCCGGGCGATGGTGGGGAGGATTGCGGGCGAGGGCTAGGTTGCACCCGCGGTCATATTGACGGTGGTTCCCGTCATGGCGCTTGCCGCATCTGACGCCAGAAACGCAATGGTGTCTGCCACCTGCGCCAGCGTCGGCAGGCGATGATTCAGGGTGCTTTGCGCGGCACTGCCAAGAAACTGCTCGACCGTGATGCCCATCGCCTGCGCCTTGGCGGTGAAAATGGCACCCACATACGAACCCGCCTGCACCGCGTCGGCTATTGCGTGCGAACGCACGCAGAGTACGCGAATATTTTGTGCCCCCAGCTCAGCCGCGAGCGCCCGGGTCAAGGCTTCCGTTCCCGCGCAGCCAACGATATGCCCGAGGTGGCCCGCCATCGTCATGTTTGCGGCGGGGGCGACGACGGTAATTATGGTCCCGGCATGCTCGTCGCCCATGCGGGGCGATACGGCTTTCGCAATGTTGAAATATGCTGCCAGGAAAGGGTCGAAACCCTGTCTGAACTCGTCGAGCGTTAACGCCTGCAGGCGTTTGCCCTGATCGTGCATAAAGCCCGTGGCGTTGACGACGATATCAATGTGGGCAAGGTCGGGGAGCTGTGCGGAGGCATTGAGCACATCGAAAACAAACGTGCTGGCAGACCCGCCGTCGGCGCGAATGCTGTCGGCGACCGGCTCGAGCCTGGCGTGGCTGCGCGCGGCGAGGTAGACATCCGCTCCCTCGCACGCAAGCGCGTGCGCCGCTGCGCTGCCAATAGCGCCGCTGCCGCCGAAGATGACGGCGGTTTTGTTTTTAAGTCCCATACCTGCATCCCCTCACCAGACCTAACCTTCAACAGTATGTGCCGGGTTTCGGCTGATGCAACCCGGCCAGTGGGCGGGATATGCCGCGGGCAAGCCTTACTGTGCCATTATCAATAGCTTACTTTTGAGAGATTTTTTTCCCGCTGGCGTCCACCACGGCTTCGCCATCCTCTTTCGTAAACGCCCCTTTTTGCGCGTCCGGCAGGATGTCGAGGACGACTTCAGACGGACGGCACAGGCGCGTGCCCAGCGGCGTTACCACGATCGGACGGTTAATCAGGATCGGGTGCTGAAGCATAAAACCGATAAGCTGGTCGTCGGTGAACGTATCTTCAGCCAGGCCGAGCTGTTCAAAGGGCTCCACGTTTTTACGCAGCAGATCCCGCACTGAAATCCCCATCTCAGCAATCAGTGTGGTCAGCTTATCGCGTGACGGCGGCGTTTCCAGATAAAGAACGATCTCTGGCTCCGTGCCGCTGTTGCGGATCATCTCCAGCGTGTTGCGCGAGGTGCCGCAGGCCGGGTTGTGGTAAATGGTGATGTGGTTCATATCAGTGGCTCATTACAGTGTGAAGGAGAGACGGAGCGCCAGCGCGGCGAGCGTCGCAAACAGGACCGGCAGCGTCATCATGATGCCCGTCCGGAAATAGTAGCCCCAGGTAATCGTCATGTTTTTCTGCGTCAGCACGTGGAGCCAGAGCAGGGTGGCGAGGCTGCCGATGGGCGTGATTTTAGGCCCCAGATCGCAGCCAATAACGTTGGCGTAAATCATCGCTTCCTTTATCAATCCCGAAGCCGTGCTGCCATCAATGGAGAGCGCGCCAATCAGCACCGTGGGCATATTGTTCATTATGGATGACAGGAACGCGGTGATGAACCCGGTACCCAGCGTGGTGGCCCACAGCCCGTGTCCGGCCAGGCTATCCAGTACGCCGGAGAGATACTCCGTCAGCCCGGCATTGCGCAGGCCGTACACCACCAGATACATCCCCAGCGAGAAGATAACGATCTGCCACGGAGCGCCGCGCAGCACTTTTCCGATGTTAATCGCATGTCCGCGTTTTGCGACAGCGAATAAAATCAGCGCGCCAGCTGTTGCGATGGCGCTGACCGGAATGCCGAGAGGTTCAAGCACGAAGAAGCCAACGAGAAGAAGCAGCAGCACGATCCAGCCCGTTCTGAACGTCGGGAGGTCATGAATGGCCCGCGCGGGCTCGCGGAGTTTCGCCAGGTCATATTCCGGGGGAATTTCCTTGCGAAAGAACAGATGCAGCATCACCAGCGTTGCGGCAATCGCGGCGACATCAACCGGGATCATCACCGAGGCGTATTCGCTGAACCCCAGCTTAAAGAAGTCTGCCGATACGATGTTGACCAGGTTCGACACAATCAGCGGCAGGCTGGCGGTATCGGCGATAAAGCCTGCCGCCATCACAAACGCTAGCGTGGCCTGCTTGCTGAACCCCAGCGCCAGCAGCATGGCGATAACGATAGGGGTCAGGATTAGCGCCGCGCCGTCATTGGCAAACAGCGCCGCCACGGCTGCGCCCAGCAGCACGATGTAAGTAAACAGCAATCGCCCCCGACCGTTCCCCCAGCGGGCGACGTGCAGCGCTGCCCACTCGAAAAAACCGGACTCATCCAGCAGCAGGCTGATGATGATGACGGCAATGAACGTTGCCGTGGCGTTCCAGACGATATTCCACACCACAGGTATATCGTTAATGTGAATCACGCCGCTGGCCAGCGCCAGCGCGGCACCGATGCTGGCGCTCCAGCCGATACTGAGCCCTTTGGGCTGCCAGATGACCAGTACCAGCGTAAACAGAAAAATAGCCCCTGCCAAAAACATCTTCTACTCCATTATATCTGTTTTAGTGAATGTGTTTTTCCTGGCACGAGTCCGGAAGTCGGTTTTTCAACTTCATACGGGTCTCTTCCCGCAGGCAGTTCCAGCTGTTGTCGATAACGGTTGCCGCCCACGCAGGCATGTTCGGAGAGAGACGGTAATAGACCCACTTCCCCTCACGACGGTCGATAACCAGCCCGGACTCGCGCAGCAGGGCCATATGGCGGGAGACTTTCGGCTGAGATTCGGCGGTGGCGGAGCAGAGATCGCAGACGCACAGCTCGCCCGCTTCGCGGAGCAGCATGACGATGGCGAGCCGCGTTTCGTCGGAGAGGGTTTTGAAGAGTTGGAGCGGGTGAAGCATGGGGTTTCCTGCGGGTGTAATTTTTATATGCGTTTAATCATATATGTTTTGGTGGCAAGAGAGAAGGTGAGATTAGAGGAAGGGGAATTTCAGGCAACAAAAAACCCATCAACCTTGAACCAAAACGGCGGGGTTGATGGGCTCCACAAATTGGGGACATCAAAGAAAAGCAGTGGCACTAGTTATGACTGCCCCCTGATAAAAAAGTTCTGCGCGTAACGAAAATTTTTTCAACCACGCGCAAACTTAGGAGTTATCCGATCCCAGGCCAGATGATGATGATCAGCGTACCCGCCAGCGTGAGCAGTACGTTCGCGATGGCGTAGGTTCCCGCATACCCCAGCGCTGGGATGTTGCTGCGCGCGGTGTCGCTGATGATTTCCATGGCTGGCGCGCAGGTTCGCGCCCCCATCATCGCCCCGAAGAGCAGGGCGCGGTTCATGCGCAGCACGTAGGCGCCGAACAGGAAGCAAATAACGACCGGCACCAGGCTGACGATAAGTCCGGAAACCAACATTTGCCAGCCGACGGCACCGAGGCTGTGGCCAATGCCGCTGCCGGCGCTTAAGCCAACTCCCGCCATAAAGACCATCAGACCGAACTCTTTCACCATGTTCAGCGCGCCCTGCGGAATGTAGCCGAAGGTTGGGTGGTTCGCTCGCAGGAAGCCCAGCATGATCCCGGCGAACAGCAGCCCGGCGGCGTTACCGATGCCGAAGCTAAAGTTGCTGAACTGGAAGGTGATCATCCCGATCATCAGGCCAACAATAAAGAAGGCGCAGAAGGCCAGCAGGTCGGTAACCTGGCTGTGAATGGAGATAAAGCCGATGCGGTCGGCAACGGTTTTCACGCGTCGGGCGTCGCCGCTGACCTGGAGCACGTCGCCTTTATTGAGTACGACGTTGTCATCGATCGGCATTTCAATCTGGCTGCGGATCACGCGGTTGAGGAAGCAGCCGTGGTCGGTCAGCTTCAGCTGCGCCAGGCGACGGCCAACGGCGTTATGGTTTTTCACCACGATCTCTTCGGTGACGATGCGCATGTCGAGCAGGTCGCGGTCGAACACCTCTTTGCCGTTACGGAAGCTCGGGTCGAGACGGGCGTGGGCGTCCGGGTAACCGACCAGCGCAATGTCGTCGCCCATCTGCAGCACCGCGTCGCCGTCCGGATTCGCCAGGATGCCGTTGCGGCGGATACGTTCGATGTAGCAGCCCGTCTGGCGGTAAATCCCCAGCTCGCGCAGGTTTTTGCCGTCTGCCCATGCCACCAGCTCCGGTCCGACGCGGTAGGCGCGGATCACCGGGAGATAGACTTTACGTTTGGAATCGGTATCCAGACCGCGCTCGCGGGCGATTTGCTGGGCGCTGGTCTGCAGATCCTGGTGCTGCAGTTTTGGCAGGTAGCGCGCGCCGACAATCAGGCTCACCAGACCAATCAGATAGGTCAGGGCATAGCCCAGGCTCAGGTGGTCGAGGGCGGTAGATAGCTGCGCGCCGGCCATGCCGGAATGGCGCAGGGTATCACCGGCACCCACGAGCACGGGGGTAGAGGTCATGGAGCCTGCCAGCATACCGGCCGTTAACCCGATATCCCAGCCAAACAGTTTGCCCAGCCCTAAGGCGATCAGCAGCGCGCTGCCGACCATCACCAGCGCCAGCATCAGATAATTTTTGCCGTCGCGGAAGAAAATTGAAAAAAAGTTAGGTCCCGCTTCCACGCCAACGCAAAAAATAAACAGCATAAAACCTAAGTTGAGCGCGTCCGTGTTAATGCTGAAGTGCTGCTGGCCTAATAATAAGGAGACGACTAAAACGCCAATGGAATTACCAAGTTGAACTGAACCCAGGCGCAATTTACCCAGGCAAAGACCCAGCGCCAGTACCACAAATAATAACAGGATGTAATTCCCATTTAACAAGTCTGCGACGTTTATATTCACGGAGGCTAACTTCTTGTTTACCAGTAAGTTGTTGAATGAAAGGACTTTTTGGGCTACTGTTTTCTGGGTCAGGGAAAGGCGTTAACGCTCCCTGTTTCCTGCTTTATTCCCTAAAACATTAGCTGGCGTGTAGTTTAATCGCATTAGCTACTGACAGCTACCTATTATCGCATCACCCTGTGCGTGCTTTGGCAAGGATTGCCGCATTGCTTTATCTGACTGGGCGTCTACCCGACGAATGTGTATTTGATAGAGATAAGTCAGGAGGATAGTTTGAACATTAAACGAAACTGGGCGGGGGTGATCAGCTGCTTTTTGCTGTTCACGGTCGTATGCATGTCGCTCGCTTTTAACGTGAAAGGGGCATTCAGGGCTTCGGGCCATCCGGAGCTGGGGTTGCTCTTTTTCACGCTGCCGGGCGCCGCGGCCAGTTTTCTCTCCCGTAAAGGGGAGGTGGTGAAACCGCTTCTGGGCGCCATGCTGGCCGCACCGCTGTGCCTGCTGCTGATGCGCTTGCTGTATATATCAACGCGGAGTTTCTGGCAGGAGCTGGCGTGGTTGATGAGCGCCGTGTTCTGGTGCGCCCTTGGCGCGCTCTGTTACTTATTTGTGCGCAGCCTGATTCAACACCGACGGCACCCCAAATAAAAACGCCCTCAGGGTGAGGGCGTCTTCGCATTATTGAGCGGCAAACAGCCCCAGATGCTCTTTGGCGTAAGCTTCAAAATCAGTGCAACCGCCGATGTGTTTCTGATCGAGGAAGATCTGCGGTACGGTTTCAACCGGCTTGCCGACGGTTTTTTCGAGATCCGCTTTGGTGATGCCTTCCGCGTGGATATCCACGTAGCGGAAGTTGAAGTCATCGCGCTCTTCAGTCAGTTTCTCAGCCAGCTCTTTCGCGCGCACACAGTAAGGGCACCCTGGACGACCAAAAATTACTGCAAACATTTCTCTCTCCTCAAAAAACAAGCCTGACGGCGAATAAGACATATAGTGCCCGATAACCTGTCGCCATTAAAGAAGGTTTCGCCTGTCGCTTTGATACAGTAAGGCTATGTTTCGCCAATTACACCGCGCAAATCATTGCCTATACTGGCTGCCATACGGTTTAAGCACGACAAAGAGAGACAAGATGACGCCAACCATAGACCTGCTCACATCCCACCGTTCCATTCGCCACTTCACCGATGAGCCGATTACCGAGGCGCAGCGCGCCGCGATTATTGACAGCGCAAGGGCGACCTCCAGCTCCAGCTTCCTGCAGTGCAGCTCGATTATCCGCATTACCGACCCGGCCATGCGCGAGCAGCTGGTCACGCTGACCGGCGGTCAAAAGCACGTAGCCCAGGCCGCGGAGTTCTGGGTGTTCTGCGCCGACTTTAACCGCCACCTGCAGATTTGTCCTGAGGCCGAACTGGGTCTGGCCGAACAGCTGCTGCTGGGCGTGGTGGATACCGCGCTGATGGCGCAAAACGCCTTTACGGCGGCGGAGTCGCTGGGGTTAGGCGGCGTTTATATCGGCGGCCTGCGTAACAACATTGAAAGCGTCACCGAGCTGCTGAAGCTGCCAAAACATGTGCTGCCGCTGTTTGGCCTGTGCCTCGGCTGGCCGGCGGATAACCCGGATCTGAAGCCGCGCATTCCTGCCGCCATGCTGGTGCATGAAAACCACTACCAGCCGGTTGACCGGGAGGTTCTGAATCACTATGACGAAGAGCTGGCGAACTACTACATGACGCGCGGCAGCAATAACCGTCGCGATACCTGGACCGACCATATTCGCCGCACCATCATTAAAGAAAATCGCCCGTTTATTCTCGATTATCTGCACAAACAGGGTTGGGCGACGCGATAGTCCATTTATCCTGCGCCTGCCTGCGTATATGATACGCAGGCTTTTTCCATGTCTTTAGCGAGGTGCAGGGTGAAAATTGCCATATTGTCCCGGGATGGAACGCTCTATTCATGTAAGCGCCTGCGAGAAGCGGCGGCGAAACGCGGGCATCAGGTTGAGATCCTCGACCCGATGTCCTGCTATATGAACATCGACCCGGCCGCCTCGTCGATCCACTACAAAGGCCGCAAGCTGCCGTTCTTTGATGCGGTCATCCCCCGCATCGGCTCGCAGATAACCTATTACGGCACCGCCGCGCTGCGCCAGTTTGAAATGCTGGGCAGCTATCCGCTCAATGAATCCGTCGCCATTTCCCGCGCCCGCGACAAGCTGCGTTCGCTGCAGCTGCTCGCCCGCCAGGGGATCGATCTCCCCGTCACGGGGATTGCCCATTCGCCAGACGACACCAGCGATCTCATCGACATGGTGGGCGGGGCACCGTTAGTGATCAAACTGGTAGAAGGCACGCAGGGCATTGGCGTGGTGCTGGCGGAAACGCGGCAGGCGGCGGAAAGCGTGATTGATGCCTTCCGGGGGCTGAACGCCCACATTCTGGTGCAGGAGTACATCGAAGAGGCGAAAGGATGCGACATTCGCTGCTTCGTGGTCGGTAACGAAGTGGTGGCGGCCATTGAGCGCCAGGCAAAAGAGGGCGACTTCCGCTCTAACCTTCACCGCGGCGGCGTGGCGCGGGTAGCCGATATCAGCGACCGGGAACGGGAGATTGCCGTGAAAGCGGCGCAAACGCTGGGGCTGGACGTGGCGGGCGTAGACCTTCTGCGGGCGGCGCGCGGGCCGCTGGTCATGGAGGTGAATGCTTCTCCGGGGCTGGAAGGCGTGGAAAAAACCACCGGGGTCGATATTGCAGGTAAAATGATCGCATGGATCGAGCGCCACGCCACGCCGGGATACTGTCTTAAAACGGGTGGTTAAATGGATTACAGCGCACTTTTTAAGTACCCTATGCAAAGTTTTTACTAGAGAGGCCGCACAGCGATGGATTTACAGGTCGTACCAACACTGGATACGTTACGTCAATGGCTCGATGATGCCGGTATTACGTTCTTTGAATGTGATTCCTGCCAGGCGCTGCATTTGCCTCATATGCAAAATTTCGACGGTATTTTTGATGCCAAAATCGATCTCATTAACGACGTGATCCTTTTCTCCGCGCTGGCCGAAGTGAAGCCGTCGGCGCTGCTGGCGCTGGCCTCCGACCTGTCAGCGATCAACGCCAGTTCTTTGACGGTGAAAGCATTTCTCGACATACAGGATGATAATCTGCCAAAACTGGTCGTTTGCCAGTCTTTATTCTCCGGGGCAGGGCTGTCGTTCAAGCAGTTCGCCTGGTTTATGCGCTTGAGCGAAGAGCAAATTTCGATGGTCATGATGGAAGCCAACGCGCATCATCTGCTGTATAGCGCGGAAGATGATGCAGAGAATAATGATGCATCTCCCAATTTTCTTCACTAAGCCTGTCTGACTTTTGCGCAGTCGCTGCCATAGCGGCTGCAGAAGGCCATTTTTTCTGCTGCTTTTAACCTTTCTTTAAAGAATTTTTCACCTCCCTGAAGGCCGTTTCGGCTTATCACGTAGACATAACCTGCATAAAAAATTGATAAAAGGCGTTTTTTCGTCCGGGCTATAGCCGGAGACACGGGCTACAGTTATTCTTGCGATGCTTAAAAAAGCGAGCGGAAGCTGCCGGGTAAAGAGGTTTCTTTTTATTTCGGGCAGAGCGACAAACTATGCATGATTATTGCATAACTTCAGATTGCACAGTTTTAGTTCGTTTGTTAACGAGCTTTCAGAAGGAATAACGATATGATCGCCTTGAATAAAAAATGGTTATCGGGTCTGGTTGCGGGTGCTCTGATGGCCGTCTCTGCCGGCACGCTCGCTGCGGAACAAAAAACGCTGCACGTTTACAACTGGTCTGACTATATTGCGCCGGACACGGTCGCGAATTTTGAAAAAGAGACCGGCATTAAAGTGGTCTACGACGTTTTCGACTCCAACGAAGTGCTGGAAGGAAAACTGATGGCGGGCAGCACCGGGTTTGACCTCGTGGTGCCTTCCGCAAGCTTCCTGGAGCGTCAACTGACGGCAGGCGTTTTCCAGCCTCTGGATAAGAGCAAGTTACCGAACTGGAAAAACCTCGATCCCGAAGTTCTGAAGCTGGTGGCCAAGCACGACCCGGACAACAAATACGCCATGCCTTATCTGTGGGCGACCACCGGTATCGGCTTTAACGTCGACAAAGTGAAAGCGGCGCTGGGTCCGGACGTCAAGCTGGACAGCTGGGACGTGGTGCTTAAGCCGGAAAACCTTGCGAAGCTGAAAAGCTGCGGCGTCTCTTTCCTCGATGCGCCGGAAGAGATTTTCGCCACCGTGCTGAACTACCTGGGCAAAGATCCGAACAGCAGCAAGGCTGATGACTACACCGGCCCGGCGACCGATCTGCTGCTGAAGCTGCGTCCAAACATTCGTTACTTCCACTCGTCTCAGTACATTAACGACCTGGCAAACGGCGACATCTGCGTCGCGATTGGCTGGGCAGGGGACGTGTGGCAGGCGGCGAACCGCGCGAAAGAGGCAAAAAACGGCGTGAACGTGTCTTACTTCATTCCGAAAGAGGGGGCACTGGCCTTCTTTGACGTCTTCGCGATGCCGGCTGACGCAAAAAACAAAGACGAAGCTTACCAGTTCCTCAACTACCTGATGCGTCCTGACGTGATCGCCCACATCAGCGACCACGTTTACTACGCGAACGGTAACAAGGCCTCCGTGCCGCTGGTGAGCGAAGAAATCCGCAACAACCCGGCTATCTATCCGCCAGCGGATGTGTTCGCCAAGCTCTTCACCCTGAAAGTTCAGGATCCAAAAATTGACCGCGTGCGTACCCGCGCGTGGACCAAGGTGAAAAGCGGTAAATAACGGCGTTTGGTGTTGTTGCCCGGTGGCGCTATCGCTTACCGGGCCTACAAAACCCGTAGGCCGGGCAGGCGTTAGCGCCGTCCGGCGATGCGCACCCTGACGGTGCGTTTGCACCAGTATTGATCTATGCCGGAGAACACCCCGTGAATGACGCGATCCCCCGCCCGCAGGCGAAAGTCCGTAAAGCGCTGACCCCGCTTCTTGAAATTCGTAACCTCACCAAATCTTTCGATGGCCAGCATGCCGTTGACGACGTCAGCCTGACTATCTATAAAGGCGAAATTTTTGCCCTTCTTGGGGCATCAGGCTGCGGTAAATCGACCCTGCTGCGCATGCTGGCCGGTTTTGAACAGCCCACGGCCGGGCAGATCATGCTCGATGGCGTGGATCTCTCCAGCGTGCCGCCGTATCAGCGCCCCATTAACATGATGTTCCAGTCCTACGCGCTTTTTCCGCACATGACGGTGGAGCAGAACATCGCCTTTGGCCTGAAGCAGGACAAGCTGCCGAAGGCCGAAATTACCGCGCGCGTGGCCGAAATGCTGAGCCTGGTGCACATGCAGGAGTTCGCCAAGCGTAAGCCGCACCAGCTCTCTGGCGGCCAGCGGCAGCGCGTGGCGCTGGCAAGAAGCCTGGCGAAACGCCCGAAGCTGCTGCTGCTCGATGAACCGATGGGTGCCCTGGATAAAAAGCTGCGCGACCGTATGCAGCTCGAAGTGGTGGATATCCTCGAGCGAGTGGGCGTGACCTGCGTGATGGTCACCCACGATCAGGAAGAAGCGATGACCATGGCCGGACGAATCGCGATCATGAACCGCGGCAAGTTCGTGCAGATCGGCGAGCCGGAAGAGATTTATGAGCACCCGACCACCCGCTACAGCGCGGAGTTCATCGGCTCGGTTAACGTCTTTGAAGGGCTGCTGAAAGATCGTCAGGAGGATGGTCTGGTTATCGAATCGCCTGGGCTGCAGCATCCGCTGAAGGTCGATCCGGATAACTCCGTGGTGGATAACGTACCGGTCTACGTGGCGCTGCGTCCGGAGAAGATCATGCTCTGTGACGATCCGCCTGCCGATGGCTATAACTTTGCCGTGGGCGAAGTGGTCCACATTGCCTATCTGGGCGATCTGTCCATCTACCACGTGCGCCTGAAAAGCGGGCAGATGCTCAGCGCGCAGCTGCAGAACGAACATCGCTATCGCAAAGGCCAGCCGACATGGGGCGACGAAGTGCGCCTGTGCTGGGATGCTGACAGTTGCGTTGTGCTGACGGTATAAGGAGCGGCCAATGAGTACATTTGAACCTCCAGCCCGCGCAGGCAAACCGGGCGGCGTTGCCAGCTGGCTGACGCGCATGCAGATGAAACACGGCCGCAAGCTGGTGATCGCCATGCCGTACGTGTGGCTGATCCTGCTGTTCCTGCTGCCGTTCCTGATTGTTTTCAAGATAAGCCTGGCGGAAATGGCGCGGGCGATCCCGCCTTATACCAACCTGCTGGACTGGGCCGACGGGCAGCTGACGCTGACGCTTAATCTTGGCAACTTCCTGCAGCTGACGGACGACCCGCTCTATTTCGAAGCGTATCTGCAGTCGCTGCAGGTGGCGGCGATCTCGACGCTCTGCTGCCTGGTTATGGGCTACCCGCTGGCGTGGGCGGTGGCGCACAGCAAGCCGTCTACGCGTAACATCCTGCTGCTGCTGGTGATCCTGCCGTCGTGGACATCGTTCCTGATCCGCGTTTACGCCTGGATGGGGATCCTGAAAAACAACGGCGTGCTGAATAACGTGCTGATGTGGCTTGGGGTTATCGATCAGCCGCTGACGATCCTGCACACCAACCTCGCGGTCTATATCGGCATTGTGTACGCCTATCTGCCGTTTATGGTGCTGCCGATCTACACGGCGCTAACGCGTATTGATTACTCGCTGGTGGAAGCGTCGCTCGATCTCGGGGCCCGTCCGTTAAAAACTTTCTTCAGCGTCATTGTCCCGCTGACCAAAGGCGGCATTATCGCCGGATCAATGCTGGTCTTTATTCCGGCGGTGGGGGAGTTTGTGATCCCGGAACTGCTCGGCGGGCCGGACAGCATCATGATTGGCCGCGTGCTGTGGCAGGAGTTCTTCAATAACCGCGACTGGCCGGTGGCGTCGGCGGTGGCGATTGTCATGCTGCTGCTGCTGATCGTGCCGATCATGTGGTTCCACAAGCATCAGCAGAAACAGATGGGAGATCACGGATGAACAACTTACCGGTAGTGCGCTCCCCGTGGCGAATTGCGATCCTCGTGATCGGCTTTACCTTCCTGTATGCGCCGATGCTGATGCTGGTGATCTACTCGTTCAACAGCTCCAAATTGGTGACGGTCTGGGCGGGCTGGTCGACGCGCTGGTACAGCGAGCTGTTCCACGATGATGCAATGATGAGCGCGGTGGGGCTGAGCCTGACCATTGCGGCGCTGGCGGCCACAATGGCGTCCGTGCTGGGCACGATCGCCGCGCTGGTGATGGTGCGCTTCGGGCGTTTTCGCGGTTCGAACGGCTTCGCCTTTATGATCACCGCGCCGCTGGTCATGCCGGACGTGATCACCGGTCTCGCGCTGCTGCTGCTGTTCGTGGCCCTGGCGCACGCCATCGGCTGGCCGGCGGATCGCGGAATGCTCACCATCTGGCTGGCGCACGTCACCTTCTGTACCGCGTATGTCGCGGTGGTGATCTCCTCGCGCCTGCGCGAGCTCGATCGCTCCATTGAAGAGGCGGCGATGGATCTCGGCGCGACGCCGCTGAAGGTCTTTTTCATCATTACCCTGCCGATGATTATGCCGGCGGTGGTCTCCGGCTGGCTGCTGGCGTTTACCCTGTCGCTGGACGATCTGGTTATCGCCAGCTTTGTCTCCGGTCCGGGGGCGACGACGCTGCCGATGCTGGTCTTCTCCAGCGTGCGCATGGGGGTGAACCCGGAGATTAACGCCCTGGCCTCTATCATCCTCGGCGTGGTCGGAATTGTCGGATTTTTCGCCTGGTATTTGATGGCGCGCGCGGAAAAGCAGCGCGTGCGCGATATCCAGCGTGCAAGACGCGGCTGAAGGATTTAAAATTTCCAGTGATGTGCCGCGCATGACGCGGCACTGTTTTTCAGGGAAGTAAAACATTGGGATTATTAAAAAAATCACGTATTACGCACGCGCGTCCTAACGTCCCTGCGCTGGTTCAGGTGGCGGCGCTCGCCATTATTATGATCCGCTGCCTCGATGTGCTGATGATTCTGAACACCCTGGGCGTACGCGGCATCGGTGAATTCATTCACCGCAGCGTGCAGACGTGGAATCTGACGCTGGTCTTTTTGAGCAGCCTGGTGCTGGTGTTTATCGAGATCTACTGCGCCTTTTCGCTGGTCAAAGGGCGCAACTGGGCGCGCTGGGTGTATCTGCTTACGCAGGTGACCGCCGCCAGCTATCTGTGGGCCGCCTCGCTGGGCTATGGCTATCCCGAGCTGTTCAGCATTGCCGGTGAATCCAAACGCGAGATCCTGCGCGCGCTGTTTATGCAAAAACTGCCGGATATGCTGGTGCTGTTCCTGCTTTTTATCCCCGCCTCCAGTCGGCGGTTCTTCCGCCTGCAATAATGTGTATAATCGCAGCCCTCGTAATTCTTAAGGTTTTCATATGCAGTGCGCACTCTATGACGCCGGACGCTGCCGCTCCTGTCAGTGGATAGAACAGCCGGTCTCTCAACAACTCACCGCCAAAATGGCCGACCTGCAACAGCTGCTGGCAGAACACGCGGTGGGCGAGTGGTGTGCGCCCGTGTGCGGCCCGGAGCAGGGCTTTCGTAATAAAGCCAAGATGGTGGTCAGCGGCAGCGTGGAGAAACCGCTGCTGGGGATGCTGCACCGCGACGGCACGCCGGAAGATTTAACCGACTGCCCGCTGTATCCCGCCTCCTTTGAGCCCGTTTTTGCCGCGCTCAAACCGTTTATTGCGCGTGCAGGGTTAACGCCATACAGCGTCGCCCGCAGGCGCGGCGAGCTGAAATATCTCCTCCTGACCGAAAGCCAGATTGACGGCGGCATGATGCTGCGCTTCGTGCTGCGCTCCGAAACCAAGCTGGAACAGCTTCGCGCGGCGCTGCCGTGGCTTCAGGAGCAGCTTCCTCAGCTGAAGGTGATTACCGCAAACATTCAGCCGGTGCATATGGCGATCATGGAAGGGGAGAAAGAGATCTTCTTCACCGAACAGCACGCGCTGGCCGAAAACTTCAACGGCGTGCCGCTGTGGATCCGCCCGCAAAGCTTCTTCCAGACTAACCCGACCGTGGCAAGCAGCCTGTACGCTACCGCCCGCGACTGGGTGCGCGGGCTGAGCATCGATCATATGTGGGACCTGTTCTGCGGCGTGGGCGGCTTTGGCCTGCACTGCGCTACGCCCGAAATGCAGCTCACCGGGATTGAGATCTCCGCCGAAGCGATTGCCTGCGCCAGGCAGTCCGCCGCCGAGCTGGGTCTGACGAACCTGAGTTTCCAGGCGCTGGACTCCACCCAGTTTGCGACCGGCCAGGGCAACGTGCCGGAGCTGGTGCTGGTCAACCCGCCGCGCCGCGGCATCGGAAAGGCGCTGTGCGACTATCTGAGTCAGATGGCGCCAGAGTACATCATCTATTCCAGCTGTAACGCGCAGACCATGGCGAAGGATATCGCCAGCCTGCCGGGCTACCGCATTGAACGCGTTCAGCTTTTCGATATGTTCCCGCATACCGCGCATTATGAAGTGTTGACGTTGCTCGTAAAATCTTAAACAAAATGTGAACTCTTCATCCCTGCGAAATCAGGTAAGCTTACGTCATAAGAAATGAATAAGGCTTACCCATGAAGCAGATCCTGCTGGTGGAAGACGACCACGATATCGCGGCGCTTCTGCGACTCAATTTAGAAGATGAAGGCTACGCCATCACCCACGAGCCCGACGGGGGCAACGCCCTGCAGCGTCTTGAAAAACAGCCGTGGGATGCGGTGATCCTCGACCTGATGCTGCCCAACGTTGACGGTCTGGAGATTTGCCGCCGCATCCGTCAGATGACGCGCTACCTGCCGGTCATTATCATCAGCGCCCGCAGCAGCGAAACCGACCGCATTACGGGGCTGGAAACCGGCGCCGATGATTATCTGGCAAAACCGTTTTCGGTGCAGGAGCTGATTGCGCGTATCAAAGCGCTGTTCCGCCGCCAGCAGGCGATGGGGCAGGCGCAAACCGACGGTCAAATTCAGGCCCACGGGCTGACTATCGATCCGCTGGCGCGCAGCGTGCTGCTTCACGGCCAGGTAGTGGATCTCACGCCGCGTGAATTCGAGTTGCTCTACTTCTTTGCCCGTCATCCGGGCGAGGTATTTTCTCGCCTGGCGCTGCTGGAGCAGGTCTGGGGCTATCAGCACGAGGGCTATGAGCACACCGTTAACACCCACATCAACCGCCTGCGCATTAAGATTGAGAAGGACGCCGCCGAGCCGGAGATTATTCGCACCGTCTGGGGCAAGGGCTACAAATTTGCGGAGCCGCACCATGATGCGCCGCTTTAGTCTCAGCCAGCGGCTGACGCTGCTGTTTATCCTGTTGATGATGCTCTGCGCCACCGTCGCCTGCGCGGTACAGCTCTACACCAGTACGCAGTACGGTAATGCGATGGTGCAGCGGCTGTCGGGCGGGCTGGCGCAGCAGATAGTCCAGCGCGAACCGATTCTGGACGCGCAGGGCAGGGTCGACAGAACGTCACTCAAGCCGCTGTTTGACCGGCTGATGACCTTTAATCCGAGCGTTGAGCTGTACGTCGTCTCCCCGGACGGCGATATCCTGGCCGATGCCGCACCGCCGGGCCACATTCAGCGGCAAAAAATCGACCTGGCGCCGGTTCAGACTTTCCTGAGCGGTACCGCTATTCCGGTATTGGGCGACGACCCGCGCAGCCAGAATAAAAAAGTCTTTAGCGCCACGCCGCTGCGGCAGGACGGCGAGCTAAAAGGCTATCTGTATATTATTTTGCAGGGCGAGGAGTCGAACGCGCTGGCGGACATGGCCTGGCATAAGGCGCTGTGGAGCACGGTGCTGTGGTCGCTGCTGTGGGTCGCGCTGTTTGGACTGCTGGCGGGCCTGCTGGTCTGGTACTGGGTCACGCGCCCGGTAAAAGAGCTGACGGTTGAGGTCGCTGGGCTGGATCGGGACAGCATGAGCGCAATCAGGCAGCTGGCCGTAGAGACGCCGGACGCGACGGCAAAGGATGAAGTGGCGCTCCTGCGCAACAGCTTTATCGAGCTGGCACGCAAAATCACCCAACAGTGGGACCAGCTGGCCGACAGCGATCGCCAGCGCCGGGAGTTTATCGCCAACATTTCGCACGATCTTCGCACGCCGCTCACCTCGCTGCTCGGCTATCTGGAAACCCTGTCGCTAAAATCCGCGACCATGACGCCGCAGGAGCACCAGCAGTATCTCGCTACCGCGCTCCGGCAGGGGCAAAAGGTACGCCATCTTTCACAGCAGCTGTTTGAGCTGGCGCGCCTGGAGCACGGCGGTATTAAGCCGCAGCGCGAGCGTTTCGCGATGGGAGAGCTGATTTCCGACGTGGCGCAGAAGTTTGAGCTCACCGCCCGCACGCGCGAGGTGAATCTGCATATTGACGTGCCGGGACCGCTGCCGCAGGTGTTTGCCGATGTATCAATGATCGAGCGCGTGGTGACTAATCTGCTGGATAACGCAATGCGCCATACGCCGACCGGCGGGGAAATTCGCCTGGCGGTCTGGCAGGAGAATCAACAGCTGCAGGTCGAAGTGGCGGACAGCGGAACGGGCGTGGATGCCGCGCTGCGAGACGATCTGTTCCAGCGGCCGTCGGCGTTGACGACTCAGGCATCGCGGGAGAATCGCGGCGGGTTAGGGCTGCTGATTGTGAAGCGAATGCTGGAGCTGCACGGGGGCGGGATCAGGCTGATGGAGTCGGTGAGCGGGGCGCGGTTCAGGTTCTTTGTGCCGTTGTGAGGGAGTGCCGGGTGGCGCTGCGCTTACCCGGCCTACAACTCCCCCCGTAGGCCGGGTAAGGCGCAGCCGTCACCCGGCAAAAACCATTACTGCGGGAACCACTGCTCGCTGATTTTCTGGTACGTACCGTCGGCTTTAATCGCTTTCAGCGCGCCGTTCAGCTTTTCCAGCAGAGCTTTGTTATCCGGGCGTACCGCGATACCCAGACCCGTGCCGAAGTACTGCGGATCGGTCACTTTTTCCGTGGCGGTGCCCAGCTGCGGGTTGGTCTTCAGCCACTCGTTCACCACGGCGGTGTCGCCGAACACGCCATCGATACGGCCATTTTTGAGGTCGATAATCGCGTTCTGGTAGCTGTCATAGGCCACGGTCTTCACTTCAGGATGCTTATCCTGCAGGTATTTCTGGTGCGTGGTGCCGTTTTCCATCCCGATGCGTTTGCCTTTCAGCTGGTCAAAAGAGGTGTACGCCCCTTTCTTCGCAATCACCACCGCCGAGTTGGCGTAGTACGGGTCAGTGAACGCAACCTGCTTGCTGCGCTCAGGCGTGATGTCCATCCCGGAGATCACCGCATCGTATTTTTTGAATTTGAGCGACGGGATCAGGCTGTCGAAGGCATGATTGGTAAAGGTGCAGTCGGCCTGCATCTGTTTGCACAGCGCTTTCGCCAGATCGATATCGAAACCGACGATCTGGTTGCTGGCATCCAGCGATTCAAACGGCGGATAGGTGGCGGAAACGCCGAAATTGATTTTATCCGCAGCGGATGCGCCAGCGGCGAACGTTGCCAGTAATGCGGCCAGAACTAACTTTTTCATTGTAATGCTCCCGTCTGTCTATCTTGTCATTATGCGCCGTGTCTGCGGCATGGATGTACAATGCCAGTTAATGAATTTATATGCAATAAATATGATTAAATATTATATTTTCCGCAAAAAAAAGCGGATAACCCATCAGGTTACCCGCCTTTGCTATACAGATTTATGCATTTGCCTGGTTAATTTCTGCGCTCAAACGCCAGCGCTTTACGCTCGATCAGGCGCATCATCAGCGTCAACAAACCGTTAACCACAAGGTAGACCACGCCCGCCGCGCCGAACACCATCACGTCATAGGTGCGTCCATACAGCAGCTGTCCGTGCCCCATCACTTCCATCAGAGTAATGGTGTAGGCCAGAGACGTACTCTTGAACACCAGCACCACTTCGTTGGAGTAGGAGGAGAGGGCGCGCTTAAAGGCGTACGGCAGCAGGATCGCCAGCGTGTCTTTCTTGCTCATGCCCAGCGCCCCGCAGGACTGCCACTGCCCTTCAGGGATGGCGCGGATCGCCCCGTAGAACAGTTGGGTGGTATAGGCCGCACTGTTCAGCGAAAGGGCAATCAGGGCACACAGCCACGGCTCAGAGAGCAGATGCCAGATAACCGGATACGCCTGCAGCGACGGGAACTGTCCCGGGCCGTAGTAAATCAGGAAGATCTGCACCAGCAGCGGCGTACCGGTAAACAGGGTGATATATGCGCGCACAATCCACACCAGAACCGGCGTTTTCAGCGTCAGGATGATGGTGAAAATCAGCGCCAGGATCAGGGCCACGATAATGGACGCCACGGTCAGCGTCAGGCTGGTGTGCAGCCCTTTCATCAGCTCGGGAAAATATTCAAGCATCAGCCTGGTCTCCGTTCAAAGCGCGTCGCTCGCAGGTCAATACGCTTGAGGATGTACTGACTGAGCAACGTGATCACCAGGTAGATAGCCGCCGCCACGATGTACCAGGTAAAGGGCTCCTGAGTCCGGGTGGCGATGCTTTTGGTTTGCAGCATCAAATCGTTAACGCTTATCAGGCTCACCAGCGCGGTATCTTTCAGCAGCACCAGCCACTGGTTACCGAGCCCCGGCAGGGCATGACGCCACATCTGCGGCATCACCAGACGGAAGAAAATCGCTGATTTCGACAAACCTAACGCCTGACCCGACTCCCACTGTCCCTGCGGCACGGCCTTCAGCGCGCCGCGCAGGGTTTGCGACGCGTACGCGGAGTAGAGCAGGGAGAGGGCAATCACGCCGCACAGGAACGGACTGACGTCGAAGTTTTCAATCTGCATCTGCACCGGGATCTGTGCAAAACCGAGATTGAGGGTAAAGCCGTCAGACAGCGTGAGCAGTAGCTGCGAGGAGCCGAAATAGATAAACAGGACCACCAGAATTTCCGGTAGCCCACGCAGCACGGTGACCAGCGCGGAGCCTGCCCAGGCGACGGGGAACCATTTTGCTGATTCCCACACCGCAAAGAACATCGCCAGCACGAGGCCGATAATCAGTGCGCAAACGGCAAGGCCGACGGTCATCCCGGCGGCGCTTGCTAAAGGAAAAATTTCATTCATCAGGAATTACTTCTGGAACCATTTTTTGTAGATGGTTTCGTAGGTGCCGTCTTTCTTCACTTTTTCCAGCGCAGCGTTGAATTTCTGCTGCAGCTCAGTGTTGCCCTGACGAACGGCAATCCCCAGACCGGTACCGAAGTAATCCTTATCGGTCACTTTGTCGCCCACTGGCGCCAGCTTGTCGTTCGCTTTCAGCCACTCGGTCACGACAGCGGTATCACCGAATACGCCATCGATACGGCCATTTTGCAGATCCAGCTTCGCGTTCTGGTAGCTGTCATACGGAACGGTGGTGATTTCCGGATGCTTATCCATGATGAATTTCTGGTGCGTGGTGCCGTTCTGCACGCCGACTTTTTTGCCCTTCAGCTGATCGACAGAGGTGAATTTACCTTTCTGACCAATGAACAGGGCGGAGTTGTCGTAGTAAGGGGTGGTAAACAGCACCTGCTTTTCACGCTCAGGGGTGATGTCCATACCGGCCATCACGGCATCGATGCGGCGGAACTTCAGGCTTGGGATGAGGCTGTCGAACGCCTGGTTGCTGAAGGTGCAGGTCGCGTCGATCTCTTTACACAGGGCGTTAGCCAGGTCCACGTCGAAGCCCACAATTTTGTTGTTCGCATCAATAGACTCAAACGGAGGGTAAGACGCTTCCGTGGCGAAACGAATGGTCTGGGCTGCGGTAGCGGAAAGGGTAACGCCAGCAAGCAGCACGGCAAGTAATACTTTTTTCATTATATTTCCCCTGACACAATCAATGAGATAAATAGTTTTTGAAGGCATCGGTTTGCGGGTTCGCGAAGCAGCCCGCATCACCTTGCTCAACGATATAGCCGTTTTCCATGTACACCACGCGGCTGGCGGTTTTACGCGCCACTTCCACCTCGTGGGTGACGATAACCTGCGTAATATTGGTTTCCGCAAGCTCGCGAATGATGCTGACGATCTGGGCGGTGATTTCCGGGTCCAGCGCGGCCGTCGGCTCATCAAACAGCAGTACCGCGGGCTCCATCATCAGCGCGCGGGCAATCGCCACGCGCTGCTGCTGACCGCCGGAAAGGTGCAGCGGATAGCGGTCGCTGTAGGGCTTCAGGCGCAGACGCTCCAGCAGCTTTTCAGCACGAGCAATTGCCTGATCCTTGCTTAACCCCAGCACGCGGCACGGGGCTTCAATCAGGTTTTGCAGTACGGTCAGATGCGGCCAGAGATTGTATTGCTGGAAGACCATGCCGACGTTTTGACGCAGTTCGCGAATCGCTTTATCAGACGGCGTTTTCGCAAAATCAAAGTGGTTACCGGCGATGGCCAGCGTACCTGAACGGGGCATTTCAAGCAGATTAAGGACGCGCAGAAGGGAGCTTTTGCCTGCACCGCTTGGGCCAAGCAAAACCAGCGTTTCGCCTTCCGGGCAGTTCAGCGTGATGTCAAACAGCGCCTGGTGTGCGCCGTAGAAGCAGTTAATGCCGTTTAGTTTAATACTCATCGGGGCAGTCTTTACTCATCCAGGCAATCTATAGCAATTGAGGCCGCAGATAGTACCGTTGACAGAATAGTTATGCAATATTTCTGCGTTAAAAGTTAAATATAACCCGTGTTTCTACTTAAACATAGCACAAAATAGCGAACGGAAAGGTCGGCGAGTATAAATGTCGGCATTCCGCAAGAAATGCCGCACATTTTACGGGGGTAACCGCGTGGTATCGGCAGGTTTAGCGATTCTCAATCGACTGGCGAAGCGTGCCTGCCGGGGCGTGAACGCTGCCGCCAACGTAGCGCACGTCGTCCACCGCCCAGCATTGACCTTCGCGGATCATCAGCACTTCATCCTGCCAGGTTTGGGTACCCTGCGTCAGCTTCACGCGCAGCGGAATATTGCGGGCATCCGTGTTCGGGATGGTTGACGCGCTGGCCACTTCCGCGCTGTCTGGTAGCGTGGTACGGCTGGAGAACGGGTCGGATTTTAGCAGCGCGTTGTGCTGCGGATCGCGGGTGGCGTCGTTAAGCAGTTTTGCCAGCCCATCGCTCAGATAGGGGCGCAGGCCGGTGAGATCGTTGCTGCGGTGCTGAATGCGATAATCATAGAACTGCTGCGCCACGGCGTCCGGGCCGCCCTCGATGCAGGGGCCGCTGCGGGTACCGATATCCTTAAAGGCTGGCGTGACCGTGGTGGTACAGGCGCTGAGCACCAGCGCGCAGGGCACCAAAAGTGTTAAAGCAGAATAGCGCATGTTGATTTCCTTATTTATTAACTATCCTTTCAATCATAGCGTAACGAACCGATAATGCTGTGCCTAAGGCATTGAACGCTAAAGAAGGAGAGAAACCATGCAGTTTTCAACAACGCCAACCCTGGAAGGGCAGACCATCACCGAGTATTGCGGCGTGGTCACCGGTGAAGCGATCCTCGGCGCGAATATCTTCCGTGACTTTTTTGCCGGTATCCGCGATATCGTTGGCGGCCGCTCTGGCGCGTACGAAAAAGAGCTGCGCAAAGCGCGCGAGATTGCCTTCAAAGAGCTCGGCGAGCAGGCGGAAGCCCTCGGCGCGGATGCGGTTGTGGGGATCGATATCGACTACGAAACGGTCGGGAAAGATGCCAGCATGCTGATGGTGAGCGTAAGCGGTACGGCGGTGAAAACCCTCCGATGAGGCATGCGTTTGCCACGCTCCTGCTGGCGCTGCTGCTGGCAGGGTGCGTCACGGAAAAAGGGATTATCGATAAAGGTGCCTACGAGCTGGACACGCGTCATCAGGCGCAGGCGGCTTACCCGCGCATAAAGGTGCTGGTTATCCACTACACCGCGGATGATTTTGACAGCTCGCTGGCCACCCTGACGGATAAAAACGTCAGCTCTCACTATTTGATCCCTGCCAACCCTCCCGCACCGGACGGGAAGCCGCGCATCTGGCAGCTGGTGCCTGAAAGCGAACTTGCCTGGCATGCGGGGATCAGCTTCTGGCGCGGCACCAACCGGATTAACGATACGTCGGTGGGTATTGAGCTGGAGAACCGGGGCTGGCAGAAAACGGCCGGGGTGAAGCACTTTACGCCGTTTGCACCTGCGCAAATCGCGGCGCTGGTGCCGCTCGCCAAAGAGATTATCGCCCGCTACAGCATCAAACCTGAGAACGTGGTGGCCCACGCGGACATTGCGCCGCAGCGCAAAGACGATCCCGGCCCGCTATTTCCCTGGCGCGAGCTGGCGCAGCAGGGGATTGGCGCCTGGCCCGATGCCGGACGCGTCGCGTTCTATATTAACGGGCGACCGCCCTGGCAGCCGGTGGACACCGCAGCGCTGCTGGATTTACTCGCGCGGTATGGTTACGAGGTGCCCGACAACAGCACGCCCGCCCAGCAGAAGCGCATCATTATGGCATTCCAGATGCACTTCAGGCCGCAGCTGTGGAACGGCGTTGCTGATGTAGAAACGATGGCAATTGCCGAAGCACTTTTAGAGAAATACGGGCAGGGGTAATTCTTCGGAATGCCCCGAAACGAAAGATTAGCTATTCATGCGCTTCAGATTAATCTTAAGTACATTCTCAATTCATTTTAAGTTAATTGATTTAAAATCGCCCTCAATTAAGATGGACTCATCGATTCACGATATGAATCAATTAAAAAAACCAGCGCTGGTTTGGTTTTTTTAATTTTAAAAGAATACAAAATTAACTTTACGGCAACATCAATGTTTGTCGGTCACTTTCTCATTTAAACATCTTAATTAGGTATAACAATGTTAAGCATTTTTGGTAAAAAAACACGTCCCCAGGATGAAATGGATGCCATTATTTCTGCAACGTCTGGATACGAAGAAAAAACGTTAAAGAAATGGCAAAGAATATCCACAACTGACTCTGATAATATTCACATTATTGTCAGCGGCGAAGTTGAATTCCGCCGTACCTCTGATGACCTGTGCGTATTTACGCTGCAGGGACAGTGTATCTTTGGTCTCTCCGCTATTTTTTACAACTCGGCGCACATGCATGGCGTAGTGCGCAGCAATACCGTGGTGCGTACCATTCATAAAGATGAATTTCAGCGGTTAATGACCCGGCATGGGCTGTGGCCTGAGTTAACCAAAGTGCTGGCATGGTATATCTGTTTACTCAGCAAACGTGATGACGTTTTAGTTGCCCGCAGCGCTTATTCCGTGGTGCGTGAATTTCTGATTGAAATTAACGAGCTAATTGTTCAGCAGCAGCGTGATATTAATATCTACGATTACATTCAGGAATACACTAACCTGGCGCGCAGTACCATTATTAAAATCCTCTCAGACCTGAAAAAAGGTCAATATATTGTGGTGGAAAAAGGGCGACTTCTCAGCCTGACGACCTTACCCGAAAAATATTAATCCCCTCCGGCGTCTCCTTTTATGACAGAAGGAGACGCTTTCTGCGTTTCATCAACCGGTGGCGCGGGCATTTTTCCCTTCGACATATCATCCTGCTGCTGTTTTAACGCCTGCATAAACAACTCTTTTAACGAACCGTCATCATCCGATTTCATCGCCTGTTCGTGTGCCTCGGTGCCCGGCAAGGTATCGCGCGAGGTGTCTTGCGTGGCCGGGCTATCCGGTAACGCACCATCGGGGGCCTGCTGCCAGTCATTTTCATCGCTATTAATGGGCATACTGTCCATCGGCGGCAAATTTTCCTGCATTTTTAGCGGCTGGGGTTTTGGATGCGGATGCGGGAACGGCTTCGTCACGTACACGTAATGCATATCAGACAGCGTGGTTTCCGGTTTCGCCGCGCTCACCTTTTTTATCACGGGCGTCGGGTGGCGCAAATTCCAGTAAACGTGCGCATAAAGGCCGGCCGCGATCAGCGCACACAGCCCAAGACACCATAGCGCAGTCACGCTGAGGATTTTACTGAATGACGGTAAACGCCATGAGAACCAGACCGGCTCCCCGGTGGTATAGCTGCGCTGGGCAGCAAGGCAGATGGTAGACATTATGCGTGTTTCTCTTGCGTAGTCGGGTTGGCCTGGGTTGTCTGGATCAACACGCTCGGTGTGGTATGGGTTTCGCGCATCAGCTGCATCAGGGTGTCTTCACCCGGAATACCGTCGACGTGAAGGTGCATTTTCTGCTGGAATTCGCGGGTGCGTTTCATCAGCTCCGCCGTCCAGTTTTTATCGTGCGTTTCGCTTTCGCCCAGCGCCACGCTCAGCTGCCGATCCAGCCATTCGAGATCTTTGCTGCCGCTGGCGGCGGTAATTTCGTCTTTGCCTTCCGGCGTCAGGCGATGCAGGACTGTGTAATTGCCCGTCGCGTGCTGGTTATACCAGGTGCGGCTCACCTGCCAGGTTCGGTTGTTCATCAGCAGGTCGAGGGAATCTTTCCCCGCGCGCGCCACCACGGCGTAGTTAACATGATCGCCCGTTTTTATTTCGCTGACCCACGGATAGCCGTCATTCGCCAGGGAATCCAGGGTGGCATTTCCCTGCTTACACATCAGGTTCACTTTTGCCGCATTCTGGCACAGCGCGTCGTCTGCTGACGCGTCATACCCCCACATGGCGTAAAGCTGGTGCATGGCATCAGGCTGGTTTACCACTTCGTGCTCGATGACAGGCAATACCGGCGCGTCTGGCGTTTTAGCCTGCTGTTTCCAGCTGGCCGGTACCGGCAGCGCGACCGGCAGTTTTGCCGTGATAGAAGAGGTCATCATCCAGCCGCAGGCGGCGAACAGCACGGAGGCGAACAGCCCGATGGACGCCAGCGCTTTACCGCGTTTCGGTGCCGGAAGCGCTTCACCGGTGGCCAGACGCAAATGACGCGGTCCGACGTTTGGCGCGCGTTCGGTCCACGCGGCCAGCATGGAAAGGTGCGCCAGCTCGTTCAGCTTGCTGATGTTGCCTTTGGTCAGGGCGTGGATCTTTTTCACGCGAGCGGGCGTCAGCGGGGAGACGTCAGCGCCGTGCTCCTGGCACTGGGCGTCAACATAGCTCAGGAATTCGCGGCAGGTCAGGTTGCGCAGGGTGTGGCTGGTCAGAACAAATTCCTGCAGCGCGGAGTCCGTCAGCATCGTCTCCCGATCTTCACTGCCCATCAGGATGACCGACAAACGCACGTCCAGCTCCTGGGCACGCGTCAGCAGCATGGCCAGCACGTCGTAGCTGTTGTTCTTCATCGCCTCAGCGTGCGTGATGACCAGCACCTTTTGCGTTGCACGGGTATCTCGCCACTGGCGCAGCACGGCATCCACGGCCTGCAGCTTATTTTTGCTCTCTTTCGCCGACGGGTTGAGCTTATACAGCAGGCTGTTGGCGCTCAGCTTTGGAAACGCGTTAATTGAGACGACGGCGCTGCTGCTCTTCAGCGCATCGCTGAACTGCCCCAGCAGTTCACTGTCGTGGTAAAAGAGCCCGGTGATCCCTGCCTGCTGGCTTTTTTCTTTCAGAAGATTGAACACATCCTGATGATAAGGCACCAGAAAATCGCCCGATTTACGGGTGATTGTTCTGAACGGAGGGGTAGTGAATTTAAAATGACTCTGATACATAGCGACTGACCGTCTCTTCTCTTTAATAGCAATGGGCGAAAAGTACGGGATGCACCAGTCCTGGTCAATTTAACACCAGAGTAAAAATAACCTGCCGTCGGGCTCTAACATTCCTCTTTTTTCCGGTCAATCATTTTCTTTATTAAAGTTAATAGCGAAGCAGTTAGTCGATATTAAAAGGGCTGATTATTATTAGCTCACTAAGTGATGCAGCACGTCGCTGCGAATGACTGCTTTGCTAAAAGGCCGGATAAATAATGAGGAACGCACTCCTTTCCCGTGTAATGACACTCTGCATTATGCTTGTCATGCTGATATTTTGCAGCCAGCAGGGTTATGTCGTTTATAAAGATTATAAGAAAGTTACGAATAAGTTAGCGAATGCGGATAAGCCGGCGCTAAAAAAACGTGACGCTGAAAAAAACTTTACCCTTTTCAACGCGGCAGTGCGTCAAAGCGACGCGCCTGTTGCAGCAAAAGCGCCGTTATCTGTAGAAATCGAAGGCATTATTCGTAGCGATGAATCCTGGCTATCGTTTGCCGTGATCAAGACCCCAGCCGGGCAGCAGAGCTACCGGGAAGGGGAGTCGCTGGTGGGTTTCGATGGCGCTTATATAGATGAAATTAATAAAGATAATGTGGTTGTGCAGTACGAGGGGGCAAAACAGATGCTGGTCCTCAAGAAACCGGCTTATTTTAAGGGCGGCGTAGACAGCGGCCCGGTCACCAAATCGAAAAAAGATGCCGGCGCCGACAGTCTGCATCTCGATGATTATCTGGTGTTAAAACCGTTAATCGATAAGGGCCAGCTGGAAGGCTTTAATATTAATCCACGGAATGCGTCTCCTTTTTACAGCGATACAGGGCTGGAAAAAGGGGATGTGGTAGTGAAAGTCAACGACGTCGATATGACGAAAGAAGCGCAGGCGAAAAATATCATCGCCAACTGGTCGAAAATGAAAGAGGCGGAGGTCGTTGTAAGGCGGAACGCTCACCTTGAAAATATTCGGGTTAATGTTTTAAACAATTAACAAGTGTACATCATGAAGAAATTTCCGTGGGCGTGCGTGGCGCTGACCGCATTGTCGTTATATTCCAGTTCGCTGCTTGCAGCCAACTTTAGCGCCAGCTTTAAAAATACCGATATCCGCGAATTTATTGATACGGTAAGTCGCAATCTGAATAAAACCATTCTCGTCGACCCGTCCGTTCAGGGCTCCGTGTCGGTGAGAACCTATAACGTGCTGTCGGAAGATGAATATTATCAATTCTTCCTGAGCGTGCTGGATCTCTATGGTCTGTCGGTTATCCCGATGGATAACGGCATGGTCAAAGTGGTGCGTTCAAGCGTGGCGCGTACCGCCGGTGTTCCGGTAGCCGACAGCAAAAACCCGGGCAAAGGGGATGAGATCATCACCCGCGTGGTGCGCATGGAAAACGTGCCGGTGCGCGAGCTGGCCCCGCTGCTGCGCCAGCTGAACGATGCCTCGGGGATCGGCAACGTGGTGCACTTTGAACCCTCCAACGTGCTGCTGTTAACCGGTAAAGCCTCGGTGGTGAACCGCCTGGTGGACCTGGTTGAGCGCGTGGATCGTTCCGGCATGCAGCGTCGTGAAATTGTGCCGCTGCGCTATGCGTCCGCCAAAGAGCTTTCCGATATGTTGAACAACCTCAACAACGAAGAGCAGAAAGGGCAGAACGCGCCGCAGCTGGCGACCAAAGTGGTGGCCGATGACGAAACCAACAGCCTGGTGATCAGCGGCACCGAAGATGCGCGCGCGCGTACCCGTTCGCTGATTGGCCAGCTCGATCGCGAGCAGAATAACGAGGGCAACACCCGCGTCTTCTACCTGAAATACGCCAACGCCTCGAAAGTGGTGCCGGTGCTGACCGGTATTGGCGAGCAGCTGAAAGACAAAGCCGGGACGCCGAAGAGCAAAACAGCCCCAACGGCAACCGACCTGAATATTACCGCCGACGAGTCCACCAACTCGCTGGTGATCACCGCTCAGCCAAACGTCATGAACTCGCTGGAGAAGGTGATCGACAAGCTGGATATTCGCCGTCCGCAGGTGCTGGTGGAAGCCATCATTGCTGAAGTGCAGGACGGTAACGGCATGGATTTAGGCGTGCAGTGGACCGGCAAGCACGGCGGCGTGCAGTTTGGCTCGACCGGTCTGCCGATCAGCCAGATCAAAAACGGCACGATCAAAGGCGCTTCCTTTACGGGCCTGGCGACCGGCTTCTTTAACGGCGACTTTGGTGCGCTGATGACCGCGCTGTCGACAACCGGCAAAAACGACATTCTTTCCACGCCAAGCGTAGTCACGCTGGATAACAAAGAAGCGTCGTTCAACGTCGGTCAGGATGTGCCGGTGCTGTCCGGCTCCCAGACCACCAGCGGCGACAACGTGTTTAACTCGGTTGAGCGTAAAACCGTCGGTACCAAGCTGAAGATTGTTCCGCAGATCAACGACGGGGACATGATCCACCTGAAGATTGAGCAGGAAGTGTCCAGCGTTGACGCCAGCGCTACCGAAGACGCCAGCCTTGGCCCAACCTTCAACACCCGTACCATCAATAACGAAGTGATGGTCCACAGTGGCCAGACGGTCGTGCTGGGCGGGCTGATGGAGAACGTCAATAAGCAGAACGTCTCGAAAGTGCCGCTGCTGGGCGATCTGCCGCTGGTGGGTCAGCTGTTCCGCTACACCTCGCAGGACACGTCGAAACGTAACCTGATGGTGTTTATCCACACCACCGTGCTGCGTGATGACGACAACTACAGCGCGGCGACGAAGGAGAAATACGATCAGATCCGCGCGCGTCAGCAGCAGCGTATGGAAGAGCAAAAACTCGGCATTCTCGAAAACAGCGATAACCCGGTTCTGCCGGCGTATCCGAAGCAGAGTCACGCGACGCCTGCAGGCGTAACCGCGACGTCAGCGTCCCGCAACCCGTTCAAAGAATAAGCGGAGGTGACGCGTGGATGAACTGACGAAACAGCTTTGCACCAGCAGCTTCGCGAAAGACAACGGCATTCTGTACTGGAACGACGCGGTCTACATCCGTGAAGACGTGCCCGCGTTCGCCCTGCTGGAGATGCGCCGGGTGCTGGGGCGCGCCTTTGTGCCCGAGACGCTGAGCGCCGAAGCGTTCGATGAAATGCTGGCCAAAATCTGGCAGCAAAACAGCGGCGTCTCGCAGCAGCTGGTGGACGACATGGATGCGGATATCGATCTGATGGCGTTAACCGAGGAGATCCCGGACAACGAAGATCTGCTCGATAACGACGAAAACTCGCCGGTGATCCGCCTGATCAACGCCATTCTCGGCGAGGCGGTGAAGGACGGCGCATCGGATATCCATATCGAAACCTTTGAGCGCACGCTGAGCATCCGTTTTCGCGTTGACGGCGTGCTGCGCCCGGTGCTGCAGCCTGCGCGCAAGCTCGCGCCGCTGCTGGTATCGCGTATTAAAGTCATGTCGAAGCTCGACATCGCCGAAAAGCGCCTGCCGCAGGATGGCCGTATCTCCCTGCGCATCGGCCGCAAGGCGATCGACGTGCGTGTGTCGACCATTCCGTCACAGTACGGCGAGCGCGTGGTCATGCGTCTGCTCGATAAGAGCAACCTGAAGCCGGACATCAACAAGCTCGGACTCATCGATGAAGAGCTGGAAAAACTGAAAGGGCTGATTGGTCGCCCCCACGGCATTATCCTGGTCACCGGGCCGACAGGCTCCGGTAAAAGTACCACCCTGTACGCCATTCTGTCGGCGCTCAACGGGCATGAACGCAACATTCTGACCGTCGAAGATCCGATTGAATACGAGCTGGAAGGGGTGGGGCAGACGCAGGTCAACCCGCGCGTGGACATGACCTTTGCCCGCGGCCTGCGCGCGATTTTGCGTCAGGATCCGGACGTGGTGATGATCGGGGAAATTCGTGACGGCGAAACCGCGCAAATTGCGGTGCAGGCGTCGCTCACCGGTCACCTGGTCATGTCTACGCTGCACACCAACAGTGCGGCGGGGGCCATTACCCGTCTGCGGGATATGGGCCTGGAGTCATTTTTGATTGGATCGTCGTTACTTGGCGTCATTGCCCAGCGTCTGGTGCGTCGGCTGTGTTCGCACTGCCGTACCACCAGTTCGCTGGATGACAATGAAAAGGCGTTATTCAGCTTTATGGATACCCCGCCGAAAGCGATTTATCGCGCCGTGGGCTGTGAGCATTGTCGCCAGAGCGGGTATCAGGGACGCGCGGGCATTCACGAGTTTCTGGTGGTCGACAGCACCATGCGCCGGGCCATTCATGAAGACAAAGATGAAATGTCCATTGAGACCGAGCTTTTCAAACAGGCCTACAGCCTGCGCGAAAACGGCCTGATGAAAGTCATCAGCGGCGTCACCTCGCTGGAAGAGGTGATGCGCGTGACCGCCGAGCGTGGAGGCGATGAATAATGGCTTTCTACGCGTGGACCGCCACCGATGCCGCCGGAAAAACCCAGCGCGGCACGCTGCAGGCGGAAGGGCCAAAGCAGGTGCGCCAGACGCTGCGCGAGCAGAAGCTGATGCCGCTCACCATCACCGAAACCCATGAAAATGCGGCCAGCGCAAAAGCCAAAACCGGGGCCAGGCTGTCTGTGCCGGCGCTGTCGATGTTTACCCGTCAGCTGTCGACGCTGGTTAACGCGTCGCTGCCGCTGGAAAGCGCCCTGAAGGCGATTTCGAAGCAGACGGAGGACAAAAAGCTGGCGGCGATGGTGGTTGAAATCCGCGATAAAGTGGTGGAGGGCCATACCCTTTTTGATGCCTTCAGCCAGTTCCCGCGCACCTTCGACAAGCTCTACTGCACGCTGGTGATGGCCGGGGAAAAAACCGGCCACCTCGGCGACGTGCTGGAGAAGCTGGCGGAGTACAACGAGCAGCGTCAGAAGATGAAAAGCAAGCTCACCCAGGCGATGGTCTACCCGATTACCCTGACGGTGGTCGCCGTGGCGGTCATCAGCATCCTGCTGGTGGCGGTGGTGCCGCAGGTGATCGAGCAGTTCGTGCATATGAAGCAGCAGCTGCCGATCACCACCCGCACCCTGATCGCGGTGAGCGATTTCCTGCAGGCGTACGGGATCTATATTGCCGGAGGCCTGTTCGGCGCGGCTGTCGGCTTTAAGGCGTGGGTGAAGAAAAAGGCGAACCGTTTTCGCTGGAACAGCTGGCTAGTGAACGGCTCGCCGATCAAAAAGCTGGTCTGCGCCATCAACAGCGCGCGCTATATCCGCACGCTCAGCATCCTGCAGGCCAGCAGCGTTCCGCTGCTGGAGGGGATGTATATCGCGATGGACGGGATCGAAAATCTCTATGCCCGGCAGGTGCTTGAGCAGGCGGCAGATACCGTGCGTCAGGGGGCGTCCCTGTATAACGCGCTGGACCAGGCGAAGCTCTTTCCGCCAACCATGCTTTACATGATTGCCTCCGGCGAAGAGAGCGGGGAATTAGGTTCATTAATGGATCGCGCCGCGGAAAACCAGGAATCGGCATTACAGCATCGCATTACGTTAACACTGTCGGTCTTTGAACCGGCATTGGTGGTGACAATGGCGACAGTCGTTTTATTTATCGTGCTGTCAATATTACAACCACTTCTTCAGCTCAATAATATGGTGGGTTAAATATGTCCTTAAAAAGAAATAGCCTGAAACGTCAGGCCGGGTTTACGTTGCTCGAATTAATGGTGGTCATCGTTATTCTTGGCGTCCTCGCCAGTATGGTGGTGCCCAATTTAATGGGAAATAAAGAAAAGGCTGATGCCCAGAAAGCCACCAGCGATATCGTGGCGCTGGAAGGTTCGCTGGATATGTACAAGCTGGATAACCATCGTTATCCCACGACAGAGCAGGGGCTGCAGGCGCTGGTCACCAAACCTGAAATCGCGCCGATCCCGAAAAACTACCGTGACGATGGCTATATTCGCCGCCTGCCGGAAGATCCGTGGGGCAATGATTATATTCTGGTCAGCCCGGGTGAACATGGTGCGGTAGATGTTTTCTCTGCGGGTCCGGATGCCGAAGCCAATACGGCTGATGATATTACCAACTGGTCTTTAGATAAAAAAGAGAAGTAATGAATAAGCAACGTGGGTTTACTTTGCTGGAAATTATTCTGGCGCTGGTGATATTTGCCAGCTGCGCCATGATGGTGGTGTCGACTATTCCCTCGCGCAGCGGTGCGGATATTTTCGGTCAGCAGTTAAAAGCCCTCGTTGAATATGGTTCAGACCGTGCGGTGATGGACAGAAATATCGTCGGGCTGGTGGTCACCACGTCTGAATATCAGCTGGTGACCTGGGCCAAAAAAGACGGTGAGCGTCACTGGGAGCCATTGACCGCCGGGCGCATTGTCACCCATGGCCAGTTCCCGGAAGAGATGCACGTCTCGCTGTCGCCTCAGCGCATTGCTGCCACGACTGACACCGCCCCGCAGATTGTCTTTTTGCCGGACGGCGAAATCAGTCGTTTCACGCTTTCACTGCAGAGTGTCGACAAAAAGCAGCGTTTTAGCGTGGTGTCGCAGGGGGCATCACCGGTATCGGTAGAGAATGATGACTAAACGTAAAGAACGGGGGATGACCCTGCTGGAAGTGATGGTCGCACTGGTCATCTTCTCCACCGCCGCGCTGGCGCTGATGAACTCCGTCTCGCTGAACGTGCGCTTCACCCATGGCCTGGGCGATTCGCTGCAGGCGAGCTGGGTAGCGGAAAACCAGCTGGCGGAGGCAAAACTGAATAACGCGCCGTTCCCCGATGCCCTGCAAACGGGCACGGAGACAATGGGCGGACGACGCTGGACCTGGCGCAAGCAGCGGGTCAAAACCGCGGAAAATCGCTTTGCCGATGAGGTGCAGGTATACGCCGAGGGCGAGGAAGATAAGCCGGTGATTACCCTGCAGGTGATGGAACCCGGAGAGGCGAAATGAGTAAGCACGCTCGGCGTCAGCAGGGCTTTACGCTGCTGGAGATCATGATTGCGCTGACCATCTTCGCGGTCATCAGCCTGCTTGCCTGGCAAATCCTTGACGGGGCGATGCGTACGTCGAACGCCACCGACGTGGCGGCGACTCGCTTAAACCAGCTTCAGCGCGCCTATAACCTGCTGGAGCGGGATTTCTTCCAGCTTCAGGCGCGCGCCCCGCGCAACGAGCCTGACGTATTTGTCCAGAGCAAAGACGGCCTGGAGCTGACCACGCTGAACGGCGTGAGCGGTCAGGTTCAGCTGGAGCGCGTGCGCTGGCGGTTAAAAGATAAAAAGCTGTGGCGGGATATCTGGCCGGTCATCGACGGCCCGGCGGATGCGGAGCCGGAAGAGGTGCCCATTCTCAGCGATATTAAAGAGATGTCGTGGCGTTTCTGGAAAGCGAGCTGGCTGGACAAATGGACCGACACGGCGCACCTGCCCGACGGCGTGGAGCTGCTGCTGACGATGGAGAACGGCGATACCTGGCGCTGGGTGTTTACCACACCGGGGGAGCTGCCGATTGCTCCAGCGGCACCCGCAGAACAAACGCAGGCGCCGACCGATGCGGCGACGCCTGCGCAAGCGCAGCCGACACCCGCCCCGTCAGGAGAAAACAAATGAGCGGAAAATCGGTTCGGAAACAGCGCGGTGTCGCGCTGCTGGTGGTGCTAATTTTGCTGGTCATGATGTCGGCCCTGGCGGCCAAAATCAGCCAGCAGTTCTGCCGCAATCTGCAGAAAACCCGCTATCAGGTGAGCCAGCAGCAGCTGCGCTGGTCCATTCAGAGCCAGCAAAAAACGATAGAAGATCTGCTCCAGACGTATGCCAGCGGCGAGAGCAAAGGGCTGTCGCCGAAGGGCGAATGGGCAGAGCCGGTGGAAACAGACGGTGAAAACTACACCGTGGTGAGCCAGGTGGAGGATGCCCAGACCTGCTTTAACGTCAATAACCTGCTGGCGGCGGATCAAACACCCGCGGTACAGACCGCAGGCGCCCTGCCGGAAAAACCGGTGAAGGAGCGCATCGTCGAGCAGCTTCTGACCGACAGCGGCATTTCTGCGGGGGACGCCGAAGAGATTTACCAGCAGTTGCTGGACTATCTCGACGGCGATACCACCACGGCAAAAGAGGGGCTGGAGACGGATGCCTGGGCTGGCGTGGAGCCTGCGCGGCAGCCCGCGAATCAGATGATGCGCACCCCGGGCGAGATCAAGCTGCTGCCCGCGTTTCCGCAGGCGGCCTACGATAAGGTCAGCAAAGTGCTGTGCGCATTGCCCGACAGCGCCAGCAAGGTGGATGTGAATACGTTGACCGGGGAACAGGCGCCGCTGCTGGCTGCGCTGTTTATCGGTTCGCTGAGCGAGGACGAGGCCGCCCGCCTGATTGCTTCCCGCCCCGAAGAGGGCTGGGAGTCGATGGAGGCGTTCCTGAAAGAGCTTGAGACAAATTATCCGCAGACCAAAGACGCCCTCAAGCAGGTTCAGGCGTTGCTTGCGGTGAACAGTCATTATTTCCGGGTCAACAGTACCGGCAATACCGACGATTTAACGCTGCGCGTCGTCAGCCAGCTTCATGTTGATAATGAAGCCGGGAAGGTGATTACCTGGCAACGTCGCTACCGAATGGTTGAATAACACAAGACGAACTCTATGAAACAGGTGCTTTTTATTCGTCCCGACACGCACGAGGACGGGAACATAATGTGGTGCGAGTCCGGTAGCGACCAGGTGGGACAACGCCAGGGACTGGCGTCACTGGCGGAACTCGCCGGTCACACGCTCGCTGCACGGGTATGTCTGTTACTCCCGGCCAGCGAAACGATATTCCGTCACTTCACACTGCCTAAAAAAAGCAGCGTCGAATTCTCCTGGCTGGCAGAGGAGACGCTGATTGGCGACGTGGACACGCTTCACTGGACGGTGCTCAACAAGAAAGGGCGGGACGTTGACGCGGTGGCCATTGAGTCTGCGCGTCTGCAGTACTGGCTTGACCGCTGCGCCGATGCCGGATTGACGGTAGTGCAGGTGCTGCCGGATGCGATCCTTCTGCCGGTGGCCGAGGGCGGGAGCACGCTGGTTTCCACCGACAGCGGCTACTGGATGCGCTACTCGCCGTTTGGTGCCTGTGAAACCGACGCCGCGCTGCTGCCGCTGCTGCTGAGCCAGCAGCGCACAGGTGACATTGTCTGCTACGGCGATGCGCCAGCGGGCGTGAAGGTGGATGAGCAGCTGGCCTGGCAGCATCCGCTGGTGCTGATCCAGCCGCAGTGGAAGCGCTGCAAAGCCAATCTGCTGCACGGTGAATTTTCAGCCAAAGGCGAGCGCGCCGGTTTCCGCCATGCGAAATCGGCCATTGCCGCCGCGGCACTGCTGAGCCTGGGGCTGCTGATTGGCCCCCGCGTCGGCATGGCCTGGATGCTGAGCAGCCAGGAAAATCTGGCCCAGCAGCAGATGGTTGAGCTGGCCCAGCACTACTTCCCGACGCTGCGCCAGACCACCAACCTGAAATACCACTTCGGGCAGAACATTAAGAAAGAGAAGAAAGGATTCTTTCTTCAGCTGGACGCGCTGGATCAGGTTAAGCAATCGCTCCCCTCTGTCGAGCTGAGCGAAGTCGGGTACGACGACGCGCAGAATCAACTCACGCTGAACATCAGTTCGATGGATCCCACGGCGCTGCAGGCGTTCGTTAATAAGGCGAGCGACATTTTCGACTTTACGCTGCAGCCGGTCTCCAGTGAAGCGCCTTATACCGCTATCATCACAGGGAAATATAAATGAAAGAGAAAATTGGCCAATTAAAAGCTCGCTATCTGCGCTACAGCCCGCGCGAGCGTAATCTGTTTAAGCTGTGCGGCGCGGCGCTCTGCTACGCCATTATCTGGTACGGGGTAATAGCGCCTCTAGATAATATTATTAAAAATGAGCAAAGCACGCTGCAGAAACAAAAGCAGACCCTGAACTGGATGCGTGAGGAAATTAATAAAAACCACCTTCAGGCCAAAGTATTAAAAACCAGTAACCCACGAAGCGTGGTGGAAGAGAGCGCCAAAGAGATCCACGTTGCGCTGAGCAATATTCAGCAGGACGGTCAATCTATGTCGTTTAATATCGACCGGATAAACGTGTATGAATTAAAGAACTGGCTCAGAGAGGTGAACTTAACCTCCGGGGTGCGCTTGGAAAAAATGGATCTTACCCCGGTGGATCGCCTCAGCGACGTGAAGGCGCAGATTAAACTCTCGTGGACGAAAGCGGCATGAGCCCGCTGACGCTGCTTCAGGGCAGCCAGATGCCCGCCCTGTGCCTCCTGAGCGGCGCGCTTGGCGGCATTATCGGCAGCTTTCTTGGCGTGGTGGTCGAACGCATTCCTCCGCTCATCAACGAAGAGGAGGGCGCCGGAAACCTGCTGTTTCCGGCATCCCACTGCCCCGCGTGTTTCCACGCGCTCTCCTGGTGGGAAAACATTCCTGTACTGAGCTGGTGCTGCCTGCGCGGACGCTGCCGTTGCTGCCAGACCGCGATCCCGCTGCGCCTGCTGTTGCTTGAGCTTTCCAGCGCCCTGTTTTTTGCCCTGACGGCGGCGTTCGCCCCGTCTGCGGCCGCGCTGATTTCGCTGTGGGTTCTCTGGTGCGGGCTGCTGCCGCTGGCGACGATAGACGCGAAGCACCTGCTGCTGCCGGATTGTCTGACGCAGCCTCTGCTGTGGGCGGGGCTGTTAAATCATGCGATTTTTCAATCCCTACCGTTGTCGGATGCCCTGTACGGCGCGGCGGCGGGTTACCTGTCGCTGTGGCTGATCTACTGGGCGTTTCGCCTGACCACCGGTCGCGAGGGGTTGGGCTACGGAGATTTTAAGCTGCTGGCCGCGCTCGGCGCGTGGTGCGGCTGGCAGGCATTGCCTTCATTATTGCTGGCGGCTGCATTAAGCGGTATCGCATTGTATTTTCTTTTTTATAAAGCTCTTAAAGAAAATAGCGTTATTCCGTTTGGTCCCATGTTGTCACTGGCTGGTTTGGCTATTTTTATTCTTCAGACTCTGCAATTCACATTCTGATTTGCGCGGTCAAGTTTTTTCTGAAATTTTTTCGATAAGGGAATGAAAGGATCTTTTTAAATTCTCGCAGTATTCTAATAAACATAAGCTGTAAGGATTATCGCTCATGTTTTTATAGGGAGGGTATTTTCGCGTACTACATGTTTTGTACAAATAAATATTGTCCGCTGTTTTGTTGAAATAGCTTATTCACGACTCGCCCATGTTATATGGAATACATGGTTATTTAAATTTTCACAAATAATGTTATCAGGAATTAATAATGAAATTTATGAAGCCTAAATATCTGGCACTCTTTGTTGCGGCTGTCTCCGGCACCGCGTTCGCCGCAGCGCCAGGTACGCCTTCAATCAGCAGTGGTAATGATAAGTTTGCCCTCGTTGAAATAGACCAGGCCGCGCAGGATTACGGCACGCTCGTAAAAGTGCACAACGATGGTGTGGACGTGAAAGTTGAGTGGAACGTCTGGAGCGGTGATGCGCCGACAACCGGTAAAGTTCTGCTCGACGGTCAGACCGTATGGTCTGGCGCTGCCGGTGCATCCGGTTCCGCGACCTTCAAGGTGAAAAAAGGTGGCCGCTATCAGGAGCAGGTTGAACTCTGTAACGCCAGCGGATGTTCCAAAAGCGCAAGCAAGCTGATTATCGTTGCGGATACCGACGGTAGCCACCTGCTGCCGCTGAATACCGCTCTGCAGGAAAATAACAAAACGTTCGCAAAGCATACCGATAAAGTGGTTGGCGCTTACTTCCCTGAGTGGGGCGTATATGGCCGTAACTTCCCGGTTGATAAAATCCCTGCCTCTAACCTGAACCACATCCTGTACGGCTTCATCCCAATCTGTGGCGGTGACGGCATTAACGACGGTCTGAAAACCGTTGAAAACGGTAACAGCTTCGCAGCACTTCAGCGCGCGTGTGCTGGCCGCCAGGACTTCACCGTGGCGATCCACGACCCGTGGGCAGCGCTGCAGAAACCGCAGTCCGGCGTGTCTAACTGGGACGACCCGTACAAAGGTAACTTCGGCCAGCTGATGGCGCTGAAAAAAGCGCATCCAGACCTGAAAGTCCTGCCTTCCATCGGCGGCTGGACCATGTCCGATCCGTTCTACAAAATGAACGATACCGCGATCCGCGCACGCTTTGTGGCGTCGGTTAAAGACTTCCTGAAAACCTGGAAATTCTTTGACGGCGTGGATATCGACTGGGAATTCCCGGGCGGCGGCGGCGTGAACGAAACGCTGGGTAACCCTCAACAGGATAAAGCCACCTACACCGCAGTAATGCACGATCTGCGCACCATGCTGAACGAACTGTCAGCGGAAACCGGTCGCACCTATGAGCTGACCACGGCAATTGGTTCCGGTAAAGATAAGATTGAAGACGTGGACTACAACACCGTCCAGCAGTACCTCGACCATATCTTCCTGATGAGCTACGACTTCTACGGCGCGTGGAGCAACACCGAGCTGGGTCACCAGGCGGCACTGCATGCCCCAGCATGGCGTCCGGATACTAACTACACCACCTCTAATGGCGTTGACGCGCTGCTGGAGCAGGGCGTACAGCCAGGCAAGATCGTTGTGGGTGCAGGCATGTACGGCCGCGGCTGGACTGGTGTACACGGCTATACCGGCGACAACCCGTTCACCGGTACCGCAACGGGCGCGGTGAAAGGCACCTGGGAACCGGGCGTGGTTGACTACCGTCAGATTGTGAACGAGTACAAAGGCAAGCCAGGCTGGGAATACGGTTATGACGCGGATGCGGAAGCACCGTACGTCTTTAACAAATCCACCGGCGACCTGATCTCTTATGAAGATGCCCGTTCAACGGCCGCGAAAGGTAAGTACGTGCTGGCGAAAAACCTGGGGGGACTGTTCTCCTGGTCTATCGATTCCGATAACGGCGATATCCTGAACGCGATGAACGAAAGCCTGCTGGGCAGCTCAACGCCAGAGCCGGTTGTGACTAACCATGCACCCGTTGCTGTGGCGGCCGATCAGTCCGTCACTGGCCCTGCAACCGTGACCCTGGATGGTTCTGCGTCAACTGACCCGGACGGTGATGCAATCACCTATAAATGGACCCAGATCTCTGGTCCATCCGTCACGCTGACCAACAGCAACAAAGCGAAAGCGACCTTCTCCGTTGGCGCGGTCACCAGCAATCAGACGCTGGCATTCCGTCTGACCGTAACCGATGCGAAAGGCCTGAGCAGCACCGCTGACGTTCAGGTTCTGAACAAAGCGCCGAAGGCTAACCAGGCACCAGTGGTTAACCAGATGCAGGCTGTGAGCCTGGAAGCAGGCCAGTCTTATACCCTGAACGTACAGGCTGCGGATCCAGACGGTGATGCACTGACCTATACCTGGAGCATTCCATCCGATATGCACGCCACGGGTATCAATACCTCAAGCGTACAGATCACTGCTCCAGAAGTCGCCACTGATTCAACTTATACCCTGAGCGTTATGGTGAGCGACGGTAAAGCCAGCGTACAGTCTAACGTTGAAGTGACCGTAACGCCGAAAGCGGCCCCGGTTGTGCCTGATGAAGACACCACTCCGGCTGACGAAGGGACTACCCCATCTGACGAAGGAACTACGCCATCAGATGAAGGCACCACCCCATCTGCAACCGGCAGCTGCGACAACCCTGTTGATGCCAACGCCAGCAAATATGCTGCGTGGGAATCCAGCAAAGTCTACAACAACGGCGATACGGTAAGCTCTGATAACCTGGTCTGGAAAGCGAAGTACTGGACTCAGGGCAACAAGCCAGGCTTTGGTGCAGATGCATGGGAACTGGTCAGTCAGGTCAAAATGAACTGGCGTGCTGACACCGTCTACAACGGCGGCGACAAAACGACCTACCAGGGCTTCGAGTACCGCGCGAAATGGTGGACTCAGGGCGACAAACCAGGTAACAGCGATGTATGGGTGAAAGAAGGCGCGTCAGCTGACTGCAAATAATCTTCTGAACCTTAAATTGTGGGTGTGATATCCGCCCACAATCACAGACCACACCCCGCTTCGGGTGTGGTCTGTAACCAAACTATTTAACAGGACGTGTTTGAGGAGAAATAAAACGTACCACCGCAGGTGAATAATGAAACGATTACTGTTGCTGTTATTAATATTAAGCCAAAGCGCATTGGCGAATTGCTGGGATAAAGCGGCGCATTATTATCATGTTGACCCTTATTTACTTTATGCCATTGCGAATGTGGAATCAGGAATGAATCCCTACGCCGTCGGGACCAATCATGACGGGACGCATGACGTAGGATTAATGCAAATAAACAGCTCGCACTTTTCGGAGCTTGAACGACGCGGTATCAGCGAACGTAGACTGATGACTGAACCTTGTACCTCCATTATGGTGGGCGCATCGATTCTGTCAGGCATGATTAACGTCTACGGATATAACTGGGAAGCCGTGGGCGCCTATAACGCCGGAATTAAAAAAGAAAATTATCCAAAGCGTATGGTCTATGCCCATAAAGTCTGGGCGAAGTATCAGCAATTAAAATCTGTTGCACGCGAAAGAAATGACTGGTGAGTTTTTTCTTTTTTGAAGCGTACCGTTAAGTATGCTTCAGAAAGTGAAAAACAGCTGTCTGGAGTTTATTTATTAATGGATTAATAAATAAGCTGGGATTTTATTTTAAACCATCGAATTAACAGGAATAACCGAAATGAATAAAAGGACATTACTGAGCGTGTTGATTGCGGGTGCGTGCATTGCACCTGTTATGGCTCAGGCCACCATGTTGAAGGCAGAAAGCAGCGAGCCTTACACCATGAAAGCCAGCGATCTGGCGAAAAAGGAAAAAGAGCTGACTGATTTCCCCCTGATGCAGTCCGTGAAGGATACCATCCGCACGCTGGACAACGCTTCAGTTGAGCAGATTGAGCCAGGCCGCGCCTCTAACCCGGTTAACGTTAAACGCGTTGAGGGGATCCTGAAAGAGAGCGACTGGGAATACCTGTTCCCGCTGCGTGCGAAGGACTACAGCTACAGCAACTTCCTGAAAGCGGTGGGTAAATTCCCGGCGCTGTGCGACACCTACAAAGACGGCCGCGACAGCGACGCCATCTGCCGTAAAGAGCTGGCAACCATGTTTGCCCACTTTGCGCAGGAAACCGGCGGCCACGAAAGCTGGCGCCCGGAAGCCGAATGGCGTCAGGCGCTGGTCTACGTGCGCGAAATGGGCTGGAGCGAAGGCCAGAAGGGCGGCTATAACGGCGAATGTAATACCGACGTCTGGCAGGGTCAGACCTGGCCGTGCGGTAAAGACAAAGACGGTGATTTCCTGAGCTACTTCGGCCGCGGCGCGAAGCAGCTGTCCTACAACTATAACTACGGTCCGTTCTCCGAAGCGATGTACGGCGACGTTAAAGTTCTGCTGGAAAAACCCGAGCTGGTGGCAGACACCTGGCTGAACCTGGCGAGTGCGATCTTCTTCTTCGCCTACCCACAGCCGCCAAAACCAAGCATGCTGCAGGTTATCGACGGCACCTGGCAGCCGAACGATCATGACAAGGCCAACGGCCTGGTCCCTGGCTTCGGCGTAACCACCCAGATCATCAACGGCGGCGTTGAGTGCGGTGGCCCGACTGAAATTGCGCAGTCTCAGAACCGCATCAAGTACTACAAAGAGTTTGCTAACTACCTGAAAGTACCTGTTCCGGCTGACGAAGTGCTTGGCTGTGCGAACATGAAGCAGTTCGATGAAGGCGGCGCGGGCGCACTGAAGATCTACTGGGAACAGGACTGGGGATGGAGCGCGGATACGCCTGACGGCAAAACCTACTCTTGCCAGCTGGTGGGCTACCAGACGCCATTCAGCGCGTTTAAAGACGGCGATTACACCAAGTGTGTACAGAAGTTCTTTAACGTGAACATCGTGAATGACGACGGTTCAGCGACCAAGCCGGACGAAACGCCGGTTACGCCAACACCAACGCCATCAGAAGATGAAACGCCAGCACCAACGCCGGACGAAACCCCGGCAGCGGTAAACCATGCGCCAGTGGCGCAGATTGCGGGTCCAATCGGTGCCGTTGAAGCGGGTGCGCAGGTTTCTCTGAGCGCTGAAGGTTCTACCGACGAAGACGGTAACAAACTGACCTATACCTGGCGTTCCCAGGACGGCCAGACCGTCACCGGCGATGACAAAGCGGTTGTGACCTTTACCGCGCCAGAAGCGGCGACAGCGCAGCAGTACGAAGTGAGCCTGACCGTCAGCGATGGCGAGCTGAGCAACAGCACCACCTACCTGCTGAACGTAAAAGCCAAAGCAGCCACCCCGTCTCAGGACGAAGGCACTTCCGGCGATTACGCAGCATGGAGCGCGAACAGCAAGTACAAGGCAGGCGATATCGTGAACAACCACGGTAAACTGTTCCAGTGCAAACCGTTCCCGTACAGCGGCTGGTGTAACAACGCCCCGGCATACTATGAACCAGGCGCAGGTCTGGCATGGTCTGAAGCCTGGACGGCTCTGTAAAAGCAAAACGGCAACCTTCGGGTTGCCGTTTTCGTGTTTTCTCCCTCTCCCCGTGGGAGAGGGCATCAGGCCGCACCAGACTGACTACCGATGCAACTTCCCATGATCCCGCAGCCACGCTGCCGTGCGTACAATCCCTTCATCCAGCGTCACAATCGGCTTATACCCCAGCTCATTCTCCGCGCGCGAAATATCCAGCGTGAAATCAAAATTAAGCTTTGATACCCCATAGTGGGTCAGCGCAGGCTCTTTGGCCGTTTTACTGCCAAAACGCTCCATGCTGCGGGCGATCATATCCAGCATCGGATAAGGCACCGAACGGATACGGCAGTTAATCTGCAGCTCGTCGATCAGGCGCTGCACAATGCTGCGCAGCGTGCAGGGCTCGCCGTTGGTGATGTTGTAGGCGCGACCGGAAATCAGCTTATCGCAGTCCGTCTGGCTTGCCAGCCACATGGCGTGGACCGCATTTTCGTAATAGGTCATATCCACCAGGGCATCGCCGCCGCGCGGCAGCAGCACGCTGCCGTAGTGGTGCATCATCTGCGCCAGACGGGGAATAAACACTTTGTCGTGCGGCCCGAACAGGCTCTGCGGACGCAGTACCGTAAAGCGGGTATGCGGGTTCGACTGCGCCAGCAGGTCAATCACCTCTTCGCTGGCCGCCTTGCTGCGGGCAAACTCACAGGCAAAACGGGCAGGACGGAAATCTTCCTGCACGTCACGATGGTGGTGATAGTCGAAATAGAGCGACGGGGACGAGATATGAATAAAGTTACGCACGCCCCAGGCGACGGCCCATTCTCCCAGACGGCGGGTTGCCCGCACGTTGGCGAGATCAAAGGCTTCCTGGGTACCCCACGGGGAGGTGAAACTGGAGCAGTGCCACAGCGTATCGATACCGGCGAGCATCACTTTTGCCTGAGAGGAGACCAGCTCCGTCAGGTCGGCATGGACGAACTCTGCGCCCATTTTTTGCAGCAGCTTCCCCATCGCTTCGTTGCGACCGGTAGCTCTGACGCTGATGCCCTTGTTGCGCAGAAATTCGACCGCATTTCGGCCTAAGCCGCTGGTCGCCCCGGTAACCAGTACCTTCATATCAATCCACTGTGTTGAAAAGAATTTCGTGCGCATTCTTTCGTGAATTACGGCGCTATGCAATGGGAAAGGTGAAAGAAAGAGAGTTTTATTTAGATCTTTTCCGTCTTTTGTTCTGCAAGTTGCGCAATCCGCTTTGCCATCCCGCGGAAGATAAACAGGTGCGCGGGGATCATGAACAGCCAGTAGAACAGACCGGGCATCCCGTGCGGATGCCACCATGCGCGGACGTCCAGTTCACGACGATCGCCTTTGTCTTTCAGGGTAAAGCAAAGGCGGCCCAGCCCGGGAGCCTTCATGCCGAACAGCAGCGCCAGCTGTTTTTCCGGTTCGACGATGATGACCTTCCAGCTGTCGACCGCATCGCCCACCTCAAGATACGGACGAGCCGGGCGACCTTTTGCCAGCCGGTGGCCCACTAGCAGATCCAACGCCCCGCGGGTTTGCCAGAGCAGGTTGCCGAAGAAATAACGCTCTTTGCCGCCGATCTGGTTCACCACCTCCCACAGCGCGGCCAGGCTGGCCGTGGTTTCCACCGTGCAGCCCGCCTGTTTCGGGTAATAGCCGTACTCCGGCCGCCAGCGGGCAAATGCCTGGGCGTCGTAACCCCAGTCGCTGGAGTTCACCAGTTGCTCTTCTTCTTTAAGCGTGTTGCGCACGGCATCGTCAAAGCGGATCAAATCCTGGGGAATGAGCGCCCGCAGCTCGCGATCGTCCGCCAGCAGATCGTGTTTCAGTCCCTGGATCAGCGCTTTTGCTGTGGTTGGTGGCACCGACGTAATAACGTTCAAAAACCACACCGAAATCCAGCGGGTTGGGAAGGGGATGGGGATCAGCCAGCGTCGGCGTCCGCTGACGCGCATAAAGTGTTCGAACTGCTCCTGGTAGCTCAGCACTTCCGGGCCGGCGGCCTCCAGCACGCGGTGCTGCTCCGCCGGATGATCCAGTAATGCCACCAGATAATGCAGGAGATTCTCCAGCGCAATCGGTGTGGTGCGCGAGCGGACCCAGCGCGGCGGCGTGAGCACCGGCAGGTTGTAGACCATATCGCGCATCACTTCGAAGGCGGCGGACCCGGCGCCGACGATAATGCCAGCGCGCAGTTCGGTGACGGGAATGTTCGCGCCGCGCAGGGTCTCGGCGGTCAGCTGGCGCGCGCGCAGATGGTCGGACTGCTCGTTTTCGGGAGCCTGCAGGGAGCTTAGGAAAATCACCTGCTTAACCGGCACTTGCAGCAGAGCATCGCGGACGTTCATCGCCACCTGACGCTCGTGGGCGATAAAATCGCCGCCTTCACCCATGCTGTGGACCAGGTAATAAAGCGTATCGACCCCGTCCAGCAGCGCTGGCAGCGCGACTGGCCAGTTGAGGTCGACGTTGTGGCAGGTCACGCCGGACAGGTTTTGCTTTTGCAGGCGCTCGGTGTTGCGTGCCGCTGCCAGCACCTGATGTCCCTGCTGGCTTAACGCCGTGGTCAGATGCTGACCGATATATCCGCTGGCGCCAAGCACCAGAATACGCTGCGGCACGTGATGCTCCTTAACGCTGTAAAAAGGCCTGCCAGTGTTTCACCACGTCCGCCAGCTGTTCGCGGCTCACGTCGAGATGCATCACCAGACGCACAACGGGTGACGCGTTGATCAGTACGCCACGCGCTTTCATATATTCGCCAAGCGCAGCGGCGTGGTCATCGCCCACGCGAACGAACAGCATGTTGGTGTCGTGGCGCATCACGTCGGCGCCAATTTCGCGCAGCTGCGACGCCATCCACGCGGCGTTGTCGTGATCGTCTTGCAGACGCGTGACGTTATTCTTCAGGGCGTACAGACCCGCCGCCGCCAGGATGCCGGCCTGGCGCATGCCGCCGCCGGTCATCTTGCGCCAGCGGTTGGCGCGCTTGATGTAGTCCGCACTGCCGACCAGCAGGGAACCCACGGGCGTGCCCAGCCCTTTCGACAGGCAGATGGTGAACGAGTCACAGTATTGCGTAATCTCTTTCAGCTCGCAGCCGTACGCCACCACGGCGTTAAAGATGCGCGCGCCGTCCACGTGCAGCCCGAGCTTGCGCTCGCGGGTGAATTCCCACGCCGCTTTCAGGTACTCGCGCGGCAGGACTTTGCCGTTATGGGTGTTTTCGAGGCTCAGCAGCCTGGTGCGGGCGAAATGGATATCGTCGGCTTTGATTTTCGCGGCGACCTTATCGAGTGGAAGAGTGCCGTCCGGCGCGGCGTCAATCGGCTGCGGCTGAATGCTGCCGAGTACCGCCGCGCCGCCTGCTTCATACAGGTAGTTATGTGCACCCTGGCCGACAATGTACTCTTCACCGCGCTCGCAGTGGCTGAGCAGCGCGACCAGGTTGGCCTGCGTGCCGGTGGGCAGGAACAGGGCGGCCTCTTTACCGCTGAGCTCTGCGGCATAGTGCTGCAGTTCGTTTACCGTCGGATCGTCACCGTAGACGTCATCCCCGACCGGGGCGGCCATCATCTCTTCAAGCATGGCGCGACTCGGGCGGGTAACGGTATCACTGCGTAAATCAATCATGGCATGTCCTTATATTTAAAAAGGCGATGCCAGATGTTTTACCTGAGCCAGTTAGTTTTTGCCAGTTCGATCACTTCATCGCCGCGGCCGCTGATGATGGCGCGCAGCATATAGAGGCTAAAGCCTTTGGCCTGCTCCAGCTTGATCTGCGGCGGGATCGCCAGCTCCTCTTTGGCGACGACGACATCCACCAGCACCGGACCGTCAATGGAAAAGGCGCGCTGCAGGGCTTCATCCACCTCGGACGCTTTTTCAACGCGGATACCGGTGATGCCGCAGGCCTCTGCAATGCGCGCGAAGTTGGTGTCGTGCAACTCTGTGCCGTCCGTCAGATAGCCGCCGGCCTTCATCTCCATCGCCACAAAGCCCAGCACGCTGTTGTTGAAGACCACGATTTTCAGCGGCAGCTTCATCTGCACCACCGACAGGAAATCCCCCATCAGCATGCTGAACCCGCCGTCGCCGCACATTGCCACCACCTGACGCTCTGGCTCCGTCGCTTTTGCGCCCAGCGCCTGCGGCATGGCGTTGGCCATCGAGCCGTGGTTGAACGAGCCGAGCAGGCGGCGTTTGCCGTTCATCTTGAGATAGCGGGCCGCCCAGACGGTTGGCGTGCCCACGTCGCAGGTAAAGATGGCATCGTCGTCAGCAAAATGGCTGATCTGCTGGGCCAGGTACTGCGGGTGAATGGCTTTGTCGCTCGGTTTGGCGAGATCGTCCAGCCCCTTGCGGGCATCGCGATAGTCGTTCAACGCCTTATCAAGGAACGTGCGGTCCGTTTTCTCCTCCAGCAGCGGCAGCAGGGCGGCAAGGGTGGATTTGATGTCGCCCACCAGCGCCATATCGACCTTACTGTGCGCCCCGATGCTGGCCGGGTTGATATCAATCTGAATGATTTTGGCATCCGACGGATAGAACGGACGATACGGGAACTGGGTGCCGAGCAGGATCAGCGTGTCGGCGTTCATCATGGTGTGAAAACCGCTGGAGAAACCGATAAGCCCGGTCATGCCCACGTCATAGGGGTTGTCGTACTCGACGTGCTCTTTGCCGCGCAGGGCATGAACAATCGGGGATTTCAGCTTGCCGGCAAATTCAAGCAGTTCCTTGTGCGCGCCTGCACAGCCGCTGCCGCACATCAGGGCGATATTGCTGGAGTAGCGCAGCAGCTGAGCCAGCTTTTTCAGCTCTTCTTCGGCAGGCGTAACCACCGGCTGCGGCGCGTGGTACCAGTGCGTGCTGGCCCCTTCAGGTGCGGCCTTGAGGGCCACGTCGCCCGGAATAACGACCACGGAAACGCCGCGGTTCAGCACCGCCTTGCGCATGGCGATTGCCAGCACCTGCGGGATCTGCTCCGGGGATGAAACCAGCTCGCAGTAGTGGCTGCATTCACGGAACAGCTCCTGCGGATGCGTCTCCTGAAAATAGCCGCTGCCGATTTCGGAAGAGGGAATATGCGCGGCAATCGCCAGCACCGGCACGTGATTGCGGTGGCAGTCGAACAGACCGTTGATCAGATGCAGGTTGCCCGGCCCGCAGGATCCGGCGCAAACGGCCAGTTCACCCGTGAGCTGCGCTTCGGCACCGGCGGCAAAGGCGGCGACCTCTTCATGACGGGTCGGCATCCATTCAATGGTTTTCATCTTGTTGAGGCTGTCGCTCAGTCCGTTAAGGGAATCGCCGGTTACGCCCCAGATACGTTTTACGCCTGCCTGTTCGAGGGTCTTCGCTATGTATGCAGCCACGGTTTGTTTCATGGGTGTCCATCTCCTTTTTGTGATATCGCTTACAAGCTTAGAAGAAAGTCTCTGTCTTGCCCGCTTTACCCCCTCATTAAAAGGTGGTTTTCAAAGACTACTCTTCAGCATAATCTGGCTGAACATTGGGTAAAAACAGGAATTATTTCAAATGGTTAAATCATTGTTAACTGCTGTTAATGAAAAGCTATCGTGCGACGATCTCGGCAAACTCTTGTTACGAGTTGCCGTCGGCGGGCTGATGCTGTTTCACGGTTTACACAAGCTATTCGGCGGCGTGGGATTTATCAGCGGCATGCTGGTGGAAAAAGGCTTGCCGGGGTTTATCGCCTACGGGGTGTTGATTGGCGAAGTGGTGGCACCCGTGCTGATTATTGTCGGCCTCTTTACGCGCCCGGCGGCGCTGGTGCTGGCCTTTACGATGATCGTGGCATGGCTGATGGTGGGCACGGGCAAAACCTTTGCGCTCGATGCCGTGGGGGCGTGGGCGATTGAAAGCCTGGTGTACTTCTTTATCGGCTCGCTGGCCGTGGCGTTTTTAGGGGCAGGGCGGTACGCGGTGGGGAAAGGTCCTGCGTGGCGATAGGGTTGTTGTGGGTCGGGTAAACGTAGTGCCACCCGACAAAAAGCCCGGTGGCGCTGACGCTTACCGGGCCTACGATCGAACATTTAACGTTTATCGCTTATGCGAGGACCAGGTCCCCCTGCGGATGACATGAGCACGCCAGCACATAACCCTCGGCAATTTCCGCATCCGTCAGCGTCATGGTGCTGGTGACGGTGTAGTCACCGGAGACCACTTTCGTCTTACAGCAACCGCACACGCCTGCACGGCAGGCTGCTACCACCGGCACCTTGTTACTTTCCAGCGCGTCCAGCAGCGTGGTCCCGACGCGGCCAAAGAAGGTTTGCGCAGGCTGCAGCCTGGTAAACTGAATCCCGCTGGTTGCCGCTTCCGCTACCGGCGTGAAGAACTGCTCTTTGAAGAAGCGGGTCACGCCGAGCGCTTTCACTTCCTCTTCCACGATAGCCATGTACGGCGCCGGGCCGCAGGTCATCACGGTACGGTTCGCGATATCCGGCACGCTTTGCAGCAGCTCGCGGCTCAGACGCCCCGCGACAAAACCGTGCGTCGCGTTGTGTTCTGCTACCAGCGTCACCGGATAGTTGCGCCATTCATCGGCAAAAATCACGTCCTCCGGAGAGCGAACGCTGAATATCACCTGCACGTCGGCCTGAGGCCGGTTTTTAGCCAGCCAGCGGCGCATCGACATAATCGGCGTCACGCCACAGCCCGCCGCCAGCAGCAGGAATTTATCTTCGGTTTTGTCGTCACAGGTGAAATCGCCCTGGGCGTCGGACAGCCAGATATAATCCCCGCGCTTCACGTCCCGGGTCAGCCACTGCGAGCCTGCGCCGTCATCAATACGGCGGACGGTGAGCGTGATGTACTCGCTCACGCCCGGCGTTGAGGAGATCGTGTAGGCGCGCAGGGTGTCCGCCGCGTTGCGGACGCTGACCAGCGCATACTGACCCGCGCGGTACGGGTAATAGTCGTGGCACAGCAGCGACAGCGTCCACACATCCGGCGTTTCCTGATGGATGTGGTGAACCTGCATCCGCCACGGACATTGTGAGGTTGGCATGGTCATGAGTTACTCCTTACGCGCTCAGCAGCTGCTTCATATCGTCTTCAACGTTGGTCACGGAACGCAGGCCGAATTTTTCATTCAGCACGGCCAGCAGATCCGGCGTCAGGAAGCCAGGCGCCGTCGGGCCGGTCACGATGTTGGTCACGCCCAGCGAGAGCAGGGTCAGCAGGATGACAATCGCTTTCTGCTCAAACCATGAAAGCACCAGCGACAGCGGCAGATCGTTTACGCCGCAGCCCAGTTTTTCCGCCAGGGTAACGGCAAGAATGATGGCCGAGTAAGCATCGTTACACTGACCGGCATCCACCAGGCGCGGCAGGCCTTCGATGTTGCCGAAGTCCAGCTTGTTGAAGCGGTATTTACCGCACGCAAGCGTCAGGATCAGGCAGTCTTCCGGCACGCGAGTGGCGAAATCGGTGAAGTAGTTCCGCTCGCCGCGCGCGCCGTCGCAGCCGCCGATCAGGAAGATGTGGCGCAGCTTTTCACGGCTGACGAGGTCAATCAGCGAATCTGCGGCGCCGAGCAGGGTTTCACGACCGAAGCCCACGGTGATGAGGTGCGGGATCTCGCTGTACGGGAAGCCTGCCATCTGCTGCGCCTGCGCAATTACCGGAGCGAAATCGTCACCTTCGAGGTGGCTCACGCCCGGCCAGCCAACGATGCTGCGGGTCCAGATGCGGTCATCGTACGCGCCGACGGTAGGGTCGATGATGCAGTTGGATGTCATCACGATAGGGCCAGGGAAGCGGGCAAACTCGACCTGCTGGTTCTGCCAGCCGCTGCCGTAGTTACCGATCAGATGCTTAAATTTACGCAGCTCCGGGTAACCGTGCGCCGGCAGCATTTCGCCGTGGGTATAGACGTTAACGCCAGTGCCTTCGGTTTGCTTCAGCAGGTTGTAGAGATCTTTCAGGTCATGACCGGAGATCAGAATGCATTTACCTTCGGTCGCTTTGACGTTGACCTGGGTCGGCGTTGGGTGGCCGTAGGTGCTGGTTTCACCGGCATCCAGAATGCTCATCACGCGGAAGTTCATCTGGCCGATTTCCATTGAGCATTCCAGCAGCGCGTTCATATCGGCAGGCCAGGTCCCCAGCCACGCCATGATTTTGTGGTACTGCGCGTAAATCTCATTGTCGTACTGACCCAGAACGTGCGCGTGCTCCATATAGGCCGCGGCACCTTTCAGGCCGTACAGGCACAACAGGCGCAGGCCGAGAATGTTCTCGCCAATTGCCGCTTTGTCTTTGTTTGGGGTGAAGTCTGCCGCCTGACGCTGCAGGTCGCCCAGGTCGTCGCTCACCAGCTGGAGTTCTGACATCGGATTTTCCACGCGCGCGCCGGCATCCGCCTTCAGGCACTGTGCTTTCAGCGCTTCACGCAGGGCGATAGCCTCACGAGCATACCCGACGATGCGCGGGGAATCGAAGTTGACGTTAGTCAGCGTGGAGAAAAATGCGCGCGGGGCGAAGCTGTCAACGTAGTGGTCGACGATGCCGTATTCGCGGGCTTTGAATGCCCATGCGGAAAGGCCTTGCAGGGCCGCAATCAGCAGATCCTGCAGGTCAGAAGTCTCTGCGGTTTTGCCGCACATACCCTGTGCGTAAGAGCAGCCATTGCCTGCTGGAGTACGGATAGTTTGTTCACATTGCACACAAAACATAATCACACCTGTTAAAGTTATATTTAATATACATGTTTAAGGTTATGCTCGTGCCGGAACGGTGAAAAGGGCTTTCTGCCACAAAATAGAGGGAGATTGATTTAGCGCAATTTTGGCGGCAGGTTCGCTACCGCCAAAGAAGTATCAGGCAGAGAAGAAGGCCATCAGAACGGGAACCAGCAGGCTTAAAATAAAGCCGTGAACGATAGCGGCGGGCACCATCTCCAGGCCACCTGAGCGCTGTAATACCGGCAGGGTAAAGTCCATCGAGGTTGCGCCGCACAGACCCAGCGCGGTGGAGCGGCTGCGGCGAACCAGCCCCGGGATCAGCATGATGGCAATCAGCTCGCGCGCCAGATCGTTAAAGAAGGCGGCGCTGCCAATCACCGGGCCGAAAGATTCAGTCAGCAGAATACCGGAGAGGGAGTACCAGCCAAAACCTGACGCCATGGCCAGCCCGGTTTTCAGGGGCAGGTCGAGCACAAAGGCATTAATGACGCCTGCCACCATGGAGCTGGCGACAACGATTACGGCAACCATCATTCCGCGACGGTTCAGGACAATCTGTTTCAGCGTCATGCCATTATTTCGCAGCTGGATACCAATCAGGAACAGCAGGAAGATCAGGGTATATTCGCTGGCCTCCGTAGCGTGCTGTAAAAATGCCCAGCCGGTCAGTCCAAGAAGAAAACCCAGCAGCACGACGCCGCACAGTTTTAATGATTCCAGCGCCATTGCAATTCGCGAAGGAAGTTTTTCCTGATGATGGTGATTTTTCCACGGAATAGTGCGCTCAAGCCAGAAGAGTGCGGCAATATTACACAGCAAAATAACCACGACGGTGACGACAGAATAATGCAGGATCGCCAGCAGATTGGTCGCCAGATTATCCAGGAAGGCCAGGCTTATCCCCATAAAGAAAAGAATGACGTAAACAATCCAGCTGAGAAAACGGTTGATTAACCGTAATGCCGATTCCTGACGTAGCGGGATAAGATAGCCCACAATCAGGGGCAGCAGAATAATGAGGAGTCCTGAAAACATGAACAGCCGGTCCTTTTGAGTATCTGTTGAGCGCCAGAGACACTACCCAATAAAGGCTGTTCAGTAAAGCGGCAATAAAAAGCCGGGTGGCGCTAACGCTTACCCGGCCTGTGCGTGCGGCCTGTTGCCCTCACCCCAGCCCTCTCCCACAGGGAGAGGGAGGGAAAGATTAATCGCGTTTTTCCAGCAGAGTGCGGTACAGCACGCCGCCCAGAATACCGCCGACGATTGGCATCACCCAGAACAGCCACAGCTGCTCCAGCGCCCAGCCGCCCTGGAAGATGGCAACTGCGGTACTGCGCGCCGGGTTAACGGACGTGTTGGTGACCGGAATGGAAATCAGGTGGATAAGCGTCAGTGCCAGACCAATGGCAATCGGCGCAAAACCGGCTGGCGCGTGTTTGTCGGTTGCGCCGTGGATCACCAGCAGGAAGCCTGCGGTCAGCACAATTTCAATCACGATGGCAGACAGCATGGAATAGCCGCCCGGAGAGTGCTCGCCGAAGCCGTTAGAGGCGAAACCACTCGCTGCCGCGTCGAAACCGGCTTTACCGCTGGCAATCACGTACAGTACGGCAGCGGCAATAATACCGCCAACCACCTGGGCGACGATATAACCGATAACCTCTTTTGCCGGGAAACGACCGCCCGCCCATAAACCTAACGTTACGGCCGGGTTAAAATGTCCGCCGGAAATATGCCCCACGGCAAAGGCCATGGTTAATACGGTTAAACCAAATGCCAGCGCGACGCCGACAAAACCAATGCCTAATTCCGGGAATGCTGCTGCCAGAACGGCGCTACCGCAGCCACCAAATACCAGCCAGAATGTACCAAAGCATTCTGCTGCTAATTTTCTAAACATAACCACCTCAAAATAATTTTCCGCACGCGTTCCTGCGTGTGGGTTATATCGTCAAAAAGGGATGACGACTCAAAGAGTCTCTATTTTAAAAAATAACAACACCCCTTCGCCACTTAAATAAATTAGATTGGTTTGATTTCAGGCAATGTGATGTCATTCCTTGTTCGAGCCGGCGGTAAATAGAGCATAGCTCATTTTTCAATGGGTGGCTGTTGTACTGTCGTCACCAACATCCTCCCGCTATACTGCTGATAACTTGAAGGAAAAAGTGGTCATTTGTCGGGGGATTTATGCTTCTCGAACGTGTGGAAATTGTCGGATTTCGCGGTATTAACCGTCTGTCGCTCCAGCTTGAGCAAAACAACGTCCTGATCGGCGAGAACGCGTGGGGTAAGTCCAGCCTGCTGGATGCGCTGACGTTACTGCTTTCGCCCGAAGACGACCTGTATCATTTCGTTCGCGACGATTTCTGGTTCCCGCCCGGCGACGTCACGGGGCGCGAGAAGCATCTGCATATCATTCTGACGTTCCGGGAATCCGAGGCCGGCCGTCACCGCGTGCGTCGCTTCCGCCCGCTGTCGTCCTGCTGGGTGCCGTGCGATGACGGTCTCCATCGGATATTTTATCGGCTGGAAGGGGAGATGGCGGAGAACGAAGGGGTGCTGACCCTGCGTGATTTTCTCGATGAGAAAGCCAACCCTATCCCGCTGGACAATATCGACGATCTGGCTCGCCACCTGATCCGCCTGACGCCGGTATTACGCCTGCGGGATGCGCGTTTTATGCGGCGCATTCGTAACGGTACCGTACCGAATATGCCTGAAGTGGAAGTGACGGCCCGCGAGCTGGATTTCCTGGCGCGAGAGCTGGTGTCGCGCCCGCAGAATCTGACCGATGGCCAAATCCGTCAGGGATTGTCCGCGATGGTACAGCTCCTGGAACACTATTTTTCCGAGCAGGGGACGTCGGCGTCACGCCATCGTCTGATGCGCCGACGCTCTCATGATGAGCAGCGAAGCTGGCGCTATCTGGACATCATTAACCGGATGATCGACAGGCCCGGCGGGCGTACGCACCGGGTGATTTTGCTGGGGCTGTTTTCAACGCTTCTGCAGGCCAAAGGCACCGTTCGACTTGACCGGGACGCCCGACCGCTTCTGCTGGTGGAAGATCCCGAAACGCGCCTGCATCCCATCATGCTCTCCGTGGCATGGCATCTGCTGAATTTACTGCCGCTCCAGCGTATTACCACCACCAATTCCGGTGAATTATTATCGCTGACGCCGGTAGAGCACGTCTGTCGTCTGGTGCGTGAATCTTCCCGCGTTTCCGCTTTCCGGCTGGGGCCGGGTGGTTTGAACGCGGAAGACGGGCGGCGCATTGCGTTTCATATCCGCTTTAACCGGGCGTCGTCCCTTTTTGCCCGCTGCTGGCTGCTGGTGGAGGGAGAAACCGAAACCTGGGTCATCAACGAGCTGGCGCGCCAGTGCGGCCATCATTTTGATGCGGAAGGCATTAAGGTGATCGAATTCGCCCAGTCGGGATTAAAGCCGCTGATAAAATTTGCCCGCCGGATGGGGATCGAGTGGCACGTGCTGGTTGACGGCGATGAGGCGGGCAAAAAATATGCCTCGACCGTGCGTGGCCTGCTGAATAACGAGCGAGAAGAAGAGCGCGACCATTTAACCATGCTGCCCGCGATGGACATGGAGCACTTTATGTATCGTCAGGGGTTCGACGACGTTTTCCACCGCATTGCGATGGTGCCGGTCGATGTCCCGATGAACATGCGGCGCGTGATCGCCAAAGCCATTCATCGTTCTTCGAAACCGGATTTAGCCATTGAAGTGGCGACGGAAGCGGGGAGGCGGGGCGTGGAGGCGGTACCAACTCTGCTGCGCAAGATGTTCTCCCGCGTGCTGTGGCTGGCACGCGGGAAAGCGGATTAGCGTTGAGTTGCCTGATTCACCTGCTGAATCAGGCTATCCAGCAGCTCGTAGCGGCGGCGATATTCGGACCGCTTTTTGCTGGCAATCTCTTCCATCGGTTTACGCGGCATGGCAAGCGGCAGCATAAAGTTACCGTTATCCTGTTTTTCTCCCCCGATGGAGATCCAGAAACTGTCGTAATCGGCCAACAGTTTTCCCTCTTTTTTCTTGCGGTAACGCCAGCTGCGATAGATATGGGTGGCGTTACTGACGGCAACAATCTGCTCTACCGGGAAAGCGGTGCCGAGCGTCATGGCGGCTTCGACCAGCAGGCGTTTCGGGAACAGGCCATGACAGGCTTTCGTTGCGCCCTGGATCAGCTCATGAGGAACGTGCGCTTTTGCACCCTGCAAACCGCCAATGAACAGCGTCGCTTTTCCTTCAAACTGGCATAGCGTAAAGGTCATTTCCGCCAGCACCGTGTTTTGGCTATCGCAAAACGCGAGGGTGGCTTCCCCTTCTTTATCCAGGAAGGCATCAGCACACAGACGAACGGTAAATTGCTGTTCATCTTTGCCGGTTAAGGTCAGCAGGGTAAAGCCCTGCTTAGAAAGGTACCCCGTGAGCAGCGTCGCGGGAAGCTGGCGGCTCATGGTCTGATAGTGCCAGTTGAGCGATTCCAGCGCATGCTGACGATCCATATTCACCGTCAGCCAGGGGCGATGCAGCCGGCACGGCAGTCCTGGCTGTACCTGCAACATCTGCATCAGGCGCGGTTGTTTTGCAAGACTCGTTAACAGGCGAGCGGTGCTAAGGGGTGTCGCCAGCGAACGTAACATGAATTTACGTCGATAGGAGGGGTTTTGCCACGCCAGCCCTGGTGTGAGCGTACCGAAAGCCAGATTTTTGAAGAGCTGCCAGCCAGATTTAGGCTGCTGGAGGTTTGAAAAAGGTGTATCGACGATGGAAGACATGATAGATCCTGCTTCTTGATGAAGATCTTCATTTCAGCAGGCGAACTCTCAACGTCTCGTAAACAAATTGTGACGATTTCGGGAAGAAGTGGTTTCGTTGAGGAGTCGTTTAGATAGAATCAACATTATCAATGCCAGAACATTTATTTGGAATATTTATGAACCTCAAGGGAAAACGCAGAACGCTGATTCTGCTGCTGGCGGTCGTGGTTTTAGCCGGTGGGTACTGGCTATGGCAAGTGCTTAATGCGCCTCTACCACAGTATCAGACATTAATTGTTCGCCCGGGCGAACTGCAGCAAAACGTGCTCGCGACGGGCAAGCTTGATGCCCTGCGCAAGGTTGACGTTGGCGCCCAGGTGAGCGGCCAGCTGAAAACGCTGTCGGTAGAGATTGGCGACAAGGTGAAAAAAGGCCAGCTGCTTGGGGTTATCGATCCTGAACAGGCTGAGAACCAGATTAGGGAAGTGGAAGCCACGCTGATGGAGCTGCGCGCGCAGCGTGCGCAGGCGCAGGCAGAGCGTAATCTTGCGCAGGTCACGCTGACCCGCCAGCAGGCGCTGGCGAAAACCCAGGCCATTTCGAAACAAGATTTGGATACGGCCACCACTGAGCTGGCGGTAAAACAGGCGCAGATTGGCACTATCGACGCGCAAATCAAACGCAATCAGGCCTCTCTGGATACGGCCAAAACCAACCTCGACTACACCAAAATCGTCGCGCCGATGGCCGGTGAAGTCACCCAGATCACCACGCTGCAGGGCCAGACGGTGATTGCCGCCCAGCAGGCACCAAACATCCTGACGCTGGCGGACATGAGCACCATGCTGGTCAAGGCCCAGGTATCAGAAGCGGACGTTATCCATCTGAAGCCGGGGCAAAATGCCTGGTTTACGGTGCTGGGCGACCCGCAGACGCGCTACGAAGGCGTGCTGAAAGACATCCTGCCAACGCCGGAAAAGGTTAACGACGCCATCTTCTATTATGCCCGTTTTGAAGTGCCGAACCCGCAGGGTGTGCTGCGTCTGGATATGACCGCCCAGGTGCATATCCAGCTGACCGGCGTGAAGAACGTGCTGACCATTCCACTCTCTGCGCTGGGTGAATCCGCCGGGGAGAGCCGTTATAAAGTGAAAGTGCTGCGCAACGGGGAAACGCGCGAGCGTGAAGTGGTGATTGGCGCGCGCAACGACACCGATGTGGTGGTAGTGAAAGGGCTGGAAGAGGGTGAGGAGGTTGTCACCAGCGAAAGCCTGCCCGGAGCCGCTAAATGACGGCGCTGCTTGAGCTGAACGACATCCGTCGCAGCTATCCCTCCGGCGATGGCCCGGTGGAAGTGCTAAAAGGCATCTCCCTGCGCGTGGAAGCGGGCGAGATGGTGGCGATTGTCGGGGCGTCGGGTTCCGGTAAATCGACGCTGATGAACATTCTCGGGTGCCTGGATAAACCGACCAGCGGTACCTATCGCGTGGCCGGAACGGACGTCTCCACGCTGGACGGCGACGCGCTGGCAAAGCTGCGCCGCGAGCACTTTGGCTTTATCTTCCAGCGTTACCATCTGCTTTCTCACCTCAATGCGGCGCAGAACGTTGAAGTGCCTGCGGTGTATGCCGGCGTCGAGCGGAAAAAACGGCTTGAGCGCGCGCAGATGCTGCTGACGCGCCTGGGGCTGGCGGAGCGGGTGGAGTACCAGCCCTCGCAGCTTTCCGGCGGACAGCAGCAGCGTGTGAGTATTGCCCGCGCCCTGATGAACGGCGGGCAGGTGATCCTCGCGGATGAGCCAACCGGCGCGCTCGACAGCCATTCCGGTGAAGAGGTGATGGCGATCCTGCATCAGCTGCGCGATCAGGGGCACACGGTCATCATCGTTACCCACGACCCGCAGGTCGCGGCGCAGGCGGAACGCATTATTGAGATCCACGACGGCGAGCTGGTGAGAAACCCACCGCCGCGCGAGTCCCGGGCGGCCGCACCGAAAGAGGCGCTACCGCCCGCAACCGGCTGGGGGCAGTTCTCCAGCGGCTTTCGTGAAGCGCTGACCATGGCCTGGCTGGCAATGGCGGCCAACAAAATGCGTACCCTGCTGACGATGCTCGGCATCATTATCGGTATCGCCTCGGTGGTGTCGATTGTGGTGGTGGGCGACGCTGCCAAGCAGTTAGTACTGGCAGATATCCGCGCCATCGGCACCAATACCATTGACGTCTATCCCGGCAAAGACTTTGGCGACGACGAACCGCAGTATCAGCAGGCGCTGAAATATGACGACCTGGCGGCGATTCAGAAGCAGCCGTGGGTGAACTCCGCTACGCCTGCCGTTTCGCAAAACCTTCGGCTGCGCGTGGGCAACGTTGACGTTGCCGCCAGCGCCAACGGCGTCAGCGGGGACTACTTCAACGTCTACGGCATGACCTTCAGCGAAGGGGCGACCTTTAACGCCGAACAGCTGGCGGGCAGGGCGCAGGTGGTGGTGCTGGACGCGAACTCGCGCAGGCAGCTCTTCCCCAATAAAGCGAATGTGGTGGGGGAAGTAATCCTGGTCGGCAACATGCCTGCCACGGTTATTGGCGTGGCGGAAGAGAAACAGTCGATGTTTGGCAGCAGCAAGATCCTGCGCGTCTGGCTGCCGTATACCACCATCTCCGGGCGGATTATGGGGCAGTCCTGGCTTAACTCCATCACCGTGCGCGTGAAGGAGGGCTACGACAGCGCACTGGCCGAGCAGCAGCTTGAGCGGCTGTTAACCCTGCGCCACGGGAAGAAAGATTTTTTCACCTGGAATATGGACGGCCTCTTGAAAACGGCGGAAAAGACCACACGTACTCTTCAGCTGTTCCTCACGCTGGTGGCGGTCATTTCGCTGGTCGTTGGCGGCATCGGGGTGATGAATATCATGCTGGTGTCGGTGACCGAACGCACGCGGGAAATTGGCATCCGCATGGCGGTCGGGGCCAGAGCCAGCGATGTCCTGCAGCAGTTTTTGATTGAGGCGGTGCTGGTATGTCTGGTGGGGGGCGCGATGGGAATTGCGCTCTCAATGATGATCGCGTTTGCGCTCCAGCTCTTTTTACCCGGCTGGGAGATCGGTTTCTCGCCGGTTGCCATTATTACCGCTTTTTTGTGTTCAACCTTTACCGGCATTTTGTTTGGCTGGTTGCCCGCCCGCAATGCGGCGCGGCTGGATCCGGTGGATGCACTGGCTCGCGAATAGGCTGAAAATAAAAATGCCAGCCGATCGGGCTGGCATTTTGACTGCGGGATGTACACAATAAAACAGAGAGCTATGCAACCGTCTCTGCTTCGATGGGCACGATAAGGCTTGCATGATTGCCTTTTGGTCCCTGGTGTACATCGAACCGGACTGACTGCCCGGCCTTGAGCGTTCTGTAACCATCCATCTGAATGGTGGAATAGTGAGCGAAGATATCCTCGCCGCCGCCTTCGGGGCAGATGAAGCCAAACCCTTTGGCGTTGTTGAACCACTTAACAGTACCCATTTCCATGCTTCGACATCCTTCGTAAATCTTATAAGTTAAGATGGAATGAACCGGTGGTGGAGTGGGGGCTGTTCAAAACCTCGCCATCTCACGCTTGTACAATTTAGAGAAACGAAAGAAGTCGTCAAGCGTTTGGCGCTGGAGATGGGACAATAATCAACCAAAGTTTGAAGCAGTTAACGCTATTGCAACAGTTTGTGACAGACATCGCGGATGACAGTAATAGATGATTGTTATCTAACATCTGAGGTAGATTCAAAGTGGTTATGCAAAATGGGTAAGACCAACGACTGGCTGGATTTTGACCAGCTGGCGGAAGACAAAGTGCGTGACGCGCTAAAACCGCCATCTATGTATAAAGTTATGTTAATGAACGATGATTACACGCCGATGGAATTTGTTATTGACGTGCTACAAAAGTTCTTTTCTTATGATGTAGAACGTGCAACGCAACTGATGCTTACCGTTCATTATCGTGGCAAAGCTATCTGCGGCATCTTCACAGCCGAAGTGGCGGAAACCAAAGTGGCGATGGTGAACGACTATGCGAGGGAGAACGAGCATCCGTTGCTGTGTACGCTGGAAAAGGCCTGATAAGGCATAAAATTGGGGGAGGTGCCTATGCTCAATCAAGAACTGGAACTCAGTTTAAACATGGCTTTCGCCAGAGCGCGTGAGCACCGACATGAGTTTATGACCGTCGAGCACCTGCTGCTCGCACTGCTTAGCAACCCATCTGCCCGCGAAGCGCTGGAAGCCTGCTCCGTGGATCTGGTGGCGCTACGTCAGGAACTCGAAGCCTTCATCGAACAAACCACACCGGTGCTGCCAGCCAGTGAAGAGGAGCGCGACACGCAGCCGACGCTTAGCTTCCAGCGCGTGCTGCAGCGCGCGGTTTTCCATGTCCAGTCTTCCGGACGTAGCGAAGTGACTGGCGCAAATGTATTAGTCGCCATCTTTAGCGAGCAGGAGTCACAGGCTGCCTACCTGCTGCGCAAACACGAAGTCAGCCGACTCGACGTGGTTAACTTTATTTCTCACGGAACGCGCAAAGACGAGCCTAACCAGGCATCGGATTCCAGCAATCAGGTCAATAACAATGAAGAGCAAGCAGGCGGGGAGGATCGTATGGAAAACTTCACCACCAACCTTAACCAGCTTGCTCGCGTTGGCGGTATCGATCCGCTGATTGGTCGCGATAAAGAGCTGGAGCGCGCGATCCAGGTGCTGTGCCGTCGCCGCAAGAACAACCCGCTGCTGGTGGGGGAATCTGGCGTGGGTAAAACCGCGATTGCCGAAGGGCTTGCCTGGCGCATTGTGCAGGGCGACGTGCCGGAAGTCATTGCCGATTGCACCATCTACTCGCTGGATATCGGCTCGCTGCTGGCGGGCACCAAATACCGCGGTGATTTTGAAAAACGCTTCAAGGCGCTGTTAAAGCAGCTGGAGCAGGACACCAACAGCATCCTGTTTATCGATGAAATCCACACCATCATCGGCGCAGGTGCGGCCTCCGGTGGCCAGGTGGATGCCGCGAACCTGATTAAACCGCTGCTCTCCAGCGGCAAGATCCGCGTGATTGGCTCCACCACCTACCAGGAGTTCAGCAACATCTTTGAGAAAGACCGCGCGCTGGCGCGCCGCTTCCAGAAAATCGACGTGACTGAACCGTCCGTCGAGGAAACGGTGCAGATCATCAACGGCCTGAAGCCGAAGTACGAAGCGCACCACGACGTGCGTTATACCGCGAAAGCGGTCCGTGCGGCGGTGGAGCTGGCGGTGAAATACATCAACGACCGTCACCTGCCGGATAAGGCGATTGACGTGATTGATGAGGCCGGGGCGCGTGCGCGTCTGATGCCAGCCAGCAAGCGTAAGAAAACCGTTAACGTGGCGGATATTGAGTCTGTAGTGGCCCGCATCGCGCGCATCCCTGAGAAGAGCGTTTCTCAGAGCGACCGTGACACGCTGCGCACCCTCGGCAACCGCCTGAAAATGCTGGTCTTTGGTCAGGATAAAGCCATTGAGGCCTTAACCGAAGCGATCAAGATGGCCCGTGCCGGACTGGGGCATGACCACAAGCCTGTCGGCTCCTTCCTGTTCGCCGGCCCGACCGGCGTGGGGAAAACTGAGGTAACGGTTCAGCTCTCCAAAGCGCTGGGCATTGAGCTGCTGCGCTTTGATATGTCCGAGTATATGGAGCGTCACACCGTCAGCCGTTTGATTGGTGCGCCTCCGGGATACGTGGGCTTTGACCAGGGCGGCCTGCTCACCGACGCGGTGATCAAGCATCCGCACGCGGTACTGCTGCTCGATGAAATCGAGAAAGCCCACCCGGACGTGTTCAACATCCTGCTGCAGGTGATGGACAACGGGACGCTGACCGACAACAACGGGCGCAAGGCGGACTTCCGCAACGTGGTGCTGGTGATGACCACCAACGCCGGGGTGCGTGAAACCGAGCGTAAATCCATCGGCCTGATCCACCAGGATAACAGCACCGATGCGATGGAAGAGATCAAGAAGATCTTTACGCCAGAGTTCCGTAACCGTCTGGACAACATTATCTGGTTCGATCACCTGTCTACCGACGTGATCCATCAGGTAGTGGATAAGTTCATCGTCGAGCTGCAGGTTCAGCTGGATCAGAAAGGCGTCTCGCTGGAAGTGAGCCAGGAAGCCCGCAACTGGCTGGCTGAGAAAGGCTACGACCGTGCGATGGGTGCCCGTCCGATGGCGCGCGTCATTCAGGACAACCTGAAGAAACCGCTGGCGAACGAGCTGCTGTTTGGCTCGCTGGTGGACGGCGGCCAGGTGACCGTGGCGCTGGATCAGGCGAAGAACGAGCTGACGTACGATTTCCAGAGTGCGGCGAAGCACAAGCCGGAAGCGGCTCACTAACGTAACTTAAATAAAAAGCCGGGTTTTTTAACCCGGCTTTTTTGTGCCTGTTTTTCTCCCTCTCCCTGTGGGAGAGAGGTGCAGGGTGAGGGTATTGGACCGCACTAAAATACATCTTCCCGCACAGCCACATTGAAGCCACAAATAAAAAAGGCCGGGATTATCCCGACCTTTTAAATATTCATCTGCCATTACAGGCGAAAACAATTAGCGACTACGGAAGACAATGCGGCCTTTGCTCAGGTCGTACGGGGTCAGTTCAACAGTCACTTTGTCGCCCGTCAAAATGCGGATGTAGTTTTTGCGCATTTTACCGGAGATGTGCGCAGTTACCACGTGACCGTTTTCCAGCTCTACGCGAAACATGGTATTAGGCAACGTATCAAGTACGGTACCCTGCATTTCAATATTGTCTTCTTTGGCCATCTAATCCTCTGGGGTATCACTACCAAGTTTTGAACCGGCAAGATAATGCCGAAATTCATCAATTAAGTAAAGAATTGCGCGATTAAAACGCAGCAAAACAGTTTCGGCGCATTGCCCAAGCGTCACGGTACAACCGAACAGGAAGCGCATTCGTAAAGGGGAGACAACAGGATAAACGTCAGGACGTTATCTGAAGCGAGGGTCCCAAACGGCGGCGGGGCAACAGGCAGAAGCTACTCTGCGGCATAATTATAACACCCTCAAAAAAAATATGCGGAAAACATTTAGGCATTGGGCATAAAGAGCGTTCTCGGTATCCAGAAGTCGCGCGGCAGCTTCTCCTGACGGCTGGCATCCAGATGCTCGATGTACTGACGACGCGGAATTTCAACAGCCCCCAGGGAGGCCGTGTGCTCGTTGAGCACCTGGCAATCGATCAGGCGTCCGCCGCGTTGGGCAAACGCCTGGCAGAAGACCAGCAGTGCGGTTTTCGATGCGTTAACCGCGCGCGAGAACATCGACTCGCCACAAAACAGCGTTCCTTGCGCCACGCCGTACATCCCGCCGACGAGTGAGCCACCTTCCCATACTTCGATGGAGTGGGCGTAGCCAAGCTCATGGAGCTGATGGTAAGCGGTAATGATATCGCGGGTTATCCATGTCCCTTCATAGCGGTCTTCGGCACAGCCTTCAATCACCTGACCAAAGGCGTGGTTGAGGGTGACGCGGTAGGGTGATTTCGTATGGAAACGCTTCATGCTGCGGCTCAGATGAAACTGCTCTGGCCACAGCACGGCACGCGGATCGGGAGACCACCATAAAATCGGGTCGCCGGGGGAAAACCAGGGAAAGATACCGCGCTGGTAAGCCATCAATAGCCGCGCAGGACTGAGGTCACCGCCAAGTGCCAGCAGCCCATTGGGCTCACGCAGCGCCCCCTCCGGAGAAGGGAACGCGATGTTATGACGAGAAAGCTGGACCAGGCGCATGACAGCAGAACTCCAGTACGCGAGTGAGGACGCTACAAATATAGTCTACAGACGCTGTTTAAACTGGTAGTAGCGACCCTGTTTCGCCAACAGTTCTGTGTGACTACCTTGCTCAATAATGTGTCCGTTGTCCATCACAATTATCCGATCAAGGTTCGCCAGACCGCGCAGGCGGTGCGTGACCATCAGCACGGTTTTTCCGCTCATCACCTTTGCCAGCAAATCAAGGATTTGGCTCTCGGTGGTGGCGTCCAGTCCTTCAGTAGGTTCATCGAGCAGCATCAGCGGGGCATCGTGCAGCAGCGCCCGCGCAATAGCCAGACGGCGCAGTTCACCGCCGGAGAGCTGACGGCCCCCTTCGCCCAGCCAGCTGTTTAACCCTTCGTCCTCCAGCAGCTTATGCAGGCCGACCTGTTCCAGCATGGCGCGAAGCGCATCATCAGAGGCGTCCGGCGCCGCCAGCAGCAGGTTATCGCGCAGGGTAGCGCTAAACAGATGCACGCGCTGGGGAACGACGCTGACGGTCTTGCGCAGGGCCTGCTCGCTGAAATCTGTCAGCAACGTATTATTAAAACGAATCTGGCCGCGCTGCGGATCCCAGGCGCGCGTCAGCAGCTGTAGCAGCGTCGATTTACCGCAGCCGGTACGCCCGAGGATCGCAATCCGCTCTCCTGCGCTTACAGAGAGAGTAATGCCGTCCAGCGCATTCTGAGCCTGCCTGTCGTAGGCAAAGGTGACATCATCAAGCGCGAGTGCAACCTGCTCTGGCACCTCAGTCTGACTGGCGCTGAACGTGACTTCAGGTTCCTGCTCGGCAATCTGCGTGATGCGCAGGGCAGAGGCGATCACTTGCCCCAGATGCTGGAAGGCGCCCGTCACCGGTGCCAGCGCTTCAAACGCGGCGAGTGCACAAAAAACGAAGAGGGCAATCAGGGGGCCAGGCTGCGTATTACCCCCGACATTGCCGGAAGCCAGCCACAGCATGGCAATGACGGCCACGCCGCCGATGAGCATCATCAGCGCCTGGGAAAATGCAGTCAGCTCCGACTGGCGTCGCTGGGCCTCATGCCAGTTCAGCTCCGTACTTTCCATGCGCGCGCGGTAGCGCTTGCTGGCACCAAAAATGGTCAGCTCGGCCTGCCCCTGTAGCCAGGAAGTCAGCTGCTGGCGATAATCTCCACGCAGACGCGTCAGGTTTTCGCCGGTGGATTTGCCGGCGCGGTAAAACAGCGGCGGAAGAATGATGAGCGTCAACAGCATGATCCCGCCCAGCGTGAGCGCAACGGAAACGTCCAGCACGGACAGCCCCAGCGTGACCACCACAATCACCACAAACGCGCCCACTATCGGGGAGATCACGCGCAGGTAAAGGTGATCCAGCGTGTCGACATCTGCAACGACGCGGTTAAGTAACTCACCCTGACGAAAACGCGCCAGCCCGGCAGGGGAGAGGGGCAGCAGTTTGCTGAAGGTGTAGATGCGCAGGTGCTGTAGCACGCGGAAAGTGGCGTCGTGGCTGACCAGCCGCTCGAAATAGCGCCCGGCAGTACGGGTGATGGCAGTACCGCGAACACCCGCAGCCGGGAGCATATAGTTGAAGCTGTACAACCCGGCAACGCCCGCGACGGCCGAGGCCGACAAGAACCAGCCGGAAAGCGTGAGCAGACCAATGCTGGCGAGCAGGGTCACAATCGCCAGCACAATCCCAAGCGTCAGCATCCACTTGTGGCGTTTATAGAGCGCAAGATAGGGCAGCAGAGCGCGCATCAGATGTCCTCCTGACGGTTCGCCAGCAGGATGGCAAACGGCCCCTGCGCGGCAACAAGAGAGGCGTAATCGCCTTGCTCAACGATACGGCCATTTTCCATGACCCAGATCTGGTCCCAGTCGGCAATGCCTTCAAGCTGGTGGGTGACCATCAGCGTCGTTTGCTGCAGGGAGGCGGCGTTCAGGGCGTGCATGACGCGCTGTTCGCTGTGAGCGTCCAGGCTGGCTGCGGGCTCATCCAGCAGCATCAGCTGGCATGGGTTCAGCAGCGCGCGGGCAACGGCCACACGCTGCGCCTGTCCAACCGAAAGCCCGGCGGACTGGTCGCCGACAACGGTATCCACCCCATGCGGGAGCAGCGGCAGAAACTCGCTGACCCAGGCGCGGTCGAGAACCGATTGCAGTTCATCTTCTCGCGCATCCGGGCGCGCCAGAAGCACGTTCTCGCGCAGCGTAGAGGCCGGAAGCTGCGGGTTTTGTCCTACCCAGCTGAGCTGTTTACGCCAGGCGTCAGGATCGAGGTTGCGCAGTTCGGTTTTGTTTATCCGCAGTGAACCGGTATAGGCCATAAAACCGGACAGCGCATTCAGCAGCGAACTTTTCCCTGAACCGCTGATGCCGACAAGCACCACGCGCTTTCCGGCTGGCAGGGTAAAGTTCAGCGGGCCTGCCAGCACCTTACCTTCAGGCGAGAGGATGCAAAAATCACTCGCCTCAAGAGTCACGGGCTCTTTGGCATTCAGGGTCACATCACCCCGCTCAGGGTGCGCCAGCGGCGTTTCCAGGAACGTTTTCAGACTGTCGGCCGCGCCAACCGCCTGCGCTTTGGCGTGATAGAAGGTCCCCAGATCGCGAAGCGGCTGGAAAAACTCGGGGGCCAGGATCAGCGCCAGAAACCCGGCGGAAAGGGTTACCGCGGTGCCGTAATGGCCGAAATCGAGCGCGCCGAGATAGGAGAAGCCGAAGTAGACCGCCACAAGGGCAATCGACAGCGAGGTAAAGAATTCCAGTACGCCTGAGGACAAGAAGGCGAGGCGCAACACTTCCATGGTGCGCTGGCGGAAGTCCTGCGATGCCTGGCGAATGTTTTCGGTTTCCGCTTCACCGCGGCCAAAAATGCGTAACGTCTCCATACCGCGCAGACGGTCAAGGAAATGGCCGCTTAAGCGACCCAATGCCAGGAAGTTACGGCGGTTGGCATCCGCTGCCCCCATTCCGACCAGCGCCATAAACAGCGGGATCAGCGGGGCGGTGCCCATCAGAATCAGCGCGGCCATCCAGTTTACCGGGAAGATGGCAATCACAATCAGCAGCGGAACGAAGACGGCAAGGGCCATTTGCGGCAGATAGCGTGCGTAGTAGTCGTGCATATCGTCAATCTGCTCAAGGATCAGCGTCGCCCAGCTTCCGGCCGGTTTTCCCTGGATCCACGCGGGCCCGGCTTCCTGAAGACGATCCAGCACCTGACGGCGGATCTCGTAGCGGATATGCTGTCCGGCGTGGAAACCGACGCGCTCACGCAGCCACACCACCCAGGCGCGCAGGACAAAAATCAGGATCAGGACAATAAAGGGCAGCAGGAGCGCTTCGCGCGGAATATTCTCCATGATCATGTGATTAAGAATGCGGGCCAGCAGCCATGCCTGGGCAACAATCAACAGACCGCTAACGAATCCCAGGAGACGAGAAATCGTAAGCCAGCGGCGGGAAATAACGCTTTGCTGTTTCAGCCAGCGTGTTAACTCTTGTTGACGGGTTTTTTCCATTGCGTACTTTGCAGGTGACGTTATTAGAAGTTGGGCAGCGCAATGTTACAACGGGGAGACAATAAAGGCGACTTATCGCCGCCTTTATTTACGTTTGTTACTGACTTGTAAAGATTATTTACCTTGTTCAGCCAGTCCGTCGAGGTAGCGTTCGGCGTCCAGCGCGGCCATACAGCCGGTGCCCGCAGAAGTAATCGCCTGGCGGTAAATGTGGTCCATCACGTCGCCGGCCGCGAACACGCCCGGGATACTGGTTTGGGTCGCGTTACCGTGAATGCCAGACTGCACTTTAATGTAGCCGTTTTCCAGCTCCAGCTGACCGTCGAAGATGGCGGTGTTCGGGCTGTGACCGATTGCCACAAACAGGCCAGCCACTTCCAGCGTTTCGACGTTGTCGGTGTTCTGGGTATCACGGATACGCAGACCGGCAACGCCCATCTGGTCGCCCGTGACTTCTTCGAGGGTACGGTTGGTGTGCAGCACGATGTTGCCGCTTGCCACTTTATCCATCAGACGTTTGATCAGGATCTTCTCCGCGCGGAAGGTGTCGCGACGGTGGATCAGGTGCACTTCTGAGGCAATGTTCGCCAGGTAAAGCGCTTCTTCGACTGCGGTGTTGCCGCCGCCGATGACCGCGACCTTCTGATTGCGGTAGAAGAAACCGTCACAGGTTGCGCAGGCAGAGACGCCGCGGCCTTTGAACGCTTCTTCGGATGGCAGACCGAGGTAACGGGCAGAGGCACCGGTTGCGACGATCAGCGCATCACAGGTGTATTCGCCGCTGTCACCCGTCAGGCGGAACGGACGGTTCTGCAGATCGACCTTGTTAATGTGGTCGAACAGAATTTCGGTTTCGAATTTAGCGGCATGCTCGTGCATACGTTCCATCAGCAGCGGCCCGGTCAGGTCGTTCGGATCGCCTGGCCAGTTTTCCACTTCGGTGGTGGTGGTCAGCTGACCGCCTTTTTCCATGCCGGTGATTAATACCGGTTGCAGGTTAGCGCGTGCAGCATAGACCGCTGCGGTATATCCCGCAGGTCCAGAACCAAGGATTAGCAGCTTACTGTGTTTGGCCGTGCCCATGAGATCCCCATTGTTGTTGGCAGACATTTGGCAGGATTGTAGGGAATTTGTTGTCGTAAAAAAAGAGCGCAGCAATTTTGTTATCAATCCATGTAATAGCTACGGACGATGAATGACGCGCGATAACATCAGGCTTTCTCCTGAAAATCGGTCGTTTGTAAGGCAATAAAATGAGGATTAATACCCTGCCGTAATGAATATCCGGCATGTTGTACTAAAAAACGATGTTTTGCTTTGACAATCCCCTGCGCTTTTGCGAAAACATTCAAGGAAGAAAAAAAACCGCGTTAACCGTATGCCGCATAGGCATGCACGTAAATGCCATTTTTACCGGGTCAGTGAAATCTACGCATGGCGTGGACAGACGCCATACGTGATGTCGGTGACTGCCTTCGGGCAACGGTCTTCTTACCAACAGAACCCGAATCCGCATCGCGTCTAATACAAAACCAGGCGATGTGATGACTAACGGGTACAGGCTCTGAACAGTGATGTGCACAGGGTCCAGGCAGGAGTAGGGAAGGAATACAGAGAGACAATAATAATGGTAGATAGCAAGAAGCGCCCTGGCAAAGATCTCGACCGTATCGATCGTAACATTCTTAATGAATTGCAAAAGGATGGGCGTATTTCCAACGTCGAGCTTTCAAAACGTGTGGGACTTTCCCCGACGCCGTGCCTTGAGCGTGTGCGCCGACTGGAAAGACAGGGTTTTATTCAGGGCTATACGGCTCTGCTGAACCCGCATTATCTGGATGCCTCACTTCTGGTATTTGTTGAGATTACTCTGAATCGTGGTGCACCGGATGTGTTTGAGCAATTTAACGCCGCTGTACAAAAACTTGAAGAAATTCAAGAGTGTCACCTGGTTTCCGGTGATTTCGACTACCTGTTGAAAACCCGTGTGCCTGATATGTCCGCCTACCGTAAGCTGCTGGGGGAAACCCTGCTGCGTCTGCCAGGCGTGAACGACACCCGTACGTATGTGGTGATGGAAGAGGTCAAACAGAGCAATCGTCTGGTTATTAAGACGCGCTAACACGGAACAGGTGCAAAATCAGCGTAGTTTGATTACACTCCTGTTAATCCATACAGCAACAGTGCCGGGGAGTCCCGGCGCTGTTGTCCGTTTTAGCAAACAGGCAGGATATGCCTGATACCTGGAGAGCCTTTCTTGAGCCAGGAATACACTGAAGACAAAGAAGTCACACTATCGAAGCTAAGCAGCGGACGTCGTCTCCTCGAGGCTTTGCTGATTGTTATTGCCCTTTTTGCCGTCTGGCTGATGGCAGCCTTACTCAGTTTCAACCCCTCAGATCCCAGCTGGTCACAAACTGCATGGCATGAGCCTATCCATAATTTAGGCGGCGTACCCGGTGCCTGGCTTGCGGACACGCTATTTTTCATTTTCGGTGTGATGGCCTACACCCTTCCGGTCATTATCATTGGCGGATGCTGGTTTGCGTGGCGTCATCGTCAGAACGATGATTACATCGACTATTTCGCCGTGTCGCTGCGCCTGATTGGCGCGCTGGCGCTGATCCTCACCTCATGTGGTCTGGCGGCGATCAATGCGGATGATATCTGGTACTTCGCCTCGGGCGGGGTGATTGGCAGCCTGTTGAGTTCTGCGCTGCAGCCAATGCTGCACAGCAGCGGCGGCACGCTGGCGCTGCTGTGCATCTGGGCGGCGGGGCTGACGTTATTCACCGGCTGGTCTTGGGTGAGCATTGCCGAAAAGATTGGCAGTTTTATCCTCACTATTCTGACCTTCGCCAGCAACCGTACCCGCCGTGACGATACGTGGGTTGATGAAGATGAATACGAAGATGAAGAGGAAGACGATGCCCCTGTGCAGCGTCGCGAATCTCGTCGTGCTCGAATTCTGCGTGGCGCGCTGGCGCGTCGTCAGCGTGTTGCGGAGAAATTTGCTAACCCGCTAGGCCGTAAAACCGATGCGGCGCTCTTCTCTGGTAAACGCATGGATGAAGACGAGCAGGTAGCGTACCGCGCTGCGGGCGCTGCCGTCGATCCTGACGATGTGCTCTTCTCCGGCAATCGTGCCACGCCTGGTGACTTTGACGAATACGATCCGCTGTTAAACGGCCACTCGGTCACCGAGCCGGTTGCCGCAGCCGCAGCCGCGACGACCGCTGCTCAGGCCTATGCCGCGCCTGTTGAAGCCGTGATGCCGTCTGCGCCGGTTTCACCGCCGGAATCCGTTATTCAGCAGCCGCAGGTTGACTGGCAGACTGCCCCGGGTGTTCACACCCCGGAACCGGTCATTGCGCCTGAACCAGAAAGCTATATTCCTGTGCAGCAGGAGCAGTGGCAGCAACCTTATCAGCCGCCGCAGCCTGCGTATGAACCACAAAGCTATCCACAATACGAGCAGCCTGTGGCTCAACCCTATCAGGAGTATGTGCCTGAACCGGTTGAACCTGTGCAGCCTTATGTCGCACCGCAGCCTGAGCCTGAGCCCGAAATTGTGGAAGAGGTGAAGCCCGCGCGCCCACCGCTGTACTATTTCGAAGAAGTCGAAGAACGACGAGCGCGTGAACGCGAGCTGCTGGCGGCCTGGTACCAGCCGGTGCCTGAACCGGTGAAGGAACCCGTTTCGAAAGCGCCTTCTGTTTCTGTTCCGCCGATCGACCCGACGCCTGTTGTTGCACCCGTAGCGGAAAGCGTTAAGCAGGCTACCGCGGCGGCGGCCGTGGCTGCTCCTGTCTTTAGTCTGGCAACCGGTGGTGCGCCGCGTCCTCAGGTGAAGGAGGGGATTGGTCCGCAACTGCCTCGTCCTAACCGCGTTCGCGTTCCGACCCGTCGTGAGCTTGCCTCTTATGGGATCAAGCTGCCTTCCCAGCGCATGGCCGAAGAAAAAGCGCGCGAGTCTGAGTACGAAGATGACGTTGATGAAATGCAGCAGGACGAGTTGGCTCGCCAGTTTGCTGCGCAGCAGAATCAACGCTACGGTGAGCAATATCAGCACGATGAGCCTGTGCTCGAAGACGAAGATGACGCGGCAGAAGCCGAATTAGCGCGCCAGTTTGCCGCTACCCAGCAGCAGCGCTATTCCGGTGAACAACCTGCTGGCGCAAATCCGTTCTCGCTGTCGGATTTTGAATTCTCACCGATGAAAGATCTGGTGGATGATGGCCCGAGCGAGCCGTTATTTACCCCGAGCGTGATGCCTGAAGTTGAACCTGTGCGCCAGCAACCCGCTCCTGTGCAGCAGTCCTATGCCCCGCAGCCTCAGCAGCCGGCTCCGCAGGCTTACGCACAGCCGCAGCAACCGCCGCAGTTCCAGCAGCCTGCTCCGCAGCCGCAGGAAAGTCTGATTCACCCGCTGCTGATGCGTAACGGTGATAGCCGCCCGCTGCAGCGTCCAAGCACGCCGCTGCCGTCTCTGGATCTGTTAACACCGCCGCCGTCAGAGGTAGAACCGGTCGACACATTCGCGCTGGAGCAGATGGCGCGACTGGTGGAAGCGCGTCTGGCTGATTTCCGTATCAAGGCGGATGTAGTGAACTATTCACCGGGTCCTGTAATCACCCGTTTTGAACTGAACCTGGCGCCTGGCGTAAAAGCCGCGCGTATTTCTAACCTGTCCCGTGACCTGGCGCGTTCCCTGTCGACCGTTGCGGTGCGCGTGGTGGAAGTTATACCGGGTAAGCCCTATGTTGGGCTGGAGTTGCCGAATAAGAAACGTCAGACCGTCTACCTGCGTGAAGTGCTGGATAACACCAAGTTCCGCGATAACCCCTCTCCGCTGACCGTGGTGCTGGGGAAAGACATTGCCGGCGATCCTGTTGTGGCAGACCTCGCGAAAATGCCTCACCTGCTGGTAGCCGGTACGACCGGTTCCGGTAAGTCCGTCGGGGTGAACGCCATGATCCTCAGCATGCTCTATAAAGCGCAGCCGGAAGATGTGCGTTTCATCATGATCGACCCGAAAATGCTCGAACTGTCGGTCTACGAAGGTATTCCGCACCTGCTGACTGAAGTCGTCACCGACATGAAAGACGCCGCCAACGCCCTGCGCTGGAGCGTGAATGAGATGGAGCGCCGATACAAGCTGATGTCTGCGTTGGGCGTGCGTAACCTGGCCGGTTATAACGAGAAAATCGCCCAGGCGGTGCGCATGGGACGTCCGATTCCGGATCCTTACTGGAAGCCGGGTGATAGCATGGATGCCCAGCATCCGGTGCTGGAAAAACTGCCTTACATTGTCGTGCTGGTCGATGAATTCGCCGACCTGATGATGACCGTCGGTAAGAAAGTGGAAGAGCTGATTGCCCGTCTGGCGCAGAAAGCGCGTGCGGCCGGTATTCACCTTGTGCTGGCGACCCAGCGTCCTTCCGTGGACGTTATCACTGGTCTTATCAAAGCGAACATCCCGACGCGTATTGCTTTTACCGTATCAAGTAAAATTGACTCGCGTACCATCCTCGATCAGGGCGGCGCAGAGTCGCTGCTGGGGATGGGGGACATGCTCTATTCTGGCCCGAACTCCACCTCTCCGGTGCGTGTTCACGGTGCGTTCGTCCGCGATGAGGAAGTTCACGCCGTCGTGCAGGACTGGAAAGCGCGCGGTCGCCCGCAATACGTTGACGGTATTACCAGCGATACGGAAAGCGAAGGCGGCGGCGGTGGCTTCGACGGCGGCGAAGAGCTGGATCCGTTATTCGACCAGGCGGTTAACTTCGTTACCGAAAAACGCAAAGCGTCCATTTCTGGCGTGCAGCGCCAGTTCCGCATTGGCTATAACCGCGCGGCGCGTATCATCGAACAGATGGAAGCGCAGGGCATTGTGAGCGAGCAGGGGCATAACGGTAACCGTGAGGTGCTGGCTCCGCCGCCTTTTGATTAACCTTCAGCGATTGCAAAGAAGGGTAAATCAGCCAAAATTAAGCATTTTCTTCTGTCGCCTGCCTTCGGGCAGGTCCAGAATAGAAGACGGAAACCCCATATCGGGAAGACGTATTTTAAGGAATAACAATGAAAAAAATCGCCATCGCCTGTGCATTACTCACCAGTTTTGTCGCCAGCAGCGTCTGGGCTGATGCAGCCAGCGACCTTAAAAGCCGACTGGATAAAGTAAGCAGCTTCCACGCTAGCTTCACGCAAAAAGTGACTGACGGCAGCGGCAATGCGGTGCAGGAAGGCCAGGGAGATTTGTGGGTTAAACGCCCAAATCTGTTTAACTGGCACATGACCCAGCCGGATGAAAGCATCCTGGTGTCTGACGGTAAAACGCTGTGGTTCTTCAACCCGTTCGTTGAGCAGGCAACCGCGACCTGGCTGAAAGATGCCACCAGCAATACGCCGTTTATGCTGATTGCTCGCAACCAGTCCAGCGACTGGCAGCAGTACAATATTAAACAGACCGGTGACGAGTTCGTTCTGACGCCGAAAGGCAGCAACGGCAACCTTAAGCAGTTCACCATTAACGTAAGCACCAACGGTACCATTAATCAGTTTGGCGCGGTTGAGCAGGACGATCAGCGCAGCAGCTACCAGCTCAAATCTCAACAGAACGGCGCCGTTGATGCATCGAAATTCACCTTTACCCCGCCGCAGGGCGTAACGGTGGACGACCAACGTAAGTAAGAGGCGTGAGTGAGCAATCTGTCGCTCGATTTTTCAGATAACGCGTTTCAACCTCTGGCCGCCCGTATGCGGCCAGAAAATTTAGCGCAGTACATCGGCCAGCAACACCTGCTGGCTGCCGGTAAGCCATTGCCACGCGCCATTGAGGCCGGGCATCTCCACTCGATGATCCTCTGGGGGCCCCCTGGTACCGGCAAAACCACGCTCGCCGAAGTGATCGCCCGCTATGCAAACGCGGATGTTGAACGCATCTCGGCAGTTACGTCCGGCGTGAAGGAGATCCGCGAAGCGATCGAACGTGCGCGGCAAAACCGCAATGCCGGACGTCGGACTATCCTCTTCGTGGACGAAGTCCACCGCTTCAATAAAAGCCAGCAGGATGCCTTCCTGCCGCACATTGAAGATGGCACGATCTTCTTCATCGGCGCGACCACCGAAAACCCGTCGTTTGAGCTGAATTCGGCGCTGCTTTCCCGTGCTCGTGTTTACCTGCTCAAATCGCTGACTGCTGAGGACATCGAAAAAGTTCTCACGCAGGCGATGGATGACAAAGCGCGCGGCTACGGTGGGCAGGATATTGTTCTGCCTGACGACACGCGGCGTGCGATTGCGGAGCTGGTCAACGGTGATGCGCGTCGGGCGCTGAACACGCTGGAGATGATGGCCGATATGGCCGAAGTCGACGATGCCGGCAAGCGGGTGCTGCAGCCGGAATTGCTCACCGAAATTGCCGGTGAACGCAGCGCGCGTTTCGATAATAAAGGCGACCGTTTTTACGACCTGATCTCGGCGCTGCACAAGTCCGTGCGCGGCAGCGCGCCGGATGCGGCTCTGTACTGGTACGCTCGCATTATCACTGCCGGTGGCGACCCGCTGTACGTTGCGCGCCGCTGCCTGGCGATTGCCTCAGAAGATGTCGGCAATGCTGACCCTCGCGCAATGCAGGTCGCGCTGTCGGCCTGGGACTGTTTCACCCGCGTAGGCCCGGCGGAAGGCGAACGCGCGATTGCGCAGGCGATTGTTTATCTGGCCTGTGCGCCGAAAAGCAATGCCGTCTACACCGCGTTTAAAGCGGCGATGTCTGACGCGCGTGAACGTCCGGACTACGATGTGCCGGTTCACCTGCGTAACGCGCCGACCAAACTGATGAAAGAGATGGGATATGGGCAGGAGTACCGTTACGCCCACGACGAACCCAATGCCTATGCTGCCGGTGAGGAGTATTTCCCGCAGGAGATGGCACAAACGCGCTATTATCACCCCACAAGCAGAGGTCTTGAAGGCAAGATTGGTGAAAAGCTCACCTGGCTTGCCGGACAGGATCAAAATAGCCCTATAAAACGCTACCGTTAGCTCAGTCGTTGCGGTAATGTTGGCAATGTATACCCGTTATATTGTGGCCGCAGGCTGTGGTCACATTTTCCTATTTAATTCGATAAGCACAGGATAAGCATGCTCGATCCCAATCTGCTGCGTAATGAGCCAGACGCAGTCGCTGAAAAACTGGCACGCCGGGGCTTTAAGCTGGATGTAGATAAGCTGCGCGCTCTTGAAGAGCGTCGTAAAGTTCTGCAGGTACAAACTGAAAATCTGCAGGCAGAGCGTAATTCTCGATCGAAATCCATCGGCCAGGCGAAAGCGCGCGGGGAAGATATTGAGCCATTACGCCTGGAAGTGAACAAACTGGGTGAAGAACTGGATCAGGCGAAAGCTGAACTGGATGTTCTTCAGGCCGAAATTCGTGATATTGCCCTGGCTATCCCGAATATTCCTGACGACAGCGTGCCTGTCGGCAAAGATGAAAACGACAACGTTGAAGTGAAACGCTGGGGTACGCCTCGTGAGTTTGACTTTGAAGTGCGCGATCACGTGACGCTGGGCGAAATGCACGCGGGCCTGGACTTTGCGGCTGCGGTTAAGCTGACCGGTTCTCGCTTCGTGGTGATGAAAGGCCAGATTGCTCATCTGCACCGCGCGCTGGCGCAGTTCATGCTGGATCTTCACACCGAACAGCACGGCTACAGCGAAACCTATGTTCCGTATCTGGTCAACCACGATACGCTGTACGGTACGGGTCAGCTGCCGAAATTTGCCGGCGATCTGTTCCACACCCGTCCACTGGACGAGGAAGCGGACAGCAGCAACTACGCGCTGATCCCAACGGCGGAAGTGCCGCTGACCAACCTCGTGCGTGATGAGATCATCGACGAAGACGACCTGCCAATTAAGCTGACGGCACATTCACCGTGCTTCCGTTCTGAAGCAGGTTCTTACGGTCGCGACACGCGCGGTCTGATCCGTATGCACCAGTTCGACAAAGTTGAGATGGTGCAGATCGTCCGTCCTGAAGAATCCATGGATGCGCTGGAAGAGATGACCGGCCACGCTGAAAAAGTGCTGGAGCTGCTGGGTCTGCCGTACCGTCGTATGGCTCTGTGCACGGGTGATATGGGCTTTGGCGCCTGCAAAACCTTCGATCTGGAAGTGTGGGTACCTGCGCAGAACACCTACCGTGAAATCTCCTCCTGCTCTAACGTCTGGGATTTCCAGGCGCGCCGCATGCAGGCACGCTGCCGCAGTAAATCTGACAAGAAAACCCGTCTGGTGCATACCCTGAACGGTTCTGGTCTGGCTGTTGGCCGTACGCTGGTTGCCGTGCTGGAAAACTACCAGCAGGCAGATGGCCGCATCGAGATCCCTGAAGTGCTGCGTCCATACATGAAAGGCCAGCAGTACATCGGCTAATTACTTGCCTCAAAACAAAAAAGCGCCTTCGGGCGCTTTTTTTATGCCTCTGAATTGATACGACGCAATACCCCCTCCCACTAAAGTAGTAATACTGCTGCGAATGAAAGTCAGCATAAGCAGCTGATAACCAAGAAATTCGATATATATAAAACTTTATAGCGGTTTGCGCCGCCTTTCTTTTCTTTGTGAGCAACCAAAGTGAGTCTCTATGAAAATCAACGCGCCTGAAGCATTAATGGCTGCTGAGGTCACTCGCCGTGGGTTGATGAAAACCACGGCAATAGGCGGCCTGGCCGTAGCCAGCAGCGCCTTCACGCTTCCCTTCACCCGACTGGCGTCGGCGGCAGATGCACTGTCCACGGCCTCTTCGCCGGAAAAAGTGGTGTGGAGTGCCTGTACCGTAAACTGCGGTAGTCGTTGTCCGCTGCGTATGCATGTGGTGGATGGCGAAATCAAATATGTCGAAACCGATAACACCGGGGACGATAACTATGAAGGGTTACATCAGGTTCGTGCTTGTCTGCGCGGCCGCTCCATGCGCCGTCGCGTATATAACCCGGACCGCCTGAAATACCCGATGAAGCGCGTGGGCAAGCGTGGGGAAGGTAAGTTCGAGCGGATTAGCTGGGATGAAGCCTACGATATCATCGCCACCAACATGCAGCGTTTGATCAAAGAGTACGGCAACGAATCCATCTACCTGAACTACGGTACCGGGACGCTCGGCGGCACGCTGACCCGCTCCTGGCCGCCGGGTAAAACGCTGGTGGCACGCCTGATGAACTGCTGCGGTGGTTATCTCAACCACTACGGTGACTATTCTTCCGCACAGATTGCCGAAGGTCTGAACTACACCTACGGTGGCTGGGCAGATGGCAACAGCCCGTCCGATATCGAAAACAGTAAGCTGGTCGTCCTGTTCGGTAATAACCCGGGTGAAACGCGTATGAGCGGCGGCGGGGTGACTTATTACCTGGAACAGGCCCGCGCTAAATCTAATGCCCGGATGATCATCATCGATCCGCGCTATACCGATACCGGTGCAGGGCGTGAAGATGAGTGGATCCCTATTCGTCCAGGTACTGACGCGGCACTGGTCTCAGCACTGGCGTGGGTGATGATCACCGAAAATCTTGTCGATCAGCCTTTCCTGGATAAATACTGCGTTGGTTATGACGAGAAAACCCTGCCAGCCAGCGCGCCGGCTAACGGGCATTACAAAGCCTATATTCTCGGTCAGGGCAGCGACGGCGTGGCGAAAACGCCGGAGTGGGCATCCACCATCACCGGTATTCCGGTCGAGCGCATTGTTCAGCTGGCGCGTGAAATAGGTGCTGCCAAACCGGCCTACATCAGCCAGGGCTGGGGGCCGCAGCGCCATGCAAACGGTGAAATCGCGACCCGTGCCATCTCCATGCTCTCTATTCTGACCGGCAACGTCGGTGTTCACGGCGGTAATACCGGCGCGCGTGAAGGCTCGTATTCGCTGCCGTTTGAACGCATGCTGACCCTTGAAAATCCGGTGCAGACCAGTATCTCCATGTTCATGTGGACCGATGCGATTGAACGTGGCCCGGAAATGACGGCGCTGCGCGACGGCGTGCGCGGCAAGGACAAGCTGGACGTGCCGATCAAGATGATCTGGAATTACGCCGGTAACTGCCTTATCAATCAGCACTCCGAAATCAACCGTACCCATGAAATCCTGCAGGACGACAAGAAGTGCGAGATGATTGTGGTGATCGACTGCCACATGACCTCCTCGGCAAAATATGCCGATATTCTGCTGCCAGACTGCACCGCCTCTGAGCAGATGGATTTCGCGCTGGATGCCTCCTGCGGCAATATGTCCTACGTGATTTTCACCGATAGGGCCATCAAGCCACGCTTCGAGTGCAAAACCATTTATGAGATGACCTCCGAGCTGGCAAAGCGCCTTGGCGTGGAGCAACAGTTTACCGAGGGTCGTACTCAGGAAGGGTGGATGCGCCATCTCCACGAGCTCTCCCGTAAAGCGATCCCCGATCTGCCGGACTTCGATACCTTCCGCCAGCAGGGAATATACAAACAGCGCGACCCGGAAGGGCACCACGTGGCGTACAAAGCCTTCCGCGAAGACCCACAGGCGAATCCGCTGACCACGCCGTCGGGCAAAATCGAAATCTACTCTGAAGCACTGGCTAAAATTGCCTCCACCTGGGAGCTGCCGGAAGGGGACGTTATCGATCCGCTGCCTATCTATACGCCGGGCTTTGAAAACTATAACGATCCGCTGACGGCGAAATTCCCGCTACAGTTGACCGGTTTCCACTACAAAGCGCGCGTTCACTCAACCTACGGTAATGTCGACGTACTGAAAGCCGCCTGCCGACAGGAGATGTGGATCAACCCGATGGATGCCAAAGCGCGCGGCATCAGCAATGGCGACCGCGTACGGATCTTTAACGGCCGCGGCGAGGTTCATATTGAAGCCAAAGTGACACCGCGCATGATGCCCGGCGTTGTAGCGCTGGGGGAAGGCGCATGGTACAGCCCGGATGCCAACCGCATCGATCAGGCTGGCAGTATTAACGTACTGACCACGCAGCGTCCATCGCCGCTGGCGAAAGGCAACCCATCCCACACCAACCTTGTTCAGGTTGAAAAGGTTTAAGGAGTAACCGATGACAACCCAGTATGGATTTTTTATTGATTCCAGCCGTTGCACCGGGTGCAAAACCTGCGAGCTGGCCTGTAAAGATTACAAAGACCTGACTCCGGACGTGAGCTTCCGCCGCATCTACGAATACGCCGGGGGCGACTGGCAGGAAGATAACGGCGTCTGGCATCAGAACGTATTTGCTTATTACCTGTCGATTGCCTGTAACCACTGTGAAGATCCTGCCTGTACGAAGGTTTGTCCGAGCGGAGCGATGCACAAGCGTGAAGACGGTTTTGTGGTGGTCGATGAAGATGTCTGCATCGGCTGTCGCTACTGCCATATGGCCTGTCCGTACGGTGCGCCGCAGTACAACGCCGCGAAGGGTCATATGACCAAATGCGACGGCTGCCACACCCGCGTAGCGGATGGCAAAAAGCCGATTTGCGTCGAGTCCTGTCCGCTGCGCGCGCTGGACTTTGGCCCGATTGAAGAGCTGCGTCAAAAACACGGTCAGCTTGCCGCAGTGGCACCGCTGCCATCTGCACACTTCACGAAGCCGAGTATTGTCATTAAACCTAACGCCAACAGCCGTCCTACAGGTGATACCACCGGCTACCTGGCAAATCCGAAGGAGGTGTGAGATGGGAAGTGGATGGCATGAATGGCCGCTGATGATCTTCACGGTCTTTGGTCAGTGCGTGGCAGGTGGCTTCATTGTGCTCGCGCTGGCATTGTTGAAAGGCAATCTGAATGCCGAACAGCAGCAGCGTTTAGTGATGAGCATGTTTGGCCTGTGGGTTCTCATGGGGATTGGCTTTATCGCCTCTACGCTGCACCTGGGCTCACCGATGCGCGCGTTTAACTCCCTGAACCGCGTAGGCGCCTCGTCTCTCAGTAATGAGATTGCCAGCGGGGCAATTTTCTTTGCCGTCGGTGGGCTCGGGTGGCTGCTGGCCGCGCTGAAGAAATTGCCTGCGGGTCTGCGCAGCCTGTGGCTAATCGTGACCATGGTGCTGGGCGTGGTGTTCGTATGGATGATGGTGCGCGTTTATAACACCATCGACACGGTGCCCACCTGGTACAGCGTCTGGACGCCAATGAGCTTCTTCCTGACAATGTTTATCGGCGGGCCGCTGCTGGGCTTCCTGCTGCTGCGCGTAGCGGGTGTCGACGGGTGGGCAATGCGTTTGCTGCCCGCCGTTTCGCTGCTGGCGCTGGTGGTAAGTGCGATAGTTGCCCTGATGCAGGGGGCCGAACTGGCAACTATTCACAGCTCGATTCAGCAGGCGTCTGCCCTGGTACCGGATTACGGTTCTCTGATGGCCTGGCGTATCGTTCTGCTGGTTGCGGCGTTGGTATTCTGGATTGCCCCTCAGCTTAAAGGTTATCAACCTGCGCTGCCTCTACTGTCGCTGGCCTTTGTGCTGGTGCTGGCGGGTGAACTGATTGGCCGCGGCGTGTTTTATGGCCTGCATATGACTGTGGGTATGGCTATCGCCAGTTAACGTTGTATTTGAGTATAAAAAGCCGGGCCTCAGCGCCCGGCTTTTTCTTTTTTCGATCATGAAATTTTTCGACTGTCGTTTTGTTTTAATTTTGGTCATTAATAAACAAAAACAGATACATAATTAATATCTTTAGCAGGCGTGGCATTAGCAGGATAAGTTTTTTAAATCGACAGGGAACATATTGTGCGAGGCGGCTAAATCAGTGGATTGACTTTGTTTTTGCCAGTGGCATGATGCGCACGAAATCTGAACTTCCTCACGGTTTTTAATCCATGACCACCTATACCCGGCCAGTGCTTCTGTTGCTCTGTGGCCTGCTTCTGTTGACCCTGGCGATCGCAGTGTTAAATACGCTCGTCCCGCTGTGGCTTGCCCATGAAAACTTACCGACCTGGCAGGTGGGTATGGTCAGCTCGTCCTTTTTTACCGGGAACCTGCTGGGCACGTTATTAACCGGTAGCCTGATCAAGCGCTTTGGCTTTAACCGCAGTTATTATCTGGCTTCGCTGATTTTCGCCGCTGGCTGTGCTGGGCTGGGCCTGATGGTTGGCTTCTGGAGCTGGATGGCATGGCGCTTTATCGCTGGCGTAGGCTGCGCGATGATATGGGTGGTCGTTGAAAGTGCGCTGATGTGTAGCGGTACCTCGCGTAACCGCGGGCGCCTGCTGGCAGCCTATATGATGGTTTACTACGTGGGTACCGTGCTGGGGCAACTGATGGTCAGCAAGCTGCCAACTGACCTGATGAGCGTTCTGCCGTGGGTGACGGGCATGGTGCTGGCCGCAATCCTGCCGCTGCTCTTCACGCGCATTGTGAACCAGAACAGCGAGCATCAGGAAGCGACTCACGTCTGGCCGATGCTGAGGCTCCGTCAGGCGCGTCTGGGCGTTAACGGCTGCATTATCTCGGGTATTGTGCTGGGCTCGCTCTATGGCCTGATGCCGCTCTATCTGAATCATCAGGGCGTTAGCGATTCCGGAATTGGCTTCTGGATGGCGGTCATGGTGAGTGCGGGGATCGTCGGGCAGTGGCCGATTGGCCGTCTGGCGGACCGCTTCGGTCGCCTGCTGGTGCTGCGCGTTCAGGTCTTCGTGGTGATCATGGGCTGCCTTGCCATGCTCAGCAACGCCGCAATGGCGCCTGCGCTGTTTATTCTTGGGGCTGCCGGTTTTACGCTCTATCCGGTCGCGATGGCCTGGGCCTGTGAGAAAGTTGAACATCACCAGCTGGTGGCGATGAACCAGGCGCTATTACTGAGCTATACCATCGGCAGTTTATTAGGGCCGACGTTTACCGCGATGCTGATGCAGAATTATTCCGACAATTTGCTGTTTATTATGATCGCCAGCGTGTCCTTTATTTATCTCCTGATGCTGCTGCGCAAAGCGGGTGAACACCCAACGCCTGTGGCACATGCCTGATTAACTAAAAGCCAGTCATCGACTGGCTTTTTTGTCACTGTCACAACTGAGAGTTTTACTTATTGTTTGTTTATTGCGCCAGGCGATAATTCAGGTGAGTCCTACCACTATAAGGCAGCAATCATGTCTATTCGTCGTTTTTCCACTACCGCACTTGCCGTAGTGTTGTCTTTAACGTTTGCAACGGCTCCGGTCATGGCTAATCCCGGAAACGGGAATGGCAATGGTCACGGAAACGGTGGCGGGCAAGGTAATGGTGGTAATCATGGCAATTCCGGGAATCATGGTAACGGAAATTCCGGTACCCATGGCAATAAGCAAAATAATGGACAAGAAAATCCGGGTAAATCGAATAAAAGCGTCAGTGATGATGTTAACGCTCGCGTGAGCTTCGATCACGCACGCCATCTGGCCCTGAACTATGGGTTAACGGGGTATGAATCACTGCCTCCAGGCATTGCGAAAAACCTTGCACGCGGCAAACCACTGCCTCCGGGCATTGCGAAGAAAACCGTGCCGGCTTCTATGCTGGGCCAGCTTCCTTCCTATCCTGGCTATGAATGGCGGGTCGTGGGTGACGATCTGGTCTTAATTGCGCTGAGTACAGCCATTGTGACGTCCGTTATTAACGGCGTCTTTAAATAGAATCTAAAAAAGCCCGGTTTTCACCGGGCTTTTCTTTAATACATAACCTTATGGCCGTACTGTTCAAGAATACCTTTGACGCGTTCCATCGTCTCTTTCTTCGGCGGCTTCACGCCATCGAGTTTGTACTCTTCGCCCATTGCCACCCATTTATGTTTTCCCAGCTCGTGATAGGGCAGAAGTTCGATTTTCTCGACGTTGCCCATGTCGCGGGTAAATTCCCCCAGGCGGTGCGCGGAGTCGTCATCATCTGACCAGCCAGGTACAACCACGTAGCGGATCCAGGTTTTAATGCCTTTATCGGCAATGTATTTGGCAAATTCCAGCGTGCGGTGGTTGGAGACGCCAACCAGGTTCTGGTGGATCTCATCGTTCATCTGTTTGAGATCGAGCATGACCAGATCGGTCACTTCGAGCAATTCATCGATAACGGGATCGTAGCGGCGTACAAAGCCATTGGTGTCCAGACAGGTATGGATACCTTCTTTGTGGCAGGCGCGGAACCAGTCGCGGACAAACTCGGCCTGAAGAATGGCCTCGCCACCGGACGCCGTCACGCCACCACCGGACGCGTTCATAAAGTGGCGGTAGGTCACCACCTCTTTCATCAAATCTTCGACGGTCACTTCTTTCCCGCCGTGGGTGTCCCATGTGTCACGGTTGTGGCAGTACAGGCAGCGCATCAGGCAGCCCTGGAAAAAGGTAATAAAGCGGATACCCGGGCCATCGACGGTGCCACAGGATTCAAAGGAGTGAATGCGACCAATAATTGACATTGCGGTGATATCTCCAGCATCGGCCCGTCCGGGGCCTGTGTATGCACAGCTCAAAGCCGGCTGTGTTTAAGTCTGTTTTGGCTGATATCCATAGAGTATAGATAGCGGACAAAAGAGACTGAGGTGGAGAGGGTGCTAAAAAGGCCCCACTGACGTGGAGCCTTTATTGTACGCTTTTTAACGCGTGATTTCAGTCAATTCCAGTTACATGGACTGAGTGAAAGTACGGGTGATAACGTCCTGCTGCTGTTCTTTAGTCAGGGAGTTAAAACGTACTGCGTAGCCAGATACACGGATGGTCAGCTGAGGATATTTCTCAGGATGTTCCATCGCGTCGAGCAGCATTTCACGGTTCATTACGTTCACGTTCAGGTGCTGACCACCTTCGATGGACGCTTCGTGGTGGAAGTAACCATCCATCAGACCCGCGAGGTTAGTTTTACGCACTTCGTCGTCTTTACCCAGCGCGTTTGGCACGATAGAGAAGGTGTAAGAGATACCATCTTTCGCGTAAGCAAACGGCAGTTTAGCAACGGAAGTCAGAGAGGCAACCGCACCTTTCTGGTCACGACCGTGCATTGGGTTAGCTCCTGGGCCGAATGGCGCGCCAGCACGACGACCGTCTGGGGTGTTACCGGTTTTCTTACCATACACAACGTTAGAGGTGATGGTCAGAACAGACTGAGTCGGGATAGCGTTACGGTAAGTAGTCAGTTTCTGAATTTTCTTCATGAAACGTTCTACCAGGTCAACCGCCATGTCATCTACGCGAGAGTCGTTGTTACCAAACTGCGGGTATTCACCTTCGATTTCGAAGTCTACAGCCAGGCCGTCTTCGTCACGAATTGGTTTAACTTTCGCATATTTGATTGCAGACAGGGAGTCAGCAGCAACGGACAGACCAGCGATACCACACGCCATGGTGCGGATAACGTCACGGTCGTGCAGCGCCATCAGAGAGGCTTCGTAGCTGTACTTGTCGTGCATGTAATGGATAACGTTCAGTGCAGTGACGTACTGTTTAGCCAGCCAGTCCATGAAGTGATCCATACGCTCCATCACTTCGTCGAAGTTCAGAACGTCGCCTTTGATTGGTTCAGACTTAGGACCAACCTGCATTTTCAGTTTTTCATCAACGCCGCCGTTGATTGCGTACAGCATGGTTTTCGCCAGGTTTGCACGCGCACCGAAGAACTGCATTTGTTTACCAACAACCATTGGGCTTACGCAGCAAGCGATAGCGTAATCGTCGTTGTTGAAGTCCGGACGCATCAGGTCATCGTTCTCGTACTGCAGAGAAGAGGTGTCGATAGACACTTTAGCGGCGAATTTCTTGAAGTTCAGAGGCAGTTTTTCAGACCACAGAACGGTGATGTTCGGCTCCGGAGATGGACCCATGGTGTACAGGGTGTTCAGGAAGCGGAAGCTGTTTTTGGTCACCAGCGTACGGCCGTCAACGCCCATACCACCGATGGATTCAGTTGCCCAGATTGGGTCACCGGAGAACAGCTCATCGTATTCAGGGGTACGCAGGAAGCGAACCATACGCAGTTTCATGACCAGGTGGTCAATCATTTCCTGAGCGTCTTGCTCAGTGATTTTACCTGCTTTGATGTCACGTTCGATGTAAGCATCCAGGAAGGTGGATACACGACCGAAGGACATTGCTGCACCATTCTGAGACTTAACCGCGGCCAGGTAGCCGAAGTAGGTCCACTGGATAGCTTCCTGAGCGTTGGTTGCAGGACCAGAGATATCGCAGCCATATTTAGCCGCCATTTCTTTGATCTGACCCAGCGCGCGGTGCTGTTCAGCGATTTCTTCACGCAGACGGATAGTCGCTTCCAGGTTTACGCCGTTTTCCAGGTCAGACTGCAGGGAAACGAACTGCGCGTATTTGTCTTTCATCAGGAAGTCGATACCGTACAGCGCAACGCGACGGTAGTCACCGATGATACGGCCACGGCCATACGCATCTGGCAGGCCAGTCAGAACGCCAGATTTACGGCAGTTCAGAATGTCTTTGGTGTAAACATCGAATACGCCCTGGTTGTGGGTTTTGCGATATTCGGTGAAGATTTTTTTCAGCATTGGGTCCAGCTCGCGGTTATACGCTTTGCAGGAACCTTCAACCATTTTGATACCACCGAACGGGATGATTGCGCGTTTCAGTGGTGCTTCAGTCTGCAGACCAACGATTTTCTCAAGGGCTTTGTTGATGTAGCCAGCATCGTGAGAAGTGATGGTGGAAGCAACGGAGGTGTCAAAATCAACTGGCGCGTGAGTGCGGTTTTCCAGTTTAACGCCTTCCATTACGCTGTCCCACAGCTTGGTGGTCGCTTCAGTTGCGCCAGCCAGGAAGGATTCGTCACCTTCATACGGGGTATAGTTTTTCTGAATGAAGTCACGTACGTTTACTTCATTCTGCCAGTCACCTTTCGCAAAACCTTCCCAGGCTGTGGCTAACTTTTCATTAAGCTCGGACATGTAACACCTACCTTCTTAAGTGGATTTTTTATTTACTGCCTGAGAAAACCATCAATGATGATCGTCGCCACGCAGGTAAATGACCCAGTATGTCAACCCAACTAACAGACCCCCACCGATAATGTTCCCGATAGTGACAGGGATCAGGTTATCAGTAATGAAATTCATAATAGTCAGGTGAGAGAAACTTTCCGGGGATGAACCAACTGCGGTCCAGAACTCCGGGCTCGCAAAGTCGCGGATGACAATGCCCATCGGAATCATGAACATATTCGCGATACTGTGCTCAAAGCCGCTGGCAACAAACATCGCAACCGGCAGAACCATAATTAAGGCTTTGTCCATCAGGCTACGACCAGAGTAGCTCATCCATACAGCCAGGCAGACCATGAGGTTAGCGAGGATGCCGAGAGCAACGGCTTCGATAAATGTGTGGTGCATTTTGTGGTCGGCGGTTTGCAGGACGTTGAGGCCCCAGCCACCGTTGGCGGTCATGTACTCGCCAGAAAGCCACATCAACAAAACAAAGAGCAGACAGCCAACCAGGTTACCCACGTAGACGTTAAGCCAGTTACGTGCCAGCTGACCCCAGGTAATTCTTCCGCTGGCCTTAGCCACGACAATCAGCACCGTTGAGGTGAAGAGGTCGGCGCCGCAGATGACGCAAAGAATCAGACCCAGTGAGAAGCAAATGCCGCCAATCAGTTTGGCCATGCCGAAAGGCATTGCGGCAGTACCGGTGGTGGCGGTGATGTAGAAGACGAAAGCGATAGAGATGAACACACCAGCCGTAATCGCCAGATAGAACGTCTTCATCGGGTGTTTCGTTGCTTTATAGACACCCGCTTCTTCGGCAACTTTCGCCATCGCAGCAGGGAGTAAAAGATCAAAAGGGTTGTCAGCTTTCACACTAACTCTCTCTTTATTAAGTCGGCGACGAGATACTAACAAAGCATTATAGAAGAGAAATTGATATAGATCATATCTCGCCTGGCTTATAGGCCCGCACTGTGTATGGTTTTACAGCAAATGCGGAGTAAGTATTTGATTATCCGTATAAAAATAAATTTTAAAAGTTATGAAAAGAGTTGAATTTTTTCGTCCAGCCACCTCTGAAACAGTTAATTAATATGGAGTATTTACCATAAAAAGTAACAGTAAAGCTCAGGTAAATATTATTATATTTACCCACGTTTAACTTTATTATTACATTCAACAATCATTGCCGAAGAAAATAAAAAAACGGGGCAATGAAATTGCCCCGTAATATAGCCCAGACGATTGAATACGCCTACTGCCGGTAATGTTATGTGCGCTTATTTTGACCAGTAAGCGGCTTTTGCTTTCTGCAGCTTTTCGTAGGCCTTCAGCAGCGACTGATGCGCAGGGAAGGCTTTCAGATCGCTATCAATAGCCTGCAGACCATAGAATGGCTCTTCGCCACTCAGGGCCGCGCTGGCTGCTTCTACGGCCTCAGCGCCGTACATACGCACGAAAGCATTCAGATATTGCAGCGGCTCGCGATCCTCTTCCTGTGCGAGCAGCAACAGCGTTTGCAGACAGCGATAATAATTGGTGCGCTCGGCAGAGAAGACCGACTGGTTGAACTCCATGGTCCACTCGGTCCAGGCCAGGGCCTGATCCAGGTCGCCACCCGCCAGGGCCAGCATCGCTTTCAGCTCACCGATACGCAGGGTGTACCAGCCGTTATCTTTACCGGTCGCCAGGCCCAGCAGTTCACGTACGCGCGTGAAGTCATCGTGGCCTTCCTCGTCCAGCTGGGCGATCAGGTTCAGATAATCTTCTTTCGCCCATTCGCTGCCCGGCAGAGCCAGCAGCGTTTCGCGCAGATGCGCGCCCATGCTGTTATTCGCCAGCCACAGATCTTCGGCAGGGTAGATGTCGGACATGCCGGGAACAATAATGCGGCACGCGTAAACGCCGAGGTGCTCGTAGTCGGCGATATAGACGTCCTGGTCTTCGGCTTTGAAGATAGCCATCAGCGTGGCGAACTCTTCTTCGGTTGTACCGGCAAAGCTCCAGTCCACGAACGGATAGTCTGCGTCCTGCTTGAACATATCCCAGGAGATCAAACCGCTGGAGTCGATGAAGTGGGTTTCGAGGTTGGTATGCTCGGCCACTTCTTCGTCGTCAAACGTTGGCGGGGTGAACACGTCTAGATCTTTCAGGCTACGGCCCTGCAGCAACTCGGTAACGGTACGTTCCAGCGCCACGCCGAAGTCAGGATGCGCGCCGAAGGAGGCGAAGCAGGTGCCGTTCGTGGGGTTAAACAGCACAACGCAGATAACCGGGTACTTACCGCCCAGCGAGCCGTCATACGCAAAAATAGGGAAACCTTCTGCTTCCAGTTTGGCGATGGATTCCACCACGCCCGGATAACGCGCCAGCACGTCGGCCGGAATTTCAGGCAGGCTGATAGATTCGGCAATGATGCGGTTTTTAATATGGCGTTCGAAGACTTCAGACAGACCCTGTACGCGTGCTTCATTGCGGGTGTTACCGGCGGACATACCGTTGGACACATACAGGTTGCCGACGATGTTCATCGGGATATAGACGGTCTGCTCATCAGACTGACGGGTAAACGGCAGGGCGCAAATACCGCGATCTTCGTTACCGGACTGCAGATCGATCAGCATGCTGGCCGTCAGTTCGCTGTCTGGATCGTAGAAGGCACGCAGGCGAGCGTCGAGAATACCTTCCGGCAGTTCGTCATCTTCGGTCAGCGGGAACCATTTTTCATTTGGATAGTGAACGAACGGGCCGTTAGCGATGGTTTCGCCCAGCCAGAAGTCAGCGAAGAAATAGTTGGTGGACAGACGCTCAAAATACTCACCCAGCGCAGAGGCCAGTGCCGCTTTTTTGGTCGCGCCTTTACCGTTGGTAAAGCACAGGGCACACTCTTTATCGCGAATATGCACGGACCAGACATGAGGCACCGGATTGAGCCAGGAGGCTTCTTCGATGTTAAAACCCAGGTCGGTCAGTTTTTGCTGGAAGCGAGCGATGGAATCTTCCAGAGCGGCGTCTTTGCCGGGGATAAACGTTTGAGTCATGGCGTTCACTTTTATCGTACGTAAAGCGCGCAATGATACGGGTTTTGCGTGACGGGTGCTATCTTCGGCGAAAATAAAAGCCTGAGCTATGCTTACATTCAGTAACCTACTGTTAAGGCATAGAAAAATGAAAGCGTTTGATCTCCAGCGGATGGCGTTTGATAAAGTCCCTCCTGAGTTTTTAGGCGAAGTCGCTCTGCGCAGTCTGTATACCTTCGTTCTGGTCTTTCTGTTTCTCAAGATTACGGGCCGTCGCGGCGTAAGGCAGATGTCGCTCTTTGAGGTGTTGATCATCCTGACGCTGGGTTCAGCAGCGGGGGACGTCGCCTTTTATGATGATGTACCGATGGTGCCGGTGTTTATCGTCTTTGTCTCACTGGCGCTGCTTTACCGCCTTGTCATGTGGCTGATGTCGAAAAGCGAAAAGCTGGAAGATCTGCTTGAAGGGAAGCCGGTCGTTATCGTCGAGAACGGACAGCTGGCCTGGGAAAATGTACAGAGCGCCAATATGACCGAGTTTGAGTTCTTTATGGAGCTTCGTCTGAAGAGCGTTGAACAGCTCGGGCAGGTGCGTCTGGCAATAATGGAAACTAACGGTCAAATCAGCGTCTATTACTATTCTGACGACGAGGTGAAGCCGGGACTGTGTATCCTGCCGGATATGCTTATCGAGCGTTTCAGAACCGTACCCGAATCGGGCGAGTATGCCTGCGTGAGATGTAGCCACGTGATTGCAATGCAGCCGGGGGATCGTCAATTATGCCCTCGCTGTGCAAATCCGGAATGGACGAAGGTTAGCCGTGCTAAACGCATCACCTGACAGCCATTTTGTCGGTTTTGTCATAGCGAGGCGGCAGATTGTTTTGTGTGACGTAGGGCACATTTCACGGGTCATAAGTTTTAGACATTGCGGCGCGTGTCACTGAATGATAAAACCGATATCCACAGTTATAACTTATGGCTTTTAGCGTGGTGAGGGGAAATGGCTCAAGTCTTTAATTTCAGTTCAGGTCCGGCGATGTTACCGGCAGACGTACTTAAACAGGCTCAACAGGAACTTTGTGACTGGAATGGTCTGGGGACGTCGGTGATGGAGATCAGCCACCGGGGTAAAGAGTTTATTCAGGTGGCGGAAGAGGCAGAAAAGGATTTTCGCGATCTGCTGAATATCCCCTCGAACTACAAAGTATTGTTCTGTCACGGCGGTGGGCGCGGTCAGTTTGCTGGCGTACCGCTGAATATCCTTGGAGACAAAACGACGGCCGACTACGTTGATGCGGGTTACTGGGCGGCAAGCGCCGTTAAAGAAGCGCATAAATACTGCACGCCGAATGTTATTGACGCCAAAGTAACCGTTGACGGTCTGCGCGCCGTGAAGCCAATGAGCGAGTGGCAGCTTTCAGATAACGCAGCGTATCTGCACTACTGCCCGAACGAAACCATTGACGGGATTGCCATCGACGAGACGCCAAACTTCGGCAGCGATGTCGTGGTTGCCGCCGACTTTTCCTCCACCATTCTGTCTGCGCCAATCGATGTCAGCCGCTACGGTGTTATTTATGCGGGCGCACAGAAAAATATCGGCCCGGCCGGTTTGACTATCGTCGTCGTGCGTGAAGACCTGCTGGGTAAAGCGCATAAATCCTGTCCGTCGATTCTCGATTACACCGTGTTGAACGATAACGACTCTATGTTCAACACCCCACCAACGTTCGCCTGGTACCTTTCCGGCCTGGTCTTCAAATGGCTGAAGCAAAACGGCGGCGTGGCGCAGATGGACAAAGTGAATCAGCAGAAAGCCGAACTGCTGTACGGCGTGATCGACAAGAGCGATTTCTACCGCAACGATGTGGCGAAGGCTAACCGTTCCCGCATGAACGTGCCGTTCCAGCTGGCGGACAGCAGCCTGGACAAAGTGTTCCTGGAGGAGTCCTTCGCGGCAGGCCTGCATGCGCTGAAAGGCCACCGCGTTGTCGGCGGCATGCGTGCCTCTATCTATAACGCGATGCCGCTGGAAGGCGTTAAAGCCCTGACTGATTTCATGATCGATTTCGAACGTCGCCACGGTTAATTGCGCTGTTTTCACCCCCGCAGCGCTGCTGCGGGGTTTTTATTATGTTGAGTTGAGAGTTAAGTTTCATGGAATCCCTGACGTTACAACCTATCGCGCGGGTAGATGGCACCATTAATCTGCCTGGTTCAAAAAGTGTCTCGAACCGCGCTCTGCTGCTGGCAGCTCTGGCAAACGGCACCACCGTCCTTACAAACCTGCTGGACAGCGATGACGTGCGCCATATGCTCAATGCGCTGAAAGCGTTGGGAGTTCATTACACGTTGTCTGACGATCGCACTCGCTGCGAAGTGACGGGGAACGGCGGTGCGCTAAGTTCAGCCGAGGAACTGGAACTGTTTCTGGGTAACGCGGGAACCGCGATGCGCCCGCTGGCGGCAGCTCTGTGCCTGGGCAGCAACAACATTGTGCTGACCGGCGAGCCTCGCATGAAAGAGCGTCCGATTGGCCATCTGGTGGACGCCCTTCGCCAGGGTGGCGCACAGATTGAGTATCTGGAGCAGGAAAATTATCCGCCACTGCGTCTGCGCGGGGGCTTTACCGGCGGAAACGTTGAGGTGGATGGCAGTGTGTCCAGCCAGTTCCTGACGGCGCTGCTGATGACCGCACCGCTGGCACCGCAGGATACCCTTATCACCATTAAGGGCGATCTGGTTTCCAAACCGTACATTGATATCACACTGCACCTGATGAAGACCTTCGGCGTCGAGGTTGAAAACCAGGCCTATCAGCGCTTTGTGGTGCGCGGTGCCCAGCAGTACCAGTCTCCGGGCAACTATCTCGTTGAAGGGGATGCCTCATCCGCCTCCTATTTCCTGGCCGCAGGGGCCATTAAAGGCGGCACGGTAAAAGTGACCGGTATTGGCCGCAACAGCGTGCAGGGTGATATCCGCTTTGCCGATGTGCTCGAGAAAATGGGGGCCGTTGTGACCTGGGGCGATGACTTCATCTCATGTACTCACGGCGAGCTGAACGCCATCGATATGGACATGAACCATATCCCGGATGCGGCGATGACCATTGCTACAGCGGCACTGTTCGCCAAAGGCACCACCACGCTGCGTAATATCTATAACTGGCGCGTAAAAGAGACGGACCGCCTGTTCGCGATGGCGACCGAGTTGCGTAAAGTGGGGGCAGAGGTGGAAGAGGGCGAAGACTATATTCGCGTAACCCCTCCGGCAAAACTGCAGTTTGCGGAAATCGGAACCTATAACGATCACCGTATGGCGATGTGCTTCTCGCTGGTGGCGCTGTCCGACACGCCTGTCACAATTCTCGATCCGAAATGTACGGCGAAAACCTTCCCGGACTACTTCGAACAGCTGGCACGCATTAGCACGCTGGCCTGATAACATGTTGCCGCATCACCCGATGCGGCATTTGCTTACGCTTCATTACGAACACCTCCGCTCATTTCTTCTACACTCTGCTTCAATCATTCCGTAATTTGCACGCAAAGGTAACAGTTGCGCACGTTGGCGCGTATAATGCGCGGCGTTCATGTAAACGGTATGCCTTATTTAAGGAGAAAAAGATGACGGCAGTTGCCCCGGTAATCACCATTGATGGGCCAAGTGGTGCAGGGAAAGGTACTCTGTGCAAAGCGATGGCGGAAGCATTGCAATGGCATCTTTTAGATTCGGGAGCAATCTATCGCGTGCTGGCTCTGGCTGCGCTGCATCATCACGTGGATGTGGCGTCTGAAGAGGCGCTGGTTCCGCTGGCTGCGCATCTGGATGTGCGTTTCGTGTCGACCGATGGCAATCTGGAGGTCATCCTTGAAGGGGAAGACGTGAGCGGCGAAATCCGTACGCAGGAAGTGGCGAATGCCGCCTCCCAGGTGGCGGCATTCCCGCGCGTTCGCGAGGCGCTGTTACGTCGCCAGCGCGCTTTCCGTGAAGCCCCGGGTCTGATTGCTGACGGACGTGATATGGGAACCGTGGTATTCCCTGATGCGCCTGTGAAAATTTTCCTTGACGCCTCTTCGGAAGAACGTGCGCAACGCCGCATGCTTCAGTTGCAGGAAAAGGGGTTTAGTGTTAACTTTGATCGCCTTTTATCCGAGATAAAAGAGCGCGATGACCGCGATCGTAACCGCGCCGTCGCCCCACTTGTTCCTGCAGAAGATGCATTAGTTCTGGATTCAACCAGTTTAACTATTGAGCAAGTGATTGAAAAAGCGCTACAATATGCGCGCCAAAAACTGGCACTCGCGTAATCGCGACCGATTTAGTAGTACCCCCGCTGCAATGGATTGACGGCGGGTATGTGAAACAACCCCATCCGGCACGGAGCCAGGTGGACGTTAATATTAACCTGAAGATTAAACATGACTGAATCTTTTGCTCAACTGTTTGAAGAATCCTTAAAAACAATCGAAACCCGCCCGGGTTCCATCGTTCGCGGTGTTGTTGTTGCTATCGACAAAGACGTAGTACTGGTTGACGCCGGTCTGAAATCTGAGTCCGCCATTCCGGCAGAGCAGTTCAAAAACGCCCAGGGCGAGCTGGAAATCCAGGTAGGTGACGAAGTTGACGTTGCTCTGGACGCAGTAGAAGACGGCTTCGGTGAAACCCTGCTTTCTCGTGAGAAAGCTAAACGTCACGAAGCATGGATCACGCTGGAAAAAGCTTACGAAGAAGCTGAAACTGTGGTCGGTGTTATCAACGGCAAAGTTAAAGGTGGCTTCACTGTTGAGCTGAATGGTATTCGTGCGTTCCTGCCAGGTTCTCTGGTAGACGTTCGTCCAGTTCGTGACACCCTGCACCTGGAAGGCAAAGAGCTTGAGTTCAAAGTAATCAAGCTGGACCAGAAGCGTAACAACGTTGTTGTTTCCCGTCGTGCCGTTATCGAATCCGAAAACAGCGCAGAACGCGATCAGCTGCTGGAAAACCTGCAGGAAGGCATGGAAGTCAAAGGTATCGTTAAGAACCTCACTGACTACGGCGCATTCGTTGACCTGGGCGGCGTTGATGGCCTGCTGCACATCACCGACATGGCGTGGAAACGCGTTAAGCACCCAAGCGAAATCGTGAACGTGGGCGACGAAATCACTGTTAAAGTGCTGAAGTTCGACCGCGAGCGTACTCGTGTATCCCTCGGCCTGAAACAGCTGGGCGAAGATCCATGGGTAGCTATCGCTAAGCGTTACCCAGAAGGTACTAAACTGACTGGTCGCGTAACCAACCTGACTGACTACGGCTGCTTCGTTGAAATCGAAGAAGGCGTTGAAGGTCTGGTGCACGTTTCCGAAATGGACTGGACCAACAAAAACATCCACCCATCCAAAGTTGTTAACGTTGGTGATGTAGTGGAAGTGATGGTTCTGGATATCGACGAAGAACGTCGTCGTATCTCCCTGGGCCTGAAACAGTGCAAAAACAACCCATGGCAGCAGTTCGCGGAAACCCACAACAAGGGTGACCGTGTTGAAGGTAAAATCAAGTCTATCACTGACTTCGGTATCTTCATCGGCCTGGACGGCGGCATCGATGGCCTGGTTCACCTGTCTGACATCTCCTGGAACGTTGCAGGCGAAGAAGCAGTTCGTGAATACAAAAAAGGCGACGAAATCGCTGCAGTTGTTCTGCAGGTTGACGCAGAGCGTGAGCGTATCTCCCTGGGCGTTAAACAGCTCGCAGAAGATCCGTTCAACAACTGGGTTGCACTGAACAAGAAAGGCGCAATCGTAAACGGTAAAGTGACTGCAGTTGACGCTAAAGGCGCAACCGTAGAACTGGCTGACGGCGTTGAAGGTTACCTGCGCGCTTCTGAAGCTTCCCGTGACCGCGTTGAAGATGCCACTCTGGTTCTGAACGTAGGCGACGACGTTGAAGCTAAGTTCACCGGTGTTGACCGTAAGAACCGTGCAATCAGCCTGTCTGTTCGTGCTAAAGACGAAGCTGATGAGAAAGATGCAATCGCAACTGTTAACAAACAGGAAGATGCAAACTTCTCTAACAACGCAATGGCTGAAGCTTTCAAAGCAGCTAAAGGCGAGTAATATCAGGTTCTCAGCATCGTTTGACCTGTAACATATTTACAGTGCGAAGGATGAGGAGCAAACTTGACAGATTGCAGGATTCGTCCTGTAATCAATAACAAAGGGCGGCTACGGCCGCCCTTGTTTAATGAGCTGTTCAGCTAATTGGTTTGAAAGGAACCGGAGGAATCATGACCAAGTCAGAATTGATTGAAAGACTTGCCAGTCAGCAACCGCATATCCCTGCCAAGGCAGTGGAAGATGCCGTAAAAGAGATGCTGGAGCATATGGCTTCCACTCTTGCCCAGGGCGAGCGCATTGAAATCCGCGGTTTCGGTAGTTTTTCTCTGCACTATCGTGCTCCACGCACCGGGCGTAACCCGAAAACTGGCGATAAAGTCGAACTGGAAGGTAAGTACGTTCCACACTTTAAGCCGGGTAAAGAACTGCGCGATCGCGCCAATATTTACGGCAACTGAGTTTAACCATCGGGTTAAACTGGGTTTGAAAGAAAGCACCTGCGGGTGCTTTTTTTATACTTAACGTTATCGCATCTGAAGATGCCCCGCATTTTTCGTTTCAGCTTCTGCAAACCGATAAAAACAGTACAGCGTTTGCTGTAAAACGCATTCTTCTCACCTGACAACGCGATCCGTCGGCTTGCATACTGCCCCTCTGAAACAGGGAGGTAGTAATGGGCATACCCGCGCTGAGTATCTGCGCCATTCTGGCGATAACCCCTTTACTCTGGTTACCTGAACTGCCATCGCGTCGTATCGTGTGGATGATGATTATGGCTGGGATAGGGCTGGCTGCACTGCGAAACGTACGACTGAAGTATGTGGGGATCGGGGTACTATTTTGTGTATGGGGTATTCTTGCCGCGCAAGAAAGCGTCTGGCCGATGACGCATTTAACCTCCGGTGCGGTACGGGCTGAGGTTGCCATCACCGCGACCGATGGCGCAACCCTGCATCAGGGAAAAATTCTCAGCGTTGATGGTCAACGCTGGTGGGCATCCACTGGCATAACGTTGTATGGCAATTATCTGCCACAGAAGGCGTGTGCCGGCCAGCGTTGGGCCATGAGCCTCAGGCTCAGGCCTGCTCATGGTGAACTGAACGACGGAGGTTATGATGCCCAGCGAAGCGCTTTTGCTCAGCATCAAACGCTGAGTGGGCGATTCACCCATGCAGAACTCGTCGATGGGCGCTGCAGTCTGCGGGCCCAGTACCTGGTGTCACTGCAAAACCGACTTACTGTTTATCAATGGGGATCGGTTATTCTTGGCTTAGGGATGGGTGAGCGTCTGGATGTACCCCGGGAAATAAAAGACCTAATGCGTGAAACCGGCACGCTGCATCTCATGGCGATTTCGGGTCTGCATATCGCGCTGGCGGCCTCCCTCGTCTGGTTACTGGCACGTGGGTTCCAGTTTTTACTACCTGGTCATCGTATCCACTGGCAAATGCCTCTCGTGGCCGGGTTGTTCTTTGCCGCTTTCTACGCCTGGCTTACCGGTTTGCAGCCTCCAGCGTTGCGAACGGTCATCGCGCTTGCCGTGCTCGCGACGTTGCGGATCGCTGCCCGTCAATGGTCTCCCTGGCAGGTATGGTTTTGCTGTATCGCGGCAATCCTGATAAGCGATCCATTAGCGATACTTTCGCAGAGCCTGGCTCTGTCAGCATTTGCCGTCGCCGCGCTGATTTTATGGTTTCAGTGGCTGCCTCTTCCTCACTGGCATCGGACACGCTGGTTAAGGCCGCTACTGAACCTGATTTATCTGCAGGTCGGCATGCTGTTGCTGCTCATGCCATTACAGGTTCTTATTTTCCATGGCGTCAGCATCTCCTCTCTGGTCGCTAATCTCTTTGCCGTTCCGCTGGTGACGTTTGTCTCCGTGCCGCTCATTCTGCTCGGTATGCTGCTCCATCTAATGCCGCTTGCCGCAGTAGAAGGTGCCATCTGGTTTGCAGCCGATAAATCGCTTGCGGGGCTGTTCTGGCTGCTGATGCGCCTGCCTGATGGCTGGCAAAATGTGGATCAACGCTGGCAATACATGACATTACTGCCCTGGCTTAGCGTCATTGGCTGGCGTTTTCGTGCCTGGAAAACCGTTCCTGCCGTTTGTCTGGCAGGAAGTGTCTTACTGACATTTCCCTTCTGGCAACCGACAAAAAACGATAGCTGGACGCTACATATGCTGGACGTGGGGCAGGGACTGGCAATGGTTATTGAACGGCAGGGAAAAGCCATTCTCTATGATACCGGCCTCGCATGGCCGGGCGGAGATAGCGCGCAGCGGTTAATTATCCCGTGGCTACGCTGGCATCACCTGCGGCCAGAAGGCGTTATTCTGAGTCATGACCATCTCGACCACGCGGGGGGACTGGCATCGCTCAAAAAAGCATGGCCAGACGCGTGGATAAGAAGCGCGTTACGTCAGGCAGGACACCGTCCGTGTTTTAGAGGACAGCGCTGGGAATGGCAGGGGCTCACCTTTACCGTCCACTGGCCGCCTGAAAATTCCCACTCCCAGGGGAATAACGCTTCCTGCGTGGTAAAAGTCGACGACGGTGAGCAGAGTGTGCTGCTAACAGGCGACATTGAAGCGCAGGCGGAACAGGCTATGCTTAGCCATTACTGGCGTCATATGACCTCCACGCTCATACAGGTACCTCATCATGGCAGCAATACGTCTTCGTCATTGCCGCTGGTACAGCGGGTGGCAGGACAGATCGCCCTGGATTCAGCGGCCCGCTATAACGCATGGCGATTCCCGTCGGCAAAAGTTGTCCGACGTTATCGAAAAGAGGGGTATATCTGGCACGATACACCTCATTCTGGACAAATATCGGTGACATTCTCGCAACATCACTGGCAAATCCGGCGCTTGCGAGAGCAATATTTACCCTTTTGGTATCATCAGTGGTTTGGCGCGCCCGTAGATAACGGGTAGAATATGCGGCTATTTCAACGAATGCTGGTTTTTTGAATGCATAACGACAAAGATCTCTCCACGTGGCAAACGTTCCGCCGACTCTGGCCGATGATTGCGCCCTTTAAACCAGGCTTGATCGTGGCGGGTGTAGCGTTAATCCTCAACGCAGCCAGCGATACTTTTATGCTATCGCTTCTCAAACCGTTACTGGACGACGGTTTTGGTAAAACGGATCGCTCAGTGCTGCTATGGATGCCTCTGGTGGTTATCGGACTGATGATCTTACGCGGTATCACCAGCTATATTTCCAGCTACTGTATTTCCTGGGTATCAGGGAAAGTGGTGATGACCATGCGCCGTCGTCTGTTCAGTCACATGATGGGCATGCCGGTCTCATTCTTTGATAAACAGTCGACCGGGACGCTGCTGTCTCGCATTACCTACGACTCAGAGCAGGTCGCCTCCTCGTCCTCAAGCGCGCTGATTACCGTTGTGCGTGAGGGGGCATCGATCATCGGCCTGTTCGCGATGATGTTCTATTACAGCTGGCAGCTGTCGATTATCCTTATCGTGCTGGCTCCGATTGTCTCCATCGCTATCCGCGTCGTGTCTAAGCGTTTTCGCAATATCAGTAAGAATATGCAGAACACGATGGGGCAGGTCACGACTAGCGCGGAACAGATGCTGAAAGGCCATAAAGAAGTTCTGATTTTCGGCGGTCAGGAAGTCGAAACCAAGCGCTTCGATAAAGTCAGCAACAAAATGCGTCTGCAGGGAATGAAAATGGTTTCGGCCTCTTCAATTTCAGACCCTGTCATTCAGCTCATTGCTTCTCTGGCGCTGGCGTTCGTTCTCTATGCGGCAAGCTTCCCGAGCGTGATGGAGACCCTGACAGCCGGGACTATCACCGTTGTTTTCTCCTCTATGATTGCGCTGATGCGCCCGCTGAAATCTCTGACCAACGTGAACGCGCAATTCCAGCGCGGGATGGCCGCCTGCCAGACCCTGTTCAGCATTCTGGATTCCGAGCAGGAAAAGGATGAAGGTAAGCGCGTGATCGAGCGTGCAAACGGCGACGTTGAATTCCGCAACGTTACCTTTACCTATCCAGGCCGAGAAGTGCCTGCGCTGCGTAATATCAACCTGTCTATTCCGGCGGGTAAAACCGTTGCGCTGGTGGGCCGTTCTGGTTCGGGTAAATCGACTATTGCCAGCCTGATGACCCGTTTCTACGACATTAACGAAGGTGAAATCCTGTTAGATGGTCACGACCTGCGGGAATATACCCTGCAGTCGCTGCGTAACCAGGTTGCGCTGGTCTCTCAGAACGTGCATCTGTTTAACGATACGGTCGCCAACAACATCGCTTATGCACGCACTGATGAGTACAGCCGCGAGCAGATTGAGAACGCCGCGCGTATGGCCTACGCAATGGACTTTATCAACAAGATGGATAACGGTCTGGATACCATCATTGGTGAAAACGGCGTGCTCCTCTCCGGTGGCCAGCGCCAGCGTATTGCGATTGCGCGCGCGCTGCTGCGTGATAGCCCAATTCTGATCCTGGACGAAGCGACGTCCGCGCTGGATACCGAATCTGAACGCGCTATCCAGTCGGCGCTGGATGAACTGCAAAAGAACCGTACCTCACTGGTGATTGCGCACCGTCTGTCAACTATCGAGCAGGCTGATGAAATCGTCGTGGTTGAGGATGGCGTCATTGTTGAACGCGGAAGCCATGCCGATCTGCTGGAACACCGCGGCGTTTACGCCCAGTTGCATAAGATGCAGTTCGGTCAACAATGATTGCACGCATCTGGTCCGGTGAGTCCCCGCTGTGGCTGCTGCTTTTGCCGCTCTCCTGGCTATATGGTCTGGTGAGCGGCATTATCCGTCTGCTTTACCGTCTGGGGCTTAAGCGGGCTTGGCGTGCGCCAGTTCCGGTTGTGGTTGTCGGTAATCTCACGGCGGGCGGCAACGGTAAAACGCCGGTGGTTATCTGGCTGGTGGAACAACTGGAAAAATGCGGTATTCGTCCTGGTGTTGTCTCTCGCGGTTATGGCGGTAAAGCGGCGCAGTATCCTCTGCTGCTGACGGCGGAAACGACAACCGCTGAAGCGGGCGATGAACCGGTCCTGATATATCAGCGTACCGGCGCGCCGGTTGCGGTCTCTCCAGTGCGCAGCGACGCCGTGCAGGCTCTGGTTACCGAGCACGCGGTGCAAATCATCATTACAGATGATGGTCTGCAACATTACGCCCTGGCGCGTGATAAAGAAATTGTGGTGATCGACGGGGTTCGCCGTTTCGGTAACGGCTGGTGGCTTCCAGCGGGGCCAATGCGGGAACGCGCTTCGCGTCTGAAGTCCGTTGATGCGGTGATTGTGAACGGTGGTGAGGCAACAGCGGGTGAAATCCCCATGCGTCTCCTGCCGGGCATGGCGGTCAATCTGGTGACGGGTGAACGTCAGCCGGTTTCTCAACTACCTGCGCTGGTGGCGATGGCCGGTATTGGTCATCCTCCGCGTTTCTTCGCTACGCTGGAGCAGTGTGGCGCACGGCTTGAGAAACGCGTTCCGTTGGCCGACCACCAGGCGCTGATGGAAGAGCAGATCGATGCGCTCACCGTGCCTGGTCAGAGCCTGATCATGACCGAAAAAGATGCGGTGAAATGCCGTGCCTTCGCGAAAGAAAACTGGTGGTATCTGCCGGTTGACGCTGAACTCAGCGGCGAGCAGCCGGAACGTTTGCTCAAGGAACTGATTGCGTTGGTAAAATAAACGCTTACGCGGTTCTGGTGGCGCTTTGACTGACAGGAAAACGCATGTCTTTACCGCAACTCTCGCTTTCAGCCGCACGTCATTTACACCTTGCCGCGCAGGGGCTGCTCAAAAAGCCCCGCCGCCGCGCGAAGCCTGCCGATATTCTCTCTACCGTCCAGCGCATGTCGCTACTGCAAATCGACACCATTAACATTGTGGCGCGCAGCCCTTACCTGGTGCTGTTTAGCCGTCTGGGAAATTATCCATCGCAGTGGCTGGATGAGGCGCTCAGCAAGGGAGAGCTAATGGAGTATTGGGCGCACGAAGCTTGCTTCCTGCCCCGCAGCGATTTTGCGCTGGTCCGTCACCGTATGCTCTCACCGGATAAGATGGGCTGGAAGTACCGACAGGCGTGGATGCTGGAGCACTCGGCTGAAATCGAGCAGCTCATCGCGCATATTCAGGAAAACGGCCCTGTACGCTCCGCCGATTTTGAACACCCCCGTAAAGGCACAAGCGGCTGGTGGGAGTGGAAGCCGCACAAGCGTCATCTTGAAGGGCTGTTCACGTCAGGCAAAGTGATGGTGATAGAACGGCGTAATTTTCAGCGCGTATACGACCTGACGCATCGCGTGATGCCGCACTGGAACGACGAGCGTGACCTACTCTCGCAGGAAGCGGCTGAGGCCATCATGCTGGAGAACAGCGCCCGCAGTCTGGGCATTTTCCGTTCACAATGGCTGGCAGATTATTACCGACTACGCCAGCCCGCCCTAAAACCGCTGCTGGAAAAGTGGCAGCAGGAACGGCGAATCATTCCCGTCATGGTGGAAACACTGGGCGAAATGTGGCTGCATGAGGATCTTCTCCCGCTCTTGCCTCTGGCTCTGGAAGGGAAACTGCAGGCCACCCACAGCACGGTGCTGTCGCCTTTCGATCCGGTGGTCTGGGACAGAAAACGCGCCGAGCAGCTGTTTGATTTCAGCTACCGGCTGGAGTGTTATACCCCTGCGGCAAAGCGTCAGTATGGGTATTTTGTGTTACCTCTGCTGCATAAGGGACAGCTGGTTGGGCGTATGGACGCCAAAATGCACCGTAAGACCGGCACGCTTGAAATCATTGCCCTTTATCTGGAAGAGGGCGTTAGGGTGACAGCAACCCTGGAGAAAGGGTTAACGTTAGCCATTAGCGAATTCGCACGCTGGCAGGGTGCTCAAGACGTGACGCTGGGGCGGTTGCCCGACGGGCTGTTTACATCCTGTCGAAGTGGCTGGGAAACAGGCACTCCCTGAAAAAGGAATGTGTTAAGCTTTAGCGATTACCCATACGGAGGAACTATGGATCACCGTTTACTAGAAATTATTGCCTGCCCGGTATGCAACGGCAAACTCTACTACAGCCAGGACAAACAAGAGCTCATTTGTAAGCTGGATAGCCTGGCCTTCCCGCTGCGCGACGGTATTCCGGTATTGCTGGAAAATGAAGCCCGTTCCCTGGTGGCAGAAGAGAGCAAACCATGAGTTTTGTTGTCATTATTCCTGCGCGCTACGCGTCTACGCGTCTGCCAGGTAAACCGCTGGTGGATATCAACGGCAAGCCGATGATTGTGCATGTCCTTGAGCGGGCGCGTGAATCCGGAGCCGAACGCGTGATTGTCGCTACCGATCATCCGGACGTCGCCCGCGCGGTTGAGGCCGCAGGCGGTGAGGTGTGTATGACCCGCGCCGATCACCAGTCCGGCACTGAACGTCTGGCGGAAGTGGTTGAGAAATGCGGTTTCAGTGATGATACGGTCATCGTGAACGTGCAGGGTGACGAGCCGATGATCCCGGCGGTTATTATCCGTCAGGTGGCAGAAAACCTGGCTCAGCGTCAGGTTGGTATGGCGACGCTCGCGGTACCTATTCACCACGCTGAAGAGGCATTCAATCCAAATGCGGTGAAGGTGGTTATGGATGCCGAAGGCTATGCGCTCTATTTCTCCCGCGCCACGATTCCGTGGGATCGCGATCGCTTTGCGCTCTCTAGAGAGACCATTGGTGATACCTTCCTGCGTCATATTGGGATCTACGGCTATCGCGCCGGCTTTATTCGCCGCTATGTCACCTGGGCGCCGAGCCCGCTGGAGCATATCGAAATGCTGGAGCAGCTTCGCGTGCTTTGGTATGGCGAAAAAATCCACGTTGCCGTTGCCAGCGAAGTACCTGGAACGGGCGTAGATACGCCGGAAGATCTTGAGCGCGTCCGCGCCGAACTGCGTTAATATCGCCTGCATCCCCCCTTTTGGGGGGATGTCTTTTCGCCACGCCTTTCCCTTTCTTCTCCATAATTGATCTCTTCCGGGTGACATCTTCATCCAGGACGCTCATTATAAAAGCAGTGGTCTTAATGGGGGTAATCTCATATGGAACAGCTGCGTGCCGAACTTAGCCATCTGCTTGGTGAGAAGTTAAGCCGGGTCGAATGCGTGAGTGAAAAGGCCGATACCGCGCTCTGGTCGCTGTACGACAGTCAGGGCAACCCAATGCCGCTGATGGCCAGAAGTTTTACCTCGCCGGGCGTCGCCAGGCAGCTTGCATGGAAAATGTCGATGCTGGCACGGGAAGGGACAGTCCGTATGCCGACGGTATATGGCGTGATGACGCATGAGGAACACCCCGGCCCGGACGTGCTGCTGATTGAGCGTTTACGCGGCGTGTCTGTTGAAGCCCCGGCGCGCACGCCGGAGCGCTGGGAACAGTTGAAAGACCAGATTGTTGAGGCGCTGCTGGCCTGGCATCGTCAGGATAGCCGTGGACTCGTGGGGCCTGTCGACAGTACGCAGGAAAACCTGTGGCCGCTGTGGTATCGCCAGCGGGTTGAAGTGCTGTGGGGCACGCTTAATCAGTTCAATAACACCGGTTTAACCATGCAGGACAAACGCATTCTGTTTCGTACCCGCGAGTGCCTGCCGGCGCTGTTCGAGGGCTTTAATGACAACTGCGTGCTGGTCCACGGTAATTTCACCCTGCGCAGCATGCTCAAAGACTCCCGCAGCGATCAGCTCCTGGCGATGGTCGGACCGGGGATCATGCTCTGGGCGCCGCGCGAATATGAGTTGTTCAGGCTCAGCGACAGCGGGGCGGCGGAAGGTTTACTGTGGCACTACCTTCAGCGCGCGCCCGTTGCAGAAGCATTCCTCTGGCGGCGCTGGCTCTATCTGCTCTGGGACGAAGTCGCGCAGCTGGTCAATACCGGACGTTTCAATCGCGCGAACTTCGATCTGGCGACAAAATCACTCTTGCCCTGGCTCGCCTGAGGAACCTTTCAGCCACTGCCAGAGGCGTCCGAGCGTCTCATAGCCGACGCGGTCGCTATGCATCAGCCATGCGGGGGACGGGATTGCCCGTTCCCACGGATTGAGCGGCGCGTCGATGGCCATCTGGTTTGCCGGTGCGGGAAGCGGGTGCAGGCCTTGTTTTTCAAAGAAAATCATTGCCCTTGGCAGGTGTGAGGCGGAGGTCACCAGCAGGAACGGGACATCGCCAATCGCCTGCTTCACCGCGGCAGCCTCTTCTTCGGTATCTTTTGGACTGTCCAGGGTGATGATTGAGCTACGCGGCACGCCGAGGGATTCCGCGACTCGGGCGCCCGCCTCAGCCGTACTCACCGGGTTTGTTTTTGCTGCCGCGCCGGTGAAGATCATTTTTGAACCCGGGTTCGCCAGCCACAGGCGAATACCCTCGTTTAGCCGTGGCAGGCTGTTGTTGATCAGGTTCGAGCTGGGCGCCCAGTCAGGATCCCAGGTATACCCGCCGCCCAGCACCACGATGTACGCCACTTTCTGGTTTCCCTGCCACGTCGGGTACTTATTTTCGATAGGGCGTAACAGACCATCCGCGACCGGTTGCAGGCTTAACAGCAGCAGGACAAACCAGCCGAGCGTGATAAGCGTTTTGCCACTTTTCTGAAAGCGACTGAACCAGACCAGCGCCAGCCCCAGCGCGATCGTGAGCAGCAGTAGCGGAAGGGGAAGCATCATCCCTCCAATGTATTTCTTAAGGGTAAAAAGCATCCTTTTTGGTTCCTTTTTTGACCATATAGCAGGTGATTACCGGTGATATTACACCAGAGAGGTTCATTCTCCGCGCGGGTGTGACAAAATAGCGGTTTTGCAGTTAGCGAGTGGAACTCTCCCAATGCGGGATCGCAATTTTGATGACATCGCGGAAAAGTTTTCGCGCAACATTTATGGCACCACTAAAGGACAGCTCCGTCAGACGATCCTCTGGCAGGATCTGGACACCATTCTGGTGACCTTCGGCGGTCAAACGTTGCGCGTGCTGGACGCAGGTGGCGGTGAAGGGCAGACGGCGATAAAAATGGCCGGGCTCGGTCATCACGTCACGCTTTGCGATCTATCTGCTGAAATGGTCTCCCGCGCGACGCGTGCTGCAGAAGAGAAAGGTGTGAGCGACAACATGCATTTTATACAATGCGCCGCTCAGGACATCGCACAGCATTTGGAAACCCAGGTTGATCTGATATTGTTTCATGCGGTGCTGGAGTGGGTTGCCGATCCGCAAAGCGTGTTGCAAACCCTGTGGTCGATGTTGCGCCCGGGCGGCACGCTGTCGCTGATGTTCTACAATGCTAACGGCTTCCTGATGCACAACATGGTTGCGGGTAACTTTGACTATGTTCAGGTCGGGATGCCTAAAAAGAAAAAGCGCACGCTTTCCCCGGACTATCCGCGCGATCCGCAGCAGGTTTATGGCTGGCTGGAAGCGATTGGCTGGAAGATCGTCGGGAAGACGGGCGTCAGGGTGTTTCATGATTATCTGCGTGAAAAACACAAACAGCGTGACTGTTTTGACACCTTAACAGAATTAGAAACGCGGTATTGCCGTCAGGAGCCTTTTGTCAGTCTTGGCCGCTATATTCACGTCACCGCGCACAAGCCGCAGATGCAAGGATAACCTATGAGTGAATTTTCCCAGACAGTCCCCGAACTGGTTGCCTGGGCCAGGAAAAACGATTTCTCCATCTCGCTGCCGGTAGACAGACTCTCTTTCCTGCTGGCGGTTGCCACGCTGAACGGCGAACGACTGGATGGTGAGATGAGCGAGGGTGAACTGGTGGATGCGTTCCGCCACGTCAGTGATGCGTTTGAGCAAACCAGCGAAACCATTAGCGTGCGTGCCAACAACGCAATTAACGATATGGTGCGTCAACGTCTGCTGAACCGCTTTACCAGCGAGCAGGCGGAAGGAAACGCCATCTATCGCCTGACGCCACTGGGTATCGGTATCACCGATTACTATATTCGCCAGCGTGAATTTTCCACGCTGCGTCTTTCCATGCAGCTCTCGATCGTGGCGGGCGAGCTTAAGCGCGCCGCCGATGCCGCGGATGAAAACGGTGACGAATTCCACTGGCACCGTAACGTCTACGCGCCGCTGAAATATTCGGTGGCGGAAATCTTCGACAGCATCGATTTGACCCAGCGTCTGATGGACGAACAGCAGCAGCAGGTGAAAGACGATATCGCGCAGCTGCTGAATAAAGACTGGCGTGCCGCCATCTCCAGCTGTGAGCTTTTGCTGTCAGAAACTTCCGGCACGCTGCGTGAGCTGCAGGATACGCTGGAAGCGGCAGGGGACAAGCTGCAGGCGAACCTGCTGCGCATTCAGGACGCGACCCTGGCGCATGACGATCTGCATTTTATCGATCGTCTGGTCTTTGACCTGCAAAGCAAACTCGACCGCATTATCAGCTGGGGCCAGCAGTCGATTGACCTGTGGATCGGCTACGACCGACACGTGCATAAATTTATCCGTACCGCGATTGATATGGATAAAAACCGCGTCTTTGCTCAGCGTCTGCGTCAGTCGGTGCAGACCTATTTCGATGCGCCGTGGGCGCTGACCTACGCCAGTGCCGATCGTCTGCTGGATATGCGCGACGAAGAGATGGCCCTGCGCGATGAAGAGGTCACCGGTGAACTGCCGCCGGATCTGGAATATGAAGAATTTAACGAAATTCGCGAGCAGCTTGCCGCGATGATCGAAGAGCAGCTCGCTGTCTACAAAACCAGACAAGTGCCGCTGGATCTGGGGCTCGTGGTGCGCGATTATCTGGCGCAATATCCACGCGCGCGCCACTTCGACATTGCCCGCATCGTGGTAGACCAGGCGGTGCGCCTGGGCGTCGCGCAAGCAGATTTCACCGGACTGCCGCCGAAGTGGCAGCCAATTAACGATTACGGAGCCAAGGTACAGGCGCATGTCATTGACAAATATTGAACAAGTGATGCCGGTTAAGCTGGCACAGGCGCTGGCGAATCCGTTATTTCCGGCGCTGGACAGCCAGCTGCGTGCCGGTCGTCACATTGGCTTAGACGAGCTGGATAATCACGCCTTTTTGATGGACTTCCAGGAGTATCTGGAAGAGTTTTACGCACGTTACAACGTTGAGCTTATCCGCGCGCCGGAAGGGTTTTTCTACCTGCGCCCGCGCTCTACAACGCTGATTCCGCGTTCCGTGCTCTCCGAGCTGGATATGATGGTCGGCAAAATTCTTTGCTATCTCTATCTCAGCCCCGAGCGTCTGGCGAATGAAGGTATCTTCACCCAGCAGGAACTTTACGATGAGCTGTTGACGCTGGCGGATGAGAGCAAGCTGCTCAAGCTGGTGAACAACCGCTCCACGGGGTCGGATCTTGACCGTCAGAAATTACAGGAAAAGGTTCGTTCTTCCCTGAACCGTTTGCGTCGTCTGGGGATGGTCTGGTTTATGGGCCACGACAGCAGTAAATTCCGCATTACGGAGTCTGTCTTCCGCTTCGGCGCCGATGTGCGTGCGGGCGATGACGCGCGTGAAGCACAGCTTCGCATGATCCGCGACGGTGAAGCGATGCCGGTGGAAAACCATTTGTTGCTCAATGACGAGCATGAAGAGAATCTGCCGGATAGCGGGGAGGAAGAGTAATGATTGAACGCGGTAAATTTCGCTCACTGACGCTGATTAACTGGAACGGCTTCTTTGCCCGAACCTTCGATCTGGACGAGCTGGTTACGACGCTTTCCGGTGGTAACGGTGCGGGTAAATCAACCACCATGGCGGCCTTCGTCACGGCGCTGATCCCTGACCTGACGCTGCTTCACTTCCGTAACACCACCGAGGCGGGTGCCACAAGCGGCTCCCGTGATAAAGGTCTGCACGGTAAACTGAAGGCCGGGGTCTGTTATTCGGTTCTGGACGTTATCAACTCCCGCCATCAGCGTGTGGTCGTGGGCGTGCGCCTGCAGCAGGTTGCCGGTCGCGACCGTAAGGTCGATATTAAGCCCTTCGCCATTCAGGGGCTACCGACCTCTATGCAGCCGACGGCGCTGCTGACGGAAACCCTGAACGAACGCCAGGCGCGCGTGCTGACGCTGCAGGAGCTGAAAGATAAGCTTGAAGCTATCGAAGGCGTACAGTTCAAACAGTTCAACTCCATCACCGACTACCACTCCCTGATGTTCGATCTGGGCGTGGTGGCGCGTCGTCTGCGCACCGCCTCAGACCGTAGCAAATACTACCGTCTGATCGAAGCGTCTCTGTACGGCGGTATCTCCAGCGCCATTACCCGCTCCCTGCGCGACTACCTGCTGCCGGAAAACAGCGGCGTGCGTAAGGCGTTCCAGGATATGGAAGCGGCACTGCGTGAAAACCGCATGACGCTGGAAGCGATTCGCGTGACCCAGTCTGACCGCGACCTGTTTAAACACCTGATCAGCGAAGCCACCAACTACGTGGCGGCGGACTACATGCGCCACGCCAACGAGCGCCGCGTGCATCTCGATCAGGCATTAGAGTACCGTCGCGAACTGTTTACCTCCCGTAAACAGCTGGTGGCCGAGCAGTACAAACACGTCGAAATGGCGCGCGAGCTGGGTGAGCACAACGGTGCTGAAGGCGACCTGGAAGCCGACTATCAGGCTGCCAGCGATCACCTGAACCTGGTGCAGACCGCGCTGCGTCAGCAGGAAAAAATCGAGCGCTATGAAGCGGATCTCGACGAGCTGCAAATTCGTCTCGAAGAGCAAAATGAAGTGGTGGCCGAAGCCGCCGATATGCAGGAAGAGAACGAAGCCCGCGCGGAAGCGGCCGAGCTGGAAGTGGATGAGCTGAAAAGTCAGCTTGCCGATTACCAGCAGGCTCTTGACGTGCAGCAGACGCGAGCGATTCAGTACACTCAGGCGTTGCAGGCGTTACAGCGTGCCAAAGAGCTGTGCCATCTGCCTGACCTCACGCCGGATAGCGCCGACGAGTGGCTGGACACCTTCCAGGCCAAAGAGCAGGAAGCCACCGAGAAACTGCTGTCTCTCGAACAGAAGATGAGCGTCGCGCAAACGGCGCACAGCCAGTTTGAGCAGGCCTATCAGCTGGTGGTGGCAATTAACGGCCCGCTGGCGCGTAACGAAGCGTGGGACGTTGCCCGTGAGCTTCTGCGCGACGGCGTAAACCAGCGCCATCTGGCCGAGCAGGTCCAGCCGCTGCGTATGCGTCTGAACGAGCTTGAGCAGCGCCTGCGCGAGCAGCAGGAAGCCGAGCGTCTGCTGGCGGAATTCTGCAAGCGGCAGGGTAAACGCTACGATTTCGACGAGCTTGAGGCCCTGCATCAGGAGCTGGAAGCGCGTATTGCGGCCCTGTCCGATACCGTATCAAACGCCAGCGAACAGCGTATGACGCTGCGTCAGGAGCTGGAGCAGCTTCAGTCTCGGTCTCAGGCACTGCTCCAGCGTGCACCGGTCTGGCTGGCGGCTCAAAGCAGCCTGAATCAGCTCAGCGAGCAGTGCGGCGAGCAGTTCGAATCCAGCCAGGACGTGACCGAATATCTGCAGCAGCTGCTGGAGCGCGAGCGCGAAGCCATTGTTGAGCGTGACGAAGTGGGCGCCCGCAAGCGCGACGTCGATGAAGAAATTGAGCGCTTAAGCCAGCCGGGCGGGTCAGAAGATCCGCGCCTGAATGCACTGGCCGAGCGTTTTGGCGGCGTGCTGCTGTCCGAAATTTATGACGATGTCGGCCTGGATGATGCCCCGTACTTCTCCGCGCTGTATGGCCCGTCGCGTAACGCGATTGTGGTCCCGGATCTGTCGCTGATTTCTGAGCAGCTTGCCGGCCTGGAAGATTGCCCGGAAGATCTCTACCTGATCGAAGGGGATCCGCAGTCGTTCGATGACAGCGTATTCAGCGTCGACGAGCTGGAAAAAGCGGTGGTGGTGAAAATCGCCGATCGTCAGTGGCGTTATTCCCGCTTCCCGGAACTGCCGCTGTTTGGCCGCGCCGCGCGTGAAAGCCGCATTGAAAGCCTGCATGCCGAGCGTGAAACGCTGTCCGAACGCTTTGCGACGCTGTCGTTTGACGTGCAGAAAACCCAGCGTCTGCACCAGGCGTTTAGCCGCTTTATCGGTAGCCATCTGGCCGTGGCCTTTGATGCCGACCCGGAAGCGGAAATTCGCAAACTCAATACCCGCCGCGGCGAGCTGGAACGTGCGATTGCCAGTCATGAAAGTGATAACCAGCAGAGCCGCGTCCAGTTTGAGCAGGCGAAAGAGGGCGTCGCCGCGCTTAACCGCATCCTGCCGCGCCTGAATCTGCTGGCAGACGACACGCTGGCAGACCGTGTGGATGAGATCCAGGAGCGTCTGGATGAAGCGCAGGAAGCCGCGCGTTTCGTACAGCAGCACGGCAACCAGCTGGCGAAGCTGGAGCCGGTTGTTTCGGTGCTTCAGAGCGACCCGGAACAGTTTGAGCAGCTAAAAGAAGATTATGCCTGGTCGCAGCAGGTGCAGCGCGAAGCGCGTCAGCAGGCGTTTGCCCTGACGGAGGTGGTGCAGCGTCGCGCCCACTTCGGCTACTCTGATTCGGCTGAAATGCTGAGCGGTAACAGCGACCTGAATGAAAAACTGCGTCAGCGCCTTGAGCAGGCCGAAGCAGAGCGTACTCGCGCCCGTGAAGCGATGCGCAGCCACTCGGCTCAGCTGAACCAGTACAATCAGGTGCTGGCCTCGCTGAAAAGCTCCTTCGACACCAAGAAAGAGCTGCTAAACGACCTGCAGAAAGAGCTCCAGGACATCGGCGTTCGTGCCGACAGCGGGGCCGAGGAGCGGGCGCGTATTCGTCGTGACGAGCTGCATGCTCAGCTCAGCAATAACCGCGCACGCCGCAACCAGCTGGAAAAAGCGCTGACGTTCTGTGAAGCGGAAATGGATAACCTGACCCGTCGCCTGCGTAAGCTTGAGCGCGACTATTTTGAGATGCGCGAGCAGGTCGTGACCGCCAAGGCGGGCTGGTGCGCGGTGATGCGGATGGTGAAAGACAATAACGTTGAACGTCGTCTGCACCGTCGCGAGCTGGCGTACCTCTCTGCCGATGAGCTGCGCTCTATGTCGGATAAGGCGCTGGGCGCGCTGCGTCTGGCGGTGGCAGACAACGAACACCTGCGCGATGTACTGCGCATGTCAGAGGATCCGAAACGTCCGGAACGCAAAATTCAGTTCTTCGTGGCGGTTTATCAGCACCTGCGCGAGCGTATTCGTCAGGACATCATCCGTACCGACGATCCGGTGGAAGCCATCGAGCAGATGGAAATCGAACTGGGACGCCTGACGGAGGAGCTGACCTCCCGTGAACAGAAGCTGGCGATCAGCTCCCGCAGCGTGGCGAACATCATTCGCAAAACCATTCAGCGCGAGCAGAACCGTATCCGCCAGCTGAACCAGGGCCTGCAGAGCGTGTCGTTTGGTCAGGTGAATAGCGTGCGCCTCAACGTCAACGTGCGTGAAGCCCACGCGACGCTGCTGGAGGTGCTGTCTGAGCAGCACGAACAACATCAGGATCTGTTCAACAGCAATCGTCTGACCTTCTCCGAAGCGCTGGCGAAGCTGTATCAGCGCCTGAACCCGCAGATTGATATGGGGCAGCGTACGCCGCAAACCATCGGTGAAGAGCTGCTGGATTACCGTAACTACCTGGAAATGGAAGTTGAGGTAAACCGTGGTTCCGACGGCTGGCTGCGTGCAGAATCCGGGGCGCTCTCTACCGGTGAAGCGATCGGTACCGGGATGTCGATTCTGGTGATGGTCGTACAGAGCTGGGAAGATGAAGCGCGTCGTCTGCGCGGGAAAGATATCTCCCCATGTCGCCTGCTGTTCCTGGATGAAGCGGCGCGTCTTGATGCCCGCTCGATTGCCACGCTGTTTGAGCTGTGTGAACGTCTTGATATGCAGCTCATCATTGCGGCACCGGAAAACATCAGCCCTGAAAAAGGCACCACCTACAAACTGGTGCGTAAAGTGTTCCAGAACAGCGAACACGTTCACGTTGTCGGCCTGCGTGGCTTTGCTCCGCAGCCGCCAGAGTCCTTGCAGGAAACCACGGCGGACGCATCCTGACGCGTCTCCTTAACGAGAGCGGCGCCCTGGCGCCGCTTTTTTTTTAAACTTAACTTGTGCTTAGGGCTGCGTTATCTTTAAACTTCTTTACATAAGGTAAGGCAACAGGTTTGCCGGCTACCTATAATAAAGAAAGCCCCACCGTGATGGGCATGTCGTGAAAACAGGGGGCAAGGGATGTTGCTAAAGAAAAAATGTGGTCGTCAGCTGTCTGCGCTCAGTTTATGCCTGGCAGTGACATTTGCTCCACTGTTAACCGCCCAGGCCGACGAGCCTGAAATTGTGCCGACTGACAGCTCTGCAACGACGGGTGCGCAGCCAACGTCGCTGTCTGAGCCGCTGGAGCAGTCTCCGGCGACGGCTGTCATGGCCGGTATTAAGCCGCTGCCGGAAGGCATCGACGCCGAATCTCTCAGTCAGCAGCTGCAGTCGGGGCTGCCGTCAGGCTACACGCCTGCCTATCTCAATCAGCTCACGCTGCTTTATGCTGCCCGTGATATGAAACCGATGTGGGAAAATCGCGATGCCGTGCGCGCCTTCCAGCAGCAGCTGGCGGAATTGGCCATTGCCGGGTTTCAGCCGCAGTTTACAAAATGGGTCGAGCTGTTAACCGATCCTGCCGTCACCGGACAGGCGCGGGACGTGGTGCTTTCCGATGCCATGATGGGCTACCTGCAGTTTGTGGCGGGCATTCCGGTCAACGGCAACCGCTGGTTGTACAGCGATAAGCCGTACAAGCTGGCGACACCGGCGCTGTCGGTCATTAACCAGTGGCAGTTAGCCCTGGATAATGGCGAGCTGCCGCGCTTTATTGCCAGCCTCGCACCGGCACATCCGCAATATACCACCCTGCACCAGTCGCTTCTTGCGCTGGTGGGTGACTCCCGTCCGTGGCCGCAAATGCGCGGTACCACGACGCTGCGTCCGGGGCAGTGGAGCAGCGATGTTCCTGCCCTGCGTGAGATCCTGGCGCGTTCCGGTATTCTGGACGGCGGGCCACATATCGCCTTGCCCGGCGACGATCCGCAAAACGCGGTGGTCAGCCCGTCAGCCCCCGTGAAAGAGAAAAAAGCGGTCGCCGTCAGCAATAAACCCGCAGCATACGACCGCGAGCTGGTTGCGGCAGTTAAGCAGTTCCAGGCCGTTCAGGGGCTGGGGGCCGATGGCGTCATTGGCCAGACAACGCGTGACTGGCTAAACGTGTCGCCTGCGCAGCGGGCAGGGGTGCTGGCGCTGAATATCCAGCGTTTGCGCTTGCTGCCGGGTACGCTCTCAACCGGGATTATGGTCAACATTCCGGCGTATTCGCTGGTCTATTACCAGAACGGTAGCGAAGTGCTGGCGTCGCGCGTGATTGTCGGACGTCCGGATCGTAAAACACCGATGATGAGCAGTGCGTTAAATAACGTGGTGGTTAACCCGCCTTGGAACGTACCGCCGACCCTGGCGCGTAAGGACATTCTGCCGAAGGTCTGGAACGATCCGGGGTATCTGGAACGTCATGGCTATACGGTGATGCGTGGATGGAACAGCAAAGAGGCCATCGATCCTTATATGGTCGACTGGTCGACCATCACGGCGTCAAATCTGCCGTTCCGTTTCCAGCAGGCTCCCGGGGCGCATAACTCGCTGGGGCGCTACAAGTTCAATATGCCGAGTTCAGACGCTATCTATCTGCACGATACCCCGAACCACAACCTGTTCCAGAAGGATACTCGCGCGCTGAGTTCTGGCTGCGTGCGCGTCAATAAAGCCTCGGAACTGGCGAATATGCTGTTGCAGGATGCGGGCTGGAACGATACGCGCATCTCGGATGCCCTGAAACAAGGGGATACGCGTTACGTGAATATTCGGCACAATATTCCGGTCAATCTTTACTATCTGACCGCGTTTGTGGGCGAAGACGGGCGGACTCAGTATCGTACAGATATTTACAATTATGATCTCACCGCGCGATCCGGCGCACAAATTTTGCCAAAAGCGGAACAATTAATCAGGTAAATGAAGCAGTTCGGGAAAAAAGATTGTCGTAAGTTAGGGTGAATACGGGGCAATATCGCTGTAAGCCGCGTATTCACTGGGGTTGGGCGCCTTGACGTACCTGGTTTTGCCAGTTAAGGTGCCCTTCGTGCGCTAAGCATATTACGATTTCTTTTACCTGTAGACCTGATTATCATGGACAAATTTGACGCTAATCGCCGCAAACTGCTGGCGTTAGGTGGTGTTGCGCTTGGCGCAGCGGCCATCTTGCCGACGCCAGCATTTGCCACCCTCTCGACACCTCGTCCGCGAGTTTTAACGCTCAACAATCTTCATACCGGTGAGTCGCTAAAAGCGGAGTTCTTCGATGGCAGAGGCTATATTCAGGATGAATTAGCAAGACTTAACCATTTTTTCCGTGATTTCCGCGCGAATAAAATAAAAGCCATCGATCCAGGACTGTTTGATCAGCTTTTCCGCCTTCAGGGCCTGCTGGGCACCAGCAAGCCAGTGCAGCTTATTTCTGGCTATCGCTCAATTGATACCAATAATGAGCTACGCGCCCACAGTCGCGGGGTAGCCAAAAAGAGCTATCACACGAAGGGACAGGCAATGGATTTCCATATTGAAGGCGTTTCGTTAGCCAATATTCGCAAAGCTGCGTTATCTATGCGCGCAGGTGGTGTAGGATATTACCCCAGCAGCAACTTTGTGCATATTGATACCGGTCCGGTTCGGCACTGGTAATAACGAAACACAGGAGCAGTATGAACTATCGTATTATTCCGGTTACCGCGTTCTCCCAGAATTGTTCACTCATCTGGTGCGAACAAACTAAACTGGCCGCGCTTGTCGATCCCGGTGGCGACGCTGAGAAAATCAAGCAGGAAGTCGCTGACAGCGGTGTCACGCTGATGCAAATTTTGCTGACGCATGGTCACCTTGACCATGTTGGCGCAGCGGCGGAACTGGCGCAACATTATGGTGTGCCGGTGATTGGTCCGGAAAAAGAAGATGAGTTCTGGCTGCAGGGGTTACCCGCCCAAAGCCGCATGTTTGGCCTTGATGAGTGTCAGCCCCTGACGCCCGATCGCTGGCTGAACGAAGGAGAGCGCGTTAACGTAGGGAATGTGACTTTACAGGTGTTGCATTGTCCTGGGCATACGCCAGGCCATATTGTCTTCTTTGATGACCAGTCCCGTCTGCTGATTTCCGGCGATGTGATTTTCAAAGGTGGCGTAGGACGAAGCGATTTTCCCCGCGGCGATCACGGGCAGCTGATTCAGTCGATTAAACAGAAACTCTTGCCGCTGGGTGATGATGTGACGTTTATCCCTGGACACGGTCCGATGTCGACGCTGGGCTATGAACGGCTTAATAACCCGTTCCTTCAGGATGAGATGCCTGTCTGGTAACCCGAATAAAAAAAGCCTGCATAACGCAGGCTTTTTTATGGGCGCAGATTACAGTACGGCGACAATCGCTTCGCACAGTGGCGCCATGTTGTCAGGCGTCATGCCCGCAACGTTCACGCGGCCAGACGCTACGGCGTACACGCCAAACTCTTCACGCAGGCGCAGAACCTGCTCTTTGGTCAGTCCGCTGAAAGAGAACATGCCGTTCTGTTTGATGATAAAGCTGAAGTCGCGATCGGCGCCTTTCTCCGCCAGGGTGTTCACAAACAGCAGGCGCATGCGCTGAATACGCTGGCGCATATCGTTCAGCTCTTGTTCCCAGATCGCGCGCAGCGCATCGTTGCTCAGGATAGTGGCAACAACAGACGCACCGTGTGCCGGTGGGTTAGAGTAGTTCGCGCGAATAACCGATTTCATCTGGCTGAACGCACGGTCAACGGTCTCTTCGTTTGCCGCAACCAGCGTACAGGCACCCACACGCTCATTGTACAGACCGAAGTTCTTGGAGTAGGAGCTGGCAACAATCAGCTCCTGATGCACGGCGGCGAACGCGCGCAGGCCTTCAGCATCTTCTTCCAGACCACGGGCGAAGCCCTGGTAGGCAAAGTCAAACAGCGGCAGCCAGCCTTTTTCTACGGACAGCTTCGCCAGATGTTCCCACTGCTCAAGCGTCGGATCGATACCGGTTGGGTTGTGGCAGCATCCGTGGAACAGCACCACGTCGCCCGCCTGCGCTTCGCTCAGGCTTGCCAGCAGGCCGTCAAAGTCGAGAGAGTGATTTGCCGCGTCGTAGTAGGCGTATTCGCGCACGTCCAGACCCGCGGAATTGAAGACGCTCTTGTGGTTCGGCCAGCTTGGGTTGCTCACCCAGACGCGCTTCACAGAGGTGTTTTTCGCAAGGAAATCCGCCGCCACGCGCAGCGCGCCGGTACCGCCAGGGGTCTGCGCAGTACGGGCACGTTTGTCACTCACAATTGCGCTGCCTTTACCGAACAGCAGCTCCTGGGTGCAGCGACCAAATTCAGGGATACCATCAATACCGAGGTAGTTCTTGGTGGTTTCGTTTTCCAGCAGATACTGCTCAGCTTTCTTAACGCTGGTCAGTACCGGAGTTTTGCCGGTTTCATCTTTATATACACCAATACCCAGGTTGATTTTGCCAGGGCGGTCGTCGGCACGAAACAGATCGGCCAGGCCCAGAATCGGGTCGGCAGGAGCGGCGGTAATGTTCTCAAACATGACGAAGTTCCATTGTGATTACAGAAGTGAAATCCGCTATCAGGTTAACGGTAGATTTACAAAATGCCAACCGTTTGCGACGAAAAGCGTGCGGCTTTTCAAAAGTCGCCATTATTTTCTGTCGGGCATAAAAAAACAGGGCCGAAGCCCTGTTCATTAAGCATATAACAAAGTGGTGTTCTGATTAGAACTGGTAGGTAACAGCCATTGCAACCTGGTCGTCTTTACCGTTCACGATACCCACGCTACGAGAGTAGTCGGTGTCGTCGATCAGGTTCAGCTGGTAGTCAACATAGACGTTGAAGTTTTTGTTGAAGTAGTAAGTTGCACCCAGTTCAACAAATTTCTGCAGGTCAGCATCGCCGCCAGAGAAGGTGCCACGCTGTGACAGGTTTTTACCTTTAGACTGAACGTAGGCCACGGAAGGGCGCAGACCGAAGTCGAACTGGTACTGAGCGATCACTTCGAAGTTCTGAGTTTTGTTCGCGAATGAGCCGTCAGCTTCACGGGTCATGTTGCGGGTTTCAGCGTAGGTGGTTGCCAGGTAGATGTTGTTCGCATCGTATTTCGCGCCAACTGCCCATGCTTCAGCTTTGTCACCTTTACCGTCAGCGGTCTGCAAGTTAGTACGGTCAGAGTTGCTGTATGCACCGATCAGACCGAAACCTTCGCCGAAATCATAACCCAGAGAGGTACCGAAGCCGTCACCGTTAGCGGTTCTAACGTCGGTACGGTCGTTTTTGCCCTGATACTGCAGACCCAGGCTCAGACCATCAACCAGACCGAAGAAGTCAGAGTTGCGGTAGGTCAGGAGACCAGAGTTACGGCCGGTCATGAAGTTATCAGAGTAGTTAGCCCAGGTCATACCAGAGAAGGATGGGGCCATATCGGTGTAGGATTCTACATCGTATACGATACCGTAGTTACGGCCGTAGTCGATTGAACCTGCGTCACCGGCTTTCAGACCAGCGAACGCCAGACGGGTACGCTGAGTCTGGTTGCTTTCTGCCTGGCTTGCCAGAGCACGGTATTCCCACTGACCGTAACCAGTCAGTTGGTCATTGATTTGAGTTTCGCCTTTGAAACCGATCTGAGCATAGGTTGCATCGCTGCTGTCAGTGTTGTCACCTGAAGTCACGAAGTCGTGTTCACCAACCACTTTCCCGTACAGATCCAGTTTGTTGCCGTTTTTGTTATAGATTTCTGCAGCGTTAGCTGCACCGGCTACCAGCAGAGCAGGGATAACCACTGCCAGAATATTGCGCTTCATCATTATTTATTACCCTCATTGGTTTTTTTATGACACTCGCCACTGCCGTCAATAAATTCTGTCAATAAATATTTCCGGAACTATTGATGAGAGTTTGGTGTCTTTATGTATCTGTCAGGCATCTTTCCATTCACCGAAGCGTTTCGCTAGCCTCAAAGTGCTACAATTCTCAAGATTAAGTAACAACAAGAAAATGTGTGTAACCAAATATGTATTTTCTGGAACTTTGTGAACCATCTCAAACTTCAGACCTCATTGGCGAATTAAGCGACAGTGCGATTCCTATATATATGAATTCCTTATGATTAATTTGGATAAAGGCAATTCATATAAACAGACGTTAAACGACTCGTTTTTTCTTATACCCCCAAAGAGACTTCTGGATGGCTGAAAAAGTGGTTGAAATTTGTGCTATTGCTTGAGGCTGCAATAATCGCAATAAGAATGGGGTTTATTTTTTGTGGCTGGATATTTCACGGAAACAAAACGTAACAGCTAGTGGTTGTGACGGGGTGAAGGTTTAAAGATGCTGACTTTGCGCTGACGAAAACTGACAATGCAGAATAAAATAATGGCCAGCATATGCTGGCCATTTTCTGTTTTGTTGCTTAGAAGCTGGCGTTACGTGGAGTACGCGGGAATGGAATCACGTCACGCACGTTCTGAACGCCCGTCACGTAGGCGATCAGACGCTCGAAGCCCAGACCAAAACCGGCGTGCGGCACGGTGCCGTAGCGGCGCAGATCGCGGTACCAGCTGTAGTCCGCTGGGTTGAGCCCCATCTCTTCCATGCGCGCGTCCAGCACGTCGAGACGCTCTTCACGCTGAGAGCCACCGATGATTTCACCAATGCCCGGCGCCAGGACGTCCATCGCTGCCACGGTTTTACCGTCTTCGTTAAGGCGCATGTAGAAGGCCTTAATATCTTTCGGGTAGTTTTTAACGACAACCGGCGCTTTGAAGTGTTTCTCGGCCAGATAGCGTTCGTGCTCAGACGCAAGGTCAACGCCCCAGTAAACCGGGTTCTCGAACTTCTCACCACATTTCTCGAGGATCGCCACCGCGTCGGTATAGTCTACCTGGGCAAAGTCAGCAGAGACGAAACGCTCCAGACGGGCCACCGCATCGCTGTCTACGCGCTCAGCGAAGAATTTCATGTCGTCCGGACGCTCTTCCAGAACCGCTTTGAAGACATACTTCAGCATTGCTTCCGCCAGGCCGGCAACATCGTCCAGGTTGGCGAACGCCACTTCAGGCTCCAGCATCCAGAATTCCGCCAGGTGACGGCTGGTGTTGGAGTTTTCGGCGCGGAAGGTTGGGCCAAAGGTGTAGATTTTGGACAGTGCGCAGGCATAGGTTTCGCCGTTGAGCTGGCCAGATACCGTCAGGAAGGCTTCTTTACCGAAGAAGTCTTTGTCATAGTCCACTTTACCTTCTGGCGTGCGCGGCAGGTTTTCCATGTCCAGCGTTGAGACGCGGAACATTTCACCCGCACCTTCGGTATCAGAAGCGGTGATCAGCGGGGTAGATACCCAGAAATAACCCTGCTCATCAAAGAAACGATGCAGCGCCTGAGCCAGCGTATGGCGCACGCGCGCCACCGCACCAATCAGGTTGGTGCGCGGACGAAGGTGTGCGACTTCACGCAGGTATTCAATGCTGTGACGTTTTGCCGCCATCGGATAGGTGTCCGGATCGTCAACCCAGCCGGTGACTTCAACGGCAGAGGCCTGAATTTCGAAACTCTGGCCCTGGCCCGGTGATGCCACAACCACGCCGGTCACAATTACGGAACAACCCGTTGTCAGGCGCAAAACGTCATCATTGTAATTGGGCAGAGAATTATTAATGACGGCCTGTACAGGATCAAAGCAGGAACCGTCATAGACGGCAAGGAAGGAGATGCCAGCTTTAGAATCTCGGCGGGTACGCACCCATCCGCGCACGGTGACTTCTGAGTCAACGGCGACACGGCCCTGGAGTACGTCGGCTACAGGCACAACGCTCATAATATTCTCTCTGTTAATAGTCGGAAAAAATAAACACTTGTCCACCCTTATGGGGGGATATCTATGTTACCTGCCATCCGCTATCAGACAAGCAAATTTCGCAGTCAAAAGAGAAGAATTAAGAAAAAATAAGGAGAGAGGGAGCCATCGAGGCTCCCTTAAGTGCTTAACTGGCTTTTTTGATCTGGGGGAGATCGAACGCTTTGCGCAACGCGCGGACAAACGCTTTGTCATGGCAGATGGTTTTACCCGGGCTATCGGAGAGTTTTGCCACCGGCTTGCCGTTACATTCCACCAGCTTAATAACGATATTCAGAGGTTTTACCTGAGGAATGTCGCAGGTCAAACGGGTACCAATCCCGAAGCTCAGGTTCACTCTGGTACTGAAATGGCGATAGAGTTCGACTGCTTTCGCCAGGTCGAGGTTGTCTGAGAAGACCAGCACCTTGCTCATCGGGTCAATCCCGAGTTTTTGGTAATGGGCAATCGCCTTCTCGCCCCACTCAACCGGATCCCCGGAATCGTGGCGTAACCCCTGGTAACGCTCAGCGAACTCGGGACCAAAGTCGCGCAGGAAGGCGTCCATCGTAATACAGTCGGTGAGGGCGATCCCGAGTTGTTTCGGGTACTCCTCAAGCCATGCGGCCAGTGCCGCGCGCTGGCTGTTAGCCAGATCGGGGCTTATCTGCTGATGCGCCTGGAACCACTCGTGCGCCTGGGTGCCCATTGGCGTCAGGTTGAGGCGACGGGCCAGATCGTAATTGCTGGTGCCCACGAACCACGGCTCCTGCTGCAGACGTTTAACGATGGCCTCCTGAACGTCGCGAGAGAAACGGCGACGGGTGCCAAAGTCCATCAGGCGGAAGCGGGACATGTCCAGCCCTTCGGTCAGCGTGGAGAAGGCAGCGAGTTTGTTTTCCAGCGAGGCAACCGCCTGCTCTACGCCCGTTTCCGGTGAGCGGTAGCGGTGGGCCAGCTCGCTGATCACCGCCAGAAGCGGCACTTCCCACATGATCACTTCCCGCCACGGGCCTTCAAGGCGAATATCCAGCTTGCCATTATCGTTAACCACGGTGACCTGCTCCGGCTTATAGCGGAAATCGCGCAGCCAGTTCAGATAGTCGGTTTTGAAGAAAGGCAGGCCGGAAAGCAACTGATATTCGTCGTCCTGCAGCGTCAGATGCTGCATAGCATCGACCTGTTCACGAATGGAGTCTGCGTAGATACCGAGCAAGTCGTCGCCACGGCAGCGGAATTCCGCCGCGACATGCACGTCATAGTAGTGGTGGAAAACGGCTTGCTGCATATGCAGTTTATACGCGTCGGTATCCAGCAACGTATGCAGAACAGGGGAAGCGAATTGAGTCATAGGTGCGCAGTAGCATCCTCTCACAGGAGCGTTTAGTACAATAAACAACTCCGGAGTATACCTTGTTTAGTGATTTATTGAACCCCGATCACAACATAAGCGCGTTTTATGGTCGAGGGCATTTTGTGCCCCGTGTTATATAAATGTAGCAAAAAAGGGTTTTGTACCTGAAAAGATGAACATTCTGCATAGCGCGTTTTACACAACAGGAATATATTGAAACGTTACTCGACAAACGATGCATAAGGTTTTCTATGACACAACAGCCACAAGCCAAATACCGCCACGACTACCGTGCGCCGGATTACCTGATTAGCGATATCGACCTGACTTTTGACCTGGATGCCACTAAAACCGTTGTGACGGCGGTGAGCCAGGTGACGCGCCACAGCGCGACTGCCGTACCGCTGCGTCTGGATGGGGAAGACCTGACGCTGGTCTCCCTGCATATTAATGATCAAGCGTGGTCTGACTATAAAGAAGAAAACAACCAGCTGGTCATCGACAACCTGCCGGAACAGTTTACGCTGCGCATCGTGAATGAAATCAGCCCTGCCGCCAACACGGCGCTGGAAGGGCTTTACCAGTCTGGCGTGGCGCTGTGCACCCAGTGTGAAGCGGAAGGTTTCCGCCACATCACCTGGTATCTGGACCGCCCGGACGTCCTGGCGCGCTTCACTACCAAAATTATCGCCGATAAAGCGCTCTACCCATTCCTGCTCTCCAACGGTAACCGAGTGGGGGAAGGGGAGCTGGACAATGGCCGTCACTGGGTTCAGTGGCAGGATCCGTTCCCGAAACCGTGCTACCTGTTTGCGCTGGTGGCGGGAGATTTCGACGTGCTGCGCGACACATTCAAAACGCGCTCGGGTCGCGAGGTGGCGCTGGAGCTGTTTGTTGACCGCGGCAACCTGGACCGCGCACCGTGGGCGATGACCTCGCTCATCAACTCCATGAAGTGGGACGAAGAGCGCTTTGGCCTCGAATATGACCTCGACATCTATATGATCGTCGCCGTCGATTTCTTCAACATGGGCGCAATGGAGAACAAAGGCCTTAACGTCTTTAACTCCAAATACGTGCTGGCGCGTACCGATACCGCCACCGATAAAGATTATCTCGATATCGAACGCGTCATCGGACACGAGTATTTCCATAACTGGACCGGTAACCGCGTCACCTGTCGCGACTGGTTCCAGCTGAGCCTGAAAGAGGGCCTGACCGTGTTTCGTGACCAGGAGTTCAGCTCCGATCTGGGTTCACGCGCGGTGAACCGCATCAACAACGTGCGTACTATGCGCGGCCTGCAGTTTGCGGAAGATGCCAGCCCTATGGCGCACCCGATCCGCCCGGATAAAGTCATTGAGATGAACAACTTCTACACCCTGACGGTGTATGAGAAAGGCGCTGAAATTATCCGTATGATCCACACCCTACTGGGGGAAGAGAACTTCCAGAAAGGGATGCAGCTTTACTTTGAGCGTCATGACGGCAGCGCGGCCACCTGCGACGATTTTGTTCAGGCGATGGAAGATGCCTCTAATGTCGACCTCTCGCATTTCCGCCGCTGGTACAGCCAGGCCGGTACGCCAGTTGTGACCGTCAAAGACGATTACAATCCGGAAACCGAGCAGTACACCCTGACCATCAGCCAGCGCACGCCGCCAACGGCCGAGCAGGAAGAGAAATATCCGCTGCACATTCCGTTCAGCATTGAGCTGTACGATAACGAAGGCAAAGTGATCCCACTGCAGAAAGGCGGCCACCCGGTACACCACGTGCTGAATGTGACCCAGGCCGAGCAGACCTTTATCTTCGATAACGTCTACTTCCAGCCGGTGCCAGCGCTGCTGTGCGAATTCTCTGCGCCAGTGAAGCTGGAATATAAGTGGAGCGATCAGCAGCTAACGTTCCTGATGCGTCATGCGCGCAACGACTTCTCCCGCTGGGATGCGGCGCAAAGCCTGCTCGCAACCTACATCAAGCTGAACGTGAACCGTCATCAGCAGGGCCAGCCGCTGTCGCTGCCTGTCCATGTGGCTGACGCGTTCCGCGCGATCCTGCTGGATGAGACGATTGATCCGGCACTGGCGGCTGAAATCCTGACGCTGCCGTCCGCCAGCGAAATCGCCGAACTGTTTGATATCATCGACCCGATCGCCATCGTGGCGGTGCGTGAAGCGCTGACTCGCACGCTGGCGACCGAGTTGGCCGATGAGTTCCTCGCAATCTACAACGCCAATAAGCTTGACGCGTATCGCGTGGAGCATGCGGACATCGGTAAACGTTCCCTGCGTAACACCTGCCTGCGCTATCTGGCATTTGGTGAAACCGAACTGGCGAACACGCTGGTGAGCAAGCAGTATCACGAAGCGGATAACATGACCGACGCGCTGGCAGCGCTGGGCGCAAGCGTCGCCGCCGAACTGTCCTGCCGCGATGCGCTGATGCAGGAGTACGACGACAAGTGGCATCAGGATGGTCTGGTGATGGACAAGTGGTTCATTTTGCAGGCAACCAGCCCGGCGGAAGATGCGCTCAGCACCGTCCGCAGCCTGCTGAAGCATCGCTCCTTTACCATGGGCAACCCAAACCGCGTCCGTTCCCTGATTGGTGCGTTTGCCAGCAGCAACCCGGCCGCGTTCCACGCCGAAGATGGCAGCGGCTATCAGTTTATGGTGGAAATGCTGACCGAGCTGAACAGCCGTAACCCACAGGTGGCGTCGCGCCTGATTGAGCCGCTGATCCGCCTGAAGCGCTACGACGCGAAGCGTCAGGCGAAGATGCGTGCCGCGCTTGAGCAGCTGAAAGGGCTGGAAAATCTGTCTGGTGATTTGTACGAGAAGATTGCTAAGGCGCTGGCCTGATAGAAAGCTTAACCCTCCCTCTCCCTGTGGGAGAGGGCCGGGGTGAGGGCATCAGGCATTAGCTTTAATCAACGCGCGCTCATTCACCCCACGCTTCATCACCCGATCCAGCACTTCTGCCTCCAGCTCCGCCAGTCTTGCCGAACCGACGCGGCGAGGGCGAGGAAGATCGACCGTCAGGTCCAGGCCAATTTTCCCTTCTTCTATTAACAGCACCCGGTCAGCCATTGCGACGGCTTCGCTCACGTCATGGGTGACCAGCAACACCGTAAAACCATGCTCCTGCCACAGGGAGCCAATTAAATCCTGCATTTCGATCCGCGTCAGGGCATCCAGCGCGCCGAGCGGCTCATCAAGCAACAGCAGGCCGGGGCGATGGATTAACGCCCGGGCCAGCGCCACGCGCTGTTTCTGTCCACCCGACAGCGCCGCAGGCCATTCGCCCGCACGGTGTTCCAGCCCGACGGCCGCAAGCGCCTGACGGGCCTCATCGCGCCAGCTGCCCTTCAGGCCGAGCCCGACGTTATCGATGACAGACTTCCAGGGCAGCAGACGGGCGTCCTGAAACATCATGCGGGTATCGTCCTGAATATTGGCAAGCGGCGTCGTGCCGGCCAGAATTTCGCCGCCGTTGGGGGACTCCAGCCCCGCTAAAAGACGCAACAGCGTACTCTTGCCGCCCCCGCTGCGCCCGACAACGGCCACAAATTGCCCGGCTGGAATGTGCAGATCCAGCCCGTTAAGAACGGTGTTTTCACCGTAGCATTTGGTCACGCCGCTGAGCAGCAGCGGTGTACCCTGAGTCAGTCGGGACGTGTTCATGCTTTCGCCTCCTGAGTGGTGTAGGCCGGATTCCAGCGCAGCCAGCTGCGCTCCAGCCACTGGGCGCTGACGTCGGCGAGTTTGCCGAGCAGGGCGTAAAGGATAATGGCGACCACAACCACGTCCGTTTGCAGGAATTCGCGGGCGTTCATCGCCAGATAGCCAATGCCGGAGTTGGCTGAGATGGTCTCCGCGACAATCAGCGTCAGCCACATCAGGCCGAGCGCAAAACGTACCCCGACCATAATGGAGGGCAGGGCGCCGGGGAGAATGACATGAGTAAAAAGCGCGAAGCCTGATAAGCCGTAGCTGCGCGCCATCTCGACCAGGCCGCGATCGATGTTGCGGATGCCGTGCCAGGTGTTGATATAAATTGGGAACAGCGTGCCCAGCGCCACGAGGAAGATCTTGGCGCTTTCATCAATACCAAACCACAAAATCACCAGCGGGATCAGCGCCAGATGTGGCACGTTGCGCAGCATCTGAATGGACGTATCCAGCAGCCGCTCGCCCCAGCGGGAAAGGCCGCTTATCAAACCCAGCACCAGCCCGATGCTGCCGCCGATGGAAAAACCAATTACCGCGCGCCAGGAGCTGATAGCCAGATGCTGCCACAGCTCGCCGCTGACGCTCAGCGACCAGAACGCTTCTACAACGCCCTCCGGGGAGGGCAGAATACGGCTCGACAGCCAGCCGGTGGACGACGCGAGCTGCCAGATAGCCACAATGCCGACGGGTAAAAACCACGGCGCGGCGCGCAGCAGCCATTTGTGTGAGGTGGCAGACATGGTCACTCCTTAGCTTTGCGCGGCTTTTCGCGGGATAAATTCGTTCGCTACGGCTTCGCCCTGAAGCTGGAGCGGCTGTGGCTGCGGAATTTCCGGAATGGCAACATCCAGATGCGGGAATAGCAGCTCGCCCACTTTGTAGGCCTCTTCCAGGTGCGGATAACCGGAGAGAATAAAGCTGTCGATACCCAGGTCTGCGTATTCATTAATGCGCGCTGCCACGGTCGGACCGTCGCCGACCAGCGCCGTGCCCGCACCGCCGCGCACCAGGCCAACACCCGCCCACAGGTTCGGGCTGATCTCCAGATTCTCGCGCTTGCCGTTGTGCAGGGACGCCATCCGGTGCTGTCCGACGGAGTCGGTTTTGGCAAACGCGGCCTGGGCTTTCGCGATGGTCTCATCATCCAGATGGGAGATCAGACGGTCGGCCGCCTGCCAGGCTTCTTCATTGGTTTCACGCACAATCACGTGCAGGCGAATGCCGAAGCGCACCTTGCGACCGTGGGCGGCCGCTTTAGCACGTACCTGAGCAATTTTTTCTTTCACCAGCTCGGGCGGTTCGCCCCAGGTCAGATAAAGATCGACCTGCTCCGCCGCCAGGTCCTGCGCCACATCCGACGATCCGCCAAAGTAGAGGGGCGGGCGCGGCTGCTGCACCGGTGGGAAGTAGAGCTTCGCGTCGCGAACGTGAATATGCTTGCCTTCGAAGGTGACGGTTTCCCCTTCCAGCAGGCGTCGCCAGACGCGGGTGAACTCGGCGGAGGCTTCATAGCGCTCGGTGTGGTCGAGGAACACGCCGTCGCCCGCCAGCTCCTGCGGATCGCTGCCCGTTACCAGGTTAAACAGGGCGCGGCCGTTAGACAGTCTGTCCAGGGTTGCCGCCTGACGCGCCGCCACGGTAGGCGAGACGACGCTCGGGCGCAGCGCAACCAGAAACTTCAGACGCTGGGTGACCGGGATCATCGACGCGGCAACCAGCCAGGCATCTTCACACGACCGTCCGGTCGGGATCAGCACCCCGGTAAAACCGATTCGGTCCGCCGCCTGCGCAATCTGCTGCAGATAGCCATGGTCAACCGGGCGTGAACCCTCTTCTGTACCAAGATAGTGTCCATCACCGTGGGTGGGTAAAAACCAGAAAAGATTCAGACTCATGATTTTGTTCCTTCTTTGCCTGCGGGTTGCCAGATGCGTTCACGAATATCCACCTGCTTAGGAACCAGGTGATTTTGATAGAAGAGGTCAGCGGTTTGCTGCTGAAGTGCGGCGACGTGCGCGTCTACGGGCGTAATGGTGGTTGGTGGACGGTGGCTGAGATAGCTCGCGATCACCGGTTCAGGTAAGCCCATGGTTTTTGCCAGCAGGGCAATACTCTCCTGACGCTGGCTCTGGGTCAGCGCATCGGCCAGGGTAAAGGTATCAAGGACGCCCTGAATAAATGCGCCGTTCTTTTCCGCATACGGTCTTGCGGCAAGGTAGAACGAACCTGTCTGCTTCAGCGTGGTGCCGTCTTTCAGCACGCGAACGCCGCCCTGCAGCAGTGCGGCGGAGTAGTACGGATCCCAGATGGCCCAGGCATCAACGTTCTTCTGCTGGAATGCGGCGCGCGCGTCGGCAGGCGTCAGATAAACGGGCTGAATATCAGTGAACTTGAGCCCGGCTTCCTGCAGGGCGCGCAGCAGCAGGTTGTGCGAGCTGGAACCTTTCTGGAACGCGACTTTATGACCTTTAAGATCGGCGACGCTTTTAATGTCGCTATTTTCAGGGACCAGAATCACTTCAGCCTTCGGTTTGGGCGGCTCAACGCCAACGTAGACGAGGTCCGCTCCGGCGGCCTGGGCGAATATCGGCGGGATATCGCCCGTACTGCCGATATCGATACTGCCAACGTTCAGGGCCTCCAGCATTTGAGGGCCAGCAGGAAACTCAACCCAGGAGAATTTGGTGTCCGGGAAGCGTTTTTCCAGAAGCTGGTGGCTTTTCGCCAGCACCATGCTCACGCTGCCTTTCTGATAGCCAATGCGTAAACTTTCAGGCGCTGTATCTGCGGCATGGGCCAGCGACGTAAGCGTCATTAAACCTGCCAGGCCGATGCGGGTTAACGTTTTAAACATGGGCGACTCCTTGAGGCTGGCTAAACGACGGAGCCTGGATATCCCTGCGGTGCAGGGCATGCCAGAAGGTTTCCAGGGCGTTATCGAGGCGGGTTTGCAGATTTGGCGTAAAGTGAGGTTTGTGCTGATAGTCAATGACCTGGGAGTCATCCGCGAAGACGCCGTGGAGTATCTCCTGTGCTTTCAGCGCGTTCAGGACCGGCTTCAGGGCATAATCCACCGCCAGTAAATGGGCCACCGTGCCGCCTGTGGCAAGGGGCAGCACCACTTTGCCATCCAGTGCGCGTTCGGGAAGCAGGTCAAGCAGGGTTTTCAGCGCACCGGAAAAAGAGGCTTTATAAATAGGCGTTGCCACAATTAAGCCGTCAGCGCCTTTAAGCTGCTCTATGAGGGTTTTAAGTGCCGGGCTGTCAAAACGGGCGTAGAGCAGATCCTCAGGTTCGAAGTTATGCAGGTTCCAGTGGCACACTTCCACATCCAGGGCATTGAGCTTTTCACGGGCATATTCCAGCAGGGCGCTGGAACGCGAAGGGAATCGTGGACTTCCGGCCAGGGTAATGACGCGCATACTTCCTCCTTATAACCAATTGTTTGCTTTTATCTAACATTCATAACAATTTTCAGGAGTGTGACACCGCGCGGTTATTCCACTAAATGATTTATCTGCAATTAAAATGCGAAAAACAGCATAAGAAGTATCCCGACAGGTAAACGTTTGCGTTTTACGCTGCTTTTTTTGCCGCAGGTCAATTCCCTTTCGCGGCGGGATCGCCCATAATCCCCTCCCGGTTTGCACACCGGGAATCCAGGAGAGTTCATGTACTACCCCTTCGTTCGTAAAGCCCTTTTCCAGCTCGACCCTGAGCGCGCTCATGAATTTACATTCCAGCAATTACGTCGTATTACCGGAACGCCGCTGGCCGCGCTGGTGCGTCAGAATGTGCCGGAAAAACCTGTGCAGTGCATGGGTCTGACCTTTAAAAACCCGCTGGGTCTGGCGGCCGGTCTGGACAAAAATGGCGAGTGCATTGACGCCCTTGGCGCGATGGGCTTTGGCTCCATCGAAATCGGTACCGTCACCCCGCGCCCGCAGCCGGGAAATGACAAGCCGCGACTGTTCCGCCTGGTCGAAGCCGAAGGGCTGATCAACCGGATGGGCTTCAACAACCACGGTGTTGATCATCTTGTTGAGAACGTCAAAAAAGCGCATTTCGATGGGATATTAGGCATCAATATTGGCAAAAATAAAGATACGCCGGTAGAGCAGGGTAAAGATGACTATCTGATTTGTATGGAAAAAGTCTACGCCTATGCCGGTTATATTGCGGTGAATATTTCCTCACCCAATACCCCAGGTCTGCGCTCCTTACAATATGGCGAAGCGCTGGACGATCTTCTGAGCGCCATTAAAAATAAACAAAATGCGCTGCAGGCGATCCACCATAAATATGTTCCGGTGGCGGTTAAGATCGCGCCGGATCTTTCCGCTGAAGAATTGATCCAGGTTGCCGACAGTTTAGTTCGCCATAATATTGATGGCGTGATTGCAACCAATACCACGCTCGATCGCTCCCTCGTTCAGGGAATGAAAAACTGTGACGAAGCGGGTGGGTTAAGCGGTCGTCCGGTACAATTAAAAAGCACCGAAATTATTCGCGCGCTGTCTGCGGAATTAAAAGGGCGTCTGCCGATTATTGGCGTTGGCGGCATTGACTCCGTGATTGCTGCACGCGAGAAGATGGCGGCGGGTGCGTCACTGGTACAAATCTATTCCGGCTTTATTTTTAAAGGGCCGCAGCTGATTAAAGAAATCGTTACTCATATCTAATCTTTTCTCCTAATCAGACAACCAGGGCTTTATTTCCAGCCCTGGTTGTTTTATATTCCGTCACTGTTGCTTATTTAGACATTATAGTCTTTTATTAATGGTGTTATAAACGAAGCGGCGAACAGGACATTTTTAGTACAGGACGTTTCGGGGACGGGAGAGAAACATGCGAATTAAACCTGACGATAACTGGCGCTGGTATTTTTGCGAAGAGCATGATCGAATGATGCTCGATTTAGCCAATGGCATGTTGTTTCGCTCTCGTTTTGCTCGCCGAATGTTGACCCCGGACGCGTTTTCCCCGTCAGGCTTTTGCGTTGATGACGCTGCGCTTTATTTTTCCTTTGAGGAAAAATGCCGCGATCTGGTTCTCTCTAAAGAGCAGCGTGCCGAACTGGTATTAAATGCCCTGGTGGCTATCCGTTTCCTGAAACCGCAAATGCCCAAAAGCTGGCATTTCCTTGCGCACGGGCTGAGCTGGACCCCGGCAACGGGCGATGCGGCCAGCGTCAATCTGAGCGATACGGCAGAAGAGGTGAGCCTGCTAGTAGTAGAGCCTGGCGAAAATGCTGCGCTCTGTTTGCTGGCGCAACCCGGCGTGACGATTGCCGGGCGGACGATGCAGCTTGGAGATGCCATTAAGGTGATGAACGACAGGCTGAAGCCCCAGCTTCGCGTGGATGCCTTTAGCCTGGAACAGGCCGTTTAAGCCTCCAGCTGTAACGATGTTTTTGGAATACAGCTGCAGCACAGAATCGTCCCGTCTTCTGCAATCGCTGAATTTTTCAGCGCACTGACCTCGCCCTCTACCAGCCTGATTCGACAGCAGCCACAGATCCCCGCGCGACAGGAATAGGGTATGCGGATCCCCGCTTGTTCCAGTTGCTCAAGTAACACCTGCTGGTTATTCCCCCGAATTACGTTACCCTGCCAGTGAATATCGACCGCCGAGCTGACCGGCGCCTCAACGTCGACGAACTCTTCCTCCTGGCCTGAGCCGTACACTCTTGCAGGCCCTCGGGCAAGGATTTCAACCTCATCACCGACGCGGATCGCGCCGCTGGAGCGCGGGATCAGGTTCTGACCGAAGTCGACGTCGCCGTTGTCCTGTGCGGTACGAAATGACTGCAGCGTTTTCAGCGGCTCGCCGGAAGGGTGCTTGAGGCCTTTCTCCGGGCTTACGGTGGTAAAGATACAGCGGCTGCAAGGCTTCACCACGTCGAAAATGACGCTGCCGATGCGGATGACTTTCCAGGTGTCTTCGTCCCAGGCGTCGGCACCCGTCACCACCAGGTTCGGACGGAACTGTTCCATCTGCACGCTGGCTTTGCAGCGGCCTTGTAAATCACGCAGAGAGGCTTCGTTAGTCAGCAGGAAGGGGAAGCCATCGGCAAACGAGAGCGGAACCGCGTCATGGCGCTTAACACGACGCGTCAGTTCAGGCCCAACCCATCGCAGCTGCACGTCGCGGGAGAAGAAGCCGCTGAGCCAGCGGTTAATCTCCTCCGGGGCGATGCGCGCGGTAAAATGATTGCCCCACACTTCCGTTGGCGCATCGACAGGCGCAAAATCAGCAAAGCGGATCACCGCGCTGGAACCGTCCGGTGCGGTCAGGTGCAAACCGTCATGAAGCGGGGAAGGGGTAAAGCGAACCATCTGCGGGAACTGGCGTGCGGTAATGAACGTACCGTCCGGCTCGGTGACCATAAAAATACGATCGAAGGCAAATCCGCTCATGTCGGCCAGGGCGTGAGAGACGCCGATACCGCGCATGGATTTCACCGGATGAATAAAAAGCCTGGATAACGTCTCCACTGCACAGTCCCTCGAATGAAAATAAGCCTTCAACTTTATGACATACACGCCATATTAGCTATAATGCGCGACAATTTTCTAAGAGTAAAAGTGACGATATGAATTCTCTGTTTGCCAGTACGGCCCGTGGGCTGGAAGAGCTGTTAAAAACTGAACTGGAAGCCCTGGGCGCGCAAGAGTGCCAGGTAGTTCAGGGTGGTGTCCATTTTGAGGGCGACACGCGGCTTATTTACCAGAGCCTGATGTGGAGCCGTCTGGCGTCGCGCATCATGCTGCCGATGAAGGAGTGCAAGGTCTATAGCGACCTGGACCTCTATACCGGCGTACAGATGATCGACTGGACAGAGATCTTCACGCCAAATGCCACCTTTGCGGTGCATTTCAACGGCGTGAACGACGAGATCCGCAACAGCCAGTACGGTGCCCTGCGCGTAAAAGACGCCATTGTGGACTGCTTCACGCGTAAAAATAAGGAACGTCCAAACGTCGATCGCGAAAATCCGGATCTGCGTATTAACGTCTGGCTGAACGGCGACACGGCGAGTATCTCTCTCGATCTGAGCGGTGCGGGTTTGCACCTGCGCGGCTACCGCGATCGCACCGGTATGGCGCCAATCAAAGAAACCCTGGCCGCCGCCATCGTAATGCGCTCCGGCTGGCAGCCGGGCACGCCGCTGCTCGACCCGATGTGTGGTTCTGGTACGCTTCTGATAGAAGCAGCCATGCTGGCAACTGACCGCGCGCCGGGGCTGCATCGCGGTCACTGGGGCTTCAAAGGCTGGGCGCAGCACGATGAAGCACTCTGGAAAGAGGTCAAAGACGATGCGCAGACTCGCGCGCGTAAAGGCCTGGCGGAGTACACCTCCCACTTCTACGGCTCAGATAGCGACCCTCGCGTCATTGAACGCGCGCGCAGCAACGCCCGCCGTGCGGGTATCGGCGAGCTGGTCACCTTCGAGGTGAAAGATGTGGCGAATCTGACCAACCCGCTGCCAAAAGGCCCGTACGGTACCGTTATCAGCAACCCGCCATACGGCGAGCGTCTGGACAGCGAGCCTGCGCTGATTGCTCTGCACAGCCTGCTGGGCCGCAACATGAAAGACTATTTCGGCGGGTGGAATCTTTCTCTGTTTAGCGCCTCACCGGAACTGTTGAGCTGCCTGCAGCTGCGTGCCGATCGCCAGTTTAAGGCGAAAAACGGCCCGCTGGACTGCGTGCAGAAAAACTACCATCTGGCGGAGAAAGCGGCGGACAGTAAGCCATCGGGCGTGGCGGAAGATTACGCCAACCGTCTTCGCAAGAATCTCAAGAAATATGAAAAATGGGCGAAGCAGGAAGGAATTGAATGCTATCGCCTGTACGATGCTGACCTGCCGGAATACAACGTGGCGGTTGACCGTTATGCGGACTGGGTGGTGATTCAGGAATATGCCCCGCCGAAAACCATTGATGCGCAAAAAGCGCGTCAGCGCATGCTGGACGTCATTGCGGCGACCATCGCCGTGCTGGGTATCGCGCCAAACAAGCTGGTATTGAAAACCCGCGAGCGTCAGAAAGGGAAAAACCAGTATCAGAAGATGGGCGAGAAGGGTGACTTTATCGAAGTAGGCGAATACAACGCCCGCCTGTGGGTTAACCTGACCGACTACCTTGATACCGGCCTGTTCCTCGACCACCGTATTGCTCGCCGCATGCTCGGCCAGATGAGCAAGGGCAAAGATTTCCTCAACCTGTTTTCCTATACCGGTAGCGCCAGCGTGCATGCGGGTCTGGGCGGCGCGCGGAGCACCACCACGGTGGATATGTCCCGCACCTATCTGGAATGGGCGGAGCGCAACCTGCGCCTTAACGGCTTAACCGGGCGTCAGCATCGCCTGATGCAGGCCGACGTGCTGGGCTGGCTGCGTGATACCGACGAGCAGTTCGACCTGATCTTTATCGATCCGCCGACCTTCTCCAACTCCAAGCGCATGGAAGATAGCTTTGATGTGCAGCGCGATCACCTGCGCCTGATGACCGACCTGAAGCGCCTGCTGCGTAAGGGCGGCACCATTATGTTCTCGAACAACAAACGCGGTTTCCGTATGGATCATGACGGCTTAGCCGCCCTGGGACTGAAAGCACAAGAAATCAGCCAAAAAACGCTGTCTCAGGACTTTGCCCGTAACCGTCAAATTCATAACTGCTGGTTGATTACCGCGGTCTGAAAGGAAAAATAAATGTCTTTAATTAGTATGCATGGCGCGTGGCTCTCTTTCAGCGACTCACCGCTTCTCGATAATGCAGAGCTGCACATCGAAGATAACGAGCGCGTTTGTCTGGTAGGCCGTAATGGCGCGGGTAAATCGACGCTGATGAAGATCCTCAACCGCGAACAGGGCCTGGATGACGGGCGTATTGTTTACGAGCAGGATCTGATTGTCTCCCGTTTGCAGCAGGATCCACCGCGTCACGTGACCGGCAGCGTGTACGATTTCGTGGCGGAAGGCATCTCTGAGCAGGCCGAATACCTGAAACGCTATCACGAGATTTCGCATCTGGTGATGACCGACCCGAGCGACAAGAACCTCAACGAACTCGCGAAAGTGCAGGAGATGCTCGATCACCACGGTCTGTGGCAGCTTGAAAACCGCATTAATGAAGTGCTGGCGCAGCTCGGTCTGGAACCGGATATGGAACTGTCCGCGCTCTCTGGCGGCTGGCTGCGTAAAGCGGCCCTGGGCCGCGCGCTGGTCAGCGGGCCGAAAGTGCTGCTGCTGGACGAACCGACGAACCACCTGGATATTGAAGCGATTGACTGGCTGGAAGGGTTCCTGAAAACCTTCAGCGGCACCATCATCTTTATCTCTCACGACCGTTCGTTTATTCGCAATATGGCGACGCGTATTGTCGATCTCGACCGCGGTAAGCTGGTCACCTATCCTGGCGATTACGATACGTATCTGCTTGAGAAAGAAGAAAACCTGCGCGTGGAAGAGCTGCAGAATGCGGAATTCGACCGCAAGCTGGCGCAGGAAGAGGTCTGGATCCGTCAGGGCATCAAAGCCCGTCGCACCCGTAATGAAGGACGCGTGCGTGCCCTGAAGGCAATGCGCCGCGAGCGTAGCGAACGCCGCGAAGTGATGGGCAGCGCCAAAATGCAGGTGGAAGAAGCCTCCCGCTCCGGCAAGATTGTCTTTGAAATGGAAAACGTTAACTATCAGGTTGACGGTAAAGTGCTGGTGAAAGACTTCTCGGCACAGGTTCAGCGCGGAGACAAAATCGCCCTGATAGGCCCGAACGGCTGCGGTAAAACCACGCTGTTGAAACTGATGCTCGGCCAGCTTCAGGCCGACAGCGGGCGCATTCACTGCGGCACAAAACTCGAAGTGGCCTACTTCGATCAGCACCGCGCGGAGCTGGACCCGGACAGAACGGTGATGGATAACCTCGCCGAAGGTAAGCAGGAGGTCATGGTAAACGGTAAGCCTCGCCATGTGCTGGGCTACCTGCAGGACTTCCTGTTCCATCCGAAACGCGCAATGACGCCGGTGCGCGCGCTGTCAGGCGGTGAGCGAAATCGTCTTCTTCTGGCGCGTCTGTTCCTGAAGCCAAGTAACCTGCTGATCCTTGATGAACCAACGAACGACCTGGATGTCGAAACGCTGGAACTGCTGGAAGAGCTGATTGACGGTTATCAGGGGACCGTGATGCTGGTCAGCCACGATCGTCAGTTCGTTGATAACACCGTGACCGAGTGCTGGATCTTCGAAGGTGAGGGCAGAATTGGACAATACGTGGGCGGTTATCACGATGCAAAAGGGCAGCAGTCGCAGTCTCTGGCGCAGAAACAGTCAAAGTCCAAAACAAGTTCCGAACCTGCTGTAGCAAAAGCAGAAACTGTCAAGAAAACATCGGCTAAACTAAGCTATAACCTGCAGCGCGAACTGGAGGGGCTACCGCAGCGTCTTGAAGAGCTGGAGGCGGCGCTTGAGGATCTGCAAAAACAGGTTGCCGATGCGTCATTCTTTACCCAATCGCATGACTATACTCAAAAAGTACTGGCTGATATGTCCGCGGCTGAAAAAGCCCTGGAGGAAGCCTTTGAGCGCTGGGAGTACCTTGAGTCTCTGAAAAACGGCGCATAAGCAGGGATAAAATATGTGTGACCAGCACCATGCCGACAGGCATATATTATGCTCGCAATGCGATATGCTCGTGGCGTTGCCAGAGCTTGGTCACGGACATAAAGCCCTGTGCCCACGTTGCGGCGCAACGTTGACAACCGAGTGGGACGCGCCGCGGCAGCGTCCCACTGCTTACGCTCTGGCAGCATTATTCATGCTGCTGCTCTCGAACCTCTTCCCGTTCATCTATATGAAGGTGGGCGGAATGACCAGCCAGGTGGATTTGCTCGAAATCCCGGGCGTGATGTTCTCTGAAGATTACGCCAGCCTCGGCACCTTTTTTCTGCTCTTCGTCCAGATAGTCCCGGCTTTTTGCCTGGTCGTTATCCTGATGCTGGTGAACCGCGTCAGGATGCCGTCGTCACTGAAAATCAAACTCGCGCGTATCCTTTTTCAGCTTAAAAGCTGGGGGATGGCCGAGATCTTCCTGGCGGGTATTCTGGTCAGCTTCGTGAAGCTGATGGCGTACGGTGACGTGGGGATCGGCAGTAGCTTTATTCCCTGGTGTTTGTACTGTGTCCTCCAGCTGCGTGCATTCCAGTGCGTGGACCGGCGCTGGTTGTGGGACGATATCGCCCCGGCTCCCACGCTTTCGCAAACGGTGAAAGTCGGCGTACCGGGTATTCGTCAGGGACTGCGTTCCTGCCCGTGCTGTACCGCCGTGCTGCCTGCCGATCTCGACGTTTGTCCGCGCTGCGAAACCAAAGGTCACGTGCGTCGTAAAAATAGTCTGCAGTGGACGATGGCGCTGCTGGTGACGTCCATCATGCTGTATTTGCCGGCCAATATTTTGCCGATCATGATTACCGATCTGCTCGGCGACAAAATGCCCTCGACGATCCTCGCCGGGGTGATACTGCTGTGGGGCGAGGGATCCTATCCGGTCGCCGGCGTGATTTTCATCGCCAGTATTATGGTGCCAACCTTAAAAATGATCGCGATCGCCTGGCTCTGTTGGGATGCGAAAGGCCACGGAAAACGCGACAGCGAACGCATGCACCTGATTTATGAAGTTGTCGAGTTTGTCGGACGCTGGTCAATGATTGACGTGTTTGTTATTGCCGTCCTCTCTGCCCTGGTGCGGATGGGCGGTTTAATGAGTATTTATCCCGCGATGGGGGCTTTAATGTTTGCGCTGGTCGTGATTATGACCATGTTTGCGGCCATGACCTTCGACCCTCGTTTATCGTGGGATCGAGAGCCTGAATCAAGCCATGAGGAAGAGTAAGAGCATGGAAAATAAGAGTGGAGAGGCGAAAGTGCAGAAGGTCAAGAACTGGTCACCGGTGTGGATTTTCCCCATCGTGACGGCGCTGATTGGTGCATGGATCCTGTTTTATCACTACAGCCATCAGGGACCGGAAGTCACGCTTATCACCACCAATGCCGAGGGGATTGAGGGCGGTAAAACGACCATCAAAAGCCGTAGCGTGGATGTGGGCGTGGTCGAAAGCGCAACCCTGACCGACGATTTAACCCATGTGGAGATTAAGGCGCGCCTTAATGCCGGCATGGAAAAACTGCTGCACGGTGACTCGGTTTTCTGGGTGGTTAAACCGCAGGTGGGGCGTGAAGGGATTAGCGGCTTAGGGACGCTGCTGTCGGGCGCTTACATTGAGCTGCAGCCTGGCGCTAAGGGTAACCAGCCAGCCAAATACCAGCTTCTGGATTCACCGCCGCTCGCACCGCCTGACGCTAAGGGTATCCGCGTGATCCTCGACAGCAAAAAAGCAGGTCAGCTCACGGCGGGGGATCCCGTGCTGTTCCGCGGCTACCGCGTCGGGTCGGTTGAGAAAAGCACGTTCGATCCGCAGAAACGTGCGATCAGCTATCAGCTCTTCATTAATGCGCCAAACGATCGCCTGGTCACCAGCAACGTCCGTTTCTGGAAAGATAGCGGTATTGCGGTGGATCTGACCTCGGCAGGCATGCGAGTTGAAATGGGCTCGCTGACCACGCTGTTTGGCGGCGGCGTGAGCTTTGACGTGCCGGAAGGACTGGATCTGGGGCAGCCGGTTGCTGAGAACACCGCTTTCCGCTTGTTTGACGATCAGCGAAGCATTCAGGATGCGCTCTATACCGATCACGTTGATTTCCTGATGTTCTTTAAAGACTCCGTTCGCGGCCTGCAGCCGGGGGCGCCCGTTGAGTTCCGTGGCATTCGTCTCGGTACGGTTGGACAAGTTCCATTCTTCGTTCCGGGGCTTCAGCAGGTGCTGGATGATGATTACCGCATTCCGGTACTGATTCGTATTGAGCCGGAGCGTCTGCTTAATCAGATTGGCGAAAATCAGGATATTGCCGCCCATATCACCCAACTGATGGAACGCGGTCTGCGCGGGTCGCTGAAAACCGGCAACCTGGTGACCGGTGCGCTGTATGTGGATATGGACTTCTATCCAAAAGCGCCGCCGATTACTGGTATCCGTGAATTTGGTGGTTACAAAATCATCCCAACGGTGAGCAGTGGTCTGGCCCAGATCCAGCAGCGTCTGATGGAAACGCTGGATAAGATTAACAATCTGCCACTGAATCCGATGATTGAAGCGGCGACGAACTCGCTGAGCGAAAGCCAGGCAACGATGCGCCGTCTGCAAACCACGCTGGATAACATCAACAAGATCACGGCGAGCCAGAGTATGCAGCAGCTGCCGCAGGACATGCAGAAAACGCTGCGTGAACTGAACCGCAGTATGCAGGGCTTCCAGCCAGGCTCAGCGGCATACAACAAGATGGTGGCGGATATGCAGCGTCTCGATCAGGTCTTGCGTGAACTGCAGCCAGTTCTGAAAACGCTCAACGAGAAGAGCAACGCGCTGGTGTTCGAAGCGAAAGATAAAAAGGATCCTGAGCCGAAGAGGGCAAAAGAATGAATAAATGGCTATTGATGGCTGGCGCTCTGCTGTTAACGGCGTGCAGTTCAGGTGTAGATAACAAAAGCTACTATCAGCTGCCCGTGGCTACCCAGAGCGGGGGGCAAAGCACGGCCAGCCAGGGAAACCGTCAGCTGTGGGTTGAACAGGTTGCCGTGCCGGATTATCTGGCGGGAAACGGTGTGGTCTATCAGACCAGCGACGTTAAGTACGTGATTGCGACGAACAATCTGTGGGCCAGCCCGCTGGATCAGCAGCTGCGCAACACGCTGGTGGCCAATCTGGGCAGCCAGCTTCCGGGATGGGTTGTCGCTTCGCAGCCGCTGGGCAACGATCAGGATACGCTGAACGTCACGGTAACGGGCTTCCACGGTCGCTATGACGGTGCGGTGGTGATCAGCGGGGAGTGGTTGCTGAATCATCAGGGACAGCTGATTAAGCGTCCTTTCCATCTGGAACTCAAACAGCAGAAAGATGGCTATGACGAAATGGTGAAAGTGCTGGCTCAGGGTTGGGCACAGGAGTCGGCCAGTATCGCAAGGGAAATTTCCCGGCTGCCATAAGTAAAATTCATCATCAAAAACCGCAATTCGCCTGTCGCTGATTGCGGTTTTTTTTTTCGTTTTCACTTCAGTTCGTTACTTGTGCCGCGTCACAATTTTTGTACAAATGATCTTCCAGCTAGCTCACAAATATGACACCCGTATGAATTTTGAACATTGACGCTGCGACTAATTCGGGGTATTCGTTATCTGTGCCTGTGCATTTAGTGCAGACACTGTTTTCTTTCCACCAGACAAAAGAATGAGGGAAACGAGGCATGAAGAGACAGAAACGAGATCGCCTGGAACGGGCTCATCAACGTGGTTATCAGGCCGGCATCGCTGGACGTTCTAAAGAAATGTGTCCTTATCAGACGATAAATCAAAGGTCACAATGGCTTGGAGGCTGGCGAGAAGCCATCGGCGACAGGGCACTCATAGCCTGATAACGTCTCTTTAAAAAAAGAAACCTCCGCAATGCGGAGGTTTCGCCTTTCCGGGGTATCGAAAAGCAATATCAGAACGCGGAAGTGTCCTGGAACAGGCCCACTTTCAGGTCGCTCGCGCTATAGATCAGACGACCGTCTACCAGCACTTCGCCATCCGCCAGGCCCATAATCAGACGGCGGTTAACGATGCGCTTGAAGTGAATACGATAGGTCACTTTCTTCGCAGTAGGCAGAACCTGGCCGGTGAATTTCACTTCGCCCACGCCCAGCGCGCGGCCTTTACCTTCACCACCCAGCCAGCCCAGATAGAAGCCAACCAGCTGCCACATTGCATCGAGGCCCAGACAGCCAGGCATTACCGGATCGCCAATGAAGTGGCAACCGAAGAACCACAGGTTCGGATTAATATCGAGTTCTGCTTCTACGTAACCCTTATCGAAGTTGCCGCCGGTTTCGGTCATTTTCACGACACGGTCCATCATCAGCATGTTCGGGGCCGGTAACTGCGGGCCATTAGCGCCAAACAGTTCACCGCGACCAGAGGCAAGAAGATCTTCTTTTGTATAGGATTCGCGTTTATCTACCATGTTCTCAATAAGCCTTATTTTAGTGAAGGACGCAGGATAGCTAACACGTGTACGCTGAACAAGTCCGATCAGTTCGAACTGAACCAGCCCAACCAGCGTAACGGCCATGGATAACGATGACGAGCATCCTGCTGCGTCGCCTGAGCAATTCGCTCCTGGATAGTCTGCATCAGGGTGGTCTGCCCTTCGCCATCCCATACCAGGTTTGTCAGTAAGGGTAGTGCATCCTCAATTCCTTCGATGGCCCAGATAGCGAATTGCTCCTGTTCAACGGCATCCAGAATATCCTGGCTGAGGCTTAAATGGCGTGCGTTGGGAGCAGGAATGATCACACCCTGCTTGCCGTTTAAACCGCGCTGCTGACAGATGGAGAAGAAACCTTCAATTTTTTCGTTGAGGCCACCTACCGGCTGAGCACGACCGAATTGATCCACCGAACCGGTGATGGCGATGTTCTGATTGATCGGCACTTCCGCCAGGGCGCTGATTAAGGCGCACAGCTCTGCCATAGAGGCGCTATCGCCATCCACTTCGCTGTAGGACTGCTCAAACGTCAGCGAGGCGGAGAAGGGGATCTGTTGCTCGAGCTGCAGCTCTGACATCAAAAACGCCTGCATGATCATCATGCCTTTCGCATGAATGTTTCCGCCCAGCTCGGCTTTCCGTTCGATATCGGTGAATTCACCATCGCCAATATGCACAACGCAGCTGATACGGGAAGGCTCACCAAACGCGCGCGGATGGCCAGGAAATTCAATCACCGACAGGGCGTTGATCTGCCCAATGCGTTCGCCTTCGGTTTCTACCAGAATCTGTTCCAGCAGAATTTCATCCTGCATACGGTCAGCAAGATAGCCTTCTCGCCACTCTCGCTGAGCCAGCATCTGGGTGAGCTGTTCTCCGCTGAAAGCACCGTTACCGCTGATGACACCCACTTCACGCAGCTGTTTGCCAATCCAGAGCGGGCAGAGTGGCAGCGTTTCCTGGTCACCGGTATAGCGCACCGCTTCGCGAATCAAGCCCGGCCACGCGTCAGCCGCTGGCGTTGGCAATGCAAAACGTTCAGCAACGGCCATCACCCACTGGCACCACTGCGCCATATCGTCGGCATCGGCAATCTGGATGTTGTCTTCGTATTCGCTATACACCGCCTGCTCAGCCAGCTCTGGCTCCATTTCCTGGAAGTCCGCCAGAGATTCGCGGTCGCCCGTCAGCACGACGGTCAGCGACAGCGGCATAGACGGAACAGAGACGGGCAGAGGACGTGACTCATCGTAGCCGACCCAGTCGAAGCGCTGCTGGTGGACGATGGTTTTCAGACGCATCCACAGCAGCGGCTGCGAGAGCAGGGTGCGCAATGAAATGATGAGGACACCGCCATTTGCACGATGTACCAGCCCCGGCTGCAGCGACAGTTCGCCGTTAAACTGGCGCAGGCAACCAAAGAGTTGTTCAGCCTCGACCCAGTTAGCGGTAATCACCTCGCCCTTAGCGGCAAAACGGCCATCAGCCTGAGCGGATGGTTCGAAAGTGACATCATGTCCCGCGATACGATATTGGCCGCCAAAGACTGCGTTCGATTCCGGCTGCAGCTGGCGCACGGCATCCCCAAGCAGCGTCAGGTATTCCGCTTCTTCCGGGGCTTTGAGCAGCATGAAGGGCGCTGTTGCCCACGGGCTTAACACCTGCTCCAGCGCATAATGCAAACGTGGCTGCGTATCGCTAAGGATGAATTCTTTTTCTTTTGCGAGATCTGGCTGTGCAAACAGTTCCTGATAACTTTCGGTATCCGGAACAAGGTCACGCCATGCAAGTTTCGTAATGGTCAAAGTTGATGTTTTTTAGTCAGATGTAAAAGCGTGGAGTATACCGTAAGCGGGGGGCTCTACCCAAGCAGGATTGGGGATTTCGAGAGGGGGATTGGCTGCATTCAATCACAGGATATGATTTCTTTTCAGCAGATTGCTAAAAAACTGATATTCTGAACAGAGTTACGTGGTAACACTGAGATCGCAATGAAATATCAACAACTGGAAAATCTCGAAAGCGGCTGGAAATGGAAGTACCTGGTCAAAAAGCACCGTGAAGGGGAGCTGATCACCTGCTACATCGAAGCCAGCGCTGCGCAAGAGGCCGTGGATATTTTGCTGACCCTCGAAAATGAACCGGTACAGGTTAACGGCTGGATTGAAAAACACATTAATCCTGCGCTGTTAAACCGGATGAAGCAAACTATTCGCGCGCGACGCAAACGGCATTTTAACGCTGAGCATCAGCACACGCGCAAAAAATCAATCGATCTGGAGTTCGTTGTCTGGCAACGCCTGGCGGGACTGGCGCAACGCCGTGGCAAAACGCTGTCCGAAACTATCGTGCAGTTGATTGAGGACGCCGAACATAAAGAGAAGTACGCCAACCAGATGTCGACACTGAAGAACGATCTTCAGGCTCTGTTGGGTAAAAAGTAGATTTTTATTTTCTTCAGACAATAAAAAACCCCGCATTGCGGGGTTTTTTTATAAGACGATAACTTATGCCGCTGGCTGAGTTACAACGTCTTTGATGCCTTTAACTTCGATCTCTACGCGACGATCTGGAGCCAGGCAGTCGATCAGTGCAGCGCGAGCTTTCACGTTGTCACAGGTGTTGCCAGTAACTGGGTTAGATTCGCCCATACCACGTGGGGAGATCTTGTTAGCTGGGATACCTTTAGAGATCAGGTAATCAACAACAGACTGAGCACGTTTCTCAGACAGTTTCTGGTTGTAAGCGTCAGAACCGATACGGTCGGTGAAGCCCAGAACCACTACAGAACCGTCTTTAGGATCCAGGTTGCTCAGCTGGGTGTACAGCTGATCCAGTGCCTGCTGGCCTTCTGGTTTCAGAGTAGCTTTGTTGAAGTTGAACAGAACGTCAGACTTCAGAGTGAAGTGCTTGGTCTGTACTTCTGGAGCTGGAGCCGGCGCTGGAGCAACAACTGGTGCTGCATCTTCCTGCTGGCCGAAACGGTAGGAAACACCTACGCTCAGCATGCCGTTGTCTGGACGAACACCAACGGTGTTGCCGTCGCCGATGTTGTTAACCCACTGGTATTCCAGACGGGTAGCGATGTCACGGGTCATAGCCCACTCAACGCCACCAGCGAATACTGGGGAAACACCGGTGTCATGGTCGTCGCCAGCGATGCTGTTGCTGGAGTCAGCGCGCCATACCATGCCGCCCAGACGGGTGTACACGTCCAGATCGTCAGTTACTGGGTAACCCAGTTTAGCGGTCAGCTGAACGCCCTGTGCTTTAAAAGCGCCGTTTACGGTGTCGCCTTTGTATGGCATACGACCTAACCAGTCGTAACCCATTTCAAAACCAACATACGGGTTAACCTGATAGCCACCGAACGCACCTGCACCAAGCTGGCTCTCGTGAGTAGGGCCATCATTGTTCAGGCTGCTGTTGTACCAGCCGGTGTCGTGGAACTGAGACCAGCCCAGTTTACCACCTGCATACCAGGTATTATCTTTCGGAGCGGCCTGCGCTACGGTAGCGAAGCCAGCCAGTGCCACTGCAATCGCGATAGCTGTCTTTTTCATTTTTTGCGCCTCGTTATCATCCAAAATTCGCCATGAAAGTCTCAAGAGAGAATCACGGTTAAATCCTTCACCGGGGGGCGTGGTCAAATATAAATCTACCGATATCTTCGGCTTAGGCCGAGCACCCCTGGCGATGTAAAGTCTACAACGTAGCTGAAAACTTACAAGTGTGAAGTCCGTCAGGCATATGAAAAAAAAAGTTCCGTATACCTATTATTTAACATTTCGTGAACGAATTTTGTGCAATAAAATTAAGGAGAACCGCACCAGACAAGCCTTGCCGCAATTTTAAGGCCGGGAACTAAAACCGCATCCTGAGGTCAAAAAAAATTCCAGGAAAAATCTTAATTTCACTCAATGATACAAATTTGAGTGAATTTTTAGCCCAGAAAGTTGTCCTCTGCCGTAAGAATTCGATCGAACCGGACGCATAATAAACCCGATCGCACTCCCTTCTTCGGCCGCTTCAGTCAGACGGAAATGTTCCTCTTCCGTCAGTTCTTCCGATAACCATCCAATCACCACGCTGTAATTTCCGGTGCGTAAAGCGCGGATCATCGACTCAACGGTGTCGCAAGGCGAGAGTTGATTAATTTGCATGACCTTCGTCAGCGGCAAGCCGGCGGACTGAACCCACTCACGGCTCAGCTTTTGCTGAGGCGTGAGCCAAAGCTGCCAGCGCGATTGCTGACCGAGCTGTTGTAATAACGGCAACAGCAGAAGTTGCGTCAACAGGGGCTGGTCTTCACGATAAACCACTTCACTGATAAGCCCTGTGGAAACACGCTCGACGGAATTCTGCGCGACATTGCCTGCGGCAGAAGAGAGAGAGGTTGCGCGATTTGCATAGCCTGAAGTGTGCATATTCATTCCAGCCCTGTAGTTACTGTATGGATATACAGTAACCCCTGTATGCATAAAGATCAACCTCATTTTCGGAAAGCGACTCGCAAAATTCATTCAATCTTGATGCCCGTCGAAAAATCATCTTGCTCAACGGCGATAAGTTGCCTATTTTCCTGCTAACGGATCCGCTAGTAAGAAATTTCGTTGTTAGTGAATGATTTTAAAAGGAAATATCATGAAAAAGATATCTTATGAACGGATTTATAAATCACAAGAATATCTCTCTCCGCTGGGTGAAATTCATCATCGCGCGCTGTTTGGCGGCTACACCCTGGCGGTGGATGATGCGGTTTTTGCCATGGTGTCAGATGGCGAGCTTTATCTTCGCGCCTGCGAGGAGAGTGCGAAGTACTGTGTAAAAAGTGCTGCCTCTTTTTTGACGCTGATGAAGCGAGGCCGTCCGGTGCTGCTCAATTACTATCGCGTGGATGACGGATTATGGCAGGACAGGGAGCGGCTGCTCCAGCTCTCCTCGTTCGCGCTCAGTGCAGCAAAAAAAGAGCGCTACCAGCGCCATCAACGAAACCGGCTTAAGGATCTGCCGAACCTGACGTTTCAGCTTGAAGTCTTGCTTTTTGAAGCAGGCATTACCAATGAAGAAACACTCCGGACGCTGGGTGCCAGGGCAAGCTGGCTGAAAATGCGGGCTAAAAATAAAGCGCTCAGTATTAAAGTGCTCTTCGCACTTGAAGGGGCTATTGAAGGGTTGCATGAGGCGGCGCTCCCGGCAGGCATTCGCCGGGAGCTGACGGAGTGGTTTAATGGGCTGCCTGAGCCGCAGGATAATCACTCTTCCAGGTAGCGATTTGCTGTTGCAGCCGGCAAATTTCAGGCAGCAAAGCGATGAGCAGGCCTATTTGCTGCAGAACCAGCGGCGCTTTGCTGTCGTTTCCCGGGTCCAGATGCGCAATGCGTTGAGCCAGTTCATCCAGAGCCTGCTGAACGCGTGGTTCATCGGCTGGTCGGTGATGAAGCGCGTCATCGACATAGCAGACGGCGTCATCCAGCAGGTTAAGGATACCGGGGTTGGTGAGTTTCTCACGGTGGGCACCCAGCGTCGAAATATAGCTGGTGAAGGTATGGTTCAGGCAAAGCAGGCGGAAAGCGGTCTCGCGAATCTCTGCCGTGGCGCGAGGCTCCGTTGACATATTAGAGACAACAGAGGCCAGTTCTGCGTCGCAGTTGTGCGCATCGCGACGTGCTATGCGGTATGCCAGACGGTTATCGCGGCCCTGATGATACTGCTCAAGGATGGCGTCAAGGTAGCGACAGTTGGCGTTCATCGCCCTCTCTACCACGCGCGGCAAATTACGAAAACGCCAGTCCGGCCAGATAAAGCTGACCGCAGCCCAGGCAATAGCGCAGCCAATCAGGGTATCGATCACGCGGGGCAGGGCGACCTCAAACCCTTCACCCAGCAGGTTAAAGCAGAGCAGCACCAGCAGCGTGATGAACATGGTGGCATGCGCATACTGCACGTTGCGAAACGCGAAGAACAGCACGCCGGTGATCACGATCAGAATCAGCTGGCCTTCAATGGAGGGCACGAAATAGAGCACAGGTAGCCCAATCGCGACGCCGACCAGCGTGCCGATAATACGCAGCGCAAGACGATGCCGCGTAGCGTTATAGTTCGGCTGGCAGACGAACAGGCTGGTCAACAGGATCCAGTAGCCGTGATGCAGCCCGGTTATCTGAATAAAGGCATAACCCACGCACAGCACCAGTGACATTCTCACCGCGTGACGAAAAAGAGCCGACTCCGGCGTAAAGTTGCGGCTCAGCCGTAGCCACATATCGCTAACGCTGTGCACGCTGTCATCAGCAAGCTGATTGTCCACCTCGCTGCCCGGAAGCGCCATTGCCTGCTCGGACTCAATGGTCGCCAGCTGAGCATCAATCGCCCGCAGGTTATTGAGCAGAAACCCAAGTGCTTTGATGTTCTCCGGCGACGTTCCGCTGGCCTGAACGCGGTCGAGTGCCGCATCAAGATGGCTAAATACGCGTTCAAAGCGCGGGTCATGCTGATAGGGCGTGCGCAGCAGAATGGAGCGCGAGAGCTGCTGGCATGCTTGGGACTGCATGGACAGCAGGCGCTGGAAGCGGAACATCACGTCGCTGTAGCGGAACTTCTCGCGCAGGGCGGCATACTGAACGTGTGAGGAGCTGGCGCGTTCATGAATGTCCTGCGCGGCAAAATAGTAGTGTAGGGTCCGTCGCGTTCCGCGCTGACCGCGATCGCCGCGCAGACGGGTAAGCAGAGAGGCTTTTGTCTGGTTAAGGGTGGCGACCAGTTGACCGTTTGCCAGCGCCAGATCGTAGAGCGGCGCCTGGCTTTCCTCTTCGATATCCGGGTCGAACAGCCGGGACTTCAGTTCCAGATAGTGGGCTAGCTGCTCAAAGCTGCGGGCAAGGTTATCCTGCAGGGGGCGAACCGGGAAGATAAGATGACCGGTTAACGTCAGCAGGTTATACCAGATGGCGCCCAGCAACAGCAGAACCGGCTGCTGGTACCACTGGTCGTAAAGGGACACGCCCAGCATGGTGTAGATGGCGATCAGCAATGCGCCAAACGCGATGGTGGCATAGCGCTGCCCAAGGCCGCCCAGCAAAATAAACCCGCTGGTTGAGAGCGTAAGACCCAGGGCAAACAGCCAGGGCCACGGGAAAAGCAGCTCAACGGAAGCTGACGCAATAAAAAAGCAGATGAGCGTAATGACCAGGTTACGTAAACGCCCGGCCAGACGATCGTCCAGGTCCGCAAGCGCCCCGGCCACCACCCCCAGCGTAAGCGGAATGGTGAGTTTGACATCATTCAGCCACCAGGGCAGGGCAACCGTGCCGCAAAGCGCGATAAATATCCTGACGTTATAAAGCCAGGTGCTATTCCAGGTATAACGGCGAAGCAGTGGGCTTAGCATAAACGCGGCCAGTCCTTATTTACTGAAAACGACGACGCGCGTTTGCTTCACGCGCCGCCTGAGCCACTTCTACCGGAACAACCCTGCGCCCGACGGGCCAAAGAGCGATAGCGGCGATCTTAAAGTTCGCGATCCCCACCGGAATGCCAATAATCGTGATGCACTGCGCAATACCCGCAAAAATATGCATGATGCACAGCCACCAGCCGAAGAAAATCAGCCAAAGAATGTTCAGCAGGGTCCCGCCCGTGTTCATCAAGGCGTTTTTGCTCTCCGGATTCAGCTCGTCAACGTGGATGGCTTCATTCCCGTAGGGGATCAAGGAGAGTTTTGTGATTTCCCAGCAGGAACGGGTCAGGGGAAGCGTGAAAATCAGGACGATGCTCACCAGCGTGGCAAAAAGCCAGGAAAGGGTGGTGGCAAAACCGCCCAGCACAAAATTCAACACATTCAGAACGGTACGCATAAACCCTCACTTCCTTTCGATAAAATTAACGCCCAATGATTGTAACGTTTTTTTAGGCTGGAGCACCTTAAAACTGGCAGTTAAACTGTCAGGTAAATTATCTCTTCGTGGATTTGGCGGGACATGGAACTGAAAGCAACTTCGTTAGGCAAACGCCTGGCGCAACACCCTTACGACAGGGTTGTTCTCCTTAATGCCGGGGTGAAAGTCTCCGGAGAACGCCACGAATACCTTATTCCGTTTAATCAGCTTCTGGCTATCCACTGCAAACGCGGGCTGGTGTGGGGCGAGCTGGAGTTCGTTCTGCCTGACGATAAAGTCGTGCGTCTTCACGGCACCGAGTGGGCGGAAACCCAGCGTTTTCATCACCACCTGAACGCGCTCTGGCAGCAGTGGAGCCAGGACATGAGCGTAATTGCCGCCCAGGTGCTGCAGCAGGTGCTGGACGATATCGCGCAAAGCAACGCGCAGCACGCGTGGCTGACCCGCCAGCAGACCGCCGGGTTACAGCAAAAAATCAGGCAGGCGCTCGCGGCGCTGCCGATATCGGTGACGCGTCTCGATGAGTTTGACAATTGTCGCGACGCCTGGCGGCAGTGTCAGGCGTGGCTGAATGACAAGGATAAAAGCCGGCTTGCCCATAACCAGGCGTGGACGGACGCTATGCTCACCCGCTACGCCGATTTTTTCAGTACGGTGGAATCTTCACCGCTTAATCCGGCCCAGGCGCGCGCGGTGGTTAACGGCGAGCAATCCCTGCTGGTGCTTGCGGGCGCCGGTAGCGGTAAAACGTCGGTGCTGGTGGCGCGTGCAGGCTGGCTGCTGACGACCGGGGAAGCGGTCGCCGATCAAATCCTGCTTCTGGCCTTTGGCCGCAAGGCAGCCCAGGAGATGGACGAACGTATCCAGGAACGCCTGCACACCCGGGATATCACCGCCAGGACCTTCCACGCGCTTGCGCTGCACATTATTCAGCAGGGCAGTAAAAAAGTGCCTTCCATCAGTAAGCTGGAAAATGACACGCAGGCGCGGCAGGCTCTGTTTATCAAAACGTGGCGCCAGCAGTGCAGTGAGAAAAAGGCGCAGGCGAAAGGATGGCGCCAGTGGCTGGAGGAGGAGCTTAGCTGGGAGGTGCCAGAGGGCAGCTTCTGGCAGGATGACAAGCTGGCGCGTCGGCTGGGCTCGCGGCTTGACCGCTGGGTGAGTCTGATGCGAATGCACGGCGGATCGCAGGCGGAGATGATTGAGGGCGCACCGGAGGAGATCCGCGATCTGTTTTCGAAGCGGGTCAAGCTGATGGCACCGCTGCTGAAGGCCTGGAAAACCGCGCTGAAAGCGGAAAATGCCGTTGATTTCTCCGGTTTGATCCATCAGGCCATTATCATTCTTGAGAAGGGGCGTTTTGTCAGCCCGTGGAAACATATTCTGGTGGATGAGTTCCAGGATATCTCTCCGCAGCGTGCCGCATTGCTCTCGGCGCTGCGGGCGCAAAATAAACATACGTCGCTGTTTGCGGTGGGGGACGACTGGCAGGCCATCTATCGCTTCAGCGGGGCGCAGCTCTCCCTGACGACCGCGTTTCACCACTATTTTGGCGAAGGGGATCGCAGCGATCTGGATACCACCTACCGCTTCAACTCACGGATTGGGGAAATCGCCAACCGCTTTATCCAGCAGAACCCGCATCAGCTGGCAAAGCCGCTCAATAGCCTGCGGCCGGGGGATAAAAAAGCCGTCACCCTGCTGGCGGATGACCAGCTGGAGCCGCTGCTGGACAAGCTTAGCGGCTATGCGAAGCCTGATGAACGTATCCTGGTGCTGGCGCGTTATCATCACCTCAAACCCGCGGCGCTGGAAAAAGCCGCCACCCGCTGGCCGAAGCTGCAGCTTGAGTTTATGACCATTCACGCCAGCAAAGGGCAGCAGGCCGACTATGTCATTGTGCTGGGACTGAAAGAGGGGAGCGACGGTTTCCCGGCTCCGGCCCGTGAATCGGTCATGGAGCAGGCCCTGCTGCCGGAGCCGGAAGACTTCCCGGATGCCGAAGAGCGGCGTTTGCTGTATGTAGCAATGACCCGCGCGCGGCATCGCGTGTGGCTGCTGTTCAATAAAGAGGAGCCTTCCGTATTCGTCGATATTCTGAAGAGTATTGATGTGCCGGTGGCGCGTAAACCATAACGACGTCAGGCAAGATTTTGTAGGCCGGGTAAGGCGTAGCCGCCACCCGGCAAAAAAGCTACTTCAGTCTGTCGGAAAGATAGCGCTGATAGTCCGGAATCAGAATATCAACCGGTGAGTTGAACTGCGGCGATTCGATGATGAAATCCGCCGTCGACAGGTTCGTCGCCACCGGGATATTCCATACCGTCGCCAGGCGCAGCAGCGCTTTGACATCCGGATCGTGCGGCACCGCGTTCAGCGGGTCCCAGAAGAAGATCAGCACATCAATCTTTCCTTCGGAAATCTGCGCGCCTACCTGCTGATCGCCGCCCATCGGGCCGCTCAGCATCGCATTCACCTCCAGACCCGTTTCGCGCTGGATCAGGTTACCGGTTGTGCCTGTCGCCGACAGGGCGTGCTTTTCCAGCGAAGACTGATGGCGGCGAACCCAGTTAAGCAGCATTTGTTTACAATGATCGTGCGCAACCAGAGCAATGTGTTTGCGCTCCGGCAGCGTGCGTGTTGTCAGTTCCATAATCATATCCATCAGGTTAACTGACTACACGATGACGGGAACCGTCTGACGCTGCAAGAGTAAGGCGTAAAAAATGTGGTTTATGATGAAGGTTGTTGTTTTGCCCACTGTAAAAACCGGGCTCGCGTGTCGGGATCGGCCTGCTGGAACCAGAATTTGAGGCGCTGTTCCGTCAGGGTCTGGGACTGGGGAGGAATGACGTCCAGCTCAGACACGCCGGATAGCAGCGTACTGTCGTCAGCCATCATGGTGGCAAACTGCGGAAGCGAGGCGCGTTTACCCGCTTTGTTGTAGGACTGTGTCGCGGCCTCGTAATCCACGCCTTTCGGTGAGGTCGTCAACGCCAGAATATCCAGCTTTACCGGTATCGGCATTGCATCGCCATCCAGCAGCTCAACGCGCGGCGCGGCGTCAAAGGCCGCAGACTCTTTCTCCGTTTCAAGGCGAGGCAGGGTAATGTTCACCTGACTGATTTGCCGGGTATTAAAGCTGACAATCAGCGGTGGGGAGATATATATCCTTTGCTCACGATTAGCCAGCCCGATCGATTTTTCTACCCGGAATACCAGCTGATGCGGCCCGTTATCCAGCTCAATGCTGTCTGCACCGCGCAATAACGAGCTGGAGACCTTTTTTCCATCCAATACAAGGAGATCGATGTCGGTAGAGAGCCGAAGCGTGGTAGCAAAAACGCAGACCGGCATCACTAACGCAATCAGAGCAGTGGCAATACCGGTTTTCATAGAAGGCTCCTGTCAGAAATCCTGTCGCCGCATTAATGTATCTAAATTTTTCGATAATCACGTTTACTAACATATAGACATATTTCGCCGTTTTGCCCTCATACATCTGTATGGGATGGATGGTTGAGATCTGCGGTTTGGCGTACACTTTTAAAAAAGCCAGGAGAAAAACCATGAAAGAGAACGATATTGCCGAGATTCTGACATCCACGCGCACCATTGCGCTGGTGGGCGCGAGCGACAAACCCGATCGTCCAAGCTATCGGGTGATGAAATACCTTCTCGATCAGGGTTATCACGTTATCCCGGTGTCGCCAAAAGTGGCGGGGAAAACCTTACTGGGCCAGCAGGGTTACGCCACGCTCGCTGAGGTGCCGGAAAAAATTGATATGGTCGATGTCTTCCGCAATTCCGAGGCGGCATGGGAAGTGGCGCAGGACGCGATTGCTGTAGGCGCGAAAACGCTGTGGATGCAGCTGGGCGTAATTAACGAACAGGCCGCCGTGCTGGCGCGGGATGCGGGGTTGAACGTCGTCATGGATCGCTGTCCGGCGATCGATATCCCCCGTCTGGGGCTGGCGAAGTAATAAAAAAAAGCCCGTTCATCGGGCTTTTTTTACACGCTTAGTTGCGCAGGCGCGGGGCCTGTAACTGTTTGCGGATAGTCTGAGCAAGTTCATCCATCGTGGGTTGCTCCGGATGCTCTTCCTGCAGCTCGCTACTCAGCTGCGCTTCGGCCAGATAGGTGTGGACGGGCTGTCCATCATCACCTTCCATCACCACATGGTACCAGGGCGCAGCGCGAAGCTCTGCGTTCACCGCCAGCTCGTCTGCTGACGGTTCATCAAGGGAATACTCCGGGTCGATATCCACGACCACACCCAAATACCCTAGCAAAGTGTGGCGGACCTGCTGGCCGATACCGAATTTGCTGGCAATCATAGTCACCTCCCGGGAAATACGACTTACACGTTATGTGCGGGCAATATTTCTCTTTTCAAGTTACATGACGCGACAGGCAAACCCTTTCAGATAGAGCCCTTCCGGGTAGGTAGCAATCACCGGGTGATCGGCGGCCTGACGGAACTGCTCTATAAATTGTACATCACGGCCAGCATCTATTGCGGCATCGGCGATGATTTTCTGAAATAAATCTGTGGTCATCAGGCCGGAGCAGGAGAAGGTAAGCAGAACCCCGCCCGGGTTCAGCAGCTGGATGGCCAGCATGTTGATGTCTTTGTACCCGCGGCAGGCGCCCATCAGCTGGCTTTTGTTTTCCACAAACTTTGGCGGATCCATCACAATGACGTCGAACTTCTCGCCCCCATCGCGATATTTACGCAGCAGCTTGAAGACGTCATCGCGAACAAATTCGGCTTTGCTCAAGTCCAGCTTGTTGAGCTCGACGTTCTGTTTTGCCACGTCCAGCGCTTCCTGCGAGGTGTCCACGCTGACAACCTGGGCACAGCCGCCCATCAGCGCTGAAACGGCGAAACCGCCGGTATAGGAGAAGCAGTTCAGCACGCGTTTGTCGGCAACGTACTGACGCGTAGCCAGACGGCTGTCGCGCTGGTCGAGGTAATAACCCGTCTTATGCCCGCCCTGAATATCCACCAGCAGCTTCATGCCGTGCTCTTCAATCGGCAGCAGGGCAGGCGGCAGTTCGCCGGTCACAGGGCCTTGCGTCAGCTCCATGCCCTCTTTTTTGCGCACCGCCACATCGCTGCGGTCGTAAATGGCGCACTGCGGGAACAGGGTTTGCAGCGCGCTAATTAGCGCGGCACGCTGATACTCCGCCCCGGCGCTCAGAAGCTGCAGCACCAGGAAGTGACCGAAGCGGTCAATGGTGACGCCCGGCAGACCGTCGGACTCACCGGCAATCAGGCGGTAGCTGTCCAGCCCGTCGCGTTTTGCCAGCCACTCGCGCCACTGCTGCGCCTGCTGCAGGCGGCGAACGAAGAAGTCGATATCGATGGTTTCATCTTTATCGAAGGTCCAGACGCGGGCACGGATCTGGGACGCTGGCGAGTAAGCGCCTCGCGCTAACCATTTCCCCTGATGGTCAACGATATCAATGGTTTCACCGAGGCTGGCTTTGCCTTCCATACGGGCAACCGCGCCGGAAAAGACCCAGGGATGACGGCGCAGTAATGACTTCTCGCGCCCTTTGGCTAACACTAAACGTACACTCATAATTTGCTGTTCTGTCGATTTCAGGAAATGGCGCGTAGATTACCACATTCAGCAAGGCGCAATCATCTGCGGATGCCGTTGAGCGTTTCGGCACAAAATCAAATCGCTTAGGCACATTACGGTACTGCGGCGGGATATACAGTGGGCTTCCGGTTCAGCAAAGGAAACCCCCATGAAAAAACGCAGTGTAATCGCAATAGCCGCTCTGGCGGCGATGAGTTTTCAGGTTTTAGCCGCAACGCCTTTCAGCATGACCAGTCAGGATATTTCCGGCGAACGGCGGTTAGCGCAACGGCAGGTGTTTGAGGGATTTGGCTGCCACGGTGGGAATACCTCACCGCAGCTGGCATGGACCAATCCGCCCGCCGGTACGAAAAGTTTTGCCGTCACGGTCTATGACCCGGATGCGCCTACCGGCAGCGGCTGGTGGCACTGGACCGTAGCCAACATTCCCGCGAAGACGCAGACGCTGCCCGCTGATGCGGGTAACCCGAACGGCGAAAAATTACCCCCAGGCGTTGTGCAGGGGCGTAATGATTTCGGTTATTCTGGATTCGGTGGCGCATGTCCCCCCGCAGGGGATAAGCCTCACCGCTATCAGATTACCGTCTGGGCGCTGGACGTGGATAAACTGCCCGTCGATAAAAATGCCAGCGGCGCGCTGGTCGGCTTTATGCTCAATAGTCACGTTCTGGCAAAGGCTCAGTTTACAGCAACCTACAGCAGATAAGGATGGCGGGGTGCAGGAGTTTCATTTTCGACATAAACATCTCACGGCGGGTGAAGTGAGTGCCAGCAAAATGCATCGCCTGCACCAGGTTAAACTCTTTTTTCCGGCGATTTGTCATATCACTCACGGCAGTAAGGTGATTGTGCAGGACGACAACCGCCTGGTGGCAACCCGGGATGAGCTCATCATTATCCCTGCCAATACGGCGATGGAGATTATCAACCAGCCTGCAAACGGTCTGTTTCACTCGGACTTGCTGATGTTATCGCCGGAAATTGTTGCCGAGTTCAAAGCGCATTACCTGAAATCCTGGCCGCGCACGACGCTGCATTCGCTCTGCGCCCCGCTGAGCGAGGGGCTGGCGTTTATGTGGGATAACCTGCTGCATGCCGTGCGTCAGGATTTACCGGAGGCGCTGCAAAAGCATCAGGCCTTCGGGCTTTTGCTGGCACTGCTGCATGACGGCGCGGCAGGCCCGCTGCTTATTGAGCGAAACAATAACCTGACCGAGCAGGTGCGGCAGTTCATTATGCTGTCGCCCGCCAGAGCCTGGACCGCGCAGGATGTCGCCAGCCGTCTGGCCCTGAGCGTGCCGACGCTGCGTAGACGGCTACGTGAAGAGTCGCAGAGTTTTCGCCAGATTGTGGAGGAGGTGAGAATGGCCGTTGCTTTGTCGCAGCTGCAGTCAACCCGATTACCGATTGGCGAAATCGCATTACAATGTGGGTATCTTTCCAGCTCTCGTTTCACCGCCCGTTTCCGGCAACACTATGGCTGTTTGCCGAAAGCGCTACGTTAAGGAGAAGAAATATGTCTAAAGTCTGCACCATCGCCTGGGTTCACGGCGTCGTTCAGGGGGTCGGATTTCGCTACAGCACCCAGCGCGAAGCAATTGAGCTTGGACTAACGGGATATGCGCGAAACATGGATGACGGCAGCGTTGAGGTGGTCGCCTGTGGCGAAGCGGAGCAGGTCGACAAGCTGGTGGCGTGGCTGAAAGCGGGTGGGCCGCGCAGCGCCCGGGTTGATAAAGTCCTCACGGAACCGCATCAACCCGGTCGGGAATACATGAACTTCGGTATTCGCTATTAAATACACTTCACCGGCTTAGGCAGGCCGGCAATCTTGGTGGCCTGTTTTGCCGGACCCTTAGGGAACAGACGATAGAGATAGCGGCTGTTGCCTTTCTCTTCACCGAACTTATTGGCCATCGCTTTGACCAGCATGCGGATGGCCGGAGATGTGTTGAATTCAAGATAGAACTCACGGACAAAACGCACCACTTCCCAGTGTTCGGGCGAAAGGGCAATCCCTTCGTTTTCCGCAATTTTCTCCGCCAGCGGTTCGCTCCAGAGCGTCGTATCTTTCAGATAGCCTTCGCTATCGGTCTCAATTTCCTGGCCTGCAAAAATGAACATAGTCTTCTGTCGTGTGTGAAAAAATCGGCGACAGTGTAGCAAAAAAGCGGCCTCAGGATAAACCGTGGCCTACAGGAGCAGCTGCAGCAGATTGTTGGCGTTGAGCTTCTTCAGCGCGTTGCACTTATGGGATGAAACCTGTTTCTCTGACATGTGCGTCACGATGGCAATGTGGCGTACCGGCAACCCCGTCAGCATGAGATCGAGCACGTTGAATTCAGGCACGGTAAGGCAGCAGTCCAGGCTTCGAACGCGGCGAGGCTCTTTGGCCAGCAGATATGCCGCATCCGCAACGGCGATCCTGTCATCGATGATATAAAGGGTTAACGTACCGAAACGCTTGCGTAAATGCGTCGCCAGCGCCCATCCCTTTTCGTTGCACACCAGATAAAGGCTCCCTTTCCAGCGGGCGGCTTCCAGCCTGAGCAAAATGTTGATCAGCGACTGATGCGTTGCCGCTACGGAAAAGCGGCAGCGGATGACAAGCACGCGACGGGTAAGCAGCGCTGGCTGCCATTTTACGGTGTCGCTTTGGATCTCTAACTGAACGCCCCGACGCAGCAGCGCATAGCGCAACCCCTCGGCGTAAAATCGATTATTGTCGAGAATGGCGTAACTCACGATGACCTCGTTATAACGTGCTGGGCGTATAGATAACGCGCAGCGTGCCGGTATAGTCACCCGCGTTTTTGCTGCTGGCGGCAAACGCAGGGGTTTTCAGAATAATAGGTGCAGGAATGCACAGTACGCTCTCGCGCCCGCCGGGCAGCACGACCTGGCGCAGATACTGCGGATCGTTGGTACCTTGCCAGACCAGGGTTTTACCGTTCGCGACGGTTTCGGTTGCGCCTGTGATGGGATTAGTGACGGAGACCCGATAATCGAGTCGATCCCGCGCGTCGGTCTGGCTTCCACCGCGCCGCCTGATAGAAAACGCGCCTTCGGCACGATCCACTGAGGGGAGTCCGTCATCCTCAAACCGAAGATAGGCGCGGGTGCTGGTACTGTTCTTGCCGTCGTACAGACACATATCCAGCGAGTTTTCCCCCTGGATCTCGCTGCCCCCGGGACGCCCCGGGAAGTTGGTCAGGTTGAGGTTAACGACGGGCGTTGAGTGCGGAAAGGCCGGCAGATAGATCTGCTGATTACCCGGATCGACCACCTCAATGCGAATATTTGCCTGCCACCTGGCGATGGTGAGATAGCCAGGACAGCCGACATTCACGTCATTGAAGTTCCCGCCGCAGTCGGCGCTCCCCCACTGACGCAAGTCCTGCTTCAGCGTTGCGGTCCAGATCCCCGGCAGGGCGAGCTTATCCAGCTCGCTTTTCACGATATAGAAATCGAAGTAGGGCTCTCTGTTCCAGTTCGGAATGTCCGCCGTCCCTCCCGTGACAAAGCTCGCAAAGGTGAACACTCTGTTGTTGATAAACATGTAGTGATCGCCATAAACCTTGATATCCACCGTCTTGCCGGTGAGGGAATGCGTAAAACGTAAATTGATGGCATAGGGCGCGGCCGGGTTCGCCGAGAACCAGACCGGGGCGTTCATGCAGGCCCCGTACGTGGTGTCGGTCCGGGACTGACAGGTCAGGGTATTACGCCCCCACTTTTGCGGGTCGGCGGCGTCATAGCCACCCGATTCATGAAGCCAGATATCAAAACGCGCAGGCGGTGCCGTGCGGTCGAAGCTGATCCCTGCGCTGGTGTTGCGTCCCGCGGGGGCGCCCGCCAGCGTCTGGCCGGCCCACAGGCTTAAAAATAGTAAAATAAAGAGGTACTTAATCACATCATTTCCCTTTCACGAGGTTGTCGGCGTTCATGGCTGTCGGGCTGGCTGGGGTCGTTCGTCCGGCCAGCATCAGCTGCGCCTGCTGCTGGACGGCATCCGGCAGGGCAGAGAAGGTTAATTCCCGGCAGGGGATCGACCCGACGTAGCGCACGACGTCGCGCATACTCTTCACGTTCAGCGCGCACTGATAAAACTGCTGCTGACGCACCAGGTAGAGGTTATGCAGCAGGGCGTCGCTTTGGGCGCTAAACCCGCCGTTGCCAAGGTCGCTCCAGCCGTTCACGTTCAGCGGCACGCCGCCGATAAACGGCAAATGACGCTCGTCGGTTAGCTGGCCGAGCCAGGTGTAGCTGGCGGTGGTTTGTACGTCCCGACGCAGCAGTTTGCCCGGCACCATAAACAGCGTTCTGCTGCCTGAGCCCTGCGTAATTTCACTGCTGGCTCCCCGTGAGACATCCAGCGATTCGTTTATCGTCAATGTTGTCTGCTGATAGCCCGGTACGGCGAAAAGCGCGCGGCTGTTGCCCGGAATGTCTGCGCTGCCGCTGTTATCCAGCGACACGGCGACGCCCGAGTCCTGGGTATCTTCCGGTGTGGCAACGTTAACCGCGACGGCTGAAGCGGGACGACCGTCGCTCCAGCGGCCCAGCCACAGGCCAGAGCGCGAGAGCGCAAGGGTCGAGCTGTAGTTTCCGCTGCTGCTCAGGGTGTGGCGGTTGTCCTGCCGATCCCAGGCATCGCTCACGGTCAGGCTGCCGTTGCCGTATCGTCCGCCCTGGCGCGTATAGGCTGAAGCGTTCAGCGAATCGCTGTTAATGCCCGACGCGCTCAGGCCATACTCATTTTCCCCGCGCGCATCGGCGTACCAGTTATGCGCCACGTTGTAGCTCAGCTGATTTTTTTCGCGCTGCTGGTGCTGCCACGTTGCGCCCAGAGAGGTATAGCTTGACGCATCGCCCTGACGGTTATGCGCCATGGACAGGCTCACGCTCAGGTAGCCGCCTTTATCCCTGCCTTCCCGGGAGTCATCGTTACGCATGAACAGGTTAATGCTGCTGTTAATATTCAGCCCATGGGTGCTAAACGCGTTGCTCAGCCCACCCTGCCAGGCGCGCGTGCGCGTGCGGGACATATAGACCGATTCCCACGGCAAACCCGCATCGTGGCGATCGTCGCTGTCCGGCAGCTCCCGACGCGAAACGTACCGTCCTTCGTTGCGGTTATCCGAATACCCCAGGCTCGCATACCAGGAACCAACAGGAACGGAGAACATCACCGAGAGGGTGCGATAACAGCCGTTCACGGCGTCAAAGCCCGCGCTTTGGGTGTTGCAGTTTTCCGCTGAGAGCGCGTTGCGATAAAGGCTCAGTGAAAAACCGTCGTTGTAGCTGATTTGCTGAATATTGCCGCGTTGACCTTCGCTGCCGTAAAGGTAGCTAAACCGGGTACTCAGCACGCCGTCGATCGGGCCCGCGTTGAAGCCCCGGCTCCAGTCGAGCGCATTCTCCAGAAAATGCTGGTTTTTCTTGAACGTTGCGCCGCTGGTCAGCGCCAGCGTCGGGGTGACGGGCACACGTACGCCCGCCTGCGCAACCGCGCTGCGTTCTTCGTTCCGATCGCTATTGTCGGTTTCGCCCGCCTGCAGGAACCACTCGACGCGGTCGAATGGCGTAATGCCGGTTCGGGTAAACGGCACCTGCTCGGTGCGCGTCAGCCGGTTATTTTCATAGATGGAGAGCGTCACGGTGTAGCTCCCGTCCGGGAACGAGCGCGTGTCCAGGGTTTGCGCCCCGGCATTCAGGTAGAAGCTCGCCAGCAGCTGATTGCCCCGGCGGGCGTCAATACGCGCGTCATGGGACAGCAGCACGGTGACAGGGGTTCCCTTCGACTGCTGCACCGGATTGATCCACGCCCGCGTAGAACCCGTGCGCAGACCGCGAATCTTGCCCAGCGGCAGCTGGCTGAGGTTGATATTTCCGCCGGCATTACTGAACAGATCGCGGGTATCCATCTCGCCGGCCTGGACGTAGTACTGACGCAGAATATCCTGGCGGAACCAGGCGTTGTTGACGGTGATCTCCTGTTCCTGCTGGTGCCTTGAACGCTGCCCCAGCCACGTCCAGTCGAGGTTAACATAGCCGTCCTGCGTGAGCGCCAGCGCGCCATTGCCCTGCACGGTGGCTGACTGATAATCCCTGTCGGCAACAAAATTAATATTCTGCTGATGGATCAGCGCATTTTCGGTGTCCTGCGTGGGCTGATACCACTGGTTGTCCGATGTCGGCTTAGGCAGAAATTTCTTGTCCAGAAACAGGCCAATGCGGGCGTTATTCTCGTCATAGATAATGGCCGCGCGGTCGGTATCTATGTAATCGCATCCCGCTGCGGAGCCGTTGCTGCTGCACGCCAGGTTGCCGTTACGGGCAAGCGGAACGGCCAGCGCGGCCGACACGGTGGCAACGAGGGCAGGATCGTCATTGAAGCGGCGTTTGATGGCCGCAACCACGGTGTCAGGCGCGACAAAGCTCACCGTTTCAAGCGTAATATCCGTTTCAAAAAGGCCAAGCGACTCGCCGTAGAGGTTCACCTCTGTCCACAGGCGCTGCGTTTTCGCCAGATCTTCAAAACCTGGCGGGACGGCCATCCCGGCACAGGCGAGTTGGATGGATGCGGGTAACAAAGCAACAAAGAGGAGAGTATTTCTGTGAAACGCCATGAACGAGCCTCGACATCATCCTGACGTCAGAGGGTGGGCACCCTCTGACGTTATTCCTTAGGTGCTGTGGTGTTATGCACCGCCTTCCGTGGTGGTCGCCTGCGTCAGCATCAGGCTGACTACGCCGCTGTACTGACCTGTTTTCAGAATGCCTTTGGTGGTCTGAGAAATGGTCAGCGGCAGTACCGCTGAGCCGTTTTCAATGCTCCCCGGGAAGAGTTCAGTACCGGTATATTCAACATCTGCGGTGGTGAGGGTTTTATCGCCCAGCTTCACCGTCATAGGGATGGTCTCAGCGCCGTCGGCGTTCGCCAGCTGCGCTGCGCTAACCAGACGGACTTTCACGTTGCTGGTGGCGGAGTTAGACCATACCTTGGTATTCAGGCGGTAGCTTTCCAGACCACGACCCGGCAGGTACTGCATATCGATGCTTGCCGGCAGCGGGGTGTTATCGGCCTGGGTCATATCCAGCTGTGAATCAACGCTGGCGTTAACGGTAATGTCTTTTTGAATTGCCAGCGCGCTAAAGGACGTGGTCATCGCGGCAACAATCATCAGGGGTTTAAAATACTTACGCATTGATATCTCCATATTTACAAATGAGCACCCTGGCTCTTTAAACAACCCACATGGGGTTTTACAGTGACGTCGTGTTATTGCACGACGGGTAAATCAGCTTCTTCAGCGGTTTTATTCACCCAGTTGAAGTAGCGGAATTTATATTTCTGGCCGTGTATCGCCGTGAGCGTTTTTAATTTCCGTTCGGTGTCCGGATAAATCGTCGCGTCCTCTTTAATCCATTTACACGATGAATTTGCATCACAAATACCAATCTCTCTCAGCGGCACCCGCAGCGAGCCGTTGTTTTTAATCGTTCCCCTGAGAGGGTCAATCGACAGTGAAACCACGCTTTTTTCTGGCGCAAGGTGGATCAAGGCACCCCAAATGACATTGACCCCCAGCGTCGCCGTCGCTGCAGGGTTTTCTGCCTTGCCCGGAATAATGCTGTCAGGTTGCTTAACCCCTTCAAAATAGACGCGCCAGGTGGTCTCTTTTTCCGGTGGCGTTAGCGATACCAGGCGCACCACGCGCATTGCGCCTGCCGCAAGGGCAAATTTTTCGGGCGTGACAACAACGCCGCCTTCTTTCCACGAGGCCACATCAATCTCTTTTTCCTGGGCGGTGCCGGGATTAAGAATTTTCTTTTGCCTCACCCGAATGAACTGAATATCATCCGTTTTCGAAGCCACCTTAATTTGCGCCGCACCGGACTTATCCACGTTAAGTTCCATGGGGTACACGCTCATATTGGCCAGTGTCATTTCTGAGAAAAATGGCAATGACAGCGCGGCGACATAAAAGGCTGTTTTCACGTTCACTCTATTTTTCTGTTTCACATTCAGTCTGCCTGCTCTGAGTTCTTCGGCGGCGCGTTAACACCAGGTCACCGTCTGCTTTCGTATCGCTTCAGGGCAGGGAAACTTTAACCAGAACAGCAGTTTGTGAAAATTTGTATTAATTAACTCGTTAAATACAGTTTTTTATCCTGATTTTCTGGCATTAAGGTTGTATAGTTAAGCGAAAATACCGCGGCCAGGGATGGGAAGAAAATTCCTTCTGATGAAAAAATAAGCAGTTCAGGAGGCGTTTTTCATGTCGATGTACCAGGGATAAAAAAGCATGCGGTAACAGCCGAGAATAAAAGATGTTTTTTATATGCAATAATTCGTTGTTATTCGATCCTGAAGCACATGCAATAAGTCTTGTTGGACAACCAGAAACTGTATTAACGCTTTCGGCGCCAGCCGTTCGGCTTTTGCAGGAATTTATTAAACACAAAGGACGCGACCTGAGTCGGGAGGAATTGATCGCTCGGGTGTGGGAGGAATTTGGCTTTACGCCATCGGGAAATAACCTTAATAAAGCGGTTAGCGAATTACGTAAAAGCTTCCAGTCACTGGGAGAAGGGCACGAATTTATCGTGACCGTGCCCCGTTACGGGTTTCGTTTTGAGGCCGATGTGATTTTTCAGCCCGGAGAAAATAAATCCACCGCTCCTCATCCCTCGTCCGTACCGCATGAGGTAAAGCCTCGACGCGCGTCCATGAAAAAATGGGCGATTGTGGCCGTATTGATCGTCGCTGCGCTGGGGGCGACCCTCTATTTTAGCCGACAGCAGGAGATTTTCGTTCCGGCGAAACTCAAGCCGGTTAAGGATAAAATCGCGCGTTGCAGCATCTGGATTATTAACGATCACGGAAGACCGCTGGTGTTATCGACGTTAGCGGAGCGGCTGGAGGCCAGTAACGTGGCGTGCGAACGCGAGGAGTACGACATTTATTATTTCAGCGCCCGTTTTTCTCTTTCCGCTGCAGATGAGGTGTTCATTGGCGCCTGTCCGGTCAGCCAATCCAGCCTGTGTAAGACCATACGTTATAAAAGCGGGGCACAAAAATGAAAATAAAACTTCTTTTTGGGCTGGGCGGTGCGCTGGTCGGTGGTGCCCTGGCGCTGTTTTACTATTCCGGCTGTGCGGTTAAAAAGGATGTGCTGGCCTGCGGCACGGAATTTAACTTTACGCGCAATGAGGGAGAAGCCAGTGAAGTGAAGGTCAATGCCGTTGCCCAGTTCTATTTTCATCGCGATGGAACAGGAGTGACCACCTATAAAGGCGCGGCAAGGGCCGGCGGGCAAAATTTGATCGTTGACCGGGATGTGGACTTTACCTGGGAGCAGCGGGACGATGATAAGGTCATTGTGTTGAGCTACACCAAAACCTGGCGGCGGCACAATGACAATACGCCGGATGAACAGTGGGGTAGCTTCGCGTATCCGACCGCACGCTACTACCTGACCATCTCTGAGCTCGCGCCTTCCGTGTGGCTAATACAGGACCGGCGATACCCGACCTATATTTGCCGGGGTGAGTAGGGCATAAAAAAAGGAGAATGCCAGCGGCATTCTCCTTAATGTTTCAGCAGGTCGGCTTAGTCGCGGCTGGCGAAGCCCAGGATGCTCAACAGGCTGACGAAGATGTTGTACAGCGACACGTACAGGCTCACGGTGGCGCGGATATAGTTCGTCTCACCGCCGCGAATGATGTTGCTGGTTTCGAACAGGATCGCGCCGGAAGAAATCAGAATAAACACGGCGCTAATCGCCAGATGCAGGGCCGGCAGCTGCAGGAAGATGTTTGCCACCATACCCACCAGCACCACCACGACACCCGCCATTAGCATACCGCCGAGGAAGGACATGTCCTTACGTGTGGTCAGCACGTAGGCCGAGCAGCAGAAGAACACCAGCGCGGTACCGCCCAGCGCCATACCGATAAGGTCGCCCATTCCGGCAGACAGATACGCGTTCAGCATTGGCCCCAGGATGTAGCCCAGGAAGCCGGTGAAGGCAAACGCAGACAGAATACCGACCGGTTTGTCAGCGGTTTTGTAGGTCAGGAACATCAGACCGTACATGCCCACCAGCGTCAGGATCAGCCCCGGGGATGGCAGCATCAGCACGGTGCTGGCGGTTGCGGTGATCGCTGAAAATGCCAGCGTCAGGCTGAGCATGAAATAGGTATTGCGCAGCACCTTGTGGGTGCTGAGTAGCGATGTGCGGTCGCGCGAAGAAGTAATTATACGATCCATGAGTCACTCTCTTATGACAGATGTAATTAACGGAAAGAATAGGAAACGGCGCGTCAGTCTCAAAGTGGTTTTACCCATCTTTACTCAGCACCTTAGCGCCGGAGGTGGTGGTTTCTTCTGCGAAAGTTCATTTCACCAGGATGAACAGCGGTTTAAAAGTATTTACCAGATCAAGCTCTTATAGGTTACTGAAAAATATTGCGTTATTACCGTTCGGGCGCTAAGAGTTATTTCCGGATCGTCATAAAACAGACAATAAGGCGAAGGAAATGAAACCACAAGCACGCACGCACTTTACGCTCTCTTTACTTACCGCCGGGATCCTGTGCGCCAGCACGGCAGCCTGGGCGGCTAACGTGCCGGCAGGAACCGCGCTGGCCGATAAGCAGGAGCTGGTCAGGAATAACGGCAGTGAACCGGCTTCGCTCGACCCGCACAAAGTCGAAAGCGATGTCGAATTCAATATTATCAGTGATTTATTCGAAGGGCTGGTGAGCGTATCCCCGGCAGGCGAAGTCCAGCCGAGGCTGGCAGAAAAATGGGAGAACAAGGACAACACCGTCTGGACGTTCCATTTGCGCCCGGGCATCACCTGGAGCGACGGCACGGCGATTACCGCAGAAGATGTGGTCTGGAGCTGGCAGCGCCTGATTGACCCGAAAACCGCTTCGCCGTACGCGAGCTATCCGGGCAATATGCATATCGTCAACGCGGCCGATATCGCTCAGGGGAAAAAAGCGCCCGACACGCTGGGCGTAAAAGCGATTAACGACACCACGCTGGAAGTGACGCTCACCCAGCCAAACGCCGCGTTCCTCGCGATGCTGGCGCACCCGTCGCTGGTGCCGGTGGATAAAGTGCTGATTGGTCGTTTCGGCGATAAGTGGACCAAGCCGGAGCATTTCGTCAGCAGTGGGGCGTACAAGCTGTCGCAGTGGGTGGTTAACGAACGCATCGTGGCGGAACGTAACCCGCGCTACTGGGATAACGCGCATACCGTGATTAACAAGGTCACTTATCTGCCCATCACGTCCGAGGCCTCGGACGTGAACCGCTTCAAAGCGGGCGAGATTGATATTGTGTATACGGTGCCGATTAACCAGTTTGCTCAGCTGAAGAAAACCCTGGGCAGCCAGCTGGATGTCTCTCCGCAGCTGGCGACCTATTACTACGAATTCAATACTACCCGGCCGCCGTTCAACGACGCGCGCGTGCGTAAGGCGCTGAACATGGCGCTGGATAAAGACATCATTGCCGGGAAAGTCTTAGGGCAGGGGCAGCGCCCGGCGTGGCTCATCAGCCAGCCGGATATCGGCGGCGTTAAGCTACAGAACCCGGATTACGCCAGCTGGCCGCTGGACAAGCGTATCGCTGAGGCGAAAAAGCTGCTGAACGAGGCCGGGTATAACGCCAGCCATCCTCTGAGCTTCAACCTGCTCTATAACACCTCTGAATCGCACCAGCGTATCGCCATTGCTGCCAGCTCCATGTGGAAGAAAAACCTTGGCGTGGAGGCAAAGCTGCAGAACCAGGAGTGGAAAACCATGCTGGACACCATGCATACCCACAACTTCGATGCGGTGCGCTACGCCTGGATTGCCGATTATGACGACGCGGCGACCTTCCTGAACAACTTCCGCACCGGCGACAGCGAAAATACCAGCCAGTACAGCAACCCGGAATACGACGGGGCGCTGGTGAATGCTGCAAAAGCCAAAACAGCCGAGGAACGGGGTAAGTTCTACCAGCAGGCGGAAGATCTGCTGGGACGCGATGTGCCGGCCATTCCGGTTTATCACTACGTGCGTACGCACCTGGTGAAACCGTGGGTGGGCGGATTTACGCCGGATAAGCTGGGGTACTATTTCACGAAGGACATGTACATTAAAAAGCACTAAGCCTGTGCTGATAAAATCGTCGATGTGTCGTCAGTTCAACCGATTAAACACGTTTTGACTATTTTTACAGCGAACGAATGGTGCGACTCTTTACAGCGCGCGGTGAGGTGTTTATAGTTCGCCTCACTTAGGAAGTGTGGCCGAGCGGTTGAAGGCACCGGTCTTGAAAACCGGCGACCCGAAAGGGTTCCAGAGTTCGAATCTCTGCGCTTCCGCCAGATATAAACCCCAGGTTACTCGTGAACCTGGGGTTTTTCTTTTTGTCCTACCGCGGATTTCCCCTTCACCAGACTCTGGCCATTCCTTCGCTTGCCGGGCGAACGAGCGTAAAACCAAATTTGGCATAAAGCTCGGGCACATCTGCCATTAAACAAACGTACGCCCCTTTACAGGCATGGTCATCCAGCCAGGCAACCAGCGTTTCCATGATCGCTCTGCCGAGCCCTTTCCCCTGATGAAGGGGATCGACGGCGACGTCGACAATATCGAAATTCAACGCACCGTCCCCCACGATTCGCCCCATACCCACCGGTTTACCCTCACACAGAATATGCATGCCATAACAGCTGCCGGGCAGCGCTTTTCGGGCCGCCTCCAGCGGGCGAGGGCTAAGACCCGAGATTTCGCGCAGGCGGCAAAAGTCCTCCGCAGCGGGGACGGTTTCAATCACGGTATAGTCAGGCATTAACAAGCTCCAGTCAGCGTTCAGTAAGATGCCCCAGTCTGGCAGTAAAAGGGACTAATGACGATTTCACGGACCGATCCAGATCACACTTTTAACCTCCCGCTATTCCCCTGTAAAAACCAGGCGTTATCATTCACCTCGTAAATACCTATTTATCTCTTACCGAGGCTTTGATGCTGGAGAATGTTTTCATCAGATAATCAGTTTCCCGCCCTCTTCAGGACGGACTGGTTATCGCTGCGCTTAAACCTTACGCACGCACCTTTGGGTGTGGGCTCGTTTTTACGCATGATGATTACACAGGTTTTCCAGTATGAATTTATCCCGTCAGGAACAACGTACCTTACACGTTCTCGCCAAAGGTGGACGTATTGTGCACGTCCGCGACAGTTCTGGCCGCATCACGTCCGTTGAGTGCTATACCCGAGAAGGGGTGGTGCTGAGCGACTGCACGCTTAACGTCTTCAAAAAACTCCGTACTAAAAAGCTGATCCGATCCGTGAACGGGCAGCCTTACCGCATCAACACCACCGGGCTGAACAACGTTCGCGCCCAGCTGGATAATCGCTAAGGAGCAGTGATGAATACACCTTACACAGATAGCTATGACCGCGCTTTTTTGCTCGACACCATGATGGGCCCAAACGCCATGCGGCTTACCGAGGAGCTGGTTGCTCAACTGCAAATTACTCCCGGGATGCGCATTCTCGATCTCGGCTGCGGGAAAGGGATCTCTTCTATCCTGCTCGCCGAAAAATATGACGCCACGGTGTTTGCCGCCGATCTGTGGATTACGCCGGGTGAAAATGCGGCGCGCTTCAGTGAACGGGGTCTGGACGGGAAAATCTTTCCGCTTCTGGTTGATGCCACAAAAGCGATCCCTTTTGCGCATGACTACTTTGACCTGATCGTCAGCGTGGATGCTTATCAATACTTTGGCAACAATGACGCCATGCTGGGCACGCTGCTACCTTTCCTGAAACCCGGAGGACATATTGCGGTTGCCGTTCCCGGGTTTATCGGAGAGTACAGCGAAACGCATCTCCCGGAGGTGGTTAAACCTTTCTGGACCCCCGAGTGGTATTTCTATCCGCTCTGCTGGTGGAAAGCGCTGTGGGAAAAAGAGCCCGGTGCGATTCTGACCACCGTGCGGGAAATGGACACCTGCCAGCAGGCGTGGGATGAGTTTATGCAATGCGAGATAGCCCAGGAGATGATGGTGCCCATTATGGACGCGGGCGCCGGGGCCTATTTCAACATGATCCAACTGGTTGCGCAGAAGCGTTAAGAGGTAATAAACAACGCCACCCCAGGGTGGCGTTGAACGTAACGTCTATGAGCGGATAAAGGCCAGAATGTCGGCGTTAATGGTATCCGCATGGGTGGTATGCATCCCGTGTGGGAAGCCCGGATAAATTTTCAGTACGCTGTTCGCCAGCAGTTTGTCCTGCAGAAGGGCGGCGTTCTTATACGGCACGACCTGATCGTCGTCGCCCTGCATCACCAGAACGGGAATCGTGATGGTTTTCAAATCTTCAGTCTGGTCGGTTTCTGAAAACGCCTTGATCCCCTCATAGTGGGCCTTGGCGCTGCCGATCATTCCCTGACGCCACCAGTTCTGGATCGTACCCTGCGAAACGTCTGCCCCATCCCGATTAAACCCGTAGAAAGGACCGCTGGCGACGTCGAGGTAAAACTGGGCGCGGTTAGCCGCCAGCGCTTTGCGGAAGCCGTCGAAAACCTCGACGGGCGTTCCGCCGGGGTTAGCGTCCGTTTTTACCATCAGAGGCGGGACGGAACTCACGAGCACCGCTTTGGCGACGCGCCCCTGCGGCTGGCCGTACCTGGCTACGTAGCGGGCGACCTGGCCGCCGCCGGTGGAGTGGCCGACGTGCACCGCATTGCGTAAGTCCAGGCTTTCAACAACGGCCGACGCATCGGACGCATAGTGATCCATATCATGCCCTTCGCTCACCTGATCCGAACGTCCATGACCGCGGCGATCGATAGCGATAACGCGATAGCCTTCCGCAAGGAAGAAGAGCATCTGGTTATCCCAGTCATCGGCACTCAGCGGCCAGCCGTGGTGGAAGACAATAGGCTGAGCCTCTTTAGGGCCCCAGTCTTTGTAGTAAATGTTGACGCCGTCTTTCGTTGTTACGAATGCCATACCGCAGACTCCTCTGTTAAAGACAAAACGATCGCCGGCTGACCGCGCAGCGAATCATTAATGCCTTAATTAAGTTGACTTTTTTCTATTTCCCGTACCGACAGTACCCCTAAAGTGTAGGTGAAATAGTTAAAGCGGTTGGTTTCATTTTGGTTAAAGGCATTCCTCAACCCCGTCAGCGTTCCCCCGGCGATGACCGCTTACGCGTATACATCGCCTTGTCAGCGCTATTGAGCAACGTATCGGCATCGGCAGCGTCATGAGGAAAGCGTGCGATGCCGATACTGCCGGAGATGGCAATCACAAGCTCGTTAATCAAAAATGACTGTGCCAGTGCAGCGCTGACCTTTTCCGCCGTTTGCAGGGGTAATGGATCGCTGGTCGTTAAATCGGGGAGCAGGGCGACAAACTCATCGCCGCCGAGGCGGGCAACCGTGTCGCCTTCGCGCAGTACGCTTTGCAGACGAAATGCGACGAGCCGCAGCAATTCATCACCGACGGCATGGCCGTGGAGATCGTTCACCGGTTTAAACCGGTCGAGGTCGATAAACAGCAGCGCCACTTCCCGGTCGCTAGCGATAGCCTGTGTGATGGCCTGCTCAAGACGGTTAACGAATAATCTCCGGTTCGGTAACCCGGTCAGGGCATCAAAGTTGGCGTGCAGCCAGGCGATATGTTCACGCTGTTTGCGATCGGTAATATCGCGGATGAATGCCGAAAAGATTTGCTTACCCGCTTGCTGGTGCGGCCATATCGACAGCTCAATAGGGAACTCGCCCTTGGTGCGATGTAGCGCAGCGATCTCGATAGTGCGGTTGAGAATATTCGACGGCTGGGCGGCCTTAAAGCGCATCAGGCCGCGCGCGTGCTGCTCGCGAAATTCCTCGGGCACGATCATATCGCCAAGACTGTTGCCTGTCGCTTCTTCGGCTGACCAGCCGAACATGCGTTCTGCTGCCTGGTTCCAGTTCACGACGATCCCAGCGTGATCGATGGTGATCACCGCGTCCTGTGCGGTCTCAACCAGCTGGCGATGGTACTCTTCACTCTCTTCCAGCGCCTGCTTCATCGACTCTATCTGGCTGATGCTTTCCTGCAGTTCGCGGTGTATTTCCGCCAGCGAAAGGGAGAAGAAGCGGATCCGCTCTTCAACGGACATATTTTTCATTTCTGAATAGAGGTCGCTGGCGGTACGTGGCGGCATAATGAATTCCTGACAAAAGGGTTAAGCACCTGTCAATTATGGTGCTTTAGATAACTTTTTGTACCCGGATTATGGCTGGACAACGGCAGGAGGCTTGCAGGTAATTTGGGCAATAGATATGAAACGGGCTCTGGAGCATACCTCCAGAGCCTGCCGGGTTAGCGGTTTTCTTCGATATAGCGGGCCAGGTCCGCCGGGGTTTTCAGCACCGTCGCCACGTCGGTTGGTGGGATCATACAGCCATAAACGTCCTGCACTTCCAGCACCATATCGACTGCCAGGATGGAGTCGAGAATATCGGATTCAATCAGTTCATCGTGAAAGCCCACCTTACGGGATAACACTTTTTCGAACAGGGCGAGAATTTCTTGTTCCATAATTTTTCCTGGGGTCATTAATTTGTGCGGGCGTAAGCGTCCAGCAGCTTGCGGTCAATTTTGCCGTTAGGATTCAGCGGCAAAGCGTCTTTTACGATAATTTGTGAAGGCACCATGTAGTGCGGAACCACCTTCGACAGCGAGGTTTTAATCGCATCCGGTGGCAGCTCCGTCACGCAAAACGCGGCAATGCGCAGCACGCTGCCGCAGGATTTCATCAGCGGCAGAACCACCGCTTCGCTGATGCCGGACATGGCCAGCAGGCGGTTTTCAATCTCGTTGATTTCAATACGGTAGCCATTCAGCTTGACCTGACTATCGTTGCGCCCCTGGCAATAGATGAGCCCTGCGTCATACCCCAGGTCGCCGGTCCGGTAGCCGCGAAACGCTTCATTTTCCCGACGGAGTAATTTTTCCGCTTTCTCCTGCGGCAGGCCGAGGTAGCCGCGCATGACGTTTTTACCCCAGATAATCAGCTCGCCCTCGGGAGAAATTTCCATTTTGCTTTCGGGCATCATGACCCCCACCGGCAGCACGGCGCTGTCGCTGTTGAGGATCTCATCCGTTATCTCAACCACGGTTGTCGCGACAGTCGCTTCCGTTGGGCCATAGGAGTTAATGATTTTGGCCTGTGGGAAACGGCGGCGTAACTGTTTAACCAGCGCCTTATTGAGCACTTCACCAATGAAGATAAAGACGTTGAGCGCAGGCAAATACTCACTGTTGAACTGCGGGGAAAGCAGCTGCTGGTAAGCAAAAGAGGGGGTAGAAACCCAGGCGGAGACCGCGTTGGCCTTCAGTCGCGCCAGCCAGTTCTCTTTATGAATATCCTCTTTGGCGTTCAGCACGATGTGTCCACCCATCGCCAGGTTCGCCAGTAAAGGGATAAGGGAAAGATCAAAACTGAACACCGCGTGGTTCATCAGCACCGGTTTTTCCGGCAGTGAAAAGTCCCGGCTGACCCATTTCATAAAGTGCCAAACGCTTTCACGCCCAATCTGCACGCCTTTAGGCTTGCCGGTGCTGCCTGAGGTAAACATGATGTAGGCCAGATCCTGCTCCTCAAGCACCTTGCCCGCTTCGCCGGTGGCGATGAACTGCCGGGTCGCGACGTCGTAATAGTAAGGGGCACTGGCCAGATGGCAGATCTCGCGAAGGCGCTCCTGCGGGTAAATGCAGTCCACCGGGATGTATGGAATGTTGTGCAGCAGACAGCTATAAATCGCCACGGCGAACTCGGCCTGCTGGTGTCCATACAATACAACCGGCGTACCTGCAGCAGGCTGGCAACGCCGATAGCGCTGCGCCCAGTCCGTCACGGCAGCAGAAAGCTGTAGCCAGCTTAAGGCGTCGTCGCTGCCGCTGATGGCCAACTGCTGCGGGCAGGCCGGGTCGCATAATGCCGCACGCAAGAAATCCTGCAGTTCCTGAAGATCGGAGTGATTTTTCATAGAGGTGACATTCCACTGAAGATGTAAAGGGAGCCCGCGGCGCTTCCCAGCGTCAGAATTCGCCCCAAAAATGCGACAGCCGGATACTGCAATCCACGGTGTAACGTCGGGCTGCGTTTGGCTGACCACAGCAGCATGTTATGCGCGACGGAAATCGCGCCGAACAGCGCGCCGCTGATGACGTAATGGCGCTCCAGGCCATTCCACGCGCCCATGCAGAACAGGGTGCAAAAAATACCGATATTTTGCGCCAGCGTTTTGTTCTGGCGGAAAAAGTTGAACTTCATCAGGTTCATGTACACCGGCATAAAGACCACATCGCGCAGCCATTCAGACAGGCTGATGTGGAAGCGGCGCCAGAAATCCTGCGGGTTCTTTGCCAGAAGCGGCATATTGAAGTTTGCCGGAATGTTCAGGCCGAATAAGCGGCCTGCACCGATGGCCATATTGCTGTAACCCGCAAAATCAAAGTAGAGGTAGGCGCTATAGGCAATCGACATCACCACGCCGACGGTCAGCGTAAACGGCTTGTGGCTCCACGGTTGCACAACGAACGTATCGACAAGCATGGCAAACAGGAACTTCTGGATAATGCCGGTAACGATCTGCTCTAGCGCCACCAAAAACTGCTCGCGGTTAAGAGAAAATACGGGCTTGCTGACGTCGCTCATCCATGTCCGCCAGCGGTACATGGGACCGGCCAGGATAATAAAGGGCATAAACAGATAGCAGAAATAGTGCAGGAAATTCTGCCCCTCTTTTTTACTGCGATAGAGCAATACGTCCACCGCGCGGAACGTCATAAATGAGAGGCCGATCATTCCCCAGTGGTTATTTAAATGCAGCTTCACTAAAAATAAGGGCAGCAGCGTTAAAATGATTGCCTGCCAGGTTTTTAACCAGCCTTTCTCTTTAAAGGTCGCGAGCATATAAAAGGTGATAAAAACGGCCGCGGGGACAATATAGTCCCCCTGAAATATATAGCCCCAGCCGACCGCCGTGAGTACCGACAGCGCTGACAGTCCGGTCAGGCGATGGCGCAATACGCGATTAACCAGCGCAAACGCCAGAGCGGATGAAAATAAATAGACAAAAAACATGCCTGAGCTGTACATCATTCGGCCTCAGAACTTTTGATATTCAAAATGCAGCTGCATGCTCATGCTGACATCGACAGAGGTCCACGCGACGATGGTGATCGCCAGCAGGAGATAAAGGAAAAAAAGACGGATCGCAATTTTCATTATTTAAAGCTCTGTGCAATAAAGCGAATCATAGGAACCCAGGCCAGTTCGGAAGGGTGCAGACGATCCCAGTTCCAGCCATTCTGATAAGGCATTGCGTACATATCTAAATAAGGGATCTGGCTCTCTTCCAGAATGGTTTTAATTTGCTTATCCACCGGGCGGAAGGTATCGGTATTGTAAAGCGCCCAGGGGTTGACCGGGTCGACGATAGCAATGACCTGTACGTGACGATCTTTCAGCAGCTGGACGGTTTTCCGGAACGCGGCGATTTGCGCAGGTACCACCGGCGTGTCATCCCACTGCTGCGGCTTACCGTCCTCTTCGTAAATCGTTTTGTCCATCCACAGGGTGGCCGCGCTCTGCTGGCGTTTTTTATTTAACGCGCGCGCGTTCGCCAGCTCTTTATCCCAGTCAGGCGCAATGTGGGCTGTTGGCTGCTGCGGCCACGGCCGTACCGCCTCGGGCGTCACGTGGAGCAGGGCCAGCCAGTCGTTTTTGATCAGGGTGCAGACGTTGGCAAACTGGAAACTCAGTTCGTCCCACATCAGACCGGGGTGCCAGCCAAAGACGCGCATTTGACCAAAGGTTAAATGGCTAATCTCTTTCGCATCAATATGTTTTAAATAATTAACCAGTAACGGGCGCGCCTGCGGATCCTTCATTAGAGGATTAAACACAGAGCCCGGGAAATTATCTGCATAGATAGCAGGGGGGAGACCTTTTGAATAAAAACTGTCGGGCGCCAGAAGTAAAACAACTTTACTGTTTGCGGTAAGGCTATTTTTAAAACGTGAGAACAGTAAAAATTGCGTTTCGTCATCAACAAACGCATCGCCATAAGCCACAACGGGTTTATGCAATTGCTCATTAAAGTAATTATAGACTGCGTAATGTTCATCTTCTGAGGTCGCAACCTCGGAGGCGCCAATAAAGAAAATAGCATTCCCTTCCAGGGCATGAGAAATGGTAGCAATTTTTTCCGCCTGTTCTTTAGGCGTGCCCGCCATTGATTTAATCAGCGGCTGGAAGGTGAGCGGCGGGTTGAAGCTCGACACTAACGGATGAACACAGAGAAACAATATGGCCAGGGTCGCCATCAGGATATGTAAGCAAAGCGTATTTTTGATTTTCATCATCAACCAGTAAGACTACATGGCAGTAATTTCTACAATCTGTGGGTAATCAGGTTTATAACAATTACACAACAAATGGCCGTTTATTTTTTTGGGCATTCTATACCAGAGCGATTTAAAAGGATGAGCGTTGCTGTGTTACGGTATGTACAAGAGTCAGATGCGCGGGCCGGGGAAGCGACCGGGTGACTTTTTGCGCAGTCAAACGCCTGTGGGTTAAAATAGAAAAATTCCTGCTTTACAAGGCGCTAATAGATGTTTATAGTGCGCCTCACTTTGGAAGCGTGGCCGAGCGGTTGAAGGCACCGGTCTTGAAAACCGGCGACCCGAAAGGGTTCTAGAGTTCGAATCTCTACGCTTCCGCCAAATTCGAAACCCAGGTCGTTATACGACCTGGGTTTTTTTATGCGCAGAAAACCCCTTTCGATCTGTTAATGACGTTCAAATACGGGAAAAGGACGTTCTGACGCTGAGGTGACTTCGCCGATACTGCAGCGGCGTCTGGCGCATCATCTTTTTAAAGCAGGTAATGAAATAGGTTACCTCGCTAAACCCGACGGCCAGCGCAATGGCGTCAATACTCTCATCGCTGTACCGCAAGAGATCGCAGCTGCTTTTTATCCGCCGGGTCAGCAAATATTCGTGGATGCTACCGCCGGTCTGCTGGCGGAAAATTCGTGAGGTATAGCTGCGCGAAAGCCCCAGGTCGTGGGCTAGCTGGTCGAGCGAAAACTTGCTGGCATAGTGGGCTTCGACCCAGCTCATAATCCGCGAGGCGACGGTCTGCTGGCGCGGCGGGTAGGGCTGCGGCTGCTCGGGCAGAAACGTCATGAGCTGCATCACCAGAAATGCCACCTCGCAGGCTACGGTCTGTTCGTTGCCCTCCAGGCGCTGAAACTGTTCAAGGATCCTCTCGATAAACGCCGCGTGCTCGCTGAGATCGTAGATTTGCGCCGGCAGATTGCTGGCGGCCAGCGCGGCGAACCGGGCCTGATGGCGCGGGAAGGCGCTGAGCGCACTTTCGACGACCGATTGCTCAATGTGCATGGTGGTGCGGTGATAGGGGTTTTTATCGCTATGATCGACCTGCACTTTGTGCAAACGGAAGGGCGGGAAGATAAATAATCGCCCCGGACGGGCGGTGTAGTGCTGATTATCCACCACCACGATGCCGTAGCCGCTGGAAATATAGAGCAATTCAACGCATTGATGCCAGTGGTAGTAAATCGCGCTGGTGGTATACATGCGGTTAAAAGAAATGGCCTGTCGATCGAGCGTAATGCGTTCCAGCAGCTGCGTTTCACCCATTTTGCCTCCAGGACAACAGATTTAAATTTTTAGGCCATCATTTGTAATTTATCCCCCTCCCCATCGACAAAATCCAGAGAAAATGAAATGGCGGTTTAATTTTGTGAGTCTGCTCACTCAGCGCCGGGAATAAAAGCAGTTACTCTTCATTCAGACGTCGCACGCGTGGCTTTAAAAAAGCCTAATAACAATAACTTATCTCTACCCTCGTGTAATGCGGGAGGACCCTGTGCAACCTGAAAACATTAAGCTTGATAACCCACTGAAAAGCCGGGAAGAGGTGCAACGGCTGGTCAACGACATGCTGAACGCGGTGGCGCCTTATTTTAAAAATGACGCCAGCCGCATTGATTTAGCGAACTTTACCGCTCACTACGGCCAGCAGGTCGCGAGTATGGAAACCTTTTCCCGCCTGCTGTGGGGCGTGACGCCGCTGTTGGCCGGCGGCAGTGAGCCGCAACGCTTCACTTTCTACTTACAGGCGATAAAAAACGGCACTAATCCGCAGCACGCCGATTACTGGGGTGACGTCGCGCCCTACGATCAGCGAATCGTCGAGATGGCGGCCTACGGGCTGCTGCTGGCGCTGGCGGGCGAAACCGTACTGGCACACTTCACTGAGGCGGAAAAAGCGAATTTATGGCGCTGGCTAAAGCAGTGCGAGACCCAGGAGATCCCCGATAACAACTGGCACTTCTTTCCGATTCTGGTTCAGGTCGGCTTCCATTATTGCGGCATGCCCACCAACCAACAGGCGCTGGAAGACCATTTTGCTGCCATGGAGCACTACTATCTTGGCGACGGCTGGTATTCCGATGGCCCGGGCCGGCCGCGCGACTATTACATCTCGATGGGCTTCCATTTCTATGGCCTGATTTACGCGAAGCTCATGGTCGATGTCGATCCAACGCGTTGCGCAACGCTGCGTCACCGGGCCGCGCGTTTCTCCTCTGACTTCATCCATTTCTTTGCCGAAGACGGCGCGGCGATCCCGTTTGGCCGTAGCCTGACCTACCGCTTTGCCGAAGCTGCGTTCTGGAGCGCGGCGGCCTTCGCCGGGCTGGAGGTCTTTTCTCCCGGCGTGATCAAGGGCATCGTTTTGCGCCATCTGCGCTGGTGGCTGAAGCAGCCGATATTCGACCGCGACGGCGTGCTGAGCGTTGGCTACAGCTACCCCAATCTGGCGATGGCGGAAGACTACAACGCGCCGGGTTCGCCGTACTGGGGCCTGAAGACCCTGCTGGTGCTGGCATTAGATGAGGGTGATGCCTTCTGGCAGGCGGCTGAGCTGCCGCTGCCACCGCTGCCCGCGCAGCACACGATAGCCCACGCGGATCAGGTGGTGGTGCATCAGGCCGATCACCTGTGGATGCTGACTTCCGGCCAGCTGGAGCTGAACAACTTTGTGAATACCGAAGCGAAATACTGCAAGTTTGCCTATTCCACCCGCTTTGGCTTCACCATTGAACGCGGGCGCTACGGCCTGAACCATGCTGCGCCCGATTCGATGCTGCTGCTGGCCGAAAAGGACAACTACTGGCGCGGCCGCCGCGAATGCCAGCGCGTGGTCACCGCTGACGGCACCATTTACAGCCGCTGGCTGCCGTGGCGTGACGTGGTGATTGATAGCTGGCTGCTGGCGCTGGGCGACTGGCAGCTGCGCGTCCATCGCATCAATACCCGGCGCGCGCTGGACTGCGCGGAGGGGGGCTTTAGCCTGGCAAACCGCCCGCAGCCGCAGGCACACGAGAGTGACGGCGCCTGCTGGTTACGCAGTGCTCAGGACGTCTCGGCCATCTTCTGTTTACATCCGCACGCCCGCCGCGGCGAGACGGTGTTGACGCCGCCAAACAGTAATCTGCTGTTCGCCGATCGCGCAGCGGTGCCGCTGTTGCGCGGCGAGCTCGACCCCGGCACGCATTTGCTGATAAGCGCGGTGTGGGCGGGAAACGCCGCCGACTTCGATCCGCAATGCTGCCCGCAGGCCTTCAGGAGCGATGACGCGGTACGCTTCGTGACGGCGCGACAGGAAACGACGCTCGTTCTGGCCCCGGAGGCATCCCTATGAGCACATCATCGTCCGTACGCGCCGCGCAGTACAAAATGAGTACCTTTATTTTTCTTTACTTCTTCACCTGGTCATCCAGCTTTGGCCTGTACGCCCTGTGGCTGAGCCAGAAAGTGGGGCTCGACAGCGTCACCATCGGCAGCGTGTTCGCCATCAACGGCGTCTTCGCGGTGGTCCTGAAGCCGGTGTACGGCTACATCATGGACAAAATCGGCATGAGCAAGTGGCTGCTCTATTTTGTCTGCGCCATTTCTGCGCTGATGGCGCCGTTCTTCGCGCTGGTGTACCAGCCGCTGCTGCAAAGCCATGCGATGGCGGGGATTATCATCGGCGCGCTGTATCTGAGCCTGGGCTGGTACGCCGGCGTGGCGGCGTCTGAATCCTACGCCGACCGCTTTAGCCGCCTGTACGGGCTGGAGTTTGGCCGCATCAGAATGTGGGGTTCGCTGGGCTGGGCGATGGCGGCCTCGGTCTCCGGGCTGTTGTTTAACTTCACGCCGCTGGCCAACTTTCTGCTCAGCAGCGGTACCTCGGTGCTGATGCTGCTGGTGCTGATGAGCCTCAAAATCGGCGACGAGCAGCTGCGCAATAACAGCGTTATTTCCGCCAATAAGATCGTCTTTGCCGATGTGCTGATGCTGCTGAAAAACCGCAAATTCTGGATGTTCAGCCTCTACGTCGCCGGGGTGGCGTGGATGATGTTTATCGCCGAACAGCAGTTCCCGCGCTACTTCGTGTCGTTCTTCGCCACCAAAGAGCAGGGGAATGCCTGGTACGGCTACCTGAGCACCGTCCAGTCGGGGATGGAGTTCGTGATGATGATGTTTATCCCGTGGCTGGTGAACCACTACGGCGCCAAGCGGGGCCTGCTGTTCTGTGGCTGCGTGGTAGGGGCAAGGCTGATCGCCTCCGGACTGACCAGCGACCCGATTGTTATCTCCATCATCAAACCGTTTTATGGCGTCGAGATCGCGCTGCTGCTGATTTCGGTCTTCAAATACATCGCCGAACATTTCCATCGTCGGGTTAATGCCACGATGTACCTGCTGGGCTACCAGGCGATGATTTACGTTGGCTCAATTGTGGTCGCTCCGCCAGCCGGCTACCTGTACGACAGGATAGGCTTTGAGCATACCTATCTGCTGATGGGCTGCTGCGCCCTGATATTTACGCTGATTTCCGCCTTTACGCTGTCGCGCTGCCAGTCGACGCGCGATGTTTCACGACCCTTTGCTCCGGCTTTAGATACCGCCCCGGTTGAACCGGCCAAACATTAATTCAGGAGTTGTTATGACCAAATCTGTTATCACCGAAGCGCTGCGGCCGATCGAACTGCATCAGGTCGATCGCCTGGCGCTGAGCCAGAAGCTGGAGGCGGCGCTGACCCGCGTAACGCGCAAGCTCGACAACAATATTGTCGCCTTCGGCGATAAGTTCCCCGGCGAAGCCTGCGAGAAGGGCGTTTGGCCGCGCACCGATAACGTGGAGTGGACCACCAGCTTTTGGCCTGGCCAGCTGTGGCTGGCGTGGGAGATGACCGGCAAAGCGCACTATCGCGAAGCCGCCGAGCGCTATTTACCGTCGTTCGCCCGGCGCATTGAGCAGCGTATCGACACCGCAACGCACGATCTCGGGTTCCTCTATTCGCTCTCCTGTATCAGCGCCTGGCGGCTCACCGGCAACGAAGCCGCTCGCCGGTCGGCGCTGCTGGCTGCCGATCGCCTGATGGAGCGCTTTAACCCGACGGCCAACATTATTCAGGCGTGGGGTGACTTAAACGACCCGGAGCAGCAGGGGCGAATGATCATCGACTGCAATATGAACCTGCCGCTGCTGTACTGGGCCAGCGAACAGACCGGGGATCCGCGCTATGCGCAGGCGGCGACGGCTCACGCCGGGCAGGCAGCGAACTATATCGTGCGTGAGGATGCCTCGACGTACCACACCTGGTATATGGACGTGCAGACGGGCGAGCCGCGCTTTGGCAACACCCATCAGGGCTACAGCGATTCCTCGTGCTGGTCGCGCGGTCAGGCGTGGGGCATTTACGGCTTCCTGCTCAGCTATCAGCACACCGGCGATAAGCAGATGGTTGAGCTGTCGCGCAGCCTGGCGCATTACTTCCTCAACCGCCTGCCGGAAGATGACGTCTGCCACTGGGATCTGGCCCTGCTCGGTACCGACGCCGTGCGCGACAGTTCAGCGGCGGCGATTGCCGCCTGCGGCCTGCTGGAGCTGGTCAAGGCGCTGCCGACGCTCGACGTAAACCGCGCGTATTATGAGGAGATGGCGCTGCGTATTGCGCAGTCGCTGACCGATAACTACCTTGCTTACGACGACGATCCGACCGAAGGGCTGCTGCAGCACTCGGTTTACCATATGGGCAGCGGTAAGGGCGTCGATCAGTGCTGTAGCTGGGGGGACTATTTCTATCTGGAGCTGCTGGCGCGGCTGCGACAGATTTGGCACCCGTACTGGTAACCCCGAAGCCATGGAGAGCAAGATGAAAAGCGTAGCCGTGTTATTAGCCCCCGGTTTTGAAGAGGGGGAAGCGATCGTCACCATCGATATCCTGCGTCGCCTGAATATTGCGGTGCAGACGATTGCCTGCGGCGAGGGTCGCGAAGTGGTGAGCTATCACGCCATCTCAATGGTGGCGGATAGCACCCTGAAAGCCAGCCTCGATCGGACCTTTGACGCCGTGGTGCTGCCGGGCGGCCCGGAAGGCAGCGCCAACCTGGCGAAAAGCGCGGAGGTGATTGCCTTCGTTCGCCGCCATGATGACGCGGGCAAATATATCTGCCCGATTTGCTCCGCCGCCGCCCGCGTGCTGGGCGGTAACGGACTGCTCAAGGGGCGCCGCTATGTCTGTTCCGGCGATTTGTGGAAAACGGTCAGCGATGGCATTTACGTCGATGCCGACGTGGTGGAGGACGGCAATCTGCTAAGCGGCCGCGGGCTGGGCAACGTGTTTGATTTCGCCTTTACCCTGGCGGCGCGATTACAGGGCGATGGGGCACTGGCGCGCGAGCAGGCCAGTCATATTGAGTACGCGTGGCAGGATAGCGAGCCCGTTTACGGGCTGGCAAAGTGCGATTTGTGAGTGTCGCCCGGCGGCGCTACGCTTGCACAGGCCTACAATAAAACGTGCATCCAATTGAAAAGGCTGCGCAATGTAGGCCGGGTAAGCGCAGCACCACCCGGCAAGAAAGACTGTGCAGGTGGTTTACAGCCCGATCACCAGCTCCCCCGAATGGCTCCGCGAGCAGCACAGCGCCACCTGCTGCGCCGTCGCGCTTTTTTCCGCCTCCGACTGCACGCTGTCCCGGTGATCCACCACGCCGTCGATCACTGGCGTCAGGCAGGCCCCGCAGATCCCCATCTCGCAGGAGAGGGGAACTTCCACGCCGTGTTCCTGCAGCACCTGGGCGATGGTTTTATCGGCAGGCACAGGCCAGCGCTCCCCGGTGGAGGCCAGCTTGACCGTAAAGATCTCGCCGGATTCACCGCCTGCGGCAGGGGCTGCGGGCTGAAACGCCTCGCTGTGGATATGGTCGTCATCCCAACCCTTCGCCGTGGCGACTTCACGCACTTTTTCCATAAATCCTGCGGGTCCGCAGACCCAGGCGTGAAGCCCCGCCTGCGCCACCGGGAGATGTTCTGCCAGCGCGGTGCGCGGGCTGTCGGTATGGATGACGCAGTCGTCGCACCCGGAAAGCGCGCGGGCAAACGCCGCACTTTCGCGGCTTCTGACGTAGTAGTGCAGCGTAAACGGCGTTCCGGCGGCCTTGAGCTGCAGGGCCATCGCATACAGCGGCGTAATGCCAATCCCCGCCGCCAGCAGCAAAACCCGTTCGGCCTGACGAAGCGGAAACAGGTTGCGCGGGGCGGAAATCATCAGCTTCTGCCCGGGACGCAGCGTCTCGTGCACGTAGCGCGACCCGCCGCGCGAGGCGGTTTCCCGGCCCACGCAGATAAGATAGCCCTCATCTTCGCAAGCCCCGGTCAGGGAGTACTGGCGAATAACCCCGCAGGGCAGGTGCACGTCAACGTGCGCGCCGGGCTGCCACGCCGGCAGCGCTTCGCCGCCTTCAGCCACCAGCCTGACGGCGAGGGATTTATCGCCCTCGCGCCACAGCCCGTCAACAATTACGCTCAGCATATCGGCCTCCGTCATACCAGGAAAAACTCGCCAAAGCCCATCTTCTTCAGCCCCCGGCGGTAGGCAATCGAACTTTTATCCGCCGGGATATGGGCTTCCAGGGTGAGATCCAACGGCAGGTTTTCCGGGCGCTGGGTTTCGACCATCAGGCGGTCCTCTTCAAAGATGCGCAGGTTAAAGGCATGTACATCCTCCACCGGAATATGCAGGTCAAAATTGCGGGCGATAGGGGCAAACATGCGGGTCACGCGTGATGAAACGGGCGACGCGGCGTTCATAATTGCCAGCCGGGATTCACCGGGAAAATGAATCGTCAGGGTGGCGGTAAACGGCAGGTGCATTTCAAAGTGGCGTAACCACTGAAACCCTTCTGGCGCCTGCACGTCCGAGCTGGCGGGGTAGTTGCTCACCGAGCTCCAGTAATCCGCCACGAAGCCGAACGGCGTCTCCTGCGGCTGGTAGGTCGGCACGATCGGGTTATCCGGATCTGCAAAGGTATCGGTGTGGATCCAGGCGAAGTGCGCCACGTCGAGAAACCCTTCCACCTGACGCCCGGCAAAGCCATTCACCTCAAACGCCGGGCAGTTGATCTGCTGAAATCCGTCGTCATCCCAGTGCGGCATGGTGGGCAGCGGGGCGGGGTTTTCCGCATCAAACGCCAGGCAGGTCCAGATCAGGCCGAAGCGCTCTTCCACGGCATAGTTAATCAGGTTCAGCTTCGCCGGAACGGGCTGGTCGGGGCTGGACGGAATGCGGTTGCAGCGCCCGTCCTCCCCGAAGCGTAAGCCATGATAGGGGCAGATAATGCCGTGCTCGTCGTGAAAGCCGAGCGTCAGCGGCACGCCGCGGTGCGGGCAGACGTCCCGGGCGACCACGACCTGGTCGTGGATCCGGTAAATCACCAGCTGTTCGTCCAGCAGGGTCGCCTTGACCGGTGCCGGGCCGATGTCGCAGGCGCGCGCGACCGGATGCCAGCATTTCGCCAGGCGCAGCCAGTCCTCTGGCTCAAACGTGCAGTGGGCGGGTGGAGTCGGTTCTCTTTTCATCGTTATCCCTCGTTCAGCCTAGCGGGCCGCCCTGAATGGTGTCGCACAGACCGTTGATGATGCGCTCGCCGGTCTCCTCTTTGAGTTCCTGATACCAGGCTTCCGTCAGCGCCATGTCTTTGCCGTGGGTGACGTCGCAGCGCTTACGCGCCTTTAGCACCAGGTCGCGCACCCGGTCGCAGCGCAGCGCTTCGTACTGCCGCAGCGCCAGCGTAATGCTGTGGTTTTCACGCAGGCATTCCCCGAGCACCACGGCATCCTCCATGGCGGCACAGCCGCCCTGGCCGATATCCGGCGTGGTGCTGTGCGCGGCGTCGCCGAGCAGCGCGACGTTGCCGCGCACCAGGCTGTCGAACGGCTCAATGTCGTGGATTTCAATGCGGTTGGTAGTCTCGGGGTCGAGCGCCGCGATAAGCTTTTGCACCGGCGGCGCCCACCCGCGGAAGTAGCCCGTGAGGTCGGCGCGCAGGGTGGTGCGATCCTCTTCCAGGCCCGCGGGCAGCGGCACGTCAAAAAAGAAGTAGAAACGACCGCCGGAGACGGGCATCAGCGACACGCGTTTGCCTTCGCCAACGAAGGTGGTCCACTGGTGCGCCGGGGCGATCTCTTCGTCAATCTTCACCAGCCCGTTCCAGTTCACGTACCCGGCGTAGCGGCGCTCCGGAGCGTAGCCCAGCACGTAAGGGCGAACCGCCGAGTGGCTGCCGTCGGCGGCAATCAGAAAATCGCCGGCTGCCATGGTGCCGTCGGTGAAGGTCACGCTCACGCCCGCGTCGTCTTCATGAACGTGTTCCACACGCTTGCCGAACTGCACCCTGTCGCGCCCCCAGAAGTCCAGCATTTCGCGCTGGAGTTCAGCGCGCGAAACGGGGCAGGGTCGCCCGCCGGTACGCTCAACCAGCGGCGCAAGGCTAAAGCGGGTCAGTGTCTCGCCGCGCCGGTAATCCTTGTAGGCCATAAAGCGCATCGGCCCGCCGTAGGTCTCGATAATGTCGCCCATGCCGAGGTGCTGCATGCATTTCACGCCGTTAGGCCAGATGGAGATGGCCGCCCCGACGGGCCTGATCTCTTTTACGGCTTCAAATACGGTACAGTCGATGCCCGCTTTCTTCAGCGCGACGGCGGCGCTCAGGCCGCCAATACCCGCGCCAATGACGATTGCTCTCATGCTTCTCTCCTTTTGCAGGGTGTAAAAAACATTCAGCAATTTGCGTACCAGGCTGCAGAGCGGGGAAAACGGCGTTGTGGGAGGGGCATTTGCACTGCTAAGGTGCGCAAACGCGGTGAGCGTGCCTTTTTATGAATCAAAAATTTCCTGTTGAGTTATACGGAATCGACTGTTTCACACCTGCGCTTAGAATGGCGTGGTTTGTGCAAGAGCCTGGAGGATGACAATAAAGGAGACGCTATGATCGCACTGCACGAGTTCAATCATCTTCCCCACGAAAAGGCGTTATCGCTGATTCACCCTTGCGTGGCGCTCCCCGGCTGGGCCGACGCGCTGGCTCTGGGGCGGCCCTACGCCAACCGGGACGAATTGTTCAGTACGGCGAAATCGCTGACGCAAGCCTGGGACGACGCGGCGCTCGCGCAAGCCCTGAGCGCGCATCCGCGCATCGGGGAAAAGCCCGCGGGCTCACAGGCGGAGGCGGCGCTGTCGCGTGAGGAACAGAGCGCGGTGAATGACCGCGATGCCGCTCTTGCCCAGGCGCTGCGCGAGGGCAATGCCCGCTATGAAGCCCGCTTTGGACGGGTCTTTCTGATCCGCGCGAAGGGCCGCAGCGGTGAAGACATTTTACGGGCATTGCACGCGCGGCTGGAGAACAGCGACGCGCAGGAAGTCCGTGCCGCGCTGGAACAGCTGCGGGAAATTACGCTGCTACGGCTGGAAGGAGTTATTAGCGAATGAGTACGTTAAGCACGCATATTCTGGATATCTCGACGGGCAAACCGGCGCAGGGCGTAACGGTTTATCTCCAGCAGGAGGGGAAGACGCTCGCCACGGGCGTGACCAACGCGCAGGGGCGTATCCCCGTATTCGTTCCCTCTCTGCCCGCAGGCCGTTACCGGCTGGTGGCGGAGATCGGCGCGTGGTTTCGCGACACCGGTCGCGACACGCTCTACCCCTGCGCGCAAATTGATTTTGTGACGGGAGAAACGGCAGACGAGCACTTCCATCTGCCGTTTGTGATTGCGCCCGGCGGGTGGTCAACCTACCGGGGCAGTTGACCATACCCGCTCGCCGTTGACCCAGGTCTCGCTGATGTTGCGCTCGTCGCCCAGGGTCATCAGCACAAAAAGCTGCTCGTAAATATCCTTGCAGCGGCGGTTGCGCAGGCGCTGCAGCGGCGTCACGTCGGGGTCGATCACCACGAAATCCGCCTCTTTGCCGGGCGCGAAGTTGCCAATCCTATCGTCGAGCCTGAGGGCGTGCGCGCCGCCCAGCGTGGCGTGGTAAAACGCCTCGCTGGCGCGCAGGCGGTAGCTCTGGAGCTGCCCCACCTTGTAGGCTTCCCCCAGGGTGCGCAGCATGCTGAAGGTAGTGCCCGCACCGACGTCGGTGCCGATGCCCATCCGCACCCCGTGCTGCCAGCAGGCGGGCAGGCGAAACAGCCCGCTGCCGAGAAACAGGTTCGAGGTGGGGCAAAACGCCACCGCCGAACCGGTGTCATGCAGGCACTGCCACTCGCTGTGGTGTAGATGAATCGCGTGGGCAAACACGCTGCGCTCGCCGGTCAGGCCGTAGTGGTGATACACGTCCAGATAGCGCTCATGCTCCGGCCAGAGGTCGCTAACCCAGGCCACTTCGTTGGGGTTTTCGCTCAGGTGGGTCTGCAGCCAGGTATCCGGGAACTCCTCTCTGAGCAGGCTGACCGCGGCGAGCAGCTCGGGGGATGACGTCGGGGCAAAGCGCGGCGTAATGGCATAGCCCAGCCGCCCCCGGTGGTGCCAGCGCTGGATCAGCGCCCGCGTCTGCCGGTAGCTCTGCTTCGCGTCTTCGTTCAGGTAGTCCGGCGCGTGTCTGTCCATCATCACCTTGCCGGCGATAAGACGCATGTTCAGGCGCAGGGCTTCGGTAAACAGCGCCTCGACCGATTCCGGATGCAGCGTGCAAAACACCAGCGCGGTGGTGGTGCCGTTGCTCACCAGTTGCTGAATGAAAAATTCGGCGATCTCTTTCGCGTAGGCTTCATCGGCAAACTGGCTCTCCACCGGAAAGGTGTAGGTGGTCAGCCACTCCAGCAGCTGCTCGCCAAAGGCGCCGATCATCTCCGTTTGCGGGTAATGGACGTGAGTGTCGACAAAACCGGGCAGCAGCAGCTTGCCGCGCAGGTCGGTATAGCCTTTGTGAGGGTCAAGATACTGCTCGCCTTCCTGCCACGCCATGTGCGCCAGAATTTTTCCGTTCTGTATAAACAGCACCCCGTCCTCAAGATAGCGCGCGTGCCGGGCAATCGCGTCTGCGCTGTCGCTGACCTGGGCTATATCAAAAAATGCGCCGCGGATCGCTGTCTGGTAATCCATCATGGTTCCTGCCTTATTGTGTACATCACGGGGTGATAAGGCTCAGCAAGAACGGTGCCAGAATGAACGGGCCGCAGATAAGCTGCGGCCCGAAGAGAGGGGTTACTCTTTTTGCGTCGCCACGCGGGTGCTGAACGACGTCGCGCCTGCCGTCTCGCGATCTTCCCGCGCCAGCCAGCGGTAGGTGACGCCGCCGAGGAAGACGCCGATGAACCAGCTGAAGTTCGCCACCTCATGCAGGGCCGGGATAAAGCTGATCACCAGACCGACGGCAACGGATGGGATCAGCGCGCCAATGGCTTTCGGGTTAAAGCCGTTGCGGTACCAGTATTTGCCCTTTGGCGTGTCGTCGAACAGATCGTCTACCGATACCTTGCCGCGTTTAATCAGGTAGAAGTCGGCAATCAGAATGCCGAACAGCGGGCCGATAAACGCCCCGAGCACGTCCAGGGTGTAGTGGATAAGCTCCGGCGAGTTGAACAGGTTCCACGGGGTGAGCAGGATCGAGCCGACGGCGGCAATCATCCCCCCGGTGCGGAAGCTGATCTTCTGCGGCGAGCAGTTAGAGAAATCAAACGCCGGGGAGACGAAGTTCGCGACGATGTTGATCCCGATGGTGGCAGTGATCATCGTCAGCAGGCCAATCGCCACGGCAAGATCGTTGCCCACGCGGCTGACGGTCTCGATCGGGTCGGTGATCATGCGGCCAAACAGCGACTGGGTGCCGGAGACAATCACCACGGTGACGATGGAGAACAGCAGGAAGTTAAACGGCAGGCCCCAGCGGTTGCCGCGGCGGATCTCGCCCATGCTTTTGCCGTAGCGGGAGAAGTCGCCAAAGTTGAGCAGCGGGCCGGAGAAGTAAGAAACCACCAGCGCGGTCGCGGTGATCATCTGCCAGGTCTGCTCGCCCGCGCTCAGGGATTTGCTGGCGAGGGTGAAGGAAATGCCGTCAAAACCGGTCTTGTATACAATCCAGCCTGCAAGAGCCAGCATCACCACGTAGACCGCCGGACCGGCGATATCAATAAAGCGCTTGATGGCGCTCATGCCGTGCCAGAAGACCATCGCCTGCAGGACCCACATAATGGCAAAGCAGATCCAGCCCAGGTGCGACAGGCCGAGGAACGCGCCGGTGGTGAGCGAAGAGAGCGACGGCCAGAACTTCAGCGCCACCAGCATCAGTGCGTTGGCGGCCAGATAGGTCTGGATGCCGTACCACGCAAAGGCGATAAGGCCGCGGATCACCGCCGGAATATTGGCCCCGAAGACGCCAAAGGCCTGACGGCTGATCACCGCATAGGGCACGCCCGCCATCTGGCTCGGTTTGGCCACCAGGTTGGCGCACAGCTGCACGATGCAAATCCCCACCAGCAGGCAAAGCAGCACCTGCCAGCTTGCCAGCCCGAGCGTAAAGAAGCTCGCGGCGACAACGTAACCCCCCATGCTGTGGACGTCCGACATCCAGAACGAAAAGATGTTGTACCAGCTCCAGTTCTGGTCACGCGTCGGTGCCAGATCCTCATTGCAAAGACGTGGGCTGTAAACCGCACCGGAATCAACGGCCGTACCCTGCTGCGCGTTTTGACTGTTTGGCATGAAACCTGCTCCTGTGAATGAAAACCCGTTGAGTGGGAGTACAAACGGTGTTGCAGGATCCAGGCCAAAATAATAAATCTTGTATGCAATATTTTATTTTTATGTATACGATTCGATAACGAAAAGTAAAAGACGGAGTGGTTAATGAACAACATAAATGCCCTGCAGACCGCGCCAGACCTGCATGACAAAGACGAATCCATCTTCCAGGCGCTGATGACCGCGATAGTCGAACATCAGCTGCTGCCGGGAAGTAAATTGCCGGAAGAGGCGCTGGCCGAGGTGTTCGGCGTAAGCCGCACGGGCATCCGCAAGGTGCTTCAACGACTCGCCGCTGTGCAAATGGTCACCCTGACGCCCAAGCGTGGTGCACACGTGGCCAGCCCGACGGTCGAAGAGGCGCGGCACATCTTCCGCACCCGCGCGCTGCTGGAGGTCGCCAACCTGCCGGACGTGCTGGCCCGCTGTCAGCCGCCGCATCTTGCCGCGCTGGAGGCCATTATTCGTCAGGAGCAGCAGGCGCACGAGGCGTACGACGGCCCGGCGGCGATTCGCCACTCCGCCAATTTCCACATTCAGCTGCAGGCGATCTCCGGCAACCAGGTGCTGACGGAGATGGTGACCGGCCTGAGCCAGCGATCCTCGCTGGTGATTGCCACCTGGGGCGCGCCGTGGCGTCAGGGCTGCCGCTGCAACGATCACGAACAGCTGGTGGATCTGCTGCGCCAGAAGGCGCTCCAGCCGCTCAGCGACGCCCTTATGCACCATTTTGAACATATCCTCGCCAGCCTCTGCTTCGAGCGGGCGGGCGAGTGCCTGCCTGATTTTGCCCGGCTGTTTGCCGGCCACAAGGAGTCGTAATGTCTGTCTGTATACAAGTGATCAACCCCAATACCAGCCTCGCGATGACGGAGACCATCGGCGCGGCGGCCCGCGCGGTGGCGGCACCGGGCACGGAAATTCTCGCGGTCTGCCCGAGCGCGGGCGTGCCGTCTATAGAGGGCCACTTTGACGAGGCCATCGCCGCCGTGGGGGTTCTCGAACAGGTCAAGCTCGGCAGGCAGCAGGGCGTGGACGGTCACGTCATCGCCTGCTTTGGCGATCCGGGCCTGCTGGCGGCGCGCGAGCTGGCGCAGGGGCCGGTGGTCGGCATCGCCGAAGCCGCCATGCATATGGCGACGCTGGTGGCGACGCGCTTCTCGGTAGTCACCACGCTGCCGCGCACGCTGATCATTGCCCGTCATCTGCTGCACCAGTATGGCTTTCACGATCGCTGCGCGGCGCTGCACGCTATCGATCTCCCGGTGCTGGCGCTGGAGGACGGCTCCGGTCTGGCGCAGGAGAAAGTGCGCGCGCGTTGTATACAGGCGCTGAAAGAGGACGGCTGCGGTGCCATTGTGCTGGGCTGCGGCGGTATGGCGACGCTGGCGCAGGAGCTAACGCGCGAGCTGCGCGTGCCGGTGATCGACGGCGTCAGCGCGGCGGTAAAAATGGTGGAATCGCTGGTGGCGCTGGGGCTGTCGACCAGCAAGCATGGGGACCTGGCGTTCCCGGAGAAAAAAGCGTTAAGCGGACAATTTCAGGCATTGAATCCATTTTAAATTTTGGGGGTGGCATGGGGCTTTTTGAACAGGATTACCCGCGGGATCTGCGCGGTTACGCGGGCAACCCGCCGCACGCGCGGTGGCCGAATCAGGCGCGCATCGCGGTGCAGTTTGTGCTCAATTATGAGGAGGGGGCGGAAAACCACGTTCTGCACGGCGATGCCGGGTCGGAGCAGTTCCTGTCGGACATCATCGGCGCGGCCAGCTACCCAGACAGACACATGTCGATGGACTCCCTCTACGAATACGGCAGCCGCGCCGGATTCTGGCGGATCCACAATGAATTTCAAAAGCGCGGCCTGCCGCTGACGGTCTTTGGCGTGGCGATGGCGCTGGCGCGTCACCCGGAGATCGTCGAGGCGATCAAAGCGGCGGATTACGACGTGGTCAGCCACGGCTGGCGCTGGATCCACTATCAGCACATGGATATCCAACAGGAGCGCGAACACCTGCATAAAGCGGTGCACGTTCTGAGCGACCTGTTCGGCAAACCGCCAACCGGCTGGTACACCGGGCGCGACAGCCCCAACACCCGCCAGCTGGTGGTGGAGCACGGCGGCTTCGACTACGACAGCGACTACTACGGCGACGACCTGCCCTTCTGGACGGAAGTGGCCTGCAGCGACGGCACCCGCAAACCGCACCTGATTGTGCCCTACACGCTGGATGCAAACGACATGCGCTTCGCCACCGCGCAGGGGTTTAACACCGCCGAGCAGTTTTATACGTATCTGAAGGACAGTTTTGACGTGCTGTACGAAGAGGGGGAAAGCGCGCCGAAGATGATGTCCATCGGCATGCACTGCCGCCTGCTGGGGCGGCCGGGGCGTTTTCGCGCGCTGCAGCGGTTCCTGGATTATGTGCAGCAGCATGAGCGGGTGTGGGTCTGTACCCGCCAGAAGATTGCTGACCACTGGCGGGAGGTGCATCCGTTTCAGAAATAATTGTGCCGTGTTTTGCCGGGTGGCGGCTGCGCCTTACCCGGCCTACAGGACGTCGCATGCCCGTTGGCGTTACACCATCAAACTCACCTGCGCCGCCACTATCCGCCAGCCGTAGGCAAACCGCACCCACGTCTGCTGCTGGCGGCCAATGCGTTCCGTGCCCTCGCGGGTAAACTCGGTGCTGCACACGGCATAATCCTCACCGAAGGTGGTGATGACGGTGTGGCGCAGCGTCCGCTGCAGCCCGGCGGATGGGCGCGCCGCCCGAAAGGCGCGGATTTCATCAATCCCGTACAGGTTTTCACCCGCCCCGAGACGCACCGTGTTTTTGTCGTGCCAGAACAGCTCGTCCAGCACCGCAACGTTGTTGCTCACCAGCGCGTCTTCATAGCGGTAAAACGCGGCGGTCACTTCGGCAACCACCCACGGCAGGTTAATGTCATCGTGATTCATCATGCGGCAACCTCCGCCGGGCGGGCATCGGTGATTCCACTCTCCTCCAGCGCGCGCGCGACGCGCAGGCAGGCCTGTTCGTTAAACGGCGCGGCAATCAGCTGCAGGCCAATTGGCATTCCCTGCGCGGTGCGCAGCGGAACGGTGGTCACGGGCAAACCTAAAAACGAAATCGGCTGGGTCAGCATGCCCATGCTGGCGCGAATGGGGAGCGGCTGGCCGTTAATCTCCATGGTCTGCTCGCCCGCCAGCGTGGCGCTGCGTGGGGTTGCCGGGGCGATCAACACGTCGGCCTGGGCGAATAAGGTTTTAAACGCCTGCCGGGCGTGCGCGCGAAACCGCTGGGCCTGAATGTACCAGGCGGAGGGGATCATTGCGCCTGCCAGCAGCCTTTCCCGGGAGTGCGGCTCAAAACGCTCGGGCTCGCGGCGAAGCGCGGGCAGGTACTGGTTTCCCCCTTCGGAGGCGCTGATGATAAACGCCGCGGCGCGCGCCAGCTCGGCGTCCGGAAACTGCAGCTCATCCTGCACGTCGAGCGCCTTCGCCACCCGCGCCACGGCGTCGCGCGCATCACTGTCGCACCAGGTGGTGAAATAACCGCCCAGTACCGCGCAGCGCAGGCCCTCCAGGCCGCGGTCGAGCAGGGGGCGCGTCAGCTCGCGCGGATGGTCAGCCTGAAAACCGTCGCTGCCGTCCCGCCCCTGCAGCGCGTCGTACACGGACGCCAGATCGCACACCCGGCGGGCAAAGGGGCCGATGTGATCCAGGCTCGCGACAAACGGATGGCTGCCGGATCGCGACAGGCGGCCAAAGGTGGGCTTCAGGCCATAGATGCCGCACAGGGACGCCGGAACGCGAATCGAGCCGTTGGTGTCGGTCCCGAGCGAAAAGTGCACCAGCCCGGCGGCCACGGCGGCGGCCGAACCGCCGGACGAGCCGCCCGCAATGCGCGCGAGGTCGTGCGGGTTACGCGTCGTGCCGTAGTGGCTATTTTCAGTGGTAAAGCCGTAGGCGTAGGCGTCCATATTCACCATGCCGGTCAGCAGCCCGCCCGCGCTGCGCAGCTGGCGTACCGCGACGCTGTCAGCGGCTGCGGCAGGGCGCTGGCTGAACAGCTCGGCCCCGGCGAGGGTGGTATGGCCAGCAACGTCGAACAGGTTCTTCACCGCGTAGGGCACGCCCGCCAGCGGCGGCAGGGGGCGCTTCTCGCGCCGCAGGGTATCGATGTTTCCGGCCTCGGCGAGCATGCGCTCTTCCGTCACCGCGGTCCAGGCGCCGATCTGCGGGTTAACGCGCGCAATCGCCTCCAGCGTCTGGCGGGCGATGTCGCGGGCGCTCAGCTCGCCTGCGCTGAGCGCCTGCTGAATGTCGCCGATACTCATCTCGTGTAGCCTCATGCTTTATACACTCCTGCAATCTCCAGGCGGTCGTCGAGCGGCAGGGCCATCAGCGGAGCGGCCAGCGTGGCAATGCGGCTGAACTGCAGCTGCAGCTCGGCGCGGCGGATATCGTCCAGCGCCACGCCGAGCACGGACTCCATCTGCGTCAGATAGGCCTGCCAGTCGGGTTGTGGTGTCGTCATTGTTTTCTCCTCAGAATCCGGCGGACGCGCCGTTGCTGCGCGGGTCAAATGCCCCTTCGAACAGGCCGTTGGGGTGGCGAACAACCGCCCCCGCGTGGCCCATGGCTTCGCTAAAGTCCGGAAAGCGCTCCACCTCATGCCCCCGCGCCCGCAGCTCGGCGACCGTCTCAGCGGTGAAGCGTCCTTCAAGCTTTAACGTGTCCGAGGTTTGCCCCCAGGTGCGTCCCAGCAGCCAGCGCGGGCGGGAGATGCTCTCCTGCAGTGGCACGCCCTGGATCGCGTAGCGGGTAAAGAGCGCGGCCTGGGTCTGCGGTTGCCCGTCGCCACCCATTGAGCCGTAGACCATCACGCGCCCGTCCTTAAGGCGCGCCGCCGCCGGGTTCAGGGTGTGGAAAGGCTGTTTGCCCGGCGCGAGGGCTAAAAGATGATTGGGAGCGAGGCTGAAGGACGCGCCCCGGTTCTGCCAGACGATGCCGGTATCGGGCAGCACCACGCCGCTGCCGAACTCGTGATAAATGCTTTGGATAAACGACACGGCAAGGCCGCTGCTATCCATCACGCCCATCCACACCGTGTCGCCGGGGCCTTTGCCGCTGCCCCACGGGGCGGCGCGGCTGTCGTCAACCTTGTCGGCTAACGCCTGAAGGGCCGCGGGGTCAAGCAGGTTCTGGATATCGGTTTTCAGCTCGCGCGGGTCGGTGATGTGGGCATCGCGCAGGCCAAAGGCCAGCTTGGTAGCTTCAACGATGCGGTGAATGGTGTCGGCATCGTCGGCCTCCGCCATGTTCAGACGATCGGTGATGCCGAGTATCGCCAGCGAAACCAGCCCCTGCGTCGGCGGGGCGTGGTTAAAGATCTCCCCCTTCTGGTGCTGCAGCTTCAGCGGCGCGGTGCGCCGGGCGACGTGGGCGCGTAAATCATCCCGCGTCACGGGCAGACCCAGCGTCTCCATACCGTGTGCAAGCACGTCAGCCAGCGGGCCGCGATAGAAGCTATCCAGACCGTCTTCCGCCAGGCGTTTAAGGGTAGACGCCATGGCCGGCTGATAAAAGCGGCTGCCGACCTCTGGCGGCTTACCGTTCACCAGCCAGGTTTCCGCAAAACCGGGGATATCTTTCAGCTCGTCGAATTTGCTCGCCGTGGCATGGGCCTGCGACGGCGTGACCGGCGTGCCGTTTTGCGCATAGTCAATGGCGTCGGCCAGCAGGCGGGCCAGCGGCACCGCCTTGCCGGTCATCTCGCGCGAGACCTTAAGCGCCTCGTCCCAGCCGCTCACCGTTCCGGCGACGGTCAGCGCCGCGCGGGGGCCACGATGGGGGATTTGCGCCACATCATCGTAGGCGGCAAGGGTTGCCAGAGAGCCGGCCGCGCCGCTGGCGTCAATGGCGATCGGGTCGCCCTGCGGGGGAACGATAAGCCAGAAGCCGTCCCCGCCGAGGCCGTTCATGTGCGGATAAACCACGGCGATGGTAGCCGCCGCCGCGACCATTGCTTCAATGGCGCTGCCGCCTTCGCGCAGCACCGCCAGCGCGCTCTGGCTGGCAAGATGGTGGGGCGCAACGGCCATCCCGCGTGTGGAGACATTACTGTGCATAGAGAGTCCTCATAACCCTGAAGGTCACAAGGCGCTGCAAAAGCTGTTCCAGTTCTGAAAGAAAAGTTTCAGTAAACTGGCATGTATAATGAATACGTACCATAAAAGGTACAATGTGATGAAACAAAAGTTACAGAGGCGCTATGGAACAGTTGGATGAACGTCTGAAGGCACAATATCCGTCGCTGTCGCCGCAGGAGCAGCGGGTGGCGGATTTTATTTTCGATCATTTTGACGACCTGATTAGCTACAACAGCGCCGAGCTGGCGCAGCTGAGCGGAGTATCAAAAGCGACGGTCAGCCGTCTGTTTAAGCGGCTGGGCTATGAGAAATATAAGGACATGCGCGAGGAGCTGCGCACCCTGCGCCAGAGCGGAATGCCGCTCACCGATAACCGCGACGCGGTGCAGGGCAACACGCTGCTGGCGCGCCACTATAAGCAGGAGATGGCGAACCTGACCCAGTGGGTCAATGCCCTCGACGCGCAGCAGTTTGCCGACGCCATGGCCTGCATGGTGAAGGCGCGGCGCATCGTCATTATCGGTATGCGTAACGCCTATCCGGCGGCGCTGCACCTGCGCCAGCAGCTGCTGCAGGCGCGCGGTCAGGTGCTGGTGCTGCCGCAGCCGGGGCAGAGCCTAAGCGAGGAGCTGGTGGATTTAACGCCGGACGATCTGGTGGTCATGATGGCCTTTCGCCGCCGCCCGCGCATCATCCGCCCGCTGATGCAGCAGCTTCAGAGCAGCGGTATTCCGGTGCTTCTGATGTGCGAGCCGCAGGCGCACAGCCTGTTCCCGCTGGCGAGCTGGCAGCTCTGCGCGCCGCTGGACAGCGTCTCGGCCTATGACAGCTACTCCTCGGTCAACAGTCTGATCAATCTGCTGGCTAACGCCTTCCTGCATGAAATTCTCGATAAAGGCCGTCCGCGCATTCACGACATTGCTTCCCTCTACCAGCAGCTGGACGAACTCGAACAGCGATAATGGGGCATCAGACTGGTGCTTTGCATTAAAATGGTGCAGTTGTCGGGTCGGGAAAACGCACGTTTTTTCGACCCGTCCGCCTTTTATCAGGCTTTGCAAGAATATTCCCCGCTTCGCTTTATCTGGCACATTAGTTGCAAAATCACATTCAAAGAATCTTTTGTTTCATGTTAACGTTACGGGGAAGCACCATGAAAAAATTGTTGATTGCACTGGCCGGGGCCGCATGCCTCTTCACACAGCTGCCGGCAAAGGCTGACCAGCTTCAGGATATCGAGAAGCGCGGCACTATCCGCATTGCCGTTCCGCAGGACTTCCCGCCGTTTGGCTCGGTGGGGACCGATCTGCAGCCGCAGGGCTATGACATCGACATGGCGCGCTATCTGGCCAAACAGATGAAGCTCAAGCTGCAGCTGGTGCCGGTGACCAGCGCCAACCGCGTGCCGTACCTGCAAACCGATAAGGTGGATCTGGTCATTTCAAGCCTCGGTAAAAACCCGGAGCGCGAGAAGGTGATCGACTTCAGCCGCGCCTACGCGCCGTTCTTCCTCGGCGTGTTTGGCCCGAAAGGCGCCGAGCTGAAAGACGCCGCCGCGCTGAGCGGTAAAACCATCGGCGTGACGCGCGGGGCGGTGGAGGACATGGTGCTGACCGGCCTGGCGCCGAAAGACGCGGACGTGAAGCGCTACGAAGACAACAACACCACGCTCTCCGCCTACCTCTCCGGCCAGGTGCAGTACGTGGCAACCGGCAACCTCGTGGTGGCGGCCATTTCGCGCCAGAACGCGGCTAAAGCCCCGGTGCCGAGCTTTATGCTGAAAGACTCGCCGTGCTTTATTGGCCTGAAGAAGAACGAACCGGCCCTGAAGGCAAAAGTGGACGCGCTGATTGAGCAGGGCATTAAGGACGGCACGCTGAACGGCCTGTCCGAGCAGTGGCTGAAGGCCCCGCTGCCGGCAAGCCTCGGCGTTTAAGGTTATGGCTGAGCAACTCGATTTTTCAGCGCTCTGGCCGTACTGGCCGGAGCTGCTGGCGGGGCTGTGGGTCACCGTTCAGCTGACGGTGATGGCAACCGTCGGCGGGCTGGCAACAGGAATTTTCGGGGCGGCGATCCGCAGCGGACGCACCACCTGGTTCAGCCGGCTCTGGGGCGGCTACGTGGAAATCATCCGCAACACGCCGTTTGTGGTACAGCTGTTTTTCATCGTCTTCGGCCTGCCGAACCTGGGGCTGAAGATGACGGCGGGGGAAGCGGCGCTGCTGGCCATGGTGGTGAACCTCGGCGCGTACAGCACCGAGATTATCCGCGCGGGCATTCAGGTCACGCCGAAAGGGCAGTGGGAAGCCGGACGCGTGCTGGGCCTGACCCGCCTGCAGACCTTTATTCGCGTGGTGCTGCCGCCTGCGCTGCAGCGCATTTACCCGGCGCTGGTGAGCCAGTGCATCATCGTGATGCTCGGCTCGTCGGTGGTGTCGCAGGTCTCGTATGAAGAGCTGACCTTCGCCGCCAACCTGATCCAGTCCAGAACGTTTCTGAGCTTTGAGGTTTATCTGGTGACAACCGGCATTTACTTAGCGCTGTCGATTACCCTGCGCCAGCTGATGATGGCGGCAGGACGCAAATGGCTGGGGGTGCAGGCATGATGACCACCTTTACCGACTGGGACATTATTCGCAATCTGCTGCTGGCCGGGCGTTGGACGGTGCTGCTGTCGCTGGTGGCGTTTGTCGGCGGCGCGGTGGTGACCCTGCCGCTCCTGCTGCTGCGCCTGACGGGCGGGCGCGCGGTGAAGCGCATCATCCGTGGCTACATTGAACTGTTCCAGGGCACGCCGCTGCTGATGCAGCTGTTCCTGGCCTTCTTCGGCGTGGCGCTGTTCGGCATCGACGTTTCGCCGTGGACCGCCGCCTCGCTGGCGTTAACCTTCTACACCAGCGCGTTTCTGCTCGACATCTGGTTTGGCAGCATTCGCGCCTTGCCAACAGGGCAGTGGGAAGCGTCGCGCTGCCTTGGGCTGACTTTTGGCCAGACTCTGTTTCGCGTGGTCGCCCCGCAGGCGCTGCGCATCGGCATCGCCCCGACGGTCGGCTTTGCCGTGCAGGTGATCAAGGGCACCGCGCTGGCGTCGATTATCGGCTTTATCGAGCTGACCAAGGCCGGGACGATGCTGACCAACGTGACCTATCAGCCGTTTAAGGTCTTTGCGCTGGTGGCGCTCGGCTACTTTATTCTGTGTTACCCGCTGTCCCGCTACAGCCGCTATCTGGAGACGAAATTCAATGCCTCTCATCACCATTAATCAGGTGCAGAAGTACTACGGCGATAACCACGTGCTCAAGGGCGTCGATCTGGATATCGATATGGGCCAGGTGATCTCCATTATCGGGCGCAGCGGATCGGGCAAAAGCACGCTGCTGCGCTGCATTAACGGCCTGGAAGGGTATCAGGACGGCAGCATCAAGCTGGGCGGGATGACCATTACCGACCGGGACTCCCAGGCGCGTGAAATCAGCCGCTCGGTCGGGATGGTGTTCCAGAGCTTCAACCTGTTCCCGCACATGACGGCGCTGGAAAACGTGATGCTGGCCCCGCGTCGGGTGCTGAAAAAAAGCGCCGCCGAATGCCGCGAGCTGGCGCAGCAGATGCTGGAGAAAGTGGGCCTCGGTGACCGTCTGGATTATTACCCGTCGAGCCTCTCCGGCGGCCAGCAGCAGCGCGTGGCGATTGCCCGGGCGCTGGCCATGTCGCCTAAAGTATTACTGTGTGACGAGATCACCTCCGCGCTCGACCCGGAGCTGGTGGGCGAAGTGCTCAAGGTGCTGGAGCAGCTGGCCGCCGAGGGGATGACGCTGATCCTCGTGACCCATGAAATGAATTTTGCCCGCGAAGTGGGCGACCGCGTGGTGTTTATGCACCAGGGGAAAGTCTGGGAGCAGGGCGACAGCAAAACGCTGTTCGCCAACCCGCAGACCACCGAGCTGAAGCAGTTCATCTCCTCCGTGCGCGGCCTCAACTGATAAGGACTTAACAATGGATATCGCACAATTTTCGCAAATCAATCCGCCCCAGCGCCTTCTGATGGGGCCGGGCCCGATCAACGCCGACCCGCGCGTGCTGCGCGCCATGTCGAGCCAGCTGATCGGCCAGTACGATCCGGCCATGACCCACTACATGAACGAGGTGATGGCGCTCTATCGCGGGGTGTTCCGCACCGAGAACCACTGGACGATGCTGGTGGATGGCACCTCCCGCGCGGGAATTGAAGCCGTCCTGGTCTCCGCCATTCGCCCGGGAGATAAGGTGCTGGTGCCGGTCTTTGGCCGCTTTGGTCACCTGCTGTGCGAAATTGCCCGCCGCTGCCGCGCGGAGGTGCATACCATTGAGGTGCCGTGGGGCGAGGTGTTCACGCCGGACCAGGTTGAGGATGCGATTAAGCGTATTCGCCCGCGCCTGCTGCTGACCGTGCAGGGCGACACCTCCACCACTATGCTGCAGCCGCTCGCGGAGCTCGGGGCCATCTGCCGCCGCTACGACGTGCTGTTCTACACCGACGCCACCGCGTCGCTCGGCGGCAACGCGCTGGAGACCGACGCCTGGGGGCTGGACGCCGTCTCGGCCGGGATGCAGAAGTGCCTCGGCGGCCCGTCGGGCACGTCGCCGATCACCCTGAGCGCGCGCATGGAGGAGGCGATCCGCCGCCGCAAGTGCGTTGAGGAGGGCATTCGCACCGACGCCCACCGAGACGGCGACGAGGAGATGATCTACTCCAATTACTTCGATCTCGGCATGGTGATGGACTACTGGGGGCCGGAGCGACTGAACCACCACACCGAAGCCACCACCGCCCTGTTCGGCGCCCGCGAATGCGCGCGACTGATCCTGCAGGAAGGGCTGGATAACGGCATCGCGCGTCACAAACTGCACGGCGATGCGCTGCTGAAGGGCATTCAGGCGATGGGGCTGGAGACCTTCGGCGATCTGAAGCACAAGATGAACAACGTGCTGGGCGTAGTGATACCGCAGGGCGTCAACGGCGACCAGCTGCGCAAGCTGATGCTGGAGGATTTCGGGATTGAAATCGGCACCTCGTTTGGCCCGCTGCACGGCAAAGTGTGGCGCATTGGCACCATGGGCTACAACGCGCGCAAGGACTGCGTGATGACCACCCTGAGCGCGCTGGAGTCGGTGCTGAACTACCTGAAGTTCACCACAACGCAGGGCGCCGCCATGCAGGCCGCGTGGGACCACTATCGCCGCGAGACGCCGCAATGAGCCCGGTGGCAGAACGGGTGATGGCGCGCGCCGACGCGCTGGCCGCCATCAGCGAAACCCCGGATGCGTTGACGAGGGTATATCTCTCCACGCAGCATCTGCAGGCCAACCAGCTGGTCGGCGAGTGGATGCGCCAGGCGGGAATGACCGTCTGGCAGGACAGCGTGGGCAATATCTGTGGACGCTATGAGGGCGCGCAGGAAGGGGCGCAGGCAGTGCTGCTCGGCTCGCATCTCGATACCGTGCGCAACGCCGGGCGCTACGACGGCATGCTCGGCGTGCTCGCGGCCATTGAGGTGGTGGACAGCCTGCATCAGCAGGGGCGGCATCTGGCCCAGGCGATCGAGATTGTCGGGTTTGGCGACGAAGAGGGCACCCGTTTTGGGATCACCCTGCTAGGCAGCCGGGGCATTACGGGCACCTGGCCGCAGGGCTGGCTGGAGACGTGTGATGCCAGTGGCATCAGCGTGGCGCAGGCGATGGTGCAGGCGGGGCTCGATCCCGCCCGCGTGGCGCTGGCGGCACGCCATCAGGACGATTTCAGCGCCTGTCTGGAGCTGCACATTGAGCAGGGGCCGTGTCTGGAGCAGGAAGGGCTGGCACTGGGCGTGGTGGAAGCCATCAACGGCGCGCGCCGCCTCAGCTGCCGCTTTACCGGCGAGGCCGGACACGCGGGCACCGTGCCGATGAATCACCGCAAGGATGCGCTGGCCGCCGCCGCCGAATGGATGGGGCTGATTGAAAGCACCACCCGACAGCGCGGCGGCAATCTGGTGGCGACGGTCGGGGAACTGCGCTGCCTGCCCGGTGCGGTCAACGTGATCCCCGGCGAGGTTGCGCTCTCGCTGGATATTCGCGGCCCGCAGGATGCCCCGCTTGACGCGCTACTTGCTGAACTGCTGGCGCAGGCGCAGGCGATAGCCGCCCGCCGCGGGATGAGCTTCGGCGCCGAGGAGTATTACCGGATCGCCGCCACGCCGTGCGATGCGCGCTTGAGGCATCTGCTGGGGGACGCCGTTGCGTCGGTGCAGGGGCGCTCATTATCGCTGCCGAGCGGTGCCGGGCATGACACCATCGCGCTGGCAGAACGCTGGCCGGTCGGCATGCTGTTTGTGCGCTGCAAAGGGGGCATCAGCCACCATCCGGCGGAATCGGTGATGGCTGAGGATGTTGCCCTGGCGATCGAGGCGTTTGGACGGGCGGTGAGAGCGCTGGCTGACGGTGGCGCGCGTTAAGCCACCGAACGCACCGCATCTTCAATATCCGCGCTCACCCGGACATCCTGCTCGTCAAAGACCATGCAGTGGCGATCGTCGAAGGCCACGTCTATCTTCTGCCACGGGGCGAATTTAACGTCCCCCGGCAGCAAGATTTTGACGTTGTCGTGGCCGTAACACTGGCCAAACAGATAGGTGTTGTTCCCGAGTCGTTCAACCACTTCGCAGTGAAACTCCAGCGGTGTGCCCAGGCGAAGGTCAGTGGTTAAATGTTCCGGACGGATGCCCAGCGTGACCTGACTGCCCGGCTGCAGCGGCGTGGTGGTCACGGCGAGCGTCAGTGACTTCTGCTGTGACAATCTCACCGTCAACGCGCCCGGCTGCCATGCTTCAACCGTGGCCGGCATGAAGTTCATCTTCGGCGAGCCGATAAAACCGGCCACGAACCTGTTCACCGGCTTGTAGTAGAGATCCATCGGCGCGCCCATCTGCTCCACTTTGCCATAGTTCATCACCACAATTTTATCGGCCAGCGTCATGGCCTCAATCTGATCGTGGGTGACATACACCATGGTGGTTTTCAGCTCCTGATGCAGGCGGGCGAGGTGCAGGCGCATCTCCACGCGCAGTTCGGCATCCAGGTTGGAAAGCGGCTCATCGAACATAAAGACGCGCGGGTTACGCACGATAGCGCGGCCAATCGCGACGCGCTGGCGTTGGCCGCCGGAGAGCTGTTTAGGCTTGCGGTCCAGCAGGTGGGAGAGCTGCAGCGTTTTGGCGACCATCTCAACCTGATGGCGGATCTGATCTTTCGGCACTTTATTCACCTTCAGCCCGTAGCCCATGTTTTCGGCCACCGTCATATGCGGATAGAGCGCGTAGGACTGAAAGACCATCGCCACACCCCGATGGGAAGGGGCGATGTCGTTCATCACCTCGTTACCGATCAGCACTTCACCCTCGCTTATCTCCTCCAGCCCGGCAATCATGCGCAGCATAGTGGATTTGCCACAGCCGGAAGGCCCAACGAATACGGCAAACTCACCGTCCTCAATATCAAGATTAACGTTGTGGAGCGTGACGGTGTCGCCAAAGCGCTTGGTGACATTCCTCAATTGTATGTTCGACATCAGTGTTCCCCAGGTAAACCGCCGAGTATGTTTTACGTATAACAATTGTGTTTAACGTGGCCGGACGGTGCAATTTGTCTGCCTTGACTATAACTTCCAGCATTCATGCGCCCTATATAGATATTCCATTAATGTTATGACGATCACACAACTTACAGTTTTATGTAGAGTTATCATGATGTGAAGGGTAGCGTATAACAAACCAAAGGCATTTGGTGTCAGACGTACAACGCCAGTTTTATCAGGATATATAGCGGGGTTTGTAGGGCGTCAGATGCAATAACAACCATAAAATTGTTATACCTTCACATGAGGTTGATAATGAAAAAGAACATACTCGCTGCTCTGATCCTCTCTACGCTCGCGGTACAGGCTCACGCCACCGCGCAGCTTAACGTCTGGGAAGACATCAAGAAGTCGTCCGGTATTAAAGATGCGGTTGCGGACTTTGAAAAACAGTACGACGTTAAGGTTAACGTGCAGGAAACCCCTTACGCACAGCAGCTGGAAAAACTGCGCCTGGACGGCCCGGCAGGCATTGGCCCGGACGTGCTGGTCATTCCTAACGATCAGCTGGGCGGCGCCGTCGTGCAAGGGTTATTGACCCCCCTGAATCTGGAGGCTAAGCAGACCGAACAGTACACCCCGGCCTCAATCAATGCCTTCAAAATGGATAATGCCCTCTACGGCGTGCCGAAAGCGGTTGAGACGCTGGTGCTGATCTACAACAAAGACCTCATCAACAAGCCCCTCAACTCGCTGCAGGACTGGTATGACTTTTCGAAACAGCAGCGCGCGAAAAACCAGTACGGCCTTCTCGCCAAGTTCGATCAGATTTACTACAGCTGGGGGGCGATCTCCCCGATGGGCGGCTACATCTTCGGTCAAAACGGCAAAGGCGGCTATAACGCCAGCGACGTCGGCCTGAACAAGCCGGGCGCGGTAGAAGCCGTGACGTACCTGAAAAAATTCTACGCTGACGATATTTTCCCGGCCGGGATAGTCGGTGACAACGGCCTGAACGCTATCGACTCCCTGTTTACTGAGAAGAAAGCGGCAGCCGTCATCAACGGCCCGTGGGCGTTCCAGCCGTATGAAGCGGCAGGCATCAACTACGGCGTGGCGCCGCTGCCCACGCTGCCGGACGGCAAGCCAATGAGCTCCTTCCTCGGCGTGAAGGGCTACGTGGTTTCCACCTGGAGCAAGGACAAAGCGCTGGCGCAGAAATTTATCGAATTCATCAACCAGCCGCAGTACGTGAAAACCCGCTACGTGGCCACGCGGGAGATCCCGCCGCTGACCGCAATGATCGACGACCCGGTAATCAAGAACGACGAAAAGGCGAGTGCCGTCGCGGTACAGGCGGCGCGCGCCACCGCCATGCCGGGTATCCCTGAAATGGGCGAAGTCTGGGGGCCGGCCAACGCCGCGCTGGAGCTGAGCCTGACCGGCAAACAGGATCCCAAAGCCGCGCTGGACAGCGCAGAGAAACAGGTCCAGATGCAAATCGAAGCCATGCAGGCCAGCAACCAGTAATTTTCTGACGTCGCAGAACGGGAGGCCACTCTCCCGTTTTATTGAAAGGAGTTGTCTGTGAGTATCATCCCGGAAAATTTTGCCAGACCGCACGGGGCCGGGCGTCACGCCTGGACCGGCCTGCTGCTGGCGGTCATCCCCGGCTTCGGCCAGTTCTATCACCGCCAGTGGCTGAAGGGCGTTATCTTCCTGGTGCTGCTGGCCAGTTTTATCGGCGTTTTTGCCGATTTCCTGCGCGAAGGACTTTGGGGGCTGGTGACGCTGGGGGAGGAAGTGCCGCGGGATAACTCCATCTTCCTGCTGGCAGAAGGGATCATTAGCGTACTGATCGCCGCATTTGGCGTGATGGTGTATTACCTGTCGATGCGCGATGCCTGGGTCAACGGTCGAAAACGCGATGAAGGGCTGGGGCTAAACAGCGTGCGTAAGCAGTATCAGATTCTGCTGAGCGACGGCTTTCCGTATCTGATGATCACGCCGGGCTTTATTTTGCTGGTGTTTGTGGTGGTTTTCCCGATCCTCTTCGGTTTTGCCATCGCCTTTACTAACTACAATCTTTACCACACGCCGCCGGCTAAGCTGGTGGACTGGGTTGGGTTTAAGAACTTCATCAATATTTTCACGCTCTCCATCTGGCGCTCAACCTTCTTTGACGTCCTGCAGTGGACGGTGGTCTGGACGCTGCTCGCCACCACGCTGCAATGTACCGTGGGCGTGCTGCTGGCTATCCTGGTGAACCAGAAAGACCTGCGCTTTAAGCCGCTTATCCGCACCATCTTCATTCTGCCGTGGGCGGTGCCGGGCTTTGTCACCATTCTAGTGTTTGCCGGAATGTTCAACGACTCTTTCGGTGTGATAAACAACGCCATTCTGGCCTTCTTCGGCATTGCGCCGAAAGCCTGGATGACCGATCCGTTCTGGACCAAAACGGCGCTGATCCTGATGCAGACCTGGCTCGGTTTCCCGTTTGTTTTCGCCATGACCACCGGCGTGTTGCAGGCGATCCCTGACGATCTGTACGAAGCCGCCACCATGGACGGGGCCAGCAGCGCGACCAAGCTGCGCACCATCACGCTGCCGCTGGTGCTTTATTCCATTGCGCCAATACTGATCACCCAATACACCTTCAACTTCAATAACTTCAACATCATCTACCTCTTCAACAACGGCGGGCCGGCGGTGGTGGGGTCCAATGCGGGTGGGACAGATATCCTGGTGTCGTGGATCTACAAGCTCACCATGTCGTCGTCGCAGTATGCGATTGCGGCGACCATCACTATCCTGCTGTCGATCTTTGTCGTCGGCCTGGCGCTGTGGCAGTTCCGCGCCACCAAATCTTTCAAAAACGACGACATGGCGTAAGGGACGTAACAATGGCTCAATCACAAAGTATTAAACGTGAGAAGTGGGTACGCCTCTCGCTCTCCTGGCTGGTTATCGTGCTGGTGTCGACGATTATCATCTACCCGCTGGTGTGGACGGTCGGCGCGTCGTTTAACGCGGGTAATAGCCTGCTCAGCTCCTCAATTATTCCAGAGAACTTTTCGGTGCAGCACTACGCCGACCTGTTTAACGGCCAGGTGAACTACATGACCTGGTACTGGAACTCGATGAAAATCAGCTTCCTGACCATGATGCTGACCTTAATCAGCGTCAGCTTTACCGCCTACGCGTTTTCGCGCTTTCGCTTTAAGGGACGCCAGAACGGGCTGATGCTGTTCCTGCTCCTGCAGATGATCCCCCAGTTCTCGGCGCTGATTGCCATCTTCGTGCTGTCGCAGCTTTTGGGCCTCATCAACAGCCATCTGGCACTCGTGCTGATCTACGTGGGCGGCATGATCCCGATGAATACCTACCTGATGAAAGGCTACCTCGACGCCATCCCGAAAGATCTGGATGAATCCGCGCGCATGGACGGGGCCAGTAATTTCCGGATTTTCATCGAAATTATCATGCCGCTATCGAAGCCAATTGTGGCGGTGGTGGCGCTGTTCTCCTTCACCGGGCCGCTGGGGGATTTCATCCTCTCCAGCACGATTCTGCGCACCCCGGACAAATACACCTTACCCATCGGGCTCTATAACCTGGTGGCGCAAAAAATGGGTGCCAGCTACACCACCTACGCGGCAGGCGCGGTGTTGATTGCGGTGCCGGTAGCGATCCTCTATCTGGCATTACAAAAATACTTCGTCTCCGGCCTGACCTCCGGGAGTACCAAAGGATAATCATGAAAAGACTCAAACCTGCTTTACTTGCCGTTTGCCTCTCATGTGGCCTGGCCGCGAGCGCGTTTGCTGCGGACGGGGTGAAAACGCGTCCTTTTAACGCCATGCCCGCGGACTTTATCAAGGGCGCGGATATTTCGACGCTGCTGGAAGCGGAACAACATGGCGCCAAATTTTATAACCAGAGCGGCCAGCAGCAGGACGCGATTGCTATCCTCAAAGCTAACGGCGTGAACACCGTGCGCCTGCGCCTGTGGGTAGACCCGCAGGATGCGAGCGGCAATACCTACGGCGGCGGCAGTAATAATCTCGAAAACACCCTCGCGCTGGCGAAGCGCGTAAAGGCGCAGGGCCTGAAGCTGCTGCTCGATTTCCACTACAGCGATTTCTGGACCGATCCGGGAAAACAGTTCAAGCCAAAAGCCTGGGAGAAGATGGACTACCCGCAGCTCAAAACGGCTATTCATGACTATACCCGCGACACGATCGCCCGCTTTAAGAAAGAGGGCGTATTGCCGGACATGGTGCAGATCGGTAACGAAATCAACGGCGGCATGCTTTGGCCGGAAGGGAAAAGCTGGGGGCAGGGCGGCGGCGAATTCGACCGCCTGGCCGGGCTGCTCAACGCCGCGATTGGTGGGCTAAAGGAGAACCTGACCGACGGCGAGCAGGTGAAAATCATGCTCCATCTGGCCGAAGGCACCAAAAATGACACCTTCCGCTGGTGGTTTGATGAAATCACGAAGCGCGACGTGCCGTTCGATATCATCGGCCTGTCGATGTACACCTACTGGAACGGCCCGATTAGCGCGCTGAAGGCCAATATGGATGACATCAGCAAGCGCTATAACAAAGACGTGATTGTGGTGGAAGCGGCATACGGCTATACGCTGGAGAACTGCGATAACGCCGAGAACAGCTTCCAGGCGAAAGAAGAAAAAGACGGCGGCTATCCGGGCACCGTTCAGGGCCAGTACGATTATATTCACGATTTAATGCAGTCCGTTATTGATGTTCCGGGCCATCGCGGCAAGGGCATCTTTTACTGGGAGCCGACCTGGATTGCCGTCCCGGGCACCACGTGGGCCACCAAAACTGGCATGAAATATATCCATGACGAATGGAAAGAGGGAAATGCCCGCGAGAATCAGGCGTTATTTGATTGCCAGGGAAAAGTGCTGCCATCAATAACGGTATTTAAATAATTTTTATCTTCATTAAGGACGTTTTTAATATGAATAAATTTGCGCCTTTAAGCCCAAAGGTCGCGGCGTTATTGCATGGCGCCGACTATAACCCGGAGCAATGGGAGAATTACCCCGGTATTATTGAAAAAGATATCGCCATGATGCTGCAGGCGAAATGTAATGTGATGTCGGTAGGGATATTTAGCTGGGCGAAACTGGAGCCGCGTGAAGGGGAATATGATTTTGCGTGGCTGGATAATATTATTGAAAAACTCTATGCGGCAGGTATTCATATTTTCCTGGCGACGCCAAGCGGCGCGCGTCCGGCGTGGATGTCGCAAAAATACCCTGAGGTGCTGCGCGTCGGGCGCAACCGCGTCCCCGCGCTGCACGGAGGACGGCATAACCACTGTATGTCATCGCCGGTGTACCGCGAGAAGACCTTCACCATTAACCGCCTGCTGGCGGAGCGTTATTCACACCATCCGGCGGTGCTGGGCTGGCATATCTCCAATGAGTACGGCGGCGAATGCCACTGTAGCCTGTGCCAGGAACGCTTCCGCGACTGGCTAAAGGCGCGCTACAAAACCCTCGACGCGCTGAACCATGCGTGGTGGAGCACCTTCTGGAGCCATACCTACACCGACTGGTCGCAGATTGAGTCCCCCGCGCCGCAGGGGGAAATGTCGATTCACGGCCTGAATCTCGACTGGCGCCGCTTCAATACCGCGCAGGTCACCGATTTTTGCCAGCATGAGGTGGCACCGCTGAAGGCCGCCAATGCCGAACTGCCGGTGACAACCAACTTTATGGAGTATTTCTACGATTACGACTACTGGCAGCTGGCGAAAGCGATCGACTTTATCTCCTGGGACAGCTACCCGATGTGGCACAAGGAGAAAGACGAAACGCAGCTGGCCTGCTATACCGCCATGTACCACGACATGATGCGCAGCCTGAAGGGCGGTAAACCCTTTGTGCTGATGGAGTCCACGCCAAGCACCACCAACTGGCAGCCGACCAGCAAGCTGAAAAAGCCGGGGATGCATATTCTCTCCTCTATTCAGGCGGTAGCGCACGGGGCGGATTCTGTGCAGTACTTCCAGTGGCGTAAGAGCCGCGGGTCGGTGGAGAAATTCCACGGCGCGGTTATCGACCACGTGGGTCATCTGGATACCCGCGTCGGGCGTGAAGTGACGCGTCTGGGCGAGATGCTGGCACGCCTGCCGGAGGTCGCAGGTTGCCGAACCGAGGCCCGGGTGGCGATTGTCTTCGACCAGCAAAACCGCTGGGCGCTGGATGATGCCGAAGGTCCGCGCAATATGGGAATGGAGTACGAAAAAACCGTCAACGAGCACTATCGTCCGTTCTGGGAAAAGGGCATCGCGGTCGACGTCATCGACGCTGACGGCGATCTGAGCCGCTACGCGCTGGTGATTGCCCCCATGCTCTACATGGTGCGCGAAGGTTTCGCCGAGCGGGCGGAAGCCTTTGTGGCCGCGGGCGGGCATCTGGTGACGACCTACTGGAGCGGGGTAGTGGATGAGACCGACCTCTGTCATCTGGGCGGTTTCCCTGGGCCGCTGCGCAAGCTCCTGGGCATCTGGGCGGAAGAGATTGACTGCCTGGGCGAGGGGGAGCGCAACCTGATTCAGGGGCTGGCGGGCAACGCGGCAGGCCTGCAGGGGCCGTATCAGGTGCGGCATTTATGCGAGCTGATCCACGCGGAGTCTGCACAGGCGCTGGCGACCTACCGGGATGATTTCTACGCCGGTCGCCCGGCGGTGACGGTCAACCGCTTCGGCAAAGGCAAGGCGTGGCACGTGGCGTCGCGCAACGACCTGCCGTTCCAGCGCGATTTCTTCGCCGGGATTATCGACGAGCTGGCGCTGCCGCGCGCAGTCGAAGGGGATTTCCCTCCGGGCGTGGTCGCCACGGCGCGCACGGATGGCGAAACCGCCTGGGTGTTTGTGCAGAACTACACGGCCCAGCAGCAGCTCATCACGCTGCCGCAGGGGTATACCGACTGCATGACCGATGCCGCCGCAGCCGGCGATACCGTGCTGCTGCCGTGGGACTGTCGGGTGCTCAGGCGTAAGATGTAGTTGATTTTCTCCCTCTCCCTGTGGGAGAGGGTTGGGGTGAGGGCATCAGACCGCACCGTCCGGGCAAAAAGGCACAGAACGCCTGCTCCACGAGCAGGCATTTTTTTATCTGCATATAATGAGGCGTATCATGGACAGTCAAATTACCCAGCGTTTAATTCCCGCGTTTGGCGGCGACGATAATATCGAGCACGTCGAAGCCTGTATTACCCGCCTGCGCGTGACCGTAAAAGATTTAAATAAGGTTGATTCACAGGCGTTACAGAATGAAGGGGCGCTGGGCGTAATTATTATCGGTCAGCAGGTGCACGCCATATTTGGCAGGCAGTCTGATGCCTTACGTCAGCTATTAGATGAACACTTTAATCAGTAAATATAAAAAAGGGATAGCCAAAATAATGGCTATCCCTGAGCAGAGATATACGCTGCAATTAGCTGGAGATACAATAACGATTAACGCATTTTAAAAATGAAGACTTACCACCAGGCTTCGACCTGCACGCCAAAGTTCCAGGTATTATTCGCGGTGCCGTCCTCGAAGGATTTTCCTTTTTCGGAATCATTCAGGTAAGAAGCAAACACGCGCAGTTCCGGACGTGACATAAAGTCAGGGCCATCGGCCAGGCCCAGGGCAATGGTGTATTTCTCGCCGCTCTGCTTGTAGTCAGACCCGTCGGTGTAGGTGTCTTTCTGGTAGAAACCACCCACTTCCCCAATCAGGCGGACATACTCGGTAAACTGGTACTGCGCGCGGCCGACAAGTGAAATCAGGCGCGATTTATCGGTATATTGCGTGGTATCGTCCGCCGAACCCCAGGTCAACACGTGGTTGAAAGAGAGCTTGTCGGTAATGGGAATTAAGCCAGTGTTGATCACGCGGTAGCCGCTGGCATCGTTCACATAGTTCCACATGTCGTACCAGCCGCCACCCTGGGACACCATGTTCTGCGCCAGGCCTTTGTTAGCGTACTGCAGCACCAGCTTGTTGTATCCCCCCAGCATGTCCTGGCTGATCTCGCCGGTCACCATCACGCCGTTGTCGGCCTCGTACAGCCCGCCGTACTCTTTCTGTTTGTTGGTCGGGTTTGGCATGGCGTAGTCGATGCCGACTTCGGTCCAGGCGCCTGCCCATGGTTTCCAGCCCGCATAGCGGAGATCGATATAGTTGATGTTCACGTCGTTATCACCGTCAACGCGGTAGTCCACGTCGTTGGCATCGCCGCGGATCCACGCCACGGAGACCGCGCCGGGGCCGAGCGTATAGTTCTCAATACCTGCACCGGATCCCGAGATATTCCAGTATTTGGTGTCGATGATGTGCAGGTCGTGGCGCTGGTAATAGCGCTTCCCACCCCAGATCACCGCGTTGGGATCGCCCGGAATGAGCCCCTTGATCTGCAGGTTCAGCTGACGCAGGCCAAACTGGGCATCGTCGCCAAAGGTGGTTTCATTATCGTTTGAACCGTCAGACACCATGCTCACCATGCTGTCGAGATAAAAGCTTACGTCGTTCTTTTTGTAGACCTCAGAACCCAGCTCCAGCTCGCCATAGGTATCGGCTTCGTTACCCAGACGGCCAATTTTGTTCTTCTGCCACTCCTCCATCCCACCATCCCGTGAGACGCCCACGCCGGAGCGAAGATATCCATGAAAATCAATCGGTACTGAAGACGCTGCAAACAGCGAAGGAGATGCCAGCGCGGCAGCTAACGCAACAGATACAGAGCGGATCGTCGTGTTCATTGTAACCCTCTTATTGTTTTGTAATACGTTCACAAATCCGCTGTCATAAAATGCCTAAACCCGTTGGCTGGCAATTGAACGATTTGAAATGTGTGATTAACAGCAAATAAAATAGACAATTTTGTTACGAGTAATGAGATTGGACACAAATTATGGCATTGTGAGCGTCATACTTTTTGATGGTGTTATGCCCGCAGAGAGAGGGTGGTAAGCGTTTTTTTTCAGCACCCCTGTTACAATCAGCGCATAACAACATAAGGAACCGGACCATGAAGTCGAAAAGCGCAACGTTAGAGGACGTGGCACGCCATGCGGGCGTCTCCTATCAGACCGTGTCCAGGGTACTGAATAAATCTGCCAATGTATCCGACGCCACGCGCAGCAAGGTGGAGAAATCCATAGAGTTATTGCGGTATGTACCCAACCGACTGGCTCAGCAGCTGGTGGGCAAGCAGAGCCAGACCGTTGGGCTGGTGACCATTTCGCTGGCGCTGCACGCGCCTTCGCAGGTTGCGGCGGCGGTGAAACGCTATGCCAATGTGGAAGGCTACCAGGTACTGATCTCAATGATTGATGAGAACGTCAACCACAGCATCCAGGATTCCATCAACGAGCTGAAATCCCAGCTGGTGAGCAAAGTGATCATCAACGTGCCGCTGGAGGCTGAAGCGGCGCAGAAAATCGCCACCGACAACGATGATATTGTCTGCCTGTTCCTCGACGTGGACCCGTACAGTTCCGTGTTTAACGTTTCGTTTAACCCGGCGGACGGCACCCGCGCCAGCGTTAAATATCTTTATGAGCTCGGCCATCGCGACATTGCCCTGCTGGCGGGGCCGACGTCTTCCGTGTCGGCGCAACTGAGGTTGAAAAGCTGGATCGAGACCCTGAAGGGTTACGGCCTGGAGCCGGCATCGGTCATTCGCGGCAACTGGGATGCGCAGAGCGGGTATGCCGGCGCGCTGCAGATGCTGAGGGAAACGGCGCAGTTTACCGCCGTGCTGGTGGCTAACGACCAGATGGCACTGGGCGTGCTGAGCGCGTTCCATCAGCAGCAGATTTCAATTCCGGGCGAGAAGTCGGTGATTGGCTACGATGACACCTATGAAAGCTCGTTCTTCTACCCGGCGCTGACGACGGTATCGCTGGATTTAGATCTGCAGGGTAAAGAGGCGGTGCGCCGTATTCTCGACAGCGGTGAAGAGAATGCCCAGCGCATGTCCTCGATTTTACCTGCCCGTCTGGTGGTGCGACAGTCTACCGGGCCAAAAGGGGAGAAGGGGAAAAACCTGCAGGCGCTTGCCCAGCAGCTGCGTGAGATCGCGCATCAACTGGGTGACGTGTAGCGCAGTGAGCACCTCAATCACGTGAGTGAGGTGCTCGCAAGCTTACTCCAGCCCCAGCGTATATTGCGCGATTTTAAAGTAGATAATCAGCCCGGTACCGTCGATAAGCGTCGCGATGAACGGCGCGGAGACGACCGCCGGGTCAATGCCGCAGCGCTTGAGCACCATGGGGATCACGGACGACACAATCGCGCTCCAGAGCGTGATACACACCAGCGTCAGGCTGACGATAAGTGTGATCTCCAGCCCAATCCCCATCATCCAGGCGCGGATACACCCGGCGATGCCCAGCGTGGCGGCAATCATCAGCGAGGTGGTCATCTCTTTGCGCAGCACGCGGCCTACGTCGCGCAGGTGGACTTCTCCCAGCGCCATCGCGCGCACCAGCGTTGAGGTAATCTGGGTACCGCTGTTGCCGCCCGTGCCGATTAGCAGCGGAATAAAGAACGCCAGCGCGATGGCGGACTCCAGCGCCTCCTCGAAATGCTGAATGACCGAGCTGGTATAGGCTTCGGCGACAAACAGCAGCAGCAGCCAGACGGAGCGTTTTTTCCACAGGCTATAGGCGCTGGTTTCCAGATAGGGCTTCTCCAGCGGCAGCGTCGCCCCCTGAAGCTGGGCATCTTCGGTGACGTCATCTTCCAGCAGATGCGCAATTTCGCGTTCGGTCAGGCAGCCGACGAGCTTGCCGTGGGTGACCACGGGCACCACATCCGCGCCGCCGTGCGCCAGCAGTCCGGCGACATCGGCACGTTCATCTTCCGGTTTGACCTGCAAAAACTGAGAAATCATCAGCGATTTCACCGGCTGTACCGTATCGGCGGTTTGCAGCAATTTGCGCACGGCAATCATGCCCGCCAGGCGGCCATTGTCTTCAATAAAAATATGCGACGGAATATCATCGTCTTTTAATTTTTCGAAGAATTGCTCGCGCGCCAGCGCCACGCATAATGAAATATCGAGGACGATAAAATCGGTATTCATATATTGCGCGATAGCGCTGTCATTGAATGCCAGGTTTTGGTTATGAATAGCGTAAGACATAGTGAATTCCCTTTGAATAATAAAATCTCTCAGGGGCGAGCAAGACAGGGCATGTCGAAGAGGAGATCCCCACGTCCTGGGTTCAGCACTGTACACCGTATCCCGTGAGGGAAGTTATACTGACAAAGCCTTGATTCGACAGTGCCTGTTTTACCCTGTGCCGGTTCTCTCGAACCCACCAGAGCGATAACGTGTATTTGTACAGGAGCCTCGCCATAACGAGATCGTTATAAAACGAGAGGGATAATACGCCTATTTAATTTTGCCGCTCAGGAATTTAAATGATGTTTAAGAACGGTTTAGAAGAATCTTATTAATAAGATGTTGAGGGTTTATTTAAGTTAATTCATTTTAAATGAAGAGTGATATTTACATCGGAGGAGGGTAAATGACGTGGCTTGATACTTTGCTGAATCACTTTGCGCTCTATCCGGCACATCTTTTCGCGCTGTTATTTATGATGGCGCTGAGTAAATCGACGGTGCTGATCTCCTCCGTGCTGCCTCCCGCCTCGGTGATGCTGCTGACGGGCATTACCGTCAGCCAGGCGAGCATGCATCCGGCGCTGGCGTGGCTGGCCGTGGTGATGGGGGCAACGGTGGGGTCGGGGCTAAACTACCACATTGGTCAGCGGATGGGGCACACGCGATGGGTGACCCGCTTTACCGCAAAACACGCCGGTAAATTTTTGCGGGTGCAGCATCAGCTGCAGAAAAACGGTGTGCTGGTGCTGTTCACCGCGCGCTTCCTGGCGGTGCTGCGCTATATCGTGCCGCTGGCGGCAGGCATGCTCAGGCTCAATGTGGCGAAGGTTTACGGGGTTAGCCTGCTCTCTGCCGCCGTCTGGGCGGCGCTGTATGTCGGTATTGTCACCGGCATCAGCGCCTTTTGAGTTACAAACTTCCCATCCCGCCGTCCACCAGCAGCTCCGTGCCCACCGTGTAGCTGGACTCGTCGGAGGCCAGATAGAGCGCGGCTTTTGCCAGCTCCGTCGTCGAGCCCATTCTGCCCAGCGGCACCAGCTTGATGATGTCCGCCATCATCGCGTTAAGCGCCTCCTCGCTTAAGCCCGTTTTGGTAAAGGCCGGGGTTTCCACCGGGCCGGGGCTCAGGCCGTTGACGCGGATCCCGCGCGGCAGCAGCTCCGCCGACAGCGTGCGCGCCAGCGACAGCAGGGCGGCCTTGCTCGCGGCATATACGCTGCTGGTGGGCAGGCCGATGCGCGCGCTGACGGAGCCGCAGAGGATCACCGAGGACGGATTATTCAGCAGCGGCAGCAGCGCCTGAATTAAAAAGAACGGTCCCTTCAGGTTGATGCCCATCAGACGATCCCAGACATCCTCCTGCCACGCTTCCAGCGGGGCGTGCGTCACGTCGCCGGCGTTGAGAAACACCGCGTCCAGGCGCGGCCAGCGGGCGGCGAGGGTCTCCGCCAGCGCTTTTTGCGAAGCAATATCTCCCGCATCGGTCGGGATCACCCAGGCCTTATCGCCCAGAATGCGCTCTGCTTCGGCGAGGGTGTCCGGGTTGCGCCCGGTGACGGCAACGCGTGCGCCTTCGGCGATGAACGCCTGCGCGGTGGCAAGACCGATGCCGCTGGTGCCGCCGGTAATCAGCGTATATTTATCTGTTAAACGACCCATGTTCTTCTCCTGAAATGTCTCTGGAGAAAGCACTATAGAAACGTTAGTATCGAAAGGAAACCAGGTACCAAATGGATACTAACGAGGCAAGAGGTGTGCTATGGCAGAAATGCTGGACGTGGCCTGCGAAAAAAAATCTGAGGCGTATACCTGCCCGATGACGCAGTTTGTCAACCTGATTTCCGGTAAATGGGCGATCCCCATTCTCTATCGCCTGATTGTGTTCAATACGCCCGTTCGCTTTGGCGACCTGCTGCGGGCGGCAGCGCCGATTACGCAGAAAGAGCTAACGAAGCAGCTTCGCCTGTTTGAGCAGCGCGGGCTGGTTACGCGAACGGTCTACCCGGAAATCCCGCCGCGCGTGGAGTATCAGATAACCGAGTTGGGGTTAACCCTGCAGGATGCGCTCTCACCGCTGGCCGCCTGGATGAGCGAGTACGGCGACCAGCTGGAGCGTTAGGCTACCGCTTCACGTAGCGCGGTGCCGGAATACCGGTGCGCGCGCTGTTAAACAGCTCAAGGCGCGCCGTTTCGTAGCGATCCCACAGGCCGGCGTCATGCATTGGCGGGATGGTGATCGGTTCGCCCTGATCCAGACCCACCAGCGACGCATCTACCATATCGTCGGTGGTCATTACCGAGCCTTCCGGCAGATCGTTAACCGTGACGCCCGAATGGCTCCAGATCTCCGTAGCGGTGGCGGCAGGCAGCACGGCCTGAATGCGCACGTTGCTGTCGGCAAACTCTTCCTGCAGCCCGCGGGTAAAGCTGAGCACCCACGCCTTGGTAGCGCTGTAGAGCGCGCTGCCCGCCCGCACGTGCAGGGCCAGCACGGACGCGATATTGATCAGCGTGCCGCGGTTATTCTGCGCCAGACGCGGCAGGATAGCGTAGGTTAAGCGCATCAGCGCCGTGGTGTTGAGCGTGTTAATCGCCTGATGCTGGGCCACATCACCCGCGAGGAACGGTGCCATCTGCGCGGTGCCCGCGTTGTTAACCAGCGTATCGATGGCGGTATTGCTGCGCAGCTCTTCTTCCACGGCGCGGATCCCGGCTTCATCCGTCAGATCGGCCACCAGAACATCGACCGCCACGCCATAGCGTTCGCGCAGTTCGGCGGCCAGCGCCTGCAGCCGTTCCTCGCGACGGGCGACCAGCACCAGGCTGGCCCCGCGTGCGGCAAGACGATCGGCATAAACGGCACCAATTCCGGAAGAGGCGCCCGTAATCAGGGCAGTCGTGATTTGCGTAGTCATCGTGTGTTACCTCGGAGCAGAGTGGGTTAATTGGTTTCAATATGAAACTGGATAAACTCTCTGCTATTTGGTTTTATAATGCAACCATTTTGGTGGCCATTTTGTGCTTTTGCCGTCGGGCGCGATCAGGAGGGGAGTTTTGCCACGATCTGCTCAGGCGTCAGCTCGCGCCCGTCGTCGGCGATAAGCGCCAGCCTGCGCAGGGGTTTGCGCTGTTCGGCGTCGACCAGCACGGTGCCGCATTCGTGTTCAGCGAACAAAAATTCATTGCCCCACTGCGACAGGGCAACCAGCACCGTTTGCAGGGCGCGTCCCTTGTCGGTCAGGACGTACTCCTGCCAGGCGCTGCCGTCGGAGGCGGGGCGCAGCGTGAGGATGCCTTCGTCAACCAGCAGCTTCAGCCGCGTGGTCAGCATGTTTTTAGCAATGCCGAGGCTTTTCTGGAACTCGCCGAAGCGTTTAATCCCGCGCAGCGCGTCGCGCACGATCAGCAGCGACCACCAGTCGCCGATGATATCCAGCGAACGGGCGACGGGGCAGGTGCTCTCTTCAAGGCGGGTACGTTTCACAGCGAATTCTCCGATGGGGTGTGGTTTTATTATAAAACTAATTGGTTCACACCGTAAGCAGGTTAATCATCAGTTTGAGAAATGCTTCCCGGAAAATTGTCACCAATCTGTCACACTGACCGCGACATTTTAAAACGAGTGAGGAATTAGGGATGAGAAAAGCACTACTCGCGCTGGCAGTCGCCGGTTCCATTTCAGCAACGTTTGGCGCGCAGGCGCAAGAGACGCCGGAAGGGTATCAGCTGGAGCAAGTTTTAATCATGAGTCGTCACAACCTGCGCGCGCCGCTTGCCAACAACGGCAGCGTGCTGGAGCAATCGACGCCAAAGCAGTGGCCTGAGTGGGAGGTGCCGGGCGGGCAGCTCACCACCAAAGGCGGCGTGCTGGAGGTCTATATGGGCCATTATATGCGCGAGTGGCTGGCCCAGCAGGGGATGATCAAGACCGGCGAATGCCCGCCAGCAGATACTGTTTATGCCTATGCCAACAGCCTGCAGCGTACCGTTGCCACCGCGCAGTTCTTCATTACCGGCGCGTTTCCGGGCTGCGACGTGCCCGTGCACCATCAGGAAAAAATGGGCACCATGGACCCGACCTTCAACCCGGTGATTACCGATAACTCACCTGAATTCCGCGAAAAAGCGCTGAAGGCGATGGAGGCCGAGCGCCAGAAAATGCAGCTCGAAGATAGCTATAAGCTGCTGGAGCAGATGACGAACTACGCCGATTCGCCGTCGTGCAAAGAGAAAAAGGTCTGCTCGCTGGCGGACGCGAAAGATACCTTCAGCGCCGACTATGAAAAAGAGCCTGGCGTATCCGGGCCGCTGAAGGTGGGTAACTCGCTGGTTGATGCCTTCACGCTGCAGTATTACGAGGGCTTCCCGGCCGACCAGGTGGCCTGGGGGGAAATCAAAACCGACCAGCAGTGGCGCGTGCTGTCGAAGCTGAAAAACGGTTACCAGGACTCGCTGTTTACCTCCACCGAGGTGGCGCAAAACGTGGCGAAACCGCTGGTGAAATATATCGATAAAACGCTGGTCACCGAACAGGCAAAAGCGCCGAAAATTACCGTGCTGGTGGGGCATGATTCGAACATTGCTTCCCTGCTCACCGCGCTGGATTTCAAACCGTACCAGCTGCACGATCAGCAGGAGCGCACCCCGATTGGCGGCAAAATCGTCTTCCAGCGCTGGCATGACAAAAATGCCAATCAGGAGCTGATGAAAATTGAGTATGTCTATCAAAGTTCGGAGCAGCTGCGTAACGCCAGCGTGCTGTCGCTGCAGTCTCCGGCGCAGCGCGTGACGCTGGAGCTGAAAGGCTGCCCGGTGGATGCGAACGGCTTCTGTCCCGTCGATAAATTCAATGCGGTCATGAACAGCGCGGCGAATTAAGAAGAGAACCCCCCGCGGCAGCGGGGGGAAACGATTAGACGTTTTTACGTTCGATGGTTTGCTCGCCCCAGAAGAGCGAGTCTTTGTCCGTCTTTTCGAAGGCGCGCACCAGCACTTCATCGCTGCCTTCTTCCCAAATCTGCTCTGCCAGTTTCTCGTCATATTTCGCGACTTCAAAAATGGCTTCGGCGATCTCCGGAGAGGTGTTGCGTAAACTTGCCCATTCGCCCACGTGGTGGGCTTTAGATTCTTGAGTTGGCATGCTTGTCCTCCTGTTGGGTTAGCCGTTCAGTTTTTTGGCGAGGCCCGCGACGTGCTCACCCTGGTAACGGGCGATAGCGAGCTCTTCATTGCTCGGCTGTCGGGAGCCATCGCCGCCGGCAATGGTGGTTGCGCCGTACGGCGTGCCGCCACGTACCTGAGACACATCAAATAACTCCTGTGCGCCGTAGCCAATCGGCACGATCACCATTCCGTGATGAGCAAGGGTAGTCCAGGTGGAGGTAATTGTCTGTTCCTGCCCGCCGCCGGTTCCGGTGGAGCTGAAGACGCTGGCGAGTTTGCCGTACAGCGCACCTGAAGCCCACAGGCCGCCCGTCTGGTCGAGGAAGGTACGCATCTGGCCGGACATATTGCCGAAGCGGGTTGGGGTGCCAAAGATAATGGCATCGTAGTCAGCCAGTTCCTGCGGGGTAGCAACCGGGGCATTTTGCGTTTTCCCCCCGGCCTTCAGGAAAGCTTCAGCCTGCATGGTTTCCGGTACGCGCTTCACCACAACCTCAACGCCGTCCACCCTGTTTGCACCCTCTGCTACCGCGTGAGCCATGGTTTCAATGTGTCCATACATGGAATAATAGAGCACCAGAACTTTTGCCATTTTGCATCACTCCTCGTTTGTTTTTTCTGACAGCGGATCGCTGCGCTCATTTAAAGATATGTCATCACGGCCAGACTGCAAAAATGAACGCCATTTCTTTGATTTATAACAATATGGTAACCAAAAGGCTTTGTAGCAAAATGAAACAACTTTTCGGCGGCGGATTTTTAAAACGATAAGAAAGGCTTATGAATCACCGACGCGTTATCTCACCCGAAAGACTGAGTTCATGTTGCAGAATATTACCTGCGGCTTGCCGGATAGCGGCATTCCACTAAGCTTAGTTTCACGCGGCGCAGATAAAGGCACTGCCCTTGTGTCGCGAGGTGAAAGAATCCTCTTTTACTGAATGCAATATGATGTCTAATGTTTCACATTCTGGAGGTTAGAGATGGCAAACCATCGTGGTGGTTCAGGTAATTTCGCAGAAGACCGTGAAAGAGCATCAGAAGCAGGCCGTAAAGGTGGCCAGCATAGCGGGGGCAACTTCAAGAATGACCCGCAACGCGCATCTGAAGCTGGCAAGAAAGGGGGTAAAAACAGCCACGGCAGCAGCAAGTAACACGCCGGGTTGAACCCCTGCCGCCGGGATATCCCGGCGGTTTTTTTATTTCTGCAACATTGAACTGTAACCAAAGGCAACGCACACTAGAGAATTGTTGTTAACTGCGAGTGCCGCATGTCTGTTTCCCGTTTCAAATTCTCCGTTAAGCCGCAGGAAGCCATCCTGATTCTCATCACCATGTTCTGGGGCGGGACGTTTCTGGCCGTCCAGTACGCGGTGACCCTGAGCGATCCCTTCTTCTTTGTCGGCCTGCGCTTTGCGACGGCGGCGATTGCCGTGGCGCTGATATCGCTTAAAACCCTGCGCGGGCTGACGCTAAAAGAGCTCAAGGCCGGCGTGGCGATTGGGGTGGCGATAGCGATGGGCTACAGCCTGCAGACCTGGGGATTACAGACCATCTCCAGCAGTAAATCTGCGTTTATCACCGCCATGTATGTGCCCCTGGTGCCGCTGCTGCAATGGCTGTGCCTGGGGCGGCTCCCGGGGCTGATGTCCTGCATCGGGATCGTGCTGGCGTTTATCGGCCTGATCATGCTCGCCGGGCCGGAAAACAACCTGCTGGCGCTGGGGCCGGGCGAGATCATTACCCTGATCGGGGCGATTGCCATTGCGGCGGAAATTATTCTGATTAGCGCCTGGGCGGGTGATGTCGACGTCAAACGGGTGACGGTGGTGCAGCTCGCCACGGCGTCGCTGGTGGCGTTTGCGACGATGGTGCCTGCCGGGGAGTCCGTGCCGCCGATGTCCACCGGCCTGATCGTGGTCGCGCTGGGGCTGGGCATCTTTAGCGCCATTATTCAGGTCACCATGAACTGGGCGCAGCGCAGCGTGTCGCCAACCCGTGCGACGGTGATTTATACCGGCGAACCGGTCTGGGCGGGCATTTTCGGGCGGCTGGCCGGGGAGCGTCTGCCGCTGCTGGCCCTGGTGGGCGCGGCATTTATCGTTGCCGGGGTGCTGGTGAGCGAGTTGAAGCTCAAGCGGAAGAAAAACGCGCTGCCAGGAGATGACAGCGCGACGTTAAATCACGAATCCTGATGCACTACCTCGCCCTGCGGCGCGGTCGCTTCCCGACGGCTCAGCAGGGCGTTAAGCAGAATTGCCCCAAAGGTCGCCGTGCCAATCCCACCAATCGTAAATCCGCCCAGCGTCAGGGCAAAATCGCCTGCGCCCAGCACCAGCGTGACCGCCACCATAATCAGGTTGCTGTTCTGGCTGAGATCGACGCGGTGCTGCACCCAGATGCGCGCCCCGGCCACGGCGATCAGCCCAAACACCACAATCGATGCGCCGCCGATAACCGGCGACGGAATGGTGTGGATCAGCGCGCCGAACTTCGGTGAGAAGCCGAGCAGCATCGCCATCACCGCCGCCGCCACAAACACCAGCGTCGAGTAGACCTTGGTCACCGCCATCACGCCGATATTTTCGGCATAGGTGGTGACGCCGCTGCCGCCCACCGATCCCGAGAGCATGGTCGCCAGACCGTCACCGACAAACGCGCGGCCCATGTACGGGTCCATACTGCGTCCGGTCATGCCCGCCACGGCCTTCAGGTGGCCCAGGTTCTCCGCCACCAGGATAACGGCGACGGGCGCGATAAGCATCATCGCCTGCGTGTTGAAGGTGGGGGAGGTGATCTTCGGCAGGCCGAACCAGGCGGCCTGATGAAGCAGCGTAAAATCAACCGGCTTGCCGAGGCCAAAAACGTTCGCCAGCAGGGCATAAGCCAGACAGGCAACGATCAGCCCGACCAGAATCAGCAGTCGCTGGATCATCCCCCGCGTAAAGACCGCCACCAGACCGATGCACAGCACGGTGATCACCGCCATCCAGCTTTCGAACGGCGAGGCGGAGACGCTCCTGACCGCAATCGGCGCGAGGTTCAGGCCGATTGCCATCACCACGGCGCCGGTCACGACCGGGGGCATCATGCGTTCGATCCAGCGCGTGCCGACCTTCATCACCACTAAACCAATCAGGGTGTACACCAGGCCGCAGGCGATGATGCCGCCGAGGGCCACGCTCAGGTTAGGGTTAAGCCCCTGGCCGGTAAACCCGGTGGTGGCAATCACCACGCCGACAAAGGCGGCGCTGGAGCCAAGATAGCTGGGCACGCGCCCGCCGGTGACAAAAAAGAACAGCAGCGTGCCGATGCCGGACATCAGAATCGAGAGGTTGGGGTCCAGCCCCATCAGCATCGGCATCAGCACCGTGGCGCCAAACATGGCGACCGCGTGTTGCACGCCCATGACGAGTGTTTGTCCGAGCGGGAGCCGCTCATCCGGCGCGACCACGCCAGTTTCTGTGGAGGTCGATTTCAACTGCCAGTGGGGAAATCCGAACATGGTCTGTCTCCTTAAGGCGGGTTAACAGGCGGGTCGCATAAGCGCGTGGTAGCCACGGTCAAACCACACCAGCCCCTGCGGTGCCGGGTGGCGAATAATCGAAACGATGTCGCAAAACAGAATGTCATGGGTACCGACGCTCACCACCTGGCTGATGCGGCAGTCAAACGAGGCCAGCGCATCCTCCAGCCGCGGGCAGCCCGTGTCGCCTGTCTGCCAGCGGGCGGCGGCGAAGCGTTCTTCCATCGGCGTTTTGCCGCCAAACAGGTTCGAGAGCGGCTCCTGTCCGGCGCTGAGGGTATTCACGCACAGCGTGCGGTTTTCGCGGAACGTGGGCCAGACGGACGCGCCGCGGTTCAGGCACACCAGCAGGGTGGGCGGTGAGTCCGTGACGCTGCATACCGCGCTGGCGGTGAATCCTGCCAGCCCCGCCGGGCCGTCGGTGGTGATGATATTGACCGCCGCGCCCACGCAGGCCATGGCGTCGCGAAAGGTTTGTTTATCCGGTGTCATCACGAACCTCCTTACGCCAGCCCGCAGGCATCGTCGAAGTCCAGACGCGGCAGGCGTCCGTACAGTTTGGCTGTATCGCCGTAGCCAATGTTGATCAGCAGATTGCTTTTAAGCGTTGTGCCGGTGAAAAAGGCGTCGTCGACCTTTTGCCGGTCAAAGCCCGACATCGGGCCGGTGTCCAGCCCCAGGGCGCGGCAAGCGAGGATCAGGTAGGCGGCCTGCATCGAGCTGTTGCGAAAGGCGGTCTCTTCGGCATGCGCGGGGCTGGAGGTAAACCAGCTTCTGGCATCGCCGTGCGGGAACAGCGCGGGCAGGCGCTCGTAGAATTCGCCGTCCCAGGCCACGATGGCCGTGACCGGGGCCGTGAGCGTTTTCTCCAGGTTGCCGCTGGAGAGCGCCGGGCGCAGCTTCTCTTTTCCCTCCGCGCTTCGCACAAACACTATCCGCGCCGGGGAGCAGTTGGCGGAGGTTGGTCCCCATTTCATCAACTCGTAGATCTCGCGCAGCGCGTCGTCGCTGACCGGCAGATCCTGCCAGCCGTTGTGGGTGCGTGCGCCGGTGAACAGCGTCTCCAGCGCGGTGGGGTTAATGGCTTCGCTCATTACAGCTCCTTATAAAGCGTGTTCATGGCTGTGCAGCAGGCTGGCAAGCCCGTTTAGCAGCAGGGTGTTAAAGGTGTCCGGCTCGGTGACGTTGCAGGCGTGCCCGCCCTGGCGCATCACCGCGCTGCGGCTGTGCGGGATCGCGTCCTGCAGCTCGGACGAGCAGACGGACGGCACCAGCATGTCGTCGGCGGAACAGATAATCTGTACCGGGCAGCGGACGCGCGCGGCATGGCGGCTGAAGTCGGCCTTTTTCAGGGCGCTGAGCCGGTGCAGCAGGTTGGTTTTTCCCTGAAAATGGGCCAGCGCCAGGGCCTCTTCGGCCTCCAGGCGGGGGGCGCGGGCCGCCATCCAGTCTGCCGGGTAGAGAAACAGAGGCTGTGCCTCGACCCACGCCTGCGGGCCGCCGGAATGCAGCAGGCGCTCGCGGATCTGAAAGCAGCGGCGGGTGTGCGCGTTAAGGGTCAGCCAGCCGTTGACGCACACCAGCGCGGTGAGGGCGTCGGGATGATCCAGCGCCAGCTGCAGGCCGACCAGCGCCCCCAGCGCATGGCCCACGATGCTGTAGCGGGCAATCCCGGCTTCCGCCAGCGCCCGGGCCAGCTCGTCCGCCATCTGGGCAAGGCTGTAACCCTCCGGCAGGGCATCGGGGTTATTGCCCGTTCCCCGCTGGTCATAGCAGACCACCTGATACTCCTGCTCCAGCGCGGCCAGCTGGGGCAGCCAGTAGCTGCCGCTGCCGCCGAGACCGGAAATAAAGACCACCACGGGCGCACCCTCATACGGGGGCGGTGAGACGGAGAGTTTCATGGCCGCCTCACTTCGCGATGTGCGCAACGGTAGCGATCTCAACCAGCGCCTCCGGCTTTACCAGCCCGCACTGAATGCAGAACCGGGCCGGCTTATCGCCGGGGAAAAACTCCGCGTAGATTTCGTTAATCGCGGCGTAGTTTTTCCAGTCGGTGATAAAGATGCTGTTGAAGGTCACATCCTCCATGGTGCCACCCGCCGTTTCGATCACGGTTTTGATCGTCTCCAGCACGTGGCGGGTTTGCGCCTTTGGGTCGTTGATAAACACCACGTTGTTGTCTTTATCAAACGGCAGCGTGCCGGAGACATACACCACGCCGTCGGCGAGCGTGCCGGGAACAAACGGGGCGATGGGCGTGCTGGTGCCCGGCGGAATAATCACGGATTTCGGCATCAGATGTCTCCTCAGGCGATACGGGCGAGCGGGGGATTCAGGGCGTCGCAGAACTCCGCAACGCTGCTGACCCAGCCAAAAAAGGTTTCGATATTGAACAGGGCCGCCTTCTGGGCGAATTCCGGCCCGGCCTGATGGGTGGCGTCTTCCAGTACCACGCCGAAATACTCCAGGAAAAAGCCGTCTCGCAGGGTCGACTCCACGCAGACGTTGGTGGCGATGCCGGTAAAGACCAGGTGGCGAATGCCCCGGCTGCGCAGCAGGCTGTCGAGCGGCGTGTTGAAAAAGCCGCTGTAGCGCGGTTTGGGCAGGACGATATCGCCCGCCTGCGGGACCAGCTCGTCCACCAGCTGATAGTCCCAGCCGCCTTTTGCCAGCAGCTTGCCCTGCAGTTCGGGCCGCTTGCGCATGGTTTTCAGGGCGTTCGACTTGTGAAAGTTGGGCGAGCCGGGGCCGCCGGCCTCAACGTACTGGTCATCCCAGCCGTTCTGGAACCAGACGATGAGCATGCCCGCGGCGCGCGCGGCGGCGACGGCGGTTTTGATGTTCTCAATCACCGGCCGGGTGGCGGAGACGTCGAACCCCGCCAGATCCAGATAGCCGCCCTGGCTGGCGTAGGCGTTTTGCATGTCCACCACGATCAGCGCGCTCTGCTCCGGCGCAAAGGTGATGGCTTCCGGGAGTGCGTTAAGGGTCGTCATTACGCCACCTCCTTCGTGACGGCAGGGATGTGGGCGCGGCACTGCATCAGCGGCTGGATGCGCTCGCCGAAGGTTTCTACGCCGGTGAGGAAATCATCGAAGGTCAGCAGGACGCCTTCTGCGCCGGGAACGGCCGATACTTCGTCAAGCATTCTGGCGACGCTGGCGTACGAGCCGACCAGCGTGCCCATGTTGATATTGACGGCGGACGTCGGGTCGGCCATCTGGCGAACGTTGGTGTCCGCGCCGGAGCGCGTATCCTTTTGGCTCTGCTCGGTGAGCCAGCTCAGGGCTTCCTCGTCGGCGCCGTCCTTATAGCGCTCCCATTTGGCGCGCGCGGCGTCGTCGGTCTCGTCGGCGATGATCATAAACAGCACGTAGGAGCCTACGTCGCGCCCGGTTTTGTCGGCGGCCTCTTTCATCCGCGCGGCGGTCGGGGCGAAGGCTGCAGGGGTGTTGACGCCTTTGCCGAAGCAGAAGTTGAAGTCGGCGTATTTCGCCGAGAATTCCATTCCTGCGTCGCTCTGCCCGGCGCAAATCACCTTCATGGGGACCGAAGGCTGCGGGCTGACGCGACAGTCGTTCATGGTAAAGAAGTCACCCTTGAAATCGCTTTTGCCTGTACCCCACAGATCGCGCAGCACCTGCACGTATTCGGTCAGGTAGTCGTAGCGGCGAGAGAAGTAATCGTCACCCGGCCAGAGACCCATCTGCTCGTACTCCGGCTTTTGCCAGCCGGTGACCAGGTTGACGCCAAAGCGCCCGCCGGAGATGGAGTCAATGGTCGAGGCCATGCGCGCCACGATCGCCGGGGGCAGGGTGAGGGTGGCGGCGGTCGCGTAAATCTGAATACGCGAGGTAACCGCCGCCAGCCCGGCCATCAGGGTGAAGGACTCCAGGTTGTGATCCCAGAATTCGGTTTTGCCGCCAAAGCCGCGCAGCTTGATCATCGAGAGCGCAAAGTCGAAATGGTAGTGCTCCGCTTTTTGCACAATGGCCTTATTCAGCTCAAAGGTGGGCATGTATTGCGGTGCCGTGGTCGAGATAAGCCAGCCGTTGTTGCCGATCGGTACAAATACGCCAATTTTCATCACGAACCTCTCTTCACTACATTGCAGGTGAATACGTTTTGCAAAGGCAGTGCCACTTTTGAAAATGGCAGTGTTATTAACGTGTTAATCAGAAGTTGGTGAGTTGATGCGTGTGAAAGTGGACTAAATGGTCAAAAACATTGCACAGAAAACAGGCACTCATGCGCGATCGGAGTGCAGGATGTCGTGGCGAGACGGGGGTTTTGCTATGCTGAGGGCAACGCAGAATAAGGAGAGCGGGAATGGCACAAGGCGCAGTGAAAACACCAGGTAAACGTTCGCAGGCCGTGAGCGCCAAGAAGCAGGCCATCCTCAGCGCGGCCCTGGAGACTTTTTCACAGTTTGGTATTCACGGCACGCGCCTGGAGCAGGTGGCGGAGCAGGCCGGGGTGTCCAAAACCAATCTGCTCTACTATTACCCGTCGAAAGAGGCGCTCTATATCGCGGTGATGCAGCAGATCCTCGATATCTGGCTGGCGCCCCTCAAGGCGTTTCGCGAAGAGCTAGCCCCGCTGGTGGCGATCAAAGAGTATATTCGCCTGAAGCTGGAGGTGTCGCGCGATTACCCGCAGGCATCAAGGCTATTCTGTCTTGAGATGCTGCAGGGCGCGCCGCTGTTGCAGGCGGAACTCACCGGAGATTTAAAGCAGCTGGTTGACGATAAGTCGGCCATTATTGCCGGATGGGTCGCCAGCGGAAAGCTGGCTCCGGTCGACCCGCATCATCTGATCTTTATGATTTGGGCCTCCACCCAGCATTACGCTGACTTTGCGGCCCAGGTTGAGGCGGTGACCGGGAAAACGCTCCAGGACGAGGCGTTTTTCCACAGCACCCTGGAAAACGTGCAGCGGATGATTATCGAAGGGATCCGCGTGCGTTAATCAGCCGGTTGGAAAGGGCAGCTTAAATTGCCCTCTTCACACTGCATCAACGAGGCCAGAAACGCTTCGCGCTCCGCGGTTTTCTCCGCCAGGCACTGGTTGATAATCATCGGCTGAATAGTGCCACCTTCGGTTCCTGAACCCATCAATTTACAGTCTGCGTCACGCAGGGCGATCCACGCCTGCTGCGCCTTTTTCAGCAGGTCGCGCTGAGGGGCTGCCGCGCGTTTGATGGCGGCCTGGTACGTCTGGTTGAGCTTTTTATCCGCAGCCTGGTACTGCTCTGCCGCACAGGCACTGAGTTCTGTCTGGGTGGTCGCCTTGTCGCACTCGTCGGCCAGCGCGCTGGCGCTCAGCAGCAGTGCTGCGCCTGCGAGAAATACTCTTTTCATCATTCCCTCCGTGTAAAAAAGCCGGATGCGCTGCGCTTATCCGGCCTACGGTGATTTTGTAGCCCCGGTAAGCGTAGCGTCACCGGGGAGAGTTTACACGATTAACCGATGGTCATCAGGCTGGCGTTACCGCCTGCCGCCGCGGTGTTGACGCTGAGCGAGCGCTCAACGTACAGGCGCTCCAGCAGCAGGTTGGTTTCACCGCGGGCGAAGCCCTGCACCGAAACAATCGGCCCGCTGCGGGCTGCAACCTGCTCGCACAGTTCGCGCAGCTGGTCAGAATCACCGTGATAAATCACGGCGTCAAACGGCTGCGTCAGCAGCGCATCGGCCTTGGCGAAGTGAATGCGGGCAGAGACCGCTTTCGGCAGCTGTTTGGCGAGATCGCGATGCAGCGCATCTTCCGGCCACAGCACTTCACAGCCGGTTGCCATAGCTGCGGCCAGCTGGACCAGCGCGTCCTGCTCGTTATCCGCCACGCACAGCACGCGCTCGCGCGGCATCAGCGTCCAGGTGTTGCGCTCGCCGGTTGGACCCGGCAGCAGACGCTGTGTGCCTGCCTGCGCCAGCTCGCCGTACTGCTGTGCAACGGCACGCAGTTCAGGACGTTTTTCCGCCCAGGCGATCAGCGCCTCAAGCGGCTGGGTCAGCACGGTTTTCAGCTGTGCATCCACCGGATACTCCGCGTCCTGGCGCGCCAGCGTCACGCCCAGCGCGTTCTCCGGACGGTTCGCCAGCAGACGGTACAGGTAGAGCGGACCGCCCGCTTTCGGACCGGTGCCGGAGAGACCTTCGCCGCCGAACGGCTGCACGCCCACGACCGCGCCGACCATGTTGCGGTTAACGTACAGGTTGCCCACTTTGGCGCTGCCGGTCACCTGCGCAATGGTCTCGTCGATACGGGTATGCACGCCAAGCGTCAGGCCATAGCCGGAGGCGTTGATCTGCTCAACCAGCTCGTTCAGGTTGTTGCGGTTGTAGCGCACCACGTGCAGTACCGGGCCGAAGACCTCTTTTTTCAGTTCGTCGAAGCTCGCCAGCTCGATCAGCGTTGGCGGCACAAAGGTGCCGGTACGCCACTCGCGGGTATCTTCACTGTTTTCACGCACCGCCTGGAACACCGGACGGCCTTTCGCGCGCATGGCCTGAATGTGGTTTTCGATATTGGCTTTGGCTTCCGCGTCGATCACCGGCCCGATGTCGGTGGTGAGACGGCCCGGGTTGCCCATGCGGCATTCGGCCATCGCGCCGCGCAGCATCTTCAGGGTGTGGTCGGCCACGTCATCCTGCAGGCACAGCACGCGCAGGGCGGAGCAGCGCTGACCGGCGCTGTCGAAGGCGGAGGCCAGCACGTCAACCACCACCTGCTCGGTGAGCGCGGAGGAGTCAACGATCATGGCGTTCATGCCGCCGGTTTCCGCGATGAGCGGGGTCGGGCGACCCTGAGCATCCAGGCGGGTAGCGATATTGCGCTGCAGCAGAGAGGCCACTTCGGTCGAGCCGGTAAACATCACGCCGCGCACGCGGTTATCCGCGGTCAGCTTAGCGCCGACCGTTTCACCGCGGCCCGGCAGCAGCTGGACCACGCCCGCCGGCACGCCGGCTTCCAGAAGAATGCTGATGCCCTGTGCGGCAATCAGCGGGGTTTGCTCTGCCGGCTTGGCCAGCACGCTGTTGCCTGCGGCCAGGGCGGCGGCAATCTGGCCGGTGAAGATCGCCAGCGGGAAGTTCCACGGGCTGATACAGACGACCGGGCCAAGCGGACGGTGGGTTTCGTTATCGAAGTCATCGCGAACCTGGCCCGCGTAGTAATGCAGGAAGTCGACGGCCTCGCGCACTTCGGCGATGGCGTTGCTGAAGGTTTTACCCGCTTCGCGCACCAGAATGCCGATGAGCTGTTGCATCTGATCTTCCATCAGCACCGCGGCGCGTTCCAGAATCGCGGCGCGCTCCTGCGGCGGCGTGGCAAACCAGATAGGGGCGTTGTTCACCGCGCTGTCCAGGGCCTGATCCACTTCCGCTTCGGTGGCTTCACGCACGTAGCCGACGATGTCTTTTGGCTCCGCCGGGTTAATGACTGGCTGCATTTCGCCGTCAGCAACCGGCTGCTCCAGAATCGGTTTGGCCTGCCATTTCTGCAATGCGCTGTTGAGCAGGGCAGAGGAGAGGGACGCCAGGCGGTGTTCGTTGGCGAGATCCAGGCCCGCCGAGTTGACGCGGCCTGCGCCATAGAGTTCGCGCGGCAGGGCAATCTTCGGATGCGGCAGGCCAATCTGACCTTCCTGCGCTGCCATCTTCTCAACGGCCTGCACCGGGTCGGCGACCAACTCGTCCAGCGGCAGCGTGGTGTCGGCGATGCGGTTAACGAAGGAGGTGTTCGCGCCGTTTTCCAGCAGGCGACGCACCAGGTATGCCAGCAGGGTTTCGTGAGTACCTACCGGAGCGTAAATACGGCACGGTCGGTTCAGCTTGCCGTCCGCCACTTTACCGGTCACCTGCTCGTACAGCGGTTCGCCCATGCCGTGCAGGCACTGGAACTCGTACTGGCCCGGGTAGTAGTTCTGCCCGGCCAGGCTGTAGATCGCCGCCAGGGTGTGGGCGTTGTGGGTGGCGAACTGCGGATAGATCAGGTTCGGCACGCCGAGCAGCTTTTTCGCGCAGGCGAGGTAAGAGACGTCGGTGTAAACCTTGCGGGTATAGACCGGATAGCCTTCCAGCCCTTCCATCTGGGCGCGTTTGATTTCGCTGTCCCAGTAGGCGCCCTTCACCAGACGGATCATCAGGCGGCGACGGCTGCGGCTGGCCAGGTCAATCAGGTAATCAATGACGAACGGGCAGCGCTTCTGGTAGGCCTGGATAACGAAGCCAATGCCGTTCCAGCCCGCCAGCTCCGGCTCGAAGCACAGTTTTTCCAGCAGATCGAGGGAGATCTCCAGGCGGTCGGCCTCTTCGGCATCGATGTTGATGCCGATGTCATACTGGCGCGCCAGCAGGGTCAGGGACTTCAGGCGCGGGTAGAGCTCTTCCATCACCCGGTCGTACTGCGCGCGGCTGTAGCGCGGGTGCAGGGCGGAGAGCTTAATGGAGATGCCCGGGCCTTCATAAATACCGCGACCGTTAGACGCTTTACCGATGGCGTGGATCGCCTGCTGGTAAGAGACCATATAGGCCTGCGCGTCGGCGGCGGTCAGGGCCGCTTCGCCCAGCATGTCGTAGGAGTAACGGAAACCTTTATCTTCCAGCTTGCGGGCGTTCGCCAGCGCTTCGGCAATGGTTTCCCCGGTGACGAACTGCTCGCCCATCAGGCGCATCGCCATGTCCACGCCTTTGCGGATCAGCGGCTCGCCGCTCTTGCCGATAATGCGGTTCAGGGAGCGGGAGAGGTTGGCTTCGTTATGGGTCGAGACCAGTCTGCCGGTAAACAGCAGGCCCCAGGTCGCGGCGTTGACGAACAGCGACGGGCTGCGGCCAATGTGGGAATGCCAGTTGCCGTTGCTGATCTTGTCGCGGATCAGCGCGTCGCGGGTGGCTTTATCCGGAATACGCAGCAGCGCTTCCGCCAGGCACATCAGCGCCACGCCTTCCTGAGACGAGAGGGAGAACTCCTGCAGCAAGCCCTGAACCATGCCGGCGCGGCCGGTCGCGGTTTTCTGGTTGCGCAGCTTGTCGGCAAGCTGGTACGCCAGGCTGTGCGCCTGTGCGGCAATGGCTTCTGGCAGGCGAGCCTGCTCCAGCAGCATCGGTACGGCGTCGGTTTCGGCGCGGCGGTATGCGCCGGTGATGGCGGCACGGCTGACGGACTGCGGCAGGATCTGCTCGGCGAATTCGAGGAACGGCTGATGATTCTCGTCGCCAGCGGCCGGGGCTTCTTCGCTTTCGTTCGCTGCACCGGCCAGCAGGGCAGGCAGCTCCGGCAGGCCCTCATCGCTCTCGAGCCTTTCGAGATAGTTAAAAATCGCCTGCTTAATTAACCAGTGCGGCGTGCGGTCAATGCGGGTTGCTGCGGTCTTAATCCGTTCGCGGGTGGCGTCATCCAGCTTAACCCCCATGGTGGTCATACCCATGCCAAAGCTCCTGTTGTTCTTTCATCGTGTTTGGTCGTTAGCGTGAAATATCCACCATGTTGCAACTTTGTGCAACCGTGTTAAATGTGACCTGGTTTGCAACCCAGGAAATGAATGGATTGTTAACGAATGGTTAGCTGGAAAAACGCACTGGCTTTTGGGCGGGAAGCCTGTTTTTATGCGGGAGTTAACACTTTTAAAAGGTGCAACCCGCAAAAGCGTGAGCGAGTGCAACCTATAGGAAACTCGTATCAAACCAGGGATGAAATTGATGTAAATGCAGTGTTAAATCGTTTGTCAGCGGAAGGCGCATACGGCAGGATAGCGCGCCCAACCGAAACACAAGATACCGTCACCTCGTTCCGGTGATTATATAACAAGGCAACCCGGACGGTTGTCGCTCGACACTTTTGGAGAATTTGAATGGCAATTAGCACACCGATGCTGGTGACATTTCTCGTTTATATCTTTGGCATGATCCTGATAGGGTTTTTGGCGTGGCGTTCAACGAAAAACTTTGACGACTACATTCTGGGCGGACGCAGCTTAGGCCCGATGGTCACCGCACTCTCTGCGGGCGCATCGGACATGAGCGGCTGGCTGCTGATGGGTCTGCCGGGCGCGATTTTCATCTCCGGTATCTCCGAAAGCTGGATCGCCATCGGTCTGACCGTGGGCGCCTGGATCAACTGGAAGCTGGTGGCGGGCCGTCTGCGCGTGCATACCGAGGCCAACAATAACGCCCTGACGCTGCCGGACTACTTCACCGGACGCTTTGAAGATAACAGCCGCATCCTGCGCATTATCTCTGCGGTGGTTATCCTGCTGTTCTTTACCATCTACTGTGCCTCCGGCATCGTGGCCGGCGCGCGCCTGTTCGAAAGCACCTTCGGCATGAGCTACGAAACCGCCCTGTGGGCCGGTGCGGCGGCGACCATCCTCTATACCTTCGTGGGTGGTTTCCTGGCGGTAAGCTGGACCGACACCGTGCAGGCGAGCCTGATGATCTTCGCCCTGATCCTGACCCCGGTGATTGTGATTTTCACCGTTGGCGGCTTTGCCGATTCCCTGGAAGTGATTAAGCAGAAGAGCATCGAAAACGTCGACATGTTGAAAGGGCTGAACTTCGTTGCCATCGTGTCGCTGATGGGCTGGGGTCTGGGCTACTTCGGTCAGCCGCACATTCTGGCGCGCTTTATGGCGGCGGATTCTCACCACACCATCGTTCATGCCCGTCGCATCAGCATGACGTGGATGATCCTGTGTCTGGCAGGGGCGTGTGCGGTCGGCTTCTTCGGTATCGCGTACTTCAACAACAACCCGGCGCAGGCGGGCGCGGTCAACCAGAACGCCGAGCGCGTGTTCATCGAGCTGGCGCAGATTCTGTTTAACCCGTGGATTGCCGGTATTCTGCTCTCCGCGATCCTCGCGGCGGTGATGTCCACCCTGAGCTGTCAGCTGCTGGTTTGCTCCAGCGCAATCACCGAAGACCTCTACAAAGCCTTCCTGCGTAAAAACGCGAGCCAGAAAGAGCTGGTCTGGGTAGGGCGCTTCATGGTGCTGGTGGTGGCGCTGATTGCGATCGCGCTGGCGGCCAACCCGAATAACCGCGTGCTGGGTCTGGTGAGCTACGCATGGGCGGGCTTTGGTGCGGCATTTGGTCCGGTGGTGCTGTTCTCCGTGCTGTGGTCACGTATGACCCGTAACGGCGCGCTGGCGGGGATGATTATCGGTGCGGTGACCGTTATCGTCTGGAAGCAGTTCGCCTGGCTGGGCCTGTACGAAATCATTCCTGGCTTCATCTTCGGCAGCATTGGCATCGTGGTCTTCAGCCTGCTGGGTAAAGCGCCGTCTGCCGCCATGCAGAAACGCTTTGCTGAAGCAGACGCGCATTACCACTCCGCGCCGCCGTCTAAGCTGCAGCCTGAATAATTTCCCCACGGAACACCGTAGGCCGGGTAAGCGCAAGCGCACCCGGCTTTTTTCTTGCCAAAATCCGTAATTTCCTGTGATATCCATGTGCTTATAACAATGAGGATAGCGAAGCATGACAATCAAAACAGGGTTAATGGCGGCGGCATTATTGATGCTGGCTGGCTGCACCGCGCCATCGCAGCACGCTGCGGTGGAAACCTGCAAAGCGGAAAACCAGATGCAGCAGACCACGCTCTATTTCGGACTGAATCGTCCGGCCGGGGCGCAGATTACCGGCAACGAATGGCAGCAGTTTGTTGACCAGGACGTGACGCCACGCTTTCGCGATGGCTTGACGGTATTTGACGCGCGCGGGCAGTGGCTGGGGAACGACGGAAAAGTGGCTCGTGAGCCCAGCAAAGCGCTGATGCTGATCCACGGGAAAGATGCGCAGAGCGAGAAGAACATCGAAGCGTTGCGCGGGATTTATAAGTCCCGCTTCGCGCAGGAGTCGGTGATGCGCGTCGACCAGCCGGTATGCGTGCAGTTCTAATAAAAACGGCGGGATAACCCGCCGTTATTGTATCGTAGGCCCGTGCAAGCGAAGCGCCGCCGGGCATTACATCACAGCACCAACCCCGCAAAGCTCGCCGACAGCAGGCTCACCAGCGTCGCGCCGTACACCAGACGCAGACCAAACCGCGATACCACGTTCCCCTGCTGTTCGTTCAGGCCCTTAATCGCCCCGGCCACGATGCCGATGGAGGCGAAGTTCGCGAACGATACCAGGAAGACGGATAAAATGCCCAGCCCACGCGGGGACATCTGATGCGCTATTTTTTGCAGCTCAATCATCGCCACAAATTCATTCGCCACCAGCTTGGTTGCCATAATGCTGCCCGCGTTTAAGGCATCACTTAGCGGAATCCCCACCAGCCACGCCAGGGGATAAAATACATAGCCCAGGATCTGCTGGAAGCTCATGCCAAATACGCTGGAGAAGAGGGCGTTAACGGCGCTAATAAGGGCGATAAAGCCAATCAGCATCGCCAGAATAATCATCGCCACTTTAAAACCGGCCAGAATATACTCGCCGAGCATCTCGAAGAAGCTCTGCGATTCATGCAGTTTTTCAAGCCGGATATCCGGCTCCGCTTCCGGGCGCGCCGGGTTGATGACGGAGAGAATAATAAAGGTGCTGAACATGTTCAGAATCAGCGCCGCGACGACAAATTTGGCGTCGAGCATGGTCATATACGCGCCGACAATTGACAGGGAGACCGTCGACATGGCCGTGGCCGCCATGGTGAACAGACGACGAGAGGAGAGATCGCCCAGCACGCCTTTGTAGGCAATGAAGTTTTCCGACTGGCCGAGGATCAGCGAACTCACCGCGTTAAAGGATTCCAGCTTGCCCATACCGTTCAGTTTTGACAGCAGCGTGCCGATTACCCGAATAAAAATCGGCAGAATTCGCCAGTGCTGAAGAATACCAATCAGCGCGGAAATAAAAATAATCGGGCAAAGCACGCCGAGGAAAATGAACGCCAGCCCTTTTTCCCCCATTCCGCCAAAGACGAAATTGGTGCCTTCGCCGGCAAATTTAAGCAGTGACTCAAAAAATCCCGAGACGTATTTAATCAGGAATAACCCGCTTTCGGCGTGCAGGAAAAAGAACGCCAGGGCAATTTCTATGACAATCAGCTGTAAAACAAAACGAATGCGAATTTTTCGGCGGTCGAAACTCACCAGCCAGGCAAGCGCAAGAATAATGACCAGCGCTAGCAGGAAATGGACAATTTTAAACATAATTTATTTTCACCAGGTGTTTGAGGCGGATATTTAGCCACAGCCCTGAATCAGCGTAAATGGGCATTTTCGTTATAACTTATAAACTTGAACGTTACGTAGGTAACTATTATCAGGCTTGGCGTTTACAACTCGTCATCAAAACACCACATATTTCGCTTGTGTTTCTTTACGCCGTAATGATAATCACTATCACAAGAATTTACCTTTCTTTGCATCAGTTGACCGCGATAAACATTTAAGGTGTCGGCATGTTTGTTCCATTTCTCATTATGTTACGTGAAGGGCTCGAAGCCGCCCTTATCGTTAGCCTCATCGCCAGCTACCTGAAGCGGACCCAGCGCGGGCGCTGGATTGGCGTCATGTGGGTCGGGGTATTCCTTGCCGCGGCGCTCTGTCTGGGCCTGGGTATTCTCATCAACGAAACCACCGGGGAGTTCCCGCAGAAAGAGCAGGAGCTGTTTGAGGGTATCGTCGCCGTGATTGCGGTAGCGATCCTCACCTGGATGGTGTTCTGGATGCGTAAGGTCTCGCGCAACGTGAAGGTGCAACTGGAGCAGGCGGTGGATAACGCGCTGCAAAAGGGCAATAACCACGGCTGGGCGCTGATTATGATGGTCTTTTTCGCCGTCGCGCGTGAAGGCCTGGAGTCTGTTTTCTTCCTGCTGGCGGCGTTTCAGCAGGACGTGGGTATCTGGCCACCGCTGGGGGCCGTGCTGGGCCTTGCCACGGCGGTGGTGCTCGGTTTCCTGCTCTACTGGGGCGGTATTCGCCTGAACCTGGGTGCCTTCTTCAAGTGGACCAGCCTGTTTATTCTGCTGGTGGCTGCGGGCCTGGCGGCAGGGGCGATCCGCGCCTTCCATGAAGCGGGCCTGTGGAACCATTTCCAGGACGTGGCGTTCGACCTCAGCAACGTTCTCTCCACGCACTCTCTGACCGGTACCCTGCTTGAAGGTATCTTCGGCTATCAGGAAACGCCGAGCGTCAGCGAAGTAGCGATGTACTTTATTTATCTGGTTCCGGCGCTGGTGCTGTTCGCCATGCCGCCGCGTACCGGCACGCAGGCGTCGCGCGTTGCGCCGTAATTTGTGATTTAGTTACAACATACTTTTAAAGGGAAGAGTCATGGCAATTCAGTTCCGTCGTAGTGCGTTATGCGCAGGCATTGCCGCGCTGTTCGCTTCTGCATTCTCCGCCTGGGGCGCGGATGTTCCTCAGGTTAAAGTCACCGTTAATGACAAGCAGTGTGAGCCGATGACCCTCACGGTTAACAGCGGCAAAACCCAGTTCATTATTCAGAACCACAGCCAGAAAGCGCTGGAATGGGAGATCCTGAAAGGCGTTCTGGTGGTGGAAGAGCGCGAAAACATCGCCCCTGGCTTCAGCCAGAAGATGACCGCCAACCTGCAGCCGGGCGAGTATGAGATGACCTGCGGCCTGCTGACCAACCCTAAAGGGAAGCTGATCGTCAAAGGTGAAGCAACGGCCGATGCGGCGAAAGGCGCTGCGGTGCTGAGCCTGGGTGATGCCATTACCGCGTATAAAGCGTATGTCACGAAAGAGACGGCGGACCTGGCGGCGGCAACCAAAGCCTTTACCGATGCGGTGAAAGCCGGTGATATCGAAAAAGCGAAATCCCTCTATGCGCCAACCCGCCAGCACTACGAGCGCATCGAGCCGATTGCCGAGCTGTTCTCTGACCTCGATGGCAGCATCGATGCCCGCGAAGATGATTTCGAGCAGAAAGCCGCCGATCCGAAATTCACCGGTTTCCATCGGCTGGAGAAAGCCCTGTTTGGCGATAATTCTGCCAAAGGGATGGAGAAATATGCCGATCAGCTGAATAGCGACGTGCTGGAGCTGCAAAAGCGCATCAGCGAGCTGGCCTTCCCGCCGTCAAAAGTGGTGGGCGGCGCGGCCGGTCTGATTGAAGAAGTGGCCGCGAGCAAAATCAGCGGTGAAGAGGATCGCTACAGCCATACCGACCTGTGGGACTTCCAGGCCAACGTCAACGGCGCGCAGAAAATTGTTAACCTGCTGCGACCTCAGCTGCAGAAAGAGAACGGCGAACTGCTGGCTAAAGTGGATGCCAACTTCAAAAAAGTCGACACCATTCTGGCGAAGTACCGTACCAAAGACGGCTTTGAAACTTACGACAAGCTGACCGATGGCGACCGTAACGCGCTGAAAGGCCCGATTACCGCCCTGGCGGAAGATCTCTCTCTGCTGCGTGGCGTACTGGGTCTGGACTAAGCACGATGAACAAGCATAGCGAGAACGACGCGGTTGAGCCTTCGCGTCGTCGATTGTTAAAAGGGGTAGGGGCGCTGGGTGGCGCGCTTGCTCTGGCTGGCGGGTGTCCGGTAGCGCATGCGGCGAAACCGCAAAGCGCGCCCGGCACGCTGTCACCCAATGCCCGCATGGAGACGCAGCCGTTTTATGGCGAGCATCAGTCGGGCATACTGACGCCGCAGCAGGCGTCAATGATGCTGGTGGCCTTTGATTCGCTGGCCAGCGATAAAGCCGATCTGGCGCGCCTGTTCCGCCTGCTGACGACGCGCATCGCGTTTCTCACCGCCGGCGGACCGGCGCCCGATACGCCGAACCCGCGCCTGCCGCCGATGGACTCCGGCATTCTGGGGCCGTTTATCGCCCCGGATAACCTGACCATTACCGTTTCGCTGGGTGAATCGCTGTTTGATGCACGCTACGGCCTGGCAAAACAGAAGCCGAAAGCGCTGCAAAAAATGACGCGCTTTCCGAACGACTCGCTGGACGCCGCCCTCTGTCACGGCGACCTGCTCCTGCAGATTTGCGCCAATACCCAGGACACGGTGATCCACGCCCTGCGCGATATCATCAAGCACACGCCGGATCTGCTGAGCGTGCGCTGGAAGCGGGAAGGGTTTATCTCGGATCACGCCGCCCGCAGCAAGGGGAAAGAGACGCCGGTGAACCTGCTGGGCTTTAAGGACGGCACGGCCAACCCGGACAGCAGCGATGCTGCACTGATGAAAGACGTGGTGTGGGTAACCGCAAATCAGGGCGAACCGGCGTGGGCGGTGGGGGGAAGCTATCAGGCGGTGCGGATCATTCAGTTCCACGTGGAGTTCTGGGATCGCACGCCGCTCAAAGAGCAGCAGACGATCTTCGGTCGCGATAAGCAAAGCGGCGCGCCGCTCGGCATGAAGAACGAGCATGACGTGCCCGACTACGCCAGCGACCCGAACGGCGATGTGATTGCGCTGGACAGCCATATTCGTCTGGCCAATCCGCGTACCAAAGAGACGCAGTCCAGCCTGATGATGCGTCGCGGATACAGCTACTCCCTCGGCGTGACCAACGCCGGTCAGCTTGACATGGGGCTGCTGTTCGTCTGCTACCAGCACGAGCTGGAAAAGGGCTTCCTGACCGTGCAGAAGCGCTTAAACGGCGAAGCGCTGGAAGAGTACATTAAGCCTATCGGCGGCGGCTATTTCTTTGCCTTGCCAGGCGTGCGCGACAGCAACGCATATCTCGCTCAGGGTCTTATTGAAGCCTGATAATCGTCCCCGCAACCGTTCGCGGGGACATTATTTTTTCATATGACTATCCTGCTGTTATATTTCTGTAATATTTCTATATGAGACTGATTCCACCTGTAGGGACAGTCTTAAAAGTTGCATTCAGGTAAAATAAATGTTGCATTTATGATAACTCCTGATGTACTTAAGATAAGACAGCGGTAGTTCCCGGCAGTGATGCTGAATCACTATGGAGATCGCGAATGGTTGCGTCCTGTACTGGACAAGGTAAACATAACAACCGCAGCACCCGGCGCGGAGGCTCAGACTCCGGCAGCGATTTCCTCACCACTAAATTCTCCCCCCACCCTCAAGAATCTGATTCGACCGACGTGCAGAACGGTGCGCGTAGCTGTTCCGTATCGTCATCCGATAAAGCAAGCAATGGCTTACAAGGAAGCCAACCCTCTGATGTTCGTGCGCATAATCGTGCCGAAGCTGGCGCGTGTGATGAATACCAACAACTCAAGGTGCTATCCATGGGAAGACAAAAAGCAGTGATCAAAGCTCGTCGCGAAGCAAAACGTGTGCTGAGACGGGATTCACGTAGCCATAAACAGCGTGAAGAAGAATCGGTCACCTCGCTTGTGCAGATGAGTGGCGTAGAAGCAATTGGCATGGCCCGAGACAGCCGTGATAATTCTCCAATTGTGGCGCGCAATGAGGCTCAGGCGCACTACCTGAATGCTATCGAGAGTAAACAGCTCATCTTTGCAACCGGTGAAGCCGGATGCGGGAAAACCTGGATTAGTGCGGCCAAAGCGGCGGAAGCGCTGATCCATAAGGACGTGGAGAGAATCATTGTTACCCGTCCTGTACTGCAGGCTGATGAAGATCTCGGTTTCTTGCCCGGCGATATTTCGGAGAAGTTTGCCCCGTACTTCAGGCCCGTCTATGACGTACTGGTAAAACGTCTGGGCGCATCCTTTATGCAGTACTGCCTGCGACCAGAGATTGGCAAGGTGGAAATCGCGCCGTTCGCCTATATGCGCGGACGTACATTTGAAAATGCGGTCGTCATTCTTGACGAGGCTCAGAACGTGACCGCTGCGCAAATGAAGATGTTTTTAACGCGCCTCGGGGAGAACGTGACGGTTATCGTTAACGGCGATATTACCCAGTGTGACCTGCCGTCCGGCGTGAAATCCGGGCTGAGCGACGCCATGTCACGTTTTGAGGAAGATGAGATGATTGGGGTGGTACGCTTCACCAAAGATGACTGCGTGCGCTCGGCGCTCTGTCAGCGCACGCTGCAAGCGTATTATTGAGTTTGCTGTTGTGTTCAAGGCCCGGGAAACCGGGCTTTGTTTTTTGTGCGGGCATGATGTCGGGTGGCGCTGCGCTTACCCGACCTACAAAAACCCTGACCGTAGGCCGGGTAAGCGCAGCGCCACCAGGCATGAAGAACGCGGGAGTTCCAGGGGGCGAATCCCCTGTTGGCGATCCAAAAGAAAAAAGCCCGTACTTTCGTACGAGCTCTCATCTCAAATATGGCGGTGAGGGGGGGATTCGAACCCCCGATACGTTGCCGTATACACACTTTCCAGGCGTGCTCCTTCAGCCACTCGGACACCTCACCATATTGTTTTGCTGCCTGACCGCTTGGGGGGCAACGGGGCGCTACTATAGGGAGTTGCGCTAACACGGTCAAGCAGATTTTCAGCTTTAGTGCCTGTTCGGTTAAGCAATAATCAGCTCCACGGTTTTTACGCCGTGGAGCAGGGGATTAACGCTGTGAATCGAGCACTTCGCTGTTTTTAACCACTTCCTGCGCTTTGCCGTAGCTCTCAATCAGCAGCTGGTAAGCCGGGAAGATGTGGGTGTATACCTCAGCCCACTCTGCGGCATCTTCACGGTTCCACGTCCGCTGGATCTCGGAGGCTACCGCCGCCGTGTCCATCGGCACTACGCCGGCCTGCACCACGCGCGCCAGGGTGATCTCCTGCGCCATTTTGCTGTAGGTACCGGAGGCATCAATCACCGCAAAGACTTTATACCCGTCTGCCACCGCGCTGATCGACGGGAAGGCCATGCAGACGCTGGTGATCGTGCCTGCAATAATCAACGTCTTGCGTCCGGTCGCTTTTACCGCCGCCACAAACTCCGGGTTATCCCAGGCGTTGATCTCGCCTTTACGGGCAACATATTGCGCATGCGGCGCGTTGGCGTGGATCTCCGGAATAAGCGGTCCGTTCGGCCCTTGCGGGACGGATGCGGTGGTGATCACCGGAATTTTCGCGAGGGTAGCGATCTTTGCCAGCGCTGCCGCACGGGCGCGCAGCTCCGGCATTGGCATATCGCCAACGGTCTGGAACAGGCCGCTCTGGTGATCGATAAGCAGCATCACCGCATCGTTCACATCAATGACCGGACGTGCTCCATTAAAATTCGCAGGTGTAGACATTTTCCTCTCCTTTATTACGATCGGATCTGGCCGAAGCGGCCGGAGTTGAAATCACGAATGGCTTCGTTGATTTCGGTTTTACTGTTCATCACAAACGGGCCATAGCCCACGATAGGTTCATTCAGCGGCTCGCCGGCCATCAGCAGCACTTTTGCATCGCTGCTGGCTTCCAGGTGCAGTTTGTCGCCTTCCTGACTCAGGACGACCAGCTGGGCTTCACCTGCCTGAGCGGTGCCGTTTACCGAGACGCTGCCTTCAAGCACAACCAGCGCTGTGCTCCAGCCTTCAGGCTGATTGAGCGTGACGTGACTGCCCTGATTCAGGGTGATATCCCAGACGTTCAGCGGCGAGAAGGTGTGCGCCGGGCCGGTAACCGTGTCGTAGCGACCGGCAATCACCCGCAGGGTGCCGCTGTTGTCCGGTAGCGTTACCACCGGGATCGCGTCCTTCGTGATGCTCTGGTAGCCCGGCGTCGCCATCTTGTCTTTCGCCGGCAGGTTGACCCAAAGCTGCATCATTTTCAGTTCCCCGCCCTTCTGCGAGAAGGCGTTGGAGTGGAACTCCTCGTGCAAAATGCCTGCGCCTGCGGTCATCCACTGCACGTCGCCGGGGCCAATGACGCCGCCTTCGCCCGTAGAGTCGCGGTGCTCCACTTCACCGGAATAGACGATGGTGACCGTTTCAAAACCCCGGTGAGGGTGCTGGCCTACGCCGCGTTTCGCACCATCTGCCGGAAAGGTGTACGGGCCCGCGTAATCCAGCAGCAGGAACGGGCTGAGCGGCTCGCCGTGCGTCTGATAAGAGAACATTGAACGTACCGGGAAACCATCGCCAACCCAGTGCTGACGAGGAGCGGTATAAACGCCTGCTACGTTTTTCATGATTAACTCCTGATGTTCTGTTGATGTAATTAGCTTATATTCAGAGTTAATATCCCGGTAGATAGTGAAAATGGCATTCACTGTTCTGAAAATAGAACGATGAGGATTTATGCAGGATCTCAATGACTTTGTCTGGTTTGTGAAGGTGGTCGACTACGGTGGCTTTGCGGCGGCGGGAAGGGCGCTTGACCTGCCCAAGTCCAGGCTAAGCCGCCGGATTGCCCAGCTTGAAGAGCGCCTTGGCGTGCGGCTTATCCATAGAACAACCCGACAGTTCACGGTGACCGAGGTCGGGCAGACCTTCTATCAGCACTGTAAAGCGATGCTGGTGGAGGCGGAGGCCGCGGAGGAAGCCGTGGCGGCGCTGCAGGCTGAACCGCGCGGCATCGTCAGGATCACGTGCCCAATAACGCTGCTGCATGTCCACGTTGGCCCCATGCTGGCGCGATTTATGGCGCGCTACCCCGGGATCAATCTTCAGCTTGAGGCGACCAACCGGCGGGTTGACCTGGTGGGTGAGGGGGTGGATATCGCGATCCGCGTGCGCCCGCGGCCGTTTGATGACAGCGACCTGGTATTACGGGTGCTGGCTGACAGGGGGCATTGTCTGGTCGCCGGTCCGGCGTTGATTCAACGCATGGGAGAACCGGTTGCCCCGTCTGAACTCAGCGCCTGGCCCGGGCTAAGCATGAATGAGGGTAAACATATCCATAAATGGGAACTGTCCGGCCCCGGCGGCGCCAGAGCGGAGATCCATTACCATCCCCGGCTGATCACCACCGATATGCTCGCGCTTCGTGAAGCTGCGATGGCAGGTATCGGCGTGGTGCAGCTGCCGATTTTGATGGTGAAGGATCAGCTGGCATCGGGGGAGCTGGTTCGGCTGCTTGAGACGTGGGAACCGAGGCGGGAAGTGATTCACGCCGTTTATCCCTCCAGACGCGGTTTACTGCCGTCCGTCAGAACGCTGGTGGATTTTCTGACGGAGGAGTATGCGAAGATGGTGGAGGAGTAGCTTTTTGTAGGTCGGGTAAGCGTAGCGCCACCCGACATAAAGAGCGCAGGGAGTATCAGGGTTCGAATCCCCTGGCGGAGATCCAAAAGAAAAAAGCCCGTACTTTCGTACGAGCTCTCATCTCAAATATGGCGGTGAGGGGGGGATTCGAACCCCCGATACGTTGCCGTATACACACTTTCCAGGCGTGCTCCTTCAGCCACTCGGACACCTCACCATATTGTCATCCCGTTGTTACCGGGACGGGCGCTAATGTAAGGAAAAGCCGAACTGCCGTCAACTCACTTTTTCAGTAATTTAGCGCGTTTAGACAAACTTCAGGCAACCTGATTCTTAAATGTGCTGAAAGCGCCTTTTTTATCAGCAACACAGACGCGCAATAAATTTGTTATGCTGACAATCCAGTTAAAAAGCAAAATAAATCAGCGCAATAAAAGGCAGGAATGACTATGGATATACTCTTCTATCACCCCACGTTTGATACGGCTTACTGGATCAAGGCGCTTACGGCGGCGCTACCCGGCGCACGCGTTCGCGAGTGGAAGCGCGGTGATAACGAACATGCTGACTACGCGCTGGTCTGGCATCCGCCGGTAGAAATGCTGCAGGGTCGTAAGCTGAAGGCCGTTTTTGCCCTGGGAGCTGGCGTGGATTCCATTCTGAGCAAGCTGAAGGCCCATCCTGAAATGCTCCCGGAAGAGATTCCCCTGTTCCGCCTGGAAGATACTGGTATGGGCCAGCAAATGCAGGAATATGCCGTGAGCCAGGTACTGCACTGGTTCCGCCGCTTTGATGATTATCAGGCCTTTAAGCAGCAGGCCCGCTGGGAGCCGTTGCCGGATTACCAGCGCGATGAGTTTACCATCGGCATTCTCGGCGCCGGCGTGCTGGGCTCAAAAGTGGCTGAAGCCCTCGCCCCGTGGGGTTTCCCGCTGCGCTGCTGGAGCCGCAGCCGCAAAGATTATCCGGGCGTGGAGAGCTTTGCCGGAATGGATGAACTCCCGGCCTTTCTGAACGGCACGCGCGTGCTCATCAACCTGCTGCCAAACACGGCGGAAACGGTGGGGATCATCAATGAAGCCCTGCTCGGCCAGTTAGCCGATGAGAGCTACCTGATGAACCTGGCGCGCGGGGTGCATCTGGTCGAGGCCGATCTGCTGAAGGCGCTGGACAGCGGAAAGCTAAAAGGTGCCATGCTGGATGTCTACAGCCGCGAGCCGCTGCCGGCGGAAAGCCCGTTGTGGGCGCACCCGCGCGTGGCGATGACCCCGCACGTGGCCGCCGTGACGCGTCCGGCTGAAGCGGTGGCGTATATATCGCATACCATCAGTGAAATGGAAAAGGGCAACCCGGTGACCGGGCAGGTCGACAGACAACGAGGTTACTAACGGAAACCCGGCGTTCGCCGGGTTTTTGCTAATATTCGCCGCTGATAACTGCTATCCTTTGGAAAAACCGCAGAGGAGAGAAAGATGTATCCCGTTGACCTGCATATGCACACCGTCGCCAGTACCCACGCGTATAGCAACCTTCATGATTATATCGCCCAGGCGAAGCTTAAAGGCATCAAGCTTTTTGCGATCACCGATCATGGCCCGGACATGGCGGATGCGCCGCACTACTGGCATTTTGTGAATATGCGGATCTGGCCACGTCTGGTGGACGGCATTGGGATACTGCGCGGCATTGAGGCGAACATCAAAAATACCGACGGTGAGATCGACTGCACCGGCCCGATGCTGACCTCCCTTGACCTGATTCTTGCCGGCTTTCACGAGCCAGTCTTTGCGCCCCAGGATAAAGAGACCAACACCGCGGCGATGATTGCCACCATTGCCAGCGGCAACGTACATATTATTAGTCATCCGGGTAACCCGAAGTACCCGATTGATATTCAGGCTGTGGCGCAGGCGGCTGCGAAGCACCGCGTGGCGCTGGAGATTAACAACTCCTCCTTTGTTCACTCGCGTAAGGGCAGTGAAGCCAACTGCCGCGAGGTGGCGGCCGCCGTACGCGATGCGGGCGGCATGGTGGCGCTGGGCTCAGATTCCCACACCGCGTTCACGCTGGGTGATTTCAGCGAGTGTCTGAAAGTACTGAATGACGTTAACTTCCCGGAAGCCCAAATCCTGAACGTGACTCCGCGCCGCATGCTCGATTTCCTCGAGTCGCGCGGAATGGAACCGATTGCCGAATTTGCCGATCTTTAATTGTGTAATGGAATAAAAAAATGAATGAGTTCTCCATCCTTTGTCGCGTGCTGGGTACGCTCTATTATCGCCAGCCGCAAGACCCGCTGTTGGTGCCGCTCTTTACGTTAATTCGTGAAGGTAAGCTGGCGCAGAACTGGCCGCTGGAGCAGGATGATTTACTGGAGCGTCTGCAAAAAAGCTGCGACATGCAGCAGATTGCGACGGATTACAATGCGCTGTTCGTCGGTGATGAGTGCCGCGTTTCGCCATACCGTTCTGCCTGGCAGGAAGGGGCAACGGAAGCGGAAGTCCGCGCTTTCCTCTCCACCCGCGGTATGCCGCTGACCGATACGCCTGCGGACCATATCGGTACGCTGCTGCTGGCCGCATCCTGGATTGAAGACAACGCCGGGGATGATGAGAACGAAGCCATCGAAACCCTGTTCGAAACGTACCTGCTGCCGTGGGTCGGGACATTCCTGGGTAAGGTCGAAGCGCATGCTACCTCGCCATTCTGGAGAACGCTGGCTCCGCTGACCCGCGACGCGATCGCGGCTATGTGGGATGAGCTGGAAGAAGAGAACGAAGAGTGATTTAGATCACATAAATTCTGCAACGTCTCATTTTGATTTGCACGTAATGTGCGAATGATCTCATTTCCATGGTGCGCTTCTGCTAAGATGCGCACCATGAACATATTACTTTGTATCGCATTAACGACGGGCATTCTCTCCGGGCTGTGGGGCTGGGTGGCCGTGTCTCTCGGATTGCTCAGCTGGGCCGGGTTCCTCGGCTGTACGGCCTACTTCGCCTGTCCGCAGGGCGGCGTCAAAGGGCTGTTTGTCTCAGGCTGCACGCTGATGAGCGGTGTTATCTGGGCGCTGATTATCATGAAAGGCAGCGCGCTGGCACCGCATCTGGAGATGCTGGGGTATATCATGACGGGCGTCGTCGCCTTCCTGATGTGCATTCAGGCTAAGCATCTGCTGCTTTCGTTTGTGCCGGGTACCTTTATGGGAGCGTGCGCGACCTTTGCAGGGCAGGGCGACTGGAAGCTGGTTGTCCCTTCACTGGCGCTGGGGCTGCTGTTTGGCTATGCCATGAAAAACAGCGGTCTTTGGCTGGCGTCGCGGCGGGAAAAAGCGCAAAACATCACTGCGGTGAGTGAATAAAAAAAGGCGAGATAGGTATCTCGCCTTTTTTATACGCTTCCTGTCAGGATTCCGGAGGTACTGACATATCGCGGTATTTCACCAGTATCGGGTTCTGCACGTCTGCTTTGTTTTGCAGATCCCACAGCCCGCGATCGATACCGTCGTTGATTAAGAAGATCACGCCGGTTTCAATGGCTGACATCAGACACATCATGACCGGTTCGTTAGAGGTGTAGCCGATTTCACCCTCCAGCAAACGCTGGTAATCGATGAAGCGGAACACCCCGGCCTGCACTTCATAAGACAGTATGGTTTTGCTGGTATTCACCGAAGAGAGCACTTCGCCCGTACTGACGTTGACCACACGCAGGTTTACGGCGATTTGGTCGAGCTGATACTGGGTATCTGCGCCGATACCGAAGTAACGTGCACCCGCACCGCCCGATTTAACGTTACTTTCGTAACCAATAATCGATCCTTCAATCATCACGTTTGCCGCCGCCAGCGATTGCAGAGGCGTCCGGTTATTGTCCGCGACGGTGCCATTTTCCTGTGCGGCACGGATAATTTTCCGTTCATTCAGCAGGTTCTGTAGCCCCTGACGTTCCAGAGGAATAAACCAGTGTGAATCCTTGAGCGCGGTAACCAGCATGGCGGTGGCGCTTTGCGGCACTGCCGTGGAGAAGTTACTTGCCGGATAAGGCTTGAACTGCCCGGTTTCATCCTGAATGTTGTACACGGAGACAAATATTTTCCCCGTAGGGGAGGGTAAATGCGATAAATCACGATAACTCTGGGCCCGAGGCATTAATGTTGGTTTTGCAGCTTCTTTAGGTGGAGCAGTTAAACAACCGCTCAATAAGCACACTGCAACAAATATCAGGAAGCGCTGCATGATCGTTGTCCTTATTTTGTGGTTGTTTAGAAGTCAGTTGAGTTAGTTTGCAGGCCGGAAACCTGAATGGTGGAGGTTTTTCCGGTTTTACGATCGGTAACGTTCAACTGGAGCTGTCCGTCCCTGTTAGCGATGTCGACAATAAAGTCATTCGTCACCATTCGGCCGGGTTTGCCGGTATTAATGTTGGTCAGCAAACCGCCCAAAATCTGCGACTGGATAGCCTGAGTGAAGTTATCCAGCGCGGAGGGGGTATCCACGCCAAGATCCTTAAAGCTGGGATCTTTATAGGAGTTTTGCGCCTGAGCTTCATTCAGCAGGAACGCGCCGTTGTTAGGGTTACCACCAAAGTTGGGGTTACGGAACTGAAACGTCATATTCCCGGCCCAGCTTATAGGGGTTATCAGCATTATCGAAACAACTGCATATGCAATACGCATGACAGCCTCCGGATATTGGTTCGCTAGAACTCGTCTTTTGCTAAATCGCGGGTGCTTAATAGGGCTTTATCTATTTGCAGGCGATTAATAGCGTCTTCTGATTGTGCCAGCGCTAAGGCTACGTTTTTATCGAAGTCTATTTTCGTGGGGAATAAAAACGTTTGATATATAACGAACTGGTTAGCCGTTATTGTTATCCAACTTCCCCATCGTGCACTGGGCCGCTCGTTGATTGTTATATTTCCGGTATAGGTACTGTCCCATTTATCACTGAAAGCACGGTAAAAATTGTGCCCGACCGATGAGACAGTATGGTCTGTTAACAATCCAGGAACTTCGACCTCGACGGCCTGCAGGTTCCCGGCAGCGAGCAGAAAGCCCGCTGCGGCAATCCAACTCAAGGTGCGCTTCATATGATTAACGCCTGAGGTTATCGTTTGCCCATGAAACCGCCTGAGTTCGGTTTTTAACAGCTATCTTCTTGAAAAGATTATAAAGGTGAGTCTTTACCGTATTTTCGCTGATAAATAACGAACGGGCGATTTCAATATTTGAAGCACCAATGCGCAATTTGTTCAGGATCTCTTTCTCGCGGTGCGTGAGCAGCGCTGACTCTGAACTGTTGTAGCGATAGTTTCCGGAGTGCGTGATGAGATAGCTGGCAAGCTTTTGCGAAAAATAACACTCTCCGCGCAATATACCTTGCAGGCCATCTACCACCCGATTTTCTTCTTCAGTGACGTAGAAAACGCCATTGATATGCGGCCAGCTTTCAATATCTCTGAACGGGTACTCGTCAGGTGTGTTCAATAATAGCACGCGGATATTATTGTTTTTCCTGCTTAAAGTATCCTGCCAGTAATGGATAAGCTTTTTATCAGCTTCCATCATATCGAAAAGAATGATGCTGCCAGGTGCAATATCATCGAAAGAACGTTGAATATTATGCAATTTCCCGTTCAGTGATAAATTTTGCTTTAAATGTTGTAATAAAGCGGTCGCTTGCAAAGAAGGTTTTGTGATCAACAGTAATGTATGACCATGTAAACTATGGACTTCATTATACATGATGAAACCCCACTTTTTTTGGCACCTGGCAGCCGTCCTCCTGTTTAAAAGAGGACCCCAGAAATACTGACAGATGATGCACTGCTGTGTGTAGAAACAAACCATAACCTCCGCAGGGAGGTAAATATAAAACCAATTTCGTACATCTAATTTCAATCTAGCTTTTACGAAGTTTAAAGCAAGTGTTAAACATGTAACCAAATATAATAATCAATATTAACTTGTAAAATGACGTCGTGTTGAATGGCGGGATTTGATAAAAAAGTTGTACACATAAATATAGATGCACAGATTTTAAAAATCATACAAATAATTTTATTTGATTGATTCTTAACATCATTTGATATTTTTTAATCGCATTAATCAAGTATGAGTTACTGATTATTTCTAAGTCCTCTAATGAGCGAGGCTTGAGCTTAAGAAAACAGGTCTCGTGTCACGTGATGAGAAAAAATGTTCTGCTGCCGTTACGTTTAAACAACGCGGGAAGAAGCGTGGACAGCCTTTCACCTGTTGTACAACCCGCTTTCAGGAAATGCGTTATAAAAAAATAAGCTGGCCTTATTAAAGTGATTTTTTCTGAAAATTACGACTTTGTGGTGACCTGATAAATAAAAATAAGCCGCGCGGGTGAGATATTTAAAATGTTTCAGCCGACATACTCTTCACCGTAACGACGCGTTAACAAAATACAAGTCGTTCTAACATGAAGCCATAGCTATACAGTGATGGAAATTTAAAATAGCCAGGTCCAGGGTGACAACATGAAAAACACATCGTTATTTATGATGTTTACATTACTGGGGGTGCCTGGGTTTGTAGCCGCAGCGAATACAGATTTGGCTAACGCTGAATATAACTTTGCGGTTAATGAATTAAGCCGTTTGTCATTAAATCAGGCAGCCATTATTGGTCAGCAGGGCGTATTAAATGATGCGCAGGTTCGCCAGGGCGGTTCAAAATTACTGTCCATCGTTTCCCAGGATGGGTCAGGTAACAGAGCGCGAGTTGATCAATCAGGGACTTATAATTTTGCGTATATCTCTCAGAGCGGTTTCGCCAATGATGCTGATATTACGCAAGACGGATTTGGAAATAGTGCGAAAATTATCCAGAAAGGGTCGGGTAATAGAGCAAGCATCACGCAGTACGGTACACAGAAAACCGCAGTTGTAGTGCAAAAACAGTCGCAAATGGCCATTCGCGTTATTCAACGTTAGTTATTCGCGGCGACTTAAATCAATCCGATGGGGGTTTTACCATGAAATTTATCAAAGTGGCAGCTCTTGCAGCAATCGTAGTTTCTGGTAGTGCTATGGCCGGTCTTATTGATCAAGGTGGCTGGGGCCATGGACACGGTCACGGTCATGGCGGCTATGGCCCAAATTCAACCCTGAATATTTACCAGAGCGGTGGCGGTAACTCAGCTGTCGCCTTGCAGACTAATGCCAGAAATTCAACTCTGTCTATTAGCCAGAGTGGTGGCGGTAATGGCGCGGATGTTGGACAAGGTTCCGATGACAGCACCATTTCTCTGACCCAGAATGGTTTTGCCAACAGCGCAACACTTGACCAGTGGAACAGTCACGACTCCACTATGAATGTGAGCCAGTACGGTGGATTTAACGGTGCACTTGTTGACCAGACTGCCTCTAATTCTACTGTCAACGTTACCCAGATTGGTTTAGGTAACCACGCATCAGCTTATCAGTATTAATACTGAAATCTGTGCTACAAAAAAACAGGGCATGCGCCCTGTTTTTTTTCGGGAGTTCATCATGAATACCTTAATTCTCCTTGCCGCGCTTTCCAGTCAGATAACCTTTAAAACGTCCCAGCAGGAAAATATGACCACCATTATTCCGCAGGTGATGCTGACGGAATCATGTGATTGTCAGGTCCAGATTGTCTCAGTGCGGGAAGGGCAGGGGGGACAAAGTTCTTCCCGACAGCAAAACACACTTTTTATCCCCGCTAATCAGACGATTGATTTGATGAGGTTGAGTTTAAATATTCACGCAGGCGACACGGTAAAAATCGTTGTCACCGTTTCTGATGGTAAATCGCTTCATCTATCACAGCAGTGGTCGCCAGCGGAACACTCGCTATAATCATTCACTAAATCAATGAGTTGAGAATGTGGCGGGGCTGTACCGTTGAGCTATGCTGATATCAGGGAGCAAGTCATTATGTTCCTTAACGTGAGACTTCGTTTGTCATAATGAAGCGCGTTTACCCCTCAAGGACGATTTTCATTGAGGAGTACCTGTAATGAATAACTCTTTCGCTCAACTCGCGGCGGGTCTGGGCCTGATCGTTTCTGCTTTTAGTTTCCCTGCATATTCAGCCACCTTTGCTGAGGGCGGTGTGATTCATTTTCGCGGGGCAATTGTCGCCGACCCCTGTGAAGTCACACCGCAACAGCGACAATTTGCCATGTCATGCCCTGAAAATAACCGTATGCAAACGCGTATGGTCAGTTATGAAGAGGCGCTTAACGGCAAGGCGTCCGATTCGAACCTGGCGACGCTGAGCATGAAATACCTTAATCCTGAAAAAACGCTCGCGGTTGTCGAAATCCAGTATCGCTAATGCTCTCTCTTCCGTCCCTGGGCGGAAGAGGATTTTTTCTGATAGTTTTTTCTCCCTGACGCCACTGCGATACACTTACAAAAAAGGCGGGTTGCAGAGGGGCTTTATGAAACCGCAAATTGAAGTTATCCATGGTGATATTACGACAATGCACGTCGACGTCATCGTCAATGCGGCCAATCCATCCCTGATGGGAGGGGGCGGCGTGGACGGGGCTATTCACCGGGCGGCTGGCCCGCAGCTGCTGGAAGCCTGTAAAACCGTACGGCAACAACAGGGCGAATGTCCTCCCGGTCATGCGGTGATTACGCTTGCGGGTGACCTGCCTGCCAGAGCGGTCATTCACGCCGTAGGCCCCGTATGGCACGGCGGCGATCGGCACGAAGCGAGTATTCTGGAAGAGGCTTACCGAAACTGTCTGCGGCTTGCCGCCGACAACGGTTACAAAACCATGGCGTTCCCGGCCATCAGCACCGGCGTGTATGGCTACCCAAAAGCGGCCGCTGCAACGATTGCCGTCGAAACCGTTTACCGCTATCTGTCGTTAAAACCGATGCCGGAGAAAGTTATCTTTGTCTGTTTTGATGAAGAAACCACGCACCTTTATCAACGGCTGCTGACCCAGCGCGGGCAGGAACTGGACACCTGAAGCAAACGCGGCGCACTTTGTGCGCCGCGTTGTTTATGAGGCTTTCGCCTGTGGTTTTCCTGAAAAGAGGAAACGCAGGAGCGGGATCCGCAGATGGATTTCGTAGAGCAGGATTGCAATCCCCACCACAAACACCAGGCCGGTAAAGAAGCCCAGCGTGTTGGAGGCGATATGCGGGGTAATGTAAGCCCCAAAGAACAGCGTCAACGGGTGATGCACCAGATAGATAAACAGCGATGCGTTAACGAAGTAGGTCACGCGGCTGGACTTGAAGTTCAGCAAACGGTGGCCCAGCGCGAATACCACATTCACCATCCACAAGCCCAGCAGCATGGTGATCACGCTTTCCGTTTCATACATCCAGGCGTCGCCGCTGCCGTAGCGCTGGTTCAGCAGATAGGCCGCGAAGGCAAGGGTAGCCCCCAGCGCGCACCACGGTGACGGGGTGGTAAACAGCGATTTAAGCTTCGGATGAATAAAGGCCAGCGCGCCGATTAAAAAGAACGGAATGTAGAACAGCGACTGCATGACCACGAAATTAAATAACCCATCGCTCAAAATCGGCGGATAGACGATAAACAGGGTTCGTCTCACGGCGGCATAGGCGATCCCGAGCAGCAAAAAGAGCACCGTCAGTTTGCCCATCGTGATGTTGGCGAAGAAGGAGTCGGCTTTATGACTCAAATGGAGGCGCAGGCGGCTGAAAATCAACATGCTGACCGTTGTGAGCACCACCAGGACCAGCAGGAACCACAGGTGAGACACCAGCTCCCAGACCAGCGTATTGTACTTTTCGTAAAGTGACAGATTTGGCCAGTTCTCCGCCTTGCCCTTGACGTATTGCAACATAATGAACTGCGGCAGCGTCAGCAGCGGAATGGCGGTCAGCATGGGGATCCCCACGCGCTCCACGCGCACCTTCCACCAGCGTTTGAGCGGATAGCGCAGAAACAGCATGTAAGAGAAATAGCCGGATATGACAAAAAACACCTGCATACGGAAGGCGTGAATAAAGTCATTAAACAGCGTCAGCCACCAGGAGGGCATCTGACTATTAACATGCCAGGTGTGGCTGGAGTAAATCAGTGAGATGTGAAACGGGATGCCCAATAGCATCAGCCATGCCCGGATCGAGTCGAGGAAATATTCACGTTCTGTTGGTGATGTGCTCATATAACTTTGTGCATTCTCAGACTTTTCGTCTTATCCCTAAGACTCATAATGGTTACATTCGAAGGCAACCCTACACCAAGACCGACACCCTGTCTCCAGGATAAGCACGCAAAGTGAATAGCGGGTTCTTTCATTTGCTTATTCCATGAGCCAGCAGCTGAACAAAGCAGTGATAATGTTGTCGGATTGCCTGAGTTTCCATTAAAATGGATCGGATCGATATAAGCACACAAAGGGGGAAGTGCTTACTTATTATGAAACATAAACCACAGATGATGAAAATGCGTTGGTTAGGTGCTGCAGTAGTGTTATCACTGTATACCTCATCGGCACTGGCCTTTAACATCGACGATGTCGCAAAACAGGCAAAATCGATGGCAGGCAAGAGCTACGAAGCGCCGAAAAGTAACTTGCCCTCCGTTTTCCGCGACATGAAGTATGCGGACTATCAGCAGATCCAGTTCAATCACGACAAAGCGTACTGGAGCAATATTAAGACCCCGTTCAAGCTTGAATTTTATCATCAGGGTATGTACTTCGACACGCCTGTTGCCATCAATGAAGTGACGGCGACAGCGGTACGTAAGATCAAATACAGCCCGGATTACTTCAATTTCGGCAATGTGCAACACGACAAAGATACGGTGAAAGACCTGGGCTTCGCAGGCTTCAAGGTGCTTTACCCGATCAACAGCAAAGATAAAAACGACGAAATCGTCAGCATGCTCGGTGCAAGCTATTTCCGCGTGATTGGCGCGGGACAGGTGTACGGGCTTTCTGCGCGCGGACTGGCCATTGATACCGCGCTGCCATCAGGTGAAGAGTTCCCACGTTTTCGCGAGTTCTGGATTGAACGTCCAAAACCAACGGACAAACGTCTGACCATTTATGCGCTGCTGGATTCCCCGCGTGCAACCGGCGCCTATCGCTTTGTGATTATGCCGGGTCGCGACACGGTAGTTGACGTGCAGTCCAAGGTTTACCTGCGTGATAAAGTGGGCAAACTGGGCGTTGCGCCGCTGACCAGTATGTTCCTGTTTGGGCCGAACCAGCCGTCGCCGGCAACCAACTTCCGCCCGGAACTGCACGACTCCAACGGTCTGTCTATTCATGCCGGTAACGGCGAGTGGATCTGGCGTCCGCTGAATAACCCTAAACATCTGGCCGTTAGCAGCTACGCGATGGAAAACCCACAAGGTTTCGGCCTGCTGCAGCGCGGTCGTCAGTTCTCCCGCTTTGAAGATTTGGACGACCGTTATGACCAGCGTCCAAGCGCCTGGGTCACGCCAAACGGTGACTGGGGTAAAGGTAAGGTCGAGCTGGTTGAAATTCCAACCAACGACGAAACCAACGATAACATCGTCGCTTACTGGACGCCGGATCAGCTGCCGGAAGCCGGTAAAGAGATGAACTTCAAGTACACCATTACCTTCAGCCGCGACGAAGATAAGCTGCATGCGCCGGATAACGCGTATGTTATGCAGACTCGCCGCTCAACGGGTGATGTGAAGCAGTCTAATCTTATCCGTCAGCCTGACGGTACCGTGGCCTTTGTCGTGGACTTCGCAGGCCAGGATATGAAGAAACTGTCGCCGGATACTGCGGTTACCGCTCAGGCCAGCATCGGTGATAACGGTGAAATCGTTGAGAACGCCGTGCGTTACAACCCGGTCACCAAAGGCTGGCGCCTGACCCTGCGCGTGAAAGTGAAAGATCCGAAACAGACGACTGAAATGCGTGCTGCGCTGGTCAGTAACGATCAACCGCTGAGTGAAACCTGGAGCTACCAGCTACCTGCCAATGAATAATACATCTGAATATATTGATGCCATGCCGCTGACGGATATTGAGAAAGCGGCACTGCCTAAGAGCGACATCCGCGCGGTTCACACCGCGCTGGATGGTGAACATCGTCAGTTTTCCCGTGATGATGATACGCCGCTCGGGTCAGTAAAGGCGCGTCTGGAGCAGGCATGGCCAGACTCGCTGGCAGAAGGGCAGTTGATTAAAGACGACGAAGGACGCGATCAGCTTCAGGCGATGCCGAAGGCCACGCGCTCCTCGATGTTCCCCGATCCATGGCGCACCAACCCGGTTGGTCGCTTCTGGGATCGCCTGCGCGGGCGCGATGTGACGCCGCGCTATCTGTCACGCCTGACGAAAGAAGAGCAGGCGTCCGAACAGAAATGGCGTACCGTGGGGACCATCCGTCGCTACATCCTGCTGCTTCTGACGCTGGCGCAGACGGTCGTCGCGACCTGGTACATGAAAACCATCCTGCCTTACCAGGGCTGGGCGTTTATCAACCCAACGGACATGATGGGCCAGGATCTCTGGGTCTCCTTCATGCAGCTGCTGCCGTATATTCTGCAGAGCGGCATCCTCCTGCTGTTCGCTGTCCTCTTTTGCTGGGTATCGGCCGGTTTCTGGACCGCGCTGATGGGCTTCCTGCAGCTGCTGATGGGGCGTGACAAATACAGCATTTCGGCGTCGACGGTCGGGGATGAACCCCTCAATCCTGAGCACCGTACCGCGCTGATTATGCCTATCTGTAACGAAGACGTTGACCGCGTGTTTGCAGGCCTGCGCGCGACCTGGGAGTCCGTCAAGGCCACCGGCAACGCGGAGCATTTCGACGTTTACATCCTGAGCGACAGCTACAACCCGGATATCTGCGTGGCAGAACAAAAAGCGTGGATGGAGCTGATTGCAGAAGTGCAGGGCGAAGGGCAGATCTTCTACCGTCGTCGCCGCCGTCGTGTGAAGCGTAAAAGCGGTAACATCGATGACTTCTGTCGTCGCTGGGGTAACCAGTACAGCTATATGGTCGTGCTGGATGCTGACTCCGTCATGAGCGGTGACTGCCTGAGCGGTCTGGTGCGTCTGATGGAAGCCAACCCGAATGCAGGCATCATTCAGTCTTCGCCAAAAGCGTCCGGCATGGACACGCTGTATGCGCGCTGCCAGCAGTTCGCCACTCGCGTTTACGGGCCGCTGTTTACGGCGGGTCTGCACTTCTGGCAGCTGGGGGAATCGCACTACTGGGGTCACAACGCCATTATCCGCGTGAAGCCGTTCATCGAACACTGTGCGCTGGCGCCGCTGCCGGGTGAGGGTTCGTTTGCCGGCTCTATTCTGTCGCATGACTTCGTGGAAGCGGCGCTGATGCGTCGTGCTGGCTGGGGCGTCTGGATTGCTTACGACCTGCCGGGATCGTACGAAGAGCTGCCGCCGAACCTGCTGGACGAGCTCAAGCGCGACCGCCGCTGGTGCCATGGTAACCTGATGAACTTCCGCCTGTTCCTGGTAAAAGGGATGCACCCGGTTCACCGCGCGGTGTTCCTGACGGGCGTGATGTCGTATCTCTCCGCACCGCTGTGGTTTATGTTCCTCGCGCTCTCGACCGCGCTGCAGGTCGTCCATGCTCTGACGGAGCCGCAATACTTCCTGCAACCGCGCCAGCTGTTCCCGGTGTGGCCGCAGTGGCGTCCGGAGCTGGCGATTGCGCTGTTTGCTTCCACCATGGTGCTGCTGTTCCTGCCTAAGCTGCTCAGCATCATTCTGATCTGGTGCAAAGGCTCGAAAGAGTACGGCGGTTTCTTCCGCGTGACCCTTTCACTGCTGCTTGAAGTGCTCTTCTCCGTGCTGCTGGCACCGGTGCGTATGCTGTTCCACACCGTGTTTGTGGTCAGCGCGTTCCTGGGCTGGGAAGTGGTCTGGAACTCACCGCAGCGTGATGACGACTCCACGCCGTGGAGCGAAGCCTTCATGCGCCACGGTTCTCAGCTGCTGCTGGGTCTGGTGTGGGCGGCCGGGATGGCCTGGCTGGATCTGCGCTTCCTGTTCTGGCTGGCGCCGATTGTTTTCTCGCTGATCCTGTCGCCGTTTGTGTCTGTCATCTCCAGCCGTTCAACGGTAGGGCTGCGCACGAAACGCTGGAAGCTGTTCCTGATCCCGGAAGAGTACTCCCCGCCGCAGGTGCTGGTGGATACCGACACCTATCTTGAGCAGAACCGCAATCGCTCGCTGGATGACGGTTTTATGCACGCCGTGTTTAACCCGTCATTCAACGCCCTGGCAACGGCAATGGCGACGGCGCGTCACCGTGCCAGCCACGTGCTGGAGATTGCCCGCGATCGTCACGTTGAGCAAGCGCTGAACGAGACCCCGGAAAAACTCAACCGCGACCGTCGTCTGGTGCTGTTGAGCGACCCGGTCACGATGGCGCGACTTCACTATCGGGTGTGGTCTGCTCCGGAGAGATACTCTTCGTGGGTAAACTACTATAAAGAACTGAAGCTGAACCCGCTGGCGTTGAAGGCGAAGTAAGTTGTTAAGCAGGGTGGGTAAGCAAAGCGCTACCCGCCAAATAAAATACCGGCTTAATCGCCGGTATTTTTTTAGAGGTTACTCATGAGAATAATCATCGTCGTCATGATGGCATGCCTGCTCAGCGGCTGCGGCAGTATCATCAGTCGCACCATTCCAGGGCAAGGCCACGGGAATCAGTACTACCCGGGCGTGAAATGGGATGTCCGCGACTCCGCATGGCGCTACCTGACCGTGCTCGATCTGCCGTTCTCGCTGATTTTCGACACGCTGCTGCTGCCCATCGATGCCAGCCACGGCCCGTACGAATAGCGTAAATTAACGCTCGTCCCATTCGTCGGCTGCGGTTTGACCTTCTTCCGTATCCAGCGGCGGCTCGAGCTGAAATTCGCCCTCATCCCACTCGTGCAGGGTATTTTCTTCCAGCCACTCCTGCCGTAGCTCGATTTCATCATAGTCGCCATCAAAGACGGCCTGCGCACCTTCACCGCTCAGGACCGGCAAACATTCTCCTTCTTCGCCGTCATCGGCAAAGAATTCGGCCTGCCACATAATATCCCCATCCTGCAGAACGTATTTTTGGATATTAAGCTGCTGCACGTCAGCATTTTCTTCCTCAACGCCGGGGTTGTCGGCGAGGAACTCTTCGCGAGCGGCATCAATAGCTTCTTCCAGCGTGGCGTACATGGTCATCGGTGTCTCCCTGTTTTTCAGATGGTTTTAGGGAAAGAATAGCTGAATATCAGATTCTGCAAGTATGAATGCGAAAATAAGCCGTCAGGCGTTCGTCTTATTCCGTCACGGGCCGTAACGCGCGGGATAAACTGAACCACGAATAAATAGCATTGAACAACACGACGCCAGCCGTCACGATAAAGACGGCGCGAAAACCGAAGCTGGCGGAGATCCCAGCCCCGAGAAGCGGTCCGGTGACGTTACCGATGTCGCGAAACGACTGGTTATAGCTGAAGATACGTCCGGCAATCTGGTTCGTGGAGTTGTAGACCAGCAGGGTCTGCACGGCGGGCAGTAACGCCCCGTTGGCGGCACCCAGTAAAAAGCGCAGAACGCCCAGCTGCCAGGGGGATTGCACCATCGACATGGGGATAAGCAGCAGCACGGAAATCACCAGCGCACAGATCAGGATCTTTTCCGGCCCAACGCGGTCACCCAGTTTCCCGAGCCTCGGGGCGCTAATTAGCGCGGCCACGCCGGGCACGGAGGCAATCAGCCCGCTGATAAACGCAATATTGCTGACGTTGCCCGCCAGATCGCGAACGTACAGCGTCAGAATAGGGGCAATCGAACCGGTTGCGACCTGAATAATCAAAGTCGTCACGAACAGGCTCAGCACCAGTCTGGGGTTTTTAAGCGAGGCCAGCACGTCTCGGGCGTGGAGCATCTCTTTTTTGGCGACGGGCGTGAAGTTTTCACGAATACAGAGCAGGGTGACGATAAAGCAGAGGAAAAGCACGCTGGCGGTGATAAAGAAGACCGGCCGCAGGCCGTAGCTATCCGCCAGTAATCCACCGGCCAGGGGCCCCAATAAGGCACCGCTCACGCCACCGGTTGAGAGCGTCCCCAGCGCCCAGCCGCTCTTATGGCGAGGAATTTGCGTGGCGATTAAGGCGTTCGCATTGGGAATAAATCCCCCCAGCAGACCCAGCAACGCGCGCAGGATCAGGAACTGCCAGACGTTCTGCGCCACGCCCATCAGCGCCATGATAATCGCCATCCCCAGCGCCGAGCGTAGCAGCATGATTTTTCGCCCCTTGCGGTCGGCAAGGCCGCCCCAGAAGGGTGAAGCAATCGCGGAAAAGAGAAACGTGATGCTGAACACCAGGCCGGACCACATATTGAGCGCACTGTGGCCCGTTACGCCCAGCTGTTCGACGTAGAGCGGCAGGAAAGGCATGACCAGGCTAAACGCCGCGCCGGTGAGAAAACAGCCAAGCCACGCAACCGTGAGGTTACGTTTCCAGTTTATGGGGGCATCTGAGGGTGACATAACAATCCGCATAATGAGGTGCAGAGCACCTGAGGCATAGAGTAATAAGCCTGCTAATTATGCGCCTGGGTTATGATTGCCGCAATGAGGAGGCGCTTTTAAAGCTAAAACAGCATGCGGCCCGAAGGACCGCATGCTGAAAATCAGTAGCGGGACGGCGTGCCTTTTGGGCGGGTTTTAAAGCGGCGGTGCAGCCACATATACTGCTCCGGCGCGCGCATGATGCACTTCTCGACAATGCCGTTCATCCAGCGCGCGGTGGTTTCTGCATCGTCAAGCGGCGGCGCGAGCTCCGGCTCCAGCATGATCAGCTCGTAGCCCGAACCATCCGGCTTACGGCGGGGAACAAAGGGCACGATGGCGGCTTTGGACATGCGCGCAAGCATCCAGGTGCCGGTCGTTGTGGCAGCCTCTTCAACGGCGAAGAAGGGGACAAATACGCTGGATTGCGGACCGTAGTCGTGGTCGGGGGCATACCAGACAACTTCACCGGATTTCAGCGCGCGGATCATGCCCTTCAGATCTTTACGGTCGATCATGCTTTTGTTGGAGCGCATGCGGCCGTTGGTCTGGATTAAGTCGATGACCGGGTTGTCGTTTGGACGATAAACGCCGATGCCCGGCGCTTGCATGCCAAACATACGCGCCCCGATTTCCAGCGTCAGAAAATGGACGCCGATCAGCAGAACCCCCGTCTGATTGGCCTGAAGCGTATGCACCGGCTCCATGCCGGTTCCCGTCACTTCGCTCCAGCGGGCCATGCGTTTGTCCGGCCAGAACCACGCCATGCCGGTTTCCATCAGCCCCATCCCGACGGATTCGAAATTCTTCGAGACCATGTCGTGACGTTCTGATTCGCTCATCTGCGGAAAACACAGTTCAAGGTTGCGGTACGCTATTCTGGCGCGGCGCTTCATAAAGAGTTGCGCGAAACGGCCCAGAGATTTGCCCAGCCGGAAAATAACGGGGTAGGGAAGCTGTACCAGTAGCCATAAAAAGCCAATGCCAAGCCAGGTCAACCAATAGCGGGGATGCAAAAGCGCAGCAGTAAATTTTGGTAACTGGGTCATGTCTTTCCTGTGTTCAAACGTCCTGTTTTGCTAGTGTCTCATTTTTTGAGACATAGCCAAAATATCTGCTTTCGAAACGTGCACGAATACAGCAATTGTTATGCCTGATTAATCAGGGTGTGTGAAATGTAGCGTAAATTGTGTGGATGTAAATTGGTTTTGTTTGCTATATGATGCCGACCGTTTTTTCATTCTCTCTAACGATTCCAGGACTGTACACCATGCCAGTGTTACACAACCGCGTATCGAATGAGATGTTAAGAGCGCGTATGCTGGCTGAAACCGAACCGCGCACCACCATCTCATTCTACAAATATTTCACTATCGACGATCCGCAGGCGACCCGCGATGCGCTTTATCAGGCGTTCACGGCGCTGAACGTCTTCGGCCGCGTCTATCTTGCCCGCGAAGGCATAAACGCGCAGATTAGCGTACCGGAAAGCAAAGTGAGCGCTTTCCGCGACTGTCTTTATCAGTTCGACCCGGCGCTAAACGGCTTGCGCCTGAACATTGCGCTGGATGATGACGGGAAATCCTTCTGGGTGCTGCGCATGAAGGTGCGTGAACGCATCGTGGCGGATGGCATTGACGACCCTGAGTTTAACCCGGCGGACGTCGGTGAATATCTGAAAGCTGCGGAAGTTAATGCGATGCTGGACGACCCGGATGCCGTGTTCATTGATATGCGTAACCACTACGAGTATGAAGTGGGGCACTTCGAGAACGCGATGGAAATCCCCGCCGACACCTTCCGCGAGCAGCTGCCGAAAGCGGTTGAGATGATGCAGGAACATAAAGATAAAAAAATCGTTATGTACTGCACCGGCGGTATCCGCTGTGAGAAAGCCAGCGCGTGGATGAAGCACAACGGCTTTAATAAGGTCTGGCACATTGAAGGCGGCATTATTGAGTATGCCCGCCGCGCCCGCGAGCAGGGTTTACCGGTACGCTTTATCGGCAAAAACTTTGTCTTTGACGAGCGTATGGGGGAGCGTATTTCTGAAGACGTGATTGCCCAGTGCCACCAGTGCGGCGCGCCGTGCGATACCCATACCAACTGTAAAAACGACGGTTGTCATCTGCTGTTCATTCAGTGCCCGGCCTGTGCCGAGAAGTTTAACGGCTGCTGTAGCGAACTGTGCAGTGAAGAGAGCGTCCTGCCGGAAGAGGAGCAGCGTCGTCGTCGCGCGGGACGTGAAAACGGCAATAAGATTTTCAATAAATCACGCGGCCGTCTGAATACCAAACTGGGTATCCCCGACCCGGAATAATAATAACGCCCGGCATGGTGAATGCCTGCCGGGCGCAATGATTACTTCTGCTGAACCCCTTCGACCGAAATAACCAGCTCAACGTCCTGCGACGCCGGGCCTAAATCCGTTGTGATATTGAAATCTTTCAGGTGAATTTTACCTGCGGCTTCAAAACCTGCACGTTTCCCGCCCCAGGGATCGTCCCCCTGACCAATTAATTTAGCATCAAGGGTGACCGGTTTAGTTACGCCGTTAAGCGTCAGGTTTCCGGTAATATTGAGCTTATCACCGTCTTTCTTCACGTCCGTAGAGGTAAAGGTGGCCTGCGGGAATTTCGACACATTCAGGAATTCCGTACTGCGCAAGTGCTTATCGCGTTCAGCATGGTTCGTGTCGACGCTGTTAGTATTAATAGTCACATTGACTTTATCGGCGGCAGGGTTTTTATCGTCAAAGCTGAACGTGCCGTCAAAATCTTTAAAGGTCCCGTATAGCCAGCTATAGCCCAGATGCTGAATACGGAAATTGACGAAAGCGTGCTGGCCCTCTTTATCAATTTTATAATCAGCCGCCACCGCGGAACCGGTGGTAAATAACAGAGAACCCAGTGCGATACCCAGCAGGTGTTTTTTCATTTTATACTCCAGAGTCAACGGACGAGCGGCCAAGCATGCGCTTTAGCGTATCGTCTTTATCAATAAAGTGGTGTTTGAGGGCGGCCAGCCCGTGCAGCACGGACAGGATCACGATGCTCCAGGCAAGCCAGAGGTGAACAACCCCGGCGGTGTCGGCCTGCACGCCCGCATCGCTGAGCGTTGCCGGGACGTCAAATAAACCAAAGACGCTAATCGGCTTACCGTCGGCCGTCGAGATGAGGTAGCCGCTAATCAGGATGGCGAAGAGCAGCGCATAGAGCGCGATATGCGCCGCAACGGCACTCAGGCGGGTCATTTTACCGTGGGTTTTCGGCGGGGCGGGCGGCGGGGAAATATGTCGCCAGACCACGCGAAAAACCAGCCCCAGCATCAGCAGGACACCGATGCTTTTATGTAACTCCGGCGCCTGGTGATACCAGCCATCGTAATAGCTGAGCGTGACCATCCAGAGCCCAAGTCCAAACATACCGTAGACGGCAATAGCAAATATCCAGTGCAAACTTATGGATATTATTCCGTAGCGCCGGGAGGAGTTACGCAATTGCATTAGAATGTCCATTTTCACATTAACCGAAGGGTAAAAATGAACGGGAAGGCGTGATATTGCAACTGAAATAAATGTATATTGATTTTTATTTTATTTATTTCAGCGCTTTTGAATAGGATCGATAAAGGTAATTCAATGTCTTCGTGCAAGATGAAATTGAGAGTTTCAATAAAGCTAAGTTAATGTCAATTATTGTCAATGTGGCTTTTCAATAAAATACAATGTAAACAAAATCAATAATCGCCAGCAGCGCCCACAATAAGAGAAAGAGCATAAAATGCTCGCGAATATTATTCATCAGAAAGTTAACGATCCTGCGCATAACGCTCCGCAATAGCAGTGTGAATGAAACGGGCCCCGATGTCCGGAGCCCGTTTGAGATTATCCGTTAAAACGCGAGAGGGAGAAGGGCGCCAGATCAAACTGCGGCGTGATACCCTGGGCAAACTGCGCGGCGATTTCACCCAGCACGGAAGCAAACTTAAAGCCGTGGCCGCTAAGCCCGGTAATCAGCAGGGTGTTGTCATGTCCTGGCAGCGTATCAATGATAAAGTCTTCATCCGGCGTATTGTCATAGGTACAGGCCGCGCCATACAGTAAGCCACCGACGCCTGGAAGAATATTACGCAGGAACGAGAAGGCTTCTGAGCCATCCTGTGGGAAGGCGCCGAAGGGTTTACGCTCTTCAGGAGAGGAGATAACCTGGCCACCGTTGTGTTTACCGATTTTCAACGCGTCTTTCTCGGACGGGAAACCGTAGAACTGATCGCCATTCGGTAATTCCCCGGTGAAGGCCGGGAATTTATTCTGCGCGCTGTAACGACCGTCCGACTGGAACCAGGAGAAGACCTTGCGCACCGGCTGGATCGGCAGGTCCGGCAGCAGGCGCGTGACCCAGGTTCCTGCACTGACCAGCAGGCGTGACGCTGAGTATTCGCCGTCAAGAGTGGTCACCGTAACGCCATCAGCGTTATGCGTGATGGCATCCACCGGACAGTTGAACAGCTGCGCGCAGCCGGCGTTTGCGGCGAGGTCGATCCAGGTTTTGATCGCCGTTTCACAATGCAGCACGCCGGAGTTGGCTTCAAAGAGGCCAATATAATCGTCCGGGACGGTAATTTCAGGCCAGCGCGCCGTAATGCCCGCCGCGTCAAGCTTTTCAACCTCTAGATTAAAGGCAGTCGCGCTGCGTTCGACGCCGGCGAGAAATTCCGAATGAGCCGGGCCAAGATTGATAACCCCGGTACGGTCGAAAATACGCTCTTCGGTCTGTTTCGCCAGCTCGTCCCACAGCGTCTGGGCGCGAAGCACCAGCGGCACATAGCGCTCGCCTTCACCATACGCATGGCGTATGAGGCGGGTGTCGCCATGATGGCTACCCTCCGCATGGGGAGGACGATGGGCGTCAATCATCAGGACGTTCAGACCTGCCTGTGTCGCGTAATAACCGGCGGCGGAACCCACGGAGCCGCTACCAATAATGATTAAGTCGTATCTCATATGCGTCTCGTAAACTTACGTTTTGTTAGCAGAGTAATTAACAACGCGGGGTTAGACAAGGGAGAAATAAATAAGGCACCGCGAGGGTGCCTGTTGAGTGAAAAGTGGGCATACGGTTAGTGCCGCTTATACTCATTTTCCTGATAGTCGCCAGATTCTATTTTTGCAATACCTGCTTCTAAAATAGAAATAAACTGACGGGCGACGTCTGTTGTTAGCCACAGCGTCTGTCCAACTTCCGCTTCTTCACGGTTGAGTTGATTCGGGGTCTGGTAGTGCAAACGCAGCATCAGCGCATCGTAGCTATCTACGGTACTGATATCCCAGCCAACAAGTGGATGGGTCTGGATCACTTCACTATTCTTTTCCATTATAACCCCCTTAATGCGTGTTAGAAGACAACGGCTCTGAGGTTCAATGCATGTTTTTCTGAAAGCATCTTCAGTATATCAAGTAATAAGGGTTCCGAAGGGAAAAATAAACAGCTGGCAACACATTTTTCTGCTTTTTAGGATTGTTCGAGCAATAAAACACCATCTTGTTCACGATTCTTAAAGAAGATACCGAATTAATTTGAACTTCCAGAATGTTCAGACGAAAAAAAGCCGGGGCGACCCGGCAAAAAACACAATGAGGGAGCAGTGTTAATCAGTGATGAACCAGTCGTCCGCGCTTTCCCACGTTTCCTGCAGGATCTCGCTGATGCGATCTTTATCTTCTTTCGCAGCGCCAATGACGGAGAGGTTGTTCGCCGCGGCGTAACGCACCGTTACGGCACCCGCGTTGTCGGGAAAAGTGTTGTTAATACGACGGGATAATTCACCTGCCAGTGCATCAAGCGCGCCGGCAGGCAGAATAGTTGTTTTGGCTATGGTGACTTCAATACGCATAAATGCCCCCTGTGTAATATACTGTTTATTTATACAGGTATATTATGGGTTTGACAACAAGGGGCTTCGGTTTTTTAACGTTTTACCGTCCAGTTTACGGTTTCGCCGGCCAGGAATGGGATCAGCGTGTCATCCGTCAGCGCAATGGACTCCTCAACGTGGCTCGCTTTACGCTCCAGTTCAATGAAGGAGTCATTGACCGGCAGGCCGTAGAAGCGCGGGCCGTTGAGGGAGCAGAACGCTTCGAAATGTTCCAGGGCGTTCATCTCTTCAAATACGGTCGCGTAGCTGGCAAGTGCCGTTGGGGCGTTAAAACAGCCTGCACAGCCGCAGCTCGCCTCTTTACGATGGCGGGCGTGAGGCGCGGAATCGGTGCCAAGGAAGGCGCGGGAGAACCCGCTGGCCACCAGCTCGCGCAGCGCCTGCTGGTGGATGTTGCGCTTGAGGATGGGCAGGCAGTACAGGTGAGGGCGCACCCCGCCCACCAGCATGTGGTTACGGTTAAACATCAGGTGCTGTGGCGTAATGGTGGCGGCGATAAGTTCATTGCCGTCACGTACATACTCTGCTGCGTCTTTGGTGGTGATATGCTCAAAGACCACCTTAAGCGCTGGCAGACGCTGGCGCAGAGGCTCCATCACGGTTTCGATAAAACGCGCTTCACGGTCGAAGATGTCAATCTCGGCATGCGTCACTTCACCATGGACCAGCAGCGGCATGCCCAGTTTCTGCATGCGTTCCAGAACCGGCATGATGGCATCAATGCTGGTGACGCCGTGGCTGGAGTTGGTGGTGGCATTCGCCGGGTAGAGTTTCGCCGCCGTGAATACGCCTTCGTTAAAACCGCGCTCCACTTCGTTCGGGTCCAGTGAATCGGTCAGATAGCAGGTCATCAGCGGGGTAAAATCATGCCCCTCGGGAATGGCATCAAGGATGCGCTGGCGGTAGGCAATCGCGGCATCGACGGTGGTGACTGGCGGAACCAGGTTAGGCATAACAATCGCGCGGCCATAAATTTCGCTGGTATAAGGCACGACGGTTTTCAGCATATCGCCATCACGCAGATGGATATGCCAGTCGTCAGGGCGGCGGATTTTAAGAACCTGGGGTTGTGCAGTCATGGAAGCTCCGGCTTGTCAGGAATCAGTCATAAGGATGGCTGTTTTTGCCGGACACAAATCATAAGCGGAAACGTTTTCGTTTGCACACTTTTCCGTAAAAAAAAGGGCGCCGCAGCGCCCTTCAGGTTAATCGGTGAAAGGAATGATAATTTCTCCCGGTTTCACCTCTATGCCTTTTGCATATTTTTTCGCCAGAGCTTCACCCTTGCTTTTGTCTTCACTTAAGACGTACGCGGGCTGCTGGTTAAAATAGTTACGCAGCGACTGGTTCAGATAGGGCATCAGGGTTTGCAGAACCGGCGCCATCTTGTCCGGAGAAACCTGCGCATCGACGACTTCCATTTCCTGCAGGAAAATGGCCCCTTTCTCTTTATTGAAAACGGGCAGGGCCTTCAGCTTGAGCTTGATGTTGGCTTTCTGATTACCAAAGAGGGATGACATATCGAGGTCCGCATCACCGGCCAGGGTGACTTTGTTTGGCTCTTCCCGCCCAATCTGGCTGGTCAGATTCGTGAGCACGATATGCGCGTCCGCAAGCCCCGGTACGCCAATGTCTTTAGAAAAATTGTTATGTTTTTCCAGCGCCTGATTAATTTCCTGCTCACTGACGGTATATTGCGTGAGCTGGTTACAGCCAACCAGCAGACCGCTGACAATTAATGCAGCAGCAAAGACAATTTTCTTCATAGTGTTCCTCAACGAAAAATCGGCGCTTCTGTCCTGTTACGCCAGTATGTCAGTGTGAAATAGCAGAAACCAGCAGAAAAAACTGAGAAGTGGGGCGGGAGAGATTCCCGCCCGAGGAAAAGGCTATGCGCCGGGTTCGAGCATACCGCTCGCGCTGCGTTTCGGGCTGAACTGCCACCACAGGGCAAGGAGCGTCATAAAGCCCACCGCGCCGAGCATCATCCAGGGGAGCTCGGGTTGATGTAACGCTTTGCCGGCATCAAACAACCAGCCGCCGCCGGCGTAACCTAATGCGCCACCGAGGGCCAGCCCCAGCCGGCTGAACCCCATATAGCTGCCGCGGGCGCGTGCATCCGCGAGCGAGGCGCTCAGCGTTTCACGGGCCGGTTCGGCGATGATGGAGCCGATATAGAACGTGCAAATCAGCGTAAACAGCTGCTGAAGTGAGTTCACCAGGCCGATCGGCATCATGCTCAGCGTCATCAGGAACAGGCCAGCCATCAGGCGATGCTCGAGACGAAAACGCCGTTCGCTCCAGCGGGCAATCGGATAGAGCAGCGTCAGGGAAAGTGCGGCTTCAATGGCGTACATCCACTTAACGGCAGCAGGGGTACCTGCAATGTCGTTGACCATGATCGGCAGCATCAGCATGACCTGCACAGCAAGCATGTAATACCCCGTCAGGGTCAGTACATAGGTGACAAAACGTCTGTCGCGCAGGACGCGGCCAAGTCCTTCCCGGACCGGTGCTTTAACGGTCGACAGTTTCCACGCCGGCAGGAACATGCCGTTAAACAGCGCGCACAGGATAAAGAGCACCGCGCCAGCCGCACAGACCAGGCGGAAGTCATACTGCAGCAGCCAGCTTCCCAACAGCCCGCCGATAACCGCCCCGGCACTGTCCTGCATCATCAGGATCGAGAAGAAACGGCCGCGATGCTGCGGGCGAATCAACTTCACCACCAGCGCGGTGCGCGGCGGATCGAACAGGGTGCCTCCTATACCGGAGAGGAAGCAGGAGAACCAGAGCAGCCAGGGCTCCTGGGCAATCGCCATCGTGGCAAAGCCTGCCGCGCGGAGCAGCATGCCGGTGACGATCATCGGTTTAGCACCAAAGCGGTCGGCGATGGCACCGCCAAATACGCCCAGGCCTTGCTGAACAAACTGACGCAACCCTAGCGCGATACCGACCATCAGCGCCGCCCAGCCCATTTGATCGACGAAGCGAATCGAGATGAGAGGAAACACGACGAAAAAGCCGAGTACGACCAGCATGTTATCGACCAGCAGGAAATATTTACCCAGGCTCCTGGCCTGTGATACGCGGGACATTTTCCCTCCAGGGAAAATAGGATGGTGAGCACGCTAACATTCTGCGGTGTCGCTGCGTTTTTTCCCACCCCTGCACGTGACAATATTTTTTTATCAAAAGCGCGCTTTGATAGAGAGTTCTCATCGAAAAATGTGAAAAGCGGGCAAAATGGTATGTCACTGTTTTCACAGACGGCACAGGCGCAGGTATAGTAAAGCTAATGGGTAAGCAGAAGTGACGGGAAGGAGTGGTATCGATGTTTGGCTATCGCAGTAATGTGCCAAAAGTGCGTCTGACAACGGACAGGCTGGTCGTTCGTCTGGTGCATGAGCGTGATGCCTGGCGTCTGGCGGATTATTACGCCGAGAATCGCCAGTTTTTAAAACCCTGGGAACCCGTTCGGGATGAGAGCCATTGTTACCCTTCCGGCTGGCAGGCGCGCCTCAGCATGATTACGGAATTTCACAAGCAGGGCAGCGCGTTTTATTTCGCGCTGCTGGATCCTGAAGAGAAAGAGATTATCGGAATCGCCAATTTTTCAAACGTGGTGCGCGGATCGTTTCACGCCTGTTACCTGGGCTACTCCATTGGTCAGAAATGGCAGGGGCAGGGGCTAATGTATGAGGCGCTGACGGTGGCGATCCGCTACATGCAACGCACGCAACATATCCATCGTATTATGGCGAACTATATGCCGCATAATCAGCGCAGCGGGAATTTGCTGGCGCGTTTAGGGTTCGAGAAAGAGGGTTATGCCAAAGACTATCTGCTGATAGACGGAGAGTGGCGCGACCACGTTTTGACAGCATTAACCACCCGGGACTGGACTGCAGGTCGTTAAGGAGAAAAGATGAAGTATCAGCTAAACGGTACAGAAGCGCGCGTGATTGGGTGCTTACTTGAAAAACAGGTCACCACGCCGGAGCAGTATCCGCTCTCCGTCAACGCCGTGACCATGGCCTGCAACCAGAAGACCAACCGCGAGCCGGTCATGAACCTTAGCGAGCATGACGTTCAGGACGTGCTGGATGCGCTGGTAAAACGCCACTATCTGCGCACCGTGAGCGGCTTCGGCAACCGCGTCACCAAATACGAACAGCGGTTTTGTAATTCCGAATTTGGCGACCTGAAGCTGAGCAGTGCGGAAGTGGCGGTCATCACCACGCTGTTGCTGCGTGGGGCGCAAACGCCGGGCGAGCTGCGCACGCGAGCCTCCCGCATGCACGAGTTCGCGGATATGCAGGAAGTTGAACAGGTCCTGGAAGGGCTGGCCACACGTGAAGACGGCCCTTACGTGGTGCGTCTGGCGCGCGAGCCGGGCAAGCGTGAAAGCCGCTATATGCATCTCTTCAGCGGCGAAATTGATAATTCAGTTAATTCTACTATCACCGATGTTACTGATGGGAATGACGATTTGGCTGCCCGCGTGGACGCGCTGGAAGAAGAGGTCGCCGGGCTGAAACAGCGTCTGGATGCGTTGCTGGCACACCTGGGAGACTAACGGTGAAAAAATTACGTGTAGGCGTTGTGGGGCTGGGCGGTATCGCGCAAAAAGCCTGGCTACCGGTATTAGGTGCGGCGACGGACTGGACGCTTCAGGGGGCATGGTCGCCCACGCGCGAGAAGGCCGAGCGCATCTGCGAAACCTGGCGCATCCCGTATGCCGCCTCTCTTCAGGATCTGGCCCGCGAGTGCGATGCGGTCTTTGTGCATACCTCAACGGCAACGCACTATCAGGTGGTGAGCGAGCTGCTTAATGCGGGTGTCCACGTCTGCGTGGATAAACCGCTGGCTGAAAATGTTCAGGACGCGGAACGGCTGATTGAGCTGGCGGCACGTAAAAAACTGACGCTGATGGTCGGTTTCAACCGCCGCTTCGCGCCGCTTTACCAGCAGCTGAAGGCGGAGTCCGGCACGCTTGCCTCGCTGCGGATGGATAAGCACCGTACCGACAGCATTGGCCCAAACGATCTGCGCTTCACGCTGCTGGATGACTATCTGCACGTTGTGGATACGGCGCTGTGGCTCGCCGGCGGCAATGCGCAGCTGCAAAGCGGGACGCTCCTGACGAACGAACAGGGCGAGATGGTCTATGCCGAACATCACTTCTCAATTGACCATCTGCAGGTAACGACCAGCATGCATCGTCGCGCGGGCAGCCAGCGCGAATGCGTCCAGGCCGTCACCGACGGCGCACTGTACGACATTACCGACATGCGGGCGTGGCGCGAGGAGAAGGGGAACGGCGTGGTGACGCTCCCGGCGCCCGGCTGGCAGAGTACCCTGGAGCAGCGCGGTTTCGCAGGATGCGCCCGCCACTTTATTACCTGCGTGCAAAATCAGACGGTTCCTGAAACGTCCGGCGAGCAGGCCATTCTGGCGCAGCGCATTGTGGAACGGCTCTGGCGCGAAGCCATGAGTGAATAACTCGCTGTAACATCTGCGGATAGTAATTCGTTGAAATCGGGTTAGACTAAGCGCCGCTTGTTGGCTTTGCCGGGTGGCGCTTTCGCTTACCTGGCCTACAAATCCGTATGGTTCTGGAAATTCACGTTAATGAACTTATTAAAATCGCTGGCAGCCGTCAGCTCGATGACCATGTTCTCCCGCGTGCTTGGTTTTGCGCGCGACGCCATTGTGGCAAGGGTCTTTGGTGCAGGGATGGCAACGGACGCCTTTTTCGTCGCGTTTAAATTGCCGAACCTCCTGCGCCGTATTTTTGCTGAAGGGGCGTTTTCCCAGGCGTTCGTTCCTATCCTTGCAGAATATAAAAGCAAGCAGGGTGAAGACGCGACGCGCGTATTTGTTTCGTATGTCTCCGGGTTGCTGACGCTGGCCCTGGCCGTGGTAACCGTCATTGGGATGCTGGCCGCGCCCTGGGTAATAATGGTTACCGCGCCCGGTTTTGCCGATACGGCAGATAAATTTGCCCTGACCTCGCAGCTGCTGCGTATTACTTTCCCCTATATTTTGCTGATCTCGCTGGCCTCGCTGGTGGGAGCCATCCTGAATACGTGGAACCGCTTCTCCGTCCCGGCGTTTGCGCCGACGTTTCTCAACGTCAGCATGATCGGTTTTGCCCTGTTCGCCGCGCCGCACTTCAACCCGCCGGTGCTGGCGCTGGCCTGGGCGGTCACCGTGGGCGGGGTGCTGCAGCTGGCCTATCAGCTGCCGCATCTGAAAAAAATTGGCATGCTGGTGCTGCCGCGCATTAATCTCAAAGATGCCGGGGCGATGCGCGTCATTAAGCAGATGGGGCCCGCTATTCTTGGCGTCTCCGTAAGCCAGATCTCGCTTATCATCAACACCATTTTTGCCTCTTTCCTCGTGTCCGGCTCGGTTTCCTGGATGTACTACGCAGACCGTCTGATGGAGTTTCCGTCCGGGGTGCTGGGCGTGGCGCTGGGGACCATCCTGCTGCCGTCGTTGTCGAAAAGTTTTGCCAGCGGCAATCACGACGAATATTGCCGCCTGATGGACTGGGGGTTACGTCTCTGCTTCCTGCTGGCCCTGCCAAGCGCAGTGGCGCTAGGGATTCTGGCCAAACCGCTGACGGTGTCGCTTTTCCAGTACGGGAAATTCACCGCGTTTGATGCTGCCATGACGCAGCGCGCGCTGATTGCCTACTCGGTCGGGTTGATGGGGCTGATCATCGTCAAGGTGCTGGCACCGGGCTTCTATTCGCGTCAGGACATTAAAACGCCGGTGAAAATTGCCATTGTGACGCTGATTATGACGCAGCTGATGAACCTCGCGTTTATTGGCCCGCTGAAGCATGCAGGTCTGTCATTATCGATTGGTCTGGCGGCCTGTCTGAACGCCGGGCTGCTGTACTGGCAGCTGCGCAAGCAGGATATTTTCACGCCGCAGCCGGGCTGGGGAAGCTTCCTCGTGCGTCTGATCGTTGCGGTACTGGTGATGTCTGCCGCGTTACTTGGGATGCTGTACGTGATGCCTGAGTGGTCCCTGGGCACCATGCCCTACCGTCTGATGCGCCTGATGGCCGTGGTGGGTGTTGGGGTGGTGGCTTACTTTGCCACGCTCGCCGTATTGGGCTTCAAGGTGAAAGAGTTTGCCCGCCGTACGGCATAAACGCCAAAAGGGGAGTTCACCTTATGGTGCTCCCCGCTGCATGATTTGTCGGTTATGCTTCAAATCGAAATCTTTTTAACACCCGCAATGCGCGCAGTCGCTGTCTGACCATCCGCACCGTACAGTCCGGTTTCTTTATGCGGTTTCAACACCTCAAGCGCCTGCTGATTACGTTCAATCTGACCTTCCAGTAGCCAGCCGTTGTGCTGGTTAAGATCGCGCAGGTGCTGTGTTTTTTCAGTAATGGTCTGCCAGCGCTCAATAATATCGTCATTGGCGCTACGCTTAGGATCTTGCTCAGCGCGGCGCTGCTGCTCCAGATAATCCAGCGTCGCCAGAAGCGAACTTTTGTCTTCAGTAATACGCTGCAGCGCGCTGCCGTTGATGTGACCGGAAGAGAGATGCTGCTGTTCAGCGTCCATTACCGTTTTCAGGTCGTTCAGGACAACCGTCATTTGATCCAGTATTTCTGACAGTCGACTCATACGCTTAGTTACTCTGTAAGAAACTCTGTGCTTCCTGAATCAGGGCATCAGCGATCTTGCTGGTATCCATTTTCAGTTCACCGTTACGAATAGCCGTTTTCAGCGCTTCAACACGTTCCATGTTGATATCGTTGCTGCCTGGCTGCATCAGTTTTGCCTGAGCGTCGCTCAGGGTCACGCTGGTGCTGTTGGCCGTTGACGGTTTTTCCAGACGCGCTTTTAGCGGGGCAGCGTCATTCGTTTCGCGAGGCTGTACAGCGCTTACCGGCTTCAGGGCTGATGTACGATCAATGCTCATAGTGTTGTCCTCATCGAGGGTTCGCGGCGTTTGCGCCTGACATCATCATTAGTTGAATATTTATCGGCAAGCGCCGCGAAATCTTTAAAAAGATTATAGGTTAATCAGAATATTCCCATCAGCATCGACGGTTCCGCTCACCACCTGGCCTGAAGACATTCTGACGCGGGCGTTTTGCGCCACCGCGGCATTGTTTAATGCTTTCCCTTCACTGTTGATGCTAAAGCCCTCTCCGTTGGCCACGACCATCACCTGCTGGCCCGCTTTTACCCGCCATGCCTGACGCAGCATTGAGAGCTGTATCGGCTGGCCGGGCGCGACATCGCGCAGGCTGACGGCATCCTGTGCCTGATTTATTTCGAGCATGGTTCGTGGAGGCAGCTGATCCAGACGCCCGCGTTTCAGCGTCACGCTGTTTGCCTGCAGCACGCTGCCGCGCGCAATGGGCACGGCGGCGACAACATAATTGCCCGTCGCCTGAACTGCAACCTGTAAATAGCGTTTTTCATTGGCGCAGCGTGCCAGCACGTTCACATTTCCCCACAGCCTGGTGAACCCCACCACGCTGAATGACGGCTGGTCACACGTCGGGTACAGATTCGGTGGCGTGCGCACGCTAACGCTAACGTCATCGCTAAAGCCTGCCAGTTTTTCAGCAAAAAAGGTCGTTAACTGCTCCTGTAAACCCTCAGCCTGCACCAGAGGGCTAAACAGCAAGAAAGTCGCCACCAGGCCACGTTTTAACGTTTGCATCGCAAGTTCCACCGTTTCCAGAGTTGAGTGAATTCTACCTGCAGTGGTTTTGCATCAACGGAATAAATAGCGACGCATTTTGCGCTTATTCCGTCGATAGGGGAGACCGGGTGAGATTTAAGCTGTGAACTGAAATTTTGCCATCAGCGGAGGAGACATGCTCGATAAACTCGACGCCGCGTTACGTTTTCAGCAGGAAGCGCTCAATTTACGCGCCCAGCGGCAGGAGATTTTAGCCGCCAATATCGCTAACGCCGATACGCCGGGGTATCAGGCGCGCGATATTGATTTTTCCAGTGAGCTCAAAAAGGTGATGGAGCGTGGACGTGCCGAAGGAACGGGTGTTGCACTCGCCATGACATCCTCTCGCCATATTCCTGCTCAGGCGATGACCGCGCCAGCGACCGATTTACTTTATCGCATTCCCGATCAGCCCTCACTCGACGGTAACACCGTGGATATGGACCGGGAGCGTACACAGTTTGCCGATAACAGCCTGAAATACCAGACGGGCCTGACCGTACTCGGCGGACAAATCAAAGGCATGATGAACGTCCTGCAGGGGGGCAACTGATAGATGGCCTTGCTGAATATTTTTGATATCGCCGGTTCGGCGTTAACCGCTCAATCCAAACGTCTGAACGTGGCCGCCAGTAACCTGGCTAACGCCGACAGCGTGACCGGACCTGACGGGCAGCCTTACCGTGCCAAACAGGTTGTCTTTCAGGTCGATGCTGCGCCAGGCGCGGCGACGGGCGGCGTGAAGGTTTCGGATGTGGTAGAGAGCCAGGCACCGGACAGGCTGGTGTATGAGCCAGGTAACCCGCTCGCGGATGCCAGCGGATACGTGAAAATGCCGAACGTGGATGTGGTGGGTGAGATGGTGAACTCCATGTCGGCTTCCCGCAGCTACCAGGCCAACGTCGAAGTGCTTAATACCGTGAAGAGCATGATGCTCAAAACACTCACTCTCGGCCAGTAAAGGAGACATGCATGTCCATCGCCGTAAATGTGAATGATCCTACGAACTCGGGTGTTAATAACACGAGCAGTTCGACAGGTTCTAACTCCCTGACGGGGAGTAACGCCGCCGACCTTCAGGGCAGCTTTCTGACGCTGCTGGTGGCTCAGCTTAAGAACCAGGACCCGACTAACCCAATGCAGAACAACGAACTGACCACGCAGCTTGCGCAGATCAGTACCGTGAGCGGCATTGAGAAACTGAACACCACCCTCGGTTCCGTCTCTGGCCAGATTAACAGCGCCCAGTCTCTGCAGGCGGCAAGCCTGATTGGTCACGGGGTGATGATCCCGGGTACCACGATCCTGGCGGGCACCAGCACCACCGATGGCAACGCCACCACGACCACCACGCCGTTTGGCGTTGAACTGCAGCAGCCGGCTGACAAAGTGACCGCGACGATCACCGACTCAACCGGCGCGGTGGTTCGCACCATCGAAATTGGTGAACTGAAGGCAGGCGTTCACACCTTTACCTGGGATGGCACCCTGACCGACGGCACCAAAGCGCCGAACGGTTCCTACAAAGTGGCAATCAGTGCCAGCAAAGGGACCACCCAGCTGGTGGCACAGCCGCTGCAGTTCGCGCTGGTCCAGGGCGTAATTAAAGGTAGCGACGGCAACAAACTGGATTTGGGTACCTCTGGTACCACCACACTCGACGAAGTTCGGCAGATTATCTAAGCCCTAACACTTATCAGGAGTAAGTCATGGCCTTTTCTCAAGCGGTCAGCGGCCTGAATGCTGCGGCCACCAACCTGGACGTCATTGGCAACAACATCGCCAACTCCGCGACCTATGGTTTTAAATCCGGTTCTGCTTCCTTTGCAGACATGTTTGCCGGTTCCAAAGTCGGCCTCGGCGTGAAGGTCGCAGGCATCACTCAGGACTTCACCGACGGTACTACTACCAATACCGGTCGCGGTCTGGACGTTGCCATTAGCCAGAACGGTTTCTTCCGTATGGTCGATTCTAACGGTTCTGTATTCTACAGCCGTAACGGCCAGTTCAAGCTGGACGAAAACCGTACGCTGGTGAACATGCAGGGTATGCAGGTCACAGGCTATCCGGCAGCAGGCACCCCTCCGACGATTCAGACCGGTGCGAACCCTCAGGCTATCACCATTCCGAATACGCTGATGTCGGCGAAAGCCACTACGACCGCGGCGCAGCAGATCAACCTGAACTCAACCGATCCTGTGCAAACTGCCCCGTTCGATGCGACCAACTCGGATACCTATAACAAAAAAGGTACCGTGACCGTCTTCGACAGCCAGGGTAACGCCCACAATATGTATGTCTACTACGTGAAGACAGCTGACAATAAATGGGATCTTTACACGCAGGACGGCAGCGTAGCTGGTTCTACCGCGACGAAAGCGGCGCAGATGAACTTCGATGCGAACGGTAACCTGGCGGGCGTTTACAACTACAACGCTGCGGGTGTACTGAGCGCAACGCCAAACGCCACGCCGGCCATTAACATCACCACCGGCTCTGTCGGCGGTGCGACGGCGGCGACCTTCTCCCTCAGCTTCCAGAATTCCATGCAGCAGAACACCGGCGCGAACAGCGTTGTGAATACCACGCAGAATGGCTACAAGCCTGGCGATCTGGTGAGCTACGAGATCAACGACGATGGCACCGTGGTAGGAAACTACTCCAACGAACAGTCTCAGGTTCTCGGTCAGATCGTGCTGGCAAACTTCGCCAACAACGAAGGCCTGAAATCGGAAGGCGATAACGTCTGGTCTGCCACCCAGTCATCCGGCGTGGCGCTGTTAGGTACAGCGGGCACCGGTAACTTCGGCAAGCTGACCAACGGCGCGCTGGAGGCTTCCAACGTGGATATGAGTAAAGAACTGGTGAACATGATCGTCGCGCAGCGTAACTATCAGTCGAACGCGCAGACCATCAAAACCCAGGACCAGATCCTCAACACGCTGGTTAACCTGCGTTAAGCGGCTAACAGGAAAGCGCAATGGATCACGCAATATATACCGCGATGGGCGCGGCAAGCCAGACGCTCAATCAGCAGGCCGTTACCGCCAGCAACCTGGCAAACGCCTCTACGTCGGGCTTTCGCGCGCAGCTTAATGCGCTGCGCGCGGTCCCGGTGGAAGGGCTCTCCCTGCCGACCCGTACGCTGGTCACCGCATCGACCCCTGGCGCAGATATGACGCCAGGGCAGATGGATTACACCTCACGCCCGCTGGACGTTGCTCTGCAGCAGGACGGCTGGCTGGCGGTGCAAACGGCGGACGGCAGCGAAGGCTATACCCGTAACGGGAATATCCAGGTGAGCGCGACGGGTCAGTTAACCATTCAGGGTCACCCGGTAATGGGGGAGGCGGGTCCGCTGACCGTGCCGGAAGGCTCGGAGCTGACTATCGCCGCGGACGGTACCATTTCGGCGCTGAACCCGGGCGATCCGGCCAATACCGTTGCGCCCGTCGGACGTCTGAAGCTGGTTAAAGCGGAAGGTAAAGACGTACAGCGTGGCGACGACGGAATGTTCCGTCTGACCCAGGCGGCTCAGGCGACGCGCGGTGCCACGCTACAGGCCGATCCGAGCATTCGCGTGATGTCGGGCGTGCTGGAAGGCAGCAACGTTAAGCCGGTCGCCGCCATGAGCGACATGATCGCCAGCGCCCGTCGTTTTGAAATGCAGATGAAAATCATCAGCAGCGTGGATGAAAACGCGGGCAAGGCTAACCAACTTCTGGCTATGAGTTAACAGGACTCCTTATGATCAGTTCTTTATGGATCGCGAAAACTGGCCTGGACGCCCAGCAAACCAATATGGACGTGATTGCCAACAACCTGGCAAACGTGAGCACCAATGGTTTCAAGCGTCAGCGCGCCGTTTTCGAAGATTTGCTTTATCAAACCATCCGCCAGCCGGGTGCGCAGTCTTCTGAACAGACGACGCTGCCGTCAGGCCTGCAGATCGGTACCGGCGTTCGTCCGGTCGCCACCGAGCGTCTGCACAGCCAGGGGAACCTGTCTCAGACCAACAACAGCAAAGACGTGGCGATCAAAGGCCAGGGCTTCTTCCAGGTGCAGCTGCCTGACGGGACCTCTGCCTATACCCGCGACGGCTCGTTCCAGGTCGATCAGAACGGCCAGCTGGTAACGGCGGGCGGCTTCCAGGTTCAACCTGCGATCACCATTCCGGCGAATGCCCTGAGCATTACCATTGGACGTGACGGCGTGGTCAGCGTGACTCAGCAGGGACAGGCCGCGCCGGTTCAGGTTGGACAGCTCAACCTGACCACCTTCATGAACGATACCGGTCTGGAAAGCATTGGTGAGAACCTCTACACCGAAACGCAATCCTCCGGTACGCCAAATGAGAGCACCCCGGGCCTGAACGGCGCGGGCCTGCTGTATCAGGGCTATGTTGAAACCTCCAACGTAAACGTCGCGGAAGAGCTGGTGAATATGATCCAGGTCCAGCGCGCGTATGAAATTAACAGTAAAGCAGTGTCGACGACCGATCAGATGCTGCAGAAACTGACGCAACTCTAAGGTGTAGTCCGGTGCGGTAAACGTCGCACCGGCTCCCTGTTTTCGAAGATGAAGGCAATGCAAAAAAACGCGGCGTTTCGTTATCCGATACTGACTGTTCTGGCTGTCACCCTCAGCGGGTGTGCTTTGATCCCGTCTAAACCATTGGTCCAGGGTGCGACGACTGCCCAACCCGTTCCTGGCCCCGCGCCAGTGGTAAACGGCTCCATTTTCCAGACCGCGCAGCCGATTAATTACGGCTATCAGCCGCTGTTTGAAGATCGCCGCCCGCGTAATGTCGGCGATACATTGACCATTGTGCTGCAGGAAAACGTCAGCGCGAGCAAAAGCTCGTCGGCGAATGCCAGCCGCGATGGCAAAACGAATTTTGGCTTCGATACCGTACCGCGCTATCTGCAGGGCCTGTTCGGCAACGCGCGTGCTGATGTCGATGCCTCTGGCGGTAATACCTTCAATGGTAAAGGCGGCGCGAACGCCAGCAATACCTTCAGCGGCACGCTGACGGTCACGGTTGACCAGGTGCTGGTTAACGGCAACTTACACGTTGTGGGTGAAAAACAGATCGCCATCAACCAGGGCACTGAATTCATTCGTTTCTCGGGCGTGGTTAACCCTCGCACCATCAGCGGCACCAACACCGTTCCGTCCACTCAGGTGGCGGATGCGCGCATTGAGTACGTCGGTAACGGCTATATCAATGAAGCGCAAAATATGGGTTGGCTGCAGCGCTTCTTCCTTAATTTATCGCCGATGTAAGCGAGGTGACCCATGTTTAAATCGATCTTCGCCGTGGCGCTCGCGCTGGTGGCAACGTTTGCCCAGGCTGACCGTATTCGCGATCTCACCAGCGTCCAGGGCGTACGTGAGAACTCGCTGATTGGCTATGGCCTGGTGGTGGGGCTGGATGGTACCGGTGACCAGACGACCCAGACGCCCTTCACGACCCAAAGCCTGAACAACATGCTCTCCCAGCTCGGCATTACCGTGCCGGCGGGAACCAACATGCAGCTGAAAAACGTGGCCGCGGTGATGGTCACCGCGTCCTACCCGGCGTTCGCGCGTCAGGGGCAGACCATTGACGTGGTGGTTTCCTCAATGGGTAACGCCAAAAGCCTGCGCGGCGGTACGCTGCTGATGACCCCGCTGAAGGGCGTCGACAGCCAGGTGTATGCGCTGGCGCAGGGTAACATTCTGGTCGGCGGTGCGGGGGCATCCGCAGGCGGAAGCAGCGTGCAGGTGAATCAGCTTAACGGTGGACGTATCACCAACGGTGCGATCATTGAGCGTGAACTGCCTACCCAGTTTGGCGCGGGCAATACCATTAACCTGCAGCTCAACAATGAAGACTTCACGATGGCCCAGCAAATTGCCGATACCATCAACCGCAGCCGCGGCTACGGTAATGCAACGGCGCTGGATGCGCGCACCGTGCAGATCCGTACCTCCACTGGCAGCAGCAACCAGGTGCGCATGCTGGCAGATATCCAGAATATGGAAGTGAACGTTCCGGTACAGGATGCCAAGGTGATCATCAACTCCCGTACCGGCTCGGTCGTGATGAACCGGGAAGTGTCGCTGGACAGCTGTGCCGTGGCGCAGGGTAACCTCTCCGTGACGGTAAACCGCTCCGCGAACGTGAGCCAGCCGAACACGCCATTTGGTGGCGGTCAGACCGTGGTGACACCGCAAACGCAGATTGATATGCGCCAGAGCGGCGGCTCACTGCAGAGCGTTCGCTCCAGCGCCAACCTGAACAGCGTGGTGCGCGCCCTGAACGCTCTGGGGGCAACGCCGATGGACCTGATGTCCATCCTGCAATCCATGCAAAGCGCGGGCTGCCTGCGCGCCAAACTGGAAATCATCTAATGCTGACCGATAGCAAACTGTTGACCAGTGCAGCCTGGGATGCCCAGTCGCTCAACGAACTGAAAACCAAAGCAGGCAAAGACCCGGCGGCGAATATCCGCCCGGTCGCCCGCCAGGTGGAGGGGATGTTTGTACAGATGATGCTGAAAAGCATGCGTGAAACCCTGCCAAAAGACGGGATGTTCAGCAGTGATTCAACGCGTCTCTACACCAGCATGTATGACCAGCAGATTGCGCAGCAGATGACCGCCGGAAAAGGCCTCGGTCTGGCTGACATGATTGTGAAACAGACCGAAGCCGCGCAGGGTATTCAGCCTCAGGATCGACCGGAGCAGGTGCCGATGAAGTTCGACCTGGAAACGGTGACCAGTTATCAGAACCAGGCCCTGACGCAAATGGTGCGTAAAGCCATACCTAAAGCGACGGACAGTGGCGATGAGCCGCTCTCGGGTGACAGCAAAGACTTCCTGGCGCAGCTTTCTCTGCCTGCGCGCCTTGCCAGCCAGCAGAGCGGCGTGCCGCATCACCTGATTCTGGCGCAGGCCGCGCTGGAGTCGGGCTGGGGTCAGCGCCAGATCCGCAAGGAAAACGGTGAGCCGAGCTTCAACATCTTCGGCGTGAAAGCCACTTCCAGCTGGAAAGGGCCGACGACGGAGATCACCACCACCGAGTACGAGAACGGTGCGGCGGTGAAGGTCAAAGCAAAATTCCGCGTCTACAGCTCTTATCTGGAAGCGTTGTCCGATTATGTGGGCCTGCTGAGCCGCAATCCGCGCTATACCGCCGTTACGCAGGCGGCGACGGCGGAGCAGGGGGCGCAGGCTCTGCAAAACGCGGGCTACGCGACCGACCCGAACTATGCGCGCAAGCTCACCAGCATGATCCAGCAGCTGAAATCCATGGGCGAGAAGGTCAGCAAAGCCTATAGCACAGATATTGAAAATCTGTTCTGAAAGTTCTCAAGTCCCGGTGGAGGTTGCCGATAACCTTCATCAGGACTCGTGTCTGAACGTATAAAAGGAACCCCCATGTCCAGTTTGATTAACAGCGCCATGAGTGGCCTCAGTGCTGCGCAGTCGGCACTCAATACCGTCAGTAATAATATTTCAAGCTACAACGTGGCAGGTTACACCCGCCAGACGACCGTGCTGGGTGCCTCTAACAGCACGCTGACCGGCGGTGGCTGGGTGGGTAACGGGGTGTATGTCTCCGGTGTCCAGCGTGAGTATGACGCTTTCATTACCAACCAGCTGCGCGCCGCACAGACGCAGAGCAGCGGTCTGACGACGCGCTATCAGCAGATGTCAAAAATCGACGATGTGCTCTCTGATACCACCAACTCGCTCTCCACCACGCTGCAGGACTTCTTCAAGAGCCTGCAAACCCTGGTGAGCAACGCCGAAGACCCAGCTGCACGTCAGACGGTACTGGGGAAAGCGGGTGGTCTGGTGAATCAGTTTAAGACCAACGATCAGTATCTCCGTGACCAGGATGCGCAGGTTAATACCGCCATCTCAAGCAGCGTGTCTCAGATCAATAACTACGCGACGCAGATTGCGAATCTGAACGATCAGATCTCCCGTCTGACCGGCGTTGGCGCGGGCGCGTCACCTAACGATCTGCTTGACCAGCGCGATCAGCTCGTGACTGAACTGAACAAAATCGTGGGTGTGGAAGTCTCCGTACAGGATAGCGGCACGTTTAATATCTCTCTCGGTAACGGTTACAGCCTGGTGCAGGGCAGCAAAGCCAGCCAGCTGGCGGCCGTGAAGTCCAGCGCCGATCCGGCTCGTACTACCATCGCCTATGTCGATGACGTGGCGGGCAATATTGAGATCCCGGAGAAATTTATCACCACCGGTTCTTTAGGCGGTTTACTGACCTTCCGTGCTGAAGATCTGGATAAAGCCCGTAACAGCCTGAACCAGATGGCACTGGCCTTTGCCGATGCGATGAACACGCAGCACGAAGCCGGTTTTGATGCTAACGGTGATGCTGGCGGCAAGCTGTTCGACTTTGGTTCTCCGGCGGTGCTGTCCAACAGCAAGAACGGCGGTTCCGCTGTTGTCACGGCGTCTGTGGCGGACAGTAAACAAGTTCAGGCGACAGATTATAAGCTGCAATTTAACGGCACCGACTGGACCATCACCCGCACGTCAGACAAAACCAGCTTTACGATGACTCCGGACGCCAGCGGCAATCTGTCGTTTGATGGCCTTAACGTCAATGTGAGCGGAACGGCAAATACCAAAGACAGTTTTACCGTGAAGCCTGTTTCTAACGTCATCATGAACATGGATCTGGCGATCAGCGACGAGTCCAAACTGGCGATGGCGTCGGTGCAGAACGGCGGTGAAAGCGACAACCGTAACGGTCAGAAGCTGCTCGATCTGCAAAACGCTAAAGTGGTGGGTGGCAACAAAACCTTCAACGATGCGTATGCCTCTCTCGTCAGTACCGTCGGTAGCTCAACGGCGTCACTGAAGGTGAGTAGCCAGACGAAAGCCAACGTGGAAACACAGTTAATCAAGCAGCAGCAGACCATCTCTGGGGTAAACCTCGACGAAGAGTATGGCAATTTGCAGCGTTATCAGCAGTACTACCTGGCCAATGCGCAGGTTCTACAAACTGCCAGTACGCTCTTCGATGCAATTATCAACATTCGTTAAGGTTGAGGTGAAAAATGCGTATTAGCACCCAGATGATGTACGAGCAAAACATGCGTGGGATCACCGATTCCCAGAGCAGATGGCTGAGCTACGGTGAGCAGATGTCCACCGGCAAGCGCGTCAATCGTCCGTCGGACGATCCTATTGCCGCGTCGCAGGCCATCGTTCTGTCGCAATCTCAGTCGCAGAACAGCCAGTTCGCCCTCGCGCGTACCTTTGCGACGCAAAAGGTTTCGCTGGAAGATAGCGTGTTAACCCAGGTCAACACCGCGATCTCAAGCGTGCGCGAGAAGCTGGTTTACGCCTCGAACGGCACGCTGAGCGATGACGACCGTCTTTCTCTGGCGACCGATCTTCAGGGGATCCGCGATCAGCTGATGAACCTGGCCAACACGACGGATGGCAATGGCCGCTTTATCTTTGCGGGATATAAAACCGAGAGCGCACCGTTTGATGCCGCGACCGGGGATTACAACGGTGGTACTGAGGCCATCACGCAGCAGGTTGATACGGCGCGAAATATGGCGATTAGCCATACAGGTCAGCAGATTTTTAACAGCATTACCAGTAATGCGGAAGAGCTGCCGGGCGGTGGATATGGCGAAACAAACATGTTCAAAATCCTTGATACGGCCATTGCGTCGCTGAAGACGCCGATTGCGAACGATCCGGCTGCCGCAACGGCGCAAAGCCAGGTGATTGCCAACGCGCAAATCGGCATCAAGAACGCCCAGAACAATGTCCTGACAGTTGTTGCTGATGTAGGAACCAAGATGAACGAGCTGGAAAAACTCGATACGCTGGGTGATGACCGCGCGCTGGGTCAGACCAAGCAGATGAGTGACCTGGTTGACGTCGACTGGAACGAAGCGATTTCCTCTTACACCATGCAGCAGGCGGCCCTGCAGGCCTCTTATAAAGCGTTTAGCGATATGCAGGGCATGTCTCTATTCCAGCTGAACAAATAACATCTTGACCTCTTAGAGCATGTCTTGAAACTGGGCATGTTTTACTGCCCAATCCGTCTGGATTGGGCATTTTTTTATGCGGCTTCTGCCGGTGCGGAGGCAACGCGTGCGCTTTCAATCAGACGAATTGCCAGCGCAATGAGGCCACAGACCGTCGCCAGCGCGACCACGCCCGTCCAGCCAGCCAGCGAGTAGATATTGCTGCCTAACGCTGAACCCAGCGCCATCCCGATAAACACCACCGTAAAGAGCAGGGCATTCAGGCGACCGCGTGCCTGCGGCTCAAGGCTGTATACCAGGTTCTGATGGGCGACCAGGCTGGACTGCAGGCCCAGATCGAATCCGACGGCGGAGAGGGCGATCAGAATCAGCTGTCCATGGACCCCCAGCGCGGGCATCAGGAACATCAGGGCGAAGGAGACGGTTACCAGGACTGCACCAAGCTGCGTGACTTTTCCCGCACCCAGTTTGTCCGCCAGCCCCCCCGCCAGCGGAGCAGCTAGCGCACCGGCGGCACCTGCAATACCAAAGCCCCCCGCGACGGCACTACCAAGGTGATAGCGTTCCAGCAGCATGACCGCAAGGGTAGACCAGAAGGCGCTGAAGGCAATCGACAGAAAACCCTGAGCCAGCGCCGCGCGGCGCAGGGCCGGGTAACGACGCCACAGATGTTCCATTGAGCGCATCAACGCCGGATAGCTCAGCGTGGAGTGAATGGCAAAGCGGGGAAGCACAAACCACATCATCACCCCGATGAACGCAATGCTCGCCGCCGCCAGCTGGTACATGACGCGCCAGCCAAATGCCTCGCCCACCACGCCGCTCACGGTTCTTGATAATAAGATACCCAGCAGCAGCCCGGTCATTACCGTGCCCACGGTTTTCCCCTGCTTGCCTTCTGGGGCAAGGATTGCCGCGGCAGGGACGATATCCTGTGCCATGGTGGCGGCCATGCCGATGAGCAGGCTTGCCAGCAGCAGAGAATGGAGCTGTCCGGTCAGGGTACAGCCGAGAAGAAACAGCGCCAGCGCGGCGCTTTTAATCAGGATTAACGTCCTGCGGTCGTGGCGATCGCCGAGCGGTAGCAGGAACAGGATGCCGAGCGCGTAGCCTGCCTGAGTCAAGGTGGGCACCAGCCCCATGCCTTCAATGCTCAGATGAAGATCGGCGCCCATCAGCGGCAGAAGGGGCTGCGCGTAGTAGATTGATGCCACGCTGAAACCAGCCCCCAGGGCCAGCATAAAAATCACCCAGCGGCTTGCAGCGTGGGGAGTAGTTGTTGTGTTCATACGTTGTTCCTCATTCGTCGTGTGAGGCTATTTTTTATCAGTACGCCTTGCGACGGTAGCGGGCCCGGTGGTAAAACGCTTATACGTTGGACGTATAAGTGAAAATGCGATGAAAAGAGCTGAGCGTATAGACAGGGTAGAGCTCATGCGGACGTTTGTCCGGATTGTTGAGGCGGGGTCACTCTCTGCGGCGGCACGGCAGCTGGCAACAACCCAGGCCACGGTGAGCCGACGGTTACAGTCGCTTGAGACAATGCTGGGGGTGCGTCTGATGTTACGCACTACCCACACGACGCGGCTAACGGATGACGGCGAGCGCTGCTATCAGCACGCCCGTCGGGTGATTGACAGCTGGCTGGCGCTGGAAGATGAGGTGGGGCAGACGGAAGATGAGCCAGTAGGCGTATTGCGGGTGCGGGCGCCGCACGCGTTTGGTCAGGACCAGCTTCTGAAACCGTTAACCGAATTTTTGCAGCGCTACCCGCAGCTTTCGATTGAGTGGATGCTTAACGATCGCTCGGCGGATTTCCTCGGCGACAACCTTGACTGCGCGATTCGGGTGGGCGTGGAAGTCGATCCGGCGACCGTATCCGTGCTGCTGGCCGAAGTGCCGCGTTCGGTGGTGGCTTCTCCGGCACTGCTGGCCCGCTTCCCGGCGGTAAACGCCCCGGAGGATTTGCAGCAGTTCCCCTGGATTGCCATCAGCTCTTTCTACCAGCGCCATGTGGAGCTTTTTCACGATGCATCACCCGCTCCCGCGCGAGTGGCTATTACCCCACGGCTCAGCACCGATAGCCTGTATGTTGCACGCAATACGGCGCTCACCGGGCTTGGCGTGGCGGTTGTATCCAGCTGGACGGTACAGGATGATATTCAGCAAGGACGGCTGGTGCATTTACTGCCAGAGTGGCAGCCAGCGGCGTTACCGGTGCATCTGGTTTACCCCTGGTCCCGTTATTATCCGGCGCGCTTGCGGCGTTTTCTGGAGCTGATGCGGCAGATAATGCCGGAGGTCACCGGGATGAGAAAGCCCGTGCAGCAGCCATAAAAAAAGCCGACCCGAAGGTCGGCTTTTTACTTTCTGTGTCGTTATTCGACAGACTGCGGACGCGTCGCCGGTGCAGTCGCCTGATGCGTTGCACTGTGGCCGCCTGCAGCGCCTTTACCTTCGAAGTTGAACTCCGGGCGTACCCAGTCGCTGTGACGCGGGGCTTCAGGCACGTACTCCGGCGCCGGAGCGCGCGTCATAGGTGCGGTCGCCACGTGGGCAGCGGCTGGTGCAGAAACAACCGGCGCTGGCTTCACTTCAGGCGCTTTCGCTTCTTCGGCTTCACGAACAGGTTCGACGGCAATCTCAACGTCCTGAACAACTTCTTCAGTCGTCGTTTCAACGATGACTTCAGCTGTCTCTTCCACTGCTGCTACAGGTTCTGCCTCTTCAGCAATTTCCTCAGCCACTACGGTATCTTCTTCAGCAATAAGCTGCGGTGCGGCATCAACCGGCGCGGCAATCACTTCTGGGTGCGTGGTTTCCACTTCTATCGCGTGTGGGGTTTCTTCAACCTCAACGGCCTGCGGTTCAACCACGGTAGCGGCTTCAGTCACGACCTCTTCAGCGACAGCAACAGGTGTAATCACCTCTTCGGTCACCGGCTGTTCTTCAACTACCTGCTCCGGGCGAGCAACCGGGTAGCGGATCCAGACTTTGCCGGAGGCCATTTCTGGCGAAGCACAGGCAATGGTCAGCGGCATGGGCGACTGAGTCGGGTAACGCTCGTCACGATAGCGACGACGGCGCTGGCCGCTGACGCGCAGATGACGTGGAGAACGACGTGAACGGCGCGGCATGCCGGCGTTATCACGGTTCTCACCGTTTTCATCCTGTTCAGCGCTGTTTTCAACGACCGCTGGCAGGTCGACTTTTGCCAGCTGTGTACCGGTTGCGCTCTCGTTTGTTTCAGCGGCGACAATGGTTGACTCTTCGGTTGCTTCGGAGGCGAAGCGTACTTTCTGAGCAAGCTGACGCTGCTTACGACGCGGCATAACCTGAGTACGTTCTTCCTGCTCGCCGTCCTGCTGTTCAGCAGGCTCTTCGCGGTTCAGGTTTTTGACTTCCTGCTGCGCCTGACGCTTCTCGTCGTTACGACGACGGCTACGTTCGCGGCGTGGCTGCTGGTCGTCACGCTGTTTGCTCTTCTCAGACTCATCGCCCGCCTGCTGGCGAATTTCACGATCTTCAACATTAACGTTCTGCTGTTGTTTCTCGCGACGGTTGCGACGGTTGTCTTCGCGTTGCTCACGGCCTTCGTTATTCTCAGAGCGGTTGTCACGGTTGTCACGGTTGTCACGGTTGTCGCGACGCTCGCTGCGGTCATTACGGTCGCTGCGGTCATTACGATCGCGACGGTTGTTCTGACGCTTACGGCGGTCCTGTTGACGCTCAGGTTTGGCCGCTTTTGGCTCTTCTTTCGGTTGCTCTGGCTGAACTTCCTCGCCGGCAAACATTTTCTTCAGCGCGCCAAAGAAGCGGCTCAGCAGACCCGGTTGCTCTGGCTCGGCTTTCGCCACCCTGGCTTCTGGTTTCTGTGCCACAGGTTTTGCAGCAGGTTTTTCCAGAGCTGCTTCCGGCGGTGCTTCTGGCATGATGAAGGTCGCTAATGCAGGCTGCTCTGGCAGTTTGCGCTCGGCAGGCTCTTCATCGGATGGCAGAGCCATCTCTTCTTCATGCAGCTTCGGCAGCAGGTAGCTGAGGGTGGTCGTCTCTTCGCCTTTACGCACACGCAGCACGTGATAGTGCGGGGTCTGCATCTGATCGTTTGGCACGATGATGCAGCGAACGCCACCCTGACGCGCTTCAATGGCACTTACCGCCGCACGTTTTTCGTTAAGCAGGTAAGAGGCAACGGGCACCGGCACAATGGCGTGAACCTCTTTGGTGTTCTCTTTCAGCGCTTCTTCTTCAATCAGACGCAGAATAGAGAGGGACAGAGATTCGTTATCACGCACGGTACCGGTGCCGGAGCAGCGCGGACAAACGTGATGGCTGGACTCACCGAGCGACGGGCTCAGACGCTGACGTGACATCTCCAGCAGGCCGAAGCGTGAGATATGGCTAATCTGGATACGCGCTCTGTCCTGACGCACCGCTTCGCGCAGGCGGTTTTCAACCGCACGCTGGTGGCGTACAGGAGTCATGTCGATGAAGTCGATAACAATCAGACCACCCAGGTCGCGCAGGCGGAGCTGGCGGGCGATTTCATCAGCGGCTTCGAGGTTAGTGTTGTAGGCGGTCTCTTCGATATCGCCACCGCGCGTTGCACGCGCGGAGTTGATGTCGATAGCGGTCAGCGCTTCGGTGGTATCAATAACGATAGAACCGCCGGACGGCAGACGCACTTCACGCTGGAAGGCGGACTCAATCTGGGATTCGATCTGATAGTGGCTGAACAGCGGGATTTCACCGGTGTACAGTTTAATTTTGCTGGTGAAGTCTGGACGGCCCAGCGCGGCGATGTGCTGGCGAGCCAGCTCAAGCACTTTCGGGTTATCGATCAGAATCTCACCGATGTCCTGACGCAGGTAATCACGGAAGGCACGTACGATAACGTTGCTTTCCTGGTGGATCAGGAACGGAGCAGGGCGGCTTTCCGCCGCTTTCTGGATTGCTTCCCAGTGTTTCAGACGGAAACTCAGGTCCCACTGCAGCGCTTCGGCTGATTTGCCCACGCCTGCGGTACGCACGATAAGCCCCATGCCATCAGGCAGTTCGAGGCTCGCCAGCGCTTCTTTCAGCTCGGTACGGTCATCGCCTTCGATACGGCGAGAGATACCACCCGCACGCGGGTTGTTAGGCATCAGAACCAGATAGCTCCCCGCCAGGCTGATAAAGGTAGTCAGTGCGGCGCCTTTATTGCCACGCTCTTCTTTATCAATCTGAACGATAACTTCCTGACCTTCACGCAGAACATCTTTGATGTTTGGGCGGCCATGGGCGTTGTAGTTTGCAGGGAAATATTCGCGGGCGATTTCTTTCAGAGGGAGGAAACCATGACGCTCAGCACCGTAATCGACAAATGCAGCTTCAAGGCTTGGTTCAATGCGGGTGATTTTACCTTTGTAAATGTTCGCTTTTTTCTGTTCGTGTCCAGGACTTTCGATATCCAGATCGTACAGGCGCTGCCCATCCACAAGGGCGACACGCAACTCTTCTTGCTGAGTTGCGTTGATTAACATTCTTTTCATCGTAACTTACTCGTTATTCTTACATTGACGACAAAGCTGCGGGCAAGGTGACGCTTTCCGGGGTATGAACCGATGGCCTCGTGTCTATTCACGTCGCCAACCTCACGGTTGTCGCTCGCTTAAGAGGCGCAGAGTGTCGGTTGCCTGTGCTTCATACGGAAACACAGCGCAATTATCAGGGGAATTGCCTGGGAAGAACTCTCCAGAGAACAATCCTTATACCGGGAAGTACTGCAACCCGCAGCCCGCTAACTGCCTGAAAGATCAATACGTCTTACGCCATTGCTGCGTGGATGATCGGTCAGACAAAATTGGTCATTCCGTCAACATCCTTACAAAACCTGGATTAAACACGGAAAACGGCTTCATTATTCCACTGCTCGCCGGGTTATAGCAAGATGACTTTTACCAATTATCACCCGGTTACTCACAGTTTCTTCACTTCAAGGTGGTGATTGGTTTAATAACCACCAAATCGATTGCGCGAAACGGGGGACAGGCCGGATAAAAGTAAATATAAGCATAGAAAAATGAGTGGCGCTAATGGCTGACGATATTTAGAATCGCCAACCATGAAAACAGAGACTCCAGCCGTAAAAATGGTTGCTATCGCGGATGACTACGCGGGGCAACGCATCGATAACTTCTTGCGCACCCAACTGAAGGGTGTGCCAAAGAGCATGATTTATCGCATCTTGCGTAAGGGCGAGGTGCGGGTGAACAAAAAACGCGTCAAGCCTGAGTATAAGCTCGAAGCCGGTGACGAAGTGCGTATTCCACCGGTGCGCGTGGCTGAACGTGAAGAAGAAGTGGTTTCCCCTAAGCTGCAAAAAGTGGCCGCGCTGAGTGACGTCATCCTTTATGAGGATGACTATATCCTTGTGCTGAATAAGCCGTCAGGTACAGCCGTACACGGCGGCAGCGGTCTGAGCTTTGGCGTGATTGAAGGGCTGCGTGCGCTGCGCCCGGAAGCCCGCTTCCTGGAGCTGGTGCACCGTCTGGACCGTGACACCTCCGGCGTGCTGCTGGTGGCGAAAAAACGTTCTGCACTGCGTTCCTTGCACGAGCAGCTTCGCGAAAAAGGAATGCAGAAGGATTATCTGGCGCTGGTTCGCGGACAGTGGCAGTCTCACGTCAAGGTGGTGCAGGCACCGCTGTTGAAAAATATTCTGCAAAGCGGCGAGCGCATTGTGCGCGTCAATCAGGAAGGGAAACCGTCCGAAACGCGCTTTAAAGTCGAAGAGCGGTATGAATTTGCCACGCTGGTGCGCTGCAGTCCAGTTACCGGCCGAACCCACCAGATCCGCGTGCATACGCAGTTTGCAGGGCATCCTATCGCGTTTGATGACCGCTATGGCGACAGGGAATTTGATAAGCAGCTGGCGGGCACCGGGCTGTCTCGTCTCTTCCTGCATGCGGCAGCGCTGAAGTTCACCCATCCTAATACGGGTGAAATCATCCGTATTGAAGCGCCGCTCGACGAGCAGTTGAAACGCTGTCTTAAGGTTCTGCGCGGCTAAGGTAAAAGTAAAACGGCAACGAAGTTGCCGTTTTAAATGTTTGCACCCTCTCCGGGTGGGAGAGGGTCGGGGTGAGGGCATCAGGCCGCAAAGCTCACACCGTCAACGGATTACACTCTTCTCGCCTTAACATCTGGCACAGCGCAATCAGCGGCAGTCCCACCAGCGTGTTCGGGTCTCGCCCGTCCAGCTTGTCAAACAGCGCAATCCCCAGGCCTTCACTTTTAAAGCTCCCCGCGCAGTTCAGCGGACGCTCACGGCGCACGTAATCCACAATCTCTTGCTCACTGAGATGGCGGAAGTGGACGTCGAAGGGTTCGCATTCCGTTTGCAGGTGGCCAGAAGCGGAGTTATAGAGCGCCAGACCCGTATAAAAGGTGACGATACTGCCTCGGGCACGCAAAAGCTGCTGGCAGGCGTTCTCTTCCGTATGGGGTTTGCCGGTGATTTCTCCATCCAGTACACAAACCTGATCGGAGCCTATAATCAAATGCGAAGGGTAGCGTGCTGCCAGCGATTGTGCTTTCTCTTTAGCAAGACGCGTCACCAGATGACGCGGTGACTCGCCCGGTTGTGGCGTCTCATCAACCTCTGGCGCGGCACATTCAAACGGGATCCCGAGTTTTTCCAGCAGCATTCGGCGGTAGGGGGACGTGGAGGCGAGAACGAGATTTGGCATATTTTTATCACCAGATATAGCGTATCGATGCCAGCCATTTTAAACTACAGGCCGCAATGTGTGCGAATAATTGGCAAAAGGCAGCTCAGGTTGCCTTTTTCTTTGACTCTATGACGTTACAAAGTTAATATGCGCGCCCTATGCAAAAGGTAAAATTACCCCTGACTCTTGATCCGGTTCGTACGGCTCAAAAACGCCTCGATTACGAAGGTATCTATACTTCCGATCAGGCTGAGCGTATTGCCGAATCCGTAGTCAGTGTGGACAGTGATGTAGAATGCTCCATGTCGTTCGCTATCGACAACCAGCGTCTCGCCGTTTTAACCGGTGATGCAAAGGTGACGGTAACGCTCGAGTGTCAGCGTTGCGGGAAACCGTTTGTACAGCATGTTCACACAACGTATTGTTTCAGTCCGGTTCGTTCTGACGAACAGGCTGAAGCACTCCCGGAAGCGTATGAGCCGATTGAGGTTAACGAATTCGGTGAAATCGATCTTCTGGCTCTGGTTGAAGATGAAATCATCCTCACCTTGCCAGTCGTTCCGGTGCATGATTCTGAACACTGTGAAGTGTCCGAGGCGGACATGGTCTTTGGGGAACTGCCTGATGAAGCGCAAAAACCAAACCCATTTGCCGTATTAGCCAGCTTAAAGCGTAAGTAATTGAGGAGTAAGGTCCATGGCCGTACAACAGAATAAACCAACCCGTTCCAAACGTGGCATGCGTCGTTCCCATGACGCGCTGACTGCAGTTACCAGCCTGTCTGTAGACAAGACTTCTGGTGAGAAACACCTGCGTCACCACATCACCGCTGACGGTTTCTACCGCGGCCGCAAGGTTATCACTAAGTAATCACGCGTCAGCGTGATTAGGCTTAGTGAGGATTTCCCCGTGCAAACGGGGAATTTACCGAACCAGGCTGCGACGATACCTTGACACGTCTAACCCTGGCGTTAGATGTCATGGGGGGAGATTTCGGCCCTTCCGTGACAGTGCCTGCAGCATTGCAGGCACTGAATTCTAATTCGCAACTCACTCTTCTATTAGTCGGCAATCCCGACACAATCACGCCATTACTTGCAAAAGCTGACTTTGAACAACGTTCACGTCTGCAGATTATTCCTGCGCAGTCAGTTATTGCCAGTGATGCCCGGCCCTCGCAGGCTATTCGAAATAGCCGCGACAGTTCTATGCGAATAGCGCTGGAGCTGGTGAAAGAAGGGCGCGCTCAGGCCTGCGTCAGTGCGGGAAATACCGGCGCGCTGATGGGGCTGTCGAAATTGTTGCTCAAGCCGATTGACGGTATTGAGCGCCCGGCGCTGGTGACGGTGTTACCGCACCAACAAAAGGGTAAGACGGTGGTGCTCGATTTGGGCGCTAACGTCGATTGTGATAGTACAATGCTGGCTCAGTTTGCCGTGATGGGATCGGTGCTGGCGGAAGAAGTGGTCGGGATCAACAATCCCCGTGTTGCGTTACTGAACATTGGTGAAGAAGAGACCAAAGGCCTGGACAGCATTCGCGAAGCCGCTGAATTGCTCAAACAGGTTCCCTCCATCAACTATATTGGTTATCTCGAAGCCAATGAGTTGTTGACGGGTAAAACGGATGTTCTGGTGTGCGATGGCTTCACCGGAAACGTGACGTTGAAGACCATGGAAGGGGTTGTGCGCATGTTTCTTTCTCTGCTGAAATCGCAGGGAGAGGGTAAAAAAAGCGCCTGGTGGCTGATTTTATTAAAGCGTTGGTTACAAAAAAGCCTGACGCGGCGATTCAGTCACCTCAACCCCGACCAGTATAATGGCGCCTGTCTGTTAGGATTGCGCGGCATCGTGATTAAGAGTCATGGTGCTGCCAATCAGCGAGCATTTGCTGTCGCGATTGAACAGGCAGTGCAGGCGGTGCAGCGACAAGTCCCTCAGCGGATTGCCGCTCGCCTGGAATCTGTATTAGCTAAAAGTGACTGAGCGTACATGTATACGAAGATTATAGGTACCGGCAGCTACCTGCCAAAACAAGTGCGTACCAACGCCGATCTGGAAAAAATGGTAGATACGTCTGACGAGTGGATTGTCACGCGCACAGGTATCCGTGAACGTCGTATTGCCGCGCCAGACGAAACCGTGTCGACCATGGGTTACGAAGCCGCACTGCGTGCTATCGACATGGCGGGCATTGATAAAGAACAGATTGGTTTGATCGTGGTCGCCACGACGTCTGCCACGCACGCTTTCCCAAGCGCGGCGTGCCAGGTGCAAAACATGCTCGGCATTAAGGGCTGTCCGGCGTTTGACGTCGCTGCCGCGTGTGCAGGTTTCACCTATGCACTGAGCGTTGCCGATCAGTATGTTAAATCCGGTGCCGTCAAATATGCGCTGGTGATCGGTGCTGACGTGCTGGCGCGTACCTGCGATCCGACCGATCGCGGAACGATCATTATTTTTGGTGATGGTGCGGGTGCAGTGCTGCTGGGGCAGTCTGAAGAGCCGGGTATCATCTCCACGCATTTGCATGCCGATGGAAGCTACGGTGAGCTGCTGACGCTGCCTAACGCCGATCGCGTTAATCCTGATAACTCCATTTACCTCACCATGGCAGGTAATGAAGTATTCAAGGTGGCGGTGACTGAGCTTGCGCACATTGTCGATGAGACGTTGGAAGCCAATAACCTTGAACGCACCGCACTCGACTGGCTGGTGCCGCATCAGGCGAACCTGCGTATCATCAGCGCGACCGCTAAAAAGCTGGGCATGTCGATGGATAACGTTGTGGTGACGCTGGATCGCCACGGCAACACCTCTGCGGCGTCAGTACCGTGCGCATTTGATGAAGCGGTACGCGACGGGCGAATCAAACGGGGCCAGCTGGTCTTGCTTGAAGCCTTCGGTGGCGGGTTCACCTGGGGTTCCGCGCTGGTTCGTTTCTAGGATAAGGAATAAAAAATGACGCAATTTGCTTTTGTGTTCCCGGGTCAGGGTTCTCAAACCGTTGGGATGTTGTCTGAAATGGCAGCAAACTATCCGGTCATTGAAGAGACTTTCCGTGAAGCTTCCGATGCACTGGGTTATGATTTATGGGCGCTGACCCAGCAGGGTCCGGCCGAAGAACTGAACAAAACCTGGCAGACCCAGCCAGCGCTGCTGACTGCGTCCGTTGCGCTGTGGCGTGTCTGGCAGCAGCAGGGCGGTAAAGCGCCAGCGCTGCTCGCGGGCCATAGCCTGGGTGAATACTCTGCGCTGGTCTGTGCCGGTGTGATCGCGTTTGCTGACGCGGTACGTCTGGTAGAGCTGCGCGGAAAATTCATGCAGGAAGCGGTGCCGGAAGGTACGGGTGGCATGTCTGCGATCATCGGTCTGGATGACGCCGCGATTGCAAAAGCGTGTGAAGAATCCGCTGAAGGTCAGGTTGTTTCTCCGGTGAACTTTAACTCGCCGGGCCAGGTGGTTATCGCCGGCCATAAAGAAGCGGTTGAACGTGCCGGTGCTGCCTGTAAAGCCGCGGGTGCTAAACGTGCGCTGCCACTGCCTGTCAGCGTGCCGTCTCACTGTGCGCTGATGAAGCCTGCTGCCGAGAAACTGGCGGTTGAGCTGGAAAAAATTACGTTTAACGCCCCGACGATTTCCGTTGTGAACAACGTCGATGTGAAATGCGAAACCACGCCGGAAGCTATCCGTGACGCGCTGGTTCGCCAGCTCTACAGCCCGGTACAGTGGACCAAAACCGTTGAGTTTATGGCAGCGGAGGGCGTTGAGCATCTGTATGAAGTCGGCCCAGGGAAAGTCCTCACCGGTCTGACAAAACGTATTGTTGACACCCTGACAGCCTCGGCGATTAACGAGCCGGAAGCGATGTCAGCGGCACTCTCGCAATAAAAGAGGAATACCATGAGTTTTGAAGGAAAAATTGCCCTGGTGACTGGCGCAAGCCGCGGTATCGGGCGTGCAATTGCTGAAACACTGGTTGCGCGCGGCGCGAAGGTGATTGGTACAGCAACCAGCGAGAATGGCGCTCAGGCCATCAGCGAATATCTGGGTGCAAACGGTAAAGGTCTGGTACTGAATGTGACCGAACCTGCATCTATCGAATCTGTTCTGGAAAATATTCGCGCAGAGTTTGGTGAAGTGGATATTCTGGTAAACAATGCCGGGATCACTCGCGATAACCTGTTAATGCGAATGAAAGACGACGAGTGGAACGATATCATCGAAACCAATCTGTCATCTGTATTCCGTCTGTCAAAAGCGGTAATGCGCGCTATGATGAAAAAGCGTCATGGTCGTATTATCACTGTCGGTTCTGTGGTTGGTACCATGGGAAATGCTGGTCAGGCTAACTACGCTGCGGCGAAAGCAGGTCTGATTGGTTTCAGTAAGTCGCTGGCGCGTGAAGTCGCGTCCCGCGGTATTACTGTAAACGTTGTTGCTCCGGGCTTTATTGAAACGGACATGACGCGTGCGCTGACTGATGATCAGCGTGCGGGTACGCTGGCAGCTGTTCCTGCGGGCCGCTTAGGCGACCCGAAAGAAATTGCCAGTGCGGTTGCATTTTTAGCCTCTGACGAAGCGGGTTACATCACTGGTGAGACCCTCCACGTCAACGGCGGGATGTATATGGTTTAACCACGATGAAAAATATTTGCGTTATTAGGGCGAATGGCCTCAAAATAACGTAAAATCGTGGTACGAACTGCCGGGATTTAGTTGCAAATTTTTCAACATTTTATACACTACGAAAACCATCGCGAAAGCGAGTTTTGATAGGAAATTTAAGAGTATGAGCACTATCGAAGAACGCGTTAAGAAAATTATCGGCGAACAGCTGGGCGTTAAGCAGGAAGAAGTTGTGAACTCCGCTTCCTTCGTTGAAGACCTGGGCGCAGATTCTCTTGACACCGTTGAGCTGGTAATGGCTCTGGAAGAAGAGTTTGATACTGAGATTCCGGACGAAGAAGCTGAGAAGATCACCACCGTTCAGGCTGCCATTGATTACATCAACGGTCACCAGGCGTAAGTGAACATCTCCAGGCGGTCATTCGACCGCCTGAGTTTTATCTTTTTTAGTCCCACGAATCTCTTTTTTTATCCCTCCCTGGAGGACAAACGTGTCTAAGCGTCGTGTAGTTGTGACCGGACTTGGCATGTTGTCTCCTGTCGGCAATACCGTAGAGTCCACCTGGAAAGCTCTCCTTGCCGGTCAGAGCGGCATCAGCCTAATCGACCATTTCGATACTAGCGCCTATGCAACGAAATTTGCTGGCTTAGTAAAGGATTTTAACTGTGAAGAGATCATCTCGCGCAAAGAACAGCGCAAGATGGATGCCTTCATTCAATATGGAATTGTCGCTGGCGTTCAGGCCATGCAGGATTCTGGCCTTGAAATTACGGAAGAGAACGCATCCCGTATCGGCGCCGCTATCGGCTCCGGGATTGGCGGTCTTGGCCTGATCGAGGAAAACCATACATCCCTGATGAATGGTGGCCCGCGTAAGATCAGCCCGTTCTTCGTTCCGTCCACGATTGTTAACATGGTGGCGGGTCACCTGACCATCATGTTCGGCCTGCGTGGGCCAAGCATTTCTATCGCGACCGCTTGTACGTCTGGCGTGCATAACATCGGCCAGGCCGCGCGCATTATTGCGTACGGCGATGCAGATGCTATGGTGGCGGGCGGTGCAGAAAAAGCCAGTACCCCTCTGGGTGTCGGTGGTTTCGGCGCGGCTCGTGCGCTCTCTACCCGCAACGACAATCCTCAGGCGGCAAGCCGTCCGTGGGATAAAGATCGTGATGGCTTCGTGCTGGGCGACGGTGCGGGCATGATCGTGCTGGAAGAGTACGAACACGCAAAAAAACGTGGTGCGAAAATTTATGCTGAAGTCGTTGGCTTTGGTATGAGCAGCGATGCTTACCACATGACGTCTCCTCCGGAGAACGGCGCGGGTGCTGCGCTGGCGATGGCAAACGCAATCCGTGATGCGGGTATTACCCCAGCTCAGATTGGCTACGTCAACGCGCACGGTACTTCTACACCAGCTGGCGATAAAGCAGAAGCTCAGGCAGTTAAGTCTATCTTCGGCGAGTCTGCCAGCCGCGTAATGGTTAGCTCCACGAAATCCATGACCGGTCATCTGCTGGGTGCGGCGGGTGCAGTAGAATCTATCTACTCTATCCTTGCGTTGCGCGATCAGGCTGTTCCGCCAACCATCAACCTGGATAACCCGGATGAAGGTTGCGATCTGGACTTCGTTCCTCACGAAGCGCGCCAGGTTACCGGTATGGAGTACACCCTGTGTAACTCCTTTGGCTTCGGCGGCACGAATGGTTCTCTGATCTTCAAAAAGATCTGATCCTGAAGTCCCGATAGCACTTAAGAAAGGTCCGCTTGCCGGACCTTTTTTATTACGTCTACTCTTCTTGTTGGCTGCAGGACATCCTGCCAGACTAAACGCCTACGCATAGGAGCCACCATGTTTTTAATCAATGGCCTTGAGCAGGACGCGCTGCCTGCCAGCGACAGGGCGATACAGTTCGGCGATGGGTGCTTTACGACCGCGCGCATTCTGGACGGCAATGTCTGCCTGCTGGAGGCGCATATTCGACGCCTGCGGCATGGCTGTGAAACGCTAATGATCCCATTTACGCACTGGGACACATTGCATCAGGAAATGTGCAGGCTGGCATCCGGGAAGCAGAGCGGCGTACTCAAAGTCATCATCACCCGCGGCAGCGGTGGGCGGGGTTATAGCGCCGCATCGTGTCTTAGCCCAACGCGTATCCTCTCCGTGTCTGCCTGTCCTGCGCATTACTCTCGCTGGCGAGATGAGGGTGTTACGCTCACGCTGAGCCCGATCCGTCTGGGACGAAACCCTATGCTGGCCGGCATTAAGCATCTCAATCGCCTGGAGCAGGTGCTCATTCGTACTCATCTTGAACAGACGGACGCCGATGAGGCGCTGGTTCTTGACAGCGAAGGGTTCATTACGGAATGCTGTGCGGCTAATTTACTCTGGCGGCAGGGGAGAGAGGTGTTCACTCCGTTGCTGGATCAGGCTGGCGTTAACGGGATAATGCGTCAGTTTTGTCTGGAGCAGCTGGCACGCTCTGGCTTTCGCGTTGTCGAAGTAAGCGCAGGCGAAGCCGCGCTGCAGACCGCAGATGAAGTCGTCATTTGTAACGCGCTGATGCCTGTTGTACCCGTCCGTGCGTATGGCCAACAACGCTGGTCTTCGCGCGAGCTGTTTCAGTTTTTAGCCCCGATATGTGAGCAAACCAGATAGTCATGAAAAAAATGTTGCGCTTTGTCCTTATCCTCATCGTTGCGCTGGGCGTCGCTGGCGGAGCAGGCGTATGGAAAGTTCGCCAGCTGGCGAACAGTAAGCTCCTGATTAAAGACGAGACGATCTTTACCCTGAAAGCGGGAACCGGCCGCCAGGCGCTTGGGGAACAGCTCTATGGCGACAAGATTATCAATCGTCCCCGGGTATTCCAGTGGCTTTTGCGCGTGGAACCCGAGCTGTCCCATTTCAAAGCCGGTACCTATCGCTTTACGCCTGGAATGACCGTCAGAGAGATGCTGCAGCTGCTGGAAAGCGGCAAAGAAGCGCAGTTCCCTCTGCGGTTTGTGGAAGGGATGCGCCTGAGCGATTACCTCAAACAACTGCGTGACGCGTCGTATATCAAACACACGTTAAAAGACGATCGCTATCAGACGGTAGCCGAGGTGCTGAAGCTTGAACATCCAGACTGGGTAGAAGGCTGGTTCTGGCCAGATACCTGGATGTACACGGCAGGGACGACCGATGTGGCGATTCTGAAGCGGGCGCACAAAAAAATGGTCGCCGCAGTGGATTCCGCCTGGGAAGGGCGAATGGAAGGGCTGCCATACAGCGATCGGAACCAGTTTGTGACGATGGCCTCAATCATTGAGAAAGAGACGGCCGTCGCCGCTGAGCGCGATCGCGTGGCGTCGGTGTTTATCAACCGGCTGCGCATCGGCATGCGCCTGCAAACCGACCCTACCGTCATATACGGCATGGGCGAAAGCTATGTCGGCAAGATCTCCAGGAAAGATCTGGAGACGCCAACGGCGTATAATACCTACGTGATTAGCGGTTTACCGCCAGGCCCAATTGCCACGCCGAGCGAGGCTTCGCTCAAAGCAGCCGCGCATCCGGCTAAAACACCGTATCTCTATTTTGTGGCTGATGGAAAAGGGGGGCATACGTTTAACACCAACCTTGCCAGCCACAATCGCTCTGTTCAGGACTATCTGAAGGCACTTAAGGAAAAAAATGCGCAGTAAATACATTGTCATTGAGGGACTCGAAGGGGCGGGTAAAACCACCGCCCGCAACGTGGTGGTGGATACGCTCAACGCGCTTGGCGTGGGGGATATGGTATTTACCCGCGAGCCGGGCGGCACACAGCTGGCCGAGAAGCTGCGCAGCCTGGTGCTGGATATTAAATCCGTTGGCGACGAAGTTATCACTGACAAAGCGGAAGTGCTGATGTTCTACGCGGCGCGCGTACAGCTGGTTGAGACGGTGATCAAGCCCGCTCTGGCCGACGGCAAATGGGTTATCGGCGACCGTCACGATCTGTCTACTCAGGCGTATCAGGGCGGGGGACGCGGCATTGACCAGACGATGCTGGCAACGCTGCGTAATGCCGTATTGGGTGATTTTCGCCCCGACCTCACCCTCTATCTGGATGTTACCCCGGAAGTGGGTCTCAGGCGTGCCCGCGCGCGCGGTGAACTGGACCGTATTGAACAAGAGTCCTTTGATTTCTTTAACCGCACCCGTGCGCGCTATCTTGAACTGGCCGCACAGGACAGTTCTATTCGCACCATTGATGCGACGAAATCCCTGGAAGACGTCACGCGCGACATTCAGCAGACCGTTACGCAGTGGGTACAGGAGCAACAGGCATGAAATGGTATCCATGGCTGCGTCCGCACTTTGAACAGCTGATCGGCAGCTATCAGGCGGGGCGGGGGCATCATGCGTTACTGATTCAGGCATTGCCAGGGATGGGTGAGGATGCATTGATTTATGCCATCACCCGTTTTCTGATGTGTCAGCAGCCCGAAGGGCACAAAAGCTGCGGCAAATGCCGCGGCTGCCAGCTGATGCAGGCGGGCACACATCCTGACTACTACACGCTTGAGCCTGAGAAGGGCAAAAGCGCGCTCGGTATTGATGCCGTTCGTGAAGTCAGTGAAAAATTGTACGAACACGCGCGCCTGGGCGGCGCTAAAGTGGTCTGGCTCAAAGACGCCACGCTGCTTACCGAGGCGGCGGCTAACGCTCTGCTTAAGACCCTGGAAGAGCCGCCGGAAAAAACGTGGTTTTTCCTCTCCTGCCGCGATCCGGGACGATTACTGGCAACGTTGCGCAGCCGCTGCCGTCTTCATCACCTAGCGGTGCCTCAGGAATCGTGGGCGCTGAGCTGGCTTGAGCGAGAGGTGACAACGTCACCTGAAAGTGCGCTGTCCGCATTGCGTCTGAGCAGCGGTGCGCCCGCGGCGGCACTGGCACTACTGCAACCTGACGTCTGGTCACAGCGAGAAACGCTCTGCCGTGCCGTCGAATCTTCACTCAATAGCCAGGACTGGCTAAGTTTGCTGCCGGCACTGAACGGCGATCGGGCCGATGAGCGTCTGCACTGGCTGGCCTCTTTGCTGTTGGATGCGCTCAAGCTCCAGCAAGGAGCAACGCTGCTGACTAACCCGGACGTATGGCCACTGGTGAATACGCTGGCGAACCGCCTCTCAGGGGCGGTTCTACACGCGATGCTTCATGACATTTGCCAGAGCCGCGAACAGCTTTTAACCGTGACTGGTCTTAATCGCGAGCTTTTACTGACCGACCAGCTACTGCGTATTGAACACTACCTGCAACCAGGCGTTAAGCCGCCTGTTTCCCATCTCTGAGAGAGACATTATGTTTTTAGTCGACTCACACTGCCATCTTGATGGCCTGGATTATCAATCCCTGCATAAAAACGTGGATGACGTGCTGGCAAAAGCCGCTGCCCGCGATGTGAAATTCTGCCTTGCGGTGGCGACGACGCTGCCGGGCTATCGCACGATGCGCGAGCTGGTGGGCGTTCGCGATAACGTGGTGTTCTCCTGCGGCGTGCACCCGTTGAATCAGGACGAGGCGTACGACGTTGAGGACCTGCGCCGACTGGCAGCGGAAGAGGGCGTGGTGGCAATGGGGGAAACCGGGCTGGACTATTTCTACACGCCGGAAACCAAACCGCGCCAGCAGGAGTCCTTCCGCCATCATATCCGCATTGGCCGCGAGCTTAACAAGCCGGTCATTGTTCATACCCGCGATGCGCGTGCCGATACGCTGGCGATCCTACGGGAAGAAAATGTGACGGATTGCGGTGGCGTACTACACTGTTTCACAGAAGACAGAGAAACGGCGGGTAAACTGCTTGATTTAGGGTTTTATATTTCGTTTTCTGGGATCGTGACGTTCCGTAACGCAGAGCAGCTTCGTGATGCTGCACGCTATGTTCCGCTCGATCGCATCCTGGTGGAAACAGACTCTCCTTATCTGGCACCGGTACCGCATCGCGGTAAAGAGAACCAGCCGGCCATGACGAGAGACGTTGCGGAGTACATGGCCGTGCTTAAAGGTGTCAGTATCGAAGAACTGGCCCGCGTCACTACGGAAAACTTCTCTACGCTGTTCCATATCGACCCCGCCCGCCTGCAATCTGTTTGATACACCTGTTTTTTTTAGGCTCGTAATTAATAAGTAAAACGAGTAAAGTTCACCGCCTCATTTGGGGCGGTGAGGGTGTTTTTAGACACATCCGGACATGCTTTTTGTAAATAACTGAAAGTTTTTCGACCGCCTTAAGCTGAAACGTGATAGCCGTCAAACAAACTCAGAGGGAATTATTTTACTCTGTGTAATAAATAAAGGGCGCTTAGATGTCCTGTCCACGGCACGGTACTCCCCCCGGGCCAATGCGTGAAAGCGTAAAAAAAGCACAAATACTCAGGAGCACTCTCAATTATGTTTAAGAATGCATTTGCTAACCTGCAAAAGGTCGGTAAATCGCTGATGCTGCCAGTATCCGTACTGCCTATCGCAGGTATCCTGCTGGGTGTCGGTTCTGCTAACTTCAGCTGGCTGCCAGCCGTAGTTTCACACGTGATGGCCGAAGCAGGCGGTTCAGTCTTTGCTAACATGCCACTGATCTTCGCGATCGGTGTGGCTCTGGGCTTCACCAACAACGACGGCGTTTCTGCGCTGGCTGCAGTGGTTGCTTACGGCATCATGGTGAAAACCATGGCTGTGGTTGCGCCGCTGGTTCTGCATTTACCGGCAGAAGAGATCGCTGCGAAACACTTGGCGGACACCGGTGTGCTGGGCGGTATCATCTCCGGTGCGATTGCAGCGTACATGTTTAACCGCTTCTATCGCATCAAGCTGCCTGAGTATCTGGGCTTCTTCGCGGGCAAGCGTTTCGTTCCGATCATCTCTGGTCTGGCAGCGATTTTCACTGGCGTGATCCTGTCCTTCATCTGGCCACCGATCGGTTCCGCTATCCAGACCTTCTCCCAGTGGGCTGCTTACCAGAACCCAGTTGTGGCGTTTGGTATCTACGGCTTCATCGAGCGTTGCCTGGTACCATTCGGTCTGCACCACATCTGGAACGTTCCATTCCAGATGCAGATTGGTGAATTCACCAACGCAGCAGGTCAGGTATTCCACGGTGATATCCCACGTTACATGGCGGGCGACCCAACTGCAGGTAAACTGTCTGGTGGCTTCCTGTTCAAAATGTACGGTCTGCCAGCTGCGGCGATTGCTATCTGGCACTCTGCTAAGCCAGAGAACCGTGCAAAAGTGGGCGGTATCATGATCTCCGCAGCGTTGACCTCGTTCCTGACCGGTATCACCGAGCCGATCGAGTTCTCCTTCATGTTCGTTGCGCCGATCCTGTACATTATTCACGCGGTTCTGGCGGGCCTGGCGTTCCCAATCTGTATCCTGCTGGGTATGCGTGACGGTACGTCCTTCTCTCACGGTCTGATCGACTTCATCGTTCTGTCCGGTAACAGCAGCAAGCTGTGGCTGTTCCCAATCGTTGGTGCGTGCTATGCGGTTGCGTACTACACCATCTTCCGCGTGCTGATTAAAGCACTGGACCTGAAAACCCCAGGTCGTGAAGATGCGACAGAAGACAGCAAAGCAGGCGCAACCAGCGAAATGGCGCCAGCACTGGTCGCAGCGTTCGGTGGTAAAGAGAACATCACTAACCTGGACGCGTGCATCACCCGTCTGCGTGTGAGCGTTGCCGATGTAGCGAAAGTAGACCAGCCGGGTCTGAAAAAACTGGGCGCAGCAGGTGTTGTTGTTGCAGGTTCGGGTGTACAGGCAATCTTCGGTACTAAATCCGATAACCTGAAAACCGAAATGGATGAGTACATCCGCAGCAACTAAGTTGTGACCTGGGGAGACTAAGGCAGCCGAATGGCTGCCTTTTTTATTGGTGCGGTTTTATGTCTTAAAAAACATCACCAGGACGCAGGAGCGGTCACTCTTCATCCAGCTGATAAACATTCAGGAAAGAAATCGGGGGAGGAGGTTGAAAGGACAGGAGAAACTCGCTCATACTCTTGAATTGTGTCACGCGCTCATCCAGAGAGTGTGTCAACAGCGGACGCATCGCACCAGACTAAACAAAAAAGGAAAAGGTCATGGCTGAAGAAACGATTTTCAGTAAAATTATCCGTCGCGAAATCCCTTCGGATATCGTCTATCAGGATGAACTGGTGACGGCTTTCCGGGACATTTCCCCTCAGGCCCCGACGCACATCCTTATCATTCCTAATATTCTGATTCCTACCGTAAACGACGTAAAAACCGAGCACGAAGTGGCGTTAGGTCGTATGCTGACGGTGGCCGCGAAAATTGCTGAGCAGGAAGGCATTGCGGAAGACGGCTACCGTCTGATCATGAACTGCAACCGTCATGGCGGGCAGGAAGTTTATCACATTCACATGCATCTGCTGGGCGGGCGTCCTTTGGGACCGATGCTGGCACACAAAGGTCTTTAACATGCTTAAAGGGCGTATTGCAGCGCTGGTAGTGACGATGATGATCGCAGGATGCAGCTCGCGCCCGGCGATCCCCGTGAATGATGAACAGACGCTGGTGATGGAATCCTCCGTACTTGCCGCAGGCATCACGGCGCAGCAACCCGCGTTGACCATCAGTGAAATCAATTCGTCTGCCTCCTCTACGCTCTTCAATGAAAGACATGAACCAGTGACGGTCCACTACCGCTTTTTCTGGTATGACGTAAGAGGTCTTGAAATGCATCCGCTGGAAGCGCCGCGAAGCGTCACCATTCCGGCAAGATCGTCGGTAACGCTCTATGGCAGCGCCAACTATCTGGGTGCGCATAAGGTGAGACTTTATCTTTATCTCTAAGGGGTGAATCTTGATTAAAAATTTGAGCCGCTATGCGCTCGTGACAGCTTTCGCTCTGTTTCTGGCAGGGTGTGTGACGCGTACTGAACAGCCAGCGCCTGTGGAAGAGGCTAAACCGGGTACTGAACAGCCGACGCAGCCCGCGCAGCCGCAGCCAACCGTGCCATCTGTGCCGTCTATTCCGGAACAGCCGGGTCCAATTGAGCATCCGGACCAAACGTCGCAGCCCACGCCGCGAGTGCGCCATTACGACTGGAACGGCGCAATGCAGCCGATGGTCGGTAAGATGCTGCAGGCACAGGGCGTGACGGCAGGCAGCGTATTGCTGGTCGATAGCGTGAACAACCGTACCAACGGTTCGCTGAACGCGGGCGAAGCGACGGAAACCCTGCGCAATGCCCTGGCAAACAACGGTAAGTTTACGCTGGTTTCGGCTCAACAGCTCGCGGTCGCGAAACAGCAGTTGGGCCTGTCGCCGCAGGATAGCCTCGGCTCACGCAGCAAGGCGATCGGTATTGCCCGAAACGTTGGCGCACAGTATGTGCTGTACTCTAACGCCACCGGTAACGTGAATACGCCAGCCCTGCAGATGCAGCTGATGCTGGTTCAGACAGGCGAAATTATCTGGTCAGGTAAAGGTGCGGTTACGCAACAATGACAGCACGCGTGAAGAGATTCTGACACGCTATTTTCCTCAATATCGCCTTATCGCGCCGCAGGCCCACTCCGGGCTTGGCGGCGCGAGTTGCATTATAGCGCAGGGCGAGCATCGTCTGGTCTTGCGGCAGAATCACGATCCCTTCGCGCCTGCTTTCCATTTCCGTCGTCAGTTTCGAGCCCTGAGACGTCTTGCGTCAGATCTCGTGCCTGAACCCCGGTTTTTCAGACAGGGCTGGATGGCCGTCGAGTATCTGGAAGGGGAAGTTAAAAGCGCGCTGCCGGACACTTCAGCGCTTGCGGCGATGCTGTATCATTTGCACCGGCAGCCACGTCTGGGATGGCGAATCACGCTATTCCCGTTGCTTGAACACTACTGGCAGCAAGCCCTGCCTGACAGACGCACCCCAACGTGGCTGGCATATCTCAAACGGTTGCGTAAAGCGGGTGAGCCACAGCCGATCCGGCTCTCGCCGTTGCACATGGATGTTCATGCCGGAAATATTGTGCATACGTCAGCGGGTATCCGGCTTATCGACTGGGAATATGCCGGAGACGGCGATGTGGCGCTGGAGCTGGCGGCGGTCTGGACGGAGAGTGACGCCGCGCGGCGGGCGCTCATCAGCGACTATGCCCACGCGGCAAAAATTGACGTCGACGCGCTGACGCGGCAGGTCAGGCGCTGGCGTCCCTGGGTCATCATGTTAATGGCCGGCTGGTTTGAAATGCGCTACCAGCAGTCCAGAGACAAACAATTTATTGCGCTGGCAGACGATGCCTGGCGTCAGTTACAAACTAAAGGATAAGAGAGGTGGATGTGGGTCCAGTCATGTTGGATGTAGAAGGGTTTGAGCTGGATGCGGAGGAGCGTGAAATTCTGGCGCATCCGCTGGTGGGTGGCCTGATCCTGTTTACCCGCAACTATCACGATCCGGCGCAATTGCGTGAGCTGGTGCGTCAGATCCGCGCCGCGTCGCGCAATCATCTGGTGGTGGCCGTCGATCAGGAAGGCGGACGCGTGCAGCGTTTTCGCGAAGGGTTTACCCGTCTGCCGGCAGCCCAGTCTTTTGCCGCGCTGTTGGGCACGGAAGAGGGTGGAAAACTGGCGCAGGACGCCGGCTGGCTGATGGCCAGCGAAATGATCGCCATGGATATCGACATCAGTTTTGCCCCGGTTCTGGACGTGGGGCATATCAGCGCCGCTATTGGCGAGCGTTCATACCATGAAGATCCGCATATTGCGCTGGCAATGGCGACCCGGTTTATTGACGGCATGCACGATGCCGGGATGAAGACCACCGGCAAACACTTCCCGGGCCACGGGGCGGTGACGGCGGATTCCCACAAAGAGACGCCGCGCGATCCGCGCCCGGAAGCGGAAATTCGCGCCAAAGATATGTCGGTTTTCCAGTCGCTTATCACCGATAACAAGCTGGATGCCATTATGCCTGCGCACGTGATTTACAGCGACGTTGACCCACGTCCTGCCAGCGGCTCTCCGCACTGGCTGAAAACCGTTCTGCGCCAGGAGCTGGGCTTCAATGGCGTGATTTTCTCCGACGATTTATCGATGGAAGGGGCCGCGATTATGGGCAGCTACGCAGAGCGCGGTCAGGCATCGCTGGACGCAGGTTGCGATATGATCCTGGTCTGCAATAATCGTAAAGGTGCCGTTAGCGTGCTGGATAACCTGTCGCCGATCAATGCAGAGCGTGTTACACAATTGTATCATAAAGGTTCATTTAGCCGTCAGGAGCTGATGGATTCGGCGCGCTGGAAGACGGTCAACGCCCGGCTTGAAGACCTGAATGAGCGCTGGCAGGCACATAAAGCCAGCCTGTAAACCCTCCCGGAAGGCGTAGCGTGGTGAGAAGACGATGATCATCTATTTACACGGTTTTGACTCTAACAGTCCTGGTAATCATGAGAAGGTGCTGCAGCTGCAGTTTATCGATCCGGATGTCCGGTTGATCAGCTACAGCACGCGCCACCCGAAGCATGATATGCAGCATCTGCTCAAAGAAGTGGACAAGATGCTGCAGCTCAACGTCGACGATCGCCCGTTGATTTGCGGCGTGGGGCTGGGCGGCTACTGGGCGGAGCGGATTGGCTTCCTGTGCGACATCCGCCAGGTGGTGTTCAATCCTAACCTGTTCCCGAACGAGAACATGGAAGGCAAAATTGACCGCCCGGAAGAGTACGTCGATATTGCGACCAAGTGCGTCAGCAATTTTCGGGAGAAAAACCGCGACCGCTGTCTGGTGATCCTGTCGCGTAACGATGAGGCGCTCAACAGTCATCGGGCTGCAGAACTGCTGCATCATTACTATGAGATCGTCTGGGACGAAGAGCAGACCCACAAGTTCAAGAACATCTCTCCGCACCTGCAGCGTATCAAAGCCTTTAAAACGCTGGGTTAAGCCCCTGAAGCAGGTCCAGAAGCCCGGACGCGAAAGCGTGCCGGGCTTTCTTTTTGACCAGAATTGTCTACTTTTAAGCCATCAAAACTTGATGCATATCAATTTTGGTATGACCAATGCGCCTGACGTGTTATTCTCAATGCACCTGAATGGTTTCAGTGCTGTAACCTGTTGTTAATTAAGGGTTATTTTTATAACTTTTAATTAACAATTGGTTAATAATTTGAGGGGGTCACGTTGACTACGCCATTGAAAAAGATAGTGATTGTAGGCGGTGGAGCAGGCGGGCTGGAGCTGGCGACACAGTTGGGCAAGAAGCTGGGCCGCGGTAAAAAAGCCAAAATTACGCTGGTGGATCGTAACCACAGTCACCTGTGGAAACCGCTGCTGCACGAAGTGGCGACCGGTTCTCTGGACGAGGGCGTGGACGCGCTCAGCTATCTGGCGCACGCGCGCAACCACCATTTCCAGTTCCAGCTGGGCTCGGTGGTGGACATCAATCGTGAAAGCAAAACCATTACCCTGGCAGAGCTGCGTGATGAAAAAGGGGAGCTTCTGGTCCCTGAACGCAAACTGGCGTATGACACGCTGGTCATGGCGCTGGGCAGTACCTCCAATGACTTCAACACGCCTGGCGTGAAAGAGCACTGTATCTTCCTCGATAACCCGCATCAGGCGCGTCGTTTCCATCAGGAAATGCTGAACCTGTTCCTGAAGTACACCAGCAATATGGGTGCGAACGGTAAGGTGAATATCGCCATTGTTGGCGGCGGTGCGACGGGCGTTGAGCTGTCCGCTGAGCTGCATAATGCGGTGAAGCAGCTGCACAGCTACGGCTACAAAGGGTTAACCAACGAAGCGCTGAACGTGACGCTGGTGGAAGCCGGGGAACGTATTCTGCCTGCGCTGCCGCCGCGTATTTCCGGTGCGGCGCACAATGAACTCACCAAACTGGGCGTGCGGGTGCTGACGCAGACCATGGTGACCAGCGCCGACGAAGGTGGCCTGCACACGAAAGACGGCGAGTACATCAAAGCGGATCTGATGGTCTGGGCGGCAGGTATCAAAGCGCCTGACTTTATGAAAGAGATCGGTGGCCTGGAAACGAACCGCATCAACCAGCTGGTAACTGAGCCGACGCTGCAAACTACCCGCGACCCTGACATCTTTGCTATCGGTGACTGCGCTTCCTGCGCGCGTCCTGAAGGCGGCTTCGTACCGCCGCGCGCCCAGGCGGCGCATCAGATGGCAAGCCTGGTACTGCACAACATTCTGGCGCAGACCAAAGGTAAGCCAATGAAAGCCTATGTCTACAAAGACCACGGTTCTCTGGTATCGCTGTCTAACTTCTCTACCGTCGGCAGCCTGATGGGCAACCTGATGCGTGGCTCGATGATGGTAGAAGGGCGCATTGCACGCTTCGTGTATATCTCCCTGTACCGCATGCACCAGATTGCGCTGCACGGCTACTTCAAAACCGGGCTGATGATGCTGGTGGGCAGAATCAACCGTGTGATCCGTCCGCGTCTGAAGCTGCACTAATCTTTCACTCCCTCCGGGCCTTCCGGAGGGAGTTTTTAGCATATCGTGCTGCAGATCACAGAATGCGTGCTTAAGAGTTCTCCTAAATAGAATATATCCCCCCTCAATGCCTCTTTTTTGATCCTTTATCTGATTGGCGAAGCCGTGCCTTCATTGCAAAATTGTTACCAATAGCAACAAAGGAGGAAGTCCCGTGAATAAATCAATGTTGGCGGGTATAGGGATTGGCGTCGCGGCTGCGTTAGGTGTGGCTGCCGTTGCCAGTCTGAACGTATTAGATCGCGGCCCGCAGTATGCACAGGTGGTTTCTGCTACTCCGATTAAAGAAACCGTGAAAACCCCTCGTCAGGAGTGCCGCAACGTCTCCGTGACTCACCGTCGTCCTGTTCAGGATGAAAACCGTATTGCCGGCTCTGTTTTGGGTGCGGTAGCCGGTGGGGTCATTGGTCATCAGTTTGGCGGTGGCCGCGGTAAAGATGTTGCGACCGTGGTCGGCGCGCTGGGCGGTGGCTATGCCGGTAACCAGGTGCAGGGCGCGATGCAGGATAACGATACCTACACCACAACTCAGCAGCGCTGCAAAACCGTCTATGACAAGTCGGAGAAAATGCTGGGTTATGACGTGACGTACAAAATTGGCGATCAGCAGGGCAAAATCCGCATGGATAAAGACCCAGGCACGCAAATCCCTCTGGACGGTAATGGCCAGCTGGTTCTGAATAACAAAGTGTAAAAAAGATGTTCTCTGAACTTAGCTCCTCATGCGCTCAGGCTGAGGAGCTTTTTTTTTGCGTCAGATTTTGAGCAGCTCAGGCCACAGCCGCAGCGTGGTGTCGCTAATAGTCTGCAGTTTTTCCAGTGAAGCCCCTTCGCGGGCGCTGATCGACATCCCCTGCAAAATACAGCTCAGATACTGCGCCAGCACCTGAGGGTTGCAGTGCGCGGGGATTTCACCGCGCTGCTGGCGCTGAGCCAAAAACGCGCTCAGCGTCTCCTCCTGCATGGCGTGACGCGATTTCACCGTATTGGCGATCTCTTTAGACGATGCCGCAAGGGTGGCAGAGGTGTTAATCATAAAGCAGCCCGCAGGGGTGTCTTTACTGGTGAAGCAAGTTGCGACGGCGGTGAAGTAGTCACGCAGTGCCTGCTCAACGCTTTTTTCTTCACAAAATAGCTGGGCTTCGTGTTTCGCTGCAAAGCGCGAAATGTACCTGTCGAGCACCGCCCGGAACAGCCCCTCTTTATTGGTAAATTCAGCATACAGCGTCGGCGCTTTGGCTCCGGTGGCTTCTACCAGATCGGAAAGCGAGGTTGCTTCATACCCATGTTGCCAGAAGAGAGTCATGGCCTTATCAAGCGCTGCATCCCTGTCGAACACTTTTGGTCGGCCACGGCTTTTCTTCGCACAACTCGTGACATCGGTTGTCATTTGCCGTTGGTCCTCTGTTGGTTTGTTGAATAATCATTATAAAAATAAACGCATGCCACCACCAGCGCTGAATGCTTAAAAATAAATTAATCATATCATTATGAAAAATAACGACTTTAAAATTAAGTTAACGCTCATTATAAAATTATGTTGACGCGTGACCTGGATCACATTTATGATTTACCTATCGATCGTTAAGTAAATAACTAACGACCTAAACAATCATCTGCCTAAAGGTAAAAATCATGAAAAACGTAAAAACCCTCATCGCTGCCGCCGTTCTGAGCTCACTTTCTTTCGCAAGCTTTGCCGCCGTTGAAGTGCAATCCACACCTGCTGACCAGCATAAAGTCGGGACTATCTCCGCATCTGCCGGCACTAACCTGGGTTCACTGGAAAGCCAGCTGGCGCAAAAAGCTGATGAGATGGGGGCGAAATCTTTCCGTATTACCTCTGTGACCGGCCCTAACACGCTGCACGGCACGGCTGTAATCTACAAATAAGCCACGCATAAACCCTCATTTATGCCACTGCAATAAAAAACGCCCTGCATGAGCAGGGCGTTTTTTTATTCATACTGCTTACCAGCTGTATTTTATACCCAGCATACCTTGCGTATCGCTGTATCCCTTGGTACCTACCTGCTGAGCTACGTTGCCCCACAGAGAGACATTCTTCGACAGCTGACCTTCAACACCCGCTTTCAGTTCACCGATGTTGCGGTTGCCCGCCAGATTCACTTTTTCACCATTAAGCGATGCGCCAAAGTCTTTAGTATTGTGGATCCAGTTGGCTTCCACGAACGGCTGGAAGTTACGGTCGTTGCCATCGTCCAGCTTGTTGTGAGCATGGCCGTACAGACGCACGCCAACGCGGCTTTGAATATTGCCGTCGCCGTTACCTTCTACACGGGTACCGTTGACTTCTTTGTGCGAGTCCGCCTTCACGCCCATCCAGGTTATCTGCGCTTTCGGCTGGATATACAGCGCGCTACGCTCGCTGAGATCCGCCATTTTCCAGGTGTAGCCAGATTCCACAGAAGCGGTGAAGCCTTTTGATTTGTACGTCTCCGTAGCAACGTCATCACCAGAAAGGGTGTTGTTGAACCAGTTGTACTGCATCCAGGTATCAACATACGCGCCTTCTTTACTTTCGTTGTCCTGCAGCCAGGTACCGTAGACGCCGACGCTGTATCCGTCGATGCTGCTGGTAGCACGGTTACCGTTACGCTGGTTTTCTGCACGGCTCTTCTGGTTGGCATAGCCGCCCATCACGCCCAGATGGTAGCGGTCCGCGTTATTGCTGCTCCACTGCGCCACGTCACCGCCAAGCTGCATTACATAGCGGTTACTTTGCATGCTCAGCTGGCCGCTGCTGTCGTGCTGGCGGGTATGTCCGCCCACGTTACGCAGCCACATGCTGGTCGCGCGTGCTTCACCGGTCAGGGCATCAACGTAGTGGGTTTCACCCAGACGGTCATGTAAACGGGTGTTGAACAGCGTGTTAGCCGCAGCCAGGTTAACGCCATACAGACCTGCTTCTGGACGCACCGCGTGTTCAACAGCCGGTACCGGTGTCGGAGAGGCTGGCGTCACCGGATCGGGCGGATTGACCGGCGCAGGTGGCTCAGGCTTCACCGGAGGTTCTGTTGGTTCAGTCGGTTCTGGCGGAACGGGGGGTTCCGGCGGCGCTGGAGGTTCTGGCGTTTCTGGTATTTCAGGCGTCAGCGCGCTGCTCAGGTACCAGTTTGCGGCGTTCTGACCCGCGCCGCGCTGCAGGGTATAGTCATACGCCCCGGCAACAATACGGCTATTCTGTTTAAACTCACCGGCAGAGTTACCGTTAACGGCAATCAGCTCAATCCCGTTCGTCGTCAGGCCGCCTGTCCCGCCTGCGTTCAGCACCATCACGTTGGTGGTGCCGCTGGTATTACCGTTGACAATCATGCGGTCGGTAGGGGAGTTGTCATCGCCAAGCGCCGTATTCATCACCAGGTTGCCGTTGCTGCCCGCGTAATCACCGTCCACCGTCAGGGTTTTGAACGTGGCAGCGTCACGCGTCTGTCGCTGCGTCTGCGCGGAGGTATGCATAAAATTCAGCGTCGATTCATTCAGCGTCAGGTTAGTCAGCTGAGAATCTTTGGTCATATTCCAGACGGAGTCTTCTGCCAGCGACAGGTTGTTAGTACCGCCAGTGCTGGTCAGGAAGCCGCCGTCGAAACGGGACGCCCCTACGGCGCTAAGATCGACCAGCCCTGCATCTTTCGCTTCAACGGTACCCACGACCTGCATTTTCTGCCCAGCCGCCGACACGCGAGAGTCGGCGTTTTCCGCCAGAATGGCAATGGTATCTGGATCGTTGTAGTTCACGCCCAGGCTCGCCTCGCCGTTTAGCGCAATGCTGCCGCCTTTATCCGCGTGGATGTAGTGCCATGTGCCGCTGCGGGTCGTATCCGCAACGTCAACGTTCAGTTTGCCATTAACGACGAGGTTACCCGGCGTCTGCGCGCTGTCTTTTGAGGCAAACAAGCCCGTGCCTTTGGTCTGCTGATGCCCGTTCGTATTCATCGAGATGGCCAGATCCTGGGTGGTCAGTTCCGACGAGCCAACGGATTCCGCCCCGCGAAGTTCCGTACCGTCCGCACCGGCGTTCAGGGCGAGCGCTATTTTACCGTGGCTGGTGAAGTAGGAGTCTAAATCGATATCGTCGAGTCCGTCTGATACCCAGATCCCCGAGGTTATCGCGCCGGTCTTATTGACGGTGATGTCGATCTGCGTATCGCCCTGAGCGACGATGTGACCGCCAGCGGTGCTGATACCATCGGCAAAATCATCGGCCACGGATGTAATCACCGCATTGTTATAGGTGATGAGGGAGCGAGCGTTTTCTTCAACGGACTGTGAAGAAAGCCCCACAGCATACATCTGTCCCGTGCTGGTCAGGCGCAAATCGTCAGCGGTAACCCGCGTGCCGTTTTTGGCATAAATACCCAGCGCCAGGCTTTCGTTACCGAGTGCCGTAGTATTAACGGTGGTTAACCCCGTCAAATCAATGTTCGCATTCGCCTTGTCACCATGGATCCCAACGACAAACTTATCGTCACGCTGGTGGCTCATATTGATTGTCAGGTCGTCGGCAACGATTTTCCCTTCTTTAGCAAGGTTAGCCGCGCTGATTGCGCCCGTCGTAGTGACGCCTAAGGCAAACACAAACTGGTAATCTTTATCCAGTGGAAGATCAGGTCGGTTGGGAACCGTGCCCTCGATCAGATCGCCATACGTGGTATTAATAGTCGAACCACTCCCTAAGTTGATTGTCCCGCTGTTGGCGACGATAACGCTGCCGCTGGTGATCAGAAGATCGCCATTCTCGAACTCACCCCAGCCCATGATCAGCGGAGAGCCGCCGTTGTGATTCACGGTAACGCTGCCGTTATCCGCAACTGAAATGACGCTATTTTCACCTGCGGTACCGATAACCTTGTAAACGCCACCGTTGGCAATCACGCCGCTTCCGGAAATAACGCCGTTGGCATTATTGATTTCTTCGATTTGCGCAATAGCATTGTTCACGAACAATAAGCTACTGATTAACACCGCAGTAGTGCTTAATTTAAATCTTTTCATATACTATCCGTTACGACGAACAATCGTATGCAATTATTATTTTATTGAAAGAAGAAGGCATTTTAATATTTATAACCAAAGTGCTGAAAATTAATTTCGACTTATTGCAAGGCTTGCTGTCGAATACAATGATTATTATGCCTTGAGCTAATTCTCCCGTTTTAGGAAATAATCACAAATGAAATGGTCTTAACTGGATTTGTGGAATTAAATGCTATTAAATATAGATTATAAGGACTTATGTGTCGTCATTTTTGTAGTGGTGATTCTTCATGCTGGCATGGCTGAAATATGAAACGGCGTTGCGCATTTTCCAGAGGATAAAAATCGGGTTTTAAGATATTGTCCTGCTGTTACTATCAGTATTTCATCAGAAATAAGATATACCTAAGAAATAAGGGTTCACTGTTTTTTTCACGTTCCACGCTACACGCTTTTCTTTGCCTGTATGCAAATAGCTTTACGGTACCAGGACATGAAGGAAGTCAGTCTGACATATTCAGAAAAAAGCATAGCGTAATCACGCTATGCCTGTCTCTTTTACTGCAGGAGGGGGCCGCAAGCAGAGCAGTGCTTTATATCGACTGCTGTGCGTTATCGTGGTGACGCGTGACGTCCGTTGGCATACCTGACCGCGTCGTCATCGCGGACTCCATTACCGTCTCGTCCGTGCTGGCACTGGTTTTAAAACTCATCAGTGCTGCATTAAGGTTAATTGGCAACGTTTGCGGATCGTCGCCAATATTTTTCGACAGCGGCTGATGCACCTCGACCAGCCTTACGCCGCCAGGTTCTTCAGAGACCTTAATCGGGGTGTTGATTATATTGACCTTCGTGCCGAGCGCCAGGACGTTGTACAGCTTCTTGATGTCGTCATCGCGCAGACGGATACAGCCGGAGCTGACGCGCATACCGATCCCGAAATCAGCGTTGGTTCCGTGCAGCAAATACACTCCGCCGTATGCGGCAAGGCGGATTGCATGATGCCCCATCGGGTTGTCTGGCCCCGCAGGGACAACTGCCGGTAGCTCTATACCCTGCGCTTTGTAACGGGCACGAATATTGGCGGTTGGTGTCCAGGTTGGGTTTGCCCGCTTCTGCGATACGGTCGTGACCATCGTTGGCGTTAGGGTGTCGCCGCCCAGCTGGCCAATGCCTATCGGGTAGACGGTCACTTCATTTTTGCCTGGGGGATAGTAGTAAAGACGCAGTTCGGCAAGGTTTATTACCAGCCCTTCACGCGGCGCATCCGGGAGTATGGTCTGCAGAGGGATCGTCAGCACGCTACCGGCGCGCGGCACGTAAGGGTCAACGCCGGGGTTGGCCTGCAGCAAAGCCAAAAAGCCGACGTTATATTTTTTGGCAATTGCTTCCAGCGACCCGCCGTTATTTTCCACCACGTGAAACTGGTTTTTCCCGACCACATTGCTGCCGGGAGGCGGAAGAGGCCAGGTATTGGCGCGCGCAGGAAGGGTTATCGCTACCGCTGCGGCCAGCGCGAAAAAACAAATCCATCGGGTAAAACGCGTAGAGGTCATCATCACCATAATCCATGTAAATGATAAGGTTATTGTTTTATAAGCAGTTAACGATAATTATGGCGAATGAGCGTGTCGGGAAATCCAGGGGAAGTGCAAAGAGTTTGTAAATTATGCCCCGGCAGCGAGCGCCGTGCTGCCGGGGAGACGATTACGCGATCGCGTTCTCTTCCAGCTGACGCATAAAGTTACGCACCCAGTCCATACGGGTTTTGCGCTCCGTCAGCTCCTGGGTAAATTTCAGGCGCGTCGGCCCATCCAGACGGAAATGCTGCGGCTGTTTTTGCAGCAGACCGATCAGCCACATCGGGTTGACGTGGTTCTTCTCGGCGAATTCAATCACGCCGCCTTTTTCGTTGCCTTCAAGCTTACGAATGCCCAGCTTCTGTGCCTGCTGGCGCAGGCGCGCGATATCCAGCAGATTTCTCGCCGCATCGGGCAGCAGACCAAAGCGGTCGATCAGCTCCACCTTAATCTCTTCCAGCTCGTTTTCCTTCTTCGCACTGGCGATGCGCTTGTAGAACGACAGTCGGGTATTCACATCCGGAATGAAATCGTCCGGCAGCAGGGAAGGCATACGCAGCTCGACCTCGGTCTGCTGGCTGGTGAGATCTTCCAGCGACGGCTCGCGTCCGGCCTTCAGCGCATCGACCGCATTTTCCAGCAGCTCCATATAGAGCGAGAAGCCGATGGTCTCCATCGAGCCGCTCTGGTCCTCACCCAGCAGTTCACCGGCACCGCGGATCTCGAGATCGTGCGTGGCCAGCGCAAAGCCTGCGCCGAGGTCTTCCAGCGAGGCGATGGCTTCCAGACGCTTTTGCGCGTCGGTGGTCATCGCTTTCGGATGCGGCGTCAGCAGCCAGGCGTAGGCCTGATGGTGCGAACGTCCGACGCGGCCGCGCAGCTGATGGAGCTGCGCCAGACCGAAGTGATCCGCACGTTCGATGATGATGGTATTGGCCGTCGGGATATCAATACCGGTTTCAATGATGGTGGTGCACACCAGCACGTTAAAGCGCTGGTGGTGGAAATCGTTCATTACCCGTTCCAGCTCGCGCTCGCGCATCTGCCCGTGACCGATAGCAATGCGCGCTTCCGGTACCAGCTCCGCCAGCCGGTCCGCCGCTTTCTGGATATTTTCCACATCGTTGTAGAGGTAATAGACCTGTCCCCCGCGCAGCACTTCACGCAGAATGGCCTCACGGACCACCAGATTATCGTACTCGCGGACAAAGGTTTTTACCGCCAGACGGCGCGCCGGCGGCGTGGCAATAATCGACAGATCGCGCATGCCGCTCATCGCCATATTCAGGGTTCGCGGGATAGGCGTCGCGGTCAGGGTCAGGATATCGACGTCGGCGCGCATCGCTTTGATGCGCTCTTTGTGACGTACCCCGAAGCGGTGCTCTTCGTCGACGATCAGCAGCCCCAGATCTTTCCACTTCACGTCGCTTTGCAGCAGCTTGTGGGTGCCGATCAGAATGTCGATTTTACCCTCGCTGGCCTGCTCCAGAATTTGGGTCTGCTCTTTGGTACTGCGAAAACGCGACAGCATCTCGATGCGTACCGGCCAGTTGGCAAAGCGGTCGCGGAAGTTGTCAAAGTGCTGCTGAGCGAGCAGGGTGGTTGGCACCAGCACCGCCACCTGCTTGTTGTTTTCAACCGCAAGGAAGGCGGCGCGCATCGCCACTTCGGTTTTACCGAAGCCGACGTCGCCACAGACTAAGCGGTCCATCGCCAGCGGCTGGCACATATCGCTCAGCACGGCGTTAATGGCCTGGGCCTGATCCGGTGTGGTTTCAAACGGGAAGCTGTCGCAGAACAGCTGGTACTGTTCTTTATCATGCTTAAAGGCAAAGCCCTCTTTAGCCGCGCGCTGGGCGTAGATATCCAGCAGCTCGGCCGCCACGTCGCGCACTTTTTCCGCTGCTTTCTGGCGCGCGCGTGCCCAGGCGTCGCCGCCCAGCTTGTGCAGCGGCGCATTGTCTTCGGCACCGCCCGCATAGCGGCTGATAAGATGCAGTGAGGAGACCGGAACGTACAGTTTGGCATCGTTGGCGTAGGTCAGCATCAGGTATTCACCTTTGATGCCGCCCGCCTCCAGCGTGGTCATCCCCTGATAGCGGCCAACGCCGTGCTCCAGGTGAACAATCGGCTGGCCCGGATGCAGTTCGGCCAGGTTACGGATCAGCGTGTCCGGATTGATGGTTCGACGGCTGTCCTGACGGCGACGCGCGACGCGCTCGCCCAGCAGGTCGCTTTCGCAAATCAGCGCCAGGTTGTTGAGCGTATCAATAAACCCGTGCTCGGCGGCGCCAATCATCAGGTAACGACCGTTTCCGGTCGCTTCGCTCAGACGTAGGATGCGTTTCGGCGCAACTTTAATGCGCCCCAGCAGTTCACCGAGCGCTTCACGACGGCCTTCACTCTCAACGGAGAACACTACCGGGCCGGTAAAGGATTCCAGGAATTTGCGCAGATTATCCAGCGGTGATTTCTGCTGTGCCTGAACGGCGAGGTCCGGCAGCGTCCGGAAGGCAAGGTTGGTGTTGGCGGCCTTATCGGCAAGCGAATCGGTTTTAAGCTGCATACGCGGCCAGCGCTTCAGCTCGGCGTTGAGTTCGTCGGTTCGCAGCCACAGCGCTTCCGGCGGCAGCAGCGGACGCATCGGGTCAACGCCCCGGTTTTCAAAGCGGGCGCGGGTTTCGCTTTCAAAGCGGCTGGCGCTGGCGTCGATATCGCCGGTGTTAACAATCAGCGTATTCGCCGGGAAGTAGCTGAAAAGAGCCGGCAGCGACTCGTTGAAGAACAGCGGCTGCCAGTATTCGATCCCGGCAGGAAGCGTGCCTTTGCTGACCTGCTGGTAAATATGTTCGGCGTCGCGCTTCACCTCGAACCTGTCGCGCCACTGGCTGCGGAACAGTTCGATAGCGGTTTTGTCCGTCGGGAACTCATGCGCGGGCAGTAAATTGATCGACTCCACTTCTTCCAGCGTGCGCTGCGTGTCGGCATCGAATACGCGCAGGCTATCGATTTCGTCATCGAAAAAGTCCAGACGATACGGCTGGTCGCTGCCCATTGGGTAAAGGTCGAGCAACGCGCCGCGGGTCGCGTATTCCCCGTGCTCCATCACCTGATCGACGTGGCGATAGCCGGCACCGTCAAGCTGCGCGCGCAGGGCATCACGGGACAGGCGCTGGCCCTTTTTCATCACCAGCGCGTGGCCATGCAGGTAGCTGTGCGGACAGACGCGCTGCATCAGGGTGTTCACCGGCACAATCAGCACGCCGCGCTGCATGGTCGGCAGCTGATAGAGCGTCGACAGGCGCGAGGAGATGATCTCCTGATGCGGAGAGAAGCTGTCATACGGCAGCGTTTCCCAGTCGGCCAGGCTGAACACCAGGCTATCGGTGAACTGGCGAATTTCGTCGTGCAGGCGCAGGGCGTTTTGCATATCCGGGGCAACCAGTATCACCGGGCCAGGATGACGCTCAGCGATTTCTGCCACCAGCGTGGCGCACGCCGCGCCCGTGAGTTCACCCAGCTGGCGCTGGTCGCCCGCTTTGACAGGCAAGGAATAACGATAGTGTTCAGGCATGGCTATGTCAGAGTCTCTTATGGATATACCAACAGTATTGGGGCATATCACTGATACGCAATGTCTTTATTATCCTCGATCGTTTTGCATAAGCAAATCGGAACCGCACGGCGGGGCAATACGCCCCCGAAGCGGGGGCGGAGAGGGCATTAACGGGTGGTCGGTGACAGACTTAGCGTTGAGGGAGGAGAGAAGAGAATGTCCCCAAACAGTGCGGTGGAGAGTTTACGCACCCCAAGCCCGGCAAGGGTACAGATAAGCAGGCTGGCAAACGGGTAGACCAGAATTAAAGTCAGCTCAGCCCAGACCGGCCAGTATGCGGCATTCATCTCGCCAATCAGGAACAGGCTAAAGGCCTCGATTAAGATGCGGTGGGTGGTATAGATCGCAATAGTGTTTGAGCCAATCACGTTAAGCAGGTTATGCGGATGAACGGCATAGCGCTGCTCAAGGCTGTAGAACAACTTCATGATCAGCACAATCGACAACAAGGAGAGCAGCAGCGGAACGTTAGCAAACCACAGCACCACCGAGACGGCAGCGAAAGCGGCTGTCGCCAGCCAGATGCGGCGCAGGTTGACGTTTTTCATCCATGCCATCAGCTCTGCGCCATACCACGCCCCAAGGCTGTAGTAGATCATGTTGCGTACCACGCTGTTCATTCCCCACCACGGCAGCGGCAGGAAGTTGATCGCGATGCTTGCCAGCGCCAGCAGTCCCAGTACCGGCAGCTTCCAGCGGCTCAGCAGTTTACACAGCGTGAAGTAGACCACCAGGGCATACAGATACCACAGGCTGGTGCTGGCGGTGAGCATCCCGCGCACAAATCCTGAGAACGAGTGGGCATAGGCCGCGTTCGACGAGGTAGCAAGCTCACGCTCTGGTGCCAGCCAGGCGTTCAGATGGCTCAGCGCCTGCCACTGCAGGACGCCCCACAGCGCCAGGACCCAGACAATGCTCCAGATGCGTTTGTCGAGACTGGCGCGCCAGCCCACCTCGTCAATATAGCGACGGATCAAGTAGCCAGAAATAAAGAAGAAGACCGGCATACGGAACGGTGCGAGGTAGAGGTTAAAATAGACCCAGCATTTGGCGAGAAGGCCAGAGAACGGGTGTTGTAGCCCGATCAGATGCGGATAAAACGTGATGACCGAATGATAGATAACCACCAGGCAGATGCACAGCCCTTTTATCTGGTTAATCCATAATGCTTTTTGCTTCATTGTTCGCAACTACCTTATTGCCATAAACGAACGAGCAATTGTTCTAAAACGAAACCAGGATGTAATGGGTAACAGTCTGTATCAGGAGGTTTTTCGGAAAAGGTGGAGGTTGCGAGGTGCACTTTCAGCTATTAGCACCCTGATTTATCTGAATTTTTCGGAAAAATGATTACCAAAGCTTACGGTTTCAGTCATTTACGCTTAACGGATTCGCTTATATACTCGTGGGTCTGCTATCAGCAAACAGACGGATTTCATGTATCAACCTGTCGCACTCTTTATAGGCTTACGCTACATGCGTGGGCGCGCCGCGGACCGCTTCGGTCGCTTTGTCTCCTGGCTTTCGACTATTGGCATCACGCTTGGCGTGATGGCACTGGTGACGGTGCTTTCCGTCATGAATGGCTTTGAGCGCGAGCTGCAAAACAACATCCTGGGGCTGATGCCGCAGGCCGTACTCTCATCTACCAACGGTTCGGTTAACCCGCAGCAGCTGCCGGAAAGCGCGGCGAAGTTACAGGGCGTCACGCGCGTTGCGCCGTTGACGACCGGCGACGTGGTGCTGCAAAGTGCCCGCAGCGTGGCGGTCGGCGTGATGCTGGGTATCGACCCGGCGCAAAACGATCCGCTGACGCCATACCTGGTTAACGTGAAGCAGACCGATCTCGAAGCCGGAAAATACAACGTTATTTTGGGTGAACAGCTTGCCGGCCAGCTTGGCGTCAACCGTGGCGATCAGCTGCGCGTGATGGTGCCTTCAGCCAGCCAGTTTACGCCGATGGGGCGCCTGCCAAGCCAGCGTCTGTTCACCGTAATTGGTACCTTTGCTGCCAACAGCGAAGTCGATGGTTACCAGATGCTGGTTAACATCCAGGACGCATCACGCCTGATGCGTTATCCGGCGGGGAATATCACCGGCTGGCGCCTGTGGCTCGACGCGCCGCTGAAGGTCGATACGCTCAGCCAGCAAAAGCTGCCGGACGGCACGAAATGGCAGGACTGGCGCGAGCGTAAAGGCGAACTTTTCCAGGCCGTTCGCATGGAAAAAAACATGATGGGGCTGCTGCTGAGCCTGATCGTGGCCGTAGCTGCCTTTAACATCATCACCTCGCTGGGCCTGATGGTCATGGAAAAACAGGGCGAAGTCGCCATTCTGCAAACCCAGGGGCTCACGCCGCGCCAGATCATGGCGGTCTTTATGGTGCAGGGCGCGAGCGCCGGGATTATCGGGGCGTTGCTCGGGGCGGCGCTGGGCGCGCTGCTTGCCAGCCAGCTTAATAACTTAATGCCGATCATTGGCGCGCTGCTTGATGGCGCGGCGCTGCCGGTGGCTATCGAGCCGCTGCAGGTGGTCGGTATTGCGCTGGCCGCGATGGCCATTGCGCTGCTTTCTACGCTTTATCCTTCCTGGCGCGCCGCCGCCACCCAACCCGCTGAGGCTTTACGTTATGAATAAGATCCTGTTGCAATGCGACAACCTGTCCAAACGCTATCAGGAAGGCTCTGTGCAGACTGACGTGCTGCACAATGTGAGCTTCAGCGTGGGCGAAGGCGAGATGATGGCGATTGTCGGTAGCTCTGGCTCCGGCAAAAGTACCTTATTACACCTGCTGGGCGGGCTGGATACCCCAACCAACGGCGACGTGATTTTCTCCGGCCAGCCGATGAGCAAAATGTCCTCCGCGGCGAAGGCCGAGCTGCGTAACCGCGAGCTGGGCTTTATCTACCAGTTCCACCACCTGCTGCCGGATTTCACGGCGCTGGAAAACGTGGCGATGCCGCTGTTGATTGGCAAAAAGAAACCGGCAGAAATTAACGCCCGCGCCAGCGACATGCTGAAAGCGGTAGGGCTGGGCCATCGCGGTAACCACCGTCCGTCGGAGCTTTCCGGCGGCGAGCGTCAGCGCGTGGCGATTGCCCGTGCACTGGTGAACAACCCGCGTCTGGTGCTGGCGGATGAGCCTACCGGTAACCTGGATGCGCGCAATGCGGACAGTATTTTCCAGCTCCTGGGCGAGCTGAACGCCTCGCAGGGCACCGCGTTTCTGGTGGTAACCCACGATCTGCAGCTGGCAAAACGCATGGGGCGCCAGCTTGAGATGCGCGACGGCCATCTGAATGCAGAACTGACTCTGATGGGAGCGGAGTAATGGCTTCACCGTTATCGTTACTCATCGGGCTACGCTTTAGCCGCGGTCGCCGTCGCGGCGGCATGGTGTCGCTGATCTCCGTCATTTCGACCATCGGTATCGCGCTGGGTGTGGCGGTGCTGATTGTTGGCCTGAGCGCCATGAACGGCTTCGAGCGAGAGCTGAATAACCGCATTCTGGCGGTGGTGCCGCACGGGGAAATCGAACCGGTTAACCAGCCCTGGAGCAACTGGAGCGACGCCCTCGCCAAAGTGGAAAAGGTCCCGGGCATCGCCGCTGCTGCGCCCTACATTAATTTTACCGGGCTGGTGGAGAGCGGGGTAAACCTGCGCGCCATTCAGGTGAAAGGGGTGAATCCCGCCCAGGAGGAACGTCTGAGCGCGCTGCCGAAATATGTGCAGAACGGCGCGTGGGCGAACTTTAAGGCCGGCGAGCAGCAAATCATCATGGGTAAAGGCGTCGCGGATGCGCTGAAGGTAAAGCAGGGCGACTGGGTGTCGATCATGATCCCCAACGCCAGCGCCGATCACAAACTGCAGCAGCCTAAACGCGTGCGCCTGCACGTCACCGGTATTCTTCAGCTGAGCGGTCAGCTTGACCATAGCTTTGCGATGGTGCCGATGGAGGATGCGCGCCAGTATCTCGACATGGCCGACAGCGTGACGGGCATTGCCATCAAGGTGAACGACGTCTTTAACGCCAACAAACTGGTACGTGACGCGGGCAGCGTGACCAATAACTACGTCTACATCAAGAGCTGGATCGGCACTTACGGCTATATGTACCGTGATATCCAGATGATCCGCGCCATTATGTATCTGGCGATGGTGCTGGTGATCGGCGTCGCGTGCTTTAATATCGTCTCGACGCTGGTGATGGCGGTCAAAGACAAGAGCGGTGATATTGCCGTGCTGCGTACCCTTGGGGCAAAAGATGGTCTTATTCGCGCCATCTTCGTCTGGTACGGTTTGCTGGCGGGGCTGTTCGGCAGCCTCTGCGGCGTGGTGATTGGTGTGGTGGTTTCCCTGCAGCTGACGCCGATTATCAACGGCATTGAAAAGCTCATTGGCCACCAGTTCCTGTCGGGTGACATCTATTTTATTGACTTCCTGCCGTCTGAACTGCACTGGCTGGACGTTTTTTATGTGCTGGTTACAGCACTTTTACTGAGTCTGCTGGCAAGCTGGTATCCGGCGCGTCGCGCAAGCCGAATTGATCCGGCGAGGGTATTAAGTGGCCAGTAATTACGTCATGATCTAGCGGCTTTCGGGCCGCCAGGTTAAAAGAGGAATGCGTTATGTATTACGGATTTGATATTGGCGGCACCAAGATTGCGCTCGGCGTGTTTGATAAAGACCTTAAGCTGCAGTGGGAAACCCGCGTTCCCACGCCGCGCGAAAGCTACGACGCGTTTTTAACCGCCATTGCCGCGCTGGTGGCGCAGGCTGATGAACGCTTTGGCGTCAAAGGCAGCGTCGGCATTGGCATTCCGGGGATGCCCGAAACCGACGACGGCACGCTGTATGCCGCTAACGTGCCTGCTGCCAGCGGCAAACCGCTGCGCGCCGATCTCTCTGCCCTCCTTGAACGCGACGTGCGTTTAGACAACGATGCCAACTGCTTTGCCCTCTCAGAAGCCTGGGACGATGAATTCCGTCACTATCCGCTGGTGATGGGGCTGATCCTCGGCACCGGCGTCGGCGGGGGGATTGTGATCAAGGGGAAGCCCATCACCGGGCGCAGCTACATCACCGGGGAGTTTGGCCATATCCGCCTGCCGGTGGACGCGCTGGACGTCGTCGGGCGTGATTTTCCGCTGACCCGCTGCGGCTGCGGCCAGCACGGCTGTATTGAAAACTATCTCTCCGGCCGCGGGTTTGCATGGCTTTACGAACACTTCTATCATCAGAAACTTGAGGCCCCTCAAATCATTACCCTGTGGGAGCAAGGTGATGCGCAGGCGCGTGAGCACGTCGAGCGCTATCTGGATCTGCTGGCGGTATGTCTGGGAAATATTCTCACCATCGTTGACCCGGATCTGCTGGTGATAGGGGGAGGGCTTTCAAACTTTACCGCGATTACGGAACGGTTGTCCGGGCGTTTGCCCCGACATTTATTGCCGGTTGCCCGCGTGCCGCGTATTGAACGCGCGCGACACGGGGACGCAGGAGGCATGCGCGGAGCCGCATTCCTTCATCTCACCGATTAGTTTACGAGGTTTCTATGCTGTCGCGTCGCCAGGGTCGACTCAGCCGTTTTCGCAAAAATAAACGCCGCTTACGTGAGCGCTTGCGCCAGCGGATCTTTTTCAGAGACAGAATGATGCCAGAAGCGATGGATAAACCCAGAGTGGTGGTGCTGACCGGGGCGGGGATCTCCGCCGAGTCAGGAATTCGAACCTTCCGCGCGGCGGACGGGTTGTGGGAAGAGCACCGCGTGGAGGATGTCGCCACGCCGGAGGGCTTTGCCCGCGATCCGGATCTCGTGCAGGCATTCTACAATGCCCGCCGTCGCCAGCTTCTCCAGCCAGAGATTGCCCCGAATGCCGCGCATCTGGCGCTGGCGAAGCTGGAAGAGGCGCTGGGCGATCGTTTTCTGCTGGTGACGCAGAATATCGACAACCTGCACGAGCGTGCCGGCAACAAAAACATCATCCATATGCACGGCGAGCTGCTCAAAGTTCGCTGCGCCTGGAGCGGTCAGGTTCTGGACTGGAAAGAGGATGTGTTGCCAGAGGATAAATGCCACTGCTGCCAGTTCCCGTCGCGCCTGCGACCGCACGTGGTCTGGTTTGGCGAAATGCCGCTGGGCATGGATGAGATCTACAGCGCGCTGGCCATGGCTGACGTATTTATCGCGATTGGCACATCCGGCCATGTTTACCCGGCTGCGGGGTTTGTTCACGAAGCGCGACTGCACGGTGCGCATACGGTAGAACTCAACCTCGAACCCAGTCAGGTGGGCAGCGAGTTTGAAGAGAAACACTATGGCCTGGCAAGCGCGGTCGTTCCGGAGTTTGTCGACAAGCTCCTGAAGGGGCTGTAACGGCAATCGCGTGAAAAGGCACCCGTCCTGCGGGTGCCTTATTATTTATGAATGAAAGAACGCCAGCGTCTTCTCCAGCGATTTAGCCTGCTCATCCAGTGAGAGCGCCGCCGCAGAGATCTGCTGAACCAAAGAGGCGTTCTGCTGGGTGGTGCTGTCCATCTGATTCACGGCGGTGCTGACCTGGCTAATCCCCCGATTCTGCTCGTCCAGCGCCTGAACAATATCGTTGATGACCAGATGCACGTGCGACACCGCCTCAATCACCTGCTTCATCATCACGCCGGTTTCATTGACCAGCTCAACGCCTTTGCTGACGCGGCCTGAGGACTCGGCAATCAATTGAGAGATCTCTTTTGCCGCGTTAGCGCTTCGCTGGGCAAGATTGCGCACTTCCCCTGCGACTACCGCAAAGCCGCGCCCCTGTTCGCCCGCGCGCGCCGCCTCAACGGCAGCATTCAGCGCCAGGATATTGGTCTGGAAGGCGATGCCGTCGACGATGCTGTTAATCTCACCGATCTTACGCGCGCTCTCATCAATCTCTCCGATCACAACGACCACGTCGTTCACCAGCGTTTCGCCATGCCCGGCGAGGCTCGCGGCGCGATCGGTCAGCGTGGTGGCCTTGTGCGCGTTGTCGGCGTTATTCTTAACCGTGACCGAAATCTCCTCCATGCTGGCTGCCGTTTCAACAATTGCCGCCGCCTGTTCTTCGGTACGTGAGGCGAGGTCAAGGTTGCCCGCCGAAATTTCGCTGGTGCCGCCGTGCACGGAATGGCTGGCCTCGCTGATGTTGCCGACGATGCGCTTGAGCTGCGTCTGCATGGTGTGCAGGGCATAAAAAATGCTGTGGGTATCCCCGGAGCGAACCGGGATGGTGTTGTTCAGATCCCCCCGGGCAACGGCCAGGGCGATCCCCGCGGCCTCCGAAGGCTCCCCTCCAACCGGACGGTCAACTTTGCGGGTAAAGATCTGAGCCATCACCAGACTCACCGCAACGATGCTTAACACCATCAGGACGATGGCTTTCAGTAAAAATGCGCGCGCTTCGGCCATGACTTCGCTGACCGGGGTGACAATGGCGAGCTTCCACGGCGTCTGGCTGTTACCGACGGCGATCTCCTGCCAGGTGATAAACACCTCTTCCTTCAGCAGCGGATCGTTAGCTCGTATAACCTCATGACCCGCAATCTGGCCCGCGTAAGGCTTGCCTGCCGCTCGTTTGTCCGGGCTGGACACCACGTTGTTACCGGCTGAAAGGAGCAGGGCGTAGCCTGTGCCGTTCCACGGTTTAATCGCCCCGATCGTAGATTGCAGGGTAGCCAGGGAGAAGTCAGAGGTGACCGACCCCAGGAACTGACCGTCACGCATGATGGGGGCGGCAATCGAGGTGAGCATCACGTCTACGCCGTTGTAGGGGTAAATATAGGGCTCGATGATCACGTCTTTATGCCGTTGTTTCGGCAGCAGATAGTAATCTCCACTACCGGGCGTTTCGATATCCGTCAGCAGGTGTAATGCCGGTTTGCCGGTGGCGTCGCGGTCGACGTAGCGGGCGTAACGCCCGGCAGGATCTTCACCGCTTTGACCGGCCAGGGTGGCATCTTTATCGTCGAACGCGTTGGGCTCAAAGGCCATCGACATGGAGAGAAACTGTGGGTGAGCGGAGAGGTAGTGGATGAGCAGCTGATTAAGGCTCTGACGATCGCTCACGCCCGCCTCGCGCAGCGCCAGGGCGCTGTTGCCCATATCCCGGGCGGCAGCCAGGGCAGAATCCAGCTGTTTGCTGACGTGCAAGGATTGCACCTCGGCAATTTGACGAATATGCTTTTTGGCCAGAACCTCCTGCTGCGCCATCCACTGCCACATCATAAACCCGATCGTTGCCGTAAAGCCCACCGTCACGGTGAGGAAAATGGACAATAGCATCAACGTCTTGACTCTTATTTTTTGTTTCCGGACCATGGCGTCTTTCATTCTCATCTCCCGTAAGGCGTGCATGTCGGGCAGGCACTCAGTACTTATCGGATATTTCGTCCTCTTTCTGTAGAGCGCCGGAAATATTTAATTTAAATTTCCATAATATTAAATCCCGTTAATTAGTGTGGATGCTTTTATTTTGTGCATTCAATCAAAATAGCGCTCGATAATGCTCGTTATCGTGGTGTAGAAAGAGGATGCTAATAAATATAAAGTTGTAGAGGAGGATGGGATATGTACGGATTTATCGCGCGACAACCCATTTTTAACCCTGAGATGAAGACGGTGGCCTATGAGCTGCTTTTCAGAGATGGGATGACAAACCGTTTTCCGGATGTGTCGGCGGAATATGCCACATCCAGAATGATATCGGACCAGTTTTTATGCGTGCCGTCCCAGCGCATCGCAGGCACACATACGTCGTTTATTAATTTCCCGTCAAGAATGGTCATCGACCGCAGTGGTGAAGCGCTCGATAAAGAGAGCGTGGTCATTGAGATCCTTGAAGATGCGGTGCCGGGGGCAGAGCTGCTGCAGGCCGTCAAGGAGATGAATGCGCACGGCTATCAGTTTGCGCTTGATGATTTCACCCTTGCACCTGAATGGGATGCTTTTTTACCCTATATTTCGATACTGAAATTCGATGTCAGAAATTATTCCTTAGCGCAAATTAAAGCGTATCTGAAAGAACGTAATAATCTGACCGGGCATATTAAATATCTCGCTGAAAAAATTGAGACTAAAGAGGAATTCGAACAATACAGGCAAGAAGGTTTTTCTCTATTTCAGGGCTATTTTTTCTGCCGTCCTGAGGTCATTAAATATAAACGGCTATCGCAAAACCAGTTGGCGATTTTCCGCCTGCAAATGGAAGTTGGGCGCAATAAACCTGATTTTCGCATTATCGAGTCGTTGATAAAAACCGATCTGACGCTGTCCTGGAAAATCATGCGCTACATGAAGCACACCGCATTTAAGCATATCGGTGCCTGTAATTTCAGCAAGTTAACCCTGAGTGAGGTGCTCAGATACCTCGGAGAAAACCAGCTGAGGCGGTTTGTTGCCGTCGTGGTCCTGGCAAGCGCGGGCAATGACACCGTCAGCGAGCTTTATCCGTTGAGCATGATGCGCGGTAAGTTCTGCGAGCTGATTGCAGAGACCATCAACGAACCGACGCTGGCTGAAAATGCATTCATGTGCGGCCTGTTTTCACTGCTCGATACCCTGCTTGAGCTGCCGATGGCAGAGCTGATGAAGCAAATTGCGGTGCCGCAGAGTGTGAGTAACGCGCTGTGCCATCAGGAGGGACGGTTAGCCGATATGATCAGCCTTTGCCGTTACTATGAACAGCAGCAGTGGGACGAAGCAACCCGAATCCGTCAGGCGCTGGGTCTGTCCGATGAGGACGTGGTGGAGGCGATGAGAAAGGCAACGATCTGGGCTGGGGAAAATGCGGCCAGTTAATCCTTCCTCACGCCGTCCAGGCGGCGTGAGGAAGCGCGCGTCACCGTTTATCGGCCCGCTTTTAATTTTTGGTAATACTCTTCGTAGAGTCGGCTGGCGTCGCCGACGTCATTCTGCCATTCACCTTTGCTGATGGTCTGGGCATCCGGATAAAGCGATTTATCGTTAGCCACTTCCGGCTTCAGCAGCTTGCGCGCGGCCAGGTTTGGCGTCGGGTAGCCAATCGTCTCGGCAACCTGTTTCGCCACGTCCGGGCGCAGCAGGAAGTTAATCAGCTTCATCGCACCGTCCACGTTTTTCGCGTTGGCAGGGATGGCGAGGCTATCCATCCAGAAGATCCCGCCTTCCTTCGGCCAGACCACCTCAAGCGGCGTGCCGGCCTGGCGGGCCACGTACGCGGAGCCGTTCCACACCATTCCCAGATTCACTTCACCTTCCATATACGGGTTTGCCGGGTTATCTGAGTTGAACGCCGCCACGTTAGGCATCAGCTTTTTCAGCTCGTTATACGCCGCTTCAATCTCTTTTGGATCCGTCGTGTTGCCTGAGTAGCCCAGCTTGCGCAGCGCCACCTGGAACACTTCACGCGCGTCGTCGGTTAACAGCAGGCTCCCTTTGTATTCCGGTTTCCACAGGTCGGCCCAGCTGGTCACCGTTTTCGGATCGAGGGCATCGCCGTTGACGCCAATTGCGGTCGCGCCCCAGATATACGGAATAGAGTAGTCGTTATTGGGATCGAATGGCTTGTTGAGCATCTCCGGATCGAGGTTTGAAAAATGGGTTAGCTTCGTTTTATCGATCTTCTGAATCATCCCCTCTTTGCGCATTTTGTCGACAAAATAGGTGGAAGGAACGACCAGATCGTACGCGCCGTCTTTGTACGTTTTCAGCTTGGCGTACATGGTTTCATTCGACTCGTAGGTCGAGTAGATAACCTTGATACCCGTCTCCTTCGTGAACTGTTCCAGCAGGCCCGGCGGCACGTACTCGGTCCAGTTGTAGAAGTAGAGCGTTTTGCCGTCATCGGCGTGTGCGGCACCCATGCCAAGTACTAGTGCCGCAGCGGCGAGCATTTTTTTCATTTCATTGTCCCCTGAGATTTTGTTTTATCACGAGCAATAAGCTGGCTGGCAATGACCAGCACCAGCGAGAACACCAGCAGAATGGTCGCCAGCGCGTTCACCTCAGGCGAGACGCCGACTTTTACCATTGAGTAAATTTTCAGTGGCAGTATTTCGTAGCTCGGTCCCGTCACGAAGGAGGAAACCACCACGTCATCCATCGACAACGTGAAGCTGAGCAGCCATCCCGCCGCGACGGCGGGCATCGCCAGCGGCAGGATGATTTTGCGCAGAATGGTCATCTCGCTGGCACCCAAATCTTTCGCCGCCTCCAGCATGCGCACGTCGAACCCCTTCAGGCGTGCAAAGACCGTCACCACCACAAACGGCAGGCAGAAGGTGATATGCGAGAACAGCAGTGACCAGAAGCCAAGCTGCACGCCCAGCAGCATAAACAGCACCAGCAGCGAAATGGCCATCACGATGTCCGGTGACATCATCACCACAAACAGCATGCCGCTGACGAACGGTTTGCCGCGAAAGCGATAGCGATACAGCGCCACGGCGGTCAGTGAGCCAATCAGCGTGGCGAAGGTGGCGGAGAAAATCGCCATCGTCAGCGAGTGCTGCGCCGCCTGCAGCAGGCTATCATTGTTCATCAGCAGGCTATACCAGTCGGTGGTAAAGCCCTGCCAGCTGATGCCGAAGCGCGAGCTGTTAAACGAGTTCACGATCAAAATGATAATCGGGATATAAAGGTAAGCGTAAATAGCGGTCATAAAACCGCCGCGAAGCAGTCGACCGATCATTCGAGTTCCACCTTCTTGTTCAGCAGCCGTGACGCGCGCCAGTAGACCAGCAGCATCAGCCCCATCACCACGGTCAGCGTAATGCTGGTCGCGGATCCGAACGGCCAGTCGCGAATGTTGAGGAACTGACTTTTAATCACATTCCCAATCAGCAGGTTTTTCGCGCCGCCCATCAGGTCAGACACGTAGAACAGGCCCATCGCCGGGAGCATCACCAGCAGACACCCCGCGATAATGCCGGGCATGGTCAGCGGGATGATAATGCGGATAAACGTCTGAAGCTTGTTGGCACCCAGATCTTTTGCCGCTTCCAGCAGCGGTTTATCCAGCTTCTCAATACTGGAGTAGAGCGGCATCACCATAAACGGCAGCAGGATATAGACCAGGCCCACAATCACCGCGCTCGGGGTAAACATGATGCGTATTGGGGTATCAATCACCCCCAGCCACAGCAGAAACGCGTTGAGATAGCCTTTGGTGCTGAGGAAAATTTTCAGCCCGTAGATGCGAATCAGCGAGTTTGTCCAGAACGGCACAATCAGTAAAAACAGCAGCAGCGGGCGCACCTTCTGCGGCAGTTTCGCCAGAAACCACGCAAAAGGGTAGCCCAGCACCAGACAGGCAACGGTGGCAATCAGCGCCATATTGAGCGAGTGCAGCAGCACGTCAAAATAGAGCGGATCGAGCAGGCGCGCGTAGTTATCCAGCGTAAAGACCAGCTTCACGAAGTTTGTATCGTCGCGAGTCAGGAAGCTGGTGGCGACGATCATCAGGTTGGGTAAAAAGACAAAGAGCACAAGCCAACCGACGATCGTGGCAATCACCACATTCTGGAACTTACTTGTGTTCTTCATCAGCCAGCACAACCTCCCAGCTTTCTACCCAGTTGATAACCATTTTCTGGTCGAGAGAGTGGTCAAAGTCAGGGTCGTCCTCGTTAAAGAACTCGCTGACCATCACCATTTTGCCGTTCTCCAGCTCGACGACGGATTCCAGCGTCATCCCTTTGTAGTTGCGCTCGCGAATATAGCCGATCAGTCCTTCGGCCTCGGTGTTGCCGTGAATTTCGTCGACGCGCAGATCTTCCGGGCGCAGCAGAACGTTAAGCTTTTGTCCCTTTTCGACCGGGAAATTCACCGTGATATTGCACTCGCGACCTTCAACGTTGGCCCGCACGCGCTGGTCGTCCAGACGTTCAATCACCGTGGCGTTGAAGAGGTTGATCTCACCAATGAAGCTGGCCACAAACAGGTTTTTCGGCTCTTCGTAAATTTCACGCGGCGTGCCGTCCTGCTCGATTTTGCCGTCACGCATCACCACGATGCGGTCGGACATGGTCAGGGCCTCTTCCTGGTCGTGGGTGACGAAGACGAAGGTAATGCCGAGCTTGCGCTGCAGGGCCTTGAGTTCGTTCTGCATCTGCTTGCGCAGCTTGTAATCCAGCGCGGAGAGGGATTCATCCAGCAAGAGCAGGCGAGGCTTGTTGACCACGGCGCGGGCGATGGCCACACGCTGCTGCTGGCCGCCGGAAAGCTGATGGGGTTTACGCTGGGCAAACGTCTCAAGCTGCACCATGCGCAGGGCTTCAGTGACGCGCGGTTCGATCTCATTCGCCGGGGTTTTTTGCATCCGCAGGCCAAACGCCACGTTCTCAAACACGGTCATGTGCGGGAACAGGGCATAGCTCTGAAAGACGGTGTTGACGTGGCGATCTTCAGCGGGAACCCGCGTGATGTCCTGGTTTTCAAGATGGATATGGCCGTTATCGACGCTTTCCAGCCCGGCGATAAGGCGCAGTACGGTTGTTTTGCCGCAGCCAGAGGGGCCAAGCAGCGTAAGAAACTCACCGTCATTGATGGTGAGATTGAGGTCGGAAATGACGTCTTTACCATCAAAACTTTTACGAATTCGTTCCAGTTTCACCAGCGGCGAACGTGAACGGGATTGTGTATTCAATTTTTGCGCTGTCCCATATAGACGCCTCAGGCAGCAGACTGAAGCGGGGTTTGTGTGTAACCACCTTGGTGACTCGTAATGAGGGCGGACATTCTACGGCAATCCCCTGCGATCGCCAATCCTTGTCACTGATTCATAAGCTACATTTACTTACGTATAACGATATAAACGGAAAATATTCTCGTTTGCGGGATAAAAGTGACCTGACGCAATATTTGCGTTTTGATGCTTATTGATAATGTTGTCACAAAAAGTGAGGGTGACTGCATGGATAAATTACTTGAGCGTTTTTTACAGTACGTTTCGCTGGATACCCAATCTAAACCGGGTGTTCGCCAGGTGCCGAGCACCGAAGGCCAGTGGAAGCTATTAAACCTGCTTAAAGAGCAGCTTGACGCCATGGGGCTGGTCAACGTCACGTTAAGCGAGAAAGGCACTGTGATGGCAAGGCTGCCGGCGAATGTCCCGGGCGACATTCCCGCGATTGGCTTTATCTCCCATGTCGACACCTCTCCGGATTTTAGCGGTAAGCATGTGAACCCGCAGATTGTTGAAAACTACCGCGGCGGCGACATTGCGCTGGGCATTGGTGACGAAGTGCTCTCTCCCGTGATGTTCCCGGTGCTGCACCAGCTGCTGGGCCAGACGCTGATCACCACCGACGGAAAAACGCTGCTGGGTGCCGATGACAAAGCCGGTATAGCCGAAATCATGACGGCGCTGGCCGTGCTGAAAGAGAAAAATATCCCGCACGGGGATATACGCGTGGCCTTTACGCCGGACGAAGAGGTCGGTAAAGGCGCGAAACATTTCGACGTGGAAGCCTTCAACGCGCAGTGGGCCTATACCGTTGACGGCGGCGGCGTCGGTGAACTGGAGTATGAAAACTTCAATGCCGCGTCCGTCACGATCAAAATTGTCGGCAACAATGTTCACCCCGGTTCGGCGAAAGGCGTGATGGTGAACGCCTTATCGCTGGCGTCGCGAATTCATGCGGAAGTCCCGGCGGAAGAGAGCCCTGAACAGACCGAAGGGTATGAAGGTTTCTATCATCTGACCAGCATTAAAGGCACCGTGGACAGCGCGCAGATGCACTACATCATCCGCGATTTCGATCGCAAAGCTTTTGAGGCGCGTAAGCGCAAGATGATGGAAATTGCGAAGAAAGTGGGCAAAGGGTTACATCCTGACTGCTATATCGAGCTGATCATTGAAGACAGCTATTACAATATGCGTGAGAAGGTGATGGCCCATCCGCATATTCTTGATATTGCCCAGCAGGCCATGCGCGACTGCGACATTGAACCGGAATTAAAACCGATTCGCGGCGGAACCGACGGTTCGCAGCTTTCATTCATGGGATTACCGTGCCCGAATCTGTTTACCGGAGGATATAACTACCATGGTAAACATGAATTCGTCACCCTCGAAGGCATGGAAAAGGCGGTGAAGGTGATTGTGCGGATAGCGGAGTTAACTGCGAAGCGATAAAACATTGCCCGGTGGCGCTTCGCTTACCGGGCCTACGATCGGAATGTAGGCCGGGTAAGGCGAAGCCGCCACCCGGCATTAAGGCAAGGAGCGCCCATGTCAAACTATCGTCGCCACTACGTTCCCGGCGGCGCCTGGTTTTTTACCGTTAATCTGCAAAACCGTCAGAGCGATTTGCTTACCCGTCATATCGATAGCATCCGTGCCGCAACTGCTGCGGTTAAACGTGCAAAGCCTTTTACAATCAATGCCTGGGTCATCCTTCCTGAACATATGCACTGTATCTGGACCTTGCCGGAAGGAGACAGTGATTTTTCCGCTCGCTGGCGCGACATCAAAAAGACATTCAGCCGCAACATCGACATGCGCCATATCTGGCAGCCACGCTTCTGGGAGCACACCGTCCGTAACGAAGAGGACTACCGTCGGCATGTGGATTACATCTACATCAATCCGGTGAAACATGGCTATGTCAGTAAGGTCAGCGACTGGCCGTATTCAACGTTTCATCGGGATGTGCAGAAAGGGTTGTATCCGGTCGACTGGGCCGGAGAGATCGAGGATTTTGTGGCGGGTGAGCGGCGATAAAAACGCCGGGTGGCGCTGCGCTTACCCGGCCTACGATCTGAATGTAGGCCGGGTAAGGCGTAGCCGCCACCCGGCAAATGCTTACGACTCAGTCCTCAAAGAACCAGTACCCGCTGTTGACCAGCGCGGCCAGCATCGCGAGGAAGGACGGGTCTTCCAGCGCATCGCCAAAGGTCTCGGCAGTCAACACCAGATGGCTGGCAATGGCTTCCAGCGCCGGACGGTGCGGGGAATCCAGCTTCTCGCCGTTAACGAAGACCTCTTCACCAATGCGCAGCACGCGCAACCCGCCCAGACGTACCAGCTTATCGCCCTGCTGAAGGGCATCATAAATCTCGTCGGCCTGATAAGGCGGCTCTGGTGGCGCAACGTCAAGCTCATGGCGAGACTGGCTGATAAACTCACCAAACCACTGACGGAAATGTTCCGGTTCGTTGATCAGATCCAGCATCATGCCGCGCAGCTTATCCAGCTCTGCGGGCAGGATATCCGCCGGATGCTCGCGCGCAGGCACGTCCGGATCGCTATAACGGTAGCTGCCCAGCTCGCGCTGCAGAACATAGTCGGCAAATCCGCTGATCATCTCGCGGCCGCTTGGCGCGCGGAAGCCGACGGAGTAGTTGAGCGAGTTTTCCAGGGAGTAACCTTCGTGAGGGAATCCCGGCGGAATGTAGAGAATATCGCCCGGCTCCAGCTCTTCGTCGATGATCCCTTCAAAAGGATCAACCTGAAGCAGGTCCGGATGCGGGCAGTGCTGTTTCATTGGCACTTTTTCGCCCACGCGCCAGCGGCGGCGGCCCGTTCCCTGGATGATAAACACGTCGTACTGGTCCAGATGCGGGCCTACGCCGCCGCCCGGCACGGAGAAGGAGATCATCAGATCGTCCATTCGCCAGTCAGGCAGGGCACGGAACGGGCGCATTAATGCGGCGGTGGGCTCATGCCAGTGGTTGACCGCCTGCACCAGCAGCGACCAGTTGTTTTCACCGAGGTGATCGTAGCTTTCGAAAGGACCGTGGCTAACCTGCCATTTCCCGTCCTGGTGGCTGACCAGACGGCTGTCGACTTCGTTTTCCATGGCCAGACCGGCCAGTTCGTCAGGCGAGATGGGGTCGACAAAATTGCTGAACCCGCGTTTAAGAACCACCGGGCGCTTTTGCCAGTAACGTTCAATAAACTCGGGCCAGTTAAGTGTTAAGTGATAATCCATATTTTTTTATTCCGCAGGCTCTTACTGACTCGGATTATAACGGAAGCTCGGCCCCCCGGCTGCGAGATCCTCGCATTTTTCACATAACGGGTTAACTATCGTTCGATGTGGGCTGCTGACGAGCAAAAATGACCTCCATTCTGGCCCCGCCCAGCAAACTTTCGCTGGTTTCGATTTTTCCGTCGTACTGGTCGACAATTTCCCGGGCGACTGCGAGCCCAACGCCCTGACCGGGACGCAGCGTATCGGCGCGTTGACCGCGGTCGAACACCACATCACGTTTATTGCGCGGGATCCCCGGGCCATCGTCCTCAACGATAATATGCAGTTCGTTATCCGTCTGGCGTGCCGACACTTCCACAAACTCCAGGCAGTATTTGCAGGCGTTATCCAGCAGGTTACCCATCACTTCCATGAAATCATTTTTCTCACCAACAAAGCTTATCTCAGGCGAGATATCGAGGCTGATGTTCACCCCTTTACGCTGATACACCTTGTTGAGGGCGGACGTGAGGTTATCCAGAAGCGGTGCCACCGGATGCAGTTCCCGGCTCAGCAGCGCGCTGCCTGAGCGCATACTGGCGCGGTGCAGATAATAGCCAATTTGCTGGGAAATACGGCTGATCTGTTCCAGCATCACCGGCTCGGCATCATCGACGCTCAGCTTTGAGCTGCGCATTGACCGCAGGGTACTCTGCATGACGGCCAGCGGCGTTTTCAGGCTGTGGGTAAGATCGGTAAGGGTTGTACGGTATTTATCATAGCGCTCGCGTTCGCTTTTCAACAGGCGGTTGAGGTTACGCACCAGGCTGGTGAGCTCGCGGGTGGTTTCCGGATTAAGCTTCTCGCGATGATGTTCCTCCAGCTCGCGAACCTCTTTCGCCAGTGATTCAATGGGGCGTAAGCTCCACCACGCCGCCACCCACAGCAGCGGGATCACCAGCAGCAGATTCGCAGCCAGAACGTAAATGAACCAGCTCCAGACCATATAAGAATGCTTCAGCTCGACCGGGATGGTGTCGATCACCACGATGGTCAGCTGCGGCATGTTCAGCGTCGCCGGATAGAGGTTAATCGCAACGGAGTGCGTCATTTCCGTTTCGGCATCATCCGCGCGGATCTCGTTGAGTTTTTGCTGCAGGGAGCGATCTTCACGGATCAGCGAGCTGGTGGTGTTGAGATCGGCTTCAATTTCGTGAAATCCGTTAGTTTTAAGCCACTCCGGGCGAATGCTTTTGACCAGCCAGGGAATATCCCGCTGTGCCCAGAGCAACTTGCCCTTTTCGTCATAAATCAGGGCCAGGGTAGGACTCTGCTGGTTCAGGTTTTCCGGCATTTCGACGGTGATTTTGTTGTTTTCCCACTTCGCCAGGGTATAAAACAAATTGCTTTCACCACGCAACAGGCGAAAGGTCGTTTTATCAAAGCTGACGCTGTAGCCCACCAGGGCGACCATGCCGTACGATAGCGACAGCACCAGCACAACGGCGGCCGTTGCCAGTAAAAAACGTACCCGCAGCGAGAGGGGCAAGATATGGCGCAAAATCCGTCTCATTTAGCGTAATTCGAACAGGTAGCCCTGGCCACGGACGGTGGTAATCACATCCTGTGGGTACTGCGCCTGAATTTTCTTACGCAGTCGTCCCATCAGCACATCGATGGTATGGCTCTCGCGCAGTTCGGCGTCAGGATAAAGCTGGAGCATTAAGGAATCTTTGCTCACCACCTTGCCGCTGTTACGGATCAGCGTTTCCATGATGGTGTATTCGAAGGCGGTTAGCTTGATCACTTCGTCGTTGATCGCTAATTCCCGGCGGGAGAGATCGACCTGGAAAGGTGGGATGGAAATAACCTGTGAAGCCAGCCCGCTGTTGCGGCGTAACAGCGCCTGCATGCGCGCCGCCACCTCTTCAATATGAAACGGCTTGGTGACGTAATCGTCTGCACCCGCACTGAGCACTTCGACCTTATCCTGCCAGCCTTCACGGGCGGTCAGAACCAGAACCGGCAGGGAAACATCATGGCTGCGCCAGCGACGAATTAACGACAGGCCGTCTTCATCAGGCAACCCTAAATCGACGATGGCGATATCCGGCAGGTGTTCATTGAGATAATAATCGGCTTCTTTTGCATCTTCAGCATCGTCCACCTGATGTCCCATCTCCTGAAGCTGAACCTTCAGGTGATGGCGTAGCAATGCGTTATCCTCAACAACCAGTACGCGCATCATCTTTTCTCCCAGAATTAATAGTATGAATAGTTTAACGCTGATTATGTTGCTGTGGGGATAAACATTGAGTAAACCGGGGAAAAGCAACCCCCTTTCCGGGTGGAAAGGGGGGAGGGGACGTTACTTCAGCTCGTCGACCATAGTGATGGCACGGCCAATGTAGTTCGCAGGGGTCATCGCTTTCAGGCGCGTTTTCTCTTCTTCTGGCAGGGCCAGACCGTCGATAAACTGTTTCATCCCTTCGGCGTCAACGCGCTTGCCGCGGGTCAGCTCTTTCAGTTTTTCATACGGTTTTTCGATACCGTAACGACGCATCACGGTCTGAATAGGCTCTGCCAGAACTTCCCAGTTGTGATCCAGCTCGTCCAGCAGACGATCGCGGTTCACTTCCAGCTTGCTCACGCCTTTCAGGGTGGACTGATAAGCGATCAGCGCGTAGCCAATGCCCACGCCCAGGTTACGCAGCACGGTGGAGTCGGTCAGGTCGCGCTGCCAGCGGGATACCGGAAGTTTGCTTGCCATATGCTGCAGCACGGCATTTGCCAGACCCAGGTTGCCTTCGGAGTTTTCGAAGTCGATTGGGTTCACTTTGTGCGGCATGGTTGACGAGCCGATCTCACCGGCGATGGTTTTCTGTTTGAAGTGGTTCAGCGCGACGTAGCCCCACACGTCACGATCGAAGTCGATCAGAATAGTGTTGAAGCGCGCGATGCAGTCAAACAGCTCCGCAATATAGTCATGCGGCTCGATCTGGGTGGTGTACGGGTTCCACTGAATGCCCAGCGAGGTCACGAACTCTTCGCTGAACTGGTGCCAGTCAACTTCCGGGTACGCGGCGATGTGGGCGTTATAGTTACCGACCGCACCGTTGATTTTGCCGAGGATCTCAACCTGCTCCAGCTGACGGTACTGACGCTCCATACGGTACGCCACGTTCGCCATCTCTTTACCCATCGTGGATGGGGTGGCTGGCTGACCGTGGGTACGGGAAAGCAGCGGGATATCGCGGTATTCCACGGACAGCGCTTTCACCGCGTCGATGATTTTACGCCAGTAAGGCAGCACCACGTCTTTGCGTGCGGCGGAGAGCATCAGGGCGTGCGACAGGTTGTTGATGTCTTCAGAGGTACAGGCGAAGTGAATGAACTCGGACACCGCATGCAGCGCAGGAACGCTTTCCACTTTCTCTTTCAGGAAATACTCAACCGCTTTTACGTCATGGTTGGTGGTGCGCTCAATGGTTTTAATGCGCGCAGCATCTTCTTCGTTGAAGTCGGCAACGATTTTATCGAGGTAATCGTTTGCCTGGGCGTCAAAAGCAGGAACTTCCTTGATTGCTGCCTGGGCGGCCAGCTTTTGCAGCCAGCGTACTTCAACCTGAACACGGAACTTCAGCAAACCATATTCGCTGAAGATCCCGCGCAGCGCGCTGACTTTATCGCCGTAGCGTCCATCGACAGGGGATACGGCGGTCAGTGAGGATAATTCCATAATTCGCAACTCCGGGAGGTTAACAATGAGCAAGAATTTGTTTTGCCTGAGTAGTCAGGCGATTACGAGAAAACATTAACTGCAGGCGGCCACCGCCAACCTGATGCCACAGCACGGCGGCGCGGATCCCTGCCAGCAGAGAAGCGCGTACCTTTGCCTGTACCTGTGGGCTTTGCAGCACAGCAGGGGAGCCGGTAACCTGAATACGCGGGCCCAGCGGGCTGATGACGTCAACATAAATGCCAGCCATGGCGCTCAGCAGCGTTTCGGACTGCAGGTCAAAATGGTCGAGCTGACGCTGTAGCCCGGCAATGCGATCGCCCAGGGTGTTGAGCGCGCCTTTCGCCGCGCTCAGCTTACGTTCCAGCACCATCAGGCTTAGCGTGTAGCGGGTCAGCTCTGCGTTTAACCCCTGACGGCTGCTGGCGTTGAGCACGCCAAGCAGGGTTTCAAGACCGAGACGAAGATTGGTTTCACTGCCGCCGAACACGCCCAAGGTTGAGCCGGGGTTGAGGTCGATAACGCTGTTGAGTGAAACGTGCAGGGCATCAGCGTCGCAGTGACCCTGATGTGCCAGCTGTTGCACCAGACGGGCTGACTGGCAAATTCCTGCCAGTGCCAGGGTGATGTCATAGTAGTTCTTCGCCACACGGTCTCCTTTATGTGTGCAATCGTGTTAAACAGCGGGCAGCGGCAGACGCTGTTCAATGATCCCGCCGCCCAGGCAGATTTCACCGCTGTAGAAGACAGCAGACTGACCCGGAGTAACGGCGGCGACCGGCTCGTCGAAACGCACGTCAATGCGATCGTCATCGAGCGCGGTAATGGTGCAAGGAATGTCAGTCTGACGGTAACGTGTTTTCACCGTGCAGCGCAGCGTGCCTTTTAGCGGCTCACGATCGACCCAGTGCAGCTGCTGCGCGATAAGGCCAACGGACATCAGACGCGGATGGTCGTGACCCTGAGCAACAACCAGAATATTGTTTTCGACATCTTTGTCGACGACGTACCACGGATCTTCGCTACCTTCTTTGGTCCCGCCGATACCCAGACCTTTACGCTGGCCTAAGGTGTGGTACATCAGCCCCTGATGCTGGCCAATCTCTTCGCCGTCGACGGTAACAATTTTACCCGGCTGTGCAGGCAGGTAACGACCCAGGAAATCGCGGAACTTACGTTCGCCGATGAAGCAGATACCGGTAGAGTCTTTCTTCTTCGCGGTGATCAGGTCCAGCTCTTCAGCGATTTTACGCACCTGCGGCTTTTCCAGCTCGCCGACCGGGAACAGGCTCTGGGCGATTTGCTCGTGGCTCAGCGTATAGAGGAAGTAGCTTTGATCTTTGTTGCCGTCCAGGCCGCGCAGCAGCTGGCTTTTGCCATTCACATCTGCACGACGCACGTAGTGACCGGTCGCAATAAAGTCTGCGCCCAGATCTTCCGCGGCGAATTCCAGGAAGGCTTTAAATTTGATCTCTTTGTTGCACAGAATATCCGGGTTTGGCGTGCGGCCGGCTTTGTACTCTTCAAGGAACAGTTCAAAAACGTTGTCCCAGTATTCTGCGGCAAAGTTAACGGTGTGCAGTTCAATGCCGAGCTTATCGCAAACGGCCTGCGCGTCGGCAAGATCCGCTGCGGCAGTGCAATATTCCTCGCCATCATCTTCCTCCCAGTTCTTCATGAACAGGCCCTCCACCTTATAGCCCTGTTGCTGTAACAGGTAGGCGGAAACGGAGGAATCGACACCGCCGGACATGCCGACGATTACTTTTTTCTGGCTGTTATCTGACATGGAATACTCACGACATTGAACTTCAAGGCGGCGTATTCTATCACGCCCCCCCACCGTTGACACCCTCTGTAAACGGCCAGTTAAAAGCGCCGATGACATCGAGCGGTAAGCGCCCGGCAGATTGCCAGCAGCGAATGCTTTCCGCAACCAGCGGCGAGCGCAGGTTTGGCGCGTTCAGGATCTCGTCAGCGGTGACCCACAGACAGCGGTCGATATCGTCATCCTGCGGCGCTGTGGCGCACGTTTCGCTAAGCTCAACGGCAAATAAAAAGCGCAGGAACGGGGTGCTGTCGGGTGCAATCCACTGGTGCATACGGATGAAGTGCTGGGGCTCAGCGTGAATCCCGGTCTCTTCCCACAGTTCGCGTTTCGCTGCCTGCAGCAAGGTTTCATTGGCTTCAAGGTGCCCGGCAGGCTGATTCCACAGCGCTTTGCCATTAATGCTCTCTTCAACCACAAGGAATTTACCCTGGGCGTGGACCACGCAGGCTACCGTGACATGAGGTTTAAACATAGTAACTCCTTAAGAGGTAACGTCCCGCCACTCGCCGTTTGCCAGCGTTTCCAGGGTGTAATTGCCCATGGCATAGCGAATCAGACGCAGGGTAGGGAAGCCGACGTGTGCGGTCATGCGCCGAACCTGACGGTTGCGGCCTTCATAAAGGGTGATTTTGAGCCAGCTTGTCGGAATCGATTTACGCTCCCGGATGGGCGGGTTGCGCGGCCACAGCCATTCCGGTTCATTCACGCGTTCAATACCTGCCGGCAGGGTTGGACCATCGTTTAAGGTCACGCCGTTGCGCAGCTTAGCCAGCGTCTCGTCATCCGGCTCGCCTTCAACCTGTACAAAGTATATTTTGCCGGTACGTTTGCCCGGCTGCGTGAGCTTCGCCTGCAAAGCACCGTCGTTGGTTAAGACCAACAGTCCCTCGCTGTCGCGGTCCAGTCGCCCGGCCGCATAAACGCCCTGAACGGGGATATAATCTTTCAGCGTGCTGCGCCCGGCTTCATCGGTGAACTGCGGCAATACATCGTAGGGTTTATTAAACAGAATCACCCGCGTCGGCTGGGTTTCTTTCGGTCTTCTGGTGGCTTGTCGCGAGCTGAATCGCTCAACCCGGTGTTTTGTAAAAGAAGTTTTCTTCATGGTATTTTCAGGCGTTATCAATTGCCGCATTATAGCCTAATAACGAAGACCTTTCATGGCGCAGGACAATCAGGTACTATCGAAGGGCTCATTACAATTTATTAACATAAGATCAGTAACAACCAGAAGCGCTCGAAGGAGAGGTTAATGGAAAGCAAAGTAGTTGTTCCGGCGGAAGGTAAAAAGATCACCCTGCAAAACGGCAAGATTAACGTTCCTCACAATCCGATTATCCCGTTCATCGAAGGTGACGGTATCGGTGTAGACGTTACCCCGGCAATGCTGAAAGTGGTTGATGCCGCTGTTGAGAAAGCCTACAAAGGCGAGCGTAAAATTTCCTGGATGGAAATTTACACCGGTGAGAAATCTACTCAAGTTTATGGCCAGGACGTCTGGCTGCCAGCAGAAACGCTGGACCTGATCCGCGACTACCGCGTTGCTATTAAAGGCCCACTGACGACGCCAGTTGGCGGCGGTATCCGTTCCCTGAACGTGGCACTGCGTCAGGAGCTGGACCTGTACGTGTGTCTGCGTCCGGTTCGTTACTATCAGGGCACCCCAAGCCCGGTTAAGCATCCTGAACTGACCGATATGGTTATCTTCCGCGAAAACTCAGAAGACATCTACGCGGGTATCGAATGGAAAGCTGACTCTGCTGATGCAGAAAAAGTGATTAAATTCCTGCGCGAAGAGATGGGCGTGAAGAAAATTCGCTTCCCTGAACATTGCGGCATCGGCATTAAGCCGTGCTCCGAAGAAGGGACCAAGCGTCTGGTGCGTGCGGCGATCGAATATGCGATCACCAACGACCGCGACTCTGTGACCCTGGTTCACAAAGGCAACATCATGAAGTTCACCGAAGGCGCGTTCAAAGACTGGGGCTACCAGTTGGCGACCGAAGAGTTCGGCGGCGAGCTGATCGACGGCGGCCCATGGCAGAAAATTAAGAACCCGAACACCGGCAAAGAGATCATCATTAAAGATGTGATCGCCGATGCGTTCCTGCAGCAGATCCTGCTGCGTCCTGCTGAATACGACGTCATTGCCTGTATGAACCTGAACGGTGACTACATCTCTGACGCCCTGGCCGCTCAGGTTGGCGGTATCGGTATCGCCCCTGGCGCGAACATCGGTGACGAATGCGCGCTGTTCGAAGCGACCCACGGCACTGCGCCAAAATACGCAGGCCAGGACAAAGTGAACCCAGGCTCAATCATCCTGTCCGCAGAGATGATGCTGCGCCATATGGAATGGTTCGAAGCCGCAGACCTGATCGTTAAAGGTATGGAAGGCGCGATCAACGCGAAAACCGTAACTTACGATTTCGAACGTCTGATGGAAGGCGCTAAACTGCTGAAATGTTCAGAGTTTGGCGACGCGATTATCGCGAATATGTAATCCAGATTCTGGGTTATACCGGAACGGGAGCCTGAGGGTTCCCGTTTTTTTTGCCTCTGTACGCGGGAGACAGCACGATGTTAGCCACGGTTCTTATCACTGTTGTTGCGTTAATTCATCTCTATATCCTTGTACTAGAAATGTTCCTGTGGAACACCAAAACCGGGCACAAGGCCTTTAACCTGCGTCCCGACTTTGCGCGCGACACCCGCGTGCTGGCTGCGAATCAGGGCCTGTATAACGGTTTTTTGGCGGCAGGTTTGCTCTGGAGCCTCTGGCTCGGCGAAAAGGGCATTCAGGTGGCCATCTTCTTCCTCACCTGCGTGTTAATTGCCGGTGTATTTGGCTCTGTAACCGCCAGCCGAAAAATTTTGTATGTGCAGGCCATACCTGCTCTCGCTGCGCTGCTTGCGTTGCTCATCTGAAGCAATGCTTTGGTTGAGCCAGGGCGTCCGATATACTCATGACTTGACCCATACAGGTTTGAGAAGAGACTGCGATGAACAACGATATCCCACTGAAATATTATGACATTGCCGATGAGTACGCGACGGAAGCCGCAGAGCAGGTCGGTGAGTCAGAGCGCGACGCGCTGGCTCATTATTTCCAGCTGCTGCTCACACGTTTAGCGAATAACGAGGAAATTAGCGAGGAAGCCCAGCAGGAGATGGCCGCGGAGGCCGGGATCCGCGCTGCTCGTATTGATGATATTGCGAACTTCCTCAATCAATGGGGCAACGAATAACCTGCCTTAAAAACCATTATGCTGATGCTTTGCCAGACAGCTCAGCATCACGCTATCGGACCACATGCATTTTTTTCGCAGAATATGCGAAGCGGGAGTGTCGATAAACAGCGCAAAAATAACGATCAGAAAAAAGAGTACCACTGGGAAAAGTAAGGATAATTTCACGTTTTTAACCAAATAAGAGTGTGCTTCAGGGTAATCTACCGTCTGATTGTGACGACTATATGTTTTTGCGAATAAAATAGAAACGCCCGGGCAGAAAAAATACGGGTGCGCCGGGTTTCGGGTCACGGCGCGACGCCGGTGAGCCGCTTCGCCAGCTCGCTCCGGGTGAGTGACTTAGAAAAATACCAACCCTGAATCAGCGCATCGGGATATCTGTCAGCAATAAAGCGATACTGTATTTCATTCTCCACTCCCTCAAAAACCAGGGTCTTATTCAATCTTGCAAGGGCATCGCTAAAGATAACAAATATGTTTTGCTTATAATGCTCATTGATGCCATCCACCAGCGACTTATCGATTTTTATTTCATCATATTCAAGCTGTGACAGCCTGGCGAGGTTTGAATTTTGTACGCCAAAATCATCGATTGATATTTTTACGCCAAGAGATTTCAGCTCATGACAGAATCCCTCGAGAATATCTGCAGTAGAAATGGCCTTTTCAGAAAGCTCGACCTTTATCAGGGAAAGGGGAAGGTGATGGGCTAAACAGACACGGCGCAAAACGTTAATGAATTGTCCATCTTCAATTTCCTTCCGCCCGACGTTGATGGAGACAATCAGCTGATGCTTAATCGCAAGCGGGGCAATGTCAGAAAGGGATTTTTCGATAATATTACTATAATATTTTTTATACAGACCGATCTTCTTAATTAACGGAATGAAAAGCTCCGGAGAAATGTCACCGTGCTTTTGATCGCGCCATCTCGACAGAACTTCTACGCCGACTATTTTTTGATCGTGAATGCGAATAATAGGCTGGTAGTTAACGCAGATGGTATTCGTAATGACGGCCTTGATCAGCGTGCGCTCCAGCGAAAAGCGGTCTTCATAGATACGGAAGACAAATAGCGTTATCGCAGCCCAGATACAATAGAGAATGACCGCGAGTAGCGTAAAGATAAACGGGGGTAGCGAGGCCAGCCCAGCGTCGTGATGCTTCACAATGACACACAGGTCCCAGATGGGACTGCACTGCGTCAGAGTCAGGGTAAACAACTTCGAATGCAGCCAGCTCTGCTGCTTTAACTGAGGAGTGGTCGAAAAAAATGTTCTGCCGAAGTCTTTGGTGGTGGTACTCAGAGAATAGCTTGCCGTAACCGGAGTGAACTTATCGTAAGCATAGCGGGAGGTGAAGATAATAATATTATTATAAATTGCCGCATTGCCTGTGAAGAAATCTTTTCTGGAAAACTGCGCCAGGAGAAAGCCCCTCGGCGTTTTATGCAGCTCTGCAGGAAGTGCAACGGGCGTCGCGAGTTTACCCCAAAAAGCGGTACATGCTATTTTCCCCTTCTCAATAAAACCGATATCGCCGAAATAGAGGCTATTAAGCTTTATTTGTCGGTAGCTATCAAGGCTGCTTTTATTACACCCCTGGGTTGTAATACTTTTAAGGGCCAGCGCCACGCTTTGGGACAGATCTTCTGAATAATGTAAAAGAGTACGCGATATCTCGAGCTGTTTGCTCTTTTGCTGACCCACGATAACCGCATTGACCGCATAAAGAGACAGGAGGACCAGAAGCGTTGAAACGATAGCAACGGCAATGAGTTTTTTCATTTTCCAGTTATCCTGTCCGCTCCCTGATTTCACAAATCTTAACACAGCCAGGGCAGGGTACAAGCCTGATAGTCACGGCAGGTGAGTACATTCAGCAGGATGAACTCATACGAAAGCATCAGTTTTTTAAGACAAATCTCAGCTAAGCTTTTTTCATTGTTATAGCAACGCCGGGTTAGCCTCTGGCTCTTCTTTCAGAACATCCATGCTTGTTTTTTCTATTAAGGAAAACATCGTGCGCAACGTGACGATCCCCATTCTCACTGCCCTAATTCTCTTTTTGAGCGGCATACTGATCGTTAACTGGCAGCTATGGCAGATGGCGAAACTTGATAATATTCACACCGCCACCGTAAGCACCCAAAAAATAGAAAACATTCTTGCTGAAGCCACCAGTGCGGCCAACACGGCGAAGCGCGTTGCGGCTCAAGGGTGTACCAGTAGCGGACAGCTGGCGTTGGGAACTGAAGCGGCGCTTAAACCGCATTTGCGCGCCATCATGATCCAGCAGCAGGGTAAAATCATTTGTACTTCCCTTCCCGGAAATGGCGTATTGATTGTTCACCCGGAGACGCTACCTGATGAAGAATTAATGCTGTTACCCGGCAATCGACGGGTGAACGGTGTTCCGGTGCTCCTGTTCCAGATGCCCATCGCGGGCGGGCGCGTCATCGTCAGCGTCAGTGAGGCACATTTGCAGGACGTTATAGCAAATGCGTCCAACAGCGTTGACCTGGGGCTCGTTGTCGGTGAAAGAATGCTTACGCGCAACGGTGATGTCACCGCCTGGAAAGCGGTCTCGTGGGCAGGGTCGCTAATGGCATCTACGCAATTCCCCTTTAGCCTGGCCTGGCAACCTCCTGCCTTTTTTAGCCTGACCAGACTGTTGCACCAGGGTTGGAGTCTGATACTGCTTGTTCTAGCTTTATCCGTAACGGTGGGCATTTTGATCCAGCGTTACAAGGGGAAAAGCACCTCATTTGAAGATGATTTGCGGAAAGCCATTTTGCACGGGGAAATCGTTCCTTATTATCAACCGATCGTGAACGGTGATACCGGCGGGTTATATGGCGTTGAAGTCCTTGCAAGATGGAAGCATCCAAAATCAGGCTTTATTCCGCCGGATGTTTTTATTCCGATTGCCGAACGTAGCGGTTTAATTATTCCGCTGACCAAAGGGTTAATGGCGAAAGTGGTCACTCAGCTAAAGCCGCTTTTACCTAAGCTACCGGATGGGTTTCATATCGGGGTAAACATCAGCGCCAGGCACATCAATGCCCCTTCGTTTATTGGTGACTGCCGCGTCTTCGGAAAAGGGTTTCAGGGTAAAGAAGTTAAGCTGGTTCTTGAGGTAACCGAACGTGAACCGTTGATCGATAATCCTCATCTGGTGAAAAACCTCAACACGCTGCATAACGCCGGTTTTGTCATCGCGCTGGATGATTTTGGCACGGGCTATTCCGGGCTGTCGTGCCTTAATGCGCTTGCCATTGACTATATTAAAATCGATAAGAGCTTTGTGAACCGGGTTTCAGAGGAGAAGGATTCAACGATCCTGCTGGACTGCGTCATAGACCTGGCGAAAAAACTTTCGTTGCGCATTGTAGCTGAAGGTGTAGAAACGAAGGAGCAACTGGAGTATCTCAACCGTAATGAGATTACCCTGTTGCAGGGTTATTATTTTGGTAAACCCGTCTCCTATATAGACTTTATTAAAGTCATTTTATCTAAGCCTCGGGAGACGGTAAGTTTGTAAAACAAAATTAAGACGAGCTTCTGTTGTATGCTTAAGTGCAATTCATTTTCCTCTTATCCGGAGCTTTGTTACAGTGACAAGAGTTGTCAGCCAGGGATGTCAGGCGTGATAAGGTGGAATAGCTCGTGCATGTGAAAAATACTTTTTACACAACAACCATTACCGTCATCATTGTCTCATTGATCATCTCGCTGTCGCTTGCCGTCCAAATTGCCACGTCCAGACAGCAGTCAATCCAGCAAATTAATACCAGCGTCGCTAACCTGAGCCATACCCTTGATGTCTATACTGAGGGGATCATGCGACAGAGTGAAATGTTAATTACTACCGTTTCGGACATAATCGAAATTTATGGCATGACCCCGCAGCAGGCGACCCATATTCAGCGAATGATAAATAATCAGGATAATCTTCTTACCCAGATTAATAATGTGGTTGTTTACGATGCGCAGGGCGATATCTTTACCGCATTGCATGAAAGTTTTACCGGTCCCCGCAAAGGCTCGGACAGAGAGTTTTTTATCTATCACCAGGAAAATAAAAGTCAGCAGATTTTTATTGGTGAGCCCGTGGTAAGCAGAACCAATGGTAAATGGGTTATCACCATTAGCCGGCGCCTTGAAACCGACACCGGGGCATTTAACGGCGTTGTGGTGGTGACGCTGGGTATCGAAAACTTTCTCGCGCTCTACGGGCAGATTAATATCGGTCACTCGGGCGTGATTGGCTTAACGACGCAGGCAGGCGTGTTGCTGGTTCGTTATCCCTTTAAAAATACCTATATCGGCACGATTGTTTCTGATTCACCTCTCTTCAGGAAATACCTCAAGGTACAAAATACAGGGATAGCCAGTTCTATCTCCCGGTTTGATAAAATCGAGCGCATTTATGCCTATGAGAAAAATAAACGCTACGGGCTGGTCACCACCGTGGCCGTTAGTATTGATGAAGCCCTCGCACCCTGGCGCAAGCAGGCGATTCAGCTGGCGGTGCTCATTTTCGTCTTCACCGCGATACTCATCTTCGCGTCATACTTCCTGTATTCCGACTTATCCCGAAAAACAAGGGATAACAAAGCGCTGAAGATTATCGCCTCTGAGGATGCGCTGACCGGGCTGTACAACCGTCGCATTTTTGATGAAAGAATCCTCTCGGAAATCGCGCTCTGTGCCGCACATGATGCACCAATTTCGATGTTGATCGTGGATGTGGATTACTTCAAAAAATACAACGATAACTACGGTCATCCGGAAGGGGACCGGTGTCTGGCAATGCTCGGAAACAGCCTCAGGGAGAGCCTCACCCGTGATAATCAGATTGTGGCGCGATATGGCGGAGAGGAGTTTGCGCTGATATTACCTGATACGGATATTCAGGAGGCGCTTCGCCTGGCGCAGACGATTATTCGCAATGTGTTCTCGCTGCACATTACCCATGCTTTCAGCCCATTCGGACGGGTGACGGTAAGCGTTGGGATTTCAACAGCACGTGCTGTCGATATCGCAGGCAGCCAGCAGGACATTATTATTGCCGCGGATCGAGCGCTCTACCAGGCAAAACGCGCCGGGCGTAACCGGTACGCATTTGTTGGGGTGTGATCGAAAAAAAAGCCCACTCAAGAGTGGGCAAGAAATACTGGAAGCAATGTGAGCAATGTCGTACTGAATACCTGAGCGTTTCACTCAACTATTCAGTGTTGAGAAAGATAATCTTTCTCAACAAAAGATGCAACCCCACAGTTTATGTGGAACATTCATTTCGTTGATGAATAATTACGCACTCTCTCGTTGTGATGCTTATCACAAATTTCCTTTCTCAAATCCTGTGCTATTCTTTTTTGTGTCGTTGATTTAATGACAAAAACCATACAGAGAGGAAAGTTATGGGAATTTTATCCTGGATTATCTTTGGGCTTATTGCGGGTATTCTGGCGAAGTGGATCATGCCGGGCAAAGATGGCGGTGGGTTTATCGTCACCGTAATACTGGGTGTTGTCGGCGCGGTAGTTGGCGGCTGGATCAGTACGCTGTTCGGTTTTGGCAAGGTCGATGGCTTTAACTTCGGCAGCTTCGCCGTCGCGGTGATCGGTGCGCTGGTTGTTCTGTTTATCTACAGAAAGATCAAAAGCTAAGGCTTAAAAGCGTTGAAAAAGGCTGCCAGATGGCGGCCTTTTTACGTATTGGGGTTTACCACCAGCCAAGCTGCGTGCCGGCAAATGCCGCAATGGCAACTATCAGCATAATGAGGGTCGTTTTTCTCATTTATGCCCCTGGCGCCGCGTAACCACCGACAAAGAACCATGCTAAAAAAATCACCGCCGTTATAAAAATAACGACCGGGAAGAGGATCCCTATTCTCATACCATCACCTGTTTCGGTTTCTAAAACGCCATAGAGTGTACGGGGTTAATCCATGGCGAGAAAGCGTGTTTTGCTTTTTCCTTTCTTATCCTGATACATCGCGGCATCCGCGTCGCGTAGCGCCGTGTCCGGATCGGTTACGCCTGGGTCCACTTCGATAACGCCAAGGCTGGCACCCGGATAAATGAGATTGACGCTGCCCAGCCAGTATTCACCGGCAATGCAGGCGCTGAGGCGCGTTCTGAGCAGGGTGACCTGCGCGTTATCTCCCTCTTCGTGGGACTGGCTCAGCGAGGCCACCAGAAACTCATCACCGCCCAGCCGGCCAATGATATCGTCCTGCTGCTTTTCTTCCGTCAAACGCTTGCCTACTTCAATCAGGAACTGGTCGCCCGCTTCGTGTCCATAGCGATCGTTAATCAGTTTGAAATCATCCAGATCGATAAACGCGATAATGGCGTTACGCTTGAGATGTCGCGCCAGAGAAAACAGGGTCGTCAGATCCTCAAACAGTGCGCGACGGTTGGGCAACCCGGTCAGGGCATCGGTATAAGAGTGCGCGATGAGGGCCGCGTTGGCTTCGCGAAGCTGGGTGACCAGCGACTCTTTCTGGATGTACTGGCCAATTAAACCGGCGAATAATCTCAGCACCTGCTCACCGCGCTCGCTGAGCGGTTTCCTGGCCGTGCTGGTGGCGCAGAGCGTTCCGTACAGTGAACCATCGGCAAGATGAACGGGGATGCTCATGTAGGTGGTAATGCCAAGCGCTTTTGCCGCTTCACACTCGGGCCAACGTTCGGGCACGTCGTTGCTGAACAGCGTGTCGCTATCCAGCGCGCGCTTGCAGAGCGTTTCATCCCAGGGAACGCTTAACCCTTCGGGGATCTCCATCTGCTTGCTGTTGCGGGCATAGAGAATATGCTGCAGCCGGGCTTTGATATCGACCTTAGTGAGATAAGTCGACTCCATGTCGGTCACTATCTCCAGCATCTCCAGCAGCTGACGAACGAGACTTTCAAGGGATTGTTCAGTGGCGAGGGTTTCTGAAACACGGGCAAGGATAATATCCGACATGACGTAGAGTGACTCCCAGGCAGAAGACGTCTGCATCTGCATGTTATGCTGAGTTTTTAGACTTCGGGCATAGTAAAACATGAATACAGAAAATTTAATATATGCAGCGGGAGGGCAGCGGGCGAGAAAAAAGGCCCCGTTGTTGAGACCGGGGCAAAGACATCTTGATTACGGAATGATGTTCTCTGGTCATATCGAGAACATGCCACACTATAGTGTTGAAAAGTGCAGTTAAAATGGAGAAATCATGGAGAAAGCGGCGCTGACCCGTTACCCTTAACCTGTAATGATGTCAAAAGGATCAAAGTGATGAGATTTCTGCTTCTGGCGCTGGCCTTGCCCTTAGTTGCCTGCACCACAAAAACAACGCCGCCTGATGCGCCGAAACCGCCACACGCTATCGGTATGGCGAACCCGGCTTCCGTGTATTGCCTGGAGAAAGGCGGGGAACAGATCCCGGTTCAGAGCCCGCAGGGCGTCCGTACCGAGTGCAAATTACCGGGTGGCGAAGTGATCGATGAATGGACGCTCTATCGTCGCGATCGTCCGCAACCCACCAGGTGACAAAGTCATATTGCCTGCGATACACTTCTCTTTAGGATTATTCTTAGCCATTTCCTGGCTACCGTTATCGTGAGAGAAGTATGTTTCAGCTTAAACCGGGCAGCATGGCGATGATCGTGGGTGCCCGCACGGCGTCTGGCCGTCGCAATATTGGTAAATCTGTTGAGCTGTTTGGCCTTTGCCAGCCCGGAATGCGTTTCGTTAACCCGGTCAACGGCGTCATGACGCAGTTACCCGCTACCGCAGACCGCGCGCTTTGGCTGGTAACAGGTGATGTTTACGCCTTTGACAATCAGCACGGCTTTGCGTTTGTTCGCCCCGAACATCTGATGCCGCTTACCCCGGATGAAGCACCGCAAACCGTGGATGCGCTGACCATCGGCTGATTACAGATGGCGCAGCCAGTCGGCTAATACCAGGGCGTGATTTTGCTCCGTGTTTTTTGCGCCGTAGAGCAGGGTGACGGTCTGTTTTTTTGCCCGCGCCGCCAGGCGCATTCCCTCGTCCGCATGCTGCGCCAGCTCTTCCCGATAGGCCTGACTGAAGGCGGCGAAATCAATGGTTTCGCTGTGAAAAGCCTTGCGTAATTCATTCGAAGGCGTGAGTGCTTTACACCATTCATCATAGGCGAGGTCCGTTTTTTTAACGCCGCGCGGCCACAGTTTATCCACCAGAACCCGATAACCGTCGTCCGGACCTACCTGTTCGTATACGCGTTTGCACTGAATCATAATTCCACCCTCCCAATTTAAGGTATTGTGATAATTGCAGAAGATCGGTAGTCTGAGGTTCCTTATGTTATCTGATAATTCTCTGGCATAAGGAACCTTTCATGGAACACCTCCCGGTTAAAACGACGCTGCGCATTGCGCTGGTTGGCGATTACAATCCCAATGTTATCGCGCATCAGGCGATCCCGCTGGCCATTGACGACGCCGCCGCAGTGCTTGACCTCACCGCCGATTACGACTGGCTTGCCACTACGGAGCTGACAAGCCCTGAGGATCTGGTGGGCTACGATGCTATCTGGCTGGTTCCTGCAAGCCCCTATAAAAACACGGAAGCCGCTTTTATCGCCGCGCGCTACGCCCGTGAAAACAGCATTCCGTTCCTTGGCACCTGCGGTGGGTTCCAGCATGCGCTAATTGAGTATGCCCGAAATGTGCTGGGCTGGGCGGATGCGGCACATGCTGAGACGGATACCGAAGGCACCATGGTGATTGCGCCGCTGACCTGTTCGCTGGTGGAAAAAACCGATGCCATTGAGCTGCGTAATAATACGCTGATCGCGAAAGCCTACGGCAGGCCGGAAATTGAAGAGGGGTATCACTGCAACTATGGCGTGTCGCCGGCGTTTGCACAGGCGCTGGAAAGCGGTGATATGCATGTTACGGGGTGGGATGACCAGGGAGAAATTCGTGCCGCAGAACTGGTTACGCACCCGTTCTTCGTGATCACCTTATTCCAGCATGAGCGTGCCGCGCTGGAAGGGCGTCCGGTCGTGCTGGTGCAGGCGATGCTGCGCGCGGCACGCGATTCATAACGACGTCGCTTTCCTTGCCGGGTGGCGCTGCGCTTACCCGGCCTACATTCCGATTGCACAATTCAGTGTAGGCCCGTGCAAGCGTAGCGCCGCCGGGCGAAACTCTGGTGTGCCACACTGCTTAACGGGGCGCGATCTCCCGGTCTCGCCCGGCTAACACACCGCAGATGGCCATTATCACGGCGGCCAGTGCGCAGACCAGAAGTGGGATTTGCCAGTCTCCTGCGGTATCGTGAATTTTCCCCATCAGCGGGGGACCGCAGGCGGCAAGCAGGTAGCCAATCGACTGTGCCATTCCGGACAGCGCCGCAGCCTGGTGTGCAGAGCTGGCGCGCAGGCCGATGAACGTCAGGCCGAGGATCATCGTTGCCCCGGAGCCAAAGCCAAACACCAGCGTCCACATCACCGCCATGTCAGGCATAAACCACAGGCCCGCCGCGCTTACCGCGCACATCAACGCCACCGCGCCGGCGATCCCACGCTGATCCTTCAGACGGTGGAGGATCAGCGGAACGGCAAGCCCCGGAACGGCCGTGGCCAGCTGTAAAAGACCGTGAACCGAGCCGGCCTGCGCTTCGCTGTAGCCGTTGCTGAGCAATATTGCCGGCAGCCAGCCGATGATGACGTAGTAAATCAGCGAGTTAATCCCCAAAAAGAGCGTTACCTGCCACGCGAGGGCCGAGCGCCAGATCGCGCGGTTATGCAGCGCGCCAGCGCCGGTTACCGTCGCGACATGCTTCTGCCGCCACTGCGGCAGCCAGAGCAGCAGCGCCACCAGCGGAAACACCATTAGCATCAGCAGTGCGCCATGCCAGCCTGCCGCCCCCTGCGCCAGGGGAACAATCAGCGCCGAGCCGAGCGCCGCCGAGACGCCCATCGTCAGGGAATAGGCTCCGGTGAGCTTCGCCACCTGGCCTGGAAAGTCACGCTTAATTAATCCGGGTAACAGCACATTCCCCAGCGCTATCCCGCAGCCGATGACCGCCGTTCCGATGAAAAGCAGGGCGGTGGAAGGCAGGGAGCGCAGGGCAATTCCGGCGCAAATCAGCAGCAGGGCAATAAACAGGCTGCGCTCCATGCCGATACGCCGGGCCACGCCGGCTGCGAGCGGTGAGACAAGGGCGAAGGCCAGCAGCGGCAGGGTGGTCAGCAAACCGGTTTGCGCCGTGGTTAAGCCATAATCAAGACGAATAGTGTCGAGCAGCGGGGCTGCGCCGGTAAAGGTGACGCGAAGCGTAGTGGCAATCATCAGGATGCCTGCAATCAACAGCGCGCCGTGTTTTCCTGAGGTGCGAATAGCAGTAGTCATTATGTTCTCATACGTTCAAGCGAGCGCACACAATACCGATTTTCTCAGCGGTTGAAATCAGGCTAAAATGACAGTTTATCGCTAAAATCGGACAAACTGATGATTGGTCTGGGACTGGACGGCTACGATCCTGATAGCCAGCACGATGCGGCCGTCGCATTTCGCATTCGCGTAGTGGCTGAGGAACAATATATTCCGCTTCATCATCACCGTAAGGGACAGATGATTCTGGCCCTCGGCGGCGCGATCACCTGCGAAGTGGAAAATGCCATGCTGATGGTACCGCCCCAGTACGCCGTCTGGATCCCCGGCCAGATGCCGCACAGCAACAGGGCCACGCCGGGGGCGCAGCTCTGCTTTTTGTTCATTGAACCGGGGGCAGCAAGCTTGCCGGAGCGCTGTTGCACCCTGAAAATCTCCCCGCTGGTGCGGGAGCTGATTTTATCGCTCGCGGAAAAATCGCGTGAACAGCTGCAGCTTGCGGCCACCTCGCGCCTGGTGGACGTCCTGTTTGACGAGCTGCCGCTCCAGCGTCAGGAGCATCTGCAGCTGCCCGTCTCGCCCCATCCAAAAATCCGGCTGATGAGCGAGAAGATGGCGGAAGAGCCCGCAGCCTGGCAGACGCTGGCGCAGTGGGCGAGCCACTTTGCCATGAGCGAACGCAACCTGGCGCGGCTGGTAGTGAAAGAGACCGGCTTAAGCTTTCGCCGATGGCGTCACCAGCTGCAGCTGATTGTGGCGTTACAGCATTTGATAGGCGGGAAATCGGTACAGCAGGTGGCACAGTCACTGGGCTATGACTCGACCACCGCGTTTATCACCATGTTCAAGAAGGGACTGGGTCAGACGCCGGCGCGTTATATGGCCAGCCTGACTACGACTTCCCAATAAACAGCGAGACCAGGCCTGCTGCAATCAGCGGGCCCACCGGAACGCCGCGAAAGAGCGCCACACCCAGCACGGTGCCCACCAGCAGACCCGCCACCAGCGAGGGCTGGCTACTCATCAGCGTGACGCCGCGTCCGCCCAGCCACGAGACGAAAATCCCAACCGCGATCGCCACCAGCGATTTCCAGTTTACAAACGAGTGCAGCAGCGTTGAGGCGGGAAGCGTACCGCTGGCGATGGGCGCCATCACCCCAATGGTTAAAATGATTATCCCAATGGTCAGGCCCTGTTTTTCTATCCACGGGAAAAAGGTATTTAACGGGGTCACGCGCACGATAATCAGCACCAGAATAGAAATGGCCACGGTGGTGTTATGGCTAACAAAGCCGAGCGCGGCGAGCGCCAGGAGAATAAGCAGAGTAGGGTCAAACATGCAGAGGTCCTTGCCAAAAAAAGTAAGCCTGCTTACTGTACGCGCAAATGCGTGAGCAAACAGGCCTTTGTCAAAAAAAACCTCTTTTTTTGGGCACTTGCCCATCGTCAGCTCAGCAGCGTTTGCACCAGTGGACTGCCTTCGCGAATAAAGACCGGAATGGTTTCCAGCGCTGCCGGTACCGTAATGCGCTCGCCCCCCGCGTAGCGCTCGCCGTTAAGCGCCAGCCAGCCGTTCCCTGCCGGGAGCCAGACCTCGCGCTCGCGCTGGCCGGCATGCATGACCGGCGCAACCAGCAAATCTTCGCCAAACAGATACTGATCTTCCGTTTCCCAGCTTTGCGTTTCCTGTGGGTAATGCCAGAACAGGGGGCGCATAAGCGGGTCGCCCTGCCGGTGGGCATTCTCGTATAGCGCATCAATATAGGGACGCAGCTTCTCGCGTACGGAGAGCCAGCGCTGCATGATAGCGAAGTTGGCTTCTCCATAGCTCCACAGTTCATTAGGTGAACCGCTGTTACACTGCGGTATACCGTCGCGATAGCGCTCCGGCGGCTGGATCTGCGGTTCACGATAGCCGTGCATGCGCAGTACGGGGGTAAACACCGCCCACTGGAACCAGCGGATCAGCAGCTCGTGGAACGCCGGATCGTTGACGTTCCCGCCCTGGAAACCGCCGATATCGGTGGTCCACCAGGGGATCCCCGCCAGCCCCATGTTTAGCCCGGCGGCGAGCTGGTTGCGAAACGCGTGGAAGGAGGAGTGGACGTCCCCCGACCAGGCCAATACGCCGTAGCGCTGGCTGCCTGCCCAGGCGCAGCGAACCAGGTTCACGATCTCGGTTTCGCCGCTGGCCTGCAGCCCATCATAAAACCCCTGTGCAAAATCGCGCGGGTAGCGGTTTCCCACTTCCAGGACCGGGCCAGCGTAGTAGCGGTAATTATCGAAGTCGTAGGCGCGGTATTCGGGCTCCGCCTCGTCCAGCCAGAACAGTTTGATCCCCAGGTCGTAGTAATTTTTCTTCACCGTATCCCAGACAAACTGCCGGGCCTCGGGATGCGTGGCGTCAAAGAAGGTAGTATTGCCCATGAAGTCGAGGTTGACCTGCACCCCGCGCTCGCTGCTGACCAGCCACCCTTTGGCCTTCATCACCGGATAGAGCGGGCTGCGCGCCTCAACCGTAGGCCAGACGGACACCATCAGCGCAATACCCAGCTCGCGTAGCTCGTCAACCATGGCTTTAGGGTTGGGCCAGTCGACAGGATCAAAGCACCAGGTGCCCTGATTCGGCCAGTGGAAGAAGTCAATGACCATCACCGAAAGCGGCAGGCTGCGGCGGCGATACTCCCGGGCCACCTCCAGCACTTCCTGCTGCGTGCGGTAGCGCAATTTGCACTGCCACAGTCCGCTGATAAAGGCCGGAGCCTGTGGTGGGGTCCCCGTCGCCTTGACGTACTGACGGGTAATATCGGCAATCGTGTCGGCTGCGGTGATCCAGTAATCCATCTCACCCGTGACGCGGGCGCGCCATTCGGTCTGGTTTTTGGCAAAGCTGGCCTCGCCGATCGCCGGGTTGTTCCACAGCAGGCCGTAGCCAAGGCTGGACTGCACGAAGGGCACGCTGGCCTGAGAGTTACGTTGCGCCAGCTCCAGCGTGCAGCCTTTCAGATCCAGCCACGGCTGTTGATACTGACCCATGCCGTAAAGGCGTTCGTCGGGGCGTGATTCAAAACGCACCGTGAGTTGATATTTCCCGCCCGCCAGCGGCTTGAATTCTCGCCCATCCAGCTTCAGGGCGCTGACGTACTTATCCTGACTTTTTTCACTGGCACCGATGCCTACCGTTGACCGCTGCCGCCACATCTCCTCCAGCAGCAGTTCGCCGCGCTGGTTGTAGAATGCCAGTTGGCCCTTAAGGTTCAGCGTCGCGGTGATGTTGCCGTTGCGAAGCGTCAGGCTTTCGGCTTCAGCAGTAATGTCGGCAGAGCAGGGGGCCGCAGACAGCAGCGCGTGCTGTGCGTCACTTAACGCCGGAGAGCAGGTCGCCCGGACGCGCAGGCTGTTTTGTCCCCAGGGTTCGATGCGCAGGATCTGGCGTTCAAAACGCCATTCAATACTGTTGGAATGTTGAATCAGCTCACTCATGGATAGGGCGTCCTTTTAAACACTGTGTTTGGCAAGATGGATGGATTTCATCGTGCTGTCATCGAGTTTGTACCAGCGCAGTGTGGCGAACGCGCAGAGCGACAGCGCGCCAGGAACGATGGTAAAGAGGGCGATAATGCAGTACATCGCGGTAGCCGTTTGCTCCGGGGCGTTTGGCACATAGCCGCTGGATCCCAGCGTCCAGCCAACAATGGCCCCGCTGATCGCCATGCCCAGCTTGAGCACGGCCAGGAACGTCGAGAAGATCACGCCGTCCATGCGTTTACCCTGCTTCCATTCGCCGTAGTCGGCGACGTCCGCCATCATCACCCACATTAGCGTGGTGGTGGCCTGATAGAGCGTGGAGACGATGAAGGTCAGGGGAACCAGAAGGAAGACAGATTTCGGCGCGAAGAACAGCGCAATGCTGAGCACGCCCGCCAGGACGGAGCAGTAGCCAAACATCTGCACTTTGCTGTAACTGTGCGTAAGACGTTTTGCCAGCGCGCTGCCGGCGGCTTTTCCCAGAATATGCGCTCCCAGCATCCACATAAAATAGCTGGCGCTGCCGAGATAATAGGTGACGAAATACATCATTGCGCCGAGTCGAATAACCCCAAAACCAATATTGGTTAATACCAGCACCGCGACAACGCGCCACTGGTCATTCCGTAATAAATCCCGTAGCTCCGCCAGATAATTATTATGCGTGGCGGGGGCTTTAATTCGCTCCCGGGTATTGGCAAAACAGATCCAGAACATAATCACGGCGACCGTAGCCATAATCGCCATTGCCCAGCGGTAGCCCAGTAATTTATCGTCACCCCCTAAAAACTCTGCCAGCGGCATCATGAAGAACGTCGAGAGCGCGCCGCCGAGCGTCGCCAGGAAAAAACGATATGACTGCAGGGAAATACGCGCGTCGTTATCAGGGGTTATTACCGCGCCCATTGAGCAGTAGGGAATATTGATTGCGGTGTACATGATCATCATCAACGTGTAGCTGACGGTGGCGAAGATCATCTTACCGTGCAGATCGAGATATTCCGGCACGGCGTAGGTGAGCAGGCAGCTTGCGCCAAACGGCAGCGCCAGCCACAGCATCCACGGTCGGAATTTTCCCCAGCGCGTGCGGGTGCGGTCGGCAATATAGCCCATCGCCGGGTCGATAATCGCGTCCGCGGTTCGGGCCAGCAGGAACATCGTCCCCACAAATGCTGCCGGTAATCCCACAACGTCCGTATAATAAAACGTTAAAAATATAATGACGTTATCCAGCCCAATATGGCTGGCCATATCTCCCAGCCCATAGCTGATTTTTTCTTTGCGGGTAATCTTATCGGTCATGTTAATCACCTGGCTCGTGTAAGGCTTATTTATGAGACGTGCTGATTAGCATGTTTAACCACGCCACGGTCGTTAACAATTGCGAGATTTGGCAATGACGTTACGGAAACACCTTTTCGTGATACCGGTAACATAATGGTGAGAATGAAAGCTATTTTTGCAGCGGTGATATTTATTTCATACGAATCGTTTCAGCCTCGCCGTATTCACCTTTCTGACCCGTAGCTGTCATTTTATTGTCATCCTAAGGGGGTAAAAAAGGCTAAACGGGGTAAAAGGGATCGCATCATGAACGATCAAATGTTTATTGAAACGCTGATTATCTCTTCATCATTTTTGACGATAGCCGTAATTCTTATCGCGTCGGTGCTTTTTCTGGAAAAAAATGGCTGACCGTTTTGCCAGCCGTTATGACTATCCTTTATGGAACGTCACCAGTTCAGGACGGGCAATGCGCAGGTAGTCCTGGGTATCCATAATCACGGATTTTTCCAGCAGGCCGGCGTTAAACGCGATTTCGTCAAAACGCTCGAACAGCAGCGGGTCGGCGACCAGCGCCAAATCAGGATGGAAGCTAAAGGGCGGGATAGCGCCGAAAACGCAGGCGGTCAGGGCATCGACTTCGGCCGGGCTGGCGAGTGAGGCTTTTAGGCCGCCAAAATGACCGGCAAGCTGGCTGAGATCGGCCTGCAGATCGGCGGCCAGGATCGCCAGCACGTGTTTTTTTACGCCATTTCCCTTCACCTTGCAGACCAGGGCTTTTGCGCCTTGCCGCAGATCGGTTCCGCGAATTTCGCTTACCGCTTCACATTTCCCGACCGCCTCGTGCTCCATGACGCGAAAACGCGCGCCCTGCTCGGTGAGTAAGGCGATCAGTTGCTGGTGGGTTCCCGCCCCAATAACGTCATCAGTCATAACGATTTTCCCGGTGATAATCCAGTATGCAGCGTTCTACATTACCACGGGATGTACGGGGTCGAAAGAGAACAGCCAGCGAGTTCGCTGGCTGTTGGATTATGCGTTGCTGGTCGCAGACTGCTTGTGGAACAGCTCCCTGAACACGGGATAAATATCATCCTGGTCACGGATATGCTGCATGGCAAAATTATCAAACATCGACTGCAGATGTTCATACTCCCGCCACAGGGTCTGGTGCGCGCGACGGGTGATTTCGATATAGCTGTAGTAACGCACCACCGGCAGAATTTTCTTCGCCAGAATGTCGTGACACAGCGGTGAGTCATCAGCCCAGTTGTCGCCATCCGACGCCTGCGCGGCATAAATGTTCCACTGCGCCGGGTCGTAACGCTCTTTTACCACTTCATCCATCAGCTTCAGCGCGCTGGAGACGATGGTGCCCCCGGTCTCCTGCGAGTAGAAGAACTCGTGTTCATCCACCTCTTTAGCCTGCGTATGGTGGCGAATATAGACCACCTCGACGTTCTTATAGGTTCTGCTCAGGAACAGATAGAGCAGAATATAAAAACGCTTCGCCATGTCTTTGGTGGCCTGGTCCATTGAGCCGGAGACGTCCATCAGGCAGAACATCACCGCCTGGCTGGAGGGTTCCGGACGTTTTTCGTAGTTCTTGTAGCGCAGGTCGAAGGTGTCGATAAACGGGACCCGTTCAATCTTCGCCCGCAGCTCCGCGATCTCCTTACGCAGGCGCTCCTCTTCCAGCAGTTGCGCCGGCTCCGTGTTTTCCACGACCTTCAGATTGCTCTCCAGCTCGCGCAGTTCACGACGTTTCCCTGCCGTCATGGCCGTGCGCCGCGCCAGCGAATTCTGCAACGAACGCACGACGCTGATATTGGCGGGCACGCCGTTGGCGGTATAGCCCGCGCGGTGGGTTTTATATTCATTAAGCTGGCGATGCTGATTCTTTTTCAGATTCGGCAGCGCCAGATCTTCAAACAGCAGGTCGAGATATTCGTCTTTCGAGATCTGGAAGACAAATTCGTCCTGGCCCTCACCGTCCTGGCTGGCCTGTCCCTGACCGCTTCCTGAACCACCGCCGCCGCCCTGAGGACGCTCAATTCTGTCGTTCTGAACGAAGTGGTCATTACCTGGATGTACGCGATGGCGAAGGCCGCCTCGCCCCTGATGAAACATCGGTTCGCTGATGTCATCGGTGGGGATGGAGACAGATTCGCCGCTGTCGACGTCGGTCACCGAGCGTTTGTTGATGGCCTCGGAGATAGACTGTTTAATTTGCGCTTTATAACGACGCAAGAAGCGCTGGCGGTTCACCGTGCTCTTGTTTTTGCCGTTAAGACGCCGGTCAATAAACCAGGTCATATACCCCCCGTACTGCATTTGCCAACTTGCATTTTGTAGGCCCGGCAGGTGCTAAACGCTGTCGGGCACTTGTTTTAAGACGATTTACGCACGCGCAGATACCATTCGCAGAGCAGGCGAACCTGCTTGCGGGTGTAGCCTTTTTCCATCATACGGTCGACAAAATCGTCGTGCTTTTTCTGTTCATCGGTTGAGGTTTTGGTGTTAAACGAAATCACCGGCAACAGCTCTTCGGTATTGGAGAACATTTTTTTCTCAATGACCGTGCGCAGCTTCTCGTAGCTGGTCCAGTTTGGATTGCGCCCGTTGTTGTGCGCTCTGGCGCGCAGGACAAAGTTCACAATCTCGTTACGGAAGTCTTTCGGGTTGCTGATCCCGGCAGGCTTCTCGATTTTCTCCAGCTCGGCGTTCAGGGATTCACGGTCAAACAGCTGGCCGGTATCCGGGTCGCGGTACTCCTGATCCTGGATCCAGAAGTCAGCATAGGTGACGTAACGGTCGAAAATGTTCTGCCCGTATTCTGAATAGGATTCAAGGTAGGCCGTCTGGATCTCTTTGCCAATGAACTCGGCGTATTTCGGGATCAGGTAACCTTTCAGGAACTCAAGGTAGCGTTCAGCCTGCTCCTGCGGGAACTGCTCGCGTTCGATTTGTTGCTCCAGCACGTAGAACAGGTGAACCGGGTTGGCCGCCACTTCCGCGTGGTCGAAGTTAAAGACCCGGGAGAGGATCTTAAACGCGAAACGCGTGGACAGGCCGTTCATCCCTTCATCGACCCCGGCGTAGTCGCGATATTCCTGATACGACTTCGCTTTCGGGTCGGTGTCCTTCAGGCTCTCACCGTCATAGACGCGCATTTTCGAGTAGATGCTGGAGTTTTCCGGCTCTTTCAGACGCGAAAGGATGGAGAAGCGGGACAGCGTTTCCAGGGTGCCCGGCGCGCACGGAGCATGCACCAGCTCACTGTGGTTAAGCAGTTTCTCGTAAATTTTGATCTCTTCGGAGATCCGCAGGCAATAAGGCACTTTGACGATGTAAACACGGTCAAGGAAGGCCTCATTGTTTTTGTTATTACGGAAGGTCACCCATTCGGATTCATTCGAGTGAGCGAGAATAATTCCGTTAAACGGCAGGGCGGAGATACCTTCCGTCCCGTTGTAGTTGCCTTCCTGGGTCGCCGTCAGCAGGGGATGTAGCACTTTGATTGGTGCTTTAAACATCTCGACGAATTCCATAATCCCCTGGTTAGCGCGGCACAGCGCGCCGGAGTAACCGTAGGCATCCGGGTCATTCTGCGCGAAGTTTTCCAGCTTACGGATGTCGACTTTACCCACCAGAGCCGAGATGTCCTGGTTGTTCTCATCACCGGGTTCGGTTTTGGCGATGGCGATCTGTTCGAGAATGGATGGCCAGACTTTCACAACGCGGAACTTGGTGATGTCGCCACCAAACTCGTGCAGGCGTTTCGCCGCCCACGGTGACATGATGGTGCCGAGATAGCGACGCGGGATGCCATACTCTTTATCCAGAATTTGCGCATCTTCCTGCGGATTAAACAGGCACAGCGGATGGTCGTTCACCGGGCTGCGCTCGCCGTTAGCGCTCAGCACATAGATAGGGACGCGCTGCATCAGCGACTTCAGGCGTTCAGCCAGAGACGATTTACCGCCACCCACCGGGCCGAGTAAATAGAGGATCTGTTTCTTCTCTTCCAGACCCTGAGCGGCATGCTTCAGATAGGAGACTATCTGTTCAATGGCATCTTCCATACCATAGAACTCTTCAAACGCCGGGTATCGGGCGACTACCCGATTCGAAAAGAGACGGGAAAGCCGGGGTTCCAGGGCAGTATCAACCATGTTTGGCTCACCAATAGCCATCAATAGCCGTTCTGCCGCATTGGCATAGGCACTGCGATCTTGCCGACAGATGGTAAGAAACTCCTGCAGTGTGAACTCTTCGTCCTTGGCAGCTTCATAGCGCTGGCGATAGTGATCGAATATATTCATGGCATGCCGTCCTTTCGTTTTTTAGCACAGGATAAGAGCCGTTCGTATGAGTAGTGGAGGCTCCCGGAAGAGAATCTCTCGCACCTCACTGCCAGAGCAGCAACCTGTGTGCCAGGTCAGACGCTAAGAACCGCAGGGTGTTCAGGAAAACTCTTCTTAAATTAAAGCGTAGATGGCATTTGCAAAACTTGCATGCCGATAAAATCTACTTTCAATGACATATCAATAACTCATCCAAAAATTTCCACTGTGGTTCTAAGACAAAAGCCCCTTTTTCATGCGGTGGTCATATAAATGAAAGCGGGCTGTCATCTGAAAAGTTAAAGATAAGGGGTTAATCAGACTGATTAGCAGGCAAAAAATTTTGGGATGTACGGGAATGGCGGTTACACTTCATCCGCTGATTATTTGACTACAGGAAAGAATGGATTGTGACCAAACTCAAACTTCTGGCATTGGGCATCCTTGCCGCGACCGCAGTGAGCACCGCACAGGCGGAAAGTCAGTGGACGGTTGGCGCGGGCGCTGGTGTGATCAACAGCCCGTACAAGCAGTATGACCGTGATGTTTATCCCGTTCCGGTTGTCACCTATGAAGGCGATAACTTCTGGTTCCGCGGCTTAGGCGGCGGCTACTATCTCTGGAACGATACGGCCGATAAGCTCTCCATCATGGCCTACTACGACCCAACGCACTTCAAGCCGGGAGACAGCGACAGCCACGCGCTTCGCCAGCTCGACAAGCGTAAAAGCACCATGATGGCCGGTCTCTCATATGTGCATAACACTCAGTATGGCTTCCTGCGTACGGCCCTTGCGGGTGATACGCTGGATAACAGCAACGGCTTTATCTGGGATTTGGCGTGGTTATATCGCTACACCAACGGTGCATTGACCCTGACGCCAGGTATCGGTGTGCAGTACAACAGCGAGAACTACAACGACTACTATTACGGCGTGTCTAAAAACGAGTCTCGCCGCAGTGGTCTGAAAAGCTATAGCGCTGATGACGGCTGGGATCCCTACCTTGAGCTGACCGCGAGCTACAACTTCCTCGGTGACTGGAGCGTATACGGTACCGGTCGCTATGAGCGCCTGAGCGATGAAGTGAAAGACAGCCCGATGGTCGATAAATCCTGGGCAGGCATTTTCTCTGTCGGTGTGACCTACAAGTTCTGATTGCGCACTTAAATCGTGCACTCAGTGCATCAAAACGGGGCGCTTGCGCCCCGTTTGCTTTGGTATGGTGCAGTGAAGCAGGGGAGGCGAAATGCCTCAGCGCTTCACGATTTTAATCGTCTGTCCTAAACGAGACGGTTTTTCGTCGCTCGCTTTTTGCGGGGTACTCACGCAGGCGGTTTCCACGCAGACAAACGTTTTATAACCCTCATCCGTCATGTCGGCCATGCTGACAGAAAGTGCCGGACCCGGGTTCCAGCCCACCACGTCGCTGTGATGATGATGAACCACTTCAATTCCACGGTTCAGGGCACCGTCGTGGATCACGCTGCAGGCTTCAGGGTGCAGATAGACGCGATCGGTACGGTCAGGGAACGTTTGTACCCCGTCGCTCAGCTTCCCTTCTTTAGCGTTATCCACTTTGTCGATAAAGGTATCGCCAAGGCCGCTCACCTTCACTGCGCTGATATCACCCACGTTGAAGTAGGTGTGCAGGGCCGCGGTGGTTTCGAACTCACCGTGGGCTTCCAGTTCGATTTCGCAGGTTTTGCTCAACTTAAAGCGGGCGTACAGGGTGAAATCGTGCGGCCAGAGGGCGCGTGTTTCGTCATTCGCCTGCAGCTCAAAGGTCAGCACTGCGCCGTTTTCATCTTCATTATGCGCTTTCAGGGTCCACTGCTGGTTACGTGCAAACCCGTGAGAAGGCAAACCCTGCTGTGCGGAAGGGCCGAACCACGGCCAGCAGATCGGTACGCCACCGCGGATCGCCGCCCCTTTTTTGAAAGAGGTCGCATCGCTCAGCCATAAACCTTCGGCTTCACCTTCCGGTTTCCAGGAGAGCAGGTGAGCGCCGTTCAGCGCCACGGAGGCTTTCACGCGTGGATGGTCAACGACGATAACGTCGGCACCGTCAATCTGACGGCGGGAGAGCACAGGGGTAAGTTGTTCGACTACCGGAAGTGCAAAAATTTTATTAATCATTAAGCAATCCTCTGTCTAAAAACAATAAAAAAGGCGACCGAAGTCGCCTTTTTGGATCAAACACTCATCTCAACTTATTTGGAGATGTGAGCGATCAGGTCCAGTACTTTGTTAGAGTAGCCGGTTTCGTTGTCGTACCAGGATACCAGTTTAACGAAGTTGTCGTTCAGTGCGATACCTGCTTTAGCATCGAACACGGAAGTGCACACTTCGCCGTTGAAATCGGTAGATACAACGTCGTCTTCGGTGTAGCCCAGAACGCCTTTCATTGCGCCTTCGGAAGCAGCTTTGATTGCTTTCTTAATTTCTTCATAAGAAGCAGCTTTTTCCAGACGAACGGTCAGGTCAACAACGGATACGTTAGGAGTTGGAACGCGGAACGCCATACCAGTCAGTTTGCCATTCAGTTCTGGCAGTACTTTACCTACTGCTTTAGCAGCACCGGTAGAGGATGGGATGATGTTCTGAGCCGCGCCACGGCCGCCGCGCCAGTCTTTGTGAGACGGGCCATCAACGGTTTTCTGAGTAGCGGTGGTCGCGTGAACGGTAGTCATCAGACCTTCAACGATGCCGAAGTTGTCGTTGATAACTTTAGCCAGCGGTGCCAGGCAGTTGGTGGTGCAGGATGCGTTGGAAACGATGTCCTGGCCAGCGTAGGTTTCGAAGTTTGCACCGCGAACGAACATTGGGGTGTTGTCTTTGGAAGGACCAGTCAGAACAACTTTTTTCGCACCAGCGGTGATGTGTTTACGCGCGGTTTCGTCGGTCAGGAAGATACCGGTAGCTTCAGCTACAACGTCAACACCGATTTCGTTCCATTTCAGGTTAGCTGGGTCTTTCTCAGCAGTAACGCGGATGGTTTTGCCGTTAACAACCAGGTGGCCGTCTTTCACTTCAACGGTGCCGTCGAAACGACCGTGAGTTGAGTCGTACTTCAGCATGTACGCCATGTATTCAGCGTCCAGGAGATCGTTGATACCAACGATTTCGATGTCAGAACGTTTCTGAGCAGCACGGAAAACAATACGGCCGATACGGCCAAAACCGTTGATACCTACTTTGATAGTCATATATTCCACCAGCTATTTGTTAGTGAATAAAAGGTTGCCTGTAAAATTACAAAAACCTTACGCAGCGTCAAGCGGAATCGTGTCAATCATTGCGACAAATCAATCCTGTGACTAACGTTTGTGCGACTGACTCGCCTCACTTTCCCTTTGAGCTTGCAACCACATGGGGGCTGCGCCCGGAATTTTAAAGTCCTCGCAGGATAAAAATGTGAACATGATCACAATTGCCTGACCGCCTTTTCGCGACACATAAGTTTAGAACAAAAGTGCACGCAAGGGTGTTAATGTTTTGTTAGAATCCGGGTTAAAAGATGTCTGTTTCTACAGCGAGATGTAAGCATATGTCGAACCAACGTAACCCTGACGATTTGAAAAAAAACCTCACAGAAATGCAGTTTTACGTGACGCAGAATCACGGAACGGAGCCGCCGTTCACTGGGCGTTTACTGCACAACAAGCGAGACGGCGTCTACCACTGCCTGGTCTGTGATGCCCCCCTGTTCAATTCACAAACGAAATTTGATTCTGGCTGCGGCTGGCCGAGCTTTTACGAGCCGGTGAGCGATGAGGCAATCCGCTACCTGACCGACTCGTCGCACGGTATGGTGCGCACGGAAATTCGCTGCGGTAACTGCGATGCGCACCTTGGACACGTCTTCCCGGATGGCCCTCAGCCAACGGGTGAGCGCTTCTGCGTCAATTCGGCCTCAATGAGCTTCACTGACGACGAAAACGGTGATCAGGTTAAGGGTTGAAAAAACGATTCAGCAAATTATTCCTTTGAAAGGGCGCGATTGTGAATATTGATGACATGATTAGCGGCATGACGCCGGAGATTTATCAGCGTCTGGTGACCGCCGTCGAGCTGGGAAAATGGCCCGATGGCGTTGCGCTGACGCCGGAGCAAAAAGAGAACAGCCTGCAGCTGGTGATGCTGTGGCAGGCGCGCAATAATACCGACGCGCAGCACATGACGATCGACACCCAGGGCCAGATGGTGATGAAGAGCAAGCGCGAGCTGAAAGAGGACTTCGGCATCACGCCGAAGCCGATTGCGACGATAAAAATGCAATAACGGCGCGGGTTGATGGCCTCATCAAACCCTCTCCCACAGGGAGAGGGTTTGATTGCTTCATTACTTGTGCGGGATCCCGAGCGACTCCGCCAGCTGCTTCGCTAGCCGGTTTTCGTCATCCGCGCCGTACTCCCAGAACATTGCCCCGGCGAGACCTTTCTCTTTGATGTAGTCCGCTTTGATCGCAACGGAACGCGGGTTCTCATACGAAATCGCAAACAGCGCGTTGCCGTCGGCACCTTTCACCGACAGCCACGGGACTTTCGCCTGTTCATCCCAGTGCTCGGTAAAACGCTTCTGCGGATCGTTCAGCAGCTTCTTCACGATATCGTTGTACTTCACGTAGGTATCTTTGGTCAGGTCATAGCCGAGCGATCTGAACAACTCAATCTCCTGGGAACCGAAGTAGGGCTGGGTGACCGGATTTTTTTGCGCGTCGGTTTTGGTCCAGTCAATGCCCGGCTCCACCGCACGTTTTGGCACGCGGCCATAGAAACCGATTCCGAGGTTCATCTGCTGCGGCTTCAGCCCGGCGGCCAGATAGTTGTTCACCACAAAATCCACGCTGTATTTGTCCGCGGCGGCCACCGTCGGCCAGGCGCTGGAGTCATACAGGTTGGCGTTGAAGTACTGCGTACCGTACGCCATGTCGTAGGTCATCAGGTTGATGTAGTCGAGTAGGGGAGCGATGGCTTTCACATCCACCCAGCTTTTCGGACTTTCCGCATTGGCGCCCACCGCTATGGTCACCAGCTTTTTGTGCCCGAAGGCGGCGCGCAACTCTTTCAGCAGGGCGGTGAAGTTATCCCGATCGGCGGGCTTGCTTGCAACCAGCCCCCAGGCACCGTTCACCGGGTACTCCCAGTCGAGATCGATCCCGTCCAGGCCGTATTTGTCGACAATCTCCTGCGCGGATCGGATAAACACCGCGCGACTCTCTGTGGTGGCCGCCGCGCCGGAGAAGCCACGGGCGCCCCAGCCGCCAACGGAGAGCAGGACTTTGAGATGTGGATTTTGCTTACGCAGGATCGGGATTAATGCGAGGTCGGAGGCGACTTTGGGTGACAGCCAGATCTGATGCAGCTTCGCCGGATCTTTCAGCGCGGCGTTGGTTTCGTCTTTTTCATCGTTATAGACCAGACCAAACGAGTAGTTCAGGTGGGTAATTTGGCGGACGTCCAGCTTATTGATATCGCCACCCGGTCCGGCGGTGACGTCACCTCCGCCGTTAAAGTAGCCCACGGACATCAGGGTACTGGCAGAAGCAACGGAAGCGCACAGCAGGGGCAATGCTGCCAGCAAAGGCATACGTTTCATACAAGTTCCTCTTTGACATAATAAAATTAACCACGCCACGGAAAAGGCGTGGCGAAAAAACAGCCTGACGAGAATAGCATTGCCGCTGCGCTGAGGATGCGAGGGAGTTCACTTTATGGGGATTGGGGAAGAAATGCCGGGTGGCGGCTTCGCCTTACCCGGCCTACTTTCTGTGGTTTTGTAGGCCGGGTAAGCGCAGCGCCACCCGGCTAAAAAGGATTACGCCTGCGTCTCCAGCCAGTCTTCCAGCGTATACAGCGTCGCCCCTTCAGAGGCCATATCCATAAACGCCTGGGCGCTGTCCTGCGGCTGAATGTTCACCCCGCGGCAGCCGTCGGTGATGACGCTGACGGTATAGCCTAGCTGGAGCGCGTCCAGCACGGTAAACTTCACGCAGTAATCCGTTGCCAGGCCCAGCACAATCAGCTCCGTGATTTCGTGGTGACGTAACCACGCGTCCAGCGCGGTTTTCTGGCGATGCCCGTTATCAAAAAACGCGCTATAGCTGTCGATAGACGGGTTTTCACCTTTATGGAACACCGCGTCGATGGCTTTATGGTTCAGGAGCGGATGCAGTTCCGCGCCTTCCGTCTGCTGTACGCAGTGATCCGGCCAGAAGGTTTGCGCCAATCCGTCGAGTTCACCCTGAGTGAAAGGCTCAACGCGGTGCTGGCTTGCAAAGCTGCCGTGGTTAGCCGGGTGCCAGTCCTGGCTTGCGACAACCGCTTCACCGCGGGCTTTGCACCAGTCAATCAGCGTGTTTGCCACGTCAACGGTGCTGTCACCTTCGGCGACGGCCAGCGCACCGCCCGCGCAGAAATCATTTTGCAAATCGACCAGGAGCAGGGCGCGTTGCTTCATGAGACCTCCTTATTCGTCAGGCGTCAGTTCGCCGCGCAGGTTTTGCATCATCGCGCTGCGAATGGACTGAATATCCAGATCCTGACTCAGTAAATAGTGAAGTTTAGTCAGCGTTGCCTCAACGGTCATATCGAAGCCGCTGATCACCCCCGCATGCGCCAGCGCGTTGCCGGTGGCATAGCCGCCCATGTTGACTTTACCGGACATACACTGCGTCAGATTCACCACCACAATTCCGCGCTCGCTGGCTTCCTGAAGCTCTTTCAGGAATTCGCCGTTCTGCGGCGCATTGCCCACGCCATAGGAGCGCAAAATCAGCGCTTTCACCGGCTGGCGCAGGAAGTTACGCACCACGTCCGCCGAGATACCCGGGTAGATGGTCACCACGCCAATCGGTTGCGGCGTGATCGGATGCACGATCAGCTCGCCGGCGGTGTTTGGCGCAGGCGGCGTTCCCAGACGACGGATATGAATGCCCGCCTCCAGCAGAGGCTGTAGGTTTGGTGAGGCGAAGGCGTCAAAACCGTCGGCATGGGCTTTGGTGGTGCGGTTCCCGCGATAGAGGCGGTTGTTAAAGAACAGCGACACTTCGTTAATCGGGTAATTCGCCGCAACGTACAGGGAGTTAAGCAGGTTGATCTGCCCGTCCGAGCGCAGCTCCGCCAGCGGAATTTGCGAGCCCGTCACGATAACCGGCTTGCTCAGGTTCTCCAGCATGAAGGAGAGCGCCGAGGCGGTAAAGGCCATGGTGTCTGTGCCGTGCAGGATCACGAAGCCGTCGTACTGGTCGTAATGGGCTTTAATGTCATCCGCGATGTGCTGCCAGTCTTCCGGCGTCATATCGGAGGAGTCCATCAGCGGCTCGTACTCGTGGATAGTAAAGTCAGGCATTTCCGGACGGTGGAATTCTGGCATCAGCGCCAGCTGACGCTGAAGATGGCCGGAGACAGGGATATAGCCGTTTTCAGAGCGCTGCATACCGATGGTACCGCCAGTGTAGGCTACATAAATCGATTTCTTCTGCATGGTAGTGAGTTCTTGTTCTTCAAAAGAAAAAAATCCCCTCTTCGCGGGAAGAGGGGACGGTTTTTAACGGACGTTCGCGCAGGTCAGGCAAAATGCGTAACGACTCTGTGGATCGTTAAAGGCCGCGAGCTTATCGCTTTCCGCCTTCATCGCTTTCGCCGCTGTGGCAACCGGCGCAGGCAGGTAAGCCTGAATTGCCTCCGGCAGCATGGCGCGTACCGAGCCGGACATGCTGTCCATGACCATATCGAAGAACGACGGCTCGTCCTGGTAATACTCGATATGCCACTGCTTGAGCTTCGCCAGCTCGGCGGCTTTCTTCACCGCGTCATCGAAGTCGCCCAGGCTGTCAACCAGACCGTTGCTCTTCGCATCCTGGCCGGTCCAGACGTGGCCCTGTGCAATCTGGTCGATCTGCTCAGGCGTCTTTTTACGCGAATCCGCCACGAGGGTGATAAAGCGTTTATAGCCATTCTCAATGCTGAGCTGCATCATCTCAGAGACTTCCGGCGGCAGGGATTTTGTCACCGACACATCCGCCAGCGGGGAGGTCGCAACGCCATCGGTATGCACGCCCAGAGAATCCAGGCTGTTTTCTACGGTGTTGATCACCCCGAAGATGCCAATCGAGCCGGTCAGCGTGCTTGGGTTGGCCACGATGTAGTTGGCTGGCGTTGAGATCCAGTAACCCCCGGAGGCGGCCATTCCGCCCATGGATACGACTACCGGCTTGCCGGCGGCACGCGCCGCAGCCAGTTCAGCGCGGATCACCTCAGAGGCGCTGACGCTGCCGCCAGGGCTGTTTACCCGCAGGACAATCGCTTTCACTTTCGGATCGAGGCGAGCATCGCGGATTTGTGACGCGGTAGTATCGCCGCCCACGTTACCCGGGGTCTCCTGACCGTCCATGATGGCACCGTTGGCAAAGACGACCGCAACGCTGTCACCATTCTCATTCGGTTTTTTCGTCGAGTAATCATACATGCTGATGGCGCTGTAATTTTTGTCCTCTTTGCTCCAGCCAAACTGTTTGCTCAGGGATTTTTCAATCTCGGCGCTGGTGCCCAGGGCATCAACCAGTTTGTTATCGAGCGCATATTTCGCGGTATCACCGTCAACCTTGCGCAGACCGTCCAGCACGCCCTGTGCGCCAGGGAACACCTGTTCGGTCGTAATCTGGCGGTTAGCGGCAACGGTGCCCAGATAGTTCTGCCACAGTTCGCCAATCCAGCGGCTGTCCGCTTCACGGGCGGCAGGGGACATGTCATCGCGGATAAACGGCTCAACCGCAGACTTATAGGTCCCGACGCGGAAGACGTGGGTGGTGACCTTCAGCTTGTCGAGCAGAGACTTGTAGTACAGACCGTTGGTGGCAAAGCCGTGCAGATCGACCGTGCCCTGCGGGGAGAGCCAGATTTTATTGGCAAAGCTCGCCAGGTAATATTGCCCCTGGCTGTAGCTGTCGCCCACGGCAATCACCGGCTTGCCGCTGTCGCGGAATTCGCGCAGCGCTTTACCGATGTACTGCATTGAAGGCTGATCGCCTCCGGCAAAATCTTTCAGATCCAGCACGATCCCGGTGATGTTCCGGTCGTCTTTGGCCTGGCGGATGGTATCGACGATATCGAACAGGGAGTTTTCCTGCAGGCGGTCTGAGGTTGCGCCAAACAGCTGGCGACCAATCACGCTCAGGCGACTGCTGGTGGACGGCTTATCAACAATCACGCCGGTGATATCGAGTAATAGCGCGCCGCGCGTTGAATGCTGCGCCTGATTTGCACTGCTGATGTGCATCCAGATGCCCGCGCAAACCAGAACCAGGAAGATGAAGAAGATATTCATCACCAGATTGCGGACGAAGTTGAGCAGTCTCCACGTCCATTTAAAGAAACCGGCAATGATTCGCCAAAGGGTTCGCATGTATTCTCCCTAACCAGAAAATGACTGTTTCCGTCGCCACAGGACGGTAATGTTGGGTTATCGTAATGACCCAACCGCCACTTGTCAGCAGGAATCGCCTGCCAGGCTGTAACAAAATCTGCCGTCGTGTTAATTTTGTGAGTAAATCTCAAGAAAGGAGTTAACCAATGGACGCACTTGAACTGCTTGTTAACCGCCGTAGCGCTTCCCGTCTGGCCGAACCTGCCCCGGCAGGCGAGCAGATGGAGAACATTCTGCGTGCCGGTATGCGTGCCCCCGATCACGGCACACTGCAGCCGTGGCACTTCTTTGTGATTGAAGGCGAAGGGCGCGATCGTTTCAGTCAGTTGCTGGAGCAGGGCGCGGTTGCCGCAGGGCAAGATGAGAAGGGGATCGACAAGGCGCGCAATGCCCCGTTCCGCGCCCCGATGATCGTCACCGTCGTGGCAAAATGCCAGGCTGACCATAAGGTGCCGGTCTGGGAGCAGGAAATGTCCGCAGGCTGTGCCGTGATGGCGATGCAAATGGCCGCCGTTGCACAAGGCTTTAACGGTATCTGGCGCACCGGTCCGCTGACCGAAAGCCCGGTAGTCCGTGACGGTTTTGGCTGCGGCGAGCATGACAAAATTGTCGGTTTCCTCTATCTCGGTACCCCGCAGCTTAAAGCCTCCAGCACCATCAGCGTGCCGGACACCACGCCTTTCGTCAGCCGTTTCTGATAACCCGCGCTAAACTGTCTGGATTCTGAGCAACTGCCGCAGAATTCAGACAGTCATACTTACCTCTTTATGGAATGAGCGCTACCATAGCGCGATTGAGATGACAGGAGACGTCCATGAGCGAGCAAACCATTCGTTTAACGCAATACAGCCACGGAGCCGGTTGCGGTTGTAAAATTTCCCCGAAGGTGCTGGAGACCATCCTGCACAGTGAACAGGCGAAGTTTGTCGACCCGAACCTGCTTGTCGGCAACGAAACGCGCGACGATGCTGCAGTTTATGACTTAGGTAACGGCACCAGCATTATCAGCACCACCGACTTCTTTATGCCGATTGTCGACAACCCGTTCGACTTCGGGCGCATTGCGGCCACCAACGCCATCAGCGATATCTTCGCCATGGGCGGCAAACCGATTATGGCCATCGCTATTCTGGGCTGGCCGATCAACACCATCCCGCCGGAAGTGGCCCGCGAGGTGATTGATGGCGGGCGTTTCGCCTGCCAGCAGGCGGGGATTGCGCTGGCCGGCGGTCACTCTATCGATGCGCCGGAACCTATCTTCGGCCTGGCCGTCACCGGCGTGGTGCCGACCGAACGCGTGAAGCGCAACAGTACCGCGCAGGCGGGCTGCAAGCTGTTCCTTACCAAGCCGCTGGGCATTGGCGTGCTGACCACCGCTGAGAAAAAATCCCTGCTGAAACCGGAACACAAAGGTCTGGCGACAGAGGTTATGTGCCAGATGAACCTCGCGGGTGCCGCTTTCGCCAATATCGACGGCGTGAAGGCGATGACCGACGTGACCGGTTTTGGCCTGCTGGGGCATCTCTCCGAAGTGTGTCAGGGCGCAGGCGTGCAGGCGCAAATCTGGTATCAGGACGTGCCGAAGCTGCCGGGCGTGGAAGAGTACATTGATCAGGGCGCGGTCCCGGGCGGTACCCAGCGCAACTTCGCCAGCTACGGTCACCTGATGGGCGAAATGCCGGAAGAATGGCGCAACCTGCTGTGCGATCCGCAAACCTCCGGCGGCCTGCTGCTGGCGGTCACGCCGGAGTCCGAAGCCGAGGTTCAGGCAACGGCTGCCGAGTTTGGCATTACCCTGACGGCGATCGGCGAGCTGGTCACCGCCCGCGGTGGCCGACCGATGATTGAGATCCGTTAATTCGATGCGGTTGTTTATTGCCGAAAAGCCGAGCCTGGCCCGCGCCATCGCCGACGTGCTGCCGAAACCGCATCGCAAGGGCGACGGCTTTATCGAGTGCGGTAACGGGCAGGTGGTCACCTGGTGTATTGGTCACCTGCTTGAGCAGGCGCAGCCGGATGTCTATGACAGCCGCTATGCCCGCTGGAATTTGAACGATCTGCCCATCGTGCCTGAAAAATGGCGCCTGCAGCCCCGACCTTCGGTTACCAAACAGCTGAACGTGATCAAGCGCTTCCTGCATGAAGCCGCTGAAATCGTTCACGCGGGTGACCCGGACAGGGAAGGACAGCTGCTGGTGGATGAAGTGCTGGACTATCTCGAGCTGGCGCCGGAAAAGCGCCAGCAGGTTCAGCGCTGCCTGATCAACGACCTCAACCCGCAGGCCGTTGAACGTGCGATCTCGCGCCTGCGCGCCAACAGCGAGTTTATCCCGCTGTGCGTCTCGGCTTTAGCGCGTGCGCGCGCCGACTGGCTGTACGGTATCAACATGACCCGCGCCTACACCATTCTCGGGCGTAATGCGGGCTATCAGGGCGTACTTTCAGTGGGGCGCGTGCAGACACCGGTGCTGGGGCTAGTCGTGCGTCGCGACGAAGAGATTGAGAACTTCGTCGCCAAAGATTTCTTTGAAGTGAAAGCGCATATCGTCACCCCGAAAGACGAGCGCTTTACCGCGGTCTGGCAGCCGAGCGACGCCTGCGAATCGTATCAGGACGAAGAGGGGCGCCTGCTGCACCGTCCGCTGGCGGAGCACGTGGTTAACCGCATTACCGGCCAGCCCGCTATCGTGACCAGCTATAACGATAAACGGGAATCAGAACCCGCGCCGCTGCCGTTCTCGCTGTCTGCACTTCAGATTGAGGCGGCAAAAAGGTTTGGCTTGAGCGCGCAGAACGTACTGGATATCTGCCAGAAGCTCTACGAAACCCATAAGCTCATCACCTACCCGCGTTCCGACAGCCGCTATCTGCCGGAAGAGCACTTTGCCGGTCGTCATTCGGTGATGAACGCCATCGGCATCCACGCGCCGGATCTGCTCCCGCAGCCAGCCGTCAATCCGGACACCCATAACCGCTGTTGGGATGACAAAAAGGTGGATGCCCACCACGCGATTATCCCGACGGCCCGCGCCAGCAGCGTCAACCTGACCGAGAACGAAGCGAAAGTCTATAATCTGGTTGCCCGTCAGTACCTGATGCAGTTCTGCCCGGACGCCGTGTTCCGCAAGTGCGTGATCGAGCTGGAAATCGCGAAAGGGAAGTTTATCGCCAAAGCGCGCTTCCTCGCGGAAGCAGGCTGGCGCACGCTGCTGGGCAACAAAGAGCGTGACGAGGAGAACGACGGTACGCCGCTGCCGGTCGTCGCCAAAGACGATGAACTGCTGTGCGAGAAAGGGGAAGTGGTGGAGCGTCAGACCCAGCCGCCGCGCCATTTCACCGATGCGACGCTGCTATCGGCCATGACCGGGATCGCCCGGTTCGTGCAGGATAAAGATCTGAAGAAGATCCTGCGCGCCACCGACGGCCTCGGCACGGAAGCAACCCGCGCGGGGATCATCGAGCTACTCTTTAAGCGCGGTTTTCTCGAGAAAAAAGGACGCTATATCCATTCGACAGAGCCGGGACGCGCGCTGATTCATTCGCTGCCGGAGCTGGCCGCCAGGCCGGACATGACGGCGCACTGGGAATCGGTGCTGACGCAGATCAGCGAAAAGCAGTGCCGCTACCAGGACTTTATGCAGCCACTGGTGGGGACGCTTTACCAGCTGATCGACCAGGCGCGCAGCACGCCGGTGAAGCGGTTCAGAGGAATGGTGGCACCGGGCGGTGCGAAGAAACCGTTTAAAAAGAAAAAGAGCGCGGCAGCCTCTTAACCGTAGGCCGGGTAAGGCGTAGCCGCCACCCGGCGAAAGACAGCTCTGCGGCCTGAAAAAAGCCCGGTGGCGGCTACGCCTTACCGGGCCTACAGGGCGAGAACGCAGCGAAAACTTAAATCACACCCTGCCCAATCATCGCATCCGCCACCTTCACGAACCCGGCGATATTTGCGCCGCGCACGTAGTTGGTTTGCGACGCTTCACCGCCGTACTCCACGCACGCATGGTGAATATCCAGCATGATATGGTGCAGGCGTGCATCCACTTTCTCCGCCTTCCAGCCGAGACGCGCGGCGTTTTGCGCCATCTCCAGGCCGGAGGTCGCCACGCCGCCCGCGTTGGCGGCCTTGCCCGGCGCAAACAGCACGCCCGCGTCCAGGAACAGATTGGTCGCTTCGATGGTGGTCGGCATATTTGCTCCTTCGGCCACCGCCTTCACGCCGTTGGTAATCAGGGTACGCGCGGCCTCCACGTCCAGTTCATTCTGCGTGGCGCACGGCAGGGCAATATCCACCGGCACGCTCCACGGCTGTTTGCCTTCCAGATACGTCAGACCCAACTCCGCGGCATAGTCTGAAAGACGGCCATCGCGGCTGGCTTTAATGTCGCACAGGCGCGCCAGCTTCTCCGCCGTAAATCCGGCTTCATCCACCACCGTGCCTCTGGAGTCTGAAGCGGTCACCACGCGAGCGCCAAACTGCATCGCTTTTTCGATAGCGTACTGCGCCACGTTACCGGAGCCGGACACCGCCACGCGCATGCCTTCGAAGCCTAAGCCGTGACGCTTGAGCATGGCCTCGGTGAAATAGACCAGGCCGTAGCCCGTGGCTTCCGGGCGGATCAGGCTGCCGCCAAAGGACAACCCTTTGCCGGTGAAGACGCAGGCGCTGTTGTTGGAGAGCTTTTTCATCATCCCGGCCATAAAGCCCACTTCGCGGGCACCCACGCCGATATCACCCGCCGGTACGTCGGTATCCGGGCCCAGGTGGCGATAGAGTTCGGTCATCAGCGCCTGGCAGAAACGCATGACTTCGCCTTCGCTTTTGCCTTTGGGATCGAAATCACTTCCGCCTTTACCGCCGCCCATCGGCAGCGTGGTCAGCGCGTTTTTAAACGTCTGCTCGAAGCCGAGGAATTTTAAAATCGACAGGTTCACGGAAGGGTGGAAGCGCATCCCTCCCTTAAACGGGCCGATGGCGGAGTTAAACTGCACGCGCCACGCGCGGTTTACCTGAACCTGATTCCGATCGTCCACCCAGGTCACGCGGAACTGGATCACGCGCTCTGGCTCTACCAGGCGTTCAAGCAGCGACATCTGACGATAGCGCGGATTTTCTTCAAGGAAGGGCCACAGGGTGGTCATCACTTCACGAACGGCCTGGGCGAACTCGCTTTGGTGCGGGTCGCGCTGCTGAACATGGGCAAGGAAACTTTCCAGAGAGCGTGTCTGATCCATAGATATAAGAACCCCTTATAGTCATTTATGTATATTGCTTATGCGATTTGTGTTGTTTTTTTGACTATATCACCCGCACCGCTTTGTGAAGCAAGCAGAAATTCATGCCGAAAGGGAAATTAATGACCCGGGCCTGGTCATAACTAAAAGCGATGAAAAGATAAATTAAAGGTTCCGCTCGGGTTTACCGTTATAGTCATTATCAAGGAACAACAGGAAGATGTGTCTATGAACCGTTATGTACTCACCGCGCTATGCTTGATCTTTACCGCAGGCGCGCAGGCTGACCGCATTCGCCCGGATGTGGAAGTGAACGTGCCGCCGGAGGTTTTTAGCTCCAGCGGCCAGAACCAAACGGTGCAGCCCTGCAATCAGTGCTGCATCTATCAGAATCAGAACTACTCGGAAGGGGCCGTTGTGAAAGCGGACGGCATTCTGCTGCAGTGCCAGCGCGACGAGCGCGCCATCAGCACGAACCCGCTGGTCTGGCGTCGCGTAAAACCATAAAGGCTTCGAGCAGAGGAATATCCGCGGGGGCTAAGGCGTAGCCGAGCGCGTCGTCAGGCGTACACCACACCAGCGCGCTGTGGTAGTGCGCCGTGAGCTCGCCGCTAAAAGCGGGCACGTGCCAGGCATGCAGGTTGATTATCCGCTGCGAGACTTCCCGCTGGTGGCTTGCCACGTACTGCCCCGGCTGCGCCCTAATGCCGAGTTCTTCCCACAGTTCGCGAACAAGCGCCTCGGGCTGCGTCTCTCCGGCTTCTACTTTTCCGCCTGCAAATTCCCACATTCCGGGTTGGTCAGCGTGGGCAGGGCGCTGCGCCAGTAAAATTTTGTCGTCTTTTTCGATGATGGCCGCAACGACATCGATTGTTTTTAGCATGGGCGTCAATACTTGATAACGTAAAACACCATATTATCGTGCCCTTTGTCAGAGTCCAGCCATCAGGAGAATCCGGTGAAAGAGACGTCCACCTGGGTCGAGCCCATTCCAGCCCTTCCGGCGAGTTTAAAACCGATTGCCGCCATGCAGAAAAAACACTTTGGCGCCGTGCTTAACCCCACGCGCTGGTGGGGGCGCATGCCCCGTCTTTTCTGGCTGGTGGCGCTGTTTGTCGGGTTTCTGGAGCGTCGCCGCGCGCGCCTGACGCCCGTGCTGCGTTCACTCCTCATGACGCGAGTGTCGCAACTCTGTCACTGCGCGTTTTGTATTGATGCCAACAGCCTGCGGCTGGCTGAGCGCTGCGGTGCGCTGGATAAAGTTCAGGCCGTGGGGAACTGGCATGATTCGGCCTTATTCACCGAGCAAGAGCGCGCGGCGCTGGCCTACGCCGAGGCGGTAACCGCCACGCCGCCCCGGGCGGATGAGGCAATCAGAACGGCGCTGAAACGCTACTTCACGGATGATGCCATCACCGAGATGACGGCGCTCATTGCGTTTCAGAATCTCTCGGCCCGCTTTAACGCCGCCCTGGACATTCCCGCTCAGGGCCTGTGCGCCACGTTTAAAGAGACTCCCCATGCTTGATCGCCACCTGCACCCGCGGATAAAACCGGCTCTGAATCGTCTGGTGTCCGTGCTGGATAGGCCGGGCATTACGCCCGACGGATTAACCCTGACCGGGTTTGCCGTCGGCGTGCTGGCGCTGCCGTTTCTGGCCCTCGGCTGGTACCCGGCCGCGCTTGTCGCCATCGTACTTAACCGATTGCTGGATGGTCTGGACGGCGCGCTGGCGCGTCGGAGAGGGCTGACGGATGCGGGGGGATTTCTCGATATCGCGCTCGATTTCCTGTTCTACGCTCTGGTGCCGTTTGGCTTTGCGCTGGCTGCACCCGCGCAGAATGCGCTGCCTGCCGCCTGGCTGCTTTTTGCGTTTATCGGCACCGGCAGCAGCTTTCTGGCATTTGCGGCGCTGGCCGCGAAGCACGACATCGACAACCCCGGCTATGCGCACAAGTCGTTTTATTACATCGGTGGGTTAACGGAAGGGACGGAGACCATCGCGCTGTTTGTGCTGAGCTGCCTGTTTCCGGCGCACTTTGCGCTGTTTGCGTGGGTATTTGGCGCGCTGTGCTGGCTGACCACCACAACGCGCATCTGGAGCGGCTATGTGACGCTGAAGTCACGTCACGCTTAGAGGGCGCTTTCGGGCCCGCGCTCGCCGGTGGAGACCGGGTTCTGCGGGTGGCTGCTCCATTCGTACCAGCCGCCGTCATAAACGGCGACGTTCTTCCAGCCCATCGCCCGGGCGTACATAAAGGTTTCTGACGCCCGCCAGCCGGTGCCGCAGTAAAACGCGACGTGCTGCTCCGGCAGAATATTCCAGCGCTTCCACATGGCGGCAATATCGTCAGCGCTGCGCATGGTGCCATCCGGGTTATGGAAGTCCTCCATGTGGGTGGCATCGCTGCCCGCGTGGCCCCAGCGGGCACCGGCAATTTCACCTTTTGGCTTGATGTAGCTGTAGCCGCTGGTTTCGCCGATGAACTCCGGCCACGAGCGAATGCTGACCAGGGAGGCATCCTGGCGGTGCAGCATCCCGCGCGCCTGTTCCATATCGACCATCAGCTGCGGCTGGCCGGGGATCGGCGCGCCAAAATCAGGGGCTGGCGTGACTTTCGCGGGCGTACCGCGCTCAACCGGCAGTCCGGCATCCGACCACGCCTTCCAGCCGCCATCGAGAATGCGCACATCCTTCACGCCCGCATACAGCATAATCTGCGCCACGCGCGCGGCGGCGTAAACGTCACGGCCATACAGCACGACGGTGGTGTCGTGGCGGATCCCGTGCTTCGCCAGCATCGCTTTCAGCTTATCGTCGGCGACTTTATTCCACAGCGGCTCGCTTTCCACCTCGTTGGTGTCGATGTAGCCCGCGCCGGGTATATGACTCAGCAGGTAAAACTTCGGTGCGCCCCAGGCGGCCTCAATCACTTTCCAGTCGCCCGCCGGCGCGGCGGTTATGGGTTTACCCTGCTGGAGCCGATGGATCCACTGCGGGTAGACGAGCTGTTCAAAATGAGGCAGGCGCTGAAGGCGGTCGGGCGTCTGCAGGGCATCGCTCAGAAGCGAAACAGAATGGAATCCGGCTTTCTCCAGACGGGCTTTCACCGCCTGGTTATCGCGCTCGTCGCCGTACAGCGCGATGGCCGTCGCAGGTGTGAGCTGGTGCTGTTTGGCCCAGAGCGCAATCTGCTCGTCGCTCATCGCGTCCAGCCAGGCGGCTGCCAGATTGAGTGCGGCAGGTTCATGCCCGGAGGGGCCGCTGAGCGTTTGCGGCCAGCCGTTATAGAACGCGCTGGCGCGGGTGTCGACGGGCGTGCCGTGCCGTGTCTGAAGCTGAGACAGCGTCATCGCGTTGGGCATATCAGCCGCCTGAGAGGAAAAAGAAGCGAGGCCGCAGAGCAGGGCCAGCGCGGTCAGTTGAGAAACACGTTTCATCGAATAACCTGACGTCAATTAAAGAGGGGGGCATTGTCGTCTCTCCCGAAACGGAAAACATTGCGTTAGCACATTATTGCCAGCGAGAAATCTCAATCAGCTCGCCGCCGGGCGGAATATCGTCTTCATCGTGCGTGACCAGCACCACCGGGATATTGCGCGCGCGGACGGCGTCAAATACCCATGTCCGAAATGACGCCCGCAACGTTTTATCGAGGCGGCTGAACGGTTCATCCAGCAGCAGCGCCTGCGGCTCAGCGAGCAGGGCACGCAGCAGGCTGACCCGGGCGCGTTCCCCGCCGGAAAGGGTAGCCGGATCGCTGGCGTAACGGTCGCCAAGCCCGGCGGAATCCAGCGCCTGCTCGACCGCTTCCCGACGCGCGCGACCGACGATCCGCTCAGGCAACGCCAGCAGCAAATTTTGCCCGACGCTGAAAGGGTCAAAGAGCAGCGCGTCCTGAAAGAGAATGCCCAGCCCGCGAGACTCCACGGGAAGACTGTCGCAGCGGCGCGCGTCGAGCCACAGTTCGCCCCGAGCCTGAAAATCGTCCGACAGCGCGCCGACCATCCAGGCAAAAAGGGTTGATTTCCCGCTGCCGGAGGGGCCCATCAGGGTGACAATCTCCCCGCGAGGAACGCAAAAATTGACCTCGCGGAAAAGCGGTTCGATGGTGAGATGGTTTACCTTCAGCATTAACGTAATCCTTGTCGGTAGCGGCCCGCGAGCCGTGATAGCAGTGCGGCAAGGCCAAACACCGCGCCCGTGACCAGCAGTAACCCCAGCGCCCGGTTCGCCAGAACCGGGATGCTGCCCCCGCTGCTGAGCGCGACGGTCTCGGTGGTCAGCGTGGCGAAACGCCCCGCGCCCAGCCACAGCGTCGGCATGTATTGCGCCATGCTGACGGAAAAACCGGTGGCAAAGGCCAGCAGCGCAGGGCGCAGCAGCAGCGGGCATTTCAGCAGGCAGAAGATTTTTGCCCGCCGCCAGCCGAGCGTTCTGGCGGTAAGGATAAGCCGGGGATCGATCCGGCGCCAGGCGGGCTGCAGCACCAGCAGCATCCACGGTAGCACCCACAGGAGATGGCTCCAGAGCACGGCGGCGTAGTGCCCGTCGAGTCCCAGACGCAACGCCATCGCGTACTGGCCGGTGACGAGCGGCAGTGCCGGAAGGGCGAGCGGCAGCCACACCCACGCCGCGCCGCGCTGCGGCCCCCACTCCAGCCAGAGAACGCAGACGACCAGGGCGATCAGGCTTGAAAGCAGGCCGAAGGAAAGGCTGGTCCCCACGGGGCCCACGTCGTCCCGCTGCGCCAGCATGAACAGCACCGCGGCGCACGCTGCGCCGCACGCGGGCAGAAAGCCGCTGAGTGCACGTTCAGGCAGAACGCGCTGAGACCTGCGGCGCGTCCCGCTGAGGTCCGGAACCGTTCGGCGCCATGCCTTCCACAGGCCGTACCCCAGGGCGGCCAGCGCGGCGAGCAGCAAAAGGATAAGCAGGCACAGCAGCGTCCCTTTTGCCTGCTGCTGCGCGTCGCCCTGGCTCAGCCACTGCCAGGCCAGCACGGCCAGGGTAGGCGGGTTTCCGGGGCCGAGAACGATTGCTACATCCACGACCGACAGCGACCAGGCCAGTACCGCCAGCATCACCGCCCCGAGGACAGGGGCGATCGCAGGAAGGAGCAGCCAGTTAAGTATCTGAAACCGTCCGTAACCGAAGGTCTGCAGGACGATCTTTTGCTGTGCGAGCCTTTTTTCCGGCAGCACGGCGTAAATCGCCCACAGCACAAACGCGCTCTCTTTGACGGCAAGCGTTACGCCCAGCCCTACGCCGTAGCGGTCAAACGGAGCCGTACAGACGGTACAAATCTGATAAAACAGACCTCCCTCGGCAAACAGCAGTAACGCGCTGGTGGCGAACGCCACGTGGGGGATTGCCAGCAGCCACGGCAGGCGCGTGGTGAGGCGTCGCCAGCGCTTGCCGGGCCAGAAAAGGCTGACGAGAAGAAGGGCAATCAGCAAGGCACCCAGCGTGGCGATGAGCGTGGATACCAGCGTGGCGACGATTGCCTGAGGCAACTGCGGGTCGTTGATCAGCAGCTGCCAGTTTGTCACGGAAAACGCGGGTGGCAGCAGCATGGCGCCGGCGGGCAGGATTGGCAGATAGATAACCGCCATCGCCAGCCAGACAAGCCCGCTTAGCGGGTGCCGTAACGACGCAGCCATTCCTGCTCCAGCGCGTTTACCCAGGCGGACTGCGGCTCTGCAAGCATCTTCGGCAGGCCCTGTGGCGTGTGGGCCATCAGCTGTTTTGCTTCATCTTCGGGCAATGTGCTGGCATCCAGCACGCTCGGGTCTCCCCAGACGGCCGGGTCGGCTTTGCGGATCTGCGCCTGCGGTGAAAGCAGGAAATTGGCGACCACCTTTGCGCCTGCGCTCGCGCTGGCATTCACCGGAATCGCCACAAAATGGACGTTGCCAATCGTTCCGCCGTGGAAACCAAAGCTGTAGCTGTCGGCGGGCAGTTCGCCGCGGGCGACTTTTTGCTGCGCATGCGCCGGGTTAAAGGTCAGCGACAGGTTCAGACTGCCGCTGGTAAGCAGGGCATCCATACGCGCGGGTGATGGGGGAAAGTCTTTTCCCCCTCGCCACAGCAGCGGGTGGAGTTTGTCCAGGTAATCCCAGAGCGGTGCCGTCACTTCGGCAAAGGTGTTATCGGGTGCCTTTTGCAGCGCCTGCGGGTGCTTAGTGAGCGTCAGAAGCAGCTGCTCGAGAAATGCCGTGCCGGTAAAATCGGGTGGGCGAGGATAGCTGACCTTGCCCGGGTGCTGCCGCGCGTAAGCCAGCAGCGCCTGAGCATCCGCCGGCGGGGTCGGCATGCTGGCTTTGCGGGCGATAAAGGTCAGCTGCGCGCCGCCCCACGGCGATTCCGCCCCGTCGGTGGGAATAGCAAAATCTTCCGTTACGGGTTTACGGGTATCGACATAGCGCCAGTTGGGCAGCGTCTGTGCCCATCCGGCCTGCAGCAGGTTAGCCTCTTTTAACGTGCGGAAGTTTTCCCCGTTGACCCACAGCAGGTCGACTGAGCCGTGGGTCTTACGCCCTGCGGCGGCCTCCGTCTGGATCCGTTTTACCGCATCGGCAGCGTCCGCCAGCGGGACGATTTTGAGGGTAATGGCATAGTAGGTTTGCATCTCACCGCTGACCCACTCCAGGTAGCGGTTGACCGCCGGATCGCCGCCCCAGGCGTTAAACCAGACGGTCTGGCCTTTGGCCTGCTGTTGGATAGCCTGCCAGCCGTCGGCGGCACAGAGGGGGGCTGCCAGCAGCAGACCGGTCAGAAACGCGCAAAAACGCACACGGCGCATAATGCCTCACTTTTTTAACGAAGAGGGGTTACGGGAAAACAGCCGGCGAGTGACCAGCGGTAATAACCCCAGTAGTGTAAAGGCGAATATCATGCCCGGCGATAAAATATCGCGGAGCGAGGACACTTTTCCCAGCTCGCGCCCGGCGTTCAGAAAGATAACCGTGGCGGGCAGCATGGCGACCTGGCTGACCCACCAGTAGCGCCTCACCGTAATGCGGGTCAGCCCCATCAGCAAATTCACCAGGAAAAACGGAAACAGCGGCATCAGGCGCAGGGCAAAAAGATAGCCCGCACCGTCATGCGCCATGCCGGCGTTCACCGTTTTCATCTGCTGGGCGAACCGGCGCTGCACCCAGTCCCGCAGCAGATAACGGCTGGCCAGCATCGCAAGCGTGGCCCCGAGCGTCGAGGCAAACGAGACCAGCACGGTGCCTTCCCACAGGGTAAACAGTACGCCGCCCAGCAGGGTCAGGATCGCCGCGCCGGGTATCGACAGGGCGGAGACCAGCACATAGAGCGCAAAAAAGATCAGCGCGCTTTGTAATGGCGCGCGGTCGACGTGGGAGAGTAACGCCTGCTGGTGAGTTTTAATCCCTTCCAGAGAGAGGGGGCCCGGGGGAAGCAGGCTAAACGTCAGAATAAATGCGCCCAGAAGGGCGCACAGGAAAAGGATTTTTCGACTGTTCACGCGTTATTACAGCTTGAATTTAGCCCACACCGGCGCGTGGTCAGACGGTTTTTCCATGCTGCGGATATCGTAGTCGATCCCGGTTTCAATGCAGCGCTCCGCCAGCGGCGAGCTGGCCAGCAGGAGATCGATACGCAGGCCGCGGTTGTCGTCAAAGCCTTTTGAGCGGTAGTCAAACCACGAGAAGCGGTCCTGCGTTTCCGGGTTGGCATTGCGGAAGGTATCCACCAGGCCCCAGCCCAGCAGGCGCTCCATCCACTCGCGCTCTTCCGGCAGGAAAGAGCATTTGCCGGTACGCAACCAGCGCTTGCGGTTCTCTTCGCCAATACCGATATCCAGATCCGTCGGGCTAATATTCATATCGCCCATGATCAGCACCGGATTCTCTTTTTTGAGTTCGGTAGTCAGGAAGTCCTGCAGGTCCTGATAAAACTTCGCCTTGGCCGGGAATTTGGTCTCATGGTCACGGCTCTCACCCTGCGGGAAATAGCCGTTAATGACCGTGATATTCCCCAGCGCGGAAGGCACTTCCGCCATGATGATGCGGCGCTGTGCCTCTTCACCGTCGCCGGGGAAGCCGCGACGCACGGAAACCGGCGGCGCTTTGGTGAGCAGCGCGACGCCATAGTGTCCTTTCTGACCGTGATAAAAGACGTTGTAACCGAGTTTCGCCACCTCTTCGAGGGGGAACATATCGTCGTGAACCTTGGTCTCCTGCAGGCCGATCACATCTGGCTGATGTTGCTCAACGATAGCTTCAAGCTGATGAGGGCGGGCACGCAGGCCGTTGATATTAAAAGAGACAAATTTCATAGTCGCTGCCAGTGCAAGGTGAATAGTGCAAGGATGGTAGCAGAATTTGCGTCAACTGTTACGGGGATCGACCAATAACTGCGACAGATAATGCCGGTGGTGCAATATTTGCACCATTCTGACGCGCTTCGCCCCCAAACAGGGCGTAAATGACCGATAAATTTCGCGAGCGATCACAATTCCAGAATTATATTTGGCCTGTGCATACTCTTTCTGATTTTCATGCGGCAAAGCGCCGCTTGTCGTAAAAATATTCACTTTTTATGCAATAACAGTGAATAACTCCATGTTGTAACTCATTGATATTCTGTTGCCCCAACCCGTTTATGCATTTTTATCGCTGGCTGGCACGAAGGCTGCAATCTACATTCACAGTGCAAACACTCAATTATTTAACATTCAAATAACTTTTTATTTACCGGATGAGGTCGCTATGTCTCTGTCAATTACGCGTGAAAATTTCGATGAATGGATGATGCCGGTTTACGCTCCGGCGGCTTTTATTCCGGTTCGTGGGGAAGGCTCGCGCCTGTGGGATCAGCAGGGTAAAGAGTATATCGACTTTGCAGGTGGGATTGCGGTGAACGCGCTGGGTCATGCGCACCCGGCGCTGCGTCAGGCGTTGAATGACCAGGCGGCAAAGTTCTGGCATACCGGCAACGGCTTTACCAACGAACCCGCGCTGCGCCTGGCGAAAAAGCTGATCGACGCGACGTTTGCCGAAAAAGTTTTCTTCTGTAACTCGGGGGCGGAAGCCAACGAAGCGGCGCTGAAGCTGGCGCGCAAATACGCACACGACAAGTTTGGCACGCACAAGAGCGGAATCGTGGCGTTTAAAAATGCGTTTCACGGACGCACGCTGTTTACCGTGAGCGCAGGCGGCCAGCCTTCCTACTCGCAGGATTTCGCACCGCTGCCGCCGGATATTCGTCACGGCGTCTATAACGATTTGCAGTCCGCCAGCGAGCTGATTAACGACACCACCTGCGCGGTGATTGTTGAGCCAATGCAGGGGGAGGGCGGCGTCCTTCCGGCGCAAAAAGCGTTCCTGCAGGGGCTGCGCGAGCTGTGCGATCGCCACAATGCGGTGCTGATTTTCGATGAAGTGCAGACCGGCGTGGGCCGCACCGGCGAGCTGTATGCCTATATGCACTACGGCGTCACGCCGGACGTCCTGTCTACCGCCAAGGCGCTGGGCGGCGGCTTCCCGATTGGGGCGATGCTGACCACCGATAAATTCGCCAGCGTGATGACCGTGGGCACCCATGGCACCACCTACGGCGGCAACCCGCTGGCAACCGCCGTTGCCGGACAGGTTCTCGACATCATTAACACCCATGAAGTGTTGAAGGGCGTTAAGCAGCGTCACGACTGGTTTGTTGAACGCCTGAATGCCATCAACGGCAAAACGGGAATGTTTAAAGAAATTCGCGGGCTGGGGCTGTTAATTGGCTGCGAGCTCACCCCTGAGTTTGCCGGGAAAGCTAAACTTATTTCACAGGAAGCGGCAAAAATGGGCGTGATGGTGCTGATTGCCGGTGCCAACGTGGTGCGTTTTGCCCCTGCGCTGATTGTCAGCGAGGAAGAGGTGCAAACCGGTCTGGATCGTTTTGCGCTGGCGTGTGAACAGGTGAAGTCCGGGGTGTCATCATGATGGTCATCCGTCCCGTTGAGCGCGGCGATATTGCCGGGCTCATGCAGCTTGCCGGTAAGACGGGAGGCGGGCTGACCTCGCTTCCTGCCGATGAAAAAACGCTGTCGGCGCGCATCGAGCGCGCCCTGCAAACCTGGCAGGGGACGTTGCCAAAAAGCGAACAGGGGTATGTGTTCGTGCTGGAAGACACCGACACGGGGACCGTGGCCGGGATCTGCGCCATCGAAGTGGCCGTCGGGCTTAACGATCCGTGGTACAACTACCGCGTCGGCACCATGGTTCACGCCTCGAAAGAGCTGAACGTCTATAACGCGCTGCCCACGCTGTTTCTCTGCAATGACCACACGGGCGCCAGCGAGCTTTGCACGCTGTTTCTCGACCCGGCGTGGCGCAAAGAGGGCAACGGCTATCTGCTCTCCAAATCGCGCTTTATGTTTATGGCCGCCTTCCGCGATCGCTTTAACGAAAAAGTGGTCGCTGAGATGCGCGGCGTGATCGACGATACAGGCTACTCGCCGTTCTGGGAGAGCCTGGGCGAGCGCTTCTTCTCGATGGAGTTCAGCCGGGCGGACTATCTCTGCGGCACCGGTCAGAAAGCGTTTATCGCGGAGCTGATGCCGAAGCATCCTATCTATACCCATTTCTTAACGCCGGAAGCACAGGCGGTGATCGGAGAAGTGCATCCGCAAACCGCGCCTGCCCGCGCGGTGCTGGAGAAAGAGGGCTTCCGCTACCGTAACTACGTCGACATCTTTGACGGTGGGCCAACGCTTGAATGCGATATCGACCGCGTACGCGCCATCCGTAAAAGCCGGCTGGTTGAGGTTGCTGAAGGTCAGCCCGCGCCGGGTGACTGGCCGGCATGCCTGGTGTCGAACGAAAATTACGCCAACTTCCGCGCCATGCTGGTGCGTACCAACCCGAAATGTGAACGTCTGGTGCTGACGGCTGCAGAACTGGATGCCCTGAAATGTAACGCCGGCGATACGGTTCGCCTGGTGCGTCTCTGCCCTGAGGAGAAAACAGCATGACATTATGGATTAACGGTGACTGGGTCACGGGCGAAGGCGAGCAGCGCGTAAAGACCAATCCGGTTGGAAAAGAGGTGCTCTGGAAGGGGCATGACGCCAGCGCCGCGCAGGTTGAACAGGCCTGCTATGCCGCTCGCCGCGCGTTTCCGGCGTGGGCAAAACAGCCCTTCGCCGTGCGCCAGGCGATGGTAGAAAAATTTGCCGGGCTGCTGGAGGCGAACAAAGCCGAACTGACGCGCGTCATCGCCTCAGAAACCAGCAAGCCGCGCTGGGAAGCGGCAACGGAAGTGACGGCGATGATCAATAAAATCGCCATTTCGGTGAAGGCGTACCAAACCCGCACCGGCGAACAGCACACCGACATGCCGGACGGTGCGGCCACGCTGCGCCACCGTCCGCACGGCGTGCTCGCGGTGTTTGGTCCGTACAACTTCCCGGGGCATCTGCCGAATGGCCACATTGTGCCCGCGCTGCTGGCGGGCAATACCGTTATCTTCAAACCGAGTGAGCTAACGCCGCTTACCGGCGAGGCGGTGGTGAAGCTGTGGGAACAGGCTGGCCTGCCGCCGGGCGTGCTGAATCTGGTGCAGGGCGGGCGCGAAACCGGTCAGTCGCTGAGCGCGCTGAGCGATATCGACGGCCTGCTGTTTACCGGCAGCGCCGGTACGGGCTATCAGCTGCACCGCCAGCTGGCGGGGCAGCCGGAGAAAATTCTGGCGCTGGAGATGGGCGGCAACAACCCGCTGATAGTGGAAGACCCTGACGATATCGACGCCGCGGTGCACCTGACGATTCAGTCCGCCTTTATTACCGCCGGACAGCGCTGCACCTGTGCCCGCCGTCTGCTGGTGAAAAGAGGCGCGCAGGGGGATGCTTTCCTGAAACGCCTGGTCGAGGTGAGCGCGCGTCTGGTGCCAGCCGCGTGGGACGCCGACCCGCAGCCGTTTATCGGTGGGCTGATTTCCGAGCAGGCCGCGCTGAACGTGCTGAAGGCCTGGCAGGACCACGTCGCGCGCGGGGCGAAAACCTTGCTCGAGCCGAAGCAGGCTCAGCCGGGCACCTCGTTGCTAACGCCGGGCATCGTTGAGATGAGCGGGGCGAGCAACGTGCCGGATGAAGAGGTCTTTGGCCCGCTGCTCTGCGTCTGGCGCTACGACGATTTTGATACGGCGATTGCGATGGCCAATAACACCCGCTACGGCCTGTCGAGCGGGCTGATTTCGCCGCATCGCGAGAAGTTTGAACAGCTGCTGCTGGAAGCACGCGCCGGGATTGTTAACTGGAACAAACCGCTTACCGGGGCGGCGAGCACCGCGCCATTCGGCGGCGTGGGCGCGTCGGGCAACCATCGCGCCAGCGCGTGGTATGCCGCGGATTACTGCGCATGGCCAATGGCGAGCCTGGAAACCCCGGCGCTGACGCTGCCGGAAACGCTCAACCCGGGTCTGGACTTTACCGGAGGGGATCGTCATGAAAGCGCGTGAAGTCAATTTTGACGGGCTGGTGGGGCTGACGCACCACTATGCCGGTCTCTCCTTTGGTAATGAAGCCTCGACGAAGCACCGCTTTCAGGTCTCCAACCCGAAGCTGGCGGCGAAGCAGGGGCTGCTGAAAATGAAGGCGCTGGCGGATGCCGGTTTCCCGCAGGCGGTGATACCGCCGCAGGAACGCCCGAACGTGGCGGTGTTACGCCAGCTCGGCTTCACCGGCAGCGATGAGCAGGTGGTCGAAAAAGCGGGTACGCAGACGCCGCACCTGCTCTCTGCGGCAAGCTCCGCCTCCTCGATGTGGGTCGCAAACGCCGCGACCGTCGCACCGTCAGCCGATACGCTGGATGGCAAAGTCCATCTGACGGTGGCGAACCTGAACAATAAATTCCACCGCGCCACCGAAGCGGAAACCACCGAGCGCGTGCTGCGCGCCATTTTTAAACATGACGCCCACTTTGAGGTGCATCAGGCTCTGCCGCAGGTGGCGATGTTTGGCGACGAAGGCGCGGCCAACCATAACCGTCTGGGTGGCGATTACGGCGATCCCGGGGTGCAGCTGTTTATCTACGGACGCGAGGAGGGCGGTCATTCCGCTCCTGTTCGCTATCCCGCCCGCCAGACGCTGGCAGCCAGCCAGGCGGTCGCCCGCCTGAACCAGGTCAATCCTTCACAGGTGATTTTTGCCCAGCAGAACCCGCAGGTGATCGACCAGGGCGTGTTCCATAACGACGTGATTGCCGTCTCTAACCGGCAGGTGCTGTTCTGCCACGAGCAGGCGTTTGCCCATCAGGATAAGCTGCTCGCCACGCTGCATGAACGCGTGCCCGGCTTTATGCCGATTCAGGTGCCAACGCGGGCGGTCAGCGTGCAGGATGCGGTCGAAACGTATCTGTTCAATAGCCAGCTGCTGAGCCGCGACGACGGCAGCATGATGCTGGTCCTGCCGCAGGAGTCGCAGGATCATAAAGGGGTGTGGCGATACCTGACGGAGCTGGTGAAAGCCGATAACCCGATTGACGAGCTGCGCGTGTTTGACCTGCGAGAAAGCATGGCCAACGGCGGCGGTCCGGCCTGTTTACGCCTGCGCGTGGTGTTAACCCAGGACGAAATGCAGGCGGTGAACCCGGCGGTCATGATGAACGATACGCTCTTTACGCGGCTGAATGACTGGGTCGAACGCTACTATCGCGACCGGCTTACGCAGGACGACCTGGTCGACCCGCAGCTGCTGCGCGAAGGGCGCGAGGCGCTGGACGCGTTAACATCAATCCTGCAGCTGGGATCGGTTTATCCGTTCCAGCGCTAAGGAGTGGGTATGGAAAATTTACTGGCGCTGACCCTGGCCGACGAAACGCCGGAGCAGCGCGAGGGGGAGGGCCCCTCATTTCGCTGGCGCTGGCTGGGGCGCGGGGTGCTTGAGCTGACGCCGGACGCAAAAAGCGCGCTGTCGCTGCTGCTTTCAACGGGCATTCACGGGAATGAAACGGCGCCCGTTGAGATTGTTGACCTGCTGCTGCGCGCGCTGTATCGGGGTGAGATCGCGCTCAAGTGCCGCGTGCTGGTGGTGCTCGGTAATCCGCCTGCGCTGGCGCAAAACAAGCGGTATCTGGTGAGCGACATTAACCGCATGTTCGGCGGGCGCTGGTCGCAATTTCCGCAGAGTGACGAAACGGCGCGGGCACAGTGGCTGGAGAACGTCGTGACCGCGTTTTTTGCCGAGGCGGGGCCCGCGCGCTGGCATCTCGATCTGCATACGGCGATCCGCGCCTCTTACCACGTCCGCTTTGGCGTCCTGCCGCAGCGCAATCAGCCGTGGGATGAAGCGTTCCTGAGCTGGCTGGGTGACGCCGGGCTGGAGGCGCTGGTATTTCATCAGTCGCCGGGCGGGACGTTTACCCACTTTACCTGCGAACATTTCGGCGCGCTGGCCTGCACGCTGGAGCTCGGAAAAGCGCTGCCGTTTGGCCAGAACGATCTGTCCCGCTTTGCGCCAACGCACCTTGCCCTTCGGGCGCTGCTGGGCGGGACGACTCCCGAGCACGCGCATCAGCCCGTTGAGCGGTATCGGGTCGTACAGCAGATCACGCGCCGCAGCGACGCCTTCCTGCTTCATATGGCCGCGCACACCCTGAACTTCACGCCGTTCCGCAAAGGGGCGCTGCTGGCGGAAGATGGCGAAGAGCGTTACGAGGTTCACAAAACAACCGAGTATGTATTATTCCCTAACCCCACCGTGGCGTTTGGCCTGCGGGCAGGATTGATGCTGGAAAAAATATCCTGAACGTTTCCCCTCTCGTCATCCGGGAGGGGAAATACAACCTCTTTTCTTAACGATTAAAGCGCTCACCCTTCTTTTGCGGAATATTCCTGGTGAATTGCTTTATTATTAATCTTCACTTCGCTATACTTCTGCTAAATTTCTTTAAAATCATCGCATTGAATATTTTTTGTTGCAACTCTCCACGCTTTATCCTTATTTCCTCCACATTTGGCGAAAATTTGTTTTTTACACTTTCATTGTTTTACCGTTGCTCTGACTAATTGACGATAAACCCCGTAAAGTTAATCTCGTCAACACGGCACAGCGCCGAAGAATAACTGAAAGAAAGGAAATAAATTATGCGTAAGTTTACTGCACTGTTTGTTGCTTCTACCCTGGCTCTGGGCGCTACCAGCATGGCGTTCGCCGCAGATACCGCGACCACCACTGCCGCGCCTGCTGAAGGCAAAATGATGATGCATCATAAAGGCAAGCCGGGTATGCACAACGAGATGATGATGTTTAAGGATCTCAACCTGACGGATGCGCAGAAGCAGCAGATCCGCGACATCAGGAAAGGCGAGCGCGACGAGATGAAACGTCCTCCGCTTGAAGAACGTCGTGCGATGCATGACATCATCGCCAGCGACAGCTTCGATAAGGCAAAAGCCGAAGCGCAGATCGACAAAATGGCCGAGCAGCATAAAGCCCGCATGCTGGCCCACATGGAAACCCAGAACAAGATCTACAACATTCTGACTCCGGAACAGAAAAAGCAATTTAATGCGAATTTTGAGAAGCGTCTGACAGAACGTCCGGCGATGGAAGGTAAAATGCCAGCACCAACCGAATAATCGGTTCACTCTCTTAAGACCGCCGGGATCCTGTCCACAAAAGCGCAACCGCTGTGGACAGGACCGGCGGTTTTTCTTTCCAGCCCTCTTGTCTGCCGCCGCCAGCGCGGTATTCTCCTGTAGTCGCGTCAGAGAATGTTTGTAGAGTCATGGCGTTAGAATTTTTATTAACGTTCTGCTAAGGCCTGTCCGCTCTGCTGCCGATACTGTTTCTGTAAATACCCAACGATAACAAACAAGACAGCAACGATAGCGATATCCTTGCCCTGGCACGGGTTGTGCCATTCAGGAGTGGTGATGGAGTTCTTTGATATCCGTAAGATGCCGGTCAGCCTCTGGCGCAATGGTGCTGGCGAAACGCGCGAGATTTGTTGTTTCCCTCCCGCAACGCGCGATTTTCACTGGCGTGCCAGTATCGCGACTATCGCCAGCAACGGCGAATTCTCCTCTTTCCCCGGCGTCGACCGGGTGATTACCTTGCTGGAAGGAGGGGAGGTGACGCTCGATGCCGGTCAGGCGTTCTTTCATACCCTGAAGCACCATCAGCCCTACAGCTTTGCCGGCGACCTGCCGGTAAAGGCGCTGCTTTCGGATGGAAAGATGGCGATGGACTTCAACATCATGACCCGTCGCGACTGCTGTCAGGCGAAGGTGCGCGTTGCCGACCGTACCTTTACCACCTTTGGCTCACGCGGGGGCGTGGTATTCGTGTTAAGCGGTGCGTGGCAGCTGGGCGATAAATTACTGACAGCCGATCAGGGTGCCAGCTGGGAGGAGGGGAGCCATACTTTGCGTCTGCTGGAGCCCCAGGGCACCCTGTTGTTCAGCGAAATCACATGGCTGCCAGGCCATTGAGCTCAATGACCTCAAACTTACCGGCTAAAACAGGTTTACAGAGAATTTTGTAGCCATCGTGGTCAAATCCGGCGGGCGTGCGCAACAGGGTTGCCGCGTCGTTGATATCGTCGACGGCGCCCAGCCAGAACCAGTTGTTGACGATGTGGTACTGGGTCATCGCTTCACCCACTTCTTTTAGCGCAACGGCGCCTTCCCAGGGCCAGCAGTTCACGCTGATGGTCGCCAGTCCGGCGAGGAGCCGGGCGTGATGCGCCTCAACGCTCTCTTTCCCGCAGCAGGCGCCAGCGCAGCGCTTCAGCGCGGAGCGGAAACAGGCGCGCCCGCGGGTGGTCGCCTCCAGGCCCAAAAGGCTGTAGCAAAGCTGTAGATCGTCCGCCAGAGTTTGCAGCGCCTGAAGTGCCGCGCGTTTATTCGCGAACAGCCCATAGAGATTTGGGGCATGCGAAAAATCGACCTCGCGCGCGTAGACTACCTGCGGTTTGCCGGCGGTTATCTGCAGGGAGCAGAGCTGACGATTGCGGCGCAGGCGCTTGTTGAACAGCGGTTGTTGTTCTTTGATCAAACGCGCTTCCAGTAATAGCGCGCCCATTTCTCCCGCCGTCTGGAACCAGGTAATACGTCGCGACTGGCGCAGCATGGCGGCCTCGTCCGGCGTACGCAGATGAGATAACACCCGGCTGCGAATATTGACGCTTTTGCCAATATAGAGCGGCAGAGTGTCGCTTTCGCCGTGAAAGATGTACACGCCCGGCTGTTTAGGTAAGGCCTCAAGCCAGGGGCGAAGGTGCTCGGGATATTCGTAGATAGCCGCCGCTTCAAACTCAAGACGCGGGGCGGATTGACGCCTGCTCACATACTGCTCCATATACTGTTCAGGTATACAGTGTAGCAGGTGTGTGGTGGTTAAAAAAGAGCCGGGTGGCCTGATGCCCTCCCCGGCAAGGACGTGCGGCCTGATGCCCTCACCCCAGCCCTCTCCCACGGGAGAGGGGGCAAACACAAAAAACGGTAACCAGGTTACCGTTTTGCGTTTATTTCCAGAAATCGTCAAACACCGTAATCGGCGTATGGCGCTTGTGCTCGGTTTTCAGATACCAGCCTTCGATAATCTTCGCGGTACCGTCATCCAGCTTTTTGCCTTCCAGATAATCATCAATGTTGTCATAGGTGACGCCAAGGGCTGCTTCATCCGGCAGGGAGGGACGATCGTCCTCCAGATCCGCCGTCGGTGCTTTCTTATACAGGTGCTCAGGGCAGCCCAGCGCGGCAAGCAGCTGCTTGCCCTGGCGCTTGTTGAGGCGGAAGATCGGGTTGATGTCGGTGCCGCCGTCGCCGTATTTGGTGAAGAAACCGGTGATCGCTTCCGCCGCATGATCGGTGCCGACGACGACGCCTTTGGTCATTCCGGCGATGCTGTACTGCGCTTTCATGCGCTCGCGGGCTTTTTCGTTGCCGCGAACAAAATCGCTCAGCTCAATGCCCGCTTCGCGCAGCGCCTGCTCGCTTGCCAGCACCGAACCTTTAATATTGACGGTAAGCACGCGGTCAGGCTGGATGAAGACAATGGCGTCCTGGCAATCCTGCTCGTCCGCCTGTACGCCATAAGGAAGACGTACCGCGATAAACTGCAGCGTCTCATCGCCCGTCTCGTCGCGCAGCTCTGAAATCGCCATCTGGCAGAGTTTACCGGTCAGGGTAGAGTCCTGACCCCCGCTGATGCCCAGCACCAGGGACTTCAGGAAAGCGTTCTTTTTTAAGTACGATTTTAAAAAATCCACGCTGCGGCGGATCTCTTCGTTTGCATCTACCGTGGGCTTCGCGCCCAGTGCCTGAATAATCTCTTGTTGCAGAGCCATCACGCCCTCCATATGCAGTACATAAACGGAATGTGTTAACTGTTAAAACTAACCCTTTGGGCGAGAAACGACAAGGATCACAGTTTCGAGTGCGCTAATTTGCGCCGTTTTAGCAGGTTATCGTTGTTTTATTAGAATTTTCCGAAATTCGTCTGGCGCAATTCACAAAGTTGAACAATAGTACTTTTTATCCCATGCTTAGATAACACGCTGATAAACAAGAGGACGGAATATGAACAAGAACGTAGCAGGAATTCTTAGCGCAGCGGCGGTACTGACTATGCTGGCAGGGTGTACGGCTTACGATCGCACCAAGGATCAGTTTACGCAGCCCGTAGTGAAAGACGTCAAAAAAGGGATGACCCGTTCGCAGGTGGCGGCGATTGCCGGTAAACCTTCTTCTGAAGTGACGATGATTCATGCGAAAGGGACCTGCCAGACCTATATCCTGGGTCAACGTGATGGTAAGGCAGAAACCTACTTTGTCGCCCTGGATGATACCGGTCATGTGATTAACTCCGGCTATCAGACCTGTGCTGAATACGACACCGACCCGCAGGCACCTAAGGCGCAGTAACGCTGGTTACCTGAGTATGTTAACAAACCGGCCCATGGGCCGGTTTTTTTATGCATACGTAAATCTTATTTCTTTGCGCGAATTATTTGCCCGAAATGTGAAGGTAGTCAACAAGCCAGGTCAATGAGAGACAATTTGAGTCTATCCAGAATTATCCCCTGTCTGTACCATTGCGTATACTCACTCCAACGATAAACAACAGTACGCAAGCTACCTGTCTGCCGGGACAGCGAGTCGAGTGATAGCGCGATGGCAGGTAGTCATATAAGAGGGAAATTACGATGGAAAAGAAACATATCTACCTGTTCTGCTCAGCGGGCATGTCAACCTCACTTCTGGTGTCAAAGATGCGTGCGCAGGCTGAAAAGTATGAAGTTCCTGTGGTGATTGAAGCGTTTCCAGAGACGCTGGCGGGCGAAAAAGGTCAGACCGCCGACGTTGTTTTACTGGGGCCGCAAATTGCCTATATGTTGCCCGAAATTCAACGACTGTTACCCAATAAACCGGTCGAGGTGATCGACTCGGGGCTGTACGGCAAGATTGATGGTTTAGGTGTACTGAAAGCTGCTGTGGCAGCCATTAAAAAAGCTGCTAATTAATTTTTATTTTTCCCGTCAAAGAGTTATTTCACACACAATTACGCCGTAACCTCTGTTGCGGCATTTAAGGGTATTTTCCTATGAGTAAAGTCATCGCTTCACTTGAAAAGGTACTCCTTCCTTTTGCTGTTAAAATAGGAAAGCAGCCTCACGTTAATGCCATCAAAAACGGCTTTATTAAGTTAATGCCGTTGACGCTGGCCGGGGCCATGTTCGTTTTAATTAACAACGTTTTTCTGAGCTTTGGTGAAGGTTCCTTCTTTTATTCATTAGGAATTCGGTTAGACGCGTCCACTATTGAAACCCTTAACGGTTTAAAAGCCATCGGCGGCAACGTCTATAACGGTACGTTGGGAATTATGTCGCTGATGGCGCCTTTCTTTATTGGGATGGCGCTGGCAGAAGAGCGGAAAGTGGATCCACTGGCTGCCGGGTTATTATCCGTTGCTGCCTTTATGACCGTAACCCCTTATAGCGTCGGTGAAGCCTATGCCGTGGGCGCCAACTGGCTGGGTGGGGCTAACATCATCTCCGGTATTGTTATCGGTCTGGTGGTGGCGGAGATGTTCACCTTTATTATCCGTCGAAACTGGGTTATCCGCCTGCCGGATAGCGTACCGGCTTCCGTTTCTCGTTCATTTTCCGCGTTGATTCCAGGCTTCATTATTCTCTCCATTATGGGGATTATTGCCTGGGCGCTTTCTCACTGGGGCACGAACTTCCACCAGATCATCATGGACTCTATCTCTACGCCGCTGGCGGCGATGGGTGGCGTGGTCGGTTGGGCGTATGTGATTTTCACCTCTCTGCTGTGGTTCTTCGGCGTGCATGGTTCACTGGCACTGGCCGCGCTGGACAGCGGGATTATGACCCCATGGGCACTGGAAAACGTTGCGCTTTACCAGCAGTACGGCTCCGTTGACGCGGCGCTGGCAGCGGGTAAAACCTTCCATGTGTGGGCGAAGCCGATGCTTGACTCCTATATCTTCCTGGGTGGTACCGGGGCGACCTTGGGTCTGATCATCGCGGTCTTTATTGTCTCTCGTCGCGCTGACTACCGTCAGGTGGCTAAACTGGCGCTGCCGTCAGGCATCTTCCAGATTAACGAACCGATTCTGTTCGGTCTGCCAATCATCATGAACCCGGTGATGTTCATCCCGTTCATCCTGGTTCAGCCGCTGCTGGCCGCTATTACCCTGACGGCGTATTACATGGGCATCATTCCACCGGTCACCAACATTGCGCCGTGGACCATGCCGGCGGGTCTGGGTGCATTCTTCAACACCAACGGTAGCGTTGCGGCCTTCCTGCTGGCGATATTCAACCTCGGGATTGCAACCCTGCTTTACATGCCGTTTGTGGCGATTGCAAACAAAGCCGCCACCATCATCGATGAAGAAGAGAGCGAAGAGGATATTGCCCTCTCACTGAAATTCTAAGATTGACCGGCGCGGGGCAACCCGCGCCAGCCACAAGGAGCTTAAAGATGTTAGATTTGGACAGTATTGTTGCAGAAGAAACCGCAGAGAACGATCTCGAAGAAGTGGTGATGGGTCTTATCATCAACTCCGGGCAGGCCCGCAGCCTGGCATATGCCGCACTGAAGCAGGCCAAGCAGGGGGATTTCGCCGCCGCAAAAACCATGATGGACCAGTCCCGTACGGCGCTGAATGAAGCGCACCTGGTGCAGACAAAGCTGATTGAAGGTGACCAGGGCGAAGGAAAAATGAAGGTCAGCCTGGTGCTGGTCCATGCGCAGGATCACCTGATGACGTCAATGCTGGCGCGCGAGCTGGTGGCGGAGTTAATCGAGCTTCACGAGAAGATGCAGTAAGTCAGACTGAGTAGCAGGAGGTCAGCACGATGGAAATTAAAACCGCACTTGAGCAGCAGCTGTTTAATGGCAAGAATTTTCACGTGGTTATCTACAACAAAACGGAGAGCGCGAGCGGTCTGCACCAGCATGACTACTACGAGTTCACGATTGTTCTGACCGGCCGCTACTACCAGGAGATTAACGGCAAGCGCGTTCTGCTCGAGCGAGGGGATTTTGTCTTCCTGCCGATGGGCTCCCATCACCAGAGCTTTTACGAATTTGGTGCGACCCGCATTCTGAACGTGGGCGTCAGCAGACGCTTCTTTGAGAAGCACTACCTGCCGCTGGTGCCGTTCTGCTTTGTGGCATCACAGGTCTATCGGGTCAAAAACGAGTTTATGACCTGGATTGAAACGGTTATCGCCTCGCTTAACTTCCGCGACAATGAATTTGATGAGTTTATTGAAACGGTAACCTTTTACGTGATGAACCGACTGCGCCATCATCGTGAAGAGCAGCAGGTGACGGATGATATTCCGCAGTGGCTGCGCAGCACCGTTGAACTGATGCACGATAAGGGCCAGTTCAGCGAAAATGCGCTGGAAAATATGGTCTCCCTGTCGGGTAAATCCCAGGAATATCTGACCCGCGCGACGCAGCGGTATTATCGTAAAACGCCCGTGCAGATTATTAATGAAATCCGCATTAACTTTGCCAAAAAACAGCTGGAAATTACCAACTATTCTGTCACCGATATTGCCTATGAGTCAGGATACAGCAGCCCCAGCCTGTTTATTAAAACCTTTAAGAAGTTTACGTCATTTACACCGAACAGTTACCGGAAGAATTTAACGGTAATTAATTAACCTTCGGCGGATTATCCGCCACAAATATTGAATTAATTGCTTGCCCATTTAGCGGGAAGAGTACGCTATACCTTGCAGGCGGTTAACCTGATACGCAAAGGGAGATATTATGCAGAATAAATTAAAGGTCGTAACCATTGGTGGCGGCAGCAGCTATACCCCGGAATTACTGGAAGGTTTCCTGAAACGTTATCACGAATTGCCGGTCAGCGAATTATGGCTGGTTGACGTTGAGGAAGGTCAGGAAAAGCTGAATATCATTTTTGACCTGTGTAAGCGTATGGTTGAGAAAGCCGGCGTGCCTCTGACCGTACACAAAACCCTCGATCGTCGTCTGGCGCTGAAGGATGCAGACTTTGTCACCACCCAGCTGCGCGTGGGCCAGCTCAAAGCGCGCGAGCTGGACGAGCGGATTCCGCTGAGCCACGGCTATCTCGGGCAGGAGACTAACGGCGCGGGCGGCCTGTTTAAAGGTCTGCGTACCATTCCCGTGATTTTCGACATCATCAAAGATGTGGAAGAGATTTGCCCGAACGCGTGGGTGATTAACTTCACCAACCCGGCCGGGATGGTCACCGAGGCGGTGTATCGTCACACCGGCTTCAAACGCTTTATCGGCGTCTGCAATATTCCGATTGGCATGAAGATGTTTATCCGTGACGTGCTGGAGCTGAGCGACAGCGACGATCTCTCCATCGATCTGTTCGGCCTGAATCACATGGTGTTTATTAAAGATGTCATCGTGAACGGAAAATCGCGCTTTGCCGAACTGCTCGACGGCGTGGCCTCCGGTCGCCTGACGGCGGCGTCGGTGAAAAACATCTTCGATCTGCCGTTCAGCGAAGGGCTGATTCGTTCGCTGAATCTGCTGCCGTGCTCCTATCTGCTGTACTACTTCAAGCAGAAAGAGATGCTGGCCATCGAAATGGGCGAGTACTATAAGGGCGGCGCGCGCGCTCAGGTCGTGCAGAAAGTTGAGAAGCAGCTGTTTGATTTGTACAAAGATCCGAATCTGAACGTTAAACCGAAAGAGCTGGAGCAGCGCGGCGGGGCCTACTATTCCGATGCCGCGTGTGAAGTCATCAACGCCATTTACAATGACAAGCAGGCGGAGCACTACGTTAACGTGCCGCATCACGGCCATATCGATAATATCCCGGCTGACTGGGCCGTTGAGATGACCTGCATCCTGGGGCGCGACGGCGCAAAACCCCATCCACGCATTACCCATTTTGATGATAAGGTCATGGGTCTGATCCACACCATTAAAGGCTTTGAAGTGGCTGCCAGCAACGCGGCGCTGAGCGGCGAACTCAATGACGTGCTGCTGGCGCTGAACCTCAGCCCGCTGGTGCATTCCGACCGCGATGCGGAGCAGCTGGCCAGCGAGATGATTCTGGCGCATGAGAAATGGTTGCCAAACTTTGCCGCCACGATCGAGAAGCTGAAGTTCAAACAGCAATAAGAGGATGCACAATGGAAAACCTGCTGATCGTTAATGCTGATGACTTTGGCCTCTCGAAAGGTCAGAACTACGGCATTATTGAAGCCTGTCGCGGGGGCGTTGTGACCTCGACAACGGCGATGGTCAATGGTGAAGCGGTGGAACACGCGGCGCAGCTGAGCCGCGAAGTGCCAGCGCTGGGCGTCGGCATGCATTTTGTGCTGACGCTCGGAATGCCGCTTTCGCCGATGCCTGGCCTTACGCGCGACGGACAGCTGGGCAAGTGGATTTGGGAACTGGCGGAGCAGGGCGCGCTGCCGCTTGAAGAGATTACCCGCGAGCTGGAGTGTCAGTTCAACCGCTTTGTTGACGTGTTTGGTCAGGCGCCGACGCACATCGACAGCCATCACCACGTGCATATGATCCCGGCGATTTTCCCGATTGTCGCAGCGTTTGCCCGGCGCAAGGGCGTCGCGATGCGCGTGGATCGCGAGGTGCCCGGCTTGCCGGAGGTCACTGTTGCCACAACGCAGGGGTTCAGCAGCGCGTTTTATGGCGAGGAGATCGACGAAGCGCTGTTCCTGAAGGTGCTGGATGATTCCGCTGCCCGCGGTGAAACGTCGGTGGAAGTGATGGCGCACCCGGCGTTTGTCGATCATACCGTGCGTAAGAGTGCCTACTGCTGGCCGCGTCTGGCGGAGCTGGACGTGCTGACGTCGGCTTCGCTGAAATACGCGATTGCCGAGCGCGGGTATCGGTTGGGGACGTTCAGGGATCTTTAAGACAAAGCCCGGTGGCGGCTTCGCCTTACCGGGCCTACAAAACCAGTCGAAATGTAGGCCGGGGAAGCGCAAGCGCCACCCGGCTTTTTTTACGCCGGTATCTGGTCAATCTTGCTGCTGCGCGACCACACCCTGTGCGCGGCAAGCAGATCAAACAGCTTCGTCATAAACGCGTCGTCAACGTTATCGCCTTCAACAATGCCGTCCTCACCTTGCTCGGACACCTTCAGCTGCGCTTTAAACTGTCGCGCATCGCCGGACAGCGCGATCGGCTTAAGGTGCTTATAGGCTTCCAGCAGGTAATAAACGGCATCACCGTTGTTCAGCAGGCTGGCAATATCCCCGCACGGCACAATCACCGCATCGACGGTTAGCGACGGCGCACCGGCAAAGGTCGCTGCCACCGGCAGCACGGAGCCGTCATCGGCGGTCACTTCACCCATGCGCGAATAGAGCAGTTTGGCGTGCACGCCCTGGGTTTTCAGCGCCTGCATGATCCCCAGCACGTCGCTGGCGCGGGTTTTGTCGTTCAGCAGGATGGCGACCACGCGGCCTTTAATCGAGCCGCCCGGCACCGCATACAGGCTCAGCGACGGATCTTTCTTCACGCCGTTAACCTCTTTTGGCGGCGCCAGGTTGCGCTGCTCGTCGGTCAGGGTGATGCCCAGGTTATCCGCCACGCTCTGGGCAAGCTGAATATCAATATGCGCTAGCTGATCGACCACACGCTCGCGGATGTAGGTGCGCACCACTTTGCTGAGCTCAAAGCTGAAGCCGCCGATAATGTGCTGCTGCTCAATCGGCGTCTGGCTGTTCCAGAACAGGCGCGGGTGGGCGTAATACTCGCCGAACGACGGGCTGCGCTCGCGAATTTTGTTGCCATCGATACGCTCCTGATACGATTCGAATCCACCGCGTTTCGGCGCGGGAGGGGTTTCACGCGGCCAGTTATCGTTGATGGAGTTCGGTTCATAGTTGGCCGGGTTGGTATCAATATCCTGACGGTGCATCCCGTCGCGCTGGAAATTGTGGTACGGGCAGGTTGGCCGGTTAATCGGAATTTCGTGGAAGTTCGGCCCGCCAAGGCGGCTGATCTGGGTATCGGTATATGAGAACAAACGTCCCTGTAACAGCGGGTCGTTGGTGAAGTCCAGCCCCGGCACGATATGCCCCGGATGGAACGCGGCCTGCTCGTTTTCGGCAAAGAAGTTATCCGGGTTGCGGTTGAGCACCATTTTACCCACCAGTTGAACCGGGACCAGCTCTTCCGGGATCAGCTTGGTTGGGTCAAGGAGATCGAAATCGAACTTAAATTCGTCCTCCTCCGGAATGAGCTGCAGGCCCAGTTCATACTCCGGGAAGTCACCCGCTTCAATGGACTCCCACAGCTCGCGGCGATGGAAATCCGGATCGCGCCCGGTCAGCTTCTGCGCCTCATCCCACACCAGGGAGGCTTTACCCGCAACCGGCTTCCAGTGGAAACGGACAAACGTGGCTTTTCCCTCGGCGTTGATCAGACGGAAGGTATGAATACCGAATCCCTCCATCGTGCGATAACTGCGCGGAATACCCCGGTCTGACATCGCCCACATCACGTTGTGCAAGGTTTCAGGCTGCAGGGAGACATAGTCCCAGAAGGTGTCGTGCGCGCTTTGGCCCTGCGGTATGGCCCAGTGGGGCTCAGGTTTTACCGCATGGACAAAGTCAGGAAATTTATGCGCATCCTGAATGAAAAACACCGGGGTGTTGTTGCCGACCAGATCGAAAATACCCTCTTCGGTATAAAACTTGGTGGCAAAGCCGCGGATATCGCGCACCGTGTCGGCCGACCCCGCGCCACCCTGCACGGTGGAGAAGCGCACGAACACCGGGGTGATCTTATCTGGGTCGGAGAGGAAATCCGCTTTGGTGATCGCTTTCAGGCTCTTATAAGGCTGGAAGTAGCCGTGCGCAGCGGAACCGCGCGCGTGGACGATGCGTTCCGGTATCCGTTCGTGGTCAAAATGGGTGATTTTTTCCCGCAGAATAAAGTCTTCCAGCAGGGTTGGCCCGCGCGTCCCGGCGCGCAGGGAGTTCTGGTCATCGGCGATGCGTACGCCCTGATTGGTTGTCAGCGCAAAACCTTCGCCGCCTTTCCGGTGTGGCTCAAGCGATTTCAGCTTCTCGTTCCCGGTGTCCGGGGATTTCATACTGCCCGGTGCGGTAGGCTGTTCGCCTGGGGCAGAAGGGCCAGGGGAGGGGCGGTGAGAGCCGTCAGAAGGGGCGAGAGAGTCCATGCCCGGTTGAGATTCTTCAGTGCCATGAATGGGTGACTGATGTGTTTTATCTTTGTTCGACATTGCACGATTCTCCTTGATTCATTGCTAAAAACCCTATTAAGGATAGAACAATGTCGTGAAATGGCTCGCTAACTAAGAGTTTTCACATGCCGCCATTAACGAAAGGAGCCTTCTCGCCCACGCGGGGCGCGACGGAAGGTAGCAGAATCGGCTATCATAGAATTTTCCTGCTTCAAGAATTTGCTTTAGTGAACCCGTCGCTTATGAAACCTCTTCGTCAACAAAACCGCCAGGTTATTAGCTATGTGCCCCGCGTTGAGCCCGCGCCGCCTGACCATGCCCTGAAAGTGGAGGGGTACCGTGATGTCTGGCAACTGAGGGGTAAATACGTGGCCTTTGTGCTGATCGGCGAACATTTCCGTCGCTCTCCCACGTTTACGGTGCCGGAGTCAGCGCAGCGGTGGGCGATGCAGGTCCGCCAGGATGAAGAGGTTGAAGAATAACAGCCATAAAAAAACCGCCATCAGGCGGTTTTTTTATTTCTACAGTGATTAACGGTGCGCCAGCTCGGCGTCGTCTTCACTTTCCAGAATCGCTTTGTCAGTCTGCTTCAGCCACTGGCTGGTCAGCGTACCGGCGGTCATGGAGCCGCTGACGTTCAGCGCGGTACGGCCCATGTCGATCAGTGGTTCAACGGAGATCAGCAGGGCGACCAGCGTGACCGGCAGACCCAGCGCAGGCAGAACAATCAGCGCGGCGAAGGTTGCACCGCCGCCAACGCCCGCAACGCCTGCGGAACTCACGGTAACAATCCCGACCAGCGTAGCGATCCACACCGGATCCAGCGGGTTGATACCCACCGTCGGGGCAACCATCACCGCCAGCATGGCCGGGTAAAGACCCGCACAGCCGTTCTGACCAATAGTCGCACCGAAGGAGGCGGAGAAGCTGGCGATGGATTCAGGCACGCCCAGACGACGGGTTTGCGCTTCAACGTTCAGCGGAATAGACGCGGCGCTGGAGCGGCTGGTGAAGGCAAAGGTCAGCACCGGCCAGACTTTACGGAAGTACTTCAGCGGGCTGACGCCGTTCACGCCCAGCAGGATACCGTGCACCACGAACATAATGCCCAGACCCAGATAAGAGGCGATAACGAAGCTACCCAGCTTAATGATGTCCTGCAGGTTAGAGCCGGCAACCACTTTGGTCATCAGCGCCAGAACGCCGTAAGGGGTTAACTGCATCACCAGACGAACCAGCTTCATCACCCAGCTTTGCAGGGTATCAATAGCAACCAGCACGCGCTCGCCTTTTGGCGCGTCGTCTTTCAGCAGCTTCAGCGCCGCCACGCCGAGGAACGCGGCGAAAATGACCACGCTGATGATGGAGGTTGGGCTCGCGCCGGTCAGGTCAGCAAACGGGTTCTTCGGAATGAAGGAGAGCACCATCTGCGGCACGGTCAGGTCAGCCACTTTACCCACGTAGTTGGTTTGAATCGCGGTCAGACGCGCCGTTTCAGCGCTACCCTGAACCAGACCTTCGGCGGTCAGGCCAAACAGGTTGGTCACCAGCACACCCACCAGCGCGGCAATCAGCGTGGTAAACAGCAGGGTACCAATGGTCAGGAAGCTGATCTTGCCCAACTGGGTTGCGTTATGCAGGCGCGCAACGGCGCTCAGAATAGAGGCGAATACCAGCGGCATAACGATCATCTGCAGCAGCTGGACATAGCCGTTACCGACAATGTTGAACCACTGAATAGAATCTTTCAGAACTGGATTATCGGAGCCATAAATCGCCTGTAGTGCCAGACCAAATACGACACCCATGGCCAGACCAACCAGCACCTTTTTCGCCAGGCTCCACTGTTTGTGGCGCGCCTGCGCGAGAAGCAATAGCAATACAACGAACACAACGACGTTCGCGATGAGTGGAAAATTCATCCCCGTTCTCCTGATTTATTATCGGGTCGGTTTTTACCGATCCTGTTGGCGGAAGGTTAGCAGAAGTGTGATGTAGCGCTTATATCCAAATGGAATGGTTTATGACAAACGGAATGATTTTGTTGGTTTACTGTTCAATCTGGTGATGAATAAAGCGATTGAACTGAAATTGCAGCGAATTAATCATTTGGGAAGACCAGCGGACTGCACTGTTTTCGGGCAATGTTTGCGGCATCCAGACCGCGTAAGCAAACAGCGCCATGCACAGGGCGCGCTCTAGCTGGTTACCTTTCTGCGGGGTAAGGATGGGAAAACGAAAGCGCCAGCGGCAGGGCCACAGCAGCGGCACGCCCGCAGGCGTAAGCATATCGGCGAGGATATGGCTTAAATAACCCAGCACCATCCCCTGAATGGCATCGGCAGGGACAATCCAGCTTTCGGGCACTTTTAAATAGAAAAGCGTCAGCAGGCCAAACACGGCCAGCAGGCTGTGCGTAAACCCCCGGTGGCCGAACGCGCGGGCGATGGGTTTCGACACCCACTTCAGGCGCTGCCCGAGGAAGGATTTCGGGTGGTCAATATCGGGCAGCAGACAGGTCAGTACGGCGGAAGGGACAATATGCCACCAGTCCCCCTGCGCCAGCACGGGAGTGAGTTCAGCGTTTTTGGCAAATACTGCGCACGCAATTGAAAAAAGCAGGTGGCCTTCCGCCGTCATGATAAAACCCACGAAACTGTCAATTCATACAGTATAGGGTTTTTATACAGTAGGCGGAAGAGGTGACGGTGTAACTGTTTGTCACAAACCGGCGGGAAGCGTTAACCGCCCTGCAGGTGCCGTGCGGTGAGCTCTGTCAGTGAAGTGAGCTTCACATCGGCAAGGGCAAACCGGGGGTCGTGGCGGCCTTCTTCAGCTGGCACCACAATGGAGCGCATCCGCGCGGCCTTCGACGCCACCATACCGTTAACGGAATCTTCCAGCGCAACGCAGTTGAGGGGATCAAGTCCCAGCTTAGCGGCACAGTCCAGATAAACCTGCGGGTGTGGTTTGCTGTAAGGCAGCTTTTCAGCGGACGCCAGGGCGTCGAAGCTGTCACGCAGCTCAAACATGGTGAGCACTTTTTCCAGCATATGCAGCGGTGAAGCCGATGCCAGACCGACCTTCAGCCCCTGAGCTTTACACAGCGCGACGGCGTCACGCACGCCGGGCAGCAGCGGCCTGTTCTCTTCGACCAGCGAAATGGCGCGGCTGATTATGCGTGCGGTCACTTCATCGCGATCGGGTCCAATCCACGGCTGTTGGGCAAACCACAGATCAACCACCATATCGATGCGTAGCCCCAGCGTATCAGGGAGTTCATTACGGCGGTTGATATCAACGCCAAGGCTAGCCATGACGTCCAGTTCGGCGCGATCCCACAACGGTTCGGAATCGATCAGTAATCCATCCATGTCAAAAATTGCGGCAAGTATTTGGCGCGGTGTCGACATCACAACGTCTCCTTATCCAGGGTGTTCGACAGACGATAAGTGCTAAGCACACTCTGCAATTTAGCATATTGCTTTTAAAGAGCGGGCGAAATTGATGACCAGCAGGTAGACTTAGGCACAAATAACGCGTCTTTATGAAGAGGAACTGATGACGTATCAACAAGCTGGACGCATCGCGGTCTTAAAACGTATTGCGGGTTGGGTGATTTTTATTCCCGCCGTCATTTCTACGCTGATCTCCGTGCTCAAATTTATGTACGATCACAGCGAAAAACAGCCGGGTATCAATGCGGTAATGCTTGATTTCGCTCATGTCATGATTGAGATGATGCGTTTTAATACGCCATTTTTGAATGTCTTCTGGTTCAACTCGCCCACTCCGGATTTTCAGCATCAGCTGAATATCGGCTTCTGGATAATCTACGCCCTGATCTTCGTCGCCCTGGCCCTGCAGGCCTCTGGCGCGCGAATGAGCCGCCAGACGCGCTTTTTACGCGAAGGCGTTGAGGACCAGCTTATTCTGGAGCAGGCCAAAGGCCCGGAAGGGATGAGTCGGGAGCAGATTGAATCCCGCATTGTTGTTCCGCGTCATACCATTTTCCTGCAGATTTTCCCGCTCTATATCCTTCCCGTGCTCATCATTGTGGCGGGGTATTTCTTCTTCTCACTGCTCGGCTTTCTGTAACCGATAAGGGTGGCGGTAAGGCCACCCGTTATCTTCTCAGGCGGCAAGCATGCGTTCGAGCGCGCGCTGTGCGTTAACGAGGTGTTCACCACCAAAAAGAATGGCACGGTTCATCAGCGTATAAAGCTGATACACAGGCTGACGATCGAGAAAACCGGGCGGCAGAGGGGAAACAGACTGGTACCCGTCGTAAATTTGCGGCGGCTGTTCAGGGTGCAGCGGCAGCATGGCAAGATCGCACTCTCTGTCACCCCAGTAGCAGGCCGGGTCGAAGATGTAGGGGCCGTTGGGACCCAGCGCGCAGTTATCGGACCACAAATCCCCGTGAAGCAGAGACGCCTGAGGCTGGTGGGATGCCAGACGCTGTTGAACGTGCTCAACGATGGCATCGATATTGCCAAATTCCAGCCCTTTCTCAGCGGCCAGCTCAAGCTGCCAGCCAATGCGCTGCTCGGCAAAAAACGTCGACCAGCGGCGCTGCCAGGCGTTGGGCTGGGGCGTGGTGGAGAGGTCGTTGTCAAAATCGAGGCCAAACTGCGGCTGGTCGCTCCATTGATGCAGGCGCGCGAGCTGTTGACCAAGAATGAAAGCATTGTGGGCATCCAGCGGACGGGCAGGGAGATATTCCATGACCAGGAAACTGTAGTCGCGGTCGCTACCCACGGCCAGGACCTGCGGGACGGTCACCGTTTTACTGCGCGACAATAGCTCCAGCTGATCGGCTTCGGCGGTAAATATCGGGAGCAGCTCTCGCTCGTCGCATTTAACGAAAAGATCGCGTCCTGCGTAGCGTAAATGCCACGCGGCATGGATCTCTCCGCCTGGCAGTTCGTTACGCAGTTCGATTTCACCTTCACCCAGTTGCTCACTTAAAAGATGACTGATAGCCTGCCACATGTTGTCTCTCCCATGTTGTCTGCCAGATCATAAAGTTAGCGCATAATTGCGGTAAAAAAATACGAACTAACGCACACCTGAGCGGTTTAAATTCATGCAGGGCACTTATTGTTCTTTTTTATGCCAGCTTTCCCAGGTTTCCACGTCAATTTCGGCTGGCTTGTCGGTCACGCTTTCCACCAGACTGGCGCTCAGCGCATGAACCTCTTCCTGGCTCAGTGGGCTGATCAGGCCGAATGTCAGCGTGCCTAAATCATGAACATTGCCCTCGTCATCCGTGAGCGTGAGGAGAAAATTAGCCCGGGTGAAGGCATTGTTGAGCTCATTCAGCTCGGTCAGCGATGCTGCATGAAGGTTGATGGTCACGACGTAGCGGGTGATGTCACCACTGCTCATAATTCACCTCATTGTTATCATGGAAGTTTTCTTAGCATAGTCGATAGTTTGCGTTTGGCGACTCGGGGATGACATTCCCCTTCATAACGATGAAGGGGAACAGGGGTTAATTTTGGGACAGGTAATCGACAATTTTTTGCGTATCGGACAGCGAACAAAGACGCGTGCCTTTGTTGATGGTTGCGGCACTACCTGCCGCCACGCCGTAACGCGTCATTTCCAGCAGCGACGCGCCCTGCGCCAGTTTCAGCGTCATGGCGCCCACCATGCTATCCCCAGCGCCTACCGTGCTCTGACTTTTCATCGGCGGCGGGACAACCTGAACGGACGACGTTTCATCGACGGCCAGCGCCCCCTGAGGGCCAAGGGAAACCACGACGCGTCGTGCTTTGCCGCTGCGTACCAGCTCCTGCGCGGCGGTGCGAACATCGTCAGGCTGCGTCAGCTCGCGGTTGACCAGTGCGCTTAGCTCTTTCTGGTTGGGTTTGACCAGCTCAAGATTGCCCGGCACCAGGGCCGCCTGCAGGGCCTCGCCGCTGCTGTCGACAATGCAGCGGATCCCGCGCTGCTGCGCGGCCTGAATTAATGCGGTTAATTTTTCCGTGCTGACGCCGGGCGGCAGGCTGCCGCTTACGACCAGCAGCGCGCCGCTTTCTATCGTCAGCACTTTCTCTTCAAGCTGGCGAAACTCATCGTCACTGAGTTTCGCGCCTGGCATGACAAAACGGTACTGTTCGCCGCTTGATTCCACGTGGACATGCAGGTTTTGCCGCGTCCAGTCTTTGGCCTCGACGGTCTCTGCGGCCACCTGTTCATCTGCCAGCAGAGAGACCAGGTGTTCGCCAGTGGCTCCGCCGACGGGGAAGATTGCCGTCGCTTTGCCGCCGAGGTGCGTAATGGCGCGCGCCACGTTGATACCACCGCCGCCGGGCTCAAAGACCGGGGCGCTACAGCGCAATTTACCTTCCGGGTAAATCTGCGGCGTCAGGGTTGCGGAATCAAGGGAAGGGGAGAGCGTCAGGGTGTAGATAGAAACCATCATTACCTCCTTTTAGCATGGGTTCTTAATAGCCTGGCACCATTTAGCAGGAAGGCAATGTAAATAACAGTATGATTTTAAATATGAATAATGACGAAAAATGCGGTGCGGCTTATATAAAATAAAACGCTTTTTGGGATCGTTCTTATTCAAAAAATGAAATAAGAAATCATTGCTATGTTATTTGCGGCTTTTTATAATTTGTTACCTTTCTCTGGACGCCTTGTCATTGATCCTCAAGAAAGATTCCGGGACCGTGTGGTCTCTTTTTTTGTTGTACGGACTCCTTAATAAAATGAAGCTTTTAAAGACAGTTCCCGCTGCACTGATGCTGGCGGGTGGCGTGTTTGCAGCTATGAACGCAGCCGCCGATGATACCGTTTTTACTGTCATGGACGATCCCACCACCGCGAAAAAACCTTTTGAAGGTAACCTGAACGCAGGGTATCTGGCACAATCCGGTAACACAAAAAGCTCCTCTCTGACGGCGGACAGTACGCTCACCTGGTACGGTAACACCACCGCCTGGTCTCTGTGGGGTAATGCCAGCAATACGTCCGCCAATGACGAACGCTCTTCCGAGAAATATGCGGTAGGCGGACGTAGCCGTTACAACATGACTGACTATGACTACCTGTTTGGTCAGGCAAGCTGGTTAACCGACCGTTACAACGGCTATCGTCAGCGCGATGTGTTTACCGCCGGTTATGGACGCCAGTTCCTGAACGGTCCGGTGCACAGCTTCCGCTTTGAATTCGGTCCGGGTGTGCGTTATGACGAGTACACCGATGGCGATACCAAAACCCAACCGCTCGGTTACGCTTCCGGTACCTATGCCTGGCAGATGACTGACAACACCAAATTCACCCAGGGTGTTTCTGTATTTGGTGCCGACGATACGACGCTGAACTCTGAGACGGCGCTGAACGTGGCTATCAACGAACACTTTGGTCTGAAAGTAGCCTACAACGTGACCTGGAACTCTTCACCACCAGAAACTGCGCCGGATCATACCGATCGCAGAACCACGATTTCACTGGGTTATAAAATGTAATGATGGCGGGCCGATGATGATGTCGGCCCGTTTCTCCTGACCTTTTGATGTTTCATCTGATTACCGATATCCACTTCTAGCCCCAAATCATTGCCGCCCAACGAAGTAGCAGCATTGCGCCGCAGATGGCAATCAGCACCAGCACCATTTTCCAGTGTTTTACGGCAAATCGTTTTGTTGGCATAACCTAATCCTTGTTCATTGATACCCACAGTCTACCAAACAGGGACGAAATATGCCCCTTCTCAGGATCGATTGGGTTATGCCAGCGTAGGGTCAGGCTCAGAACCAGTGGAATCGTTCGGCGAGAATCAACAATAAACCTGTGGCTGAAAGGATGTTCAATATCACAACCGTTCTACTTGATACGTTCATGGTATGCACCTTTGGGTTTAAAGACCTGTTCAAGAGTAGCCCAGCATTTCTGGAATGCGAGCACCGGGAATATGCAACCTGCAAATTCATGCGAAAGTGCCAGCGCATCAATCTGCCGGCAGAGGGTGCAATCTCCCTTTTGTTAGTGTTAACATTGCAAGGCTTACTGTAAATCCGACGTTGTCTGATTTCAGCAGGTGAATGATGACGAACCAATTTGACGATTGTTGGTCAGATGGTGTCGTAATCTATTGTCAAATCACGATTATTTTCTTTGTATATGCTCTTATGTGTGGGGCATCACTGCAAATAAGGATATAAAATGCCTGTAATTACTCTTCCTGATGGCAGCCAACGCCATTTTGACCACGCTGTTAGCCCAATGGATGTTGCCCTGGACATCGGTCCTGGTCTTGCGAAGGCGACTATCGCCGGCCGTGTTAACGGTGAGCTGGTGGATGCTTCCGATCTCATCGAAAATGATGCGACGCTTGCAATCATCACCGCGAAAGACGAAGAAGGTCTGGAGATCATTCGTCACTCCTGCGCGCATCTGCTAGGCCATGCCATCAAACAGCTGTGGCCAAACACCAAAATGGCGATCGGTCCGGTTATTGACAACGGTTTCTACTACGACGTTGACCTTGACCACACCCTGACTCAGGAAGATATCGACGCGCTCGAAAAACGTATGCACGAGCTCGCCGAAACGAACTATGACGTCATCAAGAAGAAAGTCAGCTGGCACGAAGCGCGTGAAACCTTCGTGAAGCGCGGCGAGAGCTATAAGGTCTCTATTCTTGACGAAAATATTTCCCATGATGACAAGCCTGGCTTGTACCATCACGAAGAATACGTCGACATGTGCCGTGGACCGCACGTGCCGAACATGCGCTTCTGTCATCACTTTAAGCTGATGAAGATCGCGGGCGCCTACTGGCGTGGCGACAGCAACAACAAGATGTTGCAGCGTATTTATGGTACCGCGTGGGCCGATAAAAAAGCCCTGAACGCGTACCTGCTGCGCCTGGAAGAGGCCGCGAAGCGTGACCACCGTAAAATCGGTAAGCAGCTTGACCTGTACCACATGCAGGAAGAAGCGCCGGGTATGGTGTTCTGGCATAACGATGGCTGGACCATCTTCCGTGAACTGGAAACCTTCGTACGCTCCAAGCTGAAAGAGTACCAGTATCAGGAAGTGAAAGGTCCGTTCATGATGGACCGTGTGCTGTGGGAAAAAACCGGCCACTGGGACAACTACAAAGATGCGATGTTCACCACCTCTTCTGAGAACCGTGAATACTGCATTAAGCCAATGAACTGCCCGGGTCACGTTCAGATCTTCAACCAGGGTCTGAAATCCTACCGCGACCTGCCGCTGCGTATGGCGGAGTTTGGTAGCTGCCACCGTAACGAGCCATCAGGTGCCTTACACGGTCTGATGCGCGTTCGTGGCTTTACTCAGGATGATGCGCATATCTTCTGTACGGAAGATCAGGTACGTGATGAAGTTAACGCCTGTATTCGTATGGTCTACGATATGTACAGCACCTTTGGCTTCGAGAAGATCGTGGTCAAACTCTCAACGCGTCCGGAAAAACGTATCGGTAGCGATGAGACCTGGGATCGTGCAGAAGCGGATCTCGCCGTCGCGCTGGAAGAGAACGGTATTCCGTTCGAATATCAGCTGGGTGAGGGCGCATTCTACGGTCCGAAAATTGAATTTACCCTGTATGACTGCCTCGATCGCGCATGGCAGTGCGGTACTGTACAGCTGGACTTCTCCCTGCCTCAGCGTCTTAGCGCCTCTTATGTTGGCGAAGACAACGAGCGTCAGGTGCCGGTAATGATTCACCGCGCAATTCTCGGTTCTCTGGAGCGCTTCATCGGCATCCTGACCGAAGAGTTTGCAGGCTTCTTCCCAACCTGGCTTGCGCCAGTGCAGGTCGTGGTGATGAACATTACCGATTCTCAGGCAGATTACGTTAAAGAATTGACGCAGAAACTACAAAATGCGGGCATTCGCGTAAAAGCAGACTTGAGAAATGAGAAGATTGGCTTTAAAATCCGCGAGCACACTTTACGTCGTGTCCCATATATGTTGGTCTGTGGTGATAAAGAGGTGGAAGCAGGCAAAGTTGCCGTTCGCACCCGCCGTGGTAAAGACCTGGGCAGCCTGGACGTAAGTGAAGTGATTGAGAAGCTGCAACAAGAGATTCGCAGCCGCAGTCTTCAACAACTGGAGGAATAAGGTATTAAAGGCGGAAAACGAGTTCAAACGGCACGTCCGAATCGTATCAATGGCGAGATTCGCGCCCAGGAAGTTCGCTTAACAGATCTTGAAGGTGAACCACTGGGGATTGTGAGTCTGAGAGAAGCGATCGAAAAAGCTGAAGAAGCTGGAGTAGATTTAGTTGAAATCAGCCCTAACGCCGAACCGCCAGTTTGTCGTATCATGGACTACGGCAAGTTCCTTTATGAAAAGAGTAAGTCTTCTAAGGAACAGAAGAAGAAGCAAAAAGTTATCCAGGTTAAGGAAATTAAATTCCGTCCTGGTACCGACGATGGCGATTATCAGGTAAAACTCCGCAGCCTGATTCGCTTTCTGGAAGATGGCGATAAGGCCAAGATCACACTGCGTTTCCGCGGTCGTGAGATGGCCCACCAACAGATCGGTATGGAAGTGCTTAACCGCGTCCGTGACGATCTGAGTGAACTGGCAGTAGTCGAATCCTTCCCTACGAAGATCGAAGGCCGCCAGATGATCATGGTGCTCGCTCCTAAGAAGAAACAGTAAGGCCTTCAAGCAGCAAAATCTGTGGAGCCTTCGGGTTTCATAGGTTTTGTTCGCCTATGTTTCGTTTATTTAACAATGCGAAGTGGAAGTTATTAAGATGCCAAAAATTAAGACCGTACGCGGTGCTGCTAAGCGCTTCAAAAAAACCGGTGGTGGTGGATTTAAGCGTAAGCACGCAAACCTGCGTCATATTCTGACCAAAAAATCTACTAAGCGTAAACGTCACCTGCGTCCAAAAGGCCTTGTTTCTAAAGGCGATCTGGGTCTGGTTATCGCGTGCCTGCCGTACGCATAAGCCGTTAACGTTTAATTTTTTTACTAAGAATATAGATACAGGAGAGCACATATGGCTCGCGTAAAACGTGGTGTAATTGCACGTGCACGTCACAAGAAAATTTTGAAACAAGCTAAAGGCTACTACGGTGCGCGTTCACGCGTTTACCGCGTTGCCTTCCAGGCTGTTATCAAAGCAGGTCAGTACGCTTACCGTGACCGTCGTCAGCGTAAGCGTCAGTTCCGTCAACTGTGGATTGCGCGTATCAACGCAGCAGCACGTCAGAACGGTATTTCTTACAGCAAATTCATCAACGGCCTGAAAAAAGCCTCTGTTGAAATCGACCGTAAGATCCTGGCTGACATCGCAGTATTCGACAAAGTAGCGTTCACCGCTCTGGTCGAAAAAGCGAAAGCAGCACTGGCATAAGCCAGTTGAGAGAGGGAGCTTTGCTCCCTCTTTTGTTTTAACATCATCAGAACATTGACTTTTACCCGTCCAGGCTTTTCAATAAGGTCTTAACGGTTTTTACCCTACAAGGTAACGCAAGCATGAATGCTGCTATTTTCCGCTTCTTCTTTTACTTTAGCACCTGAATTCAGGAGGCTAGCGCGTGAAAGATGAAACGAAAAACAGCGCCAGATAAGCCTCCCGATGGAGGCTTTTTTTGTGCCTGAATTTGAGAGAATAACTCCACCAAATCGGTGTCTGCACCGACATAATGAGGAAAATCATGTCACATCTCGCAGAGCTGGTTGCCAGTGCAACAGCCGCCATTAATCAGGCCTCAGATGTTGCCGCGTTAGACAATGTCCGCGTCGAATATCTTGGTAAAAAAGGGCATCTGACCCTTCAAATGACAACCCTGCGTGAACTGCCGCCAGAGGAACGCCCGGCAGCGGGTGCGGTGATTAACGAGGCCAAAGAGCAGGTTCAGCAGGCGCTGAACGCGCGTAAAGCCGAGCTGGAAAGCGCGGTGCTGAATGCGCGTCTGGCCGCAGAGACGATTGATGTTTCTCTGCCGGGCCGTCGTATTGAAAACGGCGGTCTGCATCCGGTCACCCGTACGATTGACCGCATCGAAAGTTTCTTCGGTGAGCTCGGCTTTACCGTGGCGACTGGCCCGGAAATCGAAGATGATTACCACAACTTCGATGCCCTGAACATTCCTGGCCATCATCCGGCACGCGCTGACCACGACACTTTCTGGTTCGACGCTACGCGTCTGCTGCGTACCCAGACTTCAGGCGTTCAGATCCGCACCATGAAGGATCAGGAACCGCCAATCCGCATTATCGCGCCGGGCCGCGTCTATCGTAACGACTACGATCAGACCCACACCCCAATGTTCCACCAGATGGAAGGTCTGATCGTTGATAAAAACATCAGCTTCACCAATCTGAAGGGCACGCTGCATGATTTCCTGAACAACTTCTTTGAGGAAGATCTGCAGGTTCGTTTCCGTCCGTCCTACTTCCCGTTCACTGAACCGTCCGCGGAAGTTGACGTGATGGGTAAGAACGGCAAATGGCTGGAAGTGCTGGGCTGCGGGATGGTGCATCCAAACGTGCTGCGCAACGTGGGTATCGATCCGGAAGTGTACTCCGGCTTTGCGTTCGGTATGGGCATGGAACGTCTGACCATGCTGCGCTACGGCGTGACCGACTTACGTGCATTCTTCGAAAACGATCTGCGTTTCCTCAAACAGTTTAAATAAGGGCAGGACAGAACAATGAAATTCAGTGAACTGTGGTTACGCGAATGGGTGAACACCACGCTGGACAGCGACGCGCTTTCTAACCAGATCACCATGGCGGGTCTGGAAGTGGACGGCGTTGAGCCGGTTTCGGGTGCCTTCACCGGCGTGGTCGTCGGCGAAGTGGTAGAGTGCGGCCAGCACCCTAACGCTGACAAACTGCGCGTGACAAAAGTGAACGTAGGCGGTGACCGTCTGCTGGATATCGTCTGCGGTGCGCCAAACTGCCGCCAGGGCCTGAAAGTGGCCGTGGCGACCGTGGGAGCGGTGCTGCCGGGCGATTTCAAAATTAAAGCCGCTAAGCTTCGCGGCGAGCCGTCTGAAGGCATGCTGTGCTCGTTCTCCGAGCTGGGTATTTCCGACGATCACAACGGCATCATTGAGCTGCCGCTGGATGCGCCAATCGGTACCGATATCCGCGAATATCTGAAGCTTGATGACAACACCATCGAAATCAGCGTCACGCCAAACCGCGCTGACTGCTTAGGTATCATCGGCGTAGCGCGCGACGTTGCCGTGCTGAACCAGACCGAGCTGAACGCGCCGGAGATCGCGCCGGTTGAAGCGACCATCAGCGACGTACTGCCTATTCAGGTTGACGCTGCGGATGCATGTCCTCGCTACCTTGGTCGCGTGGTGAAAGGGATCAACGTTAAAGCGCCAACCCCGCTGTGGATGAAAGAGAAGCTGCGTCGTTGCGGTATCCGTTCTATCGATGCGGTAGTTGACGTGACTAACTACGTCCTGCTGGAGCTGGGCCAGCCAATGCACGCGTTCGACAAAGATCGTATCGAAGGCGGTATTGTGGTGCGTATGGCGAAAGAGGGCGAAACCCTGGTTCTGCTGGACGGCAGCGAAGCGAAACTGAACGCTGACACGCTGGTGATTGCCGACCACAGCAAAGCGCTGGCAATGGGCGGTATCTTCGGCGGTGAACACTCAGGCGTGAACGATGAGACGCAAAACGTGCTGCTGGAATGTGCGTTCTTCAGCCCGCTTTCCATCACCGGTCGCGCACGTCGTCACGGCCTGCACACCGATGCCTCTCACCGCTACGAGCGCGGCGTTGACCCGGCTCTGCAGTATAAAGCGATGGAGCGTGCCACCCGTCTGCTGATCGACATCTGCGGCGGCGAAGCGGGCCCGGTTATTGACGTCACCAGTGAAGAGACTCTGCCGAAGCGCGCGACCATCACCCTGCGTCGCAGCAAGCTGGATCGTCTGATTGGCCACCACGTTGCCGATGCGCAGGTGACCGATATCCTGAAGCGTCTGGGCTGCGACGTGACCGAAGGCCAGGACGAGTGGAAAGCCGTTGCGCCATCCTGGCGTTTCGACATGGAAATCGAAGAAGATCTGGTGGAAGAAGTGGCCCGCGTATACGGCTACAACAACATCCCTGACGAGCCTGTCCAGGCCGGTCTGGTGATGGGTTCCCACCGTGAAGCCGACCTGTCCCTGAAGCGTGTGAAAACCATGCTGAACGACAAAGGCTACCAGGAAGTGATCACCTACAGCTTTGTTGATCCAAAACTGCAGCAGCTGATCCACCCGGGCGAGGAAGCGCTGATCCTGCCAAGCCCAATCTCCAGCGAAATGTCTGCAATGCGTCTGTCCCTGTGGACGGGCCTGCTGGGCACTATCGTTTATAACCAGAATCGCCAGCAAAACCGCGTGCGAATTTTCGAAAGCGGTTTGCGCTTTGTGCCGGATAATCAGGCAAATTTAGGCATCCGTCAGGATCTCATGCTGGCTGGCGCCATCAGCGGTAACCGCTACGAAGAGCACTGGGACCTGGCAAAAGGCACGGTTGATTTCTACGATATGAAGGGCGATCTGGAAGCGATTCTGGATCTGACCGGTAAATTATCTGAAATTGAATTCCGCGCGGAAGCCATCCCGGCCCTGCATCCGGGCCAGAGCGCGGCCATCTATTTAGACGGCAAACGCGTTGGTTTCATTGGGGTTGTTCACCCTGAGCTGGAGCGTAAACTAGACCTGAACGGCCGTACCATCGTGTTCGAGCTGGAATGGAATCTGGTGGCAGACCGCGTGATTCCTCAGGCTCAGGACGTCTCCCGCTTCCCGGCAAACCGCCGTGATATCGCAGTTGTGGTCGCGGAAAATGTGCCCGCAGCAGATATTTTGGCCGAATGTAAGAAAGTTGGCGTAAATCAGGTAGTTGGCGTAAACTTATTTGACGTGTACCGCGGCAAGGGCGTAGCAGAAGGTTTCAAGAGCCTCGCTATTAGCCTTATCCTTCAGGATACCAGCCGTACACTCGAAGAAGAGGAGATTGCCGCTACCGTCGCCAAATGTGTAGAGGCATTAAAAGAGCGATTCCAGGCATCATTGAGGGATTGAACCTATGGCGCTTACAAAAGCTGAAATGTCAGAATATCTGTTTGATAAGCTTGGGCTTAGCAAACGGGATGCCAAAGAGCTGGTAGAGCTGTTTTTCGAAGAGATCCGTCGTGCTCTGGAAAATGGTGAGCAGGTAAAACTCTCCGGTTTTGGTAATTTTGATTTGCGAGACAAAAACCAACGTCCGGGCCGTAACCCGAAGACGGGGGAAGATATTCCCATTACAGCCCGCCGCGTGGTGACCTTCAGACCCGGCCAGAAGTTAAAAAGCCGTGTCGAAAACGCAACGCCCAAAGCAGAGTAATATGAACTAACCAAAAAGGCCGCCCACGCGGCCTTTTTTCTTTGCGCTCTCTGGCAAACCCGCCGTAAAATCAATTACATCTCACGCTACTAATAACCATACACATGCTTGATTATGCCCATCACCAGCACCGTTCCGATCGACGTCGCCTGCTTTTGCTGGTGCTGTTGCTCATTGTCGCCGCGGGTGTGAGCCTCTGCGCCGGCGACAGATGGATAGGGCCAGAAAGCTGGTGGGGGCCTGACGGGCAGCTCTTCGTGTGGCAAATTCGTCTGCCGCGCACCGTCGCGGTGATTCTGGTAGGCGCCGCGCTGGCGCTGTGCGGCACCATTATGCAGGCGTTGTTTGATAACCCGCTGGCGGAGCCCGGGCTACTCGGCGTGTCGAATGGCGCAGGCGTGGGGCTAATTGCGGCGGTGATGCTGGGTGGGGGAGAACTCTCCGGATGGGGAATTAGCCTGAGCGCAATTCTTGGCGCATTGCTGATAACCGCGATCCTTCTTCGCTTCGCCAGACGGCACTTATCCACCAGCCGTCTGCTCCTTGCGGGCGTGGCGCTTGGGATTATCTGCAGCGCGCTGATGACCTGGGCGGTCTACTTCTCGACCTCCTTTGACTTGCGCCAGCTCATGTACTGGATGATGGGCGGCTTTGGCGGCGTTGACTGGCACCAGGGCTGGCTAATGGCGCTGCTGGTGCCGGTTATCGCGTGGGCTACCCTGCAGGCGCAGCCGCTGAATATGCTCGCGTTGGGTGAAACCTCTGCCCGCCAGCTCGGCATGCCGATAGGGTTCTGGCGTAATGTGCTGGTCATCGCCATTGGCTGGCTGGTCGGCGTCAGCGTCGCTCTGGCGGGGGCGATTGGCTTTATCGGGCTGGTTATTCCGCACATGCTGCGTCTGTGTGGCCTCACGGACCATCGAACCTTACTTCCGGCCTCGGCTGTTGCCGGTGCCGTCACGCTGCTGGTGGCCGATATCATCGCCCGGCTTGCCCTGACAGCCGCCGAGCTGCCCATTGGCGTAGTGACCGCCACGCTGGGCGCGCCGGTCTTTATCTGGCTACTATTAAAAGCTGGACGTTAAATCGACAATCTGAGGAAATACTATGCAGTCAGATATCCTGAATACGAAAGTGACCACCATTGATGGCGATAACACCACGCTTGAAGGCTACAAAGGCAACGTGCTGCTCATCGTCAACGTGGCATCCAAATGTGGCCTGACGCCGCAGTACGAGCAGCTGGAAAACATTCAGAAGGCCTGGGAGAAAGACGGTTTCACCGTGCTGGGTTTCCCGTGCAACCAGTTCCTGGGCCAGGAGCCGGGCAGCGAAGAGGAGATCAAAACGTTCTGTAGCACCACCTACGGCGTCACGTTCCCGCTGTTCAGCAAAATTGATGTCAACGGTGACGATCGCCACCCGCTGTATGCGAAGCTCATCGCTGCCGCACCGAAAGCCGTTGCGCCGGAAGGAAGCGGTTTTTATGAACGCATGGCAAGCAAAGGCCGCGCGCCGCTCTATCCGGACGATATTCTGTGGAACTTCGAAAAATTCCTGATTGGTCGTGATGGCCAGGTCGTACAGCGTTTTTCCCCGGATATGACGCCTGAAGATCCGATCGTCATGGAATCTATCAAGCTGGCGCTGGCGAAATAATGTCGTTGCTGATGCAGCTCACGGACGTTGCCGAGAAGGGACGTCTGGAGCCGATAACCGGTACCCTCAATGCGGGAGAAATCCTGCATCTTGTCGGGCCGAACGGCGCAGGGAAAAGCACGCTGCTTGCTCGGATGGCAGGCCTGACCGGCGGAGCAGGGAAGATAACGTTGCTGGAGCATACGCTTGCTGACTGGTCGCCGGTCTCGCTGGCGCATCGGCGCAGTTACCTCGTGCAGCAGCAGGTGCCTCCCTTTGCCATGCCTGTCTGGCACTATCTGATGCTGCATTTGCACGACAAACAACATACGGCACTGCTGACGGACGTGGCTGCGGCCCTGGGGCTGGAAGATAAACTGTCCCGGCATGTCAGCCAGCTTTCCGGGGGAGAGTGGCAGCGGGTGCGTCTGGCGGCAGTCATCGTTCAGATCCACCCGGCCGGTAACCCTCACGGGCGGCTGCTGCTTCTCGATGAACCCATGAGCGGCCTGGACGTGGCGCAGCAGGCGGCGCTGGATACGCTGTTAAGCGCCCTGAGCCGAAAAGGCATCGCGGTGGTGATGAGCAGTCATGACCTCAATCATACCTTGCGTCATGCTCACCGGGTGTGGCTACTTTCGCGTGGAAAGATGATCGCCAGCGGCACGCGGGATCGGGTTCTTACGCCGCCCAATCTTGCCCGCGCGTACAATATGTCGTTCCGCAGGCTGGATATAGAGGGACATAAGATGCTGATTTCTACCGGCCAAGAGTAACCGTTTCTTGCCTGTGAGCGCGATTGCACGCTAAATTACGAAAAGAACAAAAAAAGCAGAGGATTCGTCTGAAATGCGATTCTGGTTTCTCCTGATGGCAGCACTCTTTCTTGCGGGATGCAGCAGCCATCGTGCCCCGCCGCCTAACCCACGGCTTTCAGATTCGATCACCGTCATCGCCAGCCTGAACGATCAGCTGAGCAACTGGCGCGGTACGCCCTATCGCTACGGCGGCATGAGCCGGGGTGGTGTGGATTGCTCCGGCTTTGTTCTGATGACATTTCGCGACAAGTTTGATTTACAGCTTCCGCGCGAAACGCGCAAGCAGGCTGAAATCGGCACTGAAATTGATAAAGACGAACTTCTGCCAGGGGACCTGGTTTTCTTTAAAACCGGATCGGGTGAAAGCGGTCTTCATGTGGGGATATATGATACAGATAATCAGTTTATTCATGCCTCAACCAGCCGCGGCGTGATGCGCTCTTCTCTTGATAATGTTTACTGGCGTAAAAATTTCTGGCAGGCACGACGTATATAGTCTGCGTCGGACACATCTCTTATGACGGCATGGTAACTAATAAATCATGCCGTTTTCTCAAATAAGATGATTAAAGTTAAATTTACCTAAATTAGCGAAGTCCACATGTGACTGTTTTATCTAAAACTGGCTATTATTCTGTAACCAGGATAAGATCTATTTTAGATTCAGGGATAAATCTGAAAATTAATACGGAACTAATGAAATTAATCTTATTAAAATCAAGACAGTGGAATTGTGTCGGCAATTGCTCCAGGATGTCCTCTCTCATTTTTAATGCGGGGCGAGTGCAATGATTATTACGCTAGATAATGCTTACCAGTCTGAACTGCTGCTTCTGCCTGCCCGTAATAGTGCAGGTGAGCTTAAAGGTTTAGAAATTCTGGTTAACTTTACTGGCGTCGGCAGCGATGTGAGGATCCCCACTGAGCTCGTTATCCCAAGGCTTTCAGCAGCCGAAGAGTTAGAACTGTTTAACGAAAAACTGCAATTGCTTGATACCTGCAAACTGTTTTTTATTCAGCATCAGTTAATTGCATGGATCAATATTACACCCGTAATTGTTGAGTTTTTATTAAGTAATGGGAACGCTGTTTCAATCCTTGAGCGTTATCCGTTTCTTGAGTTTACTGTTAATGAGAACTATCCAGGTTTAAATAACGGAAAGGACGATCTGCAGCTGGCGAGAATGGCGATCCATTTCCCGTTGGTTCTGGCAAACTTTGGCGCAGGCGCTGCATCGCTCAAAGCGGTCTATGACGGATTATTTAAACGGGTCATTCTCGATAAAGGTTTCATTCAGCAGCGTGCCCCGGAGCTCTCTTTTGAGCCATTTATGCGCGCCATCCTCTGGCAAATCACGCCGCACTGCCAGTCGGTGATCGTCTCCGGCATTGACGACCACAGCCTGTTGCAGCGCGTCCTGTCCTTCAATTTTGGCGCAATGCAGGGGGCGCTCTGGCCTGCCGTCTCTGCCGAACACGTCACTACGCTGGTTCAGCAGCGATAACCCTTGCTTTCGCCCGTGTTTAAGTCCGGGTAAACCCTCTACACTAAAAGCAGGAGGACTTATGACCCTGTCTTTTACTGCTCACTGGCATGACGAGTTGCCTGGCTTTTACACCGCACTCAAACCAACACCGTTACAAAATTCACGCCTTATCTGGCATAACGACCGGCTGGCAGATGAGCTGGCTATTCCGCCTGAGCTGTTTCAGCCTTCAGCGGGCGCAGGCGTCTGGGGAGGCGAAACGCTGCTCGCCGGTATGCAACCTCTGGCGCAGGTCTATAGCGGACATCAGTTTGGCGTCTGGGCGGGGCAACTGGGCGACGGCAGGGGGATCCTGCTCGGCGAACAGCAGCTTTCCAACGGGGAGACGGTTGACTGGCACCTGAAAGGCGCAGGTCTTACCCCCTATTCGCGAATGGGTGACGGGCGTGCGGTACTGCGTTCAACCATTCGCGAATGCCTGGGATCTGAAGCGATGCATGCGCTGGGTATTCCCACCACCCGCGCGCTGTCGATTGTTACCAGCGATACGCCGGTTGCGCGTGAAACGATGGAAAAAGGGGCAATGCTGATGCGCATTGCGCAAAGCCATTTGCGCTTCGGTCATTTCGAGCACTTTTACTATCGCCGCGAGCCGGACAAGGTTCGCCAGCTTGCGGACTTTGCCATTCGTCACCACTGGGCACATTTGCAAGACGAGGCGGATAAATACGTTCTCTGGTTCAGGGACGTAGTGGCCCGTACCGCCACCCTGATTGCCCGCTGGCAAACGGTAGGCTTTGCCCATGGCGTCATGAATACGGACAATATGTCGATCCTCGGGCTGACCTTTGACTACGGTCCGTTTGGCTTCCTCGATGATTATCAGCCTGGGTACATCTGCAACCACTCCGACTACCAGGGGCGTTACAGCTTTGACAACCAGCCAGCGGTCGGCCTGTGGAACCTGCAGCGACTTGCGCAAACCCTGTCGCTGTCTATCGACGTGGATGCCCTGAACGATGCCCTCGACAGCTATCAGGACATTTTGCTGCGGGAATATGGCACGCTGATGCGTAACAAGCTCGGGCTGGTGACGCATGAGAGGGGCGATAACGATATCCTCAACGGCCTGTTTGCTCTGATGGCGAGTGAGGGCAGCGATTACACCCGAACCTTCCGAATGCTGGGCCAGACGGAGCAGCACAGCGCGGCCTCGCCGCTGCGCGACGAGTTTATTGACAGGCAGGCGTTTGACGACTGGTTTGCTCAGTACCGCGCGCGGCTGCAGCAGGAGCAGGTGGATGACGCTACCCGCCAGACGCAGATGAACGCCACTAACCCGGCGATGGTATTGCGCAACTGGCTGGCGCAGCGGGCGATTGAGCAGGCAGAGCAGGGCGAATACGACGAATTGCACCGCCTGCACGTGGCGTTACGCACGCCGTTTGCCGACCGGGATGATGACTACGTCAGCCGCCCGCCTGACTGGGGCAAGCGGCTGGAGGTCAGTTGCTCGAGCTAACCCTGTTTGCCGGGCGACGGCTTCGCTTACCCGGCCGACAAATCACTGCGCAACCCAGCCGCCGTCCATATTCCACGCGGCGCCGCGTACGTTCACGGCGCTGTTGCTGCACAAAAACAGCGTCAGTTCGCCCAGCTGTTCCGGGGTGACAAATTCCCCGGAAGGCTGTTTCTCCCCCAGAAGCTGGTCGCGCGCCAGATCCGGCGCGACGCCATCCGCAATGCGTTTGTCGATTTGCTGTTGCACCAGCGGCGTCAGTACCCAGCCGGGGCAGAGCGCATTTGCGGTAATACCGGTGCGGGCGGTTTCCAGCGCCAGCGACTTGGTAAAGCCCACCACGCCATGCTTGGCGGCCACGTAAGCTGACTTCTCTTTTGAGGCCACCAGCCCGTGAACCGAGGCGATATTAATGATGCGGCCCCAGTTTTTCTCCCGCATGGCATGCAGCGCCAGCCGGCTGGTGTGAAATACCGCTGAAAGGTTAATGGCGATAATGTCGTTCCACTTCTCTACCGGAAATGCATCAACCGGGGCCACGTGCTGTATGCCCGCGTTGTTGACCAGGATGTCCACGCCGCCGAACTGCGTATCGGCGTAGCGCATCAGGGCTTCAATCTGCAGGACATCGCGCAGATCCGCATCGTGATAGCCCGGCTTTTTGCCCAGTTGCGCAATCTCAGCGCGCGCCGATTCGCTGTCGCCGAAACCGTTAAGGATCACCTGTGCCCCGGCTTTCGCCAGCACGCGGGCGATCCCCAGGCCAATACCGCTCGTTGAGCCGGTTACCAGTGCGGTTTTACCGTTCAGATTCATTTTTTTCTCCTTACACAATGCCGGTCAGATAGAACACGGCAATGACAAAAAGCACTGCCAGACTTTTAATGATTGTGATAGCGAAAATGCCGCCGTAGGCCTGACGATGGCTCAGGCCGGTGATCGCCAGCAGGGTAATCACCGCGCCGTTATGGGGAAGGGTATCCATCCCCCCGCTTGCCATGGAGGCCACGCGGTGCAGCACCTCAAGAGGGATATTGGCTGCGTGGGCGGCAGCGACAAACGTGTCGGCCATGGCCGCCAGGGCAATGCTCATCCCGCCGGACGCCGAGCCGGTGATCCCCGCCAGAACGGTCACGCTGATGGCCTCATTAAGCAGCGGATTCGGGATTGCCGCCAGCGCTTTGGATAACACCAGAAAACCGGGCAAGGCGGCGATAACCGCGCCAAAACCGTATTCCGAAGCGGTGTTCATTGCGGCCAGAATGGCACCGCTGACCGCCGTGCGGCTGCCTTCTGCCAGGCGTCCGCGGATATTGCGAAAGCCAAAAATCAGCACCAGCACGATACCGGAGATCAGCGCCGCTTCCACCGCCCAGATGGCGGTGATCTTGCTCACCTCGGTCACAATCGGCTTCGCCAGTCCGGGCAGGGTAAGCTCGTGGCTTGTGCCGTACCAGCCGGGGATCCAGCGGGTAAACAGCAGGTTGAGGATCCCCACCAGCAGCAGAGGGGAGATGGCAATCAGCGGGTGAGGGAGGTTAATGTTGTCCGGCGTTTCCGGTTCATTTTTCAGATCCGTGCCGTAACCCTCGTTGTTATTGAGCGCCTTACGACGCTGGCGCTCGAGCCACAGCAGGCCAAAACAGATAATAAACAGCGAGCCGATGAGCCCCAGCCACGGCGCGGCCCAGGCGTTAGTGCCGAAGAAGCTGGTGGGGATAATGTTCTGGATCTGCGGCGTGCCGGGCAGGGCGTCCATGGTAAACGAGAATGCTCCGAGCGCCACGGTGGCCGGGATCAGCCGTTTAGGGATGCCGCTCTGACGGAATAGCTCGGCGGCAAACGGATACACCGCAAACGCCACCACAAACAGCGACACGCCGCCGTAGGTTAACAGCGCGCACACGAGGACAATCACCGGGATCGCGTGGCGACGGCCGAGGATCTGAATCGCCGCGGCGACGATGGACCGTGAGAAACCGGAGAGTTCAATCAGCTTGCCAAACACTGCGCCCAGCAGGAATACCGGGAAGTAGAGCTTGACGAAGCCCACCATTTTTTCCATAAACAGGCCGGTGAACGTCGGGCCGACGGCGCCCGGGTCGGTCAGCAGCACGGCGCCGAGCGCCGCAATCGGCGCAAACAAAATCACGCTATATCCGCGATAGGCCGCCAGCATCAGCAGAGCCAGCGCCCCCAGGGCAATTAACACACTCATTACGACTCCTTACTCTTGTTATATTCGGGTACTAACGAGATGTTTAACGCTCGACGGTCAGGGCGATGCCTTGCCCGCCGCCTACGCACAGGGTGACGAGCCCTTTTTTGACGTCACGGCGCTGCATTTCGTGCAGCAGCGTCACGAGGATGCGGCAGCCGGATGCGCCAATCGGATGACCGAGAGCGATTGCCCCGCCGTTGACATTCACCTTGCGCTCATCCCAGCCGAGCTGCTGGCCCACCGCCAGCGCCTGTGCGGCAAAGGCTTCATTGGCTTCAATAAGGTCCACGTCATCCAGCGCCCAGCCCGCCCGCGCCAGCGCCGTCCGGCAGGCGCTGACCGGACCGATGCCCATCACCGACGGGTCAACGCCCGTCACGGCATAACTCACGATGCGTCCGAGGATCGGCAGCCCGCTCTCCCGGGCGCGTTCCTCGCTCATCAGCAGCACCGCAGCGGCACCGTCGTTGAGCGTCGAGGCGTTGCCTGCTGTGACCGTGCCTTCCTCGTGCAAAAAAGCGGGGCGCAGCTGCGCAAGCTGCCCGGCGGTGGTCCCTGGCCGGGGCTGTTCATCACAGCTGACAACCTGCGGCGGCTTTTTGCCCTGCTTCACCGTCACCGGCGCTATCTCGGTGTCAAACCGACCGGACTCAATGGCGGACGCCGCTTTTTGCTGCGATCGGGCGGCGAAGGCGTCCTGCTGCTCGCGAGAAATACCGTACTGTCGGGCAACGTTTTCAGCGGTGATGCCCATGTGGTAATCGTTGAACGCGTCCCACAGACCGTCCGTAATCATGCTGTCCTGCAGGCCCGTATGCCCAAAACGTAATCCTGCTCGCGCCCCGTCCAGCAGATAGGGGGCGTTGCTCATGCTCTCCTGACCGCCTGCGATAACCACGTCGGCGTCACCGCAGCGGATCGCCTGCGCGGCGAGCTGCACCGCTTTTAAGCCCGCGCCGCACACCAGATTGACCGTTGTCGCCGGCGTGGTGACGGGTAATCCGGCGGCGATAGCCGTCTGGCGCGCCGGGTTTTGCCCGCATCCCGCCGTCAGCACCTGACCGAAAATCACCTCGTCAATCTTCTCAGCGCTAAGACCGCTGTTCTCAAGCAGGCGACGGACCGCTGCGGCACCCAGCTCAGCCGCAGAGAGAGGCGCGAGCGATCCGCGAAAACTGCCGACAGGGGTACGCGTTGCCCCGACAATCATGACCTGTTTCATGCAGAGCCCTCAGCTGAAGCGCATTTCGCGAACGTCGTCCGCCACAATGATTTTCCCGGCCGTTTTTGCCACGATGTCGTCGATGCTGACGCCGGGGGCGTATTCTCGCAGGATGAACGCGCCGTCCTCGATCTCAAGCAGCGCCAGGTCGGTTAACACCCGGCGGATGCAGCCCACGCCCGTGAGCGGCAGCGTGCAGCGCGGGAGCAGCTTTGACTCACCGCTTTTTGAGGCGTGGGTCATCACCACGATGATGTTCTGCGCCCCGGCGACGAGATCCATCGCGCCACCCATCCCTTTCACCATTTTTCCGGGGATCATCCACGACGCGATGCTGCCCTCGACGTCTACTTCAAAGGCGCCGAGCACGGTCAGGTCAACATGGCCGCCGCGGATCATGGCAAACGACTGGGCCGAGTCGAAAATGGCAGCGCCTGTCCGGGCGGTCACGGTCTGTTTACCGGCATTAATCATGTCAGCGTCGAGGCTCTGCTCATCGGGAAACGCGCCCATCCCCAGCAGACCGTTTTCCGACTGGAGCATCACGTCCATCCCTGGCGGAATATAATTCGCCACCAGGGTAGGGATGCCGATCCCCAGGTTGACGTAGTAACCGTCGCGTAGCTCCCGGGCGACGCGCATGGCCATCTGTTCACGGGTTAACATCGTCACACTCCTTCCGCGCGCAGCGTGCGCTGCTCAATGCGTTTTTCAAACTGGCCGACGATCAGCCTGTCGACGTAAATTCCCGGGGTATGAATGGCCGACGGGGGCAGCTCCCCCGGCGGAACAATCTCTTCTACTTCCACAACCGTTATCCGGCCCGCCGTTGCCATCAGCGGGTTAAAGTTTTGCGCGGTATGTCGATAGATAACGTTGCCGTACCAGTCCGCCTTCCAGCCTTTGATGAGCGCAAAATCACCCGTAATGGCCTCTTCGAGGACGTAATGTTTACCCGCAAACTGGCGCACCTCTTTGCCCGCGGCCACGGGCGTGCCGTAGCCGGTTGCGGTGTAAAAGGCGGGGATCCCGGCGCCGCCCGCGCGCACCTTTTCGGCCAGCGTCCCCTGAGGCGTGAGTTCAACCTCCAGCTCGCCGCTCAGCACCTGCTGCTCGAACAGCGCGTTCTCGCCGACGTAAGAGGCCACCACCTTACGGACCTGTCGGGTCTCAAGCAGGATCCCGAGGCCGAAGCCATCCACGCCGCAGTTGTTAGAGACCACCGTCAGACCCTGCACCTGACGGCGTCTGACCTCGGCAATCAGGTTCTCAGGAATACCGCACAGGCCGAAGCCGCCCGCCAGCAAGGTCATCCCGTCCGTCAGCCCATCCAGCGCCTGCGTATAGCTGCCGACGCGCTTATCCAGTCCTGCCATAGTTACCCCTCCCGTTAGCCGTGCCGGTATCATTAGGGGTGGCGACTCATTTGTTAATTTTGAATTTGTGACCCACTCATTTGGTTTTTTTATTAATTTCCTGTTAACTAAATTTTTTCAATTAGTTAACGGGATGAAAAATGAGAATGAGTGTCAAACAGTTACGCGCGTTTTTAGCGGTAGCTCACACTCTGAACTTCGCGCACGCGAGCGAACGGCTGAATCTCTCTCAGCCGGCACTCAGCCTGACGATAAAAGCGCTGGAGGATGCTCTCGGCGGACCGCTGCTGCAGCGCAGCACGCGCAAGGTCGCTCTGACGCAGGAGGGCGAGACCTTTTTGCCGATGGCGCGGCAGCTGCTTGCCGACTGGGATAATGTCGAAGAGGCGATGCACCAGTGCTTTACCCTGCAGCGCGGCAAAATCTCGGTTGCGGCCATGCCGTCGTTTGCCGCGAATGTCTTACCCGAGGTGCTAAAAGCGTTTCGCGACCGTCACGCCGGGATCAACGTCACCGTGCATGACGTCATTAACGAGCAGGTCATCGAGATGGTGCGGGAGGGGCGCGTGGAGATGGGCATCGCGTTTGAGCCTGCGCCAACGCACAACCTGCTGTTTACCCCGCTGGGCCTCGACAGGTTTGTTGCCGTTGTGCCAAAAGATTCCCCGCTTGCGGGCAAGAAGCGCCTGGCATGGGAAGAGCTGCTGACGCTGGATTTTATTACCCTGCAGCGCCCCTCGGCGGTGCGTCTGATGATGGAAGAGGAGCTGGCGCGAAGCGGCAGAAGGCTGGACGTCGCGCTGGAGAGCCATCAGCTGGTGACGGTTGGGCGAATGGTCGCAAGCGGGCTGGGCGGCAGCGCCGTGCCGGCGCTGTGCGAGACCCAGATGGCGTCGCTGGGGGCGGTTTGTATTCCGCTGGACAGCCCGCCCATTGAAAAGTGTATCGGAGTGATCCACCCGGGGCACACGCAGCTCTCTAAAGCGGCCCATGTCCTGCTGGAAACGCTGAAGGATTTTTACCAGCCCGGTCAGGGGGTGAGAAACACCTGCGGCGCGGCGTGAGCCGGATGTCTGCCGACGTAAACCTGCGCCCCGTACCAGCGCGCCAGCGTATCGGCCTGTAAAACGGTGTCCGGTTCCCCCTGCGACACGATTTTCCCGCCGTGCAGCAGCAGGATGCGATCCGCCCACAGCGCCGCCAGATTAAGGTCGTGCAGCACCGCGCACACGTGCAGATGTCCCCGACGGGTCAGGGATTTCAGCAGGCGCAGCAGATGCTGCTGGTGGTAGAGATCCAGCGCGGAGGTGGGTTCATCAAGGAACAGCCAGCCGCGCGGCGCGCCGTCGCACCAGAGCTGAGCCAGCGCGCGGGCGAGCTGGATGCGCTGCTGCTCGCCGCCGGAAAGCGCCGCAAACCGCCTGCCCGCCAGCGGTAAACAGCCGGTAACGGCCATGACCTCCTCAATAATTGACGCTTCAGGCGTGCGGGTCCAGGGCGCGCGACCCATACCGACGACCGCCTCAACCGGCCAGTCGAATCCGAGCTGCGTGTTCTGGCGCATCACTGCCCGGTAGCGGGAGAGCGCATCCGGCTGCCAGGCCGCAAGCGGCGTGCCCGCCAGGCTGCACCGTCCCGCTGCCGGTTTAAGATAGCCGGTAAGCAGCCGCAATAGCGTTGATTTCCCGGCGCCGTTGGGGCCAATCAACGCTACCAGCTCGCCCTGAGACAAGGTCAGCGACACGTCGTTAATCAGCGTCCGCTGCCCGGCGCGAAAAACAAGGTTTTCTGCACCATAGCGTTCAGCCATGCGCACCTCCGCGACGAAAGATAAGCCACAGGAAACCCGGCGCGCCGAGAAGGCTGGTCAATAAGCCAACCGGCATTTCCGCCGGGGCAACCAGGCTGCGCGCCAGCGTATCGGCAACCAGCAGGAGCAACGCGCCGGCCAGCACCGAGCCGGGGATCGCGGCGCGGTGGTCAGCCCCCAGCCACATGCGCACCAGGTGCGGCACCACCAGGCCGACAAAGCCGATAACGCCGCTGACCGCCACGGCGGCGGCCACCAGCAGGGCGCTGCACAGTAAAAGGATCCGCTGCACGGTAGCGACGTCCACGCCGAGGTAGTGCGCCTCTTCTTCGCCCAGCTGCAGCAAATTGAGGGCGCCTGCCAGACGCCAGATAACCAGTGCGGCAGGCACCATCAGCGACGCGACGGCCAGCAGCGTTGACCACTGCGCCTGGCCGAGGCTGCCCATTCCCCAGAGCGAAAGCTGGCGAAGCTGGGCATCGTTGCTGAGCCATGACAGCACGCCGACGGCCGCGCCGCACAGGGCGTTGATGGCAATGCCGACCAGCAGCAGGCGCGACAGGGATGCGTCACGCTGCCGGCTGAGCAGGAAAATCACGAGGGTGGCGGCCAGCGCGCCGAGAAACGCCGCCAGCATTGGGGCATACAGCATCACCAGCGCAGGCAGCGAGAGCGGAAGCACCACCCACAGCGCGACGGCAAGTGCCGCGCCGCTGCTGATGCCCAGCAGGCCCGGGTCAGCCAGCGGGTTGCGGAACAGCCCCTGCATCACGCAGCCCGCCAGCGCCAGTGAACCGCCGATCGCCAGCGCCAGCAGCACGCGAGGCAGGCGGATCGTCAGCCAGATCTGACGCAGCGCCTCGTCGCTGTCGTCCCACAGCAGGCTGGCCGGCAGGCGTAATGCCCCAACCCCGGTCGCGGCGAGCGTCATGACGGTCAGGATCGCGGTCAGCATCCATAACGATAAGGCAATCCGCCGTGACATCAGGGCAGCTGCTCCGCTTTGCTGCGCAGCTGCTGGATGGCCTGTGGCGTTCGCACGCTAAAGCCCAGCAGCGCCATATCGTCAATCGCCAGCACCTGCCTGTTCCGTCCTGCCGGGGTTTGCGCCAGGCCGGGCAGCTTCCACAGATTCGCTTCACCGCCCAGGGCGTTGATTCCGTCCTGCGAAATCACCACAAGGTCAGGCCGGCTGGCGATCGTGCCCTCCTGCGACAGCGGCTGATAGCGGGTGAACCCCTGCATCGCGTTCTGCAGGCCCGCCGCACGGATGGCCGCATCCGCGCCGGTCTGCTGTCCAGCTGCCATGGCGGTCATCCCGCCGTGGTTGAGAATAAACAGCACTCGCTTGTTGAGCGGCGACGCGGGAAGCGCCGACAGCGCCTGACGCAGCGTGTTGCGCAGAACTTCCCCCTCGGCCTCGCGGTGCGTCGCTTCAGCGACGATCCGCACCTTTTCGTCAATGACGCTCAGGTCGTTTCCGGCGGGAATGGCGATCACCCTGACGTGGCTTTGCTCAACCTGCTTTAGCGCCAGAGACGGCTGCGCCTGGGCGCTGGCCAGCACCAGCGTGGGGCGCATGGATAAGATCCCTTCCGCATTGAGCTGGCGCAGATACCCTACGTCCGGCAGCGCGTTCGCCGCCGGCGGCCACTGGCTGGTACTGTCGCGCGCCACCAGCGAAGACGCCGCGCCGAGGGCGTAGACAATCTCGGTGACGTCGCCGCCGAGCGTGACGATTTTCTCCTGCGGCGCTGCAAACGCCAGCAGGGGCAGGGCGCTGAGCAGGGCAAGCCACCGCTTCATGCGGCCAGCCCTTTCGCCGTTAAGGCGTCAATCTGGCTGCGCCACTGGCTCTGCTCCGGCTCGCCTTCGGTACGCTGGCCGTACAGCTGGGCGATTTGCGTCCCGTCGGCGGCAAACAGCTCCAGGCTGGTGACGTGCCCGTCAGCCGTCGGCTTGCGCGTAACCCACGTTTCCGCAATGGATCCTTCAAGCAGATGCAGGGTAAAGGTTGGGTTAAAGATATTCAGCCAGCCTTTCATCGGCACCAGCTTTTCCACCGCGCCGGTGAAGATCTGCACGCAGCCGCGGTTGCCGACGAAGACCATGATTTCGTTTCCGTCCCGGCGGGCCGCTTCCAGCAGCTGCTCCAGTGCGGCGTTATCGACCCGGCAGGCCAGATCGTCACCCACCAGGCGAAACGCCTGCTGGCGGCTGAGATTGTGGCGCTTCAGCAGGCCGAAGAACTGGTGGACGTCGGTCATGGCGCGCCACTCTGCGTCCACGATCGCGGCCTGCGCGTTTTCTGCGTGAGCCGGGACATCGGCCACCTTCAGCGCCAGCGGTGGATTATCGGCAAAGATAAAGCGGGTCAGCACGTCGCCCCAGGCGGAAACGTCGGTATTATCCGTGGCGTAGACCTTCAGCAGGGCATCGCCCTGGTGGTCGAAGAACTGAATGCTCTGCCGCTCGCCGCGGGCGGTGGCTTCACTGATGTGAAACGCGCTTGCCCACTGGTTGAGGAACAGGCGCAGATCCAGCGCGCGCGGGTTCAGCACCAGCCCGGCGTGGCCGTTCAGGTGCTGGTTGGTGAAGCTCCCTACCTGCTCGTGCACGGCGTATTCGTTGCGGCAGATACATTTGGTTTCGCCCACCGCTTCCAGCGCGCTCAGGATCTCGCGGATGTCGCCGCACAGTCGCCAGGCGTCGTGACCCACGCGGGCAAAGGCCAGCTCTGCTTCGCTGATGTTCATTAAGCCGGCGATGTCGCGCGCGTACTTACCGGGATTGTCTTCTTTTAGCTCAAGCCAGCGCGTGTAGTGATTCATTGTTTTCATCCTTCTGAATAGTTGCCCCGACGGGAATTACCACTGATAGCTTACGAAAATCTTGCCGTTACGGCCGTCCTGCGGAATGCCCTGAGGGGACCAGTACTCTTTGTCAAAGGCGTTGCCGAGCACCAGCGTGGTGGTCACGCCTTTCAGCTTCTCCTGGCCCTTATAGCTGACGTAGAAGTCGTTGACCGCATAGCCCGGCTGCTTGCTGTAGCTGCTGCTGATGTGCGTTGAGCGATCGACAAAGGTGCCAATCCAGCCGACGGAAAAACCGCTTTGCGCCACCGGAACGTCCAGCTTGCTGGTGACGGTATCCGGGTTGATGCTGGAGATATACTCGCCCGTATCGGTGTCTTTCCCGCGCGTGCGGTTATAGGCCAGGTCGAGGTTGAAGAGGTCGGCAGAGTATTTCGCCATCATGTCCCAGCCCCAGATTTTGGCGTTCGGGACGTTATAGGACATGGTGGTCGCCGCCGCAAAATCGACGGTGGTGGAGATGTAGTCTTTGGCTTTGGTGTCGAAATAGCTGGCTTTGAACTCCAGCGCATCGTTGGCAAGCATCAGATCGTCAAAGCGCAGGCCAAAACCGAACTCCTGCGTTTCGTTGGTTTCCGGGCGCAGGTTCGGGTTTGGCACCCAGTAGTTGGTATAGAAGCTGCCGATGGAGAAGTGCTTGGCATCGTTATACATCTCGCCCATGGTGGGCGCGCGGAACGCCTGCGCGTAAGAGCCAAACAGCATCAGCCAGTCGGTCGGGCTGACGGTTAACCCGGCGCGGGATGACCACTTATCGGCATCCACATCGTCGTAGCCGTTGCTGCTGCCGCGATAGTTGTCGTAGCGCGTGCCGCCAAGAAGGGTGACGGGAAGGTCGCGCAGGGTAATTTCATCCTGCAGCCAGCCTGAGCTGAAGTCGATCTTCGCCTCCGGGAAGCCGGTGGTCGCGCCGCCGGGGCGTTGTTCCTGACGGTAGTATTCCCCGCCGTAGGTCAGAAGGTGTGCTGCAAAGGTGTCGGTGAACAGGCGGGTGCGGTTTTCCACCTTACCGCCTTTGGTTGTCTGCTTGCGAAACTCACCGCTGCCGTCGATGTTCTGGGCATTAATGCGCGCTTCGGACCAGTAGACCTTCGCGTCGGCGTTCAGCCAGTCGTTTCCGGCCGGGGCGATGGCGTAGCCCAGCTGCGCGTCACGCTGAATGGTGGAGCGATCGGTCATCGGATTACTGCTGTCCGCCCCGGTGGTTTGCGGGTTTTTCGGCTCCTGGGCGTCGTTGTTGTAGTAGCGCAGGGAGCCGCTCAGGGTCTGGGCCGGGTCAATCTTCCAGCTGCCTTTCGCCAGCATGTTATTAATGGATTCGTCGTTAGGCGCGGAGGCACCGTCGCTCTGGCGGATATCACCGCGATCCCGGCTGGACCAGGAGACCAGACCGTCCAGCGTATCGGTGCGGCCGTAGGCGCTGGCCCCTATGCCGAGGCTACGATCGCCCGTCGCGCCGGTACCAAACACGCGGTAACCGCTGTTTTTACCCGGATCCAGCAGGTCTTTTGCATCGACGGTGTCATACGAAATCACGCCGCCCAGCGCGCCGCTGCCGTACAGCAGGGCCGACGGGCCGCGCACCACTTCGATACGTTTAATCAGCGCCGGGTCGAGGAAAGTGCTGTTCAGGTGGCCGGTATCGGTTCCCTGGCGCACGCCGTCAACCAGCACCAGCACGCCGCGACGGTCATAGCCGCGCAGGTTCACGTCCTGGCCATTGGTGCGCCCGGTGCCGTCCAGCGTCAGGCCGGGGACGTTGCGCAGCAGGTCGGCCGCCGAGCTGGCAGTCTGTTTCTCCGGCGCGCTGGCGTCAATCACGTTCACCATCATGGGGGCTTCAAAGGCGCTGCGGGCGTTGCCCGTGGCGGTCACGGTAATATCGTCTGTGGCAGCAAACGCGATGCCCGGCAGGGCGCTGACAATCGACAGCGCCAGAAGTGACGGGCGTAAAGACGCGGAAGGCAGGTGTGGCATAGCAACTCTCCATAAGAATTGAAAAGCGCTGGCTGCCTGGGGGTCACCTGGGTGGCTGGCGTATTTTTTAGGTTTATTTCGTGAGGATCAGTTTTCCGGCATGGGTCTGGCGCAGAAGATAGCGCTGGCCGTCATGCTCGATAATGACCCGCCCCTCATCGCCGAGCAGGGCTTTACTGTCAATCCGACGCTCGGTGGGGGCTGGCGCTGTGTGTGTTTTTGCTGGCGTTGCCGCGCTGTTATCCGTACGTGACATAATGTTTATAAATAACAATCAATGTAACAATGATAATCATTATCAATAAACTGCAAATTCACGGCAAGCGTTTTTGTGAAAAAAGGGTGAGGGGATCAAATTTGGGGGTGAAGTGCGGTCAGATGCCCTCACCCCGACCCTCTCCCACAGGGAGAGGGAGAAGGGCTGGATTTTAGAAGCGAGAATCAACCGCAGCTGCCAGCTTATCCAGCAGCAGTTCGCTGTCTTCCCAGCTAAGGCACGGGTCGGTGATCGACTGGCCGTAGACCATCTGCTGTCCGGCAACGATTTTCTGCGTCCCTTCCTTGATGAAACTTTCGGCCATAATGCCCGCGATGGCGCTTGAACCGCTGCGGATCTGCTGGCAAACCTCATCGCAGACGTCCAGCTGGCGGCGATGCTGCTTCTGACAGTTACCGTGGCTGAAGTCCACCACCAGATGCTCCGGCAGGTCGAACTCGGCCAGCGTTTCACAGGCCGCCGCAATATCTTCTGCATGGTAATTGGGTTTCTTCCCGCCGCGCATAATGATGTGCCCGTACGGGTTACCGCTGGTCTGGTAGATGGTCATATGACCGCTCTTGTCCGGCGACAGGAACATATGGCTGGCGCGGGCTGCGCGGATGGCATCAACTGCGATACGGGTGTTGCCATCGGTCCCGTTTTTAAAGCCGACCGGACAGGAGAGGGCGGAGGCCATCTCACGGTGGATCTGGCTTTCGGTGGTGCGTGCGCCAATTGCGCCCCAGCTGATCAGATCGGCGATAAACTGTCCGGTCACCATATCGAGAAACTCGGTCGCCGTCGGCACGCCCAGCTCGTTGACCTGTAAAAGCAGTTTCCGCGCCAGCTCAATACCGTGATTCACGCGATAGCTGCCGTTGAGGTCAGGGTCGGAAATCAGCCCTTTCCAGCCCACCACGGTCCGCGGTTTTTCAAAGTAGGTCCGCATCACAATCTCAAGGCGATGCTGGTACTTATCCCGCAGCCCCTGAAGCCGTTTTGCATAATCCATCGCGGCATCCAGATCGTGGATGGAGCAAGGCCCAATCACCACCAGAAGACGCTTGTCTTCACCATTAAGGATTTTTTCAATACGACGGCGGGAGGCCGTCACATGTTCCGCGACGGTGGCGGAAACAGGATGCCGCTGTGCCAGTTCAGCCGGCGTGACCAGGCTGTCAATGCGCGCAGTGCGGAGTTCATCGGTTTTATTCATGGAATGTCTCAGAAAATTTTTGCTTCATCGGCAGACTACCGGGAAGTGATGGGCATCACCTTAAACCAATCCCTGCTGATTTCAAGTTCGGGGCGACACCGCCCCGTTGTTGCCGATGATGATACCTGAATCTGAGTTAATGTACTAGCATATTAGTACATGCGGCGGTTAAGCCCCATGATGTCGAGAATTTTGGTGGCAATCTCTTCAACGGAATAGTTGGTGCTGTTCAGCCACGGGATCTGGTTTTTGCGGTACAGGGCTTCCACTTCGGAGACCTCCATTCGGCACTGGCGCATGGAGGCGTAGCGGCTGTTTTCGCGGCGCTCTTCGCGGATGGCGGCGAGGCGTTCCGGGTTGATCGTCAGGCCGAACAGCTTGTGCTGCAGCGGCTTCAGGGCGGCGGGCAGCACCAGGTTATCCATGTCGTCAGCGATAAACGGGTAGTTCGCGGCGCGAATGCCGAACTGCATCGCCAGATAGAGGCTGGTCGGGGTTTTGCCGCAGCGCGATACGCCAAGCAAAATCACCTGCGCCTGGTCGAGATTTCGCATTGAGATACCGTCGTCGTGCGCCAGGGTGTAGTCAATGGCGGCGATACGGGCATCGTACTTAATCAGGTTGCCGGGGTTAAGCCCGTGGGTACGGTGGGCGATAGGGGTCGGGTCGAGCTTAAGCTCGCTTTGCAGCGGCGCCACCAGCGCCTGCACGATATCCTGACAGAAGCCTTCACTTTGCAGGATGATGGAGCGAATCTCGGGGATGACGATAGAGTAGAACACCAGCGGGCGCACGCCGGTCTGCTGGAAGATAGCGTCAATCTGGTCCTTCACCGCCCTGGCGCGGCTCTCATTTTCGACAAACGGCAGCGTGATGCTGTTAATCGAAACGGGAAATTGTGACATCACCGCGTGGCCCAGCACCTCGGCGGTGATCGCCGTACCATCAGAAATATAAAAAACGTGGCGATCGACAGCACTATCCATTTTACTCACCCTGAATATCAGACCTAATTGTCTGAAAGCATAAATTAAAAAAGTTAATTACACAGCAAAGAACTTGTCCTAATTATAAATGAAACGGTGTTTTTGATTTTCCTGAAAAGCAGATTTCATTTTTCAAATAGCGACTTTGTTTTTGTGGTTTCTGCCTGAATATATAGGAATCATCGGGTTATTGACTGGTGGGAAAGTATCCGAAAAGTTGAAAATTTAAATTGCTTACACGATTCACCGTTTTTTTAGCGGAAATAATTATGCCAGTATAAATACGTAGTCAGGTGTTTCTTACTCCGATCAAATATCACAAAAGGATTGTTTCGATGTCCAACAATGGCTCGTCACCGCTGGTGCTTTGGTATAACCAACTCGGCATGAATGATGTAGACAGAGTTGGGGGCAAAAATGCCTCCCTGGGTGAAATGATTACAAATCTGTCGGGTATGGGTGTCTCCGTACCGAACGGGTTTGCCACCACCGCCGATGCCTTTAACCTGTTTTTAGACCAGAGCGGTGTTAACCAGCGCATTTACGACCTGCTGGATAAAACGGATATTGATGACGTCACCGAGCTTGCAAAAGCCGGGGCGCAGATCCGCCAGTGGATCATCGACACACCTTTCCAGCCGGAACTGGAAAAAGCCATTCACGACGCGTACAACCAGCTCTCCGCTGACGATGCGCAGGCCTCCTTTGCCGTGCGCTCCTCTGCAACCGCAGAAGATATGCCGGACGCCTCGTTTGCCGGACAGCAGGAAACCTTCCTGAACGTCCAGGGTTACGATGCCGTGCTGGTGGCGGTGAAGCACGTCTTTGCGTCCCTGTTTAACGACCGCGCCATCTCCTATCGCGTGCATCAGGGCTATGACCATCGCGGCGTCGCGCTTTCCGCTGGCGTTCAGCGTATGGTTCGCTCGGACGTAGGCTCATCCGGCGTGATGTTCTCCATCGATACCGAATCCGGCTTCGACCAGGTGGTGTTTATCACCTCTGCGTGGGGGCTGGGTGAGATGGTGGTCCAGGGTGCGGTTAACCCTGATGAATTCTACGTTCACAAGCCTACGCTTGCGGCTAACCGCCCGGCGGTGGTGCGTCGCACCATGGGCTCGAAAAAAATCCGCATGATCTATGCCCCGACCCAGGAGCATGGCAAGCAGGTGAAAATTGAAGATGTGCCGCAGGAGCAGCGCGACCGCTTCTCCCTGACCGACGCCGAAGTAGAAGAGCTGGCGAAGCAGGCGGTGCAGATCGAAAAACACTACGGCCGTCCGATGGATATCGAATGGGCGAAAGACGGTAACACCGGCAAGCTGTTCATCGTGCAGGCGCGTCCGGAAACCGTCCGTTCACGTGGTCAGGTGATGGAGCGTTACACGCTGCACGCGCAGGGCAAAATCGTGGCGGAAGGTCGCGCCATCGGTCACCGCATCGGTGCCGGTCCGGTGAAAGTGATCCACGACATTAGCGAGATGAACCGCATAGAGCCCGGCGACGTGCTGGTAACCGACATGACCGACCCGGACTGGGAACCGATCATGAAGAAGGCCGCGGCTATCGTCACCAACCGCGGTGGCCGTACCTGTCACGCCGCCATCATCGCGCGCGAGCTGGGTATTCCTGCAGTTGTCGGCTGCGGTGACGCCACCGAGCGCATGAAGGACGGGCAGAACGTAACCGTCTCCTGTGCCGAAGGCGATACCGGCTACGTCTACGCCGATATCCTCGACTTCAGCGTGAAGAGCTCCAGCGTAGATACCATGCCGGACCTGCCGCTGAAGATCATGATGAACGTCGGTAACCCGGACCGCGCCTTTGACTTCGCCTGCCTGCCGAACGAAGGCGTTGGCCTGGCGCGTCTGGAATTCATCATCAACCGTATGATTGGCGTTCACCCGCGCGCGCTGCTGGAGTTTGACGACCAGGAGCCGAAGCTGCAGAACGAAATCCGCGAGATGATGAAAGGCTACGACTCTCCAAGAGAGTTCTACGTCGGCCGTCTGACCGAAGGGATCGCGACGCTGGGCGCCGCCTTCTATCCGAAACGCGTGATCGTGCGCCTGTCGGACTTTAAGTCTAATGAATACGCTAACCTGGTGGGCGGCGAGCGCTACGAGCCGGAAGAAGAGAACCCGATGCTGGGCTTCCGCGGGGCCGGACGCTACGTGTCCGACAGCTTCCGCGACTGCTTCGCGCTGGAGTGTGACGCGGTGAAACGCGTGCGCAACGACATGGGGCTGACCAACGTGGAGATTATGATCCCGTTCGTGCGTACCGTGGACCAGGCGAAAGCAGTGGTAGACGAGCTGGCGCGTCAGGGGCTGAAGCGCGGCGAGAACGGGCTGAAGATCATCATGATGTGTGAAATTCCGTCCAACGCCCTGCTGGCCGAGCAGTTCCTCGAGCACTTCGACGGCTTCTCTATCGGCTCGAACGACATGACGCAGCTGACGCTGGGTCTGGACCGTGACTCCGGCGTGGTCTCTGAGCTGTTCGACGAGCGTAACGAGGCGGTGAAAGCGCTGCTCTCCATGTCCATCCGCGCGGCGAAGAAGCAGGGTAAATACGTCGGGATTTGTGGTCAGGGTCCATCCGACCATGAAGACTTTGCCGCATGGCTGATGGAAGAGGGGATTGATAGCCTGTCCCTGAACCCGGACACCGTGGTGCAAACCTGGCTGAGCCTGGCGGAACTGAACAAGTAACCGCTTAAAAACGGATAAAGGCGAGGAGATATCTCCTCGCCTTTTTTATTTCCACCCGAATATGCTCCCCATCACAAATAAAGTAAAAAACCAAATATCATAATTTGCCTGTTAATTTAGACAATTGTTAGCGCGCAAAGCGTTGCTAATACTTGAGCCTTACTGCGCAATTCCCTACCAATGATGCGCAACTGGTTGAAATACGTTTTAACCTGATAAAAAGGCAAATAACAATGACAATCTCCTCTGTATTGCGTACCAAAGATAAAATAGGCTATGGCTTAGGTGATATGGCCAGCGCGCTGGTCTGGCAAACGGCAACGTTATTTCTTGCTTACTTCTATACCGACGTTTTTGGATTGCCCGCCGCGATAATGGGCACCATGTTTTTAGTGGTGCGCGTGGTCGATGCGTTTGTCGACCCGTGCATTGGTGCGCTCGTCGACCGCACGCAAACGCGGCACGGTCGTTTTCGCCCCTGGCTGCTGTGGTTTGCCATTCCGTTTGGCGTGAGCTGCCTGATCACCTTCTATGTCCCGGACGCCGGGCCGACGGGAAAAATCGTTTATGCCTGCGTGACCTATGCAATCTTAAGCCTGATTTACTCCGCCATTAACGTGCCTTACTGCGCCATGCCCGGCGCGCTGACGCTGGATCCGCGCGAGCGTCACTCTCTGCAGTCCTGGCGGTTTGGCCTGTCGTTTATCGGCGGGCTGATTGTGACGGTTATTGCCCTGCCGCTGGTCTCATTGTTAGGCCAGGGCAACGTGCAGAAAGGCTATTTCTATGCCATGAGCCTGATGGGGTTGCTGGGGATTGTGCTGTTCTTCTGCTGTTTCCTGATGACCCGCGAGCGTTATTCTCCGCGCAATGATACCTCCGGCTCCATGCTCACCGATTTAAAACTGCTGGCAGGAAACAGCCAGTGGCGTATTGTGTTCCTGTTTAATATTTTGCTGTTAACGGCGGTGGTAACGCGCGGTTCCGCCACGATGTATTACGTCAACTACGTGCTGTTGCGCCCGGATCTGGTCTTTGCCTTTATTGTTTCCGGAATGGTGGCCTCCTTAAGCGGCGCATTATTATCTGAACGGCTGCTGGGGAAATTTGACCGCGTGCGCGCCTATCAGTGGACCATTATTTCCTTCGTCATTTTCGGCGCGCTGATTTTCTTCCTGCCGCCTTCGCAGGTCTGGCTCATCTTTGGCCTCAACATTGTCTTCAGCTTTGTGCAAAACCTCACCACGCCGCTCCAGTGGACCATGTTCTCCGACGTAGTCGACTACGAAGAGCACCGCAGCGGCCGTCGTCTGGATGGGCTGGTGTTCTCCACCGCGCTGTTTGCCATCAAGTTTGGCCTGGCGCTGGGCGGGGCGGTCGTCGGCTGGGTGCTTGGCATGGTGGATTACGCCCCCGGCCAGGCAACCCAGGCGCCGAGCGTTCTCTCGACCATCAACGCCCTGTTTACCCTCATCCCTTGCGCGCTGTTCCTCTGCATGGTCGCGCTGCTCGCCATCTACAAGCTCAACAGCCGGCTGGTGGATTCCATTGCCCGGGAGCTGGCTGGCAAACGTGAAGTCAGACCCGAAGCGGGGCAGCTCAGCCCGGCAACCCCTTCCGCAATACAGGAGTAAAACATGACAGCTATCTATAAGGACGCGGGACGTCCCGTGCACGAGCGCGTCGCCGACCTACTGGCGCGCATGATCCCGGAAGAGAAGTTCGCCCAGATGCACGCGTACTGGCTGATCCTCGATGAAAACGGCAACCACCGCGAGCGAAGCGACCTGAGCGATGAATTTGCCGGCGTGAGCGAGCAGGCTGCGCTCAGCGAGCGGCTAAAGCTGGGCGTCGGGCAGATTACGCGACCGCTGGGCACCCATATCGTTGATGCAAAAACCGGCGTGCGCGCGGCTAACCGCCTGCAGCGGATGATGATGGAAGAGACGCGTCTCGGCATACCGGCGCTGTTCCATGAAGAGTGTCTGGTGGGGCTGTTGTGCAAAGAGGCCACGCTGTTCCCGTCGTCTTTGAACTACGGTTCAACATGGGACCCGGCGCTTGTGCAGCGGGCGGCAGAACAGATTGGCAAAGAGGCGCGCTCCGTCGGCTGTCAGCAGGGGCTGGCGCCAGTGCTGGACGTGTCCCGCGACGTGCGCTGGGGGCGAACCGAAGAGACCTTCGGGGAAGATCCCTGGCTGGTGGGGGTGATGGCCACCGCCTATGTGAAAGGGCTGCAGGGCGACAAGCGCGACCTGCTGGCGACCCTGAAACATTACGTGGGCCACTCGTTCAGCGAAGGGGCGCGCAACCATGCCCCGGTGCACCTGGGCTTTAGCGAGCTTAACGATACCTTCCTGCTGCCGTTTGAAATGGCGGTGAAGCTGGCCGATGCCGGTTCGGTGATGCCGGCCTACCACGATATTGACAATCAGCCGGGGCACAGCGACAGCTTCCTGCTGACTACCGTTCTGCGCGAACGGTGGGGGTTCGACGGGATCGTTGTCGCCGACTACGGCGGCGTCAGCCTTCTGCACCAGCACCATGGCGTCTCACACGATGCGGCCGAATCTGCCGCGCTGGCGTTCAACGCCGGGCTGGACGTTGAGCTGCCGAAGGATGACTGCGCGCGCCACCTGGCCGAGGCCGTTGAGCGTGGGCTGATTTCCATGGCGAAAGTGGATGAGATCGTAAGCCGCGTGCTGACCGAAAAATTCCGCCTGGGCCTGTTTGAAAAGCCGTATGCCGATGAAAACGGTATCGATCTGCAAAATGAGACGACCCGCCAGGTCGCGCGGGACGTGGCGAGTAAATCGTTAACGCTGCTTGTGAATAACGGCATTTTGCCACTCGGCGGCAAACCCCGCGTGGCGGTGGTGGGGCCGACGGCGGACGACCCGCTGGCGTTGCTCAGCGGCTACAGCTTCCCGGTGCATTTGATCATCAGCGATATGGTGGAAGAGACCTCGCAGGTGACGACCCCGCGCGCGGCGCTGGAGCACTATCTCGGTGCCTCTCAGGTCCGCTATGCCAAAGGGTGTCACATCATCGAAAAACGGATGGCGGGTGCGCCGGTCTTCCCGGGCGATAGCGGCGGCAAACCGATGCAGCAGTCGCCGGTATCGCAAAGCACCGCCCTTATCCCCGAGGCCGTGAAGGCTGCGCAGGAGAGTGATGTGGTGGTGGCCTGCGTGGGCGATCTCGCCGGGCTGTTCCAGAGCGGCACCGTGGGGGAAGGTTCCGATACCGATTCCCTGAATCTGCCGGGCGTACAGCAACAGCTGCTGGAGGCGCTGGTGGCGACGGGCAAACCGGTGATTGTCGTGATGACAGGTGGGCGTCCGTACAACCTTCAGGGGCTGGAGGATAAGGTGGCGGCGCTGATAGTGGCGTGGGCGCCGGGGCAGGAAGGAGGCTGGGCCATTGCTGACGTCTTAACGGGGCGTACCGAGCCGCAGGGGCGCCTGGTGGTGAGCGTGCCGAAAAGCGCCGGCGCGATGCCGTACTACTACAATCACAAGCTCAAAAGCGGCGGTACGCCGTTTGCGTTCCATTTCGGTTCACGTTACCCGTTTGGCTTCGGCCTCGGTTGGACGCAGTTTAGCTGGGGGGCCGCGAGGGTGGCGGAAGCCGACGTACCGGTTGACGGTGAGGTGACGCTGAGCGTGGATATCACCAATACCGGGGAGCGCAGCGGCAGCGAGGTGGTGCAGGTTTACGTCAGAGATAAGGTTGCCACGCAGGTTCGACCGCTTCAGGAACTGAAGGCCTTCCAGCGCGTCACGCTCTCGCCGGGCGAAAGCGCCACGCTCACCTTTACGCTACCGGTTGAGATGTTCAACTTTACCCGTCGGGACGGGAAACGCATCGTTGAACCGGGAGAGTTTGAGCTGCAGGTTGGCGCATCGTCGGTGGATATCCGTGAGGTGGTCACGGTGAATGTGACCGGGGAAACGCGGGTGCTGCCAGCGGCGTGGCGGATGCTGAGTACCTGTCAGGTTGCGCGCGCGTAATCAGGATAAAAAAAAGCCCATCGTGGGAGATGGGCAAAGACTACACACAGCAATTCGTTGTTTCACTCAGGGGATTTCCATGCTTATAAATCAAGGTGTTGATTTATAACCGTGTGCTAATAGTAGGCATGTCATCTTTTAGCGTCGATCGGATTCGTCTCAATAGTTAAAGAGACGTAAAGATTTCTTGAGGTTAAAGGCAGGTTTAGTGCAGGAACGGCGGGTCTGACCAGTGAGTAACGAATAAATACTTTAGCAGTGTTAAAGTATTGTGCGAGGGGATGTAGGCCGGGTAAGCGTTAGCGCCACCCGGCAAAAAACTTAATGTGTGTTTTTCTCTTCCAGCTCTTCCAGTTCGCTCAAAATCACGTCCGGGTCAGTTGCCGGCGGCGGAATTTCATGCACCCAGGCGGAGAACAGGCGCCAGGTGACGGCGAGAAGCACCGGGCCAATAAACAGGCCGATCATGCCAAAGGCAATCAGTCCGCCAATGACCCCGGAGAGGATCAGAATGAGCGGCAGGTCTGCCCCCATGCGGATGAGGATCGGACGAATAACGTTATCCATGGTGCCGACCACGCAGCTCCAGACCAGCAAAACCGTTCCCCACGTGGTATCACCCGTCCAGTAGAGCCAGATAATGCTGGGGACCAGCACCAGCAGCGGTCCCAGCTGCGCCAGACAGGTCATCAGCATGACTACGGTAAACACGGTGGCGTACGGTACGCCGGAAATGGCCAGACCGATACCGCCCAGTACCGCCTGCACCAGCGCAGTGACCACCACGCCCAGCGCAACCGCACGCACCGCCTGCGCCGCCAGCAGTACCGCGGCGTCACCGCGTTTACCCGCCAGGCGGGTGGCAAAGTGACGAACCCCTAAAGCCACCTGCTCGCCGCGCCAGTAGAGCAGGGCGCTGAAGAGCAGCATCAGGGTACAGTGCATCATAAAGCGGCCGATATGCGCCGCCTGACCCACAAACCAGGTGGTGGTGGTGCCAATATACGGGCGGACTTTTGCCATCAGCGCGCTGCCGCCCATCTCCAGCAGGCTATGCCAGCCGCTGTAAAGTTTGGCACCCACCAGCGGAATGCTGTTCAGCCAGGCGAGATCCGGCAGCGTCAGGTCGCCGCTGGTAATGGCGCGAATAACCGGGCCGCTGGAATCCACCAGGCTATTCACCAGCAGAGCAATGGGAATAATAAACAGCAGGAATAACAGGAGCGTCATGACCAGCACGGCTAACCCGCGGCGGCCGAACAGCAGCTTCTGCAAGCGCAGCAGCAAAGGCCACGTGGCAACGACAACGGTCGCAGCCCAGGCGAAGCCGAGAATAAAGGGTTGAACAATCCACAGACACGCAATAATCATGAGGGCCAGGAACAGCACCGACAGCAAAATTTGCGCAACATCCCTGGGCTGGCGAAGATTGACCATAAATGAAACTTTCCTTAACAGAACGCCAGCGGGGCTGGCGGGAACGGAAAACCGCGTCTCTCTAATCATTAATGATCTCAGCGGTTTTTGACAGGCGAATTCTGCCTGTAATTCAGCAGAGATTATAAGAAAAAAATGTGATAAAACTTTTAAGATACACGCAAACGATTTCATACAACTCTAATTAGGGTCGACAGTGATGATCCCACAGATTTCTCAGGCACCTGGCGTCGTTCAGCTGGTGCTTAATTTTTTGCAGGCACTGGAGCAACAGGGTTTTACAGGTGATACCGCCACGAACTATGCCGACAGGCTGACGATGGCGACCGATAACAGTATCTACCAGCTTCTTCCCGATGCCGTCGTTTTCCCTCGCTCAACGGCCGACGTGGCGCTGATTGCCCGGCTGGCCACGCAGGAGCGCTTCGCCTCGCTGGTCTTTACGCCGCGCGGCGGCGGCACCGGGACCAATGGTCAGGCGCTGAACCAGGGCATCATTATTGATATGTCGCGCTATATGAACCGCATCATTGAGATCAACCCTGAAGAGGGCTGGGTGCGGGTCGAAGCGGGCGTGATCAAAGATCAGCTTAATCAGTATCTCAAGCCTTACGGCTACTTCTTCGCGCCCGAACTCTCCACCAGTAACCGCGCGACCATAGGCGGGATGATCAACACGGATGCCTCCGGCCAGGGCTCGCTGGTCTACGGGAAAACCTCCGATCACGTGCTGGGCGTGCGTGCGGTTCTGCTGGGGGGCGATATCCTCGATACCCAGCCGATGGCGGTTGAGCTGGCGGAAACGCTGGGCAAAGATAACACCGCCATCGGGCGTATTTATCGTACCGTGCTGGAGCGCTGCCGCGACAACCGTCAGTTGATCCTCGACAAATTCCCCAGGCTGAACCGCTTCCTGACCGGGTACGATCTGCGTCACGTCTTTAACGACGATCTGACCCAGTTTGATTTAACCCGCGTGCTCACCGGCTCCGAAGGGACGCTGGCGTTTATCACCGAGGCGCGGCTGGATATCACCCGGTTGCCGAAGGTGCGTCGCCTGGTGAACGTCAAATATGACTCCTTCGACTCCGCGCTGCGCAATGCGCCGTTTATGGTGGAAGTGCAGGCGCTGTCGGTGGAAACCGTCGACTCTAAAGTGCTCAATCTGGCCCGGGAAGACATTGTCTGGCACTCCGTAAGCGAGCTGATTACCGACGTGCCGGATAAAGAGATGCTGGGCCTCAATATCGTCGAATTTGCCGGTGATGATGCGGCGCTGATTGAGCGCCAGGTCACCACCCTCTGCCAGCGGCTGGATGAGCTGATTGCCCAGGGCGAAGGCGGCGTAATCGGCTGGCAGCTCTGTAACGACCTGGCCGGTATTGAGCGTATCTATGCGATGCGTAAAAAAGCCGTGGGCCTGCTCGGCAATGCGAAAGGCGCAGCGAAGCCGATTCCGTTTGCCGAAGATACCTGCGTTCCGCCCGAGCATCTGGCGGATTATATTGTTGAGTTTCGCGCACTGCTGGACGGCCACGGTCTGAGCTACGGCATGTTCGGCCACGTTGACGCCGGGGTACTGCACGTGCGTCCGGCGCTGGATATGTGCGACCCGCAGCAGGAGATCCTGATGAAGCAGATCTCCGACGATGTGGTGGCCTTAACCGCTAAATACGGCGGCCTGCTCTGGGGCGAGCACGGGAAAGGGTTCCGCGCGGAATACAGCCCGGCATTTTTTGGCGAACAGCTCTACGCGGAGCTGCGCAAGGTGAAGGCAGCGTTCGACCCGGAGAACCGCCTTAACCCGGGTAAAATCTGCCCGCCGGAAGGGGTCGATGCCCCGATGCTGCAGGTGGACGCCGTTAAGCGCGGCACGTACGACAGACAGATCCCGATTGCGGTGCGTTCCTCCTGGCGCGGCGCGATGGAGTGCAACGGCAACGGCCTGTGCTTTAACTTTGATGTCAAAAGCCCGATGTGCCCGTCGATGAAAATCACCAGCAACCGTATTCACTCTCCGAAAGGGCGGGCGACGCTGGTGCGCGAATGGCTGCGTCTGCTGGCCGACCGCGGGGTTGATCCGCTCAAGCTGGAGCAGGAGCTGCCGGAAAAACGGGCCAGCCTGCGCTCGCTGATTGAGCGCACCCGCAACAGCTGGCATGCCAACAAGGGCGAGTACGATTTCTCCCACGAGGTGAAAGAGGCAATGTCCGGCTGTCTGGCCTGTAAAGCCTGCTCCACCCAGTGCCCGATTAAAATCGACGTGCCGGAATTTCGCTCGCGCTTCCTGCAGCTTTACCATACGCGCTATCTGCGTCCGGTGCGTGACCATCTGGTGGCGACGGTAGAGAGCTACGCGCCGCTGATGGCGCGCGCGCCAAAGACCTTTAACTTCTTTATCAACCAGCCGCTGGTGCGCAAGCTCTCCGAAAAACACATCGGGATGGTCGATCTCCCGCTGCTGTCGGTACCGTCTCTGCAGCGCCAGCTCGTCGGGCATCGCTCGGCGAACATGACCCTGGAACAGCTGGAGGCGCTTACCCCTGAGCAAAAAGCGAACGTGGTGCTGGTGGTGCAGGATCCGTTTACCAGCTACTACGATGCGCAGGTGGTTGCGGATTTCATCCGCCTGTCGGAAAAGCTAGGCTATCAGCCGGTGGTTCTGCCGTTCTCACCGAACGGCAAGGCGCAGCACATCAAAGGCTTCCTGACGCGCTTTGCGAAGACCGCGCGGAAAACGGCCGACTTCTTAAATCGCGTGGCGCAGCTGGGGATACCGATGGTCGGCGTCGATCCGGCGCTGGTGCTTTGCTATCGCGATGAATACAGGCAGACGCTGGGCGATAAGCGCGGCGATTTCAACGTGATGCTGGTGCACGAGTGGCTGCCGATGGCCCTGGACGACAAAGCGGTTCAGGATGTCAGCGGTGAACCGTGGTATCTGTTCGGCCACTGCACGGAAGTGACCGCGCTGCCGGGCGCACCCGGCCAGTGGGCGTCCGTCTTTGCCCGGTTCGGCGCGAAGCTGGAGAGCGTCAACGTGGGCTGCTGCGGCATGGCCGGCACCTACGGACATGAAGTGAAAAACCACGCCAACTCGCTCGGCATCTATGAGCTGTCCTGGCATCAGGCGATGCAGCGTTTGCCGCGAAACCGCTGCCTGGCGACGGGCTACTCCTGTCGTAGCCAGGTAAAACGGGTAGAGGGTAACGGCGTGCGTCACCCATTGCAGGCTTTACTGGAGATAATTGGATGATCTGGAAACGTGCCGTGACGCTGCAGGCGCTGAACGCCATGGGCGAGGGGAATATGGTGGGGCTGCTGGATATCCAGTTCATCCGCATTGGCGACGATGAGATTGAGGCCACCATGCCCGTCGACCATCGCACCCATCAGCCGTTTGGTTTAATGCACGGCGGGGCATCCGTCGTGCTCGCCGAAACGCTGGGCTCGGTGGCGGGGTATCTGTGCACCGAAGGGGAGCAGAAGGTTGTCGGGCTTGAGGTTAACGCTAACCATATTCGCTCGGTGCGCAGCGGGCGCGTGCGCGGCGTTTGTCGCGCCCTGCATGCCGGTAGCCGCCATCAGGTGTGGCAGATAGATATTCTCGATGAGCAGGATCGCTTGTGCTGCTCGTCGCGGCTGACGACGGCGGTTGTGTAAAGTTTTCAGATGTTTTGCCTTTGGTCAAAAATTAGTCAGTCTCTTGTGATATACTGGTCAGGTTTTGTACATAAGCGAGGACATCATGGATACTGAAATAACCCCAACACAGCTGGCAATTGAATATTTACGTCGCGATAAAAGCAACCTGTCTCCGGCGCAATACCTGAAAAAGCTGAAACAGCTTGAGCTGGAATTTACAGATTTGCTGGCGCTCTCTTCGAATGAGCTGAAAGAAGAGATCTACTTTGCCTGGCGGTTGGGCGTTCACGTCCATTGAGAGAATAAAAGGGCCGCGACAGCGGCCTTTTTTGTGTCTGAAATTCAGTATCGGGCGGGGAGTTTGTTGATTCTGATAAGCCTGCCTTCTTCCATTTCGATAAATCCGCCGGTTTTTAAATCCGCCAGAATGCGCATCACGCCGCTGCGGGAAAGCTGGGTTTTCTCTCTGATATACCTTTCCGCCGTCACGCCCAGTCGATAGCTTTCTTCTTCCTCCATCAGCTTCATAAGCTGCTGGCGAATCATCTCATACGCCGTCGGCGCACCCTGCGGCATCACGTTGTTATAAAGACGGCTATAAACAAACATGAGCTGTTTAGAAAGTAACCCCCATAGCGCCTTTTCTTTGATAATCTCATTCAGCCGTTCGGTGGTGAGCGTTCCGATAAGACAGGGGCTGACGGTCTTCAGGTAGTCATTAAAATAAATGTCGGTGAGGTTAGCGAGGCCGAAGACGGCGGGGCTGCGGGCCGTAGACAGCATCATATCATCGCTTCTTCGGTAGACGGCGACCGTCCCCTCAAGAATTAAATAGCACATCCCCTGACCATTGATTTGCAGGTCCAGGCGCTCGCCGCGATCGGTACGTCGCGTTGCGCAATCAGGCAACAGGTGAGAAATAAGCTCTTGCGCGTAGGGGGAACCCCGGTGAGACTTTTCTGGAAGGGACATGGTAGCCGACAACCTTAAAAATAACCTGGCTAATTATAGCGCTTCTCCTGGAAGCAGGCTCGCCGGCTATCAATATTTTCGCGGCAGATGGTGAACGTCAAGCAGCACTCCACGCTCCATGGTGATGTACTTCCCGGTGCGTAATTCCGCCAGTATTCGCATGATCCCACTTCGTGAAAGATACGTTCGGCTTTTGATATACGCCGCCGCAGTAATATTTTGCCGTATTGCGTCCGGCTCCTGCATGAGTTCAACAAGCTGAAAACGAATGATGTCATAGGCCGACATTTGCGATATTTGCGCGCAATGTTCATACACGCGTGAAGCCGTATAAATCAGCAGCTTTGAAAAATGCTCCCATAAGTTTTGCTGTGCAACCACATGGTTAAAGCACTCCAGCGAAACGGCTGCTATTTCGGCGGTTTCCAGAACCCTGACATAAAGATGCTCGGAGGAAAACTGACTGCTCACGCCGAGAATAAAGGGGGATGATTCAGAATTTAGCACAATGCCGTCGCCGCGGCGGTGTAAGGCCACGCTGCCCTGGGTAAGTAAAAAACACTGGCGAATATCGTTTTGATAATAATGGACGATATCACCTTTTAACACGATCCGTCTTTCTGCAAAGGGAAGGATGTTATCAATTAATTTTTCAATGTGCTCAAAGGGTTTTACACCCAACACGGTTGAGCGTTCTTTACTTAATTCCGGTGCCATTCGCGTGTTCATCAGATACCTCACTCACTGATTCGATCATTTTTTGATCGGCATAGAGAATTATCTTAAAAAACAGCATGTCAGGGAATGATTTAGGCAGGTCTAATAATAGACCTGAAAGCTGTTATAACCTAATTTTCTGAATTTTAAGTAATTGTGTTACTGGTCTAAAAATAGACCTGAAGTAGGAGGGATAAGGTGTTTCTTAGGGAAATGTTTTATTTTTGTTAAGGGCGAGTCTACAGCTAGACCTCAAAATAGATTGTGCGCTGAAAAAGAGTTGTATAAATTTTAATCGTCAGCAGGCATAACCCGGAATGTTTAACCTGAGCTGCGAAGCGATGTTATTTAATGGGCCCCTGGCAGTATATAGATGACAAGGTAAGGCGGGCGTGAACACCATTAAACCGCTTTGTCTGGATTTCTGTAATAAATAAAGTGATACAGGATTTACTTATGAAAAATAAAATGATGATAGCAATGCTGGCAATCGGCTCCACTCTGGCAACAACGCACGCTTTTGCCGCCGCCGGTACCGTTAATTTTAACGGTAATATTCTGGATTCCGCCTGCGATGTGGATGTCGCTTCTCAGAATCAGGTAGTGGTATTAGGGGATTATTATAAAACGGAATTCCCTACTACCGGGGCCAGAACGGCAGCAACGCAGTTTAATATTGTGTTGAAAAACTGCCCGGTGACGGTTACCAACGCCAAAGTGCGTTTTGATGGTACGCCGGATGCCACCAATGCCAGCCTGCTGGCGATTGATTCGTCTGCGGCGGGTGCGGCTATCGGGGTGGCTATAAACCTGATGACGGCAGATAAAGCGGATCTCCCGCTTCATGGCAGCAACAGCTATAGCTATGCGTTGAGCAGCACGGCGGATAATACCCTGAGTTTCTATGCCCAGTATATTTCCACCGCAGCGACAGTCACCGCCGGCCCGGCAAACTCTGTCGCTAACTTCTCAGTGGTCTACAACTAATAGTTTCAGAATCATTAAGGGGCCAACCCGGCCCCTTTGTTGTATGAGGTTTATCATGCGTTTTATCACAACAACAGGATTGGCCCTGGCGATGTCTGCGCTCACGCTGAGCACAGCCAGCGCCGGTGTCATTATTGGCGGCACCCGTCTCATATTCGATGGGGCTAAAAAGGAAGCGTCAATAAGCATAAATAACCCTGACAGTGCGCCTTATTTAATTCAGTCATGGATAGATATGCAGGAAGGGAGCTCAGATAAAGCGCCTTTTATTATTACACCGCCATTATATAGACTGGATGGCGGGCAAAAAAACATTGAGCGAATAGTGATGACGGGCGCACTGCCACAGGAGCGGGAGAGTCTGTTCTGGCTGAATATTAAAGCGATCCCATCGGCATCAAAACAGACGAACTCCCTGCAAATTGCAGTGAAAACCCGCATCAAATTGATTTACCGTCCGGAAGGTCTCCGGGCGTCAACACCAGAGGAACAGGCCAGTAAATTAACCTGGCAACGAATCGGGGATAACCTCGAAGTTAAAAACCCTACGCAATTCGTCATTAATTTTAATGAAATTACGCTGGCGGGAAAAAAACTGGATGACGTGACGTATGTTTTACCCGGCGCTTCAGCCCGGTTTGCATTACCAAATGAGGTCAGGGGAAATTCACTCACGTTTAAAATCATTAACGACTATGGCAGTCCCGGCGTTTTACATCAGGCCAGTTTGTAATGTCTTAGCAAACGGCAACGCCCGTATTCATCAGGTAATTCGTCATGAAAGTAATAAACAGGATGCGGCCTGCGCGCCTGGCGACCTTTATCGCCCTGGCGTTTGCCGGATCCTCTCCGTCGCTCTGTGCCAGTGTTGCATTTAACACGGATCTGATTGAGCTGGACAATCCCGGCATGGATAAAGCCGATTTGTCGGCTTTTGAATCAGGCTCTCAGGCGCCGGGAAACTACCATGTCGATATTATCGTTGACGACGCATTAGTGGAGACGGGGGATATTCGCTTTTCCGCGGGCAAAAACGCGAACGGCGATGAGATATTGCAGCCGTGCCTGAGTATTGAACAATTAAAACGGTGGGGGGTAAAAACCGCATTATTTCCCGCACTCAGCACGGAACAGGGCGAATGTGTCAATCTTCAGGCGATACCGCAGGCCAGTTCGGATTTCCAGTTTAGCGCCCTGCGCCTGGTGCTCAGCATCCCTCAGGCAGCCATCGATCTGCCGGCGAGAGGCTATGTACCGCCGCAGATGTGGGATGAAGGGATAACCGCAGCCATGCTTAATTACAGCCTGAGCGGGGCGACCAGCCGGGCGAAAACGGGGGAGCGGGCCAGCAGCAATAGCCAATATGCGAACCTGCGTCCGGGGATCAATGTCGGGCCATGGCGTTTACGCAACTACACTACCTGGTCGCGGGATGCTTCCGAAAAAGATCGATGGGACACGGTCTACAGCTACCTGCAACGCGCCGTGATCCCGCTGAAAGCGCAGCTGACCGTCGGGGACAGTTCCGCGCCGGCGGATGTCTTTGACAGCATGCCGTTTCGCGGCGTCCAGCTGGCGTCGGACTATGACATGCTGCCGGATTCCCTGAAGGGCTATGCGCCTGTGGTTCGCGGGATTGCCCGTACCAATGCGCAGGTGGTGATTCGCCAGAATGGCTACCAGATCTACCAAAGCTACGTGGCACCGGGCGCGTTTGATATTACCGATATGTACCCCACCGGCGGTGCGGGCGACTTAGACGTGACCATCAAAGAGGCGGATGGCAGCGAGCAGCATTTCACGCTGCCGTATGCCTCGGTACCGGTATTGCAGCGCGAAGGGCGACTGAAATACGCCCTCTCCGCGGGACAGTATCGCTCTTATAACAGCAGCGTGGAGAAAACCCCGTTCGGGCAGATCGCCGCGATTTATGGCCTGCAGGATGGCATCACGCTCTATGGCGGCGTGCAGGGCTCCGGCAAGTATCGGTCGCTTGCGCTCGGGGTAGGGAAAAACATGGGTGATTTCGGTGCGCTTTCCGCAGATATCACCCAGGCCTGGTCGTCACCGGAGGGTACCGCAAAGACGCAGGGGCAGTCCTTGCGCGCGCGTTACAGCAAGAACCTGCTGAATACCGGCACGAATTTTTCGATTGCAGGATACCGGTATTCAACCCGTGGCTATTACGGGATGCAGGAAGTGCTGGATTCTTTCGGGGACAGCAGCGCGCTTCAGGAAAGACGGCGCAATCGCGTTGAGCTGACGATGAGCCAGACGCTGGGTGGCGACCTGGGCGCGCTGACGCTTAGCGCCGCACGGGAAGATTACTGGAATGCTGCCAGATCAATGGCGTCCTGGAGCGTTGGTTACAACAACTACTGGCACAACATCAGCTATGGCGTGACCTGGACATACAGTAAAAATGGTACCCCGGCGTCTTCCCCTGGTGGAAGTACAAATGCCTACGATCGCGACCAGCTTCTGGCGTTTACCGTCAGCGTGCCGCTGGGCACATTTCTGCCGCAGGCGTGGGCCAACTATGGCCTGAACGTCAGTCAGAATAATGGCACAACGCACAGTCTCGGCATGAACGGGGTTGCTCTCGAAAACAGCGCCCTGAACTGGAATATCCAGCAGGGTTACGGCACAGATGGCGTGGGTTATACCGGCAATATGAACGGCGACTATAAAGGCACATACGGCGAGGTCACGGCGGGCTAAGGCTACGACAGCAGTAGCGAGCGCCTGAATTATGGTTTACAGGGCGGCATCCTCGCGCATGCTGACGGCATTACGCTGTCTCAGCCGCTGGGCGAAACCAACGCGTTAATCAAAGCTCCTGGCGCGCATGGCGTCAATATTCGCAATCAGGCTGGCGTGCGTACGGATTACCGGGGCTATACGGTGGTAAATAACCTCTCCGTGTACCGGAAAAACGATCTCGCCCTCGATCCTGAGAATATGCCTGATGATGTGGAGCTGGAGATCAACACGCGCACGGTCACGCCGACACGCGGTGCGGTCGTGAAAGCGGATTATCTCTCCAAAGTGGGGCGTCGGGCGTTGATGACCTTAACGGACAATAACCGTTTTGTGCCGTTTGGCGCGGTGGTCACGCTGGAGGGCGATGCCAGCAGCAGTTTTATCGTCGGCGATCGCGGTCAGGTGTATTTAACCGGCCTGCGTGAACAGGGCACCGTTCTGGCGACATGGGGGACGCAATCCCACCAGCAGTGTCGGGCGGATTTTAATCTGCCGCAAGGATCTCAATATGGTGGCATCGCTGACATTAGCGCCACGTGTCGCCAGGAGCATTAATATGAAGGTAATCAACGTTATTTTACTGCTGTGTTGTCTGTGTGGCTGGCAAGAGGCCAGGGCCGGGACCTGCACGACGATCGTGCCGCAGCTGTCGACGCTGTCGGTGGGAACAATTAATGTTCAACGTGATGCACCTGTCGGCACGGTGATTTTTTCCGGCGCAGGAACGTATACGAGCTCCTATCTTACCGGATGTACCAATCCGTTAATGCTGGGTTTTAGCATGCGGTATAACAACGCCACGCTGAGCAGCTACGGCAATCATGTGTATAACACCAACATCAGCGGCATAGGTATTCGGTTTTCATCGAATGCCTATTTCGAGAACCCGAGCAATACGTTCTCTTACGGTGCGCAGACCTCTTATGTGGACTGGTATGGCGGTAGAGTCGAGCTGGTGGTGACCGGCCCGGTGTCATCCGGTGCCTTAACCCCGGGGGTCATTGGCGTGGTGACGCTCCAGGGCAGCGACGGTGTTTATCGTGACGGGCTGACCGAGCAGCTTACCGGCGGAACCATCAACGCCCTGGCATGCACGATCGCCACGCCGCAGCTGACGTTCCCGATCGGTGATATTTCCGCATCCGCCTTTGGTACCGTGGTGGGGACCACGCCGGGCGTGGCGCAGAATACGCAAAACCTGGGATTAACCTGCAGCGCTGGCACCAATATTACGGTCTCGCTCAGCGGAATACAGAATCCTGACAGTGCAAATACCAGCGTTATGGCCTTAACGGGACAGGGGAGTGCCGGTACTGCAAAAGGTGTTGGCGTGCAGCTTTTATATAACGGTACGCCGCTGGCATTAAATAGCCGTCTGTTGCTCAAACAGTCTGCGGGTGGACAAGAGACGCTCCCGTTAACGGCGCGTTATTACCAGACATTAACCTCCGTCGAGTCCGGCTCCGCGAATGCGTCCGCCACGCTTAATTTGACGTATCAGTAACGGGTGGAACAATGAAATTACATTATCAGCGCGGGCTTATTCTGCTTTTATTCTGCGGGCACGCTTTCGCTGCTGACAGCGTAAATCTTGGCGTCACGGGAAATATCATTGCCTCGCCCTGTATCTTTAACGGCGGGAGCACCAGCATGGATATTAACCTCGGGAATATACAGGCCACCAATATGGCGACGCCGGGGTCATCATCCGATCCGGTGCCTTTTAACCTGCTGTTTACTCAGTGTCCGGCGGGAACCCGCAGCGTCACGGTCTCGTTTACCGGAAGCCCCGATCCGGTTGCCGGGGCAGACTACTATATGAACAGCGGATCGGCGACAAATGTGGCGGTTGCTATGCGTGAGGCCGGAACGGGAACGCTAAAGGGAACGGGTTCCAGCATAACGCAAACTATTGCAGCAGACAGAACCGCCACCATGGCCATGCAGGCTGCGGTTGAATCGGTTAGCGGTGGTGCGACGCCAGGGAGTATCAGTGCAGTTGTTGTCATGACGATGCAATACAACTAAGACACAAGCGTGTTGATATACCCGTCATACTTCAAGTTGCATGTGCGTTGGCTGCACTCGTTCACCCCAGTCACTTACTTATGTAAGCTCCTGGGGATTCACTCCCTTGCCGCGTTACTCGGCCTGTGGCCTCGCCCCTTTGGGGCCAGCGCAAGCGCTGTTCAAAACGGCAAGCCGTTTTGTCCTGCAACTCGAATTATTTAGGGTATAAGCCTTATTGATTAACAGACATTGGTACTCGCTATGCTGAATATCCTGATTCAAGAGACAGATCAATTTTTTCACCATGGATTGCGGCGTTTCCTTATGGAATTCTTCTGGCGCAATTTTAAGCGGGAAATCCACTTTGGCGTTGAGCTTAGCCACGATAACGTCAGTACGGCGGATATTATCGTTATTACGCTATGTCAGGGAGAGACGCTCACCTGTTTTCCTGAATTGCAGGCGCGACAGAAAGGTATCGTGATAGGTCTGGTTGAGGATGCCCTGCGTTTTTCAGCGTTGCCGTCCTGTTTTCAGGATATTATTTTTATTCCCCGCAGCGCCTCGCTCGATTATCTAAGCCAGGTGCTGTTTATTGCCTGGCATAGCGTGCAGTCACCCGGTTATATCTGGAAGAAAATTAGCTGTTTCGAATGTCAGTATAAAATACTATCACCGCAGCAAATTCGCATTATGGGCAATTTCTACAGGGGATTATCAGTGGTGCAGATCGCCCGCGTGCTGAAGATGAGCGATAAAACCGTTTTTACGCATAAGTATATGATGATGCAGAAATTCAATCTGCGAAGTGATTTTGAACTGATTGCTCTGATTCGCAAAATGGTGGAGAAGAACAATCGCCCGAACATGCTGCGTGACTTTCTGGTCAATAACTCCGGGTAATACGCTAGGCGTAGCGCCGCCGGGAGAAACTCACAAATCGCACTTTATCAGTGGGATGAGGCTCACTGGGTGAGCCTCTTTTTCCTTATACATTCACCGCGCTAATCAGCCGCGACTTCATGGACTGATACGCAGACGCCGCGTAATCCTCCGCCCAGCGCTGGTCCTCAATGGCCTCCAGCTGCACCGCGCAGTACTTGGTTTCCGGGGTTTTGGATATAGGGTCGAGGTTATCCTGCGTCAGCTCGTTGCAGGCGCCAATCCACCACTGATAGGTCATATAGACGGCCCCGGCGTTGATGCGTTCGCTGACGCTGGCGCGGGTAATCACTTTGCCGCGACGCGAACGCACCCAGACCAGCTGCCCGTCAGTAATGCCCAGCTTGTGCGCATCGACAGGGTTCATTTGCACCCGACCCGGCTCGTCGGCCAGGCTTTGCAGCGCGGCGCAGTTTCCGGTCATGGAGCGGCAGGAGTAGTGCCCTACCTCGCGTACCGTACAGAGCACCAGCGGAAAATCCGCATCCGGGGTTTCCGCCGGCGCACGCCACGGTGCGGCGAACAGCTGCCCCTTACCGCTCGGGGTATCGAACTGATTATCTTTGTACAGGTACGGTGTGCCGGGATGGTCCAGCGTCGGGCACGGCCACTGCACGTGGCCCATCTCGCCCATTTTTTCATACGTTACGCCGTAGAAGAGCGGGCACAGCTCGCGCATCTCATCCCAGATCTGCTGGTTGGAGTCATAATGCATCGGGTAGCCCATCTCGGTGGCGAGCAGGCTGATGATTTCCCAGTCGCGCTTCACGTTGCCGCTGGCCTCAATGGCTTTGCCAAAACGCTGGAACCCACGGTCGGCGCAGGTAAAGACGCCGCCGTGTTCACCCCAGGAGGTGGCAGGGAGCAGAACGTCAGCCACCTCTGCCGTTTTGGTCATAAAGATGTCCTGAACCACGACAAAATCGAGCGCTTCAAAACCGCTGCGCACCAGGCCGAGGTCGGCCTCTGTCTGAAGCGGGTCTTCCCCCATGATGTAATAGGCTTTGACCTTGCCTTCCAGCGCAAGGTGAGGCACTTCGGTAATGCGCGTTCCGACCCGATCGTCCATCGCCTTAACGTCAATCCCCCAGGCATCGGCGAACTTCTGCCTGACCGCCGGATCGGTAACATCCTGATAGCCGGGGAACATATTCGGCAGCACGCCCATATCACAGGCGCCCTGTACGTTATTTTGACCGCGCACGGGACCGACGCCAACGGCCAGTCGCCCCAGGTTGCCGGTTAGCAGCGCCAGGCTGGAAAGCCCTTTTACCACATCGACGGCCTGACCAAACTGGGTCACGCCCATTCCCCACATCACGGTGGCGGAAGGGGCCGCCGCGAAGGTGCGCATCGCCTGGCGAACGTCACGGGCGGGAATCCCGGTGAGATGTTCAACCTTCTCCGGCGCATAGTCTTTCACCGTCTGCCGGTAGGCCTCAAGCCCTTCCGTAAAGCGCGCCACGTAGCTTTTGTCGTACAGCTCCTCTTCCAGCAGCACGTAGCCAAAGGCATTGACCAGCGCCATATTGCTGCCGTTTTTCAGCTGCAGATGCTGATCGGCAATACGCGCCGTTTCAATGCGTCGCGGATCGCAGACGATAATTTTTGCGCCATTTTCACGCGCTTTTAGCACCCGGCGGGCGACGATAGGGTGGGAATCCGCGCAGTTATAGCCAAACACCAGCAGGCATTTTGAGTGTTCAATATCGTTGATTGAATTGCTCATCGCGCCGTTGCCGAGCGTTTCCTGTAAACCGGCAACGGAAGGGCCGTGACAGACGCGCGCGCAGCAGTCCACGTTGTTGGTGTTCAGCACCGCGCGGGCAAATTTTTGCATCACATAGTTTGTTTCATTGCCGGTTCCGCGGGATGAGCCGGTGGTCATGATCGACCGCGGTCCGTGCTGCGCTTTAATGCTGCTGAGCCTGTGGGCGGTGTAGCGGATAGCCTCTTCCCAGGTAACGGGCGTGAATGCCTCGCCCTTGTGGTAGCGGATCATCGGCTGAGTCAGTCGCGGGGTGAGCAGACGGGTATCGTTGAGGAAGTCCCAGCCGTAAAACCCTTTCAGACACAGGGTGCCCTGGTTTGTGACCCCCTCTGCCGCTTCTGCACGGATGATACGGTTATTTTCAACGACAAGGTTTAGTTTACAGCCTGCACCGCAGTACGGGCAGACGCTGGCGATCTTTTTCATCAATAACAGACCTGTTAAGAAATGAAGCAAAGTTGACTGGAAAACCCAGTCCCGTAAACGGAGGTAAGCAGGATCCGTGCCAGATCGACTTTGCTGGTTTTACAGGGTGTTAAGCGAGGAGGGCGCGTGTCATCGTCAGGCTGTTCGTCAGTTTTGACGATGACACGTTAGGGGGCGTTGAGCGCAGGAACTTAAAGATCGTCCATCGTGTAACCCACCACGATTTCGAGGGTCTTACGAATCACATCCGCCTGAACCACGTCGTGGGTGGCTTCCAGCGTCTGAATGAGCCAGAGGATGATTGCCTTATTAGACAGATGCCCCTCGGAGGCCAGAACACAGCGTACTGCAGTAGAAAAAACAGCGGACTCTTCAGCAAAACGATCGCCTGCGTGACGGAAGTATTCCGACAGCGCACTGTCTAAAAAAGCAGAATGGTATTCGGGTTGAAGCTGAATATTTTGTCTCATTTGTTCTCACCGTAGCTGTTAAATTGCAGTCAATGTATTTTTTTGGGATCGGACGGTTTTCCACTTCCAAATAACGGCACAACATTGTCTCTGTTATCGTTGAGAGGTCCCTCTCTTTTCGTTCGTCCTTGCGCGGTTCTGCGACGTGTAAAGGCGATGCTGTTTGAGCCGATTTCGGCAATCACCACCGCAAGTGTCTCCCGCCGCCGGGGATCCTTTTCATGTTCTTTCATGCTCCGCAGACGCTGCAGCAATCCTTCGGTTGTCACTGGCCCCCGCTCCCTAAGAAGAGAGAGAACGGCTTCACCGATAAGCTGGTCGATCAGTCGGTCTGCGTTACTGCTATTCATAACCTTACCGTTCGAAGAGCAGACCAAGCAGCATGTGGTAATGCTCTTCCTCTTCCGGCCCCTCGGCCTTTTCGAGGCGGCTGAGCAGTTTGGTACAGAGCGATTTGCGATTAAGGTTTCGCCCGTCGCTGAGGATTTCGACAACCACCTGACCCAGCGTCTCCTGTTGAGTAGGAAGCGCGGCCTTTTCGAAGTACTGTGCGATCGCTGCTGCGGAATCTGTGGCGTAACCTTTCTGCTGCATGTTTCGCTCCTGTAAAATTTTGTAATCACTAACGTTACAATTAAGGTATACACAATTTCTAAATCTGTACACTTAAAATGTACAGATTTTTAATATTTTTATGATATATTTTATAAATTAGTTTGTTTTCAGTGAGTTATAATCTTGTCACGAACCGGTAACGTTACAGGATATATTGTACAAAATGAGCCGGCACTGGTAAGTTGTACAGCACAGAAAAATGTTTCTATAACTGCCGTAAATGATTGAGATGTAAATTATTTGTCAGGCAATTAATGTGCTATAAATGATCCTTATCCACCGTTTTCGTGGCCAAAACCCTAACCCCCAGGAATAGCATGCTCACAACCATCATTTACCGCAGTCATATCTGCGAGGACGTTCCAGTGAAAGCGCTGGAAGCAATGGTCGCTGCTGCCAATAGTAAAAACCGGCAATCCAATGTGACGGGGATCCTGCTGTTTAACGGCACGCATTTTTTCCAGCTGCTTGAAGGGCCAGTGGAGCACGTAACGGCAATCTATGAGCAGATCTGTAATGACCCGCGCCACCATAACGTGGTGGAGCTGATGCGCGACCACGGGCCTGTCCGGCGCTTTGGCAAGGTGGGGATGGAGCTTTTTGATTTGCGCCACTTCGACAGGGATGAGGTGCTGCAGCAGGTGCTCAACAAAGGAACGACGCGTTACCAGCTGACGTATAACGACCGCCCGCTGCAGTTTTTCCGTACCTTTGTCGAAGCCACTGAAAAAGCGAACTATTTTGAACTGCCTCCGGCGGATTCATGGGATTTCGTTCCCGAAGAAACGCGCTTGTCCACACAGCCTGAGGTGGTGGCGAAAGGGGCGGACTGCAGCTTTGCGTTCCAGCCGATTGTCGATCCGTTTATGCAGCAGGTCGTCTCCTGGGAGGCGCTTATCCGCACCCCTGACGGCGGCTCGCCCGGCGTCTATTTCGCTAACCGCCCGCGTGACGAGGTTTATGCATCTGATTTGCAGAGCAAGCAGGTAGCGCTTTCCATGGCCAGCGCGCTGGGGTTACAGGACCAGACGTTATCCCTTAACCTGCTGCCCATGACGCTGGTTAACATTCCCAATGCCGTGGATTTCCTGCTCACCGCGATTGAAGCAAACGGGTTTGTGCCCGAGCAAATTGTGGTGGAGTTTACCGAAAGCGAAGCTATTTCCCGTTTTGATGAATTCACCGATTCGGTCAGGCAGCTCAAAAGTGCGGGCCTCAGCGTGGCGATCGATCACTTTGGCGCCGGTTTTGCGGGGCTACAGCTGCTGGCTCAGTTCCAGCCGGACAGAATTAAGATTAATCGCGATCTGGTCGCTAACGTGCACAAAAGCGGCCCCCGACAGGCCATCATTCAGGCGATTATCAAATGCTGTTCCTCGCTCGAGATCCAGTTCTGCGCGGTGGGCGTGGAGAAGGCGGAAGAGTGGATGTGGCTGGAGTCCGCGGGAATTTCCCAGTTCCAGGGACATCTTTTTGCCAGCCCCCGGCACGGCGGTATTCCGGCTATTGCGTGGCCAGAGAAGAAATTCGATTTCTGATAAAGCTGTACACATCGGGCAGAGTTAACTGTACGAACTGCAAATTTTATACAACAATGTATTAACAGGTGAGGGGGAGAAGCAGCCCATTCACCTGAGCAAAATGCGGTCTTAGTTATACAAATGGTGTGTACAATCTGATAAGGTTGGTGCAGTTAGGTATGGAAGTTCTGAGCGTGAGGGAGTTAATGGCCTATTACAGTATCGGCGAAGTGGCCGAACGATGCGGTATCAACCCCGTTACGCTGCGTGCCTGGCAGCGCCGTTATGGATTGTTGAAGCCGCAGCGCAGCGAAGGGGGTCATCGTCAGTTCGACGATGAAGATATTCTGCGCATTGAAGAGATCAAACGCCTGATGAAAAGCGGCGTTTCGGTCGGAAAAGTGAAAGCCTTGCTGGAAAACAAGGAAGTGTTGACGCAGGGCAACTGGGTCTCGTTCCAGGAAGAGATGATGACCGTTCTGCGCTACGCCAGCCCGGCAAAGCTGCGCGCCAAAATAGGCGAGTTCCGCCGCGATCACGCGATGGATCCGCTGATTGACAATATTCTCTCTCCCGTCCGTCAGCGAATGAATCAGGATCAAAACACCGTGCGTCACATGGCGAGCCTGTTTGACGGCGTGCTGATCGAATTCGCGATTGCGAGTCTGGCGGAGTCCCGCAAGAAAGCCGGTCAGGACGCTCTCCTTATTGGCTGGGAATGTGATGATCGAACCCATCTGTGGCTCGAAGCCGCGCGCTTATCGCAAAAGGGCTGGCACATTGACGTGCTGGCTGAACCGATTGACTCACCGCGTCCCGAGCTTTTCCCCGGGCAAAAAATCTTCGTCTGGACGGGAAAATCGCCAACGCCTCGCCAGCAGGAACAGCTAGACCACTGGCGTGAGCAGGGCTTTGCTGTCTCATTTCATCACTGATCGTGAGAGGCCTTGAGGGCCTTTTTTTGTTTTTGTCCCGTTCCTCACTAAAGCTATCTCAAAAATAGGCATTTCCGATGCATATTTTATTTTTCTCCTCTCCGTCATAAATGCCGTGACGAAATGCATTATTAATCAATGCATTGAACAAATAAATCCATCCTGCCTGCATCTTCCTACAGGGTCTATGCTTAATAAAAGTAGCCAAAAAGGGCGGTTTAGCCGAATGCCCCTGCTGACAGAGGGTTGAAGTGATAATCGTTATCACTAACATGGTGTTATGCCCTGATGGCTTATCAGATGAGGTGGACCTATGGAACTGCATTCAGAAACCTTTAATCCTGCCGATTTTGCCTGGCGCGGCTTAACGCTCACGCCGGCGGCGGCGGCGCATATTCACGAGCTGGTGGCGAAAAAGCCCGAGATCCTCGGCGTGCGTTTAGGTGTCAAACAGACCGGTTGCGCAGGGTTCGGTTACGTGCTCGACACCGTCACCGAACCCGAGAAGGATGACCTGGTATTCGAAACGGACGGCGCAAAGTTGTACGTCGCGCTGCAGGCCATGCCGTTTATCGACGGCACCGAAGTGGACTACGTCCGCGAAGGCTTAAACCAGTTATTCAAATTTCATAACCCGAAAGCCCAGAACGAATGCGGCTGCGGCGAAAGCTTTGGGGTATAGGCGGTACTATGTCTCGTAATACTGAAGCAACGAGTGAAGTAAATACCTGGAGCGGTGGGCACCTCAACTATAAAGAGGGGTTCTTCACCCAGCTGCAGACGGACGAGCTGGCGAAAGGCATCAACGAAGATGTCGTTCGGGCGATCTCGGCGAAACGTAATGAACCCGAGTGGATGCTGGAATTTCGCCTGAGCGCCTTCCGCGCCTGGCTGGAGATGGAAGAGCCACACTGGCTGAAAGCGCATTATGACAAGCTGAACTATCAGGACTACAGCTACTACTCCGCGCCTTCCTGCGGCAGCTGTGATGACACCTGCGCCTCGCAGCCCGGCGCGGTGCAGCAAACCGGCGCGGAAAACAGCTTCCTCAGCAAAGAGGTAGAAGAGGCCTTTAACCAACTGGGCGTGCCGGTGCGTGAGGGGAAAGAGGTGGCGGTGGACGCCATTTTTGACTCCGTCTCGGTGGCGACCACCTACCGCGAAAAGCTGGCCGAGCAGGGGATCATTTTCTGCTCCTTCGGCGAAGCCATTCACGATCATCCGGAACTGGTGAAAAAGTACATCGGGACCGTGGTGCCCTCTAACGACAACTTCTTTGCGGCGCTCAACGCGGCGGTGGCCTCAGACGGCACCTTTATCTACGTGCCGAAAGGGGTACGTTGCCCGATGGAGCTCTCGACCTATTTCCGCATCAATGCGGAAAAAACCGGTCAGTTCGAGCGCACGATTCTGGTGGCTGACGAAGGCAGCTACGTCAGCTACATCGAAGGGTGTTCCGCCCCGGTGCGCGACAGCTATCAGCTGCACGCGGCGGTGGTGGAGGTCATCATCCATAAAGATGCCGAGGTGAAGTACTCGACGGTGCAAAACTGGTTCCCCGGCGACGGCAATACCGGCGGCATCCTGAACTTCGTCACCAAGCGCGCGCTGTGCGAAGGTGAAAACAGCAAGATGTCGTGGACCCAGTCAGAAACCGGCTCTGCCATCACCTGGAAATACCCAAGCTGCATTCTGCGTGGGGATAACTCCATCGGTGAGTTCTACTCGGTGGCGCTCACCAGCGGCCATCAGCAGGCGGATACCGGCACCAAGATGATCCACATTGGTAAAAACACCAAATCGACCATCATCTCGAAAGGCATCTCTGCCGGGCACAGCCAGAACAGCTATCGCGGGCTGGTGAAAATCATGCCGACGGCCACCAACGCGCGAAACTTTACCCAGTGTGACTCAATGCTGATTGGCGCAGACTGCGGCGCGCACACCTTCCCGTACGTTGAGTGTCGAAACAACACCGCCCAGCTTGAACATGAGGCGACGACGTCGCGGATTGGGGAAGATCAGCTCTTCTACTGCCTGCAGCGCGGGATCAGCGAAGAAGATGCCATCTCAATGATCGTTAACGGCTTCTGTAAGGACGTGTTCTCTGAACTGCCGCTGGAATTTGCCGTTGAAGCCCAAAAACTCCTCGCCATTAGTCTTGAACACAGCGTCGGTTAAGGAAAGCACATGTTAAGCATTAAAGATTTACAGGTTAGCGTAGAAGACAAAGCGATCCTGCGTGGCCTCAATTTTGACGTTAAGCCGGGTGAAGTTCACGCCATCATGGGGCCGAACGGTTCCGGGAAAAGTACGCTTTCTGCGACGCTGGCGGGCCGCGAAGATTACGAGGTGACCAACGGCTCGGTCGAGTTTCATGGGAAAAACCTGCTGGAGATGTCGCCGGAAGATCGCGCGGGAGAGGGCATCTTTATGGCCTTCCAGTATCCGGTAGAAATTCCGGGCGTCAGCAACCAGTTCTTCCTCCAGACGGCGCTGAATGCGGTACGCAAGTATCGCGGCCTGGAGGCGCTGGACCGCTTCGACTTCCAGGACCTGATGGAAGAGAAAATCAAGCTGCTGAAAATGCCGGAAGATCTGCTGACCCGCTCGGTCAACGTCGGCTTTTCCGGCGGCGAGAAAAAGCGTAACGACATCCTGCAGATGGCGGTTCTGGAGCCCGAGCTGTGCATACTGGATGAGACCGACTCTGGTCTGGATATCGACGCCCTGAAGATCGTTGCTGACGGGGTGAACTCCCTGCGCGACGGCAAGCGCTCGTTTATTATCGTCACCCACTACCAGCGCATTCTGGACTACATCCAGCCGGATTACGTTCACGTGCTTTACCAGGGGCGTATTGTGAAATCCGGTGATTTTACGCTGGTTAAACAACTGGAGGAGCAGGGTTATGGCTGGCTTACCGAACAGCAGTAATGCGCTCCAGCAGTGGCACCGGCTGTTTGAAGCCCAGGGGGGCACGCGCTCCGAGCAGGCGCAGCAGCATCTGCAGCAGATGCTGCGGCTCGGGTTGCCGACGCGCAAGCATGAGAACTGGAAATACACCCCGCTTGATGGCCTGCTGAACGCCGAGTTTGTGACCCGTCTGGCGGAAATCGCCCCGGCGCAGCGCGACGCGCTGGCGCTGAATGTCGATGCCCAGCGCCTGGTGTTCGTCGACGGTCAGTTCCGCCCCGAGCTGAGCGACGCCCTCCAGGAGAGCGGATTTGAGGTTGAGATTAACGACGATCGCCAGCGCCTGAGCGCTCCGGTTCAGCCTGAAGTCTTCCTGCACCTGACCGAGAGCCTGGCCCGCGGCGTGACGCATATCCGCGTGAAGCGTAACCAGCGCCCGGCAAAACCGCTGCTGCTGATGCACATCACTCAGGGTCTGGACGGCGACGAAATCAACACCGCGCACTATCGCCACCATCTTGAGCTGGCGGAGGGGGCAGAGGCCACGGTAATCGAGCATTACGTCAGCCTCAGCGACGCCCGCCACTTTACCGGGTCGCGCCTGACGATGAACGTCGCCGCTAACGCGCAGCTTCACCACGTCAAGCTGGCGTTTGAGAATGCGCAGAGCCATCACTTTGCCCATAACGATATCGTGCTGGGCCAGGATGCGGCGGCATACAGCCACAGCTTCCTGCTCGGCGGGGCGGTGCTGCGCCACAACACCAGCACGCAGCTCAACGGTGAAAACACCACGCTGCGCATCAACAGCCTGGCGATGCCGGTTAAATCAGAGGTATGCGATACGCGCACCTGGCTGGAGCACAACAAAGGCTACTGCAACAGCCGCCAGCTGCACAAAACCATCGTGAGTGATAAAGGGCGCGCGGTGTTTAACGGCCTGATTAACGTGGCGAAGCACGCCATCAAAACCGACGGGCAGATGACCAACAATAATCTGCTGTTAGGCCGCCTGGCGGAGGTAGACACCAAGCCGCAGCTGGAGATCTACGCCGACGACGTGAAATGCAGCCACGGCGCGACGGTCGGACGAATCGATGACGAGCAGATGTTTTACCTGCGTTCCCGCGGTATTGACCAGCAGGCGGCGCAGAAAATGATTATCTATGCGTTTGCCGCTGAACTGACGGAAGCGCTGCTGGATGGTCAGTTAAAACAGCAGGTGCTGGAGCGTATTGGCCAGCGTCTGCCTGGAGGCGCAGCATGAGTTTTCCCGTCGAGAAAGTACGGGCAGATTTCCCGGTTCTGACCCGTGAAGTAAACGGTCTTCCTCTGGCCTATCTGGACAGCGCGGCCAGCGCGCAGAAGCCGAATCAGGTGGTGGATGCGGAAGCTGAGTTCTATCGCCACGGCTATGCCGCCGTACATCGCGGTATCCATACCCTGAGCGCCGAGGCGACCCAGCGTATGGAAAACGTGCGTACGCAACTGGCCGCCTTCCTCAATGCACGTTCGCCTGAAGAGCTGGTCTTCGTGCGCGGAACCACCGAAGGGATCAACCTTGTCGCCAACAGCTGGGGCAACGCGCAGGTCCACGCGGGGGATAACATTATCATCACCCAGATGGAGCACCACGCCAATATTGTACCGTGGCAGATGCTCTGCGAGCGCGCTGGCGCGCAGCTTCGGGTGATCCCGCTGAACGTCGACGGGACGCTTCAGCTCGAGCAGCTAGACGCACTGCTTGACGATAAAACGCGGCTGGTGGCGGTTACCCAGGTCTCCAACGTGCAGGGAACCGAAAACCCGGTCGCAGAGATCGTCGAAAAGGCCCATCAGGCGGGCGCGAAGGTGCTGATTGACGGTGCCCAGGCGGTGATGCACCACGCGGTGGACGTCCAGGCGCTGGATTGCGATTTCTACGTCTTCTCGGGACACAAGCTCTATGGCCCGACCGGGATTGGCGTGCTGTACGTGAAAGAAGACATCCTGCAGGCGATGCCGCCGTGGGAAGGGGGCGGGTCGATGATCGCCACCGTTAGCCTGTCGGAAGGGACCACCTACGCCCGCGCGCCGTGGCGTTTTGAGGCGGGCACGCCCAATACCGGGGGCATTATCGGGCTGGGGGCGGCGGTTTCCTACGTTTCTGCGATAGGCCTTGATGCCATTCAGGAGTATGAACAGCTGCTGATGCACTATGCGCTTGCCCAGCTTGCCAGCGTACCGGATCTTACCCTCTACGGACCTGCCGACCGGCAAGGGGTGATCGCGTTTAATCTCGGGAAACACCACGCCTATGACGTGGGCAGTTTCCTCGATAACTACGGCGTAGCGGTCCGTACCGGGCACCACTGCGCCATGCCGCTGATGGCGTTTTACCAGGTACCGGCAATGTGCCGCGCATCGCTGGTGATGTACAACACAACGGAAGAGGTCGACAGGCTGGTGGCGGGGCTAAAACGCATTCACCAGCTGCTGGGCTAACGGAGAGGCGAAAGATGGCAGAGCTGCCGGACAAAGATAAATTACTGCGCAACTTCTCGCGTTGCGCAAACTGGGAAGAGAAGTATCTCTATATCATTGAGCTGGGACAGCGCTTACCGCCGCTCGGCGAAGAGGCGCATAGCCCGGAAAACATTATTCAGGGCTGTCAGAGCCAGGTGTGGATTGTGATGGAGCAGTCTGATGACGGCACTGTCGAATTACACGGCGACAGCGATGCTGCCATTGTAAAAGGGCTTATTGCGGTCGTCTTTATTCTTTATCACCGGATGTCTGCGCAGGATATTGTCGCGTTCGACGTCCGCCCGTGGTTTGAAAAAATGGCCCTGACCCAGCACCTCACCCCGTCCCGCTCTCAGGGACTGGAAGCGATGATTCGCGCCATCCGCGCCAAAGCTGCAATCCTTAGCTAGACTTACAGAACAGCATTCATTCTGTTTCGCGAGGTGGTTCCCGCCTCGCTGGTTTTTCAGCTTTCTGGCATCCTGCCGGTGAATAAGGAATCTCAGCATGAAGCGCGCGTCTCTAATAACTCTATTACTTCTCAGTTCGCTCGGCGCCCTTAATTCGGCCCGCGCGATGGACTATCCATTGCCGCCCGCAGGCAGTCGTCTGATTGGGCAAAATCAAACCTACACGATACAGGAAGGGGATAATAAGCTGCAGACCATCGCCCGCCGGTTTAATACCGCGGCGCAGGTGATCCTGGAAACAAACAATACCATCGCGCCGGTCAACCCTGCTCCGGGAACCGTTATTACCATCCCGTCGCAGATGCTGCTGCCGGACACGCCGCGCGAGGGCATTGTCGTTAACCTCGCTGAGCTTCGGCTCTACTACTTCCCGCCGGGAGAAAACATTGTTCAGGTTTTCCCGCTCGGCATCGGACAGCTGGGGCTGGAAACGCCGGTCACGACCACGCGCGTGAGCCAGAAAATCCCTAATCCCACCTGGACACCCACAGCGGGCATCAGAGCACGCTCTCTGGAGCAGGGAATTAAGCTGCCTCCGGTGGTCCCTGCCGGGCCCAATAACCCTCTGGGACGCTTCGCACTGCGTTTAGGCGTGGGTAATGGTGAATATCTGATCCACGGCACCAGCGCGCCGGACAGCGTCGGCCTGCGGGTCAGTTCCGGCTGTATGCGGATGAATGCCCCGGACATTAAAGCCCTGTTCGAACAGGTGCGGGTGGGCACGCGGGTTCAGATTATCAATGAACCGGTGAAGTTCTCCGTTGAGCCGGACGGTAAACGCTATATTGAAGTCCACCGTCCGCTGGCGCAGGCAGAAGGCGAAAACCCACAGGTCTCGCCAATTACCCATTCCGCAGACTTTGCGACCTTTGTTTCTCAGGCGGGAAGCGATAAGGCGCTTATTGATAAAGCCCTGTCACGCCGCGCCGGGATACCGGTTGTCGTGTCGTCAGGTAGCGGCCCGTCAGCTAGTAATAACGTGTTGTCCGTGCAGAACAGTCGGGTGTCCGCTGCGGTAGCGGAAGATGAAGGGGAGAAGGTGACGCAGTAGCCGTTTGACGCAGGCAAAAAAAATGGCGCACAATGTGCGCCATTTTATTAACAGGTACTATTACTTACGGTATTTAGTAGCCTGGTTGTCCAGACGCTGGTTAGCGCGAGCTGCGTCGTCTTTAGCAGCCTGAACGTCGGAACGGATTGCGTTCACGTCGTTGCTCAGCTGGTCAACTTTAGCGTTCAGAGTCTGAACGTCAGAAGACAGCTGATCGATTTTAGCGTTGCTGGAGCAACCAGCCAGCAGAGTAGAACCCAGGATTACCGCGCCCAGTACCAGTTTAGTACGATTCATTATTAATACCCTCTAGATTGAGTTAATCTCCATGTAGCGTTACAAGTATTACACAAAGTTTTTTGGGTTGAGAATATTTTTTTGATGGGAATACACCTATTTTTGATCGTTCGCTCAAAGAAGCATCGAATCAGCCCTTTTCGGGCAAAAATCTAAGGAAAAAAAGGCATTTATCATCGGATTCATCTTAGATAATTCGCAATTAAATAGAAAAACCCGATTTGCATTTTGAATGACTTTGGCTAATGCCAGAAATAAAAAAAGCGCCCGGCGGGCGCTTTTTATCAAAATTAATTCGTTCGGGAATTATTACAGCACGTGAACAGATGCGGTATTGGTGGTTCCGCTTGGGACCAGCGCGCCAGAAACCATGACCACTACGTCGCCTTTCTGTGCCAGACCGCGATCAACCAGCTCCAGAGCCACTTCTTTACCCAGACGATAGAAATCATCGGTAGAGGCGATCTCTTTCACCAGGTGTGGGATCACGCCTTTGCTCAGCACCAGCTGACGGGCAGTGGTTTCATTGGTGGTCAGCGCCAGGATGGTCGCATCCGGGAAGTATTTGCGCACGGCGCGAGCAGATTTACCGCCCTGAGTGGCAACCACGATCAGCGGCGCTTCCAGCTTCTCAGCGGTTTCTACTGCACCGCGGCAGACCGCTTCGGTGATGCGCAGCTTGCGGCTGTCGTTGTTGTAGTCCAGACGGCTCTTCATCACGCGGTCGGTACGTTCGCAGATGGTGGCCATGATGGACACCGCTTCCAGCGGATATTTACCTTTTGCGGATTCGCCGGACAGCATAACGGCATCGGTACCGTCGAGGATGGCGTTTGCCACGTCGCCTGCTTCAGCGCGGGTTGGGCGTGGGTTTTTGATCATGGAGTCCAGCATCTGCGTGGCGGTGATAACCACTTTACGCGCGCGAACGCATTTCTCGATCATCATCTTCTGCGCGAAGATTACTTCTTCAACCGGGATTTCAACGCCCAGGTCGCCACGGGCAACCATGATGCCGTCAGACGCTTCGAGGATTTCGTCGAAGTTGTTCAGGCCTTCCTGGTTTTCAATTTTGGAGATGATCTGGATCTTCTCGCCGCCGTGCGCTTTCAGGTGCTCACGGATTTCAACCACGTCGGAACGCTTACGGATGAAGGAAGCGGCAACGAAGTCAACGCCTTGCTCGCAGCCGAAGATCAGGTCTTGCTTGTCTTTTTCAGCCAGGGCTGGCAGCGCGATGGAGACGCCCGGCAGGTTAACGCCTTTGTTCTCGCCCAGGTCGCCGTTGTTCAGCACTTTACAGATAACCTTGTTACCTTCGATAGCGGTAACTTCCATACCGATCAGACCATCGTCTACCAGCACGGTATTACCGACGGACAGGTCGCTGGTGAAGCCTTCATAGGTCACTGCAACGATTTCATTGTTACCGACCACGGATTTGTCGGTGGTGAAGGTGAAGGTCTGGCCCGCTTTCAGAGAGACGTCGTTACCGCCTTCCAGCTTGATGGTACGGATTTCTGGACCTTTGGTATCCAGCAGGATGGCGGCTTTTTTACCGGTCTTGCTCATTACGTTGCGCAAGTTCTGGATACGCTGACCGTGTTCTGCATAGTCACCGTGGGAGAAGTTCAGACGCATCACGTTCATGCCGGCGTCCAGCATTTTGGTCAGCATCTCTTCAGATTCGGTTTTCGGGCCGATAGTACAAACAATTTTCGTCTTTTTCATGACAGTCTTAGTCTTTAAGTTGGGAAGGATATGGAAATCTCGCTCCGGGGGCGCACCGCCGCGGAGTCAAACCTGTGTTGCAAAAGAGTATATGACACGCACTAAGGATAGGAGACATCAAATGAGCGTGCAGAAGAAAGTGTGCCTGAGTGACAGCCCAACGAAGGAGAGGAGAAGTTGTACGTTGTTTTGTGTATTCCAAGCGCTGAAACCATTCACCAGGGATTAGGCGCGCATTATACGCTGATTTTAAGATAAAAGGAAAATGGAAACGGTGTTTCAAAAATAATCTGTGCAGTTTCACATAATATTGTTATCAAGGCGTTAAGCCATAATGACAACTTATGGCGGCAGGTGATTGACCTGCCGCGCTTTGCCTATTTTTGCAGCGCCTGGCTGAGGTCGGCAATCAGGTCTTTAGGATCTTCAATCCCCACTGACAGGCGGATCAGCTGCGGCACAATGCCGTTGGCCAGCCGTTGCTCAAGCGGAATAGAGGCGTGCGTCATGCTGTAAGGCTGGCTCACAAGACTTTCCACGCCGCCCAGGCTTTCCGCGAGGGTAAACAATTTCAGGTTGCGGATCACTTCCGTTGCGCGTTGCGCGTCGCCTTTTACCACGACGGAAATCATCCCACCGGGCAGCGCCATCTGCGTGCGGGCAAGCTGATACTGCGGGTGCGATTCCAGGCCGGGATAGAAAACCTTTTCGACCAGAGGATGTTGCTCCAGCCATTGCGCAATCGCCAGCGCGTTGGTGCTGTGCTTTTCGACCCTCAGGGCAAGCGTGCGGATACCGCGCAGCGTCAGGAAGCTGCTGAACGGATCCAGAACGCCGCCCACCGCGTTTTGCAGATAGCCGAGCTTGTCCGCCAGCGCCGGGTTATCTCCCACCACCGCCAGCCCGGCGACAACGTCGGAGTGGCCGTTCAGGTATTTGGTGGCGGAGTGCACCACGATATCGAAACCCGACTCCAGCGGACGGTGGATAACCGGCGACGCGAAGGTGTTATCCGCCACGCTGATAACGTTATGACGACGGGCGATCGCCGCAATAGCTGCGAGATCCGCCAGCTTCAGCAGCGGGTTAGTTGGCGTTTCGACCCAGACTATACGCGTATCCGGACGAATGGCGGCCTCGAGTCCGGCCAGGTCGTCCGGTTTAACCCAGCTGACCTGCAGGCCGGTGCTGCGCTTGCGCACGTTCTCGATCAGACGGTATGTGCCGCCGTAAACGTCATCAATGGCGACGATGTGGCTGTCTTTATCCAGCAGTTCGAGCACCGTGGAGATGGCCGCCAGGCCGGAGGCGAAAGCGTAGCCGCGCGTGCCGCCTTCCAGTTCGGCGATGGCGGTTTCCAGCGCATGTCGGGTGGGGTTACCGCTACGCGAATATTCATAGCCGGTATGTTCCCCTGGAGAGGGTTGCGCAAACGTCGAGGTCGCGTAAATTGGCGGCATCACCGCACCGTGCTGGTCGTTGAACTCGCCGCTGTGGACGCTCAGGGTTGCCAGGTTTTTCATCATCTATTCCTTTATTGCTGTAGACGGTTGCGCCATGCGGTCAGCACGTCGCTGCGCGTAATCAGACCCAGAAAGCGGTCGTTATCATTAATTACGGCCACCAGGCCGCGGTCGAAGATGGCGTTCAGGGCGCTTTCCGGGGCGTGTTTATCCAGAAATTCCACCTGACGCGTCATGGCCGCCGTCACCGGAAGCGCGAAGCGATCGCCGTCGCCGCCGATGTGCCGCAGAAGATCCCATTCGTCGATAATGCCCACCACCTTGCCGTTCTCCAGTACCGGCAGCTGGGAGATGTCATACAGACGCATGCGCGCCAGGACGGTGGAAAGCGTGTCGTCCGGGGCGGCGGTGACGGTGGCGCCTTCATCGTGACGAAGGCCGATGTAGTCGGAGAGATCGCCTGCCTGAGGGCGCGCGATCAGCCCCTGCTGGCGCATCCAGTCATCGTTAAACATTTTCGAAAGGTATTTGTTGCCGCTGTCGCAGGCGAAGGTCACCACGCGCTTCGGCGTGGTCTGCGCCTGGCAATACTTCAGCGCGGCCGCCAGCAGCGTGCCGCTGGAGGAGCCTGCCAGAATACCTTCCGTTTTCAGCAGATCGCGCGCGGTGGTGAACGCTTCGCGATCGGTGATGCGCCAGGCGCGATTCACGCCTTCGATATGGGCCAGCGGAGGAATAAAGTCTTCACCGATCCCCTCAACCAGCCATGAGCCTGCATCGTGGTAGCGCCCGGTTTCCACCTGGTCGGCCAGTACGGATCCTGCCGGGTCTGCGAGGATAAACTCCGTGTGCGGAGAGTGCTCGGCGAACCACGCCTGCAGGCCACCCAGCGTACCGCCTGAGCCGACCCCCACCACGATGGCGTCGATCCTGCCGTCAAGCTGCTCATACAGTTCCGGTGCCGTAGTGGTGCGGTGTGCCAGCGGATTGGCTTCGTTATTAAACTGGTCAATGTAAAACGCGCCGGGCAGCTCATTGGCCAGACGCTGGGCGTAATCCTGGTAATAGGCGGGATGGCCCTTATTGACGTCGGAGCGGGTCAGCACCACCTGAGCACCGAGCGCGCGCAGGTGGAAAATTTTCTCGCGGCTCATTTTGTCCGGCACCACCAGAATCAGCGAGTAGCCTTTCTGGGCGGCGATCAGGGCCAGGCCGAGACCGGTATTGCCCGCCGTTGCCTCAATAATCGTGCCTCCCGGCTGCAGCTGGCCGGTACGCTCCGCTTCGTTAATCATCGACAACGCCACCCGATCCTTAATGGAGCCGCCGGGATTCTGGTTTTCCAGCTTCAGAAACAGCGAGCAGGGACCGGTATCAAGCTTGTGCAGCTGGATAAGCGGGGTACGGCCAATCAGTTCGGTGACGGAGTGGTAAATCGTCATGATGTTTTCCTTTCTGGATGTCATGACGGGATGATAGGGCGGTGAAATTTTCGCAATAAAGAACCATTCACTGCCTTTTAGAACAGAAAGGAATATAAATGACGTTTTTGGATGTCAGGACAGCAAGACGTAAAGTTGTCTGGATGTGAGGATGGCTATACTGGTGTAAAATGCTGCAAAAATGACCGTTTTTTGCGCGTGTCAGCCAGCAGATATGCATCTGGCAGATAATCATTGCTGAAATTGGTCTAAATGCTTCCCACCCGGTAAATCCGCTGTTTATTTCCCAAAGTAATAACACATTCTTTTTTGTTCATTTAAAAGCTGATAACGGCTGTTTACTATCGTTTGGACATCCATACTGCTAAACCGCCACGGGCGGCACGGATAACGAATAAGAATGATTGTACTGAGCAATATTTCGAAGGTTTTTGACAACGGAAAGGTGGCACTCACGGCCGTTGATAACGTCAATTTGACGATAGCACAGGGGCAGATTTACGGGATTATCGGTTACAGCGGGGCAGGTAAAAGTACGCTTATTCGCCTGCTCAACGGCCTGGAAAAACCCAGCACCGGCAGCGTAACCATCAACGGGCAGAACATTTCCGCGGCTAAAGGCGAAGCCTTACGCCAGGCGCGTCTGAAGATCAGCATGGTGTTCCAGCACTTCAACCTGCTGTGGTCGCGTACGGTGAGTGAGAATATCGCCTTCTCCATGCAAATTGCCGGCGTACCGAAAGCCGACATTAAGGCCCGCGTGGCCGAGCTTATCGAACTTGTCGGCCTGAAAGGCCGCGAGCATGCGTACCCGTCACAGCTGAGCGGCGGGCAAAAGCAGCGCGTGGGCATTGCGCGCGCGCTGGCCAATAATCCTGACGTGCTGCTTTGCGACGAGGCCACTTCCGCGCTCGACCCGCAGACTACCGATCAGATCCTCGATCTGCTGCTGGACATTAACCGTCGCTTCAAGCTGACCATTGTGCTGATCACGCACGAGATGCACGTGGTGCGCAAAATCTGCGACCGCGTGGCGGTGATGGAGAACGGTAAAGTGGTGGAAGAGGGGGACGTGCTGAGCGTCTTTACCCATCCGCAGCAGCCGATTACGCAGCAGTTTGTCCGCCAGGTGAGCCAGTATGCCGAAGAGGAAACCTTCAATACCGAGCTGGCACACGATCTGGAAGGGACGGTCATCAGACTCACCTTTACCGGTCACAGCACGCATCAACCGATCGTGGGTGAGCTTACCCTGCGCTACGGCCTGCCGTTTAACATCCTGCACGGGAAAATGACGCAAACCGCCCACGGCGTGTTTGGTCAGCTCTGGGTACAGGTAGTGGCATCCGATGAACAACTGAACAATATCCTCGCCGACCTGAAGCAAAGCGATATTGAAGGCGAGGTGATTAAACATGGCTGAAGATCTCTTTCCGCATCTCAAGTGGGATCAGCTCTGGGCGGCGACGCTGGAGACGCTGTACATGACCGCACTGTCCGGCGTGGCGACCTTTGTGCTGGGTATCGTGCTGGGCCTGGCGCTGTTTTTAACTGCGCGCGGCGGATTGTTCCACAACCGCACGGTCTATAGCGTCATTTCGATTGTGGTGAACGTGTTCCGCTCCATTCCGTTCATCATTCTGATCGTCCTGCTGATCCCGTTCACCAAGACCGTCGTCGGCACCATTCTTGGCGCCAACGCGGCACTGCCGGCGCTGATTGTAGGCGCCGCACCGTTCTACGCACGCCTGGTGGAGATCGCCCTGCGTGAAGTGGATAAAGGCGTGATAGAAGCGACGCGCTCGATGGGCGCGCGACTGAGCACGTTAGTGTTTCGGGTTTTACTGCCGGAATCATCACCTGCACTGGTATCAGGTATTACGGTAACGCTGATTGCGCTGGTGAGCTACAGCGCCATGGCGGGGGTGATTGGCGCCGGCGGGTTGGGAAATCTGGCTTATCTGGAAGGATTCCAGCGCAACCATGGTGACGTCACGCTGGTGGCAACGGTGACCATTCTGATCATCGTTTTCATTATCCAGTTCTGCGGCGACGCCATTACTTCTCTGTTAGATAAACGCTAATAAATACACACAGGAACCACATCATGAAAAAGACACTGACACTGATCGCCGCTGCAACCCTGAGCGCCCTGAGCTTCGCCTCCTGGGCCGACACCCTGACCGTGGGCGCGTCCAACACGCCGCACGCCGAAATTCTGGAGCAGGCAAAGCCGATTCTGGCGAAGCAGGGTATCGACCTGGAGATCAAACCTTTCCAGGACTACATTCTGCCCAACACCGCGCTGGCGGGCCATGACATCGACGCCAACTATTTCCAGCACATTCCTTACCTGAACAGCGTGCTGAAAGATCACGCGGGCGATAAGGACTACGATTTTGTCAGCGCGGGCGCGATCCACATTGAGCCCATCGGCATCTACTCCAAAAAATACAAGTCGCTGAAAGACCTGCCGGAAGGCGGCAAGATCATCATGCGTGACGCCGTTTCTGAAGAGGGGCGCATTCTCTCTATTTTCGAGAAAGAGGGCGTGATCAAGCTGAAGCCGGGCATCGACAAAGTGACCGCGCGCATCAGCGATATCGTCGAGAACCCGAAAAAGCTGAAGTTCACGCCTAACGTGGAAGCGTCTCTGCTGCCGCAGATGTATAACAACAACGAAGGCGATGCGGTGGTGATTAACGCCAACTACGCGATTGACGCCGGTCTGGATCCGGTTCACGACCCGATTGCGGTAGAGAGCGGTGAAAACAACCCGTACGCCAATATCATTACCGTTCATCGCGGTGACGAGAAGAAGAAAGACATCGTCGCGCTGGTGAACGTGCTGCACTCCAAAGAGATTCAGGACTGGATCCGCACCAAGTACAAAGGCGCGGTCATCCCAGTAAACAACTAATTAGCTGATTTTACAGATGAAGCCCGGCGAGGAACTCGCCGGGCTTCTTTTTTGTATCCGGCAGGAGAATCATTTAAGCTCAACGTTTAAAAGGCAATGGAGTGATGACGATGGGTAACGTGACCAAAGATGAAGCGCTGTATCAGGAGATGTGCCGGGTGGTCGGGAAGGTCGTGCTTGAGATGCGTGATTTAGGGCAGGAGCCAAAGCATATTGTCATTGCCGGGGTGCTGCGTACCGCGCTGGCGAACCAGCGCGTTAAGCGCAGTGAATTGACAACCGAAGCGATGGAAACGGTGGTTAAAGCGCTGGCCGGGTAATGCGCCAGCGCTTCGCAAGCTGCTCGAGCGAACAGCAGAGCAGGTAGTAGACCACGCCCGTAAAGATAAAAATGGCCGCCGGGTAGATTTGCACCCGGTTGTTGACCTGTCCCGCCACCGTGGTCAGTTCAGGAACGTTCACGATAAACGCCAGCGACGTATCCTTCAGCAGGCTGATAAAAATCCCCACCAGCGACGGCAGAATATTCCTCAGCGCCTGCGGCAGCAGCACGCGCCACAACGTTTGCTGGGTGCTGAATCCCTGCGACAGCGCGGCCTCGTACTGCCCGGACGGCAGCGCGTTAAGCCCGGCCAGCACCGAGTGCATGACGGTTGCCGCCGTAAACCAGGCCAGGGCCAGCGTGACGGTCAGCGCCCCCGGCAGGTCGCCTCCGGTGATGAGCGGCAGAAGATACCACATCCAGAAAATCACGAAGATAAGCGGGATACCGCGAATCAGCTCTGCCCATAAAAAGAGGGTTTTTCGCACGAACCCGGTATAGCGCCAGGAGAGACACGCGAGCGCGACTCCACCGGGCAGGGCGATGACCGCTGCGCCAGCCGCCATCATCAACGAGAGCAATACGCCACCCGGTTCACCGGCTGCCGCGCGTCCCCACAGCAGATAGTCGAGGTTATCGGTGATGACATTAAGTCCGGCAATCATGTTTCTCACTCCCTGAGGTGACGACGATCGGGCGCTTACGTTTCGCTTGAGGTCCGATGCGCACCAGCACCATCCCCATCGCCAGACCGGTCAGGAGATAGAGTGCGGTGCCGAGGGTAAATGCCTCCAGCGCGTGCGCGTTATAGCTTTCAATCTGCCTGACCTGATAGGTCAGCTCGGCGAAGCCAATCCCGCTGGCGAGCGAAGAGAGCTTCATCAGATTTAGATACTGCCCCACAACGGGCTGCCAGGCGTTGGCCAGCCCCTGCGGCAGAAGGATGTAACGAAACAGGCGCCACGCGGAGAAACCCTGGGCGAGCGCCGCCTCGCGCTGCCCGGCCGGAACAGAACGCAATCCCGATTCCACTTCTTCGATTAAAAACGCCGAGGTAAAAACGCCCAACCCCCAGGCCGAACAGAGGAACTCGGGCGTAAACCACCAGACGTCGCCGGGCAGAATTGACCAGCTGTGATCCGCGTTCACCGCGTCGCGAAACCCCTGCGGCAGTCCGTTCCAGGCGGCAAAATACCAGAACAGCAGCTGGACCAGCAGCGGGGTATTGCGAAACAAAGATACCCAGCCGCTGACGACCGCGTTCCCGACGCGTCCGCCGGCAAGGCGCAGGAGCATAAAGAGCAGTGCGAGCAGGCTGGCCAGCATAACCCCCGCAAGCGTCACCCACAGGGTGGTGAGAAATCCGGAGAAGATCCACTGCAGAGGCTGTCCGGTCAGTACCCCCTGCCAGTCGAGCGCGGGCATTACAGATGCTCCTGATGCAGCGGGTTCAGCACCTTTTGCAGGAACCGCTGCGCGCGCGGATGCGCGGGCCGACTGAAAAATTGCGCCGGCGGCGCAACTTCCAGAATTTGTCCCCCGTCGATAAAGACGACCCGGTCAGCAATTTCCCGGGCGAACTGCATCTCATGGGTCACCACAATCATCGTGATCCCGCTGTGGGCGAGGGCTTTCATCACAAACAGCACTTCGCCAATCATCTCCGGATCCAGCGCGGAGGTGGGTTCATCAAAGAGGATTATCTGTGGTGAAGAGGCCAGGGCGCGGGCAATCGCCACGCGCTGCTGCTGTCCACCGGAAAGTTCTGCCGGGAAATGGTGGGCTTTTTCCAGCATCCCGACCTTCTCCAGCAGGGCCAGCGCGCGCTCCCGGGCCGGTTGCGGCTTCCAGCCGTGAACGTGCTCCAGCGCCAGGGTGATGTTCTGGCTGGCGGTAAGATGGGCGTAAAGATTGAACTGCTGGAACACAAACCCCACGCGGCTTCGCAGCTGGCGCAGCCCGGTACCGGAAAGCTTTCCGGTAGGCTTGTTGTCGACCAGAATCTCCCCGCCGCTCAGGGTTTCAAGCTGGTTGATCAGACGAATCAGGGTGGATTTACCGGAGCCCGAAGGGCCGAGGATGGCCACCACTTCACCGGGCGTAATGGTGAGGTTAATGTCGTTTAAAACCTGATGGTCACCGTAGCGTTTGTCCACATGACGAAACTCGACGCTGGCCTGTTCCAGATGTGAAAAATCCGCGGCACCGGCCGCGGAGTGTGAAAATAAACCTGAGAGCATATTACTTAGCTTCTATTTTAAAGGCGCGAGGCTGTGGGGCAGGGGTGCCTGGACCAAACCAGACGTCGTAGATTTTTGCCGCCTGGCCGTTCTTTTCGAGATTGACCAGCTCATCGTTGACGGCTTTCAGCAGCGCCGTTTCACCTTTTTTCACCCCGACGCCAATCTCTTCTTTGCTCAGCAGGTCGGGCAGAATTTTGAAGTTCGCTTTGTCCGGCGCCTGCGCCAGCAGACCGGCCAGAATGGTGCTGTCCTGGGTAATGGTCTGCACGTTGCCGTTGCGCAGCGCCGTCAGCGCCAGCGGAATGTCGTCATACGAGAGCACGCGGGACTGCGGGAAACGCTGGTGCAGCGCCTGTTCACCCGTTGTGCCTTTTACCGCGCCAATACGCGCCCGGCTGTAGTCATCAAGCTTGTCCGGGGATTTTACCGGAACCAGGAACTGCTGGCCGGTGACAAAGTAAGGCGTCGAGAAATCAATCACCTGCGCGCGTTCCGGGGTGATGGTGATATCCGCCACGATCAGGTCCGCTTTGCCGGACTGCAGCAGCGGAATGCGGTTGGCCGGATTGGTGGCAACCAGTTCAAGCTTCACGCCGAGCGATTTTGCCAGCGCGTTGGCGAAATCCACGTCGTAGCCCACGATCTCGTGCGTTTTTGCATCAATGGAGCCAAACGGCGGGTTGGCGTCAAAGGTGGCCACTTTTACCACCCCTGCGGCCTTAATATCCGCCAGCTGATCGGCCTGCGCCTGCGCTGAAAGCAGGCTCCCGGCCGCCAGCAATCCCAGAACCAGTGTCCGTTTTGTAAACCCTTTCATATTTGCTGCCATAGTCATTCGCCATCCCGTTGTTTTTGTTTTACCCCGCTACGCTCCCATAAGCGAAAGCTATCGCCAAATAAGAAATCGTTCTTTGTTATTAGCAAAAAAGCATTAGTGAACAAGGTGTTAATGAAGAGTGAAAAGAACGGGGCGCTATTTGCAAATCCTGCACATCGACAGTGGATTTTGGTATTTCCCTTGGGTGGAAATTGGGTGTTTAACTGAGGACAGGTTAAGCGAGAGAGGTAGAGACAATGAAAAAATGGATCAGCACGTTACGGCGGTTTTTTGCGACCCGACCAGTGAATGCGGAGAACAGCGCGCAACGTGTTCTTGAGTCAATCCTGCCTGTCGCCAGCCTGTATGGCGTAGACGTAGCCAACATTGACCCGGAGTGGTTCCATGATAAAACGTCACGCTGAATTGCGCCGCACGCGCGAAATGTACTGGAACGAGGTGTGCTGGATTTTGTTCTGACCCCGGATAGCTGTTAATGTCGACGGACGGTTGAGTCTGCTCAGTTAACGGAATGAAGAACCCTTTTCTCAAGCGCGGTATTATTGCCTGGACGATAGTCTGCCTCATCAGCGGCGTGCTGCTCTACGCCGAACAAATCCGCCGCCAGTTCTGGGAGCGCGATCGTGAGTTCGCGGTACTCTTTGCTGAACTAAGCGCGGTACTGACGCAAAATGAATCTGTACTGCCGCTTCTGAACGGCGATGAAGATATTGCCGCCCTGCGCAAAAAATTCCCCCAGTTGCTTGCCCTGGAAAAGACCACCGGACGGGCGCTTAATGCGCAGCGGGTTGAGCCTGCCCACGAGATGCGGTACTGGCTTTACAACCCCTGGCGTCAAATCCGCGTGCTGGTAGACCTCGGCCCGATCCTGAACGCCCATCATCCTTTCAATCACCTCGGGATCCGCTTTAAGCCGAACGGCGACGAGCAGGCGCCTGATGCTTTCTGGCACTGGCAACGCACCTTCCCGCAGCATACTCAACCTTTTACGCTGGAGGCCGATTCACAGCCGGCCTGGCTCGGCGTTAACGCGTTTATTTATCCCTTACTTTTCATTGCATGGGGGATTGTGGTTGCGCTGGCGAGCGTGGTGCTCTGGCAGCGTAAAGCGCGGAAAGAGGCCGAGCAAAGGGCGCTCTATTATCAGCACGCCAGGCTTAATACCCTGGGGGAGATCACCGCTGGAATTGTGCATGAGATAAACCAGCCCCTTACCGCGGCGCAGACGTGGATCCAGGGCGCGCAGCGCCAGCTGCAGCAGGACAATGGGCAGGCCGTGTCGCAAGCGCTGGCGGCCGCACTGACGCAAACGCAGCGTATTAGCGCCTTGCTGACCCGTTTTCGCGAGCACGTTGTGCAGGAGAAGGTGATCCTGCGGGAAACCGATCTGGTGCACTGCTGGCTGCAGGTGGTGAACCTGCTGGAGCACGAGCGCAGGGCCGAACATATTACGGTCAGCCATGCGTTTGCCCCGGAAGCAACGACGGTGCTGGCTGACCCTCTCTGGCTGGAACAGGTGCTGCATAACCTGCTCAGCAACGCCATTCAGGCCCAGCAGCCGGACACTGCCGGTTGGGTAAAAATTGAGAGTCAAAAGAACGAGAGCGGCGTCCTGATCGTCGTCACCGACGGCGGCCCGGGCTTTAGCCCCGAGGCGTTGCAGAATGCCTTCATGCCGTTTTACAGCGGCAGAGAAGTGGGTATCGGTCTGGGGATGACCTTAACGGAGTCATTGATGACGCGTATGAATGGCTCGATTACGCTGGGTAACGCCCCACAGGGCGGGGCGCAGATCCGACTACAGCTGGCGCACGGAAAGGAGGCGAAGCATGGATAAAACAGTCTGGCTGATTGATGATGATGAATCCATCAGAGAGTCGATGGCGTTTTTGCTTTCGGGGATGGGCTGGCCGGTAAAAACGTTTGAAAGCGTCGATGCCTTTATCGCTGCCCATGCTGGGGATACGGCGCTGGTGGGCTGTATGCTGCTGGACATGCGTATGCCGGGCAAAGGCGGACTCGCCTGGCTTGAAGAGGGCAGCTGGCCCTGGCCCCTGCTGCCGGTGATTATCATGACCGGACACGGCACCGTTGACGCCTGCCGTCGGGCATTCCATAACGGCGTCTTTGAGTTTTTCACCAAGCCGCTGGATGCCGACAAGCTTATCGAAACGGTGGGTCAGGCCTTCGGAGAAAGCCAGCGCCGCTTTGCCGACTGGCAGGAAACGTCCCGGGTTAAGGCGCGTTTCGCACAGCTGACCGCCCGGGAACATGAAGTGCTGGGCGAACTGATGAAAGGGCTCAGCAACAAGGAGGCGGCTGCACGGCTGAACCTCTCGCCGCGAACGGTGGAAGCGCACCGCGCGGCGGCGTTTACCAAGCTTGGCGTCAGCAGCCTGGTCCAGGCGATCCGGGAATACGACAAATTGCAATCCGTATAACTACCAGGATGAGTGCGTAATCAACCGAATTACCTTTTATCGCGCGGCTGAGTAACCTCTGCTCTGTCTACCAACACGCGAGGACGTGCGATGAAAAAATTAATGATAGTTGCGGCACTGGCCGCAGGTAGCCTGAGCCTGGCGGCGCAGGCCGATACGTTGAGTCAAAAGAATCTCTCACTGGCCCAGGCGAACGCGCTGGCGACGTCCGCTATTCAGGCGTGTACGGCAAAAAATTATCAGGTGACGGTCACCGTGGTTGACCGTGCAGGCGTGGTAAAAGCGGTACAGCGTACGGACAATGCCGGCCCGCACACGGTTAAAGCCAGTGAGATGAAAGCCTGGACGGCGCTCAGCGCAAAGAATGCGTCAGGCAAAGTGATGGAAGCGGCGCAGAGCAACGCCGGTGCGCAAAACATGCGTGATATTCCGGGCTTCCTGCTGCTGGCGGGTGGCCTGCCGGTGAAAGAGGGCGATGAGACGATCGGGGCGATCGGTATCGGCGGCGCGCCGGGCGGTCATCTTGATGAAGCCTGCGCGCAGGTAGCCATTGACGGGCTCAAAAAGTAACACAAAAAAAGCACCGGTTTCCCGGTGCTTTTTTATCAGATCTTGCAGGCATCGCCGCAGTCGTCGTCGGCGACAATCGCCTGCGCTTTTTTATCCGCATCGTCCAGACGTTCCGCATTACGCTCTTCGGCTTCATCCAGACCGTTAAAGACTAAGTTATCGAGATCAATTTCCATGTGGCACCTGCTCTGTTCAGTATGTGATTCTGGCACAGTATAGGGCAAAAAAAGCCGGCAATGTACCTCGCAGCACATAACGATAATCCCTGCCATACTCAGTGCTTTATTGCTGAGGAGAGCCCATGATTACACTCTGTAAAACCTGCGGAACCGCCTATGACGCCCCGCCGGACAGGTGCCCGATTTGCGAGGATGAACGCCAGTATGTGCCCGCTACGGGCCAGGCATGGACGGATTTCGACAACGTAACCGCCACGCATAGCAACAAATGGCAGCAGCTGGAGCCGCGGCTGTTCGCTATTAAAACGGTCCCCGCGTTTGCTATCAACCAGCGGGCGCTGCTCCTGCAAACGCCCCACGGCAATATTCTCTGGGACTGTATTGCCAACCTCGACCCCGCCACTAAAACGCTCATCACCGCGCTCGGCGGCATCAGCGCGATTGCGATTTCGCATCCGCACTATTACACCACCATGCAGGAGTGGGCCGCGGCGTTTGATGCACCGGTGTATCTGCATGCCAGCGACAGAGAGTGGGTCATGCGCGACAGCCCGGCCATTCATTTCTGGCAGGGGGATGCGCTGGAGATCTTCCCGTCGGTCACCCTGCTGCGTCTCGGCGGGCATTTTGCCGGCGGAACGGTACTGCACTGGCAGGAGGGGGAAGGGGTATTGCTGGTGGGGGATATCCTGCAGGTCACGCCCGGCAAAGACGCTGTTTCGTTTATGTGGAGCTATCCGAATTATCTTCCGCTGCCGGCTCGCACCGTGGCGTCTGTTGTCAGTCATCTGGAAGGCAAAACGTTTGCACGCCTGTACGGCGCGTTCGAGGGGCAGAACATCCAGGCCAGTGCGGACGAGATCGTGCAGCGGTCGGGCCAGAAATATATTGCTTGTCTGAAGTAAACCACGATGGGTAAACTTTACGAGTGTGATCTCGATCATGCCTAAACTAAAACAGATAAAAGAGACATTGCTATGCAACATATCATTGAAGGTTTTCTCAGCTTTCAAAAAGAGATTTTCCCGCAACGTAAAGAACTCTTCCGCAGTTTAGCGTCCAGCCAGAATCCCAAAGCGCTGTTCATCTCTTGCTCCGACAGCCGCCTGGTCCCGGAGCTGGTCACCCAGCAAGAGCCGGGACAACTCTTTGTCATTCGTAATGCTGGCAACATCGTGCCGCCTTTCGGGCCGGAGCCTGGCGGCGTGTCTGCCACTATCGAATACGCCGTTGTGGCACTGGGCGTCACGGATATCGTGATTTGCGGACACTCCAACTGCGGGGCGATGAAGGCGATTGCCGATAACGCGAATCTGGAGCCCATGCCGGCTGTGTCGCACTGGCTGCGCTATTCCGACGCGGCAAAAGCCGTGGTGGAGAAGAAAACCTGGGATAAGCCGATCGATAAGGTCAATGCGATGGTGCAGGAGAACGTGTTTGCGCAGCTGAGCAACATTAAGACCCATCCGTCCGTTGCGGTGGGCCTGCGCAATAACTCCATCCGCCTGCACGGCTGGGTGTACGACATTGAAAGCGGCAAAATACTTGCGCTGGATAAAGCGACGAAAACCTTCGTCTCCCTGTCTGAAAACCCGGAAGTCTACTTCGAGTAATCAGCACCAGCAGGGCATGGACGCCCTGTCAGTTCTCGCTGTACGGCAATCTTCGCCGTAACCCCGACGCGGGTTTTTCTGCCGCCTTCGCCATCGCCTCTGCAATCTCAGCGCACTCCGCCAGCCCCTGAACGAAGGGACGATCGTGCATCAGCCACGGTATCGCGCCGAAGGCGATGCGTCCGCGAACGGTGTCAGGCGCTTTTAAGGTGTAATCCTCACCGATGTCGGGTATCTCTTCGCCCGTTGTTTCCAGCTGTCTGCGCAGCGTCGGGAAGGGCAGATCTTTCGTTTTGAGCGGCTTTTGTCCGCGCGCGTCAATAAACACGTCGAAACGGTAAACCCTCTCTTGAGTGGTTATCACCGTCCGGTCGCTGCCAACGTCAAGCGTGTAATCGTCGCCGAGCGCAGCCACGCTAATGATGCCGGCTTCGCGAAGTGCAAGAAGCCTGCGGATAGACTGCGGAGGAATGGCCGCGTAGTTGTCGATAAATACCCGGGCCAGCCCCTGCTTGAAGCGTTTCGCGTCCTGTTCGCTAAGATGGGGCACGATCTCCTGAACCACCTCATGCAGCCGAAGCACGGTATAGCGCCAGGCCACGGTGCGCCGTTCGCGTTTGTTCCGCTCAACCTCGTTGAGATTCTCTTGCGCCCAGGTAAAGGGGCCGTGCCGTTTACGATCCTCAAACCAGGCCTCGCGAATGCTGTCCGCAGTCAGCCTGTGCAGAGACATTTTCTCACACCACGCCGGGTCAGCGAGCTGAAGCTCTTTCACCATCAGGGCGAAGATGCGGTCAAGCAGGCCATCCGATCCTTTAGCAATCTCGCTTTCAGCCGCGCGTTCGGTTAATACCGATAATGGTTCGTAAGGGATAGGGCAGTAAAAATCGGCTTCAGGCAGAATGCCCGTTCGGGACATCAGGACAATGTTTAATGCCTCGCTGCCTTTATCAAGCACGAATTTATCGTCGCGAAACGCACCGTGCTGCATCACTACCGCCATGGCCGCGTCGAGACCGCTTAGCGATGTTCCCATGATACCAACGCGGCACGGAGGAATGCTGGCGTCCATCAGCCCGGACCACGGGCTTGGGAAGAACGCACGGGTGGCTTCGTCCTCGTCTGGCCAGACGTGTCCGGTGGCGATAACCGCAAGGTCAAAGGGTTCAGGAAAGGCACTGTCGTTGACTGCAAGCGTGACGCCGGCCTCCAAGGGCATGATGTCGGTCACGCGGGCGGATTCATGGATATCAACCTGAAACCCCCGCTTTTTAGCCTCTTCAACGATTGAGCGAAAGCTGTCGCGAAAATACTCACCGAGCAGGAGTCGGGGCAGGAACTGCCTGTCATGCAAACGGGCTTTATCAACGTTAAAACGCGCCAGATGGGCGTCGCTCTGGCCCTTGAGCCAGTCGAGATAGGTCATAAACAGTGGCGGGATTTCAATGCTGGCGATGTTCGCCAGCATCAGACGAGAGTTATCGTCGTCGTTGTAGGGCATACCCACGCCCGCTTCCTCAGCCTGTTCAAAGACGGAGACCGAAAGCGGCTGGGGGTTTTTAAGCAGTGCGTAAAAGGTGTAAATCCCTGTAGGGCCGGAACCGATAATGGCGATTTTCTTCATCGACGGTTTTCCTCTCTTTTTTCCATGAGGAAAGCGTAGCAGGAGAACAGTAATGAAAATGAGGGATTAGGAAAATTCAGGATATCAGAAGAGGATTTGCACCATTTCAGGACTGAAATGGTGCGTCCGAGTGGACTCGAACCACCGACCCCCACCATGTCAAGGTGGTGCTCTAACCAACTGAGCTACGGACGCAGAATGGTGCGTTCAATTGGACTCGAACCAACGACCCCCACCATGTCAAGGTGGTGCTCTAACCAACTGAGCTATGAACGCAACGTGTTGTCGGTGACAACGGGGACGAATATTAGCGGCACAGCCCCAATGAGGCAAGAGGGAAAATGCATTTTTCTCTCTGATTTCACGCGATTGCTTTATTACCGCGCAAAGTGAAGAGAAAGTAGCCGCCGGCTGGCGGCTACTGCGTATTTAACGTGCAGCGCGTTGCAAAATGACCGTTGACGGCTGGCGCTGCAGGAAGCGCATTCGCATCATCATCATAATCGCCGCCGACGTCAGGCCGATGATAAAGCCCATCCAGAACCCAGCCGGACCCATGCGTTCAACCACCAGATCGGTCAGGGCCAGTATGTAGCCAGTCGGCAGTCCCAGCACCCAGTAGGCGATGAAGGTGATAAAGAAGATCGAACGCGTGTCTTTATATCCGCGCAGCACGCCGCTGCCAATTACCTGGATGGAGTCCGAGATCTGGTATATAGCGGCCAGCAGCATCAGGTGCGAGGCCAGCGCGACCACTTCCGGACTGTCGTTATAGAGCAGGGCAATCTGCTCGCGCAGCGCAACGGTAAAAAGCGCCGTGCAGATGGCCATGCAGACGCCGACGCCCAGCCCGGTCCGGGCGGCCGTTTGCGCATCCAGCGTAGAGCCTTGTCCCAGGCGGAAGCCCACGCGAATGGTCACTGCCGCCGCCAGCGACATCGGCAGGACGAACATCAGGGAACTGAAGTTCAGCGCAATCTGGTGCCCGGCCACGTTCACGATACCCAGCGGGGAGACCAGCAGGGCAACCACGGCAAACAGGGTTACCTCAAAGAACAGTGCCAGGGCAATCGGTAACCCTAACTGCACCAGACGGGTCATGATGTTCCAGTCCGGAGTGCTAAATCTGTTCTCGTTACGAATATCGCGCATTGAACGGGCGCGCTTCACGAAGGTGAGCATGGAGAAGAACATCACCCAGTAAACGGCAGCCGTCGCCACGCCGCAGCCGACGCCGCCAAGCTCCGGCATCCCGAAGTGGCCGTAAATAAAGACATAGTTAACCGGAATATTAACCAGCAAACCAATAAAGCCCATAACCATCCCAGGCTTGGTTTTCGCCAGGCCTTCACACTGGTTACGCGCCACCTGGAAAAAGAGGTAGCCAGGCGCACCCCAGAGCAGGGCACGCAGATAGCCCACGGCTTTATCAGCCAGTGCCGGGTCAATATTATGCATAGCGCGAATGATATGGCCCGCGTTCCAGAGCACGACCATAATCAGCACGGAGACAAACCCTGCCAGCCAGAAGCCCTGACGGACCTGATGGGCAATGCGTTCGCGACGCCCCGAGCCGTTGAGCTGAGCGATAACAGGCGTGAGCGCGAGCAGCAGACCGTGGCCGAACAGGATGGCCGGAAGCCAGATTGACGTGCCGATAGCCACGGCCGCCATATCGGTGGCGCTGTAGCCACCTGCCATTACCGTATCCACAAATCCCATTGCGGTCTGGGCCACTTGCGCGATGATCACTGGTATAGCCAGTGCCAATAACTGGCGCGCTTCATTCATGTACTTCTGCACGTGAACACCTTTATTTTGTAGTTATTTGAGAGACTAAAAAAGCCGCCGAAACGGGCAGCAAGAAGAAAATGCAGGGGGGTGCCAGCTATTGTAGCGGGCTTTAGCTATTTATCTAGTGAAAAAATCGCCAGTAAATGCGCTCCGCTGGCAACCTGTTTTTCCAACTGTTATTGTGGTGGGATTAAACGGTGTCACCACCGTCCGGAAAAAACAGGAGTTGTAAGCATGTTTACTGGTATTGTGCAGGGCACCGCCAAAGTGGTGTCCATTGATGAAAAACCTAATTTCCGTACTCATGTTGTCGAGCTGCCGGAATATATGCTTGAGGGCATCGAAACCGGCGCGTCGATTGCCCACAACGGCTGCTGCCTGACAGTAACCGAAATTAACGGCAGCCAGATCAGCTTTGATTTAATGAAAGAGACGCTGCGCATCACCAACCTGGGCGAGCTGGCGGTGGGGGATACCGTCAACGTTGAGCGGGCGGCGAAGTTCAGCGATGAGATTGGCGGCCATCTGATGTCCGGGCACATCATGACCACCGCGGAAGTGGCGAAAATCGTCACCTCGGAAAATAACCGTCAAATCTGGTTCAAAATGCAGGATCCTTCATTAATGAAATACATCCTCTATAAAGGATTTATTGGCATCGATGGGATTAGCCTGACGGTGGGGGAAGTAACGCCAACGCGTTTTTGCGTGCACTTAATTCCTGAAACGCTGCAGCGCACCACGCTGGGTGCGAAAAAACTGGGGCATCGCGTGAATATCGAAATCGATCCGCAAACCCAGGCGGTGGTCGATACGGTTGAACGCGTGCTGGCAGCAAAAGAAGCCGCAATAATAAAGGCCGTCGAAGAAGAATAAAAAACAACCCCGGATTTCCGGGGTTATTTTTTAGCGTGCGACACGCAATCCGTGTTCAATCCCACGGCTGAAAACCACCTGCCAGAGCTGAATATCCCGCGCGCGAAACGCGCCCGCACAGGCATTCAGATAATAGCTAAACATCCGTTTGAATCGTTCAGAATAGTTGTCCGCAATCTCTGGCCAGGCCTCCTGAAAACGCGCATGCCATGCCATCAGCGTGGTGTCGTAATCGGCGCCAAAGTTATGCCAGTCCTCCATAACGAAATGGGATTCACTGGCGTTGGCAATCTGGCGAACGGACGGTAAACAGCCGTTCGGAAAGATGTATTTGTTGATCCACGGGTCAACGTTATTGTCGGTCCGCTTAGAGCCGATAGTGTGCAGCAGGAAGATGCCGTCCGGCTTTAAATTACGGTCCACCACCTCAAAGTAGGTGTTGTAGTTTTTCGGCCCAACGTGCTCGAACATACCCACGGAAACGATACGATCGAACTGTTCGTTCAGGTCACGGTAATCCTGCAGCCGGATATCCACATCGAGACCCTGGCAGCGTTCCCGCGCCATTTTTTGCTGTTCCGCTGAAATCGTGACGCCGACCACGCTGACGCCATAGTGCTTCGCCATAAAGTACGCCAGCCCGCCCCAGCCGCAGCCAATATCCAGCACGCGCATTCCGGGCTGTAGCTGCAGTTTCTCGCTAATCAGACGCAGCTTAGCCTGCTGAGCCTCTTCAAGCGTCGACGCGTCTTTCCAGTAGGCGCAGGAGTACTGCATGAAAGGGTCAAGCATGCGGTTGAACAGGTCGTTGCCAAGATCGTAGTGTTCTTTGCCGACGATCCACGCGCGTTTTTTACTTTGCAGATTAAACAGTCGGGCAGAGGCGACACGAAGGGTGTCTTTCAGGTTGCGGGGGAGTTGATTTTCCAGACCGGCACGCAAAACGCTGGCGAAAAAGATATCCAGCCGTTCGCACTCCCACCAGCCGTCCATATAGCTTTCTCCCAGTCCTAACGATCCCTCACGCAACACGCGTTTAAAAAAGTCGGGATGTTTGACCTGGGGATCGGATGGCGAAGATCCGTTGATAGTGATGCCTGCACGACCCAACAGTTCACTGACGATCCGGGACCAGTTATCATCCGGAACGCTGACTTCTTCTATACACGATGAACTCATAGCTTCTCCATCACCCTACTGTGATCAGAACCTTAAAACAGCGTAGACGCTTTTTTGGTTTGTGAGAAATCTCACGGTAAATACCGCGAGGCTAGTATCCGACGTAGAACAGAGGAAGGGAGATAACCCTTGCCGAAAATGCCTTCCATGGTAAAACGGGAGCACTCCGGCTCCCGTTAACGCTTAATATTTATCGTATTTAATCGAACCAAATTTAGTATAGGCCTCAAAATTTGGTGATTCAATAGAAAATTCTTAGCAACCTAATCACTGAAAATTAACATGATTTCTGGCGCAATTACGCATGTGACGTTTCAACCTGAGCGCGGTTATCCTGCTCACGCTGCGCGGAGGCCTGCATGCGATAGCCTATAACCGCCAGCGCAACGGTCACCAGCATCACGCTGGTGGTGGTCAGAAGCGGCGTAGCAATCAGCGCGGAGACCACCAGGCTTGCCAGGAAGCACAAACCCAGCTGCAGGGTGTTCTGCAGCGCGGCGGCGCGTCCTGTCGCCTGCGGGAACGGACGGAGCGCCTGCGCTACGACGATAGGGTAAATCGCCCCGTTCGCGACGGCCATCACGCAGAATGGAATCAAAATTTCAGCCAGACCGGCGCCCGGAATAAAGCCAACGGCCCAGGTCCCGATAACGCTCAGGGCATACAGCACCAGCAGCCATGGCAGCATCTGCTGACCTTCCCACTTTTGCAGCGCTGCGCGACAGCCGTATCCGCCCACCAGGAACGCGATGGTCTGCGGAACGTAGCTCAGCCCGATGGCTGCCGGGCTGTATCCCATATCGTGCAGAATAAACGGCGAGCCGGTGAGCCACGCGAAGAAGCTCGCCGAGCAGGCGGCATAGATCAGGACATTGCCGCGATACGCTTTGGTGCCGAGCAGGGAAGTGAAGGTGATTGGCTTCGCGTCAGCATGCGCCTCTTTTTTATGCGCGGGCTTGAGGGCAAACGCCGGCAGCATTAGTACCAGCGTGATGGCAAACAGCGTGGCAAAAATGGCCTGCCAGTCAAAATGCGCGAGGATCCAGCTGCCCAGCAGCGGAGCAAGGGCTGGCGAGAGTCCCACGAGCGGCATAATGGTGGCGAAAATACGGTTTGTGCGGTTAGCCGGGTAGTAGTCGGTAACCAGCGCCTGCCAGGTGACGGCAGCGGCACAGACGCCCACGGCCTGAATAAAGCGCAGCACCAGCAGCCAGGTGGCGTCGCGTACCCATAGCATCCCCAGACAGCCAACGGCAAAAATGGCCAGACCCAGCAGCAATACCGGTTTACGACCAAAGCGATCCGAGAGCGGTCCCCAGAGCAGCTGTGCGAAAGCAAAACCGGCGAGGAACAAACTCAGGCTGGCGCTGATGGCCGCGGCAGGCGTCTGCAGATCTTCCTGCATAGCGGCGAAAGCCGGCAGGTACATATCGGTGGCCAAAAAGCCCAGCACGCTTAAGCCGCCGAGCCAGACTAAAAAACCTTTCCTGGGTTGCATTATTTTATTCTCCTTAAGGAGGCAGGTGTACGTTGGCGCTGAGTGTAGGGAGTGCAAAGCCGCTTGTGAAACGCTAATATTTGGCGGGTGCATTCAAAAATTTTGCAGGCAGAAAATGTGGTCAGATTATTCTCTTGAAGTGGTCGATGCTGTCGCGCGTAACGGCAGCTTTAGCGGTGCGGCGCAGGAGCTGCACCGCGTCCCTTCGGCTATCAGCTACACCGTGCGTCAGCTCGAAGAGTGGCTGGCGGTGCCGCTGTTTGAGCGGCGCCATCGCGACGTGGAATTAACGCCCGCAGGCGCGTGGTTTTTGAAGGAAGGGCGTTCTGTTATCAAAAAAATGCAGATCACCCGCGAACAGTGTCAGCAGATCGCCAACGGCTGGCGGGGACATCTATCCATCGCGGTGGATAACATCGTTAAGCCGGAACGCACCCGGCAAATGATCGTCGATTTCTATCGGCATTTTTCTGACGTGGAGCTGCGGGTCTCGCAGGAGGTGTTCAACGGCGTCTGGGATGCGCTGGCGGACGGCAGGGCAGAGATGGCGATTGGGGCCACGCAGGCGATCCCGGTCGGGGGACGTTACGCCTTTCGCGATATGGGCATGCTGAGCTGGAAGTGCGTGGTGGCACGCGATCATCCGCTGGCGGCAATGGAAGGGCCGTTGAGCGACGATACGCTACGCAACTGGCCTTCACTGGTGCTGGAGGATACCTCCCGTTCATTACCCAAGCGTATCACCTGGCTTCTGGATAACCAGCGGCGGGTGGTGGCCCCTGACTGGGAATCGTCGGCGACGTGCCTCAGCGCCGGGCTGTGCGTCGCGATGGTGCCCGTGCACTTTGCGCGCCCAAAAATCGATACCGGAGAATGGGTTGAACTGACGCTGGAGAATCCCTTCCCGGATGCGGCCTGCTGCCTCACCTGGCAGCAAAATGACGTCTCACCCGCCATGGACTGGCTTCTGGATTATCTGGGAGACAGCGAAACGCTCAACCGAGAGTGGTTACGGGAGCCAGCGTAGCTGGCCCCGTAGAGCGATTAACGACGGTAGTCGCGGAACGGACCATCCGCAACGGAACGGCGTTCGATAAGGCGCGGGTGAACTTCAATGGACTGCGACTCTTCGCGCTTGTTGACGATCCTGTCCATCAGCATATTGAAGGCCGTTTCGCCCAGCGAATCTTTCGGCTGGTGAATGGTGGTCAACGCTGGCGTAAAGTAGCGCGCGTTACGCACGTTATCATACCCGATCACGGAAATATCCTGCGGTACGCGCAGGCCCAGCTCATCGGCGGCGCAGAGCGCGCCCATCGCCATGATGTCGCCCCCGCAGAACACGGCGGTCGGACGATGCTGCTGGGAGACGATCTGCTGCATAGCGCGGTAGCCCGACTCCGGCTCAAAGTCGCCCTGCACGATCCAGTTTTCCGGCACGTTGATCAGCGCTTCTTCCATTGCTTTCATGAAGCCGGCCAGACGGCCCGCGCCGGTGTTGCGCTCCAGCGGACCCGGGATCACGCCAATCTCGCGGTGACCGCGTTCGATCAGGTAACGACCGGCCATATAGCCGCCTTCAAAGGCGTTATCGATAACGGAATCGGTGAAGTCCGCGCGCGCTTCGCCCCAGTCCATCACCACCATCGGAATATGGCGATACTCTTCGAGCATGGACAGCACGGACTCCGGATACTCGGAACACATCACCAGCAGGCCATCAACGCGCTTTTGCGCCATCATCGACAGGTAGGCGCGCTGTTTTTCAATGCTGTTCCACGCGTTGCCCAGAATCAGGGTATAGCCTTTCTGGAAGCAGTTTTTCTCAACCGCTTCAATGATCTCGGCAAAATAGGCCGCTTCACTGCTGGTGGCCAGCAATCCAATAGATTTGGTGTGATTAACCTTGAGGCTTCGCGCAACCGCACTTGGCGAATAGTGCAGCTCTTTGATCGCGGCCCAGACGGCATTGCGCGTCTCTTCCGCCACGAAGCGGGTTTTGTTAATAACATGTGATACGGTTGTAGTGGAAACGTTTGCGCGTTTTGCTACGTCTTTAATTGTTGCCATTAAATGTCACTCCAGACCATATCCTAAGCTCCTGAAAAACCTGAAGGTAAACGTTTGCCTTCTCTCACCCTTATTTCGCAATGTTAAGTTGCGGCACGCCGGGAAAACGACACGGGACGTCAGGAGGGGGTCAATGGCCGGTACGCTAATAAATTTAGCGTGGAATTTTGTCCTATCTTGATGAAAAGGGGAAGAGGTAAAGTGTTTATCAGTTTAAATCCAGGAAGATTTTTGACGTAAACTGTGCAAAAATGAGCAGGCTCACTTTTCGTGGGGGGATTAAAAGGAGAAAAATTGATGAGTTCCGATCTGAAGTTTTCGCTGTTCACCACCGTTATTGTGCTGGCTCTGATTGTCGCTGCCGGTCTGACGGCTGCGCTGCACTGATTTACGCGGAGGGAGAGCGTTCTCCCTCCCGATCGCCCCAATTGTTACTTCTCATGCAAAAATCTTTTGCCATTTTGTTAACTTCTCATTTTTTGTGATTGATGTCATGCTTTCGGCTTCTTTGTTCTGTGTCACCACATGACACGGCATCCGGAGTTGACGCATGAAAATCAATTTTCCCCTGCTGGCCCTGGCGATTGGCGCTTTTGGGATTGGCACCACTGAATTCTCCCCGATGGGGTTACTGCCTGTTATTGCCCGGGGCGTGGACGTCTCGATCCCTGCTGCAGGCATGTTAATCAGCGCCTACGCAATCGGCGTGATGGTAGGCGCGCCGCTGATGACGCTTCTCCTTTCGCACCGCGCGCGCCGCAATGCGCTGATTTTCCTGATGGCGATTTTCACCCTGGGCAACGTGCTTTCCGCCATTGCGCCGGACTACACCACGCTGATGCTGTCACGCATTCTGACCAGCCTTAACCACGGCGCGTTCTTTGGGCTGGGGTCGGTCGTGGCGGCAAGCGTGGTGCCAAAACACAAGCAGGCGAGCGCCGTGGCAACCATGTTTATGGGCCTGACGATTGCCAACATTGGCGGGGTGCCTGCGGCGACCTGGCTGGGTGAAGCGATCGGCTGGCGTATGTCCTTCCTGGCGACCGCCGGGCTAGGCGTGATTGCCATGGTGGCGCTGTTCTTCTCCTTGCCAAAAGGCAGCGCGGGGGAACGTCCTGACGTGCGCAGAGAGCTTTCGGTGCTGATGCGCCCGCAGGTGCTCTCCGCGCTGCTTACCACCGTCCTGGGGGCAGGGGCGATGTTCACCCTTTACACCTACATTTCGCCGGTGTTGCATGACATCACCCACGCGACGCCTCTCTTTGTTACCGCAATGCTGGTGCTGATTGGCGTGGGCTTCTCGATTGGCAACTATCTGGGTGGGAAATTTGCCGACCGTTCCGTGAGCGGGACGCTGAAGGGCTTCTTAACCCTGCTGATTGTCATCATGATCGCCATTCCGTGGCTGGCGCGTAATGAGTATGGGGCCGCCATTGCGATGGTCGTCTGGGGTGCCGCAACCTTTGCCGTGGTTCCACCGCTGCAGATGCGCGTGATGCGTGTCGCGCATGAAGCGCCGGGTCTCTCATCTTCGGTCAATATTGGTGCCTTCAACCTGGGCAATGCACTCGGTGCGGCGGCCGGTGGGGCCGTGATTTCAGGGGGGCTGGGGTACAGCTTTGTGCCGGTGATGGGGGCAATCATTGCCGCCCTCGGCCTGCTGCTGGTGATGATGTCGGGTCGTAAACAGCCGGAAGCAGCCTGCGCTGCTGAATAAACCAAAAACGCAGAAGGGCGAGCCCTTCTGCGTGTCTCTTACGCGGCGAAGTTCTTCGCCACAAAGTCCCAGTTAACCAGCGCCCAGAAGTGCTCCAGGTAGTTAGGACGCGCGTTACGGTAATCAATGTAGTAAGCGTGTTCCCAAACGTCTACGGTCATCAGCGGCTTAGCGCTGGTGGTCAGCGGGGTGCCCGCGTTAGACGTTGAAACGATAGCCAGTTTGCCATCAGCTTCTTTGACCAGCCACGTCCAGCCAGAGCCGAAGTTCTTGATCGCGGCATCGGTGAACTTCGCTTTGAAATCCGCGAAGCTGCCAAATGCGGCGTTGATGGCGGCAGCCAGTTCACCGGCAGGCTCACCACCGGCATTCGGTGCCAGGCAGTGCCAGTAGAAGGTGTGATTCCACACTTGAGCGGCGTTGTTAAATACGCCACCCTCTGAGCTGCGGACGATCTCTTCCAGCGTTTTGCCTTCGAAATCGGTGCCCTTGATCAGGTTGTTCAGGTTGGTGACGTACGTCTGGTGATGCTTGCCGTAATGATATTCCAGGGTTTCCGCAGAAATGTGCGGTGCCAGGGCGTCTTTTGCATACGGTAGTGCAGGTAATTCGAACGACATTGCTTCTCTCCTTATTGTATTTTGCGTTGCCAATAACCACACAGACAACAGGGACAGGATAGCAAATTGAAAGGGTATGCAAAAGAGGAACTTACCCTGCCACGGGCGTGGCAGGGCAGGGGTTAGCGAATGGTTTTCGGCGTCATCACGCGACGCGCGCCGACGTAGTGACGTACCCAGTAGTCTTCACTGAGAGAGGTGATCTGAATATCCTGGCCGCTACGCGGTGACTGGATGAATTTTCCGTTGCCGACATAAACGCCAACGTGGTCAGCCGTGCCGCGGCCCTGAGTGCGGAAGAACACCAGATCGCCGTTTTCCAGCTCTCCACGGTCAACCGGGGAAGCATCGCGCAGGTGGTACATCTCATTGGCGGTGCGAGGAATGCGGAACTTGACCAGATCTTTATAGGCGTAATAGACGAGGCCGCTGCAGTCAAAACCGGTACGTGGCGAACTGCCACCCCAGTGATAAGGTTTTCCAATCTGCCCCATCAGCTTGTTCATCGCGGTTTTCTGCGCTTTCTGTACGCGCACTTTATGCACTTCCGCTATTTTCGAGACCTTTGTGCACTTCGCCTTGTGGCCTTTGCGCGTGATGCATTTTTCAGTAACGAGGTTGGCGGCGGTTTGCGAAGCTTTGCTTTTGGCGGTGTGGGCAGTGCGGGAAGATTTTGTTTTCGTCTTGCTGGAAGCGGTCTTTTTAGTCTGTGTGGCTGTTTTTTTCTTGTCGTTCTTAGCGGTGATTTTTTTCTTACGTTCTGTGGTTTTCACCAGATGGTTTTTTTGTACGGCAGAATGCCGCGCCTGCTGAGAGGCGTTTGCCACTGGCGTGAAAGTGAGTGATGTAAACAGTAAAGCACAGAGCGTGATCGAGATTTTATTTATCCGCGCCACTGGGCAGTCCCCTGATAAATGCAGGTCATCAATAATACCCGCGTGTGATTTACAAAGCCCGTCGATTCTAATCCATAAAAACCCAGAAAGTTAATAGCATTTTTCAATCTACAATCGTGTTTCGTTAGCAAGTGCAAAAAAATTCATCGTTCTGTCGCACATTTGCCCATTCCCTAAGCAAAACCCTGACTGCCGCAGGGTTAAACACCATTTGCAATGCAACTTTTCGTGACTCGGGGTAGAATGTATAAACGTGACAAAAATGTTATTTTCCGATGCCAGTCTGAACCGCTACAATGTCAGACGAATGCCGTAACAGAAGTTAAAGGAAGCAAGACATGAGCACCACTATTGAAAAAATCCAGCGCCAGATCGCTGAAAACCCGATTCTGCTGTATATGAAAGGTTCTCCGAAGCTGCCAAGCTGCGGCTTCTCCGCGCAAGCGGTTCAGGCGCTGTCAGCCTGTGGTGAGCGTTTTGCTTACGTTGATATCCTGCAGAACCCGGACATCCGCGCTGAGCTGCCTAAATACGCGAACTGGCCGACTTTCCCACAGCTGTGGGTAGACGGCGAACTGGTTGGCGGTTGCGATATCCTGATTGAAATGTATCAGCGCGGCGAACTGCAGCAGCTGATCAAAGAGACGGCGGCTAAGTACAAAACTGAAGAGCCGGACGCAGAGTAATTTTCTGCGGAAATAAAAAAGCGACCCGCTATGTGGTCGCTTTTTTTTTGCCAGGTGGCGCAGCGCTTACCCGACCTGTGATTGGCGATCGGCCTCATCACCCATCGGCAGCGGCCAGCCGCCCAGGCGCTTCCAGCGGTTGACAATCTCACAGAACAGCTCTGCTGTGCGCTCCGTGTCATACAGAGCGGAGTGGGCCTGCGTGCCGTCAAACTCAATCCCGGCCGTGATGCAGGCTTTAGATAACACCGTTTGTCCCAGCGCCAGGCCGCTCAGTGCGGCGGTGTCGAAGGTCACAAAAGGATGGAAGGGGTTTCGCTTGAGCGACGCGCGCTCCGCGGCGGCCATGGTAAAGCTGTGATCGAAGGTGGCGTTATGGGCCACCATGATGGCGCGGCTGCAGTTGCTCTCTTTCATGCCTTTACGCACCATTTTAAAAATGGCGTGCAGCGCATCATATTCACTGACCGCACCGCGCAGCGGGTTGTGCGGGTCGATACCGTTAAACGCCAGTGCTTCCGGCTGTAAGTTTGCCCCTTCGAAAGGTTCAACGTGGAAATGCAGCGTGGTGTCCGGTGTAAGCCAGCCCTGTTCATCCATCTTCAGCGTGATGGCGGCAATTTCGAGCAGCGCATCGGTTTTAGCGTTAAATCCGGCTGTTTCTACATCAATGACAACGGGATAAAAACCACGAAAACGGTCGCACAGACCGCTAAATTGAGCGTTATCGGACATCAGGGTCTCTTACATGGGGGAAAAAGCAGAGCGCATTATGGCAAATTTTGGCGGGTGATGCAGTAAAACTACGGGCGCACGTTGCGCCCTGAGGGATCAGTTGCCCAGACCGCGACCGGCGTCTTTGGCTTCAATCAGCTCGATTTTATAACCGTCCGGATCTTCCACGAACGCAATCACGGTGGTGCCACCTTTTACCGGACCCGCTTCGCGCGTAACGTTACCGCCGTTGCTGCGAATGCGTTCACAGGCTTCAGCCGCGTTGTCCACTTCCAGCGCGATGTGGCCGTATGCCGTGCCCAGCTCGTAGCTGTCTACGCCCCAGTTGTAGGTCAGCTCGATAACCGCCTCATCCGTTTCCGGGCCGTAGCCCACGAACGCCAGCGAGTATTTGTATTCCGGGTTTTCGCTGGTGCGCAGCAGTTTCATACCCAGTACGTTAGTGTAGAAATCAATCGAACGTTGCAGATCGCCAACGCGCAGCATGGTGTGAAGTAGGCGCATAATTTCCTCATTAACCTGTGGAACAGACTGTTTTTTTTGAACAGAAACGATGTTTTAGTATAGCGGCGAAGTGTCGCCGCTATCAATGAACAATGGCGAGATTACAGAGAAGGGTAGTCGGTGTAGCCTTCCGCGCCGCCGCCGTAGAAGCTTTCCGGACGCTGCGGGTTCAGTGCCGCTTTTTGCTGCAGACGGGCAACCAGATCCGGGTTGGCGATGTAGTCGCGGCCAAACGCGACGGCATCGATCAGCCCTTTATTAATCAGATCTTCGGCTTTCTCAGGGGTATAGGCCCCCGCACCGATGATCACGCCGTGGAAGCGCTCACGCACTTTCTGACGGAACGCTTCAGTGTAAGGTTTACCGCCGGCCCAGTCCGGCTCGGACATGTGCAGATACGCAATACCGCGTTTCGCCAGCTCTTCAATCAGATAGAGCGCGTCGGCTTCTTCATTCGGGCCATTGTCAACGTTCTGGAAAGAACCGATTGGGGAAACGCGAATGCCGATACGGTCCGGGCTCCACTCCTGGCAAACGGCGTCAACCACTTCCAGCACCAGGCGGGCACGGTTTTCGACGCTGCCGCCGTACTGGTCGGTGCGGTGGTTAGAGGACGGTGACAGGAACTGGTGCAGCAGATAGCCATGCGCGGAGTGCAGCTCAACCAGGTCAAAGCCGGCTTCGCGCGCGTTGGCCACGGCCTGACGGAAGTCGTTAACGATGCCCGGGATTTCGTCCAGCTCAAGGGCGCGTGGCATAGAGGTATCCACGCGGATCGCATTACCGTTTTCATCACGCAGGGAAGTACGGGTATTGGCGCTCAGGGCCGAAGCGGAGACTGGAGCCTGGCCGCCGGGCTGAATGCTGCTGTGAGAGATACGACCGGTATGCCACAGCTGGACCGCAATACGACCCTCTTCAGCGTGAACGCCAGCGGTGATTTTCTGCCATGCGGCAATCTGTTCCGGGCTGTGAAGACCCGGTGCACCCGCGTAACCCTTAGCCTGAGCAGAAATCTGCGTGGCTTCGGTAATGATCAGGCCAGAGCTGGCGCGCTGACGGTAGTATTCACCCATCAGTGTGGTTGGGATGTCGCCCGGCTCAATGCTGCGCAGACGGGTAAGCGGAGCCATGAACACGCGGTTTGGCGCCGTGACGGCACCCACTTTCAAGGGGGTAAAGAGTTTTTCAGCTGACATAAAGACTCCTGAGTAGACCAGTCGACTAGTAATGAGTTAAAAAAAACGCCTGCTATACGCCAGGCGCAGTAATGCTGTTTTTCACATGTGCCAGCGCGCTTTCCAGCGGCACGGCACTGCGCGAAATTTTTGCCTGCAGGTTAGCACCTAGCCAGAGCGCATATAACACCTGCGCCTGGGTTAACGGCTCGCCGGAAAAGGCCAGCGTTTTTTCATTGCGGCCTTTCTCCAGCGCCTGGGCCAGCAGGGCGATAACGCCGCTGGCACCTTTATCCATCGCCGTGCGCATATCTTCAGAAAGATCGCACACTTCGGCAGACAGTTTGACCGTCAGGCATCCGCTGATAATGCCCTGCTGACAGAACTGGTTCAGCGTTTCCTGATAGTAGTTCAGAACACGATCGCGATAGTTACCTTCACCCGAGGCAAAGTGGGTCGCCAGACGCTGGTGGTAGCCAGCATAATGACGCTCCAGCATCGCCACGCCAAAGGCCTCCTTGGACCGGAAGTAGTGATAAAACGACCCCTTCGGTACTTCGGCGGTTTTTAACAGTTCGCTCAACCCCATACCGGTAAACCCGCGATGCATGCAAAGCCGCTCGCCGGTAGCCAGTAAATGTTCGCGGGTATCGTGTTCAGTATTTCTGCTCATGCCCGCACTCTAATAGACCGTTCGGTCTAATGCAAGCGAGTTTACTGACGACATGCGTTCAGAATATCCAGCTGCTGTTGGTAAACCTTTGATTTCACGTCCATCATGCCCAGCACGGTCGAGAACAAATTGTCCTGGGAAACCGCATTTTTTGCAGCGTGGTTACGTAAGCACTGTTCGTTAATGCCAAAGTTTTTCGTATAGTCCGGGGACAGCCAGAACATAAACGGAATGTGCGTTTGCTGCTCCGGTGCCAGCATGTACGGCGTACCGTGCAGATAAATACCGCTTTCACCCAGTGATTCCCCGTGATCCGAGAGGTAAATCAGGGCAGTGTTCATGCTCGCCTGGCGCGCTTTCAGCGTATCGATGGTTTTACTGACCATGCTGTCGGTATACAGGATGGTGTTGTCATAGGTGTTAATCAGCGCCTGATGGTCGCAATCCTGAATTTCGTTGGTATCGCAGGTTGGGGTGAACTTACGGAAATTATCCGGGTAACGGCGATAGTACGCCGGGCCGTGGCTGCCCATCAGGTGGATAACCAGCACCGTGTCCTGCTTCAGGCCATCCAGCACGTTGTCCAGACGGTAGAAATTGACATCGTCGATACAGGATTTGTCTTTGCAGAACTGGTCCAGCTTCCACTGCGTCATGTCGGTATGGGGTATGCGATCGCAGGCACCTTTACAGCCGCCGTCGTTGTCGCGCCACAGCAGGTTGACGCCCGCATGGTTGAGCACGTCGAGCAGCCCTTCCTGATGATGAGCCAGGTCGGCATCGTATTTGCTGCGCGTCATGCCGGAGAACATGCAGGGAACGGAAACGGCGGTTTCAGTCCCGCACGAGGAGGCCTGCGGGAAGTTAATCACATCCTGCTTTTTCAGCTCCGGGTTGGTTTCACGCCCGTAACCGTTCAGGGAGTAGTTTGCCGCACGAGACGCTTCGCCGACGACAAGCACCAGAACGGTTTTCTTTTGCTGACCGGAAATTAATGGCCCTTTATGGGCATCTTCGCCAATCCGCACCAGCGTTTGATCGCCTGCAAACCAGCGCATTTTGCTGTACTTCACCACGGCACTGACATAGTTCGCCGGGGTCACCATTTTGACGATGCTTTTGTTGTTGCGAAACAGCGACGCGTAATCTTTATAAAACAGCGCCGCAATAAGGATAATCACCAGCAGGGCACCGAGCATCGCGGCAACGCGCGTCAGCAGGGCATACCACCATTTTCCGGTACGGATGCGGGTCAATGCCAGCACCATCGAGGGAACGAGGCCGGCAAGGGCAATCCACAGAATCATCTGCGGGGTGACCAGGGCGGTGGCTTCCTGTGAGTTGGTTTCGAACACGTTCACAATCATGTTCTGATCGATCACCGCGCCGTAGGTGTACATAAAATAGGTCGCCGCGGCGCAACCGATGGTTAAGACAATCAGCAGTGGCTTGCGGATATACGGGATGTTGAGCAGGCTAAAGACAATCACCCAGCCGCAGAAGAGCACCAGCGGTACGGACGCGGCAAAGAGGATGTCGTGCAGATGTACAGGGGCGATAATGGCCCAGCTGCGCTGGATAAACAGCCCATTAATCAACGTAAAAAAGAGTGCACAGCCCAGAGTAAATTTAATGTCGTTACATTGTAACTTTTTGATTAACCACATCGAACGGGAAACCTGTCATTGTATTGATGGGCCGAGTATAGAGAGGGAAGATTAGTGAAACCTTAATGCCACAAATCTGTGGTAAAGCCCTTGCACGTGGCGCGTTTAACGTCTTCACTGTAGGTGAGAGTGGTTATCTGGAGGTGAGTGTGGCAGAGCAGCTGGAGTTTTTCCCCATCCAGAGCCCGTGCCGGGGTATTTGTCAGGTGGATGAACGCGGGTATTGCCGCGGGTGCATGCGTACCCGTGATGAGCGTTTTAACTGGCAAAACTTTAGCGACACGCAAAAACAAGAGGTGCTTCGCCTTTGCCGACAGCGACTTCTGCGCAAAATACGCGCAAACAAAGCCGGTGAGACCGAAGAACCGCAGCAGCCTTCACTTTTTTAACACGGTAATTGCGTATACTCATGACATTACGTCCTTGAGGAAAATGTTATGGTTCAGCGAATTACCCTTGCCCCCCAGGGGCCAGAATTCTCCCGTTTTGTGATGGGCTACTGGCGCCTGATGGACTGGAATATGTCCCCCCTCCAGCTGGCGAGCTTTATTGAAGAGCATATCGATTTAGGCGTCACCACCGTCGATCATGCGGATATTTACGGTGGCTACCTGTGTGAAGCCGCCTTCGGCGAGGCGCTCAAGCTTGTTCCGGCTCTCCGCGACCGCATGGAGATCGTCACGAAGTGTGGGATAGCCACCACGGCAAAACCTGAACACGTCCTCGGCCATTACATCACCGACAGCGCGCATATCATCAAGAGCGCCGAGCAGTCGCTGGTCAATCTGGCGACCGATCGTATTGACCTGCTGTTAATCCACCGCCCGGACCCGCTTATGGATGCCGATGAGGTGGCGGAAGCCTTCCTGAATCTGCATCAGAGTGGGAAAGTGCGTCACTTCGGCGTTTCAAACTTTACCCCGGCGCAGTTTGCGCTGCTTCAGTCACGTCTGCCGTTTACCCTGGCCACGAACCAGGTTGAGATCTCCCCGGTACACCAGCCGCTGCTGCTGGATGGTACGCTCGATCAGCTGCAGCAGCTGCGCATTCGCCCGATGGCCTGGTCGTGCCTGGGAGGCGGGCGCCTGTTTAATGATGATGAATTCCAGCCGCTGCGCAACGAGCTTGAAACCATCGCCCGCGAACTGAACGCTGAGAGCATCGAACAGGTGGTTTACGCGTGGATCCTGCGCCTGCCGTCAAAACCGCTGCCCATTATCGGTTCCGGTAAAATCGAACGCGTGCGTTCTGCGCTGGCCGCAGAAGAGCTGCAGATGACCCGCCAGCAGTGGTTCCGCATCCGCAAGGCCGCGCTGGGTTACGACGTGCCATAAACCGCCAGACGGTGACTTTCCGGTGAAATCTTTGCTCCTGGTATACACTTAAGGGGCAAAAAATAACCAGCGGAGGTCATATGAAGCGTTTTGCTCTGGCACTGGTCACGCTGGTTGTTTGCGCAGGGGCGCAGGCAGCCAGCGACGAAGTGGAAATGAATCTCGTCACCTCTCAGGGTGTAGGCCAGTCCATCGGAACGGTGAAAATCACTGAAACCGATAAAGGGCTGGAGTTCGGCCCCAACCTCAAAGCACTCCCTCCCGGCGAACATGGTTTCCACGTTCATGCTAAAGGCAGCTGTCAGCCCGCATTAAAAGAGGGCAAACCGTCTGCGGCCGAAGCGGCAGGAGGTCACCTTGATCCACAGCACTCCGGCAAGCATGAGGGCCCGGAGGGGCTGGGGCATCTGGGCGATTTGCCCGTGCTGGTGGTGAATAACGACGGTAAAGCCACAGAGCCCGTTGTTGCGCCGCGTCTGAAAAAGCTGGATGAGGTAAAAGGTAAAGCGCTGATGATCCACGTCGGCGGCGACAATATGTCCGATAGCCCTAAACCGCTTGGCGGCGGCGGGGCACGTTATGCCTGCGGCGTGATCTGATCCCCAATCGTTCCGGGCGGCGGCGCCTGTTCCAGCTGCGACAGCGAGCAGTGCAGGCGCCAGATTATCGACGCCAAATCGCGGGCTGCGGGCAGATGATGCCGTGCGAGGGTATCGCAGATCCGCTGCAGTTCATTCAGCGTGGTTTCCAGCGGTCGCTGCTGGACGCCGCGTTCGCTCATCACATCGCGCAGCAGGGAGATACACACATCACGCACCTGCGACAGCGGGTCGGAACGCGTTTCCCATGCGCGAAGCTGCCAGACCACGTGCGAACAGTTCAACAGCACGACGCCCCAGCGCAACAGCCAGCGCCGTGAAAGCGCGTCCTGGCTGTTATTCAGCTGGCTGACGTGGTGATAAACCAGCGATTCATATTCGCTTTCATGCAGATGCGGTTTACGGCTGAGCTGGTCGACAAATCCCCGCCGTAACTCCCGGATATGCCTGCGGCTCTTGCGCGCATCGGAGCCGGGACGCAGCACCGCGAAAGCGAGCCACGCCAGCCCTACGCCCAGGATCTTTGCCAGGTTGTCATTGAGAAAATCGGCGTAATCGTAAACCGGCGGATTCGTCACGGAGATAAACGAACCCATAAAGACAATCAGCTGTCCCCAGAGACCCGCCAGTTTAGGCATTTGCAGCTTCAGAAGCTGCATAGTGGTTAACAGGGGGAACAGGAACAGCAGGAACTGCCACAGATCGCTTATCTGCACCATCAGGCCAAACTTCACCACGAAGCTGAACAGCGACAGCAGCACCAGCGTGCGCAGCAGGAGCGTCAGGGAGTTGAACGGCGAGGCCGCGACGGAGTAAAGCACGCAGCTGATGGCGGCAAGCGTCAGGGCCGCCGTACCGGATTCCCACTGCGTGGTGATGCTCCACGCACCCACCAGCATCAGCGCGCAGAAGGTGCGAAAACCGCTCCACAGCGCTTCCAGATAGTCGGTATGCCGTGCAAGCGCCGGGCTGCCTGGAACGTTAAATTCTGTCAACGGGGTCGCATTCTCGACCGCATTAATCCAGCGACTGCTGCGCAGGTAGAGCCGGCAAAAGTAGTTCAGACGCTGCCAGAAGGCGCGATGGCGGTAGTCGTACTCATCAACCGGGGCGAGCGGGGCGATAATCCGCGCGATCGTGTAGGTGTCTGCATCCGGGCGCGCAAGGGCCGCGAGTAGCGTTTCAATCACGGCCCGGGTGTTTTCAGGGGGCGTTGGCCAGTTGAGCAGCATCCGGCGCAGGCTGGAGATTGCGCTGGTCATGCGCAGCTGCTGGTGCAGTAAATAATTAAGCAGGGTGTTCTGGCGGCGAAATCGGTAGTGGCTCCAGAAGGCCTGAATACGCAGCAGATTCATCGTCAGGATCTGCCCGATAACCTTTTCATGCGCGAGGCGGATGTCATCGCTGGTAACGGGTTGCCACAGCAGGCTCGCATGCTCCAGCAAGCGGGCATGCATCGTTTTCAGCGCGGTGATGAGCGCAGTGCCGTCGGAGGTGCTGGGCAGGATCATCATCATGAAGCCGCCGCTGAGGATCCCGACAATGACTTCACAGACGCGCGCCTGAGCGATATCCCACAGCTCGGTGGTGTCGAGCACGTTAACCACCGGAAAGGCAATAATGGCGGCGGTATAGCCCGCCAGCTGGAAGGCGTAGGCGACGTTATTGGTAAAATGGGCGCAGGCCCAGGTACAGCATCCCAGCCATGCCGCCATGCTCAGCAGGAATAGCCACGGGTCGTTCAGCGTATGGCCGGCGATAATTAACGCCGCGGTGGCGCCCAGCAGGCTGCCTGCGATGCGGCCAAGGCTTTTACTGATCACCCCGCCGACCGTGGGAAAACTCACCACCGCCGCAGACGTCATCGCCCAGTAGGGCTCATCCAGGTTCAGGTAATAGGCGACGGTCAGCGCAAGGCACATGGCGATGCCATTTCGCAGCGCATAGCGCCACTGGGAGCGCGTCGCTTTCATCCACGGCGTGTTTTGCCAGGAGAAAACCGGCAGCTTCACTCGCCGGTTCCAATGGAGACGGTGCAGGTGGTGCCGGATACCAGAGTGATGTCCTGCGGTAAACGATCAAACTCCACGCGAACCGGAACGCGCTGGGCCAGGCGCACCCAGGGGACGTTCGGCTTAATGTCCGGCACCAGCCCTGAATCCGTTTCAACGCTTTGGTCGTAAATGGCCCGACCAATGCTGGATACGTGACCCTGTAACTTTTGCGAGCCGCTGTAAAGCGTTATCGCGGCAGGCGACCCCTCGCGGATATGACGGAGCTTGGTCTCTTCAAAATAGCCCACGACGTAGAAGGAGTGGCTGTCGACGAGGGCAAACACGGGTTGTCCTGTGGTGGCATAGTTCCCGACGCGGGCGGAAAGGTTGGTCACCCAGCCATCAACTGGTGCGGTGATAACAGTTTGCGTCAGCTCCCACTGAGCCTGTTTTAGCGTGGCTTCGGCGACGTTGACGCTCGCCTGCATAGCCTTCACGTTGATATTAGCAGTGTCTAAATCTTCCGCAGAAATGTAATTTTGCGATAAATGCCGGCGGCGGTTGGCCTCGTTGTTGGCTTTCGCCAGGTCAGACTGGGCTTTCGCCAGCTGCGCCTCGGCATTCAGAATCGCGATGTGGTACGGGGTATCGTCGATACGGAATAAAACATCACCCTTTTTAACGTACTGGTTATCCTTAACGAGCAGCGTCGTGATACTTCCCGATACCTGAGGGGTGATGCTGACCTGTTCAGCGCGAATTTTGCCGTCGCGTGTCCAGGGCGACTGCATATAAAAATTCCACATCCACCAGCCCGCAACCAGCGCGAGGGCAAGAACAAACAGGGTGGAAAAGTACTTCAGCGTTTTCAGGGGCATAGTCACCACACCGTCAAGACAGCAAGGCCCGCGCATACGGCGAGGGCAAACAGGGAAAGATCCATCAACATGGGATGCCAGATTTCGCCGGAGTACATCCAGTCGCGAAGCAGACGATGTGCGATGAGCCAGAGAATAAAGCCCACCAGAACGGCTTTAAACAGGGGAGGAAAGTAGACTGACGCACCGAAGATCAGGTCCTGAAGGGGTAAACCCTCTGAGCGATGAAAAAACGTCACGGGCAGAAATCCTTTGCAGTGAACAGAATGCCGCGTTGGCTTGTCTTAGTATGATGAAGCATCACAATTCAGTGTAAGTCATACTTTTAAGTTCGATGAATGCAGTATTGCATTTGTTTTGGCAATACAAATGCTGCACACTATTCTAAAATCAGTATAATAACTTAGCAAGCTAATTATAAGGAGATGAAATTGGAATCGCCATTAGGTTCTGATCTGGCAAGGTTGGTACGCGTCTGGCGTGCTCTGATTGACCATCGCCTGAAACCTCTGGAATTAACACAGACGCATTGGGTCACGCTGCATAACATTCACCAGCTGCCGCCCGATCAGTCGCAAATTCAGCTGGCAAAAGCGATAGGGATTGAGCAACCGTCGCTGGTGCGCACGCTTGACCAGCTGGAAGAGAAGGGGTTGATCTCCCGGCAAACCTGCGCCAGCGATCGTCGCGCTAAGCGGATTAAGCTTACCGAGAAAGCGGCGCCTATCATCACTGAAATGGAAGCCGTGATCACCAAAACGCGCGGTGAAATCCTGTCAGGCGTTTCACCGGCGGAGCTGGAGATGCTCATCAGCCTCATTGGACGCCTTGAGCAAAACATCCATGAGCTGCAGTCGCGCGACTGACGAACAACAAGGCCTTGCAGCAGCAAGGCCTTTTTTTTACTTAAAGACGACCACACGATTTCGACCTGTCTCTTTCGCTTCATACATCGCTTTGTCGGCATTCTCCACGCACGTTTCCGCGGTTATCGCCGATGACGTTGCCGTAAACACTCCCATGCTGATGGTGATCGGCTCCGGTAACTGCCCCCCGCTGCTGGCGCTATCGAAGCTGCTCAGATTTAACCGTATGCGTTCCGCCACCTGGAATGCCGCCTCTGGTGAGGTGTTAGCCAGCATCAGAACAAACTCTTCCCCCCCTATGCGCGCTGCGATGTCCTGCGGGCGCACGGAATCCATCAGCAGGTTGGCGACAAACTGCAGGACTTTGTCGCCCTGGAGATGCCCGTAGGTGTCATTGATACGCTTGAAGCGATCGAGATCGCTGACGATGACGGAGACAGGGCGGTTGGCTTTGGCGATATCCAGCGCCTGGTTTAACGATTCATAGAAATAACTGCGGTTATAAAGGCGCGTAAGCGGGTCGCGGATCGAGTTCTGATAGGACTGCTGATACTTTACGTGCGAATCGCGATACAGCCTGAAGACATCGTAGAGCAGCACAAAAATAATCAGCAGCGTGGCGACCGTTTCAAATAACCGGGCGCGATACCAGGATATATCTTCGGCATGTCCGCCCGCGAGCAGCATTGATAGCGTGACGATATAGCAGACGCAAAGAAAATTACCGCCCACCCAGAATAAATTGCGCACGCGCGTGACAAACATCAGCGTTGCTAATGTCACCACCCACAGGACAATTAAAGAAATATTAATGAACTGGCTCCAGAGAACCATAAACTGACGGGTTTCGTTATCAACCAGGTCAATGGATAACAGTGGTGAATGGCTGGAATAGATCCAGGCCAGGCCCACTGTGCAGGCGGTAAAGAGAAATGCACCGCTCACAATGGAGATATGCGCCAGCCGGGAAACGGGATAATCGCGCGTGGTATAGAGTATTGCTGCAATGATTATCAGCACCGCCATTAAAAGATGGCGGAACATATAGTAGATCATCGCATCGTTGTAGTTCACGACGTTGAACTGATAGAGGTCGAGCCAGGCTGGGAAGCTGGACAGCGTTCCAACCATCAGCAATGCCGAACCGGCAAAGGCGAAAGCGATCGCTATCAGATATATGCGTCTTCTGTCACACCAGTATTTCATCGCCATAAAACAGGCAATAAACAGGTGAAACACCAGCAAGAAAATGATGAGCGTAGGGAATAAAAGCGGTGAAAAGGAAGGAACCCGTTCAACGAGTTTTAAAAATAGAGTTTGTAATATCCCGATGACAACAATGCAGCCGAGGCAGAACGCGATATAACGACTCTTTTGAGAACGACGGTTCGCAAGCATATTGGTTTCTGACAAAATTATGATCAATGAAGAAAAGGTAATTGCGAACAGTCTAAACAATTAGTGCAATAAATACTTTGCGCAGAAACAATATACGGTGTGATTAATAATTGATGGGGTGAATGTATTTTGTAAATATATTTGTGAGAGTGATATATATTGTAAATGGATGTGGTCGAATGACCACATCCACTTTTTATTAACGTGGGGAAACGGTCACCTGGCTACCGTTGCTTGCCAGAACAACACGCTGGCCTGCAGAGAAGCGGGTGCTGCCTTGTTTCTGTACAACCATGATAGTGCTGCCGTCGTCTTTACGAATTTCCAGCTCTACGCCCTGAGTTTTGTTCATCGCACCCTGAACGCCCTGGCCCGCTACACCACCTGCAACGGCGCCTGCGGCCGTCGCCAGAGAGCGGCCAGTACCGCCGCCAACGGTGTTACCCAGGAAACCACCCAGAACGGCGCCGCCGATGGCGCCCATCACGTTGTTTTCATCGCCACCCTGAATCTGTACAGGGCGTGCGTTAACAACGGTACCGTAAGTCACGTTCTGAACCTGTTTCGCTTCAGAAGCGCTGTAAACGTCGCCAGAGAGTGAACTGTCGTTCACACAGCCAGCCAGAGTTAAACCAATCAGCGAAACGCCCAGTACACGTAAAATCATTTGAATCTCCTGTTCACCAAAAACGCCCCATCGGGGGCATCCGTAATGGCTAAATTATATGGCATAAGGGGCCATAGTTCATATCTTTGCACTAACAATAGGAAAATTGTACTTGAATTTGACTTAACGAGACATAAACAGGATCCGCCCGTGCTACCCGTCTGACATTGTTAAAAAATATTATCGCCGGATGGCAAAGCGGCGCCGTTTATGGTTGAGTGGATATCCTTAGCCCACGCAACGTAAGGAAAGCGCATGAAATCGGGTCGCTACATTGGGGTGATGTCAGGCACCAGTCTGGATGGAGTAGATGTCGTTCTGGCCGCCATTGACGAAAACATGGTGGCGCAGCAGGCGAGCCTGACCTGGCCAATCCCCATTTCACTGAAAGAGGATATTCTGAGTATCTGTCAGGGGCAGCAGCTGACCCTCTCCCAGCTTGGACAACTCGATGTTCGCCTGGGGGCGCTGTTTGCGGATGCGGTGCAGGCTTTGATGCAAAAAGAACATCTTCGTCCGCAGGATGTAGTGGCCATTGGATGTCACGGACAAACGGTCTGGCATGAGCCCGTCGGCGATGCCCCGCATACGCTGCAAATCGGCGATAACAACCAGATTGTGGCGAAAACGGGCGTCACGGTGGTCGGCGATTTTCGCCGTCGCGACATTGCGCTTGGCGGTCAGGGGGCGCCGCTGGTCCCGGCGTTCCATCAGGCGTTGCTGGCACACCCAACAGAGCGGCGGATGGTGCTCAACATTGGCGGGATTGCTAATCTGTCGATGCTTATCCCGGGGCAGCCGGTCCGCGGGTACGATACCGGCCCCGGCAATATGCTGATGGATGCCTGGATCTGGCGTCAGTGCGGCCAGCCGTATGATAAAAACGCGGAGTGGGCGAGCGAGGGGAAAGTGATTATCCCGCTGTTGCAGTCCATGCTGAGCGATCCTTATTTTGCCTTACCGGCGCCGAAAAGCACGGGACGTGAATACTTCAATTTAAGCTGGCTTGAGCGCCAGCTGGCGCCATTCCCGGCACTCGCGCCGCAGGATGTTCAGGCGACGCTTGCTGAGCTCACGGCCGTGTCGATCTCCGAACAGGTGCTTCTCAGCGGCGGATGTGAACGCCTGCTGGTGTGCGGTGGCGGAAGCCGCAACCCGCTGGTGATGGCGCGTCTGGCAGGGCTACTGCCGGGTACCGAAGTATCGACGACCGATGAAGCCGGCATCAGTGGGGATGACATGGAAGCGCTGGCCTTCGCCTGGCTTGCCTGGCGCACCATTGCCGGACTGCCGGGCAACTTGCCCTCGGTAACCGGCGCGCACGAGGCGAGCGTTCTCGGGGCGATCTTCCCGGCCAATCCGCGTCATAATCAGAGTTAACTGAAATTCAGCGCGGCGCGTCGTCGTTAGAATGGAATGAAACAGGAGGGCAGGCATGCCCTCCAGGACCAGGAAAGTCTTCGGAATACGCCCATGAAAAAACTTCTTCTTATTGCCGCCCCTTTATTGCTGTCAGGATGCAGCGTCTATAACCAACTCGTTGAGCGCATGCAGACCGATACGCTGGAGTATCGCTGCGACGAAAAACCGCTGACCGTGAAGCTGAATAATCCGCGCCAGGAAGCCAGCTTTGTTTACGACAATAAGCTGTTGACGCTGAAGCAGGGGATGTCGGCCTCCGGCGCGCGCTATACCGACGGTATCTATGTGTTCTGGTCAAAAGGCGACAGCGCCACGGTCTACAAACGCGACCGTATTGTGCTGAATAATTGCCAGCTCGAAAACCCGAAGCGTTGAGATTTTCACAGGGGCGGCGCACAATAGCGCCACCCAATCTCAATGTCAGCTAACGCCATGTCAGATAACGACGAACTGCAGCAAATTGCGCATCTGCGCCGTGAATACACCAAAGGCGGCCTGCGCCGTCAGGACCTTCCCGCTGAACCCCTCGTGCTTTTTGAACGCTGGCTGAAGCAGGCCTGCGAAGCGAAACTTGCCGACCCAACGGCGATGGTTGTCGCGACGGTAGATGAAAACGGCCAACCGTATCAGCGCATCGTATTGCTCAAGCATTATGACGAGAAAGGACTGGTGTTCTATACCAACCTGGGCAGCCGCAAAGCGCATCATTTAGAAAACAATCCGCGTATCAGTCTTCTGTTCCCCTGGCACATGCTGGAACGTCAGGTGATGGTGACAGGCAAAGCGGAACGTCTCTCGACGCTGGAAGTGGTGAAATATTTCCACAGCCGTCCGCGTGACAGCCAGATTGGCGCCTGGGTATCAAAACAGTCCAGCCGCATTTCTGCCCGCGGCGTGCTGGAAAGTAAATTCCTCGAGCTAAAGCAGAAGTTCCAGCAGGGTGAAATTCCTCTGCCGAGTTTCTGGGGCGGTTTCCGTATCCCGATTGAGCAGATGGAGTTCTGGCAGGGCGGCGAACATCGCCTGCACGACCGCTTTTTATACCAGCGTGAGAATGGCGGCTGGAAAATCGACAGACTGGCACCGTAATCCCCGAAATTTGTTGATTTAAGCGCTAGCGCACACCGCGCTTGCGCTTTATTCTATGGTCCTTTCGCATCAGGCGAAAAGTCGTGTACCGGCAAAGGTGCAGTCGTTTATACATGGAGAATTTGATGGCAAGCAGTAACTTGATTAAACAATTGCAAGAGCGGGGCCTCGTGGCCCAGGTGACGGACGAGGAAGCGTTAGCAGAGCGACTGGCGCAAGGCCCGATCGCGCTCTATTGCGGCTTCGATCCCACCGCTGACAGCTTGCATTTGGGGCATCTTGTTCCATTGTTATGCCTGAAACGCTTCCAGATGGCAGGCCATAAGCCTGTTGCCCTGGTGGGCGGCGCGACCGGTCTGATTGGCGACCCAAGCTTTAAAGCCGCCGAGCGTAAGCTGAATACCGAAGATACCGTGCAGGAGTGGGTGGATAAGATCCGCAAACAGGTTGCACCGTTCCTCGACTTCGACTGTGGTGATAACGCCGCGATTGCCGCAAACAACTACGACTGGTTTGGCAGCATGAACGTGCTGACCTTCCTGCGTGACATCGGCAAGCACTTCTCTGTTAACCAGATGATTAACAAAGAAGCCGTGAAGCAGCGTCTGAACCGTGACGACCAGGGTATCTCCTTCACCGAGTTCTCTTACAACCTGCTGCAGGGGTATGACTTTGCCTGCCTGAACAAACTGCACGGTGTTTCCCTGCAGATTGGCGGTTCTGACCAATGGGGTAACATTACCTCCGGTATCGATCTGACTCGTCGCCTGCATCAGAACCAGGTCTTTGGTCTGACCGTTCCGCTGATCACCAAAGCAGACGGCACCAAATTCGGTAAAACTGAAGGCGGCGCGGTATGGCTCGATCCGAAGAAAACCAGCCCGTACAAATTCTACCAGTTCTGGATCAACACGGCGGACGCCGATGTTTACCTCTTCCTGAAGTTCTTCACCTTTATGGACATTGAAGAAATCAATGCTCTGGAAGAAGAAGACAAGAACAGCGGTAAAGCGCCACGTGCTCAGTACGTGCTGGCGGATGAAGTGACCAAACTGGTCCACGGTGAAGACGGTCTGGCCGCGGCAAAACGCATTACAGCAAGCCTGTTCAACGGTACCCTGAGCGATCTGAGCGAAGCGGACTTCGAACAGCTGGCGCAGGACGGCGTGCCAATGGTTGAGATGGAAAAAGGGGCGGACCTGATGCAGGCGCTGGTGGACTCTGAGCTGCAGCCTTCCCGCGGTCAGGCGCGTAAAACCATCGCCTCTAACGCGATCACCATCAACGGTGAAAAACAGGCTGACCCGGAATACACCTTCGTTGACGGCGACCGTCTGTATGGCCGCTACACTCTGCTGCGTCGCGGTAAGAAAAATTACTGCCTTGTCTGCTGGAAATAATTAACAGTCTCGAGGGGCGTGGGAAACCACGCCCCTTTTTGTTTTTTCAGGGTTTGGTAAGCAAAAAATGAAGAACATCCTCGCCATTCAGTCCCACGTTGTTTTTGGACATGCTGGCAATAGCGCAGCGGAATTCCCGATGCGCCGCCTCGGCGTCAACGTCTGGCCCCTCAATACCGTGCAGTTTTCCAACCACACGCAGTACGGCAAATGGACCGGCTGCGTGATGCCGCCTTCGCACCTCACCGAGGTTGTGCAGGGGATTGCCGATATCGACCAGCTCAAGCGCTGTGACGCCATACTGAGCGGTTACCTGGGCTCGGCGGAGCAGGGGGAGCATATCCTCGGCATCGTCCGCCAGGTGAAAGCAGCAAACCCGTCGGCAAAATACTTCTGCGACCCGGTCATGGGGCATCCGGAAAAAGGCTGCATCGTGGCACCTGGCGTTGCCGAGTTCCACGTCCGCCATGCGCTGCCCGCCAGCGATATCATTGCGCCAAACCTGGTCGAGCTGGAAATTCTCTGCGAGCGTCCGGTGAACAGCGTGGAAGAGGCGGTAAGCGCGTCTCGTGAGCTGATAGCCCAGGGGCCAGAGGTTGTACTGGTAAAACACCTCGCGCGCGCGGGGATGAGCCAGGAACGTTTTGAGATGCTGCTGGTGACGAAAGACGACGCCTGGCATATCAGCCGTCCGCTGGTGGATTTTGGCGTGCGGCAGCCGGTAGGAGTTGGTGATGTCACCAGCGGTCTGCTGCTGGTTAAACTGCTGCAGGGGGCAACGCTGCGCGACGCGCTGGAGCATGTCACAGCGGCAGTGTATGAAATCATGATTGCGACGAAAGCGATGCAGGAATATGAACTGCAGGTGGTTGCGGCACAGGATCGTATCGCGAAGCCGGAGCACTATTTCAGCGCAACGCAGCTTTAGACACCGTCCGCGCTGCGCTTGCACGGGACTACGGAATTTGTAGGCCGGGTAAGCGCAGCGCCACCCGGCAACACAGGCCGCTCGGTTAGTTCAACCCTTCCGCTTTCAGCGCCGCAGCCACCGTAGGGCGCTCCGCCACGCGTTTCATATACGATGCGATATGGTCTAACCCTTCGAGATTCAGCTTAACCGCGCGCGCCCAGCGCAGCACGGTGAAGAGATACGCATCGGCAATCGTGAAGCGCGACCCGCCAATCCACTGATCGTCCTTGAGCGATGCGTTGACGTACTGGAGCTTTTTCTCCAGCAGGGCACGCAGGGTTGGTTTGAAATCTTCCGGCGTATCCGGACGGAACAGCGGCGTAAAGCCTTTGTGCAGTTCGGTCGCAATGTAGTTCAGCCATTCCAGCGTCTTGTAGCGCGAAATCGTGCTGACCGGCGCCAGCAGCTGGCGATCCGGCACGCTATCGGCCAGGAACTGCATAATCGCGACACCTTCGGTCAGCAGAGTACCATCATCCAGCAAGAGCGCCGGAACTTGTCCCTTCGGGTTAATGGCAAGATAGTCATCGCCGTTTTCCAGACGTTTTTTCATCAGATCAACGCCATCCAGCGTGAAATCTTTGCCGCTCTCGCGCAGGGTGATATGGGAAGCAAGAGAGCACGCGCCCGGTTTGTAGAACAGTTTCATCGGTAACTCCTTTTTGCTGAGGTTTCAGCTATGTTAGTGCGCGAAAGGATAAAAAAAAAGCCGCTAATATGCATTAGCGGCTCGTCGTTTCTCAATAATATTACGCGGTAGCGGTTTTGGTCGCTTCAGCTGTTTTGTCGTCATCCTGAGTCATACGATTCAGTTTCGGAGCGGTCAGCAGCATCAGGACAGCAATAACCGCAGTAGCGATACCAATCTGCATGAACACGGTACCGTAGACGCTCAGAGAGACCAGCGGGTCGGTGACGTTTTCCGGCACAGCCATCAGGTTCGCAATCTTACCGGCGATAATTGCCGCACCGGCCGTGGTCAGGAACCAGCTACCCATAATGAAGCCCATCAGACGCTGTGGAACCAGCTGTGCAACCATTGCCAGACCCAGACCGGAGATCATCAGCTCGCCGATAGACTGCAGCGCGTAGCTCAGGATCAGCCAGTTAACGGACACGATACCCGCGTCGGTGGCAAATTTGGTACCCAGCGGCAGCACCAGGAACGCGCCGGAGCACAGCACCATGCCGATAGCGAACTTGTGCGGCATCGGCAGACGATCGCCCATCTTGTTATAGATAGCGGCCAGAATCGGGCTACCGATCATGATCCAGAACGGGTTCAGCGCCTGATACTGCTCGGGTTCGAACGCGATGCCCAGAATAGAGTGCTCAACGTTACGAATCGCGAAGAAGTTCAGAGAGGTTGGCATCTGGCTGTACAGGACGAAGAAGATAATCGCTTCCAGCATCAGAATGAACGCCACGATCATCTTGCGACGGGCAGCCCCCTGCATGGCGAATGCTTCTTTCGCAAAGATAACCACGATACCCAGTGCAACCACGCCCAGAACCGCACGTGCGATACCCTGGTTGTGCAGCAGCCAGGTAGCGATTGCGGCAAGGATCACCACGCCCACGATGGTCGCCAGCAGTTTGCCCATGTGCACAGGCTCGAAGTCCGGTTTTGAACCGTAATCTTTAACCCAGCTGCGGCAGAACAGGAAGTTCACCACGGTGATCAGCATACCGACGAAGCTCAGCGCGAACGCCACGCTCCAGCCGAATTTCGCCGCCAGCCATGGGGTTGCCAGCATAGAGAAGAACGAACCGATGTTAATGGACATGTAGTACATGGTGAATGCACCGTCCAGACGCGGATCGTCTTTGTTATAGCAGGTAGAGAGCAGGGAAGACGGGTTCGCTTTGAACAGACCGTTACCGACGGCAATCGTCGCCATACCCATATACACCACAGCGGCATCGTGCCCTGACCATGCAACCAGGCCATAGCCAATCGCCAGGACAATGGCACCCAGCATGATGACGCGTTTCGTTCCGAGAACTTTATCACCCAGCCAGCCGCCGATAGCGACCAGGCCGTACACCAGAGCACTGAAGGAAGAGAACAGGGTGATGGAATCGGCTTCGGACATACCCAGCTGTTTTACCAGGTAAACCGCCATGATCCCTTGCAGGCCGTAATAACCAAAACGCTCCCATAACTCGATTGAGAAGATGAGATAGAACGCTTTAGGTTGTTTAAAAGCGTTAAGACTCACGCTTTCATCTGTTGGTTTATTGTTTGCAGTCGACACATATACCTCTTTTTTTACATCCCATATTAACGGGGGTGTTCATCGCGTGAAGGCCGTAGCCCATCCGCCTTATAGTTATATTGGGAGGAGAAACGGCGGGTAATGTTCACTATCCTGTCCCATCTGGCAATACGTTTGTAATAATCTGTTACATATATCTGGAGTGGTATAATCGTCGGTTCACATAAATGTTATTCAGCGTTAAATTTCATACGATGAGTAAAGGTAGTTTTTTCGTCTGGTAATTACCCTTCATTACCGGCTTTTGGCGATATGTTCTGCTATTTGCCGTTTGTTCCAGTCATATAGCCCATAATCTGAAAAAACACTGGTCTTATCTTCGGTTTTTAGTCGGAGATATCTTATGCCACAGAGGGTTTAGGTAGACTTTGACAACAAAAAATCAACATGAAGTTATCAGGGTGATCGCGATCACAGATGTATAGAAATTTTTGGCTATGAAAAAACTATTAACCTGTTTGAGCGTTAAACGACCGAACAAGTGACAGGTCAGGGGAATTGAATGTCGAACAAATAACGGCCAAAAGAAGAGCATGCGATTACCCTTCTTTTGGTAAGGGGTTGGATAATCAGGAATAGACTTTTTCTTTGTATTCGCAGAGATCTTCAATAATGCAGGAGCCGCAGCGAGGCTTACGGGCAATGCAGGTATAACGCCCGTGCAGAATCAGCCAGTGATGGCAATCAACCTTAAATTCGGCGGGGACCACTTTTAACAGCTTCTCTTCGACCTGCTCGACATTTTTCCCCGGCGCAAAGTTCGTCCGGTTAGACACGCGAAAAATATGCGTATCAACGGCGATAGTGGGCCAGCCAAACGCGGTGTTAAGCACCACGTTCGCCGTTTTGCGCCCCACGCCAGGTAGGGCTTCCAGCGCTGCGCGGTCCTCCGGCACTTCGCCCCCGTGCTGCTCGAGCAGGATCCGACAGGTCTTAATGACGTTCTCGGCTTTGCTGTTAAACAGGCCGATGGTTTTGATGTAGGACTTCACGCCTTCCACGCCCAGCTCCAGCATGGCCTTCGGCGTATTGGCAACCGGATAGAGCAGGGCGGTTGCTTTATTGACGCTCACGTCGGTAGCCTGTGCAGAGAGCAACACGGCGATCAGCAGCTCAAACGGGGAGGTAAAATTCAGCTCCGTCGTCGGGTGCGGGTTCTCGTCCCGCAGACGGGTCAGGATCGCAATGCGCTTTTCTTTATTCATGTGGCCTTCCCGGGTATCCCTTCCTGGACGCTGCGCTCTGCCGCGCGGCGCTTACGTTTTTCATCAATCAGGTATTTTATCGCCAGCATCATGCCAAGGCCAATGAACGCGCCAGGCGGCAGCATAGCCAGCAGGAATGGCGTATCGGTATGGAACACTTCAATGCGCAGCGCTTTGGCCCAGCCGCCGAGCAGCGCGTCCGCGCCGTCAAACAGCGTACCGTTCCCTAGGATCTCGCGCAGCGAGCCCAGCACGAACATGGCGCACGTGGCGCCCATGCCAATGGAAAAACCATCCAGCGCCGACATGGCCGGGCTGTTTTTCACCGCGAAGGCTTCCGCACGACCGACCACGATACAGTTGGTGACGATCAGGGGAATAAAGATCCCAAGCGACTGGTACAGGCCGAACGCGTAGGCGTTAATCAGCATCTGGACGATACTGACCACCGATGCAATGATCATGACGTAAATCGGAATACGTATTTCCGACGGCGTCCAGCGGCGCAGGGCAGAGATGGAGAGGTTGGTCAGGGTCAGCACCAGCGTGGTCGCCAGACCCAGACCGAGCGCGTTGGTGGCGGTGGACGTCACCGCCAGCAGCGGGCACATCCCCAGAAGCTGTACCAGCGCGGAGTTGTTCTTCCACAATCCCTGGACGATAACTTCTTTAACCTGGCTCATGATTACTCCTCACAGGCCGGAAGATTGTTGATTTGCGCGGGCAGCGTTTCAGCATACAGCCCGGCTCGTTTTACGGCGTTCACCACCGCGCGCGGCGTGATGGTCGCGCCGGTGAACTGGTCGAACTCGCCGCCGTCTTTCTTCACCGCAAACGCGGTATCCCCTTCGCCATGAATAACTTTACCGGCGAAGTGCAGGATCCAGTCGCTCAGGCGGGTTTCAATTTTGTCGCCAAGACCCGGCGTTTCATGATGTTCCGTCACGCGGGTGCCCAGTATCGTGCCCGAGAAATCGCTGCCGACGAGCAGCTGAATGGCGCCGGAATAGCCGTCGGGCGCCGTCGCTTCCATGACCGCGCCTACCGGTTTATCGCCTTTGCGGGCGATAAAGAGGCGGTGCGTACCTTTCCCAAGCTGCGGCGCGTCTACCACAAAGCAGCTTTTTTGCAGGTCATTATCGTAGAAATCGGACGGGATCACCTGATCGAACAGCGCTTTTTGCTGCTTCGTGGCCTGCTCTTCTATCGTGGTTTTAGTCAACGCATTGACCAGGGCCGTCAGGCCCGTCAGAACCGCGGCGAAGACAGCCAGCGTGACGCCGTGTTTTTGCATCGTTTTTAGCATGGCAAAACCCTTAGCGATGGCCGTACACGCGCGGACGCGTGTAATAGTCGATGAGCGGAACGGTAATGTTGGCGAGCAGGACGGCAAAGGCCACGCCGTCCGGGTATCCGCCAAAGCTGCGGATGAGCCATACCAGAAGCCCAGCCAGCGCGCCGAAGATCAGGCGCCCGCGGTTAGTCGTTGATGCCGTAACCGGATCCGTCAGGATAAAGAAGGCGCCCAGCATGGTCGCCCCAGAGAGCAAGTGCATCTGCGGGCTGGCAAGTGATTCAGGAGAGAATACCCATCCCAGCGTGGCGCAGACCGTCAGCGTCACGAGGAAGCTGACCGGAATATGCCAGCGAATGGCTTTTTGCTGCAGCAGGAACAGCCCGCCCAGCAGATACGCCAGGTTGACCCACTGCCAGCCAGCACCGGCCAGCATGCCGCTGTAGATAGCAGATTTCATAATCTGCTCAACGCTGTTCCCGGCATGCAGGGACGTTTTAAACGTATCGAGAGGCGTAGCCTGGCTAATGCCGTCCACGCCCATACGCAGCGCGTTCATATCAGCGCCGAGCGCCGTATGGCCGGTGAAAATAACGTGCAGGGCATCCATAAAGCCCGGAACCGTGGCCGCAATCTCGTGCGGCGGCAGCCAGCTGGTCATCTGCACCGGGAAGGAGATCAGCAGCACCACATAGCCAATCATCGCCGGGTTAAACGGGTTGTGGCCCAGGCCACCATACAGCTGTTTGGCAATGATCACGGCGAAAACGGTCCCGAGAACCACCATCCACCACGGTGCAAACGGCGGGATACTGATGGCCAGCAGCAGGCCGGTCAGCAGCGCGGAGTTGTCGGCAAGAATGCGGGCAACGGGAATCTTGCGCAGCTTGAGCACAAGGGCTTCCGCCGCCAGAGCGCTGGCACAGCCCAGGATTATCTGGAACAGGGTTCCCCAGCCGAAAAACCAGCACTGGACGGCAATGCCCGGCAGTGCCGCCAGGCAGACCAGCATCATAATGCGCGACGTCTGGCGCTGATTGTGGGTGTAAGGGGAGCTTGCGATTCTGAAAACCATTTAATCCTCGTTAACTGCTTTCTGTGCGGCTTTCTTCGCCTGAACGCGCGCGATGGCGGCGGCAACGGCGGCCTTACGCGGGTCATCGTTGGCGGCCTGCGGTTGCTCTTCCTGCTGCGCTGCCTTACGGGCTTTGGCGCGGGCAATTGCCGCTTCGACGGCGGCTTTGCGCGGGTCGACCGGTGGTGCTTCTGCTTCTGATTCTGCCGCTGGTGCCTGCTGCGCGGCTTTTCGGGCTTTGGCGCGAGCTATTGCCGCTTCAACGGCGGCTTTGCGTGGATCGACCGCTTCCTGTTCGACGACCACCTGCTGCTCTCCGGCTTTGCGGGCTTTGGCGCGGGCAATCGCCGCTTCAACGGCGGCTTTACGCGGATCGACTTCAGCACCCGCCTCGGCCGTTTGCGCTTTTTCAGCCTGACGGGCGCGCGCTGCGGCCTTGCGTGCTTCACGCGCGGCAATCGCTTCGCTGTTATCAGGTTTCTCACCTACCGGAATAACAACAGGCTGCGCCGCGGTCGCTTTTTTCTCGCGAACGCGCGCCAGCGCGGCGTTAATCGCATCCTGATCTTTCTCGCCAGGCTGAACGGCGGCCTGCTTATGGCGCTCCTGACGGGCGATTTTTTCGCGTTCGAGTCGCGCCTGACGCGCTTCAAAGCGCGCTTTCGCTTCCGCGGCGCGTTTTTCTTCCATCGAGATGGCATAAATCTCAGCCTTCTCCTGGCGGAAATATTGCACCAGCGGAATGTTGCTTGGGCAGACCCACGCGCAGGCACCGCACTCGATGCAGTCGGCCAGATTATGGGCTTTTGCTTTATCGTGCAGCTGGCCTTTACTGTACCAGTACAGCTGCTGCGGGAGCAGATCCGCCGGGCAGGCATCGGCGCAGGCGCTACAGCGAATGCAGCCTTTCTCTTCCTGCTCTTCGCCCATCTCGGTCGGTGAAGGCGCGAGCAGACAGTTGGTGATTTTAACTACCGGCACATCGAGCCACGGCAGGGTAAAGCCCATCAGGGGGCCACCCATGATCACCATCTGGTCGCTGCCCGGGCAGAATTCAGCCTGTTCCAGCAGATGACGCACCGGCGTACCCAGACGCGCCCAGACGTTACCCGGGCGTGAGACCGATTCACCGGTCAGCGTCACGACGCGCTCGGTTAACGGCTCGCCGTCAATCACCGCGCGCTTCACGGCATACGCGGTGCCGACGTTCTGCATCAGCACGCCGATATCCGAAGAGCGTCCGCCGTGCGGAACCTGCTTGCCGGTGAGTATTTGCGTCAGCTGTTTTGCGCCGCCAGAGGGGTACTTGGTTGGAATGACGCGCAGGCTGATATCATGGCTACCGGCCAGCACGGCGCGCAGCATAGAGATAGCCTGCGGTTTATTGTCTTCGATACCAATCAGCACTTCCCGCGGCTGCAGAATGTGCGCGAGGATGCGGATACCTTCCACCACCTGGGCGGCACAATCCTGCATCAGACGGTCATCGGCGGTGATGTACGGTTCGCATTCGGCGGCGTTAATAATCAGCGTCTGAATGTTATCGCCGCCGCCGCGCAGCTTGACCCCGGTTGGGAAGCCTGCGCCACCCAGGCCGGCCACGCCGAACTGATGAATTCGCTCGATAAGCGCTTCGCGGCTGTGGGAGCGGTAGTCGCTCCAGCCGTCACGATCGATCCAGCGGTCTTCACCGTCGGCTTCAATAATTACGCTCAGTTCTGAGAGCGCTGACGGATGAGCCACCGTATGAGGGGCGATGGCCGCCACCTTACCGGAGGTCGGGGCGTGTACCGGCAGCATACGTCCGCGACCAAAGGTCAGCGGCTGGCCGCGAAGCACGGTATCGCCTTCTTTCACGCACAGCTCACCCTCGGCACCGATGTGCTGCTTGAGCGGCATGACGTAGCGCGTCGCCAGAGGAATTTGACGCAGCGGGGTGCCGTTGGACTGGGTTTTCATTTCCGGTGGATGAATACCGCCGTCAAAGTCCCAAATCTTCTCTTTTCTGAAAGCAGAAAATAACTTAAGCATGTTGTTCCACAGGAATATTGCGAACCGGAATGGTTTGAAGATCCCACTTCCAGCTTTCGGTAGTCGTTTCAACCGGGCGCAGCTCGATACATTGCGTCGGGCAGGGGGCCACGCAGAGGTTACAGCCGGTGCACAGATCCGCCACTACGGTGTGCATGGCGCGGGTTGCGCCAACAATGGCGTCAACAGGGCAGGCCTGAATACATTTGGTGCAGCCGATGCAGTTCGCTTCGTCGATCACGGCCAGGGCGCGTACCGGCTCCTGCACCTCTGCATCGCCGTCAACGGGCTGCGGATCGACGTTAAGCAGGGCCGCAATTTTCAGCATCACCGCTTCGCCACCGGGCGCACAGCGGTTAATTTTTTCACCCTGAATGCCTACCGCTTCGGCATAGGGGCGGCAGCCGGGGTAGCCACACTGCCCGCACTGGCTTTGCGGCAAAAGCTCGTCGATTTTCTCAACAACAGGGTCGTCCTCTACCGCGAAACGGCGGGAGGCGTAACCCAGGATAAGGCCAAACACCAACCCCAAAACGCTGATAGAGGCGATGGCAATCCAGATAGCATTCATTACAACTTCACCAGACCACTAAAGCCCATAAAGGCCAGAGACATTAAACCTGCGGTCACCAGCGCAATCGCGTTACCGCGGAAGGGCGCTGGAATATCCGCTGCTGCCAGGCGTTCGCGAATAGAGGCGAACAGCACCATGACCAGCGAGAAACCGACTGCCGCAGAAAAACCATACAGCGCCGACTGCATAAAGTTATGGCCAAGGTTGATGTTCAGCAGCGCCACGCCCAGCACGGCGCAATTGGTGGTGATCAGCGGCAGGAAGATACCCAGCAGGCGATAGAGCGCCGGGCTGGTTTTGCGCACCACCATTTCGGTAAATTGCACCACCACCGCGATAACCAGAATAAAGGCCAGCGTACGGAGATAGGTTAACCCCAGCGGGATGAGGATCCAGGTATCGATCCACCACGCGCAGATGGACGCCAGCGTCATAACGAAGGTTGTCGCCAGCCCCATACCCATAGCCGTTTCCAGCTTTTTGGAAACGCCCATAAACGGACACAGGCCAAGGAACTTCACCAGAACGAAGTTGTTCACCAGCACGGTGCCGACAAAGAGCAGTAAGTAATCGGTCATTATTTAGCCTGAAATAAAAAAGCCGCCTATTATCGGACAAACCCACGCAGGCGACAACAGGTTATCTGTAGGGTTATTACGGGTTCACGAAGGTCTTTTTCACCCGCGTCGAACGCTTGAAGTAGGGCACCAGCAGCGCGGCGGCCAGCAACGGGAAAAGCAGCTGGCGAACGGCCAGGGCGTCAGAAACGGGCGAAAAAGCAAACGCCTTCACCGCCAGCAGGACCGAAATCAGCAGCCAGATAATGTAGTGCTTAGGCACGCTCTTGCGGCGCTTAAAGAAGGCGATGGTCAGCCACAGCGTGTAGTACCACATCCCTATCGCGAAAACGAAAGACACAAACCACAGCGCAATATTCAGCACGCTTTGCGACATCAGGGTCTGGATAGCATGAGGGGTAACCAGCGCGGTGGTATACAGCAGCAGCGCAAGTGATGCGCTTAATAAAGCAACCAGCAGCCATGCCAGCGGGGCGATTAACCAGCCTCCAATGCGTTCTCCAGGCGTTGCGGTCATGAACTCTCCCATAATCTGCGCGAAATGTTGTACAGCCAGTTTGCAGGGCGGAGAGTATATAACATTTCGCGCGGATGGCTACTTTCTTATAAAACGTAACGCCATACGGATTTAGGCACTTCGCCCACGTTGAACAAACGGCCGCCGGAGACCAGCTCCGCACGGCGATGGTCAGCTGCGCGATACATATTAATGATGTCCTGATTATCCGACAGGGTGTAGTTCAAATGGTCAAACAGTTTTTCCAGGCTCTCAAGCGAATTGATCTTGCGAAATTTTAATAAATAGTCCTGAACTGTCATATTAATAAGTTTCCATATAAAAGTGAGTAATACCCGTTAAGGTAATTTGTTCGAATAATAAACGGATTAATAAAGACGTAAACAGCCCACTCAGGTAACGTGACGAAATTAGGAGTTTTCTTTGCTGAAATTCAGGCATCAGACGATGCCTGGAAGAGAAGGTTAACCGTGTTCACCAGGGCTGGCAATACGTAACTGACATATTATGTCACTCTTTATTGCGGTAACCGGTTACTTAGGTTGGGCGACAGTGACAGGCTCCGGCGGCTGGTAGTTATCGATATGGCTGGCAACGCCGAGCAAAATGACCGATACCCCAAGAACAATCCATCCCGCTAATTCAATGATTCGATTAATTATTGACGTCATAATTCGTAATTGTACTTTATCCATAAATACTGGGTGCAAATGTTACAGCGAGCGCTTCCCGGCGGCAAGGGCTTTGGGAACGGTTCCCTTAAACAAAATCAGCAGGTTAATACTATGTAACAAAAACAGCCGGTACAACCTGCTATTTTACGTCATATGGCTCATTATTAATCTGTGGTAAAGCCAGACTAGCCAGTATGAAATAAGAACGTCATAAAAGAGGATGGCACTATGAGTGATAATATCCGCGTCGGGCTAATTGGATACGGCTACGCGAGCAAAACGTTTCATGCGCCTCTGATAGCCGGTACGCCGGGGATGGCGCTGGCGGCGGTATCCAGCAGCGATGCCGCTAAAGTTCATGCCGACTGGCCTTCCGTGCCGGTTGTCTCTGAGCCTAAACATCTTTTCAACGATCCGAATATTGATTTAATCGTTATCCCCACGCCGAACGATATCCACTTTCCGCTGGCAAAGGCCGCGCTGGAAGCCGGTAAGCACGTGGTTGTCGATAAGCCCTTTACCGTCACGCTGTCGCAGGCGCGCGAGCTGGACGCGCTGGCAAAAGGTCTGGGCAGGCTGCTGTCGGTTTTCCACAACCGCCGCTGGGACAGCGATTTTCTGACCGTGAAAGCGTTGCTGAGCGAAGGAACGTTAGGGGAGATTACCTTTTTTGAATCGCACTTCGACCGTTTCCGCCCGCAGGTTCGCAACCGCTGGCGCGAGCAGGCCGGGCCGGGCAGCGGCATCTGGTACGATTTAGCCCCGCATCTGCTGGATCAGGCCGTAAATCTTTTTGGTCTGCCGGTGAGCATGACGGTCGATCTGGCCCAGCTCAGGCCGGGGGCGCAGACAACCGATTACTTCCACGCTGTATTAAGTTACCCGCAGCGGCGGATTGTGCTGCACGGCACGATGGTCGCGGCCGCCGAGTCGGCCCGGTACATTATTCACGGCACGCGCGGGAGCTACGTGAAGTTTGGTCTCGATCCGCAGGAGGACCGCCTGAAAAACGGCGAACGCTTGCCGCAGGAAGACTGGGGCTATGACATGCGCGACGGCGTTGTGACGCGGGTGGAAGGTGAGGAGATGGTCGAGGAAACGCTGCTGACAATCCCGGGGAATTATCCGGCGTATTATGCGGCCGTTCGCGATGCGCTGAACGGAACGGGGGAGAATCCGGTTCCGGCCAGCCAGGCGATTCAGATCATGGAGCTGATTGAGCTGGGCATCGAATCTGCCAAACATCGCGCCACGCTCTGTCTGGCATAAGGTTTAAATATGTATGTTGGCCGGGTAAGGCGTAGCCGCCACCCGGCAAATGCTTAACCGCGAGCCACTTTATCTTTCAGCGCCTGCTTCTCTGCAGGCGTCAGGAAGGCAATTTCCAGGCCGTTGATCTGCGCCTGGCGGATTTGATCGCGGCTCAGACCCGCCTGCGGCGCGGCGATGTTGTACTCGTGGATAATATCTACCCCCTGTACCGCCGGATCGTCCGTGTTCAGCGAGGCCAGCACGCCGTGCTCGAGGAAGGTTTTCAGCGGGTGCTTGTCAAGTGAGGCGACGGTGCTGGTCTGAATGTTGGACGTCAGACACGACTCAATCCCGATACGCTGCTCCGCCAGAAAATCCATCAGGGCGCGATCTTCGACCGCCTTCACGCCATGACCGATGCGCTCGGCGCCCAGCTCGCGGATGGCTTGCCAGATACTTTCCGGGCCCGCCGCTTCACCCGCATGCACGGTAATGTGCCAGCCGGCATCGCGCGCGCGGTTGAAATGGGAGAGGAACAGACTGCCCGGGAAGCCCAGCTCATCGCCGGCAAGGTCGACGGCGGTGATGGCATCGCGATGGGCCAGCAGCGCTTCCAGCTCCTGCAGACAGGCGGCTTCGCCGAACGTGCGGCTCATAATGCCGATCAGGCGGGCCTGAACGTCGAAGGTCTTGCAGCCTTCACGCACGCCTTCAATGACCGCTTCTACCACGCCCGCAACGGGCAGGTTGTGGGTCATTGCCATATAGCCCGGCGAGAAGCGCAGCTCAACGTAATGCAGGCCGTTGCGGGCCGCATCTTCAATGTTCTCAAACGCCACACGGCGGCAGGCATCAAGGGACGCCAGCATCTTCACGCCCCAGTCGAGTTTGCTCAGGAAGCTGACCAGGTCCGGTTCATTAGATGTCACCTGTACATGCGGGATCAGAGACTCAAGCGTCTGAGCGGGAAGCGTTAAATTGAACTGGCGGCCAAGATCGAGGATGGTTTGGGCACGAATGTTACCGTCAAGGTGACGATGAATATCAGTTAAAGGCAGGCGTGTATCAATCATGGTCGCACTCTTTTCTGGTTAAAGTGCGCCATATTATAAAAACAAAACGGGGTAAAAAGCTATTTGCGCAAGGGAATATTCCGTTGCGCAAATTGATTACAGGAGCGTGTTAATGCCGGCAATCAGGCGCTGAACCCCTTGTTCCAGCTTGCTGCGCGGGCAGCCGGCGTTAAGCCGCACAAAACCGTTTCCTTCTTTTCCGTAGGTATATCCCGGCATGATGGCGACCTTTTGCTGCTCGATCAGCACCTTTTGCAGAGCCCGATCGTCAACGTTCAGCGGACGCAGGTCAATCCAGGCCAGATAGGTCGCTTCCGGCGGCTGCCAGTTCAGATTCGGAAAAGCGCCGTTTAATTCGCGAGCGATATACGACAAATTCTCTTCGAGATAATGGCGTAAGGCATCCAGCCACGGCGCTCCCTGCTGATAGGCAGCGATATGCGCCGTCAGCGCCAGCACGGCGGGGGAAGAGAGCCCGTCGCGGCCTTTTAGCGCGCTGAGGTAGCCGTTTCGGCTCTCTTCATCGCCGATCAGGCCGTAAGCGCCCGTGAGCGCCGGGATATTAAAGCTTTTCGAGCCGGAAGTAAGAAGCGCCCATTTGCCGCGCGCAACTTTGCTCCACGGCGTGTGACGATGTTCGCCCCACACCATGTCCATATGGATTTCATCGCTGATAACCGCCACGTCATAGCGTGCGCACAGCTCCGCCATGTGCGTCAGTTCATCCCGCGTCCAGACCTTGCCGGTGGGGTTTTGCGGGCTGCACAGCAGCAAAATTTTGTTTTCGGGTTTCGCCAGGGCGGCTTCAAGGGCAGCCATATTTCCTTGCCAGCCTGCCGGCTGTTTTTGCATCTCAACGGGCACAACGTGACGCGCATTGCCCTCAATGGCCTTGTAAAAGGCATCATATGCCGGGGTGTGGACCACCACGCCGTCGCCAGGGGTTGACCAGAGCCGTATCAGCTCGGAAACCATATAGATGACGGAAGGCCCATACACAACGCTTTCAGTATCAATCCGGCTGTTAAAGCGCTGCTGGAACCAGTGCGCGATGGCGGCCAGGAACTCGTCATTTTTCCAGCGGCTGTAACCCAGTACGCCGTGATTAATACGTTCATGCAGCGCGTCGGTAATGCAGGGGGCGGTAGCGAAATCCATATCGGAGATGGTGAAGGGTAGCAAATCGGCTGCACCAAAGCGGTCCGCAACGTAGTCCCACTGCGTACACCAGGTGCCGTGACGATCCACGACGGTTGAGAAATCAAACATGCTTTATTCCTTAACGTAAAACCCCCTCATGGCGAGGGGGTTGAGGCATCAGGCTTCAACTGTTCGCATCAGGGTGGCCAGCTCATCCTTCACTGACTGCACCTGCGGGCCGATGACCACCTGCAAATTGTGCTGATTAAGCTGTACCACGCCGATAGCCCGGTTGGCTTTCAGGGCGTTGGTATCGACTTTCGACATATCTGCCACCGACAGACGCAGGCGGGTAATGCAGTTATCCAGAGAGGTGATGTTATCCGCACCGCCCAACGCCGCCAGGATGGCCGGGGTGTTGTAGCCGGATTTACCCACGGTCCCGGCAACCGCTTGTTCTACGCTGGTGGCGGTATCCGCATCACGACCCGGTGTTTTCAGGTTAAAGCGGGTGATTGCAAAGCGGAAGATGCCGTAGTACACCGCGAACCAGATAGCCGCCACGACCGGCACCAGGTACCACTTGGTGGACAGGCCGTGCAGGATCCCGAACACCACGAAGTCGATCACGTTGCCGTCGGTGTTTCCGATGGTGACGCCCAGCACCGCCATCACGGTAAAGCCCAGACCGGTTAACACGGCGTGAATCAGATACAGCACCGGCGCAACGAACAGGAACAGGAATTCGATTGGCTCAGTGGTACCGCCCACGACGCAGGCGATCACACCGGAGATCAGCAGGCCCTTAATTTTATGACGATTTTCCGGGCGTGCACAGTGGTACATCGCCAGCGCGGCGCCGGGCAGGCCGCCGAGGAAGGCCGGCATTTTACCCTGAGACAGGAAGCGGGTTGCGCTTTCGGAGAAGCCGTGGGTGGTCGGGCAGCTCAGCTGCGCCTGGAAGATGGTCAGCGCGCCGCTCACATCGTGACCGCACACCTCCATGGTACCGCCCGCTTCGGTGAAGCGAATCAGGGCCACCAGGATATGCTGCAGGCCAAACGGCAGCAGCAGGCGCTCGCCGGTGCCGAAGATCATCGGACCAAAGTCTCCCGCACCGTTAATGATGCGGCCAATGCCGTTGATGCCCATCGCGAAGACAGGCCAGATCAGCGGAATGATCAAACCAAACAGGCCCATCACCACCAGGGTGACAATTGGCACAAAGCGGGTGCCGCCGAAGAAGGCCAGGGCATCCGGCAGACGGATATTGTGGAAGCGCTCGTGCAGCATCCAGATGATCACCCCGGCGATCACCGCCCCGAGTATCCCGGTATCAATAGACTGAATGCCAATTACGCTCTGAATGTTGTTGGCTTTCAGCACCGCAGCATCGGTGGTAGGCAGAATGCCTTTTGCGGTGAGCCAGAAGTTGACCGCAAGGTTCATTACCGCGTAACCCACAAACCCGGCAAACGCCGCGACGCCTTTGTTCTCGCGCGCCAGGCCCAGCGGGATAGCGATACAGAACATGACGGGCAGGAAACTGAAGGCGAAGGAGCCGACTTTACTCATCCAGATAAAGATCGCCTGCAGCGCGGGCGCGCCGAGGAACGGGATCAGCGTGATGACGTCTTTACTGCTTAGCGAGCTGCCGATCCCGAGCATGATCCCGCAGAACGAGAGGAGTGCCACGGGCAGCATAAAGGTTTTACCCAGTTGCTGGAAAAATTCCCACAGCGATATTTTTTGTGCTGCTTTCGCCGTCATAAAACGACTCCTTTATTGTTAAAATCAGTTTGTCTGCCTCAATGCTGCGAGAAGATAAAACGTTTTATCAAAGTTTAGTGCGCGCTAAATCACATTCTCAGGCTTTGACTGGTAGTATAAAGATAACGTATTGATAAAACGTTTTACCGATCTCATTTCAGGGAGTCACGCCGACACATGGCTGTAGCGAAAAAAATCACCATCAACGATGTCGCGCTGGCGGCGGGGGTTTCCGTCAGCACCGTTTCTCTGGTGCTGAGCGGGAAAGGGCGTATCTCGCCCGCAACCGGCCAGCGGGTTAACGAGGCGGTTGAGCAGTTGGGCTTTGTGCGTAATCGCCAGGCGTCGGCGCTGCGCGGCGGGCAAAGCGGGGTGATTGGCCTGATTGTCCGCGACCTGACGTCACCGTTCTATGCGGAGCTGACCGCAGGGTTAACCGAAGCGCTTGAAGCGCAGGGGCGAATGGTCTTTCTGCTGCACGGCGGGCGCGAGGCCGAACAGCTCCTCTCCCGGCTCGATATGCTGCTAAACCAGGGGGTAGACGGGGTGATCGTCGCCGGGGCGTCGTGCGTGGGCAGCGAGCTGTGCGAGCGAGCCGCCGAAAAAGGCGTACCGCTGGTGTTTGCTTCACGCGCCAGCTACCTGGACGAGGCCGATACGCTGCGACCGGATAACATGCAGGCCGCGCAAATGTTGACCGAACATCTTATTCGTCGCGGGCATCAGCGCATCGCCTGGCTGGGCGGGAAAAGCTCATCCCTGACGCGCGCCGAGCGGGTAGGCGGCTACTGCGCGACGCTGATTAAATACGGCCTGCCGTTCCACAGCGAATGGGTCGTGGAGTGTGAATCCAGCCAGAAGAAAGCGGCGGAAGCGATAGGCGCGCTGCTGCGAAGCAGCCCGACGATCAGCGCCGTGATTTGCTATAACGACGTGATTGCCATGGGCGCCTGGTTTGGCCTGATCCGCGCCGGACGCCAGAGCGGCGAGGGTGGGGTAGAAACGTTCTTCGGCCATCAGGTGGCGCTGGGGGCATTCGCCGACGTCGGCGAAAACGCGCTGGACGATCTCCCGATCGTCTGGGCCACGACCCCCGCGCGGGAGATGGGCTACACGCTGGCGGACAGAATCATGCAGCGCATCGACAATACGGATGTCCAGGCCGGGCACCAGATTGTGGCGGCGCGGCTAGTGACGGTGAAATAACCTCAGGTATTTTGCGTAAGCGGGTTGAGCAGCAGCTCGGCTTCAAGGGCTTCCACAAACTTTCGTGCTTTTGCCGGGATCAGGCGGGAGGTCGGATAAACCGCCCACACGGCCAGTGATTCCGGCTGGGCATCCTCCAGGACGATGCGTACCAGTTTCCCCTCTCTGAACGCCGGTTCTACGTACCAGCGAGATAGATTGGCGATGCCCATCCCGCCGAGGCAGGCTTCGAAAATGGCCTCGACAGAGTTCGCGGAGAATCGTCCCGATACCTTCTGTTTGTAGCGCTGTTCGCCCTGTTCGAAAGACCAGTGGACCGTGTCTGACGTGGTCAGACAGCTATGTGCCGCCAGGTCGTTAAGCGATTTTGGATAACCGTTTGCTGCCAGATACTCCGCGCTGGCGCAGAGGTCGCGAGGGTTATGGCACAGGCGATGGGCAACGAGCCGGTTATCGCGCAGCGGCGCAATGCGCAACGCCACGTCTATGCCTTTGCCGACAATATCAACCTGTTCGTCGGTGGCGAGTAAATCGACCTGCAGGGCGGGATGCTGCTGCATGAACCGGGTCAGCATGGGAGCCACAATCTTCCGGCCAAACCCCGCTGAGGCGGTAATGCGCAGGCGTCCGGAAAGGTGGGTCCCGTCGGGAAACAGGTCGGCAAGCGCGTTGCTTTTATCTTCCAGTAGCGCCTGCGCGTGAGGGAGAAAAATATCTCCGTCGCTGGTGGGCGAGAGCGAACGCGTGGTGCGGTGTACCAGCCGAACCCCCAGCTCCGCTTCGAGATGAGTCAGGGCGCGCGACGCGGCCATGGCGCTCATGGAGAGCCGACGCGCGGCGCCGGCGAGGCTACCCGCCCTGACGGCTTCAACAAAAACTTCAATATCTTCCAGTCTCATTATCTCGTTTTTCGTTATGCTGACTTATCAAATTACATATCTACATTATTTGTCGTTACGCTGCCATAGTCTCTTCACATCCTGATAAACATGAATGTGGAGTGAAAATGAAAAAGTTGAAAACGGTTCTGGCGTTGAGCGGCCTGCTGTTTGCGAGCGCAACGTGGGCAGATGCACCCGCGCAGATGAAACAGCAGGTCCCCGGCTATTATCGCCTTGCCGTAGGGGAGTACGAGGTGACGGCGCTGTTCGACGGCTATAACGATCTTTCGCCCACGCTGTTGCAAGGCCTTTCACCCGACGCGGTTCGCAAACTGCTGGCACAACAAAAAATTGATGCCGAGCGCATGCCTACCGCCTTCAACGCCTTTCTGGTGAATACCGGTAAACACCTGGTCATGATTGACAGCGGGGGCGGGCACTGCATGGCGGAAACGGCCGGCCAGCTCATCGGCAATATGAACGCATCAGGTTATCGCCCTGAGCAGGTCGATACGATTTTCCTGACCCACCTTCATCTTGACCACGTGTGTGGCCTGAGCGATGCGGACGGTAAGGCGTTGTTCCCCAATGCGACCGTTTATGTGCCGCAGGGGGAGGCCGATTACTGGCTCGATCCGGCTAAGGAAGCGAGCGCGCCTGCGAATGCGAAACCCTATTTCGCTATCGCCAGGAATGCATTGGCTGCGTATAAAGCAGCCGGACATCTCAAAACCTTTGTCCCGCCCGCTTCGCCTATTCCTGAAGTCCAGACGGCCTATGCCGTTGGCCATACGCCCGGCAGCACCGTTTATCGGTTTGCTTCACAGGGAACGGCTATTAACTTCACTGGAGATCTGATACATGCTCCTGCCGTCCAGTTCCCGCATCCTGAAGTGTCTATTCGTTTCGATGTCGAACCGAAAAAAGCCGTATCATCCCGCGCGCAGGAATTTAACGCGCTGGCGAAAGACGGCGAGTTGATGGCCGCGGCGCATCTGCCTTTCCCGGGTATCGGGCATATCACCGCCTGGCAGCAGGGCTACCGCTGGAATCCGGTAAATTACGGTCCTTATCAACGCGCAGCCCATGTGCCTCTGCTGAAATAAAGTGAGGTTATCCGCATGAAAAGTTACACCGTAACGGCAAACGGTATCCGTCAGTTTGTGGTCGAAGAGGGTGAAGGCGCGCCGGTTATTCTTTTGCATGGTTTTCCAGAGACAAACTATGCCTGGCGCCATCAGATGCCGGTTTTATCCCGCCACTATCGCGTGATTGCGCCCGATCTCCGCGGATATGGGGAAACGGATAAACCGGCCTCCGGCTATGATAAACGGAACATGGCGCGTGACATCCGTGAACTGATGCGGGTGCTGGGTCTGGAGAAAGTGGTGCTGATAGGGCACGATCGCGGGGCGCGGGTTGCGACCCGCTTTGCGAAAGATTATCCCGAGTTACTTGACCGCCTGGTGGTGATGGACAACGTGCCAACGCGTATCGTGGCGCGCGATCTGAATGCTTCAATTGCGCGTGCATACTGGTTCTTCCTGTTTCATCTTGTGCCCGACCTGCCGGAAGCCCTGATTGCGGGTCGAGAAAACGTATGGCTGCGCCACTTTTTCTCGGACTGGACCTACGACCCGTCTACCATCAGCGGCGAGGCGTTTGACACCTATGTACGTGCGTATCAGGCGCCGGGTGCCGTGCGGGGCGCAATGGCTGACTATCGCGCCAACGCAGAGGATGTGGCGCAGGATCTGGCAGACGCTGACGTGAAAATTACCTGCCCGGTAATGTCGCTTTGGGGCAATGACTTTCACGCGGTTGGCAAGCTCTTCGATATGCAAAGCGTCTGGGCCGAAATGGCGGATAACCTGCGGGCGTACGGTATTGACGAGTGCGGTCATCTGCCGCAGGAGGAGCAGCCGGAGAAAGTGAACGCGCTGCTGCTGGATTTCCTGACGGGATGGAAAATTTAACGGGCAATAAAAAACCCCTCATGCGAGGGGTTTTGTTGTTTACTGCTGCGGCGCTGCCGGTTCGGCTGGCGCTGCGGGTTCAGCCGGTTCCGGCATGCCCAGCGTCGGCATACCAAACATCCCGACGAAGTCCTCCAGCGGCATTTTATCGCCGTTGAGCGTCACCTGGCCGTTGGCATACTGCAGGCTGGTGGAAATCGTGTTGTTGTCCACCTTCGTGATGCGGAACATCTGGCCCATCGCCGCCAGGCCTTTCACCTGCTGGTTCGCCAGCTTGCCGGCGTCTTCATCACCGTAGCCTTCCAGCTTCGCAATCTGGGTCATAAACTCGGTCGCCATATCCATCGGGATGGTCAGCTTGCTGTCGAGCGACTTCACGCTGCGATCCACTTCCTGCGCCAGCGTCTGAGGTTCACCCGTTGCGGTTGCCGGATCTTTCAGGAACAGAGACAGGTTAAAGCTGGTTTCGCCTTTGCTGTTCTTCCAGCTCAGCGGCGCAACGGTTACCACCGGCTCGCCCTTCAGCAGGATAGGCAGGTTGTTGAACAGCACCGCCATGGCCTGCTGCTGGTACACCTCCGGGTTCTGCTGCAGCGCGGCATCGGTCAGCAGCGCCTGGCTCTCTTTGCTGTATTTCTGGCTAAATTCGTGCCACGCCTGGCCGTCGATATTGCCGATCTTCAGCGAAAGTTTGCCGGTACCAAGATCCTGATTCTGTACCTTCAGGCTCTTCAGGGTGTAGTCCAGCTGCGTGTTGATGCTCTTACCGTCTTTGGAAACGTCGGATGTGCCGTTGATATCCATGCCTTCCAGCACGGCCATCTCTTTGCCTTCAACCGCAATGGCAACCTTGTCGAGAGACAGTTTCTGGTCGCCGATGCGCTCTTTGAAATCGGTCATTCGGCTGTTGCCGTCGGCTTTCAGATTGTTGAAGGTGAGCTGAACTTTTTGGTTATATTCGTTCACGGCATTGACCAGACCGCTTTCCGCTTCACCCGTCAGGGAGAAGACGTTTCCGTCGCGGTCAGCGTCAAGCTTGAAGTGACCGCCGCTAAAGGCGACTTTCTCATTCTCTTTCTCGTAGTTCAGCGCTTTCAGAGCGATATCGGAACTGGTGTCACCGGCATAGCTGATGCGGGTGTCGATCTCGAAAGGTGATTCATTCTTCGCCAGGTCAAACAGCGGTTTGGTCAGGTCGTTGTTCACCAGCACGGTATGAACGGACGCCATTGATGGGATCAGATTAAACGATTTTAACTGCGCCAGCGGGAACGGACCGTGGCTCACCACCTCGTCCAGCACCACGCTCTGGCCCGGTTTCAGCCAGCCATTTTGATTACCTGCCGCCGGCTTCACTACCACCTGCATATGGCTGGTGAACACGCCGCGCTGATAATTCTGGTAGCTTAGCTCAAGACCCGCTTCCGGCGCGCTGCGCTTAATCTCTCCGTTCGCCTGCGCCACCATTTCCGCCAGACGACCTTCCAGCTGTTTCCCGGTAAACCAGGAGGCACCCGTCCAGACCACGCCTAACGCTACAATCACTCCAACCGCTACGACCGATTTTTTCATTGCGACTATCCCTAAAATGAAACCAGGCGGTAAAAACCGCCCGGAGATATAAAGCCTGACACTAGCTTAGCAAGAGTTGTTAAAAAATTCAGTAAGTGCCTATAGCTTATTAAAAACGCGAGCCAGGCGACCGGTACCGCTTACGCTCACCGGAGACTCATTCGCCGCAACAAACGCCGACTCGCCCGGTTTGAGCACCAGACGCTCGCTACCTTTATGCAGAGAAGTTTCGCCCTCAACGCAGAACAGGATCGCCGCGCTCTCCTGCGCAATGGTCGTTTCTGTCTGGCTCAGGTCGTGCAGTGAGAAGGCAAAATCCTCAACCGGGATCGGGAAGTCCAGCTCTGCGCCGTTTTTGACCGGCTGCGTCAGCAGCTCTGCGGCAGGTTTCGCCACGAACTTCACGTTGGCAACCAGCTCAGGGATGTCGATGTATTTCGGCGTCAGGCCCGCGCGCAGCACGTTGTCGGAGTTGGCCATCACCTCCAGCGCCACGCCCTGCAGGTAGGCGTGCGGGGTTTCTGCGAACAGGAACATCGCTTCGCCCGGGTTCAGCTTCACCACGTTCAGCAGCAGGGGGGAGAACAGGCCGCTGTCGTCCGGGTAGAACTCAGAAATCAGGCGGATGGTGTCCCACGGCTCACCCTGCTGCGCGTTCAGCGCCGCTTTCAGCACCGCCAGCGCGTGGGATTTCTCTTCACCCTGCATGTTAAGCAGGCTGGCAAACAGCTGGCTCAGGCCTTCAGCATTGGCGTTTTCGAGGAAGTGGGCAATAGCCTTGTTCGCGCCGGCAACCGGCTGCAGCAGAGAAACGATCTCTGAAAATTCGCGGAACGCGTTCATCGCCAGGAATGGGGTCAGCGCAAAAACAAGCTCCGGCTTATGGTTAGGATCTTTGTAGTTACGCTCGGCGGCGTCTAACGGAATACCCGCCGCGTTCTCTTTCGCAAAGCCAATTTCAGAGGCTTTCTTGTTCGGATGAACCTGGATGGAGAGCGGCTGGTCGGCGCACAGCACTTTAAACAGGAACGGCAGTTCGCCGAAGCGCTGAGCAACCTTGTCGCCCAGCAGCGCGGTTTTATCGGCGTCGATCGCGTCGCGCAGGCTGCGTACCTGGCCGCTGGCATCTTCAACTTTTGAGCTGCTCTTCGGGTGCGCACCCATCCACAGTTCTGCCATCGGCAGGTTATTCGGGTTGGCGATACCGTAGAGATCCGTTAACGCAGTTTTACTTCCCCAGGCGTAGTTTTGCACCGAGTTAATGAGTTTTTGCATTATCAAGCCCTGATTCAATTAAGGAATTCACTCCGGGTATTAAAGCAATAAACCACATGGAAGTAACCTGTGGATGTAAAAAGTCGTACTAGTCTCAGTTTTTGTTAAAAAATTGTGTAGGATAAGCTGACTCGCTTTTAAGCCGGGCAGCGGAACATCTGCCCTGAATAAACAGACCGAAGCAGTAAGTGAGAGAACAATGTCGAATAAACCCTTCCATTATCAGGATCCTTTCCCCCTCAGTAAGGATCGGACCGAGTATTACCTGTTAACCCGCGATCATGTCTCCGTCTCTGAGTTTGAAGGACAAGAGATCCTCAAGGTGGATCCGCAGGCGCTGACGCTGCTGGCGCAGCACGCATTCCACGACGCGTCGTTTATGCTCCGTCCTGCGCACCAGCAGCAGGTTGCCGATATTCTGAGCGACCCGCAGGCCAGCGAAAACGATAAATACGTTGCTCTGCAGTTCCTGCGTAACTCCGATATCGCGGCAAAAGGCATTCTGCCGACCTGCCAGGATACCGGCACGGCGATCATCGTCGGTAAAAAAGGCCAGCGCGTCTGGACCGGCGGCGGTGATGAAGCGGCGCTGGCGCACGGCGTTTACAACACCTACATCGAAGACAACCTGCGCTATTCGCAAAACGCGGCGCTGGATATGTATAAAGAGGTCAACACCGGCACCAACCTGCCTGCGCAGATCGATCTCTACAGCGTGGACGGTGACGAGTACAAATTCCTCTGTATCGCCAAAGGCGGCGGTTCAGCCAACAAAACCTATCTCTACCAGGAAACCAAAGCGCTGCTCACCCCGGGCAAGCTGAAGAACTACCTGGTTGAGAAAATGCGCACGCTCGGCACCGCGGCGTGCCCGCCGTACCATATCGCCTTTGTGATTGGCGGTACGTCGGCGGAAAGCACGCTGAAAACCGTGAAGCTGGCCTCAACCAAATACTACGACGGTCTGCCCACCGAAGGTAACGAGCACGGCCAGGCGTTCCGCGACGTTCAGCTTGAGCAGGAGCTGCTGGAAGAAGCGCGCAATCTGGGCCTCGGCGCGCAGTTTGGCGGCAAATACTTTGCCCACGACGTGCGCGTGATCCGTCTGCCGCGTCACGGCGCATCCTGCCCGGTCGGGATGGGCGTGTCCTGCTCTGCGGATCGCAACATCAAGGCGAAGATCAACCGCGACGGCATCTGGATCGAAAAGCTGGAAAACAACCCGGGCAAATACATCCCGGAAGCGCTGCGTAAAGCGGGCGAGGGCGAAGCGGTTCGCGTTGACCTGAACCGTCCGATGAAAGAGATCCTGGCGCAGCTTTCGCAGTATCCGGTCTCGACCCGTCTCTCCCTGAACGGCACGATTATCGTGGGCCGCGACATCGCACATGCGAAGCTGAAGGAGCGTCTGGACAGCGGCGAAGGGCTGCCGCAGTACATTAAAGATCACCCGATCTACTACGCGGGCCCGGCGAAAACGCCTGAAGGCTATGCCTCTGGCTCGTTAGGCCCCACCACGGCTGGCCGTATGGACTCGTACGTTGACCAGCTGCAGGCCAACGGCGGCAGCATGATCATGCTGGCGAAAGGCAACCGTAGCCAGCAGGTGACGGACGCTTGCCACAAGCACGGCGGCTTTTACCTCGGCAGCATCGGCGGCCCGGCTGCGGTGCTGGCGCAGGGCAGCATCAAGAGCCTCGAGTGCGTGGAATACCCGGAACTGGGTATGGAGGCTATCTGGAAAATTGAAGTGGAAGATTTCCCGGCGTTTATCCTGGTGGATGACAAAGGTAACGACTTCTTCAAACAGATCCAATCTTCTCAGTGTTCGGCCTGCGTGAAGTAATTCTGTAAATTGCCGGGTGGCGGCTGCGCCTTACCCGGCCTACGTGTTCGGTAGGTCGGGTAAGCGTCAGCGCCACCCGACGCCAAAAAGAGCGCACAAAGCGCCATAACGTTTCTCAGAAGTCATCAATACTTATCCCTTAAGCATGTGAGCAATCCCGACAGTGTTATCAAGGAGAAAGTAATGACAACGGTACGCCATGAGAAAGACTCTATGGGCGCAATCGAGGTTCCGGGCGACAAGCTTTGGGGCGCGCAAACCCAGCGTTCGCTGGAACATTTCCGTATTTCGACCGAAAAAATGCCCGTCTCGCTGATCCAGGCGCTGGCGCTCACCAAACGTGCAGCCGCGAAAGTAAACCAGGATCTGGGCCTGCTGGCGGCAGACAAGGCCACCGCCATTATCAATGCCGCCGACGAAGTGCTGGCGGGCAAGCATCCCGACGAATTCCCCCTCGCCATCTGGCAGACCGGTTCCGGCACTCAAAGCAATATGAACATGAACGAAGTGCTGGCAAACCGGGCCAGTGAGCTGCTGGGCGGCGTGCGCGGCATGGAGCGCAAGGTTCACCCGAACGATGACGTGAACAAAAGCCAGAGCTCTAACGACGTCTTCCCGACGGCGATGCACGTGGCGGCGGTGATCGCTGTCCGCGAGCAGCTTATCCCCCAGCTCAACGTGCTCAAATCCACGCTCAACGAGAAGGCGCAGGCCTTCCGCGACATCGTTAAAATTGGTCGTACGCACCTGCAGGACGCCACGCCGCTGACGCTCGGCCAGGAGATTTCCGGCTGGGTGGCGATGCTGGAACATAACCTGAAGCATATTGAGTACAGCCTGCCGCATCTGGCGGAGCTGGCGCTCGGCGGTACGGCGGTCGGTACCGGGCTAAATACCCATCCTGAATACGCGGTGCGCGTGGCTGAGGAGCTTGCAGCCATCACCGGGCAGCCGTTTGTCACCGCACCTAATAAGTTCGAAGCCCTGGCGACCTGCGATGCGCTGGTTCATACCCACGGCGCGCTGAAAGGGCTGGCAGCATCATTAATGAAAATCGCCAACGACGTGCGCTGGCTGGCCTCCGGTCCACGCTGCGGTATCGGTGAAATCAGCATTCCGGAAAACGAGCCGGGCAGCTCTATCATGCCGGGTAAGGTTAACCCGACCCAGTGCGAAGCCATGACCATGCTCTGCTGTCAGGTAATGGGCAACGATGTAGCCGTCAATATGGGGGGCGCATCCGGCAACTTCGAGCTGAACGTCTATCGCCCGATGGTGATCCACAACGTTCTGCAATCGATTCGTCTGCTGGCGGACGGGATGGAGAGCTTTAACGAGCACTGCGCGGTGGGCATTGAGCCAAACCGCGAGCGCATCACCCAGCTGTTGAATGAGTCATTAATGCTGGTGACCGCACTCAATACCCATATCGGCTACGACAAGGCCGCCGAGATTGCCAAGAAAGCGCATAAAGAGGGGCTAACGCTGAAAGCCTCCGCCCTGGCGCTGGGCTATCTGACGGAGGTAGAGTTTGACGCCTGGGTACGCCCGGAAGCGATGGTCGGCAGTCTGCAATAGTCATCCCGCCACGTACAGGTGCAGCCGCGGAATAATCAGCTGTAGCGGTTGCGCCTGAGGTCTGTAACGGTGCTGAACATTTTCAGCATCGTAATTCAACAGCTCGCCAATATCCGGCACGATGGCTCCCTTATCGGCATCATAAAGCGCAATCAGGGGCGTCGGGCAGGCGTACTGCACCTGTTTTTGCTGGCCGGAATACCAGACGCGGGCGATGGGCTGAACCTTCACCGGGCGCTTGATCTTGAGCCGCGTATCCGCCGGCAGTGAAGCGATGCTGTGATATTCCTGCTCCAGGCGCTCGATCCACTGCTCACGCGACCACGGTGCGACGGTGCGCGGCGCCTTCAGGCTTTTTTCCAGCAGCGCCAGAACCTCATCCCGGGTGAAGTTTTTAATGATGTGCTTGTTCGCCCAGCCGAAGCGCAGCGTGGCGGGGTGGTGCAGTACCGTCAGCGTGCGGTAGGCATTCAGGGTAATTAGCCCCGGAAGCTGGCGGTGCACCCACTCAAACCGGGCGGCAGGGGCCAGGCCCGACTCTTCGGTGACGATCTTTTCAAACGTCGCTTTCAGGGCGTTGATGTGGGCAATCTGGTTTTCCAGCGCCTCGCGCGCTGCGGCATCGGTTTGCAGGCAGATCACGCCAGGCAGGCGCACGGCCGCCTTGCTGCTGCGCTGTTCTGACTGCTGCTGGATAAAGAGGTGGCGATAGTGTTTCATCGCAAGCTCTAGTGCGGCGCTACCGATATGCTGTTTCACCTCGATGGTATCCAGCGGATCGTGCTCGGCCCCTTTGACCACGTCGGGCAGGGTAAAGACGCGCGCGGCCAGCAGGCGGCAGGTCTGCAAACGTTCGGTCAGGGTAAGTAGCTCGTGCTCTATTTCGCGAAAGGTGCTGTTCAGCCTTTCGATGAGATCGTAGGTTGCCATAAACACTCTCATTAGTTACAACATACTTATCATATAGCACAGCACGCCGGGTCAGGCCAGCGTGCGGTTTAGGTCAGGCAGGAACGGGAAGGGCGATATTATGGTATACCGGCCAGCTAAAGCAGAAGCGCGCGCCGCCAAGCTCGCTCTCCTCGCAATGCACCGTGCCGCCCATTGCCTGCGCGATAGAGTAGACAATTGCCAGCCCCAGGCCACATCCTCCGGTGGCGCGGTCGCGGCTCGGATCGAGGCGGACAAACGGTTCAAACACGGTTTCGCGGGCTTCCGGGGCAATCCCCGGTCCGTCATCCTCAACCGTCAGGCTGGCCTGGTTGCCCTGCAAATCCAGGCCAATCTGGAGCGTACTTTCGCTGTAGCGCATGGCGTTGTTGATCAGATTATCCAGCACGCGCTCCATCAGGCGCATATCGAGCGCGCCGTAATCGCCCGGCGTGACGCGGGTCAACAGCGTGCGCTGCGGGTTCACGCTCTGGACATCATCAATGTGGGTTTGCAGCCAGTCAGGCAGGTCCGGCGTGCTGAGGTTAAGTTCGTTCTGCGGACGATCGAGACGCGCGTAGGTCAGCAGCTCCTCGATCAGCGCTTCAAGCTGACCAATATCGCGGTTAAGGGCCTGAGACTCCGCTTCCGTCAGATTCTCGCTCATCTCCAGACGATAGCGCAGGCGAACTAGCGGGGTACGCAGCTCGTGCGCAATCCCGTCAATGAGTTGCTTCTTGCTGGCGATAAGGGCATTGATATTATCGGCCATCTGGTTAAAGGCCACGCCCAGACGTTCAAAGCTGGAGCCGCTGTCGAAGTGAATACGCTCGGTGAAATGCCCCTCGCCAAAACGCTGCGCGGCGGATTCGAGCTTCAGCATGTCCTGCCAGTGCGGACGCATCCAGATAAAGACCGGAAACGCGAGCGAAATGGCGATAAAGGCCATCAGCGCCATGTCCAGAAGACGCATCTGATGCAAATAATAGAGATAGGGCACCGGCCCGACGGCCAGCACGTAGTGGCTGCGCGGAATTCGCTGGATAAAGGTATATTTCTCATCCAGCGCGATGATGTCCCCATCGCGCAGACGCTGCATGGCGGGCGGATCCAGCACGAAATCTTTCAACGGCTCGATGCGTAAATCGAACGACAGGTTCAGATCCAGCTCTTTCAGGGTTTTAGCCCAGTCGTGGGGTGGGATCTCTCTCAGCTCGCTGCGCATCAGATACAGCGAGCTTTTCATCAGGTCATCCAGAGACTGCCTGCCCGCACGTTCGGCGGTAAATTTATACACCAGCCCGACCAGCATGGTCATGACCAGGAAGCAGACAAACAGCAAAAGATAAAACTGCACAAACAGCTTTTTCATTAAATATCACCGGAAAATCAAATAGTTAACTACTTTTCTTTAACCTTCAGGGGCACTATAGGGGCATTTGCATATCCGCCAAAGCGCTGATTCAAAAATGATACCTGATCGCTATCGAGAGCATTTATCCACGCAGAGTATACATGGAAGACCATTTCTGCATTCTCATGACCCATCTGATTCGCTATAAAAGCAGGATTAGCACCTGCCGACAACATCCAGCAAGCGTATGTATGACGCAGCTGATAGGGGCGCCTGCGGCGAATGCCCGATCGTCTTACTGTAATGTCCCATAGTGACACAATTGAGCTGACTGAATAGTACGCAGCTTGCTTGCCTTTCTGAGGTCGAGGCATAAACACAAAGTGCAGTTTCTGCGTTTCCGTTTTACCGAACTCCCGGTGGTGAAAAGTGATTGGTACCTTAGGGGCACTCCCGGTAAGTTCCTTTTGAGCTCGCAAAGCCTCCAGAGCCGGCTCCAGTAACTTTATCGTCCGGTATCCAGCTTCGGTTTTGGGTGGTCCAAACAAACCTTCCTGAGTTAGATTGCGTGCAATCGTAGCTTCGCCGGAATTAAGATCGATATCCTCCCAGGCAAGAGCGCAAAGCTCCCCGGGCCGAACGCCGGTATAAGCGAAAAATTGCCACATGTTTTTCTGCTGAGCCGGAGCAGTCTCTTTCAACTGCTCAAACTCATGTCTCAGAAGCGGATCTGGTTTTGTTTGCCCTTTGCGAAGCCTTTTTATTCCGACATATGGTTGATATGAAATGACTTTATTTTTAACCGCATAGTCGAGGATTTGTCGCAGGATGGCCAGATAATAATCTACTGTTCTAACGGCGCGGCCGGTTTTATTTCTCCTCTTTTCGGGAGCATAGTTGGTCTCGCCAGTCAGTAATTCCTTTCTCCAGCCCAGAATGTCGCTGTTGGTGATGGATGCAACCAGCGTATCAGGGCCGATTAGTTTTGTTAACGTTCTTACAGCTATCCCATAGCTTCTTGTGGCATTGGGGGAGAGATCGATTTTATGGTTTTCATACCAGGCTGATGCAAGTTCGGCGAACGTCGTAATATTTTTAGATGCATAAAACTTTGCTGCTACCTTTGACTCCGGAAACACGCCCCGGTAGTCAAAAGTGCCCAGCTGAATCTCGCTAACAATTTTGGCCCTTAGATTCCCGGCTTTTTTGAGATTCGAAGCATTTACGATCCATCCTTTCAATGTTTCTCGGCATCTAACGCCCTGAAACTTGAAACTAATTCGTATTTTATTGTTATGGATCTCAACACCCGTTGGCATTGCAGCCATTATGCCTCCTTCACAAACCTGTTAATGTTTGGGATGTTGTACCAGACAAGTCCTCGCTCTTCGGAGCTGCTTCCATCCAATGGGATTCTCTTAAAATGAACACCTTCTACCCAGGAGGTTTGGCGATAGCTTTTAATCTGACGATCGGTAAGGCCTGTCTTCTCTTTTAGTTTTGAAGCAACGCCCCATTCTGAATCGTAAATTACCTGCGACATAGTTCACCTCAGGTAACCGGCATGAGTATAGATATGCCGGTCTTTAGTCGTTGATATTTCAGTTTCAGTTTGCCTGGCCGGGCAGGGAACGCAGTCGGCGCATGCCGGTCATTGCAGTGGCCACGTAGCTTGCCTTGCAGTTGACCACTTCAACCCAGACCTTCACGCCTTCCACTTTCACCGTATAGGTCTCTTTCATCTTGCTACGCCCATAGTCACCATATCTTTGCTGGTGGGCTGCGAGTGCGATTTCACATGCCTGGCGAGCTAAAGGGGATTGCTTACTGCCTCGATTAATCAGTCGCATTTCTTCTCCTTGAGGGAGGGTTTCCCCTCCCGATCTCGTTAGTCCATGTATTCCGGTTTCATATCCGCCAGGGTAATGCTGAACTGACTATGCAGTTCGTCGCCCAGATGACGTTTCGACGATGCAAGAACGCGCTCTACTTCTGCGAACCGCTCAGCTGCATCGGGCTCATCTGAAGGTGGCAAGGAATTGATGGCTGCTTCGACTTTGTTCCGTGCATCAACCAGGTAATAACGCTTCACGGCCTTGTTTTTCAGCTCAGTGAACAGGGCAGAACCCAGTGTTGCTTTCACGGTTTCAATATCTGCGCGCAGAGCTTTAGCGCTGTCCACATCCTGAGCGGCCTCGATGCGGTCACGGAAATCATCAGCAAGTGCATCAATATTTTGAGCTGATTCCTGAGCCGTTTGAGTCGTAGTGACGTTGTCACCTGAAATATCAGCGAGGCTAACGTGCTGCGCCGGTGCGGGATTTACCTCTCGTTCTTCACGGCGATCATCCAGTTCATCCGGGGTATAAACGCCCAGAATCACATCCGGGCAGAACAGTCTCGCCCAGCGTTTGACGGCCAGGTACGCAAGCTGCTGGCGGGGGTCGTCAGCCCAAAGTGTAGAATTTCGGGTTCGGGCCTGAGCTAGCAGCAAATCGAGCTCCCTTGGCTGATCTTCACCTTTCAGGGTTGCGCGGATAATAATGCCGATCCCGGCTTCGTCAGCCAGGGGCCAGCCCGGGACGCGGTATTCGCCTTTGTCGCCTTTACGGATATGGAATTTCCCAACAACCTTTTCCCATGGCCCGTACCATTCATATTCAAAACGGCTGGCCAGCACGCCGCTGCGTGAAATTACGGCATTAACCAACTGCGCTTCATACCCGAGCACACCGTTAATCAGGTGCGTTTTCTGCGCCACGGCAAAGGGATTCATCTGCCATTGTGCTGCTTGCATCGCTACAGCCATGCAGTCGGCCTGATTACCCTGAAGGTGTTTAGGAACGGTCGCGGTTCCTTGCGCCATGATCTGCGCGAACGTGCTGATGGCGTTCAGATACTGGGAATCGAACAAAGCCACGTTGGAGTTAATAACGGTATTCTGGTCAGCAACGGTAACGTTTGTGTTATGCATAAATCCCCCTTAAGCCTGAGCACGCAGCGCTTCGAGGCGGCGCAGGTCGAAGTCGTTCAGTTCATCGGTGTAATCGGTAGTGATCGGCGCTGGCCATTCGCCCGTGTCGAATCCGGTTGCAATGGCGCGCATCGTTTTGCGGTACTCGAGCATGCCCAGTTCCAGCAGTTCGTTGGACGCCTCGATGATGGCGATCCAGTGGTAGTTCTCGTCTTTGTTGACGAAAATCCAGAAGAACTGGTCCAGCGCTGCGGTCTCGCAATACATTGCCGCACTGAGGTGGTAGTCCCGGTCAATGATTTCCCTATGCAGCCTGGCGCGCAGGCTTTCCTGCTTCACATTCCACATGCTGATGGTTTTCAGGTCAGCACCGATGCGCACGCCGTCCAGTTCAATCTCGATGTCAGGGCGTACACGCACTTCTAATCCGGTTTCGTCGTCGAAACCGAAATAGCTCACTTCTACGGCGCGGCTTGGATGTGTTAGCAGCATGCCCGCGGTCGGGTGCGCCAGTAGTGCTGACTGAATTGCCCGCGCTGTGGCCAGCTGCTGGCGGGTAACCAGAATCTTTTCGCCAGGGTTGTCGCGCCAGGCATCCAGCAGTTCGTCGGCGAATATGGCATCGGGCTTAACCGACTTAACTGCCTGGATCATGTCTGCTTTGGTGCCGGACACTTTCAACGGCGTTGGTTTCTGCGCTTCCTGTGCCACCAAATCAGGATTAATGAACGCTAATTGCTCAAGTAGCGCATCACGGCTGCCGCTGGTTTTAACCGGCATGGGCAGGGTGGCGTTGTACTCTTTGATGTATGCCTTCATTGCTGTTGCTGTCTGCTTCTGGCCTTCTTCAATACGCTGGTACTCAACTGGGAGAGCCATATAGCTTTGAGCCGTTTCTTCCAGACTGGCACCAAGCGGCACTGGAGCAGGAAGGGACGCGTTATGTTCTTCAAGCAACGCTTTAATCTCGTCAGCGTTTAGCAGCGCCGGCAGGCTGGTGTTGTAAGCGTCGATGAACTTGCGCAGAGTTGCGGTGGTGGTGAAAGCACCCTCCGGGATCTCAGGTTCTACACTGAACTCTGCTTCGAGGTTTTCCGGCTGCAGTGCAAGGGCGTGCACCAGATTTCCCATATCCAGCACTTTGGATGCTGTGCGCGGGATGGTTTTAGCCACATGGCGCGCGTTGAAGTACATCAGGCTGACGCGGGCATCTTTTACCTGGGTTGAGCTAATACCGTTTGCTGCGTGATAAACATCATTCGGCAGACCTTCGTAGCGGCCAGGCTCGAAGTAAGCCGGGTATTCGATTACTCGCTCTGACTGCTGCTCTTCCGGCGCTACGGTAACTGCTTGCGTATTAGCTGCATCAGCGCCTTCGCCTGGTTGTACCGGAACAGTATTTTCGACTTTCTCTGGCTGAGTCGTTTCCATCTGCACATCGCTGGTGGTCTCCGCTGTGTTTTCAGTTTTTTCGACTTCATTTGAGGAGGTATTGATGACCGGATCGGTATTTCCACCAATCAGGCCATCGATGGAGAACGCGCCGCCACCAAAGTTGGCAACCTGTGGTTGGCGGGATGTAATTTGTTCTTCCACTGCGGAATGACGAACCGTGCGGGAGTCTTCACTCCATTCTGGATAGCCTTTAGAGCGCTCACCGCTTTCATAGATGCCGTTCGCCGTAAACCACTCGCGCACCTGGCTACGCAGTTCGGTTGTGCTTTCTTCCCCAGACCATGAAATAGCGCGGGTAACGCCAAAAATACTGTTGGCGTCGTAGTCGAGGATGTCGGTAGTTTTACCAAGAACCTTGAGCGCCTTGGTGTGCGACTCATCTTTTTTGTCAGCGAGTTCTTTGGCGGCCAGGAGTTGCGTACGGTTGATTTGTCCCGGTACTGCATCTGGGTACAGCTGAGCAATCGCGATCTCAATGCTCAGGTTCGCCATGTTCTGGGCAACCGCGCGTTTATAGGATTTGGTAGTTTCTGGTTTTTCTGGTTTTTCTGGTTTTTCTGGTTTTTCTGGTTCTAAAGGTGCAGAGGTGCCAACTTCAGAAATGCGATTACCTTCCGCCCATTTGCGAACCAGAGTGCCGCGGTCAATGTAATCGGTCGCCGCCCAGATTCTGGTAAAACGGAGAACCAAAGCGAGTTCGTGGCGCTTCTCCTGGCTGAACACCTTGCGAATGGCGTCGGTATAGCGCCATAGGTCTTTGGTATCGTAACCCTTCACCTCTTCGCAGTTTTCTGCCGCCAGCAGCAGGTTCTGGACATAGCTGTTATCAGTGTCCATCTCCAGAGCGCTGATACCTTCGTATTCTTCGCGGGTTAAGTGGTGGCGCAGTTCGTCGGCGGTGAACTGGGCGAGTAGCTGCTTGCGGAAGGGCATACGAACGACTGGATAACGAGTGGTTTCGTCATCATTCTCGTCAATCTGGATACCGTTATCAGGTTCTGGATCCTGATCGGTAGTAACGCCGGTCACGCTGGTGATTTCTGATTTGAGAAGATTAAGCTTTCCGCTTCTCCACTCTTCAACTAACTGATTGCGGTTGCCGGCATCTGCTCTCGCCCAGTCAGCCATGAATGCAGCGATAACTTCAGCTTCGTGTGTTTCATCTGGTGCGAAGATCTGCTTTATCGCCTGTACGAGTTTCCACTCAGCATTCAGGCTGAGTTCGTCAACTTCAGGGATGTCGTTCTTCGCCAGCAGAAGGTTCTTGAGATAGGTATTGCCTTCATCCAGTGACATTTCGCTGGCAGCCAGCTGCTGCTCTTTAGTGATATGTGACTGGTATTTGTCACTGGTCAGGTGGACGGCAAAACGGACCGCGGGAGTGCGGTTTTCAAGCGGGACACTCTCGACGGTAGTTTCGACTTTAACAGTCGTTTCCGGTGCAGCAGTGTTGATCTCGGCTCCAGTAGACAGTGCACCAGCCTTTGGCAGCCAGGTGCGCCCATCGTCCTGCAGTTCATAGCGTTTGCACCAGGTGTAATCCACGGTGCTTTCTTCAGGCAGATCGTTGTAAACAGGGAAATCGGTGCGAACCGGTTTTGAGTAATCCTTACCGCGGCCGGTTTCAATACCAGCATCTTCCAGCTCGACATCGAGCTGCAGGTTGGCACGGGCTTCTGATTTAGCAGTGAACCAAATCACTGCGTCTTCTTTGCCAGATTTCTGCGTAGCCTTCACTACATAGAAAAATTCCATGTGAGATCCTCTTTTTTGGATGTAAGATCCCCGGGCCAGAGATAGCGCCCATTGGGTGAACTTTGGTTTTTTAAGTAGTATTCCGGTGTAACTTTGGTCGGGAGCACCGGACGTATGGGCCGCCTTGCGCGGCTTTTACGTTATGCCTCGTGGGCCATCTGGTCGTACGAAGCACAACGCTCAGAGCAGTATTCTTTTTCTTTGCGCGCCAGCTGTGCGCCGTTGCGATAGAGAAGGGTACTTTTGACTATTTCCCCCGGTTCAACCGGCTTCCCGCAGTACCCGCATTTCGTTGAGTTACACATCTGGATTCCCCATTTGCGCCAGCAGGTAGCACAAGCGGCGAAGAATCACCTCGAAGAAGTTCAGCTTTACAGCCTGCTGCCGTCCCGGTTTGCGTGCGTAATCAATCATATTGATCTCCTGTTAATGCCTGTCTTTTCACCACTTCAGGCTCGGTGGTATGCTGTCAGCTCTCACACAGCCAGCAAGGACTTAACAATGAATGGAAAAGTAGTTCCGTGCCCGATTTGTCAAAATGAAGCTATTGTTTCGAAGCATCAGACCCTTTCCCCAACTCTCAAGACCTCAGTACCCTGTTATATCTATACGTGTGAAAAGGACGGATGGTTCAAACTTTCAGAGTCTGTACACTCGCTTTTAATTGATAATCCAGCACCAAGGGTCATTAACCGTTTAACCAAAATCGTTACTGATAATTACTTCCCGGCAAGTTTGATCCCTGCGGAAGCAGTGACTCCACTGAGACTTATCGAAAATCTCGAATAAAGTCTTTGAGACTTTCACTTCGATATCCCAGGCGGCTCATTTTTGCAGCGGCTTTGCCGCGAGGAATTCCGCCTGCCTTGTTAAATCTTTCCATAGCTAGACGTGAGTGCTTGTATTCAGGGCTCTTCAAACCCTTGCCTCCGTCTTGACGGGAGCTTGGAAGCTCGAGGGGTTTTTGTGATGTGATGTCGTTGCGTGCCCAGCATGCAGCAAATCCGTACATGCCTGTTTTCTTCGTATTTCCTTTCATCTCAGCCTCGTTTGCCTTATCGCCGGCCAGCGGAACGTTTACACCTGATGCGCGTTAATATCTCCACCTCATCCGACTCTTCATATGCCGTCGGCGGCTACTTCGTGGGCGTCCTGCCTTGGTGGTTCGTAGTGCGTCTTGGTGATTGCATATTAAGCCTGGGGCTTAATCCGTGTCAAGCTTGCGGCGTAATTTGATTGTAAGTTTCAGGCTTAATCGTGATGTTCTGCAGATTGCAGGCAAAAAAATCCAGACGCTAAGGACGGGATAGGGTGGTTCAGGGCAGGGGGTTAACGGCGGAGCTGGTGGGAGAAAGTATAAAAAACCCGGCGCGGTGGCCGGGTTTGGATTTAATGCGTTTTTGGTAGCTGTGGCTTTATTACCGCATCGATTATCTTAGCTGCATCGATTCGAGGAATGGTCCCATCAGCTGCCTTTTTGACTAAATAAGTTCCAAACCTGTTAGGAATATAATCTTTTTGCATCCATCGGCGGAATTCACCTAAAGCGTCGTCCGGATAAATCCACGCATCTACAGGGCCTGCTTTATGCTGCGGGAACCAGTCAGGATAAACATGAGGATGTTTTGTCCTTGAACCATATTTTTCGTCCAGACAGTTACTCACCCAATGTTTTGACCACATAGTGCCAACGCTAATATCAGGAATAGCTGTTGGTCCAAAATCGAAGTTACCTTTAACCATTTTCAGTGAAAGATCCGCCATTTCTCTGAATACAGAAAAGAATCCAAAAGGAACCTGGTCGTTCATAAGTAGGCGTTCATGGAAGCATTCTAGAGCCCCTCGCTGAGGGTTATCAGGATCTATCCCAACGCTTAAGTAAATAAATCTTCTTAACTGAGAGCCAGCTAACTTACGAAAGTTGTCTTGGGCAATAGCTTGCCCAGAATGGTTTGCTTCAAATGCATAATATTCCAAGATTGCCATACACACGGAATCAGGAAATATATTCGCTTCAGTGCCTTGAATAACGCCTTTGGTATAAAGTTGCTGAAGATTTAGACCGTTCTTTTTTAATAAGGCATCAACAATTAACCCTCTTGGTTTGGTTCTTTCTTCAGCCCAATTAGAGGTAAATCGAAGTAATGGGGCATGGTCAACCGCACACAGCCTAGCCAGACCACGTAATGTTAAAAATGGGGAACCATCGTTCATAACACCCATTTGGATGCCATCAATGTCAGCCTCCTTTACAGGATACAACTCAAGGTTTATCTGTTGCCCAGAAAGCACTAAATCCAAGTTATCCATATGATTTATTTACCCTTTGCTGTGGTGCCCAAGTTAACTGAAGGCCCCCAAAAAAGCGACCTTTCTCCATTTTTAACAAACCAAACTCAATCTCCTTGAGATCTGATTCTTCCCTTCATGTACTTCTCATACATTTCATCCAGCTCTTTCAGGCGAAGTGCGAAGATGCGGTGCATGTTCTGTTGCTCTTCTTCCGGTAGCTGGCGATAGAGCTCCAGCAGGCGTTGTTCGTCAGGCTTAAGCCCGTCTTTCTCGCCGACATCCTCACCAAGTAACCACGGCACTGATACACCAGCTGCATCTGCGACAGCGAGAGCGGAATTCTTGCTGATCACGCCTTTTTTAAACCAGCCGTTCACAGACTGCGGGGTTACCCCAGCAACCCTAGCCATATCAGATTTGGTCATGCCGCGTCCGTTCAGCTCAGATAGGCGCTCAACAAGTATCGGATTAAGTACGGTTTTCTCTTTCATGATTAGAAGAATAAGCCTTTTGCTTAAACTTGAAAATTCGCCTCAGGCTTGACAATAAATTAAGTCTTAGGCTTAATTTAAATGTATTCAAATCGGAGACAACGATGAACGGGTTAACAAAAGCCATTAAGTCCGCTGGTACAGCCACAAATCTCGCAACCATGCTGGGCATCAAGCCGATGTCAGTCAGCCGCTGGAAAAATCGGTATCAAGGTGTGGTGCCTGCTGACCGGGTCCTAAAAATCTACGCGGCCACTGGCGTAACGCCCCACGAACTACGCCCAGATCTCTACCCAAATCCCACTGATGGTTTACCTAAACAGGAGCCTTAACAATGCAAACTGTTTTATTTCAACAGAGTAGCAGAGCTTCCTCTAATCCCCTGATATTCCAGTGTCATCAAAGCGAATCGGCAGTGAAGGATATCGATCATCGCGATATCTGCTCAGCGGTACGAGCTTGGGCGGCGGCAGAAGGGCGCGTAGCTGTTGCACTTCAGATCCAGGAAGCAGCGGAAGAATTTCAACTTGATGGAGTGGATTTCTCAGGCCAGGCCGATGTCTGGAACGTGAAGCTGTTCCGCTGGTTGGACAACAAAGAAGACTCCGCATCGTATCGAAAGAACGTCGAACAGCTGTTGCCAGCGATCATGTCTGTATTACCGATTCGGTACCGCGACCGTGTCGTAAAGAACGACTCGTTTGCCTACCGGATGGCCAGGTTGGAAAAAGAGGTGAGTGAGGCGAAGCAAGCTCTGATGCTTGATGCACCGAAGAAGGAAAAGCTGAAGGAGTTAGGCGAGGGGATATTTGAGATGTTCCGTGTCGATCCGGACCTTACTGCGCCGCTGCTGGCGATGGTGACAACCATGCTGGGGGCAATGTGAAGACTTCAGAAAAGGCGAAAGCCGGTCTGCGCTAACAGAACCGACTTTCAGGTGCAAAAACGGAGTGTAATTGCGGAGCTAAGTATGTCAAACACAGCTGAAATTATCAATTTCCCCCACAGAACCGAACAACCGGGAGGTCGTATGGCCGACCTGTCGAATGGGTATACCAAGGTCGCTAACGAGATCCAACAGCTAAAGCCTCGTCTGAGAATGTCAGGCCGGGAGTGACAGTGTTTTGAAGCAGTGATCTGGCTTACCTACGGCTGGAACAAGAAACAGGACCGCGTTACGAACACGGTGATTGCCGAGCTTACAGGGCTGAGTGATTCCCACGTTTCGGATGCGCTCAAATCGCTCGCAGATCGCAAAATTATCTTCAGTCATAAGCAGGGCGTGATGAAAACGGTCGGTATAAATACTGACCTTTCCGCCTGGATTTTAGACAAACCGAAAACGGGAAAAGTCTTCCCGAAATCGGGAAAAGTTTTACCGAAAACGGGAAAAACCTTCCCGGAAACGGTAGACACCCAAGACTATAACAAGAACAATAATAAAATATCCTCGTCTCGGAATTCTGACGAATCCCGAAACCAGAAAACTCAAAAGTTTCTTTCTCGCCATCCAGAAGCTGCCGCCGGGATATACACCCCGGCAGGTAAATCATGGGGATCCGCTGACGACCTCAAGGCCGCTCGCTGGATTTACGACAGGCTTCTCACCGTCAACGCATCGCTATCTGAGCCAAACTGGGCTGAATGGGCAAACACCATCAGGCTGATGCGTGTCCAGGACAATCGTACTCACTACGAAATCTGTGACCTGTTCCAGTGGGCTAACCGGGACGAATTCTGGAAAGACAACATCCTGAGCCCCTCGAGTCTGCGAAAACAGTGGGATCAGCTCACCACCAAGCGGCTGCGCGCAACCGGAACGGCAAAGCCATCCCGGGGCGGCATTGACCTGCATAACACCGACTGGATTGACGGGGTGCTGGAATGAAAAATCTTGCCGAGAGCATTCGCAATTTTGACCGGGAACAGGCTCGCCGCGTGGCGCACAACATGCCTGAGCAGTATACCGAGCGCGAACACACGCAGCAGGTGGCGCAGATTATCAACGGGCTATTCGTCCAGCTGGCGGCCGCCTTTCCTGCAAGCCTGGTTAATCGCAGCCAGGAAGACGTGAATGAAATTCGCCGCCAGTGGGTGCTGGCGTTCAAAGAAAACGGGATCACCACTCTGGAGCAGGTTGAAGCGGGCATGCGCATGGTACGGCGCCAGGAGCGCCCATTCCTGCCTTCGCCAGGCCAGTTCATCAATTGGTGCAGGGAAGGGCGCAGCGTACTGGGAATCACCGTCGCTGATGTGATGGCTGAATACTGGAAGTGGCGCAAGCTGGTGTTCCGGTACCCGAGCAGCGAGCAGTATCCCTGGCCGAAGCCGGTTTATTACCATATCTGCCTCGAGTTGCGGCACCGAGGAACCGATCGCCAGATGACAGAAAAGGAGTTGCACCAGGCGGCCGCAAAATGTCTCGCAGACTGGGAGAAACGTGTCTCTGAAGGTAAGCCCATCCCACCAGTTCGCCGCGCGATCGCCGCTCCCGCTAAAGCAAGCGGACCTACGCCAGCAGAAATGCTGAAGGCTCAATACGAACAACGCAAAAGCGCTGGATTAATCTGATAGGAGTTCCCATGGAAACCGTAATTCAAGCACTGGAAAAATGGGGCGGGCGACGTACCGCGAATTTGTTCTGCCTAAGGCTTATTACCGTTCTCTGCCGGATGCCGCCTATGAGTTCGCCGCTCAAATTCGCAAAGGAGTGCAGTCTTGACTACTCCCAGCCCTGAAGGACGGGGATTCCCACTTCAACGAGCCGAACCTAAGCCGCGTGCTGCGATTCAGGATTTACAGGCTCTCCGTGGGCTAATACTGCCAGCCCGGCAGCTTTAATATTACGCGCCGCGTTAATGTCACGATCATGGGCTACTCCGCACTCAGAGCAAGTCCATTTACGAACATCAAGGGGCATTTTTTTCATGGTGAAGCCGCAACAGCTACAACGTCTGGTAGAAGGGAAATACTGGTCGATAGCGACAACGCTACGTCCTGCCCATTCCGCTTTGTACTGTAGCTGGCGAACAAATTCGCTCCAGCCTGCGTCAGCTATAGCTTTAGACAGCTTCGGGTTGCGAATCATGTTTTTCACTTTTAGGGATTCGACGCAAACAACTTGGTTTTCGTTAATCAGTTTGCGGGACAACTTATGCAGGTTATCCATCCGGCAATCGGCGATTTTTGCGTGGAGTCGGGCGACCTGTAAGCGTGCTTTGGCGCGGTTCTTTGAGCCTTTTTTCTTCCTGCTCAACCTGCGCTGTTGCAATGCCAGTCGCTTCGCATGTTTATCCGTGTGGCGGGGATTGCCGGTTTTGAATCCGCTGTCAGTGACGAATAAATCTTTTAAGCCAACATCAATGCCGACAGTTTTAGCGGTAACAGGCATTAATACCGGCTCAAATTCACACAGACAGGAAACGAAGTACCTGCCAGCGGAATCTCTGGAAATGATAACGGTTGACGGTGCTGAAGGTAACTTACGGCTCCAGCGAATGTCTAATGGATACTTGCTCTTTGCCATGTACAACTTGCCGTCACGGTATTTAAACGCGCTCGCAGTGAACTCAGCGGCTTGTCTGTACCGTTTGCTTTTGAAGGCCGGATATGCGGCACGTCCGGCGAAGAAGTTAGCAAAGGCAGCTTGTTGGTGGCGCAGAGACTGCTGAAGAGGTACACAGGAAACCTCGTTAAGCCAGGCGTGCTCAGACTCTTTTTTGAGCGCCGTAAGGCGAGCATTGGCCTGTAGATAGCCGATCTTTTCCTTTCGCTCGTAGTATGCATCGGTACGCCAGCGGAGGATGGAGTTGTAGACAAAACGTACACAACCGAACGTCTGAGCTAATAGCTCAGCCTGCTCTGGTGTCGGGTAAAACCGGTATTTATATGCACGTTTCATGGTTTCACATACTAAAGAGGAAAATGTGATTATGCAAAAAACAGTTAGCAGGAAAACCACCTCCTTTCCTCCTCGGCTTGAAGGTCGGGGTTTCGCGGAGGAATTTGTCTGGGAAGACGAAATCACTCTCTAGATGCCACTTCCAGCAGCATCGCAGCAGGAGGGGAAGTGAAAAACAAGCTGATGAAAATCCGAATAGATATAAATCAAGGCCCTTAGGGGCCTTTTATTCTATGATAAACGGACTTTGTTTGAGAGTGACATCATGAAGCCGAAGAAGCTAAGTGCTGAGCAGCAGTACCAATTAGACCTTGAATTGGTCAAGAAGAAACCTGCGAATCGAACCGAGGCAAAAGCCCATTTAGCGGCACAGTTACGGATTAGCAAGCACAAGGCCCATACCTCTTCCAAAATCCGCGTTGGCAGTTTCAGGGGAAAAAAGAAGGTGCATTTCAGTAAGGCCGAAGAAGAAGCCAGGGCTGCGCTAAATAAAGCAAATGCTATTAGATTTTCCGAAGGTGAGGTCGAGTCCGTCGATACGGATCGAATCTCAGAAAGTAACAAACGCTGGCGCGGGAGAACTGCTGACTAATGTATGACTGGAATATTGCTGCAAAGCCACAGGAAGAGCGTGACAAGGTTAACGTTGACCTAGCGTCCTCCTGAGTGGCGTATAAAGAGCGGTTGAACATAGCGGTTATCGCAGAGTAGGTGGCCCGAGAACAAGCAGTACCGAGAGTATTTTATTGAGCGTCTACGGTATTATCGGTAACGTTCTATCACTCAGCTGAAAGGCAACGATTCGGTTTATCAGAAGCAGGAGGATGGAAGGTGAAAGTTGAATATCTATTCATTGGTCGTGGTCTCGATGGGGAGATCAAGACGGACGATTATCCCAAACAAAAGTTGCTTGTAGGAGAAGTTACCGTTCAGGCTGCTGGCCATGGAAGCCAAGGCACTCCCCTCAAAACGTTTGAGGTTGACCTTTTTCCGCATAACGGGCACGTCTATGCGGTAGCCATTGGTCGGAGCACAACTGGGCAGGAGATAATCCAGTTCATTGAAAGCTCAGGTGTGAAACCAATCCCAGATGAGCTGCTGTAACGAAGTTAATAAGGCCCACTACTCCGGGCCTTTTCAAACCAGGCTTAAGGGCGCTGGTTTACGTACTCGATGATCGCGTTAATGATCACGAACATCGGCGGTACGATTTTCAACAGCAATGCAACCATAATAGCCTCCTGGGCTTAGGGTTAGCGGTCTTTGAAGTATCCCAGCAGGGCCGTAATGATGGCCGTCACCGGGGGCGCGAGTTTAAAGATCAGCAGGAGCAATGCCATGCCGCTTCCTCTTTGTTCATCGCGCCTCGCCGCAAATACCCCTGGGCTTGCCTTTGCAGTTGCTGTATCAGTAGTCGCCAGATACATTTGGCACGGTAAGTGGAGTTCTCACCTCCAGTTACCGATTGAAGAACCCGGTCTAATCAGCCGGGTTTTTTCATTTCCGGCAGGCCGTAAAAATTTAAATGTTTAAATACTACATATAGGGCTTGCAAAAAATATTTGCGCTATATGATGAGTATTCTAGTAAGGAATCTTTTCAGCACAAGGGTTGATTTTGACGTTAAATTGAGGTTGTGAAAGGGTAAAAAAGGCTAAGTCCTCGTACCGTAAGGCCTGGAAGACATGTCAATAATTAAGAAAAAAAATTCAAAATTTGATCGAGTGATGATTTCTTCAATGAAAGGTCAGAATTGCGCAACATGATATCGCGCAATCTGCGTAAGAATCGTCAACTACTGGTGTTTGTTTTATAGGTTGCGTGTAACACATAGCTAACATCCTTAACCGTTAACACTCTTTTTCCAAGACCTTTGAGTCGTGTAATTCAAAGTTTTCACTCTCTATAAAAGTCTGTTGATAATTAGCCAACAGAATGTCCTTCAACAATCGCCACGCATCGATGACATTTCATCCCTAGAAGTTTCACTTAAGCTGCTGGAAAGAGCAGCGCAACCCCAGCCAATGGCGATATTTACCGCAGGCGGGGCAGGCAGGGGATGTGAAACCGCTGCTTGCCGTGAACGGGTACGACGAGCAGCGTGCGCAACTGGCGCTTGAGTTCCTGCGCATATACTGCGGCCCGGACAGCACTGCGCTGGAGACCATCGAAGGCGTGGTATACCGCAGCGGAGATATTGGCATGCGCATGCTGCAGCCACATGAGCTATACCGGGCGCAGGGCTTCCCTGAGTGGTAAATCATCGACAGAGACTACCGCGGCGTGAAGTATGCCCCACAATGACGCTTCCACGCGAAAATTGATTATCATCAGGTAGCTATCTCACTTTCCATGCAAGGATCCAGTAGGTTAGCCCTTACCTCAACCTCAGCTAAAGGCGGGGGTACCGCATTTCCGCAGCGGGCTACCTGCTTATCATTCGCATACCATGTTCGAGATACATGCGACTACTACAGGAAGTGGGGAAATGTTTGAAAGTCTATCATCTTGTTAATTGAAATACATATACTGCTTCTAAGGTCGCAGTAAGATAGCGAGTTAGGGTATAATTGAACATGATAGGAGCTCTGGAGTCAGAGCCTTTAAGTGTGGAAAAATTATACTAGAATTTCATAGAAGGCGATCTAAGTATGCATAATGCGGATGTTGAAAACGATACTACTGAACTCGAGGATCAAGAAGGACTCGAGTTAACATCACATCCGCATCAGATGGGTACTGACACTGAAGTTAGGATTGCTAAAGAACAATCGAGTGTCTTTGAGTTGCTCCGGCGTGAGAGTCGAGGACAGCTTGTATTGGCACCGGATTTTCAGCGTAAAGATGTCTGGGACCGTAAGCGTCAATCTGAGTTGATAGAATCTATCTTAATGGGTATTCCGATTCCGCTGATTTATCTTTTTGAAGATGAAAATGGCACACGTCAAATTATTGATGGTAAACAGCGTATTTCTGCCTTGAAACGTTATATCAATAATGAATTTGCATTGACTGAACTTTCTATGTTACCTAATTTAAGAGGGAAATATTTCTCGGCGATACCTCCTTTACTGCAAGCGAAATTAGAGGACTGCCAATTACACTCCTATGTTATTCAACCTCCGACGCCAGAATATGTGAAGTTTAATATTTTTGAACGTGTTAACCGGAGCGGTATGAATCTTAACAAACAGGAAATGCGTCATGCTTTATATCAGGGACAGGCGACACGTTTGATAGAACGGTTGGCAGAAAGTACTGCATTTAAACTTTCTACTGGCGATGGTGTAAAAGATGACAGAATGCGAGATCGCTATTTAGTATTGCGCTTCGTAGCTTTTTATTTATTGATTGGCGGAATGTTACCTGAAATTGAGTTCCGTTCGGACATAGATGCTTTCCTTGCTTCGGTGATGAAGTTTGTAAATACAAAAGCCGACGAGCAACTAATTGATAAAGCTGAAAAAGCCTGTATGCGCGGAATGATGAACGTTTTTTATTCAGTAGGAACTGAAGCTTTTCGATTCACGTCCAAAACGGGTGCAAAACGACGACCGATAAATATGGGACTATTTGAAGTTTTGGTCATGGTGTTTAGCCAAATTAAGCTAGAGCTTTTGCCGAAAGATACTGATTTAAAAGCATTCGTAGAACAGTATAAAAAGAATTTTGATGATATAGGCATTTTTTCCGGTGCTATAGATACCACTGAGTACGTAAATATGCGATTTGAATTTGCTCGAGAAATGATAGGAAGGATAAAAGATGCTTACACACATTAGTATAAAAGGTTTTAAAAGTTTGGACTCGACTAATCTTGGGCTTGCTCCTTTAACCATATTAACCGGGACTAACTCTTCCGGGAAATCGAGTGTGTTACAGGCTCTGATGTTATTAATTAAGCATAGTGCTTCAGTAAATCAATATAGTATGGAGGATGTCACACGTTTCTTAGCTGATTTTGCAGTTATAAGAAATAAAAAAATAAATGCGAAAGCTATAAGCATAGATGTGCATGACTCTGAAAAGAATTCTCACACATTATCGCTTAATGCAGAAGGTATAGATATTATTAGTCGGCTTGGCTATCAATATGAGCCTAGAGTTATTGGCAATGAACCGGAATTGCTTTATTTGAACGCCAACCGTTTAGGCGCCCAAGAATTAGTTCCAGTTTCAGAACGTCGTGTAGGAGGGGCTGGTGAGTACCTCTTTTCAACGTTTGATAAAATGAAGCATTTGCCAGTGCCAGACTATCTTGTGAAAGCTAGCGAATCGACTACTTTGGCCTATCAATTATCCTATTGGTTGAAATTAATTACAGGAACGACATCTGAATTAGTCACTGAAAAAGTTGGTGACCAAGTTAAAGTCGCTTTTACCATTAAAGAGCTTGAGGGAAATGTTTCGCCATTGAATTTGGGCGCGGGGATGAGTTATATCGCAAAAGTATTACTCCTATGCCTTATGGCTAAAAAGGGGGATCTAATTCTTCTGGAAAATCCTGAAATTCAGTTGCACCCCAAAGCACAAGCGCACTTAGCTGTATTTCTAGCTTTCATTGCAAGTAAAGGAATTCAGGTCATAGTAGAAACTCATTGTGAACACTTAATTAACAAGCTTGCTTTTCTGGTATACGAAGACGAAATTCAGGAAGAAGAAGTTGTTTTACATTACAAACCAGAAGTTGATGAAGATTTTATTTCGTTAAAAATTAATGAAAACGGAAAATTCACTGACCTAAATGGTAAAGTTACCGGGTTTCCTTTAGGTTTTTTTGACGCGACTTTAGATGATTTGATGCAGATGAGGTAACGGAATGGCTTATCAGATGGTGCTGGATACTCCATTATTGGTTGCATACGAAAATATGGATGACAAAAATAAAGTTAAAAGGCTACATAAAAAACTTGTCTTGCCCTATTTAACTAATAAAAAACAATGGGTTGCAGCCAAGAACTTAGGTATGAATATACCTGATGCAGAGTATAGACAATATTTGTCAGAGCTTGCAAATAGACCTGAAAGCGATGACGATCTAGTCACTTTGGCATCAAAGTCGTTATTGAAAATTATTTTAACCGAAGATAAAAGTCTGCAACTCCCTTATGTGCATTACAGAAAAGGGATGGTAAATAATCAAGTGACAGTAACCTTGAGTCCTTCAGATAATCGAGTTCATTTGAAAAGTTATCTTAAATTGCTTTGTGAAAATGCAAGGAAAGTTACCATTTGCGATAATTATTTCGCCAAGAACTGGGAGAATACATGTAGTTTATTTCACTCAGTGCTACCAAAAAAACCTCTTATCATTGAGTTTTGCGAAATTGCAGCGGATATAACTGCGCCTAGCAATGGTAGCAAAATAAATAATGAATTTGCACGTAGTGTTCATCCAGAATGGAATGTCCAAACTAATACGAATCAAAAATATATTAATTGTCATGACCGATATTTACTCATTGAAAGTCCTGAAGGGAAAATAGAAGTGATGCTTTCGAGTGGTTTTGATCATATATGGAAAGAAAATCCAAAAGAGATTACTTGCGTTTTTCGTGATGCCTCATAGATGAATTTCCCTACAATACCGGATGCAGTATACATCCGGTATTGAAATTCACCAATGACTATACAATTTTCGCAGTTACCATTTTAAAATTTTACCTATCAATTTAGGTGAGTAATAAAAATATATATTTGCGTTCAACTTATGCTCTCAATTGTGGTAGTATCAAAAATAGTAAAGTATCTTGAAGCATTTAAACGGTAATTAAGTAAGTCTTGACAATTATTAAATGCCGAGTTTTTTAATGTTGGTTTTAAAAGTCTTACTTAATTCAGTCCTTATAACTGCTACAGGGAACGATAAAAATTATCAATTTATCGCTCAGATGGGAAGAGTCATTTATTTCGATATTTTACAATTCATGCTCCCATCGGTTGGTGTCGCCAGATGGGCCCATAAAGCAGTAATATATGGCTTCTCTGATACTGGATGATTCCTGTCTGATCATAAAACAGATTTATCTTATAACGTCAAGTGATTACGGTTAATGATATTTTAATCATTAACGCGTTCATGAAGTTTGTCAAAACCCTGTACTACCAGCACATTCTTCCATCTGATAATATTGTTACATAGGTCTGAACAACCTATGTCTTATGCATCCGAAGAAAAATAATGGCGCTTGCCCTTTAACTTATCAAGTACTATACAAGTATTCTAATCCTGAGCATTCCCGAGACCAGCGATATATGCAATCAAAATCCGTCTCGGAAAAGTTACTTTGCTTAGTTTAAACGAGATGTTGACCCATTATTTCTCTATAAATTCTTCGCACGACTTGTTCTTGGAATAAAATAATGGGAACCGTTCGGAGGGCGCAATCGTATCGAATTAACTCAAAGTGCGTCAAGATTTCGTATTGGTTGAGATGGTAGTGAGTCATTGCATAACCAGTGGTATCAAGCTTGTAACGAAGATCATGGTTTGTTTTTTGTGCCTTTTATTTGTTGCAAAATCCGTGAGATACGTTTATACATACACTGTATATGCATACAGTGTTTCATCGCGGAGGGAAAAATGAAAATCGAGCTAACCATTGATCGCATGAAGATACTTCCTGATGGAGCTATATCTGCGCTCGAGTCAGAACTGCTGAAAAGACTCAGCAAACAGTTCGATGAATGCCAGCTTACCATTAAACCTGCCAGTAATGACGGTTTGACTGTTTTCGGGGGCGACAAGAAAGAGGTCGAACATATCGTGCAGGAGACTTGGGAAAGCGCGGACGAGTGGTTTTATTAATCGCGTGATTTTTACTGGAGCAGTTTCAAAGAGTATCGCTGTTTGCGTTCCCCTGGCTGTTCCCGATTACTGTTTACCGCGTCAATAAGTCGCTCTGGGGGAAATAGTGTGTAGTACAGATGCCTTTAATATAGATGATCAATGGTACGACGTGGTCAGAAGGGCCGATAAAGCAGTTATCTATAGCTTCCCGGCGGAAGGGAGATATCTGGTTTATCGAGTAAATGGAATAGTTTCATTACGACCGTTGCTCGAAGAGGAAGAAATATTCACTCTCAACGGATTTATGCAATTTGCTAAACGGCTGGGGTACCGAGTTACACCACCGTCTGATATTATTCTTTCATAGGCCTGAACACCCTATACCTGATGCGCCACGGAGAGAACCATGGCGCTAGAATTACAACTTATCAAACACCACTCAGGAATACTGATCCCGGCAACGCCCGAGACCAGCGATATTCTGCAATCCAAAACCCGGCTCGGCGATGTTCTTGTCGCCGAGTTCAGGCGGGTACGAAATCCGGCATCTCACCGGCGCTTTTTCGCGCTTCTCAATCTCGGTTTTGAATACTGGGAACCAACCGGCGGGGCTATCTCGAGTAACGAGAGGAAGCTGATCACCGGCTACGCAAAATTCCTGGCTTCTTATGGCGGGAATGAGGGCGCGCTTATCGATGCTGCTGAACAGTATCTTGAGCAGGTTGCTTACCGGCGCGTCACGAATGGCATTAGCCTGTGCAAATCTTTCGATGCATACCGCTCATGGGTGATCGTCGAGGCAGGGCACTTTGATGCCATTCAGCTGCCAGACGGAACACTCAAAAAGCATCCTCGCAGTATCTCGTTTGCCAATATGGACGAGCTCGAGTTTCAACAACTCTATAAAGCTGCGCTTGATGTCCTCTGGCGCTGGGTCCTGTCCCGTTCATTCCGCAGTCGTGATGAGGCAGAAAATGTCGCCGCGCAGCTGCTTGGCTTTGCGGGGTAATGGGGATGAAGAAGACCTGGTTCCATCATACCGATTGCAGCACCGAACAGGCCGACGAACTGGTCAAGCGTTACAAAGCGCGCGGCGTGCGCGTTGAGCGCAGCCTAAACCAGGATTACGTGACCTGGACTGTCAGTGCATTCCTGCCGACCTCAAATACACCAGCCCGCCCGGATAGCCGCTGGCGAAACCGGATGTGGGGGTGAACGTGAAGACATATCAAATTATTTTGCCCTGGCCGCCGAGCAACAATCGGTATTACCGGCACAACCGCGGGCGCACGCATATCAGTGCTGATGGTGTCGCGTATCGCTATGAGGTGGCCAATGTCATTCGAAGCGCCCGGCTTAATATCCGGACGGCCGCACCACTCAAAATCCGCATTGAATGTTACATGCCCGACCGCCGGCGCCGCGATCTGGATAACCTGCAGAAAGCTGCATTCGACGCTTTAACCAAGGCGGGATTCTGGCTGGATGACAGCCAGGTTATCGACTATCGCGTTGTGAAAATGCCTGTCGTTAAGGGCGGGAAATTAGAACTCACCATTACCGAGCTGGAGACCGCATGAATCTCGAAAACACCCTCAAATATCACTTCGCAAAATCGACAATGATTAGCGACTCTCCGCGTGCAACGGCCCCCGACTCACTGACCGGAACGGACATCATGGCAGCCATGGGCATGATCCAGGAAAGGGCTGCATTGGGTTACAGCGCTTTTCTCGGGAAGATGGGGATCAGCAACAATGACCGTGAGAGGGCGATCGAGCTCCTGGCCCAGTACGCGCTGACCAAGTGCGACCGTGTTGCGGCATTACGGAAGCTTGATGCAGAGACTAAACCACTGGTGATGCATCAGCTGGCCACCTTCGCGTTCGAGGACTATTCCCGCAGCGCCGCCAGCGTGAAGCAGTGCGATGGCTGCAATGGAAATGGGTTCATTGACGCTGAGGTATTCAGCATGAAGTCTCACACGCCGGCAAGAGAGAAGAAGTTCGTGAAGATGTCTTTGCACATGGGCGTCGAAGATATTCGTCCTTCCGACTATGAGGTGCACAGGCAGGTCAGGGAGGTTGCACGCGTTCTCTGCCCTCAGTGTAAGGGCAAGAAGGTCGTTAGTTGTGCCTGTAGAGATTGCCATGGACGCGGGAAAGCCGTTAATCAGATTCTTACTGAACAGCAGGGTGTGCCGGTTCTGGCTGACTGTAAGCGCTGCAGCGGGCGGGGGTATGAACGAATTCCTTCCACTGAGGCTTACGCCGCGGTGTGCCAGATAACGGATGCAATCAGCCTCGATACCTGGAAGAAGTCTGTTAAGCCATTCTACGACCAGCTCATCACCAAGTTTGATATCGAAGAGGCCTGGGCTGAAACGCAGCTTAAGCAGATTACAAAATAGGGCGTGAATTTATCGTGAACTATTTACTTTTCCCGAATCTGTGGTAATTTTGCTCTAACGATGGGTTATTGCCTTCGTTTAAAGCCCTGCGGTTAACCCCGTGGGGCTTTTTTATGACGTCAGAATGCATTTTAAAACCCCCAAAGAGATTAAATATTATGATAATGTGAATATAAATTCACTTTCAGACATTTAATGGAGGGGTATGATTGTAAGAACATGGCATGGTTGCGTACCAGTACGACACGGTGATGGGTTTGCTGCGCATCTTGAATTAACGGGAGTTAAGCACTCTAAAAGTGTTAATGGCAACCAAGGTGCATACGTACGGCGTGAACGACAGGGAGAATGGGAGCATTTCTTTCTGGCAACTTATTGGCGTGATCTCTCATCCATTAAGGCTTTCGCAGGTGAAAATTACCACGTAGCGGTAACCTATCCAGACGATGAGCAATTTGAGCTTCTTTCTGATCCCTATGTCTTTCAGTTTGAAGTATCTGAGATGAATGAGATCTGACTGAGTAGTTCGGCGACAGTGATGAGGAAGTCCTATCCTCATGACAGAAATAAATCCTGAGTATATCTAACGCCATTCATCTCAACTCAGCAATATACTCATCTCATCATGTTAAGGAGATGATCATGCAAGAAGGTTACTACTGGATTCAGCACAACGGCAGGATTCAGGTTGCTTACTACAGCAATGGCGTTACTGAAGACCTTGAGACGGGACTTATTTTTAATGGTATTTGGCATCTGACACAGGGTGACGACATCTGCGATAACGGAGAGGCCGAGGTGATTGAAGGCCCTCTTCCTGTACCATTCAAATGAATATATTCATTTGATTACGTGGCAGATTCTTCATACTGCACATATGCTTCTTAAGCATCCTGCAGAATGGATGTTTCTGAAAGCGTTTTAGTGGTGGATCCCCCTAAGCGGAGGGGCGGTTCAGCAGGACATTTCTCCAGAGTGTCTAACCAGCGCGCGGGAATGAATGCTGTGATCATTTCCACCGGGAGGCACCCGGCACCACTCCCTCAGTTATTGCCAACTTAGCTATTTATGCCTGCTTGTCCGAGCAGGCTTTTTTTTTGCGAATGTTGAATAGTATTGACCGGGTGAATGCTTCATGAGTAATTTATGCATGTGGTGAATCCTTTCTAAGCGAAAGGGCGTTCCAGTCAACTGCGCTCTGCAGGTATGCACGCGGCCTTGCTGACTGGGGTAGGGTCACCGGGAGGCACCCGGCACCATGACAACAACAATAAAAGATTAAAATTCCTTGAGAGCCTGCCATAAAACGCAGGCCTTTTTTTATGGCTTGGAAAACTACTGCTACTCTTTAAGTCGTGAGAAGTTACTGAATGCCCGGTGGTTCTCCTGATACTAATGTGAATCAGTCGATACAGTCTCACTACTGAGGTATTGGTTTCACTCACACCTACCTTACAAATAGTTAACTCATTGGCCCGCTTCAAAAGAGCGGGCTTTTTTTATTCTCAAATTCAGCACCCGCACAAAGCGAGGTGAGAGTATGTGTCGCATGGACAAACTAACCACCGGTGCTGCATACGGCGCTTCAGCCGGTAGCATCCTAAACGGCATGCTGAATGCCTACAGTCCCGAGCAGTGGAACGCTATCGGCGTGCTGGTGGGTATCATCATTGCAGTGATGACGTACCTGACAAACCTCTATTTCAAGATCCGTGAAGACAACCGCCGCAGCAGGAGCCGAGATGAACCCGACACTTAGGAATAAGCTGGTGGGCGCCATTGTTGGCGGAACCGGTGCAATCTCTATTGCTGCTGTCATGCTGGGCAATGCAGATGGTCTTGAAGGACGTCGGTATTACGCTTATCAGGATGTTGTCGGCGTCTGGACTGTATGTGACGGTCACACAGGTGCAGACGTTCGCCGCGGTCACCGATACACCGATAAGGAATGTGACGCCTTGCTGGAATCAGATCTGCGTAAGGTGGCAAATGCTATCGACCCGCTAATTAAGGTTAATATTCCTAAGCCTACCCAGGCTGCGCTTTACTCCTTCACTTACAACGTGGGAACTGGAGCGTTTAGCAGATCGACGCTGCTGAAGAAACTGAATGCCGGTGATATTCCGGGTGCATGCAACGAACTGCAGCGTTGGACGTATGCCGGTGGAAAACAGTGGAAGGGGCTGATCACCCGTCGTGAGATTGAGCGGGAAGTTTGCGAGTGGGGCCAGAAATGAGCCGTTTAACAGCCATCATCTGCGCTGTCTTTATCTGTCTGCTGGGTTTCATGGCCTGGGCGGTTAACCACTACCGCGACAACGCCATCGCTTATAAAGACCAGCGCGATAAAGCCACTGAGAAACTCAGCCTGGCGAACGCCACCATCAAAGACATGCAGACCCGTCAGCGAGATGTCGCTGCACTGGATGCCAAATACACGAAGGAATTAGCTGATGCGAAATCTCAGCTTGAAGATCTTCAGCGTTGCGTTAACTCTGGTAAGTGTGGGCTGCACGTCAACGCCAGATGTCCCGCGAACGGAACGGCCGGCGCCAGCGGCGTGGGCGATGCTTCCGGCCCCAGACTTACTGACTCCGCTGAACGGGATTATTTCACCCTCAGAGAAAGAATCGTCACAGTGACAAAGCAGGTCGGATATTTGCAGGACTATATCAAAGAGCAATGTCTGAAATAGAGCCTCATCCGTAAGGTTCTATCACTATCTCGCTCTTGGACACTAGCATTATCAAAAATTTTAAGCGCAACCTGATAGGTTGGGTGATTCCAAAAAAAAGCCCTCGCAAGGAGAGCTAAAGGAGTCTCAGTTTCACTTGCTCTTTTTATCGATGATTCCCTGGAGTTGGCATTCTCCGCATCAGAGTCCTGAACAGTCTGGCAGTCAGGCAGTAATCAACAAGCATAAGCGCTAGTGATTAAGATAATCCTTACCTAATCATTTGGGCCGGGCAGTAACTTCAAATGCTCTGATTATCCATAGGGCTGACATAGCGACTGCAAAGGTATAGAGTTGAGGTGTCTTTATGGATTGAGGAATAATATGAAAGGTAAAGTGATTCTCGCTGCTATGGCTTTGGTTTCGTTCAGTGCTGTTGCTGACGAGGGGCAGTATCTTTATGACTTCGCCAGTGCAAAAAGTACCTCTAAAAGCTACTCCCAGCTTATTAGTAAAAGCAAACTTCCTGCATGGGTGAAAAGTGGTGGCACAAGCACGCCATCAACCGAAGTTACGGTTGCAGGGAAAAAGTATATTGCCCTGTCAGGGTGTAAACCTCATAGTTGTCCAGAACAGAATATTGCTGTTCTTTACTCACCTGATAGCGGTGATATCCATGGTGTGTTTTCTGATTTCAATGTAGAAAAGAATCGTGAGACATTGACTTGGTTAAACCTGGATCCGATTGATTCTGATGCGATGAAAAATGCGCTTTTCAATCGGCTGTACGGCAATTAAATAACCCAAGCTTCAAACTGTAATCCACCAGTTTGAAGCTTCAATACACGAATCAATCGTCTCACAGTGTGTTTGTCGCTCACATCGCACCCTCATTCCTCTTAACTTTAGCAATGAATTCCTCTGTGATTGATAGGCCCGCTATGATTTCCGAATTTAAGACGGAAGCACCAAATTTGCTTACAAGGTCTAGAAGAGTTTCATAAGTCTGGATGAGTTCCATTAGATCGGAAATCACTAATTGGTCATGCTCAGTGCGCAAATGTGACCGGGCAGAGGCATGATGCACTATCCACTCGAGATTGGCCTTGATTTTGTGAACATCATCATAGTTATACATATTTCATAAGCTTAAATCCTCATTTCAAGATTTCTTTGAGAAAAATACTTCCTTGCTTCAAACACTGAAGCTATGAGTGACGTATAAAGTTCATTTAGTTTAGAGGTAATAATGGCTAAGCCGGACTGGGGCGAGCTGCAGAAGCGGTTCCTGTCTGATCACGCTGCTACTGGCATATCCCCTAAGAAATGGTGCGAGGCACATAATCTTAATTATGTAACTGCTCGCCGCTATATCAAGAAAACTGCTGCGCAAAATACAAAAATTTACCCGCAAAAGATAGTGCGCACTGCGCAGAATGATAAAAGCGCAGATGAGCTGGTGGCTATAAAGCTAAGCGCGAAGGTAAAGCACTTTATTGCTGAATACCTGAAGGATAATAACGCCACGGCAGCCGCTGCACGTGCTGGCTATAGTGACCCAAACTATGGTCGTCAGCTAATAGCGAATCCTAACGTTGCGCAGGCAATTGCGCAGCAGCAAAAAGCCTCCATTGAGCGCACGCTTGGCAGTGCCGATGAAGTCCTCGCACAGATGTGGCAGCTCGCTACCTTCGATGCAAATCAGCTTTCGCAGTATCGCCGCGGTGCGTGTCGTTACTGCTGGGGTTTCGCTCACCAGTATCAGTGGCGTGATGCCGTGGAGTTCGAAGAGAAAAGACTTGAGGCCGTTGAGCGTGACAGACGTGAACCCGAAGATTCCGGCGGGTACGGTTACGACCACAACCGAGAGCCTAACCCTGAATGCCCACGCTGCAACGGTGATGGCATTGGCCAGCCTTACTTCGCTGACACAAGGAAACTTTCCCCTGATGCTGCGCTGGCTTACTCCGGCGTCAAGCTGGGGAAGAGTGGTGTGGAGATTACGGCCATCAGCCGTGAGCGAATGTTCGAAGCGGTAATGAAGCGCCTGGGCCTGGTCGATAGTGAGTTTGCGCAGCGACTGCAGCAGATTGAAATCGAACGACGGCAGCTTGAGGTCGAGAAACTCCGTAAAGAGCTGGCCGGTGATGGTGAGGACGATGAACCAACTCCAGTGCAGATCAATATCAACGTAGTGGATGCGAGGGCAGACGATGGGGATCAGCCCGACACTTAACATTCCTCAGGCACGCTTCCTCGCGATGCAGCACAAATTCAAAGCCTATGTTGCCGGGTTCGGTTCCGGTAAGACGTGGGTGGGTTGTGGCGGCATCTGTAAGGGGATGTGGGAGCACCCTAAAATCAACCAGGGTTATTTCGCGCCGACGTACCCGCAGATTCGTGACATATTTTACCCCACGATTGAAGAGGTGGCCTTTGATTGGGGCCTGAGCGTCAAAATCAACGAGGGGAACAAAGAGGTTCACTTCTACGAGGGGCGACGGTTCCGCGGGACCACAATCTGCCGCTCGATGGAGAAGCCCGGCTCGATCGTCGGCTTTAAAATCGGTAACGCGATGGTGGATGAGCTGGACGTCATGGCGGCTGCCAAAGCGCAGCAGGCGTGGCGAAAAATCATCGCCCGTATGCGTTACAAGGTTGATGGTCTGCGTAACGGTATTGACGTCACGACCACGCCGGAAGGGTTCAAATTCGTCTACCAGCAGTTCGTAAAGGCGGTGCGTGAAAAGCCGGAGCTCGCGGCCCTGTATGGACTGATTCAGGCCAGCACGTTCGACAATGCGAAGAACCTGCCCTCGGATTACATCCCGTCGTTGCTGAGCTCTTATCCTGATGAACTGATTCAGGCCTATCTGCGCGGGAAGTTCACGAACCTCAATAGCGGGACCATTTACCACAAGTTCAACCGTAAGCTGAATAACTGTACTGACGAGATTCAGGATGGGGATCCGCTCTTCATTGGTATGGACTTCAACGTAGGAAAAATGGCCGCAATAGTTCACGTAAAGAGGAACGGGTTACCGCGTGCGGTTCGTGAACTCGTGAAGGTCTACGACACGCCGGCGATGATTAAGCGCATTCAGGAAGAGTTCTGGCGCTATGAGGACGGTCGCTACGTAAAGAGCCGGGAGATTTACATCTATCCGGATGCCTCAGGCGATTCCCGTAAATCCCAGAACGCCAGCAAGACCGATATTGCTCAGCTTAACGATGCCGGCTTCAGCGTCATCGTTGATGATGCCAACCCGCCGGTTAAAGACCGCATCAACTCGATGAACGCCATGTTCTGCAACGCCAACGGCGAGCGCCGCTATCTGGTGAACGTGCAAAACTGCCCGGTTTATACCGAGAGCCTCGAGCAGCAGATCTGGGCGGTCAATGGCGAACCGGACAAATCAGCTGATAACGATCACCCCAATGATGCTGGTGGGTACTTCATCGTGAAGGATTACCCGATCGTGAAACCGGCATACTCAATCACCATGGACACCACTTTCTGATATGGCAAACGACGACATCACCTGGGTTCGACCAGAACACCGGGCGGCTTCTGCTGCCTGGCGGAAATACAGGGACTTTTGCAAAGGGGCTGAGGCCGTAAAAGCGGCGGGTAATAAATATCTGCCGTATCTCGACCCAACCGATAAATCCACGCGTAACCGCAAACGCAACGAAGACTATCTGAGTCGCGCGGTGTTCTATGCCATTGCCGGCAACACTAAAATCGGCATGCTTGGCATGGCATATCGAAAGGATCCCACCTTTAACGGCCCGGAGAAGATCAAATATCTGTTAGACAATGCTGACGGGGCCGGCACCAGTATTTACCAGCAGTCGCAGCTGGTGACCGAGAACGTGCTGGAGGTTGCGCGAGAGGGGCTTTATGTCGATTACGCAGATGCCTCCGATGAGGCGATCATCCTCCGCTACCCGGCAGAGAACATCATTAACTGGCGGACGAAGCGTATCAATGGGCGCGATCAACTGGTGCTGGTGGTCCTGCGCGAATGCGTAGAAGAGCCGGATGGTTACGCTTACAAGGATGAAATCCAGTACCGCGAGCTGGCGCTGGAAGAAGGGAAGTTTATCTGCCGCGTATGGCGCCGGGCAGGTGGCACTGCAAGCGGAACCTATGTCGTCGACAGCGAATATCATCCGAAGCCTAAAGGGAAGGAATACTGGGATGAAATCCCGTTCACTTTTGTCGGCGCCCAGAACAACGATCCCACTATCGATGACTCGCCGCTGGCTGCGCTGGTGGAAATAAACCACGGTCATTACCGTAACAGTGCTGACTATGAAGACAGCGTGTGGTTCTGTGGCCAGGTGCAGCCGTATATGACTGGTCTTGATACCGGCTGGCGAGATCACCTTGAGAAGACCGGAGTAAAAATTGGTTCCCGTTCACCGCTAATGCTTCCCAAAGATGGCTCGTTTGGCTATGCCCAGGCGCAGCCGAACATGCTGGCTAAAGAGGCCATGGACAGCAAACGCGATTACATGGTGCAGTTGGGCGCCCGACTGATTGAGCAGAACGCCACGGCGAAGACTGCAACGCAGGCAAGCGGTGAGCAGACATCATCAACATCGGTGCTGGGTATCTGCGTTTCCAACGTTTCCGAGGCTTATACGCTGGCGCTGGGCTGGTGTGCTAAATACCTCGGAATTAAGGACGAATCGACGAGCTACACCATCAACCAGGAATTCATCGCGAAGGTTGCAGAATCCGGGATGGTTACCGCCATTGTGAACGCCTGGCAGTCCGGTGCGCTGCGCGATAGCGATATGATTCGGGCACTTCAGAAACTCGACCTCATCAACCCGGCAGACAGCCCGGATGATGTGATTGATGCGCTCCGCAATCAGGCGCCCTCATTGACCGGGGGCTGAGATGGCAACAGTCAACGAAAGTTTGCGGGATGAGGCCATTGCCCATTCCGTCTGGATTAGCCGCTATGCGACGGGTGTCGCTAACCGGATGGTGAAGCTGCTCAACGAGACGGACGCAGAACTGTCTGCCCGTCTGCTGGATGCACTGGATCGGCTCCCGGCTGATAGCTTCACGGTTACACGTCTGGAAAGCTTGCTCGGCAGCGTACGCGAACTTAACCATCAGGCTGTCGCTTCGATGCAGTCCGGGCTGGAAGGGGAACTGCTTGCGCTTTCCAGGAATGAGGTCAGTTATCAGCTGAGCCTGTTCGATTCCCTTCTTCCCTCACAGGTGCTGGCACGCTACCCGCTACAGGGAATCACCGCCGATATGGTTTATGCCGCGGCGATGGCTCAGCCATTTCAGGGGCGCCTGCTGAGTGAGTGGGCGGAGAATCTGGAATCGGACAGGCTGGCGCGGATCGTAAACGCTGTACGCCGTGGCTATCTTGCTGGCGACACGGTTGAATCCATCTCCCGAAGCGTGCGCGGTCATGCCAATAAAGACTATCGCGACGGCGCGCTTCAGATGAGCAGGGCAAACGCCGCAAGCATCGCTAAAACAGCCGTTAATCATCTGGCTGCCACCGCGCGCAACAGCTTCACCAGCGCCAACAGTGACATCGTGAAGGGTAAGCAGTGGCTGTCTACACTGGACAATAAAACCAGCCACGACTGCATCATTCGCGACCTGCTGCGCTACACCCTGGATAATAAACCGATCGGGCACAAAGTACCTTACCTGCAAGGGCCCGGGAAAATTCATTTCTGTTGCCGTTCTACTGAAACCCTGATTATCAAGTCCTGGCGCGAACTCGGCATTGATATTGATGAGATGGACGAGGGCACTCGTGCCAGCATGGATGGGCAGGTACCTGCTAAAACCACGTATCTTGAATGGCTCGCGCGTCAGCCAGCTCAAAGGCAGGATCAGGTTCTGGGTGCCGAGCGTGGTCGTTTGTTCCGCGCGGGTGAAATCGACCTGGCTGATATGTTCACTGACAAAGGCGAATGGATCAGCCTGGAACGTTTGAAGCAGCTCTCAGGCACAGACAACTAACAATCACATCTTACTCCACGCCCTGGCATCCGCCGGGGCTTTTTTATGGGCGAGGCCCGGCAAAATCCCGAGGGGAAATTATGTTAATTCGAAACATGCTTCTGAAATATTACGCACCTGAAAGCGGCGGTGAGGGCGGCGGTGGCGGTGGTATCGAAATCACTCCTGAAATCCAGAAGCTGATTGATGAGCGCGTGACCAGTGAAGTCACTGGCCTCAAAACGAAAAATAGCGAACTGCTGGGCACTATTAAACAGCAGAAGGAAAACCTGTCCCGATTTGAAGGTATCGATCCAGACGCGGTGCGCGGCATCTTGCAGCGTTTTTCTGACGACGAAGAGGCGAAGCTTATCGCCGCCGGAAAAATTGATGAGGTGCTCGATAAGCGCACCGAGCGACTGCGTGCTGATGTCGATAAAAAGATTAAAGCAGCAAATGACCGCGCGGACAAAGCCGAAGCGTTCTCCAACAAATTCCGGGACCGCGTCCTGGGTGATGCAATCCGAGCTGCAGCCGCGAAGACAGGCGCGCTGCCGGAAGCATCCGACGACTTGATCCTACGTGCCAAAGGCACATTCCAGCTCAACGACGAAGGTGAGGCCGTAGCAGTTGATGCAAATGGCGATGTTCTGTTCGGGAAAGATGGCAAAACCCCACTAAGCCCGCTTGAGTGGGCGGAGTCTCTTAAGGAGACGGCTCCACACCTGTTCCCGCGCGCCGAAGGCACCGGCGCAGGCGGACACAAGCCAAACGGCGGTGGCAGCCTGAAACGTTCCGAAATGAGCGCCAGCGACAAAGCGGACTACATCCGCAAGCATGGCCAGCAGGCCTTCCTCAAACTTCCGAAATAAGGGTTTTAAACCATGGCAACGACTGTTAATACTGACCTGGTTATTTATGATGACCTGGCCCAGACCGCTTTTCTTGAGCGCCGCCAGGATAATCTGGAAGTGTTCAACGCTTCCTCCAACGGTGCGATTTTGCTGGATAACGAACTGATCGAAGGCGATTTTCGTAAGCGTGCTTTCTACAAAGTTGGTGGCTCCATTGAATCGCGTGACGTGAACTCCACCGATAAAGTGACGGGCAAAAAGATTGGTGCCGGTGAAGCCGTATCTGTCAAAGCACCGTGGAAATACGGACCGTACGAAACCACCGAAGAGGCTTTCAAACGCCGCGGCCGCTCTGTAGACGAGTTCTCCGAAGTGATCGGCACTGATGTGGCTGACGCGACACTTGAGGGCTACGTTAAGTACGGCCTGAAGGCGCTGACTGCGGCGATTGGTGCTAACGCCGACATGGTCGTAACCGCCGACATTGAGACCGACGGTAAAAAGACCCTGACGCGCGGCCTGCGCAAATACGGGGACAAGTTTAACCGCGTGGTGCTGTTCGTGATGCACTCTGCCACCTACTTCGACATCGTGGATGAGGCGATCGCCAACAAAATCTACGAAGAAGCGGGCGTGGTGGTTTACGGCGGGCAGCCAGGCACCCTGGGTAAACCGGTGCTGGTTACCGATACCATGGACGCGGATGCGATCCTTGGGCTGGTGGCCGGAGCGGTAACCGTCACCGAGTCTCAGGCGCCGGGCTTCCGTTCCTACGACATCAACGACCAGGAAAACTTGGCTATCGGATACCGCGCTGAAGGCGTGGTGAATGTCGACCTGCTGGGTTACAGCTGGGATACCTCCAAAGGCGATAACCCAGACCTGACCAAAATCGGCACTGCAGGTAACTGGAAGAAGCACTTCACCAGCAACAAATCTACGGCTGGCGTGCTGATTAAATTGGCATCCGCAGTGGGGGAGTAACGCTGTCAACGGATAAAACCTCCGCAACCGCTGACAGCACAGACGCGGTAACTGTTTCTTTGAAGTACACGCTGAATGGCTCCGGTGTATCCGGTAAAACCGTCGCGTGGACGTCCACAGGTGGCACGCTTAGCACGGCCAGTTCTCAAACAGGCTCTGCTGGTGGTGCAACGGTGAAACTCACATCAGACGTTGCTGGCACCTTCACGGTAACCGGCACGGTTGAAGGAGTGGCGAAAACCACTGATGAGATCACCTTCACTGCGCCTGCCGGAGAATAACGAATGGGGCGAAAGCCCCATAAACAGGATGATTCGATGATCAATACCGATATCACCTCTCCTGATGCCAACAGCTACGCCAGTGAAGAGGATCTTGCCTCATTTGCGGAAATACGCGGCATTGAACTGCCTGACAAACTCACACCTTTGTTGATTAAGGCCATGGATTACCTGGAAGGGCTGGACTGGGTTGGCTCCAAAGCTGACCCGAGACAGGCTCTGGCCTGGCCACGCGTGAATGTCGTTCTGGATGAACATGATTTCCCGCCTGATGAAGTTCCACGGCAGGTTATAACCGCGCAGTGCATGCTGGCGGTAGAGGCAATCGACGGCGATCTACTCTCCAGCGTGCGCGAAGCCGCTGTGAAAACTGAACGTGTGGAAGGTGCTGTCACCTTGACCTATGCGGTCGCAGATGGCGAAGTATTTGCGCCGTCTTATCCTGCCGTTATGGCGCTGCTGGGCGACCTTGCTGGTGGTCGTGGTTACGCCATTAATGCATTTGCAGAGAGGGCCTGATATGGCGATTGATTACCAACGTATGCAGGCCAGAACGACCCGCATGCTCAGGCAGAACGGCGCGACGTACAACGTCACCCGTAAAGGCTTGGTAACGGTTATCGGCGGCGTTGAGCATAAAACTGAAGCGGTCCGTTTTACTGCTGTGGGCGTGAAGACCGAATACGCGCCAGGCGAAATTGATGGAACGGTCATCGTTAACGGCGACGTGCAGATCGTATTCACCGCTGAGCAGGAAATTAAAATCGGTGATGTGGTTGATATTGACGGCACAGCCTACCGTGTTGTCAAACCGAACCCGGCAAAACCTGCCGTGCTGGTGCTCTGCTACAAAGCGCAACTGAGGGCTTAGCATGGGCGAGAACGCGGCTTTCCTGGCTGAAATCACGGCTTTCGTTAACAAGGCAAAAACGAATCAGGAAGCAGTGGTGCGCGCCGTCGGAATCAAAATTCTTAACCAGCTGGTGGTGATGTCCCCAGTGGGCAACCCGGAGTTGTGGGAAGTTAACCAGACAGCCGTTTCCTATAATCGCACTGTTTACGACCATAACGAAGCGCAGCGCGCCAATCCCGACAACCTGACCAAAACCGGGCGACTGAAGAAAAAAGCCCGGGTGGTGGATGGGATGGACATCAAAGCACCGCCGGGGTATACGGGCGGACGCTTTCGAGGTAACTGGCAGATATCGTTTGATGCGCCAACGACTGACGAGACAGGGCGAATAGACAAGACCGGCGACCTGACAAAAGCGGCCGGGAACTACACGCTGTCGCTCTTCAAAGTCGGGATGAAGGCCATTTATTTCTGCAACAACGTGCCCTATGCCTACCCGCTTGAAATGGGGCATTCCACACAGGCTCCGGGCGGCATGGTCCGCATAACTGCAGCAGAGTTTCAACGCTTCTTTGGGGAAGCTGTCAGGGAGGTAATTAAGTGATTCCTGATATTGCATCTGCGCTAGCCGCCAGACTGGGTGCCTGGGCCGATGCCGAGGGCGTTTCGGTTGCATGGGAGAACGTGCCGTTTACACCTCCAGCTAACGAGATGTACCTGGCCGTTCACGATATGCCCGTTACGCCGCGAACAATCGATCTCGGTTTGCGCTGCCGGACTTATTCTGGCGTGTACCAGATTAATGTCGTGGCGCCAGCCGGCTCCGGCCGTACCTCCGTCGTTGCCCTGGCGGGCAGAGTAGCAGAATTGTTCCCCGAGGGGCTGGAAATTGCAGGCAAAGACTTTAGCTGCTGGATTAGCAGCGCGCCTGGCATATTCCGCGGCGTCCCTACACCTGTGTCCTACACCGTACCTGTCAGCCTGAATTATCGGGCAGACATTACCATCTGATTCCCTCTGTGATGTCCCACAACTGACCGGCCTTGAGCCGGTTTTCCCGTTTCTGAAGGAGTAACCATTATGGGCTTTGCACTGCCTAACGGCTCTCATGTCTATTTGGCATCGGGCTACGGCCCGGCCATTACTTTCACCGGCGCGACGAATGCTGAGCACGCGGTGGTCACCGTCAGCGCCGCGGATGATATTGTGGTTGGCGATATCGTTCACGTGAACTGCAACTGGTCGGGTATTGATAACGTTATCGCGAAAATCGACGCGATTGCGGAGAATGCTGTCACTCTTCGCAACATCAATACCACCAACAAAAACAAATACGCGGCCGGCGGCGGTTCCGGCTCTATTCGCAAAATTGAAGAATGGACCGAACTGCCACAAATCACTGAGGTATCGAAATCTGGTGGTGATCAGAACACCACGCAGATTCAGTTCCTCAGCGATGATCGCCAGCGCAACCTGAACACCTTTAAATCCGCTGTCTCTCAGACTTACTCAATTGCTCACGACTCAACTCTCCCTGTTTATCCGCTGCTGCGCCAACTGGACGAAGACGAAGAGACTGTGGCGGCGTACATGTACGTGCCGAAGGCGAAGGAGAACCGTTACTGGGCGGCCACGGCATCTTTTGACGACACGCCGACCACGGCGGTCAACGAGGTCGAAACGGTAAGCGTCGTGCTGAACCTGCAATCGCCAGCGATGACGTTCTATAAAATCACAGGCGCCGCGGCATAAGCCGGGCATAACGAAAATCTGAGCCTCCTCCATGGAGGTTTTTTTTACTAAGAGGCAACGATGGCGACTAAATTCACCCTTCAGCCCAAACCAACTTTCAAGGCCAACGTCACGATCCCGCGCGCTGGCGATGAGGATGGTGTACTGACCTTCACGTTTAATCATAAGCCACTTAAAGAGCTGGCTGATCTGGAAAAACTGGAAGGCAAAACTGCCACTGATTTTCTGATGGAAATTATTTCTGGCTGGGCGCTCCCCGATGCATTCAACGCGGAAAATCTGTCGGTGCTGCTGCAAAACTATCCGGCTGCAATGAAGGCTATCCCTGAAACCTACTATCGCGAACTAATGGGGCAGCGCGAAAAAAACTAATAGCGGTTGCCTCTGCATTCTATACGCCTGAACCCACAGCGGCAGACCTGGCACCCTATGGGCTTACGCCGGATGACTACGACGATCAATACATTGACGTCTGGCCAGATGTATGGCCTTCATTCCTGGTGTTTCAGGCCGTCAGTACGCAATGGAGAACGGGAATGGGCGGCGTGTCCGGGCTCGACTATAACGTTTTGCCCTGGGTGATGCGTCTGCACAACGTCGACGACGAGGCAACCGCGCTGTCGGACATCCGGGTAATGGAGAACGCAGCTTTGTGCGTTATCCATAAACGATCAGAGTAGGGTATTTGTCAATTTAAGCGAACCTACTGCTCGCTCAATCTAGAATGATTTGAGCAAGTCACAATTAGCGTTGTTGTATCGTTGCTTCGCTTCTTCTGACCATTTTTCCTTGAGTGTTTGGTAAGGAAGGGAGGAAGACTTATCCAAAGGGATGGAGTCTTTAATTGACTGCCTAATATCTGAAACAGTACCCGAGAAAATAACTCCAGCATAGAAGTCATTATCAAAATCTATACCTGAGCGTGAATATAATCCTTCCTTGAGGTGTTTTTTCCCCTCAGGATCGGAAAGTACTTTTTTCATTGATAAAACATAACGTTCTGCATGCTTTTTGGTTGCAGGCCCATCAGCTTTATGTGTGTTCTCATAAATTATGGTCAGATATGCCAGACAATCTGCAGATGCCATTGCTTCGCGCATATTTGACTCCAGATTTACTGAAGCGAAAGATACAGAAGGTACAAGTGCACACAAGGCTAGAGCTTTTTTAATCACTTTTACTCCTAATTTGGGGGCCGCTGTTGCTTCAATAATTAGTTAATTTCTTTTCAAATTCAATGCATCATTAGATTATTAGCTATACACGGAGATGGTTATGTCCGATATCGCCACGATTTCCCTGCGTGTAAATACCAGTGAGCTGGAGCGTGGTAACCAGGCATTGGATCGCTTTCAGGAGACCGCGTCCGCCGCGGCAGGTAAAGCGGATGACCTGAATAGTACGTTCCGCACCGGTATCGATAACCAGAAGAAAAACAGCGAAAGCCTCAAGCAACAGCGGCAGGAACTGCAGAATCTACTGAATAAAATCAGCCCCGTAAACAAGGCGCTGGATGAATTGGACACGATTCAGGAAAGCCTGGCGAAGTTTCGCGGCAAAGGGCTGGTAGGGGATGAAGACTTTACTCGCTACAACAGCGTGCTTGAGACGACCCGAGCTAAACTGGCGCAGGTCATGGAGTCTGAGACCGCAGAGGGGCGGGCTCGCATTGAACAGGCACAGGCAGCGCAGCGCGCAGCTGCGGCGGGCAAAACCTTTATCGATTCGCTAGAAGAGCAGGTCAAAGCAATCGGGAAAACGCGCGCAGAACTGTTAGAGCTAAAAGCAGCCCAACTTGGCGTGTCCGATCGTGCTGCACCGATGATCGTCCGACTGAAAGAGCAGGAGGAAGCGTGGAAGTCAGGAGCGATCAGCGCGGGACAATACCGCAACGCGATGCGTTATCTACCAATGCAAATGACCGACATCGTAACTTCATTGGCGTCCGGTATGCCGGTTTATATGGTAGCCATTCAGCAGGGCGGCCAGCTGCGCGATTCGTTTGGCGGTGTAGGCAATGCTCTCAAAGCGATGTTGTCGATGGTTACTCCTGCCCGAGTGGCCATTGGTGGCCTGGCCGGTGCTGTTCTGATTGCTGCAAAAGCGGGAGCGGACTACTTCACAGCCTACGACGAAATTAACAAGGCCATTATCAGGACTGGCAACATTGCAGGCACGTCAGCGCTCCAGGTAGTGGCTTCCTCCCAGTCCATTGCTGCCTCTACTGGCGCTACTGTAGGAACCGTTCAGAGTTTGATGACTGAGCTGGTTGGCATGGGAGCGCTGACACAGCAGCAACTTGAAAAAGCAGCGGGCTCCACGGCGCTGGCGGTTCAGACCGGTATAGTCTCGGCGCAGGACATCACCAAAGCCTATAAGGATATCGAAAAAGACCCTGTTAAAGCGCTGCAGAGTCTCAACGAACAATATAATTTCCTGACCGTTTCACAACTTAAGCATGTTGACAATCTGATAAAGCAAAAGGACCAGACCGCGGCCGTTACGCAGGCTATGGACCTGTTTGGCGATACGATGGCAAAACGTGGTGAACAGGCTTACGACTCGTTGACGCCGTTTGGTCGCCTGTGGCTGGATATCAAGGGCTGGGCGTCTGAGGCCATGCAGAGTATCGGTCAGTGGGTAGCTGAGCTGGCATCAAACACACTGAAGGAATTCAACGCAATTTATTACAGCGTTGCGATCGTTTTCCAGAAGCTGAACCAGATCATTTCTTCCTCTATCGCTGCCGCGATTAACCTCGTTCCCGACTGGGCGAAAACAGATACTTTGCAGGGATGGCAGGACTATAACGAACAAATGGCCGGCGCATATGGTGACAGCGTCTCTCAGCTGAAAAAAGACTGGGATGCGACTGATATCAGTGCAGGTAAATACCTCGATACGACCAGAAAGATAAGTACCGCAACCACCCAGAAGGATCGGGAAGGAGTCGCTTCTTTTGGTAAAAAGACCAAAACCGGAAAGCCGGGAACTTTATCGGCTGGCGATCGCAGCACGGATGCTGCCCAGGCAGAGCTACTGGCGCTTCAGGCACAGTTACGCGCGCTGCAGCAGCATAAAGGGCTGAACGACACTATCAGCCAGCAGCGCAAAGACCTGTGGACGACTGAAGCGAAATTTCAGGTGCTGGAGGAGGCCTCGCGTTCACGTTCACTGACAAAGCAGGAACAATCCCTGCTGGCAAGTAAAGACCAGGTGCTTCAGTTGGCTCGCCAGAAAGCCCTGTTAGGTGATCAGATTACCGCACAGGAACAGCTGAACAAGCGAATGGATACCACGCAGAAATACGTCACGCAGATGGCAGAGAAGCAGGCTGCATTAGTGAACGGTGCCGGGATGAGTGACCGTCAGGCACAACGTGAACTCGCGAAAAGTCAGCTTGCCGCTGGCTGGATCAACTCCGGCGGCACGCTTGACGACGAGGGCTATCAGAAGCAGCTTAAAGCGGCGAATGATTACTATGATGCAGAGGATCGGTTACGTGGCGACTGGCTGACTGGCGCGAAAAAGGGCTGGGCTGAATTTGAGGACAGCGCGACCAATGTTTACTCGCAAGTGCAGACGATTACCAGCAATGCGTTCACCGGGATGGCCAGCACGCTCACCGACTTTTTTACTACTGGCAAATCTAACTTCTCAGACTTCCTGAATACCTTCCTGAAGGGCATCGCCCAGATGCTGACTCAACTGGCTCTGGTTAATGGAATGAAGTCAGCCTTTGGTGGTACGGGTATCGGTGCGTTCTTTGGTTTCTCTGGTGGCGGTCTGGTGCCGGGATTCGATAGTGGTGGCTACACCGGTGATGGTGGTAAATACCAACCGAAGGGTGTGGTTCACGGCGGGGAGTTTGTTTTCACCAAAGAGGCTACCAGCGCGCTTGGAGTGGGAAACCTTTACTCTCTGATGAATAGTGCCCAGGGCTATGCCACTGGCGGCTATGTAGGAACCGCGCCCATGTATGGTCTGCAATCATCCGCTGCTGGTGGCGTAAATGTCCAAACATCTGTAGTGGTGCAAAACCAAAATTCCCAGCAGCAATCATCCGGGAATGATGACGCAATTTCCCGAGCCTACAAACAGACCATTGATCAGTCTGTCCGTGAAGGTATCGCGAAGCAGTTGCGACCCGGCGGGCTTATCTGGAATGCATCAAAAACACGTTAACCCGCTCCGGCGGGTTTTTTTATGCCCGGAGAAAGCATGGCAATCGAAAGATTCACCTGGCGAACACAGATACAGGCGGGAATGGAAGGGTCGTTCAGCCTTAAAACCCGGTCTGCAACCTTTGGCGACGGCTATGAGCAGATTGCCGGGGAAGGTATTAACCCTGAAAAGCAGTCATGGCCGGTCACACTCACGGGGAAAAAACCGGACATGCTTCAGGCCCTGAAGTTCTTTCGTTCTCACGTCACAAAGTCATTCATCTGGACATCGCCAGTTGGCGAGACTGGGCTTTACCGGATTGAGGTTGAATCAATCAAGTCACAGCCCTTATCCAGCAATGTTCTGACCATTTCCGCAACATTCAAACAGGCGTACGCACCATGATCACAGCAGACTATCAAAGCCTGGAGCCCGGCAATAAAGTCCGGCTTATCGAAGTTGATGGCTCTACGTTCGGAGTTGATGATGTACTGCGATTTCACGCGTACAACCTCCCGCACACGGAAGAAGAAATCGCCGCCGCTGGTGGTGATGAATCAAAGCTGAAGGCGAAAAGCATCTGGTGGCAGGGGGAGGAATATGCCGCCTGGCCGTATCAAATCGAAGGGCTTGAAGCCTCTACCGACGGCAACAGCGCCCAGCCAACCCTGACGGTTGCCAATATCGACAGTTCAATTACAGCATTGTGCCTTGCTTATGACGACATGTTGAAGGCCAAGGTCACGATTCACGATACTTTCAGTCATTACCTTGATGCGCGCAATTTTACCGATGGTAATCCGACAGCCGATCCTCTCCAGGTAAGGAAACGGGTTTTCTACATCGATGGCAAAAATAGTGAATTGCCTGGTGAAAGTATTGAGTTTGTGCTGACCAGTCCGATGGATTTACAGGGACTAATGATCCCCACTCGCCAGCTGCACTCTCTATGCACATGGTGCATGCGTAATAAATATCGCACCGGCGACGGCTGCGACTATGCCGGAACACGCTATTTCGATAGAAATAACAACCCGGTGAGCGACCCTTCTCTGGACGAATGCAACGGCACGCTTACGGCCTGTAAGCTCCGGCATGGAGACGGCAACGAACTGCCGTTCGGTGGGTTCCCGGGCACGTCTTTGATCAGGAGCTGATATGCGTCAGAAAACCATCGATGCGATTATGGCCCATGCAGCAGCTGAGTATCCTCGCGAGTGCTGCGGCGTGGTGGCGCAGAAAAGCCGTGTTGAACGTTATTTCCCGTGCCGGAATCTTGCCGCGGCGCCGGAGGACAATTTTGTCCTTTGCCCCGAAGACTATGCAACTGCTGAGGACTGGGGGAAGGTCATAGCCATCGCTCACAGTCACCCGGATGCCACAACGCAACCTAGCGAACTGGATAAAGCGCAATGCGATGCAACGCTTTTGCCGTGGCACATTGTGAGCTGGCCGGAGGGAGATTTACGCACCATCCAGCCACGCGGAGAACTGCCGCTGCTGGAGCGTCCCTTTGTACTTGGTCACTTCGACTGCTGGGGGCTGGTAATGAGCTACTTCCGGCAAACGCATGGTATCGAGCTCCACGACTACCGGGTCGATTATCCCTGGTGGGAAAAGGATTATCCGGACAACTTTTATCAGGATTGCTGGTACGAGTGCGGATTCCGTGAATTCGACGGGCCGCCGAAACCAGGCGATATGGTGATCATGCAGGTCCAGGCCGATAAGTGGAATCATGCGGGGATTCTACTGGAAGGCAACATGCTACTGCATCACCTTTATGGGCATCTGAGCCAGCGCGTACCGTTTGGCGGTTACTGGCGTGAGCGCACAATGAAAATACTGCGCTTTAAAGACTGTTTCTGATAACCGCCTGTGACAGTTTTTATGGGGGAAAAATGGCAGCATTACTCAATGTTGAGCCGGTCCGCACAATTCGATTGTACGGCGTGCTAGGTGCCACATTCGGTCGTGAATATCGTTTATCTGTAGCCTCACCAAAAGAAGCCATCCGCGCATTGTGTGTGATAGTCCCGGGCTTCGAGCGTTTTCTTAATACTAGTGCGCAGCGTGGCCTCACCTATGCCGTTTTCAGTGATAAGCGTAACCTGAACAATGAAGAAATCGTCTTAGATCAGAGCTCGGCTGATATTCGCATAGCACCAGTTATCGTTGGGAGTAAGCGAGGAGGGATTTTCCAGACCATCCTCGGCGCTGCATTAGTCGCGGCGGCAATCTGGATGCCAGGCGTAGGTATCGCTGCGAGTAACATTATGTTCCAGATCGGTGGGGCAATGGCCTTGGGCGGCATTGTGCAGATGCTCTCACCGCAGACAACCGGACTCGCCAGCAAGCAATCGGCGGACAACAAGGCCAGTTATGCCTTTGGTGGAATCACAAATACGACAGCCCAGGGGAATCCGGTACCGCTCCTGTATGGTCGCCGGCGAATCGGTGGCGCGATTATTTCTGCCGGGATTTATGTTGAAGATCAGCAATAAATAAATACCTTCTTTCAGGCCACCTTCGGGTGGTTTTTTTATGGGTGCAATATGGCAACTGCAATCGCTATAAAAGGCCGCAAGGGCGGCAGCTCCAGTTCCCGAACCCCTACCGAACAGCCTGATGATCTGCAATCTGTAGCGAAGGCAAAAATCCTCGTTGCGCTGGGAGAGGGCGAATTTGCAGGGCAGCTGACGGCGAAAGATATCTACTTGGACGGAACGGCTCTGGAGAATGCCGACGGCTCCCAAAACTTCAGCGGCGTGACGTGGGAGTTTCGCGCGGGAACTCAGGCGCAAAAATATATTCAGGGCATACCCGGTACCGAAAACGAAGTCAGCGTAGGAACTGAGGTATCGAGCTCTACAGCGTGGACGCGCACGTTTACCAATACGCAGCTTTCAGCGGTTCGCCTGCGTCTTAAATGGCCTTCGCTTTTCAAACAGGAGGACGACGGCGATCTGGTCGGCTACTCGGTTAATTATACGATTGACCTGCAGACGGACGGCGGAACATGGCAGACGGTACTCAATACCAGCGTGACCGGCAAAACAACGTCTGGTTATGAGCGCAGCCACCGTATCGATTTACCGCAGGCTGGCAGCACCTGGACAATACGCCTACGTAAGATTACCTCTGACGCCAACAGCGCGAAGATCGGCGACACGATGACACTGCAGAGCTTCACTGAGGTGATTGACGCCAAGTTACGATATCCAAACACAGCGCTGCTTTATATCGAATTCGATTCCAGCCAGTTTAACGGCTCTATCCCCCAGATCTCCTGCGAGCCCCGCGGCCGCGTTATCCGCGTACCGGATACTTACGACCCCGAAACCCGCACTTATAGCGGTACGTGGGCTGGGAAATTTAAATGGGCCTGGACCGATAACCCTGCATGGATTTTCTACGACCTGGTGGTTAGCGACCGTTTCGGACTTGGGGATCGTCTTACAACGGCCAACATAGATAAATGGACGCTCTACCAGGTTGCACAATATTGCGATCAAATGGTACCGGATGGCAAAGGCGGAAGTGGTACCGAACCACGTTATACCTGCAACGTCTACATTCAGGAACGCAACGACGCTTATACGGTCCTGCGTGATTTCGCTGCAATCTTCCGTGGGATGACCTACTGGGGTGATGACCAGATTGTGGCGCTGGCGGACATGCCGAGAGATGTAGATTTTACATACACGCATGCGAACGTTATTGATGGGCGCTTTACCTATTCCAGCACCACCACAAAGAACCGTTACACCAATGCGTTGGTGTCTTGGTCTGATCCTGATAACGCTTATTCTGATGCGATGGAGCCTGTTTTTGAGCAGGCGCTAGTTGCGCGATATGGGTTTAATCAGCTTGAGATAACTGCGATCGGTTGTACCCGTCAGTCGGAAGCAAATCGCAAAGGGCGATGGGGGATCCTCACCAACAACAAAGATCGCGTTGTTACTTTCAATGTAGGGGAAGATGGCAACATTCCACAGCCTGGCTATGTAATCGCTGTAGCGGACCGAAATCTCTCCGGGCGCGACCTGGGCGGCCGTATCTCTGCGGTGAATGGTCGCGTGCTGACGCTGGACAGGGCTCCGGATGCTTCGGCAGCCGACAGGATGATTGTCAATCTTCCATCGGGTGTTTCACAGTCACGCACCATTCAGTCGATAACGGGCAATAAAGTGACCGTTACGACCGCTTACAGTGAAATGCCTATGGCTGAGGCCGTATGGGTCATTGAGTCTGATGAGCTCTACGCACAGCAGTATCGCGTTATTACGGTAACTGATAATAACGACGGCACGTTCACAATCGTCGGTGCAAATCACGATCCGGATAAATTCGATCGCATTGATACCGGAGCCATCATTGACCAGCGGCCGGTGAGCGTGATCCCGCCGGGCAACCAGTCGTCGCCTGAGAACATCGTGATCAGCTCGTTTTCCGTGGTGCAGCAAAATATCAGCATCGAAACGATGCGCGTGAGCTGGGACCAGGCGCAGAACGCTATCGCCTATGAAGCGCAATGGCGCCGCAACGACGGGAACTGGGTTAACGTGCCGCGCAGCTCCACCACATCATTCGACGTCCCGGGGATTTATGCCGGGAGCTACCTGGTGCGCGTGCGCGCAATCAATGCCGCAGAAATCTCGTCCGGATGGGGCTATTCAGAAGAGAAAACGCTGACGGGTAAAGTGGGCAACCCACCGAAGCCGGTTGGCTTCATTGCTTCTGAAAATGTGGTTTTCGGCATCGAGCTGAACTGGGGATTCCCGGCGAATACCGACGACACGCTGAAGACGGAAATTCAGTACAGCCTGACCGGTACCGAGGACGATGCGATGCTGCTGGCCGATGTGCCTTACCCGCAGCGCAAATATCAGCAGATGGGTCTTAAGGCTGGGCAGATTTTCTGGTACCGAGCGCAGCTGGTGGACCGCAGCGGCAACGAATCAGGTTACACAGAATGGGTGCGCGGTCAGGCCAGTATCGATGTGTCCGACATCACCGATGTGATCCTGGAGGAGATTAAAGACTCGGATACCTTCAAAGACCTGATCGAGAACGCGGTGGACAGCAACGAAAAAATTGCTGGTATGGCTAACGATATCAAACAGGCCAACGACGAACTGGAGCAGCAGGCGAAGGATATCGCCAAAAATGCTCAGGACGTCGGGACGGTTCAGACCAGCGTTAATGAGCTTTCGAGCACGGTCGGTGAAGTATCGTCTTCTCTTTCAGAGCTCGAGCAGACCGTTGCGACTGCTGATACCGCCCTTGGCCAGCGAATCGACAGCATTAGCGTGTCTATGGACGGCATGACAGGCGGGGTGAAGAACTCAGCCATTGCCATTATCCAAAACGGGCTGGCGCAGGTGGCCACGCGTAAATCGTTGTCGGCTTCGGTCGCCGGTAACAGTGCGCAGCTGGATCGTATTGATGAGGTAATCGTTAACGAGAAGGAGGCAACGGCGCGCTCTCTGCTGAGCCTGCAGACGGACGTCAACGGCAACAAGGCATCCATCAACAGCCTAAATCAGACGTTCTCCGACTATCAGCAGGCTACGGCCACGCAGATAAACGGCATAACGGCGACGGTGAACGGGCATACCTCAGCCATCACAACTAACGCTCAGGCAATAGCGAACGTAAACGGCGACCTGAAAGCGATGTACAACATCAAGGTTGGTGTCTCCAGCAACGGGCAGTATTACGCCGCGGGGATGGGGATCGGCGTGGAGAATACGCCATCCGGCATGCAGTCGCAGGTTATCTTCCTGGCTGACCGCTTCGCCGTCACCACGGCAGCCGGAAACAGCGTGGCTTTGCCGTTCGTGATCCAGAACGGGCAGACATTCATCCGGGCCAGCTTCATTCAGGACGGCACCATTGAGAACGCCAAAATCGGCAACTATATCCAGTCGAATAACTATGTGGCTGGTTCTGCAGGCTGGAAGCTTGATAAGGGAGGGACGTTCGAAATTAACGGTGTGGCCGGGGGCGGGAGGATGCTGATATCCAGCACTCTCATTCGCATCTACGACAGCAACAACGTGCTGCGCGTCAGAATGGGGTTATGGTAATGCCACAGGGTTTGCAGTGCTGGGATAGTGCAGGGCGGGTTGCAGTGGATTTAAGCGATTACGCGATCCGTTACATGGGCAGCGCAACGGTTTCGCTTGCTTCAGGAGAGACGTCAAAAAATGTCGTTTTTTCTGGCGCAACGCAGGACGGGACGTTTGTCACAATCGTTTCAACTGGAGTGACTGTAAACGAGTATTTTTGCCGCGCTTATAACGGCGGCTTTACTCTCTACTATCTCCCCACGGGTGGAAGTTCAGCAATCACTCTCAATGTTGAGGTTTATAACTTTCAATGAGCGGATTCGAAGTTTACAACAGCGCCGGGAAACTGCTGGTGGACTCGCAAAACAGGTCGACTCTGTTTTACGATCAGCGCGCGCTGGGGGCCGTAACCGACAAAGGCTTTTACCGTGTTGATAGCCCGTTTGGCGATGGCAGCACACTCGGCGGCACTCCTCAGGCATTCTGGAATGACGGGCGCTTAAGGTGGCTGCAGCTGGGTACGAACAAATACGGTTTTCCTGGTGCTGATATGCTGGAAGATAATGCGGGTAGCATGATCCGAACTGCGCGAAATATTGGCATCCAGAGCGGCTATCTCGATGTGTTTGATAGTGCCGGCAGCCTTATCTGGAGTGCAGCATCAGCCTCTAAGATGCCGAGAGTTGTTGGGTTCTTTGACGTACCAGCGAACTATGACCTGCAGAACAATACCTTTTCAGTCAGTTTAAGCTTCAACCCCTGGATTCTGGTAAACAACTGCCCGGGGAATCTCAGCGACGATGGTACGGTTGTCGGTTATTCAGGTGTGGTGCTCAAATGGACTGGCTCACAGCTGCAGGGCATATATATATCAAAAAATCAGCGCAACTGGAGCCAGACGTTTCAGGGACGGGGCCTAAGAATCCCCATCGCTCAGTTTGTTGGAATTTGACACGGGAGAAACGCGCGGGTAATGAGTCGCGATCATATCTTGTTTCACGCCCTTTGCTGAATTAAAGCGATAAACAACATCCAGCTTATCCGTTTTTTTATAGCAAATATTACTTAACCGTTTATTAATATGGCGGCTGAATATTCCGTTGCTACTGTCTGAGATAACCTCCACCTCTCTGGTGGCACAGTCGATATTTACGTGAATATCACCACCCAGTGATAAACGAGCGGCATCCACCGGGTAATCCATATGGAATGTGTTTTCTGTGTGTTTGTTCGTACATCCAGCCAACAGCAAAAGCGCTGCAGGAAATAAAAGTTTCATTTCAACATTCCTGTTTATGCGGTAACTTCCATTTTATTTGAGTTTAAAAAATAGTCAGATTGATATGAGCGATCAATTTTACATGATTGATCGCTTTTAACGATCGTTATTATCGTGAGGTAGTTCATGCTTTATAACACCGGCACCATTGCAATTAACGGAAATACCGCAACCGGCACCGGCACGAACTGGACGGCACCCGCCAGCCAGGTCCGCGCTGGCCAGACGATTATCGTCATGTCTAACCCGGTGCAGATGTTCCAGATTTCAGCCGTGAACAGCGCCACGTCAATGACGGTTACGCCCGCTGCTTCCCCTGCGCTGAGCGGTCAGAAGTATGGAATCCTTGTGTCGGACATTATCTCTGTCGACGGCCTGGCCCAGGCCATGTCGCAGCTCATCAAAGAGTATGACGAGAACATTGGCGCGTGGGAGACGTTCGCAACGACCTCGGCAAACCAGAGCATCACAGTAACGATCAATGGAGTTTCCGTCAGCATTCCAGGTATCGGGAAATTGCTGCAGAAAGGCACCAACGGAGCGCTGGCGGTTAAAGACGGTGGAACGGGCGCAACTACCGAATCCGACGCACGGGAATCATTCGGCCTCGGAACTGCGGATGCTATAACCTTTGGTTCATTAATTTTATCGGGTACCCCCCCGGAAAAAATAAGGTTGATTCAGTCAAGTGAAAATGCTCTTAATTTCCTTTCTTCTTACAAATCCGACGGTACGAGAATGTTTTGGTTTGGGAAGGGTAGCTCTCAGACTGATGACATTAATATTTATTCTGACGTTGGAAATTCATCTGTAACACTAAACCAGAATGGTGATGTAACTGTAAATCCAGCTGGAGGTTTTGCTCTTAGGGTCAATGGTAATAGCTACTTCTCTTCAGGTGGGAAACATATTTTCAACGGGGATGCAGGGTTTGCATCAGGTGCTATTACCGTTCCATCTGCCGCAAGTGCAACGGCACCAACAGGCGCTGGGGTCCGTGGAGTTCACGCAGGCGTTGACTCCGCTGACTTCAATAATGCATCTAACATCAACCTTTATTCATGGTACGGGATTGGTTTCTGCACCGCGTACACATCACCAACTAATGGTGTTCAGGAAGGCAAGCCGGCCGTGTACATCAATACACGAAATGGAACAATTAACGCGAAAGGGGCGGTTCAGGCCAATGGCGTTACTCTTACGTCAGACTGGAACGCAAAAGAGGAAGTGAACATCATCGAACCTGCGGAGGCTCTGGAAAAGATAGCCGCGCTTGATGGTTACACGTTCCGCTATAAGAATGCAGATTCAAAGAGATTAACCGCTGGCGCGCTTGCGCAAGATCTCGATTTAGTGATCCCCGACCTGGTTATTCATGATGAAGCTACAGATTATCTTGTTGCCGATTATATGGGACTGATCGGCTATCTGATTGCTGCTGTAAAAGGGTTGAAACTGCAAATCGACGAGATTATCAACGGAGAAAATTTAAACAATAACAAAGGGACAAATGCAGATGGGGAGCTGACCTAGCAGTCAGGATCGTGAAATTTTTTAAATGTCGGTTTAGGAAGTAGCGCGACAAAGGACGTCGGAACAGCAGTAGGAAACGTCCAGGTTGTTGGTGGACTCGGGGGGCCGAATGATTGCGAACGGACTGGACAGGAAGCAGGTAGCGATAATTTATGACGTTGCCGTATGCACGCTTTATAAAAAGTTCCGCGCTTGAAAACAGGCTTAAATCTGCTCACATAGAGCTGCGCCCATAAAATTTACAAAATTCATAATTCGAAGCGACATAGAAACTTAGAAACGAAACGGCGAAGCTTTAAGCATTCATGACAGACCCTCTGTCTTGCGTGCATACTCAAATGAAACTACTGTATATAAAAACAGTATTTGAGGTGTGCAATGGAATTCATCAGGCCAACAGAACTGCGAGAAATTATTGCTGTCCCGCTTTTCAGTGACTTAGTGCAGTGTGGCTTCCCAAGCCCTGCGGCAGATTACGTTGAACAGCGTATCGATCTCAATGAGTTACTGGTTTCCCACCCTAGCTCAACATATTTCGTTAAGGCGGCCGGCGACTCAATGATAGAAGCTGGGATCAGCGATGGTGATCTGCTGGTGGTGGACAGCTCGCGCACAGCTGAGCACGGTGACATTGTCATCGCCGCGGTGGAAGGGGAATTTACTGTTAAACGCCTGCAGCTACGCCCGACAGTCCAACTCATCCCAATGAATAGCGCCTACAGTCCGATTGTTGTAGGCAGCGAAGATACGCTGGACGTTTTCGGCGTTGTTACTTTCATCGTCAAATCGGCGAGCTGAGTATGTTTGCGCTCTGTGATGTGAATTCGTTCTACGCATCATGCGAGACCGTATTCAGGCCTGACCTGAGAGGGCGCCCGGTTGTCGTTCTCTCGAATAACGATGGCTGTGTAATCGCACGCAGTGCCGAGGCCAAGGCCGCTGGAATTACAATGGGAGAGCCTTTCTTCAAGCAAAAGGACTTATTTCGGCGCGCTGGGGTTGTTTGCTTCAGCAGCAACTACGAGCTGTACGCAGACATGTCGAACCGGGTAATGACGACGCTTGAGGAAATGAGCCCCCGCGTCGAAATTTACAGTATCGATGAAGCTTTTTGCGACCTGACTGGCGTTCGCAATTGCCGGGACCTGACCGAGTACGGCAAGGAGATCCGCGCTACGGTTCTGAAGCGTACGCACCTCACCGTTGGCGTTGGCATTGCCCAGACAAAAACACTCGCTAAACTCGCCAACCACGCCGCAAAGAAATGGCAGCTGCAGACTGGCGGAGTAGTTGATTTATCGAATATCGATCGCCAGCGCCGACTACTTGCCCTGGTACCCGTAGAGGATGTCTGGGGCGTTGGCCGCCGCATAAGTAAGAAGCTTAACGCCATGGGCATTAAAACGGCTCTGGATCTCTCAGAACAAAGCACATGGATTATCCGTAAACACTTTAACGTGGTACTCGAGCGAACGGTCCGGGAGTTGCGCGGCGAGCCTTGTCTTGATCTGGAGGAGTTTGCGCCAGCAAAGCAGGAAATCGTCTGCAGTCGGTCATTTGGGGAACGCGTCACGGACTATGAGCAGATGCGCCAGGCTATTTGCAGCTATGCGGCCCGTGGCGCTGAAAAACTTCGGGGTGAGCATCAGTACTGCCGCTTTATCTCTGCGTTCGTGAAAACCTCTCCCTTTGCGCTTAACGAGCCCTATTACGGTAACAGTGCGTCCATGAAGCTTCTCACACCCACTCAGGATTCCCGCGATATCATCAACGCCGCGGTAAAGTGCCTGGACAAAATCTGGCAGGATGGCCATCGCTATCAAAAGGCTGGAATCTTGCTGGGAGATTTTTTCAGCCAAGGCGTGGCTCAGTTGAACCTGTTCGACGAAAACACGCCGCGTGCTGGTAGCGAAAGGTTGATGGAAGTTCTGGATTATCTGAACGCGAAAGATGGAAAGGGAACGCTTTATTTTGCCGGGCAGGGCATACAGCAACAGTGGCAGATGAAACGGGATATGTTATCTCCACGATATACTACGAGATATTCAGACCTAATAAAGGTTAGATGATACTTTAAACGGTCCATTCATTCGAAACTAATTATCAGCTACGAGTATTAACAGTAATATGTCTACGACTATGCTTAAGAAATGTAAATAAGCCCCTGCAATTATACAGGGGCTTACGGATATGATGCCGGGTGCCTCCCGGTGAGTCATTGAACTAACCACTCATGACTCGCTGCTTCAGAAATTCACGATGAGCCGCTTAATATACAAATCATCAGGTTAATTAGCCCTGCCGCTGAGGAGGATTCATCATTAAAGCGAATGTAACAGCAATGCATAGCAAATGATACAGTATTTACTGATGTGTCTCATGATTTTTTCGCAGTTTGCATGGTCAAAGTTTTTTCAGATGGTGAAGGTTAAAACATCGATGTTCATTTTTTTACTTTAAGTCTTGAGACAAAGGTTAATGTTTTATCTTCTGGGCAAATCATTAGAAAAATTGCTGTGGGACATTCTTCTAAACGTATAATTCGATGCAACATCTGGTAGAGTCTTTTTTTTAGTGTTTCTGCTCCATCTTTTTCAGACTCCCACTCTAAAACTGCCTGACCCTCTGAACCAACGAATGCATGGGGTGGAAGTTTAACGCCTCGGTTTGACTTACTTGAATAGTTTCGGTCATGCAAGAGATCCAAGATAAGAGGGTTGATATTATTATCTGAGGATTGGGCTTCAACAACTATTAATACTGTGTAATGTAGGATTTTCATGGAAGCCTTATAGTTGCTTCAGCAATGAAGTTATATTGCCATGGTGTTGAATGCACATGTCTTAACTATAAATGTCTGTATTGGGGTAAAAAAAGCCTGCGTTAAACAGGCTATAATAATGAAACGTAGTTATAATAATTATTTCATGAATGTTGGTGTTGAATCCCTAGCGTCAAAGATACTTCTGCGCCGCATCTAATATTTCCTGAGAGGTAAGCTCTCGATCTGATGCCACATAGACCACTTCATGGTCACCTGTTAAAGAAGGAAAGCCTGCTGACATTATTTGAAGGTTTATCACTTCTCCATTAGGATATTCTTCGCGTATTGATGTCACACCTTTAAGCACAGTGATAACTTTACTTGGCTTACCATTAAAAAAAATGATTACTTTTTTCATATATCACCATGTATTTTGAGGTTTTTTTTGCCCCTGCAGGTGTTCGAAAGGGGTCTGTTTGTTCATTTTTTTGGCCTCTTTCGAAATTAAAACAAGCATTATACTGCCTTAACATGTACTGTAACGGTCCATTTGAACCGGAGAAGTCTATGTCTGCACGTAAAAACACTCAATTCCGCCGAAATTATTTAGTAAAATGTCCTTGTCCAAACTGCACAAAAGATTCCGAACATAGTTACAATCGTGTACAAAAGGGGGCTCAATTGGTGTGCCCATACTGCTGTGCTTTATTCAAATCTTCCCAGCGCGTCTAAAAAATTATTAAAAAATAAGAAGTGATGCTTTTGGAGGCTGCCTAACCTCTTACGCACTTTAGTATTTTATAAGCAGTTAGCTTCTGCTTTGAGACTGTTCATGCAGCAGTCCTGCATTTCATCACATCGGTCAGCAAACTTGATGGTAAGTAAATATGCTGGCCTGTTGTAATGATGTGAGTAACCGAACATCACCTTTCACTGATAAAGTCATGCTGGCTTAAGTAAAACATCTAAAAATTATCTATCGCAAAGTGTTACATTGGCAGCGATTGGACCTTTAGTTCCAGCTATGATAGCGAATTTGACTTTTTGTCCTTCAAATAGAGTATTAAATGTTTCTCCCAGCAGGGAAGAAGTGTGAACAAGAACATCTTTACTTCCATCGAGTGGGGAGATAAAACCAAACCCCTTATCTTCGTTAAACCACTTAACAAGACCTATGATTTTAGATGACATACAAACTCCGTTTGAACATTTCAAACTGACAAGCAAGCTCATGATAAGAAACGTATGCTGGTATATGTATGGACTCAAGAGGAGGAGGTATCAGAGATAACACCTGGTTATGAGAACGGCTTTTGGAAAAGTTAGATTCATCATCGCAACGAATCAGTCAAACCATTAAGGCACGTGTTGAATGATTAAGCAAATTTTATTTTAGCCTTCCAGAAGGCCGTTAAAATAGGATTAGCTATTATTAACTAATCCTGTATAGTCAAATCTGGATTACCATTAGGAAAATATTTGACTCGTAAAATGACAGGAATTGTCAAAAGTTTTGACTTCAAGAGCGGAAAGGGATTGATTATCCCATCTGATTGCAGAAAAGATGTTTTTTTACATGTTTCTGCATTAAGTAATAGTGAAAGCCAAACGTTAAAGCCAGGTGTTGGTGTTGAATTCTATCGTATAAATGGATTTAGTGGTTCGATGGCTGCAAATATATTTCTTTCTTAAAATAAGATAATATTTAACCAAATATAAAGTGCGCATCAAAAGTACGGCAGATTATATATTTGTTTGTTCTATCAATTTTCTCCCCTGATTTTTTACATTTCCAACATCACGGGCCACTGCATGCCAGATAAACATCTCAGCTGGCACAGTGCCGTCGGCTGCGATCTCTTCAGCTTCTTTCCCACCAATATCCTGCCGCATCCACTCACGTGCCGCTTCTGGTGACAAAACAAGTGGTCGGCGGTCGTGAATGTCGACCAGACCTTTATCCGCTGCCGATGTCACTATAAGAAAACCCTTAGCTTCATCACCACGCTCAAATGGTGTGCTGCCGATCGCTGCCATAAATATTGGTTGGCCATTGGCACGGTGAATGAAGTAGGGCTGTTTTTTGTCACCTTCTTTTTTCCACTCGAACCATCCATCGGCGAAGCAGATCGCCCGGCCATGTTGCCATAGAGGTTTAAACATTCTGCTGGTGGCCGCCGTTTCGACGCGCGCATTAATCAGGGGCGCTTTATCCCACCATCCCGGGGCATAACCCCAGAATACAGGATCAAGATGTAACTGCTCGTTTCGTTCGCTTAGCAACAGGACCTTCGTGCCTGGAGCCACGTTGTAACGTCCAATCGGCTCAGGGTCGTATGCGATGTCTCGATCGGCTTCATCTGCGAGGTATGCCAGATATTCTTCACGGGTTTGGGCTTGTGCAAAGCGTCCACACATAGAAACCTCCAGCCAGATATCAGACTGAAAGTATAGGGCAGGGAGAAAAAGAGGTGCGCTGGTTAAGTCTTACAAACGAATTCGTGGCGACCATGCTGATCAGATAGAGAGACGTAAAGCAGAGTGTTGCGAACCCGGAAGGAGCTACGCAAAACAGGGGAGTATTGGGGGCAAATTTGGGGGCATTTTGAAAGAAGGGACACCGATAGGGGCATCAAAAAGACCGTGCATGTCCGTATATGTCCGTTAAACGTTTATGGCTAACTCACTGATACCATGACAAATAAAGCCATTTCAATGAGTTGAGAATTTTCTGCACACTAAAACTGCACAAACAGCTTTTTCATTGGATCTCACCGAAAAAACGCTATATGCAGAATATACATGAAAAGCCTTCGCGTTTTTCATGTCTGTTGAACGTGTTACATGGCTTTCGCGCTGTTTTTTACCTTGGCGATGAGTTTTTCAGTTACGTCCAGGCCTTCCGCAATGTGCGTATCGATCACATCGGTCCCGAATTCGTTAATTAAATCCAGGAGAATTTCGTAAGACTGGATGAGTTCAAGGAGATCAAAGAGCGCTTTTTGATCGGCGCGTGAGGGAGTGGAATGGCCAAGCGTTGCCTGATTAACAATCCATTCAAGACTGGTTTTGATAGCTTCTACCTGACTGTAGCTATACATATTTCATGGGCTTAAATCCTCATTTCAAGATTTATGGGAGAGATGTCGTGAAAGCTTCACGGCGAAAATGAGTAAAACGGTCGCAAGAGCGTGACGAGCTGAAGAAAGGAGAGTCGAGAAGGTAATTATGGAATAGTTCGCGGGCTTAGCAAGCTAATTGTTGCGTAAACGTAAAAATAAACGCGCGAAAGAAGGGCATTATCGCGTAATGCCTTCTTTTCGCGCAGGTTATGTTATGGGGGGGACGCGATCAGGTTTCCCAGGCGTGCGGGGCAAACAGATAGCCCTTATTACGCACGGTTTTGATGCGATAGGGCTCGGTGGCGTTATCCTGCAGTTTTTTGCGCAGGCGCGAAATCGCAACGTCGACGCTGCGATCCATTCCGTCATAGCTTACCCCACGCAGGTTTTTCAGCAGCGCGTCACGGTCCATGATTTGCCCGGCATGCGTTGCCAGCTCCCACAGCAGGTCAAAGTCTGCGGTTGAGAGTGGGATAAGCTCGCCGGAAAGCAGAACCTGGCGGTTGATCGGATCAATCGACAGCGTACCAAAACGCATCGCTTTATGCGGCGTCAGAGAAGGTGCGGGCGCTTCGCGTTCAACGCTGGCGTGCTGGCGTAAGTGGAGGCGCAGGCGGGCAAGCAGAACGGCAGGCGGTGTGGTTTTCAGAATGTAGTCATTGGCCCCCATCTCCAGCGACAGAATATGGTTCATATCGCTGTCCAGGGAGGTGAGGAGTACGATAGGGCCATCCCAGCGGGCGCGCAGGTCGCGGCAGAGCGTCATGCCGTCTTTTCCTGGCAACATGATATCCAGCAACACCAGATCCGGGTTTTCACGGACGACCACCTCTTCGGCACGATCGCCGCGAGGTTCAACAATGACGTCCATATCATGCTTACCCAGATAGGCCGCGATCAATTGCCCGACTTCGGGTTCGTCTTCAACATAAACAATCTTATTCATACAACGTCTGTTTTCGTGAAAAAAGCCAACATACACCGCGGAACCTTAACCTTCCATTAATCTTTCAAAATTAACGCCGGTTACGTTATTCTGGCTCATATTGTTATTTGATTGTTATAGGAAAAAGTATGGGGCTGGCGATCAAAGCCGCGCTGGGTGCGCTGGTGGTGTTACTGATTGGCGTTCTGGCAAAAACGAAAAATTACTATATTGCCGGGCTAATCCCACTCTTCCCGACCTTTGCGCTTATCGCCCACTATATTGTGGCATCTGAGCGCGGTACGGAAGCGTTACGCACGACCATCGTGTTTGGCATGTGGTCTATCATCCCTTATTTTCTTTATCTGCTTTCGCTGTGGTATTTCACCGGTTTCCTGCGTCTTCCCCTGGCGCTGAGCGGGGCGGTGGTCTGCTGGGGGCTCAGCGCTTGGGTGTTAATTTTCTTCTGGAGCCGCTTTCACTAGCGCAGCGGTCGGCCGCCGTCCACGGCAAACGTTCTGCCGGTGACGTAGCAGCTGGTGAGCAGGTAATCCACAAGGTCGATTACCTCTTTCTCGCCCGGGGCAATTTTCATGAGCGACTTATTCAGCGCCTGCTGGCGATACTCCGCATCATCGTTTTCGTTAAACAAAATCATCGCTGGGGCGATGGCATTCACCTTCACCTCGGGCGCGAGCTTGCGGGCAAACGAGCGCGTCATGTTATCCAGAGCGGCTTTACTGGCCGCATAGGCGATGTGCTTGTCGCTCCCGCGCTCCACCACATAATCGGTGAAGTGGATGATATCCCCCGCTGCATGCCCATGGCCGCGCAGCAGATCCTGCAGCGCGTGGTTAAGCAGATAAGGCGCATTAACGTGGATCTGCAGCATGGCGGAGAGCGTTTCGCTGAGTGAGGTACCGGGTTTTTCGGCCCGCCAGGCGCTGGCGTTATGGATCACGGCGCGCAGCCCCGGCGTGGTGGATTTCACCTTTTCCGCAAAGGCCAGAATGCCGTCATCGGTCGAAAAATCAGCCTGAATGCAAACCGCCCCGGCTTTGCGCAACCCCTCAATTGACGGATATTCCGTACGGTAGCTGACAATAACCGGATGACGAAGGTTGAGAAAATGATGGGCGAGGGCGAGGCCGATACGGCGGCCTCCACCGGTAATCAGTATTGGGCGAAGCTGTGCATTTCCCATCGTATTCTCCTTTGCAGTTCAACAATGGGAAAGACGATGCTATCCCATTAACATCCAGGTTGCCGGTACGGCAGCAACCAATAACATTCCAATTAATGCCATTTCACGGCGTTTCAGCGCGTTCTCCAGCTGATGCGTGCGGCGGGCGTAGATAAACACCAGCAGACCCGGGGCATACAACACCACCGACAGCAGCAGATGCATAGGGCCGGAAGCATACAACAACCACAGGCCGTAAATACAGGCTCCGACACCCACGACATAATGCGCCGGGCGTGAGGCAATTTTTAACAAATACGCACCCACTAAGAAATAGGGTACCAGAATCATTTCCGAGGCGATGGTCAGCAGGGTGTTATAGTCTGAACCTGTGAGCCAGATCAGCACCAGACAAACCTGAACGCTGATGTTGGTCAGCCAGAGTGAGGCCGACGGCGCACTGTTTTTGTTTTGACGGGCAAACAGGCGCGGAAACGCTTTATGCGTAGAGGCCAGGAACGGCACCTCAGCCGCCATGATGGTCCAGCTCAGGTAAGCCCCGCAAACTGAGACGATCAGTCCCGCAGCAATCACCACATCGCCCCAGGGACCGAGCATTTTCACCATCAGCCCTGCCATTGACGGATTACGCATTTCAGCCAGTTCAGGACGCGCTACCACGCCCAGCGACAGCAGCGTCACCAGCAGATACACGCCCAGCGCAGCAAGCACGGCCAGCAGCGTGGCGCGACCGACATCACGTTTATTTCGGGCCCGGGCCGAAACCACGACCGCGCCTTCAACGCCGATAAACACCCACAGGGTTATCAGCATCGTGTTTTTCACCTGCTCCCAGACAGGGACGCCCAGCGCCATGCCGCTGAAATCGAGCGTAAACACGTCGAGATGGAACGCAATAAACGCCAGAACGATGAACAGGCCAAGCGGAACCAGTTTCGCGAGGGTTGCCACCAGGTTAATGCTGGCGGCCGTTTGCACGCCACGCAGCACCAGCCAGTGGACGAACCACAGCAATACCGAGGCGCCCACAATAGACTGCCAGGTATTTCCGTCGCCAAAGAAGCGTAGCTCAGGCGTATCGGTAAAGAAACTCAGCGCCGAGAAGACGATGACCAGATAGGAGACGTTGGCGATAACGGCACACAGCCAGTACCCCCACGCGGAACAGAAGCCAATCAGCTCGCCGAAACCTTCACGTGCATAGGTAAATATGCCGCCGTCCAGATCCGGGCGAATGCGGGTGAGCAGCAGCATGGCGAAGGCCAGCAGCAATATCCCAACCCCCGTAATGCCCCAGCCAATGAGCAGCGCGGCAGGGCTTGCAACGGCCGCCATGTTCTGCGGCAAACTGAATACGCCCGCACCCAGCATTGAGCTTAAAACGAGTGCAGTCAGAGCACTCAGGCCAAGTTTCTTTTCCATTGGCTTCCTGTTATGAAAGGTCCAAATCCAGAATAATTATTTCGCACAGGCGCATAAAAATGGTGGATCACACTAAGGCGCGGGATTTTACGGAGTGTAACGAAAGCATGCAATGACGTGGGGCAGAAATTCAAAAAAAGTAACAAAAAAGGCGGCATTGCGCCGCCTTTCGTAAACGATTTTGTTACTTGTACAGATCGGCGCTGATGGTCACGTTGTTACCACGTTCCTGCCACTGGCGGGTGATATGGTAATACTTCGCCCCTTTCTTCGCCGCACGCTTCGCGACCTGATAGGAGACCTCCGTCATATTGCCGTAGTTGCCGGTAAACTTGATGCTGTCGAACGGCACCATCTGCGCAGCAGTGGCTTTGTTCAGCTCTTCAATTTTGGTGCCGTCTGGCAGAGTAACGGAATAGCGGCCGCCTTTCGTGGATTGCGTTTCAAAGAAACGGCCCACTTCAGCGCTTGGTGCAGCAGAGGTTGCTACGCCAGGAATTTCCACTTTCTTCGCTTCTTCGCCGCCTTTCGCTATCGCTGCGCGACCGGCTTCTGAATCAGCCGGAATGGCATCCGGGCTCTGCAGAACACGTTTCTTCGCATCTTTTTTATAGATGAACGCGGTAATACGCTGGTTGCCACCCTGGTTAGCATCGACCTGACGCACGATGTAGAAAGCGTATGCATCTTTCTCTTTCGCGGCTTTGGTGATGGCATCGTTCACTTCAGGCTGGCTGCGATAGAAGCCCTGAACGGTGACGGTGTCGTAAGGTTCCAGCTCAATCGCCTGATCTTTCGGCAGCTCAACCACGCCGTTGATCACGCGGTTTTTCGGTGCGTCAGCTTTTGGCGCATTGTCTTTGAACAGCGCAATGGTCACGCGCTGGTTACCGCTGTTGCCGTAATCAGACTGGTCCACAACGTAAAACGAGGCCGCCCCGTTTTTATCAGCGGCTTTTGATGCAGCGGCGACGGCATCGCCAATAGAATTATAACGACCCACAATGACCGTATGGTCAAAAGGTTTTAACGCTGCCGCTTGCTCCGGCGTTAACTCTGTTGCGGCATTCGCAGACAGGGCGGTCGCGGAAAGAAGTGCGGACGCCAGGAGTGTGTTCTTAAGCTTCATAAAAATAATCCTTCGCCTTGCGCAAACCATGTACTGGTATTGTTGTTAATTTGAGACGGTCCCGATTATTGCATTTAAAACCCGTCGCTGTCTGCGCCATTTTTCACAGCCTGTGCTCACTCAATCACCGAATTCGATAACATTTAGTGATATGTTGAAAAAACAGGCGTTTGACAAGTAAAACTGATAAAGCATATGACTTTTACAAGTTAATTTAATGTTAATAACTTGTTCTCTCATGGCGCTATATCATGTTTTTACCGCTTCGTTTGCGCGATTTATCGGTTCCGGCGATGAATTTAAGGTAAATATCACTGTCAGTGACACCGATCGCTTATTTTTCACAGATAAAGTAAGAAATAGTGTTTTCTGGCGGTAGATCGCGGGCGCTATTTTCAGTAGGTTATAGACAGTTTGTTACTGTTTTATTTTCCGGGGTTAATCATATCTCGTCGCTCACGCGACGGTGAAAATTGATACAAACCGCGGGCATTTATCGATAAACCATCATCAAAAACCGATGGAAGGGAAAACTATGCGTATTGGGGTACCAAAAGAACGGTTAGCCAATGAAACCCGCGTAGCGGCAACACCGAAAACGGTGGAGCAACTGCTAAAACTGGGTTTTACCGTCGCGGTTGAAAGCGGCGCGGGCAAGCTGGCGAGTTTCGATGACGAGGCCTTTATCCAGGCTGGCGCGGAAGTGGTGGACGGTGCTGACGTCTGGCAGTCGCCGGTTATACTGAAGGTAAACGCACCGGAAGAGAGTGAGATTGCGCTGCTGAATCCGGGGACGACGCTGGTGAGCTTTATCTGGCCTGCGCAAAATCCTGAGCTGATGGAGAAGCTGGCGGCCCGCGGCGTGACGGTGATGGCGATGGATTCCGTGCCGCGTATTTCGCGCGCGCAGTCGCTGGATGCCTTGAGCTCCATGGCAAACATTGCTGGCTATCGCGCCATTGTGGAAGCTGCTCACGAGTTTGGTCGCTTCTTTACCGGTCAAATCACCGCCGCGGGTAAAGTTCCGCCGGCAAAAGTGATGGTGATTGGTGCGGGCGTGGCGGGTCTTGCCGCCATCGGTGCGGCAAACAGCCTGGGCGCTATCGTGCGCGCGTTTGACACCCGTCCGGAAGTGAAGGAACAGGTCCAGAGTATGGGCGCCGAATTCCTTGAGCTGGACTTTAAGGAAGAAGCAGGCAGCGGTGACGGTTACGCGAAGGTGATGTCCGAAGCGTTCATCAAAGCCGAAATGGCACTCTTCGCCGCCCAGGCAAAAGAGGTCGACATTATTGTTACCACCGCGCTGATTCCGGGTAAACCTGCGCCGAAGCTGATCACCCGTGAGATGGTTGATTCCATGCAGCCGGGCAGCGTGATCGTCGACCTGGCCGCGCAAAACGGCGGGAACTGCGAATATACCGTGCCGAATCAGGTTACCACGACCGCTAACGGCGTGAAGGTGATCGGTTATACCGACCTGCCGGGCCGCCTGCCTACGCAGTCTTCTCAGCTGTACGGTACTAACCTCGTCAACCTGCTGAAGCTGCTTTGCAAAGAGAAAGACGGCAATATCACCGTTGATTTTGACGATGTAGTGGTGCGCGGCGTCACCGTGGTCCGTGAAGGTGAAATCACCTGGCCTGCGCCACCGATTCAGGTTTCTGCCCAGCCTCAGGCTGCTCTAAAAGCGGCGCCAGAGCCTAAAGAACCCGCCAAATCGGCTTCCCCGTGGCGCAAATACGCGATCATGGCGCTGGTGATTATTCTGTTCGGCTGGCTGGCTGACGTCGCGCCGAAAGAGTTCCTTGGCCACTTTACCGTCTTCGCGCTCTCCTGCGTTGTGGGCTACTACGTGGTGTGGAACGTCTCCCATGCGCTGCATACGCCGCTGATGTCGGTAACCAACGCCATCTCCGGGATCATCGTCGTGGGGGCGTTACTGCAGATTGGTCACGGCGGCTGGATCAGCTTCCTGAGCTTTATCGCGGTGCTGATCGCCAGTATCAATATTTTCGGTGGTTTCACCGTGACTCAGCGCATGCTGAAAATGTTTCGTAAAGGCTAAGGGGTAGCATATGTCTGGAGGATTAGTGACAGCCGCATACATTGTTGCTGCAATCCTGTTTATTTTCAGTCTGGCGGGGCTTTCCAAACACGAAACGTCTCAGCAGGGAAATAACTTTGGTATCGCCGGGATGGCGATTGCGCTGATTGCCACCATCTTCGGGCCGGACACCGGCAACGTGGCGTGGATCCTGGTGGCGATGATCATCGGTGGCGCGATTGGTATTCGCCTGGCAAAACGCGTAGAAATGACCGAGATGCCGGAGCTGGTGGCCATTCTGCACAGCTTCGTGGGTCTGGCCGCGGTGCTGGTGGGCTTCAACAGCTACCTGTACCACACGCCGGGTCTGGAACCGATTCTGGTGAACATTCACCTGACGGAGGTGTTCCTCGGTATCTTCATCGGTGCGGTTACCTTCACCGGCTCCATTGTTGCGTTCGGCAAACTGCGCGGGAAGATCTCCTCTAAACCGCTGATGCTGCCAAACCGTCATAAGCTTAACCTGGCGGCACTGGTGGTTTCGTTTGTGCTGCTGGTGGTCTTCGTACGTACCGAAAGCGTGGGCCTGCAGGTACTGGCGTTGCTGGTAATGACCATCATTGCGCTGGCGTTTGGCTGGCACCTGGTGGCGTCCATCGGTGGCGCGGATATGCCAGTGGTCGTCTCAATGCTGAACTCCTACTCCGGCTGGGCGGCGGCGGCGGCGGGCTTTATGCTGAGCAATGACCTGCTGATCGTCACCGGTGCGCTGGTGGGCTCTTCGGGTGCGATTCTGTCTTACATCATGTGTAAGGCGATGAACCGTTCGTTCATCAGCGTAATCGCCGGTGGCTTCGGGACCGACGGGGCTTCTTCCAGCGCGGATGAAGAAGTGGGTGAGCACCGTGAAATTTCTGCGGAAGATACCGCAGACATGCTGAAAAACTCTCACACGGTCATTATCACCCCGGGCTACGGCATGGCGGTGGCGCAGGCGCAGTATCCGGTCGCAGAGATCACAGAGAAGCTGCGCGCGCGCGGGATCAAGGTTCGCTTTGGTATTCACCCGGTGGCAGGGCGTCTGCCTGGCCACATGAACGTGCTGCTGGCGGAAGCGAAAGTGCCGTACGACATCGTGCTCGAAATGGATGAAATCAACGATGATTTCTCTGATACCGACACGGTCCTGGTCATTGGCGCCAACGATACCGTTAACCCTGCTGCACAGGACGATCCGGGTAGCCCAATCGCCGGGATGCCGGTTCTGGAAGTGTGGAAGGCGCAGAACGTGATTGTCTTTAAACGCTCCATGAATACCGGCTATGCCGGGGTACAGAACCCGCTGTTCTTCAAAGAGAACACCCATATGCTGTTTGGCGATGCTAAAGCCAGCGTGGATGCGATTCTGAAATCACTCTGACAGGGTAAAGCCCGGTGGCGCAAGCTTACCGGGTTTACCAAACCCGTAGGCCGGGTAAGGCGAAGCCGCCACCCGGCAAAAAAAACCGCCGGATCCCCGACGGTTTTTTTTCATCTTCCTGGTTAATCGTCTTCCGGATCGTCCAGCTCAACCGGTGTCTGGTAATCATCCGGCTTGATAACCAGCAGGTCGCAGCGCAGATGGTCGATCACCTGTTCAGCGGTATTGCCGAGGAACGCGGCAGAAATGCCGGTCCGGCCTATGGTACCCAGCACCACAATCCCGGCCTGCAGATGTTCGGCTAAATCCGGGATGACCTCTTCAGGCAGCCCTTTTTCTACGTGGGTCATTTTCTCATCAATACTGAATTTCTGACGCAGCGCTTTCATGGCCAGCAGGTGCTGACCGCGGATCGCATCGTTGTACACGCTCGGGTCAAATTCAGGCAGCTCAATGGCGATATTGATCGGGGTGACCGGGTAGGCGCCAACCAGATGCACCTCGGTGTGATTGACCTGGTCAGCAAGCTGGATTGTCTCTTTCACCAGCTTTTCGTTCAGCGAATTGTGATAATCCTCTTCGCTGGCGAGATTGACCGCCACGACGGCTTTCCCGCCTTCAGGCCACGGCTGGTCTTTCACCATCCAGACCGGGCAGGGGCATTTACGCAGCAGATGCCAGTCGGTCGGGGTGAAGATCACGGATTCCAGCTTGTCGTGCTGGTGCGCCATCTTCAGCAGCAGGTCGTGCCCACCGGCAACGATTTCCTGGATGATGGCTTCGAAAGGTCGGTTGTGCCAGACCACTTTGATATCAATGGGTACGCCCGCTTCCAGGTAATATTTAGCCTGTTCACGGATCCACGCGGTACGCTGGCTGATGACGCCCTGACGCATAGCGGTGCGCTCGTCAGGCGACAGAAGGGTGGTCATCTCATACGAGAAGTCATAGATCGGCAAAAACGCTTTGATTTTGCCACCAATCCGTTGATGCAAATACACAGCACGTCGTAATGCCGGCTGATCGTCCTGATTAGGATCGATAGCTACCAGCATGTTTTGATACTTGGCCATACAGGTCTCCTTACTACTGTCACCACAGTCTGTAATTAAAAGAGTAACCTATATATCCTGAATGAAACAGAGGGGAGTTTTTGCGAGATCAATAATTCATGAAAAATTATCAGAGGAACAGCACAGTCGCGGTGACCGCGATAAACGCAATAAACAGCAGCACCATCACCGCTATCGCAAAGGTCGTGGAATCCTGAACGTAGGTTTTTTCCTCCCCCTTCATTGGGCCAACAAGCATGATCCAGATGAAGATAAAGGTCACTGAGGCAATCACGACTGAAACGAAAAACAAACTTTCTCTCAATTCATAACCTCAACGAGAACCTTTCGGGTGCTGTGCGGGGACGTGCTGCGGTGAAAATGTCGAATAACGAAGGTGTATATATGCCAGACCAATAAATCATGAAAATTTATCGGTCTGACAGGACACCGGTGGGGCGTTATGCCACGTTGCGGGCATGCCCGGCAAGAACGGCCAGCGCTTCACCGTTTTCGATTGTGATGTATTTACCCTTAACGGCCAGCATTCCGCTTTTCTGGAAACGACCCAGCAGACGGCTGATGGTTTCCACGGTCAGGCCCAGGTAGTTACCGATATCGCCACGCGTCATGGTCAGACGGAACTCACGCGGCGAGAAACCACGCTCGGCGAAGCGGCGGGAGAGGTTGTAGATAAACGCAGCCAGGCGCTCTTCTGCATTCTTTTTGGAAAGCAGCAGAATCATGTCCTGATCGCCTTTGATCTCACCGCTCATCAGACGCATCATCTGCTGACGCAGGTTAGGCATCTTGCCGGACAGATCGTCCAGGGTTTCAAACGGGATTTCGCAAACCATCGAGGTTTCGAGTGCCTGAGCAAAGCTTGGGTGGTGGCCCGTGCCGATAGCATCAAAGCCCACCAGGTCACCCGCCAGATGGAAGCCGGTGATCTGTTCGTCGCCCTGTTCGGTGATGGTATAGCTCTTGATGGTGCCAGAGCGGATAGCATAGAGCGATTTCAGTTCGTCTCCCGCTTTAAACAGCGTCTGCCCTTTCTGAATAGGCTTTTTGCGCTCGATGATATTATCAAGCTGATCGAGTTCATGCTCATTCAGGGTAAACGGGATACAGAGCTGGCTGATGCTGCAATCCTGGCAATGGATAGCACAACCGCCAGACTGAATGCGTCGTATAATTCGCTTTTCCGGGATCATAGGTTTGCTCAAGCCTTAATTGATATTGGTCAATTTTAACATCTTTTTGGTAAGTACGTAAGCCTGACAAACCCTCAATAAGGACAAGAGACGGCAACGTGTCGCCATCTTCTTGAAATTCCACAGCTTGATTATGGATTTTTAGCCTAACCGGAAGAAAATTAAGCACAAAAAGCCTGGGATCTAGAGCAAGAGATACCCTTCGTGACGCAGTAACCACTCTTTTCGCTGTACCCCACCGGCATAGCCGGTCAGGGTGCCGTTGCGGCCAATAACGCGATGGCAGGGCACCACGATACTGACCGGGTTAGAGCCGTTCGCGGCACCCACTGCGCGTGCAGCGCCTGCGCGACCTAACTGCTCCGCGAGCTGCCCATAATGCATGACCTGTCCGCAGGGAATGGCCCGCAGCGCCTGCCACACTTCGCGCTGAAAAGGCGTGCCTGCCGTGGCGGTGGGCAGGGTGTCAATGATGCTAAGATCGCCTTCGAAGTACGCCGCCAGCTTGTCGCTCAGTCCGCCCGGGTTGGTGGCGTGGATACGTTCATACCCCTGGGAGCGGTAGTGAATAGCGAGCAGTTCTTCCATGCGGTCGCTGTGCTCTTCCCACTCAACGGCGCGCAGGCAAAACTGCTCGTCGGCGATCACCCACAGCGGCCCAAGCGGCGTCGCAATCTTATCTTCGAGTAATCTCAGCATCCTCATTCCTTTAGTTCAGCCTTGGGTAGATCCCCGGCCCAATCGGCAGGCCGACAAGATACCATGCGACCAGCATCACCAGCCATACCCCTAAAAAGATAAGCGGGTACGGTAAAACCAGCGAATAGTAGGTACCCAGTTTGGCTTCCGGTTTATAGCGCTGCAGGAAGCCTAAGAACAGCGGAACAAATGGCGAAACCGGCGCCAGCGGAATGACTGAGGAGTCCGCGATGCGGAACAGGATCTGCGCGAAAGCCGGGTGGAAGCCCAGCATCATAAACATCGGCACGAAGATCGGGGCCAGAATCGACCAGATGGCGGAGCCGCTGGCGATAAACATGCACAGCAGGGATGACAGCAGCGCCAGGCCGACAAACGCGGGCACGCCGCTCAGCCCGGCCGCCTCCAGCGCGTCGGTCAGGCCCACGGCCATAAACTTGCCCATGTTGCTCCAGTTAAACATGGCCACAAACTGCGCCAGCGGGAACACCATCACGATAAAACCCGCCATCTCCTTCATCGGCTCGATCATCAGCTGCGGCAGATCGCCCTGGCGGCGGATTTTGCCGGTGGCGATACCGTAGGCGAGCGAGACGACAAAGAAGAAAAGAATAATCAGCGGCACAATGCCCTGGATAAACGGCGAGGGCAGGACGGTATGTTTTACCGGATCGCGTAATATGCCGTTTTCCGGCACCACCATCAGCGCCACCAGCGCGATAAAGGCCAGCGATACGATGCCGGCCACGCGCAGGCCGAAGCGCTGCTCTTTGCTCAGGGTTTCCAGCTTTTCATCGCTACGGCCTTCCCATTTACCCAGCCGCGGCTCGATGATCTTATCGGTAATCAGCCCGCCGACAATCGTCAGAACAATCACCGAGCTGGCCATAAAGTACCAGTTGTCGATCACGCTGACGTGCATGGCCGCATCGATGGTTTTCGCCGCCTCCGTGCTGATGCCGGAGAGCAGCACGTCGGTGGTGACGATCAGCAGGTTAGCGGTAAAGCCGCAGCCCACGCCGGCAATCGCCGACAGCAGGCCCGCCACGGGGTGACGCCCGACGGCGAGGAAAATCAGCGCCCCCATCGGCGGCATGATCACCAGCGCGGCGTCGGAGGAGATGTGGCTGAAGAAGGCGATAAACAGCACCATATAGCTCGCGTAGCGTGCGCTGACGTGAGAGGCCATTTTCACCATTAACGCGGGCAGCAAGCCCACGCGTTCCGCCAGACCGGCGCCCAGCACCAGCGCCAGAATGGCGCCCAGCGGGGCGAAACCGCTGAAGTTCTTAATCACGTTGGGTAAAAACCAGTGCAGCCCGTCAACGCTGAGCAGGTTTTTCACCGCCACCAGGCTACCGTCGGCCGGGCTGCGCACGCTCACGTCAAAGGCGGAGAGTACGGCGGTGGCGACCATCAAAATCACAATCAGATAGATAAAAAGCAGGAAAGGGTGCGGCACTTTATTGCCGATCCTCTCAACCCAGCCATAGAGCTTACCGGATGGGGAATGCGAAGGTATGGATGACATACTCATGGGCGTTCCTCGGGAGTGTTGTGTTGTGTTGTTGTGTTGTGTTTTTTTATTTTAAAGGTGACGGTGTCACGCCCTGAGGGATCGGACACGCGTACGGTTTTTCTTGTAATTGCTGTTCGAACTCTTCACGGCATTTTTTCAGCAGCGCTGCGTCCTGCAGCAGATTGAGCGCGGTCGCACCCATCACTTTTCCGGCCAGCAGCATGCCTTTGTGGGCAATGGAGGTACGCCCCTGCGCCACCAGCTGCCAGGTGTGCAGCGGCGTGCCGACGGTAAAGCAGGGGCTGAAGCACTGGGCGACCGGCATTTTCCAGCTGACGTCGCCCACGTCGGTTGAACCCGCCAGCACGTTGTCGGTGATGGCATAGGGGGCGACTTCATCCACCAGCAGCGTCTGCTGATGACGACGCGCAAAGGCTTTTCCGGCTTCACCCCCCGTTGCGGCAATATTCTTGAGGCTGTTTTGCAGATCGTCTGGCGTCAGCGTGGCGCGGATCTCGCGGGCAAAGTCGCGTTCTTCCTCCGTCCAGGCCGGCGTGCCGTAGTGCTGCAGGGCGCGATACATCGCCGCCTCAAGCGTGCGGTTCGGCAGGTAGCTGGAGCAGGCTTTGTCAAAGCGGCACTCGACGGTGGTTTCGGTCATCATCGCCGCGCCCTGGGCGATTTTCTCGATACGTTCGTAGATTTGCTGCGCATCGGCCATCTCAGGGGCGCGGATCAGGTACAGCACCTCGGCCTGCGCCTGCACCACGTTGGGCGAAATCCCGCCGGTATCGGTAATGGCGTAATGGACGCGCGCTTTCTCGATGATGTGTTCGTTGAGGAAGTTTGTGCCGGTGGTCATCAGCGTTACGGCATCCAGCGCGCTGCGCCCCAGATGGGGAGAGTTGGCCGCATGCGCCGCCACGCCGTGAAAGCGCCAGGCGGCCTGAATATTCGCCAGCGTGCTGACGTTAAACATCCCGGCGAAGGCTTCCGGATGCCAGGTGACGGCGGCGTCGACGTCGTCAAACAGGCCTTCGCGTACCATAAAGGTTTTCCCGGAGCCGCCTTCTTCGCCGGGGCAGCCGTAAAAACGCACCGTCCCGCTGCCGCCGTGCTGCTCCAGCCAGCTTTTCACCGCCACTGCCCCCGCAAGTGCCGCGGTGCCTAAGAGGTTATGCCCGCAGCCGTGGCCGTTTGCCCCCGGCGTGGCGGATTGCGCGGTCGCACAGTGCGCCTGCTGGCTTAACCCTGCCAGCGCATCGTATTCGCCGAGCAGGGCGATAACCGGTTTCCCGCTGCCGAAACTGGCGATAAAGGCGTTTGGAATGCCGCCGGCCTCTCGTGTCAGCGTGAAGCCTTCGGCCTCCAGCGCGCTGGCGAGCCGCGCGGCTGACCAGAACTCTTCAAAGCGGGTTTCAGGATGATCCCAGATCTCGTCGGCAATGTCGGTTAACGTGCGACATCGCGTGTCGATCGCATCGGCAATAAAAGCGTAGTTGTCCTGCATTACACACCTCGCGTCCACGGGAAATTGAGCGCAGTCCGCGCCAGCGTTTCGATAGCGATAGTCATGACCTGCTCATCGAAGTCGAATTTTTCGTTGTGATGTCCGGCGCTCAAATCCGTGCCAAACACCATATAGGAGGCCATGCCGCCGTTCTGCTGCACGCGGGCCATCATCAGCGTGGCGTCTTCGGAGCCTGCTGGCGCCTTCACCTTATCGATGGCGTGAACAACCCCGGAAACCTGGCTCGCCTGTTCGCGCAGATAATCCACCCACGCCGGCGTCGGCGAGCTGGCGGTGGCGGCACCCATCAGGCGCATCTCTGCCTTAACGCCGTAGAGTGCAGCCGCGCCGTTAATAACCGCCTGCGCGCGTTCGAAGACATACTGATTAATCGCTTCGCTTTCGCCGCGGGTTTCAACCTTGATCAGGGCATTGGCGGGCACCACGTTGCGTCCGCTGCCCGCCTGCAGCACGCCGACGTTCACCCGCGACGCGCCTTCGCTGTGCGGGGCGATGCTGTGCAAGGCGATGGCGGCCTGCGCGGCTGCGAGCAGGGCGTTACGTCCGTCCTCCGGTTTACCGCCCGCATGTGCGGCCACGCCGGTAAAGCTCACGTCGAACTTGGTGGTCGCCATAAAGTTATCGCTGCCGCACACCGTCGTCCCGGCAGGCACGCCGGTACCAATATGGATGGCCGTGAAATAGTCCACGTCGTCCAGCGCCCCGGCGGCAACCATGGCGCGCGCGCCGCGGGTGCCTTCTTCGGCAGGCTGGAAGATCAGCTTGAGGGTACCGCTGAGCTGCGCTTCATACTGCTTTAGCACCTGCGCCAGACCCAGCCCGATCGCGGTGTGGCCGTCGTGCGCGCAGGCGTGCATCATTCCCGGATTGCAGGAGGCGAACCCGTCGCGGAACGGGCGATGGCTTTCATCGCACGCTTCGCTTAGATCAAGGGCATCCATGTCCACGCGAAACGCCAGGGTCGGGCCAGGGCGGCCGGTATCCAGAGTTGCCACAATACCGGTAAACCCGCCTTCAAACGGCGCCAGCCATTTCTCGGGGGCGCCTTGCGCGCGGGCGCGGGCAAACTCGCGCGCCAGGGTAGCTTCGTCAGGTAACCCCATCCGGCTTTCGGCATCCACGACGTCGCGGCCCATCGCCAGCGCGTAACCCAGCGAGTCCAGGATTTCCGCGACCTTCGCCGCGGTGCGAAACTCTACCCAGCCGGATTCCGCAAAATGGTGAAAATCGCGACGCCATGCGCTCAGCTGCGGCGTTAAGGTCTGGATGTACTGCGCCAGTGTGTTCATATCTCTTCCCGTCATCATTAAAATATGTGAACTGCTTCACGCTGTGATAGTTTTTACTTATCACTAACCGATTTTTCACAGTTTTAACCGTTCAGGAATTACCCTCGCACATCCCTTTCCATTAAAGTAGATGACAGTTTCTTTACTCTGATAAACAACGGTTATCGGTCGGGCTATGTCATTTCAGATTAAATTTCATCAAATCCGGGCGTTTGTTGAAGTCGCGCGTCAGGGCAGCATTCGCGGTGCCAGCAGGACGCTGAATCTTTCGCAGCCGGCGCTGACCAAATCCATCAAAGAGCTGGAGGAGGGCATGGCGGCGCAGCTTTTCGTGCGCAGGAGTAAGGGCGTCGCGCTGACCGAATGCGGTGAGGGCTTTTACCAGCGCGCAAGGTTGATTCTGGAAGAGCTGCGCGCGGCGCAGGATGATATCCGTCAGCGGCAGGGCGAGCTGGCCGGGCAGATCAATATCGGGATGGGGGCCAGCGTTTCACGCAGCCTGATGCCCGCCGTGATCACCCGCTTTCACGCGCAACATCCGCAGGTCAAGGTGAGGATTATGGAAGGGCAGCTGGTGTCGATGATCAATGAATTACGCCAGGGTGAGCTGGACTTCACCATCAACACCTATTATCAGGGGCCTTACGACCACGAATTTACGTTTGAAAAGCTCTTCGAAAAGCCGTTTGCGGTATTTTGCCGGGAAGGGCATCCGGCGACGGGGGCAACCTCTATTAATGAGCTGCTGCATTATAACTGGACAATGCCAACGCCGCGGGGAAGTTATTATAAGCAGCTGGAAGAAGTATTTAATCATCGCTCGCAAATACCGCGAATCGGCGTTGTCTGCGAAACATTCTCCTCCTGTATTAGCCTCGTCGCGCAAAGTGATTTTCTAAGCATACTGCCGCAGGAGCTGGGCTGCGACCCGCTGCTGGCGCACCGCCTGGTCATGCTCCCGGTGGTCGAATCGCTTCCAAAAGCGGCATATTATTTAATTCAGCGCCGTGATTCACGTCAGACGCCTCTTGCTGAATCTTTAATTACGCAATTCAGAAGGGAAGCGAGAAAAATAGTCGCAGCGTGAAAATGAGAACATAAAAAAACAGGATCTGCCCGACATCAGACAGATCCTCCAGTACACACAGCAGTGCGTCCTTTCGCCAATCCTGAGTATTATTTCCATGAAGCAGGTTTATTTAGGTATAACACCTTTCCCGAAAAAGGGAAGGGGGTGGACTATTTGATTTTACGAAAATTTAACACAAATCACTTATTGTACCTTTGCTGAAATTTTAGTTAAGTCATGTTTAAATTCATTTAATAAATACTATATATATTCATCGGGTTAATATTTATGGCGCACGACGGCGTACAGCGATGATTGAGGCCTGCCTCAGGCGCAGGTATAGTACCGTCCTCAGCTGTAGCCGGAGGATGCCCATGAACCCTGACGACAAATCCTTTTTTCTTGACGCCATGGAAGATGTCCAGCCCCTGAAGCGCTGCGCGGATATCCACTGGCAGCCCAGCCGCAATACCCGGGCGCGCGAGGAGGTGGATAATGAACAGCTGGATAACTTCCTGACGCTGGACTTTCTTGACGTTCTGCCCCTCGAAGAGCCGCTGGCGTTCAAGCGCGAAGGGGTACAGCAGGGCGTTATCGATAAGCTGCGCTCGGGTAAATACGCCCGCCAGGCCAGCTTAAACCTCTTACGCCAGCCCGCGGAACGCTGCCGCCAGATGCTGTTTTCGTTTATTCGTCAGGCCGGGCGCGACGGGTTACGCAACCTGATTATCATTCACGGGAAAGGACGCGAGCAGAACTCACATCCGAACGTGGTGCGCAGCTATCTGGCGCGTTGGTTAACCGAGTTCGAGGAAGTGCAGGCATTTTGCGTGGCGCTGCCGCATCACGGCGGCAGCGGGGCATGCTATGTCTCGCTGCGCAAATCCGATGAAGCGAAACAGGAGAACTGGGAGCGGCACGCCAAGCGTAGCCGCTAGCGGGCGATTTTCTCGCCCGCCGGTGACTCAGAAGGTTTCCCAGTTGCTGTCGGTAGAGGCGGTTGTCGTTGCCGGGCGCAGCAGCTGTGGCGTTTTCACATTGGTCGGGCGTGGGGCTACCGCTTTTTCTTTTCCGTTCAGACGAAACGCGGCTACGGCCTGGCGCAGCTGTTCGGACTGATCTTCCAGCGCCGCCGCCGCCGTGGCGGACTCCTGCACCAGCGCGGCGTTTTGCTGCGTCACGCTGTCCATCTGCGAAACGGCCAGGCTCACCTGCTCAATACCCCGGCTCTGCTCGTCAGAGGCCGATGAAATCTCGCCCATAATATCGGTCACGCGGGTCACGGCGGCGACAATCTCCTTCATGGTGGTGCCGGCCTCGCTAACCTGCTCAGAACCAGTATTCACCCGGCTGACGGAATTCTCGATAAGCCCTTTGATCTCTTTCGCCGCCTGCGCGCTGCGGCTCGCCAGCGTACGGACTTCGCCCGCGACCACCGCAAATCCACGACCCTGCTCCCCGGCGCGTGCGGCTTCTACCGCCGCGTTAAGCGCCAGAATGTTCGTCTGGAACGCGATGCTGTCAATGACGCCGGTAATATGCGCAATTTGCTGCGAACTGTCGGCAATTTCGGTCATGGTGCGAACCACGTTATCCACCACCTGACCGCCGCGCGCGGCCGTTTCAGAGGCGTTCTTCGCCAGCAGCGTAGCCTGACGGGCGTTATCGGAGTTTTGCTTAACCGTCGCCGTCAGCTCTTCCATACTGGCGGCGGTCTCTTCGAGCGAGGCCGCCTGCTGCTCGGTGCGGGCGGAAAGATCGTTGCTTCCTGCGGCAATTTCGCCTGCGCCGGTGTAGATGGAATCGGTGCTTCCGCGTACGGCGCTGACGGTGGTCACCAGCGACTGCTGCATCTCATGCAGGCCGGCGGCCAGCTGGCCCATCTCGTTGCGACCAGAGATTGCGATATCCTGCGTCAGGTCGCCCCCTGCAATGGCGCGAATATGGTTCATAATGGAGTGGAGTGGTTTCAACAGCAGGTGTTGTAAACCCTGCCAGATAACCACCAGCACCGCGATAACGGCCAGCAAAATCGCCGCCAGCGTCCACTGCATCTGCGTGAAGCTGCTCTGGTTCTCTTCGGTTGCGGCCTTCAGCAGGGTATTGTTTTCGGCGCGCCAGCGGTTATAGACCGCGTCCATATCGTCCTGCGCCTGCTGAGCGTCCAGATCGCCATAGGCCTGATAGTTGTCGGCGCGCAGATACTCAATCGACAAACGCATCACTTCGTGCATCTGGTTCCAGGACTTCTGCATCTCGTCGGTTAATGCCGCCTCCTGGCCCTTAACCTGCGGCAGCTTCTGCCACTCTTTGTTATAGGCTTCGGCTTTTGCCAGCGAGTCACCTGCGGTGCCAAGCAATTTATTGATCGCCGCAAGGGAAGCCGGATCGCGCTGGTTTTTCAGGTAGCGGATCGCCACGCGGGTCACGGTGACGCGCGTTTTCACCAGCGTGTTCACGCTGTCGCTCAGGCTTTCCTGCTGGGCATTGAGCACGCCAGAGTTCTGGAAGTTGTGGCGATCGTTGCTGACGGCAGAGTAGAACAACCCTCCCGTGACAACTTGCAGCAGACAGAATATGGTGAGGGCAAAGATAATACCGGTAATCACGTGCAGATTTTTCAGCATAGCGGTCGTCCGTTAGGGAAAATGCAGGGGTACTTCATTACTATCGTCGTAGAGAATTTAAACTTTAATTAACTTGCGCTTAACTACAGGGTCCTTGAAGGAACCCGTTGTAAATCCGGATCATTTTTATGAGGAAGGTCAGCATGAGCAGCATTGATAAAAGCGGGACGTACGCGCTCGGAACGCGGACGGTTAAACGACTGGGCTATGGCGCGATGCAGCTGGCGGGGCCGGGCGTCTTTGGGCCTCCGAAGGATAAGCAGGCCGCGCTGGAGGTGTTACGTGAAGCGGTGGCCGCGGGTGTGAATCATATCGATACCAGCGATTTTTACGGCCCGCACGTGACTAACCAGCTGATCCGCGAGGCGCTTCATCCTTATCGGGACGATCTGACCATCGTGACCAAAATCGGCGCCCGCCGCGACGACAAAGGTGCCTGGCTCCCGGCCTTTTCCGCGCAGGAACTGACTCAGGCGGTGCATGATAATCTGCGCAACCTGCAGCTGGACGTACTGGATGTGGTCAATTTGCGGATCATGTTTAGCGCCCACGGTCCTGCGGAAGGATCGATCGCTGAACCGTTGTCCACGCTGGCGGAGCTACAGCAGCAGGGGCTGGTTCGCCATATTGGATTGAGCAACGTCACTGCCTCTCAAGTCGCCGAGGCGCAGAAAATGGTGCCGGTGGTGTGCGTGCAGAACATGTACAACATTGTGAATCGCGGTGATGATTCGCTGGTGGATACGCTTGCGCAGCAGGGGATTGCCTGGGTGCCATTCTTCCCGCTGGGAGGCTTTACGCCGCTGCAGTCTTCCGGGCTTCAGGCTGTCGCCGACTCGCTGGGCGCAACGGCAATGCAGGTTGCGCTGGCGTGGCTGCTGCAACGTTCCCCGAATATCCTGCTGATCCCGGGGACCTCTTCCGTGGCGCATCTGCGGCAAAACCTTGCGGCGGGCGAGCTGCGGTTACCGCCTGAAGCCCTGGAAACGCTGAATTCGCTGATGGACTGATCGTGACAGACGCAAGGCCCGAAGGGCTTTGCGTGCTTATGGTCCTGTCTGACTTTTCTGTCTGTGAAGCGCTAATGCTTCCGCCACGATCTCCTGCTTGCTCTTACGCGTCTCAAAGGCGGTGATTCTGATGTACTCCATCAGGTCGGGATCGATGCGGGCGCTCAACATCCTGAGATCGGCCTCCTTTGCCACACCGCGTGCAACGCGCTTGTCTGGATAATCACGGGCTGGCATAGAAAACGGTCTCCAGTAAATTTTGTTAATTCGTGCTCTAAAATATGCTTCTATCTGACTTTAAAGTCAACATGAAGTGAGAATGTAGTGATTTAATTTTATGCGTATTCATTTTTTGTAAGTGATAAACAAGTCATTGATGTATGACTTTAAAATGACTTGTACCAGGAGGGCTACTCACGCTAACCAGGAAGAACCATGAGGCGCGTTCCGGACAGAGGATGCAGCTAAATTAAATCCGCTCAAACTTCAACGCGTTTGGGTTTGCCTCCGGAAATGACCTTGATCCCTGGCCATAATCCGTAATACTGTATTTATATACAGTATCTGGCGAGAAAGGCATTATGGACACTCTCTTTTCTTATCATCCAAACCAATGCATTGAATTACCTTTATTTTTAGAGCGTGTTGCCTGTGGTTTCCCCAGCCCGGCGCAGGATTATGTGGAGGATCGTCTCGATCTTAACCGGCTGGCAGTGAGACACCCCAGTGCGACCTATTTTATCAAGGTGAGTGGAGATTCCATGATTGGGGCGGGGATCGGCGACGGCGATCTGCTGGTGGTTGACCGTTCGTTAAACGCCGAACACGGGGATATCGTCGTTGCGTCGGTCGCCGGTGAGTTTACGGTGAAAGAGCTGCAGACCCGTCCGGTGCTGAGACTTCTGCCACATAATACCCGCTATCAGCCGATTACCTTTCAGTCCGAAGAGGAGCTGCAAATCTTCGGTGTTGTCACCCACACCCTCAAAACGCATAAACATGTTCGCGCTGGTTGATGTGAACAGCTTCTACGCCTCCTGCGAGAAGGTGTTCCGCCCCGATCTGGAGGGGAAGCCCATCGTGGTGGTTTCCAATAACGACGGCTGCATTATTTCCCTGTCGCGGGAGGCAAAGCAGTTCGGTATAAAAATGGGTGAGCCGTATTTTAAGTTCAAAGAGAAAGGCTATCCGTCGCGGGTTTACGTCTTTAGCTCGAACTATGCGCTGTATGCCGATCTCAGCAGTCGGGTGATGCAGACGCTGACCGATCTCGCCCCGGCAATAGAGATTTACTCGATTGACGAGGCGTTCGTGAACGTGTCAGGGGTCAGTCACTGCATGTCGCTGGAAGCGTTTGGTCACCAGATGCGCACGCAGGTCTTTAAAAATACGGGCTTAACCGTTGGCGTCGGCATTGCCCCGACAAAAACGCTGGCCAAGCTGGCTAACTATGCGGCGAAGCGATGGGCCGGCACCGGCGGCGTGGTCGATCTGTCGGGTCGCGAGCGGCAGCGTAAGCTGCTGGCAAACGTTGCGGTAGAGGAGGTGTGGGGCGTAGGGCGGCGCATCACGAAAAAGCTTAACGCAATGGGGATTACCACGGCGCTGGATCTGGCGGATGCGTCCTCATGGGTCATTCGCAAACATTTTAACGTGGTGCTGGAACGCACGGCGCGCGAGCTTCGCGGCGAGCCCTGCCTTGACCTGGAAGAGTTCACCCCCACGAAGCAGCAAATTATCTGTAGCCGTTCGTTTGGACACCGCATTACCCAATATGAAGAGATGCATCAGGCGATTTGCGCCTACGCGGAGCGGGCAGCAGAAAAACTGCGCGGCGAGCATCAATATTGCCGTTTTATCAGCGTGTTTGTGCGCACCAGCCCGCATGCGGACAACGAAATTTATTACGGCAATCAGGCCTCCGTCACCCTGATGACGCCCACCAATGACTCGCGGGATATCATCCGTGCCGCCACGGAGGCGCTGGGGCGGATATGGCTCGACGGGTATCGCTATATGAAAGCCGGGGTGATGCTGGCAGACTTTTTCAGCAGCGGTGTCGCCCAGCTTAATTTGTTTGACGATAATCGTCTGCGCGCCAACAGCGCGGCGCTGATGGAGATAATCGACAGCGTAAACCATTCCGGTAAAGGGAAGATATGGTTTGCCGGGCAGGGTATTGAGAAGTCCTGGGCGATGAAGCGTGAGATGCTGTCACCGGCCTATACGACGCGATACGCCGATTTGCCGGTGGCGAGGTAATCGTGGCGCTATTTCTTTTGCGTCAGCCAGGTTGCCGCGGCCGTCAGCACGCCGATCCACGGCATTTGGCCCGCACCGGCCAGAAAATTATGGCGATCGATATCATTATTTTTACGGATATCCGCAAGGCGGGTAAGCGCCTCTTTTTCATCCGCGGCGCCGATCTCCTCAAACTGTTTTTCAAACCCCTGAGCGATGAGCTGAGCGGCCGCGTCGGTATTTGCGCTCTCAATTGCAATAAGGTCCGGGCCTTTTTGGAAAAAACGGTAATCCGGCATACGTGCTCCAGACAGAGAAGAAGACGGTGAAAATACTCTATCCCTTGCGGTTAAAAAATGCACGCGATTTGCGGCAGCAACGTTCAGCTTTTCTTTATTATTTCAGGCAGTAATTGCTCAATCACGCCCACGACGCTGCGGACGCGGTGCGGAATAAAGCGGGCGTCAGGGTAGACGGCATAGAGAACGCGATCGGGTAACCGCCAGCCGGGCAATACCGGCACCAGCGTGCCGGCCTGCAGCGCGCGGGCCGCAAGAGGTCGCTGCATGCCGCCGACCCCGATGCCTGCCTCCAGCGCCTGCAGCAGCGCGTCGCTGGTATTGGCCCGGAAAACGGTATTCACCTTCACGTCGAGGGTTTCCTCATCTGATATTAGCTTCAGCGGAACATCTGGCGGGATGCCGCTAAATCGCACGTGCGGCAGCGTCGCGAGCTCGCTGACGTCGTGCACCGCCTGAAAGCCGGGGGCGGCAAACAGCGCGGTCTCAATGCGCGTCAGCACGCGAGCCGCATGCGCCTGCGGGGGCTCGCTGCTCAGCCGTATCGCGACATCCACGCCCTCCGTCACCAGATCGGCAATGCGGTCATCAAGGGAAATCATCAGATGCAGTTCCGGATGCAGGCGTTGCAGCGCCAGTAAATGGGGCAAGACGATCTGGCCCAGGCCGCTCGGCAGCTGGATATGCACGCTTCCCTGAAATTTGTGGTCAACGGGATTCAGCCGTCTTTCCGCTTCCCGCATGGCGTCCAGCAGCAGCTGCATGTCGCGGCGGTAACGTTCTCCCTGCTCGGTCAGCTTCATGGTGCGCGTTGTACGATGCAGTAGCACCACGCCGAGCTCCTGCTCAAGAGCGGCGATCTGCTGGCTAACGGCGGACTGTTTCATCCCGCTCTGGCGGGCGGCAGCAGAAAATGAGCCCGCTTCGGCAACGCAGAGAAACGTGGAAATGGCGTTGAGCTTATTATTCATTTAATGATTTTTCTGATAAGTGCCATCTGATGAAAGGGATATCCGCTAAAAAAATAATATATGACACTGCGTCTGTCACCCATTCTGGAGAAATACCATGGATAAAAGGCAGCAACACAACGTCGCTCTGGTCGCGGGGGCCAGCGGCATTGTCGGCAGACAGCTTGTCAACACGCTCCTGCATCATCAGTGGGAGGTTATCGGCCTTAGCCGCCGCGCGGTAACCCATCCGGACGGCATTCCGATGGTGAACGTCGATTTACTGGACGCGCAGGACAGCGCACGGGAGCTCAGTAACCTGAACGGTATCACCCATCTCTTTTACAGCGCCTGGGCGAACGCGGCGAGCTGGACGGACATGGTTGAGCCAAACGTCACCATGCTGTGCAATCTTGTCAGCACGCTTGAAAAAACGGCACCGTTGCAGACGGTAAGCCTGATGCAGGGGTACAAAGTCTATGGCGCGCATCTGGGGCCGTTTAAAACCCCGGCGCGGGAAAGCGATCCCGGCGTGCCGGGGGCCGAGTTTAACGCCGCGCAGCTCACGTGGCTCAGCCAGTTTCAGCGGGGGAAACGCTGGCACTGGAACGCCATCAGGCCGGGCGTCGTGGGAAGCCCGGTGCCGGGCAATACCATGAACCTTGCGCTGAGCATCGCCCTGTACGCCTCGCTGTGTAAGGCTCAGGGATTACCGCTGCGTTTTCCCGGTTCGGAACAGGCCTGGCACAGCATCGTCGATCATACTGACGCCGGTCTGCTGGCCGAAGCCACGCTGTGGGCCGCCGCGTCACCTGCGGCACAGAATCAGGCGTTCAACGTGAACAATGGCGATATCTGGCGCTGGAGCGAGCTGTGGCCGCGCATCGCACGCTGGTTTGAGCTGGACACTGCGCCGCCGGTGAAGCTGTCATTTCATCAGTTGTTTACGGACTATCGCGGCGTATGGCGCGAGCTTGCCGGGGAGCGGCTGGTGGAAGCGGATATTCTGCAGCTGAGCGACGGGCATTTTGCCGATTTCGTCTTTAGCTGGAATTACGACATGTTCGGTGACGGGAGCAAGCTCCGGCGGTCGGGCTTCGCGCGAATGCAGGCGACCGATGAGATGTTCTTCAGCCTGTTCGCGCAGCTGAGAGCTGCGCGGATTATTCCCTGACCGTGAGGGTTGTTGTCATCAACGAGCGGCGCGTTATACTCACGCGTTGAGAATAATCGATGGTGGGGCAGGGATATGCACGAGAGTCTAAAAATGATATCAGTCGCGCTGCCCCTGATTGCGCTTTTCATCCTGTCAGGATTTTTTGTCAGGCGCATTCGCCAGGCAAAACGCATCATTACAGACCGCAACGGGATGAAAAAGATATCTGCCAACCCCTCGATATTTGGCGGGAATGCAGGTAAAACATGGTTTTATGATGACCAGTTTTTATATGAAGTTAAAAACAACGCCACCCGTAAAATTGCGCTGGCTAATATCATTAAGGTCGGGCCGGGGAATACCGAGATAAATAGCAGACGGGTCTGGATTGTTATTTACCGTGACGGTGCTAATGAAAAGCAGGTGCAGTTTTATAACAATCTTACCCTCTGGAATCATAACTTCACGGCTTTTCTGGCAGCGGTAAAAAGAGCCAATCCTGACGCTGTTGTTAAAGAACGCTTAATCCTCAATATGTGAAAAATAACCGCAGACGGTTTGCGGACGCCGCCCGTGGGCAGCGTCCGGAGCATCAGGGGTAAGGGTTTACTCAACCGTTAACGCATTAACCACCTCAGCTACGCTTTTCACGCTGTGAATATTCCCAATCCCCGTGCCGAGCGCGATATAGCCCTCATCGGTGTTATCTTCCAGCATGCCCAGGCGCAGGCCCCGTAATCCTCCCATCGCCTTGCCCAGCGCGTCGTTGCTTGCGCCAGCTTTATCCATCGCCGCCAGTTTTTCCGCCAGCCTGCCGGGAAGAGCGCGGTAGTAATGGGGCACGGTGCGGAAAAGCAGCAAATCGAGGCCGTTGGCGGCAACAATTTTCTCTTTGACGCTCTGCGGCACGCGGCTTTCTTCCGTACTGATAAAGACCGAACCGGCAAACACGCCTTCAGCGCCTAAGGCGTGCGCCGCTCTGGCGGTGCGATTATCGGTTATGCCGCCTGCCGCCATCACCGGAATGTGCTTCACGGCATCGGCAATCAGCGGCACGATGGAAAAGGTGCCAAGCGCCGTGGCGGGTAAGGTTCCGCCCTCGTCAAAACCGGTGGCAACGATAATGTCTGCGCCCAGGTCTTCCGCGAGGCGGGTGTTTTCCGGGGTGGGGTTGATGTCGCGGTAGATGATGGCGATGCCCGCCTCTTTTAGCTCACTGAACAGCGCCGGAATAATGCTGCCTTCCCCATAGCCCGTATACACCACGGCCCTGACGCCTTCCTCTTTCACCACCTGAAGGATAGGCCCTGTCCAGACGTCGTTAACGGCCGTGGGGATCAGGTTCACGCCAAAGGGCTTTTCGGTCAGCCGCTTCGTTTTACGAATTTCTTCCCGCATTTTTTCGGCGGTCTCTTCCGGCGTGGAGACCGCAGTGTCGGCGGTTAAGCCCGCGTTGGGGCCCAGCACGCCAAGCCCGCCGGCATTGCTGACCGCAGCGACTAAGCGGGCGTCAGTGAGCCAGGACAGTGGTCCCTGAATAACAGGTTTTTCGATACCCAGGATCTGACAGATACGGTTATTTTTCATAGCAGACTCTCCCTTACGTTTGAATGGAGGAGAGTGTAGGGCGCAAGATTGTTAGGAAAAATAGCCAAAAATATTCATCACTGTTATAAAATTAATAATAATAATCTTATCCTGCTCGCGGCAAAAGTATCCCTTATGCAAATAAACCTCTTTGAATCCATTAGAATTTTTATTGAGATTGTCGAGTCCGGGAGCCTTACCCAGGCGGCGGAAAATTTGCAGGTCCATCGCCCGGCCGTCACCAAAGCGTTGCAGCTACTGGAGCAGCACAGCGGCACGCGGCTGCTGCAACGCACCACGCGTCGAATTAGCCTGACCCCGGACGGAGAAGCGTTTTATCGCCGGAGCAAACCCCTGCTGGCGCAGGCGGATGAATTACTGGAGTCGTTTGGCGCTGACCGGGCAATACACGGGCAGCTGCGGGTGGATATGCCCATCTCTTTTGCGGCGCTGCGGGTAATACCCAACCTGCCTGATTTTTATCGCCAGCACCCTGAGATTGACATCATTCTGAGCAGCTCGGACCGCCGTCGGGATATGCTGCGGGATGGTCTGGACTGCGTGCTGCGGGTGGGAGAGCTGGACGACGGCGACTATATCGCGCGGAAAATCGGGAACATTAAAATTACGACCTGTGCCAGCCCGGCCTGGCTGGCAAAACACGGTACGCCAGAAACGCTGGATGATTTACAGAAGCATCAGGCCATCAACTGGATTAACAACAGCAGCAGACAGATTCATCCGTGGACGTTTAGCACGCCAGAAGGCACGGCGGAGATTGCGCTACCCGGTAAGCTTGTCGTGGATAACTCCGAGGCCTACATCGCGGCAGGCCTGGCCGGGCTGGGGTTAATGCAGGGGATGAACCTCTTTCTCCAGCCTTACCTTGACCGCGGCCTGCTGGTTGAGGTCCTGCCGGACTATCGCTCCCCGGACCGCAAGCTGTCACTGCTCTACCCACATCGCCATCTCTCCCGTAAGGTGCGGGTCTTTACCGAGTGGCTGGAGAGTCTGGTGTGAAAACAGCCAGCGCGTGACACAGCGCGCCAATCTGTTCGACGGCGTTAAGCAGGCGGGGCGTGGGTTCGTTTGCGCAGTTTAGCCGCAGAAAATGCGTTAATTCTGCACCCGGGGAAAACAGGGGGCCAGGGCTGACGCCAATCCCCAGCGCCAGCGCGCGGCGATGCACCTCCAGCGCGTTGACCTGCTGAGGGAGCTCCACCCACAGCAGAAAACCGGCTGCGGGTACGTTAATGCGCGTACCGGGTGGGAAACTGGCTTCGACCCGCGCCACGACGGCGCGTATTCCCTCTGCGATCCGCCGCTTTAGCCGCCGCAGGTGACGATCGTAGTCGCCGCTTGCCAGCATCTCGCACGCTGCGGCTTCCAGCAGCGGCGTGCCTGCCCAGTCTCCGGCCATGCGGGCCTGTAAGACCTGCGCGTGGTAGCGTCCGGCGGCAATCCAGCCGATTCGCCAGCCCGGCGCAAGCGTTTTAGACAGCGAACTGCAGTAAATCACGTTCCCGCTGCGATCGAATGCCTTACAGGCCGGAGGACGCTGCCCTTCGCCGACCAGGTCACCGTAAACATCGTCCTCAATCAAAGGAATACCCGCCTCTTCAAGCAGGGCAACCAGTTCCTGCTTGCGCGCGACGGGCATAGTGGCACCTAACGGGTTTTGCACGGTGGGCGAGGCCAGAACGGCAGCGGGGCGGTGGCAGCGAATGGCGTCCGCCAGCGGTTCCAGCAGCAGGCCTTCCACAGGGTCGGTGGGGATCGCTAAGGCCTTCAGGCCTAAATCCTCCAGCAGCAGGAGCGTACCAAAATAGGCCGGCTGTTCAATCGCCACGACATCGCCTGGCTGACATACGGCCCGAAGGGCCAGGCGCAGCGCCTGCGTCGCGCCCGCGGTGATAATCAGGTCATCCGCGCCGAACGGGGCTCCCCACTGCGCGGCACGCGCGGCAATTTTACTGCGTAAATCTCCCCGCCCCGGAGGCAGGCTATAGCTCTGCCCGTGCGCGTCCAGGCGACGTCCCGCAGAGTGCAACGCCCGCTGCAGCGCGTCTCCCGGTAGCCAGGCGGGATCGGGCAGGGCGGCGCCCAGCGGGACCAGGCGCGCTTCTGCACTGCTGAACAGCGAGCGGGCCACGGCGGACATGGTGACGGGGACCGGGCCTGGTGGGGAACGCGCGGGCTCCACGCGCGGAGCGAGGCTGGTCTGGCGGATGTAATAACCTGAACGCGGCCGCGCAACGATCAGCCCTTCAGCCTCCAGGCAGCGAAGGGCCTCCAGCGCCGTCGGAAGGCTAACGCGCTCGCGCTCGGCCAGTTTACGCGCGGAGATCATGCGGTCGCCGGCGCGCAGCGCGCCGGACGTCAGCGTGAGGCGCAGCATCTCGGCAATTCGGCGATAGCGTGGGGACGATGGTGACGGGGCAGACATGGGTATCTGTTCAGGCTAATTTTCGATAAAACTGACTATACAGCCAATGATGCGCGCCATCTATAGTGTCCGGCATGTTCAGGACAAGGAGGCATTATGCACAGCGATAATTTCAACATTTCCACGTATTTCAAACGCATAAACTACACCGGACCGGCGGCTGCCGACACGGCGACCCTGCATGCGCTGATGCGCCATCAGCTCTTTTCCGTTCCCTTTGAGAATCTGGACGTGCAGGCGGGCAAAGTTGTCTCGCTGGCGCCGGACGATATTGCCGATAAGGTGTTAACGCGGGGGCGCGGCGGCTACTGCTATGAGGTGAACGGGCTTTTTGCCATGGCGCTGGCGGCGTTAGGTATTCCTTACCGTTTCGTGGCGGCGCGCCCGATGTTCTACCCGGCGCGGCGGCCGAAAACCCATATGGCGATCATCGCGGACGTGGAGGGTCGCCAGTGGCTTTGCGATCTTGGCTTCGGCAGTTACGGCATCCGCGCCCCGATGGCGCTGGACGCGCTTGATGTGGATATCACCCAGGATTTCGACACGTTTCGACTGAGCCGTAGCGCTGAGGGCGAGTATCTGCTTCAGGCGAAGGTTGAGGGAGAGTGGGCCCGGCAGTACGGCTTCGATCTTACCCCCCAGGAGTGGATTGATTTCGTCCCGGCCAACTACCTTAACTCCACGCATCCTGACGCTATTTTTGTGCAGAAGCTGGTGGTGGTGCAGCATCGCCCGGAAGGACGCCAGATTTTACTGGGCGATGTGCTGAAAACCATCACGGCGAACGGCACTGAAACGCAGCGGCTGGCGGAGGAGGAGATCCGCCATGTCCTGAAAGACCGTTTTTCGCTGACCGCCGCATAATCTGCCGGGAAGCGATGGGGGCTCAGCCCGGCCCGTCCGCTGAGGCTTTGCGCTGAGTCCCCCACTGTAGCAGCAGGCTAAACGACGCGGGCAATACGGTCAGCGTCACCAGCGTCGCAGCCAGCAGTCCTCCAATAATGGCATAGGCCATTGGGCCCCAGAACACCTGGTGAGAGATGGGGATCATCCCCAGAATGGCGGCACAGGCGGTCAGACAGATGGGTCTGGCCCGGTGCTCTGCGGCCGCCATAATCGCGGCATCGTTTGCCATCCCCTGAGCAAGATTGCTGTCAACTTCGCTAATCAATATTACCGCGTTACGCACGATCATCCCCGCCAGGGCGATGACGCCCAGCAGCGCGACAAACCCCATCGGCGTTCCGCCGGGGAGCATAGCCAGCACGATCCCCGGCAAACCAAACGGAGCCATCAGGAGCGCCAGCAGCATCCGGGAGTATCGCCGCAGCTGAAGCATCAGCAGCAACAGCATGATGACCAGCGTCACCGGAAGAACGCTAAAGACGGAGCTATTCCCCTTATCCGATTCGGCAACCGCGCCGCCTTCCTCGATGCTGTAACCGGCCGGCAGGTCCGCGCGCAGCTTGTCGATCGCCGGGCGCAGCGCTGCGGATACCGCTTCTGCCCTCAGCCCCGGGGCGAGGTCGGTTTGCACCGTGATAAAAGGCAGACGCTGCCGACGCCAGACGACCGGATCGTCCACGCCCCAGACCGGCGTCGCGACGGCGCTGAGCGGAATTTTTTTACCGTCATTGCCCTGAATCGTGAGCGAGGAGAGGGTAGCGGTGCTGCGGCGCGCGCTGTCCGCGGCCCGGAGCACCACGTCAACGAGGCGGTCGTTATCCCTGACCGAGGTGACAACGCTGCCGGACCAGACGGTATTCAGCGTGCGGGCCAGACTCTCAGACGATATGCCCGCCGCCCTGGCCGCCGTCTGATTCACCTCAAGGGTTATGACCCTCTCCGGCTCTCCGGCCGTCTGGTTAACGTCGCGGGAGAGCGGCGAACGGCCAATTGCGTCCGTGAGACGGTTCGCGAGCGCCCGGACCTGCAGATAATCCGGCCCGCTCACCCGGTATTTGATTGGCCAGCCGACGGGAGGCCCCAGCTCAAGGGGCGACACGCGCGTAACGATGTCGCTAAATTGCGTCGCCAGGATATGGTTCAGCTGCGCATGCAGGCGATCCCGCGCCGCAAGATCCTTCGCCACCACAACCATCTGGGCGATATTTTCATTTTCCAGCAGCACGTCCATCGGCAGGTAAAAACGGATGGCGCCCGACCCGACGTAGGTCGTGTAGCGATCGATGTTGCCGTTGCCGGCCAGCGCCTTTTCCAGCCTTTTCACCTGTCTGAGCGTTTCCGGCTGCGAGGCGTTGGCCGGAAGCGTCAGGCTAACCAGCAGCTCGGACCGGTCGGAGGCGGGGAAAAACTCGCCCTGCATAAACGTCGTGCCGTACGCCGACAGGCCCAGCGCGGCAAGCGCAAACAGCACCGTGGCGAGCCGGTGACGCAGTGCCAGGCGCAAAAGCCGTCCGTAACCGCGCGCGATCCTGCCGGGGCCCGATGCGCGATGCCTGATTTTTTCCGGCAGCAGCCACGTGCCCGTCAGCGGCGAAAAGAGGATCGCGACGGCCCAGGAGCAGAGCAGGGCGATGAGCACCACCGCAAACAGGGAGAAGCAGTATTCACCGGCGCTGGAGGCCGCAAAACCAACGGGAATAAAGCCGGCAATCATCACCAGGGTACCGGTGAGCATCGGAAATGCCGTCGTCCGGAAGGCCCAGGTGGCCGCGTTCAGGCGGGAATCACCGGCTTCCAGCCGGGAGACCATCGTTTCGACGGCGATCATGGCGTCATCCACCAGCAGGCCCAGGGCAATGATCAACGCCCCGAGCGAGATGCGCTGAAGGCCGATGCCGGCGAGTATCATGCCGGCAAACGTCATGGCGAGCACCAGCGGAATGGCCGTTGCCACCACCAGCCCTGCCCGTAAACCCAGCGAGACAAATGAGACTGCCAGCACGATGACAACGGCTTCGATAAGCACCCGAATAAACCCGCTTACCGCGTCACTGACCACCGCGGACTGATCGGCGACTTTCACCATCTCTATACCGTGCGGCAGCCCGGCGCTGAGCGCCGCCATTTTTGCGTTAAGCGCCGCGCCGAAACGCAGCATGTTGCCCGTTGGCGCCATCGACACCGCCAGCCCGATCGCTGGTTTGCCGTTCACCCGGTAAGCGGGGGCCGGTGGATCGGCGATTTCCCGGGTGACGGTGGCAATGTCGGTCAGCGGAATATAGCGATTGTTAACGTGCAGCGTGACGGCGCGCAGGCTCTCTTCGGTGGTGAGCGCCCCGCTGACCTTTATCGCGATGTTCTCCTGCCCGGTACGCATAATCCCTGCCGGGACAACCGCGTTTTGCGCCCGGAGTGCGTCGGCAACCTCCTGAATATCGAGCCCCATACCGGCCAGACGCGCCGGAGAAAAGGCGAGGACCCACTGCTCCTGCTGTTCGCCCAGCAGGGTGGTTTTGCCCATATCCGGCAGGGACATAAGCTCTCGACGTAGTGTCTCTGCGCGATCCCGCACCTCCCGCAGGGTGAAACCCTCGGGAATAAAGGCATAGATTGTGCCGAACGTGTCGTCAAACTCGTCGTCCACGGCAGGGCCCTGCACCCCTTCAGGGAGGGATGTGGCGATGTCCTGCATTTTTTTGCGGATCTGATACCAGATGTCCGGCACGTCCTGCGGGGGCGTATCGTCACGGAGGTTGACGTGGATAACGGTGCGTCCGGCCCGGGTTTCACTTTCGAGATAATCCAGCCAGGGCGTTTCCTGCAGCTTTTTTTCAAGGTTATCGGTCAGCAGGCGGGTGGTGTCCGCCACGGATGCTCCCGGCCACTGCGCGGAGACGACGGCCGTTTTAATGGTGAATGCCGGATCTTCGTTACGCGGCAGCTTTTCATAGCAGAACACGCCCACCGCGATCACCAGCAGCATGAAAAAGCTGACCATTTGCTGGTTCTTAAGCGCCCAGGCGGAGAGGTTAAATTTCGCTTCCGCGCCTGCGCTCATGGCTGAACCTCCCCGGGCACCACCGGCTCGCCGGAGCGTAATGTGCTCACGCCAGCCGTAATCACCCTGTCGCCGGGCTTAAGGCCGGAGGCAATCATAACGGAGGTGGCCGTATAGCTGGCGGGCACCACCACGCGCAGCTGCGCCCGCGCCTGCGGGGTAATCACAAAAACCGCCGGTTTGTTGCCGGCACGCGTTAGCGCCGACGCGGGAAGGGCGTACCCGTGCGGGGCGGCGGAGGGTAACGTCACGGTGACGCTGGCGCCCAGCGCCATGGCCTGCGGCGGATTTTTCAGGGTAGCTCTGACGCGCCACGTGCGGGTCTGAGGATCGGCCTGCGGGGTGATATCCCGCAGCGCGGCAGCCGCCTGTACCGATGGGTCGCTGAGGAGGGAAACCCGTAGATCCGCCTTATCCAGAGGAGGGATCGCATCGGGCGTAGCAATATCAAACGCCACGTCGCGGGCTTCACCGGTCGCCAGCGTCAGCACGGACTGGCCGTCGCTGACAACCTGTCCCGCAGAGGCGCTCACGGCCGTGATCGTGCCCGCTTGCGGGGCGAGCAGGCGCGTCCAGCCCAGGCTTTCCCGCGCGTTACGCCATGTGGCCTCGCTCCTTTTTAAGCGCGCGCTGGCGACAAGCCAGTCCGCCCGGGCGCTGTCGAGCTGCGTGCGGGCTATGGCGCCTGTTGGCATGAGCTTTTGCATCCGACTGACGTTGAGCGCGGCGACCTGCGCAGAGGCTTTGGCGCCTTCATAGTCGGCCGCGGCGCTGTCGAGCTGGTTTTGCCCGGTCGTATTTTCAAGCGTGGCCAGCAGCTGCCCGGCTGTGACACTGTCACCAATATCGACGCTACGCGTCAGTATCCGGCCCCCGGTGCGAAAGCTCAGCGTCGTTTCATCGTGGGCATGGATCTCACCGGTTCTTTCCAGCGCGGGAAGGGATTGAGCGGTGCCAACGACGACGTAGCGCACCGTACGCACTGGGTCAGGCTTGTTTTCGTGTTTATCACCGCAGCCCGTCAGCGGAAAAATCGCCAGCGCAAGCAGCGCCAGGGGAAGAAAATGCAGCCAGGAAAGGGTGCGCGCCACGCCGTACAAATGATGCAGGCAGTGGCGGAGAGAGAGTATAAATTCGTCTGACATAACGCCGCTCCATAAAGGTAATGGCGTTATTTAATGCGCGCTACGTCGAGAAAGATTCGATGTTGTGTCAAGGCTTTATCAAGAGTGGAGATTTTTATTATCGAACGGATGCCAGGGCAATACAATGCGCACCGCAAGGCCGCCTGTTTCCGGTAATGACGCGCTAATTTCTCCCCCATGCGCCTGACAAATCGCCCGGGCGATGGACAAACCGAGGCCGCTGCCGCCGGAATGCCGCGCGCGGGACTGCTCCTCGCGGCTAAAGCGTTTAAACATTTCCGGCAAGAACTGGGGCGAGACGCCCGGTCCGTCATCGGTAAATTCGAGGGTGTAATGCCCGCGGGCGTAGTGCAGCGTCACCTCAAGGTGGCCGCCTTCGCGTCCGTAACGTAGTGCATTTTCCATAAGGATGGTAACGACCTGTCCCATCCGGAACGCATCGCCCCGGAAGGGGCAGGTGCGCGGGTTACGCAGCGTTATCCTGAAATGATGCGCATCGGCCTGGGGCACGATCCAGGCTGCCCGCTCCTGAATCAGCTCATCCAGACAGAACGGCTGGTCCTCCAGCACCAGGTTACCCGCGTCGGCCAGAGAGAGAAGGTGGAGCTCATCGGTGAGACGGTTGAGGTGCTGGAGCTGCTTCATCACCATTTCCAGCTGCGCGGGGCTGGCATCAAACACGCCGTCTAACATGCCCTGCAGACGCCCGATGGCGGCCGTCAGAGGCGAGCGCAGCTCGTGCGCCATCGCCACGTGTGAGGCGCGGAGCTCTTTCTCATAGCGGGCCAGTTGCCCCGTCATGGAGTTAAAGTCCGCCGCGAAGCTGACCATTTCCGCCGGTGCATCTTTGATGAGCTCTGCCTGACGGCCAAACTGCCCTTCGGCGACATCCTTTGCCGCGTCGCGAAGACGGCTGAACTGCAGCGCCAGCGGCCGGGCGTGTTTTAGCCCCATCACCACAATAAACGGGATCATCACCAGCACCAGCAGCGCCACCGTGACCCAGTCCGCCGACGCGATGGACGGCGTGGAGTAGCTCAGGCCCCACCAGGTGTCCACAATCGTGTGGAAGCGGGCCGGGTTAGCCTGCGGGTTCTGGCTGAGGGTAAGAAATTCGTGTCGGACCGCCGCCGGCATCCGGCCCATGATCCAGTAGTTCTGGACCGCATAGCGCAGCCACATGCAGGTTGCAATGACAATCACGCTGCCGATGGCGAGCGCTAAGATGCGCGCGCAAATCCAGCGCCACAGAGAGGAGTGCCGGCGTTTTATCATGGCTGTCTGAACCTGTAACCCACGCCGCGAACGTTGATCAGCACGCCGGAAATACCGACGGCCTCCAGTTTTTTACGCAGGTTATAAATATGGGTGTCGACTACGCGCTCCAGCGCCTCGCTTTCCGGCAAGCAGTGCTCCAGTAGATACTGGCGTGAAAACGGGTGCGCAGGCGAGCGCAGCAGCGTTGCCAGCAGAGAGAATTCTGTTGGCGTAAGATCGAGCATCACAGGCGCGCCGTCGCCGTTATCCACGCTCGCCACAATGGCGGCGACATCCACCGCCAGCGTTTGCCAGCGAAGTATCTTTTCCTCTGTCTCTTTTTTACTGCTGCGCCGCAGCACCGCCTGCACCCGCGCTACCACTTCGCCCGGATGATAAGGTTTAACAACGTAATCATCGGCGCCGTAGCGCAGGGCGCCAATGCGATCGGGGGTATCCCCCATGGCCGTAACCATGATCACCGGTACGTCGCTTTTACGGCGCAGGCCCGCCAGCACTTCGGTGCCGTTGAGCCCCGGCAGCATCACATCCAGCAGGATGAGGTCGGGTTTCCACCGCTGCGCCATATCCAGCCCGGAAAGACCGTCTCCGGTAATGGCCACGTCGTAATTTTCACGCCGTAAATAGGCCTCGAGCACGCCAGCCGCGTCGGCGTCATCTTCAATAATCAGCACTCTTCTGGACAACATCCGTTCACCTTGACCGTTTCTTAACACTATCCCGACGATTCATTGATTCTGGCAAATCATACTGCGCCAACATTGTGTGGCTGTTCCTTTCTCAGGAGACGCCAGCGTCTGTATGGAGAGCAGTATGATAGCGATAAAAAAAGTCCTGTATATGTCCGTCCCGCTTCTGATGGTCGCGGCACCCGGCGCGCAGGCGGATGATGACACCGCGTCCGACTCCTTAACCGTCGGGCTGGGGGGACAGTATGCCCCGCGTTACTCAGGCTCAGACAAGCAGGTGTGGCAGGTGGTTCCTGTGCTGCAGGGACGCAAAGGCGCTTTCTTTATTGATGCGCAAAAAGGAGTGGGATATGACCTGCAAAACGACAGCGGTTGGTATTTTGAACAGTCGCTGGGCTATGACTTCGGAAGGGCAGATAAAAACTCCGGCTGGCGTGAGGGGGCAAACAACCTGAAAGGGATGGGGGACATTGACGCCACCCTGAATACCGGCCTTGCCGTTGGCTGGCAGGCCGCGTCCTGGGTGAGCGTTGAGGGCAGAGCCACGCTGCCGTTTACGGACAGCCAGGGGGGAAGCTATCAGGCCTCCGTGACGCTGATCCCGGTACAAAATAGCCAGGACACGATCGCCTTTCAGTCTGCGGCCCTGTTTGGTGACAGCCGTTATCTGAATACCTGGTATGGGGTGAGCGAGCAGCAGAGCCGCCGCACCGGCTATCGCCGCTATGCTGCGACGGGTGGATTTTATGGCGTCGACACCAGTCTGACCTGGAGCCATCAGTTCGATGCTCACTGGGGAACTGTTCTGAGCGCGGACTATACCTGGCTTGGCGACCATGCGAATGACAGCCCGATCGTGATGCGGCGCAATGAGGGGTCTGCAACCGCCGCAATCACCTGGACATTTTAACCAGATAAAGGGTCAGGCAAAGAGTCCCTTAATAAGCATCCAGAAAAGAGAGAGCAGGCAGAGGATCTGTACCGTTCGCAATGACCACAGCTGAAAACGCCATTGATAACGCTCCCGGGCATCGGCTTCTGCGATCGGGCCTGTGGCGTCCGCGGCATTTTTCCTTATGCGGCGCAGAAAATCATGACACAGCCAGACCAGAAGTATGAGGATAATTATTCTCGTGAAAAGTAAACCGTAGGCGGTATAAAACGTATCCCAGTAGCAGCGGAGGGTGTCCATGGCATATATCCTTTTCCTGAGCCGCCCATACGGCAGGTATGGGCGGTGAACGATTATTTCTTCTTATTCATCATCGCTTTTAAATCAGCAAAGGGATTAAACGTGGCGACGCCCACGTCTTTTTGCGCGTCTTCGCCGGCAACCACGGTGGTACCGTACTGATCCGCTTCGGTGTATTTCGAATGTTCGTGATCGTGGCAAAACAGGCACAGCAGCTCCCAGTTGCTGCCATCTTCCGGGTTGTTGGTATGGTCGTGATCGATATGGTGAACCGTGAGTTCACGCAGATTGGAATAGACAAACTCGCGCGAGCAGCGTCCACACACCCATGGATAGATTTTTAATGCTTTTTCGCGATAGCCGCTTTCCAGCCGCGCGTAGTTTTTGGGGATCAAAGCCATTGCCGGTTTTACCTGCCATAAAAAGAGTGGGGAATATTATATCTCATTATGAATGGTAATGACGAACCCCTCCATTCAATCAATTTATTTGAATCATTCCGTTAAATAAACGGCATTTATTCTCCGCAGGTAATGCGTAAAGTAACGAGTACGTAAAGCATTATCGGGACATATGGTTATGAAAAAGATCGGGTTTTTATCCTTTGGTCACTGGACGCCCTCGCCGCAGTCCGGCACGCGCTCGGCGGCCGACACGCTGCTGCAGTCCATCGATTTAGCCGTGGCGGCTGAAGAGCTGGGGGCAGACGGCGCGTATTTCCGCGTGCACCACTTCGCCCGACAGCTTAGCTCGCCGTTCCCTCTGCTGGCCGCCATTGGCGCAAAAACGAAAACCATCGAAATCGGGACGGGCGTGATTGATATGCGCTATGAAAACCCGATGTACATGGCCGAGGATGCGGGCGCGGCGGACCTGATTTCCGGCGGGCGTTTGCAGCTTGGCATCAGCCGGGGCTCTCCGGAGCAGGTTATTGATGGCTGGCGTCATTTCGGCTATGTCCCTCAGGAAGGGGAAAACGAGTCGGATATGGCGCGCCGTCATACCGAGGTGCTGCTTGAAGTGCTGCGCGGTGAAGGGTTTGCCAAACCGAACCCGCAGCCGATGTTTCCGAATCCGCCGGGGCTGCTGCGCCTGGAGCCTTATTCAGAAGGGCTGCGCGAGCGCATCTGGTGGGGCGCCGGTTCAAACGCGACGGCGGTATGGGCGGCAAAACTGGGAATGAATCTGCAAAGCTCAACGCTGAAAGACGATGAAACCGGTGAGCCGTTCCATATTCAGCAGGCAAAACAGATCCGCGCGTACCGTCAGGCCTGGAAAGACGCGGGGCACGCGCGCGAGCCGCGGGTGTCGGTTAGCCGCAGCATTTTTGCGCTGATGGACGACCGCGACCGGATGTACTTCGGCGCCAGCCGCAACGACAGCGATAGCGTGGGTTACCTGGATGAGAAAACGCGCGCCATTTTCGGGCGCAGCTATGCGGCAGAGCCGGACAAGCTTGTTGAGCAGCTGAAAAAGGACGAGGCGATTGCCGAGGCTGATACGCTCTTGCTGACCGTGCCGAACCAGCTGGGTGTGGATTATAATGCGCACGTGATTGAGTCCATTCTCAAGCATGTCGCACCGGCAATGGGCTGGCGCGAGTAGTCGTTTCGCTATCAGCCGTGAGATCGTTATGGAAAACCTGGCCCTGTGGTATCGCCACTTTGGCGAGCCAGAATCAGTTCTGCAACCTGAAGCCGCGCCGCCGGGCGCGCTTGCGCCGGGTCATCTCCGCGTGCGGATGCTGTTTTCTCCGGTAAACGCGTCCGATCTTATCCCCATCACTGGCGCCTATCGCCACCGAACTCCGCTACCGGCGGTAGCGGGGTATGAAGGTGTCGGCGTTGTCATCCAGGCACCCGCGCCGTTTGATTATCTGCTGGGTAAACGCGTTCTGCCGCTGCGCGGACAGGGCACCTGGCAGCGCTATGTTGACTGCCCGGCAGAGTATGCCATTCCCGTTCCGGACGCTATCGACGCACGTCTGGCCGCGCGGGCCTATATTAATCCGCTGGCGGCGCAGATGATGCTCACCCGCTACCCGCCTCGGGGAAAGCGGGTTCTGCTCACGGCTGCCGGTTCTGACTGCGCCATCCTGCTGGGGCAGTGGGCGCGTCAGGCGGGGGCGGAAGCGGTGTACGGAATTCACCGCTCCGCCGTTCATGCGCAAAGGCTGGAGGCGATGGGTATTGTTCCGGTCGCGCAGCATGACGCGCAGAGGATCGGCTCCATCGCCGCGCGTAGCGACCTCGTCTACGATGCCACCGGCGGGGCGCTTGCGGAAGCGATCCTCAGCGTGATGCCCGAGCAGGGCGTATTTGTCTGCTACGGGCTGCTGAGCGGTCAACCCTTCAGACAGCAACGGCCCGTGCCGCGCGTGGCGTGGTTCCATATCCGTAACGGCCTGGATGCGCTCAGCGCGGAGGCGTGGCGCGCGGAGTTCGATCGCATCTGGCTTCGCTTGCCCGCCAGCCAGTACAGCGACGTTACGGTGTACCCACTGGCGGAATGGCGGAGGGCGATCGGTGCCTGGCGCGAAGGCGGAAGGACCTGCAAGCCCCTCCTGTCGATGGCGGACTGACCGCTATTGATGGCTCATATCGCTCAGCAGCACGGCGATACTTTGCCCGCCCGCCGTCTGTTCCAGGGCAATCTTGACGATGATGGTCAGCGGAACGGAGAGCAGCATCCCTACGGGGCCGAGCAGCCAGCCCCAGAATATCAGAGATAGAAAGACCACCAGCGTGGACAGGCCCAGCCCCCGGCCCATCATCCGTGGCTCAAGAATATTACCGAACACCAGATTGATGACCAGATAGCCGGCCAGCAGAATCAGCGCGTCATAAAGCCCGCTGAAAACCAGCACCTGAAGGATAGGGGGGATCGCCGCCAGCACGGACCCGATGTTGGGAATATAGTTAAGCGCAAACGCCAGCAATCCCCAGACGAAGGCAAAACGAACGTCCAGCGCCAGTAGCATGACCCAGACGACCCCGCCCGTGACCAGGCTAATGGCTGTTTTCAGCACCAGATAGCGGGAGACGCTGTCCAGGGCGCGCTGGATCGCCCCCATCCCCTCAACCGGACGGACCATTATCTGCTGCAGCTTTGCCGGCAGCTGAGGCACCTCGAGCAGCATGAATACCACCGTTAAAAACAGCAGAAAAATAGACGTCATGGCATTGGAAAGCTGCGCCAGCAGGCTGGTGACGATAGTCATGGCCGCATTCGGGTCGATATATTTCAGCAGCTCCTCAACCGAGACTTCGATACCCGCGCGCTGCAGCCAGGGTTCAAGCTGCAGCAGCGGTATCGCCAGCGAAGAGCGGTATTTCGGCAGCGTGCGCGCCAGCTCGTTCAGCGAGGTTCCGAGATACGCCACCAGCAACACCATCGCCACAATAATGATGCTGATGAGCAGCGTGATCGCCAGCACGCGCGGAATGCGCAGGCGCGTCATGCGCTGTACCAGCGGATTCAGGATCACTGCAATAAACAGCGCCAGAATAAAGGGCACAATAATGTCGGCGGCAAAGCGAACGCCTGTCAGTATGATCACCAGCATGCCCAGCATGATGACAATTTTTAACCCGTTCAGGGTAATGATGGGTTTAGCCATGGTGACTCCGAAATTTTCTTTATATTTATAATAAAGGTGAAAGGCGCTGCAATAAACTAACCAAAATCAAACGAGGTGGGTAAAGAATTGCAAAGACTTTGAGTAAAATCTTAGCTTATGGTACAAATTTGGTGTGTTTAACTACCGAGGACAATTTTCATCCGCAAAGACGAGAAGCAACAACGCGGATAATTGTAATTTTATGGACAATCTGTTCAGGACGTACGCTTCAAACAAAACCGCTGTATTTTCCACCTCCTTCTTCCTGCTTTCTGGTGAGCAACACTGGCGCACCGCACTATAGTCATATCTTCTGCCTGAGCTGGCGCTAAGCGCTTAGCTATCTGATTTCAATTCGTATTTTTTGGTTTGCTGCACGCAGCGGGCCACGATGGATTATATTCTCAAGCAGGAGAAAATCATGTTTTACTGGATTTTATTAGCCCTGGCGATTATCGCTGAAATTACCGGCACGCTGTCGATGAAATGGGCCAGCGTCAGCGATGGCAACACCGGTTTTATTTTAATGCTGGTGATGATTTCACTTTCCTATATTTTCCTCTCGTTTGCGGTGAAGAAAATCGCGCTGGGCGTCGCGTATGCCCTGTGGGAAGGGATCGGTATTTTGTTGATTACGCTGTTCAGCGTGCTGATATTTGACGAAACATTAACAACGATGAAGATCGCCGGCTTAACGACGCTGGTGGCGGGTATTGTGCTGATTAAATCGGGTACCCGTAAACCGACTAAACAGCCGAAGGAGCAGAACCATGCAACAGTTTGAGTGGGTTCATGCGGCCTGGCTGGGGCTTGCCATCGTGCTGGAAATCCTGGCGAACGTCCTGTTGAAATTCTCCGATGGTTTTCGCCGTAAAGTATACGGCCTGCTGTCGATTGCCGCGGTTCTGGGGGCGTTCAGCGCCCTGTCCCAGGCGGTAAAAGGGATCGACCTGTCGGTGGCCTATGCATTGTGGGGCGGTTTTGGTATCGCCGCCACGCTGGCCGCAGGCTGGGTACTCTTCGGTCAGCGTTTAAATAACAAGGGCTGGATCGGCCTCATGCTGCTGCTTGCCGGCATGATCATGATAAAACTCGCCTGACAGACCTCTCGCTATGATTTACAGGCAGCGAAATTCGCTGCCTGTATTACGCTTAGAAAAGCAAAACAGTGAAGAGGATGGCTGATGTATCGCACATTAAGCTGGCGCAATATTCCCAATGCGAGAACGTTGTTTGCCATGGTCTTCATGGCGGGGATCGGCTTAATTATTTCCATCGTCGCACTGCTTTATCTCTCTCTGCATCTTATCAGCACCAAAACCAACGAAATTGATGAACACCGCTCGGCGCTTTCCGTGCACGGGGCCATTCAAACCTCGGTTAACCGCGTCTCCTCTCTGGTGCTTGATAACGCCGTCTGGGACGATGCGGTGCGGGAGGCCTACCGTCCCGCGCTGGATACCGACTGGTTGTATAACACCTGGGGTGCCGGCTTTAAAATCAACAATCTCTATGACGGGACCTTTGTGCTTGATGAACATTTCAGGGTCATCTGGGGCTCGTTTCAAAGCCAGCGCTTCTACGAGAAAAACCTCGACTTCTTTGGCAAGGGTCTCGAAGCGCTTATCGACCAGCACAGGCGAGCGCTCTCCGGTGAAAAAAATATCTATTCGGGGATCAGCCAGACGCGCCACGGTGTCGCCTTTGTCGGAATAGGGCTGATTCGCCCGATGGTCGGAAGATTACAGGTGACCGACGGAACGCGCCGCTATCTGGTGATTACCCGGCATCTGAACGCCAAAATATTATCCGACCTGGGAGCGACCTTTCAGATCGATAACCTCAGCTATTCCCCAGGCAAAATCAACGATCGCAGCATGCCGCTGCGCAGTGCGGCGGGGGAGTTAGTCGGCTATCTGAACTGGCAGGCGCGGCTTCCGGGCGCGCAAGCCGCCCGGGCGGCCTCTTCTGACATCCGGCAGATTGTGGTGCTGGCGTCGGGGCTGATCCTGCTTTTCATTCTGGTGAGCAGCGTGGGGCTGTACAAGCTTGCGCGCGGAGAAAGCCAGGCGCGTCTGGTTGCCAGAACGGACTGGCTGAGCCATCTGCCGAACCGACGTGCGCTCATCGAGGCGCTGGACCGGGTGAGTTTACGCGGTGATATCGACGTCAAAAGCGTGGTGTTTATCGATCTGGATGGCTTTAAGGACGTGAATGACATCTACGGTCACAGCGTGGGTGACGATCTCATCGTGGCGATTGCGAAAACGCTGAATGAACGCGTGCCGCCGGGCGGAATGCTGGCGCGAATGGGCGGGGATGAGTTTGCCATGACCATCGGCGGTGACAAGGCTGAGGCACAGGCCACCGCGTTTGCCGCATCGGTGCTGGATTATCTCAACACCCCAGTTCAACTGGGGGAACGCACCATCCATATTGGCGCCAGCATCGGAATCGCCAGCGGCACCCTGATTGAGTGCACCAGCTCCGAGCTGTTTCGCCGCGCCGATATTGCCATGTATCACTCAAAAATGAGCGGGAAAGGGCGTATCACCCACTACGACGCGGAGCTGAACAGCGCCCGGGAGCGCAAGCTGGCGATTGAAAACCAGATCCGCCTCGGTCTGGATCGCGATGAGTTTGAGGTCTGGTATCAGCCCATTATTGACGCCCGCAGCCAGAAAATGAGCAGCGTCGAAGCGCTGGTGCGCTGGCCGCGTCGTCCGGACGGGCCGCTTGGCCCGGATGCCTTTATCGCCATTGCGGAGACTAGCGGTCTGATTTACAAACTGGGCCAGTTTGTTCTGCAGCGGGCCTGTCAGGATCTGCAGCCGTACGGTGACTTAAAGCTCTCGGTGAATATTTCTCCCGCACAATTTCGCGATCCCGCCTTTGAAGAAAAAGTGGCAAGCGTGCTGGAAACCACCCGTTTCCCGGCCAACCGGCTGCAGCTTGAGGTCACGGAGTCCTATGTGCTGGAAAACCCGGAGCGTGCCCGCATGGCGATAGCCAATCTCAAAGCGTTGGGCACCGCGGTGGCGCTGGATGACTTTGGTACCGGCTATTCAAGCATTGGGTATTTGCGGCGTTTTAACTTCGACACCATCAAGATCGATAAATCGCTGGCCGGGCTGGTGGACAACGACGAGCAGGCGGCGGCGCTGGTGAGCGGCACGGTGCGTATCGCCAATGCGCTGGGCATGGCGGTGGTGGCAGAAGGGGTCGAAACCGAGAAGCAAATGAAGCTGCTGCGGCTGGCTGGCTGCGATCAACTGCAGGGGTTTTGGTTCAGCCAGCCGATGCCGATTGAGTCAATCAGGGCGTTACATCAGGTCAGAAGGTGCTGATTTACGGTTGCGCCAGCGTTTCAAGCTTGTCGCGGAAACCGGTCACGGACAGGGCCCGGTTATCTGCGCGCCATCGGTCTTTTGCCGCCGGGGCAGAGCTCTGAACGCCAATCAGCTGCCAGCCATTATCCGTTTTCAGCATCAGCGGTGAACCACTGTCACCCGGCAGCGTATCGCACTGATGCGAAAGCACGCTGGTTTGCGCCCAGCCCGTCACAATACAGTCAGTGTGGGTGTAAAGCGTATCCAGATGGTCGACAGGATAGCCCGATTGCGTCACCTTGCGGTCGGCGGCTTTCAGCGCGGCGGTGAGCGCGGCTTTGTCGCCGTCAAATAACGGCAGCGGGGTAATGCCTGAAGGCGGGTAGCGCAAAACGATCAGGCCAAAATCCCATGAGGCGGCCCCCGGCGGCACGATCCAGCCGTCACCGTCCGGTTTCAGGCGTTTTCCAAGAGACGGATCAACCCGGCCTTCAATGCCGTGGATTTCATAGCGCCAGAGGCCTTTTTGCGAAACAAAACGTAAGGCAACCGCTTTATCCGGCTTGCCGTTTGGCGGAGTTAACAGACAGTGGCCTGCCGTCAGGGCAAGCTGCGGGGTAATTAACGTTGCAGTACATAAGTTACCGCTGGCGGTTTCCAGTTGGCCTATCGCATCCCAGGGCGCCTGGGTAGGATCGGTGACGCGCGTCCGATCGTCATGACCGAAAAAAAGCGTCTTTAGCTCTTTCGCGCTAATGGTGTCATCACCGCCATCATCCGCATGTGAAAATCCAGAAAAAAGACCAAACGTTCCCAGTAACAACACAACAGATTTACGCATATCACACTCTGGTGGGGGTAATTATGATTATTAAAAGTGAACCCTATGAAAATACTATAGACGGGACAGCGCGAAAGTGGGAGTAAAATCAGCGTGCTACAATCAGGAAAGATAAAAACGGCTGGCGATGAGCGCGCATAAAATAAGCAGGATCAGAATCAGCTCAAACCGATAGCGTCGCAGCATACGCCCTCCGGATAAAAAAAACGGCGCGGAACCTGTTCCGGTTCAGCGCCGGTTTACCAACGTGCCCCGAAGGGCACGGTTAAGCTTGTACTCTTACGCAGCTGGCTGTGCAGCTGGTTTAGCAGCTTCGTGTTTTACTGCTTTTTTGTGATGCTTTTTAGCAGCCTGAGCTTTCTGTTCTACAGCTGGTTTGGTCGCTTTTTTGTGTTTGTGGTGCTTTTTAGCAGCCTGCGCTTTCTGCTCTACAGCCGGTTTAGCGGCTTTTTTGTGGTGCTTTTTGGCAGCCTGCGCTTTTTGCTCGGTTGGCGCTGCGGTTGCTGGTGCAGCGGCTTCTTTTTTCGCTGCAGCTTTGTGGTGTTTCTTATGGTGAACCGCTTTTGCTGGCGCAGCGGTGGTGGTTGCAGCAGGCGCGGCAGCCGGTGCAGCAGTTGCGGTAGTGTCAGCAGCAAATGCAGCAGAAGACAGACCCATAGCAGCGGCAACAACCAGAGCTAATACTTTATTCATTCTCATACCCTCGAATTTGGTTTTTCATTTAACCCCACTGCGGGGCCGTTGAAATAACTATATCCCTGTAAATTCGAGGTTTCCGTGAGTGATTGGTATCGGCGTGTAACCATATGTACATTGCCGGGGTTACTCAGAAAATAATACCTGCACTGACGACCCCTCTCCCTTGAGGGAGAGGGGTGGGTGAGGGGGAACATACGGCTCTTTTACTGGAGGTCCCTCACCCCCGGCCAAACAGATTACAAATAACGGGAGGTCAGATGTTCGCGGAAGTAGCGGATGTTCAGATCTTCACCCGTCGCCTGGGTAATTAACTGCGATGTGGTAAAGCGGCTACCGTGCTGCCAGATGTTCTGACGCAGCCAGTCGAAGAGGGCGGAAAAATCGCCCTCGGCGATGGAGGCCTGAAGCCCCGGCAGCGCGGTGCTGGCGGCGTGGAACAGCTGCGCGGCATACATGGCGCCCAGCGTATACGACGGGAAGTAACCAAAACCGCCGTCGGTCCAGTGGATATCCTGCATACAGCCGTTGCGGTAGTTGTCTTTGGTGGATAATCCGAGCCACGCCTGCATTTTCTCATCCCACAGAGCGGGAATATCGTCCACCTCAATCTCGCCGTTGATCAGCGCCCGCTCAATCTCATAGCGCAGCACCACGTGTGCCGGGTAGCTCACTTCGTCCGCATCGACGCGGATATAGCCCGGCTTCACGCGCTGGTTCCAGGCAATAAAGTTCTCTTCGCTGAACGCCGCCTGGCTGCCAAAGCGGGCGTGCACCGCAGGGAGAAGATGTTTAAGGAAGGCTTCACTGCGTCCCAGCTGCATCTCAAAGAATAGGCTCTGGGATTCGTGGATCGCGGTTGAGCGGGCCAGGGCAATCGGCTGTCCTGCCCACGCGCGCGGCAGGTTTTGTTCGTAGCGCGCGTGCCCGGTTTCGTGGATCACGCCAAACAGCGCGCTGAGCAGTTCATCCTCGTCATAGCGCGTGGTGATGCGCACGTCCTCCGGTACGCCGCCGCAGAACGGGTGCGCACTCACGTCCAGTCGACCGCCGTTAAAATCGAAGCCGAGCATCTTCATGGCTTCCAGGCCCAGTTCGCGCTGCGTCGCGGTCGGGAAGGGGCCCTGCGGCGGAACGAACGACCGCTGAGCCTGTTTTTCCACCACGTTTGCCAGCAGGTCCGGCAGCCAGGATTTCATATCGCCGAACAGAACGTCCAGACGGGCGCTGGTCATGTCGGGCTCAAAAATATCCAGCAGCGCGTCGTACGGCGTACAGCCTTTGGCTTCGGCCCGCAGGCGAGCCTCTTCGCGGCTGAGTTTGACCACCTCTTTCAGGTTGGCGGAAAAACCCTGCCAGTCGTTGGCGGGGCGCTGCGTGCGCCAGGCGTGCTCACACCTGCTGCCCGCCAGGGATTTGGCTTCTACCAGCGATTCCGGCAGCAGCGAGGCCTGCAGGTAGTGACGCGTCATTTCGCGCAGGTTGGCCTGTTCGACATCAATGAGTTCTTCACCTGCCGCCGCAGCCAGCAGGTCGCCCACTTTCTTATCGGTCAGGATCTGGTGCTGCAGGACGCTCATCTCCGCCAGCGCCTCACCGCGCGCGGCGCTGCCGCCGGGCGGCATCATGGTGAACATGTCCCAGCTGGCGATGGAGGAGAGGTGCGAGAAGCGGGAGAGGCGCTGGAAGGTTTTCACAAGTGACTGATAGGCGGATGTTTTTTGCAATTCTTATTTCCTCTTGCCAGGGATGTGTTTCAGGGAGCATACAATGAAACAGAGCAAATTCCCCAACATTTCCCACGCGGAGGAAATCTATGCAGACCTCCACCGTTGAAACCGTCGCCGGCATTCCGGCAGACGGTTTTCGGTGGGCGCTTAGGCCTTATCGCGCATAACCTGTTGCAGGATCGCCAGCGCCTGAGTGAACTGGGCATCCGGAATGGTCAGCGGATAAAGGAAGCGGATCACGTTGCCGTACTGGCCGCAGATCAACAGCAGCAGGCCCTGGGCGAGCGCCTTTTGCTGGATCGCCTGCGCGATGGCGGCCGAAGGTTCACGGCTCTCGGGATCAAAAAACTCCGCCGCAATCATCGATCCTCTCCCCCTTATCGCCACGAGCGCAGGGAAGGTGCCCTGAATCTCCTCCAGCGTGGCTTTCAGCCGATCGCCCAGATGACAGGCGCGCGTGCACAGTGACTCGTTGTCGATAATTTTCAGCACCGCGTGCGCGGCGGCCACCGCCAGCGGGTTGCCTGCATAGGTCCCCCCCAGACCGCCGGGAGCCGGCGCGTCCATGATCCCGGCGCGGCCTACCACGCCGGACAGCGGCATTCCGCCTGCCAGGCTTTTAGCCATCGTCATCAGATCAGGCTTGTCCGCGTAGTGTTCCATGGCAAACAGTTTGCCCGTACGGGCGAAACCGCTCTGCACTTCGTCGGCAATCATCACGATCCCGTGCTCGTCACAGATGCGGCGGATGGCGGCCACCAGCTCTGGCGGGGCGACGTTGAATCCGCCTTCGCCCTGAATGGGTTCAAAAATAATCGCCGCCACCTGTTTCGCCTCAATATCCGCTTTGAACAGGCGTTCTATCGCCGTGACGGCATCCTGCGTCGTGATGCCGTGCAGCTCGGAGGGATAGGGCACGTGATAAACCGACCCCGGGAAGGGGCCAAATCCCAGCTTATAGGGCGCGACCTTGCCGGTTAACGCCATGGTCATATAGGTTCGGCCGTGAAAACCTCCCCCGAAGGCAATCACGCCCGGTCTGCCGGTGTGGGCCCGGGCGATTTTAATGGCATTTTCCACCGCTTCCGCGCCCGTGGTGAAGAACGCCGTTTTGGCCGGGCTCTGCACCGGGGCCAGCTCGTTAAGTTTCTCGGCTAATGAAACGTAGCTTTCATACGGCACAATCTGGTAGGCCGTGTGGGTGAACTGGTGAAGCTGTTTTTCCACTGCGGCCACCAGTTCAGGATGACGATGGCCGGTATTCAGTACCGCGATCCCGGCGGCGAAATCGATATAGTCGTTGCCTTCCACGTCGGTAAGCGTGGCATTCTCCGCCGTGCGGGCAAAGAAATCACACATTACGCCTACGCCGCGCGGGGTGGCAGAAAGTCTGCGCTGATGAAATTCCTGGTTACTCATGTCAGATACCCTTTTATCGAAACGATCAAACGCCAAGACGATCGCGCAGGCTGTAATACGCCGCGCCCATCGCCGTGAATGGAATCCGCAGGCTGCGACCGCCCGGGAAGGGGTAGTGCGGGAGGTTGGCAAACGCATCAAAGCGCTCAGCGTCACCGCGCAACAGTTCCGAGATCAGCCGTCCGGCCAGGTGGGTGCAGGTCACGCCGTGGCCGCTGTAGCCCTGCATGTAATAGATGTTTTTATCCAGACGACCAAACTGCGGCATGCGCGACAGGGTCAGCAGGAAGTTGCCCGTCCAGCGGTAGTTGATTTTGACGCCTGCCAGCTGAGGGAAGGTTTTCAGCAGCTTTGGCATCACCATGCGCTCGACGTCGTCCGGATCGCGCGCGCCGTAGACTACGCCACCGCCGTACAGCAGGCGGTTGTCGGCGGTGAGACGGTAGTAATCCAGCAGGTAGTTACAATCTTCCACGCAGTAGTTATTGGGGATCAGCGTGCGGGCTACCTCTTCCGGCAGCGGGGCGGTGGTCACCACCTGGGTGCCGCAGGGCATGCTGCGTTTTGCCAGGTCCGGTTCTATCTTGTCGCCCAGATAGGCATTCCCGGCGACGATCACGTAGCGGGCCGTCACCTGGCCATGCTGCGTGCTCACCACGGCCGGGCTGGTGTGCTGAATGGCGGTCACCGGGGACTGTTCATACACCCGCCCGCCGTTCAGGCGTATGGCGTCCGCTTCGCCGATCGCCAGGTTCAGCGGGTGAATATGCCCCCCGCTGCGGTCCAGCAGCGCGCCGGTATAGCGTTCGCTGTCGACTTCCCGGCGGATGGCGCTGGCGTCCAGCAGCTCCAGCTGCGTGTTGCCGTAGCGTTCCCAGTTGGCTTTTTGCTCCTCCAGCGTCTCCAGCTGCTTATGGTTTAACGCCACAAACAGCCCGCCGGGACGATAGTCGCACTGGATCTGATAGCGCTGGATACGCTCCCGGATGATTTCCCCGCCTTCAAACATCATGCTCCCGAGGACTCTGGCGGCATCGGGCCCGTAGTTTTTCTCAATCACGTCGATATCGCGGCTGTAGGAGTTGACCAGCTGGCCGCCGTTGCGTCCGCTGGCGCCGAAGCCGATGCGCGCCCCTTCAAGGAGCACCACGTCGTAGCCCATTTCGGCGAGATGCAGCGCGGAGGAGAGGCCGGTATAGCCGCCGCCCACCACGCACACGTCACAGCTGATGGACTCGTTAAGCGTCGGGAAAGGTTCGTAAGCGTTCGCGCTGGCCGCGTAGTAGCTGGTGGTATGTTCGGTCATGATTGAGGCTCCAGGGCAATCCAGATGGTTTTCAGTTCAGTAAATTTTTCCAGCGCGTGCAGGGACTTATCGCGACCGTTGCCGCTCTGCTTATAGCCGCCAAAGGGTACGGTCATATCACCGTCGTTATAGTTATTGACGAAGACCGAGCCTGCCTTCAGGCGGCTGCTCATGCGGTGCGCGCGGGAGAGGTCGCGGGTCCATACCGCCGCGCCAAGCCCATATTCACTGTCGTTGGCCAGCGTTAAGGCTTCCTCTTCGGTTTTAAAACGGGTGACGACCAGCACCGGCCCGAAAATCTCTTCCCGGCACAGCGGGGAGGCAGGGTCGATGTCGACAAAAACGGTTGGGCCGACTGCGGAAGGCCATGGTTGTTCCCGCCCGTCCAGCAGCAGCGTACCTTTCCGGGTTCCCTCGCGAATAAACGTGTGGACGGTATCGGCGTGCGCGGCGTCGATGAGCATTCCCATCGTGCTGTCAGGGTCGAGCGGATCGCCGGGCTGCCAGTGGCGGGCCTGCGCCTTCAGCCTTGCCAGGAAGTCGTCGGCGATGCTGTCTTCGAGCAGCAGGCGGGTGCCGGCGATACAGACTTGCCCCTGGTTATAAAAAATCCCGGCGGCGGTCGCGCTTACGGCCTTGTCCAGATCCGGACAGTCGGCAAAGATAATGTTGGCGCTCTTGCCGCCTGCCTCCAGCCAGACGCGCTTCATGTTGCTTTCTCCCGCGTCCTTCAACAGCTGCTTGCCGGTGCGGGTAGAGCCGGTAAACGTCAGCACTTCCACCTCCGGATGCAGCGCCAGCGCCTGGCCCGCTTCGTGGCCGTAACCGCTTATCACATTCAGCACGCCGTCCGGCAGGCCCGCCTCTTTCGCCAGCCCGGCCAGCCGCAGGGCGGTGAGGGGCGATTTCTCCGACGGTTTCAATACTACGCTATTGCCCGCGATCAGCGCCGGGCCCAGCTTCCAGCAGGCCAGCAGCAGCGGGAAGTTCCAGGGGACGATGGCCGCGACAACCCCGATCGGCTCGCGCACGATCATCGCCAGCTCGCCCGGACCCGTAGGGGCCACTTCGCCGTAGACTTTATCCGCCGCTTCGGCGTACCAGCGAATGGCGCGCGCCGCGCCGGGAATATCGTCGCGCAGGCTGTGGCGGATGGGTTTACCGGTGTCCAGCGTTTCCAGCAAGGCCAGTTCTTCGACGTGGCGTTCCATTAAGTCGGCGAGCTTATTTAGCACGGCCTTGCGCTGCGCCGGAGACGCCTGCGACCAGTCACCGCGCTCAAATACCTCACGCGCGGACTGAACCGCGCGGTCCACGTCCGCCTGCTTGCCCCGGGCCACGTTCGCCAGCGGCTGCTGGGTAGCGGGGTTGACGGTTTCAAACGTGGCATTATCGGCGGCGTCACAATAGGCGCCGTTAATAAATAACCGGGTCTCAATGGCGCTGTTTTTTGCTTTATCCTGCCAGTAAGTCAGGTGCTGAAAATGCATATTCACTCCTTTCTTTCGCAATCAGATAAATAAAGGCATGGCCGTTTCAGGCAATACGAAGCCGTGGGGCATCCCGGGAATTAACCCGTAAAATGCCGACATTAATCGTTTTTATTTGTCCCGGCGTAAGCGCGCTTACGCCGGGACCGAGTGGTAATTAGAACGTGGTGGGGGTGTGGGCACTGATAATGCGGCAGATGCCTGCCGAGGTGTTGCTGAAGCTGTGCGGTATGCCGGTATTGATGGCATAGCTCTGCCCCGCAACCAGGTGATAAGGCTGGCCATTAATGGTCAGCACTATTTCACCTTCCAGTATCGTACCGATCTCCTCACCCTGGTGTTTGATCCTCTCTCCGGTCGTGGTTCCAGGCTGGTAAGTTTCAAAAATCATCGCCAGCGTACGGTTCGGATTTCCGTTATGAACCAGCTTCATCGAAACCCCCTGACTGCCTATTTCGATAAGGTCGTCCTGATTAATAACCACCTGCGGTTCATCAGGTTTTTCCGGTTCCGAAAAGAATTCCGAGAGCGACAGCCCATAGACTTTCAGCAGCTTTTGCAGCGTACTGATGGCAGGACTGACTTTGTCCTGTTCAATGGTGCTGATGGCACTGTGTGTTAACCCAGACAGTTCGGCGGCACGCCGCTGCGAGAGACCCAGCTGCTGGCGGATCTCAGACAGACGTTTCCCTGGCGCCAGTCCGTCATCGCTCATAGTTGCATTTCCTTTACGGTAGTGGTCAAAGCCGTTGCTTCTCGGCAATGTGGCTTTGACAGGCGGTGATAAAACCTTCAAACAACATACGTGACAGGGCGTACTCGCTGCTGTTCCATTCGGGGTGCCATTGCACGCCGAGGGCGAAAGGGTGGTCATGAACGCTGACCGCTTCGACCAGCCCGTCCGTTGAGCGGGCCTCCACGCGGAGCCGTGGTCCTAACGTTCGTGCACCTTGCCCGTGTAACGAGTTTACCCAAAATGTGTTACAGCCTGGTATTAATTGAGACAGCAGTCCTCCCTCCTGAACCTGAACCTCATGAGACGGGGCGTATTGTAGCTCAACCGGCAGTTCAGGATCTTCCCGGTGCTCAAGCAGGTCGTTCTGCTCGAACAGGCGACGATACAGCGTCCCTCCCGTTGCAACAACCAGTTCCTGCAGCCCCCTGCAGATGGCGAAAATGGGGATGCGCCTTTCGAGCGCGGCGGCAATCAGCGCCATGCTCAGAAGATCTCGCCCGGGATCGGCGTTAGGCTCATCGCCGTTTTCACCATACAGGTGCGGCTGCACATTACTAGGGCTGCCCGGCAGGTAAATCCCGTCCAGGATTGGCAGCAGAGCGGTAATGAGCTCTGGCTCTGCCAGCGCATGCGGTAAGGCAATAGGTAAGCCCCCCGCGTTAATAATGGCGTTCAGGTACTTTTCTTGCAGAGTCTGGGTCTCATGACCCTTAAGCCTGTTTCTACACATCACCACGCCAATAACTGGCTTGTTCATTATATTTTCCATGATCGCCCTCACAAAGTGGACTAAATTTAGGCCATTATCGCCTGTTAAACGGCCTTTTCGTTCAATATTTTCTCAATCTAGCAACGGGATCTGCCTTTTGCAAACTTAATTTAACATTTGACAAACAATTTGTTTGCATACAGATTCGATAGGGTGGACATTATATTTGACAGTCCAGAGCAGCGAACGCAAATCCAAAAACGGTGGTAAATCATGGAAACCAATATCGTAGAAGTTGAGAACTTTGTGCAGCACACGGATGAGAGGCGGGGTAGCGCCTTTACGCAGGAAGTGAAGCGCTATTTAGAAAAGTATCCTGACACCCAGTTTATTGATGTCCTCCTGACCGACCTGAACGGCTGTTTTCGCGGCAAACGCATCCCGGTTGCCGGACTGAGCAAGCTTGAAAAAGGCTGCTATTTCCCGGCTTCGGTTTTCGCCATGGACATTTTGGGTAACGTCGTGGAAGAGGCGGGCCTGGGGCAGGAGCTCGGCGAGCCGGACTGTATCTGCGTACCGGTGCCGGGCACCCTGACGCCGTCCGCCGCCGACCCGGAGTACATTGGTCAGGTGCAGCTCACCATGGTCGATGAAGATGGCGCTCCCTTTGACGTTGAGCCGCGGAACGTACTCAACCGACTCTGGCAGCAGCTGCGCCAGCGCGGTCTGTTCCCCGTGGTAGCGGTAGAGCTGGAGTTCTATTTGCTTGACCGTAAACGCGATGCCGAGGGCTATCTGCAGCCTCCCTGCGCGCCGGGCACCGACGTGCGTAACACGCAGAGTCAGGTCTACTCGGTTGATAACCTGAACCACTTTGCTGACGTGCTGAACGACATTGACGAACTGGCGCAGCTGCAGCTGATCCCCGCCGACGGGGCAGTGGCTGAGGCCTCCCCGGGCCAGTTTGAGATTAACCTGCACCATACGGAAAACGTGCTCGATGCCTGCGATGATGCGCTGGCGCTGAAACGACTCGTCAGACAGATGGCGGAAAAACATAAGATGCACGCCACGTTTATGGCAAAGCCGTATGAAGCGCATGCGGGCAGCGGGATGCATATCCACATCAGCATGCAGAACAACAGAGGCGAAAACGTGCTTGCAGACGCCAGCGGCGAGGATTCCGCGCTGCTGAAGCGCGCGCTGGCCGGGATGATCGACCTGATGCCGGCGTCCATGGCGCTGCTGGCGCCGAATGTCAACTCCTACCGCCGTTTCCAGCCGGGAATGTACGTGCCGACGCAGGCGTCATGGGGACACAATAATCGCACGGTTGCCCTGCGTATCCCTTGCGGCGATCGCCATAACCACCGGGTCGAGTACCGGGTGGCGGGAGCAGACGCGAACCCGTATCTGGTGATGGCGGCGATTTTTGCCGGCATCTTACATGGGCTGGATAACGATTTACCCCTGCAGGAAGAAGTGGAAGGCAATGGTCTGGAGCAGGACGGGCTGCCTTTCCCGATTCGTCAGAGCGATGCGCTGTGGGAATTTATGCAAAACGATAGTCTTCGAGAGCGGCTGGGCGAACGTTTCTGCCACGTCTATCACGCCTGCAAGAATGATGAACTGCTGCAGTTTGAACGCCTGATTACCGAAACTGAAATTGAGTGGATGCTGAAAAACGCCTGATGACGTGCCCCGGTAAGGGGCCGCTTTGTTTCATCGCATATGTATCACCAAACGGCCTGCGCGGAGCCTGGCCTAACTGTTCGCTGGCACGCCAGCTATCTCCCGGGAGTCGCGTTATGGAGCGCAGGCGGCACAGGGATTTTCTTAACGACACTGTGTGACGAGGTAGGAAATGATGCAGATGTTCAACTATCCGCAGGGCGAAGGGGGCCAGTCAGGCTCCTGCTGTGAGTGTGAGCCAGAGACGGTGCGCTGGTACGATGGCGTGTGTTCTTTACAACTTCCCCCTTTGCTAAGCAGGTTTGCGTTAAGGTCAACGCGATTGCAAACCACGGTAAGCATGGGGGGGACGGTATATGGCGACTAATACCTCTCTTGACTCGCCGGGCATGGCCGGAAGAACCCGGCTGCGCAGCTCCCTCAAGCTCTGGCAGGTGGTCATGATGGGGCTGGCTTACCTCACCCCTATGACCGTGTTTGATACCTTCGGCATTGTGTCCGGAATCAGCAATGGCCACGTGCCCGCCTCGTATCTCCTGGCGCTGGCTGGCGTCATGTTTACCGCCATCAGCTACGGTAAATTAGTACGACAGTTCCCGGAAGCGGGCTCTGCATACACCTACACGCAGAAATCGATCGGACCTCACCTGGGCTTTATGGTCGGCTGGTCATCGCTGCTGGACTATCTCTTCCTGCCGATGATCAACGTGCTGCTGGCGAAGATCTACCTCTCCGCGCTGTTCCCTGAAGTGCCGCCGTGGGTCTGGGTGGTGGGGTTTGTGACGATCCTGACGCTGGCGAACCTGAAGAGCGTTAATTTGGTCGCCAACTTTAACACCCTGTTTGTGCTGGTGCAGGTCGCCATCATGGTGGTGTTTGTCATACTCGTGGTGCATGGCCTGCACAAGGGAGAGGGCGTTGGTACCGTCTGGTCGCTCCAGCCGTTTATCAGCGAGAACGCACACCTGATCCCTATTATTACCGGCGCGACTATCGTCTGCTTCTCTTTCCTCGGCTTTGACGCGGTTACTACGCTGTCGGAAGAGACGCCAAACGCGGCGCGGGTGATTCCCAAAGCCATTTTCCTGACCGCACTGTATGGCGGGCTGATATTCATCATCGCCTCGTTTTTCATGCAGCTCTTTTTCCCGACGATCGCGCGCTTCAAGAACCCGGACGCCGCGCTGCCGGAAATTGCGCTGTACGTGGGCGGCAAGCTCTTCCAGTCGGTGTTTCTGTGTACCACGTTCGTGAATACGCTCGCTTCAGGCCTGGCTTCGCACGCCAGCGTTTCACGCTTGTTGTATGTGATGGGGCGTGACAACGTCTTTCCGGAGCGGGTGTTTGGCTACGTGCATCCGAAATGGCGTACTCCGGCCCTGAACGTCATTATGGTAGGGATAGTGGCGCTGTCGGCCCTGTACTTCGATCTCGTGACCGCGACGGCGCTGATCAACTTCGGGGCGCTGGTGGCGTTTACGTTTGTTAATCTCTCGGTGTACAACCATTTCTGGCGGCGCAAGGGGCTGAACAAAACGTGGAAAGATCGGTTCCACTATCTCCTGCTGCCGCTCATTGGTGCCGTAACGGTCGGCGTGCTGTGGATAAACCTCGAAGCGACGTCCCTGACGCTTGGCCTCATCTGGGCGGCACTGGGGATCCTTTACCTGACATGGCTGACGCGCCGTTTCCGAAAGCCGCCTCCTCAGTTTGAAGCCGCTAAGATAGAGCAGGCCTGGGATTCCTGAACGTGAAACGGCACCAGTACGCTGGTGCCGTTTTTCTCATTGCTCGTCTAACCGGGCATCAGCCCGCAGGCTTATTATCTCAGACGTTTATGAAGGCTTGCTCCCACCAGCAGTGCGGCACAGAGCATTAGCGCGATAAACCCGCCCACGCCGTTCCAGCCGTAGCTATGCCAGAACACGCCGCCGAGCGTCCCGGCGATGCTGGAACCCAGGTAATAGCTAAACAGATACAGCGACGATGCCTGGCCTTTGGCGCGACGCGCCCGCGGGCCAATCCAGCTGCTGGCGACCGAGTGGGCGGCGAAGAACCCCGCGGAGAAGAGCAGCATGCCGGCAAAAATCAGCCACAGGGAGGAGAAGAGCGTCAGCAGCAGGCCGAGCAGCATCATCGCCGTGAAGAACAGCATGACCGGGCCGCGCCCATAGCGTGCGGTCATCGCCCCGGCCTTCGGCGAGCTCCAGGTGCCGGTCAGGTACGCCACGGAAAGCAGGCCGACCACCGCCTGGCTCAGGTGCCACGGAGAGAGCATCAGGCGATAGCCAATATAGTTAAACAGCGTAACGAAAGAGCCCATCAGCAGGAAGCCTGCCAGGAACAGGCGCGGCAGCCCCTTGTCGCGCCAGTGCAGGCGGAAGTTGATAAACAGCGTTTTCGGGCGCAGGGAGGTAGGACGGAAATGACGCGACTCCGGCAGAATTTTCCAGAACATCAGGGCTGATGCCAGCGCAAAACACCCGATCGCGGCCAGCGCAATACGCCAGTTAAAGAAGTCCGTGAACACCCCGCTCAGCAGGCGTCCGCTCATCCCGCCGATCGAGTTCCCGCTGATGTAAAGCCCCATCGAGAAGGCAACAAAGCTCGGGTGGATCTCCTCGCTGAGGTAGGTCATCCCGACCGCCGCCACGCCGCTGAGCGATAGCCCAATCAGCGCGCGCATCACCAGAATGCCGTGCCAGCTGGTCATCATGGTCGAGAGTAGCGTACAGACCGAGGCCAGCATCAGGGCCGTCACCATCACCTGCTTGCGGCCAATGGCGTCGGAAAGCGGCCCGGTAAAGAGCAGGCCAACCGCCAGCATACCGGTAGAAATTGAGAGTGAAATGCTGCTGCTGGCAGGCGATACGCCAAACTCGTGCGAAAGCACGGGCAGGATCGGCTGAACGCAATAGAGCAGGGCGAAGGTCGCCAGACCGGCGGAAAAAAGCGCCAGCGTGACGCGCATAAATTGGGGGGTACCACGTTTAATAAACTGAACCGGCTGCGATGCGGCGGGTAAATCATTGATGTCGCTGGCCGGATCGATATCAATGGAAGTTGTACGACTCACACAGTTTCCTTGCTTAAACATCCCCGTGATTTCTGGTGACGGGTATGACCACCTCTTCAGGGTAGGAAAATGTAAATATTCTGTCTAATATATTAATAATCTCAAATGATACTTTAAAAATATGAATATCGAGCTGCGTCATCTCCGCTACTTTGTCGCCGTCGCCGAAGAGCTGCATTTTGGCCGCGCGGCGGCACGGCTGAACATCTCTCAGCCACCGTTAAGCCAGCAGATTCAGATCCTGGAACAGCAGGTCGGGGCGCGTCTTCTGGCCCGCACCAACCGCAGCGTGAGCCTGACGGCGGCGGGAAAGCAGTTTCTCGTCGACAGCCGACAAATCCTTAGCATGGTCGAGGATGCCGCCGCCCGGGCAGAACGGCTGTATCTCGGGGAAGCGGGAGAGCTGCGAATCGGGTTTACCTCGTCCGCGCCGTTTATCAGCGCCGTCTCGGAGACCCTTTCGTCATTTCGTCGCCATTTCCCGGATGTTCACATTCAGACGCGCGAAATCAATACCCGCGAGCAGATCGCGCCTCTGAACGAAGGTTCGCTGGATCTGGGGCTGATGCGTAATACCCAACTGCCGGATACGCTGGCGTGGCAGGTCATTCTGCGCGAGCCGCTGATGGCCATGATCCCGCGCGATCATCCGCTGGCGTCGCGTCCGTCGGTGTCGCTGGCAGAGCTGGCAAAAGAGCCGTTCGTCTTTTTTGACCCGCAGGTCGGGACGGGGCTGTACGACGATATTCTGGGGCTGATGCGCCGCTACGACCTTGCGCCGGTCATTACCCAGGAAGTCGGGGAAGCGATGACCATTATTGGCCTGGTCGCCGCCGGGCTGGGGGTGTCTATTCTCCCGGCCTCCTTTAAAAGGGTACAATTGCGCGAAATGCGCTGGGTGACCATCGCCGAAGAGGACGCCGTTTCAGAGATGTGGCTGGTCTGGTCAAAACATCGTGAACAGAGCCATGCCGCGCAGCGCTTCAAACAGCAGCTCATCACCGCCTCTTTAGGGTGATATTTCCAGGGAAAAGTGAGCGAAAATGTGCGGTAAATCACATGGCTAAGTAAATATTTGACGACAGCCATGCAAGTGCTTCACCATAGCCCACAGTTTATTTCGAAGCTCGAAAATAAGGGAGTACGAGGTGGTTGCTGATAGTCAGCCAGGGCATATCGATCAGATTAAGCAGACCAACGCTGGCGCGGTGTATCGCCTGATTGATCAGCTTGGTCCGGTTTCGCGTATCGATCTTTCGCGCCTGGCACAGCTGGCACCCGCCAGTATCACCAAGATTGTCCGCGAAATGCTGGAAGCGCACCTGGTTCAGGAAACGGAAATTCAGGAGCCGGGCAGCCGCGGCCGTCCGGCCGTGGGGCTGGTGGTCGAGACGGAAGCGTGGCACTACCTGTCGCTGCGCATCAGCCGGGGGGAGATCTTCCTCGCGCTGCGCGATCTGAGCAGCAAGCTGGTGGTGGAAGACCGGCTTGAACTGCCCCTCAACGCGGAAGAACCGCTTCTCGATGCGATTGTCACGCACATCGATCACTTCTTTATTCGCCACCAGCAGCGGCTTGAGCGCTTAACCGCGATTGCCATCACCATGCCGGGCATTATTGATACCGAAAATGGCATTGTTCACCGCATGCCGTTTTATGAAGACGTCAAAGAGATGCCGCTGGGCGAAGTACTGAAAAACCACACCGGCGTGCCGGTCTATATTCAGCATGACATCAGCGCCTGGACCATGGCGGAGGCGCTGTTCGGCGCCTCCCGCGGCGCGCGGGATGTGATTCAGGTGGTCATCGACCATAACGTCGGGGCGGGCGTGATCACCGACGGACGTCTTCTCCACGCCGGAAGCAGCAGCCTGGTGGAAATTGGGCATACCCAGGTCGACCCGTACGGCAAGCGCTGCTACTGCGGGAACCACGGCTGTCTGGAGACCATTGCCAGCGTGGAGAGCGTGCTGGAACTGGCGCAGGTGCGGCTCGGCCAGTCCATGAGTTCGTCGCTGCACGGCCAACCCCTAACGGTAGATTCACTCTGCGCCGCCGCGCGCCAGGGCGATCTGCTGGCGAAGGACATTATTACCGGCGTGGGGAATAACGTTGGCCGCATTCTGGCGATTATGGTAAACCTCTTTAACCCGCAAAAAATCCTCATTGGCTCGCCGCTCAGCCAGGCGGCGGAGATCCTGTTCCCGGCGATCTCGGCCTGCATTCACCAGCAGTCGCTGCCCGCCTACAGCAAAAATATTGCGGTAGAAAGCACCCAGTTTTCCAACCAGGGCACGATGGCCGGCGCGGCGCTGGTCAAAGACGCCATGTATAACGGCTCGCTGCTGATCCGCCTGTTACAGGGTTAACTCTTTTCCGCAGATGTAAGAAAAATTGCGCTATCTCAAGCCGGGTAGCGCACGCATCCCGTAGACTTCCACCACTGAATTATTTACCTGGTTTATATTTTCGAAGCATACCCAAGAGGTGGAGTGAGTCATGCTTAAGCGTTTCTTTGTTACTGGTACAGATACCTCTGTCGGCAAGACCGTTGTATCCCGCGCATTGCTGCAGGCTCTTGCAGCAAGCGGTAAACGCGTGGCAGGGTACAAACCGGTCGCAAAAGGGAGTAAAGAGACGCCAGAGGGATTGCGTAATAAAGACGCCCTGGTGCTGCAAAGCGTCTCGTCGCTGGAATTGCCTTATCACGCGGTCAACCCCATTGCGTTAAGCGAAGACGAGAGCAGCGTGGCGCACAGCGGCCTGATTAATTACCCGCTGCTGTCCGACGGCCTGGCGAACCTGAGCGAGAAGGTCGATCACGTGGTGGTTGAAGGCACGGGCGGCTGGCGCAGCCTGATGAATGACCTGCGCCCGCTGTCTGAATGGGTGGTGCAGGAACAGCTTCCGGTGGTGATGGTCGTGGGAATCCAGGAAGGGTGCATCAACCATGCGCTGCTGACGGCGCAGGCGATTGCCAATGACGGCCTGCCGCTGATTGGCTGGGTGGCAAACCGCATCAACCCGGGCCTGGCGCACTATGCCGAGATCATCGACGTGCTGAGCACCAAGCTGCCGGGGCCGCTGGTGGGAGAACTGCCTTATCTGCCTCGCGCCGAGCAGCGCGAGCTAGCGCAGTACATCGATCTCTCTTCCCTCGGTGGCGTGTTGACCGTAGACCGAGTCGTGGCGTAACGTCCGCGACAGCACGGACGCCACCACGCAGGCGACCAGCAAGCCGGGCAGTAAAAAATACTGCCCGGTCATTTCACAGACCATCAGCGCCGACATAATAGGCGCATGCGTGGTCGCGGCGAGCAGCGTTGCCATCCCCGCCAGACCCAGCAAAATCGCCGTTTCAGACCCCGGTAACCACAGCGCGAAAAGTTGTGCAAACAGCATCCCCGTCGCCATGCCGACAAACAGCGTGGGCGTAAACACCCCGCCCGGCGCGCCCGAGCCGCTGCTTGCCAGCACCGCCAGCAGTTTACAGACAAACACCCCGGCAATCACCGTCAGCAGCGGCGGGGCGAGCAGAAAAGCCTGAACCACGCTGTAGCCATTCCCCCATACCTTTGGCGTGAGGAGGGACAGCAGCCCGACGATCAAACCGCCCAGCGCCAACTGCCACGGCGGCGAAAGTTTAAGGCGCAAAAATAAAGAATGACTGAATGCCATCAGCCACATCAGCAGCGGACCGCAGAGACCCGCCAGCAGGCCCATGGCAACCAGCAGGGCATAATCCGCCGCGCTGAGGGTGCCGCTCAGATGGACCTCATAGAGCGAGCCGGCACCGGGTGCCAGGAGCTGCGTGGTGAGAAGCGCCACGACTGCCGCAATAACCACCGGGCCGAGCGAGGCCAGCATCAGCGTGCCGAACAGAATCTCAGCAATAAACAGGCTTCCGGCCAAGGGCGCATGGTAGGCGCTGGCCATCCCGGCCGCGGCACCGCAGGCGATCCAGAGCTTCCATTCTGATTTCGGCGTAAAGCGCCGGGCGAAAAAGGAGGCGGCGAGGGCGGCGAGCAGGATCATAGCCCCTTCACGCCCGATGGCGCTTCCGCTGGCAACGACCAGCAGCGAGGCAAGGGATTTCACGAGGCTGGCACCGTAATCAAACTGGCCGTCCCCGGTCTCCAGCGCTTCCATATAATCGGTGGGGGCGTGAGGCCGCTGGGCGTTCAGCCGCTGCCATCCCCAGAGCAGCAGCCCGGCGGCCAGGCCACCCAGGGCTGGCGTCAGCGCGCGCCGCCAGGGAGAGAGCGACGCGGCGGCATTCACCAGGCTGCCGCTGTCGTTGCTGAGAAGCAGCCACTCCAGCAGGTACATGCTGTGGCGGAACGCCGCAACGGCCAGCGCGGCCAGCACGCCGGTGACGGTGGCAATCAGCAGGCGACGAAACATCGCGCGGATGTCGGGGTAGGTATGAAGACGTTGCATGGGTCGCGTTTTAACGAGGACGATACGATATTGTGGCGGGAAATCGCGGGGTTAGCAAAAGGTCTGCGTGCGAAAAGGCCGGGCGATGCCCGGCCGGAAAGGTTAGCCGTCGCTGTGAATATTGAGCGCCCGGCGCGTACGGCCGGAACTCAGGTACTCGGCAATATAGTCCTGCGAAATCTCGCCGTTGTAGCGCCCGTCCTCATCCACGATCGGCATCCAGCTGGTATTGCTCTCATACAGGCGTGAAAGCACCACGCGCAGGTTGTCTTCCGCTTTGCCGGTCATGCGGAACGGATGCAGGATGTCGGCGCAGGTACCGCTGGCGTTGCGCGCTTCGCGACGCTTCACAAAGCCCAGCGGTTTGCCGTTCTCGTCGACCACCGTCACGGCACGAATGTCATTATCATCCATGATCGCAAAGGCGTCGGGAAGCGGCGTAGAGCCCCGCACCGTAATGGTTGGCTGCTGGTCGGTCACGTCGCCCGCGGAGACCAGCAGCAGGCGCTTCAGCGTGCGGTCCTGGCCGACAAACGAGCCGACAAACTCATTCGCCGGCTTCGCCAGCAGCTCATCGGGGCTGGCGCACTGGACAATTTTCCCCTGACGGAATACCGCGATACGGTCGCCGAGCTTCAGGGCTTCATCGATATCATGGCTGACCAGCATGACGGTTTTTTTCAGCTTGCGCTGCATCTCCAGGAACTGGTTCTGGATCACCTCGCGGTTGATCGGGTCCACCGCGCCGAAGGGTTCATCCATCAGCAGTACCGGCGGATCCGCCGCCAGGGCGCGGATGACGCCGATACGCTGCTGCTGCCCGCCGGACATCTCGCGCGGATAGCGGTGGAGAAACTTGTGCGGATCCATCGCCACCATATCCATCAGCTCTTCGGCGCGGGTTTTACAGCGCGCTTTATCCCAGCCCAGCATGCGCGGTACGACGGTGATGTTCTCTTCAATGGTCATGTTCGGGAACAGGCCAATCTGCTGGATCACGTAGCCAATGTTGCGGCGCAGGGTCACGGTGTCCATGCCGCTGGTGTCTTCGCCGTTAATCAGGATCGTCCCGCTGCTCGGGGCGATCAGGCGGTTGATCATCTTGAGAGTAGTGGTTTTCCCGCAGCCGGAAGGGCCAAGCAGGACGCACATTTCCCCTTCGGGCACGTTCAGGTTGACGTTATCGACGGCCTTAAAGGTCTGGCCGTGCTTCTGTGAAAATTGTTTGGTGAGGTTTTCCAGTTTTATCATTATCGAATCCCCTTCGGAGTCAGTACCACCTGCAGACGGTGTAGCAGCCAGTCGAGCACAATCGCTAAAAGACAAATCATCAGCGCGCCTGCAATTAACATGCGAATATCGCTTCCGCCGATGCCGTTGAGCAGCAGCAGGCCCAGACCGCCCGCGCCGATCACCGCGGCAATCGCCATCACGCCGATGTTCATCACCACGGCGGTGCGGATGCCGCCGAAAATCACCGGCAGCGCCATCGGAATTTCAACCCAGCGCAGACGCTGCCAGAAGGTCATGCCGATGCCGCGCCCGGCTTCGCGCAGGCCCGGTGGCAGGCTGTCGAGCGCGGTGTGGGTGTTGCGCACAATCGGCAGCAGCGAGTAGAGAAACACCGCCGTAATCGCGGGCAGGGCACCAATCCCCTGACCGATCAGCGAAAACAGCGGGATCATCAGGCCAAACAGAGCAATGGACGGAATGGTCAGCACGATGGTGGCTATTCCCAGCACCGGCGTCGCCAGCCACTTGTGGCGGACAATCAAAATGCCCAGCGGAACGCCGATGAGAATGGCTAAGCCCACGGCCAGCGCCACCAGCCACAGATGCTGCAGCGTCAGGGTCAGCAGGTAGTCCCAGTTATCGAGGATGTAGTGAATCGTCTCCATAGCGCCTCCTACAGCAGCTGTTTGCTACGCAGGAAATCTCGGGCGACCTGCTGCGGTGACTGATGGTCGATATCCACCTTCTTGTTCAGTTCGGTGATAACGTCGTTGTTGAGCTGGGCCGAGAGGGTGTTGAGCGCCTCTTCCAGGCCCGGGTTGGCCTCCAGCGTGTCCTTACGCACCACCGGGGTGACGGCGTAGCTCGGGAAGAAGCCTTTGTCATCCTCCAGCACCTTCAGGTCGAAGCCCTTCACGCGACCGTCGGTGGTGTAAATCAGACCGGCGTCGACGAAGCCGTCGCGCACCGCGTTGTAGACCAGACCGGGGTCCATCTGGCGGATCTGCGGGCGATCCAGCGTCAGGTTATAGGCCGCCTGCAGTGGCTTCATGCCGTCGCTGCGCCCGGCAAACTCCAGGTCTAAGCCCAGCAGCCAGTTTTTGTCCGGGTTGGTTTTACGAACCTGTTCAATCTTCGCCACCATCTCTGACATGGTGTTGATATGTTCCGCCTCGGCGCGCTTGCGCTGCATGGCAAAGGCATAGGTGTTGTTCATGTCGGCGGGCTTGAGCCACACCAGACCGTGCTTCGCGTCCAGGCGTTTCACCGTCTCGTAAGACTCCTGCGGCGACATGCGCTTGTTGATGTGGTTGAAGATGATTAATGATGTGCCGGTGTATTCCCACGTCATATCAATCTGTTTATTGATCATCGCGTTACGGGAAATCACCGTGGCGATATTGGTTTGCGGCTGAACCTGAAAACCCTTCTTTTGCAGGTACTGCACGGTCATCGCCGAGAGAATATGCTGCTCGGTAAAGCTCTTGGTCGCCAGAATCAGCGGGGCCGCCATTGCCTGGCTGGTGAACAGCGCCGCGGCACACAGCGCCGTCAGGCCGGAAAACAGTCTCATAAAAGCTCCTTGTTATAGTTATCGAGCGAGATGGGGACTCATCACGCGACCCAGCGCCGCTAGCAGGGTGTCGAGGATCAGGGCGAACAGGGCGGTAGCCGCCGCGCCGAGGATCAGGGTCGGGAAATCGTTCAGATAGATGCCGGGGAAAATCAGCTCGCCGTAGCTGCTGGCGCCAATCAGGAACGCCAGCGGCGCGGTACCAACGTTGATAGCGGTGGCGATGCGGATCCCCGAGAGCATGACCGGCCAGGCGTTCGGCAGCTCGACCTGGCGCAGACGCTGCCATTTGGTCATCCCAATCCCGTTTGCCGCTTCCAGCAGCGACGCCGGGGCCGAGCACAGCCCGGCGTAGGTATTACGAACTATCGGCAGCAGCGAGGCGAGGAACAGGGCGATGATGGCGGGCGTATCGCCGATGCCAATCACCACCATCGCCAGCGCCAGTACGGCCAGCGGCGGCAGCGTGTTGCCGACGTTGAAGATTTGCATCACGTATTCGGCGATACCCCGCGCGGCCGGGCGGCTCAGCAGGATACCGGCAGGAATACCGACCAGCAGGGCAAAGAACATCGACGAGAAAACCAGAATCATGTGCTGTTGCCCGAGATAAACCAGGTCAACCTGGCGCGCCTTAATCGTCTCCAGCCCGATGCCCCAGACGAGGAGGGCGAGGACCGCGATAATGGCGCCGACGAACAGCAGCGAACGTTTGAGTAATGGGTGCATTGCGGTGTGTCTCCCTGTGCGCATGCGTTATAGCAACCGCCGGTTGCCTGTTGTTATGCCATGTTTCGGCAGGGGTAGATGACCTATAGCAAGCGTTTGGGAAGGGTTCCAGCGAAGGGGTGAAATCAGTAACCCTATGAAAATAGTGACAACATCAGGTCAGGCCTTATGGCGTAAGGCCTGATATGTGGCGGGCAGAATAGTCCTAAAGAGAAGATTTGAATGTGACACCGTCACGTTTAAAGCGTCACTCACGAGTTCGTGCGGCACGGAAATTATGCGGTTTTAGCGTCTCCTGCTCTCCATTCCTGCCAGATTACCTCCAGCCCTTGCCGGTAGGAGGTGACGGCAAAATCAGGGAAGCGGCGCTTAAATTTCGTTGAATCAAACAGGTTGTCAACGTCGTACCTGGGCAACAGCTCCCGCATTTCACGGGCCCCCTGTGAAAACAGCGCCGTCGCGGCGAAGGCCAGCTTGCCGAGCACGACGTAATCCGCCTTTTGGCCGAAGATGTCACAGGCGAGGGTCACAAATTGTTGATACGTTAGCCTTTCGTCCCAGCACGGCAAATGCCACGTCTGCCCGTAGACCTCAGGCGTATTGCCCAGCAGGGCGAGCGCGCGGCTGGCATCCGGCGTCCAGATGAGCGTACGAAGCGTATCGTCACGGACCGGAACGCGCGGGCGTTTGTGCTGCTTCAGCCTGTCGATAATGAGCGTATTCGTGAAGCTCTGCGTTCTCTCAGGCCCGTAAAACTCCGGTGCCCGACCGATGAGGACGGAAATGTCGCCCCGCTGCATTTCGGCAAGCACCCGGTTGGCCATCAGCGCACGCACGTTGCCTTTCCGCCCCCGGGGCGTAAAGCGCGTCTCTTCAGTTTGCGGCGCGTCGCTCTGGGGGTACATGTAGGTATTGTCAAAATAGACGAATCTTGCGCCCGCCTTTCGCGTGGCCTCCAGCGCATTGTCCAGCATGGTGGGGAACTGACGCTCCCACAGGGCGGAGTCAGGCGGCAGACCGGCGGTAAAGTAGACCGTGTCGCTGCCGCTAACCGCCTTCTGCGTCTGCTGCGCATCCAGGAGATCGGCCGCCACCGTGATATCGCTGGCGTTGACTTTCTGCGGATGGCGGCTGACCAGCCTGATATCATCGGTGTATTGGCGTTTAAGCTCGCGGGTCAGTTCACGGGCAATTTGCCCGCTGGCGCCGAGAATAGTTTGCATGGTAGCTCCCTGATGAGATGACGATCCGGTTGACCGTATCAAAAGTTTAAGCTTAAAGTTAACTTTAAGGTCAATATGCCAGAGCTGACGAAATGAAAATTGGCGAGCTGTCGAAAATGACGGGAATTACCCCGTCTCGCATTCGGTTTTATGAGGCGGAAGGTTTACTGCCGCGACCGGTCAGGCAGGGAAACGGATACCGTTCGTATTCCACCGATGCGGCAGCGCTGCTGAACATCATCGACAATGCGCAGCGTGCGGGGTTCACCCTTGAGCAAATACGCCGCTTCCTGCCGCAGCCGCAGCAGCGCTGGGATCATGAGGGACTGGTCAAGTCCCTTAAGACGCGCATTGCTGAAATAGAGGCGATGCAGAAGCAGCTTGAGGAAAACCGTAGAGAGCTGCTGACGCTGGTCGCAAGCATCACCAGCAGGCCGGATGGGATCTCCTGTGACGACAACATGCAGCGCCTGCTGGGGCAGTTGCAGCGCTCAGACGGCAGCACGGACTCGTCGCACCCGCGTAGAGACGGTGATAATTGAGACGGTGGCAACCACCGTGAGCATCAGCCCGAGCGCCAGCATGGCGTTAAACCCGACCCACCTGAACAGCAGCAGCCCTGCGATACCGCCGGTAATAAACGAGAACAGGGTGGTTAAGTGGGTTTTCAGCTGGCTTTTTTGCGCCGCCGTATCTTTGGAGTAATCCCTGCGCAGCATCGCCACCATAACGGAGGCCAGGGATATGCCCGCGTCCGTCAGCGTGCCGGTAATATGCGTCGATCTCACCCGTCCGCCGGAGAGCTGCGTGGAGGTGGAATTATGAATACCCATCAGACCGCAGAGAAAAAGAATAATCTCGCGGTTGCTGGTGAGGGCATGAAAATACATTTCGTAAAAAGAGACGCCGCTCAGTAATAACCCCTCAACAAAAAGGATCTGGCAAAAAACCAGCCTGACGTTATGGATAATGCCCCATATCACGATCGTGCGCGCAATGATTGCGCCTGCCACAAAGGAGAGAATAATCGAGCCGAAAAAAATAATATCGCTCAGATCGGTGGAAGAGACTTCGCTGGATAATTGAGAGGTGTTGCCGGTCATATGTGAGGGGAAAAAGCCGAAAGCCCCGAGGGCGATGGCGTTCAGCAAACCTGCAGAGGTCGCCAGCCAGAGAGCAAGCCGGCGATCCTCCTGGTGCGTTCGTTCTTTCTTGAGTCTTATCAGCAAGAATACCTCCGGGTTGAACTTTGCCTGAATATTCAGGCTAGCAAAGCGGCGTAACGGGCTGTCCAGGATATGGCTTAATTATTATTCCCTCTGACGACTTCACGGGTTTAGTAATTAAATAAAATACCCTTTCTCAAGATGTGGGTAATGCGTTAAATCATGCCGTTATTTCCGTGACGCAAAAACGCCGGGCGCTGGTTAAGGCGTTCAAACCAGGCCTCAATCGCGGGCACGTCAGGCTTATCAAACGGCGTCATTTTCCAGCGATTCACCGACAGCCCAAGCACTACGTCCGCAAGGGTAAACGTCTCGCCCGCTGCAAAGGCTCCGGTGCGCTGCAGCTGGTTCTCCAGTATGTTGACGCAGTGGTTCCACTCTTTAATACCCGCCGCAATGCGCTCGGGATCGTTAAAGTCCGGGTTTTTACGTCCCAGCGCCGGGAAAACATAGCGCCAGGCGGTGTTAAATTCCGATACCTGCCAGTCCATCCAGCGCTCAACGTTGGCGCAGGCCTGCGGTTCTGCGGGCAGCAGATCGTGACGTTCGGCCTTGCGCGCCAGATAGCGGCAGATGGCGTTGGACTCCCACAGCACGAAATCGTCATCGATCAGCACCGGGACCATGGCGTTGGGGTTCAGGGCGCGGAAGGCATCCGTTTCCGTCGAGGCAAAACCGCTGCCGTAATCTTCCTGCCGGTAAGCGATGCCCGCTTCTTCGCAGGTCCAGAGTACTTTACGAACGTTGATGGAGGTGGTTTTCCCGAGGATGCTGATCATTGCGCAGGTGTCCTTTACTGGATGTCATTGTTTAAAAACAATACACCAGCGAGGCAGAAAAGCGTCAAAAAATCATCCGGCGCGTTATTTGTGAAGACGCGAAAGCAGAAACGTCAGCGCTGCCGCACAGAGGAGCACGATGCCACTCAGGGCAAACGTGGTCTGCCAGCTGTAGCGATCGAACGCTATACCGCCCGCCGTTGAACCGAGCGCAATAGCGAGCTGGATCACCGCGACCATCAGTCCACCGCCGGCTTCGGCATCCTCCGGCAGCGTTCGCGCAATCCACGTCCACCATCCCGTTGGCGCCGCCGTTGCCAGCATCCCCCACAGGCCTGACAGCAGGGCGACGATCCACACGTTATGCCCGGTGAGTATTAACGCGACTGCGATGGCGGCCATCAGCAGAGGGATCGCGATCAGCGTCACGTAAAACGCGGCATTAAGCACCACGGCAACGAACAGGGTGCCCACAAAACCCGCGACGCCGATGGTGAGCAAAATCAGCGACAGACCGGTTCCACTGACCTGGGTGACGGTTTCAAGGAACGGGCGCAAATAGGTAAACAGCGCAAACTGACCCATAAAGAACAGGCCGCAGGCCATCAGACCGACGGAAACCGCAGGCTGGCGGAATAGCCGAAAAACGCTTCCCTGAGATGTACCACTTTTACGCCCCTGCATGTCCGGCAGGCTAAAACACTGCCAGATGAACGCCGCTATCGCCACCGGCACCAGGCAAAGAAATGCGCCGCGCCAGCCAATGGTGGCGCCAAGGTAGCTGCCAAGCGGGGCGGCCACCACCGTTGCCAGCGCGTTACCGCCGTTGAAAATGGCCAGCGCGCGCGCAACCTGGTGCGGGGGAACAAGGTGAATGGCCGTTGCGGCAGACATGGACCAGAACCCGCCGACGGCAATACCGATTAGGGCGCGGCCGAGCATATACGTCAGATAGTTCGAGGCGAAACCAATAACCATCCCCGAGAGTGCCATCAGCAGGGTCATGCCCAGCAGAAGGTATTTACGATTCATATTCCCGGCAAGCTGGGAAAGGAAAAGGCTGGTCAGAACCGCCAGCGCGCCGGAGATGGCAATGCCCTGGCCGGCAAGCCCCTCTGTGACTTCCAGCGATCTGGCGAGAGGGGTAAGCAGGCTGACGGGCATAAACTCAGATGCAATCAGAACAAATACGCAGAGGGTCATGGCAAAAACGCCGCTCCAGTGCGCATGTTCAGCGTGTTGTGGTGAGGTATGGCTCAGTGAGGACATAGTCTTTTTTCGCGAAGAGCCACCCGCGCAGAACGGGTGGCGTAGGGGTTTATTTCAGGCTGGTTTTGAAGAACTCTTCAAACCGGGTGAACGGGATCTTCCCGGCAACGTTGTCGTAAAGATCGACATGGTTTGCGCCCGGGACAATCACCAGTTCCTTCTGCTTGCTGCCGACCGCTTTAAACGCATCTTCTGCAAAATAGCGGGAGTGCGCCTTTTCACCGGTCACGATAAGCGTCGGGATAGCGATCTCGCCGGCATAGCTCAGCAGCGGCATATTCATAAACGACAGCGGCATTGTCGCGGTCCATGCGCCGGTGGAGTTGACTGAGCGGGCATGGAAGCCGCGCGGCATCCGGTAGTAATCAAAGAACTCCTTGAGTACCGGATTCGGGTTGGCGGGTAACGCGTCCGGCAGAATACGTTCCGCAGCCGTCACCTTGCCGTTCTCATCGACATAAATGTCATGGCCGCCGTGCGCGAAGGTACCGTTCTCAGCATCTTTCCAGCGCTGTGCGTTCAGATACTGCAGAACGGCACGGCGATCGGACGTTGAATAACGATCTTTGCCGTCGCCGACGCCGTGACCCATCGCCCGGCTCATGTCGTACATCACGCTGGTGGCGACCGCTTTCACGCGGGTGTCCATGGCTGCCGCGTTCAGCGCCATACCGCCCCAGCCGCAGATGCCAAGAATACCGATGCGGTTACGATCAACCTCTTTCTGTAACCCCAGGAAATCAACCGCCGCGCTAAAGTCTTCGGTGTTGATATCAGGAGACGCGACGTTGCGCGGCTGGCCGCCGCTTTCGCCCGTGTAAGACGGATCGAATGCCAGAGTGACAAACCCTTGTTCCGCCAGGGTCTGGGCGTACAGGCCGCTGGATTGTTCCTTGACCGCGCCAAACGGCCCGCTCACGGCAATGGCCGCCAGCTTGCTGTCGCCGCGGTTTTTAGGCAGATACAGATCGCCCACCAGCGTGATTCCGTAACGGTTCTGGAAAGCCACCTTACGGTGGTCGACTTTATCACTCTCGGCGAAGGTTTTGTCCCAGGTGGTCACCATCGAAACAGGCGCGTTTGGGTTGGTCGTCTCAGCATAGCTCATTGTTGTCACTCCACTTAATGATGCACATAGCAGCATCGCAACGGACAGTTTTTGGGTGAATGTTTTCATGAAAAGGTGCCCTGTGTTGTTGTGATGCAGGCATTATAGTTAGCAAAAATAGTGCTGATTAGGGGCCGAAAACTGCTAGGATTAATACCAAGTTGTTATAAATGGCGAGTCACGATGGCAAAGCGGGAAAACTACAATGAGCTGTACCTGTTTATGCAGGTGGTAAGGGAGGGGAGCTTCACGGCGGCCGCGCAGCGGCTCGGCCTGGCGCAGTCCGGGATCAGCCGCTCGGTTCGTGAGCTGGAAGAGCGGCTGGGCGTTCAGCTTTTAGTCCGCACTACGCGCAAGCTGTCGCTGACCCACGCCGGGGAGCAGCTCTATCAGACCGCCGAGTCCGCGTTCGATGCGCTTGATACGGGCCTGGCGACGCTGGCGCACTACCGCCAGACGCCGTCCGGTACGGTACGCATTAATGCCAGCCAGCACGCCATCGACAAATGTCTGCTGCCAAAGCTCGCCATTTTTAAACAGCGATACCCGGACATCAGGCTGGAACTGATGAATGAAAGCCGCTTCGTCGACATTATCGCCGAGCGGTTCGATGCGGGTGTCAGACTGGGGCCGGAAGTGGGGCAGGGAATGATTGCCGTGCGTATCACGCCTGATATGGAAATGGCCGCAGTGGCTGCCCCGGAACACTTCAGACGCTACGGTTTTCCCCTGACGCCTGCGGATTTAGTGGCGCATCCGTGCATTGCCTACCAGCTTGCCGACGGTAGTGACTATCAGTGGGAGCTGGTGCAGGACGGGAAAAAAATCACCCATCGGCCAGAGGGGCAATGGGCGCTGTCTGACAGCTACATGGAAGCCGAAGCCGCCCGGCTGGGGCTTGGGCTGGCCTATGTTCCGGTGGAGCTGGTGGCTGACGATATAGAGCGCGGAACGCTTATCCGGGTGTTGCAGCGCTACAGCCTGCGCATGGACGGGTTGTACCTCTATTATCCGCACCGCAACGTGTCGCCCGCCCTGAGGGCTGTGATCGATACGCTGAAAATTTAGGGCGGCATAACATCAGGAGAGCGGACATTCAAACTGCCCGCCGGTGAGCTATGACTAAAAATAAATCAGGACCGCTGTGGTGAGGCAAATTTTGCAGCAATCATTTCAGATGTGGGCTGTATTCCCCCAAGACTCCACTGTTCCGGTTCATGCTCGTCAATACGGATCCATACTGAACGCCGGAATTCAGGATCGCCGTTTCCCTCAATTTCAACAATCAGGTCAGTCATACGACGTAGCAGTTCTTTTTTTTGCTCCGAATTCATCATTCCTTTAATGGTTTGCACATTTACGAAGGGCATTGTATTCTCCTTAAATAACTGAGTCTTGAAATCATACTCAGATTACGAGGCAAACGAAGACATGTCAAAAAATAAATCATTACCGTACTTATTACCTGAGCTTTGTGGGCTAGCGGCGGCCGCTGAGCTTCTTGGCGATCAATGGGTTTTGTTGATTCTGAGGGAGGCGTTTTATGGGGTAACACGCTTTGAAACGATACGGGATCATACAAAAATCACCAGGCAGACGCTGGCGAACCGGTTAAAAAAAATGACTGAACTCGGCCTGCTTTGCAAAATCCCTTATCAGGAAGAAGGGGCGCGTGAACGGTATGAGTATGTTCTCACCGCCAAAAGCCGCAGCCTTGCGCCGATTCTTTTCTCTTTGATGGAGTGGGGTCATAAAAACATACTGCATGACGCACCGCATATTGCCTTAACAGACAAAGAAAGTGGAGAAGTGGTGAATAGCGCCTATGTTACCGCCGACGGTAAGTTCGTTGACCCTAAAAACGTTCGGTTAACGTTTCACGATAGCCAATACTCCGCCGTCATGCCCCAGGCGCCTGACCATACTGACGCTTAAAGCTGCGGTTGAAGGACTGCTGGGAGTCGAAGCCCAGCGAGAGCGGTGATTGATACCCTTAAAGTTTAGGGCCGCGTTGTCATTCTGGAAGGCGCCTCGCAAACCGCAAAGTAACCCTCTGTAACCAAGGGTTATGTCTTTTATTCATTTCTACGGAGTCGTAAAGTGCCTGCGTTGCGGCATATCCGCAATCGGGCGTAGGAACCCGTATCTACCATATAGTGACATTTCGTATGTCGCGGCAGCACCGATCCCGTTACAATTGCGGTGGCGCTGGCGGAGCAGCCGTAAGGCTGGCCGTTTTTCTATATGGGCGGTATTCCTACCTCTGTCAGCGCTACCCCCCGAGCGTAGGAACTTACTGGGTGGCTTAATGAACTGCATATAGAAGGAAGCCTTGTATGGCTACTATCCCAACCCTCACTTATTTTCCGTCTGACGAAAGCGTTATTCAGCACCTTATCTCCCGGCCGCTTCCGGCTGATGCCGATCTTTTTGACGTCGCTGACAGCTGCGCCGCGCTGGTGAGCGTGCTGGTCGAAATCGAGGATGCGAAGCTGTTTACCGTGCTTTGCGAGCGTCTCCTTCAGTCTTTGCGCAAGCTGCGCGAACTCTGCGATGTCGATCTTCCGCCGGACCTGATCGCGCAGTTGATCATGGGGGAGAAAATGAACTCCTGCGTGCCGGACTGCTGGCAGGACACCGTTACTCAGGTGGACTATGCACTGGCGCTGACGCAAGCGGTTATGGGTGGAACGCTGCCCGCTCACGTAGCGAAAGAGCTTACGGGCTTGCTGCACGATATGGTGTGGCTGCTGGCTGAGTTCGTGAAGGAGCCGCGCATTACTGCGCATTAAGTACGCTGGCGCGGAGGGGCGGTAGCGCCCCTTTGACAGCGTGATTACCGTGATGCGTTCCCCGTATCCAGAAGGGACGTTCCGTAGGAGTTGTCGATGGTACAAAGCCAGCGACCGTCCTGTTCCTGTCGAAAAACATAGGTTGCGCGGCGGGACATTTCCGTTATCCCACCCTGACCATCAGGAAAACGCAGTACGGTTTCCATGATAACGAGCGCATTGCCGCCACCCTCTATTACCTGCATCTCCCCTTGTTCGACGATCAGCTGGTCGTGAAAAAAATCAGAGATGGCAATAAACGCGCTGCGGATGTTTTCTTTGCCTTTAACGGTCATGCCGGGCTTAACTACCAGGGCTGCGTCTTCGGCGTAGTACTCCATCAACGCGTCATAGTTTTTAGTTGTGATGGCGTGGTCGCAGGATTCGATTATCTGGCGTAGCGGGTGTGGGGTCATGCGCATTTCCTCGTTGATATGGGGAATGCGTATTAACGTAACAGCCTGGCGCGTTTGTATAGCTACCAGGTTTTGTGGTGGGTAGCGTTGGTGGAGAAGTGGGGGATTAGGTAACGTTAGGTCTGCTATGAGCAAGAAGCGGACATCGCGAAGACATTAGAATACCGAGCGACTATGTTAGGGGGGTTGTGCTTTTTACTCCCATCCCATTTCTTTGTAGGTCTTACTATCCTGTTCAGGAAAATCAGTTTGATATTCTCCCCAGCTACGGAACTCGTAATATCTTTTCATTGCTTCTAGGTGGGAATCTGCGTCACAGGTCCACACTAATCTGTAGTCCGGATCCAGCAATTTACGAGCAGAGTCACCCCTTGGACCGGCAAGACAAAACAAATCTAAACCATCTTCGTTTGTCCATAGCTCATGCTTCATAATTTTTCTCCTATGAACTCCCCATAAATTAAGATATTGCGATGTTATCAATGTCCGCTCCTGGCACGGAGCGGACATTAAATCAACCGCTGATGCGATCAGCTTTATTTTTCGCGAAAGAAAAAATGCACTTTCCCTTGCTGTAATACAACGGCAGGTAAACCCTTATCTTCTTTGGGTGAGAGGTAGATAATTACCCACGCTGGAAGATGGCGGCTAACTTGTTGCATGAAGGCGTAATTCATACGCTGATTTTTTGCATCCGATTGACCGGCGCTGTTTATAAATACCGGGCTGAGGTGACTTCCATTTAACCCATCGTGCCTTACGAGATAACTTTTCCCGGTCGCATTCGCACTTATGAAGTCAGGAGTACGAACAATTTTTTCTGCGTCGTGGAAGCTGGTGTAAAAGCCGCAGGTCGGACTATTCTGGCTTGCAGGATCATAATATCCATTTTTTGGAAGCTCACATCCCGCATCTTTATCTGCAAATTTAACGACCAGATAGCGGGATTCATTGGTCTGAAACACATATTTTCCTAACCAGTTATTATATCCCTCTCCCTTACGGACATCGCCATGTTTGCGTTTAGATTCTTTTAAGGTCGCTAGCACAGCAGATTCAATTTTATCTGAGAGCACCAGAGATGCCGCCTCGGGGGTAGGGGCCAGTTCAGTAGGGATCCACGCCAGAATTCCATCGGTTTGCCACTCTTCCACGCCCATACCTGTTGGTCGATACTGCAGTAACGGGGTTAAAGGCAATGACGCTTCATTCAATTTATCATTTTCCACTATCGGAAAAGTAAAATCGTAATCCGTGCGGCTGAACATTTCGCTTTGAGAGTGGCTGACCTGGGCATCGCTAAAAGGATCCATACCCGATGCATTGCTGATATTCCAGGCGATGCTATGTTCAGTGTGGTATGTGTACGACTTTGCAGAATTGTCGCGAACGCCAGAGCAGGCCGTCAGTAGCAGAGTTGTAAACACAATTGAAAGTGATCTCGATAACAAACTATTCATTCATACTTCCCGTTGTTTAATCATAAGAAACTAATATCGGCAACACCGGCCAATAGCTTAATTTTTATGGGTATATAAAAAAGGGAGCTTCGCGGATAAACATCCGTCCGCTTCTGGCACTTAGCGGATGAGTTACCTGCGTTGAGGGTCCGCTGTGAGCGAGGAGCGGACATTGTATCTGGCATCTATACGCTCCCTGCCTCTGGCGTTCCCTGATGGAATACCAATTTCCATTGCCCGTCCGCAGAAAATTCCCAGTATGAAGAACGTAGGGTTGCACGACTGCCATCTGGATTAACAGTTCTGTAGTGCAATATTGCGAAATTATTTCCAACGCTGATAAGCCGGTAATCACGACTAAGAATAGCCGGAACATTATCTTCACTTAAAAGCGCTTCAATAGTATGAGTACGATCAACGACTACACCTGAGCGTGTTATTTCGCAAAATCTATCGTGGAGTATCTGTTCAAGCCATACCCGATCTTTCCGCCTGCTGCTATGAAGAGAGCACTCAAGTCTTTTTAGCGTCTCCAGGAGCATAGTGTTTGTCCTCATCACAATCGAACATTAACTCTTAAGGCAATAATTGCTGGAATGCAACGTCCGCGCCGGCTGAAGACCGTGAGGGGGCCCCCTTCTTCAAATCGGGATACCCGTTTTAAGATCGAGCTTAAAAGGTTCCCAACCTCCTGGCGGGTCCCACTCTCCCAGGCCCAGCACCGTCTCATTCTCTATCGATGTAATGATCACGCCATCAATGGCGCACTGCCTGGATTTCCAGAGAATGCCCGCAGCAATATCCATCAGAAAAACGTGGCAGTAAGTGGTGACCAGAACCCGATTATGTAGCCTGTCAGAATGGATGTCAGGAACTGAATAAATATGGCCAACGTAATCACCTAGTGGATGGCTACTGAACGAGTGTGTGGTCATCTCAACAACATGAAAGTGGTCGCCACAAATGATTGCCACCTGGGATTCATTCAGTAGGAAATCACAAAAGGCGCTGGAAATCAGGCAGCCATCCTCATTGGCATGTATATATAACTGTAAAAGCACATTGGGCTCACCGCCCTTACTGATTAACAGTCGTCGATCCTTTTCTCCATTAGCGCCAAAGGGATTGACGTCGATGATCGAAACACCTTCCCTTTCATCACTAGGCTTAGGCTGTTCAAGCCAGGTTGCTTGCAATGTCACTGAGTATCCAAAGTGTGAACAGCAGAAGAACACATACTACTTTACAAGCTGATGTCACAACAGTGCCTTAGGTTGCCATATTGCGCTGACCGGGCCCCGCGGATGAGTATATTCAAGTGTTAGCAACGTCCGCTCCTAGGACTTAGCGGATGAGTTACCTGCGTTGAAAGTCCGCTGTGAGCGAGGAGCGGACGTTAAGCTTGCAGCAAGTGGTGGCAACAAAGAAATATTTATTGAGGTTATGCCCATGCCTTGTTTTGCATGACCACTCTATATCCGTCGCGGTCAACAAGTGTCTTTCCGTTAACATCCCAATAGGGGTTGAACGACGTTGACACTCTGAAACCAGCCTCGAGCATTCTTTTGCAGGCACGCATCCATTCATTTTCATCCGAATAATAAAGAACGAGTAAATCCTCTTCAGTGTGCAAGGGTTGAACGGGATGGTTATGGCAAAAGGTGAACTCTATATGCCATTGTAAGTCTCCCCGTCCTAACATTATTCCATTGAAACCGTCATGATCGTTGAATTCAGCAATTTTATGCAGACCCAGTCCTTGGCTGTACATCTGAAAAGACCTTTCGAGATTTGTGACGGGTTTGGCAATACGCATATGGGTAAACATCTGGCATTCTCCGGGGGTAAATACTGCTTTAATGTTGAAATCCTGGCTGAGTCTACATGTGATTACGCTTTTCTTTTGTCGATAAGAGCCCCTGCAATCTCCTGCTAAGACTTGATAACAATTACACCCATTGTTGGTATCCCGCTCACTGATCCAATTCAGTCATCGTCAACTTTTATTGTTGTAGAAGCAGTTTCGTTACTTGAAAGGGACCTGGCGGTTGAAAAGCCGCCGTCCTGAACCGCCGTACCCACCAACTTTGCAATCCTACAAAATCCCCTGTAAGAGATTACTTTCGCATCATGGCATGACATGTTCCCCACACAGGAGAAGGGCACCGTGAACCATAAAAAAAGGATCGTTGTCGTAGGTGCTGGGATCACTGGTGTATCCATCGCATGGCATCTCGCCCACGGTGAATTTGACGTCACCCTTGTTGAACAGGCTATGCCTGCCTCAGGTGCGACAGGTAGCGCGTTTGGCTGGCTGACCGGTGTGGTGAAGGATGACGCGGCCGACGTGTTTATCCGGCGCATCGCACTTGCGGACTGGCATAGGCTGGAAGAATACATACCGGAACTTCACATTCAATGGGGTGGTTCGTTAAGCTACGGCGCGGCATCCGGGTCCTGCTGGCAGGGCGAACGTCTCATCGATAAGGCTGAAATTACCCGTCTTGTGCCCGCCCTGATAAATCCTCCCTCACAGGCCCGCTATGCTGCAAAAGATGGTGCCATTGATGCCGCCAGCGCAACGCGACTATTGCTCGAAAAAGCCTGTGAAAAAGGCATCGTGCTAAATACGCAAACAACCGTTACGGATCTTTGCATGACGGAGGGGAGGGTGACAGGCGTCCTGACCTCTCGGGGAAAACTGGACGCAGATTGCGTCGTGCTGGCCTGTGGGACAGGTATTCCAGCGCTGACTGAGCAGGTGGGTATCCATGTTCCGGTTCTGTCATCATCGGCTATATTACTGCGCTTTACGGTCCCCCAGCGCGTGGTCAATACGATCGTCTCAGGTGATGATATTGAGGTTCGGCAAGCGCGCAACGGTGAGTTATTAGCCGCAGAAGATTACCCGGCAAGCGGCAACGCCAGAGAAACGGTGGAGGCTGCACAAAGTGCGGTAAGAAGCAGGCTCACGGGCGCAGAGTCGGCTGCTCTCATTCAGTACTCAACAGGAGAGCGTCCTGTTATTCAGGATGGGTATCCCGTTCTTGGTTTTACGGATGAGAGCAGGAGCGTTTACGTTGCTTCAATGCACCCAGCCGTGACGTGCGCAGCGACGATTGGCAGAGTGGTTTCAGAGGAGTTACGCGAGGGGCAGAGCAATGCAATCCCGCAATGTTACCGGCCATCACGCTTTATAAATAAATAGCGTTCCTGGGAAGCGATTATTACAAACAGGAAAGATAGCGAGGTGGAAATGTTCAGAGCAATCCTGCAGAAGGTGTGATGATAAATGACGATAGCGTCCATTCCTGACACGGTGTTGCGAACCTGCTTTTTTCTTACTATAAAAACAGTTCTATCACTAAGCTAATAAGCTCATTATTCAGGAAATTGTTTTGCAACTTCAATCCTCCCGACTGCACCTTCGCCCCGTAACGACGTCTGACCTGGATGATCTTTTCAGAATTTATGGCGACCCGGCTACGAACACCTTTAATCCAGCAGGGCCATATCCGGACATACAGCATGCACAAACTGTCTTAGCCCGTTGGATCAACCACTGGGAAACGCACGGCTTTGGAAACTGGGCAATCGCGTTACAGGAAAGTCCTGAAAGAATCATTGGTTTTGGTGGGCTGAGCGTCAGCAGTTATGCGGATATCGTAATTAATAATTTAGGATATCGTTTCGCAACAGAGGCATGGGGAAAAGGTCTGGCAACAGAGTTTTCGAAAAGCTCTATCAGATATGGATTTGGTGAGTTAAAGCTGACTGAGATATCTGCCGTAGTAAGGGGTCATCACGTGGCATCGCAGAAAGTTCTTCACAAAGCGGGGTTGCAATACATAAAAGAGATTCATGATGTGAAAGATGCGCCGCCTAGCCTGCTTTTTTCTCTCACACTGAGTGAGTGGTTAAGACAATCTATGTGAGCGAATTTATTCTAACTTATTGATATTAGCGATGAGGAAAGTACCAACGTCCGCCATTGGCACTATGCGGGAAATCTTCTGAAGCTTAGGTCTGCATTGAGCGCAGGTGTTACATGGCTAAAACGAGCTTTCTGATCTTTTCTGCCTTTTCAAAATGGTCCAGTTTCATTTCCATAATCCACCAGTGCGCCACTTCCATAAGCAGTTCAGGATCGTCATTTTTATTAGCAAAAAAAGCATAAAACGAGAGCCCAACGTCGCTTCCCTTAGCGGTGATTTTTGCATCACAGATCCTGATGATTTTTTCCTTCATTCCTTGCCGCACGCCATCTCCTTGACTCTTTTCATTTTCTGACTAAAAAGCCGTAAGCAGTTATCTGCTTACGGCTTCCGGATAGGTGATGATTATTCAGACCATCAGGCCGCTTTCACGGCCCTGATTTTTTTCGTGTCAGCCGCATCGGATTCTGGTTTATCCGCTGCAGCTGGGGCAGTGACATCGGGAAGCTTGCTAGTACGCAGAATATGCTGCACGGTCTCTTTCTGCTCGGCGAAATACAGGCCAAGGTTTTCAGCCTGCGTTTCGTCCATCTGCATTCCGCTTTGCAACAGCCAGTCGGTGAATGCGTCTGCCATATCAAGCAGCTTGTCGTGAGCGTCAGCTTCTTTCTTACTGGCAAAAGTCATTTTCTCTTCACCTTTTCTTACGACAACAAATTTTGTTTCAACAGCCATCGTGCACCTCGCTATACTGTAATTATATACAGTATAACAGCTACAGATCGAAGTTGCAGCAAAATATGCATTACTGGCGTAGCTGCTGCGTTTCCGGGCCACCCATGCTCCGCCGCCATGCCCCAGGCGCCTGACCATACTGACGCTTAAAGCTGCGGTTGAAGGACTGCTGGGAGTCAAAGCCCAGCGCGATCGCCACGTTCAGAATCGGTTCGTCGCTGTGGGATAACCGCTCAACCGATTTTTTCAGCTTTTGCGCGCGAATGTACCCGGCGAGGGGATAGCCCGTATGTTCTTTGAACAGGCGCTGAAGGTGCCATTTTGAATAGCCGGATCGCCTGGCTACGGACTCAATGTCCAAACGGCTGTCCAGGTTGTTGTCGATCCAGTCGAGTAAATCATGCATAAATGCGCCAGTGTTCATCTGGGTACCCCCACGCAGAATATCTAAAAGTAACTTTGTCTGTTGCATTTAAAGGTGGCGCGTTTTTGTATTAATTGCAAGTTTTATTGTTGCATTTAAATCCCTGACCGAAACGGGTCTTTTAACATCGGCTCAAATAGCACATAAAGTGCAACAATTATTCTTGCACTTAATTAAGCGCCTTCCTACAATCGCCGCGATAGTGTATTCGCAACTGTTACAGTTTTGTGGCGATGAACGACACAAATGGCCTTAAGCCAGCTACCGGACAAAGGAAGTGGCGCGGCGTCTCCCGCAGCGTCTTGCCCGGCGGCTACCAATACCGGAATAAAAATAATGAGCCTGCAAAAAACCTGGGGTAACGTTTATCCGAGCGCGCTGGGGGTGATGTTCCTCTCCGTGCTGCTCGTCGGGTGTGATAACAGCGTCGCGCAAAACGCCGCGCCACCCGCACCCGCCGTCAGCGCCGCTGACGTGGTCGTGAAATCCATTAGCCAGTGGGATAGTTTTAACGGCCGGATTGAAGCGGTGGAGAGCGTTCAGCTGCGCCCGCGCGTCTCCGGCTATATTGATAAGGTGAATTACACCGACGGCCAGGAAGTGAAGAAGGGAGAGGTGCTGTTCACCATTGATGACAGAACCTATCGCGCCGCGCTGGAACAGGCGCAGGCGAACCTGGCGAGAGCCAAAACGCAGGCCAGCCTGGCGCAAAGCGAGGCTAACCGCACCGATAAGCTGATCAATACTCACCTGGTCTCACGGGAAGAGTGGGAGCAGCGTCGCTCGGCCGCCGTTCAGGCGCAGGCCGACATTCGCGCCGCGCAGGCGGCGGTAGACGCGGCGCAGCTCAACCTGGACTTCACCAAAGTGACCGCGCCTATCGACGGCCGCGCCAGCCGGGCGCTGATCACCAGCGGTAACCTGGTCACCGCGGGTGACACCGCCAGCGTCCTCACCACGCTGGTCTCGCAAAAGACGGTGTACGTCTACTTTGACGTGGACGAGTCAACCTACCTTCACTATCAAAATCTTGCCCGCAGCGGGCAGGGGGCGTCCAGCAACCATACGGCGCTACCGGTTGAGATTGGCCTGACGGGCGAGGAGGGGTATCCCCATCAGGGCAAAGTCGACTTCCTGGACAATCAGCTCACGCCGAGCACCGGCACCATCCGCATGCGTGCGCTGCTGGATAACGCGCAGCGTCAGTTCACGCCGGGACTGTTTGCCCGCGTACGCCTGCCGGGCAGCGCGGAATTCAAAGCCACGCTTGTCGACGACAAAGCGGTGCTGACCGATCAGGATCGCAAATACGTCTATATCGTGGATAAAGAGGGGAAAGCGCAGCGTCGCGACATTACGCCGGGGCGTCTGGCAGACGGTTTACGCATCGTGCGGCAGGGGCTGAACCCTGGCGATAAAGTCATCATCGATGGTTTACAAAAAGTGTTTATGCCGGGTATGCCGGTGAACGCCAAAACCGTCGCCATGACCGCCAGCACCGCCCTCAACTGATCCTTTGACCTGAGAATCCAACCCATGGACTTTTCCCGCTTTTTCATCGACAGGCCGATTTTTGCCGCCGTCCTGTCGATTCTGATTTTTATCACAGGGTTAATCGCCATCCCGCTGCTGCCGGTGAGCGAATATCCTGACGTCGTGCCGCCAAGCGTGCAGGTGCGCGCGGAGTACCCGGGCGCCAACCCGAAAGTGATTGCCGAGACCGTGGCGACGCCGCTGGAAGAAGCCATCAACGGCGTTGAAAACATGATGTATATGAAATCCGTCGCGGGCTCGGACGGCGTGCTGGTAACCACTGTGACCTTCCGTCCGGGGACTGACCCCGATCAGGCGCAGGTTCAGGTGCAAAACCGCGTCGCGCAGGCCGAGGCGCGCCTGCCGGAAGACGTGCGGCGTCTGGGTATTACCACCCAGAAACAGTCGCCGACGCTGACGCTGGTGGTGCATCTGTTTTCACCAAACGGTAAATACGACTCCCTGTACATGCGCAACTACGCCACGCTGAAGGTGAAGGACGAACTGGCGCGCCTGCCAGGCGTCGGCCAGATTCAGATCTTCGGCTCCGGCGAATACGCGATGCGCGTCTGGCTGGATCCCAACAAGGTGGCGTCCCGCGGCTTGACCGCTTCGGACGTGGTCACGGCGATGCAGGAGCAGAACGTACAGGTCTCTGCCGGACAGCTTGGCGCCGAGCCGCTGCCGAAAGAGAGCGATTTCCTGATCTCCATTAACGCTCAGGGGCGTCTGCACACCGAAGAAGAGTTTGGCAATATTGTGCTGAAAACGGCGCAGGACGGTTCGGTCGTTCGCCTGCGCGACGTGGCGCGTATCGAGATGGGCTCCGGCAGCTACGCGCTGCGTTCCCAGCTCAACAATAAAGACGCGGTCGGGATTGGTATCTTCCAGTCGCCGGGGGCGAACGCCATCGACTTGTCTAACGCGGTGCGCGCCAAAATGGACGAACTGTCCACGCGCTTCCCGGCGGATATGAAGTGGGCGGCACCTTACGATCCGACGGTATTTGTTCGCGACTCCATCCGTGCGGTGGTGCAAACGCTGCTGGAAGCTGTGGTGCTGGTTGTGCTGGTGGTGATTCTGTTCCTGCAAACCTGGCGCGCGTCGCTCATTCCGCTGATCGCGGTGCCGGTTTCGGTGGTGGGTACCTTCAGCATTCTCTACCTGCTGGGCTTCTCGCTGAATACCCTGAGCCTCTTCGGGCTGGTGTTGGCCATCGGTATCGTGGTGGATGACGCCATCGTGGTGGTGGAAAACGTCGAGCGAAATATCGAAGAGGGGCTGGCGCCGCTCGCGGCGGCGCATCAGGCGATGCGTGAGGTGTCCGGGCCGATTATCGCGATTGCGCTGGTGCTGTGCGCGGTGTTTGTCCCGATGGCGTTTCTCTCGGGCGTGACCGGTCAGTTCTACAAGCAGTTTGCGGTGACGATTGCGATCTCCACGGTGATCTCCGCCATTAACTCGCTGACGCTTTCGCCAGCCCTGGCGGCTCTGCTGTTAAAACCGCACGGCGCGCCGAAAGATTTTCCGACCCGGCTTATCGATCGCCTGTTCGGCTGGCTTTTCCGTCCGTTTAACCGCTTTTTCCACCGCAGCTCAAACGGCTATCAAGGGCTGGTGGGCAAAACGCTCGGACGTCGCGGCTCGGTGTTTGTCGTTTATCTGCTGCTGCTCTGCGCGGCGGGCGTGATGTTCAAAGCGGTGCCCGGCGGGTTTATACCGACGCAGGACAAACTGTACCTGATTGGCGGCGTGAAAATGCCGGAAGGCTCCTCGCTGGCGCGCACCGACGCGGTGATCCGCAAAATGAGCGAGATTGGAATGAATACCGAAGGCGTGGACTATGCGGTCGCGTTTCCGGGGCTGAATGCGCTGCAGTTCACCAACACGCCGAATACCGGGACGGTCTTCTTTGGCCTGAAGCCGTTTGACCAGCGTAAACATTCCGCGGCGGAAATTAACGCGGAGATCAACGCGAAAATCGCGCAAATCCAGGAGGGCTTTGGCTTCTCCATCCTGCCGCCGCCGATTTTAGGGCTGGGCCAGGGGTCGGGCTATTCGCTGTACATTCAGGATCGCGCCGGTCTGGGCTATGGCGCGCTGCAAAACGCGGTGAATACGATGTCCGGTGCGATTATGCAGACGCCGGGGATGCATTTCCCGATCTCGACCTATCAGGCTAACGTGCCGCAGCTGGACGTGCAGGTTGATCGCGATAAGGCGAAAGCGCAGGGCGTGTCGCTGACCGATCTCTTCGGTACGCTGCAAACCTATCTGGGCTCGTCGTACGTGAATGACTTCAACCAGTTCGGGCGTACCTGGCGCGTGATGGCCCAGGCGGACGGGCAGTTCCGCGACAGCGTGGAGGATATTGCTAACTTACGCACCCGCAATAGCCAGGGCGAAATGGTGCCGATTGGCAGTATGGTGAAAATCAGCACTACCTACGGGCCGGACCCGGTGATTCGCTACAATGGCTACCCTGCAGCGGATCTGATTGGCGATGCCGACCCGCGCGTGCTCTCGTCCACGCAGGCGATGACGCAGCTGGAAGGCATGTCTAAGCAGATCCTGCCGAACGGAATGAACATTGAATGGACGGACCTGAGCTTCCAGCAGGCCACGCAGGGCAACACGGCGCTGATCGTCTTCCCGGTCGCGGTGCTGCTGGCGTTCCTGGTGCTGGCGGCGCTGTATGAAAGCTGGACGCTGCCGCTGGCGGTGATCCTCATCGTGCCGATGACGATGCTCTCCGCGCTGTTCGGCGTCTGGCTGACCGGCGGCGATAACAACGTGTTCGTGCAGGTGGGGCTCGTGGTCCTGATGGGGCTGGCCTGTAAAAACGCCATTCTTATCGTGGAGTTTGCCCGCGAGCTGGAAATTCAGGGCAAAGGGATCATGGAGGCCGCGCTGGAGGCGTGCCGCCTGCGTTTACGCCCGATTGTGATGACCTCCATCGCCTTTATTGCCGGGACCATTCCGCTGATCCTCGGCCACGGCGCGGGTGCCGAAGTGCGCGGCGTCACCGGGATCACGGTGTTCTCCGGGATGCTGGGCGTGACGCTGTTTGGTCTATTCCTGACGCCGGTGTTTTACGTGACGCTGCGTAAATTCGTAACGCGCGGGAAAAAAGAGGAAAGGGACGTTCTGCCTGCGTAGGGACGTTACAGATAATAAAAAACCGCCTTCACTGTGAAGGCGGTTTTTTTTGCACTCAAGAAAAGTTAAAGCGCTTCTTTATACTTGGCGATAAGTTCAGGCACCGGATCGCAGCCGCTGGTATCGGCCTTTTTGACCTCTTCCAGGGCGCTTGCCACGGTATGGCGGGCCAGTACCGCCAGCGAAGCCTCCTCGGCTTCTTCGGAAATCGACTTGAAGTACCAGCATGCGTTTGCGCTGACCACGCAGCGGGCCGGCACGTCAGGGCGCGACGCCCACAGCTTTTTATCTTCGATGACCGAAAGGTAGATATCGCGCAGAGTGATCTCTTCCGGCGGGCGGCCAAGATGAATAGAACCATTGCGGCCAAGCGTAGAGACGATAATGCCGTCGCGCGTGAGCGGAACCATCAATTTGCGGATGAAGCTCGGGTTCGCTTCCAGGCCGTAGGCCAGAATCGCACTCGTCGAACGTTCACCTAATTGCTCCGCCATCGCTACGCTGAGAACCATCTGCAAAGCTGTCGGGAAGCGGTAATCTAGCATTTTTGTATCCTGGGTTGCGGTGAATCTTGTTCTTTTTGGCACCGCAGAGGTGAATAAGCAATAAACAACAATATAACAAATACGGTAATTATTTTGAAGCAATCTGCGGCATTTGCGATCGAACACCCTGTTTCGGTTTAGCTAAGCGTGCGGTTTGGGAAGTCGACCGTCACCATGAGACCGCCTTCTGCTGAAGTGCTCAGGTTTACGCTGCTGTTGTGCTGCTGCGCCACCGCTTTGACGATGGCAAGCCCCAGGCCGCTTCCGCTTTGCATCTGATTCGGGTCGCGGAAAAACCTGTCGAATACGCGCTCCCGTAGTTCCGCCGGAATACCGGGGCCTGCGTCGGAAACGCGCAGCTGCGTGCAGCGATCGAGCGCACGCACGTCGACCTGAACCCGACCGCCCTCAGGGCTGTACTTCACGGCGTTCTCAATGAGGTTATCAACCAGCGACATCAGGCGTTCCCTGACGCCTGCGATCCAGATTTCATCCTCAGCGAAGAATTCCAGCTCGATCCTGCGCGCAGAGGCTAACGGTTCCAGCTCGGCCATTCGCTCCTGGATGAGCGACGTCAGCGGCACGGGCTCCATGTCCGTGTCAATGCGCGCTTCGCTGTGCATCATCAGCAGCAGCTGATTGACGAGGCGCGCAGCGCGGCTGTTGCTGCGAATAACCCCCGCAAGCAGCTCCTGCTGGCTCTCGCTGATGACCCAGGACTGCAGCGCCTCCACGTTGATGCGCATTGCCGCGAGGGGAGTCCGCAGCTCGTGCGCGGCATCGCCAATGAAAACCCGCTCCCTTTCAGCGCTTTCACGCACTCTGGCAAGGAAGTCATTGATTGCGTCCACCATCTGGCGAAGCTCCCTGTGCCTGGGAACGGCTTTTAAGGGGGAGAGATCGTCAGGCGTGCGTAACGTAATTTCATTGACCACCTTGTTCCAGGGGCGCATCGCAATGCGGATCGACATCCACGCGGGGAACAGAAGAAAAGGAATACAGACCAGCAGCGGCATGATGTAGTACCCGCGCGAGTTCAGGTAGATAAAGAAGTTCCAGCCGCCGGCCGGGGTAAAAAGGGTGACCTCAACGTCGGAATGAGCGGATTTAAGGGTTCGGCTGGTCCAGGTACGGCCGTCGCTCTGAACACGCTGCATTTCCCCCAGCCGGGTATTGGTTACCCCCGTTGGTGCACCAGGCGATGAAAAAACAATCGCGTTATTTTTGCGCACGATGAAGTTGATTGACAGCGCGGGATCTTCCCCGCCGCCATAGCCCTCCCGCAACGCTTTGCTGAACGCTGCCAGCACGGCGGTACGATCCTGCGGGCGTTCGTCCATCCGTTCGACCAGGGTAAAAAGGGTTTCGTACGTCTTGCTGCCCGTGAGAATGGGAGGGCTGCGCAGGTCCTCCCACAGAATAAAGGTTAAAAAAAGACACCACAGCAGGGTAAGCAGCAGCATCTGGGCGATGATAATTCGCCGCACCAGCGTCGGGCGTCTCAGGTGATACCAAAAGCTTCGCATTAACCGGTCACCTTCTGGACAGAGACGGTATCAATGACATACCCGACCCCACGTACCGTTCGCACATAGCCGTCGCCGATTTTCCGCCGCAAGTTACCCATATGCACGTCGAGCGCGTTGCTGAGGTTTTCTTTGTTGCCGAATATCCTTTCTTCCAGGAAGCGTCGCGTAAGCACGCGGTCTGCGCGCAACATCAGCGTTTCAAGCAGGGCGTATTCACTGGCCGTCAGGTCAACGTGGCGCGCGCTCACCGTCACGCGACGCGTCGGCACGTGCAGAGACAGCCCGCGAATTTCAATTGCCTCATTCTCAAAACCGTAGCTGCGTCGCGCAAGGGCTCGTACTCTCGCCAGCAGCTCGGCGAGGACAAAGGGTTTGACGAGATAGTCGTCTGCGCCCGCATCCAGCCCGCACAGGCGATCCTGCAGCGTCCCTCGCGCCGTCAGGATGATAACGGGGATCCCCTTAAGCTGATGGCGCAAGCGCGTCATCAGACTCATGCCATCGCCATCGGGAAGCCCCAGGTCGAGCAAAATAAGTTCGGGCACGCAGACGTTAAGCTGATGCAGCGCATCCTCTTTCCGGCGAACCCATATAACGTCAAATCCCTGATCTGAGAGGGCGATACGTACGCCGTTGCCGAGATCCAGGTCGTCTTCAATAAGTAGAATTTTCACATTAGTTACTGTATCGGCAGTGAATGAAGAACATCTTAAGAAAAAAACGGTATCAGGTAATCTGTCCGGTTTACAGCACCCGCGCGCGCTTCAGTCTTTCTTCATTTTCGGCTCATAAGAACCTTAGGGTCAGTATTCAAAATGGGCGTTCTGGCGTTTAACCGCCTGCATCGTCATCATTTGAATCCATAAGGACTTCCTTAATGAGAAACATCGAACTGCGTCGTACGTTCCCCCATTTATTCCCGGGCCGCCGCCTGAAAAACATCGTACCGGGCATCGTGTTGGCCCTACTGGCCTCCCCAACGCTGGCGGCAGAGCAGGGCCAGGGCAATGTGTTAACCCTCGGGGGCGGCGTGGACGTCGCGCCACGCTATTCGGGTTCAGATAAAACCCGCGTCAGCGCGGCGCAGGTGGTGGATTACTCCATGGCCAATGGTTTTTTTATCGGCACCACGCGGGGGATCGGTTACGGCAATAACATCGGCAACCTGGATTACAGCGCGGCGCTGAGCTATCGCATAGGCCGTAAAGATAAAGACGTGAGCAGCGATTCGATCAGCTCCGGCAGCGACGAGCTGCGTGGGATGGGCGAGATAAAAGGCTCGGCTATCGTGGTGCCCGGGCTGGGATACAGGGTGACCGACTGGCTTAATCTGCAGCTGCAGGCTGAGGTTCCGGTTTCTGAGAGAGACAATGGTGAGGCGGTACACTTCGGCATTTCCAGTCCGCTCTATACTTCACCAAATAATGCGGTCACGCTGGCGCTGACCGGCAGCTGGGGATCCGACAAGTATATGCAAACGTACTATGGGGTCAGCGCCGCCCAGTCGGCCGCATCGGGATTTGCCCGACATGACGCCGGTGCCGGAATTTATGCGTATTCGCTGAATCTTGACTGGACCCACAGGCTCACCTCACGCTGGAGCGTGCTTGCCGCAGCGGGCGTGACGCAGCTGGCGGGAGATGCCGCCGACAGCCCGATTGTGCATCGCAAGACGTCGCCTACGGGAAGTTTGAAGGTGACGTATAGCTTTTGACTGTTGGTTGCGGCTGCTTAACGTTTTGAGCACGCACTTACGCTAATCTGAGCCGCTCCGGTTCCGAGAACGGGGCGGTCCGCATTGCTGGCGACCGTCTCAAACATCATGCTTTAATTATGCAGTAACAGCACTGCACTCGCGGTTGAAGGATTTATCTAAAACTCCATTGCGCTGTAATGACAAATACGGAGGGTATAATAATACCCACATCCATTCCAAAATAAGATGTAAAATTATACTGGAATCCATGGTATATGTAGGGAGAAAATCCTATTCCTGTCGCTTTTTTAAAATCATGGTATGAGCCGTGGTCGCCACAATCATCGAAAGTATCAAAGAAAAATTCACCTACATAGCCATAGATTCCTTTAAAAACCCAACCGTTATCCCATCCGGCCCAATCTCTTCTTACGCCGGCAGCCAGGCATCTGTCATTGAAGCTGTTTTTCATTGTGCCGAGCACCACGCTGTATTTCGACGTATCCGAGAATTTCCTCTCCACGGATATAAATTTATTTTCAAAGTTCTCCGTATATTGTCCGCGATTATGTGTCAGATGATAAACGTATGAGCCAGTGTTTATTGAATACAAATTTATTTCATCTGCAGAGCAATGCAATGTAATCAGATAAAAAACTCCGCACCACAGCCATACGGGGTATCTTTTCCAGCCTATCTGCTTATGCGGAATATTATCCATATTCGCTCACTCTATCTAACGTACTGAAATTATAAGAGGTAATTTTGGGGCTGCAGCAGTATAAACTTTAGCATACATACGGAAACTTGTGATACTCACGTCACGGGTTGGGGGGCTGAGATGACCTTACAGAACATGTTCCGCAACCCATTCCTCCACGCTCTTACAAGGGGCAAATGCAGCCTTTTTCTGGCCTCTTAATTCATAGACGCTGAGGTATAATGTCTGCTCAGATAAACGGCAAAAAGGATATGAAAAAATGCTGACTTATATCACTGTAGGTACAAATGACCTTCAGCGCTCCGTGGCGTTTTATGACGCTGTTATTAAAGTGCTTGGCTATTCACGTCTGCCAGCCTGGACAGAGGAGTGGGCAATGTGGGGAGATGAAAATAATCCGGATGAGGGGTTCAGCTTTTGTATTTGTCCACCTTTTGACGGGCATCCCGCAACGGCGGGAAACGGGACAATGTTCGCATTCAGGGCAGAAAACGCGGACCTTGTCAGACGGTTCCATGCAGCAGGCCTCCTTGCGGGAGGGAAGAATGAAGGCGAGCCGGGTATACGTACCGCGTACGGCCCCGATTTTTATGTTGCCTATCTGCGCGATCCCGATGGGAATAAGCTAGCATGCGTTTGTCAGCATTATTCTCCTGAAGCTGAGACGTAATCATCTCAATAATACTTTAGTCGGCGCTGCGGGCAAGCTCATTTAATGTTTGATCATAAACCCTGTGATAGTTAACGCTCTTGATAATCTGCGCACCGAGAGATTCATAAAACTTCTGTGCCAACGGATCTGCCGCCACCGATAACCAGTCGAGTTGCAAACAGCCGCGCTCCTTGGCGCGGTTGGCTATAAACCCCATAAGCTTTCTCCCCATTCCTTTTCTTCTGAAAGGAGCAGAAACAAAAAGCTCTTTGATAAACATTTGCCCACTGAAACGCGGTGAGGGGTACATCACTGATACACATGAAAACGCAGCGATTAGGGTTATAGTAAGTTTCCATCTCAATAAAAATATCCGTTAAATCATCATATTCGTATGGTTTGCAGATGGTGATGTTCATGTATACCGCTTTGAGCGAAGACAAGATTTCCATCCTGCGAAAGGACATTAAAAAACCGCCTCACGGCGGTTTAGCTAACCGGTTATGACGTTGCGCTTGCGAGTCGTGCGGCAAATCCAATGAAGAACATTCCTACCAGCGCGTTTCCGATGGCGGATAGCCTGCGGTTACCTTTCAGACGGCTGAGCAGGTAAGAGCCGCAGAAAACGAGAAAGCCGAAATAAATGAGAGTAATCGCGAACATCACTGCGGCAAGAATGATAAACGCCATCCAGGAGTGTTCAGCCTGAGCATTTATGAACTGGGCGAAGAAAGAGATATAGAACAGCAGCGTTTTTGGATTCAGTAGGGTCACCAGCATCCCGCGTCCGATGATTCCCCCGGCAGCAGTTGAGGATGTTTTTTCCTCACCGGTTTCGTCGTTGGGCTTAAATACAGCGCGTATCGTCTGGATACCGAGCCAGAAAAGATAGGCAGCGCCTGTATATTTGATAGCGTTAAATAAGGCTGGTGTAGCGCTTATCACCGCGGCCAGGCCGCACCATGCCAGCAGAACCAAAAGAACGTCGCTCAGGAGAATGGAAAATATTGCAGCAAAGCCTCGTTTGATGCCACTGGTAACGCTCGTTTTAATCACAAACATGGTTTCAGGACCTGGTGCAAGGACTATCAGCGTCGCACCAAGCAGGTAAGTCCAGAAATTCACGACCCCAAAATCAGCGAACATATTCACTCCGGTTCTCTCGTTTTCAAGGAGGTCATTCTAACGTAACCGGCACTAATGAAAACACATCATGGCTACTTTCAATTCAGCCGATGGCCGCTTCTGACATGAAGCTATCCGCGCATGTCGAAGCGGGATTTTTGAAAATCTCTATAAACTTCCGGATTGCTGAAGGCCGGGAATTTGGCTTTTTGGGCGGCTGACATTATCGCTTCGCAGTAGGCTCTATTACCGTTGCTGGTTGAGATATTTAAAGGCGTGCCATCCGGAGCAAATTCAATATGCAACCTGCAGTTTTTCCCTTTCCAGTTTTGCGGCTCTTCAATTTCGGCATTGATTGCCGCCCTGATTGCCCGCGCCTGCGCGCCCCATTCATCCCGATCGTCCCAGCGTCCTGAACCGCAACTACCCGTTGCAGTGGTCTTATGGCAACCGGAAGGGTGTAGCGGTGCACATCCCGCGGCCAGGTTCACCAGTAGAGTCACCATCGCGATTTTCTTTACTGCCTGAGACATTTCCATTTCTTACCCCGCAATCCATTTAAGTTTCAGTAATATTTATATATTCTTCCGTATTTCCTGATCTCTTTTCAACTACCAATAACGGGTCACAGCGTCGGCGACCTGGCTGCCGGCTCCGCCTTCGGCTAATCGGTCGTTTTTGAACTATGTTTAACACCAATCAAAGTAGTTAAGTATTTACAGGACCCGAGCGGCGGGGCCTCCGACCGGAGCATTTGAAAGCCAGAACCTCACTTAAAAGTGTGCCAACATTTCGCGGGTAATATTCATGTCCGGAGAATAACGTGTTCGGAAAGCTATTGTTGAACTTCATGCCTGGGTTACAAAATTTGTTAGCCTACGATAAAAGCTGGCTAAAAGATGATGTTAAAGCCGGGTTATCCGTTGCGGCTGTCGCGCTACCCGTTGCTATTGCTTATGCTGAGCTGGCGGGGGTTGGGGCAATAGTAGGGCTGTATTCCTGCGTTTTACCGATGATAGCTTACGCACTGTTTGGCTCTTCACGTCAGCTTATTGTGGGCCCTGATGCCACGACCTGCGCGGTGATTGCGGCCGTCGTGTTTCCTCTTTCTGCGGGAAATCCCGAACTGCACTGGCAGCTGACGATCGTCATGACATTGATGATGGGCGGATGGTGCCTGCTTGCCAGTAAATTTCGCCTGGGCGCGCTTGCCGATCTGCTTTCTCATCCCATTCTTACGGGGTTGCTTAATGGCGTAGCCGTGACGATTATTGTCGGGCAATTAGGCAAGGTTTTGGGGATAAAGCTAGATGAAGCCCAGGTTATTGAGAAAATAATGGCTTTGCCAGGCCGAATTTCAGACAGCCATTTATTAACGATAGGAATATCGCTAGTAACGTTAATTATTTTAATGGTTATTAAAACGTATCGTCGCCACTGGCCAGCACCTTTGATTGCCATAGTCATAACAACGGCACTGGTATGGGGAACCTCTGCGCAACAGTACGGTATTGCCACCATTGGAGGAGACGGCTTCCAGCCGGGTTTACCTGTCGTTCACTGGGGAGCGTTCCAGCCTGGTCCCATGCGTGATTTAGTCATCCCGGCGCTGAACCTGGCCTTGGTCAGTTTTGTCAGCCTGATGCTGACCGCCCGCAGTTTCGCCGCGAAAAATGGCTATGAAATCAATGCTGATGCAGAGTTCCGGGCACTGGGTATCGCAAACCTCATGTCGGGATTATCTCAGGGGTTTGCTATCAGTGGCGCCGATTCCCGAACCGCGGTAAATGATTCCGTTGGTGGGAAAAGTCAGCTGGTTTCCATAGTCGCTGCCTTACTCATCGGCATCGTGGTGATATTTTTCACTCAGCCACTGCAGTTTATTCCGGTATCTGCATTGGGTATCGTTCTGATGTACGCATCGTGGTCATTAATTGATTTACGTGGGCTATGGAACCTGAGGCGAAGAAATAAACAGGCATTTCGCCTGGCCTTCTTCACGTTTGGCTGCGTTTTAATTATCGGCGTTATCCAGGGGATCGGCCTTGCGGTGTTGCTTGGCCTGTTACAATTCCTTCGTACCGTGTTTCGTCCTTCTGAGCACTTACTGGGAATTGACGAAGATGGAATGATTCACTCATTAGGTAATACAACCGATATTAAAATGGTTCCGGGCGTGCTGATGTATCGATTTAACTCACCGTTGACCTATTTTAATGTGGCTTATTTTAAACGCCGGGTGTTGAACTTAGTTGATGGTGCAGCGTTACAGCCTAAATGGGTGATTATTGATGCCGTGGCTTGCTTCACCTATTCAGACATCAGCGTCCTGGCAACCATAAATGAGTTAAAGCGCGACCTTAAAGCTCGGCAGGTGACGTTAATCCTGGCGGGCAGGAAAACGGAACTAACGCGCTGGTTTAAAGATAGTCGGCCAACAATGAATGATGATGACATGATTCTTGCGCCAGATCTTTATCTGGCACTCCGGTTCATTCAAAGCAAAGAGAGTGCGAGTGAATCGGGTGCAGAGGTGTAAACCAAATTCGGGTAGAAGGCTTGCTCGCCACCCGCGAGCAAGCCACACCCCTTAGCGATAGAGCGTCTTTTCCGCAACCGGAATAAGTAACGCAGAACGCCAGTCTGCGAGCGTCAGCTGCGCAAGCTGACCCAGCGCGGTATAAAACGGGTGCCCGGCCTTGTCGACAAACACCGAGAGGAAGCGTGTGCTCCACGGCAGCAAGTGCCAAGCAAGAAGCTGAGAGCACTCCGCTTCGCGGCCATTCTCGGCCAGCCACGCCGCCAGCAGCAGCAGGGTACCGAAATGATCTTCCGGCTCATTCTGCTGCATCTCAAAAGCAATGCTGTTCTCCCGCATCCACTGGCGCAGCGCGAGGGTTGAGTCGCCAAACAGCACGGATTCGCGGTCGAGCCAGACGGAGCCCCACGGCGGAGCGGGCAGGGCATAGGGGCCAATAAACAGCCGTTGCCAGGCGTCCGTCAGCGGCTCATCGGCAGGCGTGGCAAAGGATTCGGCAACGGGCAGCAGCGATTCCGGCGGCAGGGGCCAGTCCTGAACCCAGTCGCCAGCGGTGAGAGCCTGCACCAGCGGCGCAGCCTGCTCGCTGTCGGGTGAAAAATAAAACAGCGCGCCCAGTACGCGGGCGCTAAACGCGAACGATTCACGCTGTGAGACGTCTTTCATTACATCTTCCTTGCTCGCGCGGATTTCACCCGCGCGACTGTGTTAAGCCAATTTATAGACCATAGAATAAACCACGGTCATGCGCTTCACTTTCTAGACCTTCTCGATCTGCACCAGATTGGTGTGCTGCGGGTTGCCTTTTGCCAGCGGCGACGGACGGTGCGTGGTCAGGGTATTGATGCATGACCCGTGGTCGATGCGGTCACCGTTCATATTGGCATCGTGCCACGCTCCCTGGCCCATGGCGCTGACGCCGGGCATGATGCGCGGCGTGACTTTCGCTTCAATTCTCACCTCACCGCGATCGTTAAAGACGCGCACCGTATCGCCGTTCTTAATGCCGCGTTTTTCGGCATCAACAGGATTAAGCCAGACCTCCTGACGGCAGGCCGCCTTCAGCACGTCGACGTTGCCGTAGCTAGAGTGGGTACGGGCCTTGAAGTGAAAGCCAAACAGCTGCAGCGGGAACTGCTCGCGTTCGGGCGCATCCCAGCCGTCAAACGTCGAGGCGTAGACGGGCAGCGGGCTGATGGTTTCATCTTTTTCCAGTTCCCAGCTGGCGGCAATGTCCGCCAGCTTGCTGGAGTAAATTTCAATCTTGCCCGACGGCGTTTTCAGCGGATTAGCTTCCGGGTTCTCGCGGAATTTCTTATAAGCCACAAAGTGCCCGTTTGGATCTTTGCGCTTATAAATGCCCATTTTTTTCAGTTCGTCATAGGACGGCAGCTTGGGGTCTTTTTCGAGCATTCTGGCATACAGGTACTGCAGCCACTGCTCCTGCGTGCGTCCTTCGGTGAATTTCTGATGGACATCCGGGCCGAGGCGTTTCGCCACTTCGCTCATGATCCAGTAGATGGGCTTGCGCTCAAACTTCGGTGCGGTCACGGGCTGGAGGAAAATCAGGTAGCCCATGTTTCCGGCGTAATCGTTAGGGATGATGTCTTCCTGCTCGACGGTCATCAGATCCGGCAGCACGATATCGGCATACTTCGCCGACGACGTCATGAAGTTATCGATGACGACGATCGTTTCGCACTTGCTTTCATCCTGCAGGATGTCGTGGGTTTTATTGATATCGGAGTGCTGGTTGATGATGGTGTTTCCCGCGTAGTTCCAGATGAACTTGATCGGCACATCCAGCTTATCCTTGCCGCGCACGCCATCGCGCAGGGCGGTCATCTCCGGCCCGCGGGCGATGGCGTCCGTCCAGCTAAAGCAGGAAATTTGCGTTTTGACCGGGTTTTCCGGTAGCGGCATACGCTCGATGGTGATGGTATACGTCGATTCACGCGCGCCGCTGTTACCGCCGTTGATGCCCACGTTTCCGGTAAGAATAGGCAGCATCGCGATCGCGCGGGAGGTCAGTTCCCCGTTCGCCTGACGCTGTGGCCCCCAGCCCTGGCAGATATAGGCCGGTTTTGCGGAGCCAATTTCGCGCGCAAGCTTAATGATGCGATCGGCGGGGATGCCCGTAATGCGGGAGGCCCACTCAGGGGTTTTCGCCGTATTGTCCTCGCCCTGGCCGAGAATATACGCTTTGTAGTGGCCGTTAGCGGGCGCGCCTTCCGGCAGCGTTTTTTCGTCGTAGCCAACGCAGTATTTATCCAGGAACGGCTGGTCGACCAGATTTTCGTCGATCAAGACCCAGGCGATACCCGCCACCAGCGCGGCATCGGTGCCTGGACGAATAGGGATCCATTCATCTTCACGTCCGGCGGCGGTGTCGGTATAGCGCGGGTCGATAACGATCATGCGCGCGTTTGAGCGCTCGCGAGCCTGCTCCAGATAGTACGTAATCCCGCCGCCGCTCATGCGCGTTTCCGCCGGGTTATTGCCGAACATGACCACCAGTTTGGTGTTTTCGATGTCGGACGTACTGTTCCCATCGTTGCTGCCGTAGGTGTAGGGCATCGCGCAGGCGATTTGCGCCGTGCTGTAGGTGCCGTAGTGGCTCAGGAAACCGCCGTAGCAGTTCATCAGGCGCGCCACCAGTGAAGCATAAGGAGAGGAGCGGGTAATATTGCCGCCGACAATGCCGGAGGAGTAGTTGATGTAAACCGCTTCGTTGCCGTATTTGGCCACCACGTCTTTTAGGCTGGCGGTGATGATGTTCAGCGCTTCATCCCATGTGATGCGCTCGAACTTGCCTTCACCGCGTTTGCCCACGCGTTTCATTGGGTAGTTCAGACGGTCCGGATGGTTAATGCGACGGCGAATAGAACGTCCGCGCAGGCAGGCGCGCACCTGATGGTTACCGTAAATATCCTCGCCGGTGTTGTCCGTTTCGACCCAGTATACTTCGTCGTCCCGAACGTGCAGACGCAATGCGCAGCGGCTGCCGCAGTTGACCGAGCAGGCGCCCCAGACCACTCTATCTTCGGCAGCGTTCATGGCGCTTTGCACCGCGGCGGCAGCGCGTTTCACGCCAAAGGGCAACGACAAACCGCCAGCGGCAAGCGCCAGAGAACCTATGGCTGTAGATTTCACGAGTGTTCGACGGCTAATTCCGCCGTGATGTTCAGTATCGGACATGGCTCACCCCATCATTATAATTGCGTATTATTTTTCCCGTAATTACAACCGGGCTAATGATGGGGTGAGTGTTACTTATTTGGGGGTATTAGATCTTAATCCTCATCAAATCAACGGGGATTGTGGGTAAATTACTGAGCTTCACCAGCTCCGGAGCCTGTACGAGTGTACAAAATTTTAAAGGTGTCGTTAGCACAATGGCCCACAACCTGCGTGCCCGGCTGGTCGGCCTGGTCGTTTGGCACAATGCTCAGCGTAAAGCCTGATTCCGGCACGCCGTTGTTAATAATTTTCTGCTGAATGTCGCTTTTCACGCGCTCGCAGGAATCCGGTGCCGCCAGCGCGGCCGTTGAGGCACTCATTAACAGCAGGGCGGTAATCCAGGGTAACCGTTTCATCTGTAGCTCCTTTTCTCTGTGTAGAGATTAATTTTAGCAGGCTTCGTGTAAACAACTGTATTTGCTAATATGATTGGGAATAATCTCCCTGTACGGTAATGAATGTGAAGAAATACGCAGCGATAACGCTACTGGCAGCAGCACTGGTGGGGTGCGACAACAGCTCCGCGCCGCTGTCGTTTACGCCCGAGATGGCGAGCTTTTCGAACGAATTTGATTTTGATCCTCTGCGCGGCCCGGTCAAAGACTTTACCCAGACGCTGTTCAACGAGAAGGGTGAAGTGTCCAAACGGATTGCCGGCACCGTGTCGGCGGAAGGGTGTTTTGATACGCTGGAGCTGCACGACCTGGAGGCCAACACCGGCGTGGCGCTGGTGCTGGATGCCAATTACTACCTTGATGCGGAAACCCAGCAGCGGAAAGTGAAGCTGCAGGGGAAATGCCAGCTGGCAGAACTGCCGTCAGCCGGCGTGACGTGGGATACCGACGACAACGGTTTTGTGGTGGCGGCGCACGGCAAAGAGATGGAAGTGAAGTATCGCTACGATGCGGATGGCTACCCGCTGGGCAAAACCACCGTCTCCGGGGATCAGCATCTTTCCGTCCAGGCCACGCCGTCTAAAGACGTGCGCAAGAGAATGGATTACTCGGCAGTCAGCATGCTGAACGACAAGCCGCTGGGCAACGTGACGCAGAGCTGCGACTACGATCGCCACAATAATCCGGTGAGCTGCGATCTGACCATCACGGACGATAGCGTCAAACCCGCCGTTGAGCGCAAGTACACCATCAAAAATACGATTGAATACTACTGACAGTAAAGCCGCGCAGGTTACTTCGCCCGGCGGCGCTACGCTTGCACGGGCCTACATATTTTGCACAGTGTAGGCCGGGTAAGCAAAGCGCCACCCGGCAAGAAAGACAACTCGATTGTTGATGACAGGGTTTGTCATTCATCTCACTGCGCGGTAGGTTTCAGCAGGCTGGCACCTGACGGTTTGTGTCCGGCCAGGTGCTGATGCTGGAAGATGCACATGCGAATGGTATTGCGGTATTCACCGTTGATAAAGAACTCGTGAATCAGCTCACCTTCCACCATAAAGCCCAGCTTGCGGTAGATATGGATCGCTTTCTCGTTCTCTTTGTCCACAATCAGGTAAAGCTTGTAGAGATTCAGAACGTTGAATCCGTAATCCATTGCCAGCTTCGCCGCCCGTGAGGCAAGGCCTTTTCCCTGATGCTCAGGGGAGATGATGATCTGGAACTCTGCCCGGCGGTGAACGTGGTTGATTTCAACCAGCTCCACAAGACCGGCTTTTTCGCCTTCACACTCCACCACAAAACGCCGTTCGCTCTGATCGTGAATGTGCTTATCGTAGAGATCGGACAGCTCGACAAAGGCCTCGTAAGGCTCTTCGAACCAGTAGCGCATCACGCTGGCATTGTTGTCGAGCTGGTGGACAAAGCGCAGGTCTTCACGCTCCAGCGGGCGGAGCTTAATATCGCAAGGAGCCGGCATTATGGGGCTACCGTACGGCCAGTGCGGCGATCCAGGCAACGCAGGGTATTGGGCTCCCAGTAGGCGTTGACGTTTGCGCTTTGCTGACACTTATCGCGCGCGTCAAAAGCGACATCTTCCTTGTCCCACTCTTTTTCAGCACGTTTGTTAACCTTCTGACGAAGGTTACGGGTGTCATTCCATTGTTCTTTGTCCATGGCGGCGTTCTGACGGCTCTGCGCGCTGTCACCAGACTCAATAATGAGCTTGCTGGTTTCCGCTGTCGCAGAGGCGGCAAAGGCGAACGATGACAGCGCCAGCACGGCTGTCAGACAAAGGCGTTTGCTTAATGTGGTCATAGCGTTTCCTTTTAAATGGGTGCAGATAATCAAGTTACCCCGTACAGATTCTACACCAAAGCGAAATCACGGCATACCCGCGGAGCAAGTATGGAAAAGTAAAGGGCATCATCAGGTATGATGTCTAAATAAATCCTCACCTGATGTGAAATATGCTTAAAACGACGCTGCTTTTTTTTGCCACCGCGCTCTGCGAAATCATCGGCTGCTTCCTGCCCTGGCTCTGGCTGAAGAAGGGGGGAAGCGCATTACTGCTGATCCCGGCGGGCGTTGCGCTGGCCCTGTTCGTCTGGCTGTTAACGCTACATCCGGCGGCCAGCGGCCGCGTTTATGCGGCTTACGGTGGGGTCTATGTCTGTACGGCGCTGCTGTGGTTACGCGTGGTGGACGGCGTCAGGCTCAGCGCGTACGACTGGGCCGGCGCGCTGATTGCCCTGTGCGGTATGCTGATTATTGTGGCGGGATGGGGGCGGGCCTGAGCCCCCGGATTTTGTGATCGTTCGCTGATTTTATGATCGTTATACTTGTATGGTAGTAGGGTTGGTGGGTAAATTTCCAGCATCACAACGAACGATGTAAGGAAAGGAATTATGAAGATTGTCGCGGCTGACGTGTTTGTTACCTGCCCGGGGCGGAACTTTGTCACCCTAAAAATCACCACCGATGAGGGGATTGTCGGCCTCGGTGACGCTACGCTGAACGGTCGCGAGCTCTCCGTGGCCTCTTACCTGAAGGATCACCTTTGCCCCCAGCTGATTGGCCGCGATGCGCACCGCATTGAAGATATCTGGCAGTTTTTCTATAAGGGCGCTTACTGGCGACGCGGCCCGGTCACCATGTCGGCCATCTCCGCCGTGGATATGGCGCTGTGGGACATCAAAGCCAAAGCCGCCAACATGCCGCTTTATCAGCTGCTTGGCGGAGCCTCCCGTGAAGGAGTGATGGTCTACTGTCACACTACCGGCCACACCATTGACGACGTGCTGGAAGATTACGCCCGCCATAAAGAAATGGGCTTTAAGGCGATCCGCGTGCAGTGCGGCGTGCCGGGCATGAAAACCACCTACGGTATGGCCAAAGGGAAAGGGCTGGCCTATGAGCCTGCGACCAAAGGCGACTGGCCGGAAGAGCAGCTCTGGTCCACCGAAAAATACCTCGATTTCACACCGAAGCTGTTCGACGCGGTGCGCAATCAGTTCGGCTTCAACGAGCATCTTCTGCACGACATGCACCACCGCCTGACGCCGATCGAAGCGGCGCGCTTCGGCAAGAGCATTGAGGAATTCCGCATGTTCTGGATGGAGGACCCAACGCCGGCGGAGAACCAGGCCTGCTTCCGTCTTATCCGCCAGCACACCGTCACGCCAATTGCGGTGGGCGAAGTGTTCAACAGCATCTGGGACTGCAAGCAGCTTATAGAAGAGCAGCTTATCGACTATATCCGCACCACCATTACCCACGCGGGCGGGATCACCGGGATGCGTCGCATCGCGGACTTCGCTTCGCTCTACCAGGTGCGTACCGGCTCACACGGCCCGTCGGATCTGTCGCCAGTGTGCCACGCGGCCGCGCTGCATTTCGACCTGTGGGTACCGAACTTTGGCGTGCAGGAATATATGGGCTATTCCGAACAGATGCTGGAGGTCTTCCCGCACAGCTGGCGGTTTGATAATGGCTATATGCATCCGGGCGACAAGCCGGGCCTGGGCATCGAATTTGATGAAAAACTGGCAGCGAAGTATCCGTACGATCCTGCCTATCTGCCGGTCGCCCGCCTTGAAGACGGCACGCTGTGGAACTGGTAAACGAGGAGCGAACGATGAAAAGCGTAGTGATTCAACAGCCGAACCAGCTGGTTATTGAAGAGCGTCCACTCCCGCTGCCGGGCGCAGGTGAAGTGCGCGTTAAGGTTAAACTGGCCGGGATTTGCGGTTCAGACAGCCACATCTACCGCGGGCATAACCCGTTTGCGAAGTATCCGCGCGTCATCGGCCATGAGTTTTTTGGCGTGATTGACGCCGTGGGCGAGGGCGTTGACAGCGCGCGCCTGGGCCAGCGCGTCTCGGTCGATCCGGTGATCAGCTGCGGGCACTGCTACCCGTGCTCCGTGGGTAAGCCTAACGTCTGCACCTCGCTGGTGGTGCTGGGCGTTCACCGCGACGGCGGGTTCAGCGAATATGCAGCAGTGCCCGCTAAAAATGCCTGGCCCATCCCGGATGCGATCCCGGATAAACACGCCGTCATGGTTGAGCCCTTCACTATTGCCGCCAACGTGACTGGGCAGGCCAGTCCCACTGAACAGGACGTTGCGCTGATTTACGGCGCGGGCCCGATGGGGCTGGTCACCGTTCAGGCGCTGAAGGGCGTCTACAAGGTGAAGCAGGTTATCGTGGTTGACCGCATAGACGAACGGCTGGCGATGGCACAGCGCAGCGGCGCAGACTGGGTCTTGAATAACTGCGAGCAGTCGCTGCAGGCCGCGCTGGACGAAAAAGGCATTAAACCGACGTTAATCATTGATGCTGCCTGCCATCCGACGATTTTGCAGGAGGCGGTAACCCTCGCTTCTCCGGCGGCGCGCATCGTGCTGATGGGCTTCTCCAGCGAGCCGAGCCAGGTCGTTCAGCAGGGCATCACCGGCAAAGAGCTGGCGATATTCTCCTCGCGCCTGAATGCCAACAAATTCCCGGTCGTCATCGACTGGCTGGAAAAGGGGCTAATCGACCCCGAAAAACTGGTTACCCATACCTTTGACTATCAACACGTTACAGACGCCATCGAACTGTTTGAGAAAGACCAGCGGCAGTGCTGCAAAGTGTTACTCACGTTCGGCCAATAATCCTATAAGCGGTTAAGAGCCTGCGCAGACAGGCTCTAAGTGGTACGCATCTTACCTTTCAGAGATAGCCATTATGACGCAAGCACAACCTCAAAGAACCACCTCCGATCTGGTGAAAGCCGCCGTTTCCGGCTGGCTGGGCACCGCCCTGGAGTTTATGGACTTTCAGCTTTACTCGCTGGGGGCGGCCCTGGTCTTCCATGAGATCTTCTTCCCGGAACAGTCTGCCGCGATGGCGCTGATCCTGGCGATGGGAACTTACGGCGCGGGCTATATTGCGCGCATCGTCGGGGCCTTTATTTTCGGCCGAATGGGCGACAGCATCGGCCGCAAGAAGGTGCTGTTTATCACCATCACCATGATGGGGATCTGCACCACGCTGATTGGCGTTCTGCCGACCTACGCGCAGATCGGTATTTTCGCCCCGGTTCTGCTGGTAACGCTGCGTATTATTCAGGGGCTGGGTGCCGGGGCCGAGATCTCCGGGGCCGGGACCATGCTGGCGGAGTATGCGCCAAAAGGAAAACGCGGCATCATCTCCTCGCTGGTGGCGATGGGCACCAACTGCGGGACGCTGAGCGCAACGGCTATCTGGGCCATTATGTTCTTTGCCCTCGACCGCGAACAGCTGCTCGCCTGGGGCTGGCGCGTGCCGTTCCTCGCCAGCGTTGTGGTGATGATTTTCGCTATCTGGCTGCGAATGAACCTGAAAGAGAGCCCGGTCTTCGAGAAAGTAAATGACGAAGAACGCGCGGTGCCGGACACCTCGCTGGGCTCAATGGTGAAAAGTAAATCCTTCTGGCTGGCGACCGGACTGCGGTTTGGTCAGGCGGGTAACTCGGGGCTGATCCAGACCTTCCTCGCCGGGTATCTGGTCCAGACGCTGCTGTTCGATAAAGCCATCCCTACCGACGCGCTGATGATCAGCTCCATTCTCGGGTTTATCTCCATCCCGCTGCTGGGCTGGCTTTCTGATAAAGTTGGGCGCCGTTTGCCGTACATTATCCTCAATATCTCGGCCATTATTCTCGCCTATCCGATGCTGTCGATCATCGTCGATAAAAGCTATGCGCCGGGAACGATCATGCTCTCTATCATCGTTATCCATAACTTCGCCGTACTGGGGCTGTTTGCGCTGGAAAATATCACCATGGCGGAGATGTTTGGTTCACGGAATCGCTTTACCCGCATGGCTATCTCAAAAGAGGCGGGCGGTCTGGTGGCGGTGGGCTTTGGTCCGGTGCTGGCGGGGATCTTCTGCAATATGACCGGCTCCTGGTGGCCCATTGTTGCCATGCTGGTGGCCTATTCCGTGATTGGGCTGATCTCGGCGCTCCTGATGCCAGAGGTGCGCGACCGTGATTTGAGTCTTGCAGAAGACGCTGCGGAACACACGGCGCAGCAGGGGTTATCCCAACGCAGCACGCGATTCATTTAACCTCTTTTTGGCAGGAACAAACACATGGTGAGTTCAGTTGATGTAAACAATGAAGTGGATAACACCCCTGTTATCAAGCGCGTGGCGACCGCTTCGGCGATTGGTACCGCGGCCGAGTATTACGACTTCTTTGCCTATGGCACGGCCGCGGTGCTGTTTTTCGGTCATCTTTTTTTCCCGAGCAGCGACCCGCTGATTAGCACGCTTGCCGCCTTCGCAACCTATGCGGTGGGCTTTCTGGCTCGTCCTGTCGGCGGCATTGTGTTCGGTCATATCGGCGACAAAGTCGGACGTAAAAAAGCGCTGGTAATGACTATCCTGATCGTCGGGCTAGGGACATTTTGTATCGGCCTTCTGCCTACGTATGAAAAAATTGGCATCTGGGCGCCGGTGTTACTGATTTTGATCCGCATACTGCAGGGATTTGGCGTGGGCGGCGAACAGGCGGGCGCGGTCCTGATGACGGCAGAATACTCCACGCCCAAACGACGCGGATTCTTTGCCAGCTGGGTACAGGTGGGGGCGCCGGCGGGTTTTCTGCTGCCGATGGCCTTGTTTGCCTTGCTCAACATCGTCCTGACGCCTGAAGAGATGATGAGCTACGGCTGGCGCATTCCGTTCCTACTCAGCGCGGTGCTGGTGCTGGTTGGTTTGTTTATTCGTCTGCGCATCGATGAGTCACCGGTGTTTGCCAAAATCCGTGAGACCAAAGCCGTAGAGTCTCGCCCGGTGATAGAAGTGGTACGAGATTATCCGGGCATTGTGGCAAAAGGCGTTTGTGCCAAGCTAATCGAAGCCTGCACGTTCGCGATGTTTACGGTTATCGTGCTGGCCTACGGGAAAGCCAACGGTCTCAGCGCCACGATCCTGATGGAAACGATGATCGTCGCTGTTCTGCTGGAGATTTTTGCGATTCCGCTCATGGGTGCGCTCAGCGACAGGATTGGCCGCAAGCCGGTTTACATTATGGGTGCACTTCTGCAGGTAGTGGCTATCGTGCCGTTCTTTATGGCTATCAATCAGGACAGCTACTGGCTGACGCAAATAGCGATGATTGCCGTGATTACCTTCGGCCACAGCATGTGCTATGCCCCGCAGGCATCCTATTTTCCGGAACTGTTCCCGACCCATATCCGCTGTAGCGGCATTGCGCTGATCTGGCAGGTGGGCTCGCTGATTGGCAGCGGCGTTCTCGGCCTGGTGGCGGTTAAAATATTGCAAATGACGCACGGCCACTACTATGGCATGGCGGCCTACGTGATTGTCCTTGGCGCGATCTCGGTGGTGGGCCTGTTGACCCTGCCTGAAACTGCGCCTCGTCGGCGCGAGAGCGAGTATCAGGAGTGGGGAAAACATTAAGTTCAGAAGAGAGGTGGTGGTTTATATCTTTTGAAATCTGTCACACAGCTTGATGTTTATGTCACACCACATGACCAAAAGTTAATATAAATCAAAATCACAAACGGCAGTATCAGTATGGTGGATGGCAGCAATCTCTTACCCCGACTGCCATTCTAGTTGGTGTAGTCAGCAGACGCTGCCGCTTCACAAAAAGCGGCAGCGATCCACAGCTTTCTAATTAACGAGTCTTAATCATGGAAAACACGTTATTACAGGCCAGGGCGACGCTGCCCCAGTACGATCGCAACAGCCTCAAAGCACGCATTGTTCATTTAGGGTTTGGCGCTTTTCACCGCGCGCATCAGGCGGTGTATGCCGACATTCTCGCAGCTGAGCACAGCAGCGACTGGGGCTACTGTGAAGTTAACCTGATTGGCGGCGAGCAGCAGATTGCCGATCTGAACGCGCAGGATAAGCTCTATACCGTGGCGGAAATGTCCGCCGATGCGTGGACATCCCGCGTGGTTGGCGTAGTCAAAAAGGCGCTGCATGCGCAGGTCGACGGGCTCGAGACCGTGCTGGCCGCGATGTGCGAACCGCAGGTGGCGATTGTCTCGCTGACCATCACCGAGAAAGGGTACTGCCATTCGCCGGCGACCGGGCAACTGATGCTCGATCACCCGTTTATCGTTGCCGACCTGCAAAACCCGCACCAGCCAAAATCCGCGCCTGGCGTGGTCGTGGAAGCGCTGGCGCGGCGCAAAGCGGCGGGTCTGCCTGCGTTCAGCGTGATGTCCTGCGACAACATGCCCGAGAATGGCCACGTGATGCGCAACGTGACGTGCGCTTACGCTCGTGCGGTAGACGGCGAGCTGGCGGACTGGATCGAAGCCCACGTTACCTTCCCCTCCACCATGGTGGATCGTATCGTGCCCGCGGTTACGTCCGAAACGCTGGATAAAATCGAACAACTGACCGGCGTACGCGATCCCGCCGCGGTGGCCTGTGAACCGTTCCGCCAGTGGGTGATCGAAGATAACTTTGTCGCCGGGCGTCCCGAATGGGAAAAGGCCGGTGCCGAGCTGGTGTCAGACGTCATTCCGTTTGAAGAGATGAAGCTGCGCATGCTCAACGGCAGCCACTCGTTCCTGGCGTACCTGGGCTATCTGGCGGGTTATCAGCATATCAACGAGTGCATGGAAGATGAGAACTACCGCGTCGCCGCCCACGCGCTGATGCTTAACGAACAGGCGCCAACCTTAAAAGTGAAAGGCGTTGATCTAGCGCGCTATGCCGATCTGCTGATTGCCCGCTACAGCAACCCGGCCCTGCGCCACCGTACCTGGCAAATTGCAATGGACGGCAGCCAGAAGCTTCCACAGCGTATGCTGGATTCGGTGCGCTGGCACCTCGTGCATCAGAAACCTTTCCCGCTGCTGGCGCTGGGCGTGGCCGGCTGGATGCGCTATGTCGGCGGCGTGGATGAGCAGGGTAACGCCATCGACGTGAGCGACCCGCAGTTGGCGGTTATTCAGGCGGCAGTGAAGGGAAGTACGGAGGGGGAAAGTCGGGTCAACGCGCTGCTCGGCATCGAGGCCATCTTCGGCAAAGAATTACCGCAGGAATCAGTCTTTGTTGATGCGGTGATGAAGGCATACCAGACGTTACTGCAAAAGGGCGCGAAAGCGACCGTGGCCCAGTACGTGTCTCAACGGTAATTCAGCACATGCCGCCGTGCGCGGCGGCATGTCTGCACGCGGTTTAGTGCATGCCCAGGCGAATCAGCTCGATCGGTTCGAACTTACCTTCGCATCCTTCCACTTCCACCGTTTTACTACGACGCACCTGCTCGGCATTGAGACCGTCGCTGTGGATCGCTTTAATCACGCCGAACTGGTTTGTGCCGCTAATCATGACGCGGCTGCCAGTGGTGATTGCATTGCGGTTACGGTCGTATGTCATCATGGTATTTTCTCCTCTCTAACCTGTTCGTTACGGCGCTATTTCAGGTTTGCCGTTCACGGGGCATATAAATACGCCTGTCCGCGCTTCATTTTTTTGTTTTTGATCAAACTCACACTTTTTTCTTTATTGTGCCGGGCGCTGACCGTTCACGACGGTAATTTACAAACCAGACAGTTATTTTCTTTTACTGATAGTTTCGACAGGGAAGCGTTGAGGGTTGGTTTATATTCCCGGTGTCATGCTGGGTTCAGGAAATAACCCTTTCATCGGAATAAGGAGTCAGGCTTATGTATAAGAAGATTTTGATGCCTGTTGATGTGTTTGAAATGGATTTGAGCGACAAAGCGGTGCGCCACGCGGCTAACCTTGCGAAGGCTGAGGGCGCCTCGATTACCCTGGTCAACATTCTGCCTGCCAGCAGTCGGTCTCTGCTGCGGGGATTCAATGCCGATATTAAAAAGTTTGAAGAGTATATGACCGCAGAATCCGGGAAGAAAATGAACGAGCTTAAAAGGCTGTTCGATATCTCCCCTGAGAATATTCACAGCATGGTTCGCTTTGGCAACGTCCGCGATGAGATCATCAAGCTCAGCAAAGAGGGAGAATATGACGTCATCGTCATCGGGTCGAAAAATCCGAGCATCACTACGCATTTGCTGGGCTCAAATGCCGAAACAATCCTGCGCTACGCCACTATTCCGGTATTAGTCGTTCGCTAACCCTGTCGCCGCGCCCGAAAGGGGGCGGCGTAATATTACTCTTCGCTAAACCACTCGCTATTTTCCTGACGAATAAGCTGCACGGACTCGCTAATTTCCTGCAGGTGCAGCGTCATCGCTTTTTCCACGCCGTCCTGGTCGCGTTTTTCAAGCGCGCTGAAAATATCATGATGCTGCCGGAGCAGCATTTCCGGCGGAGAGACGTGATCGAGACTCATGTAACGCACGCGGTCGATGGTGGCCTTGATGTTTTCGATGGTGTCCCAGGCCAGCTGGCAATCCGCAATTTGCGCCAGTTTCTGGTGGAATTCATCATCAAGCTGGAAGAAGTCGTTGAGCTGCTTACGGTCAATCGCAATGCGCTGCTGATGCAGGTTCTGTTCCAGCAGGTAACACTGGTTATCGTTGATGAGCGCCGCGGCACGGCGCGCCACCGCGCATTCAATGGCCTGGCGAACGAAACACCCGTTACGAACCTGAGAAAGTGAAATTTTATTCACGTAGCTGCCGCGCTGCGGACGGATCTGAATCAGACCGTTTTCCGCAAGCTTAATAAAGGCTTCACGCACCGGCTGGCGGGAAACGTCAAAACGCACGGACACTTCTTTTTCAGAAAGCGGCGTTCCCGGCGGGATCAGGCAGTGGACAATATCACGTCGCAAAATGCGATAGATTTGCTGGTTTACAGGCTGGGTGGGATTAAGTTGCGATTCAGCGGCCATGAGTTGTCATTTCTCAGAGAGTTAGCCTGAACATACTACCATTCTTTTATGACCCGAAACAGACCCGGCCCGCAGGCCGGGAAGGGCACATTTAGCCACGATGGACGCTAAGTCCGCCAAAACTCTGGCTGACTGGCATCATTTCTACGGTATTGATGTTGACGTGTTTTGGCAGCGTCGCCACCCACCAGACCGTTTCGGTGACATCTTCCGGCGTCAGCGCGTTAGCATTTTCGTAGGTCTTGCCCGCTTTCGCGTCATCGCCTTTGAATCGGACGTTGGAAAACTCGGTGCCACCTACCAGACCCGGCTCGATATCGGTGACGCGAATGGCGGTGCCGTGCAGATCGGTACGCAGGTTAAGGCTGAACTGGCGCACAAACGCTTTCGTCGCGCCATAGACGTTGCCGCCCGCGTAAGGCCAGCTCCCGGCGGTAGAGCCGATATTGATAATGTGGCCGCGGTTGCGCTCGACCATGCCCGGCAGAACCGCGCGGGTCATATAGACCAGCCCTTTATTGTTGGTGTCGATCATGTTTTCCCAGTCTTCCACGCTGGCTTTATGGGCGGGCTCCATGCCCAGCGCCAGACCGGCATTGTTGACCAGCACGTCGATGGCGCGCCACTCGGCGGGCAGGTTGGCAATCATCTCTTCAATGGCCGCGCGGTTACGCACGTCCAGCTGCGCGGTCAGGATGCTGTCGCCTAACTCGTCTTTCAGCTCCTGAAGACGTTCCTGACGGCGGCCGGTCGCAATAACCTTATGCCCGTTGGCGACGAAGCGACGCGTGATGCTTTCACCAAAACCTGCCGTTGCCCCGGTAACTAAAATAATCATCTCACTGTTCCTCAACGCTTTTTGTGTTGTACTAACATAGCACGGCCGCAGAGGGTGCGTTAAGGCAACATTTGTATGACAGCATTGCAGGGGATGGCGGCCTGGCCTACTCTGGGAGGATACCCGTACTCAGGAGTGAAAGATGACGGCCACCAATCCCTTTTTTGAAATCAGCCTGTTGCCATATCAGGCTCCCCATTTTGATGAAATCAACGACAGCCACTATCGTCCGGCTTTCGATGAAGCCCTGCGCCAGAAGCGGGCGGACGTTGACGCCATTATCTCTCAAACGGCTGCCCCAGATTTCAACAATACCGTACTGGCGCTGGAGAAAAGCGGCGCTTTGCTCTCGCGCGTCAGCAGCGTTTTCTTCGCCATGACCTCCGCGCACACCAATGCGTACCTGCAGGAGCTGGAGGAACAGTTCTCTACCGAGCTTGCCGAACTGGCGAACGATATCTGGCTGAATGACGTGCTTTTCGCCCGCGTGGAGAGCGTCTGGCAGGACCGCGCCGCGCTGGATGCCGAATCACACCGGCTGGTAGAGGAGATGTATCAGCGGTTTATTCTGGCCGGCGCGCGTCTGAATGAGGCAGAAAAAGCCGAGCTGAAGGCGCTGAATACCGAGGCGGCCTCCCTGACCAGCCAGTTTAATCAGCGTCTGCTGGCTGCCGATAAGACGGGCGGGCTGGTGGTGGATTATGCGCACCAGCTTGATGGGCTGAGCGCCGCTGAGATCGCTGACGCTGCGCAGGCTGCCGCGGAGCGAGGGCTAAACGATCGCTGGCTGATCCCGCTTCTGAACACCACCCAGCAGCCCGCGCTTTCAGCGCTGCGCAATCGTCAGACGCGCGAAAACCTGTTCAACGCAGGCTGGACGCGTACCCAGAAAGGGGATGAAAACGACACCCGCGCGCTGATCCTTCGCCTGACGGCGCTGCGCGCGCGACAGGCTCGCCTGTTGGGCTTTGAGGATTACGCCAGCTGGAGTACCGCCGACCAGATGGCGAAAACTCCGGAGGCCGCGCTGGAGTTTATGCGCGGCATTGTGCCTGCCGCCCGCGCCCGCGCGGAACGCGAGCAGGCCGATATTCAGAAGGTCATTAATGACGAGCAGGGTGGTTTCACCGTCCAGGCCTGGGACTGGGCTTTTTACGCGGAGCGCGTGCGCCAGGCAAAATATGCCCTCGATGAGTCGCAAATCCGGCCCTATTTTGCGCTCAACACCGTGCTGCAGGATGGCGTATTCTGGGCGGCCAGCCAGCTGTTTGGCATCCGCTTCGTCGAGCGCTTCGATATTCCGGTTTATCACCCGGACGTCCGCGTGTGGGAAATTTTCGACCATACGGGAGAAGGCATGGCGCTGTTTTACGGCGACTTCTTTGCACGCGATTCCAAGCAGGGCGGGGCGTGGATGGGGAATTTCGTCGAGCAATCCTTCGAGTTTGCTGCCCGTCCGGTGATCTACAACGTCTGTAATTACCAAAAACCGGCTAACGGCGGCGTCGCGCTTCTCTCCTGGGACGACGTGATAACCCTCTTCCACGAGTTTGGCCATACGCTGCACGGCCTGTTTGCCAGCCAGCGCTTCGCCACGCTGTCCGGCACCAATACCCCGCGTGACTTCGTTGAATTCCCGTCGCAAATCAACGAGCACTGGGCCAGCCACCCGCTGGTGTTTACCCACTATGCCCGCCATTACGAAACCGGCGAACCGATGCCGGACGCGCTGCGGGAAAGCATGCTCAACGCGACGCATTTCAACAAGGGCTATGACATGACGGAGCTGCTGGGGGCCGCGCTGCTGGATATGAACTGGCACGGCATCGGTGAGGCCGTGTCGAGCGTGGAAGATTTTGAAGCGGCAGCGTTGAAAAAAGAGGGGCTGGATCTGCCCGCCGTGCCGCCGCGCTATCGCAGCAGCTATTTTGCCCATATTTTTGGCGGGGGCTACGCGGCAGGGTATTACGCCTACCTGTGGACGCAAATGCTCGCAGACGATGGCTACCAGTGGTTTGTCGAGCAGGGTGGGCTGACGCGTGAAAACGGGCAAAAATTCCGCGAGGCGATTTTGTCTCGCGGTAACAGCACGGATTTAGCGGAGCTGTACCGGAACTGGCGCGGGCACGATCCGAAGATTGAACCGATGCTGGAGAATCGCGGGTTGAGCGAATAGCGTTACCGTTAGCTGGTAGCAGAACCGGGCTCGCGCCCGGTTTTTTTGTATTTTTCACGCAACGGCTATTCGAATTCTGAGTGAATAAACTGTCTGACCTGAAGTATCGAATTGAGGTTAAGTTTGTGCCCTATATTATTGGTGTAGGTATAGACAGTTTTGGGTGACAGGTAAATTTTCCTTGCAGCCGCAACAGTGTCATCAGTATCCAGCAGGGCAAAGAGAGTCTTTTTTTCCTGGTCTGAAAGCATGCTGAGACTCCTGCAGCGCGCAATGTGATTTAACACATACTCAGGAGAATGCATCCGCCCGCTAGTGAGTTGTTTTCGAAACTCGATAAAGCAGGATTTCCTGTAAATCGTCACAAGTGGCTGCAGAACCCTTGAACTGACATCCTTGCCACCGATGAAGATCACCTGATGGTGTTCCGTAAGTTTCTTCCTTTTCAGAAGGTTGAAAATGGCTCCCAGGCTTCTGAATGATTCAATATCTACGATGCAAAGCTTTCTGCTGGGGGACGCTTGCTGGAGAATGACAGACAGCGCTTTATTCAAAAATACATCTTTCGTCAAAATCATGTGAGACATAAAAAAACCTGAACATCTCAGAACAAAGTGAAAAGGGGCCCTAAGGCCCCTCTGGTAACATCAGAATCCGATACGGATACCGGCCACACCCTGGATAGGTGTCTCGATTTGGCTGCCCTGACGATAATTAGCCTCACCGTACAAGGTTACGTCTTTGCCAACATTGACTGAAGCGCCCAGACCGTACTTTCCTGATGTGCCTTTGACGTTGTTGTCAAAGCGATTGCGCTCATTGATCGTAACTTCGTTTGAGCTAGCAAACTCTTGCAGCACTGCAGCTGACAGATAAGGTTTGAACTCAGTCGAGCCAATATTGAACTTCCCGGCAATCTTCGCACCGGCTTCACCTGTGACAGAACGCGGTGAGCCCGTATTACCTTTCATGCCATTGCTGAGTTTTACCTCCTCACTGGTCATCTGAACAAATGCCAGGCGTCCATAAGGCGTGATGCTTATATCATCATTGAGATCGAACTGATAACCACCTTCAACGGCGGTGCTGAGTGCATACTGCTTCCAGTCACCGCCGGTTTTACCTCCGTTAGTCATAACTGCTCTCAGTTTGTTGTTAAGACGGTTACCTTTGACTACACCGTCAGCGTAGAACCCACTTGCGTCGTACCAGGTTGCATACAGACCGAGACCGTAGCTGTCGATTTTGCTTGTACCGCCGCGGGCATGTTTCACTTTGTTATCGCTAAAGGACATGAATGCGCCAGTGACAACGCTGCCTCGGTCAAAGTCAGTACGGGTATCAGCACCGATCTCAAGTCCGTTCTGGCTCAACTTATAGGCTGCGCCATTGCTTGTATCAATGTCACTTTTACTGCCGAGGTAGTGTCCCCATACGTTGCTTTCTGGTCCGGTTTTATCCAGACTCGCGCGATACGTGCGCAGGCCATCCAGCTCGGAATGGATGACGTTCAGACCTGCATTGGACATGGCCAGAATGGCATCAGTTGCAGGTGTGGTCATTGGCTTCTTACCGCCATTTCCGTTACCTCCTGCGTTGCCGTTGTCACCACCGCCCGGATTCTCACCGCCCGGATTCTCACCGCCAGGGTTCTCACCGCCAGGGTTCTCACCACCAGGGTTCTCACCACCAGGGTTCTCACCGCCCGGGTTCTCACCGCCCGGGTTCTCACCACCCGGGTTCTCACCACCCGGGTTCTCACCACCCGGGTTCTCACCACCAGGGTTCTCACCGCCCGGGTTCTCACCGCCCGGGTTCTCACCGCCCGGGTTCTCACCGCCCGGATTCTCACCGCCAGGGTTTTCGCCACCGGGGTTCTCACCGCCCGGGTTTTCGCCGCCTGGATTCTCACCACCTGGATTCTCACCACCTGGATTCTCGCCGCCACTCCCCATGGCCCCCAGATACCAGACGTTACCGCCGGTGAGGCCGTCCTTATCCTGCTGGCTGTACAGGGTGTACATGTACGTACCGCCGTCCACGAATCTGGTACTTCGACCGGACGCCGTGACCATTTCAAAGTCTATGTAACCGCCTTTCTCATGGATGAGGTTCAGTGTCAGATCAGTGTGGTCTGATATCTCCTTACCGGAATCATTAACGGCAAGACCAAACTGACCGGTACCCTGCTCAATCGTGACGTAGTTGCCGGCTTTATCAGCCAAAGAGGTGTTAAGTAGAAAGTTCCCGGTGCCGTTCAGCTCCATAATCGTCAACTTCGCGAATTGACCGTCGCTGTTACGCAGGAAGTTGACGTTACCGCCGTCCATGGTGAGCTTATCGACCTGAGCAGTGTCCGTACCGTATGTGGCATCGGAAAGGTCATTGACAGAGAGGGTGCCTCCCTGGATGTTGACGTCCGTTGCGAGAGAGCCTGCGTTCATCAGCAGTACGCCTCCCGCGCTCACTATGGTTTTGCCGTCGGCCAGCGCTCCGGTCATTAGCCAGGACTGGCCATCGTTTATAGTGGTGTCAGTGGTTGTGCCACCACTGGAGACATACTGATAACCACCACTGTTGATTGTTGTAGAGGTTGCTGTACCGCCGGAAACTCGCTGTTGACCACCGTCAATGGATGTGAGATTGGCCGATCCACCTGCGTGGACGATCTGCCAGCCACTGATAATAGTACCCGTAACTTTAGCGCCACTATTTACGTGCAGCCTGCCATTATTGGCAATAGTTGTGTCAATTGCTACGCCTCCACTGGAAACATGAAGATTACCATCATCGATGAAAGTTGATGTGGCAGAACCTATCTCGATATACATGTCACCACCACCATTGATAGTGGTAGCGGTGGCCGAGCCTCCTGCATAAACATACTGCCGGCCACCATTGACGATGGTGCTGGTTACCGAACCACCATAGACATCCTGTCTGCCACCGCTTATGGTTGTAAATGAGGCCGAGCCTCCTGCGTATACATACTGCCTGCCACTGTTTATTTCTGTTTTAAAAGCTGAGCCGCCACTGGAGATGCTCTGATAACCGCCGCTGTTGATAGTGGCAGATGTGGCCGCACCGCCATTAAAGATGAGCTGAGATCCTCCTTCGATGGTAGTCGAGGTGGCCGAACCGCCACTGACAACGTACTGGATTCCACCACTGATGGTAGTAGAGGTGGCCGAACCGCCACTGACAACGTACTGGATTCCACCACTGATGGTAGTAGAGGTGGCAGTGCCGCCACTATTGACGTATTGACTGCCCCCATCCTCGATGGTTGTAGATGTGGCCGAACCTCCAGCGTAGATATTCTGAAAGCCCCAGTTATTGATAGTGGTGTCCGTGGCCACACCACCACTGGAGACTTGCTGATTGCCATGGTTGTTAATGGTGGTACTTGTAGCTGAGCCCCCGGACATTATGGTCTGATAGCCACCACTGTTTATGGTCGTTGAGATGGCAGAACCTCCGCCGTAGATAGTCTGCCGGGTAGATACTAGATTTGTAGCCAAACCGCTGATTGTGGTGCCAATGGCCATTCCGCCATTAAATATAGCCTGCTGACCGCCATGATTGATGGTAGTGGAAGTAGCCGAACCGCCACTGGATACGTGCTGATTACCACCGCTGTTGATGGTAGTAGAATTGGCACTACCACCATCGTATATGTACTGGTTGCCATTGCCATTAATGGTGGTCTCAGTAGCCGAGCCGCCACTGGCGATGTTCTGATTACCCCCACTACTGACGTAAGTGGAGGTGGCCGAGCCGCCACTGGCGATGTTCTGATTACCACCACTACTGACGTAAGTGGAGGTGGCCGAGCCGCCACTGGAGATGTTCTGATTACCCCCACTACTGACGTAAGTGGAGGTGGCCGAGCCGCCACTGTAGATGTTCTGATTACCCCCACTACTGACGTAAGTGGTGGTGGCCGAGCCGCCACTGGAGATGTTCTGATTACCTCCACTACTGACGTAAGTGGAGGTGGCCGAACCGCCACTAGAAACTAACTGAACACCATCAGCATGTATAGTAGTAGAGGTTGCTGAACCGTCACTCTCGACGTGCTGATAGCCTCCACTATTGATGGTAGCAGTAGTGGCTGTGCCGCCACTGAGGATGTACTGTCCACCACCTTCGATGGTGGTAGAATTCGCCGAACCTCCAGCGTAGACGTTCTGATAACCCCAGGTGTTGATGGTGGTGTCACTGGCCATACCACCACTGGAGACGTGCTGATAACCGCCACTATTGATTGTAGTAAAAGTGGCAAAGCCACCGCTGAAGATACTCTGACTACCACTGTTTATCGTGGTTGTAATGGTCAGGCCGCCATTAGAGACGAGCTGGCCACCAGCGCTTATAGTAGTGCTGGTGGCCGTTCCTCCGCTGACGAACTGGTTACCACCATCAAGGATGGTAGAGGTAGCCTCCCCGCCATTATAGATGAGCTGAGAACCACCGCTCATTATGCGTGTCGATGTAGCCGACCCGCCACTGGACACGCGCTGATTACCACTATAAATGGTGGTACTAGTGGCAGACCCGCCACTGGATACGTGCTGAGCACCACCACTGATTGTGGTTTCAGTGGCAGAGCCACCATTGGAGACGTGCTGATTACCCATGACGTTGATGGTGGTGTCGATGGCAGTGCCGCCATTTGAAACGTGCTGTTCTCCATCAATTCCAACGATAGAGGTATTAACCGCTTGGCCGCCATTAGAAACGTGCTGCTTTCCACCGAATTTAATATCAGTAGAGGTTGCCCGGCCGCCACTTGAGATGTACTGAGTACCACCGCTGTTAATGGTAGTAGAGGTGGCTGAGCCGCCTCTGTAAACGTACTGATTACCACGGTCGAGGGTAGCATAGGCGGCCAAGCCACCACTAGAGATGTGCTGTACACCACCGTTACTAACGGTGCTATAAGTGGCGGTGCCACCATTTGAGATATGCTGAAAGCCACCGCTAATGATGGTAGTAGAATTGGCACTACCACCGTAGATGTGCTGGTTGCCATTGCCTTTAATGGTGGTGACATTGGCCAAACCGCCACTGGAGACACGCTGAATGCCACCGCTATTGATGGTGGTGTTAGAGGCCCAGCCGCCATTGGAAACTAACTGAGTGCCACCTGTGTTGATGGTGGTAGCAGAGGTATAACCGTCACTAGTGATGTACTGACTACCACCGCTATTAATGGTAGTGGAAATGGCCCTGTCTCCTGAATGAATACCCTGTATGCCCGTTACCGTCTCGCCCACATAATCCGCAGCCATGACCGGCCCAGAAGGCAGCAGCACGACGCCCAGCAGTAACGCCAGTGCGCTTTTCTTCGGCGTCAGCTTCGGGCGACCGGACCCGGTCGCGAGTTCAGAGGTAACAATCCACTGCTGGCGCGACTCGCACCAGACTGTGGTGTAGATCTTGTTCATGTTTATTTTCCTTACTTATCAACTAATCCTGAATGCAGACGATCCACCATGCCGATGACCTGTTTACCGGTTATCAGACTCGTGCACTCGTACTGTCGGGGGGTATTCTTGTGATGCGGGCACCACAAATAATCCACGTGGTCAAAATCAACAGACGTGTCATCCCAGCAGCCGTTACAGCCATGGCTGCTGAATACCCGCCAGGGGGTGAAAAACTCGCTATTGGGAAGACTGAATCCGCTGATTAACACCACAGGGATCCCGGACGCCCAGGCAAGCCATGACAGCCCGCTGCCCAGTCCGATAAAGAAGCTCGCATGCTTTAAGAGGTCCACACGCTCCTGAAGCGGAATATTCCCCGTAAAGTCTTCGGCGCCCTGAGGAATGTGGTTCCAGACGAAGCCCTGGCCGTAATGCGCATTGCGGTCAATGCACAGCACCCGGTAACCCAGAGATTTAAGGTGGGCAACCACCTCGGCCCAGCCATGGCCGTTGTTCCAGTACTTCGCCTGGTTGGTAGACTGCGCGGCGATGCAGACATACGGCTCCGCTATTTTTCTTTCCGCATCCAGCTTCAGTCGGGGAGGGCACTCCCGCGGATCGACCCCGAGGATATAGCCGGCATTGCGGTGGAAGCCGACCTTCCTGAAATCGATGGGCTGATGAGTTGTGTCTCCCTTAAAGAAAAGGCCGACATACCAGGACGCGTAGGGATTTACAGTTTGCAGATGGTCCTTTGTGGAGAACGTGATCTCCGGATATTGCGCGCTGAGCAACTCGATAATTTCCTGCCCCATAACGCACTCAAGCTGACAGCGGTGCAGCTGGCGAAAACGCTCTGCGTAATGGAACCAGCCAAGCATGTCGCCCAGCGTGCCCGTAGGGAAAAAGATAACAACGGGCTTATCCTTCATATCTAACGTTTCATCCAGGACCGGGCTAGTCGATCCCTGGTGGAATACCTGAATGCGGAAACGGACGTAATATTTTTTATTACTGGTAACCCAACCGCCTTCTGAGTCACAGCTGAAGAGAATATTGCCGCTGTCGTCATCCATTAAGATGACGTGCCATTTTCCTTCCGGAAGCAAAACGCGCGCGCCATAGTTAAAGTCATAAAGAATTCCGTCCGGTCCTGTGCATGACGGAAGCTCTGGAGGATTTGGAAAGTTAGCTGACATATATAATTTGTCCTCGGTGGTAATTTTAAATCTGTAACAAATAGGTTGAGTGCACTACTGTTATTTAAGTAATGCTGTTCCATGAAAGGTTGCGAATTGCTGTGTTTATGCTTTTGAAAAATGTTATATGTGCATGCAAAACTCGTGCATGCTTACAGGTTTTGAAAATAGATAACCCTGAAAAATATCCACCCCTTTATCTTTCAAAAGCGATAGTTGTTCCTTGTTTTCTATACCTTCAGCAATGACATGAATTTGCAGCCGCTCTGCGAGAGTGACAATGGAATCAATCACCGCGGAATAGATTAATGATCCATTGCTGGCAATTGTGAGGCATTTATCAATTTTGATTGTTGAGAAACCTGCATGTTCAATATATTTAAGACATGAACTCCCGCTGCCGAAATCATCAATCGCAAATCGCACACCTGACTCAGTAAGTTGCTGCATAGCCTCGAGTGCAAAGTCGTCCAGGTTCATTGTTCCACGTTCGACAATTTCCAGCGTGACAGCAATGCGTCCGTCGAATGTTTTCTTAAAGTCCGTCACTGCTTCAATAACTCTTGAAGAGTTCAACTGTCTCGCACAGATGTTGAAGGAGAGATAAAAGTCATCAGGTAGAGTACCTTCATAGCCTTCGAAGTAGGTTTTAACATTAGACATCAAGCTGCATGTGACATCATTAATCACTTCACATGATTCCATTGCTGAAAGGTACTTTTCTGGGGAGTGGTAAATTCCATCTTTGAGAACTCTGAGTAAAACCTCTCCGCCTACTATCTTATCTCCCCAATATACGGGCTGAATGAAGGGAACAAATTCAGCACCAGTCAGTTCCGCTGATAAGATTGTTTCTCTAATCACTGTACGAGCTTTGATGAAGAAACGTTCTGCCTTCATGAGCATTTTGGTGCTTATCATAATGTCGCTCCTTATCTACTGGATTCGCTACCCGAGCTGTCTCTTCGTTCCCGGAACTGTGAATGGCGGTAGGGCGGATGACTACTCCTGGAGATTAAGAACCTGCTCATTCACTTCTGCGAATAATCCTATCAACCAAAAACGCAATGCAGGTATATGTATCTTGAATTTGTTAAATTACAAATTAATGTTCTAAGCATGAATCCATTTACAAGCAATATTACTGCAAGAACTGCTGCTGAGCCTGGCTGTGCTAGGATGAAAGAATGAAGCTGATGGGTTTCCGTAAGTTGGAGAAACGAGAGAAACCATTCAATTACCATCATGGATAAGGAGTCAGAGATGGTTTTCGTGATTGATAATAGGGTTTTCTATCGCTCGGAAGATGGTGCTATATGGCCATCCGGAGACGAAGGCTCTACTGTCATTCTGACCCTGACAATGAACAGACTTCTTGCATGTCTTCTGGAAAAGCATGGTCAGGTTCTGACGCGAAATGAACTTCTGGATAGCGTATGGGATGCTCATGGTCTCCGTTCTTCTAGTCACACGCTAAACAAATACATTTCCGAACTTAGAAAGCATTTCGTACAGTTTGGGATTGTCGAGGAGTGTATTACTACGGTGCCTCGCGTTGGTTTTATGTTTAATAGTGATGTCGAGGTAAGGGTTCAGACTCAATCCACTATTGAGGATGAGCCTCGGTTAGAAGATGAAAAAAATGATGCGCAAGTAGTAAAAGAACTCTCGCTCGTGCGGGTTAAATATAGACATTTACCGATCGCTATGGCATTGACAGTCTTTTTAATAAGCGCGACCTTGATTACTTTAGGGCTTAGGGTTCCATCCAAAGACTTGGCTCAGGTAAGAGAATTGAAGACTTATTTTCTCTTTAAGTATGGATCGTGCCCTGTATACACTGTACAAAGAAATTCCGCATCGCTTTCTGAACAAAAAAAAGACTTGTTCATCGAGTTGGCAAAGGCCAATGGAATTGACTGTCTGGACGGAACCTCATTCTTGTATCAGGTTTCTGAGTCATATCTTTACGGCAACAAGGGACGAGCTTTCATCAGTCGATGTACGTCAAGAAACGATAAATACATTTCCTGTCTAAATAACTATTGGAATGGTTATGAACGCACTCACTAAAAAAACAGGGTTGATTGCTATACTTCTACTCGTTGTGCTGGCGTTATCTGTTTGGTTCTATGTACACAAACGGCAGAATCAAAATTTTCTAAAAGTTAACTGCTCAACGATTCTACGCTATAACCATCAGGATCCTGATTTCATTGCGACGTTGGATCTGGTCTTTCGTTTAGACGAAAACCATGATGGTCAAGCTGTCTTGTCAGGAAATATTCACTCTGATAAAGGGTCTAAAATTATCTCAAGAACAGTATTGTTCAGTTATGAAATGAACAGGCCCGGCGAGATCTCCATAATGGATACGCGTTACGTGAAAACTCACCGCGACACGGCCGATGAGGAGAGCTTCAAAAGCAGTTTCTTTTATGTCCCGGATGGAACGGTTCGCCAGCTGAGAGTTGAGCCTTCCAGTAATGGTTGGTTGATAGGAAACTTACAGTCGCCGTTTGCTCTGTGCGTGAACAGGGAAGGGTAAACAACCGAACGCTTGCTGAGGGAGATGCCTTTCCCTCAGCAAGGTACTCGTCCTTAACACTTCCGGAACTATTCTCCTGTAAAAAATTCGCGCAAAAAGTCGTGAGAAGACTTTGTCTGTCGGGTTGGGTGAGTAGCGTGAATTTTCTTTTGTAACGCCCGATTTTTTCAAATTGCGTGACAGCTTACGGACGCAATAATTTTATTTCCGCCAATAGTGCCCATAATCTGATCGAGTAATTTTCGATATTCTTCGCGCGTAATCACCTCAGCCCGAATTTCGGTTGTTCCTTCCGCCTGCGTCGTGGTGGAATAAATGCCTTTCACGCTAATCGTCAACTCTTTCGCCATGCTTAGCACACTTTGCCGCACCGCATCTTCATGCTCATCACTGCAGGTGATTTTCAGGACATAGCATTTTTCGCCCTCATGGATCGCAGGCAGTTGATTAATCCTCTGTGCGGCTTCACGAAGCAATATGTTGGCACAAAGGATAATCAAGCTGGCCATGGCGGCATTCCAGAACTGCCCTAAGCCGCATAATACGCCAATTCCGGCCGAGCACCACAGCGTTGCGGCGGTATTCAGGCCACGGATATTCATCCCCTCGCGCATAATGACGCCTGCGCCAAGAAATCCTATTCCGGAGACTATCTGCGCTGCGATGCGCCCCGGGCTGTCAGGTGAGGTGGACACGGAACTTAAAATGAACACCGCCGCGCCCGTGGCGACCAGTGCATTGGTACGAAGCCCGGCCATACGCTGGCGCCATTGTCTTTCGGCGCCAATAATTGCGCCCAGCAGCATCGCTGCGAGCAGATGAGAGATATAAGGGAACATCAGCCTGTCGCCTGTTAACATTATTAAATAATAAGCGTCAGTGCTTCATAAAAGACACCATGACGCCCTAAACACGTAGCATGTCAGGACGAGGGTGGCGGAAAGAGTGAATGTGTAAACATGAACATCGCGATGCCCCACAATTGAGCGGTACTTTATGTGTCGGGATGCAATCGCTTAAAGAGGATTGCTGCCCACCGTGAAGGCAAGCAGCGAGAAATTCGCGTCAGCTTACCTTCGTATCAAATATAAAATGGCTTTCCAACGAAGAGCTCCTGTATAAATTTAGTGCCAGTATAATCAGGAGTGATGTTCAGTAAAGCGAAAAAGCCACGTCCGTTATGAATTGTTTAAGTTCGGGATGAGTGTTTTAAGACGTCATCTGATTTTCAAAAACATCCGATAAACTACATTTTGCTTTTTTACCGGCGATAACATGCAAAGGCAGGAAGTATGTCTCTTCGTTCGCTGCGGGCATTATGCCTGACCAGTTTTTTCATCGCAGATGTTCGCGATGGCCTAGGTCCCTTTCTCGGTATTTTTCTGACCGAACGTCACTGGACCCCCGATGATATCGGCATACTGATGACGGCAGGAGGTCTGGCGGGGTTACTGGCCACGCTACCGGCAGGGTTCATCACCGACACCTCACGTAGCAAGCGGACCGTGCTGGCGCTGGTGTGCCTGCTCATCACCCTCAGTACGCTTCTGCTCTGGTTTAGTCAGCAGAGCGGTATCGTGGCTATTTCGCAGATAGTAACGGGTATCTGTGCGGCGTTTGTCGGGCCGCTAATTGCGGGGATTACGCTGGGGCTGACCGGCCAGAGCGGGTTCAGCGCGCAGATGGGCAGAAATGAGGCGTTCAATCACGGCGGCAACTTTGCTACCGCGCTGATTGCGGGCGGCATCGCCTGGTACTGGGGCGTCGGCGGGATATTCCTGCTGATGACCTGCACGACGCTGCTAACACTGTGCGCGCTGCTGGCCATTCGCAGCGGCGATATCGATAACAATGCCGCGCGGGGGTTGTCATCCTCAGAGAGCCTGCCGGTTCCCGGCTTTACGGTGCTGATGAAAAACCGCGCGCTGTTTGTGACCGGCCTGACGCTGCTGCTGTTCCACCTGGCAAACGCCGCGCTGCTGCCGATGCTGAGCATGAGGGTTGCAGCGGCGCCTGCCTCGATTAACCCCGGCCTGTATGCGGCGGGCACCGTCATCATCTCTCAGGCGGTGATGATCCCCGTCGCCATCTGGGTCTCGCATCGCATAGAGCGCTACGGCTACTGGCGCTTAATTATGCTGGCGCTGCTGGTGATGCCGGTGCGCGCGGCGCTGGCGGCGTCCACGGACGCTCCCTTGATGATGATTCCGGTACAAATTCTCGACGGGCTGGCCGCCGGGATCCTGGGGGTCGTGGTTCCGTCGTTTATTGTGGTGCTGTTGCGCGGGAGCGGGCACGTCAATGCCGGGCAGAGCGTGGTGATGCTGATGCAGGGGGTTGGGGCATCCATGAGTCCGGCATTAACCGGCACGATCGCGGGGCACTACTCATTTGCGACGGCATTCAGCGTACTGAGCGCGATTGCCCTGCTGGCCGTTCTGCTCTGGTGGCGCGTTGCTCACCGGAGCTGGGAAATAAACGTGCCGGGTGAGGTATAGACGCCACCCGGCGTTGGGCTTAAGCCAGTTCGTTAGGGCAGGCTTCACCCTTTTCCAGCTGCTGTAAATTCCCCAGCGTCGTTTCTGAAATGCTGATCAGCGCTTCGGCGGTCAGAAACGCCTGGTGTCCGGTAAACAGCACGTTGTGGCAGGCAGAGAGGCGACGGAACACGTCGTCCTGAATCACATCATTAGACTTGTCTTCAAAGAACAGATCGCGTTCGTTCTCATACACGTCCATCCCCAGCGCGCCAATTTTTTGAGTCTTCAGCGCTTCGATAGCGGCCTGGGAGTCAACCAATCCGCCGCGGCTGGTGTTGATGATCATCACGCCGTCTTTCATCTGGTCAAACGCCGCCTGATTGAGCAGGTGGTAGTTCTCCGGCGTCAGCGGGCAGTGCAGGGAGATAACGTCAGACTGCGAGAACAGGGTCGGCAGGTCGACGTACTCCACGCCCAGATCCAGCGCCGCCGCGCTTGGGTACGGATCGAACGCCAGCAGACGCATGCCGAAGCCTTTCAGAATGCGCAGGGCGGCCACGCCGATTTTACCGGTGCCGATCACGCCGGCGGTTTTGCCGTACATGGTAAAGCCGGTGAGCCCTTCCAGCGAGAAGTTGGCGTCACGGGTACGCTGATAAGCGCGGTGAATACGACGGTTGAGCGACATCATCATGCCAATTGCATGTTCCGCGACCGCTTCCGGGGAGTACGCCGGCACGCGAACCACCTTCAGACCCAGCTCTTTCGCCGCGTCGAGGTCCACGTTGTTAAATCCCGCGCAGCGCAGGGCGATGTATTTCACTCCCTGTTTTTTCAACTCCTCCAGCACCGGACGACTGCCGTCATCGTTAACAAAGATGCAGACACCTTCACAGCCGTGCGCCGTTTTGGCGGTTCTCTCGGACAGCAGAAAGTCGAAAAATTCAAGCTCAAACCCGTAAGCCTCGTTAACATGTTGCAGATACTTTTTGTCGTACTGCTTTGTGCTATATACCGCGAGTTTCATAAGACTTTCTCCAGTGATTTTACATTCACGTTAGCATGATTAAAATTATCTTACAATTTCTAAAATATTATTGAATTCAATAAGTTCTATCAATTATTCTAGAGCATCTATCCTTAAAAATGGCATTCCCTTCAACTAACTGGCTAAACATGCGACAATGATCGGCACTGTCGGCTTAATTCTTTCGCTAAATCAGGATATTAACTGCCCATGAAGGGTAAATACAAAGCCGCACTTGCGCTTTTACTGCTGTTCATATTGGTGCCGCTGACGCTGCTGATGACGCTCGCACAGTGGGTACCGACGCTCGCCGGGATCTGGCTGCCCGTCGGAACGCGCATTGCTTTCGAAGAGAGCCCGAGGCTCACTCGTCACGCGCTGGTTATCCCCGATCTCCGCTATCTGGTTGAAGACTGCGAGATTGCCCGTATCAATAACGTGACGCTGTCACATCCCAGCCGCTGGAAGCTGGATATTGGCGCGCTGGATTTAAACTCGGTCTGCCTCAGCAAAATTCCCCAGTCCGCGCCGTCAACGGTTGCCCCCAAAACGCTGGCCCAGTGGCAGGCGGTATTGCCCAACACCTGGCTCACCGTTCATCGTCTGACGCTTTCCCCCTGGCAGCAGTGGCAGGGCGAACTGAAGGCGTCGCTGACCCCCTCAAGCCAGGAGATCGCCTACAAAGGCGAGCAGGTCAGCATTAAAGGAACGCTTCGCGGCCAGACGCTCTCCGTCAGCCAGTTCGATATTCAGCTTCCGGATCAACCGCAGCCTATTAAGCTGGTGGGCGAGTTCACCCTGCCGCTGGTTCCGGACGGCGTACCGGTGAAGGGCCACGCGGTCGCGACCTTTAACGTGCCACAGTTAACGTCCCTGGTCGATGCCGATCTCGACTGGGAAGAGAATCAGGGGCAGCTGGTGGTGATGGCGCGAGACAACCCCGATCCGCTGCTCGACCTGCCGTGGCAGGTAACCGCGGAACAGCTAAATATCAGCGACGGGCGCTGGAACTGGGATCTTTCCGGTATGCCGCTGAGCGGGCGCGTTTCGCTTCGCGCCGACAACTGGCAGCAGGGGCTGGAGAAAGCCACCCTGACCGGACGACTGAACGTGCTGACGCACGGCGATGCGGGCAAAGGCAACGCCGTACTGAATATTGGTCCCGGCAGGCTCAGCATGGAAAACAGCGACATGCCGCTGCACCTGAGCGGCGAGGCGAAGCAAAACGATCTCATTCTTTACGCCAGATTGCCGGCAAAACTGACCGGTAGCCTGTATGAACCGCAGCTCGACTTTGAGCCGGGCGCGCTGCTCCGCTCGCGCGGGCGCATCATCAACTCACTCGATATCGATGAAATCCGCTGGCCGCTGGCGGGCGTGAAGCTGACGCAGAAGGGCGTGGACGGACGTCTACAGGCCATTCTGCGCGCCCATGAAAACGAAATGGGCGACTTTGAGCTCCACCTGGACGGACAGGCCAACGACTTTTTACCCGACAACGGCCTGTGGCAGTGGCGCTACTGGGGGAAAGGCGGCTTTACGCCGATGAATGCCCGCTGGGACGTTGCTGGAAAAGGCGAGTGGCGCGACAAGCTTATCGAGCTGACGGCGCTCTCCACCGGCTTTGACAAGCTCCAGTACGGCACGATGGAAGTTAGCAAGCCGCGCCTGGTGCTGGATCGGCCGGTGCGCTGGTTCCGCGATCCCGCTAAGCCGAGCTTCAGCGGTGCGCTGTCGCTCAACGCCGGGCAAACCCGTTTCTCCGGCGGCAGCTTTTTGCCGCCGTCGGTCCTGACCTTCAGCGTCGACGGCACCGACCCGACGATATTCCAGTTTAAGGGCGACCTGCATGCGGACAAAATCGGCCCGGTGCAGGTCAACGGTCGCTGGGATGGCGTACGCCTTCGCGGGCAGGCCTGGTGGCCGAAACAGTCGCTCACCGTATTCCAGCCTCTGATCCCGCCGGACTGGAAAATGACGCTGCGCGACGGGGAACTCTATGCGCAGGTCGCCTTCTCGGCGGCGGCCGACCAGGGCTTTGAAGCGGGTGGGCACGGGGTGCTGAAGTCCGGCAGCGCCTGGATGCCGGATAACCAGATCAACGGAGTTGATTTTGTGCTGCCGTTCCGCTTCAGCGAGGGGACCTGGTCCCTGGGCACGCGCGGCCCGGTCACGTTGCGCATTGGCGAAGTCGTAAACCTGGTGACCGCGCGCAACATCACCGCCGACTTACAGGGGGATTATCCCTGGACGGAGGACAATCCGCTTCTGCTCACCAACGTGAAGGTGGAAACCCTCGGCGGGAAGATCACCATGCAGCAGCTGAGGATGCCGCAGCACGATCCGGCCCTGCTGCGCGTGGACAATATCTCCTCGAGCGAACTGATCAGCGCCGTTAATCCGAAACAGTTTGCCATGTCGGGCCCGGTCAGCGGGGCGCTCCCGTTCTGGCTGGACAATGAAAAATGGATCGTTAAAGATGGCTGGCTGACCAACCCGGGACCCATGACGCTGCGAATCGATAAAGACACGGCAGACGCCATCGTGAAAGATAATATGGTAGCGGGCGCCGCGATTAACTGGCTCCGCTATATGGAAATTTCGCGCTCGTGGACGAGAATCAATTTAGATAACCTGGGTGAATTAACCATGCAGGCAACCATCAAGGGGACCAGCCGCGTGGATGGCAAAAGCAGCTCCGTCAACCTGAACTATACCCATGACGAGAATGTCTTTACCCTCTGGCGCAGCCTGCGTTTTGGAGACAACCTGCAAACCTGGTTTGAGCAACATGCGGCGATACCTGCTCCCCGCAGTTTGACTGGCAAGGAAAGTGAGGAACAACAATGAAAAAGATGGCTGGTGTGCTCACCGTTGCCGTTGCCGCGCTACTGACCGGCTGTACGCCGCGTATTGAAGTCGCTGCGCCAAAGGAGCCGATTACCATCAATATGAATGTCAAAATCGAACATGAGATCCATATTAAGGTCGATAAAGACGTTGAAACCCTGCTGAAATCGCGCAGCGATCTGTTCTGAGGACGTCATGAAACGATTAGCTCTGATTTTACTGGCAGTCGGGTTGAACGTGCAGGCGGCTGCGCTGACCTTAAACGATGCGCGGTCGCAGGGGCGCGTGGGGGAAACCCTCAGCGGGTATATTGCCCCGATTCAACAGGACGCGGAAACGCTGGCGCTGGTCAGCCGTATTAACGCGGCGCGCGCGGAGAACTACCAGAAGCTGGCCGACAGCAATAATTTGCCTGTCGATGAAGTGGCGAAAATGGCGGGTCAAAAACTGGTTGCTCGCGCGCAGCCGGGCGAGTACGTGAAGGGCATTAACGGAAAATGGCTCAGGAAGTAGCTAGCGGTAGCGCCTGCGGTATTCGCCCGGCGAGACGCCAAAACGCTGCTTAAACGCCGTTGAAAAATGGCTATGGTCGGTGAACCCCCAGCTGTAGCCAATCCCCGCCAGCTTTTCATCATCCCCGGCCGAGCGCAGCACCTGCGCGCAGAGATCCAGACGACGGTTTTTGATGTACTGCGCCACCACCAGCCCCTTCTCGGCAAACATGCGGTAGAGGCTGCGCACGGACATTCCGCTCTCGGCGGCAATCCATTCCGGGCGCAGAGATTCAGACTGAATATGGTCGTCAATCATCGCCACCACGTGCTGGAACTGGCGTTCCTTACGCGGCTGAATCAGCTCGCGCTGCTGGAAAGCGGGGCGCAGCAGGCAGACCATCGCCTCGAGCGCCGCTTCACTCTCCCGGTCACTCAGGTCGGCGTTGCTCATGCTGTCCATCAACAGGCGATGGCTCAGCTGGACCGTCGGCAACGAGCGGGAAAGGGGGAGCGCGCAGCTTATCTCCTGAAACCGACACTGCTGCTCAATAATCTGGCGGGGGACCAGCAAAGAAATCTGGCGGGATTTTTCCTGCCAGTTGATTGAGCAGGGGCGCGATGCATCAAGCAGCGTGATATCACCGGTTTTAAGCACCGCGCGGCGGTCGTCCTGTTCAATCTCCGCGCTGCCTTCTAGCTGGAACACGGTATAGAACCAGGCATCGTTACTCTGAACGATCTCCTGACGAGAGCGGAACAGGTTAACGCCGCCAGCGGTAACGGTACTGAGCTTCAGGCTGCGCGCGTAGCTGGTTTCCAGTTCACCGAAGAATTTTCCGTCCAGAGGACGCGCGTTAAAGCGCCCGCAAACCTGGTTAATTTGCGCCAGCCACTGCTGATACTGTTCCTGCTCGCTTGCACACGCCATCGCTTCTCTCACTGCACCGTCAACGTTTTCGCATTGTTGCATTTGTGTTGCATTTTGTCAGAGCTCTGGGGCTGACTATAGGAAAGAACACTCACCGGGGACAGCGATATAAGACGGAATTATCACGATTTGCGGAGCCTGTCACAGGTGGCAAAGCGAATGTCACAGAGACAAAAGCGAGAATGCGAAACCCCTCTTAGACTGGATTAACACCCTGCGAATAATAACGAAGGAGTATCCTATGTCTGAATCACAGGTGGCTATTCAGCCTGCCGTGCAGCAGTTTTTAGACCGACATCATGGCCTGTGGATTGAAGGGCGTCAGGCCGCGTCGGACAGTGAAAAACGGCTGAATGTCTACAACCCGGCCACCGGCGAGGTGATTGCCTCGACGGCCGATGCCAGCGTCGATGACGTCGACCGCGCGGTTATGTCCGGCTGGCGCGCCTTTGTCGCCCGCAGCTGGGCCGGAAAATTACCCGCTGAACGTGAGCGGATCCTGCTCCGTTTCGCCGATCTGGTTGAACAGCACAGCGAGGAGCTGGCCCAGCTTGAAACGCTGGAGCAGGGCAAATCCATCAACATTTCCCGCGCCTTTGAAGTCGGCTGCACCCTCAACTGGATGCGCTATACCGCCGGGCTGACCACCAAAATTGCGGGTAAAACGCTCGACCTCTCCATTCCGCTGCCGCAGGGCGCACGCTACCAGGCGTGGACGCGCAAAGAGCCGGTTGGCGTGGTTGCCGGGATTGTGCCCTGGAACTTCCCGCTGATGATCGGAATGTGGAAAGTGATGCCAGCGCTGGCCGCGGGCTGCTCTATCGTCATTAAACCGTCTGAAACCACGCCGCTGACCATGCTGCGCGTGGCGGAGCTGGCCAGCGAAGCCGGCATTCCGGAAGGCGTGTTTAACGTGGTGACCGGAAGTGGCGCGGTGTGTGGCGCAGCGCTGACCTCGCATCCGCATATTGCCAAGGTCAGTTTTACCGGCTCAACGGCAACGGGCAAGCACATTGCCCGCGCGGCGGCGGACACGCTGACCGGTGTGACCCTCGAACTGGGGGGCAAAAACCCGGCGATTGTGCTGAAGGACGCCGACCCGGCGTGGGTGATTGAAGGCTTGATGACCGGCAGCTTCCTGAACCAGGGGCAGGTCTGCGCGGCAAGCTCCCGCATCTATATTGAAGCGCCGCTGTTTGACACGCTGGTCAGCGGGTTTGAGCAGGCGGTGAAATCCCTGAGCGTCGGGCCGGGCATGTCCCCGGAGGCGTTTATCAACCCGCTGGTGTCGCGCGCGCATTGCGACAAGGTGCAGACCTTCCTCGATGAAGCGAAGTCTCGCCATGCGGAGCTGATCGTCGGGAACCGTGGCCCGGAAGGCAAAGGCTATTACGTTTCGCCTACGCTGGTGGTGAACCCGGATGCCGCGCTGCGGCTGACCCGCGAAGAGGTGTTTGGCCCGGTGGTCAACCTGGTGCGCGTCTCCGACGGGGAAGAGGCGCTCCAGCTGGCAAACGACACCGAATATGGCCTGACGGCCAGCGTCTGGACGCAGAATATCAGCAAGGCGCTGGAGTATACCGACAGGCTGCAGGCGGGCACCGTATGGGTGAACAGCCATACGCTGATCGACGCCAACCTGCCGTTCGGCGGGATGAAGCAGTCCGGCACCGGACGCGACTTTGGCCCGGACTGGCTGGACGGCTGGTGCGAAACCAAATCGGTGTGCGTGCGGTATTAAAAACAAGCCGGGTGGCGCTGCGCTTACCCGGCATGCTTTCACCCGATGGCTATTTTAGCGAGGCGGCGATGACGGACGGAATAGCGTCAAACGCCTGCGCAATGCCTTTAGCGCGGATCTCCTCACCGCGCGTTGCCCCTTCAGCACGCACGAATTCCACGCTGTCGATGCCCAGAAAGCCAAAAAACTTCTGCAGGTATCGCTCCTGAAAATCCATGTCCGCGATTGGCGTACCGTGATAGATCCCCCCTCGGGTGGAGACGACAATAATCCTCTTGCCGGTCGCATGTCCCACCGGGCCCGTCGGGGTATAGCTGAAGGTTTTTCCCGGCTGGGCCAGTCGATCTAACCACGCTTTAAGCTGCGTTGAGACGGAGAAGTTATACATAGGCGCACCGATCACGATAATGTCGCTGTCGAGAAACTCGTTCACCAACTCCCCGGACAGCCGGTGTTCGCGGACGTCTTCCGCCGTCGCGTCCGTGGCTATCCGCAGCGGCCGGAAGCCGGCGGCAACGGCGCCGGTCAGGTGGGCAACGGGCGTCTTAACGACGTCACGATAGACCACCTTGTCTGACGCGAGCTGGCGAACCACCTCTGCCGTCAGCTGACGTGAAAGTGAGAACTCGCCGTTAATGCTTGAATCTATATGCAGGATCTTCATTTTTTCATTTCCTTTACGTCGGGCTGGGTTGCTTGTTCGATAAGCTTGCTGACGGCATCCGGATGGGAAATCATCGACATATGGCTGCTCTTAATCCGCATGACGGTGGCGTGCATGGCACCAGCAAGCTGTTGCTGGACGCCGGGAGAGAGGGCGCGATCGTCTTCGGTCAGCAGATACCATGAGGGCTTTTCACGCCAGGCGGCGAGCTCAACCTTCTCGCTAAAGGCGCCTGCGGCGATAGGCTGCTGGGTAGCCGTAAGCACTTTTACGCGTTTTAGAGGCAGGTCGTTGGCCATCACGCGCTGATAAGCGACGGGATCGTCCAGCCAGATGAATCCCTGCTTATCCGGGCGCATGTCCGCCATCGGCGCGTTAAGTCGGGTCAGAAGAGAGTCGACCGATTCTCCGCTGTCGGGGGCAAGGGCGGAAAGGAAAACCAGCTTCTTCACCTTCGGGTTATTGCCCGCCTGGGCGATCGCCGCGCCGGCCCAGGAGTGCCCGACAAGGACGACATCCCCTTGCTGGCGATCGATGACGCGCTCCGTGGCGGCGACGTCATCCTTCAGCGAGGTCAGGGGGTTCTGCACCGCCGTGACGCGGTAGCCCCGGGACTGCAAGCGGCCGATTACCGCCTGCCAGACGGAACCATCGGTAAAGGCTCCGTGCACGAGGACGATGTTATTAATCCGCGCCTGCACTGGCTGCGACGCGGCCAGGCACAGCAAAGTGAGAAGAGCGGGCAAGCGTGTCGGTTTCATAGGCGTGACGTAATTTTCTGAGTAACGGTGAAGCACAGTGTAACGAGAGGTGTAATGACGCTTGTAGTGTCCGAAATGACGGTTAACATACGAAATCAGACATTCTGCTCAGGCCTGAATCATGAAAATTGGCATTTTAGCGTTACCCGGCAGCATGAAGTCAGCCGTGGCTGGGCTCTGCGATATGTTCTGGCTGGCCAATGAGGTGATTGCCCAGCAGCCGGACGGCGAGGGCATTTCTGCTTTTGAAGCGGCCATCATCACGGCGGAGGGGACGCCGGTTCCGGACGCACAGGGCCGGCTGATTGACGCCGACGGGAGTTTTACCACCGGGGGAAACTTCGATCTCGTGATTGTCAGCGGGATGAAGCTTGACGAGCAAAAGCGCCCGGTCTCGCCAGCGGCGGTCCACGAGGCGGGAGAATGGCTGCGGGGCCTGCATAGTCAAGGCGCGATGCTGGCGGGAGCCTGTGCCGGCGGGCTGGTTCTCGCCGAGGCGGGGGTGCTAAATGGTCGGACATGCACCACGACCTGGTGGCTTTACCACACTTTTCGCCAGCGTTATCCGCTCAGCAAACCGGTGTGGGGTAAGGCGCTGGTGCAGGACGCGCGGATTATCACCTCCGGAGGTCCGCTCTCGTGGGTTGATCTGGCGCTGCACATCATTCGTCTGCACGCGGGGCAGAAGCTGGCGCGCCTGACGGCCGATATGGCCGTGGCTGACAGCCAGCCGATGTCTCAGCAGGTTTACGCGCCGGCTGGTTTTTTAAACTCAGTACACCCGATGATTATGAAAGCGGAACACATCGTCCGGTATGAAAATCCGGCGATTACCGTGGAGCAGCTTGCGCGGGTGCTGAATATGACCACCCGCACCCTGCACCGAAAAATGGCGGAAGAGATGAATGAAAGCCCCAAAAACTTTTTGACGCGCATGCGAATTGAAAAGGCGATGCGGCTCCTGGAGCAGCCGGGGAACGTGATAGGGCAGATTGCTGAGGCTTGCGGTTACGCTGACGACACGGCATTCAGACGCGCATTTACCGGCGTGACGGGAATGTCGCCCGGGCAATACCGCAAGTGGATCGCCGAGCGGCATACGGAATAGCCGCCGGTCTCAGCGGCATACCCGATCCCGCCCGGCCTCTTTCGCCCGGTACAGCGCCGCGTCGGCGCGTGCGATGATCTCGGTCCCGGCTAACCCCTCCGCCATGCTCGCAATGCCCATGCTCACGGTGACGTGGTCGCTGACGGTTGAGGCGCCGTGCGGTATAGACTCCGCGCGCAGGCCGTCCTGAATACGCAGGGCAACCTTTTCCGCGATGGCTTCAGGACAATTAAACAGAATCACCAGAAACTCTTCCCCGCCGTAGCGAGAGACCACATCCTCAGGTGTACGCACCGACTGCTTCAGCACCCGCGCCACGCGCGTCAGACATTCGTCACCCGCCTGATGCCCGTAGGTATCGTTGTAGCGCTTGAAATAGTCGATATCCAGCATGATCACAGAGAAGGCTTTTTTCTGCTCAACGGCGTTTTCCAGCACCACTTCCATTTTCCGGCGATTGGCGGTTTTGGTTAACGGGTCCTGATGCGCCAGCGCGTCCAGCCTGGAGATCAGCAGCTGATTTTGCTGGTTGCGCCGCCAGGCTTCGTCAAACCAGCTTAACAGGATGAAACGTCCGCAGATGAGGATCAGGGTAAAGACGCTCCAGATGGCGACGAAGTGAAGGTTCAGACCGTCGTTGAGCCTCCAGCTTGCGACCGGCAGGGTGATCCAGAGCGGGAACACAAAGGCGGCTAGCCCCTCAGGGTAAAAGTAGAGCGCCGTTAACCCGGCGAGCAATAAAATGACGCACAGCGGCCAGACGTGAGGCAGCAGCAGCTGGGTTATAAACCAGAAGCAGGCTACCGACCAGATGGCGCTACAGATAAACAGCACCGCGCTGATGCCGACAATGCGCCGCCAGGCCATCAGGACCAGCGCGGCAGAGAGGATAATAATCCCGAGCATTGAGGCATCGACCATTTTCGTCAGATGCGGTGTGGTCGGATAAAGGGGATCGCCGGCCTTAAGCAGGATATGTCGCAGCAGGATCATCACGGCGAAGCTAACGTTGACGAAAGCCAGCCACGGCAGGTTCATCGCCAGTCCATGCATGACCATGGCATGGCGCGTCGGCCAGGTTGCCCGTTCAAGTGTCGTTTTTTTTCTTTTTTCCATAAAGTCTTTTCCCGTCCGGGGGATAAATCATGCAGGTGAGATATCAGTAACTATAAGCAAGCCTGGACGAACCTCAATTGCAGAGGCAAAAAAAACCGGGCAATTGCCCGGTAGGTGGTTATTTATCGTCTTTTTTCTTCCCGAGCGTTGGCGTCTCGTCGAAGAAGTTCCACGGTTTAAGCAGGGTATGCACCCATTCCGTCGGCATGATCGGCCACTCCTCCGCGCGCGCCACGTGGGTGGTGCCGGTGGTCATCCAGACCACGTCATCCTGGTCGTTCAGCGACTCGTTATCCTTGCTGTACTGCCCCAGGCCCGTGTCGTGGATTGAGCGGTTAGGGAACTTACCTTCCGGGTAGAGTTCATCCGGGTGGTAGCGGGTCACCCACAGCTGTTTGTCCATAAAGCTCAGGCGATGGTAGATCCACTCGTCCGGGGCAAATTTCGCGCCGGTCGCTACCGGGTGCGTACCGCCCGCGTACGGGATTATCTGGTACGAGACCGGGTTGCCCATGCGGTTCTCTTTGCGGGTGTTGCTCAGCAGGCGAATAGTGCCCGGGTCAAATTTCTGCGCCGCCTGCTGCTCGGTATCAATATCGTACTGATTGATCTGCATGGTGCTGGTGCGCGGCCCGCCGGCGGTATTCGGCTTCACTTCCGGGTCCATGGCCACCAGCTTGTTGTTGATGCCGTCCACGTCCATATCCAGGCGGAAGTTGTAGATGTGCTGGTGCGTAGTGCCGACGATGTTGTGGTCGATCAGCGTACCGTATTTAGTGTCGTCTTTGGCGGTGGCATCGTGCATGGTTTTCGCCTGCACGCCTTTCACCGCTTCGATACCCGTCGCGCCGGCGTCAATGCCGATGGTGCCGTTTTCATGGAACACCCAGTCGAAGATGTAATCGTAGTTGCCAACGGTACTCACCCAGCGCACCACCAGCTCGCGGCGCTCGGTGCTGACGTTAGGCTGGCCCATCTCCTGATGCTTGTACTCCGGCCCGGCGTAGCGTTCGAAAATGGCGATCGCGCGCGGGATCTCCATCGGCGCGCCGGTGTAATCCGGGATGGTTTCATTGAGCATCACGGCGTTAGACGGCACGTCTTTCCCGCGCACCAGCGGGGAGGTCAGGGTGCCCATGCCGTAGTCGCCGGAATCAAGATAGGCTTTAAAGTACCAGCCTACGTCCGGGTCGCCGTAAGGGACGATCATCCCGCCTAAGGAGCCCTGATACATAATCTGGCGCTTTTTGCCGTTGTCGTTATAGGTCACGGTCGAAATCATCGGGCCGACGCGGGAGTCCAGGCTCAGGTGGAAATCCCAGTTCTGCCAGTGGATCCGGTCGCCGGTAATGGTGTAGTTCTTGCCTTCCGGTTCGGTGATGTCGAGCGGCTTTTTCGGCGTATCTACGCGGTCGCGGCCATCATAGGGGCGCGGAGTCATGGGCACCGGAACAACGGCGCCTTCTTCAATTTTCTGGATTTTCTTCTGCTCAAGATCCACCACGGCGACCAGGTTCTCTATCGGGTGCGCCCAGTAGTTTCCGTCGCCAACGTCGAGGTAGCTCACCACCTTCAGCAGGCGATCTTCCTGCTTCAGGCCGTCTTTACCGTCAAAATAGCCGACGGTCAGCGGCGTGGTTATCACTTTTTTCGGGTCGGTGATGCCGTGCTTTTTAAGCACCTCGGCAAACTCTGTGCTCTCGTTGATAATCTGCTGCACCGCGGTGAAATCATCCAGCAGGACCATGCCGTGCGCGTCTTTCACCGGTTCCCAGCGCAGGATTTTTTTATCCTTCAGATCCACCACGCTTTCGATAACGTGCTTTCCATCGAGCATCACGATCTTCGCCTGGCGGGGGGAATCCACAGGCGTACCGTTAAGCACAAAGTCCCACACTTTGGCTTTCTCTGGCTCGGCAAGGGCAATCTGGGTGAAGCGGGTATTCGGCTTAAAATCCGCTGAGGCTTTAACAATTTCAACGGCCTGCTTAATTTCGTCCGCCGTTAGCGCGTTTAACGGGTGGGGGCTTTTTTCGACCTGGAATGTCTGGTCAAGACCTGACTGGAAAACATCGTTGATGAAGCTGTCAGAGATAAAGGCCTTGTTGCCTTTCATGACCACCGGCACCTCAAGCTTGAGGGTTTTGCCGTTGACGATGGCGGTTTTCGCGCCCGGTTTGACCTTCACAAAGGCACCGTCTTTCGCAATGGTGAACATCTGTGCGTAATCATCCCACTGAACGTCCGCGCCGAAGTCCTGCAGCGTTTTGTCCATCGGGACCATATGCGCCTCGCTGCCGTGGGCGAAAACAGGGGATTGCCAGGCGCAACACAGCGCAACGGCCATGGCCAGCGCCGTTCTACGGGCAGAAAAAGAAGAATTGCTTCCCATCGTAGACCTCATCTTGTTGTGTTTATTGTGTTGTGACAGCCTTATCCTGACAGGCCCATGAGAAAAGCGTTTGCCTGCATCTGCCAGGTTATTTGTTGGTCTTGCCAGGTTAAAAAAAGAGCGGGGATACATCACATGCCAGGCCATTTCCTCTTCCCACAAATGATGTCAGCACAGACGACCCCCTCTCCCTTGAGGGAGAGGGCTGGGGTGAGGGGGTACATACGGCTCTGGTGGTCATTCCGTTCACTTTATGTTCCTTGCTACTTTGTAACGGCATGGTCTGTGAACGTGCCAGGGTGGCTCAATCGCCACCACCCTGGCGACCCGGGCTCCCGGCGGTAAATCGCCGCTTCGCGGTGCCTTCGGCTTATTCCTTCCGGCTTGTCGGGGACGGGCGGAGGCAACATCCCTGTAAAGCCCGCCCTCTCGGCGCATCCCTGCGCCTCGCCCCGGCCTTACGGAAACGCCTCGGCGATTTACAGCCGGACCAGGGCATCGCTGTAAGCCGTTAATTTTCCTGAAGCAACATATATCGCTTTCGGTTAAAAAATTACCGGGATTCCTCTCCCATTGGGGAGAGGGTCAGGGTGAGGGGGAAACTTAGCTGAAATCACCCCGCTGGCGTGCCACCAGCGTCAGAATGGAGTAGAGCGCCACGGCCTGCTGGTGCTGGTTGAAGATCTCAACCGCCCATTCCACCACACCGGTTGGTTTTTCCTCCGCGGTGCGCTGTTTCTTCAACGTTTTACGCTTGCAGGTCAGACGCACCTGAATGGTGTCGCCCGGCTTAACCGGCTCGATAAAGCGCAGGTTTTCCATGCCGTAGTTGGCAATCACCGGCCCGACGCCCGCGTCGACAAACAGTCCCGCCGCGGCGGAAATCAGGAAGTAGCCGTGCACCACGCGCTCGCCAAAAATTGACTCCGCCGCACCGATCTTGTCCATATGGGCGTAGAAGTGGTCGCCGCTCAGGCAGGCAAAGTTCACGATGTCCGCTTCCGTCAGGGTACGGCGCGGCGTCAGCAGGCTGTCGCCCGGCTGCAGCTCCTCAAAGTATTTGCGGAACGGATGCACGCGATCCTCCTGCACCGTTGCGCCCCGCACCCACTGTTTGCCAATGGCGGCCAGCATCGTCGGGCTGCCCTGGATCGCGGTGCGCTGCAGGTAGTGCTTCACCGCGCGCAGGCCGCCCAGCTCTTCGCCGCCGCCCGCGCGGCCCGGGCCGCCGTGGACCAGCTGCGGCAGCGGGGAACCGTGGCCGGTGGACTCTTTTGACGATTCTTCGTTAAGGATCTGAATACGCCCGTGGGCGCGCGCCGCACCGGCAATAAAATGACGGGCAATCGCCGAATCGGCGGTGACCAGCGTTCCCGCCAGGCTGCCGCCGCCCGCGCGGGCAAGCTGCATCGCGTGCTGTGCATTGCGATACGGCATCAGGGTCGCAACCGGGCCGAAAGCCTCCGTCGCGTGAACGGCAGGGGTTTCATCCGGCTGCGGGCAGAACAGCAGGGTTGGCGGGAAGAACGCGCCAGCGGCCTGCATATCGGCTTTGCCGCCCAGGCGGATCTGGCAGCCTGCGGCGATAAGTTGCTCCACTTTCTCCTGCACGTCCGCGCGCTGTTCGGCATTGACCAGCGCACCCATCTTCACCCCCTCCTGCGCAGGGTCGCCAACCACCACCTTTTCCAGACGCGCAATCAGCGCCTGGCTCACGGCGTCAACCTGGCTTTGCGGGACGATAATGCGGCGGATAGCGGTACATTTCTGCCCGGCCTTGGCGGTCATCTCGCGCACCACTTCCCGGATGAACAGGGCAAACTCCGGCTGTTCCGGGGTGACGTCTTCACCCAGCACGCAGCAGTTCAGGGAGTCCGCCTCCATGGTGAACGGAATCGAATTCGCCACAATATTCGGGTGTACGCGCAGGCTTTGCCCGGTGCTGGCGGAGCCGGTAAAGGTCACCACGTCCTGGCTGTCGAGCTGGTCGAGCAGATCCCCCGCGCCGCCGCAGATCAGGCTGATGGCGCCGTCCGGCACCAGCCCGCTGTCCACGATGGATTTCACCATCGCCTGCGTTACCTGTGCGGTAGCGGTAGCGGGTTTGATAATAGCGGGCATCCCCGCAAGCCAGGTCGGCGCCAGTTTTTCCAGCATGCCCCAGCAGGGGAAGTTAAAGGCGTTGATGTGCACCGCCACGCCGGACTTCGAGGTCAGAACGTGCCGCGCCGCAAAGCCGCCTTCTTTCGACAGCGGGATTAACTCATCTTCCGGCCACAGCGTGTCGTCCGGCAGCTCGCGGCTACCCAGGCTTGCGTAAGTGAAGAGGGTGCCGATGCCGCCTTCAATATCGACCCAGCTGTCAGCTTTCGTCGCTCCGGTCTGGGCGGACAGGGCATAAAACGTCTCTTTCTCGCCAAGCAGGTGCTTTGCCACCGCCTTCAGCATGGCAGCGCGCTCGATAAAGGTCATCTCGTGAAGCGCTTCACCGCCGCGCTCAATCGCATACCGGCGGGCGGCCGCCATGTCCAGCCCTTCGCTGGTCACGCTCCACAGCGCTTCGCCACTGATGGCGTGATGAATAGTGCGTTCGCGGCCCCGGCCAGACTGCCAGGTACCGGACACGAAGCTGGCTAACTGCTGCATCGCTTATCTCCAAATGTTACGTGATTTCACTATTAATAGTTTGATCGTGAATCATAAAAATCAAGCTGAGTTTTAATGAATTGTTAACATTGTGATCCGGCGTGCTGAATCTCCTCGCTAAAAGGCGCTGCCTGCAAGGCCTAAAGCAAAAGCCTTGCGAGCGGTATCACAAAACAAGGAAACAATTCTTGGGGTTGTATTTAACCTTTGTGTAACTTTTAAAAAACAAAGTGATTCAGCATTACGCTTTAATTTGCAAACTAACGAATCATAAAGGTGATGACGTGACGCAAGAACAACGGTTTGAGCAGCGCATAGCGCAGGAGACGGCGATTGAGCCTCAGGACTGGATGCCTGACGCCTACCGTAAGACGTTGATCCGCCAGATTGGCCAGCATGCGCACTCCGAAATTGTCGGCATGCTGCCCGAAGGGAACTGGATCGCCCGCGCGCCGACGCTGCGCCGAAAAGCGATCCTGCTGGCGAAAGTGCAGGACGAAGCCGGACACGGGCTCTACCTCTACAGCGCGGCGGAAACGCTGGGCTGTGCGCGGGAAGACATCTACCAGAAGATGCTCGACGGCAGGATGAAATACTCCTCCATTTTTAACTATCCAACCCTGAGCTGGGCCGACATCGGCGTGATCGGCTGGCTGGTAGACGGTGCCGCCATCGTCAACCAGGTGGCGCTGTGCCGCACCTCATACGGTCCGTATGCCCGGGCGATGGTGAAAATCTGTAAAGAAGAGAGCTTCCACCAGCGTCAGGGCTTTGAAGCCTGCATGGCGCTGGCGCAGGGGAGCGAGGCCCAGCGCCAGATGCTGCAGGACGCCATAAACCGCTTCTGGTGGCCGGCGCTGATGATGTTCGGGCCAAACGACGACAACTCGCCGAACAGCGCCCGCAGCCTGGCGTGGAAAATCAAGCGCTTCGGTAATGACGAGCTGCGCCAGCGCTTTGTCGACAACACGGTGCCGCAGGTGGAGATGCTGGGCATGACGGTGCCCGATCCCGACCTGCGCTTTGATGACGAGAGCGGCCACTACCGCTTCGGCGAGATCGACTGGCAGGAGTTTGAAGAGGTCATTAGCGGGCGCGGCATCTGCAACCACGAACGCCTGGCCGCCAAGCGTAAAGCCTGGGAAGAGGGCGCGTGGGTGCGGGAAGCCGCGCTGGCGCACGCCGAAAAACAGCGCGCCCGTCAGGCCGCATAAGAGGAAATAACCATGAGCAATGTCTACTGGCCGCTGTACGAAGTGTTCGTACGCAGCAAACAAGGGTTATCCCACCGTCACGTGGGCAGCCTGCATGCCGCCGACGACCGCATGGCGCTGGAAAATGCGCGCGATGCCTACACCCGGCGTAGCGAAGGGTGCTCTATCTGGGTGGTTAAGGCGAGCGAGATTGTCGCCTCTCAGCCCGAAGAGAGCGGCGAGTTCTTCGACCCGGCGGAAAGCAAGGTTTACCGCCACCCGACGTTTTACACCATCCTCGACGGCATCGAGCACATGTGAGGCAAAGAATGAGTTTAGTGACTGCCTATGCCCTGCGTCTGGGCGACAACGGTCTGGTGCTCTCCCAGCGTCTGGGCGCCTGGTGCGGCCACGCGCCGGAGCTGGAAATCGACCTTGCGCTCGCCAATATCGGTCTCGATCTGCTGGGTCAGGCGCGCAATTTCCTGACCTATGCCGCAGATCTTGAAGGCCAGGGAGATGAAGACACCCTGGCGTTTGGTCGCGACGAGCGCCAGTTCTGCAATGTCCTGCTGGTGGAGCAGCCGAACGGCAGCTTCGCCGACACGATTGCCCGCCAGTACCTGATGGATGCCTGGAACGTGGCGCTGTACGAACGGCTGACCCAAAGCCGCGACAGCCAGCTTGCCGCCATCGCCGCCAAAGCGATTAAAGAGGCGCGCTACCACCTGCGCTTTAGCCGGGGCTGGCTGGTGCGCCTGGGCGATGGCACCAAAACCTCCGCGCAGAAAATGCAGCAGGCCATCGACAGCCTGTGGCGTTTTACGGCGGAGCTGTTTGAGGCGGATGACGTTGAGCTGGAATTGATTGACGCCGGCGTGGCGGTTGACCCGCGCCTCCTGCGCCAGCCGTGGGAAAGCGAAGTCTTTGCCGGTCTGAATGAAGCCTGCCTGCAGGTGCCCGAAGAGGCGGCGTACCGCACCGGGGGCAAACAGGGGCTGCATACCGAACATCTGGGCCCGATGCTGGCAGAAATGCAGTATCTCCAGCGCGCGTATCCCGGTCAGCAGTGGTAAAGGAGAACGCTATGCAACGCCTCGTCGACATTGCGCCAGCACAAATTCCTGAGATCTGGTCGCTGTTAAGCCAGATCCCGGACCCGGAAGTGCCGGTATTAACCATCACCGATTTAGGCATGGTGCGCAGCGTGAAGGCGCAGGGTGAAGGCTGGGTTATCGGCTTCACGCCCACCTACTCGGGCTGTCCGGCAACGGAACACCTGCTGGGGGCGATCCGCGACGCGATGACCGCGCACGGCTTTACCCCGGTGCACATTGTGCTCCAGCTTGAACCCGCCTGGACCACCGACTGGATGACCCCCGACGCGCGTGAGCGCCTGCGGGCGTACGGCATCAGCCCGCCCGTGGGTCATAGCTGTCACGCGCACGCGCCGGCCGAGGTGAGCTGCCCGCGCTGCGCCAGCACCGACACCTCGCTTATCAGTGAATTTGGTTCGACGGCCTGCAAAGCGCTCTACCGCTGCAATACATGCCGTGAGCCCTTCGACTATTTCAAATGTATTTGAGGCTGCCATGACAACGTTTCATTCATTAACAGTGGCAAAAGTGGAACCGGAAACTCGCGATGCGGTGACCATCACGTTCGCGGTGCCGCAGGCGCTGCAGGACGCCTACCGTTTCCGCCCCGGCCAGCACCTGACGTTAAAAACGAAGCTTGACGGGGACGAGCTGCGCCGCTGCTACTCCATCTGCCGGAGTACCGCCCCGGGCGAGATCAGCGTGGCGGTCAAAGCCATCGAAGGCGGGCGCTTTTCCCGCTATGCCCGGGATGAGATCAAAGCGGGCATGGCGCTTGAGGTGATGGTCCCTCAGGGGCTGTTTGGCTACCAGCCGCGGGCTGAACGAGAAGGTCACTATCTGGCGATTGCGGCAGGCTCCGGGATCACCCCGATGCTGGCGATAATCTCCGCCACGCTTGCGACCGAACCGAACAGCCATCTCACCCTGATCTACGGCAACCGCAGCAGCCAGAGCATGATGTTCCGCCAGGCGCTGGCGGACCTGAAGGACAAATACCCGCAGCGGCTGCAGCTGGTCTCCATCTTCAGCCAGGAGCGGCTGGACAGCGACCTGCTTTACGGCCGCATCGACGGCGAAAAGCTGCAGGCGCTGGCAAAAACCCTGATCAACTTCCGCCAGTACGACGAAGCCTTTATCTGCGGCCCCTCAGCGATGATGGACGACGCGGAAGCCGCGCTGAAGGCGCTGGGGATGCCGGAAACGTCCATTCATCTCGAGCGCTTTAATACGCCCGGAAACGCCGCTAAGCGCGCGGTTAGCGTGCAGGCGGAAGGCCAGAAAGTGACCGTGCGTCAGGACGGACGCGACCGGGAAATCACCCTGACGGCGGACGACGAAAGCATCCTTGATGCCGCCCTGCGCCAGGGCGCGGATCTGCCGTATGCCTGCAAGGGCGGCGTATGCGCCACCTGTAAATGCAAAGTGCTGCGCGGGAAGGTGGACATGGCGACCAACTACAGCCTGGAGCCGGACGAGCTGGCCGCTGGATACGTGCTGAGCTGCCAGTCGCTGCCGTTAACCGCTGACGTGATCGTGGATTTTGACGCGAAGGGGATGGCATGAGAGAACTGACCGTTACCCGTCATGGGCGCGTGCTGCAGCTGACGCTGAACCGTCCGGCGGCGCGCAATGCCCTCAACAACGCGCTGCTGACGCAGCTTGCCGAGCAGCTTGAGTCCGCCGCAGCGGATGCTGACGTCGCCGTCTGCGTGATTTACGGCAGCGAGCGCTGCTTTGCCGCCGGGGCCGATCTCAGTGAAATGGCAGAGAAAGATCTGCCTGCCACCCTGAACGATATCCGTCCGCAGCTGTGGGCGCGAATCAACGCGTTTCCTAAACCGATGATCGCCGCCGTGAACGGCTTCGCGCTGGGCGCGGGCTGCGAGCTGGCGCTGCTGTGCGACGTGGTTATCGCTGGCGACAACGCCCGTTTCGGCCTGCCGGAAATCACGCTCGGCATTATGCCCGGCGCGGGCGGTACCCAGCGTCTTATTCGCTGCGTCGGGAAATCGCTTGCCAGCAAAATGGTGCTGACCGGCGAGAGTATCTGTGCAGAGCAGGCGCTGAGCGCCGGGCTGGTTAGCGACGTTTTCCCGGCAGCGCTGACGCTGGAGTATGCCCTGAAGCAGGCGGCACGGATGGCCCGCCATTCGCCGCTGGCGCTGCAGGCGGCGAAACAGGCCCTGCGCCAGTCTCAGGAGGTGCCGCTCCAGGCCGGGCTGGCGCAGGAACGCCAGCTTTTTACGCTGCTTTCTGCCACCGAAGACCGCCGGGAAGGCATCGATGCCTTCTTACAAAAACGCACTCCCGACTTTAAAGGACGCTAATTGTGGAATTTATTCTCAGTCAAGTAGAACAGGGCGTAATGACGATCACCCTGAACCGCCCGGAGCGTCTGAACAGCTTCAATGACGTGATGCATCAGCAGCTTGCCGACTGCCTGAAGCAGGCCGAGCGGGATGACACCGTTCGCTGCCTGCTGATCACCGGCGCCGGGCGCGGCTTCTGTGCCGGTCAGGATCTGAACGACCGCAACGTCGACCCCAACGGCCCGGCACCGGATCTGGGCATGTCCGTTGAGACCTTTTACAACCCGCTGGTTCGCCGCCTGGCAAAACTGCCGAAACCGGTCATCTGCGCGGTCAACGGCGTGGCGGCGGGTGCGGGGGCTACGCTGGCGCTCGGCTGCGACATGGTGATTGCCGCGCGCTCCGCCAACTTTGTGATGGCCTTCAGCAAGCTCGGCTTAGTCCCGGACTGCGGCGGCACCTGGCTGCTGCCGCGCGTGGCCGGACGCGCACGCGCCATGGGGCTGGCGCTGCTCGGCGACAAGCTTAGCGCCGAACAGGCGCAGGCGTGGGGGATGATCTGGCAGGTGGTGGATGACGACCAGCTCTCCGCTACTGCGCAGCAGATGGCGCTGCATTTTGCCTCTCAGCCGACCTTCGGGCTGGGGCTGATCAAGCAGGCCATTAATGCCGCAGAAACCAACACCCTGGACGCTCAGCTCGATCTCGAGCGCGACTATCAGCGCATGGCCGGGCGCAGCGACGACTACCGCGAGGGCGTCAGCGCCTTCCTGGCGAAGCGCGCGCCGAACTTTACGGGGAAATAAGATGCTGAACATACGCACTGTCGCCGTGATTGGCAGCGGCACGATGGGCGCCGGCATTGCCGAAGTGGCGGCCAGCCACGGCCATCAGGTTCTGCTCTACGACATCTCCAGCGATGCGATTTCGCGCGCCATCGACGGGATCCGCCAGCGCCTGGCCTCCCGGGTGACGCGGGGAAAACTTTCCGCCGATGCCGGCAGCCAGATCCTTGCCAGGCTGCTTCCGGCCGCGGATATCAACGCGCTTGCTGCGGCCGATCTGGTGATTGAAGCGGCCGCCGAGCGGCTGGACGTCAAAAAGGCGCTGTTCGCGCAGCTGGCTGAGATCTGCCCGCCGCAGACGGTGCTGACCAGCAATACCTCTTCCATTTCCATTACCGCGATTGCGGCGGACGTGCACCACCCGGAGCGCGTTGCGGGGCTGCACTTCTTTAACCCGGCGCCGGTGATGAAGCTGGTGGAAGTGGTGAGCGGGCTGGCAACCTCACCGGAAGTGGCCGACGCGCTGTGCGAGCTGGCGCTGAACTGGGGGAAACAGCCCGTTCGCTGCCAGTCCACGCCGGGGTTCATCGTTAACCGCGTTGCGCGTCCGTTCTATTCCGAAGCCTGGCGCGCGCTGGAAGAGCAGGTGGCTGCGCCTGAAGTCATTGACGCCGCCCTGCGCGAAGGCGGCGGCTTCCCGATGGGGCCGCTGGAGTTGACCGACATGATTGGTCAGGACGTTAACTTTGCGGTGACCTGCTCGGTATTTAACGCCTTCTGGCAGGAGCGTCGTTTTCTGCCCTCGCTGGTGCAGCAGGAGCTGGTGCTCGCGGGACGGCTGGGCAAAAAGAGCGGGAAGGGCGTTTACGACTGGCAGAGTGGCAAACCCGACGTGCAGTGGGTCAAGGCGGTGAATGACAGCTACAGCCCGATGCGCGTGGAAAAAAGACGTGACGGTGTCACCGAAGTTGATGACGTGTTTCTGGTTGAAACGCAGGGTGAAACCGCGCAGGCGCTGGCGCTGCGTCTTAACGGCCCGGTGGTGGTGGTTGACCGCATGGAGGGCGACGTGGCGGTCATTGCGGCGGCGGCCAGCAACCCCCATACCGCGACGCAAAAAGTCATCCGTTACCTGCAGCAGCAGGGAAAACGGGTGGTGCAAATTGCCGATTATCCCGGCCTGCTGATCTGGCGCACGGTGGCGATGATTGCCAACGAAGCGCTGGATGCCCTGCAAAAAGGGGTCGCCAGCGAGAAGGATATTGATACCGCCATGCGCCTCGGCGTGAACTACCCGAGCGGCCCGATTGGCTGGGGCGAGCGTCTGGGCTGGCAGCGCCTGCTGACCCTGCTGGAGAACCTGCAGCGCCATTACGGCGAAGAACGCTATCGCCCCTGTTCACTGCTGCGCCAGCGCGCGCTTCTGGAGAGTAGCTATGAGTCATAACGCCTGGCATAACGCCCGCGTCATGTACGAACGGGACGCCTGCGCGCAGGCGCTGGGGATGGACATCGTCGACATGGACGACGGCTACGCGGTGGTGACCATGACCATCACCCCGCAGATGCTTAACGGCCATAAAACCTGCCACGGTGGGCAGCTGTTTTCCCTGGCAGATACCGCCTTTGCCTACGCCTGCAACAGCCAGGGGCTGGCGGCGGTGGCCTCAGGCTGCTCGATTGATTTTCTGCGTCCGGGCTTTGCCGGGGACACGCTCACCGCCACCGCGCGGGTGATGCATCAGGGCAAGCTGACCGGCGTGTACGACATTGAGATCCAAAACCAACAACAGAAAACCGTCGCCCTTTTTCGCGGGAAATCTCACCGCATCGGCGGCAGCGTGACAGGAGAGGCCTGATGCGTGACGCATTTATTTGTGATGGCGTTCGAACGCCGGTGGGGCGCTACGGCGGCGCGCTTTCTGCGGTCAGAACCGACGATCTCGGCGCCGTGCCGCTGCGCGCGCTGCTGGCCCGCTATCCGCAACTCGACCTCGAGCGGGTTGACGACGTGATTTACGGCTGCGCCAACCAGGCGGGGGAAGATAACCGCAACGTGGCGCGTATGTCGTCGCTGCTGGCCGGTCTGCCTCAGACGGTCTCCGGGACCACCATTAACCGCCTGTGCGGGTCGGGGCTGGACGCGATTGGTTTTGCCGCACGCGCCATTAAGGCAGGCGACGGCGACCTGCTGATCGCGGGCGGCGTGGAGTCGATGTCCCGCGCGCCGTTTGTGATGGGCAAAGCCACCGCCGCGTTTCAGCGTCAGGCGGAAATCTTTGATACCACCATCGGCTGGCGATTTGTGAATCCGCTCATGCATCAGCAATTCGGAACTGACACTATGCCGGAAACGGCAGAGAATGTAGCTGAATTGTTAAATATTAGTCGTGCCGATCAGGACGCGTTCGCGCTGCGCAGCCAGCAGCGTACCGCTCGGGCGCAGCAGAACGGCATTCTGGCGCAGGAGATCGTGCCGGTGCAGGTGCCGGGTAAAAAGGGCGCGGTCACAGAGTTCAGCATGGATGAACATCCGCGCGCGGACACCACGCTCGAGCAGCTCGCCGGGCTAAAAACGCCGTTCCGCAAGAACGGGGTGGTCACGGCGGGAAATGCCTCCGGCGTTAACGACGGCGCCGCGGCGCTGATCGTCGCCAGCGAGCAGATGGCACTGGCACAGGGGTTAATCCCGCGCACGCGGATCGTGGCGATGGCAACGGCAGGCGTGGAGCCACGTCTGATGGGGCTCGGCCCGGTACCCGCCACGCGTAAGGTGCTGGAGCGCGCCGGGCTCAGTATTAACGATATGGACGTGATTGAGCTTAACGAAGCGTTCGCCGCGCAGGCGCTGGGCGTGCTGCGTCAGCTGGGGTTGCCGGATGATGCCGCACACGTCAACCCGAACGGTGGCGCGATTGCGCTGGGCCACCCGCTGGGGATGAGCGGTGCCAGGCTGGCGCTGGCCGCGAGCAATGAACTGCACCGACGCGGCGGGCGCTACGCGCTGTGTACGATGTGCATCGGTGTGGGTCAGGGCATTGCCATGATCCTTGAGCGTGTTTGAGCATAAAAACAATGTGAGTACCCTACAATGACAAATACAACAAAGCTTGATCCGATTGAAACGGCCTCCCTTGACGAGTTACAGGCGCTGCAAACCGAGCGTCTGAAATGGACGCTGCACCACGCCTATAACAACGTGCCGATGTACAAACGCAAGTTTGACGCCGCGGGCGTTCACCCTGACGATTTCAAAGAGCTGGCGGATATCCGTAAATTCCCGTGCACCACCAAGCAGGACCTGCGGGATAACTATCCGTTCGATACCTTTGCCGTGCCGATGGAGCAGGTGGTGCGCATTCACGCCTCATCCGGCACCACTGGCAAACCGACCGTCGTTGGCTACACGCAAAACGACATCGACAACTGGGCCAACCTGGTGGCCCGCTCTCTGCGCGCCGCAGGCGGCAGCGCGAAGGACAAAATTCACGTGGCGTATGGCTATGGCCTATTTACCGGCGGGCTGGGGGCGCACTACGGCGCCGAGCGTTTAGGGGCGACGGTGATCCCGATGTCCGGCGGCCAGACGGAGAAACAGGCCCAGCTGATCCGTGATTTCCAGCCGGACATGATCATGGTGACGCCATCCTACTGCCTTAACCTGATTGAAGAGCTTGAGCGCCAGATGGGCGGCGATGCCAGCGGCTGTTCCCTGCGCGTGGGCGTTTTCGGCGCCGAGCCGTGGACGCAGGCCATGCGTCGCGAAATTGAAAAACGCCTGGGCATTACGGCGCTGGACATTTATGGCCTTTCCGAAGTGATGGGGCCGGGCGTGGCGATGGAGTGTATCGAAACCGTCGACGGCCCAACCATCTGGGAAGACCACTTCTACCCGGAGATCGTCAACCCGAACGACGGCACGCCGCTGGATGACGGTCAGCAGGGCGAACTGCTGTTCACCACGCTGACCAAAGAGGCGCTGCCGGTGATCCGCTACCGCACCCGCGACCTGACGCGTCTGCTGCCGGCGACCGCGCGCAGCATGCGTCGTATGGACCGCATCAGCGGTCGCAGTGACGATATGCTGATCATCCGCGGCGTCAACGTCTTCCCGTCGCAGCTGGAAGAGGAGATTGTGAAGTTCGAACATCTCTCTCCGCACTACCAGCTGGAGGTGAACCGCCGCGGCCATCTTGATTCACTTTCCGTGAAGGTGGAGCTGAAAGAGAGCAGCCTGACGCTGACCCACGAGCAGCGCTGTCAGGTGTGCCACCAGCTGCGCCACCGGATCAAATCGATGGTCGGGATTTCCACCGACGTGACGATCGTCAACTGCGGCAGCATTCCGCGCTCGGAGGGGAAAGCCTGCCGGGTGTTTGATTTGCGTAAAGTGGCAGCCAACGGTTGAATTTACCTCACCCCAGCCCTCTCCCAAAGGGAGAGGGTGTATTAAATTCCCTCTCCCTTTGGGAGAGGGTTAGGGTGAGGGTACACCCCAAATTCGTATGCTATGATTCATCCAGGACAAAAATAACAACAGAATGAATCACATGAATAAACTCGATGCCTTTATCCAGCACGCGGTCAGCTCCGTTCCCGTCAGCGGGACTTCGCTTATCTCCTCGTTATACGGTGACGCGCTTTCCCATCGCGGCGGTGAGATTTGGCTCGGCAGCCTGGCGGCCCTGCTGGAAGGCATGGGGTTTGGTGAACGCTTCGTGCGTACCGCGCTGTTTCGCCTCAACAAAGAGGGCTGGCTGGACGTCTCGCGCATCGGGCGGCGCAGCTTTTACCGTCTGAGCGATAAAGGCCTGCGCCTGACGCGTCGCGCGGAAAACAAGATCTACCGCGCGGAACTGCCCGCGTGGGATGGCAAATGGTTACTGCTGCTCTCCGAGGGGCTGGATAAAAACACCCTTGCCGACGTTAAAAAACAGCTTATCTGGCAGGGGTTTGGCACGCTGGCGCCGAGCCTGATGGCCTCGCCGTCGCAGCATCTGGCGGACGTGCAGTCTCTGCTTCACGATGCCGGCGTGGCGGAAAACGTGATTTTCTTTGAAGCCCATTCGCCGCTGGCGCTCTCCCGCGCCGCACTGCGCTCACGGGTAGAAGAGTGCTGGCAGCTGACCGAGCAAAACGCGATGTACGAGACGTTTATCAGCTCGTTCCGCCCGCTGCTGCCGCTGCTGAAAGAGGCCGCGCCGGAGGAACTGACGCCGGAACGCTGCTTCCAGATCCAGCTGTTACTGATTCACTTTTATCGTCGCGTGGTGTTGAAAGACCCGCTGCTGCCGGAAGAGTTACTGCCTGCGCACTGGGCGGGACAAAGCGCCCGACAGCTCTGCATCAATATTTATCAGCGTGTGGCACCGGGGGCGCTGGCGTTTGTCAGCGAGAAGGGCGAAACCTCCGTCGGCGAACTGCCCGTGCCCGGCACGCTCTACTATCAACGCTTTGGTGGTCTTACGAGCGCATAAGGAGTGAAGATGCCTGTTTATCAAATTGACGGCCTGACGCCGGTGGTGCCGGACGAGAGCTATGTTCACCCAACGGCGGTGCTGATTGGCGACGTGATTCTGGGCAAAGGCGTGTATGTCGGCCCGAATGCCAGCCTGCGCGGAGACTTTGGTCGTATCGTGGTGAAAGACGGTGCGAACATTCAGGATAACTGCGTGATGCACGGCTTCCCGGAGCAGGACACGGTGGTGGAAGAGGACGGGCATATCGGCCACAGCGCCATTCTGCACGGCTGCATTATCCGCCGCAATGCGCTGGTGGGCATGAACGCGGTGGTGATGGACGGCGCGGTCATCGGTGAAAACAGCATCGTCGGCGCGGCGGCGTTCGTGAAGGCGAAAGCGGAAATGCCCGCCAACCATTTAATTATCGGCAGCCCGGCCAAAGCGATCCGCGAGCTGAGCGAGCAGGAGCTGGCCTGGAAACAGCAGGGCACGCGGGAGTATCAGGTGCTGGTCGAACGCTGCAAGCTGACGATGCATCAGGTGGAGCCGCTGCGCGAGGTTGAGCCTGAGCGGAAACGGCTGACGTTTGACGAGAATTTACGGCCGAAGTCGGCGGTGTAAGGTGGAAGGTCCGCTTCGCGGGAGAAGCGGACGTAGTGAGCTTATCTCGAACCCAGAGCAAGTTTAGCCGCGAAGCATAAAAACAATCCTCCTGTCACCCTGTCCATAGCGGTGACAACGCGCCTTTTTTTCAACATCGCCGACGCAAAATGCGTGGATACGATGAGCGTGGCTGACCACATCGTCCCGATTGTTACGTGGATGCCGACGAGGAAAAACGTCCAGAGAAAAGGGGAATGTCCGGCAGGTATAAACTGAGGCAAAAAAGAGACATAGAAAATACCCATTTTGGGATTAAGCACATTCCCAAGCATCCCTCTGATAAACCAGTTTCCCCGGGAAGCGGCATTGCTATCGCTGTGACTGAAGGACGTCCGGGGGCGTATAAGCAGCTGCAAGCCCAGCCAGCTTAGGTAGGCGGCACCACAAACTTTCAGCACCGTGTAAGCCAGTTCTGAAACCGCCAGCAGAGCACCCAGACCCAGCGCAACCAGCGCTCCCCATATAAAACAGCCAGCATCAATGCCAAGTGCAGCCTGAAACGCTTTTTTTCCCCCTTCAGCACAGGCTGTCCGAAGAATGAGAGCCGTGTCCAGGCCCGGGGTGAGGGTGAGCAAGAGTGAAGCGAAGGAGAAAGCGAGAAGTGAATCGGTTACAGACATTTTTCTTTACCCGAAAGAGCGGATATTACTCACTTAATTTGCCTCAGGCAATCCGTTGCAGAAATTTAACAGCTGGTTGAGTCGGGGTGGTGGTTTCTTAACCAGTTTGACGTCGCAACGCTTTATTGTTGTCAAGGAATGCGTCACAGAGCCGATAATAAAATAGGTGTTAAACGTAATTTATGAAAATAAAAAATGGATGATTCGGATGAAAAAATTTTTACTTCTTGTCCCTCTGATATTTACTGCGCCAGCAGAAGCTTCTGAAGTCACGGTTGGTGAGATTTGCAAGGCTGCTTCAGCGGCAATGTTTGGCCGCGACCATAAGATCATGCAGCTGGATAAGGTTGAATCCGGCATTGCTTATGTACATTACATCAGACAAAACGATGGTACCCGTTGGGCAATCAAATGCAAACTCATTGGCGATCAGGTTATGTGGGCTTCAGATAATCCTGAGAGTACCGGTCGCTGGAGGGATGATCCGGCGGACAGTACGGTAAGATATTCTATCGAGGGTAAAAAAGTCATTATCACAGAGATTTATAGCGATGGATCCAGTGTCTCTAATTCTTATTCATTGAAACAATTATAGAATTCTAAAACAAGTGAGAGGGAGTGGTTTAAAAGAGGAGCAGCCTCACTGAATTGAATATCCCTCTCTGAATAATGACCTACTCATACGCCAAACATCAAGCTTAGGAGAACTTAATATGACCTATATGCATGTAATGCAGCCATGCAAAAAAGAAGGGTGTGGTATTGCCGTAATGGCCCGTTTACTGCAAAAGAGTTATGAGGAAACGTTAACAATTGCGATGGGAAATGGTTTCTGCGATAAATATAAGCGTGTCAATCTTGCGCAAATGAAAAGATTTTTGCTGTATATCGGGTTAGAGAACGTTTCGTTTAGAAGACACGCTGGGACTAGCGAACCTACAATCGATGGTATATTTCATGGGCGCTGGAATAATGTTAAAAATGGAGTGCGCCACTGGATTGCTTGCCACGACGGTGTGTATTACGATCCTTTATTGCCTCATCCCGTACCTCATTTACCAGAACGGTTTCATGTGACGCAAATTTTTAATCATCCTTGAATTTACAAGCCCATTAAGAGAATATAATAGATAAAATTAAGATTTCTAAGGGGTTGATATGTCATTGTTTTCTGAATGCCAAGCGGCGTTGAGTGGCGATTTTGAAATTATCGAAGGAGAAAGGCTTTGCGTTGCGATAGATACTTTTCATCGCTATCCCTTTCATAACGAAGGGCTATTGTGGTCGCAAATGGATTTTACTGATTTTGAACTCGTGGATGAAAGGTTGTATGAACTGGCATTTGGCCATGAAGATGTTTATGTAATAGCGGATGATGCATATGCTCCTGTATTTAAAAGTAATTTTAGATTAATTCTAGATAACATCTATGATGTAATGGCGCTTTCACCAAAGTTATTTATATTCAACAATAAAATAATGATGCAACCATTGTTTCCTCATTATACAATTCGTGTTGGCTGCATGCGTGAAGAATAAATAAAATTTCATGTTATATTTTACAGTACAGTCAAAATTGTTTGGCGATACGATAATTTTTGTATCCAAATCCTGGATTTGGACAGAACAGGTTCTGCATTATATGACTAGCTTTTACCAACTTACAGCGACCAGCCTGGATGGCCGACCGATCCCTATGGCCGACTACGCGGGTAAAGTGGTTTTGGTCGTGAATACGGCAAGCCAGTGCGGCTTCACGCCTCAGTACGCCGGGCTTGAAGCGCTATACAAGAAATACGGGGCACAAGGGCTGGTGGTGCTTGGCTTCCCCTGCAACCAGTTCGGTAAGCAGGAACCCGGTGGTGCCGATGATATTTCAAAAACCTGTTACATCAACTACGGCGTCAGTTTCCCGATGTTCGAGAAAGTAGAGGTAAATGGAACTGAAGCGCACCCGCTGTTTCGTTATCTGAAAAACGAACTGCCCGGCGTGCTGGGCGGGCGTATTAAGTGGAACTTTACGAAGTTCCTGATCGGACGCAGCGGGGAACCTCTCAAGCGCTTTGCACCGATGACAAAGCCCGAGAAAATGGAAGCAGCGATTCTGGCTGCCCTGGAAAGCTAAGCGTCTTCGATTGGAGCGGGCCTGATGGCCTTTCTTTAGTCTGTTTTTCGCCTTGTTTTCCCCGATTTGTTATATAGCGAAAGAGAATTTATATGGCATAAATGCTCCATACGAATATCAAAGGAAACGACCGTATGTCGCTTTATGACCTTAAGACTGAAGCAGATGCATTAAATGAGGCCTGGCGCTCTCATGTACTAGGCCGCGTTGGGGAAACAAATCTCAAAATTCTGCGAATGGATGAGCGCTCGGTCACTGAAGAGGTGCATGAGTACGACGAGGGATTACTGGTCATTGACGGTCGTCTGGAACTGAGTGTTAACGGCAAAAAAATCTCTGTAAGCTCGGGCGAGCTTTATATAGCCAAAGCGGGCGTGCCTCATACGGTGGAAATCGGCAGCTTTGGCACACTGGTTATCATCGATTTACCCGAAACCGAAATTTCAGACTGCTGACACAGTGCAATTTGTGGGTTTCGCCCGGTGTGAAATGTAGGCCGGGTAAGCGCAGCGCCACCCGGCAAAAATGTTGATGGCAGGGTTTGTCATCAATCTCAGGCCCCGTAAGGGGCCTGGTCTGTTTTAACGTCTGAATTAGAAGCGATATTGCAGACCCGCTGTAATGGTATAGTTGTGGTTAGAAATTCCCGCAGCGTCCCCGCCAATAGAGCCGGACTGCCCGGTATTGGTATCAATAATCTGCGTACCGCCTTTACCTTCTTCGTAACTACTATAGGTAAATTCAGCAAAAACTTTGGCGTGCGGCGTCACGTAATATCCGGCATCAACGGATGCGCCATAATAGCGGGAATCAGAAGTCTTCTCGCGGAAGGTCAGATCGCGCATATAGTGCTCGTCGTTATCATGCGCGCGAACCCAGTCACTGAATTTGAACAGGGCGTTAAATTCAAAGTCATTAAAGCGGTACTGTCCTGCCAGGCCAATATACGGCATAGAGAAGCGCTGGCTATAACCAATGCCGCGTTCGCCTGCCGGGAAATTCCCCTGATAGGCGCCGTTGTCGTAATTGTAAGAACCACCGGTCGCCGTCCAGCTGAAGCGGGTTTCCTGATAACCTGCGGTGATGCCCGCTTTATAATTATCGCCCTGGAAGATCCAGCCTTTTACGTTGAGATCGTATTCATTGGCATAGTTCACGTTGGTCGCAGGATGGCTTGAATGGTCTGTCCAGGAGGATTGTTTGGCATTCATCCAGTCATAGTCATCCATGTGACCTGAGCCTGATGCCAGAGAGGTCCAGCCGCGGGCGTTCAGCGTCAAGAATGAGTACGCGTCCCAGGAAATATCGCCTTTCAGAATAGCGACATTTTTTATTTTCCAGTCCAGCTGGCTAACTTTTCTTCCTGTGACTTCGTCATAAACCATCTCGTGAGATTTTCCGCTCAGCATCCCGGCGGACGCTGAAACCGTGAAGCTTTCCGGTGAAATATCCGGTGTGACTTGTGAGGTACCTGCATATACCGCCCCTGAAAACGCGGCCATCATCATTCCCGCAACAATATTTCTTGTCATTTTTATTTCCCTAAAACAAATTAATCAATGAGTTGCAGGGAAATGTTAAAAGCCACACAAATAAGAATCAACTGCCAGTTTTGGTAATTTTTTTATAATTTGACGTAAGGGGCGATATTTAACTTTGGGCTGCCTGAAGGAGGTGGCCGATAATATTTAAATCATTACCGGCTCGATGCAAAATAGCAGTCAGTTGACTCACTGTAACCGGCGCCACAATAAATTCCGTTTACCCGCGCAGCCACGGCGTGATTGTCAGGCCGGTCAGCAGGCCCTCCGGGCTGAGCAGGCGAGTAACGGTCTGTCCCCACGGTTCGATGCGGTTGTGCACCAGCAGGCGATAGCCTTTTTCGCTCAGAATGCGGGTAGCGGAATCCAGGTCCTGCACCTCGTATTCAATCCATCCCTGCGGTATCGGGTATTCAGAGGGCCAGTGCGCTTCGCCAAAACAGGAGGTTGCCGCCTGTGAGAGCGGCCAGACGGCAAAATGCTTCGCGCCCGGCAACTGGCTCTCTTCAGTGAGCAGATAGTCGGCATTTCCTTCCATCGGCTTCAGCGGCAAACCGAGCGTTTGGACATAAAACGCGGTGCTGGCGTCGGTGCTCTGCGAAATAGGCCCGAAGCCGGCGATAAATAAGACATCAATTCCCGGTAACGTCTGCGACATATCCACTCCTTAATTGGCTGGAAAATTTATAGTACGGCTCTCAAATCGGGTACCGCATTCACCGCGGTTGCGCTTTCACGACGGGTTTAAACTTCAGCGCGATGACGATCAGCAGGATAACACCCGCGCTCATGACCAGCCATGCGCTGGTTAGTGAAACAGCGCTGTCGCGAACAATCCCCGCAATTAACGGCATTAGCGCAGCAATCATATATCCCCCTCCCTGAACGTTAGACAATAGCTTCCCGGCCTGCGCGGGCGTGCGGGCGTGATCGAAGGTGACGATGAGCGACAGCGGGAAGAGGGCGCCGATCCCTGTGCCAAGCAGCAGTGTTGATAACACCGGCGTGGTGCCCGGCGCAAAGACCAGACACAGTAATCCTGCCAGCAGCAGCAACAGGACCGTAATCAGCGGAACGCGGCGGTCGGGGAATTTACCAATCAGCGCGGAGACGGCAAACCCTGCGACCACCTCGGTTAACGTCAGCCAGGCCAGCATATAGCCGCTGCTGCGTGCGGACCATCCCGCCTGAATATAGAGCGGAGGCAGCCAGGCGAGCACCAGCGTATAGGCTCCCGTCCCGACGCCGAAAAAGAGCAGCAGTAACCCTGTCCGGGAGGCGGTGAGCGTAACGGCTTCGCGGGCCGTATTTTCACTTTGCGAACGCGTTACGAGGGCCAGCCACAGCATCAGCGCAAGCAGTGCCAACAGGCCTGCCATGGCCAGCGCCGGTTTCAGCGTCAGCCACGAAAACAACGGTTCGGCGCTGGCGGCGGCTAGTGCCGCACCCGCCATAATGCCCGTGCTGAACAGCGACATGACCGTGCTGGCCGTTTGGGCATACTCTTTTTTAATCAGGGCGGGCATTAACGCCTGGATCGTGCCGATGCTGGCCCCGCCCAGTAACGCGGTGCCCATCAACCCCGCCAGCGAAGCGCTCAACCCGCGTAATAAACAGGCCACCAGCAGGATGAAAAGACCGATCGCGATCCCCCGGACGGCACCGACTCTGGCTAACAGCCAGGGGCCGCACAGGGCGGCCAGACCCATCATCGCGACCGGCAGGGTGGTCAGCAGGCTGAATTGTGTGGCCGTCAGTCCCGCTTCGCGCTGGAGCACGGAAAAAAGCGGCCCGACAGATGCCAGAATGGGGCGCAGGTTCAACCCGACGATAAACGCGATAAGGGCGAAGAGTACTGGAGACGTGCGTTTCAACATGGAATCCTTTTCGGTTGTGAATAGCCCGGGCAAATCGCCGCGAGCATTTATCTTAACGTTAAGATAAAATGTATTTTTGTGTAAGATGTACCGCACAACACGATAAATTCCCACGCCATCAGGGGTGAAAATGAAAGACCATGTAGACTTCGTCGTCGACCAGTGGAGCCGCGCCATGCCTGAACTGGACGCCTCGTCGATGAAAATCTTTGGCCGAATGCTCAGGCTAATGAAGCATCTGGGGAAAAAACGCGCGCAGGCCATGGCGCCGTTTGGCTTTCGCGAGGGCGAATTTGACGTACTCGCCACGCTGCGTCGCGCCGGAGAGCCGTACTGTCTTTCGCCCACGCAGCTGTATAAATCGCTGCTGATCACCTCCGGGGCGATGACGAACCGGCTCACGCACCTCGAACAACAGGGGCTTATCCGGCGAGTTGCCGATCCCGATGACAAGCGCAGCACCCTCGTAAGCCTGACGTCCCTCGGGCTGGAGCGTATCGAACAGGCGCTGCTCGTTCATACCCAAACGCAAAATGCGCTGCTGAGAAACTTATCTGACGCACAGCGCTCGCAGCTTGAGTCCCTGCTCAGGGAGTTACTGCTGGCGTTCCCGCCCGAGGACGAGGTGGATACGTCGCCGGGTACCGATAAAACCACAGCATGAATAAACCTCACCGAAAGGGAAATTATGTCCTTACCTCCACTGTATGCCCTGCGCGCGTTTGAAGTTGCCGCGCGGTTGAACTCCTTCAGCAAGGCCGCTGAAGCGCTCAACATCACGCCGGGGGCGGTCAGCAGACATGTCCGGACGCTTGAAATGTGGTTCGACTGTGAGCTCTTTAAGCGGCAAGGCCCGAGAGTCGAGGTCAGTGATGCCGGGCGCATTCTGGCCGGTCATCTTAGCGAAAGCTTCACCAGCATCGAGTGGGCCTGCCGCGCATTCAAAAGTGAAAATCACCTTCTGCGTCTTAAGGCACCCAGCACCCTGACGATGCGATGGCTTCTGAACGTTCTCAAATCCTTTCGCGAGAACCATGCGAAACCCAAAATCGAAATTGCCAGCGTCTGGATGGACTTCGACACGGTTGACTTCAGCCGTGAGCCTTACGATTGCGCGATCCTCCTCGGTAATGGCTATTTTGGCGAAGCAACAGAGAGCCAGCTGCTTTTCAGTGAATGGCTTGTTCCGGTTTGCACCCCATCCTTGCTTGAATCAGCCCGGCAGCATCTTCCGCAGTGCGATCTTATTCATCCCTCCCCGGACCGACGTGACTGGCGCCGCTGGCTGAAAAGGACGGGGTTATTTCCGGGGCTCGACGTAAGCGGCGGAATAGTGTTCGACACCCTGGAGCAGGGAAGCCTGGCCGCCATGAACGGACACGGCGTCGCGATGGCGGACCTTCGTCTCACGCTGGAAGCCCTGAAAAGTGGCTTGCTCGCATTGCCCTTCAGGGAAGCCATCGCCACGGGAGACGGCTACTATCTTGTCTGGCCGAAAAATTCGCTCCGAGCGCAGAGTATTGAACGGCTGCTGAACTGGCTTAACCTTAACTCGCCGGTTGTTCCCGCCCTGGATATCGTCTGTCTTGAATACGATGAAAAACGGCTTTAACAATATCAATGCAGGATATTCCTTACCGGATGTCCTGCATATTAAATGTATTTACGCGTAGGGAATGTTTGCCATTTTTCTATATCTTTCCGGCAGGGCGCTATTCAGGTTGAGTAATTTATCGAGAATATACAGCGCAGGCGTTCCCTTGGCGCGTTCGGCATCGATCAGCGCTGAACGTAACAGATTAGCAGCCGAGGTCATTTTACGGAAATACTCCTCTGATTCTGGCGTCTGCACTTCGCCCGACGCGGCGTAACGCACCCGGGGCCAGTCCGCGAAGTCAAGCAGCGGGAGGAGCCCGTCATCTTTTGGTAAATGCGCTGCCAGCAGCTCCTCGGCGTTGCCTGGATTGCCCTGAGCGAAAGAGAGCAGATGCAGCCGATGGATAAAGGGTGACAGTGCTTCTGAGCTCTCTTTTTCTGCTGAAAGAATCTTTATTATTTCATGTAAACTTTCACCGGTACTGTTTTTATGTGCCGCGATAATTTTCGTCACACGGAATAAAACATCGAGTGTCATAGGTGCTCCATACAGGCTTGGTATTCATTATTTTTAGACGTGATAAATATATCCCAGGGATGTGCGGATGGTATTTCAAGACCAACGTGTTTGAAAAACGATAAATAGTGAGAATTAGTGTGAGTTTTACTCAACATCTCGTTGTTAACATGACGCTATACTTACGATCAGAAACCGAATATGTCGTATGAGGATGGTATGTCTACCGGGAACTTATCCAGAATGGGCGAAGCAGAGGTTCGCCTTTTTGCGAATCAACAGGGCAAGCAGATAATAGAAAAATGCCCTGTTAGTGATGTTGAATACTGCTTTTATGAGCGCGTGGCGGAACCCCTTCGCGGCGTTGTTGAATCTCCTCGACTGCTGCACGCCGATCCACACCGACGCAGTCTGTGGCTGGAATACGTTCCTCACAAGGTTTCCCAGGAGGAGGTCGCTGGTGATGAAATCTTGAGACGACTTTCTGCTCTTCACAATTATTCTGCCGATCCTGCATGGATTTATCATACCCACGGCTGGTCTGCTTCAGCGCTTGAAAAAGCCCTGTCTCTTTTAAAATTGCCGAACCGCGCTGCCCGGCAGATGCGGTGTTTTCAACAGGCAGGCAGCGTTTTGTTCAGCCAGGAATGTTTAATATCAGGGGATACCAATGCCGGTAACTGGGGCAAAAGAGAAAACGGCGATGTGGTCCTTTTTGACTGGGAAAGGTTCGGTACGGGTAGTCCGGCTATCGACCTTGCCCCGCTGGTAAAAGGGTTGGGCACAGGACAAAGCATTTTACAGCTTGCTGAACGCTACTGTTTTTTTGCCGGGCACTTAGTTGCAGACAGGTTAGCCAGAGAAATCACAATCGCCAAAGCCTGGATTGTCACGGAAGTCGTATTATTGCTGAACGAAAGGAAAAAGCCTGATTTGAATCTCTACCTTAAGTGGTACAGAGAATATCTTCCCGGCTGGCTGGATGAGTCCGTCTCAATTCTTTGAAGCCTTATAACAGCCACAGTCCGATAACTCAGGCAGCGTTTTGTTTCACAAATGCCATGGCTCAGCGACTGTTCCAAATGGTATAACGTCTTGCGGCAAGCGGGTTGCCGTCAGCTGACCCCATTCATAAAGGTGTATATGAAACAAATTACTTTCAGTGACCTGCAGCAACAGAGCGAGCAGGCCGCAAATTCCCCTCGCTTACGCGCGCATCGTAATTTACATCCTGAACTGAGCGACCCGGTGCAGCGTCTGGCCATTGCGATGGAGCCCGGTACCTATGTTCGTCCCCATCGCCACCCGCACACGTTTGAACTGCTGACCGCGCTTAGCGGCCGCTTTCTGGTGCTGAATTTTGATGACAACGGTACCGTGACCCAGCGCGTTGTGTTAGGTGAAGAGTGCAGGGTGCTGGAGATGGACGCAGGGACCTGGCATGCCGTGCTGTCGCTTGATAAAGGCGGCGTTATTTTTGAGGTAAAACACGGCGGTTACCAGCCCGTGGCTGAGCACGATACCGCCCCATGGTCACCGGCGGAAAACGCGCCCGGCACCGCCGAGCTGATGAAATGGTACGCTCAGGCGCAGGTGGGTGACGGTGGTTTTACCCTGTAGAGATACTCTCCGGTGCCCGGCGCGCGTAAAGGCGAGCCGGGCAAGATAGACAAGATCCCGCTGACTCAACTGACCGTATTAAAATGCCAGTCACTGGCAGTCGACAGCGTCACGAATGGGCCTGCCAGCGTGCTGTTGTGATGAGTAATGATGTCATTGGCAGATAAATATTCATTATCAATTGTGGTATGTGCATCTGAAATCAATACCGTCCTGAAACCCAGTTCCGGTGCAATCCGACAAGTGGTATCGACACAAAACTCTGTCTTCATCCCGGCAATGACCAGCTGTTTGATGCCTCTCTGATTAAGTTCACGCTGCAATACGGTATCCCGAAAACAGCTGGGATAGCGCTTTGTGAAAACAACATCCACCTCACGCTTCACCTCCAGTTCGGGTAGCAGGCTTGTTAACGGACTCTTCTCTGAAAACGGAGAGTTATCAGGCCCGGTATGGCGGGCAAAAAAGACGGGCACCTGCGCGTGACGCGCTTTGGCTATTAACAAACGGATATTTGCCAGAACGGCATCGGCGGAACAGGGGGAAACCGGGTCATTGAACAGTCCCTGCTGCATGTCGATAACTAAGAGAGCATTGTCAGATGAAACCATTTTCTTTCTCCATTCAGAAGGTGATGAACGGAGACACATTTCCCCGTCCAGATTGGCGGGGATGAGGTTCTGTTTGTCAGTCGTTCGCTACAGATACGCCCACGCCGCCGAAGGTGTCGGTGGTGGTGAGGGGGGTTGTTGGCTGAACTGACTTAACCATGCAATGACCTTTGTTTATTTCGCTGTTAACGCAACTATCGTGTCCAGTTATAGCCCTGGTGAGAGATTCTCTTCAATACACCAACATCAGTAGGTGCAACGTGTTATTGCAAATTTAAAATGTCACATTTTCTTCTTTAGAGAACTGTCTTCAACTTTTTATTATGATGGTCAAGTATAAAAAGGGAGTTCCGTAACACAATGAAAAAACAGTTTATTGCGATTAAGTTTCAGAAAGCCTACTTCGGACTCTGACAACTATTGCAGTTGGCTACTACGGAGAAGATGAGATCATGTGCGTACGTTCAGCCAGTATTGATGACTATGAGGCGCTTTGCGCCATCGACTCAGTTGCCGCAGAGAGCATGGCGCGACGTGACCAAATTCGTTACTGGCTCGGGTCGGCGTGCTGTTGTGTTGCAGAGGTAAATAATCGGGTGGTCGCTTACGGCGTATTAACGCGCCATTTCTTTGACCAGCCTTTTATTGAGATGGTGATGGTAGGCGTAGAATATCGTAACCAGGGGTTAGGCACAGCAATTGTTAGACATTTCGAGTCAGCTTTCACCGACTCGAAATTGTTCGGGTCCGCCAACATGTCGAACAGGCAGATGCAGGAGTTGTTTGTCAGGTTGGGCTTCAGACCAAGCGGTTACATAGACAACCTTGATGAAGGTGACCCTGAAATCATTTTCTACCGCCCTGCCACCTGCACTCGTAGTGCTAAATGAAGGCCGGGATGTCTGCTCTATTTTATCAGAATGGCTCTGAATTCTTCCGGATTGGCTAATACGGGGTTGATGGCTCTCAGTGCACCAGAGCCAGCACATGAAGTTTAAAGGAGTCAGGCAGACAATGGACAAAGATTGCCGGGCTTTCCCCTGTGGCTGTGAGCCAGTGCTGCTGCGCCCGGATGATATAAAGTTCACTGGCTGATATTATTTAATATTGCCGAGGCTTTGCAGGAAATCCTCAACCTGCTCAGGCGTCGCCGTGTCTGCCTGGTAGAGGATATCGAGCTTAACGTTCTTCAACCCGCAGAAGCCAAATACCCCTTCGATTATCTGCGTCTGAATCGCCGTCGAATAGCCGTGTTTATCAAATCCGGTGAGATCGCTACCGCCAGTGGCAATCAGGCGAACGGAAACATCCCGTAAGTTGCCCACGATCCGGCCGTCGTCGGCCACCTTATACGCCCAGTTCAGGGTCAGTACGCGATCGAACCAGCCTTTCAACAGCGCGGGAACCGACCACCAGTACACCGGGAAGACAAACACCAGCATATCCGCACGCTCGACGCGCTGCTGCTCGCGTAGAATATCGTCGGGGAGGGCGCTGGCATCACCGTGATACAGATCCAGATCGGGGCGAGACATGGCCGGATTAAAGCCTTCGGCATGCAGGTCGGCAATCTCGACCTGCATGCCTTGTTCGCGAAGCTTTCCGGCAATGCGATCTGCCAGTGAATGGGATAACGAATTTTCGACAGGGTGAGCCGTCACGATCAGCGCATTCTTGATGACGTTTGTAGCAGACATAGCAACCTCAACAGGGGAGTGAACTGACACCTATATTACTATTGGTAATTTAGGTGTCAATCCGCCTTCTACGATCATTTTGTGCTATTGGCGTAGGTCTCCAGCACGCCGGAGATGGCGCCGCTGAGCATATCTTCCGCCACATTTCGGGCGAGGACGCCGTTACCCGCGGCGCTACTGAGCGCGTCCGCGGCACCAATGATGGCCGTCAGCACCGCTTCACCCTGAACACCTTTCAGCACGATAAAAGGAGAAAGCGCGGTGCGCAGGCAGTCGGCGCATTCGGCCACGCAGGCCTCCCGGAACGTCTGCAGCGCGTGGGAACCGGACAGCGCCGCGGCGATCGGTCCGGTTTCCGGCCCGGCGGTTATCGCGCAATCGATATAGGCAGCGCTGAAAAAGCGGATCGTCTTTTCCAGCGTTTTGCTGTCTACCGCCAGCGTCTCACGGAATTTCGCCAGCTGCCGATCGCTATAATCCTGGTACAGCGCCATCAGCAGCCCTTCGCGATCGCCGAAGTGGTCGTAGGGGATGGGCTTTGTCACGTTGGCCCGTTCAGCCAGATAGCCCAGCGTCAGTGCCTCCGTGCCTTGCTGGCGGACGATCCCACGCGCAACTTCCAGCAGCTGAACGCGGCGGTCCTCTTTTCTTAAGCGCTTAACAACCATGCTTTCCTCAATATAGTTATCTACCGATGGTAGTTTACACGTTTTCCACGGTGGGCTGCACGCGTTGTTCCACAGGGCGGATCCGGAACCAGATCGCATACATCGCGGGCAGGAAGACGAGCGTTATTATCGTCCCGCCCAGCGTTCCGCCGATCAGCGTCCAGGCCAGCGTGCCCCAGAATACGGAATGCGTCAGGGGAATGAACGCCAGCACGGCGGCCATGGCGGTCAGTAATACCGGGCGCGCTCGCTGGACCGTCGCTTCAACCACCGCCTGGAACGGATCCAGGCCGTCCTTCTGGTTATGATCGATTTGCCCGATCAGAATCAGCGTATTGCGCATAAGAATGCCTGAGAGGGCGATCAGGCCCACCAGGGCGTTGATGCCGAACGGCTGATTAAAGATCAGCAGGGTCGGCACCACGCCTATCAGCCCCAGCGGAGCAGTAAGGAACACCATTACCATCGCCGAAAGTGAACGCACCTGCAGAATGATGATCAGCAGCGTCAGGGCAATCATGATTGGGAAGAGCGGCAACATGGCCTGCGTGGCTTTGCCCGATTCTTCAATCGACCCCGCCATGTCGATGCGGTAGCCGGCCGGCAGCGCATCAACAATCGGCTGGAGCTGTTTCATGATGGCGGTTGACACGTCCGGCGGCTGAAGGTTATCGGCGATATCGCCCCGCACGGTAATCGTTGGGGTGCGATCGCGACGGCGCAGAAGCGGGTCTTCCATGCCGATCTCAATTTTGCCGATCTGTGACAGCGGAACCCGCTGTTCCGCATTACCCACAAGGGTGAAGCCCTCGATTTTTGCCGGATCGAGGCGGATATCGCCCGCCGCGCGGCCCATCACCTCTACCGAACGAATGTCTTCCCGCACGGCGGTAATCGGCACGCCCGATAACAGAAACTGGAGCTGCTGGGCGACGGTGCTGGAGGTTAAGCCGGTGGCCTGCAGGCGGTTCTGATCGAGGGTGAAATGTAAAACGGGCACCCGCGATCCCCAGTCGGTGTTAACGGTTCGCATCATCGGGCTTGCCTGGAGCACGGCTTTTACCTTATCCGCGATGCCGCGCACGGTATCGACGTCCGGTCCCGACACGCGCCAGGCAACCGGGAAGGGAGAGTAGGGGCCGAAAACCAGCTGCGTCACCCGCACGCGCGCTTCGGGCGCAAGGCCGCTGGCGACGGCCTCTCTGAGCCTGAACTTCAGCGCCTCGCGAGACGTCTCGCTGTCCGTCAGGATCACGATTTTCGCAAATGAAGGGTCGGGCAGTTCGGGGGCCATCGCCAGATAAAAACGGGGTGAACCCTGACCAATATAGGCGGTAACGATTTTGGCTTCCGGCTGCTTGCTCAGCCAGGCTTCTATTTTTGCGCTGGCGGCGCTGGTCTGGGCAATCGAGGTGCCGTAGGGCATCTGTACCTCAACCAGCACTTCCGGGCGATCGGAGGTCGGGAAAAATTGTTTTTTCACCATCCCCATGCCGAGCACGGCCAGGATGAAGATGGCGACCACGGAGCCGGCCACCCGCCATTTTCTGGCGATAACGCGGCCAAGCAGCTGGCGAAAACGGTTGTAACGTGGCGTGTTATAGATGGCGGCATGGCCGCCTTTCACTTTCGGGATGTTCGGCAGGATCTTCACACCCAGATAAGGGGTGAACACCACGGCGACAAACCACGACGCAATCAGGGCGAGGCCGACAATCCAGAACATATTGCTGGTGTATTCCCCGGCGGTCGACTGGGCAAAACCATTCGGCATAAAGCCAATGGCCGTCACCAGAGTACCCGCCAGCATGGGCGCGGCGGTATGGCTCCAGGCGTAGGCTGAGGCTTTGATTCTGTCGTAACCTTCCTCCATCTTCACCACCATCATTTCGATGGCGATAATGGCATCATCAACCAGCAGGCCGAGGGCGAGGATCAGGGAGCCCAGCGTGACGCGGTCAAAGTTAATCCCCGCGGCCTCCATCACCACGAAGACGACAGCCAGCGTCAGCGGGACCGCCGCCGCCACTACCACGCCCACGCGCCAGCCCATGCTGACAAAACAGACCACCATCACCACGAGCAGGGCGACGAAGAATTTGATCATAAACTCATCAACCGACGAGCGGATATTCACGGACTGATCGGTGACTTTGGTCAGGGTCATGCCGAGAGGCAGGGCATCATTAATTTTTGCCGTTTCCGCATCCAGCGCTTTACCCAGCGACAGGCCGTTCCACCCTTCACGCATCACGATGCCCAGCAGAAGGGCGGGCTCGTGCTGATTGCGTATCAGCATCGTCGGAGGATCTTCGTAGCCGCGCTCAACCGTTGCCACGTCGGAGAGCTTGAGCGTTTTCCCCTGAGCAACAAATGGCGTATCGCGGATCTTCTGCAGTTCATCAAAGGCACCGTCCAGGCGGATGAATATCTGCGCGCCCCGGGTTTCAATGGCGCCCGCGGCGGTTAACGCGTTCTGGCTGTTAAGCGCATTGAAAATATCCTGCTGCGAGAGCCCCATCGTCGCCAGACGATCGTGCGAGAAGGAGATATAAATCCGTTCGGCCTGTTCGCCGATAATGTTTACTTTCTTCACCCCAGGCACGTGCAGAAGCTGCTGGCGCAGGCCTTCGGCATCGCGCACCAGCTGCCGCTGGGGCTCGCCTTTCGCCTTTAAGGCAAAGAGGGCAAAGGTGACATCCGCGAATTCGTCATTCATCATCGGGCCGATGACGCCTGCCGGAAGACGCTGGGACTCGTCTCCAAGCTTCTTGCGCGCCTGGTAGAACTCGTCCTGCACTTCCGCGGGCGGCGTTTTGTCCTGCAATGACAGGGTGATAAAGGCCATGCCGGGACGGGTATAGGTTTCCGTCCGGTCATACCATTTGAGTTCCTGCAGGCGCTTCTCCAGCGGTTCGGCAACCTGATCCTGAATTTCCTGCGCGGTGGCACCCGGCCAGACGGCGATCACCGTCATCTGCTTTACGGTGAAGGGCGGATCTTCCGCGCGTCCAAGCCCAAAAAAGGCGTAAATACCGGCAATCGTCACGAGAACGATCAGAAACAGCGTGACTGAACGCTCGCGAACGGCAAGTGCTGACAGGTTAAAGCGGCTTCCGCTCATGGCGTGTTCTCCGCGCGAGTGGCATCGCGTTGTACGGCAAGCCTGACGACTTCACCCTCGTGCAGAAGATGCGCGCCTAGCGCAACGATCTTCTCGCCGGGCTTCACGCCGCCCGTGACCTGCGCCGCAGCTTCACCCACGCTCAGCACGTTGACGGGCGTCCAGGCGACCTTTGCTGGCGGAGCGGAAATGCGCCAGACGCCGGGGCCTTTGCCCGCATCGTAGAGCGAGGCCAGCGGCACCTGCATGACCTGGCCCTGCGCTTTCGCGTCTGCAATGTTCAACGTGACGGTGGCCCCCAGCGGCGCGTTGGCCAGGGCGCCTTCCAGGACGTATCGTGCTTCAAAGGTGCGGGTAGCGGCGTCGGCTGAATCAGAGAGCTGGCGCAGCGTTGCGGTGACCGGGTGCTTTTCATTGCCATACAGCGTGGCCTGCGCCTCGCTGCCGACGTCAGGGCGCAAGGTCTCCGGGAACTGCACAAGCGCTTCGCGCTGTCCCGCTCTGGCAAGCCGGATCACCACCTGACCGGCGCTGACGACCTGGCCAGGCTCGGCGAGCGTTTCCATCACCACGCCGTCTGAATCCGCCAGCAGTACGGCGTAGCCTGTGGCGTTTTGCGCCACGTTAGCCCGCGCGCGGGCCGCGCTGAGCTCGGCCCTGGCCGTATCGGCCGCGGCTTTGATCTGGTCATACTCCGAGGCAGATACGGCGCCGGATGCCACAAGGCCGCGATAGCGCGCCTCATCGCTGGACGCTTTTCGCTCACGCGCCCGGGCGGCATCCACCGCGCGCTGCTGCGCCTGGGCCTGTAATTTGAGGTCAACCGGATCGAGGCGCAGCAACGGCTGGCCCTGCTTGACGGTCTGCCCGGTATCCACCAGGCGTTCGAGGATTTTGCCCTGAACCCTGAAGCCTAAATCGCTTTGCGTTCTGGCGACCACCACTCCCGTAAAGGCGCGGGCGGTATTGCTCGCAAGCTCGACGGAGGCGGATCTGACGAGCGGTGGCCGAGCGCGCGGATCGTCACTCGCGGAATTGTCGCCGCACGCCACCAGGGCAAACGGCAGGAGACAAACGGCAACGCGGGCAGAAGTGAGCCTGAGCATGGGGAAACCTTATCGACGTAACAGGACGGTATCCGCATTCTCTGACTAGTGACCAATAAAGTCAATGGTCACAAATTAGGGGGCCAGGCTTCTTAAAATCAGCGAAGAGAGCAGCACCGCAGCAGCGGGGGCCGTTTCGAGGTTGTACTGCAGCTGTACGGGATTAATATAAGGGCACATCACCATGTGGATGGCCTGGGTGACCTCATCCAGCGGCGTTTTTCTCTCGAACTCGCCGGCCTGCCTGCCTTCGATAATGATGCTCTCGATAAGCTTCATCAGGCTTTCTGCATACCGTTCAGTCGACGGCCACTGCTCGCGTGCGGCAACGGCGGCAATGTCGTAAAGCTTACGATCGTGGAAAAACAGCTCGCTGCCTGCCTCGGTGAGCGCTTTGAAAAGACGGCGTAGTTTTTCGCTTGCTGACGGCGAATCTTTGATGGCCGCAAGCACGGCCGCCATAATCAACTCCAGGCGGTTAGCGCAGATCACCTCGCCAATAGCCTGTTTGGAATCGAAAAATTTATAAATGTAGGACTTTGAAAAACCGATGGATTTAGCCAGTTCGGCCACGGTGGTTTTTTCATAGCCATAGTGGCCGAAGTGCTCAAAAGCCGCTTCGACGATTTGCTCTCTGACTGAGTGGTCAAGGGGACCACGCGTTGATGGGGCGTTCATATTTTTAGTCATTATTTAAGCTTAGCGTGACGGGCTACGATTGACAACGAGTGACCATTTCGTATTTTGGTTACATTCATTTTCGTCGTGAGCCGTTCAGACGGGACGATCAACCAGGTGGGGGTAAGTGTATCACTGTTTTTCGCGCGCTATGGCATCTATCTGTCTGCGGGGGAGAGGAGGCCGCAATAGCGATGCGGCCTTGTCTGTCAGGCAGCCAGTTCAGGCATTTGCTCCTTCACGAAATTCAACACCTTCTTCGCGTCCAGCGACGCGTAGGGAAGACTCTCAATGATGGCGATTGAACGCGTATTGCCCACCGTTGCGTGTATCTCATCGAGTTTGTACTGAATGTGCGGCGCGATAAGAAAACCGTCGAAAGCGGGGGCGACGCTGGCGAAGTTATCCAGCCCAACAGCGCTAATCATCAGTGGAGAGCCTTCTTGTTCTGCCAGGGACTGCATTTTTTTGGCAAGAGCGTTTGCGGTATTACCGAACAAACAACATATCAGAAGCTTTTTCATATTTTGTTCCTCCTGAAAACCGCTCATAGCGTAGTCCTGAGGTGGTCACCGAAATGCGCGCTATCTCTTATTTTGGCGACAACACTATAATCCCAGATCGCTCAACGAGGGGTGATCGTCCGGGCGTCTGCCCAGCGGCCAGTGGAACAGTCGCTCAGCGGCTTTTATCGGCATATCGTTTACGCAGGCAAAACGGCGCTTCATCAGTCCGTCCGGTTCGAATTCCCAGTTTTCATTGCCGTAAGAGCGGAACCAGTTGCCGGAATCATCATGCCATTCATAGGCATAGCGAACGGCGATGCGGTTATCCGTAAACGCCCAGAGCTCTTTAATCAGACGATAATCGAGCTCTTTTTTCCATTTCCGCTCCAGAAATGCCTGCGCCTCTTCACGGTTGGTGGCGAACTCCGCGCGGTTGCGCCATTGAGTATCCAGCGTATAGGCCAGCGCGACCTTCGCCGGGTCGCGGCTATTCCAGCCGTCTTCTGCCAGTCTGACTTTTTCGATGGCGCTTTCACGCGTGAAGGGCGGTAAAGGAGGGCGTGCGTTCATTGCTATTACCTCTGTCTGTTATTATGTAGACAGGTCTGTCTACTTGCGCTAATCTATGCCTGAAAAATAACGCTGTCAACACTCCTTTTAGAGGCTGCCGAAAAGTGAATACACCCGTCATGAGTAACGATAAAAAAATCAGCGTCAGGGATAAAATATTACATACGGCGCACGATCTGTTTTATTCCACGGGTTTCAAAGCCACGGGGGTAGATACGCTGATTAGAGAGTCGAAAGTGACGAAGGTGACGTTTTATCGCCATTTTCCGAGTAAAAGTTTACTTATTCTTGCCTATTTACAGTACCGGCATGAAATATGGATTAACTGGTTTGAAACTACGCTGCGTCGACATCTCGAAGCAGGCCTGACAGCGTCTGATGCATTATCCGCAACGCTTCACGAATGGTTTGTTTCGCCCGAGTTTCACGGCTGCGCGTTTATTAACGCCAGCGCAGAGGCAAAATCTGAAGATATTGAAAGCGAAATTAAAGAGATTTGCCGCAACCATAAAATAGAAACAAAGAAAATCATTGCGTTGCTGACGAAAACCGCTGACGAGGGCGTCGTTAGCGAGATCATGCTGCTGATTGACGGCGCAATTATTCATGCGCAAATGGGCGTGAATACAGCTGATGTCATCAAACCATTGAAGAAGGCATTATCAGGGTTAACAGGGGAAAAATGACTGGCGAGATCCCGTTTAAAAAGCTTTCCTCCTCGTTACTGCGTTGCGCTCGTTCATCGGTTGATGAACAATAATGCTAAGCGTTCAATAACCTTCACACCGGAAATGAGCAAATGGCCTATAACCGCACTTTCGCGCTCGATATAAGCTGGAAAACGCTGCTGAAAGACGCGGGGCTCGAGCCAGAACGCATTCTTCGCAGGGCAGGATTACCTGACGATCTGTTTGTGCAAAAAGCGCGGGGGCTTGATACGGATGAATACATCCGTTTCTGGGACGCGCTGGAGGCCGAATCGAACGATCCGGCCTTTCCCGTTCCGCTTATTGAACTGATCTCAGCGGACGTATTTGATCCACCGCTCTTTGCCGCACTGTGTAGCAGCAATATGATGCAGGCCGTCCAGCGTCTGGCCAGATATAAACAGCTTATTGCGCCCATGGTTCTGGAGACAAAGGTGGATCACAACGGCAACCTGACCGTTTCACCGCGCTGGCTTTTTGCGACAGATCTTCCGCCGTTTCTGCAGGTGGCAGAGCTGGGATTCCTGCTCAAGCTTCTGCGGCTGGGAACCCGCGAACCGGTTACCCCCTTAAAGATCTGCGTTTCTGCGCTACCGTCAGTGGTTCAGAACAGCCACTTTTCACGTTTCTTTGGTACTGACGTGCAATACGGAGAACATCCCGCCATCACTTTTTCCGCAGCCGATGCGCTTCGGCCTTTTTTAACGGTAAATGAGGGAATGTGGCAGGTATTTGAACCGGAACTGCAGCGTCGTCTCGGTCAGTTAGATGACACGGCCTCAACCGCTGAGCGCGTACGTTCAGTACTTCTGGAACTTATTCCCGGTAACGAAGCGACTATCGAAAAAACGGCGGAGCGCCTGGGAATGAGCAAGCGCATGCTGCAGCGCAGGCTTGAGCTGGAAGGGGACAATTTCCGCAACCTCGTCAACGCGTGTCGCGAACACCTGGCCCGCCATTATCTTCGCAATACGCGTCTTTCCGGCTATGAGATCGCATTTTTGCTGGGGTTCGAAGATCCTAATTCATTCTATCGCGCATTTATGACCTGGACTGGCCAGACCCCTGAAGCGGCCAGGTCAACCATGCGTCTTGAGTAAACACGCGCGTATTTATCGCTCTGATGGCGCAGTTTGCTAGTCACATGGCGCGATACGCTAGTTAACATGAGGTCGAAGGAGAGCAAACTAGACACAGTCTACTCACCGAGGTATCTATGTTTACTCAGGACAAAAAAACTGCGCTGGTCACCGGTGCATCGTCAGGTATGGGCAAAGCCATCGCCCGTCGTCTTATTCAGGATGGCTATCAGGTTTACGCTGCTGCCCGTAGCGTTGAGAAAATGCACGATCTCGCCCAGCTTGGCGCGTACCCTCTGCGGATGGATATCTCACGTGATGAAGACATTTTGGCTGCAGTGAACACCATCATGTCGCAGACAGGTGGGGTTGACGTATTGGTCAACAACGCGGGTTTTGGGCTCTATGGACCGGTAGAAGAGATCGGTATTGATGAAGCTCGCTATCAGTTTGAGGTTAACGTGTTTGGTGCGGCCCGCCTTACGCAACTGCTGATCCCGGCCATGCGCGCCAGACGCAGCGGTTACATTATTAATATCACCTCTATGGGGGGTAAGATTTACACCCTTCTGGGAGCCTGGTATCACGCAACGAAACATGCGCTTGAGGGATGGTCTGACTGTCTGCGTCTTGAAGCGGCTGAGTTTGGCATTAAGGTTGTGATTGTTGAACCGGGTTTAATCGAGACAGGCTTTGGTGATGTGGTCAGCAGCAATATAGTTAAACGTTCAGCAAATGGCCCTTACGCTCGCCTCGTGGAAAAGGTGGCTAAATCGGTCAAAAATGCATACGGGAATGGCAGAGGCAGCGATCCGAAGGTGATTGCGGACGTGGTTGCCCGCGCCGTTAAAAGCCCTCATCCGCGTACACGCTATGCAGCCGGCAAGTATGCAAAGATGCTCATCCGCATGCGTCTCTGGTTGGGAGACCGTCTGTTCGATCGCGTTATTCTTGGCCAGACGCTATGACCCAGGCGCCGAGGATGAAAAAATCCTCGGTGTCAGTATGTACCCTTACACAAGGCTGTAAATCCCCGCTCCCCAGTAACCGGTACCCCGGGAAGTCTGTTCTTTCCAGCCTGATGCGATCAGTTCCTTCGCAATAAACCGATTGATCATTCCGTGCCCCATGAGCAAGACGGGGCCGTCAGAGTCCTTCGCGACATTCACCAGGATTTCTGCCGCCTTAACGGCACGTTCTTTTGCGACGCTCACGCACTCTGCCTCGCCAGACAGGCCGCAGAGCCAAAGAACGCGAAACAGCGCTGCCCAGTAAAAAGGCGATAGCCGTAACCCCGGAATACGGAACACCGGCAGCTCTGCTTCCCGAAAAACCTCATCAATTAAATCCGGTTCACACCCCAGCGTTTTCAACGATGAAAGGGCTCGCGGGAGAGGGCTGCTGAGAAACGTGAGCGCGCGGTACGCCTGAATTTGAGCCTTTTCAGGCGGCCTGTCGCTGCCCGTCGAAGAGAGGTTATAGCTGTCGATCCATTCGGTCATTTCCCTGCACGAGACCCTTGGCGCGCCCCTGTAATGGGGTTCTCCATGCCGCATCAAAATAATTTCCATACGTTCTAATCGTTAGTCCTGGTCATCCATTCAAATCAGGCAGACTAGCGCGATCTGGTGAGGGTTTTCACCCACCCGTTTTGGTGTGTCGGGCGAGATCCATAACACGCGGGCTGTACTTAAGGTCGTTCACCGCAATAATATATGCGGCAAGAATGTAACTGTTTTTGTCTTTCTCGTTTCGCACGGCATCACACCTAAAGCGGTTAGTAAGGATACCCTCCATGACGTTTCGTATTCGACAGGCCACCGTGGCGGATTCAACGCTTTTAAGCGAGCTGGGATACCGCATCTATCCCGCCCATTTTCAGCATCTGTGGGTATCAGACGCAGAGATGAAGGACTTTCTGGACGCCGAGTATGCCCCTTCCGTAATTGAGCGGAGCCTGGCAGAGAGCCACGTTTCCTGGTTTGTAGCTGAAACCGACCGCCCCATGGGGTTCATGAAAGTGACCTGGGAGGCCCTGGTTCCAGAAACGGACAAGCAGGGCGTGCTCCTCAACAAGCTCTACCTCGATCCTGCTGAAACCGGCAAGAACTATGGGCAGGTCATGTTCAGCGAAATCATCGACATGGCCCGAAGCAAGGGGAAAACCTATTTCTGGCTGGAGGTGCTTGAGCAGAACGCGGGTGCGTACCGCTTCTACCAAAAGCAGGGCATGCTCTGCCTGAAGGACGTCGTTTTCGAAACCGCTTCTCAGCAGAGCATTCTCAGAATTATGGGGATGCCTCTTTAGAAAGCGCGTCCTGCTGTGCCAGCGACAGCGCGCTGGCGCTGGCGGGATCGAACAATGAGAGGCTCTCGATCTGATTGAGTAAAATGACCTTGCGAAATGACATTGCGCTGCGGGGCTCTGAGTCGAGCGTAATGTCGTGCTCTGCATACCACCTGCTGTAATTATTCTCAATGCGCAGGTTCATCGTCTTCTCGTCCCTGTACCCGCTCAACATCGGGATTAGCACGATATTCGCCGTTTTTTCATATTCCAGCGTCGCGGTGTGGATCATGCCGATGTAAATCCGCCTCGACCGGAGGGTGACCTGCGCCAGCTCGCCTTGCTCCATGCACTGGTACAGCAGTTGTTCTATCCCGCTCGACTGGGCAAGGCGTTTGTAGAGCTTTTTCCGGCTTTCACCGTCCAGCCTGGCGCTGCCCGCCCAGTTAGAGCGGTAGAGGCAAAACAGAATAGCAAACGCCAGCATAACGACCACCGGTGCCTGAATGCCTAAAAAACTCCAGTTCATAAAGTCGATTTGCCAGTCGGTATATTTCGGTGAGGCAAAGTGGAAAGCGTTGTTGGCGGCGGAAAGGCCGAGCAGCAGCAGCCAGAGCAGACCCGTGGCAATCACGCCCTGCAGAACGAAAATACAGCCATACAGCGCCACCAGAAAATAGACGTCCCAGCCGAAGGATCGCTTGATTTTAAAGCGGGTCGACAGGTCGCGGCTGGTGTACCAGTACCCGCATACCATCAGCACCATAAATATCGCCGTTCCCATATCAGGCCCTCTTCAGCGTGTCGACGTGACGCAGAAAATCCTGCCGCACCTCGTTGCTTTTGTAGTTCACCGAGGCGTTCCCGTCCTGGTCGATGATGATGCGATCGCCATCTTCGACGGCTTCAATAATTTCCTGCTGGCTCATTACCTGCAATAAGGATTCCGGGCTGGAGAATAGGGAGAGAAAGAAACGTTTCATGTCAGGCATCCTTATGAATTAAAAAGAATAAGCCTGGAAGATGCCCGGCGAGTTTGCCTTAAGGATAACCTGAAAGTTTAAGCCGGGTGGCGGCTATGCCTTATCCGGCCTGCAAAACCCTCTCTTTTTATCTCGCCTCAACATATTGATATATCACCAAAATAAAAAATAGATCGCTACAAACTTGGACAAATAACGTTAATTGTGTAAGTTTTAATTATGCGATTACGCCACGTTGTTTACAGCCAGGATGTGACCCATGAGCACTTTGCCCTCTGTCGTGAGTCGGTTTGTTGAGTACTACACCGCACTGGATAGCCAGCCGCCGTCTGCGCTGGCGGGGCTTTATCATTCAAATGCCACGCTTATCGACCCGTTTGGCGAGCATGACGGGATTTTCGCGCTTCAGCGCTACTTCACCCATCTGCTGGCTAACGTCGAGCATTGCCGTTTTACCATCGATCCGCCGTTGTGCAGCGACAGCCGTTTTGCTGTGACCTGGGTGATGCACTGGTCGCACCCGCGCATTGCCGGGGGAGAGCCGCTCGAACTGCCGGGGTGTTCAGTGGTGGAGACGGAAAACGATCTCATCATGCACCAGCGGGACTACTACGATGCGGGAGAGATGATCTACGAACATCTCCCTCTGCTTGGCTGGGCGGTGCGTGGCGTGAAGCGGAGGGTCAAATCATGAAGACGGTGCTGATTACCGGGGCAAGCTCGGGCATCGGTGCCGGGCTCGCGAAATCCTATTCCGCTGACGGCTACCATGTGATTGCCTGCGGGCGCGATCCGGCACGCCTGGAAGCCCTGCATCAAACCTGCCCAAATCTCACCGTTCGCCTGTTCGATATGACGAACAGGGACGCCTGTCGCCAGGCCCTGACCGGCAGCTATGCCGATCTGATTATTCTCTGCGCCGGGACCTGCGAATACCTCGAGCAGGGCGTGGTGGACGCGGCGCTGGTGGAGCGGGTGATGGCAACAAATTTCCTCGGCCCGGTGAATTGCCTTGAGGCACTGCAGCCGCAGCTGGTTGCGGGCAACCGCGTGGTCCTGGTGAGTTCGATGGCCCACTGGCTGCCTTTTCCCCGCGCGGAGGCCTACGGCGCGTCCAAGGCGGCGCTGAGCTGGTTTGCCGAGAGCCTGCGCCTGGACTGGGAGCCAAAAGGCGTTTCCGTCACGGTTGTCTCGCCGGGCTTTGTTGATACGCCCCTGACGCGGAAAAACGATTTTGCCATGCCGGGCAGGGTGAGCGTCGACGAGGCGGTCAGGGCGATCCGTACCGGGCTGGCGGCAGGGAATATGCACATCGCGTTTCCGTCCGGGTTTAGCTTCATTTTACGGCTGCTCTCCGGGCTACCCACGTTTTTGCAGCGCGTGCTGCTGCGCAGGATGGTGCGTTCATGAAGATTGCGATTATCGGCAGCGGCATCGCCGGGCTAACCTGCGCCTGGCGGCTGGCCGGACACCATCAGGTGACTCTGTTTGAAGCGGGCACCACGCCTGGTGGGCATACCGCAACGGTTGACGTGGCGACGCCGCAGGGCACCTATGCGATCGATACCGGGTTTATCGTCTACAACGATCGCACCTATCCGCGCTTTATGGGCCTGCTCAGCGAACTGGGCATCAGCGGGCAAAAAACGCAGATGAGCTTTTCGGTGCACAATCCCGCGACCGGGCTTGAGTACAACGGTCACACCCTGACATCGCTGTTTGCCCAGCGCCGAAACCTGGTGAATCCGACATTCTGGCGGCTGCTGGGCGAGATTGTCCGCTTCAATCGCCTGGCGAAAGCGGCGCTGGACGGTGAGGTAGACCCGAACGCCACGCTGCAGACGTTTCTGGACCAGCACGGCTTCACGCCGTTTTTTGCACGCCATTACATTCTGCCGATGGGGGCCGCCATCTGGTCATCCTCGCTGCAGGAGATGAAGCGTTTTCCGCTGCCGCTCTTTTTACGCTTCTTTGACCACCACGGCCTGCTGGATATCACCCGTCGCCCGCAGTGGTACGTCGTCCCGGGCGGCTCGCGGGAGTATATCCGCGCGATGCTCGACAAGCTTGGCGATCGTCTGACGCTGCACCTGAACGCGCCTGTTCAGCGTGTGAAACGTCAGGCGGAAGGCGTCACCCTCCAGCTCGACGATGCCAGCCATACCTTCGACCAGGTGATTTTTGCCTGCCACTCCGCCCAGGCGCTGGCCATGCTTAGCGACCCGACCCCCGCAGAGCGCGAGGTGCTGGGCGATATCGGCTGGCAGCGCAACGAGGTGGTGTTGCACAGCGATCCGCGCTGGCTGCCGGTGCGCCAGCGGGCGTGGGCCAGCTGGAACTACCGCCTTAGCGATCGCGAGCAGGCCAGCGCCTGCGTCACCTACAACATGAACATTCTGCAGGGGCTGCCTGTGGGCAGCCCGCTGTTCTGCGTCACCCTCAACCCGGAAACGCCGGTGGACGAACGCTTCGTCTGGCAACGCTTTATCTATGAACATCCGCTGTTTAACCCGCAAAGCTGGCGCGCGCAGGCGCGCCGCGGGGAGATCAACGGTCAGCGGCGGAGCTGGTTCTGCGGGGCTTACTGGTACAACGGTTTTCATGAAGATGGCGTGCGCAGCGCGCTGGACGTGGTCAATGCGATAGCGGCCGGAGAGGGGAACTGAGATGAACAGCTGCCTCTATCACGGCGTATTACGCCACCGCCGCCTTCAGCCGAAAACCCATGAGTTTAGCTACAGCGTGTTTATGGCCTGGCTGGATCTGGATGAACTGCCGCTGCTGGCCTCCGTCGGCGTGCGCCGCAATCGCTTTGCCGCCGCTTCGTTCCATGACGCGGACTATCCGCTCGGCGCGCCGCTTAAGGAGAACGCGCTGAGCAGGCTCGAGAGCCTGACCGGGGAACGTCCGGACGGGCGGGTTATGCTCCTGACGCAGTTGCGCTATTTCGGATTTCATTTTAATCCGGTCAACTTTTACTACTGTTATGACGGGAAGGGAACCCTGCGCTGGGTGCTGGCTGAGGTTCGCAACACGCCGTGGAATGAACGTCATTACTATGCCGTCAACGGGCAGGATGCGCAGCCCACGGAAAAAGCGTTTCACGTTTCCCCCTTCAACCCGATGGACATGATCTACCACTGGCGCTTTAACAGCCCGGACAACACGCTGCATATGCACATTGAAAATCATCAGGAAGCGAAGGTGTTTGACGCCACGCTGGCCCTGCGCCGGGCGCCTCTGACCCGCCCGGCGCTGCGCTCGCTGCTGCTGCGCATTCCGCTGATGACCCTGAAAACCGTTTTCGCCATTTACTGGCAGGCGCTGCGCCTGTGGCTCAAGCGCTTGCCGCTGTATAACCATCCCGTCAGCAGGAGTGAACGCTCATGACCGATCCCGTCTTTGCGCTAGAACCCGATATCCCGCGCAACGTCCGCATCGCGCGCTGGCTGCTTTTCAGGCTGTTAAGCGGCATTCGCGGCGGCTCGCTCACGCTGCGAGAAGGGGCGCAGACCTTTCATTTTGGCGAGGCATCCTCCGCGCTGCACGCCGACGTGCAGATCCTCTCGCCCGGCGTCTACTGGCGCGTCCTGACGGGCGGGAGCCTGGCCGCGGCAGAAGCCTGGATGGACGGCGAATGGGAAACCGCGCATCTCACGCCGCTGCTGGAACTGCTAGCGCTTAACGGCGAGGTGCTTGGCCGTCTGGAAAAAGGGTTTCGCCTGCTCGGCAGGCCGCTGGAGCGGCTGCGCCACTGGACCCGGCGAAACTCACGGGCGCAGGCGCGCGAAAATATTGCGGCCCATTACGATCTGGGCAACACCTTTTATGGCCACTTTCTGGATAAAGAGTTGCTCTACTCCAGCGCGCTGTTTACCGCTGACGAGCAGGATCTCACGGCGGCCCAGCAGGCCAAAATGGCGCGCCTGTGCGAACAGCTGGCGCTGAGTCCGGGCGATCACCTGCTGGAAATCGGTACCGGCTGGGGCGCGATGGCGGAATACGCAGCCCGTCATTATGGCTGCCGGGTGACCACCACTACGCTCTCGCAGGAGCAGTACGTCTGGGCGACGGAGCGGATCGCCCGCGCCGGGCTGCAGGATCGGGTCGAGGTGCTGCTCTGCGACTATCGTGACCTCACCGGTCAGTACGACAAGCTGGTCTCGATAGAGATGATTGAGGCCGTAGGGGAGCGCTATCTTCCGGTGTTCTTCCGCACCTGCCAGGCGCGGCTACGTCCGGGAGGACGGATGGCGATTCAGGCCATCACCATTCAGGATCAGCGCTATCGCGACTACAGCAAAAGCGTTGATTTTATCCAGCGCTACATTTTCCCCGGCGGCTTTTTGCCAAGCATTACCGCGATGAATGAGCTGATGACGCGCCACACCGACTTCGTGGTGCGCAATCTCTTCGACATGGGGCCGGACTACGCCCGCACGCTGGCCCACTGGCGGCAGAGTTTTGTTCATGCCTGGCAGGAGATTGAAAAGCTCGGCTTCGATGAACGGTTCCGCCGGATGTGGCTGTACTACTTTGGCTACTGCGAAGCCGGGTTTAACGCCCGCACCATTAGCGTGGTGCAGCTCACCGCCGAGCGCGTATGAGACGCTACCTTCAGGTCTTCCTGTTGGCCGTCGCGTTCGATCTTTACTGGGCGCTGGTGGTGCTCTTTCGCGAACAGGGCCTGATTATCTGGCTTGCGCTGGCGATCCTGGCGTGCCTGCTGTTACCGCCTGCATACCGTTTTTACGCCATCGGGCTGGCGGCCGCAGGCAGCCTGCTGGACGCGCTCTGGGCCCTGACCGGGCTTATTGCCTTCACGGGCGAGTCCCTGATGCCGCTATGGATGGTGGCGTTGTGGCTGATGTTCGCCACCGTCTGGACGCAGCTTACGCGCACCACCACGTTGCCCGGCTGGCTGCTGACCCTGCTGGCCGCCGCGGGAGGGCCGGTGGCCTATCTGTTCGGCGAGCGGCTGGGCGGGATCACGTTTCTGGAGCCGACCTTTATCGTCGTCAGCTGGATGGCGCCGGGCTGGCTGGTGCTGATGCTGTTTTTCCACCTGCTGATGGGGAGACAAAAATGAGAGCTGTGGTTCTGCTGCTTTGTTTAACGATCGTCATGCCCGCGGCCCAGGCGGCCGACTGGCTCGCCTGGCGCAAGGTGGGGGACGCCACGCTGACCTGGGGACCGTTCACCGTCTATACCTCTCAGCTGCTTACCCCCGACGGGCGTTACGGCCAGGGGAACCCGAATCAGGCGCTGATTATTACCTACGCCCGCGACATCGATCGCGATGAGCTGGTCCAGGCGACGCGCGACCAGTGGCAGGCGCAGGGGATCCTGGCGCAGGAACCACAAAGCGAAGCCTGGCTGCGGATGCTCCAGTCGCTGTGGCCGGATGTCCGGCCGGGCTCGCAGCTGGCCTTTGTCCTCAATGACGGGCAGGGGCAGTTCTGGTATCGCGAGCCGGCCACCCGGAAAACGTTTATTCCACTGGGCCCGCGCCAGTCGGAGGCGTTCAGCACCCGCTTTCTGGCCATTTGGCTCGATCCCCGCACGCAATATCCTGAGCTGCGTCAGCAGTTAATCGGAGGCCAAAAATGAAACGTATCCTGATGATGGCGCTGGCATTGACGATGCTGCTGGCAGGCTGTAGCACCGAGGTGAGCGAGTATCGCCAGCAGCAGCCGCGGCTGGATATTTTCCACTATTTCCAGGGTAAAACCGAAGCGTGGGGGATGGTGCAGGATCGCAGCGGTAAACAGCTCCGCCGCTTTCACGTAGAGATCGCCGGGGACGTTATCGGCGATACGCTGACGCTCAATGAGCACTTTGTTTACGACGACGGCGAGAAGCAGCAGCGGGTATGGCATATTCGGCGCGTGGGGAACGATCGCTACGAGGGAACGGCAGGGGATATTGAAGGAGTTGCCACGGGGCAAGCCTCGGGCAACGCCTTTAACTGGCATTACAGCATGAACGTAAAAGCCAGCGGGAGCACCTGGCTACTGAAGTTTGACGACTGGATGTATCTGCAGGATGAGACCCATCTGTTTAATAAAACCGAGATGAAGAAATTTGGCGTCACCGTCGCCACGGTGACGCTGTTCTTTACCCGGAATACGGAAGCTTAGTCGCGAACATCGCCGGTTTTGCTGCTGGAGTAGATGAAGTACAGGGCAATCCCCAGGCACACCACCGCCCCCAGACGGCTCGGTGAAAACGCAATAGCGGGATTGTTCAACCAGCCAAAGTTATCAATCAGCATGCTCATGACGAGCTGGCCGAATATCACCGCCACCGTGGCGACGGCGGTGCCGATGCGCTGCACGGCAAGCACCATGATCACAATGTAGGGAACGCCGAACATCGCCCCGAGGAGCTGCCATTTCGGCACGTCCAGCAGCGTGACCGCCTGCTTGGGTTCAAAAAAGAAGATGAGCAGGGCGGTGACCAGCGCACCGACGGAAAAGGTCAGGAAGGCGCTTTTGAATACGCCCACGCTGCTGCCAAGCTGGCCGTTAATGGCGGCCTGAATGCTCAGCGTCGCGCCGCCGCATACGGCCAGAAGAATCATAATCAGTGTCATACGTTACCCCTGCGCGACCAGAACCAGTGCCGCAATAATGAACCCCAGTGCAATAATGCGCTTCGCGTTGATCTTCCTGTGCGGTGAACCCAGCAGACCGTAGTGGTCGATGATCAGGCTTTTAAAGACCTGGCCGGCCAGAATACCAATCATGGTCATGGCAATGCCGATGGCGGGTGTAGCCACGGTCAGGATGACCACGTACACAGGACCGAGCACGCCGCCGAGTAGCTGCCAGCCGGGCTGTGCGAAAAATGACGGGCTGTTACGCGGGCTGAAAAACAGCATCAGCAGAAACGTCAGCGCGGCGCCAACGCCAAAAATGCTGAACGTCGCCCATAAATCGCCGACTTTTCCCCCCAGGGGGCCCAGCAGTCCCGCCTCGACGGAGAGGCCCATCCCGCCAGCAATCACCAGTAAAATCAAAACCAACTGCATTCTTCTTCCTCCGTTTTCAGGCGAAGAAGATTACGTGGGTTGTCCAGTGAGAAAAATGCCATAATGGTGGAAACACCTTTGCGAGAAATGCATTAATGGTTGACGCCAGCAACATCAACATTCGCGCGCTGCTGATCTTCATTGACGTGTATGAAGCGCAGAACTTCTCCGCTGTGGCGCGGCGGCAGGGGATATCGGCCTCGCAGATATCGCGCGTGATCCACCAGCTTGAGGATGCGCTCGGGCAACAGCTTTTCTACCGCAATACCCGGGCCGTCATCCCCACGGAAAGCGGCCATCTTTTTATTCGCTATGCCCGGACGATGGCGGAAAACCTGGACGAGGCGCGACGAGAGCTGGACGCGCGCGCGGCGGAGCCGTCCGGCGCGATCCGCATTAACGGACCGGTGTTTTTCGGCCAGAAGCACATTGCCCCCGGCCTTCCAGGCCTGTCGGAACGTTATCCGCGCCTGAGCGTAGAGCTGACGCTGACCGATGATTTTATCGACCCGCATCGGGATGCCGCCGACGTTATCTTCCGGATTGGCGCGCTGACGGACTCCTCGTTTCACGCGCGGGTGTTCGGGCAGCAGGTGTATCACCTGGCCGCGTCGCCAGACTACGTGCGTAAGTACGGTGCGCCTGAAGGGCCGGACGATCTGAACCGCCATCGCTGTCTGGTCTATCGCGGCTCCTCAGGGCCTAACCGCTGGCTTCTGCGCAGGGCGGGCGAGGCGTGGACACACTATCCCGTGACGCCGTTGATGACCTCGAATAATGCCGAAGCGTTACTGGGCGCGGCGCTGGGCGGGATGGGTATTGTGCTGTTTCCGGACTGGCTGGTGAGCGAGCAGCTCCAGCGCGGCGAGCTGATTCCGCTCCTGCCCGCGCTGGAGTGTGCGATTAATACGGAACAACAGGCTATCGCGGCGATCTATCCCGATGCCCGACATCCGCCTCTTAACGTCAGGACGGTGATTGATTATTACGTCGAGCGCTTTGGCACGCCGCCGTACTGGCAAGCCGGGATTGCGTGACGGGTCCGGCATCCAGTAGTGTTAAGGGATATCAACAGAGGATGATTGGGCCATGCACCTTGATTTTCGCCAACTTCGCAACTTTGTCGCGCTGGTTGAATACGGCAGTTTTAACCGGGCGGCGGAGGCGGTTTGCCTCTCGCAGTCCGCATTTAGCCGAAGCATTCAGGCGCTGGAGCAGAGCGTGGGGCATCCTTTATTCGATCGCCAGAGCAAGCTGCCCACCCTGACGCTGCACGGACAAACGCTGCTTCCTTACGCTCGCCGCTTTCAGGCCCTGAACGTTGAGCTAAGCAGCCAGATGCGCGAGGCGGAGGAGGCGCTTACCGGCGAAGTGATGTTCGGCTGCGGCCCGGCACCGTCGGCGCGGCTGATCCCCGCCGCGGTGGGGGCATTCCACCGCAGCATGCCACAGGCGAAGGTAAGGTTTCAGGTTGATAACTGGTTTGCCCTCCATCAGGCGCTGACCACTCGCCACTATCCGTTCGTCGTCGCCGACAGCTGGCAGGCCGAACTCGATCCCCAGCTTCGCGTTCAGCCGCTGAGCCCGCAGCGCTGCTTCTTTATCTGCCACGCCGATCACCCGCTGGCGAAGGAGGGACCCGTCTCCGTCCAGACCATGCTCCGCTATCCGTTTGCCGCACCCTATTTGCCGCCCGGCGTGCGCAAAGTGCTGGCAACCCTGAGCGAGCAGCAGGATTTTTCGCCGGCAATTCAGTGTGACCACATTTATGCGCTGCTTTCTACGCTGGCCCATACGCACGCCGTCAGCTTCGCCAGCGAGGACGGCTTTGCGCTGTGCCAGCAGAGCCACCGCCTGGTCAAGCTGGAGCTCAGCGATCTGCCGGAAGAGTGGCGCCTGATGCAGACCCGGTTTGGGATTATCTCCCCGGTTCATGCAACTCAGCCGCCGCTGGTCGAGAAGATGATCGACATTATTCTCCACGTTGACCGCCAGCACGCGCTTCAGCTGCTGGCGCAGGAGGAGGTTTAGCGCGGTTGTCCTTCGGCATCGTACTGCGGCCAGCGGGCTTCCAGCTTCAGCGCGATGAGCGCCTGTTCGACGAATTTTCCCTCGGCCCACGCTCGGGCATCAAACGCGCTGCGGATCAGGCGAGACGCCTGCGCCTGTTCAACGCTGTGGCTGACGCTGTCCGTCAGGAACGGGTCGATGCGCGGTGAGGTGGTAAAGTTAAGGTCGTCGGGGCGGAGCTCTTCCAGGAAGAGCGCCTGGGGGATTTGGCTTTGCTGTGCCATTTCTGCCGACCAGGCTTCACGGTTGTTCGGATCGCTGATTTCTGCCGCGTTCTTCACCAGCACGTCGATAATCTGCTGCGTCGCCTGCGGCCAGGCGTCAATAAAGGTTTGTGTCCCCAGGAACCCCGACTGCGTGGTGTTCTGACGACCGGAATCGCCGCTCTTTACCACCACGTCGATCTTATCGCCCCGCAACGCCAGAAGAGACACGCCGCCCCAGACGGCATCCACGCGGCCCGCCGCCAGCGCCGCTTTTCCGGCATTCCAGTCGAGATTAATGACCTGCAGGTTTCTTTCCGTGAGCCCGGCGGTTTGCAGGGCGCGGTCGAACGCCAGCTGGTCCGCCGTACCGCGATAGACCGCGACCCGTTTACCCTTTAAATCCGCCAGCGTTTTAATACCCGAGGCGCGGGTGACCGCCAGGTAAGACTCCGACCCGCGGCTGCCCAGCAGCAGGCGCGTGGGAAGGCCGTTCGCTTTGCCGATGATGGCTGCCAGATCGCCAAGGTAGACAAAATCAAGCTGTTGGTTTGCCAGCGCTTCATTCACCGCCGGACCCGCACCCTTAAAGAACTGCCACTGGATTTCTACGCCCTGAGGTTTGAACACTGCCTCAAGCTGGTGGCGGATGTACGCCATGCCGACCGGGCCTTCAATAAAGGGCTTACTGCCCGCACTTTGATCCGGAACGCCGATGCGAATGGCGTGCAGCGCTTCGGCGCTGGCGTTCCCCGTCAGGGCGAAGGCGGCCACCAGCGGCAGCAGAGCGCGACTAAAAAATGCTTTCATCATAACAAGTTACTCCGAGGTTTTTTTCTCACCCTAATGAGCCGCCCGGCCCGCTGTTAAATGCTTTTATTAGCAAAGAACAGGTGAAAATGAGCTAAATCAGCGCCAGCGAGTCCGGCAGGCTGAAATGCATTTGTTGCATCGGGATTATTCGAGTAACGCAATGACGGAGGGGAGCGGGGCGGGGTTTTATAGCGGCATGACGGGTTTAAACGTGAAGCACTATGTCGCAGATAATTTTAAAAACGGGCTCATCCGGAAGGCAGAAAATACGACTTAACGGCTGGCCGTGGATATTGCCCGCGCTACTGCTGCTGCTGTGGTTCATCGCCGTAGAGCGCCACTGGATGCCGGAACAAATTTTACCCGCGCCTTCGGTGGTCGCCGACACGGCGCTCTCGCTCCTGGCCGGAGACCTTCTCTCCCAGTGGGCGTTTAGCCTGCAGCATCTGCTGCTGGGCCTGCTGGCAGGCGCGTTCGCCGGCACGCTGTTAGGCGCGCTGTTCGGCCTGGTTCCCGGTGCGGCGCGTCGCGTGGAGCCGCTGTTTTACGCGCTGGCGCAAATCCCGACCCTGGGGTGGATCCCGCTGTTTATGGTGCTGTTCGGGATCGATAACGGCCTGAAGCTGGCGGTAATCATCAAAACCACCATCGTGCCGATGACGATCAACACGCAGCAGGCGGTAACCAGCGTGCCCCATACCCTGAGCGAGGCCGCCAGGGTGATGAATTTTTCCCGCTGGCAGCGTCTTCGCTGGCTGGTGATCCCCGCGAGCCTGCCGGGCTGGTTCACTGGCCTGCAGCTGGCGCTCTCTCAGGCCTGGGTGTCGCTGATCGTTGTTGAACTGCTCGCCTCGTCGGAGGGCATTGGCTACCTGATGGTCTGGGGGCGTCAGCTTTTTCAGCTGGATATCGTTTTCGTCACCATTGCGGTGGTGGGCTTCAGCGGCATGCTGATGGAGTGGGCGGCGAATCGGGCCTTTTCCCGACTGGTGTTCTGGCCCCAGCCCGCCGTCGGACGTCTTGCCTGGAAACCGCAGGCCAGCTGGCAGGCGCTGCAGCTGCCGGTTCTGCTGCTGGCGCTATGGCAGCTGGCTAGCCGATGGGGATGGATTGACGGGGCGCTGTTCTCTTCGCCGCTGACGGTCGCCGGGCGCTTTATGCAGGGCGCGGCAAGCGGGGAGCTGGCGACGGCGATACTGGCAAGCCTCGGGCGCGCCTTTACGGGCGGGGCGGCGGGTATTGCCGGTGGCCTGCTCTGCGGATTACTGCTGGCGCTGCGGCCGCGCGCCGGCGAGATCGTCACCCCAACGCTCAACGTGCTGCGCCATATTGCCCTTTTTGCGTGGCTACCGCTGCTGACCGCGTGGGTGGGCAACGATAACGTCGGTAAAATCGTCTTTATCGCCCTGGCCTCGTTCTTTCCGATGTTCTTTAGCACCCTTCAGGCCGTGCAGCAGCGTAACCCGCAGCTGGACGAAGTGGCGCGCGTGCTGCGTTTAGGCGGCCTGACGCGCCTGCGGATGCTGATCCTTCCCGGCGCGGCACCCGGTATTTTCGCCGGGCTGCGGCTGGCGATGATCTACGCCTGGCTTGGCAACATTGGCGCGGAATACTTCATGTCCTCGGGCGCCGGGATCGGCAGCCTGATGATTAACGCCCAGCAGCTGCTGGATATGCCCACCATTCTCTGCGGCATGGTGCTGGTCGGTCTCACCGGCGCAGCGCTGGATAAAGCCGGACGTTTACTGGAACTTCGCGCCACCCGCTGGCGCCAACAGGAGCCATCATGACCGCTCAAACTCTGGTCTCATTTCAACATGTGCGTAAAACCTGGCAGCAGGTCACGGCGCTGCAAAATTTTAGTCTCGACATCGCTGCCGGTGAACTGGTGGTGCTGGTGGGCAGCAGCGGCTGCGGTAAGTCGACGCTTCTGCGCATGCTGGTCGGACTTGAAGAGGTGACGCAGGGAGAAATCCGCATCAGCGGCGAGCTGGTCACCGGCGTGGGCAAAGAGCGCGGCATCGTGTTCCAGGAACCCCGGCTGTTCCCCTGGCTGAGTGTTATCGACAACGTCATGCTGGGGCTGGCGGATGAAAAACTGAGCCGTGCCGCCAAATGCCAGCGCGCGCGGGAGATGCTGGCGCGGGTGCAGCTCACCGAGTTCGAGGGCGCGCTACCCGCGCAGCTTTCCGGCGGGATGGCCCAGCGCGTCGCCATTGCTCGCGGCCTGGTTGCCCGCCCACAAATTCTGATGCTGGACGAGCCGTTCGGTGCGCTCGACGCCCTGACGCGCCACACCCTGCAGCAGGAGCTGTTGCACATCCACCAGAGTGAAGGCACCACCACGCTGCTGGTCACTCACGACGTTGAGGAGGCGGTAGCGCTGGCGGACAGGATCGTGGTGCTTTCCCCGCGCCCCGGACGCATACGCGACGTGATTAGCCTGGCGCTGCCTCATCCTCGCCAGCGTGACGATGCCGCCTTCGCGGCAGCCTGTCGCCAGATACGAAACCTGATTACCTCATCCTGACCATTCAATTAAGGAGTAATAACATGGGACATCCTTCCGTCTTTCCCACCGGCGCAACGCTGTACGATCCGGCGCGCGCCTGGAGCGGCTATACGCTTTTTCAGGCCACTGAACACGGTGCCGTACTGGTGGACATGAACGGCACGGTAGTGCGGGAATGGCCGGAGCTGCACGGCTTTCCGAACAAGATCTTGCCCGGTGGGGCTATCCTCGGGCACAGCGGCGAACGCGACCCGCGCTACGGAATGCAGGACATGCTTGACCTGATTCAGGTGGACTGGGAGGGGAACGTCACCTGGAAATTTGACCGCTACGAAAAGATCGGCGACCCGGGCCACGAGCCGCGCTGGATGGCGAGGGCGCATCATGACTATCAGCGCGCTGGCAATCCGGTTGGCTATTATGCGCCGGGGCTGGAGCCGCAGGTCGATGGGGGCAATACGCTGATCCTCGCCCATACCAACCTGGTTAACGAGGCAATTTCAGACAAGGTCCTGCTGGATGACACCATCATCGAAGTTGACTGGCAGGGTAACGTGGTGTGGGAGTGGCGCTGCAGCGATCATTTTGAGGAGCTGGGCTTCGACGATGCGGCGCGCACCGCGCTTTACAATAACCCCAACATGCGCGCCAGCGGCGGCGGAATGGGCGACTGGATGCATATCAACTCGATGTCGGCGCTCGGGCCGAACAGATGGTATGACGCAGGAGATGAACGCTTCCATCCCGACAACATTATCTGGGATGCACGAGAGTCGAACATCATCGCCATTATTGATAAGCGTAGCGGACGCATCGTCTGGCAGCTGGGGCCCGATTACAGCAAGCCGGAGCTTAAACACATCGGCTGGATTATCGGCCAGCATCACGCCCATATGATCCCCCATGGGCTGCCCGGGGCGGGTAATATCCTGATCTTTGACAACGGCGGCTGGGCCGGGTACGGCGCGCCAAACCCGGCCTCGGCGGACGGCGTGAAAAACGCCTGGCGAGATTATTCGCGGATTCTGGAAATCAACCCCGTCACGCTGGACATCGAGTGGCGCTACTCGCCGTACGAGGCAAGCTTGCCCCAGCCGACCGATTCCTACCGATTCTACAGCCCTTACATCAGCAATATGCAGCGCCTGGAGAACGGCAATACCTTGATTAACGAAGGATCAAACGGACGGATCTTCGAGGTGACGCGCGATCATGAAATTGTCTGGGAGTATATCTCTCCCTGGTGGGGAAAAACGCTGAACAACAATATGGTGTACCGCGCGTACCGCATTCCCTACGCCTGGATCCCGCAGCTGAGCCAGCCGGTTGAGACGCTGATTGAGCCGGTGGACGTGCGAGCGCTGCGACAGCCGGGTGCGGCTGCTGCGGGCCCGGCGCAAAGCGTGGTTCGGGTCGCCGGGGTACAGCCCTACAGTAAAGGTGCCGATGCGCTGTGCGTCGCGACGGATAACGATACGCTTCTCCGCAGTCCGAAACTGTTCCGCGTGGCGGAGAGCCGGTTCAGGCCGGTTCAGGATGAAAGCGAGCTGGAACAGGAGGGGACTGTGCTGCTGTTTGTCGGCGCAGAACGCTGCGTACACTGCCGAAAACTCTGGCATATTCTGGCTCAGGAGACGGTCATCCCGCTGACCGACCGGCTTGATACGCGCTATCTTGACGCTGACCTGAACCCGGCGCTGGCCGCCCGCCTCGGCGTACGCGGCCTGCCTGCGCTGCTGGCGCTCAGGGGCGGGAATGAGATATCGCGGGCGCCAGCGCATCTGTCTTCAGAAAGCGTGCACGGCTGGCTGAGAGATCTTTTTGCATGACGGCTCTCCGGGCGAGGCCGTTAACGCTTCACCCGGAAACCGGACGGTTATTTCGCCAGGATTTCCTGTCTGACGATCTCCGCGCCCGCGCTTAAGGCTCTCAGCTTGCCGTTAGCAACCTCGCGGGAGAGGGGAGCCATGCCGCAGTTGGTTGACGGATAAAGCTTGTCGGCATCGACAAACTGCAGCGCTTTGCGCAGCGTATCGGCCACTTCCTCCGGCGTTTCGACGGCGTTGGTTGCCACGTCGATCGCGCCGACCATTACTTTTTTACCGCGGATCAGCTCCAGCAGATCCATCGGCACGCGGGAGTTGTGGCACTCCAGGGAGATGATGTCGATGTTAGAGGTCTGCAGCTTAGGGAAGGCCTCTTCATACTGGCGCCACTCTGAGCCGAGCGTCTTTTTCCAGTCGGTATTGGCCTTGATGCCGTATCCGTAGCAGATGTGTACCGCGGTTTCGCATTTCAGCCCTTCGATGGCGCGCTCCAGCGCGGCGATGCCCCAGTCGTTCACTTCGTCAAAGAAGACGTTAAACGCCGGCTCATCAAACTGGATAATATCGACGCCTGCGGCCTCTAATTCTCTCGCTTCCTGATTGAGGATTTTGGCGAATTCCCAGGCCAGCTTTTCGCGGCTTTTATAGTGTGCGTCGTAAAGGGTGTCGATCATGGTCATCGGCCCCGGCAGAGCCCATTTAATCGGCTTATCCGTAAGCTGGCGCAGGTATTTTGCATCGTCCACGAAGACCGGTTTCTGCCTTGCGACGGCAGAGACCACGGTCGGTACGCTGGCGTCGTAGCGGTTACGTATGCGCACCGTCTGGCGGTTCTCAAAATCCACGCCGCTCAGGTGTTCAATAAAGGTGGTGACGAAGTGCTGGCGGGTCTGTTCCCCGTCGCTGACGATATCGATACCCGCACGGATCTGCTCATCCAGCGACAGGCGCAGCGCATCCTGTTTACCCGCCAGTAATTCCCGATCCTGTAATTTCCAGGGGGACCAGAGCGTTTCAGGTTGTGCAAGCCAGGTCGGCTTCGGCAGGCTGCCAGCGGTAGAAGTCGGGAGCAATGTTTTCATAATAAAAGACCTTTTTGATGAATTAAAGCGTGTAGTTATCAGACCACTGCTCAAGAATGTGTTTGTAAGGCTTAATGAAGTACTCTTCGGTAAATCGACCCTGTTCAATCGCCAGGCGGCTTCGCTCTTCACGGTCATACACAATTTTTGTGAAGGAGTGATCCTGCTGGTTCAGGTCCGGTCGATAGCACAGCCCCGCCGCCGAGTTAGCGTTATAAATCTCCGGGCGATAGATTTTCTGGAACGTTTCCATCGTGCTGATAGTGCCGATCAGTTCCAGATCGGTGTAATCACTCAGTAAATCCCCGGTGAAGAAGAACGCGAAAGGCGCCACGCTGTTCTCCGGCATGAAATAGCGCACGCTCAGGCCCATCTTCGCGAAGTACTGTTCCGTTAAGGATTCGCCCTCCGGCTGATACTCAATCCCGAGAATGGGGTGCTGATTGCCCGTGCGGCGGTAGGTATCCTTGCTGGAAACGCTCAGACAGATCACCGGCGCTTTTCTGAAGTTTTCTTTGTATTCAGGTGACTTCACAAAGTGGCGGAAAATATTGCCGTGCAGTTCGCCAAACTTTTCCGGAATACTGAAGTGCTGCTGGTTCTTGTTGTGCTCCAGCAGCAGCACGCTGAAATCGTAATCCCGCACGTAAGACGAGAAGTTATTCCCGACGATGCCGGGAATACGCTGGTTGTTTTTTTTGTCGACAATATAGGTTTGCAGTATCTCGATGGCCGGGAACGGTTTTTTCGCGCCAATATTCAGGTCGACTGAAATAATTTCAAGCTCAACCGCGTAGCGATCGGCATTTGGGTTATCCCAGCGCGCCAGGGCGTTAAAGCGGTTGTTGATCATCACCAGCGTATTGCGCAGGTTTTCCTGACGCTTTTCCCCGCGCGCCAGGTTAGCAAAGTTGGTGGTCGTACGCGTATTTTCTGACGGGTTGTAATTCTCATCGAAGCAACTGCGCTTAAGGGTATATGTGAAAGCTTTGCTCATTGTGGTTATGCATCCTAAGTTCATGTTGCTAAGAAGTTACCGATGCATAATTTATGCCTGAGCCCGTGGCGCAGGGGAAGTGACTTAATTTCACTGCAACATGAGGGAAGTTCATGAAGTGTAATGCTCGAGGTATTGCTGCCTTTCTTGCCGGGTGGCGCTGCGCTTACCCGGCCTACGATTCAGCGTCGTTTGTAGGCCCGTGCAAGCACAGCGCCGCCGGGCGAAGCTGGTGATATGTCTGTGATATGCACTTTTCCGTCGTCGTTAAGCGGCTGTAGGGAGGAGGGATTTTTTATTTCCTTTCAATTCCCGCTATAATCCCCAAAATTTCCAATCGGTTTAGAAAGATCATGACAAAACTCACCTTACAAGAGCAGATGCTCAAAGCGGGCCTGGTCAGCAGCAAAAAGGCGGCGAAGGTTCAGCGCACGGCAAAGAAATCACGCGTTCAGGCACGTGAAGCTCGGGAAGCGGTAGAAGAGAATAAGAAAGCGCAGATCGAGCGCGACAAGCTGCTGAGCGAGCAGCAGAAGCAGGCCGTGCTGGCGAAAGAGTTTAAGGCGCAGGTGAAGCAGCTGATTGAGATGAACCGCATCACCGTCTCAAGGGGCAACATCACCTTTAACTTCACCGACGGTAATCTGATCAAAAAAATCGAGGTCGACAAACAAACCCAGGCTCAGCTGATCAACGGCCGTCTGGCGATTGCCCGCCTGGTCATCAACGCCAGCGGCGACTGTGAATACGCGATTATCCCGGCGGTGGTGGCGGACAAAATTGCCCAGCGCGATGCCGACAGCATCGTATTAAACAGCGCGCTCAGCCAGGAAGAGCAGGATGAAGACGATCCGTACGCGGACTTCAAAATCCCGGACGATTTGATGTGGTAAATCCCCTTCAGAACGGGGCGGCGTGACGGGCGTTAACCGGCTCTCCGCTCACGGGATGAATAAAATTCAACTCGCTGGCATGCAGCATCAGCCGGGGCGCGTCTTCCGCCCCCGGCACGTCAAGACCGCCATACAGATCGCAACCCAGAATCGGGTGTCCCAGCTGCTGGCAGTGAATACGCAACTGATGGGTTCGCCCGGTCTCCGGGGTAAGCATCACCCGCGTTAACGGCAGATCTGCGCCCTGATAAAACCGCTCCACGACCCGGTAGCGAGAGCGTGCCGGCTTTCCGCTGATGGCGCAGATCGACATCAGCGGAAACAGCGCCGGATCTTTGGCAATCGGCGCGTCTATGACTCCCTCATCGTTTTCCAGATGTCCGCAAAGCAGGGCGCTGTAGCCTTTCTCCACGCTGCGCTGGCTGAACTGCTGGCATAGCGCGGCGTTGATGGCCTTATTGCGCGCAACCACCATCAGCCCGGACGTGCCGAAATCCAGACGATGTACCAGCGTGCAGCCGGGGAAGATTTGCACCAGACGATAGTGGACAGAATCGAGGTTTTGCGGATTTTTGCCCGAGAGGCTGAGCAGACCGGAAGGCTTATTGATGAGCAGCAGATGTTCATCCTGCCAGAGGATCTCAATGTCGTCGTGACACGGTGGGGCAATAAAAGAATCAATAATCGCAGACATCAGGCCGCCCGGCTGGAGAGTGGGAGCGGATGATAACGAAATGCGGGGGAAAAGAAAAACCCTCCCACCGGGCGGTGAGAGGGCGAAATCTTACGCTGCTACCAGGCTGTCGATGGCGGCTTTCGCATCGGTCTGCGCTTTAGTCGCCACTTCAGGACCGTAAGCGATGCCTTCCGCGAACACGAAGTTCACGTCGGTGATGCCGATGAAGCCCAGGAACAGGCTCAGGTACGGTGCAACCAGGTCGGTTGGGGTATCTTTATGGATACCGCCGCGGCTGGTCAGCACGATAGCGCGTTTGCCTTTTACCAGACCTTCAGGGCCGTTCTCGGTGTAACGGAAGGTTACGCCAGCGCGAGCCACCAGGTCGAAGTAGTTCTTCAGCTGGGTAGGGATGTTGAAGTTGTACATTGGGGCGTTGATCACGATAACGTCGTGCGCCTGCAGTTCAGCAATCAGCTCGTCGGACAGGGCCAGGGCTTCCTGCTGACGCGGGCTCAGCGGCGCATCGCCTGGACGCAGCGCGCCAACCAGCTCGCCATCCAGCACAGGAATCGGGTTTGCAGCCAGGTCACGCACGGTGATTTCGTCAGCAGAATGCTGTTCACGCCACTGTTCAACGAAGTAATCAGACAGCTGACCAGACTGAGAGTACCCTGCCAGAATACTGGATTTCAAAACTAATACTTTGCTCATGGGTGATTCCTGTTGTTGCATTTGATTGAAGGGGGTTGCCCCGTTGCTTGTTGACACTCTATTCACAATCCTGCCACAGAGATAGCGCAATATATCGAAGCCTATGTTCGAATTTTTTGAATAAGGCGCGAAAGGCGTCAATGTGGTACTCTATAGCAATCATTAAAAAGAGAGTTTATCAGGGCGTGTACTGCCCTTTAACGCTATGACAGAACAACAAAAATTAACCTTCCCGATGCTCCTGCAACAGCTTGATTCTCTGACGCTGCGCGATAAACAGCGCTTCGCCCGCCGTCTGCACGGCGTGAAGAAGGTTAAAAATCCTGATGCTCAACAGGCCATTTACCAGGAGATGGCGAAAGAGATTGAACAGGCAGCAGGGAAAGTTGTGCTGCGCGAAGCCGCGCGTCCGGCGATTACCTACCCGGAAAACCTGCCCGTCAGTCAGAAAAAACAAGACATCCTCGAGGCCGTGCGCGACCACCAGGTGGTGATTGTCGCGGGCGAAACCGGTTCGGGGAAAACCACCCAGCTGCCGAAAATCTGCATGGAGCTCGGCCGCGGGATCAAAGGGCTGATTGGCCACACCCAGCCGCGTCGTCTGGCGGCGCGTACCGTCGCGAACCGCATTGCCGAAGAGCTGCAGACGGAGCCGGGCGGCTGCATCGGTTATAAGGTGCGATTCAGCGACCACGTTAGCGACAACACGATGGTCAAGCTGATGACCGACGGTATTCTGCTGGCGGAGATCCAGCAGGATCGCCTGCTGATGCAGTACGACACCATCATCATCGATGAAGCGCACGAGCGCAGCCTGAACATCGACTTCCTGCTCGGCTACCTGAAAGAGCTGCTGCCGCGTCGTCCGGATCTGAAAATCATCATCACCTCCGCGACCATCGACCCGGAACGCTTCTCGAAGCATTTCAACAATGCGCCGATTATCGAGGTGTCAGGCCGCACGTATCCCGTGGAGGTGCGCTATCGCCCGATTGTTGAAGAGGCGGATGATACCGAGCGCGACCAGCTGCAGGCCATTTTTGATGCCGTTGACGAGCTGGGCAACGAAAGCGCGGGCGACATTCTGATCTTCATGAGCGGCGAGCGCGAAATCCGCGATACCGCCGACGCGCTCAGCAAGCGCGACCTGCGCCACACAGAAATTCTGCCGCTTTACGCGCGCTTGTCAAACAGCGAGCAGAACCGCGTGTTCCAGCCGCACGGTGGGCGCCGCATCGTTCTGGCGACCAACGTAGCGGAAACCTCGCTAACCGTGCCGGGCATCAAATACGTGATTGATCCGGGCACGGCGCGCATCAGCCGTTACAGCTACCGCACCAAGGTCCAGCGCCTGCCGATTGAGCCGGTCTCTCAGGCATCCGCCAACCAGCGTAAGGGCCGCTGCGGCCGCGTGTCGGAAGGGATCTGTATTCGTCTCTATTCCGAAGACGATTTCCTGTCGCGCCCGGAGTTTACCGACCCGGAAATTCTGCGCACCAACCTGGCGTCCGTTATCCTGCAGATGACCGCGCTGGGGCTGGGCGACATCGCGGCGTTTCCCTTCGTCGAAGCGCCGGACAAACGCAACATTCAGGACGGCGTACGTCTGCTGGAAGAGCTCGGGGCGATTACCACCGACGAGCAGGCGACGGTCTATAAGCTGACGCCGCTGGGCCGCCAGCTCAGCCAGCTGCCGGTCGACCCGCGCCTGGCGCGTATGGTGCTGGAAGCGCAGAAGCACGGCTGCGTGCGCGAGGCTATGATTATTACGTCGGCGCTCTCCATTCAGGATCCGCGCGAGCGTCCGATGGACAAACAGCAGGCGTCTGACGAAAAGCACCGTCGCTTCCACGATAAAGAGTCCGATTTCCTCGCCTTCGTGAACCTGTGGAACTATCTCGGCGAGCAGCAGAAAGCGCTCTCCTCGAATCAGTTCCGCCGCCAGTGCCGCGTGGATTTCCTCAACTACCTGCGCGTGCGCGAGTGGCAGGATATCTACACCCAGCTCCGTCAGGTGGTGAAAGAGCTGGGGATCCCGGTCAACAGCGAACCGGCGGAGTACCGCGAAGTGCATATCGCACTCCTGACCGGCCTGCTGTCCCACATTGGGATGAAGGACGCAGAGAAGCAGGAATATACCGGCGCGCGCAACGCCCGTTTCTCCATCTTCCCGGGTTCCGGCTTATTTAAGAAGCCGCCGAAATGGACCATGGTCGCGGAGCTGGTGGAAACCAGCCGCCTGTGGGGACGCATCGCCGCGCGTATCGATCCGGAGTGGGTTGAGCCGGTGGCGCAGCACCTGCTTAAGCGCTCGTACAGCGAGCCGCACTGGGAGCGCGCGCAGGGCGCGGTGATGGCCACCGAGAAAGTGACGGTTTACGGCCTGCCGGTTGTGGCCGCGCGTAAGGTGAACTATAGCCAGATCGATCCGGCGCTCAGCCGCGAGCTGTTTATCCGCCATGCGCTGGTGGAAGGCGACTGGCAGACGCGTCACGCCTTCTTCCGCGAAAACCTCAAACTGCGCGCCGAAGTGGAAGAGCTTGAGCACAAGTCCCGCCGCCGCGACATTCTGGTGGACGACGAGGCGCTGTTCGAGTTTTACGACCAGCGCATCAGCCACGAAGCCATCTCCGCCCGCCACTTTGACAGCTGGTGGAAGAAGGCCAGCAAAGAGACGCCGGACCTGCTCAACTTCGAAAAGAGCATGCTGATTAAAGAGGGGGCGGAGTCGGTCAGCAAGCTCGACTACCCGAACTTCTGGCATCAGGGCAACCTCAAGCTGCGTTTGACCTATCAGTTTGAGCCGGGGGCAGACGCGGATGGCGTGACCGTTCACATTCCGCTGCCGCTGCTAAACCAGGTGGATGAGAGCGGGTTTGAGTGGCAAATTCCAGGCCTGCGCCGCGAGCTGGTGATTGCGCTGATCAAATCCCTGCCGAAACCGGTGCGCCGTAACTTCGTTCCCGCGCCGAACTATGCGGAAGCCTTTTTAGGCCGCGTCACGCCGCTGGAGCTGCCGCTGCTGGATGCGCTGGAGCGTGAGTTCCGCCGCATGACCGGCACCACGATTGACCGCGACGACTGGAACTGGGATCAGGTGCCCGATCACCTGAAAATCAGCTTCCGCGTGGTGGACGATAAAAACAAAAAGCTGCTGGAAGGGCGTTCCCTGAGCGAGCTGAAAGAAGCCCTGAAAGGCAAAGTCCAGGAGACGCTCTCTGCGGTGGCGGACGACGGCATCGAGCAGAGCGGGCTGCACATCTGGAGCTTTGGTCAGCTTCCGGAAAGCTACGAGCAGAAGCGCGGCAACTATAAGGTCAAAGCCTGGCCAGCGCTGGTGGACGAACGCGACAGCGTGGCGATCAGGCTGTTTGATAACCCGCAGGAACAGCAGCAGATGATGTGGCGCGGGCTGCGTCGCCTGCTGCTGCTGAACATTCCGTCGCCGATCAAGTATCTGCACGAGAAGCTGCCGAACAAGGCCAAGCTGGGGCTGTACTTTAACCCGTACGGCAAGGTGCTGGACCTGATCGATGACTGCATCTCCTGCGGCGTGGACAAACTCATTCACGAGGCGGGCGGCCCGGTCTGGACGGAAGAGGGCTTTGCACAGCTTCATGAAAAGGTGCGCGCGGAGCTGAACGATACCGTGGTAGAGATTGCCAAACAGGTTGAGCAGATCCTCACCGCCGTGTTCAATATCAACAAGCGCCTGAAAGGGCGCGTGGATATGACCATGGCGCTGGGGCTGTCGGACGTGAAGGCGCAGATGGCGGGGCTGGTGTACCGCGGCTTTGTCACCGGCAACGGCTTCAACCGTCTCGGCGATACGCTGCGCTATCTGCAGGCAATTGAAAAACGTCTGGAGAAGATGGCCATCGACCCACACCGCGATCGCGCGCAGATGCTTAAAGTGGAAAGCGTGCAGCAGGCGTGGCAACAGTGGCTCAACAAGCTGCCGCCAGCGCGCCGCGACGATGAAGACGTTCAGGCGATCCGCTGGATGATTGAGGAGCTGCGCGTTAGCTTCTTTGCCCAGCAGCTCGGTACGCCGTATCCGATTTCGGATAAGCGTATCCTGCAGGCGATGGAACAGATTTCTGGTTAAAACCCTTGCTCGGTGGCGCTGCGCTTACCGGGCCTACGGGAGAATATGTAGGCCGGGTAAGGCGTAGCCGCCACCCGGATGGTTATCGTTCTACAATTGCCAGCGTAAACCCATCCCAACCCTTAACCCCTACCGTTTGCAGCGCGGTGGCGGTTAAGCGCGGGTTATCCCCAATCATCTCGATAAACCGACGCACGCCCTGCACGCGCGCGTCGTCGCTTTGCCCGTTAACCACTTCGCCTTCGCGCACCACGTTATCGCCGATGATCAACGTCCCCGGACGGGAGTAGTGCAGCGCCCACTCCAGATAGCCGGGATTGTTTGGCTTATCGGCATCAATAAAGATCAGGTCGAACGGCGGAACGTCACCGAAATTCTCAAGAGAGTTCAGGGCCGGGCCTTCAATCAGTTCAATACGCTCGTTTAGCCCGGCGAGGTGGATATTCTGACGCGCAACGTCGGCATGCGTGGGATCGGCCTCCAGCGTGATCAGCTTTCCGTCCGGCGGCAGCGCGCGCGCCATCCAGATGGAGCTGTAAGCACCCAGCGTGCCGATCTCCAGAACGCGCCGCGCCTGCGTCATGCGCACGAACAGCGCCAGCAGCTGCCCCTGATTGGCCGCAACGTCGTGCTCGGGGAGCCCGGCGCGCTTGTTGTTTTCCAGGACCTGACTCAGCACGTCATCTTCAGGAATAAGCGAAGAAATCATGAAATTATCGACTGCAGACCACTGTTGTTGCATAGATTGACTCCTGAGGGGTAAGCGCCACCGGGCAGGTTTTCAGACACTGGCCCAGCCGCCGCCCAGCGCTTTATACAAATCAATTTGCGCCAGCAGCAGGTTATTTTTCACCTGCACGACGCTGGTCTGGACCGAGAACAGCGTGCGCTGCGCGTCCAGCACGTCCAGGTAGGATGAATAGCCGTTGCGATAGCGATTCTGCGCAATGCGCAGGGTCTCCTGGGCCACATCCTGCTGGGCAAGCAGCTCCGTCAGCTGTTCCTGATATCGAGCAATGGCATCAAGGCTGTTGTTCACTTCGGCAAACGCGTTACGCACGGTTTTCTCGTAGCTGTACAGCGCCTGGTTGCGCTGGGACTGAGAAATATCCACCTGCGCGTTGAGCGCCTGGCGGTTAAGGAGCGGGGCGAGAATACTTCCCCCTGCGCTCCAGAGCTGAAGCGGGTTGTCCAGCAGGCCTGAAAGCGTGCGATCCTGAATCGATCCGGTTGCGGTCAGGTTGATCGACGGCAGCAGGCTGGCGCGCGACGCGGCAAGCGAGGCGTCCGCGGCCACCAGCTGTCGCTCGGCCTGAACGATATCCGGCCGGCGGTTCAGAAGCGTAGAGGGCAGCTGCGACGGCAGCTTCAGCGGCGTCAGCGCCGCAAAGCTTTCGCTGCGCGCCACGTCGCCCGGGTTGCTTCCCAGCAGCAGGCTCAGGGCATTCTCCTGCTGTGCAATCTGGTGCTGGAGCACTGGAACCTGCGCCCGGGTTGAGCGGAGTTCGGAATCCGATTGCATCAGCTCCAGGCGCGAGCTGTAGCCCGTCTCAAACTGACGCTTCGCGAGGTTAAATGCCTCTTCGCGCGATTTCAGCGTGGACTGGGTCACGCGCAGCTGTTCATCAAGCGAAAGCAGGGTGACATACCCGGATGCCACGGACGAGGCGACGGTTAAATCCGCGGCGGCGGCGGCGGCTTTTTGTGCCTCCAGCGAGGCTTCGGCAGCGCGCGAGGTGCTGCGGTTAACGCCCCAGATATCAACGTCATAGCTCGCCGTCAGGCTTCCTCTGTACAGCGTGCCGTAGACCGGCAGCCCGGTCGCGGCGGATTGCGAACGGGCTCGCGTCCCCGTTACGCCCGCGTCGAGCGAGGGGAACAGGCCGCCGTCGGCCGCAAAGACCCGCGCCTGATACTCGTTTATCCGCTCGCGGGCGATCAGGACATCGCTGTTATGCCCGAGCGCCTGGTCCACGTAGCGGTTCAGGTTGTTGTCATGAAAATTGCGCCACCAGAGCTGCTCCGTCGGGCTGGCAGGGCCTGAGACGGTGCGCCACTGCGTGGGGATTTGCAGCGTCGGCTGCGCCGGTTTGACATCGACGGCCTGGCATCCGGCCAGCATGACCGCCATCACCAGCGCGGTTATCGGGCGAAGGGTCATTGCTTCGCCTCCCGCGTATCAATGGTCACCTGCACCGACATGCCCGGACGCAGCAGCGCGGACGCCTCTGGCTTGCCGAGCACTTCAATACGCACCGGAATACGCTGGGCGATTTTGACAAAGTTCCCGGTGGCGTTATCCGGCGTGATGGCGCTGAATTCAACGCCTGTCGCCGGAGAGATGCTCTCCACGCGGCCCTGATACGCTTTGTTATTGAGGGCATCGACGGTGAATTTCACCGGCTGACCGACGCGCAACTCCGCGAGCTGGGTCTCTTTAATATTGGCGATCACCCAGTGCTGCGGCGGCACAAGGGTGGTGAGATGGGTCCCGGCGGTCACATACGCCCCGAGACGAACGGCAATCTGGCCGAGCTGGCCGTCGCGCGGGGCCACAATACGCGTGTTTTGCAGGTCGATCTGCGCCAGCTCCAGCGCCGCTTTGGCGTTTTCTACATCCGCTTCCAGCGCACCGCGGTTCACAATCACCGTCTGCAGATCCTGACGCGACATCTCCAGCGCCGCTTTCGCCTGGTCGATATCCGCGCTGCCCTGGGCTGCGCTCGCCAGCGCCGCGTCGCGCTCGCGAATGGAGAGCGAGCCGTCAGTTGTCAGCTCTTTCACCCGCTTTAAATCCGCCTGAGTTTTCAGGCTCTGGGCGCGGGCATTTTTCAGCGCAGCGTCATTTTTGGCGATGACGGCCTCGGCGCTTTTACGCTGCTGCAGGTTGTTATTCAGGGCGGCAATTTTCATCGCCAGCTGCGCCTCGGCCTGATGCACCCGCTGACGATAGATGCGGTCATCAATCTGCAGCAGCAGGTCGCCTTTTTTGACCTGCGCAAAGTCCTGAACATTCACCTCTGTGATGTAACCGTTGACCTGCGGACTGATAAACGTCGTCTGACCGCGCACGTATGCGTTGTCGGTAAACTGCGCGTGGCGGGTGAACGGCGGGAGCTGCCACGCATAAAGGATCGCCAGTACGCCGACAATACCGATGGCAGCGGCGGTGAAAACGGAAACAATGCGCACATTTTTGCGGGTGTTGGCCTGCTCTTTGGCGGCATCCTGCTGACTCATAAACTCTCCAGAACTATTTCAATTATTTGTTGCCGGTGGCGTTCTTCAGCGCCATACGGGCAGTGATGCGCAGGCGCAGCAAGCGCCATAAAATCCAGACCAGCGTGGCGGCAGCGATACTCGCCGTCAGAAGATAAGTATCGTTATAAGCCAGAATATTCGCCTCCAGCGCGGTGACCGTTTGCAGCTGCGTTATCGCCTGGGTGCCCAGCAGCGCGCTGTCACCAATCAGGCTTTTGTACATCTGGGTATAAAGCTGAATCCGCTCGTTGACCAGCGGATTCAGCGTGGTGAGCTGGTCCGCCAGCAGGCTGGAGTGGTACTTCTCGCGCCAGGTCTGGAAGGTGCCGAGGATAGCGGAGCCCAGCAGGCCGCCGAGGTTCTGGCTCATGCCAAACATCACCGAGAAGCTGACCAGGTTGCGCGGGTCGGCGATCACCCCGCCAATGGCGGCCAGCATGGCGGGCGCCAGGAAGAAGGCGCTGCCGAAGCCCAGCAGGAACTGGCTTAGCATCAGCTGATCCGGCCGGGTCAGGTTATTGGACTGACTGTCGAGCAGCGAGGCAACAATCATCAGCGCCAGCGAGGTGATTATCGGCCACGCCAGCTTCGTCGGCTTGATGGTCAGACAGCTGGTGACGATCCCGCAGACGATACCGGCGAAAATGGACCACGCCAGATGCGTCATCTGTTCGTTCTGTAACCCGACGTACTGCAGCCAGCCGATGACGCCGGTGTTTTGCTCCGCCAGCACGATACGGATCAGCAGCATGATCAGCCCCAGACGAACGATGCTGCCGCTCGACAGCCAGCGGGTGTTCAGCAGCGGGTTGGTGCGGTTATGCTCAAAGACGATGGCAGCCACAATTAGCACCAGCGATAGCGCCAGCGACCAGCCGATCCACGGGGCCTCGAACCACCAGTCAAGACGGCCTAAAGAGAGCACGGCGCAGAGCAGGGCCATCCCGGGGGCCATTAAAAAGAAGGTGATAAAGTCTTTTTTCTCAAAGACCTTGCGCCGGTCGCCCGGCGGCAGCTTTAAGGCTATCACGCAGGCCAGGGAGATCAGCGCCAGCCCCAGTTCGAAGAAATAGAGCCCGCGCCACTCGTCCAGCTGCAGCAGTTCGGTTGAAAAAAGGCGGGCCAGAGGAATGGCGAGCGACGACCCGGTGATACCAATGGTCAGCGCCTTCAGGCGATGCTTCGCAGGCCAGGCCTGGATCTGATAGTAAATCCCCAGCGAGCTGAGCGCGGCGGCCACCATTCCGTGCGCGGCGCGTACCATCAGCGCCGAGCTCAGGTCGTTAACGAACAGGTGGAAAAAGGTGACCAGCACGTACAGCACCAGAAAACCTTCCGTAAAGGCGCGCAGACCATACTGCTGGCGGAACTTAACCAGCAGCAGGTTAATGGAGATGTTGGTCATAACATAGACCGCGGGCAGCCAGGCAATCTCCGTAGACCAGGCGCCGAAGGTGCCCTGAAGGTTTTGTAGATTGGCGGTGACGACCGCGTTGCCCAGCGCGCCCGTCAGGCAGACCAGCAGGCCTACGATGCCGTAGGCAATCCGTTTGGGCGTGCTGTGCTCCGGCGTGGAAGGCGAGCCCAGCAGGGCGGGTTTCTCGTGTGGCTGCCACTCGCGAGGAGCATAAGGATCGCGTTCGGGCAGGCGCATAACGTTGTTTACCTTTGAAAAAATTGAAGAATTAACGGGCACGCGATTCTACGTCTGCCGCAAAACATAATTCAAGTGAATATGATTATCGCATGTTAATCAAATGTTGAGAGGACGCTTGAACAAAAAGAGCGGCCCGGGGAGGGCCGCTGAAAGGTCAGATGTGGTCAGGTTGTGCCTGGACGGCTGGTGTTGGTTTGACCCGGCTGGCGCAGAAAATGGCGATGAGCGAGATTACGACTGTCACCGCCAGATACCAGGCTACCGGCACCCAGTCGCCGTCGTATTTCGCCAGCAGACCGGTGGCGATCAGCGGGGCGGTTCCGCCTGCCAGCGCGGCCCCCAGCTGATACCCGAGGGTGATGCCGGTGTAGCGCACGTTGGCACTGAAAATTTCAGAACAGAGGGTGCCCAGTACCGCCGTTACCGGCGCCCAGAGCACGCCAAACGCGATGACGGTGGCGAGGACAATGCCCCAGGTCGTGCCGGTGTTGAGCAGCATGAACCACGGTACGATAAACAAGCCGAGCACGGCGACGCTGACTGCATACATGCGCTGGCGTCCCACCTTATCGGAGAGCAAACCCATCAGCGGGATCATGATGGTCGCGACCAGCGCACCCAGGGTCACGGCTTCCAGCGCCTGCGATTTCTGGTACGTCAACGTCGTCGTGGCATAGCTCACCACGAAGGTAGAGAAGATATAGAACGGGGCGGTTTCGACGACCTTCAGACCGGCGGCAATCAGCACTTCGCGCCAGTGGTGTTTCAGGGTATCGCGCAGGGGCGCTTTCGCCACCTGGCCTGATTTTTTCACTTTCTGGAAATCCGGCGTTTCGTCGATGTCCTTGCGGATCCACAGCCCGATCAAGACCAGAATTGAGCTGAGCAGGAACGGGATGCGCCACCCCCAGGAGAGAAAATCTTCCTCGCTGAACAGCGTCATCAGCGAGACGATGAAGGTCGCCATCAGCATACCGATGGTCACGCCCGCCTGCGGAATGCTGCCGAAAAAGCCTTTACGTTTTTCGGGCGCGTATTCATACGCCAGCAGCAGTGCGCCACCCCATTCTCCGCCAATGCCCATACCCTGAATGATGCGCATCAGGATCAGCAGGGCGGGTGCCCACATGCCGATCATCTCATAGGTGGGGAGCAGTCCAATCATGACGGTTGCACCGCCCATTAACGACAGCGTCAGCACCAGCGTTTTTTTGCGCCCGATACGGTCCCCGATGTGGGCGAAGAGGACACCGCCAATAGGGCGGATAAAAAAGGTGAGCGAGAACGAAAGATAAGAGAGGATCAGCCCGATAACCGGGTCGACCATCGGGAAAAAAATCTTGTTAAACACCAGCGCGGCGGCGGTGCCATAGAGAAAATAGTCAAACCATTCAATGGAACTGCCGGTAAGGCTGGCAATTAATACCTTTTTGTTTTTGCGTAAAACCGTCGTTGTACTTTCATGTTGTGTCATGACCTGAAGCTCCGCCGCAGAGAGGATGAACGCGGTGTCACCTGGCGCGCTTCAGGTGCAACCCGCAGTAATAAAAAGGTTGTGAAATTGTTAAGCAACTTAGGGTTGGATGGGGCATTTGGCAAGCAAGGAGGGGCCTGAACTGGTCAGATCACGGCGAAATTAGCAGCGGCTGGTGCTTTGGCACGCGGTTTGACTGGCATGATGTTTTGAATGTCGGATAATCAAAAGCATAACATGCAGGTGCAACCCAATTGTTTTTGGATGTTTCTGGTTATTTCAATAAAATGCCAGGAAATGCAGAGTGACAGGCGTTTTGGCTTCAGGAGCGATCCCCTGTTCAGCCGTGACGCGTGCAGTACTCTGAACGTAAATGATGTAAGGAGATAACGATGACGCTGGCACTTTTTCCTTCTCTGCCCGAGTCGACGCTGAATGCCGTCAACACCGTAGGCACGTGGCTTGCGCAGGACGATCGTCATCATCAGACTGTTGATGCCGTGATCCTTGCAGGGAATGCGGTCATCCCTGCAATTGAGGCCGCCTGTCAGATAGCGGCCGAACAGGCCGTCCCGCTGCTGATAAGCGGAGGAATTGGGCACTCCACCCCCTTCCTGTATGCCGCCGTCGCGCAACACCCGCGCTATAACGCGCTGCCTACTACAGGACGGGCCGAGGCGGCGATCCTTGCGGACATCGCGCGGCAGTTCTGGGCGATCCCGGCAGACAAAATATGGATAGAAGATCGGTCAACCAACTGTGGTGAAAATGCGCGTTTCAGTTGGGCGATGCTGAGGCATCACGGGCTGAACGCCGGGCGCGTGCTGGTGGTGCAGGACCCGACCATGCAGCGCCGCACGATGGCAACGTTTGCCCGCGAGTGCCGGGATGAAGCCGTTTCGCCGGAATGGATTAGTCATCCCGGCGTGACGCCTGTGCTGCAAAACAGTGAAGACGGGCTGGCGTTTACCGGCGATAACGAAGGGCTCTGGACGGTAGAACGCTATTTAACGCTGGTGCTGGGGGAGCTGCCGCGGCTGCGTGACGACGCTAACGGTTACGGTCCGGCGGGGCGTGATTTTATTGCGCACGTGACGTTTCCTGAGGAGGTTGACGCGGCATGGCATATCTTACGTCACGACGCCACGTTGACTGATGCCCTCGCGAGCCGCTCATTGCTGTGAGTTCGGGCACAAAAAAATACCGGGCCAGCGTTAGCCGCTGACCCGGTATGAATAAAGCGTGAACGATTACAGATAAACCAGCGTCATGGTGTTCTGACCATCCAGCGCGGTATCGTCGGTAATGGCCAGGGTGGAAGTATCCCAAATCACCAGGTTAGTCACGAAGTTAAAGCTAGCCGTCGTGATGGCCATTGGGGTGGTGGTGCCGGTTTCAGCAAAGGCGACGGTCTGGAATCCATCGCTGCGTGGGATGCCGGTTTTTTTCCATGAGGTCGCGGACCAGTCGTGGTTCTGCGCAATACTGTCAACCGACTTGCCGTCAGCGGTGGTACCCGTCATCCACATGCCGTAGTTACCAATTTTTTTCCCTTCATTCGTCAGGCCAACACCATAAGTGTAATATTTAGCCGTCTGATTCAGGTTGCCGCCAATATCCACTGGCAGCTGTGCATTGCTGTCACCACGGTTATCGGTGACGGTGAAACCGACCTTGGTTGGCATGGTGCAGTTAATGGTCACCGGGATCTGTTTTTGACCAAGTTTATTATTTGAAGTATCAGATAACTCACCGAGGCGAATATAACCGTAATCCACAACGCCACCGTTACCCAGTTCAGCCGTACAGGCCGCGTTGGTTAATGTTCCTTTAACTTGCATTACGGCCGTTTGGACTGCGAAAGCTGATGTGGTGCTAAGTGCGATAGCCGTAGCCAGAATGACTTTTTTCATCCTTGATTTCCTTTGTGTGAATGTGATTTATGTGGGGCGGGTAAATGAACGCCGCGAAAGCATCCATACCCAGCTGGCGCAAATAATATTTATTATTGTGTTTTTCGTATATTTATTAAAATTGAATGTGCTTTGTAGAAAAAATAAAGACGTGATCAAGCGACAAATAAAAGAAGCATCTTTTATTTGTTATGTGAATCTAACTTAGATAAAAGTACCGGTTCAGACGATAGCTGAACCGGTATAAGCAAAGGACGTTATTAGAGATATACCAGCGTCATGGTGGCCTGACCATCGAGAGCGGTATCGTCGGTAACAGCCAGCGTAGACGTATCGCGAATCGTCAGGTTGGTGACAAAGTTAAAGTTAGCCGTCGTGATAGCCATCGGTGTGGTTGTCCCCGTTGCAGCAAAGGCAACGGTCTGAAACGCATCGCTGCGTGGAATACCGGTTTTTTTCCAGATCTCTGAGCTCCAGTCGTGGTTGTTGGCAACAGAATCTACCGCATTGCCATCCGCCATAATGTCTGTCATCCACATGCCGTAGTTACCAATTTTCACGCCTTCGGTCGTGGTGCCCACGCCGTAGGTATAATACTTCGCCGACTGGTTTAAGTTACCACCAATATCCACAGGCAGCTGCGCATTGCTGTCGCCGCGGTTATCAAGAACGGTAAAGCCCACTTTGGTTGGCGCCGTACAGGTAATGGTCACCGGAACCTGTTTCTGACCCAGTTTGTTATTCGAGGTGGCGGATAATTCGCCAAGACGTATATAACCGTAATCGACAACGCCCCCATTACCAATAGAAGGTGAGCAGGCAGAGTTAGTTAACGTTCCGTGTACTTTTAATACAGCGGTAGGCTCTGCGAAAGCTGAAGCGCTGGCCAGTGCAATTAAAGAAGCCAAAATTACTTTTTTCATTGTTGTTCCTTAACAATATAAAGAGGGGTTTTTATCGTGACGGGCGTGATTGCCTGTCTTGTGATTATATTATTGGGATGGCTTATAAAGTTAAAGCAACTATATTTAAAAGTTGATTTTAGAAGTTCTAATGATGATTGGTGGTGAATTCAAAGATTTTGTGAATAATATTATCCGAAAAACAGCGTGAAAAATAAAAAGTCATTTCTGCGTAGTATGTTATGACGGATGGCATCACCATCCGTCATGGCGATTATAGTTTTGCGAATTTATCGAGGGTACGCACCAGCTGCGTCACGAAGCCATACTCGTTGTCGTACCAGGCCACGACCTTCACCAGCTGCAGCTCGCCAGCTTCGCTGACCTCCGTCTGCGTGGCGTCAAACACCGAACCATAGTGCGAGCCGATGACGTCCGACGACACAATCTCTTCATCGGTATAGCCGAAGGATTTATTGCCCTGGGTCGCTTTTTTCAACGCGGCATTGATCTCCTCAACGGTCACTTTCTTGCCCAGAATTGCCACCAGCTCGGTCACCGAACCCGTTTTCACCGGCACGCGCTGGGCGTGGCCTTTCAGTTTGCCGCTGAGTGCCGGGATCACCAGGCCAATGGCTTTTGCGGCGCCCGTGGTGTGGGGAATGATGTTCTCTGCCGCCGCGCGCGAGGCACGAAGATCTTTCCCGCGAGGGCCATCCACCAGCGCCTGCGTACCGGTATAGGCGTGAATAGTGGTCATGGTCCCGACTTTTATTTCAAAGGCGTCGTGCAGGGCTTTTGCCAGCGGGGCGAGGCAGTTAGTGGTGCAGGAGGCGACGGAGATGATGGTGTCACTGGCGTCAATGGTGTCGTCGTTCACGTTAAACACAATGGTTTTCATCTCACCCGCAGGCGCGGAGATCAGCACTTTTTTGGCACCCGCGTCCAGATGCGCTCTGGATTTCTCTTCAGAGGTATAAAAACCGGTGCATTCAACGACGATATCCACGCCTGCGGTTTTCCACGGAATATGTTTGGCCTCTTTTTCGGCGTATACCGCGATCGTTTTGCCATCCACAATCAGCGCGTCTTCGGTGAAATCCACGCTCCACGGGAAGCCACCGTAGTTTGAGTCATGCCTGAGCAGATAGGCCAGCACTTTGGGCGAGGTGAGGTCGTTGATGGCGACGACGGTGTTGCTGTCCTGGGTTTCAAGAAGGCGACGAAGCACAAGGCGTCCGATGCGTCCAAATCCGTTAATGCCAATTTTACTCATGGTGTTCTCCTGTAAACGTGTCGATGCGACAGTTTGAACTCATCCAGGCTTAGACCATGACGGGCAGGGCGGCAATTGAAGATGCTTCATGCGGGGGGAAGTATTTGAAAAACCATACAGAAAAGTTAATGAATTTTTAAGGAAAGGGGATTATGTTGGCGCGATAACTGTTTTTAATCGGGAATTCTCATGCGCACTAAATATACAAGCCTGCAAATCGGCATCCACTGGCTGGTGTTTCTGTTAATCATCGTCGCCTACTGCGCCATGGAGTTCAGAGGTTTCTTCCCGCGCACCGCCCGTCCGGCAATCAATATGATCCACGTCTCCTGCGGTATCAGTATTCTGGTACTGATGGTAACGCGTCTGCTGGTGCGCCTGAAATTCCGCGCGCCGCCGATTCAACCGAAGCCTAAAGCCATGGTAACGGGCATGTCGCATCTGGGGCATCTGGTGGTGTATCTGCTGTTTATTGCGCTGCCGCTGATTGGCATTGTGATGATGTACAACCGTGGCAGCGACTGGTTTGCTTTTGGCCTGGTGATGCCGCATGCGGCGGAATCCAATTTTGACCTGGTGGATACGCTAAAAGAGTGGCACGAAACGCTGGCGAACCTGGGTTATTTTGTGATTGGCCTGCACGCGGCGGCGGCGCTGATGCATCACTACTTCTGGAAAGATAATACCCTCCTGCGCATGATGCCGAAAAAGCGTCAGTAGTCCTCTTGCCCGGCGGCGCTTCGCTTGCACGGGCCTACAAACGGCTCTGAATGGTAGGCCGGGTAAGCGCAGCGCCACCCGGCGTGTTTTTTAACGCAGCAGAGCACGCTCTTCAGCCGTTAACGCCAGCGGCTGCGTTGTCCCGGTCTCCGACGATTTCACCGCCGCTTCCAGCACGGCCATCACCGCTAATGCCTCAACAGGGTGGACAGGATTGGTGATTTCCCCACGTAACGCATCACGCACGTTGATGTAATACTGGCGCTGATCCCCTTTCGGTGTGGCAATCGTCTGCGGCGCGCCGTCAGCCCCATAGAACACCATGCTGTCGCTGTCTTCGCCCCAGGCTTCACTGCCGGGAATAACCCCTGAGAGCAGCTGCGCTTCCTGCTGGTCGATTCTGGCCTTCACCACGCTGCCCTTGTCCCCGTGAACGGTAAAGCGTGCCGTACCGCCAGCCACCAGCATGCTCGCGTGAAGAATAACCTTGTGCTCCGGGTAGTTTAAAACCACGTGCGCCCAGTCGTTAATTTCCGCGCCGTCGCGCAGCGTCGCGATATTCCCCTGCACCGACTGCGGCAGGCCAAAGAGCTGCAGCGTCTGGTCGATCAGGTGAGGGCCGAGGTCAAACCACAGGCCGCTCCCGGGAACGTTCTGCTCGCGCCAGCGCACGCGCACTTCCGGGCGGAAGCGGTCAATATGCGACTCCAGGTGTTTAATCTTGCCGATCGTGCCTTGCTCGATTATCTGCTTAATGCCGAGGAAATCGCTGTCCCAGCGGCGGTTGTGGAAGACGGAAAGCAGAAGCTGCTTTTCATCCGCCAGCGCGATCAGGTCGCGGGCTTCCTGCATGTCGAGGGTAAAAGGCTTATCCACGACCACGTGTTTACCTGCGTTGAGGGCAAGCGTCGCCAGCGGGGCGTGCGTGGCGTTGGGGGAGGCGATCACCACCAAATCGATATCAGGGTGCTGAATGGCCTCTTCCGGGGTCGCCACTACCTGTACGTCCGGCAGGTCGCGTTTAACCTTCTCTTCATCCCGGGAAGAGACGACGGCCAGCTTAAGCCCGTCCACGGACTGGAGCAGCGGAGCATGGAAGGTTTTACCCACAAATCCGTACCCGATCAGCGCAACGTTGATTGTTTGAACTTTACTCATGACCTTCTCCACGTTATTGCGCGCACACCGTGACCTGCAGTGCGCTATGGTCCCCAAGCTCGGGCCAGGGACGATCTAAAAAGAGTTGTTGAAGGGTGGATAGCCCGGAAACCAGATACGGTTCGCAGCGGTTGACCTTCAGATGGTCGGCGACAATCCAGCGCTCACGGCTGGCGGCGAGCATCGCCCGTTTAACCTCGGCATCGGCTTCTTTACCGGCACTCAGGCCGAGCTCGGCATGAATGGCGCACGCCCCGAGAATGGCGATATCTGCCCGATACCGGGACAGCAGCGACAAGGTGGCGCTTCCGGCAAACAGGCGCTGCTTTTGGTCCCATTTCCCGCCGAGCAGGATCAGCTCAATATCTTCCCGGTCGCTAAAATGCTGGGCGATATCCAGGGAAGGGGTAATGACGGTAAGCGGCCCCTTAAGAAAGGTGGCGACCGCCATCACCGTGCTTCCGGCATCCAGAAACAGGGTAGAGCCCGGTGGAACCTGCTGCGCGACCTGTTTTCCTAAACGCTGTTTGGCATCCGCCAGCAGCGTATTGCGGCCCTGACGATTCATGGCGGAGAGGTTGAGTGCAATGGCGCCGCCGTGGTTCTTCTGCGCCAGACCCTGGTTTTCAAGGTCGGTCAGATCCCGACGGATGGTATCCGCTGAAACCTGTAGCTTTTCTGCCAGTTCGGTGATGCTGGCCTGGCCTTGCTCACTGAGGATGTCAAGGACGTAGCGTTGACGTGCGGTTTTGTGCATGGGGCAGTAATCCTGCAAAATGTCGCAATAATTTGCATAATACAGCATTTTGTCGCAGAAGGAAGCACAACGCGTCGTTAGAACAGAGCGTACAGGGGAAATGTCCCCTGAGTGATTATTAAAATTATATTGATCAAATATAATTAATGCGTTCTGGAATGTTAACCACGATGTTAATGTTATGTTTTTCTAAACTATTTGGGCTATATAACCATTATGTTGGCTGATTTTAGCATAAGATTTCATTTTGAAATTTAATTTCGAAATTAAAACTTATGATTATGTGGCCGTATGGAATTTAATGTCGCAAATGTGAGGGCGATTACGTAAGTTGACAGTTCTTTGAAAATCTTTGTGTCTGACCCGCATTGAAATTAACGCAAATATGTCCACCTGTCGGTTTTTAAATTTGATTTAAATAACAATGACTTTATTTATTTTATTTGAAATGCATCTTAAGTGGATTTGTTCAGAAACCGCAGGATTTTTCTTATTTGTAACACCACATTAACATTGTGGGTGTAGTTGCCTATACCACATTTTGTTATGCTGCAAACCAGTTTAAAAAGTAAGTAAATTCCTAAATTCATATAGGGCTTTGGCTGATTCTCATTTCCTGTGGAAATGGGCAGGGGAGCTTATATCTGAAATTCGACGCGGGAGATAAAAAAGATATTTGTCTGATTATCTATACCTCTTTTGGGTTACGTGTTTGAGCATCACGCAGAGTAAAGAGATAAAATGACTATATTGCGAAATTATATGTTGATCAGATTTCCGACTGCGCTGGCGTTAATTTCTCTGGCCATGAATATGGCTACCGCCAATATCGAACAGTCTGGCTTTGCTCCGGTTTCCTCGATTACGTTAAAGGAGAGTATTCTTTTCGCTATCGATCGCGACCCGTCTGTAAGTCAACAGGCTGCCCGGCTGGGAATAGGTCAGGCACAAATAGATGAAGCGCGCAGTGGCTGGATGCCGCAAATATCCTTAAACGGAAGTACGGGCCACAGTCAGACGACAGATTCCAGCGGATCGCTGCGAAATTCAGCGGCCTGGGGGTTGAGCCTGACCCAGCTGGTCTACGATTTTGGTAAGACCAACAACAGTATCAGTCAGTCTACGGCTGAGCGTGATAGCTACCGTTTCCAGCTAATGAGCACGCTCTCTGATGTGGCGGAGAAAACGGCCCTCAGCTATGTGGAAGTGAAACGCTATAGCGATCTGCTACAGGCGGCGAAAGAGAACGTTCAGGCGCTGAAAAACGTTGAGCAGCTGGCCATGCTCCGGGCGGATGCAGGCGTGAGCTCCACCTCTGATGAACTCCAGACCCGCACGCGTATCGCCGGAATGCAGGCAACGGTCGCGCAATATAACGCCGCGCTCAGCAGCGCCCGCGCCAGGCTTGCTGTGTTGACCGGTATGCAGGCTGACAGGTACGCCCCAGTGCCGGAGACGCTTGCCGTCGAACAAGATTCGCTCAATCGCATCGATTATGCCGCGATTCCGGCGGTGATGGCGGCGCAGAATATGGAACGTTCGGCGCAATATGGTGTGGAAACGGCCAAATCTCAGCACTGGCCAACGCTAAGCCTCAAAGGCGGACGTACCCGCTATGAGTCGGACAACCGCTCATACTGGGACGACCAGATACAGCTCAATATTGATGCGCCGCTGTATCAGGGAGGCGCGGTATCCGCACGCGTGCGGCAGGCCGAAGGGGCGCGGGCCATGGCATCGTCTCAGGTCGACCAGGCGCGATTTGATGTTTTGCAAAAAGCCTCCGTAGCTCAGGCCGACTGGGTGGGCGCGCGCGGGAGAATGGAAGCCGGCACGTTACAGCTTGAAAATGCGTTACGCGCCCGCGCTGTCTATAAAAATGAATATACCCTGAGCAAGCGGAGCATTAACGATCTGCTCAGCGTTGAGCAGGATGTATGGCAAGCTACCTCGGCGAAAATAATGGCTGAATATGATGGCTGGAGCTCGGCGATTAATTACGCATCTGCGATAGATAATCTTATGCCGCTTATTGGAATTGAAAAAAGCGCCGCCGAAAAATTGCCTGATTTGAGTTAAAAAAAGACGCGTCATTCTGCGCGAAATAAGTCTGATAATAATGGGTGATTTTCCCAGGGATAGCTACATCCATCTTGTGGACATATCCACAGGGATCCGTGCACCTGCAAGGAGAGAAATATGAGTATCGTAAAAGTTGTTGATGTCATCATTCGCAAAACGGCGGAGAAAACGAAATTAACCGGCGAAGGAAATCTGTCGGTGTCCATTTCATCGCCGAGCGTGATTGAAATCCAGGGTTCTGCTCAGGATGTTGCGCGCTATGTCCGCCAGGGGAAAGACCTCCTCATTTATATGAAAGATGGCAGCGTAATTCGCTGCAATAACTATTTTGTTGAAGATCCTGAAACGCATAATCAGTCAGAGCTGGTGTTCAACGATCGTCAGGAACTCACGCATATTTCTTTTGCCGATGCCGGGGAAGCGTCAGGCGCAGCGGTGACCGAGCTCACCGCGCAGGCCACACCGATTAGCAGTATTGAACCTTTCCTCGAGCAGGGAAATGTCTTAAGCGATGCGCCGTGGGGCTGGATTGCGGGCGCGGCGTTAGGCGGCGGTGCCATTGGGGCGCTGCTCGCTCACGGCGGTGACGGCGAAACAAAAACGAAAGTTATTGATAATACCAAAGAGGTTGAGAGCGCCACGCCGACCTTTTTGCTGACGGATAATGCGGGTGACAAGCAGGGCGTGCTGAGTGCAAAAGAGATCACGGACGACAACACCCCAACCTTCAGCGGTACCGGGCAGCCGGGCGCGACCATTCAGATTAAAGACAGCGGCGGCAGCACCATCGCCAGCGCCATGGTCGCGAAGGACGGCACCTGGACGGTAAAACTCCCGACACAGGCCGACGGGGAGCACACCTGGTCGGTCGTACAGATCGACGGCAGCAAAACCACCTCTGCGGGTAGCATCACCGTAACCGTCTCAACGGCCGAGGCCGCCGTGACGCTCGCCACCACGGCGGGCGATAACGTGATCAACGCCAGCGAACAGTCCGCGGGCTTCACGCTTTCCGGGGCCAGCAAAAACCTGGCGCAGGGAACGTCGCTGACCGTCACGCTGAACGGAAAAACCTATACCGCAGAAGTCGGGGCAAACGGCGCGTGGAGCGTGAAGGTGCCTGCGGCAGACGCGCAGGCGCTGGGAGACGGCACCTGGACGGTGAACGTCAGCGGCAAAGACGCGGCGGGGAACACCGTGAGCGGCAGCCAGACGATTGGCGTTGATACCGTTGCGCCTGCGCTCTCCGTGAACGCAATCGCGCAGGACAATATCATTAACGCCGCTGAACATAATCAGCCGCTGACGATTAGCGGTAAAACCGATGCGGAAGCGGGCCAGATTGTGACGGTCACGCTGAACGGTAAAAATCACACGGCTATCGTGGGCAGCGACGGCACCTGGTCCGTGACGCTTCCTGCCGGTGAAGTGCAGGCGATGGCTAACGGCGGGCACACCCTGACGGTCAACGTCAGCGACAAAGCGGGTAACGGTTCTTCCACCACCGCCGATTTCACGATTGATACCGCCGCTCCCGTTGTGACCATCAACACCGTCGCGGGTGACGACATTCTGAACACCAGCGAGCAGGGCCAGGCGCAGATCGTTTCCGGGAAGGCGAGCGGCGCGGCGGCAGGCGACGTGGTGACCGTGACCGTTGGCGGACAGACCTTCACCGGTGTGGTGCTTGCCGACGGCAGCTGGAGCGTTGGCGTTCCAGCCTCCGTCATCGCCGCGCTCGGTGAGGGTAGCCACACGATTTCTGTCTCCGTCACTGATGCCGCGGGCAACACCGGCAGCGCGACGCACGGCGTGACGCTGAGCGGCAACCCGCCGGAATTCACGATTGACGCCATTAGCCAGGATAACGTCCTGAACGCGCAGGAGGCCATGCAGCCCCTGAGCCTGAGCGGCACCAGCAACCTGCCGAACGGCAGCGCCATCACCGTCACGTTAAACAACGTTAACTATCAGGCCACGGTTGAAAACGGTATCTGGACGGTTCAGGTGCCGGTTTCTGACGTGCTGAATCTGGCGAACACCCTTTATACCGTGAGCGTCAGCGGCACCGACAGCGTGGGTAACAGCGGCTCTGCCGAGGCGAATCTGCTGGTGGACACCGTGCTGCCGCAGGTGATTATCAATACGTTTGCGGGCGACAACCTGGTCAATAACGCCGAAGCGGGCGTCGATCAAACCCTCAGCGGACGCGTTACCGGCGCGGCGGCGGGCGATACCGTCTCTGTCACCGTCGGCGGCAAGAGCTACACCGCAACGGTTGGCAGCGATCTGACCTGGAGCGTGAAAATCCCGTCAGCGGATCTTCAGGCGTTCGGCGACGGCGATTTGACCTTCACCGCCTCCGTCACCAACGCGCACGGCAATACCGGCACCGGCGAGCGTGATATCAATATCAACGCGGAGCTGCCGGGCCTGCGCGTCAACACCATTTCCGGCGATGACGTGATCAACGCCATTGAACAGCAGCAGGATCTGAGCGTCACCGGCTCCAGTACCCATCTGGCCGCGGGGACGCAGATTGTCGTCACCATTAACAACGTTGAGTACGTCACCGCGGTTAACGCCAGCGGCAACTGGCAGATTGGCGTTCCGGCGGCGGACCTGCAGGCCTGGACGGCGGGCGGCATGACGGTTAGCGTCAGCGCGATAGATGCCTGGGGCAATGCCGTTGCGGCTGAACACCCGATTGAACTCGATCTGAACGCCGTGGCGGTCGCCATTGATACCGTCTCCGGCGACGACCTGCTGAACGCGGCGGAAAAAGGCGCGGACTTAACCCTTTCCGGCCAGACGCAGGGCGTGGAGGCAGGGCAAACCGTGGTGGTCAAATTTGCCGACCAGACCTTTACCGCACAGGTGCAGCAGGACGGCTCCTGGAGCCTGACCGTGCCCGCCAGCGCTATGGAAACCCTGATCGACGGACGCGCGCAGGTGAGCGTCAGCGTCACAAACGTCAGCGGCAACAGCGCCGACGCGTCCCGCGTGGTTACGGTCGATACGCTGCCGCCGGTGATTACGCTCGATAACCTGACCGCCGACAACATTATCAACGCGGCTGAAGCGCAGCAGGATTTAGCGTTAAGCGGCACCAGCACCGCGGAAGCCGGCCAGACGGTAACCGTGACCCTGAACGGTAAAACGTATCAGACCACGGTTCAGGCGGACGGTACGTGGCAGCTGAGCGTGCCGGCGTATGACGTCGGTGCCCTGGCCGACGGCATCGTTACCGTGACCGCAACCGTGAGCGACGTGGCGGGCAATGCCAGCAGCGCCGACCGCGTTGGGCTGGTGGACGCCACCGTACCGCAGGTGGCCATTAACGACTTTGTCACTGACACCAATACCGTCAACCAGCTCGCCCATTCACAGGCGCAGATCCTGAGCGGCTCCGTCACCGGTGCGGCAGCGGGCGATCGGGTGACCGTCACCATTAACAGCGTCGATTACACCACGGTGGTGGATGCGGCGGGGAACTGGAGCCTTGGCCTGCCCGCGTCTGTCGTGCAGGGGCTGACGGACGGCACCTGGACCATCGACGTCTCCGTGACCGACCGCTCCGGCAATACCGGAAGCAGCTCCCTGGATGTGGTGGTCAATACCGTGACGCCTGCCATCGGTATCAACACGCTGGCGGCGGACGACGTAATTAACGCGACCGAGAAGGGTGAAGATCTGCTGCTCTCCGGCACCAGCAATCAGCCTGAAGGAACACGCATCACCGTTAACCTGAACGGCATCAACTACACCGCCACCACCGACGCCAGCGGTAACTGGAGCGTGACCGTCCCGGCCTCGGCCGTAAGCGCGCTGGGAGAAGCCCATTACACCGTGACGGCGAGCGTTACAGATAATGTCGGCAACAGCGCCTCAACCTCACACGATGTGCTGGTGGACAGCTCGCTGCCGGTGGTGACGATTAATACGCTGGCGGGCGACAATATCGTCAACGCGGCGGAAGTGACCGCAGGGCAAACCCTGACCGGGAAGGTGACGAAAGCGGTGTCAGGTGACACTGTCACTATTGTTCTTGGCGGCCAGACGTATACCGCTACCGTGCAGGACGATCTGACCTGGAGCCTGCCGCTAAGCGAGAGCCAGCTGACCGCGCTCGGCAACGGCGACCTGACCGTATCCGCCAGCGTGACCAACGCGCACGGCAATACCGGCTCGTCTTCTCTCGACTTCTCCATTGACGCCCAGCTCCCGGGCCTGCGTATTGATACCGTGGCGGGCGATAACGTGATTAACGTCATCGAACACACTCAAAACCTGATCGTGTCCGGTTCAAGTACCGATCTGGCGGCGGGAAGCACCGTCACCGTCACTATTAACGGCAAGGATTATTCTGCCTCGGTACTGGCGGACGGCACCTGGCAGGCGGCCGTGCCTGCGGCGGACGTTTCGCAGTGGACCGACGGCTCGCTGAACATCAGCGCCCGCGCGCACGATGCCTCCGGCAACCCGGTAGCTATCGGCACCGTCGTGGACGTCGATCTTGCGCCTGTCGCCATTACCATCAGCAGCGTAACCGACGATAACGTGCTCAACGCGGCGGAAAAAGGCCAGGACCTGGTGCTTTCCGGCACCACGTCCAACGTTGAAGCGGGTCAGACTGTGACCATCACCTTCGCGGGTAAAACCTACACCACGACGGTGGATACCAACGGCGACTGGACCTGGACCGTACCGTCAGCTGATCTGAGCGGCCTGAAAGACGGCGACGCCAGCGTGCAGGTCAGCGTCACCAACGTGAACGGCAACGCGGCGTCTTCGGCGCAGGAATTCAGCGTCGATACCACCGCGCCGACGGTGACCATCAACACCATCAGCCATGACAATATGCTGAACGAGGCAGAGGCGGCGCAGGATCTGACCCTGAGCGGCACCTCTACTGCCGAAGCAGGCCAGACGGTCACCGTGACCTTCAACGGCAATCAGTACACCGCGCAGGTGCAGGCGGACGGCAGCTGGACGCTCGACGTCCCTGCGGCAGACATGGCGGGCATTGTGGACGGTAATGCCTCCGTGACGGCAACGGTTGCCGATAAGGCGGGCAACCCGGCCAGCGCGGGGGCCTCCGTGCTGGTCGACACCACCGTACCGCAGATTTCATTCAACATCGTTGCGGGCGACGACATCGTGAATATTGCCGAGCACGGCCAGGCGCTGATCGTCTCCGGCAAGGTGACGGGCGCGCAGGCGGGCGACGTGATTACCCTGAGCCTTAACGGCAAAGACTACACCGCCATGCTGGATGCGTCCGGCAGCTGGAGCGTGGGCGTTCCGGCGACGGACGTGGGTGCGCTGGCAAACGGCGAGCAGACGATCTCTGCGACCCTCACCGATAAAGCCGGTAACAGCACCACCGTGACGCACGAGTTTGACGTCTCCCTGACCGCGCCGGTGGTTGCCATTAATACCCTGGCGATTGACGACGTGATCAACGCGACCGAGAAAGGCCAGGATTTGCTGGTGTCCGGCACCAGCAACCAGCCGGACGGAACCACCATTACGGTGACCCTGAACGGTATCAGCTATATGGCCACCACCGACGCCAGCGGCAGCTGGAGCGTCACCGTTCCGGCGGCAAACGTCTCTGCGCTGGGTGAAGCGAGCTATGTGGTGTCGGCGAACGTAACCGACACCGCAGGCAACAGCGCGAGCACCGGCCACAGCGTGCTGGTCGACAGCGCGCTGCCGCAGGTCACCATCAACCCTGTCGCCACGGACGATGTCATTAACGCCGCGGAGGTGGCTGCCGGGCAGACCCTGAGCGGCAAAGTGAGCGGTGCGGCGATCGGTGACACTGTCACTATTTCAGTCGGCGGCAATACCTATACCGCGACGGTTCAGGACGATCTGAGCTGGTCGGTCAACGTGCCGTCCACGGTGTTAACCGCCATCGGTAACGGCGATCTCACCGTAACGGCGAGCGTCACCAACGGGCACGGCAATACCGGCACCGGCGAACGCGACATCACTATTGATGCCAACCTGCCGGGCCTGCGCGTCGATACCGTGGCGGGCGACGATGTGATCAACAGCATCGAACATACGCAAAATCTGATTATCACCGGCTCCAGCGACGGGCTGGCGAGCGGCTCGGCGCTGACGGTCACCGTCAACGGCAAAACCTACGCGGCAACCGTGCTGGCGGACGGGACATGGAGCGCAGCCATTCCGGCGGCAGACGTCAGCGCGCTGAATGCGGGCACGATCGCCGTGACCGTGGAAGGCCAGAGCACGGCGGGCAACCCGGTTTCCATCAGCCATGACGTGAAGGTGGATCTGGCAAACGTCGCCATCAGCATTGACGCAATTGCCGCCGACGACGTGATTAACGCGGCGGAGAAAGGCGCGGACCTGGTGCTGTCCGGCTCGACCACCAATGTGGAAGAAAACCAGACCGTTACCATCACTTTCGGCGGCAAGTCGTACACCGCGACGGTCGATGCCAGCGGCAACTGGACGGCGACCGTACCGTCTGCCGATTTGGGCAGCCTGAAGGACGGCGATGCCAGCGTGCAGGTGAGCGTCACCAACGTGAACGGCAACAGCGCGTCGGCAGGCCGAGAGTACAGCGTGGACGCCACCGCGCCGACGGTATCTATTGAAATTGTCAGCGACAACAACATCATCAATGCGGCCGAAGCGCAGCAGGATCTGGTCGTTAACGGCGTGACCAACGCCGAAGCGGGCCAGACCGTCACCGTAACGCTGAACGGCGTGGATTACACCACTACCGTCCAAGCGAACGGCAGCTGGAGCGTGATCGTGCCGTCTGCGGATCTGAGCGGTATTACTGACGGCAACTACACCATCAGCGCCGCCGTGTCTGATAAGGCGGGCAACCCGGCCTCAGCGGATCGTGACGTGCTGGTCGATACCACCGTCCCGCAGCTGACCATTAACACCGTTTCCGACGACGACGTGATCAACAGCGCCGAGCATGTTCAGGCCCTGATTGTCACCGGGTCCGTGACCGGCGCGGCGGCGGGCGACGTGGTCACCGTTACCATCAACAACAAATCCTACACCGCCACCCTGGACGCGTCCGGCAACTGGAGCGTGGGCGTGCCTGCGGCGGACGTCATCGCTCTCGCCGCCGGGGATTACACCATCACCGCGGCGCTGACCGATAAAGCGGGCAACAGCAACAGCGCCACGCACGGCGTGGAGGTTAACCTGACCGCGCCGGTGCTGACCATTGACACCGTTTCCGGTGACGATGTGATCAACAACACCGAGAAAACCCAGGATCTGACGATCTCCGGTACGGCTTCCGGCCTGGCGACAGGCGCAGTGGTGACCGTGATGCTGAACGGCAAAGCGTACAGCGCGATGGTCGACAGCAACGGGAAATGGACGGCTACCGTTCCTGCAGATCAGGTCGGCGCGTTGGGTGAAGCGTTGTACACCGTTACCGCATCGGCAACGGACAGCGTCGGCAACAATACCAGCACGTCACACACCGTGAACGTGGAATCCGTTCTGCCGGGGGTAATCGTCAGCACCATTGCAGGTGACGACGTCATTAACGCGGCGGAGCTGGCAGCCGGCCAGACTATCAGCGGTAAGGTGGTGAATGCCGAAGCGGGCAACACCGTGACCGTGACCATTGGCGGTAACAGCTACACCGCAACGGTGCAGAGCGATCTGACCTGGTCCGTGAACGTGCCGGAATCCGTTCTGACCGCGCTGGGCAACGGCGATTTGACCGTGTCAGCCAGCGTCACCAACGGCGTGGGCAATAGCGGAACGGGCGAGCGTGAAATCGTTATAGACGCGAACCTGCCGGGCCTGCGCGTGGATACCGTGGCGGGTGATGACGTGATCAACAGCATCGAACACGGGCAGAACCTGATCATCACCGGAACCAGCGACGGGCTGGCGGCGGGCGCGGCGCTGACCGTGACCGTAAACGGCAAAACTTATCCGGCGACCGTGCTGGCAGACGGCACCTGGAGCGCCGCGATCCCGTCGGCAGACGTGAGTGCTCTCGCAGCAGGCACGGTCACCGTCACCGTTGCCGGCCAGAGCAGCGCCGGTAATCCGGTTTCCATCAGCCATGATGTGACGGTCGATCTGGCGAACGTCGCCATCAGTATTGACGCCATTGCATCAGACGACGTGATCAACGCGGCCGAGAAGGGCGCGGATCTGGTGCTCTCCGGCACCACTTCGAACGTGGAAGCAAACCAGACCGTCACCATCACCTTCGGCGGCAAGAATTACACCGCCACGGTCGATGCCGACGGTAAATGGACCGCCACGGTGCCAGCGGCCGATCTGGCGGGCCTGAAAGACGGCGACGCCAGCGTGCAGGTGAGCGTCACCAACGTGAACGGCAACAGCGCCTCGGCGGGCCGTGAGTACAGCGTGGATGCGACCGCACCGTCCGTAACCATCAATACCCTGGCGACCGACGATATTCTGAATGCCGCCGAAGCGAAGAGCGATCTGGCCGTGTCCGGCACCAGCACCGCCGAAGCGGGCCAGACGGTAACCGTATCGCTGAACGGCAAAGACTACACCACAACCGTCAGCGCAGACGGCAGCTGGACGCTGAACGTTTCGGCGGCGGATCTGGCTGGATTAACCGACGGCAGCGTGACCGTCACCGCGTCGGTTAGCGATAAAGCGGGTAACCCGGCGTCCGTGGATCACAACCTGGCGGTAGATATCACCGCGCCTGCGGTGACCATCAACACCGTGGCGGGCGACGATGTCATTAACATCGCAGAACACGGCCAGGCGCACATCATCAGCGGCACCGCCACCGGTGCGGCAGCGGGCGATAAGGTCACCGTCACCATCGGCGGCCAGACATACACCACCGTGCTGGATGCGGCGGGCAACTGGAGCGTGGGGGTACCGGCGAGCGTGATTTCCGGCCTCGGCGACGGCACTGTGACCGTCACGGCGTCCGTCACCGACGCGGCGGGCAACACCGGTACCGGCAGCCATGACGTGACCGTCGACACCGGCCTGCCGTCGGTCAACTTCAACGCCATCAGCGATGACAACATCCTGAACGCCGTTGAAAAAGGCCAGGATCTGAGCGTCAGCGGCACCAGCGCCAACCTCGCAGAAGGCACCGTGGTGACCGTGAGCCTGAACGGCAAAAACTACGCGGCGACGACGGCGGCGGACGGCACCTGGAGCCTGACGGTTCCGGCGGCGGATCTGGCCGGGCTGGGTCAGGCTAACTACACCCTTAACGCGACCGCCACCAACGGCGTGGGCAATAGCGTCAGCAACACCGCGAACCTGCTGGTGGACACCGCGCTGCCAACCGTCACCATCAATACCGTGGCGGGCGACAACGTCATCAACGCGGCGGAAGTGGCGGCAGGCCAGATCCTGAGCGGCACCGTGGCGAATGCCGAAGCGGGCAATACCGTCACCGTCACCATTGGCGGAAACAGCTACACCGCAACGGTGCAGAACGATCTGACCTGGTCCGTGAACGTGCCGTCTGACGTGCTGACCGCGCTGGGCAACGGCAGCCTGAGCGTGACGGCGACCGTGACCAACGGCCACGGCAACACCGGCACCGGCGAGCGCGAAATCGCTATCGACGCTAACCTGCCGGGCCTGCGCGTGGATACCGTGGCGGGCGACAATGTCGTCAACAGCATCGAGCACGCGCAGAACCTGATCGTCACCGGCTCCAGCGACGGGCTGGCGCCGGGCACGACGCTGACCATCACCGTCAACGGTAAAGACTATGCAGCCACGGTGCTGGCGGACGGCACCTGGAGCGCGGCTGTTCCGTCCATCGACGTGAGCGCGTGGCCGGAAGGCACCGTCAAAATCAGCGTTACCGGCGACAGTTCAGCGGGTAACCCGATTACCATCAGCCACGACGTGACCGTCGATCTGGCGACCGTTGCTATCAGCATCAATACCATCGCCACCGACGACGTGATTAACGCGGCGGAGAAGGGCACGGATCTGGTGCTCTCCGGTGCGACCACTAACGTGGAAGCCGGGCAAACCGTGACCATCAGCCTGAACGGCAAAATCTATACCGCGACAGTAGACGACAGCGGTAACTGGACCTATACCGTGCCGTCTGCGGATCTGGCACACCTCAAGGACGGCGACGCCAGCGTGCAGGTGAGCGTCACCAACGTGAGCGGCAACAGCGCCTCGGCGGGCCGCGAGTACAGCGTGGATGCGACCGCGCCGTCCGTGACCATTAATACGATTGCGGCTGACGATGTTCTGAACGCCACCGAAGCGCAGTCTGACCTGACCGTCTCCGGCACCAGCACCGCCGAAGCGGGCCAGACCGTGACCGTCTCTCTGAACGGCAAGGATTACACCGCCACGGTAAGCGCAGACGGCAGCTGGACGCTGAACGTTCCGGCGGCCGACCTTGCGGGTCTGAACGACGGCAGCGTGACCGTCACCGCATCAGTTAGCGATAAAGCGGGTAACCCGTCTTCCGTTGACCACAACCTGACGGTGGACGTGACCGTTCCTGCGGTAACCATCAACACCGTAGCGGGCGATGACGTGATTAACATCACCGAGCACGCTCAGGCGCACATCATCAGCGGAAACGCCACCGGCGCGGCAGCGGGCGATAAGGTCACCGTCACCATCGGCGGCCAGACTTATACCACCGTGCTGGACGCGGCGGGTAACTGGAGCGTGGGCGTACCGGCGAACGTGATTTCTGCTCTGCAGGACGGCACCGTGACCGTCACTGCGTCAGTGACCGACGCGGCGGGCAATACCGGTACCGACAGCCATAACGTGACCGTCGATACCGGCCTGCCGTCCGTGGGCTTCAACGCCATCAGCGGCGATAACGTGCTGAACGCGGTGGAAAAAGGTCAGGACCTGAGCGTGAGCGGCACCAGCGCCAACCTGACGGAAGGCACCGTGGTGACCGTCACCCTCAACGGCAAGCAGTACGCTGCAACCACGGCCGCAGACGGGACCTGGAGCCTCACCGTTCCGGCAGCGGATCTGGCGGGACTGGGCCAAGCCAGCTACACCCTGAGTGCGACCGCGACCAACGGCGTGGGCAACAGCGTGAATAACACCGCGAACCTGCTGGTGGATACCGCGCTGCCGACCGTCATCATCAACACCGTGGCGGGTGACAACGTCATCAACGCGGCGGAAGTGGCGGCGGGCCAGACCATCAGCGGCAAAGTGGCGAACGCGGAAGCGGGCAATACCGTCACCGTGACACTCGGTGGCAATACGTACACCGCGACGGTACAGAACGATCTGACCTGGTCCGTTAACGTGCCGGAGTCTGTCCTGACGGCGCTGGGCAACGGCGATCTGACGGTGTCGGCGACGGTGACCAACGGCCACGGCAATACGGGAACGGGCGAGCGCGAAATCGCTATAGACGCCAGCCTGCCGGGCCTGCGTATTGATACCGTGGCGGGCGATGACGTGATTAACAGCATCGAGCATGGCCAGAACCTGATCGTCACCGGTTCCAGCGACGGGCTGGCGGTGGGCACCACGCTTACCGTGACCGTCAACGGCAAAACCTATGCGGCCTCCGTGCTGGCAGACGGCACCTGGAGCGCGGCGATCCCGGCGGCAGACGTCGGGGCCCTGGCAGCGGGCACGGTGACCGTCATCGTTGCAGGCCAGAGCAGCGCGGGCAATCCGGTGACCATCAGCCATGACGTGACTGTCGATCTGTCAGCAGTGGCTATCAGCATCGACGCGATTGCCACAGACGACGTGATTAACGCGGCGGAGAAGGGCGCGGATCTGTTGCTGTCCGGCAGCACCTCGAACGTGGAGGAAAACCAGACCGTCACCATCACCTTTGGCGGCAAGACGTACACCGCGAAAGTGGACGCCGACGGTAACTGGACGGCTACCGTACCGTCTGCAGACTTTGCGGGTCTGAAGGACGGCGATGCCAGCGTGCAGGTGAGCGTCACCAACGCCCACGGCAACAGCGCCTCGGCGGGCCGCGAGTACAGCGTTGACGCCACCGCGCCTACCGTAAGCATTGATACGGTCGCTGGCGACAACGTGATTAACGGCAGCGAGGCGGCTGCGGGCGTAGCCATTTCCGGTACCACCACGGCGGAAGTCGGGCAGACGGTGACCGTGACGCTCGGCGGTAAGAGCTATACCACGCAGGTGCAGCAGGGCGGCGTCTGGAGCGTCAATGTTCCTGGTACCGATCTGTCCGCCCTGGCGGACAGCGGTTACACCGTGCAGGTCAGCGTAAGCGACGCCGCGGGTAACCCGGGCAGCGCGGGTAAAGCGATTACGCTTGATACCACGCCGCCGACCGTCAGCTTTAACGTCGTGGCAGGCGATAACGTCATTAACAGCGTGGAGCACGCGCAGGCGCAGATCGTCAGCGGCACGGCAACCGGCGCGAACGTCGGCGATAAGGTGGTTATCACCATCGGTTCGAACCAGTACACCACTACCGTTGACGCCAGCGGTAAGTGGAGCGTGGGCGTCCCGGCCAGCGTGATTTCTGCGCTGACCGACGGCACCGTGACCCTCAGCGCGACCATTACCGACAGCGCGGGCAACAGCAGCACCCAGACCCATGATGTGGTGGTCAACACCGCCTCCGTGGTGCTGACGGTTAACACCCTCAGCGGCGATGACGTCATCAACGCGGCAGAGGCGGGCGTCTCGCTGGTGATTAACGGCTCCAGCGCGCAGTTCGCCAGCGGCACGCAGGTTACCGTGACGCTGAACGGCAAGAGCTACACGGCCACCATTCAAAGCGACGGCTCATGGACCACAACCGTTCCTGCCGCTGATGTGGGCGCGCTGGCCGACGGCGCGAGCTATCAGGTGGCCGTTTCGGCGCAGGACAGCGCGGGCAACAGCGCCTCGGCAACGCATACCATCAGCGTGGATACCACTGCGCCGGTCGTGAGCATTGCGACGCTGTCCGGCGACGACGTCCTGAACGCGGCGGAAGCACAGCAGCCGCTGACGGTTCACGGCTCCTCCAGCGCCGAGGCGGGTCAGACCGTCACCGTGACGCTGGGCGGCAAAACCTACACCGCCACCGTGGCAAACGACGGCACGTGGACGCTCGACGTTCCGGCCGCCGATCTTGCCAGCCTGAGGGAAGGCGCGCTGACGGTCACCGCGTCGGTGAGCGACAAGGCGGGTAATAACGGCCAGACCACGCATACCTTAACGGTGGATACCGTCGCGCCGACCGTCACCATCAGCACCGTGGCCGATGACGATATCGTCAACAACGCCGAGCAGCTGGCGGGCCAGACCGTCAGCGGCACCACCACGGCGGAGCAGGGCCAGACGGTGACCGTTTCCTTCAACGGGCACAGCTATCAGGCGACCGTTGGAGCCGACGGTTCGTGGTCGGTCTTCGTGCCGGGCCGCGACTTCCTCGGCCTGAGCGACGGGGATTACACCATTACGGCTACGGTGAGCGATAAGGCGGGCAACCCGGGGAGCGCAACGCACGACGTGACGCTGAACGGCGATGTCCCAACCATCACCATTAACACCTTTGCGCAGGACGATATCGTCAACGCCGCCGAGCACGGCACGCCGCTGGCTGTCAGCGGCACCACCGACGCCCCGGCGGGCCAGACGGTGACCATTACGCTGAACGGTAAAACCTATACGGCGACCGTGCAGAATGACGGCACCTGGAGCTATACGGTCGGAAGCGCAGACGTGACCGCGCTGGCGGACGGCGGTTCGTACGTGATTAACGCGCAGGTGAGCAACACCATCGGCAACAGCGCCAGCGATAACCACACCGTGACCGTCGATCTGACCGCGCCGTCGATGGGGATCAGCATTGACTCACTGCAAAACGACACCGGCCTGAGCGCGAGTGATTTCATCACCAACGACGGCCTGGTGGTCGTCAACGGCTCGCTGACCGCACAGCTCGGTAATAACGAGAAGGCGCAGATCAGCCTCGACGGCGGCACCACCTGGATTGACCTGACGGTGACCGGTACCACCTGGCGCTACACCGATGGCCGCACCCTGACGGACGGTACGTACCAGTACCAGGTGCGCGTGATCGATAACGCCGGGAACGTGGGGGCAACGGACAGCCAGGACGTGGTGATTGACCTGACGAAGCCTGCGGCGACGACGATTACGGTCGATTCCATCACCCAGGATACCGGCCTGTCCGGCAGCGATTTTATCACCAGCGACAACCAGATCAGCCTGAAAGGAACGCTCGGCGCGGCGCTCGGCAGCGGCGACCACGCGCAGATCAGCCTCGACGGTGGCGTGACCTGGATCGACGTCAGCGTCAGCGGCCTGAGCTGGACGTATGTTGATGGCCGCACGCTGGCCGACGGGGATTACAACTACCAGCTGCGCGTGATTGATGACGCGGGCAATATCAGTGCCACTGCCAGCCAGGTGGTGACCATTGATACGGTTGCACCTGACGCCAGCAAAACGATCGCCATCGACAGCATCAGTGACGATACCGGCCTGAGCAGCAGCGACTTTATCACTAACGATACGTCCCTGACGCTGCACGGCTCGCTCGGCGCAACGCTGGCCGACGGGGAATACGCCCAGATCAGCATCGACGGCGGCAATACCTGGCAGAACGTCATCGTCACCGGTAACAGCTGGTACTACGTGGACGGCCGCACGCTGGGTAACCAGACCTATGACTACTACGTTCGCGTGGTGGATGCCGCCGGTAACGTAGGAGCTAGCGCTCATCAGCAGGTGACCGTCGATACGGTCGCCCCGGATGCGGCGATTACGGTGACCGTGGATAACATCACCGTGGATACCGGCTTCGACAATAACGACTTCCTGACCAGTTCGACCTCGTACACGCTGCACGGAACGCTCGGCGCAGAACTCGGCGCGGGTGAATTCGTACAGGTGAGTATGGACGGCGGCAGCACCTGGGTTTACGCGACCGTAAGCGGTACGCAGTGGAGCTACAGCGACGCGCGTACCCTGACCGATGGCAGCCATAACTACCAGGTGCGGGTGGTCGACCAGGCGGGGAACGTCGGGGCCACCACCGCGCAGGCGGTAACGGTGGATACGCAGGCGCCGCAGTACGGCATCACCGTTGACAGCATCAGCGAGGATACCGGCCAGTCCGCGAGTGACTTCATCACCATGGACACCACGCTGACCATCAACGGTTCGCTGGGCAGCGCGCTGGCAAGCGATGAGCGCGTACAGATCAGCCTGGACGGCGGGAATACCTGGCTCGATACCACGGTCACCAACCTGCGCTGGAGCTACACCGATACCCGCGATCTGCCTGACGGAGACTACACCTACCAGGTGCGGATTATCGACCAGGCCGGCAACGTCGGATCTACCGCGTCTCAGGTCGTCACGGTGGATACCACGCCGCCTACCACGGTCGGCAGCGTAGTGAGCTATACCGACGGCGAAGGCGAGCGTCAGGGCACCTTTGGCAGCGCGGTGGCAACGGACGATAACTCGCCGCTCATCAACGGCACGCTTAACCGCGCCCCGGACGACGGTGAAATTGTGCAGCTCTATCGTGACGGGATCCTGCTCGGGCAGGTGACCATGAACGGCAGCGCAAGCTGGTCCTTCCAGGACAACGGCCTGAGCGACGGCAACCACACCTACATCGTGCGCGTCACCGACAGGGCCGGTAACTACACGGAATCCGACGGCTTTGTGCTGAACGTTGATACCAGCATCCCGACCACCACGGCGGCGATTACCGCGCAGACCACGTCGGACACCACGCCGATTGTCAGCGGTACCGTCTCCGCTGACCTGGTGAACGGTGAATACCTGGTGGTGACGGTGAACGGAAAAACCTACACGTCCCAGACCGGCGGCGCGGTGGTGGTCGACCCAGATCACAACACCTGGTATCTGCAGATCCCGGACGGCGATGCGCTGGGCGTGTCGAGCTACAGCGTGACGGCGCAGGTGAAGAGCAGCGCGGGTAATGGCAATACCACCGGTACGGCGACCGGCAGCCTGGTGATAGATACCACCTCGGTGAATACCGACTGGGCAACCACGGCAGGGAACAGCAACAACTCCACCATGACCCTCGGCATGAACAGCAGCGGCCTGTGGAATATCATTGCTAACGGACAGTCTTACTCCAGCAGCGATAGCTCGACCTATGCCGGCAATACGCTGACCAACACCCGTAGCTACTACGTGGTGAGCCAGACCGCCGCCGACTTCGACCGTAACGGCACGCAGGACATTTTCGCGACCGAGACCACCTACTCGGGCTCTACGCAGGTCATGTGGACCTACGATGGCAGCACCTATAACGCCAGCCAGCTGGCGATGGGGACCACCATCTGGTACGGCGGCGTGATTGCCTACGATAAAACCGGGGATGGCTATCTGGACCTGGCGTACGGCGATGCCGGTATGGACTCCCTGACCTACCTGGTCAACAACAACGGCGTTTTGTCGCCGGACGGCACCGGTGGCGAAGGCGGTTTCTACGGTCAGTTCGATTCCGGGCGCGAAATATCCGGCGTCGATCTGAACAACGACGGCACGGTAGACATTGTCCAGCACACCAACCGCAGCGGCGCGTACTCGCTGACCGTGATCAACAACAACGGCAACGGGACGCTGTCCATCGGCCAAAACCTGACCAACGTGTTTGTAGGGAACGCCTCGAATACCACCACGGCGGCATCCATGACGTGGGCGGACTTCAACGGCGATGGCTATATGGATCTGTACCTGGGCAGCAGCTACAACAACAACGGCGGAGTGATCTACTACAACGACGGTACCGGAAAGCTTTCTGCCACCAAGAGCGCGGTGGAGGCCTCTAACGCCACGGCGGGTTATCTGTCGGTGGCGGTGGACTGGAACGGCGACGGGCAGATGGACATCGTCAAGCTCAGCACCTACGGCGGCTCGCAGACGGCGACCCTGTTCACCAACAACGGCTACGGCTCCACCTGGACATCGAGCCAGCTGGCTTCAGGGCTGGCGAACGTCACCGGCGTGGCGGCCGTGGACTACAACTGGGACGGCGCGCAGGATCTGCTGGTGTCGCAGCAGAACGGCAAGGTGGTGCTGGTGCAAAACAGCAAAACCATTGCTGACGGTACCGCGATGCATCTGCACATCGTCGACAGCGAGGGCATCAACGCCTACTACGGCAACACGGTCAACCTGTATAACGCCGCGGGCGTACTGGTGGCGTCGCAGATCATCAACGCCCAGTCCGGTATCGGCTCGAACGATACCTCCGCGCTGGTGAGCTTCTACGGTCTGGATCCGAACGAAACCTATTCGGCAGAGATCGTGAAAATCACCAACGGCGTGTCGGATAACGTCACCTGGAGCGGTCTGGAGGCGGGTAACGGCAAAGAGGGCTACGTGCTGACGGCTGAAGCGGCCACCGGCGGACACAGCGGGACCATCACCGGCACCGGGTATAACGACACCTTTATCGCAGAGGACGGCACCTATACCTATAACGGCTCCGGCGGCTGGAATACCCATTCCGACTACGACACCTGGAGCAACACCGGCGGGATGGACGTGGTGGATTACCGCAATGCGACCTCCGGCGTGACCGTTGACCTGCGCCTCTCTACCGCGCAGGACACCGGGTTCGGGACGTCACGACTGCTCAACATTGAGGGAATTAACGGCTCGAACTTCGACGACGTCATTACCGGCAACAGCGGTGATAACCAGTTCGAAGGCCGCGGCGGGAACGACACCTTCAACATCGGCAGCGGCGGTCACGATACGTTGCTCTATAAGCTGATCAACGCCTCGGATGCGACGGGCGGTAACGGTCACGACGTGGTGAACGGCTTTACGGTCGGCACCTGGGAAGGGACCGCGGACACGGACCGCATTGACCTGCGCGATCTGCTTTCCGACAGCGGCTATACCGGCACAGGCTCGGCGAGCTATGTGAACGGCGTGGCTACGCTGGACAGCAGCGCGGGCAATATCACCGATTACATCCGCGTGGTGCAGAACGGCAGCAATACCGAAATCCAGGTGGATCTGGACGGCACCGGCGGCCAGTTCTCGCCAACCACCCTGGTGACGCTGAACGGCGTGCAGACGGATCTGGCGACGCTGCTGGCGAACCATCAGCTGTTAATTGCGTAAAACAACGCCGCGGGGAGCGATCCCCGCGGCCTTTTGGCGTTTCTTTACACGAATTGCGTTAACCCGGAAATTATGAAGACACATCCACAGTACGAACCCTGGCTGCAGGGCATGCTCATCATCGCGAAGCACTATCGGCTGGACTTTTCGGCGGAGCATGTTCGGGTCACGATTAACCATGAAAGCCAGTCTCCGCGCCAGCTGGTGCTGGAGGAGATGGCGCGCCAGCTTGGGCTGGGGATGCGTGCGGTGGCGCCTGAAGCGGTATCCCTCGATCCGTGGCGACTGCCGCTGCTGGCGGAATTCACCGGCGGCCAGATTGCGGTCATTAACCGCATGGACAGCGAAGGCAACGTCAGCCTGCAGTTCAGCGGCGACGCGGGGCTGGAGACAACGCTGACGCGTGACGAGCTCGGGCCACGGCTAAAGGGGCTGATGGTGCTGCGCCCGCTCGAGTCCACGCCGGATGCCCGCGTGGATGACTACATTAAACCGTATGAGAAAAACTGGTTCTGGCAGCTGGCGCTGAAAGACTGGCGACGTTACAGCGACATCATGCTGGTGGCGCTGGTGGCCAACGTGCTGGCGCTTTCCGGCATGGTCTTCTCCATGCAGGTGTACGACAGGGTGGTTCCGTCGCAGTCGGAAGCCACGCTGTGGGTGCTGTTTGGCGGCGTGATGATTGCCATCGTTTTTGAATTCATCATGCGCATGCTGCGCGTGCATATTTCTGACGTGGTGGGGAAACGCGCCGACCTGCGTATCTCTGAACGCGTGTTTGCCCACGCGCTGCGGATCAAAAACGGCGCGCGCTCCAAATCAACCGGATCGTTTATCGCGCAGATCCGCGAGCTGGAGTCGGTGCGCGAGCTGATTACCTCCACCACCATTGCGGCGCTCTCCGATCTGCCGTTCTTCCTGCTGTTCGTCTTTATTCTGTGGATGATTGGCGGTCCGCTGGTGCTGGTGGTCCTGCTCGCCGTACCGCTGCTGCTCATTCCCGGCCTGCTGGTGCAGCGCCCGCTGGGCAAGCTCTCCAGCGAAGGGATGCGCGAATCCGCCATTCGTAACGCCACCCTGGTGGAGGCGGTGCAGGGCATTGAAGACATCAAGCTGATGCGCGCCGAGCAGCGCTTTCAGAACCAGTGGAATAACACCAACGACGTGGCCGCCAGCGTCGGCATGAAGCAGCGCTGGCTGACGGGCCTGCTGCTGACCTGGACGCAGGAGGTGCAGTCGATTGTCTACGCGGTGGTGCTGCTGGTGGGCTGTTACCTGGTCATCAGCGGTGATATGACCACCGGGGCGCTGGTCGGGACCTCGATCCTGGCGTCGCGGACCATCGCGCCGCTGTCGCAGATTTCTGGTGTGCTCTCGCGCTGGCAGTCGGCAAAAGTGGCCCGCAAGGGGCTGGACGATTTGATGCAGCGGCCGATTGACGATCCGCAGCACGGCAAGAAGGTGCACAAAGCCCACCTGCGCGGCGACTATGCCCTTGAGGACGTGGGGTTTTACTACGACGAGGAAGAGAAACTCACCGTGCTTAACATCAGCAAGCTGCAGATCCGCGCCGGAGAGCGCGTGGCGGTACTCGGGCGCAATGGCTCCGGTAAAAGCACGCTGCTGCAGCTTCTGGCGGGCATGCAAGAGCCGCAGCAGGGCAGCATTCTGCTGGACGATATTGCCCTTAATCACCTCGACCCGGCCGACGTGCGTCGCGACATGCAGCTGCTCAGCCAGCAGGCCCGTCTGTTCTTTGGCTCCGTTCGCGACAACATTGTGATGGGCAACCCGCTCGCTACCGACGACGAGATTCATCAGGCGCTGGTCAACAGCGGCGCGCTGGAGTTTGTGCGTAAGCAGAAAATGGGGCTGAACTACATCATCAACGAGGGCGGAGCTGGCCTCTCCGGCGGTCAGCGTCAGGCGCTTTTGCTGGCGCGCGCCCTGATTACCTCGCCGACTATCCTGCTGCTGGACGAGCCTACCGCCTGGCTGGACGAAATGAGCGAGAAGCAGTTTATTCAGCATCTTCACAAATGGCTGGGTAAACGCCGCACGCTGGTGGTGGCGACGCATCGCCTGCCGATTCTGGACCTGGTCGACCGCATCATTGTGCTGGAAAACGGCAGGGTGGTGATGGACGGGCCGCGCGACGCGATCCTGCACCAGCACGGCATGGCGCCACAAAAAGCCGCACAGCGCACCGTGACCATGAAGCCTGCGGCGGTTGCTGAGGAGGGCGCGGCATGAGTGATTTCTCGCGTTTCAATAGTCGTTTGAAAGAGCCGCGCCTGCCGCGCTCTACCCTGGTGGCATGGTCTCTGTTCGCCCTGCTGGCGGCATTTATCGCCTGGGCAAGCCTGTTCAGCCTTGATGAAGTCACGACCGGCAGCGGCAAGGTGATCCCCTCTTCTCACGAGCAGGTGATTCAGTCCCTTGAAGGCGGCATTATTCACAGCCTGATGGTGCGCGAAGGCGATATTGTCGAACGCGGACAGCAGCTCGCGCAGCTTGACCGCACGAAAACTGAGTCAAGCGTGCTGGAGAGTGAGTCTCGTCTGAATGCCGCGCTGGCTACCGCCGCGCGCCTGAAGGCCGAGGTAAACGACACGGAACTCGCGTTCCCCGACGAGCTGGATGACGACGTTGAACTGGTCAAACAGGAAACGGCGCTCTACCAGTCCCGTCGCGAAAGCCTCGAAAAAGGGCTGGCCGGCTTACGGCAGGGCGCCGAGCTGGTGCAGCGCGAGCTATCGCTCACCCGTCCGCTGGTGACGCAGGGGGCGGCGAGCAAGGTTGAGGTGCTACGTCTTGAGCGTCAAAAAAATGAGCTTGAGAATAAAATCACCGAGATGAAAAACCAGTATTACGTTCGCGCCCGCGAAGAGCTGGCGAAAGCCAACGCGGAGATTGAAGCCCAGCGTTCGGTGATGAAAGGGCGCGAAGACTCCCTGACCAGGCTGACCTTCAATGCCCCGGTGCGCGGCATCGTGAAGGATATTGACGTCACCACCGTGGGCGGCGTGATCCCCCCGAACGGCAAGCTGATGAGCCTGGTCCCGTTAGATGACCAGATGGTGGTGGAAGCGAAAATTTCGCCGCGCGACGTGGCGTTTATCCATCCAGGCCAGAAAGCGCTGGTAAAAATTACGGCCTATGACTACTCCATTTATGGCGGGCTGGAAGGAGAAGTGACCATGATTTCCCCGGACACCCTGCAGGACGAGGTGAAGAGAGATGTTTATTACTATCGCGTTTATATCCGTACCGACAGCAACCATCTGACCAATAAGCAGGGAAAAGACTTCCCGGTCTTTCCGGGCATGATTGCCACCGTTGACATAAAAACCGGCAGTAAAACCATCCTGGATTATCTGCTGAAACCGCTGAACAAGGCCAAAGAGGCGCTGCGGGAAAGATAGGGAAACGGCGTTCGGGATGCCGAACGCCTGCTGGCTTATACCGTTGACGTCATGTGATGAACAGGGCGTCGCTCTTTAGGTACAACGTTAATGTAGTGCGTGACGTACGCAAAATACAATCCGGCATAGTTTTCGACCAGTTCGATAAATGCCGGGTATATCGACATCCGACCATCACCGCGATCTTTCAGATAGCCCGCCTCCTGTGCCGATTTGATAATCCGGTTGACGTGGATGCGCGAAACAAAAAATTCTTTGGCGAGCGTGCTGGCGGAATATTCAATAACGGCACCGTGAGCGGATTTGTTTTTCATGGCCTGCAGGTAAATATAGAGCATAATCATTCGCCCACCGTCCTTATCGATAAATAATCCCACTTCAGGTAACACCTTTCTGAACGTCAAACCCCGAAACAGATATTCAGCCGCACGGCGGAAGAAGTTATTTCTCAATGCGTCATTATCCAGCAGATTAACATTTATATTAAATGCCGGGTAAAGAATACTCACCGGCAAAAATGCGCCGGACATATAACGCTTAAGTTCATTCAACCCTTTCTCGGTTGGCGCGATTCGGGTTTTACGTCGGTCTTCCGTGCAGCGCCAGGTCCGGATGCGCCCGGTGGTTCTGAGTATCGTAATGATCGCAATAACGCTGTTGGGGCTGGCTATCTTATAGCGAGAACACAGCTCTTTAATCTCTGAAACGGATTCGGCCTGATTGCCAAAAATAAAACAGCACATGGAGAGGATAATATTGAATCGTGATTCCTGCAGCATCGTCTTGTAGAACAATGGTTGTTTTTTGTAGATGGCGTCATTAATTGTGTAGTGCTCTAATATTGCCTCACTAAAACGCGGGTTGTTCTTTATGACATCCCTTCGATGTAGCAAGGCCCTGGATGAGATATGATTATCCATAGCATTTTTCTCGTATTTGAATGAGCCGATAGATGAAGTATCCAGTCTTCTTTTTCGGAATTTTCATTATACCCTGAGAATGACGTATTTACCGAGGTTATTTGAAAAGAAAAGTATATTTGCGGGTGGTATGGCATTGGGTGATAAACGCAAAGATGTTCCGCTGGGAACTGTTTCTTACCCGGCATTGGTACGCTAAAATCAATATTCACAGCAGGTGCATTAAATTTTACGCATTCAAAATTAGAAATGGCGCTTTGGTGCCCAGGAGCAGGTTATGACCCACAAATTTTCTCTCAGAAATGGGGCTTGCGATGAACAATCATTTGTCATCTCAGCCTGCGGCTTCACGTTCCAGGGATATAGTCTGATGCTTAACAAGTACGGAATACAGGCGTCGCATATTCACTTTGACGGAGACGAGGTATCCCCACATGATGTGGAAAATATTTTTGTAAATCATAATGCTCACATCGTCACGTTTCTCGGGAAGGGTATCATCGGTCTTCTGGAGAGCCTGAAGCGGCTGGCTTCCGTACTTAATGCGCTTCCGGTTATTCGACGCGTCACGCTGTATGGTGATATACCTGATGGCTGGTTATACCGCACGCTGGGCAGCCTTTTAAATAACACCCATCAATTATCATTAATTCGTATTGCCAGCATTTCTGATATTATAAGCTGTTTCGACACGTACCATAAGGGCTTTAAGGACCGCTCGCGCCTTTTGCGCGATTACAATAAGGATATTTCTGCACAAGAAAATTTAAAATGGTTAACGAGAAGAGAGGTAGACGTTTTATTACATTTCTACCGCGGTATGTCGGTCAAAGAACTTTGCGACAAAATGGCACTTTCCAATAAAACGGTATATACCCATCGCAAGGAAGGCGTGCTGAAATTACACTTGATTAAACGCTGGCTGCACGATCCTCACAACTTCAAAGCGGAAGGTAGCATTAAGCGTCAGAGTCAAAATGCAGGGTTTACGGATAAAGAAGTAGAGGTTTTTAAAGCATTACATAAAAAAGAGATATTTCCTGCCTACCAGATCATTACCGATCGTGATAAGAAAGGGGTAGGGTTTGAAATTCTTATTCGCTGGAATAAAAACGGTAAAATTGTTAAATCAGCCAGTTTTTTGACCGATGTTTCCAATTATGAGATATGGCTAAAAATGACGGCGTTAGTCATTCATGCTGCCGTTTCTGGGATTAATAAATATAATGGAAAATATTATTTTTCGGTTAACATTCCTCCCCGACTGGCTTCCGGAAATGCCTTGCCGGATATGGCGCGTAAAGCCATCAGTATGTTGCTCAAACCACAATGGGCCGAAAAGCTGGTCTTTGAATTTGCAGAGGATATTGACGTCACGAAGGATAAGAGGATCCCGGAAACCATGCGGCATTTACGCAATACGGGGTGTCGATTGTTTCTGGATGACTGTTTCTCTAATCACCAGACCATGTTCCCGGTGCGGCAGGTACATTTTGACGGGCTCAAGCTGGACAGGGACATCGTCGAGCATTTTGTGGCAAATGACAACGACTATAATCTGATCAAAGCGATACAGATTTATAGCGACATGACGGGAACGGACTGCATTGCCGAGGGGGTTGATAGTGAGGAAAAGTTTGAAAAATTAGTCGCGATGGGGGTCAAGAACTTTCAGGGCTATTATTTATCGCGAGCCGTGAAAGAGGAAGAGCTGGACCGCATGGTGCGCTTGTTCAGCTAAGAAAAAAATAAAGCCCCGAAGGGCCTTTATTTATTTTCGACCCAGCAACAGGCCGAGAACAATACCCACAGCACCCGCTGCAACGAGGCCGGTGAGGGGGTTATTTCTGACCGCTTCAGTAACATCAGAAACGGCATCGCTGGCCTGGGCCGCATATTTTTTTGCCGCGCCTTTTACCTGGTGCTTTGGTGAATCTACAAATTCACCAAACTGCTGCTGCGCTGAGCCTGCAAGTTCATCAAGTTTATTTTTTGCTTTGTCTTCAGCGAACTGGGTGTTTTTATCGGTACCGAAATCAGACATTTTTGCCTCCTTGTGTTGATACTTAAAGGATAGCCTCTCTTTGCAGATGTGAGAGACGAAAGGCTAATTTCGGTACCCGATGCGGCTGTTTTCGGATATATCTCTATGCCGCAAACCCGTTATTTCTCATTCTCATCCTGACCGTAATACAGGGTGCCAATGCGGATAAGCGGGCGGCCCTGAGACTTGCGGTGCAGGTTACTGTCCCTGAGCGAGTAAACGCATCCGCAATACTCCTGCTGGTAGAACTGCTCCCGCTTGCTGATCTCAATCATGCGGGATGAACCGCCCTGTTTGCGCCAGTTGTAGTCCCAGTAGATCATGCCCGGATAGCGCGCTGCCGCACGCTGGCCGCAGTCGTTTATCTGCTGCATGTTCTTCCAGCGGGAGATCCCCAGCGAGCTGCTGATGACGCTAAAGCCATTTTCTGCCGCATAGAGCGCCGTGCGTTCGAAGCGCATATCGAAGCACATGGTGCAGCGGACGCCGCGCTCGGGTTCCCACTCCATGCCTTTCGCGCGCTCAAACCAGTTATCGGTGTCGTAATCGGCATCAACAAAGGGCACGCCGTGTTTTTCCGCAAACCGAATATTCTCTTCCTTGCGGATGAGGTATTCCTTTTGTGGATGGATATTGGGGTTATAGAAAAAAATAGTGTAGTCAATTCCCGAGGCCTGGATGGCCTCCATCACTTCACCCGAGCAGGGGGCGCAGCAGGAGTGCAGCAGCAGTTTGTCGGCACCGTCTGGCAGGGTGAGCTGAGGGCGGATAAAGGGGGCTGTCGTCATGGCGTTCTGCAATATGTTTATGAAATTTATGGAATGGTAGCACAGACTCAGCATCTTTTAAGGCGGCACGGACGGGGGCGGCGCAGGAAGATCCCGCCCGGTCGGGATCTTCGCGCAGTGAAAGGCTGTTATTCGGCAAATTTCAGCAGCGCTTCGCCATCAAGACGATAGCGTACCCATTCGGACTGCGGCAGCGCGCCAATGCTCAGGTAAAAGTCGATGGCGGGCTGGTTCCAGTCGAGCACGCTCCATTCAAGGCGACCGCACTGCCGCGTTACCGCCAGCTGCGCGATATGCTTCAGCAGCGCTCTGCCCGCGCCTTTACCGCGATACTCCGGAGAAACGTACAGGTCTTCCATATAAATACCGTTGCGTCCGAGCCAGGTTGAATAGCTGGTAAAGAACACGGCATAGCCGGCAGTCTTGCCGTCAAACTCCGCGATCAACGCCTCGGTTTTAGTCCCTGCGCCAAAGAGCGTTTCCCGGATCTCCTCCGGCGTGGTAACCACTTCTTCCGGCGCTTTTTCATATACCGCCAGTTCGTAAATCATGGCGTATATCGCCGCTGCATCTTCGGGGCGAGCCTGACGAATGGTGATGCTCATTGTTTATCCTGTTTTTTTGCGTGCGTTTCGATTGATGGCGTTAAGCATACGGAGTATTGTCCGAAGAATTAAGTGCAATGAAATCAACAAATGATGAATATTATGCATCCTGCGCTGAGACGCCTTGATTTAAACCTGCTGCCCGTTTTCGATGCCATCTACCGCCACCGTTCCGTTCGGCTTGCCGCCGATGAGCTGGCGATGAGCACATCCGCCCTCAGCCATGCGCTCTCGCGTTTGCGCGCCACCCTGAATGACCCGCTGTTTTTTCGGGAGGGGCATCGCATGTCCCCCAGCGTGTATGCCTCTCAGCTTGCGCCTTCAATTGCTTCCGCACTGGCGTTCCTTAATCACGAGCTGGCCCCGCAGCCGGAGTTTGACGCGGCCAGCAGCACCGAGAGCTTGCAGATTGCGATTACGGATTTTACCGCGCTTTGCATTTTCCCGGCCCTGATGCAAAGGCTGCAGCTTGCAGCCCCGGGTTTGCGTTTTGAACTTCGCTATCTGCCGCACAGCCCGGCGCTGACGGAGCTGCTGGCGGGCGAGGTAGATCTGGCGCTGGGTTTCAGCACCGAGGATGATATCCGCCATCCGGAACTGGAAGAGATCGGCTGGTTTGAAGATGAGTATGTGGTCATCAGCAACGCAAGCCGGACGAGGCTGACGCTGGAGGATTATCTCGCGGCCCGCCACCTGGTGGTGACGCCGTGGAATGAGAAGCAGGGCGTTCTGGATGTGCGGCTCGAGCAACTGGGGTATACCCGACAAATCGCGATCAAAACGCCGTCGATGCTCAGCGCGCCGTTTATCGTGGCGGAAAGCGATCTGCTGATGGCAATTCCCCGGTATGCCGCTGAGAAGCTGATTGCAGCAGCGGATCTCAGGATATTTGCTTTACCGTTCCCGATACGCACGTTTGAAGTGAAAATTTACTCGCATAAACGCAGCGGCCAGCGGGGCGCGACCCGCTGGCTTAAGGAACAGCTGCAGGTGCTGGCACAACAGGGCGATAAATGATTAATGGTATACGTATTAAGAAATGACTTCGCGCCTTCCGCAAGCGATCGTTAATGCATTAAATGATTAGCTATCGCGCGGAACTCTTATTATCAAAGGGGTGGTCTCAAATCCGTGCGGGCATTTGCGCGCATTGCAATACTCAGCATATGAGCAGCCTTCAGCATCCAGGTTTTTATTAAAAGGGCAGGCCATTTTGTTTTTTATCTCATTCCACAGGTTCTCATTGTAAGGCGAGACGTTATAAAGGGATATTTGGTTGAATACGCCATTTACAAAAATTCCATTTTTTGTCGTATGTATTCTGTCTCCGGGCAAAAGATAGATGTCACTTTCGTACCAAATTATTAATCTTAATAATTTTAAACCAACAATGTGCGAATAAACGATTCCTGTGTTAGGGCAAATGACAGAACTTAATACTCGCCACGACATCATGCTTTTCTCCATAAGATATTTTTACCTGGATTTAGGTTTAGCATGGGATCAGGTATTGATCAACGATGTAACTCATTGATATTGATCGTTATTTTATGGTTGCATGATTTTTATCTATATATAACAACAGCTTGCGTAATATGGCTTCGGTAATTGTTTTGAGTTATTTACCTGACTTGAACGAGGAGTGGTTCGATTTTGACCGCTTGCAGATTATGAATGCGGAAAATAAGACTAAGTATAGACCTGGATTATTAAAGAAAATTTAATCATGACTGAAATCATTTCATTTCAACACGTTACCTGGTTTAAGGTTCATAAGGCTTTTGCATTATTATTAATGTTGCTTATCGATTCAGCAGAATAAAGGTTACTACAGGCAGCTTCTTTTAGCTTTGCTATAGAAAATGGCTGAATTCGAATTTATATGCGTGCATTTCGGAGGGAAACTATTCAGATTTACTAATGTAAGATAATGCCCGATCCTGGATTCGATGAAACACAGGATACTGCCGGGCAAGTGCAGCGCTACCCGGCAGAAAGGGTGGTGAACAAGGGATAATCAATCTAACGGCAGGTAGATATCCGTTTGTAGCGCATGTTCCGGCACCTCGTGAATAAAATTGAGGTAATGGAAGAATACAGGCGCATCACGCAGCGTTTCGCCACTTGCGGGCAGCCAGTTCCGGAACATCGCCCATACCGTGGTGGATATGTTATCCAGCGAGCCAGAATGACGCCCAACGGCGTAACGCCCCCCATCAATTACACCGTTGCCAACCCCGAACGTATTTTCCGGTATCGCTTCAAAAACGCTGCCGCATATATCGAAACGAAAAGCTTCTTCAGGCGTAGTCGCCGGGTCGTCCCACGCTATACCAAACGTGCTGCTTTCGCGCACTGGCGATAAGCCAGTGGCTTTACGCCAGGCGATAAATTTCGCTGCGCTGTCATTAACCCGATTGGGACTGCCACGGTGTTGCAGCATCGCTACTCGGGTTTGGGGAAAATCGACAATCTTAACTTCCATCGTTTTTTGCTCCTGAAAGGTCATTTTCGGTACGCGCTCGTGCCAGCTTAGCCAGTCCGGCTGCTGCCGAAACTGACGCGGGCTTTTTCCAAACGCGTTTCTGAAGGCACGGCTGAACGATTCAGGGCTCTGGAATCCAGCATCGAGCGCAATATCAATCACCTTATCCTGTGGATTAAACGCCAGTCGCCATGAAGCGCGACGCAGGCGAAGCCACTGGATATAGCGATACAGCGGCAGGCCGCTGAACGCCAGAAACTGACGGTGAAAATGATAGGGTGAACAGCAGGCTAACGCGCTGAGCTTCTCCAGCGTGAGCGGTTCATCGAGATGGAGGGCGATATAGTCGCACATCATCGTGAAGCGCTCGCGGTACGCCGTATTGGTTGCATCGTTCATAGCATCCTCCTGATGACCCACTTTGCCTGACCGGTCGACCAGAATCCTGACCGATCTTGCTAATTAAATTCATTACAGGAAGGGCGATCGGATACAAATGCCAGGTCAATGCCCTGGCATTGCATAAGGCAGAGTGATTATGGGGAGGGTATACTGGCGGCATATCGTTGTGCGGCCGCAATAGCCTTCTCGTCAAAAATATACTGTTCGAAATGATGGCTCGCATCGGTGACGCGATAAATTTTCCATTTACCGTCTTCATTGCGCAGAAACACGTTTAACTGCGTCTTCTCTCCATTACCCGTACCCAGGTCAACGTTAACAACTTTTCCCGACGCATAATTTATCGCTTTACTTACGTTTAGGTCAGGGATCCACTCCGCTGCATAATCCTGTGTATAGGTAAAATAGTCGGAATCGATAATTTCCTGCTCATAGAGAGAATGAATTTTCTGTAGTCGGGAGAGGGTATCTCGCGCGATATACTCACGCATTTTTGGTGAATTGATCTCATCTTCTTTGCTGTCAGTAACAAAGGCTGTGAGGTAGAAAGTATAGAAATCATGAGTACGTTTTTCCGGCGTATCCATCTGGGATGTACATCCTGTCAGTAACAGACCTATCAAAAGAACATAACGCATCAGTTTTTCCTGTAAATTTTGTAAGCAGGGCGCGCAGAACGATATCCTGGACCAGACCACATATCTCGTTGTTTGAAATCAGAGTACCAGTTAATGCCATCATAAATCGCCATGTGACCTGCAGGGTTTCCTCCATCATAAGGCTGAATAATAACCACATCGCCTTCCTGTAATGTTTCGCCTTGCCCTAAGACACGAAATCCTGCCCGTTCAAGGTTATTGCCATAGTCTTTAGCGTAAGGTGCATTTCCTATATCAATTCCACCTGCCCGAATGGCCTTACGAGTAAATTCCCCACAGCGTTTTTGCGATGAAATGCCGGCATTCTGGCGTGCATGCACGGCGGCTGCGTGTTTGTTCCATGTCATGTGCTAACTCCTTTTGTAGATAAAAGGGTCAATAGACAACGAGAGATTTAATTCTGTTAGGCAATTAATGTTATTAAAAGATTATATATTTCAGTTGGTTATTTGTTCTTTTTGTTTTATTAGTGTGGTCGATGGATTTTCGAAGATGTGCTGTTGTTATCGCAACTCAACCTGGAAGGTTTACATAATGAGGTAACTAAAATACCATACCCCCCTATAGTATCAGGAGGGCGTATGCCGCATTCACCCGAAGATAAAAAACGTATTCTTACTCGCGTCCGCCGCATTCGTGGGCAGGTTGATGCCCTTGAACGCGCGCTGGAGTCGGGCGACCCCTGTCTGGCCATCCTGCAGCAAATTGCCGCCGTGCGCGGGGCTGCGAATGGCCTGATGGGCGAAATGGTCGAAATTCACCTCAAAGACGAGCTGGTGACGGGGGAAACGACGCCGGATCAGCGGGCCGTACGCATGGCAGAAGTCGGCCATTTGCTGCGCTCTTATCTAAAATAAACCCACACATCTCACAATAGGGGAAGACAATATGAAATCTCGCGCTGCAGTTGCATTTGGTCCTGGCCAGCCGCTCAAAATTGTTGAAATCGACGTGGCACCGCCGAAGAAAGGCGAAGTGCTGATCAAAATCACCCATACCGGCGTATGCCATACCGATGCGTTTACGCTGTCGGGTGACGATCCGGAAGGCGTCTTCCCGGCGGTGCTGGGCCATGAAGGGGGCGGTGTTGTAGTGGAAGTGGGCGAGGGCGTGACCAGCCTGAAACCCGGCGATCACGTGATCCCGCTGTACACCGCGGAATGCGGCGAGTGTAAGTTCTGTAAATCCGGCAAGACCAACCTCTGCCAGGCGGTTCGCGCCACTCAGGGGAAAGGGCTGATGCCGGACGGCACCACCCGCTTCTCCTATAACGGCGAGCCTGTTTATCACTACATGGGCACCAGCACCTTCAGCGAATACACCGTTTGCGCGGAGATCTCGTTGGCGAAGGTGAACCCGCAGGCGCCGCTGGATAAAGTCTGCCTGCTGGGCTGCGGCGTAACCACCGGCATCGGCGCGGTGCACAATACGGCAAAAGTCAAAGAGGGCGACACCGTGGCGGTGTTCGGTCTCGGCGGTATTGGTCTGGCGGTGATTCAGGGCGCGGTCCAGGCGAAGGCCGGTCGGATCATCGCGGTCGACACCAACCCGGAGAAATTCAAGCTGGCGGGTGAAATGGGCGCGACCGACTTCGTGAACCCGAAAGACCACGACAAACCGGTTCAGGATGTCATCGTTGAGATGACCGACGGCGGGGTTGATTTCAGCTTCGAATGCATCGGCAACGTTAACGTGATGCGTTCCGCGCTGGAGTGCTGCCACAAGGGCTGGGGCGAGAGCATCATCATTGGCGTGGCCGGTGCGGGCCAGGAGATTAAAACCCGTCCCTTCCAGCTGGTCACCGGGCGCGTGTGGCGCGGTTCCGCCTTTGGCGGCGTGAAGGGCCGTACCCAGCTTCCGGGTATGGTTGAAGATGCCATGGCCGGGAAGATTCAGCTCGATCCGTTCATTACCCACCGTTTACCGCTGGAGCAGATCAACGACGCGTTCGATCTGATGCACGAAGGAAAATCCATCCGCACCGTTATTCATTTCGGCGACAAGTAACTCTTCTGCCAGCGGTTTTAGCCGCTGGCGTTTCTTTAATAATCTTCTCTAAAGTGTGACCAGTGCGGCGTTTTTAGCCGTAATCTAAATCCCAACCGTGCCGATGACTATCTGACAGGCGTGTTTTTACGCATCTTACCTACAAGAGAGTCGACGGTCATGGACAACACTACTTCGATGCCGGCGCAGCGCAAGCTGGGCTTCTTGCATCACATCAGGCTGGTTCCGCTGTTTTCCTCCATTCTCGGTGGCATTATTCTGCTCTTTGGCTTGAGCTCGGGCCTGGCTGGATATTTCCTGTTGCAGGCCGATCGCGACCAGCAGGATGTCACATCCGAAATTCAGGTGCGTATGGGGCTCTCGAACAGCTCAAACCATCTGCGAACCGCGCGTATTAACCTGATCCACGCCGGTGCGGCAAGCCGTATCGCGGAGATGGATGCCATGAAGCAGAACATCAGCGAGGCGGAAACGCGGATTAAGCAGTCCCAGGATAGCTTTACCGCCTATATGAATCGTGCCGTGCGTACCGCTGAGGGCCAGGCGCTGGATGCGGATCTCAAGGCGCGCTACGACGCCTATGTTGCGGGCATGCAGCCGATGGTGAAATTCGCCAAAAACGGCATGTTCGAAGCGATCATCAACCACGAAAACGAAACGGCGCGCCCGCTGGATGACGCGTACAACGCCGTGCTGCTGAAGGCGATTAAGATCCGTACCGACCGTGCCAGCGCGCTGACCGCGCAGGCGCACAGCCGCACGCAGCTGGGCCTGATGTTTATGGTGGGCGCGTTTGCGCTGGCGCTGGTGCTGACGGCAATGACCTTTGTTGTGCTGCGCCGCACGGTGATCAATCCGCTGCAGCGCGCCGCGAAGCGTATCGAAAATATCGCCAAAGGCGACCTGACGATGCCGGACGACGTAGCCGGGCGCAGCGAAATTGGCCGCCTGACGCGCGATCTGCAAACCATGCAGCACTCGCTTGAAAATACCGTGGGCACCGTACGCCAGGGTGCAGAGGAGATCTACCGCGGTACCAGCGAGATTTCTGCCGGTAATACCGATCTCTCTTCGCGCACCGAGCAGCAGGCCGCGGCGATTGAGCAAACCGCCGCGAGCATGGAGCAACTCACCGCGACGGTGAAGCAGAACGCCGATAACGCCCACCATGCCAGCAAGCTGGCGGAAGATGCCTCCGGCAAAGCCAGCCGCGGCGGTCAGATGGTCTCCGGCGTGGTGAAAACCATGGGCAATATCTCCAGCAGTTCGAAGAAGATCTCTGAGATTACCGCCGTAATTAACAGCATCGCGTTCCAGACCAATATCCTGGCGCTGAACGCGGCGGTCGAAGCGGCGCGCGCGGGCGAGCAGGGGCGCGGGTTTGCCGTGGTGGCAAGTGAAGTGCGTACCCTGGCAAGCCGCAGTGCGAATGCCGCAAAAGAGATCGAAAGCCTGATCAACGAATCGGTTTCGCTGATCGACCAGGGCTCCGGTGAAGTGGTTGCCGCCGGCCACACCATGAATGAGATCGTCGATGCGGTTAAGCGCGTGACCGACATCATGCTGGAAATTGCCGCCGCGTCCGACGAGCAGAGCCGCGGTATTGTGCAGGTCAGCCAGGCGATTTCCGAGATGGATAAGGTCACCCAGCAAAACGCCTCGCTGGTGGAAGAGGCCTCCGCCGCGGCGGCGTCTCTGGAAGAGCAGGGGGCGCGTCTGACCGAGGCGGTCGGCGCGTTTCGTCTGAGCGGCGCGAAGCAAGGGCGCGCGGCAACGTCTGCGCCAGTGGCGAAGAACGCGCAGCTGCGTCCGGCGGCTGCGGTTTCCGGGGATAACTGGGAGACGTTCTGAGCGGCGTGTTGTGTCGGGTGGCGGCTTCGCCTTACCCGACCTACTTGTATTTGCAGGCCCGCGTAGGCGTAGCGCCACCGGGCAAAAAAAAGGGACCTTTCGGTCCCTTTTTTCATCCGTTACTTCTTATCGGGTAACGCATAGGCGATAACGTAATCACCGCGATCCGGTGACTGGCGAGCGCCACCGGCGTTAATGATGATGTACTGTTTACCGGTTTTCGGCGACACGTAGGTCATCGGGCCGGACTGGCTGCCGACTGGCAGACGGTCTTTCCAGATCTCTTTCCCGGTGGCGGTATCAAACGCGCGCAGGTAGAAGTCCTGGGTTCCTGCGAAGAACAGCAGGCCGGACTGGGTAGAGAGCGATGCGCCAAGCGTCGGCATCCCGATAGGGATTGGCATGTGCATGCGAATGCCTAGCGGGCCGGTATCTTCCACCGTGCCGACAGGAACCTGCCACACCAGCTTGCCGGTTTTCAGGTCAACGGCCGACATGGTGCCAAACGGCGGCTTCTGGCACGGAATGCCCAGCGGCGACAGGAAGCGTTCGCGCATTGCGCCGAACGGCGTGCCGTCCATCGGAACGATACCCATCTCGATGCCGCTGGCGTTTTTCGCTACGTTAGCGCGCGGCACCATGTAGTTTGCCAGCCCCAGGCGCATATCGTTGACGAACATCAGGCTGTTGTTCGGGTCAACGGAGACGCTGCCCCAGTTCATCCCGCCGAGAGAGCCGGGGAACTGCAGGGACCGGTCGAGGCCCGGCGGGGTGAAGATGCCCTGATGACGCATCTCTTTGAACTGAATGCGGCACAGCAGCAGGTCGACAGGTGTCGCTCCCCACATGTCGGACTCGGTCAGCGTCTGGTTGCCAATCATCGGCATGCCAACGGAATACGGCTGGGTCGGAGAGTAGCGTTCACCTTCAACGTTACCCGCCGGAACGGGACGTTCCTCAACCTTCGCCACCGGCTTACCGGTTTCGCGGTTAAGCATGAAGATCATGCCCTGCTTGCTGGTCTGCACCAGCACAGGCGTGGTTCCGCCTTTACCGTCCGGCAGGTCGTACAGCAGCGGCTGGGAAGGCAGGTCGAAGTCCCACAGGTCGTGGTGGGTGGTCTGGAAATGCCAGCGGACCTGACCGGTGGTCGCGTCAACGGCGACGATGGAAGAACTGTACTTATCGTCCAGCGCGGTGCGCTCGCCCGCCCAGAAATCCGGGGTGGCGTTGCCGGTTGGCAGGTAAATCAGGTTCAGCTTAGCGTCGTAAGACATGGCAGACCAGACGTTCGGCGTACCGCGCGTGTAGGTCTGGCCTTCCGGCGGCAGGCCGGTCAGGTTCGGGTTACCCGGATCCCACGCCCAGGCCAGCTTGCCGGTGTGAACGTCATATGCGCGCACCACGCCCGGCGGTTCGCCGGTGGAGAAGTTATCCGCCACGCGTCCACCAACCACAACGACATTCCCGGCAACCAGCGGCGTGGAGGTCTGCTGATAATACCCGGGCTTGATCTCGCCCATGCCAACGCTGAGGTCAACGGTGCCATGGTCGCCAAAGTCTTCACAAACCTTGCCGGTATCCGCGTTGATGGCAATCAGGCGGGCGTCGGTGGTCGGCAGGAACAGGCGGCGAGGGCAGGCCGCAGGCTGTGTGTCTGCCTGTGACGTTGTCACCTTTTGATTATCTTCAAAATAGCCCAGACCGCGGCAGCGCTGCCAGTTAGGCGCCGTGGCTTTGGAATCGTAGCGCCATTTTTCTTTACCGGAGTCCACGTCCAGCGCCAGCACTTTGCTGTACGGGGTACAGACATAGAGCGTGTCGCCAACCTGCAGCGGGGTGTTCTGATCTTCCGCGCCGGAGCCGTTGCTCTGCGGAATATCGCCGGTGTGCGCAACCCAGGCGACCTTCAGGTCGTTGACGTTTTGCTTGTTAATTTGGTCCAGCGCTGCGAAGCGGTCGCCGTGCGTGGTGTTGCCCCAGTGCTTCCAGTTTTTTTGCTGCTCGCCGGGCGCAACGGGTTTAACCGGCACGGGCTCGTTTGCCGCCACGAGGGTTTGCGGCTTAAACATCCACCCCAGACTGACCAGCATGACCACGGCCAGCACGGCCGCGATCCCAAACGCTGGTGCTTTGTGCACCGCGGTGCCGGTATTCGCGGCGCGCAGGAAAGGCCAGACGATGGCGCAGAGGAAGGCCAGAACGGCAAAGGTAAACAGGCGGGAGAAGAGCGGCCAGAAATCCCAGCCCGCATCGCTTACCGCCCAGAACAGCGAGGCAATAAAGGCGATGCCGTAAAGCACGATCCCGCTGGTGCGATTGAGGAAAATCAGGATCGCGGCAATCACCATCACCACGCCCATAATCAGGAAGTAACTACTTCCGCCCACGGTGGCGAGCTTAAAGCCCAACCCGCCGACGGCCAGACCGATGAGTATCATCAGTCCGGCAAGAAGCCACTGCAGAATACGAGGTATCCCGCGCGGCGCGCTGCCAAATGCCATTTCTGTCTCCTTAAACCCCCCGATGTATCAGAACTGTGCTGGTGTGTACCATTTGGGTAATAAGCTGTCGGGGGATAATGTTTTTTACGGTGTTGTGCGCATTGAATGCGGTTGAAATCACCTTAAACAAATAGCATGCGAACCATTTGGTGAATTCGCGGCTATGATAAAACTGTTAAATTGTTTTACGCAATTGTTAATGAATGATTTCGCATTATTTGATTAGAGGACGGCGCAGTTCCCTTGCCCCTCTGTCGCTGAGGGTTTCCCATAAAATAATGCCTGCACAAATAACCCCCTCTCTATTGAGGGAGAGGGCTGGGGTGAGGGGGGACATACGGCTCAGGTGGTCATTCCGTTCACTTTATGTTCCTTGCTACTCTGTAACGACATGACCGGTGAACGTGCCAGGGTGGCTCAATCGCCACCACCCTGGCGACCCGGGCTCCCGGCGGTAAATCGCCGCTTCGCGGTACCCTCAGCTTATTCCTTCAGGCTATCGGGTCGGGCATGAGCCTGCATCCCTGCAGGCCACGCCCTCTCGGCGCATCCCTGCGCCTCGCCCCGGCCTTACGGAAACGCTTCGGCGATTTACAGCCGGACCAGGATATCGCTGTAAGGTATTCATTTTCCTGAGACAGCGTACATCGCTTCAGGTAAAAAAATTACTGGAGAACCCTCAGCCTTTCGGAGAGGGTCAGGTGGGGAAAGATCTCAGACCGGCATCGATTTACGAATGGCGCTCAGCAGCGTTTGCGCACCAACAGAAAGCGGGGTATCCACCCGGGTCAAAATGCCGATAGGTTCACCGGCGCCAGGGGCGGTCACCGGCAGGGCGGTCAGCGTTCCCTGACGCAAATCGTCTTTCACCGCCCCGGAGGGGACGAACCAGACGTAGTCATAGTCCAGCGTGAGCTGGCGTGAAAGCGAGGCCGAAAGCGTTTCGATACAGCCGGAAGGCAGCGTACATCCCTGCATCTGAAGCAATGTTTCGGCGGCCTGGCGCGGTACGGTCCCTTTCGGGCAAACCACAACGGGCCACTCCGTGACGCGGCTTAGCGTGACGGTATCCTGCAAAAGAGGGTGATCGGGACGCACCACCAGCTTCAGGGATTCCAGGAACAGCAGCTCGTAATTAAGACCGCCCATCAGTTCCGGGTCGGACATTCGGCCGATACCGAGATCCAGCTCGCCCGATTTCAGCCCCGCGAGCAGCATGGTGTTGTTCATGGTGGCAACCTGAATGGTGGTATGCCGCTGCTGCTTGTGGAACTGGCCGATGACCGGTGGAAGAATGCCCAGCGCCGCGGTAGGGAGAGCTCCCACGCGCACGACCTCGCTGGCCTGCTCTGCTTTTCGGTGCAGGGACTGGCCTGCGGTATTGAGCGCATCCAGAACTTTGACGGCGTGGGTGAGGAACTGTTCGCCGACGAGGGTTAGCTGCGCCCCCAGCCGACCGCGGTCAAAAAGCCGGGCGCCGGTAAGCTGTTCCAGCTCGTTGAGGGTTTTCGAGAGCGCGGGCTGGCTCAGGTTAAGAGTTTCAGCCGCACGCCCCAGCGTTCCCTGTTGAGCGACGGCCACAAATGTATGCAAATGGCGCAAGCGTATGCGCTGACTGAACAGACCATTTTTTTCCATAGGCGATGTTAAAAACAGAGCGATGCGGGTGACAAGTTAAGTTGTTTAATTTTGATAACCTGATAGCAAAATATTTTTAACATTTGATCTGTTTGAGTTACAACAAATTTTTCGGCAGGGGATAAAAGCGAACGTCCTTGTTCATTTATTGCTCATTGCGGAGGGGGAATAGCTAAGCGGTTTAGATCACGCCGTCACCGCCGTCAGAACACCACACCTGACCGGAGGTAAAGGAACATTCATCAGAGGCCAGCGTGACGTACAGCGGAGCAATCTCCACCGGCTGACCGGGACGTCCCAGCGGCGTATCGCCTCCGAACTCCTTCACTTTTTCCATCGGCTGGCCGCCGCTGGATTGCAGTACCGTCCAGTAAGGGCCAGGGGCGACCGCGTTAACGCGAATGCCTTTCGGACCCAGCTGTTTGGCTAAGGATTTGGTAAATACCGCGAGACAGGCTTTCGTCTGGGCATAGTCCAGCAGAACGGGGCTGGGCTTCACCGCCTGAACGGAGGAGGTGTTGATGATAACGGACGACGCTTTCAGATGGCGCAGCGCCGCCTTGGTGATCCAGAAAGGCGCATACACGTTGGTTTTGAACGTCGCGTCAAAATCCTCGGTGGTCAGCTCTTCTAACGATTCCCGGAACTGCTGGCGACCGGCGTTATTGACCAGAATGTCCAGCCCGCCCAGTTTCGAGACGGCTTCTTCGACAATATTCTGACAGAAGGTTTCGTCCCGGATGTCCCCCGGCAGCGCGACGGCCTTACGGCCTTCAGCTTTGATCAGGTCAATGACTTCAACCGCGTCTTTCTCTTCTTCCGGGAGATAGTTGATGGCCACGTCAGCCCCTTCACGGGCATAGGCGATCGCCACCGCGCGACCAATACCGGAATCGCCACCGGTAATCAGCGCTTTTTTGCCGGCAAGACGGCCATGCCCTTTGTAACTTGTTTCTCCGTGATCGGGTACAGGCTGCATTTCGGATGCCAGTCCCGGCGGCGTTTGCGGCTGTTCCGGGAACGGGGGCTGCGGGTAAGCGTTCTTACGGTGTGTATCACTCATAGCTGACTCCTTAAGCCAAGGGGTGAGATTTGATGGATAGTTGCAGCGTTAGCGCTTCGCTGAATTATTTCTGCAAACGATCGACACGGACGACGGCAGGGGATGATTTTTTATCAAGCGAACCGTTGATGCTAATCATCTGATCGGGTTTTACCGTTCTGCCGTCGAAGACTGCCTGGGGAATAATAACGTCGATTTTTCCGGTTTTATCCTGAAATACAAACTTATCGCCGCTACCGTCAATAAGATTACCGCGCAGTGAAATTGTTGCACCATCGTGCAGTTGTTTTGCCTGATCGATGGTCATAATTCGCGCGTCGTCGGTTCCGCGATATCCGCTGTCGAGAGCGTGCGGTGGCGGCGGCGCTTCACCTTTTTGTAACCCGCCGTTATTATCTGCCCATGCGGCCGGAACCAGAAATATCAAAAAAGCGGAAATAAGCGATAATTTCATCTGATATCCTTCATTTTGGTTGTCTTGACTTATTAAGTATTGTTGCTATTCCTTTATGTGGCAAATGTGATAAGTCCTAAAAACATTCGCGTTAGAAATCAAAATTATCGGATAATAAGCGGAACGGTGACGACGGCCATGAAGCGTGAAAATGAAAAGTTACCCGGGATAGATGAAAGTTATCGTTTGCTGACGTTTGAATACGCATTTCGTCAGGTTGGATTTATTGTTCTGTTGGTTATTATCGTCGCCGCCATTGCCGGTCTGTTTTCAAGCGGAATGGTGAGCGACACGGCCAAAACGAGTTCCGCTAACTCACTGACCATAAACTACGAACGCTTCGGACGACGCGAGACAGAGACGCGGATGCAGCTGACGTTTCCGGTGCAAACGGAGGGAAAGTATACCCTCAGCATGACCAGCGAGAGCAGCGAAGCGTATGAGCCGGGAAGCGTCTGGCCGCAGCCGGACAGCATGTTCAGCCGCGGGAATACCCTCTATTTTGTCTACAACAACCTGAAAAAGACGGACACCTTCTCTGTGTTGTTCTTTACGACGCCTTCCATCGCCGGTAAATGGAACACCGTCATCCGCATCAACGACGAGCCGGAAATGACCATCTGGCAATTTATTTACCCGTAGGAGGCTGATATGGATATGGTCTTACGCGCGCTGGCTATTTATCTGTTCCTCGTGGTGGTATTTAAAGTGGCCGGGAGACGCGCCCTGCTGCAGATGACCAGTTTTGATCTCATTTTGCTCTTGATTATTAGTGAGGCCACGCAGCAGGCGCTTCTTGGACAAGATTTTTCCGTCACCGGCGCGATGATTACGATTACCACCCTGGTGGTGGTTGATATTATATTCGGACTGATGAAGAAATATTTCTCCCCGGTAGAGAATATCCTTGATGGTACCCCCGTGATTCTGGTTGAGAACGGCGTCCCTTTAGCAGATAAACTTAAAAAAGTCGATGTGTCTTGCGATGATATTCTGGTGTCAGCGCGTCAGAATAATGGCATTACGGAAATGAGTAAAATCAAATATGCCATACTTGAGCGCAATGGACATATTTCAATCATTCCTTTCGAGAAATAAGAGGCGGCAAGATGAGCAATCTTTTTCACGACAACAATAATACCGTGGGTGAACTGACAAAAAAGCTGGCGAGTAAATTAACCGACCTCGGGCTTCGCTTAACCACGGCTGAATCCTGCACGGGAGGAAAGCTCTCGGTGGCGCTGTGTGCGGAAGAGAACACCGCCGATTTTTATGACGTCGGCCTGGTCGTGTTCAGCGATGCCGCGAAAGAGCGGATCCTCAACGTTCGTCCTGAGACGCTCGCGCGGTATACCGCCGTCAGCGAACAGACCGTCACCGAGATGGCCGCCAGTATCCGCGACATTGCCGAGGCTGATATCAGCATCGCCATCAGCGGATACGCAGGCCCGGAAGGGGGCGACGATGGCACGGCGACGGGGACGGTCTGCTTTGCCTGGAATATATGTGGTCAGACGAAAACCCGCACCGTACTGTTTTCCGGCGACTGTCAGGACGTGGTGGAAAAAGCGGTGCATTTTTCGCTGGCTGAACTGGTGACAACGCTGTCGGACGGGAATAACGGCTAAACGCACGCGGAGGTTGTATGGCTGTCATAGTGATTACTGGCGGAACGGCGGGCGTGGGAAAAGCCACGGCGCTGCGCTTTGCAAAGGCAGGTTACGATGTGGGGCTTATCGCCCGGGATGAAGCAAGCCTGCACTCCACGCAGGAAGAGCTACGGCGGTTTGGCGTCAATGCACGCGCCGTGCAGGCGGATGTCGCCGACAGCCAGGCGGTGGTGGATGCCGCTAACGAGATTGAGTATCGCCTCGGCGCGATTGATGTCTGGGTGAATAATGCCATGGGGGCCGTCCTGGCGCCGTTTCGTACCCTCACGGCGGACGAGTTTCGCCGCGTCACTGACGTGACGTACCTCGGCTACGTGAACGGCACCCGCGCCGCCCTGGAGCTGATGATTCCCCGCGACAGGGGCGTGATTATCCAGGTGGGTTCGGCGCTGGCCTACCGTTCCATTCCGCTGCAGTCCGCCTACTGCGGGGCCAAGGCGGCGATCCGCGGGTTTACCGATGCGGTGCGTACCGAGCTGATGCATGAGAACAGCCGGGTTCAGCTTTCGATGGTCCAGATGCCGGGGCTCAATACTCCGCAGTTCGAATGGGCGCGGAATAAGTTCGCCTGGGCGATGCGCCCGGTGCCGCCGGTATTTGAGCCTGAGGTCGCTGCCAGCGCTATTTTCAGGGTGGCGCAAAAACCGGTACGGGAGCTGTGGGTGGGCAGCAGCACCATCCAGTCGATTGTCGGTCAGTTTCTCTTCCCCGGTTTTCTTGACCGGCTGATGGTGAAAAAAGCCTGGGAAGGCCAGATGACCGACGATCTGAACGCGCCGGATCGCCAGGACTATCTCGATCGGCCGGTTAACGACCTGCACAAAATCCATGGCCGCTTCACCGACGAGGCGAAAAACCGCGCGTCGTCCGTCACTTCAGGTATGCCGGGTAAAGTGGCGCTAGGGGCTCTCGCGGTGGCGGGGATTATGCTAACGCGCCTGCTCGCCCGCCGAAAATAATTAGCGCAGCGCGCTACGGTGCGTCCAGAACCAGCGATAGCCGTATCCGCCAAGCGTGAGCTGAACGGTTTTGCCGCAAATCAGCGCATCATCGTAGCGCTTGTCCGCGAGACAGGCGGTCCAGGTGGCGTTGCGGATCCCCTTTGCGGTGAACTGCACCGGCTCGTCGCTGAAGTTAACGAAGGTCAGGATGCTGCGTTCGTCGGTCTCGTAGTAGATCCCCAGCACCGCGTCATCATCGATCGTGATGAGACGAAACGGCGCAACGGCAATCTCGGGAAACTCCGAGCGGGTATTGGCAATATCAATAATCCGGTGCAGGAGCGAGTTGCGGTGGAGCAGCGAATCGGCCACGTTGATTTTCTGGTAGCGGTAGGGGCCGTGGTCGATAATCGGGGCAATAAATTTATCCGGATCGGCGGCGGAAAAACCACCCCCCTGTGACCCTGCCCATTGCATGGGGGTGCGCACGGCATAACGCTCCTCCAGCTCCAGATCGTCCCCCATGCCTATCTCATCGCCGTAGCGCATCACCGGGACGCCCGGCAGGGAAAAGAGCACGGCGTGGCAGAACGCCAGCCGCTTCCGATCGCCGTTCAGCATCGGTGCCAGGCGGCGGCGGATCCCGCGCTGGTAGACGTTCATCTCTTCATCAGGGGCGAAGGTGTCGAGCACAAACTGCTTATCCTTCTGGCTAATCCCTTCCAGGTCCAGCTCGTCATGGTTGCGCAGCCAGTTGGCAAAACAGCAGGAGTCGGGCGGGACGATCATTTTCTTTACCGCATTGCGCAGCGGCCGGGCGCTTTTCTTCGCCAGACTGACGTAGAAATACTTGTTGAGCCAGAAGTTCAGCACCAGGTTCAGGCGGTCATTATTGCCGAAGTAGTCCCGATAGGTTTCCACCTCGACGTCAACTTCACCCAGCAGGATCGCCTCCGGATTATGCTGCTCAATAAGACGGCGTATATGTTCGAGGATCCACAGGCCTTTTTTTTCATCACCGTTTCCCGCCTGCGTGGTGAGGTGGGAGGCGGCATCCAGGCGAAAACCCGACACGCCCAGCTTGAGCCAGAAAAGAATGATGTTCTCAATCTCTTTCAGCACCGCGGGAGAGGTCAGGTTCAGATCCGGCTCGTGACGATAGAACATGTGCCGATAGTATTGTCCCGCCTCGTCGTCCCAGGTCCAGATGCTCTTTTCCACGCCGGGGAACATGGGCGTCGTGTCGTCCTCGTCGTTATCCGACCACAGGTAATAATCACGATAGGGTGACGCCGGGCTGCGGCGGGCCTGCTGGAACCAGGGATGTGCGTCCGAGGTGTGCTGGATCAGCAGCTCGATAATGACCTGCATGCCCAGCTCCCGGGCCTGCTCGATAAAGGCGATGATATCCGCCAGTTTTCCGAAGCGGGGGTCCACCTGAAGATGGTCGCTGACGTCGTAGCCTTCGTCGAGAAAGGGGGTGAGGTAAAACGGGGTGATCCAGATGACCGTCGCCCCCATGCGGCGAATATAGCGCAGCTTGGCCGCTATTCCGGCGATGTCCCCGCAGCCATCGCCGTTCAAATCATAAAAGAGTGCGGTATCAATCTGATAAATAATGGCTCGCGTATGCCAGTCCGTCATAGCATCCCTCAGTGGTAACCTTCAGTATCAGAAACCTTGCCCCGAAAGACGTAGTAGCTCCAGGCGGTGTACACCAGAATCACCGGAATAATCAGTAATGTCCCAACCAGCATAAACAGCTGGCTGGCAGGCGGCGCCGCGGCTTCCCACAGGGTGATGCGCGGTGGAATAATGTTCGGCCACAGGCTGATGCCGAGCCCGCTAAACCCGAGGAAGATCAGCCCCAGCGTCAGCAGGAAGGGGCGGGCGTGGCTCTCCGGGTTGCGCGTCAGCCGCCAGATCAGCACGCTGAAGAGCGCGACCAGCAGAGGAACCGGCAGGAACCAGAAGAAGTTGGGGAAGGTGAACCAGCGGTCGGCCACGTACTGCCAGCCGAGCGGGGTCCAGATGCTCACTACGGCGATAACCACCACCAGCGCCAGCAGTACGTGGCGGGTCAGCTCGCGCATGCGGGCCTGCAGCGCGCCTTCGCTTTTCATAATGAGCCACGTGGTGCCCAGCAGCGCGTAAGCGACGACCAACCCGATACCGCAGAAGAGGTTGAAAGGGGTGAGCCAGTCAAGCGCCGAGCCGACGAACCGCCGCCCCTCCACGTCGAAGCCGTTAATCACGGCGCCCACCACCACCCCCTGGCTGAAGGTGGCGAGCAGGGAGCCGCCGGCAAAGGAGTAGTCCCAGAATTTGCGGTGGGAGGGCGTGGCTTTAAAGCGGAATTCAAAGGCGACGCCGCGAAAGATAAGGCCGATCAGCATCGCGGTGAGGGGGATGGTCAGCGCATCAATAATTACCGCATAGGCCAGCGGAAACGCGCCGAACAGCCCCGCGCCGCCGAGCACCAGCCAGGTTTCGTTACCGTCCCAGACGGGCGCCACGCTGTTGACCATCACGTCACGCTCTCTGGCATCGCCCACGAAGTTAAACAGCAGGCCGATCCCCAAATCAAAGCCATCCATGATGATGTACATCAGCGTGGCAAACACGATGATGGCAAACCAGATAACTGAGATATCGACGCCCATCAGATTTTCTCCTCTTCCGGAACAGACTCGGCGGCAGACAGCGGACGCGCGGGCGTGCCCGAGGTGTTTGACGTCAGCGTATCAACAGGCTGAGGGCCTTTCTTAATCAGCCGGATGAGGTAAACATAGCCCACGCCGAACACCGACGAGTAGACGACGAAGAACGCCAGCAGGCTAATGCTCATCTGAAGGGTGCTGTGCAGCGAGACCGCGTCGATCGTGCGCAGATAGCCATAGACGACCCACGGCTGACGGCCCACTTCGGTGGTCACCCAGCCCGCCAGCAGCGCCAGCAGACCGGCGGGCCCCATGCAGAGGGCAAACCAGTGGAACGGGCGCGAGTGGTAAAGTCGATGGCGATAGCGCAGCCAGACGCTGACCAGACCCAGGGTAATCATCAGCAGCCCCATACCAACCATAACGCGGAAGGACCAGAAAACGATGGTCGAGTTTGGACGATCCTCTTTCGGGAAGTCCTTCAGCGCCGGGACCTGCTTATCGAGGCTGTGCGTCAGGATAAGGCTGCCGAGGGCGGGGATCTCCAGCCCGTATTTGGTGCGCTCTTCTTCCATATCCGGCAGGCCAAACAGCAGCAGCGGGGTGGCCTCGCCGGGCGGATTTTCCCAGTGCCCCTCAATGGCGGCAATTTTGGCCGGCTGATGCTCAAGCGTGTTCAGGCCGTGCATATCGCCCACAACGGCCTGGATGGGGGCGACCAGCAGCGCCATCCACATCGCCATGGAGAACATGGTCCGGATGGCGGGGGTATCGTTACCGCGCAGCAGGTGCCAGGCGCCCGATGCGCCGACAAACAGCGCGCTGCTCAGGAAGGCTGCGATAGCCATATGGATCAGACGGTACGGGAAGGAGGGGTTGAAAATGATTGCCAGCCAGTCTTCAGGGATAACCTGGCCGTTCTGAATGGTGAAGCCCTGCGGCGTGTGCATCCAGCTGTTGGAGGCGAGGATCCAGAAGGTCGACATCAGCGTGCCGAGCGCCACCATGCAGGTCGAGAAGAAATGCAGGCCCGGACCAACCTTATTCCAGCCGAACATCATCACGCCGAGGAAGCCCGCTTCCAGGAAGAAGGCGGTTAACACTTCATACGTCAGCAGGGGACCGGTAATACTGCCCGCGAACTGGGAGAATCCGCTCCAGTTGGTACCAAACTGGTACGCCATGACCAGCCCGGACACGACGCCCATACCGAAGTTAACGGCGAATATCTTTAGCCAGAAGTGGTACAGCGATCGCCAGACGTCGTTTCTGGTGCGCAGCCACATGCCTTCCAGCACCACCAGATAGCTGGCGAGCCCGATAGTGATGGCGGGAAACAGGATATGGAACGAGACGGTAAAAGCGAACTGAATTCTGGCCAGATGAAATGCATCGAGTTCGAACATGGTCCGTACCTCTGAGACGATGGGGCACGAGAATTGCCGGGTAGCTCAGGACTGCCCGGCAAAACCGATTACGGTTTTTTCTTACCGGCACCCAGCTCGGCGCCGGTCAGCGGGTCGGCGTGTGGATCGGACTTCGTGCGGGCAGACATGGCCTTGACCAGGGTTGCCTGTTCGGTCGTCAGCGTCACGCTTGCGCTGCCGTCTCCGCCGTCCACGGCAGGCTGGGGTGACTCAACGTAATCGAAATGTTTATCGCTGTTCCAGCTTCCGCGAACCTCTCCACCTTCAGACATATTGTAGTACTTGTTGGTGAATTCCTCGATTGGCGGCAGTTTTCCCGGTGGGAAGTTATTACGTATGGACTGCAGCGCCTTCTCGAAGGAGAGTTGATGCGCCGCCTCACGCGTCATCAGAAATGCCAGCGCATCCTTGACGCCGGGATCGTCGGTCACGTTGATCAGCCGTTCATAGATGATTTTCGCCCGGGCCTCGGCGGCCACGTTAGAGCGCAAATCCGCCGTCGGTTCGCCGATGGTGTCGACGTAGGCCGCCGTCCACGGCACGCCCGCAGAGTTGGTCAGCGGGGTGCCGCCACCGTAAAGCAGGGAGGTGATGTGGCTGTCGTTACCGTTTTCGGTCATCGACCGGTACAGCTCGGCCTCATTTTCCACCCCTTCCGCCAGCGCGCCTTTCGCGCCTTTATTCAGCATACCGACCAGGGTACCGATGATTTCGAGGTGGCTTAACTCCTCGGTCGCGATATCCATCAGCATATCTTTACGGCCGGGATCGTCATCGCTCAGGCCTTGCGTAAAGTACCGGCAGGCGGCGGCCAGCTCGCCCTGCGGCCCGCCAAACTGTTCCAGTAAAAGATTGGCCAGGCCAGGGTTGGGTTCAGCAACGCGAACCGTGTATTGCAACTGTTTTACGTGTCGAAACATGCTCACTCTCCTGTGGATTATTTTTTCGCTTCGACACCTGACGCGTCTGAACGCAGCAGGAACTGTTCCGTCGTTTCCGGGATATGACGGATCAGCCAGTCGGCCATTTCACGCTCTTCCGCCAGAATGGTCTCGATAGCAGGCACCGAAGCGAGATCGCCCGCTTTTTTGGCCGCCGCCAGCAGGGAGGTATAGCAGGCGATTTCAAACTGCTCGAACACGTAGCCGCTGATCGAACCCTTCACGATTTCGTCAGAAGGGAACATGCCGCCGATGGACTGACCCAGCGCCGCCATTTTGCTCATTGAGTCTTTTAAAACCGAACGAGAAATATCATTACGGTCGAGGATTTCCTCCAGCAATGTAATTTGCCGTTTTGTCTCATTAATATGTTGCTCAATTCTTGCGCGAACATCAGGATAATTATCGATACGGCTGGCCATGGATTCCAGCATAGATTCGGCTTGCTTTTCCATCGCATGGGCATCGCGTAGCCAGTCATGGTAGTGTTCTACGTGATTCATCATTGTATCCTCATAATGGGTTCGCTTATTTGGTCTCACTTTCAGCAGCCTGATCGGCACGCGCGGCACTGTAGCCAGATAAGTGGCCGACAATATTAGCGTAAATACTGATAATAATGACCCACAGCACGCTGTTCTTCCACCATATTACGGAAGGGATAGCGAGAATGAACCATATTATAGCTGCCGTTAAATGGCACCGTTTAATTGTCCTGGGACTGATGCTCATTTTATTTAACCTGTGTTACAGCGTCATTTTTGCGCTTTTTGGTTAATATTTCCAACGGCCAGGTCGGTGAGTTTAAGATCGGTTTCTTTTTCTTCTTCCAGAGTTTCGGCGAGAAGTTTAACGGCTTTTTTATAGCCCAGTTGTTCAGCAAGTGTGGCAAGGGTACCGTAGCTGGCTATTTCGTAATGCTCTACTTTTTGCGCAGCGGCAATTAACGCGGCATCACGTACTTCATTCTTTTCCGTACTTTCAATGACTTCATTGGCTTCCTCTATTAAGCCTTCCATCGCTACGCATTTCATGCGCTTGATTTTGATGCCGTCTTCCTGTTCGACAATCTGGTCAATACGTTCGATTTGACCCTGCGTCTCTTCAAGGTGTGCGGTAAAGGCTGCGCTCAGCTTCTCGCTCGACGCGGCGCGGGCAAGCTTGCTCAGCGCGCGGGTAAGCTGTTTTTCCGCGCTGTAGGTATCCGACAGAAGATGAATAAAGACATCCTCGACGCTTTTCATATTCATAATAATTACGCTCCGGTAAAATAATGAAAGGGTACTGCGAGCTTTTCAGCCCGCAGCATGCTCTCAGGTTTTATTAAAAGAGTTTTAAATAAGATCAGGAGTTATCAGATTTACGGCCTCCGCCGTGACTGTTCTGTCCTCCTTTTTTACCCGCTTCAGAAGCGCGTTGCGGATCGTTTTTAAAGTTGCCACCGCTATGCTGGCCACCTTTACGTCCAGCTTCTGATGCTTTTTCACGGTCTTCAGCGAAATTACCGGAACCACCACGATGCTCTGCCATATTAAACCTCACAATAATATATTGGTTATGTCAGTTCGATACGAAAATATTCCGTATCACTCGTCGTTCGAGTAATAACTCTAGTCGCTGTGCGGTGTGCGTCAAATGCAACTCGTCATTCACGGCTGCGTTATTTTTAAATATTTGTAAATTTACGCTTCGCTTCGGGCGGAAATATGGATGAGCGGGAAGGACTTGTAAACAAATGCTCAGATTAATCCTAAGTTTTCGCTAAAAAGCTGAAAGATGAAGATAAAAATAAAGGGGTACTCATTCCGTCTAATTTTTAGACAGCGCGCAGTCAAAAAATACTCCTTTATAGCTAGAAAGCGGAACCCTAAATAATTATAAAAAACTGGAGAAGCGGACGAGAAGAAAGGTTGGTTGATGTACGACCCGTTCAGAGGGCCCATAGCACACGGTTTGACCACTGTCGTCTTAAGATCACAATTCAGAAATTCTTCCCCCCGGAAGGAACGGGTTTCTCTACACTCCAGGTAATATTCACTGGAGGCATGACATCATGGCGAACACCATCACGGCTGATGACATTCGGGAACACTTTTCGCAGGCTATGTCGGCGATGTACCAGCAGGAAGTTCCGCAGTACGGCACCTTGCTTGAACTGGTTGCAGACGTCAACCTGGCGGTTCTGGAAAACAACCCACTATTACATGAACATCTGGCAAACGCCGATGAGCTTGCGCGCCTGAACGTGGAGCGTCACGGGGCGATCCGCGTCGGTACGGCGGAGGAACTTTCCACCCTGAGACGGATATTTGCCATTATGGGCATGTACCCGGTCAGCTATTACGATCTCTCCCAGGCAGGGGTGCCGGTTCACTCCACGGCGTTTCGCCCGATTGATGATGCCGCGCTGTGCCGTAACCCGTTTCGTATCTTTACCTCACTGCTGCGCCTCGAACTGATTGAGAACGTCGCGCTGCGCGAGCGTGCCGCGGAGATCCTGTCTCACCGGAACATCTTTACCCCGCGCTGTCTGGCGCTTCTCGACCTGTATGAAGCAGAAGGGCAGTTCACTGACGCGCAGGCGCACGAGTTTGTGCAGGAAGCGCTGGAAACCTTCCGGTGGCACCGTCATGCGACCGTCGATCGGGAAACCTATCAGGCGCTGCACAACGAGCACCGCCTGATTGCCGATGTGGTCTGCTTCCCGGGTTGCCACATTAATCACCTGACGCCGCGCACGCTGGATATTGACCGGGTGCAGGAGCTGATGCCGAAGTACGGCATTGAACCTAAAGTTCTGATTGAAGGGCCGCCGCGTCGCGAGGTTCCCGTCTTATTGCGTCAAACCAGCTTCAAGGCGCTGGAAGAGCCGGTGCTGTTTGCCGGTGAACATCAGGGTACCCACACCGCGCGCTTCGGTGAGATTGAGCAGCGCGGCGTGGCGCTGACCCCGAAAGGCCGCGAGCTGTACGATAGCCTGCTCGCCCAGGCCGGCACCGGTAAAGATAACCTGACGCACCAGCTGCATCTGCGGGAGATGTTTAGCGCCTTCCCGGACAGCGAGCTGTTAATGCGCCGTCAGGAGCTGGCCTATTTCCGCTACCGTCTGACGCCTGCCGGAGAAGCCCATCGTCATGCGTTCCGTCCCGGCGACGATCCGCAGCCCCTGATCGAGCGCGGATGGGTGATTGCCCAGCCTATCACCTATGAAGATTTCCTGCCGGTCAGCGCCGCCGGTATATTCCAGTCCAATCTCGGGAATGAAACCCAGGCGCGCAGCCACGGCAATGCCAGCCGCGATGCGTTTGAAGCGGCGCTCGGCTGCCCGGTGTATGACGAGTTTACCCTCTATGAGGAGGCTGAAACGCGCAGCAAACAGCGTTGCGGTTTGCTCTGAAATCGTTACTCTGCTGGGGTGTGATGGAAAAAATAAGGTCGTTATGCAAAATCCTTCCGCCCCTGTGGTTGAAACGCGCTGCGGCGCACTGGCTGGTTTTACTGATAAAGACGTTCATGCGTGGTACGGGATCCCTTACGCCGAGCCGCCCGTGGGTGAGTGGCGCTGGCGCTCGCCGCGGCCGCCTGTGCGCTGGGAGGGCCTTCGCGAGGCTACGGCTTTTTCGCCCTCAAGCTGGCAAAGCAGCGAGTATTGTCAGGAGCTGGGCGGCGGCGATCCGGGCCAGTTTTCTGAAGATTGTCTCTATCTTAACGTCTGGTCTCCCACAGAGCGTGCGGAGCCGCTTCCGGTTATGGTCTGGCTGCACGGGGGCGGGTTTACCCTGGGCGCCGGTGGCCTGCCGCCGTATAACGGCAAAGCGCTGGCCACGCGCGGCGCGGTTGTCGTAACCCTCAATTACCGTCTCGGCCACCTCGGCTTTTTCGCCCATCCTGCTCTGGAAGGGGAAGAAGACCGCGTGGTGCATAATTTTGCCCTGCTGGATCAGATAGCTGCCCTTGAATGGGTGCGGGACAATATCGCCGCGTTTGGTGGCGATCCTGCCAATATCACCCTGTTTGGCGAATCCGCTGGCGCGCGCAGCGTGCTGTCGCTGCTGGCATCGCCCCTCGCAAAGGGATTGTTCCATAAGGCGATTATCCAAAGCGGCTATACCTTGCCGGACACGCCGCGCGAACAGGCGCTACGGAAAGGAGAAGCCCTGGCCGCCCATTTTGGCCTGGAGAACGCAACGGCCGAGGAGCTGCGCGCCATTCCACCCGACGTGTTCTGGCCGTTAACCGCGCCGCTTAACGTGGCCCCGGCGCCCATCGCCGGAGACTGCGTTCTGCCGGAGGCCATGCTGGACGTCTTTTTCGCCGCCCGCCAGCACCCTGTGCCGGTGATGATTGGCTCTAACAGCGACGAAGCCAGCGTGATGGCGGTGTTTGGCATCGATCTCGCGGGGCAAATCCAGAAGCTGCGCCGGGAGCGCCGCTTCGGGCTGGGGCTGATTAAGTTGCTCTATCCGGGCGTGAAGGGCGATGAAGAGCTGGGCAGGCAGGTGTGCCGCGACATGGCGTTTACGACGATGGGCTATGTGGTGATGCAGGCCCAGCAGCGCGTCGGCGGATTGTGCTGGCGCTACTGGTTTGACTATGTCGCCGAAGCGGAACACGCCACCTATGTCAACGGCGCCTGGCACGGCAACGAGGTTCCCTACGTCTTCGACACGCTTGGCCAGGTGGAACCCTCGCGCCAGTATGTCAACGCGCGGGATCTTCAGTTTGCTGCCCAGGTGGCCGATTACTGGGTGAGCTTTGCGCGCGACGCCGGTCGTCGCGACAGCCTGCCAGGGCCGACGCGCTGGCCCGCGTGTCGCAAAGGACGGGACGTTCTGCTACGCATTGGTGTGAATAAACATGCAGGTTTCAGGCTTGAAAACCGCTTTATGCGCGCCCGCATGAGCCTCTTTAAACGGGTGATGAAACACCACGTCAGCCTCGATTAAGCAAACACGCGCGAAACGCCGCCAGCCCGTTTTCCTCGCCAGGCGTTTCGCGCAGCACCAGCCGGTAGCTTGCGCCGGTTTTTATGCTCGTCTCAAAGGGTCGTATCAGCCTTCCGGCCCGGACATCTTCGGCCACCAGCGTTTCGTCGGCAATGGCGACGCCGAGCCCCTGAATGGCGGCCGTGATCGCCAGATCCATCGTGTCGAAGTGTTGATTTTTGTGCATGACAAAGCCGGGGCCTTCCTGTTTTGTCAGCCACAGCGACCAGTCTGTCTTGTCCCTTGTCGGGTGAAGAAACGTTAACGATCCCAGCGCTGCACCCGCGCGCACCGGGCTTATCACCGGGGTGAGCGCCTCTTCGAACAGCAGATCGCCCGCGCTCATGTGCGTGCCGAACACGATGGCCGCGTCGTAGGATTCGGTTTTGAAATTGACGTTGTGATCGGTGGTGGTGGTCAGCGCAATTTGCAGTTCCGGCTGCTCGCGCTCCACCTCCAGCAGGCGCGGCACCAGCCAGCGCATCGCGCAGGTGGGGGCCTTGAGCCGGATCACGGTTTGCTGGCTGCGGGCCTGATCGGCCACGGTCAGCAGGCGTTCGAAAGCCGACTGCAGTTCCGGCAGCAGGGCGCTGCCCTGCGAAGAGAGGCGTAAGCCGCGCGCGTGGCGTTCAAAAAGCGGAAAGCCAAACCACGCCTCAAGGGAGGCAATTTTGCGGCTCACGGCGCCCTGCGTCAGACAAAGCTCGGCGGCAGCATGGGTAAGATTCAGGTGACGCGCGGTGACTAAAAATGCGTCAATGGCATTGAGCGGGAGCGAACGGCGCGACATGGAAAACCCTCAGCTATGCATTTTTCTCATGGCTATTATGACAACAATTCGATTGTCCCGGCAACGAACTTGTTGTTTGAATAGTTATGCAAAGACCATGAGAAGGGTAACAGGATGACTTTACGAACGCCGGTGCAAACGCGCTCCAAACTGCCAGATGTGGGAACCACCATTTTTACCGTTATCGGCCAGCTCTCGGCGCAGCATAACGCCATTAACCTTTCTCAGGGCGCACCGAATTTTTCCTGCGACCCGAAGCTTATCGCGGGCGTCACCCGCGCAATGGAGGCGGGGCATAACCAGTACGCGGCGATGACCGGCCTGCAGCCGCTCAAAGAGCGCATTGCCGATAAAATTGCCACGCTCTACGGCACGCAGTATAACCCTGCCAGCGAGGTGCTGGTCACCGCCAGCGCCAGCGAAGGGCTCTATTCGGCGATTAGCGGGCTGGTGCATCCGGGCGATGAGGTGATTTACTTTGAGCCGTCATTTGACAGCTATGCGCCGATTGTCCGCCTGCAGGGGGCAACCCCAATCGCCATCAGGCTCACGGTGCCGGATTTTGCCGTCAACTGGGACGAGGTTCGCGCCGCGATCACCCCGCGCACGCGCATGATCATCATTAATACGCCGCACAACCCGAGCGGCCAGGTCTTCTCCACCGACGATCTACAGCAGCTGGCGGCGCTGACGCGCAACACCGACATCATTATTTTGTCTGACGAAGTGTACGAACACGTGGTGTTTGACGGTGAGCCGCACCACGGGATGGCCACGCACCCGCAGCTGGCGGAGCGCAGCGTGATTATCTCATCTTTCGGAAAAACCTATCACGTCACCGGGTGGCGCGTGGGTTACTGTGTTGCCCCGGCGGTACTGATGGACGAGATTTGTAAAGTCCATCAATTTTTAATGTTTTCTGCCGATACGCCAATGCAGCACGCGTTTGCTGAACATATGGTCGACCCGCAAACCTGGCTGTCGCTGTCGGCGTTTTACCAGCGCAAACGCGATCTGCTGCACGGTCTGCTGGCCGATTCGCCGTTTACGCTGTTGCCGAGCGCCGGTTCGTTCTTCATGCTGGCGGACTACAGCCAGTTCAGCGACGAGCGCGACAGCGAGCTGGTGAAAAGGCTGATCGTTGAGTACGGCGTTGCCACCATCCCGCTGTCGGCGTTTTATGCGGACGGTACGGACAATAAATTGATTCGTCTCTCTTTTGCGAAAGATGAGGCGACGTTACGGGCAGGTGCCCAGGCCCTGTGTCGGGTTAAACCACGCTGAGGAGTTGTAGATGAAATTACGCGCGTTAGTTGTCGGCATGGGATTGCTGTGTACTTTTTCCTCCTTCGCGGCCACCGAGCTGCGTTACGGTCTGGAAGCGGAATATCCGCCGTTTGAGAGCCGCAATGCGGCGGGCGAGCTGGAAGGGTTTGACGTTGAGCTGGGGAATGCCATTTGCAAAGCGGCTGCGCTGAAGTGCAGCTGGGTGGAAACCTCATTTGATGCGCTGATCCCGGGGCTGGTGGCGAAGAAATTTGACGCCATCAACTCGGCGATGAACATCACCGAGCAGCGCCGCAAGAGCATTGATTTTACCCAGCCGATTTACCGTATTCCGTCGCAGCTCGTTGGCAAGGCCGGCACGGCTGTCGAGGCAACGCCAGAAGGGCTGAAGGGCAAAACCATCGGCGTGCTGCAGGGATCCATCCAGGAAACCTATGCCAAAGAGCACTGGGAAAAGCAGGGTGTCACCGTGGTGTCTTATAAAGATCAGAATATGGCCTGGGGCGATCTGCTGAATGGCCGTATCGACGCCTCGCTGGTGATGTCCGCGGCCGGGCAGGCAGGTTTCCTCAGCAAGCCGCAGGGTAAAGGGTTTGGCTTTATCGGCAAACCGGTGTCAGACGACACTATCCTCGGCAGTGGGATCGGTTTTGGGCTGCGTAAAGGGGACGAGGCCACCAAAAAGCAGCTTGATGCCGCGATTGATAAAGTACGTGCCGACGGCACGATCGCTAAACTCGCTGATAAGTACTTCCCGGGTATCGATGTCAGCGTAAAATAACCGCCTCATTGGCCCCGGTGAGTGATGTCGCACCGGGGCATTTTTATACACATTTTCCAGGCTTTCTTTACACCACTTTCGGGCCGTTCTGGTCGACAGAAAATATTTCTCACTTTGTTCAGATAATCACCGGCCAACAATTGGATTCTTAACCATTTTTGTTTAGGCTGTGCGTTCTTTCTTGCCGTCATTTCGCCGCGCGCGAAACACATTCACACGACCATAAGGACGTTTTTCCAGGCATGAATCGCAGACGTTTTCTAAAAGGCTCGCTGGCAGTGGCAGCCCTGAGCGGCACATCCGGCCTTGCTTCCCTGTTTTCCAAAGCGGCATACGCTGCTGACTCTGACATCGCTGACGGTCAGAGCCGTCGTTTTGACTTCTCCGTACTGCAATCCATGGCGCATGACCTGGCGAAAACCCCATGGGGTGGCGCGCCGCGCCCGCTGCCGGATACGCTGGCAACCATGACGCCGCAGGCGTACAACGCCATCCGGTACGATGAAAAACAGTCTCTGTGGAACAACGTTGAAGGGCGTCAGCTGGACGTACAGTTCTTCCATATGGGGATGGGGTTCCGCCGCCGCGTGCGGATGTTCTCTTTGGATCAATCCACCTCGATGGCGCGCGAGATCCACTTCCGTCCTGAGCTGTTCAGCTACGGTGAAACGAGCGTAGATACCAAACAGCTGGAGGGGCAAAGCGATCTCGGCTTTGCAGGCTTCCGCGCCTTTAAGGCGCCGGAGCTGGCGCGTCGCGATATCGTCTCTTTCCTGGGGGCGAGCTACTTCCGCGCGGTGGATGACACCTACCAGTACGGCCTTTCCGCACGCGGCCTGGCGGTCGATACCTTTACCGACACCCCTGAAGAGTTCCCGGACTTTACCTCTTTCTGGTTTGAAACCGTCAAGCCGGGTGATACCACGTTTACCGTCTATACGCTGCTCGACAGCCCGAGCATCACCGGTGCCTATAAGTTTGTGATCCACTGCGAGAAGAGCCAGGTGATCATGGAGGTCGAAAACCACCTCTACGCGCGTAAGGACATTAAGCAGCTCGGCATCGCGCCGATGACCAGCATGTTCAGCTGCGGCAATAACGAACGCCGCATGTGTGACACCATTCACCCGCAAATCCATGACTCCGATCGCCTGGCGATGTGGCGCGGCAACGGAGAGTGGATCTGTCGTCCGCTGAACAACCCGCAGAAGCTGCAGTTTAATGCCTACATGGATAAAAACCCGAAAGGGTTCGGCCTGCTGCAGCTCGATCGCGATTTCTCGCACTATCAGGACGTGATGGGCTGGTATAACAAGCGTCCGAGCCTGTGGGTTGAACCGCGCAACGACTGGGGGAAAGGCTCGGTTGGCCTGATGGAGATCCCGACGACGGGTGAAACCCTGGATAACGTGGTCTGCTTCTGGCAGCCGGAAAAAGCCGTCAAGGCGGGCGACGAGCTGGACTTCAAATATCGCCTGTACTGGAGCGCCATGCCGCCGGTGCGTTCTCCGCTGGCCAACGTCTTCGCCACCCGCACCGGTATGGGCGGGTTCCCGGAAGGCTGGGCGCCGGGCGAGAATTACCCGAAAGTGTGGGCCCGCCGCTTTGCCATCGACTTCGTCGGCGGCGACCTGAAGGCCGCAGCGCCGAAAGGTATCGAGCCGGTGATTACGCTCTCCAGCGGTGAAGCGAAGCAGGTTGAGATCCTCTACGTCGAGCCGTTTGACGGATACCGTATTCTGTTTGACTGGTACCCGACGTCGGATTCAACGGAGCCGGTGGATATGCGCCTGTTCCTGCGCTGCCAGGGCGATGCCATCAGCGAAACCTGGCTGTACCAGTATTTCCCGCCAGCGCCGGACAAACGTCAGTACGTTGATGACCGGGTAATGCGTTAACGATTGATTCCCTCTCCCTGTGGGAGAGGGTTAGGGTGAGGGGCAATGACCGCAGCAAAATCCGAAATTATCCCGGTCTCTGACGCTATCGAACTTCGCGCCGTCGAAGATCGCTATACCGCCGATCTGCACAACCTCGTCGTAAAAAACAGAACCTGGCTGCAAACCGCCTTTGACTGGGCGCAGCACGTGGGCAGCGAGGACGATACCCGCCGCAACGTGCAGAGTAACCAGATGCTGCACCAGCGCGGCTACGCCAAAATGTTTCTGATCTTCAAGGGTGACGCGCTTGTCGGTGTGCTGTCGTTCAACACGATTGAACCGACCAACAAAGCCGGGTACATCGGCTACTGGCTGGATGAAGACCACCAGGGGCAGGGCATTCTCTCTCGGTCGCTGCAGGCGTTTATGCGCTACTACGCCGAGCGCGGGGAGATCCGCCGTTTTGTGATTAAGTGTCGGGTCGCGAATCAGAGCAGCAACAGCGTTGCCCTGCGCAACGGCTTTACGCTGGAAGGGTGCCTGCGGGAAGCGGAATACCTTAACGGCCGCTTTGACGACGTGAACCTCTACGGGAAAATTTATACCCTATAACGCGCCCAGCAGCGGCGTGCGGGTGATGCGCTGAGCGCCGTTAACCACCTTTTCGCCGCGCAGGTGAATGCTCTCGCCGGCAAAGGCTTCAATGACCGCATCGTCGGTGATTTCAACCCGATGCTCAATCAGCACATCGCCACTGATCCGCGCGCGTCCCTGGATCACCACCTTATCGTCCAGCATGATCGGCCCGCCGCGCAGCCATGCCTGACCGCCAATCAGGACGTGGTGCTTAATGACGCAGTTGCCTTCCACCACGGCATTCTCCGCAATCTGCGAGCTGTAGCGCACCGTCGGGATGGCATCGTCGTCAAAACCGGCTATCACCCGGGCGTTGCCGTAGACTTTTGCGCAGTCGCACACCCAGACGTTATTCAGGTCGTTACCCTCGAGGATAGCGTTGTCGAATATTTCGGCGCGGTGCTCAACAAAGGCAAAATTGACCATCGCCTCGCCGTAGATTTGCGCCTGGTGCACAATGCGCGACTGGCTCACCGTCGCCTTATCGTAGATTTGCAGGATCTGTTCACGGTCCGGCGTTAGCCCTTTGGCCGCAATGACCACGCTGTGATGCAGTACGCGAGCCTCGCCGTAAATATGGCACTCGCCGCGCACGCAGGATTGCTGAATGGTGACGTTGTCACTTATTCGCGCGCCGTGGCTCACCTCCGCACCGTCCAGCCAGCAGCTGTCGCCAATACGCGCATCATGGCTAATGATGCAAGGCAGGGTAAGACGCGCGTTGCCGGACACGGCTGCGCCGGCGAATACCACGCTGTTTTCGTCGTAGATCCAGCAATTGCCGTCCTGCGAGAGGGCGCGCTCGTCGTCAATCCAGCCGCCCTTTGTGCCGGCCACGACGTCGTTAAAATCGGCCGTGGCGATAATCTGCCGCAGCGTGGCGGAGTGGGAGGTCTCGCCGTTTTTCCACTGCCAGAGGCGGGTTTCATCGCTGAGTCGGTACTTTTTCATCGTGCGGTCTCTGATAGGCGTCTCAACTAAACGTAGCAAACTTTTGACCTTTCGTTGTACTGGCATCCGCTGCAGAAACCCCTTAAAATGGCATTTAAAATACATTTTAAAAATTAAAATTAATGAGCAAATTTAACACTCCCCAACAGGCGCTTAACTTGCCCGCCGGGTATTTTGGCATGGTGCTTGGCATCATCGGTATGGGCTTTGCCTGGCGCTATGCCAGCACCCTCTGGCCGGTGACGCGCTGGCCGGGGGAGAGCCTGGTTGCCCTTGCGGTGGTATGTTGGTTTCTGTTAACGGTCGCGTTTTTGACGCGCGCGATCCGTTTCCCGCGCAGCGTGCTGGCAGAGATGCGGCACCCGGTGACGAGCAGTTTTGTCAGCCTTTTCCCGGCCACGACGATGCTGGTCGCCATCGGTTTTGTACCCTGGTTCCGCCCGGTCTCGCTGGTGTTGTTTGGCACTGGCGTAGTGGTGCAGCTTGCGTACTCGGCCTGGCAAAGCGCCGGGCTATGGCGCGGGAAACATCCGCAAGAGGCGACCACGCCTGGATTATATCTGCCCACGGTGGCGAACAATTTTATCAGCGCGATGGCGTGCGGCGCCCTCGGGTTTCACGATGCAGGGCTGGTCTTCCTCGGCGCGGGCATCTTTTCCTGGCTCAGCCTTGAGCCGGTCATTCTGCAACGCCTTCGCAGCGCCGGAGAGCTGCCCGCCGCACTGCGCACGTCTCTCGGGATTCAGCTGGCGCCCGCGCTGGTGGCCTGTAGCGCCTGGTTCAGCGTGAATGGCGGTCAGGCGGATACGTTTGCGAAAATGCTGTTTGGCTATGGCCTGCTGCAGCTGCTGTTCATGTTGCGCCTGATCCCATGGACCCTGTCCCAGCCGTTCAATGCCTCATTCTGGAGCTTCTCCTTTGGCGTCTCGGCCCTGGCAACCACGGGTCTGCATCTGGGACAAAGCAGTCCGGCGGGCTTTTTCCACGCCATCGCCGTGCCGCTGTTTATCTTCACCAACGCCATTATTGGCTGGCTGCTGGTGCGTACATTGATTCTGCTGCTTCAGGGCAAACTGCTGGTTCGCACTGATAAAGCACTGCTTATGCAATCTGAGGAAAAATGATGACCGTTGATGAGAATTACTTCACAGAGAAATATGGCTTAACTCGTACGCACTCAGAAGTGCTGTTCAGTGCGGAAAAGGTTAAACCGGGCAAAACGCTGGACCTGGGCTGCGGCAACGGCCGTAATAGCCTGTACCTTGCGGCCAACGGGTACGACGTGACCGCGTGGGACAAGAACCCGATGAGCATCGACAATATCGAGCGCATCAAGGCGGCAGAAGGGATTAAGAATCTTCAGACCGCAATTAAAGATCTCAACGGCCTGAGCTTTGACGGCGAGTACGATTTTATTCTCTCCACCGTGGTGCTGATGTTCCTGGAAGCCAGCACCATCCCGGGCCTTATCGCCAACATGCAGCGCTGCACCCGGCCGGGCGGCTACAACCTGATTGTCGCCGCCATGGATACGGTGGATTATCCTTGCACCGTCGGCTTCCCGTTTGCGTTCAAAAGCGGTGAGCTGAGCAATTACTATGAAGGCTGGGAGCTCATCAAGTACAACGAAGAGCCCGGCGAACTGCACCGCACCGACGAAAACGGGAACCGCATCAAACTGCGCTTTGCCACGATGCTGGCGCGCAAGCCCGCCTAACGGGCGGCCAGCAGGCAGAGCTGCAGGGCGGTGCGGTAAGACGCCTCAAACGACGACAGCGGCAGGAATTCAAACCTCGAGTGGAAGTTATGCGCGCCGGTAAAGAAGTTCGGCGTGAGTAACCCTTTTGCCGAGAGCGCCGCGCCGTCGGTACCGCCGCGCATGGGCGTCGGTTTCGGCGTGATGCCGAGCGATTCCATCGCCTCAAACATCAGGTCGATAGCGCGCCTGTCTTCGCCAATCGCATTGCTGATATTGCTGTAGGTATCTTCAATGCGATACTCCACGCTGGCGGTCGGGTGTTGGGCGGCAATCCGCGCGGCAACGTCGGCAATCTGCTGCTTGCGGGCAGCAAAGTTGTCCTTGTCGAAGTCCCGGATATTGGCCTTAAGAACGGCCTCGTTCTGCCCGGCCTGAATGCCGTTAAACCAGATATAGCCTTCACGCCCCTCGGTGCACTCCGGCGTCTGCTGGCGGTCGAAGTGGCTGATAAAGTCGGTTGCCATTAATAACGGGTTCACCAGCACGCCTTTGGCGGACATAGGGTGCGCCGTCACGCCGGTAAAGCGGATCTCAGCGGCTGCCGCATTAAAATTCTCGTAGACAATTTCGCCCAGCTCGCAGCAGTCGATGGTCCAGGCGAAGTCGACGTCGAAGCGCTTAAGGTCCAGCGCCTTGGCGCCGTTCAGGCCGATCTCTTCGTCAGGCACAAACGCCACGACAATATCGCCATGCTGATGCTCCGCCGTCAGGTTTTCCAGCACCGTCATCACCACCGTGACCGCAGATTTATTATCGGCGCCTAATACGCTGGTCCCGTCGCTGAAAATAATCTCCTCGTTCGGGTAAGCCAGAATTTCGGGATGCTCTTTCACCCGCAGCCAGATCTCTTTTTCTTTATTCAGACAGAGATCTTCACCGGTAAACGTTAATATTTGTGGATGAATATCCGGTGATAAACCCACGTCGACGGTATCAATATGGGTAATAAAGCCGATGCGCGGCGCGCCGGGCACGTTGCCTTTTTTGACCGCCGTCACCGTGGCGAATTCATCAATCACGATGTCGTCTAAACCCAGCTGTGCCAGCTCCTGCGCCAGTTCCCGCGCCATGTCGTGCTGGCCCGGCGTTGAGGGCAGCGTTTTCACTTTAGGATCGCTCTGGCTGGTGATGGCGAGATAGCGGAAAAAACGATGCGTTAATTGTCTGGAAAGCGGCGAGCCCATAGTGATTTGTTCCTTATTTATTTTTCGGGTGTTTGCCATCTCACTTTAATGTTATTTATGAAATGGCAAAAGAATTAATTAGCCGTCGAATTAAAAAGACAGGAATAAATGATGACAAGCAAACTCGCAACTTTCACGCTGGCGCTTGCTGCACTCACGGTCAGTTCCGCTGTCGCCGCAAAAACGCTGGTGTATTGCTCCGAAGGATCGCCGGAAAACTTCAATCCTCAGCTGTACACCTCGGGAACCAGCGTGGACGCCAGCGCCGTGCCGGTTTATAACCGGCTGGTCGACTTCAAACCCGGCACCACGGAGCTGGTGCCGAGCCTGGCAGAGCGCTGGGAGGTGAGCGACGACGGCAAGGTTTACACCTTCCATCTGCGCAAAGGCGTTAAGTTCCAGAGCAACAAATCCTTCACGCCGACCCGCGACTTTAACGCCGATGACGTCATTTTCTCGTTTATGCGCCAGAAAGACGTCAACCATCCGTACCACAACGTCTCGAACGGCAGCTACTCCAACTTCGAAAGCCTGGAGTTTGGCAGCCTGATCACCGCCATTGATAAAGTGGATGACCATACCGTACGCTTTACCCTGGCGCACCCGGAGGCGCCGTTTGTCGCCGATCTGGCCTGGTATTTTGCCTCGATCCTTTCCGCTGAGTATGCCGACGCGATGCTGAAAGCGGGCACGCCGGAGAAGGTGGATATGGCGCCGATCGGCACCGGGCCGTTTAAGCTGACGCAGTATCAGAAGGATTCCCGCATCCTGTTCACGGCGTTTGCCGACTACTGGCAGGGGAAATCGAAGCTGGACAGGCTGGTGTTTACCATCACGCCGGATGCCTCCGTGCGGTTTGCCAAAATTGAGAAGAACGAATGTCAGGTGATGCCGTTCCCGAACCCGGCCGACCTGCCGCGCATGAAGGCCAACAAAGACATCAATCTGATGAGCAAGCCCGGACTGAATACCGGCTTCCTGGCGTTCAATACCCAAAAGCCGCCGCTGGATAACGTAAAAGTTCGCCAGGCGCTGGCAATGGCCATTAATAAACCGGCGATTATTGACGCTGTGTTCCACGGTACCGGCACCGCGGCGAAGAACCTGCTGCCGCCGGGTGTCTGGAGCGCCGACAGCGAGCTTAAGGACTACGAGTACGATCCAGAAAAAGCCAAAGCGCTGCTGAAAGAGGCCGGTTTTGCTAACGGCATGAGCATCGATTTATGGGCAATGCCCGTCCAGCGGCCCTATAATCCGAATGCGAAACGCATGGCGGAGATGATTCAGGCAGACTGGGCGAAGGTCGGCGTACAGGCCAAAATCGTCACCTACGAATGGGGCGAATATTTAAAACGCGTGAAGGGCGGAGAGCATCAGGCCGCGCTGATGGGCTGGACCACCGCTACGGGCGATCCCGATAACTTCTTTGGTCCGCTGTTTACCTGCACCTCGGCAAACGGCGGGTCAAATTCGGCGAAATGGTGCTACAAGCCGTTTGATAACATTATCGCCGAAGCGAAATCGATAACCGATCATGATAAACGCGTGGCGCTGTATAAACAGGCTCAGCAGATCATGCATGACCAGATGCCCGCGGTGATGATTGCGCATTCGACGATTTTCGAACCGGTGCGCAAGGAAGTGAAGGGCTATGAAATCGACCCGTTTGGCAAACATCTGTTCTGGCAACTGGATATAAATCAGTAATTTTTCACTGCCCGGCACGTGGCCGGGCAGTCTTTTCGCAATTTGTGCTCCCGGCATCATTTTTTGTCACAACAAACCCACCAGTCTTTTGCTATAACTTCAAATGCATACTTGCAGATAACATGGAAAACTATCATGCGTACTCAAACTTTTTTTAAAGTTGCAGTGCTTACTGGTCTGTTGGCGTTGGCGGGCTGTTCTTCTAAAGTCGCCGCTCCCGAACAATATTCTGGCTTTTTAAAAGACTATTCAGGATTACAGCAGACGACGTCTGCGACGGGTAAACCTACGCTGCGTTGGGTTGATCCTTCTTATAACGAAGCTAATTACGACAGTATTATCTGGACGCCGATTACTTATTATCCTGCGCCTAAACCGACAACACAGATTGGTCAAAAAACGCTTGATGAGCTGCTGAATTACACCAATAACAAAATGAAAACTGCTATTGGTACCCGTAAGCCGATTGTCACCACGCCGGGTAAACACAGCCTGATTTTCCGCGGTGCCATTACCGGGGTGAGTTCGCAGAAAGAGGGACTGCAGTTCTATGAAGTGGTGCCTGTTGCGCTGGTGGTTGCCGGTACGCAGATGGCAACCGGACATCGCACCATGGATACCCACCTTTACTTTGAAGGTGAGCTGATCGATGCGGCCACCAACAAGCCGGTTATGAAGGTAGTGCGTAAAGGCGAGGGTAAAGAGCTGAATAACGCAAATACGCCGATGACCTTTGCAACGCTGAAGCAGGTTGTTGATGATATGGCGACCGACGCCACCATGTTTGATGTGAAAAAGACCGCAAAATAACCTAAAAAGGCCTGCGTATTGCAGGCCGTTTTATTTACGCCGTGCGCAGGCGTCTGAACCAGGTTTCGGGTTTGGTAAACATCACCATATTTCCCCCCAGAATCAGCAAGAGTCCAATAATTCCGTTGAAATGCCAGACGTAGCCTTCATACACCGTGGAGATGGAGAGCGCCACCAGCGGGAAGAGCAGCGTACTGTAGGCCGCTTTGCCCGGGCCAATGCGTCCCACCAGCGTGAAGTACGCGCCAAAGGCAATCACCGAACCAAACAGGGCCAGATAGAGCAGCGCGCCAATGTAGCTGGTGGTCCACTCCGGCGTGAAGCTGTCGCCTCTGAAGAGCGCAATGCAGCCCATCACCAGCGTACCGTAGAGCATCGCCCAGGCGTTGGTGGTCATGGTCTCAAGGCCTCTGCGCTGATGGCGCATGCTGATCATATTGCCCAGCGAGAAGCCGTAGGTACCGAGCGCGGAAAGACCAATGCCCGTCAGGAGCGACGCGCTCCAGCCGCTGGCCAGCAGATCGTCCCAGAAGAGGGTGACGATCCCCACCAGGCCCAGTGCCGCCGCCGTCCAGAAACGGGCGGGTGGGCGCTGCCCGAAGAAAATAAAGCTGTTAATGGCGTTATAGAGCACGGCCATGGAGAAGATCACCGATTCCAGCCCGGTATTGATGTGCGAGGCCGCGGTGTAAAAACACCAGAAGTTAAAGCAGAAAACGCAGCATCCCTGGAGCATGCAAAAAAGATGATCCCGCAGCGCCAGCTTGCGCAGGCGGCGCAGGGCGAGTAATACCACCATCATCGTGAGGCTGGCGACGGCGAAGCGCCAGAAAATAGAGACGGGCGCCGCCACGGGGCCCTGCTGCAGGAAAATGGCAATCCAGGTGGTTCCCCAGATAATGACCACCAGTCCGTAAAGTAATGCGTTCATATTTTTCTCTTCTCAAACCACCGAAGCCCGCAGTATGGCGCAGCATTTTATAAAGGGCTTTCACCCGCTTGCGGTGGACTTGCAAAATCTTGCGCTTTTTTCTTTACCGGGGACTGGCAACGGAAGACAACTCTTCTTAGACTGACATTCCAGTCCATCACGCGCTAATGGTTATGTCTCACGCTTACGATACCTTTGAAACGCTTTGCCAACAGAATGCAGTCCTGCGGGAAACCGTCTCGCTGAATTCGGGTATTCAGCTGGCAGCGTGGTACAACAAGCACGATACGATAACGGTAAAAAGTAACCATCATACCCTGAGCCTGTACGTGGCAGACGGTTACGAAAGCTACCAAAAAACGCCGGGCGGCTGGAAGAACGGCGGGGGGCCGGACCGTTTCTGTTTGATGCCCAAAGAGAGCGAATCGACGTGGGATATCCGGGACGATCTGTCGTTTGTGCATCTCTACTGTACCGATGAACACCTGCGCGACGTGGGCGAAAAAATCTGGGACAAGCGGCCGCTTTCGCTGACCCTGGACGAACGTATTTTTGGCAGCGATCCGAAGATCACCGCGCTGTATCGCCAGTTTTTGCTTGGCTGCGACTGGCAGCAGCACGCCAACCAGCTCACCCTGAGCACGGCCTCTACGCTGCTCCTGACCCATCTGCTGCAAAACTACTCAAACGTGCAGTGGAAGCTGCCGGTCGTCACCGGCGGGCTATCGCCGTTTGTTCTGCGTAACGTGCTGGCGTTTATCGAAGAGAACCTGGGCCAGCCCCTGACGCTGGCCGAACTGGCGGCCCAGGCCGCCCTCAGCGAATACCATTTTGCCCGCATGTTCCGCCAGTCGACGGGGCTGGCGCCGCATCAGTACGTGATGCAAAGGAGAATGGAAAAAGCGAAAGCCCTGGTGCAGCACACCTCAACGCCGCTGACGGACATCGCGCTGGCCTGCGGGTTTAACTCCGCCAGCCACTTTAGCAACCGCTTTCGCAGCGTGACGGGCATGACGCCGTCGCAGCTACGCGCGGCGAGCGCGTGAAAACAGGGCATAGCATACGCCGCCCAGCACCAGCCCCCAGAATGCCGAGCCAATCCCCAGGATCGTGACGCCGCTTGCGGTCATCAGAAACGTGACGATGGCCGCGTCGCGCTCCGCTTCGTGATGCAGCGCCTGATACAAGCTCCCGCTGATGGTTCCCAGCAGCGCCAGACCGGCCAGCGTCTGGATCCAGCTGAGCGGCAGGGCGGCCATCAGCCCGGTAATGGACCCGCCGAAAATCCCCGCCAGCAGATAGAAACCGCCGGCAGCGATGGCTGCCAGCCAGCGCTTTGCGGGATCCGGGTGCGCGTCCGGGCTTTGACAAATGGCGGCGGTAATCGCCGCAATGCAAATGGAAAAGACGCCAAAGGGCGAAAGCAGCAGCGCCAGTCCACCGGTAACGATAATGAGCGGCGAGACCGCCAGCGGGTAACCGGAGGCTTTCATCGTGGCGAAGCCAGGCGCATTTTGCGAAGCCATGGTTACCAGGAAGAAGGGCACGCCAATGCTCACCAGGCTGGTAAAGGTGAAGGCGGGGGCAATAAATTCAGGCATTACCAGAGAGAGGGTAAGCCTATCGGTGACAACGTCACCGCCCGCCCATGCCACGATACCGCCCACCAGCAGCGTGACCACGATGGCATAGCGCGGGGCCAGCGCTTTTGCTATCAGCCATGCCGCAATCATGCTGCCGCACAGCAGAAAGTGTCCCTCCAGGTGCGCAAACGCGTGCAGGCCAAACTGCAGCAGCACGCCTGCCAGCATGGCGGCGGCAAGGGAATGGGGGATCAGCTTCATCAGCCGGGCGAATAAGCCGGTGATGCCGCAGAGTAAAATGAGCGCATTGGCAAAGATGAATACGCCGATCGTTTCAGCCAGCGTCACGCCGTGCAGGCTGGTGGCGAGCAGCGCCGCGCCGGGCGTTGACCAGGCGGTCAGCACGGGCGCTTTATACCACCAGGAAAGCGCCAGCGTGCTGACGCCCATTCCAATTCCCAGCGCGGTCATCCAGCCCGCTATCTGCTGCGCGCTGGCGCCTGCCGCAGCCGCGGCTTGCCAGATGATGGCTGCCGAACTGGCGTAACCCACCAGAACGGCGACAAACCCAGCCAGTACGGTGGGAACAAAATGTGAGGAAGGGCGCATGAAAACTCCATTGTGCGTTATAACGTCCGAGATAAGGTAACACTGTGCGCTATAACGTACAAGTGGTATGCTACGTATCACCAGGAGGGAACATGGACATCACACTACATCTTGCAACAACGCTGAAAACGCTGCGTCAGGCGCGCGGTTGGAGTTTGTCGAAGCTGGCGGACGAAACCGGCGTGTCAAAAGCCATGCTCGGGCAAATTGAGCGCAATGAATCCAGCCCAACGGTGTCGACGCTGTGGAAAATCGCTACAGGGCTGAACGTCCCGTTTTCCACGTTCATCACGCCGGAGGCGGACCGCCAGGCGGTGTTTGACCCGCAGCAGCAGGCGATGGTGGTTAAACCGCTTTTCCCGTGGGATGAGACGCTCCGGTTCGATCATTTCTCCATCACGCTGGCACCCGGTGCCCTGAGCGAGTCCACGCCGCACGAGGCGGGAGTGATCGAACACGTGGTGGTCATCAGCGGCGAACTGGAGATGAAAATTGACGGCGAATGGCAGTCAATTTCCGCCGATTCGGGCATCCGTTTTGCCGGCGATAAACCGCACGCCTACCGCAACAGCAGCGACCGGACGGTGCATTTTCACTCCCTGATTCATTATCCCCGCTGAGGCTACGCAAAACTGTTTCGCTGACGCATACTTCTGACTACAATAGCCGCCATTTTGACCATAACGGATAACGACGAAGTATGCGCCTGCAATCCCATCATCTTGAACTTTTAAGCCCGGCCCGCGACGCCGCCATTGCCCGTGAAGCGATCCTTCATGGGGCAGACGCCGTCTACATTGGCGGCCCTGGCTTCGGTGCCCGCCATAACGCCAGCAACAGCCTGAGCGATATTGCTGAACTGGTGCCGTTCGCCCACCGTTTCGGGGCGAAAGTGTTCGTGACCCTGAACACCATTCTTCATGATGATGAGCTGGAGCCTGCGCAACGTCTGATTACCGATCTCTACCAGACCGGCGTCGATGCCCTGATTGTTCAGGACATGGGCGTGCTCGAGCTGGATATTCCCCCCATTGAACTGCACGCCAGCACCCAGTGCGATATCCGCACGGTAGAGAAAGCTAAGTTTCTCTCCGACGTTGGCTTTTCGCAGATCGTTCTGGCGCGCGAGCTTAACCTGAATCAGATCCGCGATATTCATCAGGCGACCGACGCGACGATTGAGTTCTTTATCCACGGCGCGCTGTGCGTCGCCTATTCCGGCCAGTGCAACATTTCCCACGCCCAGACGGGCCGCAGCGCCAACCGCGGCGACTGTTCTCAGGCCTGCCGCCTGCCGTATACCCTGAAAGACGATCAGGGACGCGTCGTGGCGTTTGAAAAACACCTGCTCTCCATGAAGGATAACGATCAGACCGCTAACCTGGGCGCGCTGATCGACGCAGGCGTGCGTTCCTTCAAGATTGAAGGGCGCTACAAAGACATGAGCTACGTGAAGAACATCACCGCGCACTATCGCCAGATGCTGGACGCCATTATTGAAGACCGCGGCGACCTGGCGCGCGCGTCGGCCGGTCGTACCGAGCATTTCTTTATTCCGTCAACGGACAAAACGTTCCACCGCGGCAGCACGGACTATTTTGTGAATGCCCGTAAAGGGGATATCGGCGCGTTTGATTCACCGAAGTTTATCGGTTTACCGGTCGGCGAAGTGCTGAAGGTGGCGAAAGATCACCTTGACGTTGAAGTGACGGAGCCGCTGGCGAACGGCGACGGCCTTAACGTGATGATCAAGCGTGAGGTGGTGGGCTTCCGCGCCAATACGGTGGAAAAAACCGGTGAGAACCGCTACCGCGTGTGGCCGAACGAAATGCCGGCCGATCTCTACAAAGCGCGGCCGAACGCGGCGCTTAACCGTAACCTCGATCATAACTGGCAGCAGGCGCTGCTGAAAACCTCCAGCGAACGCCGCATCGCGGTGGACATTGAGCTGGGCGGCTGGGAAGAGCAGCTTATTCTGACCATGACCTGTGAGGACGGGATCAGCGTGACGCATACGCTTGACGGTCTGTTCGAGGTGGCAAACAACGCGGAAAAAGCGCTTAACAGCCTGAAGGACGGCGTGGCGAAGCTGGGTCAGACGATTTACTATGCGCGCGCTATCGACGTGAATCTGCCGGACGCGCTGTTCGTGCCGAACAGCCTGCTTAACCAGTTCCGTCGCGAAACGGCAGAGATGCTCGATGCCGCGCGCCTGGCGCAGTATCCGCGCGGCAGCCGTAAAGCCGAAGCCGTTCCGGCGCCCGTTTACCCGGATACGCATTTGTCCTTCCTCGCCAACGTCTACAACCATAAGGCCCGTGCGTTCTATCATCGTCACGGCGTGCAGCTGATCGACGCGGCCTATGAAGCGCACGAAGAGAAGGGCGACGTGCCGGTGATGATCACCAAGCACTGCCTCCGCTTTGCGTTTAACCTGTGTCCGAAGCAGGCGAAAGGGAATATCAAAAGCTGGAAGGCCACCCCGATGCAGCTGGTGAATGGGGACGAAGTTCTGACCCTTAAATTTGACTGCCGTCCTTGCGAAATGCACGTGATTGGCAAGATGAAAAACCACATCTTCAAAATGCCGCAGCCCGGCAGCATTGTGGCGTCCGTTAGCCCCGACGATCTGATGAAAACCCTGCCAAAGCGCAAGGGCAGCTAATTACCGAACGTGCGTGTCCGGTTTGCGCGATTTCTGCCACAGGTGGTGGTCGCGCAAACCCTCCGCCGACTCTTCTGCCTCGCTTCGCAACTCATCGCTGTCGGCTTCATGACGAAGCTGATGCTCCACATTCTTTACCCATATATATTCATGCCCTTTGTGTCCGGCCATAATCTGGCCTGAGAACAGCGCGCAGATAAGCATGACGAAACATAACCCTTTTTTTATCATGGTTTCACCGCTGAATGAGAACGCGGAGCTATCATGCCAATAATTCCATCGTGTTATTATTCGGTAATTCAAATTAACGCAAAGTGATTGTCAGGTTTTGTCGAATTTACGTCGGAGTGAGATTTTTCTTAAAATTAATTTACTGATGATTAACCGCCATTTCTGGTACAAAATTGGACATTAGATTTAGAGAATAATCCTATATAATAGGAATCCTCTGGCTAAGGAATGGGTCTGTTAAATGAAAAAAATAATGATGCTTGCGCTTCTCGTGGTCGCTGTTGGGGCAACCGCCGGGTTTCGCTATATCAACGATGATGAACCGGAATATATTCACTCTGCAGAAGCTCGCGTAGGGTCTTATTTAACCAGCGATTACGGTCACGTCGACTGTAATAGCACCAAAATTAATGACGAACGCTGGGAATTAGGCTGTACCCACAAAGCGCGCGGAAAAACATTCCAGTTTGCCGTATATCCGTCTGAAAAAGCACCGTATGGCGTTTCGCGCTCGTTTTATCTTGAGGCCATCAATGATGATGCCAGAGAGAGTGCGGAGCAGGGCCTGATGCGTTATTTGCAAATCAATACCCAGGCAGGTTAATAGCGCTGTTTAGGGTTCGTTAAGATGAATAGTGGTAGGTTGTAAGGGATCCGCTGCCCGGCCATGGAGTGTCGGGACGTAGAGACCAAAATACAAATCTATCCATGCAAGCATTTACCGCCAGTTAATGGCGGTTTTTTTTTGCCCGCAGCGGCGCTGGCGTGGCTTTATGGCGTTACACGATAGTGCGACTGCACCAGGCCCGAAGGGAAGCTGCGGCTCGATACCAACTTTAAATCGATATCCCGGGGAAGGGCGCCGAACAGCGATTTTCCCGACCCGAGCAGAACCGGAACGGTGGTGATAACCATATCGGCAACCAGCCCTTCGCGCAGGAACGACTGTATCACCCGGCCGCCATCGAGATAGACGCGATGGACGTTTTGCGCGGCCAGATCGTCGAGAGCCTCCTTTGGCGTGAGTTTGGAAAACTGCACTTTGCCCTTTAGCGCCGCCGGCACGGGCGTGTCGGCCAGCTGTCGGGAGAGCACCAGCACGGGGCGGTCATAAGGCCATGCGTCAAAGGTCAACACCTTCTCGTAGCTCCCCCGACCCATAACGATCCACTCTTTGTCGGCGATGAACGCCGCATAGCCATGATCTTCTGTCGGGTCATCGCGCTGCAGCAGCCAGTCGATGTCGTCATTCTCCCGGGCGATGTAGCCATCAAGGCTGACCGCGATAAAAACGTGTGTGGTGACCATCGGGTGCTTCGTATTCCTGCGTCATCAACGTATCGATATCCAGACCGCCCCCTCAGCGGGCAGCGTCGGGACGTGAAAATTGTTTGCGATACTGGGCCGGGGAAAGCGCGAACTGCTGGCGGAAATGATGGCGCAGCGTCGATGCTTGCCCAAACCCGGTCTGCTCAGCGATGCTGTCGATGCTTAAGCGGCTGCTTTCCAGGTAATCTTTGGCCCGCAGCAGGCGTTCATTGAGTAACCAGCGCGCGGGCGTTGTTCCCGTTGCCGCCTCGAAGCGACGAAGAAAGGTGCGCTGGCTCATGCCTACCCGACGCGCCAGCGAGTCGACGCTGTGCGGCTCAACAAGATGCGTATGCAAAAAATCAAACAGCTGGCCCAGACGCTGGCTTTCCCGCAGCTGCGCCACCGGGCGGCTCAGCTGCTGCGGCTGCGAGCCATCCCTGTGCGGGGGAATGACCAGCCGACGCGCCACGCTGTTGGCGGTTTCCATTCCATAGTCCCGGCGCACGACGTGCAGACAGAGATCGATCCCCGCCGCGCTGCCTGCGGAGGTCAGTATATTCCCTTCGTCCTGGTAGAGCACATCCTCGACCACGTTGATGTCCGGGTAGCGGGCCTTAAGCGCGTCAAGGTAGCGCCAGTGCGTCGTGGCTTTGCGCCCGTTCAGCAGCCCCGCGGCGGCCAGAACAAACACGCCCGAACAGATGGACAGCAGCTGACAGCCCCGCGCGCTGGCCTGACGTAAGGCGCTGCAGAGCGCGCCCGGAACCGGTGCATCCAGACCCCGCCAGCCCGGTACGACGATCAGGTCGGCAGACTCAAGCAGGGAAATATCTCCGTCGGTAATGATGCGGATCCCGCCCGTCGCCCGAAGTTCACCGCTATCTACGCCTGCCACCGCAAAACGATACCACTCGTCTCCCAGCTCGGGACGCGGCAGGCCGAAGATCTCCACCGCCACGCCAAACTCAAAGGTACACAGGCCGTCATACGCCAGCACGACCACCTTCGGGCGGGGAGTTTGTCTTAAGTTTGTCATCTTTTTGCTGTTTTCTGGCATACGCGAGCGCATTCACGAGCTGAATTTGTGGATAGAGTAGTGTTATCACAAACGCCAAAGATGAGGAAGAAACATGAGCTATGTTACTGAATTTCCGGCTGCCGAGCCGCAGGAGGCCGTCACCCATTTTCTGCGTCGCCTGAGCGTCGAGACCGACTGTGCGGACGTGCATCACGCTATCGCCAACCACGAGCAGGACTTCGTGCTGCTGCACGTGGTGGGGAGCCCGGAGCAGTTTGCCCGCCGTCACGTGCCTGGCGCACTGCATATGCCGTGGAGCCAGATTAGCGCGGCGCGCATGGCACAATGGCCTGAAGGCACGCTGTTCGTCGTCTACTGCGCGGGGCCACACTGTAACGGCGCGGACAGGGCCGCGCTGAAGCTGGCGCGTCTGGGGCTGCCGGTCAAAATCATGCTCGGGGGCATCACCGGCTGGGAAGATGAAAAGTTCACCTTTGCCAGCAGCGAAACCGCCGCCGCCCTGTGAACATGAATTTTTTTCAACACCCGTGAAATTTTCTCGTTTGCCGGAAAAGGACAGGTATGACATCTTTTTTGGACATTTAGACATCCAGAAGTCTAAAACTTCAAATAATGAATTATCACTGCCGGCAATTATCGCCGGCAGGCTGAGGAGATTTCCATGCAACGACACCACGCCCCGTTCCGCGCCGATGTAGTCGGCAGTTTTTTACGCCCGGATGCGATCAAACAGGCTCGCCAGAAGTTTGCCAGCGGCGAAATTGACGCCGGACAGCTTCGTGCGGTTGAGGATGACGCTATCCGCCACGTCGTTGAGCAGCAGTGCGCGTGCGGGCTGAACGTGGTTACCGACGGCGAGTTCCGCCGCGCCTGGTGGCACTTCGACTTCTTCGACGGCCTGCAGGGCGTTGAGCGTTACGATTCACAGCAGGGCATTCAGTTTAACGGGGTGCAAACCAAAGCCCACGGCGTGCGCGTGACCGGCAAGCTGGGCTTTGGCGAGCATCCGATGCTGGAAGACTTTCGCTATCTGAAAAGCATCAGCGGTAATGCTCAGCCGAAAATGACCATCCCAAGCCCGAGCGTGCTGCATTTCCGCGGCGGTCGCAAAGACATCGATGCGACCGTGTATCCGGACCTGGACGTCTATTTCGACGATCTGGCGACCACCTGGCGCGACGCCATCCGCGCCTTCTACGACGCGGGTTGCCGCTACCTGCAGCTGGATGACACCGTCTGGGCCTACCTCTGTTCGGACGATCAGCGCCGCCAGATCCGCGAGCGCGGTGATGATGCCGACGAGCTGGCGCGCATCTATGCCCGCGTGCTGAACAAGGCCCTGGAGGGCAAGCCGGACGATCTGACTATCGGCCTGCACGTCTGCCGCGGTAACTTCCGCTCAACCTGGATCTCCGAGGGCGGCTATGAGCCGGTGGCGGAAGTGCTGTTTGGCACGGTCAACGTTGACGCGTTCTTCCTGGAATATGATAACGACCGCAGCGGGGATTTCGCGCCGCTACGCTTTGTTCGCCCGGGCAAGCAGCAGGTGGTGCTGGGTCTTATCACCACTAAAAACGGCGAGCTGGAGAACCCGGAAGGGATTAAAGCCCGTCTGGAAGAGGCGGCGAAGTACGTGGCGAAAGATCAAATTTGCCTCAGCCCGCAGTGCGGCTTTGCCTCTACCGAAGAGGGCAACAGCCTGAGCGAAACCCAGCAGTGGGACAAAGTCCGTCTGGTGACGCAGATCGCCAGCGAAGTCTGGTAATCACGCTTTCCCGGCGCTGCATTATAAAAGTGCAGCGCTGTGCCATTCTGAGTCGTTCTCTTTACATCCCATGTTTCACGTCCTGAAATAGCGCCTTCTCCATTCTGGCATCCTTTTTGCTCCTGCTTCGCTGAGACATTTTTCCGCGTCCACGCCGTAACGGACGTCTTCGCACAGCGTTCTTTTTCAGGAGTGAAAATATGCACCGTCGTACTTTATTAAAAGCCTTCGCGTTGTCTGCCTCTGTCGTTGCTATGGGAATGAGTTTCGGCGTGCAGGCGGCCGATACCATCAAGGTGGGGATCATGCACTCTCTTTCCGGCACCATGGCGATCTCCGAAACCCCGCTGAAAGACGTTGCCCTGATGACGATTGACGAGATCAACGCCAAAGGCGGCGTGCTGGGCAAGAAGCTGGAGCCGGTGGTAGTTGACCCGGCCTCGAACTGGCCGCTGTTTGCCGAGAAGGCGCGCCAGCTGTTAAGCCAGGACAAAGTGGCGGTGGTGTTCGGCTGCTGGACGTCGGTGTCACGAAAATCCGTCCTGCCTGTGTTCGAAGAGCTGAACGGCCTGCTATTCTACCCGGTGCAATATGAAGGCGAGGAAATGTCGCCGAATGTCTTCTATACCGGCGCGGCGCCGAACCAGCAGGCCATCCCGGCGGTGGAATACCTGATGAGCGAAGACGGCGGCGCGGCGAAGCGTTTCTTCCTGCTGGGCACGGACTACGTCTACCCGCGCACCACCAACAAGATCCTGCGCGCCTTCCTGCACTCAAAAGGCGTTGAGGATAAGGACATCGAAGAGGTTTACACCCCGTTTGGCCATAGCGACTACCAGACCATCGTCGCCAACATCAAGAAATTCTCCGCCGGTGGTAAAACCGCCGTGGTCTCGACCATCAACGGCGATTCCAACGTTCCGTTCTATAAAGAGCTGGCTAACCAGGGGCTGAAGGCGACGGACGTGCCGGTCGTTGCGTTCTCCGTGGGTGAAGAAGAGCTGCGCGGGATCGACACCAAACCGCTGGTCGGCAACCTGGCCGCGTGGAACTACTTTGAGTCCGTCGATAACCCGACCAACCGGGCCTTCGTGGCGGACTATAAAGCCTATGCCAAAGCGCATAAGCTGCCGAACGCCGATACCGTGGTGACCAACGACCCGATGGAGGCCACCTACGTGGGTATCCATATGTGGGCGCAGGCGGTGGAAAAAGCGGGCAGCACCGACGTGGATAAAGTGCGCGCGGCGATGGCCGGCCAGTCCTTTAAGGCGCCGTCTGGCTTTACGCTCACCATGGATGCCACCAACCACCACCTGCACAAGCCGGTCATGATTGGCGAAATCGAAGGCAACGGCCAGTTTAACGTGGTGTGGCAGACGGAACAGCCGGTACGCGCCCAGCCATGGAGCCCGTTCATTGCCGGGAATGATAAAAAACCCGACCAGCCGATGAAAACCGCCAGCAACTAAGCCATCACCGCAGGGAGAAAGCCATGAACCTCATACGCACGCTTGTCGCGCTTGTATGGCTTACCGGACTGCTGCCAGGGATGGCGCAGGCATCGGACGCCGATCGTTTTGTTGCCGCCAGCCGCAGCCAGCAGGCGGAACTGCTGACGCAGTGGGCCGCGTCGCCGGATGCGGCAAGGTTGCCGCTGCTCCAGGCGCTGCAAAAGGAGAACCTCTACGTCGACGCGCAGAAGCACGCCTTTGCACAGCGTAATGGCGACGTCATTCCGCTCGGTGAAAGCCAGGCGGCTGCGGGGCCAACCAAAGCCGTTCGCCTGACTAACCGCCTGCGGGTGCTTGCTGCAACGGCCATCGCCACCCATCAGCTCGTCAGTGACAGCGTAATCGAAAGGCGCGCGGCGGCGCGCCAGCTCCAGCGGGATGCCCAGCCCGCGATGCTGGCATTTCTTGAAACGCGGCTAAAGGATGAAACGGACGCGGTGGCGCGTCAGGCGCTGCTGCTGGCGGTGGCGAATCTCCAGCTTGCCAGCCCGCAGGCAGAGGTGCGCCGCAGGGCGGTCGAACGGCTCGGGCAGTCCGACGATCCGGACGTGGAGTCCAGGCTTACCCCGTTTACTCAGGCACAAACCGAGCCTGACGCCGGGGTTCGCGCAGCCGCGCAGGAGAGCCTTAGCCAAATCCAGCATCGGCTGATGTGGGGTGACCTGCTGGGCCAGGCGTTTATGGGGCTGTCGCTGGGGTCGGTGCTGCTGCTGGCGGCGCTGGGTCTTGCTATTACCTACGGCCTGCTGGGCGTCATCAATATGGCGCACGGCGAGATGCTGATGCTGGGCGCGTATGCCACGTGGATGGTGCAGCAGGCGATGGCCGGGCTTGCTCCCCAGTGGCTGGCGCTCTATCCCGTTATCGCGCTGCCGGTCGCATTCTGCCTGACGGCGGGCATCGGGATGGTACTCGAGCGAACCGTGATTCGCCATTTGTATGGCCGTCCGCTGGAAACGCTGCTGGCAACGTGGGGGATTAGCCTGATGCTTATCCAGCTGGTGCGCATGACCTTTGGTGCCCAGAACCTGGAGGTGGCGAACCCGGCCTGGCTTTCCGGCGGGGTGCAGGTTTTTGCCAACCTGACCCTGCCGTGGAACCGTATCGTGGTGCTGGGCTTCGTGCTGCTGGTGCTGTTCTTCACCTGGCTCATTCTGAATAAAACCCGTCTCGGCCTGAACGTGCGCGCGGTAACGCAAAACCGCAGCATGGCCGCCTGCTGCGGGGTACCGACGGGCCGGGTCGATATGCTGGCCTTCGGGCTTGGCTCCGGCATTGCGGGCCTGGGCGGCGTGGCGCTTTCCCAGCTCGGTAACGTCGGGCCGGAGCTGGGCCAGGGTTACATTATCGACTCGTTCCTTGTAGTCGTTCTTGGCGGGGTTGGCCAGCTCGCAGGCAGCGTCGCCGCGGCGTTTGGCCTGGGGATCTTTAACAAAATTCTTGAACCGCAGATGGGGGCCGTGCTGGGTAAGATCCTGATTCTGGTGGCGATCGTGCTGTTTATTCAGAAACGCCCTCAGGGACTGTTTGCGCTGAAAGGGAGGGTAATTGACTGATGAGCCAGCCGCTGACCTTAACGCTGGCGCGTAAAGCGCCGCGCACAACGCAGATTGCCGGCAGCCTGCTGGTGGTGTGCCTGCTGATACTGCCGTTTTTTGCCTTACTGCCCGCGACGCATCCGCTGGCGCTATCGACCTGGATGCTGACCCTTCTCGGTAAGATCCTCTGCTACGCCATCGTGGCGGTGGCGCTGGATCTGGTGTGGGGCTATGCCGGCATGCTCTCTCTGGGGCATGGCATTTTCTTTGCCCTGGGCGGCTACGCGATGGGCATGTACCTGATGCGCCAGGCGTCCGGCGACGGTCTGCCCGCCTTTATGTCGTTTCTCTCCTGGAGCGAACTGCCGTGGTTCTGGTGGGGCACCCAGCATTTTGCCTGGGCGCTGGTGCTGATTGTGCTGGTCCCCGGACTGCTGGCGCTGGTGTTTGGCTGGTTTGCCTTCCGCTCGAAGATCAAAGGGGTCTATTTCTCTATTATGACCCAGGCGCTGACCTATGCCGGGATGCTGCTGTTCTTTCGCAACGAAACCGGCTTTGGCGGCAATAACGGCTTTACCGGCTTCACCACGCTGCTCGGATTTTCGGTGACGGAAACCACCACGCGCGTCGCGCTGTTTCTGGCAACCGTGCTGCTGCTGCTCCTGGCGCTGGGCGCCGGGTTTGCTCTGGCGAAGAGCAAGTTTGGCCGCATCCTGACCGCCGTTCGCGACGCCGAAAACCGCCTGACCTTTTGCGGGTACGATCCGCGCGGGTTCAAGCTGCTGGTGTGGACGCTCTCTGCGGTACTGTGCGGCCTGGCCGGGGCGCTGTATGTTCCGCAGGTGGGCATTATCAACCCCGGCGAAATGTCGCCGACGAACTCGATCGAAGCCGCCATCTGGGTGGCGCTGGGCGGGCGCGGCACGCTGGTGGGACCGGTCATTGGCGCGGCGCTGGTCAACGGGGCGAAGAGCTTCTTCACCGTCGCGATGCCGGAGTACTGGCAGCTGTTTCTGGGATTGATTTTTATCGCCGTCACGCTGTTTTTACCGCGCGGCGTCTACGGCCTGTTTCGTAAGGGAGAGAAATAATGCAGCCAGCCGAAGGGTTATTCACCCGCCAGCTGCCCGGCGACCGCTACCGCGAGCAGACCGATCCGGTGCTTCAGCTTGAATCCATTAACGTGAATTTTGATGGGTTTCAGGCCCTGACCGATCTCACGATGAATATCGGCGTGGGCGAGCTGCGCTGCGTGATTGGGCCCAACGGGGCAGGTAAAACCACGCTGATGGACGTGATCACCGGCAAGACGCGGCCAAAAAGCGGGCGGGCCATTTACGATCAGTCCGTCGATCTGACCGGGCTGGAGCCTGCGGCCATCGCCCGCCAGGGCATCGGGCGTAAATTCCAGAAACCCACGGTTTTTGAAGCGCTGACGGTGTGGGAAAACCTGGAAATCGCGATGAAAACCGATAAATCCGTCTGGGCGAGCCTGCGGGCAACGCTCAGCGGTGAACAGCGCGACCGTATCGATGAAATGCTGGTTTTGCTTCGCCTAAGCAACGAGCGGGACCGCCGCGCCGGGCTGCTATCGCACGGGCAAAAGCAGTTCCTGGAGATTGGTATGCTGCTGGTGCAGGACCCGCACCTGCTGCTGCTGGATGAACCCGCCGCCGGGATGACCGACGCGGAAACGGAATATACCGCAGAGCTGTTCAAAACGCTGGCGGGGAAACATTCCCTGATGGTGGTGGAGCACGACATGGGTTTTGTGGAAACCATCGCCGATCGCGTGACGGTGCTGCATCAGGGGCGCGTGCTGGCGGAGGGATCGCTTCGCGAGGTGCAGGCCAACGAGCAGGTGATTGAGGTCTATCTGGGACGTTAAGGAGAGGTGATGCTACAGGTCAACGAACTGAATCAGTATTACGGCGGAAGCCATATCCTGCGCGGCGTGAGCTTTGAGGCCGTCACCGGCGAAGTCACCTGCCTGCTGGGGCGCAACGGCGTAGGGAAAACCACGCTGCTGAAGTGTCTGATGGGGCTGATCCCGGCGAAAACCGGGGAGGTCATCTGGCAGGGCAAAAAGATCACCCACAGCAAGCCGCACCAGCGGGTGCACTCTGGCGTCGCGTACGTCCCGCAGGGACGGGAGATTTTTCCGCGCCTGACCGTGGAGGAGAACCTCCTGCTGGGGCTGTCGCGCTTTTCCCCCCGTGACGCGAAGCAGGTGCCGGACGAGATCTGGCAGCTGTTCCCGGTGCTCAAAGAGATGAAGCACCGCCGCGGGGGCGATCTCTCCGGTGGGCAGCAGCAGCAGCTGGCGATTGGCCGCGCGCTGGCGAGCCGCCCGCAGCTGCTGATCCTCGATGAGCCCACGGAAGGCATACAGCCTTCGGTGATTAAGGAGATAGGCCAGGTGATCCGCACCCTGGCGAACCGGGGGGATATGGCGATCCTGCTGGTCGAGCAGTTTTACGACTTTGCCGCGGAGCTGGCCGACAGCTACCTGCTGATGTCGCGCGGCACCATTATTCAGCGCGGGCGAGGAGAAAACATGGAGCAGGAGGGCGTTCGCGGGCTGGTTGCGATCTGAAATGTTATAATATAACATTATGGTTCTTATAAAACGGAACGAGGGTGTTATTTTGGCTGCACATATTGGGAAATTTGCCATGACTCTGGGGGCGATGCTGGTCAGCGGCCAGCTGTTTGCCCATTCACACGGGCACGCGATGAGCGAAGCGGAACAAAAGGCGGCGAATGGCGTCTTTGAGGACAAAGACGTTAAGGACAGACCGCTGTCGGACTGGGACGGTACCTGGCAGTCCGTCTATCCCTTCCTGCAGGACGGCTCGCTGGATCCGGTCTTTAAACAAAAGGCCCGGAAGGATAAAAGCAAATCCTTCGACCAGGTAAAAGCCTATTATCGCACGGGTTACGCGACGGACGTGGATGCCATCGGCATCGAAAATAACGTGATAGAATTTCATAAGGGCAAAACGGTCAGCAGCTGTCGCTATGATTACAGCGGCTACAAAATCCTGACCTACGCATCGGGGAAAAAGGGCGTTCGCTATCTGTTTGAGTGTAAGGATGCCGGCAGCAAGGCACCGAAGTTTGTTCAGTTCAGCGACCACACCATCGCGCCGAAGGCCTCTTCGCATTTCCACATCTTTATGGGCAACACCTCCCACGAGGCGCTGCTGAAGGAGATGGATAACTGGCCAACCTATTATCCGAACGAGATGTATAAACAGCAGGTTGTGGAGGAGATGCTGCACCACTAGGCTGTTGCTGTTGCCGGGGGGCGGCTCCGCCTTACCCGGCCTACAGGCGCTACGCCACGTTGGGCGTTTCGCACCACGCCTTCACGCTCATCCCGCGTAAAATCATCAGCCATGCGACCACAATGGCGGCCATCATAATCACGAACAGCGACCAGTGCGGCAGGTTGGTCAGGATAATACCGGTGATCATCGGGTTTGCCGCCGCACCGAGCCAGCCCAGCGCCTGGGCGGAGAAGTAGCTGGCTTTCATCCCCGGCGGGGCGATGTTGTCGATCAGCATGTATTCGCCCGGCGCATAGATAATCTCACCCAGCGTAAAGATGGCGGCAGCGATGCCCCAGTAAACCAGGTTTTCACCGGAGAGCATAAAGCCGGCCAGCCCCACGATGAAGAACAGGGTGGCTGCGGTCATCAGCGGGCGAATATTGCGGGCAGAGATCTTGCGACCCAGCGCATACTGCAGCGTCACCACCACGGCGGCGTTGACGGGCAGCACCACGGCGACCACCTTTTCGGCGAAATTACTGTCCGCATGCGCGGCCAGGACATACTGCGAAATGCAGGTGGCGAACGAGCCGCCGACGTATGACGCGAGCAGGCCAGAGAGCGTGTACCAGAACAGCGCGCGGTCCTTCAGCAGTACCGACGGCTGCCACGGCATTTTCTCCTCGGCGGAATCTAACGCCACGCTCTTTTGCACAAAGAAATGGATAAACCCCAGCGGCAGCGCGGCGCAGAAGGCCGCCAGCCAGAACGGGAGCTGAAGGCTGTACATCACCAGCAGGGTGCCAATCGGCGGCCCGATCGTCCAGCCGATATTCAGGAAGCTGTAGTTCAGCGAAAAAACGCGGGCTTTTTCACTGGAGGTCAGCACGTCGGAGAACCAGGCTTTAAGCACCGTCGAAAAAACGGAATAGGCGCAGTTGATTAGCGCAAAGAACAGCACCACCAGCGTGACGTTACCCACCAGCGGGATCGCCACAAATCCGGTGATAAAGGCCACGATGGCGATCAGCATGTAGCGTTTTTTATCGAATTTGTCGGCCAGAATGCCAAACCCCAGGCTGAATACCACGCCAATGGTCAACGCAATCGTCAGGGCATAACCGATATTCTCGACGCTCATGCTGTAGACGCGCGTGAGATAAATGGTCATAAACGGCAGCGTTGCCCCCCGACCGATGGTTAATAACAATGACGATGCCAGCAGCGCCGCGGTTGAGCGCCTGAGAGATGGTTTCATATTCCTGCCCGACAAATGCTTATGCTTTTTTATGTTGTGTTCTAAAAGGAGTATCACGACATAAGGGGCTTGTATAGCGCCCAATTTATCCGTAAGTGCTTCGCCTGACTGCCAGAATTAATGATCTTCTCGTGGCGTACTTTTTTCTGTTACCTTGAAGTGTTAACAAATTATTAATAATTCAGGGGCAGGGTATGACGCGTAAAGACGGGCTGCTGGCGTTGCTGGTGGTCGTAGTATGGGGACTCAATTTTGTGGTCATCAAGCTGGGGCTGCACAACATGCCTCCGCTTATGCTGGCCGGTTTACGTTTTATGCTGGTTGCGTTCCCGGCCATCTTCTTCGTCGCCCGTCCCAAAATCCCCTTAAAACTGCTGCTGGGCTACGGTTTGACCATTAGCTTTGGCCAGTTTGCGTTTCTCTTCTGCGCCATCAAGTTCGGTATGCCGGCCGGTCTCGCCTCGCTGGTCTTACAGGCACAGGCGTTCTTTACCATTATTCTCGGCGCGTTTGTGTTTGGCGAACGCCTGCAGGGTAAACAGCTGGCGGGAATTACGCTGGCGGTGTTTGGCGTGCTGGTGCTGATAGAGGCCAGCCTGAATGGTCAGCACGTGGCGCTGCTGGGCTTTATGCTGACGCTGGCGGCGGGGCTGAGCTGGGCCTGCGGGAATATCTTCAACAAGCTAATTATGCAGCACGAGGCGCGCCCGCAGGTGATGTCCCTGGTGGTGTGGAGCGCCCTGATCCCCATCTTACCGTTTATGGTCGCGGCGTGGATTCTGGATGGCCCGCAGGTCATGCTCAACAGCCTGGTCGAGATCGACCTGACCACCATTCTTTCGCTGGTCTATCTGGCCTTTGTCGCCACCATTGTGGGCTACGGGATCTGGGGTTCGCTGCTGGGCCGCTATGAAACCTGGCGCGTCGCGCCGTTATCCCTGCTGGTTCCGGTGGTGGGGCTTGCCAGTGCGGCACTGTTACTGGATGAAACGCTGAGCGCGCTGCAGCTGCTGGGCGCCGTGCTGATCATGGCCGGGCTGTACATTAATGTCTTTGGCCTGCGCGTGCGTCGGGCGACGCGGGTAAGAAAGGCATAAAAAAAGCCCCGCGTCTGCGGGGCAAAAACGAATCAGAGGCCGTGCTGATTATAATAAGGCACGCCTAATTCGTCGGATTTGTCGCTACCAGCACCCATATGGTTGAAATCATAAGGCGTCTGGTCATGTGCTGACGGCAAAATCATCGTATCAGGATTATTTTGCTGCGTTGCACGAGGGGTTTGCTCCGCGAAGGTCTGGCTGGAGAACAGCACCAGCAAGGCGAGGGCGGCGGAGGCGGTAACTTTCATGATTTCCTCGGTTACGTCTGTTACAGGCGATGATTAACTACAGTGTTTTAACGGATACAGGTATCGGGATTCGCCCGGCACGCTGGTAATTCGGTACTTATGAGGCGGCACGTCAAAATAGTTCTTGAACGTACGCGTCAGGGTTTGCTGCGATTCAAATCCGTAACGCTCCGCCAGGTAAAGGATCGGCTCATTGCTTTCTTTCAGTTTCTGGGCAATTTCCGTCAGCTTGCGGCTGCGAATGTATTGTCCTAATGAATGGCCGGTCTCTTTTTTGAACATCCGTTGCAGGTGCCATTTGGAGTAACCTGAACGCTCTGACACTTTTTCAAGGGAGAGCGGCGATTCCAGGTTATCTTCGATCCAGTCCAAAATGCTATGAATGGTGATAGCGTCAGTATTGCGTCTGGACATCGTCATACCTCTTTTTCTGTTTACGGCAGTATTTTCTTCAGCAAGAGCTCAAGGGTTGCCACTTCATCTGCCGTTAAGTTTTTTGTTAGTTCCTGATGCAGTGTTTGTCCTACTAATTGATGACATTGCTCGCACATGGCCGCGCCATCGCTGGTCAGCTTCACCAGTACGCCGCGTTTGTCATTGGGGTTAGGGCTTCGTTCTACCCATCCTTTGCAGACGAGACGATCGAGCATGCGGGTCAACGCACCCAGATCGACAGAGAGCACCTTTTTCAGCTCAACCGGTGTGATACACACTTCGCAGCGAATGGAACACAGCACTTTGAACTGTGTTGCGGTGATATCCAGCGGTGACAGATAGTCGTTGAGCAGGCGATCTTTTTTCTGATTTACCATATGAATAAGACGACCCAGCGGAACAACGTCGTTAAAGATATCACTGGTGCTTTTCACAATGGTTGCCCTGGCAAGTAGTTAGTCACGGCAGATATTATTGCTCAGGCAAGTATAAGTCAACTGAATGAGTCGGCCGATGCCACGAATTGCTAAAACGTTTCATGAACTTTTTTTGAGGTCTTTCAAATCATATAGATAACTGTCAGTTATCTTTTCTCAAGGAAAATAATCCTTACGTTGCGCCCGTGGCTGAATGACACACTTTCCCCCTATAATTGCTGAGTTAAATATGGATAAGGACAACAACGCACTATGTTGGATTTAATTAAAGCAATCAGCCTTGGGCTGGTGGTCTTGCTGCCGTTGGCTAACCCGTTAACGACGGTGGCGCTCTTCCTCGGGCTGGCAGGGAATATGAACAGCGCCGAGCGGAACCATCAGTCGATGATGGCCTCGGTGTACGTGTTTGCCATCATGATGGTGGCCTATTACGCCGGCCAGGTGGTAATGAATACCTTCGGGATCTCCATCCCTGGCCTGCGCATCGCCGGGGGGCTGATCGTGGCCTTTATCGGTTTCCGCATGCTGTTCCCGGCGCAAAAGGCTCATGAGTCGCCCGAAGCGGCCAGTAAATCCGAAGAGCTCGAAACCGAACCGAGTGCGAATATCGCCTTTGTGCCGATTGCCATGCCGAGCACGGCGGGGCCGGGCACCATCGCGATGATCATCAGCTCCGCGTCGACGGTGCGCGACAGCGCAACCTTCCCGGACTGGGTGCTGACGGTTGCGCCGCCGCTGATTTTTGCGATTATCGGGGTTATCGTGTGGGCGTCGCTGCGCAGCTCCGGCGCCATTATGCGCTGGGTAGGCAAGGGCGGCATTGAGGCGATTTCCCGTCTGATGGGCTTCTTGCTGGTCTGTATGGGCGTGCAGTTTATTATTAACGGCGTGCTGGAAATTATTAAGACTTATCATTGATGTGATTGCCGGGTGGCGGCTTCGCTTACCCGGCCTACAAAAAGACGGATTTCGTAGGCCGGGTAAGGCGAAGCCGCCACCCGGCACCAACAACCCTCACCCGTGCTGCCCCTGTTCCTCCAGCGCCACCGGCCATTTACGGAAGATGAGCACTGACCAGACAAGCGCCACCAGTGCCGGAATGGCGCCCAGATAGCCAATCGCCGACATTGACAGGTGCAGGCTGACCTGATTTCCCACCAGCGCCCCCGCGCCAATGCCCAGATTGAAAATGCCGGAAAAGAGCGACATCGCCACGTCCGTTGCATCCGGCGCCAGAGCCAGCACTTTCACCTGCATGCCCAGGCCAATCACCATGATCGCCACGCCCCAGAACAGGCTGAGGATCGCCAGATGGCTCTCGCTGCCCGCGGCGGGCATCAGCAGCAGCAGGCAGGCCAGCAGCAGGCCGATGGCGCTGCTCACAAGCGTGGAGGCATGGCGGTTGCCGAGCTTTCCGAACAGCACGCTGCCAATGATGCCCGCACCGCCGAGGATCAACAGTAAAACGGTGGCAAAGCTGGCGCTAAAGCCCGCCACAACCTGCACAAACGGTTCAATGTAGCTGTACGCCGTGTAATGGGCCGTCACCACGATGGCGGTCAGCAGGTAGATGCTCAGCAGCGCGGGGCGGCGCATCAGCAGCGGCAGGCTTTTCAGCGAGCCAGAATGCTCGCTGGGCAGCGCGGGCAGCAGTTTTATCAGGCATACCAGCGTAATCAGAGCGCCCATGCCGATGGCGAAGAAGGTGGTACGCCAGCCGAAGTATTGCCCCACGATGCGGCCAATCGGCAGACCCAGCACCATCGCCAGCGCGGTACCGGTCGCCAGCAGGCTTAGTGCCTGAGCACGTTTACCCGCCGGCGCCAGGCGAATAGCCAGCGACGCGGTGATCGACCAGAACACCGCATGGGCAAAGGCAATGCCAATTCGGCTAATGACCAGCACCATAAAATTCCACGCCATAAACGACAAAACATGGCTGGCGATGAACAGTACGAACAGACCGATCAGCAGCCTGCGCCGCTCTATCTGGCTGGTCAGCAGCATAAACGGCAAGGACATCAGCGCCACCACCCAGGCGTAGATGGTCAACATAATGCCCACCTGAGCCGTTTCCATCTGGAAACTTTCAGCGATGTCAGACAACAGCCCAACCGGAACAAATTCTGTGGTGTTAAAAATAAACGCGGCAATGGCCAGCGTGACCACGCGTAGCCACGCAACCCTGCGGGAAACTGTGTTCGTTGTCATAGGGATGTCGGAGATTCGTTGCTGAAAAGAAGAGGAGACGATCTTAAAACGTTGAACGGCGAAAACTCAACCATTATGTGATGCAGATCTCAATATTTACCTTATGAAAGCGGTAGCCGGGGACGCTGTTTTCATTGAATATAGAAGAACAACACAATAAAAACAGGCGGTAAGACAATGCAGGAGATTGATTTTTATCTGGTCGATGCGTTCAGCGAGACCTCGTTTGGCGGCAATCCGGCCGCCGTTTGCCCGCTCAAGGAATGGTTACCCGACGAGACCTTGCTGAAACTGGCGCAGCAGCATAATCAGTCAGAGACGGCCTTTTTCGTCTGCAGCAAAGGCGGCATTGAGCTACGCTGGTTTACCACGCTTACCGAAGTCAACCTCTGCGGCCACGCTACGCTCGCGGCGGCGCATGTCCTGTTTAGCGAGCTGGACTACCCCGATTCGCGGATCCACTTCGATACCGCGTCTGGTCGCCTGACGGTCAGCCGGGAGGGGGAGTGGATGACGCTGGACTTCCCGGCATGCCCACCCCAGGAAGAGACGCCCCCGCCGGAGATGCTCTCGGCGCTGGGCATCAGCCGCTACGTTGAGGCCCGTAAAGGGCGCGCCTGGCTGATTGTTCTGGACAATCGCCAGCAGGTTGAAGCCCTCGCGCCGCGCTTTTCGGCAATGACGCCTGGCGAGCATAAGGTGAGCGTTACGGCGCGCGGTGAGGGGGAATACGATTTTGTCAGCCGCTTTTTCTCCCCGGGCGTATCCGTGCCGGAAGACCCGGTTACCGGCTCCGCGCACACGATGCTGATCCCCTACTGGAGCGAGAAGCTGGGTAAAACGACGCTGTTTGCCCGCCAGGTTTCAGCGCGAGGCGGCGATATACGCTGCGAACTGAAAGGCTCGCGCGTGCTGATGGGCGGGCAGGCCACGCTTTATCTGAAAGGCACAGTTTTTCTGCGCTAAATAGCCATAACAAGAGAGGAAGAGACAATGCAGGAAATTGATTTTTATCTGGTGGATGCCTTCAGCGACAAAACCTTCGGCGGCAACGCCGCAGCGGTATGTCCTCTGGAAGAGTGGCTGCCTGACGAGACGCTGCTCAAAATGGCGCAGCAGCATAACCAGTCTGAAACTGCCTTTTTCGTGCGCACCGACGGCGGGTTTGAGCTGCGCTGGTTCACCACGCTGGATGAAATTAACCTCTGCGGCCATGCCACGCTTGCCGCATCACACGTCATTTTCGAATACCTTGATTATCCGCATACCGAAATCACCTTCACCACGCGCTTTGTCGGCGAACTGACCGTAAAACGCAGCGGCGACTGGCTGACGCTGAACTTCCCCGCGTGGACGACGGAGCCTGTCGAAAACCCACCCGTGGTGCTGCTTAGCGCGCTGGGCATCACAGAGGCGAAAGAGGTGCGCGTTGGACGCGATTACATGGTCGTACTGGAGAGCCAGCAGCAGGTGGAAGCGTTAACGCCGGATATTGGTGCGATGCTTCCGCTGGATAAAATGGTCTGCGTGACGGCGCCTGGAGAGCAGTATGACTTCGTCAGTCGCTTCTTCTGCCCGGGAGAAGGGGTGCCGGAAGATCCGGTCACCGGGTCTGCCCACAGCATGCTGATCCCCTACTGGAGCGAAAAGCTGGGTAAAACGTCACTGAACGCCCGCCAGGTGTCGTACCGTGGCGGGGACCTGCGCTGCGAGCTGAAGGGCGACCGCGTGCTGATTGGCGGCCAGGCGACGCTGTATCTGAAAGGGCGCATCTATCTGCGCTAGCCGAGTGAGGCGCCGCCGCATATCACCATCTCCTGGCCGGTGATGGCGGCGGCGTCGTCGCTAAGCAAGAAATTCACCACTCCCGCCACCTCCTCAGGCGCGATGAGACGCCCGATTGGCGGACATTTGGGGGGCGAGGTTTCCCGCCCGGGCGCGCTGAGCATCGGCGTTTGGGTGGCGCCCGGCGCGACCACGTTAGCGGTGATCCCGCGAGGAGCCAGTTCCGCCGCCCAGCTTCTGACCATCCCCACCATCGCCGCTTTGGTGGCAACATACTGCGATCGTCCTGCTGCCCCGCTGGAGGTTCTGCTGCCTATCGCCACCAGTCGTCCACCCGGGGCCATTGCGGGGGCAAAATGGTTAAACAACGCCTCACAGGCCAGAACGTGGAGCTGCCACAGTGACGCGCTAACGCGGCTTTCCAGCTGGCCCAGCGGCGCGGCGGCCATCATCCCGGCGGCATGGATCACCGCCCGGGGCGTAGCGATGGTGTGCAGGGCGCTGCTCAGCGCGTCCGGGTCGGTGATATCAACGCGAAGGCAGGTGAATCCGGGGGTATCCGGCATCACGGCCCGTCGGCTGAGCCCGGTGACCTGCCAGCCCTCCGCCAGCAAACGCTTAACGATGGCCTCCCCAATTCCGGAGCTGGCTCCGGTAACGACGGCGTGGCGCATGTCAGACCTCCAGCATCGCGCGCGGAATTTTAAACACCGCTTTGCGCACGGTCATCGGTGCCTCTGCGGCGCACAGCGCCTGGTGAGGTTCACCGGGACAAAACACCGCAAAGTCGCCCGCGGCCAGGCGTATCCTGACGCTGTGTTCGGCGGATGAAGCAATAAAGAGATCCGGCTTGCGCTCTTCGTCACCCGGCCTGCCTGCGGGAAGCGCGCCAGCGTAAATGTATTCTTCACCGGCTAACACGATTTGGATATCCGCCCACTGATGATGATACTCCGTGTGCCGCTCGGCACGCGGCTGGGTTTGCGCCGGGCCGACGTGGCAAAACCATGGCGCATCGTCTGGCTGCCAGCGCCCGTCATCGCGTTCGCTGAGCGCCTTAAGCGTACAGTCCGGGCGCGAAAGCAGGGCGTACAGCGCCGGCGGGAGCCCTGCCAGCGGCAGGGCGTTGAGATGTCCGATAATCATACTGTCTCCTTGACCCATTCTGGCGTCACCCGCACGTATTTGATGGCCTGGCGGAAGTACGTGTACGCGATATGCAGATCCCCTTCAGGACCCTGCTTGATGCTGGGATAGGAGAATTCGCGGTTGAGCTTTTCCAGCGAGTTGTTGGTCATGCAGTAGCCATCCCCCTCGTCCAGATGACGTTGCCACGGCCAGCTTTTCCCGCCGTCCGGCGAAATGGCGACGGTCATCGGCGCGCGCGGTGCGCCCCAGAAGGCAGCCCGACCGTGGGTGACAACCGGCTCCTTGCGCCCGTCGCCATCGTCTATTTCATCATATAGCGAGGCGCGACGTTCCCGCGCGCCGGCGGCGCTCATGGCGTTAAAGACCAGCGCCAGCTCACCGCTCGCAAGCGTGGTCACCTGGATAGACGAGTTGTTATTGGGTAGCTCCGTGGGCTCCGGTACGGACCAGCTTTCACCGTTATCCGTTGACTGGCTGTAATAAATATTGTCCGCCCAGCGGCTGCGGAACAGCGCCACCAGGGTGCCGTTGCGAAGCGGGGTGATGTTCATATGCACGCAGCCCAGGCTCTCCGGCACCTCGACGTCGCGCCACGTTTTGCCACCGTCTCTGGAGATTTTTACCGCGCTGATGTCGTCATTGCCGACCCATTTCTCGCCCGGCCGCGTGCGGCAGTAAAACAACGGCAGCAGCCAGCTGCCGTTGTCCAGCACGACAATCGGCTGGCGGATAAACGTGCCCGGCTTATCGAGCAGGGTCGCGATATCCCCCCAGGTTTTACCCAGATCGCTGGACTGGCGATAGCGCACGATGGCCGTGTCCTGATTCCCGGAAACCTGCGCGGTCCACAGCAGCCACAGCACGTTGTCCGGGGCCAGGAACAGAACCGGGTTTTGTTCGGAACGCGTGGCATCGTCCGACAGTTTTACCGCTTCGCTCCACTGCTGGCTGCCCGGCGCCAGGCGTGAACCCCATACGGAGATATCCGCAATGCCTTCCTGGGTACCGCCAAACCAGACGCACATCAGCGAGCCGTCCGGCAGAGGCAGCAGGTTCGCCGCGTGGTTTTGTGGGCAAGAGGAAGGCAGCATGGCGGCCTTCACGTGAGCATCCTGTTGCGGGCGAAGAATCCCGTCGCGGGTTACGGTTACAGACATATCAGACTCCATTATTTTGAGCGGGGGTTGGCGCTTTACCCTGCGCTTTTCCCGGAATGAGGCGGTCGATGGCCATGATGACGGCTGGGGTTATCAGGGCGATATACATATTGTTGATGCCGAAAGGATCGCCCAGCAGATACCAGACCGAGGTCACAACGCAGGCGCCAATCAGACCCGCATTGGCACCGCGGGTGCTGCGGAAGAACGGGGCGTAAAACGCGATCACGGCCACCACGGAAATCGACAGGCGAATGGCGCGGGTAAAGAACGAGAGCTTCAGCACTTCAGGGACCAGCAGCACAAAAATCAGCGGCAGGAAACCAATCAGCAGGGAGATCCAGCGGGTGGCCTTAAACTCCTGCTCGGGCGTCGGGTTGCGCATCGGCACGTAAAAGTCTTTGACCACCAGGGAGGCGATGGCCAGCGCAACGGTACTGACGCTGACGAAGATGGACGCCACCAGAGAGGTGGTCACCAGGCCGGCCAGCCACGGGTTCATATCCTGCAGGAAAATCGGCATCGCATAGAGGCTGTCGATCTCCGGGTGCAGGTATTTTGCCGCCACGCCAATTACCGCGATGGCCAGCGCAATCGGCAGGCAGAAGAAGAAGGCGACCCAGGTTGAGCGTTTGGCGGATTTCACGTCTTTGGTGGAGGAAATCGCCTGAATGACAAACTGGGTACAGAAGATGGAGCCGATGGTGCCAATCAGCCACGCGAAAATGGTCGTCGCGCCGATGTTGCCATCCCAGGTCCAGTAGAAGTCCGGCATGTTTTCAATCATCGGCGTAAAACCGCCGGTTTTCGACAGCGCAAAGCCCATGATGGCGAGGATGCCGAAGTATTTCAGCGCGCTGTGCAGTACCGTAACCCAGGCCACGCCCTTCATGCCGCCAAAGGCGAAATAGAAGGTACTGACAATAGCCGTAATAAAGGCAGCCACGGGAAGATTCACTTTAAGTACCGTGGAAATGGCCGCCGCGCCGCTGACGTAGTTTCCCACGTTAACCAGCAGCAGGGCGTAGATCATGATGATGGAGATAATGTTTTTGGTGCTGTTACCGTATTTTTCAGCAATCGCACCCGAGATGGTGATTTTCCCGGTGTTGTAGATGCGCTTTACCAGCAACAGGCCAAAGAGCGGGAAGCCAATCGCGGCCCCGATTACGGACCACGACGCGGCGAACCCGTCTTCAAACGCCGCCTGCGCGGTGCCGATGGTGGATTTAGCGCCGATATACTCGGACATCAGCAGGATCCCGACGATAAACGCTGGCATCGCGCGGGAGCCTTCCATAAAGTCCCCGGAGTTTTTACTGCGGATCCGAAAGGTCAGCCAGGTGGTGAACAGGATGTAGGCAATGACTATGCCCACGATGATCAGGGTATCTTCAGCGGTAAAATTATTCATCTTTGCCTCTCTTCAGGGCGAGTGAATCCTGGGCACCTCAGGCACCCGGTATTCTTATGGACGAAACCCACGCCGGTTAAATGCGTGACGTTGTCACTATTCGACGTATCTCTGCAAGCTGCTTATCGTTAAACGCCACGGCATAGCGGCTTTCGCCGACCTCTTCTCCCATGAGCTGCAGCGCTTTTTTGACGGCGGCAGGCGAAAACGCCACGCTGTACAGATCGGTGCGCAGCTGCGTGACGCTCTCCTGCGCCAGGCGGGAACCCTCGATATCACCCGCGTTAAAGCGGGACCAGATGGCGTTGATGGCCGCCGGCGCCACGTTCGCCAGCCCGGAAATGCAGGCCGAACAGCCGTCAACGAAGCCCTGGTGGATCAGCGAGTCCGGACCGTTGAGCACGTCGAACCCGTCAACGTCGCTTACCGCATTGAGGAATCCGCGCAGGCTCTCGTAGCTCCCGGCGCTGTCCTTGATGCCGATGATGTTGGGATGTTCGGCCAGGGCGCGTGCGGTGGCGGGCTCTATGGTGTTGCCGGTACGGGCCGGTATGTTGTACAGAAATACCGGTACGGTCAGCGCGTCGGCGATCGCGGTGTAGTGCGCGACAAGCTCTGCCTGCTTTAGAGGCACGAAGTAAGGGGTAATGACGGATACGGCATCGACGCCCAGGGCGGCGATCTGTTTCCCCAGACGGATGGTGTCGCGGGTTGAGATTTCCCCAATGTGCGCCACGACCGGTGCGCGCCCGGCAACAGTTTCTACGCAGGTACGGGTGACGGCGATTTTTTCCTCTTCGTTCAGCACGAAGAACTCGCCGTTGGTGCCGCCGCAGAAGATGCCGTTGCCCGCGCTGAGCTGACGGTCAATCTGCCGCTTAAGGCCCGACAGATTCAGCGCGCCTTCCGCGTCAAAGGGGGTCACGATGGCCGTCAGCACGCCCCTGATTGTGTTTCGCATTTCTCACTCCTTCGATATTAATGTTGGGGAAACAGCGTCCGGTAAATTGCCTGCACTTCGTCATGGTTCACCTGGCACGGGGCGTTGTTCATTAGCCGCTTAACGTTAAGGGCCGCATCGCTCAGTGCGGCGATGTCCTCGCGCGGGACACCCAGCGTCTCCAGGTTGTCCGGCAGGTTGAGCCTGCGCACCAGCGCGGCAAAGTAATCCACCAGCGCGTGGGATTTCTCCTCGTCTGACAGCGACGTCTCCGCGCCGGGCACCAAATCCCAGACCTGCGCAAATTTCGTCACGCAGTGTGGACGCACCGCTCGCATGCAGGGCGCCAGCAGAATGGCGTTGGCGACGCCGTGCGGCAGGTGATATTTGCCGCCGAGCGGATAGGAAAGGGCGTGAACCAGATGCGTGCCGGCGTGCGCAATGGCGGCTCCGCCGTAGTAAGACGCCCACAGCATCTCCAGCTTCGCCAGCAGGTTGCCCGGTTCGGCACAGGCCGTTTCAATGTTGTTGAGCAGCTTTGACAGGCCCATCAGCGCGACGTTATCGCTGACCGGGTTGGCGACCGTTGAGGTGAAACACTCAATCAAATGGCACAGGGCATCAATCCCGGTGGATGAGGCAATGTGCGCGGGCATGCTGGTCGTCAGCTCCGGCAGCAGAGCGACGTAATCGGGCAACAGGACGTGGGAGATAATGCCCACCTTCGTGTTTTGCTCCGGGATAGCCAGAATGGCGTTCGGCGTGGCTTCCGATCCGGTTCCTGCCGTGGCCGGGATCAGCAGCGAGGGGATGCGCGCCACGGGTTTTGTGCCCGCCAGCAGGCTCTCCAGCCCCGGTGACTGCGGATGGCAGAGCACGGAAAGCAGCTTGGCCACATCCAGGACGCTACCCCCGCCGAGCCCGACGACCAGCCCAAACGTTCCCGTTAGCCCGGCGAGCAGCTGGCTCACGTCGTGGTGGGAGGGTTCAGGCGGCACCGTGTCGATAATCGTGACGCGGCGGCCGTTCTCTTCGAGGATTGCGCGGATCTGCTTTGCCGCCTCCAGACGCGCAATATTACCGTCCGTCACCAGCAAAAGCTGCGCTTTATCATTCAGTAACGGCCTGATGGCGGCGATGGCATTCGCGCCGCTAATAATGGTGCTGTTGATTGTTACCACGCTTTTCTCCTGTCTCTGTGTCCATGATTGATTTCGCTCAAATAAGACGCTTCATGGTCATTGTGTGGCTAAATTTATAATTTATTCGCAAACTGATTAACTTGATCTTGCTCACATATAATCAATCATGATTGAATATAATCATTAACAGGAAAGGCGAACCCGGAGTGGGGATGAAAGTGAACAATCTATACAGAGAGGTGGTAGTCGTCGCGGATGACTTTACCGGCGCTAACGATGCCGGCGTCAGCCTGGCGCTGTGCGGCAAAAAAGTCAGCGTGGCGTTTCATACGCCTTTTACCCAGCCGACCGATGCGCTGATCGTCAACACCGATTCCCGGGCGCTGCGGGCATCGCAGGCGGCGGAAAAGGTGGCCGCGCTCGGGGCGGATATCGAAGATGCCCGCTGGCTCATCAAAAAGATGGATTCCACGCTGCGCGGCAACGCGGGGGCGGAAGCACAAGCCCTGAAGGCGTTAAGCGGCAAGCGCCAGGCGATCGTGGCCCCGGCATACCCTGCGGCAGGGCGCATCACGCGGCACGGCAGGTGTCTGGTAAACGGCATTCCGGTGAATGAAACCGAATTTGCCAGCGATCCCAAAACGCCCGTCCCGTCTGCCGCTATAGCTGACCTGTTTACCGACGTGAGCGTTAAAAACGTGACCGTGGAAACGCTGACAGCCGAACTGGCGCAGGGAACGGAGTGGATCATCGTTGATGCGCAGACCGACGAGGAGCTGGACGCTATTATCGCCGCCGCGCTGGGCTGCGCGCAGACCCCGCTGCTGGTGGGCTCGGCCGGGCTGTGCGATGCGCTGGCCCGCCATCTGGCTCCGGCGCGACGCAAACAGCTGCTGGCCGTGGTGGGCTCGATGAGTGAGATCGCTCAACGACAAATTACGCGGGCTAAAGGCAAGAGGGGCGTCACGTCGGTATTCATTGATGTGAATGACGCTTTGCGCAGCGACGCGGCCAGTTATATCGAAGAAATTGCGCGGGTGCTCCAGGCTGGGCATCACTGCATCGTACATACCTGCGCGGGCCTCGAGGCTCGCCATCAGGTGGAGCAGCTCTGCCTGCAGCATCACGTCACCCGCGCGGGCCTGGGCGAAAAGATCTGTACGTTTTTAGGCGAGCTGACCCGACAGGTGCTTGCGGTGCACGAGCCGGACGCGCTGTACGTCTCCGGTGGCGATGTGGCGATGGCCGTCGCAAGGGCACTGGATGCCCGCGGGTTTGAAATCACCGGGTGCATCGCACGGTGCGTACCGGTCGGACAATTTCTGGGCTGTAGCTGGCAGCGGCCGGTAATGACCAAAGCAGGGGGCTTCGGAAAGGAAGAGACGCTGCTTGAGGTTTTGCATTTTATCGAGGAGAGACTGAGTGACTAAAATCATCGCTGTAACCATGGGTGACCCGGCCGGCATTGGCCCGGAAATCATTATCAAATCCCTCACCGGGGGCGAGCTGTCAGGGGCGCCCGTGGTGGTGGTGGGCTGTGCCAGAACGCTGCAGCGGGTGCTGGAGAAAGGGATCGCCGGGCAGGCGGATATGCGGATTATCGACGCGGTGAGCGACGCGCGTTTTGCCCCTGGCGTGATCAACGTGCTTGACGAACCGCTTGCGGAACCCGATGCGCTCCAGCCGGGCGTCGTGCAGGCTGCGGCAGGGGATCTGGCCTATCGCTGCGTGAAGCGCGCCACCGAGCTGGCGATGGCGGGCGAGGTGAAAGCAATTGCAACGGCGCCCCTGAACAAAGAGGCACTACACCTGGCCGGTCACCTTTATCCGGGGCATACCGAGCTGCTGGCGCATCTGACCAACAGCAAAGATTACGCCATGGTGCTGTATACCGATAAGCTGAAGGTGATTCACATCACCACCCACATTGCGCTGCGCAAATTCCTTGATACGCTCAATCAGGATCGGGTAAAAACCGTGATTGGCATTGCGGATAGCTTCCTCAAGCGCGTCGGGTTTGAGCATCCTCGCATCGCGGTTGCCGGCGTTAACCCGCATGCGGGGGAGAACGGCCTGTTTGGTGATGAAGAGATCAAGATTGTCGCCCCGGCCGTTGCGGCGATGAAAGCGCAGGGGTTAAACGTCACCGGACCGTGTCCGCCGGATACGGTATTTATGCAATGCCACGAAGGAATGTATGACATGGTCGTTGCGATGTATCACGATCAGGGGCATATTCCGCTAAAATTGCTCGGCTTTTACGACGGGGTGAACATCACCGCCGGCTTGCCGTTTATCCGTACCTCTGCAGACCACGGAACCGCGTTCGATATTGCATGGACCGGTAAAGCCAAGTCTGAGAGCATGACGGTGTCTATTCAGTTGGCTATGCAAATCACACGGGAATGATATGAAGGGATATAACCGGTTAGAGCAGATAATGGATTACCTGAAAGGGCACAATCTGGTGACGGTGGATCAGCTGGTGGCGATTACCGATGCCTCGCCGGCGACGATTCGCCGGGACTTGATCAAGCTCGATCAGGAAGGGGTGATCAGCCGTACCCATGGCGGGGTCACCCTCAACCGGTTTATTCCTTCCCAGCCCACGACGCATGAAAAAATGCAGCGCAGCCTGGCGGAGAAACACGCCATCGCCAGCGCGGCCGCGAGCTTCGTTAAGGCGGGTGACGCCATTGTGCTTGATGCCGGTACCACGATGATTGAACTCGCGCGCCAGCTGACGCATCTGCCGCTTCGCGTGATCACCAGCGACCTGCACATCGCGCTGTTTCTCTCGGAGTTCCGCCAGATTGAGGTGACGATCATCGGCGGGCGCATTGATGACTCGAGCCAGTCCTGCATCGGTGAACACGGGCGTCGCCTGCTGCAAAACGTCTGGCCGGACGTGGCTTTTGTCAGCTGCAACGGCTGGGATATCACCCGCGGCATAACCTCGCCAACGGAAGAGAAGGCCGCGCTGAAGCGTGATTTACTTGCCAATGCAAAACGTCGCGTGCTGCTGGCGGACAGCTCCAAGTACGGAGCCTGGTCGCTGTTTAACGTGGCGCATCTCAATACCCTCACGGATATCGTCACCGACGGCAGGCTGGATGAAACGACGCAGGCGCAGCTTCGGGCGCTGGATATCCCGCTGACGCTGGCGTCATGACATAAGTTAATACTATGAAGCACCCCGGCAGGCCTGCGCTATGTTAAAAATAAACTAGCAAGGAGCCTGCCATGTATTCCATTTCCTCTGCATCTGCACGTCATCCGGACATTCTCACCCTGATCGCGGCGCTTGACCGCTACCAGAGCGAACTCTATCCCGCCGAAAGCAATCATCTGCTCGACCTGGCTGCGCTGCCGGAAGCCTCGCTTATCCTGATGGTCATTCGCGACCAGCAGCTTCAGGCGGTCGGCTGCGGGGCCATCGTGCTCAACGGCGACGGAACGGGGGAGATGAAGCGGGTCTACATCGATCCGGCTCATCGTGGGCAGCACCTCGGCGAGACGCTGCTGGCCGCCCTGGAAGATGAGGCCCTGAGCCGTCATTGCCATACGGTACGGCTGGAGACGGGCATCAAACAGCGCGCCGCGGTGCGACTTTACGAGCAGTGCGGATACGAAATGCGCCCGGCGTTTGCCCCGTACGTTGACGATCCGCTCAGCCTGTTTATGGAGAAGGCGCTGGTTGTAGACGTTCGTTTAGCAGCGCTATAAAGGCTTCCAGCTGGCGGGTCATCGCCCCGCGCCGCCACACCAGCCAGGTGGTGAGCCAGCGCCAGTTTTCCGCCAGCGGCCAGGCTTCAACCTGATGGTGTCCCGGCATACTTTCCAGCATCGAGCGCGGCATCAGCGCGATGCCCGCACCCGCAATAACGCAGGCGAGCATGCCGTGATAGGACTCCATCTCGTGAATGCGGCCGGGCGTGGATCTGTCCGCATGAAACCAGCTTTCCAGGTGTCGACGGTACGAGCAGTTCGCGCGAAAGGCGTAAACGTCGCTGCCGCTGACCTCTGCGGCGCGTGAGACTTCCGCCTGCCCGGCAGGCGTGACCAACATCATCTCTTCCCGGTAGACCGGCATACCCTCCAGCTCCGGGTGCGACAGAGGCCCGTCCACAAAGGCGGCGCTTAAGGTTCCCTCCAGCACCCCGTCAATCATCGTCCCGGATGGCCCGGTAGAAAGGGCAAACTGAATGCGCGGGTAGCGCTGGTTAAACAGCGCCAGCGTTTCAGGGATGCGCACGGCGGCGGTACTCTCCAGCGCGCCGAGGGCAAATAACCCCTGCGGTTCATCGCCTGCCACGACCATGCGCGCCTCATCCACCAGGGCGAGGATCTGCCTGCTGTAGCGCAGGAAGTTATGCCCGGCGGGGGATAAACGCAAACGCTGGTTCTCACGAATAAACAGCTCAACGCCCAGGTCAGCTTCCAGCTGGCGGATGCGGGTCGTCAGGTTGGACGGCACGCGATGCACCTTCTGCGCCGCCTGAGTGATGCTGCCCGTCTGCGCGACAGCGTTAAACATTTCAAGCTGGGTTAAGTCCATAGCATTCTCGTTTCGTGAACAAGGTGGTTAATATTATTCATTTTTAAGAAATAGCAGAGTGGACCACAATCAATCAACCGAAATACGTGGAGAACAACATGACTTATTCATCTGCTACACATGCCCTCTCTGTTAACCCGGCAACGGGTGAAACCCTCGCCGCGTATCCGTGGGCGACGCCGGAAGAGGTTGAACGCGCCATTTCTCAGGCCGACGCGGGGTATCGCCAGTGGCGTCGCGAAAGCGTTTCCCACAGGGCGCAGAAGCTGCGCGATCTCGGCGCCGCGCTGCGAAACCGCGCTGAAGAGATGGCGCAGACGATTTCCCGTGAAATGGGAAAACCCATCCTGCAGGCGCGGGCGGAAGTGGCAAAATCCGCCGCGCTGTGCGACTGGTATGCCGAGCACGGCCCGGCGATGCTGCGTGCGGAACCCACGCTGGTGGAAAACCATAACGCGGTGATTGAATACCGTCCCCTGGGGCCGATTCTCGCGGTGATGCCGTGGAACTTCCCGCTCTGGCAGGTGCTGCGCGGCGCGGTGCCCATCCTGCTGGCGGGAAACAGCTATCTGCTCAAGCACGCGCCAAACGTGCTCGGCTCGGCCGAACTGATTGCGCAGATAGCGGCTGACGCCGGTATTCCGGCCGGCGTTTTTGGCTGGGTGAATGCCACCAATGACGGCGTCAGCCAGGCGATTAACGACCGGCGTATTGCGGCGGTGACCGTCACCGGCAGCGTGCGTGCCGGCGCGGCAATTGGCGCGCAGGCCGGGGCTGCGCTGAAAAAATGCGTGCTTGAGCTGGGGGGTTCCGATCCGTTTATCGTTCTCAACGATGCCGACCTCGATCTTGCCGTGAAGGCGGCGGTGGCGGGGCGCTACCAGAATACCGGGCAGGTGTGCGCCGCGGCGAAGCGTTTTATCGTCGAGGAGGGTATCGCAGAGACCTTTACCCAACGTTTTGTCGAGGCCATTTCTGCGCTGAAGCTGGGCGCACCGGATCGGGAAGAGCACTTTATTGGCCCGATGGCGCGTTACGACCTACGGGATGAACTGCATCAGCAGGTGCAGGCCACGCTGGCAGAAGGGGCAACGCTGCTGCTGGGCGGGGAGAAAATCAGCGGTGAGGGCAATTATTACGCCCCGACCGTGCTCGGCAACGTGACGCCTGAGATGACCGCCTTCCGCCAGGAGCTGTTTGGCCCGGTCGCGGCCATTACGGTTGCGAAAGACGCGGAGCACGCCCTGACGCTTGCCAACGATAGCGACTTTGGCCTGTCTGCCACCGTCTTTACCGCTGACGCAGCCCTTGCGGATAAATTCTCGCGCGAGCTGGAGTGCGGCGGCGTGTTTATCAACGGCTATAGCGCCAGCGACGCGCGCGTTGCCTTCGGTGGCGTCAAGAAAAGCGGCTTTGGCCGCGAGCTTTCCCACTTTGGCCTTCACGAGTTCTGCAACGTGCAGACGGTGTGGAAGGATCGCGTGTAATTTATTCGGCCCTCATCACGAGGGCCGTTGTCATTTCTCTGCAATGGTTCTGTCATTTTCATTTCGTAGACTCCCACGCGTCTAACGCATTGTTAATGAAGAAAATCATGAACCTAACGCAAATTTTTCGCCGTATTGCGCAGCGTCTCACTCCTCGTCGTTTTGGCCTGCTGACGGGTATCTTTTGTATCATTGGCCTTTTCTCCGCGCTGCAGCTTTCCTCGTCATTCCTGCTTAACGCCTCCCTGAACGAAGCCCAGCGCAACGAGCAGCGCAATCTGCTGGCCTGGCAGCAGCAGAGCAGGCTGGATCTGGCCCGCGTCTCCCTTCTGGCCGCAAGCGATCTGCTTAACCGCGCCGGCGTCTGGTTTATGCAGGATAAAGAGACCGGCTCCGACGGAAGCTGGCACAGCCTGATGGATGACGCGCAAAAGGCGCTGGCGGTTTCTCAGCAGGCGTGGAAGGCCTGGCTGGCGCTGAACCCGCCGAAAGACGATGCCCTGGTGAACAGCTATCAGCTTTTCTACGGCGCGATCGAGGAGCAGGCGCAAGGGCTGATGAAAACCAACACCATCGACGCTTTTTTTGCCGTACCGTCTCAGGCTTTTCAGACTGATTTTAACGACAACTATGCGCGCTATCAGCAGGCAAGCGAGAAGCAGGCCATGCAGGGGCGTCAAAGCCTGATGGCGCAGCTCTCCGGGCTGCAAACGTTATTTATGTTTGCGCCGGTGCTCCTGCTGGCCATCGCCGCTGCCGTCTGGTTTGGCATGTCCCGGTGGGTGATTACGCCGCTGCGCCGGCTCATTGCGCATATTAACCAGCTGGCGGCGGGGGATCTCTCCGCCACGCCGCCGGACGTCAGGCGCTTTAACCGGGAAGTCGGGCAGCTTAGCGACAGTATTGCCACCATGCAGCACGGCCTGCAGCAGCTGGTAACCCAGGTTAGCCATGCGACCGCCACCATGGTGGAGAACATTGGCGCCCTCGCGCAGGGTAACCAGAAGCTGTACCAGCAGTCGGCGCGCCAGGCGAAAGAGCTGGAGGACGTAACGGCGCATATCGCGGCGCTGGAAACCCATGTGGAAGGGAACACCGGCTATGCCCGGCTCGCCAGCTCGCGGGCGGATGAAGCGCGTCAGGCTGCTGCGGGCGGCGACCAAATGATGTCTACCGTGAATGCGTCGATGCAGGCGATCGTCGACCGATCTTCAGAGATGCGCGGGATCGTGGCGATGATCGACAGCGTCGCGTTTCAGACGAACATCCTGGCGCTGAACGCCGCCATTGAGGCTGCCCATGCCGGAAACCAGGGGCGCGGCTTTGCCGTCGTCGCCCGGGAGGTCGGACTGTTAGCCAGAAAGAGCAGCCACTCGACGCAGACCATCCAGGCGTTGATCAACCGCTCCCTGCAGGGCATTGAGGACGGCTCCCGCGCCGTTACCCTGATGGAGGAGAATTTGCAGCAGGTCACCGGTCTGGTGGGCAATTTAAGCAGTTTGCTGAATGAGATCTCCACCGCCACGCTCAGCCAGGGGGAGAGTATTCATCAGATGACGCGTCAGCTTCAGGCGCTGAATCAGGTCTCACGCCAGACGGACAGGCTGGTCTCTGACGCCTCGGAGGCCTCGGAACGTCTGCAAAAGCAATCCGATCTTTTATTGCAGGCCGTTTCGCGTTTTCGTCTTAGCGCCTGACGCAATACATAAGCCTCTGTTATACTCGCAGCCCGTTTTAGCCTGAGGGCAAGGAGCAAAGTGTGGCTGCGGTCATCCATAATGAGATGCTGGACGAGATTCTGGCGCAGGTTCGTCCGTTATTGGGAAAGGGGAAGGTTGCCGACTATATTCCGGCCCTTGCCTCGGTCAGCGGGAATAAGCTGGGGATTGCTATCTGTACCATCGACGGACAGCGGTTCCAGGCCGGCGATGCGGCAGAACGTTTTTCCATTCAGTCCATTTCTAAGGTGCTGAGTCTGGTTGCGGCGATGCGCCAGTATGAAGAAGACGAGATCTGGCAGCGCGTGGGCAAAGATCCTTCCGGCCAGCCTTTTAACTCACTGCTCCAGCTCGAAATCGAACAGGGCAAACCGCGAAACCCGTTTATTAACGCCGGGGCGCTGGTGGTCTGCGACATGCTGCAAAGCCGCCTCAGCGCGCCGCGCCAGCGCATGCTTGAAATTGTTCGCCAGCTTTCGGGCGTTGACGATATTGCCTACGACCCGCTGGTGGCACGCTCTGAGTTTGAACACTCCGCCCGTAACGCGGCCATCGCGTGGCTGATGAAATCCTTCGGCAACTTCCATAACGACGTGGCGACCGTGCTGCAAAACTACTTCCATTACTGCGCCCTGAAAATGAGCTGCGTTGAGCTGGCTCAAACGTTTCTGTTCCTGGCGCACCAGGGGCACGCGCCGCATCTCGATCAGGAAGTGGTATCACCGCTACAGGCCCGCCAGGTTAACGCGCTGATGGCAACCAGCGGGATGTATCAAAACGCCGGGGAGTTTGCCTGGCGCGTCGGCTTACCGGCGAAATCGGGCGTCGGCGGCGGGGTCGTGGCGATTGTGCCGCATGAAATGGCGATTGCGGTCTGGAGCCCGGAGCTGGATGAAACGGGAAATTCACTCGCCGGCGTGGCGGTTCTGGAGAAACTGACCCAGCGTCTGGGGCGGTCCGTATACTGATGTCTGATTTGGATCCTCTCTTTTCCCGCCTGGCGCGATCGACCTTTCGTTCGCGCTTTCGCTTAGGCGAGAAGGAACGCCGGTACTGCTGGGACAAAGGCCCCGACACCATTGACCAGCATGCCGCTGATTTTGTCGAAAAGCGCCTTGCGCCTGCACACCCCGCAAACGACGGTAAGCAGACTCCCATGCGCGGTCATCCGGTGTTTATCGCCCAGCACGCTACGGCCACCTGCTGTCGGGGCTGCCTGGCTAAGTGGCACAGCATTCCGGCGGGGGTTGCACTCACGGCGCAACAGCAGCATTACATCGTCGGCGTGATCCACCATTGGCTGGTGTTACAGATGAACACCCAAATTTGACGAGTTATGCTCCTGTTGTAATTGTGTTATAGATGCATCCTAAGTTAGTCCCGACAACGCTGACGACCGCAATAATTGCCATAAGCTATCATATGGAATGATATTTAATGCGTTCTGCTCTCACTGCCTTCAGGTTCTTTCAACCGGACGCGCCGCTGCGTAATGCAGCGACGATCTTTATTCTCACCACCTTATTCTATTTTGTGGGTGCGGAACTCCGGCTGGTTGAGGCCTTGTCGCTGTTCTGGCCGCTGAATGGCGTGATGGCAGGGATCTTCGCCCGCTATGTTTACCTGAATCGTCTGCATTACTATACGGTGTGCTATGTCGCGATGCTGTTGTACGACGCGGTGACGACCAACTGGGGTATGGCCTCGGTGGTGATTAACCTGTCTAACATGATCTTTATCGTCGTGGTCGCCGTGCTGGTTCAGCGCGACAGGCGGCTGTTGAAGAAAACCCCCGATCCGCTTAACGCGTTACGCCTGTTTAACTACTGCCTGATAGCGGCGCTGCTTTGCGCGCTGCTCGGCGCGGTAGGGTCGGTCGGGATCGACAGTCATACCTTCTGGCCGCTGTTTGCCGACTGGTTTAGCGAGCAGTTCTCAACCGGCGTGCTGGTGGTGCCGTGTATGCTCACTATAGGCATGCCCGTGCGTGAATTCAGGCTACGTCTGGAGCAGCTGTTACCGGTTATTGCGCTGCTCGTCTCGGTGGCCGCGTCGGTGGTGATTGGCGGGGCGGGGAGTCTCGCCTTTCCGCTGCCCGCGCTTATCTGGTGTGCGGTTCGCTACTCGCTGCCTGCGACCTGCCTGCTGACGTTTATCACGGGAGCAGTTGAAATCATTCTGGTCGCCAACTCGGTAATCAACATTGCCGTGGCGACGCCGTTTACGACCCCCATGATGTTCTCAGCCCGGCTGGGTATTGCCACGATGGCGATCTGCCCGGTGATGGTGTCCGTGAGCATGGCAGCGATTAATTCACTTATCCGCCAGGTTTCGCTGCGGGCGGATTATGACTTCTTAACGCACGTCTATTCGCGCTCCGGGCTTTATGAGGCGCTTAAGCATGAAGAGTCGCACCGCCATTCGCGTTTTCTGACCGTCATGCTGCTGGATATCGATTACTTCAAAAGCATTAATGATAACTACGGCCACGAGTGTGGGGACCGCGTACTGGCGTCGTTTGCCCGCCAGGTTCAGCAGGTGGTCGGGGAAGACGGAATGGTCGCGCGCATGGGCGGAGAAGAGTTCGCAGTGGTGGTCAACTCTGGCGATGCGCAAAGCGGCTACGCGCTGGCTGAACGTATCAGAACGACCGTTGCCAATCATCCTTTTACATGGCGTCAGCAAACGCTCCATCTTACGGTGAGTATTGGCCTCGGGAGCGGAAAGTCTGAGTCATGGCAGTTGACCGAGGTCTTCAACGCGTTGATGACCGAAGCGGACGATCATCTTTATCGTTCAAAAAAAGCGGGTCGAAACCGCACCAGCGCCCGGGTATCGGACGAGCACGTTGCTGCGCCCGCCGGGAGCGAAACAGAGCTGCGTTAATCGTCATAAGGCATTGACGTGAATAGTAAGCGGCTTAACACACTGACAATGTCTCTGTTTAAGCTACGCTTTTAGTAAAGCTTTACGTCAGGAGACATTATGAAAGCACCTGCAACCCCTGAAAATGAAAAGGACCGACTGAATTCACTGCGCGAATCGGGCCTACTTGAGATCGACAGTTCCCCGGCATTCGACCGGCTCACGCGCCTGGCGAAACGCTTCTTCCAGGTACCCCTGGCGATGGTCAACCTCATTGACGAGCATTCACTGATCGTGAAGTCGGCCGACGGTCAGGCGCCCGACACCGTTCCGCGTAACATCTCGTTTTGCGGCCATACGATCCTCACCGAAGCACCGCTGGTGGTTGGGGATATGCTGCAGGACGATCGTTTTGCGGATAATCCGCTGGTGGCCGGTGAACCTCGCGTGCGTTTCTATGCGGGCTTCCCGCTGCGCTTGCGCGATGGCGCAAGCGTGGGCTCGCTGTGTCTGATTGATTACGCGCCCCGGGAATTTTCCGCGGCCGATCTTGCCGTTCTGGGCGATCTTAGCGCGCTGGCCGAAGATGAATTTGCCGCAATCAGCGCGGCGACCACGGATGAGTTAACCGGGTTATTCAACCGTCGCGGCTTTAATCAGCTCGTGAGATTCACGCTTTCCGTTGCCCGACGCCGGGCTGAGCCGCTAACGCTCGCCTGGTTGGATTTGGATCGCTTCAAGGAAATTAACGATCGCTACGGCCACAAGGAAGGGGATAAGGCGCTGAAGGTCATGGCGCAGCTGATGCGCGCCTCCTTCCGCGAGGCTGATCTGCTGGTGCGCTACGGCGGAGATGAGTTCGCCGTGCTGTTTGCGGATACCGACGAGCAGGGCGCCTGGATTGCGATGCAGTATCTTGCCGAGCAGGTGGAAAACTACAACGCCCGGAAGCTTCACCCGTGGTCGCTGCTGTTCTCATGGGGGCTGAGTGAATTCGATCATAACGGTAACGATCTTCACCAGTGGCTGAAGGATGCCGATGACAAGATGTATGCCATGAAGCAGCAGCGCCAGCGGTCCCGTTGACATAATAAAAGCCTATGTCAGATCCGTTTGCGTTAAGAAGATGTTAAATGCAGAGTGAGCGTATTCAACGTAAGGAAAAACAATGAATACCTCACTGCAAATAAAAACCCTCACCCGGGAAGAAATCCTTACCCATCTTGATACGCTGGCCGGGATCCTCGAAAACTGCGTAAACGGCGGGGCATCCGTCAGTTTTATGCTTCCCTTTAGCCTCGATAAGGCCCGCTCTTTCTGGCGCGGTATGGCAGAAAGCGCAGGACGCAACGAGCGTCTCGTGCTGGCCTGCGTCGACCCGCAGGACGGCATTATTGGCACGGTGCAGCTGATCGTCGACCAGCCGGAAAACCAGCCGCACCGCGCGGACGTGGCGAAGCTGCTGGTTCATGAGAAAGCGCGCCGGAAAGGGGCCGCGATGGCGCTGATGGAAGCGCTTGAAGTTGAGGCCCGTGCCCGGAACATCTCCGTTCTGGTACTTGATACCTCCACCGGCAGCGGGGCCGAAACCTTCTACCAGCGCGCCGGCTGGCAAAAGGTCGGTGAGATCCCGCGCTATGCGCTGATGCCGGACGGAGCTATGACGGCCACGTCCGTGTTTTATAAGTTCTTATAATTATTTTGCACAACCGCACCGCGGATTGATCAAAACAGGGTTTCTGGTCGTTAAGTTTTGATAAGTTATCGTACCAATCTTATCAGGCTGTATGACTAATTATAAAAGGAACCCAACGTGGACACTCTCAACCGTCGTGATTTTCCCGGTGCGCACTATCCGGAACGTATCATTCAGTTTGGTGAAGGCAATTTCCTGCGCGCCTTCATCGACTGGCAAATCGACCTGCTGAACGAACATACCGATCTTAACGCCGGCGTGGTCATCGTTCGCCCGATCAAAAGCGACTTCCCGCCGTCGCTAAGCACGCAGGATGGATTGTACACCACGATTATTCGTGGCCTGAATGAGCAGGGCGAGGCGGTGAGCGACGCCCGACTTATCCGCTCCGTTAACCGTGAAATCAGCGTCTACGACGACTATGACGCGTTTCTGAAGCTGGCTCACAATCCGGACATGCGGTTTGTTTTCTCGAACACCACCGAAGCCGGCATCAGCTACCACGCGGGTGACAAATTCGACGATGCCCCCGCGGTGAGCTATCCGGCGAAGCTGACGCGGCTGCTGTTTGAGCGCTTTAGCCACTTCAACGGCGCGCCGGACAAAGGCTGGGTCATCATTCCGTGTGAACTGATTGACTACAACGGCGATGCGTTGCGCGAACTCGTCTTGCGCTATGCGCAGGAGTGGGCGCTGCCTGCCGCCTTTACCCGCTGGCTAAACGACGCCAACAGCTTCTGCTCGACGCTGGTTGACCGTATCGTGACGGGCTACCCGCGCGATGAAGTGGCCACGCTGGAAGCGGAGCTGGGTTACCACGATGGGTTCCTTGATACGGCCGAACATTTCTATCTGTTTGTGATTCAGGGCCCGGCATCCCTTGCGCGCGAGCTTCGTCTGGATAAGCACCCGCTGAACGTGCTGATTGTCGATGACATCAAACCCTATAAAGAGCGCAAGGTCGCCATCCTGAACGGGGCACACACCGCGCTGGTGCCGGTCGCCTTCCAGGCGGGGCTGGACACGGTAGGCGAGGCGATGAACGATGCAGAGGTGTGCGCGTTCGTCGAGAAAGCGATTTATCAGGAAATTATCCCGGTGCTCGATCTGCCGCGTGAAGAGCTGGAATCTTTTGCCAGCGCGGTCACAGGGCGTTTTCGTAACCCCTACATCAGACACCAGCTGCTCTCCATCGCGCTCAACGGCATGACCAAATACCGCACTCGCATCCTGCCGCAGCTGCTGGCGGGGCAGAAGGCGACGGGACAATTACCTGCGCGCCTGACGTTTGCCTTAGCGGCGCTGATCGCATTTTATCGCGCGGAGCGTAACGGGGAGAGCTATCCGGTGCAGGACGATGCGTCCTGGCTGGAACGTTATCAGCAGCTTTGGGCGCAGCACCGGGATCGCCAGTTGAGCACCCGCGAGCTGGTGCACTCGGTGCTGAGCGTGAGCGAGCACTGGGAGCAGGATCTGACGCAGGTGAGCGGTCTTGTCGACCAGGTCACGCTGGACCTGGATGCCATTCTGCTGAAGGGCATGCGCGTCGCGGTTAAACCGCTTTGCTAGTGAGTTCACCCGGCTTCGGCCGGGTTTAAATACGATATCATTTAGTTACAACATACTATTTACCCTGTTTTTAAAAACGAACCTTAGCACCGTGCAGATTTCGCTAATCAGGTGAGAAAATGCAATGTTCCATTAACATGCTTGCAACTGTGAGGGGGATCACGTTTAATAGCCGCGCTCTTTTCTTTCCTGAATCTCACTATGATTGTTCGTCCTAAACAGCACTGGCTACAACTGATTTTCGTCTGGCACGGTTCGGTATTTCCTAAGATCTATACCCGATTGCTGCTCAACTTCCTGCTTTCTATCGCCGTTATCCTGATGCTGCCGTGGTATTCCTCGCTGGGCATCAAATTTACCGTGGCGCCGTTTAGCATTCTCGGCGTGGCGATCGCTATCTTTCTGGGTTTCAGGAACAACGCCTGTTATTCCCGCTACGTTGAAGCCCGGCTGCTTTGGGGGCAGTTGATGATAGCGGCACGCTCGCTGTTTCGCGAGGTAAAAAACACCTTGCCAGACGATAAGCACCTGGGCGAGTTTGTCCGTTTGCAGATTGCTTTCGCCAACTGCCTGCGCATGACCCTGCGCCGGGAACTGAGCGCTGAGCAACTCTCTCGCTATCTTGCTGCGGATGATTTACGTAAAGTCATGGACGCCAACTCGCCGGCGAACCGTATTTTGCTGATCATGGGGGAGTGGCTGGCCGTGCGGCGGCGTAACGGGCAACTCTCAGACATTCTGTTCCACAGCCTGAACAACCGTCTGAACGATATGTCTATCGTCCTTTCCGGCTGCGAGCGTATTGCAACAACGCCGGTGCCGTTCGCCTACACGCTGATTTTGCACCGCACGGTGTATCTGTTCTGCATCATGCTGCCGTTCGCGCTGGTCGTGGACCTGCACTACATGACGCCCTTTGTCTCGGCCCTCATCTCTTACACCTTTATCTCGCTGGATACCCTGGCGGAAGAGCTGGAAGATCCGTTTGGCACAGAAAATAACGACCTGCCGCTGGACGCCATCTGCAACATGATGGAACGCGATCTGCTGCAGATGAACGATGAAGAGAACATTCCGGAAAGGCTGATGCCGGATAAGCGCTATCAGCTGACCTGACGGGCGTTCCATTCGTCGCGGGTGATTTCCCACAGCTCGGAATCGAGCATGCCGCTGACGTACGCTTTCTGTTCCGTTCTGATAAGCCGCATGCCGCTACTGTCTGAAATACGACGGGAGCGGCTGTTGGTAGCGGCCTTCGGCGCGCGCAGTACGGGCTTGTTCAGCGTATTAAACCAGTAATCCGTTGCGGCAATGCTGGCCTCGCGCATATATCCCTGTCCCTGAAACTCCGGCGCCAGCCAAAACCCGCGGTTGTTATCTTCCACATCGTACAGACAGATCATGCCCATCAGCGCGTCCGGCACCTCGCGACGGCGGATGCTCCAGAACCAGGCAATCCCTTTTGCCATATCCGGCAGCGCCACGTTGTTAACATAGTTTTCCGCGCCGTTATCCGGGTAGGGCCAGGGCACGGAAGAGACCATATAGCGGACGATCTCCCAGCGCGGATACAGCTTTTGTATCTGGGCGGCATCTTCGGCAACCAGCGGTTTTAGCAGCAAGCGTTCTGTCGTGAGGGTAGGTATCGTCATCCGCGGATCTCCATATTTAAGCGTTATGATTTTGTTTGCGTTCTGGTATTTTCATCTCTATCACATTCAGTTGAGGCACGCTGGGTTTATTCACTACCAAAAATGGGCATTATTTCTTTGATGGGGAAATATTGATGAGTTTTTTGGCTCTTTTAACCGGACGGGTTTTTCAGGATCTCCTTCAGCATGGCAAAGAGAAACAGTATTTTTCTGACCCCCTCGGCGAGCTTCCGCGTCAAAATCCTTACCCGGTAGCGGCGCTGTTACCTCTGTTTTTAGTGGCGTTTGCGTTAAATCTGCTGCCTTTTCTCAGCGCGTTGCGGGGGTTGTCACCTTTACACCATGCACCGAGCTTTTTCGTACCATCATTATTAATGACAGGCGCGCTCATTGTTATCAGCGTTCTTCTGGCCCGAGGGAAGACGTCGGGATTGTTGGGGTTTATGGCTGTGTTCATCATTCTGCTGGTCATGACTCTCGTTCAGGCGCTGCATCTCCTGTTTTCTCATGACGGAAGCCTTTGGCCACTGGCCATTGCATGCTTCGCGCTGTTACTTTGTCGGGTAGTGATGAACAGCAGCGGCTTTGTGCTGTTTACCCTCTACTGTCGCACTCAGCGGCTTGCCAGACTGGCACGTGAAATCCGGTTAAATAGCCGTTAAAGAGGTGATATGACGTTACGAAAAGCGAAGCCGCAGGAAGCCGAAATACTCTGGAATATTCGCAATCAGGCGATCCGTCACGGCTGTAAAGCCAGTTACGACGCGGACGTCATTGCGCGCTGGACGCCCGATCTGATGCCCGAACGCTACCGGCAAATGGTCATTGAATACCCATTTTACGTGGTGGAAGATGAAAAGGGCGAGATTGCGGCAACCGGCTATCTGGATCTGGATACCCACTGCCTGGAGGCGATATTCACCTTGCCTGCGGCATCCGGTAAAGGCATGGCGACCCGGATTATCGAGGCGCTCAAAAAGGAGGCCCGCAGCCGGGGGATAACCCGCCTGACGCTCGATGCAACGCCTAACGCCCGGTCGTTTTACCAGAAGCTGGGGTTTGCTACGCTGAGCGAAAAATATCATCACTCGCGGATGGCGGGCGCTGATTTACGCTGTTTTGAAATGGCGATCAATGTGTAATGTGAGGAACGCATGGCTGTCACGGTAAGACCTTTACGCGCAGACGATTACTCCCACTGGCGACCGCTGTGGGACGGCTACACCCATTTTTATGACTGCTTTCTCGATGAGTCGGTTACCGTATCGACGTGGGAAAGGGCGCTCTCCGCGCATTCCCCGATGTTCTGCCGCGTGGTAGAGAAAGACGAAAAGGTCATCGGCTTCGCGATGTGCATTCTCCACGAAGGCACCTGGTCAACGGCCCCCGTTTGCTACCTGGAGGATCTTTTCGTTGATGCCTCCGAACGGGGAGCGGGTGCCGGGAAGGCGCTCATTGATGCCCTGATAGCGGAAGGCAAGCGCGAAGGGTGGGCAAAACTGTATTGGGTCACCCGGGAGAACAACCCGGCGCGTAAACTTTATGACAAATACGGCGAGGCTGACGACTACGTCCGCTACCGCCTCTCTCTTTAAGCTAAAACGCCTGTGTTTGTATCACACTGTATCCGCGTCGCTGATGCATACACAGGCTTGCAATAAACCCGCTTTCGCACATATCCGCTATACATTGAGGTGTTGTTATATCCCCGTGAATTGTACTCAACCGGAGATACCAACATGTTCAGCAAACTTGCTTACTCAGCCCTTGCAATGACCGTTTCGCTTGCCACCGTGATGTCCTGCCAGGCCGAAGCCACCGGCACAAACGTCGCGGCCGCCTTTGATCATCCACAGCAGATTAATGCCGGCGATCTGAATATCGGCTATGTCGACATCGGCCCCAAAGATGGCCAACCGGTCATTTTACTACACGGCTGGCCCTACGATATTCACAGCTACGCCGAGGTCGCACCCGCGCTGGCGGCAAAAGGCTACCGGGTCATTGTGCCTTCGCTGCGCGGCTACGGCACCACGCGCTTCCTGTCAGCAAAAACGCCGCGCAACGGCCAGCCTTCGGCCATGGCGAAAGACATTGTGAATTTGATGGACGCCCTGAATATCAGGCAGGCGGTGTTCGCGGGATACGACTGGGGAGCTCGTACGGCGGATATCGTTGCGGCATTGTGGCCAGAGCGCGTGAAGTCACTGGTCTCGGTAAGCGGGTATCTCATCAGCAGCCAGCAGATTGGTAAACAGCCGCTGCCGCCAAAAGCAGAGCAGCAGTGGTGGTATCAGTTCTATTTCGCCACCGCGCGCGGCGCAGAAGGCTATGCCAAAAACACGCATGACTTCGCTCGCCTGATCTGGTCGCAGGCATCGCCTGACTGGAAATTTAGCGATGCTGTCTTTAACGCCAGCGCCAAATCGCTCGATAACCCGGATCACGTCGCGGTGACGCTCAGCAACTACCGCTGGCGCTTAGGGCTGGAAAAAGGGGAGCGGAAATATGACGGCTACGAGCAAAAACTGGCCGCCTTGCCGAACATTACCGTCCCAACCATCACCATCGAAGGCGGAAACAACGGCGCGCCGCACCCGGCACCGCAGGCCTATGCGGGTAAATTTACCGGCAAATATGAGCACCGGACCTTCGGGGCAACCGTGGGGCACAACCCGCCTCAGGAAGATCCGCAGGATTTCGTTAAGGCCGTTGTCGACGCTGATAAACTCTGAAATGTGCTATTTTCAGTACGTTACCCTTCGGTCTGGAGATTTCGGTGGAGCATACTGACCACATCCTTGTCGTCGATGACGACAGGGATATACGTGAACTGATTGTCGACTATCTCGTCAAGTCTGGCTATCGCGCCACGGGCGCGGCCAACGGCAAGGAGATGCGCGTCGTGCTGGATAAACAGCATATCGACCTGGTGGTGCTGGACGTGATGATGCCCGGCGATGACGGTCTCACGCTATGCCGACAGCTGCGCAGCGGCAAACATAAAGATCTGCCAGTCCTGATGCTCACGGCGCGCAGCGAGGAGACGGACAGGATCCTCGGCCTGGAGATGGGCGCGGACGACTACGTGGTGAAGCCTTTCGTCGCCCGCGAACTCCTGGCGCGCATCAAGGCCATTTTACGGCGCTTTCGCACGATGCCGCCCAATTTACAGGTAACGGAAGCAGGGCGGCTGGTGATGTTCGGTGAATGGCAGCTCGATACCGTCGCCCGGCACTTAATCGATCCGGAAGGGGTGATTGTGGCGCTCAGCGGTGCCGAATATCGCCTGCTGCGCGTTTTCCTTGACCATCCTCAGCGCGTGCTCACCCGGGACCAGCTGCTCAACCTGACGCAGGGTCGCGACGCCGAGCTGTTTGAACGCTCCATCGACCTGCTGGTAAGCCGGGTTCGACAGCGTCTGAATGAAGATGCCCGCACGCCGGCCTATATCAAAACCGTACGCAGCGAAGGCTACGTCTTTACGATGCCGGTCATCATCAAAGAGGTTAACGAATGACCCTCTGGCCACGCTCGCTGCTGGCCCGTTTGCTGATGGTCGTGCTGCCGGGTCTGCTGCTGGCTAACGCCCTGAGCCTGACGCTGGTCATGGTTGAACGAATGCACAGCGCCCGCACGGTGATGCTCGGTAATCTGGAAAACGATGTCGCAACCAGCGTCGCCATTTTAAACCGGTTACCGGCCAGCGAACGCGCCGCATGGCTTCCGCGACTTGAACGAGGTAACTACCGCTATATCCTGGGCACCGGTGAGCCCGGATCCGCGCCGACGGATAAGCGTTCGCAGGATGCCATCCGCACCCTGAAAGCGACGCTGGCGGCACAGTACCCGCTCAGCTTTACCGCGGTTCCCGGTGCCATTTCGCATATTCAGGCACATCTGACGCTCAGCGATGGCGCGCCGCTGACCATTGATCTGATCCCGCGCATGCCGCCTGTCGCCAGCTGGCTGCCCGCTGTGCTCATCCTGCAGCTGCTGCTTCTGGCGGCATGCTCCTGGTTCGCCGTGCGACAGGTGGTGCGGCCTTTTTCACAGTTTACCCGCGCGGTGGATTCACTGGATCCCGCAGCCAGCACGCCAATGACGGAGAAAGGGCCGCTTGAGGTGCAGCGGGCAGCGCACGCCTTCAATGCGATGCAGGCGCGCATTCAGTCTTACCTCCGGGAACGGGCGCAGATCCTGGCGTCCATATCGCACGATCTCCAGACTCCGATTACCCGCATGAAGCTGCGCGTCGAAATGGCCGGGGAACCAGAACTTCGCGACAAGCTCCTGAACGACCTTGACAGCATGACGCGTCTGGTGCGGGAGGGGATTGCGTATGCCCGGTCATCCGAATCACTGGAAGAGACCTCGCTGAAGCTGGAGCTGAACGCCTGGATCAACAGCATCGCTTGCGATTATCAGGACATCGGTAAAAACGTGCAGTTTCATGCAGTCAATGCCCGCCTGCCGATCGTCACGCGTCCGCAGGCGCTTCGCCGGGTAATGACCAACCTGCTGGATAACGCCCTCAAATTCGGCGAACGCGCCGTAATAGCCATTGATGATTCGTCTGACAGCGAGGTGGTTATTCACATTGCGGACGACGGGCCGGGGATCCCCGAGGCCGAACTAGAGGCGGTATTACAGCCGTTTTATCGGGTTGAAACATCGCGCAACCGCGATACCGGCGGGACCGGGCTCGGCCTGGCGATTGCCGCGCAGCTCACCGCCCAGCTTGATGGAAAGCTGAACCTGGCGAACCGCGCCGGGGGCGGGCTGCAGGTCTCCATTACGCTTCCGCGCCGTTAATTGTACGGCTTTGTATCTACCGGCCGGGGTGATACAGAGCCAGACAAATCCCGCGCTTTTACACACATCCTGAACACATCAGAACGATGAAATAGCCTCACTGCAGCGTCGCAGGACTTGTTTTGTGAGGTCACTATGTTTCTGGTAATCGCTTTTCTGGGCGGGATGATAAGCCTGCTCAGCCCATGTACGCTCCCGGTTATTCCACTGCTGTTCGCCGGTTTTCAGGGGCAGCGTCGACATATTCTGGCACTGCTCGCGGGGATGATCGTGATGTTCACCCTGGTCGCGATGGTCGTCACCGTCGCCAGCGAGTGGATAACGGAGGCAACCATAGTCGGGCGCTGGGTCGCGCTATTGATCCTGGCTACCGCCGCGCTGGCCTTAATTTTCCCGTCCTTCGCCCAGCGCATGGCGAGCCCTGCAGTCGGCGCCGGGAACGTCCTTAACGCCCGAAGCGGGCAAACGCGCGGCACGGCATCGGCTTTTCTGGCCGGACTTGCGGTCGGGTTGCTCTGGTCTCCCTGCGCGGGGCCCATTCTGGGCGCTATTTTCAGCATTAACATTGCGGGGCATTCGGCCATCGCCACTGGCGCACTGCTGGCCGCCTATGGCAGCGGATGCGCGCTGATGCTGGGCCTGCTCGCTGTCGGCGGCCGCACGCTGATGGCGCCGTTAAGAGCCAAGTCTGCGCTGATGGTGAAACTTCGTCAGGGGGCAGGAGTAGCAATGTTAGCGGCGGTCGTCTTAAACGCGACGGGGATGACCTCGCTGCTGAAAGGGGCAAACGGCGTCGCTGACCGTCTGGAGACCGCGCTCTTAAATCTGGCGAAACCCGCAGCCGCGCCGGTGAAGCTCCAGCCGGTAGTGATGACGGAGCCCAGCAGCCAGTTGCCTTCGCTCAGCGGTGGGACAGGGTGGATAAACGGTGACCCTGTCACGTCTGAATCGTTGCGCGGCAAGGTTGTGCTGATCGATTTCTGGACGTGGGATTGTATTAACTGCCAGCATACGCTTCCCCACGTGCGGGATTGGGCCACAAGGTATCAGCCGCAGGGTCTGGTGGTGATTGGGGTCCACACTCCGGAATATCCCTGGGAAAAACCGCTTTCGTCGGTAAAAAATGCGGTCACCAAATGGCAGTTGCCGTATCGGGTTGTGACGGATAACAACTATCAAATCTGGAATGCTTTCGGTAACCAGTACTGGCCAGCGCATTACTATTTTGATGCCAAAGGGCAGCTGCGCTACACCGCCTTTGGCGAAGGGGATTATGAGCAGCAGGAGAAGGTTATTCAGCAACTGCTCAAAGAAGCCCGCTCATAGCCGGGTCAGGGCTGACGTTGCGCCACGATAAATAGCCGCGGAAAAGCCAGCAGTATCTGCCCGTTTTCCTGGAGCGGATACTGCTCTTCGAGCAGTTCATGGTAGCGTTTCAGGAACCGTTTCTGCTCGCTCTCATTCAGTTCCTGGAGCCACGGGCGCAAACCGGTGGCGCTTACCCAGTCAATAATCGCCTGGTGCGAGCTCATTTTGTGGAAATAGGTTGTCCGCCAGATATCCACGTCACAGCCCGCCTCGGACAAAATATCGTAATAGGCATGCACGCCCGGGAGAGGTTCGCGGCCGCGGTCAGGGTAGTCCTGCTCCAGCGCCACTTCACGCATCGCCACGTGAGTGGGTTCAAGCCAGTTGTCAGGCATCTGGATCGCCAGCACGCCGTTAAGCCTAAGCAGAGAGACAAGGTGAGGCAGAAGCTCGTAATGGTCAGGGACCCACTGCAGCGAGGCGTTGGCATAAATCAGGCTCAGCGGCTGTTCGGGCCTGTACCGTCGGATATCGACCTCAACAAAGTGGCAGTCAGGTAGCGCGGCGCGTGCTTCCACGAGCATTGCGGGGGAATTATCCACCCCGGTGATGTGTGCCGACGGCCAGCGATGCCTCAACAGCGCCGTGCTGTTTCCTGGCCCGCAGCCTAAATCAGCGACGGTGGTAACATCATCCAGCGGGATCCTGGCGAGGAGTTCAGCGGCAGGTCGCGTTCTTTCTGCGCCGTATTGCAGGTAAAGAGAGGGGTTCCAGTCGGCCATCTTCGGTTCTCCATTTTGCAGGCTTCTGCAAGAATAGCACAGGCAAACACCTGCACGGCGGCAGGTGTCCGGAGAGCGGCAGGCTAGAGAATACCTTTGAGCGCAACATGATAAAGCAGCATGATGGTCTTCCCGTCAACAATCTTGCCGGTTTCAATGCCGCGTAATGCCTCTTCAAGCGTCATTTCCAGCACGTCGATATCTTCTCCCTCTGCCTTGATCCCGCCGCCTGCGCCGGTTCTGTCTTTAGGCTGGTACTCGGCAAGATAAAAGTAGAGTTTTTCCGTGACGGAGCCCGGGCTCATGTAGGCCTCAAAGATTTTCTGAACGCGTGAAACGTGAAACCCGGTCTCTTCTTCCGCTTCTGCTTTTATGCGGCTTTCGGGATCCATATTGTCCAGCAGCCCCGCAGCGGCTTCGATCAAATCGTCCTCATGGCCGTTGATGAAGACGGGGAAACGGAACTGGCGGGTCAGGATCACCGTCTTTTTATCACGGTTGTAGAGCAGGATCGTCGCGCCGTTCCCGCGATCGTAGACTTCCCGATGCTGACGCTGCCATTCGCCGTCGCGTCGCTGCAGGTCGAAGGTGAATTTTTTCAGGACGTACCAGTTATCTGACAGCGTTTCACTATTAATGATGCGCACATCTGCACGTTTTGATTGCACGTTTGTTCCTCCTTACGTAGAGTAATCATCATAAACAGCATTATCGTGCAACTTCAAGATAAAACATACAACATCAGGAATTCATGATGCTCACCAGCCAGCGAAAACAATTGATCCTCGAAAAGCTTGAAGCCGAAGGCCAGGTCCAGTCTAAGGCGCTCAGCATTCTTTTCGACGTCTCAGAAGACACTATCCGGCGTGATTTACGCGAGCTGGCGGCAGAAGGGCGTTTGCAGCGCGTTCACGGCGGCGCGCTGCCTTCATCTTCCGCTATTGCGCCATTCGCCGAGCGTCAATCGGTGAAGATGGATGCGAAAAAAAGGGTCGCCCGCAGAGGCGCACAGCTGATCTCATCAGGCCAGGTGGTTATCGTCGACGGCGGCACGACGACCTCGGAGCTGATTACGTTTTTACCGGCTGACCTACGCATCACGGTGGTGACGCACAGCCCGAGTATTGCCCTGCGGCTTGTCGAGCGTCCTTCCATCGAGGTGATACTGATCGGCGGTCGATTGTATAAACACTCGATTGTCGCAGTCGGCGCAGCGGCCATTGAAGGCATTGAAAATATACATGCGGACCTGTTCTTTATGGGCGTGACCGGCATCCACCCTGAGGCAGGGCTGACCACCGGTGATTTTGAAGAGGCAAGCATCAAACGTGCATTTTCCGGCAGAGCCGCCGAGACGGTTGTCCTGGCGTCTCCGGAGAAAATAAACACCGCGTCATCGTTCGTGATTGGCGATGTCTCCTCTGTGAACACTATTGTGGTTGAAGATAATACCGATAAGGACTGGATCCGTGCGGTATCGGAAAAGGGAGTATCCGTCCTGTTGACCTCAGATAGTGATTGAAGAAGCGTTGAGCTACGGGCTCTCCGGCGCATGGCACACCGCCTCGATGTTATGACCATCAGGCGAGATGACAAAAGCGGCATAGTAATTTTCACCGTATGGCCGCAACCCCGGCGCGCCGTTATCGTATCCGCCGGCGCGCAGGGCGGCATGGTAAAACGCATCGACCTGCTGGCGCGTGTCGGCCACAAACGCCAGATGCAGAGGCGCTGGTTTTTCATTGGTCTGAAAAAGACAGAGCGAAACGTCGCCTGCACTCATTTCTACACCGTAGTCTGGCGTGCCTTCATCGATGAGTTCCACGCCAAGCGGTCGAAGTGCCTGGAGGAAAAAGGTTTTACTTTTTTCATAATCACTGACGCCGAATTTCACATGATCGAACATTGTTCCTTCCTTATAAAAGTGAGAAATAAAAAGTATAGAAGGAGAGGGGGATCGAACATGCCAAATAACGCGTCAATGTGACAGACATCAATTTATGCAGTCTTTACCCATGCCGAAACGGACAAATGGCATATTTAAAACGTCAGGGTTTGAACTGGCAAAATAAACCTCGCCCGTTCTGTTGTCCCGTGGTTCGTATTTTTTCAACATTTCCAGTTGAATGCCGGTGCTCATAAATGTTTTTCCGGTTTTATCAAACAGGAAGAAACATATTTTATTATCTTTGCCCGGCTCAATACTTTTGCCCGACACGTTATCCAGCGTCACCTTATAGCTGACCATGTATTTCGCTTCACCCGTTACGCTGTTCCATTGGCTTCCCTGAGACTCTTTTTGAGCGAAAATAGTGATCCCGGTAAACTTGTCGCCATGGCTCTCTTTCTCAACGGCCTGAGCCGCCCCGGCTGCGGACAACGCTAACGCAAGGCAAATGCCTTTAGTTAGGAGATTACGCATTTTATCTTCCTCTTCATTTTTTACACTGATCCACTATAGACAGAATTGATTTATGCAACCCAGGATCGTGAGGCGCATAATAAAATTCTACGGAAGTCTGTTTTCCGCTGAATTTACTGACTTCGACCCAGGCAACATCGGTAGGATTGCTATCCTGCAGATTATATCTTTCGCTACCGTCAGGAAGGGTATCATCAAATTCCAGCGATAAATGTTCTCTGGCTGATGCGTATATGAGGCAATCTGCAACCTGGCTTTTTGGATGATTGATATAGAAGGAAGCCACTTCCGGATGCGTTCCAATTTTACCCAAATCCACGCAGCCGCTTAAGCACAGAACGGGGAAGAGTATAAGAAGTTTCTTCATAACGCGGCGCCTCACTGCTTAGGGTCAATCAAGAGGGCCAGTCTACCATTGTGCGTTATAGCGCACAACCGCTACATGGCTGACCGTTTCCGCCCAACAAATGTCCAGCGCAGGTAGTCGTAAAGCCAGTTAAACAACATCGTGTATGGCAGGAAAAACAGCACCAGCCCAATCTCAACAAAAAATGCCTCAGTCATTGTTAAATTCAGCATAACCATCGCAACAGGGATCAAGGTGACGATCAGTCCCGCTTCAAAACCAACCGCATGGAGTGCACGAATGAGGAAGGTTCGCTGAAAGCGGTGTTTTTTCTGCAGCGAGTCAAAGAGTTTATTAAACACAAAATTCCAGGCCGTCGCGGTGAGGGCAGATATCACGGACAGCGAGCCTGACTGGAGTATCGACACGTTCATCAGCCAGGCAAGCGACAGCGCGATGATAACGTTCGCTATCACTTCAAAAATGACAGCATGGAAGATTCTCTCTTTAATGCTTTTATTTAATTCAATTTCCATTTGCTTAGGGCTGCTTTTTTCAAAAGCTGAAGTATATCAGACATCTTTCAACCCTTTGTAAACGTGCAGGTTAGGATTATGTTAAATACAGCCCAGACCAGCTAATGTGGCATGCACGGCCTCGGTAAGAGGGGTATGCGGTTCATGGCCTAAAAAGGCCATAAGTTTTGCATTATCCATCTCTATTTTCTGCTCCCAAAGATAGCGCATCTCCCGCATTTCATGCAGTGTGATGTTAAAAGGGCTCATCATAGAGATAAGCCACCAGGGAAATGACTTTACCTTCGCCTTAATACCGGCACGCTCCGCGACACGCTTTATGGCTGCGGTCATCGCTGTCCCATCAGGATCCCAGTGCCCACGCATGTGGAAACTGGCAAACGGCTCGAGCTCATCCCGACGCGCCAGCAGTGCTGCGAGCGTTTCGGCGACATCCGGCAGATAAGCCCACTGATGGCCTGCGCCGGTTTTCCCAGGGTTTCTAATTACCTTCGGTGGTTGCCCCGGTTTGACCAATCCCTGTGAAAACCAGTTGTTGCCTGCGTGGGGACCAAAAAAGTCGCCAGCCCGCAAAATCAGCACCTTGCCGCCACGCTGAGCATAGGCTTCGAGTGCCTGCTCCATTTGCACTCGTATGGCTCCTTTTCGGGTAACAGGATTCTGGAGAGAATCTTCACGTAAGAGGGGAAACGCATCCGGACCGTAGTTATAAATCGTGCCCGGAAGAACGATTAAAGCACCGTTTCGCTCCGCTGCGCTGATGGTGTTATGCAGCATGGGCAAAACCAGCTGTTCCCAGTTCCGATAGCCCGGCGGGTTAACGGCATGGACAATCACGCTACACCCTGACGCCGCAGCCTCAACCTGTTTTACATTCTGCGCATCACCGCTTAACCATGTAATACGTTTATTGTGCTCGTCGTTTTGCGGAACGCTGCGGCGCAATGCGCGAACATCCCATTCGTTACGGATCAATTTACGGGCAATTTCGCCGCCGATCCCGCCCGTTGCGCCCAGTATGAATACCTTATTTGTGTTTTTCATCGTCAGACCCTTGTTGGATATCTGCTTGACATCTTAATGAGCGCGCGGGCTAAATGTAATTGCATAATATAAGCCAACAGGTATGCATTTTTGTATGAAGCTAAATATCCCGTGGGAATGGTATCGCACCTTCCTGGCCGTGATGAAAGAAGGGTCCTTATCAGGGGCCGCACGCGTGCTTGCCATCACCCAGCCAACCGCCGGGCGCCACATTGCGGCACTGGAATCAGCCCTTGGTCTTGTTCTATTTACCCGTTCGCAGACAGGGCTGCAGGCCACGGATGCCGCCGTCGAGCTGAGAGGCCATGCGCAAACGATGGAAAACACCGCCATGATGATTGAGCGGTCGGCTGCCAGTTTCAGTTCCGGCGAAACCGGGTTACGCGGCGTGGTGCGCGTCGCTGCCAGCGAAATTATCGGCACGGAGGTTCTGCCTTCGGCGATCGCCAGAATAAAGGAAGCATACCCACAGATAGCCGTTGAGCTGGTTCTGTCTAATCGCGTTCAGGATTTACTGAACCGGGAAGCGGATATTGCCGTCCGCATGACCACGCCGGTGCAGGATCAACTGATTGCGCGTCGGATGGGGAAGATTGAAATAGGTCTGCATGCCGCGCCGGATTATCTGTCGCGACATAGTGCACCGGAAAGTATTGATGAGCTATTTACCCATACGCTTGTGGGTTTCGATACTGTAACTCCCTTTATTTTACAGTCGCTTAAGCAATTCCCGCAGCTTAACCGCGATCGGCTTAACGTGCGAACTGACAGTGATATTGCACAATTAAACCTCATACGCGCAGGAGCCGGGATCGGGATGTGTCAGGTACAGCTGGCCGATTTTCCAGTGCCGTTGCAGAGGATAATGCCTGAATTCTTTGCGTTTCATCTCGACGTCTGGCTGGTGATGCATGAGGACTTACGCCATAGCCAGGCCTGTAAAACGGTATTTGATTTTCTGTCTGAGGATTTACAGGGTTATATCAACAGGGTGCTGCGGTGATTCGTTCGGGAGGTCATTGCAACGTCATGCCGGGGAGCAGTGAGAAAGTCGATATGCATTTAGTGGATGTGTGCAGGTCCTTAATTGAAACCATGGGATGGTGAGACTGAGATGCTACAATAAGCGTACTTAGACGTCAGTGCGCATAATGTATATTATGTTAAATTGGATATTTGAGGTGATAAGCCTCGTATAATCTGTTGGGGTCTTTCCTCCTCTATTATGACAAAGCGTTCCTGTCTCCAGCCATTAGCCCAGGACCAGAGTTTAGCTAACGGTCAGCTCGTATTTTTTGATCTTGCGATACAGCGTGGCAATCCCGATACCCAATTCGTCTGCCGCCTGTTTCTTGTTGCTATAACGGCTTAGGGCATCGCGTATCATCTGCCGTTCCATCTCTTCAAGCCCGGTTACACCCTCCTCCTCTTTTGCGACTCTGCCTCCCGTTGTCCCTGCCGCTCCTTCGCGTTCGCCGGTTTTACCGCTGCTCACCAGGTTTGGTGGCAGCAGCGAGATATCGATCACTTCGCCGGATGGGACCACGTTGACCAGATACTCCATCAGGTTGCTCAACTCACGAATGTTACCCGGCCAGCGGTAGCTTTTCAGCAGCGTAATCACCTCCGGCGCTACGCCCGGGTACACCAGTTCCAGCCGACGGGTATGCAGATGCAGGAAATAGTGAATCAGCAGTTCAATATCATCCTGACGTTCACGCAGCGGCGGCAGGCGTAACGGAATGACGTTAAGCCGATAGTAGAGATCCTCACGAAACTTACCGTCGGCGATAAACCGATCGAGGTTTTGATTGGTGGCGGAAATAATTCGAATATCCACCGGTACCGGATGGCTAGCCCCTACCGGCTGGATCTCGCGCGATTCAATGGCCCGCAGCAGCTTGGCTTGCAGAGTGAGCGGCATATCGCCAATTTCATCGAGAAACAGCGTCCCATGGTTAGCGGCCTGAATCAGCCCCGTTTTACCGTTGGCTGACGCGCCGGTGAAGGCCCCTTTCACATAACCAAACAGCTCGCTTTCCAGTAGCTGTTCGGGAATGGCGGCACAGTTGATGGCAATAAACGGCTTATCTTTGCGATCGCTCAGCTTGTGCACCGCACGCGCAACCACCTCTTTACCGGTTCCGCTTTCCCCGGCAATCATCACGCTTGATGGGCTGGGCGCCACGCGGGTAATCAGCTTTTTCAACTGCCGCATTGGGCGACACTCGCCGACCATCTGTTCAATCTGCGGCCCTTCCTGCGGCGCGGTAATCTCTGCCGAAGAGTGTGATTGATGAAACGCCATCAGAAACAGCCACTGATCCTGAATGGCATGCAGCTGACCGATAATAAGCTCTTTCTTATCATCAATAGAAATGACGTGCTGAACGTGACCGCGAATAAAGTTTTGCGCGAACGTCAGAGGCCGAAAGTGAATCTCTTTACCCACCATATTCCCCTGGCTCACACCAAGGATTTTTAACGCTGCCTGATTAACAAATTTGACTTTCTGCTCCTGACTGACAACCAGTACACCCTGGTCCATATTGTCAAGCATCGTTAAAAACATTTTCTGGATATTGTCGCCGCCGCTCTGATCCTCAAGTAAACGGGAGACAAATATTGAAGAGACGTGACGAACATAATCGGAAAACTCGGTGATGTTATCATTGATTCTTTCCTGCTGCTCGCGCGTCAGGGCAATCAGGCTAATAACGCCAACGCACTGTTCCTGATAAATCACCGGTGTACCCAGGAAGGCCTTTTCTTTGCAGGTTTCTTTACTCTCACACCCTTTGCATAAGGGGTCGAAACGCGAATGGGTCACCACCTTCTCTTTTTTTGTTTCAATAATGTAACGAAGAAGTCGCGAGTCTGTATTTAATTTGCGGCCAAGGAATTTACCGTAGCTTCCCGTACCGGCCACGCGGCACAGGGTATTATCGACAATCTCAACTTCAAGCTGGAGTACGCTGGAGAGCATGCGGGCAAAACGTTGAATGGTTGGCTGAATCTGCATCAAAATAGATGACGAACTGCAAGGTATCATAATATCACTCACTGAAAGCTAACTGGGTGAACGACAACGTTTATTTCTCTGTAATGATACTACCGCAGCCCTTAGCAATAATTGATGCAGGTGCCTTCTCTTTTTCAATTCTTGCGTCAATTATGGAGGCGGTATCACATTTTTATATCAATGTGATAATTCTGATGATGATTTTATCAATTTGGCGCACTTTTCTCGCGAAAGTCTTTTATTTCGCGAAAACACAGCCTGTACAAATAAACATATAACAAAACCGCTCGCCGTCATTTTTATTACCCATCGCCACAGCGGCTACTTTTTCGTGACAGCCCTCTCATAATTCCACTGTTTCATCCGCGGTTAATCAGGTCGTTTTGAAATTGGCATGCTTATTGTTAGTGAAATATCAGCGCTGGCATTTGCCGCAGCGGTAACCAGCAATCAATAAGCCCGTCATTCACGACCAGGATTGAAATATGAAAACTGTTAACGAACTGATTAAGGAAATCAACACGCTGAATTCGAATCTGCATGAGAAGGATTTTCTGCTGACATGGGAACAGTCGCCGGATGAACTCAAGCAGGTGCTGGACGTCGCGGAAGCGTTAAAAACGCTGCGTGCGGAAAATATCGCCACCAACGTGTTCAACAGCGGGCTGGGAATTTCGGTATTCCGCGATAACTCTACCCGTACCCGCTTCTCCTATGCCTCGGCGCTGAATCTGCTTGGGCTGGCGCAGCAGGATCTCGACGAAGGAAAATCGCAGATTGCCCACGGTGAAACGGTGCGTGAAACCGCAAATATGATCTCCTTCTGCGCCGATGCTATCGGTATTCGCGATGACATGTATCTTGGCGCGGGTAATGCTTATATGCGTGAGGTTGGCGAAGCGCTGGATGATGGCTACAAGCAAGGCGTGCTGCCGCAGCGTCCGGCGCTGATTAACCTGCAATGCGATATTGACCACCCTACGCAGGCGATGGCCGATCTGGCGTGGTTACGTGAATACTTCGGGTCGCTGGAGAATCTTAAAGGCAAGAAAATTGCTATGACCTGGGCCTACTCCCCAAGCTACGGTAAGCCTCTTTCTGTGCCGCAGGGCATTATTGGCCTGATGACCCGTTTCGGTATGGACGTCACCCTCGCCCACCCGGAAGGCTACGACCTGATTCCTGACGTGATTGAAGTGGCGAAAAACAACGCCAAAGCGTCCGGCGGCAGCTTCCGCCAGGTGACGGATATGGCGGAAGCCTTTAAAGATGCCGATATCGTCTACCCGAAATCCTGGGCGCCGTATCAGGTCATGGAGCAGCGTACTGAGCTACTGCGCGCTAACGATCGCGACGGCCTGAAGGCGCTGGAGAAAGCCTGCCTGGCGCAGAATGCCCAGCATAAAGACTGGCACTGCACCGAAGAGATGATGGCAAAAACCCACGACGGCGATGCGCTGTATATGCACTGCCTGCCCGCTGATATTACCGGCGTCTCCTGCAATGAAGGCGAAGTCACCGAAGCCGTATTCGAAAAATACCGTATCGCCACCTACAAAGAGGCCAGCTGGAAGCCGTACATCATCGCCGCCATGATCCTCTGCCGTAAATACGCGAAGCCGGGCATGTTGCTGGAGCAACTGCTGGCCGAAGCGCAAAAACGCATCAAATAGCCTTCCCTGCTGGCCTGTGGGCCAGCATCTCTCCCCGTAATGACGAATAAGGACAGAGTATGTCTGCTTTCTCGCTGAAAATGGATATTGCCGATAACCGTTTTTACACCGGCGAAACGTCGCCGCTGTTTTCGCGCCAGCCTGCGAAACAGGCGCGCCGTTTTCATCAAAAAATTAGCGGCTATCAGCCGACGCCGCTATACGCGCTTAATGATCTGGCCGCCCTGTTCGGCGTGAGCAAAATTCTGGTGAAGGACGAGTCGCGGCGTTTTGGCCTGAACGCCTTCAAGATGCTCGGCGGTTCTTACGCGATTGCACAATTGCTGTGTGAAAAGTATCAGCTGGATATCAACGGACTGTCGCTTGACGGCCTGAAGTCACGCATTAAAGAGAAAATGACCTTCGCCACCACCACCGACGGTAACCACGGTCGCGGCGTGGCGTGGGCAGCGCAGCAGCTTGGCCAGAACGCGGTGATTTATATGCCGAAAGGTTCGGCGCAGGAACGCGTGGACGCCATTTTACGCCTGGGCGCGGAATGCATCGTCACCGACATGAACTACGACGACACCGTGCGCTTCACCATGCAGACGGCGCAGAAAAACGGCTGGGAGGTGGTCCAGGACACCGCATGGGAGGGTTACACCAAAATCCCCACCTGGATTATGCAGGGCTACGCCACGCTGGCTGATGAAGCCGTCGAACAGATGTCGGCAATGGGCATCGCCCGCCCGACGCACGTTTTCTTACAGGGCGGCGTGGGCGCGCTGGCCGGCGGCGTACTGGGTTATCTGGTCGACGTTTACGGCGCGGATAACCTGCATTCCGTTATCGTTGAGCCTGAACTAGCCGACTGTCTCTACCGCTCCGGGGTGAAGGGGCAAATCGTCAACGTCGGCGGCAACATGGCCACCATCATGGCGGGGCTTGCCTGCGGTGAACCCAACCCGCTCGGGTGGGACGTCCTGCGCAGCTGCGCCAGCCAGTTTATCTCGTGTCAGGACGCGGTTTCCGCACTCGGTATGCGAGTGCTGGGCAACCCGATCGGCCACGATCCGCGCGTTATTTCCGGGGAGTCCGGCGCGGTCGGCCTTGGCGTGCTCGCCGCCGTTCACTACCACCCGCAGCGCGATGCGCTGATGGACAAGCTGCAGCTGGATAGCCGCTCCGTCGTGCTGATCGTCAGCACAGAAGGCGATACCGACGTGAAGCATTACCGGGAAATCGTCTGGGAAGGCAAGCATCCGGCTGCGCAATAACCCTTACCAATTAAGAACTGGAGAACATCCTCATGGCTAAGCATATTCCTTTTAAACTGATTGTTGAAAAAGCCAACCACTACCAGCAGGACATGACCCGCTTTCTGCGCGATATGATCGCCATCCCAAGCGAAAGCTGCGACGAAAAACGCGTGGTGCACCGCATCAAAGAAGAGATGGAGAAAGTCGGCTTCGATAAAGTGGAAATCGACCCTATGGGCAACGTGCTGGGCTATATTGGCCACGGCCCGCGCCTGGTAGCGATGGATGCGCATATTGATACCGTAGGCATCGGTAATATCAAAAACTGGAGCTTCGACCCGTACCAGGGCATGGAAACCGACGAACTCATCGGCGGGCGCGGCGCGTCGGACCAGGAAGGCGGGATGGCGTCCATGGTCTACGCCGGAAAAATTATCAAAGATCTGGGGCTGGAAGATGAATACACCCTGCTGGTGACCGGTACGGTGCAGGAAGAAGACTGCGACGGGCTGTGCTGGCAGTATATTATCGAACAGTCCGGTATTCGCCCGGAGTTCGTGGTCAGTACTGAACCCACCGACTGTCAGATTTACCGCGGCCAGCGCGGGCGTATGGAAATTCGCGTGGATGTTTCTGGCGTTAGCTGCCACGGCTCCGCGCCGGAACGCGGCGACAACGCCATCTTTAAAATGGGGCCGATTCTCAACGAGCTGCAGGATCTCTCCCATAAGCTGGGCAACGACGAATTCCTGGGTAAAGGCACCCTCACCGTCTCGGAAATCTTCTTCACCTCGCCAAGCCGCTGTGCGGTTGCCGACAGCTGCGCCGTTTCCATCGATCGTCGTCTGACCTGGGGCGAAACCTGGGAAGGTGCGCTGGACGAAATTCGCGCCCTGCCTGCGGTGCAAAAAGCCGGTGCGGTTGTCTCCATGTACAACTATGACCGCCCATCGTGGACCGGGCTGGTGTATCCAACCGAATGCTACTTCCCGACCTGGAAAGTGGAAGAGAACCACTTCACCGTGCGCGCGCTGAGCAACGCGTATGAGGGACTCTTCGGCAAGGCTCCGGTAGTGGATAAGTGGACCTTCTCCACCAACGGCGTCTCAATCATGGGCCGTCACGGCATTCCGGTGATTGGTTTTGGCCCAGGTAAAGAGCCCGAAGCCCACGCGCCAAACGAAAAAACCTGGAAGTCTCACCTGGTCACCTGCGCCGCAATGTATGCCGCTATTCCGCTGAGCTGGCTGGCCACCGAGTCACTGTAGTCCGCTATTCCTCCCGCCGTTCGCGGCGGGAATCTGGAGTTTATATGCGCGTACTGATTAAAAACGGCACCGTCGTCAACGCCGACGGACGAACCAGGCAGGACCTGCTGATTGAAAACGGCCTCGTTAGCCAGCTGGCCGATAACATCACCGTTGAACAACCCTGTGAAACGATCGACGCCAGCGGTTGCTACGTAATGCCCGGCGGCGTTGATGTTCATACCCATTTCAATATTGATACCGGCCTGGCCCGCAGCTGTGACGATTTCTTTACCGGCACCCGCGCGGCTGCCTGCGGCGGTACGACCACCATCGTCGATCATATGGGATTTGGCCCGGCAGGCTGCCGATTACGTCACCAACTGGAAACCTATCGCGGCTACGCCGCCTACAAAGCGGTGATTGACTACAGCTTTCACGGCGTCATTCAGCACATCAACCACGCCATTCTCGATGAAATTCCGATGATGGTCGATGCGGGGATCAGCAGCTTTAAGCTCTATTTAACCTACCAGTACAAACTGAGCGACGACGATGTGCTGCAGGCGATGCGTCATCTGCACGCCGCGGGCGCGCTCACCACCGTACACCCGGAAAACGACGCGGCCATTGCCCTTAAACGCTCTGAGTTTCTGGCCCAGGGAAAAACCGCGCCCCGCTATCACGCCCTGAGTCGGCCGCTGGAGTGCGAGGCGGAAGCAATCGCCCGCATGATTAACCTCGCGCAGCTCGCCGGTAACGCGCCGCTGTACATTGTGCACCTGTCGAACGGGCTGGGGCTGGAATATCTGAAGCTGGCGCGTTCACGTCATCAGCCGGTATGGGTTGAAACCTGCCCGCAGTATCTGCTGCTCGATGACCGCTGCTATGAACGCGAGGATGCGCTGAAGTACCTGCTCAGCCCGCCGCTGCGCAACGCCAGTAACAATGACGCGCTGTGGTGCGGGGTGAGCGACGGTTCGATCGACGTGATGGCCACCGACCACTGTGCCTTTTCGATGGCCCAGCGTCAGCATTTATCGAACGGCGATTTTAGCCGCTGCCCGAACGGCCTGCCGGGGGTAGAAAACCGTCTGCTGCTGCTGTTCTCCCACGGGGTAATGACCGGACGCATCACGCCCGAGCATTTTGTGGCGCTTACCAGCGCCAACCCGGCGAAGCTGTTCGGCCTGTGGCCGCAAAAAGGCGTGCTGGCGCCGGGCGCGGACGGCGACGTGGTGATTATCGACCCGCTCCGCACCACCACCATTCGTCACGAAATGCTGCACGACAACGCCGACTATTCACCGTGGGAAGGGTTTATCTGTCAGGGCTCCATTCGCCAGACGCTGTCGCACGGCCGGGTGATTTTCAGCAACGGGACCTTTAGCGGCGTCGCCGGACAGGGCCGTTTCCTTCGTCGCGCCCCTTTTTCTTCCGCTCCGATCCCCATGAGCGGAATATCATCTTAAAGAGAGGATGTCATGAGTAAAAAAATCGTACTCGCGCTGGGCGGAAACGCGCTGGGCGACGACCTGGCCGGGCAAATGCAGGCGGTTAAACAAACCGCGCAGGCCATCGTCGACCTGATTGCTCACGGCCACCAGGTGGTGGTGACGCACGGCAACGGTCCGCAGGTAGGGATGATCAACCTGGCGTTTGAAGCGGCCGCCAAAACCGATGCCCATACCCCGATGCTGCCGATGTCGGTGTGCGTGGCGCTGAGCCAGGGCTATATCGGTTATGACCTGCAAAATGCGCTGCGCGAGGAACTGTTGTCGCGCAATATGCATATTCCGGTCGCCACGCTGATTACCCAGGTGGAAGTCGACGCCAACGATCCGGCGTTCAGCAACCCAACCAAGCCTATCGGCTCCTTCTTTAGCAAAGAAGAAGCGGAACAGCTGGCCCTGAAAGGCGATATCCTGAAAGAGGACGCAGGGCGCGGATATCGTCGCGTGGTCGCCTCGCCGCAGCCTGTCGATATTATTGAAAAAGAGACGGTGAAGGCGTTGATAGATGCCTGCCATGTGGTGATCGCCGCCGGCGGCGGTGGGATCCCGGTGATCCGCGAGGGGAATCATCTTCGCGGCGCCAGCGCGGTCATTGATAAAGACTGGGCTAGCGCGAAGCTGGCGGCGATGATTGATGCCGATATGCTCATCATTTTGACCGCTGTGGAGAAAGTGGCGATTAACTTTGGTAAACCCAACGAACAGTGGCTGGATAAACTCACCTTAGGCGATGCCGACCGTTTTATTGCCGAGGGCCACTTTGCCAAAGGCTCTATGCTGCCGAAAGTGGAGGCCGCAGCCTCCTTTGCCCGCTCTCGTCCGGGGCGTAAAGCATTGATTACCGTATTGAGCAAAGCGAAAGAAGGTATTGAAGGAAAAACCGGCACGATTATCGAAGGGTAAACGTCGACCGACCGCAACAAGTGACGCCGGGGCGGGTTTTGAGCCGCCCCGCCGTTGACTTACGCCTCAACCGGGCGACGATTTTGCTGTTTAATACGCTGGTTTGTCAGCATCATCAGCGCCTCCAGCACGCCACCGCCAATCGCCCTCGCCTTATCCGATACGCTGGTGTAGTCAGCCTTATCGCCGCGTGGGTCAATATCGCTGATTTTAAAACCACTATCCACCACCAGACCGTCGTTCAGCAGCCCGCGCACCATGCCGCTGAGCGGTGCCCGAATCTCCGTCTCGCCGACGGTGGCAATCACCTCGCCCTCTTCGACGATATCGCCCAACTTCACGCGCGAGCGCATCACCCCCGCGCCAGGCGCGCGGATCACCCGTTTTGCAGTATGCCCCATAATGTTACCCGGTACGCCAGTGTTGTCCTGCGCGCGGCCCTGATAGATAACCTGACCCAGCCAGTGCCCACGGTTGGTTTCAATCACCGCATGGCAGTCGATACCCGCGCAAAAGCCCGGCCCCAGCGCAATGACCGACGGCGCCAGCCCGCAGTGGGTACCCAGGTTTTCTTTCGCGAGGATGGCATCGACCACGCAGCCAGGATTCAGCTCGCGCAGCGATTCACACAGCGGATCAACCAACACGGGAATCACACCGTTATCCGCTACCTGAATCGCCTCCTGGACGGAATCGACGCGGAGCGCGGTCACGCCCTCTACCGTCATTTCTCCGTCAAAAACCGCCTGGGCAAAGGCCACGGTACGGCGGATCACCGTCGGTTTCTCCACCTCCAGCATCACCACTTTAAACCCGGCGTGCCACAGCCGCAGCGCCACGCCCGTCGCAATATCCCCCGCCCCGCGAATGGCTACCCTTAGCGGCTGCGTGGGAGAGTCGCTGGCCATCATCAGCCCGCCCGGCGCGTTATTTTTGACCTGTAAGATCTCCGCCAGCACGCTGATGGCGATCTCATTCGGCGTCTCAGCGCCAATGTTGTAGCCCACCGGCGCGTGCAGCCGGGCGATATGCTCCTCCGCGACGCCGTTTTCGCGCAGCTGGCGTAAAAACACCTGTACCTTGCGACGGCTGGCCAGCAGCCCCAGCCAGGCGGTAGGCAGTACGGCCAGCTTATCCAGCGCTTCGCGATCCTGGTTATTGGTGGCGATCAGGACATAGTTATCTGGCTGAACGGCCAGCTTATCGACGGCCGCGCCAAAGCTCTCGGCGTGTACCAACTGGGTGAACGGCGGGAAACGTTCAGGATTGAGGCTTTCCGGATAAATATCCGCTACCGCGAGCTCAAAACCGAGCAGCGCAGCGCTGTGCGCTACGGCGCGATTCACATGCCCGCCACCAATCAACACCAGTCTGGGACGCAGCCCATGAACGCTGATGTATACCGACATCGCGCCGCCGCAGTCCGAGCCCACCGCATCGGCCCCGGTGCGCGTCATTCGGCCATGAAACATGCGCGAGGCCTTTTCACGCAGGGCATCAAGCGCTTCATCAATCACCCGGCGTTCGACCATGCCGCCGCCGATGGTGCCGACAATGCTGCCATCATCACGAACCAGCATCTGTGCGGAATGTCGGGGAGTGGAACCACGGCTGTCGACGATCTGTGCCAGCGCGAACGGGCGGTTTTGTGCTTCGAGTCTTGCCGCTTCTGAGAAAATATTCATAACAACCTCAAATGGATATCCCTTCATTACCCCAGAATGGAGTCACTTTCTCACTCGTCTGCGCGTAATCGCCGGACGCGACTGGACCGAACCGGCCCAGATAGCGTCGACGTCGTTTCTCATTATCAAATTGCCAGGCTGCAAATTCTCATTTTGAGAAAGCCGGTTGAGCAGCCAGATACGCCGACAGCCCGTCGGCGCGCCTTTAAACGCCCCTTCCTGATGCTGAACCAGGCGATGCAGCATCGGCCACGTCAGCGCGTCATGCGCCGTGGCGCCGGTGATGCGGGAAAAAAGTGGCCAGCGGTGGACAGTAGCTGGACCAACGGGGTTCCCGAGCATCCCCGCTCCGGTAACGGCAACTACGCAACAGCAGGAATAAGGGATGCAAGGTTCGTGCACATCCGGCGCTTTAAGTGCAAAACCGTGAGCGCCGTCAGCTTCTACCAGCACGATGTCCGGCTGGCCGCTCGCCATGAGCGTATCCAGCTGCGCTGGCGTGAAGCCTCTGACCTTTCCCGCTTCCGGCAGCCAGGCGGAAAAACACGCCTGCAGCGGCCGCTGCCAGAACGCGGCGGGCAGCGCCTGCGGGTCGCGACAGAGGGTCACAGGCAGCGTGTGGGGGACAAACATGTGGGTGGTGGTGGTCAGCAACACGCGCCTCCCCGCCTGCTGAAACAGCTCTGCCAGCCAGAACAAGGTGCTGGTTTTGCCGCCTGCTCCCACGGCGGCGATCAGCAAAGGGCCGGCAGTGGCGTTTAAATCACATAACAGCTCGTCAGCGTGCGGTATATTTTCCATGTTGTGCATTATCTCTCTATTCAGGAGCAAAAATGCAGGTCGATTGTATTATTACCGCCGCGGGGTTGTCCTCCCGGATGGGGCAATGGAAAATGATGTTACCCTGGCAAGGTGGCACAATACTTGATGCAAGTATTAAAAATGCGCGACGCTGCTGCTCGCATATTATTTTAGTGACCGGATTTCGCCATCAAGAGTTAATGGCGCGTTATTCATCGGTCCCGAACATGACGCTCGTTTATAATCCTGACTTCCGCCAGGGGCTCTATTCTTCGGTAAAAGCGGGTCTTCAGGCATTACGTCATGATTATTGTTTTATCACCCACGGAGACCTGCCGTGCCTTGACGATGCTATTTTTTATGGCCTGTGGGAACAGCGCTTCGAAGGCACGCTGATGCCCTATTACGGAGGGATTCCGGGGCACCCGATCCTCACATCCACCAGCAATTTGCGGCGCTGTTTAAGCGGAGAACAGCAGACATCGGTACGCCAGTCGCTGCTTACCGGCCTCTGCCGACAGATCCCGATCAATAATCCAGCGATCGTTCTCGATATTGATACGCCGGAAGATTATAGCCGACTCAATAAGGGTGAAAATAAAGATTTGCGCAAATGATATTATCAATTTGATAGGGTACTGTCGTTTTTGAGAAATAAAAAAACGCCCTTCAGTTGAGTGATTTGAATTCGCATCAACGCCCCAACCTCTCTCTTTAAAGTCGTTTTAACTTTAGACTTTCCTCACGTTTTTACGCCCATTCCGTCTATGAATTCAATTTCTGGCGTGATTGTTGCTGAGCTCCCCTTACCCGTCGGAATTATCGCAATACCGACCACTATGATTTAACAGGTAAGTCTAAGGAGAGGATTATGGGCGATATCATGCGTCCCGTTCCGTTTGAGGAACTCTTAACGCGTATTGTTGATGAATACCAGAATCATCGTTCCATCTTTGGTATTCCGGAGCAGCAGTTTTATTCAGCGCACGCCCCGCATAAGGTGAGCGTATTTGGTGAAACCTGCGCCACGCCGATTGGCCCGGCTGCGGGTCCGCATACCCAGCTGGCGCAAAACATTATTACCTCCTGGCTCACCGGCGGGCGGTTTATCGAACTGAAAACGGTACAAATCCTCGATCGCCTGGAGCTGGAAAAGCCCTGTATTGATGCCGAAGACGAATGCTTCAACACCGAATGGTCCACTGAATTTACCCTGCTGAAAGCCTGGGATGAGTACCTGAAGGCGTGGTTTATTCTGCACCTGCTGGAGGAGATCCTGCCGCTAACGCCGGTCAAAAACGGTAAGTCGTTTATCTTCAATATGAGCGTTGGCTATAACCTCGAGGGCATTAAAGAGCCGCCAATGCAGCAGTTTATCGACAACATGATGAACGCGGGTTCGCAGCCGAAATTTGCCCGGTATCGGGACACGCTGGACCGCTGGCTGCGACTGCATCAGCCAGAAAAAGCCGCGCTGGCGAGCCGCATTCCGGCAAAACTGGTTCAGGGCGTGACGCTCTCTACGATGCACGGCTGCCCCCCGGATGAAATTGAAGCGATCTGCCGCTATATGCTGGAAGAAAAGCAGCTGAATACCTTTGTGAAACTCAACCCGACGCTGTTGGGCTTCAAGCGGGTTCGTGAAATTCTCGATACCTGCGGCTTTGGCTATATTGGTCTGAACGAAGCGTCGTTTGACCACGACCTGAAAATCGACCAGGCGCTGGCGATGCTCAAGCGCCTGATGTCGCTCGCTAAAAGCAAGAATCTGGGCTTCGGCGTGAAGTTAACCAACACCCTTGGTACGGTGAACAACAAAGGCGCGCTGCCAGGCGACGAAATGTACATGTCCGGGCGCGCGCTGTTCCCGCTGTCGATCAACGTCGCAGCCCTGCTGTCGCGAGAGTTTGACGGCAAGCTGCCGATTTCTTATTCCGGCGGCGCGAGCCAGCTCAACATCCGCGATATTTTCGAGACCGGCATTCGCCCGATCACCATGGCAACCGATCTGCTGAAACCCGGCGGCTACCTGCGCCTAAGCGAATGCATGCGCGAGCTGGAACAGGCCGACGGCTGGCAGATGACGCAGGTTGACGTTAAGCGCCTGAACGCGCTGGCGGAAAAAGCGGTCAGCATGGCCTATACCCAGAAGCACTGGAAACCGGACGACCGGATTGATGTGGGTGAAAAGCTGCCGTTGACCGACTGCTACGTCGCTCCCTGCGTCAGCGCGTGTGCTATCAAGCAGGATATCCCCGAGTACATTCGGCTGATGGGCGAACAGCGCTACGTTGACGCGCTGGAGCTTATCTATCAGCGCAACGCGCTGCCGGCGATTACCGGCCATATTTGCGACCATCAGTGCCAGTACAACTGTACGCGCCTCGACTACGACAGCGCGCTGAACATTCGTGAACTGAAGAAAATCGCCCTCGAAAAAGGCTGGGATGAATATCAGCGTCGCTGGCATAAACCCGCCGGTTCAGGCACCCAGCACCCGGTCGCGGTGATTGGCGCGGGACCCGCAGGTCTGGCCGCGGGGTATTTCCTGGCACGCGAAGGTTACAGTGTCACGTTATTCGAGCGCGAAGCTAACGCAGGCGGCGTGGTGCGTAACATTATTCCTCAGTTCCGCATCCCCGGAGAGCTTATCCAGCAGGATATCGACTTTGTGGTGAGTCACGGCGTCAATATTGTCTACGGCTGCGACCCACACCTGACGGTGGAAAAGCTCCAGCAGCAGGGATTCCACTACGTTCTGGTCGGCACCGGCACCGATAAAAACAGCGGCGTGAAGCTCCAGGGTGATAACCCGAACGTGCGTAAATCGTTGTCCTTCCTGCGTGAATATAACCGGGGCGATAACCTGCAGTTAGGTAAGCACGTGGCTATCGTTGGCGCGGGGAATACCGCAATGGACTGCGCCCGTGCGGCCTTACGCGTACCGGGCGTTGAGCAAGCGACCGTCATCTACCGCCGTTCACAGCAGGAGATGCCAGCCTGGCGTGAAGAGTATGAAGAAGCCGTACACGATGGTGTCACCTTCCGCTTCCTGAATAATCCAGAGCGATTCGATGCCGACGGTACGTTAACCGTACGCGTAATGGCGCTGGGCGATATCGATGAAAAAGGCCGTCGCCGCCCGGTAGAGACAGCAGAAACCTGTACGCTACATGTCGACACGTTGATTACCGCCATTGGTGAACAACAGGATGGAGAAGCGCTGGCCGCGATGGGCATTCCGCTGGACGCGCGCGGCTGGCCGGAGGCGAACGCCGAGGGTGAAACCCGCAAACCGGGTGTATTCCTGATTGGCGACGTACAGCGCGGACCGTCTTCAATTGTTTCCGCCATCGGCAACGCACGTCGGGCAACGGAGACGATTCTGGCCCGGGAAAATATCCGCAGCCATCATGGCGACAAGCACTGGAACAAGGTTGATCCCGCTGAAGTGTACCGGCGTAAAGGCGCCATTGTGGTCGCCAGCGTAGGCAAAGACGATCGCGATGCATTCGTCGCTCAGGAAGCCGCACGCTGCCTGGAATGCAACTATGTGTGCAGTAAATGCGTGGACGTTTGCCCGAACCGCGCCAACGTGTCGATTGCCGTCCCCGGCTTCGAAAACCGCTTTCAGACGCTGCACCTCGACGCCTACTGCAACGAATGCGGCAACTGCGCCCAGTTCTGTCCGTGGCAGGGCAAACCGTACAAAGACAAAATTACCGTCTTCAGCCTGCCGCAGGATTTCAGCAACAGCAGCAATCCGGGCTTCCTGGTCGAGGGGAATCGCGTCCATATTCGCCAGAACGCTCAAACCTGGCTGCTGACGCTCGACGACGGCGGGCAGTTCAATCAGATACCACCGCAGCTGGAAGCCATGTGTCGCATCATCAGCCATGTCTATCGCCATCATCACTATCTTCTGGGGGCCGTTGAAGTATGAGTCAGCTACTGCTAAAAAACGCCACTATCGCCCAACTCTATCCGGCGATGGTGCAGGAAAACGTCGACATCGTAATCGAAAATACGAACATCGTCGCGGTCGGGCCCGATCTTGGCCATCAATACCCGCAGGCAAAAATCAAGGAGATGCGCGGCAGGCTGGTGATGCCGGGAATGGTCTGTTCCCACAACCACTTCTATTCGGGATTATCGCGCGGCATTCAGGCCAATATCGCCCCGAGCCCGGACTTTATCTCCACGCTGAAAAACCTATGGTGGCGGCTCGACCGGGCGCTGGACGAAGAGTCGCTGTACTACAGCGGGCTTATCTGCGCCATGGAGGCGATTCGCAGCGGCTGTACGGCGGTCATCGATCATCATGCCTCGCCGAACTACATTGCCGGCTCCCTGAGCCAGCTGCGTAACGCTTTCCTGAAGGTGGGCCTGCGCGGCATGACCTGCTTTGAAACCACCGATCGTAACGGTGGCCAGCAGGAGCTCCAGGCCAGCGTCGAAGAAAATATCCGCTTTGCGCGCGAAATAGACCGCGCGCGCGAAGCGGGGAATGCGCCATACCTGGTCGAGGCGCATATCGGCGCACATGCGCCCTTTACCGTTACCGATGCAGGTTTATCGATGCTAAGCGAAGCGGTGAAGGCGACCGGTCGCGGGCTACATATCCACGCGGCGGAGGACAGCTATGACGTCTCGCATAGCCATCATCACTACGCTAAGGATCTGCTGGTTCGCCTGGCGGAGTTTGACCTGATCGGCCCGAAGACGCTGATCGCGCACGGCCTGTATCTCTCCGACGCCGATATCGCCTTACTGAACGAACGCGATGGTTTCCTGGTGCATAACGCGCGTTCGAACATGAATAACCACGTGGGCTACAACCACAAGCTCACCGCCTACCGTAACCTGGCGCTGGGCACCGACGGCATAGGTTCCGATATGTTTGAAGAGCTGAAGTTCGCGTTCTTCAAACACCGCGACGCCGGTGGCCCGCTCTGGCCAGACGGCTTTGCCCGGGCGCTCAGCAACGGTAATACCCTGCTCAGCCGCAACTTCAATGCGCAGTTTGGCCGCATTGCCGCGGGATATAAAGCGGATCTCACCGTATGCGATTATCTGCCGCCTACCCCGTTAGTGGCGGAGAACATCGCCGGGCATATCGCCTTTGGCATGAGTTCGGGCAGCGTGCACAGCGTGATGGTCAACGGCGTAATGGTCTATGAAAACCGCCAGTTCACCTTCGACTGCGAGCCGATTTTTGCCGAAGCGCGTAAGGTGGCGGCGAAGATGTGGAAACGAATGGATGGGCTAGACTGAACCACAACATCAGGCCGGGCCACGCCCGGCTATAACGTCAGAATGCGGTGGTTATCTTGCGCTGCTTTTGCATTTCCGCCAGCGCCTCGCCGGTGATTTTACTTAATGCCGCCGTTGGGCAGACGTCAATACAGGCCGGGCCGCGCTCGCGACCGTAGCAGAGATCGCACTTCACAATCGTAACTGCCTGATTTTTGGCTACCTCGACGGTAATCACGCCAAACGGACAGGCCACCACGCAGCTCTGACAGCCGATGCAGCGAGCGGCATCGGCTTCCACCCGCTCGTCCCCCATAGTTAATGCTCCCACCGGGCACGCCCCCACGCAGGGGGCATTTTCACACTGATGGCACATTACCGGCACGCTAAGCGTATTCAGACGCAGCACCGTTAAGCGCGGCGCGAACGCCGCATGTTCTGTGGCATGTTCCAGCGCGCAGGCTATCTCGCAGGTGCGACAGCCAATGCAGGACGCCGGGTTGGCCATGATAAAGCTGGTCATGCGCCCTCCTTGCTGTTAAACAGCGTCAGCATTTCACTGGCGGCCTGACGCCCCGCCACCATCGCCGTGACCACCAGGTCAGCGCCGTGCACCGCGTCACCGCCGGCAAAAATCTTGTCGTTGCTGGTTTGCGTGGTGCCGCGACCGCTGCCGCCGGTACGGATTTGCCCCCAGCGGTCCAGCTGTACGCCGTGGCCGCGTAGCCACGGCATATCGTGGGCCTGGAAACCAAATGCCATGATCAGCACATCCGCCTGTAGCTCAAAGCCGGAGCCCACAATCGGCCTTGGCCGGCGGCGTCCATCCGGCCCGGGCTCTCCCATGTCGGTGCGAATCATGCCGACCGCGCTGACCTGCCCCTTACGGTTGCGCTGGATATACTGCGGCTGGACGTTGAACTGGAATTCCACACCTTCCTCCCGCGCGTTGACCACCTCTTTTATAGAGCCGGGCATGCTCAGTTCGTCGCGACGATAGGCGCAGGTCACGCTCGCGGCCCCGCGCCGCACCGCCGTACGCAGGCAATCCATCGCGGTATCACCGCCGCCCAGCACCACCACGTGCTTGTCCTGAATATTAATAAGCGGGTACTCCGCGCTCTCTTCAAGCCCCATTACCTCGCGGGTGCTGGCGATCAGGAACGGCAGCGCCTGGATCACGCCAGGCGCGTCTTCACCTTCCAGCCCCGCGGCCATCAGGCCATAGGTGCCGACGCCGAGGAATACCGCATCGTAATTGGCGACCAAATCGTTAAAGTCGACATCACGCCCAACTTCGTGGTTGAGATGAAATTGAATACCCATTTCGCTGAAGATCGTCCGGCGCATGCCAAGGATCCCTTTATCCAGCTTGAAGGGCGGGATGCCAAACGTCAGCAGGCCACCAATTTCCGGATGCTTATCAAACACATCAACCTGCACCCCCGCACGCACCAGGATATCGGCGCAGCCCAGCCCCGCAGGCCCCGCGCCAATAATGGCAACCCGCTCCTTGCGCGGCGTCACGCCAGCCACCTTCGGACGCCAGCCCATCGCCAGCGCGGTGTCGGTGATGTAGCGCTCGAGATTGCCAATCGCCACCGCGCCCCCCTCGTTTTTCAGCGTGCAGGCCCCTTCGCATAAGCGATCCTGCGGGCAAACGCGGCCACAAATTTCCGGCAATGAGCTGCTCTGATGGCACAGCTCCGCCGCTTCAATGATTTTTCCTTCGTTAACCAGGCGAATGAAATCGGGAATGTGGTTATGCAGTGGGCAGGTCCAGTTGCACCATGCTTTCTGCGCGCAGCTCAGGCAGCGTTCGCTCTCATAATCCGCTTCTGAGCAGCCCAGACCGTAGTAAATCTCCTCGAAATGCGTTTTGCGCAGCGCGGCGTCGACCTTTTTCGCCCCGACGCGAGGGGGTTTAGCGAGGAATATGTCACGAAGCCGCGGCTGGCGCGGCTGCACCGGCTGCCCGAGTACGGTACGCGTCTGGCGCTCGCGGCGGATATTTTCAAGCTGTTGCTCATCCATCAGGCGCAGCGCCTGCGTTGGGCAGGTGGCCACGCAGGCCGGTTGCCCGCTGGGGTGTTCGTTGCACAGATCGCATTTCTGCGCCAGCTGCGGCGCGTCTTCATTGGCAGCGACCATTTCGATAGCCCCGAACGGACAGCTGATGACGCAGTTCTTACAGCCAATACATTTTTCCTGCTTCAGCTGAATGCTGTTGTTAGCGAAATAGAGCGCCTCCGTTGGGCAGGACGCCACGCAGGGCGCGTCGTTACAGTGGTGGCAAGTGGCGGTACGGCTCTCTTTACGTTGGAAAACGACCTGAATGCGCGGGGTGAAATCGCGGCGCTGCAGCGGCCAGTTATCCTGATGATGGGCGGTCACGCAGGCAACCTCACAGGCATGACAACCAATACAGCGGGTGGCATCAGCCACAATAAATCGGTTCATTGGCTTCCCTTTTATTATTCAGATTTTCATCAAGGGTCGCGATGCAATATTCAGGCGCATTTTGGGTTGCGCGTCTGCTGGGGTTATTTTTTGCGATGCAGGTCAAATAAACAATTATTCTCATTTTTCCGCGGCGGCGTCTTTTATCTTATTCGATACCAAAATGAGAGCATTACTCTCATAGTGATACCCGGGTATTTATCCCCTCTTTCATTCCTGTTTCGCCACCGCGTAGTTATTTTCAACAAGTCGTGACTCCATTCACAAAAATATTCTTTGCTCCGCTAAACGGTTAATTCTGGCACAGCTTACGCATAGTTATCGCCGTGCGCGCAACACGCTGATGGCGACATCAGTTCAGGGAGGCAACTGCCTTCGAATCGTAACTTCCGCTCTCAACCGAGCGAAAGTCGTAAAGGAGATAACCACCTCATGAAAGATTCTGCCATTCCTGCCTCACGCTCGACGGCTTCAACGGCGCCGGTCGATGAGGTTTTGCCGATAACGCAAATGATTCTCTACGGACTGCAGCACGTGCTGGTGATGTACGCCGGCGCGGTGGCCGTTCCTCTGGTGGTCGGCAACGCCGTTGGCCTGCCCGCCGAGCACATCATTCTATTGATTAGCGCCGATCTGTTTATCTGCGGCGCGGCAACCATCGTCCAGTCGATGGGGATTCGTCCCTGGCTCGGCTGCCGTTTGCCGCTGATTCAGGGCTGCACCTTCGCCGCGCTGATCCCGATGGTGCTGATTGGCAAAGAGTACGGTATCGGTGCCATTTCCGGCTCGGTAATTGTCTCGGGGATTTTTATCCTCTGCTGCGCGCCGTGGATTAGTCGCCTGATTCGTTTCTTTCCCAGGGTGGTGATGGGCAGTATTGTCACGCTGATTGGCCTGTCGATCATGCCGGTGGCCGGCGGGTGGATAGGCGGCGGGAGCACGGAAATGCAAGGCTTCGGCGACCTGTTTTCCCTGCTGATGGCCGCGATTACGCTGGTCATCATTCTCAACCTGTACACCTTCGCCACCGGGGTGGTGAAAAACACGGCGGTGCTGATCGGGCTGATTATTGGCACAATCCTCTGGAGCTTCTTCAAGCCGCTCGACCTTCACCTGGTGAACGCCACCCCGTGGCTGCATCTGCCGACGGTCATGCAGTTTGCCCGCCCTGAGTTTCATATCGTTCCCGTCGCCCTGCTGTCCATGGTCATGGTCGTGGTGATGGTGGAAACCATGTCCTCGATTATGGCCACCGGCGATATCGTCGGTAAGAAAGTGGATGCCACCATGTTGCGCAACGGCCTGAACACCTGCGGGCTGGCCACCACCATTTGCGGCTTCTTCAACCTTTTCCCCTATGCCGCTTTTGCGCAGAACGTCGGCCTGATCGGCCTGACCGGCGTACGCAGCCGCTTTGTGGTATCGGTCTCTGGGGCGATTCTCATTTTGATGGGCCTGTTCTCGAAAATGGCCGCGCTTGTCGTGCTGATCCCAAAGCCGATCCTCGGCGGCGCCGGGATCGTGATGTTTGGCATGGTCGCCGTCTCCGGTATTCGTACCCTTGGCCAGGTCGACTACCGTAACAATAACAATGGCATGGTGGTAGCACTGACGCTGGGTCTGGGCATGATGCCGGTCCTGGTACCGAACCTGTTTGCCCAGTTCCCGCCGATGATGCAGCTGTTCCTCCACAGCGGTATCACCATCGGGACGCTCACGGCAATCGTCGCCAACCTGACGCTCAACGGCAGCGTGCCGCTGCGTATCTCTCACGATATTCCGGAACCCGATCCGCTGCCGCCGAGCGCCGCGGCGCGAAATATGGCGGTACGCACCGTTCGTATGTGGCTGCTGCTGCGCAAGGTCCAGAAGGGCCAACAGCCACAACACAGCGGGGGGGAATAATGCAAAACCGAATCATACTGGCGTTGCTGGTGCTGGCGTTAATGACCCTGCCCGCCGTCCAGCAGGCCATTGCCTTTGGGGTACGCAGCCGCTTTGATTTTTGGCTGTTTTTTTAGGATGTCACGCTTATCTGGAGAACCATGATGAAAAAAGTGACCACCGTCTGCCCTTACTGTGCCGCTGGCTGCAAGCTGCAGCTGGTGGTTGAGGACAGGCGGATCGTTCGCGCCGAGGCGGCAATGGGCAAAAACAACCAGGGTACGCTGTGCCTGAAAGGCTATTACGGCTGGGATTTTGTCCACGATACCCGCATTCTGACGCCTCGCCTGCAAACGCCGATGATACGCCGCCAGCGCGGCGGCAAGCTGGAAGCGGTCTCGTGGGATGAAGCGCTGGATTACGTCGCCACGCGGCTTAGCGAAATTAAAGCGAAATATGGCCCTGATGCCATTCAAACCACCGGTTCTTCGCGGGGTACCGGCAACGAAACCAACTATGTGATGCAAAAATTCGCCCGCGCGGTTATCGGTACCAATAACGTCGACTGCTGCGCGCGCGTCTGACACGGCCCTTCGGTTGCAGGTCTGCACCAGTCGGTCGGTAACGGCGCAATGAGCAATGCCATCACTGAAATTGATAACAGCGAACTGGTGTTTATCTTCGGCTACAACCCGGCAGATTCTCACCCTATCGTCGCCAACCATGTGCTTAATGCGAAGCGAAATGGCGCAAAAATTATCGTTTGCGATCCACGGCGTATTGAAACCGCCCGCATCGCCGATATGCACCTGGCGCTCAAAAACGGCTCTAATATCGCGCTGTTGAATGCCATTGGCCACGTCATTATTGCGGAGGATCTTTACGACAAATCATTTGTTGCCCGGCGTTCTGAAGGCTTTGAGGAGTACCGTAACATTGTCGAAGGCTATCCGCCGGAATCGGTTGAAGAGATTACCGGCATTAGCGCGCAGGACATTCGCGCCTGCGCCCGACTGTACGCCAGCGCGCGAACGGCCACGATTTTGTGGGGCATGGGCGTCACCCAGTTCTATCAGGGAGTCGAAACGGTGCGCGCGCTGACCAGCCTGGCGATTCTGACCGGCAATCTTGGCAAAGCGAGCGTCGGCGTCAACCCGGTTCGCGGGCAAAATAACGTACAGGGAGCCTGCGATATGGGGGCCCTACCGGACACCTATCCGGGCTATCAGTTCGTAAAAGTGGCCGAAAACCGCGAGAAGTTCGCGAAAGCCTGGGGGGTTGAGAGCCTGCCGGCGCATACCGGCTATCGCATCAGCGAGCTGCCGCACCGCGCGGCACAGGGCGAAGTCCGTGCGGCGTACATCATGGGGGAAGACCCGCTGCAAACCGACGCCGAGCTGTCGGCGGTGCGCAAGGCGTTTGAGACGCTGGAGCTGGTAATTGTGCAGGACATTTTCATGACCAAAACCGCGGCTGCGGCAGACGTCATCCTGCCCTCCACATCGTGGGGTGAGCATGAAGGCGTTTATACCGCCGCCGACCGTGGGTTCCAGCGCTTCTATAAAGCGGTGGAGCCACAGTGGGATCTGAAAACCGACTGGCAGATTATCAGCGAAATCGCCACCCGCATGGGTTATCCGATGCACTACCGTAACACGCAGGAAATCTGGGATGAACTGCGCCATCTGTGTCCGGATTTCTTCGGTGCCACCTATGAGAAAATGGGCGAGCTGGGGTACGTGCAGTGGCCGTGTCGCGATGAATCTCCAGCGGATAAGGGAACCTCATGGCTGTTCAAAGATCGTTTCTCCACGCCAGACGGGCTGGCGCACTTTTTCACCTGCGACTGGGTAGCGCCGATCGACAAATTGACCGAGGAATTTCCCATGGTGCTCTCCACGGTGCGCGAAGTGGGCCACTACTCGTGCCGCTCGATGACCGGGAACTGTTCGGCGCTCTCTGCGCTGGCGGATGAGCCGGGGTATGCGCAGATCAACACCGCCGACGCGGCGCGTTTAGGCATTGTCAATGAGGCGCTGGTGTGGGTGAACTCGCGTAAGGGGCGGATTATTACCCGGGCGAACGTGAGCGAACGGCCAAACAAAGGAGCCATTTACATGACCTACCAGTGGTGGATTGGCGCCTGTAACGAGCTGGTCACGGAAAACCTCAGCCCCATCACTAAGACCCCGGAGTATAAGTACTGCGCGGTACGGGTAGAGGCGATTACCGATCAGGCGGCGGCAGAGCGCTACGTTGCAGAAGAGTATGCGAAGCTTAAAGCACGGCTGCGTGAATGTAGCGAGGGTCACGCGTAAACGGCGCTGTTGGGGAGGTCTGAACCTCCCCGGCGCGCCATCATCGCGTTATGACTTTAACGCGTGGTGGATAGAATCAAGAATCGGCTGGTAGCCGGTGCAGCGACATATGTTCCCTTCCAGCACGTCTTTCAACTGTTCGTCACTCGGCTGTGGCACTTCCTGCAGCAGCGCGGTCGTACTGACCAGCACGCCCGGCGTGCAGAAGCCGCACTGTACGCCGCCTTTCTCCACAAAAGCATGCTGTAGTTTTTGCGTAATCGGGTTGTCGTTTAGCCCTTCCAGGGTGGTGACTTCCGCTTCATCGCACTGTTCCGCCAGCACCAGACAGGAACAGACCGCTTTGCCGTCCATCATCACCGTACAGGCGCCGCATTCACCAATAGAGCAGCCTTCCTTCGTTGCGGTTAACTTCAGCGTGTTGCGGACCAAATCCAGCAGACGCATATTGCCTTCAACTTTGGCTTCTACCAGTTTGCCGTTGACCTTCACTTTAATGACACTCATTGTTTTGTCCTCGACAGGGCGCCAGGTGCCCTGCTTTCACTGATTATTGAGCGGATGCCTGCGCCATCATGTCGCGGAACATGCTGACAAAAACCGGCTGCTTATAGGCGGCGGACCAGCGTTTGCCGATGGCGGCATAAATCAGCTTGTCCAGCACCTCGCAGGCGCTATCAATGGTTTGCGGCGTGATGCGCTGCCCCAGCAGACAGCGCTCAACGTCAAGCAGACGCTGCGGTTTGCTGAACAACGCGCCGTCGACCAGCCGACAGTAGCTGACGGTACCGTCAGCAGCGAACTCCAGCAGCGCGGTTAAGCTCTGACGGGTAATGTTCAGCGCGTTTCGCCGCCCCAACTGATGGTAAAACCCCTTCGCTTTAGGGTGCGCCGGAGCCGGGAGAATCACGCGAGTGAGCAGCTCATCCGGCTGGCGTTGCGTTTTGTAGCCCGAGAGCAGAAACTCGGCCAGCGACATGCGGCGGGCGGCGGTGTGGGAACGCAGTTCGATGCTGGCATCGTAAAGAATCGACGGCGGAATCGAGTCGCCGCACGGCGCGGCGTTGACGATATTGCCGCCGATGGTTGCGCGGTTACGGATCTGGTGAGAACCGACCGTATGGCAGGCCTGCACCAGCAGCGGGTAGCGTTCGCGCAGCAGCGGATGGTCGGTAATACGGTTAAAGGTGACCGCTGCGCCGATGGACACCTCATGGCTTTGCGGATCTTCCGTTATCCCGGTCAGCTCGCTGAGGCGGGAGATATCAACCAGCCTCACCGGTTTGGTTTGCAGCCGCCCCTGCACGATGACATCTGTCCCGCCCGCAATTGCGGTGACACCGTCACTTTTCAGCAGTACCAGCGCCTCATCCAGACTCTTCGGCCGCGTCACCGTGACGTCGGTAAGCCGCAGCACCTGCTTTTTATTCTCCTGCTCAATCATCAGCTCGCTCTGGCGCGCCGGTTTTTTCAGGTTATAGCCGAGAATCACCTGCTCCAGCGTCAGCGGCAGGTGGTTAAAACGCGTGCCCAGCGCAAAGCTTACGGCGTTGTTGATGGCGGCGGCCGCCAGCTCGGTGGCCGGTTCGCCAATGCCTTTCGCCCCCAGCGGACCCGCTTTATCCGGGTTTTCCACCCCGATCACCGTAATGGAGGGAATGTCCTTGATGGTCGGCAGCAGGTAGCTGTCAAAGTTCTCGGACTTCACCTGCCCGTGTTCAATATTAAAATCTTCCAGCAGCGCGTAGCCAAAGCCCTGTGCAATGCCGCCGCATACCTGGCCCTCAAAGCCGACCGGGTTCAGCACCTGGCCCACGTCATGCGCGGCGGTCACGTGCAGCAGGTCGGTCTTACCGGTGCTGGTGTTGACCCGCACTTCCGCAACCTGGCAGCCATATACCCAGGTGAAATACGGGCTGCCGCAGCCTTTTTCTTCATCCCAGTGGATCGGCGGCGGCACAAACCAGCCGTACTCGGTAAGGCTGACGCTGGCCCATTTGGTTTTATTGACCGCATCTTTAAACGCTATGCGCCGGCTATCATCCTGTTTATTGATGATAAAACCGTCCTGCCAGCAGGTATCTTCAAGGCATGTCGCGCCGATGCTCTCGCCCACCACGCTCAGAATGCGCCGCTTAATTTTCTCCGCGGCATCCAGAATCGCCCCGCCGCCGACCATCGTCCCGCGCGTGGCGGCGGTCGAGCCGCCGTCGCCAATCACTGAGGTGGGCGGTTCGCTGAAGTGGATGTCGGTCATCGTTATCCCGAAAGCTTCAGCCGCGATAAGCGACATCGTGGTTTGTAGGCCCTGACCGTTTTCCGATACCGACGTAGAGAGATTAACGCTGCCATCTTCGTTGACCTGAATCAGCGCCGTTGAGGTATCAACCCCTTCCGCGCCAATGGAGCAACCGCGATAGCTGAGCGCCAACCCAATGCCGTAGCGATACACGCCGCCTTGCTCGTTCAGTACTTGGTAATGCTTACGCTTCGCCATAAATTCCGCCGAGGCGGCCGCCTTTTTCAGCACCTCGCATGCCGACACCGTATGCTGATCGAAAACCTGGCCAGTCACGGACGTATCGCCCTGACGTAATGCATTGATTTCACGAATTTCAACCGGTGAGATATTGAGATACTCGGCGATTTCATCCATCAATGATTCATTAGCATAAACCACCTGCGGCGAGCCAAAACCGCGCATCGCAGAGGTATAGCTGTTATTGGTGTACACCGCCTTTACATCGATATGCACGTTGGGGATCGCGTACGGGCCAGCCGCCTGTACGGAAGATCGCCAGGTGACAAACGGCGATGAGGCCGCATAGCCGCCGCTGTCGGCCAGAATATCGATTTTCATTGCCTGGATACGTCCGGCGTCGTTAAGCCCTACTTTGTATTTCATTTTGTAGGGGTGGCGTTTGCAGCTTTCAATGATGGACTGTTCGCGGGTATAGGCGAACTTGACCAGCTTCCCGGTCAGGCGCGTCAGAAGCGCCGAGCGGCAGGCAAGATGATCGATAACGTCATCCTTACCGCCAAACGAACCGCCCATGACCGCGCGCTTGACGTTGATTTGGCTCTGCGGGCAGCCCATAAATTTGGCCACAAAGCCGCGCACCCGGTGCGGGTTCTGAATAGAGCCGGAAATAATCAGGCTGCCGTCAGTAGGATCCAGCCAGGTCAGAACCACTTCCGGTTCAATATAGGCATGTTCCTGGAAGCCGACCTCATATTCGCGTTCAAGGATATGCAGGGAGTCAGCAAATCCCTTTTCGATATCGCCTTTAATGGTGTGGTGATGCGCGGCAATATTGTCGTCACGCTCCGGGTGAATTCGCCGTGCATTGGGCGCCAGCGCCGCTTCCACGTCGGTGAGCGGCGCATACGGCGTGTAGCGCACGTGGATTTTATCGGCTGCTTCGCACGCCGCTTCATAGGTGGTTGCGGCGACAACGGCGATAACGTCGCCGTGAAAGACCACCTCGTCTTTGACTATCGGCAGGTAATCTTTAACGATAACGCCCACCACCGGCGTGCCGGGAATATCCTGCCAGGTGGCAATCCTCACCACGCCGTCTACCGCCAGCGCGTCGCTAAGATCCAGCTCGTCGATTTTTCCTGCGGGAATATCCGCATAGCGACAAACGCCGTAGAGCATATCCGGCAGTGTTATATCATCGCCATATATGGCCGTTCCTTTGACTTTCGCCAACCCATCCACGCGCCCTGGCGACGCTGAACGCAAAGCACACATAATGCTCCCCTTATTATCAATCCTGTAAGTAGCCACGGGAAAAGCCCATCGCTACGGACAAATCCAAGATTTGTGCCAGAGATCAACGAGGTGAACATCAGGGTTCGTTTTTGTGATTGCGCACGCGTAAAAACCGCGCCGTTGTGTGAAAAGCGTCCATCGAAAACGGCGCTGCCTGAGAATGATTCCCGAGCAGCGCCGTTTTTATCAAAGTAATAATCGGTTTTATCAAAATAATAAAAGTGCAATGGCCTTTTGGCCACTGCACCGGTTACTGAGAAGGTTATCGCTTATTAAGATACTTATTGAAGAATGCCGTGATGTTATCGAATGGAATCTTATCCATACGATCGTACAAATCGACATGCGTGGCATCTTTAACAATCAGAAGCTCTTTAGGCTGATTTGCCGCTTCATATGCCGTTCTGGAGAAGTAAAGCGAATGCGCTTTTTCGCCATGAACAAACAGGATTGGACGCGGAGAAATTTCCTTAATGTAAGTCATCAGCGGGAAATTCATGAAGGACATCGGCGTTGTCACGGACCATGAGTTCCCTGAGTTGACGGCTCGTGGATGATATCCGCGTTTGGTCATGTAGTAGTCCGCATAGTCCACGAGGAACTGTGCTTCCCCACCCTTCAGTTTATTGTAAGCTGGCTGGTAGGCCGGTTTCCCGTTTGCCGCATCTTCCCAGCGCTGGAGGCTCATCTTCTCAAGAGCCTGCTCGCGTTGCTCAGGTGTTACGCTGTCATTGTAGCCTTTCGACATCACGCGGCTCATATCATACATGGTGCTGGCAACAACGGCTTTTACGCGTTTATCCACGGCAACTGCGTTCAGGGCAATCCCCCCCATGCCACAGATACCGATGACACCGATTCGCTCGCGATCCACGTAAGGTTGCAGTCCAATAAAATCGACGGCTGCCATAAAGTCTTCAGTATTAATATCAGGCGACGCGATATTGCGGGGCTCCCCACTGCTTTCACCGGTATAAGACGGATCAAAAGCCAGCGTCACGAATCCGCGCTCGGCTAAGGTCTGGGCATAAAGGCCTGAAGCCTGCTCTTTTACCGCGCCAAAAGGCCCGGAAATAACAAGTGCAGCAAGCTTCTTATTCCCGCGATCTTTAGGAAGATACACATCTGCCGCAAGCGTAATGCCGTAACGGTTTTTAAACGTTACTTTTTGATGATCCACTTTGTCGCTCCTTGGGAAGGTTTTATCCCACGTCTGAACCAGACGCGCCGAAGAGTCTGCTGTGCCTGGTGCAGGCTGGGCAACCGCAGATTCTGTTGAAATCAGAGCCATCGCACCGGCAAGGAGTGCACCATTAAAAAAACGAGTTGAAGAATTTAGCGTCATGATATCAAAACCTTACATTCAATTTCAGAAACCGAATTCGATACGGGTTGCGTTGTTGCTATTTTGAATATCATTAATGAAATATGTTATTAAAATACTCTGTATTATTTGCTCGATCCTATTAACCTGAGGCCAAACTGTATATTTCAGTATTCATAACAGGTAAGTTGACGGGGTTGCATAGACGCAACAAATGTGAGGCGTTACAGATGATTTCAAACAAGTCCGTTGAGAAACGACTCGACGAACTCTCGCGGAATATTGCTCAGCGCACGCCCGGTACCGGCGATTTTCCCACCGCTGTCGAAGGGCTGGAATTATTCCGGCGGAACGAACCTGCTCCTCCAGTGAGCTGCCTGGTTCCACCGAGTATCGTTCTGGTGGCTGACGGCGAGAAGATAATGTGGGTTGGAGGCGAACCTTATACCTATAATGCGAAAAAATTCCTGATCACCTCTCTCGACTTACCAGCCAGTTCGGAAGTGTTACACGCATCAGCATCTCGGCCGTGCGTCGGCATAGCCTATAAACTTGATCAACGCGTGCTGATGGAATTAATTACGCAGGGCGGCCTGCCGCCAGTGAAAAAACGCGATGCGGGAACAGGTGTCGGTATAGGAACCATGACAGATGTTTTGCTGGAGCCTTTCTGCCGCCTGCTTTCATTGCTTGACGAGCCTGAAGCCATTCCTGTTCTCAGCCCGCTGATTCAACGGGAGATACATTACCGGCTTTTGATGAGCGATCGGTCCGATCATCTCAGACAGATTGCAGCAGTAGACGGCCATGGCTACCGTATCGGTAAAGCTATCGACTGGTTAAAGACCCATATTGCTTCGCCTTTACGCATCGAGGAGCTGGCGAGTCGGGTTCAGATGAGCACGCCCTCTTTCCACCGACATTTCAGGCAGCTTGCGGGAATGAGTCCGCTCCAGTATCAGAAATGGCTGCGCCTCAATGAAGCCAGACGACTCATGCTGAATGAGCATTACGATGTCACCACAGCGGCCTATGCTGTCGGTTACGAAAGCTTATCCCATTTCAGCCGGGAATATACGCGGATGTTTGGTGAGTCGCCTAAGAGGGATATTACCGTGCTGAGAAAGTCTGCCGGTGAAATTTAATCATTTGTTGCTTCCAGGGAAACAGTCTGAAACGTTGATTATTTATATGATTAAAAGAATATCCCGTCGCCTGCAACGCTGTAACGAGGTGGCCGCCTGCATAAACCATGCCGCACCGACACAGCTGCAGCAGTTGAAGACGCAGCTGGCCGACGAAATGGGTAAGCCTGTGGGACTACACACCATGGGTATTCCCGCGGCGGTCAGTACGCTTGGGGTGATTGTCAGTTTCGCCATTCCGCAGCTGTGGCTGGGGTATGGCGTACTCGCCGCACTCGGCCAGCCGGCCGAACGCGTATTCGCGTGGGTTGTGCTGGTCGCCCTGCTGTTCGCCGGCATTAACGGCGTGACGATGTTTATGATGGGCAAAGGCAGCATGCGCGCCGTGCGGTTACACCTTACGCTGGCGGCGATAAGCCTGGTATTAACGGCAGCCTACCTGCTGGCCGCGCTGAGCGGTAGCGCTGCTCCGGGCGTCAGCCTGACCGCAGCGCTGGTGAGTATTATCATGCTGGGGCTGAGCGGCAGCTGTATCCTCTCTACCGCTTTCTATAAGATGCTGCTGTTTACTCTGCATAACAGAGCCTGGCGCAAGCTTATTAGCCAGGCGCGCTGAGCATTAATCCCGTAGAAAACCCGCCGTTGCCGGCGGGTTTTTTTATGGCTTTTTATGCCTGCGCAACCAGATCAGCTTGTACGCCGCAGGAACAATAAACAGCGATAGCAGCGGCGCCGTGATCATACCGCCAATCATCGGTGCCGCTATCCGGCTCATGACCTCTGACCCGGCACCGGTCCCCCACAGAATGGGCATCAGACCGGCAATGATCACCGCGACGGTCATCGCCTTTGGCCGCACGCGCAGCACGGCGCCATGATAAAGGGCGTCATCAAGCCCCTGCTCGGTGAAGGTTTCGCGCTGGGACAGCGCGGGATGCGCTTCAATGGCATGGCGTAAATACATCAGCATGACCACCCCAAACTCAGCCGCCACCCCGGCCAGGGCGATAAACCCGGTGCCGGTTGCGACAGACATATGGAAGCCCTGCCAGTACAGGAACCATATCCCTCCCACCAGCGCGAACGGCAGGCTCATCAGGATCAGCAACGCCTCATCCACGCGTCGGAACGCCAGATAGAGCAGAATGAAGATGATCATCACCGTCATCGGCACCATCAGCTTTAGCTTCCTGTTGGCATGCTCAAGCAGCTCAAACTGCCCGGAGTAAGAGACGCTGGTTCCCGGCCTCAGCTTAACCTTCTGGCTGATGGCGGTCTTAATGTCGTTCACCACCGACACCATATCCCTGCCGCGGGCATCAATATAGATCCAGCTCGCAGGTCGGGCATTTTCCGTTTTCAGCATCGTCGGGCCGGAAACGACACGAATATCCGCCACATCCCCCAGCGTGATTTGCTGCTTCATCGGCGTCAGGATCGGCATCTGCTTCAGCGCGCTCGGGCTATTCCGGTAGTCCTGGGGATAGCGAATGTTAATCGGGTATCGCGCGACGCCTTCCACCGTTTCACCGACCGTCGCACCGCCGATGGCCGATGAAACAAACAGCTGCACGTCGCCCACCGTCATCCCGTAGCGGGAGGCTTTCTCCCGATTGATATCGACATCAATGTAGCGCCCGCCCTCCAGACGTTCAGCCAGGGCCGACACCACGCCCGGCACCGTTTTGGCTACCGTCTCGATGCTCTGCGCCGTGGCGTCGATATCCGACAAAACGGTCCCTGATACCTTGATGCCTATCGGGCTTTTGATCCCGGTGGAAAGCATGTCTATCCGGTTGCGGATCGGCGGTACCCAGAGGTTCGCCAGTCCAGGCAAACGAACGGTCTTGTCGAGTTCGTCAATAATCTTGTCAATCGTCATGCCGGGCCGCCACTCATTCTCAGGTTTAAGCTGAATGGTGGTTTCCACCATTTCAAGCGGCGCGGAATCCGTTGCGGTCTCGGCCTTACCCGTTTTACCAAACACAGAGGCCACTTCAGGAACGGTTTTGATGAGCTTGTCCGTGGTCTGTAGCAGCGCCGCCGCTTCTGCCGGAGAGACGCCCGGCAGCGTTGACGGCATATACAGCAGATCGCCCTCATTAATCTTCGGCAGGAACTCGCCGCCCACCTGGCTCAGCGGCCAGATAACCGTGAAGATGGACAAGGCCGCAACCAGCAGGGTGGTTTTTGGCCATTGGAGCACCTTAAGCAGCAGCGGATGATAGGCTGCGATCAGCAGCCGGTTCAGCGGGTTACTGTTCTCCGCGGGGATTTTCCCCCGGATCCAGAACCCCATCAGAATCGGAATGACGATAATGGCCAGCGCGGCCGCGCCCGCCATGGCGTACGTTTTCGTGAAGGCCAGCGGGCCAAACAGCCGCCCTTCCTGACCCTCAAGGGTAAAAATCGGAATGAAGGATAAGGTGATGATCAGCAGGCTAATAAACAGCGCCGGACCAACCTCAACGGAAGCGTTAGTGATCACGGTCCAGCGCGTGGCGTTGTCAATGTCTTCCCCGGGATGCTGACGATCCCACTCTTCCAGCCGCTTATGCGCGTTTTCAATCATCACGATGGCGGCATCGACCATCGCACCGACGGCGATGGCGATACCGCCCAGGGACATAATATTGGCGTTCAGTCCCTGGAAGTGCATGACGATAAAGGCGATACACAGGCCAAGCGGCAGAGAGATAATCGCCACCAGCGCGGAGCGGACGTGCCAGAGGAACAGCGCGCAGACGACGGCCACCACGATAAACTCTTCGAGCAGCTTGCCGCTCAGGTTATCAATGGCCCGGTCGATAAGCTGGCTGCGGTCGTAGGTGGTCACAATCTCAACGCCTTGCGGCAGGCTGGCCTTCAGCGTCTCCAGCTTATCTTTTACCGCCGTAATGACCTCGCGCGCGTTTTTGCCCGAACGCAGGATCACCACGCCACCCGCCACTTCACCCTGCCCGTTCAGCTCGGCAATCCCGCGGCGCATTTCCGGCCCCGTCTGCACGCGGGCAACGTCGCGCAGGTAAATCGGCACACCGTTCTCGCCGGTTTTGAGGACGATGTTATTGAAATCGTCCATCGTCTGCAGATAGCCGCTGGCGCGGACCATATACTCCGCTTCCGCCATTTCAACTGACGATCCCCCTGCTTCCTGGTTAGAGGACTCAAGGGCCTGCTTAACCTCCGGCAGGCTGATGCCGTACTGAGACAGTTTTAACGGGTCGACCTGAATCTGGTACTGCTTCACCACGCCGCCGACCGACGCCACCTCGGCGACGTTCGGGATAGTTTTCAGCTCGAACTTGAGAAACCAGTCCTGCAGCGAGCGCAACTCTGCGAGATCGTGTTTTCCGCTGCGATCCACCAGCGCATACTCAAAGATCCAGCCCACGCCCGTGGCGTCCGGACCGATTTCAGAGCTCACGCCGGCGGGCAGTTTGCCCTGCACCTGGTTCAGGTACTCCAGCACGCGAGAACGGGCCCAGTACAGATCGGTCCCGTCTTCAAAAATAACGTACACGTACGAATCACCAAACTGAGAAAACCCGCGCACGGTTTTTGCGCCGGGAACCGACAGCATGGTGGTGGTGAGCGGATAGGTCACCTGGTTTTCAACAATCTGCGGGGCCTGGCCGGGATAGCTGGTTTTGATAATCACCTGAACGTCAGACAGATCGGGCAAGGCATCGACCGGCGTATTGATGATGGTCCATGTCCCCCAGACGCTGAGAAACAGCGCGCCCATCATCACCAGGAAACGGTTGGCGACCGACCGCCGGATAATCCATTCAATCATCATCGTCTCCTTAATGGCCTGAATGCGCGTCGTCAGCGGGTTCAGCCTGGCGCATGCGCTCCAGCGCGCCGGTAATATTGGCCTCCGAGTCAATCAGGAACAGACCGCTGACCACCACCGAATCCCCTTCATTCAGGCCAGAGCCGATACCGGACTGTTGCTGAGATTCATGCAGAACGTGGACAGGCTTCGGCACAAAGCGCCCCTCTGCATCAACGGTAATGACGCGCTGCTCTTTGCCGGTATCGATAACCGCCTGAGACGGGATCAACAACATCTCCTGACTTTGGGTATTCAGCTTCAGGTACGCATTCATGCCCGGCTTCAGCAGCTCATCCCTGTTAGAGACCTGCAGGCGCACCTGCAGCGTCCGGGTGGTGGGATCCACGCTCGGCAGAAGGCTCCATTTTTCAACCGGGAAGGCTTTATCCGGATAAGCCGGTACCGAAACGGTAAACTGCGAGGTGTCTTTCAGCAGATAAGCAATAGATTCAGGGACCGCCGCGCCGATCCAGACCGGATCCATCCCCTGAATCTGCGCCACTACCTTATCTTTCGAAATATTCATGCCGGTGCGCAGGTCAAAGGCCGTGATGACCCCGTCGATAGGCGCCCTGATGGTAAAGCGGGTCTGAATAGCGCGGGTCGCGCGCAGCCGCTGGATATCGTCGTCCGGCATGCCGGCCAGCCTAAGCCGCTCGAGAACCCCTTTTATCTGCGTGGGCGTACCGCCGGTGCCGGAAAGCAGCAGGAACTCGCTCTGCGCTTCGACCCAGTCCGGGATCGTGATATCAACCAGCGGCGTGCCTTTCTTCACCTTATCGCCGATTGTCAGCGGGTACACTTTCTCAACGAAACCCTCCGCGCGCGCCTGCACAATCACAAACTGATAGTCGTTATAGCTGACGTTCGCCGGGATCGTCTGGGCATAATTCAGCGTTCCGCGCGTCACCTTCTGCGTTTTTAACCCCAGGTTCTGGACCTGCGTCGGGTCAATTCGAATACCGGCACCGCTTTTATCGTCATTCTCGTCCGCGTATTTCGGCACCAGATCCATATCCATAAACGGCGACTTACCGGGCTTATCGAATTTAACGTCGGGCTTCATCGGGTCATACCAGAAAAGCACCGTTCTTTCCGGCGCGCTATTTTCTGTTTTTGCCGATGAATGCAGAGCCTGCCATGCCGTCACCGAGATCAGCCCTCCCGCGATAAGGCTGCTGGCTATCACGGCAGCATATTTTATTTTTAAAGAGGCCATGCCGTTTCTCGCTATTTAATGCTCTTGAGTAAAGAGAGATTGCCCTGCTGAACAAATGAGAAATTAACGCGGCTGCCGACTTTTAAGGCCTTGATGCTCTCGTCGGCCTGAATAAAGGTGAAGCGCATGGTCATCGCGGGCCAGCCAATTTCCGGGATGGCTTCATGAGCAATCGTGACCTTTTTGTTCGTGAGATCGATCTCCTTCACGATGCCCGTCCCGGCGACGATCTGCTCTGAGCTTCCTTCGCTGACGGCACTCATCCCTTCGTGCTGATGAGCCTCGGCCTGGAGGCCGGTGGAAAACATAATGATTGCACCAAATACAACGGCGTTAAGTGAATTGCGCATGTTTATATTCCTTTTCATTAAATGAGGTTATTCGACCCAGCCGCCGCCCAGCGCGGTGAAGAGATTAATTTCATTAACCTGTCGGGCATAAATAAGGTCGAGGATGTTTTGCTGCGTGGAAAACAGCGAGCGTTCCGCGTCTAATACTTCGATATAGCTCACCGCGCCGCTGGTATATAACCCTCTGGCACGCTGCAGGGTGATGTTTAGCGAATCAAGATACCGCTGCTGCGCAGCAAGCTGCTGGCTGAGGCTGTCCCGCAGCGCGAGCGCGTCGGCGACCTGTTTAAAAGCGGACTGAATTTTTTGTTCGTAATTCACAACCGACTGCTGCTGGCGAATTTCGGCCAGCTTCAGGTTGGCTTTATTTCTGCCCGCATTAAAAATGGGAATGTCTATTTTGGGAATAAAGTTCCACATGCCGCTCCCGGACGTGAAGAGGCTGGATAATTCCGTGCTGCCTGTAGAAAGCCCGCTGGTCAGGGAGATGGACGGGAAAAAGGCGGCGCGCGCCGCGCCGATATTCGCATCGGCCGCTTTAAGCTGATACTCCGCCTCCATAATATCCGGACGCTGCAGCAGTATTGCCGATGAAAGACCGGGCGGCAGCGTTACCGGCGCAATATCGCGGGCGTTCATTCCGCCGTCGCCCGGCAGCGCGCGATACGTTCCGAGGACCAGCTGCAGGGCATTATTGGCCTGCGCCAGCTCCCCCTCTCTTTTGGCAATATCTGCCCGGGTGCTTTCAATCTGCCCCCGGGCCTGCTCCAGCGCCAGGACGTTCGTGCTGCCCGTCACCAGCTGTTGCTCAACGAACGCGTAAGACTGCTGATAATTTTTCAGCGTTTCCCGCGCGATGCGCAGCTGTTTATACGCCAGCTGCTGGTTGAAATAGCTCTGCGACACGTTAGAGACAAGCAAAATATGCACCGCGCGACGGGCTTCTTCGCTGGCGAAAAAGTTTTGTCGATCGGCATCGCTCATGTTCTTCAGCTTGCCGAAAAAGTCGAGTTCGTAGCTAAGCGCAAGCCCCGCGTCGTACTGCTGCGTGGTGGGTTTGTCACTCTTCAGCCCTCCGCTGTAGGTGATGCCCGAGGAGGCATTCAGCTGAGGATAACGATCTGCATCCGTCACGCTGAACTGCGCCCGGGCTTCTTCCACCTTCAGGGCGGCCATTTTAATGTCGCGGTTGTTCTTCAGGGCTTCGGTAATCAGTTCCGTTATCTGAGGGTCGACGAAGAAATTGCGCCAGCCGGTGTCCTGATACCCTGATGCCGAAGGCGTCAGGCCGTTACGCGAGAGCAAAAACTGCTGGGGCACCGGCGGCGCCGGGCGCGGGTATTCAGGGGCCAGCGAGACGCAGCCTGCCAGGATAAATACCGTCGTGATGCTGAGTCGTTTTAACAGGAACATAGCGGTTCAAATGAATTCCAGAGTATTTTTAGGGCTACTCTACTGAACGCATCCTGTTTGACGGGTGACAGGATAATGACAATGTTGTCATTTATGGCGTAAGTCATTGTTAACGGTCGCGGGCGCAATAGAATGTCATCAGCAGCCAGTCAGGGGAGCAAGATGAAAATACTGATCGTTGAAGATGAAAAGAAAACCGGTGAGTACCTCAGCAAGGGGCTGACGGAGGCGGGGTTTGTCGTGGACCACGCGGACAACGGCCTGACCGGATACCACCTCGCCATGACCGCGGACTATGACCTGCTGATTCTGGACATCATGCTGCCCGACGTGAACGGCTGGGATATCGTCCGCATGCTCCGCTCGGCCGGCAAAGGGATGCCGATACTGCTGCTGACGGCGCTCGGCACAATTGAGCACCGGGTTAAGGGGCTTGAGCTGGGCGCGGACGATTACCTGATTAAGCCGTTTGCCTTTGCTGAGCTGCTCGCGCGGGTCAGAACGCTGCTAAGGCGCGGGAATACGGTGATTGCGCAAAGCCAGCTTCAGGCGGCCGACCTGACGGTTGACCTGGTGTCAAGAAAGGTGAACCGGGCGGGCAATCGCATCCTGCTCACCAGCAAGGAGTTCAGCCTGCTGGAGTTTTTCATGCGTCATCAGGGCGAGGTGCTTCCCCGCTCCCTGATTGCCTCCCAGGTGTGGGACATGAACTTTGACAGCGACACGAACGCGATTGACGTGGCGGTAAAGCGCCTGCGCGCGAAAATCGATAACGACTATGAACAGAAGCTGATCCAGACGGTGCGCGGCGTGGGCTATATGCTGGAGGTGCCGGATGCCCGTTAAGCTCCCCAGGCGCCCTTTTTCTCTCGCCCTGCGGCTGACCTTTTTCATCAGCCTTTCCACGATCCTGGCCTTCTTCGCCTTTACCTGGTTTATGCTGCATTCCGTTGAAAAGCACTTCGCCGAGCAGGATATCAGTGACCTGCAGCAAATCAGCACCGCGATGCACCGCATACTGCAATCCCCGGCCGATCCCGACCAAAAGAAAATCAGTAAGATCAACGAGTCGATCGCCAGCTACCGCAACGTTGCCGTACTGCTTCTGGATCCGCAGGGAAATACCCTTTTCAGCTCGGCGCAGGGGGCGGCATTGCGCCCTGCGATGAACGCGGCGAACTTTAGCCAACACCGGCAGGCACGGGACGTATTTCTCTGGACGGTCGGGGGCCAGGCTCCGGCCATGCATGCCGGGTCCGACATGAAGATGGAAACCTACCGGATTATCGCCTCTTCAGGGACGGCGACGCTGCAGGGCAAAACGCAGGACTACGTCATGCTGATCGGGCTCTCCATTAATTTCCATCTGCATTACCTTGAGGCGCTGAAAAAGAATCTGTTCGCGATCGCCGCGGTGATTAGCGTGCTGATTGTGCTCGTCATTCGAATCGCGGTTCGCCAGGGGCATTTACCCCTGCGTAACGTCAGCACCGCCATTAAAAATATCACCTCCGAAAATCTGGATGCGCGGCTGGAGCCCTCCCGCGTCCCCGTTGAGCTGGAGCAGCTGGTTATCTCGTTCAACCATATGATGGGGAAAATAGAAGATGTCTTTACCCGGCAGGCTAATTTTTCCGCCGATATCGCACACGAAATCAGAACGCCGATCACCAACCTGGTGACGCAAACGGAAATTGCGCTGAGCCAGCACCGGACGCAGAAGGAGCTGGAAGACGTGCTGTACTCAAGCCTGGAAGAGTACAGCCGGATGACCCGAATGGTCAGCGACATGCTCTTCCTGGCGCAGGCGGATAACAATCAGCTGATCCCTGACCGGGTGATGTTTGACCTCGGCGCGGAGGTGATGAAAGTCTTCGACTTCTTTGAGGCCTGGGCGGAAGAGCGCAACGTCACGCTGGCGTTTCACGGGGTGCCCTGCCTGATAGAAGGCGACCCGCAGATGTTCAGACGCGCCATCAACAACCTGCTCTCCAACGCCCTGCGCTATACCCCAGCGGGGAAAACGGTGACGGTCTCCCTCAGAAAGCGGGATAACGACGTTGAGCTGGTAACGGAAAACCCCGGCACGCCGATCCCGCAGGCGCATCTGTCGAAGCTGTTCGACCGCTTTTACCGCGTCGATCCGTCCAGGCAGCGTAAAGGGGAAGGCAGCGGGATTGGGCTTGCCATCGTGAAGTCCATCGTCACCGCGCATCACGGCAAAGTCCGCGTGGAATCGGACGCGGTGTCGACGCGCTTCATCCTCACCGTGCCGGGAAAGGTTGCCTGAGCCATCAGCGCACCGCGCGGCTGACTTCCAGCACCTTCTCCCTGAGCCAGCGGTGCCCCGGGTCTCGCTCCATGCGCGGATGCCACATCTGTGAAACCGTAATAGCTCGGGTCTTAAAGGGCAGTTCAAAGACGTGCACGCGCTCGGTCATCGGCTGGTTGAGCAGGTACAGCGCCGGCACCATGGCAACCAGATCGGAGGCCAGCGCCACGGACAGCGCCGTCGGAAAACCTGGCACGACGCTGGCGACCTTGCGCTTCAGCCCATGCTCCGCCAGCGCCTCATCAACAAACCCGTGCAGCGAGCCGTCCGGTGAGGCCACCACGTGGCCCCAGGCGATATACTCGCTCAGGCTGATCTCAGACTGTAATGACAGCGGATGCCCCTTGCGCACCGCGCCAACAAACCGATCCTGGAACAGCCTTTGCAGCCGTATTTCAGGCCCCATATTGCCCTGCACGCCGATTTCCAGATCGACAAGCCCCTCCCGCAAATAGCGCGACGTTTTTTCAGGTTTCGGCGAAAAACGGATGCACACCCCGGGGGCAACGCTCGCCACTGCGGCAATCAACAGTGGCCCAAACGCCACCACAAAACCGTCGTTGGCACGGATGGTGAACAGCCGCTCGAGGCTTTCCACCTTCAGCGCGTCGGTCGAGGGCTGGAGCACCGCCCTTGCCTCATGCACCGCGCTTCTGGCGCGGTCCCGGGTGGCTTCGGCCCAGGGCGTAAGCACCATATGACGGCCGGCCCGCACCAGAATAGGATCGCCGGTCACCTCCCGCAGCCTGCTCAAGGTGCGGCTCATGGCGGAGGTGCTCAGGTTTAAGCGTCGCGCCGCGCCCGCCACGCTGGCTTCTGCCAGCAGAACGTCGAGCGCAACCAGAAGGTTAAAATCAGGATCGGACACGGTGAATCCTCAGATAAGGCGTTATATGCAACGATTAAGTGCAAACGCTGCGTCTTCCGCCCTGTATATCGCATGATTATAGTTTCGTCATCAATATTCTTATCCGGAGTGACGACGATGACGCTATTTTCAAACCTGCCCGGCGACGAAGGTTTACCCGGGCATGAACACGCCCGGGTCCTGGCCGCCGTTATGACCACCACGCTGATGGGCGTCTTTGACGGCACCATGATCAACATCGCGCTGCCCTCCATGGCGGGCGCAATGCAGGTTCCCGCGAACGTTGCGGTTTGGTTCGCCAACGGCTACCTGCTGTCAGCGGCAATGACGTTAGCCATCTTCGCGGCGCTGGCGGCGCGCGTGGGCTACCGCCCGGTCTTTCTTGTCGGGCTTGCCACCTTTACGCTCACCTCGCTCGGCTGCGCGCTGGCAACCACGCCGGAAATGCTAACCGGGATGCGCATTCTGCAGGGCATCGGCGGCGCGGCCACCCTGAGTATCGCCCCGGCGATCCTGCGTTCCGTTTTCCCGGGACGGCTGCTTGGCCGCATTCTGGGGCTGCACGCCCTGCTTATCGCCTCCAGCACGGCAATTGCCCCGGTGCTGGGCGGGACGATACTGGACGCGCTGAGCTGGCAGTGGCTGTTCGCCATTAACATTATTCCCGGCAGCATCGCCCTGCTGCTGGCGTGGCGGGCGCTGCCGCGGGAAACGGCTACCGACAGGACTCCCTTTGACGCGCCGGGCGCCGTGCTTTCCGCCGTACTGTTAGGATCAGCGATCATGATGGCCAACAGCCTTCAGAGCGTGACGCAGCACGTTAGCCGGGAAGCCGTATGCTGGGGGCTTCTCGCGCTGGTCAGCGCCCTCGCCTTTATCTGGCGTATCCGGCGCGCACAAAACCCTTTACTGCCGCCCGTGATGTTCAAAAACGCCCGCTTTTCCCTCGCCGCGCTGACCTCGCTGGCCTCGTTTGTAAGCCAGGGCATCACGTTTATCGCGCTGCCGTTCCTGTTTCAGAGCGTCTATGGCTACAGCCCGGTGGTCTCCGCGCTGCTGTTCACCCCGTGGCCGATCGGCATCGTGCTGATCGCGCCGCACGCGGGGCGTTGGGCAGATACGATTTCCGCACCGCTGATTTCGACCCTCGGGCTGATGATTTTTGTCGGTGGATTGGTCCTGCTGGCGACGTTGCCCGACAGCCCTTCCGCGTGGAATATCTGCCTGCGCAGTCTGGTTTGCGGGATTGGCTTCGGCTGCTTCCAGAGCCCCAATAACCGGGAAATGCTCTCTAGCGTGGCGCGGGAGCATGCCAGCTATGCCTCCGGCGTGCTGTCGATCGTGAGGACGTTCGGCCAGTGTCTCGGCGCCGCCGCGGTGGGCGTTCTGCTTGCGACGACCGGGTCAGACCATGACCGGGCCGTGCATTTTGCGCTGTGGATAGCCGTCCTCGCCTCGACGGGTTCGGTATTGTTTAGCCTGAGCAGGCTGCGCTCTGCGGTCCGGGCATCAGCCTGATTCGCCCGGCGGCGCTACGCTTGCACGGGCCTACAACGGTGAAGAATGTAGGCCGGGTAAGCGCAGCGCCACCCGGCAAAAAAGACGACTCGGTTGTTTACTCCAGCGCCAGCAGCGCAAAGCTCGCCAGCCAGTGCCCGCCGCTGTAGTGGCTGCCCACCACATGCTCGACGCTCGCCGTCAGGTGTTTCGCCACCGCATCACGCAGCGCCTGTTGCGCCGGATGGTTGGCGGGAAGCGCGCGGGCAATATGCTTCATGCACCACGCGCGGCTGAGGTTTAACCCGTCGAGATGGGCAATTTTCGGGTCGGTACGGTCGCTCACCTCCGCCGGGTTCATCAGTGCCGTAACGGAGCCGACCTCCGGCAGAAACGCGTCAAACCAGGCCGGAAAGTCCTTCGACACCTTGCTCATCAGCAGCGCTTCCGTCAGCGCCCCAGAAATATACTCATCACCGCCGGGCTCATAGTGCGCCGGATAGCGCGTGTCGGCGAGGTAAAACCGCTCCGCCGCCGTCAGAATCGCCTGCTCAAGCGCGCGGTCTTGCACGGCACGAGCGTAATCGAGCGCCAGCGCGAGGGCAAACGCCGTGTTGTAGTGCGTCCCGACGCGGATCGGATAGGTGAGCTTGCCGAGGTAATCCACCAGCCGGTTGCGAATGTCCTGGGCTAACGGCTCAAGAGTCTGATACCAGCCTGCGGCCTGCGGCAGCGACGACTGCTTCAGCTCCTGGGCCAGCGCCAGCAGCCAGCCGTAGCCATACGGGCGTTCAAACGAGGCGCGGAACGGCGCGGTGAAATAGGCCAGCTCCTTCGCCACGTTCTCGTCAGTCATGTGCTCGTCAAAAAGCGCGACGATCGCGTCCCGGCACGGCAATTCTGGATAGAGACGCACGCAGCGCAGCAGCAGCCAGTAGCCGTGCACCGCCGAGTGCCAGTCGAAACAGCCGTAGAAAATCGGGTGCAGTTCGCGAGGCGGCAGCACGTCGCCATCATCATTCAGCAGGTGCATGATGTGGTTCGGGTATTCCTGGCGCAAATAGGTCAAAGGCATGCGGGCAAACGCGTCAGCCTGATGTTGCGTTAATTCCATAACAGCTCCTTAGCGAAACACGAGGAAGTACATGAGGAACACGTTCACCACCAGCAGGGTTAACGCGGTCGGGATCTGGATCTTGATCACCTGATATTTGTCTTTGAGCTCCAGCAGCGCGGCGGGAACGATATTGAAGTTCGCGGCCATCGGCGTCATCAGCGTGCCGCAATAGCCCGCGTACATGCCAATCGCCAGCAGCGGCGCCGGGTTGCCGTGATGCACGTTAATCAGGAACGGCAAGGCGATACCGGCGCTCAGCACCGGGAAGGCCGCAAAGGCGTTACCCATGATCATGGTAAACAGCGCCATACCCACGCAGTAAATCACCACCAGCATGAAGCGGCTATCCGGGTTCACGAACAGGCTCACCACCTTTTGCACCGAGTCGCCCGTGTTCGCCACCACGAAGACCCCGCCGAGCATGGCCAGCATCTGCGGCAGGATCACCGCCCAGCCGATGGTATCGACCAGACGACGAGACTGGCGAACCGCATGAAGCGGCGTGCCTTTGGTGAGCCACCAGCCGGTGAGGATCGCCGCGACGCAGGCCACGCAAAGCGCCGCCAGGGTGAGCTGTTTCTGATCGAGCAGGAACACGCCGCCAACCGACACCCCTTTCAGGAACAGGGTGCCGATCACCGTCACCACCGGGATCATCAGCGCAGGCAGGAACAGCCAGTTTTTGAGCCGATTAGACGACGCGACGCGCTCCTCCTCGGTGGACATTTTATAGTGCCCTTTCCCGACCAGGCCAAAGCCCGCCAGCAGCGCGATAGCGATGACGCCGCCGCCGATTATCCGGTATGCCAGGGATTTACCAAGCTCCTGCACCATCAGGTCGCCAAAGAGGAAGATCCCGCCAAACAGGAACCAGAACAGCGCGGTGGTAAAGCGTTTAGGGTTGGCGCGATCGCGCAGGGTCATCACAACCAGCAGCATCACGACAAAGCCGATCAGGTAGTACACGCGGTTAATGGTGATAAGCGTCATCATTGCGCGGCCTCCTGCGTGCCCTGCTCCGCGCGCCAGACCATGACGTCGCGACGAATGCTGGCATCAAGGCGCAGCAGGCGCGTCATATGAATAACCAATGCCGCAATGGCGGTCGGGATGGCCCACAGGCCAATATGCAGCGGTTCGATGCCCTCAATGCCGTTCTCCTTCAGGAACGCGTCAATCAGCAGCACCGCGCCAAAGGCAATAAAGATATCTTCCCCAAAGAAGACCGCAATGTTGTCGCACGCGGCGGCATGGGCTTTGATTTTGTCGCGAATATGCTGCGGCAGCTCGCCGTATTCGTTCAGCGCCGCCCCTTCGGCCATCGGGGCCAGCAGCGGACGCACCGTCTGGGCATGGCCACCAAGAGACATCAGCCCCAGCGCGGCGGTACCCTCACGCGCCACGAAGTAAAGCATCAGAATGCGCGCCGAGGTGGCGCTGGCGATCTTCGCCACCCAGGCCTGCGCGCGCTCCTTAAGCCCATAATATTCCAGCAGGCCAATCACCGGCAGGATCAGAATGAAGGTGGCCAGCGAGCGGCTGTTCACGAACTTCTCGCCGAAGGTCTCCAGCAGCATACCGAAATCCATACCGACCAGCAGACCCGTCGCCAGCCCCGCCACCACGACCACCAGCAGCGGGTTGAAGCGCAGTGCAAAACCAATAACCACGATCGGTATACCGATCAGCGGCAACAGCGTAGTACCGTCCATAACGTTTACCCTATCCAAAGTGAGCGTTGCGCGCCGACGGCTATTTTTTTAATTTGCGGCGAGCGATGTTGTGTTTTGTTGGCAGGTTTCGCAAAACCTGCGCTAAAAAGCTATATCTGAACCTCAAAAACATGTAAACAATTTATCAATAAAATGTTCTTATTTTATCGATGAGTTTACATTTCTGGCTAAGGAACGTTATGACCTCAGAAAAGAGTGCTACCCCCCATCACGACGATATCAACGACGGCCGGATCGTCTCCTCCCGCCATCTGGTGTCCGAGCGCTGCGCGGAGCTATCAGAGCTGGAATACGCGCTGATCATGACCAGCAACGCGTTCAATAAATGGATGGTGCGCTGCATGACCGCAGCGGGCGAGCCGGACATGGGTGCCTTTGACGTCTCGCTGCTGCATCACGTGAACCACCGCGATCGCAAGAAAAAGCTGGCCGATATCTGCTTCGTTCTCAACGTGGAAGATACCCACGTGGTGACCTATGCCCTGAAAAAGCTGGTCAAAGCGGGCTACGTGACGAGCGAGAAAGCGGGCAAAGAGCTCTTTTTCTCCACCACCGAGGAAGGGAAAGCGTTGTGCATGAAGTACCGGGACGTGCGGGAAGCGTGCTTAATTGCGATACACGCGGAGAGCGGCATTGCCGGGAAATCGATTGGAGAAACCGCGCAGCTGCTACGCACGATCTCCTCCCTGTATGACACCGCCGCCCGCGCGGCGGCATCACTCTAGGGTTTAAGGACGTCTGAACAGGGTAATACTGCGTCCGGCCAGCTCGTACTCGACGGTTTCGGTGATCGCTGCCCCGGCGGCAGCGTCATCCGCCGTGGACAGTTCCAGCACCCATCCCCCCTCGCCAAACTGCGGGATCTGGAACGGCACGGTGCCTTCAAACGGATTGAACAGCATCAGGACGTCGTGCCAGACGCCTTCCTCCTGCCTGAGATCCGGCCTGCTGATGGAAACGCCCAGCGTCGAGCCTTCATCCCACTGCTCGGCCTGCTGCGCGCCGCCTCCGGCATTGAACCAGCGGATCTCCAGCCCGTCGCGCCAGCTTTCACGGCGCAGCAGCGGCTGCTGAGCGCGCAGGGCGATCAGCTTTTGGGTAAACTCGCGAAGCGCGGTGTCGTTTTCAGAAAGCCCCTTCCAGTCGATCCACGAGATCTCACTGTCCTGACAGTAGCCGTTATTGTTGCCCTTTTGCGACCGGCCAAACTCATCGCCCGCCAGCAGCATCGGGGTGCCGTGTGAAAATAGGAGCGTGGTCAGGAAATTGCGCTTCTGCCGCTCGCGGGTGGCGATGATGTCCGGGTTCTCGGTTGGCCCTTCCTCGCCGTAGTTGTACGACCGGTTATCGTTGTGGCCGTCGTTATTGTCCTCGCCGTTGTCGGCGTTATGCTTTTCGTTGTACGACACCAGGTCATTCAGCGTAAAGCCGTCGTGGGCGGTGATGAAATTGACGCTGGCCCACGGACGACGCCCGCGCAGATCGTACAGGTCGCCGGAGCCGAGCAGCCGCGCGGCAAAGTCCGTGGAGACGTTGTCCCCCTTCCAGTACTCGCGCACGGTGTCGCGGTATTTGTCGTTCCACTCGCCCCAGCCCGGCGGGAAACCGCCCACCTGATACCCGCCGGGGCCGATATCCCAGGGTTCGCCAATCAGCTTCAGTCGGGACAGCACCGGATCCTGGGTCATGGCGTCGAAGAAACCGCCGCGCGGGTCAAACCCTTCGGGCTCGCGGCCCAGGATCGTCCCGAGGTCGAAGCGAAAACCGTCGATGTGCATCGACTCCGCCCAGTAGCGCAGGGAGTCCATCACCATCTGCAGCACGCGCGGGTGCGAGGTATTGACCGTGTTTCCCGTGCCGGTGTCGTTGATGTAGTACCGGTGCTGGTCGGGCAGCGTGCGATAATAGCTGTAGTTATCGATCCCCTTAAACGAGAGCGTGGGGCCGAGCTCGTTTCCTTCCGCCGTGTGGTTATACACCACGTCCAGAATCACCTCGATGCCCGCATCATGGTACGCGCGCACCATATCGCGAAAGCCCTGGATCCCCGCCGGGCCATAGTATCGCGACGCCGGGGCAAAAAAGCCCAGCGTGTTATAGCCCCAGAAATTCTTCAGGCCGCGGTCGAGCAGGTGCTGGTCGTCCGGGAACCAGTGAACCGGCAGCAGCTCCACCGAGGTAATGCCCAGGCTCTTGATGTAATCCACAGAGGCTTTATGCCCCATCCCCTCAAACGTCCCGCGCAGTTCGGGCGGTATGGCCGGGTTAAGCTGGGTAAAGCCCTTCACATGGCTCTCATAGACGACGGCGTGCGGCCAGGGAACGTTTGGCCGGTTTGTGTCCTGCCAGTCAAAGGCATTGGGGTCGATGACCCGGCATTTCGGCGTAAACGGCGCGCTGTCGCGCGCGTCAAAGCTCAAATCTAACTCGTCATGCCCCAGCACATAGCCGAAATGGGCGTCGTTCCAGTCGATATCGCCCACCAGTTCGCGGGCGTAGGGGTCAATCAGCAGCTTATGCGGGTTGAAGCGATGGCCGTTTTCCGGGTCGTAAGGGCCGTAGACGCGATAGCCGTACAGCGCGCCGGGCTTCAGATCGGGAACGTAGCCGTGCCAGACCTCATGGGTATATTCCGGGAGTTCCAGCCGGACGATTTCCGTTTTCCCGGACGGGTCAAACAGGCAGAGCTCCACCCGCTCGGCGTGAGCGGAGAACAGCGCAAAGTTCACCCCCTTCCCGTCGTAATTTGCACCCAACTGCTGGCCGTGACCGGCCCGAATTTCAAACCTGGTATCCTTTGACATTTTTCGTTCTCCACGGTTATTCGCAGGTAAGCAGAACCAATACACATCCCTTTTCTGGCGTTAAATCCAGCGTCTCTTGCAGAATGCGGCTTTCACCGCTGAACAGATCCCGATAGCGCTTCCCGGCCAGTTCTTCCGGTATCGCGACAGTGGTATTCACCCACAGTTTGTCGTTACCGCTGACGTCAAACACCAGACGCGGCACGGCTACAATCAGCGCCTCGTCGCCTTTAACGCGCGCGTAAACAATCAGATTCTCTTCACGCTCGCCGGTGACCTTAAGCGGCAGCCAGTCGCCGTAGCGGAAAAGCGCCGCGTAGTGCGGACGAAGCCGCAGCAGCGTGGCGGTAACGAACTGTTTTACCCGCCCGTCCCGCCAGCAGGCCGGGTCGTCAAACACGCCGGCATCCGCCGCGCTGAGGTTTTGCACCAGGGCCGGGAAGCCCGGCTCCCGGCGGTTATCCGGGTCGACAAGGCTAAAGTTAAGCGCCTCGCTGCCCTGATAGATATCCGGCACGCCGGGAGCCGTCAGCTTGATCACCGTCTGGCTGAGGCTGTTCATCAGCCCGGCCCGGATAAAGGGCTGCATCGCCTCGCTGAAATCATGCAGGAACAGAGTGTTGTCCGGGGAAAGCAGGTGCCGCGCGTAGCTCAGCACCACGCTCTCATAGCTCTCGTTGCTGTCGATCCAGTCGGTGCGCTGTTTCGCCTCGCGCAGCGCTTTCTCGAGGAAGCCAAGGAAACGTTCTTCCAGTGATGTCAATCCGTCGGCGTCGTCCGGCGACAGCGTGGCGGGCCAGACGCCCGCCAGCGCCTGATAGATCATCCAGGTATCGGCGGCGTTCGGCGCGGTACCGTCGTTGAGAAAACGCACCTCGGTCTGGTTCATCTGCCGCCAGCGGGCCAGGTTTTCCCCCCACTGTTCCGGGGCTTCCGTCAGGGTGTAAAGACGCGCCCGGGCGTCTTCCCCGCGCTTGGTGTCGTGCGTGGAGGTGCCCAGCAGCGCGTCGGGCTGGCGGGCAAGGCGAATGCGCATCTCCTGGTGAAAGCGGGATAACGAGAACGCGCGCGGCGTCGGGTCGGCGCCCACTTCATTAAGCGCCAGCTCCAGGTTGTGGCGAAAGAACAGCGTGTCCTCCACCGACTTCGCCATCAGCGGCCCGGTAAGCTGCTGGAAGCGGGTTCTGAAAAGCGCGGCGGACTCGCGGCACGCGTCCGGCAGATCGCCGGTAAGAATGCGCACAATCAGGCTCAGCGCCGCTTCGGAGGTCTCCACGCTGGCGACCACGCGGTTGAGCAGCGCCACGTCCGGCGGGGTTAAGCCCTCGGGGGTGCCGTAGGTGCGGTAGACCGGAAAGGCGATAAGCAGCTCGCGCAGCGCGTGGCGGATCTCGTCGCGCGGCAGCGCAACGCCATTGCGCTGGGCCAGATCGGCCGCAATCGTTAACAGCGTGGTGAATTCGCCCTCAAAATTACGATCGGTCATCAGGCCTTTGGCATCGCGCAGTTCGGCGTGGCGATCGACCGCGCTCCCCAGCGTCTCGTCGTGTATTTTCTCCAGGCGCGGTAGATTCGCGTCGTCGACCAGCACCTCCGCCAGCGAGGCGATAAACTCGTAGCCGGTGGTGCCGGAGATCGGCCAGTCTGCGGGCAGCTGCTCTCCCTTTGCGAGAATTTTTTCGACCGTAATGTAGCAGTCGGGTCCGGCTTCCTGCCGCAGGCGCTGCAGATAGCCCAGCGGATCGGCCAGGCCGTCGACGTGGTCGATTCGCAGGCCGTCCACCACGCCCGCGTGGACCAGCTCAAGAATGAGACGGTGCGTATCGTCGAAGACCGCCTCATCTTCTACCCGAACGCCGACCAGCCCGGTTATTTCAAAGAAGCGCCGCCACGAAAGCTGCTTCGGCGCTTCCCGCCAGGACATCAGGCGCCAGCTTTGCGCGTCGTGCAGCGCGGCAATGCTCTTCTCCTCGCTGTACGTACCGGGGTTGAGCGGATACTCTGCGTCATAGTAAACCAGCGCGGCCTTACTCGTGACAGGGTCACGTTTTAGCGTGATGGCCCCCTTCTCCAGCTCCGCCTCAAAGGTGTCGCCGAGAAACGGCAGCGTGAGCGGCCGTGACCAGTCGATATCGAAATAGCGGGCGTAGCGGCTTTGCCTGCCGTGCTCAATCACGTCCCGCCACCAGGCGTTTTCCAGCGAGGTGGACATATGGTTCGGAACGATATCCAGAATCAGCCCCATGCCGGCCTGTCTGAGCGCCGCGGCCATGCGGTCAAACCCCTCTCGTCCGCCGATGGCGGGGTCAATTTCATTCGGGTTAGTCACGTCATAGCCGTGGGTTGAATCCGTTGTGGCGGTAAACACCGGCGAGGCGTAGAGGTGGCTGATGCCGAGATCCTTCAGATACGGCACCAGCGCGACGACGCGGTCAAAGGTCATGCCATTACGAAACTGAATACGGTACGTAGCGGAAGGGATCATAACGATGCTTCTCCATCAGCAAAGCGAACGACAATACCGTTCGGGGGTAAAACGTCGTGGTTCTCCGGCCAGGCAAAGCGCGTGTCCCCCGCAAGAGCGGGCAGCGCGACGGGCTTCGCTCCGATATTAAGCGCCAGAGAGAGCGTTCCCGACGGGAAGCGCCAGCTCACCGCCACCACGCCGGGCGCGGTGCTGAGCACCTGGCCCTTAACGGCGCCGCCCTGATGCAGAAGCGGAACGATATAGCGATGGCGCAGCGTCAGCAGGTGGCGGGTGTAGCGCAGCCACGTTTTGCCCTCGTCGGTGGCGATTTTGTTCCAGTCGAGTTTTGAGCGATTAAACGTGTTCACGTCGTTCGGGTCGGGTACGGCCTCATCGTGCCCGGCGTGGCCGGTAAACTCCTTCGCGCGCCCCTCCCGCACCGCCTTTGCCAGATCGCCGTGAAAATCGGTGAAGAACAGGAACGGATGCGTTTCGCCAAACTCTTCGCCCATAAACAGCAGCGGGATATGGGGGGAAAGCAGCAGCGCGGCAAGCAGCACCCGCGTCCTGTCGGCACCCGCCAGGGTGATAAGCCGCTCGCCCTGGGCGCGATTCCCGGTCTGATCGTGGTTTTGAATAAAATCGACGAAGAACTGCGGCGGCTGCGTGTGGCACTCCACCCCGCGGGATTCACCGGTTTGCAGCGACACCTCACCCTGGTAGACAAACCCTTCGGCCAGCGCCCGGGCGAATTTTTTCTCCGGTTCAAAGGCAAAATCCTGGTAGTACGCGTGGGTCTCGCCGGTGGCAAATACGTGGGCGGCATTGTGAAAGTCGTCGTTCCACTCGGCGGTGAACAGCGGCGTATTGCCCTGTTCATCCCGCGGGTGCAGGAAAATCACGTTGCGGCTGTCTTCCGTGGTCAGGTGAACGTGTCGGTGCGGGATCGCCGCGCGGATCTTTTCGGCTATCTCCTCGAGAACGTGCGTATCCGAGGTATCTTTAATCTGGTCGATGGCATCAAAGCGCAGGCCATCCAGACGATATTCCGTCAGCCAGTAGAGCGGCGCGTCGGTAATGTACTGCCTGACCGGCTCCACCACATAGGCAATGCCGTTGCCCCAGGGCGTGGTGCGATCGGCATCGAAAAACGCCGGCGACAGCAGCGGCAGATAGTTTCCTTCCGGGCCGAAGTGGTTAAGCACGATATCCAGCACCACGGAAAGCCCAAGGCCGTGCGCGGCGTCAATAAACGCGTGGAAATCCTCCGGCGTGCCGTAGGCGGCGTGCGGGGCATACAGCAATACGCCGTCATACCCCCAGCCGCGGGAACCGCCAAACTGGGAAACGGGCATCACTTCAAGCTGGGTGATCCCGAGCTCTGCCAGATAAGGCAGCTTGTCGATGGCCGCCCGGAAGGTGCCCTCCGGGGTGAAGGTGCCGATGTGCAGTTCGTAAATGACCGTCTCTTCCCACGGACGCCCGGCCCAGTCCCGGTTGACGGGCGAGTAGCGTCGGGGGTCGATAACCACGGAAGGCCCGTTAACATCCCCCTTTTGGGCGCGCGACGCGGGATCGGGCACCATCATGCCGTCCTGCAAAACAAACTGATACTCTGCGCCGTGCGCGACGCCAGGTACGTCTGCCTGAAACCAGCCATCGCCGACTGCCGTCATCGGCACGTCGGCGCTGGTCAGACGAAGCGTAAGTTTTTTCTGTCCTTCTGCCCAGACGCGAAAACGGACTACGTCATCGGAAATAAACTCAGTACCCCACTGCTTTTGAAATGTCCTGAATTCCATTCATTGTCCTCGAATGACCCACATTTTACGCGGAATGAAGTACAAGCTTAGTTCAGGATTAAAAGTGTGTTAGCCCAGCGAATTTAACCGCTTCGTCTATTCTTTATGAAATAACTCACTACCGGGAATACTATGCAGATTCGAAAAGGATTAAATACTGACCTCGTCCGTCTTGAATGCTGTGACTTTTCTTTCACCATTAGCCACATTGCCCGAGAGCCGTTTATCCACTGTGATTTGCATATTGAGGCGGTCGCCGAGCCGTGGACAAAAACCTACGAGCTGGACATCCAAACCCTTGAAAACCATTGCGTCAATCCGGACGCCATATTCCTTGTTGCGGAAACGGACGACGGTGAAATAGCCGGATTTATTACCGCTTCAATGGGCTGGAATAAATTTATTTCAGTGGATTATATTGCCGTTGAGCGCACAAAACGCAGAACCGGCGCCGCGCAAAAATTGATGGCCGCCGCCCACGTCTGGGCCCGCAGCGTGAATGCCGCCGGTTTACGTCTTGAGACGCAAAACGTGAACGTGTCTGCCTGTCTTTTCTACCGCCATTACGGCTTTACCCTGGGCGGATACGATCGTTATCTATACAACGCCTTGCCGGAAAAAGACGAGGTCGCCCTGTTCTGGTATTACATGCTGGCCTAGCGACGCGACCTTCATATTTCTGTCATTGAACTTCACTACTCTTTGCGGATTTTAAACAAGGCGTTGAGGAAAGAAGCGTGAATTTTATGGCGAAGGCATTACTGCTGGCATTACCTGTTTTAAGTACAGCGGCGACGGCCGCTGAGCGCGACCTGTGTGAACCAAAAGCGTACGAAATGGCGCTGCGCTACCAGCAGAAATCGGCAGAGATTATGGCCCTTCAGCTGCAGACGTATCGGTTTGCCACCGAGCGTTTTAACGAAAAGTTAAAAGACCTGAAAATGCCTGAAAATTACGCCGTGGTGATGGACCTGGATGAAACGGTACTGGACAACACCCCTCTGCTGGTGCGCGACGCGGAGCAGTGTCACGACTTTACAAAATGGGACACCTGGAGCGACTGGGAGAAACAGGGAAAACCCGGACTAATCCCGGGGGCGAAAGCGTTTCTTGACCACGTTAATCAAAGCAAGGTCCGCATCTACTATGTCTCGGATCGCATGCAGGAAAACAAAGCCGACACGCTGAAGACGCTAAACGCCCTCGGCCTTCCGCAGGTCTCTGACGAAAGCGTGCTTCTGGATACGGCCAGCAAGGAAGAGCGTCGCCAGAGCATCCTCAAAAAGCAGCAGATCGTCATGCTGTTCGGCGACAGCCTGCCGGATTTCGCCGTGCAGTTTAAAAACAAAAAGCCGAGCGAGCAGCAGCGCGAATTGGTTGAGGCCAGCAAAGCTCACTTCGGCGATGACTGGATTGTGCTGCCTAACGCCGCTTATGGCGCCTGGTCGAAAGCCACGCCAGACAGCTGGAACGCCCCCCTGAAAAAATAATATCTTACTGGCCGGGAAAGGCATCGCCCGCCTTACCGGCCCTTCGGTTTACTATCCATCTCGTTTATAGGTCCTATCATTATTAGGCAGGTTCTTATAATTTTACGGAGAAGTAAGATGAGCGCTTTCAAAGGAGACTCGTATGCTTACCGTGAAAAAACTTGCCCTGTCCACGCTGATTTCCAGTTCTTTGCTTTTCTACCCTGCGCTGCAGGCGTCGGCACAGACGCCCCAGCACGTCGTTAAACAACCGGCGGGCGGATACAGCGTTCAGGTCGGCGATGTGCTTGTCACCTCGTTTACCGACGGGAGCGTCGCCCAGGATCTGCACAAGCTGCTGCGCCAGACAACACCGCAACAAATCGATGCGCTGCTGGCGAAAAACTTCCAGACCAACCCGGCGGAGGTGTCCATCAACGCCTTCCTGATTGCGATGCCCGGACATAAAATTCTGGTGGATACCGGCTCAGGCCAGCTTTTTGGCCCCGGCAACGGCGGACGTCTGATTGAGAGCCTCGCCACGCAGGGAATTAAGCCGCAGGACATTACTGAAGTCCTGCTGACTCACGCCCACTCCGACCATTCTGGCGGCCTGGTGAAAGACGGCAAGGCGGTGTTCAGCAACGCGCGCGTTTTCGTGGGCAAACCGGACATCGACTTTTTCTTTAACGACGACAACCAGAAAAAAACCGGCTACGGCAAAAACTACTTTACCGTCGCGCAGAAGACCTTAAAGCCCTATCTGGACGCCGGCAAGATCGTGCCGTTTAGCGGCACCTCTGAACTGCTGCCGGGCATTACCGGCACGGTTCATCCCGGACATACGCCGGGTTCAGCGTTTTACACCCTTGAAAGCAAAGGTGAGAAGATCACCTTCGTGGGCGACATTATTCACGCCGCGGCGGTCCAGTTTCCGCAGCCTGACGTGACCATTACCTACGATGAAGATCAGAACAAAGCGGCAGGCGTGCGCCAGCACGCGTTTGCGGACTTTGTGAAAAATAAAGATCTGGTTGCCGCGCCCCATCTGCCTTTCCCGGGTATCGGCTACGTGACCAAAGGCGAAAGCGGCGGCTATGCCTGGGTACCGGTAACCTATACCAACCGGGACGCCAGCGGCGCGAAATAAGATGACGCGGATCACTGAGATGGACATAGACCTGATCCTGACCCTGGACGCCCTGCTTCAGGACAGGAACATCACCCATGCGGCCGCGCGGCTGGGCATCAGCCAGCCGGCGATGTCCGCCCGTCTCGCGCGCCTGCGCTCGCTCTTTGGCGAACCGCTGTTTATTCCCTCCCCGCATGGACGCGGGGTGTTACCCACACCGAGAGCGGAAGCGCTCAGGCCGCAGGTGGAGAGCGTGCTGCGCGGCATCAGCGCGATGTTTGCCCCCACCGCGTTCGAGGCGCAAACCAGCAGCCGGACCTTTGTTATCGCGCTGCATGAAAACCCGGCGCTGATGCTGGGCACCGGGCTGCTTAACCAGGTGGGCACCGCTGCCCCCGGCGTTCGCCTGCGCTTTGCCCAGCCTGTGATGGCCGAACTGCCGCAGCAGCTGGAAAACGGCGATGTGGATATCTACATCGGCGTGAGCGCGGGCGCCCATGACGGCTGGGTAAGACGCAAACTCATCGACGACGCGTTTGCCACCGCGCAGCGCAAAGGCCATCCGCGCGGGACAGGAGCGTTAGATCTGGAAAGCTACTGCGCCCTCTCTCATCTGGTGGTGTCCTCGGCGGGGGATCCCTTTACCGGATTTGTCGATCAAACCCTCGCCGGGCTGGGCCACCAGCGGCACGTTGCCATGTCGACACAGAGCTACGCCGTAGCGCCTGCGCTAGTTGCCGGTACCGACCTGGTGTGCACCCTGCCGGAGCGGATGCTGAAACAGTTTGCCAGCACGCTGGATCTCTTCGCGCCGCCGCTGCCGCTCCAGCCGATTACCATCAACATGTACTGGCATCCGAAAAATAGCCAGGACCCGGCGAATATCTGGCTGCGCGAGCAGCTGCTGCAGGCCGCCGGACGTCAGGTGTGATCGAGGGTAACCAGAAACTTTTTAAGCACCTCTGAGCGAATAATCCGGTGGCAAACCAGCGTCAGCTCGCTCTCCCGCAGCCGGTCGAGGATGTCCACGTAAACAACGTTCTCGACGCTCACCGCCTTTGCCGAAGCGGGAAGCAGCGCCAGCCCAAACCCGGCAGAGACCAGGCTTATCACCGTGGGCACGTCGGTCGCGTTTTGCACCACGTCCGGCTGAAACCCCGCCCCGCTGCAGGCGTCATAAAAGTATTGCTCCAGCCCCATTCCCTCCGGGTCGCGCAGGGAGATCCATTTTTCGTCTTTCACCGACGAGAGCGTCAGCGCGGCGGAGCCTGCCAGAGGATGCTGGCGATACAGCGCCAGCACCGTTTTCTCCGAGGCGAACGGGCGGCTTTGCAGATCGTCAGGCAGCGACGGCAGCGGCGCCCGGATAATGGCCACGTCCAGCTGGTTGCTCTGCACGGCGGCGTAGAGCGTCTGCACGTTTCCCGTCATCAGCGACATGGTGATGGCCGGCCAGCGGCTGTGCATCTGGCGCAGCGCAGCGGGCAGCCTGCCGTCGAACATCGCGCTCGACACGCACCCGAGGTTTAACACCCCCTGCTCTCCCCTTGCCGTTTGCCTGGCGTCCAGAACCGCCTGTTCGGTCAGGGAGATCGCAAGCCGGGCTTTCACCAGAAACGCGTCGCCCGCGGGCGTCAGGGTTAAGCGGCGGTTCGCCCGGCTAAAAAGCGTAACGCCTAAACGTTCCTCCAGCGCCTTTATCTGCTGGCTCAGCGCGGGCTGCGCCATGTTCAGGCGCTCTGCGGCCCGGTGCATGTGGAGCTCTTCGGCCACGACGATGAAGTTGCGCATCTGACGAAACTGCACGGAACGCTTCCTTTTTTGATATGAATTTACTTATCAATTTAGCAGTAATGATGCAATTGATGCTATTGGTCATTGCCATAAGAATGGAGGTATTCAACCGAGGGAGGAAAATATGGAAAACCCAATTAACGATCTCAGAAGCGCCATCGCCCTGCTGCAACGCCATGAAGGGCAGTATATCGAAACCAATTATCCGGTCGATCCCAACGCGGAGCTGGCGGGAGTCTATCGTCATATCGGCGCAGGCGGCACGGTAAAACGTCCAACCCGCACGGGCCCGGCGATGATGTTCAACAGCGTGAAGGGCTATCCGGGCTCCCGCATCCTGGTGGGCATGCACGCCAGCCGCGAGCGCGCGGCGCTTCTGCTAGGCTGCGAGCCCTCTGAGCTGGCAAAGCACGTCGGCCAGGCGGTGAAAAAGCCGGTTGCGCCAGTTGTCGTCCCGGCAGCGCAGGCCCCGTGTCAGGAGCAGGTCTTTTACGCTGACGATCCTGACTTCGATCTGCGCAAGCTGCTTCCGGCGCCGACAAACACGCCGATTGATGCCGGTCCGTTCTTCTGTCTGGGGCTGGTGTTGGCAAGCGATCCGGAAGACAGCTCGCTGACGGACGTCACCATCCACCGCCTCTGCGTTCAGGAGCGCGACGAGCTGTCGATGTTCCTTGCCGCCGGGCGCCACATCGAAGTCTTCCGCAAAAAGGCGGAAGAGGCCGGTAAACCGCTGCCGGTGACGATCAACATGGGGCTCGATCCCGCCATCTATATCGGCGCGTGCTTTGAGGCCCCCACCACGCCGTTTGGCTACAACGAGCTTGGCGTCGCCGGGGCGCTGCGCCAGCAGCCGGTAGAGCTGGTGCAGGGCGTGGCGGTAAAAGAGAAAGCTATCGCGCGGGCGGAAATCATTATTGAAGGCGAACTGCTGCCGGGCGTGCGCGTCAGGGAAGATCAGCACACCAACACCGGGCACGCGATGCCGGAGTTCCCGGGCTACTGCGGCGAGGCGAACCCGTCTCTGCCGGTGATCAAAGTGAAGGCCGTGACCATGCGAAATCACGCTATCCTGCAAACGCTGGTGGGCCCGGGGGAAGAACATACCACGCTGGCCGGTTTGCCGACGGAGGCCAGCATCCGCAATGCCGTTGAGGAGGCCATTCCGGGCTTCCTGCAAAACGTCTATGCGCATACCGCGGGCGGCGGCAAGTTCCTCGGTATTTTGCAGGTGAAAAAACGCCAGCCGTCTGACGAAGGACGCCAGGGCCAGGCGGCGCTCATCGCCTTAGCCACCTATTCGGAGCTGAAAAACATTATTCTGGTCGACGAAGACGTGGATATTTTCGACAGCGACGACATTCTGTGGGCTATGACCACTCGCATGCAGGGAGATGTTAGCATCACCCACATCCCGGGGATCCGCGGCCACCAGCTGGATCCGTCCCAGTCGCCGGATTACAGCACCTCAATTCGCGGCAATGGAATTTCCTGCAAGACCATCTTCGACTGCACGGTGCCGTGGGCGCTGAAGGATCGCTTCGAACGGGCACCGTTTATGGAGGTTGACCCACGTCCGTGGGCGCCAGAGCTGTTTGCTGGCAATACGAAATAGGAAATAGAACGCGTATGGCCCACGGGTCATACGCTGATTTTCTTTTCAAGCGTGGCAATATTTTCACCCGCCTCTCGCTCCACCGAGAAACGATCGACGCTCAGCAAAATGAGCATCAGCCCCCTGCCGCTCTCCAGCAGCGGCGAGATTTCACAAAAACGGTCTCGTCTGGCGGCATCAAGCCGCTCCAGCGGGAACGCGTCACCCGCGTCGGTAAACGTAATGCAGGCGCCGCTGTCGCGGATGTCGAAGCGTACGCTGAACGTGCGCGAGGCATCCTCATGCAGCGCGTGCCGGATGATATTCGTCGCCACTTCGCAGACGGCGAGATCGAGCGCGAAACGCCACTCGTCGTCAACGGCAAGCGCGTTCATCCTCTCTCCCAGCCAGCCGGCCAGCAGCGTCAGGGAGCCAAGATCCGCCGGAAATTGTGCCTGCACCGTCGTCAGCATTTACTGCCCCAGCTGCGCAAGCGCGCTGCTTTTATCCGGATAGATGCGGAATATGCGATCCATTCGGGTCAGGGTGAACATATTCATGATCCCGGGGTTCAGGGAACACAGCGCCATCTCCCCTTTCCCGTTCATCAGCTTGAACAACGACACCAGCATCCCCAGCCCGCTGCTGTCGATGAAATCCACTTTGCTAAAGTCGAGGATCAAGGCTTTACGATCGCTGCCAATCTCTTCGGTCACCGAGGCCTTAAAGGTCGCGGCAACGGAGGCATCCAGCCGCCGGACCGCCGGCGTGAGAACGTTGGCCTGCGGTAATCGTTCGGTGTTAATAATCATTCTGTTCTCCCTGACGCTCAATCACGAGCAGTGAAACGTCATCGGTTAAGGCGGTCGGTTCATCACGGTTTGCGTTGCGCCAGCCGGTCAGGTGGTCACCGAACCGCGGCAGAAGTTCGTCAACCGGGAGCCGGGCATGCTCATGAAGCCAGCGTTCGAGGCGTTGCGGGCCAAACTGCTCGCCGCTGACGTTCTCACACTCCGTAATACCGTCACTGAATAAGCATAAGCGATCACCAGCGTTGAGGGTAAAAGCCACATCCTCCCAGCTGAGGTCGGGCATCAGCCCAACCGGCGGTCCGCCATCGCCCACGGACGTGACGGCGCCGTCGGCGTTCACAATGACGGGAGTAGGATGCCCGGCCTGGCACAATAACCCCCGGCCACTCTCGGGGTCGATCACCCCGTAGATGATGGTGAAATAGCTGGCGATCTCGCTCTCGTCGCTGCAAAAGCGGCTGTTCAGTATTCTGACGACCTCAGCGGGCGACTGAATGCCACCCTCTTCGGTAAACAGAAAACGATCCACCACCCGGCCGTGAAGGAACTGACGCGCAACCGCGAGGGACATCATCGCGGCGCCCACCCCGTGGCCGGACACGTCCACGCAGTAAAACCCCAGATGAGCATCCAGCGGAAAAATATTGAAGACATCGCCCGAGACCCAGGCAGACGGCAGAAAAAGCCAGTCGGAAAAGTAGTCCCCGTAGCGCAGGCGACGAGAAGGCAACACCGAGTGCTGTACGCGCGCCGCCAGCTCAAGATCTTGTTCAATCTGGCGTAACGCTTCACTCAGACGCTTGTTGTGCGCCGCGAGGGTCGCCTCCAGCGTCAGAATTCGGACGCCGGCGTGGAGTCGTGCCCGGAGCTCAGCCTGTTCAACCGGCTTACTTAAAAAATCGTCGGCCCCGGCATCGAAACCCCGCGTTAGATCCCCCGCATTCTCGCGGGCCGTGAGCAGAATCACATACACATAGTGGCCAAACTGGCGGTTGCGGATCGTCCGGCAGAGCGTTAGCCCGTCCATCTCCGGCATTTCCCAGTCGCTTATCACCATACTGACCGGCTGGCTGGACAATATTTCCAGCGCGGCAACGCCGTTTTCCGCCTCGCTCACGATATACCCCCACTGGGTGAGCATCCGGCAGAGTAGACGGCGATAAATCAGGGAATCTTCAACGATTAACACGTGCAGCGCCGACATACATCCCTCCTATAGCGGTAAGAACCAGATGAGGCTCACGGTCCCTTCCCTGAACTTAGCGTTACCGTTGCCGTGCCCCGGATAGCGCGTCCCCGCATAGTTAGCGTATTGGATGGAGAACGATCCGGGCGTATAGCCGGCATAGCCGAAGCTGTAGCTATAATCGCCGTTCCAGGGCTGCTGCTGGCTGCTGTCCGGAAACCAGAATGCCGTCGCGCGAATAAAAAAGTGTTGTTTGAAGGTATAGCCGCAGCCGCCCAGCAGCACGTTTTTATTTTTGCGAATGTCATCGCTGCTGAGGTCATAGTAGCGCGGAACCCAGCTGTACCCGGTCTGGCAAATGATGGAGTCCCCTTTATTAATCAGGAGCGCGTTTTCAACCGGCTTCGGCAGTGAAAACTTATAGGCCAGCGTAAAGGCGCCCTGTTCGAAATAGGTGTGTCTTCGGTTCCCCGACGTCCAGAAGTGGTTATCGCCGTAGTTACTGTACACCAGGCTAACCGTATTGGCGTGCCAGTCGTCATAGCCGAAGCTGTAGCGAAAATCTGCGGTGTAGCGGCTGGTATCCCTCACCGGCAAGCGGGAGGTGATGTTGGCAAACCAGAAGCTATAGGGGGAATACTGAAGGCTGAGATTCAGCGTCTGGTTAATCTTTTTCTTTTCCGTGGCGGTGTCTGAACTGTTCGGAATGCTCATCCACTGCTCCTTCAGCCCCGAACTAAAGCTCAGGGCGCCAGAGAATTTTTTGTCATTCCCCGAGAATAAACGCCCCCAGCGGCTGGTAAAGACGCCAGCCTGAACAGGTTCGCCGTTTTTATCACGAAGGGTTTCATTTTCACCGCTTTGCGCCGCATCAGCCGCGGGTATTGCGGCGAGTAAGACGCCCGCCAGGAGCCATTTTTCGCGCATAACCGCCATCCTTAGTTAGGTATCCAGCGTGCGGCGACGTTGTATTTCGCCATGAGCCACAACATGCCCAGCGCCGCCGCATGCACTAACGTATTTTCTATCCAGGCATGACGCCATAAATCAAAGGTGATGAACTGGCTCACCAGCAGCACCACGTACACATGCAAAATAAAGGTATAGAGCGAATGCTGGCCTAGCGGGATCAGGAACCATCCCAGCAGGCGGTTGAGCGGCGTCCAGCAGTATGTCAGGACCAGATAGACGGTGACCATCAGGGCGATATCGTTTAACACCCGCACCGGGCCCAGCCCATTTTTCGCCGCCCAGGTGTGATAAAACGCGTTGAAACTGTCAGGCGGGATGACGTGCATCAGCAGCGTCGGGGGCATAAACGGGTTGGTATGATTCTGGGCAACAAACCCCAGAACGAGCGATACCGTCACCAGCGCGACCACCACCACGTGACCTGCCGGCGTGCGGGCAAACGAGAGCAATTCGGCTTTATACCAGCCGCTGGCCATGCCAAGAACGAAGATGAACTGCCAGGCCAGCAGCGGAAAGGCGAATTCGAATTCCGACGGCGTGAGCCGCAGCGGCCAACGCTGCCACAGACCGTACACCAGCAGCGACAGGCCCAGCAGCCACCAGACTTTTCCCTTCTGCAGCATCCCTAAAAACAGGGGGCTAAAGAGCAGCAAAAAAATATACAGCCCCAAAATTTGGGTTTGATGGGGGCCAATCTGCAAATAGAGAATTATGTTGAACCAGGTTTCCTTAATTTGCGGCGTAACTGGATAAAGCGACCAGCTTTCACCCGAAAAGCGGTCGGTAAAATGGGTGACCTCGAAAACATTAATATGCGGGACCCAGGCCAGAAAAATAAAAGAGACTATGACAATGATATTTACGCGATATATTTTCCACGCTCTGAGATAAAGTCCCCATGAAACCGTGAGCAACACCACTTTTTGCAGTCGCGCGCGATTCAGCATGCCAAGCATAAAACCCGAAAGAATAACAAAACCCTCTGCACCCGTTGTTAACCCAAAACGCTCCCAGGAGAATATATTAAATACTGACATCACTTCCGTATGTGCCACCACCATCATGACGAGGGCGATGCCGCGCATAAAGTCGATTCTCAGATCCCGAGCGCCTGCAACGGAGTACCGCCATGCTGTTGATTTAGCTTCATCTTCTTGCGCAAGCGGCGGCGCAACATGGCTCATAGGGTGTCCTTTGCCTGGAAACGAAAATTAAGTTCTAAATAAACTAGATAGCCTAAAGGAATAGTATCCGCAATTTATCGCAGGCTGATGAGAATAATTAAGCTGCGTTTAAATCGAATTAATCCCCACTAAATAATAGTAATGAACGTCGCTGGACACTTTTATTCAGCGTTCTACACTTACCTTAAATCTTGTTTAGTCGCTATTTTCTTTTGCTTTCGGGCAACTGCCTGCGCAGCAGAATGGGTCTGCATTTTCACGGAATCAGGAACGCCGGAACTATGGATTTTTATTTTTCCCGTTTTGAACATCGTCGACCTCCGGAACCGTTAAAAACACCGCGCTGGGTAATGATGACCTGGCAGGTGTTAGCGGTCGCGGCGCTTATTCTGGGTGCAAATTATATTTACTGGCGCTGGACGGCATCCCTGAATACGGACGCGCTATGGTATGCCATTCCGCTGGTTCTCGCCGAAACCCTGGCGTGGATTGGCACCGTGCTGTTTACCATCAATTTGTGGAAGGAGCAGGATCCTCCACAGAGTCCGCCCCCGGGCGAAATCAACGAATGCCTGTCGCCAGAGGAGGCCGTAGAGCCCCGCCCCGTCAAGGTGGATCTGTTCATTGCCACCTACTCTGAAGACACCGAGCTGGTCAGGCTGTCCATCCGCGATGCCCTGAACATGGATTACCCGTACCCGATTGACTACCGCATCCACGTGCTTGATGACGGCCGCCGACCCGAGATGAAAGCCGTCTGCGAAGAGGAAGGCGTTAACTATATCAGCCGTCAGACCAACATCGGCTTTAAGGCCGGCAATCTGCGCAACGGTCTTGAGCACACCGACGGCGATTTTATTGTTATCTGCGATGCCGACACCCGGGTTTTTCCCACACTTCTCAGCCATACGCTGGGCTATTTCCGCGACCCGGATGTGGCCTGGGTGCAGACGCCGCAGTGGTTCTTCGATCTCCCGGAAGGGGAAAACCTGTCGCGCTGGGGCCAGCGGAAAGCCGGAAAACTGGGCTACGGCCTGGGCTGGCTGATACAAAAGTGCGTCGGCCCGGTCACGGTTGGCCGCGACCCGTTTTTTAACGATCCGCGCATGTTCTATGATGTGATCCTGCGTCGGCGCAACTGGGCCAACGCGGCATTCTGCTGCGGCGCGGCATCCATCCACCGTCGCGAGGCGGTCATGCAGGCCGCGCTGCGAAGCTATGTCTGGTCCGTCGAAGAGGAGATCCATCGCCATACCCGCGACATCCGCGATGACGAAACGCGGGAAGCGCTGCAGGAGGCGATGCGCCCGCACGTGGCGTTTGACACCGAGCTCACGCCCTACAAATTTCACGTTTCCGAGGATATTTATACCTCGGTGCTGTTGCACGGTGACGCCGCACGACGCTGGCGCTCGGTCATGCACCCGCGCGTTGAGTCGAAGATGCTCTCCCCGCAGGATATGCTGACCTGGATGATCCAGCGCTTTAAATACGCCGCAGGTTCGCTGGATATTTTGTTCCACGACAACATCTTCAGCCGTCGTCGCTTCAGGCTTTCACTTCCCCAGACGCTGATGTATGCCACCACCTTCTGGTCGTATATGGCCTGCGTGTGGAACACGGTGTTTTTGATTTCGCCCATTATCTATCTGTTCACCGGCATTCCGCCGGTGTCCGCCTGGTCGACGCCGTTCTATCTCCATTTTCTCCCCTTTTTTATCCTCTCCGAGCTGGCCTTTATGTTCGGTACATGGGGGATTTCGGCCTGGGACGGCAGGGCGTCCTACCTCTCCTTCTTTTCCATGAATTTGCGCGCGCTCAATACGGTACTGCGGGGCGAGCAGATCAAATTTCACGTCACGCCAAAAGAGAGGCAAACGGGCCGCTTTCTCTACCTGGTGAAGCCGCAGATTGCCATCGTGGTACTGACTCTGGTGGGGCTTATCTGGGGAGGGATCCAGGTTGCTCGTGGCCAGGTTGACGACCCTTCCGGTTACGTCATCAATATTTTCTGGGGTGCGGTGAACATCGCCGCCATGCTGCCCCTGATTTTCGCGGCCATGTGGACGCCTGCTGAAGAGGGAGAGGTCAGTCAATGAGGACACGTGATGCGCTGCTTTCCGCGCGTAGCTATCTCACTATTCTGCTGGGGTTCCTGCTCGGGTTTGCCATTGTGGTCTGGGTTGAGAAGCAAATGCCTTCGCGCGTGGAAAGCAGCGGCGGCATTGCGCTTAGCAAAGATTTCCCTCCGCTGCCTGGAAAACGCGAGCTGACCTATGACGAGGCGATCTGGGCCCGGGTGGCCTGGCAATACTTCGTGAACAATACCCAGCCCAACGGCCTGGCGAACGCCAGCGACGGTGAACCCTGGCTGAGCCTCTGGAGCGTGGGAAGCTATCTGTTTGCGACCGCTGCCGCAGAGCAGCTCAATATTATTTCCACCGATGAGTTTGACGAAAGGATCAGCGCGGCCCTGTTCACGCTGGGGCAGCTGCCGCTCAACGAGAAAGGCCTCCCTGCTGCGTATTACCATGCCGATACCCTGAAGATGTTGGGAAAACCTGACGCCTCCGCAATAGGCCTCAGCCGCCTGCTAACGGCGCTTCAGGCCCTGTTGTGGCGCTATCCCCAGCACGCGGCGGCCATACGCGATCTGTTCACCCAGTGGAGCACCGGAACGCTGATTGAAAACAACACCCAAAGCCAGGCGGCCGTGCCGCTCCATCACTGGACGATGGCCGACGACGAACAGCGGGACAGCTTTGGCTACCGGCTCTATGCCAGCCATACGCTGCGCTTAATTGGCAGCGCGGCAGGTCTGGCGGTCACCAACCCGCCTGAAGGGCAAAAGATGATCGATCTGGATGGGATCATGGTTCCCGATGAAGGGCTACGCACGCCCTGGGGTAAACAAACCTCCCTGATCAGCCTTCCCTATCTGTTAACCGGCCTTGAGCTGGGCTTTGACGCGCAGAGCGCCGAAATCGCGTGGCGGATTATGCAGATTCAGCAGCGGCGCCATAGCCTGAGCACGCCAAAACCGCCGATTAGCACCGATTACGCCGAACCGGCGCCGGATTATGTTAACGATCTGCCCAACAGACAGCCGGTTCAGGCGCGCGCCCTGCGCGAAGAGGTGCCGGAGAAGGTGGCGATCGCCTCCACCCGCACCGCGTTTGCCTGGTATGCCCTGTTCCGCAACAGCTGGAGCGAGGCGCTGCGCCAGCAGGTTCTGCCGCTTCTGGTGCCGGGTAAAGGCTGGCAGCGCGGTTTCAACCTTAATAACAGCGTCAATGGCGTCGTGGACGCAGACACCAACGCCATTGTGCTGGAAAGCTTGTCCTACATCGCGCACGGCCAGATGCTCTGTCTGGCCTGCCTCAACGTGCCCTCCCATTCATCTACTGCTGCAGGAGCAACGCCATGAAGCCAAGATCTTCGATCCTTTTCCACCTGCTCACGGGAATAACGATCTGCTGGCTGGCGCTATCGACCGTGCGTGCGGAAACCGGGCTGCCTGCATCGAATTATCCCCCGCGCAGCGGAGAGCTGACGGCCAGAGAGATGACCATTGCGAAAAATGCCTGGCAGTATTTCGTCTCAAACTATCAGCCCACGACGGGCCTGGTGAATGCGGTTAATAAATATCCCTCCACTACCATGTGGGACAGCGCCTCCTACCTGGCCGCACTGACGGCGGCGCGCGAGCTGGGGCTCATTGATAAAGCGGAATTCGACCGCCGGATGCTGAAATTTCTCGCCACGCTAAACACCCTCGTGCTGTTCCGCAACGAGCTTCCCAACAAAGCCTATAACACCATCAGCGGCCAGAAGGTGGACTATACCAACAAGCCCGGCGAAATTGGCTTCTCGGCCCTGGATATCGGGCGAATGCTGGTCTGGCTGAAAATCATCAAAGAGCGTTACCCGGAATATGGCAACAGCGTTGATAACGTGGTGCTCGGCTGGGATTTCAGCCATGCGATCGACCCCTGCGGCACGCTCTACGGAGCTTATCTGGAGAACGGCCAGCCGAAGTATGTTCAGGAAGGCCGCCTGGGCTATGAAGAGTACGGTGCGGCGGGCTACCAGCTGTGGGGGTTCAATACCTGTAAAGCCAGCCGCCCGCAGCCGTACGAGCTGGCCGAAATCTACTGCGTGCTGGTCCCGTATGATTCACGCGACCCGCGCAATACGTCTCAGCATAACTACGTCGTGACGGAATCTTACCTGCTTTACGGGCTGGAGTTCGGCTTCGATAAGCCGACCGACCGGGATAACGCCCCGCGCGACTACTCCCAGGCCTGGATGAAAAACTTTGCCGATCGCGTTTATCAGGCTCAGGAGAACCGCTATACCATCACCGGCGTCCTCACCGCGCGCTCGGAGCACCAGCTCGATAAAGCCCCTTACTTCGTCTATGACACCGTCTTCAGCGACGGGTACAACTGGAACACGATCACCGATAAGGGCCAGTTCGTTCCTAACGCTGCCGCAATTTCACTGAAGGCGGCGCTGGGGATGTGGGTGCTGTGGAACTCGCCTTATACCGATCGCCTGCTGAACACCATCGAGAATGCCAACGAAGAGGGAAAAGGCTACTACGAAGGGCTGTATGAAAACGGTGACGGGCCGATCAAAGAGTTCACCGCGAACAATAACGGCATCATGCTTGAGGCCCTGTTGTTCAAAAAAGAGGGAAAACTGCTGGCCTTCAACACCGACAACCCGAAGAGCAAGGAGTTTGCCCCGTCTCTGTGGGATCAAAAGCTGCTCGATCAGTTTGAAGAGAACAATGCGCTGCGCAGCCGTCCGTTCCTCACGAGCACACCGGCCGTAAAAAGCTGGTGCGACCGGACCGGCGTCACGCAGCGCACCAAAACCGCCTGCCAGGCCTGTCAGTGCGCGTCATGCAGCGCGGACGAGCCGGTTAAACTGCCTCCGGTGACTGCGCAATGCTTAAAACCATAGCCAGAGGGCTCGCGGGATTACTCCTCGCTGGCGTAGTCGCCTTTGCCCTGTTTGGCCACCAGGGCGCCGGCTGGCGCTGGCTTATCGCCGGAGGCTGGCACTCCAGCGCGCGGATTGCTGCCCTGACGCCGGAAGAACGGAAATGGGCGGCGATCGCCTGGCGCTATTTCGTTAACAATACCCAGCCGCAAACCGGGCTGGTCAACGGAAGCGACCAACAGCCCCGCGTCACGCTCTGGCAAATGGGCGACACGCTTATCGCCCTGCTGGCGGCAAAAGAGCTGGGGCTGATTCATGAGGACGAGTATGACGCCCGCCTGACGCGGCTGATGGGCACCCTCAACCGCCTGATGCTGACCGGGGCCCGAACGCCAGGACGTCTCTATTCCAGCCAGACGGCGACGCCGGTCGACTTTAGCGGCAAGCCCGCCCAAAATGGCTGGTCCGCGCGCGACATGGCGCGTCTGATGCTTGCCCTGCGCCTCACCGCAGAGCGGGAGCCGCAGTACGGCGAGTATCTGGATAAAATCATTCTGCGGTGGAACTTCTGCCCGGTCATCGATGGTGAAGGCGAACTGTGGTCATCTTCCCTGCAAAACGGCCAGCCGATCGTTCGCGAGGAGCTGCGCCTGGGCGAAAGCGAATATGCCGCGACGGCGTTTCATCTGTGGGGATTCTCCCCGGAAAAAGCGTTTACGCCGCCGGTACACCACGTCATTATCGCGCAGCGGCGCCTGGCCGTGGACGCCCGCGATCCGCGCACCACATGGCAGCCCTCCCTGATTACCACCCTTCCCTACATGCTGCCGGGCCTGGAGTTTGGCTGGGAGCCCGAAGGCGTTGCGGCCGATCGGCAACAGCGCCTGCGCAAGCAGGCGGAAAACGTCTGGCTGAGCCAGAAAAGCCGCTGGGAGACCGATAAGATCCTGACGGCAAGGGCAGATTTCTCGCTCCCACAGGCACCCTGGCATATTCAGGATACGGTCTGGGGAAATGGCTATGCCTGGAATTCCGTCGGCGATGATGGCCGGGACTACACCCGCTTCGCCCAGGTTTCGACCAAAGCGGTCTTCGCCCTGTGGGCCCTGTGGGACGTCCCATACACCGACGTGCTGATGTCGGTGACAAAGCATCTTAACGATCCGAAAAAAGGCTGGTACGAAGGCCGCCTGGAGGCCACTGGCGATACCAACGCCGCGCTAACCCTTTCCACCAACGCCACGGTTCTGGAAGCCCTTTTCTTTAAGCACAACGCCGGGCCCCTGTTTGACGCCCGCCGGTCTAAAAAAGAGAGCTACTTTACGCGCCGTGTGGCAGATGACTATACGCCTGTCGGGCACTGTCTACCGGGCGAAAACGCCGTAAGGAGGACGCCGTGAAATTTTACCGCGATCTGTTTGAATCCAGCCTGAACCGCGTCTTTCCGGATAATGATAAAACGGCGTTTTTTCAGACGTTCTATGACGCCTTCGTCCATATGTCACCCGAGACGGAGCTGCATTTTTCTCGCCTGCCGGAACGGGAGGGTCAGCAGACCCTGTTTAAGAGTTTTTTCGCCATGCTTGCGGTAGACGGGGCGTTAATCGTGCCTGATTTTCTCGAGCGCCTGGCGCGGGAGCAAAGCGACGACGGTCTTCATCTCCCCCCGCGTTTTTTTGCCCTGTGGCGCGAGGCGATGTTGAACGCAGTCAGCGAGCGCGATCCGCAGTGCGACGATGAGATCCTGACGGCCTGGGCAATGGCGATCGCGCCCGGGCTGGAATACCTCCGCCGACAGGCAGAACTGCACTACCGCGCGTAGGGAGGATCATGATGAGCGCATTCACGTACGATCTTAACGCGCTGCCGGCCGCCGTCATGATTTATGACCGCGATGAACGCCTGCAGGCCTGGAATCACAACGTGGCCCTTTTTTATCCGGTCATTACCCCGTGGCTAAAGGTGGGCACAACGCTTGAAGCGCTGGCGGAACGCTTTATCGACGCGGTTTACAACGTCGATCCCGGCCTTCGCCAGACGCTGCGCGAGTCGGTCGTGCGCAACTGTCGGCAGGATAAACACTGTGAGGTACGGCAGGCGGGCCAGCGGCGGATCTTCGTGCAGCATCAGCGCCTTGCGGACGGCGGCATTGTCAGCCTGCACAGCGATATCACGGAGCTGGATGAAGCGCAGCGGGCGCGCCACCAGCTGCACGACGATTTTCTGCTGACGGCGGAATCCATCCACATTGGGATCTGGGACTGGCAGGTTTCCGGCGACGCGCTACAGGTGAACGACACCCTGCTTGCCATGCTGGGCCAGTCGCGAACGCAGTGGCAATATCCGGTGCGTTTTTTGCTCAACCAGGTTCATGAAGACGATCTCGCCGCGCTGCGAAAAGCGCTTCACGCCTCGAAGCAGGATCACCGCCCGGTCTTTGAGTGTGAAATTCGCGTGCATCACCCCAGCGAAGGATTGCGCTGGATGATGCTTTCCGGGCAGGTGGTCACGCTCTCCATTGAGGGAAACGCCGAGCGCGTTATTGGCACCCTACAGGATATTACGCGGCGTAAAGAGGCTGAAATACTGGCCATCAACGCCGCCCAGGACGCGAGGAAGGCCAACGAGGCGAAAAGCGCGTTTCTGGCGAACATGAGCCATGAAATTCGCACGCCGATGAACGGCATTATTGGCATGACCCAGCTGTGCCTGGATACCGCCCTCAGCGCCGACCAGCGTGACTACCTGACGCTGGTCATGAGTTCAGCGCAGTCTTTGCTGCATATCATCAACGATATTCTCGACTTTTCCCGCATTGAAGCCGGCAAAGTGGAGCTGGAGGCAGAGCCGGTCTCGGTTCGCCCGTTTATTCAGTCGCTTATTCGCCCGCACATGCCGGGCGCGAGCGAAAAAGGCATTGAGCTTCTGGTGGATATTGCCCCCGACGTCCCCGACGTGCTGATAGTCGATGGCGCCCGGCTGCGTCAAATCCTGACCAATCTGCTGGGCAACGCGCTGAAATTTACGCACCACGGGGAAGTCATCCTGGTTGTTGAGCCCGGCGATAGCGAGAGCCACTGGCGTTTTCGGGTGCGCGACAGCGGAATAGGTATCCCCGCCGATAAGCAGAAGGCCATTTTTGAAGCCTTCAGCCAGGCGGATAACTCAACCACCCGCCGCTACGGCGGCACGGGGCTCGGGCTAACCATCTCGGCGCGGCTGGTAGCGGCGATGGGCGGCGAGTTAACGGTCACCAGCGAGCCGGGGAAAGGCAGCGAATTTTCGTTCTTCCTGCCGCTTGCCACGCAGTTTCTTGCCCCGGAGGAACGCCCGCACAGCCATCGCTTTAACGGTGAGCCCGTGCTGGTCGTGGATGATAACGAAACGAATCTGCGCCTGCTGGCCGCCATGCTCAGCCAGATGGGGCTGAAACCCACCTGCGTCAACAACGCCAGCGAGGCCATTAATCGGGTTACCGCTGGACCGTCCTGGCCGCTGATCCTGCTGGACGCACAGATGCCGGAGATGGACGGCGTGTCTCTGGCCCTTGAGCTTTCGGTTCTGCCGCAGGTTACCGATAGCCATATCATTATGCTGAGTTCCATGAGCCGGCATTTTGATATCAATATGCTCAAGCGGATCGGGATCAAAAACTATCTGCATAAGCCTATCGCCCAGGACGAGCTGCATCAGGCTATTGCCGCGGCGTTTGAACGTTCGCCGAAAACCGTGGGTGAAACTGCGTCTGCAACGGTCGCCGCGACTGGCGCGGCGGGACTGCGGATCCTGCTGGCTGAAGATAACCTGGTCAATCAGAAGGTCGCCGCGCGCCTGCTGGAGCGGCTCGGCCATACCTGTCAGATCGTCGACAACGGCGTCGCGCTGCTTGAACGCTGGCGCGCGGGCGCGTGGGACATTTTGCTGATCGATCTTCAGATGCCGGAGATGGACGGTGAGACCGCCATTCGCCTGCTTCGCGAGGAGGAACGCTCCCGCCCCGGACCGGCTCAACCCACCGTCGCCATGACCGCACACGCCATGCAGGGGGATAAAGAGCGCTGTCTTAACATGGGCTTCGACGGCTACATTGCCAAACCCATCAGCCACGAGCGCCTCGCTGAGGAGATTGCCCGCGTACTGCCGCGCCACGATGAACCCTTCGCCTTCCCGGATGAAGCGCGCCTGCTGAAGCAGTGCGCCGACGACCCGGCCCTGGTTCAGGAGCTGCTATCCCTGTTTGGCGAAGGGCTGGAGGAGGCCATGAACGCTATCAGCCGGGCTATAGACAGCGATGACCGTGAAGCGCTGCGGCGCGCGGCCCACAAGCTGCGCGGGGAAGCCGTCACGCTGGATTTCGGGCCACTCGCCCGGCAGCTGCAGGCGCTGGAGAGTGAGGCGCACGCGCTGGAGCGGCAACAGCTTGCGACGCTAAACCAGCGTCTTCAAAAGGAATCGCTGCGCCTGACGGCGTGGCTCAACGCGCGCGGGGTAAACGAACCATGACACGTAGCTGCGCGCTGCTCTTTGCGTTGTTTATCCCACCGCTGGCGGCGAACCCGTTACCGGTTAGCTGGTCTCTGGCGGGCACCTGGCAGGTTCAGGACGCCAACGACCCTGCGCCTCCTCCCGCGACAGGCTGGAGCCCGATTAAGGTCCCCGCCAACTGGTACAGCGCCGGGTACGATCGCCAGGGGGCGCTCTGGTATAAGCACGCGTTTTCCCTGCCCGCGCAGCCGCCCGACGTGATGAGCACTCTGGTGTTTGACGGCGTCGATTACCTGGCGGATGTCACGCTGAACGGCCAGCCGCTGGGCAAGCATGAGGGCTATTTCCAGCGCTTTTCGCTGGACGCCAGCGCTGCGTTACAACGTCACAACCGGCTCGTGGTCAGAGTGGATAGCCCTTACGAAGATCCGCACAAGGTCTGGCCGCTGCATAAAACGGCCATGAAGGGAATTCTTAATCAGCATGACACGCGTCCCGGAGGCGCCTGGTCGCCGGAAGGACAGGATGCCAACTCAGGCGGCATCTGGGCGCCGGTCAGGCTGCATCTTAGCCGGGGCGCCACCCTTGATGAGCTCATCCTGCGGCCCGACTGGTCGCAGGGGCTGGCGCACCCGACGTTGAAGGCTGAGATTCGCTATCGCGCACTCCACAAGGGTCAGGCTACTCTGCGTCTCGCCGCTACGCCAGCAAACTTCAGCGGCAGACGCTTTCTGGCAGACTTTCCGGTGGCCCTCGAAAGCGGCGCCCATTCCGCACAGGTAACGCTGCCCATGCCGGGGGCGAAACTGTGGTGGCCCGTCGGCACGGGAAAACCCCACCTGTATCACGTTCGCGCGTCGCTGCGGGACGAAATCGGCCTGATGGATACGGCGGTCACCCGCACCGGGCTGCGCAAGATCGTTGAGCAACCCGACAATAAAGGCTGGCTCATTAACGACCGGCGCCTTTTCATTAAGGGCAGCAATTACATCGGTTCCCCCTGGCTCGGCACCATGACGCGAGAGAAATATCGTCGCGATTTGCGGCTGGTAAAAGCCATGAACGCCAACGCCATACGCGTGCACGGACACGTTGCCGGGCGCGCGCTGTATGACGTTGCAGATGAGACGGGCATGATGATCTGGCAGGATGTTCCGCTGCAGTGGGGCTACGACAGCAGCGACGCCTTTACGCAAAATGCGGTGCGGCAGACGCGGGAAATGATGGAACAGTTCGGTAATTCTCCCGCCATCATTGTCTGGGGCGGGCATAACGAACCGCCCTGGAATTCGCCGTGGATGGAAAAACGCTTCCCGGACTGGAACAAAGACCTGAACCGCACGCTCACGCAGCGGGTGGCGGACACGCTTGCCGAAGATACCTCCCGCATCGTGCACCGCTTTTCCGCCGTTGAGGAGCATTACTGGGCGGGCTGGTATTTCGGTACCGTGCGCGACCTGCTGGCACCGGCCAAAACGGGGATCATTACCGAGTTCGGCGCGCAGGCGCTTCCCCGCCTGTCCACGCTAAAAACCATCATCCCAGCGTCGTACCTTTGGCCAAAAACCACCGCCGCCGACGATCCCGGCTGGACCGTCTGGAAATACCATAACTTCCAGCCCTTTCAGACGTTTAAATTTGCCGGTGTCCCGCGCGGAAACAACATTCAGGAGATGATCCGCAATACCCAGGCGTATCAGTCGCAGCTGGTGGCCACGGCAGCAGAGAGCTACCGCCGGCAGCGATACCAGCCGGTAACGGCGCTGTTCCACTTCATGTTTGTCGAAACCTGGCCCTCCATCAACTGGGGCGTGGTGGACTACCTGCGCAAGCCAAAAGCCGGTTTTTACGCCTTAAAACGCGCGTATCAGCCCATTCTGCCCTCCATTGAACCGGTCACCGCACAGTGGCAATCCGGCGCGGCGGCGACCGTACATCTGTGGGCCATCAACGACACCTGGAAACCGTGCCGTGAATGCCGTCTGACCTGGCGCATCACCCAGCGCGATAAGGTCCTGGAAAAGGGCACGATGACGATGACCATCGCTGCAGACTCGGGAACGAGGGTCAAAACGCTGACGGCCACGCCCGCGGGCCAGGATGACGTGTCGATTCGGTTCACGATTGAAAACAGTGCGGGGAAAATTATCGGTGAAAATCAGCGCACGGAGTCCGTTATAAAGTGAGCGAGGGGAAAAGGAAAATTGCCGCTTCCCCTGCTTTCTTGTACCCTTTCAGCGTTTACCCCATTCCCCTGAAAATCGAGACATCCGGACGCCTATGACTGCACATATTTCCAAAGATCCTTTGCATGGCGTAACGCTGGAGATGATGGTCAACGCCCTGGTGGCGAAATATGGCTGGAGCGAGCTGGGTGACCGAATCAAAATTAACTGTTTCAGAAAAGATCCCAGCGTTAAATCGAGCCTGAAATTTCTGCGCCGTACCCCGTGGGCGCGCGCGGAGGTTGAAGCCCTGTATCTGGACTCTCTCGACGATGAGTTGAGTACTGAACAGGAGGCGCCCGCCTTTAATCCCTGGGCCAACAGTCGGATTACAAAGAGCTAATACGCAAATGACGCGACACGTAAAACGGATTGGTGCGCTGGCTGGCTGCGCGCTTTTACTTGTGAGCTGCTCCTCAAAACCGCCAAAGTCACTGGTTACCCCTCTTCCCACCGCGAGCAAACCGACGCAGCAGGCAAACGAGCCGATGCGCGGGATCTGGCTGGCAACGGTCAGTCGTCTCGACTGGCCACCGGTGGCCTCGGTGAACGGCCGCAGCGCTGACCAGCGTATCGCAATGCAAAAGCAGGCGCTGACCAGCAAGCTCGACAACCTGAAGCACCTCGGCATTAACACGGTATTTTTCCAGGTGAAGCCGGACAGCACGGCGCTCTGGTCATCAAAAATTTTACCGTGGTCGGATATGCTGACGGGCAACATCGGCGAGTACCCGGGATACGACCCGCTACAGTTTATGCTCGATGAAGCGCACAAGCGCGGCATGAAGGTGCATGCCTGGTTCAATCCGTACCGCGTGTCAACCAACACGAAGCCGTCAACCATCGCCGCCCTGAACCGGACGTCATACCAGACCCCGTCCAGCGTCTATGTCCAGCACCCGGAGTGGGTGCGCGTCTCGGGCGACCGCTTTGTGCTCGACCCGGGCATTCCGGAAGTTCGCGACTGGATAACCCGGGTGGTGACCGAAGTGGTGGCGAACTACCCGATAGACGGCGTGCAGTTTGACGATTACTTCTATACCGAAACGCCCGGCTCAGCGCTCAATGACGCGCAGACCTGGCGGCAGTACGGCCAGGGATTTGCCTCAAAAGCCGACTGGCGCAGACACAACACGCAGCAGCTGATCGTCCAGGTTTCCCGGGCGATTAAACAGACAAAGCCCGGCGTGGAGTTCGGCGTCAGCCCGGCGGGCGTGTGGCGTAACCGCTCGTTTGACCCGGCAGGCTCCGACACCCGCGGCGCCGCGGCCTATGATGAATCCTACGCCGACACGCGTCAGTGGGTGCAGCAGGGCCTGCTGGACTACATCGCTCCGCAGATTTACTGGCCGTTCTCGCGAGATGCCGCGCGCTACGACGTGCTGACCAGGTGGTGGGCCGACGTGGTGAAGCCGACCCACACTCGCCTGTATATCGGCATTGCATTCTACAAGGTGGGCGAGCCGTCGAAAAATGAGCCGGACTGGACGGTTCAGGGCGGCGTGCCGGAGCTGAAAAAGCAGCTCGACCTCAACGATTCGCTGCCCAACGTCAACGGCACCATCCTGTTCCGGGAAGATTACCTGAACCAGCCGCAGACGCAGCAGGCGGTGAACTACCTGAAAGGACGCTGGGGCAGCTAGGTGAATGTCAGGCAGAAACGCCCTGTTTCTGCCTGTTTTTTTTTACGGCTTCGGCCCGAACATCGCCTCAAGCTGCTGCGCATCCGGCATACCGACCACCTGCTGCAGCTCATTTTCCGCATTCATGTAATAGATGGCCGGCGTGGCATTAGCGCCCAGGCTGTCCATCAGCGCCTGGTGCTTCTGCAGTATCGCTACCGTTTCGCGGGAAGCCTCGCCCTCTGGCTTCGGTAACTTTTTCCCACCGGAAAGCTCGTATTCGCGCCAGGCAGAGACCGGATCCTTCGCATTCAGGATCGCGGCGGCGTTACGTCCGCTGTTGGGGTTGAGAAACGCCACCAGCAGCGTGTTGAGCTGAACCTTACCGGCCTTCACCCACGGCTGCGCCTCGGACCAGAACTGCTTGCAGTACGGGCAGAACGGATCGGCGAAGACAAAAACTTTACGCGGGGCGTTATCCGCCCCTTCCTTCAGGGGATGCGCCGCGTTGAGCGTCTTCCACATTTCGCGTCCCATCGGGGCGTAGATCTCTTTCTGGAAAATCCCTTCGCTGAGGTTTTTTCCCTTATCATCGTACAGATAGCCTGAGATGACGTGCTTGCCGTCCGGCGTTAAAAACAGCGTGACGCCCATGTCCTGAAACTGCCCCAGCCAGGCTGGCGCACCGCCGGGTACATCCAGCTTCTTGATGATTTTAATGTTCTGCTGCTCGCTGAAGTGCTTCACCACGTCCGGTATGGCTTCAGCGGCCTGTACCAGCCCTGACGTCGCCAGCGCCGAAAGTAACAGTAATTTTTTCATTTCCCTCTCCGGTTTGTCGGGGGCATTACGCCCCCTTCAGGTTAGCGGTTTTTCAGTGCGTCGCTGACCATTTCATCGAACTGCTCAAAAGGCACCCAGCCGGGAAGCAATCCCTCGCCGATAAGCGTGGCGGGCGTTCCCTGGATCCCCATTTTTTCCGCGACGATCGTGCTGCGCCTGATCGTCAGCAGGCTCTCGTCATCCGGCGCCGTGACGCTCACGCCCGCCCGCTTCTGCGCCTCCTGAATGCTGGCGTCATCGTGGTAGCCCTTCTTCGCCATCAGGGTGTGGTTCAGCTTCATAAACTGCCCGGGATCCTGACGCCAGAGCGTTAACGCATCCCGCGCCGCGGTCAGCGAACTTTCCGAGCGGAAAGGTAAAAACTTAAAGACCACCGCCACGTCCGGGTATTTTTCGACAATCTTCTCCAGGTACGGATCGAATTTTTTACAGTACGGACAGTTGTAGTCGGTGAACACCACCAGGGTCAGCCTGGGGTTTTTCGCGCCGATGCGCGGGGAGTTTGGATCGTTAAACAGAAAATCATACACCATCTTCTGCGCGCGCTGTTCCTGGTCCGGCGTCAGCGGCTCGGCCGCGAATACCTGAACCGGGGCCAGCAGGAGCAGAAGCGTAATAAGGAATTTTTTCATAGCACGGTTAGCCTTTTGCGTTGTTCAGGGTGGTGACCAGGGTGCGCTTGTCCAGCAGCGGCGAGAGGATTTCGCCATCAGGCAGGCCGGGGCCATACACCGCGTTAAACGGAATGGCGTAGCGGTTTCGCTTCGCCAGAAAATCGGCAATCATTGCAGAAGGCTGGCTCCAGTCTCCGCGCAGGGCCACCACGTCCGGCTGGTGCAGTGCGGCAATGATGTCCGGCTGATTGAGCACCCGATGCTCGTTCACCTTACAGGTCACGCACCAGTCGGCAGAGATATCCACAAACACCCGCTTCCCCTGCGCCAGCGCGTGCCCGATGGCCTCCTCGCTGAGCGGCTGCCACGGGATGGCCTGCGCGGTATTTTGCGCCGGCGCGTCGGGCGGCGCGTTAAGCAGCCCGCGCACCTGATACCCGCCGAACGCCGACAGCGCGATGACCACGAGCCAGAACAGCGGCGAGGACGCCTGACGCTTCATAACGAACAGCGTCAGCGCAACGGCGACCAGAACCAGCATCACGACCTGCGTGACCGCCTCGCCCAGATGCAGGCTCAGCAGCGATGCCAGCCAGAAGCTGGAGGCCAGCATCATCAGGCCGAGAACGACTTTCAGCGTGTTCATCCAGCGCCCGGGTTTAGGCAGCAGCAGGGCCGTTTTCGGCACCAGCGCGACAAACAGCCACGGCAGGCTCATGCCCAGACCGAGCATCAGGAAGATGAGCCACAGGGCGTGCAGCGGCGCGCCAAGGGCAAAGGCGACCGCGGTACCAAGGAACGGCGCGGAGCACGGAGTAGCCAGCAGCGTGGCGAACATCCCTTCGCAGAAGCTGCCGCCAATCCCCGTTCCCCCTGCCGCTGCCAGCCGTCCTGCGGCGGCTGAGGGCAGCAGCATCTCAAAGGTTCCAAACAGGTTCAGCGCAAACAGGAAGGTGACGGCGACCATCAGACCGATAAACCACGGATTCTGGAACTGAATGCCCCACCCCAGCGACGCGCCGGCCAGCTTAAGCGCGGTGACCATCGCGGCCAGCAGCATAAAGGAGGTCACGATCCCGGCGCTGGTGGCCAGAAAGCGCAGCCTAATCGTACGGCTGTCCGAGCCCGCGTGGAGGATGCTGTTTAGCTTCATGCCCATCACCGGCAGTACGCAGGGCATCAGGTTCAGGATCAGCCCGCCCAGCAGCGCAAAGAGCACCATTTTGCCGGTCCCGCCAGGCGCAGAGGGTGCGTCAGGCGTTGCCCCAACGGTGAGTGAGGTTTGCTGCGCCCGGTCGCCGTTGGTCAGCACGAACGAAAGGGCTTTGCCCTCCAGGGAGGCGGGCTTATCGCCCCATTCATCGGTAACGGGCACCGTTACCCGAAGCCGGTTGCCGTCGTGGGTAATGACCGGCTCGCCGGGCAGAATATCGCCCTCCAGCGGGTCAAAGTAGATCCCCGGATTATCCCATTTCCCGTCCGTCGTTCCCGTCACCACCAGGCTGCCGTCAGAGAGCCAGGCGGACAAATCGGCAGCAACGCCCGACGTGCCCGGCACGGCGCGCATTGCTTGCTCGAAGGCGCTGCGGAAGCCGTCATCCACCGGCTGGGTAAAATCGAGGTGCAGCGGGTAGTCCGTCAGCAGGCAGACGTTACTGCAGGTGGAGAGCGTGAGCGTTCCGTCGAGCGCGTCGCCCTTCACCCCGTCGAGCATAATCGGGATTTGCACCCTATCGTGATAGCCCTGCGTGGTCATGCCGGAGATATCGAAGCGCGACGGGACCGGCCAGGACCAGCTATCCGTTACGCCTGCCGGCCAGCTGATTTTCGGCGCCACGCCGCCCTCGCCCGGCGATCGCCAGTAGGTTTTCCAGCCGGGCTTTAGCTCAACGGTGAGCAGGCCTTTAATGTGCGTTTGCTCCCTCTCCGCCTGAAGGCGGATGCGGGCGTGATCGTTTTTTGGGGAAACCAGCCAGCCCGTGTCCGCCGCATGGGCAATGCCGATGCAGGACAGCCACAGGAAGACGAATCCCCTGAAGAGGTTAACCATGTTTTACTCCGTGAACAGTGAAAAATTATCGTGCGGTGACGATGATTTTCATTCACGGAAAACGCAGTTTTTCAGGTGTATTCGGGGAGGCGGAGCCTGAACGGGCTGTTCTGCGGGAGCAAATGCCCGCCCTTGCGTAAAGAGCTGCAGCAGCGCGAAGAAGATAATAATGGCCGGTAGCGCACCGTCGAAGAACAGCGGCTGCGCGCAAAGCAGCGAGTGTGCGCCCAGCTGACAGGGCGACGGGCCGGATTGTTCAGTGCTGCTGCTTTGAGCCGGGGCATCTGCCACCAGAGAAATCTGCGGATCCAGTCCCTGTAAAAAATGGTTGAGATACACCGCCTTCTGCACGAGGCAAATTGCCATCGCGAGACAGGTGACGATCAAAAGCCATTTTCCGAGGAGCTGACGGTTGCGCATAACATTCCAGAGTAACAAGACGCCCCGATCATAAACGATAGTGATGAATCTACAAGTGCCGGAAGTGTAAGGTTTTGTCTGTCGCCGCTATTCGCCCGTGAGGGCGTCATAGACGTCCCGCAGCCGCGTGCGCAGAAACAGTACCGCCTTGTGCTTGCGGGATAACAGCGCCTGTTCGCTGGCGCCGGTCTCCTCTGCCAGCATTTTAATGCTGTAGCCGTGGAGTTCGGTCTTCTCAAACACCTCGCGCTGCGGCGGCGGCAGTTCAGACAGCGCCTGCCCCAGTTCTTCCCACAGCAGCGTCTTGAGGTACTCCTCATCCGGCGTGTGCGGTACGCCGAACAGGGTTTCGGCCAGCTCGTCCTCCGGAAAACCCTCTTCGTCATCGCCCGTAAAATAGCCGGAGAGCGACACCTCGCGCTTTTTACGCGCCCGGTCGGTCATCTCGTTACGCGCCGCGCGGAACAGCCAGGCGGCAACGTTTTCGACCGGCTGCTCCACTTTCATCAGCTGATACGTCACTTCCTGCAAAATGTCGTCGGCATCATCGCGGACGGACGTCCGCCCGCGAATGAAGGCTTTCAGCCGGGCGCGGCAGGCATTGAGCGCCGACATCAGCATGGATCCGCCCGCCTCCCCGGCTTTCATCTCGCTCACTCTGCTTCCGGCGTTTTTGGCGTAGCGTCATCGCGTTTTTCGTCACGATGACCATGCCAGCCGCAGTGGCCACGACCGTGGCGACCGAACCCTTCGCGACGTTGCTGAATAAACGCCTCGCGCTGTTCGGGCGTCATGTTCATCCAGCGCTCGTGCATCCGGCGGTGCGCACCAAACATCCCGGGGCGGAAACCTAACCCGCCAAACAGAATGCGGCTCAGCACCAGAATGCCCAGCGCCTGCCAGAATCCAATGGCCTTAACGCCGAGGATGGCTGGGAGCAAGGCGTTCCACAGAGACATCACCAGCAGGCCGAGCACGATGAAAATCACCGCGCCGATGACTAAGCCCTTGCCCATACGGTGGCGACCAAATCCGCGCCCGTGACCTCTGCCGTGCATATCAAAATCTCTCATGGTGTTTACCTCGTTTACAGTAACTGATTATGGCTTGTGATGAGGTAGACGGATGAGGAGTCAAAATATTGTCAGGAAAAATAAAAAATGTTCGGACCCACATAACCAGATTTGCAGCCTGATATCGCTGTATTGACACATCCGGCGGATAAATTAGCATCAGTATTGTATTAAGATAGAGCCAGTTTTCTGCGTACTAAAGCGCCAATCAGAATATGTATTCTATTTAACATCATAAAACACTCCACAGTTATAATTTCCATATGAAATTGAAAGTCATGCTAACTATATTTCTCTGGAAAAAGCGCCTTCAAAGTTGCATTAACATTCTTCCTCAACTCATGATTATCAGAAATATTTTCGATCAACATATTACATGCAACAGAGGCACCATGTAAGTCAGGATAGATAGTAGAGCCGATTATGTTCATAAGTTTCAGATCATTAATTGCATCTAATCTGTAATCATCCTCAACATGCAATTTTATAAGGTAGCTTTCTAATTCCTTATCTATTAACCAAGCCTCCAGATCAGTATTAGTTGGTGTTTTTGTAAACAAACCTGCCTGCGCAATGATTCGATTATTATCATCTTGCAATGGTTGAATAAACTTAAACTCATCAGACAGGTCCATTTCTTGAATTTTTTTCTCAAGATTTAATCTATCTAAAGCAAAAATAGTACGCCAACCACTTGAACATGTATTGACCTTTTCATACGCAAAATATGCTGCAATATAAGGTGATTCACTCCAGTCCAAAAGAGGTGTACATAGGCCATAATGTTGTCCAAGACACCATATTTCCTCATCACTTAATTTAGAAGGATTACTCCCCCTTAACCCTCTAATCCTCATGCGAAAATTATCTTTCTGCATTTCCTCCAAGGCATGTGAATTAAAATCCCTTGAGATTTGCTGCACTAACCGAGTTAAAGTGCTTTCGAGTTTCCACTCTCGATCTGATTGACCTCTAAAAATATATCGGCTCACCCCACCGAACATTTGTCCAACTGTTTCTCTGAATTCAACCCAATCCCCAAGCTCAATTTCCTGTACCATCCTTTAAACTCCTTTATTACATTTAATTATTAACACTTATAGACAAAAAACGGCAAGATAAATTCATTTCAGAAAGTCGCATGACTGTGCTGCATCTTATATATTAATGCTTGCATTTACTAAAATCAATGAATACCCATCAAGGATTTTAAACATTATAATATAAAATAACACCCACCAATTTTTTACTGCTTATGCCACCTCAATTCTTCAACGGACAATACCACCTACATTATAAACAACATGTTTAATTAATCCAGTTAATTCCCATGTTTATACAGAGCTATATTTCAGTGCTTAAGCTAATAAAAGGCCCCCTGCGGAGCCTCCCTAATACAATCAAGCCTGCACCGGCAAACTAAAACTCGAAATACTCCGCGATAGCTGCTGCGCCTGCTCTTCCAGCGAGGCCGCTGCCGCGGCGGACTGTTGCACCAGCGCGGCGTTCTGCTGGGTCACGCCATCCATCTCGGTCACCGCCTGCCCGACCTGGCTTATCCCGCGACTCTGCTCTTCAGAGGCGACGGAGATCTGCTCCATCAGCGTATTCACTTTATTGACCGACGAAATAATCGAGTCAATCACCTCACCTGAACGGCTCACCAGCTCCGCACCGTTTTTTACGCTGGAAACCGACTGGGCAATCAGGCTCTCGATGTCCTTGGCCGCCACTGCGCTTTTCTGCGCCAGGGTGCGCACTTCGCTGGCTACGACCGCAAAGCCGCGCCCCTGCGTGCCGGCGCGTGCGGCTTCAACCGCCGCGTTCAGCGCCAGGATGTTGGTCTGGAAGGCGATGCTGTTAATTACGCTGGTAATGTCTTCGATGCGCTTCGAGTTCGCCGCGATGGTATTCATCGTGTCGATGACTTCGCGGGTCACCGCTTCACCGGTGTGGGCATTTTTCACCGCGTCCTGCACCAGTTTTCCGGCCTGATACACATTATCGGTATTGTTCGCCACCGTCGCGCTCAGCTCTTCCATGCTGGCCGCCGTCTGGGTCAGCGCGGAAGCCTGCTGCTCGGTGCGTGAAGCGAGGTCGATATTCCCGGAGGCAATCTCCTGGGCCGCGTGCGTCACGGTATGGCTGGCATCGCGCACCTGGGCGATGGTCGCAAGCAGCGCCTGACGCATCTGCTCCATCGAGCTCATCAGATGATCGATTTCGTTATGTGCGCTCCCCTTCACCGGCACCGGAATGTCCAGCTTGCCTGCCGCAATCTGGCTGCAGTGCTCGCGCGCCAGGTTTACCGGTGCAAAGACAAAGCGCTTCATCAGCAGGCTGACGGCGACAATCACCACCACAAACAGACAGGCGATAGCGGCAATAATCACCAGGCCGGAAACGAAGTTACTGCTCGCATCCTCGTTCAGGGTTTTGGCGTATTTCTGGTGGACGGAAAGCACCTGGTCGAGAACGATCTCGTACTGGCGGTCGAGGCGGGACACTTCCGGGATCAGCGCGTTAAATTTGGCGACATCGTGCGCCGCGGCGGCATCGATCAGCGGCGCCAGCCCCTGGTTGCGGTAGTTTTGCCAGGCATCCTGATAGGCACTCACCAGCGGGGCTTCATCCGTCAGACGCGGCGACGCCATAAAGGCCGCAAAGGCGTGGTCCGCTTTGGTCAGCGCCTCTTTTACTGCGGCAAGCTTCGTAGACTCGTCAGCCGAGTTGCCCGCTTCCACCATCTTCACATATTCCATCACCCGCACGCGCAGCGTACGGCTGTGGTTGATGGGGTCAATAATGGACAGCACAACCTGGATCTCTTTGTTCACGTTATCCAGGGAATTATTACTTTTAATAATGAGGCCAACGCTGGTGACGGTGCTGACAACAAAGAAGAAAAGCAGCGAGAACAGGACAATCAGGGACGACTTTTTCAACGACATAAACCAATACCTCAAGGAAAATTATTCCTTATGGTTATCGGCGCTTCCAAAACTTAAATTAATTAAAGTTATTGATGTATACCCAAAATAATTCGAGTTGCAGGAAGGCGGCAAGGGAACGAATCCCCGGGAGCGTACATAAGTACGTGACTGGGGTGAGTGAGTGCAGCCAACGCACCTGCAACTTGAAGTATGACGGGTATATCGATCCGGCCTATACCGCTGGCTTATAGCGTCGCTGCAGGGTGGCATCCAGCTTCCGCTGTAGCGGTTCCGGTGTCTCGCCCTCAATCAATTTGCTAATCAAATCAAAGCAGTGCCACGCCAGCTGGCGGTTATCCTGGCGGATGGTATCCACGGGGATCGTCAGCGAATCGTAGAGATAGTGATCGTCAAAACTGGCTAACCTGATATCGCTTTGCAACAGGTTATGTTGGCCCATATAGCGCAGCACCCCTTCCAGCAGCCCGCAGGCGGCAGCGAACAGCGCTTTCGGCGGACGCCCCAGGCGAGCGCAGAGTTCAGCAAACATCTCGTAACCGGAGCTCGGGTGATAGTTGCCGTGAATGATCCACTCCGGGCGCAGCGCTACGCCGGCGTCTCGCAGCCCTTGCTTAAACCCTTCCAGGCGGTCGCGCGTCGGGGACAGGCGGGGCTGCCCGCCGAGGAAGTAGAACTCATCGGGATGGAGGCGCGCAATGTCGGCCACCAGTGCCGCCGTCGGGGTAATGGAATCGGTGATGACCAGCGGCAGCGCGCTGTCGTTGATGTGACGGTCGAAAAGGACAACGGGCAGCTGCTCGCTCAGCTTGTGGTAGTCCGCATCGTTAAGCATGCTGGAGGCCACAATCAGGCCGTCCACCTGGCGCGCCACCATGTTGTTCACCACCACCGTCTCCTGCCCCGGGTTTTCATCGCTGCAGGAGATCAGCAGCTGAACGCCCGCCTCGCGGCACAGCGTTTCCAGCTCGTGAGAAAAGACGGCAAAACCGTAGTTGGTGATCTCCGGAACCACCAGACCAATAGTGTGGCTACGGTTATCGCGCAGCGACCGGGCGTGAATGCTGGGCTGATAGTGGTGCTCTTTTGCAATCGCCAGCACGCGCTCGCGCGTCTCTTCCGCCACGCGAAGCTCTTTGCTGCGCCCGTTCAGTACCAGGCTGGCGGTGGCTTTTGACACACCCGCCAGCTCCGCGATGTCTTTAATGGTGACGCGTTTTGTTTTTCTCACAACGACTTAGATCCGGCTGCCAAAACCCTCATTCTATCATGCAGGCGCGCAGCGACCAGTAGCGTAATGTGATGTCGGACGCACCTTCGAATCGCACCCGGGCCGGATGGTCAGGAAAATAGCGGCTGCTCATCACCCCTTCACCGTGATTGATGAATATTTCAACGCTGGAGCGGTCGCACAAGACGCGCAAATGACGGACGTCGCCCTGCCAGTAGCGGGTCAGCGTTTCGCCTGTTTTCAGGCTTGCGCGCTCCAGACGCACGCCCTGCTCATCGATGGTGAGACGCAGCGCGCCGGCAAAATCGACGCGCGCGCGCGATGCGCTCAGCTCAAACTCCAGGCGCGTCGCGTCCAGGTGTGGCGCGGCGCTGGCGTGCCCCTGCCAGTTGTGCTCTGCTTCGCGCAGCGCCGCCAGCTCGCGCACCGGGCTCTGCCAGAGCCTGCCGTCGCGGTAGCGTAATTCACGAGGACAGGTCATCTGGTGCATCCAGCCATGCGCCCGCGTGGGCTGAAGCATCTCTTCCCCGTCCGGTACGCCCATCCAGCCGATCAGAATGCGGCGGCCGTCTTCCGCCAGCGCCGTTTGCGGGGCGTAAAACTCAAAGCCCGCGTCCAGCTCGTGCAGCTCGCCGTGATCGAAGGTGGCACTTGTATAGTCAAACGCCCCGCTCATCCAGGTGGCCGGATAGGTGTTAAGGTAGCGATGCGGCTCGCGCGCCATCCCCTGCGGACAGCAGATCAAGACGTGCGTCCCGTCGAGCGCAAACAGGTCCGGACACTCCCACATGTACCCCGCATCCGTCAGGCCGTTGACGCCGTGACCGGCGATTTCCCCGCAGGACGTCCAGGCGCGCAGATCGGCTGACTTAAACAGCAGCACCTTGCCGCGCTTTTGCAGATCCTGCGCGCCGAGCACCATGTACCACATCCCGTCGTGCTGCCACACCTTCGGGTCGCGCACGTGTCCGGTGTAGCCCTCCGGCAGCGCCAGTACCGGGCCCAGCTTCGTAAAGGTCCCGTCCGGCTGTTCCACGGCCAGGCACTGCCAGGCGGTGCGGCTGCCGTCATCGAACTTGACGTTGCCGGTATAGCACAGGGTCAGAACGCCCTCGTTATCCACGGCGCTACCGGAGTAGCAGCCGTTGCGGTCATAGTTTTCATCGGGCAGCAGCGCCATCGGCTCATGCTGCCAGTGCACCAGGTCCGCAGAGCTCCAGTGCCCCCAGCACTTAAAGCGATGCTCGCAGCCCAGCGGGTTCCACTGATAGAACAGGTGGTAGCGGCCGGCAAACCAGATAAACCCGTTGGGATCGTTCATCAGCCCCGTCGCCGGCGCGGGGTGCCATTGCGGATAATGGCTGTCCGCGAGCGCCCGCGGCTGGCCTTGCATAACGGCCTGCAGGATCGCAGGCCAGCGGGAAGGTAACGTCATTATTCAGAGTCCGTTTTATATTTCAGCAGCAGTGAGACGGTAAACGCCACGCCGAAGGCAATCACCATGCCGATAATATAGTTGAGCAGCGAGCTGGCCTGCACGATGGCCATGCCAGGAATGGCGGTCAGCCCGACGGCGGTCATGTAGACATGCACCGATACCACCCAGGCCCCGCCCACCGCGCCGCCAATCAGCGCGGCGATAAACGGCTTAACAAAGCGCAGGTTGATACCAAAAATGGCCGCTTCGGTGATGCCCAGCATCGCAGAAAACGCCGACGGCAGCGTAATGGCTTTGATTTTGGCATCTTTGGTTTTGAACCACACCGCCAGGCAGGCGCCGCCCTGCGCCACGTTCGCCATGGCCCAGATAGGCAGCAGGAAGTTAACGCCAATCGACGGATTCCCCAGCAGCCCGGCCTCAATGGCGTGGAAGCTGTGGTGAATACCGGTGATCACAATCACCGAGTAAAGTCCGCCAAACAGCAGTCCTGCGAGCCAGCCCGCGTGGGCGATAAGGGTGCTGAGGATAAAGGAGATACCATCCCCCAGGGCGCGCCCCGCCGGGCCGATAATCAGCAAGGCGATAAACCCGGAGATCACGACGGTGAGGAACGGCGTCAGGATCAGGTCTAAGGCGTCCGGAATCACGCGGCGCAGGTTTTTCTCCACGATGCTCATAAACCAGACGGCCAGCAGCACCGGGAACACCGTGCCCTGATAGCCAATCATTGCAATCTCAAGGCCGAAGAAGTTCATGGTGTGGAAACCCGACGCCACGCCCCAGGCGTTGGTCAGCGCCGGGTGGGTCAGAATGCCGCCCAGCGTCGCGCCGAGATACGGGTTGCCGCCAAACTCGCGCGCAGCGGTAAAGCCGATCAGAATAGGCAGAATGATAAACGCCGCGGAGCTGCACATGTCCAGCATGATGTAGATAGCGTTATCCGCATTGACCCAGCCGTAGGTTTTCACCATGCCGAGCAGGCCCATCAGCAGACCGGACGCCACAATCGCCGGGATGATCGGCACAAAAATGTTGGAGAGCAGACGGGCAATGCGCTGGAACGGGTTCAGCTTGCGCGCCGCCAGGTCCGCGGCCTCAGATTTACTGGACTCGCTAATCCCCGCCGCCTGAATAAACGCGGCGTAAACCTTGTTGACCACGCCCGTACCAAAAATCACCTGCATCTGCCCGGCGTTGCGGAAGCAGCCTTTTACGCCGTCGATCTTGCCGATAGCCTGCTGGTCGGCCAGCGCGTCATCGACCAGCACCAGACGCAGACGCGTTGCGCAGTGCGCCGCGCTGGCGATGTTCTCTTTGCCACCGAGCAGCGGAATAAGCGCGCGGGCGATATTATCAAAATCCATAGATACCTCTGCCTGACTTCATTTTTTATGATGTTTGAACCGCTCCCGCCGGGCGGGAGCGGGATGGGTTAAAACCAGGTTTCCATCTGGATCCCAAAGTTCCATTCCCCGCCGGCGTTGAAGCCGCTGCTGCCAAAGGCATCATCGCTGGCGTAATTATCCAGTTTGCTGCTCCAGTCCATCCAGGTGGCAAACAGGCGCAGCTCGGGACGGCTAAAGAAGTCGCCGATCTTGCTCGCTTTTAGCGTGGGAGCAAAGGTCAGCTTGTAGAAACTGCCGTTGACGGCGTTCCGGTCCTTATAGCCTTCCGGATTTAAATCCATGTACTGATAGCTACCCTCAAACGCCAGCGCGAAATTCTGGGTGACCTCTTTAATCAGGCGGGTGTTGAGCGTTACCCACTCATAGCTATCGCCCTTGACGTAGCGATCTTTACTGCTTTGCGCCAGGACGGCAGGCGCAACGCTCCAGCCCCCGCCAACCGGCGTGACACCGTAACTTGCAAAGCGCCAGGTATCCGCTTCAGACAGCAAGGCGCCGTCGGAGCCGATGCTTTTGACCTCCGCCCCCAGCCCGTGACCATACAGCAGCGCCGTTTTGGCGGACCCTTCCCGCAGGCCGTAGAAGCTCTCATTATGCAGGCCCACCAGCGCATGAACGCCGGTATTGGCGGCATCCGTTTTAATGAGATCGCCGTTGGCGTCTTTGCGGTCGTCGTTATCTTTCGCGCGCAGGCCGCTCACCATCAGCTGGAACGGGCCGGCAAAGTGGTTCATGGTGAGGATATAGTTCTGAACGTTATTGTCGGTCTGCTCCACGCTGCCGAAGTTGCGGCCATAGAGGGAGAAGTTGCTGCGCAGCGAATCGTTCCATTTCACGTCGTAGACGCCGCCGCCGGTACCGGCCAGGAACACCACGTCGGAGTCTAACCAGTGAATGTCAAAGTTGTCGCGGTCAAAGCGCTTACCCGCCCAGAAGGTGCTGCCCTTCAGCGCGCCGGTAAAATCAGGCAGGTTGCCGAGCTCCGCGAAGGCCTGACGAATGTTGAGATCGCTGGTGTCGGCTGACCAGTCGTTATAGGTTCTCTGACCGTCGGCCAGCATCGCTTTGAAGCGGGTGGTCGCCCCGTTGTCCAGGGTTTGCTTGTGCTCCAGGTTCAGCTCAACGTAGGTATCGGCTTCGTTACCCAGACGCCCTACCGCACCGCCGGTTTCGCCGGCTGGCGTCAGGTAGGGACCGCTTTTGCTGCTGGAGGCCGCGTCATTCATCAGCAGGCCAGAACGGGCGTAGCCGTGGAACTCAAACCCGCTGCTTTGGTCTGCTTTCTTCTCCAGCGCGGTGGTGCGCTGCGCCACCTCCTGGGTTGTCGTTTGCGCCTGCTGCTGAGCGGCAACCAGCTGCTGCGTTTTTTGTTCTGCCGCCGTGGCGCGCTTCTCAGCTACCTGCGCACGCGTTTCCGCGTCCTGCAGGCGCTGCTCCATCGCGGCAAGACGCGCTTCAATAGTGGACATATCCGTCTGGGCAAAAACAGAGGTACTACCGGCCAGCATGCCTATCATCACGGCAAGTCTGCGTTTTTTATACATTTTGTCGCATCCCTAAAAGAAGTCATTAAACGTGCTAAATTGCTAAACCGGTTTAGGTTGCTGATACTAAACCGGTGAATTTTGGATCGGCAATCTTTTTTGCTAAACCGATTTAGTAAGTGTGATCGAGGCGACAATTCAGGCCGCCGGATGGCGGCCAGTGAAGGGAGGAATTACAGATCGTGCTGCCAGGGTAATGCGGTCATTGCCCCTTTGGCGGTAGTGGCTAACGCGCCGCAGCGCTGGGCTAAGGCGATAACCGGCGTTAAATCCTGACCGGCGGCAAGGCCGTAGAGCAGGCCCGCCACGAAGGCATCTCCCGCGCCGGTCGTATCGACGCACTGAACGGGGGTTGCCGGATAGTGTTTTACGCTGCCCTCATGCCAGGCGATAACGCCCTGCTTGCCCTGGGTGACCAGCACCAGACGCGCCGGGCAGCGCTGCATCAGCGCCTCCAGGCCGGCGTTCACCTGCTCATTTGCGGTTAAAAACGCCAGCTCTTCGACGGAGAGTTTCACCACATCGGCGCTTTGCAGGGCCTGCTCCAGGCAGCGGCGCAGCGCGTTCTCGTCCGGCCAGAGGTCCGGGCGAATATTGGGGTCGAAGCTGACGTAGCCGCCCGCCTCCCTGATGGCCTTCATCGCCTGAAACGTCGCAGACCGGCTCGGCTCTGCGCTTAGGGCAATGGAACAGACGTGCAGCCACTCCCCGGCGCTGAACGACGGCAGGTCGTCGGGTTCCAGAAACAGATCGGCGCTCGGGCGCACCATGAACGTAAACGAGCGCTCGCCATGGTCGTCGAGATCGACCACCACCGTCGAGGTGCGGTGCGCCGGGTCAAGGCGCATCTGCCGTACGTCGACCCGCTCATCCACTAACGTCTTATACATAAAACGCCCGAAGGGATCGTCGCCAACCCTGCCGATAAAGGCGCTCTGGCCGCCAAGCCGGGCAATGCCGACCGCAACGTTTGCCGGCGCCCCACCGGGACACTGCAGCAATCTGCCTTCTCCATCGGGCAGCAGATCCACCACCGCATCGCCCAGTACCCAGATTTTCTTCATGTGCTCCTCGCAGCTAAACTATGTTAAACCGATTTAGCTATTTAAGCACAGGCAGGGCAAAGGGGAAATAACGGGGACGGAAAAATGACTTAGCGCACCAGATGCGGCCAGTAAATATCACCAACGCCGTCAAGCTGTGGGCGGGCAAACAGAAAGCCCTGGAAGCGGCGGATACCGGCAGATTCGAGCCAGCACCACTCCTCTATTTTCTCAATGCCTTCGGCCACCAGGGTAATTTCAAGGTCGGAGCAACAGCTGATGATGGAGCGCACAATCGCCTGCTTCACGCCGCTGAGGTGGATATCGCTGACAATTTCCCGGTCGATTTTAATCTTGTCCGGCTGAAAGCGAGTCAGCAGAGAAAGACCGGCATAGCCGGAACCAAAATCATCGATCGCCAGGCCAACGCCCTCACCGCGAAGCTGCTTGATGGCGCTATTAAACTGGTTGAAGCCGGAAATCATCTCGTTTTCGGTGACTTCAATCACCACCTGCTCCGGCTGCAGTCCATGTTTTTTAATCTCGCTGACCAGGAACTCCACGGCGTTGGGGACGTTCACCAGCGACATGGGCAGCAGGTTTACGGCAATTTTATGGCTGCCAATGCCCAGCTTTTCCGCCAGCGCAAAGGCATACGCTTTCGTCTGGAGATCGACTTCGTAGATTTTTTCCGGGTCGAGGGTGCTGAAGAAGTGCTCCGGGCTGCCGCCGTCGTTGCCGCGGATGAGGGCCTCGAGGGAGCTGATCTTCCCTTCCGAGGGCTCGACAATGGGCTGGAGCGCAAACTGACAGGACTGACCGGCAATCAGGCCCAGGCTCTCACCAAAGGGTAGCGCTTCGGGAGAGAGCGTCCATTTTTCCGGGACGTAGCGCGATCCTGACGGAGACGCACGCTTGCCCATAATAAACGTCCGAATGAATTTGAACACCCGATCGTCGGAGGTCAGATAGCTGTCCAGCTTGCTGTAGTGCAGAACCGACTGCAGCACCTCTTTCGGCGACTGCGTTTGCAGATCGAACAGCAGCATGCCGACGTTTTCGAAACGCCTGCGCGGGCCATAGTCCCGCAGCAGTTCAACCACCCCACTGTGCCGCTTGTCATCACGGATGGTATGGAACAGGCTGACCACGCTCTCTTCCGATCCTTCAAGAATTTGCAGGATGTCGCTCCCTTTAGAAAGGAGTACACCGGTAATATTCAGCTTTGCGTTACGGCCCCTGGCGCGCTCCACCAGCTCCCGCAGTTCTGTAGACGGCTGGGATAAATTCAACTGGCTTCGGTAGATTAGAGTAGTCAGCACAAAAATGGGTTCCGATGAGAAAGAGCGGTGCCTTGAAGCTTCTATTTAACATACTTAATCAATGCGACCTAACATATTCACGCCACAAGGGAACGTTACTTTCCCCCGTCCCCGATCCGGCTATCGATCCTCTCCTGCATATAATCGTAGAACGGGTTCGAGGTGACCCGCATAAGCGCCTCTTTTCCGACGCTCAGCACGGACGTCTCCCCCCACAGCGCTATCGTCCCCAGACTGATGCCGTAGCGGTTTTTCACGCCTGGCTCGCGGCCATAGAGATCGTCATCCGGCGGGAACGGCACGGCAACGTGCGACAGCGAATAGACATCCTGCGGCCAGGACTGCCCAAGCGGCACGACCGTTTCGCGGGTGCTGCCTGCCGGCGTTGTTTTCGCGACCGTCGAGAAACTGCGTTCGTCCGCATTGGTGACAACCGTGACACTGTAACGCCTTTGCGCCACCGGCAGCAGCGCCGAGGTTGCCGTCCAGGACGACGGCTTGAACAGCGGGCGGAAGCTCGCCGCCTGGTTGATGTCAAACACCACCAGCTCGCTGCCGTTTGCCGGCAGCTGGTCAAACAGACCGGTCACCACCGCGCGGGTGCTGACCGTGGAATCCATTACCGACTGGAACGCCAGCACCGGCGGGAGCTGCCCCAGCCGCTGCTCCCGCGCCGCGCGGCCAATCTGCTCCTGCAGGGCTTTCGTCAGCAGCCACGACTGGCGGGCGGCGTTCACCGGGAAAGAATTGTATTTATACGGGTTATATTCCGGGGCGATATTCAGCCACGCCGCTTTGGCAAACGCCGGCAGCAGCGCCGGTAGTCCGGCGAAACCGGCGAACCGCGCAAAGGCCGTCACGCCAATCATCGGGGAGAGCAGGATGACCTGCTGCGGTTTACGCAGCGCAGGGGCGTCCAGCGCATCGAGGGCATATTTCATCGCCAGCGCGCCGCCGTTGGAGTAGCCCACCAGATGCAGCGGCACATTCTCCCCCACCAGACGCGTGGCTTCCCGCACGGCAAGGCGCGTTGCCGCCTGCCACATCTCCCAGTCAACGCCGGTCAGCGCGCCGGGCGCGGTGCCGTGTCCGGGCAGGCGCGGGACGACGGCCACAAAGCCGTGCTGCTGGTAGTTAAGGGCAAGGTGCCTGACGCTGTAAGGCGAGTCCGTCAATCCGTGCAGCAGCACTACCGCGCCGCGCGGCTTTCCGGCAGGCATCAGCACAAATGAGCGGTTAGCATCGGGTGAAAACTGACCGGGCCACACCAGGCTCTGGCGATAATAGCGGTTTAGTGGCGTGCGTTCTTCACGCTCAGTTTTCGCCGTCACAGCCTTATCCAGATCGGCAAAAATGGCGTTTTCCCGGGCGATATACCCGGCAAAATCGGCCTTGTCCAGCTCGCGCACGGACATCTCATCGGCCCGCCAGGTATGCCACAGGTGCAGTTCCGGCCCCTGCTGCGAGAGATACACCCGCACCGCCAGCAGGACGATCAGCACGATCCCCACGACCATCGCCATTTTCTTTGCAAGCGCCATCAGGCGCACGCTGACTCGCCAGGGCAAATTCGCCATGCCGGGATCCTTTTTATGTTCACAGTGCTTCTATCTTATCAAAAATGTGAACAGGCTGACGTATTCACCAAATTCATACCTGCCGCTTCAGCCGGTGCACCAAAAGTGAACTACGCTGCACAAATGTTGATCATTGGTTAAGTAAATATTGCATGAAGTTTACGGCACAGCGGGTTTTCGCCCTCCTGTGAACATGGCACGCGTCATGCATTGTTAACCTGGTAACACAAATCCGGCCATTGACAGCCTGTTAACAGCGAGGCGGTATGACGACGAAACCCGAGATGTTGAGCCGTATCGAAGCGATCTTCAGCCAGCTCACGCCCAGCGAAAAGCGGGTTGCGAGCTGGCTGCTGGCGCACGCCGCGCAAATCCCGTTTGAAACGGCGGAGAGCGTAGGTCTGGCGAGCGGGACCAGCGGGATCACCGTCGGGCGCTTTCTGCGCAAGCTGGGGTATCGCAACCTGGAGGATGCCAAAAAAAGCCTTCGCGACCCATATCAGCCCTGGGGCATGAACGAGCGGCTGGACTCCTGGCAGCAGCAGCGCCCCCTGCCCAACCGCCTTCAGCACGCCCTGTCGCTGGAGGTGGACGCCATCACGCAGGTGTATCAGCTGGCGCAAACGGACGCCTTCCGTCAGGTGGTGCACAACCTGGCCCACGCGGACGCGGTGTTTGTGCTGGGGATCCAGTCCACGCGCGGGATTGCCAACGCCTTCTTCAGCCACCTCGAGTACCTCCGCCCGCGCGTGAGCTATTCAGAGGGCGCATCCGGGAGCTGGGTTGAGTCCCTGAACTCAGGGTTTTCGCATCCCTACGTCGTGCTGACCGATACCCGCACCTACTCCGCGATGGCGCGCCAGTACTGCCGCGTCGCGAGCGAGAAAGGCATTCCGCTGGCCCTGATCACCGACATCTGGTGCCCGTGGGCGCGGGATTACCCGCTGGATTTGCTGCAGGTGAAAACCGATACCGGTCATTTCTGGGATTCACTTGCCCCCGTGAGCTGTCTGTTCAACCTGCTGCTGTCGGGCGTGGTGGAAGCGCTGGGTGACGCGCTTCCGGCGCGCCTGGCGGTCAACCGACAATTACAACAAGAGTTTGGTCAATTCGAACGCTAAAGGAGCGGAGCTATGCCCGAAGAGAGTGAACTGATCGATGTGGCGAAGACGTTTCCCACGCTGCATATCGATCTGAAGTACGCCACCGCCGACAACATCACCGGCCGCCCGATCTACCAGGAGGCGCTGTGCCTGCTGCATACCGACGCCGCCACCGCGCTGGCAAAAGCCATCAGCATTGCCGCGCTGGCCGGGCTGAAGCTGGTGGTCTACGACGCCTATCGACCGCAGCAGGCGCAGGCCCAGCTGTGGGATGCCTGCCCGAACCCGGAATATGTGGTTGACGTGGCGATTGGCTCCAACCACAGCCGCGGCACGGCCATCGACGTCACGCTAATGGACGAAGATAACGTCGTGCTGGATATGGGGGCCGGTTTTGACGAAATGCACGACCGCTCGCATCCGTATCACCCCTCCGTGCCGCCGCACGCCCAGCGCAACCGTCTGCTGCTGAACGCCATCATGTTCGGCGGCGGTTTTGTCGGGATCGCCAGCGAATGGTGGCACTTCGAACTGCCGAACGCCGCTAGCTATCCGCTGCTTGATGACCGTTTTGCCTGTTTTCCACTGACGCACACCCCTCTTTGAACCTGGAGCACTGCCATGAAAACATCGCTTCTCTCGACCGTAATTGCCGCCACGCTGCTCCTGAGCGCCCCGCTGGCGCTGGCTGCCGTCCCGAAAGACATGCTGGCGATCGGTAAAGCCGCCGACCCGCAAATGCTCGATCCGGCCATCACCATCGATAACAACGACTGGACCGTTACCTATCCGTCCTATCAGCGCCTGGTCAAATACAAGCCGGGCTCCACCGAGGTGGAAGGCGATCTGTCGACGGGCTGGAAGGCGTCCGACGACCAGAAGGAGTGGACCTTTACCCTGTCCGATAACGCGAAATTCTCCGACGGCACGCCGGTCACCGCAGAAGCGGTAAAACTCTCCTTTGAACGCCTGCTCAAGCTCAGCCAGGGGCCGTCCGAAGCCTTCCCGAAAGACCTGAAAGTTGACGCCGTTGATGACCACACGGTGAAATTCACCCTCAGCCAGCCGTTCGCGCCCTTCCTGTACACCCTGGCGAACGACGGGGCCTCCATCATTAACCCGGCGGTGCTGAAGGCCAATGCCGCGGACGACGCGCGCGGGTATCTGGCGCAAAACACCGCCGGTTCCGGGCCGTTTATGCTGAAAAGCTGGCAGAAAGGCCAGCAGCTGATCCTGGTGCCGAACCCCCACTGGCCGGGCGAGAAGCCGCACTTTAAGCGCGTATCGGTGAAAATTATCGGTGAAAGCGCCTCCCGCCGGCTGCAGCTTTCCCGCGGCGACCTGGACATTGCCGACTCCCTGCCGGTCGATCAGCTCGCGGCCCTGAAGCAGGAAGGAAAAGTCGCCGTCGCGGAGTACCCCTCGCTGCGCGTGACTTACCTCTACCTTAACAACGGCAAAGCCCCGCTCAACCAGGTGGATTTACGCCGGGCCGTCTCCTGGGCAACGGACTACCAGGGCATGGTGAAGGGCATTCTGAGCGGCAACGGCAAGCAGATGCGCGGCCCGATCCCGGAAGGCATGTGGGGCTTTGACGCCACGGCCATGCAGTACAGCTTTGACGAGGCCAAAGCCAAAGCGGCCCTGGAGAAGGTCAAAGACAAGCCCGCCAGCCTGACCTTCCTATACTCGGACAACGATCCGAACTGGGAGCCTATCGCCCTCTCAACCCAGGCCAGCCTTGGCAAGATCGGCATTAACGTCAAGCTGGAGAAGCTGGCTAATGCCACCATGCGCGACCGCGTCGGCAAAGGCGATTACGACATCGCCATCGGCAACTGGAGCCCGGACTTTGCCGACCCGTATATGTTCATGAACTACTGGTTTGAATCAGACAAAAAAGGGCTGCCGGGCAACCGTTCGTTCTATGAGAACAAAGAGGTCGACTCGCTGCTGCAGGCCGCGCTGAAAACCACGGACCAGGCAGAGCGCACCAAAGATTACCAGCAGGCGCAAAAGGTGGTGATTGACGAGGCGGCCTACGTTTATCTGTTCCAGAAGAACTATCAGCTGGCGATGAACAAAGAGGTCAAAGGCTTCACCTTTAATCCGATGCTCGAGCAGGTATTCAACATCGCCACCATGAGCAAATAACGGTTTCGCCGGGGGAAAGTGTATGACGTTCTGGAGCATCGTGCGCCAGCGCTGCTGGGGGTTACTTCTGGTGGTGGCCGGTGTCTGTATCATCACCTTTATTATTTCGCACCTGATCCCCGGCGATCCGGCCCGTCTGCTGGCCGGCGACCGCGCCAGCGACGAAATCGTGCAGAACATCCGCCAGCAGCTGGGGCTGGATCGGCCGCTGTATGTTCAGTTTGGCCGCTACGTGGACGCCCTGGCCCACGGTGATTTAGGCACGTCCATTCGTACCGGACGTCCGGTGGCCGAAGATCTGAAGGCCTTTTTCCCCGCCACGCTGGAACTGGCCTTTTGTTCTCTGCTGCTGGCGCTGGCCATCGGCGTACCGCTGGGGATTTTGTCGGCGGTGTACCGCAACCGCTGGCTGGATCACCTGGTGCGGCTGATGGCGATGACCGGCATCTCCACCCCCGCCTTCTGGCTGGGCCTGGGCGTCATCGTGTTGTTCTACGGGCATCTGCAGATTCTGCCCGGCGGCGGCAGGCTGGACGACTGGCTCGACCCGCCGACGCGCGTCACCGGCTTTTATCTGCTGGATGCGCTGCTGGAGGGCAACGGCGAGGTCTTTTTCAATGCGCTTCAGCACCTGATTTTACCCTCGCTGACGCTGGCATTTGTGCATCTGGGCATCGTGGCGCGGCAGGTCCGGTCCGCGATGCTGGAGCAGCTTAGCGAGGACTACATCCGCACGGCCCGCGCCAGCGGCCTGCCCGGCTGGTACATCGTCCTGCGCTACGCCCTGCCGAATGCGATGATCCCGTCGATTACCGTGCTCGGGCTAGCGCTGGGCGATCTGCTGTACGGCGCCGTGCTGACCGAAACCGTCTTTGCCTGGCCGGGCATGGGCGCCTGGGTGGTGACGTCCATACAGGCGCTCGATTTCCCCGCCGTGATGGGCTTTGCCGTCGTTGTTTCGCTGGCCTACGTGCTGGTTAATCTGGTGGTCGATCTGCTTTACCTGTGGATTGACCCACGAATCGGGCGCGGAGGTGCCGAATGATGTTAACTCAGGAAACGCCCGCGGCTGTTAAAACCGCCAGACAACGTATCAACTGGGCAAAGCTGTTCTGGATGCTGCGTCAAAGCCCGCTCACGATTGTCGGCGGCGTCATTATGATGGCGATGCTCTTCCTGATGGTGGCCTCGCCGTGGATCGTGCCGCATGACCCGAACGCGCTGGATTTGACCGCCCGCCTGCAGGCGCCGTCCGCGCAGCACTGGTTTGGCACCGATGAGGTGGGACGCGACCTGTTCAGCCGCGTGCTGGCGGGCAGCCAGCAGTCAATTACCGCCGGGCTGGCGGTGGTGGTGATTGCGGGCGGCATCGGCTCGCTGCTGGGCTGTTTGTCCGGCGTGCTGGGCGGGCGCGGCGACGCCATCATCATGCGGGTGATGGACATTATGCTCTCTATTCCCTCCCTGGTGCTGACCATGGCGCTGGCCGCCGCGCTCGGGCCGAGCCTGTTTAACGCCATGCTGGCGATTGCGATTGTCCGCATTCCGTTCTACGTCCGCCTGGCGCGCGGGCAAACCCTGGTGGTGCGCCAGTTTACCTACGTTCAGGCCGCCCGCACGTTCGGCGCATCCCGCTGGCATTTGATCAGCTGGCATATCCTGCGCAACGCCCTGCCGCCGCTGATTGTGCAGGCTTCGCTGGATATCGGCAGCGCCATACTGATGGCTGCCACGCTCGGGTTTATTGGCCTGGGCGCGCAGCAGCCCACCGCCGAATGGGGCGCGATGGTGGCCGTTGGCCGTAACTACGTGCTGGACCAGTGGTGGTACTGCGCGTTTCCCGGTGCGGCGATTTTGATTACCGCCGTGGGCTTTAACCTGTTTGGCGATGGCATCCGAGATCTGCTGGACCCGAAATCGGGAGGAAAACAGTGATGACCGAACCGGTATTACGCATTGAAGACCTGCACCTGAGCTTTCCCGTGTTTCGCGGGGAGGTCCACGCGCTGAACCACGTCTCGCTGGAGATCGAAAGGGGCGAAATTGTCGGCGTGGTGGGCGAGTCGGGATCGGGTAAATCCGTAACCGCCATGCTCGCCATGCGGCTGCTGCCGGAGGGGAGCTACCGCATTCATCACGGTCAGGTGACATTACTCGGCGAAAACGTCCTGACGGCGTCCGAGAAACAGCTTCGCCAGTGGCGCGGTGCCAGAGTGGCGATGATTTTTCAGGAGCCCATGACCGCACTCAACCCAACGCGGCGGATTGGCAAACAGATGGTGGAGGTGATCCGCCAGCATCAGCCGCTTTCGCGGCGTGAGGCGCAGCAAAAGGCGATAACCCTGCTGGAAGAGATGCAAATCCCGGACGCGAAGGCGGTGATGGAACGCTATCCGTTCGAACTCTCCGGCGGCATGCGCCAGCGGGTGATGATCGCCCTTGCCTTCTCCTGCGAGCCGGAGCTGATCGTCGCCGACGAACCGACCACCGCGCTGGACGTCACCGTCCAGCTGCAGGTGCTGCGCCTGCTGAAGCATAAGGCGCGGGCCAGCGGCACCTCGGTGCTGTTTATCAGCCACGATATGGCCGTGGTGTCGCAGCTCTGCGACAGAATGTACGTGATGTATGCCGGGAGTGTGATCGAGAGCGGCGACACGCAAACGCTTATCCACCGCCCCGTGCATCCCTACTCCATTGGCCTGCTGCAGTGCGCGCCGGAAAACGGCGAGCCGCGCGCCCTGCTTCCCGCCATCCCCGGCACGGTGCCCAACCTCAGCCAGCTTCCGCAGGGATGCGCTTTTCGCGAGCGCTGCTTTGCCGCCGGGGCGAAATGCAGCGAAACGCCGCGCCTGCAGCCCAACGGCGCAGAGGGCCAACAGGCCGCCTGCTGGTATCCGCAACGGGAGAAACACCATGTCTGACGTACTGCTGGAACTGGATAGCGTGCACGTGAACTTTGCGGCGCGCAAAAACTGGCTGGGCCGCGTAACGGAGCAGGTCCACGCCCTCAACGGGCTCGACCTGGAGATCCGCCGGGGAGAAACGCTCGGCATCGTCGGGGAATCCGGCTGCGGGAAAAGCACGCTGGCCCAGCTGCTGATGGGCATGCTTAAGCCCAGCACCGGCGCATGCCAGCGGGCGCACTACGCGGGCGGCATGCAGATGGTGTTTCAGGACCCGCTCTCCTCGCTCGACCCGCGCCTGCCGGTCTGGCGCATTATCACCGAGCCGGTGTGGGTGCAAAAGCGCAGCCGCGAGCGGGAACGCCGCCAGCTGGCTGAAAACCTGGCGCAGCAGGTCGGCATTCGCCCGGAATATCTCGACCGGCTTCCGCACGCCTTTTCCGGCGGGCAGCGCCAGCGCATCGCCATCGCCCGGGCGCTCTCGTCCGACCCCGATATTATCGTGCTCGACGAACCCACCAGCGCGCTGGATATCTCCGTGCAGGCGCAAATCCTCAACCTGCTGGTGACGCTGCAGCAGCAGCGTAATCTGACCTACGTGCTGATCTCGCATAACGTCTCGGTGGTCAGGCACATGAGCGACCGCGTGGCGGTGATGTACCTCGGGCAAATTGTCGAGCTGGGCAGCGCCGCCCAGGTTCTGGGAGAACCGCGCCATCCCTACACCCGCCTGTTGCTCGACTCAGTACCTCGAACCGGTGAACCGCTGGATGAAAACCTGGCCTTGCGCAAAACGGAGCTTCCCGGCAACCGTCATCTGCCCGAAGGCTGTTTTTTCCGCGACCGTTGCCCGATGGCAGCGCAGGGGTGTGAACGCCCGCAGCCGTTACAGCCCTCTCGCGAGGGCCGTGACGTTCGCTGCTGGCGCAGTCTGGATTAGATTTGCGCCATCCCGCCGTCTACGAACAGCTCGATGGCGTTAATAAAGCTGGCCGCGTCGGAGGCCAGAAACGCCACCGCTTTACCCACCTCACCCGGCGCGCCTAAACGCCCGAGCGGTACCTGAGCGGCCAGCGCGTCGTACAGCCCCTGACGGTGTTCTTCCGGCACCAGGTCGCCAAGCCCCGGGGTTTTGATCGGGCCCGGGCTTACCACGTTGACGCGGATCCCGCGGCCCTGCAAATCCAGCGCCCAGGAGCGGGCAAAGTTGCGCACGGCGGCCTTGCTGGCGCTGTAGACGCTAAAGTTTGCCGTCCCCTTAACGGAGACCGTCGAGCCGGTCAGAATGATCGACGACCCGGCGGAGAGCAGCGGCAGCGCCTTCTGCACCGTAAACAGCACCCCGCGGACGTTGGTGCCGAAAATACGGTCAAACTGCTCTTCGGTGATCGCGCCCAGCGGCAGCATATCGCCGCCACCCGCATTGGCGAACAGAATATCAAGGCGGCCTTCTTCTTTGGCAATCCGGGCATAGACCTCGTCCAGATCGGCAAGCTTAGAGACGTCCGCGCGAATGCCCACTGCGCCAGAAGCAATCTCTGCTACCGCGGCGTCCAGCTCGGCCTGACGACGGCCGGTGATATACACCTTCGCGCCCTGTGCTGCCAGCTCCTGCGCCGTGGCAAGACCAATACCGGTGCTGCCGCCGGTGACCAGTGCAATTTTTCCTGAGTGAGTCGTGTTCATGTCATTTACCTTTTGTTGGGTTTGCGTTGCGCGCTTTCGCTCGCGTTGAACAGACTTTAGCCCTTGCGGCATTAGTGAAAAATGGGCAAAAATGAAAATGACTATTCACCTATAGAAATAATCAGAGGTCATCATGGACCAGCTCATGGCGATGCGCGCCTTCACGCGGGTGGTGGAAACCGGCAGCTTTACCCGCGCGGCGGACTCGCTGAACATGCCCATCGCCACGCTGAGCAAGCTGGTAAAATCGCTTGAGGCGCATCTGGAGATACGCCTTCTGCACCGTACCACTCGCCGGGTTGTCGCAACGCCGGAAGGGGCGGATTACTATGAAAAAGCGCTCAGGGTCCTGATAGATATCGAAGATATCGACACCTCGTTTCGCGTGTCCCGCGCGACGCCAAAAGGGCTTTTGCGGGTTGACGTGGGCGGCTCCACCGCCCGGGACGTGCTCATCCCCCTGCTGCCGGACTTCATGCAGCGTTATCCGGATATCCGCATCGACCTTGGGGTGGCCGATCGTCCGGTGGACCTGATCGGCGGTAACGTAGACTGCGTGATCCGCGGCGGCCCGCTGGACGACTCGACCCTCATCGCTCGCCATATTGGCAACGCTGAAATGGTCACCTGCGCGACGCCAGGCTACCTGAAAAATCACGGCGTTCCGGCCTATCCGCAGGAGCTGTGCAACGGTCATAAGCTCATCAGCTACATCTCGCCCGTCACCGGGCGGCCATTTCCGTTTCGCTTCAGAGAGAACGGCGAGACGCTGGAAATCAGCATTCCGCATTATCTTGGCATAAATGAAAGCAATGCCCACCTGGCGGCGGCCGCGGCGGGGCTGGGGATTGTGCAGACCTTTGAGTATTCGGCTAACGCGTATTTACAGGCGGGTACGCTGACGGCGATCCTGGGCAGCTGGCGCCCTGCCGCCTATCCGTTTCACGTGGTGTACCCGCAAAACCGGCATTTGACGCACCGCCTTAAGGTATTTATTGCGTGGCTGGCGGAGGTGTTCCCCGCCGCGCTGAAGGGATAGCCGGGCGCGAACCCGGCTGAGGCTTAGTTAAGCTTATAGTCCAGCGTAATTTCGGCTTTCAGGAGCTGCGAAACCGGGCAGCCCGCTTTCGCTTTCTGAATAATGCCATCGAACTGCTGCGGGGCGATGCCCGGGACGGTCACCTTACTGTTCAGGGCCACCTTCGTGATGGCAAAGCCGCCGTCGGTTTTATCCAGTGACACATCCGCGGTGGTATCAATGGAATCGGCGGTATAGCCCGCTTCGCCCAGCATCAGCGACAGCGCCATCGAGAAACAGGCCGCGTGTGCCGCGCCAATCAGCTCTTCGGGGTTGGTCCCCTTTTCACCCTCAAAGCGAGTATTGAAACCATAAGGCTGCTGATTAAGAACGCCGCTCTCGGTGGAAACAGTTCCCTTCCCGCGCTTAATGTCGCCAGACCAGTGTGCCGAACCGTGCTTATGAATAGTCATTCTTGCTCTCCTTTTGGCTTACAAAGGGTTAAGTATAGACTACGCATCTGCCCCACTCTGGAACACAGACAATTCCGGGACTGACACCTGCTGTACCGACAAAAAAGGATAAACCTATGGCGCTAAAAATCAGGATGGCCGTTGCGGTAACCACGCTGGCTTTATCGTTGTCTTCACTGGCGAAAACGCCGGAGAACTTTATCTATACCAGCTCCGGCGATCTCGACGCGGCGTTTCCGCTCGTTGCGCGAAGCGACATCGGCGGCGTGCAGATCGTCTACAACTGGCGCGCGCTTGAGCCAGAGAAGGATCGCTACGACTTCTCGCGCATTGAACGGGACCTGGCGCGTCTTAAGACTGCCAGGAAGAAGCTCTTCATCCAGATTCAGGATCGTTTCTTTGAGCCTAATGCCCGCTACGTGCCGGATTATCTGATGCACGATAAGCAATACGGTGGCGGAATTGCACCGCAGTTCGATAACCCCGGTGAAGGCAAGCCCGTCGGTTCAGGATGGGTGGCGCGTCAGTGGGACCCCACCGTGCGCCAGCGCTACCAGGCGCTACTGGCGGCCCTTGCGAAACGCTTTGACGGAGAGGTATATGGGGTAAACCTGCCTGAAACCGCCATCGATCTCGACGAAAAAAATCCGCCCGCCGGGTTTACCTGCGACGGCTATTTTGCGGGAGAAATGGAAAACCTGGCCTTTGCGCGAAAGGCTTTTCAGAAATCACACGTTGTGCAATACGTGAACTTCTGGCCGTGCGAATGGGATAATGACCACAACTACATGGGGCGTCTTTTTGCCTGGGCCAGCGCCAACAAAGTAGGCCTGGGTGGGCCGGACATTGTTCCCAACCGCAAGGCACACATGAAGAATGCCTATCCTTTCTTCAATAAAAATAAACAGACGCTGCCGCTCATCGCGATGGCGGTTCAGGAACCGACCCTGACTTACAGGAATCCTCAGACCGGTAAACTTTTCACCAAAGCTGAATTTGTCCGCTTCGGTGAAAGTTATCTCGGGGCCGATATTATTTTCTGGAGCACGACGTCTCCCTGGCTAAAGACAAAGTAATCACCTCTTATGCCAGGTAGCGTGTCAGCTCATCAAGGAACACCCGCAGCGCGGCAGGCTGATATTCCCGGGACTGGTAAATGCCGTGGATGGCAAGCGGCTTGGGTTCCAGCGCCTCCAGTACCGGCACCAGCAACCCCTGCTCCAGCGCGGCACGCGCTTCGCGCTCCGGCAGCATAGCGATACCGCAGTGCTTGATCGCCGCGTCCATCAGCAGCGAAGAGATGCTGGCGCTCAGGTTGCCGCTGACGGCCACGCTCAGGCTTTCCCCTTCCGGCGTCAGGAAGTGCCAGGACTGCCCGGCGAAGAAGCTGTAGTGCAGGCAGTTATGCTGCGCGAGTTCTTCAGGGCTGGCGGGCGTGCCGCGCTGTGCCAGATAGTCCGGCGAAGCGCAGAGCACCGAGCGACATTCCCCCAGCCGGCGGGCAATCATCCCGGGTTCGGGGTTGTCGGTAATACGCACGGCGACGTCAATACGCTCTCCCACCAGGCTCACCGGGTGGTTGTTCACGTCAAGCTCAACGCGCAGCTGCGGGTAGCGCGCGAGCAGGCCGGGCAGAACCGGCGCAATCATATGCATGGCGGTAAAGTGGGCGCAGGCCACCCGCAGGGTGCCTGACGGAAGATCTTTCTCCGACTGGCCCTCAATTTCCTGCGAGATCTGCGAGAGCGTCCGCGTTTTTTGCAGCACCTTTTCCCCTGCCGCGGTCAGCGTCAGCTTGCGCGTCGAGCGGTTTACCAGCCGCGTGCCCGCCCACTTCTCCATCTGTTCAAGATAGCGGCTCACCATCGGCCGGGAGATGCCCAGCGCGCGTGCCGCCGCGCTCAAGCTTCCCAGCTCGCATATCCGGTTGTAGACCTGAGCGGCAATAACGCGATCCATTTAAGCTCCATTTGCTCGATTTATGAAACTAAGCATGTCTTGTTTCAGGAATTCTGGCAAATGCGAATATCCGTACAATAGAGACATTCCTGAACAACAGAGACAACAGCATGAAACTCACTCACTTTGCCCTGCTTTCCACCCTTATCACGCCGGCCGCGTTTGCCGCACAGCTGAACGTTGATACCTACAACCCGCAGGAAAAAGGCATTTTCGCGGTCTCCTCCACGCTGGTTTCCGGCCCGAAGGAAGCGGTGCTGTTTGACGCGCAGTTCAGTGTGAAGGATGGCGAAGCGCTGGTAGAGAAAATTCGCCGTAGCGGTAAAACCCTGAATAAGATTGTGATCACCTCCGGCGATCCGGATTTCTATTTTGGCCTGCAGCCGCTGGTCAAAGCCTTCCCGAATGCCAAAGTGGTGGCCACGCAGCACGTGGTTGACCATATCAAGGCCACCAAAGACGCCAAGCTGGCTTTCTGGGGCCCGCAGATGAAAGACGGTGCGCCAACGGAACTGATTGTTCCGCAGGTTCTCGCCTCCACCACGTTTATGGTTGACGGGGAAAAGGTCGATATCGAACAGCCGGACAGCTACGCGGCCTATGTGTGGATCCCGTCAGCGAAAACGATCCTCGGCGGCACCGGGGTAGCCTGGGGTATTCACGTCTGGACGGCAGACACCCAGACCCCGGAAAGCCGTAAGCAGTGGCAGGACACGCTGCAGGCTATGGCCGCGCACAAGCCAGAACGCGTGATCCCGGGACACTATCTGGGCACCCCACCGGCGGGCGCTGGCGCGATTGATTTTACCCGCGACTATCTGCAGCGCTTTGAAAAAGCCTTAACCGCACATAAAGATTCCGCAGGCGTTATCAGCACCCTGAAAAAACAGTATCCGGGCCTGGCGGAAGAGAGCTCGCTGGAATTAAGCGCGAAGGTGAATACCGGCGAAATGAAGTGGTAATTTAACCTCTGCTCCTGCTATATATTCGTGATAGCAGGAGCACCCGCATAATATCCCCGCCGTTACTCGTCGATATATCCTCTCCGTCTAAAAGCGCATAAAAGCATGCACTTATATCATTTTTATTTCTAAGATGAATCTGAGCCACAACCGGGAAAATATTTGCCATTCTGTTTGTGAATTAAATTTTTTGCGAGCCGTACCATTAAACAGACAACGACACGGAGGCAGCATGTTTACTTATTACCCGGCTAATACCACAGCAGCACAACCTGAACTCGTTAACGCGATTGCGCAGGGTCTTCACGCCGAGCACGGTGCTGTGACTGAAGATGACATTTTGATGGAACTGACCAAGTGGGTGGAATCCACGGATAATGACATCCTCAGTGACATCTACCAGCAGACCATTAATTACGTCGTCAGCGGGCAAAACGCACCCTTGTAAAAACCTGCTAAGCTGGATCTGCAACCTAAGGGGTTACATTTCGTTTGCGTAAGCAAACTGGTCCTTAAAACTATCAACAGGATTGAGGAGTTAACATGAAATCGAACCGTCAGGCACGCCATATTCTGGGACTGAACTACAAGCTTTCTAATCAGCGTAAAGTGGTGATTGAAGGCGACCATGAAACGCAAGTCACTCACGCCACCGGCAGAAAACGCCACGCCGGCAAGTAAGTTCCAGACTAAGATCCAGAACACCATCGGTAATCCCGATGGTGTTTTTGTTTATGTGTTGCGGTAATTAATATTTAGCTCCTTTATAATACCGCCTGACCGCACCCCAGCGCACAGGCCAGAAAGATGACAAACAGCAGTGTCAGGGACGGATCTTCATAAAAAGAGTGAGTGACATGGACAACAAACTGAAAAAACATCGTTCCTTATACATCCCATACGCCGGACCGGTTTTACTCGAATTCCCCCTGCTCAACAAAGGCAGCGCCTTCAGCATGGAAGAGCGTAGCAGCTTTAACCTGCTCGGTTTACTGCCAGAAGTGGTTGAGACCATTGAAGAACAGGCAGAGCGCGCGTGGATCCAGTATCAGGGTTTCAAAACTGAGATCGACAAACACATCTACCTGCGTAACATTCAGGACACCAATGAGACCCTCTTCTATCGCCTGGTGCAGAATCATCTGGAAGAGATGATGCCGGTGATCTACACCCCGACAGTGGGTGCGGCCTGCGAGCGTTTCTCCGAGATCTACCGTCGCTCCCGCGGGGTTTTCATCTCTTATCAGAACCGTCACAACATGGACGACATTCTGCAGAACGTGCCGAACCACAATATCAAAGTGATTGTGGTGACCGACGGCGAACGTATTCTCGGCCTTGGCGACCAGGGCATCGGCGGGATGGGGATCCCAATCGGTAAACTCTCCCTCTACACCGCCTGCGGCGGCATCAGCCCGGCGTATACCCTGCCGGTCGTGCTGGATGTCGGCACCAACAACCAGCAGCTGCTGAACGACCCGCTCTATATGGGCTGGCGTCATCCGCGTATTACCGACGACGATTACTATCAGTTTGTTGACGATTTCATCCAGGCCGTGAAGCACCGCTGGCCGGACGTGCTGCTGCAGTTCGAAGACTTCGCGCAGAAAAACGCGATGCCGCTGCTGAACCGCTATCGCGATGATATCTGTTCCTTTAACGACGACATTCAGGGCACCGCCGCCGTGACCGTGGGGACGCTTATCGCCGCCAGCCGCGCGGCCGGCAGCCAGCTGAGCTACCAGAAAATCGTTTTCCTGGGCGCAGGCTCCGCGGGCTGCGGTATCGCCGAGCAGATTATTGCCCAGACGCAGCGCGAAGGCCTGAGCGAAGAGCTGGCCCGCTCCCGCGTCTTCATGGTTGACCGCTTCGGCCTGCTGACCGACGGCATGCCGAACCTGCTGCCGTTCCAGACTAAACTGGTGCAGAAGCGCGAGAACCTGAAAAACTGGGATACCGACAACGAAGTCCTTTCCCTGTTGGACGTGGTGCGCAACGTGAAGCCGGATATTCTGATCGGCGTTTCCGGGCAAACCGGTCTCTTCACCGAAGAGATTATTCGCGAGATGCACAAGCACTGCGAACGCCCTATCGTGATGCCGCTCTCCAACCCGACCTCACGCGTGGAAGCAACGCCGCAGGACATTATCGCCTGGACCGAAGGCAACGCGCTGGTTGCCACCGGCAGTCCGTTCGACCCGGTGGTGTGGAAGGATAAAACCTATCCGATTGCCCAGTGCAACAACTCCTATATCTTCCCGGGCATTGGTCTGGGCGTTATCGCCTCCGGCGCGTCCCGCATCACCGATGAAATGCTGATGTCGGCGAGCGAGACCCTGGCGAGCCACTCGCCGCTGGTCAACGACGGCGAAGGTCTGGTGCTGCCAGAGCTGAAAGACATTCACAAGGTGTCGCGCGCTATCGCATTCGCGGTAGGTAAAATGGCGCAGCAGCAGGGCGTGGCGGTGAAAACCTCTGCCGACGCGCTGCAGCAGGCCATCGACGACAACTTCTGGAAGCCTGAATACCGCAGCTATCGCCGCACCTCGATTTAACTCTGTGTTCCGACCGTTCCCTCTCCCTCCGGGAGAGGGTTAGGGTGAGGGGAACAGACCGCACCATCGAATACCCACTAGCCAAACCCCTTTTCCCCCGCTACACTCCCTTAATCCATTAACCCACTGAATATATAAGGAGGCCAATTATGCTGTACTGTGAAATTTTCAATGTTTCACATACATTTGGTGATCGCACCAGCTCAAGCGTTATCGGTATCGTGCTGCGATAACTTCTGCTTGAGCGAAGACACCAACCCCTGAAATCCCTTCTCTCGGGCTTACTGAGTTATCGTCAGCGATGTTTGACGAGGCATAAACATGCCTGTAACTCTTGGGTAAGCAACAATGAGCACTTTACTCACTGCACAATCTTTACGCGTTGATACGGCGTTTGGCACGCTCTTCGACTCGCTCTCCTTTACGCTGAAAAAAGGCGACCGCATTGGTCTGCTGGGCGATAACGGCTGCGGCAAAAGTACGCTACTGAAGGTGCTGGACGGCACTGACTCCCCTGCTGCCGGAACGGTAGCGCTGGCCGGGCACTGCCTGATGGCGCGCGTTGAGCAACACCTCCCGGACGCTATTTTACCGCTGACCATGCTGGATGCCGTCCTGGCCCAGTTGCCCTTAGCGGAACGCGACAGCCTGCGCTGGAAAGCCGAAACGCTGCTGGCGGGCATGGGCTTCACGCCGCAGGATATGTCGCTGCACTCCGCCACGCTCAGCGGCGGGCAGCACACCCGCCTGCTGCTGGCGCGGGCGCTGATTCACGAGCCGGACCTGCTCTTGCTTGATGAGCCCAGCAACCACCTGGACCTGCCGACCATGCTCTGGCTGGAGCACTTTTTACAGAACTGGTCAGGCAGCTTCGTGCTGGTCTCGCACGACAGACAGCTGCTGGATGCCGTCACCAACGGCAGCTGGATCCTGCGCGATAAGATGCTGCACTACTTTGCCCTTCCCTGCACGGCGGCACGCCAGGCGCTTGAAGCAAAAGACGAAAGCGACGCGCAGCGCCACAAGGCGGAGCAAAAGGAGATCGACCGCGTCACCGCCAGCGCTAAGCGGCTGGCGGTCTGGGGCAAGGTTTACGACAATGAAGACCTGGCCCGCAAAGCCAAACAGATGGAAAAACAGGTTGAACGGCTTAAAGAGAGCCAGACCGCGCTCACGGCGGGTAGCCAGTGGACGTTAACCCTGCGCGGTGACGCGCTGCGGGCAGACCGTCTGCTGGAGATGGAAAACCTCGGCGTACCGCCGGCGCCCGGACTACCGCCGCTGTTTAACATCGAAATGGCGCGGCTGAAAAGCGGCGATCGCGTGGCGATTGTCGGTCGTAACGGCTGCGGTAAATCGTCGTTGATGAGGCTTATCTGGCGACATTTTACCGATGAGCTGGCGGACGGCGGGCTGAAAATCCATCCGCGCGTCTCGCCGGGCTATTACGACCAGACGCTGAACCAGCTGCCGGATGATGCCACGCTGCTCGACGCGCTGGAGCCCTTCGCGCCCGATCCGCAAAACAGGAAGATGGCGCTCATCAGCGCCGGGTTCCCGTGGTCCCGTCACGGGCAAAAAGTCAGCACGCTCAGCGGCGGCGAACGTTCGCGCCTGCTGTTCGTTGGCCTGACGCTTGCCCGCTACAGCCTGCTGATGCTGGATGAGCCAACCAACCACCTCGATATGGAAGGCAAAGAGGCGCTGGCGCAAACCCTTCAGCAGTTCGAAGGGGGCGTGCTGCTGGTCAGCCATGACCGTCAGTTAATCAGCCAAAGCTGCAACCGTTTCTGGCTGATTGAAGAGGGAACGCTGAGCGAGTGGCACGATGCAGAAGCGGTTTTTGAGCGGCTGCGTGAAAGCGCGGGGCTTATGACATCCGCTGCGCCCTCTGTCGCCGCGACGGTGCAACCCTCGCCGTATGACGATCTGCTTGAACGGCTGGTTGCGCTGGAAACGCTGCTGGAAGACGATCTGGCGCGCAAGCCGAAGCATCAAAAGCCGCAGCTGCAGGCGCAATGGCGTAAGGAGATTGAGGAGATAGAAGCACAGCTGTAAGCCTGCGCCCGGCGAGCACCTCGCCGGGCCAGCATTTTCCCCCCTTAATTATTAGAGGATCGCCGTATTCTTAATCTGAAATCGAATCAAATGATGACATTATGTTGCGGCAGCCTTGCATTACCAGGCTAATGTATTAATCCTTAAGGGGTATTACACCTGCTATGCAGATTCTTATCATGAACAAGGAGATACACATGAAGGCTGCTGTTGTCACACAGGACCACCAGGTCAACGTCACCGAAAAAACCTTACGCCCGCTAAAGCACGGGGAAGCCCTGCTGAAGATGGAGTGCTGTGGCGTATGCCATACCGATCTCCACGTGAAGAACGGTGATTTCGGCGACAAAACCGGGGTTATCCTGGGCCATGAAGGGATTGGGATCGTGAAAGAAGTCGGCCCTGGCGTGAAATCGCTGAAGGTCGGCGACCGCGCAAGCGTGGCGTGGTTTTTTGAAGGCTGTGGCCACTGCGAATACTGTAATACCGGCAACGAGACCCTGTGCCGCGATGTGAAAAACGCCGGCTACTCCGTTGACGGCGGCATGGCGGAAGAGTGCATCGTCACCGCGGATTACGCGGTAAAAGTGCCGGACGGTCTGGAATCCGCGGCGGCAAGCAGCATTACCTGCGCCGGCGTGACCACCTATAAAGCGGTGAAGGTGTCTGGCATCAAACCGGGCCAGTGGATTGCGATTTACGGTCTGGGTGGCCTGGGCAACCTCGCGCTGCAATATGCAAAAAACGTCTTTAACGCCAAAGTCATCGCCCTTGACGTTAACGACGAGCAGTTGAAGCTGGCGGCAAGCATGGGTGCGGATTTAACCATCAACTCCCGCAGCGAAGATGCCGCTAAAATTGTGCAGGAAAAAACCGGCGGCGCGCATGCCGCTGTCGTTACCGCCGTCGCAAAAGCGGCATTCAACTCGGCGGTAGACGCCGTGCGTGCCGGTGGCCGCGTGGTCGCGGTGGGTCTGCCGCCGGAAGCCATGAGCCTCGACATTCCGCGCCTGGTGCTGGACGGCATTCAGGTGGTGGGTTCGCTGGTCGGCACCCGTCAGGATCTGCAGGAAGCGTTCCAGTTCGCCGCAGAAGGCAAAGTGGTGCCGAAAGTCACGATGCGTCCGATCGAGGACATCAACGCCATCTTTAAAGAGATGGAACAGGGCCAGATCCGTGGCCGTATGGTGATCGACTTACGTTCGTAAACACTTTTTGCCGGGTAATGGCTATGCCTTACCCGGCTCATTACTACGACGAACGACGAACTGAAATCCACTCCTGAACCTCAATCTGGAAGGTGTCCGGCGCCTTTCGGTACATTTTGCGCGCCAGGTCGAGAATAGTATGACGCGCGAGCTCCTCTTCCATCCGCTGCTGCGCACTGTCCATTACTGAACGTACTCCGCACGGGCCGTCGCATACCCAGGCGGGAGGGGTTTCATCAAACACGGCCAGCCGCTGGCGCACTTCACGACATTCAAACATATTTTTCTCGCCGTCAATGGCATGCGCCACATCCAGCACGCTGATCAGCTCCGCCGGACGCGCCAGCTTAAAGCCCCCGCCCTTGCCTTCCGTACTGATGACCAGCCCGGCGCGCGACAGGCGCGTAAAAATTTTTCCAAGATAATCATACGGCACGCCCTGCAGGGCAGCCATCTCCCGGACGCTCATCTCACGCTCGTTGCCCTTCGCATCCACCATACACATCAGGCTGTGAATGCCGTATTCCACACCGGAACTGTAAAACGCCATGGTTCACTCCGAATCATTGTTCGCAGCAGTATAACGTTTTTTAACTCAGAAAGAAGTTGTCGCAGTTAACTCCGACAAGTATAGTGGCAGTTATGTCAGGTATACAGCCTGCCGTTCAAAAGGATCGAGTATGAAAAAGCAGATATTAATTGTGGGTTGCGGGTTTTCCGGTATGTGGGCTGCGGTCAGCGCCGCGCGCCTGTCGGCGCAGCAGGAAAAAGACAGCCTTAAAATTGCCGTTCTGGCCCCCGAGCCTGAACTGCGTGTTCGCCCACGCTTCTATGAGGAGAACGTGTCAACGCTGGTCGCCCCATTAACAGACCTGTTTGCTGAGCTTGATATTACGTTCATCGCCGGACACGCAGAACAGATTGATACCGCGAAGAAAACCGTTTCATACCGGACGTCACATGGCGATCGTGCTACGGCTTCCTTCGACCGGCTGATTCTCGCTACGGGCAGCCAGACCAAACGCCCACCGATTGCCGGCCTGGCTGACTATGCCTTCGACATCGACCAGTTGGAAACTGCACAGGCATTCGAGCGTCACCTGGACTCGCTGGCGTTACGCCCCTCAACGCCTGAACGCAACACCGTGGTAATCTGCGGAGGCGGCTTTACCGGCATTGAGCTGGCAACGGAGCTGCCTGCCCGGCTGCGCTCCCGTCTCGGGGATAATACAGAGATTAAAATAGTCGTAGTTGAAAGAGGGCCAGTCATTGGCGGCCGCTACAGTGAAGCACTACGTGAAACCATTGCAGAGGCGAGCCAGGCGTTGGGCGTAGAATGGCGATTAAACAGTGAAGTTGAAGCCGTTGATGCCCACGGGGTAACGCTGAAAAATGGTGAACGTATTGCTACTGCGTCCGTCGTCTGGACCGCCGGCGTGGAGGCCAACCCTCTTAGCCTGCAGATTGACGGTGAACGCGATAGCCAGAGTCGCCTGGTCGTGGCAGAGACGTTACAGGTTCCGACGCATCCGGACGTCTATGCTACTGGCGATATGGCTCACGCCAAAACAGACGATGCGGGCAATACGGCACTGATGACCTGCCAGCACGCGATCCAGCTAGGGAAATTTGCCGGACACAACGCGGCGGCCAGCCTGCTGAACATTGAACCTTATGCTTATCGTCAGGTGAATTACGTAACCTGCCTGGACCTGGGGGGCTGGGGTGCGGTTTATACAGAGGGCTGGGATCAGGCCGTTAAATCAGTGCGGGATGAAGCCAAGAAGATCAAGATTGCCATCACTAACGAGCTGATCTACCCCCCGGCAGCCGATAAAGCGGTTGCGTTTGCCGCCGCAGACCCGCTGGCGAAATTCGTTTAACTCCCAGCCTGCGCCCCCTGACGGGGCGCTTTTATAGCCATTTTCCGGCAATCCTTATCTTAATTCCTTTGTTCCCTTGTTTTCCCCCGCGCCCGATGATGAATCCGACGCTAACAAGAAGATAACAAAGGAATTCACCATGCAAACCCCATTTCGTCTGCCGCTGCTGACGGCGCTGATTCTGGCGACAACAACAGCCTGGGCAGCAGAAGCGCCCGTCAAAGGCGGCACGCTGATCTATCTGGAGCAACAGGCGCACACCAACCTCTACCCGCCCGCCGGCGGCTTCTACCCGAACGGCGGCATCCTGAACCAAATCACCGACAAGCTGACCTGGCAGAACCCGAAAACGCTGCAGGTGGAACCCTGGGTGGCAGAAAGCTGGACCACCAACGCCGATAAAACCGAATACACCTTTAAGCTTCGGCCCGGCATCACCTTCTCCGACGGCACGCCGCTGGACGCCAGCGCCGTGGCAAAAAATTTTGATACCTACGGTTTAGGCAACAAGGCGCAGCGCCTGCCAGTGTCTGAAGTGATCAATAACTACGATCGTAGCGAAGTCATCGACCCGCTGACCGTGAAGTTCTACTTCAAAAAACCATCGCCGGGGTTTCTGCAGGGCACTGCCACCATTGGTTCAGGTTTGGTCTCGCTCAGCACGCTGAAGCGCAACTTCGAAGAGCTGGGAGACGCCCGCCATATCATTGGCTCCGGCCCGTTTGTGGTGAAGGACGAGAAGCTCGGCCGCGAAGTGACGCTCGAAGCCCGCAAAGACTACCGGTGGGGACCTAAAAATCTGGCGCAGCAGGGTCCTGCCAATCTGGACGGCATCAAGTTTATCGTAACCCAGGAGGACAGCGTGCGCGTCGGCGCCCTGCTGGCCGGTCAGGCGGATTTTATCCGTCAGGTGCAGGCGTATGACGAAAAGCAGGCGACGGACCAGGGCTATAAGATCTACGCCGCCCCGACGCGCGGCGTGAATGACAGCATCAGCTTCCGTCCGGACAACCCGCTGGTCGCCGATATTCGCGTTCGTCAGGCGCTGCTGCACGCCACCAATGCCAAACAGGTGGTCGAGACCCTCTTCTCGGCCAACTATCCGCAGGCGAAGTCGGTGATTGCCGATTCCGCCGCAGGCTTTGTCGACCTCAGCGACAAACTGACCTTCGACCCGGCAAAAGCTAACCAGCTGCTGGACGAGGCGGGCTGGAAAGCGGGCAGCGACGGGATCCGCGCCAAAGACGGGCAGCGGCTGGCGCTGACGGTGTATGAATCGCTGCCGCAGCCGCAAAACAAAGAGGTGCTGCAGCTGGTTGCCCAGCAGTGGCGTCAGGTGGGCGTTGCCCTGAGCGTCAAAGCCGGCGACGCTGGCAGCCGCACGCTGGATAACCTTGACCCGCTGAAAACGCCGCTAACCGTCTCCGAAGTGGGCCGCGCCGATCCTGACGTGGTGAAAAGCATGTTCTACCCCGCTAACCGCGACGCGCTGCTGCAGAAAGGCGGCTCCAGCGACAAGGTCAAAAACTTCCGCGACGACAAGCTGAACGCACTGCTGGTCGATATCTCCGCCGAGGTCGATCCACAAAAACGCCTGCAGTTGAGCGGCGATGCCCAGCGTTACCTGCTGGATAACGCCTACGTCATTCCGATTTTCGAGGAGCCGCAGGTCTTCGCCGGCGCCCCGTGGCTGAAAGGCGTGAGCTTTGAAGCGGTAGGCCGCCCGTCGTTCTACGGCGCGTGGATTGAGAAACACTGAGGAGCCGACGATGCGCCACGCACTTCTTCAACGTTTTGGGCACGGGCTACTGGTGCTGTGGGCCGCCTTTACCCTCTCGTTCGTGTTGCTCCAGGTGCTGCCGGGCGACGCGGTGCTGATTAAATTTCAGAACCCGGATCTGGGCTTAAGCCCGGCGCAAATCGAGGAGATGCGCGTGGCTTACGGCGCAGACAGCCCGCTGTGGCAGCAGTACGGCCACACGCTGCTGGCGATGCTGCGCGGGGATTTCGGCTATTCGTTACAGGCTGGCGTGCCGGTCAGCGAGCTGATTGCCAGCAACCTGCCGGATACCCTGAGCCTCGCCCTGCCCGCGTTTTTACTCGCGGTCCTGCTGGCGTTTGCGCTGGCCTTTGCGTCGCGGCTGCCGGGTCTGCGCTGGCTGAGCAATACCCTCCAGTCTCTGCCGGTCCTGTTTATCTCGTTACCGACGTTCTGGCTGGGCATTGCCCTGATCCAGCTTTTTTCTTTTCAGCTGCGGCTGATCCCGGTAATTAACCCGACGCCGCTGCAGGGGCTGATCCTGCCGATCGTGACCGTCGCCATCCCGATCTCCGCCCCGCTGGCGCAAATCCTGATGCGCAGCCTGGACCAGGTGGCGACGCAGCCGTTTGTTGCCGTTGCCCGGGCCAAAGGGCTGAGTGAAACCGCCGTCCTGTGGCGTCACGTGACGGGCAACGCCCTGCTGCCGGTGCTGAATATTGCCGGGCTGCTGCTGGGTGAGCTGATTGCCGGAGCGCTGATCACGGAAACCGTTTTTGGCCGCAGCGGGCTCGGGCAACTGACCCAGCAGGCGGTGAATAACCAGGATATCGCCGTGCTTCAGGCGGTGGTGATGATTTCCGCCCTCGGTTTTGTCCTGATCAATCTGCTGGTGGATCTGCTGATGCCGCTGCTGGATCCCCGTCTGCAACCCCTTTCCGGAGGTGCATCATGAGCCTTGTCGATTACGCAGCCGCCGCGCGAAAACGCGTCCCCACCTGGCAGGGTGTCGAATGGCAGCCCGGACTGTGGCTGGCATGGGCGGTAATTATTATCGCTCTCTTTGCCGCCGTGGCGCCCGGCCTGTTAACCCACTACAGCCCGATTGAGGGCATCGCGGGCGCACAGCGCCTGGCGCCGCAGGCCGGCCACTGCCTCGGCACCGATCAGCTTGGCCGCGATGTTTACGCGCGTATCGTTTATGGCGCCTCCCACTCCCTGAGCGCGGCGCTGGCCGCCGTCACGATGGGTCTGCTGGTGGGTACCGGTTTAGGAGTGGTTGCCGGGGCGTTCGCCGGACGCGTCGAGTCTCTGCTGATGCGTTTCGTCGACGTGCTGCTGTCCATCCCGTCTCTGCTGCTCTCGCTGACGGTGATTATTCTGCTCGGCTTTGGCACCGTTAACGCCGCGATTGCCGTGGGCGTAGCCTCGATTGCCAGCTTCGCCCGCCTCGCGCGCGGTGAAGTGGTGCGCATCCGCCATACGGATTATGTCGAAGCGGCGTATGGCAGCGGCGGGACGTTCTTTGCGGTGCTGTGGCGACACATCCTGCCCAACGCCTTAACCGCCGTGCTCGCCTTTGCCACGCTGCAGTTTGGTCAGGCCATCCTGGCGCTCTCCACGCTGAGCTTTCTCGGCTACGGCACCCCGCCGCCCGTGCCGGAATGGGGCTTATTGATTGCCGAAGGCCGTAACTATCTCTCTACCGCCTGGTGGTTAACCACCTTCCCCGGACTGGCCGTTATCGCCGTGGTGCTGGCAACCAACCGTATCAGCCAACAGTTCAGCGGAGGCCTGAAATGACCGTACTCTCGGTAGAAAACCTCACCATCAGCTACCGCACCGCGCGCCAGTGGCGAGAGGTGGTGCATAACGTCAGCTTCACGCTCGGGCGAGGAGAAATGCTGGCGTTTGTCGGCGAGTCCGGCTCAGGCAAAACGACCACGGCGCAGGCGATCATCGGTCTGCTGGCCGATAACGCCCGGCGCGATGCGGGGAAAATCATTCTCAACGGCGAGGAGATAAGCCAGTGGTCCGCTAAGCGTCTCGATACCCTTCGCGGCGCGCGAGTTAGCCTGGTTCCGCAGGATCCGGGTAATTCACTCAACCCGGTAAAAACCATCGGCGCGCAGGTCGGCGAAATTATTCAGCTGCACCAAAAGGTCACGGCTCACCAGCGCGACGAGCAGGTGCTCGCCCTGCTGACAAAGGTCGGCCTGAGCCACCCCGAGCAGCGCATGAAGCAGTACCCGCATCAGCTCTCTGGCGGCATGAAGCAGCGCGTGCTGATTGCCATCGCGATGGCGCTGCGCCCGGACGTCATCATTGCCGATGAGCCCACCAGCGCGCTGGACGTGACGGTGCAAAAACGCATTCTCGACCTGCTGGATATCCTGCGGCGGGAATCGGGAACCGCCGTCCTGTTTGTCACCCACGATCTGGCGCTGGCCGCCGAGCGCGCGGACAGGCTGCTGGTTTTCCGCGATGGCGAAATTCAGGAACAGGGAAATACCGCCGATATCGTCCGCACGCCGCAGCACCCCTACACTCGCCAGCTGCTGAGCGATCTCCAGGGCCAGCGCCTGACCATCGCCCCGGTGGCCGGTCTGCCGCTCGCGTCACCGGCCATTCGCGCCCGCGACATCAGCAAACGGTTCTCGCTGGGCAAAGCCCATCAGCTTCAGGCGCTGGATCGGGTAACGTTTGACGTCAGGCGCGGCAGCACGCATGCGCTGGTCGGTGAATCCGGCTCCGGGAAAACTACCCTCGCCCGTATTTTGCTGGGCTTTGAACAGGCCGACAGCGGGCAGGTCATTATTGACGATATCGACGCCACCACGCTCAGCCGCGAGGCCCGTCGTCAGCTGCGCCAGAAGATCCAGTTTGTCTACCAGAACCCGTTTGCCTCTCTCGACCCGCGTCAGACGCTGTTTGACATTATCGAAGAGCCGCTGAAGAACTTTTCCCGCCTGCGCAAAGCAGAGCGTAAGGTCCGGGTGGAGACGGTCGCGCAGCGGGTTGCCCTGCCCGTCGAGCTCCTGAGCCGCACCGCCCGGGAGCTTTCTGGCGGACAGCGCCAGCGCGTTGCCATCGCCCGGGCGCTGATCCTGGAGCCGACCATTCTGGTGCTGGACGAAGCCACCTCCGCGCTGGACGTCACCGTCCAGGCGCAGATCCTGGCTCTGCTGCAGCAGCTGCAGCAGCAGCTGGGGTTAACCTATCTCTTTATTACGCACGATCTCTCCACAGTTCGCCGGATCGCCCACAGCGTCACGGTGCTGCGCAGCGGTCAGGTGGTCGAGCACGGCGACGTCGGGACCTTATTCGCATCGCCGCAGAACGCCTATACCCGCGAGCTGATTGACGCCATTCCCCATTTTTCACCCGCTACGGAGGAGTTCGCATGACGCGAAAACGCCTGGGGTTTTTCACCCGCCTGCTTGACGACGCTGCGCCGAAGGAGCGCTATCGTCTGGCAACAGAACAGATCCGCCACGCTGAACGCCACGGTTTCGACAGCGCCTGGATTGCGCAGCACCATTTCCACGAAAGCGAAGGCGGGCTGCCGTCGCCGCTGCTGTTTCTGGCGCACGTGGCCGCGCATACCGAAACCATCCGCCTGGGCACGGCTATCATCACCCTGCCGATGGAAAATCCGCTGCGCGTGGCGGAAGATGCCGCGGTGCTCGATTTACTCGCCGATGGACGTCTTGAAGTCGGGCTGGGGTCTGGCGGCACGCCCACCTCATTCCTGCCGTTCGGCCTGACGTTTGAGGCGCGCGCTACCGCGTTTGCCGAGAACCTGCACGTGCTCCAGAGCGCCTGGCGCGGCGATTCGCTCGCCCATCCGGATAACCATTTATACCCACCGGCACCGCAGCTGGCGGACCGCATCTGGATTGCCACCTTCTCCGTAGACGGCGCAGTGCGGGCGGCGCACGCCGGACACGGCTTAATGCTCTCGCGCACGCAGCCGCGCCCCGCGGACCGGCCGGATCTCACGCTCGATGAAATCCAGAACCCGATTGTGGATGCCTACCTTGAGGCGCTGCCGGCGGGCATCGCGCCGCGCATTCTCGCCTCCCGTACCGCGTTCGTCGCCGACAGCGATGACTATGCGCTGAAGGTGGCAACGCCGGGCCTGACGAAGCAGGCACAGCAGCATCGCGCTGCCGGACACGCGGTTAAAGGTGACACCGTCACCGATTATCGCCGCCAGTTTGACGCCCATATCGGTTCACCCGAGACGGTACTGCGTTCACTGTACGCCGATTCCATTCTCAGGCGCGCCACGGATATCTCGTTCCAGGTCCACTCGGTCGAACCCACGCACCGCGACACGCTGCGCTCCATTGAGCTGATTGCCGAACATATCGCCCCCCACATACTTTGAGGAGACACCTATGTCATTAAGTCAGGACATTCTCGCCGAGCTGGCGGAAATTAAACCCGGTTCCCCTCTGGCAGAGGCGCGCGCCGCGCGGGATGCCGCCACGCGTCACGCGCAGGGCAGCTATGAAATCCTCTTCAGCCAGCAGGATGATGATTTTGCACTCGACGAGCGTTTCGCCGTGGCCGCAAAAGTGGCCAGATGGCACAGCGCGGAGGCGCTGGCCGCGCACTACGCGGGGTTTGGCCTGGCCGACCCCACCTCAGACCGCCTGACCCCGGCGCTGAACTTCGCGCGCCTGCTGACGTTCTCGCCCGTTGAAGCCACGCCGACCGCGTTAAAGGCATTGACCCAGGCGGGATGGAGCAAGGAAGGTATCGTTACCCTGGCGCAGCTCATCGCGTTTGTGAGCTTCCAGAGCCGACTGATTGCCGGACTGCGGCTGCTGAACGACAGGCCCGTCGCCGCAAGCGATACGCCGGTGGCCGCGGGCATCTGGCACACGACCGCAACCACGGCCACCGGGAAGGCGGCTCCCGTCGCGTTCACCCAGCAGGAGCTGGGCTGGGAGCCGTGGCTGGCCGCTAAACCGCTGGCGGATTTCCGCGACGATGAGGTTGCCATACTGGCGAAATTTGGTCATACCGATTCCGACTATTTCCGCCTGCTGGGGCGCAATCTGCCGGTGCTTGAACAGCGCACGCTGACCGATAAAGGGATTTTTTATACTCCGGGGGGACTGCCGCGCGCCGAGCGCGAGCTGGCCGCAACGGTCGCCAGTAAAATCAACGGCTGCATCTACTGCGCATCTGTCCATGCGCGTAAAGCCAGCCAACTGTCAAAGGATGACGGCGCGGTAGAGGCGCTTCTGGCGGTGCGTCCGGGGCAATCCCTGAGCGAGGGGCAGTCTGCGCGCTGGCAGGCGGAAATTAACTTTGCGGCAGCGCTGTCGGTTACGCCGCCTGCCGCCACGCCGCTGCACCTTGCCGCACTGGAAAAAGAGGGGCTGGATACCTTAGCGCAGCTTGACCTGGTGCAGTCAGCGGCCTTCTTCGCCTGGGCCAACCGCCTGATGCTGACCCTGGGCGAGCCCTGGCTTGCCTGACCCGATCAGGCTAGCGCGCGAGCGTTAGCCTGATCCTGCCTGACCCGCAGATAACCGTAGATCAGCAGCGCGCTCATGGCCGAGAAAGAGAGTATCGCCGCAGGCAGCGTGACGTAGCTCCAGCTAAAGCCGAGGGTAATCATCATCCCGCCAAAGTATGCGCCAATCGCGCTACCGAGATTAAACGCCATCTGCCCGCCCGCGGCCCCCAGCATCTCACCGCCCTTCGCATTTTGCAGAAGCAGGATTTGCAGCGGCGCAGAGAGCGCGAACAGCCCGGCGCAGCAGATAAAGCCCATCACCAGCGAGGCCGTTTTCAGCTCGCCAAAGGCGAAAAGCAGCAGCAGCGAGGCGACAATCACCATGTCGGTGGTGGCCGCAATGCGCAGCGGGCTAAAGCGGCCCGAGAGCTTACCGCTCAACAGATTGCCCAACACCATGCCAAGGCCCATCAGCATCATGATGATGGTCATCACGCCTTCAGTGAAGCCGGAAACGTTGACCATAAACGGCTTAACGAAGCTGAACCAGGCGAACACGCCGGCGTTGCCAAACATCGTGGCGGCAAAAATCAGCCAGGGTTCTGGTTTCTTCAGAAAATGGAACTGCTCGGTCAATTTAATTTCTGATTTGTCATGGATGTCCGGCACCCAGAGCAGCACTGAAAGGATCACCAGCGCATTGAACACGGCAATCAGGAAAAAGGTATAGCGCCAGCTGAACTGGTGCCCAAGCCAGGTACCCAGTGGAACGCCCACCAGGTTTGCCACCGTCATGCCGGCGATCATCCCGGCCACCGCGACCGTCACCTTCCCCGGTGGCGCAATTTTCGAGAGGATAATCGCCCCGACACCGAAAATTGCGCCGTGTGGGAATCCTGAAATTAAGCGCCCCGCCGCCAGCAAGAGATAGGACGTTGAAAAGGTAAACAGGGCGTTTCCGACGGCGGACATCGCCACCAGAAACAGCAGCGTGGTTTTTAACGAGAGCTTGCCTGAAAACAGCGCCATAATCGGCGCGCCAATCACCACCCCGAAGGCATAAAACGAGATCATATTCCCGGCAGAGGGAATTGAAATGCCGGTGTCATGTGCCAGCTCGGTTAACACTCCCATAATGCCAAATTCAGCCATTCCCAGGCCAAAGGTGCTCAGCGCCAACGAAAAAATTGTCTTTTTCATACTTCAACCACTGGTTAATCACTCGCGACGGGCATTATTGAATAATCTTGTATGGTGAGCCAGTTCAAATCAGCTGGCTGACAGGTTAATCCATTAATTCAGGTAAGGTTGTGAATACCGCTAGCCCAAAACCACGATGCCAAGCCGCTCCATCAGCTGGGCAATCTGATAGCTGTCCAGTTTGACACCCTGCAAATCAATACCGCGCACGTCCAGTTCACCCAGTTCTGAGTTGGTCAGATCGCAGTGGGTAAAATTGGCTGCTCGCCAGTCAAAAGAGGAGAACTCGCCCCCCGACAGATCCGAGCCGCTGAAGGTGGCACCGAGGATTTGCGCACCGTTCCAGCGGTTTTCCCACAGCTCGCATTTTTCCAGAACCACCTTCGAAAAATTGGCATAGCTCAGGTTGCTTTTTGTTATGTAAGCACTGCAAAACCAGGTACGCGTAGTGATCATATTCATAAAACTGGCCCCGCGAAAATCTGCCCCTTGCGCCCTGCATTCACGGATTTCGATGCCTAATGCATTCGAATGCGTGAAATCCGCCATCGATAAATCGCAGCATTTGAAAATGGCATCTTTAAGCTGCGCCCGGGTAAACTTACCGCCCTGCTGGCTTTCCCGGTCATAGAACTGACAGCCAATAAACTCCGTGCTGGTTAAATCCGTGCCTGAAAAGTCGCAATTACGAAAGATTGCATTCTCTATTTTCTCGCCGGTAAAACGAGTACGACCGATTTTTTCGCCCTCAAAAATCAATGTCATTACATCCACCTGTTTATTCATACAGTAGCCTTAACCATTCTAACCCGTTACCTGATGAAGAGAAACACGCTTATCAGACACACATGTGAAAAATTCCCGCGGAGGTTGCAGGCCAGCATTACACTTCAAAGTGTTAGTTCCTTCTAAGCACATCACCCGATCCGGAGATGAGGATTATCATGGGAAACGCAAAGCAGAAGAAAACCAAAGCAGCGACCGTGACCAAAGCGAGCGCAGATAGCGTGGTTAAACCCGTGCTGAAGACCAAAGAGTACGAACAAGAGCTCCGCCGTCTGCACGTGGAACTGGTTAAGCTCCAGCAGTGGGTCGTCGCCAAAGGACTAAAGGTGTGTATCGTCTTTGAAGGACGCGACGGCGCCGGCAAAGGCGGTACCATTAAAGCGATCACCGAACGCGTCAGCCCTCGGGTGTTTCGCGTTGTTGCGCTCCCTGCCCCGACGGATAAAGAAAAAAGCCAGCTCTACTTTCAGCGCTATGTACCGCATCTGCCTTCGGCGGGCGAGATTGTGATCTTCGATCGCAGCTGGTACAACCGCGCGGGCGTGGAGCGGGTAATGGGGTTCTGCACTGAGGAACAGGTTGAGAAATTTTTGGACGGCACGCCGGTCATGGAAAAAGCGATGGTCGATGCCGGCATTATCCTGCTGAAGTACTGGCTGGAAGTGACGCCTAAAGAGCAGGAGCGCCGCCTGCGCGACCGTATTAACGATGGTCGTAAAATCTGGAAGCTTTCGCCGATGGATATTAAATCCTTTAACCTGTGGGACGAGTATACCCGTGCACGCGACGCCATGTTTGAAGCCACCGATACCGCCTGGGCACCGTGGTTTGTGGCGCGTTCAGAAGATAAAAAGCGCGTGCGTCTGAATATTATTTCGCATCTACTTTCGCAGATTCCGTATAAAGAACTGCACGTTGAAAAGGTCGATTTACCGAAGCGTAAAATAGGTAAGGTGAAGCCAACGAAATACCCGTTCCGGTATATTTCAGAAAGGTTTTAATACTACTGGAAGGCGGCTCGCAGAATGTAGATTACCAGGGGAAACGGTATTGTTTTTTGTTGGCTGCGGTTGATAATGACCGCACCAACAAAGGAGGTAAAAATGAAACATACCGCAGAAACAAAGTCGAGCCAGAACATCACATCGCGTAAGCCCTTGAGTCATGGAGAACAATGTCAGGCCAGACGGCGTCAGCCCTCAGAAGAAGATCGTGCATTTATACGGGCAATGAATGAGTTTGTAGAGAAGCATGGAACGATTACTGATGATGATTTTTTCAGGGTGCTTTAATGCTGAGACAATTTAATGTTTATCGTAATACGTCCGCCGCAACTCGGGACAGGCTACCTTACTATATGCTTATTCAGGATGATTGCTTTGACGATCTGGCTACACGCGTAATCGTACCGCTCGCGAGAAACAATAGGCTACCGTTATGGCAGAGCCAGTTGGCTCCTGGCGTTAATATCGATTTTGAAACGTTTCTGATTTATTCGCCAATGATAACGAATATTAATAATCGAAAAATCAGTCCTAAAGACTTTGTTTGTAATTTACGCCACGCACGTCATGACGTTATAGCGGCAATTGATCGTTTATTGACGAACACATGACGTAAGGCCTGCCTGGTAGGCCCGCGCAAGCGCAGCGCCGCCGGGCAAAGCCGACGGCGCAGAGCTCACTTCATTCCTTCCGTACTTTCCCTTTTCGCTTCCAGCCGTTCCACATCACGGTACCAGCGCGGGTGATGTTTCTGCGCCCAGCGACGGCTCACCTTCCCTTCAATCATTCCTTTAATCGAGCCTTTCACCCAGAACGCCATATACATATGGATCAGGATGGCATGAATCAGGATGATGGCCGAGGTCGCGTGGATCAGCAGCGCGTAGCGCACCACCTGGATCGGGAAATAGTGCGCAAAATACGGTCGCCAGATAATCACGCCGGTCACCAGCAGCACAAAAATCATGCTCATGATGGTCCAGAACATCATCTTCTGCCCGGCGTTGTATTTGCCTACCTTCGCGACTTTATGCTCGTTGCCCTTCAGGACTTCAACGATCCCTTTCACCCACGGGATATCCTGTTTGTCCGGGATATTGTGATGAACAAAGCGCACGAACATAAACATCAGCACCACGAAAATCAGCACGCCGAAGAACGGGTGCAGAATTCGCCCCATCTGCGGCGTGCCGAAGGTTTCGGTTAGCCACTGCAGCGTCGGGAAGAAGAACGAAATTCCCGACACCGCCACCAGGAAGAAGCAGATCACGACCGTCCAGTGACAGGCGCGGTCAACGAACTTTGTGCGCACTATCATCTTCGACTTACTCATGATGCTCCTCCTCATCGTCATCCACCTCTTTGTTTGGCCCAATACCGATATAGTGATAAATCAACCCGGCGAAGGTGGCGATAAAGCCCGCCGCAGAGAGTGGTTTGAGAGCCCCTTTCCACAGGTTGATCGAGGTATCGATCGCCGGATCTTTCGGCAGGTTGTGGTACAACTCTGGCTGGTCGTTGTGGTGCAACACATACATGACGTGCGTGCCGCCCACGCCCTGCGGGTTATAGATGCCCGCATTCTCATAGCCGCGCGCTTTCAGCTTATCCACCCGCGCCTGCGCCACGTCCAGCATCTCTTTTTTGGTGCCAAAGTGAATGGCGCCGGTTGGACAGGTCTTCACGCAGGCAGGCTCCTGGCCGACGCTGACGCGATCGACGCACAGAGTGCATTTATATACCCGGTTATCCTCTTTATTGAGGCGCGGGATATTAAACGGACAGCCCGCGATGCAGTAGCCTCAGCCGATGCAGTTGTCCTGCTGGAAGTCGACGATCCCGTTGGCGTACTGAATGATCGCCCCGGCAGACGGGCACGCCTTCAGGCAGCCCGGATCTTCACAGTGCATGCAGCCGTCCTTGCGGATGAGCCACTCCAGCCTGCCGTTCTGCTCGGTTTCGCTAAAGCGCATCACCGTCCAGGATTTGGCGCTCAGATCCGCCGGATTGTCGTAAACCCCAACGCAATGCCCCACTTCGTCGCGAATGTCGTTCCACTCCGAGCAGGCCACCTGGCAGGCCTTGCAGCCCACGCAGGAGGAGACATCAATAAGCTTGGCGACTTCTGCCTTGTAATCCCGCGCGCGAGGCGCGGGGGTAATCGGGTTAGTCGCGGAGCGCTTAATAATGTCTTGTGTTTCCATCGCCATCTAATCGCTCCTTACGCTTTCTCGATGTTGACCAGAAACGCCTTGTACTCAGGCGTTTGCGAGTTGGCGTCGCCAACGTTTGGCGTCAGGGTGTTGGCGATGTAGCCTTTCTGCGCCACCCCCTCAAAGCCCCAGTGCAGCGGGATACCGACGGTTTCCACTTGCTGACCGTGCACGTTCAGGGTTTGCAGACGGCGAGTGACCACCGCCACCGCGCGAATAAACCCGCGCTTGCTGCTCACCTTCACGCGATCGCCGTTGGCAATCCCTTTCGCTTTCGCCAGCGTTTCGCTGATTTCCACAAACTGTTCCGGCTGCGCGATGGCGTTAAGCCGCGCGTGCTTGGTCCAGGTGTGGAAATGCTCGGTCAGGCGGTAGGTCGTCCCCACGTACGGGAATTTGTCCTTTTTGCCTAAGCGCAGCACGTCGTCTTCGTAGATACGCACCACCGGGCTGGAGATAACGTTCGGGTGCAGCGGGTTGGTCCCCAGCGGCGTTTCCATCGGCTCGTAGTGTTCCGGGAACGGCCCTTCCGCCAGCTTGTCGAGGGCAAACAGGCGTCCCAGCCCTTCCGGCTGCATGATAAACGGCCCGGTATTGCTACCCGGCGCGGCGGTGTTGTAGTCCGGGATATCGTTCCCCGTCCACTTCGCCCCGTTCCACTGGATCAGCATGCGCTTCGGATCCCACGGCCTGCCGTTGACGTCCGCAGACGCGCGGTTGTACAGCACGCGGCGGTTCAGCGGCCACGCCCATGCCCAGCCCAGCGTATTGCCGAGCCCGGACGGGTCAGCGTTATCGCGGTTGGCCATCTGGTTACCCTGCTCCGTCCAGCTGCCGGTATAAATCCAGCAGGAAGAGGCCGTAGTCCCGTCATCGCGCAGCAACGCAAAACTGTTCAGCAGTTGGCCTTTCTTCGCCACCAGATTGCCGTTCGCATCGTAGAGATCGGCCAGCGCCACGCCGTTATTTTCCTTCGCTACCTCTTCCGACTCAGGATGATCCGGCTGCTTATAGCTCCAGCTCATCTTCAGCAGCGGCTCAGCGCCTTTGCCGCCTTCGGTGCGGTACATCTCGCGCAGGCGATGGTAAATCCCGGCCAGGATCTCGCCGTCGTTGCGCGCTTCACCCGGTGCGTCCTGACCTTTCCAGTGCCACTGCAGCCAGCGGCCAGAGTTGGCAATGGAGCCGTCCTCTTCCGCGAAGCAGGTGGACGGCAGGCGGAACACTTCGGTCTGAATCGACGCCGGATCGACATCGTTCGATTCCCCGTGGTTTTGCCAGAAGGTGGAGGTCTCGGTCACCAGCGGGTCGATAACGACCATGTACTTCAGCTTGCTCAGGCTGCGAACCACTTTGTTTTTATCCGGGAACGAGGCCACCGGGTTAAAGCCCTGGCAGATGTACCCCGTGACGTTACCCTTATCCATCATGTTGAAATATTTGATAACGTCGTAGGCCTGGTCCCACTTCGGTAACCACTCATAGCCCCAGTCGTTCTCTTTCTGCGCCGCGTCGCCGTAGAAGGATTTCATCAGGCTGACGTAGAACTTCGGATAGTTGCTCCAGTAGTTCACCTGGTCCGGCAGCGTCGCTTTTGGCGTGTTCGCCGCCAGGTACGTTTGCAGATCCGCCTGCTTTTCCGAAGGCAGCGTCAGGTAGCCCGGCAGGCTGGTGGACAGCAGGCCGAGGTCGGTCAGGCCCTGAATGTTGGAGTGACCGCGCAGGGCATTCACGCCGCCGCCTGCCATGCCCATATTGCCGAGCAGCAGCTGGATCATCGCCATGGTGCGGATGTTCTGCGCGCCGACGGTATGCTGCGTCCAGCCCAGCGCGTACAGGAACGTCGTGGTCCTGTCAGCGGCACTGGTAGAGGCCAGCACTTCACACACTTTCAGGAAGTCCGCTTTCGGCGTGCCGCAGATGTTCTCCACCACGTCCGGCGTATAGCGTGACACGTGCTGTTTCAGCAGGTTCCACACGCAGCGCGGATGCGTCAGCGTTTCATCGCGCATCGCGAAGCCGTTCTCATCGAACTGATAGTTCCAGGAGGACTTATCGTACTGGCGCTTTTCGGCGTCATAGCCGCTAAACAGCCCGTCATCGAAGGCAAAATCATCCCGCACCAGCAGGTTCGCGTTGGTGTAATGCTTAACGTATTCCGCGTTAATTTTGTTGTTTTCAATCAGGTACAGCAGTACGCCGGACAGGAACGTAATGTCCGTGCCGGAGCGAATAGGCGCATAGATATCCGCCACCGATGCCGTACGCGTAAAGCGCGGATCGACGACGATAAGCGTCGCATCGTTGTTGTTTTTCGCTTCCATCGCCCAGCGGAACCCCACCGGATGGGCTTCAGCGGCGTTACCGCCCATCACCACCACGACGTTCGCGTTTTTGATATCAACCCAGTGGTTGGTCATCGCACCGCGACCAAATGTTGGAGCAAGACTTGCTACCGTTGGTCCGTGTCAGACGCGTGCCTGGTTATCTACCGCCAGCATGCCGAGAGAGCGCACAAATTTTTGCGTCAGCATGCCGGTTTCATTACTTGCCGCTGAGGCACATAGCATCCCGGTGGAGAGCCAGCGGTTGACCGTCACGCCCTGCGCGTTCTTTTCAATAAAGTTGGCGTCGCGGTCGGCCTTCATTAATTTTGCAATACGGGAGAAGGCCTCATCCCAGGAGATACGCTGCCATTTGTCAGAGCCCGGCGCGCGGTATTCCGGGTAGCGCAGGCGGTTTTCGCTGTGCACGTAGTCCAGCAGACCCGCCCCTTTGGGGCAAAGTGCGCCGCGGCTCACCGGATGATCCGGGTCCCCTTCAATGTGGTAAATCGCTTCTCTGGCGTTCTTCGCGCCATCGCCCAGGCTATACATTAAAAGCCCACAACCCACGGAGCAGTATGTGCAGGTGTTACGGATCTCTTTCGCGCGCAGCAGCTTATAGTTGCGTGCCTGAGCCAGTGCCATTTTGGGCGCAAATCCCAGCATAGCGGCTGTTGTTCCGGCCATACCGCCCGCGCAGATTTTGAAAAATTGTCTGCGGCTGACGTCCATTGTTGTCCTCGTTATCTGATAAGACTTCGTGGCGCAAACTAACAGCAATGCCCCTGTTTTTTTTGCGTCAAATCAAGGTCATCTCCCTTCCCCCCCTTAATAGTCACCTCCGGTACGGTTAAATACCCCTTTTTGATTAACGGCTTAAGAGAATAATTCGCGACAGCGTCAGGATGAATGCGCTACATTTTCCCTCTGATTTTTATTGCAATGGCAACGTCATGGACAGAAAGAGAGCAACGCTTATTGGGCTGGCGGCAATACTGTTATGGAGCACCATGGTCGGCCTTATTCGCAGCGTGAGCGAAGGGCTGGGGCCGGTAGGCGGCGCGGCGATGATATACACCCTCAGCGGATTACTGTGTCTGGTAACAGTAGGATTTCCTGATATCAGGCGGTTTTCGCCCCGGTATCTTATTGCTGGCAGCGTTTTATTTGTCAGCTACGAAATATGCCTGGCGCTGTCGCTGGGCTATGCCGCAACGCGCGCTCAGGCCATTGAAGTCGGTATGGTGAATTACCTCTGGCCAAGCCTGACGATTGTGTTTGCCATTTTGTTCAATGGTCAAAAATCTACCCTGTGGGTGATCCCCGGATTAGCCATCTCGCTGCTGGGCGTCTGCTGGGTATTAGGGGGCGAACAGGGGTTACATCTTGATGAAATCACCCGCAATATCGTGTCCAGTCCGCTGAGCTATGCGCTGGCATTCGCCGGGGCATTTATTTGGGCAGCCTACTGCACCGTAACCAGTAAATTTGCGAAAGGGCAAAACGGTATCACCCTGTTTGTTTTGCTGACAGCGCTGAGTCTGTGGGTGAAATATGCTTTCAGCGATCAGCCCGATATGGTGTTCACGCTTCCGGTGGTGGTAAAACTCGTGATGTGCGGAATCGCCCTTGGGTTTGGTTATGCCGCATGGAATATTGGCATCCTTCACGGTAACGTCACGGTACTGGCTGCCGTATCCTATTTCACCCCGGTCCTCTCAGCCGCACTTGCCGCCGCAGTGCTGAATTCCCCGCTCTCCTTCTCGTTCTGGCAAGGCGCGCTGATGGTCTGCGTCGGGTCGTTGCTCTGCTGGTACGCCACCAGAAAATAATGCCAGTTTTGCTGTCGGGTAATATTTATCCCGACAGCAAAAAATTAACATAAATTTAATATGTGAGCGCACGCCAAAATATTTGTCAGGCCAGTAGAGCGCGTGTTTAGATTCTGTTTATATTAGCGTCCTTTCGTAAATTTCCATTCACTTCCATTGACATAAATTGACACCGGTGCGTGATTAGTTACTTGCGAATACTCACGCTATTAATAGCACAAAGTGCAATAGTGTATTTCTGTTTATTTCATTTAATAGAACGGAAATTCCGTACGTTAAAGGTTTAAAACAAGGCATTACGGCTTAAATAGCCACTCAAGTCCCACCAAAAGAACGAAAATACCGATAATTACCATTTTTTATAAAACCACACCGTAACTATATTACCAGCAATCAATCACGCAAAAAATTGAATGAATATTCATCAATTCACGCCATTTCACCGTCATTTACCCGATCTCGATCACACTAACTGAAATTATTACTAATAATTTGAAACTTATTATTGAAATAGGACTACAAGATTTTTAAAAATAGCATGCCATTGACGATTAGCCTCGTTTAGAAATTGTTCAAAGTGGCTCAGGAAATACCTAAGAAAATTATAAGGAATATTTAAGATGAAACTTAAATTAGTTGCAGTGGCAGTGACTTCCATGTTGGCAGCAGGCGTTGTAAACGCGGCTGAAGTTTATAACAAAGACGGTAACAAGCTGGATCTGTACGGTAAAGTAACAGGTCTGCACTATTTCTCTGATGATACTGATAACGACGGCGACAAAACTTATGTTCGTCTGGGCTTCAAAGGCGAAACTCAGATCAACGATCAGTTGACCGGTTACGGCCAGTGGGAATATGAGTTCAAAGGCAACCGTTCTGAATCCCAGGGCGCTGACGGCAACAAAACCCGTCTGGCATTCGCGGGTCTGAAATTCAACGAATTCGGTTCATTCGACTACGGTCGTAACTACGGTGTTGCTTACGACATCGGCGCGTGGACTGACGTTCTGCCAGAGTTCGGTGGCGATACCTGGACCCAGACTGATGGCTTTATGACTGGCCGTACGACTGGCGTTGCAACCTACCGTAACACCGACTTCTTCGGTCTGGTTGACGGTCTGAACGTTGCCGCTCAGTACCAGGGTAAAAACGATCGTAATGACATCACCGAAGCGAACGGTGACGGCTGGGGTCTGTCTTCTACCTATGAAATGGACGGCTTCGGCGTTGGTGCAACCTACGCGAAATCTGACCGTACTGACCGTCAGGTTGCTGCAGGTCGCGTTGCTAACACCGTTAACGCTGGCGGTGAGAACGCAGAAGTATGGGCTGCTGGCCTGAAATACGATGCGAACAACATCTACCTGGCAACTACCTACTCTGAAACCCGCAACATGACCAACTTCGGTGACGGTTATATCGCGAACAAAGCTCAGAACTTTGAAGTTGTTGCTCAGTACCAGTTCGACTTCGGCCTGCGTCCATCCATCGCTTACCTGAAATCCAAAGGTAAAGACCTGGGTTCATACGGCGACCAGGATCTGGTTGAATACGTTGACGTTGGCGCGAGCTACTACTTCAACAAAAACATGTCTACCTATGTTGATTACAAAATCAACCTGGTTGACGACAACAGCTTCACCAAAGCAACTGGCGTTGCTACCGACAACATCGTAGCTGTAGGCCTGACCTACCAGTTCTAAGATTTGTCACGATAAAAGGCCAGCCCATGTGGCTGGCTTTTTTTATACGGATTTCTGGCGTCAAAAAGGAGTACGCCATGCACATATTCAAAGGACGCTGCTTGTGCGGAATGAGTCAGTTCAGCGTGAGCCTCAACAATTTTGACGTGTACGCATGCCACTGTACGCAATGCCAGAAGTGGTCGGGCGGCATTGCCATGTATCTTGAGCCGCAGGGCGAACCGCTTCTTGAGCAAGACTCCATCGCCCCTTCTCATTTCGCGTCATCGGCGCGCGGTGAACGCTGGTTTTGTCCCGGCTGCGGCTGCCCGCTGTGGTTCAAACTGACCGCAACGTCACGCTATTTCATTCCCTGGACGCTGCTTGAAATGGGCGAAGATGAGCGACGCCGGCTGGTGCTCGCCGCGGAAATTTACACTGAAACCCAACCTGCGTTTTTTGGCCTGACCGGGCAATACGCGCGGTACAGCGGTTCGGAAATTGAAGCGCTGGATAAACAGTGCCTGCTTACGCCGTAAGCGATTCAACGCCTGCCGCCCGACGAAGCCAGTTTTGCAGCAGCTTACCGTCCTCGGTCATCTCTGAATCGGCACGCACGCAGAGGTAATAGTCGCGTCCGTCGTCAATGGGTGAGTCGAATATCTTCACCAGCTCGCCGCTTTCGAGATAAGGCGCGATCAGCGGCTCACGCATCAGCGCGCAGCCCAGACCAGCCTGCACGCCCGCCAGCGTCAACAGCCCGTCTTCAAACAGGGGACCGCTGCGCCGTAGAGAACGTTTTACCCCCTGCAGCTGAAACCACTGCGGCCAGCTGGTACGCTCCTCATCGTGCAGCAGCGGCATTTGCAGCAGTTGCTCAGGGGTGTCGATATGGCCATGCACGCGCAAAAACGCGCGGCTGCACACCGGCACCATCTGCCCGGAAATCAGCTTTTCACTCTGATAGCCCGCCCACTGACCGTTACCAAAACGAATCGACATGTCCGACGCGTCGCTCAAATAGTTACGGTGGTTGGCATACACCACATTGATCTCGGTTTGCGGATTGGCGCGCATAAATGCAGGCAAACGCGGGATAAACCACCCCATGCCAAAAAGCGGTATCAGGCTGATGGTGACCTGGCGCGTTTGCGCCTGCTCCGCCAGATGCTCCGTCGCCTGGCGCAGCACGTTAAACGCCGCGCGGATCGAGCGGTAGTATTCACGCCCGTGCTGGCTCAGAACCAGCCTGCGCCCCTGACGCTCCGTCAGCGGCATTTGCAGATACCCTTCGAGCACCTTGAGCTGATGGCTGACGGCCGACGGAGAGATAGCCAGCTCCTGCGCGGCCAGCGTGACGCTACCCAGCCGGGCGATGGCCTCAAAGGCACGCACGGCGCGAAGCGGCGGATCGTTTGCCAGGCGACTTTCTGCATACGCAGACAGGCCAACTGATTGTTCTGTTTTATTCATATGTTGATTTCTTTAGGCTTTTTACCCAAAAACAGGTTTTCATTATCTTTATATAAATCATAAAGATAAGACAATATTTATTTATCATAAGAAATAATAGATGCGTATTTTACAATTTAATTCATTTATTAGATGGTAGCCGCAGAAAGAGCACTTTGCGGGTACAAACGTTGGATACACTCATACAACAACTGATCAACGGCGTGATGCTGGGAAGCATCTACGCGCTGATCGCGCTGGGCTATACCATGGTGTATGGCATTTTGCGCATTATTAACTTTGCTCACGGCGATATTTTGATGGTCGGCGCGCTCACCACGCTCTCCGTCATTAACGCCCTGAATTCCGCCTTCCCGCTCATGCCGCTGCTGTTGCAGCTCGGCGTTGCCCTGGCGGTGTCGATGGCCGTTTGCGCCCTGCTGGCCATGGCCGTCGAGCGCTTTGCCTACCGCCGCCTGCGCAACGCCCCGCGCCTGGCGCCGCTGATCTCCGGTATCGGCGTTTCGGTCCTGCTGCAAACCGTGGCGATGATTATCTGGACGCGCAACCCGCTGATGTTCCCGCAGATCCTGCCCATGGATCCGATTGCCGTTACGTCGGGAAGTGAAATGCACCCGCCCGCCATCGTGACCGTCACCGGCATTGTCACCGTGGCGCTGGCGCTTGCGGTGATGACCGGGCTGTGGCTGCTGGTGGAATACACGCGCCTGGGTCGCGGTATGCGCGCCGTTGCGGAAAATCCGCGCGTGGCCACGCTGATGGGGGTTAACCCGAACGCCATCATTACCCTGACGTTTGCCATTGGCGGAGCGTTTGCCGCGCTGGCAGGCGTCATGATGGCCAGCAACTACGGCAACGCCAGCTTCTCGATGGGCTTTTTGCCCGGAATCAAAGCCTTCACCGCCGCCGTGCTGGGGGGCATTGGTAACATTCGTGGCGCCATGATTGGCGGGATCCTGCTCGGCATTATCGAAGCGCTGGGCGCGGGCTACCTGGGTGAACTGACCCACGGCGTATTCGGCAGCAATTATCAGGATGTCTTTGCCTTCATCGTGCTGATTCTGGTGCTGGTCTTCCGTCCGGCAGGCCTGCTGGGCGAGCGCGTGGCAAACAGAGCGTAAGGGACACTATGACAACTCTTCAACTCCAGGCTCCGGCAACGACGCGCAAGTTCTGGTCCGGCATGACGTTATTCTGCCTTGCGCTGCTGGTTGCGCCCGTGGTGGCCACGCAGCTTGGCGGCAACTACTGGGTGCGCGTTATCGACTTCGCCCTGCTCTACATCATGCTGGCGCTGGGGCTCAACATTGTGGTCGGCTATACCGGCCTTCTGGACATGGGCTTTATCGCCTTTTACGCGGTCGGTGCTTACCTCGCGGCGCTGATGGCGTCGCCACACCTGCTGGAGGTGTTCCCGATCCTCGGCGTCTGGTTCCCGGACGGACTGCACACCTCTTATCTGCTCATCATTCCGCTGGCCGCGCTCGTGGCGGCCGTCTGCGGCATCTTGCTGGGTGCCCCCACGCTTAAGCTGCGCGGAGATTATCTGGCGATAGTGACCCTCGGCTTTGGGGAGATTATCCGCATCCTGATGCGTAACCTCGATCGTCCGGTGAACATCACCAACGGTGCCAAGGGCATTACCGGGGTAGATACGCTCAGCCTGTTCGGCCTGAAGTTCAGCGGCGTATACCACTGGTTCGGCGTGAAAGTGCCCGCCCTGTGGCTGTGGTACTACCTGCTGATGGTGGTGATTATCGCGATCGTTTTCGTCTGCCTGCGCCTGCAGCATTCCCGTATTGGCCGCGCCTGGCACGCCATCCGTGAAGATGAGGATGTGGCCCGCGCGATGGGCATCAACGTGCGTAACTATAAGCTGCTGGCCTTCGCGATGGGCGCCTCCTTTGGCGGCGTGGCGGGTGCACTTTTCGGCGCGTTTCAGGGCTTTGTCTCCCCGGAATCCTTCACGTTACAGGAATCCATCGCCGTGCTGGCGATGGTGGTGCTGGGCGGTATGGGGCACATTCCGGGCGTGATCCTCGGCGCGGTACTGCTCACCGCCCTGCCGGAACTGCTGCGCAGCCAGGCGGCCCCGGTTCAGCAGGCGCTGTTCGGTTCGGTGCTGGTTGACCCGGAAGTGTTACGTCAGCTGTTCTACGGCCTGGCGCTGGTGCTGGTGATGCTGGTACGTCCTTCCGGCATCTGGCCGGTACGCCACAAGGAGGTGAAGGCATGAGTCTGTTAACCGTACGCCATATGTCAAAACGCTTCGGCGGGCTGACTGCCGTGGATGATGTGTCGATTACCGTAAACAAGGGCGAGATCTACGGGCTGATCGGCCCCAACGGGGCGGGAAAAACCACCTGCTTTAACCTGATCACCGGGCTTTATCCGGCGGACAGCGGCGAGTTTTCGATTGCCGATAAGCCCTATTTCCCGAAGCAGATAGAGAAAGTCACCGCCGCCGGGATTGCCCGCACCTTCCAGAACGTGCGCCTCTTTAACGACATGTCGGTGCTGGAAAACGTGATGGTCGGCAGCCACGTGCGCACTCGCAACGGCCTGTGGGCCGCGCTGAGCCGTCACAAACGCGCCCGCGCGGAAGAGCAGCAGACCCGCGAGCTGGCCTGGCACTGGCTGGACTATACCGGCATTGCGCAGTTCGCCCACTATCGTGCCTGCGATCTGGCCTATGGTCACCAGCGTCGCCTTGAAATCGCACGCGCGCTGGCAACGGATCCGCTCCTGCTGGCGCTGGACGAGCCCGCCGCCGGGATGAACGCGGCGGAAAAGGTGGCGCTCGGCGAGCTGCTCATCCGCATCCGCGATGACGGCAAAACCCTGCTGATGATTGAACATGACGTCAAGCTGGTGATGGGCATCTGCGATCGCCTGACGGTGCTGGATTACGGCAAAACGCTCGCCTGCGGCACGCCGGAAAGCGTGCGTCGCGACCCTTTAGTGATCGCCGCCTGGCTTGGAGGCAACGCCCATGTCTGAATTACTTAAGGTCCAACGTCTGGACGTGCATTACGGCGGCATTCAGGCAGTACGCGACGTCTCCTTTACCCTGCACGAGGGCGAACAGGCTACGCTGATCGGCGCTAACGGCGCGGGAAAAAGCTCCACCGTGCGCGCCATCACCGGGCTGGAAAGCTTCAGCGGCAGTATTGAATTTAACGGTAAAGCGGTACGCAAACACGGCCCTGACGCCCTGCTTCGCGACGGGTTGGTCATGGTCCCGGAGGGCCGCGGGATCTTCTCCCGCATGACGGTACTGGAAAACCTGCAGATGGGCGCCTGGCTCAGGCGTGACACTGTCACGGTTAAGCGCGAAATGAATGCCATTTTCGAGCGCTTCCCGCGTCTGGGCGAGCGCCAGCACCAGCTTGCCGGTCTGCTGTCCGGCGGTGAGCAGCAGCTGCTGGCCCTTAACCGCGCCCTGCTCAGCCAGCCGCGCCTGCTGATCCTCGACGAACCGTCGATGGGCCTCGCCCCGAAGATGGTCGAAAACATTTTTGCCGTTATCGCCGGCCTGCGCGAGCGCGGCGTCGCCCTGCTGCTTATTGAACAAAACGCCCGCCTGGCGCTGGAGGTAACCGACAGCGCGTGGGTAATGGACAGCGGCAGCATCGTTCATCACGGCCAGTCGAAAGCGATGCTCGATGACGACCAGATTGCACAGATTTATTTGGGCGAAATGCCCGTTTAACAACACCAGCCAACATCGGGGAAATACAATGAAAACAGTAAAAATCAGTGCGCTCAGCGCCGCTATTCTGCTCGGTGGTTTTGCCTCAACGTCCTCGTGGGCCGCTGACAGCGAAACCGTGGTTATCGGCCTGGCGGGCCCGCTCACCGGCCCGTCTGCCCGTATCGGTAAAGATCTGGAAAACGGCGCGCAGCTGGCTATCGATGACATCAACAAGCAGCACCCGACCATCGGCGGCAAGGCGGTGACCTTCAGGCTGCAGTCCGAAGACGATCAGTCCGACCCGCGCACCGCCGTGGCCGTTGCGCAGCGTCTGGTCGACAGCGGCGCGGCGGGCGTGGTGGGTCACTGGAACACCGGCACCAGCATTCCTGCCGCCCGCGTTTACCACGATGCGGGCATCGCACAGGTGGCACCGGTCGCGACCGGTCACGCGTATACCCAACAGGGTTTTGACACCAGCTTCCGCGTAATGGGCCACGACGATGACGGCGGCCAGCTCGCCGGCCAGTACGCGGTGAATACCCTGAAGGCCAAACGCATTGCGGTGATCGACGACCGTACCGCCTTTGGTCAGGGTCTGGCGGACCAGTTTATTAAGTCGCTTGAAGCACAGGGCGTGAAGATTGTCGATCGTCAGTACGTGGATGACAAAACGGTCGATTTCAGCGCCGTGCTGACCGCGATTCGCAGTAAAAATGCCGATCTGATCTTCTTCGGCGGCGTCGACAGCCAGGCCGCACCGCTGGCGCGCCGCATCAAACAGCTGGGCATGAATGCCACGCTGATGGGCGCAGGCGGATTCGTCAGCCAGACGTTCCTGCATCTGGCGCAAAAAGAGGGTGAAGGCGTTGTCGCCCTGGAGCCAGGCCTGCCGGTTGACCAGATGCCGGGCGGCAAAGCGTTTGAACAGGCCTATCAGGCCCGCTACCACACCCATATCGAACTGCACGCCCCGTTCGCCTATGACGCCACCCGCGTGCTGGTGGCGGCAATGGAAAAAGCAGACACCGTGGAGCCGTCCGGCTACCTGCCCGCCCTGCGCGCCATCAGCTACTCCGGCGTTACAGGAGAGATCGCGTTTGATAAAGAGGGCAACCTGAAATCACCGTCGTTCACGGTCTACAAGGTTGTCGACGGCAAATGGCAGCCGCAGACCGTGCTGGGCGGCGCAATAGCGAAGTAACGCAGCGAGGCAATGTGATGAGTGATAATAACGAGCTGGGCATTCTCGCCCGCCGCAAAATTGAAGCAGAAATTATTAAGCCAATCTATGAAATCCTGGTGCGCGAGATAGGGAAAACCCGCGCCCAGGCGGTGATTGGCGAGGCCATTGAGCAGGCCGCGATTGACGCTGGCAAAACCTTTGCCAGCAAAGAGCCCAACGGCGCGGACGTCAAAAGCTTCATCGCCCTGCAGTATCTGTGGGAGAAAGATAACGCCCTCGACGTAAAGGTGATCGACGCCGACGACCAGCAGTACAACTACAACGTCACCCGCTGCCGCTACGCGGAGATGTACCACGAGATGGGGCTGGGCGAAATTGGCCACCTGCTCTCCTGCGCGCGCGATGAAAAGTTCATCGTTGGCTATGCGCCGGACGTGAAGCTGACCCGGACCACCACCATCATGCAGGGCGGCGCGTGCTGTGATTTCCGCTACCGCAGCACTAAGGACAAGCCATGATCCGCGTCAACGCCGAACGGCTGTGGTCAACGCTTGAGATGATGGCGCAGATCGGCGGCACGCCCGCCGGAGGCGTGACCCGCCTGGCGCTGAGCGAGGAAGATCGTATTGCGCGTAACCTGCTGCGCGACTGGGCGCAGGAGGCGGGTTTTACCTGCGACGTCGACAGCATGGGCAACATGTTTATCCGTCGCGCGGGGAAAAACCCGGCGCTCGCGCCGGTCATGACCGGCTCGCACGTAGATACCCAGCCGCTGGGCGGTAACTACGACGGGGTTTACGGCGTGCTGGCTGGGCTGGAGCTGCTGCGCACCCTCAATGACCACCGCGTTGAGACGGAACGCGACGTTGTGCTGGTGAACTGGACCAACGAAGAAGGCGCGCGCTTCGCACCAGCCATGCTCGCCTCAGGCGTCTGGGCTGGCCAGCTTACCGAGGCGTTTGCTTACGCCCGGATGGACAGCAAGCGCGTCACGGTCCGCGAGGCCCTTGAAGCGATAGGCTATCGCGGCGACATCCCGGCTCGCGCGTTTCCGGTTCACGCCTGCTACGAGCTGCACATCGAACAGGGCCCTATTCTGGAAGATGAAGGTCTGGATATCGGGCTCGTCCGCGCAGCAATGGGCCAGCGCTGGTTTACCCTGACGCTGGACGGTTTCGCCGCCCATGCCGGAACGACGCCGATGCACAGCCGCCGCGACGCGCTGACCGCCTTCGCCGAGCTGGCGCTGAAGGTGGAAGCGATTGGCTATCGGCATGCTCCAGACGGACGCGCGACGATCGGTATGGCGCAGGTTACGCCGAACTCGCGCAACGTCGTGCCGTCTCGCGTGGTATGCAGCGTGGAGTTTCGCCATCCTTCGCAGGAGGCGCTGATAGCCATGGAAGCGGCGCTGCATAAGGTAGCTGAAAGCCTGAGCCTGCGCGGCGTGGCCGCTGCCGTTGAACGCATTTTTGACTATGCGCCCATCGCGTTTGATGCCGAATGCCTGGCTCGCACGGAGAAGGCCGTGGCGAAGCTGGGCTATTCGTCGAAGCCGATGGTCTCCGGTGCGGGACACGACACCTGCTACATCAGCAAGATTGCGCCTGCCAGCATGATATTTATCCCCTGCGTGAAAGGCATAAGCCATAACGAAGCGGAGAGGATCCTCCCGGAATGGTCGGAGAAAGGGGCGAACGTGTTGTTACACAGCGTTCTCTCCGCGGCCCAGGAGAAATAAGTGCGGCGCTAGACGGCAACGCGCCGGCTGATTTCGACAACCCGATCGCTGGGAAGGTGGTAATGGTTGATGACGTGCGTGCAGTTGCGCTTCATGAAGGCAAAAATGTGCCGTTGCCACGCCGCCATTCCGGCCCCGCCTTCGCCTGCCACAATGGTTTCATGCCCGACATACCAGGTGGCGTCATCCGTGGCAAACAGCGCGTTAATCTCGCTGACGCCCTGCAGCAAGCGCGGAATGTCCGGGTGTTCCATAAAGCCGTACTGCGCCACGCCGTGCCAGTAGCCCGGCGCGCGCTGCTCCACGCTGATGCGCTGTTCTTCTCCGACGTAGGGCACGTTGAGAATATCAATGGTCAGCGACAGCACATCCTGCTGGAGCGCCCGGTTTCGCGCGACGTGCCAGCGCATCACCGGCGGGATATTGTTCCGGGTACGGGTCAAAAATACGGCGGCGCCCGCCACTCTGGGCACCGTCTTTTGCTGAAGATGGGCAAAGAACGCATCCACGCTGACGCCCTTCTCACCCACCGACGCGGAGACCGTCCGAACGCCGCGGTGCCAGATTAACATAACCGTACAAATGGCGGCCGCCATCAGGAGCGGAATGTAGCCGCCTTCCAGGACCTTAATCAGGTTGGCGAATAAGAAGGTGGCATCAACCACGAAGAAACAGAGGGCGATGACCGCGCTGCTGAGCAGGCTCCAGCGCCATATTTCCCGCATGGCGACAAACAGCAGCCCCGTCGTCATCAGCATGGTTAACGACACGGCAATGCCGTACGCGGCGGCAAGCTTATCGGAAGATTTGAAGAACACGACCAGACCGATGGTCACCACCATCAGCAGCCAGTTTATTGTCCCGATATAGATCTGACCGTAGCTCTCTGCCGCCGTCTGTTTAATGCGTAATCGCGGTAGCCAGCCAAGCTGAATGGCCTGACGGGTCATGGAAAAGGCGCCGGTAATAATTGCCTGACTGGCGATGATCGTTGCCAGCGCGGCAAGCACGATAAGCGGAACCTGCAGCACCGGCGGGCACAGCAGGTAAAAGAGATTTTGTTTGCTGTCGGCACCCGCCAGAATCAGCGCCGACTGGCCGGCATAGTTGAGCAGCAGGGAAGGAAAAACGACGCCGTACCAGGCAAGCCAGATAGGCTTTTTACCGAAATGCCCCATGTCGGCATAAAGAGCCTCGGCCCCCGTTACGCAGAGAAAAACGCCGCCCAGGACCAGGAAGCTGGTGTACCCGTTTGAGAACAAAAACGCGATGCCGTAAGCCGGATTCAAGGCCAACAGTACCGAAGGGTATTGAATGATGCCCCAGACGCCCAGCGCGGCAATCGCCAGAAACCACAGCGCCATCACCGGGCCAAATATCTTCCCTATGCGGGCGGTACCAAAAGGCTGGATCAGGAACAGCGCCAGCAGAACCGCGACCGTAAGGGGCAATATGTACGGCTGCGATTCAGGAATGACCATCTCCAGCCCTTCCAGCGCGGAAAGCACCGAGATTGCCGGGGTTATCGCACCGTCACCGTAAATCAACGCTGCGCCGATAAGGGCGGCAAAAATAACCCAGCGCCCGCCTTTCCCTTTTTCCACCAGAAGCGACATCAGGGCCATGATGCCGCCCTCGCCATGATTATCAATTCGCATGGCGAAGGCGGCATATTTTATGGATGTCACCAGGATGAGCGTCCAGGTAATCAGGGAGAGCAGGCCCAGTATGACGCCGGGCGTCGGGTCATGCTCAGAGAGCGAAAGCACCGTTCTGAAGGTGTAAAGCGGGCTGGTGCCGATATCGCCAAAAACGACGCCCAGCGCACCGCCTGCAAGCAGGGTTAACCGGGAGAAGGGTTGAGACGGTTCACTGCTGTGGCGCGGGCTCATATTTTCCAGCAAGAGTCAGATAATCCTTTAAAAAACATAGCCCATCTGCCCCGCCCGCGCCAACCGCCAGTCCGGTTTTGCTGCGCTATTTACCGAGGGTTGACCTTCGCCAGGCTGAACCAGATCCCAACGGCCAGCAGGAGGAGCATACCGCCCGCGCTGCCCAGCGCCACGCTGTGCGAGGTAATAAACGCGCTTTTCGCCGCCTCAATGACCGACTCCGACAGGGTCGGGGTCAGATCCTGCGCCACCTTCATCGCCTCACCGATGGATGACGAGGCTTTGTCGACGAGAGATGCATTCAGCCCCTGCGGCAGCACAATCGACGCCGAGAAGCTGCGGGTTAACAGCAGGCCAAAAATGGCGATCCCCAGCCCGGCCCCCAGCTCATAGGACATGGTTTCAATCGCCCCTGCGGCGGCGGCTTTCTCTTTCGGCGCGGCGGCCATAATGGCGGAGGTCGAGGCCAGCAGCGCGCTGGCGGCGCTGAAGCCGAGCAGCACCATCAGCCCCCACGCCTGCCACTGCTGGGTGCTGAAGTCGAGCATCGACAGGCCGATAAAGCTGACGGCGCTGAGCCCCATTCCGCCGGCCGCGACGATGCGTAGCCCCAAACGCCCAACCAGCACGCCCGCGATCGGTCCGCTGAACCCGCTGGCGACCATGACAGGCAGCATGAACATGCCCGCTTCAAACGGCGTAAAGCCGTGAACGAACTGAAGCTCCTGGGCCATCAGCAGCTCAAAGCCGACCAGGGCAATCATGGCGGTCATCGCCATCACCACGCCGCTCAAGATGATGCGGTGGCAGAACAGGCGCATGTCGATCATCGGTACGCGAGCGCGAAGCTGAATACGCACGAAGGCAAACAGCAGCACCGAGCCGGTCACCAGCGCGGAGGCAACCAGCCACGGCGACAGCGCGCCTTTTAGCGCGGTTTTGGCGCTGTAGACCAGCAGCAAAATCGCCACAATCAGCATGATGGCATGGCTGATATTCAGCGGCTGCTCCGGGCGGCCCTGCTGACGCGGCACAAAACGCGCGGCCAGCGAAACCACCACCAGCACGATCGGCACGTTAATCAAAAACACCGACCCCCAGTAGAAGTGCTCAAGCAGCATACCGCCGATCAGCGGACCAAACGCCGCCCCGCCGGACCCCACCGCCGCCCAGACGCCAAGCGCGATATTACGGTCGCGGGCGTCGACAAACAGCGTACGGATCCCAGCAAGCGTAGCCGGAATGATCATCGCCGCACCGATCGCCAGCGAGGCGCGCGCCGCAATCAGCCAACCGGCCGACGGGGCAAACGCCGCCGCCAGGGACGACAGGCCAAACAGCGTACTGCCAATCATGAGCAGTCGTTTAAAACCAATGCGGTCACCCAGGGCGCCCATCGGCAGCACCATACCCGCCATCACCAGCGAGTAAATATCGATGATCCACAGCAATTCATTACCGCTGGCACCCAGCGTCATGCTCAATGTCGGCGCCGCCACGTGCAGCACCGTCGCGTCGATCGCCACCGGGATATACACCAGCACGATAATCACTAACGCTAACCACTGACGAAACATAAATTTCCTTTTCTTTTTAAACATGGACACATGTCCAGAATGCGATCCTACGTAAAGTTGAACGAGTGTCCAGCTTTTTGTTACACTCGTTTCGTTCCCATTGAGAGTGAGTAAACATGCCATATCTGAGCAAGGATGAACGGCGGGAAGCTATCCTACAGGCCGCCATGCGCGTGGCGCTGGCCGAAGGGCTGGCGGCCATGACGGTGCGACGCATTGCCGCTGAAGCCGGCGTCGCGACCGGTCAGGTTCACCACCACTTCACCTCCGGCGGCGAGCTAAAATCGCTGGCCTTTGTGCGTCTGATCCGCGAGCTGCTGGATGCCGACATGCTGGGTGAAAACGCTACCTGGCGCGAGCGGCTTCACGCCATGCTCGGCAGCGATGACGGCGGGTTTGAGCCCTACATTCGCCTGTGGCGGGAAGCGCAGATTCTCGCCAGCCGGGACCCCGAAATCAAAGCGGCGTATGTCCTGACCATGGAGATGTGGCATCAGGAGACCGTGGCGATTATCCGCGCCGGGGCGGAGTCCAGTGCCTTTACGCTTAACGACCGTGCGGAAAATATCGCCTGGCGTTTGATCGGGCTGGTTTGCGGGCTTGACGGGATCACCATATTAAATATGCCCGGGATGGACGATGCGGCGCTTAATAAGCATCTCGACAAGCTGATTTCCCTCGAATTGGGTTAATACTCCTGACGGAGTATTATTTACCGCTGCGCTTACAATTAGTAACATATTAAGCGAACCCTTATTTCCTTTCTAAACTCAAGGGTTCGTTTTTTTATCTATCCTTTCAGTTGTATCCAAAAACATCCAATAAACCAGTCAACACACCTACAACTATCCGTTTGTTTTCATTTGTTTTTTATCTTCATCTTGGCAAGCAAGAGGGTGATATGTCACAACAAAGTGAGAAGAGTAATCCGCATCTGTTGAATAACTGGAAACCGGAAAATACGCAATTTTGGGAGAATAAAGGAAAACATATCGCGCGGCGAAACCTGTGGATTTCAGTCGCTTGTTTGCTGTTAGCGTTCTGCGTATGGATGTTATTTAGCGCGATTGCCGTCAACCTGAATAAAATCGGATTTACTTTCTCCACTGACCAGCTTTTTATGCTAACGGCATTGCCTTCTCTCTCCGGTGCGATATTGCGCGTCCCCTACTCGTTTATGGTGCCGATATTTGGCGGACGATACTGGACGGTTTTGAGCACCGTCATCCTGATTATCCCCTGCGTCTGGCTGGGGATTGCCGTTCAGAACACCGCGACGCCTTACTGGGTCTTTATCGTGATTGCCCTGCTCTGCGGCTTTGCCGGCGCCAACTTCGCCTCCAGCATGGGCAACATCAGCTTCTTTTTCCCCAAGGCAAAACAGGGTAGCGCGCTCGGTATTAACGGCGGGCTGGGCAACCTGGGCGTCAGCGTGATGCAGCTGATCGCGCCGCTGGTGATCTTCCTGCCGATGTTTACCTTCCTGGGCGTGCAGGGGGTACCGCAGGATGACGGCTCCACGATGTGGCTGGCGAATGCCGCCTGGATCTGGGCACCGCTGCTGCTGCTGGCCACCCTTGCCGCCTTCTTTGGCATGAACGATATCGCCAGCTCTAAGGCCTCTATCGCCAGCCAGCTTCCGGTGCTAAAACGCTTTCACCTGTGGCTGCTGAGCCTGCTCTATCTCGCAACCTTCGGCTCGTTTATCGGCTTTTCGGCAGGCTTTGCCATGCTGTCAAAAACCCAGTTTCCCGACGTTAACATCCTTCACCTCGCCTTCTTTGGCCCCCTGATTGGCGCGCTGGCGCGTTCCGCGGGCGGGATGATCTCCGACAAGCTGGGCGGGGTACGCGTTACGCTCGTCAACTTCATTTTTATGGCGGCGTTCAGCGCCTTGATCTTCCTGACCCTGCCCGGCACGGGCTCCGGCAGCTTTATCGCCTTCTATCTGGTCTTCATGGGGCTGTTCCTCACCGCCGGGCTGGGCAGCGGCTCCACCTTCCAGATGATTGCCATCATCTTTCGCCAGATCACCCTTACCCGCGTGAAGCAGCAGGGCGGAACGGACGAACAGGCGCAGCATGAAGCGGTGACCGAGACCGCTGCCGCGCTGGGCTTTATCTCCGCCATCGGTGCCGTGGGCGGGTTCTTCATCCCCAAAGCCTTTGGCACCTCGCTGGCGATGACCGGATCGCCGGTCGGCGCCATGAAGGTGTTCCTCGTGTTTTACATCGTCTGCGTACTCGTTACCTGGCTGGTGTATGGCCGCAAATCCGCACAAAAATAATAACGACCTCTTAGCCGGAGCGTGATGCAGCACCCTCCGGCAATGCTATCGAAGCAGGAGAAATGTCATGAGCAAACTGTTGGACCGCTTCCGCTACTTCAAAACAAAAGGCGACAGTTTCGCCGATGGGCACGGGCAGGTGTATCACACCAACCGCGACTGGGAGGACAGCTACCGCCAGCGCTGGCAGTACGACAAGATTGTGCGCTCGACCCACGGCGTGAACTGTACCGGCTCCTGTAGCTGGAAAATTTACGTCAAAAACGGTCTGGTGACCTGGGAGACGCAGCAAACCGACTATCCCCGCACCCGCCCCGACCTGCCCAACCATGAACCGCGCGGCTGCCCGCGCGGGGCGAGCTACTCCTGGTATCTCTACAGCGCCAACCGTCTCAAATACCCGCTGGTGCGCCGCAAGTTAATTGAGCTCTGGCGCGAGGCGCTGGCGCAGCATACCGATCCGGTGCTGGCCTGGGACGCCATCCAGAGCGATCCGCAAAAGGCGCAGAGCTACAGGCGCGCGCGCGGTCACGGCGGGTTTATCCGCTCGAACTGGAAGGAGCTGAACCAGCTGATCGCCGCCGCCAACGTCTGGACCATCAAAAATTATGGCCCGGACCGCGTCGCCGGTTTTTCCCCTATCCCGGCGATGTCGATGGTCTCCTACGCCGCTGGCACGCGCTATCTTTCCCTGCTGGGCGGGACCTGCCTGAGCTTCTATGACTGGTACTGCGATCTCCCCCCTGCCTCCCCCATGACCTGGGGCGAACAGACCGACGTGCCGGAATCCGCCGACTGGTACAACTCCAGCTATATCATCGCCTGGGGCTCCAACGTGCCGCAGACCCGCACGCCAGACGCCCACTTCTTCACCGAGGTGCGCTACAAAGGCACCAAAACCGTCGCCATCACGCCGGACTTCTCGGAGGTCGCGAAGCTGAGCGACCAGTGGCTGGCCCCCAAACAGGGCACCGACAGCGCCCTCGCGATGGCGATGGGCCACGTGATCCTCAAAGAGTTTCACCTCGATAACCCCAGCGACTACTTCCTCAACTACTGCCGCCGCTACACCGACATGCCGATGCTGGTGCTGCTGGACGAGCAGGCGGACGGCCGCGTCGTGCCGGGCCGCATGCTGCGCGCCTCGGACCTGGTTGACGGGCTGGGGGAAGCCAATAACCCGGAATGGAAGACCGTCGCCTTTGATATTGCCGGGAACCTGGTGGTGCCAAACGGATCGATTGGCTTCCGCTGGGGAGAAAAAGGCAAATGGAACCTGGAGCCGCAGGCCGCGGGCCATGAAACCGAGCTGACTCTCTCCCTGCTGATTACCCACGATAGCGTTGCCGATGTGGCGTTCCCCTACTTTGGCGGCAACGAAAACCCGCATTTCCGCAGCGTGAAGCAGGAGCCGGTGCTGACGCGCCGCGTGCCGAGCAAAACCCTGACGCTCGCCGACGGCAGCCAGAAACGGGTGGTCAGCGTTTACGATCTGGTGCTGGCTAACTACGGTCTCGATCGCGGCCTGGAAGACAGTAACGCCGCAGAAAGCTATGACCAGATTAAGGCCTATACGCCCGCCTGGGGCGAGCAGATTACCGGCGTGCCCGCTTATCTGATAGAAAAAATCGCCCGCGAGTTTGCCGATACGGCGCACAAAACGCACGGTCGTTCGATGATCATTCTGGGTGCCGGGGTCAACCACTGGTACCACATGGACATGAACTACCGCGGGATGATCAACATGCTGGTCTTCTGCGGCTGCGTCGGGCAGAGCGGCGGCGGCTGGTCCCACTACGTGGGCCAGGAGAAGCTGCGCCCGCAAACCGGCTGGCTGCCGCTGGCCTTCGCGCTGGACTGGAACCGCCCGCCGCGCCAGATGAACAGCACTTCATTCTTTTACAACCACGCCAGCCAGTGGCGCTATGAGAAGCTGACCGCGCAGGAGCTGCTCTCCCCGCTGGCGGACGCCACGAAATTCACCGGCCACCTGATCGACTTCAACGTCCGCGCGGAGCGTATGGGCTGGCTGCCGTCGGCCCCGCAGCTCAACCTGAACCCGCTGCACATTAAAGCCCGCTCGGAGGCGGCAGGCATGACGCCGCAGGAGTACACCGTGCAGGGGCTGAAATCGGGTGACGTGCGTTTCGCCTGCGAGCAGCCTGACAACGGTAAAAACCATCCCCGCAACCTGTTCGTCTGGCGCTCTAACCTCCTCGGCTCGTCCGGAAAAGGCCACGAGTACATGCTGAAATACCTGCTCGGCACCGAGAGCGGCATTCAGGGCGAGGATCTCGGCTCTACAGATGACGTGAAGCCCGAAGAGGTGGAGTGGCAGACCGCCGCCATCGAGGGCAAGCTCGACCTGCTGGTGACGCTCGACTTCCGCATGTCCAGCACCTGTCTGTTCTCGGATATCGTCCTGCCCACCGCCACCTGGTATGAAAAAGACGACATGAATACCTCGGATATGCATCCGTTTATTCATCCGCTCTCCGCCGCCGTCGACCCGGCGTGGGAGTCCCGCAGCGACTGGGAGATCTATAAAGGCATCGCCAAAGTCTTCTCCGAGGTCTGCGTCGGGCATCTGGGCACCGAAACCGACGTGGTGCTGCAGCCGCTGCAGCACGACTCGCCAGCGGAGCTCTCCCAGCCGTTTGATATTCAGGACTGGCGCAAAGGCGAATGCGATCTGATCCCCGGCAAAACCTCGCCGAACATTGCGGTGGTCGAGCGTAACTACCCGGAAACCTACGAACGCTTCACCTCTCTCGGTCCGCTGATGGACAAGCTCGGCAACGGCGGAAAAGGCATATCGTGGAACACGCAGAACGAGGTCGATTTCCTCGGCAAGCTGAACTACGTCAAGCCCGACGGCCCGGCGAAAGGTCGCCCGCTGATTGAAACGGCGATCGACGCCTCCGAGGTGATCCTCGCCCTGGCGCCGGAAACCAACGGTCAGGTGGCGGTGAAGGCCTGGGAAGCGCTCGGCGAACTGACCGGGCGCGACCACACCCACCTGGCGCTGAATAAAGAAGACGAGAAGATCCGCTTCCGCGATATTCAGGCGCAGCCGCGCAAAATCATCTCCAGCCCGACCTGGTCCGGTCTTGAGAGCGAGCACGTCTCCTACAACGCGGGCTATACCAACGTCCACGAGCTAATCCCGTGGCGTACCCTTTCGGGCCGCCAGCAGCTGTATCAGGATCATCCGTGGATGCGCGCCTTCGGGGAAAGTCTGGTGGCCTACCGTCCGCCGATTGATACCCGCAGCGTCAGCCACATGCGCGAGATCCCGCCGAACGGCTTCCCGGAAAAAGCGCTCAACTTCCTGACGCCGCACCAGAAATGGGGCATCCACTCCACCTACAGCGAAAACCTGCTGATGCAGACCCTGTCGCGCGGCGGGCCGATTGTCTGGATCAGCGAAACCGACGCCCGCGAGCTGGGCATTGAGGACAACGACTGGATCGAAGCCTTCAACGCCAACGGCGCCCTCACCGCCCGCGCGGTGGTCAGCCAGCGCGTACCGCCGGGCATGACCATGATGTATCACGCTCAGGAGCGCATCCTGAACATTCCAGGTTCAGAGGTGACCGGACGGCGCGGCGGGATCCACAACTCGGTGACCCGCGTCTGCCCGAAACCGACGCACATGATCGGCGGCTACGCCCAGCTGGCGTACAGCTTTAACTATTACGGCACCGTCGGCTCTAACCGCGACGAGTTCATCATGATCCGCAAAATGAAAAACATCAACTGGCTGGATGGCGAAGGTCGGGATCAGGTACAGGAGGCGAAAAAATGAAAATACGCTCACAGGTTGGCATGGTTCTGAATCTCGATAAATGCATCGGCTGCCACACCTGCTCGGTCACCTGTAAGAACGTCTGGACCGGGCGTGAAGGGATGGAATATGCGTGGTTTAACAACGTCGAAACTAAACCGGGCATCGGCTACCCGAAAAACTGGGAAGATCAGGAGGAGTGGCAAGGCGGCTGGATCCGCGGCATTACCGGCAAGCTGACTCCACGCCTCGGCGGCAAGATGGGCGTACTGTCGAAAATTTTCGCTAACCCCGTCCTGCCGCAGATTGACGATTATTACGAGCCCTTTACCTTTGACTATCAGGATCTGCACCGCGCCCCGGAGGGCGATCACCTCCCTACCGCCCGGCCGCGCTCGCTGATTGACGGCAAGCGGATGGATAAAATCGTCTGGGGACCCAACTGGGAGGAGCTGCTGGGCGGCGAGTTCGAAAAGCGCGCCCGCGACCGCAACTTCCAGAAGATCCAGAAAGAGATGTATGGCCAGTTTGAAAACACCTTCATGATGTACCTGCCGCGCCTGTGCGAGCACTGTCTCAACCCGAGCTGCGTCGCCACCTGCCCGAGCGGCGCCATCTACAAGCGCGAAGAAGACGGCATCGTGCTGATCGACCAGGACAAATGCCGCGGCTGGCGTCTGTGCATCAGCGGCTGTCCGTACAAGAAAATCTACTTCAACTGGAAGAGCGGCAAGTCAGAAAAATGCATCTTCTGCTACCCGCGCATTGAGTCCGGCCAGCCGACCGTCTGCTCGGAAACCTGCGTCGGGCGCATCCGCTACCTCGGCGTGCTGCTGTATGACGCGGACCGCATTGAAGAGGCGGCCAGCACCGAGCATGAAACCGATCTGTACGAGCGCCAGTGCGACGTGTTCCTGAACCCGAACGACCCGGCGGTCATTGAGGAAGCGCTGAAGCAGGGTATTCCGCAGAACGTGATTGACGCCGCCCAGCGCTCGCCGGTCTATAAAATGGCGATGGACTGGAAGCTCGCCCTGCCGCTGCATCCGGAATACCGCACCCTGCCGATGGTCTGGTACGTGCCGCCGCTGTCGCCGATCCAGTCCTACGCGGACGCCGGCGGCCTGCCGCAGAGCGACGGCGTCCTGCCTGCCGTAGAGAGCCTGCGCATTCCGGTGCAGTATCTGGCGAACATGCTAAGCGCGGGCGATACCGGGCCGGTGCTGCGCGCCCTGAAGCGCATGATGGCGATGCGCCACTACAAACGCTCCCAGACCGTGGAAGGCGTGACCGATACCCGCGCCATCGAAGAGGTTGGCCTGACCGAAGCGCAGGTTGAAGAGATGTACCGCTACCTGGCAATTGCTAACTACGAAGACCGCTTCGTGATCCCAACCAGCCACCGCGAAATGGCGCGCGACGCCTTCCCGGAGAAAAACGGCTGCGGCTTCACCTTTGGCGACGGCTGCCACGGCTCCGACACCAAATTCAACCTCTTCAACAGCAGCCGCATTGACGCGATCAACATCACCGAGGTGCGCGAACACGGGGAGGGAGAATAATGCAAATCCTCAAAATCATCGCGCTGCTGATCGAGTATCCCGATGAGACCTTGTGGGAAAACCGTGACGAAGCGCTTTCGCTGATTGAGCAGAACGCGCCCGCGCTGCTGCCGTTTACCCGGCAGCACCTGAACGCCCCGCTGCTGGATAAACAGGCCGAGTGGTGCGAGGTTTTTGAGCGCGGTCGCGCGACGTCGCTGCTGCTGTTCGAGCACGTTCACGCGGAGTCCCGCGATCGCGGTCAGGCGATGGTCGACCTGATGAGCCAGTATGAGAAAGCCGGGCTCCAGCTGGACTGCCGCGAGCTGCCGGACTACCTGCCGCTCTACCTGGAATACCTCAGCATCGTTACCGACGACGAAGCGCGCGAAGGATTGCAAAACGTCGCGCCTATCCTGGCGCTGATTGGGGGACGCCTGAAGCAGCGCGGCGTGGCGCATTACCAGCTGTTTGATGCCCTGCTGGCGCTGGCGGAAACCCGGCTTTCCAGCGACAGCGTGGCAAAACAGGTGTCCGGTGAAAAACGGGATGATACCCGTCAGGCGCTGGACGCAGTCTGGGAAGAGGAACAGGTCAAGTTTATCGAAGACAACGCCACATCGTGCGACAGCTCGCCGATGCAGCAATATCAACGACGCTTTAGCCAGGACGTCGCGCCGCAGTACGTAGACGTCAGCGCCGGAGGCCCAAAATGACACACTACCTGAACGTGTTTTTCTATGACATTTATCCCTACATCTGCGCCACCGTCTTTTTCCTCGGCAGCTGGTTGCGCTACGACTACGGGCAGTACACCTGGCGCGCCTCGTCGAGCCAGATGCTCAGTAAACGCGGTATGAACTGGGGCTCTAACCTGTTTCATATCGGGATCCTGGGGATTTTCTTCGGACACCTGTTCGGCATGTTAACCCCGCACTGGATGTACGCCTGGTTTTTACCCGTCGCGGTTAAGCAGCAGCTGGCGATGATGGCGGGTGGAGTTTGTGGCGTGTTGACGCTGATTGGCGGGTCTATGCTGCTTTACCGCCGCCTGTTCAATCAGCGCGTGCGCGCCACGTCCACCACGCCGGATATCATCATCATGAGCATTTTGCTGATCCAGTGCATCCTGGGGCTGACCACCATTCCCTTCTCCGCGCAGTATCCTGACGGGAGTGAAATGATGAAGCTGGTCGGCTGGGCGCAGGGGATCGTGACGTTTAAGGGAGGTTCATCAGAAATGCTGAGCGGCGTGGCGCCGATCTTCCGCATCCATCTGGTGCTGGGGATGACGATCTTCCTTATCTTCCCGTTCACCCGTCTGGTGCACGTATGGAGCGCGCCGTTTGAGTATTTTACCCGTCGGTATCAGGTGGTGAGATCGCGCCGTTGATTTTGTCGGGTGGCGGCTACGCCTTACCCGACCTACGTTCAAAATCATGCAGGCCCGGTAAGGCGTAGCCGCTACCGGGCGATTAAGACTGCAGCATCCCATGCTGCATGAGGAAACCCCACCAGGGAATGCCGACGAGCATGTGGACTAAAAACGTGCACAGCGCCACGATGGTGCCAATCGTCCACCATGACTTAATGTCGTTATACCCTGAGGCGAAGATAATGGGTCCTGCCGCGCCCCCATAGTGCGTGATACACCCGCCGTAGGAATTGGAAAACAGAATCGCAAGCGCCAGCAGGACGGGCGCCGTTCCGGTGACCAGACCCACGGTGGCAAACACCGGCACCATGGCCGCGACGTATGCCCCGCCAGAGGCGAAGAAATAGCGAACCAGCACGCTGAGAAACACGATAATCACGATGGTCATATTACCGGCGCTGAGAAAATCCAGATGCGCAGAGAGGAAATCCGCCAGCCAGCGGAAAAAGCCCTCTTTGCTCAGGGTGGCGCTCAGACCGATGATGCCCCCGTACCACATCAGGGTATTCCAGCCGCCTTTATTTTTTTGGACATCGTTCCAGCCGATAATATTAAACAGCAGCGCCGCCCCCATCGCGATAATAGCGACGGCGGATTCAGTGAGACCAAGATGACGTGAGAAGATCCAGCCCAATAGTGCGGCGATAAAAATAACCACCAGCCCCTTCTCTTTGAGGCTCATTGCCCCGAGGTTTTCCAGCCCGTTGGTCGCAATCGCGACATTATCAATATGCTTAATTTCCGGCGAGGCAATTCGGTAGCAAATATAGGGAATAATACACAGCATCAATAATCCCAACGGGGCGCCCGCCAGCATCCAGCCGATCCAGCTAATATGGATATGGAAAATATCTGAAATGAGCTGAAGCGCTAACGCGTTCCCGGCAAAGCCCGTTAAAAACATATAGCTGGTTGTTTTAGTGACCATATAGACATTGACCATTAAATAACGGCCAGCCTTGCACGGTGTCTCTTTTGGCGTTGAGCCTAGTACGGTCGCGATGCTATTAATAATCGGGAAAACCACCCCACCTGCCCGCGCGGTATTGGAGGGCGTGGCGGGTGCGAGCACCAGGTCCAGCAAGGCGGTGACATACCCCAGCCTTAGCGTCGTACTGCCAAATTTGAGGATAAACCAGTAAGCAAGCCGCTTTCCCAGACCGGTCGTAACGAACGCCGCGCTAAGCGTAAAGGCGCTGAACACCAGCCAGGTCGTGCCTGAGGCGTATCCGCTCAGCACATCCATTGATTTGACAGGTGAATCCGGAAATTTTGTTACGGTAAAACAGGTTAACGCGACCGCGACGAGCATGATAACGGGTTCGGGATAAGGTTTAATGACCAGGCCAACGATAGCGGATAAATATATCCCTGCCAGTATCCACGCCTCTTTACTTAATCCATCAGGCGGAGGAATAAATATTGATAATAATATTATTACGGCAAGTAAGATTGTTTTCAAAACATTGGATTTAAGCATATCTCACCCATGAGAAAAAGGTCCCTGAATGGCAGAGGATTCTCCTGAGAGACGCCTCTGCCGGATAAATACATTTGCTAAATAAATAATAAGAAACTACACGCTAACAACCGGGATATTATCACCTTCTGTGATTTGATATTCGGCCAGGGTGTCAAAACTGAGATAGCGATAGATATTTTCACGCGCACCATGAAGTTTATCCGTATAGCGTAAATATTCTTCAACGGTTGGCATTTTACCCAGTATGGCCGCGACGCTGCTTAATTCCGCCGAGGCAAGGAACACGCTGGCATTCGTTCCCAGACGATGCGGGAAATTTCGGGTGGACGTCGATACCACGTGACTCCCTTCGCGCACCCTCGCCTGGTTCCCCATGCAGAGGGAACAACCCGCGGGCTCGATTCGCGCCCCCGACTTAATAAACTGGCTAAAATAGCCCTCACGGGAAAGCTGCCGGGCGTCCATTTTGGTCGGAGGCGCGATCCACAGCCGCGCCTGGCTTTCACCGGCATCGGCCAGGATTTCTCCCGCAGCGCGGAAATGACCGATGTTGGTCATGCAGGAGCCAATAAAGACCTCCTCTAGCGGCGTGCTGGCCACCTCAGAAAGTAAGCGTGCGTCATCCGGATCGTTTGGCGCGCAGACCACCGGTTCGGTGATTTCATTGAGATCGATGTCTATAACTGCGGCATATTCCGCGTCAGGATCGGCGCGGAGCAGCGACGGGTTAGCCAGCCACGCCTCGATTTCATCGATGCGTCGTTCAAGCGTGTCGGCGTTCTCATATCCTTGCTTTACCATCCAGCGCAGCAGGGCCGCGTTGGAACGCAGGTATTGCGCGACCTTGTCCTCCGCCAGGCGCATCACGCAGGCGGCAGCGGACCGTTCAGCGGAGGCGTCAGCCAGCTCAAACGCCTGCTCTGCACTCAGTGTTTCCAGGCCTTCAATTTCAAGGATTCGGCCCGAGAAAATGTTGCGCTTATTCTTTTTCTCGACCGTCAGCAGGCCCTGCTTTCTGGCGTAGAGCGGAATGGCGTGAACCAGATCGCGCAGGGTGATCCCTTTCTGCATCTCGCCCGTAAAGCGAACCAGCACCGATTCCGGCATATCCAGCGGCATAATGCCCGTCGCGGCGGCAAACGCCACCAGCCCGGAGCCGCCCGGGAACGAGATCCCCAGCGGGAAGCGGGTATGGGAGTCGGCACCGGTGCCCACCGTATCCGGCAGCAGCATCCGGTTAAGCCAGGAGTGGATAATGCCGTCCCCCGGTTTCAGCGCAACCCCATTACGACGGGAGATAAACTGCGGCAGGGTTTCATGCAGCTGAACGTCGACGGGCTTAGGGTACGCCGAGGTGTGGCAGAAAGACTGCATCACCAGATCGGCTGAAAACGTCAGGCAGGCAAGATCGGTCAACTCGTCGCGCGTCATCCCGCCGGTGGTGTCCTGAGAGCCCACGGTCGTGATTTTCGGCTCGCAGTACTGTCCGGGACGGATCCCCGCGACGCCGCAGGCTTTACCCACCATTTTTTGTGCCAGCGTAAAACCGGCTGCGGATGGCGCAGGGGCGGAGGGCTTGCGGAAGACATCTGAAGGCGCAAGCTTCAGCGATTCCCGCGCTTTCGCGGTCAAACTGCGTCCGATAATCAGCGGGATCCGCCCGCCGGCGCGCACTTCGTCCAGCAGCACGTCGGTTTTAAGCGTAAAGCGCGTCACCAGGCGCTGGCTTTCCGTTTCGCGAATTTCACCTTTGTAGGGATACAGATCGATCAGCATTCCGGTCGTCAGCGCGGAGACGTCCATCTCTACCGGCAAGGCACCGGAATCTTCCAGCGTGTTGAAGAAAATCGGGGCAATTTTGCCGCCGAACACAAACCCGCCGTTACGCTTATTAGGCACGAACGGAATATCATTCCCGATGTGCCATAAGATCGAGTTGGTGGCGGATTTGCGCGATGACCCGGTTCCCACGACGTCGCCGACGTATGCCAGCGGCCAGCCCGCCTCTTTTAACGCTGCCAGCTGGCGCAAAGGCCCGCGCACGCCGGGCTCATCCGGCTCAACCCCTTCCCTGGCGTTACTGAGCATGGAGAGCGCATGCAGTGGAATATCCGGGCGTGACCACGCCTCCGGTGCCGGAGACAAATCGTCAGTATTGGTTTCGCCGGGAACCTTGAACACCGTCAGGGTGATTTTTTCAGGCATCGCCGGACGGCGGGTGAACCACTCGGCATTTGCCCAGGACTGAAGCACCTCTTTTGCCCGGACGTTACCGTTCAGCGCTTTGGCTTCAACCTGGCTGAATTTTTCGAAGATCAGGATAGTCGAACAAAGCTGCTGTGCGGCCAGCGGTGCCAGGCTCGGGTGGTCCAGAAGATCGATCAGCGGCTGAACGTTATAGCCACCCTGCATGGAACCCAGCAGTGTCGTGGCCGCTTCGGGAGAGAGACCGTCAATACGGTATTCCTGCAGTGCCAGCTTAAATAAAAATTCGGCTTTTAACTTTGCCGCGGGATCGACGCCCGGGGGAACGCAACGGGTTAATAAATCAATTAATCGCGGATGATCTGCGGGTGCATCGTGAATTAAGCGATGAATAAGCGCCTCGGTCTGTTCTGCCGTTAAGGGTTTTGCCGGAATACCCGATTCAGCGCGCGCGTTCAGGTGCTGATTATAATCATCTAACATAGGTTCTCCTGTTAAAGCTAAAGTTGTTCACAAAATTCCGTTAGTCGTTCGAGCCCGTAAGGCCATTCACCAAATCCGGATTCGGCATTAATATGCCCGGCCTCCCCGATATCGATTAATTGCCCCTCCCAGCATGCCGCCCAGAACTGAGCGCGCGCGAAAGGCATCAGGGGGTCGTTTCTGCTGGCAAACATCAGGCAGGGAACCGGTAATGAGGCTGGCTGAATGGACTCTTCCAGGCCGAAAAAGGCGGGCTCTGCTGGCGCGACCATCACCACCCCGGCGACGTTTACCCGCCGCGTTTGCAGCAGCCGGCATGACGCCAGCGCGCCAAAGCTATGGCCGACGAGGATGGCGGGCAGCTGACACGCTGCCAGCTCGCGGGAAATGGCGGAGACCCAGTTTTCAATATCGGGCTCGAACCAGTTTTTCTGCTGGATCCGCTTCCAGAAAGGAAAACGCCGCCCCCAGCAGCTTTGCCAGTGATGTTCATCGCTGTCTCTCAGCCCCGGCACCAGAATAGGGATATAAACGTTACCGAGCTGCTGCAGGCGTTGTTCAATCATGACGTTTTCCTTTTTCGATTATTCGGACGGGAACTGCGACAATAACCATCCGACGGCGATAAGATCTGCGCTCCCTCCCGGGCTTAAGTTCCGGCGAATAAACTGAACGTCCATGCTGGATAAGGCGTTAATTAATTTTTCCAGCGTCAGATGTTTCACGGATAATATTCGTCTGGCATAGCGTCTGGCATAATTCAGCCCTTTCGTTCCACCACGTGAAACAAGATTGGTGTCCGGATTCGACGCCATCAGCCCGAGCAGCATCCTCAGCAGCGCCTCGTCCTCAGAGGCTCCCCGGCGCAGTGCGGTTTTAAAGTGAGGAAGGCCAGCGTGGCGGACGGTGGCAAAACCGCTTTCCGCTTCACCTCTGGCACCGGTGAAACCGTACGCTTTGAACTGCTGCTCGCCCTTCGTCTTCGCCACGCCGCGATTATTCAGCTCCCGCTCAACGATTCCCGTGCAGATTGCGCTGCACTCCTCGCACAGGCTGCGCTGCGTGAGGTTTTCTTGCTTTTGCGTCAGACGCCCCGCCGCGGCACACAGCAGCCCCAGAGAGAAAATCCCGCCTTTATGGGTATTCACCCCGCCGGTGGCGTTAAACATCGCCTGTTCGCAGGCCAGACCGGTTGGCCTTATCGCCCGCAGCGTTTGCGGACCAGCAAGACGAGCCGTCTCTCTGCCAACGTTAAAGAACGTCGAGAACCAGGGGGCAATCGCCGCGATACTGCTCATGAACAGGGCGAAATCCATATCCTTATGCGCCCCGCTGTTGATGCGATCCACCAGACCCGGTTTCGGGGTCAAGCGAATTTCCCGGTACAGGGCCTCGGCCGCCAGCTCCGCGAAGGGTTGCTGAACGTCTGGCGCATTACATCTGGCAAGCGAAGTAGTCATCGGTTAACGCCTCAATTACGCGCGTGAGCTCGGCCTGCGAATGACGTCGCATGCGGGAGCAAACGTGAGCAGGTTCATGACAGATAAAGCATTTGCGCATAGGTTGCTGGATGGCGTCTCTTTTCAGCAGGCCCGCCTTTGGACACAGCACGTCGATATCCCATAGGCGCCCCAGCGGATGGTTATCTTCCAGATGCGCCGTCACGTGTTTGATCATCCACGCGGGTGCCGCCACCGACCAGAGCGCTTCCGGCCCCGTGACTGGCAGCAGGATCTGCTGGCGGCAGACCGTCCACTGATGGGTCCGGAACAGGTCACCGAGTGCGTCATTCGCAGCGGCCATCACCCGTCTGGCCAGCGCGGTATCCTTCACCTCCCCCGGCCAGACCAGCGTGACGGACACCACCGTATGATCCGACTGAAACAGCCACGCCTGCTGGCGGCGGGCTCGCTGTTCTCTGGCGTTCAGCACCTGTTCCAGAGAAACCTTCACGTTCGAGGCTTTATCCGTCATGGGAATTACTCCTTAACCTGGCGAACCACGTCAATCACGCTGCCGTCGCGGTAGCGCACCACACCCACGATCCGGTCAGTAAACTCCACAGGCTTAGGCTGCCCTGAGATGAGCAGCGCCTTGTGATACAGCGCATCGATATCGACGACGGCCAGCCCGGCGTTAATCAGACGTTCGCGGATCTCCGGACGCGCCGGGTTCACGGCAATACCGTGATCGGTAACCAGAACGTCAATGCTTTCGCCCGGCGTCACCAGGGTGGTGACCTGCCTGACAACGGTTGGAATTCGGCTGCGGATCAGCGGGGCAACCACGATGGTGAGATTTGCCGCCGCGGCGACGTCGCAATGCCCGCCCGACGCGCCGCGCATCACGCCGTCGGAACCGGTCAGCACGTTGACGTTGAACTGCGTGTCCACCTCCAGCGCGCTGAGGATGACCACGTCCACCCTGTCGCAGCAGGCGGCTTTTGCAGCCGGGTTCGCATAGACGTTGGTGGAGATTTCTACATGGCCGGGATTGACGGTCATGGACGCGGCCGCGGCGCCGTCAAAGCTTTGCGTATCGAGGATCTTTTCAATGAGCCCTTTTTGATGCAGATCGACAATACTGCCAGTGATCCCGCCGAGCGCGAAACGGGCGACAATGTTGTGTTTGCGCATACGGGCTTCCATAAACCGCGTACAGGCGGTAGACGCCGCACCTGAACCGGTCTGAATGGAAAAGCCGTTGCGGAAATAGCCAGAGTGTTCGATAACGTCGGCGGCAGAACGGGCAATCATCAGCTCACGTGGATTGCTGGTGACCCTGGCGGCGCCTACGCTGATTTTTGCCGGGTCGCCGACGCTCTCAATCTGCACCACATAGTCAACCCGGTCCTGAACGATACTGGCCGGCAGGTTGGGGAACGGCTTCAGGGTTTCGGTGAGCAAGACCACCTTTTTGGCATATTGCGCGTCGACCATGGCGTAACCGAGCGAGCCGCACTGCGATGTGCCGCCGTTGCCGCTGGCATTGCCATATTCATCGCAGCAGGACACCGCCAGAAAAGCGACATCAATGGCAATTTCACCCTTCTGAATCAGGTTCACCCGCCCGCCGTGGGAGTGGATCTGTACCGGCTCGTCCATCAGCCCGTGTGAAATCGCATCCGCCAGCTCGCCACGCATGCCGGAGGTGTAGATTTTGCCAATCACGCCACTGCGAATGTGTTCAATAAGTGGGGCATTGCACGACATCAACGAACTGGACGCGAGCGTGATCCCTTTCAGACCGCGCTGAGCCAGCTTATCCATCACGTAATTAATGACCTTATCGCCCTCGCGGAACGCGTGATGAAAGGATACGGTCATGCCGTCATGCAGATCGCAACGAGACAGCACGTCGTCCACGCTGGCAAAAAGTTTGCGCTGAGACTTTTGCTGAGCGTCAGCAAGATATGGCGTCGTCGCGTTAGCGCCGCTGAAGGCGACGTACTCACGGCGAGAGCCAGGAATGTGTTGCAGGTTTTCAGTGAGACTTTTCATTATTCATCCTGTCGCTTGCGGTATAAGGGATTACTGACGAATGCCCGAGGCATTTTTACGTTCGATAACCACGCGGGCATGGTTGATGATTGGCGCGTCGATCATTTTTCCGTTCAGCGAAATCACCCCCAGTCCGTTGCGTTCTCCCTCTTCTGCGGCAGCAATCACGCGCTGGGCGTAATCCACTTCTTCCTGCGTAGGCGCGTAGGCGTTGTGAAGAATTTCAATTTGTCGCGGATTAATCAGCGATTTTCCGTTGAAGCCCATCCGGCGGATGAGATCCACTTCTTTCAGGAAACCGGCCTCGTCATTCACGTCGGCGTATACCACGTCGAAAGCGTCGATCCCTGCCCCGCGAGCGGCATGCAGTACGGCGCAGCGGGCATAAAACAGTTCGGTCCCGTCGCCCCGCTCGGTTTGCATATCCATCACGTAGTCAAAGGCGGCGAGCGCAATCCCCATTAAACGGTCGGAGGATTTCGCAATGGCAACGGCATTAATGACGCCGACGGCGGATTCGATTGCCGCCATTAATTTCGTTGAGCCAACAGGACGCCCGCAGCTTTCTTCAATGCGGACGATTTCACGTTCAAGCTGATAAATATCTTCCGGTGTGTCGGTTTTCGGCAAACGAATAACATCCACCCCTGCCCTGACGGCGGCTTCCAGATCCTTTAAACCAAAAGGGGTATTAAGCGGGTTAATTCTGACAACGGTTTCAATATCGTTGTACATTGGGTGTTGCAGCGCGTGAAATACCAGAAGACGCGCGCTGTCTTTTTCTTTCAGCGCAACGGCATCTTCCAGGTCAAACATAATTGAGTCTGGTTTATAGATAAATGCCGTCGACAGCATGGCTGCACTTGAACCGGGAATAAATAACATACTGCGGCGTAACTTTTTCATTATAACGTTTCCCATGCAATGTCTTCCCGGGCTGTACCTCTGAGCAGTGCAGCCTGCACGCGGGCGCGGATCACGCAGTCCAGCGCGCCTTTATCATCGACAACGATCAGCCCCTGCTTGATATTGAACGCCGCAAGGGTTTCATTGACCACCTCTGCAATTCGGTCGCCGAACTGCTTATACACTTCGCTCTGGATGACCACATCCAGCCCGCTCTCGACGGGACTGACCTTGACCATCAGGTCGCTGGATTCCAGCGTTCCCGCCATCGTGGCTTGCACAATTTTCATATTCATTTTCCTGTGATAATGCGCTTAAACCGCTGCCGTCAGCGGCTCGGATAAACAGGGCTGATGCTGTATTCCGTTATTCAGAAACGCGCGCGTAGTGGCAGGCACCATGCGACTGGCGGCAGCGATGTTGTTTTCTTTTAATAAACGACGAACGGCTGAAGCCGATACCGGCACATTATTACCGTCCGTTCTTCTTTCTATTTCGTGTACGCTAATACGAGCCGCTGTGCTCATCTCTTCTTCCAGCCAGCGATGCATCGCCCGGTTATATTCGGCGGTTAACGGACAAAATGGCTCGGTCCCCACGAAACGATGATTAATATTCAACGCGGGGGCGATGTAATTTCTGAACAGCATGAGGTCAATTGCCGCGTAGGTTTTATCGATGACCTGCTTATCTTTCAGGAAATAGCCCGGGAATGTCCCGCGCGAAATAATATACGCCGACCCCGGATGAACGATGACATTCGGCAGGTGCCGCGATCCGTCCCTGACCATCGCGAACCGTTCTTTAAACGAAAATGCCGAGACATCTTCCTGGACCACGAAAACATGTAACGCGTCGCACCGGCTTGCCGCATGCTCAATAAGATATTGATGGCCGAGGGTGAACGGATTGGCGTTCATCACAATTGCGCCAATATTTTTCCCCGGTGCGAAATGACGGTGGCGCAGCTGGCTGCAATAACGATGAATACCTACCGGCGTATTCTCCATTAATGACGCACGGTTCTCGACCGTCACCAGCGGATAAAACCCGCATCCGCGAAACGACTTCACGTTATCCGGACAGGTAAAAAGAAAGAGCTGATGTTCACCGTTCTGCGCCGCCTGAAGCTCGGCTTCATGGATTAACGTCAGGCTTAGCGACGTGCCCCGCCACGCGGGATCCACCGCGATGCACTTCAGCGTGTTACCCGCAATGCCGGTGCAGGCGACCAGATGGCGTTGATAGCGCGCAACAATAAATTGCTCAATATCATCATCAATGCCTAAACCGTTGCGGGCCAGGAAGCGGACGACCTCTTCCCGGGACTGGGCGTTACCGGCGTTAATAACCTCAAATTCGGGTGTTCTGGCGGTGTACATCTTCTCTCTCCTGAGCGTTTAGACAGCTAACGCTTGCGGCTGCGGTTGAGCTTCCACAATGGTATTGACCAGTCGGCCAACGTTTTCGATCTCCACTTCAACGCGATCGCCGTCGTGCATAAACAGAGGTGGATTACGCTTTTTGCCGACGCCGCCCGGCGAACCGGTAATAATGACGTCGCCGGCGCTGAGAGAGGTAAACGTGCTGATGTAGGCGATAAGATCCGCCACTTTGTGAATCATGCTGCCGGTGGAGTCATTCTGAACCAGCATGCCGTTCAGCCAGGTGTGAATGGTCAATGCGTGAGGGTCGGGGATCTCGTCCGCCGTGGTCATATACGGGCCGAAGGCGCCAGTTTGCGTCCAGTTTTTACCGGCGGTGAACCAGGCGTGCTGCCAGTCGCGCACGGAGCCGTCCATATAGCAGCTGTATCCCGCGACGTGGCTGAGCGCGTTATTAACGTCAATTCGGCTACCGGGTTTACCGACGATCACGGCCAGCTCGCCTTCGTAATCGAACTCGCTGGAGAGAACCGGTTTTATCACCGGCCGCGCATGCCCGGTTTGCGAATCAGGAAAACGGATAAACAGCGTGGGGGCATTATTCGTCTCAGCAAACTCTTTTCTTTTTTCAGCGTAATTCATCCCCACGCAGAAAATCTTTCCGGGCTCTTCTATAACGGGCAAAAAGGTGATTTCTTCAGGCCTAATATCCACCGGGCAATCGAGATATTGTCTGGCGACGTCTACCGCATCCCAGTGAAGAAGGTCTTTCAATGTCGCATATTGATGGCCGATTTTATTACCCAAATCGATAAAGCCGGATGGTGTATAAATCCCGTAGCTTTTACGGCCCTGATGAATATAGCTTGCTAATTTCATGATAATACCCGATTGATATACGTGTTCTTTCTGTGTTCACGCCCCAGGGCGTGAACACATTGCCTGACTTTTATTCTGCGGACTGGGCGGGTACCAGTACCGGTTTATTACCGGATGCCAGATACGTCGCCACCACAACGCCAACCCCGAGCAATGCCAGAATAAATCCGGTCATCCCCTGCCAGCCCATCGAATGGAAAACAAAACCGTTAATAAAACCAATCACCGAACCGCCCATGTAGTAGAAGAATAAATAGAGCGCGACGGCCTGGCCTCTTGCATGGGTTGCATTTTTACTGACCCAGCTTAAGCCGATAGAGTGACAGCCGAAGAAACAGCCGGTAAAAATTACGGCGCCAACAATAAAGGTGACAACGTTCGACGTGAGCGTCAGCAGCATGCCGAACGCCATGATCAGGAACAACACGCGCAGGACCTTCATTGCGCCATATTTTGCCGATAAGCGGCCTGCCTGCGGAGCCGTAAAGAAACTCAGGGCGAAGCTAAAGGAGAGCAGGCCTGCATTTGCCGGTGAAATATGGAACGGTTCACCTTTCAGGAAGAAGGCCAGATAGTTATACAGTGAGGTAAATGCGCCGAAGATAATAAAGCTGATGACAAACGCCAGCGCCAGATTTTTATTTTTGAAGTGCGATGCCGCCCCTTTCACCATACGCATGGCGTTAAGGCTCTGCGTAGGCTTGAAGTTTTTAGATTCAGGCAGCAGGAACTTCACCAGAACGGCAACCGCTATCAGGCTGACAGCAAATCCGTAAAAGATGACATTGATTGAAACGTGATCGATAAGCTGGCTGGCAACAATACGGCCGGACATACCGCCCATCGAGTTGCCGAAGACAAAATAGCCCGTCACGATGCCAGCCGCCACCGGTGCGACCTCTTCACTGATGTAGGCGGTGGCCGCCGCAGCGATACCGCTTAGCGCCAGACCAATCACCGCACGCAGCGCCACCAGCATCGCCCAGGATTCTACCAGCGGGCAGAGCAGCGTCAGAATGCCGCCCAACAGGAGGGAGACGATAATTAAGCGCTTCCTGCCATAGTGGTCGGATAAGGTCCCGGTAAACAGCAACCCAATTGCCAGCAAGGCCGTTTCTGCAGATAAGATAATACTCACCTGGCTGACCGGAACATTATATTCAACGGCCAGAGTCGGAAGCAGTGGCTGAATAAAAAACAGAGAAGCAAGTTCTGCTAGCCCGGATAATGCGAGTGCCAGAATTACGCGAATATGCGCGCTGGCTTTTACAGGATCGGGCGCTTTCAGGGTATTGTTAGCATGCGTTAACGCCATAATAACCTCAGTTTTATAGTTAAGGTACAGAGTATAATTGTTTAAGGTAGAACTATTTCTTAGTTTGGCTTTTACTTAATCAACTTCAGAGAGCATTTTTTCAGGCACGCAGACGACACCTTCAAATAGCTTACGGGAGGTACGAATTACCGCGGCTCGGGTATTTTCAATATTGTTCCCGTCCCTCAACAATGACACGGATATTTTTCCACTTGGGTGTTCAATATCAATAATATTGGTAAAGCGCTCTTTTGGGCGATCGGCGACAATTTTAGCGGCGACGGAGCCTTCTATAAGCGTCGCGGTCGAAATACCAATCGAGCCGGTAATGGCCAGTGATTTATGGCAGGTGTGTGGCATGAAATACCGCACCTGAAGCGTTCCGCCGTTGCGCGCCCGGCTGAGGAGAACCGGTTTAGGGATCACTTTGTTTGACACATCCCCTAAGCCCATCGCCTCGCCCGCCTGACGGCGCAGGCTCTCCAGCCTTGCTTTAAACGCCGTATCGGCATCCAGTTCCGCAGGTGACTCTCCTCCTGTTTTCCCCAGGGCCGATGCCTCAATCAATACCATCGGCATTGCCATATCAATGCAGGTAACGTCAATCCCGTCGAATACGTTTGTGACGCTGTCAGTCGGGAGTAATTTTCCTGTTTTGGAACCCGCTGAATTCAGGAAGGTTAAGCCAACGGGTGCGGCCGTACCCGGAACACCGTCAATCTGGGTATCGCCTTCATAGGTGACCCGATAATCAGGCGTTTGCACTTCCGCATCAACCAGCGTTCCGGTATTAAGATTACGGATCCGCACCGTTGTCACCGGGCTTTGCGCCTTCACCAGCCCTTTTTCTATCGCAAAGGGTCCCACCGCACAGAGCATATTGCCGCAGTTTGGCGTGGTATCGACGCGACGTTCGTTCACCATCACCTGTGCGAATAAATAATCCACATCTGCATCCGGACTGTCGGAAGGACTGACGATGGCCACCTTACTGGTTTGCGGGCTTCCACCGCCAATGCCATCAATTTCAAGTTCATGGCCTGCCCCCATCAAGCTGAGTAACACCGCGTCGCGCTCTTCGGTTTCCTCAGGCAGGTCGCTGGCCAGAATAACGGGGCCTTTTGACGTACCGCCACGCATTAATACGCAAGGGATCTTTAACATGTGTTTTTCTCATTTCGTTTTATCAGGAACGCAATAAGGTTTTCACACTCCAGTTGATAACTCTAATGTCAAAAAAAGCAGAATTAATACGTTTTGCACATTAATAACCACTGCGTTATCGTGGTTAAAGAAAAGCGAGAGCGGGATGCGGATATGCAACATGAATTACAGGGAATACAAGCGTTTGTAAAAATTGCAGAAATCGGATGTTTTACAAAAGCGTCGCAATTTCTTCATATTTCACAACCGGCGTTAACACGCAGAATTCAGAAACTGGAAGAGAGCCTGGGAACCACGCTGTTTGAGCGTTCGACGCGCAGCGTGAAGCTTACGACGGTGGGAAGAGAGTTTTTACCTAAGGCAAGGAATTTAATCGATTTTTATGAAAGCTCAATCCTGAGTATTAAAGAGATGGCGACGCATCAGGCAGGCGTGATTACGGTTTCCTGTATCCCTACCGCGGCCTTCTATTTTCTGCCATCTGTGATACGAGATTATAACAATGACTACCCAAACATCCGGATCCGCATACTTGAGCACAGTGCCAGCGATTGTCTCGAAGCGGTTTTAAATGGCGACGCAGATTTCGGCATAAATATGATAAACATCACACATCCTAATATCGATTTTGCGCCGCTGGTGAATGAACCCTTTGTTCTGGCATGCCGGCGCGACAATGAACTGGCGAAAAAACCGCTGGTCACATGGGACGATCTGGCCGGAATGAAGCTGATTGGGGTAAGACGTTCCAGCGGGAACCGTTCGCTTATCGATCAGGCTTTCGAGAAAATGGCCTGGAAACCGAACTGGTTTTATGAAGTGCGTCATCTGTCAACGTCACTGGGGATGGTGGAAGCGGGTCTCGGCGTGTCTGTGGTTCCAAGTCTGGCGATGCCGACCGATGAACATCACGTCCTTGTCAGTCGCCCGCTGATTGAACCCGTCATACGCCGAACGCTGGGGCTTGTGCAACGCCGGGAAACGCCCCTTAGTCCGGCGGCGGAAAAATTCCGCGAGCTGATTTTACATCTGTGGTCTGGCGAAAACAGCAGCCCGTGGATCGGCAAGTTTACTCAGCTGTAGCCGTCTCATATTGGCCCAAAAGTACCCTTATTTGTTCTCCAGGTGACTCCTGCCGTTGGCGACTATGCGAAATAATGACTCCCGAACACAACATAGAGGGAGTTATCGTGATGAAACCATTTTTTCGTACGGCATTGATGATCGGCATGATGAGCGCATTTTCAACTTATGCTATCGCACAGGAGACAACCAGCATGAATAGCAAAACCATTCGCGCGATGACGGGCGCAGCGGCAACCCCATCCTTATCGGCTTCTGAAACCGCGTTAATCGTGGTGGATATTCAAAACGAATATTACGCATCAAAAGATTTTCGTGGTCAGATGGTTATCCCGGATGGTGAAAAGGTACTGAAGAACAGCCAGAAACTGGTCGACTATGCCCATCAAAAAGGGCTGCCAGTTTACTTCGTGCGTCATATAGGGCCGAAGGATAGCCCGATCTTCGCCGAAGGGTCCATCTATGCGCAATTCCATAAAGATCTGCAACCTTCTGCGCAAGACACCATTATCACCAAAGCGACCCCAAGCTCTTTTGTTGGCACCGATCTGGATGCGCAATTAAAGAAAAAAGGAATTAAAAAGGTCATCGTAATTGGCCTGATGACGCACATGTGTATTTCGTCAACCGCACGTGACGCTGTACCGCTGGGTTACAGCGTGATTATTCCTGAAGATGCAACGGCAACACGCGATCTGGACGATGGCCAGGGCGGCGTGGTGGATCACAAAACACTGCAACGAGCGGCATTAGCCGGTGTGGCCGATGTATTCGCTGAGGTAATGACCACCAAAGACGTTATGGCATTGCCGGTCACAAAATAAGACCGGACTTGATCCATGTCGCCAGCCAGACTTCTATACTGGCTGGCACATGGAGGCTTTTATGACGTTGAAAATTGGTATTGTGGTATTTGATGGGATCATCCCTTTTCACCTTTCGGTGCCGTATGCCGTGTTTGAGAAAGCGCTCACGCCACAAGGCGAGCCCCTTTGTCAACTGGTCGTTTGCGCCACGACGCCCGGCGTACTGAAGACAAATGCCGGATTTTCGATCGTTGTTGAGCGTGGGCTTGATGCTCTGGCAGGAATGGATATGGTGATCGTCCCAAGCTGGGATGTTCCCGATCGTGCCCCAGATTCCGAGCTCTTGCTGGCGCTGAAAAAGGCCCATGCTGCGGGTGCACGCATTGTGGGCTTATGCATGGGTGCGTTTGTGGTTGCCGCCTCGGGGTTACTGGAACATCGCCCTGCGACAACGCACTGGCGATGGGCGGCTGACTTTCAGCGCCTCTATCCCTCCGTGCAAATGGACAAAGATGTGCTTTATATTGATGATGGTGACGTTGTCACATCTGCGGGAACGGCGGCCAGCATTGACTGCTGCCTGCATCTGGTGCGTCAGGCATGGGGAGCAGAAGTGGCAAACAGCGTAGCGCGCTTGCTGGTTGTTCCCCCCCACCGCCAGGGTGGGCAGCGGCAGTATGTAGAGCTGCCGGTTCAGAATACGCGTCGCGGGGACTATTTCACCGATGCGCTGGCGTGGGCAACGGAGAATCTTCAGCTCGCACTCACACTGGACTGCGTGGCGGAAAAGGCCTGCATGAGCCGACGCAGCTTCACCCGCCGTTTTCAGCAAACAACCGGGGAGAGTTTTTCGCGCTGGCTGATTAATCAACGCATTATCGTCGCGCAACGCTATCTTGAAAAAACTGACCAGCCGGTGGATGACATTGCTGAGCGAGTCGGTTTTCCCTCGACAACGTCCTTGCGACGTCACTTTAACAATCTGCTGAATACGTCGCCTTCCCGCTATCGACGCGAATTTCGCGGGCGATAGCGGTCCAGGTTATTTCCCGTGAGTATCAAACCCCGCCATGACCGCCGTAAGTTCTGCCAGTGAAAAACCGTGCTTCGGATCGTCAACGCCCAGCCCAAAGCGTTCCTGCATCAGCTGATACAGCGCCGCAGCGTCGGGAAGATGGATCTGCTCCTCTACATGGCCATTCTGCCAGTGGGTAAAGTTAAAGTTGGTCAGCGTCAGCTTGCCGCCGTCCGGCAGATGGCGGCACATCAGCAGATGATGGCGGAAATGCGACTGCGGCCAGTGCGCCGACCAGAAATTCCCCATCACGTAATCGCTGAAATACTGCGTCGTCAGGTCAAAGTGGTACATCGACTGCCAGTGCTCGTGATGACGGAACTGCAGCACCCAGTCATTCCCCTCGCTCAGCAGACGATAAAGCCCGTGCGGCGTCTCCTGTTCTTCGTTGGCCAGCAGGCGAATCGGCGCCGTCAGCGTCTGGCCGCCAAACCCAACGTCGGCAATCCAGCGCTCGCCGTTCAGCTCCACCAGCAGCAGGCGGTGCGTGCGCGGCGGCATTTGTGGTGGATTAGCCAATACCACGCGCCCAAGCACGCTGCGCACCGTAAACCCGACTTCGCGCAAGACGCGATCGAACAGGCCGTTTTGCTCAAAGCAGTATCCCCCGCGACGGGCGGTCACCAGTTTGTCGACCAGACACGGGTCTTCAAGATGAATTTCGCGCGGCAGGACGACATCGATATTCTCAAACGGGATCGCGCAGTTGTGATGTAAGTGCAGCGCGCGCAGGGTGTCGATATCCGCAGAAGCCGGTTGCTTCCAGCCGATGCGAGCAAAATAGGCAGTCAGAAAGGGAGACATGCATCAGTTTCCTTTAAAAGTGATGTTTTGTTTATAAACTAATTTTACGCGTTCACTTTGATTTCCGTGCTTTTTCTGCATACTCGATTGTTTACGAGGAGAATCTATGAGCCCCTTTCGCCCTGTTGAATTACGTCATGCCAGCCGCCTGCTGAACCACGGCCCTACCGTGCTGATTACCAGCCGGGATGAAACCCTGGACAGACGCAACGTGATGGCCGCCGCATGGTCAATGCCCGTCGAATTTGAACCGCCGCGTATTGCCATTGTGGTGGATAAAAGCGCCTGGTCGCGCGAACTGATAGAACGCAGCGGGAAGTTTGGCATCGTCATCCCCGGCGTGGCGGCGGCCAACTGGACTTACGCGGTGGGTAGCGTCAGCGGGCGTGATGAAGACAAATTCAACTGCTACGGGATCCCGGTCGTAAACGGCCCCGAACTCTGCCTGCCGGTCATTGAAGAAAAATGTCTGGCGTGGATGGAGTGTCGATTATTACCCGCCACATCGGCGGCAGAAAAGTACGATACGCTGTTTGGCGAAGTGGTATCGGCGGCGGCAGATGAACGCGCGTTTGTCGCCGGACGCTGGCAGTTTGACGGCGATAAGCTGAATACGCTGCATCACCTTGGGGCCGGGACGTTTGTGGCGAGTGGGAAGATGGTGAAGGCGCCGGATTGAGAAAACCCTCCCCCTATAAGGGAGAGGGTAAACGTACTACTTCGCACGCCGCGCAATAATCTCATCCGCAACATTTCGCGGGGCTTCCGCAAAATGATGGAACTCCATCGTGTACGTCGCGCGTCCCTGGGACATCGAGCGCAAAGTCGTGGCGTAACCAAACATCTCGGCCAGCGGCACATCAGCACGAATAATCTGGCTTCCGTACTGCTCTTCCATCCCCTGCACCATGCCACGGCGGGAGGAGAGATCGCCCATAATGTTACCGGCGTACTCCTCTGGTGTTTCCACCTCCACGTGCATGATTGGCTCAAGGATCGCCGGATCCGCCCTGCGAGCGCCCTCTTTAAAGCCGAGGATCGCCGCCATGCGGAACGCCATCTCCGAGGAGTCGACTTCGTGATACGAACCAAACGTCAGCGTCGCTTTGACATCGACAACCGGATACCCCGCCAGAACGCCGCTGTTCATGGCTTCACGCAGCCCTTTCTCAACGGACGGGATATACTCGCGCGGCACCACGCCGCCCTTGGTGGCATCTTCAAACGTAAAGCCGCTGCCGGGGTCGGTCGGCTCAAGGCTCAGCACTACGTGACCGTACTGCCCTTTGCCGCCGGACTGACGGACAAATTTGCCTTCGATATCCTTCACCGCTTTACGCAAGGTTTCGCGGTAGGTTACCTGCGGACGACCAATGTTCGCCTCGACGCCAAACTCACGCTTCATGCGATCGACGATAATCTCCAGGTGTAGCTCACCCATCCCGGAGATAATGGTCTGGCCGGACTCTTCGTCAGTGTGCAGGCGGAAAGACGGATCTTCCGCCGCCAGACGCTGCAGCGCGATCCCCATTTTCTCCTGATCGCCTTTCGTTTTCGGTTCGATCGCCAGCGAGATAACCGGATCCGGGAACTCCATCCGCTCAAGCGTGATCACCGCGTTCGGGTCGGTTAAGGTGTCACCCGTGGTCACATCTTTCAGCCCAACGCAGGCAGCGATATCCCCGGCGCGCAGTTCGTCCACCTCGTGGCGATCGTTGGCATGCATCAGCACGATACGCCCGATACGCTCTTTCTTCCCTTTCACCGGGTTATACACCGCGTCGCCTTTGCGCAACACGCCAGAGTAAACGCGGATAAAGGTCAGTTGCCCAACGTACGGGTCGCTCATCAGCTTAAACGCCAGCGCCGAAAACGGTTCGTCATCGCTGGGGTGACGTTCCGCGTGCTGCCCTTTTTCATCCACGCCGTCAATCGCCGGCACGTCCAGCGGCGACGGCATCAGCTCAATGACCGCATCGAGCATGCGCTGCACGCCCTTGTTTTTAAACGCGCTGCCGCACAGCATCGGCTGGATTTCACCCGAGATGGTGCGAATACGCAGCCCCCTGATGATTTCCGCTTCGTCCAGATCGCCCGTTTCCAGGTATTTATCCATCAGATCGTCGCTGGCTTCTGCCGCCGCAGAGACCATCTTTTCCCGCCATTCCTGAGCGGTTTTCACTAAGTCATCCGGCACGGGCGCATAGGTGAACACCATGCCCTGGGTGGCATCGTCCCACAGAATGGTGCGCATCTTGATGAGATCCACCACGCCGGTGAAATGCTCTTCCGCGCCAACCGGAATCACAATCGGTACCGGATTCGCCTTCAGGCGCTCCTGCATCATCCGCACCACGCGGAAGAAATCGGCGCCCGGACGGTCCATTTTGTTAACGAAGGCCAGACGCGGCACGTGATACTTATTCGCCTGACGCCAGACGGTTTCGGACTGAGGCTGCACGCCGCCCACGGAGTCGTACACCATCACGGCACCGTCGAGAACGCGCATGGAGCGTTCCACCTCAATGGTGAAATCCACGTGCCCCGGGGTGTCGATGATGTTGATCCGGTGCGGTTCAAACCCTCTGTCCATACCCGGCCAGAAGCAGCTGACGGCTGCGGACGTAATGGTGATCCCGCGCTCTTGCTCCTGCGCCATCCAGTCGGTTGTTGCCGCGCCATCGTGTACTTCACCCAGCTTGTGGCTCATCCCGGTGTAAAACAGGATGCGCTCGGTGGTGGTTGTTTTACCGGCATCGATATGCGCGGAGATACCGATGTTGCGATAACGTTCGAGGGGGATGGGTCGGGGCATGATATTTCCTTAAGTCTCTATGACCTGTGTGTGACGACCGGTATGGTCGTGTATTCGTTCGTTTGCTATAATAGTCCTATTGTACGAGTATTATCGAACTTTTTTTTAATGGTTGACCTATTGTTGATATAGCTCAATCTGACACCACACGCAGGAAAACGATGATCCCTAACCATCCCGAAACTGAACAAATACTGCTGGAAAATGTGCTGTTTGCCCTCGGCAACCCGCTCCGGCTGTCGATTATTCGCCGGCTGGCCGACGGCAGCGAACTCAGCTGCAACGCACTGCGCCCGGAGGATGTAGTGAAATCGACAATGACACACCACTGGCGCGTGTTGCGCGACAGCGGCGTCATCTGGCAGCGTCCGCAGGGACGAGAAAATATGATTTCGTTGCGCAGAGAGGATCTGGATACCCGTTTTCCCGGGCTGATGAAGATACTGCTGCAGGTTAAATAATTTCAGTCCCTTCCAGGCGATAGACCGGGATCCGCCGGGTGGTTTTGGTGAGCGTATCAAACACCTCGGCGTCGGACGTCACGATCCTCATCCCTGTCTTGCGTAATCTTTGCACATCGGCCGCGATACGCTGGATGCCAAACCAGAAAAGCCCGTCGAGTGCCGTCACCGACAGTCCGTTTTCCAGCGCCAGTTTGAGGCGTTCCTTCGGGGCTTTAACCTGCTGGGCAATTTGCCGGTAAGGCACTTCACTGCATCCTGTCACGTCACTGCGCTGGATACGCGTTTTAAGTTGATAGGTAAATTCGTCAGGTATTCCGTCGAGATCCCTTTTAAGGCTATAGACGCAGCCAAAGCGCTTGCCGTTGAACAGAACATTTTTCTGACTGAGCTGAAGCTCTTTTCTGACAACATCTATCAGCTGGGGTGCACGGGTAAGGAGTAGTCTGAAGGGCAGCTCGAAGCTGGTGACGTAATCCACATTAAGCAACGCGAGACGCAGCCGCTCCTCTGCACCGGACTGTTGCTCACGACACTCCTCCATCACCTCTGCCCACTGGCGCGTCAGGCGCTCCGGCTCGGCGGCTTCGGTAAGGAGATATTTTTCAATCTGATAATCAACTCTTCCGGTCATCGTGTGGTATCCCGTCGCTGTGGATGCGGTAATTCTATACAGCGCGGTGATATTTATAAAGGACTGAACCGCAGCGGCATCCTGAAAATGTCGTTGCGATTCAGCATCCTGACGTTTCAGATCAGTGCGCCATAATCCATCCCATCAGCAGCGTGGCGGAAATCACCGTCGACGCGCCGCCGATGCGGGTGGCAATCTGCGCAAACGGCATGAGCGACATCCGGTTAGAGGCCGACAAAATAGCCACATCCCCCGTTCCGCCCAGACCGCTGTGGCAGCAGGTCACAATGGCCGCTTCCACGGGATACATATTCAGACGCGACGCAATAAAGTAGCCGCTCAGCGCCATCGCAATCACGACCGAGCCGCACACCACCACGTATCCCACCGAGAAGACCGACACCACGCTCTCAAGCGGAACGTATAACATCCCGAGGCCGATCATCAGCGGCCAGACAAGCGCGGCCGAGACGAATTTATAGCAGCTGTGCGCCCCCTGCTCCATGGAGGCCGGGATTACCCTGAAGTACTTACACAGGACGGCAATCAGGATCATCAGCACCGGGCCGGGAATGTGGACCAGTTTTTCAAACAATCCACCGACGATGAAAAAAGCGCACACCATCAGCAACCCGCCGCCCATCAGATGAAAATCCGTCTGTTGAGCACTTTGCGCCCCGGTAAACAGGCTGGCGTCCTCTTTGCTTCGGGTCAGCATGCCGTTACCCGTAAGCGCGGGACGTTTTGCCCCGAGACGCGCCAGCGAGCCTGCACAAATAATGGCGAAGATGTTCCCAACGACCGCAGCGGGTGCCAGCTGCGCAACGTAGACGTCCGGCGTGTGTCCCAGTATTGCCGAATAGGCCAGGGACAGGGGCAAAATCCCCTCGCCAATCCCGCCGCCAATAATCGGAACGATGATAAAGAAGAACGTGTGGTAAGGCGTATAGCCAAACAACGATCCTACAATGATCCCGCTCAGCACGGCCATGAATGTCCCTGCCACCAGCGGAACAAACATGCGCATCATCCCCTGGATCAGCAGTACCCGGTTCATCCCCAGAATGCTGCCGACCACCAGGCAGGCGATGACGAAATAGAGCAGATTCGCCTCTTTCATCAGCAGATGCACCGTATCAAGGGTCTGTTGGCCGAATGCGCCAAAGTAGACCAGCACGGAGGGCACCATCAGGCACAGGATCGCCGGGCCGCCGATGTCTTTCAGCAGGGGGATTTGACGCCCTACTTTGGCAAACGCGAAGCCGAGGGTCATGATGACCGCGAGTCCGCCAATCATATTTTTCGGCAGTAGCCCTGCCCAGGCGGATGTCGCCACAATGGCGGCAATCCCGACAAACAGCATCAGCGGGACAGCGCCAACCTCGGTATTGAGCCCAAAGGCGAAACGCGAGGTCGGCAGCGCAGAAGTCGGTACAGGATTATCTTTCATATAATCACCTGAAAATTGTGTTCGGATATACAGATAAAGGAATAGGCTGGAAACCATTCCTGATAAAATAAATATTTTTAAATATAAATAATGAATTATGCGGCCTTTTCTAAAATCAGGCTCAGGATGAAATTAACATGCGCCCCCGAAGAGAAATGTGAACACAACAACGCTTTCCTTTTAAATAATTTAATTCATCATTATGTAACTAAAGTTATTCGTGGCGATCAATGCATACCTTTTTGAAATTAATAAAACCAGAAAGAATGTGAACTTTATCACTCCTGCTCCGCTAGCCAGGCGCTAAATTACCCCCCAATCAATCACACAAATACCGTGTCTTTAAAACCATTAAAGCCGCTGTTTTTACTCGCCTTTTAAATAGTCAGGAGTTAACCATGTCTCGCAAAAAAGTGCTGTATACGCCCTATAACGGAGCCGTACTGCTGGAGAACCCGTTATTAAATAAAGGGCTCGCTTTCATTAAAGAAGAGCGGGATAATTTTAACCTTCATGGGCTATTGCCGCACAACGTTGAAACCATTGAAGAACAAACCGAACGTGCCTGGGTGCAGTTCTGCCATTTTAAAAGTGATATTTCCCGTCATGTTTATCTGCGCAATATTCAGGATACTAATGAAACCCTCTTTTATAATCTCCTGCGTTTGCATCTGAAAGAGACGCTGCCAATTATCTATACCCCGACAGTGGGTGAAGCCTGCGAGCATTTCTCGACGATTTATCGCCGCGCGCGCGGGTTATTTATTTCATGGCCTAACCGCCATCGCATTGATGAGATGCTGCAAAGCTTCTCGCGCAACGACATCCGCGTAATTGTAGTGACGGATGGGGAACGTATTTTAGGGCTTGGCGATCAGGGTATCGGCGGAATGGGCATCCCGATTGGCAAGCTGTCGCTGTATACCGCCTGCGGGGGGATCCATCCGGCCTCTACCCTCCCGATCATGCTGGACGTCGGTACCAATAATCAGCAGCACCTGGACGACCCGATGTACATGGGCTGGCGTCATCCGCGCATCAGCGACGATCAATACGCCGAGTTTATGGATATGTTTGTCAGCACCGTCAGGGCGCGCTGGCCCAACGTTCTTCTGCAGTTTGAAGACTTTGCCCAGAAAAACGCCACCAGACTGCTCCAGCGCTACCGCGACCAGCTGTGCTGCTTCAATGATGACATTCAGGGAACGGCAGCCGTTACCGCAGGTACGCTGATTGCGGCGGCCCATGCCGCGGGCACGCGCATTCGCGACCAGCGCGTGGTCTTCCTGGGCAGCGGTTCCGCCGGATGCGGGATAGCAGAAAAAATTGTGGCGCTAATGGTGGATGACGGCCTGACCGAGTCCGAAGCCCGCAGCCGGATCTTCATGGTCGATCGCTTCGGCCTGCTGACCGACGACATGACCAACCTGCTCGATTTCCAGAAAAACCTGCTCACCGCGCGCGACGCCATTAGCCGCTGGCAGGTAGAGACGAAGAATATTTCCCTGCTGGACGTAGTGAAGAACGCACACCCAACGGTGATGATTGGCGTTTCGGGCCAGCCGGGGCTGTTTAGCGAAGAGATTGTCAAAGAGATGCATCGCCACTGCCCGCGCCCGATTATCATGCCGCTTTCGAACCCGACGTCACGGGCGGAGGCTCAGCCGCAGGATCTTATCGCCTGGACTCAGGGCGCCGCGCTGGTGGCTACCGGCAGCCCGTTTGCCCCGGTCTTCTGGCAGGACACGCAGTACGACATCGCCCAGTGTAACAACGCCTATATTTTCCCGGGGCTGGGATTAGGGGTTCTGGCCTGTAACGCGCGCCGGGTAACCGAAGAGATGCTGATGGCAGCAAGCCGCAGCCTGGCGGCGCAGTCTCCGCTGGTCACAACGGAAAAAGGGGGATTGCTGCCGCCGGTTGACTGTATTGAAACGGTGTCACGCCAGATAGCCGTCGCCGTGGCACGGGCCGCAATTGCCCAGGGCGTTGCCCCGGCGATAGATGATGAGACGTTGATGGCGCGCATCGAGAAGACCTGGTGGCAGGCGGACTATGCGCCTTACCGCCGCTCCGCGCTGTAGGATCGGTCATGCCCTCACCGCGCGGTGAGGGCCCTGGTGCTGTTTTAATGTTGTACGCCCGAGCGGTCGGAAAAATCGTCGACGGACAGAATATCAGCCCGCGGTGCCGCCGTTTTGCGGCGGGCATACCGGTCAGGCTGGCCTTCAGGACGCGTTTTGAAGCGACGGTGCAGCCACATATACTGCTCTGGCGCCATCCGTACCGCGCGCTCAATTGCCCTGTTCATCTGCGTCGCAACGGATTCTTTATCTCCCCCCTGCAGCGCTTCACCGATATCCTCCAGAATAATCAGCTCGTAACCTGAGCCGTCCGCCCTGCGCCGCGGCACGAAGGGGATGACGGCAGGCCGCGCGCTTTTGACCAGCATATAGCTGCCCGCCGTCGTGGCGGCATCCGGCACCGCAAAAAACGGCACGAAGACGCTATTGGTTTTGCCATAGTCGTGATCCGGGGCGTACCACAAAATTTCATTCTGCTTCAGCGAGCGGATCATGCCTTTTAAATCATAGCGGTCGAGCATGGTTTTATTGGAACGCAGGCGCCCGCGCGTCTGCAGCCAGTCCAGCAGCGCGTTATTGTTAGGACGATACACCCCAATGCCGGGGTTAAGCATGCCAAAGATCCGCGCGCCCAGCTCAAGGGTGAGGAAATGCATGCCCACGAGCACCACGCCATTGCCTTTCGCCCGCGCCTTTTCCATGTGCTCATAGCCCACCACGGTATAGCATTTCTGCACCCGCCACGCCGGCCAGAACCATGCCATCCCGGTTTCGATCACCCCCATGCCTACCGATTCAAAATTACGCTGCAGCAACGTCTCGCGTTCATTCTCATTCATCTCAGGAAAGCAAAGCTCAAGGTTGCGGCGGGCAATCTCGACGCGCCGGGGGAGCAGGCGCATCGCCAGCCGCCCAAGGCCGTGACCGATTCGAAACAACAGCGGATAAGGCAGCAGCATGATGAGCCACAGCGCGGCAATGCCGGCCCAGCTGAGCCAGTAACGGGGGTGAAGAAAAGCGAGGGAAAACCGCGGTAATTTTGTCATCAGAAAATTATCCTTTAACGTGTCTGTCCTTAACTGATTCTGTTGAAGATCTTTCCTAAGGATTTATGAAATGTCAGTCAGAAACGTAAAGTGTAGCGGATAAGACAAAACGCATTTTTATCGATTTTTGCGAAAAGCGGGATGACAGGCGGGGAAAGCCGGGGAAGAACGGATCCGCTCCCCGGCACAAAGATCCTACATTGAGTAGCCGGGCTTCTTAATCAGCTCGTCCAGCTTCGGTCCTATTTCGGTATCCCAGACCTGCGCTTTCCAGTCCTCCTGATTCACCTGGTTCAACGCCACCGACACGGAACTGTCTTTGCTGTTGAAATGGCGAATAATCACCTCGGCAATATCCGCCGCCAGGGCGGTTTTTTGTTCGTCGTTCAAATCACGGGGAAAACATTTGATATCTACGTGTGGCATATGCAGGCTTCCAGTTGTGAGTCAGGGCTCCACGTTATCAGATAATATCGTTGACCTTTAACACCTTGTGCAGTTCCGGCAGCTGGCATACGGTATCCGCGACGGCCGTTAGTTTCGGCGTATTGGCCGCAAACCAGGCGTGTCGGGGTCCCCAGGTGCGCGCCACCGCAATATACACGTCCAGCAGCGTCAGCCGTTCACCCAGCGCAAACGGGGCAGCGCTGAGCTGTTCTTCGAACCACAAATAGAGGGATTTCCGGTACTCGATGCAGTTTTTCTGCAGCTGCTCCGGCGCGTCCGGCGCCCAGCGTTCGGGATAGTCGGCATACGTAAACGTGGGATAGACGTTCGCCACAAACCAGATGAGCAAACGCTGAAACTGCTGGCGTTCAGCCTGACCTACGGGCGGGGCGAGATCGGGACACCTGTCGAGCACCATCAGGGCAATCGCCGCCGTTTCGGTCATGATGGCGCCATTTTCCAGCTCCAGCGTCGGCACCTGGCACAGCGGGTTCAGCTTGTGCAGCAACTCACGCTGCGGACCGGGCTGATCAAACCCGTCCACGTTGATAAATTGATAAGGGATATCAGCCAGGGTTAGCATCACTTCACTGATTGCCGAGCCCCAGCCGGGTACGCCATAGAGTTTAATCATGTTGCCCCCTGAGGGTGAGGGATGAAAACCCTAAGTGTAGAGCACCATTAGTAGGTTATCCCAGGCGGGTTGACCTCCGATTGTGCTACCGCTTCGCCCTGCTCGCCCCAGCGCGCCAGCACCTTCTGGTAATCTCCGCGCGTAATCGCACCGTTCAGCGCGGCCTGCAGGGCGTACACCAGCTCGTTGCCTTTTTTGGTGGTGGTCGCGACATAGGCTTTTTTCGGCCCTAAACCGACCACGCGGGTCTTGCCGGTGAGCGCGGCTTTATAGGCCGAGACCGACTGCGGCCCGAAGAACACGTCCGCCCTGCCGGACTGAATATAGAGATTGCCCGAGGCATCGTCCTGGAGATAGACCGGCAGCGCAGGTGCCCGCCCTGCCTTTTGGTTCTCTTCGTTCCAGCCCAGCAGGATACGTTCCTGATTAGTACCAGAGCCGACAATCACCTTTTTCCCCGCCAGATCTTCCGCGTTTTTAATGGACTGCACCTCGCTGGTGGATTTCACCGAAAACGCCAGCGAATCGACGCGGTAGGTTGCAAAATCGAACTTCTCTTTCCGCTGTTCGGTCACCGCAATGTTCACCAGCGCCACGTCGTAGCGCCCCGAGGCGATCCCCAGCGGCCAGTCCTCCCACGCCGTCGGTACCAGCTTCAGCTTCAGCCCCAGGCTGCCCGCCAGCAGGCGAGCGATATCCGGGTCGCTGCCAATCCGCGTTCGGTTATCGCTGGCCAGCAGCGCCAGCGGCGGGGAGTTCAGCGCCGAAATGGCGACCGTCAGCGTCCCCGGTTCAACGAACCGGTAATTCGCGGGGATCTTCGCCACCGCCTGCGGATCGACCGTCATCGGCAGCGGCTGCTCGTTGGCTTTTAAATCAATGCTGGCGTGGCTGGCGGCTGAAAAAATCAGCCCCGCCAGAAGTCCGTATTTCATTGGTGCTCCTTATAAGACTTTGGAGAGAAACTGGCGCGTTCGCGGATGCGATGGATGATTCAGCACCTCGTCACTGCTGCCCTGCTCCACAATTTTTCCGTCGACCATAAACACCACCTGATCCGCCACCTCCCGGGCAAAGCCGATCTCGTGGGTGACCACCACCAGCGTGGTGCCGGACCGGGCCAGCTTTTTGATCACGTCCAGCACTTCCCCCACCAGCTCCGGATCCAGCGCCGAGGTGGGTTCATCAAACAGCATCACGCGCGGGCGCAGCGCCAGCGCGCGGGCAATGGCAATTCGCTGCTGCTGGCCGCCGGAAAGATGGCGGGACCAGGCGTCCGCTTTATCCCGCAGCCCAACCACGTCCAGCAGGCTGAACGCCCTTTCCACCGCCTCTTTTTTGCTGAGCTTTTTATGCGCGACCGGCGCCTCTATCAGGTTTTCCAGCACCGTGAGGTGCGGGAAGAGGTTGAAGTTCTGGAACACATAGCCCACGTTGATGCGCTGCTTGAGGATCTCCTTCTCTTTAAGCTCGTAGAGCCGGTCGCCCTGACGGCGATAGCCTATGTAATCGCCGTCTATCTGGATAAAGCCTTCGTCGACGCGCTCCAGGTGGTTAATGGTGCGCAGCAGCGTCGATTTGCCCGAGCCGGACGGCCCGAGGATCACCGTCACGGATCCGGGCGGGATCTCAAGCGTGACGTTGTCGAGCGCCTTATGGCGACCGAAATACTTGCTGACGCCGGTAATCGAAATGTGTCCTTCAGGAGAGGCTTGCATGGACGGGCTCCTGTGCTGGTGCGGTGGTGACAGAACGGCTACGACGGGTGGCGCGGTTCTGATTAACGGCAGAGCGGCGTTCGCTGCGGGCGAGCGCGCGTTCAACACCGTACTGGATAGCGGACAAGACGGTGGTAATCACCAGGTACCAGGCGGCTCCGACCATCAACAGCGGGATCACCTCCTGCGTGCGGTTGTAAATCATCTGGATGGTATAAAACAGCTCCGGCATCGCCAGGACGTAGACCATCGCCGTGCCCTTGGCGAGGCTGATGATCTCATTGAATCCCGAAGGCAGAATGGTGCGCAGCGCCTGCGGCAAAATAATGCGCACCGTGCGGCGCCAGGCCGGCAGGCCGAGCGCGGCGGCCGCTTCATATTGCCCGTGGTCGACGCCGAGGAATCCGCCGCGAATGATCTCGGCGGTATAGGCGCTCTGCACCAGGGTGAGCCCTACCACGGCGGTGGAGAACTGCCCCAGCACGTTAATGGTTTCAAAACTGCCCCAGGTGATGCCGGTGAACGGCACGCCGAGAGAGAGCGTGTCGTAGAGATAGGAAAAGTTGTAGAGAATGATCAGCACCACGATCAGCGGCAGAGAGCGGAACAGCCAGATGTAGGCCCACGCCAGGCTGCTCAGCAGCCAGGACGAAGAGAGTCTCGCCAGGGCCAGCATGCCGCCAATGACCACGCTCAGCGCGGTGCCGATCAGCGTCAGCAGCAGGGTCTGGCCGACGCCTTCGAGGATCACCGGGTCAAAGAACCAGCGGGCGAATACCCCCACTCCCAGCGCGGGTTAAAGGCCACGGACTGTATGACGACCGCCAGGACAAACAGCGCCACCGCGGCGCCGACGGCCCGCAGCGGATATCGCGCCGGGACCACCTTAATGGTTTCAACGTTGCTCATCGTCGTTCCTCATGCGGTTTGACTGAACGCTTCGCGTACCAGCGTTTTGGTGAAGCGCAGCCGGCCGTCAAACGGCGGCTGGCTATACTCTTCCGGATCCCGGTTCAGATCGAACTGCGGCTGGTAGCCCTGGCTGATATAGAGCCTGACCGCCTCCGGCTGGCGAAAACCGGTTGTCAGGTAGATATGGCTATACCCTGCCAGCACCGCCCTGCGCTCCAGCTCCTGCACCACGCGCCCGGCAAGTCCCTGCTGACGCAGGGATTTGTTGGTCCAGATACGTTTAATCTCTGCGGTCCGCTCGTCAAAGGGCTTGTAGGCGCCGGTGGCGATGATTTCACCATCGCGCTCCAGGACGATAAACAGCCCCTGCGGCGCCAGATACCACTCCGTCAGCTCGACTTCCGCATCCTTAGAGAAGTAGTCCCCGTAACGGGCCGCGTATTCACCGAACAACCCCTCGATAATGGGCTGGAGTTCGGCATCTTCCGGCGAAACATCACGAAATTGTTCGCTCATCGCGCCTCCTTAATCACCCAGGCCAGCAGGGTTCACTTCTGAACTCGGGATGCGCTCAACGCCCTCACCCCAGCGGTTCAGCACCTTGTCGTAATCGCCGCTTTTGATAGCGCCGTTCAGCGCGGTTTGTACCGGCTCGACAAGGCCGCTGCCTTTTTTCAGCGTTACCGCGATGTGCGCCGCCTTCGGCCAGCCGCCGTCGACGCTGCCGACCAGCTTGGTTTTACCCGTCAGCGCGGCTTTCCACGCGCCAATCACGTTCGGGCCAAAGAAGGCGTCCGCGCGCCCGGACTGGATCGCCAGGGTTTGTGCCGCATCGTCTTTGGTGTAGATCGGGGTAAAAGGTTTCAGCCCCTTCTTCAGGTTTTCAGCATTCCATGCCAGCAGAATGGCTTCCTGATTCGTGCCGGAGCCCACGATAATGCGCAGCCCGGCGATGTCCTCCGCTTTCTCAATGGACGTAATCGGGCTGGTAGATTTCACGTAGAAGCCGAGGGAATCCTTGCGGTAGGTGGCAAAATCAAACTTCAGTTTGCGTTCTTTGGTGACGGTGATGTTGCTGATGGCCGCATCGTATTTCCCTGAGGCCACGCCCAGCGGCCAGTCTTCCCAGGAGGTCGGCACCACGTTCAGCTCCAGCCCGAGGCTGTCCGCCACCAGACGCGCAACGTCGACCTCGCTTCCCAACAGCGTTTTGTTGTCATCGGAGAAGACCGTCAGCGGCGGCGAATTAAGTGCGGCCACCGCCACGGTGAATTTGCCCGGCACGGCGAAGCGGTAGTCTTTCGGCAGCTGGGCGATGGCATCACCGTTTTTGGCGGTGTTGATCGGCGTTTTATTAGCCTCAATGCTCACGCCGGTGCCGTTAATATTTACATTCTCTGCCCAGACGGCAGGGGTAAAGGCCAGCGCGAGCGCCAGAATAAGCGATGTTTTCTGCATAGCGGTGTTCTCTTTTATTGTTGTGTGAAGGCGTTTTTCGGCTCGTCCAGGCCTAAGCTTTCGCGCAGCGTGGTGCCCGGGTAGTCGGTGCGGAACAGGCCGCGGGCCTGTAACACGGGCACCACCTGGTCAACAAAGCGCGGGAAGGTGTCCGGCGTACCGCCCTGAATGATGAAGCCGTCTGCGGCATAGCCTTCGAACCAGGCCTGCAGGCCGTCCGCAACCTCCTCCGGCGTACCGGAAAAGCGCGGGCGCGGCGAAGCGGCTTCCAGCGCCACCTGACGCAGGGTCAGGCTGCGCTCGCGGGCGTTACGCTTGATTTCATCGGTGGTGCTGCGGAAGCTGTTTTTGCCTAAGTCGCCGATATCCGGGAACGGTTCGTCGAGCGGATACTGGCTGAAATCATGATGTTCAAAATAACGCCCGAGGTAATTAAGGGCATCGTTAATCGACACCAGCGCCGCCGTGGTTTGATACTGGTTTTCCACGTCATCGGCGTCTTTACCCACAATAACGCTGACGCCCTGGAAAATATGTAAATCAGAGGCGCGGCGGCCGTGCGTTTCCAGCTGCTGCTTCACGTCGCGATAAAACGCCTTTGCTTCCTCGACGGTTTCGTGATGGGTAAAAATGGCATCGGCGTGTTTCGCCGCCAGCTTTTTCCCGTCATCCGACGCGCCGGCCTGGAATACAATCGGACGCCCTTGCGGGGTGCGGCCAATATTCAGCGGCCCGGCGACCTGGAAGAAATCACCGTGGTGATCCAGGGCGTGAAGCTTTGACGCGTCAAAGAATTGCCCGCTCTCTTTATTACGTACGAACGCATCACCTTCCCAGGAATCCCACAGCCCTTTCACCACGTCGAGATACTCATCGGCGATCCGGTAGCGCAGCGCGTGTTCCGGGTGTTTTTCGCGGGAAAAGTTCTTCGCCGACCCTTCCAGCGGTGAGGTCACCACGTTCCAGCCCGCGCGGCCGTTGCTCAGATGGTCGAGGCTGGCGAACTGACGCGCCGTGGTAAAGGGCTCGCTGTAGGAGGTGGATAAGGTTCCCACCAGCCCCAGGCGCGAGGTGATGCTGGCGAGCGCGGATAACACCGTCAGCGGTTCAAACCGGTTTAAAAAATGCGGGATCGACTTTTCGTTAATATAAAGGCCGTCGGCAACGAATAAGAAATCGAGTTTGCCCTCTTCCGCCTTTAACGCCGTCGCCTTAACGAAATCAAAATTGATGCTGGCATCGGCGACGGCCGCAGGGTGACGCCAGGCGGACATATTCCCGGATGCACCATGCAAAATGGTCCCGAGCCGCAGTTGACGATGTGCAGACATATTCACCTCTTCTGAATTAAACGTGTTGCAGGGCTTTTTCCGCAAGCTGTGCAAAATAGCGGGCAGCGGGCTCAATTAATGCTTCATCCGGGTTAAACGCCGGGTGATGTAAACCAAACGGGCTGTTGCTGCCAATGCTGACAAACGCGCCGGGAATGGACTGCAAATAGACCGCGAAATCTTCCCCGCCCATGTGCAGCTCCGCGTGCCGGGTTTCGTAACCGGCTTCCCGGGCAACCGAGGTGGCAAAATCGGCCCAGCGTTCGTCATTCACCAGCGCGGTGGGCCCGGCATACCAGGTGATATCGATCTGCGCGCTAAAGGCGCTGGCAAACCCGGCGGCAATTTCGCCCACGCGGGCCTTCACGTTCTGCTGCACTTCCGTGCGGTGGGTTCGCAGCGTGCCCTCCAGCTCGACGCTTTCCGGCAGCACGTTCCAGGTGTTGCCGCCGGCGATGCGCGTGACGCTCAGCACCACCGAATCCAGCGTATTGACGTTGCGGCTGGCAACGCTCTGCAGCGCCGTCACCAGCTGGCTCGCCAGCACGATGGCGTCGTTGCCTTCGTGCGGACGTGCGGCGTGCGCGCCCTTGCCGGTAATGCGGATCACGAAACGGTCGACGTTGGCATAGAACGGCCCGCCGCGGGTGGCGAACTCGCCGACCGGCAGGCCGGGCTCGTTATGCATACCGAAAATCGCGCTCACGTCGCGCAGGGCACCGGCCCGCACCATGCTCTTCGCGCCGCCAAAGTTCTCTTCCGCAGGCTGGAACAGGATCCGCACTCGCCCGTCGAGCGACGCTTCACGCTCTTTCAGCTTCAGCGCCGCGCCGAGGATCACGCTGGTGTGGATGTCGTGTCCGCAGGCATGCATCACCCCCGCACGTTGCGAGCTAAACGGCACGCCGCTGCGCTCCTCTATCGGCAGAGCATCAATGTCTGCGCGCAGCGCAATCAGCCTGCTGCCGGTGCCGATTTCCGCCACCAGCCCGGTCGAAAGCTCATAAGGCAGCGGCGCAATGCCCGCGTTTGTCAGCCACTGGCGCAGGCGCGCGGTGGTTTCCACTTCCTGACCCGACAGCTCCGGGTTCTGGTGCAGCTCGCGCCGCCAGGCAATCAGCTGTTCGCCAAAGCTCATACTGTAACCTCCCTGTTAAGACGCGCCTCGGCCAGCAGCCGCAGGGACGCCACGCGCGTGGCGCCATTCGCAATCGGTGTATCAATAATAAATTCGTCAATGCCCCACGTTTCATGGAGGGCGTTCAGGTGTTCGAGCACGAATTCCGCCGTGCCCGCCAGCAGAGATTGCGCCCGACGCGCAATGCGCACCGGTTCACTTCCCGCCTGGCGCGCAAACGCGTAAGCCTGCTCTTCGCTGGCGACGGTGACGCGCTGTCCGTTGGTCAGCTCAACGCCCCACACTTCCACCTTCTGCGCCAGCGCTTCCGCTTCGGCCTGCGTCGGCGCGACAATCGCCTGCACCGCCACAATCGCCTCGCGGGTGCTGTTTTCACGCCAGGTGGCGATTACCTCACGCAGCAAGTCCGGATCGCCGTTCAGGTGCGCGGCGAAGACAAAGTGCCAGTCAAGCCGGGCGGCCAGCAGCGCGCTTTCAGTGCTCGCTCCCAGCAGGAAACCCTGCGCGGGTGACGGCGGCAGCGGCGTGGCAAGCACAGCTTCTTCTGTTGACTGATGTTCAGGACGGATCCAGCGATCGAGCTGGGCCAGCTGTTCGGCAAAGCTGCCCTTTTCCTGTTGATTCAGACCCTGCTGCAGCGCGCGGGTCGAGAGCGGCAGGCCGCCGGGGGCTTTTCCGACGCCGAGATCCACGCGGCCCGGCCCCAGCGCGGCCAGGACGTTGAAATTCTCGGCAACTTTATAAGGGCTGTAGTGCTGAAGCATCACGCCGCCGGAGCCGACGCGAATCCGCGTGGTTTGCCCGAGGATCCAGGCAATCAGCAGCTCCGGTGAAGGGCTGGCAAGCTGTGGGGTATTGTGGTGTTCGGCAATCCAGAAGCGGTGATAGCCCAGATTTTCTGCCTGCTGCGCCAGCGCAAGGGTACGCGCCAGTGCATCGGCAGCCGTTTCATTTTCAGCGATGGGGCTTTTATCCAGAATGCTGATTCGCCATGACATGTTGCGTTCTCGTTTGACTTAACATGTCGACATTATTAAAGGCGCATTTCACCACTGAGAAACAATTAATTTACATTTGGTTTGCCGGAAATCAGATATATAAAACCATGCTAAGAATAAGACTTTAGGGAGGCAAGCAGCGTTTCCGCCTGCTCGCGGCGGGTTATGCGGACAAAGCGGATATGCGCGTAGCGCGGATCTTGCAGATCGGCTTCATAACGCGTGCGGTTATTGCGCCAGGTTTTCATCGTCCAGATGATAATGGACTCTCTGCTGAAGAACGCGCGCCGAAAACTCTCTTTGTTCCCCGTGCCGGGCCAGAGCTCGTGCTTGTGCCATGCCCGTTTGATGGCCCTTATGACGGCCTGCCAGAGTGTGCGGACAAACCCGTAATCTACCCACACCACAACGTCGACGTTACGCCATTTAATGGGCCGCGTGCGGTTATAGTTACCGTCAAGCACCCAGTCTGGCGACGCCCGTAGCGCCTGCTCCAGCTTTTCCTCAAAGAGATCGTCCGGAGTACCCTGCCACTCGGGGCGCCAGTAGAGCCTGTCCATCTCGATATAGGGAATCGCCAGTTCGGCCGCAATCTGCTTCGCCAGGGTGCTTTTTCCACTCCCGCTGGTTCCGATGACGTTAATTTTCACTTAAGCCTCACCCCGTTAACGAAAACTGACTAAATAATAACGTTTTCATCCTGTTAACGAAACGCTATTTCAGCAGGGCAATTTTCCCTGGGAGGCGATCTCCCTCTTTCAGTTTGGCTTAGGTCATTTATTTAAAGCGGTTCAAAAAAGCGCGTCTGGAAATATTTTCATTTTTATTACATTCGCTGTAACTAACCCTATAAAAATAATTAATGGGGCTATTTCGAATAATATTAATTTCAGAGAGAATAGCCCCTGACAGCTATAAAAATAATCATATTAATCTTACCTGAGCGTTTTCCGGGTGTTTTTATTCTTGCACATAATTATGGAGTTACTCATGAGGCGTAACACTCCCGTTACACAAAACGAGTATTTGCTTAACGATGGTTCGACGCTAATGTCGACCACCGATACAGAAAGTCATATTACCTATGCCAATTCCGCTTTTATTGAAGCCAGTGGATATAAAGAAGAACATCTGCTGGGTGAACCGCATAACCTCATCCGCCATCCCGACATGCCTGCCGGGGCGTTTGGTGATATGTGGTTTACCCTGCAGCAGGGTGAGACCTGGACGGGGATGGTGAAAAATCGTCGTCAGAATGGCGACCATTACTGGGTGCGGGCTAACGTGACGCCGGTCTGGCAGGATGAAACCCTCACGGGCTATATTTCCGTGCGGAATATTCCCTCCCGGGAAGAGATCGCGGCCAGTGAAAAACTGTATGAGAAAGTACGTAATAATGAATTAAAACATCATCGTTTTTATAAAGGGCTGTTAATCCGGCGCGGTTTATTTTCCTTTATGTCGCTCTTTAAACGTCTCAGCACCGGCAAACGAATCCACCTTGGTATTGCAGCAACAGCATTACTCTCCTGCCTGGCGATATATTTATTCTCGGATAGTCGCGTTCAGGCCGGAAGTCTGGTGCTGCTGTTTATTGCCCTCGCCTGTTATCTACACGCGCAGATCGCCCGGCCGTTAAAATCCATCGTGCAACAGATGCAGAGCGTGGTTTCAGGGCGTAAAACGACCTATTACCATTTTGACAGGATCGATGACATCGGGCTGATGATGCGCCTGGTGAATCAGTCCGGTTTAAACCTGAATTCGCTGGTCGACGACGTCGGGGCGCAAATCAGCGGGATTGGCACCATCAGCCAGCAGGTCGCGAAAGAAGGTGCAGCGCTGCAGACGCGCTCCGAAGAGAGCGCAGACTTTCTGCAGCAAACCGCTTCTGCGGTGGAGGAGATCGCCAGCGCGGTGAAGCAGACGGCGGAAACCGCGAAAGAGGCCACGGAGATGGCGGATCGCACCCGCGCCAGCGCCCGCTGCGGTGAAGCGATGATGAAAGAAACCATCGGTATGATGCAGTCCGTCTCGCAGGATAACGGCCAGATTGTCGATATTATCGGCGTTATCGATCGTATTGCCTTTCAGACCAATATTCTTGCGCTGAATGCTGCCGTTGAAGCGGCGCGCGCCGGTGAGGCCGGGCGCGGGTTTGCCGTGGTGGCGGCTGAGGTGCGCAATCTTGCGCAGCACTCGGCGACGGCGGCGAAAGAGATCAAAGCGCTGATTGAGAAAAACGTTGCCAGCGTCAACGCGGGCGTGGAGAAAGTGGAACAGACCGAAACGCAGCTGACGGTGATGATCGAAAACGTTCTGCAGGTCTCCTCCCTTATTAAGGAGATCGGCCACGCCACGCAGGAGCAAACCCAGGCGCTAACGCTCATCAACGCGTCCATCTCCCGTATCGGCGCCATGACCCTCACCAATACGGGGATGGTGGATAACGTCACCCACGCCGCGAATCACCTGACGCAGCGCGCGACGCGCCTTAAGCAGGCGATTGCCGTGTTTGGCGGTTAGTCGTTCGGGTACTGCTCGTCGGTGACTTTTTCCAGCCACGCTACCGGGCTGCCGTTTTCCGATTCGGCGATGGCGATGTGCGTCATCGCCGTTTGCGCGCTTGCCCCGTGCCAGTGCTTCACGCCGGGTGGGATCCAGGCGATATCGCCCTGGTTCAGCACTTCCGCCGCTTTGCCCCACTCCTGTAGCCAGCCGCGCCCCTGCGTCACAATCAGCGTTTGCCCCAGGGGATGCGTATGCCATGCCGTGCGCGCGCCCGGCTCAAAGGTCACGGTTGCCCCGCCGACGCGGGCAGGTTCGGTCGCCTGAAAGGGCGCGTCAATGCGGACGGTGCCGGTGAACCAGGCTTCCGGCCCCTGTGCTGAAGGTAATGAACCGCTGCGGATAATTTTCATCTTGTGCTCCTCGTTGTCTGTTGCGTTAACAGTAGCGCAAAGCATTCCGAACGATTAGCGTGCATAATCAGATAGGAAATATGATTGAAATTCATAAATAGAGGCAACCGCGATGCTAAAAGATAACTTCAACGACCTGCTCTCTTTTATGGTGGTTGCCCGCGAGCGCAGCTTTACGCGCGCAGCGGCGCAGCTGGGCGTTTCGCAATCGGCCCTTAGCCATGCCATGCGCAAGCTTGAAGCGCGGTTGGACGTGCGCCTGTTAACCCGCACAACCCGCAGCGTAGCGCCCACCCAGGCGGGTGAGCAGCTCTTTGCGCGCTTAAGCCCGCACTTGCGGGAGATCGAGCAGGAGCTTGCGGTGCTTCGTAGCGCCCGCGACAAACCCGCAGGCGCTGTCCGCATCGTCGCCGGCGAGCACGCGATGGACGCCGTGCTCTGGCCGGTACTGAAGAGGTTTATGCTGCAGTATCCGGAGATTAGCGTCGAGGTGACGGTCGATAACGGCCTGACGGATATCGTGGACGGCCGTTTCGACGCGGGAGTACGCCTGGGTGAACAGGTGGCAAAAGATATGATTACGGTGCGTATCGCCCCGGACATGCGCATGGCCGTCGTCGGCTCCGCGGATTATCTGGCACGCTTTGGCGTTCCGCAGACGCCGGAGCAGCTCGCTGACCACCGCTGCATCAACATGCGCCTGCCCACGCGTGGGGGGCTGTATCAGTGGGAATTTGAACGCGACGGGCGCGAGCTGCGCGTGCGGGTTGAGGGGCAGCTTACGCTGAACAGCCTGTCCCAGCGCATCGACGCCGCTGAGAATGGCCTCGGACTCGCCTACGTGCCTGAAGCGTCGGTTCTGGCTGCGCTGAATGACGGGCGGTTAGTCAGCGTCCTTGAGCCGTGGTGCCCCACTTTTGAAGGGTACCATCTTTATTATCCCAGCCGTCGCCAGCACACTACCGCTTTCAGGTTACTGCTGGATGCCCTGCGGCAGCCATAAACTTTACCACCTGGTAATTATTAAGCGAATCTGATGATTAAATAATCAACCCCGCAACTGTTTTGTCTAAAAATGCGCCACGATTCAGCGTGTTGCGATCGCCGTCTGCTCTGACCACACGATTTCCTTCGACGTGCATCACTTTCGGCACGGTTATATTTTGCGTCGCTTATGAATTGCAGGTAGGATGCCTCGCCATGTTTCGCCTTATCCATACGCAGAATGACTGGGAAGGCGACATGTGTTTGCGCAGAAGCAATCGTTTGTATTGCTTTCTGCCAGGCAGGACTATCACGATAATGGTTCAGACAGGCAAACAGGTAACTCAATGAAAACAAGCAATAAAAGCGCAGCCGATCATCATGCTGCTAAACGTCGCTGGTTGAACTCCCACGAAGAGGGCTACCACAAAGCGATGGGCAACCGTCAGGTTCAAATGATCGCCATCGGCGGCGCTATCGGAACGGGTCTGTTTTTAGGTGCGGGTGCACGTCTGCAGATGGCTGGCCCGGCTCTCGCCCTGGTCTATCTGGTGTGCGGGATCTTCTCTTTCTTCATTCTACGCGCGCTGGGCGAACTGGTACTCCATCGCCCCTCCAGTGGAAGCTTCGTCTCTTACGCCCGTGAATTCCTCGGTGAAAAAGCGGCCTACGTGGCGGGCTGGATGTACTTCGTTAACTGGGCGATGACCGGTATTGTCGATATCACCGCCGTTGCGCTGTATATGCACTACTGGGGCGCGTTTGGCGATGTGCCGCAGTGGGTCTTTGCGCTTGGCGCGCTGGCGATTGTCGGCACCATGAACATGATCGGCGTGAAGTGGTTCGCGGAGATGGAGTTCTGGTTTGCGCTGGTAAAAGTGCTGGCCATCGTGGTGTTCCTGGTTGTGGGTACCGTCTTCCTCGGCAGCGGTAAGCCGCTGGACGGCAATGCCACCGGCTTCCATCTGATAACCGATAACGGCGGATTCTTCCCGCACGGCCTGCTGCCTGCGCTGGTGCTGGTTCAGGGCGTCGTGTTCGCCTTTGCCTCCATCGAGCTGGTGGGTACCGCGGCAGGGGAATGTAAAGATCCGCAGACGATGGTGCCAAAGGCCATCAACAGCGTGATCTGGCGTATCGGTCTGTTTTACGTGGGTTCCGTGGTGCTGCTGGTTCTGCTGCTGCCGTGGAACGCCTATCAGGCAGGTCAGAGCCCGTTCGTGACCTTCTTCTCTAAGCTGGGCGTGCCTTACGTAGGCAGCATCATGAACATCGTGGTGCTGACGGCGGCGCTCTCCAGCCTGAACTCCGGCCTTTACTCTACCGGTCGCATCCTGCGCTCCATGTCCATGGGCGGTTCTGCGCCGAAGTTCATGTCAAAAATGAGCAAGCAGCACGTGCCGTACGCCGGTATTCTCGCGACGCTGGTGGTCTACGTCTTCGGCGTGTTCCTGAACTACCTGGTCCCGTCTCAGGTCTTCGAAATCGTTCTGAACGTGGCCGCGCTGGGTATTATCGCGTCCTGGGCCTTTATCGTGGTCTGCCAGATGCGTCTGCGTAAAGCCATTAAAGAAGGGAAAGCGGCTGACGTCAGCTTTAAGCTGCCTGGCGCGCCGGTGACCTCCTGGCTCACCCTGCTCTTCCTGTTCAGCGTGCTGGTGCTGATGGCGTTCGACTACCCGAACGGCACCTACACCATCGCGACCATTCCGCTGCTGGCCGTGCTGCTGATTGCCGGCTGGTTTGGCGTGCGTAAACGCGTTCACGAAATCCACAGCACCGCGCCGGTTCATCCTGACGATGAAAAACACGACGCGCCGCTGGTAGAAGAAACCTCGCGTTAATAAAAAAGCCGGGTGGCGGCTTCGCCTTACCCGGCCTACATTTCATGGTTTTGTAGGCCCGGTAAGCGGCAGCGCCACCGGGCAATCCCATCTTACAGAGCAATACGAATCACATCGTCAGGCTGGGTGGCTTCCTGCTGGCGGGTGGATTTTTGTTTCACCGTCACGTACAGGGTTTTGCCATCCGCTGAGAGCGCCAGGCTGTTCGGGTAGACCGGCGTGTCGAAGGTTTTGGTGACCTTATAGGATTTCGCGTCAATCACGCTCACCTTACCGGCTTCACGGTGCGTCACGTAGGCCTCGTTGCGGGCCGGGTTAAACAGGACGGCCAGCGATTCCGGCGCGGCGATTTTCTCGATCACGCTGCCGTCTTTCAGGCTCACTACCAGCACTTCCGGCTGCTTTGAATCGGTCAGGAACGCGCGCTGACGGGCAGCGTCGAGGCTCAGATTCAGGTAGAAGTGCTCTTTCCCGTCATCCTGCACCTTTTTACGGCTGATAATTTTGTTGCTAGCCGTATCAATCGTCACCAGTTCGCCGTCCGCATTCGTGGTATAGAGACGTTTCGCCTGCGCGTCCAGGGCCAGGCCGGTGCCGTACGTACCGGTGTTGGCAATGGTCTCTTTCAGCTTCAGCGTTGTGCCATCCACTACCCAAACCACGCTCTCTTTCCCCACGCCCGTGATGTAAACGGTGTGGGTGCTGTCGTCTGCCACCAGCTGGCGCGGCTGCAGCGGTTTAACGGTGTCACTACGCTGACGTCCATCCAGAACCACACGCCCTTTTACGTCGCCCGTTTTGGCGTCAATGGCCGTTACCGCGCCGTTGAGGGTGTTGCCGAACCACAGCGTCTGGCTCGCGCCGTCAAGGGTGGCGCCAAAGGGCTTGAGATCGCTATGAATGGCCTGCGTGACGTCCAGCGTGACCGGATCGAGACGATAGACAACGCCGCCCTTGTCGGTTTTACGGCTTTGCGCCGTTGCCACCCACAGCGCGTTCTCCTGCTGGCTCACCGCCATTTCATACGCCCCTTTGCCCACCGCTTTGCGCAGCACCTCTTCGGCAGCATGCGCCTGGAACGTTCCGGCAAACAGTAAAGCGGCAGACAGCAGCGACACGCTCAGACGCGGCGAGCTCAGATGACGTAAAGACATAACAATTCCTTTTCTGAAAAGAGGGTTTTCTGCTGACATCACTTCCGGCAGGCAACGTCGTGGCATTGCCTTTTGATAATGAGAATAGTAATCATTAATCAAACGAATGTGGAGTTTTTCTTTCCCGTTTCGCCTTTCATTAACGCAATGTGCGGTTATAGTTTTCAAAACATTTACAAAACATTTAACATGTATGGACATGTTCCATTTGGTTCGTTTATACACCACAACCGGTTTTATTCATGAAAATCATTTCTGCCCGTAAGGCTTCTCTCCCGCTGCTGCTGGTTCCCGTTATTTTGGCGCCGCTTAGCGCAATGAGCGCGGATGAACAAACCATGATCGTCAGCGCCACGCCGCAAACCGTATCGGAACTCGATACCCCGGCGGCGGTCAGCGTCGTTAATGGCGACGATATGCGCCAGGCCGCGCCTCGTATAAACCTGTCTGAGTCCCTCGGCAGCGTCCCGGGGCTGCAAATTCAGAACCGTCAGAACTATGCCCAGGATCTCCAGCTTTCGATGCGCGGGTTCGGCGCCCGCTCAACCTTCGGCGTGCGCGGTATCCGTATGTACGTCGACGGTATTCCTGCCACCATGCCGGACGGACAGGGCCAGACCTCCAACATCGATCTCTCCAGCGTGGAGAGCGTTGAAGTGCTGCGCGGCCCCTTCTCTGCCCTGTACGGCAACGCCTCCGGCGGCGTGATTAACATCAATACCCAGACCGGGCAGCAGCCGCCGACCATTGAAGCCAGCAGCTATTACGGCAGCTACGGGACCTGGCGCTACGGCATGAAAGCCACCGGCGCGATGGGTGATGGCACCCACGCGGGCGATGTGGATTACACCGTTTCCACCACCCGCTTCACCACCAAAGGGTTTCGCGACCACAGCGGCGCGCGGAAGAACCTCGCCAACGCTAAGCTGGGCGTGCGGATTGATGACGTCAGCAAGCTGACGCTTATCTTCAACAGCGTGGACATGAAGGCCAACGATCCGGGCGGCCTGAACTATCAGGAGTGGCGGGACAACCCGCGACAGTCTCCGCGCGGCGATCAGTACAACACGCGTAAGACTATTAAGCAGACCCAGGCCGGCCTGCGCTACGACCGCCAGCTCAGCACGCAGGACGACCTCAGCGTGATGATGTACGCCGGCGAGCGTGAAATGACGCAGTACCAGTCGATTCCCTATCAGCCGCAGCTCAAACCTTCCCACTCCGGCGGGGTGATTGATATGCAGCGCCACTATCAGGGCATTGATACCCGCTGGACGCACCGTGGCGAGCTGCTGGTGCCGGTCACCTTTACCACCGGTCTGAACTACGAAAACCTGAGCGAAGATCGTCGCGGATACGAAAACTTCGTGATGAACAACGGCGTGCCGGATTACGGCGTGAAGGGTGACAAACGTCGTAACGAACGTAACCTGATGTGGAACGTCGATCCGTATCTGCAAACGAGCTGGCAGCTGACGCAGAAGCTGTCAGTGGATGCGGGGGTGCGCTACAGCTCGGTCTGGTTCGATTCCAACGACCATTACGTTACGCCGGGCAATGGCGATGACAGCGGCGACGCAAGCTATCACAAATGGCTCCCGGCCGGATCCGTGAAATATGCCGTGACGGACGCGTGGAATCTGTACGCCGCTGCAGGGCGTGGCTTTGAAACGCCAACCATCAACGAGCTCTCCTACCGCGCCGATAATCAGGGCGGTCTGAACATTGGCCTGAAGCCATCCACCAACAACACCTATGAAGTGGGCAGCAAAACCCGCATCGGCAATGGCCTGCTGACCGCTGCCCTGTTCCGCACCGATACGGATGATGAGATTGTGGTGGACGCCAGCTCTGGCGGACGTACCAGCTATAAAAATGCCGGTAAAACCCGTCGTCAGGGTGTGGAGGTTTCCCTCGATCAGCAGTTTGCTGAGAACTGGAAGCTGAAGCTGGCGTGGACGTATCTGGACGCCACCTACCGCACCAACGTATGCGGCGACGCAGACTGCAACGGTAACCGCATGCCGGGCATCGCCCGCAACATGGGTTACGCCTCGTTTGGCTGGCAGCCTGAAGAGGGCTGGTACGCGGGTTCTGACGTGCGCTACATGAGCGATATCATGGCCGATGATGAGAACACGGCGAAAGCCCCGTCGTATACCGTGGTCGGGCTAAATACCGGGTATAAATTCAACTACGGCAACTGGGGCATGGACGTCTTTGGTCGCGTCGATAATCTGTTCGATAAAGAGTACGTCGGCTCAGTTATTGTCAACGAATCCAACGGGCGTTATTACGAGCCTGCACCAGGCCGTAACTACGGCGTCGGCCTGTCGGTCTCTTATCGCTTCGAGTAAGCAAAAAGAAAAGTTTATTTTATAAATAAAATAACGCTCCTGATGGCAATAAGCCATCAGGAGTTATTCACCAGATAAATAATTAGACGCGGTATATAGTCGCTCTGTTAAATAATCGCTTAGTTAAAATATTGTCGCTGTAAAAGAGAATTCGCCTCATCAATCACCTTAACGATCGCCTTCTGGCTGGCGACAACATCTCTTCGCTCAAGGGCGGAAAGGAGTTCATCATAGTGATAGGTCGACGCTTTAATGTCGTTAAGCTCCTGGTGAAGATAGTTCATACAGGGCCCGATGCGCACCCAGAGCTGTTCAATTAACGCGTTAAGCGTGGGCATTTCCGCATACTGATACAGCGTAAACCGGAAGACGCGGTTCGCATGCAATGCCTGCTGAACGTTTCCGTTGCGCATGGCCTCATGGAATACCTCTGACATTTTGCGCAACGTCTCCAGCTTGCCGTCTGACATATTCTGGCATGCGGCAGCAACCGCCATTGGCTCAAGCTGTTTTCTGATGGCGTTAATCTCGTTGTACCGCTCCAGCGACACCTCCGGAACCAGAAATGCCTGCGCCGGCGTGGCGTGTAACGCCCCTGATGACACCAGGCGCAAAAGCGCCTCGCGAACCGGTGTAATACTGGTACCTAATTTATCGGCGATCTCTTTCGTAATCAGTCGTGCCCCAGGTTTGAGTGAGCCCGTAATTAACGCGCCTTTCAAACTGAGTTCAACTTGCATGGTAAGACTGATCCTTTGGGCTTTTTCTAAGTGATCCAAATCAAGCATGTTCAATTCCTGTAGCTAAAACTTAATGCTATTTTTAAACGCCAGTTTTAATAAAACGACGCTGGTCCGATATATCCTGTATCGTCATGCCTGGTGGTGGGAAGTACGTAAAAACAGCAAAAAAAGCAAACGTCATTTTTTTATCGGTTTCGGGCTCATCCGGGATGAAGGCGCGAAATGCCATGTCCATTAATTAAAGACAATATATCGTATCTTCACAAATAAATATGGCGGGAAACCCCGCCATAAAGCTGTTTATTTATTGTCACCCGCGACGCGAATCACGACTTTGCCGAAGTTGCGCCCTTCAAGAAGGCCAATCAGCGTTTCGGGGGCGTTCTCCAGCCCATCCGTGACCTGTTCACGATAGTGAATTTTACCCTCCTGCACCCAGCGCCCCATCTCTTCCTGGAACTCCTTAATGCGGTGCCCGTAGTCCTGGCCGATGATAAAGCCCTGCATACGAATGCGTTTCTTCAGAATAGTCGCCATCAGGAGCGGCAGGCGATCCGGCCCGTCAGGCAGGCCCGTCGCATTGTAGCCGCTCACCAGGCCACAAACCGGCACGCGGGCGGAGGTATTCAGCAACGGCAGAACGGCATCAAATACCTTTCCGCCAACGTTTTCATAATAAACGTCAATTCCTTTCGGGCAGGCGTGCTTCAGCTGTTCGGCAAAATCCGCGGCGTGGTGGTCCAGGCACAGGTCAAACCCGAGGACCTCAACGGCATGGCGGCATTTTTCAGCACCACCGGCAACGCCGACCACCCGGCAACCTTTGATTTTGCCGATCTGCCCAACGGTCGCGCCCACCGGGCCCGTCGCCGCGGCGACCACCAGCGTTTCGCCCGCTTTGGGCTGCCCGATATCCAGTAACCCCATATAGGCGGTAAAGCCCGGCATGCCCAGAATACCCAGCGCCCAGGAAGGATGAGTCGGACTTTCGCCGAGCTTCACCAGGCCGCTGCCGTCTGAAAGTTCATACGCCTGCCAGCCGCTGTAGCCCAGCACCCACTCACCGGGTTTGAAATCCGGGTGACGGGATTGCTCAACGCGGCTGACCGTGCCCCCCACCATCACCGCACCCAGCTCTACCGGAGGCGAATAGGATGGCGCATCGCTCATGCGGCCGCGCATGTATGGGTCCAGCGACAGCCAGACGGTACGGAGCAAAAGCTGCCCCTCAGCAGGCGCTGGAACAGGCTGCGTTTCCAGACGAAAATTTTCCGCGACCGGCGCGCCCTGTGGACGAGAGGCCAGTACCCAGCGGCGGTTTTGCGAAACAGGTTGATTCATCGGGATCTCCTTCTGGTACAAATGTCATTACAGCCTGGCTCACGATCGGCGTTACCGCATTAGCATTACGAGCCAGACTGGTTAAGCCGTACAACCAGATAGATACAGGTTTCATTCGTTTCGTTGATGAATCGGCAGTCATTTGGCGGCCCCAGCTCCAGACAGTCTCCAGCGTGCATCTCGTGGCGCGTATCGCCCTCCTGAAACACCAGCTCGCCGGACTGCAGCCAGATAAGCTGACGCGCCAGCGCGTATGAAGATGCAGGCATCGGAACATCGCTGCCCGCAGGCAGCTCAACCTGAACAAGGTCGATGGGCAGATCGGTGCGGGGAGAAACGTGGCGGCGGAGATAGTGCGTCTGCGGGTCGCGCCAGACGGGCTGGTTTGCCAGGCGGAGCAGCTTGCCCTCCTGCATCTCGGCCCGGGCAATCAGCGTGGACATGCTGATGCCAAACGCCCCTGACAGGCGGGCAAGCAAGGTGGCCGTCGGGCTACTGTCCCCGCGCTCTATCTTATGGATCATGGCGCGGGAGACGCCTGCCCGGTCGGCAAGCTCGCTCAGGGACCATCCGCGAGACTCGCGCTCCAGGCGAATTCTTGCGCTAATCCGTTGATTCATCGTGTCTGTTATGGTGTTCATGACGTCATACTATAGTGTATGAACGGCATTTCAATGGGCTTTTGATAACAAAAAAATATGGCTTATGCCGTAGCGTTCAGGCTATACGGTTGTGTAATATCGTAGCAACAACGTAATACTATAGTGAACAACACACAGAGGTTTAATCATGATCGTTCGTCACGCCTGCAAAGAAGACTGCGCTGCGATAGGAGAGATCTACAACCACGCGGTGCTGCATACTGCCGCGATCTGGAACGATAAAACCGTCGATACCGACAACCGAATCGCCTGGTTTGAGGCACGCACGCTCGCGGGTTACCCGGTTCTGGTAAGCGAAGAAGACGGCGTTATCACCGGCTACGCCTCTTTTGGCGACTGGCGCGCGTTTGAGGGTTTTCGCCATACGGTTGAGCACTCGGTCTATGTCCATCCGGGGCATCAGGGCAAAGGCATTGGCCGCACGCTGATGAAGGCGTTGATAATTGAGGCTCGTCAGATCGGCAAACACGTCATGGTGGCGGGAATTGAAGCGCAGAACCACGCCTCGATTCATCTGCACGAAACGCTGGGTTTTGTGACCACGGGACAGATGCCGCAGGTGGGCACCAAGTTTGGCCGCTGGCTGGACTTAACCTTTATGCAGCTGCAGCTGGACGAGCGCAGCGATCCGGACGCCATCCCATGAATCAGTCACTGACGCTGGCGTTTCTGGTGGCGGCGGGCATTGGTCTGGTGGTGCAAAACACCTTAATGGTGCGAATCACCCAGTCCTCTTCCACCATACTTATCGCGATGCTGCTGAATTCCCTGGTGGGCATTGTGCTGTTTGTCAGCATTCTGCTGCTGAAACAGGGCGTCGCCGGGTTTAGCGAGCTGGCCGCAACGGTACGCTGGTGGACACTCATTCCGGGGCTGCTGGGGTCGTTCTTCGTGTTTGCCAGCATCAGCGGGTATCAGAACGTTGGCGCGGCGACGACTATCGCCGTGCTGGTAGCAAGCCAGCTCATCGGCGGGCTGGTGATGGACGTGCTGAGAAGCAACGGCATTCCGCTGCGCGCCCTGATAGGCCCGGTGTGCGGCGCGGTGATGCTGGTCGTCGGTGCCTGGCTGGTGGCGCGACGCCAGTTTTGAACGTTACAGAATGACGCCGCCTTTGGTGAGCTGTTCCTGGCGCGCCTCCATCTCTTCCTTATGCTGCTTCCCGTGGTGCGAAATCGCGGTACGCAGGCGCTGCTGCTGGACGTAGCGTTCATCGCGGCCCAGCTCAGCGTCATCGCTCAGTTCAATCAGCAGTTCATTCATGTGGGTGATGACGCTCTCTTCAATCGCGGCATCGACGCGGGCGATAACTTCGCTTAAATGTGACATTGTCACTCCTTGAGAATTGCCGGGTGGCGGCTACGCCTTACCCGGCCTACAGAGGGAACCGTAGGCCCGGTAAGCGCAGCGCCACCGGGCACAAGATCAGTTCAGCTTCGCTTTCGAGAAATCGCTGCCCATCAGGCTCACGCTGTATCCCGTCACGTTGCTGCGGGTCGCATAGAACGTTTTGCCGTTTGCCAGCGCAATCCACGGCGCCTGCTGGTAGAAAATCTCCTGCGCCTGGCCGTAGAGTTTCGCACGCTCGGCCGGGTTGCTGGTCAGCTTCGCTTTTTGCACCAGACCATCATACCCCTTATCGCACCAGCGCGCGGCGTTTGAACCGGTTTTGATGCTGTTGCAGCCCAGCAGAACGTCGGCAAAGTTGTCCGGATCGCCGTTATCGGACATCCAGCCAAACAGCGCGGAGTCATGTTCGCCTTTGCGCATTCCGGAGAGGTATTCGCCCCACTCGTAGGAGACGATTTTGGCCTTCACGCCAACTTTAGCCCAGTCGCTCTGGATCATCTCCGCGATACGGCGTGAGTTAGGATTGTACGGACGTTGAACCGGCATTGACCACAGCGTGACTTCCGCGCCCTTCTCCAGCCCGGCCTGCTTCAGCAGCGCTTTCGCTTTTTCAGGATCGTAGCTGTAGTCCTTCAGGTCTTTATTAAAGCCCAGCATGTTTGGCGGGATCGGCGATTTTGCCACCGTGCCCGATCCCATAAAGACCGCGTTAACGATAGCTTTCTTGTCGGTCGCGTAGTTCAGCGCCTGACGCACCAGCACGTTATCAAACGGTTTTTTCTCGGTGTTAAACGCCAGGTAGCCGACGTTCAGCGCATCGACGGCGTGCAGCGTCAGGTCCTTGTTGTTCCTGATAACGTCGAACTGCACCGGGGACGGCGCAGGAACGATCTGGCACTCGTTGGTCTGCAGCTTCGCCAGACGCGTTTCCACATTTGGCGTGATGGAGAAGATGAGATGCTTCGTTGGAACCTCGCCGTCCCAGTAGTTCGGGTTAGCAACATAGCGGATCAGCGAATCCACCTTGTATTGCTGGAGGACATAAGGCCCGGTCCCAATCGGCCAGGTATCAACGTTCTCAGGCGTGCCTTTTTTCAGCATCGCATCGGCGTATTCAGCGGAAAGAATAGAGGCGAAATCCATCCCCCAGTCGGCCAGGAACGCGGCGTTGGGCTCGCTGAGGGTGAACTGAACGTGGTAATCGTCGACCTTTTTAACGTCCTGGATCAGCTTATCCAGACCCACATCGTTGAAGTATTCGTAGTTGCCCTGCGACACGTTATGGTACGGGTGCTTAGGGTCTTTCTGACGCATGACCGAGAAAATAACGTCATCGGCGTTAAAGTCGCGCGTTGGTTTGAAGTATTTATTGCTGTTGAACTTCACCCCTTTGCGCAGGGTAAAGGTGTAGGTCTTGCCGTCCGGTGAAATCGTCCAGGACTCCGCCAGCGACGGAACCGGGGTGTTTTTCACCGGGTCGAAATTGATCAGGCGGTTATACAGCACCTGAGAGCTGGCCACAAAAGACGGACCAGAGCTGGCAATTTGCGGGTTGAACGACTCGGGGGACGCTTCAGAACAGTAAATAAGGGTGTCGTTGTTTGCCGCCCACGCGGCACCGGCTGGTAAAAAAGCGCTCAGCGCAAGGGCGAGCAGTGTTTTCCCTGTAGACATGGTTATAACCCTGACAGTTTTATTATATAGGACAGTAATAACAGCACAGGCGTTATGACCTGGCAAATAACGAAACACTATCAGGTTATTCTAAAGCCGCGTTTTTCGCTGGTTTTACAGCCAGCGCCCAAAAAAATGATTTGCCTTAAGTGCCATTATTCGTCAAGCACAACCGTCACTTTCTATGCCGCAAGAAATCGGCCCTTTTGGCGTCTCTTCCTCCGTTTGTTTGCTTCGTCGTTTCGTTAAAGTAACGGTGTGAAGAAGTATATGGGATCAAATCGTGGCAAAAACTCTTTTACGCAGCGGTAACCTGGATGATTTTCAGGCCGTTGGCGGCGGCGGACAAGCCGTTTTTGAATCAGCGTTACAAATCCGGGAAGCGCTCCGGTTGCGCAAACAACAGGCCATCGTCGACTGTCTGGCTATTCCTCAGGTCAACGACAGTGGCGATCGCGTGGACTGGTACTCCCCTGTCGAAGGGAGCGTGACCAGCTGGAAAGCGGCCGATGAAGATGACCGCTACCGCGCCCTGCGTTATCTGGAAAACACGCTTGCCAGCGTCGAGTCGTTAAGCAAGAAATGCCTCCAGTCGCCCAAAACCGCGCAGCAGCTTTTTGGCTCTCTGCTGTCGAAGGCATTCCAGTTCCCGGGGGAAAACTTCCTGTTCCTGGTGGACGGAAAGCCGGTCATCAGCTTCTGGGGCTTTGTAAACCTGAACGAAAATGCGCGCGACGATGTCCTCGACTGCCTGCGTGAATCGCTGATCCCTGAGCCTGCCCCCGTTGTCATTGAAGATCCTGAACCCGAGCCAGAACCCGAACCGGTGATGACCTTTGAGCACGCTGACGAACCGCTGATCGCCCCTTCCACGGTGGTGCGCATTACGCCAGAGGAGCTGTATGAACCCGAGCCAGCTCCGGCTGTTGCGCAACCCGTTCAGGAACCGGCCCCGGTAATTGTCGCGAAAAAGCGCCGTCTCCCCCTGTGGACGCTGCCAGTTGCCGCCGTGATTGTTGCCGCCATCGCCGCGCCGCTGCTGTGGCCAAAACAGGCGCCTTCCGCGGAACCCGCGCCGGCGCCCGCCCCTCAGCCCGTGGAGATTGCGCCAAACCCGATCAAAGCGGTTGAGCCGCTGGCCATGAACTTACCGCTGCATCAGGCTGAAGTTGTGGCGAGCAAAGAAAAAGAACCAGCTCCGGCACCAGCTCCTGCGCCACAGCCCGCTCCGGTAGTGATTGTCGCCATCCCGAAAGATGCCATGGTGATGGAAGCGAACCAGGTGAAAGCGGGATCCACGCGTTTCCTGAACGGAACCTGGCGCGCCATCCTCGATGTGAAAGATCCGGTGACCGGCAAACCGCCGTCGCTGCGCTATCAGATCCAGAACAATAAAGGCTTCGCCCGCGTTGTCCACGGCGACAACGTTGTCTGCCGCGCGGAAGTGTTCTCCGGGCTGCACAGCAACGGCGAGCTGATGATTAAGAGTCGCGGTCATGCCCGCTGCACCGACGGTTCCCGCTACCCGATGCCGGAGGTTGCCTGTAAAGCCGGCGCCAGCGATATCGCAGAATGTCGCGCCCGTTATGACGCAAATACCGTCGTCCCTCTGACGTTCAAGAAAGCAGGTGCCTGATCCTATGCTGGTAAATCTTTGCGAATATAAACAAAGCGTCACGCTTATCGCTAACAGCGGCGTGCAGTTCCTTGATTTCGGCCTGACGCCGCAGGACACCGCCAGCCACGGGCGCTTCGTACGTAAAACCGCGAACGGCCCGCTTTTGCGACTCGATTTCGACCTGGTCAACGGGCGCTACACCCTGCCGGGAACGAACGGCGGGCAGCCTGAAGTGGTCAAACCGGAAACCACTATCCCGCTGCATCAGTCGCTGGCGGTGCTCGATGGCGTCTGGCTTCCGGTTCCGTTCCTGCGCTTCAACCCGCCGCGGACCTTTGTTGAAGGGCCGGATAACTGGGCCCGCGTCCAGGTGCGCAAGCTGGATACCCCCGACACGGCTGGCAATACGCACCGCGTGACCCTCGCGCTTGACAGCCAGATTGCCGAACATGCCACGTCCGCTCTGTCCCCGGTCGAAAACGATATTCTGAACGGCACCCGCTTCGCGCTGGCCTGGCGAGACAATGAGGTTGAAAGCTTCCTCGACCAGACCTGGATTGATGGCTGGCTGCGCGAGGCCTTTACCCAGTACGCCGACGGCGTTGAGAACCGCTCGGAACGCGATCTCCAGCAGGCGATGCGCGGTTTTGAGTATCAGGCCCACTGGCTCAACGTGCTGACCATGCTCGGCGAGCAGCTCACCGTGCCGGAAGTGAAATTTGTTACCCATACGCTCAGCACGCCTGCCATTCCGGTCGACCTGATCCTCGACGTGGGCAATACCCACACCTGCGGCGTCATTATCGAAGACCACGGCGATGCGAACGATGGGCTGCGCCAGACCGCCGAGCTGCAGGTGCGCTCGTTAAGCGAGCCGCAGTTCCTGAACGAGCCACTGTTCACCAGCCGCCTCGAGTTTTCCGAAGCGCGTTTTGGCAAGCAGCACTTCTCGGTTGAAAGCGGTCGCGAAGATGCCTTTGTCTGGCCGTCGATTGTCCGCGTCGGCGATGAAGCCCGCAAGCTGGCGATGCAGCGTCTGGGCACCGAAGGCAACAGCGGCATCTCCAGCCCGCGTCGCTACCTGTGGGATGAAACGCCGGTGGTGCAGGACTGGCGCTTTAGCCAGATGAACAGCAAAACCCAGCGTGAGCCGCTTGCCACCGCGTTTCCGCTGATGAACCTGATGAACGATGACGGAGAGCCGCTCTTCACGCTGCCGCAGGACGAGCGGCTGCCGGTCTTCTCGCCGCAGTACAGCCGCAGCACGCTGATGACGCACATGCTGTGCGAGCTGCTGGCTCAGGCTCTGGGGCAGATCAACAGCGTCGCCACGCGCCTGCGTCTGGGCTTCCCGGCGTCTCCACGCCAGCTGCGCACCCTGATCCTGACGCTGCCCTCCGCCATGCCCAAGCAGGAGCGCGAGATTTTCCGTCGCCGCATGTTCGAAGCCATCGCTATCGTCTGGAAAGCGATGGGCTGGCACCCGCAGGATGAGGATTTTGTCACCCGCAAACAGCAGGATAAGAGCGTGGTGCCGGTGCCTGAAATTCAGATGGAGTGGGATGAAGCCAGCTGCGGTCAGCTGGTCTGGCTGTATAACGAAGCAATCTCTCGTTTTGGCGGCCAGACGGAAGCCTTCTTCGCCTCCCTCGCCCGCCCGGACCGCGAGCCTGAGCCGGGTAGCCAGCCGGGTCGCGCATTGCGCGTTGCCTCCATCGACATCGGCGGCGGCACAACGGATATGGCGATCACCCACTATCAGCTGGATGACGGCTCCGGCAATAACGTCAAAATTACCCCGAAGCTGCTGTTCCGCGAAGGCTTTAAGGTGGCGGGCGACGACACGCTTCTCGACGTGATCCAACGCTACGTGCTGCCCGCCCTGCAAACGCAGCTGCAGAAATCCGGTATTGCGGACGCCTCGCTGCTGATGGCTTCACTGTTCGGCGACTCCGGGCGCATTGATACCCAGGCCGTACTCCGCCAGCAAACGGCACTTCAGCTCTTTATGCCGATTGGCCATGCCATTCTTGCCGCATGGGAGTCGAGCGACGTTGACGATCCGCTGGCCGGTCTGCATGCCACCTTTGGCGATCTCCTGGCGCAGAAACCGACCCGCAACGTGATGAATTACCTGCAGCAGGCGATCGATCACGCCCTGCCTGCGGGTTCAGACGCTTTTGACCTCTTCGCCGTGCCGCTGCACGTCAATTTCCGCGAAATGCAGGATGCGATGCTGGCCGGGCAGTTTACGCTGGCCTCTCCGCTCCACGCGGTGTGTGAGGCAATTTCGCATTACAGCTGCGATATTCTGCTGATCACCGGTCGCCCTGGCTGCCTGCCCGGCGTTCAGGCGCTCATTCGCCATCTGCAGCCGGTGCCGGTCAACCGCATCGTCTGGCTGGATAAATACCAGGTGCACGAGTGGTATCCGTTCAGCCAGCAGGGGCGCATTGGCAACCCGAAATCGACGGCCGCCGTGGGGGCCATGCTCTGCAGCCTGGCGCTCGACCTGCGCCTGCCGCGCTTCAACTTTAAAGCCGCGGACATTGGCGCGTATTCAACCGTGCGCTATCTGGGCGTGCTGGATAACACCGTCAACACCCTGCGCGAGGAAAACGTCTGGTATCAGGATATCGATCTCGATAAGCCGGGCGCGAAGCTCGACGCGCGTCTGCACTTCCCGCTGCGCGGTAACGTCACCCTCGGCTTCCGCCAGCTGGCGAACGCGCGCTGGCCCGCCACACCGCTCTACACGCTCAGCATTAACTCGGCTGAACTGGCGAAAGCGATTGCCGGCGACGGCGTGCTGAACGTGCGCCTCAAGCTCTGCGGCGGCAGCAAGCAGGAGGGGCCGGAGGCCTTCGAGCTGAGCGATGCCTGGCTGCAGGACGGCACGCCGGTGGCACCTGACGCATTAACCTTCAAACTGAATACTCTGGCCGATCGCCGACACAGCGGCAGCCACTACTGGATCGACAGCGGGAGCGTATACCTGAAATGACAGCGACGACGACCACCACTCAGCCCTTAATCGGGTGGATTAATGAGACGCGGCTGAACGCCCCTGTGCTGGATAACGATGCCGACGCCCTGCTTGCCCGCATCAACGCGGCGCAGGCGCGGGAGCAGGCCATTGAACGCGCCATGACCCGCCAGAGCAGCATCGGGCTTTACGGCCATTCGCAGAGCGCGAAAGCGCACCTGCTGTTGTCTCTGTGCGGCAGCGGCAATGGACGCCTGAACGTGACGCCGGGCCAGCGCACCTTTGACTATTTTTCGCATATCAATCCGGGTCATGCCCTGACCAATATGGCCGTCCGCTTCACCCGGGAAACACCGGAGGTATCCGATGAGGCGTTCCCGCTGCGCCTGAGTCTGGTCACCGAGGCCGAGCTGGTGCAGCTGTTTATTGCCCGCACGACGCTGCATCCGCAGATGCGCGCGGTGGATAAGGCGGTCATTGAGACGCGTCTGGAAAAATGGCGCGGCCTGCGCCAGCCGCAGGGCGTACCCGGCATCACGGCTCAGGAAGTGGGCGCGATTGCCCGCTTCTGGCAGAGCACGGTGCCCGCCGCCAAACAGCAAATTGACGATGCCCTGTGGCATGCGTTTGCCCAGCTGGTTCCTTCGCTCGATCTCAGTACCCGGGCCAGCGTCTGGTCGCTGCTGTGGGGCGAGCAGCAGGAGCTGACCCAGCAGTGGTTAAACCTGGCCCACGTGCTGCATCAGACCAGCCACACGAGCGAGCTTGCCGCCCCGCTCAGCCTGCTGGTGGACAGCTTTGGTCTGCCGGGTGAAGGGTTCCTGACGCACGACGGCACGCCGGCCCTTCAGGATGCGCAGGAGACGCTGCTTCATCCGCTGAATAACGGTGAGATGCTCAACGCCATCAGCGTTCCAGTCGATGTGCTTGCCTTCCTGACCCGCGAGCTGGTGCTGCCGGTTGAGAACGGCGCACTGGATAACGTCGATATCGTTGATATCCCGGTTTTCGAAGATAACCGTGCCGACCCGCTGCGCCAGGCAAAATCCCAGTGGCTGCTCGAGCACTACCGTCAACAGCTGCAGCCGGATGTGCTGGTCATTTGCAATGCGACGGCGCACCACGAACAGACGGCCAAAAAAGCAAAAGTGTTGATGAACTGGGTAAAAGAGACGCAGCCCGCTGAAGACTCTGCCCTGCCGGGCCTGGTATGGGCCATTACCCCGCACGACGCTCGCTTTACCACCCGGCAGAATCTTGATGAAGCCGTACAGCATCTGCTCGGGAAACCGGGCTTACGCTGGGGCACGCTGCAGGCGCTGGACAGCCACAGCATGCAGCGCGTCATCGAGTGGCTGTCTCAGGCCACGCTGCCCGCGCAGCGACAAAAGCGTCTCAGCACGCTGAAAAACGCGCTGCGCCAGGAGCTCTCGTCGCTGATGCAAAGCTACCTGACTCCGCTGGTTGAAGAGCCCGGTACCCGACGCGCTCAGGCAGAAAACATGGTGCGCACGCTGCAAAGCAGCGCCGCCCGCCACGGCGAGCTGCTTGATGGCCTGCTGCCGCCGCTAAAAGCCTTTGAAACGCTGCTGGCCGTTCAGCAGCCGCGCGAGGAGCAGGTTAACGGGCTGTTTACGGATAGCATTGACCTGTTTGCCGATAGCGCCCAGGAAAGCGCCGGACTGCTCCAGACAAAAGACAAAGCGCGCCTGGCGCACAGGGTGTGGATTAATCATCTGCGTCAGTGGAGCCGCAATGAGGCCACGGCCGCCCGTCTTGGGCTGGAACCCGCGGTGTTACAGCAAATCGCGGATGTTCTGGTTATCACCAGCTACCGGCTGGATCTGCCTCAGCAGCTTCAGCGTATTGTCGAAGCGGATAAAAGCAGCGCTGCGCAGCTGCATGCCGTAATGGGTAACTTCATTGGCTGGCTGGGTTACGACCAGACGCCCACGGCGACGCGTCCGGCAAGCCGCATCCGCAAGGGACAGCCAATCTTCATTACGCCAGTGGTCAGCAGCGCCGAGCCCCGCCTGACGCGCCTGGGGGAACAGCCCGTGCATGCGGCCACCGCGTACGTTTACGACTGGCTGGTTGCGCTCTACAACCGCGCGATAGAGAACATTGATTACCAGCACCCGCATGATGTCCAGCCTGGCGCGCGTCAGGCGCTGCACGCGTTATTGCGCTGATTAGCAATGTAGACGCCTTTCTTGCCGGGTGGCGCTGCGCTTACCCGGCCTACATTCTGATTTTTTAACCCGCAGCAGTGCGGGCCATACAGTCCGCTAGCGTCTGCGCCAGCGCAGACGGATTTTCCCAGGACATTGAGTGCCCCGCCGCAGGGATAATTTTCACCGCAACGCCCTTCTGCTTCAGATTATCCACGTCGTCATCAGGCAGCGACAGCTCGCCGAAAATCAACGTCACCGGGCAAGTGAGTGACAGGAACTGCGCCTCCCATTCTGGCTCAACGCCCTCCACCAGGCTCGATGCACCGCGCCAGACGGCATAAGGGGCATTGCTCTGCAGGCACCCCGCCCACGCCGTGGTTTCTGCCCGCAGCATGGCGTCATAGCCCTGCTCCAGAAACTGTTGCTCGGTTTGTGCCGCAATAGACCGGCTGAACATGCCCCCGCCCGCGTGAAAATTAGGTTCTGACACCATCAGTCCCTTAACGCGGGTGCCCAGCAGCCCCGCCGTTTCGATAGCAATGCTGCCGCCCATGCTGTGACCATAAAGCCATAAGGCATCAAGCTTGAGATGGTTAATCAGCTCCACGACGACGCGAGCCTGGTCAGTTGTTCGGTAGGAGTAGTGCAGAGGTTTGTCGCTGTAGCCGCTGCCGGGCAGATCGATGAGAATGGCTCTGCGTGCGCCAAAAAGAGGGTCACAAACGACACGGGGATATTCATAGGAAGCGGCGCAGCCCAGCCCGTGAATGAACACCACGGGATCGCCGGTGCCGGGTAAATCATGCCAGCGCACGGTGCAGCCGGCCTGCTGCGAGTAAAAGCTGTTCATAAGCACTCCTTTTATGACTCACTGTGTATTTATACAGTCATCACATCCGGAATGCTACGTTCATCTTTTAAAACGGGAAGCGTGCTTCAGAAAAGCGAGATCAGCAGCGCAACGGGAAAGCTCATTGGCCAGGTTGATCCCACCAGAAAAGCGCTGAGCAGGCGGATACGTTTGCGGTCTTTGGAGAGGAACCAGGTAATTAATGCGCAGATGGAAGCCATGATTGCGTAAAAAACCAACATCTTTTGATACAACGTCATTCTTGATACCAGAGCCGAAAAAATAACCGCACGCAATATGCGCCATATGTTGATACAGATCAAGTTTTTTCGTTACACAATAACCACTTAAATATTAAGGCTAATAACAACTGAGTATCTTACGTAACAAAGCGGGAGGCCGAGGAATAACTATTATTGATAAGATGCATCTTAAATGCACTTTTTGATAAATGCTGTATCTTGCAAAGGCGTTTAATAAAGGCAGACATTCATGGGAGGCAATATGCTGCGCATTCCGCCGAGTTGTATTCATACCCGCTCCACCCCTTTCTGGAATAAAAACACCGCGCCTGCCGGGATCTTTCAGCGTCATCTCGACACGGGTACCCGTCCGGGCGTCTATCCTCGCCTGACCGTGGTGCAGGGTGCCGTGCGTTACTTAGGCTATGCCGATGAATTGACTCCCGAGCCTGACAGCACATTGATTATCAAGGCTGGCCACTTCGGCGTGTTTCCGCCTGAGAAATGGCATCACATCGAAGTGATGTCCGATGACACGCTGTTCAACATCGACTTTTTCGTCGAACCCGAGGTACTGAGGTCGCTTTAAGTGGCTTGCACTTACGAGGAAACCATTATGCTACGTATTCCTGAGAATTTTGTTCATACCCGCTCCACGCCATTCTGGAACAAAGACACGGCACCAAAAGCCCTTTTCACCCATCATAATACGAAAGCCAGCGTCTACGGCCGTTTGTCCGTGATGCAGGGCGCCGTGCGCTATTTTGGCTTCCCGGATGCAGACGCTACAGAACCGGATCTGGAGCTTGTAATCGAAGCTGGATCGTTTGGCATCTCACCGCCGCAAAAATGGCACCGCATTGAGTTATTGACTGACGATACGTATTTCAATATCGACTTTTTTGCCGACCCTGACGTTACGCTTCAGGGCGCAGGTATCGGAAAAGTGGTTAATACACATAAGGAGTAACAGCGTGGGTAAAGCAACGTACACCGTGACCGTGACCAACAACAGCAACGGCGTCTCGGTGGACTATGAAACAGACGCCCCAATGGAGTTGCTCATTCCGGACGTCGCCGCAGACGTGGTGAAGGATCTGGTGAATACCGTTCGCGCTTACGACACGGAAAATGAGCATGAGGTTTGTGGCTGGTAAGAAAACGCCCGGCGGTACTGGCCGCCGGGCATGATGCTTAGTGTTTTATCATCACATGCCGGACAACCGTATAATCCTCGAGCCCGTATACCGACATATCCTTTCCGTAGCCGGATAATTTCATGCCGCCGTGCGGCATTTCGCTCACCAGCATAAAATGGGTATTCACCCAGGTGCAGCCGTACTGCAGGCGCGCGCTCAGACGATGGGCGCGGCCCACGTCTTTCGTCCAGACCGACGACGCCAGCCCGTACTGTGAATCGTTCGCCCAGGCCAGCACCTGCGCCTCGTCGTCAAACTCGGTGACGCTCACCACCGGGCCAAACACCTCGCGCTGAACGATGGCATCATCCTGCTTTGCTCCCGCCAGCAGGGTTGGCTGGAAGTAGTAGCCCGCCCCCTCTTTTTTGCTCCCGCCCGTGACGACCCGAACATGGCCGAGTGCTTTCGCCTGGTCGACAGCCTGACAGACGCGTGAAAGATGGGCCGCCGAGCTGAGCGGTCCCAGTTCGGTATTCCCATCCTCCGGGGCGCCCATTTTGAGGCTGGCTACCGCTGCGCCCAGTTTTTCCACCAGTTGGGCATAAATTCCCTTCTGGGCATAAATACGGCAGGCCGCCGTACAGTCCTGCCCGGCATTGTAGAAACCAAACGTCCGCACGCCTTCGACAACCGCATCCAGATCGGCATCATCAAACACGATAACCGGCGCTTTACCGCCCAGCTCCATGTGGGTGCGTTTAATGGAGGAGGCCGTATGGCCGATGATATGTTCCCCGGTCGCAATCGAACCGGTCAGCGAGACCATGCGGACCTTTTCATGCCCGGTCAGCGGATCGCCTACCGTCTTGCCTCGTCCGAACAGCACGTTCAGCACGCCCGCCGGGAAGATATCCTTTGCCAGCTCCGCCAGCTTCAGCGCCGTCAGCGGCGTAATTTCGGAGGGTTTGATCACCACGCAGTTTCCGGCGGCCAGCGCGGGTGCGAGCTTCCACGCGGCCATCATCAGCGGGTAGTTCCACGGCGCGATAGAAGCAACCACGCCCACCGGATCACGGCGGATCATTGACGTGTGGCCATCAAGATACTCTCCGGCGGCCAGCCCGTTCAGGCAGCGGGCCGCCCCGGCAAAGAAGCGGAAAACGTCGACCACCGCCGGAATTTCGTCCCCGAGGGCGCAGTGCAGCGGCTTGCCGCAGTTGAGAGACTCAAGCCGGGCAAACTCTTCACCCTGCGCCTCAATGGCGTCAGCCAGCTTCAGCAGGCACTCAGCGCGCGCTTTGGGCGTGGTCTGCCCCCAGTCGGTAAAAGCCTGGTCAGCGGCCTCAACCGCCGCGTTGACCTGGGCCAGCGAGGCTTCGGCAATTTCCAGCAGTACCTCTCCGGTGGCCGGATTATAAACCGGCTGTTTCTCGCCTTCTCCGGCAACCAGTTCACCCTTAATCAGCAGATGTGTTTGCATAGCATTGTCCTGTTGAAATCAATGTTATTTCCCGCTGCCGGCAATGTTCTCGCCGTCGCGGGTTAGCCACCAGGCTCCCAGAATGGGGATGGTTGTCACCAGCATCACCAGCAGTGCAACGACGTTAGTGACCGGTACGTCGCGCGGACGCCCGAGCTGGTTAAGCAGCCACAGCGGTAACGTGCGCTCGTGTCCCGCCGTAAACGTTGTGACGATTATTTCGTCAAACGACAGGGCAAACGCCAGCATTCCCCCGGCCAGCAGCGCTGAACCCAGATTGGGCAGCACGACGTAGCGGAAGGTTTGCCACCCGTCGGCCCCGAGATCCATCGACGCTTCCACCAGGCTCCAGGAGGTGCGTCTGAACCGGGCAATCACGTTGTTAAACACCACCACCACGCAAAAGGTGGCGTGTCCCACCACGATGGTGAAAAAGCCCGGCTCAAGGTTGATGGTTTTGAATGCGGTCAGCAGCGCCAGGCCGGTGATGATCCCCGGTAACGCAATCGGCAACAGCAGCAGCAGTGAGATCGCATTCTTGCCAAAAAACTCGCTTCGCCACAGCGCCGCTGCAGCAAGCGTGCCAAGCACAAGGGCTATCGCGGTGGAAAGCGCGGCAATTTGAAGTGACAACGTCACGGATTCGATAATATCGCCACGCCCCGCCGCCACGCTAAACCACTTCAGCGTCAGCCCCTGCGGCGGAAAGCTGAAGGCGGCGTCTTCGGTGTTAAAGGCATAGGTTGCGATAATCAGCAGCGGGAAGTGCAGGAAGATAACCCCTCCCCATGCTGCCACTTTCAGGAACAGCGGTGCGCGTTCAGAGTGCATCGAATGCTCCCAGACGCTTCACGAGCGCCAGATAGAGAGAAATCAGCACGATGGGAACCAGTGTGAACGCGGCGGCCATCGGCATATTGCCGATAGCCCCCTGCTGGGAATAGACCATATTGCCGATGAAGTAGCCCGGCGGCCCCACCAGCTGGGGAACAATGAAATCCCCCAGCGTCAGGGAAAAGGTGAATATCGAGCCCGCCGCAATACCCGGGATCGCCAGCGGCAGAACGACGTAGCGAAAGGTCTGTCGGGGTCGTGCGCCGAGGTCGGCTGAGGCCTGCAGTAAAGAAGCCGGCAGGCGTTCCAGCGCCGCCTGGACGGGCAGGATCATAAACGGCAGCCAGATGTAGACGAAGACCAGAAACCGCCCCAGCCCGGAGGTGGACAAGGTGTTGCCGCCAATCGCCGGGAGCGTAAGGAGCGAGGTCAGGATCGGCTCCAGCCCCATGTGGCTGAGAAACCATTGCGCCACGCCGTCCTTCGCCAGCAGCAGCGTCCAGGCATAGGCTTTGACGATGTAGCTCGCCCACATCGGCAGCATCACGGCGATATAGAAGAACGCTTTCCACTTGCCGCGGGTGTATCGCGCCATGTACCAGGCCATCGGGAACGCCAGGATGGCGCTGGCGATGGTCACCGCAATCGCCATGGTTAACGTGCGCAGGATGATGTCGTAGTTTGCCGGGTTAAAGAGCGCCTGAATGTTCGCCAGGGTCAGGTCCGGCGTGACCGCCATGGTGAAATCGTCAAAGGTGTAAAACCCCTGCCACAGCAGGGTCAGCAGCGATCCTAAATAGACGATGCCGAACCACATCAGCGGTGCAAGCAGAAGCAGGAACAGCCCGAGCGACGGCCTACGCCAGAGTAGTGCCGTCAGGCGGCTCAGGCCGCTGCGAGAGGCGGGAGGATGCGCAACGCTCATATCCATTTCACCTCTCCTCGTGAAGGCGGATCATCGCCTCGCGCGACCATGACGCCATAACGACCTGCCCCGGCGTAACGCCGCTCAGCGGCGAGGCGTCACTGAGGTTGGCCTGGCTCACCAGCAGTTTTGCGCCGTCAGCAAGTTTCAGCTCCAGACGCGTGGCGGCGCCCTGGTACTGAACGGCCTGCACGCATCCCTGAACCTGAACGTCACCGCTCTCGTTAAGGCGAATATGTTCCGGGCGCAGCGAATAAGCGCCTTCCATGCCGCACAGTTTCTGCGCAAGGGCCGCGTCAAAAACGTTGGACGTGCCGACAAAACCGGCGACAAACGGCGTGCGCGGCCGCATGTAGAGATCGCGCGGGGTATCCACCTGCTCGATGCGTCCGTTATTGAATACCGCCACCCGGTCGGACATGGAAAGGGCTTCACCCTGGTCGTGGGTGACGAAAATAAAGGTGATGCCGAGTTCCTGCTGAAGTTTCTTCAGCTCGAACTGCATCTGCTCACGCAGTTTGAGATCGAGCGCCCCTAAGGGCTCGTCCAGCAGCAAGACGCGCGGCTCATTGACAAGCGCCCGGGCGATGGCGACGCGCTGGCGCTGGCCGCCGGAAAGTTGCGACGGTTTGCGGGCGACGGCAAAACTCAGGCCCACTTTTTCCAGGGCGTCACGGGCCTGCGCATGGCGCTTTTTCTTATCGATGCCTTTTACCATCAGCCCGTAGGCGACGTTATCGAGGATCGACATATGAGGAAATAGCGCGTAGTCCTGGAACACGGTGTTTACGTCCCGCTCCCAGGGCGGCAGTTCGCTCGCCTCTTTGCCGAAGATAGAAATCGTGCCGCCTGACAGCTGTTCAAAACCGGCGATCAGGCGCAGGCAGGTGGTTTTGCCGGAGCCCGAAGGCCCCAGCATGGAGAAAAACTCTCCGTCACGGATCGCAATGGTGACCCCGTCCACCGCCCGCACGTCGCCGTACAGGCGGGAAACATTATTAAACTCTACCGCGTACGTCATGTTCTGCTCCCGGCGATTAACGGCCACCCATGATGGCGATGTAATCCTGCGTCCAGCGGCTGTAAGGCACAAATTTGCCGCCTTCTGCGATAGGGGTTTTCCAGAACATGATTTTGTCGAACTCGTTATAGCCGTTTGTTTCGCAACCTTTATCCCCCAGCAGCGTGCTGGCCTTACACCCTTCCGGGACGACGGGCAGCGAGCCAAACCAGGCGGCCAGATCGCCCTGCACTTTTGGCGTGAGCGACCAGTTCATCCACTTGTAGGCGCACATCGGGTGTTTTGCCTGAGCGTGCAGCATGGTGGTGTCCGCCCAGCCGGTTACTCCCTCTTTCGGGAAGACGGTGGCTACGGGCTGGTTTTCGGCCTTCAGGGCATTTGCCTGATACGGCCAGGCGCTGGAAGCCACAACGCCTTCATTTTTGAAGTCGCTCATCTGAACGGTGGTGTCGTGCCAGTAGCGGTGGATCAGGGCATGCTGATCGCGAAGCACCTTGAGCACGGCCGCATACTGTTCTTCAGTGAGCTGATACGGGTCTTTGATCCCCAGCTGAGGTTGAGTGGCTTTGACAAAGAGCGCCGCATCGGCGATGTAAATCGGGCCGTCATAGGCCTGAACGCGTCCCTGATTGGTTTTACCGTCCGGCAGATCCTGTTTGGTAAAGACCACGCTCCAGCTGTCCGGCGGCGTCGGGAAGGTTTTGGTGTTGTACATCAGCAGGTTTGGCCCCCACTGGTACGGCGTGCCGTAGACTTTACCGCCGACGTTAAACCATTCTCCTTTCACCATCCGTGCATCGAGGGTTTTCCAGTTGGGGATGAGATCGGGGTTAATCGGCTGAACGCGTTTACCCATGATCAGGCGGAGCGACGCATCACCCGACGCGGTGACCAGGTCGTATCCCCCTTTCGCCATCAGGCTGACCATTTCATCCGACGTGGCCGCCGTTTTGACGTTGACCGCGCAACCGGTCTCTTTTTCAAACTGGGTGACCCAGTCATAGTTTTTATCCGTCTGCCCCCGTTCGATGTATCCCGGCCAGGCAATAATATCCAACCGTCCTTCCCCGTCGCCAATGGCCTTCGGCGGTTCTGCGGCTTGCGCTGTCATGATAGTCATGCCGAGCGCGCACAGGCTGCTGCGGGCAAATTTTTTGCTCATAAGAATTACTCCTGTCGCAATGAAATTTAGCGGCAGCCGTGCCGTAAAAATATCTCCCTTATTAAACGTAGACCGCGCAAATGCGCCGCACCGTGCGGCTTAAGGAAATTTCATCAAGGTGTGACCGAGGGCGCATTCCCCGTTAACTGGATTATAGACAAGGAGTTAGCCGCGAGAGACGGTATGCAGATTTCCTATGATACGGCACCGCGAAATATTCGCCGTGCCGTCATCAGGATAAGAAATGATTATTTAATTGCGGGTGAGGAAAATTATTCCAGCATGCTGCTAATTAATTTGCCTAACTGAACCACCGCCTGCTCTTCCCGCTCTCCCCAGGCCCACGAGGTATTAAAACGAAAGAACGGCGTCCACGCGTCAGAGGTGGAAAACATCTTTCCGGGGGCAATGCTGATGTGGTGCATTAGGGCCTTTTCGCTCAGAAGTCCCGCATCCAGCGGCGCCGGAAGTTCCAGCCATAAAAAGTAGCCGCTGTCGTTATGGTGAATTTTGACGCCGGCAGGCATATGGCGCAGGAGTGACTGCCAGGCCTGCTGTTTTCGCTCGGCCAGGGTTCGTCGCAGGCGGCGAAGATGGGCGTCATAGCGCTTGGTCGCCAGGTAATCCACCAGCGCCAGCTGCATGGGAGAGCTGGTTGAGAGCGTGCTCATCAGCTGCAGCTGCTGAATGCGCCGCGCGTGTTTTCCCGCCGCGACCCACCCGATGCGAAAACCGGCCACCAGACATTTTGAAAAGGACGAGCAGTGGAGCGTCATGTCCTGACGATCCCAGGCTTTCGCCGGGAGCGGCTTTTCACGCCCAAAATAGAGCTCGCTGTAGACATCATCTTCAATCAGCGGGACGTTGTGCTGCGTTAACAGCGCGACAAGCTGCGCTTTTTTCTCCGCGCTCAGCGTGAAGCCAAGCGGGTTTTGGCTGTTGGTCATGATCCAGCAGGCTTTAACCGGGTAGTCATTCAGCGCCTGCTCCAGGGCGTTAAGATCGATCCCCTCGCGGACGTCCGTTGCAATCGACAAGGCTTTGAGCTTCAGGCGTTCCAGCGCCTGCAGCGCGCCGTAAAAACAGGGGTTTTCGACAATCACCCAGTCGCCGGGCTCGGTTACCGCCTGCAGGCTGAGATTGAGCGCTTCGAGCGCGCCGGCGGTGATCACAATCTCTTCGGGGGAGATGTTCATTCCCTGCTGCGCGTAGCGGCGGGCAATGGCGTGACGGAGATCGACGTTACCCGGCGGCAGGTTTTCAATCACGCTCATCGCCGTCGCGGTTTTGCTGACGTTTGCCAGCGAGCGGTTGAGCTGCTGAAGCGGGAAAAGCCGGGGGTCGGGAAACGCGGAAGCAAAAGGGACAACGGAGGGGTCGCGGCTGGCCTGTAAGACCTCGAAGATGTAGGTGTTGATATCCACCGCTTCGTCACGCATCACCTGAGCGGGTGGCGCAGGCTGTTGTGCGGTCGGGCGCGAGGCAACGTAATAGCCCGACTGCGGTCTGGCGACAATGCGCCCCTGACTTTCCAGCATCTGATACGCGTGGCCAACGGTCATAAAACTCATGCCGCTGCTCGCCACCTGCTCTCGCAGGGAAGGCAGCTTATCGCCCGGCAGCCATACGCCAAGCTCAATCTGCGAGATAATTTGTTGCGCCAGACGCTGGTATTTTTTCATCAGATTCTCCTTATGACTGACAGTGTATATCAGCAGGAGAAAAAGAGAAGATTTAGCTAACTGTTATAGTTTTGAAAATGAATTACTTACGGTACTCGGTGATGTGGCTTTGCGCCTGACGCGCAGCGGCCAGGTGGTCGAGCGTGATCATCGACGATTTGCAAAAGATGCATTTCGCACCGAGCGGGTTTTTCTCAGACACATCAAAGACTGAGGTACGGTACTGCGAGCCATGACAGCACGGGCAGCGAAAATGGATATAAGAAGTCATAGGATTCTCCTGAAACGTAAAACGTAAATTACTAATGGGCCGATTGGGCAATAATGGTTTTAAACAAAACTAATCGGAAAGTAGATAAAGACCCAAGAGAGGCTGCGGAGAGGCACAACGTGATGAGAACTGCTTTATAAAACTACGTCAGATATTTATTTGGACTCAAAACCAGAAGACCATTAACGCACGGCGCTGACGACAAGGCAAGCAGTTTTATGCGGAAAATTCATAAAAAGAGTGTTTTTATTCCCTAACCGCGAAGTATATCAGATGCCTAAAGCAGGGTTTTTACTCCAACTGTTATGGTTAAAAATCGTTTTTCTGCGTCTGATAGTCTGATTTTAGCCCCTATACCATAACAGCACACCGTTTGACATTGAGGCTGTGCATGTTTGGTTTAGATGCTTTTCACCTTGCGCGGATACAGTTTGCGTTTACCGTATCCTTTCACATTATTTTCCCGGCCATCACCATTGGTCTCGCCAGCTATCTTGCCGTGCTCGAAGGCCTGTGGCTGAAAACAAAAAATCCGGTCTGGCGCTCGCTGTACCATTTTTGGTCGAAGATTTTTGCCGTCAACTTTGGCATGGGCGTGGTCTCCGGGCTGGTGATGGCCTACCAGTTTGGCACCAACTGGAGTGGTTTTTCGCAGTTTGCCGGCAGCATTACCGGCCCGCTGCTGACCTATGAAGTGCTTACCGCCTTCTTCCTCGAAGCCGGGTTCCTCGGCGTGATGCTGTTCGGCTGGAATAAAGTCGGGCCGGGACTGCACTTCTTTTCCACCTGCATGGTGGCGCTGGGCACCATTATCTCTACCTTCTGGATCCTCTCATCGAACAGCTGGATGCAGACCCCGCAGGGCTATGAGATCGTCAACGGCCAGGTGGTACCGGTGGACTGGTTCGCCGTGGTGTTTAACCCCTCCTTCCCTTACCGCCTGCTGCATATGTCGATAGCCGCGTTCCTGAGCAGCGCCCTGTTTGTTGGCGCATCTGCGGCATGGCACCTGCTGCGCGGCAATAATACCCCCGCCATCCGCGCAATGTTTTCAATGGCGCTGTGGATGACGCTGATCGTCGCGCCCATCCAGGCCATGGTGGGCGATATGCACGGGCTGAACACCTTAAAGCACCAACCCGCGAAAATTGCCGCCATCGAAGGGCACTGGGAAAATCCGCCGGGCGAGCCTACCCCGCTGCTGCTGTTTGGCTGGCCGGATATGGAACAGGAGCGCACCCGCTTTGGGCTGGAGATCCCGGCGCTGGGGAGCCTCATCCTGACGCACAGCCTGGATAAGCAGGTTCCGGCACTCAAAGAGTTTCCGAAGGAAGACCGTCCGAATTCCACCATCGTCTTCTGGTCTTTCCGCATTATGGCGGGCCTGGGCATGCTGATGCTGCTGCTTGGCGTGGCGGCACTCTGGCTGCGCTATAAAAAGCGCGTTTATTCTTCCCGCCCTTTCCTGTGGTTTGCGCTGCTGATGGGGCCCTCCGGGTTGATTGCGATTCTGGCCGGATGGATCACTACCGAAGTGGGCCGCCAGCCGTGGGTGGTCTACGGACTCCAGCGAACGAAGGATGCGGTTTCTGCCCATGGCGATCTGCATATGAGCGTGAGCCTGCTGGCCTTCTTCGTCGTTTACACCTCGGTATTCGGCGTGGGTTACAGCTACATGGTGCGCCTCATCCGAAAAGGCCCGCAGCCGCATGAATCTTTCGCCACCGAGTCCGACGGACGTCCGGCGCGCCCGCTTTCTGCCGTCACCGCTGAACATAAGGAGCTGCCATAATGGGTATCGATCTTTCCATTATCTGGTTTGTGATCATCGTCTTCGCCACGCTGATGTATATCGTGATGGACGGTTTTGATCTGGGGATAGGGATTCTGTTCCCGGCAACGCAAAACGCCGACGATCGCGACGTGATGGTCAACAGCGTTGCGCCGGTCTGGGACGGAAATGAAACCTGGCTGGTGCTTGGCGGAGCCGCCCTCTTCGGCGCATTCCCGCTAGCCTATGCGGTGATCGTTGATGCCCTGACCATTCCGCTGACGTTAATGCTGATCGGACTTATTTTCCGCGGCGTGGCGTTTGAGTTTCGCTTTAAAGCCACCCCGGCGCACCGCCCCTTCTGGGATAAGGCGTTTATTGGCGGTTCCATTCTGGCGACGTTTACCCAGGGCGTGACGGTGGGTGCCGTCATTAACGGCTTTACCGTCACCGGCCGGGCCTATACCGGCGGGCCCTTTGACTGGTTTACCGCATTTAACCTGTTTTGCGGCGCGGGCCTGGTGGTGGCCTATGCGCTGTTAGGCTCTACGTGGCTGGTGATGAAAAGCGAAAACGCGCTGCAGCAGCGGATGCGTGAGGTCTCGAAAACGTTGTTACTCGTGCTGCTGGCGTTTATGGCGGCGCTCAGCCTCTGGACGCCGCTGGCGCACCCGGCCATCGCTGCGCGCTGGTTTACGCTGCCGAACCTGTTTTATCTGCTGCCTGTCCCGGCCCTGGTGGTGATTTTTAGCCTGTATCAGTGGCGCTGCCTGAACAATCCCGACAGCCATAGCCGACCGTTTATCCTGACGCTGGGGCTGATATTCCTCGGCTTTAGTGGGCTTGGGATCAGCATCTGGCCGCACATTATTCCGCCGTCGATCACCCTGTGGCAGGCCGCCGCGCCGACACAAAGCCAGGGCTTTATGCTGGTGGGCGCGCTGTTGATCATTCCCGTTATTCTGGTCTACACCTTCTGGAGCTACTACGTATTTCGCGGCAAAGTTCAGCATGGGGAGGGATATCACTGATGCAACAACCGGTCTGGAAAAGATTACTCTGGCTGGCCATTATCTGGGGCGGCAGCGTACTGGCGCTGGCGGCTGTCAGCATGCTCTTCCGTATGCTGATGACGGCGGCAGGGTTTAAATCTCATTAACGTCACCCGGGCATCCGCTGCGTTGCCCGGCACTTCCCCCCGCACTTTCAGATAAACCCCATTAACGCACCGCGGAGTATCGTTACACTGGAAAAAGATTCACAGTATTTATAGTTTGAGATGAAAAATGAAAAAGCTCATTGCGATAAGCGTTATTAGTCTTGTCCTTACCGGCTGCGTTAATCCGGGCAAAGCCTCCGTACAGCCGGAGCAACTGAAAAACCACCGCTTTGTGCTGGAAAATGTGAACGGTAAGGCCGTGAAGACCGCGACAGCGCAGCCTGAAATCAGCTTTAGCGCGCTGCCAGATATCAGCCTGGTTAATAACATCAGCGTGTCTGGTGCGATGTGTAACCGCTTTAACGGACAGGGGAAATTGTCCGAAGGCGAGCTTAAGGTGAAAACGCTGGCCATGACGCGCAAACTCTGTACTGAACCGCAGCTGAATGAGCTGGATCAGGCCATCGGCGACATGCTGCGCAACGGGGCGCAGGTCGACCTGACAGAAGACCAGTTAACGCTGGCGACAGCTGATAAAACGCTGATGTTTAAGCGCGCAGACTAATCAGTAGTTACCGCAGCTTCCAACGGCAAGCGACTGTTCACTGCAGCGTTTGCCGTTTGGCAAGGCGCACATCCCGATAGCAGAACCATCAAGCTGGCGGGCAACCGACAGCGAACCGCCAATCATCGCGCAGTTAGCCTGACCGGAACTGGACATCGCCGCCTTCATTCCCGGCGCCACGTGGGCTGCCGTTGCCTGCTGGACAGGTTCATTGCTGCATGCCGACAACAATAATGCGGCACACCCTACCAAAAATGCTGAGCGCATGCTCTCTCCCCCATGAATAATGCGAAACCTATGCATAATAGGCATCACATCCCGCGTCGTCGAGAGCGGAAGTGCGTATTTATGCGCTCCTGAAACAATTTCTCGCAATTTTTTCGCCAAAAGTTTGATCTACTCATTGATGGCGAGAATACCGAGGACACAAAAGCGAAAATCGAAAAATCACCCGTTTGCTAGAATACACAGATAATATTCAGGGTTTGTTGCCGTAATACAGACCCCTATTTTTTGCGCAATGTAAGGGTGTTGTCCTATGCAAACTATTGACGGTAATGGTGCGGTTGCCTCAGTCGCGTTTCGCACCAGTGAAGTTATCGCCATCTACCCGATTACGCCGAGCTCCACCATGGCTGAGCAGGCGGATGCCTGGGCGGGTAACGGGTTAAAAAACGTCTGGGGCGATGTCCCGCGAGTGGTTGAAATGCAGTCCGAGGCCGGTGCAATTGCCACGGTACACGGTGCGCTTCAGACAGGCGCGCTGTCCACGTCGTTTACCTCTTCTCAGGGATTGTTGTTAATGATCCCTACGTTGTACAAACTCGCGGGCCAGTTGACCCCCTTCGTTCTGCACGTCGCCGCGCGTACCGTAGCGACCCACGCGCTCTCGATTTTTGGCGATCACTCTGACGTGATGGCCGTGCGCCAGACCGGCTGCGCAATGCTGTGCGCCAGCAACGTTCAGGAAGCCCAGGACTTTGCCTTAATTTCGCATATCGCCACGCTCAAAAGCCGCGTTCCGTTTATTCACTTCTTTGATGGTTTCCGCACCTCGCACGAAATCAACAAGATCGTCCCGCTGGCTGACGATACTATCCTGAACCTGCTGCCGCAGGCGGAGATCGACGCCCATCGCGCCCGGGCCCTTAACCCGGAACACCCGGTTATTCGCGGAACGTCGGCAAACCCGGATACCTATTTCCAGTCCCGCGAGGCCACGAACCCCTGGTACAACGCGGTTTACCACCATGTAGAACAGGCGATGAACGACTTTGCCGCCGCGACCGGCCGGGAATATAAGCCGTTTGAATACTACGGCCATCCGCAGGCGGAACGGGTGATTGTGCTGATGGGTTCAGCCATCGGCACCTGCGAAGAGGTGGTTGACGAGTTGCTGACGCGCGGAGAAAAGGTCGGCGTGCTTAAAGTGCGTCTCTATCGTCCGTTCTCGGCTAAACATCTGCTTTCCGCTTTACCTGAAAGCGCGCGCGCGGTGGCGGTGCTCGACCGTACCAAAGAGCCGGGCGCGCAGGCGGAACCGCTGTATCTGGATGTGATGACCGCCCTGGCAGAAGCCTTTAACAACGGTGAACGTGAAACGCTGCCGCGCACCATCGGGGGGCGCTACGGTTTGTCCTCCAAGGAGTTTGGCCCTGAGTGCGTGCTGGCGGTATTTAACGAGCTAAGCGAGGCGAAACCCAAGCCGCGCTTTACCGTCGGCATTTATGATGATGTAACCAACCTCTCCCTGGCCTTGCCGGAAAACACCCTGCCGTCGACGGCTAAACTTGAGGCGCTGTTCTATGGTCTGGGCAGCGACGGTAGCGTCTCCGCGACCAAGAACAACATCAAAATCATCGGCAACTCAACGCCTTGGTACGCCCAGGGTTACTTCGTCTATGACTCCAAAAAAGCAGGCGGCCTGACCGTTTCCCATCTGCGCGTCAGCGAACAGCCTATCCGCTCTGCCTATCTTATTTCTCAGGCTGATTTTGTTGGCTGCCATCAGCTGCAGTTTATCGATAAATACCAGATGGCTGAGCGCCTGAAACCCGGCGGTATTTTCCTCCTCAATACGCCGTACAGCGCTGATGAAGTCTGGACGCGCCTGCCGCAGGAAGTTCAGGCGGTGCTGAACCAGAAAAAAGCCCGTTTCTATGTGGTTAACGCCGCGAAAATTGCCCGTGAATGCGGCCTGGCGGCGCGTATCAACACCGTTATGCAAATGGCCTTCTTCCACCTGACCAACATCCTGCCGGGCGACAGCGCGCTGGTGGAGCTGCAGGGTGCGATTGCCAAAAGCTACAGTAGCAAGGGGCAGGAGCTGGTCGAGCGCAACTGGCAGGCGCTGGCGCTGGCGCGCGAGTCGCTGTTCGAGGTGCCGCTGCAGCCGGTCAATGGCGCAAGCCCGAACCGTCCTCCGGTGGTCTCCGACGAGGCGCCTGACTTCGTGAAGACCGTGACGGCGGCGATGCTGGCCGGTCTGGGTGACGCCCTGCCCGTCTCTGCGCTACCGCCGGATGGGACATGGCCGATGGGCACCACCCGCTGGGAAAAACGCAACATCGCCGAAGCGATCCCCATCTGGAAAGAAGATCTGTGTACTCAGTGCAACCACTGCGTGGCGGCCTGCCCGCACTCTGCCATACGTGCCAAAGTGGTTTCACCAGAAGAGATGGAAGCCGCGCCGGCCAGCCTGCATTCGCTGGATGTGAAGTCCCGTGACATGCGCGGACAGAAATACGTTCTGCAGGTCGCGCCTGAGGACTGCACCGGCTGTAACCTGTGCGTCGAAGTCTGTCCGGCGAAAGATCGGCAGAATCCAGAGATCAAAGCCATCAATATGATGTCGCGTCTGGAGCACGTGGAAGAGGAGAAGGTCAACTATGACTTCTTCCTGAATCTGCCGGAAATCGATCGCAGTAAACTGGAACGTATTGATATTCGAACTTCACAGCTGATCACGCCGCTGTTTGAGTACTCCGGTGCCTGCTCCGGGTGCGGTGAAACGCCGTATATCAAGCTGCTTACCCAGCTGTACGGTGACCGGATGTTGATTGCCAACGCAACCGGCTGCTCCTCGATTTATGGCGGCAATCTGCCTTCTACCCCCTATACCACCGACGCCAACGGCCGCGGTCCGGCGTGGGCAAACTCGCTGTTCGAGGATAACGCCGAGTTTGGTCTCGGCTTCCGCCTGACCGTCGACCAGCACCGGGCGCGCGTGATGCGCCTGCTGGAACAGTTTGCCGGTCAGATCCCAGCCGAGCTCAATGACGCCCTTCACGCGGACGCAACGCCAGAAGTACGTCGTGAGCAGGTTGCTGAGCTGCGTAAGGCGCTTCAGGGCGTGGCGGGTGCTGAACAGCTGCTGACCGACGCGGACGCCCTGGTCGAAAAATCGATCTGGCTGATTGGCGGCGACGGTTGGGCCTACGACATCGGCTTCGGCGGTCTGGATCACGTGTTGAGCCTGACCGAAAACGTCAACATCCTGGTTCTGGATACGCAATGTTATTCGAACACCGGCGGTCAGGCGTCGAAAGCCACGCCGTTAGGCGCCGTGACCAAATTCGGTGAACACGGTAAACGCAAGGCGCGCAAGGATCTCGGTGTCAGCATGATGATGTACGGTCACGTATATGTCGCGCAAATCTCGCTGGGGGCACAGCTTAACCAGACGGTGAAAGCAATTCAGGAAGCGGAAGCCTATCCTGGACCGTCGCTGATCATTGCCTACAGCCCTTGCGAAGAGCATGGCTACGACCTGGCGCTCAGCCACGATCAGATGCGTCAGCTGACGGCGACCGGCTTCTGGCCGCTGTACCGGTTCGATCCGCGCCGTGCGGATGAGGGTAAATTACCGCTGGCGCTGGATTCGCGTCCGCCGTCTGATGCCCTGGCCGAGACGTTAATGCAGGAGCAGCGCTTCCGTCGCCTTAACGCGCAGCAGCCGGAAGTGGCTGAGCAGCTGTGGAAAGACGCGGCGGCCGATCTGCAAAAACGCTATGATTTCCTGGCGCAGATGGCGGGTAAAGCCGAAAAATCGACCAGCGACTAACTTCCCTGCCCGGCTTGCCCGGGCATTTTTTTTGCCATAAAAAAAGCCCGGAGTCTTCACACCGGGCTAATCCAGATAATCAATGAATATCTCTTTAGTTTCCCAAATAACATTCATAGCGATTATGGATAAATAATCTTAAAGGCATATAACGCCGCTGAGATTAACGTAATTAAACCCTGATTAATAATTTTAATTTAATATACTTAATTTTAAATCATTCATCAAACTAATGACCATTTCTACTGATTTATTCAGTTTAGATTTTACTTAGTTCGTAACAATTATATTTTATTACTCTTACACGGGAGTGATTTAGCATGAGACAACTTTCTCATTCGGAAAGTTCAACAGGTAATTAAATAAAAACAACTGCAAAGGAATATCATAATGCAAAGAAAAGTACTGGCTCTGATGATTCCGGCTCTGTTAATGGCTGGTGCTGCGCATGCGGCAGAAATTTATAATAAAGACGGTAACAAATTAGATCTGTACGGAAAAGTAGATGGTCTGCACTACTTCTCCGATGACAAAGGTGCTGACGGCGATCAGACCTACATGCGTCTGGGTTTCAAGGGTGAAACCCAGATCAACAACACGATGACAGGCTACGCGCAGTGGGAATACAACATTCAGGCTAATAACACGGAAGGGTCTGACAATCAGTCCTGGACGCGTCTGGCCTTCGCCGGCGTAAAAGTAGGTGACTACGGCTCCTTCGATTACGGTCGTAACTACGGCGTTCTGTACGACGTGGAAGGCTGGACCGATATGCTGCCTGAGTTCGGTGGCGACTCCTACACCAAAGCCGACAACTTCATGACCGGTCGTGCCAACGGCGTAGCTACTTACCGTAACACCGACTTCTATGGTCTGGTTCAGGGCCTGAACTTTGCGCTGCAGTATCAGGGCAAAAATGAAGACGCCAGCAACAACCAGGAAGGCACCAACAACGGTCGCGACACACGTCACGAGAACGGCGACGGCTTCGGTATTTCTACCACCTATGACTTTGGCATGGGGATTACTGCGGGTGCCGCGTACACCTCTTCTGACCGTACCAACGAGCAGGTGATGAACACCACCGCGGGCGGTGACAAAGCGGATGCATGGACCGCGGGCCTGAAATACGACGCCAATAACATCTATCTGGCGGCAATGTATTCTGAAACCCGCAATATGACGCCGTATGGCGATAACACCGACGCCGTAGCGAACAAAACCCAGAACTTCGAAGTGACCGCGCAGTACCAGTTCGACTTTGGCCTGCGTCCGTCCCTTTCCTACCTGCAGTCAAAAGGTAAAGAGCTGGGCAACGGTCAGGGCGATCAGGATCTGGTTAAATACGCTGACGTAGGCGTTACCTACTACTTCAACAAAAACATGTCCACCTACGTTGATTATAAAATCAACCTGCTGGATGAAGATGACAATTTCTACAAAGATAACGGCATCAGCACAGATGATGTCGTAGCGTTAGGTCTGGTTTACCAGTTCTGATGGTCAGAGCCCGCATTATGATGCGGGCTCACTTACTTTTTTGAAGCTTGTCACAAAAAAGAGGTACCGGAGTCGTGTGGTTGAGGGTCAGTTGAGAAAAAGCTGTTTAAACTGCGGTGATAGCCTTTTCATCACTAAGGATAACAGTGTTGTTTGGTCGTGTATCCGTTGCCGTACTTACTCTTTTAGCGCTAATCTGGATGGCGTTAATTTTTGATTTTGCTGATATTGTCGGGCATCTCGGCACTCTGTTAAACCATCTGGATGGCAGTTAACCTTGTTACTGTGAAATAAAAGCCACCAGCAGTGCCGGTGGCGGATAAACGTATACGTAACGTTATTTTTTCACGGGTTGAGGCTTTTTGTCCCCTGATTCAGGTGCCTCACGCGGGTCGTCTTTTTCAACACAGAGCATAATTTCTCCTGTTTCAGTTAACCACTCTCCACTATAGCCAGGCTGTTTGAAGAGTGGCCAGGCGGTAATCAGGCCTGACTCGCCCCTTTTTCTGGAAAAGAGAGCTTCGCATTACGACTTTTAACCATTGGCTATACCCCTTTTCTGACCAGCTCGGCGGCTTTAACGAAAACCTCATCTTCTACACCATCGCCTTTTTGCCTACCGAGCCTGACCAGTTCATCGACAATACTGTTGCGATGGATCGGTTTCTGCGCTGAAACCAGCCCAATAACGGCCGCCCCAATCGCCAGCCCCACTAATCCTGTTTGTTCGTCTTTGTTTTTCATATTCATGCTCCTGGTACAACAAACAAGCGTAGCAGGAAAACGCTAAAACGAAATGACGGACACATTTAGACAGGTACGACCTCTAAAATCGACAGATACGAACGGGTGTCTATTATTTTGTTTAGCTTAAGTTTGGTCTGTTCAAACAAGATCTGATACTCAAGCTCTGTTCTAGCACGCCCGCCATCAAAGCTTGTTAAAAGAAGAAGGTCAATTTCAAATCTTCCCTGCTCATTATTGTCTTTCTTGATAAGCGGTTCAAAAATTAATAAACGGGCGTTTTCTTTCATTGCATTTCTGCAACATTGAAGTATCTGGATTGCTTTCTCATCAGGCCAGTCCATCAAAATATATTTAAGTAGATAAATGTCCGCTGCGGGACAAGATTCAAAAAAGCTGCCCTCTACAGTCTTCCATCGACGGTTATCATTCAAAAGGTGCAGCCGATTCCGCGCCAGTACGTCTTTTTGATCAAACAGGATCCCTGTTATGGTCGGGTTTCGACGTAAAACTGCCAGCAATAAATTACCCAGCCCACCAGCGATATCGGCAACGACAGCGTTTTGAGGGAACGAATAAGTTTCTGCAATGACTTCATTCTCCACGGATGACATAGAGGCCATACCGGCATGAAAAATGTTGCTATCAGCTACACTCTCGTCATGCTGCCAGTAGTCGTAAAAAGGCTTGCCGAACAACTCATTAAAAACAGGTTTGCCCTGCAATAACTCATCCAATTTAGCCGCTGGCTGCCAGAACGTTTGGTCTGTCAGCATGATCACCGCCGCACGTAAGGAAAATTCATGATCGGAACGCAGGAATTGCGCTGAGTGGCTAAGACCGTATTCCGTTTCGGATAATTCGTTGAACACACCACGCGAGGATAATAAGCGCATGATTCGATGAAGATAGTCGCTATCGACATTGAGCTCCTTCGCCAACTGCTTAACGGATTTTTTTCCTTCTACCAGAAGATCTGCAACGCCTATTACCGCGACCGCCCGAAGTGCTGCCTGCCAGACAAACCCCATGCTTTGCTCTAGCAAACACATTCCTTCTTTACGGCTTAGTAAATCAAGGCTATTACGTTGTGACATTTTCTGCTCCTTACCAATAAAGTTGTGCTGAACAACGAAAAGTCGCTAGCAAGCGTAAGTCTGGTAGTGAGCTTTATCCATAATTACAGAAAGGTTTACTTAGGCTGTATTGTACCGTTTAGCATACAGTTTATTTAAATACGTAAAAAAACGAGGCCACTTACTCCTCAACTTGATTAGTCATGCTCTGAAACCATTAATTTCCACATAATTATCACGCCATTTAAATTCTTGTCAAAAAAAACATCCCACATTTAGAATCGCGGCGACAGTCCGTATTTTGGCGTTTTAATATTTGCGGCCCAAATCTTGATATCGTTTTGCAGAAGAAGAGTAAAATCTGATTTCAAATGCGTCACCATGTCATTCACGCTGTCCGCATCAATTACCGAAAAATGTTCAATTCTGTTCTGCCCCACCTGTACACAGTGATATTTGGCAGGCAGCACTTTACCGTTCACGTTAAGCGGCAGGTAATTCTCACCACAACGGCCTTCCGTAATATATGACACCAGCAAATTAGCGGATTTTTTTCCTGGCTGAGAGACGCTTACCATGACAGGAAACCCTTCGGAGGTCTGCGTCATATCATAAAGAACGGCGTTTTTTATATACCAGGTATTATATTCCCGCTCCTGAAAAGCGGACCAGGAAGGCGCAGAAAAGACCACCAGCACTGCCAGTGTAATAGATTCTATTTTCATGGGATGTTGTCGTCCGTGTTGTTGCACGTATTATTCAGATTGTGCAAAAAACAGCAACCCCTTAAGAATAGTCCTACTACTATTGGCAGTGATGGCGGATTAATTAGCGATGTGCGATGCCTTCACAAAGGAGAAACAGGCAAGAAAGCGTAAACTGCCGCCATCACAGCGATGCTGACGACGACGCTGATGAAAAAGTAGGTTTTGAAGGGCTGCTTTTGGGTTTTATGGCGAAAGAGTTGCTGGCCCACAATGGCGCCAGGCCAGCCGCCCGTCGCGCCGAAGACCAGCAGCGTGGCTTCCGGGACCCTGCGCAGGCCTTTGCGCGCAGCCATTTTATCGACGCCATACATACTCATCGTCAGCACGTTGACCAGTAGAAACCAGACGATCAACGGATTCTGGGTCAGAAGGCTACTGACGGCGGCGAAAATCAGGAGTACATAACAAAAGCGATTGAGAGTCATCGTTCAGGCCACAAAGCTGTTAAGTGGTTTTCGAAGACGCATTATACGCTATCTTACGCATGTATCAGGCTGAAACGTTGAAAAGTGAATAAACGTTACTCCACCCTCACTTTAATCTTTGGCTTCGACAAAAGGACTTTTACCAGTTCTTTAAACGGTGTGGGTTTGTAGAAGTAAAAACCCTGTAAAAACTTGATGTGGTTGCGGGTGAGATAATCAAGCTGCTCTTGTGTTTCAACCCCTTCAGCCACAATACTGATTGACAATTTTTTTGCCAGTTCCAGTACCGAATCAAGTATAACGGTTGAATCCTCACTGGCATTAACCCTGGCAACAAAGCTTTGGTCGATTTTGATGTAATCAATGTGCAAAGCCTGCAGGTAGGACAGACCAGAATATCCCGTTCCAAAATCATCCAGAGCAATGGCAAAGCCAATCTCATGTAGCTCATTCAGCGTCTTTACGAGATGTTCATCGATATGAAGGGGTTCACGCTCGGTCACCTCAATAACAAGGTTAAGATCCTGTCGAATAAAACTGCGCTTGTAGCGGAGACACTCTTCAACAAAGGTGGAGGCATCGATATGGGACGCGCTGAAGTTAATGCCGACGTGGAACCCTTCTGGCAGCAACGTAGAGATAGAATTCATATGCGCCGCAACCTGACGCATCAAGTTCTGGGTTAATGGAATGATTAAGCCGGATTTCTCAGCGAGAGGAATGAACGACGCGGGGGAGATAAACCCTGACTGTGGATGCTTCCATCTGGCCAGAACTTCTACCCCGCGCAACGATCCCTCTTTACCGCTCACTACGGGTTGGTAATAGGGAATAATGTCATTTCTGTAAATGGCGGTGCGCAGCGACTCTTCCGGCGAAATATCCCTGGAAAGATATCTCTGAAGAATATACGCAGGAAGCGAAGAAATGATAAGCAGGAATAACAACAGGCCTCCGGCACGGTTAAATAATCTCGTCAGGCTAAAAAGGGGTGGAGAGTTAAATTGAATTGCGAAAGGATAATCAGGGGCTTTAACCGTTAATACCTTTTTGCTTGAATCGACTCCCGTTACCACATCGCCTGACAGGCTTAAAATACGATCGCCTACTCTGAGTGAGTACTTAACGCCATTTAATGGTACGTCCAGAGCATCCCGGATATGGCTGTCGCTAATACTTACTATGATTCGGCTTCCGGCATAGTTTGTCTGGTATAAGAGAACCGGCAGCCCGTTTACCGTACTTCCCGAAGGGACAAGCAACAATGATGATTCCGGTAGCGCAGAGCTGTTGACCAACAATACGCGATTACCCGGCAACGAAGAGCACCAGACCGCATATCTTTTGAGAATAACGATGGTTCTCAGGTGTGGCTGTAATGCCGCTTCGGTACCCAGCCGATATTGTCCTTCAGTATCACACTCATTATCAGCAAGCTGCATCGCTAACTGGGTAGCATGCTGGGCTTCTTTAAGCATGACGTTCAGGTTTCTTACAACAAAGTGTGCCCCTGCAAGACTGTCAGCACGTGCCGAATACCAAACCTGTAAATTGATGATAAAAACGCCCAGCATAAAAATTGTCGTGGCTGCAGCTAAGGGGATAGATGCGTGGCGCATTTAGAGTTCTCGATTAGAGTAAAGTTGCCGCTTCAATAATGCTGAAGTGTTTGAATTGTCATCGTCTTAAGCATGGTTGATAAAGAAAGAAATACCACGTCAGGCGTCAGAAATTTCCTTGCACACCAGATTGAAGGAAAACAAAAGGCCGCCGAACGGCAGCCCTGAAGGATAAGTGTTTATTAATACCGTTTTATTGTATTAGTCGGCATTCTTTCTGACCAGTCAGGCCGCTCGCCAGCCATGATTGCGCGCTGTTGTGATGGCGTCACAGACTGCGTTATTTCAGGCATCGACTTGTATTCTGGTTGCTTAGGTGGATTGAGAACCAGATCGGAGCTACAGCCTGACAGGAGCAAAACCGCCATGAGAGATAAATTAAGCTTGAACACGTTAACCCCTTCCAATGGGATAAAAGTTACAGAAAATGCATGGGGAGATTCACCATGCAGATAACCCCATAAGAATATATTTACAAAACCAATACGTGCAACCCTTTGTCTTCCTGCCTGCCTGTGCACAAAAGTGGGAGGAAAGCCGACTACGCTTTATCGAGTATCAGTTCCAGATTTAACGCAGCTGTAAAACGTGCTGGTATTCGCCGCCGGAATCCGTACCATACGCGGCATACTTTTGCCTGCTGGCCGTTATCTGCCGGCGCTAACCCGTCTTTCATAGCCAGCCAGATGGGGCATGAAAGCGCGCAAATGGTTTATGAAGTCTACGGTGCGTGGATTGAAGAAATGAATGGCGAACAGGTGCTGACGCTTAACGATAAGCTCACACGCTGAATAAATTTTGCCCCTACTGGCTCCGAAGGTAGCATTAAATGCAACAGAATCAAGAAATTAACAAAAAAGAGCAATACAACCTGAATAAACTGCAAAAGCGACTGCGCCGTAACGTGGGCGAAGCCATTGCAGACTTCAACATGATTGAAGAAGGCGACCGCATCATGGTTTGCCTGTCAGGGGGTAAAGACAGCTACACCATGCTGGAGATCCTGCGTAATCTTCAGCAAAGCGCGCCGGTGAATTTCTCCCTGGTGGCAGTCAACCTTGACCAGAAACAGCCGGGCTTTCCGGAGCACATTCTGCCGGAATACCTCGAAAACCTGGGCGTTGAATACAAAATTGTCGAAGAAAATACCTACGGTATTGTGAAAGAGAAAATCCCGGAAGGGAAAACCACCTGCTCTCTTTGCTCCCGTCTGCGCCGCGGCATTTTGTATCGTACCGCGACGGAGCTGGGCGCGACCAAAATTGCGCTGGGCCACCATCGCGACGATATCCTGCAAACGCTGTTCCTTAATATGTTCTACGGCGGCAAGATGAAAGGCATGCCGCCTAAGCTGATGAGCGATGACGGCAAACACATTGTGATCCGCCCTCTTGCCTACTGCCGCGAAAAAGATATTGAGCGTTTCTCTCAGGCTAAAGGGTTCCCGATCATTCCATGTAACCTCTGCGGCTCTCAGCCGAACCTGCAGCGTCAGGTGATTGGTGACATGCTGCGCGACTGGGATAAGCGTTATCCGGGACGTATCGAAACCATGTTCAGCGCGATGCAGAACGTCGTCCCTTCACATCTCGCGGACGTTGAGCTGTTTGACTTCAAAGGCATCAACCACGATTCAGACGTGGTGAATGGCGGCGATCTGGCGTTTGACCGGGAAGATATCCCCATGCAGCCTGCAGGCTGGCAGCCGGAAGAAGATGACAATCAGTTTGAAGAGTTGCGTCTGAACGTGCTTGAAGTGAAGTAAGCGATTAGCGTCTCAGAAGGACCTTCTGAGACGCTTCATTCTTTATTTCAGCAGACGTACGCGGCAGGTTTTACCTTTGATTTTCCCGTTTTGCAGCTGCTTCCATGCCTTATGGGCAACACTCTGGCGAACCGCCACATAGACATGCGCCGGGTGGACCGCAATCTTACCGATATCCGCCCCGTCCAGACCGACATCCCCGGTCAGCGCACCTAATACATCACCAGGACGCATCTTGGCTTTTTTACCGCCGTCGATACACAGCGTCGCCATTTCAGCCTCCAGCGGCACCAGGCTGACGCTGGCAGGGGCGTTCATCCAGTTCAGCTTAATCTGCAGCATCTCAGAGAGAATGTTGGCGCGCTGCGCCTCTTCCGGTGCGCAGAAGCTGATGGCCAGGCCGCTGTTTCCCGCGCGCGCGGTACGGCCAATACGGTGAACGTGGACTTCAGGATCCCACGCCAGCTCATAGTTCACGACCAGCTCAAGCGATTTAATATCCAGGCCACGCGCGGCAACGTCGGTTGCAACCAGAACGCGGGCGCTGCCGTTGGCGAAACGGACCAGCGTCTGATCGCGATCGCGCTGTTCCAGATCGCCGTGCAGCGACAATGCGCTCTGTCCGGCGGCATTCAGGGCATCACAAACCGACTGACAGTCTTTCTTCGTGTTACAAAACACCACGCAGGACGCGGGCTGATGCTGGCTCAGCAACTTCTGCAGGAGTGCAATTTTTCCCTGCTGCGAGGTTTCAAAGAACTGCTGTTCAATGGCGGGCAGCGCATCTACGCTGTCGATTTCAATGGTGAGCGGGTTTTTCTGCACGCGCCCGCTGATGGCGGCGATAGCTTCCGGCCAGGTCGCAGAGAACAGCAGCGTCTGGCGATCGGCCGGTGCGAAACGGATCACCTCGTCAATCGCATCGCTGAAGCCCATATCCAGCATCCGGTCTGCCTCATCCATCACCAGCGTTTGTAACGCATCCAGCGAGACGGTGCCTTTTTGCAGGTGATCCAGCAGGCGGCCCGGCGTCGCGACGATAATGTGCGGCGCATGCTGGAGTGAATCACGCTGCGCGCCGAACGGCTGCCCGCCGCACAGAGTTAAAATTTTGGTGTTTGGCAGGAAGCGCGCCAGGCGACGCAGTTCGCCCGCGACCTGATCCGCCAGCTCGCGGGTCGGGCACAGCACCAGAGACTGGGTCTGAAAAAGCGCCGCATCGATATGCTGCAACAGACCAAGGCCAAATGCCGCCGTTTTCCCACTGCCCGTTTTCGCCTGCACGCGCACATCACGGCCTTCAAGGATAGCGGGCAAGGCGGCCGCCTGGACGGGCGTCATCGTGAGGTAACCCAACTCGTTGAGGTTATCGAGTTGGGCGGCGGGCAGAGCATTCAGGGTAGAAAAAGCGGTCACAGTAGTCTCTCGTGGTCATCTTTGCGGTCAGATGGCGCGTATCCTCGCAGATCTCGCGGTCCGATGCGACAATTTAATCGGTTCTTCATCTGGCGGCGGGTCGGGCATCGGCTGAGGACGCGGGATGGGATCGGGCATCGGCACCGGATCGGTGGGGATGGGATCGGATTGACGCCATTGTGGCAGTAGCAGAGCGCTAAGGATGCTCATCATTCCCTCCAGAATTTGCTGTCATCCCTTTTAGGGTAGACGCTGAGAATCAGGAGGCAAAAAAAAGCCGACTATGAAGTCGGCGTCGTACGAATCAATTGTGCTATGCAGTAATTCAAAAAAGGAAGTAAGACAATATGGAGCGCAACGCCCATCGCTTGACGTTGCATTCACCTGCGGGAGTAATATTGCACCTTACGGGGTAGAGTTTTATTGACTTCGCTCAATTAAAAGAGCGTTTTGATCTCTGTGAAAGGTGAAAAAAGCGTAAATTTACAGCCATTTACTACGATGCAACCACCATGCAACACCACCAATCAAAACAACTAACATGACGCAAAACGCGGTAAAGCCGTAGCGATACGCGCCGCCTGGAATGCCGCCCAGGTTCACGCCAAACAGCCCGGTAAGAAACGTGCTCGGCAAAAATACCATCGCCATCAGAGACATCGTATAGGTTCTTCTCGCCAGCGACTCCTGCATTACCTGCGCGATTTCGTCCGCCATCACCGCCGTCCTGGCAATACAGGAATCAATCTCATCCAGCCCGCGGCCCAGCCTGTCGGCGATATCCTGCATTCTGCGTCGCTGATCGTCATTCATCCAGGCGAGCCTTTCGCTGGCCAGACGCGCGTACACGTCGCGCTGCGGCGTCATATAGCGGCGCATCACGATCAGTTGCTTACGCAGTAAGGCCAGAAAACCGCGGGGCGGGATCTGCTGATCGAGCAGGTTATCTTCCAGGTCGATGATTTTGTCGTGCAGTTCTTCGATGAACTCACTCGCGTGATCGGTAAGCGCGTCACACACGTCCACCAGCCAGCTGCCGCAGTCGGTTGGCCCGGTGCCCTCTTTCAGATCGTTGACGATGTCATCCAGCGCCAGGACTTTACGCTGCCGGGTGGAGACAATCAGCCCGTCGTCCATATAGACACGCATCGCAACCAGCTGATCCGGACGCTCATCCGTGCTGCCGTTAATGCATCGCAGGGTGATCAGCGTACCGTCCCCCATTCTGCTCACGCGGGGACGCAGGCTCTCACCCGCCAGCGCATCGCGCACGTTATTAGGCAAGAGCGGGGTCGAGGCCAGCCAGTCAGCGCTGTCCGTATGGGTGTAGTTCAGATGTAGCCAGCAGGGATGCGCATTGTCGATCACATCATTGTCTTCCAGCGGACGTGCACCGCCGCGACCATCCAGCACCCACGCAAAAACTGCGTCAGGAACGTTAAGTTCAGATCCTTTAATGCTTTCCACAGCACCTCCACCTTTTTAGCTCTTTCGGTGTCAGTCTAGCCTCCATCAGGGCTTAAGCAACAACTATGTTTCCCATCGCGCTGAAATCGCTCAGGAATTGTACATGCTGACGAGAGGCGAGAAAAAAGCCCGGCATGCCAGGCTTTGAGGTTCAATCAGAGAGAGTGTTCTGGCCGAGGAAGGAAAGATGGCGAGCCGGCCGGTGATGACGAAAGGGAGCCCTGGTCAAGCCTGAAATTACGCGTTCGGGCCTGCAGCTCAAGCACCTGATTACGCAATACATCAGAGGAACCGTTGAGCTCTTCTGCCATCGCCACGTTACTTTGCGTGACCCGCTCCAGCTCCGAGAGCGCCAGCGTGATCTGAGAAATGCCTTTCTCCTGCTCTGACGTTGACGCGGAGATGTCGTCCATCAGCCGGCTGACGTTCCCGGAGCCCGTCACGATTTCATGCATATTCTTCTCCGCCTGTGACACCACGGTAACGCCCTGCGTAACGTTATTGCTGGTCACTTCAATCAGCGTTTTGATATTTTTCGCCGCCTCTGCACTGCGGTGCGCCAGGTTTCTGACCTCTTCCGCGACCACAGAAAAACCCTTGCCATGATCTCCCGCTCTCGCCGCCTCAACGGCCGCGTTGAGTGCCAGGATATTGGTCTGGAATGCAATGCCGTCGATCAGGGAAATAATCTCCGTCATCTGCTGTGCGCATTCAGTAATGGACTGCATATTGGTGGCGACCTGCCCCATCAGCTCCCCGCCCTTGCGCGCCTGCAGCGTCGCGACATTGGCCTGCTCGCTCGCCAGGCGGGTGTTATCAGCATTGTTTTTGGTGCTCGCCGCCATTTGTTCCATGCTGGCTGCGGTTTGCACTAAAGATGCGGACTGCTGCTCGGTTTTAACCGAAAGCTGCGCGCTACGTTGCGAGAGTTGGTCCGATAAGGTCATGGCGGTTTGCGATGACGCCCTGATCTCGCGCACCAGCGTAGCAATGTTGCCGGAAAGGCTATTGATCCCCGGGATGAGTCGACCCGCACAGTTGTTGCCAAACTCGGGAATAGACACGCCCAGGTTGCCCGCAGTCACCTCTTCGATGCTTTTCTTCACCGTATTGATCGGCGTCACAAGATACTTCGTCATATAGAGCCAGAGCAAAAATAGCGCAACGAAGTTGATTACGTTAAGGGAAATAAAGAGAGAGGAATTGCTGGAAAATAGAACAACGACACCTGCATTTACCAAAAATAGAGATAAAAGGAACCCGATAATAAAGGTCCTGACACTAATATTTTTTAGCATGATGATATCCACGTTTTATATTTTGGTCGGCATTTAGACTTATAGCATTGGCGCAACGGTTTTTCCTCGCAAACGACGCTTGTTTTTTGTTTCGCCGTTAGCAACCTGAGATTTTGCTTAAGTCAGACAAAAAGAGCGTATTAGTGAAAATGTTATTCCCGGCATGCTGCGATACTGGTCTCCGGCCATGTGAAGCGATACCATTCTCTGCGGTGAGACGATACGATCGCCCTCATATTTAAGGCGCTTTGCTACTGTTATTCGTTTTTGTTTAGCAATGCTTAATACGTTAACAAAGAGAATATATTTTATATTCTTAATGAGCTGTAGAGTATTAATATGACCGGTCATTTTTCACGATAAATAACTAATATGGTTTGAATGCGCATGTTCGCTGCCAGATTAAGATGTGCCGGCAGGCGAAATCGGTAACCCTCTGAGGCGTGGGATTGCATAATGCTCAATATATCGTGGGACCCTGTGTTGATCGCTATCTCTTATCTGGTGGCTTTTATTGCCTCCTTTGTGGCGCTGGACAGCGCCGGAAAAATACCGCTTTCCAGCCGCAGGGCTGCCCTGTTCTGGCGCATTGCCGGAGGGGTCACGCTGGGCATCGGGATTTGGTCGATGCATTTCATCGGCATGCTGTCCATGCAAATGCCGATGATGATGAGCTACGACCTCTGGTTAACCCTTACGTCTCTGGGCGTCGCGGTGGCTGCCTCAACCACTGCCATTAATATCGCCGTTACGGGTAAAAAACTCTCTCCTGGACGACTGATCCTTGCCACTACGCTCCTGAGCGCGGGCGTGGTCTCTATGCACTACACCGGTATGGCTGCCCTGATGCTGGACGGGAGCATCATCTGGGATCGCCGCCTTGTGGCATTGTCCGTGGTCATTGCCATTATTGCCTCCGGCGCGGCGCTGTGGCTGGCTTTCCGTCTGCGGGATAAACACAAAGGGGTCTTTATCGATCGCCTTCTCGCGGCCTTCGTCATGGGCGCGGCCATTTGCGCGATGCACTATACCGGCATGAGTGCCGCGCAGTTTCAGGAAACGTCGCATACCCTCCCCGGCGGGATCGGCGAGCTGGGGTTATCCATCTGGGTGTCGGTCACCACGCTCTGCCTGCTCGGCGTGATGCTAATTATTTCGCTTATCGATTCTCACTGGCGCACCGGCCGGCTGACGGATAATCTGCGGCAGCTCAATCGCCAGCTTGAGCTTCAGGCACGGTTTGATGCACTCACCGGGCTCGCAAACCGCCACCAGATGGATATCCGCATGCAGGATTGTCTGCGCAGCGCGCTGCTGAGTAAAAAGCCATTTGCCGTCATTTTCCTGAACGTCGACCACTTCAAGCGCGTTAACGACACCTGGGGGCACAGCGTTGGCGATGAGTTGTTAATCACCGTTGCCCAGCGCATCACGGCCCGGCTCACGCGTGAGATGACCCTGGCGAGGCTTGGCGGAGACGCCTTTATCCTGCTGGTGCCTGAATGTGACGACGAAAAGCTCAACGGCCTGCTCACCGCGCTGCTCGACGATATGCGTCGTCCGCTTTCGCTCTGCGGACACACGCTGAGCACGACAATCAGCGCGGGGGTCAGCCTCTATCCTCAGGATGGCGAAACGCTGCATGAGCTGAAACTCAAGGCGGATGCAGCCTTACACCACGTCAAAGAAGAGGGCCGCAACGGCTGGGCAATTTACAGAACCGAGATGTCAACCGCGGTCCCGGCAAAGCCCGGTTTTTTACAGGAACTCTCTCAGGCGCTTGAGCGCGATCAGTTTGAACTGTGGTACCAGCCAACCTGGCATGCGGAAGATAAGACTATTCATGGTTTTGAGGCCCTTTTGCGCTGGCGGCATCCTGAGCAAGGCGTTTTACTGCCTAACCTGTTTATCCCTTCGCTGGAACAAACAGGCTTAATCATTCCGGTGGGGAACTGGGCTATTGAAGCGGCGTGCCGACAGCTTCATTTCTGGACTGAGCAAGGTTTCAGCCAGTGGACGCTGTCGCTCAACCTGTCCCCCGTCCAGTTCGAACAGCCGGACATCTTCCATATCGTCTCGTCGATGCTGGAAAAATACAGCCTGTCGCCCGCCAGGCTGATCCTCGAGGTGACGGAAAGCACCGCGCTTAAAAACCTCGACCGCAGCATTGAGCTGCTGGATGCGTTTAATCGTGCAGGGATCGTCGTCTCGATTGATGATTTTGGCACGGGCTATTCCAACCTGCTGATGCTGAGCGTGCTTCCGGCAAAAGAGCTTAAAATCGACCGAAGCTTTGTCACGTCGATGCTGGAAAATGAAAAAAGCTACAAGCTGGTCGAAACCATTATGAGTATTGCCCGAACCATGGAGATGAATGTGGTGGCAGAAGGGATCGAAACGGAAGAGCAGCAGGCGGTTCTCACCCGTCTCGGCTGCGACTACCTGCAGGGTTACCTTTTCTCACGACCATTACCTGCCGAACAGGTGCCGTGGCTGCTGCTGCAGAAAAACTCAGATAAGCAAATTATACCCATTAATAAAATTCAAACGGACCCCGCATTTATTTCACAAAAAAATCATGCCTGACGGGGTTAAGTAGAGTATGTTTCAGAGGAGTGCACGCGAGTTCATTCTGCCATGACTGTCAGGCACATTGTGCCGATGAACAGGAAACGCCTATGTCGCAACCTTGTTTTGATGCGTTGAATGTAATTAAAACACCCGTGTGGCTCATTTCACCCGTGTCGGAACAGATTATTTTTGCGAATATGGCCGCAACGCAGCTCATGGGAGATAAAACTCTCGACCTGCTGCGCAAAGGGACCTATTCCGCAAATGCACAAACCCTCCTGTCGATGTATGTTCCTGAACTGAAAACAGAGCAGGAAATCATTGAAATCTGGACAATCAGCCGGGATGGACACGACGTGCCGTTAAGCTGTCGTCTCTCGCTTGCCCACTACGCGCCCTGGGGTGATGTGATTGTCTTTGAGGGGATCTTCCCGCAAATCGTCTCAGGATTGAAGGCCAGCCGCTCCGCCACCTATCAGCGCAAAAAACAGGGGTTTTACGCGCGTTTTTTTCTCACCAACAGCGCACCGATGCTGTTAATCGATCCTGCGCGCGACGGCCAAATTGTCGATGCTAACCTGGCCGCGCTCAATTTTTACGGTTATTCACACGAGGGTATGTGCAGTAAACATACCTGGGAAATAAATACCCTGGGGCGAGATGTGATGCCCATAATGACTGAAATTGCCGCGCTGCCCGGCGGTCATAAGCCGCTCAACTTTGTTCATCGTCTTGCCGACGGCTCCACGCGCCATGTTCAGACCTATGCAGGGCCCATCGAGATCTACGGTGACAAGCTGATGCTGTGCATCATCCACGATATCACCGAGCAAAAAAGACTGGAGCAACAGCTGGAACATGCTGCTTTACGCGACTCCATGACCGGATTATTCAACCGTCGCCAGTTCTACACCATTACCGATCAAAGCAACCTCAATCATCTTCCTGCGCAACAGCAGTTTAGCCTGCTGCTGGTGGACACCGATCATTTCAAGAACATCAACGATCTGTTCGGTCACCTGAAAGGCGATGAGGTGCTTATTGCCCTCTCCCGAACGCTTGAAGCCTGCAGCCGGAAAGACGACATGGTGTTTCGCTGGGGTGGCGAAGAGTTCGTCATCCTGCTGCCGCATACCTCTCTTGACGCCGCGCTACAGATTGCCGAGTCGATCCGAGCGGCAGTTGCCCGTATTACGATCCCGGGCTTGCCTCGGTTTACCGTCAGCATTGGCGTGGCGCGGCATAATCTGGGGGAGAGTATTGATGAGCTGTTTAAGCGCGTCGACGATGCGCTGTATCGTGCTAAAAATGACGGACGCAATAAAGTCCTTGCTGCATGAAACTGGTGTATCAGGAAAAGCCCCGCTACAATGCCACCTCGAATAAAATGACGTCAGGTGGGTAAAATCTCCAATGGGAAAAACAGAAATAATACTCACCATAATTATTTTATTCCTTATTATATTTGGCTTCTGGCTTATCTTTAGCGGTGAAATCTGGTATCTCGTCGAGTTTCTTGAAAATAGCCTTTACCCCACCTTCGACGCACTGTAACGCACGTTTAATTTCTTGTTTCACCTACCGAATTTGTCAGGTTCCGGTATTACCGGTCGCCGCGTAAGATACGCGGCGTTATCCTCCAACAACGTTGATAACGAATCACTTATTCACTTGCTTATGTTGCCCGTTCTCTGACGGGCTTTTTTATTTCCGCAATTCTGCCACGCCAGGCTATATCTTAATCATCGTTATTGATAAAGGTGAGGAATGATGAGCAAGAAGATCCTGATGCTGGTTGGCGATTACGCCGAAGATTACGAAACCATGGTGCCCTTTCAGGCGTTACAGATGGTTGGCCACCAGGTTGATGCGGTCTGCCCCGACAAACCAAAGGGCGACTACATCATGACGGCGATCCATGACTTTGACGGCGCCCAGACCTACAGCGAAAAACCCGGCCACCGTTTTATCCTCAACGCCGACTTTTCCACTGTTAAGGAGCAGGACTACGACGCGCTGCTCATCCCCGGCGGACGTGCGCCCGAATATCTGCGGTTAAATGAGGAGGTGTTAAAGCTGGTACAGGCATTTGACGCCGCGCGTAAACCGATTGCTGCGGTTTGCCACGGCCCACAGCTGCTCGCTGCCGCTGGCATACTGAAAGGACGAACCTGTAGCGCCTACCCGGCCTGTGCTCCTGAAGTCCGGCTCAGCGGCGGCCACTACGCCAGTATCGGCATCGATCAGGCCCACGTTGACGGCAATCTGGTGACCGCCCCCGCCTGGCCCGCGCATCCGCAGTGGCTGGCGAAGTTTAATGCGCTGTTAGAATAGCAATACCTGCTCCCGCCAGCTCAACCTGAGCGGGCGCAGATTCACAAAACAATATTCATCGATCCTGCCGACGCCATTCCGCCTCCATCTCGCGCTGTTTTCTTCGCGCTTCTTCTTTCTTACGGTACAGCGGCGGATAATAAATGTGCCCCCAGTCCCACTTGCCGAACCAGATATTCATCAGGGCGCTAAATACAGTGATGAGGATGATAGAGAAGATAATAAAGCCCTCATCACCGCCCAGATTGAAAAGATCCCTGGCTAAGGAATGCTGAGCGTGACTGAACCAGTGCGGATGGTAATCAAGTATCATGAAAAACAGCAGCCCAAAAAGTAAATCGCCAACTTTGAATCTTTCACTGAATTTACTGCGCCAGGCGGAATCATGTTTTTCATAGTAATTAAGTAAAAACTGATTATTCTCTTGCAACGCTAAATCAAGCACTTCCCTTGAAGGCACCTCACCGGGGTGTCTCTGGTAATCGCTCTGCGGGCGAAGAATATCCGGGAAGATGCTGCTGTATATGATCGCATTCAGCACTTGCCTGAAAACATTGGCGGCAACGGGCATAAGGGTTGTGGCTATCAGCCCCAGGGCTGCCAGCGCGACGCAGAAGAAGCCAAGATGTTCGGTCCAGCTAATGGCCTGCACGGGCCAGGTCAAAATCCCCTGTCCGCTGTAAGCCAGCAGCGCCAGATCGGCGAAAAGGACAATATAGATGAAGCGTATGATCCACTGCCATTCCCAGATTTTATCCATAATACCTAAGCCTGCCGGAAATGAGGGTTTGTCTTTCTTTTCATCCGTCATAATTTATCCATGCGATTATTTTTGAAACAGACACTTTTCGGGAATAAAAAAAACAACTGGCGCCAGATGCGCCAGTGCTCAATGTTACTCTTATTAACGATAGTTACCGTAGAAACCGGGCTCGTCAGTGCTTCTCAATATACATCGTCCGGCTATACGCCACGTCTTCCGGGTTATTGATAGGATAACCTTTCACCCAGGGCTTAATCAGGCGACCGTTGGTGTACTGGTAAATGGGCGCGATAGGCGCTTTCTCCATGAGGATTTTCTCCGCCATGTTGTAGTCCGTATTACGCGCTTTCGCCGTGCTTTCCAGCGTCGCCTGGTTGATGATCTTATCGTAAGCCGGGTCATTGAAACGCGAGATATTGCCGCTGTGGGTGGAGGTCAGCAGGGACAGGAAGGTAGAGGGCTCGTTGTAATCCCCCACCCATGACGCGCGGATTACATCAAAATTGCCGGTGTTGCGGCTGTCGATATAGGTTTTCCACTCCTGGTTTTGCAGTTTGACATCCACACCGAGGTTTTTCTTCCACATGGACGCCACCGCAATCGCAATTTTCTGGTGGTTTTCCGAGGTATTGTACAGCAGGGTCAGCTTCAGCGGGCGCTGAGGACCGTAGCCTGCGGCCTGCAGCAAGGTTTTCGCCTGCGCATTCAGCTCCTGCTGAGACATCTGTTCGAACGGTGAAGGTTCAGGCGTAAAGCCCGCCGTCACGTCAGGGGTAAAATGCCAAGCCGGCTTCTCACCTGTACCTAAGACCTTTTCCGCCATAATACGGCGATCGATAGTCATACTCAGCGCAAGACGGACCCGTGAATCGGCCGTCGGGCCCTTTTGCGTGTTAAACGCATAGTAGTAAGTGCCGAGCTGAGGCGGCGTATAGACCTGTCCCGGGATCTCCTTCAGGAGCTTCTGATACATGTTTTTAGGGAACGATTCGGTAATATCAATATCCCCTGCCAGATAGCGTTTCGTGGCGGACGATTCCTGATTAATCGGAATGAAGGTCACTTTTTGCAGGACGGTTTTAGCATTGTCCCAGTAGTGAGTATTCGGCACGACAACCAGCTTTTCATTCACCACGCGGTCGTTCAGAACGTATGCCCCATTACCGACCAACGCTCCCGGACGCGTCCACTCTTTACCGCTTTCAACGTTCGCTTTTTGCACCGGATAGAAGGCAAAGTTTGCCGTCAGGTTGCTAAACCACGGCAACGGTTTGTCCAGCTGGACGCGTAACGTTCTGGCATCCACCGCCGTCACGCCCAGGGTATCAGGCGCCGCTTTACCGTCTATGATGGCCTGCGCGTTGTTGATACCCGCCAGCGCCGCAAACCAGGCAAACGGAGAGGTCGTTTTCGGGTCAACCAGGCGTTGCCAGCTGTAGACAAAATCCTGCGCGGTAACCGGCGTACCGTCAGACCATTTCGCATTATCGCGCAGGGTGAACGTCCAGATACGGTTATCGTTGGTCTGCCAGCGCGTTGCCACGCCCGGGGTCAGTTCCCCTTTCTCGTTCTGATTCACCAGCCCTTCGAAAAGATCCCGAATCACCTGAATCTCCGGCAGCCCCACCGCTTTCGCCGGATCGAGCGAAGCCGGTTCGTCTTTAATATGTCTGACCAGCTCCTGTTTTTGCGCCAGTACCGTGCCCTGTGGCACATCAGCAGCGTACGAGAGTGTAGAGAGTCCGCACAGGCACAGTGCGGCGAAAAGACGCGAAACAGGATGCTTCATAAGATCCCCTTTAATGAATTCAGGTAACAAGCAGATGCGTAATTATTTGTTTCGACAAAGAGAATTGCAAATAACTTACTCCTGAATAGTGATTTAAGGCAATTCTCAGCCGTTATGGAAACTATTTGATTAACCGCGGGTTTTGCACAACACTGCCAGTAGAGACTTCTTTATCAGGATTTCGTATGGCAACCACCCGACCACGAGCGGAACGCGGCGCCTTTCCACCGGGCGCTGAGCAATATGGCCGCTCATTCTTAGGCGCATCGCTGATCTGGTTCCCGGCACCCGATGCCGATCGCGACAGCGGTTTGATCATTGCCGGCACGCACGGGGATGAGAACTCGTCCGTCGTCACGCTCTCGTGCGCGCTGCGCACGCTCACCCCAGCTCTGCGACGTCATCACGTCATTCTTGCCGTGAATCCGGACGGCTGTCAGCTTGGGTTACGGGCTAATGCGAGAGGAGTCGACCTGAACCGTAATTTTCCGGCAGCAAACTGGCGCGCCGGGGAAACGGTATATCGCTGGAACAGTTCCGCCGAGGAGCGGGACGTGGTCCTGCTGACGGGAGACAAACCCGGCTCGGAGCCGGAAACGCAGGCGCTGTGCCAGCTTATCCATAAGATCCACCCTGCCTGGGTTGTCTCCTTCCACGATCCGCTGGCGTGTATTGAAGATCCGCGCCACTCCGAGCTGGGCGCCTGGCTGGCACAGGCGTTCGCCCTGCCGCTCGTCACCAGCGTGGGCTATGAAACACCCGGTTCATTCGGCAGCTGGTGCGCCGATTTGAGCTTGCCCTGCATCACCGCTGAATTCCCGCCGATCTCCTCCGACGAAGCCAGCGAAAAATACCTGAAAGCCATGATGGAGCTTCTGCGCTGGCAGCCTCAGAGATGAAGCACGCCGCTGGTGAAATTGAGCGCCGGTGAAACGTCAACCGCCAGCCACGTCGGGCCATCCAAATCGGCAAAGCGGACCTGATTGACCAGCGGCAGCGCCGCGCCGATCGCCCGGGACGTGCAGAGCATACATCCCAGCATCAGTGAAAACCCCTGCGCCTGAGCTTCCGCCGCCAGGGCCAGCGCTTCCGTCAGCCCTCCGGTCTTGTCGAGCTTAATGTTGACCATGTCATAGCTGCCCTTAAGCTCGCTCAAATTCGCGCGGGTATGGCAGCTTTCATCCGCGCAGACGGGCAGCGGGTGGATAAAATTCTTCAGCGTCCCATCGTCCTTCGCCGGCAGAGGCTGCTCCAGCATGGCCACGCCGAGGTCAGCCAGCAGCTGACACCGCGCGGCAAGCCCTTCGGGATGCCATGACTCGTTGGCGTCAACAATCAGCGTGGCTGAGGGAACCGCCGAGCGAATGGCGACCATCCGCTCGCTGATCAGGCGATCGTCGAGCTTCACTTTTAACAGCGTAGCCCCGGCGTCATACAGCGCTTTTGCGCTGGCTGCCATCTGTTCCGGTTCACCAATCACGACCGTTTGCGCGGTCACGACCGATTGCGGCAGCGCCACGCTCAGCAATGACGTCAGCGATTTTTGCTGCTTAGCGGCCTCAAGATACCAGAGCGCGCAGTCGATAGCGTTGCGCGCCGCGCCGGCGGGTAAACGCTGCTGTAGCGCCTCGCGCGTCAGCCCTTTTTGCAGGTCAGGGACCAGGGTCATGATCTGCGCCATCACTGAGGCAAGACTTTCCCCATAGCGCGGGTAAGGCGTACATTCCCCGACGCCTTTAAAACCCTCTTCTTCGATTTCAACCACGACCACGCTGGCTTCACTTCGGCTGCCGCGGGAGATCACAAACGGGGTATGCAATGGCCAGGCTTCTTCGTAGACCTTAACGCTTCTCATCACTGACTCCTTGCGGCCCGGAAAGGCGAAAAATTTGGTTTGCCGTGTTATCCGCTGATGGCATACACTAGCCCCGACGTTAACTATATGTAAACAGGAAGATATCTATGTCACAACTCGTTCATTTCCAGGGCAACCCGGTTGCTGTTGCAGGTTCCATTCCGCAGGCTGGCAGCAAAGCGCAGGCTTTTACTCTGGTGGCTAAAGATCTGTCTGACGTCACACTGGCTCAGTTTGCGGGTAAACGCAAAGTGCTGAACATTTTCCCAAGCATTGATACCGGCGTTTGTGCCGCATCCGTGCGTAAATTCAACCAGCTGGCGACTGAAATGGACAACACCGTTGTGCTGTGCATTTCCGCTGACCTGCCGTTTGCCCAGTCCCGTTTCTGCGGTGCCGAAGGCCTGAGCAACGTCATTACCCTCTCCACCCTGCGCAGCGCGGATTTCCTCGAGAAATACGGCGTCAGCATTGCGGAAGGCCCTCTGAAAGGTCTGGCAGCTCGTGCCGTACTGGTTCTTGATGAAAACGACACTGTCGTCTTCAGTGAACTGGTTAACGAAATCACCACCGAGCCGGACTACGCTGCCGCGCTGGACGTGCTGAAAGCATAATAAGTACTGAGCATTCTATACAATTAATTATCAACCTCGCCACGGCGGGGTTTTTTATTACCGTTAAGCTGAATCGTTAAAGCATGAGCACTCGAAATTCACATTAATTATGCAACAAAAACTCATACATCCAACATTAACGTGACCATCAGCACACTGCTATCGTTAAAATTGCCTGTTTTTTCCTCCAGTGAGGCTCATCACATTTCCCTTTCTGTCTAAACATTAGATTTGCTTACGAAAGAAAATAATCGTTTCAGCAAAAAGGATAAAATATGAAGATCAAACTCGCTTTTTCGCTCCTTGCGGTACTGATTTCTGGCCATGCAGCGGCTAAAACCTGGGTGCTGACAAGCGCTGAAAGCAGCGTAGAAAAAGGAAACTGGAAGATTTCCAGTGATGAGCTGAACGTTAAAGATCAAACGTTCAGCATTGAGCAAAAAATCTTACACGGCGGTAAACAGGAAGGCAGTAAAATCATCGTTATTAGCAGTAAAGGCGGTCTGACCATTTCCCTGAGCCCGACGCGCGGGATGAACCTTCTGCACGTTGAAGGGTTTGGCACCCGGCTGGGGTGGAATTCGCCCGTTAAAGAAGTTGTGAACCCGGCGTATATCAATCTGGAAAGCCGAAACGGTCTCGGCTGGCTGGATGGTTTCAACGAGATGATGGTGCGCTGTGGCTATGAGTGGACAGGACACCCGGTCACCGCTGACGGACAGATTTATACCCTTCACGGCAAGGCCGGTAATACTCCAGTATCGCAGGTAGAAGTCGAGGTTGCGGATGCCGCTCCGCATGAGATCCGCGTTCGGGGGTTGATCAAGGAGAGCACGTTTAAAAAAGCGGATCTGCAAACCATGACCGAGCTGCGTTACGTTCCTGGAACCAACCAGTTCAGCCTGCACGACGTGCTGACAAACCATGCAGATTATCCTCATGATTACCAGATCATCTATCACAGCAACTTCGGGACGCCGATCCTCGAAGAAGGCGCACGTTTCCTTGCGCCAGCGGTAAGCGTGAGCCCGTTCAATGATTACGCAAAAGCGGGCGTTAACGACTGGCAAACCTATGCCGGGCCGACAAAAGGCTTTGATGAGATGGTCTTTAACATCAAACCACTTGCGGACAATAAGCATGAAACGCTCGCGGCAGTGGTCAATAAAGCCGGCGATAAAGGCGCGTCAATCCAGTTTGACACCCGTCAGCTGCCCGTTCTGACCTTATGGAAAAATACCGACACGCTGAAGCAAGGGTATGTCACGGGCATTGAGCCGGGTACCAGCTACGCCTATCCCGTCACCATTGAACGCGAGCAGAAGCGCGTTAAGCAACTGCAGCCTGGCGCCAGCGCGCAGTTTGACCTGACCTATACCCTGCTTCACAGCCCGCAGCAGGTAAAAGACGTCGAAAGCCGGATTGCGTCGATTCAGGGAGAGACAAAAACCGAAATCGTGACCACGCCTCTGGCGAAGGAATAAGCGCAAAATAAAAAAGCCTCTTTACAGAGGCTTTTTGTTATTCGTCACCCTTCTTGTGATTCAAACCGTACTCGCGGAGCTTATTCGCAATCGCGGTGTGCGAGACGCCAAGACGTTTTGCCAGCTTGCGGGTGCTGGGATAGCTGCGATACAGCTGCGTCAGCACCGAGCGTTCGAAACGGCTGGTGATGTCGTCCAGCGAACCTTCCATCGCCTCTTCGCCTACCGATACCGTTCCGGCGTCGTAATCAGGCAATAGAATATCCTGCGGACGCAACTCATAGCCTTCGAGCTGGGTCAGCGCACGATAGACGGCGTTCTTAAGCTGACGAATGTTGCCCGGCCAGCCGTAGCGCATTAGCACCGTACCGAGATCGGCAGAAAGCTTCGGACGCGGAACTCCCTGCTCGTCGGCAAAGCGGGCCACAAACAGCTCCGTTAACGGCATGATGTCCTGCGGACAATCGCGCAGCGGGGGAATATTCAGCGTCAGGACGTTGAGGCGGTAATAGAGATCCTCGCGGAAGATCCCCTTTTGCACCAGTTCGACCAGGTTTTTCTGGGTGGCGCAAATGACGCGCACGTCCACATGCACTTCGTGATCCTCACCGACGCGGCGGAACGTTCCGTCGTTCAGAAAACGCAGCAGCTTAGCCTGCATGCGCGGCGACATTTCGCCGATCTCGTCCAGCAGCACAGAGCCACCGTTCGCCTGCTCGAAGAACCCTTTCTTGCCTTCCGGAGCATGACCAAACAGCTCGCTTTCGACGGCATCTTCCGGGATTGAGGCGCAGTTAAGCGCCAGATACGGTTTTGCCGCACGCGGGCTCGCCAGGTGCACGGCGTGCGCCAGCAGGTCTTTCCCGGTGCCGGTATCGCCGGTAATCAGCAGCGGCGCGGTCAGGCTTGCGAGCTTGCGTGCCTGGTCAACTACATGGCGCATTTTCGGGCTGACGGCAATAATCTGGCTAAAGGCGCCCACATCCTGGCTGGAAATATTCTGCAGCTGACGGCCCATGCGTAACGTCGACCGCAGCATGATCACCGCCCCGGTCAACACGCGGGTATTCCCTTCCCCTTTCAGATAGACCGGCGTGATCTCCATCAGGAAATTCTGCCCGTTAATCACTACATGCTCGCTATGGGTGTTCTGCGGATTGCTGTCCAGCCAGCGCTGGAAGTTGAAACCCGGGATCAGCTGCGCGGCGTTGTGGTTGCTGAGCTTCTCCTGGCTCTGTGCGAAAAGCTGGCAGCTCGCGTGGTTAACGCGCTCCACTTTACTTTTCAAATCCAGGGAGAGGAACGGCTCCGGCATGGCTTCCAGCAGCGCGCTCAGCGCCAGGTGCTCACGCTCAGACGGCATCCAGGGAATGGTGCGTACATCCGTAACGCCAGCGATACGGCGGATTTCCGCCATCAGGCTACTGAATGTATTAAATTCAATTTCGGCAAAATTGAGGTAAATTCGCCCGACAGGATCGATCTCAATGCCACGTAAATCAATGCTACGCAAAACAAGAAGATCGAGTAATTCGCGGGTCAGACCGAGACGGTCTTCACAGAAGACTTCAAGACGCATGGGAAATTCACCGTTTTAAGCCAATAACAGTAAAATGATATGTCAGAACACGGCGATCAGGAAGATGGCTGTCAAGAAATATTGACAGCCAGCACGATTAGTGAACAAAACCTCACGGGGCAGGTTTTTTATTGAGCGTTTCTTTGAGCTGGCCGATCAGTTCACGCCTGAAATCCCCCAGCCGGGGCTTATCGCCATCGATCCAGGGCAGCGGGCGGCAGACTTCCATCGCTTTAATTCCCAGACGTGCGGTCAGTAATCCGGCGCCGATTCCCTGGGCGGCACGGGCAGAAAGACGCGCCGCAAGATCCTGCGACATCCAGTCCATTCCCACTTCGCGCACCAGCTCACTCGCGCCGGCAAACGCGATATTGAGCAGAACCAGTTTAAACAGTCTGAGCCGGCTGTAGTAACCCAGCTCTATGCCGTAAAGGTTTGCGATACGGTTGATCAGGCGCAGGTTGCGCCAGGCAATAAAGGCCATATCGACCAGCGCCAGCGGGCTAACGGCGATCATCAGCGTTGATTCCGCCGCAGAACGGCCAATCTCGCGTCGCGCCTGAGCATCCAGCACCGGCTGAACCATATGTGAATAGAGCGTCACCACTTCCCGATCGTTCTGGGTTTCATGAATGGCGGCATACCAGCGCTGAAGCGCCGGGTGCGACTGATCGATCCCGGCCTGGCTGGCCAGCTTTTCACAGAACGCACGGCCTTTGCCGGTGCCGTGACTGTGGAGCAGATCCCGGGCGACATCACGCTCATGCGCGCGCTGTCGCAGACGCCAGAGCCGACGCCACTCGGTGGCAACCGACCCGACGCCCGCCCCCACGATCAGCGCGCCCGCGGCACACCCGCCCAGCGCGACCCAGTCCTGGGTTTGCCAGGCATTCATGGTCCACTGTACGCCCTGCCCAATCACGCTTGCACCAAACAGCGCCAGACCCGCGGTCACCATTTTACGCCACAGGCTACGTTTCGGACGCAACGCAGCTTCCACGGCCGCTTCCGCGGGACCTTCCTCAACGTCAGGCTCCTCCGTCAGCGCCGGGGCAAAGTTATCAGCCTGCGTGCCGCTGAACGTCTGCGCCGTTTTAAACGCCTCCTGCTGCTCTTGCTCAAGCGTTCCGGTAAAGTCTATACGCGGTTTTAACGGTTCCGTCATCGCAATTTATCTCCAATCAAAAACTCCAGCGCCGCATCCAGACGGATGTGCGGTAACGGCCGGTCGACGCTCATGACCTGCGGACGGAAGGCTTCAAACTGGAAGCCCTGGCTCTGCCAGAAGGCCGGGCCCGGCAGCCGCGCGGGCACTTCGCCCGGATATACGGTAAGCGCTTCGCCGTCGCTGAGTCGATTTCCGCGTAATGCGGGTATTTTCTCGCCGTTGAGGTCAATCAGGCCGCTTTGCGTCGCCTGCACGGACGCGAGCCCCAGGCAATCCATGCTGATCCCTTCGAAGGCGGCGTTTTGCCAGGCGTCCTGCACCAGCTGCTGCAGCAGCGACACCATATTGGCATGCTGGTCGACCGTAACGTGATCGGCTTTGGTGGCCGCAAAGAGCAGTTTGTCGATCACCGGTGAGAACAGACGACGGAACAGCGTCCGCTGCCCGTAGTGAAAACTTTGCATCAGCTGCGTCAGCGCGAGGCGCATATCGTTGAATGCCTGTGGCCCACTGTTAAGCGGCTGCAGGCAATCCACCAGCACAATCTGGCGGTCAAAACGCAGAAAGTGGTTTTTATAGAATCCCTTGACCACTTTCTCACAGTAGTAATTGTAACGCTCGCGCAGCATTCCGGCGTTGGTGTGTCTGTCGGCCTGCGCCAGCTTCGACTCGCCAGCCCCGTCCACATCCGGCCACGGGAAGAACTGAAGCGCAGGCGCACCCGCTAAATCACCCGGCAGAACAAAACGCCCCGGCTGAATGAAGTGCAGCCCTTCCTGCTTACATTGATGCAGATACGCCGTCCAGGCTTCGGCAATGGCCGCCAGGCGGTTTTCATCGGCCGGGGCAAGCGGGTCTAAGCCTGCGCACAGCTGACGCCATTTGGCCGACCACTCGGCGCGCTGCCCCTGCAATAACCCGGTCATCTGCCGGGACCAGCTAAGGTAGTCCTGCGCCAGCATCGGCAGATCGAGTAGCCATTCGCCGGGGTAATCGACGATTTCCAGGTACAGGGTGGAAGTATCCTTAAAATGGCGCATCAGGGATTCATTGGAGCGGAAACGCAGCGCAAGGCGAATTTCACTGACCCCTCGCGTCGGCGTCGGCCACGTGGGCGGATCGCCATAAAGCTGCGCCAGCCCTTCGTCATAGGTAAAACGTGGAATGCCAAAATCGCGCTGGGGGACGCGCTTAACGCCCAGCAGACGCTCTTCCCGCACCGCGCCCAGCAGCGGCAGGCGCGCACCTGCGTGCAGGTTCAGTAGCTGGTTCACCATCGCGGTGATAAACGCCGTCTTACCGCTGCGGCTCAGCCCTGTTACCGCCAGACGCAGATGACGGTCAACGCCGCGGTTCATCAGTGAATTGAGTTCGTTTTTAAGTCGCTTCATCGCCGTCCTTCGTTGCCCGGAAGCCTTGAATGCATTGCTTCAGAATACAATAAATGGGGGCAGATCGTTGATTATCAATTCTTATTTATTGCTATTGCCGTTTTCTCTCCAGTAAGATGAACGGCATTGCTGTCAGTCCGGAGTGAGTAAGGTGTATGTCACCCACCATTTATGATATCGCACGGGTTGCGGGCGTATCGAAATCAACCGTTTCCCGCGTTCTGAATAAACAAACCAATATTTCTCCCGAAGCGCGTGAAAAAGTGCTGAAGGCGATTGACGAATTAAATTATCAACCCAACAAACTGGCCCGCGCCCTGACCTCTTCGGGTTTCGACGCCATTATGGTTATTTCGACCCGCTCAACCAAAACCACCGCCGGTAACCCTTTTTTCTCCGATGTCCTTCATGCCATTACGGCAAAAGCGGAAGAGGAAGGTTTTGATGTTATTTTGCAAACGTCAAAAAGCAGTGAAGACGATCTGCTGAAATGTGTAAGTAAAATAAAACAGAAGATGATCAAAGGGATCATTATGCTAAGTTCACCGGCAAATGAATCCTTTTTCAGCACGCTGGATCCCTATGGCGTACCGGTAGTGGTCATCGGTAAAGTGGAAGGTGATTATCAGAATATATATTCCGTCGATACGGATAATTTTCATGACAGCGCAACGCTGACGGAAACCTTTATTAAAAATGGTCGCCGTAAAATTGCCTGTCTGCATGCGCCACTTGATTATCATGTTTCGATTGATCGTCTTGCAGGCTATAAAGCCAGCCTGGAAAAGCATAACATTGCCCTTACCCCGGGCTGGATCATGGATGGGGGATATACCCATGAGAGCGCGCTTGCGGCGGCGCTTGAATTATTATCCTCACCCACTCCGCCTGATGCGGTTTTTGCTACCGACAGCATGAAGTTACTCAGCCTCTATCGCGCGGCGGATGAGTTAAATCTGATGATCCCAGAGCAGGTAGTGATAGCCGGATACAGTGACCCGATGCTGTCTCTCATTTTAACGCCAGCGCCGGGCGGCTTTGATATTCCCACCCGTAAGCTGGGTGAAGAGAGTTGCGATCTTCTTTTCAGGCGTATTGCCGGCCATCCCGCCCCGCAAAAAGTGCTTGTTGATACCCATTTTTTGTTGGCTGCCTCACTTCGCTAAAACCAGGGGCTTAATGCCCCTGGCGCGCCGTTGGTCAGAACGCGTAGTTTACGCCAACACCCGCATAGTGAAAGCGGTCGCTTTCGCCTTCATCATGGTTTTCCCACTCGTAAGCATATTCCAGCGTCATGGATAAACCATTGTTGAAATCATAGGCGTAGAGGAGACCGAGCCGGTTGAAATCATGTCCTTCACGCTCGGGATCGTCCTGCCAGTCCCAGTTAGACCAGCGGTCAAGCCCCAGGCGGGTATAAGGCGTGAGCGTGGTCTGGCCTAACGAAATGGGCAGATACGCACGAATTTCCTGCGTCGAAAATTCGCCGTTATTACGAGAGCTGTCCATATTAAATCCACGTTCTAAATAGTAATTCACTTTTGCTGCAAAGGTTTCGTTAATGGTCCAGGTGAAGCCCGTTTCGGTTTCGACGCGGCTGTCAGCATAGCCGGTTTTCTCCAGATCGTTGGCGAACTGATACATGGCAAACCAGCCGCCAAAACGCCAGTCGTCGGTTAATTTAATATCCCAGTCAGGCTGAACCTTATAGCGCTGCATATTTGCACTGCCGTCCTTCGCGCCGTGTTCATCTTTGAAGTGATAGCCATAATTACGGAAACCGCCGGTCAGGCCGAGTGTAAAATCTTCGGTGCCGATAAAGCGATAGCGTAATTCAAATTCAGGACGATCAAAATAGGTGCCGCGGGTCATACTGCTGTAATCAACAGGTCCTTCCTGATACATTGCCAGTGAAAGCGTCCACGCATCCCAGGTTGCATTAAACCACACGGAAGGTTCATATAATCCATCTTTATCGTCGCCCTGACCTTCGACGTTTTCAATTTCATACATTGCACCAATATTAAATTCCCACTGCTTAGCTGTTTCTGATGCTTGTGCGTAGCTAACTCCTGCGCACAGAACGAGCGCAGCACTTTTTAGTAGAGTACTCATTAAATATTCCCTTTATAAGTAACAAACAAAAAAACCGGAAATTTTCATTTCCGGCGAACACCTTTCTTATCTAATAGCCGCTTCGGTTTCAGCGTCGAAGAAATGGCACTTATTCATATCGAACTGAATGCCGATATTATCCCCTGCGGCATAATCATTCGCGGCTCCAGCGCGAACAACCAGCTCATGCCCGCCAACGGTGGCATAGAGCATGAACTCCGCCCCCGTCAATTCGGCTACGCTGACTTTCGCAGCAATGTCGTCATCACGGTTCTGAAGCGTCAGAATATCTTCCGGGCGGATCCCAAAGACCACGGCTTTACGCTGATATCCCGCGTTATTGAGCGCCGCGAGCGTCTCTTCCGGGATCTCCAGGCGCAGGGTTTCCGTCACGAAATAACGATCGTCCAGCGCGCCGCGAATAAAGTTCATGGCAGGTGAGCCGATGAAACCTGCAACAAACATATTCGCCGGTTCGTTATAAACCTGCTTCGGTGCCCCCACCTGCTGAATAATGCCATCCTTCAGGATAACGATACGGGTGGCCATCGTCATCGCTTCCGTCTGATCGTGGGTCACGTAAATCATCGTGGTATTGAGCTTTTGGTGCAGCTTGCTGATTTCAGCCCGCATCTGCACGCGAAGCTTGGCATCAAGGTTGGATAACGGCTCATCCATCAGGAAGACGCCCGCTTCGCGCACGATCGCCCGGCCTAACGCCACGCGCTGGCGCTGGCCGCCCGATAACGCGCCCGGCTTACGCTTAAGATATTCCCGTAAACCGAGGATCTGGGCCGCCCAGTTAACGCGCTCCTCAATCACCGCGGGCGCAATTTTTTGCATTTTCAGGCCAAACGCCATGTTGTCGTAAACCGTCATGTGCGGATAAAGCGCATAGTTCTGGAATACCATGGCAATGTCGCGCGACTTGGCTGGCACGTCGTTCATGCAAACGCCGTCAATGACCAGTTCACCCGCGGAGATCTCTTCCAGCCCCGCAATCATGCGCAGCGTCGTCGATTTGCCGCAGCCTGACGGACCGACGAAAACGATAAACTCTTTGTCCTCAATGTCGAGATTGAAATCCTTAACCACGTGGACCTGGTTATCGTATATTTTCTGAATATGTTTCAGTGACAGTTGGGCCATTGTTAATTCCTTATCAATACGTCCGGGATGCCCAGAAATCGGTCAGGCATTTCCAGGTCAGTTCCCGCGTTGAATGAAGCTGTAAACCCGCATGGATCAGGCCAGAGCCAATCCCAACCGATAGCATTCCCGCGGCGTTGATCGCCTCAACGCCGGCGGGGGCATCTTCAATCCCCATGGCCGCTTCAGGACGGACATTCAGACCTGAGCAGGCGGCGAGGAAGATCTCCGGGTCTGGTTTCGAACAGACAATGAGTGAGGCATCGGCGCAAAAATCAAAAGCGTTCTGAATACCCAGCGCATGCAATATTCCAGGCGCATTCAGGGAAACGGAGGCGAGCCCGATTTTGACCTTCGCCGCACGTATTTCCGCCAGTACGTCGCGGATGCCGGGAAGCAGAGAGTCCTGCGTCAACGACGCCAAAGACTGGACATAAAGCGCATTTTTTTTACTCGCCAGCGCCAGGCACTGTTTGTCGCTAAACGCCCCCTCTTTTCCACCCTGCCGCAGGATGCGCTGCAAAGATTCCATGCGGCTAATTCCCTTCAGTTCCTCGTTGAAAGCCTCATCGATGGAAATGCCAATCTCCTGCGCCACGGCACGCCAGGCAAGAAAGTGCAAATGCGCGGTATCGGTGATAACACCATCAAGATCGAATACAACGGCTTCAGGCTTCATGGCTGGCCTCCGTGGTAGCGGTCCCATTAAAAGGTGCAAGAAATTCCCTACGCGTCAGTGTCTGCCGCGCCGATATGCACACCGTTTTACCCCACAGGGTTAACGTGACGGGCGCGGTGGTATCGATGGTTAAAACGTCATTTTCAAACGTGAAGCGCAGCCGTGCGTTCCGCCAGCGCAACGGAAAAGCAAGTCTTCGCCAGTGGACTGGTAATTTCGGCGCAAGATGCAACTCCCCTTCCATAATCTGCATACCGGCAAATCCCTGAATTACGCCGGACCAGATCGCGCCGGTGGCTGCGGCATGAATACCGTCATCACTGCTGTGCGGATCGTCCCCCAGATCGATAGCGACACCATCACGCCAGAAGGCATAGGCTCCTTCGGTATCACCGCAGCGGGCAGTCACAATGCCGTGAATGGCCTTGCTCAACGAAGAGTCATGGATCGTACGGGGCTCGTAGAACGCCAGGTTGGCGACACATTGCTGCGACGTAAACCGCTCTGGCAACAGGTAGTTAAGCATCACCACATCAGCCTGCTTTAGGATCTGCATCTCGTTCACTTCCGCGCGGGAATAGTCGAGCAAAATGGTCTGCTTACCCGCTTTCTCTTTATAGCGACTCAAATCGATAGCAGGTTTCGCCATGAAGGTGTCATCCTGTGGGATCACACCGTCTGAATTGGCCTCCGGCAGCCATAAGCGCGTCAGGAACCGTGTGGCATTCTGCGTAAAACCTTCATCCTCGCGCCCAAACATCGCCATAAACCGGCACGCGCAGGCAACGTTATGCCAGGCCAGATAGTTGGTATAGGCGTTATTGTTCACGTGCTCGGTGTATTCGTCCGGTCCAATCACGTCATGGATTTCCAGACGACCATGGATATCCGTTACGCGCCCCATCCAGAAGGCGGCGGTTTCCATCAGCAACGTCAGACCTTCATTGCGCATAAAGGCATCATCGTGCGTTGCCTGCCAGTACGCGACGACGGCCCAGGCGATGTCCGCCACGATGTGGTGTTCCGCCAGCGCGGACGCCACCTTCTGGCGCGTGCCCGTTCGGATGTTAATGGCGGCAAACTCCGGCGTCTCCTCCTGACCGCTCGCAGCACTTTCCCACGGGAATAGCGCACCAGGCCAGCCGTTGCGCCGGGCTTTTTCCCGCGCCCCGGGCAGGTTTATCCAGCGGTAACGCAGCAGGCTACGGGCGACCAGGGGACGCGTGAAGAGATGGAAAGGCAGCAGAAAAATTTCGGTATCCCAGAAGACGTGGCCTTTATACCCCTCTCCCGTCAGCCCTTTGGCGGCGATACTGCTTCGCTCATCATGGGCTGGCGTCATGGTGGTCAGATGCCAGACGGCGTAATCCAGCGCGATCTGATCCTGGCATTCCGCTGACGTCACTTCCACCCGAGCGTCAAGCCAGACCTCTTTCCAGGCATACGATGAGCTTTCAAGCAACGCATCGTAGCCCCGTGCCGCACAGACTTTGAGATCGGCCAGCGCGTCGCGAGCGAAAGACTCCTGCGGCAGGGCTTTATCACTGCGATGCGTAACCCAGACGATTTTCTCGAGCGTGACAGTGTCACCCTGCGCAATCGTCAGCGAATGATGAACGCTGAGACGACGATTTTTAGCGGTGAAACAGCTGTCGCTCTTTGTTGAGAGCTGGCAAAACGCCGACACAACAACATCTGAGACTCGGTCCTGCGTTTCATACACGCCCTGCATGTAATGCTGGTCGAACACTCTGACCGACATTTCATCCAGATGCTGTCTGCCGCTATTGGTCTGCGTTGCGTCAATGCCGGTTTTCAGTACCACCTGCGAGGCGGCATCAAGAGGCGTGATCGAGAGCTGCATTGCCGCTAACGGCAGCTGGTCCAGCGACACAAAACGACGACTTTCCAGCCGATAGCGTTTCCCGTCGGGCGAGCGCCAGAGGACGCTGCGACGGAGTTCGCCATTGGCAAACGCCAGCTCGCGCTGCCACTCAAGGATTTCGCCTGACAGGAGCGTGAAATTGACGCCATCCAGCTCAACATCAACACCGATAATGTCTGGCAGGTTAATCAGTTCAGTGGTCTCGTTACGACCCGCCTGATGATAGAGACCCGCAAGATACATGCCTCGGGTTTGCCGGGTGTAATCTTCTTCGTGCGTAGCGCGGATCCCCATGTAGCCATTACCGCAGGCCATGATGGAGGCGTATTTATTCAGGCTGTGTGGACAAAAGCCCGGATCGGTTAAGACAGACACGTTTAGCATAACGTCACGCTTTCCCCTGTTTCTGCTGATTCATACAGCGCGGCGACAAGCTGCTGGATAACCAGCCCCTGCTCTGCATCAGCAATCATGACGGGCTCTCCCTGCACATGCCGTACAAAGGCATCCATACTGCGCAGATGGCGTTGGTCATCAGCTTCCTCACGCTGCGTGAGGGTGACTAAAAGACCGGCCTCGTCGTTGTAGATGTGCGCCGGGAACAGCGTGGCCCCCGCCTTTTCACCGCAGAATGCGACGTTCATGATCGATTGCTCACGAATATTGAGCGCAAACGACGTATCCAGACGCAGAATGCCGCCGTTGCAAAATTCAATGGTGCCAAACAGGGCATCTTCAACGGTAAACTGAGCGGGATCCCACGCGCCAAACTGGCCGCTGCTTTTGCGGTTTCCCAGCCTCTGGAAGCTATGCGCCGTCACCCTTTTTACCGCCGGGAACCCCATGACGTACATCGCGGCATCAAGCATGTGAATGCCGATATCAATCAGAGGTCCTCCGCCCTGTAACGATTTGTTGGTGAAGACGCCCCAGCCCGGCACTCCACAGCGCCGAAGCGCCTGGGCCGTGGTGAAATAAATTTCACCCAGCGCACCGTTCATCACGGCCTCACGCAGCAATTGCGTATCAAGTGCGAAACGATGGTGAAAATCATACGCCAGCACTTTTCCCGCCTTGCGCGCGGCGTTACGCATCCGTTCGGCCTCTTGCGGGGTCATTGCCGGCGGTTTTTCGCACATCACGTGGCAGCCTGCTTCCAGCGCTGCCATAACGTGTTCAAAATGAAACCGGTTAGGCGAACAAACGCTCACCACATCCGGCTTAACCGCCCCGAGCATCTCTCGCACGTCATGCCATGCAGAAGGGATGGCATGACGTTCCGCAAAAGCCTGTGCCTGTTCGGGGTGGCTATCCATGACAGCCACCATCTGAACATCACCGTGCGTGGCGTAGTACGAGGCATGTACTTTTTCCGCGACCTGCCCGGCGCCAATTATGGCGACGCGCAGTTGCGAAGGTGTTGAAGGACTCATCGCGCTCGCCATCCTTAGCATTCACGCAAATAAGTCAGTGAATCCCGGTAAGCCCGAGCAGGATCGTCGGCGCGCACACGGCACTCGTAAACCACATAGCCCTGGTAACGATCCGCGCGCAGCTGATCGAACAGGCTGGCAAAATCCAGGCTACCGCTTCCCGGCTGATAGCGATGATTATCGGCAATGTGGACGTGGCCAAGCAGATCCCGGTTGCGATGCAGCGCCTCCGTCAGCGAATCTTCTTCGATATTCATATGGTAGAAGTCGCCGATGATCTGTACGTGCTTCAACGCATTCTCTTCGATATAGCGACGCGCGTCCGCCAGGGTGTTGATCATGTGATCCTGGTAGCGGTTCAGCGGTTCAAGATAGACGGTCGTTCCGGTGCGCGCCGCCACCTCATCCAGCCAGCGTAGCGAAGCGCTCACCGCTTTGCGGTCGCCTTCAAGGCTGCGTGGAGAGGTCATCGGTGGTAGGCGGAAGGTAAACATCCCCCACGCTGCAGGCACGATAATGCCCTTTCCGCCCACTTCCGCCAGGGCTTCCAGAATGCGTTCAATCTGAGTTAAACCGTTCAGACGACGTTCTTCAATAAAGTCGCCAATCCAGCCATCATATCCGCCGCAGGCCGTTGTCACCGGCAGCCCCGTGGCGTGGATAGCCGCTTTCACCTCATCGAGGTTCTCAACCAGCAGTTTGCCGTCAATTTCAAAGCCATCAAAACCCATCGCTTTGATGTACTGGAACTTCTCCAGAATCGAGGTTGGGAAAAAGGCCTGGTTTTGGGTTGCGATTTTCATTGTTGCTCTCCTTAGCTTAAAAAGTGACGCCCATTTTGATGCTCAGTTCAGGATGCCGATCGACATACTGCATGTAGCTTTCAGCGCTGGAGGCAAAGGTGACCACAGGGTCGATCAGGTCCTCGCAGTTGAGATAACCGTTCATCAGCAGTTCCCAGCAGGTCTCTTCAATACGTTTGCGGTTCCAGCGTGGATAATCCGGATTGGGTTCGCTGCAGGCGCGCGAGAAGACAATCTTCGCATTATTGAAATGCGCTTCTCGGCCGAGGTTGAAACCTTCCGCGAACGGCTTCGCGAAGGCGACGTAGGAGATGGTGCCGCCGTAGGCGAGTCCGCGCAGCGCGGACTGCAGTGCATCTGCAAAGCCGCTGGTTTCGATGATCACATCCGCGCCCTGTTTCCCGGTCAGCGTTTTGATTTCCAGACCGACATCAGTCCCGATCGGATTAAGGCAGTGGTCGGCACCGTGACGACGGGCTATCTCGCAACGGTGTTCGATAGGATCGACGCCGATGACGATTGACGCACCGGCTTTTTTGGCCAGTTGGATCGCAATCTGCCCAATCGCACCAAGCCCCACCACCACCACAAAATCGCCTACCCGCACGTTAGCATCGCGTACGCCGCTCATCGCAAACTGCGCTGGATCGTAACAAACGGCGTTTTTCCAGGAGGCACCCTGCGGCATTTTGCGCAGCTTGTAGTTGTTGACGGCATTCACAATGACCGTCTCCTGCAGCGGTGCGTAGCAGCAGACGCGATCGCCAATCTGGTATTCTGTAACGTCATCACCGCATTCGATAATGTCGCCAACAATCATATTGCCCAGCTGGAACTTACCGAATTCGATCCCGCGCGCCGAGCCCTCTTCACGCGGGGTAAACATCTGCCACTCCGTGTTGAACTCTTCATCAATAAACGGACTTGCCGCACGGAAATCCACCACTTCAGTTCCATGTTTTGGTGCGCCAAAGCGTGCACGAATTTTCACTTCATGTACGGCAACCTGACGATCTTCATAGTCCACCAGCGCCGCCACACGAGGCGCGGTCGCAACTAATTTTTTCATGACTGACTCCTTGTTAAAATTGACTGCCTCAGCCCTTCACGCCGCCGGCGGTCAAACCACTTTTAATAAAACGTTCAGACAGGGCGTACATGATGACCACCGGAAGCGCCGTCACCAGCGATGCCGCCATCATGCGACCCCAGATATAATCTGGCGTGCTAAAGAGCGTATTCAGCCCAACCGGCAGCGTGAAATTGCTGGCGCTGGACAGGAAAATGGACGCAAACAGGTAGTCGTTCCACGCCACCATAAAGCAGTAGACGAACACCGATACGAGGCCGGAAATCGCCAGCGGCACGGTGATGCGAAAGATGATTTGCAGACGATTGAGGCCGTCCATCATCGCGGCTTCTTCAATCTCGTCCGGAATGGTGTCGAAATAACTGCGCAGCATGAACACCGCTGTCGGTAACGTCTGGGTCACCATGGTGATAATCAGCGCCAGCTCGGTGTCGTAGATCCCCAGAGCAGTGATGATTTTGAACAGCGGTACCACCAGCAATATCCCGGAGAACATGTAGACGGTGTAAAAACTCGCATTGATCGTCGTGCGGCCCTTAAAACGCAGTCTGGATAAGGCGTAAGCCCCCAGCGTGCCGAGAAACACGGCAATCACCGATGAGGTCAACGACACCACCATGCTGTTTCTGAAATAGTCCACGAACGGAAAAATCAGCGGGTTAAAAATGTCGACGTAATGCTGCAGCGTCCACTCCTGCGGCAGTATGGTCGGGTGAAGCGATATCGCCTCTTTCGCGCTCTTTAACGACGTCATTAACATCACGAAGAACGGGAACAGCGTGATGACCAGAAACACCGCCAGCCCCAGATAAAAACCAATACGACCCAGCACGCGTTTATTTGTTGCCATTGAGGTTTACCCTTTTTCTGGTCAGCAGAATCACCGCGAAGATGATCACGAACAGCACGACGGAGATAGCCGCTGCCTTACCCAAATCGTTGAAAGCGAAGGCAGTTTTGTAAAGATAGACGCCTAAAATATCGACCTTGGTCGTCAGCAGGTAGACATCCGCAAACATGTAGAACATCCAGATAGTGCGCAGCGTGACCACCGTTGCCAGCACCGGCATAATCGCGGGCAGCGTGACGATGCGAAAACGCTGCCAGGCATTTGCTCCGTCCATTTCCGCGGCTTCATACAGCGATTTATCAATGGTCTGCAAAATTGCCAGGAACGAAATGAACGCGTACGGGAAGTAACGCCAGATGGCGAACAGCACCACCAGCACAAAGCTGCTGCCAGGATTGTCAAACCACAGCGGGGCCTGCTCATACAGATGCAGCACGTCCACGCCCAGATAGTTCACGATGCCGTAGCCGTTGTTGAACATGTATTTCCAGGCAAATACCAGCGAAATGGACGGGGTGACATAGGACAAAATTACCAGCGAACGCGCCGTTTTTCGCAGACGAAACTCCCGGTTAAAGAAGATTGCTACGGCCAGCCCCAGCACCGTGCTCCCCATCACGACCAGTGTCGTGTACCAGAACGTCATCCACAGCGAATGCCAGAATGCCGCATCACTGAGAATGCGAATGTAATTGTCGAGCCCGACAAACACAGCGCTAATGCGCGGGTTAAGCGGCAAGCGTAAAAAACTGATTTCAATATTGGAAATCATCGGCCAGGCCACCAGGCCCCCCAGTAAAATCAGGCTGGGGGCCAACAGCAGCATGGCGAAAGGCATATCTGAACGACCAGAAAACAACGTCTTCATAATTTCCTTCCGCAAAGCGCTCCTATCGTTGTGAAATCACGTCAGTCAGTCGCTTCTGGCTGTTGCTTAAGGTCGCGCTGAGAGCTTGTTGCCCCACCGTAACGTTATGCACCATGGAACTGATAATGCCGGACCCCGTCACATCCCCCATGCGGGTGAAGTTTTTATCTCCCACCGCACCAAACACCTGCACATTCGGGAACTGTGCGAACAGTTCGTAAGGCAGTTGCCCAAACGCTTTAATCACATCGTTGTTTTTCCAGGTATCCGTGCCGACCACAAGCTTGTTCACTGGCAATGCCGCACCCGGGGACATCATTACCCAGTCAGTGGCGTGTTGAGCCTGTTCCATCCAGGTGACAAATTTCTCTGCCGCTTTCGTTTCATCTTCGGTTTGGCCGGTGGTGATCGTCAGAGATGTGACCATGCCGTAGACTGCAGACGTTTTTTCTGTGGGGACGACAAAGCCCAGATTGGACGGATTTCCGTCTTTAAAGACCGCCGGCAGGATGTAGGTGGAGTAAACGGCCATTGGCGCAGAACCGTTCATGAAGGCGTCTTTGATCTCCATGACATCGTTGGAGCCAGGCATGGTGGTTGCGGCCAGGGCTTTGTAAAACGCCAGGGCTTTCGCCATTTCAGGGGTATCGATGTCGACATTCCCTTTAGCATCAAAAACGTTTGCACCGCCGGACAGGGCAAACTGAGAGAATGCCTGTTCGGTCATCACGCTTTCTGCGGTTGGCAGCGCAATGCCGTAATGTTTTTTTGCCGGGTCGTTAAGACTCTGGCAGGCCTTCAACAGCTGTTCCCAGTTACGCGGCTCTTCAATACCCGCCGCGGCAAGCACATCCTTGTGATACCAGACGCCGGACAGCCAGGCACTGACGGGGACGCCTGTCCAGGCAGAGCCGTCTTCCGTACGCACGACGCGCAGGATACCGTCATAGAAGGTGTCTTCCCCTACCGCCTTAATGGCTTCGCCGATAGCCTTGCGATCCAGCAGCTGCTCCTTGTCCATGACTTTTGCGTAGTCATGGCTGACTTCGATCACTTCGGGCAATGCCCCCGTTCTGGCCAGCGTAATCACCTTGGTGTTGTAGGCATCTTCTTCCACCGGCACCTGTTTTACGGTAATACCAGGATTCTCTTTCTCGAACTTTTCGATCAGTTTCGTAATAACCGCCTGACGCTCCTGTTCTACTGACGAGTGCATAAACTCAATCGTGACAGCAGACGGTTTGTCATCCTTGCAGCCTGATAACAAGGCGCACGAAACCAGTGCTGATATCAGCACAATTCTGGGCATTCTCATGTTTAAGGTCCTTTTTTAGTTTTCTTTAATCCACAACACCTGCCATGGAATAAGGGTCAGAGCCGTATCTGTAATATCCTTTCCGGCGATCAACTCCCTTCCGGATTGAATATCGGATTCAATCCTTTGAGTGCGATCGCTGAAATTAAATATTGCCGTTATCTTCTCGCCAGAATCCGCAACACGAATAATTTTTAAAACATGCTCCCCCGACGCGCTAAAATAAGCCTCACCGTCAGGATGGAATGCTTTTTCTTTCCGGCGCAGCGCAATTAAATGACTTAATCTGGAATAGACCTGATAACGCAGGCTGGTTTTATCCTCAAGCACGCTATCAATTTGTCCTGCGATGTATTTCTCACGGTTTATCGCACGGTTGTATCCCAGGCGTTCAACGCCAGCATAATCATTACGGGAACCAAGAATACTTTGAATATAGACAGCAGGTACACCCGGGAAGCTTAAAAGCACGGCGTGAGCCAGAATAAACCGTGCGATACGATGATCATCATTGCTGTCACCTGGGCTTAATGCATCCAGATAGGTGACATTAATTTCATACGGGCTACGTGTCCCATCCGGGTTATTTTTCCAGTTAACCAGCGCCCCTTCGGCCTGCAGTGTTTCCACAAGTGAAATAATCTCTGACTCAGGTAAAATTCCACGTAACGGATTAAGGCCAATGCCGTCATGCGAGGCCAGGAAGTTGAACCAGGTGGTTTTCGTTGAGGGCAGCTTTAGCGACGCTGCCCACTGATTGAGAGCACGCACATTCTGGCAATGCACCGCATGCAAAACAAGCGGGGGCAGAGAGAACTGATAAACCATCTGTGCTTCATTTTCACCGTCACCGAAGTAAGCAACGTTATCTTTATGCGGAACGTTCGTCTCAGTGATAATCACCGTTCCGGGGGCCACAGCCTCGGTAATGGCGCGGAAAAGCTGGATGAGCTGGTGGGTTTGCTCAAGATGGATGCAGCATGTTCCGGGTATTTTCCACATAAACCCAACGGCATCCAGACGAATGTAACGCGCACCTTCAATCAGGTAATGCAGCAGGACGTCTACCATCGCAATCAGCACCAGCGGAGAAGCGAAATTGAGATCGACCTGGTCATCGCTGAAGGTGGTCCACAAGTGTCGCACGCTGCCATCATGAAGCGTGAAAGGCGTAAGAAGAGGTAATGCGCGCGGGCGAGTCACCGCGGATAAGTCTGTTTCAGGATCGACAGAAATGAAGAAATCTTCGTACCCGGGTATTTGCTTAAGGTAATTCGCAAACCATTTGCTTTTGGCAGACATATGGTTGCAGACGAAATCAAACATCAAGCTGGTTGACTGTTTTAATTCGGCAACGTCTCGCCACGTTCCGGTTTCAGGTGCAACTTCATGATAATCAATGACAGAAAATCCGTCGTCAGAAGACCATGGATAAAATGGTAAAAGATGGACGTGAGAAAAAGAGTGAGAAAGCCACTTGTTATAAAAACGCGTAAAAACAGGCAGTGCCTTCTCCCCTTTCGTCGAAAATTGATCGGCATAGGTAATCAGAACAACGTCTTTTTCATCCCACCCCGCTTTACGCTTTTCAGTAATAACAAAAGCGGCCTTTCCAATATTTTCCAGCAGCACATTACGCTGTGCTTCAGAAAACGATTCCCCGTAAATAAGATTAATGAGCTCTTTAATTTTTGCGTTCACTTTTATTTTCCATGGTAGCGGTCCCACGGAACGCAATCTACTCCCATGAAAAATATCTGTCAACGGACCGGGAGGCAGAAAAACGCGATTGCAAAGCAGCTCAGCGTAGTATTGTGAGCTGCCGCAAAGAAAGAAGGGGGAAAAGCGGAAATGCGGTTATTCGTCCCTGGCCCTTCTTTGGGAAAAGAAGGGGTTGGCGCGAGTGAGAATTTTCAGGATAAATAGCGGCGTGAAAGCCGTTTTGCCACTTTTTGCAACAGCGGTTCGAGCGCCACGGCAAGCACCATTCTGACCGGCTTGCGGGCAATGGATTTTATCGCCCAGCCTGCCACACCCGCCGGACCGTAGCGTAACGCGGTCAGCAGAACCAGTTTACCTGCGATTTTCAGGCCGGGTTTTACCTTCTGACCGGCCTGTTGCCAGTGTTGTTTCATCTCATTTCTCTCTTAAAGCTGACGAAAACGACTTCTCAGCGTAAAGGTATCCGACGTGATATAGCGTTCCATTTCCCGTAGCCGCTTCTCACCGGCTGCGAGTTGCTCATCAACGGCATTGAGGAGATCGCTGCTGGTTGGAGCCCCTTCTGCAGCCAGCTCCCCTTCCGGCATCGGGTCAAGGACAAACGACAGCACGATGTACGCCACCAGGGTAATAAATGCCAGACCGAAGAAGATCGAAAGCACCGTCACCACGCGCACCAGCTTTACCGGGACATCAAGATAGTGGGCCAGCCCGGCACAGACGCCGCGCACCATGCCCTGCTGCGGAATACGCCACAACTTTTTGTTCAGATTCAGTCCAGACATTAACGGTCCCTCCAGTTTGGATGTTCGGCATCCAGAATAGACTCCAGCGCCTGAATGCGTTCGCGCATTCTGTTCGCCTCTTCGGAGAGCTGTGCCAGACGCTGTTGTTCACTCTGGGACAGTTCGCCTCGTGAAGAACGGTTGCTGTAGTGCAGCCATAGCCAAATCGGCAATACGAACAGCACGAAAATAGTCAGGGGAATGGCCAGAAAAAGCGCGCTCATGTGTACTCCTTGTCTTATGATGCGGCACGCTCAGGTGCCGCAGGCATTATTATTGGTTATCTTGCTTCATTTTGGCTTTCAGTGCCGCCAGCTGCACGCTGATTTCGTCGTCGGCCTTCAGGTCGGCGAACTGCTGATCCAGCGACTTCTGCTTACCGATGCCGTGGCTTTCGGCTTCCGCTTCCATCTGGTCGATACGACGCTCGAACGATTCAAAACGCGCCATTGCTTCATCCAGCTTGCCGCTGTCCAGCTGACGTCGCACGTCGCGGGAAGAGCTTGCCGCCTGGTGACGCAGAGTCAGCGCCTGCTGACGCGCGCGCGTTTCGCTCAGCTTGTTTTCAAGTTCACCAATCTCTTTCTTCATACGGGCGAGCGTGTCATCCACCAGCGTCACTTCATGCTCAAGCGTAGCAACCATATCGGCCAGCTTCTGCTTTTCAATCAGCGCCGCACGGGCCAGATCTTCTTTATCTTTGCGCAGCGCGAGCTCCGCTTTTTCCTGCCATTCGTTCAGCTGAGCGGTAGCCTGCTCAATACGACGCGTCAGCTGCTTTTTTTCAGCCAGCGCGCGGGCGGAGGTAGAGCGCACTTCGACCAGCGTGTCTTCCATCTCCTGAATCATCAGACGTACCAGCTTCTGCGGATCTTCCGCTTTCTCGAGCAGAGAGTTGATGTTGGCGTTCACGATGTCGGCAAAACGAGAAAAAATACCCATAATCTAATCCTCATGTTTCTGTTATCGGGCGATGCCCTGCTGTACAGATAATACAAATCCCATGCCAACTTTTTATCTTATTGATTTTACTCATCATGATTGATTTTCAGGCAGCGACTGACTATTCTTACCTGGTGAATAACACTAAGGAGTGGTTAATTTCATCATGCCTGGATACAAAGACAATTTACTCGGCGAAGCAAACAGCTTTCTGGAAGTGCTGGAACAGGTCTCCCGCCTTGCACCGCTCAATAAACCGGTGCTCATCATCGGTGAACGTGGAACAGGTAAGGAGCTGATAGCCAACCGTCTGCACTATTTATCCGGGCGCTGGGATGGCCCCTTCATTTCTCTTAACTGTGCGGCGCTGAATGAAAACCTGCTCGACACCGAGCTTTTCGGCCACGAAGCGGGCGCGTTTACCGGCGCCCAGAAACGCCATCCCGGACGCTTTGAGCGCGCCGACGGCGGCACGCTGTTTCTTGATGAACTGGCCACCGCCCCCATGCTGGTGCAGGAAAAACTGCTGCGCGTGATTGAGTACGGCGAGCTGGAACGCGTCGGCGGTAGCCAGCCGCTGCAGGTCAATGTGCGCCTGGTCTGCGCCACTAACGCCAACCTGCCGGAGATGGTGGCGGAGGAAAAATTCCGTGCCGATCTGCTTGACCGGCTGGCCTTTGACGTCGTTCAGCTTCCTCCGCTGCGCGAGCGTCAAAGCGACATCATGCTGCTGGCGGAACAGTTTGCAATTCAGATGTGCCGTGAACTTGGCCTGCCGCTGTTCCCCGGCTTCAGCGATTATGCGCAGGAGACGCTGCTTGCTTACCGCTGGCCGGGAAATATCCGCGAGCTGAAAAACGTCGTGGAGCGATCAGTGTACCGCCACGGGAGCAGCGAGACAGAGCTGGACAACATCATTATCGATCCTTTTCAGCGTAGTACGTCACCCGCTGCCGCACCGGCGACCGCGGGCGATGCGCCCTCACTTCCTCTCGATCTGCGTCAGTTCCAGCACGATCAGGAGCAACGGCTGCTTGAACAAAGCCTGAAGGCAGCGAAATATAACCAGAAACGCGCGGCTGAACTGCTGGGTCTGACCTACCATCAATTAAGGGCATTGCTCAAAAAACATCACATGCGCTGACAGCCGGAAGCGGACGACAGCGCTATGAAGTTGGAAAAGTTTAGACGGAACTTATCCCCGCGGAGCATCCCGCGGGGATAAGACTCATGCTACCGCTATGTGCATTTGTGAAAGCATATCGGTATTAACACCCACTAGCGTGACACTGCTCTCACCATAGGTCAGTAACGCATTATCACCGTCAAACGACAGATGGCTAAGATAACTGTCATTGTCTGCAATACTCTGGTTAGCCATAAAGATCAGGCTGTCGCTGGTTGAGAGGTTATAGACAGTGTCGTGACCAAAATCACCATAGAAGAGAAGCGTGTTTTCGCTGCCGTTGAGGTGAATGGCGTCATCTGCAAACCCGGAAACAACATTATTATTGTTACCGGCAATGTTGATATCGCTGTCATTTGCCCCTGAATAGAACCAGCTGTCATTACTGGCGGTCGAGATAGTGAAACTGTTAGATGTATCAGCATAATAGCTTTTCGCATAGGCGATTGAGCCGCTATCGCCTTCTAACCCATAACCGGTGACCTGCCATGTAGCGTTCTGGTTGAAGTTAATGCCAAACAGGCTGAACAACGTGTGGTCAGCATTAACGTAATGGATATCTTCTGCCCGAGTAACATCCCCGGTGGAATACTTAAAGTACAGCGTTCCCTCGGTGTCGTGGCTGAAGGTAAAATCGGCGATATTACATTCCGTTACGTAGGTATTGCTTCCCGCGCCGCCATAAATAACGTTATAGCCACTGTGGTCTTTGAAACTATCATCGCCCCCACCCCCGCAAAGATAATCGTTGCCCTTTCCACCCTGTAATAAATCATTCGACTCTGTACCAATAATAAACGTCGAACCAACATGGGTTACGGATTTATTAAGATCAGAAACCCAGGTTGTCGAGCGATACGCCTCAGAAAGGTTGGAAACAATAATATTGGAGTTTTGATGCGTGAAATCATAGATTTCAGAATCCATAATTCGCAACGCGCCGTCCGTATATCCCTGGCCTGAATGCCCGGCCCACGACGCCATATTCGCGATCGAAAAGAACTGACAATCGCTGGTCAGGCCTGCATAGTAATCATTAAAAGAGACAAGGTTGTTGGTACAGGTCTCAAGCGGAGTGTCATGATTAAATAAACTGTCCAGAGACAGGCTATGGCCAGTTAAAACACGAAACACGGGGTCGTTTTCATAACCAATGTTAAGAACCTTATCATCGGCAAGGTTCTGAGTCGGAGAGGCAAAAGCGACATAGCTCGCGTCCTCAAAAAAACTATCCCATTGGCCCTGCGCGGAAAGGGTCGCCATGCTGTTAACAGCCAGTCCACCGAGACTATGCCCGGTGACGATGACGTCATTACCGGTGAGGCCGTTTGCGGTGGCAAACGCAGCCACTGAACTCATGAGGTTTTTATAAGCATTGAGAACATAGTTATCTGCATAGCCGTCGATTAGCGCAGAGAATACATCGCTGACGGTATCCATCGCTGTGTTAACGGTATGCTGAAGTGAAGGCGCGGCCGCGTAAGTGCCCGTCCCCCAGAAGCTAATTCCTATGTTCACCAGCTTACCATTAGCATCATATTTCCCCATGACGTTGCATTCGGCGCTCGACTCAAGAAGACTTTCGCCATAAAAAGCACCATAGGGATTAGTACAACCACTATAGTTGAGCGTCGCACCGTCTAGTACATTCCAGCCATTTTCTTCCGTATAGATATAATCAGCATAGGTCGCCGCACCAAAATTGATACTTTCAATAGTCAGCGCTTCCTTAATAAGCTGCGTGTTTTTCTCGCCCTGATAATCAAATACAGGCATAGTCTGTCCCTCTGTTTAACATTGACAATTAATGAGCGAAATAAGAATTAAGCAACATAACGTTGTCATTATTTATTTCACCCGTCTGCGCGAGCAAACTGACCCATGCTTTAATGACAGCATGTTTTTCAGCAGTAAGCTCAACTTTGGTTTTATAGAAAGATTGTTCCGCATTTAATAAATCAATATTCATACGCTGGCCAGCCTGAATACTTTTTTGGGTCGCTTCAACCTGTCGCCTGGCGGCTTCCACCGCGGAGGCATAGGCTGCAATGCGCTCTGGCGCATGAAGGCATTTATTTAATGATTTTTTGATTTCGCTATAGGTAACCAGCCGCTGCGCGTCGTGAAGATATTTTGCCTGTTCATAGCGGGCCGCCGCCTGGCGCACGGAAGCGGACACGCCTCCGCCGGAGAACAAATCCATGCTGACGCGCATTCCTATGCTGTCGGTACGATATTTCTGATTGATGGTGTTATCGTTGCTGGAGTCGTTCTCAGAATGCATTGCGTAAAGCTGTATTCGGGGAAGCGCGCCAGCGCGGCTGCGTTCAATTTCATAGCGCTTTTCTTCCACGCTGTGCCCGGCAGACAGAATATCGGGGTTATGCGAGGACGCTTTTCGTTCCCAGTATTGATAGTCTCTCGATGCCAGCGGAAGCTTAAGGGGCTTTTCACCGAGCATCGGCAGCGCTGAAGTATCCGACAGAACCATGCCCACTATCGCTGAAAGCGCAACGTTTGCCGTATCAAGCGTATCCCGCGCTTCTACCTCATCAGCAACAGCAAGGCTGAGCGCAGACGCGGTTTCCGTGACATCCGTTATTGACCCCTCTCCGGATTCAAACTGTCGCTGAGTCTGCTTTTTCTGCTCTTCCAGACCCTGGCGATGCAGGGCTGCAAGCTGAAGCCGCTGGTGTGCCTCAGCAACATCCAGCCATGCGGTAATGAAGCGGTTTTGCAGGTCAATCAGGCTGCTTCGGTAGCGTTCATCAGACTGCAATTTTTTGATGATGCCGATGCGATAGCCCGCATAGGCGTCGTAATCAAACAGCGGCTGAACGACGGTAAGCGATCCCGAATGGCTGTCATATTGTTGATGCTGCACCACCTCAGAACGCTCACCCAGCACATTTAACTGCTGGTACTGCTGCCGCTGCCAGTTACGCGGTGCGCGCTGATAGCTGACGCTGACTTTTGGCAGCAACCCGGCTCGGCCAATGGGAATGTATTCTTCCCCGGCAAGCTGATCCTTAACGGCAGCACGGTAATGGGGATCGTTATCCAGCGCCATAAACCAGCCCTGTGCAAGTGTCAAGGCACCTGCTGAAAACGGCGCCATCAGTGCGAGAAAATATAAAACGCGTGTAAAGTGTGCACTCAGCATCATTATTCCTCGATGAACGACCGCGTCGCTCGATCCACAATCGGTTTCAACAGATAGCTCAACAGCGAGCGCTCTCCGGCTTTAATAAAGACCTCTACCGGCATACCGGGTTTAATATCTTCACTTTCCAGCTTTTTCATGCCCTCTGGCGAAACGGCGATCTGAATCTTGTAGTAAGGCTGCTGGGTAGTGGGATCTGTCTGGCGATCCGCCGAAACCAGTGATACCTGGGCCGGGATCCTTGGCGTGCTTTGCTGGTTAAAGGCAGTGAACATCAGGGTGACAGGCATGCCTTTATGAACTTTATCGATCAAGGCCACATCGATATGTGAGTCTATAGTCAGGGGGGATGTCTGCGGGACAAGCTCCAAAAGCTGCTCTCCCACACTCACTACCGCGCTATCGCTGGCAAGCGCGAGGTTCATTACCACACCGTCCTGTGGTGCCACGACTCGGGTCAACGAGAGATCGACATCGGAGAGCGTCAGCTGTTTTTTACTCTCACTTACCTGCAGGCGAAGCTGATCGATCTGCGTTTCAATATCTTTCCGGTTGTCAATCAAACGCTGTTGCATGCTGCGCTTAAGCTGCTCAATCTGATTACCTAATTCCACTATTTTGCTGCGAGTTTCCCCCACCTCGCCCGCCAGTGACGCAGATTGCACCTGGATATCAAGAAAGCGGTTACGGGGAAAATAGCCTTCCTCCATCAGCGGCTTGAGGTCTTTAAGTTGACGATTTACCAGCGCGAGACCTCGCTCTTTCGTCTCGCAGGTTCTGGCAAGAGAATCACGCTGGCGCGCCAGCCCCGCGATGGCCTGAGCGTCGTTTTGCTGGGCGTTTTTCAGCGCCTCCTGCCGGGCATGCATAAGCTGGCTTTGCTGTAAGACAATTGGCTTCATGGCATCCTGCAGAGCCTCTTCCTCTGCCTCAGGGGGCAACGTCAGCGTTTGCATGCCAGCCAACTCCGATCGAAGACGGCTTTCAGCAATAAGCGAAGTCAGATAATGCTGGCGCGCAGCGGAGAGCTGGGCGAGTGAGGTTTGCTGGCTGAGCATCACGAGCAGGTCGCCCTTATGTACAGTCTGACCCTCTTTGACCGCGATTTTTGTCACCACGCCGCCGATGGGAGCCTGTATGGCCTTACGGTATCCGTCGACCACCACTGTTCCGGATGACACAACACCTTTATCCAGAGGAGCCAGGGCAGCCCAGAACAAAAAAGAGCCCAGGCCTGCCAGCAGCACGATCCAGCCAAAGCGGACAAATGGAATGACGTCAACAAGAGGCGTCTTCAGCGCATCGGTATCATGCATGGACTTTTCCTTGTTCTACGGGGACGCTTTTGGTCTGATTCACCGGGCGAGTTGACTGCTGTAAGAGTTGTTCTGTCGGGCCATAAAGCTTTGATTTCCCGCCCTCCAGAACGAGCAGGTGACTGGTCAGCGGCAAAATACCCGGACGATGAGAAATGATGACGACGCTTTTCTTCTGCTGTTTAAGCTGCCGGATGACCTGCTGTAAGGCCTTTTCGCCCGATTCATCCAGGTTAGCGTTGGGCTCATCAAGGATCACCAGCGCCGGGTTGCCGTACAGCGCACGAGCCAGACCAATGCGTTGTTTTTGTCCGCCCGAAAGGGCCGTACCCTGCTCGCCGGTCAGGGTGTTATAGCCTTCAGGCATGCGCAAAATCATTTCATGAATGCCGGCCATCTTTGCAGTGGCGATCAGTTGCGTTGAATCGATCTCACCAAAATGCGCAATATTCTCAGCGATGGTTCCCGTGAAGAGCGCAACATCCTGCGGCAGGTAACCGATTCCGGGACTTGGCTTCTGCTTCTGCCATTGATAAATATCTGCCCCATCCAGCCTGACATCCCCTTCTCCGGCGGGCCAGACACCGCATAACACTCTAGCGAGACAGGATTTTCCCGATGCACTGGCCCCCACAATTCCCAGCACCTCACCCGGTTCTACCCGCAGATTGATATTGTGCAGTATGGGCTGCCGGGAGTTTCCCGGCGGGAAAACGGTGACATTCTCCACCGTGAGCAGCCCTTGTGGCTCCGGCAGACGAATGCTCTCCAGCGCCGGTGGAAACTCGCTTGTCAAATGAACCATGCGCCCCCATGCCTGGCGAGCTGACCGGTACCCTTTCGCCACGCTGATGAGTTGTTCAACCGGTGCCAACGCTCTTCCAAGCAAAATAGAGCCTGCGATCATCATGCCCGGCGAGATATCCCCCAGAATCGCCAGCCAGCAGCCAAGCCCCAGCATGAGCGACTGGAGAGCCATACGTACCGTTTTGGTGATGGCAGACATAAAAACAGCACGTTCACTGGCCGCACTCTGGCAGTAAAGGAACTGTCGATGTGCTCGCCACCAGCGCGCCTTGACGTTTTCAGTCATCCCCAGCGCCTGCAGCGTCTCAGCACATTGCAAGGTGCTGTTAGCTTGATGATTAGACACCAGGACATAACCACCCGCTTCATTTAAAAGCTGACGCGTTATTTTTTCATTAATAAAAGCCAGAGCCAGCAGCACAAACGCGCCTGAAAGAGAGAACAATCCGAGCCAGGTATTAAAAAGAAAAATGACGCCTATGTAGACTGGAAACCAGATCGAATCAAAAACGGCGAATAACGCTGGACCGGTAACAAACTGGCGTATGACGGCGAGGTCGCTGATAGCCTGCCCGGCATTAGGGCTACGCTTAATGAGATTGCTTTCACATGCTGCGGTATACAGTACAGGCGAAAGAGCATTATCAAACTGATTACCTAATCTGATAATGATGATGCCCCGGGCATAATCCATGAGTGCCATGATGGTGAACATAAATAACACCAACAAGGTCAACATAAAGAGGGTTGTCGTATTCCCGGATGACAGCGCGCGATCGTAGACCTGCAGCATATAAATTGAAGGCGTAAGCATCAGCACATTTATTACTGAAGAGAAAAAAGCAATAATCACAAACAACCGCAAGCGCGCATGTGTAAAATTCTTAAATACCTGCAAGGGTTTACTCATCCATAAGCCTTTGATATCTTAGCCATTGTCACATTTTAAAGTGACTTTTAGACGTCATTATTGAAACCACATCACGATGAATATCGAAACCCAACAAATTAACAGGCAATCGACATTCGGGTCGATTACATGAAATATGTAATTTTCCTAAACGTTGTAGAGTTTCATTTTTCTCTGACACCCCTTTCGCTCAGTCAAATTGCTGGCTCAGAGAGCCAGTATATAAACCATCATTATCATGACGGCAACAATTACTTGGGCAAACATGCTTTTACTGAATATTTCTTATGACAATACGCATCCACTATAAAAATTCGCATACTTGCGTGTTGCTTGCGCGATATAAACACCGTGCACATTATTATGAAATTTCATGTCGAAATTAATATCAATGAGTGGATTTTAAGACAATTCGCCAATATTAATGTCAGTCATAAGATTACAGGAAGAAATCTTTAGTTATTTTTTTCAGCTAAGCCATACGGTGACTGACTGGATGGCGTCTGCCGGGGCGAAACCTTCGTTTATAGCGAGTCAGATGGGCCGTGAAAATGCTAAGATGGTGTATGAGGTATATTCAAAGTGGATAGTTGGTATGAACGCCGATCAGGCAGGCATGCTGAATGAGCGACTGCAAACGCTCCTGCCCCAGGATGCCCTCAGGGATAAACGACACTGGATAATGTCGTTTAAAATTAGTAAGATAGCCACTTCATATAAAATACCTTAAAAATTATGCGTCTGGTTTTATCGTCCTTTTTTGCACTCGGTCTGTTCAGTAGCCTGGCCTTAGCTGCGCCCGAGCAAACGCCGCAGCCTGACATTCGTGACAGCGGCTTCGTCTATTGCGTGAGCGGCCAGGTTGATACCTTTAACCCGCAGAAAGCGGGCAGCGGCCTGATTGTGGATACCCTTGCCGCACAGCTTTACGATCGTCTGCTTGATGTCGACCCTTACACCTACCGTCTGGTACCCGAGCTTGCGGAAAGCTGGGAAGTACTGGATAACGGCGCTACCTACCGTTTTCATCTGCGCGATGACGTCACGTTCCAGCGCACCCCGTGGTTTACCCCCACGCGCAAGCTGAATGCGGACGACGTGGTCTTTACCTTCCAGCGTATTTTTAACCGCAATCACCCGTGGCATAACGTTAACGGCAGCAACTTCCCCTATTTCGACAGCCTGCAGTTTGCTGATACGGTTAAAAGCGTGCGCAAGCTGGATAACCGGACGGTTGAATTCAGCCTGACGCGCCCGGATGCCTCCTTCCTCTGGCACCTGGCTACCCACTATGCGTCCGTCATGTCTGCCGAATACGCGGCGAAGCTGACGAAGAAAGATCGTCAGGAGCAGCTCGATCGCCAGCCGGTCGGCACCGGTCCGTTCCAGTTGGCCGAATACCGCGCCGGGCAATATATTCGTCTGCAGCGCCATGAACATTTCTGGCGCGGTACCCCGCTGATGCCTCAGGTGGTGGTTGATTTGGGTTCTGGCGGAACAGGACGTCTGTCGAAACTTCTCACCGGGGAATGTGACGTGCTCGCCTGGCCTGCTGCCAGCCAGCTCACCATTTTGCGCGACGACCCGCGCCTGCGCCTGACGTTACGTCCCGGCATGAACATCGCTTATCTGGCCTTTAACACCGATAAGCCACCGTTGAATAACCCTGCCGTTCGTCATGCCCTGGCGCTGGCGATTAACAACCAGCGCCTGATGCAGTCGATCTACTACGGCACGGCGGAAACCGCCGCCTCAATTTTACCGCGCGCCTCGTGGGCCTATGACGGTGAGGCTAAAATTACGGAATACAACCCGGCAAAAGCGCGTGAACAGCTGAAGGCGCTGGGGGCGGAAAACCTTACGCTGCAGCTTTGGGTGCCGACCAGTTCCCAGGCGTGGAACCCGAGCCCGCTCAAGACCGCCGAACTGCTGCAGGCGGATATGGCGCAGGTGGGCGTAAAAGTGATCATCGTACCGGTTGAAGGCCGTTTCCAGGAGGCGCGCCTGATGGACATGAATCATGATTTAACCCTGACCGGCTGGGCAACCGACAGTAACGATCCGGACAGCTTCTTCCGGCCGCTGCTGAGCTGCGCGGCAATAAACTCGCAGACTAACTACGCCCACTGGTGTAACAGGGAGTTTGACGCCGTGCTGCAAAAAGCGCTCGCTTCCCAACAGCTGGCCTCACGCATCGACGCCTATGACGAGGCGCAGAAGATCCTGGCCCAGGAACTGCCGGTGCTGCCTCTGGCCTCTTCCCTGCGTCTCCAGGCCTATCGCTATGATATTAAAGGCCTGGTGCTGAGCCCGTTCGGTAACGCCTCGTTCGCCGGCGTGTCGCGTGAAAAAGAACAAGAGGTGAAAAAACCATGATTATTTTTACCTTGCGTCGGCTCCTGTTGCTGCTGGTGACGCTCTTTTTCCTGAACTTTGTCGGCTTCAGCCTGAGCTATTTCACGCCGCACGCCCCGCTCCAGGGATCGTCGCTATGGGATGCCTGGCTCTTCTGGTTCAACGGGCTGCTGCACTGGGATTTTGGCGTGTCCAGCATTAACGGGCAGCTGATTTCCGAGCAGTTGAAAGAGGTTTTTCCGGCCACAATGGAGCTGTGCATTCTGGCCTTCGGCTTTGCCCTGATGGTCGGGATCCCCGTGGGTATGCTGGCCGGGATTTATCGCAATAAATGGCAGGATAAGTTTATCAGCGCTCTCGCCCTGCTCGGCTTCTCCATCCCAGTCTTTTGGCTGGCGCTGCTGCTGACGCTTTTCTTCTCGCTGACGATGGGCTGGCTCCCGGTCTCCGGCCGCTTTGACCTGCTCTACACGGTGAAAACGGTGACGGGGTTTGCCATCATCGACGCGTGGCTGTCCGATTCCGTGTGGCGCCATGAGATGATTGTCAGCGCCCTGCGCCATATGGTATTGCCGGTGCTGACGCTGGCAGTGGCCCCAACGACTGAAGTGATCCGCCTGATGCGCCTGAGCACCATCGAAGTGTTTGATCAAAACTACGTCAAAGCCGCCGCCACGCGCGGGCTATCGCGCCTGACCATACTGCGCCGCAATGTCCTGCACAACGCGCTGCCGCCGGTTATTCCGCGTCTGGGATTACAGTTTTCCACCATGCTCACGCTGGCCATGATCACCGAAATGGTCTTTAGCTGGCCCGGACTGGGCCGGTGGCTGATTAACGCTATACGCCAGCAGGACTATGCGGCTATTTCCGCGGGTGTGATGGTAATTGGTTCGCTGGTGATTATTGTTAACGTGTTGTCCGATATTCTGGGTGCTATGGCTAACCCATTGAAGCATAAGGAATGGTATGCCTTACGATAGCGTATACAGTGAAAAGCGCACGCCCGGCGTGCTGCGTACCGTGTGGCGTAAATTCTATGGTGACACCACGGCAATGATCGGCCTTTACGGCTGCGCCGGGCTGGTGTTGCTGTGCGTCTTTGGCTCGTGGTTTGCGCCGTATGGCATTGACCAGCAGTTCCTTGGCTATCAGCTGCTGCCGCCTTCCTGGTCCCGCTACGGTGAAGTCTCTTTCTTCCTGGGGACGGACGATCTGGGACGCGACGTGCTGAGCCGCCTGCTGAGCGGTGCCGCCCCGACGGTAGGCGGCGCATTTGTGGTGACGCTCGCGGCCACTGTCTGCGGACTGGCGCTGGGCATTTTTGCGGGCTCCACGCACGGCCTGCGCTCGGCAGTGCTTAACCACATTCTTGATACGCTGCTCTCCATTCCCTCTCTGCTGCTGGCGATCATTGTCGTTGCTTTTGCCGGTCCGCATCTGTCGCATGCCATGTTCGCGGTCTGGCTGGCTATTCTGCCCCGCATCGTGCGATCGGTTTACAGCATGGTGCACGACGAGCTGGAGAAAGAGTATGTTGTCGCGGCCCGTCTGGACGGTGCGACGACCTTCAACATTCTGTGGTTTGCCGTTTTGCCAAACATCGCCGCCGGGCTGGTCACCGAAATCACCCGCGCCCTGTCGATGGCGATTCTGGATATCGCTGCGCTCGGCTTCCTCGACCTCGGCGCACAGCTGCCGTCGCCTGAATGGGGCGCGATGCTCGGTGACGCGCTGGAGTTAATCTACGTTGCGCCGTGGACGGTCATGCTGCCAGGCGCGGCGATTATGGTGAGCGTATTGCTGATCAACCTGCTGGGCGACGGTATTCGCCGTGCAATTAACGCGGGGGTGCAATAATGCCGCTTCTTGATATTCGTAACCTCACCATTGAATTCAGAACCGGTGAAGGCTGGGTTAAAGCCGTCGATCGCATCAGCATCACCCTCGCTGAGGGTGAAATTCGCGGGCTGGTGGGAGAATCCGGCTCCGGAAAAAGCCTGATTGCCAAAGCCATCTGCGGCGTGGCGAAAGACAACTGGCGCGTGACCGCCGACCGAATGCGCTTTGATGATATCGACCTGCTGCGCCTCTCCCCTCGCGAGCGGCGCAAGCTGGTCGGGCATAACGTCTCGATGATTTTTCAGGAGCCGCAGTCCTGTCTCGACCCGTCCGAACGGGTGGGCAAACAGCTGATGCAGAACATTCCCGGCTGGACCTTTAAAGGCCGCTGGTGGCAGCACGTGGGCTGGCGCAAGCGTCGCGCGATTGAGCTCCTGCACCGCGTCGGGATCAAAGATCACAAAGACGCGATGCGCAGCTTCCCGTATGAGCTGACCGACGGCGAGTGTCAGAAAGTGATGATTGCCATCGCCCTGGCCAATCAGCCGCGTTTGCTGATTGCGGATGAACCCACAAACGCGATGGAGCCCACCACGCAGGCGCAAATTTTCCGCCTGCTGTCGCGTCTCAACCAGAATAACAACACCACTATTTTGCTGATCAGCCATGACCTGCAAATGCTCAGCAAATGGGCGGACAAAATCGATGTGATGTACTGCGGGCAAACGGTCGAAACCGCGCCGAGTGAAGATCTTATCAACGCCCCGCACCATCCGTACACGCAGGCGCTTATCCGCGCCATTCCGGATTTTGGCAGCGCCATGCCGCACAAGAGCCGCCTGAATACTCTGCCAGGGGCGATTCCGCTGCTGGAATCCTTGCCGATTGGCTGCCGTCTGGGGCCACGGTGCCCCTATGCTCAGCGTAAATGTATCGAGACGCCGCGCCTGGCCGGGGCCAAAAATCATCTTTACGCCTGTCATTTCCCGCTGAACATGGAGAGAGAGTGAAATGGTCGAAACCTTGCTGGAAGTCCGCAACCTGAGTAAGACCTTTCGCTACCGTACGGGGCTGTTTCACCGTCAAACCGTCGAAGCGGTAAAACCCTTGAGCTTTACCCTGCGTGAAAAACAGACCCTGGCGATCATCGGCGAGAACGGTTCCGGGAAATCTACCCTGGCGAAAATGCTCGCCGGCATGGTTGAACCTACCGCAGGCGAAGTGTTGATTGACGACCATCCTCTGGCGTTCGGGGATTATTCTTTCCGCAGCCAGCGCATCCGCATGATCTTCCAGGATCCGTCTACCTCGCTTAATCCACGCCAGCGTATTTCGCAGATCCTCGATTTTCCGCTGCGCCTGAACACTGACCTGGAGCCGGAGGCGCGCCGTAAGCGCGTCTTTGAAACCCTGCGCATGGTTGGGCTGTTACCGGATCACGAAAGCTACTACCCGCATATGCTGGCCCCTGGTCAGAAACAGCGTCTGGGTCTGGCGCGCGCGCTGATTTTGCGCCCGAAAGTAATCATCGCTGACGAAGCGCTTGCCTCGCTGGATATGTCGATGCGTTCGCAGCTGATTAACCTGATGCTGGAGCTACAGGAAAAACAGGGTATCTCTTATATCTACGTCACCCAGCATCTGGGGATGATGAAGCACATCAGCGATCAGGTGATGGTCATGCACGAGGGGGAAGTCGTCGAGCGCGGCAGCACGGCGGATGTGATGGCCTCCCCGCTCCATGAGCTGACAAAACGCCTGATTGCCGGTCATTTCGGTGAAGCATTGACAGCTGACGCGTGGCGAAAAGACCGCTAGGCACGACGGTAAACAAAGATTACTTTGCTAATATAAGGATTAAATAGTCCGTTCAGGCTATTTAATCCTTTAAATTTGCGTCTCCACCTCTGCTCCATATTCTAATCAATATCAATCAACAGTTCTTCTCCAGAATACCCGAACATTACGGAGGAGAAGAAATGAATAACGCAACTTACTTACTCAAATACATCGAGTATCTCATCAGAAAATGCCGTTCTTTTTTAATGACGGACCTGAATTTCCATACCAGCAGACTCAAAAAAATTTCAGGGAAAGACCCTGACATTAAATCGCCCACTACGTTGAGTGAAAAGATATGTCATCGCCTGGTGTACGATCGCAATGACCTCTACACAATGCTTGCCGATAAACTCGCCGTTCGGGAATACGTGACATCAAGAACCAAACGGGTGAAAACGGTGCCGTTAATTGGCGTTTATAACAAGGCGTCGCAAATTGATTTCACAACACTCCCGGACAAATTCGTCCTTAAGTGCAATCATGATAGCGGCAGCACAATAGTGTGCAAAAACAAAGCGCAATTTAATTACTGGGAAGCGTGTAAAAAGCTGGATTTCGCATTAAGGAAGAATTTGTACTACACCACACGTGAATGGCAGTACAAAAACATTACCCCGATGATACTTTGCGAACCGTTTGTCGATCTCTTTGATGAGGCAGACAGAAACACCACGCCGGAAATGCTGAGAATTCACTGCTTTCATGGCGTTGCCCACTACGTAGAAGCGGATTTTACGGATAGTAATGGCCACGGCTTTATCAACGTTTACGACAGGCAGTGGAATTTACAGCCTTTCCAGATGGAATATCCCAATACTTCGGTTGAGCCAGGCGAACCGGTCTTGTTCAGACAGGCATTGCTGGCATCCCAGGAGCTGGCGGATGGCATTGACTACTGCCGCGTTGATCTGATGCTAAAAAAGCATGAAATCTATTTCAGTGAAATAACCCTGAGCCCGAGACGCGGTAAGCTGACTATTACCCCACGGGAATGGGATGCAAGGTTAGGGAAAATATGGCATTTACCGCTCTCCACGGGCAGGCACGTTTGACCTGCCGCTGAAGCTCAGGTACTGGGCCAGGTGAGTTTAAAAATTGAGTGATTTTGCGTCGATAAGGTATAGGTAACATCGCCACCATGAGCAAGCATGATGGCTTTTACCACCGATAAGCCTAACCCACAGCCCTCCGGGTTCACCTGTCTGGCGCCATTATCGCGCTGGAAGGGATGAAACAAGAAATCATGAAACTCACGGGGAATGCCCGGTCCCCCGTCCTGAATAAGAATATAATTTCCTTTATCTGAAACCCCATTTTTCACGATCAGTTTGCGCGAGGTTGAATAGTGCAATGCATTGTCAAACAAAACGGTCAGACACTGATTGATACGCAACGGATCGAAGACACATTGCTGCTCCCTCAGTTCTGTATTGATGATGAACGCTTTACGGTTGAACTCGGGCATAAAAGTGTCGAGAGCATCCTGTATTGTCCCTTTTAGATCGGTTCTGGATTGATATAGCGTGTAACCCGCTCCACCGTCCGAACTGATCACCCGAAGGTCTTCAATCAGACGCGTTAACCCTTCCGTCTGCTTGAGAAGGTTATTAAACAGCACCGGTTCCGGGGCAAAAACGCCGTCAACCAGTCCCTGAAGCCGTCCGCGCAAAATGGTGACCGGCGTTCTCAGCTCATGCGCAATAGCGGCATTCCAGGATTTACGCTGGATATCCAGCGTCTGGAGTTTTTCCGCCATTTCATTGAAATCCGTGACGAGGTGGTTGACCTCACCAAGCCGGGAACTGGCACAAAACGCCCGGGCGTCCAGATCGCCCTGCGAGATTTTTTTCAGGCTGGACGCGACCGCGTTTAGCGGGGTGAGTATTCGCGACGAGAGTTTTACCGTAAAAAATACGGCAATGATCAGACTGATGGTTGTCGCTGTCCCGATCCACACCCAGTCCCACATCGTCATCTGCTCGTCATCTCCCGCAGCTGCGCCGCCGGGAAGGTGATCCAGAATAAAAGAGTAAAAAAACCAGGAGCCCAGTATGGCGATGGCAATTATCGTGAACGTCAACAACAGCATGTACGTTAAGATCTGACGACTCAGGACAGACTCTTTGTTCATTTCTTTTCCCCAAGCCGGTAGCCCATTCCCCTGATGCTCTCGGGAACGCCATACAGGCCGGCAAGCTCAAGTTTTTTACGCAGCTTGCTCATATGGCTGTCGACCGTTCTGTCGAGGGTATCGCCCTCAGGCAGACACGCGTTGAGTAACTCTTCGCGGGAACACACCTTTCGCGGATATCTCACCAGCCAGGTCAGTAATTTAAATTCAGTCGTCGTTAATACCGGGGAGATAACCTCTGCACCCACTGTGACCTCCACGTAAAAATCATCCGGATAGACCGTAATAAATGGCGTTCTGAGAGGCATCGAACCTACCTGCTGAACCGCGGGTTTTGTTCTGCGCAGCACCGCTTCAACCCGTGCGACAACCTCGGAAGGGTTGAAGGGCTTGATCACGTAATCATCCGCGCCCAGCCTCAGCCCCATGAGCTTATCGACATCCTGATCGAGGGCGGACACCATAATGACGGGCACGGAACTTTCCTGACGAAGCGTGGTGAGTACGCTCCAGCCATCACATACGGGCAAATGAATATCCAGCAATATGAGATCCGGCTTATGGAGGCGGTTTAGCGTTATTGCCTGCTCGCCCTGCCTGGCCCTGAGCGTTTTCATTCCGGAACGCTCCAGGTAGCTCATGAGTATATCGGCGATTTCGTCTTCATCTTCAACAACAAGGATCAGCGCATTTTTGTTCATTTTTACTCCGCGGGTGAAATCCCTTTTAGCACGCTATCAAATATCTTCAGCACAATAAGACACAGCCTCCGGGAAAAAGTGCCATGGACGCGAAAATTTTGAGGTTGATTTAAATGCCCGGCTATTTCTCCACACAGGCTACACATTCCGGCAATAAAAACTCGACAATACCCGTTCAAAATAACTATTCAGGCCTAAACCTTTTCTTTGAATGCTGCCAATTAACCCTAACGCATTAAGATTTTATGAATTTTGCTGAAATAATGAACATGGAACTTTCTAAATATCTCTCTCCTAAAAAAATCGGCGTATATTCTCTGTTCCTGCTGCTCTCGTGGGGATTACTTTATGCCTGGCTGGTGCTAATACACAGAATGGATGAACAAGTCACCTCGACGATGCCCTCTTCACCCATAATCTACGGCTGCATCGCCTTGTCAGTTGTCACCCTGGTAATACAGCATAAAGCCGGTGCGCTCACAGAGTTATTTGTTATCGCCTTCTGGCTGATGGTGATTTTCGTTTATCTCATCATCACGTTTACCGTGCTGTTAAACGCGATACCTGATATCGACGATCTGGTCTTTTACTACGAATGCTATTTGATCATCTTTTTTGGCGGTTCACCGCTGTACCTCATGATGAGGATGATTTAATCCATCGCACTGCTCTCGTACCTGGACATTACTGTAATGCCTCATTTTTTTATTGAACGCCCCGTTTTCGCCTGGGTAGTGGCGCTTTTTATCGTCCTGACGGGCGTACTGTCTATTCCTCGTTTACCGGTAGCCCAGTATCCGGCGGTGGCTCCGCCGGGGATCATTATTTCCGTCAGCTACCCTGGCGCCAGCCCCGATGTCATGAATACGTCAGTGGTGTCGTTGATTGAGCGCGAAATATCCGGGGTAGATAATTTGCTCTATTTCGAGTCATCCAGCGACACAACCGGTTCCGCATCGATTACCGTGACGTTTAAGCCCGGCACGGACATCAAGCTGGCGCAGATGGACCTTCAGAACCAGATTAAGATTGTGGAGCCGCGCTTACCTCAGGCGGTAAGACAAAACGGCATTAACGTCGAGGCCGCAAATTCAGGTTTTTTAATGATGGTGGGGCTGAAGTCCACGGCAGGTAAATTTGAGGAAGCCGATTTAAGCGATTATTTCGCCCGAAACGTCAGCGATGAGCTTCGCCGCGTGCCCGGCGTAGGGAAAGTTCAGCTGTTTGGCGGCGAAAAAGCGCTCCGCATCTGGCTGGATCCGATGAAGCTCCACGCTTACGGGCTTTCAGTAAGCGATGTTCTTACCGCGGTCAGCCAGCAAAATGCCCTTGTTTCGCCAGGCCGAACGGGAGATGAACCGACGACGGAAGGCCAAGGGGTAACCTATCCTATCACCGTGGAGGGGCAATTCTCCTCAGTAGAGGCGTTCAGGAATATCACCCTTAAATCTGACGCGTCCGGCGCCCGGCTGAAATTGTCCGATATTGCACGTGTTGAATCTGGCCTGCAAAGTTATGCCTTTGGTATACGCGAAAATGGGGTTCATGCAACAGCTGCCGCAATACAGCTGTCACCAGGCGCAAATGCGATGAGCACGGCTTCTGGCGTACGGGATCGCATCGACGCGCTTTCGCAGGTTTTGCCCGAAGGAATGGCATTTACGGTACCCTTCGATACGGCCCCGTTTGTAAAATTTTCTATCATGAAAGTCGTACAAACATTTGTGGAAGCGATGGTCCTGGTCTTCCTTGTTATGCTGCTGTTTCTGCATAAGTTACGCTGCACGCTTATTCCGGCGATTGTTGCGCCCGTCGCGCTTCTTGGCACCTTCACTGTGATGTTACTGAGCGGATACTCCATCAATATTCTGACGATGTTCGGCATGGTGCTGGCGATAGGGATTATCGTTGATGATGCCATTGTGGTCGTGGAGAACGTCGAACGACTGATGGAAGAAAAAAACCTCTCCCCACGGGAAGCCACGCGGCAAGCCATGCAGGAAATTACACCGGCGATTATAGGGATCACGCTGGTGCTTACCGCCGTCTTTATACCCATGGGATTTGCAGAAGGCTCCGTCGGGATTATCTACCGACAATTTTGCATTTCAATGGCGGTCTCCATACTGCTATCGGCGTTTCTTGCCCTGACGCTGACGCCCGCCCTGTGTGCAACCTTACTCAAGCCGCATAGGGCAGATAAGCGCGGAGGTGGAAGGTTCGCGCAAGGGTTTAACGCGCGCTTTCGTTCGCTCACAGCCCGTTATGAGGCCGGACTGGGTGACGTTTTGAAACGCACCGGGCGTATGCTGCTCCTGTACGTTGCGCTGTGCGCTGCGCTGTTTTTTGGATTGTCGTCTTTGCCAACGTCCTTTCTGCCGGATGAAGATCAGGGCTATTTTATGTCCTCAATACAGCTGCCGTCTGACGCCACAACGCAGCGAACCCTGAAAGTGGTTAAAAAATTTGAAGAGGAAATTGCGACCCGACCGGATATCGAAAGCAACATTACGATCCTGGGGTTTGGGTTTTCAGGTTCAGGACCGAATTCGGCCATGGCCTTCACCACGCTGAAGGACTGGAAAAATCGGCAGGGTTCGACAGCGCAAGATGAAGCCGACCATATACAAGAAAGCATGGCGAACGTTTCTGATGCCGTCACGATGAGCCTGCTTCCTCCTGCGATTTCCGACATGGGAACCTCATCCGGATTCACCTGGTACGTGCAGGACAGAACCGGCCTGGGCTATCAGGCTTTAAAGAAGGCGGCCGATTTACTGGTTCAGCAGGCCAACCAGCGCCCTGAACTCAGTGAAGTCTACATAGATGGCCTGCCGGAAGGAGCCAGCCTTGCGCTCCAGGTTGACAGAGAAAAAGCGGAAGCGCTGGGCGTATCATTTGATGAAATCAACCAGACGCTCTCCGTCACAATGGGCTCAAATTACGTCAACGACTATACGAATAACGGTCGCATTCAGCAGGTAATCGTTCAGGCCGATGCGCCTTATCGAATGCAGCCTGAGCAGCTACTGAAATTATCAGTGAAAAACCGGATGGGCCAGATGGTGCCTGTATCAACGTTTGCCACACTCTCCTGGAACGTTGTCCCGCAGCAATTGACCCGTTATCAGGGATACCCTGCACTACGCATTACCGGAAGTGCGCCATCGGGTGAATCCAGCGGCACCGCCATGAAGGTTATGGAGAGTTTATCGAGAAATTTACCCCAGGGCATGGCGGGCGAGTGGGCCGGCAGTTCATTGCAGGAGCGAAAATCGGAATCTCAGCTTCCAGGTCTTATCATTCTGTCGATACTGGTCGTGTTTATGGTGCTCGCGGCCCTCTATGAAAGCTGGTCCATTCCGTTTGCAGTAATGCTTGTTGTTCCATTGGGTCTTTTCGGCGCGGTGATAGCCGTTTCTGTTGCGGGCATGACGAATGACGTTTTCTTCAAGGTCGGTCTTATCACCCTGATCGGCCTGTCCGCCAAGAACGCCATTCTGATTGTTGAGTTTGCAAGGCAGCTTCATCGCGAAGGGCAACCGGTCCTGGCGGCAACGCTGCATGCTGCAAGCCAGCGGCTGCGCCCTATTCTGATGACCTCGTTAGCCTTCACCCTGGGAGTAGTTCCTTTGATGCTGGCCACGGGGGCAAGTGACAGTACTCAGCACGCTATCGGCACCGGCGTATTTGGCGGCATGATTAGCGGTACGCTTCTCACCATTTTCTTCGTACCGGTTTTCTTTATCGTCATCGCGCGTTTCACCGACAGAATCAGAAAAGCGTGAATCCGTTGATGGATTGCGCTTCCTCGCTGGTTGGATGAGGTGAAGCCGTTGCCGGGTGATATACTGGACGGATGCTGAAATTTTGCGCCCCCGCGCGTCCGCGCCCCATAACGTAGGGCATGCGTCTTCGGAGAAGAGCGAGAAAAATCGTGACACAAGGGGCTGTGAGTGGGCTATAATTTCGAGCTAATTTCGAATGATTTTGAAATACTGCCTGTAACGCTATGAATTACAAGGCAAAATAAGCAATGAATATAAGGATTAAAGCTATGGGTTTTCTTTCCGGTAAGCGCATTCTGGTGACTGGCGTTGCCAGCAAACTGTCCATCGCATACGGCATCGCGCAGGCAATGCATCGCGAAGGCGCTGAGCTGGCGTTCACCTACCAGAACGACAAGCTGAAAGGCCGTGTTGAAGAGTTTGCCGCACAGCTGGGTTCCAGCATTGTTCTGGAATGTGACGTTGCACAAGACGAAAGCATCGATGGCATGTTTGCTGAACTGGCAAAATCATGGCCGAAATTCGACGGCTTCGTTCACTCCATCGGCTTCGCTCCTGGCGACCAGCTGGACGGCGACTACGTGAACGCGGTAACCCGTGATGGCTTCAAAATCGCTCACGACATCAGCTCCTACAGCTTCGTTGCGATGGCTAAATCTTGCCGCGCGATGCTGAACCCGGGCGCAGCCCTGCTGACCCTGTCTTACCTGGGCGCAGAACGTGCTATCCCTAACTACAACGTCATGGGTCTGGCTAAAGCGTCTCTGGAAGCAAACGTACGCTACATGGCGAACGCAATGGGTCCTGAAGGCGTGCGCGTTAACGCCATCTCTGCTGGTCCTATCCGCACCCTGGCAGCTTCCGGCATCAAAGATTTCCGTAAAATGCTGGCACACTGCGAAGCGGTTACCCCGATTCGTCGTACTGTTACCATTGAAGATGTGGGTAACTCTGCAGCCTTCCTGTGCTCTGACCTTTCCGCGGGTATCTCCGGCGAAGTGGTTCACGTTGACGGCGGCTTCAACATCGCTGCAATGAACGAGCTGGAAATTAAATAAGCTGTGACTCTCTTCCCCACGGGAAGAGAGTTTTTCCCCCGCACCATTCCTCCGTTATTCCGTTCTGCTATTTGTTATCACCTAACAATATTTTTCCCTTTATCTGCGTTACGCCAGGATATTGATCGCCATTTTGAGATCAAGGAACGCACATGGAACAACGCCGTTTTTCCGGCAAAGGCCACTGGTACCACGAAACCCAGTCAAACCACGCGCAGACGGATATTCTGCCTCTGGTGCCCGAAGCCGCTAACGTCGACGATCGTTTTTTGCTCGATTTAGCTTTGCCTGATGAGATTGTCGCCGCCTGTTCTGGCTGGTTTGCCCCTGCCAGAGCCTTATGCCACCAGCTGTTTCCGCTCTCGATTCCCGTGAACCGCCTGCATACGCTCAGCGCCTACGATCGGCTCAGTACCGCGTTGACGGTCGCACAGGCCTGTGGCGTTCAACGGCTTTGTAACCATTACGCCGCCCTCCTCGCCCCACTACCCGGCCCGGACTCCTCGCGCGAAAGCAACCAACGCCTGGCGCAAATCACGCAGTATGCCCGCCAGCTTTCCAGCTCCCCTGATGTCATTGATGATAAAGCGCAGAACCAGCTTGATGAGGTTGGCCTGTCAATATATGACATTGTGGTGATTAACCAGATTATCGGCTTTATTGGTTTTCAGGCGCGCGTGGTCGCGGTGTTTCAGGCGCTGTTAGGACAGCCCGTTCGCTGGTTGCCGGGCCATCATATTCAGCCACACACCCTGCCCGCGAGCCACGAGGCCTGGGCGCCGCTTTTGCCGGTTGTCGAGCTGCGCTATGCGAGTGCGCATCAGCTTGAGTCGCTGTCCCGCTGGCAGGCAGAACCCGCGCTTGAGGCGCTGACGCCGGTTCTTTGCCATGAGCCGTCGCTGCTCGACCTGACGGGAGAAATCCTGATCAACAGTCGCGAAGAGATTTCTCTGACTTCTCCTGCACTTTCGGCAGCGGTCGAACTGCTGACGCGCTCTCCGGACCGCTTCAGTGCCGCACAGTTTACCCCGCTCACGGATCAAGGACTCTCTGCCGAACAGGCGATCTCACTGCTTACCCAAAGTGCGTTTGATGGCTGGCTTACGCGTCTGAAAGTCGCGTTTGGCAAAGAGGAATAACCATACTAATTACCCAAAGACCGCTTGCTGAGACAGTGAGAATCGCGTAAAACTGTCAGCCGCTCAATGGCTACGAAAATAGAACATTATGTTTCAGGACAACCCGCTGCTAGCGCAGCTTAAACAGCAACTGCATTCCCAGACGCCGCGTGCAGAAGGGGTCGTAAAAGCCACGGAAAAGGGCTTTGGCTTCCTTGAAGTTGACGCGCAGAAAAGCTACTTCATTCCGCCACCGCAGATGAAGAAAGTGATGCATGGCGACCGCGTCATGGCCGTCATTCATACCGAAAAGGAACGAGAGTCCGCCGAGCCGGAAGAACTGATCGAACCGTTCCTGACCCGCTTTGTGGGTAAGGTGCAGAGAAAAGACGATCGTCTGTCTATCGTGCCGGATCATCCTCTGCTGAAAGATGCCATCCCCTGCCGCGCCGCCCGCGGCGTTGAGCATGATTTTAAAGAAGGTGACTGGGCCGTAGCAGAAATGCGCCGTCATCCTCTGAAAGGCGACCGCGGTTTTTATGCTGAATTGACCCAGTTCATCACCTTTGGTGCCGACCATTTCGTGCCATGGTGGGTCACGCTCGCACGTCACAATCTTGAAAAAGAAGCACCTAACGGCGTAGCGACGGAGATGCAGGACGAAGGTCTGACGCGTCGCGATCTCACCGCCCTGGAATTTGTCACCATCGACAGCGCCAGCACGGAAGATATGGATGACGCGCTCTACGCTGAAGAGAGCGCCGATGGCAAACTGCATTTGACGGTTGCCATTGCCGATCCCACCGCCTGGATTGCCGAAGGCAGCAAGCTGGATGACGCGGCGAAAATCCGTGCCTTCACCAACTACCTGCCGGGCTTCAACATTCCGATGCTGCCGCGCGAGCTGTCAGACGATCTCTGCTCGCTGCGCCCCAATGAAGTGCGCCCGGTCCTTGCCTGCCGCATGACCATCGCAGCGGATGGCGCGATTGAAGACGATATCGAGTTCTTTGCCGCTACCATCGAATCGAAAGCCAAGCTGGCCTACGACAACGTGTCCGACTGGCTTGAAAATACCGGTAGCTGGAAACCTGAATCAGATGCTATTGCCGCGCAGATCCGTCTGCTGCAGCGCATCTGCCTGAACCGCGGCGAGTGGCGTAAAACCCACGCGCTGGTGTTCAAAGACCGTCCGGATTACCGCTTTGTTCTGGGTGAAAAAGGCGAAGTGCTGGACATCGTGGCCGAGCCGCGACGTATTGCGAACCGCATTGTTGAAGAAGCGATGATTTCTGCCAACATTTGTGCCGCACGCGTGCTGCGCGACAAGCTGGGCTTCGGCATTTACAACGTCCACACCGGTTTTGATCCTGCGAACACCGAAGCGCTGGCGGCCCTGCTGAAGAATCATGATGTGCACGTTGATCCGGAAGAAGTGCTGACGCTGCCGGGCTTCTGCAAACTTCGTCGTGAGCTGGACGCGCAGCCGTCCGGTTTCCTGGACAGCCGCATTCGTCGCTTCCAGTCCTTCGCGGAAATCAGCACGGAGCCGGGCCCGCACTTTGGTCTCGGTCTGGAAGCTTACGCTACCTGGACCTCTCCAATCCGTAAGTATGGCGATATGGTTAACCACCGTCTGCTGAAAGCGATTATCAAAGGCGAAACGATCGCGCGTCCTCAGGACGATACCACGCTGCAGATGGCCGAACGTCGCCGCCTGAACCGCATGGCGGAACGTGACGTGGGAGACTGGCTGTACGCGCGCTTCCTGCAGGATAAAGCCGGTACGGATACCCGTTTCGCGGCTGAGATCATTGATATCAGCCGCGGCGGTATGCGCGTCCGCCTGGTCGATAACGGCGCTGTCGCCTTTATCCCTGCTCCGTTCCTGCATGCCGTGCGCGATGAAATGGTCTGCAGTCAGGAAAACGGCACGGTGCAAATTAAAGGTGAAACAGTTTACAAAGTCACAGACGTGATTGACGTAAACATCGCCGAAGTCCGCATGGAAACCCGCAGTATTATCGCGCGCCCTGTCGCCTGATAACCTGTTAAATTGTCGGCCATTTCCTTTCCGGAGGGGCCGACAATTTTTCTTTTTATCCCCGCCACAAAATCATCATTTTTTCACACTATTTTCCGTTTACTGCCGCCCAAACTCGCCATAATTATCTACAGTAAAAGAGTGTTGTTATATTCGGTTACGTGAATTTTTATACGCTGAGTATTCTTTTTTACCCGACTCGTTTTAATATAAGAAAACAGGGAAAAACAATAAGTTCACTTCGGTTTTACCGCTGTTTCGCAACGGAAAAGTCGACTGCAAATGAATAATTTGTGCGCTAATGAACAGCGGCGGGAGAAGACATGATGGACGATCTGGAGCAGAATTTGCTGTTTCGTTACATGGGGACGCACAGCCCCTGGTGGCGCCTGTCAGCTGACAGTAATGCTCTGCACCTTGCCACCAGCGAAAACGCCGATGTCACGCAGGTGGTGTCTCTGGACGATGAACAGGCCGATCTCATCCGTCAGTTAACCGTGATTACCTCCAGTATCTCCATGTCGCTCTCTTTGTACGGAGAAGATGTCCCGGTGCACCTCGTGGGGCGCAAAATTACCCGCAACGAGTGGGCCGGCACCGCGTCCGCCTGGAACGATACGCCCTCCGTCGCGCGCGATCTGGCTCAGGGTCTCTCTTTCGCGGAACAGGTTGTCTCAGAGGCCAACTCCGTTATTGTTATCCTCGATCAAAACGGCAATATTCAGCGTTTTAACCGGCTGAGCGAAGAATATACCGGTCTGAAAGAACACGAAGTGATTGGTCAGAACGTGTTTAAGCTGTTTATGAGCCGCAGCGAAGCGGCAGCCTCAAAGCGTAATATCGCCGGTTTCTTCCGTAACGGCAGCTCCTACGAGGTCGAACGCTGGATTAAAACGCGTAAAGGGCAGCGGTTGTTTCTGTTCAGAAACAAATTCGTTCACAGCGGCAGCGGTAAAAATGAAATTTTCCTTATCTGTTCCGGTACCGATATTACCGAGGAGCGCCGCGCGCAGGAGCGGCTGCGCGTGCTGGCCAATACCGATACCATCACCGGCTTGCCAAACCGCAATGCCATCCATGAACTGATTTCCGACGCCATCGCCAGCCGCGGCGATACGCAGGTTGGCGTGGTGTATCTCGATCTGGATAACTTTAAAAAGGTCAACGACGCCTACGGGCATATGTTTGGCGATCAGCTGCTACAGGCCGTCGCTCTCGCCATTTTGAGCTGTCTGGATGAGGGACAGGTGCTGGCGCGACTTGGCGGCGATGAGTTTATCGTCATGGCCACCAATACCTCTCAGGGTTCACTGGAAGCGATGGCGTCGCGCATTTTGACCCGCCTGCGCCAGCCCTTCAGAATCGGTCTGATCGAGATTTACACCGGTTGCTCTCTGGGCATCGCCCTCGCTCCGCAGCACGGAAACGACCGGGAAAGCGTCATTCGTAACGCCGATACCGCCATGTATACCGCCAAAGAGAACGGTCGCGGCAAGTTCTGCGTCTTCTCGCCCGAGATGAACCAGCGCGTGTTTGAGTATCTCTGGCTGGATACCAACCTGCGTAAAGCGCTGGATAACGATCAGCTCCTGATCCACTACCAGCCTAAAATAACCTGGCGCGGGGAGATCAGAAGCCTTGAGGCACTGGTCCGCTGGCAATCGCCGGAACGCGGCTTGATTCCGCCGCTGGAGTTTATCTCTTATGCCGAGGAATCGGGCCTGATTGTGCCGCTGGGGCGCTGGGTCATGCTCGACGTGGTTCGACAGGTGGCGAAATGGCGCGATAAGGGGATAAACCTGCGCGTGGCCGTGAACGTCTCAGCGCGACAGCTGGCCGACCAGACGATTTTCAGTGATTTAAAGCAGGCGCTAAAAGATCTTAACTTTGAATACTGCCCCGTCGACGTTGAATTAACCGAAAGCTGTCTTATTGAGAACGAAGAGCTGGCGCTCTCCGTCATCCAGCAGTTCAGCCGGCTCGGGGCGCAAATTCACCTGGACGATTTTGGTACCGGCTACTCTTCCCTCTCCCAGCTGGCCCGTTTCCCCATCGACGCCATCAAGCTCGATCAATCCTTTGTCAGGGATATTCATAAGCAGTCAATTTCCCAGTCTCTGGTGCGCGCCATCGTTGCGGTGGCGCAGGCGCTGAACCTGCAGGTGATTGCCGAAGGGGTCGAAAGTGCAAAAGAAGACGCCTTTCTGACCAAGAACGGCGTCAACGAACGGCAGGGTTTTCTGTTTGCTAAGCCGATGCCCGCTGCCGCATTTGAGCGATGGCTAAAACGATATCAAGCGCGTAAACAGCGTTAACTGGCTTTCCGCAAACCCGCCGCATGATGGCGGTTTTGCAGCATCACCAGACGCTCCATGTAGGCGATATCCTTCGGCTCCAGGCAGAACGCAGCATCAACCCAGTCTTCCGTGATGTCCATCAGTTCACTGCGAGGCAATTGCAGGACGCGCGTACGGGCGCGCAGCATCGCCCTTACGCCATTCAGTTTTGGCCGCAGCGTATCGATGAAGGTTCTGGTGGAAACATAGCTTTGTCCGGGCTCAAACAGGACATCCACCAGCCCGTGCTGTTCGTACCATTCCGCCGTATGGGATTCCCCTTTGTAGATGAGTTCCTCCGCCAGCTTCATGCCTGAACGGCGTGCGACCAGAGAATATCCCCCCATGCCGGGGAAGAGATTGAAGGCAATCTCCGGGAAACCTAAACGGGCATCGCGCTGACCCAGAACGAAATGGTGCGCCAGCGCGGCCTCAAACCCGCCCCCTAACGCACTGCCTTCGACCATTGCCAGAGAGACGGCTCCCGTATCAAACCCGCGGGATGCCGCGTGGACGCAATCAACGCAGGCGCGTGCGTACGCCCGCAGCGCTTCCCGACGTCCGTTCTGAATGCACTCGACGAAGAACTGCAAATCACCGCCCACGTTGTACATCTCGGGAACCAGCGATCCGGTTACCCAAAAATCAACCGCAAAACCAGACTGGCGAACCAGCCATGAAAAGTTCATGATCTCCTCAATTAACGCGTGGTTGAAGCAAGGACGCGGCTGGGCCCGCAGCATCATCCAGACTGTGCGTCGCTCCGCCTCGTAATACCCTGACAGCTGAGTGAACCGTTCAGTATCGGTAAACAGTGTGCAGGTAGGCTGATTGATAACGGTCATAGTCTCATTCCTCTTATAAAAAAGCGCGTTGCGCGCAGTTTTAGACTAATCCACTCAATAAGCCCGCTACATGAGAGGGAATAAATTTATCACTTCCGTTTAAGTAATTTAGTTATTGTATTTTTTCCCTTCTCTTTTGATCCTAATTTCTGCATCATTGAAAATATTAACTTTTCGCGCCTGGGGGTGAGATTATGTCGACTATTGATGCACAAGCTGTAGCACAACGTATTGATACCGTGCTGGATATCCTGGTGGCGGGCGATTATCACTCTGCTATCCGTAATCTTGAGATCCTGAAGTCTGAACTCCTTGCTCAGAACGGCGCTGACGTGCCACCTGAAAACAGACAGCCCAAAGCGCCGTGGGAAGTTTAACCCCACCGTTTCCGACCTCGTTTCGCTTTATTAAATGGATGCTATGAATTCCCGACAACAACTCATTTTGCAGATGGTCATCGATCAGGGACGCGTCAGCGTAGTCGATCTCGCTAAAACGACCGGCGTGTCTGAAGTCACAATCCGCCAGGATCTTAATCTGCTGGAAAAACAGAGCTACCTGCGTCGCGCACACGGCTATGCCGTCCCGCTGGACAGCGATGACGTTGAGACGCGCATGATGAATAACTACGCGCTCAAACGTGAACTGGCGGAATTTGCCGCGTCGTTAGTGAACAATGGTGAAACGGTCTTTATTGAAAACGGCAGCAGTAATGCCCTTCTGGCGCGCACGCTTGCCGATCAAAAAGACGTAACTATCATCACCGTCAGTAGCTATATCGCGCATTTGCTCAAAGAGACGCGCTGCGAGGTCATTCTGCTGGGCGGTATTTACCAGAAAAAAAGTGAAAGCATGGTCGGCCCGCTGACCCGCCAGTACGTCCAGCAGGTTCATTTCAGTAAGGCCTTTATCGGGATTGACGGCTGGCAGCCTGAGACGGGGTTCACCGGCCGGGATATGATGCGCTCTGACGTCGTGAATGCCGTACTGGAAAAAGAGTGTGAAGCCATTGTGCTCACCGATAGCTCTAAATTCGGCGCCGTCCATCCGTATACGATGGGGCCTCTTTCTCGCTTTAGCCGCGTTATTACTGACGAACGTTTACGCGAAGAGCACCGTAATAAACTGGAAGATGACGGTCTCATCGTCAATATTATTAAAACAACCGCCTGAGCCCTCTGTGCGCCCGAATTTCGGGCGCTCTCGCCCTTCTTTCTCTGAGATGATTCCTGGTACTTCTTTAAGAGTTTTTACCTGTTTAACTCGCCCTAAAGTCGTAAAATTAATGTTAGCGATATAACAGGAAGTGACTATCACCTGCGTGATTACGTAACGCCTGCGCGACCAGCTTTCACGGAGAACAGAATTAAGTATTCGAATCGTCTATACTTAACGTGTACATCTTTCCGTGAATCGATAATTCAGGAGAAAGTATTATGACCTTAACCAGCAAAAAATTAGCCGCCGCTGTTCTGGCAATCACTGTAGCTATGTCCCTGAGCGCATGCTCTAACTGGTCTAAACGTGACCGCAACACCGCCATTGGTGCCGGTGCCGGTGCTCTCGGTGGTGCAGTATTAACGGATGGTAGTACGCTGGGTACATTAGGTGGCGCTGCTGTCGGTGGTATTATCGGTCACCAGGTCGGCAAATAATTATTCTATAAGCCTTCCGCGATATTGTGATATTTGAACGCATTTCAGGTCTGACATACGCACGTATATAACACGAGCCACGGCATTTGCCGTGGCTTATTTATTTTAGCCGCCCGCCAGTTTGACCTTCATGCCTTTGGCTTCCAGCAGCGATTTTATTAAATCGCGTTTATCACCCTGGATTTCGATAATGCCGTCTTTCACGGCACCGCCGCAGCCGCATTTCTTTTTCAGTTCGGCCGCCAGCTTTGTCAGCTCCGCATCATCCAGGTCAATTCCGGAGATAAGGCAGACCCCTTTTCCTTTTCGCCCGCTGGTTTGACGCTGGATGCGAACGATTCCGTCTCCCTTCGGACGCTCGGCTTTCGCTTTCGGTTCGTCGATACGCCCGCTGTCGGTTGAGTAGACCAGACGACTGTTGGAATCGGTCATTATCCCCCCTTTTTCAGCGACGCGTTGATAGCCTTAAGCGTCTCTGCCGGGTTTGCAGACTGCGTCACCGGACGCCCGATGACCATGTAGTCAACGCCAGCAACCAGCGCCTGCTCAGGCGTCATAATACGGCGCTGATCGCCAACTTCACTGCCTGCAGGACGGATCCCCGGGGTGACCAGCTTAAAATCCTGACCCAGCACTGATTTAAAACGCACCGCTTCCTGCGCGGAGCAGACGACGCCATCGAGCCCGCAATGCTGCGTCAGACGCGCGAGACGCTCGGCATGCTCGGCAGGTGACAACGTCACGCCGAGGTCGCGTAAGTCGCTTTCGTCCATACTGGTCAGCACGGTGACCGCAATCAGCAGTGGCGCATCTTTGCCGAACGGCAGGAGCGCTTCACGGGCAGCCGTCATCATTCTCGCCCCACCCGATGCATGGACGTTAACCATCCATACGCCCAGATCGGCGGCTGCAGCCACGGCGTGCGCTGTGGTATTCGGGATATCATGGAATTTGAGGTCGAGGAAAACGTCAAAGCCGCGCTGCTGCAGATCGCGAACGATTTGCGGTCCAAACAGCGTGAACATCTCTTTGCCAACTTTCAGACGGCAATCGCGAGGGTCGATACCGTCGACAAACGCCAGTGCAGCGTCACGCTTATTGTAATCAAGCGCAACAACAACAGGAGAATCCGTAATTATGCGGGAAGTGGAGGATGTAACAGACGTCATGACCAGCCCTTTTCGTCTATGGGCGCGCAGCGGCGCGGAACAGATAAACGGCGAGCATTCTACCTGCCACCGCCGCAAATTGACAGAATCCATTTGCTTTCCTGCCAGACCGGCAAACCGCACGGAGCCTGAAGATGTGAGAAAATGAACAGTATGTTGTAACTAAAGTGAGGGGTTTTAAAAAATTACTGCCCGTCCAGGCCACGAATTGGCTTAATAGTGGACCATGCGCGGCAGGAAGGACAATGCCAGTACAGCGTATAGGCGGTAAAACCACACTTCTGGCAACGATAGCGCGGTTTACTGCGCACCTGCTCGCCAACCATGTCGCGCAGCACCATCAGGCTTTCTTTGGCGCGCCCTTCTTCAGCGTCGTTCAGGTGGTAATCCATTAGCTTATGGAAGACCCGCATGGTCGGATGGCGCTGCAGCTGTCGGGTAATATAAACCTGCGCGGTGTCGCTTCCCTCATACTGCTCCACCACGTCTGAGAGCATCAGTTCCGCGGTCGCACCGGTATTCTCTTCCACGCAGCGACGCAGGAATGCCACCCACTCTTCCTGCTTGCCAAGCTGTTGGTAGCAGGTTTGCAGCATTTCCAGCGTTTCACTGACCAGCTCTTTGTCCTGATCAATGACGCGCAGCAGGCTCTCAACGGCTTTGGCGTAATCGCCACTCGCCATAAAGACACGCCCCATCATGATGGAGATACGCGCGCTATTGCGGTCTGCGGCGGCTCCTTTCTTCAGCAACGCCATGGCTTTGTCCATGTCGTCATTGCCCATCTGCTGAAGAGCAAGCTCGCAGTAGAAATGGGCTATCTCAACGCGCTGCTTATCTTTACCCAGCTTCACCAGTCGTTCAGCCGTATCAATGGCTTTCTGCCAGTCGCTGGTAGCCTGATAAATTTGCAGCAGCTGCTGCAACGCACCGATACGGAAATCCGTTTCATCCACCAGCTGCGAGAACATATCTTCAGCGCGGTCGTACAGCCCCGCAGCCATGTAATCACGCCCCAACTGCTGCACCGCAAGGAGACGCTGATCGTAGGTCAGTGAGGCGCTTTCCATCAGGGTCTGGTGGATACGGATGGCGCGATCGACTTCACCGCGCGAGCGGAACAGGTTACCCAGGGTGAGATGCGCTTCAACAGTACCGGTATCCTCTTTCAGCATGTCGAGGAACAGATCTACCGCTTTGTCCTGCTGATTGCTCAGGAGGAAGTTCACCCCCGCAACGTAGTCGCGGGAGAGACGATTGGCCTCATCCTGTTTTGTTTGTTGCGCACTTCTGCGGCCCATGTACCAGCCATAGGCTGCGGCGACAGGCAAAAGCAGAAACAACAACTCCAGCATAGTCGATTATTCCTTCACGACCGGCACACCGGAGCTTTCCGGAATGTCGGACGCAGGCGCAATGTTATTTTCGAGTCGTTTAATTTTACGTTCAGCGCGCGCAAGAGAGACACGGACTTTTAACCAGAACAGACCGCAAACCAGCCAGCCAATGGCAAAGCCCGCAGCAAATAAGACCGCCAGCAGGCTCGACACGCGATACTCGCCCTGGGCCAGCAGATAGTTAAACGTCACCTGTTGATCGTTCTGTGCACCCAATGTGACTGAAATGACAAAAATCGCCAATACCAGTAAGAAAATGAGTAAATATTTCACATTACTTCCCGTTATGTGGTTCAAGCGAATAAAGTGTGTTCAACTCACCGCAATCAGCCTTATAAACTACCATTTTAGTGACGGGCGCGAAACGGAAAAAGTAACGCGCCAGCCATGGATTTATGGGCGAAACACGGAATATCAACCGTCAGGCGTCGCTTTGCTCCCTTTCGGCTATTTCTTCTTTCTCTTCTGGCGGTGGTGTTAGCGGGCCGCAGAATCGTTCAGCAAGCCAGGTCGCCAGCGTCACCAGCAGCCATGAAATAAGCGTAGCGACAACCAGGTCCCGCGGCCAGTGCATACCCAGCAGCAAGCGGCTACCCATCACCCCCGTAGCCCAGACCAGCAAAATCGCGATAGTGACCGTTCGACGTCTTGGCCATAACAGCCCAACCCCCAGCAACGCCCAACTGGCCGCGAACATGGTATGACCGGAAGGAAACGCGAACCCCGTCTCTTTTTGCCAGTGCTTACGCAAAAACTTCGGGATATCCTGCTGTTCCGAAAGCTGTTCTTTTACCAATGCACCGCGATCTTTACGCTTTAAATTGTAGAACTCATCTACCGGAACATGGTGCGCTTTTTCCAGCCAGACGACAAAAGGACGCGGCTCCTGAACGCGATCCTTCACCCAGGACTTTACGCCCTGGCCAATAACAATGGCAGCACCGAGGATCGCAAAAAGCATTAGCGCCGCGCGCAGACGAAAGCGCAAACACCACAGGAACCAGGCGCAGAGAAGCACGTGGGTAATGATCCCCCACGGCTGGGTGACCGTTTCCGTTATCCAGTATAACGATTTCAGCCACGTGGCGTTCTGCCCGGGCTGCCACATCCACCCTGAGGCCCATACGGCCAGAGGCATAATCAGTAAAATGGCCGCACCTGCTGCCGTACGTCTGGCGATCGAAAGCATGTCTTCTCCTTTTTCGCTAAGCGCCACAATCATAACTGAAATTTATTCGCTGGGTGGAGATGTCGGATCGTGCGTTTAACGTTCATATAGCGTGGCGCCCATTAGGCGAACATGCTGAGCTTGTGGCAAAATGAACGGATACAGAAAGCAAAACAGGGCAAAGACGCGAAACGTGTCAGCCTACTCTGGAGAATCACATGCAGCTTAAACGTGTGGCAGAAGCCAAACTGCCAACCCCATGGGGCGATTTCCTGATGGTCGGATTTGAAGAACTGGCAACCGGACAGGATCATGTCGCGCTGGTGTATGGCGACATTTCAGGGCAGACGCCGGTGCTGTCCCGCGTACACTCAGAGTGTCTTACCGGCGATGCGTTGTTCAGCCTGCGCTGTGATTGCGGTTTCCAGCTGGAAGCGGCCCTTTCTCATATTGCTGAAGAAGGTCGCGGCGTACTGCTTTATCACCGTCAGGAAGGCCGTAATATTGGCCTGCTGAATAAAATCCGCGCTTACGCGCTTCAGGATCAGGGCTACGATACCGTTGAAGCGAACCACCAACTCGGCTTTGCCGCTGACGAACGTGACTTCACCCTGTGTGCCGATATGTTCAAGCTGCTGGGCGTGGATGAAGTTCGCCTGCTGACCAATAACCCGAAAAAAGTGGAGATCCTGACCGAAGCCGGGATCAATATCGTTGAGCGTGTCCCGCTGATTGTCGGCCGTAACCCGAAAAACGCCCATTATTTAGATACCAAAGCGGCCAAAATGGGCCATCTCCTGAACGAGTAAACGTTAAAAGCCCGGCACGGGTGCCGGGCTCGCTTCATCAATCCAGCATCTTGCGAATCACATAATGTAAAATGCCGTCGTTCTGGTAATAGGTCAGCTCGGTTGCCGTATCGATACGACACCGGCATTCCAGCACCTCGGTTTTCCCGTCAGCCCGCGTTAACTTCACCGGCACCGTTTTACCCGGCTTCAGGTTTTGCAGATCGCTGATATCAATCTGCTCTTCTCCGGTCAGGCCCAGCGTTTTGCGCGTCACGCCCTGCGGGAACTCAAGCGGCAGGATCCCCATACCGATCAGATTCGAGCGGTGAATACGTTCGAACGATTCGGCGATAACCACACGAACACCCAGCAGGCGCGGACCTTTCGCTGCCCAGTCACGGCTTGAGCCGGAACCGTACTCCTTGCCAGCGATCACCGCCAGCGGCGTTCCTTCCTGCTGATATTTCACGGCCGCATCATAAATCGACACGACTTCCGTCCCCGGCAGATGGCGCGTCATGCCTCCTTCAATACCCGGTACCATTTCGTTACGAATGCGGATGTTGGCAAACGTGCCGCGCATCATGATTTCATGGTTACCGCGGCGCGAACCGTAGGAGTTAAAATCACGGCGTTCCACCCCCCTGCTTTGCAGATAGCGGCCTGCCGGGCTATCGGCTTTGATGCTCCCCGCCGGAGAGATATGGTCGGTCGTGACCGAATCCCCCAGCATCGCCAGGATGCGCGCGCCGTGGATATCCTTAAGCGGTGCCGGCTCGGCCAGCATCTCATCAAAGAACGGCGACAGACGGATATAGGTCGAGTCATCCTGCCAGTCATAGGTATCCGAACCTGCGACGTTAATGGCTTTCCATTCCGGCGTACCTTCAAAGACTTCCGCATACTCTTTGCGGAACATTTCGGTCGAGACCTTTTCAACGGCCAGGGCGATTTCACGCGATGACGGCCAGATATCTTTCAGGTAGACAGGGTCATTCTTGCGATCGTGACCAATCGGATCGGTCACCAGGTTGATATTCATGTTCCCTGCCAGGGCGTAAGCCACCACCAGTGGCGGCGAGGCGAGCCAGTTGGTTTTTACCAGCGGATGAATTCGCCCTTCAAAGTTTCGGTTACCGGAAAGGACTGCGCCAACCGTCAGATCGCCCTGCTTGATTGCAGTTTCAATGGGTTCAGGCAGCGGACCGGAGTTACCGATACAGGTCGTACAGCCGTAGCCGACGAGATTAAAGCCCAGTTCGTCGAGGTACGGCGTCAGCCTGGCCTGGGCCAGGTAATCCGACACCACCTTGGAGCCCGGTGCCAGCGAGGCCTTGACCCACGGCTGAGGTTTTAGCCCAAGCTCTACCGCTTTTTTAGCCAGTAAACCGGCCGCCATTAACACGCTGGGGTTCGAGGTATTGGTGCAGGAGGTAATGGCTGCGATAACCACCGCCCCGTCCGGAAGCTGATACTGATGACCGTTCAGAACATAGTCGATTGGACGATGGTCTTTCTTCGCCACGTTCACTTCCAGCTCATTGCTGGCAGCGAACGCTTTCGGCACGTCAGTTAGCGCAACCCGATCCTGAGGACGTTTAGGCCCGGCGAGGCTCGCCTCGACGCTGCCCATATCGAGCTCAAGCGAACTGGTGAAGACCGGTTCATCGCCCGGATTTCGCCACATGCCCTGCGCTTTGGTATACGCCTCCACCAGCGCCACCTGCTCTTCGCTACGACCGCTAAGGCGCATGTACTCCAGCGTAACGTCATCGATAGGGAAAAAGCCGCAGGTTGCACCATATTCCGGCGCCATATTGGCGATGGTGGCGCGGTCGGCCAGCGGCAGCGAATCCAGGCCGTCGCCGTAGAATTCAACAAACTTGCCTACCACACCATGCTTGCGCAGCATCTGGGTGACGGTGAGCACCAGATCGGTAGCGGTAATGCCTTCAGACAGTTTACCGGTAAGCTTGAAGCCCACCACATCAGGGATGAGCATGGAAACCGGCTGGCCGAGCATGGCGGCTTCCGCTTCAATACCGCCGACACCCCAGCCCAGCACACCCAGACCGTTGATCATGGTGGTATGGGAGTCCGTGCCCACCAGCGTGTCCGGATAGGCCACCCACTCTTTATCCTGCAGTTCGCTCCAGACGGCTTTGCCCAGATATTCAAGGTTAACCTGGTGACAAATACCGGTACCCGGTGGAACCACGCTAAAGCGGCTGAACGCCTGTTGCCCCCACTTCAGAAATACGTAGCGCTCGTGGTTACGCTCCATCTCCAGACGCACGTTCTCACCAAAGGCATCATCGTCGCCGAAGTGGTCAACGGTGACGGAGTGGTCAATGACGAGGTCAACAGGGGAAAGTGGATTCACTTTTGCCGTATCACCGCCGAGACGCTTAACGGCCTCGCGCATCGCGGCTAAATCAACCACGGCAGGAACGCCGGTAAAGTCCTGCATCAGGACCCTCGCCGGGCGGTAGGCAATTTCTCTGTCGGCATGGGCATTCTCAAGCCACCCGGCCAGCGCCTGGATATCGTCGAGGGTAACGGAGTCACCGTCCTGCCAGCGTAACAGATTTTCCAGTAAAACCTTCAATGACTTGGGTAAACGCGAAATGTCCCCAAGCGTTCTGGCAGCCAGCGGCAGGCTGTAGTAATGCCAGGTTTTATTTTCTGCCTGTAATGTGTCCTTACTGGCTTCGCGTAGGGTTAACGACATGAGCTCCTCCTTAATCACAGAGATGCCCTGACAATTATCAGGGCCGTAATTAAAGATAACACAAAGATGTCGTAACGTTTTGATAACAACCCAAATTGATAAATTTCGGATTGGTCCAGAGGGGGAGAAACAAAAAACCCCGCCGTAGCGAGGTTTTACAATTTAGTGGAGGGCCAACCAGATGAGCTGACTCCAGAACAGAATCGACACGGTAAAAACGCCGATCCATGACCAGTATTTGTGAGACGTCATGTTATTCATCATAGGGACACCAGGCATTATTTATAAAAAGTTCCGAGGTTAGACCTCAGTGCTATATTGCTGATGTGTATTTATTAAAGAGTACAAAAGTGCAGAGTCGTTATTCACACTATTTGCACCATTAGGCAATAAACTAAATTATTGTTTTTTGGGTTCGTCTTCTGCGAACACATCAATAAACGCTTGCTGCTGCGGCGTCAGTTTCCAGGACGCGGGTACAACAGTCGCAGGTGCTTTACGCCCTCTGTGACCATTGTCACGATGCTGACACATCTGTTTTACCGTTGCTGTACGAACCGTCACTGCCATATTTAACCCCAATATTTCCAGGCCAGGAGAGCAACTGCCACCCAAAACAGGGCGGAAACGAGAAAGACCGCCAGCCAGGCTTTACGCTTGAGCGCAGGATCCCTTTGCGGTTCTTCACTTCCTGAAGGCATTGCTAACCTCATACAATCGATATCGCTTATCATTTAGGACCAAACAATTGGTACAATTAATCATCTGTTGAGATAAATCCTAAAGAAACTTTAGCCGAAAAGCCAGTGAATTTACGCACCGGCACCCAGGAAATATTCATTCTTTTGACCAGAAATAAATAATTGAAAAGAAAAATTTGCGTAGCCGTTAATTAGTTTCTACTTTTGTCGCCAATTCACGACATTATAACCACACCAATTAAAAGGATACTGACATTATATGACAGGAAGCGTAGATGAAGATAATTCTAATTTAGCTTTGAGGGTTATTTCGGTATCTTTCCGTGAGGGAAAGATACCGGGTGTGATTATTTTGCAGGGAGTTTGATATCTTTAAACATCTCTTCGATATCTTCATTTGAACGTAATGCGACGGCGGTATCAACCACGTCACGCGTTAAATGAGGGGCAAAGCGCTGAATAAAATCATACATATAGCTACGCAGGAAGGTGCTGCGGCGGAACCCAATTTTTGTGGTGCTATGGCTGAAAATATCATGCGCATCAAGTCGCACCAGGTCAGGGTCTGACACCGGGTCGACCGCCATGCTGGCAATAACGCCCACCCCCAGCCCAAGCCGGACATAGGTCTTAATAACGTCGGCATCGGTCGCGGTAAAGACAATACGCGGCGTTAATCCTGCCCGGTTAAAAGCCGTATCAAGCTCAGACCGCCCGGTGAAGCCAAACGTATAGGTCACTAAAGGATACTGTGCCAGCTCTTCAATAGTCACCGACCCCTTGCCTGCCAGCGGGTGATCGGGCGTCACGACAATCGAACGGTTCCAGTGGTAGCACGGGAGCATCACCAGATCGTCATACAGGTGAAGGGCTTCCGTCGCGATAGCAAAGTCCGCGTTGCCCTTCGATACTGCCTCCGCAATTTGCGTTGGCGAGCCCTGATGCATATGCAAAGAGACGCGGGGATAGCGCTCGATAAAGCCCTTGATAACGCCCGGCAGCGCGTAGCGCGCCTGAGTATGCGTTGTGGCAATATACAGCGAGCCTTTATCCGGCCAGGTATGCTCCCCTGCGACAGACTTAATCGCATCGACTTTAGAGAGGACTTCCCGCGCGATGCGGATGATTTCCTGCCCTGCTGGCGTCACCTGGGTGAGGTGTTTCCCGCTGCGGGCAAATATCTGGATACCTAACTCATCCTCCAGCATACGAACTTGTTTGCTGATGCCCGGCTGGGAGGTATATAACCCCTCGGCGGTGGAAGAGACGTTAAGGTTGTGATTCACCACCTCAACGATATAACGAAGCTGCTGTAATTTCATGCCAGACCATCCGATTTAGCGCACGCGGTCAATCGCTTAAGACGATTTAATAATAAAAAACAGGTTAACTATAACCACTATATCATTTATAGCCTGACTGTATAGTACGGAACAAAAAATAATAACAAGGCAATAAAAAAGGGCCGGAAGTCCGGCCCTTTTACAGGTAAGTTACGGTAAGGGAAGATTATTTCTTGCCTTCAACCCATTTGCCATCGACAAAGAAGGCTGACCATCCGGTCGCTTTACCCTCTTTTTCCGCCGCAACATACTGCTGCTTGGTTTTACGGCTAAAGCGCACCACGGTTTTGTTGCCTTCCGGATCCTGCTGCGGCGCATCGGCCAGGTAACGCAGTTTCTCAGGCAGACGATCGCGGAAACGATGCAGCTCTTCGACCAGCGGCGCGCGCGTTTCACGCGATTTCGGGAAGGTGTTGGCGGCCAGGAAGACACCCGCAGCGCCGTCACGCAGCACGAAGTACGCGTCGGATTTCTCACACGGCAACTCAGGCAGCGGAACCGGATCTTCCTTCGGCGGCGCCACTTCACCGTTACGCAGAATTTTACGCGTGTTTTTACACTCGTCGTTGGTGCACGCCATGTACTTACCGAAACGCCCCATTTTCAGGTGCATTTCAGAACCACACTTCTCGCACTCCACAATCGGGCCGTCATAGCCTTTAATGCGGAACTCACCCTCTTCGATCTCATATCCATCACACGTTGGGTTATTACCGCACACGTGCAGTTTACGTTTTGGATCGATCAGGTAGCTGTCCATTGCCGTGCCGCATTTTTTGCAGCGGCGTTTGGCACGCAGAGCGTTCGTTTCCGCATCGTCACCTTCCAGCACGTTGAGAACTTCATTCTCAGGCACCAGGTTGATGGTGGTTTTGCAGCGCTCTTTTGGCGACAGCGCGTAGCCGGAGCATCCGAGGAAAACGCCCGTCGTGGCAGTACGGATCCCCATCTTACGGCCACAGGTTGGGCAGTCGATGCTGGTCAGTACCATCTGGTTAGGCAGCATGCCGCCCTCTTCAGGATCTTTCTCCGCTTTTTCAAGCTGGTCGGTAAAGTCGCTGAAGAAGCTATCGAGCACCTTTTTCCATTCCGCCTGATGGCTGGCGACCTGGTCGAGGCTGTCTTCCATTTGCGCGGTGAAATCGTAGTTCATCAACTCGCGGAAGTTGGCTTCCAGACGGTCAGTGACGATCTCACCCATTTTTTCCGCGTAGAAACGACGGTTTTCAACACGTACGTAGCCACGGTCCTGAATCGTCGAGATGATGGATGCGTAGGTTGACGGACGACCGATACCGCGTTTCTCCAGCTCTTTCACCAAAGAGGCTTCGCTGAAGCGCGCAGGCGGCTTGGTGAAATGCTGAGCCGGGATCAATTCAACCAGAGACAGTTCGTCACCTTTGTTAACCGCCGGCAGCGTTCTGTCTTCATCACCTTTACGCAGCGCTGGCATGACTTTCGTCCAGCCGTCGAAACGCAGGATACGACCGCGCGCCTTGAGGCGGAAATCACCCGCACCGACGGTCAGCGTGGTGGAGTCGTACTGCGCTGGCGTCATCTGACACGCAACGAACTGGCGCCAGATCAGCTGATACAGCTTCTGGGCGTCGGCTTCCATGTCTTTCAGCGATTCGGCTAACACAGAGACATCGGAAGGACGAATCGCTTCGTGCGCTTCCTGAGAGTTCTCTTTGCTGGCGAACTGGTTAGCAGTTTCCGGCAGGTATTTCTTACCGAAATTGTCACCAATGTAACCGCGCACCATGTTCACCGCGTCCTGGCTCAGGTTGGTTGAGTCGGTACGCATATAGGTGATGTAACCCGCTTCATACAGGCGCTGGGCCATCATCATGGTTTTCTTCACGCCATAGCCCAGACGCGTGCTTGCAGCCTGCTGCAGCGTCGAGGTAATAAACGGCGCACCAGGCTTACTGCTGGTCGGTTTGTCTTCTCGTTCCAGCACCTGATAGCGCGCTTTTTCCAGCAGCGCTACGGCGGCCATGGTCTGGTCGCGGTTTTCTGGACGGAAAGGCTTGTCGTTCTGGTGGCTTACCTGCAGCGGCAGAGCGTCACCGCCCGGCGTGGTCACATTGGCATCGACTTCCCAGAACTCTTCCGGCACGAAGGCTTTAATTTCGCGTTCACGCTCAACGACCAGACGCACTGCGACCGATTGCACACGACCTGCGGACAGCCCACGGGCAATCTTTTTCCACAGCAGTGGAGAAACCATGTAACCCACTACACGGTCCATAAAGCGACGTGCCTGCTGTGCGTTTACACGGTCGATATTCAGCTCGCCCGGCTTTTCAAAAGCCTGACGAATCGCATTCTTCGTAATTTCGTTAAACACTACACGGCTGTAGCGTTTGTCATCACCACCGATCACTTCCCGCAGGTGCCACGCAATGGCTTCCCCTTCGCGGTCAAGGTCGGTTGCGAGATAGATGTGGTCTGCTTTTTCAGCAAGCTGCTTCAGCTCGTTAACGACTTTTTCTTTCCCGGGCAGCACTTCATATTGTGCATCCCAGTTGTGCCATGGGTTAACACCCATGCGGTTGACAAGCGCGCTACGTTCATCCTTTTTAGGCTTTTTAGCCCCTTTGGTGGAGGTAGAGTCTGCGCTCTTTTTGCTGGCTGAGCCACTGGTCGGCAAATCGCGGATATGACCGACGCTGGACTTAACCACGTAGTCATTACCCAGATACTTATTGATCGTTTTGGCTTTTGCCGGGGACTCAACGATGACGAGAGCTTTACCCATATTCACCTTTACCTAATTTAATTCTTCCAGGAATACGCCGCACGTTGATTTCCCTTCCGCTGACGACGAGCCAATGATATTGCGACTGCGTCAGGAGATATCAACCCCTTTGACTTACTGAGCGTCAAACAAAAAACGCCCAGGTGATTGAGTTTTCGGGTATTTTTCTCACATCTCGTGTAATTCGTGACGAATTCCAGGTTGAATGTCAAGCAATTCTGTTGCCAGAATGACGAAAGCGCACACTCTACCTGATAAAATTCGTTACGCAACTTTATTAGCATGCAAAAGCAAATCCTGCCAGCCAGGTCCCGGTACCTTATCCCCTCACATTACAGGGAAAATTTGCCCCCAAAGCGCCCTCGGCGTAGACTATTGTCACTGTTTAAGGAGTGGATTATGCAGAATACGACCCAACCTATTGACCGAGCCTCTCTGCTTATCGAAGCAAACAAGCTTATCCGTGACCATGAAGATACGCTGGCGGGCATTGAAGCCACCGGCGTAGAGCAGCGTAATGGGGTGCTGATTTTCAGCGGCGAATACTTCCTTGACGAACAGGGGTTACCAACCCCGAAAAGCACCGCCGTGTTTAACATGTTTAAATACCTGGCGCATACGCTTTCAGAGAAATATCACCTGATCGATTAATGCAAAACGCGAGGCATATGCCTCGCGTTTTTGTTTACAGCAGCGGTTTTTGTCCGCGCTGCAGCCAGCGGAGCAGCAGGCGGTCCGCACTCTCTGCCGCACTGTTGGTAAAGCGATCCAGCAGTCGCTTACGCTGGGTAAAGCGCACACCAACCAGCTCCCGGCCTTCCATCAGGTTGAGCAGCAGGTCGTCGCTGGTCCCGACTTCATCCACCAGCCCCTTCTCCTGCGCCTGGATCCCGTACCAGTGCTCACCCGTCGCCACCTGTTCGATATCAAGCGCTGGGCGCATCCGGTGCACAAAGTCTTTAAAGAGGTGATGCGTTTCGTTGAGATCTTCACGGAATTTTTGACGCCCTTCTTCCGTATTTTCCCCCAGCAGCGTCAGGGTGCGTTTGTACTGACCCGCCGTGTGAAGTTCGATATCAATCTCTTTATTTTTCAGGAAGCGGTTAAAGTTCGGAATTTGGGCGACCACGCCGATTGAACCAATAATGGAGAACGGCGCGGCAACAATTTTGTCCGCCACGCAGGCCATCATATAGCCCCCGCTCGCCGCCACTTTATCCACGGCAACGGTCAACGGGATCTGTTTTTCACGCAGGCGCTGCAGCTGCGAGGCTGCCAGCCCATAGCCATGAACTACACCGCCCGGGCTTTCAAGACGCACAACAACCTGATCCTGCGGGGTCACCACGGCCAGAACGGCGGTGACCTCTTCCCGCAAAGAGGAAACTTCATGTGCATCCATACTGCCCTTAAAATCGAGCACGTAAACGCGTGGCGCGGCCTTATCCTGCGGCACGTTGAGCTTCGCTTTTGCCTTTGCCGCTTTGGCATCCTGTTTATGCTTTTTCTTCTGTGCCTTCAGCCACAGTTTCTGTTGATGACTATCAAGCAGCGCGAGAGACATCTCTTCTTGCATCTCTTTATACTGCTCGCTCAGGCGGGTGATGCGTAACTCCCCACGCTGACGCTTACGCTGCGTCAGGTTGACAATCAGAACGGCAATCACCGCAATGGCAATCACCACCGTTGCGATTTTGGCCAAAAACAACCCATATTGAGAAAGTAATTCCACGCGTTCCACCTTGATTTAACCACGAATCTTTCACGGCAGTGTACAACAGCCCTGCCCATGCGTCTCGCTCGTGACATTACCTCTGCGAGCCGCCTTCAGGAATCCCCGGCATGTAGTTTAAATATTTGCAAATTGTTAATTTTACAGTAATGCGTCCTGTAGACTGATTGAATTCTCATGCTAATTCGGGCATAAAGCCGAAAAGTCATTATGAAGGTGCCACTGAATCACCGGGCACCTGAGGAGCCACCGTGCATTATCAACCGCAAAAAAATCTGCTGCAGAACCGGATCATTCTTGTCACCGGTGCCAGCGATGGGATTGGCCGCGAGGCAGCCCTGACCTACGCCGAGTACGGCGCGAACGTTATTCTGATAGGGCGCAACGAAGAAAAACTGAAAAGCGTCGCTCAGGAGATTGAGGCCGCATACGGCACTCCGGTTCCGTGGTATACGCTCGATTTACTTACCTGTACGCCCGCGGAGTGTCAGGAATTAGCCCGACGCATCAGCACCCACTATCCACGGCTCGACGGCGTGCTGCATAACGCCGGTCTGCTTGGCGAGGTGCGGCCAATGGATGAACAGGATCCGGATATCTGGCAGCAGGTGATGCAGGTTAACGTCAACGGCACGTTTTTCCTCACCCAGGCATTGCTTCCTTTATTACTCAAATCCGAGTCAGGCTCCCTGGTCTTTACCTCCTCCAGCGTAGGCCGCGAAGGGCGCGCAAACTGGGGTGCTTATGCCGTATCAAAATTCGCCACCGAAGGCATGATGCAGGTGCTGGCGGAGGAGTATCAGAGCCGTCATCTTCGCGTGAACTGCATTAACCCGGGCGGTACGCGCACCAAAATGCGCGCCAGCGCGTTCCCGAGCGAAGATCCGCAGAAGCTGAAAACCCCGGCCGATATTATGCCGCTCTATCTTTGGCTGATGGGCGACGACAGCCGCCGCAAGACCGGGATGACCTTTGACGCCCAGCCGGGCCGTAAACCGGGAATTTCGCAATGAGTGAAGAACGTCATCAGCAGCGCCAGCAGCGTCTGAAAGAACAGGTCGACGCACGCGTCGCGGCAGCGCAGGACGAGCGTGGGATCGTCATCGTGTTTACCGGCAACGGCAAAGGGAAAACCACTGCCGCGTTTGGTACTGCCACCCGCGCGGTCGGCCATGGGCAGAAAGTCGGCGTTATCCAGTTTATCAAAGGCGAATGGCCCAACGGCGAACGAAATTTACTTGAGCCTCACGGCGTAGAGTTTCAGGTGATGGCGACCGGGTTTACGTGGGACACGCAGAACCGGGAAACCGATACCGCAGCCTGTCTCGCCGTCTGGGAGCACGCCAAAAGAATGCTGACTGACCCCACGCTGAATATGGTTCTGCTGGATGAGATAACGTACATGGTCGCCTACGACTATCTGCCGCTGGAGGCCGTGCTGACAGCCCTGAAAAACCGCCCAGCGCATCAGACGGTTATCGTCACGGGGCGCGGGTGTCATCGGGATATTCTGGAGCTGGCAGATACCGTCAGCGAACTGCGTCCGGTGAAACACGCCTTCGATGCGGGCATCAAAGCGCAAATCGGGATTGATTATTAAAAAAAAGCCCGGTCACTGACCGGGCTTTCGTTTTTAACCGTTGTTGTTACGGCTGCCGGAGCGGCGGTTGCTGCTCACCTGGCTATGGCGCTTCACCGCACGGCGAATCTGATTCGCCTTCATGCGACGACGATCTTTCTCTACCGCCACTTTAGAGGTGGTTTCTGGCGTCAGGCCAACCAGCTCGCGCAGGTAGTTGGTTTGCGTCAGATCCAATTCGGTATAGCCACCACGCGGCAGACCTTTTGGCAGCAGAATGTCGCCGTAGCGGACGCGAATCAGACGGCTAACCTGGACGCCCACCGCTTCCCAAAGACGACGCACCTCGCGGTTACGGCCCTCGGTCAGCGTCACGTTGTACCACTGGTTAATGCCTTCCCCACCGGTAAATTTGATGGTTTTGAACGCCGCAGGACCGTCTTCCAGCTGAACGCCGCGCGACAGATCGCGCAGTTTATTTTCATCAACCTGGCCAAATACACGCACGGCGTATTCGCGTTCCACTTCACGGCTCGGGTGCATCAGACGGTTCGCCAGTTCACCATCGGTGGTAAACAGCAGCAGACCGCAGGTGTTCACGTCCAGACGACCGACGGCAATCCAGCGAGCGCCACGCAGTTTAGGCAGACGGTCAAACACCGTCGGGCGACCTTCCGGGTCGTTGCGGGTGCACAGCTCGCCTTCCGGCTTGTAGTAAGCCAGCACGCGGCAGATCTGCTCAGCGGATTCTTTTACGGAGATAAGATGACCGTCGATGCGGATCTTCAGCCCCGGTACGATTTCTACGCGGTCGCCCAGCGTGGCGATTTTACCGTCCACACTCACGCGGCCCGCTTCAATAATGGCTTCGATTTCACGGCGTGAACCGTGGCCGGCGCGCGCCAGCACTTTCTGTAACTTCTCGCTCATTGAGCTTCCTCAGGTGTCGCCTTCACAGGCGTCGAATCAGGTCAAAACAGGGCCGCGCCCTGCTTTGATGGCCGCGTAGTATATCTGCTTATACCTTTACAAGAAAGGCTTTACGTCGCCCACGCCTTCACGAATCACTTCCGGGGCATCTTCGGTTAAGTCGACGACGGTGGTCGGCTGCTGGCCGAGATAACCGCCGTGAATAATCAGCTCGACCACTTTCTCGAGGCGATCTTTGATCTCTTCCGGATCGGACTCGGTAAACTCACTTCCCGGCAGCATCAGCGAGGTAGAGAGCATCGGTTCACCGAGGGTTTCCAGCAGCGCCTGCGCAATCGGGTTCGACGGCACGCGCATGCCGATGGTTTTACGTTTTTCCTGCAACAGACGACGCGGTACTTCCTTTGTCCCTTTCAGGATGAAGGTGTAATTACCCGGCGTGTTGTTCTTAATCAGGCGAAACGCCACGTTATCGACATAGGCGTAGGTCGACAGCTCAGAAAGGTCGCGGCACATCAGGGTAAAGTTATGGCCGTCCGGCAGCTGGCGAATACGGCAAATGCGCTCCATTGCCCCTTTATCTTCAATTTTGCAGCCCAGCGCGTAGCCTGAATCGGTCGGGTAGACGATCACGCCGCCTTTGCGGACGATCTCCACGGCCTGGTTAATCAGGCGCGGCTGCGGGTTATCCGGATGGATATAGAAAAACTGACTCATACTTCCCTCTCTTCAATTTGCTGCGGCTGTTCCCAGAGCTGCCAGACAGGTTCAACGCCAGCGGGCAACCAGAGCTTGCGCCCCAGTTCGATCCAGGCGCAGGTCTGATGAAAATCAGACCCTTGTGACCCAAGCAGGCCAAACTGGCGGGCATAGGTCGCGAGCTGCGCACGCTCGTTGGGCGCCTGCTGACACTGGGCGACTTCCATCGCCTCACCGCCGCATTCGGCAAAGTGTGCCAGCAGTCTTTTCAGCCATTTAGCAGAAAGATTATACCGTCCCGGATGGGCCAGCACGGCCTTACCGCCAGAATGATGAATCACATCAATAGCTTGTTTTATTGTACACCACTGTGGCGGAACGTATCCGGTTTTCCCCCGTGCCAGATACTTTTTAAAGACATCCGCCATGGTCGTTGCTTTGCCTGCCTCAACCAGAAAACGGGCGAAATGGCCGCGAGTCACCGCCCCGCCGTTCGCCATCTTCTGCGCGCCTTCCAGCGCGCCCGGAATATGCGCCTTTTCCAGACGCTCGCCGATCATCTCTGCACGCTGGTTGCGGCGCGTTTTTTGTTCTTGCAAAAACGCGCGAAGTGCCGGATGTTCTATATCGATGTTCAGGCCAACGATATGAATTTCGTGGTTTTCCCAGAGCGTGGATATCTCGACGCCGGAGACCAGGTTCAGCGCCAGCCCGCTGCGGGCAATCTCGGCGCGCGCCGCCGGAATGGCATCTGTCGTATCGTGATCGGTTATCGCCAGCGTGCCAACGCGCATTTCAACGGCACGGTGAACCAGTTCTTCGGGTGTCAACAGGCCATCAGAGGCCTGAGTATGGCTGTGTAAATCATAAATAATGGCGTAGGTGGTATCGCTCAAAGCACTTCCCATAACAGGTTGGAGACATCCGAAACCACCATGATACCGACTTAACGCGAAATTCTGAAATCAAGGGTTGACAATACGCCATCGAACTAGTTAACTAGTACGCAAGTTCACACGAGAAAGGTATCTGAAAATGACAGCACATTTCACTCTGCACGGTTGGTGGCGTACTTCCTGATCTTCGGGCAGTGTCACGCGTCTGCGAAATGCAAACAGATACCCAGCCCGCTACCAAGCGGGCTTTTTTTTGAACAGAAAATGAGAACAACATAATGCAAACAGCCAAACCACACCTCGAATTGCTGACCTGCGAGGCGGCCTATCGTCACAACCCTACTGCCCTGTTTCATCAGGTGTGCGGTGCCCGTCCGGCGACCTTGCTGCTGGAATCTGCGGATATCGACAGCAAGGACGATCTCAAGAGTCTGCTGCTGGTTGATAGCGCACTGCGCATTACCGCGTTAGGTGATACCGTCACGATCAAGGCGCTGTCGGACAATGGCGCATCGCTTCTGCCGCTGCTGGATGCCGCTCTGCCTTCAGGTATTGAAAATGAACGCCACCCGGAAATGCGCATTCTGCATTTCCCGGCGGTCAGCCAGCTGCTGGACGAAGACGCGCGGCTCTGCTCTCTTTCCGTTTTCGATGCCTTCCGCCTGCTGCAGAATCTGGTCACCGTGCCGGCAGAGGAACGTGAAGCGATGTTCTTTGGCGGGCTGTTTGCTTACGACCTGGTTGCCGGTTTCGAAGATTTGCCGGAAACGGAACAGGGCAACCGCTGCCCGGATTACTGCTTCTATCTGGCTGAAACCCTGCTGGTGATCGACCATCAGAAAAAGTACACCCGCATTCAGGCTAGCCTGTTCACGCCGTCCAGCGCGGAGAAAGAACGCCTCGAACACCGTATCGCACAACTGGAACAGCAGATGCGCGAAGCGCCACCTGCGCTGCCGGTGCAGCGCGTGGAAAAAATGACATGCGATGTAAACCAGACGGACGATCGGTTCGGTGCCGTGGTTCGCCAGATGCAAAAGGCGATTCGCGCCGGGGAAATTTTCCAGGTGGTGCCTTCCCGTCGCTTCTCACTGCCCTGCCCGTCCCCGCTGGCGGCCTATGAAGTGCTGAAGAAGAGTAACCCAAGCCCGTACATGTTCTTTATGCAGGACAACGAATTCACGCTGTTTGGCGCGTCGCCGGAAAGCTCGCTGAAATATGACGCCACCAGCCGCCAGATTGAGATCTACCCGATTGCCGGAACCCGTCCACGCGGGCGTCGTGCCGACGGCTCCCTGGATCGCGATCTGGACAGCCGCATCGAACTTGAAATGCGTACCGACCACAAAGAGCTCTCCGAGCACCTGATGCTGGTTGACCTTGCGCGTAACGATCTGGCCCGCATTTGCACCCCGGGCAGCCGCTACGTGGCGGACCTGACCAAAGTTGACCGTTATTCGTTCGTGATGCACCTGGTCTCCCGCGTGGTCGGCGAGCTGCGCCACGATCTCGACGCGCTGCACGCCTATCGCGCCTGCATGAACATGGGCACCCTGAGCGGTGCGCCGAAAGTGCGCGCCATGCAGCTGATTGCCGCGGCCGAAGGGCGCCGTCGCGGAAGCTATGGCGGCGCGGTGGGCTACTTCACGGCCCACGGTGACCTCGATACCTGCATCGTGATCCGCTCCGCCTATGTCGAAGACGGTATTGCTACCGTACAGGCGGGAGCCGGGATTGTTCTTGATTCTGTTCCGCAGTCTGAAGCTGACGAAACGCGCAGTAAAGCACGTGCGGTCCTTCGCGCCATTGCAACCGCACACCATGCACAGGAGATTTTCTGATGGCTGATATTCTGCTGCTCGATAATATCGACTCCTTTACCTATAACCTGGCAGATCAGCTGCGTGCGAATGGTCATAACGTCGTTATCTATCGCAACCATGTACCGGCGCAGACCCTGATTGACCGTCTGGCAACCATGCAAAACCCGGTGCTGATGCTCTCCCCGGGGCCTGGCGCACCGAGCGAGGCGGGCTGTATGCCCGAGCTGCTGACCCGCATGCGCGGCAAGCTGCCGATTATCGGCATCTGCCTGGGCCATCAGGCCATCGTTGAAGCCTACGGCGGCTACGTCGGCCAGGCGGGTGAGATCCTGCACGGTAAAGCGTCCAGCATCGAACATGACGGCCAGGCGATGTTTGCCGGGCTGCCGAATCCGCTCCCGGTTGCACGCTACCACTCGCTGGTCGGAAGCAACATTCCCGCCGGACTGACCATTAACGCCTCGTTTGAAGGAATGGTGATGGCGGTACGTCACGACGCTGACCGCGTCTGCGGCATGCAGTTCCACCCGGAATCGATCCTGACCTCCCACGGTGCCCGTCTGCTGGAACAGACCCTGGACTGGGCGTTACAGAAGCTGGAGCAGACCAACACCCTGCAGCCAATTCTGGAAAAACTGTACCAGGCTCAGACCCTGAGCCAGCAGGAGAGCCACCAGCTCTTCTCCGCGGTGGTTCGCGGCGAGCTGAAGCCTGAGCAGCTGGCTGCCGCGCTGGTGAGCATGAAAGTGCGCGGCGAAAGCCCACAGGAGATCGCCGGCGCCGCCACGGCCCTGCTGGAAAATGCCGCGCCGTTCCCGCGCCCGGACTATCAGTTTGCCGATATTGTCGGCACCGGCGGTGACGGCAGTAACAGCATCAATATCTCCACCGCCAGCGCCTTCGTGGCGGCAGCGTGTGGTTTGAAGGTCGCGAAACACGGTAACCGCAGCGTTTCCAGCCGGTCAGGCTCGTCTGATTTGCTCGCCGCATTCGGTATTAATCTCGATATGAACGCCGAGCGTTCCCGTGAAGCGCTGGATGATCTGGGCGTCTGCTTCCTGTTTGCGCCGAAGTATCACACCGGTTTCCGCCACGCGATGCCGGTTCGTCAGCAGCTTAAAACCCGCACGCTGTTTAACGTCCTGGGGCCGCTGATTAACCCGGCTCACCCGCCGCTGGCGCTGATTGGCGTCTATAGCCCGGAGCTGGTCCTGCCGATTGCAGAAACGCTGCGCGTCCTGGGCTACCAGCGTGCTGCCGTGGTGCACAGCGGCGGTATGGATGAAGTGTCGCTGCATGCCCCGACGCTGGTGGCCGAACTGCGCGACGGTGAGATTCTGAGCTACCAGCTGGACGCTGCCGACTTCGGCCTTGCGCCGTATCATCAGGAAGCGCTGGCAGGCGGTACGCCGGAAGAAAACCGTGACATTCTGACGCGCTTATTACAAGGTAAGGGTGAGGTCGCCCATGAGGCCGCCGTTGCTGCCAACGTCGCCATGCTGATGCGTTTGCACGGTGAGGAAGACCTGAAGGCCAACGTTCAAAAAGTTCTGGATGTACTGCGCTCCGGTGCAGCTTACGATCGCGTTACCGCACTTGCGGCAAGAGGGTAAAGAATGCAGACCGTTTTAGCGAAAATCGTTGCCGACAAGGCCATCTGGGTGGAAGCCCGCAAGCAACAGCAGCCGCTTGCCAGTTTCCAGAACGACGTCGTCCCGAGCAGCCGTCGTTTCTATGACGCCCTGCAGGGTGCGCGCACCGCGTTTATTCTTGAGTGCAAAAAAGCGTCCCCGTCTAAAGGCGTTATTCGTGACGATTTCGACCCGGCGCGTATTGCCGGCATTTATAAGCATCATGCGTCAGCTATCTCGGTGCTGACGGACGAAAAATATTTTCAGGGCAGCTTCGATTTTCTGCCGATCGTCAGCGGCATCGCGCCGCAGCCGATCCTGTGCAAAGACTTTATAATTGACCCGTATCAGATCTGGCTGGCGCGTTTCTACCAGGCTGATGCCTGCCTGCTGATGCTTTCGGTGCTTGATGACGAACAGTATCGCCAGCTCGCTGCCGTCGCGCACAGCCTGAATATGGGCGTGCTGACCGAAGTTAGCAACGAAGAGGAGCTGGAACGCGCCATCGAACTTGGGGCCAAAGTGGTCGGGATCAACAACCGCGATCTGCGGGATCTGTCGATTGACCTCAACCGCACGCGCCAGCTGGCGCCGCGCCTGGGCCCGGGCGTAACCGTTATCAGCGAGTCCGGGATTAACAGCTACGCCCATGTGCGCGAGCTGAGCCACTTTGCTAACGGTTTCCTGATTGGCTCCGCCATGATGGAGCATGACGATCTCAATGCTGCCGTGCGACGCGTGCTGCTGGGTGAAAACAAAGTCTGCGGCTTGACCCGCGAACAGGATGCCCAGGCCGCGTATGAAGCAGGTGCCATTTACGGCGGACTGATTTTCGTGGATACCTCCCCTCGGGCGGTGAGCGAAGAGCAGGCGCGTAAGGTGATCGCCGCGGCCCCTCTCAGCTATGTCGGCGTGTTCCGCAATGCGGATATCGCAGATGTCGTGGCAAAAGCCGAGTCGTTATCTCTGAGCGCGGTGCAGCTCCACGGTGGCGAAGATCAGGCGTATATCGATGCCCTGCGAACCGCTCTCGCGCCTCAGGTGCAGATCTGGAAAGCACAAAGCGTCGGCGATACCTTGCCCGCGCGAAACCTGAGCCATGTGGACAAATACGTCCTCGATAACGGCCAGGGCGGCACGGGCCAGCGATTTGACTGGTCGCTGCTGAACGGCGAAAAGCTGGACAACGTCCTGCTGGCGGGTGGATTAAGCCCGGATAACTGTGTTGAAGCCGCCAAAACCGGCTGCGCAGGCCTTGATTTCAATTCAGGCGTAGAGACCCAACCCGGCATAAAAGATGCCAGCAAACTGGCCTCAGTGTTTAAAACTCTGCGTGCATATTAAGGAAGAGAAGATGACGACATTACTTAACCCGTACTTTGGTGAGTTTGGTGGGATGTACGTCCCGCAAATCCTGATGCCCGCGCTGCGCCAGCTGGAAGAAGCCTTTGTCAGCGCGCAGAAAGATCCGGCGTTTCAGGCTGAATTTACCGACCTGCTGAAAAATTACGCAGGCCGCCCAACGGCGCTGACAAAATGCCGTAACCTGACGGAAGGCACGAAAACCACGCTGTATCTGAAGCGTGAAGATCTGCTGCACGGCGGTGCCCATAAAACCAACCAGGTTCTTGGCCAGGCGCTGCTCGCAAAGCGTATGGGCAAAACCGAAATCATCGCTGAAACCGGCGCGGGCCAGCACGGTGTCGCCTCCGCGCTCGCCAGCGCCCTGCTCGGCCTGAAGTGTCGCATCTACATGGGCGCGAAAGACGTTGAGCGTCAGTCGCCAAACGTGTTCCGCATGCGTCTGATGGGCGCCGAAGTGATCCCGGTGCACAGCGGCTCCGCCACGCTGAAGGATGCCTGTAACGAAGCGCTGCGCGACTGGTCTGGCAGCTATGAGACCGCGCACTATATGCTGGGTACCGCTGCGGGTCCGCATCCGTTCCCGACCATCGTGCGCGAATTCCAGCGCATGATCGGTGAAGAAACCAAAGCACAGATCCTCGAAAAAGAGGGTCGCCTGCCGGATGCCGTTATCGCCTGCGTTGGCGGCGGGTCTAACGCCATCGGCATGTTTGCCGATTTCATTGACGACACCAGCGTGGGCCTGATCGGCGTTGAACCCGCCGGCCACGGAATTGAAACGGGCGAACACGGCGCGCCGCTGAAGCATGGCCGCGTGGGGATCTACTTCGGTATGAAAGCGCCAATGATGCAGACCGATGAAGGCCAAATTGAAGAGTCTTACTCTATTTCTGCCGGTCTCGATTTCCCCTCTGTTGGGCCACAGCATGCCTTCCTGAACAGCACCGGTCGTGCGGATTATGTTTCCATTACCGATGACGAAGCCCTGGAAGCATTCAAAACGCTGTGTCGCAGCGAAGGGATCATCCCGGCGCTGGAGTCTTCGCACGCGCTGGCACATGCGCTGAAAATGATTAAAGAAAACCCGGAAAAAGAACAGCTGCTGGTGGTGAACCTTTCCGGTCGCGGTGACAAAGATATCTTCACCGTTCACGATATTCTGAAAGCACGAGGGGAAATCTGATGGAACGCTACGATAACGTATTTGCAGAGCTGAAATCCCGCCAGGAAGGCGCGTTCGTTCCCTTCGTCACTCTGGGCGATCCGGGCCCGGAACAGTCGCTGAAGATTATTGACACCCTGATTGAAGCCGGCGCTGATGCACTCGAGCTGGGCATTCCGTTCTCTGACCCGCTGGCGGATGGCCCAACCATTCAGAACGCGACGCTGCGCGCATTTGCTTCGGGCGTGACGCCAACCCAGTGTTTCGAGATGCTGGCCGCGATCCGCCAGAAGCACCCGACCATTCCTATTGGTCTGCTGATGTACGCTAACCTGGTGTTTAACCGCGGCATCGACGAATTTTATGCCGAGTGCGCGCGGGTGGGCGTTGACTCGGTGCTGGTAGCCGACGTGCCGGTTGAAGAATCTGCGCCGTTCCGCCAGGCGGCGATGCGCCATAACGTCGCCCCGATTTTCATCTGCCCACCTAACGCTGATGACGAGCTGCTGCGCCAGATTGCCTCTTACGGACGCGGGTATACCTACTTGCTCTCCCGCGCGGGCGTGACCGGTGCTGAGAACAAGGCGGCGCTGCCGCTGCATCATCTGGTGGAAAAGCTGGCTGAATACCACGCTGCACCTCCGCTGCAGGGCTTCGGTATTTCATCTCCCGATCAGGTCACCGCGGCGATTGAGGCGAAAGCGGCAGGTGCGATCTCCGGCTCTGCTATCGTCAAAATCATTGAGAAGAACGTGGACAAGCCAGAGCAGATGCTGGCCGAGCTGAAAGCGTTCGTAAGCGGCATGAAAGCCGCGACGCGCAAAGCATAACCCTTCTACCGTCTGGCATTCCAGCCAGACGGTTCCCCTTCCGTGCCCATCGTCACCAAAGGATTAGGTCAAAATTGATCCTGTCGATATTTTCGGTGTGAATGGCTTTTCAACCCTTGCCATAAGCGTATTATCTGGTCTCTTTTAAGTATTAACCTTCTGAGTTCAGAGGCTTATTCATGTCATGGCAATACTTCAAACAGACTTACCTGGTTAAGTTCTGGTCACCTGTCCCGGCCGTCATTGCGGCGGGCATTCTCTCTACTTACTACTTCGGCATTACAGGCACCTTCTGGGCAGTTACCGGCGAGTTCACCCGCTGGGGTGGGCAACTGCTGCAACTGGCTGGCGTGCATACCGAAGAGTGGGGATACTTTAAACTCATTCATCTGGACGGCACGCCGCTAACCCGCATCGACGGCATGATGATCATCGGCATGTTCGGCGGCTGTTTTGCTGCTGCGCTGTGGGCAAATAACGTCAAGCTCAGGATGCCCAAAAGCCGGATCCGCATTTTGCAGGCGGTTGCCGGCGGTATCATTGCCGGATTCGGCGCGCGCCTGGCGATGGGGTGTAACCTTGCCGCCTTCTTTACCGGGATCCCTCAGTTTTCGCTGCATGCCTGGTTCTTTGCTGTCGCTACGGCCATCGGCTCTTACTTTGGCGCTAAATTTACCCTTCTGCCGCTGTTTCGTATTCCCGTCAAAATGGTCAAAGTGAGCGCCGCGTCGCCGCTGACGCAAAAGCCCTCTCAGGCGCGTCGCCGTTTCCGCCTCGGTATGTTGGTCTTTTTCGCTATGGTGGCATGGGCGCTGTGTACGGCCATGAACCAGCACAAACTCGGCCTGGCAATGCTGTTCGGCGTGGGTTTTGGCCTGCTCATTGAACGCGCGCAGATCTGCTTCACCTCAGCGTTTCGCGATATGTGGATCACCGGCCGCACGATGATGGCGAAGGCGATTATCGCCGGGATGGCGGTCAGCGCCATCGGGATCTTCAGCTATGTTCAGCTAGGCGTCGAACCGAAAATCATGTGGGCCGGTCCTAACGCGGTTATTGGCGGTCTGCTGTTTGGCTTCGGAATTGTGCTGGCCGGCGGATGTGAAACCGGCTGGATGTACCGCGCCGTTGAAGGTCAGGTGCATTACTGGTGGGTAGGCCTGGGGAATGTTATTGGCTCAACAATCCTGGCGTACTTCTGGGACGATCTCTCCCCGGCGCTAGCCACGAGCTGGGATAAGGTCAACCTGCTGAGCGCTTTCGGTCCGCTCGGCGGCCTGCTGGTCACCTATGGCCTGCTGCTTGTCGCTTTTTTACTGGTCGTCGCGCAGGAGAAACGGTTCTTTCGTCGTGCCACCGTCAAAACTGAAACGCAGGAGAATGCTGCATGAAAGATATCGTGCCTGACTACCGCCTGGATATGGTCGGTGAACCTTGCCCTTACCCGGCCGTCGCGACGCTTGAAGCGCTCCCGCAGCTTAAAAAAGGTGAAATTCTGGAAGTGGTGAGCGACTGCCCGCAGTCCATTAACAACATTCCGCTGGATGCCAAAAATCACGGCTACACCGTGCTGGACATCCAGCAGGATGGCCCGACCATTCGCTATTTGATTCAAAAATGATCGCTGAAGGCCTCGTAAGGGGCCTTTATCGCTTTGAATTGTAAGGCGTGTTGATCCACGGCAAAACCCAAACCTTCGACTTAAGTAAAATCTTATATCCCTTTTAAAGGAGGTTTTAGCGGTTTGATGTATTTACGAGCTTTACTGGTTTTCACCCTATTGATTCCCTTTCACGCACTCTCCCTGAATTTCTCATCTACCTTCCTGCGCCTTAATTGTCCGGAAAGAGGGCTCGTCGAGATTATTCTGCACGTTTACGACCATACGCAGGAAAGGTGGCGCGGTCATTTCGAAACCGGTGCGGGACACAAGCGCGCGGGAGATACCGAAATTATCCCGTTTGCGAATGGCGATATTCTTTTCCATTCCACGTCCAGCGACGCTTTCAGCTATTTATATGATGGGGAAAAGGTCCTGAGGCATTGCGTAAAACTTGATGAGCGACCGGTGTATCCGTCGTTTTGAAGCGTGCAAAACAAACTGGCCACCGCGTGGCCAGTTTGACGGGAGATCAGAAACGATAACCCGCAGAGAACATAAATACCCACGGGTCGAGGCGAGTGCTGATGCTTTGCTGCTGACCGCCCGCTTTGAAGCGTACGTCGGTATCAATATCCATATACCAGACGGAGGCGTTGATTAACCAGTCGCGGTTAATCAGATAATCCAGCCCGACCTGCCCTGCCATCCCCCACGAATCTTTCAGGCTGAGATCGGTCAGACCGGCCTCTTTCCCGGTATCGTTAAACTTCTCATCAAAGAAGGTGGTGTAGTTCACGCCCGCGCCAATATAAGGACGCACCTTGCTGCTTGAATCACCAAAGTACCACTGCGCCATCAGCGTTGGCGGCAGATGATGCACCGTGGCGATATCACCGGTTGGTCCAAGACCTACGCGATGACGGAAAGGCGTTGCGGCCAGAAGCTCAACACCAATGTTATCCGTCGCCATATAGGTAAAGGTTAACCCTAGCTGGGTGTTATTACTGACGTTAAAACCGCCCATCCCCAGCACGTTATCAGAACCTTCAGTTGGACGAACCGTAGCCGAACCGGCACGAATAAAGAATTCGCCTGCTTCATGCGCATACGCGCCGCCAGAGAGACTGCTTAATACAAGGGCTGCCACCGCTAATTTTTTCATATCCGCTCCATCGTTGTGGTTTTAATCGCGGGTGAGAATATACTCACAAAAGAGTATTAAGTGATCTGCCGCAGATCACATTAAAACCAGTAATTTAACATTCATTGATCTGGGTTAATTTTTTGTGGCACATCAAAAAGCAATAAGTTGTTTCCATGTCAATTTTTGGCATTTCACAGTTACATAATTTTCTCATTTCCCCCTCTTGCTCTTCCTCTGGCGGCTGGATAATTTAGCGCTCTCACAAGTTGATTTGATGCGTTCTTCATTTGCAGGTGTGCCATGAGTGATAAAAACCCGTGCATGACGTGCGGAGCCTGTTGTGCGTATTTTCGAGTCTCTTTCTACTGGGCCGAAGCCAGCGATGGCGGCGGTACCGTTCCGGTTCATCTCACAGAGCCGCTAACGCCTTTTCTGCGCTGCATGAGCGGCACGAACCAAAAACAGGTCCGCTGTGCGGCGCTACAGGGTGAGCCCGGGGTTTCTACCCGGTGTTCTATCTATGAGGATCGTCCCAGCCCGTGCCGGGAATTTGCCATGTCGGGAGAAGATGGGCAGGTCAATAAATCCTGCAATCGCGCCCGGGCGCGCGTTGGATTACCGCCGCTTTACAAAGATATGCTTTTCCATACAAGCCTTGATGCTGCCACAGCAGGCGCATCCGGTGTACAATTGCCGGCTAATTAACACCTGCAATACTCAAGGAGAGTGCATGTCTATCACGGCGAAGTCTGTCTACCGTGACACGGGAAACTTTTTCCGCAATCAGTTCATAACCTTTTTACTGATCGCGTTGCTTTGCGCCTTTATCACGGTGGTGCTGGGTCATGCGTTCTCACCGAGTGAAGAACAGATTGCCAGCCTGAGCCAGGGCGACCATCTTGCGGGAAGCGTGGGGTTGTTTGAGCTGGTGCAAAACATGACGCCGGAGCAGCAGCAAATTCTGCTGCGGGCCTCTGCCGCATCCACCTTCTCAGGCCTTATTGGTAATGCGGTTCTGGCGGGCGGCGTTTTACTGATGATTCAGCTGGTATCGGCGGGTCACCGGATCAGCGCCTTACGGGCGATTGGTGCCAGCGCGCCGGTCTTGCCTAAGCTGTTTATCCTGATCTTTTTAACCACCCTGCTGGTGCAAATGGGGATTATGCTGGTCGTGGTGCCGGGTGTGTTACTGGCTATCGTGCTCTCCTTTGCCCCGGTCATGGTTGTGCAGGACAAAATGGGTATTTTTACCGCGATGCGCAGCAGCATCAGACTGGCATGGGCTAATATGCGTCTGGTGGCTCCCGCCGTGATCGGCTGGCTGCTCGCCAAAACGCTCCTCTTACTGTTTGCACCGAATTTTGCAGTATTAACGCCAAACGTTGGTGCAGTGGTAGCGAATACGCTGAGCAATCTGATTTCAGCGGTACTGCTGGTCTACCTGTTCCGCCTGTATATGTTAATTCGTCAGTAATCCAGAGGCGGGGACATCGCTGTCTCCCGCCCCGCTCAGAAGATGGAATCACAGAATGAAGCAGTTTCTTGATTTTTTACCGCTCGTGGTCTTTTTTGCTTTTTATAAGCTGTATGACATTTATGCCGCGACCACTGCGCTGATCGTTGCGACCGCTGTTGTACTGATCTACAGCTGGGTTCGCTATCGTAAAGTCGAAAAAATGGCGCTGATCACGTTCGTCCTGGTCGCCGTGTTCGGCGGGCTTACTCTGTTCTTCCACAACGATGAATTTATTAAGTGGAAAGTGACCGTGATTTACGCGCTGTTTGCGGGTGCATTGCTAATCAGCCAGTGGGTAATGAAAAAGCCGCTGATCCAGCGCATGCTGGGCAAAGAGCTGGCCCTGCCTCAGGAAGTCTGGTCGCGTCTGAATATCGCCTGGGCGGTCTTCTTTATTCTCTGCGGCCTCGCCAACATCTATATCGCCTTCTGGCTGCCGCAGAATATCTGGGTCAACTTTAAGGTCTTCGGCCTGACCGCGCTGACGCTTATCTTCACGCTGTTAAGCGGCGTCTATATATATCGCCACATGCCGCAGGACGACAAGCACTGATTAATGACTGACCAGGACGTTAACGACAGGCGTTCTGGTCTATTCTCTCCGCCTCGAAATCATAGTAGCATCCCGCCTGAAGTCTTCCGTTACGAGTTAAAACAATGACAACAACTAACGCCCCTCAGGGCGAACTGGTTTTACGCACACTGGCAATGCCCGCTGACACCAATGCCAATGGCGATATTTTTGGCGGCTGGCTGATGTCGCAGATGGATATGGGCGGCGCAATTCTGGCAAAAGAGATCGCCCATGGGCGTGTGGTCACCGTGAGGGTGGATGGCATGACCTTCCTGCGCCCGGTTGCGGTGGGTGATGTGGTTTGCTGCTACGCGCGCTGCGTCAAGCGCGGCAACACCTCTATTTCAATCAACATTGAAGTATGGGTTAAAAAAGTCTCTTCTGAGCCGATTGGACAGCGCTACAAGGCCACCGAAGCGCTGTTTATTTATGTCGCAGTGGACAGCGAGGGTAAACCTCGTCAGCTTCCGCAGGCCTAATCGACAGGCAAAAAAAAAAGCCTCCATCAGGAGGCTTTTTTCATTCCATCTGCGCCCCGCCGTTCAGGCGGAAAACAATGTTCACTATCAGCCCATTACCAGGCTTGCCGGGCTCATAACGCCATCTGCGCATTGCCGATTTCACTTCTCGCTCAAACATATTAGACGGTTGAGCCGACAAGATTTCCACGTTATCAACGCGCCCCTCCGCCGTGACGTCAAATTTCACCCGCACGCGGCCTTCAATGCGCAACATCTGAGCGCGAGGCGGATACTGAGGCTGATTGCGGCTCAGGGCACGCGGACCCGCTGGCGCGCTTACCGTCGGCTTTGCGGTCGTTGCCGTATTGTTCATCACCGGACGTGAAGGCGCTGCATTTTCAACCGGCTGGGTCGCGCGCGGTTCAACCGGACGCTCCTCGCGTTTCGGACGCTCTTCGACCTTCTTCACCGGCTTTGGCTTCGGTTTAGGTTTTGGCTTCGGTTCAGGTTTATGGATAACCACCGGGGCTTCCTTCGGCGGCTCCGGAACGGGTTCGGGTTCTGGCTCCGGCTCAGCAACCGGCTGTGGCGGCGGAGGTGCAACCTGCGGCGGTTCGAGATCCGCTGGCGATACCATCGTCACCGAAATCGGCTGCGCGGGTGCTGGCATTTCAATAACCTGATGAACCGAGGTATACAGCAAACCCGCCACAACGGCACCGTGAATCACGACGGAAAGCAGCGTCGGCCAGGGAAAGCGGCGAGGTAAATCAAGGGTCATCGAAGTCATAATCATCAACGTTAAAAAACCGAATACTGATTTTAAATGCAAATAGCAATCATATTCAATAAGACACTTTGCTCTGGCGCAACTTTAGCGCATAAGAGGCCAAAAAAGGCGCATTCAGATCAGGACATTAACATTGTTTTTATTTTACATTGCAGTCGTTTGCCCTTTCACATAACGTAACTGACACTTTTATCGGTTAAGGAGCTTCGCCGTGTTTTACGTGATTTACTCTGAAGATGTTGCTGATTCACTCGCAAAACGCCAGTCTGTTCGCCCTGCCCACCTCGCGCGTTTGCAGTTGCTCCAGGATGAAGGCCGGTTACTGACCGCTGGCCCAATGCCTGCGGTTGACAGCAATGATCCGGGTGCCGCTGGTTTTTCGGGCTCCACGGTCATTGCCGAGTTTGAATCCCAGGAAGCCGCTCAGGCCTGGGCTGACGCTGACCCTTACGTTGCTGCGGGCGTGTATGCGAAGGTGACGGTTCGACCGTATAAGAAAGCGTTCTGATACCAAGCGGCTCCGAAAGGAGCCTTTTTTATGGCGGCGGCTACGCGTCTCTGTGCCGGGTAAACTGCTGCTCCGTCATAAGGCTTCCCCACTGGTCGCCTTCCCACTCTTTCACCAGCGTAAACCCAAACGATTCGTACAGCCGCCGGGCGGTGGTCAGCTTGTTAAACGTCCAGAGATGCACGGCTGAAAACCCGATGCTGTCGCAAAAACGCATGGCTTCGGTAAGTAATTTTCTTCCCGCGCCATGGCCCCGACAGCCGTCGTCGATAATAAACCAGCGCAGGTGGGCTTCGCCCTGTTCTAAGTCCTCGCCATCGATTGCCACCGACCCCACGATCCTGTCGTTCATCACCGCCAGCCAGACCTGGTTACAGGGTTTGTCCAGCCGACCACTAAACTCAGCCAGACCTGCGGCCACTTTGGCCTCAAAGAAGCGACCAAAATTATGCTCTCGGGCGTAATAGCACCCGTGCATTTCGGCAATGCGGCCAATCATGCCGGGTAGATAGCCCTGCACAATCTTAAGCTCGTCGGGGCGGGTATCGACAGTCGTCTCACGACACGCCAGCAGCGCGTTGGCGTAAAGGGATAATCCCTGAGAGATGGTTTGCTGCTGAGCGGGCTCCAGGGACTTTATCGCTGAGACAACTCGCTCGTTGCTGTAGGTATTAATTTTTTTGACCGTCTCATGGCCTTTCGCAGTCAACCTGAGACATTTTGCTCTGGCATCGTCAGTGGAGACCACCTCTTCCAGTTCACCCGCGGCAATCAGGCGAGCCAGCATTCGGCTGACGCTGGACTTTTCCAGACCCAGCAGCTGCACCAGTTGACCCGCCGTCATATCCTTGCGCAACGCGATTTCGACGAGGGTGTGCACGGCCGAGGGTGAGTAATGGGTTGAGGCCAGAGTGGAAGCCATAAAGCCTAACTCTCGCACCATCAGACGCGAGGAACTACGGATAACGCTGACTACGGGGTTTTCGGTGTGCATGTTATGCCCTCACTATTTAGTTGTACTATACAACTAAATAGTGAGGGGCTGTCAAACAGAATTAAAAAGGCTCCCGCAGGAGCCTTTCATTCATTCAATGTAGCGACGCTAGCCTCGCCGCAAATCCGACAAACAGCAACCCTATCAGCCCGTTCCCCAGCTTTGCCAGTTTCTTTTTGGTTTTCAGATAACGCGTCACAAACGCGCCGGAGAAGATCAGGAAGCTCATATACATAAAGCTAATCAATTCAAGCGTGGTGGCGAGGATCAGGAAAGAGGTACCTGTGTTCTCAGCATTCACGTCAATAAACTGAACGAAGAACGATACGTAGAACAGAATCGCTTTTGGATTCGTCAGGCTTAATACCAGCGAGCGTTTCATGATCGCGCTGGCAGGCTCGGTTCCGCTCTCGTGAGCATGATTCTGCCGGGTGATGACCGACCAGAGCATTTTACCGCCCAGCCAAAGCAGATAGAAAGCGCCGAGATAGCGCACGATATTAAACAGCACCGGGGTGGTCTGGATTAACGCAGCCACGCCTGCCCAGGCCAGAAACATCAGTACCGCATCGCCGATAAATACCCCTGTCGCGGCGAGATAGCCTTTTTTAACGCCGTGACCGATCCCGGTTTTCAGCACAAACAGGGTATTTGGCCCCGGCACCAGCACGATAAAAAATGCGCCGACGACGTACGTCCAGAAATTCAGTACACCAAACTCCGCAAACACTTCTCCCTCCTTTTGCTAAACACAACGGGAATATCGCTGCAAATACGCTATTCCCAAAAATCAGATGCTATAAAAACAGTGGGCACCATTACGGTGCCCTCATGGTTCTCAGATATCCTGGACTGCGAACAGCAACGCGTTACGGTGTCTGGTGATTCCACATTTTCTGATGGCGTGAATACGCATATTGCGGCGGGATTGTGCCTCCAGCCAACGAGCCTTGCGACGACTCACCTGTCGCAACATGCGCCAGCGCCCTACTTCTGTTCTACTGCGCTTCATGTTTACAACTCTTTCTCTAACACTTTTTCTCTTAAAGAAAGGCCATTATAAACCCAACCCGGCAGCAAACCAGCGCTTTTACCTGGCGTTTTTATTTGCCAGATGAATCCTGATGCGTACACTCTTAACAATACGCTTTCAAAAGGATTTTTTTACCTATGACAACCTTCTACACCGTGGTGAGTTGGCTGGTCATTTTGGGATACTGGCTGTTAATCGCGGGTGTGACGTTACGCATCCTGATGAAGCGCAGAGCCGTACCCTCTGCCATGGCCTGGCTTCTGATAATCTATATCCTGCCGCTGGTGGGAATTATTGCCTATCTCTCTTTCGGTGAGCTTCATCTGGGTAAACGCCGCGCCGAGCGGGCCCGCGCCATGTGGCCCTCGACCGCGAAGTGGCTCCACGATCTTAAAGCCTGCAAACATATCTTTGCTGAGGAGAACAGCAGCGTCGCCTCCTCATTGTTTAAGCTCTGCGAGCTGCGCCAGGGGATTGGCGGCGTAAAAGGCAATCAGCTCCAGCTCCTGACCTCGTCCGACGACGTTATGCAGGCGTTAATCCGTGATATCCAGCTGGCTCGCCATAATATCGAGATGGTCTTCTACATCTGGCAGCCCGGCGGCATGGCCGACCAGGTCGCTGAGTCGCTGATGGCGGCCGCGCGGCGCGGCATTCATTGCCGCCTGATGCTTGACTCCGCGGGCAGCGTGGCGTTCTTCCGCAGCCCGTGGGCGGGCATGATGCGCAATGCCGGTATCGAAGTGGTAGAGGCGCTGAAGGTGAATCTCCTGCGCGTATTTCTGCGCAGGATGGATCTCCGCCAGCATCGTAAGATGGTCATGATCGATAACTATATTGCCTACACCGGCAGCATGAACATGGTTGACCCGCGCTTCTTCAAGCAGGACTCGGGCGTTGGCCAGTGGGTGGATTTGATGGCGCGCATGGAGGGGCCGATTGCCACCTCCATGGGCATCGTCTACTCCTGCGATTGGGAGATAGAGACCGGCAAGCGTATTCTGCCGCCGCCGCCGGACGGCAATATTATGCCGTTTGAGGAGGCCAGCGGTCACACTATTCATACCATTGCCTCCGGGCCGGGCTTCCCGGAGGATTTGATCCATCAGGCACTGCTGACGGCAACGTACTCGGCGCGTGAATATCTGATCATGACGACGCCCTACTTTGTCCCGAGCGACGATCTTCTGCACGCAATCTGCACCGCCGCGCAGCGCGGCGTCGATGTAAGCATCATTTTGCCACGCAAAAATGACTCCCTTCTGGTGGGCTGGGCCAGCCGCGCATTCTTTAGCGAACTGCTGGCCGCGGGGGTGAAGATTTACCAGTTTGAGGGCGGCTTGCTCCACACCAAGAGCGTTCTCGTCGACGGTGAGCTGAGCCTGGTGGGGACGGTCAACCTGGATATGCGCAGCCTGTGGCTAAACTTTGAAATCACGCTGGTCATTGATGATGCCGGCTTTGGCGGCGATCTCGCGGCGGTGCAGGATGATTATATCTCCCGCTCGCGGCTGCTGGATGCCAGACTGTGGGTAAAACGTCCGCTGTGGCAGAGAATTGCCGAACGACTGTTTTACTTCTTTAGTCCGTTGCTGTAAAACGTGCCCAACGATGTTAAACAGGTAGTCATCATGGAAATGGATCTGAACAATCGCCTGACCGAAGACGAAACGCTCGAGCAGGCCTATGACATTTTTCTCGAACTGGCGGTTGATAACCTCGATCCCGCAGACGTGATCCTCTTTAATTTGCAGTTCGAAGAGCGCGGCGGCGCTGAACTGTTCGACCCGTCAGAAGACTGGGCTGAGCACGTGGATTTTGACCTTAATCCTGACTTCTTTGCCGAAGTGGTGATTGGGCTGGCCGATGAAGATGGCGGTGAAATTAACGACATCTTCGCCCGCGTCCTGCTGTGTCGCGAGAAAGACCACAAGCTGTGCCATATTCTCTGGCGCGAATAATAAAAAAGGCTGCGATTGCAGCCTTTTTTATTTACTCCGGCAATTCACTTCCGCAACGGTTACAAAACCGCGCGCTGTGTTCATGTTCGCCCTGATGGCAGCTCGGGCATTTACGCTGCTGCTTGCGACTCTGAAATGCGTTGCTCATGTGCGTAGTAATGAGTCCCGTCGGGATCGCAATCACCGAATATCCAATCAAGATCAGCACTGACGCCACAATGCGGCCCAGTGGCGTATGGGGCGTGATATCGCCGTAGCCCACGGTCGTGACGGTCACAATCGCCCAGTACACCGACGCATTGAGCGTCGTAAAGCCATATTTCGGCCCTTCTATTAAATACATCAGCGCGCCGAAAACAATCATGACGATGGCAATAAAAGAATAGAACAGAATAAGCTGATGTCGCGCGCTAACGATCGCACTCCAGAATATGCGCAATGACGGCATAAACCGCAGTAATTTCAGAATACGTAATACCCGAATAACGCGCATCGCGCGCCAGGCAAAGACATAGCTCAGGCTGATTTCCGGCCACAGCCACATCACATAGAGCGGCAGGATGGTGGCTAAATCAATAATCCCCCAAAAGCTGAAAACATATCGGGCCGCGTTAGGCCAGGTAACCACTCTGAGGATGTATTCAGCGGTAAAGACCAGGGTTATCGCCAGCTCAAGCCAGACAAAGATATGCCATTCGTCAAACGTCAGGTGATATTGCGTCCCGGCACCCGATTCAATAAAGATGGCAACCACGCTGAGGAGCGCAAATAAACCACAAAGACCTTCGAAGCGTCGTCCGGATACCGTTTCAGGATCGAATAATAAATGATAAAGCCGCCGACGGGCTGACGTGAATAAACGCGACACAGTAACCTCGCAAAAAATAAGGGCTGACATCATGTCAGCCCTTGCGATTATAACGGGTCTACTTTCAGGCAGGAAACCGCATGTCGGAAACTGCCTTCCAGAACCGGTCGCGTTTTCGCACACTCCGGCCCGGCCATAGGGCATCGCGTACGGAAGACGCAGCCCGACGGCGGGTTAATCGGTGAGGGCAATTCCCCTTCCAGAAGCTGAATCGTTTTATTCTTTTCCAGATCGGGGTCGGGAATCGGCACCGCAGACATCAGCGCTTTGGTGTAAGGGTGCAGCGGGTTGTGGTACACCTCATCGTAGGTGCCCAGCTCCACGGCATGGCCCAGGTACATCACCAGCACGCGGTCGGAGATGTGTTTCACCACGGCCAGGTCATGCGCAATGAAGATCAGCGACAGCCCCATTTCACGCTGCAGCTTTTGCAGCAGGTTTACGACCTGAGCCTGAATGGACACGTCCAGGGCGGAAACTGGCTCATCACAGATGATCAGCTTCGGCTCCAGGATCAGCGCGCGCGCAATACCAATACGCTGGCACTGGCCACCGGAGAATTCGTGCGGATAGCGGTTGATGAGGTTAGGCAGCAGGCCCACTTTCATCATCATCGCCTTAACACGATCGCGAACTTCCTGACGCGGCATCTTCGGATGATAGGTACGCAGCGGCTCGGCGATAATCTCACCGATGGTCATACGCGGGTTCAGTGACGCCAGCGGATCCTGGAAAATCATCTGGATATCGCTGCGCACATCGCGCCACTCGTCCGGCTTCATGCCCAGCAGATCTTTACCCAGCCAGGCCACCTTGCCGCCGGTGGCTTTTACCAGACCGATAATCGCTCGCGCAAAGGTCGATTTACCGCAGCCGGATTCGCCCACCACGCCCAGGGTTTCCCCTTCGTACAGGCGCAGCGTCACGCCATCCACAGCTTTCAGCGTCTTTGGCGGTTGCCAGAACCACTGTTTGCCGTCTTTGATGTCGAAATGCACTTTAAGGTCTGCGATTTCGAGTAGCACGTTGCGTTTTTCATCTAATGCGTTCATACCAGCTCCTCCTGCGGCTTAAAGCAGGCGCGCAGACGGCCTGGTGCAAACTCTTCCAACGGCGGCGCGCTGTTGCAGATTTCCATCGCGTGCGGACAGCGCGGCTGGAACGGGCAGCCTTTCGGCAGGCGCAGCAGGTTTGGCGGGTTGCCCGGAATAGTGAGCAGCGCTTCCCCTTCCGCATCGAGACGCGGGACCGCATTCAGCAGGCCGATTGAATACGGGTGCGCAGGCTGATAGAACACATCGCGCGCATTTCCGTATTCCATGGTTCGACCGGCATACATCACCAGCACTTTGTCACAAATGCCCGCAACCACGCCCAGATCGTGGGTGATCATGATAATCGCCGTGTTGAACTCACGCTTAAGCTCGTTCAACAGGGTCATGATTTGCGCCTGAACGGTGACGTCCAGCGCGGTGGTGGGCTCATCGGCAATCAGCAGTTTTGGCCGGCACAGCAGCGCCATCGCAATCATCACGCGCTGACGCATACCGCCGGAGAACTCGTGCGGGAACATGCGCATACGCTTACGCGCTTCCGGCATTTTCACCGCATCCAGCATTTTAACGGACTCTTCAAAGGCTTCTGCTTTGCCCAGGCCTTTATGCAGCATCAGCACTTCCATCAGCTGCTCGCCAACGCGCATATACGGGTTAAGCGAGGTCATCGGATCCTGGAAAATCATCGAGATCTGTTCGGCGCGCAGCTTGTTCAGCGCGTGCTCCGGCAGGTTGAGGATTTCACGGCCGTTGAATTTTGCGGAACCGCCAATCACACCGTTCGATGCCAGCAGCCCCATCAACGCAAAGGCGGTCTGGGATTTACCCGAGCCGGATTCACCCACGATCCCCAGCGTTTCGCCCGCTCGCAGGTTGAAGTTGAGATCGTTGACGGCGGTAACATCCCCGTCCGGCGTTTTAAAGGTCACGCGGAGGTCTTTCACATCCAGCAGAAGATTGCTCTGCTGTTGCGCCTGTGGCGCAGTGGCCGTTTCAATAATTGTCATGACGGCGCTCCTTAACGGTCTTTCGGGTCGAGGGCATCACGCAGGCCATCGCCGATAAAGTTAAAACAAAACAGGGTGACGACCAGGAAACCCGCCGGGTAAAGCAGCAGCCACGGTGAGACTTCCATTGAGTTTGCGCCATCGCTCAGCAGCGCGCCCCAGCTGCTCAGTGGTTCTTGCGTACCCAGCCCAAGGAAGCTCAGGAAGGATTCAAACAGAATCATGCTTGGTACCAGCAGTGAGGCGTACACCACCACCACGCCCAGCACGTTGGGAACGATATGACGAACCACGATATTTCCGGTAGAGACGCCCCCTACCTGCGCGGCCTCGATAAACTCTTTACGTTTAAGGCTCAGCGTCTGGCCGCGAACAATACGCGCCATGTCCAGCCAGGAAACCATCCCGATGGCCACGAAGATCAGCAGGATGTTCTGGCCGAAGAAGGTCACCAGCAGGATGACGAAGAACATAAACGGGAAGGAGTTCAGGATTTCCAGCAGACGCATCATTACCGAGTCCACTTTGCCGCCAAGATAGCCGGAAAGTGAGCCGTAAAGCGTGCCCAGGATCACCGCCACCAGCGCGGCTGCGATACCCACCATCAGCGAGATACGGCCACCGATAGCGACGCGCACCAGCAGATCGCGCCCGGAAGAGTCCGTGCCAAAATAGTGGCCGGATTCCATATCCGGCGCGCTGGACATCATGCCCCAGTCGGTGTCGAAATAGGTAAATTGCGACAGCATCGGCGCCAGGGTCACAAACAGCGCGATAATTACCAGAACAACCAGACTGGCGACCGCTGCACGGTTGTGCATAAAGCGACGGCGCGCGTCCTGCCAGAGGCTACGGCCTTCTACTTCCAGTTTTTCACTGAAGTTTTCCAGCGCCTCGCTGTTTTTCTTACTCAACATCATGGCGTGCTCCAGCGTTAGTAACGGATTTTCGGATCGATGACGGCATACAGCACATCGACGATCGCGTTAAAGAGAATGGTCAGCGCACCGACGAGGATGGTCAGACTCAGCACCAGCGAATAGTCGCGGTTGAGCGCGCCGTTAACGAACAGCTGGCCAATGCCCGGCAGACCGTAGATCGTTTCGATAACCATTGAACCGGTGATGATCCCGACGAAGGCAGGCCCCATGTAGGAGAGCACGGGCAACAGCGCCGGCTTGAGCGCGTGGCGGAAAATAATCCGGCGCATCGGCAGCCCTTTTGCGCGCGCGGTACGAATGAAGTTCGAGTGCAGCACCTCAATCATTGAACCACGGGTGATACGCGCGATACTGGCGATGTACGCCAGGGATAATGCCACCATCGGTAAAATCATGAACTTTAATGCCCCGCCGTTCCAGCCGCCGCCAGGCAGCCACTTCAGCGTGATGGCAAATATCATTACCAGTAATGGCGCGACAACGAAGCTGGGTATAACTACCCCGGTCATCGCCACCCCCATTACGGCATAATCCCATTTGGTATTTTGTCTGAGCGCGGCGATAACGCCAGCGGCGACCCCGAAAACGACGGCCAGAATGAATGCCGCAGCACCCAATTTCGCCGAAACCGGGAAGCTGGACGCCACCAGGTCATTAACGGAATAGTCTTTATATTTAAATGACGGTCCAAAATCACCGTGGGCCAACTGCTTCAGATAATTGAAGTACTGGGTGGAGATAGGATCGTTTAAATGGTATTTCGCTTCGATATTCGCCATAACTTCTGGCGGCAGCGTACGCTCACCGGTAAATGGACTTCCCGGTGCAAGACGCATCATGAAGAAGGAAATCGTAATTAGAATAAAAAGCGTTGGAATCGCTTCAAGACAGCGACGCAGGATAAATTTCAACATTGCCCGTACCTTCTGGCGTGTGCCTATATAATGTGACGTTGGTTAGACACCGTGGGGCGAGCATGCTCGCCCCACTCATTGCCATTAATGCTTGATAATATACAAGTTTTTAACGTAGATATTATCCATCGGGTCTTTACCGGTATACCCACCTACCCACGGTTTCACCAGACGGGCGTTAACGTAGTAGTAAACCGGAACGATCGCGGAATCTTTATCCAGCTGCTGCTCAGCTTTAGAGTACAGTTCGGTACGCTGTGCTTCGTCAGTGGTTTTCAGCGTGTCAGCAATCAGCTTGTCAAACGCCGGGCTCTTATAGTGCGCGGTGTTGTTTGAGCTGTCGCTCAGCATGGTGTTCAGGAAGGAGGTCGGTTCGTTATAGTCCGCACACCAGCCTGCACGCGCCACATCAAAGGTGCCCTGATGACGGCTGTCGAGGAAGGTCTTCCACTCCTGGTTTTCCAGCTTCACGTTTGCGCCCAGGTTCTTTTTCCAGATTGAGGCAACGGCGATAGCCAGTTTTTTGTGCAGATCGGAGGTGTTGTACAGCAGGCTGAAGGTCAGCGGCTTGTCAGCGGTGTAGCCCGCTTCGGCCAGCAGTTTCTTCGCTTCTGCGTTACGCTGTTCCTGCGTTTCTTTGAACCACTCTGGCGCAGTCAGTTTTGCACCATGGGTGTATGGAGGGGTATAGCTGTACGCCGGCAGATCGCCCTGGTTTTTCACTTTGTTCACGATAATATCGCGATCCAGTGCCAGCTTCAGCGCAGTACGTACACGCACGTCGGTGAACGGTGCTTTCTGGTTGTTGATTTCATAGTAATAGGTGCACAGGTACGGATCGACGTGAACTTCTTTCGGGATCTCTTTTTTCAGTTTCTGGAACAGTTCAATCGGCATGTTGTTATAGGTCATGTCGATTTCACCGCTGCGGTAGCGGTTAACGTCAGTCACTTCGGAAGAAATTGGCAGGTAGGTCACCTGGTTAATCACGGTTTTCGCGTTGTCCCAATACTGCGGGTTACGATCGAGAACCATGCGTTCGTTGACCACCCAGTCTTTCAGCTTATAGGCGCCGTTGGTCACGATGTTGGCAGGCTGCGTCCATTTTTCACCAAATTTCTCCACGGCGGATTTTGGTACCGGAGAGACGGACGGGTGAACCAGCAGCTTATAGAAGTACGGAACAGGTTCGCTCAACGTCACTTCAAAGGTGTTCGCATCAATCGCTTTGACGCCCAGGTCGGTAACCGGCTTTTTGCCCGCGATGATGTCATCAATATTGGCGATGTGGCCATATTGCAGGTAGCTCGCATACGGGGAGGCGGTGTTTGGGTTCGCCAGGCGCTGCCAGCTATAAACGAAATCTTCGGCCGTAACCGGGGTACCGTCGGACCATTTCACATCTTTACGCAGATGGAAGGTCCAGACTTTGAAATCTTTGTTTTCCCATTTCTCTGCCACACCCGGTGCCGGGTGGCCGTCTACGTCCGTCACCAGTAGGCCTTCGAACAGGTCGCGGTTAACGTTAGACTCAGGAACACCTTCAATTTTGTGCGGATCAAGAGACTGAACTTCCGCACCGTTATTACGAACCAGCGTCTGCTTCTCGGCCAGTTGAACTCCTGCAGGCACGTCCGCAGCCATTGCAGCGTTGCCCGCGATTAGCGCAGTTAAAATCCCCGCCGCTACCAGATTTTTTTTTGTGATGATGGACATTGTGTTGGTACTCCACTCATTATAATTACTGGCCTTCGCCAGCTGTGTAATCCCCTGTTGGGGCCTGTACAGCGCAGGAGTTTTTTTTGCTGCTGTCAGGTTCTTCTTTTACTGCTTGCTATCACCGACTTTTTTTATTACTGACCGCTCGTATGGCCGTCTTGCGTCGATTCTTCACCGGCCTCCCCTGTCTGAGACCCGTGCTGGATATCTGAGAAGAGAACTATATGAAAATAATTCTCATCTGATTGTTTTATGCTGCAAAATATTAGGCCGGAAAGTATCAAATGGCGTAAACGCGCGCCAATACATTTTGCAAATTTGTTAAGCAATTCTCTTTTACGGTGAACACCGTATCTTTGGGGGCAGCCCTGCCAGACATCAAACACCATAAAAAACATATGATATTCAATGTGATAGAGAGAATTTTCTCTATAAGCGCGTCGCTGCGCCATCATCGGGTGATTTTGTACAAAAATTTAACAACTGGTTATTATTTAGCACATTCATCTAAGGGAATGTTGAAATTACTAATATCATTTCGGTTATCTCTCAGCAAGCCCCAGAGTATCATGTGAGTAAAATAACAGAGCGATCGAAGGTTTTATGTGCAGGCGGGTTGAGGCGGAATTAATAACTTGTTGAAATACAAGAGATGAACATTATTAGTAGAATTTATTATGATATGTGAGCATTTCAACTTTAGTTATATGATTTGCTGATAATCACGTAAAAAAAAACGGAGCCGACGCTCCGTTCTTTCATATGAAATATTAGTGTAACAAGCCGGGGAAAATGCTTTTAATCCCCGTGACAATAAATTCTATCCCTAACGCCATCAACAGCAGGCCCATGATACGCGTAATGACGTTAATGCCCGTCTGCCCCAGCAAGCGCACCAGCCACGGCGCCATACGGAATACGCCCCAACAACAGAGCGCGAAAAGAGCGATGGCGACTGAAAAACCAATCAGATGCATCAGGCTATGGTAACGCGTGCCCCAGACAATGGTTGAACTGATAGCGCCAGGACCGGCCATGAGCGGTAATGCCAGCGGCACCACGCCGATGCTTTCCCGGATGGCGGTTTCTGATTTCTCCTGCTTGTTCTGTTTATCCTCACCCAGCTTCCCGCTGATCATGGACATGGCGATAGTCACCACCAGGATCCCACCCGCGATGCGGAAAGAATCGATCGAAATCCCGAAGAGCTGAAGAATGGCATCCCCCAGAAAAAGGGAGGTCAGCAATATGATAGCCACAGACAGGTTAGCGGTGAGATTGGTCTTATTCCTGGCCGCTGCCGTCTGGTAACTCGTCATACTAATGAAGACAGGAATGATCCCCACCGGGTTGACCAGGGCAAACAAACCAATAAAAAATTTAAAATACGTTGGAAAATCAAAGAGCGTTTGGATCACGTTTTGCTCCGCTTATACATATGCCCGGGACTGAGAATGTGTCATGAGAAATCGCGCTGAAGATACCCTTTTTATCAGCATACTTCACTTGAAATCTGTGCCAAAACGTTATCATTTCAGGATGTTAAACATATGTATAATCAATGATAGCGCCACTTCCAATACTTACGTAATTATTTAACACTGGAAAAATCACAACAAAATAACCCTGCTGAAAGGTATCAGCTTGGTGAAAAATTGACGCAGATCATGATTTCGGTACTCAGAAGTGAGTAATCTTGGTTACGCCCCCAGGGAGATCGCCTGACAAAAATGGATGATGCTAAGGTAAGGCTCTTTTAGTAAATTAGTGTGCTTAAGCAGAAAGTAACTCTTTGTTTTACTTTGTGTTACGCAAGTGGTATCGGCTCTGACTATACTGAGTGACGTATCGAGCGCTGGTTTACTAAAAGAGTTTAAACATTATCAGGAGAGCATTATGGCTGTTACTAATATCGCTGAACTGAACGCCCTCGTTGAGCGCGTTAAAAAAGCCCAGCGTGAATATGCCAATTTCACCCAAGAACAGGTTGATAAAATCTTCCGCGCGGCCGCACTGGCTGCTGCAGATGCTCGAATCCCTCTCGCTAAAATGGCCGTTGCCGAATCCGGCATGGGTATCGTTGAAGATAAAGTGATCAAAAACCACTTTGCTTCAGAGTATATCTACAACGCCTATAAAGATGAGAAAACCTGTGGCGTGCTGTCTGAAGACGACACCTTCGGTACTATCACCATCGCTGAACCTATCGGCATTATCTGCGGTATTGTTCCGACAACTAACCCAACCTCTACTGCTATCTTCAAATCGCTGATTAGCCTGAAGACCCGTAACGCAATCATCTTCTCTCCACACCCACGTGCGAAAGACGCGACCAACAAAGCTGCGGATATCGTCCTGCAGGCCGCTATCGCTGCCGGCGCACCAAAAGACCTGATTGGCTGGATCGACCAACCTTCTGTAGAGCTGTCCAACGCGCTGATGCATCACCCGGACATTAACCTGATCCTGGCGACCGGTGGTCCTGGCATGGTTAAGGCAGCATACAGCTCCGGTAAACCTGCTATCGGTGTGGGTGCAGGTAACACACCTGTTGTGATCGACGAAACTGCTGACATCAAACGCGCTGTTGCTTCCGTACTGATGTCTAAAACCTTCGATAACGGCGTTATCTGTGCATCCGAACAGTCTGTTGTTGTCGTAGACTCCGTTTACGACGCCGTTCGTGAACGTTTCGCCAGCCACGGCGGCTACCTGCTGCAGGGCAAAGAGCTGAAAGCGGTTCAGGACATCATCCTGAAAAATGGCGCGCTGAACGCCGCTATCGTAGGTCAGCCAGCATACAAAATTGCAGAACTTGCAGGCTTTACCGTTCCGGCAACAACCAAAATCCTGATCGGTGAAGTGAAAGTTGTCGACGAAAGCGAGCCGTTTGCACACGAAAAACTGTCTCCTACGCTGGCAATGTACCGTGCGAAAGATTTCGAAGACGCGGTAGAAAAAGCCGAGAAACTGGTTGCCATGGGCGGTATCGGTCACACGTCTTGCCTGTACACCGACCAGGATAACCAGCCAGAACGCGTCGCTCACTTCGGTCAGATGATGAAAACTGCGCGTATCCTGATCAACACCCCTGCTTCCCAGGGTGGTATCGGTGACCTTTACAACTTCAAACTCGCACCTTCCCTGACTCTGGGTTGTGGTTCCTGGGGTGGTAACTCCATCTCTGAAAACGTTGGTCCAAAACACCTGATCAACAAGAAAACCGTTGCTAAGCGAGCTGAAAACATGTTGTGGCACAAACTTCCGAAATCTATCTACTTCCGCCGTGGCTCTCTGCCAATCGCGCTGGATGAAGTGATTACTGATGGCCACAAACGTGCGCTCATCGTGACTGACCGTTTCCTGTTCAACAACGGCTACGCTGACCAGATCACCTCTGTGCTGAAAGCGGCTGGCGTTGAAACTGAAGTGTTCTTTGAAGTTGAAGCTGACCCTACCCTGAGCGTTGTGCGTAAAGGTGCTGAGCTGGCTAACTCCTTCAAGCCTGATGTGATTATCGCCCTGGGTGGTGGTTCCCCAATGGATGCCGCGAAAATCATGTGGGTTATGTACGAACATCCGGAAACCCACTTCGAAGAGCTGGCGCTGCGCTTTATGGACATCCGTAAACGTATCTACAAGTTCCCGAAAATGGGCGTGAAAGCGAAGATGATCGCGGTAACGACCACTTCCGGTACCGGTTCAGAAGTTACACCGTTTGCGGTTGTAACGGATGATGCAACGGGTCAGAAATATCCACTGGCTGACTATGCACTGACGCCAGATATGGCTATCGTTGATGCGAACCTGGTCATGGAGATGCCTAAGTCACTATGTGCCTTCGGTGGTCTGGATGCCGTGACTCACGCCCTGGAAGCATATGTTTCTGTCCTGGCGTCTGAGTTCTCTGACGGTCAGGCTCTGCAGGCGCTTAAGCTGCTGAAAGAAAACCTGCCAGCATCTTACAACGAAGGTTCTAAAAACCCGGTTGCTCGTGAACGCGTTCACAGTGCAGCAACTATCGCCGGTATCGCGTTTGCTAACGCCTTCCTGGGTGTTTGCCACTCAATGGCGCACAAGCTGGGCTCACAGTTCCACATTCCTCACGGTCTGGCGAACGCCCTGTTGATCAGTAACGTTATCCGTTATAACGCGAACGACAACCCAACCAAGCAGACTGCTTTCAGCCAGTACGACCGTCCGCAAGCACGTCGTCGTTATGCTGAGATCGCTGACCATCTTGGTCTGAGCGCACCGGGCGACCGTACTGCTGCGAAGATTGAGAAACTGCTGGCATGGCTGGAAAGCCTCAAAGCCGAGCTGGGTATTCCTAAATCTATCCGCGAAGCAGGCGTTCAGGAAGCTGACTTCCTCGCTCACGTAGATAAGCTGTCTGAAGATGCGTTCGATGACCAGTGTACTGGTGCTAACCCGCGCTACCCGCTGATCTCCGAGCTGAAACAGATTCTGCTGGATACCTTCTACGGCCGTGAGTTCAAAGAAAACGACGTTGCCGCTGTGAAAACAGAAGCTCCAGTTATTAAAGCTGACAAGAAAGCGAAGAAAAGCGCTTAACTGACAGTCTAATAATAAAAACCCGCCTGTATGGCGGGTTTTTTTATGTCTGAATAATCCGAATAATAAAGCTGACGTTACTTTCTGTTGTCGTGCTGAATCGCCGTCAGCGAGCCAACAGACAACGCTTCTTTATAATGCTTACGACAGACCGAAACATAGCGTTCATTCCCGCCTATCACCACCTGCTCGCCATCTGCATAAGGTTTTCCGGCCTGGTCGAGACGAAGCACCATACTGGCTTTGCGGCCGCAAAAACAGATCGTTTTCAGTTCAACAAGCTTATCTGACCAGGCGAGCAAATACTGACTGCCGGCAAAGAGCTCACCGCGAAAATCCGTGCGCAGCCCGTAACAAAGAACGGGGATATCGAGTTCATCGACCACTTCTGACAGCGCATGCACCTGTTCACGCGTCAGGAACTGGCTCTCATCCACCAGCACACAGTGTATGGGCTGAGCGGCATGCGCTGTACGAATGTCCTCATACAGGTCAGTTTTCGGGTTAAACAGCCTGGCCGGCGACGAGAGGCCTATTCTGGAACTCACCTTCCCTGCACCAAAGCGATCATCTATCTCAGCCGTATAAACAACGGTACGCATCCCTCGTTCCTGGTAATTGTACGAGGACTGCAGCAATGCGGTGGATTTCCCGGCATTCATTGCCGAATAGTAGAAATAAAGTTGTGCCATTGGCCGTAAAACCCTAATCAATGTGTAATATTCCCAATGATTGATTGTACCATATTTTGTCGGGTCATCAGCGATACAGCGCACACACGATGCGGTTCGCAGCTGAAATCCGGGCCTTCTGTTTTCAAAAATAATCCGTTAAAACAGGAAGTAAACTCATTTTGCCAGGCCAATATGTTATAAGTTCCACCAAACATAACACTTCTTTTTATAGTGGAATCACCGTTCATTAAAATTCACTATTTATTAACTATTTCTGTCTTAACATCACTGATGGGAACTAATACGAAAGGCTGATATTTCTCCACCGCAACTATAATTCCTGCGGTAAATGTCACAAAAAAAAGATGCAAGCGACCGGGTTAAGCAGGTTTACGTGATAACAAGCGAGACTGTCGGGTGATGAAATTTAAGTTAGCGTAATTAATAATAGCGGCATTATTTAGTATTTTTTGAATTCCTTACATTCCTGGCTATTGCACAACTGAATTTATGGCTCTATTATTAGGTCAACAAACCACCCCCCATTATAAGTTTGAGATTACTACAATGAGCGAAGCACTTAAAATTCTGAACAACATCCGTACTCTTCGTGCGCAGGCAAGAGAATGCACCCTCGAAACGCTTGAAGAAATGCTGGAAAAATTAGAAGTTGTAGTTAATGAACGTCGCGAAGAAGAAAGCGCTGCTGCTGCTGAAATCGAAGAGCGTACTCGTAAACTGCAGCAATATCGTGAAATGCTGATTGCTGATGGTATCGATCCAAATGAATTGCTGAACAGCATGGCTGCAGCTAAAACTGGTACTAAAGCTAAGCGTGCTGCCCGTCCTGCTAAATATAGCTACGTTGACGAGAACGGCGAAACTAAAACCTGGACTGGCCAGGGTCGTACTCCTGCTGTTATCAAGAAAGCCATGGATGAGCAAGGTAAACAGCTGGATGACTTCCTGATCAAGGATTAATCAAGCCGCATTCAGAAAAATCCCGCATAATGCGGGATTTTTTTTAACCAAAATTTATCGCAAACATCCCCTTACACTCTGTCATAAAGCGTTATTCAGCTATTTCAGGGCGCTTACTTTCAGGCAGGCTTCCGGTGTGTTATGGGCATAAAAAAACCGGTGGGCAACGCCTCACCGGTTTCTAACATCTGCTGTCGTGGCTTATTTCTTAATACCTGCGCTCTCTTTGAGCCAGGCTTTAAATTCTTCGCCAAGGGTATTGTGGCGAATGCCATATTCAACAAATGCCTGCATATAACCGAGCTTATTACCGCAGTCATGGCTCTTACCTTTCATATGGTAAGCCTCAACGGTCTCTTTCTCGATCAGCATATCGATGGCATCAGTCAGTTGGATCTCGTCACCTGCTCCTGGAGGCGTTTTCGCCAGCAGAGGCCAGATTTCAGCGCTCAGGACATAGCGACCTACTACGGCCAGGTTTGAAGGCGCTACGTCGGCTTTAGGCTTCTCTACCACGCCAATCATCGGGACACTTTCACCCGGGTTAAGGTTAACGCCTTTGCAGTCAACCACACCGTAAGCCGTCACGTCTTCTACAGGCTCAACCATGATCTGGCTGCTGCCTGTTTCGTCAAAACGTTTGATCATCTCAGCCAGATTATCCTGAGAAAGATCGGATTCGTATTCGTCCAGAATAACGTCAGGCAGAATTACCGCCACAGGCTCATCACCCACAACAGGATGTGCACAAAGCACAGCGTGGCCCAGACCTTTAGCCAGCCCCTGACGAACCTGCATAATGGTGACGTGCGGAGGGCAAATAGACTGAACTTCTTCTAACAGCTGACGCTTAACGCGTTTTTCCAGCATGGCTTCAAGTTCAAAGCTTGTATCGAAATGGTTTTCGATAGAGTTTTTTGATGAATGTGTAACCAGCACAATTTCCGTGATGCCGGCAGCGATACATTCATTAACGACATACTGGATTAATGGCTTATCAACCAGAGGCAGCATTTCTTTCGGAATCGCCTTAGTTGCTGGTAACATCCTGGTCCCCAATCCCGCTACCGGGATGACGGCCTTTCTGACTTTCGAATTTAGGGCAGCCATTCAAATTCTCCTGAGCTGTTCAAGTTTTGAACTTTTATGCAATAAATAACGCGTTAAGTATATCAGCCTCGCCCCACAGTCCGGGTCTGAAAAGAACGCGTTGCCGATCAATTAGGATAAATACGCATGAATCTGGGCAGCGATAGTAGCACTCCCCGTAAAACACAGGTAAAGCAATCTTAAAATTACGATCCATTTGCTTATTCCGTGGACAACATTAAGCGCAGTCGTCCCCCGGCACCCCAAATTTGGCACTGCCAGGAGGAACAGCGATGGCTAATTTGATTAAGATACGCCGTCCCCAATGTTCCAAGCGGCACACCGTTACTTACCTCAATATGATGTTCACCGGTATTCAGGGAAGCGTTGAGGCCGGCAGAAACGAGGATAAGATTCTTTAAACCGCTGTGGTAATAACCGACAAGCAGCGGGAACTGTCCGGGTAAATTCGCCTGACGAAAAAGCTGGTTTACCTGTTTGAGCAAACTGCCTAACTCTGGCAGCCGTTGCCCCTGATGCGATAACTGTTCCTGCAATAAACCATTAAATAGCGCACGAAGGAGTAACGCCGCTAATACACCATTATCCCCCGCGCGGGTGACATCGAGGGAATAAAATGCAAGATCGGAATCAGAGAGGGGTGCAATATCCAGCACCAGTCCAGGTTGGTCTGCGGCCACCAGCTGGCGATAATTTATTCGGCAATGCGAAATGGTTTGCTGAACGGGCGGCTGAAGCTCTTGCAAAAGTTTCGCCGCGGCAGGCGGATCGCTTACCAGAGCATCCCAGTCCTGGAAAAGGCGCTCTTCTTCCTCTACCCGGGAATTAAACATATTCGGATACAGGCACGCTAACACCGTTTCCCGCAACCGGTTCAGATCTTTGACCGGTTTAAGCAGAATATCCTGCACCCCGAGACGTAACGCTTTAGCGATATCAGCCATATTCTCTGTAGCAGATATCACCAGAATCGGCGTCTGGTTGCCTTCGTTACGCAGATGTTCAACCAGCTTCAGCCCGTTCATACGCGGCATCGCAATGTCGCATATCATCAAATCGGGCGTAATGCTGATCATTTTTTCCAGCGCGTCGATGCCATCTTCAGCCAGTGAAGTGATTGCCCCCAGTGAGGATAACCACGAATCCAGTAGCGATCGGAAAACGGGCTCGTCTTCTACAATCAAAATGTGTTTTCCGGCCAATGGCTGCGTCATGTTTCCTCCCCTGGCTGACAGTAACTAAATAGTGGCATGCGATCGGCACTATCGCCTGTCAGATTTTGCTGAAGTAATCAAAAAAAGTGCTTAGCGTGCTGTTCGCACAAAAGGCAACAATTCGTCCATTTTCTTTTCGACGGCTAGCGAGCCCGCTGCGATGGCGGCCTCAGCCCGATGGAAATCAAGGGTAGAGATTTGCGGACAGTACGGTTGAATAAGAATATCTGGCGGATCGCCTGCCATACGATTGCGCTTGAGGCGATTCTCAAGGACCTGGATTGACGTGGTCATGATTTCTATCGCCGTCGGGGCAGCAACCGAGCGTCGCGCGGCCATACGCCCGATTCTTCCGCGCAGGCGCTCATGCCAGGCCAGTTTCTCCCCCTCTGCGTCTTCGCTCTGGAGGTTGACCGGCATGAGGTCCTGTTGCATCAGGTGAGCGTCGTGCTGCAGGTCCACGGCAATGACGATGTCAGCCCCCATTGCACGCGTGAGCGAGATGGGCACCGGGTTCACGACGCCACCATCAACCAGCCAGTAACCGTTGTGTGGGACAGGCGCCATTAACCCCGGCATACTGCAGGAGGCACGCACGGCAAGATGGATATCCCCTTCGGTTAGCCAAAGTTCGCGCCCCGTGCTGAGGTTCGTCGCAACGGCGCCGAAAGGCATGTGACAATCCGTGAAGTCTTCAAGAGGCATAACCTGGCGGAACTGGTTAAAGACGCGCTCGCCGCGCAACAGCCCGCCGCGCTGCCATGAGAGGTCCATCAGACGAAGCACGTCCCAGTAACTGAAGGAGCGCACCCAGGTTTCGAGGTCCGGCAGCTTCCCGCACGCGTAAGCGGAGCCGACAAGCGATCCTATTGAACACCCTGCAACGATATCGACGTCAACACCCATCTGATTTAAAGCATTAATCACGCCGATGTGTGACCATCCCCGGGCTGCACCTGAGCCCAGCGCCAGTCCAATTTTAACCTTTCTCATTAGCCCTGTTTTACGTCCCCTGGATTCCTGACATAGCGTCAACGCAACGCCTCAGTTAACATAGTGCTACCCGAAGCGTTTTACGCCCTTATTTTTTTGTTCCAGGAAGAGAATCGTGTCTCAACTCTGCCCTTGTGGTAGCGCTCTGGAGTATAGCCTATGTTGCCAGCGATATCTTTCTGGCGATCAGGTTGCACCAGACCCGTCACACCTCATGCGTTCACGGTACACTGCTTTTGTGATCAAAGACGCAGACTACCTGATCAAAACCTGGCACCCGTCCTGCCACATGGCCGAATTCAGACGGGACATCGAAGCCGGGTTCGCGAACACGCAGTGGCTTGGCCTTACCGTCTATGAATCCTCAACCGGGAGTCATGCAGATGAAGGCTATGTTAGCTTTGTTGCCCGCTTTAGCGAGAATAATAAGCCCGGAGCCATTATTGAACGTTCCCGGTTCTTAAGGGAAAGCGGGCAATGGTATTATATTGACGGAACGCGCCCACAGTTTGGTCGTAACGATCCCTGCCCTTGTGGTTCAGGTAAAAAATTTAAAAAGTGTTGCGGGCAGTAACGCCTGACAACCCAGACTTCGCAAATACAAACAGGATTTCCCGGCGATGCAATCATTACAACGTAAAGTTCTGCGCACCATCTGTCCCGATCAAAAAGGACTGATCGCACGAATTACCAACATTTGCTACAAACATGAACTGAATATCGTGCAGAACAACGAGTTCGTTGACCACCGTACCGGTCGTTTCTTCATGCGTACCGAACTGGAAGGTATTTTCAACGACAACACCCTGCTTGCCGATCTGGACAGCGCGCTGCCGGAAGGTTCCGTGCGCGAACTGACTCCCGCCGGCCGACGCCGCGTCGTGATTCTGGTGACCAAAGAAGCACACTGTCTTGGCGACCTGCTGATGAAAGCAAACTACGGTGGTCTGGACGTCGAAATTGCTGCCGTTATCGGCAACCACGAGACGCTGCGCACGCTGGTCGAGCGTTTTGATATTCCGTTCGAGCTGGTCAGCCACGAAGGCCATACCCGTGAGGAACACGACGATCTGATGGCGCAGGCTATTGAAGCGCATAACCCGGACTACGTTGTTCTGGCGAAATATATGCGCGTGCTGACGCCATCCTTCGTTGCCCGCTTCCCGAACAAGATCATCAACATTCACCACTCGTTCCTGCCGGCCTTTATTGGTGCTCGCCCATACCATCAGGCATACGAGCGCGGCGTGAAGATCATCGGTGCTACCGCGCACTACGTGAATGACAACCTGGACGAAGGCCCTATCATCATGCAGGACGTCATTCATGTTGATCACACCTACACCGCTGAAGATATGATGCGCGCCGGACGTGACGTCGAGAAGAACGTACTCAGCCGCGCGCTCTATCAGGTGCTGGCGCAGCGGGTATTCGTTTACGGCAACAGAACCATTATTCTTTAATCCCAGAGAAATGAATTGATTAGCTTTGCACCTTTACGGATAAAAAGCAGGCAAACAGCTTCATTTCGCTAAAGGAATGCTTTACAGGGGCGTCTCATTTGATATGATGCGCCCCGCTTCCAGCAGGAAGCAGGCCAGTAAATAGCATTACCCCGTGGTGGGGTTCCCGAGCGGCCAAAGGGAGCAGACTGTAAATCTGCCGTCATCGACTTCGAAGGTTCGAATCCTTCCCCCACCACCATCTCTCAGCATTACCTCAAAATCTGAATTACCCCTGGTGGGGTTCCCGAGCGGCCAAAGGGAGCAGACTGTAAATCTGCCGTCATCGACTTCGAAGGTTCGAATCCTTCCCCCACCACCATCACTTTTAAAAATCATAACAAAATCGAACCGAGTCCACCTTCGTAGGCCGGGTAAGGCGCAGCCGTCACCCGGCAACAGACTGCTACATCGGCGGCAAGCGTCGCGTCACGGGTGAACTCTTCACAATCGACGTATTGCACTGGGCATGTTCCGCCAGTCCGTCCAGCAGCACATCCAGTTGCTCAATTGACCGCACCACCAGCCGGATAACAAAACAATCTTCACCGGTCACCTTGTCGCTCTCAATACACTCCGGCATCGCCTGAATATACTTATCAACCTTATGCAACAGCCCCGGCAGCGGCCGTACGCGCACCAGCGCCTGAAGGGTGTACCCTAACGCCGCCAGATTCACCCGTGCGCCATACCCCTGAATCACGCCGCGCTCTTCCAGCCTTTTCAGGCGCTCTGCCGTGCTGGGTGACGTCAGACCGATACGCCCGCTGAGCACCTTCAGGGACATGCGCGCATCCTCGACCAGACAGGCCAAAATTTGTCGGTCGATATCATCAAGAAGGTATTCCATCGTTTTCACCTAATTTTAAAAAGCCATTTACGTATTCAACCTTATATCACCCCTGTAAAACCCGTCAGCAATTTTCGACAATAGCGTCATTAATCAGGAGGTGGATGATGCGTGATTTCCATAAAGGCGTCTGGCAGATGAGCCTGGCGATGTTAATTTCCGGCTCTATTGGCGCATTTGTATTACTTTCCGGTCTGCCAGTGACGGAAGTGGTGTTCTGGCGCTGCCTTATCGGGGCAATGGCGCTTTTTATTTTTATCCGGATAAGCCCAAAGCCTTTTAGCCCCCTCACCCGAGCAACGCTGCTGCTGGCTATTCTTGGCGGTGTGGCATTAGTGGTGAACTGGCTGCTGCTCTTCGCTGCCTATGAACGGATCTCGATTGGTCTGTCGACCGTGGTATATAACACCCAGCCGTTTATGCTGGTACTGATGGGGATGTTTTTAGGCGAGCGCGTCAGCCTGGTAAAATGGGGCTGGCTGTTCCTCGCCTTTGGCGGCGTGGTTATTTTGCTCTCCAGCGAGCTAACCGGAGCACACGGCGCTGACTGGCTCGCCGGAATCGGTCTGGCAATGGCCGCAGCCTTCTTCTATGCGGTGACGGCCATCATCGCCCGCAAACTCAAGTCAATTGCGCCACAGCATATTGCCTTTATTCAGGTGCTGACCGGCGTAGTGATGCTTCTGCCGTTTGCCCGCATGCCCTCATTTTCCGGCGATTTTCCCTGGCCAATATTGCTGACGCTGGGCATCGTCCATACCGGCATTATGTATCAGCTGCTCTATAGCGCCATTCAAAAGCTGCCTACGCCTATTACCGGCTCGCTGTCGTTTATCTATCCGGTGGTGGCGATTATTGTCGATAATCTGGTATTCGGACACTCGCTGAACCTGACGCAGCTGGCGGGCGGTGCGCTGATCCTGTTTGCAGCAGCGGGCAACAACCTGGGCTGGGGCGAAAAAAAACCCCGCGAGTGCGGGGTTGGTATCAAAACGGCAAATTAGCGACGGGCGCGTACAATCTGGTACTTGCGCGTCAGGTACTCCACCGGCGCGCTCCAGATATGCACCAGACGAGAGAACGGGAACAGCACGAACAGCGTCATCCCCAGCACCAGGTGAACGCGGAAGATAAACGCCACGCCGTCCAGGTGTGAAGATGCTCCGCCGTGGAAGGTCACCACGGACTGTGCCCAGCCGACCAGCTTCATCATTTCGCTGCCGTCCATATGCTGCGCCGAGAACGGAATGGTCAGCAGGCCCAGCGCGCACTGCACCATCAGCAGGGAGAGGATCAGGATGTCCGCTCCGGTTGTGGTTGCACGCACCCGCGGGCTGAACAGACGACGTTTCAGCAGCAGTAGCCCCCCGACCAGGGTCATCACGCCGCAGGCGCCACCGGCGATCATCGCCATCTTCTGCTTCACCTCAATCGGCAGCCACGCTTCGTACATCCAGTGCGGCGTCAGCATCCCGAGGAAGTGGCCGGCAAAAATCCCCAGAATACCGATGTGGAACAGGTTAGAGCCCACGTGCATCCCTTTACGATCCAGCATCTGGCTGGAGGCAGCGCGCCAGGTATACTGGCCGTAGTCATAACGCAGCCAGCTTCCCACCAGGAACACGGTGCCCGCGATATACGGGTAGATGTCAAAGAAGAACATATTCAGGAAGTGCATTATTGCTGTCCTCCGTTAGAGATATTCAAATATTGCGGGGCAACGGCTCCGGCAAAACGACGCTGGTGAGCAGAGATTTCAGACTCGCCGCAGCTCTGGTCAGCAAAGAATTTCACCTGCTCTTCTTCCCAGACGGCATCCAGCGCTTGCGGAGTATCGTCGCGGGCCTCATCGGCGATCTTCTCCGCGACTTTTTCGCTGTCGACCGACGCGTTGGCCAGCTTCACCAGCAGATCGAACAATACCGCGTAGCGGCTCTCGCGCTGCTGAAGACGCGCGCCGAGCAGCGCCAGAATCGGCGCGATGTCCTGCAGACCACCCAGCGCCTCCTCTTTCGGCAGCTGCGCCAGATATTCCAGATAGAGCGGCAGATGGTCCGGCAGCTCGCGGCTGTCAAGCTGCAGGCCGTGCTGCTCGTACTGCGCCATCAGGTCAACCATCGCCTGACCGCGGTCACGGGACTCGCCGTGAACGTGTTCAAACAGCAGCAATGAGGTTGCACGACCGCGGTCAAACAGCTGGCTGTAGTCCGCCTGCGCATCGAGAAGATCGCGCGCTAACAGGTCGCGGAGGAAAACGCCAAGCCGCTGGGCATCCTCTTTATCCAGGTTTTCAGATGCCGCAAGTGCATCAAAGAGCTCCTGCTGATGCTGCGCAAGCGCAGCATCCGGGTACTCGAGCAGACGCGAAACAATGACGAGTTCAATCATGAGTGCGGCTCCGTTTTACTGGTCACATCCATGGCGTCGATGCGGCGGCTGTTGAACAGGTTGAATTTGCTGTCTGACCCGTGGCAGCCGTCGCCAAAGGTAAAGCCACAGCCGTTTTTCTCCGGGAAGGCTTCGCGGGCCAGCTCACGGTGGCTGCTCGGCACCACGAAGCGGTCTTCGTAGTTAGCAATCGCCAGGTAACGGTACATCTCCTGCGCCTGCGCTTCGGTCAGACCGACCTCTTCCAGCGCGCGGGTATCGGTCACGCCGTCCACGGTTTCGGCACGCTTGAAGTGGCGCATCGCCAGCATACGCTTCAGCGCCAGCAGTACCGGCTGGGTATCGCCTGCGGTCAGCAGGTTTGCCAGGTACTGAACCGGGATACGCAGGCTTTCCACGTCCGGCAGAATGCCGTTGCTGCCCAGCTCGCCCGCATCCGCGGCTGACTGAATCGGTGACAGAGGCGGCACGTACCAAACCATCGGCAGCGTGCGGTATTCCGGGTGCAGCGGCAGGGCCAGCTTCCAGTCCATCGCCATTTTGTACACCGGAGACTGCTGCGCGGCGTCAATGACGCTCTGCGGAATGCCGTCCTTCAGCGCCTGCTCAATCACTTTCGGATCGTTCGGATCGAGGAACACGTCCAGCTGACGCTGATACAGATCTTTCTCGTGCTCGGTGCTCGCGGCATTTTCAATCGCGTCCGCGTCGTACAGCAGCACGCCGAGGTAGCGGATACGGCCTACGCAGCTCTCGGAGCAGACGGTCGGCATACCGGCTTCAATGCGCGGGTAGCAGAAGATGCACTTCTCAGACTTGCCGCTCTTCCAGTTGAAGTAGATTTTTTTGTACGGGCAGCCGGTGATGCACATACGCCAGCCGCGGCACTTGTCCTGGTCAATCAGGACGATGCCGTCTTCTTCACGCTTGTAGATGGCGCCGCTCGGGCAGGTCGCCACACACGCCGGGTTGAGGCAGTGCTCGCACAGGCGCGGCAGATACATCATGAAGGTGTTTTCGAACTGGCCGTACATCGCCTTCTGCATGTTCTTGAAGTTCTGGTCTTTGGCGCGTTTTTCGAACTCGCCCCCCAGAATCTCTTCCCAGTTTGGACCGCTGGTAATTTTGTCCATGCGCTGACCGGTGATCAGCGAGCGCGGACGGGCGATCGGCTGGTGTTTGCTTTCCGGCGCGTTGTGCAGGTTCTGGTAGTCGTAGTCAAACGGCTCGTAGTAATCGTCGATGCCCGGCAGATGCGGGTTAGCGAAGATTTTACCCAGCAGCATCGCACGGTTACCCATGCGCGGCTGCAGCTTGCCGTTGATTTTACGGATCCAGCCGCCCTTCCACTTCTCCTGGTTTTCCCAGTCGGTCGGGAAGCCGGTGCCCGGCTTGCTCTCCACGTTGTTGAACCAGGCGTACTCCATACCTTCACGGCTGGTCCAGACGTTTTTACAGGTGACCGAGCAGGTATGACAGCCGATGCATTTATCCAGATTCAGCACCATGCCGACTTGTGAACGAATTTTCATTTTACGCTCTCCTGTACCTGGTCATTACCTTCGCCGTCTAACCAGTTAATATTCTTCATCTTACGTACCACCACGAACTCATCGCGGTTCGATCCTACGGTGCCGTAGTAGTTAAAGCCGTAGGCCAGCTGCGCATAGCCACCGATCATATGGGTCGGCTTCGGCGTAATACGGGTCACGGAGTTGTGGATCCCGCCGCGCTGCTCGGTGATCTCTGAACCCGGCAGGTTAACGATACGTTCCTGCGCGTGGTACATCATGGTCATCCCGGCCGGTACGCGCTGGCTCACCACCGCACGCGCCGTCAGGGCACCGTTGCTGTTGAACACTTCGATCCAGTCGTTATCTTCAATACCCAGATCTTTGGCATCCGTTTCGCTCATCCAGACAATCGGACCACCGCGCGACAGGGTCAGCATCAGCAGGTTGTCGCTGTAGGTGGAGTGAATACCCCACTTCTGGTGCGGCGTCAGGAAGTTGAGCGCCTTCTCAGGGTTACCGTTCGATTTCGCCCCCATCACGGCTTTCACGGAGCGGGTGTCGATTGGCGGACGGTACACCAGCAGGCTTTCACCGAAGTCGCGCATCCACTGGTGATCCTGATACAGCGACTGACGACCGGACAGGGTGCGCCATGGGATCAGCTCGTGAACGTTGGTGTAGCCAGCGTTATAAGAGACATGTTCATCTTCGAGGCCAGACCAGGTCGGGCTGGAGATAATCTTGCGCGGCTGCGCCTGAATATCGCGGAAGCGGATTTTCTCTTCCTCTTTATTCTTCGCCAGGTGCGTATGGTCGCGGCCGGTAAACTCGCTCAGCGCCGCCCAGGCTTTCACCGCGACGTGGCCGTTGGTTTCCGGCGCCAGGGTCAGGATCATCTCTGCCGCATCAATCGCCGTGTTCAGCATTGGCTGGCCTTTCGCCGGGCCTTCCGCTTTGGTGTAGTTGAGCTTGCGCAGCAGATCCATTTCGCTCTGGGTGTTCCAGGCAATCCCCTTCCCGCCGTTACCGATTTTCTCCATCAGCGGGCCGATAGAGGTAAAGCGTTCGTACGTTGCCGGGTAATCACGTTCAACCGGAATAATGTGCGGCGCGGTCACGCCCGGAATCAGGTCACATTCGCCTTTTTTCCAGTCCTTCACGTCCAGCGGCTGCGCCAGTTCGGCAGCGGAGTCGTGTTGGATTGGCAGCGTCACCACGTCGGTCTCTTTGCCGAGGTGTCCCACGCAGACTTCAGAGAATTTCTTCGCGATGTCCTTGTAGATATCCCAGTCGCTTTTCGACTCCCACGCCGGGTCAACGGCCGCAGACAGCGGATGAATAAACGGATGCATATCCGAGGTATTCATGTCGTCTTTTTCGTACCAGGTCGCGGTTGGCAGCACAATGTCGGAGTACAGGCAGGTGCTGGACAGACGGAAGTCGAGCGTCACCACCAGATCCAGCTTGCCGTCGAGGCCGTTGTCTTTCCACTCCACCTCTTCCGGCTTCACGCCGCCCTGCTTGCCGAGATCTTTACCCTGGATACCGTTTTCGGTACCGAGCAGGTATTTCAGCATGTACTCGTGGCCTTTACCGGACGAGCCCAGCAGGTTGGAGCGCCAGATAAACAGGTTACGCGGATGGTTTTTACCGTTTTCCGGCTGTTCAGCCGCGAAACGGATTGAGCCGTCCTTGAGGGATTTAACGGTGTAATCCACCGGCGACATGCCCGCCTTCTTCGCCTCTTCCGCGACGCGCAGCGGGTTGGTACCCAGCTGAGGCGCAGACGGCAGCCAGCCCATGCGCTCTGCGCGCACGTTGAAGTCAATCAGGTGGCCGCTGTAGCGGGATTTATCCGCCATCGGCGACAGCAGCTCCTGCGCGGTGACCGTTTCATAGCGCCACTGGCTGGAGTGGTTATAGAAGTAGGAGGTGCTGTTCATGTGGCGCGCAGGGCGCTGCCAGTCGAGGGCGAACGCCAGCGGCTGCCAGCCGGTCTGCGGACGCAGTTTTTCCTGGCCTACGTAGTGCGCCCAGCCGCCGCCGCTCTGACCAACGCAGCCGCAGAAGATCAGCATGTTGATCAGACCACGGTAGTTCATATCGAGGTGATACCAGTGGTTCAGACCCGCACCGACGATGATCATCGAACGGCCGTGGGTCTTATCGGCGTTTTCTGCAAATTCACGTGCAATGCGGGTAATATGCCCGCGAGGAACGCCGGTGATCTGTTCTGCCCAGGCCGGAGTATAGGCCTTCACATCGTCATAGCTGGTTGCGCAGTTTTCATCGCCCAGACCGCGTTCCAGGCCATAGTTCGCCATGGTCAGATCGTAGACGGTGGTAACCAGCGCGGTCGACCCGTCGGCCAGCTGCAGGCGTTTGACCGGCAGCTTATGCATCAGAACGTTCTGCAGCTCAACCTTGTTGAAGTGCTCGGAACCTTCGCCGCCGAAGTACGGGAAGCCCACCTCGGCGATTTCGTCCTGGCTACCCAGCATGCTCAGGCGCAGTTCAGTCTCTTCGCCGGTCGTGCCGTTACGCTGCTCAAGGTTCCACTTGCCCTTCTCGCCCCAGCGGAAGCCGATAGAGCCGTTTGGCGCCACCAGCTCGCCGTTGTTGTTATACGCGACGGTTTTCCACTCAGGATTATTTTCCTGACCCAGGGCATCCACCAGATCGGCAGCGCGCAGCGTGCGGCCAGCGGCATAGTAACCGTCACGCTCTTCGAGCATGACCAGCATCGGCATGTCGGTGTAGCGGCGGACGTAGTCGGTGAAGTACTGGCTTGGCTTATCAAGGTGGAACTCACGCAGCATGACGTGGCCCATCGCCATCGCCATCGCGGCATCGGTCCCCTGTTTCGGTGCCAGCCACAGATCGCACAGCTTGGCGATTTCGGCGTAGTCCGGGGTGACCGCCACGGTTTTGGTGCCTTTGTAACGCACTTCGGTAAAGAAGTGCGCGTCCGGCGTACGGGTCTGAGGCACGTTAGAGCCCCAGGCGATGATGTAGCTGGAGTTGTACCAGTCGGCGGATTCCGGCACGTCGGTCTGCTCGCCCCAGGTCTGCGGAGACGCCGGCGGCAGGTCGCAGTACCAGTCGTAGAAGCTCAGGCAGGTACCGCCGATAAGCGACAGGTAGCGCGCGCCGGAGGCGTAAGAGACCATTGACATCGCCGGGATGGGCGAGAAGCCCGCCACGCGGTCAGGACCGTAGGTTTTGACGGTGTAGACGTTGGAAGCGGCAATCAGCTCGTTCACCTCTTTCCAGGAAGAACGCACAAAGCCACCGCGGCCGCGAGCTTGCTTGAAGCTTTTCGCTTTGTCCGCGTCTTCGATAATAGACGCCCAGGCATCAACCGGATCGCTGTGCTGCACCTTCGCTTCACGCCACATTTTCATCAGGCGCTTGCGCATCAGAGGGTATTTGAGACGGTTAGCGCTGTAGAGATACCAGGAGTAGCTGGCGCCACGCGGGCAGCCGCGCGGTTCGTGGTTTGGCATATCCGGGCGGGTGCGGGGATAGTCGGTCTGCTGCATTTCCCAGGTCACCAGACCGTTTTTAACGAAAATCTTCCAGCTACATGAGCCAGTGCAGTTCACGCCGTGGGTTGAACGGACGACTTTGTCATGCTGCCAGCGCTGGCGGTAACCGTCTTCCCAGTCCCGGTTGGTATCCAGAACCTGGCCGTGCCCATCGGCAAAAGTTTCACCCTTCTGTTTGAAGTAGCGAAACCGGTCCAAAAATTTGCTCATCGGGTATCTCCTGTGTGGAGCCTGTGGCTCTCTAAATCGACATTGCTGATTTGCAGCGAAGGTAACGCCCTGAAAGAGAGGGAGAATTGATAACGATCAAGACGATGAGGGACTTTCTGGCGAGGGGTTATACCACATACCACCAAAGCGGTATCATTATAAATTTCGTATCAATATGAAATATATCGTTATTTTTATTTTATCGTACAAAAGGCAGGGTGAAATTTAACATCTTAGGTATTAAGGGGTAGAGCGCCCCGTAAAGCGATGGCCATCACGGTGTTACCCGCAGGCTTTCGCTGCAGGCCTGTCAGTATGTTGTAACTATTGTTATCCCAAAAAAACGCGGCCCGAAGGCCGCGTAAACGGATAATCATACTTACTTATTTTTCTTGTTATTCCGGCCATATACCAGCCACGTGATCACGACGCAAGCGATATAGAAGACGAGGAAAACTTTCATTGCACCCGCCGGAGAGCCGGTCAGGTCCAGAGAGATACCGAACGCTTTCGGGATAAAGAAGCCGCCAATCGCGCCGATGGCAGAGATAAAGCCCAGCGCCGCAGCCGTATCGGTCGCCGCTTCACGCATTGCCTGCTCTTCGCTTCCACCCTGCGCCTTCACGCGGTCCATGGTCAGCTTGCGGAAGATCACGGAGATCATCTGGAAGGTAGACGCACTTCCCAGCCCGGCCGTCAGGAACAGCACCATAAACACGCCGAAGAAGGCGATGAAGTTACCGCCCTGTCCGTCGACGGGCAGCGTCAGGAACAGCAGCGCACAGAAGACCGCCATCAGAACGAAGTTAACCAGCGTCACGCGGGTACCGCCCAGGCGGTCAGACACCATACCGCCCAGCGAACGCGCCAGGGCGCCAATAAACGGTCCGAAGAAGGCAAACTGCAGGATCTGAACTTCCGGGAACTGGGTTTTCGACAGCATCGCAAAGCCCGCAGAGAAGCCGATAAACGAACCGAAGGTTGCCAGATACAGCAGCGCCATCACCCACAGGTGTCCACGCTTCAGCACCGGCAGCTGTTCGCTCAGCGACGCCTTCGACGCGGACAGGTCATTCATAAAGAACCAGGAAGCGAGGGTAAAGATCACGAGGAACGGCACCCAAATCCACGCTGCGTTTTGCAGGTACAGGTACGAACCATTCGCCTGCTCAACGCCACCGCCGCCAAAGGCCGCAAAAATGGAGACCGAGATCGCCAGCGGGGCAATGAGCTGCATTACGCTGACGCCCATATTCCCCAGACCGCCGTTAATGCCCAGCGCGCCGCCCTGCTTCGCTTTCGGGAAGAAGAAGCTGATGTTCGCCATGCTGGAGGCGAAGTTTGCGCCCGCAAAACCGCACAGCAGGGAGATAATCACGAACACGCTGAACGGTGTAGAGGTATCCTGCACCGCGAAGCCGAGCCACACGCACGGGACGATCATGATGCCCGTACTGAACGCCGTCCAGCGACGGCCGCCAAAGACCGGCACCATAAACGCGTAAGGTACACGCAGCAGCGCGCCAGACAGCGACGGTAGCGCGGTCAGCATAAACAGCTGGTCGGTCGTAAACGTAAACCCAACTTTTGGCAGGTTAACTGCCACCGCACTAAACAACATCCATACGCAAAACGCTAATAACAAACACGGAACGGAAATCCAAAGATTCCGGCTTGCTACACGATGGCCGCGCTGTTGCCAGAACGCCGGATCCTCTGGACGCCAGTCTGTAATAACGGCACCATTTTCCCTTTCGGGAGCGGATGAGTGACTCATAGACACCTCTGATTCTCGAATGATGCTGCAAACATTAGGGTTTTAGGGCGGCGGTAAGTTGATATAAATCAAAGGAAAAGTGGGAGGATTTGCGGCGCAAAAAAAGGTGTTATCCTTAGTGAGTAGGTTAATTCGCTAAAAAAGACGTGGTTTTTCACGGTACTGACGGCTCCTTGCTACCCCCACCACCTTCCCCCTACTCCATTGGCAATTTAGGGGTAATCCTTTATTGGTATGGGTATACTCCAGGGTATGCACCAGAATAGCGCCATTCCTGCAAGCAGGCCACGTCAGGAGCACGCCCACGCTATGTTAAAAAGATGTTTATCACCGCTGACGCTCGTGAATCAGGTCGCTCTGATCGTTTTGCTGTCCACCGCCATCGGCGTGACCGGCATGGCGATCTCCGGCTGGCTGGTACAGGGGGTACAGGGTAATGCGCATGCCATTAATGAGGCAGGCTCGCTACGCATGCAGAGTTATCGTCTGCTGGCATCAGTTCCCCTGACGCAGGACGACAGGCCCCTGCTTGATGAAATGGAGCGCACGGCGTTCAGCCCCGAGCTGGAAAATGCCGCCATTCGCGCCAGTCAACAATCTCAGCTCAAAGCCCTTCAGGGGTACTGGCACACCCAGCTGCAGCCGGGCCTGAGACAGGCGCGCAGTACCGCGGCCGTTGCGCAGGACGTGGCGGGGTTCGTCTCGCGCATTGATGCGCTGGTCTCCGCTTTTGACCAAACTACCGAACTCCGCATCGACCGGGTGGTGATGGTACACCGCGCGATGGCGCTGTTTATGGGTCTACTGCTGATCTTCACCATCGTCTGGCTCCGCGCGCGGCTCCTGAATCCCTGGAAACAGCTGCTGGCGATGGCCCGCGCGGTCACCGCACGCGATTTTACGCAGCGCACGCATATCAGCGGGCGCAACGAGATGGCCATGCTCGGCCAGGCGCTGAATACCATGTCGGCTGAGCTCTCTGAGAGCTACGCGGTGCTGGAGCAGCGCGTTCAGGAAAAAACGGCGGGGCTTGAGCAGAAAAACGAGATCCTTTCCTTCCTGTGGCAGGCCAACCGTCGTCTGCACATGCAGGTGCCGCTATGCGAACGCCTCTCGCCGGTGCTGAACGGCCTGCAAAATCTGACCCTGCTTCACGACCTTGAGCTGCGGGTCTACGATGTCGAAGACGAAGATAACCATCAGGAATTTACCTGTCAGTCCGATATGTCCTGCGATGACAAAGGCTGCCATCTTTGCCCTCGCGGCCTGCCGCCGCTGACCTCCAGCGGCACCACCCTGAAGTGGCGGCTGACGGACAGCCACACCCAGTACGGTATTCTGCTGGCAACCCTGCCGGCGGGGCGTCACCTGAGCCACGACCAGCAGCAGCTGGTCGATACGCTGGTCGAACAGCTAACGGCCACGCTGGCGCTCGACAGACATCAGGAAAAGCAGCAGCAGCTGATCGTCATGGAAGAGCGCGCGACCATCGCCCGCGAGCTCCACGACTCTATCGCCCAGTCGCTCTCCTGTATGAAAATGCAGGTGAGCTGCCTTCAGATGCAGGATGCGGAGATGCCGGAAAGCAATAAGCAGCTGCTCAGCCAGATCCGCAACGAGCTGAACACCTCCTGGATACAGCTTCGCGAGCTGCTGACCACCTTCCGTCTGCAGCTAACCGAGCCGGGCCTGCGCCCGGCGCTGGAGTCCAGCTGTCACGAATTTAGCGCCCGGCTGGGGTTCCCGGTGAAGCTGGACTACCAGCTGCCGCCGCGGTTTGTCCCCTCCCATCAGGCCATACATTTACTGCAGATCGCCCGTGAAGCGCTGAGCAACGTGCTCAAGCATGCCGACGCGACGGCGGTAACGGTCACCGTCAGCCAGCACAACAATCAGGTGAAGCTGACGGTTCACGACAACGGCCGCGGCGTGCCGGAAAATGCCGAACGAACGAACCACTACGGTTTAATTATTATGCGAGACCGCGCCCAAAGCCTGCGCGGTGATTGCCAGGTTCGCCGGAGAGAGACGGGTGGCACGGAAGTTGTCGTCACCTTTATTCCCGAGAAACCGCTCATAACTGCTCAAGGAGAAACCCATGACTAATCAGGAACCGGCATCCATCCTGTTGATCGACGACCATCCGATGCTGCGTACTGGCGTAAAACAGCTGGTCAGCATGGCGCCCGATATCACCGTGGTGGGCGAAGCCAGCAACGGCGAACAGGGCATTGAGCTTGCCGAATCCCTCGATCCCGATCTGATCCTGCTCGATCTGAACATGCCGGGCATGAACGGTCTGGAAACCCTCGACAAGCTGCGGGAGAAATCGCTTTCCGGCCGCATCGTCGTCTTTAGCGTGTCGAACCATGAAGAGGATGTGGTCACGGCGCTGAAGCGCGGGGCGGATGGATATCTGCTGAAGGATATGGAGCCGGAAGATCTGCTTAAGGCGCTGCAGCAGGCTGCGGCGGGCGAGATGGTGCTCAGCGAGGCCTTAACGCCGGTCCTGGCCGCCAGCCTGCGGGCAAACCGCGCCACCTCCGACCGTGACGTCAGCCAGCTAACGCCGCGCGAGCGCGACATTCTCAAGCTCATTGCCCAGGGGCTGCCGAACAAAATGATCGCCCGCCGCCTGGATATCACCGAAAGCACGGTCAAAGTACATGTGAAACATATGCTGAAGAAAATGAAATTAAAATCCCGCGTTGAGGCCGCCGTGTGGGTCCATCAGGAACGCATTTTCTAGGGACTACTCCTCCGGCAGCAGCTTCCAGCGCGGGTCGTTGTCAGGTAATGCGACCAGCGGCTGCACTACGGTCAGCACGATCTCATTGGACGAGACGCGCTGGCCTTTCTCATCTTCCACTACCGCCGACAGGTGCCAGCGGTTTGTCGCCCCTTCGCTACCATCCCAGGCAGGCATTATCACGCTCCAGCCGTCGCTGCTGCTGCTTTTGGCCGGCGATGTCAGGCTCAACGCCTGGGTATCTCCCTGCCAGTGGATCTGGCGAATGCCGTGGGTGCTGCGAACCTGCAGCTTCAGCATGACGGTCTCACCCCCTTTCAGATCCCACGGCGGCGTTGCCAGCCAGACGGACAGCGTTTTGCGCTGACGGAACTCCATCACCGGCAGGCTACTGCGCTCCGGCGAATCATAGCGGCTGCCGCGCAGGGAACGCGTGGCGGCGACTTCACTGGCCGAAAGTTGCTTGGACAGCGGCACGCCAAAGCGGTAGTTGAGCTTCAGCCCGAGGTTATTCTGGCTCTCGCCGCTCTCGCCCTGCTTGTGCGCGGCGGTCAGCGTGACCAGCGGAACGGGGGTATAGTTGAGCCCCAGGTTGACGGCCACCGGGTTGTGATAGCCGGTTCCGCTGTTGAACAGGTCGACATTATCGCCAAAGTATTGCTCGAAGCTGACGCTGGTGTTCAGGTGATGGAACCACGGCAGCCAGGCGTTGGCCGTCACGTCGTACCCGCGCGCCATGCGCTGCTCCTGAACGTCGGAGCGCTCGCGCCAGCCGGCAAAGGGCTGATAATAGTTCGCTGACAGGCGCAGATTTTCCCCCCACGCCTCAGCGCCCAGCCCGGCACGCTGCAGGTTTTCGTCCAGCAGGTTATCGTAAAAGGTGTTGTAGCCCAGCAGCCATTTCCCGGCGACCCAGCGCTGCCCTATTCCGGCATTGCTGACCAGGCCATCCGTCTGCTGCGTCAGGCCAAGCTGGCTCCAGCTCAGATAGCGGTTAGTATCATTCCAGGGGATAAACCAGCTCCCGCTGCTGCCGTTAAATTTACCGTCGTTATCCACCAGTAAATTGACGCTGGCGTTCCCCCAGGGCGAAAGCCAGGACTCTATCTGCTGGTTCACTTCGCCGCTCACCGCGTCTCGTACCTGACCAAACGCGAACTGCCTCGCCTGCTCGCCGGTGGTGAGGCCGTTGTCGGTCATGCTGGCTTCACCAAACGCTTTGGCCATTTCAGCCAGGTGCTTCTCCCCCTCGCCCGTTGGCGCCGCCATGCCGAGGTCGGGCAAACTATCCCCATTATTATCAAAGGGATTCTGCGCCTGATGCATAAAGGAATTTGGCGCACCGTGAACGGCTCCTCCGGCCGTAAAAAGGGAGAGTATAAACAGCAAATGAGTGCGGGACGATACAGCCATCAACGTCGTAAATAAGAACCTATGTTCATAAGGCAATTCTTTTTATGTTAACGCGATAAGCAGTGAAATGCAGGCTTAACGGAAAATCCAGGATTATCCTGAACATTATTGTCGGGCGGCGGCTGCGCCTTACCCGACCTACGGGGCGACACGAATTTGTAGGTCAGTTAAGGCACAGCCGCCACCTGACACCCTTACACCGCTATCCAAACAGCCCTTTCAGCTCCGGCACGCAGGAGCCACAGTTTGTACCACAGCGCAGCGTCGCCCCCAGCGCGGTGACGGAATCACACCCTCCGGCAATCGCCTCTCGTATCGCGTTTTCCCCGACGCTGAAACAGCTACAGACAATGCGCCCCGGGTCCGCCGCCATGCCGGTGCCCTGGCCGTTCAGCAGCGCATGGCGCGCAGCAGGCGTTGAGGGTGGCGACTGAAAAGCGGCTTCTATTACCGCATGCGCCAGCGCCGGTAGCGCGGTGCCCTCCCAGAAACCCAGCATCAGTTGGCCTTCATGCCAGGCCAGCACGCTGCTGCGCTCACCGGTCTGAGCAATCTGCAGCTGCCAGCCCCGGCCGCTGGCGTAATCCATTATCCACGACAGCAGCGGTTTATCGCCCGCCACCGTCAGGCGTGACGCTTTGCGCCACCAGTAAACCGAAGCGGGCATTTCCAGCCGTTCGCGGGCGTAGAGTTCTCCCTGCCAGGCGGGCCGCCAGGGCATGATTCTGACGGCGGTTTGTTTACTCTCCGGCTGGCCCGAAACCGGATCGCAGCGCCCTTCCACGAGCGCATTCACCTTTCCCTGGCGGGCAAACCCGGCGTTCCAGTGCATCGGGGCATAGACCTCCCCTTCGCGCTGTCCGCCGCTGACGCGGACTTTGGCCACCATGACGCCGCGCGGCGAGCTGATGCGCGCCAGCTGGCCGTCGCACAGGGAAAACCGAACGGCGTCGGCGGGGCAAACCTCGACAAACGGTTCGGCGATATGCTGCATCAGTCTGGCCACGTATCCCGTTCGGGTCATGGTGTGCCACTGATCGCGGATGCGCCCGGAGTTGAGGATCAGCGGATATAATGCGCTGACCGTCGCACCGTGCGGCAGAGGGTTAACGGGGACGATGTTTCGGCGCGGAAACTCCCCCGTCGGCCACTGATAAGGCTCAAGCCGCTGCCACTCCTCACGGGTCAGAGCATCCAGGTCATGAAGATTTAGCGCCCGCGCGCCGTCATTTTCAAAGGCCGTCAGCGCCGCATGCTCGCAAAAAATTTCGTGCGGATGTTGCCAGGCAAACGCGTCGCCGTAGCCCAGCTGCTTTGCCACCTGCGCGACGATCCACCAGTCTGGCTTTGCCTCGCCCGGCGCGGGCAGAAACGCGCGCTGGCGCGAAATGCGCCGTTCCGAGTTAGTGACCGTGCCGTCCTTTTCTCCCCAGCCCAGCGCCGGAAGGCGAATATGGGCAAACCGACCGGTGTCGGTATCGTTCATCACCTCAGAGACAATCACCAGCGGGCAGCCTGCCAGCGCCTGACACACCGCGTGGCTGTCCGGCAGCGAGACGGCAGGGTTGGTGCCCATGATCCACACCGCCTTCACCTCGCCGCGGGCAATGGCGTCAAACAGCTCCACCGCCATCAGTCCAGGGGTTTGCGCAAGCCGTTCCGTTCCCCAGAAACGCGCCACCCGCGAGAGATCCTCAGGCTCAAAGCTCATGTGCGCCGCCAGCTGATTTGCCAGCCCGCCCACTTCCCTTCCGCCCATCGCGTTAGGCTGTCCGGTCAGCGAAAACGGGCCGCAGCCCGGACGGTTAAATTTCCCGCTGGCAAGGTGAACGTTAATGATGGCGCTGCATTTGTCGCTGCCGCTGGAGGACTGGTTAATCCCCATGGTGTAGAGCGTAACTGCCCGGGGCGCCGTCATAAACCAGTCGTAAAACGTGCCAATATCCTGCGGCGAGAGGCCGCAAAACGCCGCCACGCGGGATATCGGCCACGCGTCCGTTCCCTGAATCACGTTAAGCAGACCGACAAACAGCCCGGCGTCGCTGCCGGGCGCGAGCGCCAGATGAAGGTCGGCAATATCACACGTGGCGGTTCTGCGCGGGTCGATGACCACCACCTTCATCTCCGGGTTGTTGTGCTTTGCCTGCACCAGCCGCTGATACAGCACCGGATGCGTCCAGGCCGCGTTTGAGCCAGCCAGCACCACCAGATCACTGCTTTCCACATCCTCATAGCTGCACGGCACGACGTCTTCACCGAAGGCGCGTTTATAGCCGACGACCGCCGACGACATGCACAGCCGGGAGTTAGTATCAATGTTCGCCGCGCCGATAAACCCTTTCATCAGCTTATTGGCGGCGTAGTAGTCCTCGGTAAGCAACTGCCCGGACGCGTAAAACGCCACCGCCTGCGGCCCATAAGCGTCGATGATGTCCCGCAGCCGTTCGCCTGCCGCCCCCAGCGCCTGCGACCAGCCCACCTCAACGCCGTCAACCACCGGGTGCAGCAATCGTCCCTGCAGGCCCGTCGTTTCCCCCAGGGCTGCCCCTTTCACGCACAGCCGTCCCGCATTCGCGGGATGGGCTTCATCCCCCCGAACGGTGACCGTTTCGCCTTCCACGCGGGCGACCACGCCGCAGCCCACCCCGCAGTAGGGGCACGTTGTCCGGGTTTCCGTCATGAGGCCTCCGCACGCATCACCAGGGCGTCGTTTCCGACCCACACTTTGCCGTCTTCAATTTTGACCGGCCAGGTGCGCACCGCGGGTTCGCCGCTCTCCACCTGACAGCCGTCGCGCAGGCGAATGCGCTGCTTATACAGCGGGGAGATCACCACCGGCTCCCCCGCCGCATCGCCAAGAATGCCGCGGGAAAGCACGTTCGCGTTGCTGCCCGGCTCCCGATCGTCGAGGGCGTAAACGAACTCGCCAAAGCGGAACAGCGCAATCGGCTTACGCCCAAGCCGCGCGCCAATGCCCGCCTGCTCCGGAATGTCGTCGACGCCGCAAATTTCCTGCCAGCGCGCGTTGCGATCCACTGCGGCGTCATTCACAGCGGTGCGGAACAACGCCAGACGGTTCGGATCGTTAAGCGTGGTCTGCCATTCGCACTGGTAGGTTTCCACCACCCGGGCCATCTCCTGCTCCAGCTCGTGGGCGATGCCCAGGCTGTCGTTAAGGATCACCTCCCGCAGATAGTCGAGACCGCCTTCCAGATTATCCATCCAGGTACTGGTGCGCTGCAGGCGATCTGCCGTGCGGATGTAGAACATCAGGAAACGGTCTACGGTGCGGATCAGCGTTTCGTCGTCCAGATCGCTGGCGAAGAGATCCGCATGGCGCGGCTTCATGCCGCCGTTGCCGCACAGATAGAGGTTCCAGCCTTTGTCCGTGGCGATGACCCCAACGTCTTTACTCTGCGCCTCGGCGCATTCGCGGGTACAGCCCGAGACGGCCATTTTGATTTTGTGCGGGGCGCGCAGGCCCTTGTAGCGGTGCTCCAGCCTGACCGCGAGGCCGGTGGAGTCCTGCACCCCGTAGCGACACCACGTCGACCCTACGCAGGATTTCACCGTGCGCAGGGATTTCCCGTAGGCATGCCCGGTTTCAAACCCGGCCTCCACCAGCGCCTGCCAGATCTCCGGCAATTGCTCAAGGGTGGCACCGAAGAGGTCGATACGCTGGCCGCCGGTGATTTTGCTGTAAAGGCTGTAGCGTTTCGCAATCTGGCCGATGGCAATCAGCCCGTCGGCGGTCACTTCCCCTGCGGGCATGCGCGGCACGATGGAGTAGGTGCCGTCCTTCTGGATGTTGGCGAAGTAGCGGTCGTTGGTATCCTGCAGCGGCAGGTGTGACGGTTTCAGCAGATATTCATTCCAGCACGAGGCCAGCACCGAGCCCACCAGCGGCTTGCAGATCTCACATCCGTGCCCCTGCCCGTAGCGGCTAATCAGCTGGTCGAAGGTGCGGATATGGTTAACGCGCACCAGGTGGTAAATCTCCTGGCGCGAGTACGGGAAGTGCTCACAGATATCCTTTTTCACCTCCACGCCCTGCGCGGCAAGCTGGAACTCCATCACCTGCTTCACCAGCGCGCTACAGCCCCCGCAGCCGGTGGCTGCTTTCGTACACTGTTTAATGGCCCCCATCTCCGTCGCACCGCCGCTCACCGCCCGGCAGATATCGCCTTTGCTGACGTTATGACAGGAGCAGATCTGCGCGCTTTCCGGCAGCGCCGCCACGCCGAGCGCTTTCGGGGCGCTGCCGGACGACGCGGGTAAAATCAGCGTCTCCGGCTCTTTTGGCAGAGCTATCCCGTTGAGCATCATCTGCACCAGGGTGGCGTATTCGCTGGCATCGCCTACCAGCACGCCGCCAAGGAGCGTTTTTCCGTCGTGGCTCACCACCATTTTCTTGTAGATTTGCTGCGGGCCGTGCGTCCACTGATAGCTCAGCGCGCCCGGCGTGCGCCCGTGCGCGTCGCCGAACGAGGCCACGTCCACGCCCAGCAGCTTGAGTTTGGTGCTCATATCCGCGCCGGTAAAGGTTTTATCCTCCCCCGCCAGCGCGGCGGCGGCCACCCGCGCCATCTGATATCCGGGCGCGACCAGTCCGAAGATTTTCCCCTCCCACAGCGCGCATTCGCCGATGGCAAGCACGTTCGGATCGGAGGTCAGGCAGCCGTCGTCAATGCAGACCCCGCCGCGCTCGCCGATAGCCAGCCCGCAGCTGCGCGCCAGCGCGTCCTGCGGACGAATGCCCGCAGAAAAGACCACCATGTCCGTTTCCAGCTGTTCGCCGTCGGCGAAGCGCAGCACCAGCCCGCCGTCCGCGGGGACGATCTCCGTCGTCGCTTTACGGGTGTGAACGCCGACGCCCAGCGCCTCGATTTTTTTGCGCAGCATCGCCGCGCCGTCGCCGTCGAGCTGAACCGCCATCAGATTGGGGGCAAACTCCACCACGTGGGTTTCCAGGCCCAGCTGTTTCAGGGCGTTAGCCGCTTCCAGCCCGAGCAACCCACCGCCAATCACCACGCCGCGGCGGGAGCCTGCCGCATGGGCCGCAATCGCGTCCAGATCGTCAAGAGTGCGGTAGACAAAGCAGCCCGGCAGATCGTTGCCCGGTACGGGCGGGACGAACGGGTATGAGCCGGTCGCCAGCACCAGTTTGTCCCAGTGGGTTTCATGCCCGCTGGCGCTGCGCACCACACGCGCGTCGCGATCGATAGCGACGATCTGCTGCGACAGGCGCAGCTCAATGCCGTTGTCGGCAAAGAAATCGCCCTCCACCAGCGAGAGCGACTCCGCGCTGCGGCCGCCAAAATACTCGGAGAGATGCACGCGGTCGTAGGCGGCATAGCGCTCCTCGCCAAAGACGACTATCTGATACTGCTGATGCAAATTGCGGCTGACGCAATCTTCGAGGAAATGATGGCCGACCATACCGTGCCCAACCACCACCAGAGTAGGTTTTGTCATAGCGTTCTGTCCTGCAACCTGCGGTTGCGTAGTGAAACGATCGAACAGCCAGTCCGCGTGGGCGGGCGCAGCCGTTGCCAGTAAATCGGTAAATGTCGCCGCGCTGCGGCAGTCGCCCATCAGCAGCACGCCAGCCAGCGCGCCGCGATGAATCAATAAACGTCGGTAGTGGCGGGTCAGCGGATCCCATGCGCTCCAGACCACGTCGTCCGCCTGCTCCGCGACGCGACCGGCGGTGAACAGTTCGATTCCCGTCACCTTGAGCCGCATCCCGCTGTCCGCTGGGGCAAAAGACGCTCCACCTTCACCGGCCAGCCGGGCGGCGAGGATATCCGCCTGCGCCAGACAGGGCGCAACCAGGCCAAAGGTCTGGCCGTCGATCTCGCAGCATTCACCAATAGCGCTGACGTTCGCCGCGGAGGTCTGCATCTGCGCGTTAACCACAATGCCGCGGGCGCAGCGGACGCCGCTGGCTTTTGCCAGTGAGATGTTGGGCAGTACCCCCGTTGTCAACACCACCCGTGCGGCGCTCATTCGCTTACCGTCAGATAACGTCACCGAATCCGCCGCGATGGACGCAATCCCGGACGACAGCGCGCAGCGCACCCCGCGCTCCGCCAGCGCCTCCTCGAGCAGGAAGCCAGCCTTCCGATCCAGCTGTTGTTCCATCGGCCACACCCCGCGATGCACCAGCGTGACGTTGTCACAACTGTTTGCGAGCGCCGCCGCGGCCTCAACGCCGAGCACGCCGCCGCCCAGCACCACCGCCGGGCCGGAGAGGGTCTGAATCGCGTCGATATCCGCCAGCCGACGAAAGGTAAACACATGAGACGCGTCGCCGCCGGGGATGGGGGGCACAAACGGCGTGGAACCGGTGGCAAACACCAGCTCATCCCAGGCCAGCGTGGTTTGTGCAGTACGGACCAGCCGATTCGCCACATCTACCGCGAGCACCTTTTCTCCCCTTCGCACCGTCACCCCCCGGGCCTCATACCAGGCGTCATCCTGCAGGCGGATCTGCTCCGCCTGTTTTTCCCCGGCCAGCACCGGAGAGAGCAAGATGCGGTTGTACGCGTGTTCAGGCTCGTCGCCCAGCACGGTAATCGCGAAGCGACCGGGAGCACGCTCCGTCAGCGAGGCAATCAGCCGCGCTGCTGCCATCCCATTGCCGATAACGATCAGTCGCGTCATGGCTGCCCCGTTACGCCGCTTTGGGCTGTTTTTCATAGAGGAAATGCAGGATCTGCTGGCGCAGATGGTGATACCGGCTGTCGTCCGCCAGCTGCACCCGGTTACGCGGGCGCGGCAGGTCAACGTTCAGGATCTCCCCGACGGTCGCCGCCGGGCCGTTGGTCATCATCAGCACGCGATCGGAGAGCAGCACCGCCTCGTCCACGTCGTGGGTGATAAGCACAATGGTGGTGTTAAGCGCCTGCTGGATCTGCATCACCGAGTCCTGCAGATGGGCGCGGGTCAGCGCATCCAGCGCGCCGAAGGGTTCGTCCATCAGCAGCACTTTCGGCTTCATCGCCAGCGCGCGGGCAATCCCGACGCGCTGCTTCATGCCGCCGGAGATCTCCCCCGGACGCTTATGCATGGCGTGCCCCATCTGCACGCGATCGAGATTGTGTTCAATCCACTCCCGGCGCTCCGCCTTGCTCATGGTGTGGCGAAACACGTGATTCACCGCCAGGGCAACGTTGTCGAAGCAGGTGAGCCACGGCAGCAGCGAATGGTTCTGGAAGACCACGGCACGCTCCGGCCCTGGCCCGGCAATTTCGCGGTTGTCGCAAATTAGCCCGCCTTCCGTCGGCAGGGTAATGCCGGCGATAAGGTTCAGCAGCGTCGATTTGCCGCAGCCGGAGTGGCCAATCAGGCTCACGGTTTCGCCTTCGTGAATATCAAAAGAGACGTTCTGCAGCGCCAGAAACTCGCCGCTGGCGGTGGAAAAACGCTGGCTCACGGCCTGGACCTGAATTATCGGTTTCATCTTCGCTCCTTATTTTTCCTGCCAGCTAAAGCGGCGGGCGATCAGCATCAGCCCCTGCTCCAGCAGTAAACCGACCACGCCAATGATGACGATGGCGATGAGAATGTTTTCGACGTTGAGGTTGTTCCACTCGTTCCAGATCCAGAAGCCAATCCCTAAACCTCCGGTCAGCATCTCGGCGGCGACAATCACCAGCCAGGCAATGCCGATCGACAGGCGCACCCCGGTCAGCACCGCCGGCAGTACCGCGGGAAAAAGAATGCGGCGCATGATGGTCCACTCGGAGAGCTGCAGCACGCGGGCGACGTTGAGGTAGTCCTGCGGGATGCGGCGCACCCCTTCGGCGGTATTGATCACCATCGGCCAGATTGAGCAGATAAAAATAGTCCAGCTGGAGGCCGGTTCCGCTTTCTGGAACAGCAGCAGGCCGATAGGCAGCCAGGCCAGCGGGCTGACCGGGCGCAACAGCGCGATGAGCGGGCTGAACATGCGTGAGAAAAAGGTGAAGCGACCAATCAGGAAGCCGAGCGGGATCCCGGCGAGCGCGGCCAGGCCAAAGCCCACCGCCACGCGCTGCAGCGAGGCGAGCACGTTCCAGCCGATGCCCATGTCGTTGGGTCCGTCACGGTAAAACGGATCGGCGAACAGCGTGAGTGCCGAATCCAGGGTGCTGAGCGGCGTCGGGAATCCTTTGCTGTTGATCGCGGCCAGCTGCCAGAGCACGACCAGCAGCCCCAGCCCCAGAAACGCCGGGATGATGCGCTGAAGGATGCCGTTAATCCGGCGCGCGAACGTCGGCGTACGGCGGCGAATCTGCACCTGAGGCAGAATAATCACCTCCCCACTCTCCGGCGTCTCGTGTGATGTCGTCTTTTGCAGTTGCTGCATAATCAGGCCCCTTTACGATGAATGGCGAAACGGTTGGCGTATCCTTCCGGGTCGGTACCGTTCCAGACGGTGCCGTCCATCAGTGTGCTGCTGCGCAGCGGTGACGCCGGTGCGGTAATGCCTCCCACCGCCGCGGCGGCATCCTGCCAGACCGCGGTCTGGTTAATGCGCTGTGCAATGCCCGCGTAGTCCGGCGCGGATTTAAGCAAGCCCCAGCGGCGGAACTGGGTTAAGAACCACATGCCGTCGGAAGGATACGGATAGCTGACGGCCCCCTCGTTAAAGAAGCGGATCGGGTGGGCGTCCTGCCAGCGCGTGCCCAGGCCGTTGTCGTACTCACCCAGCATCCGCCCGGTGAGGTACTGTTCTTTGGTGTTCAGCCACGCCCGGCGGGAGAGGATCTGCGCGGTCTCGCGTTTGTTTTCCGGGGAAGCATCAATCCAGCGCGCCGCCTCCAGCACCGCGCTGACCAGCGCCCGCGCGGTATGCGGGTTTTTCTCCACCCACTCGCGACGCGTGCCGAGGATTTTTTCCGGATGGTCGGCCCAGATGGACTGCGACGTGGCGGCGGTATAGCCGATGCGGTCGTTGATGGCGCGTGCGTTCCACGGCTCGCCGACGCAAAAGCCGACCATGTTACCGATGCGCATGTTCATCACCATCTGCGGCGGCGGTACCACCACGGTGCGAACATCGTCAAACGGGTTAATGCCCGCACTGGCCAGCCAGTAGTAAAGCCACATGGCGTGTGTCCCCGTCGGGAAGGTGTGCGCGAAGGTGTAGGTGCCGGGCGCCTGCTGTCCAATCAGTTTTTTCAGGCCGTCGAGGTCGCGAACGCCCTTCTCCGCCAGATCGCCTGAGAGGGTAATCGCCTGGCCGTTCTGGTTAAGGGTCATCAGGTTCGCCATCTGCTGCGGCTTACCGGCAATACCCAGCTCCAGCCCGTACAGCAGACCGTAGAGAATGTGCGCGGCATCCAGCTCGCCCGCCACCAGCTTGTCGCGCACCGCCGCCCAGCTCGCCTCTTTGGTGGGCACGATGGTAATGCCGTATTTTTTATCAAACCCTTTCAGCGCCGCGATAACCACCGGCGCGCAGTCGGTCAGCGGGATAAACCCGATGCGTACCGTTTCCTGCTCCGGTTTATCCGAGCCTGCCGCCCACGCGGCCTGCATGATACCCGGTAACAGCATTGCGCCACTCGCCAGCATGCTGGCCTGCAAAAACCGCCGTCTCGACAAATCCGCCATGACCACTCCCGAAAAAAAGCCAAAAAAAAGCGCCCGACGGTGCCGAAGCACCGCTGGACGCCTTTATCCCGAAGACGAATGCACCGCCGTTGGCGCATCGTCAAAAATGGTTAATCAGATAATGCAAAGTGAATGCCAGGTTTTAACACGCTGTTTTCGCGGCGCTAACGGCCATTTTCCCGCCTTCTCGCACCTCAATCAGGCACAAAATGCCCGCTAACCGTGCAGCTACTCCTTTGGGGTTACCTGCCAAAGAGTCTTCACCATCAGCAGCGCGCGGGCGATATCCACCATCCGCTGGTTCTTGTCCATCGCCATTTTGCGCAGCGCCGTCCACGCCTGTTCCTCACTCATATTCTGATGAGTCATCAGCACGCTTTTCGCTTTATCAATGGTTTTGCGCTCTTCAAGCGTATCGCGCAGGGACGCAAGCTGACGCGAAAGCTGCTCTATCTCACGCGCCTGCTGGCGCACCAGGGTGAGTAAGGGTTTTTCCGGATAGCGGACGGGCGGCTCGTCCTGCTCATCGGCAGGAGGCGCGTACGCCTCGTCACGGTAAATACGCTCGTCCACCGCGACTATCAGATCGGCGATGATCGTCTCCTCCAGCGCGCGCAGATGCTCAAGGCGCGCGGTTTGCAGGGCAAACCAGGCCAGCGCGGTATGGCCATCGTCTGCGGCAGGCTGGCGGGTGCAGGCCACGCGCCGCAGCTGCTCCGTTTCACGATCGGGCTGGCAGTTCAGGGAAAAGGTGGTCTGGACGTCGGCGGCGCTGTGCGAGAGAAAGATCTCAAAACAGGCCTGCTGTCCGTCGATGCGGTCAACCAGCCGCTGGCGGGTCACATCATCGAAAAAGCCCTGCGTGAAGCCAATCGCCCCCAGCGCCCGCTCCTGTCCCGCCAGCTCTTTTCCCTGCATCAGGCTATAAAGGGCAACAAAACGCCCGGCGATTTGCGGATCGTCAATGCTGTCATTGAGCTGCGGCACGATACTAAGCAGATGGCGAAGCATGCGGGAGTAGTGCTCCATCGCCTGCGGTGCGGTTACCGTTCGCTTAATCACACCGTCACGCAGCGCGGGGAGCATCTCCAGGCTTAGCAGCGCGCCGCCGATGCGTTCGCAGACGGAACTTCCCGGGATCGGAGACTGTGCTTCAAGCGTGCCGTAAAGTGCAGCGAGGTTTTCATCCACCAGCGCCCGGCTGGCCTTGCATTCAGGGGCATAAAGCTTACCCTGTGAGCAGAGCCAGACGTTGGACGCCCCGCGCTCGCACTGTAACATGTGCGCCAGCTGGCTAATGCCATGCACAAGCACGCCCAACTGTGCCAGCTTGCTGAACTGCTCCCGGCGCATCACCTTTGCGCGCTGGAGCCATTCGGCGGCCCCTGGCAAAATGCCAGCCATTAATGTCATGCTTACTCTCCAGAACAGCGAAACTCGGGAAAGTTAAGCAATATTCGTGCCTTTATAAGAACAGGAGTCAACATGCAAAAGATTGTGATCGTCGCCAGCGGTGCGGCCTACGGCAGCGAATCCCTTTTTAACAGCCTGCGTCTGGCCATTGCGCTGCGTGAAAAAGAGAGCGACCTGGCGTTACGGCTCTTTTTGATGTCGGACGCGGTGACCGCCGGGCTGAAGGGCCAGAAGCCGGCAGAGGGCTATAACATCCAGCAGATGCTGGAGATCCTGACCGCGCAAAACGTGCCGGTGAAGCTGTGCAAGACCTGCGCCGACGGCCGCGGCGTTACCGGCCTGCCGCTGATTGAGGGTGTCGAAATCGGTACGCTGGTTGAGCTGGCCGAGTGGACGCTGTCCGCCGATAAAGTATTAACTTTTTAATAATAAACCCGTAAAAATATTATTTTCTTATGGACGCGGTTTCAGCATCAAGTTTACCTGCGGGGTTGCCGATAGGCATGGAAACAACACAGCAGGTATTTCACTTATGTTCAGATCCATTCGTGCACGCATCATCGTCGCGACGGCAGGCTGTCTGGTCGTCGCCCTTCTCCTGAATACCGTTATCAACTTCCAGGTCACGCGCCAGGATAACCAGCAGTCCCAGCGCGATATCCTGACCAGCACCAGCGCCAGCCATAGCACGGCGATTGCCGACTGGGTAAAAAGCAAGATGACGGTCATTGCCTCCGCGCAGAGCATTGCGCTGAGTGACGACCCGGTTCCGGCGTTTAAACAGCTCGCGCAGGCGGGTGGATTCACCAACGTCTATGTCGGCTACGCCAGCAAAACGGCGAAATTCTCCGAGCCTGCGGGCGTCCCGGCGGATTATGACCCGACCATTCGCCCCTGGTATCAGCAGGTGGTCAGCACGGACGGCCCGGTCGTCACGGCGCCCTACGTTGACGCCGGTACCGGCAAACTGGTGGTGACCTTCGCCGTGCCGGTGAAAGAAAACGGCACCCTGAAAGCGGTTGTGGCGGGCGATGTGGCCATGGACAGCGTGGTGGCTAACGTACGCGGGATCCATCCTACCCCGGCCAGCAGCGGGTTACTTCTGAACAGCGATGGCAGCGTTATTGCGGCTAACGATCCGGCCCTGACGCTTAAACCGTTTGCTGAGACGATCAAGGGCATCGATTTTGCTGCGCTAAAAGGCGGTAATCCGGTCGACGGAACGCTGAACGACGTCGAGAAAACCTTCGTGGCGACAGCCGTGCCGGGCACGAACTGGCTGCTGGTCGTCGCCCTCGACAGCGGCGACGCCACCTCCGGCATGCATTCCCTGCTTAAAGCGTCGGCGATTTCGCTGGTGATCCTGGCGCTGCTGAGCGCGGTCATCGTCCATTTCCTGATTGCCCGCCTGCTGAAGCGTCTGTCTGATATTCGCGACGCGATGCACAACATTGCCAACGGGACCAACGATCTGTCGCAGCGACTTCCGGACAGCGGCGAGGACGAAGTCGCGCAGATTGCTCAGGCCTTTAACGCCTTCAGCGATAAGCTCTCGGTGGTGATGGTACAGCTTCGCGATGCCAGTGAATCGGTGAAAAATGCCGCGCAGGAGATTGCCGCAGGTAACCAGGATCTCTCCGGGCGTACCGAGCAGGCGGCGTCCAGCCTGCGCGAGACGGCGAGCGCCGTGGAGCAGATCACCGCCTCGGTGACGCAGTCCAATGAATCGGCAGCCGAAGCGAACGACCAGGCAAGCAAGGCCTCCGCGGCCGCGGCGCGCGGCGGTGAGGTGGTATCGCAGGCGATCAGCACCATGCAGTCCATTGAAGTCGCGTCGGCAAAAATTGGCGATATCACCAGCGTGATTGACGGTATTGCTTTCCAGACCAACATCCTGGCGCTGAACGCGTCTGTAGAAGCGGCCCGTGCCGGGGAGCAGGGTCGCGGGTTTGCCGTGGTGGCAGGCGAAGTGCGTAACCTGGCGAGCCGCAGCGCCCAGGCGGCGAAAGAGATCAAATCGCTGATTGATTCCACCACCGACAGCGTGGCTACCGGCTCCCGCTACGTGCATCTGGCAGGCGAAAGCATGGATGAGATCCGCTCCAGCATCGGCAGCGTCTCCGGCATCATGCGCGAAATCTCCATCGCCACCAGCGAGCAGATGAAAGGCATTCACGAGATCAACCACGCGGTGACCCATCTCGACCGCATGGTGCAGCAGAACGCCGAGTTGGTGGTGGAGTCCGCCGCCGCCGCGGGTGCCCTGCAGAGCCAGGCGGGCGACCTTGCTGAAACCGCCGGCCATTTCCGCATTTAATGTTCTTCCGGCGCGCGTTTAGCGGGTAAAACGCGCGCCAGCGGAAATTTTGAGGAATTTTGTCATTTTTGTTTAATCGTTATGCCATTTTTTGATCAAAATCAGCATCCCGACCCTCCCCCTTTGGTGTTATGCCATGAGTGAATTGTGAACAACATCACGCTCGGATATGGCAGCAGGGAGAGCGTTGTTTAAGACTACGGGGTAAAAAATGGCACTGGTAAAAACAAGTTTGAAACTGTTTGGCGGGGATACGGTAGTGGTGCGTTGCTCAGAACGCTGTCGTATTCATCTGATGAGTTCGAAAGCGCAAAAACAGTCCCAGGCGGATATTCTGACCGTACAGGACGATAAGGCCTGGCTTACCGTGCCGTATACCGGCACGTGGGATGTGCTGATCGACAGCCACAGTCAGTCGCTGGAGCATTCCGTCAGCTACGTGGCCGCATAAAATCAAACGCCCGGCGAGCCGGGCGTATTATCAGGCAAAACCCGGTCGCAGCGTACCGTTGAGCGGGTTCCCTTCCAGCAGCGCCTTCACCTTCACCACCAGCTCATTCAGACAATCGTCCTTCATGCCGAGGCGGGTCAGCTCCTGATCGAGGGAGAAGAGATACTGCGCGTTGGTGCCCAGCGGCCCGCTGGCGGCGGCAATTAGCGGGGCAATCACCTGCGTGCGGGTGTCCGCTTCATACAGCGGGTGGCGCGGGTCCATAATAAAGACCAGCGCATTGACGGTGCGTCCGTCATCCAGTTCCAGCTTGCACCAGCTTGGCATATAGCAGCCGGTGATCATTTCACGCTTCCAGAGCAGCGTGAGCTCCTCTTCCAGCGTGGCATCCGGAAGGCGATACGCTACGCCCGTGGTGCGTCCGCCCTCTTTCAGTGCAAGCATGCGTCCCGGCTGGCACGCGCTGCCGCGTCCGGCCGTCAGGCGCAGGCAAAATGCCCGATGCCAGCCAGGGAGCGTACCCGTTGCCGATTCGACAAATTCCAGAGCCGGGTTCCACATCAGCGAACCGTAGCCAAAAATCCATACCGGGCCATCATCCGGGCGGCAGGCAAGCGTAGCAGCGAGCGACGCCGCACGTTGTTCAGCTGACCAGAGAAGCGATTCCTCAATAGCACCAAATGCCGTCTTACAATCTGCCTTCATTAAGAAATCACGCGTTAACACTTTCCACCTCCGCCACTGCATGCTTCCTTGCGACATCTGTAATTCGCCTTCCCGGCCTTAGGTGCTGGTCATTTTGCCAGCAGTTAAATAACGATAAGCAATTAGCGGACCAGTTGCAATACAACGAAAGTTCAACCGCCTGAAAAGTCAAAATGAAGGCAGCGAATAATTTCACGGCTATTTCTTTTTATGCCATTTATCATCGTCCCCTTTCTCATATTCATGTTTTACTGCGGCCCAGGCGACTTTGTGCGCCGTCTCTTCACGGCTGGCATCATCCCGGCGATCGTCCTTATCTTTGTACTGATCCCAGGCGCTGTTAAACGCCTCTTTGTAGATATCCTGCGCGTGAGCGGGAAGCACGTTTTGTACGTTATCCGGTAATTCGCGTTTCGTTTTATAGGGCATCACTAACCTCTCTTTTGGCTAAAGAGATAAGTGTGGACGACGATACGTCAGGGTGCCACCCGACAGAAATTTATGGATAACTATGAATTATAATTTGCTGTTATTTAAAGAGTATTAAATGCAAATTACGCATTATAGACATCAAGCAGTGAAATTATGACAAAGGGTAAAATTAAGTAAAAAATAAAGGGTATTTAACAGAGATCTGTTAATTTAATGACCTCAAAAATGTATCTATAATTACAAGCACCTGCATTGATGGAGAAGCACATGACAGCAACACACGAGGCGGTAAAGACCCGCCACAAGGAGTCGTCACTCATTTTCCCGGTTCTGGCACTGGCTGTGCTGCTCTTCTGGGGAAGCAGTCAGTCACTGCCAGTGGTGGTTGGTATCAATATTCTGGCTCTGGTCGGTATTTTAACCAGCGCATTTAGCGTTGTTCGCCATGCGGACGTACTGGCCCACCGTCTGGGCGAACCGTACGGATCGTTAATTCTCAGCCTTTCCGTTGTTATTCTCGAAGTCAGCCTGATTTCCGCGCTTATGGCGACCGGTGACGCCGCACCGACGCTGATGCGCGACACGCTCTACTCAATCATTATGATTGTGACGGGCGGCCTGGTGGGCTTCTCTCTGTTACTGGGCGGACGCAAATTCGCAACCCAGTACATGAACCTGTTCGGCATTAAACAGTATCTGATTGCCCTCTTCCCGCTGGCGATTATTGTGCTGGTCTTCCCGATGGCGCTGCCGGGCGCAAACTTTTCTACCGGCCAGGCGCTGCTGGTCGCGCTCATTTCCGCCGCCATGTACGGCGTATTCCTGCTGATACAGACGAAAACGCACCAGAGCCTGTTTGTGTACGAGCATGAAGACGACGGCGACGACGATGACCCGCACCACGGTAAGCCGTCGGCCCACAGCAGCGCGTGGCATACGGTTTGGCTGATCGTACATCTGATTGCGGTGATTGCCGTGACCAAGATGAACGCCAACCCGCTCGAGACACTGTTAACCGAGCTGAACGCGCCGGTGGCGTTTACCGGCTTCCTGGTGGCGCTGCTGATTCTGTCCCCTGAAGGGCTGGGCGCGCTGAAGGCCGTATTGAACAATCAGGTTCAGCGCGCAATGAATCTCTTTTTCGGCTCGGTACTGGCGACCATTTCACTCACCGTACCGGTGGTGACGCTGATTGCCTTTATGACCGGCAACGAACTGCAGTTTGCGCTGGGCGCACCAGAGATGATTGTGATGGTGGCATCGTTACTGCTGTGTCAGATTTCGTTCTCTACCGGGCGCACCAACGTGCTGAACGGGGCGGCGCATATGGCCTTGTTTATTGCGTATCTGATGACGATATTTGCGTAGCCTTTTTGCCCAGCGGCGCTTCGCTTGCAGGGCCTACGGGTTCTGTAGGCCGGGTAAGCGCAGCGCCACCCGGCAATATGCCCCATAAAAAAACCCGCCGAAGCGGGTTTTTTATTATTTGCTGGTATCCAGCTCGTCGAAGCTTTTCACCAGATCGTCAATCGCTTTGATCTGTTTCAGGAACGGCTCCAGCTTAGCCAGCGGCAGCGCGGACGGGCCGTCGCATTTCGCGTTATCCGGATCCGGGTGCGCTTCAATGAACAGACCTGCCAGGCCGGTCGCCATACCGGCGCGCGCCAGTTCGGTTACCTGCGCACGACGGCCGCCAGACGCAGCGCCAAACGGGTCGCGGCACTGCAGCGCGTGGGTCACGTCGAAAATAACCGGAGACTGGTTAGAGACGTTCTTCATTACGCTGAAGCCCAGCATATCCACAACCAGGTTGTCGTAACCGAAGTTAGCGCCACGGTCGCACAGGATAACTTTGTCGTTGCCGCCTTCGATAAACTTATCGACGATGTTGCCCATCTGGCCAGGGCTCACGAACTGCGGTTTTTTCACGTTGATCACCGCGCCCGTTTTCGCCATCGCTTCGACCAGGTCAGTCTGGCGAGCCAGGAACGCCGGGAGCTGAATCACGTCCACCACGTCAGCCACAGGCTGCGCCTGAGAGGCTTCGTGCACGTCGGTGATCACTTTCACGCCAAAGGTCTGTTTCAGCTCCTGGAAGATTTTCATCCCCTCTTCCAGGCCCGGGCCACGGTAAGAGTGAATGGAGGAGCGGTTGGCTTTGTCAAAAGAGGCTTTAAACACGTACGGGATGCCCAGCTTCTGGGTCACGGTCACGTAGTGTTCGCAGATGCGCATAGCGAGATCGCGGGATTCCAGCACGTTCATACCGCCAAACAGCACGAACGGCAGGTCGTTTGCCACGTTGATATCACCAATGCTAACCACTTTTTGTTTCATAGGATCGCCTTATTCAGGTGTGAATCGGAATTAAGATTAATGCAGTGTAATTTGCTTGTGCGAGATCGCGTTGATCTGCGCGCGGATCATTTCGCTGATCGGATCTTCCGGGCACTGCTCGACGAAATAGTTCAGGTCGTTCAGCGCCACGTGTTCGCAATCGAGCTGGGCATAAATCAGCCCGCGGTCGCGAATTTCGTACGGATCTTCCGGATTAAACTGCAGCAACACTTCGCTGGCGCGCAGGGCCAGCTCCATCTGACGCTCTTCCATCAGGGCGGACTTCAGCGTATCCAGCAGCTTGCGGATGACTTCAGCGTTGTCGGCTTCATCGAGATCTTCATTAAAGAGCTCGGCCACCGGGCTGATATTGCCTTTCAGCCAGACATCCAGCGTATGCTCATCCAGCGTGTCGCCGTTAAACGGATTAATGAGCCACATCTCACCGTCCAGCCACTCTGCACGCAGGATCATCTGCGTTGGAAAAATGACCGGCACCAGCGGAATATCCAGACGGTGCGCGACCCACAGCAAAATAGAGCCCAGCGCAACCGCGCTACCCTGACGATTTTTTAAGACCTGGTCCAGCCATAATGCGTCAGACAGGCGGTACACGCCACGCGTGTCGCAGAAACCCCATTCGCCGTAGAAAAGCTCAAGGAGCTTCTCCAGCTGCCAGTCCTGCGGACGCGCCTGATTGATCTCTTCGCGCGCCAGGCTAACCAGACTCTCCAGCTCATCGTAGACATACTGCGACGTAAAATCGTCGCGGATCATCTCCGAAATCAGGATCATGCCATCGCAGAGCGGCACTTTATTAAATTCGAAATCGGCTAAGGACCTCATGACTTACCCCAGTAACGGTATTCTTGTGGTGGCGAGTTTAATGATGATGTACAGCACCACCAGACCCAGCAGAAAGGCGATAAACCCAACCTGCTGGCTGCGCGGACGACGACGCCCAAGCGCGATAAAACCCAAAACGATGTAGATGATAACGCCAAACAGCTTTTCAGTCAGCCATGCGCCTTTATCAGTAAATGGCAGATAGCCGGTCTTCCACATGAGCCCGGCACCGGAAAGGAACAACACCGTGTCGACACAGTGCGGCGCGACACGCACCCAGCGGGCATCCATCAGCGGATTATTGCTGTAGCGCCACCAGTAACGCACGATGAAAAAGCCGATGGTCAGCGCAACGGAAATCAGGTGGACGGTAATAAGTACGGTAAACAGGCTCACGGCCACTGCCCCAGCGTCAGGCGTTCGTTACCGCCATAGTCGCGGCAGGTCTCGACGGCGGCGTAACCCGCCTGCGTAAAGAGCGCACGCACGGCTTCACCCTGCGTCCAGCCATGCTCCACCAGCAGCCAGCCGCCGGGAAGTAAATGCTGTCGTGACGTTGTCACAATATGGTCAAGATCGGCTAACCCGTCGTTGGCGGCGACCAGCGCCGTCAGCGGTTCGAAGCGGACATCCCCCTGAGCCAGGTGCGGGTCCTGCTCGTCGATATAGGGCGGGTTACTGACAATCATCCCGAAGGTCTGCTTCTCCAGCGCGCTAAACCAGCTGCTCTGCAGCACGGTCACGTTAGCCACGCCCAGTCGCTCCACGTTACGCTGCGCCAGCGCCACCGCGTCGGGCATCACATCGACCGCCGTTACCGCGCAATCGGGCCGCTCGGTGGCGAGCGCCAACGCGATAGCACCGGTGCCGGTACCGAGGTCGAGAATGCGGCAGGCCTCTGCGGGTAAACGCGCCAGCGCCTGCTCCACCAGACACTCGGTGTCGGGGCGCGGGATCAGCGTCGCCGCTGAGACGAACAGGGGTAAAGACCAGAACTCGCGTTCCCCGACCAGATGCGCCACCGGCTCGCCGGTTTTACGGCGGGCGAGCAGCGCGGCCAGCTGCGCCTCCTGCTCTGCGGTGAGTTCGGTTTCACCGAAGGCCAGCAGATACGTGCGGGCTTTGCCCGTCACGTACTCAAGCAAAATTTCGGCGTCGCGCTTAGGGCTTTCGCTTTCTGAAAGCTCACCGGTGGCCTGGCGTAACCAGCGCTGGAAATCCATTATTCCTGCTCGGACAGCGCCGCCAGCTGGTCGGCCTGGTATTCCTGCACGATAGGCTCAATCAGCATATCCAGCTTACCTTCCATTACCTCGTCCAGACGGTAGAGCGTCAGGTTGATACGGTGGTCGGTCACGCGGCCCTGCGGGAAGTTGTAGGTGCGGTTACGGTCGCTGCGATCGCCGCTGCCTAACAGGTTACGACGCGTAGACGCTTCCGCCTGCTGGCGTTTCGCCATTTCCGCCGCGTGAATACGCGCGCCCAGCACGGACAGCGCTTTGGCTTTGTTTTTGTGCTGCGAACGCTCGTCCTGACATTCGACGACGATGCCGGTCGGCAGGTGGGTAATTCGGATGGCGGAGTCGGTGGTGTTAACGTGCTGACCGCCCGCCCCGGAGGAACGGAAGGTGTCGATGCGCAGATCGGCCGGGTTGATGTCCGGCAGTTCCGCTTCCGGCAGCTCCGGCATCACCGCCACCGTACAGGCTGAGGTGTGAATGCGACCCTGGGATTCAGTGGCCGGCACGCGCTGCACGCGATGGCCGCCGGATTCAAACTTAAGACGGCCGTACACGCCGTCGCCGCTGATCTTGGCGATAACCTCTTTGTAGCCGCCATGCTCGCCTTCGTTGGCGCTCATGATCTCCACGCGCCAGCGACGCGATTCGGCGTAGCGGCTGTACATGCGGAACAGATCCCCGGCAAACAGGGCCGCTTCGTCACCGCCGGTACCGGCGCGAACTTCCACAAACGCGTTACGCTCATCGTCCGGATCTTTCGGCAGCAGAAGAACCTGAAGCTGCTGCTCCATCTCTTCAGAACGCGCTTTCGCATCCTGTAACTCTTCCTGCGCCATCTCGCGCATTTCAGGATCGTCGAGCATCATCTGCGCGGTTTCGATATCTTCCTGAACCTGTCGCCAGTCGGTAAAGCATTTAGAAACATCACTTAACTGCGCGTACTCACGTGAAAGCGCGCGAAAACGTTCCTGGTCCGCAATGGTCCCGGCATCGCCGAGCAGCGCCTGTACTTCTTCATGGCGCTCGTGCAGAGCTTCCAGTTTAGCGACGATAGAAGGCTTCATAGGCGTAAGTGCACCTTGTCTTAGAAAATGGGTATAGGGCGCTATTCCAGCCCGAGGCTGTTGCGCAGAATAGTCAGGCGTTCATCATCCCCGTCACGGGCTGCCTGCTGAAGAGATTTGGTTGGCGCATGGATCAGGCGGTTGGTCAGTTTCCACGCCAGATCCTGCATTATTGCGTGTGCGTCGCCACCCTGTTCAAGGGCCGCTAACGCTTTGGCAGTCAGGTCGTCACGCACCTGCTCCGCCTGCCCGCGGTACTCGCGGATGGTCTCGCTGACGCTTTGCGCGCGCAGCCAGGCCATAAACTCACTGGTTTCCTGCTCGACAATGGTTTCCGCCTGAACAGCCGCCGCTTTACGCTGAGCGAGGTTGTGCGAAATGATGCTTTGCAGGTCATCCACGCTGTAGAGGTAGGCGTTAGCCAGCTTGCCGACTTCCGGCTCCACATCGCGCGGAACGGCGATATCCACCAGCAGCATAGGCTGATTACGACGGGACTTCAGCGCGCGCTCCACCATCCCTTTACCGATGATCGGCAGCGGACTGGCGGTAGAGCTGATAATAATGTCCGCCTCTTTCAGACGTTCATCGATGTCGCTCAGGGCAACCACCTCTGCCCCCACTTCATCCGCCAGCACCTGCGCGCGTTCGCGGGTGCGGTTGGCGATAATCATCTTCTTCACTTTATGCTCGCGCAGATGGCGCGCCACAAGTTCGATGGTTTCGCCCGCTCCCACCAGCATTACGGTGACGGTTGAGAGGGATTCAAAGATTTGGCGCGCAAGGGTGCAGGCCGCGAAAGCAACAGAAACCGCACTGGCACCAATGTCGGTTTCGGTTCGCACACGCTTCGCCACGGAGAACGATTTCTGGAACATGCGCTCCAGCTCGCTGGCCTTCAGGTGCCCTTTTTGCGAATCCGCAAACGCTTTTTTCACCTGCCCCAGAATTTGCGGCTCGCCCAGCACCAGCGAATCCAGCCCGCTGGCGACGCGCATCAGATGGCTGACGGCATCGTTGTCCTGATGCCAGTACAGGCTGTTGCGCAGCTCGTCTTCATTAAGGTTGTGGTAGTCGCATAGCCAGCGGATCAGCGCTTCATGCAGGTTATCCTGCTCTTCCACGCTTAAATACAGTTCGGTACGGTTGCACGTCGAGAGCACCACGCCACCCTGCACCATCGGCTGTGCAAGCAGGCTGTCCAGCGCCAGGTCAAGCGTATCCGGCGAAAACGTAACGCGTTCTCGCAGCGAAACCGGGGCCGTTTTGTGGTTGATGCCGAGTGCTAATAGGGTCATGTTGAGCGGGAGTAGTACCAGCGTTAATAAGGTTAGCAGAACGCATCATACAGGATGCGCGAGATCAATAAAAGGGACTGCCCCCTTTCGGAGTAATAGCTTACGCCACGCTTTGAGATAATTTGAACGTAGACGGTAGCCCCCTTCGACGCTAGCATTAACAGTCATAACTGCAACGTATCTCAAGGATTTGTCCTCATTATGACCCGACTGATTCGCCTGCTGCCGCTGGCGGCACTGGTTCTGACCGCATGTACCGTCACCCAACCAAAAGGCCCGGGCAAAAGCCCTGATTCACCGCAGTGGCGTCAGCACCAGCAGGACGTCCGTAATTTGAGCCAGTACCAGACCCGCGGCGCCTTCGCCTATCTCTCTGACGAGCAAAAGGTTTATGCACGTTTCTTTTGGCAGCAAACGGGTCAGGACAACTATCGCCTGCTGCTGCTGAACCCGCTGGGCAGCACCGAGCTGGAGCTTATCGCTAAGCCGGGCGAAGCGCAGATCACCGATAATAAAGGCCAGCACTACACCGCGGCCGATGCCGAAGAGATGATCCGCAAGCTGACCGGAATGCCTATCCCGCTCAACAGCCTGCGCCAGTGGATCCTTGGCCTGCCGGGTGAGGCAACCGACTACACGCTTGACGATCAATACCGCCTGAGCCAGATGAGCTACACGCAGAACGGCAAAACCTGGAAAGTGGTGTACAACGACTATGACGGCAAGAGTAAACCGTCGCTGCCATCGAATATGGAACTGACCCAGGGCAGCCAGCGCATCAAGCTGAAAATGGACAACTGGATCGTTAAATGATGACCCACTGGCCCTCTCCGGCAAAACTGAACCTGTTTTTATACATTACCGGCCAGCGTGCTGACGGGTACCACACCCTGCAGACGCTGTTTCAGTTTATTGACTACGGCGATACGATCTCTATCGAGCTGCGCCAGGACGGGCAGATTTGCCTCCTGACGCCGGTCGAAGGCGTGGCGCATGAGGACAACCTGATCGTTCGCGCTGCGCGCCTGCTGATGAAAGCCGCGGCAGACGCCGGACGATTGCCGGCAGGAAGCGGTGCGAACATCCGCATCGAGAAACGTCTGCCGATGGGCGGCGGGCTGGGCGGTGGCTCATCTAACGCCGCCACGGTGCTGGTTGCCCTGAACCACCTCTGGGGTTGCGGGCTGTCGCAGGACGAGCTGGCCGCTTTAGGCCTGACGCTGGGCGCGGATGTCCCGGTATTTGTGCGCGGTCACGCGGCCTTTGCCGAGGGCGTGGGTGAGATCCTCTCCCCGGCTGAACCGCCGGAAAAATGGTATCTGGTGGCCCACCCTCGCGTAAGCATTCCGACCCCGGTCATCTTTAAAGATCCAGACCTGAAAAGAGATACCCCGGTTCGGTCAATAGAAACGTTATTAAATTGTGAATTCAGCAACGATTGCGAGGATATCGCAAGAAAACGTTTTCGCGAGGTTGATGCGGTGCTTTCCTGGCTGTTAGAATACGCGCCGTCGCGCCTGACTGGTACAGGGGCCTGTGTCTTTGCTGAATTTGACACCGAATCCGCCGCTCGTCAGGTGCTTGAGCAAGCGCCGGTTTGGCTGCATGGTTTTGTAGCGCGCGGGATGAACACGTCCCCCCTGCAGCACGCCATTCTGGCGCAGACTGAGTTTCGGTGACAACGTCACCCTGTGCCAGACGTTGCATCGCGCTCTTTAATACACCGCCTGGATAGCCTTCGCCTGGCCCGCACAGTTTGCGGCGAACGCTATCCACCACTGGACGCATGCCTGAGGTTCTTCTCGTGCCTGATATGAAGCTTTTTGCTGGTAACGCCACCCCGGAACTAGCACAACGTATTGCCAACCGCCTGTACACTTCCCTCGGCGACGCCGCCGTAGGTCGCTTTAGCGACGGCGAAGTCAGCGTACAAATCAACGAAAATGTACGCGGTGGTGATATTTTCATCATCCAGTCCACCTGTGCTCCAACAAACGACAACCTGATGGAACTGGTTGTTATGGTCGACGCCCTGCGTCGTGCTTCAGCAGGCCGTATCACTGCTGTTATTCCTTACTTCGGCTATGCCCGTCAGGACCGTCGCGTTCGTTCCGCGCGTGTGCCAATCACCGCTAAAGTTGTCGCTGACTTCCTGTCCAGCGTCGGCGTTGACCGCGTACTGACCGTTGACCTGCACGCAGAGCAGATCCAGGGCTTCTTCGACGTCCCGGTTGATAACGTATTCGGCAGCCCAATCCTGCTGGAAGACATGCTGCAGCTGAACCTGGACAACCCAATCGTGGTTTCTCCGGACATCGGCGGCGTGGTACGTGCTCGCGCTATCGCTAAGCTGCTGAACGATACCGACATGGCAATCATCGACAAACGCCGTCCGCGCGCTAACGTTTCTCAGGTGATGCACATCATCGGTGACGTGGCTGGCCGTGACTGCGTGCTGGTTGACGACATGATCGATACCGGCGGTACGCTGTGTAAAGCCGCTGAAGCGCTGAAAGAGCGTGGTGCCAAGCGCGTGTTCGCTTACGCGACCCACCCGATCTTCTCCGGCAATGCGGTAAACAACCTGCGCAACTCCGTTATTGACGAAGTTGTAGTATGCGATACCATCCCACTGAGCGACGAGATCAAGGCACTGCCAAACGTGCGTACCCTGACCCTGTCCGGGATGCTGGCCGAAGCGATTCGTCGTATCAGCAACGAAGAATCCATCTCTGCAATGTTCGAACACTAATCGGACACGGCCCAAAAACCCGCTGCGGCGGGTTTTTTTGTCTCTGGGTTTTATTTGTATGATTAATGCCTCCTTCACCTGCCATTCATATGACAGATGATGCGCATACGGATGATAGATAATTGTGAAAAACGTAACCTCCTCACATGTTCTGCCCTTTCGCGCCCTCATCGACGCCTGCTGGAAAGAGAAGTACACCTCGTCACGCTTTGTACGTGACCTGATTGCCGGGATCACCGTCGGCATTATCGCCATCCCGCTGGCGATGGCGCTGGCGATTGGCAGCGGCGTTGCACCGCAGTACGGCCTGTACACCTCGGCCGTTGCCGGGATCGTCATCGCCCTGACCGGCGGTTCACGCTTTAGCGTCTCCGGCCCGACCGCCGCTTTTGTGGTGATCCTCTACCCCGTTTCGCAGCAGTTTGGTCTGGCAGGCCTGCTGGTCGCCACCCTGATGTCCGGGGTCTTTTTAATTCTGTTTGGCCTGGCCCGCTTTGGGCGCCTGATCGAGTACATCCCCCTTTCCGTGACGTTGGGGTTCACCTCCGGGATCGGTATCACCATCGGGACGATGCAAATCAAGGATTTCCTGGGCCTGCAAATGGCTCACGTTCCTGAACACTACCTGCAAAAAGTGGGCGCGCTGTTTATGGCGCTGCCGACTGCGAACCTGGGCGACGCCGCCATCGGGATTGTGACGCTGGGTACGCTGATCGTCTGGCCTCGTCTGGGAATTCGTCTACCGGGCCATCTTCCCGCGCTGCTGCTGGGCTGTGCGGTGATGGCCGTCGTGAATATGCTCGGCGGACACGTTGCCACCATCGGCTCGCAGTTCCACTATGTTCTGGCGGACGGTTCACAGGGCAGCGGCATTCCGCAGCTGTTACCGCAGCTGGTGTTGCCGTGGGACATGCCCGGCTCCAGCTTTACCCTAAGCTGGGACTCCCTTCGCGCCCTGCTTCCTGCGGCGTTCTCTATGGCGATGCTGGGGGCGATTGAGTCCCTGCTCTGCGCCGTGGTGCTCGACGGCATGACCGGCACAAAGCACAAAGCGAACGGCGAGCTGGTCGGCCAGGGATTAGGCAACCTCATCGCGCCGTTCTTCGGCGGTATTACGGCCACGGCGGCTATCGCCCGTTCTGCGGCAAACGTGCGCGCCGGGGCAACCTCACCGGTTTCTGCGGTTATCCACTCCGTGCTGGTGATCCTCGCCCTACTCATTCTAGCTCCGTGGCTCTCCTGGCTCCCGCTCTCTGCAATGGCGGCGCTGCTGCTGATGGTGGCGTGGAACATGAGTGAGGCGCATAAGGTGGTGAACCTGCTGCGTCGCGCGCCGAAGGACGACATCATCGTGATGCTAATCTGCATGTCGCTGACCGTGCTGTTCGATATGGTCATCGCCATCAGCGTAGGGATCGTGCTCGCTTCCCTGCTGTTTATGCGCCGCATTGCGCAGATGACGCGCCTCTCCCCGGTTAACGTGGAGGTGCCTGATGACGTGCTGGTGCTGCGCGTGATTGGCCCGCTGTTTTTCGCCGCGGCGGAAGGATTGTTCAGCGATCTGGAGTCCCGCATCGCGGGCAAGCGGATTGTGGTGCTGAAGTGGGATGCCGTACCGGTGCTGGATGCCGGCGGGCTGGATGCCTTCCAGCGCTTTGTGAAACGTCTGCCGGAAGGCTGCGAGCTGCGGGTGAGTAACCTGGAGTTCCAGCCCCTGCGCACCATGGCGCGCGCGGGCGTGCAGCCTATCCCTGGCCGACTCTCCTTCTACCCAAACCGTGAAGCCGCGTTAGCGGATCTGTGAGCCACCTGATGCAGAGAAACGTCTCTGCATCATCACCCCGATAGCCTGCTGCAGCCACCCAAGCACGGCAGGCGTCATCCATGTTCCCTTCATCAGATGCGGCTCCTGCTGCATGGCCACGCGAAACTTTTGCTGGGTCTCCGGGTTCGTGCCCGCGTAAGACTGGAACAGCGCCAGCCAGTTTTCGGCAAGCTTTTGCGCACCGTCAGAGGCAGGGTCGAGATGTTCCCGCTGCGCCTGGTGCAGCTTCGCCACCAGCGGCGGCCACTCCATCATGCGGTCAAAGTAGTGCTTACGGGTAAATGCCATCTCTTCGGCAGAGAGATATTTCTCCCAGATAATAAGCTTCGATTCGGCAAACGCCCGCGTAATGTAATCGGTCATCTCCGGCGTAATGCCGGTCTGCGCCTGCATCTGTGGCTCAACGCTGTGCATGTCGTTCAGCCGGGTGAGAAACTCCGGCCTGCCCGCCGTGTCCTGCTCCAGGCGAGCCATCCAGCGCGTAGCCAGGTCCATCGCCCGCGCGTCAGTCACGGGTACACGTTGTTCCAGCAGCGCGCTGGCCTCCGCAACCAGCCCCGTCCAGATAGCCGCCAGCGCATCCTTCTGCACCGCAAACGGCAGCTGCTGTAACTCTTCTTTGCTAAACCAGCGATCGTACATATTCATTAACTCCAGAGTCTGTAGCCAGGATTCCAGATCCGGGGTCGCATCGTCGAGAAGCCCGGTGCGTAAATCCATCAGCCGGTCGCGCAGCGTATTTATGCTGCGCAGCTGCTTATCCAGCAGGCTGATTTGCGCATCGAGGAGCTCCGTTAACGATAGCGACTCCTGTTCCAGAAAATCCCTGATGTCAGCAAGTTCCAGCCCCGCTTTTGCCAGCGCCTGGATCATGTGCAGACGCTGAACATCCGCCAGGTTGTAAAGCCGGTAGCCTGCCGCGCTTCTGGCAGAAGGCAGCAACAACCCTGTTTGCTCATAGTGATGCAATGTTCGCACGGTGATGCCGGCCCGTTTTGCCAGCTCACCCACCTGAATCAACATAACTGCTCCTTTTCTTTGCCAGTGCCGCCACTCTGGAGCCTTACGTTACGTGAGGGTCAACCCTTGATGCAAAAAAAAACGACTCCCTCGGGAGCCGTTTCGGTGTTCGATATCGCAGCACTAGCTGTGCTTATGCTGGTCGCGACGACAGCGTTTGTCGTAGTGGCGCACCCACCAGTATTTGTCACACACTTCCTCATGGCCGCTCACGCGAGCCCCTGCCAGCCACAATACTGCGCCAACAAAGATGCTTAATATTGCGCCATGCGCAAAGTATTGCGGTAGGTCAAACTGCGGCAACTGGTTTAAAATTGAATAACCCACGCCGGCTACCATCACGAACAGCCCCAATCCCATCAGCACGTTACCGAGTAACGAAGCGTTTTTGCGTTTCATGTGTCACCTCCGGAACTTTGGGTCGTCAGGGGAAAAGCCCCTAATCCTTGTGTGTAAAGTATAGACAACGCCCCTTTTATGAGTTGCGTGAATGATCACAATTACAGATAACTCCCAAACAAAAGTTTACAAATAAGACTTTGAACAGCTTGAAATTCTAATTGTTCAAATAAGTAATTATTCGTATCTCACTGTGAAGATCGCAGAATTTTGTCAAGCGGCGCGCCAGACAGTAAACTACGCGCCAGATCTGGAACCCATTAGGAATTGAATCGTGACGATTAAACTGATTGTCGGCCTCGCCAACCCGGGCGCAGAGTATGCGGCCACCCGCCACAATGCCGGGGCATGGTACGTCGATCTGCTGGCCGAGCGGTTACGTGCTCCCCTGCGTGAAGAACCTAAATTCTTCGGGTATACCTCACGTATCAACCTTGCAGGCGCGGATGTTCGCTTACTGGTGCCCACCACCTTTATGAACCTGAGCGGTAAAGCCGTGGCGGCAATGGCAACCTTTTATCGCATCAATCCGGATGAAATTCTGGTGGCTCACGATGAGCTGGATCTCCCGCCTGGCGTGGCAAAATTCAAGCTGGGTGGCGGGCACGGCGGCCACAACGGTCTAAAAGACATCATCAGCAAGCTGGGCAATAACCCGAATTTTCACCGTTTGCGCGTGGGAATCGGCCATCCGGGCGATAAAAACAAAGTTGTCGGTTTTGTTCTGGGTAAACCCCCGGTTTCAGAGCAGAAACTAATTGACGAAGCGGTAGACGAAGCGGCGCGCTGCACCGAAATCTGGCTGAAAGACGGGCTAACCAAAGCGACAAACCGCTTACACGCTTTCAAAGCGCAATAATCCACCCGGTACGGCATTTTTACCGCGCGTCATGCGGGTTACGTGTATAATAGGCGTAGTTATTTACTTTTCATCAGTCGGTTATCGTTAACGGATTGATTATCAAGATATTAAGGTGATTTAGAAATGGGATTCAAATGCGGTATTGTCGGTCTGCCAAACGTGGGCAAATCCACCCTGTTTAACGCGCTTACCAAAGCGGGTATCGAAGCGGCGAACTTCCCGTTCTGTACCATCGAACCTAACACCGGCGTTGTGCCAATGCCTGACCCGCGTCTGGATCAGCTCGCGGAAATCGTTAAGCCACAGCGCATTCTGCCAACCACCATGGAATTCGTGGACATCGCGGGCCTGGTAAAAGGCGCATCCAAAGGTGAAGGCCTGGGCAACCAGTTCCTGACCAACATTCGTGAAACCGAAGCGATCGGCCACGTTGTGCGCTGCTTCGAGAACGACAACATTATCCACGTCAACAACAAAGTGGATCCGGCCGACGACATCGACGTCATCAACACCGAGCTGGCGCTCTCTGACCTCGACACCTGCGAACGCGCGATTCACCGCGTGCAGAAGAAAGCCAAAGGCGGCGACAAGGACGCGAAAGCGGAACTGGCTGCGCTGGAAAAATGTCTGCCACAGCTGGAAAACGCCGGCATGCTGCGCGCGCTGAAAAACCTGACTGAAGAAGACAAAGCGGCAATCAAATACCTGAGCTTCCTGACCCTGAAGCCAACCATGTACATCGCCAACGTTAACGAAGACGGTTTCGAGAACAACCCGTACCTCGACAAAGTGCGTGAAATTGCGGCGGCTGAAGGTTCTGTGGTTGTTGCCGTGTGCGCTGCCGTTGAATCCGATATCGCCGAGCTGGACGATGCCGACCGTGAAGAGTTCATGGCCGAGCTGGGTCTGGAAGAGCCGGGTCTGAACCGCGTGATCCGCGCAGGCTATGAGCTGCTGAACCTGCAGACCTACTTCACCGCTGGCGTGAAGGAAGTGCGTGCGTGGACCATCCCTGTGGGTGCAACTGCACCTCAGGCGGCGGGTAAAATCCACACCGACTTCGAGAAAGGCTTTATTCGTGCGCAGACCATCGCGTTTGAAGACTTCATCACCTACAAGGGTGAGCAAGGCGCGAAAGAAGCAGGCAAGATGCGTGCGGAAGGGAAAGATTATATCGTTAAAGATGGCGACGTAATGAACTTCCTGTTTAACGTCTGATTCGTCTTGAGTCAAAAAAATCCACGCCCTGGCGTGGATTTTTTTATTGCGGCGTCAAAACACGTTGTCTAAAAGTTCTGCCTTCAAACTGGGTTCAAAGGGAATGATTTCGGCAGTCGCAAGCTTTAACGCCTGAAAAGGATCCTCGCGCAAGCGCTCTTCAAGAGCGGCAAGACTCTCAGATTTGGCGAGAATGACTCCACCGGTTCTTGGGATCCGTCTTCCGGAAGCCAGAAATATCCCCTCTGCATAACCCTTTTTTAGCCACGCCACATGAGCTGGTATCGCTGTGTCAACCTCTTCAAGGGGTTTGATATAGGTTAAAATGACAATGTAAACCGTGCTCATCCTTTGCCTCCTAGCTCTGCTTTTAAACCGCTTGTTGGAACTGCTGATACAGTCCCTCTTTTGCCACCGTTTATTGTTATCGTTTTTTGGCGCTTTTGATGTTAATACGCAGGGCCCAATTGAGACAAAGCATTACGCTTCATATCCCAGGAATAAAACCAATCATGCCAGCCGTTTTGCTTTTCCGCATAGCTACAGACTACAACCACTTCCTTTGACAGGTTGAAAGTTAAGTAATAGAAAAATGCGCCTTCAGGAGGTGCAGACCAAAATAGTTTTTCTCCCTGCGCATTGAAGATGGTCAAAACGGTTGGTAGTGGCCTTGGCTTGCTTAACGCAAAGACTAACTGGCGTGTTGAGTCGACCATTGCATAGTCTAAAAATGGCATACTAACCATTATGTTACTTTCACCACACGCCCATTGAACCAGGTCATTTTCTTTAATGCAAATGAGATTTGTAATCATTGGTAAACCTCAATTTTTAAAGTTTGATCTGTTTCAAGTCACCTTCAAAAAGTCCCATAAGATATACCCGGTATCGGGCTGGCTGTACCTCTTTATACGTTAATACAATAGAAAATTCTTTTAAACAACTTGAACATGCTTTTTTCGAAACATGTAATTGGCTTTCATCATAGCTAAATTCATTATGTTCGCTAACAAGCTTCACTCCTCTCATTTTCTTAACCAAAAAATATTTTACCTCTTCAGAGAGCGAGTCAAACTCATATGAGTTTACGATGGAATAGACTATTACACCCTCGCATTCAGGGCATGCTATTTTTGCGCCATAATCTATAAAGTCATTATCAATGCCATCCAGGACTAATATCTTCTTTTTCAGTCGATTAGTTATTTTCATTTTTTTAGATTTTAACTTTATTAATAAAAAAGTAAGGCGAGAAGAAAATGAGGGGTTTTATTAATTAATAACATTGTTTAGTCAAACATTCCATTCGATATAAATACCACAATCGAAGCTTTTTTCATTAGACTGTACAACAATACTTCCCCATTCATGCTCCCATTGAATTCCATATGGGGGGGTTGTAATTTTAAGCTTAGGCTTTGAGGTTATTTCACTCTCAACCCATGCTGTCAAACGCTGCTGCTCATCCGATAAATTACTCAGACTAGCCCTTTTATTCCAATCCTCTAGCGTTTTATAAAAATTTCCATCCTTACTAGTAAGGAATAATGATGGAGTAAAAGAAAATGCTGAAGGCCTCAGTTCCAAAATAAAAATTTGATCTTTCCATTTGATATTATCAATAGCGAAATAAAAAGAACCTATTTTAGTCAATGGCGAGAAGAACTTGTAAAATGAGGAATTTTTAAAAGTATCAACATCTTTTAATTCGATTGGGTAGTTGTTAATTGCTACAAATCCAGTATGAACATCAAGTTTCATTTCTAACATATCTAAACAACCTTGTCTGGAAGTAACTACGTTATATTCCAAACTATATATATCCCATGATTAAACGACTTTGTCTCATATGAGACTGAAACCCGCCCCCACGCAAAGTTCCACCTAATGATGTCTGTTTCCGTGGTATCAGGCGTGTCCAGGTTAAGTGATTCTTTCAGCCAATCAGACAAGCTTTTTACTGATTCATTTAGCATGTGAATATTAGTTCGAGCATTCCAATCATTTAATGCTTTATAGTATTGACTGTTTTTATCAACAAGATGAAGCATAAAAGGAAAACCATAGCACACTGGGCGTATAGTAACTTGAAATTCTTTATCGGAAAACATTGCTGAGTCAACAAGGAAGTGATTTGGCATGGTTTTCTTAACAGCTTTGTGCTTTACTAATTCGCGGTATAAATCACACTTACAAAAACCTTCTTCAGTATCAATTTCCAAAGGCAGATCATCAAGATTTAGTTCACCTGTAATCGGTTTAAATTTTAATTCAATCATGTTGCCCTGCTTTACTTTTGATCGTGTGACAAGATCTTAATGATATAATTGACTCAACATGAGAACATCCATATGAGGAACATTTTCCGTGTACAAATTATATTTGTTATAACCATTTACAATGACGCCCGCACAACAATAAAGTCTTATTGCCAATGGTGCAATAAGTCAATCCACATTTCTTTTTCCTCAGCGTTAATCTTTATGCCATCTCTATTTTGTTTTACATACTGCATGTACGTTTCATAAATTGCTCTTATTATCACCGTTTTTTCAGTGCGAGATCCTTCAATCAAAGTCATTAGTTTTTCTAAATAAATTGATGAGTCCACTCTTACGTTGAAAAAAAACCTGAGATAATCGAGTACTTCATTATATGAATCGTAATTCATGATAGGCATTCCTGATTTCATACACTGGTTTGTTTGGCACATCCAATTCTGGAGATACCCGGATATCTGCGTCTCGCTTTCCAGCAGTAGCTTACGCAGGCTCCGTTCGCCCCTTCCCAGCGCATCTGCCCTTCGATATCCACTATCCGCTCTGGCGTGCCGTTGGGCTGGCAGTGGAACCAGAAGATCTCTGGGGCATTAACGTCGTCAGTATGTGCCAGCGGGTCATCACTGTCTGGTCGCAGTATACTTAGGTCATCGGCACGTCCCCGTGCACCTCCTGCAGCAGGCGGTTATGGGTAATTTTCTCAATCGTTCTTCGAACAGATTATCATCAGCGGCGAACAGGTTTTGAATAAAGTTAAAAGAAGGAAATCAGCGTAGTGCATGATATATAAAACAAAAGCCGTAATTGGTATAATCCCATTAACTCTCAGAGAGGAGGATAAGGATTGGGACGAGTCAAGAGTCATTTACCCTTCCCCATGCATCAACCTGTTCACCCTTCATAAAAAAAAGTATAACAAACAACCTGAAAAATTAATTCCCCGCAAAACTATTTGTTAGCAAAAATAAAAGTAAATATCACGTATCAAATCTCCATCCGCTTCATCAACAGTTCTTGTTTTGACTTTATTAAAGTCAGCTAAAATACCTTTTACGGGCACATCAGGCTTTGATATGTCATCATAAAATGCTTCCTGTTGACTTTCCTGAACATATTTTTTTATTAAAAAAACAAGATTCTTTCGTAACTCTTCTTCTGTCATCGCTTTTACTCCTGAATTATACTAACACATTCAAAAAAAAGAGATCACCTCCTGATACCGATGGTAATAGTATAACCTTAGTAAAATAATACTAAATATTAAGAAAAGAACCATTTTGCCATTTGTTTATTTAATGTTTTACTGCCATATATTGAATAGCTGTCTCCATATCTCCTGTTCCTCATGAGTAGGGATTCTATAATCTTGAGTCTTTCGCCTATATTCCATAAAACATGAATCTATAGCTCGAATAGCCACCATTTTTTCTTTTCGACAATCATCTAAAATAGATTGCATATCCTGCAGACAATTAGAATCAAGGATATATTTTTGAAAAAACAGATCCAGGAAATCTAACACTTCATTATAAGATTGTAAATTTATCATGGTTCCTCTGGCAGAATATCAATCTTGTCGAAATTAATAACTCTATTTTCAGCATGCAGCTGTTGAACATTACCTTGGCCGTATTCAGGGTATGCCTTAGTAAACGGTTCAAGTGGCGCTCCTGGTCTATCGCCGAACATTCTCGGGGTTCGCACTTGCGGAACACCATTTTCATATAATTGAAGCGTATCAAACTCAGCTCTAAGACGTCCATCACTCCATGATTTATCCAAAGGATCAAGTGGATTCAATTTATCTGCTCCTTTGATCTGGAATGCATCTCTTACTGTGCGACCGGAGTCTAATTTATCAAAACCAAAATAAGTGACTGGTGCGGATTTGGATTCAAATGTTTTAGGCACCCATGCGTTAATAGTACCGTCATCCTCAAGATACCTCATATAGCGATAGGCTGTAGAAGGCATTGTAGCGCTTGGCCCCGCTGGACCGACATAGAAATCAGGTTTCGTTTTACCGCTACACTCGCGGCTCAACCCCCACGGATCCACCCACCCCAACGCATTAGGCGCATACTGGTAAAGGTTTATCCCCCCCGCCAGCCCTATCGGGTCCTGCTGCGTAAACCGTCCGCAGTCCGGGTCATAATACCGGAACAAATTGTAGTGCAGCCCTGTCTCACGGTCCAGGTATTGCCCCTGCATGCGCAGGTTCTGGGAATATCCTGATAGCTGCGTTTCGCTTTCCCGCAGCAGCTTGCCCCAGGCGCTATTAACCCCTTCCCAGCGTACCTGCCCTTCGATATCCGTCATCCGCTCCGGCGTGCCGTTGGGCTGGCAGTGGAACCAGAAGATCTCCGGGGCATCAACGCCGTCAATACGCGCCAGCGGGTCATAGCTGTCCTGGTCGCTGTAAACGTAGGTGAGCGGCACATCCCCGTGCAGCTCCTGCAGCAGGCGGAACCCTTCCCAGACAAACCGGGTGATAACCGGCTTGCCGACTGGCTGACCGCCCAACATCTGCTGGCGCGTTTTGCTGATGCGGCGTCCAAGCGGATCGTAGCGGAAGCTGACCTGCGTCTGCGGCCTGTTGCGATCCCGCGGCTGGCTGATAACCTCCGTCAGGCGATGTTCGCCGTCATAGCGGTAGTACCAGCGAGTCTGACCGTTAACTTTCTCCACGGTGCGGCCGTGGATGTCATAACGCCAGCGGATACCGTTCATTTGCGTCAGGCGGTTGTGCGTGACCTTCTCAGCAGAGCCTTCGAGCGGGTTACCGGCCGCATCCCAGCGCCACTGCTCCTGGCCGGGCAGCGTACCGTCCTGAACGAGCAGACGCCCGGCGCTGTCGTACTGCCAGCGGTACCAGCTGAACGGGTTATCGTCCCGCTCTTCCCGCACCAGGTTATTGCGGTAATCGTAATCCCAGCGTCGGGACCAGCGGCGCGGAGACGGGCGCTGGGCATTGCCGGTAAAGACGTCACGGCGATGCAGGCGGCCGAGACGGTCGTACTCGCTGCGGGTGGTCAGCAGCCCCTGGGTACGGCTGGTCTCACGATGGAGTTCGTCACGGGTAAAATCGGAGACCGACAGCTTATCGAGAGCAATGCTGAGCAGATGCCCGCTGCCGTAGTAGAACTGTTTTAGCTCGCGGCCATCCGGCAGCGTAACGGAGGTGCGGTTGCCCAGGGCGTCGTACAGCCACGCCAGCTCCCCATGCTCGCCCGCTTCGCGCGTCACGCGACCGAGCGCGTCATATTCAAAGGCAAGCTCCTGCTCTGCCTCGGTGCTCCACGCGTCCGCTGAAAGCGCAGGGTGCAGCCCAATCCGGCTTAACAGCCCTGACGGCGTGTAGTGGTAGCGGGTCTGTCCTTCCGGCGTGGTGCGCGCGACCAGCTGGCCGCTCGCGCTCCATGCAAAGGCGTGGGTAATGGCTTCGGGATGACCGGCGGCAAAGGTACGCGCTATCGTACGCCCGCAGGCGTCGTAGCGATACTGCGAGGCCACGCCATCGAGCCCCGTCTCTTCCAGCAGCAGCGAGTCAGCCCCCCAGCGGAACTGATACGCTTCGCCGTTTTCGTTTTCAAGAGCAACCAGACGCCCCCGGCTGTCCCAGCGGCGGCGAACCTCCTCACCCTGAGTATTACGCGTGGCGGTTAAGCGTCCTGCCTCATCGTATCTGAACTCACTTTCTTTACCATCCGCGCCAGCATGCTTCACCGGCAGGCCGCGTTCGTTCCATTTGAGCGACTCCGTCCAGCCTTCCGGGCGATCGAGCTGCACCGGGCGACCTGCGGCGTCGTAGCGATAGCGCGTCTCTTCACCGTCGGCCCCAGTCTCGGTCACCAGCCAGCCCAGCGGATGATAGTGATACCGGGTCGTGCGGCCAGAGCAGTCCGTCGCGCACACCAGCTGTCCCGCCTCGTTGTACTCCTGGTAGCGGCTGTTGCCGGCGGCATCGACCTCCTCAACGACCTGACCAAACTCGTCCCGGCGCAGCAGCGTCGTCTGCCCCATCGGGTCAACCACGCGCTTCAGGCCGTGATGTTCGTCGTACCAGAACCGGGTGGCGCTGCCGTCCGCTTCGATAATCGCAGACGGCAGCTCGCGGTGCTCAAGCCAGGTGGTTGTGCGCGTATTGCCGTCGGCATCGGTCTCCTGAACCCGGTTCCCCATTTCGTCGTAGACGAAGGTGACGGTGTTACCGAGCGGATCGATGCGGCGTGTCAGAAGTTCATTGTCATCCCACTCGTAGCGCCAGTTTTCACCGCGCTCGTCAACGTAGCGGACGATCAGATTTTGCGCGTTCCAGTAGTGGCGACGCGTCTGACCATCATAGTGCTCGACGGTCGTTAGTCCGACGGCTAAATCATAGGTAAAGCGGCAGCCGTCGCCGGTGCTGGTGCGGTTTTCCACCACGCGCCAGTGGTCAAATTTTTTCCAGCGGTACTCGCTCTCCAGCCCGCCAGGCAGGCGGTGCCAGACCATCAGGCCGTGGTCGTTATAGCGGTATTCGCGGGTGACGACGCCAGAGGCATCCGTCGCGCTCGCCAGCTGGCCGCGCGCATCGTAGCCCCACTGCATCAGCGGCCAGGTACGGCTGCCGTCGAAATGGCTGGCGGCGGTCACGCGCTGCGGGAACCGCTCGTCATCATAGCGCAGGGTGACGTCTATCGCTCGCGGCTCATCGTGAAGACCAACCAGCCTGCCGTGCTCGTCCCACTCCGTCAGCAGCGCGTTGCCGTATTCATCGCTAAGGGAGGCCAGACGCAGGATTAAGGGGTTCGCGCGTGTCGGTTTATACAAACGCCACACCGCGCCGTCATCGTCCGCAATCACCACGTCGCCGCTCTCATTGCGGCGGATGATAATGCCTTCGCTGATGCTGTAAAACGCGCGGTCAACAGGCGGCAGTTCAAAGCTCAGCTCGCGCCCGGTTTCGTCGTACCAGGTGGCGTTGTTTTCTTCCAGCGTCAGATAGCTGTCAAAGGCGGTAGCCCAGCCCAGGCCAAACAGCCCTTCGCGGGTGGTCAGGCTGTTGTAGCTGCGCTGCCAGCGAAGCGGGAAGCGGCCCGGCAGCGAGAAATCGAGTTCATCATCGTCATTCAGCACCTTCACGCCAGTGGCGGCATGCACCGGGTGCGAGGAGCCAAACACGGCATTGACGGCCATATCGGCCAGCATCCCGCCGCCGGCCGCCGCCAGCGCGCAGGGCATGTTTTTCAAAATCTTGCCCGGACGGCCGCGCAGCAGAGAGAGCGCAATCATCCCCAGCGCCAGCCCCGGCGTTTTGCCGCTTTTGATATCGCGAACCGTAAGCGTGTCGCCGCCGATGATCACGTTCGGAGAGACGTCGTCGGAAACGGTCCCTTCGCAGGTGGTGCGATCTTTCGCACGCACCGCAGGCTGGCCGTTGATGAAGACGCTTTTCGAGCCTTCCGCCAGATACTGCGGTCCGGAGTGCTTTTCACACGCCACCTTATCTTCTTCCAGCGGTGAGGTCCCCGCGGCGGCAGACGCCACGCTCGGCTGCCACATCTCGCTGCCAAACTGTCCGGCAGCGGAAAGCAGCATGCCCGCGTAATCGGCAAAGCTGCCCGGAGACTGCGGATCAGGTGAGGGGGTATCTGCTGGCGTCAGCGTTCCCGCCGCGCGCGCGGCGGGGATCGCATTCGTCAGAACGTTATTCGAACCGGTAGTGATTTTACCCGCAGGCGACGGCGGGAAAAGCGCGTTGCCTAACCCTTCGGCAGCGCTGCTGATATCGTCTGTGATCCCCGCCACGTTTGCCAGCACGCCGCCAATGATGCCGCTTAACAGACAGCTGGAGCCAATCGCCGCCACGCCTGCGGCTGCCGCCCCTGCCCCCAGCAATGGCGCCGCCACGGTAGCTGCTGCCCCCACCGCCGCGCCGATCACCGCATAAGCGGCGCCTTCCGCCACAATGCTGGTGATGTCCGCAAAAATGCTGGAGTGAATAATCTCGTCGCCCTTACGGGCCGCGTTGTTATCGCTCATGCCTTACACATTCCGGTTGTCGTTCAGCGTCAGACTCTGCTTAAGCGCGCTCCAGCGCACCTCATCCTCTTCAGTGAATGCTCGGAGCGCTGAGAGGGTAAAAATCATCAACACCGGTTTGCCCGGCGTCTGGACTGCCAGCTGTTTTTGCCACAGGCGCTGGCCGTTATGGTCAAAGTTGGTTTCAACTTCCAGACCGCTGATGGTGCCGTCAGGCCCGGCTTTCACACGCTGGAACTCGCTCTGAACGACCTCGCCCATCTGAGGGCGCATCACGTCCCACTGGCGATGGAACTCTTTCTCATAATCGCTGCCATCCGGGATAACGCCGCGGCTGACCACCACGGACAGCCCGCTTTCGTCATCGCGAATAATGTTCATGCTGTTATCCTGCCAGGCCGCAGGGAAAAGGGAAAAAGAGCCTTCCTGGAGGGTATATTTCATTGGGGAATCCGCGTCTAAGATTGCTGAAGGATTTTAAGGGCCGTTATGGACAACATGGCGGCAGACAGTAAGCGGTTATTCTTTCGGCGGCGTGAATTTCGCCTGAACTGCCGCATCAATATCTCCTTTGTGCCCCGCGCCCGGCGCCGTGGTGCCCGGTTTCGTGCCAGAGGTATTCAGGTGCAGCTTACCGCCCGTCGTGATATGGCCATCCCCTTCAACAAAGAAGTTAAACTCTTTGCCGATCAGACTAATTTTGCCGTTCGCGTTAAGCTCAATGGCACTCTCGCCGGAGACCAGCCTCAGCTTTGTTCCGGAAGCGATAACGTACTGTTCCACCGCCGCATCCAGCTTGCCTTTCCCCGTCAGGATCTCGGTTCCGCCTTTCACCGCCTGGATCTGATTCGCCTCCACGCGATGCAGCTCGTTTTTCTTCACGTAGTGGCTGCGCTCACCGCCGACGCTGTGCGTTTCATCATTTTTAACGCTGGTGTCCATATTCCGCTCGGCCTGGATCCACACCTGCTCCGCGCCCGCCTTGTCCTCGAAGCGCAGGGCGTTGGCGTTGTCGACCGAGCCGTCTTTCGTCCGGCTCATAAAACCCATCTGCGTTGCCGCCGCCGGCAGCGCCCACGGCGGCATGCTCGCGTCGTTGTACACGCGACCGGTGATTATCGGCCGGTCCGGGTCGCCGTTGATAAAGTCCACCACCACCTCATCGCCGACGCGCGGGATCTGCACCCCGCCGTAGCCCTGGCCCGCCCAGGCGCTCGACACGCGCACCCAGCAGGAGCTGGTGTCGTCGCCCTTCGCCAGTCGGTCCCAGTGGAACTTCACCTTCACGCGACCGTATTTGTCCGTCCAGATGCTCTCCCCCTGCGGCCCCACGACTTTCGCCGTCTGCGGGCCGTAGGTGCGCGGCCACGCCGTGCTCTGCGCCGGGCGATAAGAGACCGACGCCGGGATGACCGTGAAATCGGTGCGGTGAATGGTTTCACCCTCGCCGCTGGCGTAGCGGTTCTCTTCGAAGTGATACCCCGCCGCCGTCACCAGATACTCGCCGTTGTCGCTGAAGAACGGCGCGTTGGTCAGGGTGAAGATGTGGCCCGGCGCAATGCCCGCCGCCGTGGCGGTGGCCTGAATCTGCTGGTGCTCCACCTGCCAGCGCTCCTGGCGAATGCGGGCGTAGAACTCCGCATGCCCGGTCTCCACAAAGCGTCCCGGCCAGTCGTAAACGTCGATGCTGCCCGGCTTCGGCGACGCCGGGTTCTGCTGCGCCTGGAACAGCCACGCGTTCGGCTTGCGGAAGTCGTAATCATCGAGGCTGTAAATGCCCGGTGTGACGCTGTCCTCCAGCGCCCACTGGCCGATACCCTCTTCGTCCGTGCTGCCGCCGGACGGCGTCTGGTGGTAAGGAATCACCTCGTAGCCGCTGAACGGCTGATGCTGGGTGGCGGCGTCGGTGAGCACCAGGGTGTGTTTGTCGGCCTCGTGGCTGAAGTAATACGCTATCCCCTCCAGCTCCATCAGGCGGCTGATGAAGTCCAGGCTCGACTCCTGATACTGCACGCAGTAGTCCCACACCCGGTAGCTGCCGGTGAGCTTGTCCTCCACGTTGACCTGATGCTCTCCCAGCAGGGTCTTCACTATCTGCGGCACCGTCTGCCCCTGGAAGATACGCAGGTTGCGGTCGCGCTTCATTGGCCACAGGTCCGGCTCCACCGTCAGCTGGTACACCGCGTAGCGGGTACCCGTCAGCTCAACGGCGCTCACCGCCACGCGCGTGACTTTGCCGTTGATATAGCGGGAGCTGAGCAGGTTCTGCGTCGGGATGGTCACCGTGACCGGCTGCCCGAGCAATTTGCTGCGGTCAATGCGCGCATCCGTGCCGAGCAGGGTCAGCGTCAGGGCGAACGACTCGGACATCGCCTCGCGGCCGGAAAGTTTCCAGAAGAGCAGCCCCTCGACCGGGAGCTGAACGGTAATTCGGTTGAGCATAATCTGTATTCCGTAAATGCAACATCGTTGTTTCAGCGGCCACGAAGCAGCGTCAATCGCAACGCTTACTTAAGCCACAGGCCTGAAAACATAAGGACACACCCTAACGAGAGAAGGAGTTTAGCGAAGACAAATAAGGGCGGCGCTACGGTGCGTGACATCAGGGAGATCTTTTCATAATTGCGAAAATTCATTTTTTTATGCGCGACCATAACGCCTGAAAATAGAGTACACAGCAAAGCGACGGCGAATTTCATACCCCAGACGCACAGGAGAGACATAGAAATGATGATGGAGTATTTTTTTGCCACCGCGACAGGAAATAATAAAAATGACTGCGCCAGCCATTTCAAAAAGAAACCAATTACAACCGTAGAAAGCAGAACAAGCACCAACGTCAGGCCCGTTATTATCCACTGTTTTTTATTAAAGGCGTTCTTTTCATTCCAGATAACCGCCAGCGCCAGGATCAAAAAGAAAAGGAAGGAAAACCAGTGCATTACAATTTATCCCATCGACAACCCCGGCGCCTTAAGGTGACGGGGTTGTCGGTTATGTACCAGCCTGAATACGTTTACTTATTGGCGTTGAAAACAAAAAAGCCATCCACTTCCTGCTGGATTGCCGTCTGGTGGGATGCCCCAGGAGGATTGATTGCATTGCTTCCACCGGCAGGATTCAAATGCAGTTCACCGCCAAGCGTGTTGATTTGCGCATTCTGCTTAGCGGTAAAGTTAAAGTTATTGCCAATGATATTAACGCTGCCATCTTTCGATAATTCAATGGCGCTTTCGCCGCACTCCAGCCTCAGCGTATTACCCGCTGCAAGAATATAGTCGTTAACCACTTTGTCACTGCGAGAGTTACCCGTCAGGCAGATGACGTTCCCTTTTACGCCCGCATTCTGATTTTTGACAACCCGTAATGTTTCATCCTCTCCCACAAATTGGGTTCGATTCTTTTCAGTCGAATGGGATTCATCATTTTTGACGTTGATATCCAGGTTGCGCTCGGCCTGGAGCCATACCTGTTCGCCCCCCGCCTTATCTTCAAAGCGCAGGGCGTTGGCGTTGTCGACCGAGCCGTCTTTCGTCCGGCTCATAAAGCCCATCTGCGTTGCCGCCGCCGGCAGCGCCCACGGCGGCATGCTCGCGTCGTTGTACACGCGCCCGGTAATAATCGGACGGTCCGGGTCGCCGTTGATAAAGTCCACCACCACCTCATCGCCGACGCGCGGGATCTGCACTCCGCCGTAGCCCTGGCCCGCCCACGCGCTCGACACGCGCACCCAGCAGGAGCTGGTGTCGTCGCCCTTCGCCAGACGGTCCCAGTGGAACTTCACCTTCACCCGACCGTATTTGTCCGTCCAGATGCTCTCCCCCTGCGGCCCCACGACCTTCGCCGTCTGCGGGCCGTAGGTGCGCGGCCACGCCGTGCTCTGCGCCGGGCGATAAGAGACCGACGCCGGGATGACCGTGAAATCAGTGCGGTGAATGGTTTCACCCTCACCGCTGGCGTAGCGGTTTTCCTCGAAGTGATACCCCGCCGCCGTCACCAGATACTCACCGTTGTCGCTGAAGAACGGCGCGTTGGTCAGGGTGAAGATGTGGCCCGGCGCAATGCCTGCCGCCGTGGCCGTGGCCTGAATCTGCTGGTGCTCCACCTGCCAGCGCTCCTGGCGAATGCGGGCGTAGAACTCCGCATGCCCGGTCTCCACAAAGCGTCCCGGCCAGTCGTAGACGTCGATGCTGCCCGGCTTCGGCGACGCCGGGTTCTGCTGGGCCTGGAACAGCCACGCGTTCGGCTTGCGGAAGTCGTAGTCGTCGAGGCTGTAAATGCCCGGCGTCACGCTGTCTTCCAGCGCCCACTGGCCGATGCCCTCTTCGTCCGTGCTGCCGCCGGACGGCGTCTGGTGGTAAGGGATGACCTCGTAGCCGCTGAACGGCTGGTGCTGGGTGGCGGCGTCGGTGAGCACCAGGGTATGTTTGTCGGCCTCGTGGCTGAAGTAATATGCTATCCCTTCCAGCTCCATCAGCCGGCTGATGAAGTCCAGGCTCGACTCCTGATACTGCACGCAGTAGTCCCACACCCGGTAGCTGCCGGTGAGTTTGTCCTCCACGTTGACCTGATGCTCTCCCAGCAGGGTCTTCACTATCTGCGGCACCGTCTGACCCTGGAAGATACGCAGGTTGCGGTCGCGCTTCATTGGCCACAGGTCCGGCTCCACCGTCAGCTGGTACACCGCGTAGCGGGTGCCCGTCAGCTCAACGGCGCTCACCGCCACGCGCGTGACTTTGCCGTTGATATAGCGGGAGCTGAGCAGGTTCTGCGTCGGGATGGTCACCGTGACCGGCTGACCGAGCAATTTGCTGCGGTCAATGCGCGCATCCGTGCCGAGCAGGGTCAGCGTCAGGGCGAACGACTCGGACATCGCCTCGCGGCCGGAGAGTTTCCAGAAGAGCAGCCCCTCGACCGGGAGCTGAACGGTAATTCGGTTGAGCATAATCTGTATTCCGTAATGGTTTATGCTGAAAACGTGTTTGAACGTAAAGCTAATTTTGACAAAGTGGTTTTGGATATGCGCCGGTGCTCTTATGCGTCAGAAACGTTAAAGAAAGTTATCCTCAGGTGCACTGTGAAATAGCTCCCCTGCCATGCTGACGAGACGTTCGTGTTGGACCAGTTTATCTTTCCACTTCTGCGGAATACCTGAATAGCCATATAACGCACCGGCCAGTTGACCTGCCGTTGCCGCAACGCTGTCGGCATCATCCGCCAGATTGGCGGCAAGAAGGATCGCATCACGGAAATTATCCGTATGCCATACCGCCCACATTGCGGCCTCAAGCGTATCGATAACATAACCGCTGGAGCGAATCTGGTGACGGGCCTTATGCTTGTACTCACCAGCGTTAACGATCATAACCCTTGCACACAAAGGAAACCGATGAAACTTGAACAACGCCTCTTGTGGATAACCACAGCATCGTCACTGTGAAGATCGAGCATTACGCGTCCTTCCGTATTGATGTATCCACAGAGAGTAGATCTTAAGGAACTCTGAAAATATAAACATAACACTGTACAGCCAGACGCTTGAGGCGCCCGCGAGATTCAACAACAGCGGGAAAAGGGTCACCGAGTACCGGAAGGAGATCAGACGAAAAACTTCCTGGCAGAGCGCCAGTCTGCTCGCGAAAGGCTTCCCGGTCAGAAAGCACCATGCCGAGGCAAAGAGCGACAACAGCAACAGGAAATCGAGAATAAAGAAAAGCAGCAGAACGCCGGATCCACCACCAGAAAGCCAGTTTCCTGTCGCACTGAAAGAGGATATATCGGATACAAAGGGGACTCTGTCATGGCGCACGGACTGCGCGCAGTAGACCGCAACAGCCAGCGCATCCATCGTTCCCCAGAAAATGAATACCTGCTTTTTAACACTCATCATTGCTCAAGGAAGCGAACTGTTTAACAACATCACTGACTCACCGGTGCAGGAGGCCATTTACCGCCATGCTGAATAAGCGTGTCTTTGATTTCAGTCAGCTTTTGATATTCGTCACTCCCCTCTTTCGCCCGGTTCAGATAACGCTGCAGTTGGTTGGCCATTGTCCAGCCATTATCCGCCTTGATCTCAGCGTTTGCGCCGCGCTCCAGCAAAAGCAGGACATGGTCGTAAGAGTGAAAGTCCAGCGCGGCGATCAGCAACGTATTACCCAGTGAATTGGTAATATTGATGTCCGCTCCACCGTCAAGCATCGCCTGCAGCGTATCGGTGTTTTTTGCTTCGAGGGTCTCGAAGATAATCGGTTCCCCAAACGTTTTATCCTTCGCATCCGGCGATAATCCGCCCTCCAGCATTGCCTTTATCCAGACCCCACTGTCCGCTTTCAGCACATATTCAGCCGGACTGCTCTCTCCTTTAGGCCTTGGCTGGAGCGGATCTGCCCCCGATTTAATCAGAGCGGTAATAATTTTTAGCTGTTCCGGTGTTTTTTTATCGTTAATTGCGTTCATCACCGCCCAAAATAACAGCGTCATGTCCTCTTTACCGGGTTTATTAAGGTCTACTTGCGACGCTAATTTAATAACCTCATTCATCTCACCGGCTTCAATTGCACGCGCGACTGCGAGCTGCTGATCACTGAAGTAATTGTCTGGTTTTAAATCCATATTTTGCTTGCACCCCTGAACCATAAACATTAAACAAAGCGCTATCCAGCCAGTAATCAATGATTTCACGCGCGACTCCCGATAATTGCGATGTCTTCATCTTTCTGTTGCTCAATACAGTTAATCGCCTGATCGATGCCATGGCGATCGAGAGCACCTCCCGTTCCCCCCGGAAGGTCGTGTGCAATTCCGGCAGCGTTAGGCATCACGGCAGAAAGCTCTTCTTTGGCTATCAGCGCCGGCACGTGTCCTTTAACCGTTTTGAAATCTTCCCAAAGGTTAACTTCCTGAATTTTTGTCAGCAGTTCACCTTCAACCCGGTAAGCCTGAATATTTTCCGTGCTGCCCAATAAACTTCCGCCGTATTTCTCTACGGTACCCGGATGCAGACCGGCCGCGTTGAAGGTCCATCCCGGCATACCGCTGGCCATCGCGGTAGCAGACGCTAATCCGCCCCCTAAAGAGTGGCCTGCAATGTCCACTTGTTGACCGGATTTAGAGAGTTGTTCGCCAAGACCCACTGCTCTTTTATAATAATCTGACGCCATTCCGAGCCCTTGCGCACCGTTATTTTTCCAGTCAGCCATGTTCTTCATGGGGAAAAATTCGGGTTGTCGTGACCCTCGGAAAACCAACGTTGGGTTCATATCACGACCAAACACCTCTGGGTCGGGTTGATATACGCGGGCCAGAAAATCAGGAGAGGCTGTATTGTCGAAAAGTGATTTGCTGTTCAGCCCAAGCTTCTTCAGCGCCGCTGCGTCATTACTAATATCCGTCCACCCCTCCGGCACGCCCGGCGTCGTTTCCAGCGGGTTTACGGTCTTATAAACATTTTCCGCAAGCTTCGCTTTCTCCACGGCAATGTTATTCGCCGCTAGCCGTTTAGCCGCGATCTGCGCATCCGGGTAGAGGCTGTTGCTGCCTTTCGCAATCAGGTCCTTACGGGCCTGCCAGCGTTCGGCTTTGGTCATATTTTGCAGCTGTGCCGCATAGGTTTTACCGTCTTTGCCCGGCGTCGGCTGGTCAGGCACCTGCGCCGCTTTGGATTTCACCACCTGCGTCGGGAGCTCCGTCGGCGCAGGGCGAGAACCATAGGTGCGCACCATCGTTTCGTAACGATCGACGATAGTGCTTACCGGGTACCAGCCCAGCCCGGTGAGCGAGGCGGCCTGCAGCCGCCCTTTGGCATTGATGTAAAAGATTTCCGTTACCGATGACCAGCTGCGAAAACTTTCGTCAATTGCAACGATTCTGCCCATATCGAGATCCTGCGCTATCAGCTTGCGCGTATCGCGCCCGGACTGATAGGGATTCGCACCGGTGATGGTTCGCAGCAAATCGTAGCGCGTGAACAGCGAGCGCAGCGAATTGTCGGGCACCGACATAATCCACTGCCCGGCGACGGACGGGCGGATAATTTTCGCAAAAAGCGCTGGCGAGACGTTCTCGCTGAAAAGATAGACAAACTTAATGTTATACATTCGCTCCGTCCTGTTCCCTGTCCCTGCCTGACTTACGGATTCACCAGCCAGGTGCCCGGCTTGGCGATATCCAGCGTCTGGCTGCGCGTTCTGCCGTTGCCCTGCAGTTCAATCTTCACCTCGCCGGCTGGCAGCTTGAGCGACGCGTAGCCGTTATTCGCCGGACGCAGCGCTTTTGGCTCGCCGTTCACTTTCAGCGTTTCGCCGTCGAGAATACGGATATAAACCAACGCAACCGGGCTGGCCTCGACAGGCGGTGGCGTCTGCTGCGCCGCTGCTGGCGCAGGCGCCTGCTCGTTCACCGCTGCCGTTTCTGGCTTCACGTCCGGCGCGTTTGCGGCGGTTTCAGCCGGACGCGTCTCGGACGGTGCCTGTGCAGCCTGCTCAGGCGCGTCATGGCCACCGCCGCTGAACAGCATCGCGCCGGCAACGACGCCCACCAGCACGCCCGCGGCAACCATGCCCGGGATCTTGTAGCGACGCCAGTCGAGTGCCGAAGCCGGTTTTTCGTCTTCCACCGGCACCAGCATCGTGCCGGGCTTTTTCGCCGTCAGCACGTCGTTAATACCGGCAACCGGCATCTCAATCAGCGCGGCGAACTCGTCGATAGACTGAGGACGGTCCTCCATGTGCAGCGCCAGCGCGCGGTCGATGGCCTGCAGCAGCGGAATGGAATAGCCCTGCGGCATCAGCTCGACCAGCGGTTTACAGGTGTCCTGAATGGAGCGCACCACGCTGACCGGCGGCGGCGACCCCACAATCAGGGTACGCAGCACGGCGCCGAGGGCGTAAATGTCCGTCCACGGGCCCTGCTCGCTTTCGTTATCGTCGGTGTACTGCTCAATCGGCGCAAAGCCCGGGCGCAGCATGGTTTCCGTTTCATCAGAGAGGTTACCGATCGTGCGGCGCGCGGAGCCGAAATCGAGCAGTACCGGCAGGCCGTTATCCTGGATCTGGATGTTATCCAGAGAGATGTCGCGGTGCAGATAGCCTTCGTCGTGGATGGTCTTGATCGCGCCAAACAGCATCGGCAGCGTGCGGCGGATCCAGGCTTCGTTAATCAGCTCCGGCTTTTGTTCGCGCAGGCGCGAAAGCGTGGTGCCGCTGTAAAACAGCGTCCCCATGTAGGCCGTGTCGTTCTGCACCCAGAAACGCAGGACGTGCAGCAGGTTCGGGTGGTTAAAGCGCGCCAGCAGGCGCGCCTCCTGAATAAAGCTGTTCAGCCCGGCGGAAAAGGCTTTGCCAAAGCGCTCGCTGCGCAGCACCAGGGTCATGTCGTCGCCGCGCACGGCGAGCGAGGAAGGCATAAATTCTTTGATAGCGATAGTGCGTTCGAGCTGGTGATCCCACGCGCGATAAACGATGCCAAAACCGCCGCCGCCGATCACCTCTTTGATTTCAAACTCGTTGAAGCGGTACCCGACCGGGAGCGCGTTTGGGACAGTCCGATTGTTATCATTATCCGTCATCTTTTACAGTTCTCTTGATGATTATTACGCGGCAAACTGACAGTGAAACTCGCCCTGCTCGCAGGTGACGTGCAGACGTCGGTACTGCTCGTCGCTACGGCTGGCGGTAAGTAATATCTGGCTCATCTGAGGCAGCAAGGTGTTGGTGAGGATCGCATCTACCATGCGGCCGCCGGACTCCACCTCGGTGCAGCGCTGAACAATTTGTTCCACCACGCTGTCGTCAAACTCAGAAATGATGTTGTGATTCTCTTCCAGACGACGCTGGATGCGCTTGAGCTGCAGGCGAACAATCTGCCCCAGCATATCGTCGCTGAGCGGGTAGTACGGCACCACCAGCAGACGGCCCAGCAGCGCGGGCGGGAACACCTCCAGCAGCGGCTGGCGCAGCGCGCCGCTCAGGGCATCCGGCTCCGGCATCAGCTCCGGATCGGCACACATGGCGCTAATCAGGTCGGTGCCCACGTTCGACGTCAGAATAATAATGGTATTGCGGAAATCAATGTGGCGCCCCTCGCCGTCCTCCATCCAGCCTTTATCAAAGACCTGGAAGAAGATCTCGTGGACGTCCGGGTGCGCTTTTTCAATTTCGTCCAGCAGCACTACGCTGTACGGGCGACGGCGAACGGCCTCGGTTAATACCCCGCCTTCACCATACCCTACGTACCCCGGAGGTGCACCTTTTAAGGTGGAAACGGTGTGCGCTTCCTGGAACTCACTCATGTTGATGGTGATGACGTTCTGCTCGCCGCCGTACAGCGACTCCGCGAGCGCCAGCGCGGTTTCCGTTTTACCGACGCCGGACGGGCCGCACAGCATAAAGACGCCCACCGGTTTGTTCGGGTCGTCGAGCTTCGCCCGCGAGGTTTTGACGCGGCGGGCAATCAGATCCAGTCCGTGACGCTGTCCAATAACGCGCTGGTTCAGCGTGTCGGCGAGGTTCAGCACCGCGTCGATCTCGTTTTTCACCATCCGGCCCAGCGGGATCCCGGTCCAGTCAGAGACCACCGCGGCCACCACGTTTTCATCCACCGCGGCAAACAGCAGCGGTTCATCGCCCTGTAAGGCGTTCAGCGCCTGCTGCTGCTCCGCCAGCTGGCTGCGCAGTTCGGCGGTATCTTCATCGCCCGCCGCGAACAGCGCCGCGCGCAGGCGGATAATCTCCTGCACCAGGCTGCGCTCTTCTTCCCAGCGCTGGGCCAGGGCTTCACGTTTGGTTTCATACGCGTCGCGCTCGGCGCGTAATGCCGTGACGCGCCCGGCGTCACCGGCACCGACGCGCGCTTCGCGTTCGGCTATATCGATTTCCACGTCCAGCGCGGCGAGATGGCGCAGGCAGTCTTCCAGCTGCGCCGGCGGCGCGCTCTGGCTGACCGCGACGCGGGCGCAGGCGGTGTCGAGCAGGGCAACGGCTTTGTCCGGCAGTTGACGCGCCGGAATATAGCGATGCGACAGCTTCACTGCCGCGCTGACCGCTTCGTCGAGAAGCAGGACCTGGTGGTGCGTCTCCAGCGGCGACACGGTGCTGCGCAGCATCAGAACGGCTTTCGCTTCGTCCGGCTCGTGAACCTGCACCGTCTGGAAACGACGGGTCAGCGCCGGATCTTTCTCGATGTATTTTTTGTATTCCGCCCAGGTGGTTGCCCCAATGGTGCGCAATTGTCCGCGCGCCAGGGCTGGCTTCAGCAGGTTGGCGGCATCGCCGGTACCCTGCTGGCCGCCTGCGCCAATCAGGGTGTGGATCTCATCGATAAACAGAATGATCGGCGTGGCGCTGGACTGCACTTCATTGATTAACGCCTGCAGTCGGGCCTCGAACTCGCCTTTCATGCCGGCGCCTGCCTGCAGCATGCCGATGTCCAGCAGCCACAGCTGAATATTTTGCAGCGGCTCCGGCACGTCGCCGTCGGCGATACGCAGCGCCAGCCCTTCCACCACAGCCGTTTTGCCGACCCCGGCTTCCCCGGTCAGCAGCGGGTTGTTCTGACGGCGGCGCATCAGGATATCGACCATCTGGCGGATCTCTTCATCACGCCCGACAACCGGGTCAATTTTCCCTTCGCGAGCGCGGGCGGTCAGGTCCTGGCCGTACTGGGCCAGCGTCCCCTGCGCAGCCGGTACCGCACCCGCCGGTGCATCAACCGCGGCTGCGGCCTGCTGCGTCTCTTTGCTGTTGGCGCAAATGGCATCGAACTGCTCAATCAGCACCTCGACGTTAAGACGGGTGAACTGCGCCGAGATGCCTTTCAGCACATTGGCCAGGTTCCAGGTTTTGAGCAGGCCGATCAGCAGGTGACCGCCGCGAATACGGCTGACGCCAAACTTCAGCGAGCCATAAACCCAGGCGCGCTCCACGGCGCTGTCGATATGTTCGGAAAGATCGGAAACGGAACTCGCCCCGCGCGGCAGGGCGTCCAGCGCAGCGACGATATCGCGCGTCAGCTGCTGTTCGTCGAGGGCAAAGTGGCGGATGACCTGCTGCAGATCGCCCTCCTGCTGCTGCATCAGCTGATGCAGCCAGTGCACCAGCTCCACGTACGGGTTGCCGCGCAGCTTGCAAAACGCGGTGGCGCTTTCCAGAGAGGTAAATAACAGCGTATCCAGTTTGCCGAAAAGCACGGCACGGCTAATTTCTGACATGTTAGTTTCCATTAACAATAATTCGGTATACGGAAGGATTACCGCTCTGCGCGATACACCAGATCGCCACGCGGGACAGGCTGGGGCTGGTGGCCCAGCCAGGTGCTGTAGCCTAATCGCCCGGCACCGCCGAGCGTGGTGCCCTGCACCGCGTCTTCGCGCAGGATCACCCGCGTTTCCCACTCAAATTCCAGCCCGGCATACTGGCGCACCCAGTCGCGCAGTTCGGTGACCCACGCCTCGCCCGGCAGGAAGCGGTTGTACTCCTCCGCGCTCAGCGGGCCAATCTCGATGCGAAACTTATGCTGCACGTCCCGCACCGCAACGCCCAGAAAGGCGGATTCGCCCATGCGCGGCATGCGGCGCCCTGCTCCCAGCTGCGCCTGCTCGCGCGCGGAGAGCGGCATCCACTGCGGCACGTTGCTTACCAGCCTGACCGGAGCCTTAAAATAGTTGCGCAGGATCTTTTCCAGCCCCTCCGGATCCCGCCCGTTACGGGTCAGGTGCCCGACATGGGTAAAGCGGGCATGGGCGCTAAGGCTGCCTTTGCTCATCTGGCCCGGCTGCCCCATCCCAATCAGCGAGGCCAGGTATCCCTCAAAGCGCATGTTGTCGGCGCGGTCAAGGGAGACGGCGGGCTGCGCGTCCGCCCAGGCGCGGTAAAACAGCAGCGTCAGGCGATGGTGGAACAGATCGGCAAACGCGCTCAGGCTGCTGTCCTGATGATGATGAATACGCTCGCGGGCGTATTCTGTCATGTGCACCGGCAGCGGACCGTTAGGACCAAACAGGCCGAAGCTGAGGATAGAGACCTCGTGCAGCCCGCTATCTTCCCGCTGTCGTACCTGCGCCAGCGTGGAAGGCGCAAAGCTCATCGACGGCTGCTGGCCGATGCGTAACGGCTCAAATTTCGGCAGCGGCGCGCGTCCCAGCGGATAGCGCTCTCCGCCCTGGGCGTCAATGCGCCTTAGCAGCTGGAACAGGTCATAGCGCCACGGCGTCTCGCGCACCCCGCGCCAGAAACTGTCCGGCAGCGGCGTGAGGCGGTGAACGCGCAGCGGTGTGGCAGCAACGTCACTCATAGCAGCGCCCTTTTACCCATCCGCGGCGCCCAGTAGCCAATTTCGCCGCGCTGCTGACTTTTCAGGGTGAATTCCGTGAAGCTGTTAATCGACACCAGCCGGGCAAACAGGCGCTCCAGCACGCTGCCGAAAAGCCAGGGGCTGGCACCGGAAAACGCCCGCTCGTCCACCGTCAGGGTAATGCCAATTCCGCGGGCGAAAACGACCGGACCGGGTTCCGGCACGCGGCGGTGAACCGGCTCCAGCACGCAGTGGCGAACGCCCTCTACCTGACGCGCAACCGGCGTTTCGGCCAGGTTGGCGTACAGGCCTAACAGCTGGCGCAGCGCGGCGGCGCCGTCTTCATTTTCGCTGTCCATCAGGCTGAGGTAGTTCATCTGCAGCTGGCTGATGAGCCGCCAGGTGCTGAACCCTTCGGCCAGCGCCGGACGCGGCGGCGTCGGCCCTTTACGCAGGGTCAGGGACTTCACCGGCATGGAGTCGGCCATGATGAACTGCCCGAGCTCCTGCTGGAGCATCAGCGGCAGGTCGCGGCTGGTGCAGAGTACCTCGGCAGAGATGTAGCGCAGGTTTTCCTGCCACGGCGCGTGCTGTTCATCCACCAGCGAGACAAACACCTCCGAGCCGATATAGCCGGTACGGGTGCCGTAGCGCAGGGCATGCTCAGAGAGCACGCGCTGCTCCCGGCGCAGGGAAAAATAGGCCCCGTAGTTGCCCGCGTCACCGCTCCAGGTGCTCCAGAAAGGACGAAACGTCTGGTCGTCGCGCTGCCCGTCGGCGCTGCCGAAAATTTTATTCACGGCGTAAATTTCGTAGTCCAGCGGCCGGATGTTATCGACCACCAGATGGTATTCGTGCTGGCCTTCGTTCAGCTTCTGCCGGGCGGCCACCTTGGGGAAGAGGTTGATCACCGGCGTGCAGTGCAGCGCCAGATGGCTGGCGTCGACCACGCGCTCCAGCTGTTCATCCGACTTATCCAGCAGGATGAAAATATCAAAGGCTTTTTCGTTTTCGCAACGCTGAATCAGCTTGCTCAGACCGCTCAGGCTGATAAAGCGGAAACGGGCCGGGAAGGCAAAATACTCCTGCAGCAGACGGTAGCCGTCAAAGTTGCGCAGGTCGTCCGGGAGCAGCGCCTGGTCAGGCCCAAAGCCCTCCTGGTGCAGCGCGTCCGACGCCAGCAGCTGTCGCTGCGGATGCTGGCTGACCGTCTGACAGACGATCCCGGCATGGTGCTCCATCACCAGCTCCAGCAGCTTCAGCGCTTCAATGTCCGGGCCGCTGAGGAAAAACTCGAGCCGGTCAAAATCCAGATGCCCGAGGTTTTGCGGACCGTCGCAGGCGATGCGGATCCGCAAGGCGCTGTTGATCCCCCGCTGGCTCAGGCCCAGCTGCGTCAGCGGCAGGTCTGCGGGGACGCCGCCCAGCTCAACCTTGTCGATTTTCAGCGGCAGCAGGTTGACGTCGTGCGCCGTCGTATAGCTGCAGGTGACGCCCGTTTTCTTCAGCGCCAGGCTGTCCATCATGGTGCCGCGCGGCACGATAAAGCCTTTACTCAGGTCGCCCCGGCTGCTGTCGGGCTCAATTTGGGCAATCGCCATCGAGGGCGTGGGCGCGAGGTAGTTCGGCGCAATCATCTCCAGCAGGCGCTGGGAGAAGCGCGGAAACTCCGCATCCATTTTCATCTGCACGCGGGAGGTGAGAAAGGCGAAGCCCTCCATCAGCCGTTCAGTGTACGGGTCCGCCACTTCGATACCGCGCATGCCCAGCCGTCCGGCAACTTTCGGATAGCGTTCGGCAAACTCGGCCCCCATTTCGCGCAGGTAGGCCAGCTCGCGGTTGTAATACTCGAGCAGTTTACTTTCCATGATTACCCCGCATCTTTCAGTTCAAAATGGCCGTTTTCCAGATCGACATCGGTGCGAAACAGGAACTCCAGCGGGTACGGCACGCACCATAAGCGCCCTTTTATCTCGATGGACAGCACATTGTGCAAATCCAGCGAGGAGGTATCCGACACGCAGCGAACCTGCAGCCCCTGCGGCAAAATGCGCGGTTCAAAATTGATGATGGCCTCGGTGAGCTTGCGCTGAATATCGTGCCATTCGATATCCGACATTCGCTTCCCGGCCAGCGGGGCGACGCCGAAGTTAACCACCGAGCGGTTCACGTGCGGCAAGGCGCTCAAATCACCGGAGGCATCATGGTTGATGGTGTTAAACAGCCACTGCAGATCCCGCAGAACGTTGCGGCGCAGCGCGGCGTGGGTGATCAGATTGCTGTTGGCCGACTCGCGCTTTTTTTCCGGGTCGTTATCGGTGAGACGATCCAGCAGCGAGGGCTGCATTTTGTCGCGCGCCCCCACCTTCTCCTGCTTGCTGCGGGCTTGCCAGCCGCTGCGCAGCAGATCGCCTTCGCCAGCGGGATTACTCATCGGCTCCATCCGTCGCAAACGTCACGAGGCTTAGCGTCAGCAGCGGGCTTTCGCTTTGCTCGCTCAGCCAGGCTTTCTGCCCCATCCCTTCGTAAAGGGTGCCGTCCTCGTCGAGCGCACGCCACTCGGTGGTGCGCGCCAGCCTGACCGCATCGGAAGCATCGTCCGCAAAAGGATAGCGCGCCGGGATCTGGCACACCTGCTCCGTGCCGTCGGTGAGACGCACCAGCGCATGGCGCCAGACCAGGTCGGTGACGCTGGCCGGAGCCTGGAAACGGATCTCCGCAATCGCGCTAAACGGCAGCCAGAAATAGCGGCCGTTAACAATTGTTTCGCACACCGGGCCGAGACGGGCATCGCCGTCCATCAGCCAGTCAAAAGCCTGCGTCTCCTCGTTTTCGAGGACGATGCGGCCCGGGTTTGCCTGAGCCTGGTCAAGGGCTTCAAGACGCAGCGCCTGCGCGCGCTCGCGCTCCTCGCCCAGCGCCGCGGCAAGGGTGGTCAGCCACGGCCACTGGGTTTCAGGCATGGCAGGACGCTGCGCGCCGGCCATCACCTGCGCGCGCTGCAGCTCGCCCTGAATGGACTGCTCCAGCAGCGTGACGGTGGGCTTCGCCTGAGGCTTCAGCGCCAGCCAGCTTTTCAGCTGGGTCAGCGCGCGCGTCCAGTTGCCGCTGAGGGTTAAAAACTGCACGAACGCGGCGCGGAGATCGGCATCCGCCGGACGGGCTTTAATTTCGGCTTCAAGACGCGCCAGCGCGTCGCCGAGCGTCTCACCCGCCAGGTGTTGATAGAGCGTATTCATAGCCACTCCTTAATTCGCCGCGCGCCATGCGCCGATTGCCGGATCGCGCAGCTGCGGGCGCAGGGTGTCAATCAGAACGATATTCAGCGGGGTGCCGGGTGCAACCCAGGCGCCCCACGTTTTTTTCACCGCGGCGATACGCGCCTGCAGTTTGGCATCGTCGCTGGCGGTTTCACGCGAAATTTCTACCGCCACCGTGCCGTTGCTCTTCCAGCTGTTGAGGGTGGGATCGTAAGGCAGGATCATCCAGCTCTGGTCGCTGTTCGGGGTGCTGAATACCATGCGCTCTTTGTTAACGGAGGTGATCAGCGCGTTTTCCGGGTCAGCGCTTTGGTTCAGCCCCGCCACCGGGAAGCCATGAATGTAGGTCACCGCCATCTCTTTCTGCCCACCGTTGCGGGACTGAGAAATAACGGTGTGTCCGCTCAGCCAGCTGCCGTTACCGCAGCGGGTGGTGTCAGAATCAGGAATGAAGAGCGCCGGTGCGGAAGCGCCGCCTTCCCAGAAGGTGCGCAGGTGGCAGCCGTCCTGAAGGGTAAACTCCTGCCACGGCGTGCGGTCGGCGGCGACGGTATTGGCTGCCACGTTCTGGTCTGGCGGCAGCAACGCGCCGCTGGCCGCAGTTGCGGTTGCGGTCGGGGTCGCGGCGGGCTCGGCCTGCGCCTGTTTCACCACCAGCGCCCACTCCTGCGCTTTGCCTGCCGTGCCCTGCGCCAGCGTCGTCCCCGCCGGGTCGTTGAGCGTCCAACTGAGCTTATTCACTTTGCTGCACTGGTGTTCCAGCAGTGAGCCAAGACGCGGCACAAAGTTTTCCAGCACGGAGACGTCTTTCTTGCCGTTCGCCACAATACGCAGCGCCACCTCTGGCTTACACCAGCTTTGTGGGGTGTTGTCTTTGATGTTGTCGATCCAGATATCCAGCTTCTGCGCAGGAGACTGCACGATGCGGAAATTTTCAGCCTGTGCGGTGGAGGTCACCGCCAGAATTGCCAAACCCGATAGCCAAAGTTTCATATCGTTCCTTGTGTGTCTAATCAGTTCCGCAGGGAAGAAATTGTGCTGCATCAGAGAGGGTGTGCAGCAAAGTGGTGTCCTGAGGGTTGCCCATCCATACCGCCAGGGCAGTATAGTTATCCTGAGCATTCCCCTCCTGTTCGCCATTCTTTTGAATGATTTGGTTCATTAAGGTCAGCCACTCCTGCGGCGTATTGACCATATGCAGCGACTGCTTCATTTGCTCTTCGCTGACGCCGTGCCAGAAGCCGTCGGTGCAGAGTAAGAACGCATCGCCGTCTTCGACCTGCACCACGTCGCTGTAGCTGGCTTCCGGCCCACCGTTTTCAATCCCCAGCGCCAGATACAGCAGGTTGCTGTTCAGGTTCTCGGTCTGGTGCCCGGCATCCTTCATCTGCTGCACCAGGCTGTGGTCGGTGGTGACGTGCCACAGCCATCCCCGGCGGAACAGGTACAGGCGGCTGTCGCCCGCGTGCGCCCAGTAGGCCAGGCCGTAATCCCGGTCAATGAACAGGCTGACCAGCGTCGTGCCCATCCGGCGATAGTCCTGAACGGCCTGCTGTTCACTCAGAATGGTGCGATTCGCGGTCTGCACGTAGTCGCGAATATGCTGCGCATTAAGATGTTTGTCGCCATCGAAGCGGGAGATAATGCTGTTGCGGGCCAGTTCAGCGGCGACCTCACCGCCCGGCAGGCCGGCAATGCCGTCGCAGACGACAAAGCAGGCTGAACGTTCCCCGATGGTTTCTCCCGTCTGATCCTGGTTGCTGGCGCGCGTCCCCTGTCGGGAGAGAGAAGCCGTTGCGATATTCATTTGTCTTCCGATCCGCTCTGTGAGTCTTTGTACTGATTCACCTCCATGTCATATGCATGAAGGAAGGCTTCGCCAAACAGGGTGTGGAAGTCATCTTCAATCTCGCCGGCCGTCTCACCGTAGCTGCGAACAAAATAGTCCCACAGGGCGGCTTTGCGGCTTCCCGGCAGCGCCAGACGAGAGGTCATCCCGTTCTGCTTCGCCTGCTCTTCGAGCTGTTCCGGGTTAAAGGACTGCAGCATCGCGGCAATAATGGCGCGGATACCGGAGATCATACCCAGCTGGTGCGCCTGCAGATCGATCAGCGCGTCGCGCACGGATTTGGTCGGCGGCATAAAGCCCGGCATCGGCGTGCCGAACATCTGGATCAGGACGGTTTTCCCGGTAGGCAACAGCTTGAACGGGTTGTTGGCATCGTCCAGCACCATGGTCATATCGGCTTTTACGCCGCGCTTGAGGATGGAGCGCGAGGAAAGCAGTGCCACGGTCCCCTGGGAGAACATGCCCAGGATCTGGCCCAGCTGACGCATATTTTCACGGTCAAACTGCGGCACCGGCTGCATTTCGCTCAGGCCCATGCCTTCCAGCAGCGCCTCAAGCAGCTCGCCCTGCAGCACCTCGCCTTTCTCACCGCTGTTCGCCGTGGCGGTTGGGGAGGCGGCGTTATTGACCGGGTCAATGCGCAGACGGCCCTTAGGTGTCTGAGCGCTACTGCGCGCAACGGCCTGCGGCGTAGGCATGGTGAAACCTGCGTAATCCGGACGCGCGGGTTCTTCTTCAGCGCGCGGGGCCTCCTGCGGCTCAGGGGCGAACAGCGGGGAAGCGGCAAGCACGTCCTCCTCCTGCGCTGGCGCAGGCTCCGTTTTCGGCTCCGGCTTTTCGTCGGCAATGTCGTCCGGATGGGTCAACGGCGCGCCGCCCATCAGCCCGAGCGGGTCGTCATTACGCGCGGCGGGTGCGCTGGCCTTACCACCAAACAGGGCCAGCGGGTCGAGCTCATCCGTCGCCTCTTCTTCAGGCTGCACGGGAGTTGTCTCGCTCGGCGGCACCAGCGTTGACGGGGTGACGTCGTCAAAAATACTCTCTTTCTTGAACAGCGCCTCATCGCTGAACAGCGTGTCCGGGTCGACATTCTTACGCTCAAGCTTCGGATCGCTGTCGTTAAACATCGCCAGCGGATCTTCGGCGTTACGCTCGGGCGCCGCGGGCTGGGTGAAGGGATCGTGCGATGCAGCGGGCTGCGGCTTTGTGCGGTTGCTGGAGATGCTGTCGGAGATAGAGAATTCCTGCATCAGACTATCCCAGATTTCCGTTGGCACGGCTGTCGGCTCGGTCTTCCCGCGCGGGGCGGCGCTCGCCGGTTTCGGCTGCTGAGCGGGCGCTGGCGCGGCTGGACGAGCCTGCTGCTGCATGCTGGCCGCCATGCGGCTCACCGGCTGCGTATCGTGGATAAGCTCGGTCACTTCGATGCGGTATTCATCAATACCGAGAATGTCGCCATCCTGCAGCTCAACCTGACGCCCCCGCTCCAGCGGAATGTCATTTAATACCACGCGGGTGACGCTGCCACGGTTGGTGACGCGGCATTCGCCCTGCGCGTCAACGTGAACAATGGCCTGCAGACGCGAGATGGTGCGGTCATTGTCCGGCAATACCAGATTGTTATCCGTACCGCGCCCAATGGTGCCGCCCGGGGCGTAAAAATCACAGCTGCTCTGCGGCGGCTGATGACCGGGTTTCGTAGAAATAATCGTGAATCGCATGGCGTATTCCTGCTGGTATGATTAGCGCTCAAACGCTGCCGCTCTCGGGGCGAGAACGGCGGCGTTTGAGAAAGTGAATATTAAAACTATTTAATGAAGGTTATAAAATATAATCCAACAATGAGCCATAGAGTGAATATTAACGCCTGTAATTTATAACGACGATGTAACTTTAGTATCCAGCCAATTCTTTCATCCGGTAATGACTGCACGTATTTATAAGCTTCTTCCTGCACCGGCCTTTCATGAGTAAACTTCATTTTGACGCCTTTATAAAGGCGTACAAACCAGATTATTTTTTGGTAATTAGCCAGTGAACCAAAAAAAGAAGCGTAATTTGTCACAAGATCCAGGTCATATCCTTTGTGCCGGTAGTCTGAAAGTAATTGATTATAATCAGCTTCGTGTTTTTTAAAGTAACGAGAACTGAACAGATCCATAACTACCACAATCAGGAATAAAGCCACGATAAGGATTAATAGTAAATTCTCAATATTCACCATATTTTATCCATCATATACTCAGTCGCTCCGCCCGCTATCTCACCACCAACGTATCCACCTGCCGCCGCACCGACAATGGAGCAGGCGAGCAATCCGACGCCCCCCGTCGCAACACCAAGCGCAACGCATACACCAGCACCTGCCATGGCTCCGTATTTACCACCGTAAATACCCCCTGCCAAGCTTGCACCAAAGCTGCTGTATTTTTTCACAGCGACTTTAGCGCAACTCTGCTCACGTCCTACGGTGCATGCATTGTAAACTTCATTAGTGGTATTTGCACCTGCAAAACCTATTGCAAGCCAGCCGCCAGCTTTAAGAAAACGAGCGGCCTTAGAGGCATTATCGATATAAGTTGAATAACCACGAATAGAAGCGACTCCAGCCGTGCTCCATTCATGTACAATTGATCTGCTTGACAGCCCTAATGCATGCTTCAATTCGTCATAAGGTTTCATCTTCAATGTCAACCTGGACAATTTATTTAATAAGCCATCTAACTCAGAAAAGAGGCGCTGACGCTCAACAAAAAATTGCTGGCTTATTAATGTTCCTTGTGTCCTGTACTGATTCTGGTAAGCCAACTCAATGGATTTAAGTTTCCTTTCTATGTCGCTGAAATATTTTTCGCCTGCATCAGCAACGACACCAAGGGACTTATCCATAAAATTAGTAACTGCGGCTATTGTGCTAAAATGTTGATTAAAGAAATTCGCCTCTCCAGAGTTAAGATCGGCCAGAGCACCATTAACTTTCTTTTTTGCAATTTGTAATTGCTTAAGTTGCACAGAATTATTACTTCCCGGTGCATCAAGAATCAACATCTGTCCAGGTTTTGACCACTGCGCATCGCTATTAACTTGCATGAAATAACGAGCAGCATCGCTATTTGGATTGTTGAATAAAAGTCTTGCCTGGAAATCCAGGGTTCCGGGTTGCTGAACAATACAATATCCCGGATTAACTAATGATTGACTAGCCATATTCATTCCCTTTGCTTTTCACATATAAGCACTCACATTCAAATAAAATGGAGTTGAACTAGTATCCAAACGTTGACACTTTCTTAAAAATCGGCAACGTTTGAAAACTCACCTATTCTGTTTTAGCTAGCGATAACTCGCCTTTAGCATTTACACTGGTAATAAAACGAGCAGCACATCGAAGATCCGTATTATAAGTTCTCGACTTTAATACTACATCATACTCTACTGACTGCCAGTCCACTTTATCCCAGAGCAGAGACTCTTCAGATTTTAAAATGTGGCTGGGAGGAAATGCCCCCTGGAGAGAAAATTGTTTCCCATTCGTTACCTACACGTCGGGATATTGAAGGCTCATAAACTAACACAGACTCACTGATCCTAGTGTTATTCGGAACTCCAAAACAGGGAGTATTTTTTCTACTTTAACAGTTAAACTCTGAAACTGTGCAGGATGGGATATGCAGGTGCTACATGATAATACAATGGGTATAACCGTTAACGTTCTTTCCATTGCACACACCGGATAGTGAACCAATCATCATGACCGGGGCAAAACCCCGGTCAAGGATGAACAATTACGCTTCTTTGTTCTCTTTGATGTTCCAGCCAGCGCTGCTTTCAGCACCTTTACCACCGGCAGTGGTCTGCTCCCAGTACTGCTGTTTCACTTTCGCAGCCTGGAATGCATAGGTCACACCAACGGTATCGCCGTTGTCTGCACCGGTGTACTGAACAGAAGTGACCAGCACATCTTCCAGCGTGATGCGGGTATATTCCACCTGCTGGCCGCCGGCTTTACAGACGGACAGCTCAACTTTGGTCAGGTGTTTACCGCTGGCGCAGTGTTTCAGGATTGCTGTAGTGGATTTGTCGATCAGGGCGTTTACGTGCAGATCGTTAAAGTTAACTTTACCGGCACCACCGCCACCGCCAACGCTCATATTACCTGGCTGGGAAGCGCCCCAGGAGAAGGAGGTAATATCAGTCCAGCCGGTGTGGTTAGAATCTTTAGATTCGCCAGTAACACCCTCGACCTTCAGAAACATATCAATAGCCATAATATCTACTCTTCGTGGATGAACAATATTGCTTTCGAAAAAGCACTTATATGGCAAACAGGAAAGCATGGGGCTGAATAAAACCGTCCATATTTTACCTCTGCCTCACATCAAATGACCCGTGTCATTTGACAGTCTTACATTCCCCCTGAATGAACGGAAAGAATGTGAAGTCTTTTACTACTGCGGGTTATCCTGAATCCAGGTACGATCAGGATCGCCAATGATGACCTGCGGAACCAGTTTGTTCAGTTCGTCGCTATGATAAAGACGTAAACAGTTTAATGTTACGCCTTTGACATCGGGTTTTCTCTCTGAATGAAAACCGTTAATTTGATTTTTATATTTTCCAATGAGGGCATTCACTTTATCAGTACCATTTTCGGCATCAAAAGGTATCCACTCAATAAATGCACTCGCACTGCGGGCCGCATCAGCAGAAAACTGGCTGCCTTTATCTGCCACCTGCGCAAGACAGCGCGCCATAACTAAATCTTTTAAAACCTGCCGGTATGTTTGCTGATGATAAAAATCAGGATAGTTATTTCCGGCACACACATAAAAAGTCATAAATGCGAGGAAAAAACAGAAATGTTTCACCTTATATCCTTTGCCCCAGGACCCGCAGCGCCTCAGCCCACGTAAAATATTAGATTTTGTCTTTCCATTTCTCTGCGACAACGTATATGCCTATCGCTAATGAATTAAGTCCAGCACATAAGAACCCATGCATTGCAATTCGCGGAACATCTTCCGGCCAGCTAAAGATAAAAAAATAGTAGCCGGATACCGTCACAAACAGCATGAATGAAATTATTAGCAACATATAAATGGTTAAATAGCTGATGAATTTCCGTACTAACGCTTTCACAGTCAAATTCATTAGCTATCTCGTATTCACCGAAAAGTTGCCGGCCCAATGGGCCGGCTACATTTATCACGCGTCTTTCGTCTTCAGCGACGGCAGTTTAGAAACCAGACGCAGGGAAACGGTCAGACCTTCCAGCTGGTAGTGTGGACGCAGGAAGAACTTCGCGGCGTAGTAGCCCGGGTTGTCTTCAATTTCCTGCACCTGCACTTCCGCAGCCGCCAGCGGTTTGCGGGACTTGGTCTCCTGAGAGGAGTTAGCCGGGTCACCGTCCACGTAGTTCATCACCCAGTCGTTCAGCCAGCGCTCCATCTCTTCGCGCTCGCGGAAGGAGCCGATTTTGTCGCGCACGATGCACTTCAGGTAGTGGGCAAAGCGGCAGCAGGCAAACAGGTACGGCAGACGAGACGCCAGGCGCGCGTTAGCGGTGGCATCCGGGTCGTGGTACTCCGCCGGTTTTTGCAGTGACTGCGCGCCGATGAAGGCGGCAAAGTCGGAGTTTTTGCGGTGAACCAGCGGCATAAAGCCGTTTTTCGCCAGCTCGGCTTCACGACGATCGCTGATGGCGATCTCGGTCGGGCACTTCATGTCCACGCCGCCGTCGTCGCTCGGGAAGGTGTGGCACGGCAGGTTTTCTACCGCCCCGCCGGACTCCACGCCGCGAATCGAGGTGCACCAGCCGTACTCTTTAAAGGAGCGGTTGATGTTGGCGGCCATCGCATAGGCGGCGTTCGCCCAGGAGTAGCTGTTGTGGTTCGCGCCGTCGGTCTGCTCTTCAAAGTCAAAGCTGTCGACCGGGTTGGTGCGAATGCCGTACGGCAGGCGCGACAGGAAGCGCGGCATCACCAGACCGAGATAGCGGGCATCTTCAGATTCACGTAGTGAACGCCAGGCGGCGTATTCGGTGTTCTGGAAGATTTTGGTCAGGTCGCGCGGGTTAGCCAGCTCCTGCCAGGACTCCATCTGCATCACGCCCGGTGCGGTACCGGTGATAAACGGACAGTGTGCCGCAGAACCGATGCGCGCCATTTCACCCAGCAGCTCAACGTCCTGCGGGCTGTGGTCGAAGTAGTAGTCGCCGACGATGCAGCCAAACGGCTCGCCACCGAACTGACCGTACTCCTGCTCGTAGATTTTCTTGAAGATCGGGCTCTGATCCCAGCCCACGCCCTTGTAGCGCTTCAGGGTACGGCCCAGCTCCTGCTTGGAGATGCTCATAAAGCGGATCTTCAGCATCTCGTCGGTTTCAGTGTTGTTCACCAGGTAGCTCAGACCGCGCCAGGCGCTCTCCAGCTTTTGAAACTCGTCGTGGTGAATAATCTGGTTGACCTGCTGCGACAGCTGCTCATCGATACCTGCAATCAGGTTCTGAATGGTGCGGTAGGTATCGTTTGAGAAGGTGACGGTATTTTCCAGCGCCTGCTGCGCCAGGGTTTTAACCGCGCTTTCTACGGCGGAGCGCGCCTGGTCGGTTTTCGGGCGGAACTCTTTGTTCAGCAGCGCGCTGAATTCATCCTGGCTGAACGCCTGACCCGCCTGCTGCTCGTGTTGTTGAGTCTGGTTGCTCATTGATTATTCCTCGCTACCTTTCGCGCTTTCGTCATTTTTCGGCAACTGGCTCAGGGATTTGAGCAGCGTCGGATCCTGCAGAATTTTAGCGATCAGCTCTTCCGCACCGTTTTTGCCGTCCATGTAGGTCAGCAGGTTGGAGAGCTGAGTACGCGCTTCCAGCAGCTTGTTCAGCGGCTCAACCTTGCGGGCCACCGCATCCGGCAGGAAGTCGTCCATGCTGTCGAAGGTCAGATCGACGTTGAGCTTGCCTTCGCCGGTCAGGGTGTTATCCACCTGGAACGCCACGCGCGGCTTCAGCGCCTTCATGCGTTCGTCAAAGTTGTCGATGTCGATTTCGAGGAACTTACGCTCATCCACGGCCGGCAGGTTTTCCACCGGTTTGCCGACCAGATCGGCCATGACGCCCATCACGAACGGCAGCTGAATTTTACGTTCTGCACCGTAGATCTCTACGTCGTACTCGATCTGCACGCGGGGGGCACGGTTACGTGCGATGAATTTCTGCCCACTGTTACTCATTGCCATGATGTTCTCCATCAAAGATGCGCGGTGAAGGTGAAACGGCAGGCTCCATGCCTGTCGTCATAATGCCTGGACGCGTTATTCGCGGCGTCCAAAGATGTTTTCCAGTTGGTTAACGCCGTCTGGCGCCAGGTCGCGAATAATGTCCATAAAGTTAAGTTCTGACAGCCGCTGCACCCGTTCAATCATCAGCGGTGCGGGGTGGCTCGGTTCGTACTGTGCAAAATACTGCTTCGCTTTTTCCAGCATCAGCTGCGCGTCGGCGCGGCTGGTGACCTGCACGCTGCGCCAGTCGGTAACCTGCTGAACGGGTTGCGCTGCCGCAGGCTGCGGCTCGGCGTGCTGTTCAGCCTGCGCCTCCCGGTTCGGCAGCAGCTTGCTGATGTCGGTCACCTGACAGGCGCTGGCAACCAGTCCAACGGTTTTCAGGAGCTGCTCCATCTCCGGTACCCCGCTTTCGCCGAGATAGCCGGTGAGCAGATCGCGAATCGCCAGCAGGCGTTCGTTAATCACGATAACCGCTGCGGTTCCCGGCTGGTCGCCGCGGGCCAGCTCGTCAATCAGCCGTGGACGGCCGCCGGGATAGTCCGGGCATTCCGTCTTACTGCCGTCCAGCAGCGCCTGGGCATCCCGGAGCGAAATTTCATCGCCGTTTGAACGCAGAAGCGAGGCATTACGCACGGCGACGGTGAGGTCAGACTTATCGCTCAGCCCTGCCAGGGCGTTAATGCGGTAGAACGGATCGGTTTCGCCAAACTCTTCCAGAAGCGGGTAAAGCGGCTCCCAGTAGCGTGCGAGCGCCTCCTGCACCAGCAGCAATCCGTCTGCGTAGCCCGCAAGCCCGCGGCGGCGCGTCCAGGCATGGGTTAACGCCAGCAGCACGCGAAGATCTTTGGTGCGGGTCAGCAGGCTGGTGGCGTATTTTTCAACCGTGTTCCAGTCAGCCGGCTCCGCCGGGATGATGGTGTCGCCAAACTGCTGTTCCGCTTTTCCCTGCCCTGCCTGATTCATGAGCTGGAAGTCAGCGTCGTACTCCAGGTTTTCGCCGCAGGGCCTGTCGGGGCTTATTGGCGCGAGAAATTCTTCGATATTCATAAGATCCCTGCTTATTCAAACATAGGCGGATAAAGACCGTGACGGCCCGGGCGGGCGCCTCCTGCCGGATCGAACAGCAGGGTGAAAAGCTGTCCGGTAAAGTTACCGCTGTGAACGTGGGTGTACAGCGGGTAGCCGTCGCAGCGGTTGGTCCACCAGTAGCTGGTCTGACGAAGCGGGTCAAAACACTCTGCCGCCTGAGGCCAGCCCAGCGTGCTTTGGCCGTCCTCGTCATAGCCAATCACATCAAGGATATCGGAACGCTTTTGCGGCTCGACGGGCTGCGGTGCCGGAATGGACATCAACATCTCGTCCAGCTGCGAGGCGGAAAAACTGTTGCGCACCGCGTGCAGCCCCAGGCGTCCAAGCTGCTGATACCAGCTCTCGGCCTGACTGAGCAGATTAGTCGACCACTCTGACGGGGCGAAGCTCAGCTGCAGGCAAACCGGGTACTGTCGGCCAACGCTGTCGCGGCCGGGCAGCAGGCAGCCCATCTGGATCATCTGGCTGCCCAGCATAGGCGGTACAACAAAATTCCAGACCGGCGCTTTGTGGAACTGTCGCTCGCCGCTGCGCAGCTCTTCCTGCTGCCAGGCCAGCAGACCAACCTGGAACCAGTGGGACCACTGGCGCTGTAAGGTGTCAGGAAAGCGGCGCTGCAAAAAATCTCCGGCGCTGGGTAATTTGCCATACCAGCTGTAGCGGTTCATCGCAGGGGTATTCGTCATACGGCTGTCCTTGCGGTTATGGGCATGAGAAACGAGGAAGCTGGAACGGGTTGCGAATGCTGTTTGGCGCAAACTCCAGCGTGACCTGATGTCCGTCAACGTTGAAGGTGGCCTGACGGCTCAGGCTCCCCGCGCCCGGGCTGGTGCTCGCTTTATCGAAGAAGCGGTTCAGCGCCCAGGCACCGTTCGTCACCAGCGTCGCCGTGCTGCCGTTCGCCAGCCCCAGCTGCATGCGGACCTGGTTGGTGCCGCCCGGCCCCGGCCAGTTCATGATCTGCACGGCCTGCGGGCCATGGCTGTAGCGCAGCAGCTGGCCGTCGACGTCCAGCGTCAGGTTCAGAATGGTGTTATCCATTCGCACGGTGCGTACCGTCACCTTGAAAGACGGCGTAGTTGCGCCATTAGCAAAAAAGGCGTCGCGAATGGACTGGGCCTGCTGGAACGGTCTCAGCAGCCCTTCGCTTCCCGGCAGCGTTTTACCGTCGATGCCCGGCATAAAGCGCCAGTTTGCCTGCGTGGTATCCACTTTATTGGTCAGGTTGTCGCGGAAGAAGGCGTCCATCAGCCCGGTGCCGGGGGCAAACATGCGCGCGAGATCGTCAGGGGTGACCTCGGTGCTGGCGCTGCGCACCAGCGGGTAGCGGCCGGCAATCGCCTGGCGACAGAACCCGCCCACCTCAACGTTGATGCGCTTACGCACGTTTTCCAGGTCGCGGCGCTGGGTATCGCTGCTGGCGCCTACCGCCATATTACTGAACATGGTTTGCAGCCCGCCCGGCAGACGACCGGCGCTGGCCTGCAGACGGCTGATCGCCTCGCCGCCCGGTGCCGGCATGCCGCTGTTGGCGGCGTCCTGTACGGCGGTCAGATAACGGTAAAGCTCGTCCACCTGCTTGAGAAAATCGTCAAATACGATGGTCTTCCCGCCCTTCTCCAGCGGCTGCGCCAGCTCGATCATCGGCGCATAGTGGTCGGTCACCAGCTGCTCCGGCGCCTGCGTGACCACGGCAGCCTGCGTCGGGGCATTGTCATTATTGCTGAACAGCGCTTCCAGCGTACGGGTGGCGCGGTTGCTCTGTTCCTGCGCTTTACCCGCATCTTCTGGCGCGGGCGCATTGCGCGACAGCGTCAGCACCAGGCTCAGGTTCTGCACCAGACGGCGCAGAGGCGAGTTTGCGCCCGAGAGCAGGCGCGCGGTGTTGATGCGCTGGGAAAGGTCGGCGCTGTTGTTCAGCTGAATGTCGGCGAGAAAGCGATCCCAGTTAGCGATAAAGTCGCGCATGTAGAGCTGGCGCACGGCGTTATCGATCTGCTGTTTATCCTCTTGCGCCGTGGCGGCCCCCAGCACCCAGGCGTCGTCCTCGTGCAGGGCGGTGGTGACGCTGTCAATCTGGCCGTTAAAGCTTTTCCAGTAGCCGTCCGGCGTATAGAGCCCCGGCACGCCTTCGCTCACCGGCTTGCCGCTTTTGCGTGAAAACACCAGCTCGCTCTGCGGTCCGCCCAGATCGGAAAGGGAGACCGGCTTCAGGTTTTCATCATGCTCCAGCAGGCGCTTGAGACGGCCGTACACCCGCGTGGAGAGCGGCTGCTGGTTGATCATCGCCCTTTCGCGCGCAACCAGAGATTCATCCTGCGCGTACGGGGAGGCCTGAATCTTTGGCTCCAGCAGCTGGGTCAGGTGCCATTCAAGCTCTTGCAGCTGCGCCTTTGTGACGTTCTGCGGCAGGTTACGCTGCAGGTTGAGCATCACCCACGAGTGCAGGAATTTGCCGTCATAGTGCTTCGGCTGATACAGCATCTGATAGGCTTTCAGCGCTTCGTAGCTGTATTCCACATCGCTGCCGTTGTCGTTGCGAAGCCAGGTGGTAATGTGCATGGCGACGGCCGGCAGCAGCATCTGATCCAGCGCTTTCTGGTACAGAGACTGGGAAGCATCGCTGACGTCATCCCCGCGATAAAGCCCCATACGGCGGGAAACGGGCGGGTCGTTTACGTCAAACGCGTCGCTTTTCGGCAGATCAACCAGACCGTTCAGCAGCGGCAGCAGATCGAACAGATCGCGCTGGGTCTGGTTCTGCAGCGCCTTGCTCTGCTGGTCCAGCAGCGGCACCTTCGCATCCACCTCTTCCAGATAGGCCTTGTTTTTGGCATAGCTGGTCAGCCACAGCCCGCCCAGAATCACCAGCAGGGCCAGCAGCGCCGCGTAGCCGGACCAGATCACGGCCCGGTTGCGCAGTTCCCACCAGCGGTTTTCTCCGGCGATCCCGGCTTCCTGGAAAATGACGTTTTGCAGCAGGTTCTTAATGAAGAAGCTCTGGCCTTTCGCCCCCGGGATAGGGGCCTCTTTGCTGACCGAGTCCCAGCGATCCGCCTCCGCCCCTTCCGGCAGCGACAGCGCACGGTTCAGTTCGCCCATCACGCGGTCGAACGGCATGCCTTCCTGCGTGCCGCTGGCGAAGTAGATCCCGCGCGGGGAGAATTCGGTTTCGAAGTTGGAGCGGGCGAAGACCGTGCTCAGGTAATCTGCCAGCAGCGGACGCAGCGCGGCGAACTCCTGTGGGAAGAGATACGCTTCGGCACGGGCTTTCGCGTCGTGCTCTTTCAGCATCGTTTCCGGCAGCCCGGCATCGAGGCGCTGCTGTAAAAGCGAAAACTCCTGCTGGAAGTTGCCCATCAGGTCGTAGTCGGCGTGTTTGGTTTGCTCCCACGGCAGCGTAAAGCCCCAGATCTGGTCGCGCTGCGCTTTGTCGTAGTCGGCAAACCAGGCGCGGAAGCCTTTAAGCAGGTCGGCCTTGGTCACCATCACGTACACCGGGAAGCGGATGCCCAGCTGTTCATGCAGCTCGGACAGACGCTGACGCAGATTCACCGCCTGCTGGCGGGACGCCTCGGCTGACTGGGTAAGCAGGTCAGAAATGCTGATGGTGATGATGACGCCGTTGATCGGCTGGCGGCGGCGATACTTGCGCAGCAGGTTGATAAACTCCAGCCACTCGCCGGCGTCCTGCACCTGCTCGCTCTCCTGCGTGGTGTAGCGCCCTGCCGTGTCCAGCAGCACCGCCTCGTTGGTAAACCACCAGTCGCAGTTGCGCGTGCCGCCGATGCCCCGCAGCGCGGTCTTACCGAAACGATCCGCCAGCGGGAACTGCAGCCCGGAGTTGACCAGCGCCGTGGTTTTACCCGAACCCGGCGCGCCGATAATGACGTACCACGGCAGCTGATAGAGATATTGCGTGCTGAAGCGCTGGGTCCACTGGGCGCCCTGACCCGCTTTGCTGAAGTGCGCTTTTTTAAGCATTTGCGCGGCTTCATCAAAGCGGCTGGCGAGGATCTGCTCCTCGCTGTTCAGCCGCTTCTGCGGATCCGCCGCTTCCGGGCTGGCGGTGTTCTCTTTGAGCTTGTCCATCAGCTTGCGGTTCAGCCAGGCATTGTACAGCCGCGGCAGAATGTGGCCCTGCGCCCAGAGCAGGTAGACCACGGCGATGCTGATTATGCGGTTCTGTTCGGACTCAAGCGGCCGGGTGTCCACGATGGACAACAGGGGACCAATCATCCAGATCACCGCCGCCAGCGCCGTTACGCCGAGGAAGCTCCACAGAATGCGGTTGGTCAAAATGGAAAGAAGTGTAGTCAGCATCCTTAGTTTCCTTGCGGCAATCCGTTCAGCTCGGCCTGCGTATTTTCAGGCGACACCAGCAGAGTAATTTCCACACGGCGGTTACGGGCGCGGTTTTCCGGCGTCGTGTTCGGCGCCACTGGGTTAATCTCGCCCCGCCCTTCCGCCTTCACGCGGCCAGGCTGAGAGAGGCTTCCCTGCAGCATTTTCTGTACGGAGCGGGCACGTTCCAGAGAGAGCTCATAGTTAGAGGCAAAGCGCGCGCTGCGGATCGGCACGTTGTCGCTGTAGCCCACCACCAGAATTTTGCCGCTGACGTTATTCATCGCCTGCGCAATGCGGTTGATCACCGGCTCATAGCGGTCGCGCACCACGGTAGAAGCTGAGGCAAACAGCCCGTCACCCTTCAGGATAACGACGCTGCGATCCGCTTCGTCTTTCACCGCGACGAGGCCCGCCTCGATTTCCGGCTTCAGGAAGCCGCGCAGGTTCAGCACCGCCGGCAGCTGACGAGCCGGCTGCTGAATAGTGGTTTCCGGCAACTGGGACTGGTAAATCTTCGCCAGCACCGGGTTAGTGTTATCGCCAAGACGCCAGTTAAGCACGATATAAAACAGGCAGGCGATAAAGCCGGCGAGCGCCACGCAGGCCCACAGGGGAACCATCGGCCGCCAGAGCTTGCGCAGCACCGGACGATCTTCCGGATGGGGTGAGAGCGGCGGCGGGTAGCTGCCGCGCACGCCGCGGATCATCTGCCACAGACGCTGTTTGATGGTCTCAAGCTGGGTGCGGCCATTGTCCAGCACCCGATAGCGCCCTTCGAATCCAAGCAGCAGGCAGTAGTTGATCATCTCCAGCAGCAGGATATGTTCGCGCGGGTTCTGCGACAGGCGCGCCAGCAGCTGGAAAAACTTCTCGCCGCCCCAGGTTTCGTTGTGGAACGTCACCAGCAGGCCATTGCTTGACCAGACGCCGCTGCTGCCCCAGGGGGTGAGCGCGGCGGCTTCATCAAGCGCCGTACACAGGCAGTAACGCGCCCCGACGATCACTTCATAAGGCAGCCCGGCCTGCTGGCAGCGGACTTCGAAACGGCGAATCTCATCGATCAGACGCTGGCGCAGCGCCACCTGATCGTCATGCGAAACCGAATGACGGATCTGCGGGATCGCATTGAGCAGCGGATTGGCGGCGGCCACTAGCTGATTGTTGTTACTGGCTCCGGTAAACCCGGCATCGCTGCCGGTGTCCTGTCGTTCCTGCATATTAAGCGCTCGCTTTATTATTCTGTCGGGCTACGGATGGCCCAAAACTCCATATCCAGCCCCGGGAACTCCCCTGCAAGATGCAGGGCGAATGCGCCGGATTTATCCATCTCGTGCCACAGCTCGCTGCCCTTCTCGAGCTCGAAGTAGCTGTAGCCGGCGTGCCACGGGATCTGCGGCGGCGCGACCGGCATGGCGCGCAGCATAATGCCCGGCAGCTGCAGCTGGACCAGATCGCGAATTTTCGACACCGGCGCGACCTTCATCTGCGCCGGGAAATGGGTTTGCAGGTGTTCGCCCGGCACATTGGCTTTGACCGCCAGCACGAAGCCAAACTCGCGCACCATGCTGGTTTCCGGCACCGTGGCGATGTTCAGACCGTGAGAGCGTTCGTTAAGCGGCAGCTGAATCGCGTGGTCTTCCATCACCAGCGACAGTCCCTGACGCAGCATCAGCATCAGCTTGCTAAAGCAGTTTGCCAGGTCGTCATGATCGTAAATCGGCAGCACGCTTTCAGCGGTGCGTTGCGCCGTCCAGGTAGAAAGCTCTGTGGCAAACGGCAGCCAGCTGCGCCAGAGTGTTTCCGGATGCAGCAGCGGCAGGGTTTTTAAATGCGACACCTCGCCCAGATGACGGTTAACCAGCGACAGCAGCGTAAACTCGATCATTTCAGAGGTGTTAAAGCGGCCAGGCTGGCGCAGACGGCCGCCAATCTGCTGGCTGCGCTGCACCAGTAAGCCGTGCAGATCGTTGATCATGCTGTAGATCTGCGGGCTGTTATTGGCGTTTAGCATCGGCGGGATGTAGCTGTTATCGAGGCGCACGTGGTTGTCGTTGCGTTTCTCAGCTACAAACGCCACGCCGATGGCGGTCCATTCGGCCGTGAGGTCTTTTTCCAGCATCAGGGTCAGACGCAGGCGGCCAAACTGGACGGTGGCGTCCCCCACCGACATGGCGTTATCGTCTTCCACCTCTTGCTCAAACGCGATAAAGCGCGCCAGCGAGGCCGGCTCTTCGCTGAAAATCACCTCTTCTCTCTCGCCGCGGCGAACCGGCAGCGCGAGCACCACCTTTTCATTGGTGAGGTTGTCAGGAATTTTCAGCGGCACAGGACCGTTGCGCCCGTTACGGACCTGGAAAAAGGTGCCGTCCGGCAGCAACCCGCTGCAGTAGCTCAGGGCAATGCATCCCTGGCGAAGCATCGCTTCATCCAGTTCAACGTCCAGAAAGCCCCAGAGGTAAGAGCGCTGCAGCGCACCCCATTCACGAACATGGTTGAGCAGATAACTTTCAGTCCGCTGAAAATGGTGTGGACGCAGGAACATGCCTTCGGTCCAGACGACCTTTTCTGCTTTGGTCATGATGATGTGTTTCCTGTTTTAGAGCGCGTTACTGGCTGATGACCCGAATGCCGTTCACGTCGAGGAAGACGTTGGCCTGAAGTTCATCTGCGGACCATTTCCAGAACTGATAGATGTGATTTTCGCCAGGCACGGGCAGAGGGAGTGAAACGCGCCATTTTTTGCCATCCAGCATCTGATATTCCGCCATCACGCCGATGTAGCGGGCCTCCGGAGAGCTTTGCCCGCTGAGGGTTTTCGACAGCTGTCCCGGCATCAGGAAGAACACATCGCTGTTCAGCAGATTCGCGCCAAGCGTGGCGGACGCGTTGTTCTGCAGGGAGTAGAAGTCGCTGGACATAAAATCCGCATCGGATTTCAGCAACAGCACCCGGACCTTAAGCGGCGCAGATTCATTGATTTGTGGATGAGCCTGAAACTGCAGATTGTAGCGGGAGGGGTCGCTGTGTGAAGACGACGTACAACCACCGACAAGGGCGAAAATCACCGCGTAAAAGAATAACCACAGCTTATGAAAATTTTTATTATTCATAAAAATGCGCTCATGAAAGCCGTTTAGTTCAGGATCCAGGTACCGTTAGCGCTGTCTTTGCAGGCTTTGCTGTTGCCGTCGACATCAACGCAGGTCGCTTTTTTACGCGCCTTAGGACGAATGGCCTGCTTACGCACGGTGGCTTCGTACTGATCGGCCTTGATAACGGCGCGCATCGGGACGTAACCAATCAGCTGCTCGTTACCTTCATCGGCAAGCGCCATCCAGTAGTGTTCAACCTGCCCCAGCACCACATACGTTTTACCGGTCTCGAGGTTGCGGATAACCTTGCCGCCAAAGTCAGGACGGCTCATCAGGGAGGCCGGATACATGGCACGATACGGCTCGTTGACCGGCGTGAACTCTGCCGGCGGCGTAACGGCGTGACGGTGGGTTAAGGTTACGCCGTTGACCTGGCTGGTCTCGATCGTATCGTCGTTGATCACAGGTTTCTGCGGCGCTTTACAGCCCGCCACCGCCATTACAAACAGAAGTGAAAACAGTACGCGCATTTTCATATGCTTTTCCGTAGCGATATTTCGATGATGGAGATAAGGGGATGAAGTTTGACTTAAGTGCTATTGTTAAAATAGCCAGGATATTTTCAGGGCGTTACTATTTTAAGGGCATAGCTACCGCACGAGCCCTCCGGAATAAGGCCCAGCGTCTTCCTGACATATTTTGACAAACGGTAAACAAGTTTACATGAGCTTCGTATCAATTCAATATTTACCGCTGCGTAACTGATGGTAAATGAAGCAGTCGGAAGATTATAGGATTAATCTGAGAAAAAAACCCGACGTGGCCTAAGCCCTCTTATTCGCTCACCCCACAACGACATAACTTTATGTTTTATAAATAAAAAACACAAAAGAGAATCACTTTCATTAACGCAATGTCGCTATTATCGCCACTACCATAATTAGTAGAATTCGCGTATTGCTGATGTCAGAACAATATACTGACGATGAATTATTTGTTGCACTAACAGGGTATCTTTAATATTCGTCGTAATTAATGATCAAAATGGGATTATTTCACTTATGCAGACTGACGTTAATTTCACGCCTCAAAATAACTTTATATTTCACGATGTGATAATTACCCTCGAGGGCATAAATTATATCCATTAATCATTAAGCCTGAGTAAACATTCCTGCCGCCCTCGCGTTACCCGATGCGCCAGATCGCCTGCCAGGCGCGGATATTGTCTTTTTCACCGTGCGAAAACTTCATTCGAAGTTTAACGGGTACTACATCCTCCTGCGCTCGCCACCATCTATCCCACCTAACGGGTGATAGATAATATTTATTATTAAAATGATAAAATTTCGTTATAATTTCTTTAAATATTTATGCGACATAACTGATAACTAATTGTAATAAAAAGAATTTAAGATAAGGCACTTTGCCGTATCGGATGCGCACAGACATCCGGCCGCCATTGCTGTCGCTTATCGTCTTCTTCAGTGATTTATTGGCTTAGTCGCCGTGAGACCGAACAAATCAGGAGTTGGAATGAACAGTAAAAGACGCTCAGTGCCCGGTATCAGACACTATGATGGTCCTGCAGGCGGCTGGGGCGCGTTAAAAGCCACGGCCATTGCGGTACGTACCCAGATGGATACCTTTGATGCCCCCGCGACGCTGCTGCGCACCAATCAACCTGACGGTTTTGACTGCCCGGGCTGCGCGTGGCCAGATAAAGAACACAAATCCACGTTCCAGTTCTGCGAAAACGGCGCCAAAGCGGTGACGTGGGAAGCCACCAGCAAGCGCGTGACACCCGCGTTTCTGGCGGAAAACAGCGTCTCCTCGCTGCTGGCAAAATCGGACTTTGAACTGGAAGGTTACGGTCGGCTGACGCATCCCCTGCGCTATGACCGCGACAGCGATACCTTCAGGCCCGTCGAATGGGACGAGGCGTTTCAGCGCATCGGAGAGGTGTTGCGCGGGCTCGAACCGGACCAGGTCGAGTTCTATACCTCCGGGCGAGCCTCTAACGAAGCGGCGTATTTGTTCCAGCTGTTCGCCCGCGAATACGGCACCAATAACTTCCCCGACTGCTCGAATATGTGTCATGAAGCCACCAGCGTCGGTTTGCCGCGTTCGATTGGCATCGGGAAAGGCACCGTCTCGCTGGACGACTTCGACAAAACCGAGCTTGTGATCTCCATCGGTCACAACCCCGGCACCAACCATCCGCGAATGATGGGTACCCTGCACGAGCTGGCGCGTCGCAATGTGCCGATCATCGTCTTTAACCCGCTGCGCGAGCGCGCCCTGGAACGCTTCGCCGATCCGCAAAGCGTGATTGAAATGGCCACCTACGGCTCCACGGATATCGCTTCGACCTACTACCAGGTGAAGGCCGGGGGCGACGCCGCCGCGCTGAAAGGCCTTGCCAAACATCTCCTGGAGATGGAGGCCGAAGGCGGTGACGTACTCGACCACGCGTTTATTGCGGCGCACACCCAGGGCTTTGCGGACTTTGCCGCCGATATCGCGCAAACCCGCTGGGACGATATCGAGCGCGAGTCGGGCCTGAGCCAGGCGGCGCTCAAAAAGGTCGCCGAGGCCTATGCGAAATCGAAGGCCACCATCATTACCTACGGGATGGGGATTACCCAGCACAATAAAGGCACGGCAAACGTGCGGCTGATCGCTGACGTGCTGCTGCTGCGCGGGAATATCGGCAAGCCCGGCGCGGGAATTTGCCCGCTGCGCGGCCACTCAAACGTGCAGGGAAACCGCACCGTCGGGATTAGCGAGAAACCCACGCCGGCCTTCCTGAACCGTCTGAAGGAGGTGTTCGGCTTTGAACCGCCGTCTCACCACGGACACGACGCGGTGCAGGCGACGCAGGCGATGATCGACGGCCGAGCAAAAGCGCTCATCGCCCTCGGCGGCAATTTTGCGGTGGCGATGCCCGATCATGAACGCGGTTTCCCGGCAATGGGGTCCCTCGAGCTCAGCGTCCACGTTGGCACCAAGCTGAACCGTACGCATCTGCTGGTGGGCAAAGAGACGTTTATTCTGCCGTGCCTGGGCCGCACCGAGCTGGACGTTCAGGCAACCGGTCGTCAGTCCATCACCGTCGAAGATTCCATGTCGATGGTGCATGCCTCTTCCGGCAAGCTGAAGCCGGCCTCACCGCTGCTCCGTTCAGAGCCCGCTATCGTCGCCGGCATGGCGAGCGCCACCCTGCCCGCCACCCGCGTGGACTGGTTAACGCTGGTTGAGGATTACGACCGCATCCGCGATCAGATCGAGCAGACCATTCCGGGCTTTGAGAACTACAATGCGCGGATCCGCGTTCCCGGCGGCTTCCGGATGCCGCTGCCGCCAACGCAGCGTATCTGGCCAACGGCGACGGGAAAAGCGATGTTCTCGGTATTCGATGGCGTTCACGAGAACGCCAGCGGTGAAGGCGAGCACGTTCTGCGCCTGATCACGCTGCGCAGCCACGACCAGTACAACACCACCATTTACGCCCTGGACGACCGCTACCGTGGCGTGTTTGGCCGCCGCGACGTGCTGTTTATGAACGAAGACGACATGGCGCAGGCAGGACTGGAGCACGGCGACCGCGTGGATATTGAAACCGCTCTGCCCGGCAGCGCGCAGCGGCTGGAAGACATCACCGTGGTGGCCTACAGCATCGCCCCGGGCTCTGTCGGCGCCTACTACCCGGAAGCCAACGTGCTGGTACCGCTCGACTATCTGGATAATGACAGCGGAACGCCGTCCTATAAATCCGTTCCGGTTCGCATCACCCTGCGCTCAAAAGAGATCCGCATGCTGTAAGGCCGTTCGCGCGGAGAAAACGATGGATATTAAACAGTTAAAATACTTAATCGCGCTCGACCAGACCCGGCACTTTGGTAAAGCGGCCTCGCAGTGCAACATTACCCAGCCGACCCTCTCCATGCGCATCCGCAGCCTGGAAGAGGAGCTGGGGCTGGTGCTGATAGTGCGCGGGCAGCGCTTTGAAGGGTTTACGCCGGAGGGAGAACGCATCCTCGCATGGGCTCGCACCCTGCTGGCCGCGCACGACGGGTTACAGGCGGAAGCCGCGCTGTGCAAAGGCCAGGTGGTGGGTGAATTACGGCTGGGGATGGTGCCGCTAGCGAGCGTGGACCCGATGATCTTTATTCGTCTGCTGACGCAAAAATACCCGGAGCTGACCTACAGCCTCTATTCCATGTCCTCAGCGCAGATTGCCGACGGCGTCAGCCGTAACCAGCTCGAACTGGGGATTTGCTACCTTAACAGTATCGATACCAGTCTGTTCGACGTTATCCAGTTGCCCAAAACGAAGATGGGGCTGCTGCACGACATCCGCCACTTCCAGCTACGCCAGGAGAGTTTGACCTGGCACGATCTGATGGAAATTCCGCTGGGGTTCCTGACCAAAGGGATGCACTACCGGGCGCATATGGAGGCCAGCTTTAACGCGGCCGGTATCGAACCGACGTCCGTTTTTGAAAGCGACTCCACGTTCCAGATCATTCAGGCGGTTCAGTGCGGCGTGTGCTGCGCCGTGATGCCGCTGAACAACGGGCTGGAAGATCTGAACGGTCATTTTCGGATAGTCCCCATCGCCGACGCGAATATTGAGGCCCCCGTCGGCCTGATTATGCGCAGGCAGAAGCCCGTCTCCTCGCTGGCGCTGCGCTGTTTTACCGACGCGCAGGAGGTTTTTCATTCGCGCAATGAGGCATAAGCCTGACGCGTCACCGCGCTAAAACTGCCGATGAGCACCGCGTCGCAAACGTCCCGGTGTTCTGGCGCGTCCACAAGCGCGCGTAGCGCATCGCGAATGGCGCTCAGCGTTTCAGCCGAGGTATTGTGCGAGGTGATGAGCGGCAGCCCTGGCGTCAGGGGGGTGTGGTCGATGACCGCCAGCCCGGCAAGCCGCTCCGGCTCGTGACGCTGCAGCAGCGCCCAGGTAACACAGTCGATGGCCGCAATATCCCCTGCCTCGCGTTTGATATCAATCAGCGACTGCCGATGGCTGCCGCTAAAGGACGTTTGTGCGAAAAACGGACCGTCAGCGGTCAGGGGAGCCACTTTTTTTCGCAGCGCACGGTGGCCGGACTGCGAGTCCGGGGAATTACAGACCGCCCGGCGTCCGCGAAAATCAGCCAGCGTGAGATGCCTATCCTCCTCGCGCACCGCCAGAACGCTGCGGTAATGGATCCCTTCGCAGCCCGGTGCCGTGTAGTGAAAGCAGCCGACCACCTGCACGTCCGGGAGCTGCGTGACCAGCGGATAGCCGCAGGCCTGGCTGAGGATAAGCTCAGGCTGTTGCCAGTGGGTCAGCAGGTCAGACTCCGGCCAGCCGGGATCGCGATCGACGGGCACACCGCGCGCAACCAGTAAACCCTTTACCGCCAGCCAGAGCGCGCGGGTGTCGGCGCGATCCACGGCGTACATGGGAAACGCCAGCAGGTTACTCATACCCTTCCCCTTGTTGCACTCCGGGATGAACGGTGACATCGACGGGCCTGATCCAGAACTGGCGCAGCCATTCACCGTAGCCCCTGACGAGAAAACCGTGGTTTCGCTCCCGGTACGCCTCCTGGTTTTGCAGGTAGATCGCCCGCAGCCCGTACCAGGGAACGCCCGGCAAATCATGATGTACTGAATGGTAGTTGAGATTCAAAAACAGCACCCGCCAGAAGAGCCCCGCCTCGTTGATGACGGAGCGCGCGAGCGGGTCGTCCGCCGCGCGATGTTCAAAAAACGATCGGACTTTAGTGAGCGCCAGCGCCGGATAGCTTATCGCCAGCACAAACCATACGGGTGAAAAACCGACGCGCGTCATCCAGGCGAAGAGTGCCGCCAGCAGCACACCGTGCACCAGCCACATCGCCATTGCCCGCAGATGAAGATGGCGAAACGCCGCCGCGGCGCTGCCCAGCGTCTGAAGAATATCGAGCAGCGGCGCCAGCATCAAACGACCGGCGAAGGTGTTCCGGGCGCGGATCGCGCGCTTCTGCCACGGGGTAAAGCGCGCCCAGCTCTCATCGGTAAAATAGTACGACTCAGGGTCATCCACCGGATGAGTCAGGCTATCGTACCGATGATGGGCCAGATGGGAATCCCGGTACAGGCCATACGGATACCAGACCGCCAGCGGGAGCGTGCCAAACAGCTGGTTAAGCCACGCAAAACGCGTCGGGTGTCCGTGGATAAGCTCATGCTGCAGGGACATATACCAGGCGGTAAACCCGATAAGCAGCAGCGTGGCGGGCAGCAGGCCGAGCGTTTGCCAGAACGCCAGCGTACCAAACCAGCCAGCATAAATGGTCATAATTAACAGCCAGGTGGGCAGTTCGCTTCGCCACAGGAATCCCGATGCAAGATGGTGGATTTGATTGCGTTGTTGCGGATGCAAATAGAGGGAGTTTCGTTTACCCATTCCTTCAGACGCCGTTTCGCCAGAGACAGAGCCCTGACGATCGGGGATTACGTCTGAAATAACAAACAACTTAAATCGCTTTGCTTTGCCAGAAACGTAGGGCTCTCCCGCCGCTTGACTTATTCTGTAATAAAGGTACTTTTCAGGACATGAAAAAGATCCTGATTATCGTTCCTGACGGCGGCATGCTGTTTGAAGCCGCCGGTATCGCCGACATTCTGATGCAGGCCAACCGGCTGCACCCGGAAGGGCTTGCCCAACCCCGCTACCGGATTATCATCGCCACAACCCAGCCTCACCAGGTGATCCACGGTCAGTCCGGCCTGAATCTGCTGGCGGATTACCGCCTGCCGGAGCTGGATCCGCGCGAACCGCTGGATACCATTATCATCACCGGACGCGGCATGAACGAGCAGGAGAGCACGGCGGTGGTCGATTGGCTGCACCTTGCTGCGCCGCACGCCCGGCGGGTCGCCTCTATATGCGGCGGCGCGATGCTGCTGGCCCAGAGCGGTTTGCTTGACGGTCGTCGCGCGACCACCCACTGGCGGCTGCTGGAGACAATGCAGGCTCAGTATCCGTCGATCAGGGTCGAAGGCGGCCCGCTGTATATTCAGGACGGCCCCGTCTGGACCTCCGGCGGCGTGAGTTCCGGGTTTGATCTGACCCTGGCGCTGGTGGAGGACGACTACGGATTTACCCTCGCCCGCGACGTGGCGCAGGATATGGTGATGTATCTGCGCCGCCCCGGGGGACAACTGCAGTTTAGCCGCTACAGCCTGCAGCAGCCCGGCACGTCGGGCCCGATAAGCGAGCTGCAGTCCTGGATGCTGCAGAACCTCACCGCCGACCTGTGCGTGGAAAATCTGGCCGAAAGGGCGGCGATGAGCCCGCGTAATTTCACCCGCGTGTTTACCCGTGAAACCGGCGTCTCTCCTGCCCGCTACGTGACCGAAGCGCGTCTGGCCGCTGCCCGCCAGCTGCTTGAGCAGACCAGCGATTCCCTTGAGCGCATTGCCGGGCAAAGCGGGTTTGGCACCAGTATTAACCTGCGGCGCGTGTTCGAGAAACAGCTCCACCTCACCCCGGGCGAATATCGCCAGCGCTTTCACTGCCGAAAAATGGCGTAATATGATCCTTTTTTGTCGTTTACGCCACGGCACCTGACGCCTACAGTGACTCCAGACAACGAAAGATAAGGAGTGCACCATGGTTAAGGTCGGTATTAACGGTTTCGGCCGTATCGGACGTAATTTCCTGCGCGCGGCGCTGGGTAACCCGGATCTGCAGATTGTGGCCATTAACGATCTGACGGACAGTAAAACTCTCGCCCATCTGCTGAAGCATGACTCCCTGCTGGGCAAACTGCCCGCGCCCGTTGAAGCGGCCGACGGCGCGCTGCAGGTAGACGGGCAGCGTATCGCCGTCTTTAGCGAACGCGATCCGGCGAATATTCCGTGGCGCGATGTCGGCGTTGACGTAGTGATTGAAGCCACCGGCTTCTTTACCGAACGGGAAAAAGCGGCAATGCATATTACCCACGGCGGCGCTAAGCGCGTCATCATTTCCGCTCCCGGGAAGAACGACGACCTGACGATTGTGATGGGCGTCAATCACGAGCAGTACGATCCCGCCCGCCACGCGGTGGTCAGTAACGGGAGCTGCACCACGAACGGTCTGGCACCGGCTGCGCAGGTGCTGCATCAGCAGTTCGGGATTGAGCATGGTCTGATGAACACGACCCACGCCTACACCAACAGCCAGGCGCTGCACGACCAGCCGGAGAAAGATCTGCGCGGCGCGCGCGCGGCGGCGCTGTCGATTGTGCCTTACTCCAGCGGCGCGGCGAAAGCGCTGGGGAAAGTGATCCCCTCCCTGGACGGCAAACTGACCGGGTACTCCCTGCGCGTGCCGGTTCCGGTGGTGTCGGTTGTGGATTTAACGGTGACGCTGAGCCGTAACGTGACCGCCGAAGAGGTAAACGACGCGTTCCGTCACGCTGCCGCCAGCGGGCCACTGAAAGGCATTCTGGGGTATAGCGATGAGCCGCTGGTCTCCAGCGATTACCAGGGCGACCCGCGCTCCTCAATTATTGACGGGCTTTCCACGCTGGTGATTGGCGGGAACATGGTGAAGATCCTGGCGTGGTATGACAACGAGTGGGGATTCTCAAACCGCCTGGTGGATTTGGCGGTATTTATGGATAAGAAAGGGCTGTAAGTCTTACTTTAATACCGGGTGGCGCTTGCGCTTACCCGGCCTACACATTATATCATTATTCAAAATATCTCTCCCCCCTCGCAGAATTAATAAATTAAGATAATCCTAAGTCTATTCAACGGCTGCTAATTCATCACATCAATTATAAAAAAGCCCCCATTAACTTAGAAGATAGGTTAGTGGATATTCTTTATTTTACTTTTAAAAATGCGAGTGCGATCGCTGTCCACAGGTGACAACGTAGCCCATGATGAACTCTGTACACAACAGGGACAGGCTATGTATTACAGTAAATCGATTATCGAAAAAATAGGGTCCGATAAAGATCTCGCTGTCAGGCTTGATCGTGCCGTGGCTGGTGTGAGGGATGGTGCTGTTGAGTATTTAAATAATCTTGGCGATGCTACAACACGCTTGCTCTATTATACATCTTGCTTCACGGATAATTACTTTGATGTATGCAAACAGTTGGCTTCTGAAGATAAGAGGTTTATGTTTGGTGTTGTAGAACTCGTTAAACATAGAGATTTAATATTCCGTATGGTTACAATATTTATAGAAACAATGCTTAAAAACAAGAATGAAGTTGCGAAGAAAAGTATACTAGAAAAAGTTATACCCATCACAACAAATTATTCAGTTAAGCAAGTTTCGAAATTCGGCCTAATTTATGCTGTTGCAAAGTATATATGCTATAGCAATCAAATGAATGCTGCAGTGCAAAGCGCATTGATGAAAAAAGTTGCCGGAAGAACGGGAAGTGCATTTTTAGCGCTTAACGCTTACGCAATGGTTCAGCGCGCGGCGGACAGCGCCAATAATCTCAAAAAATTCCTTCCGTTATTTTATCATGCATTATATATAGAGAAAATTGAAATGATGTACTTCCTCATCGAACCAGTAATAATGAAAGCCGGTTATCTGAATATTTACACAGCATCAGATCATGATATTACTAATGCTTTTATAAAGATGGCTCAATAATGAGGGGGTTCATAAAGAGTATTTTTAAACTTATTCTGGAAGACTTGAAGAATGATTTAAAAGCATATGCCACGATTTTTGTTATTGTGATTCTATCAATGATACCAGTAACCTTTATTGAAGACGATCAAACAGCAATGCTTATTGTTGGGGCTATAGTAGTAATCGTTTTTTATATAGCCTATTTCTACGAACCTAAAGGATGAATAAATGTCTACACCAGCACATATATGGTTTACAGACGAGAATAACGCCCCTGTTACAGGTGAATGTTTAATGCCCACAAGGCTGGGCTCTACCGAACTAAAATCATTTAACCACTCGGTCTGGATACCGACCTGTTCCAACACGGGTAAATTAACAGGAACACGACTTCATGTCCCCATCACCTTTGAAAAAGAAATCGATCGCATCACACCCTATCTGTTTCGTGCCGTCTGTACAGGAAAAACATTCAAAACGGCATTAATCAAAATGTATAAAATCAATGACGCCGGGATCGAGCGTGAATACTTCAACATCATCCTGGAAAACGTCAAGATAACAAGGATCTCCCCTTTATTGCACCCGCTAGGTATCGCGAGTGCTCATATGGAAGAAGTCGAACTGCGATATGAATCAATCGAATGGAAATATTGTGACGGAAATATAATGTTTAAAGACACCTGGAATGAAAGAGCGACTGCCTAGAATAATAGATATCTATAAATTCCCTCTCCCGCAGGAGAGGGAAAAGATCACTCCGCCTTAACCTTCACGCCCATAAACACAATCACCATTGCCGTTACCAGCAGAAGGCCGCTGCCGGCGAATACGCCGCTGGCACCGTTGAGATCAAAGACCGCCCCGCCCCCGGCCGCACCGGCGCTTATCGCCAGCTGAATTGAGGCTACCAGCAGCCCCCCTGCGCTTTCGGCTTCATCCGGAACGGTAGTGGCAAGCCAGGTTGACCAGCCCACCGGAACCAGACCAAATGCAAAGCCCCACAGCGCAACCAGGAAACCGTCCAGCATGGCCAGATGGCCAAACGCCACCATCGTGAGGGCGAGAACGCCCATGGCGAACGGCACCAGCGCCAGCGTCAGGCGCAGATTACGCGCCAGAAGATGTCCGGCAACGGAGGTGCCCACAAAATTGGCCAGTCCAAAGCCCAGCAGGATCAGTGAAATGGTCTCTACGCTCGCCTGCCCTACCGTTTCCAGGAACGGACGCAGGTAGGTGAAGAAAGCAAAATGGCCGCTGAAGATCAGAATGGTTGCCAGCATGCCGCCGATCATCCCCGGACGACGCAGCACGCGGAACAGCGTGCTCAGGCTCCCGCTGCTCTCCGGCTTCATGGACGGCAGGACCCAGAGTTGCCACAGCAGCGCCAGCATGCTTGGCAGAATGCAGAGGATAAACACGTTACGCCAGCCAATCAGGCTGCCAAGATAGCTCCCCAGCGGCGCCGCAACCACCGTGGCAATCGATACGCTGGAGAAGATCACCGCCAGCGCTTTCGGCACTTTATCCGCCGGCACCAGACGCATCGTCGTGGCCGTCGACATTGCCCAGAATCCCCCAATGGCAACCCCCAGCAGCAGGCGCCCCATCAGCAGGACGTGCAGGTTGGGCGCAAAGGCCACCAGCAGGCTGGAGATGATTTGCAGCACCGAGAAAAACATCAGCACCCAGCGGCGATCGATACTTTTGGTTGCCGGGGTAATCAGCAGCCCGGTCACCAGCGCCACGAGTGCGGTGGCGGTCACGGCCTGTCCGGCCATTCCCTCGCTCACGCCCAGGCTCGCGGCCATGGGCGTTAACAAACTGGCGGGCAGAAATTCTGCCGTAATCAAGCCAAACACCCCCAGCCCCAGTGAATAGACGGCCCGCCAGGCGGGTTTTGCAGGCGTTACCGCCTCGCTCGCCGCGACACATGAATTCATCTGTTTTTCTCCCGTTATAGAAATGTGACAACTGTCGCAAAAGCATAGAAGGTTCACCCTGGACGATCTATGACATATAATCTCCACTTATTGATTATTCGTCCGGAGTTGCGCCATGACCGTACAGTCACCCGATTTGATCAGCGAACTTTTACGCGGCATGCGCCTGTCAGGGGTGAAATACCGGCGGATTGAAGCCAGCTCGCCGTTTGGCGTTGCGTTCCAGCAGGCGCCCGGTAAAGCGCAGTTTCATTTCGTTAGCCACGGCAGCGCCCTGCTGCGAATGGAGAGCGGTGCGACGTTCGAACTGAGCAGCGGGGACGCCCTGTTTATTCCGGGCGGTAATTCTCATGCCCTGCTCTCCGACGAGCAGGCCACCATTACCCCGGTCAGCGACTTTCCCAGTGAACCTATCTGCAGCTCGGTCTGCGCCATTACCTGTGAGCCCTGCCCGGAGAGCGAGAACACCATCATCTTTAGCGGGTGCATGGATTTCGAGCTGGGCGGGATGCAGCCGCTGATCAAGGCGATGCCGGAAGTGATGATGGTCAGCCGCCTGATGTCCACCTGGCCGGAAATTCATCCGCTGCTCGCGGCGATGGAGCGCGAATCAATGACGCGACAGGTCGGGTTCGCCGGGATCCTCGCCCGGCTGGCCGACGTGGTGGCGGCGCTGATCGTGCGCGGCTGGGTCGAGGCGGGTTGTGGAAAAGCGACGGGCTGGGTGCAGGTCTTGCGCGATCCTCGCCTGAGCCGGGCCATCTACGCTATGCACCAGCAGCCCGGCCTGAACTGGAGCGTGGCGGACCTGGCAAAAGAGGCGGGTACCTCCCGCTCCGTGTTTGCCGAACGGTTTCTGGCCGCGACGGGAACCACCCCGGCCAAATATCTCAGCGAGCTGAGGATGCGGCTGGCCATTCAGTACATTCGCCATGAAAATCAGCCCATTGAAGCGGTCGCGCTGCGGCTGGGGTACGGATCGCTGGCGGCGTTTAGCCGGGCGTTTAAGCGGATTATCGGGCATGCGCCCGGCACGCTGCGGGAAGCCAGCCAGACCCCGGAAGAGGTCTGACTGGCGTGAGGCATCAGAAATAGTATTTAAAGCGCACGCGTCCGCCGTAGCGATCGTCATTTCGGTCATCGCCGTCTTTCGGATGGGCTTCCACCCAGGACGCATACGCCCCAAGATAAATATTGAAATTCTTCATCTTCATCACGTTCGGGATCAGGTATGAAGCATGAATGGTGTGAATATCATAATCCCCGGGATCGGTCACCCAGCAGTCGCCGTCGCAGTCAGCGTCGAAGTTCGCGGTGTTGAAGTTATCGATCTGGTTATGCGCGTAGATATAGCCCAGCTCAAAATTACGCCATAAGGCGTTCACGCCTGCGGTGAAATCCTTCTCGTCCGTGGCATCCATATACGCGGTATTCAGGTTCGCCACGATACCGTTATCCGGATCGGTTTTTTGCCCGTTCCAGGTCATGGTGAAGCCGTAGCCGGTGCGGTCAGACTGGTCTACCCACTTCCCCGATGCATCGCGGTAGCCATAGGCGTTGTTGACGAGGTTGCTCTCCATCGCGACAGCCGTCGAGAAGTTGCCTTCCTGCCAGGCAATGACCGGTCGGACGTAGGCGACGTTTTTTTCATTATCCAGGTCCACGCCGTGATACTGCTGGTCAACAAACAGCGAACTGCCGTCTTCCAGCAGGGTGTTAACCTCGAAATACCAGTTTCCCAGGGTTTTGCTCAGCAGGAAGTTACCGCCGCTGTCGCTACGCCCGCGTCCCTCTTTCATCATGTAGATGTAGCCGTAACCATCGCTGTAGAGATCGTTGGCCGTGTTGCCAGAATATTCAACGAAGGTGTCCTGATTCAGCGGGAACATGTCATAGGCTTCAAAGCGCCCGACTTTCACCTTCCAGTCGTTTTCCGTGCCAAAGAAGAAAACGGCATCATCAAGGTTCATTTTGCCCGTCAGGTCAGCCAGCGGCTGCACGGAGAAGCCGGCGAAATTGCCGTTTTCCATGCGCTTATATCCGTCAAAGCCCAGCAGCAGACGACCGTTGATATCCCAGCGCTCGTGGCTGCCGGGCGCCCAGTCTTTATTGGCCGTTGTTTTCATGGACGTTAAGCTGCCGGTCTTGCTGGCCGCGTCCATATTAAATTCAACGTCGCCATAAAACTTAATATCGCCGTAGCCGGATAACGTCAGCTTCGGTGCCGTTTGCGCTGTCGCAGGCTCCGTGGATTCAACGACAACCGGGCTGGCGGCCACTGCGGTCTGCTGTTGTTTTTCCAGAACCTGAATTTGTGCTTCCGCCTTTGACGCCCGGGTTTCGGCCTTTTCGAGACGCGCCTCCAGCTGCGCCAGCTTATCCTCCAGACGCTGAGTATCTTTTGCTGCCATTGCTCCGGTAGTACAAAACGCACTGACAATAAGTGCAAGGGTTTTCACTTTCATCGATTCCATCCTCGTGAGTTAATCATTATTTCCTGACGGACACAGAGAACCTCACCGATAATTCTCATGAATTATCGGCTTACCGCTTCAACCATTAAGAGTTAGCGAACTCGCCTTTATTTAAATCGCTCACCACGCCATTCATGACGTTTTCCGTTAATTTATAAAACTTAATTGAGAAGGCGGTGAGTAAATAAAAGAGTGATGGGATCAGCGTAAACAGCAGAATGACGCCCTGAACAGCGGATTCCGATTGTACAGTGCTGTTGGACTCATAATTATACCAGGCCAGCACCCAGCCGAGAATGGCGCCGCCGACGGCAACGCCTAATTTAATCACGAATATATTGGCCGCAACGTTCATGCCTGTAATACGACGCTGGGTTTTCCATTCACCGTAATTATTCGCATCGGTGATCATAGACCACTGCAGCGCACCGTTACCGCCCTGGACAATCTGAATAAGCACGTGGGCGATCAGGGGAATAACCCAGAACTCCAGCGGCAGCCAGAAGCAGGCGACGCCTAATGCCGCATTCAGAATATTGATCCAGAACGAGAGTTTGACCTTGCACAAACGGGTGCCAAACGGCTGAGCCAGCACGGAGCCAAACATCGAGGCCAGCATCCCGCCCAGCATAAAGAACGAGATGATGTCCGCCCCTTTGTTCAGCACGGTGTTGACGTAATAGACCACCGCGCCGCCGCGAATCACCACCGCCACCAGCATCATAAAGTTATAGATGGAGAGAATGCGCCACTGATCGTTACGGAAAAGAATTTTAACGTCGCGGGCGATATTCAGATTCTCCTCTTTGATGGGCTGCACCCGCTCTTTTGTGGTCGCAAAACAGACGATAAACATCAGACAGCCGATCGCGCCAAAAAGCGCCATCGCCACCTGAATACCGGTCGCTCTGTCGCCCGGGTAGAGGTAGTCCGCCAGCGGCAGAATGAGGGCTGTGCCAAGTGCGCCGCCAATGGGGGTGATGGCAAATCGCCAGGACTGCAACGAGAGATTTTCACGCGGATCGGAGGTGAGCGCCGCCCCCAGGGAGCAATACGGGATATTAATGGCGGTATACATCAGGGTCATAAATATATACGCCCCGACGGCATAATAAATTTTTCCGGTTTCGGTAAAGTCCGGAATGGAATAAACCAGTACGCAGCTCACCGCAAAAGGTACGCATATCGCCAGCAGCCAGGGACGAAAACGCCCCCAGCGCGTTGTCGTCGCATCGGCAATTGCCCCCATAACGGGATCGGTAATGGCATCTAATAAACGCACCAGAAGAAACATGGTTCCCATTACGGCAGGCGGTAATCCATATATATCCGTATAGTAATACGCCAGAATGGCCACCGATGAGTCAAATACAATGTGACTCGCTGCATCTCCCAGGCTATAGCCTATTTTTTCTTTGACCGGAATTTTTTCTGCAACTGACATAGCGTAACTCCTCATTTATGAAACCGGTTTCTTTTGTTGCGACAATTTCGCCTGAGAGTGACGCCGCGATCCATTATGTTTTTTCACCAGGAACTTATGTTTTTTGCTTTATGTGATCGTGATAATTAAAAGAAACAATTCACCGGGCACATTATGTGCAACGGATCGCAATTTATTTCCCGTACCTTTTAAATATTCACAATATCAATATTTCACCGCATCACGTGCGGCATTAAGCGCAACGGTAAATAGTCTGGATTTGTGCAAAATGCGATGTTCGACACGCGAAGCGCGGCATATTCGACTAAGGTTTTCTGGTGATTAAGACAGCGTAACTGCTGCTCAGTGAATAAGGAGAAGCACCCATGATAACCCCTCAAAAGCTGCGCCCTCGCCTCTTACCTCTGGTTCTGGGCAGTGCGCTGCTCGCGGTTGCCGCTTCTGGCGCCGCGGAAGAGATGAACGCTGGCCAGACGAATTCACCGGATATTTTGCTCGGGCCCCTCTTCAGCGACGTTCAGAGTGCCAAACTCTTCCCGGATCAAAAAACCTTTGCCGATGCGGTGCCTAACAGCGATCCCCTGACGATCCTTGCCGACTACCGCATGCAGCGTCGTCAGTCCGGGTTTGATTTACGCCATTTTGTCGAGGTGAACTTTACGCTGCCGGGTGAAGGTGAAAAATACGTCCCGCCTGCCGGACAAAGCCTGCGTGAACACATTGACGATCTCTGGCCCGTGCTGACGCGCACCACCGATAAAGCCAGCAATAAATGGGATTCTCTCCTGCCGTTACCGAAGCCTTACGTTGTGCCCGGCGGTCGTTTCCGGGAGGTTTACTACTGGGACAGCTATTTCACCATGCTGGGCCTGGCGGAAAGCGGTCACTGGGACAAAATCAGCGACATGGTGGATAACTTTGCCTATGAAATCGACACTTTCGGGCATATTCCTAACGGCAATCGCAGCTATTACCTGAGCCGATCTCAGCCGCCGTTCTTCTCGCTGATGGTTGAACTGCTGGCGACCCACGACAGCGATGCGCTGAAGAAATACCGTCCGCAGATGGAGAAAGAGTATGCCTACTGGATGGACGGCGTTGACGCCCTTCAACCGGGGCAGGCCAACAAACGCGTGGTGAAGCTGGATGACGGCGCCGTCCTCAATCGCTACTGGGACGATCGCGATACCCCGCGTCCGGAATCCTAGCTTGATGATGTGAATACCGCCAAAAGTAACCCTAACCGATCGGCGACCGAGATCTACCGTGATTTGCGTTCGGCGGCAGCTTCGGGCTGGGACTTTAGCTCACGCTGGATGGATGACCCGCAAAAACTCGGCACCATCCGGACCACCAGCATTGTCCCCGTGGATCTGAACGCCCTGATGTTCAAGATGGAAAAACTGCTGGCGCGGGCAAGCCAGGAGAGCGGCGATGCTGCCAGCACCAGCAAATACGAGGCGCTGGCTACCGCGCGCCAGAAAGCTATCGAAAGCCACCTGTGGAATGATAAAGAGGGCTGGTACGCCGATTACGATCTGAAGAGCAAGAAGGTCCGCAATCAGCTCACAGCGGCGGCCCTGTTCCCGCTTTACGTGAAGGCCGCGACACAGGATCGTGCCGATAAAGTCGCCGCGGCGACCTCATCACGCCTGCTGCAGCCGGGCGGGATCGCAACCACCACCGTCAACAGCGGCCAGCAGTGGGATGCGCCTAACGGCTGGGCTCCCCTGCAGTGGGTGGCGACCGAAGGGTTGCAGAATTACGGGCAAGATAAGGTCGCGATGGATGTGACCTGGCGCTTCCTGAAGAACGTACAGCATACCTACGATCGCGAAAAGAAACTGGTCGAGAAGTATGACGTGTCGACAACCGGTACCGGTGGCGGCGGTGGAGAGTATCCGCTGCAGGATGGGTTCGGCTGGAGCAACGGCGTGACGCTGAAGATGCTGGACCTGGTCTGCCCGAAAGAGAAACCGTGCGACAGCGTGCCGGAGAAACAGCCTGCGGCGAATGACGAGGCTGCGCCGGTGAAAGCTGCGGCGCAGTAAGTGTATTGCCGGGTGGCGGCTACGCCTTACCCGGCCTACATTTTGAACTCACAGGGCTTTGATCAGAAGCTGTAACTCGCCCCGAGCTGATACGTTCTGTCACGCCCAATCCAGCAGTTTGTCGCGTCGTAACAGGTCAGCGTCTCTTTGTTGGTGATGTTCTGCGCGCTGGCCTTAAGCGTTAGCCCTGCCAGCGAAGGCAGTATTTCGCCCATTCGGTAGGATGCCGACAGATCGTACTGCGTGGTGCCGCCCAGCTTACCCGCATCGTTAGCCGGAGAGATTTCCATTGGCCCGGTGTAGCGTGCACCTGCGCCCAGCATCAGCCCTTTCAGCGCGGTGTTCTCAAAGGTGTAGTCCCCCCAGAGGTTGAAGGCGTTCTCCGGCACCTGCGTTGGGCGTTTACCTTTGTACTTATCATCTTCCGTATTGATCGCGTGGGTGTACGCATAGTTGGCAATCAGCGTCAGGTTGTCCGTCGGACGGCTGATGGCAGACAGTTCCGCCCCTTTGGATTCCACTTCCCCGGTCTGACGATAGTTCAGGAAGCCCGGATCGGAGGTGACGACATTTTTCTGGCGGATGTTAAACACTGAGGCGGTAAAGGTGGTGGCGTAATCCGCCAGCAGGTATTTCACCCCACCTTCCACCTGCTTGCTGGTGGTGGGCTTGACGTCTTTCGCTACGAGCGTGCCCTGCGGCGACACCGGGGCAAACCCTTCGGAATAGCTAATAAACGGCGAAATCCCGTTATCGAAGGCGTACAGCGCGCCCAGGCGTTTGGTGACGCGATCCTGCGATACCCAGGCCTTATCGCCGTTTTGCAGATAATTGGTGGTGACGGAGCGGTAATCGTCGTAGCGCAGGCTACCCAGCAGATTTAAGCCGCCAAATTCAACCTGATCCTGCAGGTAATAGCCGTTCTGCTGGTAGCTCAGACGGTTTTTCTGGGCGGTATAGAGCCCCAGCGCGCTATCGTCGATCTGCGAATAGTCCGGATTGCGCATATCAATGCCCGGCGTGCCAGATGCGTAACGATAGTGGAAGTGGGAGTTCAGCTTCTGATAGTCAAACCCGGCCAGCAGGTGGTGTTTCCACTCGCCCAGCGCAACGGTTTTGGTCACCTGGTTGTCGATGTTGAAGCTCTTCAGATCTTCATCCGTGGTGTAGGCAAAGCGGTTGAGTTGATAAACCTCGCTCCCCGCGCCCGTTGCATAAACGCTGCGCTGATGCGTGTCGACGTCGAAATAGCGCGCCTTCTGGTTAAAGCCCCAGCCGCTGTCAAACTCGTGTTCAAAGCTGTAGCCCAGCATCCACTGCCGCTGCTTAAACCCGCTCCACTCATCGCCGGCGTAATCGCGCTTGCCCGCGTATTTCGATCGCAGGTAGGCGAGCGGCAGCGGGTTCGACGGCGTCAGGCTTGGGGTATTTTGCGCCAGCGCATCGAGGGTGAGGCGAGTTTTGCTGTCGGGTTGCCAGGTGACGGACGGGGCAACCAGGTAGTTTTCATACCGGGTGGTGTGCGGCTGATCGTCATTTTCCGTGGCTTTGCCCAGCAGGCGATAGTTCCAGTCGCTGTCGGCAATCTGCCCGGTTGAGTCGAGATAGCCCTCTTTCAGGTTTCGGGTCCCGGTATTAACGCCAATCTCGGTTCGGGCTTCCCGCTTCGGCTTTTTACTCTGGATGTTTACCAGCCCGCCCGGCGAGCCGCCGCCGTAAAGGACCGATGAAGGGCCCTTCAGGATATCCACGCTGTCAATCAACAGCGGATCGATGCGGGCTTTGGTATTGCCGGTGACGTTATAGGGCAGCTGCAGCCCGTTGTAGAACTCCTGGTCGACGGTAAAGCCGCGAATTTTATATTCGCTCATGTACGACGTATTCCCCCTCACCTCCGTAGAGACACCCGGGGCATAGCGCAGGATTTCGTTCACGGAATTCGCGTGACGCTTTTCAATTTCCTGCGCAGAGAGGGTCGTGATGACCTGCGGCGTTTTACTTTCGGCCACGGCGGATTTCGTGGCGCTGTTTGTCCAGGCCGGCAGCGCGCTGCCCTGCTCTGAGCCCGTGACGACGATGGTGGATTCTTCGGCAAACGCCTGGACCTGCAATGCCAGCGTGACGGCGCCTGCCAGGGCGCAAAGCGTGAAACGTGAGGTATTCATAATGTCGTCTTGTTGTTAGATGCAATACGGAACGACAATTATTATCATTTCGATTAGCAAATCAATATTCAGGTAAAAAAAACGGCCCTCCGCAGAGAGCCGTTTATGTCATTTTATGCTCGTCGCAGTAACCTGAATATGCCCAACACAACAATGGCACCCACGACAGCGACCAGGAAACTGTGCAGGTCAAAACCACTTATGTTGCCTCCAAAGCCAAACATCGTCGCCAGCCAGCCGCCCACAACCGCACCAACGACCCCGAGTACACAGGTCAAAATAAAGCCGCCGCCATCGTTTCCCGGCATGATCAATTTAGCGATAGCGCCAGCGATAAGACCAAAGATAATCCAGGCGATGATACCCATAGCGATGCCCTCTTGCAGGTTTAACGCATGTGCAGAAAACCTTCTGCGCAGCTAACGTAAGTATAGGTCATCGCCGGAAAATCATTTTCATCTCACCGACTTATCTTTGCCTGAACAGGCAAAAAAAACTCACCGGTTTGTATTAAGTTTCATTGCCGATTGCCGATAACGCTAAGACAGTCTGTCATCAATCAAGGAGCCATCCGGCGTGAGTCATTACAGTGAGCAGTTCCTCAAGCAAAATCCGCTGGCTGTATTAGGGGTATTACGCGACCTGCAAAAAGGCGAAGTGCCGCTGCGCATCAGCTGGTCGAATAATCAGTTCATCAGCAAGATCCTTGACGCCTCGCAGGAGCGGCTGGTGATTGATTTAGGCAGCCAGGAGCATGAAAACCGTGCGGCGCTGAAAGCGGAGAATGTCGCGGTGATGGCCGAAACGCAGGGGGCCAAAGTGGAGTTTGTCCTGTCACGGCTGGAACTGAGCGAATACCAGGGACTCCCTGCTTTTGCTACCCCGCTTCCCACCAATCTCTGGTTTGTCCAGCGCCGTGAATACTTCCGCATCAGCGCCCCGCTTCACCCCGCCTATTTTTGCAAGGCCAAAATGCCGGACAAAAAGGAGATCCGCTTTCGCCTCTTCGATCTGTCGCTGGGCGGTATGGGCGCGCTGATGGATACGCCGAAACCTGACGGACTGGTAGAAGGCATGCGGTTTACGCAAATCGAGCTGGATATGGGCGGCTGGGGGCGTTTTTATTTTGATGCACAGCTGATTGCCATCAGCGATCGCACCGTCGTGGACAGCAAAAATGAAACCATCACCACGCCGCGCCTGAGTTTCCGTTTCCTGAATGTCGGACCCGGTGCAGAGCGTGAACTTCAGCGCATTATCTATTCGCTGGAGCGAGAGGCGCGCGAACGCGCAAATAAAGTTCTGTAGGGAAAATCGGGCAGCGTGACCGCCGCCCGTCTGCGGCATTACATGGCATCCATCGCTTTCTGAACTTTCCAGATATAACGAGGCGCCTGTGGTGCCGGGTGATTTTTCGCGACATGCTCAAAGAACTCGTCTTTGTCCATGCCGTTAATCTCTTCTATCGCCTCTTTGCGGTCAGAGGAGAAGGTTCTGAGCAACGCACCGGCACCGTTAACGTAAGAGACCACCAGCGCGTACTGCATCACCTCCGGGTCCTCAATCCCCTTCAGCACGCCATGCTCCATAATACTCAGATAGGCTGTACCCATTGAAATGTTGCGCTCCGGGTTCTTCAGCTCGCTGGTCGACGGCTGGCCGCTCCAGCCCATGTAGCGGTAAACCTCTCTCCCCGCCGTTGACGCTTTAAGCTGCATCAGCCCCACCGCGTTGGACTTGCTGACAAGCGTAGGATTACCGCCGGACTCGACCGCAATAATCGCCGTGATTAGACGCGGACTGACGCCCCAGGCCTTTCCGGCCTGTTCACTGATCGGCATCCACTGCATGGCCCGCTTTACCGGCACTTCAGGGTTCCAGGGCGGATTTTGATAATCATGCTTTGAACTACAGCCAGCGAGCAACACAATCAAAAAAGCAAACCATCTCAATTTCACGTCATCTATCCTTATAGCCGGTCATCGCAGTGCGCCGCCCCTTGAAGCAGGCAGCGTTTAAGCGGCATGATATAGACAATTAGTTTCTCATTCAGCAAGGAATTGCCATGTCTCAGTTTCATCTCATCGCGCCGTCGGGCTATTGCATTAACCAGGACGCGGCGCAGCGGGGCGTTCAGCGTTTGCTGGAATCCGGCCATCAGGTAGAAAATCAGACAATTATCCCCCGCCGCCAGCAGCGCTTTGCCGGCACTGAAGCGCAGAGACTGAATGATATCAATAGTCTGGTGAACCTGAAGGGTGAAAACCAAATCGTTCTGGCGGTGCGCGGCGGATATGGCGCGAGCCGTCTGCTGGAGAGCATTGACTGGCAGGGCCTGGCGCAGCGCCAGCAGCAGGATCCGCTGCTAATTTGCGGCCACAGCGATTTCACCGTCATCCAGCTTGGGCTGCTGGCCCTGCATGACGTCATCACCTTCAGCGGCCCGATGCTGGCCGGCAACTTCGGCGCGCCGGAGCTGGATACGTTTACCGTGGAACACTTCTGGCGCGCGCTGCGCAATTCAACCTACAGCGTTGAGTGGCAGGGGAATGGACCTCACTGGGAGTGCGAAGGCCAGCTCTGGGGCGGCAACCTGGCGATGCTGGTCTCGCTTATCGGAACGCCGTGGATGCCGCATATCGAGGACGGCATTCTGGTGCTGGAAGATATTAACGAACATCCGTTCCGCGTCGAGCGCATGCTATTGCAGCTTTATCATGCCGGTATTCTTGAGCGCCAGTCCGCGATTGTGCTGGGCAGCTTTAGCGGCTCTGCGCCGAATGATTATGACGCGGGTTACACCCTTGAAACCATGGTCGACTTCGTTCGCTCGCGGCTGGATATTCCGGTCATCACCGGCCTGGATTTCGGTCATGAGCAGCAAACCGTCACCCTCGCAGTGGGCGCGCACGCCTCCCTGATTCATAATGATTCGGGCAGCCGGCTGACCATCAGCGGCCATCCTGTCATAAAGGCATAAAAAAGCCGTTATACCCGCTTAATAAAACGCTGTTGCCGTCGTTAATATGTTAGGGTTTTAGTAACAGCGTTAACATTGAGGTGGGAGTAAGAGAACATTGGATGCCGCAGCGATAATCAGCCTTTTCATTCTGGGTTCGGTCCTTGTAACCAGCAGTATTTTATTAAGTTCATTTTCATCGCGTCTTGGCATACCAATTCTTGTTATTTTTCTTGCCATCGGCATGCTGGCCGGCATTGATGGCATCGGCGGTATCCCCTTCGACAACTACCCCTTCGCGTACATGGTGAGTAACCTTGCGCTGGCCGTGATCCTGCTTGATGGCGGGATGCGCACCCAGGCGAGCTCCTTTCGCGTTGCTCTGGGGCCCGCGCTGTCGCTCGCCACGGTCGGCGTGTTGATTACCTCTGGCCTCACCGGGATGATGGCCGCGTGGCTCTTCCATCTTAATATCATGGAAGGCTTGCTGATTGGCGCCATCGTGGGCTCAACCGATGCGGCAGCCGTGTTTTCCCTGCTCGGCGGTAAAGGGCTTAACGAACGCGTAGGCTCTACACTTGAGATTGAATCCGGCAGTAACGATCCAATGGCGGTGTTTCTCACCATCACGCTGATCGAGATGATTCAGCAGCACGAAACCGGGCTGAGCTGGATGTTTGCCTGGCATATCCTGCAGCAGTTCGGCCTGGGGATCCTCATCGGCCTGGCGGGAGGGTATCTGTTACAGCAGACAATCAACCGCATATCGCTGCCTTTGGGGCTTTACCCGCTGCTGGCGCTGAGCGGCGGCATTCTTATTTTTGCCGTTACCACGGCGCTGGACGGCAGCGGTATCCTCGCCGTTTATCTCTGCGGGTTCCTGATGGGCAACCGCCCTATTCGCAACCGCCATGCCATCTTGCAAAACTTCGACGGCCTGGCCTGGCTGGCGCAAATCGGCATGTTCCTGGTGCTGGGGCTTCTGGTTACGCCATCGGACCTGTTGCCGATCGCCATTCCGGCGCTGCTGTTGTCTGCGTGGATGATTTTCTTCGCCCGTCCGCTGTCGGTGTTTGCGGGCCTGCTGCCGTTTCGCGGCTTCAACCTGCGCGAGCGCATATTTATCAGTTGGGTGGGCCTGCGCGGCGCGGTACCGATTATTCTTGCGGTCTTCCCGATGATGGCCGGACTGGATAACGCGCGGCTGTTCTTTAACGTGGCGTTCTTCGTGGTGCTGATTTCGCTGCTCTTCCAGGGAACGTCGCTCGGGTGGGCGGCGAAAAAAGCCAAAGTGGTGGTCCCTCCCGTGGGCTGGCCGGTATCCCGCGTCGGGCTCGATATTCACCCTGAAAACCCGTGGGAACAGCTTGTCTATCAGCTGAGCGCCGACAAATGGTGCGTGGGGGCCTCGCTGCGCGATTTGCATATGCCGGCCGAAACGCGCATTGCCGCCCTGTTCCGCGACAATGTCCTGCTGCACCCTACCGGCAGCACCCGCCTGCGCGAAGGGGATATTCTGTGCGTGATTGGCCGCGAGCGCGACCTTCCCGCGCTGGGCAAGCTGTTCAGTCAGTCGCCTCCGGTGGCGCTGGACCAGCGTTTCTTCGGCGATTTTATTCTGGAAGCCAGCGCCAGGTTTGCGGATGTGGCGCTGATTTACGGTCTGGATGAGGGCGCTGAAGACGGTGATAACCAGCAAACGCTGGGCGAAATCATCCAGCAGCGTCTCGGCGCTGCCCCGGTCGTGGGAGACCAGGTGGAGTTTGCCGGAATGATCTGGACGGTTGCCGAAAAAGAAGATAACGCGGTACGGAAGGTGGGGTTGAGGCCGAGGGAAGAGGACGTGGAGTAGCGGTTTTTTGCCGGGTGGCGCTAACGCTTACCCGGCCTACGCTTGCGTACCTTGTAGGCCGGGTAAGGCGAAGCCGCCACCCGGCACACAAAAAGTTACACCGTCACAACCGGCACTCTCGGTGCCAGCGCGCACATCAGTTCATACCCTACCGTTCCCGCCGCGGCCGCCACATCATCAATTTTGATTTCGTTACCCCACAGCTCGACCGGTGAACCAATGCCCGCCTGAGGGCATGGCGTCAGGTCAACGGCCAGCATATCCATTGATACAGTGCCCACCGTCCCCGTGCGGACGCCATCTACCAGGACCGGCGTACCGGTCGGCGCGATGCGCGGGTAGCCGTCAGCATAGCCGCCCGCCACGATACCAATGCGCTGCTCGCCCGTTGCCCGGTAGCGGCTGCCGTAGCCCACTGCGTCACCGGCCTTCAGGGTCTGTACGCCAATAATTTCGCTGCGCAGGGTCATGACCGGCTTCAGGCCGCTGTTGGCGATATCCTGCCACTGGCCTGAGGGCGACGCGCCGTACAGGACGATCCCCGGACGCACCCAGTTATAGTGCGCCTCAGGATGCCACAGCGTGGCCGCCGAGTTTGACAGCGAGCGCGGGCAATCCAGCCCTTCTGCCGCCTGCTCAATGCGCACCATGGCATCGGCAATACCGTCCGGTTTTTCCGCGTCGGCAAAGTGCGCCATCAGCGTCATTTCACCGACGTTTTTCAGGGCGCGCAGCTGTTGCCAGACCGTATGCACCCGCTCGGGCTGGAAGCCCAGGCGGTTCATGCCGCTGTTGACCTTGAGATAGATATCCAGCGGAGCATGAAGCTTCGCATCCTGAATCGCCTTAATCTGCCAGTTGCTGTGAACGCTGGTGGTCAGCCGGTACTTGTCCAGCAGCGGCAGATCGTCGGCGTGGAAGAACCCCTCCAGCAGCAGTATGGGCCCTTTCCAGCCGCGCTCGCGCAGCAGAATGGCCTCTTCCAGATTCAGTAACGCAAAGCCATCGGTCGCGCTCAGCGCGCTCCAGATCCGGTCAATACCGTGGCCGTAGGCGTTCGCTTTCACCACCGACCACACGCGAGCACCAGGTGCTGCCCGGCGAACAATTTGCAGGTTATCCTTCAGGGCCTGCAGGTTCAGCTGGGCCAGAACAGGACGGGACATGACAACTCCTCAGTTATGCGCGCCGTGCAGGTGCTGTGGACGCGAAGGCGTAAACCCCGATTGATAGCGCGCGGCACTGAGATCGTCAAACGGAATTGCCGGGGTGCGCCCGGAAATCAGATCGCTCAGCAGCTGGCCGGACCCGCAGGCCATCGTCCAGCCAAGCGTGCCGTGTCCGGTATTGGTCCACAGATTTTTGTACGGCGTGCGTCCGACAATTGGCGTGCCGTCTGGCGTCATTGGGCGCAGACCGGTCCAGAAGGTCGCCTGATCAACAAAACCGCCGCGCGGGAAGAGATCCCCCACCACCATCTCCAGCGTTTCACGACGCGGCTGCAGCAGCTCGGTGTTGAAGCCGACAATCTCCGCCATGCCGCCTACGCGGATGCGGTTATCGAAGCGGGTAATGGCGATTTTGTAGGTCTCATCCAGAATGGTCGACACGGGCGCGCCGCTCTCCTCTTTCACCGGAATGGTCAGCGAGTAGCCCTTCAGCGGGTAAACAGGAATATCGAGAATGCCTTTCAGCATCGCGGTGGAGTACGAACCAAACGCCATGACGTAGGCATCCGCTTTGATCACCTCTTCGCCACACTTCACGCCGTAAATTTTCTCCCCTTCCGACAGCAGCTTGTCGACGGAGGTGTTAAAGCGGAATTTCACCCCCGCCTGCTCGCACATTTGCGCCAGACGCTGAGTGAAGAGCTGGCAGTCGCCGGTTTCATCATTCGGCAGGCGCAGGCCGCCCGTCAGCTTATGCGCCACTTCCGCCAGCGCCGGTTCAACCTGGCCAAGCTGGCTGGCTTCCAGCAGCTGGTACGGCACGCCGGCATCTTCCAGCACGGCGATATCGCGGGTGGCATTTTCGTACTGCTGCTCGGTGCGGAACAGCTGTAACGTCCCGCCCTGACGGCCTTCGTACTCAATTCCGGTCGACGCGCGCAGCGCTTTCAGGCAGTCGCGGCTGTATTCCGCCAGGCGCACCATGCGCCCTTTGTTTTCCATGTAGTGGCGGGTGTCGCAGTTGCGCAGCATCTGCCACATCCACTTCAGCTGGAACTGCGTGCCGTCAAGGCTGATGGCCAGCGGCGCGTGGCGCTGGAACATCCACTTAATCGCTTTCAGCGGAACACCCGGCGCAGCCCACGGTGCCGCGTAGCCCGGAGAGATTTGCCCGGCGTTCGCCGCGCTGGTTTCCAGCGCGGGGCCCGGCTCACGATCGATAACGGTTACGTCATGTCCCGCCTGACTTAAATACCAGGCGCTGGTTACGCCAACGACACCACTTCCCAGTATGACAACACGCATAGCCACTCCATTATGTGCAAAAGAACAATCTTCTAATTACAGATTGATAACCTAGTTGAAAATATTATTCAACATACGACTTTTTTATGGTGACTTACCTCACACATCCCCCAGCATCAGGGGATAGCGCTAATTTGGGATCTCCTGCTGCGCGTTATTTTTAACCAGCATAATATGCTGAGGGACACCGTTTTTTTGCCGTATCAAAAACGCGAAATCGCAAAGAAAAAATTTCTGCCCCAGCACGCTTTTTAACACGTTGATCTATGCTTGAAAGGAGGCTCTCCAGACAGAGAGAGCACCCACAACGAGGGCGCGCTAATGGCTACTATTGATTCCCTGAACAAGGACAACACACGTCTGAGCGATGGACCCGACTGGACCTTCGAGCTGCTGGATGTTTACCTCGCCGAAATCGACCGGGTCGCAAAACTCTATCGTCTGGATACCTATCCCCATCAGATTGAAGTCATCACGTCCGAACAGATGATGGACGCCTACTCCAGCGTCGGGATGCCGATTAACTATCCGCACTGGTCGTTTGGTAAAAAATTTATTGAAACCGAGCGGCTGTACAAGCACGGCCAGCAGGGGCTGGCGTACGAGATTGTCATTAACTCCAACCCGTGCATCGCCTATTTAATGGAAGAGAACACCATTACCATGCAGGCGCTGGTGATGGCGCACGCCTGCTACGGGCACAACTCCTTTTTCAAGAATAACTACCTGTTCCGCAGCTGGACCGACGCCAGCTCCATCGTCGATTACCTCATCTTCGCCCGTAAGTACATTACCGACTGCGAAGAGCGCTACGGCGTGGACGAAGTGGAAAAGCTGCTCGACTCCTGCCACGCGCTGATGAACTACGGCGTTGACCGTTACAAACGCCCGCAGAAGATCTCCCTGCAGGAGGAGAAGGCCCGGCAGAAAAGCCGCGAAGAGTATCTGCAAAGCCAGGTGAACATGCTGTGGCGTACCCTGCCTAAGCGTGAGGAGGAAAAAACGATCGCCGAAGCGCGTCGTTATCCGTCCGAGCCGCAGGAAAACCTGCTCTATTTTATGGAGAAGAACGCCCCGCTGCTGGAGCCGTGGCAGCGTGAGATCCTGCGCATCGTGCGCAAGGTGAGCCAGTATTTCTACCCGCAAAAGCAGACGCAGGTGATGAACGAAGGCTGGGCGACGTTCTGGCACTACACCATCCTCAACCATCTGTATGACGAAGGGAAAGTCACCGAGCGGTTCATGATGGAATTCCTCCACAGCCATACCAACGTGGTGTTCCAGCCGCCCTACAACAGCCCGTGGTACAGCGGGATTAACCCGTACGCGCTTGGCTTTGCCATGTTCCAGGACATCAAACGTATCTGCCAGTCGCCGACGGAAGAAGACAGGTACTGGTTCCCGGATATCGCTGGCTCTGACTGGCTGGAAACGCTGCATTTTGCGATGCGTGACTTCAAGGATGAGAGCTTTATCAGCCAGTTTATGTCGCCGAAAATCATGCGTGATTTCCGCTTCTTCACCGTGCTGGACGATGACCGAAACAACTACCTGGAGATTTCTGCGATCCACAACGAGGAGGGATACCGTGAGATCCGCTCTCGCCTCTCTTCCCAGTACAACCTGAGCAACCTTGAGCCTAATATTCAGGTGTGGAACGTGGATTTGCGCGGTGACCGCTCCCTGACGCTGCGCTATATCCCGCATAACCGCGCGCCGCTGGATAAAGGGCGTAAAGAGGTGCTGAAGCATGTGCATCGGCTGTGGGGCTTTGACGTGCAGCTGGAGCAGCAGAACGAAGACGGGAGCGTCGAGCTGCTGGAACGCTGCCCGGCGCGGTTGAATACGCTGTAGTTTTTTGCCGGGTGGCGGCTACGCCTTACCCGGCCTACGGGTTTTGTAGGCCCGGTAAGCGAAGCGCCACCGGGCGAAAAAAAACCTCTCATACGAGAGGTTTTTTATTTCATCGACTCTGAATCGCCAAATCACCCGGCAGCGTTTTCTGCATACGGTGCCAGATTTCACCGGAATCGTGACCGTAGCGGCGCACCGTTTCATAAACCTGATCGTGCAGGCCTTCGGTACAGAGCTTGCTCAGCCTGTGGTAGAAGCCCAGCGCCAGGCTACGCGCTTCCGGATTAGCAAAGTAGTGGCGGCCGATGCGGGTATAGAGCCCTTTCATGCCGTTGAGGATAAGTCCGTATACCGGGTTGCCGGAGGCAAACGCCAGGCCGCGAAACACGTTGTAATCGAGGGTAGCAAACGCGTCGGCGTGATCTTCCACCTCGTTTGCGGTGGCCAGCACCGCAAGGGCGTCTTCCGGATGCTGACGGAACGCGGTACGAATAAAGATCGTCGCGATGTTGGTGCGAACGGAGAGAAGGTTATCAATCAACTGCGGCACGCTTTCATGATCGAGACGCGCCAGCGTTTCAAGAATGTTCAGCCCCGAGGTTTCCCAGAAGTTGTTTACTTTCGTCGGCTTGCCGTGCTGGATCGTCAACCATCCATCACGCGCCAGCCGCTGGAGCACTTCGCGCAGCGTGGTGCGAGTGACGCCAATCAGTTCAGAGAGTTCGCGTTCAGCTGGAAGAATGGACCCTGCGGGGAAACGATTATTCCAGATGCTTTCAATGATGTACTCTTCCGCGAAACCCGCCGGGCTCTGCGCCTTAATGACCATAGTGAGATTTCCATTACACAGCTTTAGCAAATTGGACTCATCATACCAGAGGCGTGCAGTGGCAGGTAGCGCGGCAAAGAGAGAAAAGAGGGATCGCCGTTTCATTTTTATGAAATTTACAATCCGGCCTTATCCGCCTCCAGGCCGCGATTTTTGCGTATACTGGTGTTTTGTCTTACTTGACGGGGAAGGACGTCTGTCGTGGAAATTTCTTTTGGGCGCGCGCTGTGGCGCAACTTTTTAGGCCAGTCTCCTGACTGGTACAAACTGATACTTCTGGTATTCCTGGTCGTTAACCCTCTTATCTTTAGCGTGAGCCCGTTCATAGCCGGGTGGCTGCTGGTGGCGGAGTTTATCTTCACCCTCGCCATGGCGCTGAAATGTTATCCCCTGTTGCCGGGCGGGTTGCTGGCGTTTGAAGCTGTGGTCATCGGTATGACCAGCGCTGAACACGTCAAAGCCGAACTGGCGTCTAATCTTGAAGTGCTTCTGCTGCTGATGTTTATGGTGGCGGGCATCTACTTTATGAAGCAGCTGCTGCTGTTTATCTTCACCCGTCTGCTGCTCAGCATTCCGTCGAAAATGTTCCTCTCGCTGGCGTTTTGCCTGGCGGCGGCATTTCTGTCGGCCTTCCTGGATGCGCTGACGGTTGTCGCGGTGGTGATAAGCGTAGCGGTTGGGTTCTACGGTATTTACCACCGTGTCGCCTCCTCTCGCCCGGGCGAAGATCTGCAGGATGACAGCCACGTCGAGGCGCATAACCGTGACGTACTGGAGCAGTTTCGCGCCTTCCTGCGCAGCCTGATGATGCATGCCGGCGTCGGTACCGCGCTGGGCGGCGTGATGACGATGGTGGGCGAGCCGCAAAACCTGATCATTGCCAAAGCGGCTGGCTGGCACTTCGGTGATTTCTTCCTGAGAATGGCGCCGGTGAGCGTACCGGTGCTTATCTGCGGTCTGGCGACCTGTTTGCTGGTGGAGAAGTTTCGTCTCTTTGGCTACGGCGCGCAGCTCCCGGACCCGGTGCGTCAGGAGCTGCATAAATTCGATCTGCAGAGCCGAAGCCAGCGCACGCGCCAGGAGACGCTGCGCCTGATTGCCCAGGGGATTATCGGCGTCTGGCTTATCGCGGCGCTGGCGCTCCATCTTGCCGAAGTGGGGCTGATTGGCCTGTCGGTCATTATTCTCGCCACCACCTTTACCGGCGTGACGGATGAACACGCCATCGGCAAAGCCTTTACCGAAGCCCTGCCGTTTACCGCCCTGCTGGCGGTGTTCTTTGCGGTCGTTGCCGTGATTATCGACCAGCACCTGTTCGCGCCGATTATTGCCTTTGTCTTACAGGCCGCGCCGGACGCTCAGCTGACGCTGTTTTATCTGTTCAACGGTCTGCTCTCGTCAATCTCCGATAACGTCTTTGTCGGGACGGTCTATATAAACGAGGCTAAGGCTGCAATGGAGCAAGGCGTCATCAGCGCCGGACAGTTCGAGCTACTGGCCGTGGCAATCAATACCGGCACCAACCTGCCGTCGGTGGCGACGCCCAACGGACAGGCCGCCTTCCTGTTCCTGCTGACTTCCGCCCTTGCGCCGCTCATACGTCTTTCCTATGGCAGGATGGTATGGATGGCGCTGCCGTATACGATAGTGCTCACGATCGTGGGATTGCTTTGCGTCAAAATTACCCTCATTCCCTGTACGCAATGGCTGATACAAGCGGGTATACTTGCGGCGCAGTAAACAATGCATCTTGGGCAGTTCGCTGCCCGTTTGCCTTTTCGCACGATAAACATCCAATTACGTTTTATTTCGCCAGGTACAGGTGGCGCAAAAAACGAATTCGTTTACACTGCGCTTTCTAAGCATGTTCCAGGGAAATGATTATGTTGAGATTTTTAAACCAGTGCTCCCGCGGTCGCGGAGCGTGGTTGCTAATGGCCCTGACCGCCTTTGCGCTGGAAATGGTCGCGCTGTGGTTCCAGCACGTAATGGGACTTAAGCCTTGCGTGCTGTGCATTTACGAACGCTGCGCGCTGTTCGGCATTATGGGTGCAGGCCTGGTCGGCGCCATTGCGCCAAAATCACCGCTTCGCTATGCCGGTATCGCTATCTGGATCTACAGCGCCTGGAAAGGGCTTGAACTCTCCTGGCAGCACACCATGATGCAGCTGCATCCGTCACCGTTTATGACCTGTGATTTTGCCGCCCGCTTCCCGAGCTGGCTGCCGCTGGATAAATGGCTGCCGCAGGTGTTTGTTGCATCCGGTGACTGCTCCGTTCGTCAGTGGGAATTCCTGACCCTGGAGATGCCGCAGTGGCTGGTGGGTATTTTTGCTGCCTACCTCGTCGTGGCGCTGCTGGTGCTGATTGCTCAGCCGTTTAAGCCGAAGAAACGCGATCTGTTCGGAAGGTAAAAGCAAAACGGCAACCTCGGTTGCCGTTTTTAGTGTTTGCGCCCTCTCCCGTGGGAGAGGGTTGGGGTGAGGGCATCAGGCCGCACAAACACAATAAAAAACCCGCTTCGGCGGGTTTTTTATTCTCAACGGGTCGGGTGGTTCATGATGTGGTCTTCCCAGTCACGCACCTCGGACTCTTTCACCGCAATGTGGCGCACGGAGATACGCTCGCCGTGCATCGCCGCTTTTGAGCCGGTCAGCAGCGGGTGCCAGTCAGGCAGGCCTTTCCCCTCCGCCAGCAGGCGATACGCGCAGGTATGCGGTAGCCATTCAAAGGTGGGCAAATTATCCCGGGTTAACTTGATGCAGTCCGGCTCGAATTCAAACCGACGCTCATAGTTGCGGCACTGGCATGTTTTGATGTTTAACTGCTTGCAGGCAACGTTGGTGAAGTAGATCTCGTCCGTATCTTCATCCATCAGCTTGTGCAGGCAGCACTGGCCGCAGCCGTCGCACAATGATTCCCATTCTGCGTCAGTCATGTCGTCGAGAGTTTTGCTTTGCCAGAAAGGGATGTCGTTCATCAGGATGTCCACACGTCAAAAGAAAGCGCACCTTATAACGAGTCTGGCACGTTGTTGCAAGTTTTGCCGCCCTCTTCAGGCGGCAAGATGGGGTTACAGCACGCGGGTTTTCAGCGACAGGCCGTTAAAGCCGACTTCAAGTTCATCGCCGCTGTGCAGCGGGCCAACGCCTTCAGGCGTACCGGTCAGGATCACATCACCCGGTTTCAGGGTAAAGAAGCGGCTCATGTAGGCAATCAGCGGCACAATCTTATGGATCATATCTGCCGTGGTGCCCTGCTGGCGGATCTCGCCGTTAACCTTCAGGCTGAGCGGCGTGTCCTGCGGGTCGTTGCTGAATTCGCTCACCGGAACAAACGCCGAGATGGGACAGGAGTTATCAAAGCCTTTGGACTTTTCCCACGGCTGCCCTGCTTTCTTCATTTTGCCCTGCACATCGCGCAGGGTCAGATCAAGCGCCACGCCGTATCCGGCAATCGCTTTCTGAACATGCTCTTCCGAGGCCTGACGCAGCGTCGCGCCGATCAGCACCGCGAGTTCAACCTCGTGATGCACCGAACCCAGCCCCTGCGGCAGCGCCAACGGCTGGCGGATATCGCAAAGCGCCGTTTCTGGCTTAATGAACAGGACCGGCTCTTCTGGCGTCGCACTGCCCATCTCCTGAATGTGTTTCGCATAGTTGCTGCCCACGCAAACCACTTTGCTGACGGGATAATCCAGTAATGCACCTTGCCAGTTATGATGTTGATACATGCTCGACCCCTAAACGGTTGATGTGTTGTGACCGAAAACAGTTGAGACTATTTTTTACCGTTCGCCTCAAGATGCTGTTTTAATAAATTCTCGGGTGGCGGTGGAAGCTGTAAATAATAGCCTTGTTCGGCTAATGCCGTTTTCACTTTATCCAGATCGGCATTTATCAGCTTCTTGCGACCATCGAGCGGCAGCAGCATCGCCAGCTGTGGTCGGCCAAAGCTCTTCATTAATTCTTCAGGCACGCGTGAAAAATCGTCTTTCTTTTCGACATAAAGATAGGTCTGGTCACGGCTTGTACTTCTGTAGATCACACAAAACATGTTTTTACTCTGAATTAATGGGTGGTTGCTTGCCTCAATATACTCCTGACTATAACATGCCTGATACTCTTCGGAATATCGCAGCGAGTGGTTGCGGTTAATAGCAAATTGAGTAAGGCCAGGATGTCAAACACGCCCATCGAGCTTAAAGGCAGTAGCTTCACCTTATCAGTGGTACATTTGCATGATGCAAAACCCGAGGTTATTCGTCAGGCGTTAGAAGACAAAATCGCCCAGGCTCCCGCCTTTCTGAAACACGCCCCTGTAGTTATTAACGTCAGCGGTCTTGAGGCTCCGGTTAACTGGAAACTTCTCCAGCAGGCCGTCTCCTCTACCGGGCTACGTATTGTGGGCATCAGCGGCTGTAAAGATACTGAGCTGAAAGCGGAAATTGACCGTGCGGGGCTGCCCCTTCTGAACGAGGGCAAAGAAAAAGCCCCACGTGCGGCACCCGTTGCCGTGCAAACGCCCCCTCCATCGGTACAAAACGTTACTACCGTCACAAAAACGCGAATGATTGATGTACCGGTTCGTTCCGGTCAGCGCATTTATGCACCAAACTGTGATCTAATTGTTACAAGCCACGTCAGTGCTGGCGCTGAGCTGATTGCAGATGGCAATATTCACGTATACGGTATGATGCGTGGACGTGCGCTCGCGGGTGCAAGTGGCGATCGTGATGCGCAAATATTTTGTACTCACCTGACGGCGGAACTGGTGTCCATCGCAGGTGAATATTGGCTGAGCGACAAGATCCCAGCCGAATTTTATGGCAAAGCGGCTCGCCTGCTTCTGGCAGACGACGCGTTGACCGTTCAACCGTTGAATTGATCCCTTTTTAACAAGGAATTTCTATGGCACGCATTATTGTTGTTACTTCGGGTAAAGGAGGCGTTGGCAAGACCACCTCCAGCGCGGCCATCGCTACTGGTTTGGCCCAGAAGGGAAAGAAAACCATCGTTATCGACTTCGATATCGGTCTGCGTAACCTCGACCTCATCATGGGATGTGAGCGTCGCGTCGTGTATGACTTCGTGAACGTCATTCAGGGCGATGCCACGCTGAACCAGGCGATGATTAAAGACAAGCGCACCGACAACCTCTACATTCTTCCGGCTTCTCAGACGCGTGACAAAGACGCCCTGACCCGTGAAGGGGTGGAAAAGGTGCTCGACGAGCTGAAAAAGATGGAGTTCGACTTCATTGTTTGCGACTCCCCTGCCGGCATCGAAACCGGTGCCCTGATGGCGCTCTACTTCGCAGATGAAGCGATCATCACCACTAACCCTGAAGTTTCATCCGTGCGTGACTCAGACCGTATTCTGGGGATCCTCGCCTCTAAATCCCGTCGTGCGGAAAATGGCGAAGACCCGATTAAAGAGCACCTGCTGCTGACCCGCTACAATCCGGGCCGCGTGAACAAAGGTGACATGCTGAGCATGGAAGACGTGCTTGAGATCCTGCGCATTAAACTGGTGGGCGTCATCCCGGAAGATCAGTCCGTGTTACGCGCCTCTAACCAGGGCGAGCCAGTGATCCTTGATACAATGGCAGATGCAGGTAAAGCTTACGCCGATACCGTTGACCGTCTGCTGGGAGAAGAACGTCCTTTCCGCTTCATTGAAGAAGAGAAGAAAGGTTTCCTCAAACGCCTGTTCGGAGGATAAGTTATGGCATTACTGGACTTTTTTCTCTCGCGGAAAAAGAACACCGCCAACATCGCAAAAGAACGTCTGCAAATTATCGTTGCGGAGCGTCGTCGTAGCGACGCCGAGCCTCACTACCTGCCGCAGCTGCGCAAGGACATCCTGGAAGTGATCTGTAAGTACGTGCAGATTGACCCGGAGATGGTCACGGTACAGCTGGAACAAAAAGACGGGGATATTTCGATTCTGGAGCTGAACGTTACGCTCCCGGAAGCAGAAGAGTCGCGTCCGTAGATTTGTGATTTTGTAGCCCCGGTAAGCGCAGCGCCACCGGGGGATATGCCGGGCCTATGCCCGGCATATTTTTTATCTCGGATAACCTTCCAGCAGCGTATTCAGGCGATCGGCCATCAATTCGCCGCGCCATCCCGCCATCATCTCCGGCATACCATTCTGCGGCTTCAGCTTCCAGTGCCAGTTCAGCAGCTGATTAATCTGACGGCGTGATGCGAGCAGTTCAGCGCTCAGTTTGCTTTCCGTTGCGACTTCCTGCACCAGCGCTTTAATGTCCTTGAAAGCCTTGCGATAGCCCGGCATATCCATCAGATTCAGCAGCGGTTCAGGCAGCACGTCCTCGGGTAATTCCTGCGCCTTTGCGACCAGCGCCAGCAGGGTTTTGCCGTGGAAACGGATCTCACTGCCCGAAAGCCCAATGCTGTCCAGCTCGCCGAGGCTGCCCGGCATATAGCGCGCGACCGCCCAGAGATGCTCTTCGCGAACCACAAAGTTAACGGCCAGATCGCGCTCGCGCGCTTTCCGCAGACGCCAGTCCACTAACAGCTGCAGGCACGCCAGCTGGCGCGTACGCAGCTGCCAGGCGTTGCTGATATCGCGCCAGGCCTCTTTCGGGTCAACCACTTCCTGGCGACGCTGCTGGGTCATACGACACTCGTCCAGCGCCGCGGAGAGCCACCCAGAGGCTTCTGCCTCTTTCATCAGCTGTCCGGCAATTGGCAGCAGGTAAAACACGTCAGCTGCCGCATACTCCAGCTGACGCTCGGTAAGCGGACGCGCCAGCCAGTCGGTGCGGGATTCGCTTTTATCCAGCGCCAGGCCCGTGTACTCCTCTACCATGGCTGCAAAGCCCCATGAGAGAGGACGATTGCTGAATGCTGCGAGGATCTGCGTATCAATCAGCGGCTGAGGCATGATGCCAAAGGTATTCAGAAAGACTTCCAGATCTTCACTGCCTGCGTGCAGGTATTTCGTCACGGCGGTATCGAGCAGCAGATCGCGCATCGGCGACCAGTCGGTAATCCCGAGAGGGTCAATCAGCGACACGTGCTTACCGTCGAACATCTGAATCAAACCCAGCTGCGGATAGTACGTCCGGGTACGGACAAATTCGGTATCCAGGGCAATGGCAGGAAAGTCGCGCGTCACTTCGCACAGTGAAGCCAGCTCGTCATTGGTCGTGATCATCTGGTAATTCAAAACGGGTTCTCTTTTGTTTGCGCCCATAAAAAACGCCGGCTTAACCGGCGTCTGGGCGATTAGCGTGAAGCTCAGGCCTTATTGTCTACTTTGCCACGGGCTTCGTCACGTAATTCTCGTCGTAATATCTTTCCGACGTTGGATTTCGGCAGCTCATCGCGGAATTCAACCAGTTTCGGCACCTTATAGCCCGTCAGCTGACGACGACAGAACGTTATCAGCTCCTCTTCCGTCAGTGAAGCGTCTTTCTTGACCACAAATATCTTGACCGCCTCGCCGCTGCTGCCGGAAGGGACGCCTACAGCCGCCACTTCGAGCACGCCGCTGTGCTGCATAACCACGTCTTCGATCTCATTCGGATAAACGTTGAAGCCGGAGACGAGGATCATGTCTTTCTTGCGATCGACAATGCGCAAGAAACCTTCATCGTCCATCACCGCGATATCGCCGGTGTGCAGCCAGCCGTCTTTGATGATTTCGTCGGTCGCATCGGGGCGCTGCCAGTAGCCCAGCATTACCTGAGGGCCTTTGACGCACAGTTCGCCCGGCTCGCCCGGCGCGACTTCGTTATCGTTATCGTCGACCAGTTTGGCTTCGGTGGAAGGGACAGGCAGACCAATGCTTCCACTGTGATAGTCGATATCATGCGGGTTAACGCTGACCAGCGGCGCGCATTCCGTCAGGCCATAGCCCTCCAGCAAATACTGGCCGGTGAGCTTCACCCAGCGCTCGGCCACCGCCTGCTGAACCGGCATGCCGCCGCCCGCAGAGAGATGCAGCGTGGAGAAATCCAGCTGCTGGAACTCTTTGTTATTAAGCAGCGCGTTAAACAGGGTGTTCACCCCGGTCATGGCGGTAAACGGATATTTCGCCAGTTCTTTCACCAGCCCAGGGATATCGCGCGGGTTCGTAATCAGGACGTTCTGACCGCCCAGCTCAATAAACAGCAGGCAGTTCATGGTCAGCGCGAAAATGTGATACAGCGGCAGCGCGGTGATCACCAGCTCTTTACCCGGATGCAGCAGCGGCCCGTAGGTCGCATTGACCTGCTCAAGGTTCGCCAGCATGTTGCGGTGGGTCAGCATCGCGCCTTTCGCCACGCCGGTGGTGCCGCCGGTGTATTGCAGGAAGGCCAGGTCTTCGCAAACCACTTCCGGCTTAACGTACTGCATACGATAGCCCGCGTGCAGCGCACGGCGGAAGGAGATAGCATCCGGCAGGTGGTATTTTGGCACCAGACGCTTGACGTACTTGACGACAAAGTTAACCAGCGTGCCTTTGGCTGTGGAGAGTTGATCCCCCATGCGCGTCAGGATGACGTGTTTCACCTGGGTTTTGTCGACCACTTTTTCCAGCGTATGGGCGAAGTTGGATACAATGACAATCGCGGCCGCGCCGCTGTCGTTCAGCTGATGCTCCAGCTCGCGCGGGGTATACAGCGGGTTAACGTTGACGACGATCATCCCGGCACGCAGGATACCAAACAGCGCCACCGGGTATTGCAGCAGGTTTGGCATCATCAGCGCGACGCGGTCCCCCTTTTGCAGCCCCAGCCCTTCCTGAAGATAGGCCGCAAACGCGCGGCTACGCTCCTCAAGCTTACGGAACGTCATCACCTCGCCCATATTCACAAATGCGGGCTGGTCCGCGTAGCGCCTTACCGAGTGCTCAAATAATTCCACCAGGGATTGATAACGGTCAGGATTGATCTCCGCAGGCACATCTGCGGGATAACGGTTAAGCCAAACCTTTTTCAATGCATCACCTCTGAACTGAGTGTTCGTCGTCATCACAACCCCGATAATAAACAGTTTGTTAACATTATATTAACTCAGCGTACCAGTTTATTAATTGCCCAGATTTAAGGTTGCGAAGCGCGTCACTCTTTTTTTTCGTTGTAGCCGTAAAAAAACAGAGACAGCGGCTGAGCCGCTGTCTCTTTATTAATAATAACAGTAAGTTACTCAGTAACGATCGTTTGTACCTGTGCAGGTCCCGGGTTATACCAGCCCCAGCCCGGGTAGCCGTAACGATAAGGGTGTGGTCCCCACATCCACGGATCGATCGGCTGAGGCGGCATGATCACCTGCTGCGCCAGCCGCCAGCGTTTATAACCGTTGACCTGCATGGTCATAAATTTATACGGCGTGCTGCCGATTTTGCCCTGCACGGCGCCGGTAATCGGCCCGACGACGGTCACCAGCTGTCCGCGAAAATCAACCGGGTCGAGGAAACCACCGACGTCCGCATAGATGCGTCCCCGGGAGGCTTCGCCCAGTACGGGACGCGCGCCGCTGTCCAGCGGAACGGTCGCGATCTCCAGGCGGGTTTTCCCCTGCTGGTTTTGCACGTCGATCACCTTACCGCCGAAGCGCGCTTCCTGGCCGACGTACAGCTCAGGCGCATTCATCACCCGAACCAGATCCTGCTGGGGCGTCGGGCTGCTGCCCTTGATCGCATCAGGAACGGAAACGCATCCGCTCAGTGCTATGGCTACCGCGCCTGCCATAATAAGGCGTACTGCTTTAGTCTGAACCGCCATGATGCGACTCCTTTTTCTCAGTTCCTGTTACTGAGATTCACTCGCGGCCCGGAAGTTTCTTCCACGCGACGGTGTTTCGCAAATAAACCGGCTCCGCGTGTTCAACGGCAACGGTTTTTCCTGCTGCAAGCAGCTGACAGGCAATGGGAAGCATATCCTCAGCGGCCGGCAGAAGCATGTTGCCGTCCACCAGCGTCACCCCGGTGTCGTTCGCCATCTCAGGCCACGCCGGCCAGCCCGTGCCGACGGTCGCCCACTCACCGGACAATTGTTTCAGCCTTTCAGTGACCGCTTCCGGCTTAAGAACGGCTTCCGTCTCTTCACCGTGCCACACGCCCTGCTCGTCGCGAGTGTATTCGGCCCAGTAGACTTCGCCCATGCGGGCGTCAATCGCGGCCAGAACGCGGGTTGCTCCGGTCATGCGCCATGCGCCCTGCGCCATAGTGGCGAGAGTAGAGACGCCAATCATCGGCAGTTCGGCGCCCAGCGCCAGCCCCTGCGCAATGCCAATCCCGATGCGTACGCCCGTAAAGCTGCCGGGGCCGCGGCCAAAGGCCAGCGCGTCGAGGTCGGTTAAGGAGGTATTGCTCCGGGTTAAGATCTCTTTTACCAGGGGCAGAATGCGCTGGGTGTGTTCCCGCGGGCACTCTTCGAAATGAGCAGAAACAGCGTCGTTGTTCAAAAGAGCAACAGAGCAAGCCTCTGTTGCGGTATCAATAGCCAGAATTCGCATGGGTCGTCGCGCTCTCGCAAGGGTCAGTCACAAAATGGCGCGCATCTTAGCACACTCCGGGGTAAATTACTCCGCCGTTGGGTTTGCCAGGAAACGCACCGCGCGTTTTATGTCCCGCGTCCGCGGCGCGGGCGGCAGGCTTGCAAGGAAGGTGGCGCCGTAAGGGCGCATGACCAGCCGGTTATCGCAAATGACCAGCACGCCGCGATCGGTGACGTCGCGGATCAGACGCCCTACCCCCTGCTTGAGGGTGATCACCGCGTCCGGCAGCTGTACCTCGTCGAACGGATCGCCACCGCGCAGGCGGCAGTCTTCCATCCGCGCCTTCAGCAGCGGATCGTCCGGGGAGGTAAACGGCAGCTTATCGATGATCACCAGCGAAAGGGTGTCTCCCCGCACGTCGACCCCTTCCCAGAAGCTGCTGGTGGCCACCAGCAGGGCATTACCGGCGCTGACGAACTGCTGCAGCAGCTGCCCTTTACTGGTTTCACCCTGCAGCAGCACCGGCAGGGTCATGGTGGCGCGGAACTGCTCCGCGAGGTCGCGCATCATGGCGTGAGAGGTGCAGAGCATAAAACAGCGGCCGTTGTTGGCCTCGATCATCGGTTTTAGCATCGCCGCCAGGTGGCGCGCCGCGCCCGGCTGGTTAGGCAGCGGAAGATTGCGCGGGACGCAGAGCAGCGCCTGCTTTTCGTAATCGAACGGGCTAGGCAGCAGCAGCGACTCCGCCTGCTCAATGCCCAGACGCCCGGTAAAGTGGTGCAGATCGTCATTCACCGACAGGGTTGCCGACGTGAAGATCCAGCTTCCCGGCTTTTGCGCCATCACTTCTTTAAATTTATCCGCCACCGTCAGCGGCGTGAGCGCCAGCGTGAAATGGCGTGAGGTGCACTCGTACCAGTAGCTGAACCCCGGCTGGTTAATCTCTTTCAGCCGCTTGAGCCGCCCGCGGTAGAGGGTGGCACGCTCGAAGGCGGCATCCAGCAGCGCGGAACGGCCGAGCGACAGTTTCGCCACGTCGTAGCAGAGTTCCAGGGCATCATCGAGCAGCAGCAGCGCACGCTGGATATTTTTATCCGCCAGCAGTTCCCGCAGGTTACCGCGATAGCCCGGCTCGCCGAGCTGTAACCGGAAATCCTGCGCGCTTTGCGCCAGGCGGTCGGCACATTTCTGCAGCTGCTGGGTATCTTTCAGTTCGGTGCGGTAAGCAATGGTGAAATCTTTCGCCAGGTCCTGCAGCTGGCGACTGGAGAGCGACTGGCCGAAATACTGGCTGGCGATATCCGGGAGCTGGTGGGCTTCATCGAAGATCATGACGTCCGCCTCGGGGATCAACTCACCAAAGCCGCTGTCCTTGACCACCATATCCGCGAGGAACAGATGGTGGTTGACCACGACCACATCGGCATCCATCGCCGTTTTGCGCGCTTTTACCACAAAGCAGTCTTTATACAGCGGACAGTCGCTGCCGAGGCAGTTGTCGTTGGTGCTGGTCACCAGCGGCCAGGCAGGCGAGTCTTCCGGCACGCTCGCGCAGGTGCTGATATCCCCCTCTTCCGTCTGGTTCGCCCAGGCGCGAAGGATAATAACGTCGCTCAGGGTTTGGACCGGCAGATCGCCGCCGGCCAGCGCCTGCTGCTCAAGACGTTCCAGGCAGAGATAGTTGGATCGCCCTTTCAGCAGCGCCAGTCGGCCTTTGTATTTCAGCGCCTTTGCGACGGTGGGCAAATCCCGGCTGTAAAGCTGATCCTGCAGCGCTTTCGACCCCGTCGAGATAATGACCTTTTTTTTGGCCCGCAGCGCCGGAGCGAGATAGGCGTAGGTTTTCCCCGTGCCGGTTCCGGCCTCTACCACCAGCGGCTGCGCCTTATCAATGGCATGCGCAACGGCGTGCGCCATCTGCCGCTGAGGTTCACGCGGTTTGAAGCCGGGAATGGCCTGTGCTAATTGACCTTCAGGGGAAAAATCGTCTGCCACGGGTGCTCTCTCACTGTATTTTTGCACAGGGATTATGTCAGCCCATCCTCTCCAGTGCCACCCCAAATAGTGACGACGACGGAACAATATGGCAGTCTTGCCGCCTGATGACGAAAAATAACGAGGAAACGTTTATGACGATTGTGCGCATTGATGCCGAAGCCCGCTGGTCTGATGTGGTGATCCATAACCAGACGCTGTACTACACCGGCGTACCGGCTAACCTGGACGCGGATGCCTTCGAGCAAACGGCTAACACCCTGGCGCAAATTGATGCGGTACTTGCTAAGCAAGGTAGCGACAAATCCCGCATTCTGGATGCGACGATCTTCCTGGCAAACAAAGACGATTTTGCGGCAATGAACAAAGCCTGGGATGCATGGGTCGTGGCGGGTCACGCGCCTGTACGTTGCACCGTACAGGCCACGCTGATGAAACCGGAGTATAAGGTTGAGATCAAGATTATCGCGGCGGTTTAAGCCCGGTTACTCTTCTTCATCTTCATCTTCGAATCGCGCCACAATCCGCTCGCCGGTATGACTGGCGCGAATCTCCTGAGCGACAACGGTAATCGCCTCTCCGCTGCTCATACCCTGGGTCATCAGTTCCTGAATGCGTTCAACCGCTTTCTGCTGTTGGTCATGACTGAGAGAAGGTAAACCTGCAAACATCGTCAACTCCTGCTAAATTATTCGCGCTAATTATTTCACGCTGCCCGGTAGTATGCCACACATGAACATGCGCTTCCCCACTGTTATTACCTTGCCCTGGCGCACAGACGCTGCGGAATTCTGGTTTGACCGCCTGAGCCACCTTCCTTTTGCGATGCTGCTGCATTCCGGCCACGCGGACCACCCTTACAGCCGCTTTGATATCCTGGTAGCCGATCCGCTAAAGACGCTGACGACCCATGACATGTCGTTAACGGTCGATCCGCTGATGCTGCTTCAGCAGGAAATTAACGCGCTGGGCCTGGCTGCCACCCCGAACCCGGACCTTCCCTTTCAGGGAGGCGCGCTGGGCCTGTTTGGCTACGATTTAGGCCGTCGTTTCGAAACGCTACCCGAGCACGCGCAGGCGGATATTTCCCTGCCAGACATGGCCGTCGGGCTGTATGACTGGGCGTTAATTGTTGATCACCAGAAAAAAACGGTTTCACTGCTAAGCCATCGTGACGTGCAGGCGCGTCTGGCCTGGCTTGAGGCGCAGCAGGCTGCTCCGGCACAGCCGTTCACGCTGACCTCAAAATGGCGCTCGAATATGAGCGCAGCGGAATATGCAGAAAAATTCTCGCGCGTTCAGGCGTATCTGCAAAGCGGCGACTGTTATCAGGTCAACCTTGCGCAGCGTTTCCAGGCGACCTATCAGGGAGATGAGTGGCAGGCGTTTACCCGTCTGAATGCCAGCAACAGGGCGCCGTTCAGCGCGTTCGTACGTCTGGAACAGGGAGCTATCCTGAGCCTGTCGCCCGAGCGTTTTATCCATCTGGCGGAGGGCACTATTCAGACCCGCCCGATCAAAGGCACCCTGCCGCGCCTTGCGGATCCTGATGCCGATCGCCAGCAGGCGGAAAAACTGGCCGCCTCGCCGAAAGACCGCGCCGAAAACCTGATGATTGTCGATCTGATGCGCAACGATATCGGACGCGTGGCCGTTCCGGGCAGCGTGCGCGTGCCGGAACTGTTTGTCGTCGAGCCGTTTCCGGCCGTGCATCATCTGGTCAGTACGATTACCGCACGGCTGCCGGATTCACGCACGGCCTGCGATCTGCTGCGCGCCGCGTTTCCGGGCGGCTCTATCACCGGTGCACCAAAGGTGCGGGCGATGGAAATCATTGATGAGCTGGAGCCGCAGCGCCGCAACGCCTGGTGCGGCAGTATCGGCTACATCAGCCTGTGCGGCACGCTGGATACCAGCATTACCATACGCACGCTGACCGCCTGCGGCGGAAATGTATACTGTTCGGCCGGGGGCGGCATTGTCGCCGACAGCCAGGTCGATGCGGAATATCAGGAAACCTTTGATAAAGTTAACCGTATCCTGAAACAACTGGAGTAATCACGGGTGGAAAAAGAGAACCTGACGCTGGATGACTTTTTATCTCGCTTTCAGCTATTACGACCGCAGGTCAACCGCGAAGCGCTGAATCAACGCCAGGCGGCCGTGCTGATCCCGGTCGTGCGTCGCGCGCAGCCGGGCCTGCTGCTCACCCAGCGTTCCCCCCATTTACGCAAGCACGCCGGTCAGGTCGCCTTTCCGGGTGGCGCAGTCGATAGCACCGACGCCTCGCTGATTGCCGCCGCGCTGCGCGAGGCGCAGGAAGAGGTCGCCATTCCGCCGGAAGCGGTTGAGGTCATCGGCGTGCTGCCGCCCGTCAACAGCGTCACCGGCTTTCAGGTTACGCCGGTGGTCGGTATTATCCCGCCGGACCTGCAGTATCACGCCAGCGTCGATGAAGTCTCAGCGGTGTTTGAAATGCCGCTGGAAGAGGCCCTTAGACTGAGTCGTTATCACCCGCTGGATATCCAACGCCGGGGGCATGACCATCGGGTGTGGTTATCCTGGTATCAGCATTATTTTGTCTGGGGCATGACGGCGGGCATTATTCGTGAGCTGGCGTTGCAAATCGGCCTGAAGCCTTGACTATACTTTACATTCCACCCCCTTCTGCCAGGTTTGCGATCCGCGTCGCGCTATTAGCAAAACCCATCGCCAACCATTAGTTTAATTCATGTGAATAGTTAAGCCGAGGTCGGTGTTCCCTCTTACACTATGCGCAGTTATAACATCGTTACTGGAACCCCGGTAACCCTGTCAGGAGTGTGAAAGTGATTAGTATATTCGACATGTTCAAAGTGGGAATTGGCCCTTCGTCTTCCCATACTGTTGGCCCGATGAAGGCCGGTAAACAGTTCGTCGATGATCTGGTCGAAAAAGGATTACTGGAAAGCGTTACCCGTGTCGCCGTGGATGTTTACGGCTCGCTGTCATTGACGGGTAAAGGCCACCACACCGATATCGCCATTATTATGGGTCTGGCGGGCAATATGCCGGATACCGTAGATATTGATGCCATTCCGGCATTCATCCGCGACGTGGAAACACGCGGCCGCCTGCTGCTGGCAAACGGTCAGCAGGAAGTCGATTTCCCGCAGGATGACGGCATGCGTTTTCGCAGCGACAACCTGCCGCTGCATGAGAACGGCATGACCATCCACGCTTTTAGCGGTGAAAAAGAGATTTACAGCAAGACGTACTACTCCATCGGCGGTGGCTTCATCGTGGATGAAGAGCATTTTGGCAAAGACAGCGTTGGCGACGTCAGCGTTCCGTATCCGTTTAAGTCGGCTACCGAGATGCTGGGTTACTGCAAACAGACCGGTCTTTCACTGTCCGGCATGGTGATGCAGAACGAACTGGCGCTGCACAGCAAAAAAGAGATTGAAGACTATTTTGCGAACGTCTGGCAAACCATGCGCGCCTGTATCGATCGCGGGATGAACACCGAAGGTGTCCTGCCGGGTCCGCTGCGCGTGCCGCGTCGTGCCTCTGCCCTGCGCCGCATGCTGGTGACCACAGACAAATTCTCCAATGACCCGATGAACGTGGTCGACTGGGTGAACATGTTTGCCCTGGCGGTTAATGAAGAGAACGCCGCCGGTGGCCGCGTCGTGACTGCGCCAACCAACGGCGCGTGCGGTATTGTTCCCGCGGTGCTGGCCTATTACGACCACTTTATTGAGCCCGTTACACCGGATATCTACATCCGCTATTTCCTGGCGGCAGGTGCCATCGGTGCGCTGTACAAGATGAATGCCTCCATCTCCGGCGCTGAAGTCGGCTGCCAGGGTGAAGTGGGCGTGGCCTGTTCTATGGCGGCGGCCGGCCTTGCAGAGCTGCTGGGCGCAAGCCCTGAGCAGGTCTGTGTAGCGGCAGAAATCGGTATGGAGCATAACCTCGGTCTGACCTGTGACCCGGTCGCAGGCCAGGTGCAGGTGCCGTGCATCGAGCGTAACGCGATTGCATCGGTGAAGGCCATCAACGCCTCACGTATGGCGATGCGCCGTACCAGCGAACCTCGCGTATCGCTGGATAAGGTGATTGAAACCATGTACGAAACGGGCAAAGACATGAACGCGAAGTATCGCGAAACGTCCCGTGGTGGCCTGGCCATTAAGGTGCAGTGCGACTAATACTGCCTTTCGCCCATCTGCAACGGATGGGCGAATTTCCCTCTTCTTCCTCGTCTCCTTCTGCTTTCCCCACTACACTTTCACTGTTGCGTCCGGCTTTTGTGGCTGGTGGCTTATCAGGCGACCGTTCATGCAAACTGCACAAACGATCATTAAAAACTATCGCCGAAAACGCGTTATCGTCTGTGTGGCGGTTGCGCTCCTTACGCTCATCCTGACGTTAGGCATTCGCTTTATTTCACAGCGCAACGTTAACCAGCAGCGGATCCTCGATTTTACTAGCCATTCCGTTCGCGCCCTCGATAACGTACTACTTTCTTTAGAAAACCGCCGCAGCGTGCTACAGCCGCTGGTCGGTCAGCCGTGCCCGCAGGCGCACCTGGCCCTGAGAAAGCAGGCCGCCATTTTGCAGACGGTGCGCTCCATCGCCCTGATTAAAGACGGTATCCTGTATTGCTCGAGTATTTTCGGAAGCCGCGATGTGCCCGTTCGCGACTTTTTGACGGAATTACCCGCCAGCACCGCAAAACTGATTTTATCGACTGACCAGTGGCTGCTGAAGGGCAGCCCGATAGTGATCCAGTGGTATCCCGTCTCCGGGAGCGGTGAAGATGGCATCATCGAAATCATCAATATCGATCTGATCACCAAAATGATTCTGGAGCCGCAGCGTCCGCTCATCAATGACGTGGCGCTAAGCGTGGGCGATCGCTTTTTGCGCTATGGTCAACGCGTCACCGACAGCCTGACGTTTGATGAGGATGGCTCCATTTTCCAGCAGTCATCATCCCGAAATCCTTTCACCATTACGGTCAGCGGGCCAGGCCCTGGACAGCTTGCCTTAAAAAGCCTGCCAGCCCAGCTGCCGCTGGGGCTCATGCTCAGCCTGCTGCTGGGCTATCTCGCCTGGCTGGCCACGGCAAACCGGATGAGCTTCACGTGGGAGATCGACATGGGGATCGCATCGCGGGAATTTGAACTTTTCTGCCAGCCGCTGGTGAATGCCCGTACCCAGAAATGCACCGGCGTTGAGATCCTGCTGCGCTGGAATAACCCCCGTCAGGGGTGGATCTCACCGGAGGTGTTTATTCCTCTGGCCGAAGAACACAACCAAATTGTCCCCCTCACCCGTTATGTGATCGCCGAAACGGTGCGCCAGATAGGCTACTTCCCCTCCAGCGCCGGTTTTCACATCGGTATTAACGTCGCCGCCAGCCATTTCCGTCGCGCGGTGCTGTTGCAGGACCTGAACCGCCTCTGGTTCAGCGCCCATCCGCGCCAGCAGCTGGTGATTGAATTAACGGAGCGGGATGCGCTGCTGGATGCGGACTATCGCATCGTGCGCGAACTGCATCGTAAAGGGGTGAAGCTCGCCATCGACGATTTTGGCACCGGAAACAGCTCCTTCTCCTGGCTTGAAAAGCTGCACCCGGACGTGCTGAAAATCGACCAGTCGTTTACCACGGCCATTGGCACAGATGCCGTGAATTCAACGGTGACGGATATCATTATTGCTCTGGGTCAGCGGCTGAATATCGAACTGGTGGCTGAAGGGGTCGAGACGGAGGAGCAGGCGCGATATTTACGCCGCCATGGCGTACCTGTCCTGCAGGGGTTTTTCTATGCGCGGCCGATGCCGCTACGGGACTTTCCAGACTGGCTGGCGGGACGTACTCCCCCGCCAGCGCGTCATAACGGGCACATCGTGCCCTTAATGCCGCTGCGTTAAGCAGACTTACTCATCTTCGTCGTGGGCAGATTGTTCTTTAACAATGCGGACCATATCAACGCGATAGTCGTTGGCTTCGACGATCGTAATGTGCAGCGGCGGCAGCTCAATCACATCGCCTACGCGCGGGATTTGCCCGTTAACGGCGATAACCAGACCGGCAACGGTCGCGATATCTTCTTCATCGTTAACGACGTTTTCCAGCCCCAGCGTGTGCGAGAGCGCGTGCAGGTCGGTCGTTCCTTTAACCAGCCAGCCTTCGCCGTCGGCGACGATCTCCGGCGTTTCGTCGGCATCCGGGAATTCACCGGCAATCGCTTCAAGCACGTCCAGCGGCGTTACCAGCCCCTGCACCACACCAAACTCGTTGGTAACGATAACAAAGCTACCGCGCGCGCGGCGAAGCACCCCCAGCAGGTTGATCGGATCCAGCGTTTCCGGCACGACAATCGCAGGCGATGCGGCAGCAACGGCTTCGACATTGACGCCCTCTTCCAGGGCGACCAGCATCTCTTTTGCCCGCACGACGCCGATGATCTCATCGAGCTCACCGCGACAAACCGGGAACAGGCTGTGCGGTGAAGAGAGCAGCTGCTGACGAATTTCATCCACGCTCAGGTTCGCATCAACCCAGCTGATTTCCCCGCGCGGGGTCATGATCCCGCGCAGTGAACGAGAGGCCAGAGAGAGCACGCCGTTAATCATGTAGCGCTCCTGTTCCACAAACGCCCCTTCCGGAACCGGAACCGGGTTGTGGTTTTCGGAATCAGACTGAACGTTCACCTGACGACGACCGCCCATCAGGCGCAGAATGGCATCTGCGGTACGGGCGCGCAGCGGCTGATTAGACTGCTGCTTAATGAAGTTACGGCGCGCAATCTGGTTGAACAGCTCGATCAGGATCGAGAAGCCAATCGCGGCGTACAGGTAGCCTTTCGGAATATGGAAGCCAAAGCCTTCGGCCACCAAGCTCAAACCGATCATCAGCAGGAAGCTCAGACACAGGACCACCACCGTGGGATGCTGGTTCACGAAACGCGTCAGCGGTTTCGAGGCCAGAAGCATGACCGCCATTGCAATAACGACCGCAGCCATCATTACCGGCAGATGGTTCACCATGCCGACCGCCGTGATCACCGCATCCAGCGAGAAGACCGCATCAAGCACCACGATCTGCAGCACCACCACCCAGAAGCTGGCATAGCCTTTGCCGTGCCCATCGTCATGCTGCCGGTTTTCCAGCCGCTCATGGAGCTCAGTCGTCGCTTTGAAGAGCAAGAATATCCCCCCGATCAGCATGATCAAATCACGGCCGGAGAAGGTGTAATCCATGACGGAGAACAGCGGTTTGGTCAGCGTGACCATCCAGGAGATGACGGACAGCAGGCCCAGTCGCATGACCAGCGCCAGCGAAAGACCAATCAGACGCGCTTTATCACGCTGTTTTGGCGGCAGTTTGTCCGCGAGGATGGCAATAAACACCAGGTTATCGATGCCGAGAACAATCTCCAGCACCACCAGCGTGAGCAATCCTACCCAGATTGATGGGTCCATTAAGAATTCCATGACAAGCTCCTGCTAAAGGAATGACGAAACGGTGCCCCACTCAACGTGGGCAAAACAGAGGAAGACAGAGTCGATACGTGGCGAGGATCGCCGGTGAAAAAGGCGCGAAATGGCCTGGAAGATGACTGACGTCGGTGACGGTCCATATAGTGGGCTGTAGCCCTATACTCCTGAACAATTAAACGGAGGCTAAACATATCAGACACAATGCATTTTTAGCAAAGATTTACGTTCCTTTGCAAAGATCTGTAACACTGGGGCTGTAACCTTAAGATAAATCTGTCACGTGTGGCTAAATTACGGATCTTCATCACATAAATTATTTTTTCACTATCTAAAATAATTCGCGGAAGTCTTAGTTTTTTGAACTCTAACCCTTATCTGAATCGATTCGGTTCGCCAATACGATTCTCAGTACGACTGCCCGGCAGGCGTATTAATGATAATAAAAGGAGGTAGCAAGTGACCATTGCTATTGTCATAGGCACACATGGTTGGGCTGCTGAGCAGCTACTCAAAACGGCAGAGATGCTGTTGGGCGAGCAGGAAAACGTCGGCTGGATCGATTTCGTTCCCGGTGAAAACGCCGAGACGCTGATTGAGAAGTACAACGCTCAACTCGCGAAGCTGGATACCAGCAAGGGCGTGCTGTTTCTCGTTGATACATGGGGCGGCAGCCCGTTCAATGCTGCCAGCCGCATTGTCGTCGATAAAGAGCACTATGAAGTTGTCGCCGGGGTAAATATCCCCATGCTGGTGGAAACCTTCATGGCGCGCGACGACAATCCGTCTTTCGACGAACTGGTGGCCCTGGCCGTTGAAACCGGTCGCGAAGGGGTAAAAGCCCTGAAAGCGCAGCCGGTAGAAAAACCAGCCCCTGCGCCTGCAGCGGCACCGAAAGCGGCAGCGCCGGCAAAACCGATGGGCCCGAATGATTACATGGTTATCGGTCTTGCCCGTATTGATGACCGCTTAATCCACGGCCAGGTTGCCACGCGCTGGACCAAAGAGACCAACGTTCGACGCATTATCGTGGTCAGCGACGAAGTAGCCGCCGACACCGTTCGTAAAACCCTTCTGACTCAGGTTGCTCCTCCTGGCGTTACCGCGCACGTCGTGGATGTCGCCAAGATGATCCGCGTGTACAACAACCCGAAATATGCGGGTGAACGCGTCATGCTCCTGTTCACTAACCCGACAGACGTTGAGCGCATTGTTGAAGGCGGCGTGAAAATCACCTCCGTGAACATTGGTGGTATGGCATTCCGTCAGGGCAAAACGCAGGTCAACAACGCCATTTCAGTCGATGCGAAAGATATCGAAGCATTCAACAAGCTGAATGCGCGCGGTATTGAGCTGGAAGCCCGTAAGGTTTCCACGGATCAAAAACTGAAAATGATGGATTTGATCGGCAAAGTTGGGAAATAAGCCCGCGCCGGTTCTCACATAAAGTTTATGTAATAGGAGAAGTGCAATGGAGATTACCACTCTTCAGATTGTGCTGGTGTTCGTCGTCGCATGTATTGCGGGTATGGAATCCGTACTTGATGAATTTCAGTTCCACCGCCCTCTGGTGGCCTGTACGCTGATTGGGGCCGTTCTGGGTGACATGAAAACCGGTATCATCATCGGTGGTACCCTGGAAATGATCGCCCTGGGCTGGATGAACATCGGTGCGGCGGTTGCGCCCGATGCCGCGCTGGCCTCTATCATTTCTACCGTTCTGGTTATTGCCGGTCACCAGAGTATTGGTGCAGGTATCGCCCTGGCGATCCCGCTGGCAGCCGCAGGCCAGGTTCTGACCATCATCGTTCGTACTATCACCGTGGCCTTCCAGCACGCGGCGGATAAGGCGGCTGACAACGGTAACCTCACGGCACTGTCGTGGATCCACGTTTCGTCCCTGTTCCTGCAGGCGATGCGTATTGCGATCCCAGCCGTCATCGTTGCGATCTCTGTCGGTACCAGTGAAGTCCAGAGCATGCTGAACGCCATTCCTGAAGTGGTCACCGGCGGTCTGAACATCGCGGGCGGTATGATCGTGGTCGTCGGTTATGCGATGGTCATCAACATGATGCGCGCAGGCTACCTGATGCCGTTCTTCTACCTCGGCTTCGTGACCGCTGCATTCACCAACTTCAACCTGGTTGCGCTGGGTGTGATTGGTGCGGTGATGGCGATTCTCTACATCCAGCTCAGCCCGAAATATAACCGCGTCGCGGGTGCCCCAGCGCAGGCTGCTGGTAACAACGATCTCGATAACGAACTGGACTAACAGGTGAGCGAAATGGTTGATATGACAAAAACTACCACCGAGAAAAAACTCACTCCGGGTGATATTCGTGGCGTGTTCATCCGTTCTAACCTGTTTCAGGGTTCATGGAACTTCGAACGTATGCAGGCGCTGGGTTTCTGCTTCTCCATGGTACCGGCGATCAAACGCCTGTACCCGGAAAACAACGAAGCGCGCCGTCAGGCGATCAAGCGTCACCTGGAATTCTTTAACACCCATCCTTATGTAGCAGCTCCGGTTCTGGGCGTTACGCTGGCGATGGAAGAGCAGCGAGCGAACGGCGCAGAGATTGACGATGGTGCCATCAACGGTATCAAAGTCGGTCTGATGGGCCCGCTGGCCGGCGTTGGCGACCCAATCTTCTGGGGTACCGTGCGTCCGGTCTTTGCGGCACTGGGTGCCGGTATCGCGATGAGCGGCAGCCTGCTGGGCCCACTGCTGTTCTTCATCCTGTTCAACGCCGTGCGCCTGCTGACCCGTTACTACGGCGTGGCCTACGGCTACCGTAAAGGGGTGGACATCGTTAAGGACATGGGCGGCGGCTTCCTGCAGAAACTGACTGAGGGGGCATCAATCCTCGGCCTGTTTGTCATGGGGGCGCTGGTTAACAAGTGGACGCACGTCAACATCCCGCTGGTGGTTTCAACCATCACCGGGCAGGATGGCCAGACCCGCGTCACCACCGTGCAGACTATCCTGGACCAGCTTATGCCTGGTCTGGTCCCTCTGCTGTTGACCTTCGCCTGTATGTGGCTGCTGCGTAAGAAAGTGAACCCGCTGTGGATTATCGTTGGCTTCTTCGTCATCGGTATCGCGGGCTACGCTGTAGGTCTGCTGGGCCTGTAAAGCAATAACGTTAGACGCCGGGGGCTTGCCCCCGGTTTTTTTATCTGTTTTCTGGAGGATGAATGACTGTCACGGACATCGTACTGGTTTTATTTATTGCAGCCCTTCTGGCTTACGCGATCTATGACGAGTTCATCATGCCCCGCCGTCACGGCGAGACGCTGCTCTCCCTTCCCCTTCTGCGACGCGGGCGCGTGGATGCGTTTATCTTCGCCGGTCTCATCGTCATCCTTATTTACAATAACGTCACCAGCCATGGTGCAATATTAACCACATGGTTATTATGTGCGCTGGCATTAATGGCGATTTATCTGTTCTGGATCCGCACGCCGAAAATCATTTTTAAATCCCGTGGATTTTTCTTCGCCAACGTATGGATAGAATATAACCGTATTAAAGAGATGAATTTATCCGAAGACGGTGTGCTGGTTATGCAATTAGAACAGCGTCGCCTGCTTATCCGGGTGAAGAATATTGACGATCTGGAAAGAATATACAACCTAATCCTTAAAACTCAATAAGTTAGATATATAGCAATGGCTATATTCTGTGTCTATTTTGCGCACGAAATATAGCCGAAGCTATATCCAGAACGTTAATTTTATCTCTATTTTTTAACGCTATTTTCACGCTTAAAGACAAATGAAAATCGTTATCAATAAGCGTTTTAAATAATGCATTTTCATTGTTGTTTTATATTCTCAAAATATGTTAAGGTTGCGCCCGTCGTTGGGGAGTAGCCGATTTCCTGTTCACAGGAAATGTACGTGTCAACATACTCGTTGAAAAACGTGGCGCGTACGGATCGTTTTCAGCACATTTTATGTGCAAAGCGATCAGGCGAGACCATAGATACATCAACTGCTGTTTACTGGGGGCAGTGATGTGTCATATGGATATCCCCGGTCTGGACGCTGTTATGAATATCTCCGCTACGATCCTCCTCGCTTTTGGCATGTCCATGGACGCCTTTGCTGCTTCCATCGGGAAAGGTGCCACGCTCCACAAACCTAAATTCTCAGAAGCCCTGCGCACAGGCCTGATTTTTGGCGCTATCGAAACGCTGACCCCCCTTATCGGCTGGGGCCTTGGCATGCTTGCCAGCCAGTTTGTACTGGAGTGGAACCACTGGATTGCGTTCGTCCTGCTGGTGTTTCTCGGCGGTCGAATGGTGATCGAAGGTTTTCGCGGTACTGATGATGAAGCTGAGGAGCCACTGCACCGTCACGGATTCTGGCTGCTGGTCACCACGGCCATCGCCACCAGTCTGGATGCGATGGCCGTCGGCGTCGGTCTGGCTTTCCTGCAGGTTAATATTATCGCCACCGCGCTGGCCATTGGCTGCGCAACGCTGATTATGTCCACGCTGGGAATGATGGTCGGACGGTTTATCGGCCCACTGCTGGGTAAACGCGCCGAGATCCTGGGCGGGATTGTATTAATTGGGATTGGTGCCCAGATCCTCTGGGCACACTTCGCGGGTTAATCTTCGCGCTGCCAGACGTGAATACTGAAATCCGTCTGGCAGCAAAATGCTGAGAGTGCAGCTAACGCTGCCCACACTTCCGGTTTTGCCCGCCACGCGAACGGCGTCATCTGCAGCAGCGCGGTAGCCTCTTCCCCTTTGAGCGTCATGTCATACGCCACGCTTTGCGTTTGCTTCAGGGTAAAACCGGCCAGCTGTTCAGAATGAGGGGCATGCAGACGCACCTCGTCGTAGATAAGCCCTTTCAGCTCCATCAGATGACGCGGGCCCGGCGTAACGGTGACCACCCATCCGCCCGGTTTCACCACGCGTGCCAGCTCTTCGGCCTTACAGGGCGCGTAAATGCGGATCACAGCGTCCATGCTGGCATCGTCAAACGGCAGCCGGTGGCTGGACGCCACGCAGAACGTCACGTCAGCGTAACGTTTTGCCGCCGCGCGAATCGCCACTTTCGACACGTCCAGACCAAACGTCAGCGCGCCCTTCTCGCGTGCAACCTCCGCAAACCGCGCGGTGTAGTACCCTTCCCCGCACCCGATATCGAGCATGGCGGTTGATGAACCAGGCAAAATATCGTTCAGTATTTGCGCGACAGTCTCCCGCAGCGGCAGATAGTGTCCGGCGTCCAGAAACGCGCGGCGTGCCTGCATCATCTCTGCGCTGTCACCGGGGTCGCGGGAGCGCTTATGCTGTACCGGCAGAAGATTCACGTAGCCTTCTTTCGCCATATCAAACTGATGCCCCTGCGGACAGCTATAACTTTTAACTGAGCGCGTCAGGACCGCGTGGCAAAGGGGACAACTGAAGGACATGGTAACTCCGGAACATAATCAAAGGGCGAAGTGTACCGCTATTCGCCCTGGTTATAAACGCCCGGTTAACGCATAACGATGAGGTGATCGGAACCCGCCGGTAGCCCGTCAGGCTTCACGTTCTCCAGACGCAGCACGTTACCCATAATCTCACTAAAGACAGGGGCGGAAACGGCACCACCGTAGTAGGCCCCGTTTTGGGGATCGTTAATTACCACCACCAGGGCAAAGCGCGGATCGCTGGCAGGCGCAACGCCCGCGGTGTAAGCCACGTATTTATCAACATATTTTCCGCTATCGTCAATTTTCTTCGCCGTACCGGTTTTAACCGCCACCCTGTAATCACGAACGGCGGCCTTAACCCCGCCGCCGCCGGGAAGCGCCACGCTCTCCATCATGTGTTCCACTTCATGCGCAATCTCTTCCGGCATGACGCGGTGGCCAATGACGGGGGGATCGATACGGGTAATGGAGAGGGGACGCTCAAGCCCGAAGCCGCCAATGGTGGCGTAGACGTGCGCCAGCTGGAGCGGGGTTACCATCAGCCCGTAGCCGAAGGCAAAGGTCGCTCTGTCGAGCTGGCTCCAGTATTTACGATGTGGCAACAGTCCCGCACTCTCACCCGTTAGGCCAAGCCCCGTATTGGTGCCAAAGCCAAAGTTTCGGTAGGTATCAATAAGATGCTGAACGGGCATCGCCAGCGAGAGCCGGGATACGCCGGTGTCGCTCGATTTTTGCAGGATCCCAGTCATCGTCAGTTCAGGATAGTAACCCACATCGCGGATACGATGCCCGTCAAGGATATACGGGTGAGTGTCAATCACGCTGTCCGGCTGGACCAGCCCCTGCTGCAGGGCCGTCATCAGCACCAGCGGCTTGACGGTCGAACCGGGTTCGAACGTATCGCTGATGGCGCGATTGCGGAAATCGTTTATCGTCGCGCCTTCCCGATTGTTGGGGTTGAAGTCCGGATAGCTCGCCATGGCGAGTATTTCCCCGGTTGGGATATTAATTAACACCGATGCGCCTGACTCAGCCTTGTTCCAGGCCACGGCGTTATCGAGCGCATCTTCGGTAATGGTTTGCAGCCGCTCGTCAATACTCAACTGAATGTTGTGCGCGGGCGCGGGCGCAACTTCGGTCAGGTTTTCAACCACGCGTCCATAGCGGTCTTCCCTTACCTGCCGCACCCCGGCCTTGCCCGTCAATTGCGTATTGAAGCTTTTTTCCACGCCTTCAATGCCCTGTCCGTCGATATTGGTGAAACCAATCAGGTTCGCGGCCACATGACCGGCAGGATAAAAACGGCGGGACTCATCGCGTAAATTGATGCCGGGCAGATTCAGTTTATCGATCCACTTTGCCTGCGTAGGATCGACCTGACGGGCAAGGTAAATGAAACGCCCCTGTGGACTGGCGTTGATGCGAGCCGAAAGCGTATCCAGGGAGAGATGCAGCGCATTTGCCAACGCCTGCCAGCGTTCATCAGCGCCGACGCCCCCTTTTGCCAGCACCGTTTTGGGATCGGCCCATACGGCCCGGACAGGCACGCTCACCGCCAGCGGTCGGCCTTCACGATCCATTATCATGCCGCGCGGCGCGTCAATCGCCAGCTGGCGGAGGGATCGCATATCTTCCTGCTTCACCAGATTGTCAGGCTTGATAATTTGCAGCCAGGCAACGCGGCCCAGCAAAAAAGCCAGACTACAAAAAATAGCTAAACAGAGCAGAGCAAAACGCGCTGGCGTGAAATTGCCAGTGGCCGTTATCAATTTCTTCTTCACCTGAACCCCAGGGCTGTTAAACAACGCCCTGATTTAACGGGAAAAGCCGGGAGGAAGGTGGCGAAACAGTGCTACTAACCTCGCAGCTTTGCAACAAGGTACTAACAAGGCCGCGGATCGTAATATTTTGAAAGATAAGGGGCATAAAAAAGCCCCGCGTTATGCGAGGCTTTATGTCTGAGATTGAAACGCGGCGCGTTTCAGTCAGCAGTGGTTCGATCAGATAGCAGTTACGTTAACTGCAGCAGGGCCTTTCTGGCCATCCTGAATTTCGAACTCAACGTTCTGGCCTTCAGCCAGAGTTTTGAAGCCGTTACCCTGGATTGCAGAGAAGTGTACGAACACGTCTTTGCTGCCGTCAGCAGGAGTAATGAAACCAAAACCTTTAGACTCGTTGAACCACTTAACTTGACCTTTAATCTTTGCCATTTGCAAAATTCCTTAGAGTGTTTTCTTAGCCCGCAGGCATTAACTGAGATAAAACTGAGACATTACTGCATGAGGCACTAATATAAGGTTCGGCAGAGAAGCGGTATTCAACGACAACGTGTTTACTCAGGACTTCTTTACTGAAAATGCCACACATAAACAGAACTGTACCTCGTTTGACCCAAAACGTGTTATCACACACAATGTTTAATATGGCAAGCCATTTTTAAACATGTCTCGATCCGCCGCACAAATTCGAACAGTGCCCGTCAGGTTTTGCACAATTATGCGCATCACATACAGACAGCCCTGCTTCGCAACAAAGATCCAACGCTGTTTGCACGGCCGCTGTAATCTAAGACATTTTTAACATAGCTCAATCATTACAAAGCGTCCAGCAACCGGGAAAAGAAATTTTACGCATTGATTGAGTTAGAACAATTTGTGAAAACTTATGCTTAAATCATTGTAACGCGGCCAAATTGTTTCAGAGAAAAAACAGCGTTAATAACGCGCGCCCGACTGTATTAAAATGCATCAGGTAATAAACAGTGTTATGCACCAAAATAATGAAATTTTTATGACTCTGCATCAAAACAAGGCAAGCAAAACGTTTCGATAAAAATAAAACATTCTTAAGCGCGTTTACTTACAGAATATATGCAACAATTTATCGCGTCGTTTATAAGGATAAATATTCGCCAATTTTCAGTATCCTGAAAGAATGGTTAACTGGTGCTAAATTATCTAGCGCGTCAGTTAACTCCTGCACCGGCTCATCCAACGCTTCATCTGCCAGTTCAAACACCCCCCAGTGAATGGGAAACGCCAGAGGGCAACCCAGCTGCTGCCACAATGCCACCGCAGATTGCGGATCCATATGGTGTACAGCCATGAACCATCGCGGGGCATAGGCCCCCACCGGTAACGCGGCAGCATCAACAGGCCCCAGACGTTCAGGTATCAACAGTAGTTCAGGCGAGTACCCTGTATCACCGCTAAACCAGAAACGATGATGCCGCCCTTCCATGACCCAGCCGCACCATAAGGAGCGATTGCGGTTCCACGGCGTGCGCATACTCCAGTGCTGCGCAGGTACGGCGGTCAGCGTCATCCCCTGCCAGGTGAAACTCTGCCACCAGTCGAGCTCCACCACGCGCCTTGCTCCCCGGCGTCGAAACCAGGCGGCCAGTCCTAACGGGACAAAGAAACTCACGTCGGGAAAGCGTTTGAGAATACGGCGAATGGTCGCATCATCAAGATGATCGTAATGATTATGGGAAATGACGACCGCATCAAGCTGATGCAGTTTTTCGACAGACAGTGCAGGAGGCGTCTTACGCTGTGGTCCCAGGAAAGGGAGCGGAGAGGCGCGCTGTGAAAAAACTGGGTCGGTAAGGATGAAATTGCCGTCTAGCTGGAGTAACACACTCGCATGTCCCAGCCACCACACCCCATCTTCCTGAGGCTGCGTTAGCTCGGCGGGTTGCCACCACTGACGGATAAAATCTTCATAACCCAGCGCGGGTGGTTTCGGCAAACCGGCTTCTTTACGCGCCTTACGCCAGCGGTCCAGGTCGCCGGTTTGATGCTCTGCAGGGTGGGTATTACGAAAGCCGTTTGGGGTGTGATGTTTCAGGGAGGGGTCATACCAGGGATTTTTCCAGACCACAGCCACCTCCCAGCACGAAAAGATTAACGCTCAGCCACCAGGCGGATAAAGTCGTCTTCGTCTTTGTTATCTTCAGCGACCGCGTCTTTCGGCGCGTCTTTCTCTTCCGGCTCGTTAGCTTCACACAGACGGCGCAGCAGCGCATTCTGACGTTTTTGCTGATCGAGCAGCGCTTCCAGCAGTTCGATCTGCTCGTTCGTACGCGAACTGGCCCGGTTTACGAAAAACCAGATGACCAGCCCCACAAGCAGAACAACCAAAGAAATCATCAGGGATGCCATATTCAGCAGCCCTGAATTCAGTAACTCACCCATTTCACCACCTCAATAAAAACGTCTATTTTACCACTGGCGCGAAGGAAGGAAATCACCTTGAGAAAAAATGCGTGTTACCACGGAATAAACTTATTGATTGCGCAGACGCCGCTAAAAAACTGTACATCCTGATCGCACATGACATTGATAGTCTGCGTCCATAACACCACGCACGCTATCAGCACGATAATCAGAATCACCCAGCGTATTTTTTTCACTCCACACTCCGTCTAAAGACCTGATGTAACCAGGTTATCACGGTTATCTTAAACAAGGACTAACTGTACCGCCATCGCGCTTTTTTCAGAATCGTGCACTTGTTTCATAGCGTAAACCGTTTACGCTAGCTGTATGATAACAACGATAAAAGAGGTAATGATGCGCTTAATCATTCGAACAATTATTGCACTGGCCATCGTCTGGATTGGCCTTCTGTTAACGGGTTATGGTGTGCTCGTGGGAAGCACCGAAAACGCAGCCGGCTTAGGCATTCAGTGTAAGTATTTAACGGCACAAGGACTGAGCACTGCACAGTATCTGCATTCTGACAGCGGGATCATTGGCTTAACGAACTGTCCTGTACTGCGTAAAACGTCCGTCGTCATCGATAAGGGCTAATCAACTGGTTTAATCACTGACAAAAACGCCGCAACTTCTGCGGCGTTTTTTATGCGAACAGAGATTAAAACGGATAGTCGTGATAGCCCATCTGTTCAGAAATCTTACGTGCGGCAGTGTGCAGGATAGCGACATATTCGTGCAGACGCTCTTCAGAGAAGCGAAGGGTTGGGAAAGAGATACTTAAGCCCGCGATCACCACGCCAAAGCGGTCAAACACCGGAACGCCGATGCAGCGCAGCCCTTCTTCCTGTTCTTCATTATCTTCGCCATACCCCTGCTCACGCACGCGATCGAGCACCGTTAACAGTTCGTCCGTGCTGGTAATGGTTCGCGCCGTACTGCGCTTGTATTCCACGCCATCGAGGATCTGCTTCACTTCCTCGCGATCGCGCCATGCCAGCAGAACCTTACCAATGGCGGTACTGTAGAGCGGGTTGCGACGACCAATGCGCGAATACATGCGCAGATTGTACATGGAGTCGATTTTATGGATGTAAACAATGCTGTCTTCATCCAGCGCACCGAGATGGATGGTCTCTTTGGTCAGGCGCGAGATTTCACGCATCTGAATATCAGCGCTGCGGATCAGATCAACATTTTGCAGCGCGCGGGCACCGAGTTCGAACAGTTTCAGGGTCAGAGAGTATTTTTCTGACTCGCCTTCCTGTGCAACATAGCCCAGTGACTTCATGGTTTGCAAAAAGCGATAAACGGTGCTTTTCGACATCATCACGCGCTGCGACAACTCCGTAATACCAATTTCACGCTCTTCCCCGAGCGCCTGTAAGATGCCAAACACCTTCAGCACGGAAGAAACAGAATCTGGCTGTTTATCCAAATCCGCAATAGCCATTTACCACCTCATAGAGAGTGTTTTATAAAAATCAGAACCGGTTTTTATTATAAGTTCCCGTCATGTCACCTGCAATCAATCCGCGTTTACTTCGTTACAAATCTGCGACATATCGCGGCTGTAACAATGCTAAAATAGTTACCCTGAGAATAATTTCACGCTGAGCTTTTTTAACCCTAATGGAAAAGAATCTTTCCGATGGCTTGCCGTTACCCCAGCGGTATGGCGCGATAGCGACCATCATTATCGGTATCTCAATGGCCGTCCTTGACGGCGCAATTGCCAACGTTGCCCTGCCAACCATCGCCAGCGACCTGCATGCTTCTCCCGCCAGTTCAATCTGGATTGTTAACGCCTACCAGATTGCGATTGTGGTTTCCCTGCTCTCGTTCTCCTTCCTGGGCGATATGTTCGGCTACCGTCGGGTGTATCAGTGTGGTCTGGTGGTTTTCACCATTACCTCGCTGTTGTGTGCCCTTTCTGATTCACTGCATACCCTGACGCTTGCACGCATTGCGCAAGGTTTTGGTGGCGCGGCGCTCATGAGCGTAAACACGGCGTTGATTCGCTTAATTTATCCGCAGCGTCATTTGGGGCGCGGCATGGGAATAAACTCGTTTATTGTCGCCGTCTCTTCCGCCGCCGGGCCAACCATTGCGGCGGCTATTCTTTCCGTTGCATCCTGGCAATGGCTCTTCGCCATTAACGTGCCGCTGGGTATCGTGGCCATCTTCTTTGCCCTGCGCTTCCTGCCCGCTAACGGCCCCAAAAGCACCATGCCGCGGTTCGACGTCGCGAGCGCGGTGATGAATGCCCTTACCTTTGGCCTGCTGATTACAGCCCTGAGCGGCTTTGCGCAGGGGCAATCGCTGGTGCTTACCGGAGTGGAACTGCTCGCGCTGCTGGTCACAGGTTTCTTCTTTGTTCGCCGCCAGCTCACTCTCCCGGTGCCTTTACTGCCTGTTGACCTGCTGCGCATCCCCCTCTTTTCGCTCTCCATTTGCACCTCTGTCTGCTCATTCTGCGCCCAGATGCTGGCTCTGGTTTCTCTGCCCTTCTTTTTGCAGAGCGTGGTTGGACGTTCAGAAGTGGAGACCGGCCTGCTGTTAACCCCGTGGCCGCTGGCCACGATGGTGATGGCACCGCTGGCAGGTTATTTAATAGAGCGCGTGCATGCCGGATTACTGGGCGCGCTGGGGCTGGCAGTCATGGCGACGGGTCTGTTTGCGCTGGCGCTGCTTCCCTCGCAACCTACGGATCTGGATATTATCTGGCGCATGATCCTCTGTGGTGCCGGTTTTGGCCTGTTCCAGTCGCCGAACAACCACACCATTATCACCTCCGCACCGCGCCATCGCAGCGGAGGAGCCAGCGGCATGTTGGGTACCGCGCGCCTGCTGGGGCAAAGCACCGGTGCGGCACTGGTAGCCCTGATGTTTAACCTCGCCGGACAAAACGGTAACCACGTTGCGCTACTCACCGCAGGTGTCCTTGCCACCCTCGCGGCTGTCGTCAGCGGACTGCGGGTGACCCAGCCCACAGTACAGGCATAAAAAAAGCCGGGCGGAGTGTTCTCCTGCCCGGCTTATTGCGGTTCTTCGCGTTACTTCAGGTATTCCCCACTGCGCAGCGCTTCAATACGCTTATCCAGCGGCGGATGAGACATAAACAGCTCGCTCAGCGATTTCGATTTACCGTTGATGCAAAAAGCCATCATGCTGTTCGCTTCCTGCGGCTCGTAGCTGGTTTTCAGACGCTGCAGCGCCGCAATCATCTTCTCACGACCAACCAGCTTCGCAGAGCCGGCATCCGCGTGGAATTCACGATGACGGGAGAACCACATGGTGATGATGCTGGCCAAGATACCGAATACCAGTTCCAGAACCATGGAGACAGCGAAATAGATCAGCGGGTTACCGTTGCTCTCTTCGCCTTCGTCGCGGTTACCACCCATAAAGCCTGCCGCAATCTGCGCCAGAATACGGGAGATAAAGATAACGAAGGTGTTCACGACGCCCTGAATCAGGGTCATGGTTACCATGTCACCGTTAGCGATATGGCTGATTTCGTGGGCAATAACCGCTTCGGCTTCGTCACGGCTCATGTTCTGCAGCAGCCCGGTGCTGACGGCAACCAGTGACGCATCACGACGGGCACCGGTGGCGAAGGCGTTGATATCCGGAGCGTGGTAAATGGCTACCTGCGGCATGGCGATCCCAGCCTGACGGGATTGCTGGGCCACCGTATTCATCAGCCACTGTTCCATATCGTTACGCGGTTGTTCGATAACCTCACCGCCTACCGATTTCAGAGCCATCCACTTCGACATCAGCAGGGAAATGAAAGAGCCACCAAAACCAAACAGCAGCGCCATAATCAACAGACCCTGAACGCTGCTCGACTGAATTCCTGTCAGGCTTAGCACGAGCCCGAAAACCACCATTACCGCCAGGTTGGTGAGCAGGAAGAGCGCGATTCGCATCATAATTTTCTTTTTACCTCAGTTTAACAAAACGCACTATGCGATTACCCACATCGTATGGGTATTGCGACTATTTTCAAGCATCCGGCGGGCGTAAGTCACCAGAAAGACACAACTTTACACAATTGGAAATCAGGCTGACGGAAGGATGCAGAACAAAAAGAAACAGGCACAATTTCTTGTGCCTGTTGGGAGGTTATTTTGCCGGAGCGGGCTGTACGGCAGGCTTATCTTTTTCCAGATTCGCCAGGTCGAGGGCGATATGCACCGTCTCGTCCAGATACGGATCGGGCTCCTGGTAATCTTTAGGCAGATCGTCCAGTTTCTTGAGCAGAGGCTTCCCTTCACGCTTAAAGCGATCGTTGATACGCGCCAGACGCGTTGCATCGTCTTCGTTGTTCTCTTTCTCTCGCTGAGCGTAGTTCAGAGAAACAATATTCCGCTTATCTTTCAGGGCATTGAAGCGAGCAATGTCCTTCATGATGTACTGGAATTCCGGATCTTTCGCGATGCGGTCGTTATGTGACTTCAGCAGTTCAGGACCAAACTGCGTCATGTCGCCCGCCTTCACGTACGTCGCGGCATTGATGCTGTCCCACGGTAACGCGTTATCTTCAAACTTCTCGCCGGTTTCAGTCTCTTCCGTGCCTGTCGGCATCATGATATCCGGCGTGACGCCCTTACGCTGCGTACTGCCGCCGTTCACGCGGTAGAATTTCTGTATGGTGTACTGAACCGAGCCCAGTGCAGGCCATTCCGGACGCAGCATCTGGTCGTAAATACGGTTCAGAGAGCGATACTGCTGAACAGTACCTTTGCCGAAGGTTGGCTCACCGACGATCAGCGCACGACCATAGTCCTGCATGGCAGCGGCAAAGATTTCAGACGCGGAGGCGCTGAAGCGGTCAACCAGGACCACCAGCGGGCCTTTATAGTAGACCACACCGTCGTTGTCGGCATCTTCACGTACTTTACCGTTGTTATCGCGCACCTGAACCACCGGTCCAGATGGAATAAACAGGCCAGAGAGTGAAACCGCTTCCGTCAGCGCACCGCCACCGTTACTGCGCAGGTCGATGATAACGCTGCTGACGTTCTGCTTTTCAAGCTTCTGCAACTGTACTTTCACATCGTCTGTCAGGCCGACGTAGAAGCCAGGAATGTCCAGGACGCCCACCTTCTCTTTACCCACGGTTTTCACCGACATTTTCACCGCGCGGTCTTCCAGACGGATACGCTCGCGGGTCAGGGTAACGATACGAGTTTTGGTACCTTTGCCAGCAGGCAGAACTTCGAGGCGAACCTTGCTGCCTTTCGGGCCTTTGATCAGCGCAACCACGTCATCAAGACGCCAGCCAATCACGTCGACCATGTTCTGGCCGGTTTGTCCTACACCCACAATACGATCGCCTACGCTAATCGCTTTGCTTTTGGATGCCGGGCCACCCGCGACCATTGAATTGATCACCGTGTAATCATCGTCCATCTGCAGCACCGCGCCGATACCTTCCAGAGACAGGCTCATTTCGGTATTAAACTGTTCGGTGTTGCGCGGAGAGAGATAGTTGGTATGCGGATCGATTTCGTGAGCAAAGGCAGTCATGGCCAGCGAGAAGACATCCTCACTGTTTGTCTGCGCCAGACGACGAATGGCAAATTTGTAACGACGCGTCAGCGTGTCACGGATCTCTTTTTCATCTTTGCCGGTCAGCTTAAGGCTCAGTTCGTCGTATTTAACTTTGCTGTCCCACAGCGCATTCAACTCGGCTTCATCTTTCGGCCAGGGTGCTTTACTGCGGTCCAGATTAAAGGTGTCGGTACCGGTAAAGTCCATCGGACGTTCCAGCACTTTCAGCGCATACTGATAGCGTTCAAAGCGGCGCTTTTGCGAAAGGTTGTAGAGATCGTAAAACAGATCCAGCTTGCCTGAACGCAACTCGTCACCCACCTCGGATTTGCGCTTAGCGAACTGCTCGACATCGCTGGCGAGCAAAACGTTATGGCTGTAATCCAGCAAGTTCAGATAGCGGTCAAAGATTTTGGCCGAAAAGGCCTGATCGAGATCGAACTGACGATAGTGCGAACGGGTGAAACGTGAGGTCACGCGCTCGCTCACCGTCGCGTGTTGCGTCTCTTCCTTGAGTACAGGAATTTGATCAACACGGGTGATATCGTCCACTGCAAAAGCATGACCTGTTATGGCAAACAGGCCCGCCAGCGCGGTGAGCTTAAAAAAAGTGTTCATGCCAGGCTTGGCCTCCGTTTCAGAACAACAAGTGTTCTGCGCGTACAATCATTGACATACCAGAAGTCAGCTGTACACGAACGCCATCTTTGGTGATTTCCAGTACGGTGGCGTCCATAGCATTGTTACCCGCTTTTACCTTCAGCGCCTGACCAACGCTCAGGGCGTTAATGTCTGAAACCGGAGTATGGCGCGGCTCTTCACGAGGGGCGCGCGGGGCTTTAGCTGCTGGTTTGTCAGCACGCGGTTTGCGATCGTTATTCTCGTGACGACGCGGCGCAGGACGTGGCTTACGCTCGCGACGAGGCGCTTCTTCCTGGCCGTTTGCCGCTGCGGCTTCGCGTTTTTTCGCTTGCTGCTCTGCACGTTGTGCCTGAACGCGTGCTTTGGCTTCTTCCAGCTGTTTACGCGCGTGCTCAACGTGCTGCTCGTCCAGCTCACCACAAGGGTTGCCGTCGAGATCCACACGCGTCGCGCCCGCTTTGATACCGTACAGGTAACGCCAGCTCGAAGTATAAAGACGTAAGGCGGAACGCAGCTGAGTTTTGCTGAGGTTCATTTCCCCCTCAACGCGCGCCACCAGATCCTGAAAAATACCGACTTTCAGGGGACGAGCTTCACCTTCCGCGCTGAAGCACTGCGGGAAACGCTCGGCCAGAAATGCGATAACTTCTTTACTGCTATTCAACTTAGGTTGATTTTCCATGAAATTTCCTGATTACAACGGACGTTGCCAACAAGCGCAGGCATGAACAGGCGTCATTATAATGACGCTATCAGTAAATGCTACGTTATCCGTTGATTATCCTGCGACGCTCGCAAAGAATTTTTGATAATCGGTTGCAGAGAGTACGTTTTCGAGATTCGCTACCAGCTCGCGCAGCCCCTGTTCGTCCTCGGTTGTAAAGCGACTGAAGACCGTACTGTCGATATCCAGAACGCCAATAATCTGATTTTTTACCACCAGCGGCAGAACGATTTCAGAATTACTGGCGGCATCACAGGCAATGTGCCCGTCAAACGCATGAACGTCTTCCACACGCTGTACCTGATTTTCGGCCACAGCCGTGCCGCAGACGCCACGTCCTACCGGAATGCGCACGCAGGCCAGCTTGCCCTGGAACGGCCCCAGTACCAGCGTTTCACCTTCGAGGAGGTAAAAGCCGGCCCAGTTCACGTCAGAGAGACGTTCAAACAGCAATGCGCTAGTATTTGCCAGAGTGGCTAAGAAGCTGGTCTCGCCCGCCATCAATGCCTTAAAATCGCGGTTCAAATCCGCGTAGAATTCTGTTTTGTTCATTATTCAATCACTTAGTTGTCTTACAAAATTACCGCATAGCCTATTAAAATAAGCATTAAATGCGCTCATGCTCAAGATGAATCCATTCATGAGTTATTATAACTTTCAACAATACTTATTTGTGCGCAGCTGATGGCCTTAAAAACAACCAAAATTACGCCGACAAGAAAGATAACTGTCCATACGGTAAGCGAAGCTTTGCCCCGTGCACATTATCAGCGTTGCCCCCAGTGCGATACGCTTTTTATGTTGCCGAAGATGAAATCGCACCAAAGTGCCTTTTGTCCCCGCTGCGACGCCAAAATTCGTGACGGCCGCGACTGGTCGTTAACTCGCCTTGCCGCGATGGCCGTCACCATGCTGCTGCTGATGCCCTTCGCCTGGAGCGAGCCGCTGCTGAAGCTCTACCTGCTTGGCGTACGTATTGACGCCAACGTGCTGCAGGGTATCTGGCAGATGACCCGTCAGGGCGATCCCATCACCGCTGCCATGGTGCTGTTCTGCACCGTCGGCGCGCCGCTGGTACTGGTCGCCGCCATTGCCTATCTTTGGTTTGGCAATATTCTTGGCATGAATCTTCGCCCGGTGCTGCTGATGCTGGATAAACTCAAAGAGTGGGTGATGCTGGATATTTATCTGGTGGGCGTGGGCGTTGCGTCGATAAAGGTGCAGGACTATGCATTCTTGCAGCCCGGCATCGGGCTCTTTGCCTTCATCTGTCTGGTATTGCTGAGCATCCTGACGCTGATACATCTGAACGTTGAGCAGCTCTGGGAGCGATTTTATCCTCAGCGCCCCGCCACGCGTCCTGATGAAAATCTCCGCGTTTGTCTGGGATGCCATTATACCGGGTTGCCCGACGCGCGTGGACGCTGCCCGCGGTGCCACATTCCATTAAGGCTGCGGCGCAACAACAGCCTGCAAAAATGCTGGGCCGCGCTGATCGCCTCCCTGGTGTTTCTGATCCCGGCCAACATGCTGCCTATTTCCATTATTTACGTGAATGGCGGGCGTCAGGAGGATACTATCCTTTCGGGCATTATCTCCCTTGCGCACAGCAATGTTGGGGTGGCTGCGATAGTCTTTATTGCCAGTATCCTGGTTCCCTTTACCAAAGTCGTGGTGATGATTACCCTGCTTATCAGCATTCACTTTAAGTGTGAACAAGGCTTACGTACCCGTATTCTGCTTCTGCGATTCGTCACCTGGATTGGCCGCTGGTCAATGTTAGATCTGTTTGTGATTTCGCTGATGATGTCGCTAATCAATCGCGACCAGTTACTTGCTTTTACAATGGGACCCGCGGCTTTTTATTTCGGCTCTGCGGTGATATTGACTATTCTTGCTGTGGAATGGCTGGATAGCCGCTTACTTTGGGATGCACATGAGTCAGGAAACCCCCGCTTCGCCGACTGAAGCGAGAATTAAAACAAAACGCCGCATTTCGCCATTCTGGTTGCTGCCCGTCATCGCGCTGATGATTGCAGGCTGGCTTATCTGGACGAGCTATGAAGATCGCGGAAGTACGGTCACGATTGATTTTCAGACCGCTGACGGCATTGTTGCCGGGCGAACCCCCGTTCGCTTCCAGGGGGTTGAGGTCGGTACGGTTCAGGACATCTCCCTTGGAAAAGGGCTGAACAAGATACAGGTGCGGGTCAGTATTAAATCTGACATGCAGGATGCCCTGCGCAGCGAAACGCAGTTCTGGCTGGTGACGCCGAAGGCTTCTCTGGCCGGCGTGTCCGGGCTGGATGCGCTCGTGGGCGGTAACTATATCGGCATGATGCCGGGTAAAGGTGAGCCTCAGGATCACTTTGTGGCGCTGGATACACAGCCCAAATACCGTCTCAATAACGGCGATTTGATGATCCATCTCCAGGCGCCGGATCTCGGTTCTCTGAACAGTGGCTCTCTGGTCTATTTCCGTAAAATCCCGGTTGGCCGCGTGTACGACTACGCGATCAACCCGAATAAACAGGGCGTCACCATTGATGTTCTGATCGAGCGTCGCTTCACTAACCTGGTGAAAAAAGGCAGCCGCTTCTGGAACGTGTCCGGCGTGGACGCAGACCTCAGCCTGAGCGGAGCGAAGGTGAAGCTGGAGAGCCTTGCCGCACTGGTGAATGGCGCCATTGCCTTTGATTCCCCGGAAAACTCAAGCCCTGCCACGGCCGATGACACGTTCGGACTGTACGCTGACCTGGCGCACAGCCAGCGCGGCGTGATCGTCAAACTCGCCCTGCCCGATGCTAAGGGACTAAAAGCAGGTTCAACGCCGCTGATGTACCAGGGGTTGCAGGTTGGCCAGCTCACCAAAATGACGCTCAACCCGGGCGGCTCGGTCACCGGCGAGATGACGGTCGATCCAAGCGTGGTCGATCTCCTGCGCGAAAAGACGCGCATCGAAATGCGCAGTCCAAAGCTCTCCCTGAACGATGCCAGCCTCAGCACCCTGCTGACCGGCAATACGTTTGAGCTGATCCCCGGCGATGGTCAACCCAGCAATAGCTTCGTGATTGCCCCGGCGGATAAAGCCCTGCTGCAAAAGCCGGGTGTGGTAACCGTCACGCTGAATGCACCAGAAAGCTACGGTATCGAAGCCGGCCAGCCGGTGATTTTACACGGCGTGCAGGTCGGACAGGTGCTGGAGCGTACGCTCTCCGCGAACGGAGTGAGCTTCTCTGTCGCCATCGATCCGCAATACAGCGACCTGGTGCACGGAGACAGTAAATTCGTGGTGAACAGCCGCGTCGACGTGAAGGTAGGTCTGGACGGCGTGGAGTTCCTCGGGGCCAGCGCCAGCGAATGGGTTAACGGCGGTATCCGTATTTTGCCGGGCAATAAAGGCCCCGTGCGCGAAAGCTACCCGCTGTATGCCAACCTGGAGAAAGCGATTGAAAACAGCCTGAGCGATCTCCCTACTACCACGCTGACGTTAAGCGCCGAGACGCTGCCGGACGTGCAGGCAGGCTCCGTGGTGCTGTATCGCAAGTTTGAAGTCGGGGAAGTCATCACCGTGCGCCCCCGTGCGGACGCGTTTGATATTGAACTGCATATCAAGCCGGAGTACCGCAAGCTGCTGACGCCAAACAGCGTCTTCTGGGCCGAGGGCGGCGCGAAAGTTCAGCTTAACGGCAACGGGCTGACCGTGCAGGCCTCCCCGCTCTCACGCGCGCTGCGCGGGGCGATTAGCTTCGATAACCTCAGCGGTGCGGGGGCGAATCTGCGCAAAGGCGATAAACGCATTCTCTTCCCTTCCGAAACCGCCGCGCGTGCGGTTGGCGGGCAAATTACCCTGCACGCGTTTGATGCCGGCAAGCTGGCGGAGGGCATGCCAATCCGTTATCTGGGCATTGATATCGGCCAGATCCAGAAGCTGACGCTGATCACGGCGCGTAACGAGGTCCAGGCCACCGCGGTGCTTTACCCGGAATATGTGCAGACCTTCGCCCGTTCGGGTTCGCGCTTCTCGGTGGTCACGCCGCAGATTTCGGCCGCGGGCGTTGAGCATCTCGACACCATCCTGCAGCCGTACATCAACGTTGAGCCCGGCCAGGGCAATGCCCGCCGTGATTTTGAGCTGCAGGAAGCGACGATCACCGACTCGCGCTACCTTGGCGGCCTGAGCATCGTCGTGGAAGTGCCGGAAGCGGGCTCGCTGAACATCGGCACGCCGGTACTGTTCCGCGGCATTGAGGTGGGTACGGTCACGGGCCTGACGCTCGGTACGCTCTCTGACCGCGTGATGGTGGCACTGCGTATCAGTGAACGGTACCAGCACCTGGTCCGTAATAACTCGGTATTCTGGCTGGCATCCGGCTATTCGCTGGACTTCGGCCTGACGGGAGGCGTGGTGAAAACCGGCACCTTCAACCAGTTCATTCGCGGCGGTATCGCGTTTGCCACACCGCCGGGAACGCCGCTGGCGCCGAAAGCGCAGTCGGGTAAACACTTCCTGCTGCTCGAAAGTGAACCGAAAGAGTGGCGTGAATGGGGAACGGCCCTGCCGCGTTAATCTGAAAGGCTCCGGTGTCAACGCGCCGGAGCCTTTATGTTACACTGCGCACCTGAACTTTTCCCTGTGGTGTGCCCGTGGCTCAAAACTCCGTATTTCTTCCTGAACAATTCCTGGCGCAGATGCGCGAGGCGCTTCCCTCTCACCTGTCGTTAGACGATTTTATTGCCGCCTGCCAGCGCCCGCTGCGCCGGAGTATTCGCGTCAACACGCTGAAAATCAGCGTCGAAGATTTTCTGACGCTTGTCGCGCCATACGGCTGGCAGCTGACGCCAGTCCCGTGGTGTGCTGAGGGGTTCTGGATCGAACGCGATGATGAAGACGCCGTGCCGCTGGGCAGTACCGCTGAACATCTGAGCGGTCTGTTCTATATTCAGGAAGCCAGCTCAATGCTCCCGGTTGCCGCTCTGTTCGCGGAGGGTAATGCGCCCGAACGGGTGATGGACGTCGCGGCGGCGCCCGGCTCGAAAACCACGCAAATTGCCGCCCGGATGGGTAACCGCGGGGCGATCCTCGCCAACGAGTTTTCCGCCAGCCGCGTGAAAGTGCTGCATGCCAACATCAGCCGCTGCGGCATTCATAACGTCGCCCTGACGCACTTCGATGGACGCGTGTTTGGCGCTGCCTTACCGGAAGCCTTTGATGCCATTTTGCTGGACGCCCCCTGCTCCGGCGAAGGGGTGGTGCGTAAAGATCCCGATGCGTTGAAAAACTGGTCTGTGGAAAGCAATCTTGAGATCGCCGCCACGCAGCGAGAGCTGATCGAGAGTGCCTTTCATGCCCTGCGCCCCAGTGGCACGCTGGTTTATTCAACGTGCACCCTCAACCGCGATGAAAACGAAGACGTCTGTCTGTGGCTGAAAGCGCAGTATCCGGATGCAGTCGAGTTCCTGCCGCTTAACGATCTGTTTGCCTCAGCGCGTGAAGCCGTCACACCAGAAGGTTTCCTCCATGTGTTCCCGCAAATTTACGACTGCGAAGGGTTCTTTGTGGCGCGTCTGCGCAAAACGCAGTCGGTTGCTCCCCTGCCAGCCCCTAAATTCAAGGTCGGCAATTTCCCGTTCGCGCCGCTAAAAGGCCGTGACGCCGGGCAGGTCACTCTTGCCGCGGGTAAAGCCGGACTTAGCTGGGATGAAACGCTCCATCTCTGGCAGCGAGATAAGGAGATTTGGCTGTTCCCGGCAAATATTGAGCCGCTTATTGGCAAAGTTCGCTTCTCCCGCATCGGGATCCGCCTTGCGGAGGTCCATAATAAAGGCTATCGCTGGCAGCACGAGGCCGTCATCGCGCTTGCCGGGCACGAGAATACCTTTGTCCTGACGCATCAGGAAGCAGAAGAGTGGTATCGCGGTCGCGATGTCTATCCTGAAAGCACGCCGTCAGGCGATGAAGTGGTGGTGACGTATCAGGGATATCCGCTGGGACTGGCAAAAAAAGTCGGCTCCCGCCTCAAAAACAGCTATCCGCGCGAGCTGGTTCGGGATGGCCGGCTGTTTACCGGTAACGATCGCACGGCCTGAAAAAAAGCGCATTTTTTTACTGGCGATTTTGCTCTCCTTGTCTACGATCAAAAATGGGTGATCGCACTGGTCATACCAGATTTTGACAACCGACCCGGAGAGCACTATGACGAAAACCAGCGTGCGTATTGGCGCTTTTGAGATCGACGACGCAGAATTGCGCGGCGAAGCACAAGGCGATCGAACGTTAAGTATTCCCTGCAAATCCGACCCGGATTTGTGCATGCAGCTCGATGCATGGGATGCGGATACCAGCGTCCCGGCAATACTTGATGGCGAACATTCTGTCCTTTACCGTGAGCATTACGATAGCAAAACCGATGCCTGGGTCATGCGCCTTGCCTGACCTAAAAAGAACCCGCCCGAAGGCGGGTTATTTATTACTGAAGCTGCGCCAGCGTAAAGTAGCCGTCGAAAACAGCCCCCGTATCAATGTAGTGGAGATTATCAAAATCATACCGTCTGTCGACGGGCGTATGACCAAACCAGAAATGATCCGCGCCGCTGATGCCCTGCCCTTTACCTACCATAAACCCCATTAACCTTTCGCGGTCCCATAAAACGCGATGGGCGCTGACCGGTTTTTGCCAGCAATATTCGGCTGCCGGATAATCGGCATGGGCTATTACATTCAGACCGTTAGCACAGGTTATCTCTATAATATGCGGTAAACTGCGGCAGGCATTTAGCAACCCCAGCGCGAGCTGTTTTTGGTCGCGTTCAAGTTGTGCAAACCACATTCCACCATTCATCGTCCAGAGCGCAAAATCGTTATTATCCAGACTGTCGAGAGCCATTTGCTCGTGGTTACCGCGTACGGCGCGAAACCATTTTTCATTCATTAACTGCAGGCATTTCACGCTGTCAGGGCCACGATCGATCATATCGCCTACAGAAATGAGTAAGTCCTCATACGGGTTAAAGTGACGGCGTTTAAGCTCATCCATAAGCCACTGATAACAGCCATGTATATCGCTGACAACCCAGACGTGACGCCACTTCCCACATTCGATTCGCTGATACATAGAACCTCCCTCAGGGAGTATAGTTGCAGATGGCATACGCTTAGATACGCTCCACAGGAGCGCTTTTCACAAAGCTAAACAAACAGTAAACTAAGGATAAATAAATATTTCACCAGTATTAATCCACTTTTGCATGCCCCCTAAACTATGCATTGCATAAACTTTGAGGTTTTCCCGTGTCAAATACGCGCCTGCAAGACGATGCCCCACATTCGCATCGTACCCATATCATTTCCGAACTGGTGAAAGGTAAACTCGTTCCAGGCCCTATCTGGCAAAAACGCGAATACCGTCTCAAATTTCTGTTACGCTCACTGCTGTTCTGGTCTTCAACGCATCGCATGCTCGATGCACTGGCTCGCCGTAACGATTTCGACCAGTTGCTGGCCTCGCAAATCACCCTGCCGAGCAAAACACATCGCCAGTATCTGATGCGGGGTATGAACGCCAACGCACGGGCCGATGCCATCATCAGCCATTATCAATGGATTGACTCCCTGAAAGATGCCGGGCTAATCGCCGCTTTAACCGGACCGCAAGAGCAATCCATTGTTGAGTTTCATGCCAAAGATGGCGTGAGCTATAACGTCAATGCCATGAACGCCAGCAAAGCAGAGCGTGAGGGGGAGTGTACGCTCTGGTTGCGTGATAACGAAAATACTCTGCTTGCGAGCGTGACCTTTTGCGTTGCCCGTGAAAACGGAGAATATGTGCTGGTGATTGGCGGTCTTCAGGGTCCACGCCGCAGCGTATCCCGTGATGTGATCAAACAGGCAACCCGCGCCTGCCATGGCCTTTTCCCGAAGCGCGTGCTGATGGAAGTGCTTTTCCAGTTGGCTACGCTTTCCGGCATCAAAGCTATTTATGCGGTCAGCGATGAAGGCCACATTTTCCGTGCGCTGCGTTATCGTCTGAGTAAAGGCCGTCATTTTCATGCAAGCTACGACGAATTTTGGGCCTCTATCGACGGTCAAAAACACTCAACCTTCAGCTGGCGACTCCCCTTGCAGATGGAACGCAAATCCCTTGAAGACATTGCCAGTAAAAAGCGTGCCGAATACCGCCGTCGCTTTGAACTGCTTGATGAAATTGAGGCGTCCGTGAAATCCCGCTTTTAAGCGCGGCGCCTGCTTTTGCTAACTGCACACAAAAATTTAACAAAACAGGCAAAAAGGGCTGGACTTACGCATGCTGTGTTGTGTTATGTTTTAGCAAGACGTACAGGATGTGCGCGCTGTATGGGAAAGATAGCGTTGGGATTTCGCGTTTACTTTCATACAGATAAAAAGAGACCGAATACGATTCCTGTATTCGGTCCAGGGAAATGGCTCTTGGGAGAGAGCCGTGCGCTAAAAGTTGGCATTAATGCAGGCTAAGTCGCCTTGCCTTTTAAGAATAGATGACGACGCCAGGTTTTCCAGTCCACAGTTAAAGCGGTCGGAAAAAAAGCGCCAGAGCATCATTAAATGTAAAAAACCGCAGTGCTTTCGCAAGCATCTGCGGTTTTTTATTGGAAACCTGAATGTTAGCAGAGCTTGTCGGCACGCTCGATAAACGGCGCCAGACTCATTTTCTGCCCCGGATGAACCGGGTCATCGATCTGAATCATGCTAATCGGCTGGCCGCTGCTCTTGCCGCTGGCTACCTGCTGCTCAGCAATATCATTTAACGGGTATTGCACCAGCGTGCTCGGGTTGATCGCGTACAGCGCATGGCCCGGACGGCAGGTCAGCATCACCTCTTCGCGATTGAACGCCCATTTGTCCTTACCCACTTCAAAACGGCTGACGGTGATAACCTGCGGTGCGGCAATAGCGCTACCCGTGCAGGCCAGCAATACGAGAGAAAGTACTGTCTTTTTCATATGATATTTAACCTTGTCAGAAGGGTTCCCAGGTGGCGAACAGGCTGACCGCTGCCAGCACCAGTGCCCCCAGAACCACTTCTGCCTGTGTCATCCTGATAAAAATCTGTTGTGCTCGCCCGGTCTCCGGACGAAACCGTGGCACCAGAAAATACCGATTTGCCAGCGCAATTACCACCATCAACGCCACCAGCGCACATTTGAACAACAAAAACTGCACGTAGCCAGCCTGCCAGGGAATATGAACGCCCAGTATCAATAGCGAATTAACAACGCCGGTGAGCAGCACGCCTGCGACGGCGTAATGGCCCACGCGCGAGAAGCGCATCATGGTATAGATGGCAGCATTCTGCCAGTCACCTTTCGCCAGCCGCATGCAGAACAGCAGCGGCAGTAAGCCACCAAGCCAGATTGCGGCACACAGCAGATGAATAGCGTGATTAACACGCTGCAAAGCCCCTAACGGGCCTTCGTTCATCGCCGCGTGCCCTACCCCAGCGAGCAGGATAAGCTGGCCCATTGCGAGCAATAGCAACCGTGAGCCTTTCAGCGGTGCGAGCCATGCCGCGCTGACCGTAATCGCCGCAAGTATAATTTGCCACAGCCAGACGCCGCCAAACTGTGTGGGCATCACGCTGCGCCAGACCGCCGGGGCAAACACATCGCCCCATCCGCTCCCCATCAATCCGCCCTGCAGCATAAACATCAGGAGTGCAGACGCCAGGCAGAGTAAGGACGCCACTTTCTGCTGCCGCTGGAAACGCCGGGACATCAGGCGGTGGAGAGAGGAAGGCGCAAACCAGACGCTGTAAAGCGCATTGCCAAAAACCAGCATCAGCGCCGTGAAATGGATAAAGCGCAACCCGATATAAAACAGCGCCAGCATGCTATTTCACGCTAAAGTGATAGCTGCCTGTGGTTTTATGGCCGTCTACGGAGACCACATGCCAGTCGACCTGGTAGGTCCCGGACGTCAGCGTTTGCTCCAGCGGCACGGTGAGCTGAGCCTTGTTCTTTTCATCTCGCGTAGCGGTACCCGTCCTGATGACCTGCTTTTGCGCATCCGTTACCACCACGCCGCTGAACCCAGGTTCGATACCTTCAGAAAAATTCAGCGTTAGCGCCTGCGGTGCGGCTACCAGGCTGTCAGCTGCCGGGATCTGCTGCTTAAGGTGCGCATGCGCCAGCGCGGAGGGCGTAACGAGAGTAGAGGACAGAAAAACCAGTGCGCATACCGCGCGGGAAGCGGAGAAACACATCGCAATCATTCCTTTTTGTTATGTCTGTATGCTAAAGAATAACGCTGTATAATAAACGAGTCGAGGATCATCCCACCTCCGCTTGTCATCGTCGTGCAATCGCGGTAACGTTGCCGCCGCATAATAAGGAGAAGGTAATGAAGATCAATCTGGCCGCCCTTCCTCAGGACGAGATGGATAAAGTGAATGTCGATCTCGCTGCCGCTGGCGTCGCTTTTAAAGAGCGTTACAACATGCCCATCGTGGCTGAAGTGGTAGAACGTGAACAACCCGCCCATCTGCGCGACTGGTTTCGCGAAAGGTTAATCGCCCACCGTCTCGCCTCGGTCAACCTCTCTCGTTTGCCGTACGAGCCTAAAGTTAAATAAGCTTAACGAGTCGTTACACTTCCTTACGCGGAATCTGCCAGGATAAGAAAGCCCTGATAAAATTAGGTGTATTCTTAAATCTCTGCGACTCAGTGTATAAGGAAGTCACGATGTCACATTGGAATATAGCGGCAGCCCAGTATGGCGGGCAGCACCAGAGTGTTGATGAACACGTTAAGCACCACCTCCGCTTCATTGCTGAAGCAGCACGGCAGCGGTGCGATTTGCTGGTCTTCCCTGAACTCTCGTTAACGGGGTCAGGTACGCTGACGTTACCTCCCCCACCCGGCGACGCGCAGCTGGAACCTCTGCTTGACGCGGCCCATTTTTACCGGATTACGGTTATTGCCGGGCTCCCCCTTGAGCGGAATGGCCAGCGCCAGAAAGGCCTCGCCCTGTTTTCACCCTCTCGCCAGAGCATTTTGCGCTACCCGCAGGGTAGCGGTGCAAGCCTGATGCCGGGAGATAAACAGCTTACTATCATTGATGCACACGCCGATTCTCCCCTTCTCGATCCCAGGGCTACGCTTGTTACCAGCTGTCAGTCTGTGGGGGATCACCGCTGGCGGCAGTCCATCAGCTCCCTGCAGCGCTTCGCGCATAAATATGCCATTGCGGTGTTAATGGCGAATGCCTGCGGCGGCAGCGCGCTATGGGATGAAAGAGGCCAGCTGATCGTCCGGGCGGATAAAGGCGAGCTGCTGTTGACCGGTACGCTCAGCAGACGGGGTTGGCAAGGCGATATCATTCCTTTAGGCTAAGCGTTTTGAGCTCAGGAGTTTTCAATGCTGCGCGTCATCGATACCGAAACTTGCGATCTTCAGGGCGGAATTGTGGAAGTGGCCTCTGTCGATGTGGTTGACGGTAAAATCGTCAACCCAATGAGCCATCTGGTGCGTCCCGATCGCCCCATCAGCCCGCAGGCTATGGCTATCCATCGCATTACCGAATCGATGGTGGCGGATAAGCCGTGGATAGAAGAGATCATTCCCCACTATTACGGTAGCCCGTGGTACGTCGCGCATAACGCCAGCTTTGACCGCCGGGTGTTGCCTGAAATGCCAGGCGAATGGATTTGTACCATGAAGCTGGCGCGCCGCCTCTGGCCGGGGATCAAATACAGTAACATGGCGCTGTACAAGTCCCGCAAGCTCAGCGTTCGTACCCCTGAGGGGCTTCACCATCACCGCGCGCTGTATGACTGCTATATCACCGCCGCGTTGCTCATTGATATTATGAATATCTCTGGCTGGACGCCGGATGATATGGCGACGATTACCGGTCGTCCTGCGCTGCTGACCACGTTCACCTTTGGTAAATACCGGGGCAAAGCGGTGTCGGATATTGCGGATAAAGACCCGGGCTATTTGCGCTGGCTGTATAACAACCTCGACAAAATGAGCCCGGAGCTGCGCTTAACCCTGAAACATTATTTGGGTGAGGCTTAACGCTCCGCACGGCCTGGCAGCGTGTCCTGCGCCAGGCCTATCAAAAAGGCATACTCCAGGGCCACCCCTTCGTACGATTTAAACCGTCCCGATTTCCCGCCGTGTCCGGAGTCCATGTCCGTGCACAGCAGCAGCAGATTGTCATCGGTTTTCAGCTCGCGCAGTTTCGCCACCCATTTTGCCGGCTCCCAGTACTGCACCTGAGAATCATGCAAACCGGTGGTTACCAGCATATGGGGATAGGCTTTCGCCTCTACGTTATCGTACGGGCTGTACTCTTTCATATAGCGGTAGTAAATCTCATCCTGCGGATTCCCCCACTCTTCAAACTCCCCGGTTGTAAGTGGGATGGATTCATCGAGCATGGTCGTAACCACATCAACAAACGGAACCTGTGCGACAACCCCCTTAAAGCGGTCGGGACGCTGGTTGATAACCGCTCCCATCAGCATGCCGCCCGCGCTGCCTCCCATACCAAAGCAGAGCTGCGGATCGCCATAGCCCTGCTCAATCAGCGCATCGCAGACGTCGAGGTAGTCATTAAACGTGTTTTTCTTTTTCAGGAATTTCCCGTCTTCATACCAGTGCTGCCCCAGCTCACCGCCGCCGCGAATATGGGCGATGGCAAACACAAAGCCGCGATCGAGCAGGCTTAATCTGCTGCTGCTGAAATCGGCATCCATGCTGGAACCATAAGAGCCGTAGCCGTAGACGAGGATCGGATTTTTGCCTTTCTGGAAATGTGCTTTGTGATAGACGAGCGAGACGGGCACTTCCACCCCATCGCGGGCGATAACCCACACGTGCTCGCTTCGGTAGTTTTCGGACTCAAATCCTTTTACCTCGGTCTGTTTAATCACCTGACGCTGCCCGGTTGCCATATCCAGCTCAAACAGGGTATCTGGCGTGGTCATGGACGAGTAGCCGTAGCGCAACCGCGACGATTCGGGCTCAGGGTTGAAGCCAATCCACGTCACATACGCCGGGTCGTCGAACGCAATCCCCACCACTTCCCGGGTTTTGCGGTTGATTTGCCGGATACTGGTCAGCCCCCGCTGGCGCTCTTCCACCACCAGCCAGTCGGTAAACAGGGTGAACCCTTCCAGCATCACCTGATCCCGCGCGGGAATAAGCACCTCCCACTTGCGCTCATCGCGCACCTTGGTTTTATAAAGACCAAAGTTTTTGCCCTCGCGATTCGAGCGCAAATAAAAGCTGTGCTGGAAGTGATCCAGGCTGTACTCGTGATCCTTGCGACGCGGCAGGAAACAGAGCGGCTGGGCATCGGGCAGTTCGGCGTCCAGCAGCAGGACTTCAGACGTCGTCGCGCTGGCAAGGAAGATAATCACATAGTGGCGTGAAGAGGTTTTATGCAGGCTGACATAGAACGTTTCGTCTTTCTCTTCATAGACCAGCTCGTCGTCTGCGGAGTCCGTTCCCACGGTGTGTCGCCATACCTGGTAAGGCAGCAGCGTGGAGGCGTGCTTTTTAACGTAGTAAACCGTCTCTGAATCATTCGCCCAGACAAAATCCGGAGAGACGTTTTCCAGCATTTCCGGATACCAGTTGCCCGTTTCGAGATTGCGAAAACGCAGGCCGTACTGGCGACGGGAGAGGTAATCCTCCGCCAGCGCCATCACCGCGTTATCCGGGGAAATGGACATGCCGCCCAGGGTATAAAACTCGCTGTGGGCGGCGCGCTGGTTGGCATCCAGCAGAATATCCCACTCGTCCCATTCGGCGCTTAACACCGACTGCCGCTGGTATATGGGATACTCATTGCCGGGCTCGTAAATATGGCGGTAGCGATAGCCGTTTTTGGTCCAGGGTGCGGAGATGTCGCGCTGGGGAATGCGCTGCACCATTTCATTCAGCAGCTGGTCCTGAAGCGTCTGCTGGCTGGACATGATCTTGCGGCCATAGTCGTTTTCCGCGTGCAGGTAGTCGAGCACCTCTGGCCGGGATCGCGAATCATCCCGCAGCCAGTAATAGTTGTCTATGCGCGTATCGCCATGCGTGACGATCGCATAAGGAGTACGTCGGGCTTTCGGTGGCATAGCATCATTCTTTTAAGTTTTACACCCTATAAGGTTGGCAAAACCCGCGCATGATGCAAGCGAAACATGGCCGGAACAGCGACGGCTATCCCTGCAACGCCTGTTTTTGCTCCTTGATATCCTGCTCAATCCCCTCGCGCACATCCTGCGGTATCTTAAGCGCGTCGCCGAGTGCGTTAAGGTAGCTCCGCTCCATAAAGTGATCGATATCGATGGCGGCGCAGCTGAGGAAATAAAGCTCAAGCGCCTCTTCCTCATTTTTCACACTTTGCGCAAGACGCTGCGGATCGAGCGGCTGTTCAATCGCCTGTGCCACCAGCGCTCTTCCCTTCTCTTCAACACCGGCTTCGCGCAGCTGCTGCTCAATCGCCGATCGCTCCTTATCGTCGATATGCCCGTCGCTTTTCGCGGCAAAGACCAGCGCACGGATCAGCCGTTCGGTCCGCAGATCCAGCGGCGAGGTGTGCTCGCCGTAATGCGGCTCATCGCCGTGCGCGGTCCGTACCCTGTCCTTGTATTTATTCCACAGTACGGTGCCGGCGATGGCGCCGCCGCCGGCCAGCAGCGCGCCTGTGCCGTATTTTGCCAGTAATTTTCGCGAGGATTTATTCGCGACCAGCAGGCCTGCCAGCCCGCCGAGCGCCCCGGGGACCAGCAGTTTACTTAGCCCCTGTTCGCCAGAGGTGGATGTTTTCTGCCCTAACAGGGATTGCAATTGATTTAACCAGCCAGACATGGTTTCCCTCACTTAACGGTGAACATGCTCCACAGCGTAAGCGAGCAGGCGTCAGGAAATGTCTGGACGGACTAAAGAAGCGCAAATTTCTGCCCGCGCCTTGAGCCCTGCACAAGACAGACGCAAACGTTTTCGTTTATACTACGCGCAACTTTTTCAGGGGGATTGTTATGATTCGTTTAGGAACCGCGCTGCGACCTGCGGCGACGCGAGTGATGCTGTTAGGGTCGGGCGAGCTGGGTAAAGAGGTCGCCATTGAGTGTCAGCGCTTAGGCGTGGAAGTCATTGCCGTAGACCGTTACGCCGACGCACCCGCCATGCACGTCGCCCATCGTTCTTATGTGATTAACATGCTGGATGGCGATGCCCTTCGCGAGCTGATTACGCGCGAGAAACCGGATTTCGTTGTGCCGGAAATTGAAGCCATCGCTACCGATACGCTGATCGCCCTTGAACAGGAAGGCCAGCGCGTGGTGCCCTGTGCGAAAGCCGCAAAGCTGACCATGAACCGCGAAGGTATCCGTCGCCTGGCGGCGGAAGAGCTGGGATTGCCCACCTCAAGCTACCGTTTTGCTGGCGATAAGGCCGCGTTCCTGCAGGCCGTCGGGGAGATTGGCTACCCGTGCATCATTAAGCCGGTGATGAGCTCCTCCGGTAAAGGTCAGAGCTTCATTCGCGACAGCAGCACGCTGGACAAGGCGTGGGATTATGCCCAGCAGGGTGGCCGCGCCGGAGCTGGACGCGTGATTGTCGAAGGCGTGGTGAAGTTTGATTTCGAGATCACCCTGCTAACCGTCAGCGCCGTTGACGGCGTCCATTTCTGCGATCCGATTGGCCACCGCCAGGAAGATGGCGATTACCGCGAATCCTGGCAACCGCAGCAGATGAGCGCCCTTGCGCTGGAACGTGCGCAGGAGATTGCCCGCAAGACCGTCCTGGCGCTGGGCGGATACGGCCTGTTCGGCGTGGAGCTGTTTGTTTGCGGTGATGACGTGATTTTCAGCGAAGTTTCCCCTCGCCCGCATGACACCGGCATGGTCACGCTCATTTCGCAGGATCTCTCCGAGTTTGCCCTTCACGTGCGGGCCTTCCTCGGCCTGCCTGTGGGCGGCATTCGTCAGTACGGCCCGGCCGCGTCGGCGGTCATCCTGCCGCGATTAACCAGCCAGAACGTGACCTTTGATAACGTGGAGGGTGCGGTGGGCGCAGGTCTGCAGGTGCGGCTGTTCGGTAAACCGGAGATCGACGGTACGCGTCGTCTGGGCGTGGCGCTAGCCACCGGGGATAACGTGGACGCCGCCGTGGCGAGAGCGAAAGCGGCCGCAGCAAACGTTAAGGTAGCAGGATAAAAAAAACGGGCCGTAAGGCCCGTTTCTCATGCGGCGAATGACTTACTGCTTCGCGCCTTCAACCGCTTCACGAGCCAGTTTGGTGATACGATCCCAGTCGCCTGCTTCCAGTGCATCCGCCGGAACCAGCCATGAGCCACCGATGCACAGCACGCTCTTCAGCGCCAGGTAGTCACGGTAGTTAGCAGGAGAGATACCGCCGGTCGGGCAGAAACGCACCTGAGAGAATGGACCCGCAATCGCCTGCAGCGCTTTGGTGCCGCCGTTCGCTTCCGCCGGGAAGAATTTGAATTCTTTCAGACCGTAGTCCATCCCCAGCATCAGTTCAGAAACGGTGCTGATACCCGGGATCAGCGGAATAGTGCCTTCGGTGGCGGCTTTCAGCAGCGGCTCGGTCAGGCCCGGGCTGATGGCAAACTGTGCGCCCGCTTCGGTCACGTCGGCCAGCTGCTGTGCATTAAGAACGGTACCCGCACCGATGATGGCGTCCGGCACTTCTTTGGCGATAGCGCGAATAGCGTCCATCGCGCAGGCGGTACGCAGGGTCACTTCCAGAACGCGAACGCCGCCCGCAACCAGCGCTTTCGCCATCGGTACAGCGTGCTCCAGCTTGTTTACCACGATAACCGGCACGACAGGGCCAGTGGTCAGGATTGCTTCTGCACTTGTTTTCCAGTTTTTCATCAGAGTCTTCTCTCGCCAGATCGTTAAAATCAAGTCGTCTTAAAACGTAATACAGGTTGCGCCCTGCTCCGCACCGGAGAGTTTCTCACGCAGCGCACCAAACATTTCGCGTCCAGTCCCCACGCGCGAGGCGCTCAGGTCAGGAATATGGGGCTGACGTGCCGCCAGCTCTGCGTCATCAACCAGCAGGGTTAACTCGCCCGTCTGGCCATTAACGCGAATCATGTCGCCGTCACGCACTTTCGCCAGCAGGCCGCCGTCGTATGCTTCCGGCGTCACGTGGATGGCTGAAGGCACTTTACCGGATGCGCCAGAGAGGCGCCCATCGGTCACCAGTGCAATTTTGAAACGGCGGTCCAATAATACACCAAGTGGTGGCATAAGTTTATGTAATTCTGGCATCCCGTTGGCTTTTGGCCCCTGATGACGCACCACCACCACGCAGTCTTTGTCGAGAAGACCGGCATCAAAGGCGGGTAATACGTCGTGCTGGCTTTCAAACACCACCGCCGGCGCTTCGATAATCTGGTTCTCTTCCGGTACGGCTGAGGTTTTCATCACCGCACGACCGAGGTTACCGCTCAGGACTTTGGTGCCACCGTGAGGAGAGAAAGGTTTATCGATGGTGGCAATCACCTGCGCATCAAGAGAGGCGCTCGCCCCATCACGCCAGTCCAGCTCGCCGTTGTTCAGCCACGGCTCCTGGGTGTAGCGCTGCAGGCCAAAGCCCGCCACGGTGTTTACATCTTCATGCAGCAGACCCCCCTTCAGCAGCTCGCGCATCAGCAGCGGTACGCCGCCTGCGGCCTGGAAGTGGTTAATATCCGCCGGGCCGTTCGGATAGAGGCGTGCCATCAGAGGCACCACGGAAGAGATCTCAGAGAAATCATCCCAGTTAATCAGGATGCCCGCCGCACGCGCCATGGCCACCAGGTGCATGGTGTGGTTAGTTGAACCACCGGTTGCCAGCAGCGCAACAATCCCGTTGACGATGACCTTTTCGTCGACCATTTTGCCCATCGGCATCCATTCGTTGCCGTTGCCGGTCAGTCGCGTGACCTGACGGGCCGCGGCCTCGGTCAGCGCCTTGCGCAGCGGTGCATCCGGCTGGATAAAGGACGAACCTGGAAGCTGCATCCCCATAAATTCCACGACCATCTGGTTAGTGTTGGCCGTACCGTAGAACGTACAGGTCCCCGGCGCATGGTAGGACGCGGCTTCCGCCTCCAGCAGCGCCTGGCGGTCTGCTTTCCCTTCCGCATACAGCTGACGAATACGGACTTTTTCTTTGTTCGGCAGGCCGCTTGCCATCGGGCCGGACGGCACAAAGATCGCAGGCAGATGGCCAAACGACAGCGCAGCCATCACCAGGCCCGGGACAATCTTGTCGCACACGCCGAGATACAGCGCGCCATCAAACATGTTGTGTGACAGCCCCACCGCCGCGGACATGGCAATCACTTCGCGGCTCAGCAGAGACAGCTCCATACCGTCCTGACCCTGCGTCACGCCGTCGCACATAGCGGGTACACCGCCCGCCACCTGGCCCACGGCATTCACGCTGTGCAGCGCTTTACGGATAATATCGGGATAAACCTCATAAGGCTGGTGCGCGGAAAGCATATCGTTGTAGGAGGTAATGATGGCGATATTGTTACGCAACATGCTCTTTAATGAGGCTTTATCATCAGGCTGGCAGGCGGCGAAACCGTGCGCCAGGTTACCGCAGGCCAGCTGCGAGCGATGTACGGTGTTGCTCTTTGCCTGTTCAATCCGGGCGAGGTAGGCCGAACGGGTCTCTTTCGAGCGTTCGATAATGCGCTGTGTTACGCGTAACAATGTCGGATTCATAAAAGCTCCTCTCATTTATCTGTCCGGGCTCGGGAGTTTACAAAGTCGCTGGCAGTTGTTAACAACGCTGAAACGCTTGCTGTCCGGAGCTCAGGGGCAAAATCACTTCCGGCAGTGTAATAAAAAAAGCTCCGCGGGTGAATCCACGCGGAGCTTAAAAGTTGAAAATTGTGCCACTAGCTGTGTTAGATCATGTTACCGGTAAAATAACACTTTCGAGCTAGAGGATTATCTTACTCAAACTCGTTCCAGGAGCGGCCATCGCGGGTGATCATCGCCACCGACGCCACAGGTCCCCAGGTGCCCGCCTGATACGGTTTTGGCGCATCCTGATCGGCCGCCCAGGCTTCGGTAATGGAGTCGACCCATTTCCACGCCTCTTCCACTTCATCGCGACGCACGAACAGCGCCTGAATGCCGCGCATGGTTTCCAGCAGCAGACGCTCGTAAGCATCGGCCAGGTGCGTCTGGTTGAAGGTTTCGGAGTAGCTCAGGTCCAGCTTGGTGGTCTGCAGGTTGTGCTTATGATCCAGGCCCGGCACTTTGTTCAGGATCTGGATATCCACCCCTTCGTCCGGCTGCAGACGAATGGTCAGTTTGTTCTGCGGCAGCTCCTGCCATGACTCTTTGAACAGGTTCAGTTCCGGGTTTTTGAAGTAAACCACCACTTCGGAGCACTTGGCCGGCAGACGTTTACCGGTGCGCAGGTAGAATGGAACACCCGCCCAGCGCCAGTCGTCGATATCCACGCGGATCGCAACAAACGTCTCGGTGTTGCTGGCCTTGTTCGCGCCCTCTTCTTCCAGGTAGCCTGGCACTTTTTTGCCCTGTGCAAACCCGGCGGTGTACTGACCGCGAACGGTCTTCTCACGCACGTTGGAGCGGTCGATGCGGCGCAGCGATTTCAGCACTTTCACTTTTGCATCGCGGATGCTGTCAGCCGTCAGGTCAGACGGTGGGGACATGGCAATCATGCACAGAATTTGCAGCAGGTGGTTCTGGATCATGTCACGCATCTGGCCGGCCTGGTCAAAGTAACCCCAGCGACCTTCAATGCCAACCTCTTCCGCCACGGTGATTTCCACGTGGTCGATGGTGCGGTTGTCCCAGTTATTCACAAACAGGGAGTTGGCAAAGCGCAGCGCCAGCAGGTTCAGTACCGTCTCTTTACCGAGGTAATGGTCAATACGGTAAACCTGGCACTCTTCAAAGAACTCGCCCACCTGGTCGTTGATTTCACGCGAGGTGGCCAGTGAGGTACCCAGCGGTTTTTCCATCACGACGCGAGCCGGTTTGGCGTTCAGTTTGGCTTCACCCAGCCCTTTGCAGATGGCGCCGAAGGTGCTTGGCGGCATGGCGAAATAGTTAATGGTGACACGGTTTTTCTGATCCAGCATCGCGCCTAAGCGGGTAAACGCGCTGACGTCATTCACGTCCAGATTGCAGAAATCGAGGCGTCCACTCAGGGTATCCCACAAACTTTCATCAATTTTTTCTTTCATGAAAGTTTCGAGCGCCTCGCGGACGACTTTGGTATAAGCGTCCTTGTCCCAGTCGGCGCGCCCGACACCCAGGATACGGGTATCCGGGTGAATTTGGCCCGCTTTCTCCAGTTGATACAGGGAAGGCAGCAATTTTCGGCGTGCAAGATCGCCTTTCGCGCCGAAAATGACCAGGTCACATGCCTGGGCTGTTTGCGTTACCGCCATGTCATTCTCCTCAGTTGGATCACCTGGTACTTCTGCCAGGTATCGTTGTAATTTTATTACAATGCACTGTACTGCTTTTACGTCATTCCCGAAACCATTAGCGCTTAACGTCGCGTGCGATACCGCGATTTTTCACCCGTCAGCGGGTTACGGTGGCGTAATGACGCAACAAGCGTCGATTCTTTGCGCAACAGGGTCACAGCAAAACCCGACACCGATCAAGTAATGAAAAAAAACAACAACATTATCTTGTCGATTGTTACCCTTTATGGAAGCCGCAAGGGTAATATCGGCTAAATCGAATCACGATTTCATCAATTTATGAAATCGTTTACACCCATGAGCGTCCTGTTAACATGAACATGCTGGAAAAAATCCAGTTTCAACTGGAACACCTTAGCAAATCCGAGCGAAAAGTGGCCGAGGTCATTCTGGCCTCTCCCGCTCAGGCGATCCATTCAAGCATCGCCGCTCTGGCACAGGAAGCGGGTGTTAGCGAACCGACGGTCAATCGCTTTTGCCGCAGCATGGAAACGCGCGGCTTTCCTGATTTTAAACTGCATCTGGCACAAAGTCTGGCTAACGGCACCCCTTATGTTAATCGTAATGTGGATGAAGACGACAGCGTTGATGCCTACACCGCGAAAATATTTGAATCGGCCATGGCCTCCCTTGACCACGTTCGTCAGTCTCTGGATATGAGCTCCGTGAATCGCGCGGTGGATTTGCTCACCCAGGCCAAGCGAATTTCGTTCTTTGGTCTCGGGTCGTCGGCGGCCGTGGCGCATGACGCCATGAACAAATTTTTCCGCTTTAACGTCCCGGTGATTTACTCCGATGACATTGTGCTGCAACGCATGAGCTGTATGAATTGCAGTGAAGATGATGTTGTGGTGCTGATTTCGCATACCGGCCGCACCAAGAGTCAGGTCGAGCTGGCGCAGCTGGCCCGTGAAAACGATGCCATGGTGATCGCCCTTACAACGGCGGGCACGCCGCTGGCGCGTGAAGCGACGCTGGCAATTACTCTCGACGTGCCGGAAGACACCGACATCTATATGCCGATGGTCTCCCGTCTGTCGCAGCTTACGGTGATTGACGTGCTGGCGACCGGTTTTACCTTGCGTCGGGGCGCAAAATTCCGGGATAACTTGAAGCGGGTCAAGGAAGCGCTGAAGGAATCGCGTTTTGATAAAGAATTGCTTATAAAGAGCGATGTTCCCTAATAACTAAGATGTACGACTTACGGCATTCGGTCCCCTCTTTGCTGCCTTGCGGCAGATGAAGGCCGATTCAATGTTCACGCAACACCAAAGTTGTTTCAGTCAACGGAGTATTACATGTCCAGAAGGCTTCGCAGAACCAAGATCGTAACCACCTTAGGCCCGGCCACCGACCGCGATAATAATCTTGAAAAAATTATCGCCGCTGGCGCCAACGTGGTGCGTATGAACTTCTCTCACGGTACGCCAGAAGACCATAAATTACGTGCCGATAAAGTGCGTGAAATCGCAGCAAAACTGGGCCGCCACGTTGCTATCCTTGGCGATTTACAGGGCCCTAAAATTCGTGTTTCGACCTTTAAAGAAGGTAAAGTTTTCCTCAACATCGGCGACAAATTCCTGCTTGATGCCAACCTGGGCAAAGGCGAAGGCGATAAAGAGAAAGTCGGTATCGACTATAAAGGCCTGCCGGCTGACGTGGTGCCAGGCGATATCCTGCTGCTCGACGACGGGCGCGTACAGCTGAAAGTGCTGGAAGTTCAGGGCATGAAAGTGTTCACCGAAGTCACCGTCGGCGGCCCGCTCTCCAACAATAAAGGCATCAACAAGCTGGGCGGCGGCCTCTCTGCAGAGGCGCTTACCGATAAAGACAAAGCGGACATCGTGACTGCGGCGCTGATTGGCGTTGACTACCTGGCCGTCTCCTTCCCGCGCTGCGGCGAAGATCTGAACTATGCGCGTCGTCTGGCACGTGATGCAGGCTGTGATGCCAAAATTGTCGCCAAGGTTGAACGTGCGGAAGCGGTTTGCGATCAGGACGCCATGGACGACGTGATCCTCGCGTCTGACGTGGTGATGGTTGCGCGCGGTGATCTGGGCGTTGAAATCGGCGACCCTGAGCTGGTGGGTATCCAGAAAGCGCTGATTCGTCGCGCCCGTCAGCTGAACCGCGCGGTGATCACCGCCACTCAGATGATGGAATCCATGATTACTAACCCAATGCCGACCCGTGCGGAAGTTATGGACGTGGCTAACGCCGTGCTGGACGGTACCGATGCGGTGATGCTCTCTGCGGAAACCGCGGCGGGCCAGTATCCGGCAGAAACCGTGGCCGCCATGGCGCGCGTCTGCCTGGGCGCGGAAAAGATCCCGAGCATTAACGTCTCTAAACACCGTCTGGACGTGCAGTTCGACAACGTGGAAGAAGCGATTGCGATGTCTGCCATGTACGCCGCTAACCACCTTAAGGGCGTAACGGCGATCATCACCATGACCGAATCCGGCCGCACCGCGCTGATGACCTCCCGTATCAGCTCCGGCCTGCCGATCTTCGCCATGTCTCGCCACGAACGTACGCTGAACCTGACGGCGCTGTACCGCGGCGTGACGCCGGTTCACTTCGACAGCACCAATGACGGCGTGGCTGCGGCGCACGATGCCGTAAACCTGCTGCGCGACAAAGGTTATCTGGTCTCCGGGGATATCGTCATTGTGACCCAGGGCGATGTGATGAGCACCATCGGTTCAACCAACACCACGCGCGTTATGACCGTCGAGTAATAACGTCTCTGTTAAAAAGCCCTCTCCGGATGGAGAGGGCTTTTTTTATTTCGTCGGATAAAGCTCTTTGCGCTTATAAGGCTCAATCTCACCCGGCTGGCGCGTTTTGAGCAGCTTCAGTATCCACGTGTACTGCTCGGCATGCGGTCCCACCAGGATCTCAACCTCTTCGTTCATTCGACGCGCAATAGTGCGATCGTCCGCGGTGAGAAGATCGTCCATCGGTGGGCGAACCTCAATGCTCAGGCGATGGGTGTTGCCATCGTAGACCGGGAAAAGCGGGATGACCCGGGCACGGCATACCTTCATCAAACGGCCAATCGCGGGCAGAGTCGCCTTGTAGGTCCCGAAGAAATCAACAAACTCGCTGTGCTCCGGGCCGTGGTCCTGATCCGGCAAATAGTATCCCCAGTATCCCTGACGCACGGACTGAATAAACGGCTTGATGCCATCATTTCGCGCATGAAGACGGCCGCCAAAACGACGACGCACGGTATTCCAGACGTAATCGAAGATCTTGTTGCCCTGGTTATGGAACATTGCCGCCATCTTCTGGCCCTGTGATGCCATCAGCATGGCTGGAATATCCACGCCCCAGCCGTGCGGAACGAGAAAAATGACCTTCTCATCGTTGCGACGCATCTCGTCGATGATTTCCAGCCCTTTCCAGTCAACGCGTTCCATGACTTTTTCCGGCCCTTTCAGCGCCAGCTCCGCCATCATCGCCATTGCCTGAGGCGCAGTGGTATACATGGCATCAATAATGGCCTCTCGCTCCGCGTCGCTCTTTTCCGGGAAGCAGTAATAGAGGTTAATTTGCGCGCGACGACGGGCACTTTTGCCTAAGCGTCCTGCCAGACGGCCTATTTTACCCAGCACAGGATCGCGAACGGAGGGAGGCAACATCGCCATCCCTGCAAAGGCGTAAACGCCAAGCCAGGCGCCCCAGTTGCGCGGATGGCGGAAGGATTTCTCAAACTCAGGAATGTATTCAATATTGTTTTTTTGGGTTTCCATGCTGGATCCAGGGTCTGATGACGCAAAAAAATATTCAGATAGTGTAGCGAGACAGCCGTCCGCGCACAAAAGAAAAAGCCGGCGCATTCTGACGCCGGCTTTTTTAACAAAAACAGAGGGCTTAGTTTAAGCTCAGCTGCGGCAGCACCTCTTTCACCTGCGCCAGGTAATCAGTACGATCTTTACCCGTCAGGCCTTCGGTGCGCGGCAGTTTCGCCGTCAGCGGGTTCACTGCCTGTTGGTTGATCCACACTTCATAGTGCAGGTGCGGGCCGGTAGAACGCCCGGTGTTTCCGGAGATCGCGATTCGGTCGCCACGCTTCACTTTCTGGCCCGGTTTAACCAGCAGCTTACGCAGGTGCATGTAGCGGGTCGTATACGTACGGCCATGACGCACCGCGACATAATATCCGGCTGCACCGCTACGTTTGGCGACCACCACTTCACCATCCCCTACCGCCAGTACCGGCGTGCCCTGCGGCATAGCAAAATCGACGCCGCGGTGCGGTGCGACGCGCCCGGTCACCGGGTTCAGACGACGCGGGTTAAAGTTAGAGGAGATACGGAACTGTTTAGCCGTCGGGAAGCGCAGGAAGCCTTTCGCAAGGCCCGTACCGCTGCGGTCATAGAACTTACCGTCTTCGGCACGGATCGCGTAGTAATCTTTGCCCTCGGAGCGCAGACGAACGCCCAGGAGCTGGCTCTGCTCGCGCTTGCCGTCCAGCATTTCGCGGGACATCAGAACGGAAAATTCATCCCCCTTCTTGAGCTTGCGGAAATCCATCTGCCACTGCATGGCTTTGATCACCGAGCTGATTTCAGCGCTGGTCAATCCTGCATCTCGCGCGCTGGAGACAAAGCTCGCGCCCACGGTGCCTTTCAGAACGCTGTTCACCCAGTCGCCCTTCTGCATTTCGCTGGTCATTTTGAAACCGTTTGCAGTGCGATCGTAGGTACGGGTTTCGCGGCGGGACATTTCCCAGGTCAGACGCTGCAGGTCCCCATCGGCCGTTAATGTCCAGGAGAGCTGTTGACCGATTTTCAGGTTGCGAAGATCTTTATCCGCAGCCGCCAGCTGGCTGATATTACCCATGTCGATGCCGTACTGGTTCAGCACGCTGCTCAGCGTGTCCCCGGTAGACACAACATATTCGTGGATACCCGTTTCGTTCTCGGTTTTATCGTCCAGTTCATCCTGCGGAATAGCTTCATCTTCCTGAGCCGCCTGGTCGATAGGCTCGCTGGCTTCAGGCAGCAAAGAGCGGATTTCGCTCTTTTCAAGCTCAATGGTTTTGATGATTGGGGCAGAACTCGGGTGGTAAACATAGGGCCGCCAGACGGCGACCGCTAAGGTGAGTACTGTAAGCGACCCCAGCATAACGCGATGGGGTCGAGGCAGATTGTTAAATGCCAGGGCGACAGAGCGGGCTATCTGTTGCACGTATTCACTTCCTCGTTAATCTCCTTTCAGGCAGCTCGCATACTGGTTCGCCAGTTGGCTGAGGAACTGCGAATAGCTCGCTTTGCTCAACTGGATATTCGTACCTAGCGGGTCAAGGGTTCCCATGCGCACGGATGTCCCCCTGGCCACGGCTTCTACGACCGCTGGCCTGAACTGTGGCTCAGCAAAAACACATGTCGCTTTTTGCTCAACCAGCTGTGTTCTGATTTCATGTAAACGCTGCGCACCAGGCTGAATTTCAGGGTTGACGGTGAAGTGACCCAGCGGGGTCAGGCCGTAGTGTTTTTCGTAATAGCCGTAGGCGTCATGAAAAACGAAATACCCTTTTCCTTTCAACGGTGCGAGCTCATTACCTACCTGCTTATCGGTTGCGGCTAATTGTGCCTCAAAATCCTTCAGGTTGGCGTCAAGTTTGGCTCGACTTTGCGGCATAAGTTCCACTAATTTGTCATGGATTGCAACCGCCGAAAGGCGCGCTATCTCTGGGGATAACCAAAGATGCATGTTGTACTCGCCGTGATGGTGATCTCCGTCACCTTTTTCTGCATCTGCAGGGTGATGGTGATGTTCGTCACCGTCGTCGTCGGCCCCTTTCATGAGCAACGGTTTCACGCCTGGGAGCGCGGCAATCGCGACCTGTTTTTCGCCAGCAACCTGTTTTGCTGACTTTTGCATAAACGCTTCCATCTCAGGACCAATCCATACCACTAAGTCCGCGTTTTGTAAGCGCTTTACATCCGAAGGACGCAGAGAATAGTCATGCTCAGATGCCCCGTCGGGAAGCAGAACCTGGGTTTCTGTGACCCCATCTGCAATGGCCGACGCGATGAAACCGAGCGGTTTAAGCGAAGCGACAACAGCAGCGTTAACATCTTGTGCGGTTGTTCCCCAAAGGGCAGCGGATAATGCTGCGAAAAGAAGCGTATTTTTATGTAACATAATGCGACTAATCATCGTAGTGAATGCGTGAAATGTGATATTATAACATTCGTTGACTTCTTCAAGCTTAAAATGACATGACGACATTGGTTTCTCTTGAAAATATTTCGGTCTCATTCGGTCAGCGCCGCGTCCTCTCTGACGTGTCGCTTGATCTGAAGCCCGGTAAAATTCTGACGCTGCTCGGTCCCAATGGCGCAGGTAAATCCACCCTGGTGCGCGTGGTGCTGGGTCTGGTCGCGCCCGACGAAGGTGTGATCAAGCGTGAGGAAAAATTGCGTATCGGCTATGTGCCGCAAAAGCTTCACCTCGACGCCACGCTGCCGCTGACGGTCAGCCGTTTCCTGCGTCTGCGCCCCGGCACGCGGAAAGCCGATATTCTTCCGGCGCTGAAACGCGTGCAGGCGGGCCATCTTATCGATGCGCCACTGCAAAAACTGTCCGGCGGTGAAACGCAGCGCGTTTTACTGGCCCGCGCGCTGCTGAGCAGCCCGCAGCTGCTGGTACTGGATGAGCCAACCCAGGGCGTCGACGTCAACGGCCAGGTCGCGCTTTACGACCTCATCGACCAGCTGCGCCGGGAGCTGAACTGCGCGGTGCTGATGGTGTCTCACGATCTGCATCTGGTGATGGCGAAAACCGACGAAGTGCTGTGTCTCAACCATCATATCTGCTGCTCCGGTACGCCTGAAGTGGTGTCAATGCACCCTGAATTTATCTCCATGTTCGGCCCTCGCGGCGCTGAACAATTAGGCATTTATCGCCATCATCATAATCATCGCCATGATTTACAGGGACGAATTGTCCTGCGCCGGGGAAATGGACACTCATGATTGAACTGTTACTGCCCGGCTGGCTTGCCGGGATTATGCTTGCCTGCGCCGCGGGGCCGCTGGGCTCGTTTGTGGTGTGGCGCAGAATGTCCTATTTCGGTGACACCCTGGCGCATGCGTCTCTGCTGGGCGTTGCCTTTGGTCTGCTGCTGGATGTGAATCCTTTCTACGCGGTAATTGTGGTCACGCTGCTGCTGGCTGCCGGTCTGGTCTGGCTGGAAAAACGCCCTCACCTCGCCATTGATACTTTGCTCGGCATTATGGCGCACAGCGCCCTCTCGCTAGGTCTGGTGGTCGTCAGCCTGATGTCAAATATCCGCGTCGACCTGATGGCCTACCTGTTTGGTGACCTGCTGGCCGTGACGCCGGACGATCTGATCGCCATCGCTATCGGCGTAGTTGTAGTCCTGGGGATTTTGCTCTGGCAGTGGCGTAATTTGCTGGCGATGACCGTTAGCCCGGATCTGGCGTTTGTCGACGGCGTGAAGCTGCAGCGCGTGAAGCTGCTGCTGATGCTGGTGACGGCGTTAACGATCGGTGTAGCGATGAAGTTCGTCGGTGCGCTGATTATCACATCACTGCTGATCATCCCTGCGGCAACCGCGCGTCGTTTCGCCCGTACGCCTGAGCAGATGGCCGGTGTGGCCGTCATTATCGGGATGATTGCGGTAACGGGTGGGCTAACCTTCTCGGCGTTTTATGACACGCCAGCGGGGCCGTCAGTGGTGCTGTGTGCGGCGGCGCTGTTTATCTTCAGTATGATGAAGAAGACCGCTCAGTAGCGGGTATGTCCCCGGTGGCGCTTCGCTTACCGGGGCTACAAAGGCCAAATTGTAGGCCGGGTAAGGCGTAGCCGCCACCCGGCATTATTTACGGCATTGCCGGTGGCGTAATGCCGAAATGATTCCACGCCCGCACCGTTGCCATGCGTCCGCGCGGGGTGCGCTGCAGGAAACCCTGCTGGATCAGATACGGCTCAAGCACGTCCTCAATGGTTTCGCGCTCTTCACCGATAGCCGCCGCCAGGTTATCCAGCCCGACTGGACCACCAAAGAACTTGTCCAGCACCGCCAGCAGCAGCTTGCGGTCCATATAGTCAAAACCTTCAGCATCGACGTTCAGCATGTCCAGCGCCTGCGCGGCAATCTCGGCCGAAATCGAGCCATCATGCTTTACTTCGGCAAAGTCGCGCACGCGTCGCAGCAGGCGGTTGGCAATACGCGGCGTGCCGCGGGAACGCTTCGCCACTTCAAACGCCCCCTCTTCGCTCATCTCCAGCCCCATGTAGCGGGCGCTGCGCCCCACGATGTGCTGAAGATCCGGCACCTGATAAAACTCCAGACGCTGCACGATGCCGAAACGGTCGCGCAGCGGTGAGGTCAGCGATCCCGCCCGAGTCGTTGCGCCAATCAGGGTAAACGGCGGGAGATCGATTTTGATGGAGCGCGCAGCCGGGCCTTCACCGATCATGATATCCAGCTGGTAGTCTTCCATAGCCGGATAGAGCACTTCCTCCACCACCGGCGACAGACGGTGGATTTCATCGATAAACAGCACGTCATGGGGTTCGAGGTTGGTCAGCATCGCCGCCAGATCCCCCGCCTTCTCCAGCACCGGGCCAGAGGTGGTGCGCAGGTTAACGCCCATCTCATTGGCGACGATATTCGCCAGCGTGGTTTTCCCCAACCCCGGAGGGCCAAAAATCAGCAGGTGATCGAGCGCATCGCCGCGCAGTTTTGCCGCCTGGATGAAAATCTCCATCTGGGAACGTACCTGCGGCTGACCGATATACTCATCAAGCAGTTTCGGGCGGATCGCGCGATCCACCACGTCTTCTGCCTGAAGGGTGCCTGCCGACACCAGGCGATCTGCTTCAATCATCCTTTACCTCACAATGCAGCGCGCAGCGCTTCACGAATCAGGGTTTCACTGCTGGCATCCGGTTTGGCAATTTTGCTCACCATACGGCTGGCCTCCTGAGGTTTATAGCCCAGCGCCACCAGCGCAGCAACCGCTTCCTGCTCGGCATCGTCATCCGTCGCAGGGCCGCCAGGTGACGTGAGCACCAGATCGGCCGCCGGGGTGAAGAGATCGCCATGCAGCCCTTTGAAGCGGTCTTTCATTTCGACAATCAGGCGCTCGGCGGTTTTTTTGCCGATGCCAGGAAGCTTAATCAGCGCCGCAGGATCTTCGCGCTCAACGGCATTCACAAACTGCGGGGCTGACATGCCGGATAAAATCGCCAGCGCCAGCTTCGGCCCCACTCCGTTGGTTTTAATCAGCTCGCGGAACAGGGTACGTTCCTGTTTGTTATTGAAGCCGTACAGCAGCTGAGCATCTTCACGCACCACAAACTGAGTAAAGACAATCGCCTCTTTGCCCGCGTCCGGCAGCTCATAGAAGCAGGTCATCGGCATATGGACTTCATAGCCCACGCCCCCCACTTCCAGCAGCACTAACGGGGGTTGTTTTTCAATGATGATGCCTCTGAGTCTGCCTATCACGTGACGCTCCTGCGTTCTGGAAAATGTTGGACTGGCGATATAATAAAAAAAGGCTGGATAAACATCCAGCCTGATTTCTGATTATCGTAACCTGCCTCGCGCCAGATTGAGCCGCGACTCGCTCATTTGCATCGCGTTCTGGCTGACGTGACAGTGGGTGATCGCGATTGCCAGCGCATCCGCGGCGTCCGCCTGCGGGTTCGCCGGGAGCTTGAGCAAGGTTCGCACCATGTGCTGCACCTGGCTTTTCTCCGCGCTTCCAATGCCCACCACCGTCTGCTTAACCTGCCTTGCCGCGTATTCGAACACCGGCAAATCCTGGTTCACTGCAGCCACGATGGCAACACCGCGCGCCTGACCCAACTTTAGCGCCGAATCGGCGTTTTTCGCCATAAAGACCTGCTCGATGGCGAAATAGTCAGGCTGAAACTGGGTGATGATCTCCGACACGCCCGCATAAATGAGCTTGAGGCGCGAAGGAAGGTCGTCCACTTTGGTGCGAATACACCCGCTGCCGAGGTAGGTTAGCTGGCGTCCCACCTGACGGATAACGCCATAACCGGTGACGCGCGAGCCGGGGTCAATCCCAAGAATAATCGACATCACGCGTCTCCTGTAACGGATTTACACGCTCTCATTAGAGAGTCGCTGCAACCTCATCAGAGATTTCACCGTTGTGATACACTTCCTGCACGTCGTCGCAGTCTTCGAGCATGTCGATCAGACGCAGCAGTTTTGGTGCCGTTTCCGCATCCATGTCCGCTTTGGTAGACGGGATCATGGAGACTTCAGCGTTGTCCGCTTTCAGACCAGCCGCTTCCAGCGCATCGCGCACGGCGCCCATCTCTTCCCACGCGGTGTAAACGTCAATAGCACCGTCGTCGAAAGTCACGACGTCTTCCGCACCGGCTTCCAGCGCCGCTTCCATGATGACATCTTCGTCGCCTTTCTCGAAGGAGATAACGCCTTTTTTGCTGAACAGGTACGCAACGGAACCGTCAGTGCCCAGGTTGCCGCCGGTTTTGGTGAACGCATGGCGCACTTCCGCTACGGTACGGTTACGGTTGTCTGACAGACACTCAACCATTACCGCCGTACCGCCAGGACCGTAACCTTCATAAATGATGGTTTCCATGTTCGCGTCTTCATCGCCGCCCACGCCGCGTGCGATAGCACGGTTCAGGGTGTCACGCGTCATGTTGTTAGACAGCGCTTTATCTACCGCCGCGCGCAGACGCGGGTTAGAAGCCGGGTCGCCGCCGCCCAGACGCGCTGCGGTTACCAGCTCGCGAATGATTTTGGTAAAGATCTTACCGCGCTTGGCATCCTGTGCCGCTTTGCGGTGTTTGGTGTTGGCCCACTTACTATGACCTGCCATAAAAAGTTCTCCAAAAATCGCGCCTTTTCAGGCTGCGTTAATTACAAATTCTTCAATCGCCTGCCGGTTGCTCCACGACTTGGTCAGCGCGGCGGCATCCGCCGCATTCACCCAGCGGTAGGTCAGGTGTTCGGTAAACACGATCTCCCGTTCGTGGGGGAGTGCGAGACAGAACCACGATTCCGTATTGCGCTCGGTACCCGGCGCGTAGCGATGACGTAAATGGCTAAAAATTTCAAACTCCACCGTGCGCTGACAGTCCTTCAGGGTCAGTTGCTCGCGGGCAACATCAATGGCGACCTCTTCCTTTACTTCGCGCGCGGCGGCCTGCGACGCGGTTTCCCCCTCTTCCAGACTGCCGGTAACCGACTGCCAGAAATCAGGATCATCGCGCCGCTGCAACATCAGCACCCGCTTCGTGTCTTCTGCATAGATGACCACCAGGACCGAAACGGGAAGCTTATATGCCATATCAGTTTTTCTCTTCCTTCTTCACCACTTCAATGCCCAGCTCGGCCAGAGAGGCCGGGTTAGCAAAGCTTGGCGCTTCGGTCATCAGACACGCCGCTGCGGTGGTTTTCGGGAAGGCGATAACATCACGGATGTTGTCGGTGCCGGTCAACAGCATGGTCAGACGGTCAAGACCGAAGGCCAGACCCGCGTGCGGAGGCGTACCGTATTTCAGCGCGTCCAGCAGGAAGCCGAATTTCTCGCGCTGTTCCTGCTCGTTGATGCCCAGGATGCCGAACACGGTCTGCTGCATTTCACCGCTGTGAATACGCACGGAACCGCCGCCCACTTCGTAGCCGTTGATAACCATGTCATAAGCGTTAGCGACCGCGTCCTCCGGCGCCGCTTTCAGCTCTGCTGCCGTCATGTCTTTTGGCGACGTGAACGGGTGGTGCATTGCGGTCAGGCCGCCTTCACCGTCGTCTTCAAACATCGGGAAGTCGATAACCCACAGCGGCGCCCATTTGTTCTCGTCGGTCAGGTTCAGGTCTTTGCCGAGCTTCAGACGCAGCGCGCCCATCGCATCCGCAACAACTTTCTTGTTGTCTGCACCGAAGAAGATCATATCGCCGTCCTGCGCGCCGGTGCGCTCAAGGATTGCTTCTACGATTTCCGCGTTCAGGAATTTCGCGACCGGGCTGGTGATACCTTCCAGCCCTTTCGCACGCTCGGTCACTTTAATATAGGCCAGACCTTTCGCGCCGTAGATCTTGATGAAGTTGCCGTAGTCGTCGATCTGCTTACGGCTCAGGGCCGCACCGCCAGGTACACGCAGCGCTGCTACGCGGCCTTTGGCGTCGTTAGCCGGGCCCGCAAACACGGCGAATTCAACGGATTTCACCAGGTCAGCCACGTCCACCAGCTCCATCGGGTTACGCAGGTCTGGCTTATCAGAACCGTAGCGACGCTCGGCTTCGGCGAAGGTCATGATTGGGAAATCGCCCAGCTCTACGCCCTTCACGTCATTCCACAGGCTACGCACCAGGGCTTCCATTACTTCACGTACCTGCTCGGCGGTCATGAAGGAGGTTTCCACATCGATCTGGGTAAATTCTGGCTGGCGGTCAGCGCGCAGGTCTTCGTCGCGGAAGCATTTTACAATTTGATAGTAGCGATCGAAGCCGGACATCATCAGCAGCTGTTTGAACAGCTGCGGAGACTGCGGCAGCGCGTAGAATTTGCCTTTATGAACGCGGGATGGGACCAGGTAATCGCGCGCGCCTTCCGGCGTGGCTTTGGTCAGCATCGGGGTTTCAATATCGAGGAAACCGTGGTCATCCATAAAGCGACGCACCAGGCTGGTGATTTTCGCACGGGTCTTCAGGCGCTGAGCCATTTCCGGGCGACGCAGATCCAGGTAGCGGTATTTCAGACGCGCTTCTTCAGTGTTGACGTGGTTAGAGTCCAGCGGCAGCGCTTCAGCACGGTTGATGATGGTCAGATCGGACGCCAGCACTTCAATGGCGCCTGTCGCCATGTCCGCGTTAACGTTTTTCTCGTCACGCGCACGCACGGTACCGGTGACCTGAATGCAGAACTCATTACGCAGCTCAGAAGCCAGCTTCAACGCATCTGCGCGATCGGGATCGAAGAACACCTGAACGATACCTTCGCGGTCGCGCATATCGATGAAGATAAGGCTACCAAGATCACGACGACGATTGACCCAACCACACAGGGTGACCTGCTGTCCGACGTGGGACTGACGCAGCTGCCCGCAATATTCTGTACGCATGAGATATCCCTTAATTAGCCGCAGGCTAAATGTCGCCTGGTATGCAGGCTACTATGTCGCAGCTTTCTGTATGTCACAACTGGATGAAAAAAGGCGGCTATTATACTGGAAATTCCGCCGGACGATAAGAGCGAACCACGGCCAGACGCTCGTTTGCTGCACTCTTATTGCGTATTCTCACAAAAATTAACAAAATTATCCGACCGATAACAGGCCATCACGTCGTATGGTGTCAGGAAGCGATTAATTTAACGGGAGTAACGATGTTAACATTTGATGCCAGCAAAACCGCGCTTGTTGTGATTGATTTACAGGAAGGCATTCTGCCCTTTGCCGGCGGCCCGCACGCTGCGGACGATGTCGTCAGCCGCGCCGCCCGCCTGGCGGAAAAATGCCGCGCCAGCGGTGCCCCTGTTGTCATGGTGCGCGTCGGCTGGTCCGCTGATTTTGCCGAAGCCTTAAAACAGCCCGTCGACGCGCAGGCTGCGGCACATGCCCTGCCGGAAAACTGGTGGACGTACCCGGTCTCACTCGGCAAACGCGACAGCGATATCGAAGTGACTAAACGCCAGTGGGGCGCATTCTACGGTACCGATCTCGAGCTGCAGCTGCGCCGTCGCGGCATCGACACCATCATTCTGTGCGGCATTTCCACCAATATCGGCGTGGAGTCTACCGCCCGTAACGCCTGGGAGCTGGGCTTTAATCTGGTGATTGCGGAAGATGCCTGCAGCGCGGCCTCCGCGGAACAGCATCAGGGCAGTATGACCCATATCTTCCCGCGCATCGGCCGAGTACGCAGCACGGATGAGATTATCAGCGCGCTATGATGTATGTCGGTTTGCCCCAGTGGTCGCACCCGAAATGGGTGCGCCTTGGCATCACCAGCCTTGAGGAATATGCCCGACACTTCAACTGCGTCGAGGGTAACACCACCCTGTATGCGCTTCCCAAAGCAGAGATTGTGGCGCGCTGGCGGGAACAAACCACCGACGACTTCCGCTTCTGCTTCAAGTTCCCGGCCACCATTTCGCACCACGCCGCGCTGCGCAACTGCGGGGATTTGACTGAAGAATTTTTTACGCGCATGTCGCCGCTGGCGAACCGCATCGGTCAGTACTGGCTACAGCTTCCGGCCGTCTTTGGCCCACGCGATCTGCCCGCACTCTGGCAGTTTCTTGATGCGCTGCCCCGGACGTTTACCTACGGCGTGGAAGTCAGGCATCCTGAGTTTTTTGCAAAAGGTGAAGCCGAAAAGGCGCTTAATCGCGGCCTGCTTGAGCGTTCCGTTAACCGGGTGATCCTCGACAGCCGTCCGGTGCACAGCGCAATACCGCACAGCGAGGCGATCATCGATGCGCAGCGCAAAAAGCCCAAAGTGCCTGTCCATGCCCTGGTAACCGCTCATCACCCCATGGTCCGGTTTATCGGCAGCGATAACATGCAGCAAAACCAGGCGATGTTCGCCGTCTGGCTGCAAACGTTAGCGAAGTGGGAACATACCACCACGCCGTATCTCTTTTTGCACACGCCGGATATCGCCCAGGCGCCCGAACTGGTCGATGCTCTTTGGCAGGCCTTGCAGGCTGCGGTGCCGTCCGTGGGCAGCGCCCCTTCCATCCCACAACAATCTTCTCTTTTCTGATATCACCCCCTATCATAGTGATGTGCCATCTGCCAAAAACAGGGAGTTTGTATGGTCAGCGCGCTGTATGCGGTGTTAGGTGCATTACTGCTGATTAAGTTTTCATTTGATGTTGTGCGCCTCAGAATGCAGTACCGCGTCTCTTACGGTGACGGCGGGTTTTCCGAGCTACAGAGCGCTGTTCGCATTCACGGCAATGCGGTCGAATACATCCCCGCGGGATTAATCCTGCTGCTTTTTATGGAGATGAATGGCGCAGAAACCTGGATGGTGCACATCTGCGGCCTGCTTCTGATTGCTGGCCGGCTGATGCATTATTACGGCTTTCACCACCGCTTATTCCGCTGGCGTCGTTCCGGCATGAGTGCAACCTGGTGTTCACTTGTGCTGATGGTGCTGGCAAACCTGTGGTATATGCCGTGGGAGTTGGTTTTCTCCCTCCATTAGCGCACAATACGCCACTTTATTTTTCCCGGATTTTTACGTTATGTCAGATCGCGACACGCTTTTTTCCGCGCCTATCGCCAGCCTGGGCGACTGGACCTTCGATGAACGGGTAGCCGAAGTCTTCCCGGATATGATCCAGCGCTCTGTTCCCGGTTATTCCAATATTATCTCTATGATCGGCATGCTGGCTGAGCGCTTCGTTCAACCCGGCACGCAGGTCTATGACCTGGGCTGCTCGCTCGGCGCGGCAACGCTGTCGGTTCGTCGTAATGTTCACAACGAAGGCTGCCGGATCATTGCCGTCGATAACTCCCCGGCCATGGTTGAACGCTGCCGTCGCCATATTAATGCTTATAAAGCCCCTACCCCGGTGGACGTGGTGGAAGGCGATATCCGCGAGATCGAGATCGAAAACGCGTCGATGGTGGTGCTGAATTTCACCCTTCAGTTCCTGGTGCCTGAAGACCGCCAGCTGCTGCTGAACAAAATTTATAAAGGGCTGAACCCTGGCGGCGCGCTGGTGCTCTCAGAGAAATTCAGCTTTGAAGATGCCGAGGTTGGCGAGCTGCTGTTCAATATGCACCACGATTTCAAGCGTGCGAACGGCTACAGCGAGCTGGAGATCAGCCAGAAGCGCAGCATGCTCGAAAACGTGATGCTGACGGACTCCGTGGAAACCCACAAGGCGCGCCTGCGTCAGGCCGGATTTGAGCATAGCGAACTGTGGTTCCAGTGCTTTAACTTTGGCTCTCTGGTGGCGCTGAAAGCGGGGGAACCCGCATGATCGAGTTCAGCAACTTCTATCAGCTGATTGCCAAAAACCAGCTCTCCCACTGGCTGGAGACGCTGCCTGCGCAGATTGCCGCCTGGCAGCGGGATCAGCAGCACGGCCTGCTAAAGCAGTGGTCAAACGCGGTGGAGTTTCTGCCCGAGCTGACCCCGCATCGTCTGGATCTCTTGCACAGCGTGACCGCTGAGAGTGAAGAGCCGCTTCCGGCAGGTCAGGTCAACCGCATCGAAACGCTGATGCGTAACCTGATGCCGTGGCGCAAAGGGCCGTTTTCCCTTTACGGCGTGAACATCAATACCGAGTGGCGCTCTGACTGGAAATGGGATCGCGTTCTGCCGCATCTTTCCGACCTGACCGGGCGCACCATTCTGGACGTCGGCTGCGGCAGCGGTTACCACATGTGGCGCATGATTGGCGCGGGGGCGCATCTGGCTGTCGGTATTGACCCGATGCAGCTCTTCCTGTGCCAGTTTGAAGCGGTGCGTAAGCTGCTGGGTAACGACCAGCGCGCGCACCTGCTGCCGCTGGGTATTGAGCAGCTCCCCGCCCTGAAGGCGTTTGATACCGTCTTCTCCATGGGCGTGCTGTATCACCGCCGTTCTCCGCTTGAGCACCTGTGGCAACTGAAAGACCAGTTGGTCAGCGGCGGCGAGCTGGTGCTGGAAACGCTGGTGATTGAAGGTGACGAACACGCCGTTCTGGTACCGGGCGATCGCTACGCGCAGATGCGTAACGTTTACTTCATCCCTTCCGCGCTGGCGCTGAAAAACTGGCTGGAGAAGTGCGGGTTTGTGGATGTCCGGATTGCCGACGTCAGCGTGACGTCTATCGAAGAACAGCGCCGCACCGACTGGATGATCACCGAATCGCTGGAGCAGTTCCTCGACCCGGCCGACCACAGCAAAACCATTGAAGGCTATCCTGCCCCGATGCGTGCGGTGTTGATTGCGACGAAGCTGTAGCCCTTTAGCCGGGTGGCGGCTACGCCTTACCCGGCCTACCTCGCTTTCGTAGGCCCGGTAAGCGCAGCGCCACCGGGCACAGGAGAAAAAAAGGCCCCTGTTGAAATTGCAGGGGCCTGGTACAAGCAAGCATCATATTGGGCGACATGATGCGCGGTAAAAATCGGTACGTTGCTACACGTGATGGCGCTCAATCAGCGACTTCATTTCCGCAACCGACTCTCCATCTACACCGTAGCGTGAATACTCATCCGCTTCAGCATCCGTCGACATTGACAACCCTGTATTGCGATAACGCATGGGCGACGGCATCCATTTGCCTGCCGAGCTGTGAAGCTCTTCTACCCCGGCGTTTAAAAACAGTTCCAGATTGCTGGCACGGACTCCCGCACCCGCCATTATTATTGGAACACCGGAATGTGCTTTTAGTTCCGTAATTAATTGCAGTCCTTTTTCAGCAGAGGCCTGCTGCCCGGATGTCAGGATGCGCGCCACACCCAGTTCGGCAAGCGTATCAAACGCTTGCAGGGGATCTTTGCACATATCAAACGCGCGATGAAAAGTGACGGCCATCCCTTTTGCGGCGTCCATAACCTGACGCATACGCGGCAGGCAGACCTGACCGTCTTCATCAAGAAGACCGATCACCAGCCCGGGGAATCCCAGATCGCGCACGAGGGCGATATCTTCAAGCATGGCACCGAACTCGCCCGGCGTGTAACAAAAATCACCGCCGCGAGGACGAATAATCGGGTGTACCGGAACGGTGACAGCCTCGCGGGCAGACTTCAACACGCCGTACGAGGGCGTTAACCCGCCTTCTTTCGGGGCCGCGCACAGTTCAATGCGGTCAGCACCCTGCCGTTGTGCAGTCACGGCACACTCCACGCTGTAACAGCAAATCTCCAGCAGCGCCATCCAATCCTCCTTAAAATCCACGTAACACACCATCATGACACGCTGCTCGCTTTCGGTCTCAGCGTGGAATCACAACTCTCAGGCTTCGCTGGCAACGATCTGCTCAATGGTCCACGGATGAAACTTCACCGTGACCTGTCCGTCCGTGACGGCCAGCGTCGGGTTAGGTAAACGCTCGCGCTCGCCTTTGGGTGAGCTTGTCTTCACAACGATCCCCGGCTTGCTTAAGCCTTCATCAGATAACAGAGCCAGCGCGCGGGCGCTCAGCGTTTCCGGCTCACCCGGCAGGACAATTTCGATATGTTCCCAGCCTTCGTGCGGATAGCGTTTTTCGCCCGGCCACGGCAGCTCAACCACGGTGAATTGCCAGTGCGCTACGCAGACCGGCTGGTGCAGTTTGAACAGGCAAATGGGGCGACCGTTAATAATGTTCTCGGACAGCAGCTCGCCACACTGTTCGAACCCGCGGCGCCAGCGCTCGGCGGTCGCGTTCTGATGACAGCGCAAAGAGATGTGATCGGCCTCAAGCGGCGCGATATCCAGACCGAGACGGGTGGCAAGTTCTGTGAACGCCTGGGTGAAGCGCGGTAAATCTGCGGAAATATCATGCAGTTCATCAATGGATTGCCAGTTCGCCATAAATCAGTCTCTTTTCGTGTCGCAAAGGCGCTAATTTACTCTGTTGCCCTGTTTTGACCAACCGCAGAATACGGCTTTTTATGACTGCATGATTATGCACTCCTTCTTAGCCTGGATTCTGAACACTCTTCGGCCCCCGCGATGCTGACGTCAGAAGGCATTTGCAGTATACTCCCGCCCTAAATTCTTTAACTGGCGCGGGCGGTTGTAGGCCCGCATCAAAAACGTAAGGTATCCAGGTGAATATTCAGGCTCTTCTCTCCGAAAAAGTCAGTCAGGCACTGATTGCCGCAGGCGCACCTGCGGATTGCGAACCGCAGGTTCGTCAGTCAGCAAAAGTACAGTTTGGCGACTATCAGGCTAATGGCGTGATGGCAGTGGCTAAAAAACTGGGCATGCCGCCGCGACAGCTCGCTGAGCAGGTACTGACGCATCTGGACCTCACCGGCATTGCCAGCAAAACCGAAATTGCCGGCCCGGGCTTTATCAATATCTTCCTGGAACCGGCGTTCCTGGCCAGCCACGTTGACGCGGCGCTGAAATCTGACCGTCTGGGCGTTTCCCGGCCGGAGGCGCAGACCGTCGTGATCGACTACTCTGCCCCGAACGTGGCGAAAGAGATGCACGTTGGTCACCTGCGCTCCACCATCATCGGTGATGCCGCAGTGCGCACCCTCGAGTTCCTCGGTCACAAGGTGATCCGCGCGAACCACGTGGGCGACTGGGGTACGCAGTTCGGCATGCTGATTGCCTACCTGGAAAAACAGCAGCAGGAAAACGCGGGTGAAATGGCGCTGGCGGACCTGGAAGGGTTCTACCGCGAAGCCAAAAAACACTACGATGAAGACGAAGCCTTTGCCGAGCGCGCGCGCAGCTACGTGGTAAAACTGCAGGGCGGCGATCAATACTTCCTCGAGATGTGGCGCAAGCTGGTCGACATTACCATGTCTCAGAACCAGCTCACCTATAACCGTCTGAACGTCACCTTGACCCGTGACGACGTGATGGGTGAAAGCCTGTACAACCCAATGCTGCCGGGCATTGTGGCCGACCTTAAAGCGAAAAACCTGGCGGTTGAGAGCGAAGGCGCAACGGTAGTGTTCCTTGATGAGTACAAAAACAAGGAAGGCGAACCGATGGGCGTGATCATCCAGAAAAAGGATGGCGGCTACCTCTACACCACCACCGATATCGCCTGCGCGAAATACCGTTACGAAACGCTGCATGCCGACCGCGTGCTTTACTACATCGACTCCCGTCAGCACCAGCACCTGATGCAGGCGTGGACGATCGTGCGTAAAGCCGGCTACGTGCCAGACTGCGTTCCGCTGGAGCACCACATGTTCGGCATGATGCTGGGTAAAGACGGCAAGCCGTTCAAAACCCGCGCGGGCGGTACCGTGAAGCTTTCCGACCTGCTGGACGAAGCGCTGGAACGCGCCCGTCGCCTGGTGGCAGAGAAGAACCCGGATATGCCTGCCGATGAGCTGGAAAAACTGGCCAACGCCGTGGGTATCGGTGCGGTGAAATACGCGGATCTCTCCAAGAACCGGACCACCGACTATATCTTCGACTGGGATAACATGCTGGCGTTCGAAGGCAACACCGCGCCGTATATGCAGTACGCCTATACCCGCGTGCTCTCGGTATTCCGTAAAGCCAATATCGACGAAAGCGCGCTGGCGAATGCTGCCGTGACCATCACGGAAGATCGTGAAGCGCAGCTGGCGGCGCGCCTGCTGCAGTTCGAAGAGACGCTGACGGTTGTCGCCCGTGACGGCACTCCGCACGTGATGTGTGCTTATCTGTACGATCTGGCGGGTCTGTTCTCCGGCTTCTACGAGCACTGCCCTATTCTGTCTGCGGAAAATGAATCGGTCCGCAACAGCCGCCTGAAGCTGGCGCAGCTCACGGCGAAGACCCTGAAGCTGGGTCTGGATACCCTGGGTATCGAAACCGTAGAGCGTATGTAAAAAAAGAAACCCGGCACTCGCCGGGTTTTTTATCATCAAAAATATTTCCGTAAATATTCCGTTAGGCACAGAATCGCCATTGCCTGTCCATACGGCATCGACGTCAGCGGGATCTGGCGATAAAACTCAAGATTGCTTCCCATCCCCGTACCGAACGACGTTTGCAGCAGCTCTCCATCCGGTGAGATATTTTTCACGATACCGCGAATCGCTTTATCTGCAACGTCAGCATATTCTGCACCAACGTAACGCTTACGCACCGCTTTCAGGATCCCGTAGGCAAAACCTGCCGTGGCTGAGGCCTCCAGATAGGAGTGAGGATCGTCGAGCAGCGTATGCCACAGGCCGCTGTCGTCCTGACATTTCGCCAGCGCGGCAATCTGGGCATTCAGCACCTGCACCAGATAGCGACGTACGGCATTGTTTTCCGGCAGATCCACCTGTTCGAGGAAGTCCGGGATCACGATGGTGAGCCAGCTGTTGCCGCGGGCCCAGCGGGCACGAGCAAAATTATGGTTGCCTTCATAATTCCAGCCGTGGAACCACAAGCCGGTTTCACGATCCATCAGGTTTTGCACATGCAGCAGGAACTGATAAACGGCTTCTTCTACGTAGTCAGGTTTGTTGAGCAGCTTACCGATTTTCGCCAGCGGCAGCACCGTCATCATCAGCGTGTCATCCCACATCTGCTGATGGTTCTCTTCCGCCAGAGTGATATGCTGCATGCCGCCGTGTTCAGTGCGCGGCATGTCGTTCATCGCCCACTCCGCCCAGCTTTCCAGCCATGGGAGCCAGGCCGGGTTTCGGGTTTCTTCGTAGCGATACGCGAGGGTCAGGAACGGTGACATGGTATTCACGTTTTTGGTGGTTGCCCCTTCCGCAAAACGGTCAGCAAACCAGCGGTCGATAATATCGCGCATCCCCTCGTCGCCGGTCTGGCTGTAATACTGCAAAATACCGTACAAACCGACGCCGTGCGTCCATTCCCAGCCGGCCCAGCCTTTGGTATCGATCGCGCGTCCGTCGTCCAGCCGCAGCAAAAACTCCCCCGTTTTGTCGTGGATATTGACCAGACCGTGCGTCACTTTTTGAATCAGCGATTTCAGCTCATCCCTGGCAATAAAGCGCTCTGGCTGGCGCAGTAGCGGGCTATGTTTGACAGGCCAAACTTTCATGATCTTAACCTCCGTGATATGACGAATTCAGTACTGCGCGATCCTTCAGCGAAAGGGCCGCTGGCTTATTGCGGTTCAGGTAACCGATGTTGTTGTTGCCCCAAAGGGATTCGAACGGCATACCGGCCAGCATTTCCACGGTGGCACGGGCTTGCGGGGTTGCCGCTTCAGGCATCGCACAGCCGGACTCGCGCATTTTCGCGGTCTCTTCGCGCAGCGTGCTGTGGGTTTGCAGATTGAGCCTGAAGCGCAGGGAGACAAGGAAGCCGCAGAACAGCACCAGAAGGGTTCCGATGCTCAGGATCATCAGAATGGTGTGGCTCACTTCCGCAGGCTGCACTTTCTGACCGCTGACAAAGCCGGACATCTGCATCACGATGCCCACCAGCATCACCGCACCGGCCTGAGACGCTTTACGGGTGAGGGTCATGATGCCGGCGAAGATGCCCTCGCGACGCTGCCCGGTGATCGCTTCGTCCACATCAGCAATGTAGGTATAGGTGTTCCACGGCACATAGTTGATACCGCCCCGACCAAGGCCGGCCACCGCTGAGACAAGCAGCAGCAGAGCGTAGACGTCACTCAGTCCCGCGTAATAGAGCATGGCGTAACAGAGAGAAGCCAGGCCGAACAGCACCACCACCATGCGGTAAGACGGCGCAGGTCCAAAGCGTATGCACAGCGGGATCATGCCGATCACGGCGAGGAACTGGAAGATGGCCATTGTGCCCAGCAGGTTTGAAGCCATTGACGCTTCCTGCATCAGTACAAAGACCACGTAGTAGGTAAACACGGCATTAAAGACGTCCTGGGCGATATAGCCGCCCAGGTACATGCCCAGATGCTGACGGAAAATCCTTACTCGCAGCGTCGAGCTTAGCTCCACGAACAGACGGTTCAGGCTCTGCCCGAGCGTGAGTGTTTTCTTCTCTTCTTCCGCGCGCAGGGCCGCTTCGGACCACTCTTCGCGCGGCCGCTCCCAGGTGAAGAACCAGACAAAGGTCAGCATCAGCGCGCACAGGACAGAAAAGACCAGACTTGCGTAAAAGAAGGAAATCGCGTTGTCTTTACCGAACTGCGTGAGGAGGATCCCCGGCAGGAATGAGGCCAGAATGGCGGACATCTGCGCCATTGAGATACGCGCGCCCGAAAATTTGGTTTTCTGTTTGAAGTCGTCCGTCATCTCCGGAACCAGCGTTTCATAGGGAACCAGGATCATGGTATAGACGATATCGAATATCAGATACGTAAGCAGGTAATACCAAAAACTCATGTCCCCGACCCACATCAGGGAATAGCTGAATACGCAGGGAATGCCGAGCAGAATGAAAAACTTACGGCGGCCAAAGCGCCTACCGAGCCACGTCGTACCGAAGTTATCCGTCAGAAAGCCCATCAGCGGGCTGACAACGGCATCCAGCACCCTGGCGGCGGCGAAGATGAACGTTGCTTCTATCGGCGTGAGCCCGCAGAACGTCGTATAAAAATATAAAAGCCAGGCCGCCGTCAGGGCGGTGGTTCCCGCCCCAAGAAAATCGCCTGCCCCATAAGCAAGGTAGTTTGCCAATCCAATTTTGCGTGTTTTCATTACCGTCACCCCTGGTCACGTTTGGGAGACTCCCTGTCAGCAAACCTGTTCCGGGAGTTTTTACACGGCTACAGTAGAAGTATCGTCCTGGTGATACCTTTCTATTTCTGCCACCAATAGGGTCTGGCTGGCAAAAATGCAAAGAGTATCATTACGCGTGTCACCGTTTTATAAAACAGCGTTTCTTTTAGTTCAAAATGAGAGGTCTATTTTTGCGAGGCAGCCATCAGAAATGCTGATGGCTGCAGGTCAGGCGGGATTTAGCGATAGTTCACGATGACGGAATTACTCTGCACCTTCAGCGCCGGGATCAAACGTCCCCCACCCGGCACTTCCCAGATAAAACGCAAAGGTTCGATTGCCGGCACGCCGTTGAAGGCCTGCGTCGTACCGCTTTCTCCGTCGATTTCCGTGCAGCGCGTCTGAGAACAGAGGCGCACCCGCAGCCCGGCAGGCGTTGGGCCAATCAGCCGGTAGTTCCAGACCACAAGGCCCATCAGGCCGGATACCGCGTCAGAAGACGCCAGCGGGTTAGAGGACATCGCCACGCCCCGGTTGCTGAGCGTCACGCCCATGCTGCTTGCCTGCCAGGTGCCTTCTCCGGCAGCCTGCGCCGCCAGCGGGAAGAGCAAAATCCATAGCCATTTACGCATTATTTTCCTCCAATCGTCGCCGTCATGCGGATATGGCGGTTATCCGACAGCTCCAGATTCGACAGCACGACCAGCTGGTTCAGGCTGCGGCGCAGGAAGCGCGACAGCAGCGGACGCAGCGCGTGGTTCACCAGCAGCACCGGCGGTGCGCCCAGCATCTCCTGACGCGCAAGCGCCTCCTGCGTTTGCGCCAGCAGGCGGTCCGCCAGACCCGGCTCCAGCCCGCCACCGCCCTGCAGGGCCTGAAGCAGCAGACGCTCAAGCGGCGTATCGAGGCCAATGACCTGCACTTCCCCGGTTCCCGGGAACCACTGCTGGGTGATCGCGCGTCCCAGCGCCACGCGCACCACCGCCGTCAGCTCGTGCGGATCGCTCTGGATTGGCGCATGCTCTGCCAGCGTTTCCAGAATGGTGCGCATATCGCGGATCGGCACCTTTTCTTCGAGCAGGTTTTGCAGCACCTTGTGCAGCGTGGTCAAGGTCAGCACGCCCGGAACCAGATCTTCGGTCAGCTTCGGCATCTCCTGCGTGACGCGGTCGAGCAGCTGCTGCGCCTCCTGACGGCCAAACAGCTCCGCCGAGAATTGCCCAATCAGGTGGTTAAGGTGGGTCGCCACCACGGTACTGGCTTCGACAACCGTGTACCCCTGGATCTGCGCCTGCTCTTTCAGCGCGCTTTCAATCCAGATGGCGGCCAGGCCAAAGGCAGGGTCGATGGTTTGTTCGCCCGGCAGCGTGCCTGCGGCGGTGCCCGGGTTGATCGCCAGCCAGCGGCCCGGATAGGCATCACCGCTGCCAATTTCGACACCTTTCATCAGGATGCGATAGCGCGCGGGCGGCAGGTCCATATTGTCCCGGATGTGCACAACCGGCGGCAGAAAGCCCATATCCTGCGCGAATTTTTTACGAATACTGCGGATACGGCCAAGCAGCTCGCCGTCCTGCTGGAAATCGACCATCGGGATCAGGCGATACCCGACCTCCATTCCCAGGGAATCTTCCAGCTGAACGTCGTTCCAGGTGGCTTCTACGGCCTGGTTGTTCTCCGGCATTTTGACCGGAACAGGCTCCGCCGCCGGTTTGATTTCACGGCCGCGCATCCACCAGGCAAGCCCCAGCAGAGCCGCAGTGAACAGCAGGAAGACGAGGTTTGGCATCCCCGGCACCAGGCCGAGCAAGCCGAGAACCGCAGCGGCCAGCAGCATAACGCGCGGGTTACTGAACAGCTGGCCCACCATCTGCTCGCCAACGTCCTGGTCGGTGCTGACGCGGGTGACAATCACACCCGCCGCCGTGGAGATAACCAGCGCCGGGATCTGAGCGACCAGACCGTCACCAATGGTCAGCAGCGTATAGCTTTCCGCCGCGTGGCCCATGTCCATTCCGTGCTGCAGTACCCCCACCAGCAGGCCGCCGACCACGTTAATCACCATGATCAGAATGCCCGCGATGGCGTCGCCGCGCACAAACTTACTCGCACCGTCCATGGAGCCGTAGAAGTCCGCCTCCTGCGTCACTTCCGAACGGCGTTTTTTGGCTTCATCTTCGGCGATAAGGCCGGCGTTCAGGTCGGCGTCGATCGCCATCTGCTTGCCCGGCATCCCGTCCAGCACAAAACGCGCGCCCACTTCCGCGATACGCCCTGCACCTTTGGTGATAACCATAAAGTTGATGATAACGAGGATAACGAACACCACGATACCGATAGCGAAATTGCCGCCCACCAGGAAGTGACCGAACGCCTCCACCACTTTACCCGCCGCTGCCGCACCAGTGTGGCCTTCCATCAGGATGATACGCGTGGACGCCACGTTCAGCGCCAGTCTGAGCAAGGTGGTGAACAGCAGAATGGTCGGGAACGCGGCGAACTCCAGGGTACGCTGGGTGAACATCGCCACCAGCAGCACCATAATGGACAGCGCAATATTGAAAGTGAAAAGCAGATCGAGGATGAACGCCGGAAGCGGCAGTACCATCATCGACAGAATTAGCAGGATCAGAATCGGTCCGGCAAGGATCTGCCATTGGGTCGATTTCAGGTTGCCGGGCAGGCGCAACATTGCCACCAGATTAGCCATCAGTGTCCTTCTCGTTCATAAAATCCAGCGCGGCAGGCACCGGAAGGTTCTCAGGTTTCACAGGCCGTTGACCACCGGCCAGACGCCAGCGCTTCAACTGCCATACCCAGGCCAGCACTTCCGCCACGGCGGCGTAGAGTTGTCCGGGGATCTGTTGTCCAATATCCGCATGGCGGTACAGGGCACGCGCCAGCGGAGGGGCTTCGAGGATCGGCACGCGGTGTTCGGTGCCAATTTCGCGGATGCGCAGCGCGATCAGTCCCGCCCCTTTCGCCACCACCTTCGGCGCGCTCATTTTGTTTTCGTCATAGCGCAGCGCAACGGAATAGTGTGTCGGGTTGGTGACGATGACGTCGGCCTTTGGCACATCGTCCATCATGCGGCGACGGGCGGCGGCACGCTGCATCTGGCGGATACGCCCTTTGACGTGCGGGTCACCTTCCATCTGCTTGTATTCGTCACGGATATCCTGACGCGACATCCGCAGCTTCTTGAAGTGGGTGTAAAGCTGGAAGATCACGTCAAACCCCACCATCGGGATTATGCTGAGCACCACCAGCAGCGCGCAGAGCCCGACCAGATTCAGCGCGTTGCTCATCGCGGTAAGGGGAGACTCGCTGATAAGACGCATCATCTCCGGCCAGTGGTACCAGAGGTAAAACCCCGCGGAACTGCCCATCAGCACCGATTTGAGAATGGCTTTGAGCAGCTCGGCCCCGGTCTGGGCAGAGAACATTTTCGCAATGCCCGGCAGCGGGTTCAGTTTGGAGAATTTCGGCTGCAGCGATTTGGCGCTAAAAACCAGACCGCCGAGCATCACCGGAGAAACCAGCGCGACCAGCACAACCCCGGTAATCAGGGGCAGCAGCGCGACCATGGCCCCTTTAATAAGCTGAATAATCTGGCTGAGTATCAGGTTCGGATCGTTGACCATGCTGTGGTCAAACCGTAAGCCGGTTGAGAGCATTCCCGCCAGCTTGCGGGCGAGCGACTCCCCGCCCCACCAGATAATGCACACGCCTACGATAAGGATCAGCAGGGAGGTCAATTCTCGGGATCGGGGGATCTGCCCTTCCTCACGCGCTTTTTCAAGTCGGTGGGGTGTGGGGGCTTCCGTTTTGTCGTCGTTCTCTTCTGCCACAGTGCATGCTCAGCCCATTACGTCACGGGTATCATGCCAGCGCAGCGGAAATCCAATGGCGGGAAAAGCCCGTTTATTCGGGCTCTTTTCGGTGATTTTGGCGCAAACCGCCTCAGGGGGCGTTAACCTCCTGAGGCGGAACGGACCATCAGAAGCCGAGGCTGTCCAGCAGGTCGTCTACCTGATCCTGGCTTGCCACAACGCCCGCCTTGCTGGCGTCGAGCTGTGGACCATTGAGCAGGCTTTCGTTCTCGCGTTTTGGACGGGCTGCCGGTTCCGGGATGTTCTCCAGCAGGACCATCAGCAGCTGGCGCTCAATCTCCTGGATCACATCCATCATGCGCTTGATAACCTGACCGGTGAGGTCCTGGAAATCCTGCGCCATCATGATGTCCAACAGTTGGGCGTTGGTGAAGCTGGTGTGACCCGGCACATCACCCAGGAACTGACGGGTATCCGTCACCAGCTCGCGGGCATCCGCCAGCTCGATCGGGTTTTCAAACCACTCGTCCCAGCGTTTGCTCAGCGCTTTCGCACCCTTTTCCATCGCATCCTGGTGCGGCTGTGACGCTTCAACGCTGTTCAGCGCACGCTCCGCGGCCTGGGCGGTCATCTGTACCACGTAGTCCAGACGATCGCGGGCATCAGGAATCGCTTCCGCCGCTTCGGCAATCGCCTGATCCAGTCCCAGCTCACGCAGGCTGTCGCGCAGCATGCGCGTCAGGCTGCCGATGCGGACGATGATGTCGCTCGGCGAGTGTTCTTCAACGGGTTTCATAGCAGGTTGCATCATGACCAACACCTCACATGCCGAGTTTCTCGAAGATCTTGCCGAGCTTCTCTTCCAGGGTCGCCGCGGTAAATGGCTTCACCACATAGCCGCTTGCGCCCGCCTGTGCAGCGGCAATGATGTTCTCTTTCTTCGCTTCTGCGGTAACCATCAGAACCGGCAGAGAGGCCATTGCCGCGTCTGCACGAATGGTTTTCAGCAGTTCCAGACCGTCCATGTTTGGCATGTTCCAGTCAGAGATGACAAAACCAAACCCGCCAGCCTGCAGTTTGTTCAGCGCATCAACGCCATCTTCAGCTTCTTCAACGTTGTTGAAGCCCAACTCTTTCAGCAGGTTACGCACAATGCGACGCATGGTGGAAAAGTCGTCCACAACCAAAAATCTGAGCTCTTTGTCCGCCATAAAACTACACTCCTCTTTAAATACGTATTGCCTGTCCGGCACTGATTTTCGCCAGCATCTGCTGGCTTACCTGGCTAAGATCGACCACTTCGCTCACGCCACCCATATTGATGGCCTCGCGCGGCATGCCGAACACCACACAACTTGCTTCATTCTGCGCAATCGTCCAGGCGCCAGCCTGGTGCATTGCAAGCATTCCGGCGGCACCGTCGTTGCCCATCCCCGTCAGGATCACCCCAACGGCGTTGCGCCCCGCATGTTTCGCCACCGAATGAAACAGCACATCCACCGACGGACGGTGCCGGTTAACCGGCGGTCCGTCATGAATTTTGATCTGATAGTTAGCGCCGCTGCGCGACAGCTCCATATGCTTGTCGCCCGGGGCGATATACGCATGTCCCGGAAGCACGCGCTCGCCGTCTTCCGCCTCTTTCACGCTGATCTGGCACAGCTTGTTCAGGCGTTCGGCGAACGAACGGGTAAAGCCTGGCGGCATATGCTGAGTGATCAGAATACCCGGACTTGAAAGCGGCAATGGCTGGAGTACATGGCGAATTGCCTCTGTTCCTCCGGTTGACGCTCCAATGACCAGCAGTTTTTCCGAGCTGAGTAACGGGCCGGCCTTCAGGGTTGCCGGCGCGGCCAGCGGCGTGTGGGCGGCAAGCTTCGCGCGCGACGCGGTGCGAATTTTCTCGGCGATCATTTCGCTGTACGCCAGCATCCCTTCACGAATGCCGAGCTGCGGTTTGGTGACAAAATCCACCGCCCCCAACTCCAGCGCGCGCAGGGTGATTTCCGATCCTTTCCCGGTCAGGGAGGAGACCATCACCACCGGCATGGGCCGAAGACGCATTAACTTTTCGAGGAAATCTATGCCATCCATGCGCGGCATCTCGACATCCAGCGTTAGCACATCGGGGTTATATTTTTTAATTAAATCCCGCGCTACCAGGGGATCGGGCGCTGTCGCCACCATCTCCATGTCGCTGTGGCTATTGATGATTTCAGTCATGATCTGACGCATCAGCGCTGAATCATCGACAGACAATACCCTGATTTTACTCATGCTTTTTCCTTACTCAGCGCATATACCGTTTGCCCACGCAGGCTAAACTCACGCGCGAGGTTGCTGAAGTTTTCCGAGTGCCCGGCAAACAGTAAACCGTCAGGCTTGAGCAACGGAACAAACCGACGCAGAATGTCCTGTTGCGTCGTTTTATCAAAATAGATCATGACGTTACGGCAAAAAATGGCGTCGAACGGCCCCGGCACGTTGTACTGCTTATCCAGCAGGTTAACGGGCGCGAACTCGACGCAGTTCGCCAGCTCCTGGCGTACGCGTACCAGGCCTTCATGCGGGCCTGTGCCGCGCATGAAATAACGCTGCAGCTGCTGCGGCGACAGCGTTTTCAGCTCATCCTGGCGATAAACACCGTTGCGCGCCTTCTCCAGCACCTCGGTATCGATATCGCTGGCGTAAACTTTCCAGCGTCCGGGCGTCATTCCCAGCGTGTCGGCAAGGGTGATCGCCAGCGAGTAAGGCTCTTCGCCCGTCGAGGCGGCCGCACTCCAGACGCGGTACTCCCCGGTGCGACGGCGCGCGTGCTCTGCCAGTACCGGGAAGTGGTGAGCTTCACGGAAAAACGCCGTCAGGTTGGTGGTTAAGGAGTTAATAAATGCCTGCCACTCAGCGCTGTTCTGGTTCGCCTCGAGCATGCTCAGATAGCGACCAAAATCATCCAGCCCCAGCGTACGCAAGCGCCGCACCAGACGGTTGTAGACCATGTCTCGCTTATGATCCGCAAGCACGATCCCCGCACGCTGGTAGATTAACTGACATATCCGACGAAAATGCGCGTCGGACAGCGCGAGGCGCTGTGTCATCTGCAACAATAATGACGTTTGCCCAGGGGGCATTGGTGATGTCATAGCGCCTTCTTAATTACATTCAGGATACAACTGGCACGGCCTGCGACCGCCCGACTTCTGTTACTGCTTCAACGTGCTCTTTCACATTAAATACCGCGACCAGCCCGGTCAGACGATCCGCCTGGCTGGCCAGCTGATCGGTTGCCGCTGCCGCTTCCTCGACCAGCGAGGCGTTTTGTTGCGTGACCTGATCCATCTGGCTGACAGCCTGGGCAACCTGCTCAATGCCGCGACGCTGTTCGTCCGACGCAGAGGCAATTTCGCCCATGATGTCGTTTACCCGCGTGACGGAGGTGACAATCTCGTTCATCGTTTTCGCCGCCGTGTCCACCAGCGTTGAGCCCTGCTGGACGCGCGAAACCGACTCTTCAATCAGCACCTTAATTTCTTTTGCCGCGTTGGCGCTGCGGCTGGCCAGGTTACGCACTTCACCCGCCACCACCGCAAACCCGCGCCCCTGCTCCCCGGCACGCGCCGCTTCAACCGCGGCGTTCAGCGCCAGAATATTGGTCTGGAACGCGATACCGTCAATCACGCTGATGATGTCACCAATTTTCTGCGAGCTGGTGGCAATCTCCTGCATAGTGCTGGCGACGTGAGAGGCCTGATCGCCGCCCTTCTTCGCCGTCATCGCCGCCTGTTTTGACAGGTCAGACGCCTGACGCGCATTATCGGCGTTCTGGCTTACCGTCGCGGTCAGCTGCTCCATGCTGGCCGCCGTCTGCGCCAGCGAGGCCGCCTGTTGCTCGGTGCGGGATGAAAGATCGTTATTACCTGCCGCAATCTCTGAGATCCCGGTGTGCATGGCATAGCTGCCCTGACGCACGTCGGATACCGTCTCCCTGAGCGATCCCTGCATCGCCTTCAGGCTGGCAAAGATCGCCGAAATTTCGTTCCTGCCGAACACCGCCACCGGTCGCGCCAGGTCCCCCTTCGCAATGCTGTCGAAATGGCTGCTGACGATCGCCAGCGGCTGCACAATCATTCTGCGCGACCAGAGCAGCGACCCGCCGGTCAGCAACCCTGCCAGAATCACAACCGCGGCAAAGATGACGCCGGACATGTGATAGCTTTTACGGCTGTCTTCACCGGCACGCTGAACGGTCTGGTTAATATTCTGCTGCCACGCGTTAAAGCTGCCGTCAAACGCTGCCTGAGAGGCCTGAACCGGCGCGGTCATAAAGTCCGACAGCTGGTTGTTCTCAAGCCAGGTCGCCTGGTGGTCCAGATCGCCGTACCACTGGTCAAAGTTCGTCTTCATGGCGGCCTTCAGCGCTTTCTCTTTCTCGCTGTCGGCGGCCTGCGCCGTAAAGGCCTTAAACTGTGCGTCTGCCTGTTTCAGGCTGTCGCGCGCGGTCGCCATCAGCGCTTTAATGTCATCCGGCGGATAGCTCAGGGCGGTTAAGGTTCCCGCCTTGTTCAGCGCGGTGCTTGCCTGCAACAGCACGGCACGCGTTTGTGCCAGTGCGGAGCGCTGCTGGTTACTCGCCTCAACTTCCTGCAAATTCTGATAGCCATCGCGAAACGCCCAAAAAGACAACCCGTTACTGCCAACCTGCAACACACCGCAAAGGATCAGAATCAAAAACAGTGTGGTCGAGATACGAATACGATTTAACATCCACGCTCCCATCAAGCGGCAAGCAGCCGCGGTTTAATTGTCAGTCAAAATGTTTCCCAGTTTTCATCTTGTCCGGTCGTCGCGGTACGCGTACGGTTGGCAGCCGATTCAACGGCTGGCGCGCGATACGTCGCCTGCGGGGCGACCGTGTTTCCAGCGAGTGAAGCGAGACGAAACGCCGAGACGGCCATCTTCAGACGGCTCGCCTGGTCTTCCAGGGCAGCGGCCGCCGCGGCGGACTCCTGCACCAGGGCGGCGTTTTGCTGTGTCACGCGATCCATTTCCGATACCGCCAGGGCAACCTGGTCGATACCACGACTCTGCTCATCGGACGCAGAGGCGATTTCACCCATGATGTCCGTCACGCGAGTAACGGCATTCACGATGTCATTCATGGTCTCCCCGGCGCTTTCCACCAGCACGGAGCCGGTATCCACGCGGGAGACGGAATCTTCAATCAGCGACTTGATCTCTTTTGCCGCGTTGGCGCTGCGGCTGGCCAGGTTACGCACTTCCCCGGCCACTACGGCAAACCCGCGACCCTGTTCGCCCGCGCGCGCCGCTTCCACGGCGGCGTTCAGCGCCAGAATGTTGGTCTGAAAAGCTATGCCGTCGATCACGCTGATGATGTCGGCAATTTTCTTCGAGCTGTCGGCGATTTCGTGCATGGTTTTGACCACGCCATCCACCACGCGACCACCGCGCTGCGCCGTCTCGGAGGCACTTTCCGCCAGCTGAGACGCCTGGCGGGCGTTATCGGCGTTCTGCTTCACGGTTGCGGTGAGCTGCTCCATGCTGGCGGCCGTCTCTTCCAGGGCGGACGCCTGCTGTTCGGTGCGGGAAGAGAGATCGTTATTCCCCATTGCGATTTCGCTGGTGCCGGTATAGATCGCCTCTGACCCGTTACGCACGTTGGCGACGGTCTCAATAAGCGAACGCTGCATATGGTCAACGCTGTTTGCCAGCTCGGTGATCTCATTGCGCCCGGAAACGGTCAGCGTTTTGGTCAGGTCACCGCCGGCAATTTCACGAATGTGGGCAATCACGCGGCCGAGAGGATTCAGCAGGATATGGCGAATGCCGTACCATACCGCAACCAGCACGATGACCAGCGCCAGCGCCAGTACCGCCATCTGCCATTTCGCAAAACGGTAGTCATTCTGGCTTTCCGTAAAGGCCGAGTGATACAGGTCACCGCTGGCCTTCGCGTATTCCCCAAGCGCCGCGCCGAGGGCGTTTTGCATCCCTTGCGTCGGCTGCGCGAAATAGGCGTCCATGTTGCCGCTCTCCAGGAACTGAATCAGCTCCGTCAGACCGGCATGGTAGGCGCTGTATTTTTCATCAATATTCTGGCTCACCTGCTCCATGGCAGGCTGCGGCGTAATCTTTTTGAAGGCGTCGTAGTGTTTAGCGGCGTCAGCGAGGGTGGCGCGGGCATTTTTCAACAGATCGGTTTTCGCGCTGCTCTGCTGATTGTTGGGGTCCATCATCATGCGCGCGGACGAGCGGCTCAGGTTGATACGCGTTTGCAGCATCAGATCCCACGTCGACGTGAGTTCACTCTGCTGCAGGCGGAGATCGTTCGAGGCCGCGAAGCTGTCCTGGTTCTGTTTCAATGACGAGAAAAAAAGCCCGCCGGAAATGAGCTGAAGAAGTGCGAAAATGACCAGCACCATCATGAGCATTGTGACAACGCGGATACGGTTCAACATACAACACCTTCTCATAGATTTATTAACGGTGTTATCGGCACTGCCCACAGGAACTTTACATTTGAGAAAGGGAAAAGCGCGGGGTTAAAACGCCACGTCGACAATCAGCGTGTCGGTGTAGGTGCCGGCGGGGGGCGTGGCCTGACTGGTCAGGACTTTTGCGGTGTAGTTGTAGGTGCGCAGTAAACCGTCCGTGCTGACCTGCGACGACGTCGCGCTGGTCCAGCGCTCGGTGCCGCTGCCGCCCCAGCGGTTAGTCGTGGCTTCTTTATAGATGTCGTAGCTCATATAGTTGCTGCCGCTCACCATCCGCCGCACGTTGTTCAGCGCGTTAGCACCATTATTAATGCCGATGGTATAAGTACTGCCTTTGGTACAGGTAACAGCAATCGCCTGCGAGACGGTCGGGAAACTTTGCACCAGCGGCGCGCTGTTAAAGTTCACGTCCGGGGTGGTCATCGCGCTGCAGTCGTTGGTAACGGTCATGTTAAGCAGAATAGTGGTCGTTGCAGTTCCCGTCTGGGGATTCGTACACAGGCTTCCCACGCCTAACGCGCAGACGCTGTAGTTGATGCTGAACGTCAACAGTACCTGGTAAGGCCCGGCGGTGACGTTTTGCCCGGCGACGGTGCGAAAATAGAGCGGAATGTTGTACTGCTTTGACCCCAGCAATCCCAGCAGAGTGTTTCCGCTCCAGGTATACGATTTACTTATCTGCACCTCGCTGCTGCTCGCGCAGCCCGATAATCCGCACAGTCGGGTGGGGATAACGTCCGCGATGGCCGCATTATCCGTACGTTTCATGGTCGCGCGACTGCTGCCCGACACCGATGCCGCGGTGTAGTTCAGCGTCACCGAGTCGTTGGTCAGAACGTTGAGCACGGTATCACACGCCACCACCAGCGTGCCGGTCGTTTCCACCTCTCCGGTTCCGCTGAGCGCGAACGACGTGACGCTGCCAAACGACGCATTGACCGTACTGACGGTACATGCCGCCCAGCCGCCGCCGGAGAACAGCAGCAGCACCCACAGCAGCAGGCGCCTCATGGCCCCTCCCGACAAACCAGCGGACCGTAGGTTTCCAGTCTGTGCTCCGGGTTTGCCCCCACGCTCAGGGTGGTCGTGCAGCGCTTCCCGTCAGGCGTTATTACCTCAAGCGGGTTCACATCGCTGAGATTTTCCAGCCAGGCGATGCCGTCATACCCCACCACCGCATTGCTGCGCGAGGTCCTGCGCACCTGGCTGCCCACCGGAATCGCCTGTCCGCGCGCATCATGCAGGATGACGCTGGCGACCCGCTCCTGCTCCATCGGGAAATCAACCAGGTAACCGCTGTGGCGGCGGATCGCAATGCGCCGTTCGGTCTCTTTCAGCTGGGTATCCGCCGGCAGATTCAGGGTATCAATCCGGTAGCTTGCCGGGTAATAGGCCGAGACCCCGCTGACCAGCAGGTAACCGTTGCGGTTTGTTTTCCCGACGGGCTGGTTCTCATAGCTGACGGGCACATCCGGATGGCCGTCGGTACTAATGACCACAAACGCATCGTTGATCTTGTTTGCTGCAAACAGCTCGCCGTCCATCAGCACAACGGAACCCATCGCCTCGCCCCACCAGGTCATCATGTCCCTTTCGCCATAGGCGCCGCCCTGCAGCTCAACGTTGTTGTTGCGCCAGCCCAGCGTGCCCTGCTGATAATCACTGGCTCTCGACTGGTTGGCCCACGCCATGTTCCAGCTAAACCCGCCGTCTGAGGGCATAGAGTGGTTGTAGTTGATCCGCTGGGTACTGCCTGCGTCCGGGGTGTTTTCAACGGTGAAGGCAGCGCTGTCGCGCGCGCCCAGCGGGACCTGCAGCGACAGCGCGACCGTCCAGTCTCCCCGCTGCTGGTCCCGGCTGCCAGCAAGGTAAATACTGCTTGCCCCCCACAGGTTGCGGCTCCATGAGAGGTTCAGCAGCTCCGTTTTTTGACTGTCAAAGCTCTCAACGCCAATCCAGGCCGCGCCAATGTTGCCGTACTGTCCCAGATTGAAGGTCAGAGAATACTGGTCCGTATTGCGGCTAAAGCTGGCGATGGGTTTGTCGTTTTCGTCATAGACCGTCGGCTGATCGTAGAGAGCGAGGTTGCCAAAACCGCGGCCGCGGCGCGTGTGCTGGGTCGCGACGCTAAACTCGCTGGTGCTGTACTGGTAACCCCAGCTGATTTGCCCGCCCGTATCCCCGCGCATGCGGCTTTGCGAGTAGGCGGTATTCACCACGCCAAGCTGCCCGAGTTTTATTACCGTCCCTGCCCCGCCCAGCGCCAGCTCCTGCGCCCCCTCCGCGTGGCCCTCCAGCGTCAGCCAGTCCGTTACCCCGTAGCGATACGAGCCGCTGCCGGCCGCCGAGCCGTAGTCGAAATTCTTAATGCCGTAATTGCGCCGCAGGCTGCCCAGGGTCACGGCGCCGTCGCTCAGTCCTTGTTTAAGCAAATCACTGGTGACGTAAAACGGCAGCGTGGTGCTCACCTGGCGCCCCAGCGCATCGGTGGTCACCAGCACCGCATTTCCGGCGCCGTTAATATAGGGCAGATTGGTCAGGGTGAAGGGGCCCGGCTGAAGCTGGGTTGAGCCGGAGCGATAGCCGTTGATAAAGAGATCGACCGAGGTGGGTACCGCGGCTTCCCCCGAGAACTCGGGCAGCGGCCACGTCACCAGATCGGGGCGCAGGGAAAAATCCCGCCCGACGCTTACCCCGCCCATCCGCACGCTGGAGCTCCAGCTCAGGGCATCGGAGATCACGTCCCCCACGCTCCAGCTCATTGCGTCCTCTTCATTCGTGTACAGCAGGGTCGTGTCGTAGCGGACATACCCTTCCTGCTGGCCGTGGTTACCGGTGAAATTTTCCCGGGCATAGCCCGTAGAGGAAAACGAGCCGTTCTCATTGAAGTAGCGGAATTCGTGCCAGAGCGAGGCCTGACCGCCGATATGCTCCGTGTGGTTGGTGTAGAAATCGTAATTCAGCAGCGCGCCGCGTCCGAAGTGCGGTTTAGTCTGCGCCGTTTGGGCGCTGAAGGGAGTCGCGCGGGCGGTGACCCAGTCGCGGGGAACGGTCAGCAGCAGGCGCTGCGCGGCGCTGTCGTACTCTACCCGCACCCGGGCAAGCGAGGAGAGATTGACCTCTCCGGTTGGCACATGCTCCGGGGGCAGCCCCGCGCGCAGTAAATCGGCGCTGGAGATAAAGAAAGCGCCTTTACGCTGCGTCACCGGCACGACCAGGCCGGTATCGTAGTGGTTCAGCACGAGCGCAAGCTGGAACACCGCCTCGTCGTTTATCGCCTGCGCCTGGGGAGGGGGCGGTAAACTGTCGTCGCCGGGCTCAGCCCAGGCCGCGGAAGTGACGCAAAGCAGGATCATCATCGCCGGCTTCAGTTGACGGGGGTCGACTGCCATTGTGCATCCCTGGCATTAATCTGCGCGCTCATCCGCTCTGGCTGACGAACGCCAGCGGGTATTGGCCAGCTGCGGGTGCTGCCCGGGAGCACGTAACCCAGCAATCCCTCCGCGACCGTGCGTTTCTGCCCACCCTGCTCCAGCGCCACCTGGCTCAGCCTGACGTGGACATCACCCCGGTTTCGGACCTCCAGCGCAGGTTGTCCACCCGCCTGCGTCACCCGCCAGCTCAGGTTTTGGGTCTCCGCCAGCGCGTGATGCGCGCCCTCTTTTATTGTCGGAATCCCCTGCCCATAAACGAACAGAGGAATGGAGTAACGCATCTGTAATTTGAGGCCGATGGTGGGTTCGGCTTTGGCATCCGGCTGGGGGATTTCATCCACAATAATGCGGTAGGCTTGCTCAACGCCTGCGGGAACCGTAGCCTGTTTAATAAGACGAATAAGCTGCTTACTGCCTGTGCCAATCGTGACGATGGGCGGGCTGGCCACCACGTCCTGCTGCGCGGTATAACGCTCGTGCCCGTCCTCCTGCTTCCAGCGCACAATGCGCACCTGCATCGTCGCCGCGCTGTTTCCCTGGTTCTGGATCCACAGTTCCGTGGCTTTGGCGTCTGCCGAAAGCCACGGATCGATAGGCCAGAGCAGAATGGTGGCTGCCGCCTGCGCCTGGCCGGCTGCCGCCATTCCCAACGCGCCCGCCAGACATAGAGGTCTGAAAAACGGCTTCATCGGCACTCTCCCTTTATTACCATGACAAGGTCACAGTGAGCTGATCGGAATACGTCCCTGCCGGGCTAAACCCGGTCAGTAGCGCCACGCCAAAAAGCGGCAGCGCGATGTTATTGCTGTTGGTATAAGTCACCGGTATTGCCTGGTTGACGCCAATTTCGCTGTTCGCGGCCAGCGAGCTGCTGCTGTAGAGCCGGTAACTCACCAGGTCGGCACCGTCCGTGCGCTTCATGCGGCGAACGGATGCATAATTTTGACCGCCGTTAATGCTCATGCTCAGCGCCACGCCTGGCGTACAGGCGATGGATAAGGCCCCGTTTGGTACAAAGCTGGTGCTTACCGGTGCGGTTTCGACGCCGTTATGGCTGCCAAAATCCAGCGTACCGAGCATCCCCCCGCTGCCGGTGGCCACCGCGCATCCCGGTACAATGGTCGCGCTCACTTTGAAGGACTGTGACGTCACCGCGCCGGCCGAGGACGTCATCAGCAATCCGACCACCAGCGCGAAAAAAGGCTGCACGTGTCCCTCTGCGCTTTTGCGCAGACTCGTTATAAATGCCTTCATGGCACTGCCGGACTAATAGGTTACGCTGACGTTTATCGTGTCGGTGTAGGTTCCCGGTACGACCGCTACGCTGTTACCGCCGCCGGTAATACGTCCGTAGAGCGTGTAACTATCGACGCCTCCCGCCGTAGACGCGACAGGCAACGCGGCATTGTTGGCAACAACGTTGTTAAACCCGCTGTCGCTGTAAAGGCTGTATGCCACGCCCTGTGCCGCATTGGCGGTGTTGATCAGATAACGTGCTGGCGTTCCCGGCGTGCCGACAACGGTACCGGGTGCCGTGGAGTTGGTGTTGCCGGTAATCGCCACCGTATAGCTGGCGGTCGTACATTGAATAGTGAAGGTGTTTCCGCCGCTGGCACCGGTTAACTGCGTGGTCAGGGTGGAAAACGTGGCGGGATGGGTGCCGAAATTAAGCGTCCCGAAGTTAATGCCGTTTTGCGTGGGCGATCCGTTTATCAGACAACCGTTGGTCAGCGTCAGCGTCGCGCCGATAGTGCCGCTGCTGGTGACGGCCAGCGCCTGCGGGGCTGTTGTCGCCGTCAGTAAAGTTCCTGTGCAGATCACAAGAAGTATTCTTTTCATTTTGCCACCCTCCAGAAGACGTCGCCGTTCCCTTGCCACATTTTATTTCGGCCGTTCAAGATGTTAGCCCCGCTTAACATTCCTCTGAGGGGGTTATTGAGAATTTAGTTTACGGATATCGCTTCGACCACCTGCCCCATGATGTATAAGGAATATGTCTTATTGACTCAATTTTTATATAGATAACAGAAGGTTAAATGCATTCAGCCAGGGATTTTATTGTATACGCAGAGAATATATCCATTGAAGTGTGATCGCGATCACAATATATCGTCGACGTATAAACAACAAAATTAATAAAAATTAAAAAGGAGTTGTAACCCCCTACACTTTGCGTCAATTTATGTGCCGAATAATTTCCCGCATCGTAATAAAAAATTTATATGTATCGATGCGAGTGGCAACCGAAGCGCATAGAGGGTCTTTTTTCGTGGCAAGTGCAAACAAACTCACACTCTTCATCGTGATATTCATGCTGGCGGGTATTCTTTCAGGGGCAGCAATTCATGAGTATGCATCTGCGGATGCCATCAAAGCCTGGTCGGATAATATTACCCTTCTGACCGATATTTTCCTTCGTCTGATCAAAATGGTCATTGCACCACTGGTCTTCAGCACGCTCACCGTCGGCATCATGAAGCTGGGCGAAACCTCCACCATTGGCCGCGTGGGGGGCAAAGCGATGGTGTGGTTTATCAGCTCTTCCGTGCTCTCGATTCTGGTCGGCCTGTTTATCGTCACCCTGGAGCACCCGGGCAGCGGTCTGAACCTGACAATCCCAACCGAGGCGGTCGATACCGGTCTGGCCGTTGGGGGCATGACGCTGAAAGCGTTCCTGTCCCACACCATTCCAACCAGCATCGCAGGGGCGATGTCGAACAATGAGATCCTGCAGATTGTGGTGTTCTCGATGTTCTTTGGCATCGGCGGCGCATCGCTGGGTCAGAAATTCAACGCACCGCTGGTAGCCGCGCTGGACGTGGTTTCCCATATCATGCTGAAGGTGACGGGTTACGTAATGTACGTTGCGCCGCTGGCCATTTTCGCGGCGATTTCGTCCGTGATTGCCACTCAGGGTCTCGGCATTCTGCTGAACTATGCCTCCTTTATTGGCGGCTACTACGTTGCCATTGTTCTCACCTGCATGGTGCTGCTGGCCGTGGGTTACATGGTGTTGAAAAAAGAGGTGTTTCGCCTGGTCAGCATGCTGAAAGACCCGGTACTGGTGGCGTTTACCACCAGCAGTTCAGAAGCGGCCTATCCAAAAACGCTGGAGCAGCTGGAGCGTTTTGGCTGTTCGCGCAACATCGCCTCTTTCGTTCTGCCGATTGGCTACTCCTTCAACCTGGTGGGGTCGATGGTGTACTGCTCTTTCGCCTCGATGTTTATCGCGCAGGCGTACAATATTCACCTGAGCTTCTCTGAGGTGACGGTTCTGATGCTGACCCTGATGCTGGCCTCCAAAGGGATTGCGGGCGTACCGCGCTCCTCGCTGGTGGTGCTGGCCGCAACGATCCCGAGCTTTAACATTCCGGTAGCCGGCATTCTGCTGCTGATGGGGATCGACCACTTCCTGGATATGGGCCGCTCTGCGATTAACGTGCTGGGGAACGGGATTGCGACCGCGATGCTGTCGCAAAATGAAGGCGCGCGTGAAGCGGAAGCTGAGCTGGTGAAGCAGGAAGCGTAAGTAAAAAAGCCGGGTGGCGGCTTCGCCTTACCCGGCCTACAAATGGCTCGAACACGTAGGCCGGGTAAGCGTTATGATGTAAAAAAGGGTGAGGCCTGATGCCCTCACCCCAGCCCTCTCCCACGGGGAGAGGGTGCAAACACAAAAAACGGCAACCTGGGTTGCCGTTTTGCATTTACCTACGCTACGTGGCTCGCCGCGATATCCAGCAGCGCCATCTCGTCGCTGTTCAGCAGCTTCTCAATGTTCACCAGAATCAGCATACGCTCGCCGAGCGCGCCCAGACCGGTCAGATATTCGGTCGACAGCGTGACCGCAAATTCCGGTGCAGGACGGATTTGATCGGACGTCAGAGAAAGCACGTCAGAGACGCCATCCACCACAATACCCACCACGCGTTGACCCAGGTTCAGGACGATCACCACGGTGTTGTCGTTGTAGTCAACGTCGCCCTGGCTGAACTTCACGCGCAGATCGACGATAGGCACAATAACGCCGCGCAGGTTGGTGACGCCTTTAATAAAAGCAGGCGTGTTGGCGATGCGGGTAACCTGGTCATAACCACGGATTTCCTGCACTTTCAGGATATCGATGCCGTACTCCTCATCGCCCAAAGTGAATACCAGGAATTCCTGCCCTGATGGCTCGCCCGCCAGTTTCGTTACGTTACTCATACCGGTCATGTTTTTACCTTCTACTTAATCAGGCGGCTGTGTACGCCACACGTTGTTCACGATTTAATCCCTGAAGCGCCGACACGTCGACGATCAGCGCCACGCTACCATCACCCAGAATGGTGGCGGCAGAAATACCCGGCACTTTGCGGTAGTTGCTTTCGAGGTTCTTCACAACAACCTGGTGCTGACCAATCAGCTGATCGACCAGCAGCGCGTAGCGGCGGCCCGCACTTTGCAGGATCACAACGATACCCTGCGTGGCCTCCGTCTTCGCCCCGTCCACCTCGAACACTTTCCACAGCTCCACCAGCGGCAGGTACTCGCCGCGCACTTCGAGAACGCGCTCACCGCCCGCCAGCGGATGCAGATCTTCCTCACGCGGCTGCAGGGATTCCATCACCGCGTTCAGCGGCAGGATAAAGACTTCGTCCGCCACCTTCACCGACATGCCGTCCAGAATCGCCAGCGTCAGCGGCAGCAGGATGCGAATGGTAGTGCCGGAACCCTGTTTAGACTTGATCTCAACGTGGCCGCCCATCTCCTGGATGTTACGTTTCACCACGTCCATGCCCACGCCGCGGCCGGACACGTCGGTCACCTGCTCTGCGGTTGAGAAGCCCGGCGCGAAGATCAGCATGCCCACTTCTTCGTCGGTCATGTTTTCATTGACCGCCATCCCCTGCGAAATCGCTTTTGCCAGGATGCGCTCGCGGTTAAGGCCCGCGCCGTCATCGGTCACTTCGATGCAGATGTTCCCGCCCTGGTGTTCCGCAGAGAGGATCAGATTCCCGACCGGGGATTTTCCAGCGGCAATGCGGTTTTCCGGCAGTTCGATACCGTGGTCGAGGCTGTTACGCACCAGGTGCGTTAACGGGTCGATAATGCGCTCGATCAGGCTCTTATCCAGCTCCGTTGAGCTGCCCATCAGGGTCAGTTCAATCTGTTTATTCAGCTTGCTGGCGAGATCGCGAACCAGGCGCGGGAAGCGGCTGAAGACATATTCCATCGGCATCATACGGATGGACATGACCGATTCCTGCAGATCGCGGGCATTACGCTGCAGCTGACCCATGCTGGTAATCAGGTCGCCATGGGTGACCGGGTCCAGTTCGTTAGAACGCTGGGCCAGCATGGACTGCGTGATGACCAGTTCACCCACCAGGTTAATCAGCTGGTCAACCTTCTCAACCGCAACGCGGATGCTGGTTGACTCGCTGGCGCGCGCGGCAGGTTTTTCACCACGGCCCGGCGCGGCCGCCTCTTTTGGCACCGCTTTTAACGCCGGAGCCGCAGGGGCAACGGCCGGTACCGCAGCCTGAGCGACGACCGCCACCGCTTCCTCAGCCGCCGGGGCTTCAACCGCGGCGGTTTCGGTCTCAAAAGCAATCTGGTCGGCTTCAATCACAAAGCACAGCACCGCCACGATATCGTCCTGGCCAATACCGCCATCAAGCGTCGCGGCAAGGCTGTCTTTGCCTTTGACCACGTTGCTTAACGTCGCCAGGTTACCCAGCTCGTCTTCCAGCAGGTTAACTTCACTCTCTTTCAGGCGTGACAGCACAACGCGCAATTTGCCCGCCGGTGCGTCGGCAGGGGCTGACTCCTGCGCGGCAACCGCATCGACAACGCTCAGTTTTGCGGCCGGAACCACGGCTGCGGCAACTTCACCTTTGGCTTCCAGCGCGAGCTGGCGCAGCGCGTTGCAGATGTATTCAAAGCTGGCGGCGTCAGGCTCTGCCGAACTTTTATAGGCGTCGAGCTGTTCCTGCATAATATCTTTGGTTTCCAAAAACAGGTTGATAATGTCGGTATTGAGCTGCATCTCACCGCGTCGTGCTTCATCAAGCAGGTTTTCCATTAAATGGGTTGTTTCCTGCAGGATGGTAAATCCAAACGTTCCGGCCCCGCCCTTAATGGAATGCGCCGCACGGAAGATGGCATTGAGCTGCTCGGAGTCCGGTGCTTCGGGCACCAAATCGAGTAAGTGTTGCTCCATATCGGCCAACAATTCGTCGGCTTCATCAAAGAATGTCTGGTAAAAATCGCTAATATCCATGCTCACGCTATCACCTCGGATTGGCTGGTGGCGATGTTGGAACGGCAGCCGAAGGAACGGCCCCAGGCTGTTTTAAATCGTCCAGTGACTCATTCTGACTTTCGGCGTTTTCATGCAGGATGGCCTGCTCCGCCTGCTGGTTCAGCACTAAAAGACTGATACGACGGTTGATGGCGTCATCCGGCCCGCGGTCGGAGACGCGCATGGTTGCTGCCATGCCGACCACGCGCAGTACCTTGCCATCATCAAGCCCACCTACCACCAGCTCGCGGCGCGAGGCGTTGGCACGATCGGCAGAAAGCTCCCAGTTGCTGTATCCCTTCTCCCCACTGGCGTACGGGAAATCATCCGTGTGTCCTGACAGGCTGACCCGGTTAGGAATGCCGTTCAGCACCGGGGCAATGGCGCGCAGAATATCGCGCATGTACGGTTCAACTTCCGCACTCCCGGTTTTAAACATCGGGCGGTTCTGGCTATCAATAATCTGAATACGTAACCCTTCCTGCACCAGATCGATTTTCAGGTGCGGGCGCAATGCGCGCAGCTTCGGATCGGCTTCAATCAACTGATCGAGATCGCCGCGCAGTTTCTTCAGGCGCGCCTGTTCCATCTTTCTTTTCAGCTCGTCGATGTTCGGCTCTTTTTTCACCTCACCCTTCTGCTGGGTGTAATCATCGCCCCCACCGGGGATCGGGCTGTCGCTGTTAGAGATACGCGGCCCACCGGACACCGCCGTCGCCAGCGGCGTTCGGAAATATTCGGCAATCTGGATCAGCTCTTTTGGGCTGGAGATGGAGATCAGCCACATCACCAGAAAGAACGCCATCATTGCGGTCATAAAGTCGGCGTAGGCAATTTTCCACGAGCCGTGAGCGCCATGCCCACCGCCCTTGTGCTTGCGTTTTTTTACGATGACGATCGGATGGGACTGGTTTTTCATGCGTCCTCAGTTGTCGTCTGTTGGTTTGGGTTTTTCACCGCGCGCACGTGTTCTTCAAGTTCGATAAACGACGGACGCTCGCTGGAGTAAAGCGTTTTACGGCCAAACTCAACCGCGATCGGTGGCGCGTAACCGTTGAGGTTAGAGAGCAGCGTGATCTTCACGCACTGCATCATTTTGGTGGTTTCCGCGCTCTTCTGGCGCAGCACGCTTGCCAGCGGAGAGATAAAGCCGTACGCCAGCAAAATACCGAGGAAGGTGCCCACCATCGCATGGGCAATCAGCGCACCCAGCTCGGCTGCCGGACGGTCTGCCGAAGCCAGGGCGTGAACCACCCCCATGACCGCAGCAACGATACCGAATGCCGGGAGGGAATCGCCCACCAGCGCCAGGCTGTTGGCTGGCACTTCGGATTCGCTTTCGTGGGTTTCGATCTCTTCGTCCATCAGCGCTTCGATTTCGAAGGTATTCATGTTGCCGCTGATGATCAGTCGCAGATAATCGACGATGAAGTCCAGCATCATGGCATCGGCAAGAATGCGCGGATAGCTGGCAAAAATTTCGCTCTCTTTAGGGTTTTCAATATCCCGTTCAAGAGAGAACATCCCCTGCTGACGCGACTTCGCCATCAGGCGATAGAGCAGTGCCAGCAGATCCATATACATGCTTTTGGTGTATTTCGAACGACGGAACAGCAGTGGAATAGCTTTCAGCGTCCCCTTGATCGATTTACCGTTGTTGCCAACGATAAAAGCCCCTACCCCTGCACCGCCGATGATAATAAGTTCAGCCGGTTGATAGAGTGCTCCAAGGTGCCCGCCGGTCATCATGTAACCGCCGAAAACTGTACCGAGAACTACCAGGTAACCTAATAAGATAAGCACGACATCATCCTTCCGCTAGTGACTATGGCAAGGACGTCCAGCTCGCAGCGTTTACCGTTTGTGGGGTAAAAAAAAGCAGCGGTAATTGCTTACCGCTGCTGGAATCTTGCCCACACGTTCGGGTTAAACAGCTTGTTCGATCTGTTCATCCAGCAGTTGTGGAATAATATCGGCAGCATCCCGGGAAAGTTTACGTCTTTTTACTGCGCGGGATGGAGGCTGACATAAACTACAGGCGAAGCTGCCTGCAGGCTGGTGAGCATGGGTGATGAAATTGCCATCGCAACAGTTGCAGCGCGACAGTTCAAGCATTCCGCTCTCAACAAAACGCACCAGCGTCCATGCGCGGGTCAGCGCCAGCAGAGGACCTTCTTCCTGCTGTGGGCATTGTTCAAGGTAAAGTTTGTACGCTTTGATCACGGCGTCAACGCCGCTACACAAACCGGTTTTGAGAAGATACTGCCAGGCATTACAGAACATGGAAGCGTGAATATTCTGCTCCCACGTCATAAACCAGTCGGTAGAAAACGGCAGCATGCCTTTCGGCGGGGGACTACCACGTAACTCTTTATACAGTTTGATGAGACGGCCACGGCTCAACTGAGTCTCGCTTTCCAGCATTTGTAAACGAGCACCCAGCGTAATCAGCTCCATGGCCAGCTGTATGTCACGCGCTTCCTGAACAATGCTTTTCTCGCTCATTGCTAGGCCCTTTTCTTACGGGCTGCGTCATCAGGCTGGCTGATTTCGTTAAGCAAGCGGGTGGAGAGAAGAATTCCGGTATGGATCTGTTGAAGATCGTCAACACGGGAGTCCTGCGTCAGACGCGTTATTGTCTGCGAATCGTCGAAACGGAACTGGCAAACCAGTTGATTCGTTTCAGCCAGTTTAACCATCTGCGGGAGGGTTAAACCACCCAGCATGGTTGCCATTTCTTCGTTAATACCCAGACGAAACATCGCGGACGCCTTGTCCTGACTAATTAAACGCTGCGCGAGCAGTAAATACGACAAATTGATGTCATAGATATGTTTTAGCAACTCGGATGTATGCATTGTTCCCATCCCGAATAACCAACTATTATTTTTATGCGGAAAGACCGCACCCCGTGATGTCGCCGGGAAATCACCCGGTATAAAAAAGAAAAGGCTAAATGCATAGTTGAATTTAGGTTTGTATTCACTGAAACACGTAAAGATGAAACGCGAGCGCGTCTCTTACATGATTTATCATTTCTTACAAATAACTAAGATTTTTCCTAATTCGACGCAAACTCTACTCGTCAGTTTTGCCACATACAATCCAGCCATCCTCAAATTTAAAAAAAATGTGATCCACGTCACACAATTTAAGTGAATATCATCCATAAATCCATCAGTATGACTTGTAATTTGTTTATTATTTAACCAATCAGCACTGTTTTGTATTCTTAGTTGACGAATACTCATGCGAAAAGGCGATCCGAACTGGCACGTAACGTGCTTTTGCCGTCTTAAGCGATGCGCGGAAACATTCACATCAAGTACCTCTCCTGGAAACATTTTTCTTACCGTGAAAAAACATATAGTTATGCAGGTAGCACAAAAAAGATGTTTCAGTTCGTAATCATTCGAAATGATTTTGTTACGTGTCAAAATCATTTAATGGTGAAAGCGGGAATTTGTGTGATTTACGTTAAGTTGTTAATTTTTTTCATTTAGGCGCATTTTTCAGTTATTCTTCTTATAAGAATAATTAATGAATAATTATGATAAGCTTCACACTAATGTCGTAATCCGCTCTTGCAGAACCGGGCAAATCGCGGTAATGGTGATCAAACGCTGTCTGTCAGACACCTAAGGAGTGCGCCATGAGTTACTCCCATATCCTTGTTTCTGTTGCAGTTTCCCCCGAAAGCCATCAACTCGTTGCCCGGGCCGTTTCCATTGCCAGGCCCCACAATGCCCGCATCAGCCTCATCACTCTCGCGGCCGAGCCAGAAATGTATAATCAGCTGGCAGCCCCGATGCTGGAGGATATTCGTGAGGTTCTTCAGGAGGAAACACAGCAATTTCTGCGAGAGTTAGCTGAAAAGGCGCAATATCCGGTTTCGGAAACCGTTATTGCGACGGGAGAACTCAACGCCCATATTCTCGATATGTGTCGTAAGCACCAAATTGATTTAGTGATATGTGGGAATCATAACCACAGCTTTTTATCGCGCGCGGCCTGCGCGGCAAAATCTATTGTCGCGTCAAGCCAGGTTGATGTGCTGTTAGTGCCGCTTGGGGGGCGTTAACCCCCCAGGGGAATATCAGGCTAGTTTAGGAAAGGTCGCGATCTTTTTTTGCAGATCGCCTTCGTGGCTTTGCGGGGCGATATCCCGAAGATCCTCAATAAAGCGCGCCTGCCAGCGATTAATATCGTTCTCGCGGATCGTTTCCATCATTTCAGCATGACGGGAAATACGCTCCGTGAGCGGCATTGTCAGGGCACGATTCAGCGCGTTAGCCACGTCATCCCGATCGTAAGGGTTAACGATAAGCGCCGACGTGAGTTCATTCGCGGCACCGGCAAACTGGGAAAGCACCAGAACGCCCGGATCGGCAGGGTCCTGGGCCGCCACATACTCTTTCGCGACCAGGTTCATCCCGTCACGCAGCGGCGTAACCAGGCCAACGTCCGCATAGCGGAAGACCTTCATCAGGATCTTACGGTCAAAGTGCTGGTTCAGGTAAAAGAGCGGCGTCCAGCCCAGCTGGCCGTAGCGCCCATTGATGCGCCCTGCTTCGGTCTCCAGCTGATGGCGAATATCCTGATAGGCCTGAACCTCACCGCGCGACGTTGGCGCTATCTGGGTATAGCGAATCTTGCCGTGATGCTGCGGGTATTTATCCAGCAGCGTCTCATACGCCAGGAAGCGTTCCGGCAGCCCTTTAGAATAATCAAGACGCTCTACCGAGAAGATATTTTTCACGTGCTTGAGTTCATTCTTAAGCTGCGCCAGCTTAGGCGGCAGCGGGCCGGAGGCCTGCTCGGCGATTTCGTCGGGTTCAATGCCTATCGGATACACTTCAGTGTGGAAGGTTTTCCCCCACGCCGTATGGGTTTTCCCGCCTTTGGTGACCAGACGCGTTTTACCAGACACGGAGTCAAGGAACGCGAGGCGGTCATTCTCGGTCTGGAAGCCCAGCAAATCGTAATCACACAGCGCCTCCAGCAGCTCTTCGTGCGGCGGCAATGCGGTAAAGATTTCCGGCGTCGGGAACGGGATGTGCAGGAAGAATCCAATCCGGTTATTTACCCCCCTTTTCCGCAGCTCTCTGGCAAACGGCAGCAGGTGGTAATCGTGGATCCATAAAATATCGTCTTCTTCGATTAAAGGCAGCAGTTTATCCGCCAGCAGCGCGTTCACGCGCGAATAGCCTTCGAACGATTCCCGCTGGAATTTGACCAGGTCAAGACGATAGTGGAATGCGGGCCACAGGACGGCATTGGAGAACTGCGAGTAGTACTCGTCATAGTCTTTCTCTTTCAATGCAAATGAAGCCCACGTAATATTTCCGCGCGTCACTTTTTTGAGCGGTTTCTCTTCCTCACTGATTTCTCCACTCCAGCCAAACCACAGCCCGCCAGCGGCTTTTAAGGCACCTAACACCCCTACCGCCAGGCCACCCGCGCTGGCTTTTTTATCATCCGGCGGTGCGATTCGGTTAGAGACGACGACTAAGCGACCCATAATGGTTTCCCCCTTTGCTTTGCGCTATTTGTTGTTGTTGCTGGTTAGCGATGTCAGATATCCATTGCCAGACGCTGGCGACATCCGCCAGCCGCCATTCGGCTACGGTGTCACCAGGCCCCACCTTGACGGCGATCCCTCCGGCCTGATTCACCACGCGAAACCCGGCCTCGTCGGTCAGGTCATCCCCAATGAAAACGGGCGTCCGCCCTTTGAAAGGCGGTGTCGCCATAAACGCGGCAATGGCCGCGCCTTTATTAATCCCTTTCGGCTTTAACTCCACCACGCATTTGCCGGGCTGCAAGGCCAGCTGTGGGTGTGTATCCGCAACCGCCTGAGCCAGCGCAAGCACGGCCTCTTCATGCTGTGGTGCCTGACGATAGTGCAGCGCAAAGGCCATGCCTTTGGCTTCCAGCTCGGTGCCCGGCAGTTCGGCCAGCGCAGCAGAGAGCTGCTTCTGCAGCATTTGCGTGAGTGCGTCGGGGAGTGAAACGATATGCGTGTGATCATGGATGTCGCGGCGCTCCGCTCCGTGTACACCGGCCAGCGGAAAGTGGTAAGGACTGGCGAGCATGTCCAGCTCGGCCATTGAGCGCCCTGATATCAATGCCAGTGCTCCCTCATTCATAAGCGAGAGCTGATGCAAATCCTGTAACACCGCATCCGGAATAGACACCTGATCGGGGTGCGGTTTTATCCCGGCGAGCGTGCCGTCGAGATCAAAAAAGAAAGCATAGTGTCCGGGCAGTACAGGCGGTGCGGTTAACAAGTCAGCCACCCTATTCCTCCTTACGGTTTACTGAGAGGTAAACGCCTTTACCTCTTTCATAGCCATGTAAGTATAGACAGTGTGACGTCGCTCGCCATTTGACAACCGCCCCGCCAGTTTTACTGGCGGGGCGGTTAAGGGGTCAACTAAGGTTATTAGTTGAGCAATAAAAGAGAGGGATTAAAGTTAAACCGTACGCTTCGCTTTTTGCTTGTAACGGTCGAAAATCACGGCTGCGAGCAGGATCAGGCCGCGAACCACGTACTGAGAGAACGGCGAAATATTCAGCAGGTTCATGGCGTTCTCTACCGTCCCTAAAATCAGGATACCGGCCACCACATATGAGATTTTTCCGATGCCGCCCTTGAGGGAAACGCCCCCTAAAACGCAGGCCGAAATGACAATCAGCTCATAACCGATGGAGGTCATTGGCTGGCCGCTGGTCATACGCGAAGCCAGAATAATCCCCGCGGCGGCAGAAACCAGTCCTGAGAGCACAAAGATAATAATCTTGGTTCGCACGACCGGCACGCCGGCCAGACGAGCGGCCTCTTCATTACCGCCAATCGCCAGCGTGTTGCGGCCAAAGGTGGTCCGGTTCAGCAGGAAGCCGAACAGGATCAGGCAGGCCACGGTCAGCCAGATAGGCGCAGGCAGGCCCAGCCAGTTGGCGTAACCCAGGGTAAAGAAGCGCTCGTCTTCAATCCCCACCGCTTTACCGTCGGAGATGATATAGGCCAGCCCGCGGACGATTTGCATCGTCGCAAGCGTGGTGATCAGGGCGTTAATCTTCAGGCGAGCGATAACAAAACCGTTCACCAGACCGCTGATGACGCCGAGTAACAGACCGGCCAGGACGCCAATCCACAGGCTCTCGGTCATATTGATCACCACTGCCGTCGTGACGCCCGCGCAGGCAATTACCGACGCCACCGACAGGTCAAAATCGCCGGAGGCCAGGCAGAACAGCATTCCGCAGGCCACCATCCCGGACATGGAAATGGCCAACCCCAGCCCCTTCATATTAATGAAGGTGGCAAAATTCGGGACAAAGATCGCACAGGCGAGGAAGAGTGCGGCAAAGACCACCAGCATGCCGTACTGATCCCAGATACGCCCAAAACTCAACGCCGACTTCGACTTCGGCACTCCGGATGTAGTAACAGAGGACATCATTAACTCCTTACTCAGGCGACAGCCTGGCTGACTTTAGGCATGGCGAGATTCAACGCCTGTTGTTCATTCGCCTGTTCATGAAGCAATTCACCGGCAATTTCACCTTCACGCATCACCACAATGCGGTCGGCCACGCCAAGCACCTCCGGCAGATCGCTGGAGGCGAAGAGCACCGCTACGCCGCGTTTTGCCAGCTCGTAGATCACGTTATAAATCTCGTGTTTTGCCCCCACATCAATGCCGCGCGTCGGCTCGTCCAGCAAAATGACCTTCATATCCTCTGACAGCCAGCGGCCCAAAATGGCCTTCTGCTGGTTGCCGCCGGAAAGATTCATGATCAGCTGTTCCGGTCCCGGCGTTTTGATATTCAGTGAACGAATATGGTGGTCGGCGTTGCTCGACTCCCAGCTATCGTTTATCAGGCAGCCTGCATGAATAAACTTGCGGCGGGCGGAAATATTGATGTTGTCGCGCACCGAGTGCACCGGAATGATCCCCTCGGCTTTCCGGTCTTCCGGGCAGAGCATCATCCCCGCCCTGATCGCGTGGGCCGGTTTCTGGATATCTACCCGCTCGCCGTCAATGGAGACCTGCCCCTCGGTAATGCGGGTACCGCCGAACAGGCCTTTCATTAATTCGCTGCGTCCCGCGCCCACCAGGCCAAACAGTCCGACAATTTCGCCGCTGCGCACGGATAACGACACAGGCGTACGTACGCCCGGCGCTTTGACGCTGTCCAGACGCAGGCGTTCTGGCCCGTACGCCCGCGGCTGCCAGTGATAAATATCACCGAGCTCGCGCCCGACCATCGCCTGAACAAGCTGGTCGTGGTTAACCTGCGTCATGTCGGTAAAGGTGCGCACATAGCGGCCATCTTTAAACACGGTGATGGCGTCGCTCAGGGCAAATATCTCTTCCATACGGTGTGATACATACAAAATCGTACGGCCTTCCTGACGCAGCTCGCGGATCACGCGGAACAGATTGTCGATTTCACGCGCGGAGAGCGAACTGGTGGGCTCATCGAAGGCAATCACTCTGGCGTTACGCGCCAGCGCCTTGGCAATTTCAACCATCTGCCACTGGCCGATGGAGAGATATTTCAGCGGCGTCTGGGGATCGACGTCCAGACCCAGGTGTTTTAGCTGCAGCCCCGCTTCATAATTAAGTAGCGAACGATTCACCACGCCGCCTTTGTGCGGAAGCTGCCCTAAATAGATGTTTTCCGCCACGGTCATCTCAGGGATAAGGTGCAGCTCCTGATAGATAATGGCTACCCCGGCATTGAGCGCCGCCGTGGTATCGGCAAAGGCCATCTCTTCGCCGCGAATAGCGAGCGTGCCGGTCGTGGGCGCGTAGTTGCCGCTGAGGATTTTTAACAGCGTGGATTTTCCCGCACCGTTTTCCCCCATCAGGGCGTGAACCTGGCCGGCATAGCAGTCGAAGCTGATATCGGTCAGCGCGTTAACACCGGGGAAGGTTTTCCCGATGCCGCGAAAAGAGAGATACGGATCAGACTGTCGCATAACGTCTCCGTGATTCCTGTAGTGTGTACGTCTGGCCCCTCACGATGCGTGAGGGGCACAATCACAGCGTATTACTTACCGCCCAGTCCTTTTTTCGCCAGCTCCTCTTTGAAGTTGTCGCGGGTGATCAGCACCACGTCGGTCACTTCGGTAAATTTCGGCGGTTCCGCCCCTTTGGTCACCCAGTTGTAGAGCATCTCGCTGGATTTGTAGCCGTGAACGTCCGGGCTTGGCAGCAGAGAGCCGTAGAAGCCAGTGGCCTGCGCTTTGGACAGCTCGCTGACGGCGTCAACGCCGTTGATGCCGATCCCGATGACGTCAGGCGCTTTGAAGCCCTGGCCTTCCGTCGCGCGTACTCCGCCCAGCACGGTGTTGTCGTTCATGCCGACCACCAGCCAGTGTTTCACCTCCGGATGCTGAACCAGCATGGAGTTTGCGGCGTCAAAAGCGCCCGGGATATCGTTAGACTTGGTTGGGACTTTGTAGATCTGTTTTTCCGGGAAGCCGGCCGCTTTCAGCGCGTCCATTGAACCGGTAGTACGACGGCGTGCGGTGTCCAGCTCATCCGCGGTGATGGCCATAACCGCAGTTTCTTTGACATCCCAGCCGCGCTTTTGCATCTCTTTATAGAGTTCCTGGCCCTGGCGTTCGCCGATTTTGGTCGCCGCCATCATCACCAGCGGAACGCTGTCCATTGGCTTGCCTTTGGCGTTCACGAACTGATCGTCAACGGCAATGACTTTCATGTCGTAACCGCGGGCTTTCGCCGCGATGGCCGAACCGAGCTTTGGATCCGGAGTACAGATAACGAAACCTTTCGCACCGCTGGCCGCCAGGCTGTCGATGGCGTTCAGGGTTTTCTCACCGTCAGGCACGGCGATTTTAATCACTTCAAAACCTAAATCTTTCCCGGCTTTATCAGCGAATTTCCACTCGGTCTGGAACCAGGGTTCTTCGGGCTGTTTTACCAAAAAACCGAGTTTTAAATTCTCAGCGATAGCGGATTGTGACATAACGGCAGCCAGACCGATGGCCGCCAGCGCTTTAGTAAATTTGTGCATGGTAAACTCCAGCTTTAGCATTCTTTTCTGTAGGGAATATTTGCGTGCTTCTAATTTAATCGGACTTAAAACAAGGTATTAGCGCTTACCTCGTCATAAGCGTTATTGCTGGTGATAGTTTTAGCGGGAAATTAATCATCCATAAGAGAGCCCCATCACACCGCAGAATTACAGTAATTGCGTACATAAATTCAGCGAAAAATGACATAAAAAAGGCAGGATTTGTCTGACAAATAAAAAGAGGTTAAGCAGAATTATCCATAAGATTAGCTAAGAAATCCCTGATGCCCTGCGGCGGGCAAAATGGCACCCATTCCTAAAAAGCATTGAGCAGGTGTTTCATCACGAAAGCATAACGAACCTGAAAAACCGTTATTTCGCAGAAATTGATTTAGCGCAAATTTACTAAAACATCATATATTCAAATTAATAAATGCGTATTTCTCTTTTTCACCGAGGATTATTCCACCTAAATAATTCTGAAAGAGTAACAATATACACACCCAATGAAAAACATTAGTTATCAAAGAATTAAGAAATACTTAATTCATGGCGAGCTAATTGCATTTCTGTACTATATTAAACTTTGTAATGTATGGTAAACACAGCCTAATTAAGAGTTTTCTTAGACCACAGACAAGGGTATGCTTATTTATATCGAACACAGGAAGTGTATTTCGGTCGACTTAGGTCACTGCAGGAATTGTATTTCTGCCTTTTTCTTCGCATTTGCCTGGTGCTCAGGTTAAGCAACGGACATCACGTCCCACAGTCAATAAGGATATGAGTATGGCTACCCAAACGATGATGCAAAAACTTAACGCGCAGATGAACCTTGAGTTCTACGCCTCGAATCTGCACCTTCACTTAAGCGCATGGTGCGCCGAGAATAGCCTTACGGGCTCTGCCACATTCTTTCGCTCTCAGGCGCAAAGTAACGTCACTCACATGATGCGCGTCTTTAACTTCCTTAAGGCCTCAGGAGCAAATCCTGTCGTTAAAGCCCTTGATGGAATTAATGAAAGCTACTCCTCTCTGGAAGAGCTGTTCCAGAAAACGCTTGAAGAGTATGAACAACGCTGCAGCACGCTCAGCAAACTGGCCGATGAAGCCAGAGCGCAGCAGGACATGACCACCCTCACGTTCTTACGTGATATGGACAAAGAGCAGCAGCAGGACGGCATGCTGCTGAAGACGCTGGCGGATGAGATTCATCATGCGCAGCAGGCGGGTTTATGCCCTGAGCAAACCGACCGTCATCTGCTCGACATTGTGGCGGTGCAACACCACTGAGTTTTTAATCTGCTCCAACCGGGCTGAGGGTTTCCCAGAAATTTATTAATCTGAAGCGATGAACTTTGTATCAGGCAAGTGAATAACTTACAGCGATGACCTGGACCGGCTGTAAATCGCCGAAGCGTTTCCGTAGGGCCGGGGCGAGGCGCAGGGATGCGCCGAGAGGGCGTGGCCTGCAGGGATGCAGGCTCATGCCCGACCCGATAGCCTGAAGGAATAAGCTGAGGGCACCGCGAAGCGGCGATTTACCGCCGGAAGCCCGGGTCGCCAGGGTGGTGGCGATTGAGCCACCCTGGCACGTTCACAGGTCATGTCGTTACAGAGTAGCAACGAACATAAAGTGAACGGAATGACCACCAGAGCCGTATGTTCCCCCTCACCCCAGCCCTCTCCCTCAAGGGCGAGGGGGCCGTCTGAGCAGGCATTATTTTATGGGGATCCCTCAGCCCACCGGAGGCTGGACTCCCTTTCCTATCTCCAACCTCCTGCTTTTGCTGAAATTTAACAAATCAGATCTTGCTCCCAATGATTAACCCTACAACGTGTAATGATTTATTTAATTACATAATCATTGACGAGGGAGCATCATGATCACCATTGAGTTTGTTGTCATTCTCCTCTGCCTGCTGACGGGTACACGTTTCGGCGGGATGGGGCTTGGGTTAATAAGCGGTATTGGTCTTTTTATTTTATGTTTTGTCTTTGGCCTGCAGCCAGGCAAGCCGCCGGTCGACGTTATGCTGACTATTCTCGCGGTGATTGGCTGCGCGGCTACCCTGCAAACGGCGGGCGGCCTCAACGTCATGATGCAGTTTGCCGAACGTCTGCTGCGCAAACACCCGCAGCACATCACCCTGCTCGCCCCGTTCACCACCTGGATGCTGACCTTCCTGTGCGGGACAGGGCACGTGGTGTACACCATGTTCCCCATCATTGCAGATATCGCGCTGAAAAAAGGGATCCGCCCGGAGCGCCCAATGGCCGTGGCATCGGTGGCATCGCAGATGGCGATTACGGCCTCCCCCGTTTCCGTTGCCGTCGTGTCGCTGGTCTCCATCCTGGCGGCCCAGCATGGGATCGGTCACGCGTGGGGGATACTTGAAATACTCGCCGTGTCGGTTCCCGCTTCACTGTTCGGCGTGGCCATTGCGGCCCTGTGGAGCTTGCGCCGCGGAAAAGACCTGGCTGACGACACAGAGTTTCAGGAAAAGCTGAAAGATCCAAAGCAGCGCGAGTTTATCTATGGCGGAACGGAGACGTTAATGGATCAACGCTTCCCAAAACAGGCCTACTGGTCCACGTGGATTTTCTTTGCCGGTATTGCCGTGGTCGTTCTGCTGGGGGCATTTCCTGAACTGCGCCCCGCCTTTGAACTGAAAGGCAAAATGACGGCGCTGTCGATGAACCTTGTCATCCAGATGATGATGCTGATTGCGGGCGCCGTGATGCTGATGGCCTGCAGGGTCAATGCGTCCGCGATTTCTAACGGCGCGGTATTCAAGGCTGGAATGGTCGCGATCTTCTCGGTGTTCGGCGTGGCGTGGATGAGCGATACCTTTTTCCAGGCGCATCTCGACGAGCTAAAGCTGGCGCTGGAAGGCGTGGTGAAAAGCCACCCGTGGACGTATGCGATTGTCCTGTTTCTGGTGTCTAAACTGGTGAACAGCCAGGCGGCTGCGCTGACGGCCGTTGCGCCGATGGGCCTTATGCTGGGTATCGATCCGAAAATGCTGATCGCCTTTTTCCCGGCCTCATACGGCTATTTTGTCCTGCCGACCTATCCGAGCGATTTGGCCTGCATCGGCTTTGACCGTTCAGGCACCACCCGCATCGGCAAATTTATCATCAACCACAGCTTTATTTTGCCGGGGCTGATTGGGGTAAGCTGCGCGTGCGCGGCGAGCTACCTGCTGGTCCAGACGTTCTTTTAGCGGCATCAACGGGCGACACGTGCCGTCGCCCATTTCCCGCGTTAGTGGGACTCACCCTGCGGCGTGAATCGCAGCTCAATCAGCGCGATGGCTTTCTGGATCGCACGAAGCGTAACCGGGTCAGCGGCAGCAGGATGGCTGGCGAAATCGATGTTTTTCAGCTGCGTAGACATCTTCTCGCGCACTTCAACCGGCGCAATCACGTCCAGAACATCAAGGATTTGTTTGATAACCAGCTGGCATGCAACAACGTCAGACACCAGCTCCTGATCGGCGCTCAGGTTTTGTGACATGGGGCGTTCTCCTTATTTAAAGGCGGCCATAGTAGCAAAACGCAGCCCCTTTCATCTCCCCTTCGTCGTCTGCAGAGACAAAAAAACCTGCCGAAGCAGGTTTTTTTATCAGAACATGGCGCCCGGCGGCACGTCTTTGAACGTGCGGCAGTAATTGGCCCACATGCTTTTCAGGATTTTGCGCAGTTTCACGATGAGGCTCCATTAACTTGTTATACAACTTTATTATCAACGTGCCTATAATATGACCACTATCACAAAAATCAATATTTTTGTGACATTCATCACAATTTTTCTCAGGGTGTAGCCTGAAAGCGTTCATCTCTGACCCGTTGCAAAGAGTGAGGGCAGAATGTCCGGCTATTCCAGGCATTGCAGCGGGCATCTGCGGGTACGATATCGTATTTCCATCCACTCAGAGCGAACCATGAAAAGAGTCATTGTAGCCGGCATGCTCCTGCTGCTCGCAGGATGCAGTATTAACCGCCAGGCTGAAGTCAGCAGCCTCGACGCGCCGAACGGCATCGTCCGCCTCGACTACGGCCAGGCAGTGCTGCAAAATGCGTATTCCGATGAGTATGTGAATAACGGAACGGCGGCAAAAGCGTGTCAGAGTATGGGGTATGCCACAGCATCAGCCTATGGTCAGCCCATTAAAACCTGCACCCTGACCAGCGGCGCGTTGTGTCTGAACGAGAGCGTGACCATCCAGTATAAATGTATGGGGTACGCCGTTAACCCTAAGTCAAATAATCCGTGGTATTGATCGAGGCTGCCAGCGCTTGCTGGCACTTTATACCCGTCATACTTCACGTTGCCTGTGCGTTGGCTGCACTCGTTCACCCCGGTCACTTACTTATGTAAGCTCCCGGGGATTCACTCCCTTGCCGCCTGCATGCAACCTGAATTATTTAGGGTATATTTATTACGAACAAAAACAATTCTCATTAATATATATAAATATCGCCAATGCGTTTTATTCCCATTCGTATTTTAAATAAAGAAATAAATATTTTACGTTTTGCAAATAATTAAATAACAAATTATAGTGTCGCTCATTGTGAACCAGAAATAATAAACCGGAGCGCCACCATGCTGAAAACTGAAATGATCGACAAGCTCAACGCACAAATGAACCTTGAGCTTTTTTCGTCTCTCCTCTACCAGCAGATGAGCGCCTGGTGCAGCTACCACAGCTTCGAAGGCGCAGCCGCGTTTCTGCGTCGTCACGCTCAGGAAGAGATGACCCACATGCAGCGTCTGTTTGATTATCTGACAGATACGGGCAGCCTGCCGCGCATTGAAACCGTGACATCCCCTTTTGCTGAATATAATTCTCTCGATGAACTGTTCCGCGCCACCTACGAGCACGAGCAGCTGATCACGCAGAAAATTAACGAACTGGTTCATGCCGCTATGACCAGCCAGGATTATCCAACCTTTAATTTCCTGCAGTGGTACGTCGCAGAACAGCACGAAGAAGAGAAGCTGTTTAAATCCGTTCTGGATAAATTATCTCTGGTCGGTAAATCAGGCGAAGGTCTTTACTTTATTGATAAAGAACTTTCCACTCTCGACACGCAGAATTAATATCAATGCGGTGCTGGTTTCCGGCACCGCGTTAATTTACCTTCCCCCCGCATCAAAACCCGCATTTTTCCCTGAACGCCTTGTTTACGTCACGCCTGACCTTCGCCCCACGTCGGACTGGCGGCAGCGCAATGCGTAAACCTTACATTACACCCCTTGTAACGGTGGTTTGACGAATTGCCGCTTTTCCCTTACTCTGCGCCGCAGATTTTGTCGCGATGTAGAGTCGTTGTAGAGGAAAGCGTGAAAAACAGAACCCTGGGAAGTATTTTTATCGTCGCCGGAACGACAATTGGCGCAGGAATGCTGGCAATGCCCCTGGCGGCCGCAGGCGTGGGATTTGGCATGACCCTGCTGCTGCTGGGTACGCTCTGGGCCTTGATGTGTTACACCGCCCTGCTGCTGCTTGAGGTTTACCAGCACGTGCCCGCCGACACCGGCCTGGGTTCACTTGCGGCGCGCTACCTGGGACGTTACGGCCAGTGGATAACCGGCTTTAGCATGATGTTCCTGATGTATGCCCTGACCGCCGCCTACATCAGCGGCGCCGGGGAATTGATCGCCTCCAGCGTTAATGACTGGTTCGGCTCTGACATTACCCCTGCGACGGGGGCTATCTTCTTTGCGCTCATCGGCGGCGGCGTGGTCTGCGTGGGAACATCGCTTGTCGATCTGTTTAACCGTTTTCTGTTCAGCGCCAAAATTCTGTTCCTGATTGTCATGCTGGTCCTGCTGGCGCCGCACGTGCACAAGGTCAACCTGCTAACGCTGCCGCTGGAAAAAGGGCTGGCGCTTTCCGCCATCCCGGTCATCTTCACCTCGTTTGGCTTCCACGGCAGCGTGCCGAGCATCGTCAGCTATATGAACGGCGATATTCGCAAGCTGCGCCGCGTCTTTGTTATCGGCAGCGCGATCCCGCTGATCGCCTATATTTTCTGGCAGCTGGTCACGCTGGGCAGCATTGACTCTTCAACCTTTATTGGGCTGATGGCACAGCACGCTGGCCTGAACGGTTTTCTGCTGGCCCTGCGCGAGGTCGTCACCTCCCCGCACGTTGAGCTGGCGGTACACCTGTTTGCCGACCTGGCGCTGGCGACCTCGTTCCTGGGCGTGGCGCTTGGCCTGTTCGATTACCTGGCCGATCTGTTCCAGCGTCGCAATACCGCCGCAGGACGCTTACAGACCGGGGCAATCACCTTCCTGCCGCCGCTGGCATTCGCACTGTTTTATCCGCGCGGGTTTGTGATGGCCCTGGGATACGCAGGGGTGGCGCTGTCGGTCCTTGCTCTGCTCCTCCCTTCCTTGCTGGCATGGAAGAGCCGCCAGCAGCATCCGCAGCAGGGATACCGCGTGGCGGGGGGAAAACCGCTGCTGTGCATTGTGTTTGCCTGTGGAGTGGTGATTATTCTGGTGCAGGTGTTGATTGCAGCGGGAATGCTGCCGGAAGTGGGTTAAATAAAAAAGGGGCTATCATCAGCCCCTTTTTTATCAGTGCAAACAGCAGCTCTTAAACTTCTTCCCGCTGCCGCAAGGACACGGATCGTTACGCCCAACCTTGGTGCCGTTCACCGTCGGTTTCTTCACTTCCGGCTGCTGCGGGTTGTTGACCCAGTATTGATATAAACGCAGTGCCGCAGGCTGGATGCTCTCGATGCTGGCGATATACTCCTCTTCGGACAGTTCATCCAGCTTTTCGCTGTTATCTTCCGTACCGTGCAGCGCAATCACATCAAGATCGGCCTTCAGCGCTTCCGGCAAGGCTGACCAGTCCGTCAACGCCACGCCGCGCATGTAGCCGTAGCACCACTCTTCCACAACGGTATAGCTTTCATCGTCTACGTCGTTATATCCAAACATCGGTTCAAACTGATCCGGATATTCGCTCAGGCGCTCGGCAATATCGTTCATGTGCTTAAAGCAGAGATCGATAAAACGGTTCATCTCACGATCGTTTTTCCAGCGTGGAATGTATTTCTCGCCACCCCATACCGCCACCAGCCAGGCATCTGGCTCAACGACAACGGGGCCGGAAAGCACTGCGGTGAGCATGCCGTCCAGCTCGGACACGTCAATAACGGACGCATCATCATGACCGTAAGACATTAACGTCTCTTCAAGCCACGCCATTTCGCTTTCATTTAATGGGCCTTCAGTCATCGCTGACACTCCTGATAAAAAGGAAACGATCCTAACACATATCTCCCGCCTCTACGGGCGGAAGTTTAGGTCTTTATTGCTGCAAAAACGTGCAAATCGTGACCTTTGCACAACTTATGGGCTTTATTGTTAACGATATGTGATCTCCGCTGTAATTTCTTCTCCTCCCGCAGGGCGGCATAACGCGGCGCTCTATACTCAAACAGGTCACAGGCCCGTCAATGGGTTAACCATTCTGGCAACGTTTTTGCTTGCTGTTCTTCGCGCGATGCTGCGCAGGGAAACCTCGCCGTAATATGCAGGATGCCGTCTGTATCTTGTTCGTTTAGTGCATTTTGTTCTTGTTCACGTTTTGGATTGGCTGCGCCGTCGGGCGTTTGGGTTTACGCCGTGGTGCAAAAACCTCTTTGCTAAGGAACATAATAATGTCGCTGAAATTTATCAGAACTCCTCTTTCTCTCGTGTTGGCCGGCTGCCTGGTGACGGCGTTTTCCGCCAGGGCCGATATTGTGATTGGCGTGGCCGGGCCGTTCACGGGTCCTAATGCCACCTATGGCGATCAGTACTGGCACGGCGCAACGCAGGCCGCTGAAGACATTAACGCTGCCGGCGGCATTAACGGTGAGAAGATCAAACTGGTTCAGGGCGATGACGCCTGCGAGCCTAAGCAGGCCGTGGCCGTCGCCAACCGTTTAGTTGACCAGGATAAAGTCAACGCCGTGGTCGGCCATTTCTGCTCCTCTTCCACGATGCCCGCCTCCGAGGTTTACAGCGATGCGGGGATCATCGCCATCACCCCCGGCTCGACCAACCCGCTGATTACCGAACGCGGCATGAGCGACATGTTCCGCATGTGCGGCCGCGATGACCAGCAGGGACAGGTTGCCAGCGACTTCATCATCGACAAGCTGAAAGCCAAACGCGTGGTCATCATTCACGATAAAGACACCTATGGACAAGGCCTGGCTGACGCCACCAAAGCGGCGCTGGCGAAACGCGGGGTTCAGGATGTGATGTACGAGGGTCTCTCGCGCGGTGAAAAAGATTTCAACGCGCTGGTCACCAAAATTGGCGCACAAAAACCGGACGTGGTGTTCTTCGGCGGGTGTCACCCTGAAGCCGGCCCGCTGGTTCGACAGATGCGTGAACAGGGCGTACAGGCGAAATTCTTCTCCGGGGACTGTATCGTCAACGAAGAGATGGTCACCGCCGCGGGCGGCCCGCAGTACACCAACGGCATTTACATGACCTTCGGTAAAGATCCGCGCCTGATCCCGGACGGTAAAGCGGTTATCGAGAAATTCCGCGCCGGTAAATTCGAGCCGGAAGGTTACACCCTCTACTCCTATGCTTCCGTACAGGCGATTGCAGCGGCCTTCAAGGCCACCGGCGGCAAGGATTCAGCCAAAGCCAGCGAGTGGCTGAAAGCCAACTCCGTCGACACGGTAATGGGCAAAAAAGCCTGGGACAGCAAAGGCGACCTGAAGGTCTCTGACTATGTGGTTTACCAGTGGGACGACAAAGGAAAATATAAGGAAGTGCAGTAACGGGACGGAGTCACGCTCAACGTCGGCGGGCCTGCCTGCCGGCGCGTAATAAACATCAGGCTGCGCGGCTCGCGCAGCCTATAAAACGAGCGCGCTAAAATGAGTACATTCTTCCTGCAACAGTTAATTAATGGCTTAACGCTGGGCTCCGTCTACGGCCTGATCGCCATCGGCTACACCATGGTGTACGGCATTATCGGCATGATTAATTTCGCCCACGGCGAAGTGTATATGATTTCCGCCTATCTCTGCGCCATTGGCCTGGCGCTGCTCTCTTTCTTCGGCCTGCAGTCGTTCCCGCTGCTGATCCTCGGGACGCTGGTATTCACCATTGTGGTAACCGGGGTGTACGGCTGGACCATCGAGCGTATCGCCTACAAGCCGCTGCGAAACTCCACGCGCCTGGCGCCGCTTATCTCCGCCATCGGGATGTCGCTTATCCTGCAAAACTACGCGCAGCTGAGCCAGGGCCCGCGCCAGCAGGGGGTGCCAACCATGCTGGACGGCGTTATTCGTCTGCATCTGGGCGACGGGTTCGTTCAGATAACCTACACCAAAGTGTTTATTCTGCTCGCCTCGTTTGCCGGCATGCTGGTGCTCACCTGGATAATCAACCATACCCGGCTGGGGCGGATGTGCCGCGCGGTGCAGCAGGACCGAAAAATGGCCTCCATTCTGGGCATTAACACCGACCGGATCATCTCGCTGGTCTTTGTCATCGGCGCGGCGATGGCCGGCCTGGCGGGTGTGCTGATCACCATGAATTACGGCACCTTTGATTTCTACGTCGGGTTTGTGATCGGCATAAAAGCTTTTACGGCGGCGGTACTGGGCGGCATCGGTTCTCTGCCCGGCGCAATGCTCGGCGGCCTTATCCTCGGCGTGGCGGAAGCGCAGTTCTCGGGCATGGTGAACTCCGACTATAAGGATGTCTTCTCGTTTGGGCTGCTGGTGATGATCCTGATTTTCCGTCCCCAGGGGCTGCTTGGGCGCCCAATTGTGGCCAAAGTGTGAGGGAGAACGACATGGTATCGCACACTTTTTCGCTTAGACGCTGCATTCTGGACGCGATTTTCTCCGGGCTGATTGCGCTAATTATCTTCGGCCCCATTGCGGGCGTGGTGCTGGACGGGTACAGCTTTAACTTCGCCGGCCAGCGCCTGGCCTGGATGGTCGGCATTGTGATGCTGGGGCGTTTTCTGCTGAGCGCTTTTTTAGGTACCCCTGCCGGCGCCCGTTTCCAGGCGCGCTTCGAGGCCGATAGCGCAGGCGTGTATGTCCGGCCACCGGAATACAAAAGCCGCATGCGCTGGATTATTCCTCTGGTGATTACCCTTGCGGTTTGCTTCCCGTTTGTCGCCACCAAATATGTGCTGACCGTCGCCATCCTCGGGCTGATCTACGTGCTTCTGGGTCTCGGGCTGAACATCGTCGTGGGTCTGGCCGGTCTGCTGGACCTGGGATACGTCGCTTTCTACGCGATTGGCGCTTACGGCCTGGCGCTGGGGTACCAGTATCTCGGCTTGGGCTTCTGGAGCATGCTGCCGCTGGCGGCAATCATGGCCGCCGCCGCGGGTGCCCTGCTCGGCTTCCCGGTGCTGCGCATGCACGGTGACTATCTGGCCATCGTCACTCTTGGGTTCGGGGAGATTATTCGCCTGATCCTGAACAACTGGCTGACCTTCACCGGCGGGCCTAACGGCGTTTCGGCCCCTCCCCCCACCTTCTTCGGTCTGGAATTTGGTCGGCGCGCGAAAGAAGGTGGGGTGCCGTTTCACGAGTTCTTCCACCTGACCTACAACCCGAACATGAAATTTATCTTTATCTATGCGGTGCTGTTTCTGGTGGTGATGCTGGTACTCTATATCAAGCACCGCCTGACGCGAATGCCGATTGGCCGGGCGTGGGAAGCCCTGCGTGAAGACGAAATTGCCTGTCGCTCAATGGGGCTGAATCATGTTCTGGTCAAGCTCTCGGCGTTTACGCTGGGCGCGTCAACCGCGGGCATTGCCGGGGTGTTCTTCGCGACCTACCAGGGGTTCGTGAACCCAACCTCATTCACGTTTTTTGAATCCGCGCTGATCCTCGCCATCGTCGTGCTGGGCGGCATGGGCTCGACGCTGGGCGTGGTGCTGGCCGCCTTTGTGCTCACGGTCACGCCAGAACTGCTGCGCAGTTTTGCAGAGTACCGTGTCCTGCTGTTTGGCATGCTCATGGTGGTGATGATGATCTGGCGTCCACGCGGTTTGATCCGCATTAACCGCAGCGGGTTTGCCGTGCGTAAGGGCGTCGCGCCATGAACGAAACGATATTACGCGTTGAACATTTAATGATGCACTTCGGCGGGATTAAAGCGCTAAACGACGTCAACCTCGACGTTCAGCGCGGGTCAATTACCGCCCTTATTGGGCCCAACGGGGCGGGAAAAACCACCGTATTTAACTGCCTGACGGGCTTCTACAGAGCCTCGGGCGGCAACATTTTATTTAATACCCGCAATAAAACGACCAACGTCATTCAGGTACTCGGACAAAAATTCCAGCCCGGCGACTGGATCCATCCCGCCCAGTTAGGGCAGCGTCTTTTCTACAAAATGTTTGGCGGAACGCACCTGGTCAACCGCGCAGGGCTGGCCCGCACGTTTCAAAATATCCGCCTTTTTCGCGAGATGTCGGTGGTGGAAAACCTGCTGGTCGCACAGCACATGCGCGTAAACCGCAATCTGCTCGCCGGGATCTTAAATACGCCGGCTTACCGTCGGGCGGAAAGCGACGCCCTGGACCGGGCCTTCTACTGGCTGGAAGTGGTGGATCTGGTGGAGTGCGCCAATCGCCTGGCGGGAGAGATGTCGTACGGCCAGCAGCGGCGTCTGGAAATTGCGCGAGCAATGTGCACCGGGCCGGAAATGATCTGCCTGGATGAACCCGCTGCCGGGCTTAACCCGGTTGAAACGCACAAGCTGAGCAGTATTATTCGCTTTCTGCGGGATCGCCATGACATCACGGTATTACTGATTGAACACGATATGGGGATGGTGATGGAGATTTCAGACGACATTATCGTGCTCGACCACGGCGATGTGATTGCCAGAGGAAAACCCGAGCAGATCCAGCATGATGAAAAGGTGATTGCCGCCTACCTGGGCACTGACGAAAGCGAGGTCACCCTATGAGCGAACCGCTGCTGGCATTTCGCGAAGTGGATGTGTTCTACGGCGTCATTCAGGCGCTGAAGCAGGTCTCTCTGGAGGTCAATAAGGGTGAAACCGTGGCGCTGATTGGCGCAAACGGCGCCGGGAAATCAACGCTGCTGATGTCCATCTTTGGCCAGCCCCGTATCCGCAACGGGCAGATCCTTTTCGGTGGTGAAGATATCAGCCATAAATCCACCCACTACGTCGCCTCAGGCGGCATTGCGCAGGCACCTGAGGGACGACGTATCTTTCCCGATATGACCGTTGAAGAGAACCTGCTGATGGGCACCATCCCCATTGGCAGCCAGTTTGCCGCTGACGATATGCAAACCATGTTTGACCTCTTCCCTCGCCTGAAAGAGCGGCGCAAACAGCGCGCCATGACCATGTCCGGCGGGGAACAGCAGATGCTGGCGATTGCCCGGGCGCTGATGAGCCGCCCTAAACTGCTGCTGCTGGATGAACCTAGCCTGGGCTTAGCCCCAATAGTGGTGAAACAGATCTTCCAGACGCTGCGCGAGCTGGCCCGCAACGGGATGACCATTTTTCTGGTGGAGCAGAATGCGCATCACGCGTTAAAGCTGTCTGACCGAGGGTACGTGATGGTTAACGGACAGATCCGGCTAAGCGGCAGCGGCGAGGAGCTGCTGGGTAATCAGGAGGTGAGGAAGGCTTATTTGGGCGGGGTGTGAGGCCGGATCTCAGGTACAAAAAAACCACCTTTCGGTGGTTTCACGACACTGCTTATTGCTTTGATTATTCTTTGTTTCCCATGGTAGCCGGAGTGGGACTTGAACCCACACAGCGCGAACGCCGAGGGATTTTAAATCCCTTGTGTCTACCGATTCCACCATCCGGCCAGGGAAGAAAGTGGAGGCGCGTTCCGGAGTCGAACCGGACTAGACGGATTTGCAATCCGCTACATAACCGCTTTGCTAACGCGCCGTTAAATCTTTCAAACTGACACCCGCTATTGCGCATGTCTTTAATCTGGAGCGGGAAACGAGACTCGAACTCGCGACCCCGACCTTGGCAAGGTCGTGCTCTACCAACTGAGCTATTCCCGCATGTCATCAAGTTAACTTCTAACCACTTGATTTCATTATCGTCCGGCTTACTGTGCCGCCGTTCGATGCGTTGCATTCTACTGATATGACGTTATGAGTCAACGTTATTTTTTGCATCCCCGGATCGTTTGCTGAAAATTACGGCGAAACGATCACTGATCAAGCAAATCCCCGCGCGCAGCGTTCAAATATTGCAGCATTGACCATAACGTCAGCACTGCCGCCACCCACAGCAGACCAATTCCCGCCCATTCAACCCAGGCGTTCGGACGCCAGAGCATCCAGACCAGCGCCGCCATCTGCGCTGTCGTTTTCACTTTACCAATCCAGGAGACCGCCACGCTGCTGCGTTTGCCCAGTTCAGCCATCCACTCGCGCAGCGCGGAGATGATGATCTCACGGCCGATCATGGTTGCTGCCGGCAGCGTTACCCACCAGGTATGATAGTGCTCGGCCACCAGCACCATCGCGATAGCGACCATGACTTTATCCGCTACCGGATCGAGGAAGGCACCGAAACGGGTGCTTTGGTTCCAGCGGCGGGCCAGATAGCCATCGAACCAGTCGGTGACCGCTGCAATCAGGAAGATCAATGCGCAGGCAAAAGGTGCCCAGACGACCGGGAGATAAAACGCCAGTACAAAGAACGGGATGAGTACAACACGAAAGAGAGTGAGCAACGTAGGGATATTATATTGCATAGTGACGGTAACTATTTGTTGTCAGTAAAATTTAGCTCTATGTTGCTACAGAGCCCTCAATGTTTCAACGAGTAGTAGATCTTTTCTGCCAGCCCTTGCGAAATACCCGGCACTTTTGCAATTTCTTCCATACTGGCGTTGAGTAATCCTTGCAATCCGCCCATATACTTCAGCAGCATCTGCCGACGCTTCGGCCCCACGCCTTCAATCGTTTCCAGGGTACTGGTATTTTTTACCTTGGCCCGCTTTTTACGGTGGCCGCTGATGGCATGGTCGTGTGACTCATCGCGAATATGCTGGATGACGTGCAGCGCCGGGGAGTCCGGCGGCAGGCTGAAGCCCTCACCTTCCGGCTCAAAGAACAATGTCTCCAGACCGGCCTTGCGATCGGCCCCTTTTGCGACGCCCAGCAGCAGCGGATGGTTTTTATCCCAGCTGACGTCAAGCGATTCAAATACCGCCTTCGCCTGGCCAAGCTGCCCTTTCCCACCGTCAATCAGGATCACATCCGGGATCTTGCTCTCTTCGATGGCTTTACCATAGCGACGACGCAGTACCTGATTCATCGCCGCATAGTCATCGCCCGGCGTGATGCCGGTGATGTTGTAACGGCGGTACTCGGCGCGCAGCGGGCCATTGGCATCAAACACCACGCAGGACGCAACCGTCTGTTCACCCATCGTATGGCTGATGTCGAAACACTCCATACGCTTCACTTCCGGCAGCTTCAGCAGCGTCGCCAGGGCCGTTAAGCGCTGGTTCACCGTCGATTGCTGAGACAGTTTCGTCGTGAGCGCCGTCGCCGCGTTGGTCCGCGCCAGCTTCAGGTAACGCGCTCTGTCGCCGCGCGGCCTGGTTTGTACATTGACCCGACGGCCGGCAAGTTCGGAAAGCGAATCGGCCAGCAGGGTTTTATCGTCGAGATTGAAATCAAGCAGGATCTCAGAAGGCAGCGTGCGCATCTGGCTTCCCTGCAGATAGAACTGACCGACAAAGGTTTCCACCACTTCACCCAGCTCGGTGCCGCCGGGCACTTTCGGGAAATAGCTGCGGCTACCGAGCACTTTGCCCTGGCGAATAAAGAGAACGTGCACGCAGGCCATCCCTGCGTCAAAGGACACCCCGATGACGTCGAGATCGTCACCGGTATTTGAGACAAACTGTTTCTCAGTAACTCTGCGCACCGCCTGGATCTGGTCGCGGATTCGCGCGGCCTCTTCGAACTCAAGGGAGGCGCTGGCTTTTTCCATACGCTCGATCAGCTGCGTTAACACCTGATCGTCTTTTCCGGCTAAGAACAGGCGCACGTACTCCACCTGCTGCGCGTACTCTTCTTCACTCACCAGCCCGGCAACGCAGGGCCCCAGGCAGCGCCCAATCTGATACTGCAGGCACGGGCGGGAGCGGTTACGGTAGACGCTGTTTTCACACTGGCGGATCGGGAAGATTTTCTGCAGCAGCGCCAGCGTTTCGCGCACGGCATAGCCGTTAGGGAACGGGCCAAAATATTCACCCTTCGCATGTTTTGCACCGCGGTGCATGGCGAGGCGCGGATGGGTGTCGCCGCTCAGAAAGATAAACGGATAGGATTTATCATCACGCAACAGCACGTTATAACGCGGCTGGTAGAGCTTAATATAGTTATGCTCAAGCAGCAGCGCTTCTGTCTCCGTGTGCGTGACGGTTACATCAATATTCTGAATGAGTGAGACCAGCGCTTCGGTCTTACGGGAGGCAAGGTTGCTGCGAAAATAGCTGGAGAGGCGTTTTTTAAGATCTTTGGCCTTCCCCACGTAGATAACCGTACCGCCAGCGTCATACATGCGATAGACGCCAGGCTGGCTGGTTACGGTTTTTAGAAATGCTTTTGAATCGAACACATCACTCACTGACTTAACAACGTCTCCGCATTACACAAACCATGCCGGATGGCCAGATGCGTCAGTTCAACATCACCATGAATGTTCAGTTTACTGAACATCCGGTAACGATAGCTGTTCACCGTTTTCGGGCTGAGATTCAGCTGTTCCGAGATCTCATTCACCTTCTGACCTTTGGTGATCATCAGCATAATCTGCAATTCACGCTCGGACAAACTGGCAAACGGCGATTCGGTTTTCTCGGGCTCGATCTGGCTCAGCGCCATCTGCTGAGCAATGTCGGAAGCAATGTAGCGCTGCCCGGCAAACACGGAACGGATAGCATTAACCACTTCCTGGGGTGCAGCACCTTTACTCAGGTAACCCGCGGCGCCCGCCTGCATCACTTTCGCAGGCAGTGGATTCTCGGTATGCACGGTCAGCATGATGACTTTCGTATCAACAAAGGTACGCGCGATTTTGCGTGTTGCTTCAAGACCACCGATACCGGGCATGTTCATATCCATCAGTACCACGTCGGCGGAGTTTGTGCGGCACCATTTTACGGCATCTTCGCCACAGCACGCCTCACCGGCAACTTTAATACCTTTAATATCTTCAAGAATGCGTCGTATCCCTGCGCGCACCAGTTCGTGGTCATCAACAAGAAGGACGTTGATCAAAGGAAATGTCTCCAGAATAGGGATAACGCTACTGAGTGATAATTTGGTTTATATTAACGGTTTTCCTCACAAGATTAAAACGTTAAAAAACCGGCTATTCGATTTCGCTCTCGTTTTTGGAAATTAGCCTGTACAGTCCCTGGAAAGCGAGCCCGTACATACAGTGCTGTTGCGGCTTTTTTTAAGCATCTGTATTCAAAAAGTTACAAAAACCTTGCATGCTTGACCTGCAAAAAAACAGCTCTCAAATTTTTGTAACAATAATTAACGGCAAGCGAACCGGACATAAACAATTAATTGCCAGAAACAGCAGCTCAGTTTACCGGCTCGCTCTGTTTACGCAATTAAACATCCGCATAAAAGTACGAAAAACAACCGCTGCATTTTTTGCGACAGCTTGTGGTATACTCCGCCGCCTTGACTTTCGTCGTCGCGTTTTAGCGCCGTTAAATAATGAGGAAAATAAATGAGCACACCTGAATTTGCCACTGCGGAGAATAACCAGGAACTGGCACAGGAAGTAAACTGCCTGAAAGCGCTGCTGACGCTGATGCTGCAGGCGATGGGCCAGGCTGACGCCGGTCGTGTGATCATTAAAATGGAAAAACAAATCGCGGAGATGGAAGACCAGGCTGAATCTGCGGTATTTGCGAACACCGTTAAGCAGATCAAACAAGCCTACCGCCAGTAACAAAAAACGGCTGAATGCAGGGCATTCAGCCGTTATCTCGTCTGTCACGCAGAACGTCTTATCTACTCAAATCACTCCCGTAGCCGCCGCGTAGCACGCAATCTGCGTCTTGTTTGGTGCATTGAATTTCTTCTGCATATTTTTTTGATGGAAGTTAACGGTATTCTCCGAGATAGAGAGAATGATCGCTATTTCCGCTGAGGTCTTACCTTCCGCAGTCCATTTCAAAATTTCCCGCTCGCGTTTGCTGAATTTCATTTCGGGCGGCATGACCATCCCATCTTCAAAACGCACCAGGGAGGTTAAGGCCATTTGCACCAGCATTTGCAACCGCAATTCTATTTCTTCACTGGCAAACGGTCCTTCCAGGACACTAGTACGGGAAACTGACAGGAAGCCGAGCGCATGATTAGGCAGCATCAGGCACTGCGTTATTCCCGTGCGTAGACCGTGATCCTGCGCGCCGTGCCATAATTCCTGTGCATCAGCGAATAATGCGTCTGTCCAGGGAAGATGGCCCTGAATGAAATTCTCCGGTTTTAAAACCGGATCAATAGCGAAATAGTTCGCGGATTGATATTGCGCCATCCACTGCTTTGGGTAAGTGGTCTGCACGGAGATCTTAGGCCGCGTAAATGGCACGGGATGGCGCACGCAGAGCGCGTAATAATCAAATTCCAGCGCCTGTGTTTGTCTCTGTAGTTCCTGATATACCTCGTCGGCACAGGTCAATTCCTGAAACCGGAGGGAGCAATCCCGTCGCCAGGTGAAAAAGTCTGAATCCTTCATACTTACTAAATGAAGCCTCTGAAAAGATAATCATTATTATGGTGAATATAACCTAACACAGAAAACTTATTTCTAACTACAAAATATCGGCAATAGCACAATTAACTTTACTATTGATAAGGTTTATCCGAGCAGGGCGGAATAAAAAAACATGGCACAGCGTGAAGAGGGAGAATAATTTGCCCCAGGGTAAATTTCTGGAGCAAATTAGTGCAAAAATGCTACTGCATGAGGAATTTTTCAAGGAACTGACGGGTTCGCGGCTGTTGAGGGTCTGCGAATAAGCGCTTCGCCGGCCCCTGCTCCACGATCCTTCCCTGGTCCATAAAGATGGCTCTGTCAGCAACGTCACGTGCAAAGCTCATCTCATGGGTCACGATCACCATCGTTCGTTTTTCCTGTGCCAGCTGGCGAATGGTGTTCAACACCTCCCCCACCAGCTCGGGATCGAGCGCAGAAGTCGGTTCATCAAAAAGGATTACGTCCGGGCGCATCGCCAGCGCGCGCGCTATCGCCACGCGCTGCTGTTGGCCCCCCGACAGGCGGCGCGGATAGCTGGTCTCTTTACCCGCCAGCCCAACTTTGGCGAGTAATTCACGCGCGCGCGCCGTCGCCTCCTCTTTCGATTCACCCTTTACGATGACCGGCCCTTCAATAATGTTCTCCAGCACCGTACGGTGTGGGAAAAGGTTGAAGTTCTGGAAAACGAAGCCGACGTGCTGGCGCAGGCGGCGGATCAATCCCTTCTGCTGGCTGATGGATTTCGCGGTATCAATCGTTATCTCCCCAACCCGAATGGTGCCGCCTTCCGGCTGTTCAAGCAGGTTGATGCTGCGCAGCAGCGTTGTCTTTCCCGACCCGCTCGGTCCGATAATCGCCACCACTTCACCCTGCTCAACTTCAAGATCGATCCCGTGGAGCACCGTTTGACCGTGGAATTTTTTCACCAGGTTTTTGACATCGATAGCACTCATTTTGGATCACGCTCCTGGCGGTTAAGCTGGTTTTCGAAGTAGTTTTGCAGGGCAGAAAGCACCGTCGCCATCACCCAGTAAATCAGCGAGGCGGCCAGATACATGGTGAAGACTTCAAGCGTGCGGGAGGTAATCAGCTGCGCCTGACGGAACAGCTCAGGGACCTGAATCGTTGCCGCCAGGGACGTATCTTTCACCAGGCTAATGAAGCTGTTGCTGAGCGGCGGAAGCGCAACCCGGGCCGCCTGCGGCAGGATGGCGCGGCGCAGCGTCTGCCAGGGGGTCATACCGATACTTGCCGCCGCCTCCCACTGCCCTTTGTCAATGGAGGAGATGGCCGCGCGCAGGGTTTCAGAGGTGTACGCTGCGGTATTGAGCGACAGGCCAATCATCGCTGCGGGGATCGGATCCAGCTCGATACCAAACTGCGGTAAGCCGTAGTAGATCATAAAGAGCTGGGCGATAAGCGGCGTACCGCGAAACACGGAGATATAAAAACGCGCCAGCCAGCGTACCGGCAGAATGGGTGACAGGCGCATTAAGGCCAGCACAAAGCCCAGCACCAGCCCGAAGAACATCCCGCCAATACTGAGCTGTAATGTAAACACCGCGCCTTTCAGCAGATACGGCAGCGAATCAATAACCAGTTGAATACTTTCTTGCATTATTATTTTTCGACCTGATTTTTAGACATGAGGATGGTAGGCAAACAGCGCAGGCGCCCCGCCGGTATGGACAAATAAAATCGGCCCTTCATCCTTAAAGCGTTTCTGCGCAATGCCATCAATCAGTCCGGCCATCGCTTTACCCGTATAGACCGGGTCGAGCAAAATGCCCTCGAGGCGCGCCAGCAGCTTAACCGCTTCCATTCCCTCTTCGTTAGGCGTGCCGTAGCCCGGCGCAAAATAGTCATCCCAGAGCAGAATATCGGCCTTTGCCTTCAGCTCCAGCTGCCCGGCTACCGCCTGCTGTAAGGTCACCACTTTTGGCTTCTGGTCCGCCACGCTGCGGGAAACCGTCACGCCAATCAGCTCGACGTCCGGCATCAGCTGCTCCAGACCCACCGCCAGCCCGGCATGCGTGCCCGCACTGCCAGACGCCACCACCACGGAGGAGAGGCTTACCGCGCCCTCGCACTGCTGCGCGATTTCCAGCGCGCTTTCCACATACCCCAGCGCGCCCAGCGCATTCGAACCGCCGACGGGAATAACGTAGGGACGAAAACCCTGCGCTTCCAGACGCGTCGCCAGCTCGTCAAGCTGGGCGGTCGGGTCGGTCAACGCGTCGACCATCTCAACCTGCACGTTAAACAGGTCCAGCAGCAGGCGGTTACCGTTCGTCAGATAGTTTTCTGCCCGCGTGCCAATCGGGTTTTCCAGCAACGCCACGCAGTGGAGCCCAAGTTTTGCCGCCACTGCCGCCGTCTGACGAACGTGGTTGGACTGAATGGCCCCGGCAGTAATGAGCGTATCCGCGCCTTCGCGCAGGGCGTCCGCCGCCAGAAACTCCAGCTTGCGCAGTTTGTTGCCTCCCATCGCCATCGGCGTCACGTCGTCACGCTTAATAAAAATATCGCGGCCTAAATAATCAGAAAATCGCGGCAGGTACTCCAGCGGCGTTGGCGCGCCGATAAACTCCAGGCGAGGAAAGCGCGTTAAATTCTGTAGTGGCATGGGTTCTCCGGTAACTCAGACAAAATGTGATATTTTTCATTATGCACGCAGACGCGTAAGAAATAAAAAAGGCGCTTTTAAAAGCGCCTTTTTTTACGTCAAAGACTTATTTGGTGACGTCTGCCCCGAACCACTTCTCGGAGAGCGCCTTCAGGCTGCCGTCTTTTTGCATGTCAGCAATCGCGGAATCGATCGCTTTTACCAGGTCTTCGTTGCCTTTACGAACGGCCACGCCGGATTCCTGACGAGAGAACGCATCACCCGCTACCGCCAGGGTATTGTTGGTTTTCTTGACCAGATCCAGCGCTGCCAGGCGGTCAACCAGAATGGCATCGGTACGGCCCACGCGAAGATCCTGGTATTTCGTCGGGTCATCATCATAGGTGCGGATATCCACGCCCTGAACGTTCTGGCGCAGCCACTCTTCGTAGTTGGTTCCCAGACCCACGCCGACTTTCTTACCTTTCAGGTCCGCAGCCGTTTTGATGGTGCCTTCGTTGCCTTTTTTCACCAGCGCCTGAATACCGGATACGGTGTACGGGGTGGAGAAGTCATATTTCTTCTTACGTTCGTCAGAGATGGTCACCTGGTTAATAACTACATCAATACGTTTGGAATCCAGCGACGCCAGCATACCGTCCCATTTGGTCGGTTTCAGGGACGCTTTCACGCCGAGGTGCTTCGCCAGCTCTTCAGCAAATTCCACTTCAAAACCGGTCAGCTTACCGTCATCGCCCTGGAAGCTGAACGGAGGATAGGTCCCTTCCAGCCCAACCAGCAGCGTACCGCGCTCTTTTACTTTATTCAGCAGGTTTTCTGCAGCGAACGTTTTCACGCTCATGCCCGCAACCAGCGCAACGGCCATAACACCCATCAGCGCCTGACGACCCAGAAGTGCAAATTTCATAAATACCCCGATATAGTGGAATTTTTACGTAGTGTAGAGAAATCGCCTGCAACGTCAAAGGCGACTGCGCTACATCTTATTCTTTTTTAATATATATCAGAAGTTGTTCCGGCGTGGGCTTTCTGCTTCACGACCCCCGGCATTTGTACCTTGTATTGCGCATACTTACGCAGGGCAATACGGTAGTTGTTGGTGCTGGTCGCTGGCAGCCACGGCTCCAGATTCTCATCCAGATAACCGGTCTTGAGCAGATCGCGGGAAATATTGTTCACGGTCAGATGCTGGCCGAGGCGACGCAGACGAACCACATATTCGCGAACGGTTCCGTGGCTCATCTCCGTTTGTTCAAACAGGAATTGTTTGAAGCCAATAATATCGAAGAAGTCGCTTTGCTCTTTGCAGTGGAGATCGCCACAGAAACGGCAAAGCGCCACCCACTCTTTTTGCTCTTCGAGCCATGCGGCTTCGTCCATCAACGTGTCGAGGCGCGAAATCGCGATCTTATTGACGATTTCGCCACGGCGAACCAGCGTGATACGGTCGAGTAGCTTGTTACAGTGGGCGCAATGCGTCTGGCTGTGTTTAAAGTCTTTCAGGTAGCGGCTTAAAGGCCGTCTTTTAGATTGCTGCACCGTCATGATAACTCCTGGTTGTCAATACGTTGTGCGGCATTTTTCAGGTGAATCAATCACCTATAACTTACCCAGCTTGGTTCGTAAGCGTTTAATGGCCTGGCTGTGCAGCTGGCTCACCCGCGACTCTCCCACCTCCAGAACAGCGCCAATCTCTTTGAGGTTAAGCTCTTCCTGGTAATAAAGGGTCAACACCAGCTGTTCGCGTTCAGGCAGAGCTTCAATAGCCTCCATCACGCGATGGCGTAAATTCCCTTCCATTAAGTGGTGTAACGGGTTTTCCTGCTGGTGCTCATCCGTCACCAGCTCGATGCTATCGCCATGCTCTTCGCGCCACTCGTCATAGGAGAAGAGTTGGCTATTATTGGTATCGAGCAACATCTGACGATACTCTTCAACAGCAATGCCAAGACGTTCCGCCACTTCGGTTTCCGTTGCGTTACGTCCCAGTTCCTGTTCCAGCTGCCCCATCGCATGCGCCACTTCGCGCGCGTTGCGGCGAACACTGCGCGGCACCCAGTCGCGGCTGCGCAGCTCGTCCAGCATCGCACCACGAATACGCTGAACTGCGTAAGTCGTAAATGCCGTTCCTTGCAGAGCGTCGTATCGGTCAACTGCATTCAATAACCCGATACCGCCCGCCTGTAGCAGATCGTCGAGTTCCACGCTCGCCGGCAAGCGCACCTGGAGGCGCAATGCTTCGTGACGCACCAGCGGGACATAACGCTGCCACAGCGAGTGTTTATCCATTACACCTTCAGCGGTATAGAGTGAATTCACGATAAACAGCCCTGCGTTAGTTGAGTTATCGGCATGATTATCCGATTCTGCAGGGCGTTCAATTGGATGAAAAAGGGGGATAAAGTGAGGTTATTCTGAGGTTGCCCACAACCGGGGCAACTTTTTTGCCTAAATTAGCAGTTGTAACAATGAAAGATCGTCGCCGAGTTTGACGCTATCTATATGTTGATGAAAGAGCTTTCCCGCTTCCTGATTATGCTGGCTAAGCGAGTGGAAGCTGTAAATAACGTCAATGATATTATCTTGTTCAATTTTTCCCGCCACGATAGCCTGACCGGCAAGTAACGTTTTCAGGAAATAGAACTCCGCGACGATTAAATAAAGATTATTCAACATGCTGCGGCCATTGTTCTGCGGGAAGCCCTGCTCCCAGAGTTTATATTTAAAAAAGTTCTTAAATAAGTGGTCATGGGTCGCCAGGTAGCTGCCCGCCACATCGCGCCAGATGGACTCGATGTTTTCCATGACCTGTTCTGCCGGCACGGTGTCACCGACAGATTCAAACTGTTGATAAAGCTGGGTGAAATAATGGTTCAGTACGGCGCCACCTCGGGCCGTCGCTTTCTTTGTAAAGTAACTCTGGATGAGCGAGATTAACGCGAATTTCAGGCTGTAGTTCTGATTAAATCCGCCTAGCTCCGCCTTGATTTTACCGCTCGCCAGTTCGTTCACCAGCGAAAAATAAACCGTTTCGAGCGTGCCGATATTTTCTTCCAGATTTTCGAGCTTTTCAGCCACCATCAGGAATTTCACCACGGCGTAAACCTGTTCTTCAACGCTGACGTTCTCAACGCTGAATATATTCTGGCAGAAGAGATTGATGACCTTGGCCTTCAAATCCATCATCGGCGCATTATTAACGTCCTGCTGGACGCTGATGGATTCCATCATCGACATAGACTCCCGATCGTTCAACAGCAGTCGGGTGACTTCCGGACACGAGAGATTCAGCGATTTTTCGATTTCATTTTTATAGACCCGACTTGTCCGCGGGAACGACGAACAGGTTGGGCTTAAGGCCTGGGCACCCATGGCGCTATGAATAGAGCAGAGTTTTTCGGTATCCATAAACGGGCAGTTTTTGCTTTCCGTATGGAAAATAACTTCGCCCCAGTGGCCATACTGTTTTTTGGTGATTTTTATCGCCGTTTTCGCCGTGTGGCGAATCGCGGCATTTTTACTGTTCAGGTAGCGATTAACGGAGGATTTATCAAATGCGATGGTCCAGCCCTGACAGCAATGTTCACGGCATTCCCCACCGACACATGAAAAATCTGCGACCAGCTTTGGTTGAGTGACACTGATTTGTTTCACGGGTGGATTCTCAAATAGCAGAGATAAAAAAACCCCGCCGAAGCGGGGTTTCGTGCGTAAAATTAACGCAGCAGAGACAGAACGGTCTGTGGAACCTGGTTTGCCTGAGACAGAACAGAAGTACCAGCCTGCTGCAGGATCTGCGCGCGGGACATGTTGGAAACTTCAGTTGCGTAGTCAGCGTCCTGGATACGGGACTGAGCAGCAGACAGGTTGTTAGAGGTGTTGTTCAGGTTGTTGATTGCAGAAGTGAAGCGGTTCTGCACAGCACCCAGGCCTGAACGAGCGGTATCAACTTTAGCGATAGCTTTGTCAATGGTGTCCAGATCGGTAGCGGTCATTGCTTTCAGGTCGATAGCGTTCACGCCCAGAGTGGTGGTGTCAGCTTTAGCACCGCTCAGGTCCAGATCGATGGTGTCGCCGTCGTTCACGCCAACCTGAATTTTAACCACACCAGCAGTACCTGCAGAACCGTCCAGCAGTTTGATGCCGTTGAAGTCAGTTTTGCCAGCAACACGGTTGATTTCAGCCAGACGAGCGGTAACTTCATCCTGCAGAGATGCCAGGTCAGATGCGCTGTTGGTGCCGTTGCTTGCCTGAACAGCCAGTTCACGAACACGCTGCAAGTTGCTGTTGATTTCGTTCAGAGAACCTTCAGCAGTCTGCGCCATGGAGATACCGTCGTTGGCGTTACGTGCAGCCTGGTTCATCCCTTTGATCTGAGCGGTCATGCGGTTTGCAATCGCCTGGCCAGCGGCATCGTCTTTCGCGCTGTTGATACGCAGACCTGAAGACAGACGCTCAATAGCAGTGCCCAGAGAAGACTGAGATTTGTTCAGGTTGTTCTGAGTAGTCAGGGACAACAGGTTAGTATTGATAACTGCCATAATTTTCTTTCCTTCAAAAATTGGGTTTTAGGTCCGGTGCCTAACACTCACAGCGTCTCTCACCGTCAACAAGGTTATCGACGGGTCCCCAAAAGACTTTAGAATCAATTTTGAAAAAATTATAACTTAATGATTTTTAATGGTTTTAATTTTAAAAAATCAATTAAGGTTTACCAGAGGTTAATTATTTACGCTTTTTTAACGCACAAAGAGATGTCAAAAAAGGCACACGCTTATTCCTGTTTTCACTGCACCGATAATGATCCTAAAGTGCAATCCTTTCATTTACCCCGCCAGGACGCGTCTATTCTTTGGATTATTTTTTTCTCACCGCCGTAAACTTTTGCGTCAAGAGGCCGATAAGAGTCCTGAACTACTTTCGTATTTTAAGGAAAATATGCATGGCTACTATCAGTAACCTTGGAATAGGTTCTGCAGGACTCGGGGATTTATATAATCAGTTGGAAGCGGCAGAGAAAACCAAGCTGACGACGATTACTTCCCAGCAATCAACGTATAACGCACAGTTAAGTGCTTACGGCAAACTGCAGAGCGCCATGACATCGCTGCAGACTGCGACCGCTGCACTTGGCAAAGCAACCACCTGGAACTCAACGTCCGTTAGCAGCACCAACACGGCCTTTACTGCCACAACAACGGCTGACGCCTCAGTGGGTTCCTTTGTTGTCAACGTCAACCAGGTTGCAAAGGCACAGGCGCTCACCACGGGCTCCTATGCAAACAACACGGATCTGCTGGGCGATACGACAGGTACGACGCGTAAAATCACCATCACCCAGCCGGGTACGAAGACACCTTTAGAGGTAACCCTGGCGGATGACGATACGTCGCTGGCAGGCATTGCGAGCGCCATTAATAAAGCTAACGGTAACGTCACCGCCAGCGTCATTAAAGCGAAAGACGGTGATTACCGCCTGATGCTGTCGTCAAAAACCACCGGTACAGATGGTGTGATGACCATCAGCGTCACCGGCGACGACAAGCTGCAAAGCGTTATTGGCTACGACTCAACCACCAAAACGGGCGCGCTGTCGGTGAATACCGCCGCCCAGAACGCGATTGTGGTCGTGAATGACATCCCTATCGAGCGGCAATCGAATACCATTTCCGATGCGCTGCCTGGGGTGACCTTCACCGTGAAGGCCGAAAGCAAAGCGGATGAAACCCTTGAGGTAACACGCGCAACAGATGCTAACCAGAAAGCGGTTACGGACTGGGTTACGGCATACAACTCGCTGCAGTCCACCATTAACAGCCTGACGAAGTATGTTCCGGTAGATGCAGGTTCTGGCAGCCAGTCCACCAGCAATGGTGCGCTGGTTGGTGATGCGAACGTTCGTGGTATCCAGTCCCAGCTGCGCGGCCTGCTGACCGAAGTACAGGCCGGCTCCGTTCAGATCATGGCACAGCTGGGCATTACCCAGGATCCGGTAAAAGGATCGGACGGTACCGTTGGTAACCTGAAAGTCGATACCGATAAGCTGAAAAAAGCGCTTACCGACAACCCGAACGCCGTACAGCAGTATTTTGTCGGTGACGGGAAGAAAACCGGTATGGCGACCCAGATGAACAACACGCTGACCACTATGCTCAGCACCAGTACCGGTAGCGCCGGGGTGATCCAGAACGCGAAAGACGGGATCAACAAAACGCTGAAAACACTGGGTGAACGTTACGATGCCATGGATGCCCAAATTGAAGCCACCATGGCGCGTTACAAAACGCAGTTCACCAGTCTGGACGTATTAGTCACCAAAATGACCAACACGGCCAACTACCTGACCCAACAGTTCTCACAAAAGTAGTCGTAGCATTTAGGAGTGGATATGTATAAGACCTCTGGTGTTCAATCCTATCAGCAGATAGGCGTCGAAAGCGCAGTTATGAATGCCAGTCCACACCAGCTGATTGTTATGTTGTTCGACGGGGCGCATAGCGCCCTTGTCCGCGCGCGTTTGTTCCTGGAAGCCGGACAAATTCGTGAAAAAGGCGAAGCGTTATCCAAAGCCATTAACATCATCGACAACGGTTTAAAAGCAGGACTGAACATGGAGGTTGAGAGCGAGTTGTCCGGTAATCTTGCCTCCTTGTACGAATATATGGTTCGACGTTTGTTGCTGGCGAATATCAGTAACGACGTAGACGCAATTGTTGAAGTCGAGGGTTTATTAAACAACATTGCGGATGCATGGAAGCAAATTGGCCCCAATGCGTCCACTATTTCAGGATAATTTTGATGAATAGTCCCAGCGCAGCGCTTAGCCACTGGCAGGCGTTACATGCTCAGAGCATTGCTATGCTAAATCTCGCTCATTCTGGTCAATGGGATGCGCTTATCGAGCAGGAAATGCATTACGTACAACTGGTGGAAAGGATTTCTCAAACGCCCATCATGTCATGCCCTCCGGCTCAGGTTGAGCAAGCGCGTGCGCTGCTGGAAATGATCCTCGACAATGAGAATGCGCTAAAGGCGCTGCTGAAAGTCCGCATGGACGAACTGCGCAGCCTGATTGATCAAACCGGTAAACAGCAATCCATCACCTCTACCTATGGAAAGCTGTCGGGGAATATTCTTTATCCAGAAAGTTTGACCCGCGACACACAATTATGATTTCTTCATCCATACTCCAGAAGTCAGCCACACGGCTTCTGGAGCAAGGATGATGAAAAACCCCACCCTTTTACAATGTTTTCACTGGTATTACCCCGCTGGCGGTGAATTGTGGCCAGAGGTCACGGCGTTAGCCCCCAATCTTAACGAAATCGGCATCAACATGATCTGGCTGCCCCCCGCCTATAAGGGTGCATCCGGTGGGTATTCCGTTGGCTATGATTCGTACGACCTCTTCGACCTCGGCGAGTTTGACCAGAAAGGCAGCGTTGCCACCAAATATGGCGATAAAGCGCAGCTGCTGGAGGCCATCGCCGCCCTCAAAAGCAACGACATTGCCGTTCTGCTGGACGTGGTGGTCAATCACAAAATGGGCGCCGATGAGAAGGAATCTGTGCGCGTTCAGCGCGTCAACGAGCAGGACCGCACCCAAATCGACGATGAAGTCATCGAGTGCGAAGCCTGGACGCGCTACACCTTCCCTGTCCGCGCCGGACAATATTCGCAGTTCATCTGGGATTACAAATGCTTCAGCGGCGTCGACCATATAGAAAACCCCGATGAAGACGGCATCTTCAAAATCGTCAACGACTATACCGGCGAAGGCTGGAACGACCAGGTTGATGACGAGATGGGTAACTTCGATTATCTGATGGGCGAGAATATCGATTTTCGCAATCACGCCGTGACCGAGGAGATCAAATACTGGGCCCGGTGGGTAATGGAGCAGACGGGATGCGACGGTTTCCGCCTGGACGCGGTGAAACACATTCCCGCCTGGTTTTACAAAGAGTGGATTGAACACGTTCAGGAGGTCGCCGACCAGCCGCTGTTTATTGTGGCGGAATACTGGTCCCACGAGGTGGATAAACTTCAGGCCTATATTGACCAGGTCGAGGGCAAAACCATGCTCTTTGACGCCCCCCTGCAAATGAAATTCCACGAGGCGTCGCGCCAGGGACGGGATTACGACATGAGCCAAATCTTCACCGGTACGCTGGTGGAAGCCGATCCGTTTCATGCAGTCACCCTCGTCGCGAACCACGACACCCAACCTCTGCAGGCGCTGGAAGCACCGGTCGAAGCCTGGTTTAAACCGCTGGCCTACGCGCTGATCCTGCTGCGTGAAAATGGCGTACCGAGCGTCTTCTATCCCGATCTCTTCGGCGCCAGCTATGACGACGCGGGAGGAGACGGTGAAACGTACCATATTGATATGCCGGTCATTGAGCAGCTTCACGAGCTGATCCTCGCTCGCCAGCGTTTTGCCCACGGCGTGCAGACGCTGTTTTTTGACCATCCTAACTGTATCGCCTTCAGCCGCAGCGGCACCGATGACGATCCCGGCTGCGTGGTGGTGATGTCGAACGGAGACGACGGCGAGAAGGTGATTTGTCTTGGGGAAAACTACGGCAACAAAACGTGGCGGGATTTTCTCGGCAATCGCGAAGAGACGGTCACCACGGCAGCGGATGGCGAGGGGACTTTTACCTGCAAAGGTGGAAGCGTGAGCGTGTGGGTCATTGAGGATGCGCTGTAGTACTGGAAAAATGCGGCCTGATGCCCTCACCCCGTCCCTCTCCCTATGGCTGAGGGATCCCCAGTAATTTTTCAACCGGAAGCGATGAATGTTGCTTCAGAAAAATTAATGGCTTACAGCGATGCCCTGGTCCGGCTGTAAATCGCCGAGGCGTTTCCGTAAGGCCGGGGCGAGGCGCAGGGATGCAGGCTCATGCCCGACCCGATAGCCTGAAGGAATAAGCTGAGGGTACCGCGAAGCGGCGATTTACCGCCGGGAGCCCGGGTCGCCAGGGTGGTGGCGATTGAGCCACCCTGGCACGTTCACCGGTCATGTCGTTACAGAGTAGCAAGGAACATGAAGTGAACGGAATGACCACCAGAGCCGTATGTTACCCCTCACCCCAGCCCTCTCCCTCAAGGGAGAGGGGGTCGTCTGTGCAGGCATTATTTTGTGGGGATCCCTCTCCCACAGGAAGAGGGCGCAAATACCAAAAACGGCAACAAGGTTGCCGTTTTGCGTTTTCCCTCAGTCCCGTAGGCCGGGTAAGCGTCAGCGCCACCCGGCAACAAACGGCTACGGTAGTTTACTTTCCAGCGGATTCTTACTCAGGTAATCGGCGCATTCAACCGTTGGACGGTCGACCTTCTGCAGCTCCATTCCGTCGTACTCCAGCACAGAGCCATCGCGCTCCAGCGGATAGATATCCAGCTTGCGGGTCACGTTGTAATAGCTGTCTGAACGCAGCATGATTTTACCCGGCACGGCAATCACGCGCTGCCACTGACGGCAGTCCAGCGTATCGCCCTCCTCCGTCACCACCAGCGTGGCAATCGCCTCCGGGCTGACCATTTTGCTCTGCGGCCCTTTCGACTGCCAGTATCCCGCCAGATGCGCCGGGACAGGATGCTTGATCACATCCTGATAGTTATCCACCTGAACGCATCCGGTCAGTGCCAGCAGCGCGCCAGCAATTGCTATTTTTTTCATCATCTTTCCTGCATTCGAAGAAAAAAATATTGTGGCATTAAAGCGCTAAGGCTGCCAGCGAAGATCGACAGGCGTTAAACCTGCATCCCCATGACTTCCTGATAGGCCGACACCAGCTTGTTACGCACCTGGATCCCCATCTGCAGGGATACCGAGGCTTTTTGCAAATCGGTCATGACGTCATTCAGCGCCACGCCCGGCTCGCCGAGGGTGAACTTCTCTGCCTGGGTGCGCGCGGCGGTTTGGGTATCACTGATACGGTCAAGCGCGGCATGCAGTTGCCCCGCAAAGCTGATGCTCGGCTGTTGATCTGCCACATTCTGATTACGGGCCGTCATCGCCGTCGCCTGCAGCTGACTGATTACCCCTTCAATACCCTGAATAGCCATGACTCTCCCCTGGATGGTTTTTTACGCGGTCAAGACTAACAGCTTGTCAATAAGATAATGGCGGTAAATAGCGTTAAAAAACCAGGTTATTTGACGCATAGAAAATCACGAATCATCAAATAATGGCAGGGCCATCAATATGGAACTTTTGTCGTGTTTGCCGACCCGGGAGTCAGTTTTGTTTCTCTACACGAATAACGTAAACCACCAGGATTTAAGAGGTGCGCAATGAGTGCAACAGCATCGACAGCGCCGCAGAATAAATCACTCGAGTGGATGAACCGCCTTCGCGCGAATCCTAAAATCCCGTTGATCGTGGCAGGCGCTGCCGCAATTGCGATCCTTGTAGCGATGGTCCTTTGGGCGAAAAGCCCTGACTACCGGACGCTCTACAGTAACCTTTCCGATCAGGATGGCGGCGCCATCGTCACCCAGTTGACCCAGATGAACATCCCTTATCGCTTTGCCGATAACGGGGGCGCGCTTGAAGTTCCTGCGGATAAGGTGCACGAACTCCGTCTGCGTCTGGCTCAGCAGGGGCTGCCAAAGGGCGGCGCGGTGGGCTTTGAACTGCTGGATCAGGAAAAATTCGGTATCAGCCAGTTCAGCGAGCAGGTGAACTACCAGCGTGCGCTGGAAGGTGAACTGGCCCGCACCATTGAAACATTAGGCCCGGTGAAGAGCGCCCGCGTGCACCTGGCAATGCCTAAACCTTCCTTATTTGTCCGCGAACAGAAATCGCCTTCGGCTTCGGTAACCGTGAACCTCGAGCCTGGCCGCGCGCTGGACGAAGGGCAAATCAGCGCGGTGACGCACCTCGTCTCCAGCGCCGTGGCCGGTCTGCCGCCGGGTAACGTGACGCTGGTCGACCAGAGCGGCCACCTGCTGACGCAATCCAATACCGCCGGTCGCGATCTGAACGACGCGCAGCTGAAATATGCCGCCGATGTCGAAAGCCGTCTCCAGCGTCGTATTGAAGCCATCCTCGGCCCGGTTGTAGGCAACAGCAACGTGCATGCGCAGGTTACCGCGCAGATTGACTTCGCCAATAAAGAGCAAACCGAAGAGCAGTACAGCCCGAACGGCGATGCGTCTCAGGCGGTTATGCGTTCGCGCCAGATCAACTCAAATGAACAGGTTGGTGGCGCATACCCGGGCGGCGTGCCGGGCGCGCTGTCTAACCAGCCTGCCCCGGCTAACGCGGCGCCGATCTCTACGCCGCCGGCCAATCAGCAGAACGGTCAGCAAAATCAGCAAACCACCTCGACGGCCACTAGCGCCGGTCCGCGTACCAGCAGCCGTAACGAAACCACAAACTACGAAGTGGACCGGACGATTCGCCACACCAAACTGAACGTGGGCGATATTCAGCGTCTGTCCGTCGCCGTGGTCGTGAACTATAAAACGCTGCCGAATGGCAAACCGCTGCCGCTGACCGCCGAGCAGATGAAGCAGATCGAAGACCTCACCCGTGAAGCGATGGGTTATTCCGAGAAGCGCGGCGATAGCCTCAACGTGGTGAACTCGCCGTTCAACTCGGTTGAAGAGACCGGTGGTGAACTGCCGTTCTGGCAACAGCAGGCGTTTATCGACCAGCTGCTGTCCGCAGGACGCTGGCTGCTGGTGCTAATTGTCGCGTGGCTGCTGTGGCGTAAGGGCATTCGTCCACAGCTCCAGCGTCGTGCTGAAGCCGAAAAAGCGGCTCGCGAGCAGATGAACACGCGTCAGGAGACGGAAGAAGCGGTTGAAGTCCGCCTCAGCAAAGATGAACAGATGCAGCAGCGTCGTGCTAACCAGCGCATGGGCGCTGAGGTCATGAGCCAGCGCATTCGCGAAATGTCAGATAACGATCCGCGCGTCGTGGCGCTGGTCATCCGCCAGTGGATGGGTAACGAACATGAGTAATACGCTTACGGGCACCGATAAAAGCGTCATCCTGCTGATGACCATTGGCGAAGATCGCGCGGCAGAGGTGTTTAAACACCTCTCCCAGCGGGAAGTGCAAATTCTGAGTGCGGCCATGGCCAACGTGCGTCAGATCTCCAACAAACAGCTGACCGAAGTGCTGGCGGAATTTGAGCAGGAAGCCGAGCAGTTTGCCGCGCTCAACGTCAACGCCAACGACTACCTGCGCTCCGTGCTGGTCAAGGCACTGGGCGAAGAGCGTGCCGCCAGCCTGCTGGAAGACATTCTGGAAACGCGCGATACCGCCAGCGGTATCGAAACGCTCAACTTTATGGAACCGCAGAGTGCCGCCGACCTTATTCGCGACGAGCACCCGCAGATTATCGCCACCATCCTTGTCCACCTCAAACGTGGTCAGGCGGCCGATATTCTGGCGCTGTTCGAAGAGCGTCTGCGTCACGATGTGATGCTGCGTATCGCGACCTTCGGTGGCGTCCAGCCGGCCGCGCTGGCGGAGCTGACCGAAGTGCTGAACAACCTGCTCGACGGTCAGAACCTCAAGCGCAGCAAAATGGGCGGCGTAAGAACGGCGGCGGAAATCATCAACCTGATGAAAACGCAGCAGGAAGAGGCGGTCATTACGGCGGTTCGCGAATTCGACGGCGAGCTGGCGCAGAAAATTATCGACGAGATGTTCCTGTTCGAAAACCTGGTCGAAGTGGACGACCGCAGCATCCAGCGCCTGCTCCAGGAAGTGGATTCCGAGTCCCTGCTTATCGCCCTCAAAGGTGCCGAGCAGCCGCTGCGCGAGAAGTTCCTGCGCAACATGTCGCAGCGTGCGGCGGATATCCTGCGCGACGACCTTGCCAACCGCGGCCCGGTTCGTCTGTCTCAGGTGGAAAACGAACAGAAAGCCATCCTGCTTATCGTTCGTCGTCTGGCAGAAACCGGCGAGATGGTGATTGGCAGCGGAGACGACACCTATGTCTAATGAGCTGCCGTGGAAGCGCTGGACGCCGGACGATCTGGCTCCTCCCCTCTCCGAGTTCACGCCAGCCGTGATAGCGACCGAGGAGAGTGACCCGGACGTCGAGCAGCCCGAGCTGAGCGAAGAAGAGCAGCAGGCACAGATGCTGGCTCAGCTTCAAATGCAGGCGCACGAGCAGGGCTATAACGCCGGCATGAACGAAGGCCGGCAGAAAGGCCACGAGCAGGGTTATCAGGAAGGCCTGGCGAAAGGGCTGGAGCACGGCATCGATCAGGCGCGCCAGCAGCAGGCGCCGATCCATGCCCGCATGCAGCAGCTGGTCAGCGAGTTTCAGCATACGCTGGACGCGCTGGACAGCGTGATTGCCTCGCGGCTGATGCAGATGGCGCTGGAAGCCGCGCGTCAGGTTATCGGCCAGACGCCCGTGGTGGATAACACGGCGCTGATTAAACAAATTCAGGGTCTGCTGCAGCAGGAGCCGCTGTTCAGCGGCAAGCCGCAGCTGCGCGTCCATCCGGACGACCTGCAGCGCGTGGAAGTGAGCCTGGGGGCAACGCTGAGCCTGCACGGCTGGCGCCTGCGCGGTGACCCGTCGTTACACCACGGCGGATGCAAAGTCTCTGCCGATGAAGGTGACCTGGATGCCAGCGTCGCCACCCGCTGGCAGGAACTGTGCCGCCTGGCGGCACCGGGAGTCGTCTGATGACCGCACGCCTCACCCGCTGGCTCACCACGCTCGACAACTTTGAGACGAAGATGGCGCAACTGCCGTCCGTTCGTCGTTATGGCCGCCTGACGCGGGCCACCGGTCTGGTGCTTGAAGCCACCGGCCTGCAGCTTCCGCTGGGCGCGACCTGCGTGATTGAGCGCCAGGATGGGCTGGAAACGCGTGAAGTTGAAAGCGAAGTGGTCGGGTTTAACGGCCAGCGTCTGTTCCTGATGCCGCTTGAAGAGGTGGAAGGCATTCTGCCCGGCGCGCGCGTGTATGCTAAAAACATCGCTGGCGACGGGCTGCAGAGCGGGAAACAGCTGCCGCTTGGACCAGCCCTGCTGGGCCGCGTGCTGGACGGCAGCGGGAAACCGCTCGACGGTCTGCCCTCCCCGGACACCACCGAAACCGGCGCGCTGATCACTCAGCCGTTTAACCCCCTGCAGCGAACCCCTATCGAGCACGTGCTGGATACCGGCGTACGCCCAATTAACGCCCTGCTGACCGTCGGTCGCGGACAACGTATGGGCCTGTTCGCCGGGTCAGGCGTGGGTAAATCCGTCCTGCTCGGCATGATGGCGCGCTACACGCAGGCCGATGTGATCGTCGTGGGGCTGATCGGCGAGCGTGGTCGTGAAGTAAAAGACTTTATTGAAAACATTCTGGGTGCGGAAGGCCGTGCCCGCTCGGTGGTTATCGCCGCACCGGCGGACGTTTCGCCGCTGCTGCGCATGCAGGGCGCCGCGTATGCCACCCGTATCGCCGAAGATTTCCGTGACCGCGGCAAGCACGTGCTGCTGATCATGGACTCCCTGACCCGCTACGCGATGGCGCAGCGTGAAATCGCGCTGGCCATCGGTGAGCCGCCTGCGACCAAAGGCTACCCGCCTTCGGTCTTTGCCAAGCTCCCTGCCCTGGTTGAACGTGCCGGGAACGGCATCAGCGGCGGCGGCTCTATCACCGCGTTCTATACGGTGCTAACGGAAGGCGATGACCAGCAGGACCCGATTGCCGACTCCGCGCGCGCGATCCTTGACGGACATATTGTACTGTCGCGACGTCTGGCCGAAGCGGGGCATTACCCGGCGATTGATATTGAAGCATCCATCAGCCGCGCAATGACGGCGCTGATAACCGAGAAGCACTACGCCCGCGTGCGTAACTTCAAACAACTCCTCTCCAGCTTCCAGCGCAACCGCGATCTGGTCAGCGTTGGGGCGTATGCCAAAGGCAGCGACCCGATGCTCGACAAAGCGATTAGCCTGTGGCCGCAGCTGGAGGCATTTTTGCAACAGGGCATTTTTGAACGCGCCGACTGGGAAGATTCAATTCAGGCACTGGAGCTGATTTTCCCGCAGGTGTAACACAGGTGGAGGGCGAAGGTCATGGCGCAAAACAGCGCGTTATCAACGCTGAAAGATCTGGCTGAAAAAGAAGTTGATGATGCCGCACTGCAGCTCGGCGCAATGCGACGCGGGTGCCAGCAGGCTGAAGAGCAGTTGAAGATGTTAATCGACTATCAGCATGAATATCGCACCAACCTGAATACCGATATGACGCAGGGCATTGGCAGCCAGCGCTGGATCAACTATCAGCAGTTTATCCAGACGCTGGAAAAGGCGATTGAGCAACACCGCCTGCAGCTTAACCAGTGGACTGAAAAAGTGGATACCGCGCTCAACTTCTGGCGCGAGAAAAAACAGCGGCTGCAGGCCTGGCAAACGCTACAGGACCGACAGGTCGCGGCGTCAACCCTGGCGGAAAACCGCCTGGATCAGAAAAAAATGGATGAGTTTGCCCAGCGCGCATCAATGAGGAAACCGGAATGATCACACTGCAACAACTGCTGATGAGCGACAGCGACCTGTCAGGCGGCACGCAGACGGGGAAAGGCACCGACGGTGCGCAAGACTTTCTCTCTCTGCTGGCGGGCGCCCTTACGGACGCAATGGGCAAGGGCAAAGATGCGCCGCTGACCCTGGCCGACCTGAAAGCCGCCGGCAGTAAGCTGTCCAAAGTCGCGCAGGACGCCAAAGGCGATACCACCCTGCAGGCCAAAATTGCCGACCTGCTCGCGCGTCAGCCTGCGCTGCGTGGCGATGAAACCACGCCTGCCGCCTTGCCTGAAACGCTGGTTTCCGGGCTGGTGCCGGTATCAAAGGGCGATGCCCTGAAAACGCTTACCGCGGCCAGCGACAAAGATGACGGCAAAAGCGACCTGAGCGAAGAAGAGCTGGCCGGATTAAGCGCGCTGATGGCCATGCTGCCGCACCAGCAGACCAGCACCTCTCGCGCGGCAGCCAGCGACGGGATTACCGCACGGTCTGCGCTCGGTTCCGCCACGCCTGCACAAGCGGGTGCGGGCCAGCCGTCCCTGAACGCCCTGCCGGGAAGCCATGATAAAGAGCAGACGGCTGCGCCTTACCAGAACCTGAGCCAAAGCCTGGCGAAAAACAGCGACCCGGCGCTATCGGGCAACGTACCTGCAGCGCCGGTCGTGGCCGCAGCGGCAGAGAAGCAGGAATTCGCCAGCGCGTCCTCCTCAACGTCGCCGACGGCCACTCTGGCGCCGATTATGTCCAGCCATGCGACCAGCCAGCCAGCCGCCACCGTTGCCCCCACGCCGGTATTAAGCCAGCCTCTGGGCACCCACGAATGGCAGCAATCTCTGAGCCAGCACATCACGCTGTTTACCAAGCAGGGCCAGCAAACAGCGGAGCTGCGTCTGCACCCGGAAGATCTGGGTCAAGTGCAAATCTCGCTTAAGCTGGATGATAACCAGGCGCAGCTGCAGATGGTCTCTGCGCACGGCCATGTCCGTGCGGCACTGGAAGCGGCGCTGCCGGTCCTGCGGACCTCGCTTGCGGAGAACGGCATCCAGCTTACGCAAAGCAGCGTCAGCAGCGAGAGCTTTGCCGGGCAGCAGTCCTCTTCCCAGCAGCAGCACCAGGCTTCGCGTTCCGGCAATACCGGCGGTTTTAATGAAGAGAGCGATGAGCTACTGCCTGTCCCATCCGCCCTGCAATCCGCGGCGCGCGGTAACAGTGCCGTAGACATCTTCGCCTAAACGCCAGAGGTAGCGTGATTATCCCCGTCTTTTCCACGCTTTGACGACAGCAGGACACGGGATAATCACCTTATTAAGCTGTACCGAAACAGGAAGCTCGTATCAGATGACTGACTCCGCTATCACCAAAAAAAGTAAGCGTTCCATCTGGATCCCGCTGCTGGTGTTGATCACGCTCGCCGCCTGCGCTACTGCGGGCTATAGTTACTGGCGTATGCAGCAGGAACCTTCTACCGCTGCGGCCAAAGCCGAACCTGCACCACCGCCGGCGCCGGTATTTTTCCCTCTGGACACCTTCACCGTGAATCTCGGTGATGCGGACCGCGTGCTGTATGTCGGTATTACGCTGCGCCTGAAGGATGAAGCCACGCGCTCGCGGCTGAATGATTATCTTCCGGAGGTGCGTAGCCGCCTTCTGCTGCTGTTCTCCCGTCAGGACGCTTCGACGCTTGCCACCGATGTCGGTAAGCAAAAGCTGGTCGACGCCATTAAACAAACGCTGGCGACTCCGCTGGTAAATGGTCAACCTAAGCAGGAAGTCACTGACGTTCTGTACACAGCTTTCATTCTGCGGTAACGACATGGGCGACAGTATTCTTTCTCAGGCAGAAATCGATGCGCTGCTTAACGGCGACAGCGATAAAAATGACGATCCGCAACCGGGTATTGGCGGCGATAGCGATATTCGTCCCTATGACCCGAATACCCAGCGTCGCGTGGTACGTGAACGTCTGCAGGCGCTGGAGATCATTAACGAACGTTTTGCACGTCAGTTCCGTATGGGGCTGTTTAACCTGCTGCGTCGTAGCCCGGACATTACGGTCGGTGCGATCCGCATTCAGCCGTATCACGAGTTTGCCCGCAACCTGCCGGTGCCAACCAACCTTAACCTGATTCATCTGAAGCCGCTGCGCGGCACCGGCCTGGTGGTGTTTTCACCAAGCCTGGTGTTCATCGCGGTGGATAACCTGTTCGGCGGCGACGGGCGTTTCCCGACCAAAGTAGAAGGTCGTGAATTCACCCACACCGAACAGCGCGTCATTAACCGCATGCTTAAGCTGGCGCTGGAGTCTTACAGCGACGCGTGGAAAGCGATTAACCCGCTGGAAGTGGAGTACGTCCGTTCTGAGATGCAGGTGAAATTTACCAATATCACCACCTCCCCGAACGATATCGTCGTGAACACGCCGTTCCACGTAGAGATCGGTAACCTGACCGGCGAGTTCAACATCTGCCTGCCGTTCAGCATGATCGAACCGCTGCGCGAGCTGCTGGTGAACCCGCCGCTGGAGAACTCCCGCAACGAAGACCAGAACTGGCGTGAAAACCTGGTCCGCCAGGTCCAGCATTCGCAGCTTGAGCTGGTGGCGAGCTTCGCCGATATCCCGCTGCGGTTATCCCAGATCCTGAAATTACAACCCGGCGATGTTTTGCCGATAGAAAAACCCGACCGCATTATTGCCCACGTGGATGGTGTCCCCGTGCTGACAAGCCAGTACGGCACGATTAACGGTCAGTATGCGTTACGCGTTGAGCACCTGATCAACCCGATTTTGAATTCGCTGAATGAGGAACAGCCCAAATGAGTGACATGAACAATCCGTCCGATGAAAACAGCGGAGCACTGGACGATCTGTGGGCTGACGCGTTAAACGAGCAAAAAACGACCCCGGCCAAAAGTGCAGCGGATGCCGTATTCCAGCAGCTCGGCGGCGGTGACGTTAGCGGCACGCTGCAGGACATCGACCTGATTATGGATATCCCGGTTAAGCTGACCGTTGAGCTGGGACGCACCCGCATGACCATTAAAGAGCTGCTGCGCCTGACGCAGGGTTCCGTGGTGGCGCTTGACGGCCTGGCCGGTGAGCCGCTGGATATCCTGATCAACGGCTATCTGATTGCTCAGGGGGAAGTGGTGGTAGTTGCCGATAAATACGGCGTACGTATCACTGACATCATTACCCCGTCTGAACGTATGCGTCGTCTGAGCCGTTAAGCATGAAAACCCAGGCAACAATATCACAACCTTCTGCCGTTCCCGGCTCACCTCTGCTCCAGGTGAGCGGGGCGTTGCTCGGTATTATTGCCTTTATTCTTATCGCCGCATGGCTGGCGAAGCGCTTTGGCCTGGCGGGTAAAACCGCCGGTACCCGCGGCCTGAAGGTCAGCGCCAGCACCACGCTGGGGCCTCGCGAACGCGTGGTCATCGTCGAAGTGGACGACGCACGCCTGGTCCTGGGCGTCACGGCCTCAAACATCAGCGTATTACATAAGCTGCCGCCCGCCCCTGTTGTGGTGGACGAGCGCGCAGACGCCCCTGCGGATTTTCAGTCCGTCATGAAGAGTTTGCTTAAGCGTTCCGGGAGATCCTGATGCGCCGTTTGTTATCCCTGACGCTTGCGGGCGTTGGCCTGTTTGCTCCCGCGGTCTATGCGCAGCTGCCCGGTCTGGTTTCAACCCCTCTCGCAGGCGGCGGTCAAAGCTGGTCGCTTCCGGTTCAGACGCTGGTGTTCATCACCTCGCTGACGTTTATTCCGGCCATTCTGCTGATGATGACCAGCTTCACCCGCATCATCATTGTTTTTGGTTTGCTGCGAAACGCGCTGGGAACCCCTTCCGCCCCGCCAAACCAGGTTATGCTGGGGCTGGCGCTGTTTTTGACCTTTTTCATTATGTCGCCGGTGATCGATAAGATTTACACCGACGCCTACCAGCCGTTCAGCGAAGATAAAATCTCCATGCAGGAGGCGCTGGATAAAGGCGCGCAGCCGCTGCGGGAATTTATGCTGCGCCAGACGCGCGAAGCTGACCTCGCCCTCTTTGCCCGCCTGTCCAACACCGGCGAGCTGCAGGGTCCGGAAGCGGTGCCCATGCGCATTCTTCTGCCTGCCTACGTCACCAGCGAGCTGAAGACCGCGTTCCAGATTGGCTTTACCATCTTTATTCCGTTCCTGATTATCGACCTGGTGATCGCCAGCGTCCTGATGGCGCTCGGGATGATGATGGTTCCGCCCGCCACCATTGCCCTGCCCTTTAAGATCATGCTCTTTGTACTGGTCGATGGCTGGCAGCTGCTGGTCAGTTCTTTGGCGCAGAGTTTCTACAGTTAAGGAACGGCAATGACACCCGAATCGGTCATGATGATGGGCACGGAAGCGATGAAAATCGCCATTGCCGTTGCCGCTCCACTGCTGCTTGTCGCGCTGGTCACCGGTCTGATTATCAGTATTCTTCAGGCCGCCACGCAGATTAACGAAATGACGCTGTCGTTCATCCCCAAAATCATCGCCGTGTTCGTGGCGATTATCGTGGCCGGGCCATGGATGCTGAACCTGCTGCTGGACTATATGCGCAACCTGTTTACCAACCTGCCGTACATCATCGGCTGACCTGACGATGCTGCACTTCACCAGTGACCAGTGGGTTCAGTGGCTCGGCGTTTATTTCTGGCCGATGCTGCGCATCATGGCGCTGATATCAACCGCCCCGATTCTCAGCGAGAAATCGATCCCCAAGCGCGTCAAAGTGGGGCTTGGCATCATCATCTCCATTATCGTCGCCCCGTCCCTGCCCCCCGTGGATATTCCCATTTTCTCGGCGAATGCGGTGTGGGTAGCCTTGCAGCAGGTCATGATTGGCGTCGCCGTAGGCTTCACCATGCAGCTCGCCTTTGCCGCGGTGCGTACCGCAGGGGAGCTGATTGGCCTGCAGATGGGGTTATCGTTCGCCACGTTTGTTGATCCCGGCAGCCATCTCAACATGCCCGTGCTGGCGCGCATTATTGATTTGCTCGCCATGCTGCTGTTCCTGTCGTTCAACGGCCATCTGTGGCTTATCTCCATGCTGGTGGATACGTTCCATACGCTGCCGATTGGGGAAAATCCGGTGAACAGCAATGCCTTCCTGGCGCTCACCCGCGCTGCGGGGTTGATATTCCTGAATGGGCTGATGCTGGCGCTGCCGATCATTACCCTGCTGCTGACCGTCAACCTGGCATTAGGCTTACTGAACCGAATGGCACCGCAGCTGTCGGTGTTTGTGATTGGCTTTCCGCTGACGCTGACGGTCGGAATTTTATTAATGTCATTACTGATGCCACTTATCGCTCCCTTCTGTGAACATTTATTCGGCGAGATATTCAACCTGTTAGCGGATATTGTCAGCGAACTGCCTCGCAAATAATAACCCTCACTGTTGCTATTGTCTTTCTGAGGATAATCCTAAAATAAAACATGAAAAACATCTTCCAGGATATATCTGACGCGGTTTAATTGTTTCTAACCACCTCACAATACTTAATATTTACTTTACTTTAAGAAGATTCCTGGCAAATTATACGTAACTTTACGGGATAGTGAGTCCGCCTGAAAGTCTTTGTCATGCTCACAGGTTTATTATTTTTTTCCATCCCGTATGGCTGTTTTGAGCTCTCAGGCAGATGGTGAATTATCGTTACGCATTGAGTGAGGGTATGCCATGTCAACGATCATTATGGATTTATGCAGCTACACCCGGCTAGGGTTAACCGGGTACCTGGCAAGCAGAGGGGTAAGAAAGAGAGACATCAACGATGCGCACACCGTTGACGAACTCGCAGCCGCTTGTGACGAACTAAAACCAGGCGTGGTGTTTATTAATGAGGACTGTTTCATTCACGATCCAGCCAACAGTCAGCACATTAAGCAAATCATTAATCAGCATCCAAAAACCCTGTTTATTGTTTTTATGGCGATCGCAAATATCCATTTCGATGAGTATTTGTTGGTCCGTAAAAATTTATTGATCAGTTCTAAATCGATTAAACCAGAGTCGCTGGATGACATTCTGGGTGATTATTTGAATAAAGAAGTTAAAAATGTAGGAGCGGTTAACTTACCCACCCTATCATTAAGCAGGACTGAATCAAGTATGCTGAGAATGTGGATGGCGGGCCAGGGCACTATTCAGATCTCCGACCAGATGAATATTAAAGCTAAAACCGTTTCGTCACACAAAGGAAATATTAAAAGGAAAATTAAAACGCATAATAAGCAAGTGATCTACCACGTGGTACGCCTGACCGATAATGTGACGAACGGGATTTTCGTCAACATGCGTTAGTCGCTTAAGAAAAGACCCTGTGCACCCTACCTTTGATCTCTGGCCTGGCCAGAGATTTTTGCTTTTGCGGACGTTGTCGGGCATGCGATGCGCTACCCGACGCCACACTACTCTGCTTTCTCAACAAAAATGCCGTCAGGATGCCCCAGTTCGTTAAAAAACCAAATGCCGAGCGGGTAGTCTTCAAGTGATACCAGGTACATTGTGCCCTCACTAAACTCTTCAATTGCCAGCACCACACCCGGGCGGCGCGGCCCACCGTCCGTTTTAACGGTTACCCGATCGTTGACCTTCATACATTCCTCCTCTGGTTTTGAGCCAGTTTAGAACAAAACGCAAAAACGCACATCGCTGCCCGGCGTGAATGGCGTTTTTATGCACAGTCTATACTTACCACTGGACACGGTTGAATGAGGAACCCCGCAATGAAGACCGATAAAGAGTACAGCGACACCATCAAGCGCGAAGTCGAGGTGGATGTCGATGCCCTGCTTGCCGCCATCAATGAGATCAGTGAGTCAGAAGTCCGCCGGTCGGATGACAATTCGGACCGCGTCATTGTCAACGGAAGGGATTATCACACCTATCGTGAACTGGCGGAGGCCTTCGAGCTGGATATTCACGACTTTAGCGTGTCGGAAGCCAATCGGTAGGGGCGAAAAAAATCCCGGTCATGGGGATGACCGGGATCAAAACTTGCTTATGCAAGAAGCACTTGAAAATTCGTTACACCAGGAAATCTGATGTACAAACCACACTATCCCCAACGAATTTGTCTGACAAGCATATATTCTCATGATGAATATAATATTTTTAACATAATGCTTTTAGTTATGAGCAATAACATACGCCGAATGCGGGTTTGCCAGGGACTGTTCTCTTTTTCCCGGTTTCCACCTCGGTATTTTTTTAGGAATTTTCTTAGTTCGTAGCGCAGCCGTTACCAGGAGCCACTATGCCTTCACTGCGGGATTCACTGCTGATTTTTTCTGACCTGGACGGCTCGCTGCTGGATATTCATACCTATGCGTGGCAACCCGCAATGCCCTGGCTGGACAGGCTACTGGATAACCAGGTGCCGGTCATTCTCTGCAGCAGCAAAACGGCGGCTGAGATGCTGGATATCCAGCAGGATCTGGGGCTGGAAGGGTTACCTTTTATTGCCGAGAACGGCGCGGTTATTCAGCCTGACGTGCGTTGGGAAAAGATACCGCGTCAGATAAGAGGAATGACGCACCGGGACATTCGCCCGCGAATCGAACACATCCGTCTGCAGATGGGCTTTAAATTCACCACCTTTGACGACGTGGACGATCGCGTCATCAGCGAGTGGACAGGCCTGACGCGTTATCGTTCGGCGCTTGCCCGCAGGCATGAAGCCTCCGTTACGCTCATCTGGCGTGACACCGACGAGAACCTGCTCCAGTTTGAAGAGGCGCTGGCGCAGAGCGGCCTGCAATGCCTGCAGGGCGCGCGCTTCTGGCATATTCTGGACGTCCGCTGCGGCAAGGACGTGGCGGTTAACTGGCTAATTGAGCAGTACCGCGAGCAGGAAGAGATTGAACCCACTACCCTGGGGCTCGGTGATGGTCCTAACGATGCGCCGCTGCTGGACAGCGTTGACTACGCGGTGGTGATTAAGGGCATTAACCGCCAGGGCATCGCGCTACGGGATGACAACCCCGAGCGGGTGTATCACACCCAGCAGCCCGGGCCTGCGGGCTGGCACGAGGGGCTGGATCACTTCCTGTCCTGATCCCGCCAGACGACCCGGTTACGCCCGGTCTGTTTAGCCTGATATAACCGGGCGTCCGCCACGGACTGCAGCTGCTCGAAATCGTAGTTCCCCGCTTCATCCGCCCCACTGACGCCCAGCGACGCGCTGATGCGCAGCGTCGTGCTCTTCTTCACCAGGATCTCCTTACTGTTGATTCGGCAGCGAATACGGTCCGCGACGCCTCTCGCCTCCTCCAGATCGATCCCCGGCAGGACGATACAAAACTCTTCCCCGCCGACGCGGCCTGCCACATCATTCTTGCGTAAGGCGCTGGCAATCAGCCCCGCCGTGTGGGATAGCACTTTATCCCCGGCCTGATGGCCGAAACGGTCGTTGATGTTTTTAAAATGGTCGAGATCGATCTGAATCACCGAAAATGGCAGAGACTTCTGGCGACAGGTATCCGACAGAATTTTTGCGCGATCGAACAGCGCGCCGCGATTATTCAGCCGGGTAAGCGGGTCGTGCCAGGCCTGCCACTGGAGCGAATGCTGAAGCGTATACATATTACTCACCATCCGACGGATAACCAGCCACGAGATCAACAGCATGGCGCTGAAGAGCGCCCACAGCAGCGCCAGCACAATACTGATGCTGCCGAAGTCGTCTTGTACACCTTCATGCAGGGTGTGGATCCGCAGGACGACGCCGTCGAAGTGATCGAGCCGCTCCCAGCTAATAAAACGGCTTCCGAGGCGGATGCCACCGCCGGTATCGTTCTCAATCGCATGGGCAATCTGCGCCGTCTCGCGTTCGTCAAAGTGGTTAACCGGGTTACCCGCATGGGCAGAGGTGGCAATCATATTGAGCCGGGTGTCGTACAGCTGGTACTCCCCCTCCGTTCGGTCTTCCGTCGCGTCGGCCAGCAGACGCTGCATCGTGTTTAACGCAAAATCCATCGCCACGACGCCATACCAGTAGTGATCGAAATAGATGGGGACGCTGGCGGTGATCGTGCGTTCGTCATTGGTCCAGGATGAAGGCGTGGAGATAAACCAGCGCACCGCGCGAGCGCGGTTGTTACGTTCCGATTGCTGGGTAAACCAGGCTTGCGTGACCAGGTGGTAGTAGCGGGAGGTGATATCGCCCGCCCGATCCGGCGTGTCGGTGGAAAGAAAAAAACCGGCGCGGGAGACGTAGATGACCCGCGACTCCGTTTGCGCTCTCGACGAGGCCAGCCTGAGCAGATACCCCACTTCGAGCGCGGCAGAAATTTCATGACTGATGCGCTCAGCGTCACGACTCAGAAGCGTGGTTTTTTCAACAAAGGCATCCGAAACGCCGTTAATGGGAAGGGTGCGTTTTTTATCAACGGCAAGCTGCCAGGTGGGGAGCATGCGGACCGCGTTAAAGCGTGACACCGCATTCTGTAAGACATCAAACGCCAGCGGCGTCTGGATCGCATCACGCATGCCCTGACGGAACAACAGCATCCTGTCCACGCTGTTCTGTAGCTGCCGGTCCAGCGAACTGGCCACTGTACCCAGATGGTTACGCTGGCTCGAGATATACGCTTCTTCCAGCACCACCACCTCACGCCAGGTCAGCAGCGTGGAAAACACCAGAACGGTCAAAAAACAGAGATTAACAATCAACCCCGGATTGCTACGCTTATGCAGCCATTGTAGAAAAGATTGTTTTACAACAAAGGTATCGCGCTGCACACACACTCCCTGATTACTGCCTTACGCCTGGTACTTGAGATAAAAACGCCCGGCAAAGCCGGGCGTTATGAGATTAAGCCTTATCTCGCTTGTGCTGCCCGTCACCCGGCTGAAGCTCATCTTCACGAAATGCCTCCCGCTTGATGCTATAGCCATCGTGCCACCGACATTCCACCATTCCGCTGGAATACCCGGTCACAATCATACGTGGGCCGCCCTTCTTAGGCTTAACTTCATCACTGACCAAAAAGACCATACCTGCCTCCTGTATCAGGGTGAAACTGTTTCAATTTAGACGAGGAATGGTCTTTTTGCATCCCACAGCGGGTAACAATTAGTGCGCCGTGCCGTGTAATTTCTCAACCAGCTTCACCGCCGCGACCACGATAGCGCCAATGATAAAGCCGAGCACCAGATTCAGCAGCGTAGGCAGTATCGCCGCGACAACAGCACCCTGCGCCGAGGAGAAATGTTCGATAGCATGGTGCAGCGGCGCAATGCCGTGAACCACAATACCGCCGCCCACGAGGAACATTGCCAGCGTGCCCACCACGGACAAACTCTTCATCAGCCAGGGGGCCAGCACCAGTAAGCTCTTACCGATGCCTCTTGCTACCGCGCTCGATTTATCTTCAAGCCAGTAGCCAATATCGTCCAGCTTAACGATCAATCCTACCAGACCGTACACGCCTACCGTGACCAGAATCGCGATGCCGGAGAGGATCAGGACCTGATTCAGGAGCGGTGCGTCAGACACAATGCCCAGCGTAATGGCGACGATTTCTGCGGACAGGATAAAGTCGGTCCGAATGGCGCCTTTGACCTTATCGCGCTCGAAGGTTTTCGGATCCTGTGCGGCCAGCGCTTCAAGACGCTGCTGGCGCATTTCCGGGGTATCGCTCTCCTTGCGCGCGCTAAAGGAGTGCAGAACTTTCTCCACGCCCTCGAAGCAGAGAAATGCCCCGCCGATCATCAGCAGCGGCGTGATCGCCCAGGGAATAAAGGCGCTGATCAGCAGCGCCAACGGCACCAGAATCACCTTATTCAGGAAGGAGCCTTTCGCCACGCCCCACACCACCGGCAGTTCGCGGTTGGCCCTCACCCCACTCACCTGTTGGGCGTTAAGCGATAAATCATCGCCCAGCACGCCTGCGGTTTTCTTCGCCGCCAGTTTTCCCATCACTGAAATGTCATCCAGTAAGGTGGCAATATCATCCAGCAATGTTAATAAGCTACTTCCTGCCAAAATCTTAATCCTTCATTTTTTGGTAATTAGGTGAATAGTATGGAGCAAAAGTGCAAACCCGGAAACAGGCACCTCACGTCAACAAAAAATTAACATCAACTGCACAATTAAAGGACTCGCCAGCACGATAGTTTTCGCGTTTACTATCAGCGACCTTTTTATTACGTCGTGAGGGATTATGCGTTTCCGGCAATTGCTACCGCTCATCGGGGCACTCTTTTCGCTGTACATCATCTGGGGTTCAACCTACTTTGTCATTCGCATCGGCGTGGAAAGCTGGCCGCCGCTGATGATGGCGGGCATCCGTTTCCTCTCGGCTGGCGTCTTGCTGCTCGCGTTTCTGCTGCTGCGCGGACATAAGCTTCCCCCTCTGCGACCGATGCTGAATGCCGCCCTGATCGGCCTGCTGCTGCTGGCGGTGGGAAATGGGTTTGTGACGATTGCCGAGCACCAGAACGTACCGTCCGGGATCGCCGCCGTGGTCGTTGCCACCGTTCCGCTGTTTACCCTCTGCTTCAGCCGCCTTTTCGGTATCCGCACCCGCAAGCTGGAATGGCTGGGGATTGGTATCGGCCTCGCCGGCATTATTCTGCTCAATAGCGGCGGTAACCTGAGCGGGAATCCGTGGGGCGCAGTGATTATCCTGATTGGCTCAATGAGCTGGGCATTTGGTTCCGTATACGGTTCACGCATCGAACTTCCCACCGGCATGATGGCCGGCGCGATTGAGATGCTCGCCGCGGGGATTGTGCTGCTGCTCGCCTCCGCGCTGACGGGAGAAAAGCTGACTACCCTGCCGGGCATGTCGGGCTTTCTCGCGGTAGGGTATCTGGCGCTGTTTGGATCCCTCATCGCCATTAATGCCTATATGTTCCTGATCCGCAACGTCTCCCCGGCGGTTGCCACCAGCTATGCCTACGTCAACCCGGTGGTGGCCGTGCTGCTCGGCACGGGATTAGGCGGCGAAACGCTCTCTTCCGTTGAATGGATTGCTTTAGGGGTGATTGTTTTCGCCGTCGTGCTGGTCACCTTAGGCAAATATTTGCTGCCAGCAAAACCGGTGGTCACCCCTTGCGAGGTGGAGAAACCTTAAGCAGGTGAATGCCCTGCGTGTCGATCTGCGCGGTCTGGCCGCCGCCGCAGATCCACTCTTCCAGCCGTTCGGTCAGATCGGTATCGTTCAGCTTTAATCGGCCTCTCAGCGCACACTCCCAGACGATAAGCACCCGCCAGCCCTGCGCAATCAGCGCGGTGAGATCCCGCCTGTCGCGTTCGACGTTCTTGCCAATCTTCTCCAGCCAGAAATCGGTGCGCGTCGCGGGGACTTTAAACAGGTAGCAGTCGTGATGGTGCCAGAAGCAGCCGTGGGTAAAGATGATGCACTGCCATGCGTCGATGACAAAATCGGGGCGACCCGCCAGGGTGGGATCCTGCACGCGGAACTCAAATCCCGCCTGCGTCAGCAGCCCGGCCAGACGTTTTTCAATGGCGGTGTCACGCGTGCCGATGGCACGCATGTTTTTACTGCGCGTCGCCTTATCGTGAACATCCGTCATTGACGGCCTCACCCTGACGGAGCGCCACCGCCTGTCTGATGCGCGAGGCCAGCAGTTTTGCCACGGCCGCAAACGCGGGAACCACCACCGAATTACCAAACTGGCGGTACGCCTGGGTGTCCGAAACCGGAATGCGGAAGCGGTAACCCTGCGGGGACTCAAAGCCCATCAGCCGGGCGCATTCCCGCGGCGTTAAGCGTCGCGGGCGGTGACGCTGGTTGTGCGGATCGTCGAAATCTTTTTCACCCAGCGCCTTGTCCCAGCCCCTGTCGATGAGGATTTCCGCGCCGTCTTTGTAGTAGCGCGCGGACAACGTGCGGGTCACGCTGTGCGGATCGTTGGGGTTGACCATCCCAAAACCGAAGCCGTTGCCTTTCGCCTGATGTTTCTTGGCATAGCGGTAGAGATATTTCCACAGCACCGGGGTGAGGATAAATTTCGCGTCAACGACAGGTTCCAGCAGGTCGGCCACGGTGGGACGTCGCTCCGGATAGAGAGACGGGATATCCCGCAGGGTGAAATCCCCCTTCAGATTAAGGTCGCGGCGGAAACCCACCAGCACGATACGTTCACGATGCTGGGGCAGGAAATGCTTGCCATCAATGATTTTTGGGTCATCCGCGCCCATGTCCTGACAATCCGCCACGTCATAGCCCAGCTCATCCAGCGTTTGCATGATAATGCGGAAGGTTTTCCCGCCGTCGTGGCTTTTTAAGTTTTTGACGTTTTCCAGCACGAAGATGGCCGGACGACGGGCGTCAATGATACGGGCCACGTCAAAAAACAGCGTTCCCTGCGTATCGCAGGCGAAACCGTGGGCGCGTCCGAGGGCATTCTTTTTTGAAACCCCGGCCAGCGAGAAAGGCTGACACGGGAACCCCGCCAGCAGCACGTCATGCGCCGGGATGGTCTGACGAATGTGTTCGGCGGCCTGTTCATCGCTCACGCCGCTTTTATGGCTCAGGGTGACATCGCGGATATCCGCGTTGAAATGATGCTCATGCGGATCGCAGTACCAGTTAGCCTTGTAGGTACGCACGGCATGTTTGTTCCACTCGCTGGTAAACACGCACTGACCACCGATAGCTTCGAAACCGTGTCGGATGCCGCCGATACCGGCAAACAGATCGATAAAGCGGAAGGCATAGTTCGGGTGCGCAGCAGGAGGACGCGGAAGCAGGTTTTGCAGATAACGAAACTCGCCTTCGCTCAGGCGACGCCCTGCCCGTTCGCTGGTCAGCAGACGTTTAAGAATGGCCGGGCTCCAGTGGCTCTCGCCGTGTGCCACCAGCAGATTTGCCAGCGTTTTAGCATCATAGCTATCCAACAGCTGGCGCAGTAACGCCTGCACCGTTGCCGTTGATTTCTCAGCCTGCTCAGGCGCGGGCTCTGTCACTGATCGATTTTCCTGCATTCTTTTAACCGGAGAAGAAAGACTGGGAACAGATTACCACAGTTCATTCGCGCAAACTGCGACGGAAGCGGCTCAGCACCTGGCTATCCTGCCCAATACAGTCGCCGTGTAGTTCAGCACTCAGTTTCGCCATAAACTGGATCAGGAAATCGGCGTTGTGGCGTGCCAGCTCGCGGCCCATTTCCGTTTGCATTGTATCAGGCAGGCGCAGCAGCTTGGTCTGAAAATGGTCGAGGGCAAACGCGCGATCGTCGAGCGGGCGCGCATCGGCAAAGGGATCGTCCGCGTCAAACAGCGGTACGCCCAGCGCGCCCGAGACGGCAAAGACGCGCGCCAGGCCAATAGCCCCTAGCGCCTCCAGCCGGTCAGCGTCCTGCACAATTTTGGCTTCGATACTCTGCGGCGTAATCCCGGCACTGAAGCTGTGCGCCTCAACGGCATGTTCCACGGCGGCATAGCATTCAGACGGGAAGTCCGGGAAGTCCCGGCGCAGAATGTCACCCGTCTTGCGCGCTGCCAGCTGCGATGACCGGCCGCGTTCAGGATGGTTTTTCGGCAGGCTGACGATGTCGTGAAAATAACACGCGGCCAGGACCACCAGGGGATTTGCCGCCTGGTGAGTCATGATTTTTTGCGCCGTCATCCAGACGCGACGAAAGTGCGAAATATCATGTGCGGTATCGTCGGTCGTGTGGTTTTCCTCGAGCCAGCGCTCAAAGCCGTGCTGCCACCGGGCAAGTTCCATCGTCATGTCCTGTTGTTAAAAAGAGAATGAATTATAACACAACCGAATTAAATCAATTTAATAATAGAATTGTGAAATACTTAATAATAATTACATCATATAAATTCAATTAATTAATTCACAAGAAAAATAAAGAGATTAATAGAAATATTTTGCAATATTTGAACGAATTTAATTACATTTATTTTTGAAACTAAATGACAACTCCTGGAATAGTATCGACCCTGTAATTATGGAGAGTGATTACATATATTCATATAAATTATCTTTCAAGGGAATATATAATGAAAAGAAAAGTTCTGGCTATTCTTGTACCCGCCTTATTAATGGCAGGCGCAGCAAATGCGGCTGAGATTTACAACAAAGACGGCAATAAAGTTGATTTCTACGGCAAGATGGTGGGTGAACGCATCTGGTCGGACACTGACACAAGCAACAGTGAAAATGAAGATACTTCATATGCCCGTTTTGGTGTGAAAGGCGAAACACAGATCAATAACGAACTGACCGGTTACGGCCAGTTTGAATATAACATTGATGCCAGCACACCTGAAGGTGAGCAGGACGAAAGTACACGTCTGGCCTTCGCGGGTCTGAAATTCGCAGACTACGGCTCATTCGATTATGGCCGCAATTACGGCGTGGCTTATGACGGCGCGGCGTATACCGATATGCTGGTTGAATGGGGTGGAGACTCATGGGCTGCCACTGATAACTTTATGACACAGCGTACCAACGGCGTTGCGACTTACCGTAACACCGATTTCTTCGGCATGGTTGAAGGTCTTAACTTTGCTGTACAGTACCAGGGTAAAAACGATAACCGCAATGAATTCAAAGCGAATGGTGATGGTTACAGCATGTCTGTGAATTATAACATTGATGGCTTTGGTTTCGTTGGCGTGTACGGTAAATCCGACCGTACCGATGAGCAGTCTGCTGACGGTTATGGCGATACGGCGGAAGTTTGGTCTCTGTCTGCAAAATATGATGCAAACAACGTTTATGCTGCGGTGATGTACGGTGAAACCCGTAATATGACTAAAGTTGGATACAATGCCTTCGCCAATAAAACCCAAAACGTGGAAGCCGTTGTTCAGTATCAATTCGACTTTGGTCTGCGTCCATCTCTGGGCTACGTATACTCACAGGGTAAAGACCTGTATGCCCGCAATGGTTATAAAGGCGTTGACGCTGACCGCGTAAATTATATTGAAGTGGGTACCTGGTACTACTTCAATAAAAATATGAACGTTTATACTGCCTATAAATTTAACCTGCTGGACGAAGAAGACGGTGCCATCACTGGCAACGCAACTGACGATCAGTTTGCTATGGGTATTGTTTACCAGTTCTAATCATCAAAAATACCAAAGGCCGCAATTGCGGCCTTTTTACTATCTGAAGATCTTACGGCGCTTCCTGCAGCGCCACGCGAATAAACCCGTTATTTTGCGCCAGCAGTTCATGGGCTTTCCACGCATCCAGCCCCGTCAGCACCATCAGTACCGCCGTTTTACAATTATGATTACAGCTCTCCAGCGCGGCTTTTGCCTGCGCCCGGGTGCATCCCCCCGCCTCCATCACAATGGCGATTTGCCGCTCGGCCCATTTGGTATTGTCTGCCTCGAGATCCACGCGCAGGTTGCTGTAAACGCGTCCGGTTCGAACGGCCAGCCCGGTGGTAATCATCGAGAGGATCATTTTTTGCGCAATCCCCGCTTTGGTGTTGAGATACCCGGCAACAACGTCAGCACCCAACTCCGGAGCGATGACCATGCTCGCCAGCTGCGCGGCTTCACTTTGCGCATCACCCGTAATGATGGCGACCGGCGAACCCAGCGACCAGGCATGCCGCATTGCGCCCCAGACCCACGGCGTTTTTCCGCTGACGCTTACTGCCAGCATCATATCGTGTTCACCAAATTTGATGGCCTGCAGGTCGGCAACGCCGCGCTCGTAGCTCCCTTCCCCTTCCTGTGGCGTCACGGCAATCACCGGGGTTTTGCCCGGTGCATAGTCATCTGCAACCTGCTGTGCAACGCAGCCGGACGGCCCGGCGCCGACAATCACCAGCCGCCCCCCGTGGCTGAGGGTCGCGGCGGCGTTATCCACCACGCGGGCGATAGTTTGTAAACAGGGGGTAATAGCAGCAGAAATGAGTGCATCATCCTGGTGAATGACTTTCAGCATGTCCAGCGTGGACAATCTATCAATATTCATCGTGCTGGCGTGCCGTCTTTCCTTGACCGAACCGGTAAGCATAATGCTCATAAACAGCCTCCTTATTATGAGTACCCACACACTATAAAGTGTTTTATATCGATGACCTGCGAGGAGGGTCACGAAAAGAGGACCAAATCCACGGCTTTACTCGGCTTTAAGAAAAGCGCGTCATCAGCGATAATTACCCCCTTTCTTAATCATCGCGGAGTGTTAATGAGCGATTTGCAGCCTTTCCTTCCGACGCGCAAGCGCCCCATGAAGCTGAACACCCTGGTCACGCTGATGGTGTGCGCGATTATCGGTTCAGTGCTGCTGGTGGTCTTTGCGCTCTATGCGGTGCAGATCACCCGGGCAACGCGCGATGACGTCAAAGACACCGCGCTCGGCATTGCCCGCACCCTCGCCGACAGCCCCGAGATACAGCGCGGCCTGATGCAGGCACCGCAGGAGAATATTATTCAGCCCATCGCCCAGGCGGTGACGAAACGAAACGATCTGCTGTTCACCGTGGTGACCGATATGCGCGGGATCCGCTATTCTCACCCGAACGAGGCGCTGCTGGGGCTGCATTTTATCGGCGACGATTTAACTCCCGCGCTGGAAGGCAAAGAGAACGTATCGGTTAACCGGGGCGCGCTCGCCGAAGCGCTGCGCGTTTTTACGCCCGTCTACGATAGTCAGCACGAGCAGATCGGCGTAGTAGCGGTGGGTATCTCCCTCAATAAGGTTGAAGAGCAAATCACCCGCGGGCGGCTAAACGCCGTCTGGACCATTTTGTTCAGCATCTTTATGAGCTCTATGGCAATCTGGGGCCTGGTGCGGGTCCTGAAACGCATCCTGTTCGGGCTCGAGCCTTACGAAATTTCCGCCCTGTTCGAACAGCGTCAGGCGATGCTGCAGTCGCTGCGTGAAGGGGTTCTGGCCGTCGATATTCACGGGCGCGTGACGATGATTAACCACACCGCCAGAGAAATATTGCTTCTGCCTTCCGGCAAGCAGACCGAAAACGCCAGCGCTCCCCTGCTGGCCGGCCTGCGTGAAGTCTCAAAGACGGGCGTCGCGCGCCAGGATCAGGAGATCAGCTGCAACGGCCGACTGCTGCTGTGCAACATGGTGCCCGTTAAAAGTCAGGATCGGGTCATCGGCGCCATCACCACCTTCCGCGATAAAACGGAAATCAGCCAGCTGATGCAGCGTATCGATGGCATGGTCAATTACGTCGACGCCCTGCGCGCCCACACGCACGAGTTTATGAACAAGCTGCACGTCATCCTGGGCCTGCTGCACATTAAGCGCTACGACAAGCTGGAAGAGTACATCATCCAGACGGCGCATCATTACCAGACGGATATCGGTACGATACAGAGCAAGGTAAAATCCCCGGTGATTGCCGGATTCCTGCTGGGTAAAATCAACCGGGCGAAAGAAGCGGGCGTCACCCTGACGCTGGCGGACGAATGCCAGATCCCCGATACCGCCAGCGAAGAACAAGTAGCGGTGCTGGTCACCGTGCTCGGTAACTTAATTGAAAACGCACTGGACGCGATGGAAGGCCAGCCGGAAGGTGAAATAACTCTGCTGCTGCACTATCAGAACGGCTGGCTCAGCTGTGAAGTCAGCGACGATGGCCCCGGCATTGATCCCACGCAGCTGGAGGCTATTTTTACAAAGGGCTTCTCAACAAAAGGTGAAAACCGCGGCGTTGGGCTGTTCCTTGCCCGCCAGCAAATCCAGAACCTCGGCGGCGATATCACCGTCGAGTCTGAGCCAGGCGTATTTACCCAATTTTTTGTTCACATCCCCTGGGATAGCGAGAGGAATATCGCGTGATAAATGTATTAATTGTCGATGATGACGCCATGGTAGCCGACCTCAACCGTCTGTATGTCAACCGTGTTGAAGGCTTTAGCTGCTGCGGCGTCGCCTCCACGCTAAACCAGGCCGAGGCCATCATTAATAACCCCAGCCAGCCTGTCGATCTGGTGCTACTGGACGTCTATATGCAGCAGGATAACGGGCTGGATCTGCTGCCCGTTATTCGCGCATCCGGCCGCCCAATCGATGTGATTATGATCTCCTCGGCCGCCGATGCCGCCACGATCCAGACCTCCATCCATTACGGCGTGGTGGATTATCTGATAAAGCCGTTCCAGTTCCCGCGCTTTGAAGAGGCGCTGAACGGCTGGAAGGCAAAGCACAATCTGATGGGATCGCACCAGTATTATGAGCAGGCGGACGTCGACCGGCTGATCCACGGCGGGGCGCCGGAGCTGGCGGACAGTAAAAAGCTGCCGAAAGGGTTAACGCCGCAAACGCTGCGCACGATTTGCCAGTGGATCGACGCACACCCGGAGACGGAGTTTTCCACCGATGACCTGGCAAGCGCGGTCAATATCTCCCGCGTGTCCTGCCGCAAATATCTGATCTGGCTGGCGCAAATCAATATTCTGTTCACCAGCATTCACTACGGCGCCACCGGGCGTCCGGTGTATCGCTACCGTCTCCAGCCGGAGCAGACGGGCCTGCTCAAGCAATACTGCCAATAACGCGGTAGTCGTTATCCAGCAGGGTAAAGCGGAAGTGGTGTGCTGAAGAGAACACCACTTCTTTTGTTTTGGTCACAAAGATAGCGTCAATATCGGGGCGCGCGCGCAGGGCGGCGCAGCCCTTTTCCACGCCCAGGCCGTACATCAGCGTGGTCCAGATATCACCGTCGATGGAGTTTTTAGAAATAATAGTCACGCTATCCAGTTCGTTATCCAGCGGATACCCGGTGCGCGGATCGAGAATGTGGTGGTAACGCCTGCCGTCCTGTTCAAAATAGCGCTCGTACGTTCCCGACGTGACGACCGACAGGTTCTCAACGGTCAGGGTGCCAATGAGCGCTTCTGCGGCGAACGGTTTTTTAAGCCCCACGTTCCAGCCCCCTTCCGGCGAGCCCAGCGTCTGGATATTTCCGCCGAGGTTGATAAGCCCCAGCTCAGCGCCCTCTTTATGAAGGTAATCACGCACCCTGTCGGCGATATACCCTTTGGCGATGGCCCCCAGATCGATCTCCATACCCGCTCTGGCCAGAAACACGCTGCTGCTGGCCTCGTCAAGAATGACGTCCTCAGGATGGGTAATCGCAAGCAGCGACGCAATTTCATCGGCAGGCGGAACGCGGTCTCCCTGGAAGCCAATTTTCCAGCGCTTCACCAGCGGGCCAATGGCCAGGTTAAAGGCGCTGTCGTTGAGCAGGCTTGCCGCTTTTGCACAGCGGATCAGCTCAAACACCGGTCGGCTGACGGTGACCGGATGCTGGCCGGCCGCATGGTTGATGTCCATCACCTGCGAGCGTGCACGGTTGACGGTGAGCAGATCTTCATACTGTTTGATCAGGCGAAACACGCGGGACGCGAGGGCTTCGTCATGGGAGAAGAGTTTCAGGAGGATGGGTGAGCCCATCAGGACGGCGGAGTAACTGTAGACGCGGTTGTCATTAGACATGGCATGTTTCCTCAGATGTAGCCCCGGCAAGCACCGCGCCGCCGGGGAAACTGCCGGATAGCGCTGCGCGTATCCGGCCTACATAACAGGTGCCTTACGTTCTTTTCGAGCGCATCGCCGCCTGATGTCCGGCAAGCGTACCAAAAATAATGATATCTGCCACCGCGTTACCGCCAATACGGTTACCGCCGTGGATCCCGCCGACCACTTCACCCGCCGCAAACGCCCCTGGCAGCACGTTGTGGTTGCCGTCCAGCACGCAGGTTTCGGTGTTGATGGTCACGCCGCCCATGGTGTGGTGCACGCCCGGCGCAATCTGAATGGCGTAGAACGGCCCTTCATTGATTGGCGCACGCAGCGCGGTGGTACGGCCAAAGTCGTCATCGTGCTGTTTTTCAACGAAACCGTTGTAGCGTTCCAGGGTCGCCAGGAAAGCGTGGTAATCCATGCCCAGCGCCTCGGCCAGGGCTTTAGGCGAGCTGGCGCTGGTCACAAAGCCTTTGGCGATGTACTCATCCGCGGCTTTGTTTTTGGCACGGACATGCTCGTCAAAGACGATGTATGCGTATTTCTCCGGCAGCGCGATGATTGACGCCGAGACTTTATCGCGGGTCGACATCTCGTTAAAGAAGCGGTTCCCCTGCTGGTTGACCAGAATCGCCCCGCCGCCGCGGATGGATTCGGAAATCAGGTACGACGTTTTCTGCTCAACGGTCGGGTGGATCTGAATCTCACCCATATCGACCGTACCTGCCCCAATACGTTCCAGCAGCGCGATACCGCCGCCGGTCGCCCCTTTGTGGTTGGTGGTGACGAAACCTTCCAGATCCGGACGATATTTAACAACCATCTGGCTGTTGGCGCTGAAGCCGCCGGTGGCGACAATCACGCTTTTGGCTGCCACGGTGAGCGTTTCGTTCTCTTCGGTGGTCAGGCGCACGCCGGTTACTTCGCCGTTTTCGACGATGATGTCGCTGACGGAGGTATCCAGCATAACCTCGATGTTGCGTTTGTTGACGTTACGCACCAGGCCGCTGATCAGATAGCCGCCTACCGCAGAGCCGTCTTTTGGACGGTGAGTACGGTCGATGCTCATCCCGCCGGTGGTGGTGATGTCATTCAGCATAATGCCGCGCGTTGCCAGCCACTCAATCGCCTGCGGCGCGTTCTCAACAAAGCGGCGCAGCAGTTCCGGGTTGTTCTTGTTGCCGCCGCCTTTCAGGCTTTCCTGATAGAACAGCTCTTTGCTGTCCTGAATGCCTTTCACCCGCTGGAAGCGCGTCTCTGCGGCGTTCATCCCGGCAGAGGCTTTAATGGTGTTACCGCCGATGGTTGGCATCTTCTCAACAATCAGCACGCTTGCGCCTTCGTCGTGGGCCTGAATGGCCGCGGCCAGACCGGCACCGCCGCTGCCGACCACCACAACGTCCACGCAGCGGGTTTCATTCGGGTCAACGCCCTCTTCTGCCGCCAGCGCTTTGCTGGATTTCAGCATCGCTTTAGAGACCGCTTTTTTCACCGCTTCGCTCTGGCTGGTTGCGCCGGTGATGGCATCGACGTGCGGGGTATTGGCGTCCAGAATGCGGGTACGGATCTCTTCAAAGCTGGTAACGAACTCAACGTCTTCGCTCGGGCCAGACGCCAGCTCGATATCGGCAATGCGATCGGTCTCCAGGCTGACGTTAATCACCAGCTCGTTCGCGTCATCCTGCACTTTCTCCGCAAAGGTGCCCGGTTTGAATTTGGACTCGCCCATGCTCATGTCGCGGATCATCGCCTCCACCAGCGAGAAGCGCCACAGCGGTTCAGGAATGCTCAGCTCCTCGCGTTTGGTGCTGTCCATAAACAGCTCCAGGCTTTCGCCGGACGCGATGCGGTCGGTCCAGTCCGGGTAAGCGATAGTCGCGCGACCCACGGCAATCAGGTCATAACCATGATCCAGCGCCTCATTGACGTCCGCGGCATTCACCACGCCGCCCACGCCCATGACCGGAACCTGTGCCAGCGTTTCTGAACGCATGGCGCAGTATTTTTCAATAAGCGGCGTCGGGTCCTGGGTATCGACGATGGAAGGTCGCAGGGTGGCGCCGACGGAGAAGTGCAGATAATCCACGCCGCGCGCCGCCAGTTTCTCCAGCAGGTACATGGTGTCGTCAAAGCGAATGCCCGGGACTTCCATCTCTTCAGGGGAGAAGCGATAGCCAACGATGAACGCATCGTCCGCGTACTGGCGCACCATCTTGTGGGTGATATCCAGCACCGCCAGCGGGAATTTCGCGCGGTTATCGCGGCTGCCGCCCCACTCGTCGTCGCGCTGGTTTGAGTTCGGCGAATAGAACTGCTGAATCAGGTAGGTGTTTGCGCCGTGGATCTCCACGCCGTCGAAGCCGGCCTGAATAGCGCGGCGTACGGCTTCACCAAACTTGGCGATCATGCCTTCGACTTCTTCGCCAGTCAGCGCAACCGGCGTTGCTGCGCCCTCACGCGGCGCGGCAACAGCGCTTGGGCCAACAGGCGTACGGCCACCGATCAGTTTCGGGTCAACCATGCGGCCGCCGTGGTAGATCTGCAGCAGCGCCTTAGAGCCTTTGGATTTAATCGCCTCCGCGATTTTCGCCAGCCCGGCGATTTTTTCGTCATTATCAATACCGATCGCACCCGGGAAGGCGAGACCGAGATCGTCGATGAAGCAACACTCAACGATGATGGTGCCAATGCTGCCGGAACGGGCCCGATAGTACTCCACCAGCTCGCTGGTGACGGTGCCGTCATAATAGCCGGTACAGGTTGTCATAGGGGCCATTAACAAACGGTTTTTCAGTTCAGTGCCATTCGGTAATGTGAAGGGGCTAAGAATGCGTTCGTTAGTGCTCATAATAGAAACTCCAAACTTTTAAAAATTAAGAATTCGTTATCGGATTGGTTTTTATTTCGTCGTTATTTGCCGATGTCATGATATTAATATAATGATTTTTTTAGTTTCTAAAGTTATTACGTTAGTTAAAAAACTATTTAATCCCTGCGATAACACAAATAACACATTGGTGTTAGAGATTGTAATTTAACCATTCACAATAATTTAAAATTCGTTAAATGATTAATGGTAAAACCAATTCACCATTACACATAAAAACCAATATAAATCAACAATATGAAAAATTACAAATAATAATAATGTTACAGGAATGATAAAATACAATCGTAAAATACGTAATACCCACATACGCCAGAGTGGTTATTAATAAAAGCATAAAAATAACGCTGCAATTCTGTTTTTTTGATCTCGATCAATAGTTATGGCATCCAAAGGCGCAATATAAAAACATCATCAATTTTTAATTTAGCGCAAACCAAAAAGCGTTAAATAGCTATTACTGAAAATACAAAACAGCACCTTAAATAACTAAAGAAAGCAAAAAAACTTAAGAAAGCGATTTTGTTTTTTCAGAGCAACCGAATCCTTGACAACTTAAGACGTGAAACTATGAATACAAAAACTGCTGTAACGCCCCCTGTGGCGAACCAGGCATCAAACGGAAAAGCAAAACGACTGCTGATGATGGCATTGCCCGTCATCGTCGCCGTACTGCTGCTGTTTGTTCCCGTCCCTGAAGGTTTACCGCCTTACGCGTGGCACTACTTCGCTATCTTTGTCGGCGTGATCGTCGGCCTGATCTTCGAACCGCTGCCGGGCGCGGTCATCGGCCTGACGGGCGTCGTCGCCATTGCCCTGTGCAGCCAGTGGGTGCTGTTCAGCCCTGACCAGCTGGCGGATCCAAAATTCAAGCTGGCGGGCGCCTCCTTTAAATGGGCGGTGAGCGGGTTTGGTAACTCTACCGTCTGGCTGATTTTCGGTGCCTTCATGTTTGCCGCAGGCTATGACAAAACCCGCTTCGGTCGCCGTCTGGCGCTGATTCTGGTGAAGTACCTGGGCCGTCGCAGCCTGACGCTCGGTTACGCTATCACCTTCGCGGACCTGCTGCTGGCACCGTTTACCCCGTCCAACACCGCGCGCAGCGGCGGGACCATCTACCCGATCATCGCTAACCTGCCGCCGCTGTACGGTTCAAAACCGAACGACCCAAGCGCGCGCAAGATTGGTTCCTATCTGATGTGGGTGGCGATCACCGCAGCCTGTATCACCAGCTCAATGTTCCTCTCCGCCCTCGCGCCGAACCTGCTGGCGCTGGCGCTGGTAAAAAGTACGGTTGGGATTGATATCTCCTGGGGGACCTGGTTCCTCGCCTTCCTGCCGCTGGGTATCCTGCTGATTCTGGCCATGCCGCTGCTGGCCTACTGGTTCTACCCGCCTGAAGTCAAAGTGAATAACGAAGTGCCGCTGTGGGCGACCCGCGAGCTGGAAAAACTGGGCAAACTGTCCCGCAATGAAATTCTGCTGCTGGTGTTCGTGTGCTGTGCGCTGCTGATGTGGATCTTCGCTGCCGCGTGGATTGAACCGGCGATGGCGGCCCTGCTCATCGTAGGTCTGATGCTGTGGACCGGCGTGCTGGAGTGGAACGATATCACCGGTAACAAAGCCGCGTGGAACACCTTCGTCTGGTTCGCCACCCTGGTGGCGCTGGCGGATGGCCTCTCCTCTACCGGCTTTATCAGCTGGTTAGGTAAAGAAGGCGGTCTGTTGATGAGCGGTATCTCTCCGGGCGTGGCGACCATCGTCCTGCTGCTGGCGTTCTACCTGCTGCACTACCTGTTTGCCAGCACCACCGCGCACACCACGGCGCTGCTGCCGGCAATGCTGACCATCGCCTCCACCATTCCGGGCATGAATATGGAAGTGTTCGTCCTGCTGATGGTGACCTCGCTGGGCGTAATGGGGATCATCACCCCGTACGGTACTGGCCCAAGCCCGATTTACTACGGAAGCGGCTACCTGCCAACCAAAGACTACTGGCGCCTCGGCACCATCTTCGGTGCCATCTTCCTGGCGGCCCTGCTGCTGATTGGTTATCCGTGGATGTCCATGATGTTCTGATTCCTGACCGCCGGACTTCTCCTCCGGCGGTTTTATTTTTGTGGAGCAATACGCTATGTCAAACAAACCGTTTTACTACCAGAACCCCTTCCCTCTCGCGCATGACGACACCGAATACTATCTGCTGACCAAAGAGCACGTCTCCGTTGCCGAATTCGACGGTCAGGAAGTCCTGAAAGTCGAGCCAGAGGCGCTGACGCTTCTGGCGCAGCAGGCCTTCCACGATGCCGCGTTTATGCTGCGTCCTTCCCACCAGAAGCAGGTTGCCGCTATTCTCAACGACCCGGAAGCCAGCCAGAACGACAAATACGTTGCCCTGCAATTCCTGCGTAACTCTGAAATCGCCGCCAAGGGCGTGCTGCCAACCTGTCAGGATACCGGCACGGCGATCATCATGGGTAAAAAAGGCCAGCGCGTCTGGACCGGCGGCGGAGATGAAGCCGCGCTGAGTCAGGGTGTGTACAACACCTACATTGAAGACAACCTGCGCTACTCCCAGAATGCGGCGCTGGACATGTATAAAGAGGTGAATACCGGCACCAACCTGCCCGCGCAGATTGACCTCTACAGCGTGGACGGCGACGAATACAAATTCCTGTGCATGGCGAAGGGCGGCGGCTCCGCGAATAAAACCTATCTCTACCAGGAAACCAAAGCGCTGATCACCCCGGCGAAGCTGAAAAACTACCTGGTTGAGAAGATGCGCACCCTGGGTACCGCGGCGTGCCCGCCGTACCATATCGCGTTTGTGATTGGCGGCACGTCGGCGGAAGCGACGCTGAAAACCGTGAAGCTGGCTTCCACACGCTACTACGACGCGCTGCCAACCGAAGGTAACGAACACGGCCAGGCGTTCCGCGACGTTCAGCTCGAACAGGAACTGCTTCAGGAAGCGCAGAGCCTCGGCCTCGGCGCGCAGTTCGGCGGTAAATACTTCGCCCACGACATCCGCGTGATCCGCCTGCCGCGCCACGGCGCCTCCTGCCCGATCGGCATGGGCGTCTCCTGCTCCGCAGACCGCAACATCAAGGCGAAAATCAACCGCGACGGGATCTGGATTGAGAAGCTGGAACACAACCCGGGCCAGTACATTCCTGAATCGCTGCGCCAGCAAGGCGAAGGCGACGTGGTCAGCATTAACCTGAACAAGCCGATGAATGAGATCCTGGCGCAGCTCTCCGCTCATCCGGTCTCTACCCGCCTGTCGCTGAACGGCACCATCATCGTGGCGCGCGACATCGCCCACGCGAAGCTGAAAGAGCTGCTCGACAACGGCGAAGAACTGCCGCAGTACGTTAAAGATCACCCGATCTACTACGCGGGACCGGCCAAAACGCCGGAAGGCTACGCGTCCGGCTCGCTCGGCCCGACCACGGCGGGACGTATGGACTCGTATGTCGATTTACTGCAGTCCCACGGTGCGAGCATGATCATGCTGGCGAAAGGCAACCGCAGCCAGCAGGTGACCGACGCCTGCCATAAGCACGGCGGCTTCTACCTGGGCAGCATTGGTGGCCCGGCGGCGGTGCTGGCGCAAAACAGCATCAAGAGCCTGGAATGCGTCGCGTATCCGGAGCTGGGAATGGAAGCCATCTGGAAAATCGAAGTGGAAAACTTCCCGGCGTTTATCCTGGTAGATGACAAAGGCAACGATTTCTTCCAGCAGATCCAGAACCAGCAGTGCAAAGGCTGTTCACAGCGCTGAGCGCTTCCACACGTCCGGCAATAGCGCAAGCGCGTCAGCAATGACGGCGCGCTTGTCGCTCCCCGGCTTCCAGATGGTGACCATCGTCTGACTAATCCCCTGGCTGCCCACTTCGGTGCGCAGCCTTTTTACGTTTTGCCACCGCACTGCATCAAAATGGGTCGGCAAGAATCCCCAGCCGCATCCGCGCTCCAGCAGGCCGCGCAGCATCTCCGGCTCGTTAGTAAAGAGGGTGTGCCCTGAAATCTGCAGGCGCCGCGCAACCGGCTCGTCCGAGGCGGGGTGCATTACAACCTGTGGAACCAGGGAGAGGTCAAGCAGCGAAAGCGGAGATGACATATCCGTAAACAGCGTGCCGGAGGCGTAAAAATCCATATCGATTGCCCCCAGGGCCCGCCACTCCATGTCATTGCCCACGCTGCGGTTTCGCGCCTGACAGATGGCCAGATCCGCGCGGCCGCTCGCCAGCAGGCGTTCAGATTCATCGCGCGAGGCGCAGATGAGGCTCAGCCGGATTTTTCGCGCCGCCATTTCAGCGATGACACCGTGGAGAAAGGTTCTGGGGGTAAAAGGATCGTAGACCAGCGTCAGGTCCTGCGTGGCGCCGTGGGGCACCTCTCTGGCAAAGGCCTCAAAGGCTTTGACCTGCCGCATCAGCAGATGCGCCTGGCGCTGGAGCTGCTCTCCTTCAGCCGTGAGCCGCAGGGTGCGTCCCTCGCGAATAAACAGCGGGTAACCCAGCCCGTCCTCAAGAAAATCAATCAGATCGCGAAGCGTCGTGCGGTCTTTCTTCAGCGCCACCGCCGCTTTACTCAGGCTGCCGTTCTCAGCCACGGCGGTGAATGCCTCAAGCTGTGCAAAGGAATAGAGTAGACCCGCCACGTTTTCTCCGTTTTTGAGGGGGATTTTCCCCCATTATGCGTTTTTTATTATAGCGCCGGGCTTTTTAAACTGAAGCCGTTCTTAACCCATACGAGACGGATATGAAAAACAGAAAAGTAAACCATGCCCTGCTGGCGAGCCTTGTCTTCAGCAGCCTGCTCTCCCCTGCGGCAATGGCCGCCTGCGAAGACACCGGCCTCCGCGCCTGCCCTGCCCCCTTTGACGCCGCGCTGCCGGACACCCATAAGATGCTCACCTGGAGCCAGGCCGACCGCGTGGTAGGTTTTCGCAATGACTACCGCAACTACGCCGGGGATGTTTTCCGCCACGGTAACGCCGCACCGCTGGAAATGTCGGACAAGCCGCTCGCGGATGCCCACTATGAGGTCAACGGCAGGCGCTACGGCCTTCAGGAGTACCTTAAACGCCAGAACGTCAGCGGCATGCTGGTGCTGAAGGACGGCAAAATCGCCTGGAAGTATCTCGCCCAGGGCAATACCGACTCCACGCTCTGGACCTCGCGTTCGGTAGGCAAATCGGTGGTATCAGCCCTGGTGGGCGTAGCTCTCAAAGAGGGAAAAATTCACTCGCTCGACGACCTGGTCACGCGGTATGAACCCGATCTGAAAGGCACCGCGTGGGACGGCGTGACGCTTAAGCAGCTTATCACCCACACCTCCGGCGTGGCGTGGAACGAGGACTACACCAACCCGAACTCCGATTTCGCGCAGCTCACCGAGTGCGAGGCGAAGCCGGGTACCTACGACTGCGTGCGCAGGCTGGTGAAGGGGTTACGCAGGGCTCACCCGGCCGGCGAGAGCTGGTCTTACTCCTCCGGCGGCGCCTGGCTGCTGGGCGACGTGCTGGAGCGCGCCACCGGAATGACGCTGGCAGCGTATCTGGAGAAAAGCATCTGGCAGCCGTACGGCATGGCGAGCGACGGCGTATGGCATGCCTACAGCAAAGGCCAGCACGACGTCGGCGCGCACGGCTTTAACGCCACGCTGGAGGACTGGGGCCGCTTCGGGGAGTTTATCCGCAACAACGGCACGCTGCCGGACGGTAAAAAGATCCTTCCGGATGGCTGGATCCAGCAGTCGTCAGACTGGACGAAGGCGAAAGGCTCGGTATCAGACGCCCACCCGGACGGGCTGTACGGCTATCAGTGGTGGAACAACGCGGTGCCCGCCAACGCCACCGGCGTTGAGCCGGCAGCGCAGGATTCGCTGAAAGGCTCGCTCTGGGCGCTGGGCATTTTTGGTCAGATGATCGTAGTGAACCAGAAGGAAAACCTGGTCATCGTCCAGTGGTCTACCTGGCCGCAGGCGGAGCCGTCCTTTAGCGCCCAGCCGCTGGAGGCCTCCCTGATGTTCAGCGCCATTGCCGAGGCGCTGCGCTAAACTGCACCCGCCGGGTAACGAAGCGGTTACCCGGCTCTTTCGGAAGCGCCTCTCTGCGCGACTTCACAAAATCGCAATATCAGCGACTTACGGAACATTGGTGAATAAAAAGCCAATGATTTGTTAAGTTATTGTTGCTTATAGCGCTCGTTGTTACCGCATCGCCATTGATGCGCCCCGCGCATCAATCAATGTGTTAATTGCGCTTATCTATTTTCCCATCCTGATCCAGTTTTCAGAAACAGACGCGTAAAACGTCAACAATAAACTGGAGATAACCATGTTTTCCTCAACCTCACCTGCAACCGTACGGTCGAAAGCGGGCGCGATACTTCGCGTGACGTCCGGCAACTTTCTTGAGCAGTTCGATTTCTTTCTTTTCGGCTTCTATGCCACCTATATCGCCCACACGTTCTTCCCGGCGAGCAGTGAATTTGCGTCGCTGATGATGACCTTTGCCGTCTTCGGCGCGGGCTTTTTGATGCGCCCGATCGGGGCCATTGTGCTTGGCGCATACATCGACAAGGTGGGGCGCAGAAAGGGGCTGATCGTCACGCTTTCCATCATGGCGGCGGGCACCTTCCTGATTGTGCTTATCCCGTCTTATCAAAGCATCGGGCTATGGGCGCCGCTGCTGGTCCTGACGGGCCGCCTGCTGCAGGGCTTTTCCGCCGGGGCGGAGCTTGGGGGCGTATCGGTCTATCTGGCTGAAATCGCCACGCCGGGCCGCAAGGGCTTTTACACCAGCTGGCAGTCCGGCAGCCAGCAGGTCGCCATTATGGTGGCGGCGGCGATGGGCTTTGCCCTGAACGCCCTGATGGAAGAGAGCGCCATTCGCGAATGGGGCTGGCGCATCCCGTTCCTGTTCGGCTGTTTAATCGTGCCGTTTATCTTTTTCCTGCGCCGCAAGCTGGAGGAGACGGAAGAGTTCAGCGCGCGCCGCCATCATCTGGAAATGCGCCAGGTCTTTAAAACGCTGCTGGCTAACTGGCAGGTAGTGGTCGCGGGCATGCTGATGGTGGCGATGACCACAACGGCTTTTTATCTGATCACCGTTTACGCGCCCACCTTTGGCAAAAAGGTGCTGATGCTGAGCGCATCAGACAGCCTGCTGGTGACGCTGCTGGTGGCTGTCTCTAACTTTATCTGGCTGCCGGTGGGCGGCGCGCTGTCGGACCGCTTCGGGCGCAAACCGGTGCTGATTGCCATGACCCTGCTGGCGCTGGCGACCAGCTACCCGGCCCTGACGATGCTGGCTAACGCCCCCAGCTTCTCCATGATGCTGAGCGTCCTGCTGTGGCTCTCCTTCCTCTACGGCCTGTATAACGGCGCGATGATCCCGGCCCTGACGGAAATTATGCCTGCGGAAGTGCGCGTGGCGGGCTTCTCGCTGGCATATAGCCTGGCAACGGCGGTATTCGGTGGCTTTACCCCGGTGATGTCCACCGCGCTGATTGAATACACCGGTGATAAAGCCTCACCGGGCTACTGGATGAGCTTCGCCGCGGTGTGCGCGCTGCTGGCAACGCTCTACCTCTATCGCCGTCGCGCGGTATCGCTGCAAAACACCGTCAAGTCACAGGAGGCCGCATGAAACTTACGTTTCGCTATACCGCCAGCGCGCTGGTGCTGGCCTTACTGAGCGCCAACGCCTGTGCTCAGGACGTCAAGGTGATGATTTCAGGCGGTTTCAAAGCCGCCCTTGAAAAGCTGGCGCCGGAATATGAACGCCGGACCGGGGATAAGATTGTTATTATCCCCGGCCCCTCAATGGGCGCTACGCCGCAGGCGATCCCAAACCGGCTCGCGCGCGGTGAGAAAGCCGACGTGGTGATTATGGTGGGCGATGCGCTGGAGAAGCTTGAAAAAGCCAGCCTGACCGAGCCCGGCTCGCGAGCCGAGCTTGCGGACTCCCCCATCGGCATGGTGGTCAAAAAAGGCGACGGGGTCCCCGATATCAGTAACGATGCAAACCTGCGTAAAACGCTGCTGCAGGCCAGCTCCATCGCCTACTCTGACAGCGCCAGCGGCAGGTATGTCAGCCAGACGTTGTTCACAAAGCTGGGGATAGAGAAAGAGGTGACGGGTAAAGCGACAAAGGTCGAGCGTATTCCGGTCGCCTCGGAAGTGGCAAAAGGAAAGTACGCCGTAGGGTTCCAGCAGGTCAGCGAGCTGCTGCCGGTTGAGGGCGTCACCTTTGTCGGTAAAATCCCTGATAATCTGCAGTACATTACGCGCTTCGCCGGGGCGGTGACCCGTCACGCGGAGCATCCCGCCGAGGGAAAAGCGCTGCTGACCTATCTCGCCTCGCCGCCCTCCCGGGCCGTCATCCAGGAGACGGGGATGATCCCCGTTACGTCCGGCGATACTGCTCGGTGATATGTTTTTCCAGCTCAGCCGCAATATAGGACTGGATACGCCCCCGGCGCCGGATAAGCCCCACGGCGCGCTTCACTTCCGGCGCCACCAGCGGCAGATGCGTCAGCACGGTGTGCTCTGACGTGGGCATCGACATGGCGGGAACGGCAGCAATGCCGATCCCCGCCTCTACCATGCCGAGCATCGTGGTGACGTGACGGGTTTCGCAAACGCTGGGGCGCTCGGGAACAATATCCCCCAGCATCCGGTCGAGCAGGTTACGGTTACCTGACGTTTTATCGAGAGAGATGTAATCCTGCTGATAAAACGCCTGCCACGTCAGGTGGCTCTTCTGCGCCAGCGGGTGATCCTTTCGGCACGCCGCGACGTAGACATCCTCCACCAGCGGGAAAAACTCGATTTCCGACGGCAAGTTTCCTGCGAAGCAGATTCCAAAATCCGCCTGGCTTCGGGCCACGGCGTCAATCACATTCCCCGCGCTGCTGTCGATGAGCTTAATGCGAACGCGTGGATAGCGGGACTGAAAACGACGGATCACGTCTGGCATAAAATAGCAGGCCGCGGAGGGTACCGTGGCGACCGTGATCAGCCCCGTCCGCTCTTCGCTGACCTTATCGACATCCGCCAGCATTGACTCAACGTTGTCGAGCAGCTGCGCGGAGCGTTCCGCAAAGTTTTGCCCGTATAGCGTTAAGGCCACGCGCCGGGTGGTGCGGTCAAAGAGCTTAGTTCCCAGCGCGGCCTCCAGCTTCTCAATCCTGCGGCTCAGCGCCGACTGGGACAGGCAGATAGATTCAGCGGCGACGCGGAAGTTACCGTATTCTACTAACGCTCGGAAAGCATAAAGATCGTTGAGGTCAAAATTCACGGGCATAGCGTCTGGATGTCCTGTCAGGGAATACGCAACAAAGTCAAAAATAATAGCGTCTTATTGACCTTCCGCAACCGACGCGGTGATGAAATACTCAAAGGTCGTTGAGATGCAGGCGAATGTATCCGGCGCGGTCGGCAATGGCCTTTCGCTCCTCTTCGTTAATATCCGCAAGCTGTTTAAAGACAATGCCCAGGCGAGGATTGTTACCGAGACGCGCCCGGTTGCGCGCAAAGAAATCCCAGTAAAGGGCATTGAAGGGGCACGCTAGCTCCCCGGTACGCTGGCTATGTTGATACCGGCACCCCTGACAGTAATTACTCATTTTATGGATATAAGACGCGCTTGAGACATAGGGTTTACTGGCCAGTAGCCCGCCATCGCCAAACTGGCTCATGCCGAGGGTATTGGGCAGTTCCACCCACTCAAAGGCATCAATATAGACCCCCAGATACCATTCATGTACGGCCTGCGGCGACATCCCGCTGAGCAGGCAAAAGTTCCCGACGATCATCAGGCGCTGGATATGGTGGGCGTAAGCCTCAGTAAGTGACTGCCCAATAGCATGCGCCAGGCAGCGCATTTGCGTCTTGCCCGTCCAGAACCAGTCCGGCAGCGGGGCGTGCTGGTCTAATGCATTCAGTTCCCGATAGCCCGGCATCTGCGACCAGTAGATCCCGCGCACGTACTCCCGCCAGCCGAGAATCTGTCGGATAAATCCTTCGACGGCAGGCAGCGGCGCGTGGCCAGAGCGCCACGCCTGCTGGGCGGCGGCGACCACTTCCCGCGGATTCAGCATTTTAGTGTTCAGCGCAAATGAAATTAACGAGTGGAAAAGAAAAGGTTCATCCACGTGCATCGCATCCTGCCATGCGCCGAACTGCGGAAGCACGTAAGTGACAAATTCATCCAGCCTGTCTTTGGCTTCCGAACGGTTGAGCGGCCAGCGAAAATGCTCGGCCTGCGGTTCGCCGAAGGTGTTTACGCCGCAGCGTTGGATCTCCGCCCATAAGTCTGAACGATCGTGGCAGGCACGCGAGTCAGCCGGTGCGGACGGTTCGCCGGACCAGCGCTTGCGGTTTTCAGCATCGAAATTCCATTTCCCCCCTTCTGGCTTGCCTTCAGAGGTCAACAGTACATCGTGCCGACGTCGCATTTCCCGATAAAAAAACTCCATTCGCCAGCTTTTGCGCGTCGCAAAGAACGCACCTACCTGCTCACGGGTAGTGAAAAAATGCTCGCTGCTGACGCATGCCGTTTCGACGGTCACCGTTTTCGCCCACGCCTTCAGCTGCGTATCCAGACGCCATTCATCGGGTTCCTGCCACATCACCCTGTCGGCATGGTAATGCGCAACAAGCGCGTTGAGATTGTCTTCCAGCGCGCCGCGGTTTGAACTGTCTGAAAGTCGGACATACCTCACCCGATGCCCCTTCTCCTTTAGCCCAGAGGCAAACGCGCGCATGGCCGCGAAAATGGCGATAACTTTTTGGGCGTGATGAAGCACATACGCGGTTTCTGCCCGAAGCTCCAGCATCACGTAAATGACATTCGGATTGCAGGTATCGAACCAGCTGTGGTGCGGATTAAGCTGATCGCCCAGAATGAGGCGCAGTTCGGTCAACGGTGGCTCCTGCGACAGCGCTCAGAACAGTATTTGACCTCATCCCAACATTTCGCCCATTTCTTACGCCACGTCATGGGCCGCTGGCAGTGCACGCACGCCCGGCTGGGCAGGTTCTGCTTATTACCTTTAAAGTCGCTCATCGGGATAGCCTTTGTTCATACCGTACTGATTTCGTCACGAGCCTGTGGTGTAAGCCTACGACAGACTTCACAAAATGAAGGTGATGCCTGCAAACCGCTACCCACCGCTACGTACGAAATGATAGTTTATTCAGGCTGGAATTGTAGCAATGACCGATTTTCTGGCATCTTAACTCAACCTGACCTTTCCATTTTGTTCAAATGACGAGTTTGCAAAGCGATGATTAAGTGGCCCTGGAAAACGAATGAGGCTGGCCGGGATATGGCGCTGCCGTGGGATGACGCGCTGGCGATCCCTGTTCTGGCTAATCTTAAGCCGGATGAACAATCGAAACTGGTTCAGATGGCAGATCGTTTTTTGCAGCAAAAACGCCTGGTCCCGCTGCAGGGCTTCGAGCTCGATCCCCTGAAAAACGCGCGTATCGCCCTGCTTTTCTGCCTGCCGGTGCTTGAGCTCGGCATCGAGTGGCTGGACGGTTTTCACGAAGTGCTGATCTACCCGGCACCGTTCGTGGTGGATGACGAGTGGGAAGATGATATAGGCCTGGTGCATAACCAGCGCGTGGTGCAGTCCGGGCAAAGCTGGCAGCAGGGGCCGATAATCCTGAACTGGTTAGACATTCAGGACTCGTTCGACGCGTCCGGTTTTAATCTGGTTATTCATGAAGTGGCGCATAAGCTGGATACCCGCAACGGCGATCGCGCCAGCGGCGTACCGCTGATCCCGCTTCGCGAGGTGGCGGGCTGGGAGCACGATCTGCACGCGGCGATGGATAACATCCAGGACGAAATCGACCTGGTGGGTGAAAGCGCAGCCAGCATTGATGCCTATGCAGCAACCGACCCCGCAGAGTGCTTCGCGGTACTCTCGGAGTATTTCTTCAGCGCGCCGGAACTATTTGCCCCACGCTTCCCGGCGCTCTGGCAGCGTTTCTGCCAGTTTTATCAGCAGGATCCCCTGCAGCGCCTGCGGCAGAATGAGGCGTCTGGCGGCGCGATCCATTAAGGTTTTTCAGCAGGGGTACGCTCGGTAGACCATACCCCTATGCTCAACGCTAAAAACAGCAGCGCCATACCCCACGCGGCCAGCGTTAAAGAGTGCTCCCCATAAAAGCGCGTCACCACCGGCACCAGCAGCGCGCTGACGCCGTAGCCCAGCGTATGGCTGGTGGCGATAACCCCGGCCCCTTTCCCGGTGGTTAGCCGATCGTTCAGCAGCAGCTGGTAGCCCGGCGTGGCCATCGCCGCACCGAGCGACGTGATAACAATCCCCACGTAGAACAGCGCTAAGCCGGCGACAGCCATCAGCCCAAGGCCCACGACCATCAACGCCGCCGCCATACAGAGCAACGTCACCGGGCTGAAATGCTGCGGGCGGACGACCAGGAACTGCGCCGCGAGCGTGGCCAGCGCGGCCAGGCTCAGCAGGAGCGCAACGTGATGGCTAATATCCCGGGCGTTACCGTCCAGCAGGGGGCTAAGATGCGGTGACAGGCCAAGCTGCATCAGGCTTACCAGCGCCGCCAGCAGCAGCGCCAGCAGCAGGAACGGCAGCATGGAGGCCTGCAGGCGGGTCGCCTGGTGCGCCACCGCCGGCAGCGGCGGGTCAGCGACTTCGCGCAGCACCAGCAGCAGAGCGATAAACGGCGCGACCGCCATCAGCCAGAGCGGCGCTACCGGATTGACGCTCAGCATCAGCGCCGCCAGCGGCGGGCCGAGCAAACGCCCGCAGCTGAGGCCGGAGCTTATCGTCGCCAGCGCGGCCATTCTTTTCTCCAGCCCACCGCGCTGAATAGCCCACGTCTGGGCCGCAGGCACCAGCCCCGAAACCGTCAGCCCGTAGAACAGACGTGAGAGAACAAGCCCCGCCAGTCCCCAGACGCTATCGAGCCTTGCGGCCGACATCGCCCAGACCACCAGCGCCATCACCACAAAACTGGCCAGATAGCCGCCCAGCGAGGCCAGCATCACGGCCTTACACCCCCGCCGCTCGCTCTGGCGTCCCCACCAGGGCGAGGCCGGTAAAAAGAGCATGGATCCGAACATCAGCAGCCCGGCCCAGACCGAGAGTGACAGCCCGGTCAGGGTGACCAGCTGCGGGAGCATCACCAGCAGGCCGTTTTGCCCAATACCTAATAAACCGGCACATAGCGCCAGGGGCCAGTTGGCTTTTGAGGTGACGTTTTCGGTCAATGTTTCAGAGTCAGCGCGCATAAGAATGTGAACATAGTGTCAATAAATGTGTGGAAATCATGAAGTTTATGAAAACAAATATTGCAAAAATGGTTGCGGCTGTAAACAGAATGAATATCATAACGAGAATTATTATCAATCATGGAATGAGGTACATCTATTATGCGTGCTCTGCCCCGCGCTGCCGGTACAGACGTTGCTGCCCAGTGTTTTCTAAACGCCCTGCTGCGCGAAACGAAGGACTGGCGCTATCTCCCCTCTGCCACTGAGGATGCGCTATCGCAGATTCATATCCCGCTTTCTCAAACCCAGGCTATTCGGGTTCCGGTACGCTATTTCTCCCCCACCCAGCATCATCAGTACCGTTTCCCGGCAACCCTTATTCAGAGCGACAGCGATGACGGTGACGCCGTCACATTCCACCAACTGGTTGATTTACTTCTTGAAAAACCGTCCGTAAAAGGCGCTCTCGATGCCGCTACGCTGTCGCGTTTTAAGCAGCGCGTCCTCGAAAGCCATGCGCACACCTGGCAGGCGATTGATTTACGCCACGGCTGGGCAACCCTGCGCGATAAGCCGCTAACGTTTGCCGACGCGGAACAGGCGCTGCTGGTCGGCCATGCGTTTCACCCGGCACCGAAGTCGCACGAGCCGTTTGATGAAGCCGAAGCGCGCCGCTATCTGCCTGACTTCGCCTCCCGCTTCCCGCTGCGCTGGTTTGCCGTTGAAAGCACGCTGATTGCCGGCGACAGCCTGAACGTCTCCCTGCGTGAACGCCTGCTGCGCTTCGCCGCCCAGAGCGCGCCCGAGCTGCTCGGCCACTTTACCGACACCCGCTGGCTATTGCCGATGCACCCGTGGCAGGCCGACTATCTGCTGAAGCAGGATTGGTGCCAGCGTCTGGTGGAAAACGGTTCATTGCAGGACCTGGGTGAAGCGGGCGCACAGTGGCTGCCCACCAGCTCCTCGCGCTCGCTGTACAGCGAAACCAACAGCGACATGATTAAGTTCTCCCTCAGCGTGCGCCTGACGAACTCCGTGCGCACGCTGTCGGTGAAAGAGGTTAAGCGCGGGATGCGCCTGGCGCGCCTGGCGAAAACGGCGCGCTGGCAAGAGCTCCAGGCGCGCTACCCTACCATGCGCGTCATGCAGGAGGACGGCTGGGCCGGGCTGCGTGATGAAAGCGGCGCCGTTCAGGAAGAGAGCCTGATGGCCCTGCGCGTCAACCTGCTGTTTGACACGCCGGCTACGCAGACTAACGTGCTGGTCAGCCTGACGCAGGCCGCGCCGGACGGCGGTGACAGCCTGCTGGCCGCGGCGGTGCGCCGTCTGAGCCAGCGTCTGGATTTACCGCTCGCCCAGGCCGCGCGCTGCTGGCTGGACGCCTATTGCGACCGCGTATTACTCCCGCTGTTCAGCGCCGAGGCGGACTACGGTCTGGTCCTGCTGGCGCATCAGCAAAATATCCTCGTTGAGATGCAGCAGGACTTCCCCGTCGGGCTTATCTACCGCGACTGCCAGGGCAGCGCGTGGACCGAAGGGGCCGATGCGTGGCTGCAGGAGGCGGGCGAAAGCGAGGTGGAAAACCGCTTTGGTGAGAGCCAGCTGCTGCGCTACTTCCCCTACTACCTGCTGCTGAACTCCACGCTTGCCGTCACCGCCGCCCTCGCCGCCGCGGGTTTCGACAGCGAAGAGAGCCTGATGTCCCGGGTGCGCGACGCGCTGGTGGGCCTGCGCCAGACCGCGAAGCAGACCCGCTGCCTCGACTACGTGCTGGACAGCCCAACCTGGAACTGCAAAGGCAACTTCTTCTGCTACCTGCACGACCGCAATGAAAACACCATCGCCGATCCGGCGGTGATCTATTTCGACTTTAGCAACCCGTTTTACAAGGAGAAGGCGTGATGGCCATCGCGAATATCGTCCATTCCGGCTACGGCTTTCGCTGCACCACCACGGACCGCGCGCTGCCGCTGGCGCTGGGTCTCGACGGCAGCGCGGTGCTTGAGCGCCTGCGCGACATCCCGGACGGCTGGCTGGTCGAAGCCCTGGATCAGCTGTTCGTCGCCGCACCTGCGCTAACCGGCATCACGCTGCCGTGGGCGGCGTGGCAGGATGAACCTCAGGCGCAGGCGCTGTTTAGCCAGGCCCACGGAGATTATCTGGCGCGCGACGCCTTCTGGCAGTTGCCGCTCTGGCTGAAGGGTGAACGGCCGCAGGCCAGCGGCGGGATGCAGTTTGACGAGAGCCGCCAGCTGTACTTCCCGCTGCGCCCTCACCGCCCGCAGGGCGAGGTGTATCGCCGTTACGATCCGCAAATTAAGCGCACCCTCAGCTTCCGCGTGGCGGACGTGGCGCTGGACGGCGAGCGATTCACCCGCTGGATGAATAACCCGCGCGTGAACGCCTTCTGGGAGATGGCCGGTCCGCAGGACGAGCAGGAAAACTACCTGCGCCGCCAGCTCGACTCAACGTATTGCTACCCGGTTATCGGCTGCTTCGACGACCAGCCGTTCGGCTATTTTGAGCTCTACTGGGCGCCGGAAGACCGCATTGGCCGCCACTATCGCTGGCAGCCGTTTGACCGCGGGCTGCACATGCTGGTGGGTGAAGAAAACTGGCGCGGCGCGCAGTACATCCGCAGCTGGCTGCGCGGCCTGAGCCACTATCTGTATCTCGACGAGCCGCGCACCGCGCGCATTGTCGCCGAGCCGCGCTTCGACAACCAGCGCCTGTTCCGTCACCTTTCCTCTGCCGGTTTTGACACGGTGAAAGAGTTCGACTTCCCGCACAAGCGCTCGCGCCTCATCATGAGCCAGCGTCACCGCTTCTTCAGCGAGGTGGGCCTGTGAACGCTCTCTGGCAAAAAGTGAACCGCGAGATGGTGGCGAAGATCCTCGCCGAGCTGGAATACGAACGCACCCTGCGCGCCGAACCGCTTTCGTCGGACCGCTGGCAGATCGCCATGGGCAGCGAAACATGGCAGTTTAGCGCCACGCGCGGGATCTGGGGCTGGCTGCATATCGACCCGAACAGCCTGACGACCCTCAGCGGCGCGGCAGTGGAAGCCGAAAGCGCGCTGCTGCAGCTGGCAACGGTGCTGGAGATGAGCGACGCGCAAACGGCTGAGCATATGGAAGATCTCTACGCCACGCTGCGGGGGGATATTCAGCTTTTACAGGCGCGCGAAGCGCTGGATGCCGACGCGCTTATCCACCTCGATCCGGACGAACTGCAGTGCCTGATGAGCGGCCATCCGAAGTTTATTTTTAACAAAGGTCGCCGCGGCTGGGGCCTGGATGCCCTGCGCCAGTACGCGCCGGAATACCGCGGGCGTTTTCGCCTGCACTGGGTCGCCGTCCAGCGCGAACACCTGGTCTGGAGCAGCGACGCCGATTGCGACATTCACACTCTGCTGGCCAGCGCCATGGACAACGCCGAGCGCGCGCGATTTGACGCCCGCTGGCAGGCGCTGGGCTTCGACGACGGCTGGCTGCCCGTGCCGCTGCACCCGTGGCAGTGGCAGCAGAAGATCGCCATTCATTTCCTGGCGCAGCTGGCGCGCGGTGAGATGGTTGAGCTGGGCGAGTTTGGCGATGAGTATCTGGCGCAGCAGTCCCTGCGCACGCTCACCAACGCCAGCCGCCGCGCGCCGTATGACATCAAGCTGCCGCTGACCATCTACAACACCTCCTGCTATCGCGGCATTCCGGGCAAATACATTGCCGCCGGGCCGCTGGCCTCGCGCTGGCTACAGCAGCAGTTTGCCAGCGATGCGACGCTTACCCGCTGCGGTGCGCAGGTCCTGGGTGAGCCCGCTGCCGGGTATCTGTCGCATCCGGGCTATGCCGCATTGCCGAAAGCGCCCTACCGCTACCAGGAGATGCTGGGGGTGATCTGGCGCGAAAACCCGTCCTGTTATTTAGAGGACGGTGAACAGGCGGTGCTGATGGCGGCGCTGATGGAAACCGATAACGCCGGGCGTCCGCTGATCGACGCGTGGATCGCACGCTCGGGGTTAAGCGCCGAGGCGTGGCTGGAAAAGCTCTTTGAAGCAACGGTGATCCCGTTCTATCACCTGCTCTGCCGCTACGGCGTGGCGCTGATCGCCCACGGGCAGAACGTGACGCTGGTGATGAAAGATTACGTCCCGCAGCGCATCCTGCTGAAAGATTTCCAGGGCGATATGCGCCTGGTGGATGAGGACTTCCCGCAGGCGCAGAGCCTGCCGGAGCAGGTAAAGGCCGTCACGGCGCGCCTGAGCGCGGATTATATTATTCACGACCTGCAAACCGGCAACTTTGTAACGGTGCTGCGTTTTATCTCGCGTCTTACCCTGCAAAGCGGCGTCAGCGAAACGCGCTTCTACCAGATCCTCGCGCAGGTTTTGCGGGGTTATATGGCCGCGCACCCGGATCTGGCGGACCGCTTCGCCAAATTCGATCTCTTCAAGCCGCAGATTATTCGCGTGATCCTCAACCCGGTCAAACTGACCTTCTCCGAACACGACGGCGGCAGCCGCATGCTGCCGAACTATGTCACCGATCTCGATAACCCACTTTTTCTGGCCTCACGGGAGTCAGCGCAATGAAAACCTATGATTTCATCGGCATTGGTATTGGCCCGTTTAACCTCAGCATCGCCGCCCTCGCAGAAGGGCTGGACGGCTTTAGCTCGCTGTTCCTTGAGCGCAAACCGCACTTTTCCTGGCACCCGGGGATGATGGTGCCGGACTGCCACATGCAGACCAGCTTCCTGAAGGATCTGGTCAGCGCCGTGGAGCCTACCAACCGCCACAGCTTCCTGAACTACCTGGTGCAGCGTAAAAAGTTCTACCGCTTTCTGACCACCGAGCAGCGCACCGTCTCCCGCGAAGAGTTTGCCGATTACCTGTGCTGGGCGGCGGAAAACCTCACCAATCTCGCCTTCAGCCAGCAGGTGCAGCAGGTCAGCTTTGATGAGAAAAGCGGCCTGTTTGAGGTGGTAACCCAGCGCGATCGCTTCCTGGCGCGCCACGTCTGCGTGGGGATTGGCAAACAGATCAATCTGCCCGACTGCGTTACCGTGCAGGACGATACCTGCTTCCACGCCAGCGAGATGATGCTGCGCACGCCGGAGCTCGCTGGCAAGCGCGTTACCGTCGTCGGCGGCGGCCAGAGCGGTGCGGACCTGTTTTTGAACATCTTCCGCGGCGAATGGGGCCAGCCGCTGAGCCTGAACTGGGTGTCGCGCCGCAATAACTACAACGCGCTGGATGAGGCCGCGTTTGCCAACGAGTACTTCACGCCGGAGTACGTGGACAGCTTCTCCACGCTCGGTGAAGAGGCCCGTCGCCAGATGCTGCACGAGCAGAAGATGACCTCTGACGGTATCACCACCGAGTCCCTGCTGGCGATTTACCGCGCCATGTACCACCGCTTTGAAGTGCTGCGTGAAAAACCCTGGGCGCATCTCCTGCCGTCCCGCTCGGTATCGGCGCTGACGCGTCAGGAAAACGGACATCGTCTGAGCATTCAGCATCACCTCGACGGCGGCCGCGAGCAGCTGGAGAGCGACGTGGTGATTTTTGCCACCGGCTACCGCGCCGTACAGCCGGCGTTCCTCGCGCCGCTGTCTCACCGCCTGAAGCTGGATACGGACGAAGCCTTCTGCATCAACAACGATTTCACCCTCGAATGGGACGGCCCGCAGAGCAACCGCCTGTTTGCCGTGAATGCCGGGATGCACCGTCTCGGTATTGCCGAACCCCAGCTCAGCCTGATGGCCTGGCGCGCGGCGCGAATTTTGAATCGCGCGCACGCGGACGAGCCGTTTGAGCTGGCCACCACACCCGGCGTTATCCACTGGCGGACTACCGCCAGCCCGGACAGCAATCCGGTTTTTAAATCATTAGCAAAAACCACCGAGTACTGACACACACAATCAGGATCAACATAACAATGAAACGTTCTCATCTTTGGGTTTTAAATCCTTGCTTGCTTGCAATGCTTTCTACCTCTGCGTGGGCGGAAGAACAAAAGGAAGAAAATATCGTTGTCTCCGCCAGCCGCGCGCACCGCAGCGTGGCGGAGATGGCGCAGACGACCTGGGTCATTGAGCGGGCTGAAATTGAGCAGCAGGTTCAGGGCGGAAAAGAGATTAAAGAGGTGCTGGCGCAGCTGATCCCGGGGATGGACGTCAGCAGCCAGGGACGGACCAACTACGGCATGAACCTGCGCGGCCGTTCCATGATGGTGATGGTGGACGGCGTGCGCCTGAACTCGTCGCGCAGCGACAGCCGTCAGCTGGACTCTATCGACCCGTTCAATATCGATCGCATTGAAGTAATCTCCGGTGCCACCTCGCTCTACGGCGGCGGCAGCACCGGCGGCCTGGTGAATATCGTCACCAAAAAAGGGCAGCCGGAGACCGAGGTTGAGTTCCAGACCGGGGCAAAAAGCGGCTTTAACAGCCACAACGACCACGATGAGAACGTGTCGGCGGCAGTCAGCGGCGGCAATGATAACGCGTCCGGTCGTCTGTCGGTGTCGTATCAGCGCTACGGCGGCTGGTACGACGGCAACGGCGACGAGGTGATTATTGATAACACCCAGACCGGCCTGCAGTATTCCGACCGTATCGATGTGATGGGGACAGGCACCATCAACATTGACGATCACCAGCAGCTGCAGTTAACCACGCAGTACTACAAGAGCGAATCCGACGGCAAGCACGGGCTCTATCTCGGGAAGAACTTCTCCGCGGTAACGGGGGATGCGAACGCGTACAACAAAGGCAACCTGGACTCTGACCGCGTCCCGGGGACCGAGCGCCATCTGATTAACCTGCAGTACTCGAATACCGATTTCTGGGGCCAGGACCTGGTTGCGCAGATTTACTACCGCGACGAGAGCCTGACCTATTATCCGTTCCCGACCCTGACCAAAGGTGTGGTGAGCAGCATCGGTGCCTCTCAGCAGAAAACCGATTTCTACGGCGGCAAGCTGACGCTGAACAGCAAGCCGGTGGACGATTTGACGCTGACCTGGGGCGTGGATGCCGACCACGAAACCTTCGATGCCAACCAGCAGTTCTTCGACCTGAGCAAAGCCGCGGCGAGCGGCGGCATGGAGCTGGACAACGCCTACAACGTGGGCCGTTACCCGGGCTACAGCATCACCAACCTCGCCCCGTTCCTGCAGGCAAGTTACGACATTGACGCCATCACCCTGAGCGGCGGCGTGCGTTACCAGTACACCGAAAACAAGGTGGACGACTTTGTTGGTTACGCCCAGCAGCAGGCCATCGCCACCGGGAAAGCCACCTCCGCAGACGCGGTGCCGGGCGGGAAAACCGATTACAACAACTTCCTGTTTAACGCCGGGATCCTTGGCCGCCTGACCGAACAGCAGCAGCTGTGGTTTAACTTCTCCCAGGGCTTCGAAATTCCGGACCTGGCGAAGTACTACGGCTCGGGTACCTATCAGCTCGTCGACGGCCACTATCGCCTGCTGAACAGCGTGAACGTGAACGATTCGAAGCTGGATGGCATCAAGGTCAACGCTTACGAGCTGGGCTGGCGCTATACCGGGGATAACCTGCGCACGCAGGTTGCGGCGTACTACTCGCTCTCGGATAAAACCATCACCATCAACAAAACGGATATGACCATCAACCTGGAAGACGACAAGCGTCGTATCTACGGGGTGGAAGGTCAGGTGGACTATTTCTTCACTAATAGCGACTGGAGCACGGGCGCGAACTTTAACGCCATTAAGTCTGAAACCCGCGAGAACGGCAAATGGGAGAAGCTGACGGTAGACAGCGCCAGCCCGTCGAAAGCCAGCGCATGGGTCAACTGGGCGCCGGGCGACTGGACCCTGCGCGTGCAGAGCACGCAGACCTTTGACGTGTCAGACGCCGACGGCAAGAAGATCGATGGCTATAACACGGTCGACTTCCTGGGCAGCTACGCCCTGCCGGTGGGTAAAGTCAGCTTCAGCGTGGAAAACCTGCTGGACAAAGACTACACCACCGCCTGGGGCCAGCGCGCGCCGGGGCTGTATAGCCCAACCTACGGCGCACCGGGCCTGTATACCTATAAGGGCCGTGGACGCACGTTTGGCCTGAACTACTCCGTACTGTTCTAACCCTTCGCGCCGCCTGCCTGCGGGCGGCGCTTTTCCTTGTGTAATTTCAACGCAAATTTGCTATAAAATCAGCGATTTGCTGAAATTGTCAGCAAACGAGCGAAAAGCGTGTTTTCCCCCTTTGACAAGGCGAACCGAGGTCGCTACTATGCGCCTCGTTCACACGATTCCTCTGTAGTTCAGTCGGTAGAACGGCGGACTGTTAATCCGTATGTCACTGGTTCGAGTCCAGTCAGAGGAGCCAAATTTGAAAAGCCTGCTTTTGAAGCAGGCTTTTTGCTTTTCTGCATTTCTGATCTTAATTCAGAATCGCATCCAGCCTCGCAAGCACTTCATTTACAACGGCGTCAGGTATGCGTTCCAGCCGCATGCCGTTCCGGGCAGCCATATCAATGGTTCTGGGCTGGTCGCAGCGAATAACGCCGATTGTTTTGGTCCCCGCCCCTTCCAGTGAAACGGTGAAACCTGCTGTACGCGCAAAGTTTCCGCCGCTGGTGACGGGAACCACTACCGGTAGCCGGGTCAGCTTGTTAAACGATGCCTTCGATACGATGAGTACCGGACGTTTTCCACTTTGCTCGTGGCCAGCAGTCGGATCCAGTGAAACAAGCCAGATTTCCCCTCTGTCCATTTACAGGATCTCCTTGCCCACCGCAGGCGCATCAATCCATTCCCGCTCCTCTTCGCTCATTTCAGCGTGCGGATCGCACTGCGCCAGCAGCTCCTCAAGCGAATAATGAGGCCGTTTCTGGGGTTCAATAATCAGGCAACCATTATTAATGGTCATGCCGACTTCGCTGTCCGTCGACAGTTCCAGCGTTTTCAGCACGGCGGGAGGAACCGCCAGCATGATGGATCCGCCAACCTTTTTCAGGCGAGTTTTATACATAGCGCACCTCCTAATATTATATTTTAATATAACATTCATGGCAGGAAGTGCGCAATTATTCATCAGATTCATGGTGATTTCCTTTTCATAATTAAGTGGGCAGAAAGCAGGCGGGAACGTTGCTCGTAGTAGGAAGGCCGATAATAGAAAATTGTTTATGTGCTTCAAAGGAATATGGCGGATCGGATAAACGAAATGCGAGGCGGTTTCAGGACTGGAGCCGTGTCGGCGAAATGACAGCAATCGAGCGATTAAAGAGAGCTAAATTTGAAAAGCCTGCTTTTAAAGCAGGCTTTTTACTTTTGTGCATTCGGAAAATTTGCCGGGTGGCGGCTTCGCCTTACCCGGCCTACGGGACTGTAGACCCGGTAAGCGCAGCGTCACTGGGCAATAAACCGCTGCTTTCATAAATTTTCCTCTGTCTTATCTTTCGACCGGCGGAAAGACCCGTAACGCTAGGGTAGCCTGGCAATCACCTTAATCTCAAAGTGGAATCCGTACAGCCACGTCACGCCGATCCCGGTCAACGTAGGATAAGGCGCTTTCCCCCAATATTCTGGCAGGATACTCCAGATAGCGTCGAGGTTTGACTCGGGATCGACGACAAAGAGGGTCACGTCAACCACGTCAGCGAACGTGCAGCCCGCGGCCGCGAGGACAGCATTAAGATTATCGAAGGCCAGCCGGACCTGCGCTTTCAGGTCGGGCTCTGGCGAACCATCCTCGCGGCTACCAACCTGCCCCGAAACGAACAGAAAACCGTTGGATTTAATGGCCGGTGAATAGCGATTGCGCTCATAGAGCGCCTGCCGACCGGTGGGGAAAACTGCATCGCGTGCCGTCATGTTTGTACCTTTGCAATGGGGCGAAATCAGCCCGGTGAACATAAGGACACTTTACAGGTGCAGGATCGGGCGGATAAACAAGCGACTTTGTCCATCATTGTTTGTAATATCCAAACAATCGGCGAAAAGAGAGGTATGGAATGGATCGTTTCGATGCGATGCGCGCCTTTGCTCGCGTGGTGGAGGCAGGTAGCTTCACAAAGGCTGCCCAAACGCTTCATATGAGCAAAACGACGGTGACGCAGCTCGTTCAGCAGCTGGAAGCGCGCCTACGCGTCAAATTGCTCCATCGCACCACCCGCAGGCTCGGCGTGACTCCCGACGGCGCGGTCTACTACGAACGCGTCATCCGCCTGCTGGCGGACATGGAAGATGCTGAAAACTGCCTGTCCAGCGCGGCGATGACGCCCAGGGGGCGGCTACGGGTGGATGTGCCCAGTCCGCTGGCCCGCCTCATCCTTGTACCGGCGCTACCGGCGTTCCACGCACGCTACCCTGACATCCAGTTCGACATGGGCGTGAGCGACCGGGTGGTGGATCTGATTGGTGACAGCGTGGATTGCGTCCTGCGCGGCGGCGAAATCAACGACCAGTCCCTCATAGCTCGCCATGTCGGAGATTTGCAAATCGGCGTCTACGCCGCCCCCAGCTATGTGGAACGCCTTGGCGCCCCTGCGCACCCGCGAGAGCTGGAAAATTCCGACCATCGCAGAGTAGGATTCTTGTCCTCACGCACCGGCAAGATTGATCCTCTGGTACTGCGCAGTGAGAGTGAACATATTGAAATCACGGGCAGCTATGTACTTGCCGTGGATGATGGCAATGCTTACCTCGAAGCCGGGTTAGCCGGGTTGGGCGTGATTGCGCTGCCAGTCTATATGGCGGCAGTGCATCAGGCCGCCGGCGCTTTGATTCCGTTGTTTACACAATGGCGTATCAGTCCAATGCCCCTGCACCTGGCGTTCCCGCCGAACCGCCACGTCAACGCTAAACTGCGCGTTTTTATTGACTGGATTGTTGAATTGATGCAGCAGCATGTCCCCACTACTTACAACAAATGACGACATCCCTGTCCCCTAATTCGGTCAGCGCAGCGCTACCGGGCAAGCCAGCACTTAAATCTGGTAATCAATCGCCACTTCTTCCGGCTCCATCACCTGGCGTTTAATCTCATCGACGGACAGCCCGGCGTTGCAGAGCTCGATAAAGCGCCACACGTAGTTGCGCTGTAGCTGCCCGCGCTTCAGGCCGAGCCAGACGGTATTGGCGTCAAACAAATGGCGTGTATCAAGACGCACCAGTTCCCCGGCCTCGCGCTCGCCGCCGGACTGTTCCGCCACCAGGCCAATGCCCAGGCCCAGCTCGACGTAGGTTTTAATCACATCGGAATCCTGCGCGCTCAGCACGATGTCCGGCGTTAACCCTTTACGGTTGAAGGCCTCATCAATACGCGAGCGCCCGGTAATGCCCTGGCGGTAGGTAATCAACGGCCACTTAGCAATCTCTTCCAGCGTCAGGGGAGAGACCTGATTCAGGGGATGATCGACGGGGAGCAATAAGCTGTGGTACCAGCGGAACCAGGGGAAAGCCACCAGCAGCGGGTCGTTGCTCAGGCGTTCGCTGGCGATGCCGATATCCGCCCCGCCGTTTTGCAGCAGCACTTCAATTTCCTGCGGCGTGCCCTGGATGAGCTCCAGACGGACATCGGGGAAAAGTTCGCGGAAGGCTTTAATCACCGGCGGCAGGCTGTACCGGGCCTGGGTGTGGGTGGTGGCGATGGTAAGCACGCCGGATGCATCATTGGTAAAGAGATCCGCCAGACGTCGAACGTTGCTGGCCTCGTTAAGGATCCGCTCAGCGATGGTGAGCAAGGCCTTGCCGGGCTCGGTCATGCCCAGCAGACGCTTGCCGCGGCGGATAAAGATCTCTATCCCCAGCTCTTCTTCCAGCTCGCGGATATGGCGGCTGACGCCGGACTGAGAGGTATAAAGCATGTTGGCGACCTCGGTCAGGTTGTAGTCCCGCCTGGCCGCCTCACGGATAATTTTAAGTTGCTGGAAATTCACGATTCACTCCGGCGCATCTGAGATAGCTCTATTGTTAGAGTCAGCTGAGCTGCAGAACAAATAATAAAAACCAGCATCTTATGCTTTTATGGAATATCAGCTCACGAGCTGAAGCTCACGGTTCTCAAGCGATGGCTTGCTGACCAGCGACATCAAAATCTCTTTGACCGCCTGCGCCTGCGGCGAGAGCGATCCGCGTGCGGACATGTTCAGCGACAGCGGCAGGCTCATCGAAGGCGTGGTGATGCGCGCCATCCAGCCGTTTGCCGCACTGCACAGCGAGCGCGCGGCAGATTCCGGCAGAACCGTCACCCCCATTCCGCTGGCAATGGCCGCGGTCAGCGTGGAGATAGAGTCGATCTCGCCGATGATTTTTGCCGTCAGGCGGCGCAGGGAGAACGCTTCATCCACGCGCACGCGCACGGCGCTGTAATCGCGCGGCAGATAGAGGTTCATCTCTGCCACGGCGGTCAGGTCTACGCTCTGACCCGGACAGTCGCGGGTGCCCACGAGGTAAAGATCTTCTTTCAGCAGCGGCTGGCTGGTGATCCCGGCGACCGGGGAGCGATCGTAAAGGACCGCCATATCCAGCTGGCCGCTCAGCAGTTTGTCATTCAGTACGGACCCGCTGTTTTCGTGCAGGTAAACCAGCACTTCCGGCAGCTCGGCGCGAACGGCCTGCAGCAGCGGCATGGTAATAGACGATGCGGCCGTTCCCGGCGCCAGGCCGATAGAAACGTGCCCGCTCAAGGTCTGACCCACGTTGTTCACCGCCAGCTGCGCCTGTTCACACTGGCGGAGGATGGTGCGCGCGTGGGTATACAGGATCTTACCGGCTTCCGTTGGCGTGACGCCGCGTTTGGTGCGAATCAACAGCTGCTGATCCATCTCGCCTTCCAGAGTAGCCACCTGCTGGCTCAGCGCAGGCTGCGCGATATGCAGCACTTCTGCCGCTTGAGTCAGGCTGCCGATATCGACGATTTTTACGAAGTATTTCAGTCGTCTTAAGTTCATTTTGCCCCCTGTTCGAAAATGCTGTGCCGGAACCGGCTGTCGTTGTTGAACAGGTTTTGCAATATGAATGCCACTTTTACCAGGCGGTCTGAATTGTTCGCTAAGCGCCTGAAAATAAGGAAACCTAATCACGGAGGTGGGTTTTATTACTGAAACAGCAGTTTATGATCTGCCCCATTAGGGGTATACGCGCACCAAAGCGGTGCATTCCGCTGGCAAAAACACCACTTTGCCGATTTTGTCAGCAAACGATCAAAAGGCGTTGATCCACCCTTTGACAAGGCGAACGCAGGTCGATAATATGCGCCCCGTTCACACGATTCCTCTGTAGTTCAGTCGGTAGAACGGCGGACTGTTAATCCGTATGTCACTGGTTCGAGTCCAGTCAGAGGAGCCAAATTTGAAAAGCCTGCTTTTAAAGCAGGCTTTTTGCTTTTCTGCGGCGGGTAAAATTGTCGGGTGCCGGCTTCGCCTTACCCGACCTACGGGACTGTAGGCCCGGTAAGCGCAGCGCCACCGGGCTAAACGAACTCATTGACTGAGCTTCACCGGCATCCCCGACCGCCGCTCCAGTTCGGCTCCCGCTCCCTCGTTTACCAACTGTGTCCGCTGCGCGGCTGAAATTGGCAGTGGTACCTTATTGGTTGATTCAAATTCCGCACGGTTACGTGACAGCGGCTCATGCACCTCCACCCAGCGGCTACCGTCCGGCTCGGTGGTGGTTTTCACGGGCCGATCGATAAGCTGCACGCGGGTTCCAACAGGGACATTATCGAAAAGGTATTTGATGTCGTTATTACGCAGACGAATACAGCCCTGGCTCACCCGCAGCCCGATGCCGAAATTCGAGTTTGTGCCGTGAATGGCGTACAGCCTGCCGATATAGATCGCATACAGCCCCATCGGGTTATCTGGCCCGGCGGGCACGAATGCCGGCAGCGTTTTCCCCTCTGCCGCATAGGCGCGGCGCGTATTGGGCGTTGGCGACCAGGTGGGTCCCTCCTGCTTGCGCTCAACCGCCGTCACCCAGTTACGCGGCGTTTCACGCCCGGCCTGGCCGATGCCGATGGGCAGCACTTCAACGGTGTTACCGCCGGGCGGATAGTAGTAAAGGCGCATTTCCGCCGCATTCACGATAATGCCTTCCCGGACGGTGTCAGGCAAAATCAGCTGCTGGGGAATGACCAGCCGGGTACCGGATTTGGGCAAAAAAGGATCCACGCCCGGGTTAGCTTCCAGCATATTGCTTAGCCCCTGCCCGTAGCGCGCGGCAAAGGCTTCAAGAGGCAGCGTGTTGCCTTCAGGAACCTTGATGATAATCGGGGTTCCCACCAGACGACTGCCTTCCGGCGGTAGAGGATAGGTTACGGCAAACGCACCGGGAACAGCGGCACACAGCGTAAGGACGAACCAGACAAGTCGAATCATAGTTTCCTGTGCTCAAAAAAAAGAGAAAGCCTGGGCTCAGGCAGGCTTTCTCAGTTTACGCTATCACGCCTCGGTTTTGCGCCACCTGCGCGTCAGTACTTTTTCCGCCTCGACAATAAGGAACATCACAAAACCAATAAGCAGGGTGATGACCCAATAGCGGAACGGCAGCGCCTCGGTGCCAAACAGCATCTGCATGAAGGGTGCGTAAATAATAAGAAGCTGTAGCGCCAGCAGTACGCCGCTCACGATCCAAATCCCTTTGTTCGCCAGCAGGCCTTTGCTCAGCGAAAAGCCGTCATTCACGCGGCAGTTGAGCATGTAGAACCACTGCGCAGTGACCAGGGTTTGCAGCAGCACGGTGCGGATAAATTCCGCCGAATAGCCACGCGGCTGTAGCCAGGCTTCCAGCACGAAGGCGCTAATGGCAATCATCAGACCAACAAACACCACGCGCCAGATGGCATAGCCGTCCATCACATGAAGATTCGCCTTACGCGGAGGCCGGTTCATGATGTCCTTCTCACCCGCTTCAAACGCCAGGCCAAACGACAGCGTTGCCGACGTCGCCATGTTCATCCACAGGATCAGGACCGGCGTTAGCGGGATCAGGTTCCCCGCCAGCAGCGCGATGATGATCAGCAGGGCCTGCGCGATGTTGCTGGGGATAACGAACAGAATGGTTTTTTTCAGGTTATCGTAAACCCGACGCCCCTCGTGCACCGCACTGGCAATGGTGGCAAAGTTGTCATCCGTTAATACCATGTCGGCGGCTTCCTTGGTGACTTCCGTCCCCTTAATCCCCATGGCAATACCCACATCCGCCCGCTTGAGCGCCGGGGCATCATTTACGCCATCCCCGGTCATGCCCACGACTTCCTGTTTACTTTGAAGGGCCTGCACAAGGCGGAACTTATCCTCCGGGCTGGTACGGGCGAAAATATCGTACTGCTGCGCGGCGTCGCTCAGCTGACGATCGTCCATCGCCTCCAGCTCACGTCCGGTGATAGCGCTTGCGGCGTTACCAATCCCCAGCATTTGCCCAATGCTCATTGCCGTTTGCGGATGGTCGCCGGTGATCATTTTCACGCGGATCCCGGCCTGCAGACAGTCGGCAATGGCGGTAATGGCCTCCGGACGCGGCGGATCCATCATTCCTGCAATACCCAGCAGGATCACGCCATCATGCAGGTCCGGGTGATCCAGCTCGCGTTGTCCCTCGTGGGCAGGTTTCCAGGCCGCCGCCACCATACGCAAGCCTTCCCGGGCATACTCCTCAATCTTCCCTTCCCAGTAAGGCTGATCGAACGGCTCCAGTCCGTCATTCGTCTGCTGGTACTGGCAGAGGCGGAACAGGACGTCCGGTGCGCCGGTGATTAAAATCACCTCTTCATTGCCCAACCGGTACAACGTGGACATGTATTTATACTGCGAATCAAACGGGATTTTACTGCGCATTTCGGTATCGAGCGGTGGGAGCGAAATTTTCGCCGCCAGCACCTTCAGTGCACCCTCGGTGGGTCCCCCGGTGATTTTCCACAGCCCCTGCTCGTCTTTGATCAGCTGGCTGTCATTACAGAGGTCGATGGTGCGCAGGTAGCGCTCCAGCAGGGAACCCTGCGTCACGCTGACGGGCGTCGGGTCATCTACGGGGTGAATATTCCCCACCGGTTCGTAGCTGTCACCCTCCACGCGGTAGGTCGCGTCAGCGGTAATCACCGCTTTGACCGTCATTTCATTCATCGTCAGGGTGCCGGTTTTATCCGAGCAGATGACCGTCATCGCCCCCAGCGTTTCCACCGTGGGCAGCTTGCGAATGATGGCCTTGCGACGCGCCATGGCCTGTACGCCAAGTGAAAGGATGATGGAAATGATGGCCGGCAGGCCTTCCGGCACGGCGGCAACGGCGAGGCTGATAAGCGACAGCACCAGTTCAGAAACCGGCATATCCCGGAACAGGAGACTAAAGACAAACAGCGCCACCATCATCACCAGGATGGTGATGAAGATGGTCTTACCGAGCTTATCCATCTGCACCATCAGCGGCGTGCGGTGCTTTTCAATGTCGGACATCATCTGATTGATGTGACCCAACTCGGTCTCGCCCCCGGTTGCCACCACCACGCCTTTACCGCCGCCGGAGCTGACGGTGGTGCCTGAGTAGAGCAGATTATACCGGTCACCTAAAGGCAGTTCCCCGCTTAACGCATCGCTGTTTTTCTCAACAACGGTGGATTCGCCGGTCAGGATGGCCTCCTCCACGCGAAGATTATGCGCTTCAATCACGCGCAGATCCGCAGGGATACGATCCCCGGCGCGGATCACCACGATATCACCCGGGACGAGCGCCGTGGTGGGGATCGTTTCATGTTTCCCCTGCCGTACCACCACGGCTTCGCTGGAGAGCATATTGCGAATACTCTGCAAGGATTTTTCAGCATTGCTCTCCTGGATATGGCCAATCAGCGCGTTAATGATGGCAACCCCAAGGATCACAAACATGTCTACCCAGTGGCCCATAAAGAGCTTAAGCAACGCGGCCACCAGCAGAACGTAAATCAATACGTCGTTAAAATGCGCCAGGAAGCGCAGCCAGGCCGGTTTGCCCTTTTTTTGCGGTAACGCATTCTCACCATGCTGCTGAAGTCGGGCTGATGCCTCAGTGCCGCTAAGGCCTTCCAGGGTGGAGTGGATATTCGACAGGGTTTCGTCAACGGTTTGTTGATAATACGGACGTTCAGGTTTTCCTGTTTTCATCGTTCCTTCCTCAGGTTCTATTCAGAAATCACCTTGCTTCTCTGTAATTAACGAATAACGAAAACAGGAACATGTGCGTAACGAACAATACTTGCCGCCTCCGATCCTAACAAATGGGTTTGAATATTTGGATTTCGAGAGCCGACAATAATTGCACCGGCAGCCAGTTCATCCGCCAGCTTAATAACCTCATCACGAACGTTCCCGCTACGGACATGGAGATGAACACGCTCTTCTGGCAGATTCAATTTTTTGACCAGGTCAGACAGTTTTTCTTTCGAATTATTAATCATATATTCATCCATTTTGCGCGCATCTGAAATAAAACCACGCGTCAGTTCGGCTGAAAATTTGGGCATGACGTGCAGCAAATGAATGTCACCCGACGCGCTTTGCGCCAGAAACCGTGCATGCTGCAACGCTTTATCCGCCAGACCTGTCTCGTAGACATCCACCGGAACGAGAATGTTTTTATACATATCGAGCATCCTTTTTATAACCAACACGAGAGTGAATGAAGCAAAAAACGCATTAAATGCAGGGGGTTGCCCTTAATGCCAGTTACGATAAAAAGAGATGAATAATATTAAACGTAGCACAGGAATATCAGGTTTAGCGCTTCCCCACTGATAATGGTTATTTAACATTTATCTTTTCGCCGACTATGCTCATAGTCAGACACCGCTTCCGGCTCATGGAGGAATGTATGTATGGTTTAAGCCTGATCCGCCTGGGTATGTTTATTGCGCTTGCCATTATCGCCAGCACGGCGATTGGTTTATTTACCTATATGGTCGTCACTGTTCTGGCAGAATAGTGTCACCCCCTGTCCAGGTTATGGAATAAATAAAACAGTTATTTATTAGGGGAATACAGTGAACCGCTACCTCTCTCTTTTACCGTTCGTTTTGTTAACGCTCACGGCATGCGATCCGAAACCCAAGCAAGCCTCTCCCCTGCCCAGAATGGTAAAAGTGGCGGAGGTGACGGCTCCGGGTCACGCCCAGCAGCGCGTTTTTCCCGCCCGCATTGAATCGGGCGATGCCACAGACCTTTCCTTCAAGCGCGCCGGTCAAATTGAAACGCTTGATGTACGTCAGGGCGCTGCCATCAAGCAGGGGCAACAGCTTGCCAGACTGAATGCCCGTGAAGCCCAGCAGCGGGTAAATGACAGACAAACGGCGGCGACGCTGGCCCAGAGGCAGTTCGACCGCTTCCAGACGCTGGCAGGACGACAGGCCATTTCAAAAGCCGAGATGGACGTGCAGCGTGCGAACCGCGATTCGGCGAATGCGGCGCTGCAGATTGCCCGGGAAGAGCTAAATCAGATGACGCTCGTTGCGCCCTTTAGCGGGACGGCGGCCAGCGTGCACGTGCGAAACCATCAGGTGGTGTCCGCCGGTCAGCCCATCGCGACGTTAACCCGTACCGATCTGCTGGACGTGGTGTTCAGCATTCCTGAAAACCTGTTTAAGACCTTTGATATTCGCAACGCGCAGTACCGCCCCGTGGTGAAAATTAACGCCCTTCCGGATCGGGAATTTACCGCCGTCTACAAAGAGCATTCGGGCAGCAGCGACAGCAATACCCTGACCTGGCAAGTGATACTCACCATGCCGCGACCCGATGATTTTCCCGCCGTCGGTGGCGTAAGCGGTACGGTGACCATTAATTTAACCAATCTCCCGGCTGGCGCAGGCGCTCAGGCGCTCGTCGTACCGGTTGAGGCAGTCTTTAACCCGGACAACAGCCCGCGCAATGAGCCGCACGTCTGGGTCGTAACGGGAGAAGGCGACACGCTCCATCTTGAAGACCGCAAGGTCAGCGTGGGGCAAGTGAGTACCGAAGGCGTGGTAATCACCAGCGGGCTTAAGGCGGGCGAGCGCGTGGTGGCCGCAGGCGTTGGGGAGCTCCACGCTAACCAGCCAGTGCGTATCTGGACGCGTGAACGGGGACTGTAATGGATATCTCTCGTCAATTTATTAATAACCCTGTTCGCGTCTGGCTAACGATTCTGCTGCTGGGCATCGGCGGTATTTTCGCCCTGTTGAATATCGGCAGGCTGGAAGATCCCGCCTTTACCATCAAAACCGCCGTGGTGGTCACCCACTATCCCGGCGCATCCGCTCAGCAGGTTGAAGAGGAGGTTACGCTGCCGCTGGAGAATGCCCTTCAGCAGCTGCCTTATCTGGACAACGTGAGCTCCATCTCGTCAAACGGTCTGTCGCAAATCACCGTTAACATCGCTTCACGCTATCACTCGAACGAACTGCCGCAGATTTGGGATGAACTTCGCCGCCGCGTGGGCGATGCCTCGCGTCAGTTTCCGCCCGGCGTCATCGCGCCCTTTGTGAATGACGATTTCGGCGACGTGTTCGGCTTCTTCTTCGCCATTTCCGGAGATGAATTCAGTAATCCTGAACTGGTGAGATATGCGGAGCAGCTGCGCCGCGCGTTGATTCTGGTCCCCGGCGTCGCGAAGGTTGCCATCGGCGGGGCCATTAGCCAGCAGGTCAACATCGATATCTCCCTGACTAAAATGGCCGCGCGCGGCATTACGCTGAACCAGCTTTCCGCCCTGCTCAGCAGGCTTAACGTCGTTTCCAGCGCCGGAGAAATCACCTCCGGCACCGAATCCATTCGCCTGCACCCGACCGGTGAATTCGAGAATCTTGATGAACTGGCGGATATCATCATCACGCCTTCCGGCACCGGTGCGGCGACGCGCCTGCGGGATATCGCCACGCTGTCTCGCGGGCTGAACGAATCGCCAGCCAGTATCTACCATGCCAACGGCAAAAAAGCCGTCACCATGGGCGTCTCGTTTATTCCCGGCGTGAACGTAATCGACGTGGGCCACGCGCTGGAGGCGAAGCTAAACCAGATGTCGGCGGAAAAACCGGCAGGCATACAAATAGACCTGTTTTACGATCAGGCAGCCGAAGTGGGCCACTCTGTTAACGGTTTTATTATTAACTTCCTGATGGCGCTGGCGATTGTCATCGGCGTGCTGCTGATCTTTATGGGCGTACGCAGCGGGATCATCATTGCGTTTTCGCTCGCGCTCAACGTGCTCGGCACGCTGCTGATTATGTATCTGTGGGGCATTGAGCTGCAGCGCATCTCGCTCGGGGCGCTGATTATCGCCCTCAGCATGCTGGTGGATAACGCCATCGTGATTGTCGAAGGGGTGTTGATTGCCCGACAGCAGGGCTCGCCTCTGCTGGCCGCTGTGAACTACATCATCCGCCGCTCCGCCCTGCCGCTGCTGGGGGCGACGGTGATTGCCATACTGGCGTTTGCCCCTATCGGGCTGTCGCAGGATTCCACCGGGGAATACTGTAAATCACTCTTCCAGGTGCTGCTGATTTCCCTGATGCTGAGCTGGTTTTCGGCGCTCACCCTCACCCCGGTGCTGATTAAGTGGTGGTTGTTTAAAAACGACAACACCCCCGATAAAACCGATGAGTCAGATCCTTACGATAAACGACTCTACCGCCTCTACCAGCGCCTGCTTAACACGCTGCTGCACCATAAGGCATCGACGCTCATTGTGATGGCTGCGCTGCTGGCAGCGTCCGTCTGGGGTTTTGGCGCCGTACGGCAAAACTTTTTCCCGTCGTCTAATACGCCGATTTTCTTTGTCGACCTCTGGCTACCCTACGGCACCGATATTAAATGGACCGAGAAAATGACCGGCGATATCGAAAAAACCATTAACGGCCAGCCGGGCGTGGAAACCACCGTCTCAACCATTGGTCAGGGAAGTATGCGCTTTATTCTGACCTACAGCGGACAGCGGCAGTACAGCAACTACGCGCAGATCATGGTGCGCATGGACGACCAGCGCAACATCTCCGCCCTGACGCGCCACGTGGACGAGTACATCGCGCGAAACTATCCGCAGGTCAACGCCAGCACCAAGCGCGTGATGTTTGGCCCCTCCGGCGACAGCGCCATTGAGGTACGCATTAAAGGTCCCGATCCTGACCGGCTGCGCCTGATTGCCAGCCAGGTGGACGACATCCTCACCCGCGACCCGGCCACGGGCAGCGTCAGGAACGACTGGCAAAACCGCAGCAAGGTGATCCGCCCACAGTACGTTGCCGCCCTGGGCCGCGAGCTTGGCGTAGATAAACAGGACGTCGACAACGCGCTGGAGATGAATTTCTCCGGCAGCCGGGCGGGGTTGTATCGGGAAGGCAGTGACCTGCTGCCCGTGGTGGTGAGGCCCCCTGAAAGCGAACGGCTGGACGCCAATCACCTGAACAACGTGCTGGTGTGGAGCCAGACGCGGCAGCAGTATATCCCGCTGAGTAACGTCGTCAGCCGCTTTTCGCTGGAGTGGGAAGATCCGCTCATCCTTCGACGCGACCGCTCGCGGGTTCTGACGGTTCAGACGGACCCGGACCCGCTAAGCCAGCAAACCTCCGGCGATATTCTCGCCCGCGTGAAGCCGCAGGTAGATGCCCTTCCCCTGCCACACGGCTACAGCATTGAGTGGGGAGGCGACGCGGAAAACTCCAGCGAAGCGCAGCAAGGGCTGTTCACTACGCTACCTGTCGGGTATCTGGTGATGTTTGTCATTACGGTGCTGATGTTTAGCTCGGTGAAAAATGCCGTCGCCATCTGGCTGACCGTACCGCTGGCGCTGATTGGCGTCACGCCGGGATTTTTAATTACCGGCATTCCCTTTGGCTTTATGGCGCTGATTGGCCTGCTGAGCCTGAGCGGAATGCTCATCCGCAACGGCATCGTGCTGGTGGAAGAGATCGAACAGCAGAAAACGCAAAAGGATCAGCACAGCGCGATCGTTTATGCCGCCACCTCGCGCCTGCGCCCCATCCTGCTCACCGCGTTCACTACCGTACTTGGCCTGGCTCCGCTGCTGCTGGACGTTTTCTTCCAGAGCATGGCCGTTGTGATTATGTTTGGACTTGGGTTTGCTACAATCCTGACGCTACTGGTACTCCCGGTGATCTATGCGTGTTTCCATCGTAAGGACGAAGCCAAACAACAATGAATGCGACAGGGCTGAATATTATCAAGACGCTGGGCTGTATGACGGCGGTCACCTTCTTCACTATCTACAATACCTGGGATCATTATGATTACGACTATCACTGGATCCTTGGGCTTTTAACCTTTATTTCGACCATCGCCACGCCGCTTTTTTTTGTGGTTGCGGGCTATCTCGACGGACAATCCCGGCACGGCACCCGCTGGCAGTTGGGTAAGATTAAAAGTCTGATAATTGTTTTTCTGTTCTGGATAACGATCTACTACCTGTGGGAGCCTTACCAGCGCGGGTATTTAATCCAGCCCTGGTTCGTGTTCGCCTTTGTCGTGATTTACACCTTCCACCCGGCGGTGGAGTGGCTTAGCCAGCGGCGAGCGCTATTCTGCGGGGCGATTGCCGCCCTGCTGCTCTTTTCCTACGGATACGATCTGCTATCGGCGCTTTATCCTGAAACGCACGTCCTTTCGCTTTCACCGCAGTATCGGTTGTGGACATGGCTGCTGTTTTATCTGACGGGGCAACTCTTCTGCGACCCGAAAATCGCCGAGTGGATTAGCCGCAAAAATGTCGTCAGGGCGGCGGTTATCGCCATCCCGTTTATTTATCTCTTCACCTGGTTTTACGAACGCCACTTCTTTTTTGCCCTGTTCAAGGCCGACAGAAACGCCTTTATTCTTACCGGCTCGCAAATCTACATTCTGATTATTGCGCTGGTGATTGCGGCGAACGGGGTGCGCTTTCGCCGCAATGCTGAGTTTAAGGAGTCAGTGCTGGCCGCCATCAGCAAAACAATGACCGGCGTGTATATTGTCCACTACTCGGTGTTTCACCTGCTGACGGCGCTGATCCCGGTGACCTCTCTCGGTATGAAGCTGGCGCTGATTGTGCTCACTTTCGTCACCTCGGTGCTCTTCTCCATGCTGGTATTGTCCAACGCCGTGGCAAAAAAAGTGATCACCCTTTAAAAGCCTAAGCGCATCCAGGCAAAGAGCACGTTACCGTTGTTATAGGTTCCTGGAATATAGGTGAACTGGACGGTAACGCGCTTATAGCCGGCTGAAAACAGCGGGAAGATGAACGGTAGCGGCACGTAGTTGGCAAAATCATCTCGCGCCGTGATGCCCGCTGCGGCACCGAGCCCAAGGCGGAAATCTTTGGCATTATCCAGATACCAGCCCTTCTCCCAGCCATAGCCCATCGCGGGCTGCCATTCGTTGTGCGAGTCCTTGAACATCATCGCGAAGAGCGCGCTCCAGTTGCCCTCTTCGTTATAGCGGGAAACGCCCAGCCCGCCGCCCCACGGCATTTCGTTGTAATTGTCCGTTTTTTCTTTGTCGTACATAAAGCGAGCGTGCCAGCTAAGGAACGGCAGGTACAAATCGTAACGTTGCGGCTCTTCCCAGGTCTGGGATATATCCTCCGTCAGCGCATTCCACCAGCCGCTAATACGCTGTTCTCCATAGACTTTCGGCTCGGCATGAAGCGGTGCGGCGAATAAAAACAGGACAATCCAGATGGCCGAAAAGTTACGTTGCATCGTTTTTCCCTCAGCTTAAGTCACGCAGCGGTATCTATTACTGTAATCCATTCAGCACTAACCGGAGCCAAACAGACTGATTTATCTCGAGGCAGGGTAAGATGAAATTTATTTATTCAGCGCCTTCCGGAAAGATAAAAACGTTTTCTCAGGCGTTTTGTCGCGGTAGTCTCATAGGTTCCGTTTATATGACGGACGCAACGTGAGTGACCTTTTCTTATACCAATAATTAAAAATCAGTACAGACAGGACAACTATGGACTCCACCCTCATCTCCGAACGTCCCAACGAGGAGACATCTTCGCTCAATCGTGCCCGCCGCGCAGCCTTAGGCAGCTTCGCGGGTGCCGTCGTCGACTGGTATGATTTTCTGCTCTACGGCATTACCGCCGCCCTGGTCTTTAACCGCGAGTTCTTTCCGCAGGTCAGCCCCGCGATGGGCACGCTCGCCGCGTTTGCCACCTTCGGCGTTGGCTTTCTGTTTCGCCCGCTGGGCGGTGTGATCTTCGGCCACTTCGGTGACCGCCTCGGCCGCAAACGCATGCTGATGCTCACCGTCTGGATGATGGGGATCGCCACCGCGCTGATTGGCATTCTCCCTTCGTTTTCCGCGATTGGCTGGTGGGCGCCGGTATTGCTGGTCACGCTGCGCGCCATCCAGGGTTTCGCCGTGGGCGGCGAATGGGGCGGCGCGGCGCTGCTGTCCGTAGAGAGCGCGCCGAAGCACCGGAAAGCCTTTTACAGCAGCGGCGTGCAGGTTGGCTATGGCGTGGGTCTGCTCCTGTCCACCGGGCTGGTCTCCTTAATCAGCCAGCTCACCACCGACGAGCAGTTCCTGAGCTGGGGCTGGCGCATTCCGTTCATCTTCAGCATCGTGCTGGTCATTGCCGCGCTGTGGATCCGTAACGGGATGGAAGAGTCCGCTGAATTCGAACAGCAGCAGCAGGAAAAGCCGGCCGCCAAAAAACGGTTGCCGGTGATGGAAGCCCTGGTTCAGCACCCTGGCGCTTTTCTGAAAATTATCGCCCTGCGCCTGTGCGAACTGCTGACGATGTATATCGTCACCGCGTTTGCGCTGAACTATTCGACGCAGAACCTCGGCCTGCCGCGCGAATTGTTCCTCAATATCGGCCTGGTGGTCGGGGGGATCAGTTGCCTGACAATCCCCTGCTTCGCCTGGCTGGCGGACCGGTTTGGCCGCCGTCGCGTCTACATTACCGGGGCGCTGGTGGGAACCCTCAGCGCGTGGCCATTCTTTATGGCGCTGGAGGCGCAGTCGATCTTCTGGATTGTCTTCTTCGCCATCATGCTCGCGAACATCGCTCACGATATGGTGGTCTGCGTCCAGCAGCCGATGTTTACCGAACTGTTCGGCGCCAGCTACCGCTACAGCGGCGCAGGGGTGGGTTACCAGGTCGCAAGCGTTGTCGGCGGCGGGTTTACGCCGTTTATTGCCGCCGCGCTGGTGACCTTCTCCGGCGGAAACTGGCACAGCGTGGCCATTTATCTGCTGGCCGGCTGCCTGCTGTCGGCGGCGACGGCGCTATTGATGAAAGAGACGAGCCACCGCTGATCTCACTTTTGTTTCACAGGCGTGTGACATACTATCGGGTAGAGTCGCACACCTGTGGAACAAGGAGACAGAGATGAATAATAAGGGCTCCAGCCTGACCCCGGCTCAGGCGCTGGAAAAACTCGACGCGCTGTATGAACAGTCCGTCAATGCGCTGCGCAGCGCCATTAGCGAGTATATCGAAACAGGGAAACTCCCCGACGAAAAGGCCAGAATCGCGGGCCTTTTTGTTTATCCATCGCTCTCTGTAACCTGGGACGGCAGCGCTAGCACCACGCCGAAAACCCGCGCCTACGCGCGTTTTACCCACTCCGGCTGCTACAGCACCACCGTCACCCGCCCTGCACTGTTCCGCCCTTATCTTGAAGAACAGCTCACGCTGCTGTACCAGGACTACGGTGCGCATATAGCCGTTGAGCCCTCACAGCATGAAATCCCGTATCCCTACGTGATTGACGGCTCGGCGTTAACGCTTGACCGCTCCATGAGCGCGGGACTGACCCGCCACTTCCCGACGACTGAACTTTCGCAGATTGGCGATGAGACGGCTGACGGGATTTATCACCCGGCAGAATTTTCTCCCCTGTCGCATTTTGATGCCCGCCGGGTCGATTTCTCCCTGGCACGTCTGCGCCACTACACCGGTACGCCAGCCGAACATTTCCAGCCCTTCGTGCTCTTTACCAACTACACCCGCTACGTCGACGAGTTTGTCCGCTGGGGCTGTAGCCAGATCCTTGACCCGGAGAGCCCTTACATCGCGCTGTCCTGTGCGGGCGGGATCTGGATCACCGCGGAGACCGAAGCGCCCGAGCAGGCCATTTCCGACCTGGCGTGGAAAAAACACCAGATGCCCGCCTGGCACCTGATCACCGCCGACGGTCAGGGCATCACGTTGATCAACATTGGCGTGGGACCGTCGAATGCGAAAACCATCTGCGACCATCTGGCGGTACTGCGCCCGGACGTGTGGCTGATGATTGGCCACTGCGGCGGCCTGCGCGAAAGTCAGCTGATTGGCGATTACGTTCTCGCCCACGCCTACCTGCGCGACGACCACGTGCTTGACGCCGTACTGCCGCCGGATATCCCAATCCCGAGCATCGCCGAAGTGCAGCGCGCGCTGTATGACGCCACCAAAGAGGTCAGTGGCATGCCGGGTGAAGAGGTTAAACAGCGCCTGCGCACCGGTACGGTCGTCACGACGGATGACCGCAACTGGGAGCTGCGCTACTCCGCCTCCGCGCTGCGGTTCAACCTGAGCCGCGCGGTGGCGATTGATATGGAGAGCGCCACCATCGCCGCGCAGGGCTATCGCTTCCGCGTCCCCTACGGCACGCTGCTGTGCGTCTCCGATAAGCCGCTGCACGGCGAAATTAAGCTGCCGGGCCAGGCCAACCGCTTCTATGAGGGGGCTATCTCAGAGCATCTGCAAATTGGCATTCGCGCCATCGACCTGCTGCGGGCGGAAGGCGACAAGCTGCATTCCCGCAAGCTGCGCACCTTTAACGAGCCGCCGTTCCGCTAATCACGATAAGGATAAAGAATGTACAGCACATCACCGCTCTCTGCCCTGCGCCAGTGGCTTGAAGCCAATAACCTCGACGGGATGATCGTCCCGCGCGCCGATGCCTGGCAGAGCGAATACTGCGCGTCCTACGACGAAAAGCTGGCCTGGCTGACGGGCTTTGACGGTTCGGCCGGCGTGGCGCTGGTGCTGCAGGATAGAGCGCTGCTGTTCGTCGATGGCCGCTATCAGGTTCAGGCGCGCGTGCAGGTCAATACGGATGAGGTTGAGATCCACCACCTGCATAACGAGCCGCTGGCGCAATGGCTGGCGGAAAACGTTGAGGTAGGGACACGCATCGGCTTTGAGGCGCTGCTGATGACCCATTCGGAGTTTGAGCAGCTCTCCACCACACCGTGCGAGCTGGTGCCACTGAGTCAGTCTCCTTTTGATACCCTGTGGACTGACCGCCCTGCCGCGCCGGCGGGGCTGATTCGTGAAATGCCGGTTGAGCTGAGCGGCGAAAGCAGCGCAGACAAACGCCAGCGCGCTGCCGCCGTGCTGGCGGCGAACAATGCCGATTATCTGGCCGTTACCCTGCCGGATAACATCGCCTGGCTCCTGAACGTGCGGGGCGCGGATATCCCTTACAGCCCGGTCCCGCTCTCCTTTGTCCTGCTTGGCCGTGACGGTCACGTTGAGTGGTTTGTTAACGACAACAAGCTCAGCGCCCTGCCAGACGCGGTGCGCAGTGCGTTCACCATTGCGCCGCAGGACGCCTTTATCGAACGTTGCCAGCAGATTGCTGAAGGTAAGCGGGTGATGGTGGATGCCGACTCCGCGCCGGTAGCCCTGCGCTTCGCCATTGAACCACGGGGAGAAATTGTCTGGCGGACCGACCCTATTACCCTGATGAAGGCAACTAAAAACTCGGTCGAACTTGCGGGTTACCGCGAGTGTCATCACCAGGACGGTGCCGCGTGGGTCAACTTCCTCGCCTGGCTAAGCCGTGAAGTGCCGCTGCGCGAGGCGGCAGGACAACCGCTGACTGAGCTGGACGCGCAGGCGCAGCAGCTCGCGTTCCGCAAACAGCAGCCGGGGTTTATCGAGCAGAGTTTTGCCACTATCTCCGCCTCCTCCAGCAATGCGGCGATGTGCCATTACCATTCCAGCGAGGCCAGCAACAAGCCTATCGGCCATGACCATTTTTACCTGAACGATTCCGGAGGTCAGTATGCTAATGGCACCACCGATGCCACGCGCACGCTGGCATGGGGTCAGGTCGATCCGCAGCAGCGCCTGCACTACACCGCCGTGCTGAGAGGTTTCCTATCACTCATTACCCTGCAGTTTCCTTCCGGAACTCAGGGGCATCAGCTGGACGCTTTTGCGCGTCGTCCGCTGTGGGAGATGGGGCTGGATTACGATCACGGTACGGGGCACGGCGTGGGGCATCAGCTTTTGATCCATGAAAACCCGCATCGTATTGCCAAAAAGGTCAACCCGTGGCCGCTGGTGGCGGGCAATATCATGACTATCGAGCCGGGATATTATCTGGGCGATAGCCACGGTATTCGCATTGAAAACCAGGTGGAGATTGTGGAGAGCCGTCCGGGGTTTTGTAGATTTGCCTCGCTGACGCTGATCCCTGTCGACTTAACTCAGGTTGAGCTGCATCTATTGAGCGAGCAGGAGAAAAAGTGGCTGGATGCGTATCACCGGCAGGTACGTGAGGCGCTGTTGCCGCTGGTGAATAGTGAAGCGCGTGCGTGGCTCGAGGAGGCGACGGCGCCGATTCGTGTGTAATTTCGTGCGGTCTGGTGCCTGGTGGCGCTTCGCTTACCGGGCCTACATGTCCTGTAGGTCGGGTAAGGCGAAGCCGCCACCCGACAATTTTACCCGCCGCAGAAAAGCAAAAAGCCTGCTTTAAAAGCAGGCTTTTCAAATTTGGCTCCTCTGACTGGACTCGAACCAGTGACATACGGATTAACAGTCCGCCGTTCTACCGACTGAACTACAGAGGAATCGTGTGAACGGGGCGCATATTATCGATGCTCCCCCATGATGTCAAAGGCAGAATGCATATTTCCGATCGTTTGCCGAATAATTCTCCATTTCGCGCAATTGTCAGGCATTTTTCCGCGGATATTTCCACAGCCAGCGCCCGCTGACCATACGCCAGTAGAACAGCGCGCCCCGCACGGCCCAGTCAAGGAACATCCCCAGCCAGACGCCGATAACGCCCCATCCGAGCATCACCCCGAGCGTATACCCCGCGACAACGCGACAACCCCACATGCCGAGCATTGATACCCACATCGCAAAGCGGGCATCGCGCGCGCCTTTCAGCCCGGCGGGCAGAACCCATGAGGCCGCCCAGATGGGCATAAAGGCCGCGTTGAGCCAGATGAGGATCTTAACGACCTCTTTAACATCATCTTCGTGGGTATAGAACGAGGCCATCAGCCCGGCAAACGGCGCGGTGCCCCAGGCGATCAGGGTCAGCCCAATGGTTGATAGCCAGAACACGTGCCGCAGCTGCCGCTCCGCCTGCCCTATTTGCCCTTTCCCGAGCCGCTTACCCGTGATGATGGTCGAGGCCGAACCCAGCGCGTTACCCGGCAGGTTAATCAGCGAGGCGATGGAAAAGGCGATGAAGTTACCGGCGATAACGTCGGTCCCCATCCCGGCGACAAACATCTGCGTGAGCAGCTTCCCGCCGTTAAACAGCACCGATTCAATACTCGCGGGAATGCCGATCCCCATCACTTCCCAGATAATGGCGAAATTAAAGGGGCGGAAATAGCTTTTCAGCGTAAGGCGCAGCGAAGGCGTGATCCCCGCCATCAGCACCCCGATGATGGCCACCGCGCCGATATAGCGTGAAATGGTTAACCCCAGTCCGGCACCGACGAACCCCAGCCCTTCCCAGGAGAACACGCCGTAGATCAGGACGCTGCTGATGATGATATTCAGGATATTCATCCCGCCGTTGATCAGCAGCGGGATTTTGGTGTTGCCCGCCCCGCGGAGCGCACCGCTGCCAATCAGCGCAATGGCCGCCGCCGGATAGCTTAAGACGGTCATTTCCAGGTAGGTCAGCGCCAGGTCTTTAACCTCATTAGTGGCTTCCCCGGCGACAAAGTCGATAATCTCTTTACCGAAATAGTGGATCACCGCCGCCAGAACGATCGAAAAAATGGTCATGATCATCAGCGACTGACGGGCCGCCTCGCGCGCGCGCTTGGGGTCAAGCTTGCCGAGGCTAAAGGCCACCACCACCGTCGTCCCGAGGTCTATGGCGGCAAAGAACGAGATCACCACCATATTAAAGCTGTCCGCCAGCCCGACCCCGGCCATCGCCTCTTTCCCCAGCCAGCTCACCAGGAAGGTACTCAGAACCCCCATCAGCAGAACGCAGGTATTTTCCAGAAAGATAGGCACAGCAAGAGGGGTGATTTCACGCCAGAACAGAACACGATAGCTTTTACGTTTTGCATACCATGGCGTGCGCGTTATCGCCTGGCGTAAGGAGGCAGTGACGTTCAAAATGGACCTTAGAGAGAAAAGTTGAAACTCCATTTCAAATGATGGGGGACAAATGCTCATCCTGCAAAGTATTTTCCAGAAAAAGATGTGTGGATTTACAACAAACTGACGACAGAATCAGCAATCGGTCGATTTTCTCTAAGATCAGGTTTGACAAAACTTTTTTCGCCGCTAAGATAAGCCTCCACAACGATTCCTCTGTAGTTCAGTCGGTAGAACGGCGGACTGTTAATCCGTATGTCACTGGTTCGAGTCCAGTCAGAGGAGCCAAATTTAAAAAGCCTGCTTTTAAAGCAGGCTTTTTGCTTTGCGGGTGAGGGAAAATGAACGCTCTGTTTGTCTACGGCACGCTGCGTCCGGGCCACTCTAATGCGCATATTCTTGAAAACATTGGCGGTGAATGGCTGGCCGGCTTCGTATCCGGCACGTTTTACGAACGAGGCTGGGGCGCTGCGGCAGACTTCCCGGGGATTGTGCTCCACCCTGACGGGCCCCGCGTCGAAGGCTATCTGTTTATCTCTGATAACCTTGCCGCACACTGGCAAATGCTCGATGAATTTGAAGACGGCTACGATCGGGTTGAGGTCACGGTAACCACCCTCGAAGGCAAACAGGTTAATGCCTGGATTTATCAGCTACAGCCGCGTTCTGAATCATAAAAAAAGGCTCTCTGTCACCAGAGAGCCTTTTTCACTATTCGCTGCGATTATTCGCTTTTTGCTTCGCCGTTCTTGATTTCGCCCATCACTTTCAGCTTCTTAGAGATGTCACGACGCTCTTTGGACAGCTCAGCGTTTTTGATGATGTAGTCATCAACGCGGTCTTCATAGTCGCTCTTCATGCTGGCGATGATGCCCTGAATAGCTTCAACGCTCATTCCTGGCTTGATGTAGTCGCTCAGGTTGTCGAGCAGCAGAACACGCTTCTGGTTGTCACGGATCTTCTTCTCAACGTCCTGGATTTCACGCTGCAGTTTGTTTTTGCGGCGGAACAGGCGGACGAATTCCAGAACATCCTGGAACGAAGGCTTGGTAGTTTCCATTTTTACACCCCTGATAATGTGAGATTCGGATTCGTTAAGGCAACCGTTGTAACAGACAGCGGCTGCGAATGACAATGAGTATATCGTTTAAATCTATCATAACCCCAATTGCTGCTGAATCGAAGCAGCAGGCGTCACATACGCCTTTTATTTGCGCAGCGCCCGGCAAATAAGATGCGATAGCAGCTCAAGCTGACGCGCCAGTTCCATACTCAGCCAGACATAGCCGTGAATAGGCGTTTCTGCCACGTTATCGCCCTGGCGTTCATTGATTAACTGCTTCAGCTCCGCAACGATCTCATTCAGCCGCTCGCTGTTCGCCAGTATCGGCTGCGGGTTACCTTCATAGAGCGCGTGTGCGATGGTCAACAGCGTTTGCTGCGTCATCTGCTGGGTCTCTTTGAGGGTCTGCGCGTTAAGCATCAGCAGATGGCTGGGGCGCGAGGCCCAGTGCGCGTTGATCTGCAGTTCAAGCATGCAGACCAGGTTGCGGCTTACCGTCTGGATGGCTTCGAAAATTGCTTTCTGAATATGGGTTTCTTTGCTGGCGGGGGTGATCAGGCCGCGCATTTTAACCACGTCGTTGAGGATCGTTTGCAGATGCTTTTCCAGCCGGGGACGCTCAACCAGGTTGGGAGAAAAACCGGCCTGATAGACGCGGTTAAACGCGGTAACGTAGTTGGCCATCTGAATGCGCCAGTGCAGAAAAGCACGCTGCGGCCAGATACCGGTAAAGAGCATGGCCAGCAGTGACCCCAGAATGACATCCCCGCTTCGCCACAGCGCGGTGGTCATATCTCCGGCGGGCGCACCAACCACCACCGCGAGAGTAATCCCAATCAGCAGCGCCTGATACGGTCTTTTGCCCAATGCCAGCCAGCCGCACAGGAACATAGCGGCACCGCACCATGCCAGCATAACTGGAAACGATATAAGCTCCAGCTTCAGGGCGATAAGCCCAAGCGCCGAGCCTAAAACGGTCCCGCCAATCCGCTCGAAGGCGCGCGGAACAACGTTTCCCCAAAACGAGATGGGCCCCATCACCACCACCAGCGTGATCAGCGGCCACGTCCCTTCCGGAACATCCAGCAAGCGGACCAGGACAAACGTCAACACGAACGCCAGCGCGATGCGACATCCATGCACCACGCGGTAGTGTTTGTACAAGCGAATTTCAAAAGGAGTTAATGATTTGTCGGGACGCACACCCGCTCTCCAGCTACACGGCAAATCACAATTGTACTGTGTTTTCAGCCGGGCGGATCGCTTCCGGCTGAAAAACCCTTCATTTAGCAGGCTTAAACCTTTTTATGCTCTACTGCGATATACATTTCGATATCCCAGAAGCCGTCTGCATTGCCGTCGTTGAGATAGCGCTCGAAGCAGGGCTTAAGCGCCATCTGGTACTTATTGTCCTGCAGGAGGGAATTAAAGAACTGATACCAAGGCGTGGCGAAGTCGTAGTTTTCCACGCGCGCCGTCGCCACGGCATAATCCCCGGCCGCGATTTCCGTCATCATGACGCCTTCGCTGTTTTCCGGGATAACGAAATCATCCGGTACCGTGACGGCCGTGTCGCAGCGCAGTTTTTCTGCCGGGACCTCATCCGGGTTATCGTAGTAGACCGCAACCCACTCCAGTGGCTCAATGTGACGCCCGTCGACCCACATCACCAGCTGTTCAAAACCCTGTTTTACCGTGTGTTCCCACGGCCCGACCAAATGAAAACCGGCAATCTTACGTTTCTGTTGCTGCTTAATGCTGTAGTCCATGCTGCCTCCATTTATCACTGTATATTTATACACTATAAAGCGGATCGTGGCCTATCGGCAAACGTGAAGTGTTTATTATGTGAGCAGACTCGCAACCCTGCCAGTCTGCTCAGCAGCAGTTAAAGCGTGTGGTGCAGATAGTCGCTCATGCGGGAGAACAGGCCGCCTTTATCAACGGCTTCCAGCGTCACCAGCGGCCAGTGGGCTACCACCTTGTCGCGGTCATAGAGCTGGATCTCACCGACCCGCTGATGCGCGGCAATTGGCGCTTCCAGCTCTTTTTTATCCAGCACGTATTTGGCTTTGATATTCGGCACTTCCGCTTTCGGCAGGGCCAGCCAGAAGTCCTGGTCGGTGCCCAGCTTCACCTGCTCCTTATCGCCGTACCAGATACGCTCTGTCCCCACTTTTTTACCGTTGTGCAGGATCTGCACCGTATCGAAATTCTGCTGCCCCCAGTGCAGGAGTTTCCGGGCCTGGTCCTCGCGCCCTTTCGGGCTGTCCGCCCCCATTACCACCGCAATCAAGCGACGCTGGCCGTCAACGGCGGACGCAATCAGGTTAAAGCCTGCCCCCGAGGTATGCCCCGTTTTAAGACCGTCCACGTTCATGGTTTTATCCCACAGCAGGCCGTTGCGGTTTTGCTGGGTGATCCCATTCCAGGTGAGGCTCTTTTCGCTGTACATATGGTAAAACTCAGGCTCGCCGTGAATGATGGCCCGGGAGAGTACGGCCAGGTCATAGGCAGAGCTGTGCTGGCCCGGCGCGTCCAGGCCGTGGACGGTTTCAAAGTGCGTATCGCGCAGGTTCAGCTTTTGCACATAGTCGTTCATCATCTTCACAAACTGCGGCTGGCCGCCCGCCACGTGATCTGCCAGCGCCACGCAGGCATCGTTACCGGAATCGACAATCAGACCGCGGCTCAGATCGCGCACGGAGACGCGATCGCCCTCTTTCAGGAACATCAGCGACGAACCGTCAAAAACCGGGTTGCCTTTTGCCCAGGCATCACGTCCTACGGTGACAATGTCGTCCGGCGTAATGCGATGGCTATCAATGGCCCGATCCACCACATAGCCCGTCATCAGCTTGGTCAGGCTCGCCGGATTACGTTGTTGATGTTCGTTGCCCGCCGTTAAGATCTGACCAGTCGTGTAATCCATCAGCACCCAGGAGCCAGCCTGAATGGCCGGAGGCTGCGGCGAAAAATCCAGCGGTTCGGCCGCAAAAGCAGATGAGACACTCGAAGCGAGTAAAGAAACAGCAATAAACAGACGGCGTTTCAACGGTATATCCTCAGGTCATTAAAAATCGATGACCTTTTTACGGGAGTTCTGATGTCGTTACCTGGCTTAATTGCAAAAAAATGTGACAGGACGCAGATTTTCCGCTGAAGCTGCCGCGCAAATTTGTGTCACAACGGTGCTTTTTATTCGGTCTGGCCCGCGCGATCGTTTACCATAGTCACGTCATTTTTTAACAGGATGGTATTACTGGTGTCTGACTCTGCCGCACGCCCGACTTTTTTGTTCCACGACTACGAAACCTTTGGCACTCACCCGGCGCTGGACCGACCGGCGCAGTTTGCCGCCATCCGCACCGACGACGAATTCAACATCATTGGCGAGCCTGAGGTCTTCTACTGTAAGCCCGCTGATGACTACCTGCCGCAGCCGGGCGCGGTCATGGTCACCGGGATCACGCCGCAGGAAGCGCGGGAAAAAGGCCTTAGCGAGGCGGAGTTCGCCCGCCGCATCCACGATCTGTTCACCGTCCCCCATACCTGCGTGGTCGGTTACAACAACATCCGTTTCGATGACGAAGTGACGCGCAACATCTTTTATCGCAACTTCTACGATCCCTACGCCTGGAGCTGGCAGAACCGCAATTCGCGCTGGGATTTACTCGACATCATGCGCGCCTGCTATGCCCTGCGTCCTGAAGGCATCAACTGGCCGGAAAATGAGGAAGGGCTGACGAGCTTCCGGCTGGAGCACCTGACGCGCGCCAACGGTATAGAGCACAGCAATGCCCACGACGCGATGGCGGACGTCTATGCCACCATTGCCATGGCGAGGCTGGTGAAAAGCGCGCAGCCAAGGCTGTTTGAGTATCTGCTGAGCCACCGCAGCAAGCAGAAATTGACCACGCTGATTGACGTGCCGCAGATGAAGCCGCTGGTGCATATTTCCGGCATGTTTGGCGCCTGGCGCGGCAATACCAGCTGGGTCGCACCGCTGGCGTGGCATCCGGACAACCGTAATGCGGTCATCATGGTGGATTTAGCCGGCGACATTTCGCCGCTGCTGGAGCTCGACAGCGATACCCTGCGCGAGCGGCTTTACACCCCGAAAAATGAACTCGGCGATCTGCCTGCGGTGCCGGTCAAACTGGTGCATATCAATAAATGCCCGGTACTGGCGCAGGCGAATACGCTGCGCCCGGAAGATGCCGACAGGCTGGGCATTAACCGACAGCACTGCCTTGATAACCTGAAAGTACTGCGTGAAAACCCGCAGGTGCGTGAGAAAGTGGTCGCCATCTTTGCCGAAGCCGAGCCGTTCGTGCCGTCAGAAAACGTGGATGCCCAGCTGTACAACGGGTTCTTCAGCGATGCCGATCGCGCGGCCATGAATATCGTGCTGCAAACCGAGCCGCGTAACTTACCGGCGCTGGATATCACTTTCGCCGATAAACGCATCGAAAAACTGATGTTTAATTACCGCGCGCGTAACTACCCCGGCACGCTGGATGAAGCAGAGCAGGAACGCTGGCTGCAGCATCGTCGCAACGTGTTTACGCCAGAGTATCTGCACAACTACGCACAGGAGCTGGAGATGCTTTACGGTCAATACGAAGGGAACGAAGAGAAGCAGGCGCTGCTGAAAGCGTTATTCAAGTACGCGCAAGAGATAGTCTGAGTGATGAATATAAAAAAGCCGGAGGCGATGTCTCCGGCTTTTTTTTGTCCCCTACGGGGTTTGTAGGTCGGGTAAGGCGTAGCCGCCACCCGACACAGTATTACGCAACGTCTTCGTACTGAGGAACCGGGTTACGGAAGCTCTTCGTGACGCAGGCCAGGTAAACCAGGCCGATTGCCGCCCAAATCAGACCAAGCACCATAGAGCTCTCTTCCAGGTTAACCCACAGCGCGCCCACGGTCAGGGCACCGCACATCGGCAGGAACAGATACTGGAAGTGATCTTTCAGCGTCTTGTTACGCTTTTCGCGGATCCAGAACTGAGAGATAACCGACAGGTTAACAAAGGTGAACGCTACCAGCGCACCGAAGTTAATCAGCGCTGTTGCCATCACCAGGTCAAAGTTAATCGCCAGAAGCGCAATTGCACCGACCAGGATGATGTTCATCGCCGGCGTGCGCCACGTTGGGTGAACGTAGCCGAAGAAGCTTTTCGGGAATACGCCATCACGGCCCATGACGTACATCAGACGCGCAACGCCTGCATGCGCAGCCATACCGGACGCCAGTACAGTGATGGTGGAGAAGATCAGCGCGCCAACCTGGAACGCTTTACCCGCCACATAGAGCATAATTTCCGGCTGAGACGCATCCGGATCCTTGAAGCGAGAGATATCCGGGAAGTACAGCTGCAGGAAATAGGTCGAGAAAATAAAGATCAGACCGCCAATCAGCGCCGTCAGGAAAATAGCACGCGGAATGACGCGCTCTGCATCCTTGGTTTCCTCAGACAGGTTGCTGATCCCGTCAAAACCGGTAAAGGAGAAGCAGAGAATAGTTGCCCCGGTAATCATCGGGATCACGTGTGCATCACCAGACCAGAACGGCTTGCTGCTCGCCAGGGTGCCAGCGCCTTCGCCGTGGAACACGCCGTAGATCACCATGCCAAGAATAACGGCAATCAGGACAACCTGAAGCACAACGATAACGGAGTTAAAGTTGGCAACGGATTTGATGCTGCGCAGGTTAAAGGCCGTCATAAAGGCCACCAGCGCCACGACGAACATCCAGGATGGAATCGACGGCACCAGGGCTTCAAAATAAATTTTTGCCAGCAGAATGTTGATCATCGGTGCGAACAGGTAGTCGAGCAGCGATGACCAGCCCACCATAAAGCCAACTGTCGGGCTGATGGATTTCTGGGCGTAGGTGTAGGCGGAACCGGCAGACGGATAGCGACGCACCAGTTTACCGTAGCTGAGCGCGGTAAAGAGGATTGCAATCAGCGCGAAGGCGTAAGCCGTCGGCACATGACCGTCCGTGAGGCCTGATACGATACCGAATGTATCGAACAGCGTCATTGGTTGCATATAGGCCAGGCCCATCATAACAACCGGAATCAACGTAAGCGTTTTACGTAATTCCACGCGAGAGGTGTTTGGAGTTGCGTTAAGCGACATAGTTATTCTCCTTTACGGTGATAACCGCCACGTAAGCTAAAAATTGCCCCATTTCTTTCTTCCTCAGCGACAACAACTGTCGGATTTTAGTAAATATCTATCCGGTACGAAGCCCGGCCTCTTGGTTTTTAGTTTCGTTTCGTACATGCAAAAAAAAATAACCGACGCCTTTTATATCGTCGATTATTCATTTGGTTGCAGCGGCGGCATTTTGCCCCACATCGGATACAAAAGGCAATACTTTGCAAAGCGCGGGACGATTTTCTTTTTGCTAACTGGCTGATTTCTGGACGTCGGGCTGAGAGTAAACGGCGGCGATAGCACTATTTGCTAAAATTTCGTCCCGCCACCAGGCGCTGGCCAGCCCGGCAGTTTGTTCATTCCAGCCTACCCACACCGATTCATTACTGCTTTGAGCAAGTACCTGTTTTTCAACAAGCGCACCGCTGTCGATAAACCGCTGCGCCAGATAGCGGGGTAAATAGCCGCAGCCCAGACCGCTTATCTGCAGCTCCAGCTTGGTTTTAAAGTCAAAAACGGTAATGGCTTCCTGCTCGTCAAGCAGCTGCGAGGAAACCGCACACTCTGGACGAGAACTGTCCCCGACCACTATCGCGCGATAGCTCTTAATTACGCGTCGATTTAAGGGCTCTGGCTCCTGAGCCAGCGGATGATGGGGTGCCACGGCGAATACCTGCTCCAGCACGCCCAGACGGGCAAAACCAAACTCGCTCAACTGGGGTGGTTCATGGAGTGCGCCGACAAAAATATCCGCCCTGCCCTGGGTTAAGGCATCCCAGGAGCCACCCAGCACGCCGTTGATAAAGATTAGCCGGGTCACGCTGTGGTGTTGAAAGAAGGCTTCAATCAGCGGCGTCAGGAGAGAAAAGGGAAAAGTATCATCCACGCCAATAACAAGCTCATTTTCCCACCCCTGGTGGAGCTTGACGGCCTGTTTTTCCAGCTCGCGAACGGTATGGAGGACTTCACGTCCCTTTTCCAGCAGCATTTGCCCGGTACGGGTGAACCGCGCGCGGTGCCCGGAGCGATCGAGGATCTGGATATTGAGATCGCTTTCCAGCTTTTGAACGGTATAGCTCAGCGCCGAAGGGGTTTTAAAGAGCTTTGCCGACGCAGCCGCAAAGCTCCCCTCTTTTTCCAGTGCATCCAGAATAATAAGAACATCCAGCAGCGGTTTCATATTCGCCCCCTTCCGGTACGCGATCGTCTCCGCTGCGGGACTTATTCCATGGGCATCACCAGCGGATCGGGATACTGATACTCAAACCCCAGCTCATGGCAAATGCGATTGCCATCAACAACTTTGCCTTTACTGTCATCCTTTGTCTCACCAAAAACCGGCGGAGCAAGGCCCAGCTGGCGCGCCATCAGCGGGTAAAACGTGCTGCGCGCGGGATGAGACGGTGCACATATATTATAGATGTGTCCACCTTTTGGAGCCTGTAAGAGGAGTTCGATCGCGCCAATGACATCGCCAAGATGCACCAGGTTGACGACATGCTGGCCGTCTGGCGCAGACTTCCCGGCAAAAAAACGTCCCGGATGACGCCCGGGGCCGACTAGTCCCGCCAGACGGACGATATCGACCTGCGTACCGGGAAGATTATGCAGCCAGTCTTCCAGTTCTTTCAGGACCTGCCCGCTCGCGGTAACGGGACGGCGCTCGGAAGTTTCTTTCACTACGCCTTCAACCTCACCATAGACCGAGGTTGAACTGGTAAAAATAATGCGAGGAACATGGTGCGCCAGCGCGCTGTCGACAATCTCCTGCATCGCCTGCAGGTAAAATGACTCGCCCGGCCCGCTGCGACGGGCGGGTAAGGTTATCACCAGCGCATCGACGTTCATCAGCGTGTCCAGATCGTCAGCATCGCACACCAGCTGCGGCTCAAGGCGCAATTCCACGCCGTCAATACCGCACATGCGCGCTGCCTCTACCCCATCCGCCGTGGTTTTGCTCCCGGTCACCTGCCAGCCTTTCGCGGCTAATGACATCGCCAGCGGCATTCCCAGCCATCCTAAACCGACAATCGCGACCTTTTTCATGCGAATTCTCCTGACTCTCACTCGTCTTTTATAAGGCTACGCCAGCCCGGCAGAACACACAATTCATAGCATCAATATGAAATGAATTAATGATCAAAAAAAGCCCTTGCAATATGTCGTATAACTGGTTTAGGTTAAAAGACATCAAATGAATAAGCATTCATCGAGAATTTATATGACACGCGTTCAATTTAAACACCACCATCATCACCATCATCCTGACTAGTCTTTCAGGCGATGTGTGCTGGAAGACGTTTGGATCTTCCAGTGGTGCATGAACGCATGAAAAAGCCCCCGGAAGATCTTCTTCCGGGGGCTTTTTTTTGGACCAAATTCAGACAGGTTAAAACAGGTTAACGAGGAATAAAGAATGTTAGATAACTCACGTTTACGCATAGCTATTCAAAAATCAGGCCGTTTGAGTGACGATTCACGCGAACTGCTGGCCCGCTGCGGGATTAAAATTAACCTGCACACCCAGCGTCTGATTGCTCTGGCTGAAAACATGCCCATCGACATTCTGCGCGTGCGTGATGACGATATTCCAGGCCTGGTCATGGATGGCGTCGTTGACCTCGGCATCATAGGTGAAAACGTGCTGGAAGAAGAGCTGCTGACCCGCCGCGCTCAGGGTGAAGACCCGCGTTACTTCACCCTGCGCCGCCTGGACTTCGGCGGCTGCCGCCTGTCGCTGGCGACGCCAGTCGATGAAGCGTGGGACGGCCCAGCCGCGCTGAACGGAAAACGTATCGCCACCTCCTACCCTCACCTGTTAAAGCGTTACCTGGACCAGAAAGGCGTGCAGTTTAAATCCTGTCTGCTGAACGGCTCTGTTGAAGTGGCCCCGCGTGCGGGTCTCGCGGACGCCATCTGTGACCTGGTCTCCACCGGCGCCACGCTGGAAGCGAACGGCCTGCGCGAAGTTGAAGTGATCTACCGATCCAAAGCGTGCCTGATCCAGCGCGATGGCGAGATGGCTGACGCGAAGCAGCAGCTGATCGACAAACTCCTGACCCGTATTCAGGGCGTGATTCAGGCGCGTGAATCCAAATACATCATGATGCACGCCCCAACCGAGCGTCTGGATGAAGTGATTGCCCTGCTGCCGGGCGCTGAGCGCCCAACCATCCTGCCGCTGGCGGGCGATCAGCAGCGCGTGGCGATGCACATGGTCAGCAGCGAAACCCTGTTCTGGGAAACCATGGAAAAACTGAAGGCGCTGGGGGCAAGCTCTATCCTGGTGCTGCCAATTGAAAAGATGATGGAGTAACGGCCATGGGTTTTAACACAATCATCGACTGGAATACGCGTAGCGAAGCGCAACAGCGCGAGCTGCTGATGCGCCCGGCGATTTCCGCCTCCGAAAGCATTTCACGCACAGTGGCAGAGATCCTTGATAACGTCAAAGCCCGCGGCGATGACGCGCTGCGTGAGTACAGCGCAAAGTTTGATAAGACGAACGTCGGCGCATTGAGGGTAACCGAGCAGGAAATCATCGATGCCAGCAATCGTCTGGGTGACGACATCAAGCAGGCGATGGCCGTCGCGGTGAAAAACATTGATACCTTCCACACCGCACAAAAGCTGCAGACCGTGGATGTCGAGACCCTGCCCGGCGTGCGCTGTCAGCAGGTGACCCGTCCGGTTGCGTCCGTCGGCCTCTATATTCCCGGCGGCTCTGCCCCGCTTTTCTCCACCGTATTGATGCTGGCCACCCCGGCGCGCATCGCCGGCTGCCAGAAAGTGGTGCTTTGCTCACCGCCCCCGATTGCCGACGAGATTCTGTATGCGGCGAAGCTGTGCGGCGTGCAGGCGGTCTATAAAGTGGGCGGCGCGCAGGCAATTTCTGCCCTGGCGTTTGGCACCGAATCCATTCCAAAGGTCGACAAAATTTTTGGCCCGGGCAACGCCTTTGTGACCGAAGCCAAGCGCCAGGTCAGCCAGCGTCTGGACGGCGCGGCAATTGACATGCCTGCCGGTCCGTCTGAAGTACTGGTCATTGCCGACAGCGGCGCAACGCCGGATTTCGTGGCGTCCGACCTGCTTTCGCAGGCTGAACACGGCCCGGACTCGCAGGTGATACTGCTAACCCCGGATGCCGATATGGCCACGCGCGTCGGCGAAGCCGTCGAGCGCCAGCTTGCCGACCTGCCCCGCGCCGAAACGGCACGTCAGGCGTTGTCGGCCAGCCGCCTGATTGTGGCGCGCGATCTGGCGCAGTGCATCGCCATTTCCAACCAGTACGGCCCGGAGCACCTGATTATTCAGACCCGCAACGCGCGCGATCTTGTCGACAGCATCACCAGCGCGGGCTCGGTGTTCCTCGGCGACTGGTCACCGGAATCCGCGGGCGATTACGCCTCCGGCACCAACCACGTTCTGCCGACGTATGGCTACACCTCTACCTGTTCCAGCCTGGGGCTGGCGGATTTCCAGAAACGCATGACCGTGCAGGAACTCTCCCGTGAAGGGTTTGCCTCGCTGGCGTCCACCATTGAGACGCTGGCTGGCGCCGAGCGCCTGACAGCCCACAAAAATGCCGTTACGCTGCGCGTTGCAGCCCTGAAGGAGCAAGCATGAGCATTGAAGAGTTAGCCCGCGAAAATGTCCGTCGCCTGACGCCTTACCAGTCTGCACGTCGTCTGGGCGGTAACGGTGACGTCTGGCTGAACGCCAATGAATTCCCGACGGCGGTGCAGTTTGAGCTGTCGCAACAAACGCTGAACCGCTATCCGGAGTGTCAGCCGAAAGCGGTTATTGAAAACTACGCGCAGTACGCGGGGGTGAAGCCTGAGCAGGTGCTGGTCAGCCGCGGCGCGGACGAAGGCATTGAGCTGCTGATCCGCGCCTTCTGCGAGCCGGGCAAAGACGCGGTGATGTACTGCCAGCCGACCTACGGCATGTACAGCGTCAGCGCGGAGACCTTCGGCGTGGCGTGCCGCAACGTGCAGGCGCTGGACAACTGGCAGCTGGATCTTCAGGGCATTGCCGACAATCTCGAAGGCGTAAAAGTGGTGTTTGTTTGCAGCCCGAACAATCCGACCGGGCAGATTATCAACCCGCAGGATATCCGCACCCTGCTTGAGATGACGCGCGGCAAAGCCCTGGTGGTAGCCGACGAAGCCTATATCGAGTTCTGCCCGCAGGCGACGCTGGCAGGCTGGCTGGAAGAGTATCCGCATCTTGTGGTGCTGCGCACGCTGTCGAAGGCTTTCGCCCTCGCGGGTCTGCGCTGCGGATTCACCCTGGCGAATAAAGAGGTCATCGACCTGCTGCTGAAAGTGATCGCCCCGTATCCGCTTTCCACGCCGGTTGCTGATATTGCAGCGCAGGCGCTAACCCCACAGGGGATCAACGCGATGCGCGAGCGCGTGGCGCAGATTCTTGAGGAGCGTCAGTATCTGGTGACCGCCCTGAAAGAGATTCCTTGCGTGGAGCAGGTGTTTGACTCAGAAACGAACTACATCCTGGCGCGCTTCACCGCTTCCAGTGCCGTATTTAAATCTTTGTGGGATCAGGGCATTATCTTACGAGACCAGAATAAACAACCCTCCCTGAGCGGCTGCCTGCGTATTACCGTAGGCACCCGTGCAGAGAGCCAGCGCGTGATTGACGCCCTGAAAGCGGAGAAAGTATGACCCAGAAGATCCTTTTCATCGATCGTGACGGCACCCTTATTTCGGAGCCACCAGCAGATTTTCAGGTCGATCGTTTCGACAAGCTGGCGTTTGAACCAGACGTCATTCCGGTGTTGCTCAAGCTGCAAAAGGCCGGCTTTAAGCTGGTGATGATCACCAATCAGGACGGTCTGGGCACCGACAGCTTCCCGCAGGCGGACTTTGACGGCCCGCATAATCTGATGATGCAGGTACTGACCTCTCAGGGTGTCGTATTCGACGAGGTGCTGATTTGCCCGCACATGCCGGCCGATGAGTGTGACTGCCGTAAGCCGAAGGTGAAGCTGGTAGAACGCTACCTGGCGGAAGATGCGCTGGATAAAACCAACAGCTATGTCATCGGCGATCGCATCACCGATATTACGCTGGCGGAAAACATGGGCATCGCGGGGCTACGCTATGACCGCAACAGCCTTAACTGGGCGAAGATTGGCGAGCAGCTAACAAAACGTGACCGCTATTCCCACGTAGAGCGCAACACCAAAGAGACGCAGATAGACGTGAAGGTCTGGCTGGACCGTGAAGGCGGCAGCAAGATCCACACCGGCGTCGGTTTCTTCGACCATATGCTGGACCAGATTGCCACCCACGGCGGTTTCCGCATGGAGATCGCGGTAAAAGGCGACCTGTATATTGACGATCACCACACCGTGGAAGATACCGGTCTGGCGCTGGGTGAAGCGCTGAAGCTGGCGCTCGGCGATAAGCGCGGCATTAACCGTTTTGGCTTTGTCCTGCCGATGGACGAGTGCCTTGCGCGCTGCGCAATGGACATCTCCGGTCGTCCGCACCTGGAATATAAAGCCGATTTTACCTACCAGCGCGTTGGCGACCTGAGTACCGAAATGGTGGAGCACTTCTTCCGTTCACTGTCCTACACCATGGGCCTTACGCTACACCTGAAGACCAAGGGCAAGAACGACCACCACCGCGTGGAGAGTCTCTTCAAGGCCTTCGGCCGTACCCTTCGCCAGGCGATTCGCGTGGAAGGTGACGCCCTGCCTTCATCGAAAGGAGTGCTGTAATGAATGTGGTGATTCTGGATACCGGATGCGCCAACCTGAACTCCGTAAAGTCGGCCATCTCGCGCCACGGCTATGAGCCCGTGGTCAGCCGCGACCCGGACGTGGTGCTGCGCGCCGACAAGCTATTCCTGCCGGGCGTGGGCACCGCGCAGGCGGCAATGGATCAGATACACGAGCGCGAGCTGGTTGAGCTTATCAAAGCCTGTACCCAGCCGGTGCTGGGCATTTGCCTGGGCATGCAGATCCTGGGCCGCCGGAGCGAAGAGAGTAACGGCGTCGACCTGCTGGGCATTATTGACGAAGACGTGCCGAAAATGGTCGACCACGGCCTGCCTCTGCCGCACATGGGCTGGAACCGCGTTTACGCCAAAGCTGGCGACCGCCTGTTTCGCGGCATTGAAGACGGCGCGTATTTCTACTTCGTGCACAGCTACGCCATGCCGGTGAACGCAAATACGATCGCCCAGTGCAATTACGGCGAGGCGTTTACGGCGGCCGTGCAGAAAGACAACTTCTTCGGCGTGCAGTTTCACCCGGAGCGCTCTGGCGCCGCGGGCGCGCAGCTGCTGAAAAACTTCCTGGAGATGTGATGATTATTCCCGCTTTAGATTTAATTGACGGCACGGTTGTTCGTCTCCACCAGGGTGACTACGGGCAGCAGCGTGACTACGGGAACGACCCGCTGCCGCGCCTGCAGGAGTATGCCGCGCAGGGTGCTCAGGTCCTGCATCTCGTGGATTTGACCGGCGCGAAGGACCCGGCGAAACGCCAGATCCCACTGCTCAAAAAGCTGGTTGCTGGGGTGGATGTCCCCGTGCAGGTTGGCGGCGGCGTGCGTACGGAAGACGATGTTGCCGCCCTGCTGGACGCGGGCGTGGCGCGCGTGGTGGTCGGTTCTACCGCAGTGAAAGATCCTGATACGGTGAAGGACTGGTTCCGCCGCTTCGGCGCCAATGCGCTGGTGCTGGCGCTGGACGTTCGCATTGATGAACAGGGTAACAAGCAGGTTGCCGTTAGCGGCTGGCAGGAAAACTCTGGCGTGACGCTGGAAGCGCTGGTCGAGATGTATCTGCCCGTCGGCCTGAAGCACGTGCTGTGCACAGATATCTCCCGCGACGGTACGCTGGCGGGCTCTAATGTTTCTCTATATGAAGAAGTCTGCGCCCGTTATCCGCAGGTGGCCTTCCAGTCTTCGGGTGGAATTGGCGATCTGCAAGATATTGCCGCGCTGCGCGAAACGGGCGTGCAGGGTGTGATTGTGGGCCGGGCCCTGTTGGAAGGAAAATTTACTGTGACGGAGGCGATTCAATGCTGGCAAAACGGATAATCCCTTGTCTTGACGTACGCGATGGTCAGGTTGTGAAAGGCGTGCAGTTCCGCAACCACGAGATCATCGGCGACATCGTTCCGCTGGCAAAACGCTATGCCGAAGAAGGCGCAGACGAGCTGGTATTTTACGATATCACCGCCTCCAGCGATGGCCGAGTGGTTGATAAAAGCTGGGTAGCGCGCGTGGCGGAAGTGATTGATATCCCCTTCTGCGTGGCGGGCGGGATCAAATCCGCTGACGATGCGGCCAAAATTCTCTCGTTTGGTGCCGACAAGATTTCCATCAACTCCCCTGCCCTGGCCGAGCCGGAGCTCATTACCCGACTCGCCGATCGTTTTGGCGTACAGTGTATTGTCGTTGGGATCGACACCTGGTATGACGCCGCAACGGGCAAGTACCACGTCAACCAGTATACCGGCGATGAGAGCCGGACGCGCGTGACGCAGTGGGAAACGCTCGACTGGGTACAGGAAGTGCAGAAGCGTGGCGCGGGCGAAATCGTGTTGAACATGATGAACCAGGACGGCGTGCGTAACGGTTACGATCTCGAACAGCTTAAAAAAGTCCGTGCGGTCTGCCACGTACCGCTGATCGCCTCCGGCGGCGCGGGCACCATGGAACATTTCCTGGAAGCCTTCCGCGACGCGAACGTTGACGGCGCGCTGGCCGCGTCCGTGTTCCACAAACAGATTATTAATATTGGTGAGTTAAAAACGTACCTGGCCGACCAGGGCGTGGAGATCAGGGTATGTTAACAGAGCAACAACAGGCGCAGCTGGACTGGGAAAAAACTGACGGATTACTGCCGGTGGTTGTGCAGCATGCGGTTTCAGGCGAAGTGCTGATGCTGGGGTATATGAACCAGGACGCGCTGGCAAAAACGCTCGGCAGCGGTAAGGTGACGTTTTTCTCGCGCACCAAACAACGCCTGTGGACCAAAGGCGAAACCTCAGGCCATTTCCTGAATGTAGTAAGCATTACGCCCGACTGCGATAACGATACCCTACTGGTGCTGGCAAACCCCATCGGACCAACCTGCCACAAGGGCACCAGCAGCTGCTTTGGAGAGGCGAGTCACCAGTGGTTGTTCCTGTACCAACTGGAACAGCTGCTGGCTGAGCGTAAAACGGCGGATCCTGAGAGTTCTTATACCGCCAAGCTGTATGCAAGCGGAACCAAGCGTATTGCGCAGAAGGTGGGTGAGGAAGGCGTTGAAACCGCGCTGGCCGCGACGGTGCATGACCGCGAGGAGCTGACTAACGAGGCGTCGGATTTGATGTATCACCTGCTGGTGCTGCTGCAGGATCAGGAGCTGGATTTGACGGCGGTGATAGAAAATCTTCGAAAGCGTCACAAATAAAAAAACCGGGGTATATCCCCGGTTTTTTTATCTCAGGTGAATCAGGCTTTGGGCTTGTAGTTTCGCAGTGCGTTGCGACCCAGAACCACACCAGAACCGATAACCCCGCCAAGTAACACCGCCAGAATTAACGCAATTGCCTTTTTCGGGCTATCACGTCGGATAGGGAGATCCGGCTTCATGACGTAACGATAAACGTGGATGGTATCCGGCTTCACGTTCAACTTCTCGATATCCAGTAAGTTTTGTTTCGTCTGATAGTAAGCTGCGGAGAATACCAGCGGGCGAGATGCTTCGTTATCAATCATTGATTTCAGCGCTTCGCTTCCTAGTAAGAACATCGTTTCCTGAGTCACATCCTGGGTTTGCTGGATCTGCGGAGTGGTAATTTTCGCTGCATCAGCGTTCTTTAGCGCTTCCGTGATCTGTTTAATACGCAGCTCTTTCTGCTCCTGAGCAACCTTCTCCTGGTTTTCCAGCGAGTCATTTAGCGTGGTGATCTGCTGTTTAATGTTATCTTTGAGGTCGAGAGCGAGTTCCTTCGCCGTTTGCTCATCTACCTGCTGGATGTACTGTGCCAGCTGTTTTTGCGCAGCTTCTGCAGACTCACCGGTATAGGAGACGCTTAACGGCAGCGGCTGGCCCTTAACGGTAGCGTCGATGGTCAGCTTTTCTGGTATTTCCTGGTTTTCGAGCGCTTGCGCTAAAGCAGAAAATGAGGAATTGAAACGGCCAATAGCACGGTTTTGGATGTCCGGCAGTGAAGGTGCTGCGCTACCGTACAGGATATTCAGCGCATTGGCGTAAGTGGCAATCTGCGCCACATCCGGCTGAGCAATGATTGCGGAAGAGGTCCATTTCTCTTTTGCAACCGTAATGTAAATACCCGCCAGGACGATAAAAACAGCAACAAAAGCGCCAATTATCCACTTCCCACGCCACAGCTGTAGCACTAAATCAAGTAAATCAATTTGCTCCGGACCATTACTGCTATTAACCGGAGTATTGTTGTTCTGCGTCATACAATCCCTAACAGATGAAAAAGGGCAAAAATAATCATGTTCACATAGTGTATCTGTTGCCAGCGATTTTTCTATCAGAATCCGATGAGTTATATCGGAAAGATGGGTTATATAACTCGCGGTCAACGCGCTATCATATAGCAATTCTGATGCCTCAGGCATCGACAAGATAGAAAAGTAATGAGGGAAGATATGAAATTTTTGGTTACGGGCGCGGCAGGGTTTATCGGTTCTCATGTCAGTAAACGCTTGCTGGATGCCGGACACCAGGTCGTCGGGATTGATAATCTCAATGACTACTATGATGTGAACCTCAAGCTGGCACGTCTGGACTTGCTCAAATCCGCGAATTTCACTTTCTACAAGCTGGAGTTAGCCGATCGTGAAGGGATGGCAGCGCTGTTTGCCAGCGAGAAGTTTGATCGCGTGATCCATCTGGCTGCACAGGCAGGTGTACGCTACTCCCTTGAAAACCCGCATGCCTATGCGGACGCCAACCTGGTGGGTCACCTCAACGTGCTGGAAGGTTGTCGTCATAACAAGGTACAGCACCTGCTGTATGCCTCATCAAGCTCCGTTTACGGTCTGAACCGCAAGATGCCATTCTCTACAGACGACTCCGTAGACCACCCGGTGTCACTGTACGCGGCGACCAAAAAAGCCAATGAGCTGATGTCGCATACCTACTCCCATCTGTATAACCTGCCGACCACTGGCCTACGCTTCTTTACCGTGTATGGCCCGTGGGGCCGTCCGGATATGGCGCTGTTTAAATTCACCAAAGCGATGATTGAAGGCAAAAGCATTGACGTTTACAACTACGGCAAGATGAAGCGCGACTTCACTTACATTGACGACATCGCCGAAGCCATTATTCGTCTGCAGGATGTCATTCCTCAGGCCGATGCGGACTGGACCGTCGAGACCGGTTCCCCGGCGACCAGCTCCGCGCCTTATCGCGTTTACAACATTGGTAACAGCTCCCCGGTCGAGCTAATGGATTACATTACGGCGCTGGAAGAAGCACTCGGCAAAGAAGCAGAGAAAAATATGATGCCGATTCAACCGGGTGACGTGCTGGAGACCAGCGCGGATACGAAAGCGTTATATGACGTTATTGGCTTTAAACCGCAGACCTCGGTCAAAGACGGGGTGAAAAACTTTGTCGACTGGTATCGCGCTTTCTACAAGGTCTGAAAATAAAAAAACCCGGCAACATGGCCGGGTTTTTTACGTGCGTTAAGAGTAATCAATCACTTCCGAACAGATCGCGGGTATAGACTTTATCCGCTACGTCCGCCAGCTCTTCCGCCATGCGGTTAGAGATGATCACGTCCGCTTCCTGCTTGAACGCATCCAGATCGCGAATCACTCGGGAGTGGAAAAACTCATCTTCCTGCATCGCTGGTTCATAAATAATAACCTGCACCCCTTTCGCCTTAATGCGCTTCATGATGCCCTGAATGGAAGAGGCACGGAAGTTATCTGAACCGCTCTTCATGATCAGACGATACACGCCCACAACTTTAGGCTGACGCGCAAGGATAGAGTCAGAGATGAAATCTTTACGCGTGCGGTTGGCGTCAACAATGGCTGAAATCAGGTTATTCGGTACCGCCTGATAGTTGGCCAGCAGCTGCTTAGTGTCTTTTGGCAGGCAGTAACCGCCGTAACCGAATGATGGATTGTTATAGTGATTGCCGATACGTGGATCAAGGCAGACACCTTCAATGATCTGACGGGTGTTCAGGCCGAGGCTTTCTGCATAGCTGTCCAGCTCGTTAAAGTAGGCCACACGCATGGCAAGATAGGTATTTGCGAAGAGCTTAATCGCCTCCGCTTCCGTAGAGTCGGTAAACAGTACCGCGATATCTTTCTTAACAGCACCTTCCTGAAGCAGTGCGGCAAAACGCTCGGCGCGTTCTGAACGCTCACCAATAACGATACGAGAAGGATGCAGGTTATCGTACAGCGCCCTTCCCTCACGCAGGAATTCTGGCGAGAAGAAGATATTATCAATTCCGAACTTCTCTTTAATAGATTTAGTGAAACCTACCGGAATAGTCGATTTAATAACCATCACCGCTTTTGGATTAATCGCGATAACGTCTTTGATCACCGCTTCCACCGTAGAGGTGTTGAAGTAGTTGGTTTTTGGATCGTAGTCCGTTGGCGTCGCGATGATGACGTAATCCGCATCGCGATAGGCGTCTTCTTTATCCGTCGTCGCGCGGAAATTCAGCGGCTTATTTGAAAGATAATCCTGGATCTCTTTGTCGACGATCGGAGATTTCTTTTGGTTAAGCATATCCACTTTGGCCTGCACAATATCCAGCGCGACCACTTCATGGTTCTGCGCAATCAGGATACCGTTTGAAAGGCCAACATAGCCTGTTCCGGAAATGGTTATTTTCATTCGTTTGGCTTCTTCAGTATGAGTTTCTGATGACATTCAAACAGTCACCACAATGATTAACTGGTGGTTTTTTATCGCTAACGCTATTTCACTGTCAAGGTTATCCCTGGGGGGATAAACGCACTTCCCCCTGACTGAGGGTTGCCTGAACAGGGCTCAAAGCGCCTTTCTTCCAGCAACTCTGCGCTCTTTCACGATGCCGCAGACTTTATCGCAAGCAGGTTCAAATCAGACTAATCCCTTAGTCAGATTTAGCAGGTATTGCCCATAGCCGGTCTTTTTCAAAGGCTCTGCAAGTGCACGAAGTTGTTCGGCATCAATGAAGCCTCTGCGGAATGCAATCTCTTCGGGACAAGACACTTTCAACCCCTGACGCTCTTCAATAGTGGCGATGAAGTTACTCGCTTCAATCATGCTCTGGTGCGTCCCCGTATCCAGCCATGCATAACCGCGTCGCATCATCGCAACGGATAATCTTCCCTGCTGCATATAAAGCCGGTTGATATCGGTTATTTCCAGTTCGCCCCGCGCTGAAGGGCTTAAGCTCTTCGCCATCTCAATGACATCGTTATCGTAAAAATAGAGTCCCGTTATGGCGTAGTTACTTTTCGGCTGCTGAGGTTTTTCTTCAAGACCTATCGCTGTACCCTCTTTGTCGAACTCCACCACACCGTAACGTTCTGGATCGCTGACATGATAGGCAAATACGGTCGCTCCATCTTCCTGGCTGGCGGCGCCCTCAAGCAATCGGGGGAGATCGTGACCATAAAAAATATTATCCCCTAAAACCAGAGCACAGTTGTCCTCGCCGATAAACGCTTCGCCAAGGATGAACGCCTGAGCTAAACCGTCGGGGCTCGGCTGTATCTTATATTGGAGACGCAGCCCCCACTGACTGCCATCACCCAGAAGTTGCTCAAAGCGAGGGGTATCCTGCGGTGTACTGATGATAAGAATATCTTTAATGCCTGCGAGCATCAGCGTTGAAAGCGGATAATAGATCATCGGCTTGTCATAAATGGGCAACAGCTGCTTACTCACCGCCATTGTTACGGGGTAAAGTCGAGTGCCCGAACCGCCCGCTAAGATAATACCTTTACGCTTCGTCATTACCTGCGCTCCCCATAATTCTGTTCAATCCAGCTCTTATAGGCACCACTTTTAACATTAGAAACCCATTCTGAATTGTTTAAATACCACTCAACCGTTTTACGTATACCGCTCTCAAAGGTTTCCTTGGGCGTCCAGCCCAGTTCACGACTAATTTTATGCGCATCGATAGCATAACGGCGGTCGTGGCCGGGACGATCTGTGACATAGGTTATCTGTTCGCGATATGATTTTTCCTTCGGAACGATTTCATCCAGCAAGTCGCAAATGGTGTGTACAACCTCAATATTTTTCTTCTCGTTGTGACCACCGATATTATACGTTTCGCCGGGTTTGCCTGTTGTCAGAACGGTATAAAGCGCGCGGGCGTGATCTTCCACGTACAGCCAGTCGCGAATTTGATCGCCCTTCCCGTAAATCGGTAAGGGCTTGTTCTCAATGGCATTAAGAATGACAAGCGGGATAAGTTTTTCCGGGAAGTGGAAAGGCCCATAATTGTTTGAGCAGTTAGTCACTATTGCCGGCAGGCCGTAAGTACGGACCCACGCCCGGACTAAATGATCGCTGGACGCTTTGGAGGCGGAATACGGGCTACTCGGTGCGTATGAGGTTGTTTCTGTGAAAAGCGGTAATGGCGTGGAAACAGCTTGCTCATCAGGATGCGGTAAATCACCATAAACTTCATCGGTCGATATATGATGAAAACGGAATGCTGCTTTTGCAGCATCATCCAGTGATGACCAGTAAGCGCGGCAGGTTTCCAGCAGGACGTAGGTACCGACAATATTGGTTTCAATGAACGCCGCAGGCCCGGTAATAGAACGATCGACATGGCTTTCTGCCGCCAGGTGCATTATTGCCTCCGGCTGATGAGCGGCAAAAATGCGCTCCATGGCCGCTTTGTCGCATATGTCAGCATGTTCGAATACGTAACGTGCGTTATCGCTGACTTCGCGCAATGATTCCAGGTTACCGGCATAGGTCAGTTTATCAACGTTAACAACGCTATCCCGAGTATTGCTAATAATGTGTCGGATAACTGCGGAGCCGATAAAACCGGCTCCGCCAGTAACAAGAATTTTCACGCAATCTATTCCGTTAAAAAGTGAGTGGATTGGGCGGGATAAAAAAGCCCGGTATCGCTACCGGGCTTGATGGAATAGCAACAACTAAATCAGATTAATCGAGCCATTCGGTGTGGAACACACCTTCTTTATCAGTGCGTTTATAGGTGTGCGCACCGAAGTAGTCGCGCTGCGCCTGAATCAGGTTGGCAGGCAGTACGGCAGCACGGTAGCTGTCGTAGTACGCCACTGCAGCAGAGAAGGTTGGGACTGGAATACCGTTCTGCACAGCGTAAGCAACAACGTCACGCAGCGCCTGCTGGTATTCATCCGCGATTTTCTTGAAGTACGGAGCCAGCAGCAGGTTCGCAATGCCCGCATTTTCAGCGTAGGCATCGGTGATTTTCTGCAGGAACTGGGCGCGAATGATGCAGCCCGCACGGAAAATCTTCGCGATTTCACCGTAGTTCAGATCCCAGTTATTTTCGTCTGAAGCAGCACGCAGCTGAGAGAAGCCCTGTGCGTAAGAAACGATTTTACCCAGGTACAGGGCACGGCGTACTTTCTCAACGAACTCAGCTTTATCGCCTGCTGGTTTGGCCTGCGGGCCAGACAGCACTTTGGATGCCGCAACGCGCTGCTCTTTCAGAGAAGAGATGTAGCGAGCGAATACGGATTCAGTAATCAGAGACAGCGGCTCGCCCAGATCCAGAGAGCTCTGGCTGGTCCATTTACCGGTACCCTTGTTTGCGGCTTCATCCAGAATCACATCAACCAGGTATTTGCCGTCTTCATCTTTCTTGGTGAAGATATCTTTGGTGATGTCGATCAGGTAGCTGTTCAGCTCGCCTTTGTTCCACTCGCTAAAGGTCTCAGCAAGTTCTTCGTTGGAGAGGTTGAGGCCGCCTTTCAGCAGCGAATAGGCTTCTGCGATCAGCTGCATGTCGCCGTATTCGATGCCGTTGTGAACCATCTTCACATAGTGGCCAGCACCATCAGCACCGATGTAGGTTACGCATGGCTCACCGTCTTCAGCGACGGCAGCAATTTTGGTCAGGATAGGTGCGACCAGTTCGTACGCTTCTTTCTGACCGCCAGGCATAATGGATGGGCCCTTCAGAGCGCCTTCCTCACCACCGGATACACCGGTACCGATGAAGTTGAAGCCTTCGGCAGACAGTTCACGGTTACGACGGATGGTGTCCTGGAAGTAGGTGTTACCACCATCAATGATGATGTCGCCTTTGTCCAGATAAGGTTTCAGGGAGTCGATGGCAGCATCGGTACCTGCACCCGCTTTCACCATTAACAGGATACGACGAGGCGTTTCCAGGGACTCAACAAACTCTTTAACCGTATAGAAAGGAACCAGTTTCTTGCCTGGGTTTTCGGCAATCACTTCTTCAGTTTTTTCACGGGAGCGGTTGAAAACGGAGACGGTATAACCACGGCTTTCGATGTTGAGCGCCAGGTTGCGCCCCATCACTGCCATACCGACAACGCCGATCTGTTGCTTGGACATTACATACTCCTGTCAGGTGTGGTCACCGCGACTTATGCGCGGCTTGAAATGTATGCCTGATGTTAATCTATGAATTTCATTTTAACCAGTGGTTAAGACATGAAAAACGCACACAATGGAAAATATAGGCAGGTGACAAAATGATTATTTTCTGAGCGCTTTATATACAAGACTTAATAATGGGGTCGGTAATAATCGAGGGACTATCCTCATAACAGAACAAATAAAAACATTAAAGACATTATCAATATTTAATTCATATTTTAATTTTGCAAGGCGCATCTCGCTTTTAACGTAGGCCAGCCCCCTTCTACGACTAATCATGTTTTGACCAGCTCGTACATTTACAAGCACTTTATTTATGTTAAGAGTTTCATGCCCTGCTGCAATTACTCTTAGCCATAAATTATAGTCTTCCATTAAAAAATGATGTTGATATCCACCTACGCTTTGAATGACATCCTTTTTAAAGGCAACGGTCATATGATTGAAGGGACTTCTTTTTTTGGAATATTCTTTTATTTGCTCATGACTGCAGACTGAGAAACGGATCCCTTGCGAAGAAGTCATATCTTCATTGAACTCATTAATTGCGCCACCTGATAAAGCAACGTTCGGATATTGTGCCATAAGAGAAACTTGATGTTCAAAACGATCCGGAAGGCAAACATCGTCAGTATCCATTCGTAAAACCAAGTTATACTGACAAAAGTTCATTCCATGATTAAGTGCTTTGCCCAACCCCACATTTTCCGGTAATTCCACAACATTTATATTAATTAGCGGAGTAAAGTTATTCACAACTGCTGAAAGCTCTTCACCAATCGGACCATCGTATACCATAACAACCTGGTCAGGTTTAAGTGTATTATTATTGATGCTTTGTAAACACTGATAAAGATATTCTGGTTTTTCTTTATGATATAAAGAAAGTAGCACTGTGAATTTCATATTATGACACATCCGGGAAATAGCCATGACAGATAAGTAGCTAATACATATCAGTGCATGCAATTAAAAAGCAAAAAAAACTAAACATCCATTTCTAAAATATCAGCAATCCTTTTACTCGCAAATCCATCACCATATGGATTACTCGCTTTACTCATATTATTATATTCATTTTTATCATCAAGTAATTCTCTAAATGTATTGTAGATAACATCCTCATTAGTACCTACCAGTTTCAGCGTACCTGCATGAATTCCCTCAGGACGCTCAGTAGTATTGCGCATAACAAGAACAGGTTTACCCAGGCTTGGCGCTTCCTCCTGAATACCGCCACTGTCAGTTAAGATAATGAACGATCGTGCGAGGAAGTTATGAAAGTCAAAAACTTCGAGTGGTTCGATTATTCTCACACGGTCACAGTCACCAAGGATTTCTTGTGCAGCTTCTCTAACAACGGGATTCAAATGAATAGGATAAATAGCTTTGATATCTGATGTTTCGTCAATAATACGTTTTATTGCGCGAAACATGTTACGCATTGGCTCACCCAAATTCTCTCTGCGATGTGCTGTAATCATAATAAGCCGACTATCTGCAGCCCATGTCAGATATTCATGTGTATAGCTATCTTTAACAGTCGTTTTTAATGCATCAATGGCTGTATTACCTGTCACATGAATTGAAGAAGGGTTTTTCCCTTCCTGCAATAAGTTTTCCCGTGAAGTTTTGGTCGGTGCGAAATGATATTTTGCTACAATCCCGACGGCCTGTCTGTTAAATTCTTCCGGGAATGGAGAGTCAATATTATAAGTTCTCAGCCCAGCTTCAACATGTCCAACGGGGATTTGAAGATAGAAACAAGCGAGTGCAGTTGCGAAGGTAGTGGTTGTGTCACCATGAACCAACACGATGTCAGGTTTAACCTCAGCTAAAACAGACTTCATTTTATCAAGGATGTTAGCTGTAACATCAAACAGAGTCTGCTGATCCTTCATTATAGAAAGATCATAATCGGGGACTATTTTAAAAGCAGTTAAAACTTGATCAAGCATTTGCCTGTGTTGTCCAGTTACACATACAATAGTTGCAATCTTATTTCTTGTTTTTAATTCTTTAACCAATGGACACATTTTAATTGCTTCTGGTCTAGTGCCAAATACAACCATTACTTTTTTCATTATTTTCCCTTTAATTTTTTAAGTAAAACTTTTATATGCCCACTAATTTTAGGCCCCAGAAAAACAGCAATTCTGTGTTTTAATTTATCAGATTTCGAATACCATGAAGCGGAAAAGTGATGAATTGTGTGCGTATTATCAGTTACAACGATTTCACCCGTACGCCATTGTTTAGCACAAAACACATCAAATGGATAAATAACTAACCCTTCGTTGAGATACTGGAGTTCGTTTTTAGGTTTCCAGCCAAAGTCGCGGATTGTTAAGTCAGTTATTACCCCTGTATTCGGTGTTTTGTCAAAGCTACCATCCGGTAAAATAAATGTCCTAGTATCATACCCGGATAAAAGATCACCTATCCATTTATGGCCTTTTATTGAAGCCATTGTGCCCGTCACACACATCAAGTCATCTTCACAACCGGTAAAAGCATCGTGCACTAAGAAAGAATCTAATGATTTAACCACTTCGACATCAGTATCCATGTAGATACCACCCTGATGATAGAGCGCATACAGCCGCACATAATCTGTAACGAATGCAAATTTTCTCGATTCATAGGCTTCTTTGACATACTGATTGCTATTAATATCAAACGAGTCTTCATTCCATTCCACAATCTCATAATCAGGGAGTTTTTCTTTCCATGACTTGATGCAATTTAAAGCCAACTCTGGCATTTGCCCACGTCCGAACCAACAATAATGAATTTTTTTTGGAATCACACTAGACCTCATGGTATATTATTTGAAATTTAAACTTATAATCAAAAACTACAATTGACTAAGCAATATTTTATTTTTAATTAAACTGGAATTAATCGCTGTTGAATTGTATGTTAACCCTACATCAAACTGAATATTATAAATCGCCAATAACTCGAATGGGAATTTCCCATTAATGCGTCGAACATTATCTTTAATATAAATATCTTCTTTTTCTCTAGGGTGTAATTTCAAAAAAACATCATAATTATTTTCTTTGAGCTTTATTATTTCTCGATTAAAAAGGTCGGCTAACTCTTCTTTCGAATGCATGCCATAAAGATAAGTTGGCTGCGTTAAAACAATTGCTTTTTTAGAGTTATAAGGTGTGAAGTCGCAGTCAAAATCATTAAAGAAAACAGCTTTAATAACTCCCTTATCATTCTCAGAAAAGTTTTTGATGGCTTGAATATCATCTATTTCTTGAACAGGGAACTTACATAACAAATCTTTTTTGGTTGATAATATTCTTTCAAGACGTTTTTTATCTCTGACATAAAACCCTGAGATGTCATTAATAGAGTTTTGCTGAACAAAGAGTATCTTTTTTATGAACGTATTAATGATGCTTTTTAATTGTGGTTTTGTTTTCTTTTCAAAAAGAACATCTTCGCAATATGTACTTTCGCCTTCCTCGTAAAAGAAAACTTTATCCGGTTGACCTATATTAGCTAATACCAAAGGATAATAGCCAACAAAACCATCAAGGTAAAAATTGATGATATGGTTCTTTTTTCTAAACGGATAAATAGATATTCTTTCCAGAATATTAAAAATATATTCAGTGACATTGTTCTTGAAAAGAATCACATCAAAAATCTTATCTAACTTCTTCAGAGCAAGTAAACTGGCATAGAGTTCATTACAATCTTGAGTATTAATTATGATTATATTCTTCTCATCTCCTCTCATCATTGAGTATACAAATGGAAATTTATTATAATTCCATAAAAAGAAATAATTTACTCTCATTATCTATTAACCCCAACTACTGCTTTTTTCATAAGGCTGTAAGCCATATAGGCAATAAATATTGCATAGGTTCTAGCCTCAAAGAAAAGATTAATATCTCCCTGGGCTACAACTCGAATTATCAACTCAAGGATAGGTCCTAAAAAAAGAAATGAAAGTACATCACCACTTTCAAATGATGCAAGGATATCTTTTTTAATGACTATAATAATAAAGCCAAATATAATTAAGAAGAGTGTTACACCTATATAACCAAAATAATAATATCCTATGGCAGGAAATCCATTTGCAAGACTTCTTCCGCGGTCTTCTGTTGAGCGCCATTCATCTAACGTTTTAGGCGGAACCACAACATTCATAAGCTCATTCATTCCCTGATCGAACTTATTATTACCTGCAGAAAAGTTTTGCGCAAACTTATCCCACCGAATTTTTTCCGGAACCTGACTATCATCATTAATTACCCACCAAACCTGTCCTGCAGCTTCGATACGCTTTTGAATTTTCTCGATTGCAGATGTACCACTATCATAGTTTTCGACTGTCTGATAGTTAATAAATATTACTGAAAAAATACCCACAATGAAAAACAAAAGAGTCGTTCGTATTTTTTTATAAAGTTTTTGTTTCTCTGCTTCTCCATATCTTGTTGCATAATGAAGGGTGATTGGCAAATAAAAACAGTATAATATAATTAATAACTCACCACCTTTGATCGAACATAAGATATGATAAATAACAATAAGCGCAAAGTAAATGAGATAACGTTTGTATCTGGTATTAAAATAGTACATGCCAAGCGCAAGGCACACGAAACTCAATCTCCCTTTTATCAAATTGACATACCCTGGCACTATTGTACTAAAATACACAGTTCGGTGAGTGCCATTAAATAATGGTACACCGGTATGCAAAAAAGTCGCATATAATATAACTATAAAAACAATAATTATCACTTCGATATTGAAACGATTGATTTTTAGAACAGATTTGGAACGAGTTGGTGCCAGATTTACTAACAAAAACTCGATAAAAATAAGGGAAAAAAATAAATTTACTATGAATGTTCCATTCCAATAGCTATATGCGTTTATTTCAAAAAGATAAGTGCCACTTTCAATCAAAGCGCCGCCAATTAGCATAGCAACAAGAATAATAAAAAAAATCAAGTTGTTAGCAAATTCAATAGGACGATAATAGAATACTACGAATAGATACGTTAATAAAACAACGACCCCGGCTATATTTACATCTTGTCCAAAAGCATTTATTAGGGCAAGAATACCTGTCAAAGACAGCAAAATAATTCTGTAAAACAAGAATACGCTTATATTCACCAGGTAAATCCTTAAATATAGTATAAACAGTGTTACTCTATTATGGTGTGTTACAAATAACTTTAAAAGGATATACCTCATAAAGTGGAAGTGCTGCATTATGCTTTTTTAAGGATGTTCCACGATACAAGATTTAACTGCCAAACAAGAGCCCATGTAGCAATAAACCTTATAAACATTGATATCGAAAAAGCCATCGCCACACCAATTATTCCATTGATTTTCATCATTATGAGTAAAAGTACAATATTAAACACCCCAGAGCTTATAGTAATGATTGATAAACGCCCGGTCTTTTTTGCATAAAACAGATAATTTGTAACCATCAAATACATTCCATTAAACGCCTGACCTAGACAGAGCCAACCTATTACGCTTGTTGCTTGTTGGTACTGAGGGCCTGCGAATAGATTTACGACAAGCGGGCCAATCCAAAAAGATAAAGCACCAAGGAAAGATAAAACGACAAAATAGCAATATGAAAATCTTACCAATTTTTTTAGTTTGACTACATCATTCACAGATAGGGTTCTGAAGAGCCACGGAATCAAAGCCTTGTTAATGGCATCGAATACTACAACCATTCCAAGACTTAATTGAACCCCTAGCATATAAACCCCAGCTTCCTCTATACCGAGCTTTCCGCTTATCAGTATACGGTCTATCGCACTTAAAAAGAAAATCCCAACAATATGAGGGACGAGAGGTATGCCAAACTTTAGTGCATCTTTAATATAATCTGTATTTATGGTCTTAATATTTAATAAGCGTTCTTTAAAAAGCGTAAATAATGAGAACAGTACATAGACTATAGTGCCTAAGAGCAAAGCGTTGATGCGACTAACTGCACCTTGCTTAACTACGAAAAGAAAAATTAATGTTAATACAAAAATAAAGACACTTTGTGATACTTGCAAAAAACCGTAATTCCAGGCTCGCTCACGAATTTGCCACTGCGCTAATCGTAACTGAATGATAAAGGTTCCAGCAGAAACAATTATTGCCAAGTAAATCCAATAAGATGGTATATTAAGCAACTCACTTAATTGCGTGCTAAATAATGTCGCAGCTAAAATAAGTATAATCGAGCTCAACAGAAGTATGTGTATACATGCTCCATTGTATGTACTAAGTTCATTTTGAGTCTGGTCATCATAATAGCGGCGATTTGCAGCACCTATCGTATTGAGCCCTGTTAAAGCAGCGAGTCCACTAACAAGAGTCTGAAACATAGCAATCTGACCATAGTCTCCAGGATTGAGATTATGTGTCAAAATTGGTAGCAAAAGAAAAGGTACCAATGCATTTAATATATTTGAAGATAAATATATTGTTGAATTCCTGACCAAATTCATTTTAAGAGACCAATGTTTATACTCAAGTTAGAGATCATAAAAATCCTTGTATTCTGTAATATTCTCTTCCAGAAAAGTTTTTATCGCTGTCAATGCTGCTTTCAGTACATCATTTTTATAATAGGGGTTTTCAGAGGTTTTAATTTTTTCACGAAATTCACATTCTTGACTGGTATTGATCGCCTGTACGATAGCGTTCGTATTGCACAAGCAATCGATGACACTCACTCCGCGCACTCTCCCCCTCTGGCGATCACCGATATTTATAGTTGGAATATGTAATGACGGGATTTCAATCAACCCGGAAGAAGAGTTACCAATAAGGCCTTGTGAATATTTGTTTAGCGCAAGATACTCTTCAGGTTTAACCGACGTAAAAATCCTAGAGTTTGTCGAATGACAAAAATTGATAATTTTTGTCATTATCTCCTCTGAACCAGTATCTGAATTTGACCCTATAAATATATATTCATAGCGATCGTTAAATTTTTGCAATGCATTAAGAAGCTCAGTAACCTGATATCCCGGTGAAACGGAACTTAATGTTTCTGGATGGAAAACCACCACAAAATAAGGACTTTTTAAGGAGCCGAAATTATCTTCAAGTTTATTTTTTGAAGGCAATTCCATTGAAAGTGCATTTTCTGCCCCAAGTGCGCCAATGTTAACTACACTTTCAGGATGCTCTCCCATCTGTATTATTCTTTTTCTGTATTCCTCAGTCGAGGCAAAATGAAGCCGAGACATTTTAGTTATAGCATGCCGTATAAACTCATCATAATTACCTAATGTTTTTTCTCCACCATGAAGATGAATGATTGGTAGATTATGCATAGCAGCAGCTATCGCGACAGAGAAAATCTCATAACGGTCACCAAGAATCATTACGGCATCATATTTGTTATTCTGAAAATATAAGCCAAATGCTTTTTGACAGACTGACATTGAGTTAATAACGTCAGCATTGGTTGAATTATTGATGTTGATATTGATTAGCTTGTTAACAATCAAGCCATCACTTTCAATATTTTTATAGGTTAAGCCATATTTTTCATCGCAATGCATACCAGTAGCGACTATTGATAACTCTATATCTTCGTCATCTCTGAGAGCTAGAAGAAGGCGCTTCATGATACCGTATTCGGCTCGTGAGCCAGTGACATACAGAATTTTCTTTTTCATTCCAAATAACTCAAAATTAATTTTTCAAGGCATTTATAAGCGTAGTTGCTAAAATGTAATCCGTCATTTGTAAATTCTATATTTAGATTACCATAAGCATCGTAAAAATCCTTGCTTAACTGAAGCCATTTAATATTTCTTTTGTTTTCAATATCAGCTTTAAGAACCTGGTTCAAAATTTCTATAGTATTGTTATTTCGTTCTATTCTGCCAATGACTGGTGGGACACTAAGAACAAATATTTTGGCCTTTTGATTTAAGCACAATAAATAATCAATAATTTTGTTAACCCAGCGGACAGTATAATCAGGACTCCATCCATCGATTACAATATCGTTAGTGCCTGCCATAATAAATACATTATCACCAATACTATCGATTAATCCATTTTTTAATATAAGATTGAAATATTGCTCTGACGTTATTCCAGCGATACCAAAATTGTTAACTTTTTTATCACCTAAAAGTTCAACATTCCAAAAATCAAAAATTGAATGACCAATTAATGTCACTGGTTTGCAATACTTGAAAGCATCTTTCTTTTCTTGTATACGTCTATTTACAGAACTCAGTAAGAGCTCATTTTTTAGCCTTTTATTCATCAACATAATTGCAATATCAAAATCCAGCCTGTCATCTATATCGACAGAATCTTCCTTCGACATAATATATGCGATACTTTCTGCTCCGAAAAAGTGCTTCTGACGGATATAATCATCATTATAACCGATAAATATAGCCCCATTAGGCGTATACTGTTTGTAATTTTGACGCCTATAATTACTGTAATCCAAATCAAAACTAGCCATACTCAAAGATTCAGAAATCGGCTTAATCAAATCAATGCTTTTACTACTTTCTACAACCGAAGACAGAAATTTAGCATGGGTTGCTTTCTCAAACAAATTCACAGCCTCACAGATATGTTCGGCTGTACGGAAAGGTGAAGTTGGTTGTAATAATACGAAGTAATCAAAATTTTCATATTTATTAAGAACGTCTTCAACAACCATAAAAGAGGTAGCAGCATCTGAAGATAATTCTTCACCGCGCATCACAACTTCTGCTCCATAATATTCGGCGATGGCTTTATATTCATGAGAATCAGTCGAAACAATGACATGTTCGAATAATTCAGATTTTTTTGCCGCTTCAATAGTATAAGCAATTAATGGGCGGTCTATTAGCATTAAAACATTTTTATTTGCTAATCCTTTGGACCCAGAGCGCGCAGGTATGATTGCTATCTTCTTAAGCATTCCAAATTATACCTCTTGTTCTTTAAAACCCGAATGGACAATCAACTGATCTTCTTCAAAATCGGTTTGTGCTTTCTGGCCCAATAAGTCATACCAGTGCATAGGACTGATTCCATTTCCAGGACGCTTTGTTGTAATATTTTCAATTGTAAACACTTCATCTTTTTTTATTTTTCGGTTTGCTACAATAGATTTTCTTGCTACTATCTTATTTTTTCTTTCTGATGGAGTGACTAATTTCTCAAAGCTTCCTAAAGATTGCTCAACCGCTCGAATTCCTTCACATAATAATTTCAATTCATCTGGAGTAACTGATGCCTTATGATCCGGGCCTTCGAAATCTTTATTAAGGGTAAAGTGTTTTTCAATGAAAGTGATGCCATATGGCACAGATGCTATACCAGCAAAATATCCAGGAGAATGATCAGAGAATCCAACATTATATTCACTGAAAATATTTTTAAATCCTGCGATAGTGTTTAGGTTGACATCTTCGAAAGGTGTTGGATATTCCGTATTGCAATGGAGTATTGTAATACTTGAAGACGAAATACCATTGTCGCTAAGTATTTTAAGTGCCATCTTAATTTCTTCAGTCGTTGCCATACCTGTAGAAATTACTATTTTTTTATTTTCGATTGGCAGTCGCGCAATTTTTTCAAGATAAGGTAAATTAAGTAACTCTCCAGATGGAATCTTCCAAACTTTTTGGTGTCTAGATGCGAGGAAATCAATAGAATCAAAATCGAAAGGAGTAGAAAAAACATCCAAACCTAATGATTTTGCATATTCTTCAAGCTTTATAAACTCATCATAGGGAAGTTCCAGCTTTCTCGTCATATCTAACTGAGATTCCTCGCTCCCGGTAACTTTTATTTGATATTCAGCTTTCGGTGCATATTTCGAAATAAGCTGGTCTGCTTTGAATGTTTGGAATTTTACAGCATCTACACCCGCTTTCTTTGCCTCATCAACCATTTGCTTGGCTAATTTAAAATCACCATTGTGATTACAACCGATTTCAGCGACAATATAAATATTAGCCATTTTTGTTCCTTTCTTTTATTAGTCTAGTTGGGGACCCAGCGACAACCACATTATTGGGTATATCTCGAATAACAACCGAACCTGAGCCAACAATAGTTGAGTTTCCGATAGTTAATTGCCCATTGACAACGGTACAACTACCGATAAAGGTTTTTTCACCAACACGAACATCGCCATTGAGAACGACATTTGTGGAAATATTTGAGCAGTAGGAAATATGATTGCCATGTTCAACCAAGGCTCGTGTATTTATTACAACACCATCTTCCAGATAGGAATCGCAATTTACAATCGCCATTTTACCGATATAAATACAGGTTCCAAGGGTGGAGCGTGACGATACGATAGATGTTTTATCGATCACATTTATTGTTTCAAGCTCAGCATCCTTAATTTTTTGGAACCATAATGCCCTGTCATCTGGATCCCCGATTGCAATAAAATACTTATATTCTCTAACCTCGGGGATATCTTTCAATGAATGTCCCAATATCGGATATCCTTGATGGGATCCCGTTTTTATGCTATCCAAAAAGCCTTCTACCGAGAATTGATTATGATCCAGGCTATCTATTACTGCTTTAGCAAAGCCCCCTGCCCCAATAATTATCAATTTTTTTTTCATTTAGCACCATTATATAAATATACCCGGGCCAAATCAGAAGGTGATATGGATAAAAACCATGCTACCGCCCCTGGCTTTACAGCTACCAGTGCACTGAACTGCTTCCGGGCAAATGTTATAACGCATGAAACCGACTCTATCCGAAACAAGGTTCGATTGTGATCCTAAGGCGCAACAGATACAAGTGAAAAGATGCTTTCTATCGCACAGAAATTCGATATAGAATGCAGTCGCTATACGTAACAAATGACAACAAATATTCTTAAGCAATATACACTTACAGAATATCAGTTGTCATTCGAATAGTTAAGGTTTGTTCTGAGGGGGTCAGTTGTCAGCCAGCAACTTCTCAATCCGACTTCTGAACTTCGCCCCTTCCTTCAGGTTGCGCAGCCCATAGTTCACAAACGCCTGCATATACCCCATTTTCTTACCGCAGTCATAGCTATCACCTGTCATTAGCATCGCATCAACGGACTGCTTTTTCGCCAGCTCGGCAATGGCGTCGGTCAACTGGATACGGTCCCAGGCACCTGGCGCGGTTTTTTCCAGCTCGGCCCAGATATCTGCGTTCAGAACATAGCGGCCAACCGCCATCAGGTCGGAATCCAGCGTCTGCGGCTGATCCGGCTTTTCGATGAACTCAACGATGCGGCTCACCTGCCCTTCCGTCTCCAGCGGCTCTTTCGTCTGAATAACGGAGTACTCGGAGAGATCCCCTTTCATGCGTTTCGCCAGTACCTGGCTACGGCCCGTTTCATTGAAACGTGCCACCATTGCCGCCAGGTTGTAACGCAGCGGATCGGCAGACGCGGTATCAATGATGATGTCCGGCAGCACAACGATGAACGGGTTATCACCTACAACCGGACGGGCGCACAGAATGGAGTGACCCAGCCCCAGCGGCTGCGCCTGGCGCACGTTCATGATGGTCACGCCCGGCGGACAAATAGACTGTACTTCCGCCAGCAGCTGGCGTTTGACGCGCTGCTCAAGCAGCGCCTCGAGTTCGTAAGAGGTGTCGAAGTGGTTTTCTACCGCATTCTTAGACGAGTGCGTAACCAGGACGATTTCTTTGATCCCTGCAGCAACAATCTCGTCGACAATGTACTGAATCATCGGCTTGTCGACGATCGGCAGCATCTCTTTAGGAATGGCTTTAGTGGCTGGCAGCATATGCATGCCCAAGCCTGCTACCGGAATGACTGCTTTCAAATTAATCATTATATCTTCCACCTTAAAATGGTTGACGAATTATAGCTCTTAAACCCGTTTTCGCCAGCATGATTTGCCGTGATTATTAGGTAATGTTACGCCCTGGCTACACTAATTTCTGTAGTTGTAATCTGATTAGATCACGCTTTTGTGCCAGGAATAGTCCCAAAATCGACAATTGTCGATTATCTGTGCGGAAGCGCAAAATTCAGCCGCTCGGTATTCACCACCTGCTGATCAACCCGGTCGATATCCACCGAGCTTTGCCCCTTCTCATTGACGGCTTTTATGTTCGCCAGCGACAGTAGCGTCTCCTCTTTAGCCATAAATTTGCCCCGCACGTCCTTGCGCAGGTCGAAATTGATCTTCAGGGCAGGCCCCACGGCAGCTTCCTGCATCACATTGATATTTCTTAAGAAAAGATGCTGAGGCTTATTGTGCAGTTCCAGGGTAGCGCGCTGCATCTCGAGGTTAGTAATCGCAACAAATGACGTGGCGTTGCCGGATGAAATTTGTATTCCGCGCAGCTTATACGCCAGCTGGCGATTATCGAGGTGAATATTGTTGAGCTTAAAGTTTTGCGGAATGGACAAATAATCGCCTTTAATCACGCCGTAGCCGATGAGCATTCCGGCACTATTTACCATGTCGACATTATCGATAATGAAATTATCACAGCCATAAATTGCTACCGTGGCGTTGTCTATTCCCGCCTTTTTACTGAAGTCGGGCGTAATATTTTTGGCCTTTATATTACGGATAACAAAATGCTTGCCGTTTTCAACGTGCACGAGCTGACGGCAGTTGCTGCCGGTGATGTTGGCCACCACGAAGTTCTTAACAGTTTGCTTTTCCGGATAGTCATTATCGTAGGTGCTTCCGGCGAGGCCAATGCCAATGCCCCAGTTGATCTTGCCGTTCGTGCAGTTAATGTTGTCGATCACATGGTCGGAAATCAGGATATTGCGGTCATTGATGGCGACGTTCCACTCGATGGCATCGCCCTGCAGGTGGCTAAACTTGCTGTTGGTGATGCGGGCGCCGTCCACCTGGTTATGGAAACCCTGGCGCAGGATGGCATAGTTGGCCTGGCTCACGCTGATGTTATCAATGACAAGATTGCGCATCACGCTGGGCTTCTTCCCGCCGATGTAGATCTGCGTCACCGGACCAAACCCGCTCATCGCGAGTCCTTTGATCGCACAGTCAGAGCCGCGAACGTCCAGGGTAATATTTTCCGTGCGTCCCGCGCCCTCGCCAATGACCTTACTGCCCTCCTGAAGGACGAAGCGGCCGCGTCCGTTGCCGGTTAACGCCCCGCGGATCAGCAGCGTTTTCCCGTCGGGAATGAAAATGCCCGTATTGATGTTTTCGCAGGTGAGCCCCGCAGGGACAACAACCGTGTCCCCATCTTTAAACGCCTGCTTAAAGGCGGCAATCCAGTCGTTGTTATTGTACTGATTCACAGAAACCGTTCTTCCGGCTGCCGCCCGCGCAAGGCGGGGCGACAGCAGCGGCGCGGCGGCCAGAACGGACAGAGAAGAGACGAAGGTGCGTCGGGTAATCTTTTTCAGCATACAACCTCGGCGTTACAACGTTTGCAGCAGGCTCGCTAACCGGCGATTAATCACCTGCTGGTTAAAATCGGTTTCTACTTTTTGTCGGGCATTGTGGAGCACGGGCTCCAGCGCCTGCTGGTCGATGTCGCTGAATGCCGCTAATCGATCGGCCAGGGCCATGGCGTTATTTTCCGGCACCAGCCAGCCGGAATAGTCAGACTGGATAAGCTCCGGGATCCCGCTGTGCAGGGTCGATACCACTGGAATCCCCACGGCCATCGCCTCCATCAGCGCCACCGGAATGCCTTCCATATCGCCATCGGTGCCCGTGACGGAAGGCAGCAGGAACACATCCGCTTCATCAAGCATGGCCTTGACCTCGTGGCTCGGCTTGAAGCCCGGCATCTCGACAACATCTTCCAGCTGATACTGCTCGATAAGCGTGCGCAGACGACGCTCCCACGGCCCAATGCCGAGAATGCGATAGTGGAAATCCACCCCGCGCGCCTTCAGCTGGCGGCAGGCTTCAATGGCCACATGCAGCCCTTTCTTCTCGGTCAGACGCGCGACGGAGATGATCTGCAGCGGTTTGCCCGGCACCTTCACCGGGCGGCGAGTGAAGCGGGTAAGATCCACCCCCATACGCGAAACGGCAATTTTCTCTCCCGGGCAGCCCATGTTTTTAAGCCGTCCGGCCCACAGTTCACTAATGGGAAGCATCACGTCACCGCGTCGGAAAAGCTGCTGATACTCCGGGGTATAGTGGTTCAGCACTTCACGGCTGGAAATATCAATGCCGTGGAAGATGGTCGCGATTTTACCGTCAATCACCCCCAGCTCGCGCAGCTTCGCGGCGGTAACGCCCGCCGGGCCAAAGTGGGCGATAAACACGTCCGCACGATACGGCTGCGCCGTTTGCCCGCAGATGGCCGACAGGATCAAATTGCGGGACTCTGCGCCATAGCGGGTCACATTCAGCGCGCGCCAGGTCGACGCGCGATGGATCCCGCGTAAGGTCCGGCTGGCCCGGTGGCGCAGCTTGCTCACCTTCCCGGAAGGCTCATCCTGCAGCCAGCGGGTTTTCGCCTCCAGCCCATACTGGGTATACGCCGCATGGGTGTTTTGGGTATCGCCCTTTTGCAGGGCGATAATCTCCACGTCATATCCCATATCGATAAACGCGGTGATTTGGTTCAGGACAAACGTTTCAGACGACAGCGGAAATTTCAGCAAGAAGAAATCAACCTTCATTTCCCCTCCCGTACGCGATCCAGTACCGATTTCACCATGCCGATCCCTTTTTCGCGCTCGGCTTTCACCGCCGCGGCCAGGCGTTCATTGATGGCCGGCAGCTGGCCCAGGCTGTCCCCCACCATCGCGCCGAGCGAACCATCCAGCAGATGACGGATATCCACGGCCATTTCCGGCATGCCGAGCTGCTGCATAATCCCGGCGGATTTGTGCTCATAGTTGATGGCAATGGCCGGCGTACCGAAGTTCATCGAGATAATCGCCGAGTGCAGACGGGTGCCTACGGTCAGGTCGCAGGCGGAGAGCAGCTTGCCCATCTCCAGGTCGTTCAGTTCGTCCATCACCACGTGATAGCGGGACGGGTCGTTGACAAGATTGCGCAGGTTCAGCGCCACCATGCGGTCATCTTTGTTGTAGCTGTCGATCCCGGTGCAGGTGGACAGCGCCAGGACCTGATAACCGCTGTCCAGCACGCGGTTCACCACGTCGGCGAACGCTTTCTCATACGCCGCCTGCGTCGTGCCTAAACGCTTATCGAAGGGCGCCAGCTCGCGCAGGGTAATCGCAACGGTTTTCTGTTTCGCCGCTACGTCGAGCCAGTGCTGCACCGCGTAGCTTGCCTGGAAGCTGTCGTCCTGGTGATCCACCAGCCAGGCCGTGTCCACGCCGTGCTCAACTTTTGACGTGTCGATCTCGCTGCGCTTCATCATGTCGAGGCTAACCGACTCGCGCAGGATCAGCGCGTCGCAGTGACCAAACACGTAGTTTGCCAGCTGGTTAAACTGCGGGTCCTGGAAAGGCCCCACGCTGTGACCAATCATAAACAGCGGCTTTTTCGCCATGAACGTACAAAGCGCATGCTCAAACTGCGGCACGCCGTAGAGATCGACGAAGAACGAACCGCCAACCTGGATAATGGCGTCATAGCCCGACAGCAGACGAACGAAATCGGTAAAGCCCTGCGCGATAGCGATGTTGCGCAGCTTGCCGGTGTCGGTCACGCGGGAAAGCAGCACCTGGTGCTGGTAGCGACGGCGCAGCACTTTCTTCACGCGCCCCATCACGCCCGCGGCGTTGTTATGCTGTTTCATCTGGCTGTAGAGCGGGTCGCCCATCACCGGACGGTTCAGTAACCAGGATGAACTGACCGGATAACGGCTCATCACGTCCACTTCGGTCTCAGGCTTAAGGGTGTTAATCGCATCCAGTAAACCGCGCAGGATGGCGCTGTCGCCACGGTTGCCGCAGGTATGGTTGCCAAGAATTAATAATTTCATAATGGCCTCTTAAATAACTAGCCTGCGCGAAGCAGCGTTTTCATTTTTTCGTTACGGCAAAACTGGCGCTTCATCTCTACCACCAGCGCATTGCGCGACAGCACAATCATCACGACGAAGGCCAGCGCGCCCGCGGCGACCTGAACCGCCAGCAGCGCCGCCAGCGGCAGATGACCGCTGAGCACCACGCCCAGGCCATAGCTGACCGCAAGCGTGGGTAAGGAGAGATAAAACGGCAGCCATAGGCTCAGGATGTACTGACGGTAGCTGGAACCCAGCACCGGTTTGATCATGATGAAGTAGCTCAGAACGGTGTTGATAATCTGCACCAGCAGGAAGGCCAGCGTGACGCCGATGGCACCCGCCATGTGTCCACCCACGATAATTGCCGGAATAAACAGGAAGGTTTTAAAGACGTTGAACTTAAAGCTGATATCCACGCGCGCCTTCGCCATCAGCAGGGAACCAATCGGATTCCCCACGGAGCGCAGCAGCCCCACCACGCAAAGCAGCTGCAGGATCGGGATAATTCCGTTCCACTTTTCGCCAAACACCAGCGGCACGAAGTTGCTGGAAACCACCATCAGCCCCAGCAGCACCGGGAAGTTAATAATCCCCACCACCGAAAGCAGCTTGTAAAAATTGACGCGCAGCTTCTCGGTGTCGTCCTGAATCTTGGCAAACGCCGGGAACAGCACGCGGGTAATAATCGGGTTCAGCTTCATCGGGGGAACGACCGCAACGTTGTAGGCCAGGTTGTAGCCCCCCGCCACGCTCGCGCCCAGAATACGTGCCAGCACCAGCGTTGAGAGGTTGGTATTTACATAGTTGATGATACTGTCCGCCGTCAGCCATGCGCCAAAGCGCAGGTTGGAGGAGACGGAAGCCAGCGAGAAATGCAGCCCCGGACGGTAGATTTTGCGGCCAAAATAGCCAAACAGCAGCGTGCGTACGGCAGAGTTAACCAGATACCCCAGAATGGCCGTCATCGCCAGCGGCCAGAAATGGGCGCTCACCACGGTGAAGGTAAAGCCCGCCAGCACGGCGCTGGTCTCGATCATGCCGATCTTGTTGAACTCGAGCTCTTTTTGCATCAGCGCGCGGAACTGCTGCCCGTGCGGGATCACCACGAAAGCAAACGACAGCGTACGCATCAGCGGCGCGAGATCCGGGTTGTGCAGCACGCTGGCGATGGTGTCGCTCAGCAGGAAGACCAGCACAAACACGAAAATCCCCAGCCCCACGTTCAGCCAGTAGAGCGTGGTCAGTTCAAGGTGGCTAATCTCTTTGCGCTGGATAATCGAGTTGGCGATACCAAAGTCAGACAGCGTATCGGCCAGCGCGATAATCACCAGCGAAACGGTCAGCAGACCGAACTGGTGATTATCGATAATGCGCGCCAGGACGGTCATCTGCACCAGGCCAAGGCCAATGATGACGATAGTCGCCATCGCTGACCACTTCGCGCCGCTGATGGTTTTTTCACGTAAGCTCATCTTAATACGCCGCTTTGTTCACGAAACCTTTGAAGATAGTCAGAAAAACAATCTTGATATCGAACCAGACGCTCCACTCACGGATGTACTCCAGATCGAACTCAATACGTTTTTCCATTTTTTCCAGCGTGTCGGTTTCACCGCGCCAGCCGTTAATCTGCGCCCAGCCCGTGATGCCTGGCTTCACCTTATGGCGCAGCATGTAGCCTTCAATCAGCGAACGGTACTGCTCGTTATGCGCGACCGCGTGCGGGCGAGGTCCGACAATCGACATCCCGCCGGTGAACACGTTGATGAACTGCGGCAGCTCGTCCAGCGAGGTACGACGCAGGAAGTTCCCCACGCGGGTGACGCGCGGATCGTTCTGCGTTGCCTGGGTTACCACCTTGTCGTTTTCCATCACCTTCATGGAGCGGAATTTCCACACCATAATCGGCTTACCGTCCATGCCGTAGCGGGTCTGACGGAAGATAACCGGTCCGGGAGAGCTCAGCTTCACCGCCAGGGCGATGCAGCACAGCACCGGGGAGATGAGCAGTAAAATCAGCGAAGAGAGCACGATATCTTCCAGACGCTTCAGCACGCGGTTAATACCTGACAGCGGCGTGTCGTACAGCGGTACGACCGGCACACCGTTCACCTCTTCAATGCGGGAGTGAAGGATGTTGAACGTAAACACGTCCGGGATCAGGATCACCGAACAGGTGGTATCCGCCAGCTCGCGCATCAGTTGCTTAATGCGGGATTCGTCTTTCATCTGCATGGCGATGTAGACGTTGTGAATTTTGCCGGCTTTCGCGTCTTCAATAAGCTGCTCGTAATTGCCCGCCCAGTCCGCAGGCACGCCGCCAGGCTTCGCGTCGTGATAAATCCCCACCACTTCAAAACCTAACCACGGCTCTTTGCGGAAGCTGTCGAGCAGAACCCGCCCGACCGGCAAATCCCCTGCCACGGCAACGAAGCGACGGTTATAACCCCGGTTGCGCAGCCAGCCCGCGCCAAAGCGGATAAGAGAGCGGCAAACCACCATGCCGACGCAGGTCAGCAGATACCAGCAGAGATAGGTCACCAGACGATTGTCAAAATCATGGCTGAACGCCACCAGGCCCGCGCTGAAGATCAGGCTCAGGGTCCAGTTCTGCAGCAGCAGCATCAGTTCGGTGGTCATTTTGACGCCGCGCCACGAACGATAGAAATCCGTCATCCCGCCGATCATCTGAAACACGACCAGCGCAATCAGCGCCATCAGCAGATGCATATATAAGAACGATTGCCCGCTGATCCGACACACCGCCCACAATCCACCGACCATGATGGTGATATCAGAAAAACGCTGCACCATAGAGATTAACGATGCATTCGTTCTCGCTCGTTCGCGTTTTTTTAGATTCGTCATCGTTGTTCCTGTATTCAGTTCCCCCTCCCACCGGGAGGGGCAAATATTACTGATTCAACAGCGCCAGAATGTCCTTCGTTCGGGCTTCCATCAGCGCGGTGTCAGCGCGGGATTCCACGTTCAGGCGCACCACCGGCTCGGTGTTGGACGAGCGCAGGTTAAAGCGCCACTGCGGGAACGCCATGCTGATACCGTCTGTACGGTCAATTTCCAGCGCGTGAATGGCAAAGTGCTGCTCCACGCGGGCAATGGCCTCGGCTGGCTGCGCCAGCTTGCTGTTGATCTCCCCGCTCGCCGGGAACGCCGCCATGCGGTCCGCTACCTGCTCGCTCAGCGTTTTCCCCTTCAGGCACAGCAGTTCGGTCACCAGCAGCCACGGGATCATCCCGCTGTCGCAGTAGGCAAAGTCGCGGAAATAGTGGTGGGCGCTCATTTCGCCGCCGTAGATGGCGTCTTCTTCGCGCATGCGCTCTTTGATGAAGGCATGGCCGGTTTTGGACATTACCGGCGTGCCGCCTGCCGCGGACACCACGTCGACGGTGTTCCAGGAAAGGCGCGGGTCATGAATGATCTTCGCGCCCGGGTTTTTCTCGAGGAACGCTTCCGCCAGCAGGCCGACAATGTAGTAGCCCTCAATGAACTGCCCGTTCTCGTCGAACAGGAAGCAGCGGTCGAAGTCGCCGTCAAAGGCGATGCCCATATCCGCGCCGTGCTCAATCACCGCGTTGCGGGTATCGTCGCGGCACTCCGGCAGCAGCGGGTTAGGAATACCGTTCGGGAAGTTGCCGTCCGGGGTGTTGTGCACTTTGACGAAGGTCACCGGCACGTTCAGTTCTTTAAAGCGGGCTTCGAGAGCGTCCACCACCGGGCCGGCCGCGCCGTTGCCGGAGTTAATCACCAGCTTCAGCGGCTTGAAGTTCGCCACGTTGATGTAGCCCAGCAGGTGGTCGATGTACTCTTTTTGCAAATTGATCTGCTTGTAGCTGCCGCGCTTCGCGTCGTTAACCGGCGGGAAATCGTTGGCTTCCGCCAGGCGCTGCACGTCGCGCAGGCCGGTGTCGCCACTGATAGGGCGAGCGCCCTTGCGCACCAGCTTCATGCCGTTGTAGTCCATCGGGTTGTGGCTGGCGGTCACTTCGATACCGCCGTCCACGCCGAGGTGGAAGGTGGCAAAGTAAATCTCTTCGGTCCCGGAAAGGCCGATATCCAGCACGTCAACGCCCGCGTCCTGCAGCCCTTTCGCCAGCGCCAGCTTCAGGGACTCGCTGGTCAGGCGCACGTCGCCGCCCAGCACGATGGTTTTTGGCTTGAGATATTCGCCGTACGCGCGGCCGATGCGCCACGCGATATCTTCGTTCAGCTCTTCACCCAGCTTGCCGCGAATATCGTAGGCTTTAAAACAGGTTAATTTTTCCATGATGACCCCTTTTTCAGGCAACAGTCGGCCCTGACCACTAAATGGCCAAATTGATTTTTTTGTCATTCGTAGGCCCGGCAAGCGCAGCGCCACCGGGCATGTTGCGGAGTGCTACACCCGCCCGTAGCGGTCCTGGAAGCGCACGATATCGTCCTCTTCCAGATACGAGCCGGAGCGCACCTCAATTAAGTCGAGAGGAATTTTCCCCGGGTTCTCCAGACAGTGCGTCGCCCCCAGCGGAATATAGATGGATTCGTTTTCACCCAGCAGCTTGACTTCGCCGTCGATGGTGACTTTCGCCGTGCCCGCGACCACTACCCAGTGCTCGGCACGGTGGTGATGCATCTGTACAGAAAGCCCCTCACCCGGCTTCACGGTGATGCGTTTCACCTGGTAACGCTCGCCTGCGTCAATGGAGTCATATTTGCCCCACGGACGGTACACTTCGCGGTGAATGTGGTGCTCGTGGCGACCATCCGCCTTGATTTTTTCCACCACTTTTTTAACGTCCTGCACGGCGTTACGGTCGGCAATGAGCACGGCGTCTTTGGTCTGAACCACCACCAGGTCTTTCACGCCAACCGTGGTAACCAGGCCGGACTCGGCATAGACGTAGCTGTTTTCCGTTTTGTGGCTAATCACATCACCGTGATGGACGTTACCCTCCGGGGTATGGGCGCTGATCTCCCACAGGGAGGACCAGGAGCCAACGTCGCTCCAGCCCGCATCCATCGGCACCACGACGGCATCAGCCGTGCGTTCCATCACCGCGTAGTCAATGGACTCTTCCGGACAGGCGAGGAATGCCTCTTCGTTCACGCGGATAAAATCGAGGTCCGGATCAACCGTGGCCATCGCTTTCTCGCAGGCGCTGAGAATGTCCGGGCGATACTTCTGCAATTCTTCCAGATAGCGTCCGGCACGGAACAGGAACATCCCACTGTTCCAGTAGTACTCCCCGCTGGCGACGTACGCCTGCGCGGTTTCCAGATTCGGTTTTTCAACAAACTGCGCCACGTCAAACGCCACGCTGTCGCCTTCACCCGGCGTCACGCTGCCGCGGCGGATATAGCCATAGCCGGTTTCCGGCAGATCCGGCACGATGCCGAAGGTCACCAGCTTGCCGCTGTCGGCATAAGGAATGGCCGCACGAACCGCGTCGCGGAACGCGTCCTCCTGCTGGATAACGTGGTCCGCCGCCAGCACCAGCATCAGCGGGTCACAGTTCGGGCTGCTGCGTTTTGCCGCCAGCGCCGCCAGGGCGATCGCAGGGGCAGTGTTACGACCGGCAGGCTCCAGAATGATGTTTTCTGTGAGTTTGTTCAGCTGGCGCAGCTGCTCGGCAACAATAAAGCGGTGCTGTTCGTTACAAATCACCACCGGGCTTTCACACTCCACGCCGTGCAGACGGTTAACCGTCGTTTGCAGCATGGTGAGCTCCCCTTTCAGGCAGAGGAACTGTTTTGGATAGAGCACGCGGGACAGCGGCCACAACCGGCTACCAGAGCCACCAGCCATCACAACCGGATACAAAGTGGTTTGACTCATGATTTATCCCCGTATATCTGCAATAAATTGGCTCAGCACGTTCTCTTTCTCGAGCGTGCGTTCGGCATATTCACGTGCCACCGTGTTCAGTTTTGGCATGGCGAGTGCCTGTTCAATGCCGGTGACCAGCGCCGGGACCGATTCCGGCTCCACGCACACCGCAATCCCCGGGTAGCTGTCACACAGCTGGCCTAATTCTGTTTCGGCTTCTGCCGTAATCACCGCGTTACCGCCCACTGCCAGAATGTTGGTCAGCTTGGACGGCAGCACCGCATCCGCCGCGCCGCGTTTTTGCACCACCAGATGGCAGTCACCCATCTTCAGCAGCGCAGGCAGTGCCTCATAGGACTGAAGCGGGAAGAACTTCACGTTGGTCAGGCCGCGTTCGCTTACCATTTTTTCCAGCCGCGCTTTCCCACCGCCCTGCCCGACAATCACAAACGTCCACGGATGCTGGCTTAGCTGCTGGGCCGCTTCGATCACGCTCTCCAGCCCCTGCTTTTCGCCGATGTTGCCTGAATAAAGAATGATTTTTTGGTCATCAGGCAAACCGAGCTCTGCGCGCAGCGCCTGAGCGTCTTGCTCAGTCACGTCGCGAAAACGCGCGACTTCAGACCAGTTCGGGAAGAAGATCACCTTTTCCGCCGGGACGCCCTTCTCCTGCGCCTTGTTCATCATTGAGCGCGAGATCGTTGAGACGTAATCCACGTTGTGTAACCCACTGCGCTCAAACGCGCTGGCGAGCTTCGCCACCTTGCCGCCTTTGCTTTTGCCTGCCATCCCCAGGCCCAGCATGGCGTCAACTTCATAATCCTGAATGTGCAGCAGCGTGCGCGCGCCGGAGAGTTTGCCCAGCAGGCGCATGCCCGGCGTGCAAAACAGCGTCGGCACCACGCCAATGATGCGATCCGGCTTCCAGCGACGCTGCGCCATCAGCGGGAAGAAGCTGCTTAGCGCAAAGCTGCCGAGATGAATCAGCCGCTTCAGCGTCGAGGGCTGCTTAGGCACATACAGCGGGCAGCGCCAGACGGTCGCCGCTCCCTCTTCGCGACGGTAGCGCCAGCTTGAGTAGCGCTCCCCTACTTTCCATTCCGGGTAATACGGCGGCGCGGTAATGACCCGCACGTCATGTCCCTGGCTCGCCATCCACTCGACCATCTCGCCGGTGTATTTCCCGATACCGGTTAACTCCGGCGAGTAGTTGATTCCGTATACGAGGATCTTCATAGTCCCGGCACCTCAGACTGACGATCGGCCAGGAAATAGGCACGGCTGTTGTCGTGCACATTGTCGCTAGCCAGCAACGCCTCTGGCGTCTGCCAGCGGTAGTCGTCATGCTGAGAATCAGGCAGACGCAGGTCTGCCTCACTCACCTTCAGGCGGAACCCCAGCACGATGTAGTGCGTGGTGAACCCGGTGCCCGAAAAGTTATCGTCATAGAAGTGCTGCCAGACCCCGTAAAACTGGCCCGCTGCCATCGGCAGCTGCAGGCCCAGCTCTGCCAGAGTGAGACGCTCAAACGCATCGCTCAGCGTCTCATCCTTCTGCACGCGCCCGCCGGGCACGAACCAGAATCCCTGTGCAGGACGGTTGGTTCGTTTCCCCAGCAAGAACTCGCCGCGTTCGTTCTCCACGATCAAATCAATTGAGATGAGCGGAGTGGAACGCACCACCGTGGCAAAATCTTCCTGACTTAAAAACATCATTACCCCCGGAAGCGGTGCTGGTTTTCCAGGAACCACTGGTAGGTACTGGCCAGCCCCTGCTCCAGTGACACCTCGTGGTACCAGCCCAGCTGATGCAGACGGGTCACGTCCAGCAGCTTGCGCGGCGTGCCGTCCGGCTTGGTCGCGTCAAACACCACGCGGCCTTTGTAGCCCACCACCTGCGCGATGGTCTGCGCCAGTTCGCGAATGGTGCAGTCCACGCCGGTGCCCACGTTGATGTGCGACAGCATCGGCTCGGTGTTCTCCTGCCACACTTCGCGATCCAGCTCCATCACGTGGATGCTGGCGGCAGCCATGTCGTCCACGTGCAGGAATTCGCGCATCGGCGTGCCGCTGCCCCACACCACCACGTCCGGTGCGTTCTCGGCGGTCGCCTCGTGGAAGCGACGCAGCAGCGCCGGGATCACGTGCGAGTTGCTCGGGTGGAAGTTGTCGTGCGGTCCGTACAGGTTGGTCGGCATCACCGAACGATAGTCGCGGTTGTACTGACGGTTATAGGACTCGCACAGCTTGATCCCGGCAATCTTGGCAATCGCGTACGGCTCGTTGGTCGCTTCAAGCGTGCCCTGCAGCAGCTCGCTTTCGGCGATCGGCTGCTTCGCCATTTTCGGGTAAATACAGGACGATCCGAGGAACAGCAGCTTATTCACGTTGTGCAGATGCGCCGCGTGAATGATGTTGCTCTCAATCATCATGTTTTCGTAGATGAAATCTGCCGGGTAGGTGTTGTTGGCAACAATGCCGCCCACCTTTGCCGCCGCCAGATACACCTGGTCAATGCGTTCGTTAGCAAAGAAGTCCTGTACCGCACGGCTGTCGAGCAGGTTCAGCTCGTCGCGGGTGCGGACAATCACCTCTACGTCACCGCGCTGCTCCAGCTGGCGAACAATCGCGGAACCCACCATTCCGCGATGACCGGCGACAAAAATACGTTGTTTTGTCATTCTCAGGACTCCAGCGCGATGGCAACCTCGTAGCCATGAGACTTGAGCAGGGAGTGTTTTTTCGCTGCTTCAAGATCTTTGGCCACCATCTCAGAAACCATCTCCTGCAGAGTGATTTCTGGTTTCCAGCCCAGCTTCTCGTGCGCTTTGGTTGGGTCGCCCAGCAGGGTTTCCACCTCAGCAGGACGGAAGTAGCGCGGGTCAACCTGAACGATAACGTCGCCCGGCTTCACGCCCGGTGCGTCATGGCCGGTCACGGACACCACAATGCCCTTCTCTTCCACGCCGGTGCCTTCGAAGCGCAGCTTGATGCCCAGCTGCGCGGCAGCCATTTCCACGAACTGACGCACGGAGTACTGCACGCCTGTCGCGATCACGAAGTCTTCTGGCTGTTCCTGCTGCAGCATCATCCACTGCATTTTCACGTAGTCTTTGGCATGGCCCCAGTCACGCAGGGAGTCCATGTTACCGAGGTGCAGGCACGATTCCAGACCCTGCGCGATGTTCGCGATAGCGCGGGTGATTTTGCGGGTCACGAAGGTTTCGCCGCGGCGTGGAGATTCGTGGTTGAACAGGATGCCGTTACAGGCGTACATGCCGTAGGATTCACGGTAGTTCACGGTGATCCAGTAAGCGTACAGTTTTGCGACTGCATACGGAGAACGCGGGTAGAACGGCGTGGTCTCTTTCTGCGGAATTTCCTGCACCAGGCCGTACAGCTCGGAGGTGGATGCCTGGTAGAAGCGGGTTTTCTTCTCAAGGCCGAGGAAGCGAATGGCTTCCAGCAGACGCAGGGTACCCATGGCGTCAACGTCAGCGGTGTATTCCGGGGATTCGAAGGAAACCGCTACGTGGCTCATCGCGCCCAGGTTGTACACTTCATCCGGCTGAACTTCCTGCAGGATACGGGTCAGGTTGGAGGTATCGGTCAGGTCGCCGTAGTGCAGATGGAATTTCGGGTTTGCCGCGTGCGGATCCTGATAGATGTGATCCACACGTTCGGTATTGAAAGAAGACGCACGACGCTTAATACCGTGAACTTCATATCCTTTTTCCAGCAGAAACTCTGCCAGGTAAGAACCATCCTGCCCGGTAACGCCGGTGATGAGAGCGACTTTAGACATGTTTATATTCCTCTACTTATGAATTTAATCAGTTTCAACGCGTTCGCGTATCACCACTGCGGGGTTGCCACGGCAAACTTTATTTGCCGGTAGCGATTTAAAAACGCTGCTGCGGGCACCAACGACCGTGCCATCGCCAACAGAAACACCCGGTGCAACAAAAACATCCGTTGCCAGCCAGCATTTTTCACCAATCACAATAGGCGAAGCGGTAATATCAAAATGCTGACTCATAAAGTCGTGGCTGCCGGTGCACAAATAACACTTCTGTGAAACCACCGAATTTGCGCCAATCGTAATCTCGCCAAGGGTATATAACACCGCGTCATCCCCTACCCAGGCGTAATCCCCAAGCGTTAATTTCCAGGGGTAGGTAATTTTTACCGAAGGTCGGATGACTACGTTTTTTCCTATTTTTGCGCCAAACAGGCGCAATAAAAATGCTCGCCAGCGGTACAGTATTTGCGGTGACCAGGCAAATAAGGTGGCCTGAACGGCCCACCACAGCTGCACTTTAATACCGCCCGCGCCCCGAAAACCTTTCGGTACGGAGAAACCGTTCAGATCCTGCATTACGTTTCCTTATATTCAGGCTTTGTTATATAAGGCTTTCGTTTTACCCGTGGTGCGCACGCGTAATAAATAAGATAATTCTGCCCAGAATGCCGGCACACGTAATATTCTGCGCTGCACGTTTTTGGCATCCTTACACAGCTCGAGATTATTTGACGTTGACACGCCGCCCATCGAAAATTCGGACACCAGCCCTTTCATGCGACGGAACGGGTAGCCTGATTTATACAGGCTGGCGGCCAGCGCATAATCTGATGACACTTTATACTGCAAATCGTAAGGGTGTTTTTTCAGACCTTTTACCGGGAAGAAAATGGCCTGATGGCTGGCAGGTAAACTGTGATAGATATACCAGCCTGGCTTCGCGCTGCGGCACACTTTATGTCCATCGCCAAAATCGAGCAGCGCATCGCCAATATACATGGCGTCCTCTTTCTGGCGCGCCAGCTGACGGGCAAACAGCGCCACATCGTCATGGAAGATATCGCCGGAATTCAGGAAAATGGCATAACGCCCCTGCGCCATGCTAATGCCTTTGTTCATTGCATCGTAGATGCCTTTATCTTTCTCGCTGATGTAGCGTAAGTTGAACTCACCGTTGAGTTTTTCCAGAAACTCCGCCGTGCCATCGTTCGAACCACCGTCGACCACAATCCACTCAAAGGTGAGGCTGGGATCGCGCGCCAGGTTACGCAGCGAGCGCCAGGTTTTTACCACCCCTTCGTAATTACGAAAAGCGACAGTAATGACGCTAAGAAACATAAATCACCTCATTTCGTCATGCGTTCGTAATATTAAGCGCTTTGCGCAGAATAAACGGACAGACAATCAAGAAAGCATATTCCGGGCTAAATATTGACCCGGTAAAAAACAGCGACACCGGAGTAAACAGATAAAGCTGCACGCGAAAGTTCTGGTTATCACCAAACGCGTTAATCATCATTTTGAAAACTTTAAACAGATACCACAGCGTCAACAGTACGGCGAACCACGAAAAATAAATAATTAACAGATACAGACCATTGTCTATGGTTTTACCGACATCCGCACCGTTAAAGATTCCGAATGATGCAACATATTCGTAAAGTGAGCCGAATCTTACTACACCATCAATATGGGTTAAGGAATAACCCACCATAACCAGCGGACCAATGATGCGATAATAGGACGAGGACCCTTCCGTTCCCAAATCACCCAGACGTTCTGAGATGTACGGGAAAGCAAATATCACGCCTACCATAAATACCGTCAGGGAGATAATCGCCAGCGGCAGTTTTTTCTTAATCGCATCTTTGTTCAGGTACTGGAACGCCCACTCCAGCAGGTAAAACAGGATAAATGTCATTACCCCTGAGAACGACCCAGACAGAACGATTCCTGCAAGAATCATAGCATCGGTCTTAGGCGTTTTGATACCAAACTGTTTGATGCTGAGCCAAATTGAGATTAACGCCAGAGCGAAAAACGCCGGTTCAAAATAGAGGGCTGTAGTACGCTTACCGCCAAACTTAATGAAGTTCAATACATAGCTATTACTGTAAATGAGATATTTCGAAATTATCTCCATCAGGCTACTGCCGCCGGTGAGAATAATTTGCGCCATCTCCATAGCAGCAAGCATGACAATTAACGCAACGGCAATATAAAAGAACCTAAGGATTTTCCGATAATTGTGCGGAGAAATAGTTTTAAACCGAATACTCCAGACCATTCCGATAATAATGACAATATAAACAAACAGCATGGTCGACGTGACGTATTTACTGGCATCCAGCGACTGACCAAAGATGTAGTTAAACAGCGTCAGGCCCGTGCCCAGCCCCAGGGCAATCATCAGCTTCTTCAGGTTGATTTTATCGACATACAGCAGAAGCAGAACGGGCAAGAAGGTAACGATGGTTATCGGGAAGCTTTCGCCGAGCTGGGCAATTTTGACGTTGACCAGCAGGTAGATCAGCGGCAGCAGCAGATAACTACAGATTCTGATAGAACGAGACATACTCCTCCAGCATCTGTTGTCCACTGTAGGCCTTGCGGCTGCGGTTGCGGAACGATTCCAGGTCAGTGCCAAAAACGGCCTCGGCGATCTGCGCCTTCGGCAGCTGGACCAGAGGCAAGACCTCCTGCTCCGCAAAGGTTTTCCCGCCGGATTTTTCAAGCACTTCACGCGCAGCATCGCTGTGGGTGGCGATGACCGGCACGCCGATGGAGAGCGCTTCGCAGAGGATCAGGGGGTAGTTATCCACGCGCGAGCTGAACACCAGCGCATCCATGGCGTTCAGCGCGCTCATCAGTTTGCGCTTGTCGGTTTCAAACCCGTGATTTACCACGTTGGCCCCTTCGAACGGCGAAAACTTGCCGAAGGTGTGAAGCTCTATCTTGTCTCCCAACGCCATCATGTCGCGCACCAGCTGCTGGTTGGTTTTACCGTCGTAACGCAGGTCGTGCGCAACGATGGCTATTTTCGGTTTGCCTGCGGTTTCCGCCACCGGGGTCAGTTCCGCAAGGATGGCTTCCGTCGCCACGTCGATGCCGTTGTTGATAATCTGGCAGCGCCCTGCTCCGTACAGGCTGTTGAAGGCATCGGCCACGTGCTGGCTCGGGGAAATAAACGTACAGCCGAGCGAGAGCATATCGCGGAACAGCTGGCGCTTTCCGTCCACCAGCCGGTGGGCGCGATCCACCTTCACCGGCGGATAGTTGCTTAAGGTCGGGCATTTCTGGCAATTATCTTTCCAGCCTTCGCAGCCGTCGGTAAACGCGCAGCGGCCCGTCACGCTCCAGTGATCGTGAAGCGTCCAGACGAAGCGGGTGTCGGGCTTGTGGGCCTGCACCTTCTGACAAAACGCCACCACCTCTTCCAGATTCAGCCAGTAGCTGTGCAGCACGTGAAAATGCAGTACGACCGGGCCAGGCGTGCGCGTCACGGTACGATAAAGGGTGTTCAGGTTGCCAAACAGGTCGCGGTTAAACAGGCGGAACAACGCAATGTTGGCAATCGAAGTCAGACGCGGCGTGTGCTTGTGCACCTGCGGGTAGTTATCGTGGCTGACGCTTTTTTTGCCGCCTTTGCCGTAGCCGTAAATAAACCGGGACTGAAGACCTTTTTGCAGCGCGCGCTGGTGCAGATCCAGCGCCACGCCTGCTGCTCCGCCTTCTGCGAGGCGTACGTTAAATTGCAGAATGTTCATTTAATCACCTTCACGCGGGCTTTTTCTCCCACCACCAGCGCGTTATCCGGAATGCTGTCCAGCACCACGCTGCCAGCACCAATCGTGACGTTGTTACCTATCGTGATGTCACCAATAATCACCACGTTCGCCCCCAGCTCGACGTTGTTGCCGATGACCGGGCAGGCCAGGCTGTCAGGCCCGCGGTTGCCAATGGTGACCGCATGACGAATGGTGAAATCATCTCCGGCGACCACGAACTTGTTGATCACCACCGCATAGCCGTGGTGGATGGTGAAGCGGCGGCCAATGGTGGCAGCGGCCTGAATCTCATAGCCAAAAAAGCATTCGGTAATGACGCGGTACAGGATCAGCACCGGTGCCGCCCAGATATTGTTCAGCACGTTTTTCTTACGCCACACCGAGCAAAAATGCGCGATGCGGTAGGCCAGAACCATGCAGCACGGGCGCAGGCTCCAGCTGTTAGCGCGGCAATCTTCCAGAAACATTATTTCCCCCGAAGCCCATCAGCCAGGCGCTTGCCGTTACGCACGGACAGCAGCGTCAGCAGCGTGCGCCAGTTCATGCGCTTATTGCGGATCTGATAGAGGGTAAAGAGCTGATATTTACGGCTGGCACGGTCAAACTTGTCCTTGTGCTTGCGGTAAAAATGGAAGTAGCCGGAGAATTTCTTCGGCGAGGAGGTGATTTGCATCTCCCCGTGGTTGATATGCAGGATCTGCGTGGCCTCTTCCACTTTCCACGGCTCGCCGTACTCCACAACCATGCGCAGGAAGATGTCGTAATCCTGCGCGGCCTTCAGTTCGGTATCGAACAGGCACTCTTTAAAGCGCCATGCCCAGGTAAAGACCTGGTTACCAATGATGTTGCGCTTGTAGAACAGGCGACGGGAGTACGGTGATTTCGGGTACAGCGGCAGGCTGGCAGGCTGCGAATAAACCTCGCCCTGGCAGACATAGTCGTTGGCATACAGGAAAGCGTGCGTGACCAGCTGCTCTTTGTGCGACAGGAAGATAGACAGGCGGTTCGGCGTCCATTCGTCATCGTCGTCAATGCCGGTCAGATACTGCCCTTTGGCCTGCATAATCGCCTGGTTACGCACCGCACAGGCGCCGGAGTTTATTGCGTTGTGGGTATAGACCACCCGCGGGTCGTTGAGGTCAGTGACAAATTTTTGCAGCTGTTCATACGAGGAAGAACAGTCATCCACGATGATCAGTTCCCAGTTATCGTAATCCTGACGTAAAACCGATTTAATTGCGCGGATCGCCAGCTGCTGACGATTCCATGTCGGCATATAGATTGATACTAAAGGGCGTTGTGTGGTCATGGTCTTCCCCTTATCCCTCACCCCGACCCTCTCCCGGAGGGAGAGGGAGAAAAGCTGCTCTCCCCTCAGAGGAGAGGGTTAGGGTGAGGGGGATTATTATTTACTGTCAGATTTATATTCGTACTCGTAATAGCCGTAATCCTGGTACCCGGTAGCGCGGCGGAAGATGGAGTTCAGAATCACCCCTTTTACCTCAATACCGTTCTGCTCGAAGCGGCTCAGGCTGGTTTCCACTTCCTTCAGCGTGTTCACCGCGTAGCGCGCCACCATCAGGGTGGTACCCGCCAGGCGACCCACTACGGCCGCGTCGGTTACGGCCAGAATTGGCGGCGTATCGATCAGCACCAGGTCGTAGTTCTTGCTCGCCCACTCCACCAGTTCGGTAAAGCGTTCGCTCATCAGCAGTTCGGACGGGTTAGGCGGTACCTGGCCGCGCGGGATCAGGTCAAATTTCGGCACCGTAGTCGGCTTCGCGCTCTGGCTGATTTCACCTTTACCGAGGAGGATCTCCGACAGACCGTTGACGTTGTTGGTGCCCAGCAGCTCGTGGGTGTAGCCCTTGCGCATATCACAGTCGATCAGCAGCACGCGCTTGTTGGTCTGGCTGACCACCGCCGCAAGGTTGGCGCAGACAAAGGTTTTACCGATTGACGGGCTAACGCCGGTCAACATCAGGACGTTGTTTTTAGCCTGCATCATGGCGAAGTGCAGACTGGTACGCAGGCTGCGTATCGCTTCAATCGCCAGGTCGGTTGGGTTACCCACCGCCAGCAGCTGGCTCTGCTTGTAACGCTTAACGCCTTTGATGGTTTTGACGCTGTCGCGGGATTTTTGCCATTCAGACAGCGGGATGCTGGCGTAAACGTTGATACCGTTCTCTTCCAGCGCCTGCGGGCTTTCGATTCCGCGGTTGAACAGTGAACGCAGCAGCACGCCCACGATGGAGAGCATCAGGCCGAGAATAATGCTGCCGAGAATAATCAGCGCTTTCTTCGGCTTCAGCACGCCAGGCTGGGTAATGGCCGGGTCGACGATACGCACGTCACCGACGGTACTGGCTTCGGTGATTTTCAGCTCCTGCTGTTTGTTCAGCAGCTGCATATAAACCTGCTGTCCGGACTCCACGTCGCGGGTGAGACGCACGATTTCCTGCTGCGTTTTCGGCATCGCGGTCACGCGGTCATTGAGCTTCGCCTTTTCCTCTTCCAGCGTACGGCGTTTTTCCAGCAGCGTGCGGTAGGCCGGGTGACGTTTGGTATAAAGCTTGGAAATTTCCGCCTCTTTGAAGGTCAGCTCGTTGAGCTGCGCGTCAATGTTGACCATCGAATCAAGGACCGATTTCGCCTCAAGCGGCAGGTCGACGGAGTCTTTATCCTGACGATAGGCGTTCAGCTTGTTCTCGGCGTCATCCAGATGAGCACGAACTTCCGGGAGCTGCTTAGCGAGGAAGGCCAGGCTCTTCGCCGCTTCGGCCGACTTACGCTCGACGTTCTGCTCAAGGTAGTTGCGGGTAATGCTGTTCAGGATGTCGCGGATCTGATCCTTATCTTCACCGGTAAAGGTCATGCTCAGCACGCCGGTGTCCTTACCGTTTTCGGTAACGGTAAGGTTGTTTTGCAGATTGTTGATCATCCCCAGCGTGGAGAATTTGGTAACGGTGAATTCTCCGCCCTCGTGGGCGTTGATCGCGCTGACCATCATGCTGACGCCGTCTTTGGTAAGCATCTGCCCGACTTCACCGCGCGCGCTAAAGCCCGCGTCGCTGGTCAGCTGGTACTGTTTCGGGCCAAGTACCGTCAAGGTAAAGGTCTGATCGGCGGTCCCTTTCGGCAGCACGAAGTCAGTGACTTTCACCGTGTCGTTGTTGCGGCCCATCAGCCGATCCCAGCCGGCACCAAAGATCGGGAAGGTATTTTTGGTGACGGAGATATCGAGCCCGAGGTCGTGAACCGTTTTACCCAGCACCAGACGTGACTGGATAAGCTGAATTTCAGCGTCGGAGGCCGGCGGCTTGTTCGCCAGCGCAGAGCCAATGTCCTGCACCAGCGAGTTGCCGGTGTTCTGCTCGATCTGCACCAGCGCGTCGGCGCTGTAGATAGGGGTGGCGAACAGCGTGTAGACGACGGCCGCAGCGGCAAAGACGGCGGTAATACCCAGAACCCACCACTTTGCCTCTACAACCGTGCCGACCAGGCGCCCAATATCAATTTCATCACTGCCCGAAGTCGGGGCGGCAGAAGGTCTTGTTTTTTCTGTCATTGTTATCCCTGCTGAGCTTTCAGTGCCTGCGCCCACTGTTGGGCAGACTGGTCAAGTAAGGTGTAAACCGCCTCGAAGGCCTCATGGCTTTTGCGATACGGATCGGGGATTTCGCGCTCATTGTCCCAGTGACCAAACAGCATCACCTTGCCGCGCATCTCCGGTGCGATATCGCATAGCGCATGAATATGGCGTTTTTCCATCGCCAGGATCAGGTCATACTCCCGGCACATGCGGCCGGTGACCTGGCGGGCAACGTGCCCGTCAAGAGAGAGGTTATGATCCCGCGCCACGCTCGTCGCACGCTCGTCGGCCCCTTTGCCGACCAGTGCGCCAAGCCCAGCGGAGTCGACCGTTAACTCAGGCTGGTACTGCTTCAGCAGCCGCTCAGCCGTGGGGGAACGGCAGATGTTCCCCACGCATACCACCAGAATTTTGTTAAACATCGCGGATTACCAGGTATGAATGTCGCGCGCCGTATCCGTCATGTAGCGAACGCCACTGATGGTTGGCAGCAACTGGTTGATCAGGCGGTTCCAGCGGGCGACCGGCGCGGTGGTGACGTACACCACATCGTATGGCTGGAGGCGGAACTCCGTTGCCATCACCAGCGACGTCGCATCGGACATATCCAGCTGATAAATGTTGGCAATCTTGCCTTTCGTACCCTCGCCCTTAAGCGGACGGATAACGAAGATGCCGCTGGCGTTCGACGAGGTCAGGTCGATGCCTTCCGCGTTGCCCAGCGCTTCGGTCAGGGTCATACCGCTGAAGTCCATTTTGAGGGTGCTCTGTTTCTTCACTTCACCCATAACGAAGACTTTCAGATCGTCATTGCGCGGTACGTAGAGAATGTCGCCCGGATAGAGCAGGCGGTTCTGGGTCAGATCGCCGTTTTGCATCAGCGCCTGCAGCGAAATGCGCTGCTCTTTGCCTTCGTGGGTCAGCACGACGTTGCGCCAGTCGGCGCCGTCGGTTAAGCCGCCCGCGGCGTTAATGGCGTCCAGTACGGTCAGGGGAACGTTGGTGATGGCCTGCTGGCCCGATTTGTTCACCTGGCCGGAGATATAGGCTTTTTGCGAGCGGAATGCGGCGATATTAACGTCCACCTGCGGGTCGGCGATGTACTGCGCTAAGCGGCCGGTAATATCACTACGGATCTCGGCAAGCGTTTTCCCGGCTACATGGACTTTACCAATGTAGGGATAGAACATAGTGCCATCTGACTGCACCCAGTTACCGGTGTCGCTTGAGCTGCGGTACTGGCCCGCTGGCGTGGTCAGTTCAGGGTGGTCCCAGACGGTCACGTTAATCACGTCACCCGGCCCCACGCGGTACTGATAGGAGGCAATTTCCTGGTCCAGCGACATATTCGGCTGAGCAACGTTCGGACGTGGACGTAATTGTTCGACCAGACGTGGCGTAAGTGGATAAACATTCACCATTTTGTCGAGATCAAAATCGGCATCCTGTTGCTTGATCACATCCTTACCCATTGTTGACATATTGCTGCCGGGAAAGACCGTGCAACCACTCATCAAGGTCACAGACACCAATAATGGCATCAATTTCATTTTGGATTTCATCATTGATTATTTATCACTTTGGCAGAGTAATTATCCTGTGCAATTTAAATAAGCTCGAGTCGTATTGGGTTTCAGCATGCAGTTAATCAATTAGAAATATAACTGGCATCAGTCCTAAAAAAAGCTTATTCATCCATTGGCTATTGACAGAATAATCGAGGCTGATTCACACGCTTTCAGGCACGCTACCGCCCTTGGCTTTCAGTTACCAATCCACTGACTAAACAATGTGTTATGGATAGACACCCTCTTGAGCAAGGTCTTCTGGAAATATATCAGCCGCTTGAGATACCCGGCGGATAATGAATAACCATCCCTGAAGACCGAACAATAATAGCAACACCGAGATTTAACATTTGATGCTGGGAGAATTGTTGCAGCTAACCTAATAGCAGGCAAGGAGACAACTGTCCTAATATCGGTTTTTAAGATTAATATTAAGAGCAAATTTTTGACCTTTTAGGATTTTCTTTATATTGACAAAGAGAGAGCAAAAACCATTAACTGCGATATATCCTAAAATGATATTCCTGTAATTAAATATACGTATTCCCCTTATTTACAGCGTCACCAGATTGCTCTCTTTTTAGCGTTTCGTATTAAGAGAAATCTCAGCCCGGCATTGCATTTTCCCCCGGCTTTATCCATGATCGAAGTGTGACATTCGTCATATAACAGAAGGTATTACTATTACTATGGAATGGATTGCCGATCCCTCAATCTGGGCCGGGCTGGTTACGCTGGTCGTCATCGAGTTAGTGCTCGGGATTGATAATCTGGTCTTTATCGCCATCCTCGCCGAAAAACTGCCCCCTTCCCAGCGCGACCGCGCGCGCGTGACGGGTCTGCTGCTGGCGATGGTGATGCGCTTACTGCTGCTGGCCTCTATCTCCTGGCTGGTGACGCTGACTCAGCCTCTGTTCTCCCTTCACGGGCTGAGCTTTAGCGCCCGCGATCTGATCATGCTCTTCGGCGGGTTGTTCCTGCTGTTCAAAGCCACCGTCGAGCTGAACGAGCGGCTCGAAGGCAAAGACAGCGAGAACCCGACCCAGCGCCGCGGGGCGAAGTTCTGGCCGGTGGTGGCGCAAATTGTGGTGCTGGATGCGGTCTTCTCCCTCGACTCGGTGATCACCGCCGTCGGGATGGTGGACCATCTTGCGGTGATGATGGCGGCGGTGATTATCGCCATCACGCTGATGGTGATGGCCAGCAAGGCGCTGACACGGTTTGTGAACAGTCACCCGACCATCGTTATCCTCTGTCTGAGCTTCCTGCTGATGATTGGCTTTAGCCTGGTGGCCGACGGCTTTGGGTTCCACATTCCAAAAGGCTACCTCTACGCCGCCATCGGTTTCTCCGTCATGATTGAAGCGCTTAACCAGCTGGCGATATTTAACCGCCGCCGCTTCCTTTCCGCGAATCAGACCCTTCGCCAGCGCACGGCCGACACGGTCATGCGCCTGTTAAGCGGCAAGAAAGAGGATGCGGAGCTGGACGCTGAATCCTCCTCCATGCTGGCCGATCACAGCGACGGGCAGATCTTTAACCCGCAGGAGCGGCTGATGATTGAGCGGGTGCTCAACCTTAATCAGCGCACGGTCAGCAGCATCATGACGTCGCGGCATGACATTGAGCATATCGACCTGACGGCCCCGGAAGCGCAAATACGCGCCCTGCTGGACAAAAACCAGCACACCCGCGTGGTGGTCACCGGCGGCGAAGAGGAAGAGGAGCTGCTGGGCGTGGTCCACGTCATCGACCTGCTGCAACAGCAGCTGCACGGCGAGACGCTCAATCTCCGCGCCCTGGTCCGCCAGCCGCTGGTTTTCCCGGAGGGGCTACCGCTGCTTTCGGCCCTTGAGCAATTCCGTAACGCGCGCACGCACTTTGCCTTTGTAGTGGATGAGTTTGGGTCGGTTGAAGGACTGGTCACGCTCAGCGACGTGATGGAAACCATCGCCGGTAATTTACCCAATGAGGTGGATGAGATTGATGCCCGCCATGACATCCAGAAAAACGCAGACGGCTCATGGACGGCCAACGGCCATATGCCGCTTGAAGACCTGGTGCAGTATGTGCCGCTGCCGCTGGATGAAAAACGGGACTATCACACCATTGCGGGCCTGCTGATGGAGTATTTACAGCGTATTCCGCAGCCGGGGGAAGAGGTTCAGGTGGGCGACTATCTGCTGAAAACATTGCAGATTGAAAACCATCGCGTGCAAAAGGTTCAGCTCATCCCGCTGCAGGACGAGGAAGAACTGGATTTTGAGGTGTAGGTAAAAAAAACGGCAACCAGGTTGCCGTTTTAGGGTTTGCTCCCTCTCCCGTGGGAGAGGGCTGGGGTGAGGGCATCAGGCCGCACAGACAGCCGGGTAAGGCAAAGCCGCCACCCGGCACAACAGGTATCAAAGCTTATCGAGCAGCTTTTTCACATCCTTCCCGGTCTGTGAATCTTTATTACGATCCGCCCAGCTGTTAAGCCGACGTTTGGCTTCATCCTGCAGATGCTTACGCAGGATCTGATCCACCTGAAGGCTGTAATTCAGCGCCTGCCATTTGCCATAAACGCGCAGCGGGATCGGCGTCTCTTTCAGGAAGTCGATGAGCGCGCTTTCGCCCTGCCAGCCGGAAAGTACCCGGACATTAAAGCGCGTGTCCGCCGTCTCTTTCACCAGATCCATTGAGCCATCGCCCGTCAGCGAGAGCATGGAAGAGGTTCCCTGCATGTCGGCAAGCGCAAGCAGTCCGTTATCCAGCGTCAGGTCTGTGGTGAAGCTGTCGAGGCGCGTGGCGCTGTCGTAGTTCTCCTGGGCTTTCACGTCGCTGCTGCGCTCCACCGCCTGCTGCACCAGCTGCTGGAAGTTAAGCCCTTCCATACGGGAGTCTTTTAAGTCGATATGCGCCTGCCCCTGCCACTCGCGGCGGAAGGCATCGGCATCGATTTTTGTGCCCGAGAAGTCGCCCGCCAGCGTCAGCTGCCCCGTCAGGGATATCGGATAGTTAAACGCCTTCAGGATGGTACCGATCTCAACGTTGTCGAGACGCGGCTGGAATTCGGCGCTGGCAACGTCTTTACGGACATCCAGCGTGCCGGGCAGGGAGAGATGCCCTGCCCCCATCTTGCCGCTCAGCTCGGAGATCACCAGCAAACCGTTATGGTTAAACATCTGGCTGCTCACGTCGGTAAAATCAATGCCGCGCCAGCGCAGGCTATTGGCTTTCAGCAGAATATCCGCCGTGAATCCGCGCAGGGCGTTATAGTCAGGCTGATCGAGATTCGACGAGATAACCGGACGTGATATCGGTGCCTGGCTTTGCCCCGTTTGCACGGCATCGCCGTCCGCTGCGCCTGCTGGCAGAGGCGGCAGCAGGTTTTCCAGATTGAGCTTGTCGAACTGCAGGTTCAGCACCCACTTCGGTTTCTCTTCGAGCGAGACGCTTGCCTGCCCCTTCAGAGTGCTGTCATTCGCCTGCAGGTTGAGATTATCCAGCTCCAGCTGCTTTTGTTCTTCGCGCCACACGGCCTGCAGCGTCCCCTGCCCGGTAATCCCCTGTGTAGGGAGATCGGCACCCGTTAGCTGCCAGTTAAGCTGCTGAACGTCGGCGGTAAGCTGATGCGGATAGTCTGCGGCGTTTACGCTGGCATTCAACGACAGGGTGAGATCGCGCTGATCGCGGGTCACGCGCCCGCTAAAGTCCACCGTGGCAAGATGGTGAGCGTCCTGTTCCATCTGCAGGTTAATGTTGCGAACGGTAACCTGCTCCTCATCTTCATGCTGGAAAACCAGCACGCTGTCGGCGACTTTCAGCTTGCCAATATCAAAGGACCAGCCTGTATCAGACGGTTCATCAGGCAGGGTATTTTCATGCGGTGCAACCGGCGCATTCGCATCGCGCACGGCTTCGGTTTGCGGAGTGAGCTGAATGACCGCATCTTTCAGCATCACCTGTTTAACCTGCAGCTGATGAGAGAAGAGCGGGATCAGCGCCACATCAAGGCGCATATTGTCTGCGGAAACCAGCGGCTGGGAAGCCCCCGGCGCCGTGAGCGACATGCGGCCAGAGAGAATGCTGAGCTGCGGCCAGACGTGCCAGCGCAGCGATCCATCAAGCTTCAGTTGATAACCGCTGCGTGCTTCGACCTGCCGCACCATGTAAGCGCGGAAATCGTTAGGGTTAACCAGCAGAACCAACGCCGAAAGGCCAGCAACCAGCACCACCAGCAAAATCATCAGCGTTGTCAGAACTCTTCTCATGGCATCCTCAATGGACTAACGATCAGTCTTTATCAATACGGCTTGCAACCGCACCCTGCTGGTCGCGATATTTTGCGTCCTGCCGGCGGTTATAAGGCCTGTCTGCCGGGCCTGACAGCGGCTCAAAGCTTAACGCACCGATCATCATGCCGGGACGCAGCGCCAGAGGCAGTTTACCGGCATTGAAGAATTCCAGCACGATACGCCCCGACCAGCCTGGATCGATACGGTGCGCGGTTACGTGAACCATCAGCCCCAGTCGCGCCAGCGAAGAACGGCCATCAAGCCAGCCGACCAGGTCCGAAGGCAGAGTGACGGATTCATACGTCACCGCCAGCGCCAGTTCACCCGGATGCAGATAAAAAGCTTCGCCTTCGTCGATAACGATTTCATCACTCATCACGCGATCGAGCGCGGCGCTGACTTCGTCCTTCGGCCCGCTAAGGTCAATAAACGGTGCAGTATGGCCGCTAAAGGTGCGGAATTTATTCCCCAACCGTACATCAACGGTCACCCCATTGATACGCTCCACGGGTGGACGCGGGGTAATAGACAAACGGCCTTCATCCAGCCAGGCTTCAATATCGCGATCGCAAAGACGCACGGCACTTTCTCCTTTCATGCATCGTACCCTGAGGCGGTAAGCGCTCAGGGTAAAACCAGGTTATCTCTGAACGGTACACAATTCACGCGGCTTATTCAAAAAACTGGCTGATTTTCGCTTTTAAGATATCAATGGCGATGCGGTTTTTGCCGCCGCGCGGCACGATGATATCGGCGTATTGTTTGGAGGGCTCAATAAACTGCAGGAACATCGGGCGGACCGTTTTCTGGTACTGCGCCATGACGGAGTCCATCGATCGGCCGCGTTCATTAACGTCACGCTTGATGCGGCGCATCAGGCAGATATCCAGCGGGGTATCGACGAAAATCGAGAAGTTCATGGACTCGCGCAGACGGGCATCGGTCAGCAGCAGGATACCTTCAAGGATAATGACCTTTTTCGGCTCGATGCGGATGGTTTCCTGGGTGCGGGTGTGTTCTACGTAGCTGTAAACGGGCAGTTCAATCGCCTGGCCGCTCTTAAGCGCTTCTAAATGCTGGAACAGCAAGCTGTGATCCATCGCATTGGGGTGGTCATAGTTGGTTTTGACGCGCTCTTCCATCGACAGATGGGATTGATCTTTGTAATAGCTGTCTTCGGGAATGACGCCGATATGCTCATCACCTACTTGTTCACGCAGTTCGCGATAAAGCGTACTGGCAATTAGACTTTTACCTGAAGCCGATGCGCCGGCGATGCCTATAATGACGCACTGATGAGACTTATCAGTCATAAATTTAGCGACCTGATTAACCTGGATGTTAAGGAAGGACGACGCCGGAGCGTCAAACGCGGCAATTATAGGGATTTCGCGGGCGTGATACCAGTCGAATGCACAGGTTCTGCGAGACTGGCCGAAAAGTGGCGCATTACTCCCTGAGTGAAATTTAAATGAACGTTTTTTCAGCGCTTACCCTTTTTTTCTCGCGGAGTAACTATTTAATAAGTCTATGGTGTCAAATTCTGAGCAGTCGCCATATGAATTGTAAATTGTTTGTACTAGCATAAACCAAATTATCAAATTCACGCGTTCGAACATCTTCCCTGACGGCATGGCGTCTCTGGATAAAGCGGTAATGAATAAACAATACCAGCGGGTTTTGGTTACCACCCCACATCCTTTATTACGACTTGTCTGTCTGGGCCTGGTCACCTTTATCTTTACCTTATTTTCGCTGGAACTCACCCGCTTCGGCACGCTGCTGGCCCCGCTCTGGTTTCCCACCGCCATTATGATGGTGGCGTTTTACCGCCATGCCGGAAAAATGTGGCCGGGCATTGCCCTGGCCTGTTCTTTCGGCAATATTCTGGCCTCGTGGATGCTGTTTTCGTGGGGATCGGTAAGCCTCATCTACCCTTCAATCAACGTGATTGAGGCCGTTATCGGCGCGGTGTTCCTGCGCAAATTACTTCCGTGGTACAACCCGCTGCAGAATCTGAATGACTGGATCCGCGTAGCCATCGGCAGCGCGCTGGTCCCGCCGCTGGTGGGCGGCATTCTCGTTACTCTGGTGGCGCCCGGCCCTGAGCCGCTGCGTAATTTCTTCGTCTGGGTGCTGTCAGAAGCCATTGGCGCGCTGGCGGTGGTGCCATTGGGACTGCTGTTTAAACCGCATTATCTGCTGCGCCACCGTGACCCGAGACTGCTGCTGGAAACGCTAACTACGCTGGCCGTCACGTTAGTCCTTAGCTGGGCCGCCATCACCTGGCTGCCGTGGCCCTTTACCTGCGTTATCGTTCTGCTGATGTGGAGCGCCGTACGCCTGCCGCGGATGGAAGCGTTCATGGTATTTCTGGTCACCGTGATGGTCGTCTCGCTGATGATCGCCCGCAATCCGGTGGCGCTGACAACCCAGCACGCCGGGCCGATGATGAACGCACCGTGGCTGCCGTTCCTGATGCTGCTCCTGCCGGCCAACGTAATGACCATGGTGATGTATGCCTTCCGCGCCGAGCGCAAACACATCACCGAAAGCGAAGAGCGTTTTCGTAATGCGATGGAGTATTCCGCCATCGGCATGGCGCTGGTCAGCATTGAGGGCAACTGGCTTCAGGCCAACAAGGCGCTGTGCAATTTCCTCGGTTACAGCCAGACGGAGCTTCAGGCACTGACCTTCCAGCAGCTCACCTGGCCGGAAGATCTCCATACCGACCTGGAACAGCTTGAACAGCTGGTCAACGGCGAGATCAATACCTACACCCTTGAGAAGCGCTATTACACCCGCAACGGAGAAGTGGTCTGGGCGCTGCTGGCCGTCTCCGTGGTGCGTCATGCCGACGGCTCGCCGCTCTATTTTATCGCCCAGATTGAAGATATTAACGACCTGAAGCAGACCGAGTGGGTCAATAAGCGCCTGATGGAGCGCATTACGCTTGCTAACGAAGCGGGCGGCATCGGCATCTGGGAGTGGGATCTGGAGCCAGACGTTATTAGCTGGGATAAGCGGATGTTTGAGCTGTATGAAATTCCGCCGCACATCAAGCCCACCTGGCAGCTCTGGCATGAAACGATGCTGCCGGAAGATCGCGCCCACGCGGAGCAGGTCCTGAGGGACTCTCTGATTTCCCGCCTGCCGTTTAAGCTGGAGTTCCGCATCCGCGTGAAGGAAGGCGTGCGCCATATTCGCTCCCTGGCGAACCGGGTGCTGAATAAGCAGGGTGAAGTTGAGCGTCTGCTCGGGATCAACATGGACATGACCGAGGTGAAGCAGCTCAACGAGGCCCTCTTCCAGGAAAAAGAGCGCCTGCACATTACCCTCGACTCCATCGGTGAAGCGGTGCTGTGTACCGATATCAACATGAATGTTACCTTTATGAACCCGGTCGCCGAGAAAATGAGCGGCTGGCTGCAGGCCGAGGCAATTGGCCAGCCGGTCCTGACGGTGTTACACATTACCTTCGGTGAAAAAGGGCCGCTGATGGAGAATATTCACAGCGGCGATATGTCCCGTTCCGATATCGATCAGGACGTGGTCCTGAACTGCCGCACCGGCGGAAACTTCGATATTCACTACAGCATTACGCCGCTCAGCACGCTGGATGGGCAGAGTATTGGTTCCGTTATCGTAATTCAGGACGTCACCGAGTCGCGCAAAATGCTGCGCCAGCTGAGCTACAGCGCCTCCCACGATGCCCTGACCCACCTCGCCAACCGGGTCAGCTTCGAAAGCCATCTCAAGCGGCTCCTGCAGACCGTTCGCGAAACGCGCCAGCGTCACGCCCTGGTCTTTATCGACCTCGATCGCTTTAAGGCCGTCAACGATACGGCAGGCCATGCCGCCGGCGATGCGCTGCTGCGGGAACTCTCTTCCTTAATGCTGACCATGCTTCGCTCCAGCGACGTGCTGGCGCGCCTGGGCGGAGACGAATTCGGGTTACTGTTGCCGGACTGCAATATTGAAAGCGCACGCTATATCGCCAACCGCCTGATCCAGACCATCAATGACTACCACTTTATGTGGGAAGGCCGTCTGCACCGGATAGGTGCCAGCGCCGGGATCACGCTGATAGATGAAAACAACCATCAGGCGTCGGAGATCATGTCACAGGCGGACATTGCCTGTTATGCCTCGAAAAACGGCGGACGCGGCATGGTGACGGTTTACGAACCCCAGCAGGAGCGGGATCGCAGCACGCGCAGCATGATGTCGCTTGACGAGCAGTGGCACATGATTAAAGACAATCACCTGATGATGATTGCCCGCAGCGTCGCCTCCCCGCGCATTCCGGAAAGCAGTAATTTCTGGCTGATTTCATTACGCCTGTGGACCAGCCAGGGCGAAGTTCAGGAAGAGCACGCTTTCCGCTCGGGCCTGGCGGAGCCTGAGCTTTTTCACGCCCTCGACAGACGTATCTTTAGCGAGTTTTTCCGCGCCTTTGCGGCACAGATCGCCAGTAAAGGTATGGGTATCGCGCTTCCCCTTTCTGAGGCCGGTTTAGCCAGCGTGACGCTGGTCGATGAACTTCTCGACCTGCTGGATAAAAGCCCGATGCCGGGCCGTCTCCTGCACCTGGTTATCTCTGCCGACGTGGTCTGCAATCCGGACAAGAACCTGCAGCGGGGTCTGCAAAAGCTTCGCCAGGCGGGCTGTCGCATCATTTTCAGCCAGGTGGGCCGCGACATGAACGTCTTTAGCCACCTGAGCGCGAACATGGCCGACTATCTGATGCTGGACGCGGAAGTGGTGACCAACGTTTACGGCAATCTGATGGATGAAATGATGGTCACCATCGTTCAGGGCCATGCCCAGCGTCTGGGCATGAAGACCATAGCTGGCCCCTGCAATCAGCCCATCATGATGGATACGCTCTCCGGCATCGGCATTGATTTTATCTTTGGCGATACCATCGCCGAGCCGCAGCCGCTGGATCTACTTCTTAACACCAGCTATTTCGCCATCAACTGACGGCGCCCATCCGTCGGTATACCAGATGTGAAGCAGCGCGTAAGAGCGCCAGGGCTGCCAGCGTTCGGCGTAGCGGCGAATTTGCGCGGGCGTCATCCCGGCGAAGCGCTGCTTAATCAGATAATCATCCGGCAGAAACACATCTTTCGCCTGCCAGCCGCGCAGGGCCAGGTAGTTTGCCGTCCAGCGACCAATTCCCGGCCGCTGTTGTAACGCCTTCATCCCTTCCTCAATATTCGCGGGCGGGAAAAGCGGAAACGTCCCGTCGATGACCGACTGCGCCAGATGAATCAACGACTCCGCACGCTTTACCGGCATGCCCAGCGCTTTCAGCGCCAGCGGGTCCGCTGCCGCCAGCGCCTGCGGCGTGGGGAAGCAGAGATAGCCAGGGCAATCCGCCACGGGTTCCCCGCACAGCGCCACCACGCGCGAGGCCAGCTTCGCCGCCATCGCCACGCTCACCAGCTGTCCGAGAATCGCCCGAACGCCCTGCTCGTACGCATCCATCGCCCCCGGCAAGCGCAAGCCCGGCCGGGCAGCGCCGAGGTCGCCCAGCGTCTCCGCTATATGCTGCGGGTTGCAGGCGAGATCGAACAGCTGCGCGATGCGCTCAAGACACGTCTGCGCAACCGGGATTAACCCTGGGCTGAGCGTCACGCTCAGCGTGTGGGTGGCGATATCCGGCGTAACGCGAAAGATCCCCTGATGTCCTTCGCAGGCAAAACTGCGCTCATAGTAGTCGCTCGTGACGGTTTCAATGCCCGCCACCGCACGCGCGCTAAGAAAGCCAAACATCCACTGCCAGTCGTAAGGGGGAAGCCAGGTCAGGGTGTACATCGTCTCTCCTTTTAGGTTCTCCACAGCATAAACGGAAAGGTCTTGTTTTGCCTTGCTTTCATATTCCTGTTGTCGCCGGACGGGCATTCCGCTAAAGTCTCGCCCCTTCTCACTGGCATGGGGATCAATCGTGTTTATTGGATTCGACTACGGTACGGCAAACTGCTCGGTTGCGATTATGCAAAACGGGCAACCACAGCTCCTGAAAATGGAAAAAGAGAGCACGCTGCTGCCGTCAATGCTCTGCGCGCCCACCCGCGAAGCGGTCAGCGAATGGCTGTTCCGCCACCACCAGGTTCCGGCTTCGGCGGCGGAAACCCAGGCGCTGTTGCGCCGTGCTGTCAGCTTCAACCGCGAGGAAGATATCGACGTTACGCCGTCCAGCGTGCAGTTCGGCCTCTCTTCGCTCGGGCACTACATTGAAGATCCTGAAGAGGTCTACTTCGTTAAGTCGCCAAAGTCCTTCCTCGGCGCCAGCGGCCTGAAGCCGCAGCAGGTGGCGATGTTTGAAGACCTGGTGTGCGCGATGATGCTGCACATCCGCAATCAGGCACAGACGCAGGTGTCAGATGCGATTACCCAGGCGGTGATTGGCCGGCCAATCAACTTCCAGGGGCTGGGGGGCGATGAGGCCAACCAGCAGGCGCAGGGGATCCTGGAGCGCGCGGCGCACCGCGCAGGCTTCCGCGACGTGGTATTCCAGTACGAGCCGGTTGCGGCGGGGCTGGACTTTGAAGCCACGCTGTCGGAAGAGAAGCGCGTGCTGGTGGTCGACATCGGCGGGGGCACCACAGACTGCTCGCTGCTGCTGATGGGGCCGCAGTGGCATAACCGTCGCGACCGCGAAAACAGCCTGCTGGGGCACAGCGGCTGCCGCGTAGGCGGTAACGACCTCGACATCGCGCTGGCCTTTAAGAGCCTGATGCCGCTGCTGGGCATGGGCGGGCAAACGGAGAAAGGGATCGCTCTGCCGATCCTGCCATGGTGGAACGCTATCGCCATCAACGACGTGCCTGCGCAGAGCGATTTTTACAGCACCGCTAACGGCCGCTTCCTTAACGATCTGGTGCGCGATGCCCAGGACGCCGATAAGGTCGCCCTGCTGTATAAAGTGTGGCGTCAGCGCCTCAGCTACCGCGTGGTGCGTACTGCGGAAGAGAGCAAAATCGCCCTCTCCGATCGCGCTGAACATGCGGTGTCCTTGCCGTTTATCAGCGACGAACTGGCCACGGCGATTTCACAGGAGGGGCTGGAGACGGCGCTCGCTCAGCCGCTGCAGCGTATTCTGGAACAGGTGCAGCTGGCGCTGGAGAACGGCAAAGAGAAGCCTGACGTGATTTACCTGACCGGGGGTAGCGCCCGTTCACCGCTGATCAAGAAAGCGCTGGCGGAACAGCTGCCGGGGATCCCGATTGCAGGTGGGGATGACTTTGGCTCCGTTACCGCGGGCCTGGCGCGCTGGGCGCAGGTGATGTTTAGCTAATGTCGTTGCGCCGGGTGGCGGCTTCGCCTTACCCGGCCTACAAAACCCTCGGCTGTAGGCCGGGTAAGCGAAGCGCCACCCGGCTAAAAAGAGCACCATACTCAGACCATTCCTGACAGTCTTCCATATTTCCTCCATTTTTCCGCTGTGTTGCCTGACTAAACTAGTATCATTCCCCGAAGTATTCAGGATGAGAACGTATAACGATGAAAGGCAATCATAAATCCCGCTGGGCAATCGCCGCTGGCATCATTGTGGTGGTCCTTGCCGCCGCCTGGTACTGGCACAGTCAATCCGCGAACTCCATCCCCCCCGCCGGTGCCAACAGCCAGCCACAGCGCCCGGCAGGTGGAGGGCGTCACGGGATGCGCGGCGGCGCGCTGGCCCCGGTCCAGGCGGCGACGGCGGTGAACAAGGCCGTTCCACGCTACCTTACCGGTCTCGGAACCATTACCGCCGCCAACACCGTGACGGTGCGTAGCCGCGTCGACGGCCAGCTGATGGCTATTCACTTCCAGGAAGGCCAGCAGGTCAAAGCGGGCGATCTGCTGGCGGAAATCGACCCAAGCCAGTTTAAGGTTGCTCTCGCCCAGGCGCAGGGCCAGCTCGCGAAAGACAAAGCCACGCTCGCCAACGCCCGGCGCGATTTAGCGCGCTACCAGCAGCTGGTGAAAACTAACCTCGTTTCTCGTCAGGAGCTGGACACCCAGCAGTCGCTGGTCAGCGAAACGCAGGGCACCATCAAAGCCGACGAAGCCGCCGTCGCCAGCGCACAGCTGCAGCTGGACTGGAGCCGCATCACCGCGCCGATTGACGGCCGCGTCGGCCTGAAGCAGGTTGATATCGGCAACCAGATCTCAAGCGGCGACACCACGGGCATCGTGGTGATCACCCAGACCCACCCGATTGATTTAGTCTTTACCCTACCGGAGAGCGACATTGCGACGGTAGTGCAGGCGCAAAAAGCCGGCAAAGGCCTGGTAGTGGAAGCCTGGGAGCGCACCAACAAGCAGAAACTGAGCGAAGGGTCCCTGCTCAGTCTGGATAACCAGATCGACACCACCACCGGCACCATCAAGCTGAAGGCGCGCTTTAACAACCAGGACGATGCCCTCTTCCCGAACCAGTTCGTCAACGCGCGAATGCTGGTCGCTACCGAAGAGAACGCGGTGGTGATCCCCACCGCCGCGCTGCAGATGGGTAACGAAGGCAACTTCGTCTGGGTACTGAACAGCGACAATAAGGTCAGTAAACATCTGGTGAAAACCGGGATTCAGGACAGCCAGACGGTGGTCATCGCCGCCGGGCTTTCCGCTGGCGACCGCGTGGTCACCGACGGCATCGACCGTCTGACCGAAGGGGCCAAAGTGGAAGTGGTTGAGCCGGCGAAACAGGGAGCGACCTCCTGATGCAGGTTATGCCGCCAGGCTCTACAGGTGGGCCGTCACGCCTGTTTATCCTCCGTCCTGTCGCCACCACGCTGCTGATGGTGGCGATCCTGCTCGCCGGGATTATCGGCTATCGCTTTCTGCCCGTGTCGGCGCTGCCTGAGGTGGATTATCCAACCATTCAGGTGGTGACGCTTTATCCCGGCGCCAGCCCGGACGTAGTGACCTCCGCCATCACCGCCCCGCTGGAGCGCCAGTTCGGCCAGATGTCGGGGCTAAAACAGATGTCCTCCCAGAGTTCCGGCGGGGCATCCGTCGTGACGCTGCAGTTCCAGCTTACGCTGTCGCTGGACGTCGCCGAGCAGGAGGTGCAGGCCGCGATTAACGCCGCCACCAACCTGCTGCCGTCGGACCTGCCTAACCCACCGGTCTACAGCAAGGTAAACCCGGCGGATCCGCCGATCATGACGCTTGCCGTCACCTCCTCCGCCATGCCGATGACCCAGGTCGAAGACATGGTCGAAACGCGCGTGGCGCAGAAGATTTCTCAGGTCTCCGGCGTCGGTCTCGTCACGCTGGCGGGCGGACAACGCCCGGCCGTTCGCGTCAAGCTTAACGCGCAGGCGATTGCCGCGCTGGGTCTGACCAGCGAAACCATCCGCAGCGCCATCAGCAATGCCAACGTCAACTCGGCGAAAGGTTCGCTGGACGGCCCAACCCGCGCGGTCACACTCTCCGCCAACGACCAGATGCAGTCCGCCGATGAATACCGCCAGCTGATTATCGCGTATCAGAACGGCGCTCCGGTGCGTCTGGGCGATGTGGCGACCGTGGAGCAAGGCGCGGAAAACAGCTGGCTGGGGGCCTGGGCCAACAGGCAGCAGGCGATCGTCATGAACGTCCAGCGCCAGCCGGGGGCCAACATCATCGAAACCGCCGACAGCATCCGCACCATGCTGCCGCAGCTGATTGAAAGCCTGCCGAAATCGGTCAGCGTGAAGGTGCTTTCTGACCGCACCACTAATATTCGCGCGTCGGTCACCGATACCCAGTTTGAGCTGATGCTGGCGATTGCGCTGGTGGTCATGATCATTTACCTGTTCCTGCGCAACGTTCCGGCGACCATTATTCCCGCCGTCGCCGTACCTCTCTCGCTGGTCGGCACGTTTGCCGTCATGGTGTTCCTCGATTTCTCGATCAACAACCTGACGCTGATGGCGCTCACTATCGCCACCGGGTTCGTGGTGGACGATGCCATCGTCGTTATCGAGAACATCTCGCGCTATATCGAGAAAGGCGAAAAACCGCTGGCGGCCGCGCTGAAAGGCGCGGGCGAGATCGGCTTTACCATTATCTCGCTGACCTTCTCGCTGATTGCGGTGCTGATCCCGCTGCTGTTCATGGGCGATATCGTCGGGCGTCTTTTCCGCGAGTTTGCCGTCACGCTGGCCGTCGCCATTTTGATCTCCGCCGTGGTGTCGCTGACCCTGACGCCGATGATGTGTGCCCGCATGCTGAGCCATGAATCCCTGCGCAAGCAAAACCGCTTCTCCCGCGCCTCCGAGCGCATGTTCGAGCGGATTATTGCCGCCTACGGTCGCGTATTGGCGAAAGTCCTCAACCATCCGTGGGCGACGCTCGGCGTGGCGCTCGGCACGCTGGCGCTCAGCGTGATGCTGTGGATTTTCATTCCGAAAGGCTTCTTCCCGATCCAGGACAACGGCATTATTCAGGGCACGCTTCAGGCCCCGCAGTCGGTCTCCTTCGCCAACATGGCGCAGCGCCAGCAGCAGGTGTCTGAAATCATCATGAAGGATCCGGCAGTGGAGAGCCTCACCTCCTACGTGGGCGTGGATGGCACTAACCCGTCGCTCAATAGCGCGCGCCTGCAGATCAACCTCAAGCCGCTGGATGAGCGCGACGATCGCGTCAACGCCGTGATTGAACGTCTGCAAAGCGCCGTCGCCCGCGTGCCGGGCGTTGAGCTATACCTGCAGCCGATTCAGGATTTGACCATCGATACCCAGGTCAGCCGCACGCAGTACCAGTTCACGCTGCAGGCCACCTCGCTGGACGCGCTCAGCACCTGGGTGCCGCAGCTGGTGGATAAGCTTAACACTCTGCCGCAGCTCTCCGACGTCAGCAGCGACTGGCAGGACAAAGGCCTGGCGGCGTATGTGAACGTCAACCGCGACGCCGCCAGCCGTCTGGGCATTACCATGGCGGACGTGGATAACGCCCTGTATAACGCCTTCGGGCAGCGTCTGATCTCCACCATCTACACCCAGGCGAACCAGTATCGCGTGGTGCTGGAGCACAACACGGAAAACACGCCCGGCCTGGCGGGGCTGGACTCGGTGCGCCTGACCAGCAAAGACGGCGGCATTGTGCCGCTGAGCGCTATCGCGACGGTAGAGGAGCGCTACACCCCGCTGTCGATAAACCATCTGGATCAGTTCCCGTCCACCACCATCTCCTTTAACGTGCCGGACAATTATTCTCTCGGCGAAGCGGTGGAGGCCATTCAGGCCGCTGAAAAAGCGGTAAGCTTCCCGTCCGATATTCAGACCCAGTTCCAGGGCAGCACGCTGGCGTTTCAGGCCGCGCTGGGCAATACCATCTGGCTGATTGTCGCTGCCGTCGTAGCGATGTACATCGTGCTCGGCGTACTGTACGAAAGCTTTATCCACCCGATCACCATCCTCTCCACCCTGCCGACGGCGGGCGTCGGGGCGCTGCTGGCGCTGATGCTGGCGGGCAGCGAGCTGGACGTCATTGCCATTATCGGCATCATCCTGCTTATCGGGATCGTGAAGAAAAACGCCATCATGATGATCGACTTCGCCCTGGCCGCCGAGCGCGAGCAGGGCATGTCGCCGCGCGATGCCATCTTCCAGGCCTGCCTGCTGCGTTTTCGTCCGATCCTGATGACCACGCTGGCGGCCCTGCTGGGCGCGCTGCCGCTGATGCTCAGCACCGGCGTCGGCGCGGAGCTGCGTCGTCCGCTGGGTATCGGCATGGTCGGCGGTCTGCTGGTGAGCCAGGTGCTGACGCTGTTCACCACGCCGGTGATTTATCTGCTGTTTGACCGCCTGGCGCTGTGGGCCAAAAGCCGCTTCCCGAAACGTGAAGAGGAGGCATAAGTGAAGTTTTTCGCCCTCTTCATTTATCGCCCGGTGGCGACGATATTAATTTCGCTCGCCATTACCCTCTGCGGCGTGCTGGGCTTCCGGCTGCTGCCGGTAGCGCCCCTGCCGCAGGTGGATTTCCCGGTGATCATGGTCAGCGCCTCGCTGCCGGGTGCGTCACCGGAAACCATGGCCTCGTCCGTTGCCACACCGCTGGAGCGCTCGCTCGGGCGAATTGCGGGGGTCAACGAGATGACCTCCAGCAGCTCGCTCGGCAGCACGCGCATCATTCTGGAGTTCAGCTTCGACCGGGATATTAACGGCGCGGCGCGGGACGTGCAGGCCGCCATCAACGCCGCGCAAAGCCTGCTTCCGAGCGGGATGCCGAGCCGCCCGACCTACCGCAAGGCTAACCCGTCCGATGCGCCGATCATGATCCTGACGCTGACCTCGGACACCTACTCGCAGGGGCAGCTGTACGACTTTGCGTCCACCCAGCTGGCGCAGACCATTTCACAAATTAACGGCGTCGGTGACGTGAGCGTCGGCGGGAGCTCCCTGCCCGCCGTGCGCGTGGGGTTAAACCCGCAGGCGCTGTTCAACCAGGGCGTGTCGCTGGACGACGTGCGCTCCGCCATCAGCAACGCCAACGTGCGCAAACCGCAGGGGGCGATTGAAGACAACAGCCACCGCTGGCAGATCCACACCAACGACGAGCTGAAAACCGCGGCGGAATATCAGCCGCTCATTATTCACTACAACAACGGCGCGGCGGTGCGCTTAAGCGACGTTGCCAGCGTCACCGACTCGGTGCAGGACGTGCGCAACGCCGGGATGACCAACGCCAAGCCGGCGATTTTGCTGATGATCCGCAAGCTCCCGGAAGCCAACATTATCGAGACGGTGAACAGCATTCGCGCCCGCCTCCCGGAGCTGCAGCAGACCATCCCGGCAGCGATCGACCTGCAAATTGCCCAGGATCGCTCCCCGACCATTCGCGCCTCGCTGGAAGAGGTGGAGCAAACGCTGATTATCTCCGTCGCGCTGGTGATCCTGGTGGTGTTCCTGTTCCTGCGCTCCGGCCGGGCGACGCTGATCCCGGCGGTGGCCGTGCCGGTCTCGCTGATCGGTACCTTTGCCGCCATGTACCTGTGCGGGTTCAGCCTCAACAACCTGTCGCTGATGGCCCTGACGATTGCGACGGGCTTCGTGGTGGATGATGCCATCGTGGTGCTGGAAAACATCTCCCGCCATCTGGAAGCCGGCGTGAAGCCGCTGCAGGCCGCGCTTCAGGGCACGCGCGAGGTGGGCTTTACGGTGCTCTCGATGAGCCTGTCGCTGGTGGCGGTGTTCCTGCCGCTGCTGCTGATGGGCGGGCTGCCGGGCAGGCTGCTGCGGGAGTTTGCCGTCACGCTGTCGGTTGCCATCGGTATTTCGCTGGTTATTTCCTTAACGCTCACGCCAATGATGTGCGGCTGGATGCTCAAGCGCAGCAAGCCGCACTCGCAGCCGCGCCGTAAAGGCTTTGGCCGTTTCCTGATGGCAATGCAGGAAGGCTACGGGAAATCGCTGAAGTGGGTGCTGAACCATACCCGGCTTGTCGGCCTGGTGCTGATCGGCACCATCGTGCTCAACGTCTGGATGTATATCACCATCCCGAAAACCTTCTTCCCGGAGCAGGATACCGGCGTGCTGATGGGCGGTATTCAGGCGGATCAGAGCATTTCCTTCCAGGCGATGCGCGGCAAGCTGCAGGACTTTATGAAGATCATTCGTGAAGACAAAGCCGTGGATAACGTGACCGGCTTTACCGGCGGGTCACGCGTTAACAGCGGGATGATGTTTATTACCCTGAAATCGCGCGGAGAGCGCAACGAAACGGCGCAGCAGGTGATTGACCGCCTGCGGGTGAAGCTCGCCAAAGAGCCGGGCGCCAACCTGTTTTTGATGGCCGTTCAGGATATCCGCGTCGGCGGGCGACAGGCGAACGCCAGCTACCAGTACACCCTGCTTTCTGATGATTTAGCCGCCCTGCGCGAGTGGGAGCCGAAGATCCGCAAGGCGCTGGCCGCCCTGCCGGAGCTGGCGGACGTAAACTCCGATCAGCAGGACAACGGCGCCGAGATGGCCCTGACCTACGACCGCGAAACCATGTCACGCCTGGGCATTAACGTTGAAGCCGCCAACAGCCTGCTGAACAACGCCTTCGGCCAGCGCGAGATTTCTACCATCTATCAGCCGATGAACCAGTATAAGGTGGTGATGGAGGTTGACCCGCGCTATACCCAGGACATCAGCGCCCTGGACAAGATGTTTGTGATCAACAATGACGGCAAGGCGATACCGCTCTCTTACTTTGCCAGCTGGCAACCGGCCAACGCGCCGCTTTCGGTGAACCATCAGGGGCTGTCGGCAGCGTCGACCATCTCCTTCAACCTGCCCGCCGGTTCGTCACTTTCGGAGGCCAGCGACGCCATCAACCGTGCGATGACGCAGCTTGGCGTGCCGTCCACCGTGCGCGGCAGCTTTGCCGGCACCGCGCAGGTGTTCCAGGAGACGATGAACTCGCAGGTGATTTTGATTCTGGCCGCCATTGCCACGGTCTATATTGTGCTTGGCGTCCTGTACGAGAGCTACGTGCATCCGCTGACCATCCTCTCGACGTTGCCGTCGGCAGGCGTGGGAGCGCTGCTGGCGCTGGAGCTGTTCGGCGCGCCGTTCAGCCTTATCGCGCTTATCGGGATCATGCTATTGATCGGCATTGTGAAGAAAAACGCCATCATGATGGTCGACTTCGCGCTGGACGCCCAGCGCAACGGCAACCTGTCGCCGGAAGAGGCGATCTTCCAGGCCTGCCTGCTGCGTTTTCGTCCGATCATGATGACCACCCTGGCGGCGCTGTTTGGCGCGCTGCCGCTGGTGATTTCGGGCGGCGACGGCTCTGAGCTGCGCCAGCCGCTGGGGATCACCATTGTCGGCGGCCTGGTGATGAGCCAGCTGCTGACGCTATACACCACGCCGGTGGTCTATCTGTTCTTTGACCGCCTGCGGCTGCGCTTTTCGCGTAAAAACAGAACCACGGTGACCGGGTAAATGACTGAGCTTCCCAGCAGCGTTCGCTGGCAATTATGGATAGTCGCCTTCGGCTTTTTTATGCAGTCGCTGGATACGACCATCGTTAACACCGCCCTCCCCTCGATGGCGAAAAGCCTGGGGGAGAGTCCGCTGCATATGCATATGGTGATTGTCTCCTACGTGCTGACGGTGGCCGTGATGCTGCCAGCCAGCGGCTGGCTGGCCGACAAAGTCGGGGTGCGGAATATCTTCTTCACCGCCATCGTGCTGTTTACCACCGGCTCGCTGTTTTGCGCCCAGGCCAATACCCTCGACCAGCTGGTGATGGCGCGCGTGCTGCAGGGCGTTGGCGGGGCGATGATGGTGCCCGTCGGGCGGTTAACGGTAATGAAGATTGTCCCGCGCGAGCAGTACATGGCGGCGATGACCTTTGTGACCCTGCCCGGCCAGGTGGGGCCGCTGCTGGGCCCGGCGCTGGGCGGGGTGCTGGTGGAGTACGCCTCCTGGCACTGGATTTTCTTAATCAACCTGCCGGTGGGCATCATCGGCGCGATTGCCACGCTGACCCTGATGCCAAACTACAAAATGCAGACGCGTCGCTTCGATCTCTTTGGCTTTATCCTGCTGGCGGCGGGGATGGCAACGCTCACCCTCGTGCTCGACGGGCAAAAAGGGCTGGGGATTTCGTCCCTGACGCTGGGTATCCTGGTCGCCCTCGGCCTCGCCGCCATTTTGTGGTACCTCTGGCACGCCAGAGGAAACGACAAGGCGCTGTTCAGCCTGAGTTTGTTTAACAACCCCACCTACCGTCTCGGCCTGTTCGGCAGCTTCGCCGGACGCGTCGGCAGCGGTATGCTGCCGTTTATGACGCCCGTATTCCTGCAAATTGGCATGGGCTTCTCGCCGTTTCACGCGGGCCTGATGATGATCCCGATGGTGCTCGGCAGCATGGGCATGAAGCGCATCGTGGTGCAGGTCGTTAACCGCTTTGGCTATCGTCACGTGCTGGTGGCCGCCACGCTGGGGCTGGCGCTGGTCAGCCTGCTGTTTATGGCCGTGGCGCTGATGGGCTGGTACTACGCCCTGCCGCTAGTGCTGTTCTGCCAGGGGATCGTCAACTCCATGCGCTTCTCGTCGATGAATACCCTGACGCTGAAAGACCTGCCGGACGAGCTGGCGAGCAGCGGCAACAGCCTGCTGTCGATGATTATGCAGCTCTCCATGAGAGTGGGCGTCACAATTGCCGGCCTGCTGCTCGGCATGTACGGTCAGCACCACCTCAGCGTCGACACGCCGGTGGCGCATCAGGTCTTTTTATATACCTATCTCAGCATGGCGGTCATTATCGCCCTGCCCGCTTTCATCTTCGCCAGAGTGCCGGATGATACCAGCAAGAACGTCGTGATTAGGCGCGGCAAAAGGAGTGGCTCATGAAATTCTGGCGTCCGGGGATTACCGGCAAGCTCTTTGTGGCGATATTTGCCACCTGTATCGTTCTGCTGGTTACCATGCACTGGGCGGTGCGGATCAGCTTTGAGCGCGGGTTTATTGATTACATCAAGCACGGCAACGAGCAGCGCCTGCAGGGGCTGAGCGATGCGCTGAGTGAACAGTACGCCCAGCACGGCAACTGGCGTTTTCTGCGCAACAATGACCGGTTTGTTTTCCAGATCCTGCGCTCGCTGGAGCACGACGCGGGTGACGATCGTCCGGGCCCGGGTATGCCGCCGCACGGCTGGCGCACCCAGTTCTGGGTGATCGACCAGGACATGCGCACGCTGGTTGGCCCGCGAGCGCCGATACCGCCGGACGGCACCCGCCGCGCGATCAAGGTCAACAACGCGACCGTCGGCTGGGTTATCGCCTCTCCGGTGGAGCGCCTGACGCGCAACACCGACATTAACTTTGACCGCCAGCAGCGCCGGACAAGCTGGCTGATTGTCGCCCTCTCCACCCTGCTCGCCGCGCTCGCCACCTTCCCGCTGGCGCGCGGCCTGCTCGCGCCGGTAAAACGGCTGGTAGAAGGCACGCACAAGCTGGCCGCCGGGGATTTCACCACCCGCGTCGATACCCGCAGCCAGGACGAGCTGGGCAAGCTGGCGCAGGACTTTAACCAGCTCGCCAGCACGCTGGAGAAGAACCAGCAGATGCGCCGCGACTTTATGGCCGATATCTCCCACGAGCTGCGCACCCCGCTGGCGGTGCTGCGCGGCGAGCTGGAGGCCATTCAGGACGGCGTGCGCCAGTTTACGCCCGAATCGGTCGCTTCCCTGCAGGCGGAGGTGGGCACGCTCACCAAGCTGGTGGACGATCTCCACCAGCTCTCCATGTCGGATGAAGGCGCGCTGGCTTACCAGAAAGCGCCCATCGACGTGATTAACGTGCTTGAGGTCGCCAGCGGCGCCTTCCGGGAACGTTTTGCCAGCCGTAACCTGAAAATCGATCTCTCCCTGCCGGACAGCGCGGTAGTGTTTGGCGATAAGGACCGTCTGATGCAGCTCTTCAACAACCTGCTGGAAAACAGCCTGCGCTATACCGACAGCGGCGGCGGGCTGCATATCTCCGGCAAACAGGAAAACGGACGTTTCGCCCTCACCTTCGCGGATTCCGCCCCCGGGGTGCAGGATGCGCAGCTGGAAAAACTGTTTGAACGGTTTTACCGTACCGAAGGCTCCCGAAACCGCGCCAGCGGCGGTTCCGGCCTGGGGCTGGCGATTTGCGTTAACATCGTCGAGGCGCATAATGGCACCCTCCGCGCCGCCCATTCGCCTTTTGGCGGGGTTAGCATTACAGTAGAGTTACCGCTGGAACGGGATTTATCGAGAGAAGTATGACTGAGCTACCGATTGACGAAAACACACCGCGCATTTTGATTGTCGAAGACGAACCCAAGCTTGGACAGCTGCTTATCGACTATTTGCGCGCGGCCAGCTATGCCCCGTCACTGATAAACCACGGCGACCAGGTGCTGCCCTACGTGCGCCAGACGCCGCCGGACCTGATCCTGCTGGATCTGATGCTGCCCGGTACCGACGGCCTGACCCTGTGCCGGGAAATTCGTCGCTTCTCCGACGTGCCGATCGTCATGGTGACCGCCAAAATTGAAGAGATTGACCGCCTGCTGGGGCTCGAAATTGGCGCGGACGATTACATCTGCAAACCCTACAGCCCGCGTGAAGTGGTTGCCCGCGTGAAAACCATTTTGCGCCGCTGCAAACCGCAGCGCGAGCTTCAGGTGCTGGATGCGGAAAGCCCGCTGATCGTCGATGAAAGCCGTTTCCAGGCAAGCTGGCGCAGCAAACTGCTGGACCTCACTCCCGCCGAGTTTCGCCTGCTGAAAACCCTCTCCCACGAGCCGGGGAAAGTGTTCTCCCGCGAGCAGCTACTGAACCGCCTGTATGACGATTACCGCGTCGTGACCGACCGCACCATCGACAGCCATATCAAAAACCTGCGCCGCAAGCTGGAGGCGCTGGACGCCGAGCAGTCTTTTATTCGCGCGGTGTATGGCGTGGGATATCGATGGGAAGCGGATGCGTGCAGGATAGTGTGAGACTTCACCTTTGAAACCCGCCCCTGGCGGGTTTTTCTTCTCTGGAATCCATCCAGGAATCAACCATACTCTTTTTACCGGTTCGCTTACTTATAACTGGTGCTGATAATTTTACTTTCGATCAAGGAGTTCCTATGTCTGGTTGGTTCGAATTAAGTAAAAGCAGTGATGGTCAGTTCAGGTTTGTGCTGAAGGCTGGAAACGGAGAGATCGTTCTGACCAGCGAGCTTTACACCAGCAAAAGTGCCGCCGAAAACGGCATTGCTTCCGTACGCACGAACAGCCCCCTGGACGAGCGCTATGAGAAGAAAACGGCCTCTAACGGTAAGTTCCATTTCAATCTCAAGGCGGGCAATCATCAGGTCATTGGCAGCAGCCAGCTTTATGCGACGGAACAGTCGCGTGATAAGGGCATCGCCTCGGTCAAAACCAACGGTTCTGCCCAGACGGTAAAAGACAACACCTGACAGCACGACGCGCGCCGGGAGAGCGGTGACGCGACCCGGCGCTTTACCTCCCAGCCCCGCAGCGCTACAATACCCGCCCTTAAAGTGGGGGATCTCCCCTTACCGCTGCACCAGGTGCACGCGGATCTGACCTGTCATCAGAACGAGAACAAACATGTTTAAACCGGAACTCCTTTCCCCGGCGGGAACGCTGCAAAATATGCGTTACGCTTTCGCCTATGGTGCCGACGCCGTCTACGCGGGCCAGCCTCGCTACTCGCTGCGCGTGCGTAACAATGAATTCAACCACGAGAACCTGCAGCTCGGTATCAACGAAGCGCATGCTCTGGGCAAAAAATTCTACGTGGTGGTCAACATCGCGCCGCACAACGCCAAGCTGAAGACGTTCATCCGTGACCTGAAGCCGGTGGTGGATATGGGGCCGGACGCGCTGATCATGTCGGATCCGGGTTTAATCATGCTGGTTCGGGAGAACTTCCCGGAGATGGATATTCACCTCTCCGTACAGGCTAACGCCGTCAACTGGGCGACGGTCAAATTCTGGAAGCAGATGGGACTGACCCGCGTCATTCTGTCCCGCGAGCTTTCCCTGGAAGAGATTGAAGAGATCCGCACCCAGGTGCCGGATATGGAAATCGAAATCTTCGTTCACGGCGCGCTGTGCATGGCCTACTCTGGCCGCTGCCTGCTCTCCGGCTATATCAACAAGCGCGACCCGAACCAGGGCACCTGCACCAACGCCTGCCGCTGGGAATATAACGTCCAGGAAGGCAAAGAGGATGACATCGGCAACATCGTCCACAAGCATGAGCCGATCCCGGTGACCAACGTTGAGCCTACGCTGGGCATCGGCGCGCCAACCGACAGCGTGTTTATGATTGAAGAAGCCAAACGTCCGGGCGAGTACATGACCGCCTTTGAAGACGAGCACGGTACTTACATCATGAACTCAAAAGATCTGCGCGCCATCGCCCACGTCGAGCGTCTGACCCAGATGGGCGTGCACTCCCTGAAAATCGAAGGCCGCACCAAATCCTATTACTACTGCGCGCGCACCGCGCAGGTGTACCGCAAAGCCATCGACGATGCCGCCGCCGGTAAACCGTTCGATACCAGCCTGCTGGAAACCCTGGAAGGCCTGGCGCACCGCGGCTACACCGAAGGCTTCCTGCGTCGTCATACCCATGACGATTACCAGAACTACGAGCACGGCTACTCCGTCTCGGAACGCCAGCAGTTTGTCGGTGACTTCACCGGCGAGCGCAAGGGCGCGCTGGCGGCTGTGGCGGTGAAAAACAAGTTCACCAAAGGCGACAGCCTGGAGCTTATGACCCCGCAGGGCAACATGAACTTTACGCTGGAGCATCTGGAAAACGGCAAAGGCGAAATGATTGAAGTAGCACCGGGTGACGGCCATACCGTCTGGCTGCCGGTTCCGGAAGAGGTGGAACTGAAGTTCGCGCTGCTGATGCGTAATTTCAACGGTGAAAGCACGCGTAATCCACACGGCAAATAGTCAATCAGGGAAATTTTTTCACTCTGGGATAATTCTTAGAATCGGATCACATACCGCTTCGTTCAATACGGGTATTATCCCCCCGCTGAAAAACATAACCCATAAATGCTAGCTGTACCAGGAACCACCTCCTTAGCCTGCGTAATCTCCCTTACGCGGGCTTATTTTTTGCCTTCTCTTTCCGCAATCCAGGCAATAAGCGCGTCGATTTGCTTCTCTGAAAACACCGCTATCCCATGCTCTGCGAGCAGCGATGCCGCAACCCCCATTCCCGTCTTGCGTATACCGCGAAAAGAACCGTCATAAATCACCACGCTGCCACACGTTGGGCTGCCGTCCGTTAACAACGCGGCGCTGCAGCCAGATTCCTGTGCGGCTTGCAGCGCGAGCCACGCTGCAAGCCGGTATTGCTCGGTCACATCCTGCCCTGTATTTTCAATTATTCTTGCTTGCCCGTGCATGACGTCTTTACCGTCAGCAGAGATAATCTCTGCCGGGGGACGCGGTACAGACAGCCCGGCAGCAAGTTCAGGGCAGTGAATTACCAGACGTTGTTCCTGTTCCCAGCGAGCGAGTTGCTCGTTCATTCGGGATTTTTCACTACCGTTATAGCGGACTTTGAAGCCCATCAGGCATGCGCTTACCAGAATTTTATTTATCATCGCTTTTCTGTGATTACATAAATCTCATCGCTGAATTGTAACGTGCTTTCGTGCCTGGTCTGTTCCTTTCATCCTGTTCTTACCCGCTTTTTTCTTCTCTGCTATACACTCTTACTAACGCTAAAAAAGGGAGCAGCGAGGATGGCAACCTATCCAGACAGTTTATTGATTCTCAATGGCAAAAGTGCCGGCAACGATGTGTTGCGTCAGGCAATTACCGAACTACGTGAAGACGGTGCGCGCATTCACGTGCGGGTGACGTTTGAAAAAGGCGACGCGGCACGGTACATCGATGAAGGCATCCGGCTGGGCGTCAAAACCATTATTTCCGGCGGCGGCGATGGCACGATCAATGAGATCGCCTCTGCGCTTATCGACCTGCCCACGACAAACCGCCCGGTAATGGGTATTTTACCGCTCGGCACCGCCAATGATTTTGCCACCAGCGCCGGGATCCCGGAGGAGTTAGAAAAAGCGCTCCAGCTGGCGATCCTCGGCAAAGCCACCGCCGTGGATATTGCTCAGGTGAATGACAAAACCTGCTTTATCAATATGGCAACCGGCGGGTTCGGCACGCGCATCACCAGTGAGACACCCGAAAAACTGAAGGCGGCGCTGGGCGGCGTGTCATATCTGATCCACGGCCTGATGCGCATGGACACCCTCAAGCCTGACCGCTGCGAAATTCGCGGCGAGGATTTTCAGTGGCAGGGTGACGCGCTGGTGATTGGCATTGGCAATGGCCGTCAGGCAGGCGGCGGACAGCAGCTATGCCCGGAAGCGCTGATCAATGACGGTCAGCTACAGCTGCGTATTTTCACGGGCGACGGCCTGCTGCCCGCGCTGTTTACCACGCTGACGCAGCCGGAAGAGAGCCCGAATATCATCGCCGGAAAATCGGCATGGTTTGAAGTGAATGCTCCGCACGGGATGACGTTTAACCTCGACGGAGAACCGCTGAGCGGGACGCAGTTCCGCATTGAGGTCTTGCCCGGCGCGCTGCAGTGCCGGCTGCCGCCGGACTGTGCGCTTCTGCGCTGATATTCAGCAAAGTGCGCAATGGTGCCCTCTCCCACCAGGCTGAGGGATCCCCGGTAATTTTTTAACCGGAAGCGGTGAATGTTGCTTCAGGAAAATGAATGGTGTACAGCGATGCCCTGGTCCGGCTGTAAATCGCCGAGGCGTTTCCGTAAGGCCGGGGCGAGGCGCAGGGATGCGCCGAGAGGGCGTGGCCTGCAGGGATGCAGGCTCATGCCCGACCCGATAGCCTGAAGGAATAAGCCGAGGGTACCGCGAAGCGGCGATTTACCGCCGGGAGCCCGGGTCGCCAGGGTGGTGGCGACTGAGCCACCCTGGCACGTTCACCGGTCATGTCGTTACAGAGTAGCAAGGAACATGAAGTGAACGGAATGACCACCAGAGCCGTATGTTCCCCCTCACCCCAGCCCTCTCCCTCAAGGGAGAGGGCGTCGTCCGTGCAGGCATTATTTTGTGGGAAATCCTCAGCCCAAATGGAGGCGTCAGGCAATCGTCACTTTACTATCCAGATAGACGTCCTGAACCGCATTAATCAACTTCACGCCGTCGGCCATCGATTTCTTAAACGCCTTACGGCCAAGGATCAGCCCCATGCCGCCAGCGCGTTTGTTGATAACCGCCGTACGAACCGCGTCTGACAGGTCAGTATCCCCGCCCGCCGCCCCGCCGGAGTTAATCAGCCCGGCGCGGCCCATATAGCAGTTCGCCAGCTGGTAGCGCACGAGGTCGATCGGGTTATCGCTGGTCAGCTTGCTGTAAACGCGGTCATCGGTGTAACCGAAGTTCACCGCTTTGTACCCGCCGTTATTCTCGGCCATTTTCTGCTTCACGATATCCGCGCCGATGGTGGCCGCCAGGTGGTTTGCCTGCCCGGTCAGGTCCGCGGACACGTGGTAATCCACGCCGTCTTTTTTGAACGCATTGTTACGCAGGTACGCCCACAGCACGGTCACCATGCCCAGCTCGTGCGCGCGCTCAAACGCCGCAGAGATCTCTTCAATCTGACGGCGAGACTGTTCAGAGCCGAAGTAAATCGTCGCCCCGACGGCCACCGCCCCCATATTGAAAGCCTGCTCGACGCTGGCGTAGAGCGTCTGGTCATATTCGGTGGGGTAGCTGAGGGTTTCATTGTGGTTCAGCTTCACGAGGAACGGAATGCGGTGGGCATAGCGACGCGAGACGGAGGCCAGCACGCCGTAGGTGGACGCCACGCAGTTACAGCCCGCTTCAATCGCCAGCTCAACGATGTTCTTCGGATCGAAATAAAGTGGATTCGCCGCGAAAGACGCGCCCGCCGAGTGCTCAACGCCCTGGTCTACCGGCAGAATAGAGAGATACCCCGTGCCGCCGAGCCGCCCGGTGTTGTAGAGGGTCTGCATGTTTCGCAGAACCGCAGGCGGACGGTTGTTATCGATCATCACGCGGTCAACGTAGTCGTGACCAGGCAGATACAGCTGGTCGGCTGGAATGGTCATACAACGATGCTGTAAAAGGCTGTCGGCGTCTTTGCCAAGCAACTGCGCAATATCAGTCATGTGATACTCCCGTAAGTCCGACGTCGTGTCGGTGTGTGTTTATCCAGTCCCATTATTTATGGGCAGACTAAGCCTGGTACCGACTTAACAGATTTTCCACCATTTGCATTTTTTTTCAGCACAATCTGCTGGCTCGATTCGTGTACAACAAAACTGTTACATTGATCAAACAATCGCCACAAAGGTATTTAAAAGGTATTATTCAGTGGTATGTTAAAGGCGTACCCTCTCTGACATGCAGGATTAAAAAATGAAAACGAAAGTCCAACTGTCATTCATGATGTTTGTTGAATGGTTTATCTGGGGAGCCTGGTTCGTGCCGCTGTGGCTGTGGCTGAGCAAAAGCGGGTTTACCGCCGGGGAAATCGGCTGGTCCTACGCCTGTACCGCGATTGCCGCAATCCTCTCCCCTATTCTTGTCGGCTCGCTGACGGACCGCTTCTTTGCCGCGCAGAAAGTGCTGGCGGTGCTGATGTTTGCCGGCGCGATTCTGATGTACTTCGCCGCACAGCAAACCCAGTTCAGCACCTTCTTCCCGCTGCTGCTGGTTTACTCCCTGACCTATATGCCCACCATCGCGCTGACCAACAGTATTGCCTTCGCCAACGTGGACGACGTCGAGGCCGATTTCCCGCGCATCCGCGTGATGGGCACGATCGGCTGGATCGCCTCCGGGCTGGCGTGCGGCTTCCTGCCGCAGATGCTGGGCTATAGCGATATTTCTGATACCAATATTCCGCTGCTGATGACCGCCGCCAGCTCCGCCCTGCTCGGCGTATTTGCCCTGTTCCTGCCGAACACCCCGCCGAAAAGCACCGGCAAGCTGGATATCAAAGTGATGCTGGGCCTGGATGCGCTGATCCTGCTGCGCGACAAAAACTTCCTGGTGTTCTTCTTCTGCTCGTTCCTGTTCGCCATGCCGCTGGCCTTCTATTACATCTTCGCCAACGGCTATCTCACCGAAGTGGGGATGAAAAATGCCACCGGCTGGATGACGCTCGGCCAGTTCTCCGAAATCTTCTTTATGCTGGCGCTGCCGTTCTTCACCAAACGCTTTGGTATTAAGAAGGTCTTACTGCTGGGCCTGATCACCGCCGCTATCCGCTACGGTTTCTTCGTTTACGGCGGTGCAGAGCAGTACTTTACCTATGCCCTGCTGTTCCTCGGCATTCTGCTACACGGGGTGAGCTACGACTTCTACTACGTAACCGCGTATATCTACGTGGACAAAAAAGCGCCGGTGCATATGCGCACCGCCGCGCAAGGCCTGATTACGCTGTGCTGTCAGGGGTTTGGTAGCCTGCTGGGTTACCGCCTCGGCGGCGTAATGATGGAAAAAATGTTCGCATACAAAGAGCCGGTGAATGGGTTGACCTTCAACTGGGCCGGAATGTGGGCATTCGGCGGGATCATGATTGCCGTGATTGCCGTGCTGTTTATGCTGTTTTTCCGCGAATCGGACAAAGAGATCACTGCAATTGAGGTGGTTGATGGCGATGCTGCGCTGACACAAGGGGAAGTTAAATGAAACAAGAACGTGTTCTCGGTGCCCTTTACGGGCAGGCGTTAGGGGATGCGATGGGCATGCCGTCGGAGCTGTGGCCGAGAAAGCGCGTCAAAGCGCACTTCGGCTGGATAGACCGCTTCTTACCCGGCCCGGCTGAGAATAACGCGGCCTGCTATTTCAGGCAGGCAGAGTTCACCGACGATACCTCAATGGCGCTGTGCCTGGCGGATGCGATTATTGAGTGCGAGGGGGAAATTAACGCGGATGTTATAGGCAAACATATTCTGCGCTGGGCGCTCGATTTCGACGCCTTTAACAAGAACGTGCTCGGCCCGACGTCAAAAATCGCGCTTAACGCGATTCGTGACGGAAAGCCGGTCAGCGAGCTGGAAAACAACGGTGTGACCAACGGGGCGGCGATGCGTGCCTCCCCGCTGGGCTGCCTGCTCCCGGCGACGCGGCTGGAACACTTTGTGGCGCAGGTGGCGCTGGCCTCCAGCCCGACCCATAAATCGGACCTCGCGATTGCCGGCGCGGTGGTGATTGCCTGGGCGGTGTCACGCGCTATCGACGGGGAAAGCTGGCAGAACATCGTCGATGCCCTGCCGGGTATCGCCCGCTACGCGCAGGAAGCGAAAACCACCACCTTCAGCGCGTCGCTGGCGGCACGGATTGAGCTGGCGCTGAAGACCGTGCGGGAAGCCAACGGCATCGACTCCGCCAGCGAGCAGATTTATCAGCTTATTGGCGCGGGAACCAGTACCGTTGAGTCCGTTCCGGCGGCCATCGCGATGGTCGAACTGGCGGGAACCGATCCGAACCGCTGCGCGGTGTTATGCGCCAATCTCGGCGGCGACACCGACACCATTGGCGCAATGGCGACGGCCATCTGCGGGGCGCTCCACGGCGTGCAGGCCATTGATCCGGCCCTCAAAGCCGAGCTCGACGCGGTTAACAAGCTCGATTTCGGCCATTACTGCGAGAAACTCCTGCACTACCGGGAGCAAAAGGAGGGCGTATGAATTCATTTGCCCAACGTCTCGATGCCCTGAACGCCGCGCGCCCGGTGACGGTGCTGGGCGCGGCGGTGATTGACGTCATCGCCGACGCCTACGCCCTGCCCTGGCGCGGGTGTGATATCGAGTTAAAACAGCAGGGGGTGAATATTGGCGGCTGCGCGCTGAACATTGCCATCGCCCTGAAGCGGCTCGGGATCGCCGCGCAAAACGCCCTGCCCGTCGGCCACGGCGTGTGGGCGGATATTATCCGTAACGCGATGGCAAAGCAGGATCTGCACAGCGCGGTGGAGGCCGAAACCGGCGACAACGGCTGGTGCCTGGCGCTGGTGGAGCCAGACGGCGAGCGCACCTTTATGTCGTTTAGCGGCGTGGAGAACCAGTGGCAGCAGCGCTGGCTTGATGCGCTTCACGTTCCGCAAAACAGCCTGGTCTATTTGTCCGGCTACCAGCTGGCCTCGCCGTGCGGCGAGCTGCTGACGGGCTGGCTGGAAGGGTTGCGGGACGTGACGGCGTTTATCGATTTCGGCCCTCGCATCGCGGATATCCCCGACGCGCTGATGGCGCGGATCATGGCCTGCAGGCCGATCGTGTCGCTCAACCGCCAGGAGGCGCAACTTGCCGCTGAACGGCTCGGCGTGGAGGTCGAAACGCTAGGAACACAGTGGCAGCAGCGCTTCGGCGCCGCACTGATTGTGCGGCATGATAAAGACGGTGCCGCCTGGTATGACGGCGACGCCTCGGGCGTTATTCCGGCATTCCCGGCTACGGTCGTGGACACCATTGGCGCAGGCGATAGCCATGCGGGCGGCACGCTTGCCGGGCTGGCGGCAGGATGGTCGCTGGCGGAAGCGGTGCAGCTCGGCAACGCGGTCGCCGCCTGGGTGGTCAGCCACCGCGGCGGCGATTGCGCCCCCACTCGCGAGGCATTACTCCTCGCACACAAAGACGTATAGATCGCTGCGGCAGTAGCTGATGCTGTACTCAATCGGCCGGTGTTGCTGATCGAGCGCGACCTGCTTGATCACCAGCACCGGTATTTTTTCATCCATCCTGATGTGCGCCTGAAACTCGCTATCCGGCATGCGGGCGCTGACGCGCGAGCGGGTGCGCTGCGGGAAGATATTCTGGCTGCGGAAGTAATCGTAGAGCGAGATACCGATCGCATCCGGATCGGGAATTAACCCGACCGGCACCCAGGACTCCTCAATAGAGACCGCGTCCTCGTCAACGTAGCGAATACGCTTGAGCAGGAACACCTCGCTCTCCGGGGGAATTGAAAGGTGATTCGCCACCTCTTCCGGACACTTCACCACCCGCTTGTTGACCCACAGGGTATTTGGCTTCTGGCCGCGCAGCACCACCTGCTGGGAAAAGCCGCGCGCCTCTTTGAGCGAGTATTCAAAGATGTTGTTAATTTGCGTGCCATAGCCGCGGGCGCGGGTCACCACGCCCTCTTCCTCAAGCGCCTGCATCGCTTTACGCACGGTGATGCGCGACACGCCGGTTAACTGACTCAGATCGCGCTCGCCGGGCAAAATATTCCCGTGCTCCAGCACCCCGCTGCGCACCGCGTTTTTTACCGTTTCGGCAAACTTCAGGTACAGCGGCGTGTTATCGGGCGCGGCGATCCGTTCATTCAGTTGAGCGATTAACCGGGTATGCGCTTGTTCCATCTCTGTTTTTCTCAGGCGTGGTGTGTCCTGCCAGTATAAGGCCTACCACCATGCATGAAAATGGTGAACCGGCCCAATACCGTGACCGACCTCCAGACTATCCGCTTTTGCCAGCGCCGCCGAGAGCCAGGCTTTCGCTTCCTGCACCGTATCGGCCCAGCTTTCATGCCGTGGGCGCAGCGCCGCCAGCGCGGCTGAGAGCGTGCACCCGGTGCCGTGGGTATTTTTGGTCTGCACGCGCGGCGCGGTGAAGCGCAGCTCGCCATCGCGGGTGAAGAGCCAGTCCGGGCTTTCAGCGTCATCCAGATGTCCGCCCTTCATCAGCACTGCCCCGCAGCCCATTGCCAGCAGCGCATTTCCCTGCTCTTTCATCTCGCGTTCAGTTTGCGCGTGCGGCGCACCTAACAGCGCGGCGGCTTCGGGCAGATTTGGCGTAATGAGCGCCACCTGCGGCAGCAGCTTTTTGCGCAGCGTCTCAACGGCGGAAGCGGAGAGCAGCGGGTCACCGCTTTTTGCCAGCATGACGGTATCCAGCACCACGTTTTGCACCTGATAGCGTTGAAGCCGTTCCGCCACCGCTTCAACAATATCCGTCTCGGCCAGCATGCCGATTTTGGTGGTATCGATGCGCACGTCGCTGAACACCGAATCCAGCTGCGCGGCGACAAAATCAGGCTCGATACGGTAGACCGACTGCACGCCGCGCGTGTTTTGCGCCACCAGCGCGGTAATGACCGAGCAGCCGTACGCGCCAAGCGCGGAGAACGTTTTCAGGTCGGCCTGAATGCCTGCGCCGCCGCTGGGATCGGTGCCGGCGATGGTCAGTGCGTTAATTCGCTTCATGCCTGCTCCTCCAGCGTGTAGAGCGCATCCAGGAACGCACTGGCAAAACTGCCCGGGCCACCAGACTGCGCAACGGCGACCGTTCCGGCCCGCTTCATCCATCCGCAGGCGGCGGTAACGTTATCCAGCCGATCGCCCGGCAGCGAGCAGCTCGCCGCCACAACGGCAGAGAGCGCACACCCGGTACCCACCACGCGCGTCATCAGCGGGTCACCGCCCGTGACCGTGCGGGTTCGCTGTCCGTCCGTGATATAATCCACCTCTCCGGTGACAACCACAATGGCATTAATCTGGCGGGCCAGCGCCTCGGCAGCAGGCACCGCGCTGGCGGCGGTGTCGGTGGTATCGACACCGCGCCCGCCCGCGCTCATGCCGGCAAGGGCCAGAATTTCGGAGGTATTGCCGCGAATGGCCGCCGGTTTCAGGGCGAGAATTTGATGGCAAAAACGGGTGCGGAACGCCAGGGCGCCCACTGCAACCGGGTCCAGCGTCCAGGGTTTTCCTGCCGCCACCGCGCCCTCAATCGCACGGCGCATCGACTGGGCGCGCGGCGACGTCAGCGTGCCAACGTTAATCAGCAGCGCATCGGCCATCCCGGCAAACTGTTCGGCCTCTTCGGCCTCAATCACCATCGCGGGGGATGCGCCAAGCGCCAGCAAAACGTTGGCCGTAAAAGTCTGCACGACATCGTTGGTCATACAATGGGTAAGCGGAGAACGGGTTCGGAAGTGGTGTAAAACGTGTAAATCGAGCAGGTCAGGCTGCATGGGTTCGCTCCTGCCTTGCGTGAAGAAGCGATGACCGGGAAGGCATCTGACTTCCCTACGCTGGCATTATCCAGATCAGGTAATACGGGTATTTCTCAGCCTTCACAAAGAAGGGCACCCCGAGTCAAAATACTTTTAAAACAATCGTTTACACATTAACTATATGTGAGCGTTTAGTGTAACCGGGGCCGCTGGTAGGGTGCAAGATTTTTCGATTTATCACAGCAGTGATCACCTTGAGGATATCTTAATCACGTAAAGACTCACAGGAAGTTGCTCACCCACTTGTACGCTGCTTAGCGTGCACAGAGCGGATGATTCACTTATAAGATTTCACCGTTAGCCTATATACCTTTCCCGGTTCCTCTTTATCATCTTAAGTTAATGTTTACATTTATATTTACGAATTTAATTATCATTGCCTGTAACATCTTTATTACTCAGCCATAGCAATTCAAGCGAGATACATTTTTACTAAATTTTCAATATAAATATTTTTTACAAGCAACAACCGAAAGACTGCCAGGCTCAATATGACCTTCATTCAAAACATAAGAAGAATTCGATAAAAAAGAATATAGAAAAATCCATAAATTTACATTAACTGTTTTAGAGATTTAGCATCATTTCCCGCCAAAACACTTAAGAATACTTTATATAATGGTGTTTTATGTTTTTTTCACACCTCATTCTCATAAAAAGCTATACACCTGTATTTATTGAGAAAATATCATTTCCTTCCCAACTAGCCAGATGAGCCACAGGTGCCACCCTTGATTTAGATCAACAATTAAAACTACACATTCATAGATAGTTACTACACGTTACGAAATAAGTTATTAAACCAAAATATCGAGATTATCGAGATATAACAATAAGTTATACCCTTGCACCAGGATAGCGCATTTACTTTAATTTTTTTGCTTACATTGATGATGAGAGTTTATAAATGAAGTCTTTAAATAAATCAGTTATTGCTGTTTTTGTAATGGGTAATGTGTTTGCTAGTATGGCTAATGCTGCTGATGTAAACGTAAACCTTAACGATAACGTTAACAACCCGGGTACTTTCATTCAGATTCAGGGGACTGACAACACCGCATATAACCTTGATAACATCAAGGCTAGCAACGTTCAGCAAGACGGGCAAATCTACAACCTGCAAGGCGATATTGCTAAAGCAAATATTGCCATTAATAACGCACAAGATACAGCTAACACGGCTGTGAATAAAGCTGATGCAGCTCAAGCTGGGGTTGATGCCAATACACTATTTATTACGACTCTGAATCAGAAAGTTGACGACAACAAAGCAGGTCAAAGTATCACCGACAGTAAGCAAGATATATTAATCAATGAAACCGGAAATAAAGCAAACACGGCTTTACAAGGTGTTGTTAAGAATGGCACTGATATTATCGACTTGCAAAATCAAAGCAAGTTGCAAGGTTCTGTATTAGCTAATCATGACCAACGTATTACCTCTTTAGAAAATGCGCCCAAGCCTACTAACGGCGTGGATGGTAAAGATGGCGCTAAGGGTGACACCGGTGCAACGGGTGCTACAGGTAAAGATGGTCTTGATGGTAAGAACGGTAGAGACGGGATTAACGGTAAAGATGGTAACAATGGTAAAGACGGTGTAACCACCACCATTAACAAAGTGGACATGGCGACACAAATTAAAGTAGCAGCTAATGCTGCTGCCATCGCATCCACTTCGACCCAGACTGCTAGCGTTGCTCAAGATCTGCAAGACGCTAAAAAAGTGTTTAGCCAGCAACAAGCTAACACTAACGCACAATTCAAATCATTACGTGATGAAGTGGACGGTAACAAGAAAGAAGCCCGCTCTGGTGCTGCAAGCGCAATTGCGATTGCCTCTATGCCACAAGTTGAAGCAGGCCAAAAAGTTATGTTCTCTGCTGGCGCTGGTAGTTTTAAAGACGAGCAAGCCGTAAGTGTTGGCGCCTCTTTTCATGCTGGAGCGGCTACGGTGAAAGCGGGTGTATCATCAAGCACTAATAACGATTTCGCGCTTGGGGCTGGCGTAGGTTTCGGATTCTAAGTAAAGCTCTTAATTCCAGTCACTTTACTGGGGGCTCTGATTAAGCGTTTTAATACGGAAAATCCCGCATTAAAATAAATTGCCAGTTAACCGACGTTAAGCAAAAAACTCGGCCATGATTGTTTAGTTAACTAACTATATATGATAGTACCAATGATAGCGAACATGACAAAGTACATTTTTATTTCTGTTATTCTGTATATTATTCTTTTAATTGTTGGTGCATGGATGGGGATTATGTATCAATCTTACTTCCATTGTGGAATTTAAAAGACATGAAAAAGTTTTTAGTTTACCTGCTCTCTTTAGTTGTAATAGCTATAGCAGATTTCATTAAATTTGAGGTATTAGGTCAATGAAAAAATTAATGATGTTAGCAATGATAGTCAGTGCCTTTTCTCTTCTTACCGGATGTTCTACTCCTGCTCAAATGGCACAACAAAGAATGAATGAGTGTGAAAGCAAGGGTATTAGTAAAGATACATGCTACCTGGTAGAGCAAAACCGCCAACAATCTTATAATGAAGCTGCTCAAAATGCAGCATGGGTTAATGCACGTGACGCTACTGCTGGGACTGGTATTTGGGCTAAGAAAGATGCTCTACAACATGCACAATCAGCACATAAACACCTTGCTAAAGGCTGCACCCAGGTTATGGATGCAAACGGACAATGTGATGTTAAGCCAGCGAAGACAAGCAATAGCTTTAAGCAGTTTTCCAGTGAAGCAGATCATGTCATGAATATGCCTATCTCTGATGCTGCTGAATATCTTCTTTCTAAAAGCTGGAAGCCTAATAACGGAGTATGGAGGAAATCAGACTACACATTAACGCTTGTAGTTGAAAATGAGAAAGTATTGAATGCACAACTTTCAAAATAATTCCCAGGGCCTCACATTAATTAAGCCTTTCGTATATTGCAAAAGCTGTCCTTAACCGATGGACGTTTTCAATTACATAACTTAAGAGCAAAAGTAAGTCATCGCTAAAAAAAGGCGACTCCGGTCGCCTTTTGTAATTTCTGGGATAGCTGAAACGCCGCATGCTCTTATCCAGATGTAACCCGTGTCAGCCTAATTGCCAGGCCCCGGCATCGATAAGCGCCGCCGTCCCGGTCCAGGCAAACAGCGCCAGCTCGCGGCAATCTTCATCAGGGTAAATACGGCTGCTAAGGCAGGCGTCTCCGTCATTCACAAACACCTCTACGGAAGAGCTGTCAAAGAACAGGCGCAGGTTTAGCGTGTCGTTCATATCCAGCGCGACGCTACGGGTCCCGCACAGGCCATACTGCGGGTAGTGGCGCTCCAGCACCAGGCGCTGCATCTGCGCATCAACATAGACGCGTAGCCCCGCTCCAAGTCGGATGCCGTATTGTTCCGCAGTGCTGTTTGCGCAGTCCCACTGCAGAATAACCTCCATCGCGTCGCAGCGTTCCAGCAGAGTCATCTGCTGATGGTTAAGCGTGCTAACCGGCCAGGGGAACCACGCGCCCCGAAGACCTTCGACCTCTCTGGCCGGCCGCATTTGCAGACGGTTATCCGCGCCAAGCGTCAGTTCGCGCGGTAAAGAGAGCATGCCTGCCCAGCCGTCCTCCTGTTCGGGCAGCGGGGATTCCCACATGTCCAGCCAGCCGATAACGATGCGGCGACCATCAGGCGTGAGGAAACTCTGTGGCGCGTAGAAATCATGCCCGCGATCCATCTCCACAAACTCACCTTCACGCACAAAAGGCTGACCGGGCTGCCACTCGCCCACCAGATAGCCGCTCTGGAAAAGATTGCGGTTTTCGAATCCTTCTGCCGCCATCCCCTGAGGTGAAAACATCAGCACGCGTTTACCGTTGAGGGTGAAAAAGTCCGGGCATTCCCACATGTAGCCCATCTCTTTTTCTGCCACCGCAAGCACGCCCATATCCTGCCAGGCGTGCAGATCCGCAGAACGATAAACGCGCACCTGGCCTGTATCACCGTCTCGCGCGCCGACAACCATGTACCAGCTCTCCCCTTCACGCCACACCTTCGGGTCGCGGAAGTGATGCAGGCCAGGCGGCGTGTCAACAATCATTCCCTGCCGGTCAAAATGAATGCCGTCGCGGCTGGTCGCCAGGCACTGCACCTGGTAGAGATTCGCCTCATCATCCGGATCGCCGTGGAATTTATGTCCGGTGTATATCAGCGCCAGCGTATCGCCATCCACCACCGCCGATCCGGAAAAACAGCCGTCCTTGTCTTCTGGCCCTTCCGGCGCCAGCGCAACCGGAAGGTGTTCCCAGTGAACCAAATCCTTGCTGCGCGCATGGCCCCAGTGCATGGGCCCCCACTGGGTGGAGTACGGATGATGCTGGTAAAAAGCGTGGTACCAGCCGTCAAACCAGACCAGGCCATTTGGGTCGTTCATCCAGCCAGCGCGCGCAGCGAGGTGGTAACGCGGATACCAGCGCAGGTTAAGCCCTTCGCGTCTGGACTGAAGTTCCTGCTCTGCTTTTGTAATGGAATACGTCATTTCTCTACTCTTTCAATCAGATGGTGGAAGGTTGCGTCATGAGCGGGTCAGAAGAGGACTTACCCGAGCGCAACAGGAAGATGGAGATAAACGTGGTGCTGAACACTAATAGCCCCATAATGAGATAGGACTGGGCAAAGCCGTATTTCTCATAGCTGTAACCGGCCAGCGGCGACAGGACCGAGGCAATTACCGAGCTTGTACAGGCAAAGCCCACCAGATAGAGGGTGGAAGAAAGCCGTTTATCAAAATGTAAGCTGTTGTATTTAAAGATGGAGACCAGCAATACGGGCAGTTCAACCGCGTGCAGTAGCTTGGTAATGGAGATAAGGACCGGCCCTTCAACCAGCCCCGATGCCACCATGCGCATCGCCATCACCATGCCCGCGAAAATCAGGCCATTCTTCGCGCCAAGACGATTCACCAGCCATGGCGCGCAGAACATGCCCGCTGCCTCAAGGAAAACCTGGAAGGAGTTGAGATAGCCGTACATGGCGTTCCCTTCCTGTAACGTCGGGAACTGGGAGGAGAAATAGACCGGGAACTGCTGGTCGTAAACGCCATAAATACAGGTGCCGATAACGAAAAACACCAGCGCCCAGAACCGCGGCAGCGTCAGCAGGCGCAAGGCATCTTCCAGCGTGACCTTACCGCCGGACACCGCTTCCTGCATGGCGTGCGGAGCGGAAGAGACCCTGAGACGCGCCAGCAAAACAAAAAACACCAGCCCTGCGCAGCTCGCGACGGCGAAGTTAAGCTTCGGGTTAATGTTAAACAGGAGCCCCGCGAAAAAGGTTGCTACCGCCCAGCCAAGCGATCCCCACATCCTCGCCTTGCCGAACTCAAACTGGCTCTGGCGGGCCACGCGCTCGGTATAGGACTCCAGTACCCCTATCCCGCCGTTAAACGTCAGGCCGATGTAAATCCCGCCGAAAATACTGCCGAGTAAAACGTTAATCTGCAGCAGATAGCCAAACAGCAAAAAGGCCGGACCAGAAAGAATGAGCAGGCTGGTCAGAAACCAGAGCAGATTCTTGCGCAGACCGAGTTTGTCCTGAATGAATCCATAGCAGATTTGAGCGAAAAGCGCGGAGACAGAAAGCACGGCATAGATAATGCCGGTATCGCCCGCCTTTAGGCCCACCTCCTGATGAAGCCAGATGGACAGCAAAGAGCCGGAAGAAGACCAGGTGACAAAAAAGAAAAACAGTAATGCGCTCAATAAGGGGTAGCTGTGAGAGTGATGCGTTTTCATCATGACATTCTCATGTTGGAGTAATGACGCAATGGTAACGTTAACATTAAACACTCCTCATGCGATTTAGATCAGATTCATGATGTTAATCACGAAAGTTAACGTTAACATTAAAGAAGTGAGATCGCGATCGACTATTCATCAATGATGTCTGTCTGACACCACTACTGCATACCCTTTCCTTTTACATCAGTCACTTAGTTGTATACTCTTTAACATGTGGCATTAACGGAGTAAGAAAATGGCTTCCCTGAAGGACGTCGCAAAGCTGGCTAACGTATCGCTGATGACCGTCTCACGCGCGCTTAACAGCCCGGAGCGCCTTAAGCCGGAAACGCTGGCGCGCGTACAGCAGGCTATCGAGCAGACCAGCTACGTGCCAGACCTCTCCGCCAAGAAAATTCGCGGCGCGCATGCCTCGCCGAAAACCATCGGCGTGCTGGCGCTCGATACGGTGACGACGCCTTTCTCGGTGGAGATTACGCTGTCCATAGAAGAGACGGCCAGAATGCACGGCTGGAACAGCTTCGTCATGAATATGTTTACCGATGACAACCCGGATGCGATCGTCGATCTGCTGCTCTCCCACCGCCCGGACGGGATTATTTACACCACAATGGGATTACGCCAGGTTCCTCTCCCTGCCAAGCTCCTCACCCTTCCCTGCGTGCTGGCCAACTGCGAAAGCGTCGGTGAACAGGTCGCCAGCTATATCCCTGATGATGAACAGGGGCAGTACGCCGCCGTGCAGGCGTTACTCGCCGAGGGCTATCGACAGCCCCTGTGCCTGCATTTACCGGCGGACCATCTGGCCACAACCCGGCGCCGCCGGGGGCTGGAGCGCGCATGCCGTGAAGCGGGGCTCGACCCGGACAGCCTGGAACATAGCTACATGGCGTTTGGCGACGAGCACTATCGCGACATTCCGTCAGCCGTGCGGGCGCGCATTCAGAAAGGCATTCCCCGGTTCGACTCCGTTATCTGCGGTAACGATCGTATTGCATTGATGGTGTACCAGACCCTGCTGGCGCAAGGGCTTCGCATCCCTGAAGATATCGCGGTTATCGGCTATGACAATATGGTGGGCATCGGAGAGCTCTTTCTCCCGCCTCTTTCAACGGTTCAGCTGCCGCATTATGAAATTGGCCGCCTGAGCGCCCTGCATATTATTAACGGTGAAACCCATCGCGAAACCACGCGCGTTGAGAGCCCATTTTTAATGCGTAATTCCGTTGCGCATCCATCATGACCACAACTTTTTGCACCTGTCGCAGAAATAAGCGTGCTAACGAGGCGGTCACCCTCCTTTTCAGTGAGCGAATGGCACGATTTGTCACACTCTTTTTTATGTTTTTACCGTCATAGCAGAAAGCACGTAACAGGCTGTTTTTATTTGCCATAAAGTGCAACTTCCTTTCTGAAAACGGGGATAATCCTTCCCCTGCGCCTCGTGTCACAAAACAGTAAACAAATTAACCATTGAGCCCCGTGGCAAAAGGCTCTATATTGGCGGCGTTTTTTTCAGGCCCCCCATCTGTTTTTTAACTTTTTATTCAATCGTGGCTCATAACGAAGCGGCGGTTGTAGGAGTGATATGATGACGGATAAAGTCCGTATTGACACCGTAGATGCCCACAAAAGCAACGAAACCTATCTGGCCCGTCAGGCCGAGTTTGAATCTAACGTCAGGAGTTATCCGCGCAAACTGCCTTTAGCAATCACTAAAGCAGAAGGCGTGTGGATCACCGATGCAGATAATAAAGAATACCTTGACTGTTTAGCAGGCGCAGGCACCCTTGCGCTTGGCCATAACCATCCTGATGTGCTGAAAAGCATCCAAAATGTCATTACCAGCGGCTTGCCGTTACATACCCTGGATCTGACAACGCCTCTGAAAGACGCGTTTTCTGAATACCTGCTCTCTCTGCTGCCTGGTCAGGGCAAAGAGTACTGCCTGCAGTTCACCGGTCCATCCGGTGCTGACGCCGTTGAAGCGGCGCTGAAGCTGGCGAAAAAAGTAACCGGCCGTAGCGGTATCATCAGCTTCTCTGGTGGTTACCACGGCATGACTCACGGCGCGCTGTCCGTGACCGGCAACCTGTCTCCGAAAGAAGCGGTTGACGGTATGATGCCAGAAGTGCAGTTCATGCCTTACCCGCACGAGTACCGCTGCCCGCTGGGTATCGGTGGTGAAGCGGGCGTGAAAGCGCTGACCTACTACTTCGATAACCTGATCAACGACGTTGAAAGCGGCGTGCGCAAACCTGCTGCCGTCATCCTGGAAGCGGTTCAGGGCGAAGGCGGCGTGAACCCGGCTCCGGCTGAGTGGCTGCAGCGCATCCGTAAAGTCACTCAGGAACACGGCATTCTGCTGATCCTCGACGAAGTTCAGGCTGGCTTTGCCCGTACCGGTAAATTCTTCGCCTTCGAACACGCTGGCATTGAGCCAGACATCATCGTGATGTCTAAAGCTGTCGGTGGCGGTCTGCCGCTGGCCGTGCTCGGTATCAAAAAGCAGTTCGATGCATGGGCGCCAGGTCACCACACCGGTACCTTCCGCGGCAACCAGCTGGCGATGGCAACCGGTCTGACGACGTTGAAAATCCTGAAAGACCAGAACATCGCAGGCAAAGTGGCTGCGCAAGGCGAATGGCTGAAAGGCCAGCTGAAAGAGATGGCGAAACGTTATCCGGTTATCGGCCACGTTCGCGGTCTGGGCATGATGATCGGTATCGAGATCGTTAAGCCGCACGAAGCCGCTGACCACATGGGCTGCTTCCCGGGCGACGGCGAGCTGTCTGCACTGATTCAGAAGAAGTGCTTCGAAGCCGGTCTGATTCTGGAGCGCGGTGGCCGTAACGGTATCGTTCTGCGTCTGCTGCCTTCTCTGCTGATCAGCGATGAAGAGCTGAAGATCTTCCTGGATAAATTCGAGCAGGCGCTGCTTGCTGCGGGCGTTCGCCCGGCGTAACCGGAGTTGTTGATTACGATGTCTGATTCAAACCCAATTTTGTTCTCCTCTGCGCAGAGCATTGAAGCTTACCAGCAGGCGATTGAACAAAGCACTCAGGCTGTGATGCAGTGGCTGAAACAGCCTGAGATGTACCAGGGCAAAACGGTCGCGGAACTGCGCGACCGCATTAAGCTGGATTTCAACCCGAAAGGGCTGGGCAACGAAGCGGCGATTGAACGCGCCGTGGAGTTCTTCCTGAAAGACAGCCTGTCTGTTCATCACCCGCAGTGCGTGGCGCACCTGCACTGCCCAAGCCTGGTGGTAAGCCAGGCGGCGGAAGTGCTGATCAACGCCACTAACCAGAGTATGGACTCCTGGGATCAAAGCCCGTCCGCAACCATCATCGAGATCAAACTGATCGAATGGCTGCGTACCCGCGTGGGTTATCAGGCTGGCGACGCCGGTGTCTTCACCAGCGGCGGCACCCAGAGCAACCTGATGGGCCTGATGCTGGCCCGCGATGCGTTCTTTGCGCGTCAGGGTCACTCCGTTCAGCAGGACGGCCTGGTTGGCGATCTGCGTAAAATCCGCGTGCTGTGCTCCGAGAACGCGCACTTCTCCGTGCAGAAGAACATGGCGCTGATGGGTCTGGGCTACCAGTCCGTCGTGCAGGTGAAAACGGACGAATTCTCCCGTATGGATCTGACCGATCTGGCGGCGAAAATTGCGCAGTGCAACGCGAACGGCGAACAGATTCTGGCGATTGTCGCGACGGCAGGTACCACCGATGCCGGTGCTATCGACCCGCTGCGTGCCATTGCAGAACTGGCGGCGAAGCAGAACATCTGGGTACACGTTGATGCGGCCTGGGGCGGCGCGCTGCTGATGTCTGAGCAGTATCGTCACTACCTGGACGGCATTGAGCTGGTGGATTCCGTTACCCTGGACTTCCACAAGCAGTTCTTCCAGACCATCAGCTGCGGCGCGTTCCTGCTGAAAGAAGCGCGCCACTATGAGCTGATGCGCTACCAGGCGGCCTACCTGAACTCCGAGTTCGACGAAGAGGCAGGCGTGCCAAACCTGGTGTCCAAATCTCTGCAGACCACCCGTCGTTTCGACGCTCTGAAGCTGTGGATGAGCCTGGAAGCGCTGGGTCAGGAGCAGTACGCGGCGATCATCGATTGCGGCGTAACGCTGGCACAGCAGGTTGCGGCTTACGTGAAGGAGCAGCCTGCTCTGGAACTGGTAATGCAGCCACAGCTGGCAAGCGTTCTGTTCCGCTTCCGCGGACAGGTCCAGATGGACGACGCGGGTATCGCCCTGCTGAACCAGAAAATTGGTGATGCGCTGCTGGAATCCGGCCGTGCAAACGTCGGCGTGACCGAGCATAACGGCGTAACCTGCCTGAAGCTGACGCTGCTGAACCCAACCGTGACGCTGGAGGATATTAAAATCCTGCTGTCGCTGGTTGAGCGTACCGCGCAGGAAATTCTGGCTAAGTAATGCAAAACCCCTCTTCCGCCGGAAGAGGGGTTATCTTTATACGCCTGCCCACCACATCCTGATTTTTAATCCCCAGTAGCTCGTCCAGCCCGTCGTGGTGCTGACAACGTTCCCCTTCGATACAATGACCAGCGTCGGCGTCACGCTTACCTGCCATTCCTGCGACAGCGTGCCGTTTTCATCGTTTATCACCGGCATTTTCAGCTGTTTCTTTTCAACCCAGCGCTCAAGCTTCGCGTTATCACCGGAACGCATGGCAATACTCACCACGTTCCCGCCCTCTTCTGCCAGCTGATTAACCGCAGGCGTCGTGTAGCGGCAAATGCTGCACCAGGTGGCCCAGACATAAATCAGCAGCGGGCGATCCTGGCTGAGCGCCGCGATGTCGTGCATCTTGCCGTCAATGCTCTGCATTGGGGTTGCGCTAAAGCTGGCGGGCAACGTCGGCTTGCGGTACCGATCCACGCCCCACACCACGACCAGCGTCAGCAGAACGAGAATGATCCCTTCCCGCGCCCAGCGGCGCAGTCGACTCATTTTGCGGTTGTCCATTGTGACCTCTTGATTTAACGAAGGTCATCTTAGCGGGCTGCGCGCCGCCGCGCTGTAAAGAAGTGTCGCGCTACTTCGTGCGTAAGGTGTCGACCATCAGCGTAAAGCAGGATTCAATGAGCGGGGGAAGCGCCTGCGGGGCACGCATCAGCGCCACCGTGCGGGACAGGGCCGGCTGCTGGAGATGAACCACCTTAAGCTGCGGATCCTGCAGATGGGTGGTATAAAGCTGCGGTAAGATCGCCACAGCCAGTTTCGAACGCACCAGGCCGTAGAGCGTCTCGATATAGTCCAGCTGATAGCGCGTCTGCAGCGAAAGACGATGGCTTTCGGCAAGCGCATTGACCAGCCGCTGGATGTTGCCTTTGGAGAAGACGGCAATATCCCGGCCCACCAGCTGTTTCCAGGGCACGTGCGCCGACGCGGCCAGCGGATCGTCGCAGTGGAACACCGCCACAAACGGATCCTCCTGCAGCGGGAACACGTCCAGCTCTTCGGGTACCGAACTGTCCAGCGCCCCGATGCCAAAATCAATCTGCCCTTTCAGGAGCTGCGCCACCAGCGCATCGTTGGTTTGATCGTGAAACTCCACCCGGAGGCGTGGAAAAGCCTGGGCAAGCGTCTGCGGCAGCAGCGGAAACAGCAGCGAGCTGACGGAAGGCACCAGGCCGATACGCACCGTGCCGTCGCCGCCGGCCTGCACAATCTGCTGCATATCATCAAACGCAAGCTGCGCCACGCTGAGCACCCGCTGCGCGTGCGGTAAAATGGCGTTGCCCAGCTCGGTCAGCGTGACTGACGACGCGGTACGGTTGACCAGCTTGCCGCCGAGCACCGTTTCGATTTGCCGCAGGGCGCTGCTGAGCGCAGGCTGGCTGATGGCCAGTTTACTGGCGGTATCCGTAAAATGACGCAGCTGCGCCAGGGTGACAAAATACTGTAACTGCCGAAGGGAGAGCGCAGGCAAGCGCTGCCAGGGTTCCGTCATGATTATCCATTACACGCGTCAAAGAATAACCCGGGGTTATCGGGCGATAAATTTTATCAGCTGGGCAAACGTTTGCCGGGTGCATAGAGTAACGTCAATATTTCAATGCTGGAACTGTTAATTGCATGACTGCCGAAACCCGACGCCGCGCCGTTCAGGCCGCACGAGGCGAAACGCCATTTGACCTGCTGCTTACCCATACCCGAATTGTCGATATGGCAACCGGTGAGATCCGCGAGGCGGACGTGGGTATTGTCGGCTCGCTTATCGCCAGCGTCCACCCGCGCGGCAGCCGTGACGATGCGCTCGAGACACACGAGCTGAACAACCAGTTCCTCTCGCCGGGCCTTATGGATACGCATGTTCACCTTGAAAGCTCGCACCTGCTGCCCGCGCGCTACGCGGAGATCGTGCTGGCCCAGGGCACCACGGCGGTCTTCTGGGATCCACACGAGCTGGCAAACGTGCTCGGGATGAATGGCGTCCGTTTCGCGATTGAGGCCAGCCGTAACCTGCCGCTGCAGGTGATGGTCGCGGCGCCCTCAAGCGTGCCTTCCACGCCGGGGCTGGAGATGTCCGGCGCGGACTTTGCGGGCGAAGAGATGAATACCCTGCTCGGCTGGCCGGAGGTGCGCGGCGTGGCGGAGGTGATGGATATGCACGGGGTGCTGAACGGCAGCCAGCGTATGCTGGAGATCCTGCAGGCCGGCCTGGAAAGCGGGAAGCTCATTGAAGGCCACGCGCGTGGACTCAGCGGCGCCGATTTACAGGCGTATCTGGCGGCGGGCGTCACCTCTGACCATGAGCTCACCTCCGCCGAGGACGCGCTGGAAAAGTTGCGCGCCGGGCTGACGCTGGAGATCCGCGGTTCGCATCCCTATCTGCTGCCCGAGATTGTCAGCGCCCTGAAAACGCTGCCGCATCTCTCGTCACAAATCACGGTCTGCACCGATGACGTTCCGCCTGACGTGCTGCTGGAAAAAGGCGGTATTATCGCCCTGCTCAACCTGCTGATTGAACACGGTCTTCCGGCGACAGACGCGCTGCGGTTTGCCACCCTGAATGCCTCCCTTCGCCTGCAGCGCAACGACCTCGGACTGATTGCCGCCGGTCGACGCGCGGACCTGGTGGTGTTCGACTCCCTGGAAAAACTGACGGCTCGCCGGGTGTACGTCGCCGGAAAATGCATTGCCCGCGACGGGGAGATGGTCGAGCCTATCGCTGACACGCCGCTGGCGCTGCCGCGTGATACCGTGCGCCTGACGTCCCTGGCCGCCAGTGATTTTTCCATGCGCATCGATAACGCGAAACACGGCGTTGCGCGCCTGCGCCATATCAGCGGCGCGCGTTTTACCCGCTGGGGCGAAACTGACGCCCGGGTTCGTCACGGACGCGTTGAAATACCGGCTGGCTTTAGCCTGATCTGGGTTCAGCACCGCCACGCGCGCCATGCGGCAACGCCGCAAATCGCGCTGCTGGAAGGCTGGGGAGAGCTGCGGGGAGCCATTGCCACCAGCTACTCCCACGACTCGCATAATCTGGTAGTGCTGGGCCGCGATCCCGACGATATGGCGCTGGCCGCCAACACGCTAATCGAGAGCGGCGGCGGCATGGCGCTGGTCCAAAACGGTCGCGTCATCGCGCATGTTGCAATGCCGATCGCAGGCATGCTGTCAGAGCTTCCCCCTGCCGAGCTGGCCCGCCAGTTCAGCGAATTACGCGATCGCAGCAGCCAGGTTGCCGACTGGGAGCCGCCGTACCGGGTCTTTAAAGCTATTGAAGGAACCTGCCTTGCGTGTAACGCCGGGCCGCATCTGACCGATCTTGGACTGACCGACGGCAGCACGCGTCAGATTGTCAATCCGCTGATTTCTTACCGGGAAACCCCGGACACCACACAATGATACCGAAGGAGAGCCGGATAATGGCCGACAACACCGTGAATTCGCCAGCACCAGGGAGCTGGATTGAACGTCGTTTTGCACTGCATACGCGCGGCAGTACCGTGCGTACCGAGTGTCTGGCAGGTCTTACCGGTTTTCTCGCCGCTGCCTATTTGCTGGTGGTCATCCCGGGGCTGCTGGCCGTGGGCGGGATGGATAAAGGCGCGGCGACCACGGGCACGATTTTAGTGTTTGTGGCCGGTACGCTGCTGATGGCGTTTTACGCCAACCTGCCGTTTATTGTCGGGCCGGGCATTGGTGGTTCGGTGCTGGTCGGGGTAACGCTGGCGGGGAGTGAAGGCATCGGCTGGCAAATTGGCCTGGGCATTGCCTGCTGGTCGGGGATTTTGTTCTTTCTTCTCACCCGCTTTGGCCTGCGTGAAGTCGTGACCCGCTCCGTACCGCAGTCCATCAAGCTTGGGCTAACGGCCTCTATCGGTCTTTTTGTCGCCATACTCGGCTTCCGCAATGCCGGGCTGGTGCTGGCCAACGCGAAAACCAACGCGCTGATGCTGGGGGATTTTCTGTCACCCGGTGCGCTGGTGGCGCTCGCCGGCCTGTTCCTGGCCATTGCCCTGCAGGCGCGTCGTATTCCCGGTGCCATTTTGTGGGCCATTTTGTTTGCCACCCTCGTGGGCATTCCGATGGGAGTCACAAAACTTCCCGCCAGCTTCATCGATATGCCCCATTCGCTCACGCCGGTGCTGGGCCACATCGACATGCTGGGCGCACTGAACATTGCCTTCCTGCCGTTCCTGTTTGTCTTCTTTGCCTCGGAGTTTTTCTCCACCATGGGCACCACGCTGGCGGTTGGCGGCGAAGCCGGGCTGCTGGATGAAGAGGGCAATATGGCCAATATCAATCGTCCGTTTATGGTGGACTCCATTGCCGCCGCGCTCGGCCCGTGGGTGGGCATTCCTGCCGCCACGGCGCTGATTGAATCCTCGGCGGCCGCGGAAGCGGGCGGGAAAACCGGCATGACGGCGCTGGCTGCCGCGTTCATGTTCCTGCTGATGCTGCTGTTTACCCCCGTTGCGCTGATGATCCCGAAAGAAGCCACTGCGCCCGCCCTGATCCTGATCGGTCTGAACATGTTCAGCGGCCTGCGGAAGGTGGATCTGGCGAACTTCACCGACGGGCTGCCGGTGCTGATGATGGTGATGATTACGCTTATTGCCAACAGCTTCGGGACAGGCATTGCAGGGGGTCTGCTGTTTTACGTTGTGATTAAAGCGATTGCAGGAAAATGGCGAGAAATCCCTGTTGGACTTTGGATCCTCGCCATCCCGCTGGTCTATTACTTTGCCACGCTGGTGAAGCATTAATCCTTGCGCTGTTGCCGTGTCGGGCTTTGACCATATTCGTAATGGCCATAGCCCGCGCGGTAATAAAGCGCAGCCGATTTCACCACGTCATTCAGCACGGTACCGTTGATACGCGCGCCCGTTTGTTGCAGACGCTTAATGCTGTTTTCCATCTCTTTCAGGCTGGTCTTGCCAAAGCGGGCGACCAGTATTGAGGTTGCCGCCACCGGGGCGGCCACTGCGGCATCGGTAACGGCGAGCACCGGCGGCGTATCAAGGATCACAAGATCATAATGTTCATCCGCCCACGCCATTACCGCCCTGAAGCGTTCGCTCATCAGCAGTTCTGCAGGCCGCAGCGGAACCGGCCCGCAGGTCAGTACGTCAATATTGCCTTTTTCATAGCGCTGAATCGCCTCCAGACACTCGCACTGCCCGCCAAGTACGCCGGACAGTCCAGTGTGGTTTTTCAGGCCAAACACGTTGTGGACATACCCTTCGCGCATATCCGCATCAATGAATAACACCCTGAGCCCGGCCTGTGCCTCAATCGCGGCCAGCGAGGTGCTGACAAGCGTTTTTCCGCAGTCCTGCGTGGGGCCTGAAATCATGACGATTCGGTTAGCGGCTTCCTGCAGCGTGAAATGCAGGCTGGTGCGCAGCCCCCGTACGGCCTCGACGAAAATATCCGCAGGCCGGTCAACGGGCAGAAAGGGTACATCGGTGATCCTGTGTTTCCAGCGCGTGCCAAACGCTCGTCTTCTGCGCAGGTTCGTTTTTTTCCACAGCCACACCGAACGCGGCAAGGTAGCCATCACCTGCACGCCCAGCGCTTCAAGCTCCTCAGAGGTATTGATGCCGCGTCGTAGCGCAATGCGGACCAGTACCAGACCCATCGAGCACATCAGCCCCAGCAGGATGCCAGCGACGATAATCAACGGCTTTCGCGGTTTAATGGGATCGGGCTGCGTGACCGCGCTGTCGATAATGCGCACGTTGCCGATGGCGCTGGAGCGAGAAATGTTCAGCTCCTGCTGGCGGGTGAGAAGCTGCAGGTAGATGGTGCGCCCGGACTCCACGTCCCGACTGAGGCGCAAGATATCCTGTTGGGTGGAGGGCATGGCTGAAATACGCTGATTCAGGCGGACCTTTTCCTGCTCCAGCGTCTGACGTTTTTCACGCAGTGCGCGATAGTTCGGGTGCTCTTTCTTAAACAGCTGCGAGATTTCCGCTTCACGAAACGTCAGCTCATTAAGCTGGTTTTCAATATTCACGATCTGCTCGAGAGCCGATTTCGCTTCAAGCGAGAGGTCGACCGAATCCCGCTGTTTGCGATACTGGTTCAGCCGCTCTTCGGCCAAATCCAGGTCGCTTCTGATTTTGGGTAACTGCTGCTGCAAAAAGGCAAGGCTGCGGGAATCCTGCGCTTCCTGGCGGGCAATGTTCTGCTGCAGATAAATGTGGGCTATTCGATTGAGGACATTCGCAATATGCTCAGGATCGCGACCGGTCAGGGATAACGTCAGCACGCCGCTCTGCCGGGCAGACTCAGCCACGTTGAATTGTGTACTCAGGTCGTTAATTGCCTCCAGACGGGTCCTGGTCTGGAGCGTAAACCGCGTGCCTGGTGAGGCATTAAGCGTCTTGACCAGCAGGGAACCCCCCTCCTTTTCAAGCGCTATTCCTTCCCTGCCCTCGGCGTAAAAATTGTCCCCCTCCAGCCGGTACGCGCCTTTTCCCAGCACGGTAAGCACAAGAGTGCGTGGTTTTCCCTCAACCGGAGAGATCTGAAGCCAGCTCAAGGTTAAGGTGGCGGGCTTTTGGCCCTGCAAACGCGCCCACAGGCGTCCCACAACAGGGAGAGTGCGCTCAGTCACATGCTGGGTTAAGCCCAGTGCGTCTACCGTGGCGCCCAGGATCATGCGCGATTTCAGCAGGAGAATTTCGGGCTCAACATCGGGAGACAGTTCACTGCTGAACTGGCTTAAGTTTTTGAGCAGGCTGTTATCCTGTTTTCCTTCTACCTGGATTAAGGCATCAGCGCGGTAAACGGGCGTGGCCAAAAAGGCATACAGCCCCGCAAGCAGAGTGAAAACGAGCGTCATCGTTAAAATAACTGCGCGGTGATCGAGCATCTCGCCGAGGAGACGGACGAGATCAATTTCGTGATTTTCGGGTGCTGCTGCACCGTAACTGTCTGTGGTGTATGACGACATTAACGCTTCATTCCTTTTTGACTCAACCGATGCGCCCATTCCTGACTGGCTTTTCCCAACAGCCCAAAAACATAGTCAAATGCTTCACGGCTCTTACGATAGGGATCGGGAATATCCTGCGGCTCAAGCCATTGTCCAAAGAGCAGTGATTTGCCGCGAATTTCCGGGGCCATGGCGGAGATAAAGCGAAGATGGGCAGGCTCCATCACCAGAATAAGATCCGATTCCCGCATCAGCTGCGGGGTGAGCTTGCGCGCGCGATGCCCTTCGAGTGAGATCCCGTGTCGCCAGGCCACCTCCCGGGCAACCACATCCGCCGGGCTTCCTTCCAGCCCAAATATGCCTGCCGACGTTATCCGCTTTCCCGGTATCCGCTGGCGCAGCAGCCGCTCTCCTATCGGTGAGCGGCAAATATTTCCTGTGCATACCACTAAGATGGAGTCGAACATTATTGCGGCCACTGTCTGATGTAACGAACCGTTTCGGTCAGGTCATGAACGCCAGTGATGGTCGGCACAAGCTGAGTGATGACGCGATTCCAGCGCGACAGCGGTGCCGTGGTGACATAGACAATGTCGTAGGGTTCAAGCTGAAATTCGGTGCCCAGCACCATCGCGGAGGCATCCCGGGCATTAAGCTGATAAATGTTGGCGATTTTTCCCGCATCCTTGTCTTTTCTGACAGAGCGAATGACGAAAATGCCCGTCGCATCGGCCATGTCCTGATTTAAGCCGCCCGCGTTGCTCAGCGCTTCTGCAAGGGTCATCCCGCTCCTGTCCATCTTCAGCGTGCTCTGCTTGATCACTTCGCCCATCACAAAGACTTTCAGCGCGTCATTACGCGGAACAAACAGGATGTCACCGGGATAGAGCAGCTTATTCTGCGTCAGGTCGCCGTGCTGCATCAGCGCGTAGAGGGAGAGGCGCGAATCTTTCCCCTCGTGAGTGAGTACCACATTGCGCCAGTCAGCGTCGGCGGACAGTCCACCCGCCGCGTTGACGGCGTCCATTACCGTCAGAGGGATATTGGTAATCGCCTGCTGGCCGGATTTGGCGACCTCTCCGGTGACATAGGCTTTTTGGGAACGGAAAGCGGCCACGCTGACATCCACCTGCGGGCTTTCGATGACGCTATCCAGGCGCGCGGCAATCTCTTCCCTGACTTCAGAGACCGTTTTTCCTGCAACAGGGAGTTTGCCGATATAGGGATAAAAGAGCGTACCGTCCGCGTTCACCCAGTTACCGGTGTCGCTGGCGCTGCGATATTGCCCGGCCGGGGTCGTCAGTTCAGGGTGATCCCAGACGGTGACGGTTAAAATATCCCCACTTCCGATACGGTATTCCCAGTTTCTGACCTGCTCATCCAGCTTAGGATTTGGCTGAGATTTCGCGATGGCAGGGCGCAGTTTCTCTATCAGTGAAGGGGTAAGAGGATAAAGATCCACGCGCTTATCTAAATTAGTATTGTCATCTCCGGACGCGATAATATTTTTCCCCGATGAGCTTAATGTTTGCCCAGGAGAAAATACACAGCCCGTTAACTGACTTATCGCCAGGAATATTACAGATAATGCCGTTGTGTTTTTCATTAGAATAAATTTATCATTCATGGTCGCAACAAACGCGTAACAGGCAATCCATAAGAATCACCCACTTTTTCAATGTACTGTTTTTAAAGCAATTATATAAAAATACACATCATCGAATGATGTATGGAAATAACTGAAGGACCGAAACGGTGTAGAATAAGAATTAAGCCGCCCCGCTTTTTAAGTTTAAATCGGCTTTTAATAAAATGCATGTATTTCAGCTCAAAAAATTATAGTTAAGCTGTATTTTCAGATTTAATTAAAAAAAACATTACCGCGCTGAATTAGTCTTAGTAAAAAACATTCATAAATAAAATAGTATTAACCGTTTGCACTACCCAAAACCGTCCACTTTTGTTACATTTTTTTTCGAACAGACTCTGCTGTGATACTTAAAATAGACCGTCTGCCCTATCATCAACACAACAGCAGGCTGAGAGTATCTGTAACGATATCACTGGAGAAAAAATGGCTAAGCGTAAATTGCTGCTACTGGGTGTATTACTGTCTCTGGCGGGATCCGCATTTGCTGCCCCGCAAACGGCTGCGGCGCCGTCCGGCATCAAGGCCTATGAGGAACAAGAGTTCATCGCGGATTTTACGAAGTTTAAAATTGGCGACACAGCGCCAGCACAGTATCAAACGCCTGAGTACACCATCAAACAGTACCAGTTGCGTAACCTTCCGGCCCCGGATGCGGGAACACACTGGACCTATATGGGCGAAAACTACGTCCTGATTGGCGATGCAGACGGCAAAATCTACAAAGCCTATAATGGAGATATCTTCTATCATCGCTGATACCCTCCTGGTTCGTCCCTGGCAGGAAAGTGACCGCCCTTTCCTGCGCACGCTCTTCCTCCACGCCCGGCGCGAAGCCTGGCCCTGGCTGGACAGCTCAGACTGGCAGCTTGAAGATTTTGATGCGGCAACCCGTGACGAAGTGATTTGGGTTGCTGTTCAGAACGGCCATCGTCTGGGTTTTGCCTCCGTCTGGGCGAACGATAATTTTCTGCACAACCTGTTTGTTGACCCGCAGTATCAAAGCCACGGAGTCGGGCATGTGCTCCTGGAACAGGTGCAGAAGACGTTTACCAGTACGGGGTCGCTTAAGTGTCTGGTGAAGAATGCGCGGGCTATCGCGTTTTACCAGCGGCATGGCTGGCACATTGAGGCGACGGGGGATTCTCCGGAGGGAGAGTACTACCTGATGCATTACCGGCTTGGGTAAAGTCAGGTGGCGCTTCGCTTACCTGACCTACGAAACCGTATTCCGAAGGCCGGGTAAGGCGAAGCCGCCACCCGGCAATCCAGCATTGGGGATTTACACCGCGCGGAACGCGATTTCCCCTGGGATGATTTCGCCCTGCCAGTAAAGCTGCGCCGCAACGCGACCCGCCAGCTGACGATACATCTCGGCAAATTCGCTGTCCGGACGGCTGACAACCGTCGGCTTTCCACTGTCCAGATCTTCACGCAGAGTAATGTGCAGCGGCATCTGACCCAGCAGCTGGGTGTGATACTTCGCGGCCAGTTTTTCTGCCCCACCGGTACCGAAGATAGGCTCGTGGTGACCACAGTTGCTGCAGATGTGCATGCTCATGTTCTCGACGATACCGAGCACCGGCACTTCCACCTTCTCGAACATCACGATGCCTTTTTTGGCGTCGATCAGCGCGATATCCTGCGGGGTCGTCACGACAACCGCGCCCGTGACCGGGATGTTTTGCGCCAGCGTCAGCTGAATATCACCGGTACCCGGCGGCATATCCAGCACCAGATAATCCAGATCCGGCCACATCGTCTCCTGCAGCATCTGCAGCAGCGCTTTGCTGGCCATTGGGCCGCGCCAGACCATGGCGTTATCGTCAGTCACCAGATAACCGATGGAGTTAGTGGCCAGACCGTGGGCCATAATCGGCGCCATGTGGGTGCCGTCCGGCGAGGTTGGACGCTGGTTTTCCGCGCCCAGCATGTTCGGAATAGACGGGCCGTAGATATCGGCATCAAGAATACCGACCTTTGCCCCTTCCGCCGCCAGCGCCAACGCCAGGTTGACGGCCGTGGAGGATTTACCTACCCCACCCTTGCCCGAACTGACGGCGATAATGTTTTTCACGCCGTTAATGCCCGGCTGGTTTTTCACACGCTTCAGCGTGGCAATGCTGTGGCTCAGCTTCCAGTCAATCGCCTTCGCACCGGTAATGCGCAGCAGCTCAGAGCTGGTTTGCTCTTTCAGCGCGTCAAATGCGCTGGTCCAGACGAACGGCATCTGCAGCTCAACGTGCAGCGTATCGTCCAGCCATGCGACGTGGTGTAACGCTTTCAGCGTAGTGAGATTGTGCTTCAGGGTTGGATGCTGAAAGTTAGCCAGCGTCCCGGCGACCATTGCTCGTAAGGCTTCCGGTGATTTGGCCTGGGATTGAGAACTCATCCCGACTCCTTTGTTCTTGTGAATAAGACCTTAGAAGAACAAGTTTACCTGAAAGGCCGTGGTTTGTGCTTACTTAATAATGCCCCTTTTGGTAATATCAAAAACCCTTTTCACAGTTAAAAGAAGTAATGCCTACTATGACTCAAGTCGCGAAGAAAATTCTGGTAACGTGCGCACTGCCGTACGCCAACGGCTCAATCCACCTCGGCCACATGCTGGAGCATATCCAGGCTGATGTCTGGGTCCGTTACCAGCGAATGCGCGGCCACGAGGTTAACTTCATCTGTGCGGACGATGCCCACGGCACGCCGATCATGCTGAAAGCGCAGCAGCTGGGGATTTCCCCGGAGCAGATGATTGCCGAAATGAGTCAGGAGCATCAGACCGATTTTGCTGGCTTTGACATCAGCTATGACAACTATCACTCCACGCACAGCGACGAAAACCGCGAGCTGTCGGAGCTGATCTACACCCGTCTGAAAGAGAATGGTTTTATTAAAAACCGCACCATCTCACAGCTGTACGATCCGGAAAAAGGCATGTTCCTGCCGGACCGTTTCGTCAAAGGCACCTGCCCGAAATGTAAATCCCCGGACCAGTACGGCGATAACTGCGAAGTGTGCGGCGCGACCTACAGCCCGACCGAGCTTATCGAGCCGAAGTCCGTGGTTTCTGGCGCAACGCCTGTGATGCGTGACTCCGAGCACTTCTTCTTCGATCTGCCGTCGTTTAGCGAAATGCTGCAGGCGTGGACCCGCAGCGGCGCGCTGCAGGAGCAGGTGGCGAACAAAATGCAGGAGTGGTTCGAATCGGGTCTGCAGCAGTGGGATATCTCCCGCGATGCGCCGTACTTCGGCTTTGAAATCCCGAACGCACCGGGCAAATATTTCTACGTCTGGCTGGACGCGCCAATCGGCTACATGGGCTCCTTCAAGAACCTGTGCGACAAGCGTGGCGACACCGTCAGCTTCGACGAATACTGGAAGAAAGATTCCACGGCCGAGCTGTATCACTTCATCGGTAAAGACATCGTTTACTTCCACAGCCTGTTCTGGCCGGCCATGCTGGAAGGCAGCAACTTCCGCAAGCCTACCAACCTGTTCGTGCACGGTTACGTGACGGTCAACGGCGCGAAGATGTCCAAGTCTCGCGGGACGTTCATTAAGGCCAGCACCTGGCTGAACCACTTCGACGCGGACAGCCTGCGCTACTACTACACCGCCAAGCTCTCTTCCCGCATCGACGATATCGACCTGAACCTGGAAGATTTCGTGCAGCGCGTGAACGCGGACATCGTCAACAAGGTGGTGAACCTGGCCTCCCGTAACGCGGGCTTTATTGCCAAGCGTTTTGACGGCGTGATGGCGGCTGAACTGGCTGACCCAGCCCTGTACAAAACCTTTACCGACGCGGCAACGACCATTGGCGAAGCCTGGGAAACCCGCGAGTTCGGCAAAGCGGTGCGCGAAATCATGGCGCTGGCCGACCTGGCAAACCGCTACGTGGACGAGCAGGCACCGTGGGTTGTCGCTAAACAGGAAGGTCGCGATGCCGATCTGCAGGCAATCTGCTCTATGGGCATCAACCTGTTCCGCGTGCTGATGACGTACCTGAAGCCGGTTCTGCCGCAGCTGGCAGCCCGTGCTGAAGCGTTCCTGAACACCGAACTGACCTGGGATGCAATGGCGCAGCCGCTACTCGGCCACAAGGTGAACACCTTTAAAGCGCTGTACAACCGCATCGAGATGAAGCAGGTTGAAGCCCTGGTGGAAGCCTCTAAAGAAGAGGTGAAGGCGGCTGCGGCACCGGTTACCGGCCCGCTGGCAGACGATCCGATTCAGGAAACCATTACCTTTGACGATTTCGCCAAAGTCGACCTGCGCGTTGCGCTGATCGAAAACGCGGAATTCGTGGAGGGTTCTGACAAACTGCTGCGCCTGACGCTGGATCTGGGCGGCGAGAAGCGTAACGTCTTCTCCGGCATCCGTTCTGCGTATCCGGACCCGCAGGTGCTGATTGGTCGTCAGACCGTGATGGTCGCCAACCTGGCACCGCGCAAAATGCGCTTCGGCATCTCTGAGGGGATGGTGATGGCCGCGGGCCCTGGCGGGAAAGATATCTTCCTGTTAAGCCCTGACGAAGGCGCGAAGCCTGGCCAGCAGGTGAAATAACAAAAAAGCCGGAGAGTGTCTCCGGCTTTTTTTTTGCCCGGCGGCGCTACGCTTGCACGGGCCTACGGTTTTTTAGGCCGGGTAAGGCGAAGCCGCTACCCGGCTAAAAATCACCCCTTCGGATGATGCACCCGGTGGGTCAGCCCGCGCAGGAAATTACGCAGGAACTGGTCGCCGCACTCGCGGTAATTTTTGTGGTCCGGCGCGCGCATCATGGCGGTCACTTCCGGCACGGATACGCGGTATTTTTGCTCCGTCATAATCGCCACGATATCGTCCGTTTTCAGCGAGAACGCAATGCGCAGCTTTTTCAGCACCGTGTTGTTATTCACCCGACGCTCCAGCGCCAGCTCTGGCGCTTCCGGATCTTTGCCGCGCTTATCGTAAATCAGGCCGTTCAGGAAACCCGACAGAATGATGTCAGGGCAGCGAACAAAGCCCTCTTCATCTTCTTTGGTCATCCAGGTGTCGAAACCGGCAGACGTGGATTCCATGTCCGACAGCGCAAGAATGCGCACCATGTCGTTATTGTTTGCTTTCAGGGTGTAGCGCAGGCTACGAAGAATATCGTTACTTAGCATAGAGCCTTCGAATGTCGATGATGCAATGGCGCGCAGTGTACCAGTTTTACAGCCCAATCGCCTCTTTCAAACTCTTCAGGTAGCGGCGGCTGACCGGTACGGTTTGCCCCGCGCGCAGCACCAGCTCGGCCTGGCCGTTATCTTCCAGGCGGATCTCCTTCAGGTGCGCCATATTGACCAGATACTGACGATGACAGCGGATCAGCGGCGTGCGGCTCTCCAACGTGCGCAATGTCAGCTCGGTAAACCCTTCGTTCCCTTCCGCGCTGGTGACAAATACGCCGCTCAGGCGGCTGCTGACAAACGCCACGTCATCCATCTGCAGGAGGTAAATCCGGCTGTGCCCGGTACACGGAATAAACTTCAGCGGCTGCTGGTTTTCCGGGAGCAGCGTAACGTCCTGTGCGTTTCGCTCCTGGCGCAAGCGGGCGAGCGTTTTTTCCAGACGCTTCTCTTCAATCGGCTTGAGTAAATAGTCAAACGCGTGCTCCTCAAAGGCCTTAACGGCATATTCATCAAACGCCGTCAGAAACACGATGTAGGGGCGATGCTCCGGGTCGAGCATGCCGACCATCTCCAGCCCGCTAATTCGGGGCATCTGAATATCGAGGAACAGCACGTCCGGGCGCAGCTTGTGAACCGCGCCGATGGCCTCAATGGCGTTCGCACACTCTCCCACAATCTCTATATCAGGCTGCTCCTGCAGCAGAACGCGCAGGTTTTCCCGTGCCAGCGGCTCGTCATCCACAATCAGCACTCTTAACATGCGTTTTCCTCCAGCGGCAGTCGTACGGTAATACGGGTAAATCGGTCTGGCTCACAGGCGACGGTAATGCCGCAGTCATCGCCAAAATGGGCGCGCAGGCGTTTATCCACCAGGCTCATACCCAAACCGCCGGAGGCGGAAGGCTGATATAGCCCGGCATTATCTTCAATGTCCAGCACCAGATGGTGGTTGAAACGGCTGGCGGCAATGGTTATCTCTCCTGTTCCGAGAAGCTGTGACGTGCCGTGCTTAATGGCGTTTTCCACAATAGGCTGCAGGGTAAAGGCCGGGAGATGCTGATACGCCAGCTCGTCCGGAACGGAGAGCGAGACCTGCAGGCGCGACTGGAAACGCGCCTGCTCAATTTGAAGATAGGCATTCACGTGCTCAATCTCATCGGCGAGGGTGACGATCTCCGACGGCCGCTTCAGGTTTTTGCGGAAAAAGGTCGACAGAAACTGCACCAGCTGCGCGGCCTGATCGCTGTCGCGGCGGATCACCGCTTTGAGCGTGTTGAGGGCATTAAACAGGAAATGCGGGTTAACCTGGGCATGCAGCAGCTTAATCTCCGACTGCGTCAGCAGCGCTTTCTGCCGTTCATACTGCCCGGCGAGGATTTGCGCTGACAGCAGCTGGGCGATCCCCTCCCCCAGCGTGCGGTTGATCGAGCTGAACAGACGGTTTTTCGCCTCATACAGCTTGATAGTGCCCATCACCCGCTGATTTTCCCCGCGCAGCGGAATCACAAGCGTAGAGCCCAGCTTGCACTGCGGATGCAACGAACAGCGGTAAGGCACTTCGTTACCGTCGGCATACACCACCTCACCGGTTTCAATGGCGCGCAGCGTATAGGCTGAAGAGATGGGTTTACCCGGCAGATGGTGATCGTCCCCGGTGCCGGTAAAGGCCAGCAGCCGCTCGCGGTCGGTTATTGCCACCGCGCCGATGTCCAGCTCCTTGTAGAGCACCTGCGCGACCTTCATGCTGTTCTCTTCGTTAAACCCCTGGCGCAGGATCCCTTCGGTCGACGCGGCGACCTTCAGCGCCGTGGCGGAAAAGGCCGAGGTGTACTTCTCAAACATGGCGCGCTTGTCGAGCAGAATACGCATAAACAGCGCCGCGCCCACCGTGTTGGTCACCATCATCGGGGCGGCAATACTGCTGACGAGGTGCAGCGCATCTTCAAACGGACGGGCGATCAGCAGAATGATGGCCATCTGCGCCATTTCGGCCACAAAGGTGATCGCCCCGGCGGTAATCGGGCTAAAGACTTTATCCGGCCGGCCGCGCTTAATCATGTAGCTGTGCACCAGCCCGCCGAGCAGCCCTTCCACGATCGTCGAGATCATACAGCTCAGCGCCGTCATCCCGCCCATGGAATAGCGATGCAGTCCTCCGGTTAAGCCGACGAGGCCACCGACGACGGGACCGCCGAGCAGCCCGCCCATCACCGCGCCGATAGCGCGCGTATTGGCAATAGAGTCTTCGATATGGAGACCAAAATAGGTCCCCATGATGCAGAAAATGGAGAAGGTGACGTAGCAGAGCAGCTTATGCGGCAGACGTACGGTGACCTGCATCAGCGGGATAAACAGGCGCGTTTTACTCATCAGCCAGGCAATGACAAGAAACACGCACATCTGCTGAAGCAACAGCAGCACCAGATTAAACTCGTACATACTCAAAACCGCACACGCTAAAAACGCGTAACATACACCGATGCGGCTCAACTTTCTTTGAAGCATCCCAAAAAAGCGCAAAATCGTGTCCGTTATCACACCTTTTTCAGAACATCGCATACGCTTCGCATTATTTGTGCAAAAAACAATCAATTCTTCCTGGTTCAGCAAAGTGGGTCTACAGTTAAGCTGGGGACGCGTAAGCCAGGGGGCGAATATGGCGCTTTACACGATAGGTGAAGTGGCACTCCTTTGTGATATCAATCCCGTTACCCTACGGGCGTGGCAGCGACGGTACGGATTGCTTAAACCGCAGAGAACGGACGGCGGGCATCGCCTTTTTAACGATGCCGATATCGACCGGATCCGCGAGATCAAAAGCTGGATCGACAACGGGGTGCAGGTCGGTAAAGTAAAGTCCCTGCTCAGCCACGACGACCCTGACACGCAGCACCGCTGGCGCGAACAGCAGGAAACCCTGCTGCGGCTCCTGCAGGCGGGCAACCTGCAGCGCCTGCGCGCGTGGATAAAAGAGCAGGGCCGCGAGTATCCGGCACAGACCCTGATTAGCCATCTTTTTATTCCGCTCCGTCGACGCCTGCAGTGCCAGCAGTCCACCCTGCAGGCGCTGCTCAGCCTGCTCGACGGGGTGCTGATCAACTACATCGCCGTCTGCCTTGCCTCGGCAAAGAACAAGGCCGGTAAAGATGCGCTGGTGGTCGGCTGGAACGTGCACGATACCACTCGCCTGTGGCTGGAAGCGTGGATCGCGACCCAAAAGGGCTGGCGCGTGGATGTCCTTGCGCACTCCCTGGCGCAGCTTAAGCCTGAGTTTTTCGACGGCCAGACCCTGCTGGTCTGGTGTGGTGAAGTGCCGTCCGCCTCTCAGCAGCAGCTGCTGTCACAATGGCGAGAGAATGGTTATCCGGTTTATTCCCTTGGCCCGGATGAACCATAACGGCATTTAATGGTTCATTAACACCTGCGCTTCACCGTATAATTGCTCCGTTAACAACAGGAGCACATGATGAAGGCAACCAAACTGGCCATTATTACCCTTTTTGTCCTGATGGCCGTGAGCGGTATCGGCGGCGTGATGCTGGCAGGATACTCGTTTATTGTTCGCGGCGGTGTCGGCTGAGGTACTGTGCCAGCCGCTCAAAAACGCGATCGACGACGATTGCCGCCAGCGCGACCAGCACCGCTCCCTGCACGATGTAAGCCGTATTAAACCCGCTCAGGCCGATAATAATCGGCGTTCCCAGCGTACTGGCGCCGACCGTAGACGCAATGGTCGCCGTCCCGATGTTAATAATGACCGACGTGCGGATCCCGGCAATGATAACCGGTGCCGCAAGCGGCAGTTCAACCTTGCGCAGCCGCTGGCCGCGACTCATCCCCATCCCTTCTGCCACGCTCAGCACTGACGCCGGTACCGCCGCGAGGCCCGCAAGCGTGCCCTGCAGCACCGGCAATACGCCGTACAGAATCAGCGCAATAATGGCGGGCTGCTGGCCAAAGCCCATCACCGGAACCGCTATCGCCAGCACCGCCACCGGCGGAAACGTCTGTCCAATGGCCGCAATCGTCTCTACCAGCGGACGAAACTCCCGCCCCGCAGGCCGCGTGACCGCGATGCCAGCGCCTGTGCCCAGCACAACCGCAATGACGCTTGAGAGCGCCACCAGCCAGAGATGCGCCAGGGCGAGATTAACAAAGCTCTCCTGCTGATACACCGGCCGCGGCAGCCCCGGAAAAAGGGCGTTAAACAGCGGCGCGCTGTGCGGCATCAGAACCAGTAAGGCAACAAAGAGCGCTACCAGCCAGAGGAGCGGATCACGCAGCGCCTTCACGCGTCACCTCCCCTGCCAGCAGATCGCGAAAGTGTAAGGTTCCGCACGGCGCCCCGCGGGCGTCCGAAACGGGCAATACCTCGCACTGGCGCGCGACGAACGCGGAGAGAGCATCCCGCAGGCTCATCTGCTCCTGCAACGGTTCGCCGCTCGCCGGCACCTCTTCGCGACGCATATAGTCGCTGACCGTCCGCAGGGAGAGCAGCCTGACGCCCAGCTCGCTGCGGCCGAAAAACTCGCGCACAAAGTCGTTTTTCGGCCATGTTAATAGCTCAAGCGGCGAGCCCTGCTGCACCACCTCGCCGTGATCCATCAGCACCAGATGGTCGGCCAGGCGCAGAGCTTCATCAATATCGTGCGTCACGAGAACGATCGTGCGTCCGAGAATGCGGTGAATGCGGGTCATCTCCGCCTGTAGCGCCCCGCGCGTTACCGGATCCAGCGCGCCAAAGGGTTCATCCATCAGCAGCACCTGCGGATTGGCCGCCAGCGCGCGCGCCACGCCGACGCGCTGCTGCTGGCCCCCGGATAGCTGGTGCGGATAGCGGTCACGCAGCGCGGGCTCGAGCCCCAGCAGAGACATCAGTTCATCAACGCGGTCAGCGATTTTAGCCCGCGACCATTTCTCCAGCTGCAGCACGGTGGCAATGTTCTCCGCCACCGTCCAGTGCGGAAACAGGCCGATAGACTGAATGGCATACCCCATCCGGCGACGCAGCTCCAGCACCGGCAGGCTGCGGATCTCTTCTCCGGCAAAGCGGATCGCCCCGCTGTCGTGCTCAACCAGCCGGTTGATCATCTTCAGCGTGGTGGATTTTCCCGAGCCGGAGGTGCCAATCAGCACGGAAAACGCGCCCTCGGCAAAGTTCAGGTTCAGATGGCTCGCCGCTGGACGGCCGGTAAAGGTTTTACTGACATCATGAAATTCAATCATTGGCTCTTCTCCTGATCAGCGCGAGCCATAAGGCAAACAGCGCGTCGACGACAACCGCCAGTGCAATCGTGGGAACCACGCCCAATAACACCAGATCCAGGGCGCTGCTCAGCAGCCCCTGAAACACCAGCGCGCCAAAGCCGCCCGCGCCAATCAGCGCCGCAATCACCGCCATGCCGACGGTTTGTACCGCCACCACCCTTAGGCTTCGCAGCAGCAGGGGCAGCGCCAGCGGCAGCTGAATCTTCCAGAAACACTGCCGCGCGCTCATGCCCATCGCATGGGCGCTTTCCAGCACATCCGGCGCGACCTGGCTTAAGCCCGCGACCACGCCGCGCACCAGCGGCAACAGCGCGTACAGCACCAGCGCGATCAGGGCGGGCGTTAACCCCGTTCCGGCTATCCCGAGCGTTCCCAGCACCGGAAACGACTTCACCAGCCCGGCCAGAGGCGCAATCAGCAGACCAAACAGCGCGACGGAGGGAATGGTCTGGATAACGTTGAGCACGGCAAAGACCCCGCCCTGACGTGAAGGATGGCGATAGCACCACATGCCCAGGGGGATCCCGAGCAGAAGCGCCGGAAAGAGCGTGCCGAAGAGGATCGTCAGATGCTGCGCCAGGGCATCATCAAACACCTCCTGACGGTTGGCATACTCTTTTAACAGCGAGAGATTGTTCAGCTCACCGCTGAACAGCAGGAATAGCGGAATACACCATATCTGTGCGTTGAGCACCCAGCGCCAGACGGCGCTGGAGATGAGTCGACGAATAGCATCGCTGCAGGCCAGCAGACACAGCGCCAGCCACAGCCAGAGGCCGCTGCCCACCGTGGTTCTCGCCAGCGGGCTTTCCGCAGACGCCATGTGCGTCGCCGCCTGCCCGGCCCCCCAGAACAGGATGATAAACAGCCCTTCAGCGAGGAGCAGCGTCAGCCACTGCGCCGTGCGCCCTTGCCAGAGCGATAGCGCAACCCACGCGCCCAGCGCCGCCGTCAGCCACCACGGCGTGAACGACCACACTTCCCAGAGATAGCGCCCTTCCCCTGACATCAGGCGGTTAGGGGCAACATTCACAAACGGCAGCGCGACTGCCGCGATGGCCACGCAGGCCAACAGCAGCAGTACGCGGTTATGACATTTTATTGGCACAGCCCTTTCCCGTTACTTCACAAGCCCTTGTTGTTTCAGGAAGTCGGCGGCCACTTTTTTGGCATCCAGCCCCTCGACGGCAATGCTGGCATTCAGCTGTTGCAGCGTTTTTTCATCCAGCTTTTCGAAGACCGGCTTAAGCCAGTCGGCAATCTCCGGATACGCTTTCAGCACCGCCTCACGCACGACCGGGGTCGGGGCATAAATCGGCTGTACGCCCTTCGGATCGGTCAGGGTTTGCAGGCCAAGCGCCGCCACCGGACCGTCGGTACCGTAGGCCATGGCCGCGTTAACGCCAGAGGTTTGCTGCGCCGCCGCCTTGATGGTCACCGCGGTATCCCCGCCTGCGAGCGAAAGCAGCTGCGGCTGGTCGAGCTTGAAGCCGTAGGCTTTTTCAAACGCGGGCAGCGCGTCAGGACGCTCGATAAACTCCGCGGATGCCGCAAGCTTAAAGTCGCCCTTCTCTTTCAGATAGCGGCTGAGATCCGCAAGCGAGGTCAGCTTACCTTTCTCCGCCACGTCCTTGCGCACCGCGATAGTCCAGGTATTGTTGGCCGGGGCCGGGGTCAGCCAGACCAGCTTGTTCTGCTCCGCGTCCAGCTTTTTGACTTTCTCATACCCGGCGTTGGCATTTTTCCATGCCGGATCGTTTTCCTGTTTAAAGAAAAACGCGCCGTTGCCGGTGTATTCCGGGTAGATATCCAGCTCACCGGAGGTAATCGCGCCGCGCACGACGGGCGTAGTGCCGAGCTGGACTTTATTGACGGTTTTCACGCCGTGGCTTTCCAGCACCTGCAAAATAATATTGCCGAGCAGCGCGCCTTCGGTATCAATCTTTGAGCCTACTTTTACCGGCTCCGCCGCCTGTAGCGGCAGACTCAGCGCCGCCAGCAGCACCGCCGATCCCAACATCCCCTTTGCAATCGTCATTCTACTATCCTCATTTTTTTGCTGCCTTTTTCAGAGGCTTGAGAGAAAAGCGTAGCTTAAAACGGCGGGATTAACCGTCAAAATGCCTTTTTAGCATAAGGTAAGACGCCTCCCCGCAGGACGGGGGAGGCAAAGGAAGGAAGGGTTACAGCAGCTCGAACTCGCCTTTATTCACCCGGGCGGAATCCACGCCGATAAAGACGTTAAACTTGCCCGGTTCCGCATCGTATTTCATCTGCTGGTTCCAGAACTTCAGCGCATCCACATCAATCGGGAAGCTGATGGTTTTGGTTTCGCCAGGTTTCAGAGTGACTTTCTCAAAGCCGCGCAGCTGTTTCACCGGACGGCTCATGGAGGCCGTCACGTCCTGAACGTACATCTGGATAACCGTCGCCCCTTCGCGCTTGCCGGTGTTGGTCACCTCAACGCTGGCGGTGACGTTGCCGTCACGCTTCAGGGTCGGTGCAGACATTTTCACGTCGGAGACCTTGAAGGTGGTGTAGCTCAGGCCGTAACCAAACGGATACAGCGGGCCGTTGGCTTCGTCGAAGTAGCGCGAGGTGTACTTGTTCGGCTTGTCGGCGTTGTACGGACGACCGGTGTTCAGGTGGCTGTAGTAGACCGGGATCTGCCCGACGGAGCGCGGGAAGGACATCGGCAGCTTGCCAGACGGGTTGTAATCACCAAACAGCACGTCGGCGATGGCGTTACCGCCTTCGGTACCGGCAAACCAGGTTTCCAGAATAGCGTCAGCCTGCTGATCTTCTTTCACCAGCGCCAGTGGACGACCGTTCATCAGCACCAGCACCAGCGGCTTGCCGGTGGCCTTCAGGGCGGCGATCAGATCGCGCTGGCTCTGCGGAATGGTGATATCGGTACGGCTGGAGGCTTCATGCGCCATCCCCTGCGCTTCGCCCACGACGGCGACAACGACGTCAGACTGCTTCGCGGTATTCACCGCCTCGTCGATCATCTCCTTCGGCGTGCGCGGATCGACCTTCACCGCTTCCTCGTACTGGTTGAGGAAGGCGACGATGTCTTTATCGTTGGTAACGTTCGCCCCTTTGGCGTACACCACCTTCGCGTTATCACCCACGGCGCTCTTAATCCCGGTCAGCACGGTCACAGACTGGTCGGCCACGCCTGCGGCAGACCAGCTGCCCATCACGTCGCGCTTGCTGTCGGCCAGCGGGCCCACCACGGCAATGGTGCCGGATTTTTTCAGCGGCAGCGTGTCGAGGCGGTTTTTCAGCAGCACCAGGCTTTCGCGCGCCACGTCACGCGCTTCTTTGCGGTGCAGACGGCTCTCGGCGTTGGTGTCCGCCGGGTCAGAATCTTTCGGACCCAGGTGGCTGTAAGGATCGTTAAACAGCCCCATATCGTATTTCACGTTCAGCACGTGGCGCGCGGCATCGTCCAGCTCCGCCATCGTGACCTTGCCGCTCTTCACCAGCCCCGGCAGGTATTTGCTGTAGTACTCGTCGCTCATGCTCATGTTGATGCCGGACTTGAGCGCCACGCGCACCGCGTCTTCCGGGTCGGAGGCGGTGCCGTGTTTGATCAGCTCTTTAATCGCCCCGTGGTCAGAAACGGTAATGCCCTTGAAGCCCCACTGGTCGCGCAGCACGTCTTTCAGCAGCCAGGAATCGGACGTCGCTGGCGTGCCGTTCAGCGAGTTCAGCGCCACCATCACCGCGCCGCTGCCCGCATCCAGCCCAGCCTTGTACGGCGGCATGTAGTCGTTAAACAGGCGCTGCGGGCTCATGTCGACGGTGTTGTACTCTTTCCCGCCCTCCACTGCGCCATAGGCCGCGAAGTGCTTGACGCTGGTCATCACCGAGTAGCGATCCGCCGGGCTTTTGCCCTGCATCGCTTCCACCATAGTTTTGCCCATCGTGGAGGTTAAATAGGTATCTTCACCAAAGCCTTCCGAGCCGCGGCCCCAGCGCGGATCGCGCGAGACGTCCACCATTGGCGCCCAGGTCATGTTCAGGCCATCGTCCGCGGCTTCATAAGCCGACACGCGCCCGACGGTTTTCACCGCGTCGAGGTTAAAGGAGGAGGCTAAGCCGAGGCTAATCGGGAAAACGGTACGCTGGCCGTGCACCACGTCATAGGCGAAGAACAGGGGAATTTTCAGGCGGCTGAGATCCATCACCTGATCCTGCATCTTGCGGATATCCTGGCGGGTGACGGTATTAAAGATGGCGCCCACCTGCCCGTCTTTGATCATCTCGCGGATGGCCTCTTTCGGGTTATCCGGGCCGACGCTGATAAGACGCAGCTGACCGATTTTCTCATCAACCGTCATCTTTTTGAGCAATTCCGTGACAAACGCGTCGCGGGCTTCAGGCGTGAGCGGGTGATTACCAAACAAATCCTCTGCCAGCGCAGGTTGCAGCGCCAGGCTGACGGCGACACCTACAGAACATAGCCATTTCATGTCGTTTTACTCTCTCATCAATAACCGCCGGAAGATCTCGGCCAAACCGTGCGAAAAGCGCAGTGTGCCACAAACCCTCTGAACGTTGCAGGGTTATTCTCTGATTTTTCTCGTGAATACTCGACCGCTTAACAGTTAATCGCGCTATGCTTTACAGCGAGAAATTTGCCCCACCACAAGGAGTGGAAGATGTCTTCTGTTCGAACAAACGATAACACAACTTTTATTAACGAACTGTCGCGCCTGGTTGGCTCCTCTCACCTGCTTACCGACCCGGCCAAAACCGCCCGCTACCGTAAGGGTTTCCGCTCCGGCCAGGGCGAAGCGCTGGCGGTGGTTTTCCCCGGCACGCTGCTTGAACTGTGGCGCGTGCTGAGCGCCTGCGTCGCCGCCGACAAGATTATTTTAATGCAGGCGGCCAATACCGGCCTGACCGAAGGTTCAACGCCGAACGGCAACGATTACGATCGCGACATCGTCATTATCAGCACCCTGCGCCTCGACAAGCTGCACCTGCTGGATAAAGGCGAGCAGGTGCTGGCGTTCCCCGGCACGACGCTCTACTCCCTGGAAAAAGCGCTTAAGCCGCTGGGCCGTGAGCCGCATTCGGTGATCGGTTCCTCCTGCATTGGCGCCTCGGTGGTCGGTGGGATCTGCAATAACTCCGGCGGCTCGCTGGTGCAGCGCGGTCCCGCCTACACCGAGATGTCCCTGTTTGCCCGCATTGACGAAAACGGCAAGCTGACGCTGGTTAACCATCTCGGTATCGATCTGGGCGTGACGCCGGAGCAGATCCTCAGCAAGCTCGACGACGATCGCGTGAAGGACGAAGACGTTCAGCACGACGGGCGTCATGCGCACGATCATGACTACGTGACCCGCGTGCGGGATATCGAAGCCGATACGCCGGCGCGCTATAACGCCGACCCGGATCGCCTGTTTGAATCCTCCGGCTGTGCGGGCAAGCTGGCCGTTTTTGCGGTGCGTCTCGACACCTTCCCGGCAGAGAAAAAGCAGCAGGTGTTTTACATCGGTACCAACCAGCCTGAGGTTCTGACGGAGATCCGCCGTCATATTCTGGGTGAATTCACCCACCTGCCGGTGGCCGGCGAGTATATGCACCGGGACATTTACGACATCGCCGAGCGCTACGGCAAAGATACCTTCCTGATGATCGACAAGCTCGGCACCGACAAAATGCCGTTCTTCTTCACCATGAAGGGCCGCACCGACGCGATGCTGGAGAAAGTGTCGCTGTTTAAACCCCACTTCACCGACCGCTTTATGCAGAAGCTGGGCAACGTTTTCCCGGCGCATTTACCGGAGAGGATGAAAACCTGGCGCGACAAGTACGAGCACCATCTGCTGCTGAAAATGGCCGGGGACGGGATCGCCGAAGCGCAGACCTGGCTGAGCGAATTCTTTAAAACCGCCGAAGGGGATTTCTTTGCCTGTACGCCTGAAGAGGGCAGCAAAGCGTTCCTGCACCGCTTTGCCGCCGCGGGCGCCGCCATCCGTTATCAGGCGGTGCATTCCGAAGAGGTAGAAGATATTCTGGCGCTGGATATCGCCCTGCGACGCAACGACACCGAGTGGTTTGAACACCTGCCGCCGGAAATCGACAGCAAGCTGGTGCACAAACTCTATTACGGCCACTTTATGTGCTACGTCTTCCATCAGGACTACATTGTCAAAAAAGGGGTCGACGCGCACGCGCTGAAGGAGCAGATGCTCGCGCTGCTGCACGAGCGTGGCGCACAATATCCTGCAGAACACAACGTCGGGCATCTTTATAAAGCCCCAGACGCACTTAAGCAGTTTTATCGCGAGAATGACCCTACAAACAGCATGAATCCCGGCATTGGTAAAACAACGCGGAATAAATACTGGAAAGAAAGTGCTGGTACGGAGCAGCAGATTACGCAAGCGTCTGATTAATTCCTACAGCCAAATTTGAGAGATTGTTTAGCGCTCCTTAATCATTATAGAGTAACTGCCTGTCGCCGGAGAAACGTTTCTCCGGCTTTCTATAACGAGGAGCGGGCACATCATGTCGGCTATTGACGTTTTATCCGAGACCGAACTGGAAGTGCGCGATGCCCTTCCCGATGATGTGCACGCCATCGCCGCCATCTATGCCTGGCATGTGCTTCACGGACGCGCGTCATTTGAAGAAGTCCCCCCCACCGTCGATGAAATGCGTCATCGTATGAAAAGTGTGGCTGAGAACGGTTTACCGTGGCTTATCGCGCTGTATCGCGGCATCGTGGTGGGCTATTGCTACGCCACCCCTTACCGTCCGCGACACGCCTACCGCTATACCTTAGAAGAGTCAATTTACGTGGATGCCAGCATAACCGGGCGCGGTTTTGGCTCAGCGTTAATGTCCGCGCTGATTGAACGCTGCGAACAAGGCCCGTGGCGGCAGATGGTTGCCGTGGTGGGTGATGGCAATAATAATTCCGGCTCGTTGCGGCTGCATAAAAAACATGGCTTCGAGATTGTCGGCCAGCTGCGCAGCGTGGGATATAAGAAAGGCGACTGGCGGGATACGGTGATTATGCAGCGCCCGCTCAACGACGGGGACTGGACGCTGCCGGAATAAAAGCAAAACGGTAACCTGGGTTACCGTTTTTTTAGTCTTTTCTCCCTCTCCCTGTGGGAGAGGGTCGGGGTGAGGGCATCAGCGCGCAGAGGAGACTCAATCGTTCTGCGCCGTCGCCATCTGTTCCGCTTTCTGCTTTTTATACGTCAATGCCGCGGCCGGAACGGGCTGCACTTTCCCGGTCTCAATCCAGGTACGCAGACGGCTGGCATCGGCAAAGTGCGTGTATTTGCCAAAGGCATCCATCACCACCAGCGCCACCGGCTTACCGTTAAACACGGTGCGCATCACCAGACAGTGTCCTGCCGCGTTGGTAAAGCCCGTTTTCGTTAACTGAATATTCCAGTTATCCCGGTAAACCAGATGGTTAGTATTGCGGAACGGCAGCGTGTAGGCCGGGTTCGCAAAGGTCGCCATCTCTTCACGGGTGGTGCTGAGCTGTCCAATCAGCGGGTACTGCTTGCTGGCTATCAGCAGTTTCGTCAGGTCGCGGGCCGTGGAGACGTTGTTGATCGACAGACCCGTCGGCTCAACGTAATGCGTGTTGCTCATCCCCAGCGCTTTGGCTTTCGCGTTCATCGCACGGATAAAGGCGTCGTAGCCGCCCGGATAGTGGTGCGCCAGGCTCGCCGCAGCGCGGTTTTCAGACGACATCAGCGCCAGCAGCAGCATGTTTTTTCGGCTGATCTCACTGTTCAGACGCACGCGGGAGTAGATCCCTTTCATCTCCGGCGTGTGGCTGATATCCACTTTCAGCTTTTCGTCCAGCGGCAGATGGGCATCAAGCACCACCATCGCGGTCATTAATTTGGTAATCGAGGCGATCGGGCGCACCAGGTCCGGGTGGCTGGCGTAAATCACCTTATTGGTGTTGAGATCGACAATCATCGCGCTGCCGGACGCAATTTGCGGCTGGGCAGCGGCGGCGGTCACCGCGGGCGTTTTAGCGACGGCCGGCACGGCAGCGGACACACCCAGCAGCAGCGCCAGGCTAAGTAAAGAAACTCGGAATTTCAGCATGGTGAGACTTCTGATAATTATTCACGCACGTTATGACGTACACCGCCTGTGTTGACGGATAAACACAGGCTGGCTTCGGCATCATAGCGGTCACAAGGCGTTGTCGCCAGCGGATAATCGTGAACAGATGCTGCATTGCTGGCATTTACGCCAGCAATGCAGTGAGCTTAGAAGAGACGGTATCCGTAACCCCAAAGGATGACCGTCAGCGCCAGTAGCGCCTCCAGGACCAGCACGCCGATGGCGAGCGTTGAGCTGGAGAAGCTCAGGCCTTCTTCTTTATTGATATTGAGGAAGGTAGGGACCCCCAGATACAGCAGATAGCCGGTGTAAAAGAGGGCAATAGTACCGATCAGCGCGCACAGCCAGACCAGTGGATAGAGCGCAACAATACCGCTTAAGAACAGCGGGGTCGCGACATACCCGGCGAAGACCATACAGTGCGTAAGCGATGGACGCTGCGGATAGTTACGCGCCATCCAGTGTATAACGCGCCCCATGACCGCCACACCCGCCAGCATCAGGCCATAAAAAACGATGGCCAGATAAAGTCCGGTAAACCATGAAAGCTGAACCACAGTGCCATCACCGAAGTTCCAGCCGATTTGTGTTGTTCCAATAAAGGCGCATATTACCGGCACCGCCGCCATCAGCAGCACGTGGTGCGTGTAATGATGCGAGACCGTTTCGTTCTCACTTTTAATGACATGCATCTCACGATCGGGATGGGAGAAAAGTCCCCAGACATGGTTCATAGCGCCCCCTTGTTGTCGGCCCGTCATCGATACCTTAAGTATAATGCAGGCTTTAGATTATTTTCTGTACAGTGGGAAATTTCCGTTGATTTCCCCGCTGTTGATTCATGGGGTATATGATTAACAAGGAAACGCTGAGGGAGATAACGTCCACGTAATGGATATCAACAGTCTTATTGAACAATACGGATACGCCGCGCTGGTCATCGGCAGCGTGGCAGAAGGTGAAACCATCACGCTGTTGGGCGGCGTCGCCGCGCATCAGGGGTTGCTGAAATTCCCGCTGGTTGTTGCCGCGGTCGCGCTGGGGGGCATGATTGGCGATCAGCTGCTCTATTTTCTCGGGCTTCGCTTTGGTCCAACGCTGCTTAAGCGTTTTGCTAAACACAAAAAGAAAATCAATCGCGCCCAGCGCCTGATTCAGCGCCATCCTTACCTGTTCGTGATTGGTACCCGCTTTATGTACGGCTTCAGGATTATCGGGCCAATACTGATAGGCGCCAGCCGTCTGCCGCCAAAAATTTTCCTGCCGCTCAATGTTGTTGGCGCGATTGCATGGGCGCTGATCTTTACGACGCTCGGTTACGTGGGTGGCGAAGTGATTAGCCCGTGGCTGCATAATCTCGACCAGCACCTGAAGCACTGGGCGTGGCTGATTCTGGTGGTCGTGGCGGTGATTGGGGTCAGGCTGTGGCTGAAGCATCGGGAAAAGACGCGGGATGAGGAGTGAGTGCGGTCTGATGCCCTCACCCCGGCCCTCTCCCACAGGGAGAGGGTGTTTTTAGTTCCCTCTCCCTGTGGGAGAGGGTTAGGGTGAGGGGAACCTACCCTTCCGGCTTAAACTGCGGGTTCGCCAGCATAAAACCCCCGTCGACAATAAACGATTGCCCCGTCGTGTAGCTGGCGTCGCTGTCGCACAGCCACGCCACCAGGCTGGCAATCTCTTTCGTGTGGCCCGGCCTTGCCAGCGGGATTTCCGGCATTGAGCCTTCCTTCACTTCGCTGTCGTCCATATCGTTCATCGGTGTGGCAATGGCGCCCGGCGCGACGGCGTTCACCAGAATATTGTGCTTAACCAGCTCCATCGCCATGGACTTGGTTAACCCGCCGAGGGCATGTTTGGCCGCCGTGTAGGCGCTGGCCTCCGGCAGCGGCGTGTGCTCATGTACCGAGGTGATATTCACGATCCGCCCCCCTTCCCCCTGCTTCACCATCTGCCGTGCGGCAATCTGCGAACAGAGAAACGCGCCGTCCACGTCGACAGTGAAAATGTTCCGCCAGTCGTCAAACGGCATCTCAAGGAAGGGCGCTTTGGTCATCGCCCCCGCATTATTAACCAGCACGTCCAGCCGACCGAAGCGCGCAATCAGCGTTTCAATGGCTTCTGCGCCTTCCGGCAGCGTGCTTAAATCTAGATGGATCGCCTCTGCGCGCTGCCCCTGCGCTTCGACTTCCCGGCAGGTTTCCAGCGCCCCTTTTTCATCCGAGTGCCAGGTGACGCCGATATCAAACCCGCGTTCGGCCAGCATCAGGGCCGTGGTTTTACCAATCCCGGAATCCGATGCGGTCACAATCGCTACTCTGGTCATACTCACCTCCTGAAAAACTGCAAAGAGGTAAGTATAGATAACGGCCATTTTTAGCCATGATGATAGCCACCGCCCAGCGCGGACGTCAGCTGCAGCGTGGCGTCGACATACTGGCCTTGCAGCATCACGCCGGCTAGATGCTCTTTGAGAGCTGGTATTCTGGCTTCACTGACCCGGGAACCCGCAATGATACCCGAGCTAAAACGCGCCTGCGCCAGCGCCACCACCCGTGCCGAATCTTTTTCAACCTGCTGCTGCTGGCGGTTCTTCGCCGTCAGCGTTTCGACCTCACTGGCCGTACGCGCCACCTGATTGACAGCCTCCACCACCGCTTTGTTGTAGTTCGCCACCGAGAGATTGCTCTGCGCCTGAGCGATATCAAGGCTGGCGTTCAGCCTGCCGCTGTCGAAGATCGGCAGCGTCAGCCCGGCGGTCACGCCCATCTGCTGCGCTGACGCGCGGAACAGATCGCTGAGGTGAAGCGCATCCTGCTGTAAGAAGGCCATCAGGTTCACGTCTGGATAGAAAGCCGCTCTGGCGGCCTCCACCTCGCTCATGGAGGCTTCGATATACCAGTGTGCTTCCTGAAGATCCGGGCGGCGTGCCAGCAGTTCATATCCCAGCGTCGCCGGTAAGGCGGCGTCTACCGTAGGCAGCGCGTGCCGCGTAAGCGCCACGGAGGAGGAATTCGTCAGCGCCACCAGGCGCGCCTCTACGACCTTCATCTTCCCGTTGACTTCTGTCAGCTGCTCTTCGGTTTTGCTGGCGTTGATATCGGTTTCGACCCCTTCCACGGAGGAGGTGATCCCGTGCTGATACAGCTCGCTGTCGGCGCCAATAATGTTTTCCTGCTCGCGTTTAATCTGCGAGAGGACCTCCCCCGCAGCGGCCTGAGTTTGCCACTCCCAGTAGAGCCGCGCCACGCTGCTGGCCAGAAGCTGCCGGGTCTGCTCAAGCTCCGCTTTTTGCGCATTCACTTTGCCGATTCGGGCCTCGACCTGCGCGCGGTTTTTTCCCCACAGATCGAGATCCCAGCCTGCCGTCAGGCCAAAGGTGCCATTGGTGTACCACGGCCCGGTAGTGCCTGCCGCCGGGTCGGTAATGGCAAAGGGCCCCATCAGCCCTTCGGCGGACATTTTCTGACGTTCGGCATCCGCTGAAAAATCAATCTGCAGACCGTCGGCTGCCATAGCGGCTTTCGCCTGCGCTTCGGCAAGCGTAATGCGCTGACGGGCAATCTGCATATCCGGCGCATCGTTCAGTGCTTTCGCAATAAGCCCGGTAAGCTGAGGATCGTTATATTCCTTCCACCACTCATTTTTCGGCCAGTCCTGATGATTAAGAACCGTATTCACCGACGCCGTGACCGGCTGGGTTTGAATAGCGGATACCGTGGCATGCTGCGGCGCACAGCCGAAGAGAATAAATGTCAGGGGAGCACTCAGAGATAAAATAAGAAAACGTTTCATTACGCCATTCACGCAAAAAATAAAGGCGCAAATTACGCCTGATGCCGTTCTTTTTTTTAGTAATGCGTGGCAATGCGCAATTAGTCATACATTTTCATATTCAGCAAATTATACGCCCTGCAAATAAATTAAATTCGAGAATTCATCTTACTTATGAATTGACTGCTACACTTACAGTCGACATACATACGCAGGAGAAGCGAATGAAAATATTACTGTGGGTTATTTTAATTATATTTCTGATAGGACTGCTGGTGGTCACCGGCGTATTCAAGATGATTTTCTGATTCATTTGCCCGGCGCGTCGCCGGGCAAATTACCTGTATTAGGCTTTCAGCGAAGCGCCTTTCGTCGCAATGACCTCTTTATACCAGTAGAAGCTTTTCTTGCGGCTGCGCGCCAGCGTGCCTTTTCCGCTGTCGTCGCGATCGACGTAAATAAAGCCGTAGCGCTTAGAGAGTTCAGCTTTAGACGCGCTCACCAGGTCGATTGGCCCCCAGCTGGTATAGCCCATCACCTCAACGCCGTCGTCAATGGCTTCCCGCACCTGTACCAGGTGATCGTTGAGATAGCTGATGCGGTAGTCGTCCTGCACCACGCCGTCAGCGTCCGGTTTATCCTTCGCACCCAGGCCATTTTCCACGATAAACAACGGCTTTTGATAGCGATCCCAGAGGACGTTTAACAGGGTACGCAGGCCTATCGGGTCAATCTGCCAGCCCCATTCGGAGCTGGCCAGATGCGGGTTGGGCACCATGCTCAGGATGTTGCCGCGCGCCTGCTGGTTGAGGGCTTCATCCGCGGTAACGCAGCCCGTCATGTAGTAGCTGAACGAGATAAAATCGACGGTCGATTTTAGCGCCTCGCGGTCGGCATCCGTTACCTCCAGCTGGATCCCGCTGTCGCGGAAGAAGCGCTGCATATACCCCGGGTAGGCGCCGCGGCACTGAACGTCGCCAAAGAATTGCCACGTGCGGTTTTCCTGCAGCGTCTCCAGAACATCTTCCGGCTTGCAGGTCAGCGGATACATTAGGCCGCCCAGCAGCATGTTGCCGACTCTGGCATCCGGGATAATCTCGTGGCAGGCCTTCACCGCTAGCGCGCTGGCCACCAGCTGGTGGTGGATTGCCTGGTACACCTCGCCTTTGCTGCTGGTTTCCGGCAGGCCCACGCCGGTCATCGGCGCGTGCAGGGACATATTGATCTCGTTGAAGGTCAGCCAGAGCTTCACCTTCTCCCTGTAGCGCGCAAACACGGTGCGGGCGTAGCGCTCAAAGAATCCGATAGTCTGACGGCTGCCCCAGCCGCCGTACTGCTTCACCAGGCCCCACGGCATTTCGTAGTGGGACAGCGTCACCAGCGGCGTGATGTTATGCGCGGCCAGCTCGTCAAACAGCCTGTCGTAAAACGCCAGCCCCGCCTCGTTAGGCTGCTGCTCGTCACCGTTCGGGAAAATTCGCGTCCAGGCAATGGAGACGCGCAGGCAGCTAAAGCCCATCTCGGCGAACAGCTTGATGTCTTCCGGATAGCGGTGATAGAAGTCGATGGCGACATCCTTGATGCCGCTGTCCCCTGGGACGCGCTCAACTACCGGGCCGAAGACCCCCTGCGGCTGAACGTCTGAGGTGGACAGCCCTTTACCCTCCTCCAGATACGCGCCTTCTACCTGATTTGCGGCTACCGCGCCGCCCCATAAAAAATCGTCCTGGAAAGTTTTCATCACGTTCTCCTGTTATTGATGGCTTACGCTGAGCAGCGGCGCACCGGCGCTGACGGACGTTGCCGCCACGGTCACCACGTCACGATACTCATCGCTGTTACTGATAATAATCGGGGTCGCCAGGTCGTATCCGGCATCGATAATCGCCTGTCGGTCAAACTCCAGCAGCAGGTCGCCGGGCTGTACCCTGTCGCCCACCTTCACGTGGGCGGTAAACGGCCTGCCGTCGAGCTTCACGGTATCGATGCCCACGTGGATCAACACTTCAATCCCGCTGTCGCTGAGCAGGCCAATGGCGTGTTTGGTCTGGAACAGCGAGGCCACCACGCCGGCAAACGGGGCAACCACCTTGTTATCGGAAGGAATAATGGCGGCACCGCTGCCCAGCAGGCCGCTGGCAAACGTGGTATCCGGCACCTGGTCGAGCGCCAGCACGGTCCCGGTCATCGGGGATAAGACATCGTTTTCCCCTGCCGAAACCACAGGCTGCGGCGCTGTGCGGCCCGGCATGCCTGCCGCCAGCGTCAGGACGCAGCTCAGCACCAGCGCCACCGCGGTACCGATAAGGCCGCCCCACAGCGTGGCATCTATCCCACCCGGCGGGATCATCTGGGCGATGGTAAAGATATTGGCGAAGCCGAAGGAGTAAACGTGGGTATCGCTGAAGCCGACAATCGCCCCGCCGATAGCCCCCGCCACGCAGCCAAAGATAAACGGACGGCGCAGCGGCAGGTTGACGCCATAGACCGCCGGTTCGGTGATACCAAATATTCCGGCCGTGACCGATGAGCCTGCCAGCATCTTCTGGCGGGCATCGCGGGTACGAATAAAGATCCCGAGCGCCGCCCCCACCTGGCCAAATACCGCGGGCAGTAACATTGGCAGCATGGAATCTTGTCCCAGCACCGCGAGGTTGTTAATCATCAGCGGCACCAGCCCCCAGTGCAGGCCAAATATGACGCAGACCTGCCACAGCGCGCCCATCGCCGCCCCCGCCAGCCACGGCGCCAGAACGTAGATGCCCTGATAGCCGTTCGCCAGCATCTGGCTCAGCCAGGTCGCCAGCGGCCCGATAACCAGGAAAGTCAGCGGCACGGTCACGCCCAGACAGATCAGCGGCGCGAAGAAGTTTTTCATCGAGGAAGGCAGCAGCCTGGTGCTCTGTTTTTCCAGCCAGCAGCTCACCCACGAGGCGAGAATAATCGGGATCACCGACGAGCTGTAGTTAAACCAGGTCACCGGGATGCCGAGAAATGCCTCGGCAACCGCGCCCGGCTGCTGGCTGGCGTTAAATGCCGCAATCATCATCGGATGGGTAAGCGCCCCGCCGATCACCATGGTAATAAACGGGTTGCCGCCGAATTTCTTGCCCGCGGTATAGCCCAGCACCAGCGGGAAGAAGAAGAACAGCGCGTCGCTGGCGGCAAACCAGATTTTATAGGTACCGCTTTCGGGAGTAAGCCAGCCGCACACCACGGCCAGCGCCAGCAGCCCCTTCAGAATACCGGACGCCGCCAGAATGCCGATAAACGGGGTGAAGATCCCGGAGACGATGTCAATCAGGCGGCCCAGCAGGTTGCCCTTGTCGCCCTTCTCTTCTACGGCTGGCGCATCGTCAGTGAGCCCGGCCTCTTTGCGCACCGCCTGCCAGACGTCATGCACGTGGTTGCCAATCACCACCTGAAACTGGCCGCCGCTTTCAACCACCATGATCACGCCCGGTTTTTTCTTCAGCCCTTCCGCGTCCGCTTTCTGGGTATCTTTCAGTTTAAAGCGAAGCCGGGTCGCGCAGTGGACAAGGCTAACAATGTTCTCTTTTCCGCCAACGTGGCCGAGAATATCCGTCGCTAAAGCCTGGTATTCCATCTCGATTTCCTTACATCCGATGCCCGCAGGCACCTGTTGACTGAGTATAAAAATAAAAAAACCCGAGAACGTCCTCCTTTCGAAGGCCGCACTCAGGTTTTGCCTGCGTTATGCAGTAACAATCCAGATTAGAGGCTTAACGCCCCTCTTTTCTCACCCGTTCAATATGAATGGCGAGGAACATAATTTCTTCAGTTGTCAGCTCGCGCTGATAGCTTTTATGCAGATGCTGCGCGATTTTCTCGGCGCATTTCCACGCTTTCGCGTAGTTGTCCTTTACCGCCGTATGCAGCGAGACATCGTCATCCTCCACCACGGTGCGGGTGAGCATCCGCTGGGCAAAAAACTTCAGGTGGGTGACAAAACGCTGATAGCTGAGCGACTCTTCGTCATATTCAAGCTGCAGCTGATACTTCACCAGCTGCAGGATCTCCTGCATCACCCGCGTCACGTGCATCACTTCCGGCATTTCGCTGTTCAGCTGCGCGGTCACCAGGTGCAGGGCAATGAACCCGGCCTCATCCTCCTCCAGTTCGACGTTCAGGCGTCTGGCGATAATGGCCCGCGCCTCCTGCCCTAACTCGAACTCCTTCGGATACAGCCGCTTGATGTCCCACAGCAGCACGTTTTTGATCGCCAGCCCTTTCTTCTGGCGTTCAATCGCAAAGTAGCAGTGGTCTGTTAAGGTGATGTACAGACTTTCCTGCAATTTCCCGAGCCGCTGCGCCGCCAGCTCAATGATGCGATCGCTGGTGGTCATGACCTCCAGCGGGATCTGGCTCAGCAGCTCCCCGAGACGCCGCACCAGCTCATCGCTTTGCAGCGCAAACACCTTTTCAATCAGAGCGGTATCCAGCGCTTCACCGACGCGCTTCTGAAAGGCCAGCCCACGGCCCATCACCACCTGTTCGCGCCCGCGCTCATCCTGAACAACCACCACATTGTTATTAAGAATTTTGGCGATTTTCATCGGAACCCCAGAAACAAAAAAACCTGACCTCCGGCAGATGCCAGAAAATCAGGTTTTGCCTGCCTAAGCAGTAACAATCCAGTTCTGGCACTCTATCAGTTTCATTCGTAGCCTCAATGCCTCACGCATCAGAAACGTGACGCGGATCGAACTTGCTACGGTGATATCAGAAGCTCACCACCGTTTTCAGCTCGGTTACCCAGGCGTCCTGCGTGCGGGAAACCCCTCCCGGATGGTGCCAGTACTGAATGCCCGGCTGCAGCTCCAGCCAGGACACCGGGCGGAAACGATAGTAAAACTCGCCGTTCAGGGAATGGCCCGGCACCGGGTGATAAGCCGGATTGTTATAATCGGCAACGCCGCTCAGGCTGTTCAGGTAACGCTGGTTGCGCGCGTACTGGCTGCTCATATCCACCCAGGTTAAGCCGAAGCCAATCCAGTCTTCCGGCCGCGCATCAAACAGCCCGCGGTAGCGCAGCGAGGCGGCGTAAACCTGGTGCATATAGTTAGTGCTTTGATCCGCAAGGCTCATACTGAACGAGGTGCTCAACCCGCGATTCGGATCGTCCTGATGCTGCGTAAGCTGCTGGTTCAGCCCGGCGTACATAAACCAGGTCCGGTTGTGCGTTTCAAACCCGTCCGGGTCCGTCGCGCCTGCCCCGCCGGATTTGCCGCGATAGAGATCGGTTTGCGGCGCGTTGGTAAACACCACGCCCAGGTTGTACGCGCCCGGCAGGCCGTTAATCAGCGGACGCGCTTCGATTTCAACCGGCAGCAAGACCCCTTTACTGCCCTTCGTCGACCAGCTCCACGCGTGGCTGCGGCTGGAGGCGTCCGGGTTTTGCTCCATCACGCCGCCTTTTAAGGTGACGGTTGGCGTGAGTTTATAGGCAAGCGTGGTGCCCCAGGTGTGCACGTTCCAGTTGTTCCAGGTCAGCGAGTTGGCTGACTTCCCGCCGCACTGCGACAGCAGCTGGAAATCACAGGGGATGATCTGGTCAAAGGTCTGCACCTTGTTCATCATCCCGATGCGCCAGGTCAGACGCCGGTCGTCAAAGCTGCGGGCAAAGGTCAGCCAGCCCAGACGGGTAATGGACTGTCCGCCCCAGCTCTCCTGGGTCAGATCGTTGAAGTTGACGCGCGGGTCCTGAACGCGTTTGGTGGTGAGATCGTCGTTGTGGTTGCGGTTGACGATGTTCCCTTCGATACGCGCATCCGGGATGCCGGTCCAGCGCTCCAGATCCTGGTTAAAGGTCAGCGCAAACTGATCGATATACGCCACGTGGGAATCGTGGTTATAGCCCCCGCCGCCGTTCCAGCCGATTTCATTCAAATAGCCGAGATTGTACGTAAAGCCGTTATCGTTGAGGATTTTTCGAACGCCGAGCATTTCGCCGAAAAGGGGAGCCGGCGGAGACTCGAAGCCTAATACCGTTCCGTTCCAGTCTTGCGCCATCGACAGCGGGGATATCGTCAATAAGGCGAACGCGTAGAGTTTATTTTTATATGCCATTATAACAACCTGTGAGTGAGTATTTAGTGCGTAACCGGCCGCAGGAAATTTTTCTATTTCCTGTCGATATTTCATTTTTTTAAAATCAGTAAAAAGCGCTAAGCCAAATGTCTCTCCTGCGTAAACGACAGGCAAAAAAAAACCTAAGCGCTCCACAGCGAGAATGCTGTGAAACGCTTAGGTTTTGCCTGTTAACCAGTAACAATCCTGCGTTGAAAACAGTGGCACCTTAACACCGTCGCGCCACGTTGAAAACCTGAACTGTTTTCCGGTTTAAAAAAGTGTGAGCAATTTAACGCTTATTATTTTGACTGGATCACCCGGGCAATATCAGCAGAAGTCTGTAATGTCCGGATCTCCTGAAATAAACCCAGCGCTTCATCGTACTCTTTGCGTAAATAGCTCAGCCACTGCTTAATTCGCGCCACGTGATACAAACCGGTGTCGCCCTGCTTTTCCAGACGGCTGTATTTTTGCAGCAGCGTGACGACGTCTGGCCACGGCATACGCGGCTCGTTATATTTTACCACCCGGCTAAGGTTAGGCACGTTAAGCGCGCCGCGACCGATCATTACCGCATCGCAGCCGGTGGCGTTCAGGCAGGCCTGCGCGCTCTCGTAATCCCAGATTTCGCCGTTGGCGATCACCGGAATGGTGAGGCGCTTGCGGATCTCACCGATCGCCTGCCAGTTTATGCGATCGGCCTTGTAGCCATCGTCTTTGGTGCGACCATGCACCACCAGTTCGGTAGCCCCGGCCTGCTGCACCGCATCGGCGATTTCAAACTGCCGCGCGTCGCTGTCCCACCCCAGGCGCACCTTAACCGTTACCGGCAAGTGCGAGGGCACGGCCTCACGCATCGCTTTCGCACCGCGGTAAATCAGCTCAGGATCTTTCAGCAGCGTCGCCCCACCGCCGCTGCCGTTCACCAGCTTCGACGGACAGCCGCAGTTGAGATCCACGCCGTAAGAGCCCAGATCAACCGCGCGGGCGGCGTTTTCCGCCAGCCATTCCGGATACTGGCCGAGCAGCTGAATACGCACCAGCGTGCCGGAAGAGGTGCGGCTGTTGTTGTGCAGCTCGGGGCACAGGCGGAAGAAGGATTTTACCGGCAACAACATATCGACCACGCGCAAAAATTCCGTCACGCAGAGATCGTAATCGTTCACCTCGGTCAGAAGCTCGCGCACGAGGGAGTCGAGCACGCCTTCCATTGGGGCCAGTAAAACACGCATAGCAGTACCTGTGAAAAAAGACGCGCTATAGTAGCCGCTCTCTATATCGCTGGGAAGCGCTTCTGTTCAGGGAGAAAGTCACCCGGCGTTGCCCCAACAATGGCGCGAAACGCCGCCGCAAATGCCGCCGGGCCGGAAAACCCCAGCATCCAGGCTACCTGCTTAACCGGGTATCCGTTTGCGAGCAGATCCAGCGAGGCACAAATTCTTGCACGCTGTCGCCAGGCCCGGAAGCTAAAGCCGGTATCTTTGATAAACGCGCGCGAAAATGTGCGTTCAGACATCGCGGCCCGTTCCGCCAGCCTTTCCAGAGAAAGATCCCAGAGATTGTTGGCAATGATGTCACAGGCAACGCGATGTAAGCGCTCATCCACGGGCATCGGCAGTTCGGCCGAAATCTGCTGCGTCTCGCTGAGGATATCGAGCAGCAAAACGGCCATGCTGCGCTGGCTTGCCGGGCGGTATTCCGCGCTGAACAGCCCGGCAATCAGCTCTTTGAACAACGCTGTCGCCATAATCACGTGAACCTCTTCTTTCCGCTTAAAAGGCTCGCATTGCGATATCAGCGCCGGGCTAAACCAGACAGCGCGGAGCTCCGTTGTGGATAGCACGCTGTAGGTGTGTTCCTGAAAGGGAGGGATCCACAGCGCGCGCTGCGGCGGTATGACCCAGCGTTTGCTGCCGGTTTCGACCAGCATGACCCCTTTGATGGCAAACAGTAGCTGCCCCTGCGAATGCTGGTGAGGCGGATCCACTTCGCCGCGCGTATAGCTAATGGCCCCTCTTGACCATCCGATGGCATCGTCGTGAATTGGCGTTTTATCGATAACGGTTGGCATTTCACATTCCCCCCTTCCTCTTATGATGCTGCTTGTACACGTAACCAGAGAGAGACGCAATGCACATCCATTTTATCATTCATGAACATTTCGAAGCGCCAGGCGCCTATGAGATCTGGGGGAAAAATCGCGGCTGTCGTCTGAGCTACACCAGAGTTTATGAGGGCGATCCTTTACCCGAGGAGCTGGGGCGCACAGACCTGCTTATCATCATGGGAGGCCCGCAGTCACCCGCCACTACGCTTGAGGAATGCCCCTGGTTTGATGCGCAGGCGGAAAAGGCACTCATCAGCCGCGCGATAGAGGCAGGTAAAACGGTGATAGGCGTTTGTCTGGGCTCACAGCTTATCGGTGAGGCGCTGGGCGCAGCGTTTTGTCATAGCCCGGAAAAAGAGATCGGCAAATTTCCCGTCAGGCTCACGGATGCAGGCAAGGCGAACCCGCTGTTTAAGGACTTTGGCAGCGTGCTGAACGTCGGTCACTGGCATAACGACATGCCGGGGTTGACGCCGCAGGCTAAGGTTCTCGCTTACAGCGAGGGCTGTCCCCGCCAGATCGTGCAATACGGCGAACGGGTTTACGGTTTTCAGTGCCATATGGAACTGACGCCGGAGGTGGTAGAGCTGCTGATTGAGCATTCGCAGAACGACCTCCGCCGTGCGGGTGAATTCCGTTTTGTCGAAACGGCGGAAAAAATCCGCTCCCATGATTATGGCGAAATGAACCAGGCGCTGTATTCCTTTCTCGATAAACTGACCGCCTCGCGCTGATGCAATCTCTGGCGCGTCACTTCGCCAGCGCAATCCCTTTCCTCTAAACTGTAGCCTGTCTCCATAAGGTGATACCGGACGTTCCATTCTGGAATGTCTGGTATGCTCAAAATTCATGATGTGATCCATGGCACATTTTTAGGTTTAATTGTATGATGAATGCGTTTCAGCAAGGACTATCACCATGAGTAAATCATTGAACATTATCTGGCAATATCTGCGCGCATTCGTCCTGATTTACGCCTGCCTGTATGCCGGGATTTTCATCGCGTCGCTGCTGCCTATCACCATTCCCGGCAGCATTATCGGTATGCTGATCCTCTTTGTTTTGCTGGCATTACAAATCTTGCCCGCAAAGTGGGTCAACCCCGGCTGCTTCGTTCTCATTCGCTATATGGCGCTGCTTTTCGTGCCTATCGGCGTCGGGGTCATGCAGTATTTTGATTTGCTCAAGGCCCAGTTCGGCCCGATTGTGGTCTCCTGCGCGGTCAGTACGCTGGTGGTTTTCCTGGTAGTGAGCTGGAGTTCGCATCTAGTGCATGGCGAACGTAACGTGATTGGGGAGAAAACAAAAAAATGATGGCCAATATCTGGTGGTCGCTGCCGTTAACCCTGGCGGTGTTCTTCGCCGCGCGTAAGCTTGCCGCACGTTTCAAAATGCCCTTGCTGAACCCGCTGCTGGTGGCGATGGTGGTGATTATTCCGTTCCTGCTGCTCACCGGCATTCCTTATGAACGCTACTTTGCCGGCAGCAAAATTTTAAACGACCTGCTGCAGCCCGCCGTTGTCGCGCTTGCCTTTCCGCTTTATGAGCAGCTGCACCAGATCCGCGCTCGCTGGAAATCCATCATTACCATCTGTTTTGTGGGCAGCCTTGTGGCGATGATCACCGGGACGTCGGTGGCGCTGCTGATGGGGGCTTCTCCGCAGATTGCGGCCTCTATCCTGCCGAAATCGGTGACTACGCCTATCGCGATGGCGGTCGGCGGCAGCCTCGGCGGTATTCCGGCCATCAGCGCGATGTGCGTTATTTTCGTCGGGATTCTCGGCGCGGTGTTTGGCCACACCCTGCTGAACGCGATGCGTATTCATACTAAGGCTGCACGTGGGCTGTCGATGGGCACCGCCTCGCACGCGCTGGGCACCGCCCGCTGCGCGGAGCTGGATTATCAGGAAGGGGCATTTAGCTCCCTGGCGCTGGTGATCTGCGGGATTATCACCTCCCTGCTGGCCCCGTTCATTTTCCCGCTGATCCTGGCGGCAATGGGCTAAAATTTGCGATGCGTCGCGCAAATTTCATTTTGATTTCATAAGTTGCATACATAATGAGAAGTGGATCACATATAAAGCCCTGACGGCTCCGTAAACTACCGATCCATTAACCTTTATGAGGCAAACGCCATGCACCCACGTTTTCAAGCTGCTTTCGCCCAGCTTGCAGAGAATTTGCAGTCAGCCCTGGCTCCCGTTCTGGCAGATGCACACTTCCCCGCCCTGCTGACGGCTGAGCAGGTCACGATGCTGAAACAGGCAACGGGACTGGACGAAGACGCGCTGGCTTTCGCACTGCTCCCCCTGGCCGCCGCCTGCGCGCGGGCCGATCTCTCCCACTTCAACGTCGGGGCCATTGCGCGGGGCGTCAGCGGCACCTGGTACTTCGGCGGCAATATGGAGTTCCTGGGCGCAACCATGCAGCAAACCGTTCACGCCGAGCAGAGCGCCATCAGTCACGCCTGGCTGCGCGGTGAAAAAGCGCTGAGCGCCATTACCGTAAACTACACCCCGTGCGGCCACTGCCGTCAGTTCATGAACGAGCTGAACAGCGGGCTGCAGCTGCGCATCAACCTGCCGGGTCGCGCGCCGCACACGCTGGCGGATTACCTGCCGGACGCGTTTGGCCCGAAAGATCTGGAGATCAAAACGCTGCTGATGGACGAGCAGGACCACGGTTTCGCCCTGTCTGGCGATGACCTGAACCAGGCGGCCATTGCCGCTGCCAACAAGAGCCATACGCCGTACAGCAAGTCCCCGAGCGGCGTGGCGCTGCAGTGCCGCGATGGCCGTATCTTTAGCGGCAGCTATGCGGAAAACGCCGCGTTTAACCCAACGCTGCCGCCGCTGCAGGGCGCACTTAACCTGCTGAGCCTGAACGGCTATGACTACCCGGACATACAGCGCGCTATTCTGGCAGAAATTGCCGATGCGCCGCTGATTCAATGGGATGCGACCGCCGCAACGCTTAAGGCGCTCGGCTGTACGACGATTGACCGCGTGCTGCTTGCGTAATCCTTCCGGCGGGCAGAAATGCCCGCCCGTTTGCTGAAAAACCCCTCAGTTGAGTCTCTGTTTCTTGCGCTAACCAGGCGGGTAAAGTAGCCTGAGTTAAATTTCACCTTCGGTACGAGCCATCTGCATGTTAAAGCGCGTTTTTTACAGCCTGTCTGTCCTGGTCGGCATACTGCTGTTGATCGTGCTGGGTCTCGATCGCTGGATGAGCTGGAAAACCGCCCCCTACATTTTTGATGACCTGCAGGACCTGCCCTATCGTCAGGTTGGCGTGGTGCTCGGCACCGCCAAGTACTACCGCACCGGCGTCATTAACCAGTATTACCGTTACCGCATTCAGGGCGCGCTGAACGCCTACAACAGCGGCAAGGTGAACTACCTGCTGCTGAGCGGGGATAACGCCCTGCAAAGCTATAACGAACCGGTGACGATGCGTAAGGACTTGATTGCCGGGGGCGTGGACCCTGCCGATATCGTGCTCGACTACGCCGGGTTCCGCACCCTGGACTCCATCGTACGCACCCGCAAAGTCTTCGATACCAACGACTTCATCATCATAACCCAGCGCTTCCACTGCGAGCGCGCGCTGTTTATCGCCCTGCACATGGGCATTCAGGCGCAGTGCTACGCGGTGCCGTCGCCAAAAGATATGCTGAGCGTGCGCGTCCGCGAGTTTGGCGCCCGTTTTGGTGCCCTGGCCGACCTCTATATTTTCAAACGCGAACCGCGCTTTTTAGGCCCGCTGGTGCCGATCCCGGCGATGCATGAAGTGCCGGAAGACGCGCAGGGTTATCCGGCGGTGACGCCGGAGCAGCTGCTGGATATGCAGAAAAAAGAGAAAAAATAGGCCTGCCTTTATACTTTCTTTACGCCGGTCCTGACGCTTTTTATCCCCCCTTTACGCCGGCTCTTTTAACCTGAGTTCACTGCCGCTACGGCTTCATTGAAGAATGACTATGAACTCGATAATGAATGCGTTTTTCCTGAAAAGTCTCCGCCCGTATTTTAACTTCCCCGGTTTATCACTCCCCGGCACACTCAATTCTGGCCTCTGGCTTGATGAAAAAATTGACGCCCTGCAGCACAACATTTCAGTAGAAGTGGCCGATTACCTGGAACGCTATCCGCAGACGAAACACGTTGACGTTTACCTGAACGATATCAACGGCACGATGCGCGGCAAGCGCCTCTCGGTGGAGAGCATGCTGACGCTGGAAAACGGCTGTTATTTTCCCCTTTCCGTCTACTCAATGGACCAGAAAGGAAAAATTGCGACCCCGCTTCATGATGAACCCGACCGGCTCTGCCTCCCCGTTGCCGGCACCCTGCGCCCCTGTCCGCAGGATCCGCAGCACAACGCGCAGATCCTGTTGACCATGAGAGACACCGACGATAAACCCTGCCCGCTTGAGCCGCGCGCGATCCTGCAGAACGTCCTGTCCCGCTTCCACCAGCATGGCCTTTTCCCGGTCATTGCCCCGGAAATCGAATTTTATCTGACGGGGCATGAACGCCATGATGCGCAAAATCAGGGCTGTTTTCATATGGATACCACGGCAGCCCACGCGGCGCTGTTTGACGAGCTGGAACAGCTGGCAAACCTTCAGCGCATCCCGCTGACCGGGATCGTGGCGGAAGCCGAGTCCGGCCAGTACGAATTAAACCTCAAGCACAGCCACCGCGTTGTTGAGGTCTGTGATAACGTGCTGGCGCTGCGCCGCCTGACCCGATACGTTGCCGAAAAGCACGGCCTGCAGGCCAACTTTATGGCCAAGCCCTTCGGCGAGCTTTCCGGCAGCGGTTTGCACTTTCATTTCAGCCTCAACGACAGCCGCGGCGACAACGTCTTTGCCTCACCGGTGAACGCGCTCAACAGCATGGTGCGCTTGTGCATCGCGGGCCAGCTGGCGCTGATGCCCGCCTCCGTCGCCATTCTCGCGCCGGGCGTCAACGCGTTTCGTCGCTTGCGTAAAAACCTGACGGAGCCCGTGTTTAACTCCTGGGGCTATAACACCCGCGCCGCCGCCCTGCGTATTCCCTGCTCGGATGACAGCAACCGTCGTATCGAGTACCGGCTGGCCGGGGCCGATGCGAATCCGTATCTGGTCGCCGCGACCATCCTGACCGGCATGCTGTACGGGCTGGAAAATATCGACGAGGAGGAGTTACCGCAGCCGCAGCAGGATCACCCCGCTCTGCCGCTGTTTCAGCAGGAGGCGATTGAAACATTTGCCCGCTGTCAGTATCTCACCGACAGCCTGGGTGAAGCCTTTTCCGCCCAGTGGGTCGCCTGCAAGCTCTCGGAACTCGACTGGTTTGAGCGCATTGTGACCCGGGAGGAGTCAAATCTGGCGTAGGGCATAAAAAAAGCCCGCTCGGTGAGCGGGCCGGGTATAGCGAGAGACGCTTACTTCTTACGGGCGTATTTCAGGGAATCCAGCGCGACCGCGAAGATAATGATGGCGCCCTTGATGATGTACTGCCAGTACGGGTTCACGCCGATGTAGGTCAACCCGTAGTTGATGACGGTAAAGATGATCACACCGGTCACAACACCGAGTACGGTACCCACGCCGCCGCTGAAGGAGACGCCACCCACCACGCAGGCTGCGATCGCATCCAGCTCGTACATGAAGCCAAGGTTGTTCGTGGCAGAGCCGATACGGCCCGCTTCCAGCATCCCGCCGAAGGCGTAGAACACGCCGGACAGCGCGTAGATGAAGAGCAGGTTCAGGGCAACGTTGACGCCGGAGACTTTCGCCGCTTCCGGGTTACCGCCGATAGCGAAGATGTTTTTACCAAAGCGCGTTTTGTTCCACAGGATCCAGACGAAGGCCACCGCAATCAGCGCATAGAAGGTGATGTACGACAGGCGGAAGCTGCCCAGCGCGATAAACCCTTGCGTAAAGGTCGAGAAGCCGCTGTCAAAGCCCGAGATAGGAGATGCACCGACAAAGTCGTAGTACAGGGAGTTGATGCCGTAAACAATGATCATCGTACCCAGCGTGGTGATGAACGGCGTCACGTTCAGGTAAGCGATGATAATGCCGTTGATCAGACCAATTACCGCGCCGATAGCGCAGACAATCAGGATCACCACGAAAATCGGCATGGTGGCCATTTCCGGGAACACCTTGTTGGCGTTTTCCATCGACTGCAGCAGGGTTGCCGCGATAACCGCCGCCAGACCAACCTGACGCCCCGCGGAAAGGTCCGTCCCCTGGGTCACGATCAGGCCCGCCACGCCCAGCGCAATGATAATACGCACGGAGGACTGGGTCAGAATGTTACTCAGGTTCAGCAGGCTTAAGAACGTAGGGTCCTGGAAAATGATGATAGCCAGCAGTACTAAAAGAACAACGTAAATACCGCCTTCTTTCAGGTAAGTGAGAAAACTTTTTTTATTTAACGCACTCATGAGGAGCCCCTGATCTTAAAGGTGCAAAGACGCAAGACGCAAAATTTCGTTTTGCGTTGTCGTTTTGGTGTCAACAATACCGGCAACGAGACCATTGCTCATAACCAGAATACGGTCTGTGATCCCTAACAATTCCGGCATTTCGGAAGAAATAATAATGATCCCTTTATTCTTTTTCGCCAGCTCGGCAATCAGCTGATAAATTTCAAACTTCGCGCCGACGTCAATACCGCGGGTCGGTTCATCCAGCATCAGAATTTCTGGCTGAGTTAATAACCAACGGCCGATAATGACTTTCTGCTGGTTACCGCCCGAAAGCGAACCAATCTGGGTGCGGTGCCCTGGCGTTTTCACGCGCATGGAGTCAATAACCCACTGGGTATCGCTCTTCATGCGGGAGTTATCCAGCAGACCGACTTTGTTTTTGTAATTGCGAATATTAGAAATTAACGAGTTAAAGTTAATATCCAGATAGGCGTAAATACCGGTCGAACGACGCTCTTCCGTGACCAGCGCAAAACCATTATTAATGGCTTCGTTAGCGTTGTGGTTATTGATTTTCTTTCCGTGCAGCGTAATGGTGCCTTGAGCCTTCTCACGGATGCCAAACAGGGTTTCCACGATGTCGGTACGTTTTGCGCCTACCAGGCCGGCAATCCCAAGGATTTCACCCTTGTGCAGGTCGAAGGAGACGTCGCGGATAGACGGCTGACGTAACGAGGTCAGGTTGCGCACTTCCAGGATCACTTCACCCGGCTTGTTCTCTTTGTCCGGGAAGCGCTGGTTCAGGGAACGGCCGACCATCATGGCGATGATCTTGTCCATGTCCAGCCCTTCCAGCGGCTGCGTGGCAATCCACTGGCCGTCGCGCAGGATGGTTATCTCATCGCACAGCTGGAAGATCTCTTCCATTTTGTGCGAGATATACACAATGCCGCAGCCGCGATCTTTTAGCTTACGAATAATGGTAAAAAGGTGATTAACCTCTTTTTCCGTTAATGACGATGTCGGTTCGTCCATGATGACGATTTTCGCATCATAGGAGAACGCTTTTGCAATTTCGATCATTTGCATCTGGGATACGGATAAAGTTCCCACGCGGGCGCGCGGATCGATATCAATATCCAGCTCATCGAAAATCGCTTTGGTGTCGCGATACATTTTGTCCTGATCGACAAAGACACCTTTGGTTGGATAACGCCCCAACCACATGTTATCCATGACCGAACGCTGCAGTACCAGGTTTAATTCCTGGTGAACCATTGAGATACCGTTTTCCAGCGCTTCTTTCGCTGAATGGAAATCGATCTCTTTCCCCTGAAAAAGAATGCTGCCAGAATCTTTTTGATAGATCCCAAAAAGGCATTTTAATAATGTTGATTTACCCGCACCGTTCTCACCCATCAATGCATGAATAGAGTGAGGACGAACTTTTAAATTAACATTATCGAGTGCCTTAACGCCGGGAAATGACTTGTTGATACCGCTCATTTCCAACAGGTATTCACCGGATGACTGAGTAGTTGTGCTGACCATAATTATACCTTGTTGGCCTCGCATATCGCGTTATAAAAGGGCGCAACGAATTGCGCCCAGTGAAGACAGTACGAATAACTTATTTACCGATAAACTCAGCCAGGTTGGACTGGTCTACGCCCACGTAAGGTACGCGAACGATTTTGTTTTCAATTTTCCAGCTGGTGCCATCTGCCGCGCCCTTGCCATCGGCCAGGTTTTTCGCCAGATCGAAGGTCGCTTTCGCCTGGTTGTTGGCATCGTTCAGCACGGTACCGGCCATCGCGCCGGATTTAACCAGCGCCAGCGCTTCTGGCAGCGCATCCACGCCGAATACCGGGATGGACGATTTATTGTGTGCTTTCAGCGCTTCTACCGCGCCCATTGCCATCGCGTCGTTGTTGGCAATAACCACTTCGATTTTGTTCGCATTAGGGCCGGACAGCCACGCGTCCATCTTATCTTTCGCCTGAGCGGTATCCCACATCGCGGTATCTAACGCCAGCTGCTGGGTTTTCAGGCCCTTGTCGTTCAGCTCTTTGATAACGTAGGTGGTACGGGCTTCAGCATCCGGGTGGCCTGGCTCGCCTTTCAGCAGAACGAACTGAATTTGTCCGTCTTTGTTCAGGTCCCAGTTCGGGTTCGCCGCCCAGTGTTTGGCAATCAGATCGCCCTGAATAATACCGGACTCTTTAGAGTCGGTACCGACGTAATACGCTTTGTCGTAGCTATCCAGCGCTTTACGGGAAGGTTCTTTGTTGAAGAAGACGATTGGCACGTTCTGGCCGCGCGCTTTTTCAATCACCGTGCCTGCTGCAGCCGGGTCAACCAGGTTGATGGCCAGGGCTTTCACGCCTTTCGCCAGCAGAACGTCGATCTGGTCGTTCTGTTTGGACTGGTCGTTCTGGGAGTCATTCATCAGCAGCTGAACGTCTGGCGCTGCTTTAGCATCTTTCTCAATTGCTTTACGCACAACAGACATGAAGTTGTCGTCGTATTTATAGATGGTCACACCAATACGGGTATCCGCAGCGTGCGCTGCTGCACCAAAAAGCATGCTTGCCATTACAGCAGACAGGGTCAACACCTTCTTATTCATGGTATCTCCGGTTTTTTTTATGCAGGGTAGTTCTTGTGAATAACGATCGGCGGGCAGGTGTTAATAAAACGTTACTGACAGCCGAAGTTCACTTATAAAATTTCTATCTTCCGTGTTCGGTAACGATCCAGAAATGCGTTTTATTCGTTGTTTGCGGCACATTGGCTATAGTGAAAGTGAATAATCACCGTTACATAGCGTTTCAGCCCCTAAAACGCTGACATCATAGTCAGCGCCTTGTTAAGATACTGTGAATTTACTCACAGATTGAAAACGGTTACATCACATCATGTAATCAGTTAGTGATCGGAACCACAATTTGCCGGGGCGCGACCGAGTGACGACGCACTAAAGTCGGCATGAAACAATGTGTTGCCCCCGGATCCAGCAGCCCTGCCGCCCCCTGTAACGCCAGCTCAGTCGCCAGTTTCGCCATAGAGGCAATGGGGTAACGCACCGTTGTCAGCTGTGGGTCGGTGTAACGGGCAATCGGAATATCGTCAAAGCCGATGAGTGATAAATGCTGTGGCACCGCAATGCCGTTATCCTTCAGCGCCGTCAGGGCCCCTGCCGCCATGCTGTCGTTATAGGCAAACACCGCAGTAAGCTGCAGATTGCGCCCCAGCAGCTCCACCATGGCCGCCTCACCGCCCTGCATGTCAGGCGTCCCGGTTCCAGTCCAGCTGTCTGATGGCGTAATGCCGTGCTCTTTCAGGGCGTTTTGCCACCCCTCGCGCCGCAGTTCGTCATCTTCAATCTGGTGGCTGGAGGCCAGATAACCGATCCGCTGATGCCCGTTGTTGATGAGCATTTTGGTGGCCATCATTGCGCCGCTGACGTTATCCAGCCCGACGCAGCGGTGGGCATAGCCCGGGACGATGCGGTTGATGAGCACCATGCCCGGGATCTGATCCATAAACCCGATTAACTCTTCGTCGCTCAGGGCTTTTGAGTGGACAATCAGGGCGTTACAGCGCTGGCGAATCAGCACTTCAATGGCGTAGCGTTCTTTTTCCGCCTCATGATAGCTATTGCCGATCAGGACGTATTTCTGATGCTGCTGGGCGACCACATCCACCGCTTTCACCAGCGCGCCGAAAAAGGCATCCGATACATCCATCACCACCACGCCGATAGTGTCGCTAACCTGCGTCGCAAGCGCCTGAGCATTAGCATTTGGCCGGTACCCGAGCTGGGTCACGGCTTTCATTACGGTTTCACGGGTTTCAGGGCTGACCAGCGCGCTGTTGTTCAGCACGCGCGAAACGGTAGCCACGGAAACGCCCGCCTGACGGGCGACGTCACGAATGGTGATCATATTCACCATCCTTCAAAGGATTGCAGCAACTCACAGACACCCCCTGTGTTTAGCAAGGTGGCTATTTTGGCAGCGAGAGAAAGGGGACTACGTGAAGAAGCTCACACTCATGAAAACGCTTACATCCGTTTTGTTAATGATTGTGATCCAGATCGTTATCTGGATGTATTTTTCAATGATATCCCTGAAGCATGTGCGGTTAACTGACGCCACACCCACTCCAGCGGTCCCTGGCGGAAATAGCGTAGCCAGAGAACAGAAAACGCCAGGTTTACTACCCAGACCGGGATAACAAACGCCAGCAGCGCGAGGCGGTCGAATTTCATAAACAGGCCAAAGCGATAGAAAAGCGTGGTGCATATCAGCGTTTGCAGGAGGTAATTGCTTAACGCCATGCGGCCCACGCAGGCGATAGCGCTGACAATCCACAGGCGAGAAAGCGTTGGCCAAAAGCCATAGATCAGCGCCGCATAGCCGATGGTCTGGAACGGCGCGCTCAGTTCACGCGGCATCTGGAGCAGGAAAGCGCACCAGCGGTAATCCCAGTGGAGGTGCCACTGCGTAATCACCGCCGGAAGGTTAATCAGCACGCCGAGCAGGACCAGCCCGGCGCCCATGCGGCGATAGTGGCGCAGGCTAAATTCGCCTTTCAGCCAGCCGGTGCGCATCAGCGACGCGCCCATCAGCATCATTCCCGCCAGCTGCCAGCCGTATTGCGCGCCCAGCGCAAGGAGGTTATCCCCCAGCATATCCGCACGGTTGCTTATCGCTTCCGACCCGCCCTTCAGCTTCCAGAACTGCTCGTACTGCAGGTTAGCGGCATCCGGGACCCAGGCACGGTTTGTCGCCTCACCGGAGATCATCCCCAGCAGCAGCAGTACCCCAAGCCCCATGACGTAGAGCATCACGCCAGTGTTAAACAGGCTTTTTACGCTGTGCGCGTCGCGAATAAGGCGCCAGCAGATGAGCCCGACTAACCCATACGCGAGAAGAATATCGCCGTCCCAGAAGAACAGACCGTGGATAAACCCGAGAAGCACCAGCAGCGTCAGGCGCGACTGTATCCAGCGCGTACCGCGTTTGAGGAGGAGCTGCAGGCCTGCGCCAAACAGCAGGGCAAAGAGCGTGAGGAATTTGACCTGGGCGAAAAGATCGAGGATCGCCCACGTCCAGGCATCACTGCGCGTGATGTCGCCATACCATGCAGGATTGAGATAAGCCGCCTTCGGGAGACCGAAGGCGCTGATATTAAGCAGCAGGATACCGAGAATGGCGACGCCGCGAACAAAATCGAGCGTGACGTTTCGCTCCATGGTCCCTGCCCTGTAAGACTTAGTTGTGGTGACGAACGGCGCGCAGGAACTCCTGGCGGGTATTCTGACTTGATTTAAACAGACCACCCAGAGAGGTTGTGGTGGTTGCACTGGTCGCATCACGCACGCCGCGCGCTTTCACGCAGTAGTGAACCGCGTCGATAGAGACGGCCACGTTATTGGTGCCCAGCAGCGTTTGCAGCGCGGTCAGGATCTGCTGCGTCAGACGCTCCTGCACCTGCGGACGCTGTGCAAAGAACTGCACGATGCGGTTGATCTTCGACAGGCCGATCACCGTATCTTTTGGGATATACGCCACGGTCGCTTTACCGTCGATGGTGACGAAATGGTGTTCGCAGGTGCTGGTCAGCGTGATATCGCGTACCGTGACCATCTCGTCCACTTTCATCTTGTTTTCGATGACGGTAATTTTCGGGAAGTTGGCGTAATCCAGGCCCGAGAAAATTTCGTCGACGTACATTTTTGCGATGCGGTGCGGCGTCTCCATCAGACTGTCGTCACTCAGATCGAGATTCAGCAGCTCCATGATCTCGGTCATATGACCGGCAATCAGACGCTTGCGGGTTTCATTGTCCAGATCCTGTACGGGCGGACGCAGTGGCGTTTCAAGACCGCGCGCAACCAGGGCTTCGTGGACCAGGGCAGCTTCTTTACTGAGTGATGACATTTTGTTCTCCTGCAGGTGTGGCGTCTTTTGCCCTCGTTGTGGCAAAAGTATGCGCTCATTGTGCGTGAGGCCGCGCACATAATCCAGTATTCACGACGATAATTATTGCAATTGCTGCTGCCTTTCAGCGTGACGATTCCAGACCAGAGCCCCGCCGACGAACAGCGCAACGCCCGCCAGCCCCAGCGCAGGCTCCAGCCGGTGGGTAAGCCAGGTCGATAACGCCGAGGTCACCGGCCCTACCAGCTGCCCTATGGCATACCCGGTAGTAAGCAGACCCGCCATATACCGCGTGTGGTTCGGTGCCAGCTCGCGGCCGTATAAAAGCGAGAGCTGAACGGCGCAGAGGAACCCGCCACCCACCAGCAGCCCACCCGTCAGCAATCCACCTATTCCCGGCAGCAGCCAGGCCGCCAGCACGCCAGCCCCCTGTAACCACAGCACGATAGCCAGCCTGCGGTTAGCCGTTGAGGTATGGCGCAACAGAATGCTGAGCGCAATCCCCACCACGGCGGCGATACCAAAAATCGGCCACACGAACTGGGCGAACAGGCTGCCGGGAAAACGCACCGCCGCCATCTGCGACAGGAAGGTCGCCGGAAGGATATAGCCAAACCCGGCCAGGCTGTAGCTCCAGACCAGACGCTTTAAATCTGCCGTCAGCACCAGCGGCTCCGGCGCGGTTCCCGGTCGATGTAGTTGACCGGAACGCGGCAGGTAGCGCGCCACCAGGGCAATCAGCACCAGCGCCAGCACGCCGTAGATTTGCCATGCCGCCCCGGCCGAGAGGGATTTCGCCTGGATATAGACGGCGAGCAGCCCGCTCAGAGCAATACCAGCCCCCGGGCCGGCAAACACGGCCGCGCTCAGGCCCGGTTTACCCAGCTGCCCCAGCCGCTCGTTAGTCCAGGCGGCAATCAGCACCATCGACCAGCCGCTCATGCAGCCAATCACAAAGCGCAGCAGACCGTGTACAACGGCGTTATCCGCCGCGGCAGAGAGCAGCGTCAACGCCACCGCACCCGCAATGCCCAGCCAGAGGCGCGCTTCAACAAAGCGGTGCGCGCGCATCGCATCCCATGCGCCCACCAGATAGCCCAGATAATTCATCGCCGCCACCAGGCCCGCGCTGGTCAGCGTAAGCTGCCCGGCAGCAATCATCAGCGGCACCTGGGGCGTAAAGGCAAAGCGCCCGATCCCCATTGCCACCACCAGAACGACGAACCCACTGAGCGCAATACGCAGCGCCATGACCGCTCCAAATGTTAAAGAAAAGTAAATTTATGATGCAGCATCTCGCCGTCCGGTGAAAGTGAAAGTTGCTCACAGGTCAATGAAAACGCTGTATTATGGATGTTATGAATGCGCATTCTCATTAAGGAGCCCTGCATGGAACTGCTCGAAGAGCACCGTTGTTTTGAAGGTCGACAGCAGCGCTGGCGGCACGACTCCACCGTTCTGAACTGTGCGATGACGTTCAGTATCTTCCTGCCCCCGACGGAAAACCCACCGGTTCTGTTCTGGCTTTCAGGCTTGACCTGCAACGACGAAAACTTCACCACCAAAGCGGGCGCGCAGCGTATTGCCGCCGAGCTGGGCATTGCGCTGGTGATGCCAGACACGAGCCCGCGCGGCGATGATGTGGCCGACAATGCAGGATACGACCTGGGCAAAGGCGCCGGGTTTTATCTGAATGCGACCGAACAGCCCTGGGCGCGCCACTACCGTATGTATGATTACATTCGCGATGAGCTTCCTGCCCTGGTGCAGGCTCAGTTTGCGGTAGGTCACCGCTGCGCGATTAGCGGCCACTCGATGGGCGGTCACGGGGCGCTGATAATGGCGCTGAAAAACCCGGGTAAATACACCAGCGTGTCGGCATTTGCCCCTATCGTGAATCCTTCTCAGGTGCCGTGGGGGCAAAAAGCCTTTACCCACTATCTGGGTGAGGATGCGGAAAAATGGCTGGCATGGGACAGCTGCGCGCTGATGCTGAACAGCAACGCTGAAGAGGCCATTCCCACCCTTATCGATCAGGGTGATGCGGATCAGTTCCTCGCCGGTCAGCTACAGCCTGCGGTACTGGCAGAGGCGGCGCGCCAGAAAGACTGGCCGCTGACGCTGCGCATTCAGCCGGGATACGATCACAGCTATTACTTCATTGCGTCCTTTATTGAGGACCATCTCCGCTTCCATGCGGAGCATTTGTTCGCATAAGTGCTGATGATTGCCGGGTGGCGGCTTCGCCTTACCCGGCCTACATTCGCGGGTTTTGTAGGCCCGGTAAGCGAAGCGCCACCGGGCATAAAGGTTACATCAGAACTTATAATCCACGCCGACAAAGTAACGACGGCCATCTTCCGTATAGCTGTAATCGTCACGGCTCAGATCTTTATCCAGCAGGTTCTGCACGCCCGCACGCAGCTTCACGCTTTTCGTCGCCTGCCACGCGGCGCCGGTATTCCAGATGACGTAGCCACCCGGCGTTGGTGCACTGCTGGTCAGCGCGCGTTTCTCACCGGTGTAGTTGCCCTGAACATAGAACGACCAGTCCTGCGTCGCCTTCCAGTCAACGGTACCGTTGGCCGTGTGGAACGGCAGATCGGACAGCGGCTTATTGCCGCCGTTGCTGATATCGCGACCGTCGTTATAGGTGTAGTTCAGCGTCACTTTCCAGTCTTCCGCCAGCGGGAATTTCAGCTCGGTCTCCACCCCACGGATGCGCGCCTTGTTGACGTTGTAGTAGCGAAAAATCGGTTCGCCGTCCGCATTCAGGCCAACGTAGTTAGGGTAATCCTGCGCCTGATTCACATTGGCCGTACGGCTGATGCTGATGCGGTCATCCACATTATTCTGGAAGGTGGTGACGCTGGCCTGCACGCCCTCTAACCAGCCCTCTTCTCCGCTGTAGTAGAGACCGAATTCAAAGCTCTCGCTGGTTTCCGGCTTCAGGTCCGGGTTACCAACAATCTCACAGGCACCGCGGCACGAGCCGGTGACCCAGTCCGGACTCAGCTGCAGCAGTGACGGCGCTTTAAACGCGGTAGCCCAGCCCCCTTTCACCGTTACGGTATCGGTCGCGTTGTAGACCAGATAGGCTCGCGGACTCCAGTGGTCACCGTAGGTATCATGGTCGTCCATACGGATGCCGGTGGTCAGCGCCAGAGGTTCAAAGATACGCCACTCATCTTCCAGGAACAGAGCATACTGGCTTGTCGAGGTACTGCTGCTGGAACCGCCCGTCAGGTTGACCGGATCTTTCAGCTTATCGTGACGCCATTCGCCGCCGAAGGTCAGCAGCTGGTTGATTTCGCCCATCGGCAGCACGTATTTTCCGTCCACCGCGTTGCTCTCTGAGGTGATCGGATTGCTGTTGCCCGGGTTTTTGTTATCCACCTTTTCGCCGTAAACCTTCAGCTCGCTGTTGCCGACGCCCCAGCGACCGTTGTGGCTGAGAGAGTAGTTCTGACGTTCAAGGCGGTTCTTATCGAGGGAATCCGAGTCACGATCCTGACGGTCGAAACCGTAGCCCGCCGTAAAGTCGTGATTTTCAGACGGTGTCCAGGCGAATTCCACATTCGCATCGCGGCTGGTGAAGCCCTCAATGCGCGGTGTTTCACCGCTCGCCGTGGTGGAGGATTTCTGCTGAGCGTCTTTCTCACGCTTCGCGAGGCTACCGTAGGCTTTCAGCCCCAGCAGGCCGTCGACCAGCGGGCCGCTGGTATAGAACTGACCGTTATACGTGTCTCCACGATCGCGATGTTCCTGAATCGTGGAATCGGCGCTCAGGGTGCCCGTCCATTTCTGGCCGATTTTTTTGGTGATAATGTTCACCACGCCGCCCAGCGCATCGGAACCATAAAGAGAAGACATCGGTCCGCGCACCACTTCGATTCGTTCAATGGCGTCAACCGGCACCCAGTTGAGGTCGAAATCATTATGACGGAACACCGCGTTACGAGAGTTGACGCGCTTGCCGTCGATCAGGATCAGCGTATAGCTGCTGTCCAGTCCGCGAATACTTACCCCTTTACGGTTGTCCCCTTCGCTCGTGAGCTGAACGCCCGGCACATCCCGTAACACATCTTTCAGATTCTGAACGGGTTTGCGCTGCAAATCTTCCTGGGTAATCACGCTGATGCTTGCGGGTGCGTCTTTCAGGTTTTGCTCGGTCGCAGAGGCCGTTACAACCATTGTGTCGCCGGATTCGGCTGCGATAACAGGCAGGGCCAGGGACATTGCGGACGCACAAAGTCCTCCCCTGACGAAGGGATTCAACCTAAACATTCCATATCTCCATGAGGTAAATACAACTAAATCAAATCATCATCGCTCACAGCGTCTTCCTTGCCGCCCACATCTACGGTGGGTCGGTGACACGCTTATTTTTGATAACGATAAAGCAAACGATAATTATTATCAATTAAATTGTTAAGAAATATATCTTTGTTTCAGGATGCGGGAATAAAAAAGCCCGCTCGAATGAGCGGGCTAAAGAGAGAGGAAGTGCGGTTATTGTTTAAATCGTTCCGGGAATTCCATTTCACTGTAGCGAACGAATTTTGTTCCTTTCGTCAGCTTGTAGCCAAACCAGATGACGAGGAACAGCGGAATACCAATGTAGGTCGCCGTAACGGCGCCCCAGTCAATGGTGTCCGCCAGGAACGCTTCATAGTTCTGTCCGAGCGTAATGATCAGGCACAGAATGAAGGCGAAAATGGGACCCAGCGGGAAGAAGCCGGAGCGATACGGCAGCGAGTTAATATCGTGACCCTGCTTGACGAAGCCACGGCGGAAACGGTAGTGGCTAATGGCAATGCCCAGCCACGCGATAAAGCCCGTCATCCCTGAGGTGTTAAGCAGCCAAAGGTACACCGTCTGGTTGCCAAACATGGAAGTCAGGAAGCACAGACCGGCGATTACCGTTGTCGCGTACAGCGCGTTACGTGGGACGCCGCCTCGGGACAGTTTCGCGAAGATACGCGGTGCCTTACCGTCGCATGCCAGCGTGTAAAGCATACGGGTGGACGCGTACATCCCGGAGTTACCGGCTGAAAGCACGGCGGTCAGGATAACGGCGTTCATCACTGCCGCGGCAGAAAGCAGGCCGGCGTGCTGGAAGACCAGCGTGAACGGGCTGACGCTAATGTCTTTAACGTCATTGCGCAGCAGGCTTGGATCGGTGTACGGAATGATCAGGCTGATAATCAGGATCGCGAACACATAGAACAGCAGGATACGCCAGAAGACCTGACGGACCGCCCGCGGAATATTTTTCTCCGGGTTCTCTGACTCACCGGCGGCGATGCCAATCAGCTCGGTCCCCTGGAAGGAGAAGCCGACAATCATTGCCACGCCAATCATCGCCGAGAGGCCACCGGCAAACGGCGCATCGCCTATCGCCCAGTTACTCCAGCCCGCAGGTTCAGCGCCTTTGAAAATACCAACGATCATCGCCACACCGACGACGATAAAGATGATGACGGTTGCCACTTTGATCAAAGAGAACCAGTATTCCGCTTCGCCGAAACCGCGCACGGAGATGTAGTTCAGCAGGAAGATGACGGCCAGGAACAGAGCGCTCCAGATCCAGCCCGGCGTATCCGGGAACCACCAGTTCATTACCAGCTGTGCGGCGACAAGGTCAACGGCGATGGTGACCGCCCAGTTGTACCAATAGTTCCAGCCCAGCGCGAAGCCGAAGCCTTCTTCAACGTATTTTTGACCGTAGGTCGAAAACGAACCGGATACCGGCATGTACGCGGCCAGTTCGCCCAGGCTGGTCATCAGGAAGTACACCATCAGGCCAATCAGAATATAAGAGAAAAGTGCCCCACCCGGGCCTGCTGCCGAAATCGTTGCGCCGGAGGCAACGAAAAGACCTGTACCGATTGAGCCGCCAATCGCGATCATCGTCAGGTGACGCGCCTTCAGTTCACGACGTAGCGTGGGCGCTTCTGTGGTTTTAATTTCTGAAACCATATGAAAATGCTGTCCATTTAATAAATGAGGCGCGATTGTAGCAGACGATCCGCGTTCCTTCCGGCAGAAATACTCAGTTATAAGAGAGCTTCATGACTCGGCCAGGATTATAAGTAAAGCAGAAATCGGGGCTTTCCCCTCTCCCCTTTGAGGAGAGGGGAAGATTACATCTCGCAATAGCGCAGAAAACGCTGCAGCGAACTGGAAAGGTGTTTCTGACGATGATGGATGCACCACAGGGTGCGTACCAGTTTTGGGAGCGGAACGGGAATTTCCACCAGCGAGCCCGTCTCAAGCTGTTCAGCAATGACGCGCCGGGAAAGACAGCTGATGCCCAGCCCGTGGCGCACCGCGTGCTTGATGGCCTCTGAATTGCCCAGCTCCATCCCCAGCTGGAAATGCGGCAGATGGGAAAGCAGCAGATAATCGACAATTTCACGCGTGCCGGAGCCCTGCTCGCGCAGGATCCACTGCGCCTGCGCGAGGCGTTCCAGCGTCACTTCCCCCTGCAGTAAAGATGAGGCCGGGGAAGCAAACACCACCAGCTCATCCTCCAGCCAGGGCTCGGCAATGATGTCGACGTTATGGCAGGGTCCTTCGATGAGGCCGATATCCACGCGGAAATCGATCACCGCGTTGATGACGTCCTGGCTATTGCCCACGCTCATCTCCAGCGGCAGGGTCGGGAAATCCCGGCGGTAGCGGGCAATCACTTCCGGCAGAATGTAATTCCCGATGGTGCTGCTGGCGTAAACGCGAATTGCACCGTTATCCTCGCGGAACAGCTGTTCGATTTCGATAGCCTGCTCGAGCAGCGCCAGCGCGCGCGGATAGAGCAGACGGCCATGTTCGTTGACCACCAGACGCTTCCCTACCCTGTCGAAAAGCTGAACGCCCAGTTGCCCTTCAAGATCGGTCAACGCCGCGCTGACCGCAGACTGCGAGAGCGCCAGCATTTGTGACGCCTGGGTCGTCGAACCGCTTTTCAGCACCTCGGCAAACACTTCCAGCTGACGCAATGTAATGTGCATGGTTGCTTACCACTTATATAGATTGATTATAAGTATATAATCAATTTTATTTTTAAGCCAGAGCGCCGTAACCTTTAGCCAGACAAAGGAGAAGGTTATGTCAGAAATCACCTTACAACATCATCGTACAGTGTGGCACTTCGTGCCGGGTCTTGCGCTCAGCGCAGCGGTTACCGGCGTGGCGCTATGGGGCGGAAGTATTCCGGCCATCGCGGGGGCAGGCTTTAGCGCGTTAACCCTGGCAATATTGCTCGGCATGGTCGTGGGAAATACCGTTTACCCGCATATCTGGAAATCCTGCGACGGCGGCGTGATCTTTGCCAAACAGCACCTGCTGCGTCTCGGGATCATCCTTTACGGCTTCCGTCTCACCTTTTCGCAGATTGCGGACGTGGGCGTGAGCGGGATCGCTATCGACGTCCTGACCCTCACCAGCACCTTTTTACTGGCCTGCTTTATCGGTCAGAAAGTCTTTGGCCTGGATAAGCATACCAGCTGGCTGATCGGTGCCGGGAGCAGTATTTGCGGGGCCGCGGCGGTGCTGGCAACGGAACCCGTCGTTAAAGCCGAAGCCAGCAAGGTGACGGTGGCGGTGGCGACGGTGGTGATCTTCGGTACGCTGGCAATTTTCCTCTACCCGGCGATGTATCCGCTGGTTGCCCACTGGTTTAGCCCGGAAACGTACGGCATTTATATTGGCTCAACCATGCACGAAGTGGCCCAGGTGGTTGCCGCAGGACACGCCATTAACCCGGAAGCCGAAAACGCGGCGGTGATTGCCAAAATGCTGCGCGTAATGATGCTGGCGCCGTTCCTGATTTTCCTGGCCGCGCGGGTTAAACAGCTGGCTCCGGCGGGCGGCAGCGAGAAAAGCAAAATCACCATTCCGTGGTTTGCGATCCTGTTTATCGTGGTGGCGATTTTCAACTCCTTCCACCTGCTGCCGAAAGCCGTTGTCGATATGCTGGTGACGCTGGATACGGTGCTGCTGGCGATGGCCATGGCGGCGCTGGGGGTGACCACGCACGTCAGCGCGCTGAAAAAAGCTCGTGCGAAACCGCTGCTGATGGCGCTGGTGCTCTTCATCTGGCTGATTGTCGGCGGTGGTGCCATTAACCTCGCCGTGCACACCCTGATGGCATAAACCATCTCGTCCTTCTCCTGCTAACCCGCTATCATAAGCGTTTCGGGTTAGCAGGAGTTTTTTATGAAATATGTTGGAGCGCACGTTAGCGCTGCAGGTGGCCTTGCGAATGCCGCCATTCGCGCCGCCGAAATTGAGGCGACCGCTTTCGCCCTGTTCACCAAAAACCAGCGCCAGTGGCGCGCCGCGCCGCTGACCTCTGAAGTGATTGATGACTTCAAAGCCGCCTGTGAGAAATACCGCTACGGGCCGGGCCAGATCCTCCCCCACGACAGCTACCTGATCAACCTCGGGCATCCGGTTCAGGAAGCGCTGGATAAGTCCCGCGAAGCGTTTCTGGATGAAGTCCAGCGCTGCGAACAGCTGGGGCTGACGCTGATGAACTTCCATCCGGGTAGTCACCTGATGCAAATCGATGAAGATGCCTGTCTGGCGCGCATTGCCGAGTCCATCAACATCACCCTGGATAAAACCCAGGGCGTCACCGCGGTGATTGAGAATACCGCCGGTCAGGGCAGCAACCTCGGCTTTAAGTTCGAACATCTGGCGGCCATTATTGACGGCGTGGAAGATAAATCCCGCGTCGGCGTGTGCATTGATACCTGCCACGCGTTTGCGGCCGGCTATGACCTGCGCACGACCGAGGCAACGAAAAACACGTTTGATGAGTTCGAGCGCATCGTGGGCTTTAAGTATCTGCGCGGAATGCACCTAAACGATGCGAAAAGCGCCTTTGGCAGCCGCGTTGACCGCCACCACAGCCTGGGCGAAGGCAACATCGGCCATGACGCGTTCCGCTTTATCATGCAGGACGCCCGATTCGACGGTATTCCGATGGTGCTTGAAACCATCAATCCGGATATCTGGGCAGAAGAGATTGCCTGGCTCAAGGCGCAGCAAACCGCTGAACAGGCGGCATAAAAAAAAGCCGGGTGCATAATGCAACCCGGCTTTTTTGTTGTTTATTGCTTACGCTGCTTTTGCCACGACTTCCGCTTCCGGACGTTTCAGCACTGCGTAAGAGAGACCCGCCACCAGCGTACCGGCAACGATTGCCAGCAGGTAGCCCAGTACCGGGGTGATAGCGCCAGGGATCAGCAGAACAAACAGACCGCCGTGCGGTGCCATCAGTTTCGCGCCAACCGCCATGGAGATAGCCCCCGTCACTGCCCCACCCACGATACAGCACGGCAGGACGCGCATTGGGTCACGGGCCGCGAACGGAATCGCCCCTTCGGTGATGAAGCACAGACCCAGCACCAGCGCGGCCTTACCGCCTTCCTGCTGCGCTTTATCGAACTTACGGCGGGCAATAATCGTCGCCAGACCGAGCGCCAGCGGAGGCACCATACCGGCTGCCATGATGGCTGCCATCGGCGCGTAGGTCTGGGTACTCAGCAGGCCAACGCCAAAGGCGTACGCCGCTTTGTTCACCGGACCACCCATATCGGTACACATCATGCCACCGAGGATAGCACCCAGCAGAACCGCGTTCGCGGTGCCCATAGTTTGCAGCCAGTGGGTCAGACCCGCCAGGATGCCCGCAACAGGTTTACCAATCAGGTAAATCATCGCCAGGCCGACCACCAGGCTGGAAATCAGCGGGATGATCAGAATCGGCTTCAGGGCTTCCATACTCTGCGGCAACTTCAGCTTCGCGCTAATGAGCTTCGCGACGTAACCGGCCAGGAAGCCGGCGATGATACCGCCGATAAAGCCGGAACCGGTGCTTACTGCCAGCATACCGCCGATAAGACCCGGCGTCAGGCCAGGACGGTCAGCGATGGAGAAGGCAATAAAGCCTGCCAGAACAGGGACCATCAGCGCGAACGCGGATCCACCGCCGATCTGCATCAACGCAGCCGCCAGCGTGCCTTCTTCTTTAAACGCGGTAATACCAAATGCGAACGAGAGAGCGATACACAGACCACCCGCAACCACCATCGGCAGCATGTAAGACACGCCGGTCAGGAGATGGCGATAGGCGCCTGCAGACTCTTTCTTACCTTCCGTTGCGGTTTGACGCGCGCCGGTTGCCTGATACGGCTTCGCTTCCACCAGCGCCTTATCAAACTCCTGAGCGGTTTTTTTCAGCGCCAGGCCGGTAGAGGTACGGTACATAGGCTTACCGGCAAATTTCGCCAGATCCACTTCGATATCCGCCGCCACGATCACCAGATCGGCTTCCGCCACTTCTTCAGGGGTGATGGCGTTGCCGGCGCCAACCGAGCCGCGGGTTTCAACTTTTACCCACCAGCCGCGTTTTTTCGCTTCGGTTTCAATGGCTTCAGCCGCCATAAAGGTGTGAGCCACGCCCGTCGGGCAGGCCGTCACCGCCACAATGCGTTTCGGACCTGCGGCCGCAGCCGGTGCCGTCGCCACAGGCGCGCTGTAGACGGACGCGTGGCCTTTCGCTTCACTCAGGAACAGTTCCGGGTGTGCCACCGCGCGATTAATATCGCCCAGCCACACTTTTTTGCCGTTCAGCGCACTGTCAGCCGGGATTTTATCGCCCAGTACAATGGCCAGCTCTGCATCGCCTGGATTATCGATAATATCCAGATGTGCTTTTTGTGCCGCCGCGCCCAGCAAGGTCTTCGCCATATAGGCGCGAGCCTGTCCGAGACCGGAGTCAATGATCAGCAGCGTTTTCATTATTCCTCTCCTGCTGTTAGTTAAAAGGTTTTAAGTCAACGCGCGCCATCATCGCGGCTAACTGGGTACGATCGGTAATACCGACATTGCTCTGGCTTACGGCCAGGGCAGCAACGGCGGTGGCAAGACGTAAAGTATGTTCACTGGATTCACGCATCAGCAGACCGTAAATCAGGCCGCCAACCATGGAATCCCCTGCGCCAACGGTGCTGACAACGTCAACCGACGGCGGTTTGGCAATCCATTCGCCAGACGCGTTAACCCACAACGCGCCTTCTGCGCCAAGCGAGATAACCACGTGAGCGATACCCTGCTCGCGCAGCGCATGGGCAGCGTCAATTACATCTTTTAATTCTGGCAGCTTACGGCCCGCCCAGATCTCCAGCTCGCGGCGATTCGGCTTCACCAGCCACGGAGAGGCTTTCAGACCCGCAACCAACGCGTCGCGGCTGCTGTCGAAAATAATGCACGGACACTGGCTGCGCAGGCGCGTCATCCAGTCGGTAAACGCTTCCGGACTCACGCCGGACGGCAGGCTGCCGCTGACGCAGACCATGTCAAACTGGCCAAGCCAGGTCAGCGAGTCGTTTACAAAACGTTCCCAGTCTGACGGCGTCACTTCGAAGCCAGAGAAGTTGAGATCGGTCACTTCACCGTCTTTCTCGGTCAGCTTAACGTTGATACGGGTACGGCCCTGAACAACCTGAAAACGGTTGGCAATGCCCAGCTCGCTGAACAGCTGCTGGAAGCCATCCTGGTTATCTTTACCGAGGAATCCGCCCACGGTGACGTCGATACCGAGATCCTTGAGCACTTTCGCGACGTTGATCCCTTTACCCGCAGCATGCAGGCCAGTGGTACGCACGAGGTTGACTTCGCCGCGCTCAATTTCAGGGCAAAATCCCACCAGGTCATAAGCCGGGTTCAGCGTAATAGTCGCAACACGTCTGCTCATTATGCGCCCTCCCCCAGACCCGCCGCGATGGCGTCGCCAATCGCTTTCAGCGCCTGTTCAGCATCCGCACCCTGCGCGGTGAAACGCAGTCGGTGGCCTTTCTTCACGCCCAGCGCGACAACTTTCATCAGACTACGGCCGTTGGCCGGTTTGCCCGTGCCATCAAGATTCGCCACGGTGATCTCACTCTCGAATTGTTTAATGGTATTCACCAGCATGGTGCCAGGACGGGCATGCAGGCCGTGTTCGTTGCGCACAACGAACTCCGCCGACTGCACGTCATCCGTCAGCGCATCATCACTGGTCAGCAGTGCCAGCACGGTAGAGGCATCAGCGTTCAGCAGTTTTTCAGCTTTGTTGTTCAGCAGCAGGTCGCCCAGACGCTTCAGCACGGAAACTGGCTGATTGTCGTTCATCGCCACGGTCACCAGCATGGCCGCGCGCTCGCCTTCGACGTCAAACGCATTGGCCGCGCGGCTCACGGCGATTGCACTGCGCAGGTTGCCTTCAGCACTGTCGTTCAGCCAGATGCCCTGACCCAGATTCAACGGCTTATCGTTGATCGCGCGGGTGACAAAGGTGGCATCTGCCGCGCCGGCTTCTTTCAGCCGACCTGCGTTCAGCGCCTGCAGCGTCACCAGATCGGAGGCAGCCACGTCCAGCGTCAGCGTTTCGTTATCCAGTTTCAGCGCTTCACTCTGTTTTTCGCCCATCAGCAAGGCGCGCAGCTCTTCCGCCGTCGTGGCAGACTTAAGCTGTTCAGCTACCGCGTCATCGCTCAGGACATGCGTCAGCTGACGCAGCAGGCCTAAGTGTTCGTCGCTGCTGGCCGCGATACCGATAGCCACGTAAGCCACCTGACCGTCACCCCAGAGCACGCCCTGCGGGAACTGATAAACCTGAACGCCGGTTTTCAGCACCTGATCGCGGGTGTCGGTTGTGCCGTGCGGAATGGCAATGCCATTGCCGAGGAAGGTTGAGGTCTGCTGCTCACGCGCCAGCATGCCGTTTACATAGCCGTCCGCGACGTTGCCCGCCTGCACAAGCGCGGCGGCAACCTGGCGAATAGCCTCTTCTTTATCCCCGGCCTGAGCGCCCGGGTGGATATCCTGAACAGATAACTGGAACATGGTTCTCCACTCCTGCTGAACTTGAATCGTTTCAGCTTTAATGAGAAAAAATGCGCTAGCCTGCTCCGTTTATTTAAACAAGATAGCGCTGAAACGTTTCAAAAAGTCTTGCGCTTTCTGCAAAGCCTTGCAAGTAAACTCGTCTTTCTGATGTCAGAATTTAGAGATACAGCACATTTCTTCTTCGTTCAGCTGAATTTTGCTGAAGTTCAGCAAGCCAGTTTCAGCTAAGGTCAGCCAGCCTGTTTATAAGTTGAAATGCCATTTTGATTTTTCGTGGCATCATTGACCGCACCCACTGTTTATTTTTTAGCTGACGGCGTAAACTCCGCCTCCTCTCTGCTACTCGCTAATTATAAAACATGCATAACACCCCTGCGGCCGCCTCGCCGAAGCCCTTTGATTTAACCTCAGCGGCATTTCTGGTTGTTGCCTTCTTCACTGGCATTGCCGGTGCGTTACAGACGCCGACGCTGAGTTTATTTCTGACGAATGAGGTTCACGCCCGCCCGGCAATGGTCGGCTTCTTTTTTACCGGCAGCGCCATCATCGGCATCCTGGTCAGTCAGTTTCTGGCGGGGCGATCCGACAGAAAAGGCGATCGTAAAAGCCTGATCGTTTTCTGCTGCCTGCTGGGGGTATTGGCCTGCGTTCTGTTTGCCTGGAACCGCAATTATTTCATTTTGCTCTTCGTCGGGGTGTTCCTGAGCAGCTTTGGCTCGACGGCGAACCCGCAGATGTTCGCCCTTGCCCGCGAACACGCCGACCATACCGGGCGTGAAGCGGTGATGTTCAGCTCCGTTCTGCGTGCTCAGGTGTCGCTGGCGTGGGTAATTGGCCCGCCGCTGGCTTACGCGCTGGCGATGGGTTTTGGCTTTACGGTGATGTACCTGAGCGCGGCCGTCGCGTTTGTGGCGTGCGGCGCGCTGGTGTGGTTCTTCCTGCCGTCCATGCGCAAAGAGCCGAAAGTGGCAACGGGCGTGCTGGAAGCGCCGCGCCGCAACCGCCGCGATGCCCTGCTCCTGTTTGTTGTCTGCACGCTGATGTGGGGTACCAACAGCCTGTATATCATCAATATGCCGCTGTTTATTATTGATGAACTGCACCTGTCGGAGAAGCTGGCGGGCATTATGATGGGCACCGCCGCCGGGCTGGAGATCCCGACCATGCTCATCGCAGGCTATTACGCAAAGCGCTTCGGGAAGCGTTTTTTAATGCGCATCGCCGCCGTCGCGGGCCTGCTGTTCTATATCGGTATGTTGACGGTTCATACGCCGGGGCTGCTGCTGGCTTTACAGCTGCTGAACGCCATTTATATTGGCATTCTCGCCGGGATAGGCATGCTCTACTTCCAGGATCTGATGCCGGGTCAGGCAGGCTCTGCCACCACCCTTTATACTAATACCACCCGCGTGGGCTGGATTATCGCCGGCTCAATGGCCGGCGTGGTGGCTGAAATCTGGAACTATCACACGGTGTTCTGGATTGCGCTGGTGATGTGTACGCTGACGATTGGCTGTCTGACGCGGATTAAAGACGTTTAGGGCGCGGTGAGCGCTTCCAGCTCAAGAAGGTACGTCATCGCCTGCCCTCGCGTGCTGCCGCACATTTCGGCAGTGGGCTGAAGCCCGGAGCAGACCTTCGGGCGCAAAGGCGAGCCAAAGATCATGCACAGATTCGTTTCCGAGAGCTGAACGCAGCGGGTATTGGCAGGCTTGCCCTCGGGCATTCCTGGAATGGGACTTGAAATGGACGGTGCAGTACAGCACGCGCCACAGTCTGGACGGCAATCCATAAATGCTCTCTTTCGCTGACGGACGCCCGCGCAGTCGGGCATCGCGCGCACAGTAACACCTTTTGCGTATTGATAGCAAAAGCCGCGAATTCCTCTTGCCTGAAAGGCCGCGCGCGAGTAATTTGGCGCGATATTTTTTACCTCCCGTAAACAGGATTACTGCAATGCCAAGAGCGAACGAAATTAAGAAAGGTATGGTGCTGAATTACAACGGCAAACTGCTGATTGTGAAAGATATCGACATTCAGGCCCCGAGCGCCCGTGGTGCAGCAACGCTGTACAAAATGCGTTTCGCCGATGTGCGTACCGGCCTGAAAGTGGAAGAGCGCTTTAAAGGTGACGATATCGTCGATACCGTGACCCTGACCCGCCGCTATGTCGATTTCTCCTACATCGACGGCAACGAATACGTGTTCATGGATAAAGAAGATTACACCCCGTACATCTTCACCAAAGATCAGATCGAAGAAGAGCTGCTGTTCATCCCTGAAGGCGGTATGCCTGACATGCAGGTTCTGACCTGGGACGGCGTGCTGCTGGCCCTGGAACTGCCTCAGACCGTCGATCTGGAAATCGTTGAAACGGCGCCTGGCATCAAAGGCGCATCAGCAAGTGCCCGCAACAAACCGGCTACCCTGACGACCGGCCTGGTTGTGCAGGTACCGGAATACCTCTCCGCTGGCGAGAAAATCCGCATCCATATCGAAGAAAAACGCTATATGGGCCGCGCTGACTGATTGCGGCATTTGTCGGGTGGCGGCTTCGCCTTACCCGACCTACAAAAACACAAAAACCGGCTCTCAGGCCGGTTTATTTGTAGGCCCGGTAAGCGTAGCGTCACCGGGCAACAGAGCTTACAGAAGCTCCGGATACTTCGTCATCTTCAGCGCCAGCTCAACGCCGCGCACTTCCGCCATCCCCTTAAGACGGCCAATCGCCGAATAGCCCGGGTTGGTCTTCTTACGCAGATCGTCCAGCATCTGGTGTCCGTGATCCGGACGGAACGGGATAGGACGCACATCGCCAGCCTGCTTGCGACGCGCCTCTTCCGCCAGAATAGCATCCACCACCGCGACCATATTCACATCGCCGCCAAGGTGCGCCGCCTCGTGGAAGGTTTTCGGGTTCGCTTCACGGCAGGTCGCACGCAGATGCGTGAAGTGGATACGATCGCCGAAGGTTTCAATCATCCGTACCAGATCGTTATCCGCGCGCACGCCGTAGGAGCCGGTACACATGGTAAAGCCGTTATAGATGCTGTTTACCGTCTCTTTCAGCCACTGCATATCTTCAAGGGTGGAAACGATACGCGGCAGGCCAAGGATAGGACGCGGAGGATCGTCCGGGTGCACGGCGAGGCGTACACCCGCCTCTTCAGCGACCGGCACGATAGCGCGCAGGAAATACGCCATGTTTTCGCGCAGCTGGTGCTTATCAATATCGCCGTATTCCGCCAGACGCGCGCGGAACTGATCCAGCGTATACCCCTCTTCAGCACCCGGCAGGCCAGCAATAATATTACGGGTCAGCTTTTCGATGTCTGCTTCGCTGGCGGCGTTAAACCACTCACGCGCCTGCTGCTGCTCTTCTGCGGTGTAATCCGCTTCGGCACCAGGGCGTTTCAGAATGTGCAGTTCGAATGCCGCAAAGGCAATCTGATCGAAACGCAGCGCTTTTGAACCGTCCGGCATCTGATACTCAAGGTCGGTCCGCGTCCAGTCCAGAATGGGCATGAAGTTATAGCAGACCGTATCAATGCCGCAGGCCGCCAGGTTGCGAATGCTCTGCTGATAGTTAGCAATCCACGTCTGGTACTCACCGGAATGGGTTTTGATCTCTTCATGAACCGGAATGCTTTCCACCACAGACCAGGTTAATCCCTTCTCCGCCAGCAGCGCCTGACGCTGTTGAATTTCCTCAATCGGCCATACCTGACCGTTAGGAATATGATGCAGCGCCGTGACGACACCCGTTGCGCCAGCCTGACGCACATCATCAAGAGAAACCGGATCGTTCGGCCCGTACCAACGCCAGGTTTGTTCCATTGCCTCACCCTCTTAAGTTGTTATACCAATATGCGTTACTGCAATGACGACTACCATACATGTTTGCCGCTAAGGGTCAACATACCGCCACACGTTGATTGATCAAACTCACAGAACGGGGATATTTACGGCTCACCAATTTTATTTGCTGTCATATAACTTTACACTGGCATTGTTAATTAATGGTTAATCAGGTGTGTATTTCATGAAGACAATTGCCTCCACCTCGCTTCCTGCCCACGTTCAGCAACCTCGCTACGATCGCGCGCAATTACGCTCCCGCATCGTCCATTTTGGCTTTGGTGCCTTTCACCGCGCGCACCAGGCTTTGTTAACAAACCGGGTGCTGAATGAAAAAGGCGGCGACTGGGGGATTTGTGAGATTAGCCTTTTCAGCGGCGACGTGCTGATGGGCCAGCTGCGCGCGCAGGATCATCTGTTTACCGTGCTGGAGAAAGGCGCAGACGGCAATCAGCCGATTATCGTCGGTGCCGTCCACGAATGCCTGAACGCAAAGCTGGACTCTCTGCCGGCGATTATTGAGAAATTTTGTGAGCCTCAGGTGGCGATTGTGTCGCTCACCATCACGGAGAAAGGCTACTGCATCGATCCCGCGACCGGTAAGCTGGATCTGCATAACGCGCGGATCGTCCACGATCTTGAAAACCCCTCAGAGCCGCATTCCGCCCCCGGGATCCTGGTCGAAGCGCTCCACCGCCGCCGCGAGCGCGGCCTGCCCGCTTTTACCGTGTTGTCCTGCGACAATATCCCCGACAACGGCCACGTGGTGAAAAACGCGGTGCTGGGCATGGCGCAAAAGCGTTCCGCGGCGCTGTCAGAATGGATTGATACCCACGTGAGTTTCCCGGGAACGATGGTCGACAGGATTGTGCCCGCCGCGACCGAAGCCTCGCTGGCGGAAATCACCGACGCGCTCGGCGTTGAAGATCCGTGCGCCATCAGCTGCGAGCCGTTTATTCAGTGGGTAGTGGAAGATAATTTTGTCGCCGGCCGTCCGGCGTGGGAAGCTGCGGGCGTCCAGATGGTGCAGGACGTTCTGCCGTGGGAGCAGATGAAGTTACGCATGCTCAACGGCAGCCACTCTTTCCTGGCGTATCTGGGGTATCTCGCCGGCTACGCGCATATTAATGAATGTATGGAAGACGCAGCCTTCCGCGAAGCCGCCCGGCGCCTCATGCTGAACGAACAGGCTCCCACATTACGTATTAAGGATGTCGACCTCACCGCATACGCTGACAGCCTGCTCGAGCGCTTTGCCAACCCGGCACTTCAGCATCGCACGTGGCAAATCGCGATGGACGGCAGCCAGAAGCTGCCCCAGAGAATGCTGGATGGGATCCGCGTCCATCTTGAGCGAAAAACGCCGTGGCCGCTGCTGGCCCTGGGCGTGGCCGGGTGGATACGCTACGTCAGCGGTACCGACGAGCGTGGCAACGCGATTGACGTTCGCGATCCCCTCAGCGAAAAAATCCGCGCGATTGTTGACGCCAGCAGCGACGCCGGGCGCGTTAACGCTATACTGGGGCTGAACGAGGTCTTTGGACACGATCTCGCGCAAAACGGCACGTTTGTTGATGCTGTCAGCCAGGCATATCAGCGCATTGCCCGCCACGGCGCGCGTCAGGCTGTTATTGAAACGTTAAATATTTAGCGATTATTGCGCTTAACGCGAACGGATGCGGCCTCCGTTCGCCCTTCCCCTTCTCATTGGGCACATTTTTCGCCAGGATAAGAGAATAGTGTTATAGCATCACAATTCTCTTGCGGAGCACACGTGACCAAAACCAACCTCATCACCGGTTTTCTCGGCAGCGGTAAAACCACCTCCATTCTTCACCTGCTGGCGAATAAAGATCCGGCCGAAAAATGGGCCGTGCTGGTCAATGAATTTGGCGAGGTGGGCATTGATGGTGCATTGCTGTCATCCAGCGGCGCGATGATTAAAGAGATCCCCGGCGGATGCATGTGCTGCGTCAATGGCCTGCCGATGCAGGTGGGGCTCAATACCCTGCTGCGTCAGGGCAAACCCGACCGCCTGCTGATTGAACCCACCGGGCTCGGTCACCCAAAGCAGATCCTCGATTTACTGACCGCCCCGGTTTACGAGCCGTGGATCGATCTGCGCGCCACCCTGTGCCTGCTCGATCCTCGTCAGCTACTGGATGAAAAAGCGGTAGCCAATGAGAACTTCCGCGATCAGCTCGCCTCGGCAGACGTTATCGTCGCCAATAAAGAAGATCGCGCCACGGCGGAAAGCCAGGCCGCGCTGGACGCGTGGTGGCAGCATTTCGGCGGCAACCGCACGCGAGTGCAGGCGACACAGGGGAAAATTGACGGCGCCCTGCTTGACCTGCCTCGTCTGAACCTCACCGAGCTGTCTGCCAGCGCGGATCACGCGCACAGTCATCCGGTTAAGCAGGGCCTGGGCGCACTGAGCCTGCCGGAACACCAGCGCTGGCGTCGTAATCTGAACAGCGGCCAGGGATATCAGGCCTGTGGATGGATTTTTGATGCTGACACCGTTTTCGACACCATCGGGATTCTGGAGTGGGCCAGACTTGCGCCCGTCGATCGCGTGAAAGGGATTATGCGCACGCCGGACGGCCTGGTGCGAATCAATCGCCAGGGCGACGATTTCTTTATTGAAACGCAAAATGTGGCGCCGCCTGACAGCCGTATAGAGTTAATTAGTGCGGTTAACGCCGACTGGAATGCCCTGCAGTCCAGCCTGTTGAGGATTCGTTTAAGTTCGGGCGGCTAACGTTGCCCCAGTTTTCACTCTATGCAGAACGTTATGACAACTCGATTTCCCCTGATATTACTGCTTAATGTCGCCGGCCTGGCGCTCTTCTTCTCCTGGTATATCCCGGCGGATCATGGTTTCTGGTTCCCGCTGGATTCTGCCATTTTTCACTTCTTCAACCAGGAGCTGGTGAAGAGCAACGCGTTCCTGTGGCTGGTGGCAATTACCAACAACCGCGCCTTTGACGGCTTCTCCCTGCTGGCCATGGGCTGCCTGATGCTCTCTTTCTGGCTGAAAGAGGATAAAGCCGGACGTCGGCGTATCCTGATTATCGGTCTGGTGATGCTGCTGTTTGCTGTGTTAATTAACCAGCTGGCCACCGCGATTATTCCGGTGAAGCGTTCAAGCCCAACGCTATTCTTCACCGATATTTATCGCGTCAGCGAGCTGCTGCATATTCCAACAAAAGATGCGTCGAAGGACAGTTTCCCCGGCGATCACGGGATGATGCTGCTTATTTTTTCCGCAATTATGCTTCGCTATTTCGGCAGAAAAGCCTTTGCCATAGCCCTGATTATTTTTGTGGTTTTTGCCTTCCCGCGCGTAATGATTGGCGCCCACTGGTTCACCGATATTGCCGTCGGTTCGCTCTCCGTTGCGCTGATTGCGCTGCCGTGGTGTCTGTTGACGCCGCTGAGCGACAGGATAATAGCGTTGTTCGATCGCTATCTTCCCGGCAAAGCGCAACAATAATTAAACAAATAACTCACTCAAATTACCGCTAACTATCAGGGATCGACATGATCCCTGATGCTGCTCCCGGCGCGATCTTTCCCCACTGTCATATTCTCGTCATCATATTCATGATAAAAATGAAGCAATTGCGCAATTAGGCGTCGGATCTGACGGTAATTTAAGCAATTACGGATTTTTACTTTCTGTATCACATTTTCTTATAAAAAAAAGGCTTTTTTTACTCGCAATACCCCTGGCAATCGGTTAATCTCGAACTCGTTTTGCCCCATAGAGATAATTATTTCGCTGGTGAATAATTTTGTGCGCTGTGCCACAAATGTGACCAGAAAGAATTGTCTCAATGTGAACAGATAATTAGTCTCGTCACGTTTGGCATTTTTATAACGATATTTGTCGTTAAGGACTTCAAGGGATAATAAACAAAATGGTCAAATCTCAACCGTTTCTGAGATATATCTTACGGGGGATCCCGGCGATAGCAGTCGCGGTACTGTTGTCTGCATGTAGTACATCGAACACCGCAAAGAATATGCATCCTGAGACGCGTGTTGTGGGAATGGAAGATTCCTCGTCACTGCAAGCCTCTCAGGATGAATTTGAAAATATGGTACGTAATCTGGACGTGAAGTCCCGCATTATGGACCAGTATGCTAGCTGGAAAGGCGTGCGCTATCGTCTTGGCGGCAGCACAAAAACAGGTATTGATTGTTCCGGTTTTGTACAGCGTACGTTCCGCGAGCAGTTTGGGTTAGATCTTCCGCGTTCAACCTATGAACAGCAGGAGATGGGCAAGTCGATTTCGCGCACTAAACTTCGCACCGGTGACTTAGTTCTGTTCCGTGCAGGTTCCACGGGTCGACATGTTGGCATCTATATTGGTAACGACCAGTTTGTACATGCCTCCACCAGCAGCGGTGTGACCATTTCCAGCATGAACGAGCCGTACTGGAAGAAGCGCTATAACGAAGCGCGCCGCGTATTGACCCGCAGTTAATATGATAATTGTATCGTTGGTTATCCCTTGGCTGACGATATGATGAAAAAAAGCACTGCTTCGGCAGTGTTTTTTTTTGCCCATTACACTGAATACATCCAGCGGCATTTCAGGAATCACGACGTCTATGTTCACCCGCTACTTCTCCAGTAATCGCAAGATACTGATCCTCAGCATTATCACAGGCCTTATTGCCGCCCTGCTCCTGGGTTCGCTGCAATTTTTCTGGAGCTACCACAAGCGCGAAGTCAAATTCGACACCCTGATTCACGACGTCAGCATCTACATGGAAAGCTATTTCGATGAGTTAAAAAGCGCCATCGATGCCCTCCAGCCGCTCACGCTGAACAGTTGCCATGACGTCAATCAGGAACTCACCTCGCGCGCCGCCTTTAGCATTAACGTTCGCGCATTCCTGCTGGTCAGAGACAAAATGGCGTTCTGCTCTTCTGCCACGGGCCCGATGAATACCCCGATGGAGGGGCTGGTACCCGAGCTGCACATTGATAAGCAGATCGATATGGCATTGCTTCCAGGTACCCCGATGTTGCCCAATAAGCCCGCGATTGCCATCTGGTACCGTAACCCGTTAGTAAAAGACGGTGGCGTGTTTACCTCGGTGAATCTTAATCTGACGCCTTACCTGCTTTATACCGCACGCCAGGATGAATTCGCGGGTATCGCCATCATTATTGGCGATCATGCGTTGTCAACGCGGTCCAGCACGCTGGTGAAGGCGCACGACTTACGTGAAATCCCGGCCCGCACCGCGACGCTGAAAGACGTCCCCCTGACCATTAATCTTTATGCGGACGCATGGACCAGCGATGAAATTCTCTACGCGCTGTTCTTCGGGCTGGTATGCGGCATTTGTGCCGGATCGCTCAACTACTATATCCTCAGTATACGGCTGAATCCTGGCAAAGAGATTTTAAGCGCCATTAAGCGCGGCCAGTTTTACGTGGTCTATCAGCCCGTCGTCGATGCCAAATCGCTCAGAATGACCGGGCTTGAAGTGCTGATGCGCTGGAAACACCCGACCATGGGGGAAATTCCGCCGGACGCGTTTATCAATTTTGCCGAAGCCCAGAAGCTGATTGTCCCGCTGACGCTGCATCTCTTTGATCTTATTATTCGCGATGCCCCCGTGTTACAAACGCTGCTCCCTCCGGGCGCAAAGGTGGGCATCAACATTGCGCCGGGGCATCTGCATGCGGAAAGCTTCAAAGACGACATGCGCACCTTCAAAGCGTTACTGCCGCCGGATTACTTCCAGATCGTGCTGGAAATTACCGAGCGCGACATGCTTAACCATCGCGAAGCCAACAGCCTCTTCGAATGGCTGCACAACGAAGGCTTTGAGATAGCCATTGATGACTTTGGCACCGGCCACAGCGCGCTGATCTATCTTGAGCATTTCACCATGGACTACCTCAAAATCGACCGTGGTTTCGTGAATGCGATCGGCACCGAGACCGTAACGTCGCCGGTGCTGGATGCCGTCCTGACGCTGGCAAGACGACTGGATATGTTGACCGTTGCCGAAGGCGTAGAAACACCGGAACAGGCCGCCTGGCTGCGTGAACACGGTGTTAACTACCTGCAGGGCTACTGGATTAGCCGTCCTATGCCGCTGGAGCAGTTCCGCCAATGGCGTCCTGACGTTTCACTCGACGGTGAATAATTTCACAATGGCCGTGGCGTCACTTATTATTCAGCTTAACCGAGCCGGTCTGTAAAAGAGGGAGCTGCCGCGAGATGCTTATGCGCTTCATGTTGCTGATGTTGGCATTAACGAGCCTGTCCAGCCAGGCGCAGGCCATCAAAGAAAATATCGCCTTCGCGGTCATTGGCGAGCCGAAATACGCGGTTAATTTTACGCACTTCGATTACGTCAACCCTGCCGCGCCGAAAGGCGGGAAGGTCACGCTTTCCGCCACGGGAACCTTCGACAACTTCAACCGCTTCGCCCTGCGCGGCGTGGCGGCGGCGCGAACGGAATCGCTTTACGATACGCTCTTTGTCACGTCTGATGACGAGCCCGGCAGCTACTATCCGCTGATTGCCGAGAACGTGCGTTATGCCGATAACTTCGCCTGGGCGGAAATCTCGCTGAACCCGCGGGCCCGCTTTCATGACGGCTCGCCGGTTAAGGCCAGCGACGTTGCGTTCACCTTCCATAAATTCATGACCGAAGGCGTTCCCCAGTTCCGCATCGTGTATAAAGGCGCGTCGGTCAGAGCCATTGCGCCGCTCACCGTGCGCATTGAGCTCAGCGAACCGAACAAAGAGAATATGCTCAGCCTGTTCTCGCTGCCCGTCATGCCGGAATCGTTCTGGAAAAACCATAAGCTAAGCGACCCGCTCTCGACGCCACCGTTGGCGGGCGGCCCGTATCGCATCACCGACTGGCGCATGGGGCAGTATGTAGTCTATTCCCGCGTCAAAGACTACTGGGCGGCCAACCTGCCGGTAAACCGCGGGCGCTGGAATTTCGACACCCTTCGCTATGATTACTACCTTGACGATAACGTGGCGTTTGAAGCTTTCAAAGCCGGTGCCTTCGACTTACGCGTCGAGAGCAGCGCTAAAAACTGGGCAACCCGCTATATCGGGAAAAATTTCGCCAAAGGCTATATCGTCAAAGACGAGCATAAAAATGAATCCGCCCAGGACACGCGCTGGCTGGCGTTTAATATTCAGCGTCCGGTTTTCAATGACCGCCGGGTGCGGGAAGCCATTTCCCTGGCCTTTGATTTCGAATGGATGAACAAAGCCCTGTTCTACGGCGCCTACAGCCGCGCTAACAGCTATTTTCAGAATACCGAGTACGCCGCGCGTGATTACCCGAAAGCCGACGAGCTGGTCCTGCTGGCACCGCTGAAAGCCGAGGTTCCGCCGCAGGTTTTCACCAGCGTGTTTCAGCCGCCCGCGTCGAACGGTGACGGTTACGATCGCGACAACCTGCTGAAAGCCAGCAAGCTGCTGGATGACGCTGGCTGGCCTCTGAAGAATCAAAAGCGTGTTGATGCCAAAACGGGCAAGCCTCTCAGCTTTGAGCTACTGCTTTCGTCCGGGGGCAACGATCAGTGGGTGCTGCCGTTTAAGCACAATCTTGAGCGGCTGGGCGTAACCATGAACATTCGTCAGGTTGATAACGCGCAGATCACCAGCCGCATGCGCAGCCGTGATTACGACATGATGCAGCGCCTGTGGCCCGCGCAGCCGTGGCCGAGCTCGGACCTGCAAATATCCTGGGCCTCCAGCTACATCGACTCCTCATACAATGCACCCGGCGTTAAAAGCACGGCGATTGACGCGCTGATTGCGAAAATTGTGGCGGCGCAGGGGGATAAAGAAAAGCTCCTGCCGCTTGGGCGCGCCCTCGACAGGGTGTTAACCTGGAACTATTACATGCTGCCGATGTGGTATATGGGCGAAGATCGCCTTGCGCGCTGGGATAAGTTCTCCGTGCCTGCCGTGCGCCCGGTCTATTCCCTGGGCTTTGATACCTGGTGGTATGATGTTAATAAAGCCGCCAGACTTCCCGCTGAGCGGCGATAGGGAATCATCATGGGTGCATATCTTATCCGCCGTCTTCTGCTGGTCATCCCCACCCTGTGGGCCATCATCACGATTAACTTTTTTATCGTGCAAATCGCCCCCGGGGGGCCGGTCGATCAGGCTATTGCCGCCATTGAATTTGGCAACAGCGGCGGCATGCCCGGCGGTGGCGGTGAAGGCATGGGCGCGAGCCATGCGCGAACCGGCGTGGGGAATATCAGTGAAAGCCATTATCGCGGCGGGCGCGGACTGGATCCTGAGGTGATCGCCGAGATCACTCATCGCTACGGCTTTGACAAACCAATTCATGAGCGCTATTTCAAAATGCTCTGGGATTACATCCGCTTTGATTTTGGCGATAGCCTGTTTCGCAGCGCGTCAGTGTTAACGTTGATTAAGCAAAGCCTACCGGTTTCGATAACGCTGGGGCTGTGGGGAACGCTGATCGTCTATCTGGTCTCTATTCCGCTGGGGATCCGCAAAGCGGTTTACAACGGCAGCCGGTTTGATATCTGGAGCAGCACGTTCATCATCATCGGCTACGCCATTCCGGCGTTTCTGTTTGCCGTCCTGCTGATCGTCTTTTTTGCCGGGGGAACTTATTTCGACCTCTTCCCGCTGCGAGGGCTGGTCTCCGCGGATTTCAGCACCTTACCGTGGTATCAGAAAATTACCGACTATCTCTGGCATATCACGCTGCCTGTTCTGGCCACGGTCATTGGCGGGTTTGCCGCCCTGACCATGTTGACCAAAAACGCCTTTCTCGATGAAATTCGTAAACAGTACGTCGTCACTGCCCGCGCCAAGGGCGTGAGCGAGAAGCAGATCATGTGGAAGCACGTGTTTCGCAACGCCATGCTGCTGGTAATCGCCGGATTTCCAGCCACGTTCATCAGTATGTTTTTTACCGGCTCGCTGCTGATAGAGGTGATGTTCTCGCTCAACGGTCTGGGCCTGCTGGGCTATGAGGCCACCGTGTCGCGTGATTATCCGGTGATGTTTGGCACGCTCTATATTTTCACCCTGATTGGCCTGCTGCTGAATATCATCAGTGATATCAGCTATACGCTGGTCGATCCCCGAATCGATTTTGAGGGCCGCTGATGCCGCGCTTAAGCCCCGTCAACCAGGCCCGCTGGGCCCGTTTTCGCCACAACCGCCGCGGCTACTGGTCGCTGTGGATTTTTGCCGTGCTGTTTGTCCTGAGCATGTTTTCGGAGCTCATCGCCAACGACAAGCCGTTGCTGGTGCATTTTAACGACCGCTGGTACGTGCCGGTTATGGCCAACTACAGCGAAAGCGACTTTGGCGGCCCGTTTGCAACGCCGGCAGAGTATCAGGATCCGTGGCTCCGCCAGCAGATAGAGCAGCACGGCTGGGCGCTCTGGGCACCGGTGCGTTTTGGCGCAAACAGCATTAACTTCGCCACCACGGCCCCCTTCCCTTCTCCGCCCTCCGCGCAAAACTGGCTGGGGACGGATGCCAACGGTGGCGACGTGCTGGCGCGCATCCTGTATGGCACCCGAATTTCTATCCTCTTTGGCCTTATGCTGACGATCTTCTCCAGCGTGATGGGTGTCGTGGCGGGTGCGGTTCAGGGCTACTACGGCGGCAAAATCGACCTGTGGGGTCAACGGGTTATTGAGGTCTGGTCCGGCATGCCAACGCTGTTTCTGATTATCCTGCTTTCCAGCGTGGTGCAGCCGGGCTTCTGGTGGCTGTTAGGCATCACCGTCCTGTTCGGCTGGATGGCGCTGGTGGGCGTGGTGCGGGCGGAGTTCCTGCGCACCCGCAATTTCGACTATATTCGCGCCGCGCAGGCGCTTGGCGTAAGCGACCGGGGGATCATCTTCCGCCACATGCTGCCTAACGCCGTGGTGGCAACGCTCACCTTCCTGCCGTTTATTCTGTGCAGCTCCATCACCACCCTCACCTCTCTGGATTTTCTTGGCTTTGGGCTACCGCTGGGTTCCCCGTCGCTCGGCGAACTGCTGCTGCAGGGCAAGAACAACCTGCAGGCGCCGTGGTTAGGCATCGCCGCCTTCCTCTCCGTGGCCGTACTGCTTTCGCTGCTGATTTTTATTGGTGAAGCCGTGCGCGACGCCTTCGATCCTAACAAGGCGGTATAAGATGACCCAGCCCCTTCTCAGCATTGATAACCTGTCGATTGCTTTTTCAAATCAGGGCAAGACGCGCACCGTGGTTACCGATCTGTCGCTGCAGATCCAGCGCGGTGAAACGCTGGCCCTGGTGGGCGAGTCGGGTTCAGGCAAGAGCGTTTCGGCACTCTCTATCCTGCGCCTGCTGCCGTCTCCGCCGGTAAGCTACCCGCAGGGAGATATTCTGTTTCACGGCAGTTCACTGCTGCATGCCGACGAACATACCCTGCGCGGCATCCGCGGCAACAAAATTGCGATGATCTTCCAGGAGCCAATGGTTTCGCTTAACCCTCTGCACAGCCTGGAAAAACAGCTCTATGAAGTGCTCTCGCTGCACAGGGGAATACGCAAAGAGGCCGCGCGGGGAGAAATTCTGGACTGTCTTGAACGGACAGGCATACGCAATGCGGCCAAACGGCTGAATGATTTTCCGCACCAGCTCTCCGGCGGCGAACGCCAGCGCGTGATGATTGCTATGGCCCTGCTCACGCGCCCGGAACTGCTGATTGCCGACGAGCCCACAACGGCGCTCGACGTGACGGTACAGGCGCAAATATTAACGCTGCTGCGGGAGCTGCGTGACGAGCTCAATATGAGCCTGCTGTTTATCACGCACAACCTCAGCATTGTGAGAAAGCTGGCCGACAGCGTTGCGGTGATGCAAAACGGGCGGTGTGTTGAACAGAATATCGCGTCCACGCTGCTGCACGCACCGCAACATCCGTATACGCAGCGCCTGCTCGACAGCGAACCCTCCGGCGATCCGGTTCCTCTCGATGCGGACAGCGCGCCGCTGTTGCGCGTTGAGGATCTGTCCGTTTCGTTCCCAATCCGCAAAGGAATTTTGCGGCGCATTGTCGATCGGAACCCGGTGCTGAAGAACCTCCGCTTCTCGCTGCGCCCTGGCGAGTCTCTGGGGCTGGTGGGCGAATCCGGTTCGGGGAAAAGCACCACCGGTCTGGCGCTGCTGCGCTTAATTGCCTCGCAGGGCGAGATCCTCTTTGACGGCATGCCGCTGCACCGCTGGAACCGGCGCCAGATGATGCCCGTACGTCCCCGCATGCAGGTGGTCTTCCAGGATCCCAACTCCTCGCTTAACCCGCGGCTCAGTGTGTTGCAGATTGTCGAAGAGGGTCTGCGGGTGCATCAGCCCGCTCTGAGCGCTCAGCAGCGCGAGCAGGAGGTCATGCGGGTAATGGTTGAAGTGGGTTTAGATCCCGAGACGCGTCACCGCTATCCGGCTGAATTCTCCGGCGGACAGCGCCAGCGAATCGCGATTGCCCGCGCGCTGATCCTGAAACCGGAGCTGATTATTCTCGATGAACCAACGTCGTCTCTGGACAGGACCGTTCAGGCGCAGATCCTGGCGCTGCTCAAAGGATTACAGGAAAAACACCGGCTGGCCTATATCTTTATCAGCCATGATTTACAGGTGGTGCGGGCGCTATGCCATCAGGTAATTGTGTTGCGACAGGGAGAAGTGGTCGAGCAGGGTGAGTGCCAGCGCGTATTTAGCGCACCAACGCAGCGCTACACGCGCCAGCTGTTGTCGGCAGACTAGCGCTCAGAACGGGTACTGGCCAGAGAAAGGCTCAGCAATCGCAACGCCAAAATTTTTCAGGCGGCAGGTGGCGGCAAATTCGTCCTGGCTTTTCACAAACAGGCACGGCTCGCCTTCGCACTCCAGCACGGAGCTGTCCACTTCAATATCCGTCAGGGCCTGGCTAAGACGTTCCATCACCCGCCATGCATTTTCGTCGCTCGGGCTCAGCAGTTTGAGTGCCACGAGGCAATTCTCGCAGCCCGCGACGTTTTGCGGAATCGGTTCAACTTTCGAACCTGCAAAACCCGCTGACCAGCGATAGCTCTGAGGCAAGCGATGGACAATGGAGAGTTGTAATGTATTCACGTTCGTTCCCCGGAAGCAAAATTTACTTCACAATTTATTTACATTTATAGTAACACATCAGCGCCAGCCTGCACTATTCAGCGCTTTTTATTCGTATCCAGGCTCGCTTCGGCGCTATATGTACCCGTTTCTGCGATCTAACTCAACCTTTTTGAATACAATGATGTGACTTTTTACATAAATAGATTTTACATAAAATAAACAAACACGGCATAAACGAACGTGGGTTTGGTTGATATGTATCAACAAAAAAGGCCCTGCCGGGCCTTCTTTATGTTTTAGTGAGCCGCTTTTCGCGGTCGACTGGCGTAAAGATAGAAGAGTATGGAGCTGGTTGCGCAAAAAGCCATCGCCCACAGCATCGGCCACGCCGTCGTAAAGGTGGCCATAGACAGCAGCGCTCCGACGATAGCGCCTATACCGAAGCGGAACGTCCCCGCCAGCGACGATGCGGTACCCGCCATATGCGGAAACTCATCCAGGATCACCGCCATCCCGTTAGATGACACCATCGACACGCAGCCAACAAAGGCCGCCACACCGACGACCAGCGCCCAGAAGCCTACGCCCAGAAACGCGCTCACCACCAGCCAGATAGCCATCACAAACTGGATCCACAGCCCGGCGCGGAACATGTTCAGCGCCCCAACCCGCCGGACAAATCGGCTGTTGATGATGGTCATGATAAACAGGAAGACGATGTTGAGCGCAAAGTAATAGCCGAAATGCTGAGGTGAAACGTGATTCAGCTCGATGTAGACAAACGGCCCGGCGCTCAGGAAGGAGAACATCCCGGCGAAGCTGAACCCGCTCGCCAGCATATAGCTCAGCACGCGCTTGTGGCGAAACAGCGAGGCAAAGTTGCCGATTGTGGTACGGATGTGGAACTTCTGGCGGCGCTCGGCGGGAAGCGTTTCATCAATAAAGAAGAAAATCATCGCCGAGGCCAGCAGCGCGGCCAGTGCCAGGATCCAGAAAATAACGTGCCAGCTAAACCACACCAGCACTGCCCCACCGGCCATCGGAGCGACCAGCGGCGCAATCGTCGTCACCAGCATCACAAACGACATCATGCGGGAGAACTCTTCTTTCGGGTAGATATCGCGCATCAGGGCGTTAATCACCACGCTTGCCGCTGCCGCCGCCAGACCGTGGAGGAAGCGCATGATAATCAGGTGATCGATGGTCTGCGACAGCGCGCAGGCAACCGCAGCCGCCGCAAAGACCAGCGTCCCGCCCAGAATGACAGGCTTGCGTCCAAGGCTGTCCGCCATCGGGCCATAAAACAGCTGGCCGAGGGCAAAGCCGAGAATATAGGTGCTGAGCGTCATCTGCGCGCTGCCCGCCGGAACGCCAAACTGCGCGGAAATGACCGGCAGCGCGGGCAGGTACATATCAATAGACAGCGGCATCAGCATGGCCAGCAGGCCAAGAATAAAGACGATTTTGAACGACGAGCGTGGCCTGGTGGTCACAGAGTTCTCCTGAAATTAGTGCGAAGGCAGACCGACGCTGGCAATCTCTTCTTCCGTTAACGGGCGGTATTCGCCTGGCGCCAGGTCGGGATCGAGTTCAATCGCACCAATCCGCTCGCGGTGCAGGCCCACAACGTGGTTCCCCACCGCGGCAAACATACGTTTCACCTGATGGTAGCGCCCTTCACTGATGGTCAGACGGACTTCCGTTGGGGTAATGACTTCCAGTACCGCCGGTTTGGTGAGGTCTTTTTCATTATGCAGCTGAACGCCTTTGGCGAATTGCTCTGCCGTGTCATCCGCAACCGGAGACTCCAGCGTCACGAGATAGGTTTTCTCGCAGTGATGGCGCGGAGAGGTGATGCGGTGCGACCACTGCCCGTCGTCGGTCATCAGCACCAGACCGGTGGTGTCGATATCGAGGCGGCCTGCGGCATGCAGCTTGTGTGCAACCGGTTCGTCGAGAAAATAGAGTACCGTCGGGTGATCCGGATCGTCCGTTGAGCAGACATAGCCTTCCGGCTTATTGAGCATGAAGTAGCGCGGACCGTGCTGCTGGGTCAGCGGATTGCCGTCATATTCCACCTGGTGGTCAGGCTGGAGTTTGAACGCGCTGTCTCTCACAATGTCGCCATCCACGGTAACGCGGCTGGCGCGAATTTCGCGCCCGGCAATAGCGCGGCTTACGCCGAGTTGCTGAGCGATAAACTTATCAAGTCGCATGAAATCTTTTTAGCCTTAATGGTGCTGGAAGTCGAACTAGAGGTCCGAAAAAAGAAGCAGTCTGGAACGGCTCAGTATAATGGTCTGGTTGCGCCACTCAAGGGAAAAAGTTTCGTGGCATACTATATGCGAGTTAACAGAACAGAGATGTCATGACTTTTACACTTCGTCCCTATCAGCAGGAAGCCGTTGACGCCACCCTGGCCTGGTTTCGCAAACACCGTGAGCCCGCGGCTATTGTGCTCCCGACCGGTGCAGGCAAAAGCCTGGTCATCGCCGAACTGGCGCGCCTGGCCCGTGGCCGCGTGCTGGTGCTGGCCCACGTCAAAGAGCTCGTCGCGCAAAATCACGCCAAGTATTGTGCGCTTGGGCTAGAGGCCGACATTTTCGCCGCCGGGCTAAAGCGTAAAGAGAGCCACGGCAAAGTGGTGTTTGGCAGCGTGCAGTCGGTGGCCCGAAATCTGGACCTGTTTCGCAGCGAATTTTCGCTGCTGATTGTCGATGAGTGTCACCGCATCAGCGATGACGACGACAGCCAGTATCAGCAAATCCTGGCGCACCTGAAAGAGGTGAACCCTCACTTACGCCTGCTGGGCCTGACGGCGACCCCGTTTCGCCTGGGTAAAGGCTGGATCTATCGCTACCATTATCACGGCATGGTGCGCGGCGATGACAAGGCCCTGTTTAGCGACTGCATTTACGAACTTCCGCTGCGTTATATGATTAAACATGGCTACCTGACGCCGCCAGAACGGCTGGATATGCCGGTGGTGCAGTATGATTTCAGCCGTCTGCAGGCGCAGAGCAACGGCTTGTTCAGCGAAGCGGATCTTAACCAGGAGCTGGAAAAGCAAAAGCGCATTACGCCGCACATCATCAGCCAGATTGAGGAGTTTGCCGCGACGCGCAAAGGGGTGATGATCTTTGCCGCCACCGTTGAGCATGCGCGCGAGATCACCGGGTTACTGCCCTCTGGCGACGCGGCGTTAATCACCGGCGAGACGCCCGGCCCGGAGCGCGACGGCCTGATTGACGCCTTTAAAGCCCAGCGGTTCCGCTATCTGGTGAACGTGTCGGTATTGACCACCGGCTTTGACGCGCCGCACGTAGATCTGATCGCCATTTTGCGCCCGACCGAATCGGTCAGCCTGTATCAGCAAATTGTTGGCCGCGGCCTGCGCCTGGCTCCCGGGAAAACCGACTGTCTGATTCTGGATTATGCCGGCAACCCGCACGATCTCTACACGCCCGAAGTCGGCGCGCCAAAAGGGAAAAGCGACAACGTGCCCGTCCAGGTCTTTTGCCCTGCCTGCGGCTTTGCCAACACCTTCTGGGGAAAAACCACCTCCGACGGGACGCTGATCGAACACTTTGGCCGCCGCTGTCAGGGCTGGTTTGAAGATGACGAGGGGCATCGCGAGCAGTGCGACTTCCGCTTCCGCTTTAAAAACTGCCCGCAGTGTAATGCGGAAAACGACATTGCAGCGCGCCGCTGCCGGGAGTGCGACACGGTGCTGGTCGACCCGGACGACATGCTGAAAGCCGCGCTAAAGCTGAAAGATGCCCTGGTGCTGCGCTGTTCCGGCATGGCACTGCAGCCCGGCGCCGATGAAAAAGGTGAATGGTTAAAAATCACCTATTACGATGAGGACGGGGCAGACGTCAGCGAACGCTTCCGGGTTCAGACGCCCGCCCAGCGAACGGCTTTCGAACAGCTGTTTATCCGCCCGCACACCCGCACGCCGGGCGTGCCCCTGCGCTGGATAACCGTGGCCGATATCGTGCGTCAGCAGGTGCTGTTGCGCCATCCGGATTTTGTTGTCGCCCGCAAGAAAGGCCAGTTCTGGCAGGTGCGTGAGAAACTCTTTGACTACGAAGGTCGCTTTCGTCGCGCCAACGAATTGCGCGGTTAGCGGGACTTTTCATTGATGTGAGGGGCATTTGAGTATAAAATGCCGCCCGCTTCACATCCGTGAGGCAGAACACTCACCTGCTGCTGGGTCGCCTGTAGCAGGGTTTTAAATACAGAGAGAAATCAATGTTCACTATCGAAGCAGAAGTACGTAACGTGCAGGGTAAGGGTGCGAGCCGCCGCCTGCGTAACGCTAACAAGTTCCCGGCTATCGTTTACGGTGGCGAAACTGCTCCAGTTGCAATCGAACTGGATCACGACAAACTGTGGAACCTGCAGACCAAAGCTGAATTCTACAGCGAAGTTCTGACCATCGTTGTTGGCGGTAAAGAAGAAAAAGTGAAAGTTCAGGCTGTTCAGCGTCACCCGTTCAAGCCAAAACTGTCTCACATCGACTTCGTTCGCGCGTAATCGCAAACACGTCGAAAAAAACCCCGCTTCTGCGGGGTTTTTTTATGGCTGTTATTTCCCGCCCGAGGTGCGGCGCTGAAGCTGATCGCGCAGGTTCGGCGGCGTACCTTTGATGGTCAGCGTGTCGGTGGCCGGATCCCAGAAAATGCGTTCACCCAGCAACATAGCGTCAAAATTAATGGTTAACCCGCCGCCGCTGCCGGCAAACTTAGTTAACTGACGCAGCGTACTGCGGTCCGCCGGGAAGCTCTCTTCAAGCTCATAACCTTTATCCGCGGTGAATTCCTGGAAGCTGACTTCACTCACTCCCGCCAGCTCTTTTGACAGCGACTCCAGCTCAATCTCTTCCCCTGCCTGCAGCTGTTCGTTGCAGTAGCTGTAAACCTGCTGGCGTACGTTCTGACGCTCAGATTTATCGAGCTGTGCTTCAGCCGTGAAGTCATCAACCGCCTGGAGCAGACCTTTGTTCTGCGCTTTGGCGTTAAGACCTTCGCTGGCACCGAGGAAGTCCATGAAGAAATCAGCCACTTTTCGGCCCACGCGCCCCTTCAGGAAAGTCAGGTAGCGGGTCGACTCCGGGTTCGTTTCCCACTCGGTCAAATCAATACGCGCCACGATATCCGCATGGTTGATATCCAGATAATGGGTCGAGCTTATATCAAGCTGCTCGTTCACGCGCATGCTGCTTAAGTTATTCAGTACGGTAACCAGCAGATACTCTACGGCGAGATAGCGGTAGTGGCAGAACAGCACGATCCCGCCGTCGGCGAAGGGATATTTCGCCAGTTCGTCGCGCAGACGCCCGGTTGCGGCACGGCTAAACGCCAGGAAATCCTCTTCACCCTGACGCTGCAGGCGCAGGCTATCTGCCAGTTCACTCTCTTCGCTGAACAGACCATAGGCTTTATTTTTGGCGCTATAGACGCGATGCAGCTCTGCCATCATCTCCACAACGGTCGCCGTGGGTTCCAGTAACGAATCGCGCAGCACCACTTCAAGGGTTTGCTCATCGCGCTTGATAAGCTGGTGCAAGGCAATCTGGTTGATTTCCAGACTCATGATAAACTCTCCTTTTAGACCGGGCGGTATTCAACCACCACCAGGGCATGTGTGCAACAACAGATAAAAAAGGGGAAAAAAAGCTGTTGCTACGGTAATATGTTGCCCTTTCATCAACAAACTGATTTTGATTTATGCCACAACATTCCCGCTACAGTGATGAACACGTTGAACAACTGCTCAGTGAGCTGGTCAACGTACTGGAAAAACATAAAACGCCGACCGATCTCTCCCTGATGGTTTTGGGGAATATGGTCACCAACCTTATTAACACCAGCGTTGCTCCGGCTCAGCGTCAGGCGATCGCAAAATCTTTCGCCCAGGCTTTACAGTCATCCGTCAGCAACGACCAGGCCCATTAAGGGATACGAACAACAGTTTATGGTGACGAATCGTCAGCGCTACCGTGAAAAAGTCTCCCAGATGGTCAGCTGGGGGCACTGGTTTGCCCTGTTCAACATTCTGTTGGCGACGGTCATTGGCTGCCGTTATCTTTTTGTCGCAGACTGGCCAACAACGCTAACCGGGCGGATCTACTCCTGGATGAGCGTTGTGGGTCACTTTAGCTTTTTGGTTTTCGCCACCTATCTGCTGATCCTGTTCCCCCTGACGTTTATCGTCATGTCGCAGCGTCTGATGCGGTTCTTGTCCGCCATCCTTGCGACGGTGGGAATGACGCTGCTGCTTATCGACAGCGAAGTGTTCACCCGCTTCCACCTGCATCTCAACCCCATCGTCTGGGAACTGGTGATTAACCCCGACCAGAATGAAACGGCCCGTGACTGGCAGCTGATGTTTATCAGCGTCCCGGTGATCCTGTTGATTGAGATGCTGTTTGCCACCTGGAGCTGGCAAAAACTTCGCAGTCTGACCCGGCGACGCCATTATGCGAAGCCCGTCGCCACGCTCTTTTTCGTCTCTTTTATCAGTTCGCACATCATGTATATCTGGGCGGATGCGAACTTCTATCGCCCTATTACCATGCAGCGCGCTAACCTGCCGCTCTCGTATCCAATGACGGCCCGTCGCTTCCTTGAAAAACACGGCCTGCTTGATGCGCAGGAGTACCAGCGCCGCCTGGTCGAACAGGGTAACCCGGAAGCGGTCAGCGTTCAGTATCCGCTGAGCGACCTGCGCTACCGCGACATGGGCCGCGGGCAAAACGTCCTGCTGATCACCGTCGACGGCCTGAACTATTCCCGTTACGAGAAGCAGATGCCTGCCCTGGCCGAGTTCGCGAGTCAAAACGTCTCGTTTACTCAGCATATGAGCTCCGGTAACTCAACCGATGCGGGCATCTTTGGCCTCTTCTACGGTATTTCAGCCGGCTACATGGACGGCGTACTCTCTACCCGTACACCTGCCGCGCTGATCACCGGGCTGAATCAGCAAGGTTATCAGTTAGGGCTGTTCTCATCAGATGGCTTTAACAGCCCGCTCTACCGTCAGGCACTGCTGTCAGATTTCTCACTGCCGCCGGCGCAAGATCAGTCCGACGCGCAGACCGCCAACCAATGGATTAACTGGCTGCAGCGCTACGCGCAGGAAGATAACCGCTGGTTCTCATGGGTTGCTTTTAACGGCACAACCCTTGCCGACAGTAATAAGAATGACTTTGCGCGACGCTACGGCCGTGCGGCTGGCGATGTCGATGCGCAGATAGGCCGCGTGCTTGGCGCACTACGCGAGTCAGGAAAGCTGGACAACACCGTGGTGATCGTCACCGCAGGTCACGGCGTCCCGTTGGGCAACGAGACGAAGAGTATGAACTGGTCGCGCCCGAACCTGCACGTTCCGCTGGTGATCCACTGGCCTGGCACCCCGGCTCAGCGCATCAATATGCTTACCGAGCATAAAGATGTCATGACCACACTGATGCAACGCCTGCTGCACGTCAGCACGCCAGCAAACGAGTATTCGCAGGGGCAGGATCTCTTCAGCGCCGCGCGCCGCCATAACTGGGTTACCGCTGCCGGGAATAACACGCTGGTGGTGACCACGCCGAAGCTGACGCTGGTGCTGAACAGCAACGGAAATTACCAGACGTATAATCTGCAGGGTGAACGGTTGAAAGACCAGAAACCGCAGCTGAGCCTGCTGCTGCAGGTCCTGACGGATGAGAAGCGCTTCATCGCTAACTGATTAATTATAAACCAGTTAGCGACAGATTCCCTTGCATTCAAAACGGAATCGAGTAGTATTCTTTTATGCGTCGGCACGTAGCGCAGCCTGGTAGCGCACCGTCATGGGGTGTCGGGGGTCGGAGGTTCAAATCCTCTCGTGCCGACCAGTCATTCATCTGAACCAGTCCACAGTTGTGCAGACTGGTTCAGAAATATCAAAAAAAAACAGCAAGTTGAAAAACTTGCTGTTTTTTTATCTTCCAGAAACGTGCAGAGCTGAGTGCTTACATCCACGGTTTCAGGCATTTATTTGGGCATATCGGAAGCTTCCGGCCCGCTCTCTGTTACACTGATTTTCTGTGCGGACAGTTGTTCTAACACATGGTTCAACGAATCAAGATGCTGCGAGACCTGCACAATATTCGCTCCGGGTACGGTAACCTCCCCCGGAACAGTAACCAGTTGTCGAAGCTGCTCTTCGACCGGAACCGCGCTGGCAAACGAACTGGTTATCTGCCAGACCATCGTCTTCAGTTCGCTGCCCGTCAGGTATTTGCCTTTCTGGTGGTCCAGCGCATCAAGCTTTGCCGACAGCACCTGAAGCTGTTTCATTCCCTCATACCAGCCCAGTAACTGACTTGCCGGCAGCGTTCTGGCCACCCGATATTGTTCCCAGCGTTGAACTAAAGCCCGGGTTGCGGGGTCATTCGGCCACAAAGTCTTAGCCTGCGTAATCAGATCCTGCCCATAGCGAAACCGCCACCCCGGCGACAAATTCATGATCCAGTTAACCTGGTTCGTTATCCGCCCAATCCACATGGCGGAATGTGTCCGGCTGGTATCCGTTTCCCTGAAAGCATCTATTTGCGAGGCCGTCATGGGTTCGGGCTGCCAGCTGACGGACGCAGCCATGGATTTCATGGCTTCATCCGGTTGATGCAGGACCTGCCATCCAAAGGCAATGGCTGCGCTAAGCACCAACGAGGTCGCCATGCCAGCTACAAAGACTGGCCATCGTGTTGGTTTAACCGGTGGAGCCTCTGTCACCTGCACCTTTACTTCGGGTTCTTTATGGATGACATAGACCAGCTGGCTGGCACATGGGGCTACTTCGTCACCACTCATCCGCGCCTGTTCAGGCAAAGCAGTGGTCTGGGTTGTCTCCTCCAGCTGACGACTATTCTCCAGGCGATTTAAGGCGCTGCGTATTTGCTGCATCAGGGGACTCAGATTGCAGGCGAGCCTGAGTTCCTGACGTTTTAGAATGTCATCCAGTTCCAGCAAACGCTTTTCGGCCTGCTCAAGGGCCGGGAAATCAGCGGGCAACAGTGACCAGGTGCGGAAAAGTTTCTGTAAGCGCTGAAAAAGACCATTCAGGATTTCTGCCCGGGCATACACTGGCTGTGGCCAGAGTTGTGCCCACTGATGGCTTAGCAGCGCAACCAGTATGTTGAAGCCTTCATTCATCCCACTGACGCGGACCAGATGGCTGCGCGCGAGGGTATACCAGGCACTCGTCTGAAGCTCCACGCCGTTGATTTCAAACAGGGAAAGCGACAGTATTTCCACCTGCTTCCAGTCGACGTCCGGGCGTGCCGGATGCGTAAGTTTACTCATTTCATCGCGCAGCGCCGTAAACTGAGGCAATGATCGCGGATCGCCGCCGGTTCTCACCAGGCGTGTTTGTTCGTCTTGCATATTTTGAATGTCCGTGGGCATAAACGTGAGCCAGGCTCAGAGCCAGAGGCAGTGGTTACTCCGGAAGCAAAGAGTCGATCATCGTAAAAAATGTCTCTTCATCAAACCGGGCAGGATTTCCGTTCTGCGCTCCGGCCGGACACCAGGTCCAGTCATTTTGCCTGCCACTGCGCATAAACAGACGGTACCGGGGCCTGATATCGGCTCCGGTATACAGACAGACCTCAATACAGCCGGTCACGCCCTGTCCGTACAGAAAAATGGGAGTAAACCGGATACTCCGCGTTCCGTAATGCAGAGTAATACCCGGAACCGAAAACGCGCTCCCGCCAATGAGAAATTCAACCAGGGAGTTGGCTGTGGTTTCAGTGCGAATCCCTGTTCCGGCAAGCCATGTCTCCATGGACTCCTGGAGCTGGCTGATTCGCTGGCGAAACGCCGCGATATCCGCTTCGGCTTTCGTGTTAAAGGCTTCGTTGCGGGGGGACTGGTCCTGCAGTTTTTTAAAAAATCGTGATTTTGCCGACATGCTATGCTGTCCGTCAGGAGATTAAAGGCGGGTCCGTGCGTTAAGATAATGTTGCTGTTTGAGGTGGCGTATCAGCACGCGCCCTTCGGGCATAAATTCCGTACCGTAGCGCACCAGGCCGATGCCTTTCAGCTCGGCATCTATGGCATAACGTATTTCACCGGGAATATCCTGCTCAAGCAGAACAACATCGATTTTCTTAAGCCGCGGCTCGTACTTCAGCAGAACAGACGATAAGGTCCCTATCAATTCATGCGCCGTACCCGGCATCCCCTGCAGGATTTTGGTCATGTCCGGCAGGCCGTAGTCCGGCAAGTGCGCCAGCGTGCCGGCACGGCAGTTGAGCACCCGCTGCATGTTATCGAGTACCGATAAAATCACCTGATTCTGTTCACTGACATGACTGAGGCTCAGGCCACCTGCGAAATTACCGCTCAGCATTTCATACAGCGATGGCGTGTTGTGTCCCTGTGGCATCAGTCCTCCTTTAGTGGCTGTAACGCCAGGTGGTTATTTCCCGCCTCCAGAATGCGCGGCTTATCCGGGTCAAGGTCTTCGCGCTGAATTACCTGCTTCCAGGTGTTGTTGACGATATCCGGATGGCGGAACTGCCCTACCACCGCAACAAACTGTGCGCCCTCTTCCATGGGCATATCAAGATTCGCATCCCCACCCGGCTTTACCACCACGTCGCGGGTTGCCAGCAGGTCGGCTTTCAGGATCGTGTCGCCGTCCATGAGGAGCTGCTGATAGACCGTCTTGTCAAATGCTTTGCGGTCTTTCAGTTGATAAACACGGACTACCACTGGCTCGGAGAGTGAGTTACTCTCGCGGGAATCTGTGTTTAGCGCTTCACGCGCCGTGAAATCCAGATGTAGCACCTTAATCTTTTTGTAAAACACGGAGTTAAATGCCGATCTGGTGCCATCTGTGATGCCCTGCGTCACCCCACACCCCGTCAGGCTGAACGCCAGCAAAGCAGGTAGCCAGCACGCGGGTTTAATCAAACTTGTACGTAACACGTTGGTTTCCTTGTTGTCGTATTGTGGGCTCCAGCCCGGTGTAGTAACCCAGTTCGGTGGTAAAGGTCTCAGGAATATCCGCCGGAGATTCATCGCCTTCAGCTCCCAGAACACCGTTCATGCCCAGCCAGAAAGGGCCGTCTCCCAGAGGAGGCACGGCCAACAGGCGAGTCTGGGTGGTCAGCGTGATTTTTGCCTTAAAGCGCCAGCCGAGATAAACACGCAGCATCACCAGAAAATCCTTATAGAGCAGACCATCCGGCTTCCAGCCCTGCGCTTCCTGTTCGTTGTCCGTGGTGAGCGCAACCAGCAACTGACTGCCCGCGTCCATCGCCTCGTCACCCAACGGCGTATTGCCGTCCAGCAGTAAATCATCATCGCCGTAAAAGCCCAGTGGCTGACTGACCTCCACCGGACGCAGGCAGTAAGGACTGACCCTGACGATGGTATACGGGGCCAGCAGGCTCACCAGTGCCTGCACGCCCTCCTGGGTTTTGCCGGGCTGACGCAGTACGCCAAGCAGCGCCAGAAACCTCGATACCGGTGTGGCAATGTGGTTTGCAGTGCCCGGTATGCCCAGTCCCACCAGACCCAGCAGCGACTGTGAAATGCTGTCGGTTCCACCAGGCTCAAACGAGGCCGGATAGGAGTATTTTCGCCAGATGCGGTAAAACTGCGTCAGGATCCGGTGGCTGAAAATATCGAGGAAACCCTGCAACGCTTCATGACCTTCGCGGCGCTGGGTTATATCATCGAGATAGGCCGTCGGAAGCGGGGAGTCGACACCGTACATCCCCATAAACGTGGCACGAATAACCGGTGGTTTGCTGTCATCATCCTCGTCATATTCAACGGTTTTCAGCTCGCTGGCCGGGAACCCCATCCCCGGATGCGGCGCAAAGCGTACCGGGTCATCTGCGGGGTGGCTGGTCGAGCCCATCAGCGGCCTGCCCGGGTTACGCTTCTCCAGCAGCTGGCATAAACGGTAAAAATTAATGCGGTGCAGGTCGGCTTCCAGCCGCGGAGTCAGCCGGGGATGCGGCGGTTGTGCTTCTCTTCCCATTCCAGGCGCTCTCCGGTCGGTTGCAGAATGATAATCAGGCGGTTAAACAGATAGATGTCGGTGTAAAGCGCAAAGAAGCGGCTCAGCATTTCGCCGAACAGACAGATGTCGCCGCGCCCGGCAAAGCCATGGCTGTCGAGCGTCACTTCAATCTGCACACCACGGACCAGATAGCCCTGCTCAAAGCGCTCCGTTTCACTGTGCTTTACGTCAATGATGGCTTCCAGGCGGCGGCGGTTCATCTCGCTATCGGTCCATTCATACAGAGCCAGGGTCCCGCGCAGCACGTCGGCATTGTCCATCATCGACAGGAATCCGCTGCCGAGGTGGCTCAGCACGCGCCAGTGGAAACGGTCCTGCGCCGGTGGGTAGCAGGGCAGCGTTGGCGCACAGAGGTTACGCACCGCGATGCTGGCGGAGGTCGTTTTCATCACCGTATCGAGCACCGTGCTCTGCAGCGCACGGCGTGGCAACTGTCCGTTGGTGCCGGTGAGCGTCAGCGACAGGCTCTCGTTTTCCGGTACCGTGTGGTTATCAAAGGCTTCACCACCAAGAATAAGCCAGGTGTTATGCAGTCCCGACGGGCCACGGCGCACGCGGGTGTGGTAGTAGTATTCCGGCGCTTCATGTCGCATCATTCCGCCTTTGTGACGGAAGCTTGAGAACGGCACATAGGTATGCTGGCTCGATGACATCACCGAATCCACCGTGTATATCTCGGTATGGCCATCCTGCACGCGCATCGGGCGCAGCATGTATTCGGTTTGCAGAGAGTTGATCGTTAGCGGATCGGATTCCAGCGGGAACAGGTTAATCACCGGCACACAGTTCAGGCGCAGATGTTTTTCGGTAAAGCTGAAATCATGCTCCCAGCATTCTGCCAGCACCACGTCGATTTCGAACCACGGGAGCTCTGCCGGAAAAGCCACGGTCTCCAGCCCGCGCAGACCCGAGAACATGAATTTCTCGCGAAAAGTGAAATACTCCAGCAGCAGCTGGTAGCCGCTGAAGCTGCTGTCCCCCTTCGGCCACAGAGCATCATCATCACCAAACCCCAGCGCGGTGAAATACCCGTCGAGCGGTCTTCTGTCCACGTCACCCGGCATGCGCAGCCACAGGCGCGCCGTGTTCGTGGTAAAGGCTTCATGCATGGCGCAGGCCAGCGGTGCATCAGCGTTAAAGTAGAACGGGATGTGGCTGAGATCGACACGGCTCCAGTCGGCAAGATGACTGCAGTTAAACCGCAGGCTAATAACCGAACGCCCGTCAGAGTCAGTCGACAGGCGGGCATGCTCCAGCGACAGCGGCTGAAGGATAATCTCTTTGGTAGTGGTGTACCGGCAGCGCGTGCCCTTATCCCCGATCGGCCGCGAGTACACTTCGAAACCTTTGATAATACGCATCGGCTCTTTCATCTCGCGCCAGTCAGGGGTGAATTCCACCACCGACATCGACGGAATAGTGCGCAGGTAATGCGGCCACAGCAGGCTGACCAGCCCTTCGGTCAGCTCAGGCAGGTCATCATCGAGCTTCTCTCGCAGGCGGCCCATCATGAAGGCAAAGCCTTCGAACAGGCGTTCCACGTACGGGTCGCGCGCCCCGGCTTTATCGAGGTTAAGCATTGCAGCCTGCTCGGGGTGAGCACGGGCAAACTCTTCGCCGGCTTCAAGCAGGTAGCGCATTTCAGCGTCGTAGTAACGCAAGGTTAAATCGTCCATAAAAACCTGAATATTGAGTTTTAAAGGTGTGCCAGGCGTTTTACCCGCAAAGTACCGCACTGCCTGCCGGGTCAAGTGCAATCAGACCGGCCAGAAGCTGGTCCATCTCAGGCTGAAGCCGTGACTTATCGGTTTCACTGCGGGCGGCTTTCATGCGCAGCAGCCTGAGACGGCGAGATTTCACTTCAAACAGCAGCGCCGGTGTCCACTGCGTAAGGGTGATTGATTCCGCTGCACCATCAAGTTCACCCAGCAGATGCAGCGCCAGTTCATTCCTGCCCTTCTGCTCGGCCACGCGAGCCATCAGCAGACGCAGCAGCCATTTATCTTTCGTGGAGTCCGTACCCGGGCGTGTCTGCAGCCAGTGGAGTGTGGCGTCCAGACCGTCAGTGTCCGCTTTCTCCAGCGCTTCCGGTTCGAGTGCCAGGATATCGTTATCCGCCCCGCTCACGGCACTGACCGGTTCATCGCGCCAGCCGGACATTTCGTCCAGTACGCTCTGGTTTATCCAGTTCAGCGTGACCTCATCGGCAAACGGCGTACCGTCATTAAACGCCAGCGTTTCAAGTCCGGTGAGACGGCGCAGCAGCCCTTTCAGATCAGCAATGATGATGTCGGCCAGCACATCCTGCCCCGACTTCATCAGGGCCTGATGGATATACCACTGTAAATCCAGCCAGAGGTGATTGGCACCGCGCGAGAAGGTACTGTCCGCCTGCTCCAGTATCTCAAGCCAGCTCTGCTGCAGATACAGACGTTTGAGCATTGCCCGCTGGTCAGCCCGCGGCGGTTCGATGCGCGTTTTTCCTTCGGCATCCGGTGCCGGAATAGCTCTCAGCGTGTCATGCCGCAGACTTTTCATCAGCCGGTGTGCGGCAAGCCAGCCATCTGGTTGTTCGCGCAGATACCCCGTCAGGGTACGGGCCTGGGCCAGTAAATCCTGACCGGACGTGATGCGGCTCAGAACCGGTGCGTCATATTCTGTCGTGTGCGATGAGATCGATGGCTGAGACTTGTCGCTTGCATTCTGAGGCACCACGGCATCCACGCCACCAGCCTTCATCAGACGAGATTCCAGCGCACTGTACAGTGCGTTCAGCTCCGGCCGTGACGCCTCCGGCTCTGTCTCCAGACTGTCGCGGATGAGCAGCAGCGCCCCCGTCGTGCGCTGAGCATCGTCGCGTACGACTTCCGGCCAGAGTGACAGGCTGTCGAGCAGACGAGAGCCAGCGAGCCATTCCAGCGCCGGTTTACGGCTTCGCTCACGCTGCGGATGAAGTTGCGCTCCGTAGCGCTGCAGTAATCCAGCCAGCAGCTCAAGCCCTTCGGCAAAGCCGGTTTCGCCGTCCTGATGCAGCCGCGCCCAGCAGTAGTAGGTGGCAATCCGGATATCTTTGGTAATAGTAGTCAGCAATTTTTCGGTAAGCGTGCATATCAGCCCGGTATCGATGCCGGAAAGTTTATTGACCTCCTCCCGAATACGCTGGAAGTCATCGTCATATCCCGGATCCTCTCCCGTCAGAGAGGTATTACTGACTGGGGCAAGCCAGGGCTGCCAGCTTTCCGTGCGTAACTGCGCCTGCTGTCGCAGCAGGTTTTCATCCGCCTGACAGGCAGTAACCAGATTCCTTAAAGAGTCCATTATTCGGTTCCGTCCATATCACTGTTATCCGTGTTGGCCATCAGCGCCTGAGCCGTAGCCGCGCTGTCGACACTGAATATCTGATCCGGCAGAGTGAAGCCGCGCAGTGCCAGTAACGCCAGCGGCCCGCTGCCCAGCTGTGAACGCAGGACCCACTGTAGGGTTCGACCATCCGGAGCGGTGAAGCTCATCATCCACTGGCTGCGGTCAAGCTGCTGGCGCTTGCCCTGGTCCAGCCAGCGAATAAAGCCCCAGGTGCCGCTGTAATCGCCGAACAGACGCGCGCCCGCGCTGGTTGAAGTCCAGGTAAGCATGGTACCCGGTTTGTAGGTGTCACCAGGCCAGCGGAAGGACTGCCAGTCAGCCATCTGGTTGAAGTAGTGCAGCTTTTGTCCATCAACTGTCAGCTGCGTCTCCACCACCTGTGGTACAGGACGCGCCTGCAGTTCAAAGGTAATGCCCTGACTGCCGTCGGTAAACAAAATGTCCGACAGCTGGCTCAGCTGATTAACCGCCCGCAGGAAAGCCGGGTTAAAGTTCAGTCCCTGGCTGTTGACCTTATCCGGCACCCACTGGCTGCCTTCCTTGTGCAACACGCCGCTAAGCTCTGTCGTCAGGAAGCGCTCAATGCGTCCACTGTCCTTACGCACAAATTCAGCCAGCATCGGAAGAGATGTATCACTTTTGCTAACAGCAAACGGGAAGCGCCCGTCAAATGCCGTGTGCCAGTTCACCACCACAGAGCGGCTCCACTTGTCATTCAGGCTCGCCGCCGACGGTTGAAGCACGGTTTCCCAGGCCTGAGCCAGCGGCTGCACAAACATCGTGCTGCCAAAGCCACTCCACTCTTCGCCAAGGCTTGCCGAAATCAGACTTCCGTACTGCTGGGTGTCGGTCAGGTCCACGCTTTTGCCCTGGAATACGGTCTGCGCCAGAGTCTGCATCATCTCCTGCGGGTCAGAGGCGCTGGCCACCTGCTGCAGGCGCAGACGCACGCGGGTGATGCGGGTCAGATACGTCTGCAGGCTCAGGGAGTTGTCAGCCGACATGACGTTGCTGCCTTTGTTTTTACCCATCAGTGTCAGTAGCGGTCCAAAGGTTTCATCCAGCGGCCCCTGCGGGCCTGAGGCTGACTGATCGATCACCGGTTTATCTTTTCCCCCGACCAGGTCTTTTGCCGACTTGATGAGGGAGTCTGACAGCCCTTCACTCTTCTGGCCGGTCTGTCCCTGCCAGGCAATGGTGTTCATCAGGGCAATCAGCGGCGACTGGCGGACATCACTCATCAGCGTCAGCTGGTCAGTAACGTCTGCAATATTGTTCGCCGGATTAAGGCGCAGACTGTTGAGGAAGCTCAGCCAGCTGCCGGCAAAGTCGGTGAAGTAACGTTGCGTCAGACGCGTTTTCAAGGCTTCCGGCGACAAATCTGAGGAAACCGCTTTTTGGCTGTCGCTGAGCACCCAGTCAATTTCATCCCGGCGGGAGTTGGCGGCTTTTTCGATAGCCTGCTGAATGCCTCCTTCCCAGGCCTGACGGGTGAACATACCCGGCACCACTTCATCGGTGGTAAACAGGCGGCGGGCATCGGTACCGCCGGTCATGTCTTCCAGGGACACATCGGCAAAGTTACGGCGTACGGATTTGAGCATATTCTCATACAGCGTGCTTTCCGCATTGCGCCGCCCTATCTGCTGTAAGAGAACCTGACGGTTCTGACTGACCAGCTGCGAATCCGGCGTGATTTTCCACTGTGGCTGCTCTGGCAGTTCGGCGATGTAGAAGGCCCACAAATCCGGCGACAGGCTTTGCCACAGGCCGGTTGAGATGCCCATTCGCGTCGGCTGCACGGTTTTCATGGTCTGTGCGTAGAATGCGCCATCGGCTTTATCCGGACGGGCCATCATCAGCCAGGCTTTCAACTGGTCATAACCTGGTTTCGCCAGCTGCGCCCGCTGGTCGCTGTTGGGTGCAGAGTTTGCCAGAGCGTTGAGCTTCTGCTTAAGCGCCTCATTTGCCGGGTCGCGTATCAGGCGGTTGTTCGCCACGCCGTACCAGGGCAGCATGGCGTCGAGCAGTTGCTGGTTATGATCCAGACCAAAGCGCTGATACCACGGCGTCCCCTCCTGAACATGGTGCTGCAGCCGGCCGGCATCATTACGCAGGGTATGCAGGGCCGTCAGCTGGTAATCCGATACGGAAGGGTGCTCCACCAGGGCATGAGCCTGCTGCGCAACAGAAACTATCTGTGATCGGTTAACGGCAAACGACAGCAGCGTCCCCGCCCCCCAGACACCGATAAGGGCCATCAGCATCCAGGCAAGCGTCTGTTCCCACGCCATACCGACACGGCGGCCACGTAGGCGGGTGCAATCGTCGATAACGCCCTGCCAGCTGGCCGGGAACGTCAGCGCGTGTTTATGCGAAGGAAGCGATGCTACTTTAAGGGCTTCGGCGGAAGGCTCTTCTTTTCCGTCCAGGCTGAATACCAGCCCACGCAGCGGCACCCGCTGCTGTGAACTGAACAGCCACGGCGTCAGCCGGGCGGCCCAGCCTGGGCTGGCCCCTTGCTCAAACTGCTGCGCCAGACGCAGTAAAAAATCGTAGCGGTTGTTATCCGCAATTTGTGACAGCCCCTGCTCGCGCAGTTGCGGCAGCAGGCTATTGAGCTGAGCCGTCACCTCGTCCGGTATCGCCCGCAGCGGCAGCGTCACGCCGACAGCCTGAGGCTGACGCGCCGCCTGCGACCATGCGCTGTCGCACAGTTGCCAGAGATAAACCGGGGCGGAATAGCGCAGCGCCTCGCTGATTTTCTCCAGACCGCGAAGATCGTTGTCGCTCATTTGCGGGGTAAGGTTCTGGCCTTCGCCTATTACCCGGACGATACCGTCCAGAGGACGGCCACGACGCAATTTGCGAAGTGAGGCATATTTTTCCGCGTCGATATCTGCCGCAAGGCTGCCACCGTAAATCAGGACCGTACGGTTACCTTCCTGCCAGTGGCTGGCCTGCAGGTTGGGTACTAACTGATTGATGCCAGTTTCGTCGCCGGTGACGAGCAGGAGACGGACTTTGTTGCGCCAGAAAAATCTGTAACGAATTCGAAGATGATTTTTAAGACTGGAGAATAATTGACCACTGTAACCGCCCGCAACTGAGGAAGGAGCGAGCTTTTCCCCTGACACCTGCGGCTTATAGACAGCCTGATTTCTTCTCTGCTTCCATCGCCACCAAACAGGTGAGCCAATCAGGCCAAAGAGTAAAACGGCAAACACAGTTCCCCAAATCGTCCAGATTTTTTGAGTTGAAATCCCAAGGTTGTTCAAACTCTCCTGATTGATAAAAATTAAAAATGCGATTATCCCCGCCAGACCGACAATCAGAAGAAAGTACCCCCATGAGCCATAGCGTGCATTTGGTATTATTTTTCGTTCGGTCATGCGTAAAGCTCCCTGGCAATCAAGCAAAGTGTCCCTGTTTTCTGCGGCGTCTGATTTACCAGCAGTTGATCCTTACCCGTTTTATTGGCGGCCTCGGCCAGCATCGCAAGGGAAAGTGGCAAGGCCATCTCTCCGGGAGGTCCAAAGGAGAGATCGATAGAATGCAGAGGTCTTTTCTCTGGCAGCGGCCAGTGATGAAGAGTTGCATATTGCATTATTTCTGTAGCAGATTTCTCAGCCGCTCCCAACAGCCAAACGTATTCCAGACTCTGCTTATCGGGCTGAACATATTCGAATAACATATCTAACTCATTGCTTAGCTTACCCTCTTCCAATGGCATCGTACGAGTTATGCCAGCGATAACAGGCAATGAATGCTGATGAGCATAAGCAGATGACGTAAGGAGCTGAGCAGAAATAAACTCACTTGACTGCCCGCTGCGCCGATGAGGCCAGTCCTGAAGACAAAGCATTAATATCAGCCCGTCAAAATTCTTTTCATCATAGAAAGAATCTATAGTCTTCATGGAATAAATTAAATTGGGAATGAGATCCCATTGTTGAGAAATTAACTCAATGCGTTTTTCGTCAATCAGTTCTGGCGACTGGTAAACATAAACAGAGTGCAGGGAATAACGATATCCGGGATGTTGCAACTCCAGCTTTCTGTCTGTTTCCTTCATAAAATCTTGAAAGCTATGCTGGGAGTTGAATAATGGACGAGCTTTTTTAGGAAATGCAGGAACCTTTTCCAACTCGTCCAATAGTGCCTCCATTCCTTTCTCTTCCGGAGAAAACAAAACATTACCAACTACGGCCAGCTGCTGTCGACTCCAGTTGCGCCATTCAGCTTTGGTTTGTTCCCTTTCGAAATCCCATGCCCGTCTAGCTGCGACAGACTGCTCGTAGCGATTAAACAGCACCCCGAATAAGCATAACCAAATCAACAATGCAGGGAGAACACCATAGAAGAAAACTTCAGCATAAGTTGCCTTATTCCAGATCCATAAGCTGAAAATAGCACCCACTATTAACATCAGTACCAATACTATAATCCAGAACCAGAACTTTGGTGGTGGAAAAGATTTTTTATCAGGTATCTCAGGTATAGGCCATGCCATAGTAAAACTCGATATTTGTATGTTTTATTAAAGACTAAAAAAGAAATTAAAAGAATCATGCACAACGTTCCAGATTAAATGAATGTCATGCTATTCATTAAAAAATCAAATAAAAGAATAACCATGCGATATTTTAGAGTTAGCTCTGTAGCATTTCATTTTTCAGAGTCCGCCATTCTTTCCTGTAAGTTATTTTGAGAATAGACACGAGCAACTTATGCTTACATTTTGCGGCAAAACTCTTTTTATTCCTATAGTCGCAAATATCAATCCATAAAGATTTTTTATCAAACCCGCTCCATACAGAAGGTGCAGGCGTCAGGAGGTTGGTGTAACAAACAGGGGCAACCCATTCAAACAAAATTTCTTCAACTATAGCGACAGGGAATTTTTTTGCTATTGAGGAGATATATTTGAAATCAACTTCGTTATCTACAAATATATCTGATAGTACGCCACACAAATTGAAGTAAACTAGTTTATCTTCCACGTTGTGAACTCCTCAATTTCCTCATCCAGACTATCAGCGACTACCGAACCAACTATACCACCTGCAGCGCTACCTAATAAAACTAGTGCAATTGCACAGACCGGAGCTCCCGGCCCGCAAAGTGGCGCTACGGCGAGCCCTGCTAACCACCCACCAGCGACACCACCACCAATTTGCACCCCCTGTTTTATCGCTTCTTTAGGTTTATTTTCAGCATTTAGTATTTCATAGGTTGCCAGTGACGCCGTTATTAAAACACCAACCTTTCCCATTACCTTTAGTCTTTTGTTTGATGCATTAAATTTAGGATTGCCTCGTGCAGATGACTCAATAATTTCGTAATGAATAGAATTTCTCTGCTGTGCAGTTAACTCTTTAAAAGAACGTTCGAATTTTTTAAAAGCATACTTATCGTATAGGTCATCTAATTTTGGGGGGGTTTTTTTATGCTTTTCAGCAAATGACAATCCTGTTGATGAGGTGTATTTTCTGTGCTCCTCAAGAATTTTGTTTCTCATCTCATAGCAAAATTCAGAAGCTTCTTTTACCGTTATTTTCCTGGCTTTAACCATTTCCTTTACTTCTAATGTAACTCTTTTAATATTTGATGTGTAACTGGTCCTGACATTGGCATCGTTGATAGTATCAGTAGAAAACTTGATAGCGGCGCCCTCAAGAGCCGCAATTGCATTATCCAACACAGGGGATTCCAACTCATGCTCTTGCCCGGCCTCATACAGACCTTTAATGATCATATAGTCCATTAATCACCCCATAATATTCTTCAATAGTTGGCTGGTCAAACTTTCACAAACGCTGTTATCATTACCCGGACTTTCAATTTCAACAGAAATACAGGATCTGGCAGAAACAGAAGGAATATATACCTTGTTATTTTCATCGAACATCCCTTTATGTACGCTGCCATCATCCATTGTCAAACGATAATTAAGGCCTGAATAATTTTCAGTTTTTGGCAAAGCAAAGCTTATCCATAAATTATCCACTACAGAATTAGTCTCTGTAACAGTGGAGATTGTTTTTTCCAATCCCCCTGCATCATCCCTGGAGTAGCTATCCGGAATACCGGGGATAAATTTCGCGTGACATGGGCAGGAACTAAAGCTATCAAGTGACCCCGCCAGAACCTGGCCTCCATCGAATGTATCCGCAGCTCCGCCTAAGATTTTGTACGTTCCCGGGTGCTTACCGCAGTTAACCATATCTCCTTCTCTGGCAGCAGAAACGCCATACCATTGAAATGTTGGATCGCCGGTAAGGATCTTCCCACCACAGGTGGTGCTATCACCGACTCTTAAAAAATAACCGACACTCATTGCGCATCCTCTATTTTCAAATATTGTGGATGTATACGGAAAGCATGACTAATTTTACCAGCGCTACTTATAACGAAGGGAATTCACTAGCCTATCCCAGATTTCAATCATCTGCGCTTCGCTGTAACGCGTTTTTTTATAGTCGCTGGTGAGTCCAATACCAAACCTTGGCTTATCTGCTGTAGCATCACGCTCATTGGCTTTAAAATCAAAATCATAAAATGTATTCTTCTCATCCTGCCCCGTCGCCAGATTTCTGATGATTTGGGCACCACCAAATAGCCATGACTCCGCCGGAATACCGTTCGGTGAGAGCGCCACTTTCTTAATGGTGTACTGATTTGATGTTTTAAGTGCCTCATTAATTTGCGCACTACGGTTAAACAGGGTGTCTCCCGCCCCCTTAATTGTGTTATCCATATCGACACCAAAAATAAAATCATCATTTTCATACCGAAATGTGAGACTTTCTTTATGCTTTCCGCCATCATCCCGGATAAACCCATTCGGAATACACACACCTTTAGCCGACGGAATGTCCTCATCTTTTCTTCCGCTAAGCCGTGATATCAGAGACTGCAGGGCGGCCAGTTTGGCTGGCTTGGTATTTGCGTCAGCCTCAGCAAACCCTCTGGCTAGATATTTAGTTTTTTTCTCGCTGTGCTTCTTGTCTGAAAAATCACGGATATCTGTAGTAATCACAAAGGCTATCATGCCTGAATAAACATGGGCCTCCAGCTGCCTGTATATATCAGGAGTACCCGACTCATTATGATCAAAAATTGCTCCCTTGCCATCAGGAAGAAGAATAACCTCTTTTAAAAAAGGGGCGTTTTCAGGTCTGTTACCTGGTTTATTAGTGGCATCACGCAGCGCCTGCTCTCTTAGCTGCATCCGCTGTTTAAATGCAGGCGGATAGAGAGGTTTACTTTCAATTTTAAAATCATCGATAAAAATCATATCGTGAAGCTGATTATTAAACGACTCGGGAACGTCAATCACATAGTGCCCGATGCACTGTGGTTTGGTTTGCGCAAACAAAGTATTTATCACTGGACTGTCCTTCTGCACTGGCGTGGATGCCGTTACAGGGGTAATACAAAGCATCCCGGCAGCCACAAACGCTAAGGCCATACGTACACAAATACATTGCATGGTGAGAACTCCTTTCAGTACGTCTGGCGGGCTCTTCGGTAGAGACGAAGTGCAACGCCAGGCTCCATCTTGACCTGTCATTTATAGCGCAGGGAATTTACCAGTCGGTCCCAGATTTCTATCATCTGTGCTTCGCTGTAACGCGTTTTTTTATACTCGCTGGTGAGTCCAATACCAAACCTTGGCTTATCTGCTGTAGCATCACGCTCATTGGCTTTAAAATCAAAATCATAAAATGTATTCTTCTCACCCTGCCCCGTCGCCGGATTTCTGATGGTTTGGATACCACCAAACAACCATGACTCCGCCGGAATACCATTCGGAGAGAGAGCTACTTTCTTTATGGTGTACTGATTTGAGGTTTTAAGCGCTTCGTTAATTTGTGCGCTACGATTAAACAGGGTGTCCTCAGAACCAGGATATTTATTGTTTGTATATATACCTAAAATAAAGTCGTCACTTTCATAACTAAATGTAATTTTTTCCAGATGCTTTTCGCCATCATCCCGAATAAACCCATTCGGAATACACACACCTTTAGCTGACGGAATGTCCTCATCTTTTCTGCCGCTAAGCCGTAATATCAGAGACTGCATGGCTGCCAGTTTGGTGGGCTTAGTGTTAGTTTCCATCTCGGAGAAACCAGCATTGAGATATGTTTTTTTCTCCTCCTCATACTTAGCAGCAGACAAGTCTAAGATCTTGGTAGTAATAATAAATGCAACACCATTTACATAAACATGCGCTTCCAGATGTCGGAATGAATCCGCAGAGCCTGAATCATTTCGATCAAAAATCACGCCTTTATTGCCCTGCAGTTGAATAATTTGTTTGATGTAGGGTGCATTTTCTGGTTTATTCCCTGGTATAGTTATTGCCCCATTCAGCTCTTGCTTTCTTAACTGCACCCGCTGCTTAAACGCGGGTGGATAGAGCGGTTTGCTTTCAATTTTAAAATCATCGATAAAAATCATATCGTGAAGCTGATTATTAAACGACTCGGGAACGTCAATCACATAGTGCCCGATGCACTGTGGTTTGGTTTGCGCAAACAAAATATTTATCACTGAACTGTCCTTCTGCACTGGCGTGGATGCCGTTACAGGGGGAATACAAAGCATCCCGGCAGCCACAAGCGCTAAGGCCATACGTTCACAAATACATTGCATGGTGAGAACTCCTTTTCAGTACGTCTGGCGGGCTCTTCGGAAGAGACGAAGTGCAACGCCAGGCTCCATCTTTACCTGTCATTTATAGCGCAGGGAATTTACCAGCCGGTCCCAGATTTCTATCATCTGTGCTTCGCTGTAACGCGTTTTTTTATACTCGCTGGTGAGTCCAATACCAAACCTTGGCTTATCTGCTGTAGCATCACGCTCATTGGCTTTAAAATCAAAATCATAAAATGTATTCTTCTCATCCTGCCCCGTCGCCGGATTTCTGATGGTTTGGATACCACCAAACAACCATGACTCCGCCGGAATACCATTCGGAGAGAGAGCTACTTTCTTTATGGTGTACTGATTTGAGGTTTTAAGCGCTTCGTTAATTTGTGCGCTACGATTAAACAGGGTGTCCTCAGAACCAGGATATTTATTGTTTGTATATATACCTAAAATAAAGTCGTCACTTTCATAACTAAATGTAATTTTTTCCAGATGCTTTTCGCCATCATCCCGGATAAACCCATTCGGAATACACACACCTTTAGCTGACGGAATGTCCTCATCTTTTCTGCCGCTAAGCCGTGATATCAGAGACTGCAGGGCGGCCAGTTTGGCTGGTTTGGTATTTGCGTCGGCCTCAGTAAACCCTCTGGCTAGATATTTGGTTTTTTTTCGCGGTGCTTCTTGTCTGAAAAATCACGGATATCTGTAGTAATCACAAAGGCTATCATGCCTGAATAAACATGGGCCTCCAGTTGCCTGTATATATCAGGAGCACCCGACTCATTATGATCAAAAATTGCTCCCTTTCCATCAGAAAGAAGAATAACCTCTTTTAAAAAAGGGGCGTTTTCAGGTCTGTTACCTGGTTTATTCGTGGCATCACGCAGCGCCTGCTCTCTTAGCTGCATCCGCTGTTTAAATGCAGGCGGATAAAGATGTTTACTTTCAATTTTAAAATCATCGATAAAAATCATATCGTGAAGCTGATTATTAAACGACTCGGGAACATCAATCACGTAGCGCCCGATACACTGCGGTTTGGTTTGCGCAAATAAATTATTTATCACTGGACTGTCCTTCTGGACTGGCGTGGTTGCCGTTACAGGGGTAATACAAAGCATCCCGGCAGCCACAAACGCTAAGGCCATACGTACACAAATACATTGCATGGTGAGAACTCCTTTTCTGTACGCCTGGCGGGCTCTTCGGAAGAGACGGAGTGCAACGCCAGGCTCCATCTTGACCTGTCATTTATAGCGCAGGGAATTTACCAACCGGTCCCAGATTTCAATCATCTGCGCTTCGCTGTAGCGCGTTTTTTTATACTCACTGCCGAACCCAATGTTAAGATTCGGCTTATCCGGTGTGGCATCGCGCTCATTAGCATAAAGCATAAAATTATAGAATGTGTTCTTTTCATCTTTTCCCGTTGCCGGATTCCTGATGATTTGGACACCACCAAATAGCCATGACTCCGCCGGAATACCGTTCGGTGAGAGTGCCACTTTCTTTATGGTGTACTGATTTGATGTTTTAAGTGCCTCATTAATTTGCGCATCACGGTTAAAAAGGGTGTCTCCCGAACCCTTAATTGTGTTATCCATATCGACACCAAAAACAAAATCATCATTTTCATACCGAAATGTGAGACTTTCTTTATGTTTTCCGCCATCATCCCGGATAAACCCATTCGGAATACACACACCTTTAGCTGACGGAATGTCCTCATCTTTTCTGCCGCTTAACCTTGATATCAGAGACTGCACGGCCGCCACTTTGGCTGGCTTCTCATTCATTTGAGCCTCGGTAAAGCCAGCTTTAATGTATGTCTTTTTTCTTTCTCTATATTTAGGGCTGGATAAATCAAGTATTTCCGTCGTAATAATAAAAGCTGTCGCATTTACAAACACATGTGCTTCTAAAACTCTTCCGAGGTCATCTTCTCCTGAAATATTCCTGTCAAAAATAACCCCCTTACCATCAGGCAACTCAATTTTTTCTTTTATAAACGGTGCATTTACAGACTCATTTTCAGGCTTATTTATAGCATCACGCAGTTCCTGCTCTCTTAACTGCACCCGCTGTTTAAATGCGGGTGGATAGAGCGGCTTGCTTTCAATTTTAAAATCATCGATAAAAATCATATCGTGAAGCTGGTTGTTAAACGACTCGGGAACATCAATCACGTAGCGCCCGATACACTGCGGTTTGGTCTGCGTAAACAAAGTATTTATCACTGTATTGTCCTTCTGCGCTGGCGTGGATGCCATAGCCTGGGCAATGAGAAATATACTGCCCGTCATAAGAGATAACGCTGTAAGCTGCCGAATAGCATTCATGGGATAGGGATCTCCTGAACCATTTTCACAATGGCCCTGAGGGTAAACTGCAGGGCTGGCCTGTCTTTTATATCCTTTAGGCTGCTGACGTCGTAGGCCCCCTGGTGGTCCACACTGGTCGCCAGAACGCTTTTGATTTCGCTGTTACGACATATAGAGCTCAGCGACTCTACCGGGACTGTGCCATCACCCGGCGTTTTTGATGAGGTAACCTCATACATTTGAGAACGATTAAAAGGTAGAGGGATCTCCCGGTAATTATTAGGCAATTGCCTGTCACTCTCATGTATATTTTTCGGATAGGTGATCGAGGTTTTTCGCCACGCCAGGGTGCCGTCGGAGGCGATTTTATGGCCGTAAAAAGCATAAGTATTTGGGTGATAGCCTCTACTATCCATGAGAGAAATAAACTTGCGGACAGGCTTATCAACTAAACGTACATAGTTAGTCCAGTTACTCTGACTAACTGCCTCATCCATATCTATAATGTCGGACTCATACAGGCGGTACCAGAGAGTTTTATTCAGATAAATTTCACCGAAAGGATCCCGGGTCTGCGGCAATTTAATATCACTGCCGTCTTCGCCAGCCCCTTCCACGGTCAGCCAGGGAGTCCCGGCAAGGTATTTCGCCGAGGGCAAGAGCTGAAGCGGTGCGGGAGCCCTGGCCAGGACCGGCATCAGCTCTTCTGCCGTATTGCCCAGCACGGCCCCGGCCATGCCTTCCTGTTTTGCGCCAACCTTCATGCGGCGGTACGCCGCCGGCGAGCCAAGGTCGGGGATCACCCCATGAACTATTCCCAGAATTTTATCTTTTGCTCCGCTGACCTGGGACGCATAGCGCGCCACCAGCCCGCCCATGGAATGGGTGACGATAATGACTTTTTCCTGTCCGGGAGGAAAAGGCATGCCGTGTCCGCAGTAATTGTTATAGAGCTTTATCGTCCTGTCGATAAAGGCGACCAGCCCTTCCGCCGAGGTTTTATTATCCTGCAGCCAGTTATAGCCATAAACGTGAACCGGGATTAAAAAGTTCTGAAAATGGTTCAGTTCTTCCTGGGTCAGGACAGATTCACCGGTAATTTCGGCATCTTTTCCCCCAGACAAAGATTTGCCGACTAGCTGGCTTAGTACACCCTTTTTATCAGGCGCTGATTTGCCGTAGTTAACAAGATCCTGCTGCCAGTCATCCAACAGTGCACCTTGTAAAACACTCAAAAATTTACCGTAGCTGAAGGATAAAACCTCCCCCCAGCCCCGATCCCGGCGGGTTGTAAATAATTTCCCATCATCGGAAATCGGAGAATAGATGGTCTGGTTAATATCCCCACGGTTATCCACCTTTGTGGTGTCGGGATTAAGTAATTTTCTTCTACGATCTCCGTCTTTTCCCGCCCATTTAAGAAATACTCCTCCCATACTATCGCCACGCCAAATATCTTCGGTTTGAGAGGCTTTGTTTGACATCAAATTAGTCCCCATCACCCCGGGAAGGAAGATAACGGGGATCGCTTTGACAGGCGGCTGAAGCAAAACGGCTTTAGCATTCTCTGATTTTTTTTGATTCTGTATGTCGGGCCAGTAGACCTTTCCACTGTCATCCCATTCTGGTTTTATACAGGTTATAGAGCGGCTACTGTTATGACCTGTGGTATTTTCATTCACCATAAATTCCGTCCTTTTTCCGTTCAGGAAAATACTTTTCAGAAAGACATTCGGGGCAATCAACCTTGTGCTTTCCCCGAAGATATGTTCCGAAATAACAGAGCGCCTTATGTTTTATCCAGCAAAGAGGCGTTGAGAGAATCGACATTTACATTATTCTGCACCGCAGTGGTCCCTGAAGCGGAAGTCGCTAAACTTTGCTGCGTGCCATCCCCGCCTGTTAAACCCAGCTTCAGACCGGCCACCGGCGAGTCATCCGATAATCTTCTGACTTCAGGCGTTATGGCAAAATCAGTGTTTTCCCAGCTCTGCATCGCCTGGCTCATACTTTGCCCGCCAAACTTCTGCCATACTGCTGCCCGCTGGATAATTTTGTCCGGTGCAGCGCACTCCACGGTACCATCAGCAATACGGATATAACCGCCTCCGCTGGTGAGAATGATTTCCTGCTTCGCGCTGATGACAAGCTTACCTTCGCTGCTGCTGATGCGGATATCTTTCAGCGCATCCAGCGTCATCTCATCGCCCTGCGCCTGTATCTCCACCTTCCCCTGGCTGGCAAACATTTTGATACCCAGCTTTTGGGCAAATAAACTCACCCTCTCCCCGGCCGCCACGGTGAATCTTTTCAGTGCGCTGAAATCAGTATGTTTACCGCTGGTACTGATAACATTTTCACCCGCTGACAGCTGCACACTTTTGGGCGTGCTCTGGGCAATGCCCTCCGGAGCAGAGAGTAATAACGCAGATTGCTTCAAACCGGTAAGCGTTTGCTGCAGCAGAGCCTTCTGAGCCTGGATATCAGCCAGTTCGGCTTTGGCTGTTTCAACTGCACCGCTCAGGGCCTCGGCCTGGTTCAGGGCCAGTTGCAGTTGACTCAGCGCAGCTCCCATCTCCAGCACCTGCCCCTGCGCCTTTGCCTGGCCGTCAGCACTGATAAAAATCCCTTTCTGCGCACGGATGGCGCCCCAGCTGTCGGTTCTGAGCTCAAACCCCTCACCTCGCTGTTGTTTTTCGCTGTCAACTAAGTGGCCGAGATTCAGCTGACTCTTGCCGCCGTACTCCGTGCTGACCTTGATATGCTCTTTTCCGCGCTCGTCGTCGAGGCGGATTTTGTTGTTCGCAGGCGTCCGCAGCACGTTACGTTTGTAGTTGCGGATGGTGACGTGGTCACCGTGCGCCGAGTCGTGCAGCACACCGGAGATGTACGGCCTGTCCGGGTTACCGTCCTCAAAGCCAATCGCCACTTCGGTGCCCGCCAGCAGCGGCAGGTGCAGGCCGTAGGCGTCTCCGGCATACGGGCGGGACTGACGTACCCACAGGCTCTCGAACCCGGTCTCCCAGTTATCCCGGTCGAACAGCATGCTGACGCGGTAGCGCCCGTCTTTGTCAATATGCCCGTAGGTGTCATTTTCGGTGGTGCTGGTGACGCGGGCCGGTAACGTACCGGCCATCACCGGGCGTGAACCTGGCTCCGGGCGGAAACAAACATCCGTGCTGTCCGGGATGCCCTCAAACCTGACGCCAAAATCCTCATCACGCCGCGCATGGCTGTGCATCGCCGTGACAACCACGCCCTGCGAAAATACCTCGGCCACTTCATAACCACCGGTGACTTTCACTACCTGCCCCGGAGAGAGGGTCGGACAGCTGGTGAAGGCCCGGGTCTTCGTCTGGCCATTCAGGTAACGCTCGTGACGAATGCGGGCATAGAACGCGCCGGATTCCGGGGCCGGGTTACGGTCATACACACTTCCCTGCGTCAGATAATTATCGCCGTAATGATAGGCCTCACCACAGGTGGTGGCATCCCCGCCGGTCGCGTCCACCAGGGTGTTCATGTCCTCCGTGGCCTGACGGTAGTTGTAGTCGCGGGTGCTGACCTGCTTCTGCACCACGTTATGACGGCTCTCCATGTCCCATACTGAATCCACGCCCTGCGAGTGCTGCCCTGACGGCGGCACCGACGGCAGCGTCAGGCCTTTCTCATACCCCTGCTGGCTGTCGTAAAATTCCACCACGTCGATGTTCAGCCGCGTGTCGGTGGTGAAGCGGAACCAGATGCCGACCTCACCCAGCAGGCGGGTGATAAAGTGCAGGTCGTTCTCACCGTACTGCATCACCTGCTCACGCCGTGGATACTCTCGGGTGAGCGAAAACAGAAAATCCTGGCCGCGCATGCCGTGGCGCTCGCGCAGGATTTTTTCCACAATCTGCGGGACGGACATGTCCTGGTAAATGGCGTTCTGGTGCGAACGGCTTAGCAGCGCCAGACGCGGCTCAAGCGTTACCGCGTAGCGGGTTTCATCTTTTGAGGTGCTGAGGCGCTCCAGACCGCTCACCACCCCCTGTATCACCCGCACCGGCTGCTGCAGCTTAATGCCGTAACCCTGGTCAACCGGGGCCTGCAGCGTCAGCGAACCGGGCTTCATCAGCATCATCTCTTTGCTGATGGCATGCTCAGCGCTGGTGAATTCAATACGGTAGCTGAAAGGTTTACTCAGGGCTTCATCGCCCTCAAACGCCAGCACATCAAGCCCGGCATCACAGCCCTTCACCGAAAGCAGGTGATGGCTGTGGCTGAATTGTAGCGGAGGATTACTGCTCATGCGTGCGCTCCCTGTGTCCGGTCAAACTCCAGCCCGATACCCTCTTCCTCACTCCAGTTGAGGTGTAACGACTGTGGTTTCTGTCTGGCGGCCATGCGGGTCAGCAACTGCTGACTCAACACCGGCAGAATTTGCTGGTTAAGCAGGCTGTCGACGTTGCGCGCGCCGGTATCCGGCAGCAGGCAGGCGGCCGTCAGCACGTCATACAGGCTCTCATCAATATGCGTGCTCAGGCCATAGTGACGATGCAGGCGTTTACTGACCTGCGCCAGCTTCATTTCCACGATGGTGCGCATGGCCGCTTCCGCCAGCGGCTGGTAAATCACGGTCTGGAAGCGGGCCAGCAGCGCGGGCTGGAAGTGGTCACGTAAAATCGGACGCAGCAGTTCGTGAAGATCGCCTTCGGTGGCATCCGGCTGTTCATCCAGCAGCTGCATCAGGTGGTCGCTGCCGAGGTTGGAGGTCATCAGGATAACGGTATTACGAAAGTCAATTTCACGCCCTTCGCCGTCGCGCATAAAGCCGCGGTCGAAAACCTGATAGAACAGGTTCATCACGTCGCGGTGCGCCTTTTCCACTTCATCGAGCAGCACCACGCTGTACGGACGCTTGCGCACGGCTTCGGTGAGGATCCCGCCCTGCCCGTAGCCGACATAGCCCGGCGGCGAGCCTTTCAACTGAGATACGGTGTGCGGCTCCTGGTATTCGGAGAGGTTAATGGTAATCAGGGATTTTTCGCCGCCGTACAGCACATCCGCCAGCGCCAGCGCGGTTTCGGTTTTACCCACACCGCTGGGGCCGACCAGCAGGAACACGCCCTGCGGGCCGTTCTCGGACGTCAGGCCAGTTTTGGCGGCGCGCAGGCGCTGGGCCATGGCTTCAAGCGCCACATCCTGGCCGACCACGCGTTTACCGATTTCGTTTTCCAGGGTCAGCAGTTCTGTCTGTTCGTCTTTCATCAGGGAAGACAGCGGCACACCGGTCCAGTCGGCGATAACGTTGGCGACCGTGCGGGCATCCACATCTACCTGAACCAGCATATCTCCCTGCTGCACCTGCTCCAGCTGTTGTTGCAGGTCGGAAATTTCAGCCTGCTGGCTGATATCCTGCCGGCTGGCCATCAGCTGCTGCGCCAGCGCCTTTTCGTTGCTGAAACGCGCCTCCTGCTCCCCGATACGTGCTGTCAGTTCAGTCCGCTGCTGCTCAATGGCCCCCAGGCGATCGCCATGACTGTTGCTGCCGGCGGCAATATCTTCCAGCAGCGCCTGCTCTTCCAGCGCCAGTGCGGTCAGCTGTGCTTTCAGGCGCACAATTTGTTCTGGCACGGTATCGAGGCCCATCCGTACGCGCGCAGCGGCAGTATCCAGCAGGTCAACGGCCTTGTCCGGCAGCTGGCGGCCGGTCAGGTAGCGACGCGACAGCGTGACCGCGGCGCGAACCGCGTCGTCGGTGATGTGCACGTTATGGTGCTCAGCGTAGCGGGATTTCAGGCCACGCAGCATCAGACAGGCGATGTCGTCGTCCGGCTCGTCCACTTTCACCGTCTGGAAGCGACGTTCCAGCGCCGCATCGCGCTCAAAATACTGCTTGTATTCAGACCAGGTCGTCGCGGCAATAGTGCGCAGTTCGCCGCGGGCCAGTGCCGGTTTCAGCAGGTTGGCGGCATCCGCGCCCCCCGCCTGGTTGCCCGCACCAATAATGGTGTGGGCTTCGTCGATAAACAGCAGGATCGGCACCGGTGACTGCTGCACCGCATCGATGACGTTTTTCAGGCGCTGCTCGAACTCGCCTTTCACGCCCGCCCCCGCCTGTAACAGACCGAGATCAAGAGTGCGCAGGATGACTGGTTTGAGGGATTCCGGTACGTTGCCTTCGGCAATTCTGAGCGCCAGCCCTTCGACCAGTGCGGTTTTACCCACCCCAGGTTCTCCGACCAGGATCGGGTTGTTTTTACGACGACGGGAGAGGATGTCCACCATCTGGCGGATTTCCGTATCACGACCGAACACCGGATCAATCTTGCCTTCTTTCGCTTTGGCGGTGACGTCGAGGGTGAATTTATCCAGGGCGTTCTGCAGCGCCGGGTTCAGCTCACCTTCTTTCAGTTCTGCACCGGCCGGGCGGCCAACAAACTCCACCTCACTACCGTGATCCTTTACCAGTTCAGCTTCAAGTTGCCGATCCGGACGCTCATCAGATTGGGCATCCAGCAACGGGCGCAAACGTGAAAGCTGGCTCATCCCGAGCGTCAACAGGGGCCACAGACCGTCACAGCGTGCAAGTCGCGGGTTTTCCGTCAGCGCCATCAGCAGGTGAACGCTGCGGATACTCTGCTCACCTGCCAGTGAGGCCAGCATCCAGGCTTCCTGCATTAGCTTCTGAATATCGGCGGATAACTGCGGGCGGCGGCGTACCGAACGAGGTTGATTATCCAGCCAGCCGAGCAAATCCTGCCACAGTGCATCCATATCCCACTCGTAGCGGCGTGCCAGCACCGTCAGGTCACCTTCCCCCTGTTCGAGCAACTTCAGCAGCCAGTGCTCCGGCAAAATTTTCGCATGGGCACGGGTCTGGCAGAGTGACGCAGCACCTTCCATCGCACGGGCACAGTAAGGGTTCAGACGTCGCAACAGGATGGCTGGATTTTCCATGAATCTCTCTCTTTGTCGGTTCCTGGACACGCTACCGCCCCTCGCTGTTTCCCGTGAGGGAGACCAAAGCGCATACGGTCGGGCTGGCAGTTTGTGGGTTTCTTTACTGAAAGCCCATTTCGGACAGGCACTCAGCAAAAAACTGCGGACAGGAAACCCTGTCCGCATCGGGCTTACGCGGTGGCGCGTTCGTTCCAGGAATCGGAATGAATGATGTTGCCGTCCTTGTAGGTCCAGGTGATTTTTTCGTAACGCAGTTCTACGCGCTCAAGATGGTTATGCTTCTCTTTGGAAGGATCCTTGATGTCATACATTTCAGGGTTCACTTTCACCACTTTCACGTTTTCCAGTTTGGTGTTGAAGTACTCCACCTCCTGACCCGCATCGTTGATTTTGTACCACTTGAATTCCGCAGACTTGAGGGTCTGACCGGTAGTCACTGCCTTGTACAGGTACGGGCTGGACGAATCGATTTCTTTGGTGAACAGGAAAGGCGTGTGAATACGGGTGCCGGTCAGCTTGCCGGTGTTATTATCGGTCGGGATGTACAGGTTATGCTCCTGAGCCACCACCTCGATGCTGCCTTCACGATCCTGAACGTCCACAGAACCTTTAATGTCCGCGCCGCCGTCGTCTTTCAGCCAAAGATAAACAGGAATTGCCATGGAATTACTCTCCATTGTGTTGTGATACGTCATCATCCTGCGATGACGCTTTGGAATTGCCTGGTATCTGGCAAGCATTCGCCTGCGGTACCAGACTGATTTCGACACGGCGGTTAAGCGCACGCCCTTCCGGAGTGTCGTTGGTTGCGACAGGACGGCTTTCGCCATAGCCCTGCACTGCAAAACAGCTTTCCGGCACGTCGCCGGTGTCACGCATCCAGTCGCGCACCGCTTCAGCACGCTTCAGGGACAGCGTCTGGTTCAGTTGCGGATTGCCGGTGTTATCGGTATGCCCGGACACGACAATCAACCAGCCCGGCTTCGCTTTGATGCCGACCAGCGAATTCACCAGCATTCTGGTGGAGCCCGCTTTCAGCACAAACTTGCCAGAATCGAACAGCGACATGCTGTCGAGACGTACAATTTTCGGTACCGGTTTGGGTTTCGGTTGCGGTTTGGGCGGCGGTGGCACATACGAGCGGATCGCTTCCAGCACAGGCATGCGCAGACGTTCCCCCTGATACAGGCCCAGACCCAGTCGGATCGGCACGCCATTGCGCGCCAGGTCATCCAGCAGTGCCGCATCGTCACGCAGGACGGCAACAGCGTCGGCCTTCGGGCCGAAATCATTCATCGGAATACGGTCGTAGCGTGCAATATCGAAGCTCACGCGTTGCAGCAGCTGGTGATTGTTCCAGCCACTGCTGAGCAGCGAAGCAATGGACGCCAGGGTGAAGATCCCGAGCGCCCAGCGCCAGGTACGCTCACGCGGCGTCAGGCCTCGCCCTTCCGGCAGCAATGGCAGGATAAAATCCGGGAACGGGGAAATAACCGTACTGTCCGTTCCCACTGGCTGCCAGCCAGACACCTGCTGCATCGCGGTGTGACGGGACAGCCACGTCGTCCAGGCCGATGTGGCCAGGCTTCCGGCCAGGATTGGTCCCATTCCCCATAGCACCACGGCAGGTGCTATGACCGGCACATCGGGGTTCTCATCCATAAAGACGGTTTTAACGTGCTGATGGAACCAGCTCATCAGGCTGTTCATCAGCACCTGCTGCTGCATGGCAGGCGTTCCGCCGGTGGTGACCCATGCAGCGATTGAGCCTGGCACTGAACACTCGCGCCAGACCCTCACCCCTTCACCCGGGATAGCCGCCTGCCAGAGCATGTCATTCGTCATCGCGCTGCCGATCTGACCATTCAGCACCAGCGGCACACCGTGACCGGTTTCTTTACGCAGCTGGCTGATTTGCCAGCGCAGGCTCAGCAGGCGACTGGTCAGTGCTCCACTGTCAGCATGTTTCTGCGGGCAGACATTGACCATCACCGACAGCTGTCGTTCCCAGTCAGGACGCAGCCACAATATCTGACGGGCGACCTGCTCCAGATCCTGATGGTCCTCCACGCGGATCCAGCATCCCTGCGTGACGGTCAGTACTGGCGACTGATGCGGCCAGGCCAGCGGCAGATCGCCACAGACCAGCACCACAGGCTGACGGTAAGTAGCTTCAGGCAGATCATCCAGACTCAGACAGATATCGTGCTTCACGCGACGACTGGCGGCATACCAGAGCACCACGATAAGCCCCAGTACCATCAGCAGAACGAGCACAGAAACCAGACGGGAAGCCGGCAGAAACCCCAGGCAGACCACTGCACTCAGCAGGGCGGCCCACAGCACAAGCACGCGCTGTTGTGCAGAACTCATTTCACGGCTCCCGGCAGCAGGGTCAGCAGCGTCTGATCCAGCCAGCGATCCAGTCCCCACCATAGTGCGGCAACCACCACCACGCTCAGGCCAATGCGTACAGGCCATGATGCCAGCCAGCCGCCCATTCCTCTTCCTGCACGACTTTCTGCAAGAACGGGATGGGTTTGTGGATAGCTGAACGGCGTGACATACTCATCAAGCGCATTAATGAGTTTCTGGCGCTCCGGATCGTTCAGGGAGCGGAAACTACCGAGGAACCCCAGCATCATGACCCGCTGGAAGCAGGTCACAACGGCGTGGTCTGGAGCCGGTTCACGCAGCACGTCGCGCATCCGATCGCACAGGGTATCACCGGCGTCCATGGTGCCGAGGAAGTGTCCCTGCAAGGGAATGTCATACCACTGCAGGCAGGCGTCATCCTCCACACCGCGGCCTTTAACTGCCTCATCAAGCAGAGCACATTGTGCAGTGAGAATATGCCGGCAGCTGGCTTCATCAAGTTCGCTCGCTTTCAGCTCATGCTGTACGCGCTCCACATCGGCAATGCATCGCTCCCACAGCGTACGCCCTTCTCCATCCTGGAAAGTCGGACCGTGACGCAGGCTGATCGCCTGCAGCCAGGTGTCCTGCAAAAGGGCATCAATATCAATGGACGCGGCGGTGCCGCGTTTAGGCTCACTCATGTTCTCAGTACCGCAAAGAGTTCAAGTTCAGGCTCGCCGAGCATCCCCGGGACGTAAAACATACAGATCCCACCCTGAAGCATTTCAGTGGTCAGAGGATGAGAAACATCAAGGCTGAAGTACTGGTTTTCCAGACGCAGTGGAATAGCTGCCGGCACATGACGCAGTGGCGTCAGAGGCACACCCACCCGCGATGAATTGACGATACTTCTGACATGGTCGGGACTGCCGACCTTGCACTGGCGCGGGAACTGCTCCTGCAGCTGTGCCACCGACATAGGTGAACGCACAGAGAGGTAGTAATCTGCCCCTTCACGCAGACGCGGGTCATGCAGACGAGCCTGCCAGAAGTGAAGCCGGGCATCATGCTCAAGCTCAATCGCTACCACCCGCGACGGCAGGCTGGCTTCCAGCAGGTCGCCCAGTAAATCAAACAGCGGTGGGAAGACATTATTCAGTTGCTCATGCTGCCAGACCGGTATTGCATTCACCTGGTGCTCAAGCGAGAAGGTCAGCAGGCTGCCCGCCAGACGTGCCAGTTCAGGATACAGACGTTCAGGGGGACTTTGCGGCTGACGCTGAAACTGACCCAGCACGGGCTCGGCACTGTTCAGGGCATTGAGCAGCCAGAACAGGGACACATCAGCCACGGCGAAGTCAGCCATACGCTCATTGCTTTCACGGCGCATTGCCATCAGACGGCTCAGGCGCGCCCGCAGTTGGGTCAGCAATTGTTCCAACTGGGTCACCAGCCAGCGGCTGCCCTGTAAAGCCAGCAGTGGCGGAATGTACCCCCCGTCAAGAACCCAGCTCCCCTGTGAATCCTGCTGGAGGCGGGCAACCGGACAGGTCAGATAATCGCTGTTGTTTTGATGGGCAAAACGCAGGGTCAGTTCTGGCTTCATCACCGCAATCTGGCGGGTGTCCTCCCCAAAGGCGTTGCGCACATCCCGCCAGCGCTGGCGATAGCGAACAGGGCGCTCAGCCACCTCATCGGGTTTCAGGCAGTTACCGCCGTTAGCCCGCAGCAAAGGAAGTGCCAGCACCACCACAACCTCATGCGATTCACTCTCAAGTGATAACACGGGTGGCAGGTCGTCAGCATTGTCTGTATCAATCAGCGTACCGTCCTGAAAACGCATATGCAGATGACGGGCCTGCAGACGTCCCAGCTTCAGTGCTTCCGGTTCGAAAGTGGCTTCAATCACTCCCCAGGGATGGGAAAGACCCAGTCGGGCGATGCATTCTGCAGACCAGGCCGCATATGCGACCTGTTGCTGGAAGTGCTGGGGAGAGACCATTATGCCCCTGCCCCATAACGGTTGTTCCGTTTTCATCGGCTTCCTGCCTTACGTTACGATTTCGCCTTCGGCATCTGGGAAACCAGCGACAGGTTGACGTCCATCCCTTCCACCTGGAAGTGCGGCACTGCAAACAGCTTCACGCGGAAGAAGCCCGGGTTATCCTCAATATCTTCCACGACAACTTTCGCATCACGCAGCGGATGCGATGCCTGCAGCTCGTCGCCCGGATCGGTCATTTCGGTGACCAGACCGCGTACCCAGGTGTTGAGTTCGAGCTCAAGCAGACGGCGATCCTTGGTGGTACCAATATTTTCACGCTGAATGAGCTTCAGGTAATGGGCAATACGCGACAGCAGGAAGATGTAAGGCAGGCGCGCGTTGATGCGGCTGTTAGCGGTGGCATCAGCCGTGTCGTACAGCGCCGGTTTCTGGGCAGAGTTGGCCGAGAAGAAACAGGCGTAATCGCGGTTTTTGTAGTACGACAGCGGGATAAAGCCCAGATTAGCGAATTCAAATTCGCGGGTTTCGGGGATCATCACCTCAGACGGGATTTTCACCTGGTTACCGGTGCCCAGGTCATACAGATGGATCGGCAGATCTTTTACCGCCCCACCCGCCTGCGGCCCACGGATCTGGACGCACCAGCCGTTATTGATGAAGCTTTTAACCATGTTTGAAGCGAAAGAGAACGACGCGCTGGTCCACAGATACTTCTCGTGATCGGGGCCTTTCACCTGCTCAACGTAGTTGAAGCTGCGCACCGGTACGGTATCGGGACCGTATGGCAGACGTCCGAGTACGCGCGGCATTACCAGCCCGATATAGCGTGAGTCGTCGGTGTCACGGAACGCTTTCCATTTGATGTACTCGGCGCGATCGAAGTAGTTGCCGATATCCTTAATGGAGGCGACCTCTTCCATATTTTCCTTCAGGAAGAAGGCCGGACCGACAGCACCGATAAACGGCATATGCGCGGCGGCAGAGACTTTCGAGATATTGCGCAGCAGCGCGATGTCCTGCGGGCTGGCATCAAACTCATAGGCCGAAATCACGGAACCAATCGGCTCTCCGCCAGGGGTGTCGTACTCGGCGGTGTAGGTATGCCAGTACAGGCCGCTTTGTACAAGCTCCGGCGCATCTTCAAAATCCTGGCGCAGGTCATCTTTGGACACGTCCAGAATTTCGGTTTTCACGTTCTGGCGGTAGTCGGTGTTGTCCACCAGCTGCTTCAGGCCGCGCCACAGAGATTCTACTTTCTGGAACGCTTCATGGTGCATCACCGCGTCCAGTTGGCGACTGATCTGGTAATCCAGCTCCGCGATATGGTGATCAATCAGCGACTTATCGAGCTTTTCTACCTGCTGACCGGATTTGCGGATGCAGTCCATAAACACCTGCATCGCCGCCGTGAGGCGTTCACCAGCCGGCGCATCGGACAGCGCCGCATCGTCCAGAAACGAATTGATATCGCCCAGGCTTGAGGCCGGGGTCAGGTTGATTTTGTCAAACAGGGAGGCGTATACGCTCTCTTTTTCACGTAGTGTGGTCTGCCCCTGAACGGAGGCATTTTCAGTATTTACAGACATCAGCATATTCCCGATTAATCCATTAAAAGACGAGCACCGCTTATTTCGGCGCCAGAGCACTCATTTCGTCGCGTAATTCTTGAGACAGCGCCGGGTCTTTAAGAATTTTCTCTAGTTCTTTTCTGAAAGTGGCGTTATCAAGAAGATTGGATTTGAGATCCCGTAATAAGTTACGCATGGCAAGCATGGCGCGAAGCTGTGGGATCTGACGGGCGACCTGCTCCGGTTCGAAGTCTTTAATATCGGAAAAATTCAGTTTAATAGCTTCCTCAGAACCATCGTCAGTCAGCGTATTCTTCACACTCAGATTTACTTCCGGGTTAAATTCCGAAAGTACACTATTGAAGTTGTTTTTATTGACGTTGATTTTTTCCCTTTCGGATAATGGTCGGTTCTCTTTGCCATTACTGAAATCACCGACGGTGAGAAGTTTAAGCGGCAGTTCGACTTTCTTCTGAGCACCACCCGTATGCAGGGATAATTTTAAATTAATGCGCGCCTTGGGTACTTCATTCTGGAACGTATCAGCCATAGCAGTCCCTTTCCTTGAGGAATGATTGTTGAGTGAACGACGTTTGTTTACGCATGCATAATAGAGCAATGAACCAACCAAGATCAACTTTACAGATCAAAGATCTACGTTAGGAATTTTCGTAAGTGATTTATGCCAAAAAGGAGTAATGAAAGCACTGTCTAACGGCTTCACCATGGCGTAATTAAGCCATCTTTAGCCGACAAGGTAGTTTTAAAATCGGCGGCCTGAAGAAATAACAGATTTATTGTTGGGTTAACGTATTTTATTGATGAAAATCAATTTCATTGGAAAAATCTTATAAAGAGAGCATAAAAACTATCGTTTAAGATTACCGGCTAACATATGGATAAAAAAATAAAGATGCCTAGTCCAGAAAAAGACCGTTTCTATAGATAAGGTTAATGCATCAGAAAATTACATAACTCGGAATTTTCATTAACCCCTAAAATCTCTTTGGTAAAAAATGATGACTCGTCGTAAAAAGGTCAACCAGAAGCCATTATTTCCACATTTTTACCCACTAAAAAAATACTATCTTACCGTTTCAGGTTTTTTATGCAGATACACCAGCGCAACCAGGCAAATCACCGCACCAGCATAAAACGTATATTCCGCGCCAAACGTTTCCCATATCACCCCGGCTCCCACGCTGGCTATTAATAATCCCACGCCGCTGACCAGACTAAAAATACCGAAAGCCGTGCCGCGTAAATCCGCTGGCGCGGTTTTAGCAATCATTGCCGCCAGCAATCCTTGCGTCATCCCCATATGCACACCCCAAAGCGCAACGCCTAAAATAATGCCCACCCAGTGGGTGCTCAGCGCCAGCACAATGTCCGCTCCTATCAGCACCACCAGCCCCCACTGCAGTAATCGGGTGTGGCTCATGACGTCGGACAATTTGCCAAACGGATAGGCTGAGAGGAAATAGAGCAGATTCATCGCCACCATCACCAGCGGGATCAATGCCAGCGGCACGCCGGACTGCTGGGCACGGAGGACAAGAAATGCCTCACTGAAACGTGCGAGTGTGAAAACGGCGCCTAACCCAATCACCCACCAGCAGCCTTTACCCAGACGCCTGAGGTTCTCTCGTTTGATGGGATTCGTTCGTTTATGCTCGACAGGGGTTTTAGGCTCATGCAGGCCGAAGAAAAGCAAGGCAACGGCGAGTACGCCGGGGATCACCGCAATCCAGAAAATGGTACGAAAATCATCGTTCCACAGCAGCATCAAGCCAACGGCCAAAAGCGGGCCGAGAAATGCGCCCACGGTGTCCATAGATTGACGCAAACCAAAGGCCGCGCCGCGGAGTTCCGGCGGCGTAACGTCAGCGACCAGCGCATCGCGCGGCGCCCCCCGAATCCCCTTCCCCACCCGGTCGATTAACCGTGCCCCCAGAATCATGCCGGACGAAGAGGCAATAGCAAACAACGGTTTACTTAGCGCGCCGAGACCATAGCCCAGCACCGCCAGCCCTTTACGTTTACCCAGATAGTCGCTAATTGCCCCGGAAAATACCTTGATAAACAGCGCAGTGGCTTCGGCCAGACCTTCGATCAAACCGATGAAAATCACGCTGGCGCCGAGCGTCGTCACCATAAACAGCGGTAGCAGGCTGTGAATGATCTCCGAGGAGATATCCATCAACATGCTGACCCCCCCAACAACCCAGACGCCTTTCGGGATCCGGCTGAGTGTTGCAAACCGGGATAACATTGCGCATCTCCTGCTGTATGTTGAACATTTTGCTCGAAACAGAATATCCTGGAAGTGCGGGTAAAATATCGTCAGACATAAAAAAAGCCACCCCGCAGGATGGCTTAGTTTTCGCATATCGACGCTTAGTGCTTCTCGCGACCGCCCAGGAAGAAAATGCCCAGCGGTATGGCCAGCAGAACGGTGAACACCAGGCTGTAGACGAAGATCATGGCCGATTGCAGGACGTACATGCTGGTCGTCCAGGCTGAGAGGGGGATATTGTACTGTTCGATAACGCCAACAATGGTTGCCCGCCCAACGCACGCGGCAGCAATCATAAATACCACCAGCAGCGCCAGGAGAAATTTGCGGCCTTCAGGTGTTTTAAGTTTTGCACGAACCATCTCTCTTCCCTTTACAGATGAATAACATTATAGAGTGCTTAAAATAACACGAACTGACACCCCACTCCACACCAGCACAAACAACCATATAACACGCAAATTAAAAGCTTATAACTCTGTATATATTGAAAATGTAAGTAAATAACACCAATCATTTATAGTTGTTATGTTAACCTGTGCAGGATCGTTTTGACATAAAGGAATGACAATGAAAAACGCACCTAAATTTGCCATCGCCCTCATCGCCGCCGCGTGCGCCAGCACCGGTGCTTTCGCCAGCGATACCCCAAAAGAGCAGCCGCTGGAAAAAGTTGCCCCGTATCCGAAAGCGGACAAAGGGATGAAGCGTCAGGTGATTCAGTTACCGGTTCAGCAGGATGAAGGGAACTTCAAAGTGGAACTGTTAATTGGCAAGACGCTGGAAGTGGACTGCAACCAGCACCGTCTGGGCGGTCAACTTGAAAGCAAAACCCTGGAAGGCTGGGGTTACGACTATTACGTCTTTGATAAAGTGACGTCTCCGGTCTCAACCATGATGGCCTGCCCGGACGGCAAAAAAGAGAAGAAATTTGTGACTGCGTATCTGGGTGACAACAGTCTGCTGCGCTACAACAGCAAGCTGCCAATCGTGGTATATACGCCTGAAAACGTCGAGGTGAAATATCGCGTGTGGAAGGCTGATGAGAATGTCGGACAAGCGGTAGTACGTTAAAACCAGGTCGGGTGCGCTCTGGTGCCCTCGCCCCAACCCTCTCCCACAGGGAGAGGGGGAAAATACCAAAAACGGCAACGTATGTTGCCGTTTTGCTTTTATCTTACAGCGCGATATCCGCAACCGGTTTGTTTTCCGCCTGAGGCTTCAGCTCCGCTTTTGGTGCAGCATCAGCAGCCTGCGGCTTCACATATTGCAGCTGCAGTACGCGGCTGGTGTATTCCAGCTCCTGCTCCGTCGCGTCCACGTTACCGTTCAGCTTCGTGCCGTAGGATGGAATAATGGTTTTCAGCTTAGCCTGCCATTCCGGGCTGGAAACTTTATCCTTAAACACTTTTTCCATCAGGTGCAGCATGATTGGCGCAGCAGTAGACGCACCCGGTGAAGCACCCAGCAGCGCGGCGATGGTGCCATCCTTATCGCTCACCACTTCCGTACCCAGACGCAGCACGCCGCCCTCTTTAGGATCGCGTTTGATGATTTGTACGCGCTGACCCGCCTGCCACAAACGCCAGTCTTCTTTCTTCGCCTGCGGATAGTACTCTTTCAGCGCCTCGAAACGGTCGTCGTCAGAGAGCATCACCTGGCTAATCAGGTATTTCACCAGGTCGAAGTTATCCAGCCCCACATCCATCATCGGCTTGACGTTAGAGGTGGTCGTGGCGCTCAGCAGATCCCACAGAGAGCCGTTTTTCAGGAACTTGGTGGAGAAGGTCGCGAACGGTCCGAACAGCACCACGCGCTTGCCGTCAAGCATACGGGTATCGATATGCGGAACGGACATTGGCGGCGCACCGACAGAAGCCTGGCCGTACACTTTTGCCAGATGACGATTCACCACTTCCGGGTTATCGGACACCAGGAACTGACCGCCAACCGGGAAGCCCGCATAGTCGTCCGCTTCCGGAATACCGGACTCCTGCAGCAGCTTCAGCGCCGCGCCACCTGCCCCAATAAACACAAACTTCGCCTTGATGACGTGTTCGGCTTCATTGTTTTTCAGATCGGCAACGGTCACGCTCCAGCTGTTATCCGCGTTGCGCTTGAAACCGCGCACTTCGGTGCTGAGCTGCAGGTTGAAGTTTTCTTTCTTCTTCAGAGACGTTACCAGCTGGCGGGTAATTTCACCGTAGTTGACGTCGGTACCAATTTCGGTGCGGGTCGCCGCGACTTTCTGGTTCGGGTCACGACCTTCCATGACCAGCGGAGCCCACTCTTTGATCTGCGCGTGGTCTTCAGAGTATTTCATGCCGCGGAACAGCGTGCTCTGCTGCAGAGCCGCGTAGCGCGCGCGCAGGAAGTTAACGTTCTGTTCGCCCCACACAAAGCTCATGTGCGGTACGGTATTGATGAAGGAGTGCGGATCGTGCATCACGCCGCTGTTGACCTGGTGAGACCAGAACTGGCGAGAAATCTGGAAGGCTTCGTTGATTTCTACCGCCTTCTCGATACTAATGGAACCGTCCTTTTTCTGCGGCGTATAGTTCAGTTCCATGAGTGCCGAATGTCCGGTACCGGCGTTATTCCAGCCGTTCGAACTCTCCTGCGCCACGCCATCAAGGCGCTCGACCATGGTCATTGACCAGTCCGGCTGCAGTTCTTGCAGATAGGTTCCCAGCGTGGCGCTCATGATACCGCCACCAATTAAAAGGACGTCCGTTTCCTGCTCTTTTGGTGCGTCAGCTTTCGCCGCCATAGAGACGGTGTTAAGCCCCACGGCCAGAGAAAAGAGCATGGCAGTCATTTTTTTCATAATTTATGCCTTAGTGTAAAAGTGCTTGATGCGTGGAAATTGCAGGTGAAAAAAGCTGCGGGGGCACGGTAACAACTTTTAAATATTGTTTAAAGGTTACGAAATTATTGTAATTGTGAAATTTAATGATGGATTGTTTGTAGGGGATTATGCTGGCGGCTGGCAATAGGGGCATTTTCTGGCTACTATCCTGCACTTTGTGATCGCGCGCACGGAAGCCTGCCCTAACCAGCGAATTGTTATGTCCTTACCCCAACCTGCTTTTCCCAACGAAGGCCGCGTCACCACGGTCCTCAGCTCACCCAAACTTCTGATGCGTGAAACGCTGGCGGGCGTGATTACCGCTCTGGCGCTGATCCCCGAAGTTATTTCATTTTCGGTGGTCGCGGGCGTTGACCCGAAGGTCAGCCTTTTTGCCTCCGTGGTGCTGTGTCTTGCCCTGTCCGTGCTGGGCGGTCGTCCGGCGATGGTCACGGCAGCGGCCGGTTCCGTCGCGCTGGTCATTGGCCCGATGGTGCATCAGCACGGCGTGCAGTACATTCTGCCGGCGGTACTGATGGCTGGCGTGATTCAGATCCTGTTTGGGGTATCGGGCATGGCGCGGCTGATGCGCTTTATTCCTCAGGCCGTCATGACCGGGTTTGTTAACGCGCTCGGTATTTTGATTTTCTTCGCCCAGGTACCTCACTTCTGGAGCCGAAGCCCGCTGATTGTAGGCCTGTTCGTGCTGACGGTGCTGATCGTGCTGTGGGTACCGCGCTATATCAAAAGCGTCCCGTCGCCGCTGATTGCCATTGTTGTGTTGACGCTTTATACCGTGACCACCGGTCAAATCCTGCCGACCGTGGGTGATGAAGGCGCGATAAGCGGCGGTTTACCGGGGCTAACCGAGCTGCTGGTTCCGCTTAATTTACAGACGCTGAGCATCATCTGGCCGTGCGCGCTGAGTATCGCGTTCGTCGGCCTGCTGGAATCCCTGCTCACGGCAAAGCTGGTGGATGAGCTGACCGCAACGCCGTCGAGCAAGCGCCGTGAAAGCATCGGGCTGGGCGTGGGTAATATTCTGTCCGGTTTTTATGGTGGTATTGCGGGCTGCGCAATGATCGGACAAACCATCGTCAACGTGGAGATGGGGAAAGGACGAAGCCGCCTTTCCACCATTGCGGCAGGCGTCGTATTGCTAATTCTCGTGACGGCGCTCAGTGAAGTGATGGCTAAAATCCCGATGGCCGTGCTGGCCGGGATCATGGCGATTGTCGCCATTAAAACGTTCAGCTGGCACAGCCTTCAGCCAGCCACGTTAAAAAATGCCCCGATTGCGGAAACGGTGGTGATGCTGGTCACCGTGGCCGCAACGGTATCAACCGGCAACCTGGCAATTGGCGTGCTGGGCGGGATCATCGTCATGGCGCTGCTTCCCGCCCGCGCTAAGCGTCGGCTTAAAGAAGAAAAATCGTCGCCAGTCCAAGAAAAATAAAGAAACCGCCGGTATCGGTGATGGCGGTGATCATCACGCTCGACCCCACCGCGGGGTCGCGCCCCAGTTTGGTCATCGTCAGCGGGATAATCACGCCCATTATCGACGCCACCAGCAGGTTGAGTACCATCGCCAGCATCATCACGCCGCCCAGTGGCATATCGTCGTATAACCACCAGGTGATGCCCCCCATAATGCCCCCCCACACCAGGCCGTTAATTAGCGCGACGCCCATCTCTCTAAAAATAAGCCACGAAAAGTTACCCGGCTGAATATTTTCCAGCGCCAGCGCGCGAACGATCATGGTGATGGTCTGGTTTCCGGTGTTGCCGCCAATTCCGGCCACAATCGGCATCAGCGAGGCTAACGCCACCAGCTGCGAAATGGTATGTTCAAAGCCGTCAATCACGCGGGAGGCGATAAACGCGGTACACAAATTGATAGCAAGCCAGGCCCAGCGCGTTTTCACCGCCTTGCCGACGGAGGCATGGACGTCATCTTCGGCGCTGATCCCCCCAAGCGCACGCAGGTCGTTATCGGTCTCTTCATAGACCACGTCAACGATCTCATCGATGGTCAGACGCCCCATCAGTTTGCCGACGGAATCCACGACCGCGGCACTCACGAGGTCGTCACGTTCGAAGGTACGCGCCGCTTTTTCCGCATCGTCTTCCGGGGAGAAGACCATCGGCTCGTTTTCCATCACCTCGCTCACCTTCCGCTGGGCGCTGTTGAGCAGGATGGTTTTCAGCTCCAGCTCGCCGAGCAGGGTTTTATCCCGCGAGGTGACAAACAGTTTATCGGTGTTGTCCGGCATCCTGCCCAGACGGCGCAGGTAGCGCTGCACGGTGCCGAGCGTCACGTCCGGGCGCACCGTGATCACGCCGAATTCCATGATCGCGCCGACGCTGTTTTTCTCGTAGTGCATCACCTGGCGCACGCGCGCGCGTTCATCGGCAGGCAGGGAAGCCAGCAGGCGACCGGTCAGGTTTCGCGGCAGGTGCTGAACGAGGTAAATCTGCTCGTCGATATCCAGGGTTTGCAGGGCGTCGAGAATATCCCGGTCGCTCATCTCGTCGATAAGGTCATCCCAGACGTTTTCGGAGGCCTCAAGCAGCACCTGCCCGCGCTCGTGATCCTGCACCAGCCGCCACAGGGCGTGGCGTTCTTCTGAGGGGAGCGCTTCAAGGGTATCCGCCAGATCCGGCGGGGGTAAATGAGCAACCAGCGCACCTACCTCAGCAATATCGTCGGCCAGGGTGCCGACATCATATTGCTCAGCCAGGGTGAGTTTGCCTAATAACGTAGAAGTGACCGCTTTATCGGTCGTGAGAAGCCAGATAAGTCGCGCACGTTCCTGGTCACGCTGCCTGGCGCTGTTTTTCTTTAATACCGACATTAATCATAAATCCATGAAATAAGTTGGTATTAAGCATAGCGCGGGGATATGTAAATAAGAATAAACAACGAAGTGGGATGAAGAAAAAATCGGCATATTATGCAAATCATTGTGCCCGGCTGCGCTACGCTTGCACGGGCCTACAAAAACGTAGGCCGGGTAAGGCGAAGCCGCCACCCGGCACATTGGCATCAGGCCGTACGCGCCACCGCATCGCGAGATGCCGCATCGCGCTCTTCGCCGGTCAGCTCGCTCAGCCTGCCGTCGCGCATCTCCAGCAGACGGTCGGCATGAATAAAGTAATGATCGTCATGGCTGATGGCGAAAATGGTTTTGCCCATCTCCTGCATCAGCGGCAGCAGCACCTGATAAAATTCGCGGCGGAAATGCGGGTCCTGATCGGCCGCCCACTCGTCCAGCAGAATGATGTCACGCTCTTCCGCCAGCGCCAGCAGCAGCGCCACGCGTTTTTTCTGCCCTTTGGAGAGCTTCAGGTTGAGGATCTTCCCGTCCTGTAGCTCCAGCTTGTGCGACATCTGCAGCTGCGCCAGCCATTTCTCCACCAGCGCAGGATTAGCCTGTTGCCCTTCCGGCCCCAGCAGCCGATCGAACAGCCAGACGTCGGTGAAGACCGCTGAGAAAAGCTTGCGATAATCCTCGGGCTTCTCTGCGCTCAGCGCCTTGCCATCCAGCAAAATTTCGCCAGACTGCGGCTGATAAAGCCCGGTGAGCAGCATCGCCAGGGTCGATTTTCCACTGCCGTTGCCGCCAATCAGGAACAGCAGCTCGCCGCGGTGAATCGTCAGATTGATTGGCCCCACGGAGAAGGCGTTGTCCTGATAGCGGAACGTGACGTTACGCAGCTCCAGCGTCTGCCAGTTCGGGAAGGTCTCCGGACGCGGGAATTCGGCTTTAAACGGCGCGAGATCGAATTTTTTGAGCTTATTGAACGCCACCTGCGCGCTTAGCAGAGTCGGCAAGGCACCGACGGCCGAGAGCAGCGGTGTACGCAAGAACAGCAGCGTCAGCGAATAAGTTGCCGCGACGTTCGTGTCCGCCCAGCCCAGGCTGTTCGCCATCCAGAATACCAGGCCAATCGCTCCCAGCATCATGATATTTGACCAGTTTACCGCGCTCAGGTGGAACGTATCCGCACGGATAATATGGTGCCGGTATTCGCGCGCGTCCGGGATATAGAGATTGTTAAAGATATACTCGGCGCGCTCGCGGTTCAGGGTCAGCTCTTTGCGCCCTTCCAGTACCGTCTGGTAATCGTTATAGAGCTTATCTTCGGTTTCGCGCAGTACCGCCATGTGTTTATAGACGCGTGACACCAGCACAAAGCCGCCCCAGATGGTGATCGCAATCCACAGCGCGGTCACCGCCAGCATTTTGCTGGAGAGCCAGGCGAGATAGGCCGCAGAGCCAAAGGTCAGAATGATCCCCTGAACCAGCTCCGGCAGCCGAACGAACGCGATGGTAATGGCGCGCACATCGCTGGTCAGCCCCGCCAGCAGAGAAGCACTGCCGAGTTGTTCCACGCGTTCTACCTGGGTATCCAGAATCCGCTTGATAAACTCGCTGCGCAAACGGAAAACGAAATGGTGGCCGAGCGCGGTCAGCGCCAGCTGAGAGCCGAGCGTTACCGCCATCAGCAGCAGGAGAAGGCCAAGAAATTCCGGCAATACGGAGAGCGAAGTATCGACCATTTCAATCAAACGCACGTTAATAAACGCGATCAGGCCAATACCCAGCGCGGCGCTGGCGAGGCTTAACGCCATTACGGCGATGAATGGCCAGCGATACTGACGCCAGACAAGGAGAAGTAGTTGCATGCAGGCAATCCGGACAATAAAAATCAGCCAGCAGTGTAAACTGCCCTGCACGGACATCAAGAATAATTCTTATTTTAGTTTACTGTACCCCGCCTGACGGAAGGTCAGGTTATAACGGTACTCGCCCGTGAGCGGGTGAATCCCGGGCTTCAGCGGCTGAATGCCGTGGTAATAAAGCCGCGACTCCCTGCCCCACACCACCACATCGCCATGTTCCAGCATAATGCGCCTGAGCGGATCGTTGCGGCGCAATCCGCCGAACTGGAAGACGGCGGGCAGACCTAACGATACCGAGACAATGGGCGCGCGCAGATCGGGCTCATCCTTGTCCTGATGCAGAGAGAGCTTCGCGCCGACGGCGTAGCGGTTAATCAGGCAGGCATCCGGACGGAAGTCGGCATAATCCGCCGCAACCGCGGCATCGTGACAAAGTGCCTGAAAAACCGCAGGCATAGGGGGCCACGGCTGGCCGGTGGTGGGATCGTTCGGCGCATACAGATAGCCCCGCGCGTTTGTCGCCCAACCTAATTCGCCGCAGTTGGCCATGGCCACCGACATGGTGTATCCGCCCGGCGTCACCATATGGCGAAACGGTGAAACGGCCGTCACCTCTTCGATACCGGCAAGCAGCGCCGCCGCACGGGAGAGCGCAAAGCGGCGCAGGATAACTGCCCCCGGCGCAAGCGGCTCCTGCCAGGGTTCAGCATCCGCAAAAAGATCGAGCATTATCCCTCCTGGCGTTTTGCCTCACGTTTCAGTAATAGCGCTTTTCGCTCCGTTCCCCATCGATAGCCTGACAGCGCCCCGTCGCTGCGAACAACGCGATGACAGGGGATTACAATCGCCAGCGTGTTTGCGGCACAGGCGCCGGCAACGGCGCGCACCGCACCGGGTTGACCAATCGCCTGCGCCACCTGCTGGTAACTTGCCGTTTCACCGCAGGGGATGTGGCGAAGGGCCTGCCAGACCCGCTGCTGGAACGCGGTTCCGCGAATATCCAGCGGCAGCGCGAGCGGAACCGCGCGGTCATCAATACTGGCAATCACCTGATGGATCCGCCGCGCGAAAGCATCGTCCAGCGGCGCGTGCTCTGCGTTTGGAAATACCGTCGCAAGCTCCTCGGCTAATGCTGGGTCGTTGTCGCCCAGCAGAATCGCGCAGATCCCCCGCTCGCTTTCCGCCACCAGGCAGCGTCCTAACGAGCAGTCATCGATGGCATAACGTACGGCCGCATCACCTTTACGGTACTGCTTCGCCGTCATGCCCAACGCATCGTTAGCTTTGCGATAATAGCTACTGCTGTCAGGAAATCCGGCCGCCAGCACGGCATCGGTAATTTTGTCTCCCTGAGCAAGCGCGGTGCGCAGGCGCTGTCCCCGCGCAGCCTGCTGCCAGGCTTTTGGCGTCATACCGGTTACGGACTTAAACAGACGGTGGAAATGGAAAGGACTCATGGCAACCTGCTGCGCCAGCTTCTCCAGGGTTAACGCAGGATCCTGCTCCAGAAGACGGCAGGCGTGTTCCACTTTTGCCAGCTTCTGCTCATGCGGATCGCGTTTATCCGGCATGCAGCGCTTGCACGGACGAAACCCTGCCTGAACGGCATGCTGGGCATCAGGATAAAAGCGGACATTTTTACGCAGCGCGTGTCGGGCACGGCACGACGGGCGACAGAAAATCCCCGTCGTCTGCACGGCAAAGACAAACTGAGCGTCAGCGCGCGGATCGCGGGCCAGCACGGCCAGCCAGCGATCCTCATCGGTCATTAAGGTCGGGTTTCTCATTATCGGCTCCTCTTATAAGCATATATACAGCGTGCCTGAGTGCCACTGATTAAAAACCCGCAACCTTGCTTTTTAATTTTTGTCGCTCACGAGGAAGCTGTTGAACTGCGGCGAATGCCAGGTTTTAAACCCGTCGCCCTCTTTAACGATCATATAAACCGCCAGCCCTTCCTGACGCACCACCTCTTTCGCTTTCTCCGGACCGAGTACCATAAGCCCGGTGTCCCAGGCATCCGCTTCCAGCGCGGTGGGGGCAATCACCGTTACCGACACCAGGTTATGCTCGATCGGACGTCCGGTCTGCGGGTCAATAACGTGCGAAATACGTTTCCCGTCGAGCTCGTAATAGTTACGGTAGCTCCCGGAGGTGCTGATGCCATGTCCGTTGATATCCACCATCGCCTGCACGGCATTTTGCCGATCGGTCGGCTTTTGAATCGCAACGCGCCACGGTTTATCGCTGGCGTTCATGCCCCGGCTGACTAACGCACCGCCCACGGATACCAGATAGCGCGAAATACCCTCCTGCGCCATCAGCGTAGCCAGATGATCCGCCGCATAGCCTTCCCCTACCGTCGACAGATCGACAAACAGATCGGGAATGTCTTTTTGCAGATACTGTTGCCCGTACTGATTGATCACCGTCAGATGCTGAAGCCCGGTCCGGGCGCGAGCGTCATCAATGGCAGCCTGATCGGGCGCGGTGGCAGGCTGCTTGTTGGGGCCAAATCCCCAGAGGTTCACCAGAGGGCCGACGGTCACATCCATCGCACCGTTGGTTTTGTAGCCCACGCGCATTGCCTCGGTCACGATATCGGCCATCGCCTCGTTCACCGGCCACAGGGAGGTCGTGCTTGAAAGATTAAAGCGCATCAGCGCCGAGTCGTTTTTATATGTCGACAGCAGCTGATCGTCAGCGTCCAGCTGCGTCTGAATTTTGCCACGAAGCTCATTTGCGCGTGTCTTATCAACGTTCATCACGCTGACGCGCCAGAAGGTGCCCATCGTTTTGCCTTCAAGCACCGTCGCGGCGGGTGCATCGGGGGTTGCCACCGGCGTGGAAGAGTCACAAGCGGTCAGGAAAAAAAGGGTTGCCAGAAAGCTGGCGCGTAAAAAAGTCATGTCCATTCATTATTATCCTCATGCCAGGGCGGCAAGAGTACACCAAAACGGGTGAATTGTGAGGGCCTAAAAAAAACACAAAAAAGGGGCCGTCAGGCCCCTGTGCTATACGGTGAAGCGATTAGAACTGGTAAACCAGGCCCAGCGCGACGATATCGTCAGTACCGATACCCGCCTGACGGGTGAATTCATTTTCATCAACCAGGTTGATTTTGTAATCCACGTAGGTAGACATATTTTTGTTGAAGTAGTAAGTCGCACCCACATCAACATATTTCAGCAGATCCTGGTCGCCGTAACCTTCGATGTCCTTACCTTTAGACTGCAGGTAAGCCACGGATGGACGCAGACCGAAGTCGAACTGGTACTGAGCAACCACTTCGAAGTTCTGCGCTTTGTTAGCAAAACCGTAAATGTCGCTGCTGCTCTGAGAGTTGCCGAAACGCGTTGCGTTGTAGGTCTGAGAGTATTGCGCCGCCAGGTAGATGTTGTTGGCGTCGTATTTCAGGCCACCGGTATACACTTCAGCGTGGTCGCCTTCACCCTTCAGCGCCGGGTTAGCGGTGTTGTTCTGGTCAGCAGTACGCTTAGAAGAAGACATTGCACCACCGATGCTGAAGCCTTCGCCCAGGTTATAGGTCAGGGACGCACCGTAGCCGTCGCCGTTCTGTTTCAGGGTGCTACGACCGGTGTCGTTTTCGCCGCTTACGCTGCCGTTTTTGCCCTGATACTGCAGAGCAAAGTTCAGGCCATCGACCAGACCAAAGAAGTCCTGGTTACGGTAGGTCGCCACGCCGTTAGCACGGGACTGCAGGAAGTTGTCTGCGCCGTAGGTATCGCCGCCAAATTCTGGCAGAACGTCGGTCCAGGAGGTTACGTCGTAGATCACACCGTAGTTACGGCCGTAATCGAAAGAACCCGCTTCAGCGAATTTCAGACCCGCGAACGCCACACGCGTCCAGGCCTGGTTGTCGCTTTCAGAGGTGTTGCCCTGGATCTGGTATTCCCACTGGCCGTAACCGGTCAGCTGATCGTTAACCTGAGTTTCGCCTTTGAAGCCAAGACGCATGTAAGTCTGGTCGCCGTCGGCACTCTTGTCGTCAGAGAAATAGTGCAGACCATCGACTTTGCCGTACAGATCTAATTTGTTGCCATCTTTGTTATAAATTTCGGCCGCATTTGCTGCGCCTGCCACCAGGAGTGCTGGTACCAGGAGGGACAGTACTTTAACTTTCATTTTATTAACCCTCTGTTATATGCCTTATAATTGCCACTGCTTACTGGTTAACCCTCATTAACCAGTCGGCAATTTCATTCTCCTCAAAATTACAGAATAATCCAATGCGAATATGATACGAAAACTTTGAAGATGTTTCATTTATCTATCAACATGTTTCAAAATGTAAACATCAAGGAACTTTTACAAAGCACAAATAGCTTATGAATTTAGCACTTATAATCAAACAGAAATGACATTACACTAATATCAACGAGTTACAATAAAAAACGTTACAGCACTGAATGACAAAACAAGATCGCCCCTAATCTCTAAAATAACTCTCGCTATCATCATTAACTTTATTTATTACCGTCATTCAGCTTTGAATGTCTGTTTATCCCTAATTCAACCGGATGCTTCGCATTCGGTTTTTTTTTACCTTTCTTTACGTAATCTTTCTTTTTTTGTGCTACCGCAGCGTAATTGTAACGACTATTAACTAAATTCTCTTCGTGTAGCCACCGAAAGCACACGATTGATGCAAAACTTAATTTCTTGTTAATTCGTGCTATTTATCGGCTGATAATGCGTTATATCTGTACGCGCAGGGCGCGTTTGTACATGTTTACTGCACTCCTCGCCGCCGATATTGTTGGTTGAAAAAGTCGCCTGTTCCAGGACAGTGGCGCTGGAAATTCAGTTATTACCCTTTATACTGCCCTATCGCCACAGAGCACGACCATAACGGGTTAAAGATATCAATGAGTCAGACTGAAACTACCGCCCCGAGCAAATTCTCCCTCCTTCCCGGGAGCATCACCCGTTTCTTTCTTCTTTTGATCGTTGTGCTGTTAGTCACAATGGGGGTGATGGTACAGAGCGCGGTTAACGCCTGGCTGAAGGATAAGAGCTATCAGGTCGTTGATATCACCCATGCCGTGCACAAGCGCATAGATACCTGGCGCTACGCCACCTGGCAGATATACGACAACATCGCGGCAGCACCGGCATCTTCATCCGGGGATGGGCTTCAGGAAACGCGGCTTAAGCAGGATGTCTATTACCTCGAAAAACCGCAGCGCAAGACTGAGGCGCTTATCTTTGGCTCTCACGACAGCGCGACGCTTGAGATGACCCAGCGTATTTCGACCTATCTGGATACCCTCTGGGGTGCCGAAACGGTACCGTGGTCGATGTACTATCTGAACGGTCAGGACAACAGCATGATCCTGATCTCAACGCTGCCGTTGAAAGATCTCTCTTCCGGATTTAAAGAGACGACCGTGGGCAGCATTGTCGATTCCCGCCGGGCAGAGATGCTGCAGCAGGCCAACGCCCTTGATGAACGTGAGAGCTTCTCATCACTGCGCCGGCTGGCATGGCAAAATGGCCATTACTTTACCCTGCGTACCACCTTTAACCAGCCGGGGCATCTGGCAACGGTCGTGGCCTTCGATTTACCGATTAATGATTTAATTCCGCCGGACATGCCGCTCGACAGCTTCCGTCTGGAGCCAGACAGCAGTACCCAGAATATGCGTTCGGCGCCTGACAAAGAGGCCGCAGAGAGCGTATCGATCTCCTTTAACGGTTCGAAAATCGAAATTGCCTCGTCGCTCAACTCGACCGGTATGCGTCTGGTGTGGCAGGTTCCGTTTGGCACGCTGTTACTCGATACCCTGCAAAATATCCTGCTGCCTCTGCTGCTGAATATTGGCCTGCTTGCGCTGGCCCTGTTTGGCTATAGCACGTTCCGCTTCCAGACGGGACGGCAGAGCGACGCCTCTGCGGTTCCGGCCGGTACCGGCAATGAGCTGCGCGTATTGCGTGCGCTGAATGAAGAGATTGTTTCCGTGCTGCCGCTCGGGGTGTTAGTTCACGATCAGGAAGCGAATCGTACGGTGATGAGCAACAAAATTGCTGACCATCTGCTGCCGCATCTGAACCTGCAGAACATCACCACCATGGCGGATCAGCATCAGGGGGTCATTCAAGCCACGATTAATAACGAGCTGTACGAGATCCGTCAGTTCCGCAGCCAGGTGGCCTCGCGTACGCAAATCTTTATTATCCGCGATCAGGATCGCGAAGTGCTGGTGAATAAAAAGCTCAAGCAGGCGCAAAGGCTGTATGAGAAAAACCAGCAGGGGCGCGCCGCATTTATGCAAAACATTGGCGATGCCTTCAAGCAGCCGTTAAAAACGCTGGCGACCCAGGCAGCGGCGCTAAACACCGCTGAAAGCCACCAGCTTGCCTGCCAGGCCGACTCGCTGGTGCGTATGGTTGATGAGATCCAGCTGGCGAACATGCTGGAGAATGACTTCTGGAAGGGAACGCCAACCCTCTTCTCCATTCAGGATCTGATCGACGAAGTGGTTCCGGAAGTTCTGCCCGTGATTAAGCGTAAAGGGCTGCAGCTACTGATCAATAACCGTTTGTCCGCGAATGACGTACGCCACGGCGATCGTGAAGCGCTGCGTCGCATTCTGTTGATGATTATTCAGTATGCCGTGACCACCACGCAGATCGGTAAGATCACCCTCGAAGTCAGTACGGACGAGTCGGCAGAAGATCGCCTGACGTTCCGCATTCTGGACACCGGGGAAGGGGTAACGACGAGTGAAATTGATAATCTGCACTTCCCGTTCCTGAATGACACGCAAAGCGATCGCTACGGCAAGGCCAATGCGCTGACGTTCTGGCTGTGCGATCAGCTGGCGCGTAAGCTCGGCGGTCATCTGAATATTAAAGCCCGTGAATCACTCGGCACCCGTTATTCTCTGCACGTCAAAATGCCCGCCAATCCACAGGAAGAAGATGAAGAACGTCTGCTGGATGATGTCGTGGTGATGGTTGATGTGACCTCGAATGAGATCCGCAATATTGTGGTTCGTCAGTTAGAAAACTGGGGTGCGGCCTGCATCACGCCGGATGAAAGGCTTGCAAGTCAAGAATATGATCTGTTTTTAACTGATAATCCGTCTAATCTTACTGCCTCCGGCTTGCTTTTAAGCGATGATGAGTCAGGCGTGCGGAAAATCGGCCCTGGCCAGCTGCGCGTCAACTTTAATATAAGCAATGCGATGCAGGAAGCTGTACTACAACTAATAGAAGAGCAGCTGGCGCAGGAAGAGATAGCGGAATCACCGTTAGGCGGCAATGAAAACGCCGAGCTTCACGCCAGCGGATATTATTCACTCTTTGTTGATACAGTACCAGATGATGTTAAGCGGTTGTATACTGAGTCCGCTGCGAATGATTTTGCAGCGCTGGCACAGACAGCACACCGGCTTAAAGGGGTGTTTGCCATGCTTAATCTGGTTCCCGGCAAGCAGTTATGTGAAACGCTGGAACATCTAATTCGTGAGAAAGATGCCTCTGGCATTGAAAAATACATCAGCGACATTGACGCCTACGTCAAAAGCTTGCTGTAGCAAGGTAGCCTTATACATGAACAATATGAACGTAATTATTGCCGATGACCATCCGATTGTACTGTTCGGTATTCGCAAATCACTTGAACAGATCGAGTGGGTGAATGTAGTCGGTGAATTTGAAGACTCTACAGCACTGATCAATAACCTCCCAAAGCTTGATGCACACGTGCTCATTACCGATCTCTCCATGCCTGGGGACAAATACGGTGATGGGATCACGCTCATCAAATACATTAAACGCCACTTCCCGGACATCTCGATCATTGTTCTGACCATGAACAACAACCCGGCGATCCTGAGCGCCGTGCTGGATCTGGATATCGAAGGGATTGTGCTGAAACAAGGCGCACCGACCGATCTGCCAAAAGCGCTTGCTGCGCTGCAGAAAGGCAAGAAGTTCACGCCTGAGAGCGTCTCTCGCCTGCTGGAAAAAATCAGCGCGGGGGGTTACGGTGACAAACGCCTGTCGCCGAAAGAGAGCGAAGTTCTGCGCCTGTTCGCAGAAGGTTTCCTGGTCACCGAAATTGCCAAGAAGCTGAACCGCAGTATTAAAACCATCAGCAGCCAGAAGAAATCAGCGATGATGAAGCTGGGCGTGGACAACGATATTGCTCTGCTGAACTATCTCTCCTCCGTTACGCTGAGCGCAACGGATAAGGATTGATCCCGGACGGGTGTGCGGCCTGATGCCCTCACCCCGCCCCTCTCCCACAGGGAGAGGGTGAAAAGTAAAAGGCCCTTGCGGGCCTTTTTTATATTCTGGTTTTTCTCACGCGATCTGCGTAAATCGACAATGTCTGCTTCAGCACGTCCAGCGTCACCGGTTTCGACAGACAGCTGTCCATTCCTGACTCCAGACAGCGCTGTTTCTCTTCCGCCAGCGCGTTCGCCGTTACGCCCACCACCGGCAGCGTCAGGCCAAGCTGCCGGATGCGCTGCGTCAGGCGGTAACCGTCCATGTTGGGCATGTTGACGTCGCTAAGCACGATATCAATGTGATTTTTACTCAGCACATTCAGCGCATCCACGCCGTCATTAGCGGTTTTGCACTGATAGCCAAGCGATCCGAGCTGGTCTGCCAGCAGGCGGCGGTTAATCGGATGGTCATCCACCACCAGAATCATCATATCGTCATTCACCGACGCCAGAGAATCCGGTGATGGCAATCCGCCGGCGCTGTCGCTCTCTTCCAGTTGCACCTTGTAGATGCGCGCCAGCAGGCTCAACAGCTCGTGCGGCGTTGCAACGCTGTGTACCCATTCACCCGGCGCGCGCTCAACCGGAATGCCGATGTGGTGGCGACAGAAGCGCACCGTTCCTCTCCCCTGCCACGGCTGTTCCAGCATCTCGTCGGAAATCAGCACATCGTCCACGTCCGGCGTTTGGCCTTCATAGCTGCACACCCTGACACCGCTGTGGGTGAGCAGTGCCGTCAGGTAGTCATTCAGTGAAGCATTATGCACCGCCAGCCAGCAGCGCTTATCACTCAGCCCGTCAAGCGTCGCTTTCGCCGGATACTGCGCCGAATAGAGCGGAATGCGGATGGTGAACTGGCTGCCCATGCCGGGCTCGGTATCAACCGAGATATCACCGTCCATCATGCTGACAAGCTTCTCACAAATCGCCAGCCCCAGGCCGGTTCCCTGGAAGTTACGCTGTACGCCGGTACCGACCTGGAAGAACGGGTCGAACAGACGAACCACCTCCTTCGCCGGAATGCCCACCCCCGTGTCGCGCACGCGAATGCTCAGGTAATCCCCCGCCCGGCAGACGTGCAACACGATACAGCCCACATCGGTGAATTTAATGGCGTTGCTGAGCAGGTTAGAGATGACCTGCTGCAGGCGCATCGGATCGCCGTGCAGCGTCAGCGGCACGTCCGGTTCGATGAAGCAGTAAAGCCCCAGCTGTTTACGCACGACCAGCGGCAGATAGTTGGCGCTGATATGGTTCATCACCTCGCGCGGCGAGAACTCCCGCGGTTCGATTTTCAGCTGCTCAGACTCAATTTTAGAGAAGTCGAGAATATCGCTAATGATTTTCAGCAGCAGGCTGGAGGAGTTGTTCATCGCCGTCACCAGCCTGTCGACCCCTTTCGGTAATTCTTTCGTCTGGAGCAGATCGAGGTTACCGATAATCCCATACAGCGGCGTGCGCAGCTCGTGGCTGACGGTCGCAAGGAACATGGATTTCGACTGACTCGCCTGCTCCGCGGCCTGTGCCATCTCCTGCAACGACTCTTCCATTTTCACGCGCGCGGAGACATCCACCAGCACGCAAATCGCCACGTTTTCATTACGATAGCGGGAATGGACAAAGCTAATCTGCAGGTTGGTGTGCGTGCTGGTGAGCACGTCGACGAAGTTAACCTGCTGGCCGCAGATAATTTGCGTCAGCCTTTGCCGGTCCTCATGCGTCAGCATGTTCAGGTAGTTATGCGCCAGTTCGTTACTCAGGATATTTGTCCCGTCCTGAGTACGCAGAATACAGATCCCTACCGGTGCCGACGCGACGATCTTGCGGTTAAACTGTTCGTGTTCCTCCAGCCGCTGGGCGTCGCTTTCGGCAGGAATAAAGATTTTCCGCTCATACATGCGCGCCAGGGTGAACAGCGCCCCACCCGCGATCAGGTTCAGCAGAATGGCATTCATGATAAGAATGCGTATCCGCTCAAGCACCATATCCACCGGCAGCGAATAGACAATACTCAGCGACGAAGGCGGCAGGCTCTTCTTCAGCACCAGCTCGCGGAAACCCGAGGTATAGCCAAACCACGACCGCTCCTGCATCCAGTGCGGCTCGACGTTTAAACGGTTATCGGGCCCGGCAAGCGAGATCAGCTGATGACCATTTTCATCAAGAATGGTCACCCCCATTGGCAGGCTGCCCGGAGTGAAGAAGTTTTCCATGCGAATGGTCTGCTCAATCCCCAGCAGCGCCTGCAGGCGATTGCCCAGATAAACCGGCGTCAGGGCGTAGAAATAGCCCACCCCCGGGCGCGGGCCCTGGCTTACCCAAAAAATGTTATTCCCGCGCTCGTCCTGCGGCGCATTGCGATATTTCACAATACGCTCATGCAGGCTTTTCAGCGCGTCATCACGCTCAACGGGGACATCGCGCAGGCCAAAGTCAGCCATGCAGAGATTTTCACTGCCAATCAGGAATACGCGGTTGAGGTCATAGGCGGCGGAGAAATTGTCTCGCCAGTAGCGCATAAACCAGGCAAGCGATTCCAGCGACCCGCGCCAGGTATTGCTCATGGTGGAGCAGTCGGAGTCCGGGAACAGCGGCTGGAAGTCCGGGACTTCGGTTTTGTCATTACGCCCGCGAAGCGCAAGGATACCGTTTTCCGCCGTCAGGCGGTTTTCGGCAATATACTTCAGCTCCTTCATCACGTCAGACGTTCGCTGAATGTAGCGCTGGGCCTGGTCGGAGCTTAAATTAAACTCCTGGCGGATCTCCGCTTCTTTCTGGTGCAGCGCGTTAACGATGTAAAACACCGAGAACAAGGCCACCAGCAGCCAAAGCAAGAGCGCCAGCGCCCGAAACAGATAGCGAGAAACTTTCAGCGTATTACGAAAGGAGACGAGGTATTTCAAAGGGGCGAGGCTCCGCCGTCGGGGTCAAAAGAATGTGGTTAAGGTAGCGGTAAACGCGCCAGGTCGCAACGTTGACTTATCTGCTTCTGCAAAAGAAAAGGGCCGGAATTCGGCCCTTTTTTGCATCAGGAGACATTACTCGTCAGCGTCGTCCGCTGCATCATCGTCGGTGTCGGCTTCTGGCGCGATTTCATCATCACCTTCCGCGACGCTACCGTCGATGGAGTCGAGCTCTTCGTCATCCACTGGCTCGGCAACACGCTGCAGACCCACCACGTTTTCATCTTCCGCAGTACGGATGAGGATCACGCCCTGGGTGTTACGGCCCACCACGCTAATCTCAGAAACGCGGGTACGCACCAGCGTACCGGCATCCGTGATCATCATGATCTGGTCGGCATCGTCTACCTGCACCGCGCCAACAACGGAACCGTTGCGCTCGGTCACCTTGATAGAGATAACGCCCTGCGTGCCGCGAGACTTGGTTGGGTATTCCCCTTCCGCCGTACGTTTACCGTAACCATTCTGCGTCACGGTCAGGATTGCCCCTTCACCGCGCGGAATGATCAGAGAAACGACGCTGTCTTCGCCCGCCAGTTTGATACCGCGAACGCCCGTAGCGGTACGGCCCATTGCGCGGACGGCGTTCTCTTTAAAGCGCACCACTTTACCGGCGGCAGAGAACAGCATCACTTCATCAGAACCGGAAGTCAGATCAACGCCAATCAGCTCATCGCCTTCATTGAGGTTCACCGCGATGATGCCCGCAGAACGCGGACGGCTGAATTCGGTCAGGGCGGTTTTCTTCACGGTACCGCTGGCGGTGGCCATAAAGACGTTCACGCCTTCTTCGTATTCGCGTACCGGCAGAATAGCGGTGATACGTTCGTTCGCTTCCAGCGGCAGCAGGTTAACGATCGGACGACCACGCGCGCCACGGCTCGCTTCCGGCAGTTGATAGACCTTCATCCAGTACAGACGGCCCCGGCTGGAGAAGCAGAGGATCGTGTCATGGGTGTTTGCCACCAGCAGGCGGTCGATAAAGTCTTCTTCTTTAATACGGGCTGCCGATTTGCCTTTACCGCCACGACGCTGTGCTTCGTAGTCGGTCAGCGGCTGATACTTCACATAGCCCTGGTGAGACAGGGTAACCACCACGTCTTCACGGTTGATCAGGTCTTCAATATTGATATCAGAGCTGTTCGCGGTGATTTCGGTGCGACGTTCATCGCCGAACTGATCGCGGACCAGCTCCAGCTCTTCACGGATCACTTCCATCAGGCGATCTGCGCTACCCAGGATATGCAGCAGCTCGGCAATCTGTTCCAGCAGCTCTTTGTATTCGTCGAGCAGTTTTTCGTGCTCAAGGCCGGTCAGTTTCTGCAGACGCAGATCCAGAATCGCCTGGGCCTGCTGTTCAGTCAGGTAGTACTGACCGTCACGCACGCCGAATTCAGGCTCCAGCCACTCAGGACGCGCAGCGTCATCGCCCGCACGTTCCAGCATGGCGGCCACGTTACCCAGCTCCCACGGACGCGCGATCAGGGCGGCTTTCGCTTCTGCCGGCGTCGGTGCACGGCGAATCAACTCGATAATCGGGTCGATGTTAGCCAGGGCAACGGCCAGCGCTTCAAGGATGTGCGCACGGTCGCGCGCTTTGCGCAGTTCGAAGATGGTACGACGGGTCACCACTTCACGGCGGTGACGCACGAACGCGCTCAGGATCTCTTTCAGGTTCATGATCTTCGGCTGACCATGGTGCAGTGCCACCATGTTGATACCGAAGGAAACCTGGAGCTGAGTCTGGGAGTACAGGTTGTTCAGCACAACCTCACCCACCGCGTCACGTTTGATCTCAATCACGATACGCATACCGTCTTTGTCAGACTCGTCACGCAGCGCGCTGATACCTTCAACACGTTTTTCTTTTACCAGCTCGGCGATTTTTTCAATCAGACGCGCTTTGTTCACCTGATACGGGATCTCGTGAACAATGATGGTCTCACGGCCGGTTTTAGCGTCCGCTTCCACTTCGGCGCGGGCACGGATGTAAATCTTGCCGCGACCGGTGCGGTACGCTTCTTCAATACCGCGACGACCGTTGATGATCGCCGCCGTCGGGAAATCCGGACCCGGGATGTGTTCCATCAGCCCTTCAATGCTGATGTCTTCATCGTCGATATAGGCCAGGCAGCCGTTGATCACTTCGGTGATGTTGTGCGGCGGAATGTTGGTTGCCATACCGACCGCGATACCGGACGAACCGTTCACTAGCAGGTTCGGGATCTTGGTTGGCATAACATCAGGAATGCGCTCGGTGCCGTCGTAGTTATCGACGAAATCAACGGTCTCTTTTTCCAGGTCGGCCATCAGCTCGTGGGCGATTTTCGACATACGGATTTCCGTATAACGCATCGCCGCTGCGGAGTCGCCGTCAACAGAACCAAAGTTACCCTGACCATCTACCAGCATGTAACGCAAGGAGAATGGCTGCGCCATACGGACGATGGTGTCATACACGGCGGTATCACCATGCGGGTGATATTTACCGATGACGTCACCCACGACGCGGGCAGATTTTTTATAGGCTTTATTCCAGTCATTGCCCAATACGTTCATGGCGTATAGTACGCGACGGTGTACCGGCTTCAGGCCATCGCGGACATCCGGCAGCGCACGGCCAACAATGACCGACATCGCATAGTCCAGATAGGAGCTCTTCAGCTCTTCCTCGATGTTAACCGGTGTAATTTCTCTCGCAAGGTCGCTCATCTAACCGCTATCCCTCTACTGTATCCCGGATTCAAAGGTCGCAAATTATAACACAGCCGAGGTGATTGAGGTAAACCTATACGCTTTATTCACAGGGATTGCCTGATATACTCCTTTGTCTTGCTAAATAAGGAGTAAAAGCGCCCATGAATGCCGAAAAATCCCCGGTGGCTCACAACGTTGACCACGAAGAGATTGCCAAATTTGAAGCGGTGGCCTCCCGCTGGTGGGATCTCGAAGGTGAGTTCAAACCGCTGCACCGCATTAACCCGCTGCGTCTGGGCTATATCGCGGAGCGTTCCGGCGGTCTGTTCGGTAAAAAAGTGCTCGATGTCGGCTGCGGCGGCGGTATCCTGGCTGAGAGCATGGCGCGCGAAGGGGCGAACGTCACTGGCCTCGATATGGGCTTTGAACCGTTGCAGGTTGCCCGTCTTCATGCGCTGGAGTCCGGCATCCAGGTGGAATACGTGCAGGAAACCGTCGAAGAACACGCGGCAAAACATGCTCATCAGTACGATGTGGTGACCTGCATGGAGATGCTGGAGCACGTACCCGATCCGCAGTCCGTGGTGCATGCCTGTGCAAAACTGGTTAAACCGGGTGGACAGGTCTTCTTCTCGACGATCAACCGTAACGGTAAAGCCTGGCTGATGGCCGTCGTCGGCGCAGAATATGTGCTGCGCATGGTGCCGAAAGGCACGCACGACGTGAAGAAATTCATCAAGCCTGCTGAGCTGTTAAGCTGGGTTGACCAGACGTGGCTCAAAGAGCAACACATCACCGGCCTGCACTACAATCCGCTGACCGATAAATTCAAGCTCGCACCGGGCGTAGATGTTAACTATATGTTGCATACCACCGCCAAAAACGACTAACGTCATTCGTTATTCTTATAAAGATTGCGCGACATCATGTTGCGCAATTCTGACCTCCCGTTGAAGAAATCAGCACTCGATCAAATTTTGAATTTTTTTTCTTAATTATTGACATGTCTTCCAGGCCTTACGGTACGAGGACTTAGCCTTTTTTACCCTTTCACAACCTCAATTTAACGTCAAAATCAACCCTTGTGCTGAAAAGATTCGATACTAGAATACTCACCATATAGCGTTTTTCTTATCGCAAACCCCCTATATGTAGTATTTATCCACAGAGTTAGTCACAAGACGGTTCTGTGGATAAGCGGGGGATATTTTTTTATTTCACGGACAGGTAAACCCCACATGAATCAGAGTCTGCTGGTGACAAAGCGCGACGGTACCACCGAGCGTATCAATCTGGACAAAATCCATCGAGTTCTCGACTGGGCAGCAGAAGGACTGAACAACGTATCTATCTCCCAGGTTGAACTGCGTTCCCACATCCAGTTCTACGACGGCATCAAAACGTCTGATATCCATGAAACCATCATCAAGGCAGCGGCGGATCTGATCTCCCGCGAAGCACCGGATTATCAGTACCTCGCTGCACGTCTGGCGATTTTCCACCTGCGTAAAAAAGCCTACGGCCAGTTTGAGCCGCCTAAGCTGTACGATCACGTGGTGAAAATGGTCGAGCTGGGCAAATACGACACGCATCTGCTGGAAGACTATACGGAAGAAGAGTTCGAGCAGATGAACGGGTTTATCGATCACTGGCGCGATATGAACTTCTCCTATGCGGCGGTGAAGCAGCTCGAAGGCAAATACCTGGTTCAGAACCGCGTAACCGGTGAGATCTACGAAAGCGCCCAGTTCCTCTATATTCTGGTGGCTGCCTGCCTGTTCTCTAACTATCCGCGCGACACCCGTCTGGAATACGTGAAGCGTTTCTACGATGCGGTATCGACGTTCAAAATTTCTCTGCCTACGCCAATCATGTCTGGCGTGCGCACTCCAACCCGTCAGTTCAGCTCCTGCGTACTGATCGAGTGTGGTGACAGCCTGGATTCCATCAACGCCACCTCCAGCGCCATTGTGAAATACGTTTCCCAGCGCGCCGGTATCGGTATCAACGCCGGTCGCATCCGTGCGCTGGGCAGCCCGATTCGCGGCGGTGAAGCGTTCCACACCGGCTGTATTCCGTTCTATAAACACTTCCAGACAGCAGTTAAATCCTGCTCGCAGGGCGGCGTGCGCGGCGGTGCAGCGACCCTGTTCTACCCAATGTGGCACCTGGAAGTGGAAAGCCTGCTGGTGCTGAAAAACAACCGCGGCGTGGAAGGCAACCGCGTGCGCCACATGGACTACGGCGTACAGATCAACAAGCTGATGTACACCCGTCTGCTGAAGGGCGAAGACATCACCCTGTTCAGCCCGTCCGACGTCCCGGGCCTGTATGACGCGTTCTTCGCCGATCAGGACGAGTTCGAGCGTCTGTACACCAAATACGAAAAAGACGACAGCATCCGCAAACAGCGCGTGAAGGCGGTAGACCTGTTCTCCCTGATGATGCAGGAACGTGCCTCTACCGGTCGTATCTACATCCAGAACGTTGACCACTGCAACACCCACAGCCCGTTTGACCCGGTTGTTGCGCCAGTGCGCCAGTCTAACCTGTGCCTGGAGATCGCCCTGCCGACCAAACCGCTGGAAGACGTGAACGACGAAAACGGTGAAATCGCGCTGTGTACGCTGTCCGCGTTCAACCTGGGTGCGATTAAGAGCCTGGACGAGCTGGAAGAGCTGGCCGTGCTGGCCGTACGTGCCCTCGACGCCCTGCTTGATTACCAGGATTACCCAATCCCGGCAGCCAAACGCGGTGCGATGGGCCGCCGCACGCTGGGTATCGGCGTGATCAACTTCGCCTACTGGCTGGCGAAAAACGGCAAGCGTTACTCTGACGGCAGCGCCAACAACTTGACGCACCAGACGTTTGAAGCCATTCAGTACTACCTGATGAAAGCCTCCAACGAGCTGGCGAAAGAGCAAGGCGCGTGCCCGTGGTTCAACGAAACCACCTACGCGAAAGGCATTCTGCCAATCGACACCTACAAGAAAGACCTGGATGCGATTGTCAGCGAGCCGCTGCACCTCGACTGGGAAGGCCTGCGCGAGTCTATTAAGACTCACGGCCTGCGTAACTCCACGCTCTCTGCCCTGATGCCGTCCGAGACCTCTTCGCAGATCTCGAACGCCACCAACGGTATTGAGCCTCCGCGCGGCCACGTCAGCATTAAAGCCTCGAAAGACGGCGTGCTGCGTCAGGTGGTACCGGATTACGAGACGCTGGGCAACAACTACGAGCTGCTGTGGGAAATGCCAAATAACGACGGCTATCTGCAGCTGGTGGGTATCATGCAGAAGTTTATCGACCAGTCGATCTCTGCCAATACCAACTACGACCCAACGCGCTTCCCGTCCGGCAAGGTTCCGATGCAGCAGCTGCTGAAAGACCTGCTGACCGCCTATAAATTTGGCGTGAAAACCCTGTACTATCACAACACCCGTGATGGTGCGGAAGACGCCCAGGACGACATGGTTCCGTCAATTCAGGACGATGGCTGCGAAAGCGGCGCATGTAAGATCTAAGCACTTCGCCGGGTGGCGCTACGCTTACCCGGCCTACGGTTTTGTAGGCCCGGCAAACGCAGTGCCGCCGGGCAATAAAATCTCAACAGGACTCACCGCAATGGCATATACCACCTTTTCACAGACGAAAAACGACCAGCTCAAAGAGCCGATGTTCTTCGGCCAGCCGGTCAACGTGGCACGCTACGATCAGCAAAAATATGACATCTTCGAAAAGCTGATTGAAAAGCAACTCTCCTTCTTCTGGCGCCCGGAAGAAGTGGACGTTTCCCGCGATCGTATTGATTTCCAGGCATTGCCGGATCACGAAAAGCATATCTTCCTCAGCAACCTGAAGTACCAGACGCTGCTGGACTCCATTCAGGGCCGTAGCCCGAACGTGGCGCTGCTGCCGCTGATCTCGATTCCTGAGCTGGAAACCTGGGTGGAAACCTGGGCGTTCTCCGAGACGATCCACTCCCGCTCTTACACCCATATCATCCGCAACATCGTGAACGATCCGGCGGTGGTGTTTGACGATATCGTCACCAACGAGCAGATCCAGAAGCGCGCCGAAGGCATTTCCCACTACTACGACGAGCTGATCGAGATGACCAGCTACTGGCATCTGCTGGGTGAAGGCACGCACAACGTGAACGGCAAGACCGTTACCGTGAACCTGCGCGCGCTGAAAAAACAGCTGTACCTGTGCCTGATGAGCGTCAACGCGCTGGAAGCGATCCGCTTCTACGTCAGCTTTGCCTGCTCCTTCGCCTTCGCCGAGCGCAAGCTGATGGAAGGCAACGCCAAAATCATCCGCCTGATTGCCCGTGATGAAGCCCTGCACCTGACCGGCACCCAGCACATGCTGAACCTGCTGCGCAGCGGCACGGACGACCCGGAAATGGCTGAAATCGCCGAAGAGTGCAAGCAGGAGTGCTATGACCTGTTCGTGCTGGCGGCTCAGCAGGAGAAAGAGTGGGCAGATTACCTGTTCCGCGACGGCTCCATGATTGGCCTGAACAAAGACATTTTGTGCCAGTACGTTGAGTACATTACCAACATCCGTATGCAGGCCGTCGGTCTCGATTTGCCGTTCCAGACGCGCTCTAACCCAATCCCGTGGATCAACACCTGGCTGGTGTCCGATAACGTGCAGGTAGCGCCACAGGAAGTGGAAGTGAGTTCTTACCTGGTCGGTCAGATTGATTCTGAAGTCAACACTGACGACCTGAGCGACTTCCAGCTCTGATGACGCGCGTAACGCTGAGCCTTTCGCGCACCGAAGTGTTGTGCCAGGAAGAGCACCCTTCCCTGCTGGTGGCGCTTGAAGCGCATCAGGTGGAGGTAGAGTACCAGTGTCGTGAAGGCTATTGCGGCTCCTGCCGCTGCCGCCTGGTCGCAGGCCAGGTGGACTGGCTGACCGAACCGCTGGCCTTTATCAACGAAGGGGAAATTTTGCCCTGCTGCTGCAGGGCAAAAGGCGATATTGAGATCGAGATGTGATTGCGTCGGGTGGCGCTTCGCTTACCCGACCTACAAAACCGCATTTCGTAGGCCGGGTAAGGCGCAGCCGCCACCCGGCAATTTCAGCGTTTATCCTTCAAAAAACTCACCGCTTTATCCGGGAAATCCGTAAACAGTCCGTCCACGCCCGCCTGGTTATACAACACCTCATAAAGCTGATTCACGTCCGTGGCATACGGCGGCAGCTGGTCTGCACGCACCGTGTACGGGTGGACCTGCATCTTGCTGGCATGCGCCTCTTTCACCATCGCCGTCAGCTTCACGTGGCCCGGGGTCGAACCCTCCGCCACCAGCATGTGGTAATCCGGCCCGATGCCGTCGGCGTACTGCGCAATCTGCTTCATCGCGCCCGGCTTAAACATCCAGTCGTAGTTGTAGTTCACCCACTTGCCGTCCGGCTGCTTCTCCTGGGTTTCATTCCAGTCGGTATAGGCAATCAGCTGTACCAGATTGAGGTTCATCCCCATCTTCGGCTCCAGCTCGGTTTTGATGCGCTTCAGCTCGGCGGCGTCAAAGCACTGCAGGTAAACCTTGTCCTTCTTGCTGGTGTAGCCGTACTGCTTCAGCACCTCCAGCGTCTTCGCGGCAATGTCTTTCCCTTCCTGGTGGTGGAACCACGGCGCTTTGATTTCCGGGTAGATACCGATATTTTTCCCGGTTGAGTGGTTCAGCCCCTGAACAAACTCAATCTCTTCCTGGAAGGTGTGGATCCGGAAGTCAGATTTGCCCATCGGGAAACGTCCCGGATAGACCTGCACCTTCTTGCCGTTTTCAAACTCGAAGCCTTCGGTAAACTTCAGGGAGCGGATCTCATCCAGGGTAAAATCAATGGCGTAGAACCGGCCATCTTTGCGGGCGCGGTCCGGGAAACGCTCCGCCACGTCCGTCACGCGGTCAAGATAATGATCGTGCAGGACCACCAGCTGGTCGTCCTTCGTCATCACCAGGTCCTGCTCCAGATAATCCGCGCCCTGCGCATAGGCCATCGCTTTTGCCGGCAGCGTATGCTCCGGCAGATAGCCGCTCGCGCCGCGGTGGGCGATGACGATTTTATCTGCCGCCAGCGCGGACCCGGTCATCAGGCCCGCCAGCAGCAGGCCGGTTGTTAAGAATGATAATTTCATGGCAATGCTCCTTATTGACGACGTGCCTGCACTTCCGCGTGGTGACGTTTCTCACCAATCATCACGATAATCAGCAGCAGTACCGCCAGCACGCTACCGCCAATCATCACCATAAAGCCGCCGTCCCAGCCGAAGAAGTCAACGGTATAGCCCACGATAGCGCTCGCCGCGACCGACCCACCCAGATAGCCGAACAGACCGGTAAAGCCTGCCGCCGTGCCTGCCGCTTTCTTCGGTGCCAGCTCCAGCGCGTGCAGACCGATCAGCATAACCGGACCATAAATCAGGAAGCCGATGACGATCATACAGGCCATATCTACTGACGGGTTGCCCGGCGGGTTGAGCCAGTACACTACGGTGGCGATGGTCACCAGAGTCATAAAGAAGACGCCCGTCGCACCGCGGTTGCCTTTAAACACCTTGTCCGACATCCAGCCGCAAAGCAGCGTGCCCGGGATCCCGGCGTATTCATACAGGAAGTAGGCCCAGGAAGATTTATCCAGCGCGAAGTGCTTCACCTCTTTCAGGTAAGTCGGTGACCAGTCCAGAATGCCATAGCGCAGCAGGTAAACGAACACGTTCGCTACCGCGATGTACCACAGCAGCTTGTTCGGCAGGACGTACTTCATGAAGATCTGTTTTGCGGTCAGCTCTTCTTCATGCTCCTTGCTGTAATCATCCGGATAGTCGTTTTTGTACTCTTCGATCGGCGGCAGGCCGCAGGACTGCGGCGTATCGCGCATCAGGGCGAAGGCAATAATCGCCACCACGATGGCGCCAAAGGCAGGCATATACAGCGCGGCTTTCCAGTCGTTGAACCAGGCCATTCCCAGCAGGAACAGCAGAGGCGGAATGCCGCCACCCACGTTATGCGCGCAGTTCCACACCGACACGATGCCGCCACGCTCTTTCTGCGACCACCAGTGCACCATAGTGCGTCCGCACGGCGGCCATCCCATACCCTGGAACCAGCCGCAGAGGAACAGCAGCACGAACATGACGGCAATGCTGGAGGTTGCCCACGGCACAAAGCCCATAAACAGCATAACCGCTGCCGCCAGGATCAGGCCGGCCGGCAGAAACACGCGCGGGTTCGAGCGGTCGGACACTGAACCCATAATGAATTTGGAAAAACCGTAGGCGATGGAAATACCTGACAGCGCGAACCCCAGATCGCCACGGGAAAAGCCCTGCTCCACCAGGTACGGCATGGCGAGCGCGAAGTTTTTACGAACAAGGTAGTACGCCGCGTACCCGAAGAAGATCCCCAGGAAAATTTGCCAACGCAGACGGCGGTATAGCGGATCAATTTCTGCCTCTGGCAGACGCGCCCGATGCGGCGCAGGTTTGAAGATACTGAGCATGACAGCCTCCGTGGCCAAAAATTGTATTTACAGGGGTTTAACTGCCCCATACTCCAGAGAGGTCGCGATGTTAAGAAATCACAGTGATTGTTACTGTGAATCAACGCACAGATTGTTACAGAAATATGACAGAATGCGCAAAAAAGCGCATGAAATCGCGTTTCACTTTCGAATTTCGCTCGTTTGTGTTCGAAATCAAACAAACCACAGTTTTCATGTGGCTAAATGATAAAAAAACGAACACAGAGGGATGACAATGACAATTCACGATCCTCGTTACAGCGATGTGATTATCATTGGCGGTGGCGCAACCGGCTCTGGCATCGCACGCGATTGTGCCCTGCGGGGATTAAGCGTCACGCTTCTGGAGCGCCATGACATAGCGACGGGCGCTACCGGCCGCAATCATGGACTGCTTCACAGCGGCGCCCGCTACGCCGTGACCGACGGCGAATCCGCGCGCGAATGTATCGCCGAAAATCAGATCCTGCGGCGTATAGCCCGCCACTGCATTGAACCCACCGATGGTCTGTTTATTACGCTTCCCGAAGACGATCTCGCCTTTCAGTCAACCTTTATTACCGCCTGCAGCGCGGCGGGGATTCAGGCCGAGGCTATCGACCCTGCCCTCGCACGGCGCATTGAGCCCTCCGTCAACCCGGCCCTGACGGGCGCGGTAAAAGTGCCTGACGGTACGGTTGATCCTTTTCGCCTGACGGCCGCCAACATGCTGGACGCTCGCGAGCATGGTGCGCACATACTGACCGGGCACGAAGTGACCGGGCTTATCCGCGAAGGCCATCGCATCTGCGGCGTGCGGGTGTATGACACGCAATACAATGAACACAGCGAGCTGTTTGCCTCCGTCGTCGTGAATGCCGCGGGGATCTGGGGGCAGCACATTGCGGAATACGCTGAGCTCTCGGTTCGCATGTTCCCGGCGAAAGGCTCCCTGCTGATCCTCGACCACCGCATTAATAACCACGTGATCAACCGCTGCCGCAAACCGTCCGATGCCGACATCCTCGTCCCCGGCGATACCATTTCGTTAATCGGTACCACCTCAACGCACGTGGACTACAGCGAGATTGATTACAACCGCGTGACCGCCGAAGAGGTGGATATCCTGCTGCGCGAAGGGGAAAAGCTGGCCCCGGTAATGGCGCAGACCCGGATCCTGCGGGCCTATGCGGGCGTACGTCCGCTAGTCGCCAGCGATAATGACCCAAGCGGGCGAAACGTCAGCCGCGGCATTGTGCTGCTCGACCATGCCGCGCGTGACGGCCTGGACGGGTTTATCACCATCACCGGCGGCAAGCTGATGACCTATCGCCTGATGGCGGAGTGGGCAACGGATGCCGTCTGCCGCAAGCTGGGCAATACCGAACCGTGCGTAACGGCAGAACAGCCTCTGCCCGGTTCGCGGCAGTCCACCGAGAAGACGCTGCAAAAAATTATCTCTCTGCCAGCCCCTCTGCGCGGATCGGCCATCTATCGCCATGGCGACAGAACGCCGGCCTGGCTGGGCGAAGGGCGGCTGAGCCGCAGCCTCGTATGCGAATGCGAAGCCGTGACCGCCGGTGAAGTGCAGTACGCGGTAGAGAACCTGACGGTCAATAGCCTGCTCGATCTCCGCCGCCGCACCCGCGTCGGAATGGGGACCTGCCAGGGCGAGCTGTGCGCCTGTCGTGCCGCCGGTCTGCTGCAACGTTTTCATACCACCACCGCCACCCAGTCGCTCGATCAGCTCAGCGCGTTTTTAAACGAGCGCTGGAAAGGCATTCAGCCTGTTGCCTGGGGAGATGCCCTGCGTGAAAGCGAATTTACCCGCTGGGTCTACCAGGGGCTTTGCGGTCTTGAGAAGGAGCAACGCGATGAAATTTGACACCGTGATTGTCGGCGGCGGGCTGGCAGGCCTGCTTTGTGGCATCAAACTCACAAAGCGGGGGCTACGCTGCGCCATTATCACCCGGGGTCAGAGCGCTCTGCACTTCTCGTCGGGATCGCTGGACCTGGTGGACGATCCGTACCGCGATAAGCTGCCGCCGGAGCACCCCTATCACCTGATCGGCGCGCATAATATTGACCGCTTTGCCCTGGAAACCGAAGCGCTACTGGCGGACTGCGGCGCGCGCATGAAGGGGAGCGCCAGGCAAAATCATCAGCGCGTCACGCCGCTCGGTACCCTGCGTTCCGCCTGGCTAAGTCCGGAGGAGGTGCCCATTACCCCGTTCAGCGCCGCGCGCGTGCGGGTAGTGGGTATTAGCGGTTTTCTTGATTTTCAGCCCCATCTCGCGGCGGCATCGCTTTGCCGCCAGGGCGTTAATGCCGAAACGGCAGAGATAGAGCTGCCCGAGCTTGATGTTTTGCGCGACAACCCGAGCGAGTTTCGCGCGGTGAATATCGCCCGTTTCCTCGATAACGAAGATAAGTGGCCGCTGCTGTATGACGCGCTCAGGCCGCTCGGCGAAAGCTGCGACGCGCTGTTGATGCCCGCCTGCTTCGGCTTACGCGACAACCGGCTCTGGCGCTGGCTCTCGGACCGACTGCCCTGCACGCTCGGCCTGCTGCCAACGCTGCCGCCTTCCGTACCGGGTATTCGCCTGCATACCCAGCTCCAGCGCCAGTTTGTTGCGCAGGGTGGCGTCTGGATGGCGGGTGACGAGGTGAAAAAAATCACCCTGACGGACGGCGCGGTAAGCGAAGTCTGGACGCGCAACCACGATGATATTCCGCTTCGCGCCCGCTATACGGTGCTGGCAAGCGGCAGTTTCTTCAGTAACGGACTGCTGAGCAACCGGGAGGGCATTCGGGAAGCCATTATGGGGCTGGATGTCCGGCAAAGCGCCTCCCGCGCGGACTGGTATCAGAGTGATTTCTTCTCGCCCCAGCCCTGGCAACAGTTCGGCGTGATTGTCGATAACCAGCTACACCCGCAGCTTTCCGGTAAGCCCGTCAGCAATCTCTTTGCCATCGGCTCGCTGCTGGGCGGATACGATCCCATCGCTCAGGGATGCGGTGGTGGCGTCTGCGCCGTCACGGCGCTGTATGTGGCAGAGCGGATTATCCAGCTCACGGAGGCTGAACAATGAACGACACCCGTTTTGAAAGCTGCATTAAATGCACGGTGTGTACCACCGTCTGCCCGGTCAGCGGCGTGAACCCACGCTATCCCGGACCAAAGCAGGCCGGACCGGACGGCGAGCGTCTGCGTCTGAAGGACGGCAGGCTGTATGACGAGGCGCTGAAATACTGCATTAACTGTAAACGCTGCGAGGTGGCCTGCCCGTCGGATGTTAAAATCGGCGATATCATCCAGCGCGCCCGGGCGCGCTACGGCACGCAAAAGCCGACGCTGCGGGACGCCATTCTGAGCCACACCGATCTGATGGGCAGCGTCTCAACGCCGTTTGCCCCGCTGGTGAACGCGGCGACCTCTCTCAAACCGGTGCGCCAGCTGCTGGATGCCACGCTGAAGATAGACCATCACCGCAGCCTGCCGAAATATTCTCACGGCACCTTCCGCCGCTGGTATAAGTCCGTCGCGGCGGAGCAAGCGAAGTATGTCGACCAGGTGGCCTTTTTCCACGGCTGCTATGTGAACTACAACCACCCGCAGCTGGGTAAAGATCTGCTGAAGGTGCTTAACGCCATGGGAACGGGCGTTCAGCTACTGAACAAGGAGAAGTGCTGCGGCGTACCGCTGATTGCCAACGGGTTTACCGATAAAGCGCGCAGGCAGGCCAAAAGCAACGTTACGTCGCTGCGCGAAGCCATTGTCGACAAGGGTATTCCGGTGCTGGCGACCTCGTCCACCTGCACCTTCACCCTGCGCGACGAGTACCCGCATCTGCTGGACGTGGATAATAGCGGGCTGCGCGAGCACATCGAGCTGGCGACGCGTTTCCTGTGGCGCAAGCTGGATAGCGGGCAGACGTTGCCGCTGGGGAAACTGCCCCTGAAAGTGGTGTACCACACGCCGTGTCATATGGAGAAAATGGGCTGGTCGCTCTATACGCTTGAACTGCTGCGGTTGATTCCGGGCCTTGAGCTAACGGTGCTGGATTCGCGCTGCTGCGGGATTGCAGGAACCTACGGCTTCAAGCGTGAGAACTACGAAACGTCACAGGCGATTGGCGCCCCGCTGTTTCGCCAGATTGAAGAGAGCGGCGCGGATATCGTGGTGACCGACTGCGAAACCTGCAAGTGGCAGATTGAGATGTCCACCAGCAAGCGCTGTGAACATCCGATTACCCTGCTGGCGAAGGCGCTGGGCTAAACGGTGCCGGGGCGAAAGGCCCCGGCACGGGTTTTACTCAACGAACAGCGACTCGACCACATGGATCCAGCCGTGCTCGCTGGCAACCTCTTTGCCATTCAACCAGCGGCGCAGCATGTTCAACGCCATCATGGCGCAAACCTCCTGACGCACCGCCAGGCTGTGGCGGGTGATGCTCATTTTTACCCGCAGCGCCCAGGTGCCTTCCGGCGTGGCCAGCGCGAAGTTAAGGTATTCCTCATCCAGCCCCCCGACAAACAGCGCCAGGCCGGCAAAATGTTTCACCCTTCTTTCAGAAGCCCAGCGGGCGGTCTGCGCCAGCGTTTCCTGCTGGAACGGCACCACTTCGCTGGCCAGCAGCGGCGCGTTAACGCGCGACAGCTGCAGCGCCAGCAGGCCGCCGGTGAACTGCTCGCTTAAGGTCACGCTCAGCTGGCGCGACTGCAGATGCTTCGCAATCTGCGCCGGAAGCCCTTCCGTGCCTTCAAAAATCAGGCTTTCGCCCGCCACGCGCTGCACCTCAGGCCACAGGGCCAGCATCGCCTCTTTCTGCGTGGCCGGACCGGTAAGCTTAAGTTCAATGATCGGCATGGAGGAGCGATAGCCCATGGACACGTCCGGCGGCAGTGCCAGGTGGTCGAGGCTCTGAGCCAGATCGCTTTCCGAGCGGCCAAAGGTGGTCAGACGCAGGCAAAGCGGGGGTTCCGGCAGGGTAAAACGATCGCGAAGGCGCGGCAGGATCTGCTGCTCGACCATCACTTTAAATTCTGAGGGCACGCCCGGCGTGAAGAACATCAGGCAGCGGTTCAACTGCATGGCAAACCCGCACGCGGTGCCGACCGGGTTATCGACCAGCTCAGCGCTGGCGGGGATTTCAGCCTGCTTGCGGTTGCTGGGGGCCATGATGCGGCCGCGTTCGGAGAAAAAGCGCTCCATCTGCGAAAGCCACGCCTCGTGCAGCACCAGCCCTTCGCCTTTTGCGGTCGCGGCGGCCAGCGCGCTGAGATCGTCGCTGGTAGGGCCGAGCCCACCGTTCACAATCAGCACGTCACAGTGTTCGCTGCGTTCACGCAGAATAGCGACCAGTGACTCAAGATTGTCGCCCACCGTGTTGCGGCGCGTTAACGGTAATCCTTGCTCAAAGAAAAGATCGGCAAGCCAGGCAGCATTGGTATCAATAATTTGGCCATGCAGTACTTCGTCGCCGGTGGATAACATCTCCACGTTAATCATTATGTTCTCCCGCTAATTTGGTCAAAACACTATAGCGCAAACGCGGGGTGGAGAAGAGAGAAACTGGCGCGACAGAATGCCGCGCCGGAGTGATTAGAAGCCTGCGCTGACGCCCACGTACGGGCCGTCGGCCAGCGCGTTGTCGCGGTTGCCGTCTTTGCCGGCCAGGTTCAGATAACGATAGCCTGCTTCGATGGTAATCGGACGCATGATGGTCCAGCGCGCGCCGGCGTTGGCTTCCTCATAGCTTTCGATACCGCTTGAGAGGGAGTCGGGAGAATAGTAGTACTCGCCAAACAGGCCGAAGCTGTCGCCAATCTTCCACTGCAGGCCGCCGCCCACTGCCGCCGCGTACCCTTCGTCACCGTCATTTGGGTTGGTATAGATACCTTTACCGCCGACGGTCGCCAGGAACGGGCCGAGAGGAACGTTAAGACCCAGGCCGAGGCTGGCCGCGTCGCCGTCGTCATCGTTATGCGTCCAGCCGCCGGTCATCGCCAGACCGGAGGTCTCTGTACCCATGCCAAAGCCCAGGTGGGTATAGTCCTGACCCGCCGAGCCGTTAATGCTAATAGCGTTAGCCGCCGCAGAAACAACCATCAGGCCGAAGCCCATTAATGCCACTTTTTTCATTGTCGCGATCCCGCACATTTTATAAGAAGTCCCAAAACCGCGAGATTTTAACCTGACTCTTCCGGGGATCAAGCACTCTGCGTGCGGCAGGTCGGTAGATTGTAACTATTTGAAACGGCTATTATCCTTTCAGCGATGCGTTCACCCACTGCTGCAGCGCACGACGCGAAACTTTAATGCCGCCATTTTTAAGCTCGGTCGGCAGCAGCAGCCAGCGGACGGGCTGCTCAAAACGCGCCAGCTTATCCGTGACCCAGTCAGGCAAACAGGCGATATCCGTTCCCGGCTCACACTCCACCACCGCCACCGGACGCTGCCCGAACTCGGCGTCGTCCAGCGGGACGATAAACACCTGGTTAATCTGCGGATGCCGGGCGATAACCCGCTCCAGGCTTTCCGGCTGGATCCCTTCTCCGCCGCTAAAAAAGAGATTGTCCATGCGGCCCAGAATCGTCAGGCGGCCGTCATGCAGCTCGCCGCGATCGCGGGTGGCGAACCATCCTTGCGCATTGGTCAGCGGAATCAGCGCGCCGTCGCGCCAGTAGCCTGAGGCCATGCTTTGCGCCCTGATCCAGACCTCACCGTTAACGACCTGCACCTCTCGGCCCGGCAGCGCGCTGCCCACGTCCGGCTCGCCGTCCGCCGCTTTCGCGCAGACGGTAGAGGCAAACTCGGTCAGGCCGTAACCGCAGAAGGTGCGAATTCCCTGCTCTCTCGCCTTTTGCGTCAATTCCACCGGAATGGCCGCCCCGCCAAGCAAAACCGCTTTCAGGGCAATGTGGCTTTCGGTATTCAGAAGACGCCAGAGCTGGGTCGGCACCAGCGAGGCGTGCGTACAGCCGCGCAAGGCCTGCGCCAGCGGCTGTTTCTCGCGTACGGTTAACCGTGCGCCAGCCAGAAGCCAGCGCCATAAAATACCCTGACCGGAAACGTGAAACAGCGGCAGCGAAAGCAGCCAGTCGTCGTCTTCACCGTAGGGCATCAGCGTCAGCACGCCGCGCGCGCTGGCCAGATGGGCCTCGCAGGTATGCACCGCCGCCTTAGGCAGACCGGTAGAGCCGGAGGTCAGCGTCATGGACGCCAGCCGCGCAGGCTGCCACGCGGCGCGATATTCACCCGCGCGCTCGCGCATGCTCAGGGGAGGAAGAGCGTCGTAGAGACCGTCCAGCACCAGCGCAAAGCGCAGGGTCATCTGGGGAAGCAACACGTCCAGCAGCGGGCGCGGCAGCTGTGGATTCACGGGAAGGATCCGCGCTCCGCACTGGAGCAGCGCCAGCCACGCCAGCAGGGTTTGCGGGTGGTTATGAGCCAGCAGCAGCACGCCGTCGCCCTCCTCCACGCCCTGCTGGTGAAACCCCGCCGCAAGGCTGTCGACGCGCGCGCACAGCTGTTGCCAGGTAAGCGTTTCGTCGTTCAGCCTCAGAGCAGGCTTATCGGCAGACAGGGCGCTCCAGTGCCGCCACGGCCAGTCGGTAAAACTCATAACAACGGCTCCAGCGCCTCGGTGCCGAGGCACGGCAGCGCACTGTCCGGCCACGTGCGGATAAGCTGGGCCTGCATCAGGTTCAGCGTATCGAGGCCAGGCACCGTGGCCGGCGTTAACCAGGCGGCAATACGCGCCAGCTGGGTCAGCCCCAGGCTGGACTCAATCGACGAGCTGATTACCGCCGTCAGCCCTGCGGCGTGCGCCGCCGCGACCTGCTCGCGCACCTTCGCCAGACTGCCGGTCAGCGTCGGCTTAATCACTACCGCGCTGACGCCGGGTTCGGCAACGAAGGCAAAACCCGCTTCGCGCAGGCTTTCATCCCAGGCGATGGCAATCCCCGTTTCGCGGGCAAACGCGCGCGAATCGTCGCGGGTTTTACACGGCTCTTCCAGGAAGGCAATGCGGCTGCGGTACTCCGGGTTGACGTATTTCGCAAACTGCTGCGCCTTCAGCGGCGTCCAGGCGCGGTTAGCATCCAGACGCAGGTGCAGGTCGGGGATCGCCTCCAGCAGCAGGTTGGCAACCATGCCGTCGCGCACCGCTTCGTAGAGGCCGACTTTGATTTTCGCGACCTTCTCGCCCGGCATGACGGAGAGCAGCGCGAAGAGTTCGTCCGGATCCCCTGTGCAGAGCGGTGCCGCGCGGTAGTTAGCCTCTTCAGGCAGGCTATCGTCCAGCTCCGCCAGCGCGCAGCTGATACCAAAAGCCGCGGAAGGCACGTCCGGTAACGCCGGGTTCTCGCCCTCACGCCACGCGTCTGCCCACGTCAGCAATGCAGCCTGCGCGTCCTCCAGCGACTCCAGGCTAAAGCCCGGCAGAGGCGAAATCTCGCCCCAGCCTTCCCGCTCGCCCTGCTGCAGATGCACGAAGAAGCCGTCACGGGTTTTTAACCGCCGCTCACGCAGCACCACGCCCGCGTCCATCGGTATCTGCCAGCGGTAAACCTGCGCGCGACGCATTACGGGTTCCGTTTGTATTTGCTGAAGTCCGGCTGGCGTTTTTCGTTAAACGCGTTGCGCCCTTCCTGACCCTCTTCGGTCATGTAGAACAGCATGGTGGCGTTACCCGCCAGCTCCTGCAGACCCGCCTGACCGTCACAGTCGGCGTTGAGCGCGGCTTTGAGGCAGCGCAGCGCCATCGGGCTGTTTTGCAGCATTTCGCGGCACCAGCGTACGGTCTCTTTTTCGAGATCGGCAATCGGCACCACGGTATTCACCAGACCCATATCCAGGGCTTCCTGGGCGTTGTACTGACGGCACAGGAACCAGATTTCACGGGCTTTTTTCTGCCCGACGATGCGTGCCATGTAGGAGGCACCCCAGCCGCCGTCGAAGGAGCCTACTTTCGGGCCCGTCTGGCCGAAGATGGCGTTCTCTGCCGCAATGGTCAGGTCACACATCATGTGCAGCACGTGCCCGCCACCGATGGAGTAGCCTGCCACCATCGCCACCACCGGTTTTGGACAGGTGCGGATCTGACGCTGGAAATCGAGCACGTTCAGGTGGTGCGTGCCCGCATCGTCCTGATATCCGCCGTAGTCACCGCGCACTTTCTGATCGCCGCCGGAGCAGAACGCCTTATCGCCTTCGCCGGTCAGGACAATCACGCCGATGTTGTCGTCGTAGCGTGCATCCGCCAGGGCCTGAATCATCTCTTTAACGGTCAGCGGACGGAAGGCGTTGCGCACCTGCGGACGGTTAATGGTGATTTTGGCAATGCCGTCGGTGGATTTGTGGTAGCGAATGTCGGTGTAGCCTTCGGAGCAGTCTTGCCATTCAACCGGTGCATAGAGCATGTTTTCATCAGGATAGATCATAGAATGTCCTTTATACGAAGACGCAGTATCTGAGCCAGACTCGCGGTAACCGCATCGGGATTTTCCCGGTGGGCGTTGTGTCCGGCGTTGGGAATTGCATGGCGAACGGCGTTCAGCTCAGCGGCAAGGGCCGCAAACTTCTCATCGCGTTCGCCATAGAGATAATCAAAAGAGAAATGGCGTGCCCCAAGCGCGGCACGCAAATCGGGCTGCACGGCCAGCGACGTCGCTTCGAGCATCATCCCCAGCGCCGCGCCGCTGTTCTGGCTGCGCAGGGTAATCAGCGCCTCGCGCTGGGCATCCGTGAGTGAGGCAAAAACGGGCTGTTGATACCAGTCAGCGAATACCTTACTCAGCGGTTCAGTACGAAAACGTCTCGCCCAGCGGCGGTCAGATGCCAGCCGCGCATTTCGCGCTTCGGCATCCTCCAGGCCCGGATGCCCGCCCTCTACCACCACGCCCAGCAGCCCCTCAGGCTGCTGGCAGGCATGGAACATCGCAATGCGGCCGCCGAGGGAGTACCCGATGAGCCAGAACTTGAGTATGTTGTAACTAAGCAAGGTTTGGGTGAGCAGCGTGCTCATCTCCTCAAACCCCGTCACGCTCAAATCTCGGGATCCACCGTGACCCGGCAGATCCAGATACAGCCGGGGGTAGTCGCTGAGTTTTTCACCGACCCTCTGCCACTCGCGGCAGTCCCCGGAAAAGCCGTGCAAGAAGACCAGCCAGGGATAGCCTGGCTCGCCGGCCCGCTGCACGCCAGAGAGGATCACAGCTGGCTCACCTGCGCCAGCAGGCTTTGCAGCATCTGCGCACCATCTGCATCGTTCACCACCAGCTCAATCAGCGTCGCGCCCGGCTGTTTCCAGGCGGTGCCCAGCGCGGCATCCAGCTGTTCCCAGCTTTCAGGGCGATGGTATTTCAGGCTGAACATCGCCGCGGCGTGTTCGAAGTGCACATTCTGCGGCATCAGATAGAAGCGCTCGCGCTCGCTCTGCGGCGTGGGCAAAAGGGAGAAAATCTGCCCGCCGTTGTTGTTGACCACAATCAGCACAAACGGGGCTGACGCCTGACGCAGCAGCGCCAGCGCGTTGAGATCGTAGAGCGCGGAGAGATCGCCCACGATCGCCAGCGTCGATTTCGCGCTGGCGCGCTGCACGCCCGCCGCCGTTGAGATCAGGCCGTCGATGCCGCTGGCGCCGCGGTTGCTATAAACCGGGTAGCCGGCAGGCAGCTTCGAAAAGGCGTCAATCAGGCGCACCACCAGGCTATTGCCGACAAACAGCTGCCCCTGCTCAGGCAGAAGCTGGCGAATACGGTGCGCCAGCCCGGCCTCGCTAAACGCGTCGCAGTGCGCTTTGGTCAGCTCCCACGCCTGACGCGAAAGGTCCGGGAGGATCACCGCCCAGGGTTTGCGCTTTTCTGCCGGATGGAGCGTCAGCCAGGCGTCAATACTGCTGACCAGGCGACGACCGCGATGGTGCGCCGGGTCGAGTCGCCCTTCCAGCGGATCCACCAGCCAGTACTCTTCCGGCGTGCAGGTAGCCTGCCACTGCAGTAACCGCTTGCCGGTCAAACTCGAACCCAGCTGCACCACAATCTGCGCATGCGACAGCTCGGTAACCGCTTTCGCATTACCCAGCCAGAGGTCGGCGCACGGCAGCGGCTGACCGGTCTGGGAAAGCACATCGCCAATCAGTGGCCAGCCGAGCGTTTGTGCCCATTCCGCGACCAGCTTGCCTTCCGCGGCGCTCATGCGCCCGGCGATGACCACACCGCGCTTCTGCCGCCAGAAGAACCAGTCGCGCTGTTTTGCGCTCTCAAGGTGCGTCTGCTCGCGTAGCCACGGTTTTTCACTCTCCCACCAGTCACCGAGAGAGTGCTGCCATTCCAGGCCGGTGTCGTCCAGCTCACCGTACAGCGGCTCCGCAAACGGGCAGTTGATGTGCAACGCCCCCCCACGCAACGTCTCCATGGCGTGATCAACGGTGGAAACCAGCCAGCTTGCCGGAATATCCTGGGTGGGACGCGGTAACGAAATCGTCTGCGACGGATGTGAAGCAAAGAGTCCCGGCTGGCGAATCGCCTGATTGGCGCCGCAGTCAATAAGCTCAGGGGGGCGATCGGCGGTGAGCAGAATCAGCTTTTCACCGGTTAACCCGGCTTCGATCAGCGCCGGATAGAGGTTTGCCACCGCGGTACCGGAGGTGACAATCACCGCCACAGGTTCTTTGCTGGCTTTCGCCAGGCCCAGTGCGAGGTGGCCGAGGCCGCGTTCATCAAAGTGGGTGTGATGAATCAACGCCCGGTTTTCGGCGGCCGCCAGCGTCAGCGGCGTTGAGCGAGAACCCGGTGCAATACACACGTGCCTGACGCCATGGCGCGTCAGGGCTTCAAGGATCACCGCCGCCCAGCGTCGGTTAAAAGAACTTACTGACATGAGATTGTCCGGTATCAAGAATGCGACACAGTATAAATAATAGAAAAAATTGGAATTTTGATGTGAATCGGGATTGCGCGAATCAGTATTAATCCCTTAGGAGCAGAGAGCGCAATCCGGCGGCTTTATTTTCAATCTCCTGCCACTCCTGCTCCGGGTCAGATCCGCTGACAATGCCGGCGCCAGCGTAAAGCCGCAGGGAATCCTCCAGCACGCGGGCGGAGCGCAATGCCACGCAGAACTCACTTTGATCGGGCGATAAATACCCGGCCGAACCGGCGTACCACTCGCGGTTAAAGGGTTCAACCTTCTGGATAAACTCGCGTGCAGGCTGTCGCGGTAATCCCGCAACGGCCGCGGTTGGCTGCAGCATGTTAAGACACTGCTCATCATCGGCCTGCTTGAGCTCGGTCCAGATACAGCGGCGTAAATGCTGCACTTTACGCAGGCGCACCACCTGGGCTGGCAGTACCTCAAGCGTCTGCGTGTGGTGCTGAAGACGCTGACAGATATCTTCCACGACCAGCATATTTTCACGCTGGTTTTTATCGTCATTCAGCAGCCACTCGCCCAGACGCTGCGCCTGTTTATCATCATTGTGGCTGGCAACCGTGCCCGCCAGCGCTTCCGTGCGCAGCAGCCTGCCGCGCCGCCGCCAGAGTCGCTCGGGCGTTGAGCCCAGAAAGGCGTTGCTGGCGTCAAATACCATGCAGAAATGGTAGCAATGTAAATTCAGGGCGCGGCTGGCCGCCATCAGCGCGACGGGGTTAATGCGCCGTGTAAACTGAAGATCGGTGGCCCTCGCGAGGACGACCTTTTCAAAATCACCGCGCGCGATGGTTTCGGTCGCCCTGTGGACAAGTCTCAGCCATTCGGCCTGTTGCGGCTGATGGGTTTCGTGCTCAACCTGAACGGCCAGCGGGCGGATAGGCCTGGCAGGCTGAAGCTGCTGTAAAAAATCCCGCGCGGCAAAGGCGTCGTCCTGAAGCGAGCGCTCGCTCCATAATTGCAGGCGCAGCGTGGCGTTTCCGGCCGTGCGTCGCCAGAGCAGACGGGGTAAAAAGAGGCTGCCCTGCTCCGGGTTAAAGGCGTTCAGGCCGCAGATACGGGTATCACCTGCCGCATTTTGCTCACGCAAAAACTGTGAGGCTATCGCCAGAGAGGAAAAATGGGTAACCGCCCCCAGCGCAGCCAGCTCTTCATCGCCGTTACGCTGCTGCCAGTAAAACTGAGGATAGCACTGCTGCGCCCCCAGCCAGGCGAGGGGATCGAAGGCATCGTTTAACGGGAAAGAGACGTCGAAATGACGTATGCCGGGTGCTGCGGGTAACGCTTGCGTAAGCTGGGTACGCAGATGCTCCAGCGCGAGGAAAATCGAATTCACGCGAACCTCTCCCTGTTAAAACCTCGTATTATACGGGGTACTGACCATAAATAGCAGTACCCACGTATAGGGAGTGGTTAAGCGGCTTAACGACGGGCCAGCAGCAGGCCGAGAACCAGGCCTACAGCAGCGCCTGCGCCGATACCCTGCCACGGTTTTTCATGCACGTAATCATCGGCACGATAAACCGCTTTTTTAGCGCGGTAGTAATAGGTATCAGACGCATGGCTGACGCGGTTTTTGACCTCATGCAGCGCCTGTTCGGCACGGGCTTTTAGCTCAATATATTTCTGATCGGCAGGGTCGCCCGAGGAACGTAACACCTCTTCCAGCGTTTCGCTCAGTAAGGCCAGATCGTCATCGATACGGGTATCCCAGGATTGAAATGACATAGTTTTCTCCATGTTAGTACACCAGTCCGCTAACTATAGCCAACGCGCCGCCATTACGCCTGTTTCACTTCCCGCGCCATGCCGATGTGGGGAATGCCATCTTCGTCATACACTTCCGTTACCGGCGTGAAGCCAAAGTGGGCATAAAACGACTGCAGATGCGCCTGCGCGCCCAGGTATAACGCCTTGTCCGGCCACTGTTTCTGGCACGCTTCCAGCGTTTTTTCCATAAGCTGGTAGCCCAATTTTTCGCCGCGCGCCTTGCCGCTAATGATGACGCGGCCAATAACGACAGGCTCAAAATCGTCTTCGCTTTTCAGAATCCTCGCATACGCGACCAGCTCGTTATCGCGCCAGCCGAGGATATGACGGTTCTCGCCAACGAGGTCATCGCCGTCGATGTCCTGATACGGGCAGGTCTGTTCTACAACAAACACTTCACAGCGCAGTTTAAGCAGCGCGTAGAGCGAATGAACGGTGAGGTCGCTATGGTGTAAATCTTGCCACTGGATCATGTCAGTCTCCTTCCTGGGGTTCATCACGTTATACTAAACCCCTCCCCGTTCGGCAAAGGGCTGATTGCGTTATGGAACTGATTTTTCTGGGTACGTCCGCTGGCGTGCCAACCCGCTCACGAAATGTGACGGCGATTCTGCTGGATCTTAAACACCCAACCCGCGGCGGGCTGTGGCTGTTTGACTGTGGTGAAGGGACGCAGCATCAGCTGTTACATACCGCTTATCACCCGGGCAAGCTGGATAAAATCTTTATCACTCACCTGCATGGTGACCATCTCTTTGGCCTGCCCGGCCTGCTGTGCAGCCGCTCAATGGCCGGTAATGCCAACCCGCTGGCGATTTACGGGCCTGCGGGTGTGCGTGAATTTGTTGAAACCACGCTGCGCCTGAGCGGCTCGTGGACGGATTATCCGCTGGAGATCGTTGAGATTACAGAAGGCGTGGTTTTCGATGACGGGGATTATCGGGTTACGGCCCAACCACTCAATCATCCAGTGGAATGCTATGGCTACCGTATTGAAGCGCATGACAAACCCGGCGCGCTGGATGCCGCTGCGCTAATGGCCGACGGCATTAAGCCCGGGCCGCTGTTCCAGCGCCTGAAGCACGGAGAGACCGTCACGCTGGAGGACGGGCGCGTTATTAACGGCCAGGATTATCTCGCCGCACCGCAGCCCGGCAAAAAACTGGCGATTTTTGGCGACACGGCCCCGTGCCCGGCGGCGCTCACGCTGGCTCAGGGCGTGGACGTGATGGTGCACGAAGCCACGCTTGAAGCGGCAATGGAAGAGAAAGCCAACAGCCGTGGCCATAGCTCCACGCGTCAGGCAGCGCAGCTTGCCCGTGACGCGGGCGTCGGGAGGCTCATCGTTACCCACGTCAGTTCACGCTACGACGCGCGGGGATGCGCAAACCTGCTGTCGGAGTGCCGCGCGCTGTTCCCGGAATGTGAGCTGGCCGAAGATTTCGCTCAGGTCAGCGTTTAGTCCTTCATTTTTCTCTCAGGATGCCGATAACGATTAAAAGGTCAGCATTTCTCTCGAGGGTAGAATGGATAATTTCCAGAAAGATATTGATGACAGGGCGAATCTGACCCTGTCGAACCGTTTTGAACTGTTGCTGTTCCGTCTGGGCACCTCTCTTAACGAAAATAAATCCGAGCTGTTTGGCATTAACGTCTTTAAGCTGCGTGAAATTGTGCCGATGCCGGAGTTCACGAAACCCGCAGGGATGAAATCACCGCTGATGGGAATGGTGAATATTCGCGATCAGGTGATTCCGGTGATCGATCTGGCCGCCGTAGCGGGCTGTAAGCCCACGACCGGGCTGAACATTCTGCTGATCACCGAATATGCCCGCAGCGTGCAGGCGTTTGCCGTGGAATCGGTTGAGAACATCATGCGTCTGGACTGGAAGCAGGTGCACGCGGCGGAAACCGCCGTCAGCGGCCGCTATATCACCAGCATAGCCTGCCTGGACGAGAAGACCGATACCAACGATCTGGCAATGGTGCTGGACGTTGAGCAGATCCTGTATGACATCACCCCGGCCAATCACGATCTGCACGCCACAAACCTGAAGACCACCAAATTCCATATTAAGCCAGGCGCTGTCGCCATCGTCGCGGAAGACTCCAAAGTGGCGCGTTCGATGCTGGAGAAAGGCCTGCAGGCGATGGAGATCCCGGCGCAGCTGCATATCACCGGTAAAGAGGCGTGGGAAAAAATTGGCGTGCTGGCGGCACAGGCGCAGGCTGAAGGGGTGCCGATCACCGATAAGATCGCTCTGGTGCTGACCGACCTCGAAATGCCGGAGATGGACGGCTTTACGCTGACGCGTAAAATCAAAACCGACCCGTTCCTGAAGGACATTCCGGTGGTGATCCACTCTTCCCTTTCCGGCAACGCCAACGAAGATCATATTCGTAAGGTGAAGGCGGACGGTTACGTGGCGAAGTTTGAGCTGAACGAGCTGTCGTCGGTGATTGAGGAAGTGCTGGACCGCTCGATGAAGAAGATTGACGGGCCGCTGATTAGCCGCAAGCAGCTGGCTTAAGTCTGGAGCGGGCTGGTGCCCTCACCCCAACCCTCTCCCACAGGGAGAGGGCGAAGACCATAAAAAAACCCGCCGAGGCGGGTTTTTTGCTTTTACATTAATGGCATCGCTCGCTGCACGATATCAATCAGAGGCTGCGGATAGATACCGAAGATCAGCACCAGCAGTGCGGAGATGAGTACCACAATACCACCGGCGCTGTACTGCCAGTTGGTTGGGGCATCACGGTTGAGCTGCTGAGGTGCACTCAGGTACAGGCTCACTGCCACACGCAGGTAATAGTACAGACCAATCGCGGAGCCGATAACCACGCCCGCAGTCAGCCACCACAGGTGCGCCTGCACACCGACGGCCAGAACGTAGAACTTACCGATGAAGCCCAGCGTCATCGGGATACCCGCCAGAGAGAGCATCATCACCGTCATCACCGCGGACAGAATTGGACGGTGCCAGAACAGACCACGGTAGGAGAACAGTGAATCGGCATCCGGACCACGGTACGGGCTGGACATCAGGCTCACCACGCCGAACGCGCCGAGGCTGCTGAACAGGTAACCGGCCAGATACACGCCTACGGCTTCCATCGACATCTCACCGCTCTGCAGCGCAATCAGCGCCACCATCAGGTAGCCCAGATGAGAGATTGACGAGTAGCCCAGCAGGCGTTTGATGTTGGTCTGGCTCAGCGCCATCAGGTTACCGAAGATGATGGAGACGAACGCGATGATGCCCAGCACCACGCGAACCGCTTCGCTGTCACCCACCGGTGCGTACAGGAACAGACGCATGACCACCCCGAAGATAGCGATTTTGCTCGCCGTCGCCAGGAAGGTCGACACCGGAGCCGGAGCACCCTGGTATACGTCTGGCGTCCACAGGTGGAACGGAACCAGAGAGAGTTTGAAGCCAAGGCCAACAATCATCATGCCCAGACCCGCCAGCAGCAGCGGCTCATGCAGCATGCCGTCGCCGAGGCTCTTGCCGAGCGCCATGAAGGAGAGATTACCGGACTGTGCGTACAGCAGCGCAATACCAAACAGCAGGAACGAGGACGCCGCCGCAGACAGGATGGTGTACTTGATGCTGGCTTCCAGAGAGCGCTTCTGGCGGAAGGCGTAACCAATCAGACCGAACAGCGGCAGAGAGATCAACTCAATGCCGAGGAACAGTGCAGCAAGGTGGTTCGCGTTCGCCAGCAGAATGCCGCCCAGCGCGGCAATCAGAACCAGCAGATAAAACTCTTCTTTATTGTCGTTGTAGCCTTCGAGCCACGGATACGCAAAGGTACAGGTTGCCAGGCTCGCCAGCAGAACCAGACCGGTATACAGCATGGCGTAACCGTCAACGCGCATCAGCGGGGTGACGTCCATCGCTCCACCCTGGCCAACAAACCAGAGAGAGACTAACGCGGCGTTCAGGCCGATGACCGACAGCGTGGCATTCAGGAAGTGATTGCGTCGCCACGCAATGGAGAGCATCACAACCACCACCGTCAATCCGACGATCAGCAGCGGTAGCAGCGCGATCAGTTGTTGTGGAGTTATTGTCATGGCGAATTACGGCCTTGTAGTAGAAGCAGAATTAACAAACCACTGCTGGATGTTACCCATCGCGCTGTGCGAGGTATCCAGAATCGGCTGCGGGAAGAAGCCCAGCAGCACCAGCAGTACGACCAGCAGCAGGATGATGAACAGCTCACGCAGCGACATCCCCGGCAGTTCTTGTGCAGCAATTTCGCTCTTCGCTTTACCGAAGTAAGCGCGGTGCAGCATCGCCAGCGAGTACACGGAAGCGAATACCAGACCAAAGGTGGAGATCACGGTAATCACCGGTACCACTTTGAAGCTGCCGAACAGAATCATAAATTCGCCGACGAAGTTACCGGTGCCCGGCATCCCCAGGGTGGCAACCGCGAAGAACATGGACAGCGCTGGCAGCCATTTAATTTTGCTCCACAGGCCGCCCATCATACGCATGTCGCGGGTATGCAGACGTTCGTACAGCTGGCCGCACAGGATGAAGAGGCCGGCTGCGGACAGACCGTGCGCAATCATCTGGATCACCGCGCCCTGGTACGCCAGCTGGCTGCCGGTGTAGATAGCAATCAGCACGAAGCCCATGTGGGAAACGGAGGTATACGCAATCAGACGCTTGATGTCGTACTGCGTGAAGGCCATCCAGGCACCGTAGAAGATACCGATCACACCCAGCCACATGGCAATCGGTGCGAACTCAGCGGAGGCATTCGGGAACAGCGGCAGTGCGAAACGCAGCAGACCGTAGGCCGCCGTTTTCAGCAAGATGCCCGCCAGGTCAACGGAACCCGCCGTTGGCGCCTGAGAGTGCGCGTCTGGCAGCCAGCCGTGCAGAGGAACCACCGGCATTTTCACCGCGAACGCGATGAAGAAGCCCAGCATCAGCAGGTATTCAACGCCGTGCGACATCGGGGTCTTCAGCAGGTCTTCGTAGTTGAAGGTCCAGGAGCCGGTCGCGTTGTGATGAACAAACACCAGCGCCAGAATGGCAATCAACATTACCAGACCACTCGCCTGGGTATAGATGAAGAACTTGGTTGCCGCCGTGATACGCGTTTTACCGTCGGACGCCTTATGGCCCCACAGCGCGATCAGGAAGTACATCGGCACCAGCATCATCTCCCAGAAGAAGAAGAACAGGAACATGTCGATGGCAAGGAACACGCCGATAACGCCGCCCAGGATCCACATCAGGTTCAGGTGGAAGAAGCCCTGGTATTTTTCGATTTCACGCCAGGAGCAGAGTACCGCCAGAACACCGAGCAGACCAGTCAGCACCACCATCAGCAGCGACAGACCGTCAATCGCCAGGTGGATCGTAATGCCGAAACGTGGGATCCACGGCAGGATAAACTCAGACTGCCACTGCGGAATGCCCACAGACTGGGTCAGAGAGTAGCCACCCTGCAACCAGAGTTGCAGACCAAGCGCGAGCGTCAATCCCATGGTGATCAGCGCGATCCAGCGCGGCATCTTCACGCCAAAGCGTTCAGTCTGCCAGCACAGGAAGCCGCCGATGAAGGGAATTAATATTAGCCAGGGTAGTAACATGGCGATTTACATTCCTTTTTAAGGCCCCCAGCAGGGGCCTGATTTTCAACGAATTCGAATAAAATTCACTTAACGATCAACGCAACACCATCAGCAGCGCCAGCACGACAACCGCACCGATGCTCATGGACGCCACATACCAGCGCAGATAACCGTTCTCGCTGTACAGCAGGCCTTTACCTGCAAAGCGGGAGAGGATCGCCGGGATATTCATCAGGCTGTTCAGTGGGTCGCGCTTCAGCAGCCACGCAATGCCCAGGAACGGCTTAACGAAGATCATGTCGTACAGCCAGTCGAAGCCCCACGCGTTATACCACCAGGTGCCCAGCAGACGGCCTGGCGCACTGTTGGCCACGGCAGTGACCAGCGTACGTTTGCCCAGCCACAGCCATGCAGCGATCAGGATGCCCGCGATAGCGACCACGCCGGAGGTGATTTCAAGCGTCAGAACGCGACCGTGCTCAAGCTCGGTGGTGTCTGGCAGTACGCCCTGCAGCGGTGGCACAATCATCGCGCCAACGAAGGTGGACAGTACCAGCAGCACAATCAGCGGCAGGTGGTGGGTAATCCCCTTCCCTGCGTGAGCGTGAATTTGTTCTTTACCGTGGAATACGATGAAAATCATACGGAAGGTATACAGGGAGGTCATGAACGCACCGACCAGACCCGCAACCATCAGATTGATATGACCATTCGCCATGGCACCCGCAAGGATTTCGTCCTTACTGAAGAAGCCCGCGGTAATCAGCGGCAGTGCCGCCAGCGCCGCGCCGCCGACCAGGAAGCAGATATAAACCAGCGGAATGGACTTACGCAGTCCGCCCATCTTGAAGATGTTCTGCTCGTGATGGCAGGCCAGGATCACGGAACCGGATGAGAGGAACAGCAGCGCTTTAAAGAACGCGTGCGTCATCAGGTGGAAAATGGCTGCGTCCCACGCCTGAACGCCCAGCGCGAGGAACATGTAACCAATCTGGCTCATGGTGGAATACGCGAGAACGCGTTTGATGTCGGTCTGCACCAGCGCGGCAAAGCCTGCCAGCACCAGCGTGACCGCACCGACGATACCCACCAGGTGCAGAATTTCCGGAGTCATCAGGAACAGGCCATGGGTACGCGCAATCAGGTAGACGCCTGCGGTTACCATGGTTGCAGCGTGGATCAGCGCGGAGACAGGGGTTGGACCCGCCATCGCGTCGGCCAGCCATGTCTGCAACGGCAGCTGCGCGGATTTACCCACGGCACCACCCAGCAGCATCAGCGTTGCCCACCACAGCATGTTGTTGCCTGCGGCGAAGTGCGCTGGCGCCAGTTCCACCATTTCGCGGAAGTTCAGCGTGCCCAGTTCGTTGTAAAGAATGAACAGCGCGAAGGCGAGGAAGACGTCACCCACGCGGGTTACGACGAACGCTTTCATGGCCGCCGCGCCATTCTTCGGATCGGTAAAGTAGAAACCGATCAGCAGGTAAGAACACAGACCCACGCCTTCCCAGCCCAGATACATCAGCAGCAGGTTATCGGCCAGGACCAGAACCACCATGCTGGCGATAAACAGGTTGGTGTAGGCGAAGAAGCGGGAGTAACCCTCTTCACCGCGCATGTACCAGGAAGCGAACATGTGGATCAGGAAGCCGACGCCAGTGACCACGGAGAGCATGGTCAGCGAAAGACCATCCAGCACCAGGTTGAAGCCGATGTTGAAATCACCGACCGACATCCAGGTCCACAGCGGAACGCTGAATGGCTGACGTCCGTTGTTAAAGAAGTCGATACCCACATACGCCGTCACCAGCGCAGCCAGACCGATTGAGCCAATGCCCACGGTCGCAGACAGATTCTCAGACCAGCGGCCGCGAGAAAACGCCAGCAGCACGAAGCCAATCAGCGGAAAAATAATGGTTAAGGCAAGCATGTTCATCCACGCAACTCACTTACTGAATCGATGTTCAGGTTCTGGCGGCGACGATGGAGCTGCAGTAACAGCGCCAGGCCAATACTCGCTTCGGCAGCCGCAAGGCTGATGGCGAGAATGTACATCACCTGACCATCGGTCTGGCCCCAGTAGCTTCCGGCGACCACGAAGGCCAACGCGGAGGCGTTAATCATGATTTCCAGGCCGATCAGCATAAACAGCAGATTGCGGCGGATAACCAGACCGGTCAAACCCAGAACGAATAAAATCGCAGCGAGGATCAGTCCATGTGTTAAGGGGATCATGCGCGCTCCTCCGTTTTTCTTTTCGCGCGGTCGTCAGTGCGGTTGCTCAGCACCTCGCCAGCGCGCTCTTCGCGGCCAACGTGGAAAGCAACAACCAGACCTGCCAGCAGCAGCATTGAGGCCAGTTCAACCGCCAGAACGTATGGGCCAAAGAGCGTGATACCGACCTCTTTAGCACTGATTGGCGTTCCGTCGATGCCCTGATCGTTTACGCCCAGGATGGCGTAAACGATCACCACCAGCATGATGGCCGACAAGATTGCCGGGCCAATCCACACCTGCGGTTTTAACCACTGACGTTCCTGCTCAATTTCAGAGCCGCCCAGGTTCAGCATCATCACCACGAACACGAACAGCACCATAATGGCCCCGGCGTAGACGATGATTTCCAGCGCACCGGCGAAGTGCGCGCCCAGCGCAAAGAACACCCCGGAAATGGCCAGCAGCGAGATGATTAAGTACAGCAGCGCATGCACCGGATTGGTGTGCGTAATCACTCGCAGCGTAGCCAGGATGGCGATAAGGCCACAGATATAAAAAGCGAATTCCATTGCCCTCTCCTTACGGTAACAGGCTCTTGACGTCGATAGGCTTAGCTTCGTTCTCTGCTTCGCCCTTATCTTTGCCGTCGATTGCCATACCCGCCATCCGGTAGAAGTTATATTCCGGGTATTTGCCCGGACCGGAAATCAGCAGATCCTCTTTCTCGTACACCAGGTCCTGACGCTTGTACTCACCCAGCTCGAAGTCTGGAGTCAGCTGAATCGCCGTGGTTGGGCACGCTTCTTCACACAGACCGCAGAAGATGCAGCGTGAGAAGTTGATGCGGAAGAACTCAGGGTACCAGCGGCCGTCTACCGTCTCTGCTTTCTGCAGAGAGATACAGCCTACCGGGCACGCTACCGCACACAGGTTACAGGCAACGCAGCGCTCGGAACCGTCCGGGTCGCGCGTCAGCACGATACGGCCACGGTAGCGCGGCGGCAGATATACCGGCTCTTCCGGGTACATCCGGGTTTCGCGTTTGGCAAACGCGTGCAGGCCGATCATCCAGATACTGCGTACCTGGGTACCGAAGCCTACCAGTAATTCTTTTAAGGTCATGGTCTATAGCCCCTTATGACTGCTGCCAGAGAATGACAGCCGCCGTTACCAACAAGTTGACGAGCGTCAGCGGCAGGCACACTTTCCAGCCGAAGGACATTACCTGGTCATAACGTGGACGCGGTAACGCTGCGCGAATCAAAATGAACATCATCATGAAGAACGCGGTTTTCAGCGCGAACCAGATGAACGGCGGTAAGAACGGGCCATGCCAGCCACCAAAGAACAGCGTTACCATCAACGCGGAAATGGTGACGATACCGATGTACTCGCCCACGAAGAAGAGACCGAATTTCATACCGGAATATTCGATGTGGTAACCGTCGGCCAGTTCCTGTTCGGCTTCTGGCTGGTCAAACGGGTGACGGTGACACACGGCCACGCCCGCGATAGCAAAGGTAATAAACCCAAAGAACTGCGGGATAACGTTCCAGATGTCGGCCTGGTTGTTGACGATGTCGGTCATGTTGAATGAACCGGCCTGCGCCACCACGCCCATCAGGGACAGACCCAGGAACACTTCGTAGCTCAGCGTCTGCGCGGAAGCACGCATCGCACCCAGCAGCGAGTATTTGTTGTTACTGGACCAGCCTGCGAACAGCACCGCGTAAACCGCGAGGCCAGCCATCATCAGGAAGAACAGAATGCCGATGTTCAGGTCAGCCACAACCCAGGTCGGGCTGACGGGAACGATCGCAAACGCCAGCAGCAGCGAGGTGAAGGCGATCATCGGCGCCAGAGTAAAGATCACGCGGTCAGAGAAGCGCGGGATCCAGTCCTCTTTAAAGAACATCTTGATCATGTCCGCGACCAGCTGGAGTGAACCACCCCAGCCCACGCGGTTCGGTCCGTAACGGTTCTGGAACAGACCGAGCAGACGACGTTCACCAAAGCTCATGAACGCGCCGCAGGTGACCACCACCAGCAGAATCACAACCGCTTTCAGAATGCTCAGCAGGATGTCGATAAGATCCGGCGTTAACCAACTCATGCTTTTGCCTCCTGCAGGTTATCAAGACGCGCACCCGCCAGTACCGGCGCGATGCCAGGCATACCCATCGGCAGACCCACCTGCCCTGCTGTCAGACCTTCGGAGATAATCAGCGGCAGGCTGATTGTCTGGCCGTCATAGCTAAAGGCAATGTGTGCGCCAGCGTTAACGCCAAGCTTCGCGGCATCCGCCGGGTTGAGCTTGATGTACGGCTGCGGCATGCGGGTCTGGAAGACCGGTGAACGCTGGGACAGCTCGTCGCTACCGAACAGATGGTAGTACGGCGCAATGCGCCAGTTACCTTCCTGCGCCTGGAAGCTCGCCGGAACGGTCGTGAAGAAGTCCAGACCGGTTTCGGAGGCTTCAATCAGACGTACGCCCGGATCGCCGTGGCGCAGTGAACCACCCACTTCAGCCTGGAACTTGTTCCATGCCTGCGGGGAGTTCCAGCCCGGAGCCCACGCAAATGGGATCTGTGAACGCGGGGCAGACGGCTGGTTGTTCCCTTCCATTGAGAAGGCGAACATGGTGTCTTTATCCTGCGGCTGGCGCGGTTCGTGCACGCTGATATTGGCGCGCATTGCGGTACGGCCGCTGTAGCGGTGCGGTTCACGCGCCAGTTTCTGGCCGCGAATGCGGAAGCTTGCTTCAGGCGCGGCATCTTTAATGCCTGCCAGCTGAGGCAGTTTCTCGACTACCGCGTCGATAACGTGGTCGAGCTGCGTCCAGTCCACTTCACGGCTCTGCACGGTGCTGTGCAGGGAGTGCAGCCAGCGCCAGCTTTCCAGCATCACGGTGTTGCTGTCGTAGTACGCCGGGTCGTAAACCTGGAAGAAACGCTGCGCGCGGCCTTCGTTGTTGATTACGGTACCGTCGCTTTCTGCGAAGCTTGCCGCAGAGAGCACCAGGTGCGCTTTATCCATAATCGCGGTGCGCTGATGATCGATAACCATCACCAGCGGCGCTTTGGAGAGTGCGGCGTCTACGCGCGCGGCAGAAGCATGGCGATGCAGGTCGTTTTCCAGCACCACAACGGCGTCAGCAGAACCGGATTCCAGTTCGCTTAGCGCAGCTTCCAGCGAGCCGCCGCCAATCATGCCCAGACCAATGCTGTTTACCGCACGGGCAATCATGGTCACGCCGACGTCGGCACCGCGGCCTTTCAGGGCTTTGGCAACGTTTGCTGCGGCCTGAATGATCTCCGCGCTTCCGGCGTTAGTGCCTGAAATAATCAGAGGTTTCTTCGCACCCGCCAGGGCCTGAACAATCACGTCGACCTTGTTCTGCAGGTCGCGATCCAGTTCAACTGCCGGCGCGCTGTTGTCCAGCGCGTGGGCAATCGCAAATCCGAGGCGCGCCTGATCTTCAACCGGTGCACAGTAGGTCCAGGCCGCGATATCGTCCAGACGGGTGTTGTCGACGTTAGTCACAAACAGAGGATGCTTAGCGCGCTGGCCGATGTTCAGGATTGCCGCAATTTGCCAGTCAGCCACTTTCTGCGCGGCCGCCATTTCACGTGCTTTACCCTTCACCGCCTGACGAACCGCCAGAGCCGCGCGTGCGCCGGTCTGCGTCAGGTCTTCACCCAGCACCAGAACCGCATCATAAGATTCAATTTCGCGCAGCGCAGGGGTGTGGACACCGCCTTCACGCAGCACTTTCAGCACCAGCTGCAGACGTTCCTGCTCGCCCTGGGCGATACCGGTGTAGAAGTTTTCCGCGCCAACCAGCTCGCGCAGCGCGAAGTTGCTTTCGATGCTGGCGCGCGGGGAGCCGATACCGATCACTTTCTTCGACTGGCGCAGAATGTCTGCCGCGCCCTGCATCGCCTGTTCAGCGTTCAGGGTAATAAAGTCGTCGCCACGGCGCTGAACCGGCTGACGCGGACGGTCTTTCAGGTTCACATAGCCATAGCCGAAACGACCGCGGTCGCACAGGAAGTAGTGGTTAACGGTGCCGTTGTAGCGGTTTTCGATACGACGCAGTTCGCCGTAGCGCTCGCCCGGGCTGGTGTTACAGCCGAGGGAACACTGCTGGCAGATGCTTGGCGCAAACTGCATGTCCCACTTACGGTTGTAGCGCTCGGAGTGGGTTTTATCGGTGAATACGCCGGTTGGGCAGATTTCCACCAGGTTACCGGAGAATTCGCTCTCAAGCACCCCGTCTTCCGGACGACCGAAGTAGACGTTATCGTGTGCGCCATAGACGCCCAGATCCTGGCCGTCCGCGTAATCTTTGTAGTAACGCACGCAGCGGTAGCAGGCGATGCAGCGGTTCATTTCGTGAGAGATGAACGGCCCCAGGTCCTGGTTACGGTGGGTACGCTTGGTAAAGCGATAGCGACGGAAGCTGTGACCGGTCATCACGGTCATATCCTGAAGGTGGCAGTTACCGCCCTCTTCGCAGACCGGACAGTCGTGCGGGTGGTTGGTCATCAACCATTCCACAACGCTTTCGCGGAACTGTTTCGCTTCTTCGTCATCAATCGAAATAAAGGTGCCTTCGGTGGCTGGCGTCATACAGGACATCACCAGGCGACCACGCGTGTCTTCCGCGTTTTGATATTGCTTCACCGCACACTGGCGGCAAGCACCGACGCTGCCCAGCGCCGGATGCCAGCAAAAATACGGAATATCAAGGCCGAGCGACAGACAAGCTTCCAGCAGGTTGTCCGCCCCGTTGACCTCATATTCTTTGCCGTCTACATGAATCGTAGCCATTAGCATGCTTCCAGTTGGCTCAGTCGAAACCGAGCGTTAATCAAAATTCTTGTCGTTACCAGCGCGCTTTAAGCAGGTTCGGCTGAATCCCATTAATCGCATGGGTATTGCTGAACGGCTGCTTGATGCCTGCTTCGAACTCGTCGCGGAAATATTTAATCGCGCTCTGCAGAGGTTCGACGGCACCCGGTGCGTGGGCACAGAAGGTTTTACCCGGGCCTAAGAATCGACACAGCTGCTCAAGCGTCTCGATATCCCCAAGCTGGCCTTCGCCACGTTCGATAGCACGCAGGATCTTCACGCTCCACGGCAGACCATCACGGCACGGTGTACACCAGCCGCAGGACTCGCGGGCGAAGAACTCTTCCAGGTTACGCACCAGCGATACCATGCCGATCTCGTGGTCGACGGCCATCGCTAGCGCCGTACCCAGACGGCTGCCTGCTTTACCAATGCTTTCGAATTCCATTGGCAGGTCAAGGTGAGCTTCGGTCAGGAAGTCTGTCCCTGCCCCACCCGGCTGCCAGGCTTTGAATTTCAGGCCATCGCGCATGCCGCCGGCGTAGTCTTCAAGAATTTCGCGTGCGGTGGTACCGAACGGCAGTTCCCAGACGCCAGGATTTTTAACGCGACCGGAGAAGCCCATCAGCTTGGTACCGGCATCTTTACTTGAGGAGATGCCCTGATACCACTCCACGCCGTTGGCGAGGATAGCCGGAACGTTACACAGGGTTTCGACGTTGTTTACGCAGGTCGGTTTACCCCATACGCCGGAGCTTGCCGGGAACGGTGGCTTGGAACGCGGGTTCGCACGACGGCCTTCCAGGGAGTTAATCAGCGCGGTTTCTTCACCGCAGATATAACGCCCGGCACCGGTGTGCACGAACAGCTCGAAGTCAAAGCCGGTGCCCAGGATGTTTTTACCCAGCAGGCCCGCTTCGGTGGCTTCCGCGATCGCGCGACGCAGGTTTTCTGCCGCTTCGATGTACTCACCGCGCAGGAAGATGTAGCCACGGTAGGCTTTCAGCGCAAACGCGGAGATCAGCATGCCTTCCACCAGCAGGTGCGGCAGCTGTTCCATCAGCAGGCGGTCTTTATAGGTGCCCGGCTCCATTTCATCAGCGTTACACAGCAGGTAACGGATGTTCATGGATTCGTCTTTCGGCATCAGGCTCCACTTCAGACCTGTGGAGAAGCCCGCGCCGCCGCGCCCTTTCAGGCCAGAATCTTTCACCGCATTTACGATGTCGTCGGGCGCCATGCCGCCAAGGGCTTTACGCGCACCGGCATAGCCGTTTTTGCTCTGATATTCGTCGAGCCATACCGGCTGTTTGTCATCACGCAGACGCCAGGTCAGCGGATGCGTCTCAGCAGTACGAATTACAGTTTTCATTTGTACTGCTCCAGCAGGTCAGGAATCGCTTCCGGCGTCAGATGGCTGTGAGTATCCTCATCAATCATCATGGTCGGCCCCTTGTCGCAGTTACCCAGGCAGCAGGTCGGCAGCAGCGTAAAGCGGCCGTCGAACGTGGTCTGGCCCGGCTTGATATTAAGCTTCTTTTCAATCGCAGCCTGAATGCCCTGATAGCCGGTAATGTGGCAGACAACGCTGTCACAGTAGCGGATCACATGGCGGCCAACCGGCTGACGGAAGATCTGGCTGTAGAACGTGGCTACGCCTTCTACGTCACTTGCCGGAATACCCAGCACTTTTGCGATCTCATAGATCGCCCCGTCCGGCACCCAACCACGCTGTTTCTGTACGATTTTCAGCGCTTCAATGGACGCCGCACGCGGGTCTTCGTAGTGGTGCATCTCGTGCTCAATGGCGGCACGTTCTGCTTCACTCAGCTCAAAAGCCTCGGTTTGTGGTTGTTGATTCTCGTGCATAATTAGCGGTCCACATCTGACATAACAAAATCGATACTACCCAGATACACAATCAGGTCGGAGACCAGACTGCCGCGGATGGCGGACGGGATCTGCTGCAGGTGCGCAAAGCTCGGCGTACGCACGCGTGTGCGGTAGCTCATGGTGCTGCCGTCGCTGGTCAGGTAGTAACTGTTAATACCCTTGGTCGCTTCAATCATCTGGAAGGATTCTTGCGCCGGCATGACCGGGCCCCAGGAAACCTGCAGGAAGTGGGTGATCAGGGTTTCGATATGTTGCAGCGTGCGCTCTTTCGGCGGCGGCGTGGTCAGCGGGTGATCCGCTTTGAACGGGCCTTCCGGCATGTTGTTGAGGCACTGCTCAAGGATGCGCAGACTCTGGCGCAGCTCTTCCACTTTCAGCATCACGCGGGTGTAGCAGTCGGAAACACCGCCGCCAACCGGGACTTCAAAGTCGAAGTTCTCGTAGCCAGAGTAAGGACGCGCTTTACGCACGTCGAAATCAATACCGGTTGCGCGCAGACCTGCACCGGTGGTCCCCCACTCCAGCGCTTCTTTCGCGCCGTAGGCAGCAACGCCCTGGGAACGGCCTTTCAGGATGGTGTTACGCAGTGCGGCTTTCTCATAAGACGCCAGACGTTTTGGCATCCAGTCGAGGAATTCACGCAGCAGACGGTCCCAGCCGCGCGGCAGATCGTGTGCCACACCGCCGATACGGAACCAGGCAGGGTGCATACGGAAACCGGTAATCGCTTCGACCAGATCGTAGATTTTCTGACGGTCGGTAAAGGCGAAGAAGACCGGCGTCATCGCGCCGACGTCCTGAATGAACGTAGAGATGTACAGCAGGTGGCTGTTGATACGGAACAGTTCTGACAGCATGACGCGAATCACGTTAACGCGATCCGGCGTAACGATACCCGCCAGTTTCTCAACGGCCAGCACGTATGGCATTTCGTTTACGCAGCCGCCGAGATACTCGATACGGTCGGTATACGGAATGTAGCTGTGCCAGGATTGACGCTCGCCCATCTTCTCGGCACCACGGTGGTGGTAGCCGATGTCCGGTACGCAGTCGACAATCTCTTCGCCATCAAGCTGAAGAATAATACGGAATGCACCGTGCGCGGACGGGTGGTTTGGACCGAGGTTGAGGAACATGAAGTCCTCGTTATCGGTACCGCGCTTCATGCCCCAGTCTTCCGGTTTGAAGGTCAGCGCTTCCATCTCCAGATCCTGCTTGGCTTTGGTCAGCTCAAACGCATCGAATTCGGTCGCACGTGCCGGGTAGTCTTTACGCAGCGGGTGGCCGGTCCAGGTCTGCGGCATCATGATGCGCGTCAGATGCGGGTGGCCGTCGAAGGTCATGCCGAACATTTCCCAGGTTTCACGCTCATACCAGTTGGCGTTCGGGAAAAGTTTGGTGATCGTCGGCAGATGCATGTCGTTTTCAGACAATGCCACCTTGAGCATGATATCCGTATTACGGTCTATTGAGATCAGGTGGTAGAAAACGGAGAAATCCGCAGCAGGGAGACCCTGGCGGTGGGTACGCAGACGTTCATCCATGCCGTGTAAGTCAAACAGCATGACGTACGGTTTTGACAATTTCTTGAGGAAATCGACAACTTCCAGCAATTGTTCACGCTTCACCCAAACAACGGGTACCCCGGTGCGGGTAGCCTGAACAGTAAAGGCATCCGGCCCAAAACGGTTGCGCAGTTCGCCAATGACGGGGTCATCCAGATGATCCCTTGTCTGCCAGGCGGCTTCTTGCGCGGTTAAGTCGGTCATATTGTTCACCATTGCAAATGGTCCGTGGTGACTGTTGAGCCTGGCTTCGCGCTATTTGAGTAGTGATATGCGAAGGTGTTCTCCAGGCCTACAGGCGCAAATTAAATTTCGTCAGGCGTACGCAGATTGGTGACGGCAATACGTTCACCACGTTTACGCTCGCGCTCAGATTGCATGTTCGCGCGATACACACCCTGATCGCCAACAACCCACGACAGTGGGCGACGTTCTTTACCGATGGACTCCTGCAGCAGCATCAGCGCCTGCATGTAAGCTTCCGGACGTGGCGGACAACCCGGGATGTACACATCCACTGGAATAAACTTATCTACGCCCTGCACGACGGAATAAATGTCGTACATACCGCCAGAGTTTGCACATGCGCCCATGGAGATAACCCATTTTGGCTCCAGCATCTGGTCATAAAGACGCTGAATAACAGGCGCCATCTTGGTAAAGCAGGTACCGGCTACCACCATCAGGTCAGCCTGACGTGGGGAAGCACGCAATACCTCTGCCCCAAAACGCGCAACGTCATGCACCGCAGTGAATGACGTCACCATTTCAACGTAGCAGCAAGAAAGGCCAAAGTTGTACGGCCAGATGGAGTTCTTACGACCCCAGTTGACCATATCGTGCATGGCATGCTCGAGTTTGCCCATGTACACGCTTTTATTGACTTCTTGCTCCAGGGGGTCGGTTACGATCTCCTGTTTTTGCAGGGGGTAACGGTCATTCTCACCGTTAGGATCTATGCGGGTGAGCGTATAATCCATCTTATTGCCTCGCTGTTACTGCTGACGATTAGAGATACTGTTTTCCGGGTTGATGTGTTCACGGCGTGAACGCACAGGTGTCCAGTCCAGCGCGCCAATACGCACCAGATAAACCAGACCGGCCAGTAACACTAAAATGAAAATTGCGGCCTCGACAAAGCCCACCCAACCACTTTCGCGAATGGAGGTAGACCACGCGAAGAGGTAAAGCGCTTCCACGTCGAAGATGACGAAGAACATGGCTACCAGGTAGAACTTGGCAGACAGGCGTAAGCGAGCGGTACCTACTGAATCAATACCTGATTCGAAAGGTGTGTTTTTGTGCCTTGCGCGGGCGCGACCGCCCAGGAACCAGCCGCCGACTAACATCAGGCAGCACAGGCCAATGGCTACAATAAGAAAGATTGCGAATGCCCAGTGATGAGCGATGACTTCTGTGGATGTTGACATACTCATTGCTTACTCATCAAAAGTGATACCAACGACACTGCTCTTGCTGGCAGATGGGCATCACATCGATTCATGGGGAGGAACAAATAACCTTACACTAACTGTCAGAAATGAGACGTAGACAGCAAAATGATGGGGTTTTTTACTCCTTTCTATAACCTATTGTCAACTTTAACAAAGGTTTCTTCACATTAAATTACATCGAGCGATTCTCATTAACATTTGGTGCCCTTTAACCCTGGTGGGTACATGACTTTCCGTCAAATGTATGTTGTTGAATCGTGTCCGTTTCGGAAGTAAAAAAAATAACCCTCCTATTTTGACAGGATTTGCCAACGATTCCTCCCCCCAAATAGGAGTATTTTCTTGATCTGAGACACGCTTTTGTTAATTCAACCTGGAAAACGGCAACATCTTTCCTGTTTTTTTAACAAAGGTAGGATACGGATGACGTGAGAACGGGAAACGGATAAGTTTTAATCAAAACAGTTCAACCATTTGATTAATATATATAATCTTAAAAACCCACTCGTCGCAAGTGGGTATTGTTGCTAAAAAAAAGCCACTGCATGCGAAAATCACACGAGTGGCTTTTTTTTACACTTACATTTTGTTACCACAATTTTGAGCTAGCGATCACTCAAAGTCACCTTCTACAATCAGGGAATCATCCCCCCCTTCGGAGGTAACACGCTCGAACTGCCATGGGTTGTGGTAATTTTCCATCGCCTCGAACACCACTTTTGCCAACTCGTTATGACTGGCTGAGTTATGGCAGAGCAGGTATTCCGTATCTGGCAGCGCTGGAAGCCCATCGGATTTACCCAGGACGCGCAGATCCGGGCTCATCATCTCTACCGGACGGGCCGTTACGCCAAGCCCGGCTTTCACCGCGGCACGAACCGCTGGCAACGTGGAAGCCACGTACGCCAGACGCCACGGAATGTTGGCCTCATTCAACGCCGTCAGCACCATATCGCGGAACGGGCTCGGGTCATCCAGTAACACCAGAGGAACCGGCTCCCCTTTTTGCAGCACATATTCGGCTGCGCAATACCAGTGCGTAGGCGATGTACGCAGCGTCAGGCAATCAAACTGCCCGGGACGATGCGTGGTGACCACCAGGTCGACTTTATTCTCATTTAACATCTCAACCATAAAGGCATTACGCTTTACGCTGACATCCAGCGCAAGCTTCGGATAAACCGAACTAATGCGGTTGAGAAGAAACGGCAATATAGTATCCGCTGACTCATCAGATGCGCCTAACGTTAGCACCCCTTGAAGGTTGCTAAACATTAATGACATACATGCTTCATCATTAAAGCGAAGAATTTTCCTGGCATAACCCAGAAGCTGAATACCGTGTTCCGTTAAGAGCTTATTACGCCCGTGACGGGCAAAAAGCTCTTTACCAACCAGTTGCTCCAGCCGCTGCATTTGCTGGCTAACGGCGGACTGGGTTCGGCAAACGGCGGCAGCAGCAGCTGCAAAAGTGTTGAGATCGGCGACCGCAACAAACGTTCTCAGCAGATCGAGGTCGAGATTCATTATCGGACGATTTGCATTTATCATATCTTTTCACTTTCAGGTTGCTCGTGCGGAGCTGCCCGGGTTGAAGCTGTGTGTATAACAGTTAAGCAATTCCCTCTGAAGGTTTTCCCTCGCATCCCGGCCCGGCAGACTGCCTGACAGATAGTTATTGTGCTGCTTTATATCAACAGTCAGAAAGCACGTTTCATGACGTTATTTTTATTCTCTTTTAACGTTCAGGATATTTAGATGTTCGCAGGTTTATGTAAATTACATTAAAGGTATAACACCTTTTCTGCCATCTTTATCGCAGCGCTGTCAACGTAGCAGGAGATGTTCGACACATTCCAGCCAGAGATAACTCCAACAATAACAATCAATTAATTCGGAAAGTCAGTGTCTGATATACAAAAAGCTGGCATCTGACCTCTGCTTTCCTGAAAGACATCTTAACCCAAATCCACTTTATTTATAAGTCTTATTGCAATATTGAGGATTAAAGAAGAATGTTAAGCTTCTAAACTAATTTTATTAGAATTAACTAAAGTTGCATTTTTTAGGTTAATAATAAATAAATTTTAATTTAGATTAAGACCATTCATTAATGGCACTTAACATTAATTTCACATGAGTAACTTTTAGCCACAGTATGCTATTAACGTAAGATGTATCAAGCATTCAGGTTTTACGAAAAGTCACCCAGAGTGATTGCCACCTCTGTCTCCTCATCACTTATTTTTCACCAGCACAATATACAGCATTTCTACGACCACATAGCACAATTAACCTAGTTCCTCTCTATGTGTACAACTTTAAGGCAGTAAAGAAGTTTACGCTCAGAGAAAAAGATTTATCAAAATTTCGCTACCAGCACAAAATCTTCTACTGCACGCCCTTCAAAACGAAGCGAGGGGGGAGTACATTATTCCGTGCTGACTTCCACGGCAGGGAGCGGCAATAATAGCGAAAAGGTTAAAGGTTCATGTCCCCTATCGAAAAATCCAGCAAGCTTGATAACGTCTGTTATGACATCCGTGGCCCGGTTCTGAAAGAGGCTAAACGCCTTGAAGAAGAAGGCAATAAGGTTCTGAAACTCAACATTGGTAACCCCGCGCCATTTGGTTTTGAAGCGCCGGATGAAATTCTGGTTGATGTGATCCGCAACCTTCCTACCGCACAGGGCTATTGCGATTCAAAAGGACTTTACTCCGCACGTAAAGCCATCATGCAGCACTACCAGGCACGCGGTATGCGTGATGTTACCGTTGAAGATATTTATATCGGTAACGGCGTTTCCGAACTGATTGTGCAGGCAATGCAGGCGCTGCTGAACAGCGGAGACGAAATGCTGGTACCCGCGCCGGACTACCCGCTGTGGACGGCAGCCGTATCGCTGTCCAGCGGTAAAGCCGTACACTATCTGTGCGATGAGTCCTCTGACTGGTTCCCGGACCTCGATGACATTCGCGCGAAAATCACGCCTCGCACGCGCGGCATTGTGATCATTAACCCGAACAACCCGACGGGCGCGGTCTACTCAAAAGAGCTGCTCATGGAGATCGTCGAGCTCGCTCGCCAGCATAACCTGATCATCTTCGCTGACGAGATTTACGACAAGATCCTGTACGACGCAGCACAGCACCACTCTATTGCCGCGCTGGCCCCGGATCTGCTGACCGTCACCTTTAACGGCCTGTCTAAAACCTACCGCGTGGCCGGTTTCCGTCAGGGCTGGATGGTCTTAAACGGTCCGAAAAAACACGCCAAAGGCTATATTGAAGGGCTGGAGATGCTGGCCTCCATGCGTTTATGCGCCAACGTTCCGGCGCAGCACGCGATCCAGACGGCGCTTGGCGGCTATCAGAGCATTAGCGAGTTCATCGTTCCCGGCGGTCGCCTGTACGAACAGCGTAACCGCGCGTGGGAGCTGATCAACGATATCCCGGGTGTCTCCTGCGTGAAGCCGAACGGGGCGCTGTATATGTTCCCGAAAATCGACGCGAAGCGCTTCAACATTCACGACGACCAGAAAATGGTGCTCGATTTCCTGTTGCAGGAAAAAGTGCTGCTGGTTCAGGGCACGGCGTTTAACTGGCCATGGCCAGATCACGTCCGTATCGTGACGCTGCCGCGCGAAGATGACCTCGAAATGGCCATCAACCGCTTCGGGCGATTCCTGTCCGGTTATCATCAGTAACGCTGGCTTTCTGCCGGGTGGCGCTACGCTTACCCGGCCTACAACACCTGCAGATTTGCATCTTGCCTCCCCTCCCCGCACAATGAATGCCTGTCGCAGTAAAGACAAAAGGTAACCTATGAGTCAGAGCCATTTCTTTGCCCACCTCTCCCGTCTGAAGCTCATCAACCGCTGGCCGCTGATGCGCAACGTCCGCACGGAAAATGTTTCAGAGCACAGCCTGCAGGTTGCTATGGTCGCGCACGCGCTGGCCGCCATCAAAAACCGCAAATTCAACGGTCAGGTCAACGCCGAACGCATCGCTCTGCTGGCGATGTACCATGATGCCTCGGAAGTGCTGACCGGCGATCTGCCTACGCCGGTGAAATATTTCAACTCGCAGATTGCGCAGGAATATAAGGCCATCGAAAAGATTGCCCAGCAGAAGCTGATTGACATGGTGCCAGAAGAGCTGCGCGACATCTTTGAACCGCTCATCGATGAGCATCAGTATACGGAAGACGAAAAGTCGCTGGTCAAACAAGCCGACGCGCTGTGTGCCTACCTGAAGTGTCTCGAAGAGCTGTCCGCGGGGAATAACGAGTTTTTACTGGCGAAAACGCGTCTGGAAAAAACGCTGGAATCCCGCCGCAGCGAAGAGATGGATTACTTTATGCAGGTATTTGTACCGAGCTTCCATTTATCGCTGGATGAGATTAGCCAGGATTCTCCGTTGTAATTTTTCGCCGGGTGGCGGCTTCGCCTTACCCGGCCTACGTTTCTGCGCTCACGCTAAAACGGGAATAACACCGGTATCAACACCACGCATACCAGCATCACCAGCACGGTGAACGGCACACCCAGCTTCACAAAATCGCTGAACCGGTAGTTCCCCGGCCCCAGCACAAGGGTATTGACCGGTGAAGAGACCGGCGTCATAAACGCTGCTGATGCAGCCATCGCCACCATCATCGCAAAGGGATACGGCGATACGCCCATGGATTTCGCCATCGCCAGCGCGATGGGTGCCATCAGCACCGCCGTGGCGGTATTGGAAATGAACAGCCCAATGGTGGCGCACATGACGAACAGGCACATCATCATCATATACGGGCCGTATCCTCCGCCAACGTCCATAAGTCCTTTAACGACTAAATCCACACCGCCGGTTTTTTGCAGGGCAAGTGCAAACGGCATCATCCCTACAATCAAAATGATGCTTGGCCAGTGAATCGCTTTATAGGCGCTCTCGGCATCAATGCAGCGAAATTTCCCCATTAACAGGCAGGCAATAATGGCCGCAACCGGATTTGGGATCTCGTCGGTCAGCATCAGCGCCACCATCAATACCAGACAAAAAATGGCATGGGGCGCCTGGCTGTGCGCCGGGGAGGCGTCGCTCTCTTCAACAGGCATGTTGAGCACCACAAAGTCGCGGCCCTTTTGCCCGAGCTGGCTAATCAGCTTCCAGTTGCCGACGACGAGAAAGATATCGCCCAGCAGGATCGGCTCGTCCACCACCGCCCCTTCCACCGCCACGCCATCGCGCTTCAGCCCCACGACATTCAGGCCATAGCGCGTCCGGAACCCCATTTCCCGCACGGTTTTGCCCAACAGTTCCGATTCGGGGATCAGCGACACTTCGGCCATGCCGACATCCAGCGCCTGGTCTGAGAAATACTCTCCGCGCAGCACCATCGGTTCCAGCATCTGTTCACTGCAAAACTCGCGCAGATCTACATCCGCGGTAGACATATCAATCAGCAGGACATCCCGCGCGCGGAATTCCGATACCCCGTTGACGTTGACGATGACCCGGCGAAAACGACGCCAGCGCTCGACACCAATCACATTCGCGCCATAGCGCTCGCGCAGCTTCAGGTCGTCAAGCCGTTGCCCCACCATCGGCGAGCCGGGGCGAATGGCCAGACGGCGCGCGCGCCCGGTGAGGCGGTACTCTTTTATCAGATCGCGGAAGGTGCGTCGTTTCCAGCCCTCTTTGCTTTTGTCCTGTTTTTCGCCTTTGAGGGCAAAACGGGTCAGCAGCATGTAAAGCACGCCCAGCACCAGAATGACCAGCCCAAGCGGGGTGACGCTGAAAAAACTGAAGCCCTGGAAGCCTTCCCGAATAAGCTCGCTGTTGACGACCAGGTTCGGCGGCGTTGCCACCAGGGTCATCATGCCGCTGATCAAACCGGCAAAACTCAGGGGCATCATCAGGCGCGACGGCGAGCTCTGCATCCGCATGGAGACGCTCAGCACCACCGGGATAAAGATAGCAACCACGCCCGTTGAGCTCATAAACGCCCCCAGCCCGGCGACCGTCAGCATCAAATAGATCAACATTTTCGTTTCGCTGTTGCCCGCCACCTTCACCAGCCACGACCCCATGATGGTCGCCACACCGGTGCGCACGAGGCCATCGCCGATGATAAACAGGGCGGCAATGAGGATAACGTTGGGATCGCTGAACCCGGAGAAGGCTTCCGGCAGCGTGAGCGTACCGCTCAGCACAAACGCGACGATGACAAACAAGGCGACGGCGTCCATGCGCACCTTGCCCGTTGCAAAAAGAATGATGGCGATTAAAAGCAGGCTCAGGACCCAAATCAGTTCACCGTTCACAACATGTCCTTGTCAGTGGGAGATGAGAAATTTTGCCATAAAAAAGCCCCATCAGCGTGGGGCTATATCATGGGTTTACATTTTTAGCGAGACGGTTACAACGCCGTCAGAGGCTTTCGAAACAGCCAGGGCCGTCAGAGAATCCAGCACGAAGTCTGCCTCCTCCAGCCGGGGAGACCCCGCCGGAACATTCACCGCAATAACGTGGCTTCCGGCGTTCAGCCCGGCCAGTACGCCGGCCGCCGCATCTTCTACTACCACACACTCTGCGGGGGCGAGCCCCAGCAGTTCAGCACCCAGCAAAAAGGCATCGGGTTCAGGCTTGCCGCGCTTAACGCGCTCCGCAGTGATAAACACTTCCGGCTTCGGTAGGCCTGCCGCCTTATGGCGGGCGTGGGCGACGGGAATGGAGCCTGAAGTGACGATAGCCCACGGGATCTGCGCTTCGTTCAGATGCTCAAGCAGTTCACGCGCGCCCGGTAAGGCGGTGATGCCTTCCGTGTCTGTGGCTTCAATGTGTTCCAGGTATTTGAACTCCGCCTGAATTTCGTCCTCAGAGCGTCCGGCCAGGAAGTGCCGTAGCGAGGTAATGGCCTGTTTGCCATGGATAAAATTCAGCACCTCCTGATGGTCGATGCCATGTCTGTCAGCCCAGTGGCACCATGAACGCTCCACAACCGGCAGCGAATCCACCAGCGTACCGTCCAGATCAAACAGAAAACCTCTACACTGCACATGCACCTCCGTCAGGCATTAATGATTTGTTGAATTTCGTTGCTGCTTAAATGGTACTGACGCGGGCAGGCGTGCCACGCGCTCAGCATACGCTGGTATTTATCCCACATTGGGGTCTGCGCGTTGAAACCGTGGGTACCCGCGTCAAAGTGGGTGTAACGCCCTTCGGTATTCACCATAAAGCGAACATAGCTCAGATAACGCGCTTCCGTTGCCGCATCAAAGCCTAAGAAAGTCACGCGGCGCTCGTCAATGGACTGCTGATCTTTGAGATTCGTCCAGGAGACGTGCAGGGCGTGATACATCTCCATGATGTCGATCACGATGCGGCAGGTTTCTTCTTTCAGCTCGCCAAACTCGCGGTCCAGTTCGCGCATTTGCAAACCAAAGCCGCGTTCGACGATGGTCTGCAGGCGGCTGTAGCGCGCAGCGTTATCGGGATCAAGCATAGTCATCATCTTGTACTGGTTAGACAAAATCAGACGTTGAGCATGGGTCATTTCCATCTTTCGACTCCTGTAGCGCATTGCACTTAAAAAAAAGACACGGTAACTGATTGTTACTGTGCCTTCTTTTCGTCGTCGTTTCGATGATCAATCACAAGTCATCGAGGAATGTTTTATCCAGTTGCTTAAAAGCACGCTTTAACGTGTCCGCCAGCGCCTGGTAGTCGGGCTTGCCTTCGACCGGGGCGAGCGCCTGTCCGGCCTCCTCCAGTTTTCCGCGAACTTCATAAAACCAGTGTAAAATAGAAGGTGGGAGTGGCGTGACGGAGCGTTTACCTAACCACCACAGGCCCTGCATTGGCAGGCTTAACGCGAAGAGTGCCGTCGCGACGGCAGGACCAAGCTGCCCACCCAGCGCTATCTGCCAGCACAGCGTAAAGACGGCGACGGGCGGCATAAAGCGAATCGCATAGCGCGTGGCGCGGATGGTGCGATTCTCAATGAACATGGGCGCAAGGCGCTTTTCCATCGGCCACGTCTTCGCGTAATGCTGTCCCCGACGAAACAGACTGAAGAAATTTACGGACGGGATCTCTGGTGTCGACATGGCTGTACCTCAACTTCACATATAAAAATTAAAATTTTCGTGCAAAACCACAACAAGCTATGACAACGTTCAAAATATTTTGTCATCTCTACCCCGTATCGGGTATCCTGTGCCAGCCTGATAGGGCCTTAGACGAGAATCATTAACTCGTCAAATTATCGCATATTATGCCATTGGCTGAAAATTGTGCAAAATGGCATAAAATCATAGTTATTTCTTCCATCATGCCACAATGTTCGTTTGGCATGATGTTAATCATAAATGTCTGAGTCATCATGCGTTACGCTGTAAGACTCACTGACGTTTTTTTAGCCACGTATCAATAATAGGTACTTCCATGTCGAGTAAGTTAGTACTGGTTCTGAACTGCGGTAGCTCCTCACTGAAATTCGCCATCATCGATGCGCTCAACGGTGACGAATACCTCTCTGGTTTGGCCGAATGTTTCCATCTGCCTGAAGCACGTATCAAGTGGAAGATGGACGGCAGCAAACAAGAAGCGGCTTTAGGTGCAGGCGCCGCTCACAGTGAAGCGCTGAACTTTATCGTTAACACTATTCTGGCACAAAAACCAGAACTGTCTGCTCAGCTGACTGCGATTGGTCACCGTATCGTCCACGGCGGCGAAAAATACACCAGCTCCGTCGTGATCGACGAATCTGTTATCCAGGGCATCAAAGACTCCGCCTCTTTTGCACCGCTGCACAACCCGGCGCACCTGATCGGTATCGCTGAAGCGCTGAAATCCTTCCCGAATCTGAAAGACAAAAACGTGGCCGTATTCGACACCGCGTTCCATCAGACCATGCCTGAAGAGTCTTACCTCTATGCCCTGCCATACAGCCTGTACAAAGAGCACGGCGTACGTCGTTACGGCGCGCACGGCACCAGCCACTTCTATGTGACTCAGGAAGCCGCAAAAGTTCTGAACAAGCCGGTTGAAGAACTGAACATCATCACCTGCCACCTGGGCAACGGTGGTTCTGTTTCTGCTATCCGCAACGGTAAATGTGTTGATACCTCCATGGGTCTGACCCCGCTGGAAGGTCTGGTGATGGGTACCCGTTCCGGTGACATCGACCCGGCGATCATCTTCCACCTGCACGACACCCTGGGCATGAGCGTTGACCAGATCAACAAAATGCTGACCAAAGAGTCTGGCCTGCTGGGTCTGACCGAAGTCACCAGCGACTGCCGTTATGTTGAAGACAACTACGCAGAGAAAGAAGACGCTAAACGTGCAATGGACGTTTACTGCCACCGTCTGGCGAAGTACATCGGCTCTTACACTGCGCTGATGGATGGTCGTCTGGACGCGGTTATCTTCACCGGTGGTATCGGTGAGAACGCGGCAATGGTTCGTGAACTGTCCCTGGGCAAACTGGGCGTTCTGGGCTTCGACGTTGATCACGAGCGTAACCTGGCTGCCCGCTTCGGCAAGTCTGGCTTCATCAACAAAGAAGGCACCCGCCCTGCTCTCGTTATCCCAACTAACGAAGAACTGGTCATTGCGCAAGACGCGCACCGCCTGACTGCCTGATTCCACACCGCCAGCAATGCTGGCGGTGCTGTTTTGTAACCCGCCACATTTAGGCGGTAACGAAAGAGGATAAACCGTGTCCCGTACTATTATGCTGATCCCTACCGGAACCAGCGTCGGCCTGACCAGCGTCAGCCTTGGCGTTATCCGTGCTATGGAACGCAAAGGCGTTCGTCTGAGCGTCTTTAAGCCAATCGCCCAGCCACGTGCCGGTGGCGATGCGCCAGACCAGACTACCACCATCGTTCGCAAGAACTCCAATCTGCCAGCGGCCGAACCGCTGAAGATGAGCCACGTTGAATCTCTGCTGTCCAGCAACCAGAAAGACGTGCTGATGGAAGAGATCATCGCCAACTACCATGCTAACGCGCAAGACGCTGAAGTGGTGCTGGTTGAAGGCCTGGTCCCGACGCGCAAACACCAGTTTGCCCAGTCTCTGAACTTCGAAATCGCGAAAACCCTGAACGCAGAGATCGTTTTCGTGATGTCTCAGGGCACCGATACCCCAGAGCAGCTAAACGAGCGTATCGAACTGACGCGCAGCAGCTTCGGCGGCGCGAAAAATACCAGCATCACCGGCGTGATCGTGAACAAGCTGAACGCGCCAGTTGATGAGCAGGGCCGTACTCGCCCTGACCTGTCCGAAATTTTCGACGACTCTTCCAAAGCGAAAGTGGTCAAAGTTGACCCGGCTAAGCTGCAGGAATCCAGCCCGCTGCCAGTTCTGGGCGCGGTGCCATGGAGCTTCGATCTGATCGCCACCCGTGCAATCGACATGGCGCGTCACCTGAACGCCACCATCGTTAACGAAGGCGACATCAACACCCGCCGCGTGAAGTCCGTGACCTTCTGTGCGCGCAGCATTCCGCACATGCTGGAACACTTCCGCGCAGGTTCCCTGCTGGTGACCTCCGCAGACCGTCCAGACGTGCTGGTTGCAGCCTGCCTGGCCGCGATGAACGGCGTGGAAATCGGTGCCATCCTGCTAACCGGCGCTTACGAAATGGACCCACGCGTAAGCAAACTGTGCGAACGCGCGTTCGCGACCGGCCTGCCGGTCTTCATGGTGAACACCAATACCTGGCAGACCTCTCTGAGCCTGCAGAGCTTCAACCTGGAAGTGCCGGTTGATGACCATGAGCGTATTGAGAAAGTTCAGGAATACGTTGCGGGCTACATTAACGCAGACTGGATCGAATCCCTGACCGCAACCTCCGAGCGCAGCCGCCGTCTGTCTCCTCCTGCATTCCGTTATCAGCTGACCGAGCTGGCGCGTAAAGCAGGCAAACGCGTTGTTCTGCCAGAAGGCGATGAACCACGTACCGTTAAAGCGGCTGCTATCTGTGCAGAGCGCGGCATCGCGACCTGTGTGCTGCTGGGTAACCCTGATGAGATCAACCGCGTTGCGGCGTCTCAGGGCGTTGAGCTGGGCGCTGGCATCGAAATCGTCGACCCTGAAGTGGTTCGCGAAAGCTACGTTGCCCGTCTGGTTGAGCTGCGTAAGAGCAAGGGCATGACCGAAGCCGTTGCGCGCGAACAGCTGGAAGACAACGTGGTGCTGGGTACGCTGATGCTGGAGCAGGACGAAGTTGACGGTCTGGTTTCCGGTGCGGTTCACACCACCGCAAACACCATCCGTCCACCGCTGCAGCTGATCAAAACGGCACCGGGCAGCTCTCTGGTCTCTTCCGTATTCTTCATGCTGCTGCCTGAACAGGTTTACGTTTACGGCGACTGCGCGATCAACCCGGATCCAACTGCAGAGCAGCTGGCTGAAATCGCAATCCAGTCCGCGGACTCCGCGATTGCCTTCGGTATCGAACCGCGCGTGGCGATGCTCTCCTACTCCACCGGCACCTCTGGTGCAGGTAGCGACGTAGAGAAAGTGCGTGAAGCGACCCGTCTGGCACAGGAAAAACGTCCTGACCTGATGATCGACGGCCCGCTGCAGTACGATGCCGCCGTTATGGCTGACGTTGCGAAATCCAAAGCGCCGAACTCTCCGGTTGCAGGTCGCGCTACCGTGTTCATCTTCCCGGATCTGAACACCGGTAACACCACCTACAAAGCGGTACAGCGTTCTGCAGACCTGATCTCCATCGGGCCTATGCTGCAGGGTATGCGCAAACCTGTGAACGACCTGTCCCGTGGTGCGCTGGTTGACGATATCGTCTACACCATCGCGCTGACCGCGATCCAGTCTTCGCAGCAGCAGCAGTAAGATAAAAAGCCCGGTGGCGCTAGCGCTTACCGGGCCTACGGTTTTGTAGGCCGGATAAGCGAAGCGCCATCCGGCAAGAAAGGCGACTACAGAGTCGCCTTTTTTATTACAGCAGCTCTCTCGCCGCCGACACAATGTCATGTGCCGTCAGGCCATACTCCTTCTGCAGGAACTCCTGCGTCCCCACCTGACCGTAACGCTCCTTCACCCCCACTCGCCGCATCGGCACCGGGCAGGTTTCCACCAGCACTTCCGCCACCGCTGACCCCAGCCCGTTGTGAATGCTGTGGTTTTCACAGGTCACAATCCGTCCGGTTTTCTCGGCGTAGTTTTTCACCAGCATCCTGTCGATAGGCTTCAGGGTAAACATGTCGATGACCGCCGCGCTGACGCCCTCCTGCTCCAGCTGTCGCGCCGCCTCCAGCGCTTCCGCCACCATGATGCCGTTGGCGATCAGCGTAATATCACTCCCCTCACGCAGCACGTTGCCTTTGCCGATGGTGAAGGTTGAGCCCGGCGCATAGACGCTCGGCGCCTGCTTACGGATGGTGCGCACCCAGTAGAACCCTTCGAGGTCGATAAGCTGGCGCAGCACGTCCTCAAACATCACCGCGTCGGTGACTTCCAGCACCATCGAGTGTGCCAGGCCTCGCACGATGCCCATATCCTCAAATGACATATGGGTCCCGCCATTGTGACAGGCCGTTACCCCCGCATCCGAGGCAATTACCTTCACGTTGTTGCGCTGGTAGTCCAGGGACATAAACAGCTGGTCGAAGCAGCGGCGGCTGGCAAACGCGGTGAAGGTGTGAACAAACGGCTTACGTCCGGTAAGCGACAGCCCCGCCGCCGTGCCGATGACATTGGCTTCCATAATGCCGCAGTTAATCACGTGCTGCGGATAATCGCGCGCCACGCCGTCCATCGCCATCGAGCTCATCAGGTCGGCTTCCAGAGCGATAATCTCACTGCCAGCCTCAATCTGTTTTGCCACAAAGCCCGCGTATACCTTGCGCATCTCGACGGCGTCTTTCTGCCCTGCCGGTGCAACCTTAATCATGTGAAGCCTCCAGTTGGCGAATCGTCTCGTTGAGGGCCGCTTTGCTCTCCGGGGTTAACCGCAGGTGATGCGAGTTGCTGAGCTGCTCCAGGTACGGCACCCCCTGCCCTTTGATGCTGTCGAGGATGACGACTAACGGACGTGCATCGGCAGTCGGGACCCGCGACGTTACTGTCAGCAGACCCGGAATGTCGTCACCCTTCACCGTCGCGACGTCAAAGCCAAAGGCGCGGAATTTCCCCTCCAGGTCGAATGCGCTGATGATCTCATCCAGCTCGCCATCCAGCTGCTGTTTGTTCCAGTCGACGAACACCGTCAGGTTGTTCAGGCGATGGTGGGCGATAAACTGGAAGGCTTCCCAGCACTGTCCCTCGTTCAGCTCGCCGTCACCGACGATGCAAAACACCCGACTCGGTCGCCCCGCCAGCTTGTGCGACAGCGCCATGCCGCCGGCGATGGAAATCCCCTGCCCCAGCGAACCGGTGGTGGCATCCACGCCGCGCGTTTTCAGGCGGTCCGGGTGGCTTGGCAGCCGCGTACCGTTGTGGTTGAGCGTGCTCAGCTCCTCCACCGGGAAGTAACCCTTAATCGCCAGCGTGCTGTAGAGCGCCGGGCCTGCATGGCCTTTCGACAGAACAAAATAGTCCCGCTCTGGCCAGTCCGGGTCCGCCGGGTCGATTTTCATCACCGCGCCGTACAGCACGGCCAGGGTTTCAACCACCGACATGCTGCCGCCGTAGTGGCCAAACCCCAGCTGCGTCAGCGTTTTCAGGGTCTCAAGACGAATTTGACGCGCAAGTTCGGTTATCTCTTTCTCATTCATGATTTGGCTCCGGTGTTTTCCTGCGCGTTACCGCCCGCAGGTTTGTTTTTCGCGAAGACGTTGTACGCCACCAGCAGCGCGAACAACGCAACGACCAGTCCGGTAATGGCAAGCGGCGACAGGAAGCGCGCCAGGTTGCCGAGCACAATCCCGACCGCGCCGAAGTCAGCGTCCGAGAAGGTGGTGTTGGCAAAGCCAATTGCGCCCAGCACCGGCAGCAGCAGGACCGGCAGGAAGGTGATCAGCAGGCCGTTGGCAAAGGCGCCAATCATTGCCCCGCGACGTCCGCCGGTGGCGTTACCAAACACGCCCGCCGTTGCGCCGGTGAAGAAGTGCGGCACCACGCCCGGCAGGATCAGCACCCAGCTGAACTGCCCGCAGATGAACAACCCCACAATTCCTCCGAGGAAGCTGAACAGGAAGCCGATCAGCACCGCGTTTGGCGCATACGGATAGACCACCGGGCAGTCCAGGGCTGGACGCGCATTGGGCACCAGCTTTTCCGAGAAGCCGGTAAAGGCCGGGACGATTTCCGCCAGAATCAGGCGCACGCCCTGCAGGATGATGAACACGCCCGCCGCGAAGGTAATCGCCATGATGATGGCGTAGACGAGGTAGTTCTGACCGCCGCTGAAGGTGGCCTCGACGTACTCGCGTCCGGCGCTCACCGCCATGATCAGGTAGATAATCATCATGGTCAGGGAAATAGAGATGGAACTGTCACGCAGGAAACTCAGGTTCTTCGGCAGGTTCATCTCTTCGGTTGAGCGTGAGCCTTTACCCACCTTGCTGCCAATCCAGCCGGAGAGCACGTAGCCCAGGGTGCCGAAGTGGCCGAAGGCAATCTCATCGTTGCCGGTAATGCGCTTCATGTAGCGCTGCGCAATCGCCGGGAAGAAAGCCATGATCAGGCCGAGGATCAGCGATCCGGTAAACACCAGCCCTACCCCCTCAAAGCCCGCCACCGTCAGGATCACGCCAATCATGCACGCCATGTAGAAGGTGTGATGCCCGGTCAGGAAGATGTACTTCAGGCGGGTAAAGCGTGCGACGATAATATTCGCCACCATCCCAAAGGCCATAATGAGCGCGGTTGAAGCACCGTATTTTTCCAGCGCAATGGAAACAATCGCCTCGTTATTAGGAATAATGCCCTGGATATTAAAGGCGTGTTCAAACATGCCGCCTAAAGGATTTAATGACCCAACCAGCACCGTGGCGCCACCGCCGAGTACAATAAAGCCCAGTATGGTTTTAATGGTCCCTTTCACCACGTCGGAAAATGCTTTTTTCTGTGCAACCAGGCCAATTAAAGCAATTAACCCCACCAGTACCGAAGGGACTTTTAATATATCAACAACGAAATTCAGCGTTTCAAGGATAAACATATCCACCTCGCCTTATCAGGGTTATTGTCTTTCGAACCAGCCGCGCAACTGCGCTTCAAGTTCGTTGATATCAATGATGTTGTTGATCACCACCAGCTGGCTTTCCGGCACGCTGGCGCTGGCCGCAATGTCTTTTGCCATCACGAACAGATCGGCCGCGCCCGGCGTTGCCGAGGAGAGATCGGAGTGTTCAACGTCGGCCTCAATGTCCAGCTTTTTGAGAACCTTTTTAATGTTCATTTCGACCATAAAACTACTGCCCAGGCCAGAACCGCAAATAGCCATGATTTTCATTGTTTGTCCCCTTATTTTGAGTAGAGTACGCCCCACCACGCTGACGCGTAATGTCGTGAAAAACCGGATTAAAAAATAAATCAGAAGCGGTTAATAATCGTTTTTATCTCCTCCAGAGTATTCGCCTGATGCAGTTGAGCCATATCTGCATCGCTGGAAAATAATTCGGCCAGCGATGAGATCATTTCGATATGGCTATTTTTGTCGGGTGCCGCGAGCATAATAATCACATCGACAGGGTCAAACTCGCCGGCACCAAATGAGACGCCCTGTTTTAGTTTTAATAATGACAACCCCAGTCCTTTAGCTCCTTCCTCCGGCCGCGCATGCGGCATCGCCAGCCCTGGTGCCAGCACATAATAGGGTCCTAACGCGTGGTGCTGCTGGATGATGGCCGTGACGTATTCAGGCTCAATCACCTGCAAATCCAGCAGCGGCTTCGCGCACAGCTCCAGCGCCTGCGGCCAGTTTTCGACGCTATCCTGCAGCGTGATGGTTGTATCATATATCCATTTTTTGAGCACTTTTCACTCCCGCTACACGCTAAAGATGAGCAAACTTTATTCAACGCATCGCCGAATGACTGCGATCGCGATCACAAAGATAGCGCTACCAATCGTTAACATGCAGAAATGTGATAGCGCTATCAAATTGCAATCACGGTGCTAAAACACAGCAAAAAAAGGGATTTAAGGCGTATACTGCCTGTCACGTGAAGCGAAGGAAAATAAGAACGCGTCTGGTCAGCAGGAAGGTGTATGTCTCTAACCCGAAAACGGCGCAGTACTGGTAAAGTGACACTCGCCGATGTCGCACAGCTTGCCGGTGTGGGCACGATGACCGTGTCCCGTGCACTCCGCACGCCCGAACAGGTTTCCGATAAACTACGAGAAAAAATTGAAGCAGCGGTGCAGGAGCTGGGCTACATGCCTAATCTTGCCGCCAGCGCGCTGGCCTCGGCGTCGTCATGGACGATAGCCATGGTAGTGCCTAATCTCTCCGAGGCCGGCTGCTCGGAGATGTTCGCCGGGCTACAGCAGGTGCTGCAGCCTGCCGGGTATCAGATCATGCTGGCTGAATCCCAGCACCGTCTTGAGCAGGAAGAGAAGTTGCTGGAGACGCTGCTTGCGTCGAATATTGCCGCCGCTATCCTGCTCAGCGTTGAACATACCGATACCGTTCGTCACTGGCTCAAAAATGCCTCCATTCCGGTGATGGAAATGGGTGCCATGCGTGCCGATCCGATTGATATGAACATCGGAATTGATAACGTGGCGGCCATGTATGAGCTGACGGAAATGGTGATTAAGCGCGGCTACCAAAATATTGGCCTGCTGTGCGCCAACCAGGAGCAGTGGATTTTCCAGCAGCATCTGCAGGGCTGGTACAAGGCTATGCTTCGCCACCATATGTCGCCGAACCGGGTCATTAACGCGGCGATGTCGCCGAGTTTCTCGACCGGTGCAGCGCAGCTGCCTGAATTCCTGCTGGCCTGGCCCGAGCTGGATGCGCTGGTGTGCGTCTCTGACGAGCTGGCCTGCGGCGTACTGTACGAGTGCCAGCGCAGGCGAATCAAGGTGCCGGACGATCTGGCAGTTGTGGGTTTTGGCGATAGCGACGTCAGCCGCGTCTGTCAGCCGCCGCTGACGACGATGGCGGTACCGCATCGTAAGATTGGGATTGAAGCCGGGAAAGCGTTACTGGAGCGCCTGAATGACGGGGACTGGCGCGATCAAAAGCCCATCGCGTCCAGTCTGTGTCTGAGAGAGAGTTGCTGAAGCTTACTCGGCCTCTTCCTCTTTTTCCGGTTTAGCGGATTCGTTTTTGGCGTTACGGGTCATCCACAGCGCCAGCGCTTTTAACGAATCCGGCGTGAACTCGTCGCAGCGCGCGGTAATCTCTTCCGGCGTCATCCAGTTCACTTCGCTGACTTCTTCTTCCTGCAGGGCGAACGGACCGTGAGAGACGCAGCTAAACAGCCCGCCCCAGACGCGGCAATGCTCATCCTCGAAATAGAACTGACCGTGCTCGGCAAACGGCACACCGGCAATACCTAACTCTTCTTCCGCTTCACGACGCGCAGAATCCAGCAGCACTTCATCCGCCTGGACAACGCCACCTGCTGTGGCATCCAGCATACCAGGGAGAAAATCTTTGGTGTCCGTGCGGCGCTGAACCAGAATTTTGCCCATACCGTCATGAACAACGATATATGTCGCACGGTGACGCAGGCGCTCCGCACGCATTTGTTCGCGGCTGGCCTGCGCGATCACTTCATTCTCTTCGTTGACAATGTCAACCCACTCTGTACTTGCCAAATGACTCTGCTCCACCATCGGGAAACCTTCTCGTCTAAGCGCTCTTTCGGCGCGTTTGTAATTGAGGTGTAACTTACGGATTAATCGCTACCTGCGCAATAACTTGCTGATCATTAAGTGCGATAACGCTCAGGGTATTTCCATCCAGCATGCCATAGCTCGCAGGATATCCGCCTTTCGGGATGCTGACCGAACCCGGGTTAAAGTGATAAATATCACCGCGTTTTTCAGCAACCGGAATATGAGTATGACCGTAAACCAGGACATCGCCAGCCGCGAGCGCAGGGAGATTATCCGGGCTAAAAAGATGCCCGTGGGTCAGGAACAGGCGGCTTTGTTCCAGCAGCACCTGCTGCCACGGCGCGGTAATAGGAAAATGCAGCAGCATCTGGTCCACTTCGCTGTCGCAGTTGCCGCGAACGGCGATGATGCGCGAGGCATACGCATTCAGTTTTTCAGCCACCTGCGCAGGGGCATAGCCTTCCGGCAGCGCATTGCGCGGGCCGTGATTAAGCACATCGCCCAGAATAATCAGCCACTGCGCGCCGCTTTGTGCAAACAGAGAGAGCACGCGCTCGGTAGCGGGCAGCGATCCATGGATATCCGACGCAAACATCAGTTTCATCAGTCACTCCTCGGGAAATCAGACTGCCCACATCATACCTGAAGCGTCAGGGCTTATCAGCCCGCGCGCTTAGCGGAGAGTGCCACATAGCGCTGCACGGAGGCTCGCTGCCACTGAAACGCGGCATAATCGACCAGCAGTTGCGGCACCTCGTCACCATTGAGGATCAGGCGGTTTAGCATCAACGCCAGATCGGCGTCGGCAATGCACCACTCGCCGAACAGGTTCGGGTTGCCTTGGGAGAGCAGCGCGGTGGCGGTTTCAATCAGCTTCTGCGCGCTTTCAGTGCCCTCTGCGCTCAGGGATGGCTTTTTCACTCCGGCAAAAACGACATCCGTTGAGCGTTCCACGCGAATCGGCACCAGATCGCTGCGCAACCACGCCTGGATCTGCCGCGCCCGGGCGCGTTTTTGCAGGTCGTGCGGGTAGATCCGCTCCCACTCGGGCGGCGCGAACCGATCTTCCAGATACTCATCGATCGCCGAGGATTCGCTCAGGGCAAAACCATCAATTTCCAGCACTGGCACGCGTCGGGTCAGATCGTAACCCTGCCACTGCGGTTTGAGGTGTTCACCGCCGTCGAGATCGACGGTCTTCAGCGTAAAAGTGAGCCCTTTTTCGGCCAGCGCAACGTATACGCTCATTACATAGGGAGAAAAGAAATTCGCATCGGACCACAACGTAATTACGGGCTGGTTCATAACATCCTCATCGGCTGATCGGTTTTTACTCAACATATAATCTCTTTGCCTCGCTGTCACTTGATGAAAACTCACGATTTACAACAACCACCTATACTCATTTGTCATGGCATCACTATTCGCATGGACAGGAGTTGAGAATGATCGACCTTTATTATGCCCCTACCCCAAACGGCCATAAGATCACCCTCTTTCTTGAGGAAGCCGAGCTGGATTACAGGATCATTCGCGTGGATATCAGCAAAGGCGATCAGTTCAGTCCTCTCTTTCTGGCTATCTCGCCGAACAATAAAATCCCGGCCATTATTGATAACCAGCCGGCCGACGGAGGCAGGCCGCTGAGCCTGTTTGAATCCGGTGAGATTTTGCTTTACCTGGCGGAGAAAACCGGCAAACTGCTGAGCGGAGAGTTGCGCGAACGTCACCATACCCTGCAGTGGCTCTTCTGGCAGGCAAGCGGACTGGGGCCCATGCTGGGGCAAAATCACCATTTTACCGCTTACGCCCCGCAGCCCATTCCTTATGCGATAGAGCGCTATCAGGTTGAGACTCAACGGCTCTATGACGTGCTGAACCGTCGGCTGAAGAAAACGCCGTGGCTCGGGGGCGATCATTACAGCATTGCCGATATCGCCTGCTGGCCGTGGGTGAATACGCATGAAAAACACCGAATTGACTTAGCCGCTTACCCGGCCGTGAACAACTGGTTTGAGCGCATTCGGACCCGCCCGGCCACCGAACGCGCGATGCAAAAAATCCAGCTGATTTAACACGGTATGAGGCTGGGTGCCCGCAAGCCTCTCATGTATGATGAGCGGAAAATACTGACACGGAGAAGACCTGCAATGTCACAGCCAGACGCTGTTATTCGTATAAAAAATTTACGCTTGCGTACCTTTATCGGCATCAAAGAGGAAGAGATCGCCAACCGTCAGGATATTGTCATTAACGTAGTGATTCACTACCCGGCAGACAAAGCGCGGGCAAGCGAAGACATCAATGACGCGCTGAACTACCGCACCATCACCAAAAACATCATCCAGTACGTGGAAAATAACCGCTTCTCTCTGCTGGAAAAATTAACTCAGGATGTGCTCGATATCGCACGCGAACATCACTGGGTCACTTATGCTGAAGTTGAGATCGATAAACTTCACGCCCTGCGTTACGCCGACTCAGTCTCTATGACGTTAAGCTGGAAACGCCAGGCGTAAACCTGGAGGTTGTATGAAGATTTTGCTGACCGGCGGTACTGGCCTCATTGGTCGTCACCTTATTGCGCACCTGCAGGCCTTGCATCACGACGTTACCGTGGCCACGCGCAGCCCTGAGAAAGCACGCCAGGTGCTGGGGGCGGGTATCGACATCTGGAAAAATCTGGCCGAGCAGCAAAATCTGGACGGCTTCGACGCCGTCATTAACCTCGCGGGTGAACCCATCGCCGATAAGCGCTGGACGGAGGAGCAAAAACAGCTGTTATGCAGCAGCCGGTGGAACATTACCGAAAAGCTGGTCGAGCTAATCCGCAATAGCCACACGCCGCCTTCGGTGCTGATTTCGGGTTCAGCGGTGGGCTATTATGGCGATCTCGGAGAGGTGGTGGTGACCGAGGAAGAGCCGCCCCATAACGAGTTTACCCATAAGCTCTGCGCCCAGTGGGAGCGTCTTGCCTGCGCGGCGCAGAGCGATCGTACCCGCGTCTGCCTGCTGCGGACCGGCGTCGTGCTTGCGCCGAAAGGCGGAATCCTGGGGAAGATGCTTCCACCATTCCGACTTGGACTCGGCGGCCCCATCGGCAATGGCCGTCAGTATCTGGCGTGGATCCACATCGACGATATGGTCAACGGTATTCTCTGGCTGCTGGATAACGACCTGCGCGGGCCGTTTAACATGGTTGCGCCGTATCCGGTGCGTAACGAACAGTTTGCCCACGCGCTGGGGCATGTCCTGCACCGCCCGGCGATTTTGCGCGTACCTGCCACGGTCATTCGCCTGATGATGGGGGAAGCCTCTGTGCTGGTATTAGGCGGACAGCGCGCGCTACCCAAACGGCTGGAAGCGGCCGGGTTTGCGTTTCGCTGGTATGATTTAGAAGAAGCGCTGGAGGATGTGGTGCGGTGAATATGCTACAGTCGTACGCCATGTTCCGATGAAATGGCGTAACAATGGCAACCATCACCACACCCCGTCTGCACCTCACCCCTTTCGAACCCACTGACTGGGCCTTCTTTCGCTCGCTGCGCGAAGACCCCGCCATCATGCGCTATATGGCCGCCATCGCCCCCGAAAAAGAGACGCGACGCGTGTTTGCCGCACGGCTCACGGCTGCACATGTGTTTGTGATCCGCTTTCAGAATGATGACACGCCGCTTGGCGATATCGGCCTGCAAATCAGCGCTGAGAATCGTGAAGAGGCCGACATCGGCTATACGGTTGTGCCTGCCGCGCAGGGAAAAGGTATCGCCAGCGAGGCGCTGCGCGCGGTGTGTGATTACGCCTTTAACCAGACCGGCGTGAAGGCGATTAACGCCTACGTGCTGGCGGACAATGTCGGGTCGGTGCGGGTGCTGGAGAAAGCGGGGTTTGCTCGCACGCAGGTGCTGGAAAAGGCGTATGAGATTGACGGCGTGCGGTACGACGACTGGGTTTATCGGCTGGAGTGTGGTGCGGTCTGATGCCCTCACCCCGACCCTCTCCCACAGGGAGAGGGAGAAAGGCCAAACCTACTTCAACGACCCCTTCAGGAACTGCTGCAAACGCGGGCTTTGCGGGTTCGCCAGCACCTCGTCCGGATGCCCCTGCTCTTCAATTTTACCCTGATGCAGGAAGATAACGTGGTTCGAGACGTTACGGGCGAAGCCCATCTCGTGCGTCACCACCACCATCGTTTTGCCCTCTTCGGCCAGCTTCTGCATGATGCGCAGCACTTCGCCGACGAGTTCCGGGTCCAGGGCTGAGGTCGGCTCGTCGAACAGCAGCACCTCGGGTTCCATCGCCAGCGCGCGGGCGATGGAGACACGCTGCTGCTGACCGCCGGAGAGATGCACCGGGTATTTCATCTGCTGGCGCTCGTCGATACCCACTTTTGCCAGGTATTTCACCGCGCGCTCGCGGGCTTCCTGCTTGCTCAGGCCCAGCACCTGAACCGGTGCTTCCATCACGTTCTCCAGCACCGTCATATGGCTCCAGAGGTTGAAGTGCTGGAACACCATCGTCAGACGCGTACGCAGCAGGCGCAGCTGATGCTTATCTGCCACCTTCAGCTGGCCGTCTTTGTCACGCACCAGCGTAATATTCTGCCCGCTCACCACAATCGAGCCTTCGCTCGGCTTTTCAAGGAAGTTAATGCAGCGCAGGAAGGTACTTTTCCCCGAGCCGGATGAGCCGATGATACTGATCACGTCGCCCGCATTCGCCTGCAGCGACACCCCTTTCAGCACTTCATGTTCGCCGTAGCGTTTGTGCAAATCAATAACGTTTAATTTGTTCTCAGCCATCATCTTTCTCAGTGCGTCGAAGAAGGTTTTATATGCTGCAACCAGCGTTTTTCAGCCTTACGGAACAGGCTAATCAAAACATACGAGATAATTAAATAGAGTACTGCCGCAATGCCAAACGCGGTAAACGGCTGATAGGTCGCGGAGTTGATATCGCGCGCAATTTTGAGCAGGTCCGGCACCGTCGCGGTGAAGGCCAGCGCGGTGGAGTGCAGCATCAAAATCACTTCGTTGCTGTACGCCGGTAACGCGATACGCAGCGCTGAGGGCAGAATGATGCAACGGTAAAGCTTCACTGAGGAGAAGCCGTACGCGCGCGCCGCTTCAATCTCGCCGTAAGGCACAGAACGAATTGCCCCCGCAAAAATCTCGGTGGTATAGGCGCAGGTATTGAGCGTCAACGCCAGCACCGTACAGTTCAGGCCGCTGCGGAAGAACGCGTTCAGCATCTCGGTGCCTTTTACGATCTCCAGCGTGTACATTCCCGAATAGAACACCAGCAGCTGCACGTACAGCGGCGTACCGCGAAAGACGTAGGTAAACAGCCAGATAGGGAACTGAATAAATTTATTGTTCGACACGCGGCCAATGGCAAGAAACACCGCCAGAATGCCGCCCATCACCACGGAGGAGATCAGCAGCCAGAGCGTAATCGCCACGCCGGTAAAGCGATAGCCATCTGTCCACAGCAGCGATTTCCAGTATTCCTGAATAATCTCAATCACAGGTCAGCCCTCTTCACACCCACGGAGTAGCGACGCTCGAGCAGAAGCAGCACACCATTGGAGGCGGTCGTAAAGACCAGGTAGATAACGCCACAAACCACCGCAAAGTAGAACGGCTCCCAGGTGCTTTTGCCTGCCAGCTGAGTGGCTTTCACCACATCTTCCAGGCCGAGCAGCGAGACCAGCGCTGTGGCTTTGAGGATAACCTGCCAGTTGTTGCCGATGCCCGGCAGCGCATAGCGCATCATGGCCGGGAACATAATCCGACGAAACGTTTGTGAAGAGGTAAAACCAAATGCGGTCGCCGCCTCAATGTGGCCTTTCGGCACGGCCATGTAAGCACCGCGGAAGGTCTCGGTGAAGTAGGCACCGTAGATAAAACCGAGGGTAATAATACCGGCCACCATTGGGTCGATATCAATTTGTCCCATGCCCATCGCATCCGTCACGCTGTTAAGCGCAATCTGCAGACCGTAAAAGATAAGCAGCATCAGCACCAGATCGGGAACGCCGCGAATGAGCGTGGTGTAGCCTTCAAAGATCAGCGCCAGCGGTTTGTTAGCTGAAAGCTTCGCCCCTGCGCCTGCCAGACCAATCAGCACCGCCAGCACCACGGAGCTGATAGCCAGCTCAAGGGTGACAAGCGCGCCCTGTAAAATAACGCCAGAAAATCCGTACAGCATACCGCGAGCCCTGTCGTATCGTGAGTGGTGGAACCGTGTCTTTTCCCCTCCCGCAGCGGGAGGGGCCGCACGTTATTTGACGGGGCGATTAGCCGCCGTAAACGTTAAAATCGAAGTACTTTTTCGCCAGCTTGTCGTAGGTGCCGTCCGCGCGCATTTCAGCAAACGCTTTGTTCAGCGCCTCACGCAGCTCGTTGTCTTCTTTACGCAGGCCCATACCGGTGCCCACACCAAACAGCTTCACGTCCTTAATGGACGGACCGCCAAACTTGTAATCTTTACCCACCGGCGTTTTCAGGAAGCCTTCGCTCGCCGCGACTTCATCCTGGAATGCCGCGTCAATACGGCCTGCCGTCAGGTCAGCGTAAATATTTTCCTGGCCCTGATAGGAGACAATCTCAATCCCCTTCGGTGCCCAGTGTTCGTTGCCGTAGGTTTCCTGCGTGGTGCCCTGCAGCACGCCGACGCGTTTGCCTTTCAGCGACTCCAGCGTTGGCTGAATGTCAGAAGCCTTCGCCACCACCAGACGCGAATCGGCCGCATAGAGTTTGTCCGTGAAGGCAATCTCCTGCTGGCGTTTTTCGGTGATGGAGAGTGAGGACATGATCACGTCGATTTTTTTCGCTTTCAGGGATGGGATTAGCGCATCCAGCGGGTTCTCAACGTAGGTACACTGTGCTTTGATGCGTTTGCACAGCTCATTGGCCAGATCGATGTCAAAACCGACCAGTTCACCCTTTGAATTCTTCGATTCGAACGGCGCATAGGTTGGGTCGGTACCAATCCGGATTTTCTGTGGAATGGCTGCGAATGCCGCGGTGGCGCTGGAAAAGGCCAGTACCAGAGATAATGACAACACGAGTTTTTTCATATTTGTCCTCAACAAACTGTCTTCATACGGGATTTTTACGACGACGGGGTGGTGCTAATGTGCCATCAATCCCCTCTTTCAGGCAAAGACTAATGCCCTTAAGTCGGGAATTTTTGCATTAAAAATGCGTAAGTATGCACACAGCGATCCAATACGGTGCAATAAACGCACCGTATTGGGTCAACCGGTCCCACAACGCACCTTTTCGGTGCGTTGTCGCCTGGACTTAGTCACCGTATACGTTGAAGTCGAAGTATTTCTTCGCCAGTTTGTCGTAAGTACCGTCCTTACGCAGCTCTGCAAAGGCTTTGTCGAAGGCGGCCTTCAGCTCGGTATCATCCTTACGCAGGCCAATACCGGTGCCGTCGCCAAAGTACTTTTTGTCTTTCACGGACGGGCCTGCAAACGCGTAGTCTTTACCCGCCGGCTGCTTCAGGAAGCCTTCGCTCGCGGCGACTTCATCCTGGAATGCCGCATCCAGACGGCCCGCCGCCAGGTCAGAGTAAATCAGATCCTGGTTCTGGTAAGCCACCACGTCTACGCCCTTCTCACGCCAGTTTGCATTGGCATAACCTTCCTGGGTCGATCCCTGCAGCACGCCAACATGCTTGCCTTTCAGCGAGTCGATGGTTGGCTTAATCGGGGAACCTTTAGGGGCAATCAGGCGAGAGTCTGCGGCGTAGAGCTTGTCAGAGAAGGCAATCTCCTGCTGACGTTTTTCGGTGATGGAGAGAGAAGAGATAATGGCGTCGATTTTCTTGGCTTTCAGCGACGGGATTAACGCGTCGAAGTCGCTGCCCACCCATGTGCATTTCACCGCAATGCGTTTGCACATTTCATTACCCAGATCGATATCAAACCCCACGAAATCGCCTTTCGCATCCTTGGAAGAGAATGGCGCGTAGGTTGCGTCTGTACCGATACGAACCGTCTGTGGAAGCGCTGCGTAGCTACCTGCTGCCGCACTTAACCCCACGAGCAAAGACAGAGCCAGAACCGTCTTCTTCATACATTTACCCTCAAGTACCGTGATTTTATTATGTATTGTGTTGTGTGTTGTGTTGCAGGCTTCATCTTGCAGGTCTTATGCCACATTGCCGTCTGGTCGAAACTTCGACGTTAAATATGTTAATAAAACGTTGCGATATTGCCTTAATGGTGAAAGATAGCAGGTCTGCCGAACGAACCGGAGAGAGAAAAAGGGAAAAAACGAATTAAATGTCGAGGATATGATCGCCGTTGCATAATTGCCCTAAAACAGGGCAACGTCTCTTTTCATGCACTCTGTTTGTGCACAGAATCAGGCCCCCTGCCAGCGGGTGAAGAGATCTTCCGGCAGGTCGATGCCGAACTGATCCAGCACGCGGTTAACGGTCTGATTAATCACGTCATCCAGCGAAGTTGGGCGATGATAGAACGCCGGTACCGGCGGCATGATGACCGCGCCGAGCTCGGCGGCCTGAGTCATTAAGCGCAGGTGCCCCAGATGCAGCGGCGTTTCCCGCACGCAGAGCACCAGAGGACGACGCTCCTTCAGCACCACATCCGCCGCGCGGGTTACCAGGGTATCGGTATAGCTGTTCACAATGCCGGAGAGCGTTTTAATTGAACAGGGCAGGATAACCATACCGGCTGTTTTAAACGAGCCTGAGGAGATGCTGGCAGCGATATCACGGGCATCGTGCACGACATCCGCCAGGGCCTGAACATCGCGCAGGGAGAGATCGGTTTCCAGCGAGAGGGTCTGCCGCGCCGCCTGGCTCATCACCAGATGGGTTTCGACTTCAGCCACGTTACGCAAAACCTGTAACAGACGTACGCCGTAAATGGCGCCACTGGCGCCGCTGAGCCCAACAATGAGTCGTTTCATGATTTTTGCCCTTACTGATTCAGGGCAGACTGTGCAGGATTTTGCGGGGAGTTGCAAGTGAGGGCATACGCCCTCACCTGCCGGAGCATCAACCTTCGTTGTGCATCTCTAAACTTTCGAGATCGTTTTGCAGCTGAACGGCTTTGGCATCGTCGTTGCGCAGCGAATCCAGATAGTCGAGATACTGCTGGTCAACGTCTTTGGTCACGTAAATACCGTTAAACACAGAGCATTCGAACTGCTGAATATCCGGGTTCTCGGCGCGCACCGCGTCGATGAGATCGTTCAGATCCTGGAAAATCAGGCCGTCGGCACCGATGATCTGGCGAATTTCGTCCACTTCACGGCCGTGTGCGATCAGCTCGTTGGCGGTTGGCATATCAATACCGTACACGTTCGGGAAGCGAATCTCCGGGGCCGCAGAGGCCAGGTAGACTTTCTTCGCACCCGCTTCGCGCGCCATCTCAATGATTTGCTCAGAGGTGGTGCCGCGAACGATGGAATCATCCACCAGCAGAACGTTCTTGTCGCGGAACTCGGCGCGGTTGGCGTTCAGTTTGCGGCGCACGGACTTACGACGCAGCTGCTGGCCCGGCATGATAAAGGTACGGCCAACGTAGCGGTTCTTCACGAAGCCCTGACGGTATGGCTTATCCAGAATGCGGGCGATTTCCAGCGCGATATCGCAGGAGGTTTCCGGGATAGGAATGACGACGTCGATGTCAAGATCGTCCCACTCGCGGGCAATCTTCTCGCCCAGCTTGGTGCCCATGTTCACGCGCGCGCTGTAGACGGAAATCTTGTCGATGAAGGAATCCGGGCGGGCAAAGTAAACGTATTCAAACAGGCACGGGTTGCTGACCGGGTTATCGGCACACTGGCGGGTAAACAGCTGGCCCTTCTCGGTGATATAGACCGCTTCGCCCGGCGCAACGTCACGCAGGAACTCAAAGCCCAGGGTATCCAGCGCCACGCTTTCAGAGGCAACCATATATTCGGTACGACCATCGCCGAGGTCGCGCTTGCCGAGCACCAGCGGACGAATGCCGTTTGGATCGCGGAAGGCCACCATGCCATGACCGATGATCATCGCGACGCAGGCGTACGCTCCGCGGATCTGGCGGTTTGTCGCTGCGACAGCAGCAAAGACGTTGTCGGCTTCCAGCGGGTAGTGACGGAAGTTATCCAGCTCGCTGGCAAACACGTTGAGCAGGATTTCAGAATCAGAGGTGGTGTTAATGTGGCGACGTTTCTCTTCGAACAGCTTTTTACGCAGCTCGTGCGCGTTGGTCAGGTTGCCGTTATGAGCAAGCGTGATGCCGTACGGTGAGTTGACGTAGAAAGGCTGTGCCTCAGAAGCGCTGGAACTGCCAGCAGTAGGATAACGAACGTGACCGATACCCATATTACCTTGCAGACGCTGCATATGGCGGGCTTCAAACACATCGTTTACCAGGCCATTCGCCTTGCGTAAACGGAAGCAGTTGTTTGCATCAATGGTGATGATACCCGCAGCATCCTGCCCACGGTGCTGAAGCACCGATAACGCGTCATAAATCGACTGGTTTACCGGCATGAAACCGGCGATACCGACAATACCGCACATTCGTCTTTTCCTCGTTAAGCCACATCTCAGGGTTTATGCCCTGGGCAAAAAACTCGACGAGCTTTGCAGATAGTCAAAGAACCATCTGATGATGAAGCTGAACTCTGGAATGAGCTGCGATTTTTGCCAGTCTTCGCTTTTGGAGAACCCGGTGAAGGTATCCAGGAAGAACAGGATCGCGGCCACAATCAGCACGCCTCGTAATGCCCCGAAACAGATCCCGAGCACCCTGTCCGTTCCTGACAGACCGGTTTTCTCGACCAGCTGACCTATCACGTAATTCACGATAGCGCCGACAATCAGCGTCGCGATAAACAGCACCGCGATGGCGATTCCATTTCGGACCAGTTCATCTTCAAAGCCCGTGAACCAGACAGACAGGTAAGTGTAGTAATGACTGGCGACAAAGAAAGCACAACCCCATGTCACCAGCGATAACGCTTCACGAACAAAGCCACGGATCAGGCTAACCAGACAGGAAAAACCAATCACCGCAATGATGGCGTAATCAATCCAGACCATATGTGTCCCACGATTTAACGCCCTGTCATCCAGTTCGGGGCGAATTCTAACAGAAAAAGAAAACGTTTGCGTAGGGATTTCCTTCCCCCGCGTAAATAAAAAAGGCGCTGAAAAAATGTTCAACGCCGTGGCTTATTACGTCTCTTTGGACGTCTGCCGTTCCCCCTCACCCCAGCCCTCTCCCTCAAGGGAGAGGGAGCAAACTATCCCCTCGCCCCTCTGGGGAGAGGGTTAGGGTGAGGGGCAAGATTTTATCAGTTCGCGCTGTAGCTCATCACTACGCCGCTCAGGCCGGAGATCTGCTTCAGCTCGCCGAGCGAACCTTTCAGCTTGTCCTTAGACGCTTCTGGCCCCACGAGAATACGGGTAATTTTACCCTGCACCGGCGTGGTTGGTGAAGTGTAAACACGATATCCCGCACTGCGCAGTTTACCCACCACCTCATTGACTTTATCGGCATTTTTCAACGCGCCCAGCTGTACAACGTAGGCTTTACCCGTTGGGGCAGCGGCCTCTTGCTGAGCCGGTTTCGCTGGCGGAGGCGTCTCTGACGCCGCGGCAAGCTGTTCTGCCGTTTTATCACGCTGCGGTTTCGGCTGCGGTTTGTCGACCGGCTTCGGTTTTTCAACAGGCTTAGGCTGCTCTACCGGCACAGGATCGATGTCGCTGTTGCTCGCTGCCGCCAGGCGAGACGGATCGAGCGACGGCGCTGCAGCATCGCCCGCACGCACCTCTTCCGCCGCACCTTCCGGTGGCTGAGCAGGAAGCGCCTGCGTCGCCGCCGGCAGCATATCCGGCTCATCGCGGTCGCCCGGTTTAGGGACCAGCGGAATAGCGGCAAACTCATCCTGATAATGCTTTTTCTGCCCGTCGAGCAGACCCGGGAGAATAATCACCCCGAGCGCGACCAGCACAATGGTTCCTGTTAAACGGTTCTGAAACTTACTCGCCACCGGTTCTCCCCGCGTCCATCACTTCCATGACATGTGCCACCGTGTGGAATGAACCACACACCAGCACGGTATCTTCTGGTTTAGCATCCGCCATCGCGGCATGCCAGGCCTGCGCCACGCTACTGTAGATTGCGCCTTTGCCGAGATGTTCCATCAGCTGCTCAGCCGTCGCGCCGCGCGGCCCCTCCAGAGGAGCACAATACCAGCTATCGACCACACTCTCCATGCAGGCCAGCGTCCCGCCGATATCTTTATCATGAAGCATACCGATAACCGCCAGCACTCGCCCGGTTTTTGGTAACGATTTGAGACGTTCCGCGAGATACGCCGCCGCATGGGGGTTGTGCGCCACGTCCAGTATCAAACGCGGTGACTCGCTGACAATCTGGAAGCGCCCGGGCAGAATCGCGTTCTGTATGCCGTCGCGGATCGCCTGCTCGCTGATCGCAAGGCCGCTCGCACGAAGTGCCGCCAGGGCAGTCGCCGCGTTAGGCTGTGGCACCTGCGGCAGCGGCAGGTTGTCCAGCGCGCCCTGTGCATCGCTAAAGCGCCAGGCGTTATCACGTACTTCATACTGCCAGTCAACGCCGCGGCGCAGCAGATGCGCGCCCTTCTCGTGTGCCACCTCAGCGATGGTGTGTGGCATATCCGGCTCGCCGACCACGGCAGGCTTATTGGCCCGGAAAATACCGGCCTTCTCGCGGCCAATGCTTTCCCGGTCCGGACCCAGCCAGTCGGTATGGTCCAGCGCGATGCTGGTGACCACCGCCACGTCCGCATCCACCATATTGGTCGCATCAAGACGACCGCCGAGGCCGACCTCAAGGATCACCACGTCCAGCTGCGCCTGCCTGAACAGCCACAGCGCCGACAGAGTACCGTATTCAAAATAGGTTAATGAGGTCTCACCGCGCGCGGCTTCAATTTCCGCGAACGACGCCGTATGCGCCGATTCCGGCAGTTCGCCGTTCTGCACGCGCACCCGCTCGGTGTAGCGTACCAGGTGTGGAGAGCTGTAAACGCCTACCCTGTAACCCGCAGCCATCAGCACGGATTCCAGGGTACGGCAGGTGGTACCTTTGCCGTTGGTGCCCGCGACGGTAAACACGAAAGGTGCCGGTTTGAGCACATCAAGACGCGCGGCGACCTGGCTGACGCGTTCAAGCCCCATATCGATGGTTTTACTGTGCAGGTTTTCCAGATAAGAAAGCCACGCGGCCAGGGGCGACGTGGCTTGGGGAATGCTTTTATTTTCCATAATGCCCGGTTGTCATTAACAGATTAGAAAGCAAAAGGGCAGCGCCAACCGGCCCTGCCCTTTTCAGTTATCAGGCCTCGGGTTCCTGATCCGGTACCACCACGCCTTCGCGCGGCTCATCCGGGTTCGGCGCTGGCAGATTCATCAGCTTCGCCAGGATGCTCGCCAGCTTCAGGCGCATTTCCGGACGGCGGACAATCATGTCGATGGCGCCTTTCTCAATGAGGAACTCACTGCGCTGGAAGCCAGGCGGCAGTTTTTCACGAACGGTCTGCTCGATAACACGAGGGCCCGCAAAGCCGATCAGCGCTTTTGGCTCAGCGATGTTCAGATCGCCCAGCATCGCGAAGCTTGCGGAGACACCGCCCATGGTTGGGTCGGTCAGCACGGAGATATACGGCAGACCGCGCTCCTGCATTTTCGCCAGCGCAGCAGAGGTTTTCGCCATCTGCATCAGAGACATCAGCGCTTCCTGCATGCGCGCCCCGCCGGAGGCAGAGAAGCAGATCAGCGGGCAGTTGTCTTCCAGCGCCTGCTCAACGGCACGCACGAAGCGCGCACCGACCACGGAGCCCATTGAGCCGCCCATAAAGGCGAACTCAAACGCAGCGGCAACAACCGGCATCTCGTGCAGGGTGCCTTTCATGACGATCAGCGCGTCTTTCTCGCCGGTCTCTTTCTGTGCAGAGGCCAGACGATCTTTGTATTTTTTGGAGTCGCGGAACTTCAGCACGTCTTTTGGCTCAAGCTCGCTGCCCAGTTCTACCAGAGAACCTTCGTCCAGCAGGCTATGCAGGCGGTTGCGCGCCGACATACGCATATGGTGGTCACACTTCGGACACACCTCAAGGTTGCGTTCCAGCTCTGCGCGATACAGAACCTGGCCGCAGCTATCACACTTCGTCCATACCCCTTCAGGAATGCTCGCTTTGCGCGTTGGGGTAATGTTGCTTTTAATTCGTTCAATCCAGCTCATTGATAACCTTTCTGCCTGAACCTGGTCGTATGCCAGTTTTGCTATAAGAGGCGAATAATGCCATTTTTGCCTCCAACAGACCATGAATGTTGCACATTAAAACATAACAGCCCGAAACTTTGGATAAAAAAGTGGTCGAACCGCCAGTGTGCATTTACTTCGCTTGTTTTGCCGCCGCACGCTTGTGACGAATAATTTCGACAACGCCTGGCAGCACGGAAAGCACAATAATCGCTACAATCAGTAACTTAAGGTTTTCCTGAACCACCGGGAGATCGCCGAACAGGTAGCCTGCATAGGTAAACAGCAATACCCACAGCAGCGCGCCAACCACGTTGTATGCCGCAAAATGACGATAGGACATATGCCCCATTCCCGCCACAAACGGTGCAAATGTGCGCACAATAGGCACAAAACGCGCAAGGATAATGGTTTTTCCGCCATGGCGCTCGTAAAACGCGTGGGTTTTATCTAAATAGCTGCGACGGAAAATTTTCGAATCAGGATTACTGAAAAGCCGCTCACCGAACACGCGTCCAATCGTATAGTTGACCGCATCGCCAATAATGGCGGCAATCACCATCAGCACAACCATAAGGTGCACGTTCAGGTCATTGGTGGGTAGCGCCGATAACGCCCCGGCGACGAACAGCAGGGAATCTCCCGGCAGGAACGGGGTAACGACCAGACCGGTTTCACAAAACAGAATGAGGAACAGAATGGCGTAAACCCAGACGCCATACTGCGCGACCAGCTCCGCCAGGTGAACATCAATATGCAGGATGAAATCAATCAAAAAACGAATTACGTCCATATTGTCTAAGCCCTAATTGCATCTTTGTTTAGTCCGCTAAAAACAGCGGGCCCATTGGCGGTTTTGGCAGGTCAAACCGATCCGGATAGTCTACCGAGACCAGATACAATCCTTCCGCTTTCGCCGTGGCTGCCGCAAGCGTTCTGTCCTTCGCTGCCAGCAGGTCTGCAATCCAGCTCTCCGGCTGGTGTCCGGCACCCACTTCCATCAGGCTGCCCACAATATTCCGAACCATATGATGTACAAAGGCATTGGCTTTGATATCCACCACCACATACGCGCCATAACGGCTAACGTTTATGTGCATGACGTTACGCCACGGCGTACGGGACTGACACTGGACCGCACGAAACGAGGTAAAGTCATTTTCACCAATCAGGCACTGCGCCGCACGATGCATCCGTTCAGCATCAAGCGGTTCATAAAAATGCGTCACGCCCTGGCTTAATACCGCCGGACGCAGGCGCTGGTTGTAGATGACATAACGGTAGCGGCGTGCCGTGGCGCTGAAGCGCGCGTGAAAATCATCCGGCACAGCTTTTACCCAACGCACCGCAATGTCACCAGGCAAATTCGCATTTACACCCAGCGTCCAGGCGGCATCCTTACGTTCGGCGGTGGTTTCAAAGTGAACCACCTGCCCCGTGCCGTGAACACCCGCGTCCGTACGTCCTGCACACAGGACGTTAATCGGCTCGTTTGCCACCTGAGAGAGCGCTTTTTCCAGCTTTTCCTGGACGCTGCGCACCTCATTCTGACGCTGCCAGCCATAATATTTACTGCCGTCGTACTCAATGCCGAGGGCAATTTTATGAACTGGCTTTTGCTCCACTGCTGACATCAGTACAGATACTCCTGCACCAGTTTTTCAGCGATCTTCACCGCCATCAGCGCGCCGCCAAAGCGAACGTTATCGGCAACAGACCAGAACTGAACCTGCTCCGGCATACCGTAATCGTTGCGCACGCAGCCTACGGAGAGATGTGCGCTCCCTGAGGCATCGCCCACCTGGGTAGGGAACTCGCTCTCTTCAGAAAGCACGATGTCTTCACCGCGGCCGAACGCGTCGCGCGCCTCTTCTGCTGCCAGCGGACGCAGCGCTTCAAAACCAACCATCTGCGCGTGGCCGTAGAAGACCGGGGACTGTACGACGCTCGCGGAGATCATCAGTCCGTCATCCTGCAGAATTTTACGAACTTCATCGACGATACGGCGCTCTTCGCGTACGGAACCCTCGCGATCCGGCAGCAATGGCAGCATGTTGAACGCCAGCTGGCGACCAAAGAAATCGTCTTCGTCAATCGGGATGCCGTTCAGCAGCTTCGCGCTCTGCCCGGCCAGCGCGTCAACGGCCTTTTTGCCGTTCGCGGACGCGGACAGCAGGCTGGTGACGGTAATGCGCGACAGGCCGCCGTCGTCGATCAGCGGCTTCAGGGCGGTCAGCAGCTGGCTGGTCAGGCTGTTCGGTACCGCAATGACGTTACGGTTGCGGTAGTCAGCCAGCACAAACGGGTTCACGTCCGGCACCACCAGCGGCACATCGGGCTCCATTGAGAACAGGCCGCTCAGGTCGATCACCAGGCAGCCTGCGTTGGTCGCCTCTTCAATGTACGCAGCAGTGGCTTCAGCGCCCGCGGCGAAAAACGCCAGCTGCGCCTGAGTCCAGTCGAACGCTGCCGCATCCTGGACCATCACGGATTTACTGTTAAAACGCAGATGCTCACCCGCGCTATCCGTACGCGCCAGCGCATAGATATCACCCACCGGGAACTGACGCTCAGCAAGGGTTTCGAGCAGGGCTTCGCCCACGGCACCCGTGGCACCTAAAATGGCAATGTTCCAGCCTTCAGACATGGTGGTTTACTCCAGAAATAAAAAAGCGTCCCTGTCGGAGTATCCGACAGGGAGCATTAAGAAGACATTAATGCGCCGGGTGATGAACGGCGTTAAACCCTAACTTATGCAGCAGCGTCGCCGCCGGGGCGTCGTCGCATATTACATAAAGGGAGGACCACTCGCGGCGCTCAACGTAGTTCTTGCGCAGCTTATCAAACTCACCCGGGATCCCCGCCGCTTTACGCAGCAGCGCATCATCGCGGCGCACATCATACACCAAATGCACCAGCCTTTTCAGCGTTGCCTGATCGAGCGGGCCGTGCAGGGTAATGCGGCCAAACTCAGGCGCGGGAAGTAAGGTATCCAGCGCCACCTGCTGCGGATGGCCAATAAAGGTGCTGTAGGCTTCGAAGACCTGCGTCGTGCCGCGGGCTTTCCCCTCAAGGGTGTAACCGGCGATGTGCGCGGTGCCCACGTCCACCTTATTAAGCAGCTCAACACTGAGATCCGGCTCCGGCTCCCAGACGTCCAGCACCACGCTGAGGTCTTGTCCTTCATTCAGACACGCCAGCAGCGCGGCGTTGTCCACCACCGGACCACGGCAGGCATTTATCAGAATAGTGCCAGGCTTCAGGCGGCGGATCAGCGCGTCGTCAGCGAGATGCAGTGACTTATACGGCCCCTCTTTAAACAGCGGGGTGTGGAAAGTCAGCACGTCACACTGTTCAACCAGCTCGTCCAGCGAGCGAAAATCTCCGTCATCACCGTTGTCCTTGCGCGGCGGATCGCACAGCAGCGTGCGGATCCCTAGCGCTTCCAGGCGCTTTTGCAGGCGTCCACCCACGTTACCCACGCCAACAATCCCCACGGTGCGGTCTTTCAGCACAAAACCGTCTCGCTCGGCCAACATCAGCAGCGAGGAGAAAACGTATTCCACGACGGCAATGGCGTTACAGCCCGGCGCGGCGGAAAAACCGATCCCGGCCTGCGTAAGCCATTTATCATCCACATGATCGGTCCCTGCCGTTGCGGTCCCGACGAACTTAATCGCTTTACCGGCGAGCAATGCCTCATTTACTTTGGTCACCGAGCGCACCATCAGCGCGTCTGCGTCATCCAGTTCGTTGACCGGGATCGGGCGACCAGGGACAGCCTTAACGTTACCCAGGCGGCTAAACAGCTCGCGGGCATAAGGCATATTTTCATCAACGAGGATTTTCACGTCTGAGTACCTGTTTGAGAGGAAGAAAACCTGCCAAGTGTGCCATAATCTGGCCGCCAGGCATATACGTCTGCCAGGTTTACGCTGAGTTTTGACTTTAAGGATTTTTGACGATGCAGCCCATTTCAGGCACGCCGCCGCGCCCTCCGGGTGAAGGCCCTGTTACGCCAAACGTTGCCGGCGAACAACCGCTATCCACGCAACAGCGCACCGTGCTGGAGCGACTGATCACGCGCCTGATTGCGCTGACTTCACAGCAAAACGCAGAAGTCTGGGCTGGGGTAAAGCATGATTTGGGCATGAGAAACGACGCGCCGCTGCAGTCGCGCCACTTCCCTGCTGCCGAGCAAAACCTGAACCAGCGTATCAATACCGCACAGCAGAACCACACCACGCGCCAGATTGTCGCGCAGCTGACGGAGCTGCTTGGCCAGGGGAATAACCGCCAGGCGGTGAGTGATTTTATTCGCCAGCAGTATGGTCAAACCGCCCTGGGCCAGTTGACGCCAGACCAGCTTAAAACCGTGCTGACGCTGTTGCAGAACAATGAGCTGTCTATTCCGCAGCCTCAGGTGCGCCCGTCGACCGAGCGTTCGCTGCTGCCCGCCGAGCACAACACGCTCAAGCAGATGGTGACAAAGCTGGCCGCGGCCACCGGCGAACCGACGAAGCTTATCTGGCAATCCATGCTGGAACTGTCAGGCGTGAAGGCAGGCGAGCTGATCCCGGCCAAACAGTTTACCCATCTGGTGACCTGGCTCCAGGCACGCCAGACGCTCAGCACCCAGAATGCGCCTACCCTGCATACTGTTCAGGCCGCACTGAAACAGCCGCTTGAGCCGCGCGAGTTCGAGATGATTCGGGATTACGTCCAGCAAAACTGGCAGGCCACACCGCAAACGGTACTGACTACCGCACAGGTGCAGGATGTGCTCAATCAGATCTTCATTCGCCGCGCCGAGCGTGAAGGCGGCGTGCCGGAGGTGAGAAACATTCAGCCAATCTACAACCCGCTGTTTGCGCCCGTCGTGGAGACGTTCAGAACCCTCTCTGCGCGTCCGGGATTGCTGTTTATTGCGTTACTGATTGCGCTGGCGATTTTCTGGCTGGTTGCCTGATGTTTTGCCCGGTGGCGCTGCGCTTACCGGGCCTACAACGGCTCAAACCGTAGGCCGGGTAAGGCGCAGCCGCCACCCGGCAACAGCGGCTTAAGTCCTACGAAACGCCACCAGCGTCACCACGATCCCAACAACCGCTGAAACCGCACCAGCCAGGAAGACCGACGGATAACCAAACGAGGTGGCTAACAGACCGGCCAGCGGCCCGGTGACCCCGTATGAGATATCCTGAAACGCCGCATAGCCGCCCAGCGCCGTACCGCGCACCTGCGGGGCCACGCGCTTCACCACTTCAACGCCGAGCGCCGGGAAAATCAGTGAACAGCCGCAGCCGGTCAGCGCCGCTCCAAGCAGCGCAACGGATGCCACGGGTGCTTTCCACAGCAGCAGCAGACCGATTGTCTCAATCACCAGCGACGCCACCGCCACCCTCACGCCGCCAAAGCGATCCGGCATCCAGCCGAAGAGCACGCGCATCAGCACAAACGCGCCGCCAAAAGCGGTGAGCGTAAAACCGGCCATCGCCCAGCCACGGCTCATAAAATAGAGCGAGACGAACGTGCCAATCACCGCAAACCCCACGCCCTGCAGCGCCAGGCCAAGACCCGGCTGCCAGATTTGGCCGACCACGCTCCACAGGGAAGGACGTTCGCCCTTGTGCGCGGGCACTTTACGCACCGAGCCGTTAAACGCCCACGCCAGCAGCGGCAGCACCATGGTGGTGGCTGCCAGCGCCGCAAATCCGAACTGGCTATTGATGAGCAGCCCAAGCGGGGCGCCCGCGGCCAGCGCGCCATAGATGGCCATGCCGTTCCAGGACATCACTTTGCCGGAACGTGCCGGGCCCACCAGGCCCATTCCCCAGGTCAGGGTGCCGGTCAGCAGCTGGCTTTCACCAAAGCCCAGGATTAAGCGGCCCAGCACCAGCAGGGCAAATTTATACGCGGCGTCTACCGGCAGGAGAGCCGCCAGCAGCCATGCGCCGCCCGCCAGTCCGCAGGCAAACATCCCCTGTAGCGCTGAACGTTTAGCACCGTGCTGATCCGCCAGCCGTCCGGCGTATCCCCGGGTTAGCACCGTCGCTAAAAACTGGATGCCTACGGCGATGCCGACCATGGTGTTGCCATAGCCGAGTTCCTGATGAACAAACAGCGGGATCACCGGCAGCGGCAGGCCAACGGTCATATAGGTCAGGAATACCGCAAAGGCGATACGGAACAGCGAGACGTTCGCTGAAGGCGTTGTTTCTGTTTGAGTTACTGCAGTCATGCTTTACTCCGAAATGAAGAGTAAGGCGGGAAAAATGCCACGCCCCCTCTACCTGGTTATCAGGATTAAGGCGCGTTGGTTGACGTTAAACGCTTACGCATTATCGTGAGGATAATGTTGAGGGGTGAAGTTTGCCTGTGAGATCAGCCGGTTGTCAATGCATAAAAAAGGGAGCCTTATGGCTCCCTTTCTGAATCAAACATAAAACTTATGCTTTCAGCTTGCGCATCACCAGCGTGGCGTTGGTGCCGCCGAAACCGAAGCTGTTGGACATGACGGTGGTCAGCGTCGCGTCCATTGGTTTGGTGACGATGTTCAGGCCAGCAGCCTGCTCATCCATCTCATCGATGTTGATGCTTGGCGCGATAAAGCCGTTTTCCAGCATCAGCAGAGAGTAGATCGCTTCCTGCACGCCAGCCGCACCCAGAGAGTGACCGGTCATGGCTTTGGTCGCGGAGATCGCCGGGCTATTGTCGCCAAACACTTCACGGATCGCACCCAGCTCTTTCACGTCGCCTACTGGCGTAGAGGTGCCGTGAGAGTTCAGGTAGTCGATTGGGGTATCAACGCCGTGCATCGCCATCTTCATGCAGCGCACCGCGCCTTCACCGGATGGAGCCACCATGTCGGCGCCGTCAGATGTGGCACCGTAGCCCACGATTTCAGCGTAGATGTGCGCGCCGCGTGCCAGCGCGTGCTCCAGCTCTTCAACCACAACCATGCCGCCGCCGCCCGCGATAACGAAACCGTCACGGTGCGCGTCATAGGTACGGGACGCTTTATCTGGCGTCTCGTTGTATTTGGTGGACAGTGCGCCCATTGCGTCGAATTCACAGGCCATTTCCCAGCCCAGCTCTTCGCCGCCGCCAGCAAATACGATGTCCTGTTTACCCAGCTGGATCTGCTCAACAGCATTACCGATGCAGTGTGCGGAAGTTGCACACGCGGAGCTGATGGAGTAGTTCACTCCGTGGATTTTGAATGGGGTCGCCAGGCATGCGGAAACCGCAGAACCCATGGCTTTGGTGACCACGTACGGACCTACCGCTTTCAGACCACGCGGGCTACGCATTGCGTCAGCGCCGAATACCTGCGCTTTTGATGAGCCGCCGGAACCGGCGATCAGACCCACGCGCGGGTTGTTCTGATAAACCTCTTCGCTCAGGCCGGAATCTTTGATCGCTTCCTGCATGGAGAGATAAGCATAAATAGAGGCATCGTTCATGAAACGAACCACTTTGCGGTCAATCAAACCGGTGGTGTCCAGTTTGACGTTACCCCATACGTGGCTACGCATACCTGAATCTTTAAACTCTTCAGAGAAAGTGATCCCGGAGCGTCCTTCACGCAGAGATGCCAGGACTTCCTGCTGGTTATTACCGATGCTGGAAACAATGCCCAGGCCAGTAATCACTGCACGTTTCATTCAATACCTCTGTAAGTCGCACTATAGTAAGTTTCGAGTCGCACAATAGCGTACACTTGTACGCCGAACAAGTCCGATCAGACATTTTCTGCGGAAATTTGCACCGATGGACTCACATCGTTAAGATCGTGCCACTGCCTGTCAGACGAGTAACTTACGTGAAACAAAACGCTATACAACCCGCCAACCTCGAATTCAACGCTGAGGGTACACCTGTTTCCCGAGATTTTGATGACGTCTATTTTTCTAATGATAACGGACTTGAAGAAACCCGCTATGTTTTCCTCGACGGAAACCAGCTCAGCGCCCGCTTCCCGGCGCACCCGCGCAGCCTGTTTGTGGTCGCGGAGAGCGGATTTGGTACCGGGCTGAATTTTTTAACCCTCTGGCAGGCGTTCGATCGGTTTCACGCTGCACACCCTGAGGCTACGCTACAAAGATTACATTTCATCAGTTTCGAAAAATTCCCGCTCACCACGCATGACCTGCGGCTTGCCCATCAGCGCTGGCCAGAGCTAGCAGCGTGGGCAGAGCAGCTCCAGGCGCAGTGGCCGCCCCACATCGGCGGCTGTCATCGCCTGATTCTGGACGGCGGACGCGTCACGCTGGACCTCTGGCTGGGCGACATTAACGACCTGACCGATACGCTCGACGACTCAATGAATCAGAAGGTGGACGCATGGTTCCTGGACGGCTTTGCGCCCGCCAAAAACCCGGACATGTGGAGCCAGCACCTGTTTAGCGCGATGGCGCGACTGGCTCGCCCGGGCGCAACGCTCGCCACCTTTACCTCGGCAGGCTTTGTCCGCCGCGGGCTGCAGGAGGCGGGCTTTACCATGCAGAAAACCAAAGGCTTTGGCCGCAAGCGCGACATGCTGGTCGGCAGGATGGAGCGCACGCTGGACATCCCCGCCAGCGCCCCTTGGTTTGCACGCGGTGCCAGCGCATCGCGTGAGGTGGCGATAGTCGGCGGGGGGATCGCCAGCGCCCTGCTGTCCCTCGCGCTTCTCCACCGTGGCTGGCAGGTCACGCTCTACTGCGCTGACGACGCGCCAGCAAGCGGCGCGTCCGGCAACCGCCAGGGGGCGCTCTATCCGCTTTTAAGCGCGCACGACCCGGCGCTGTTCCAGTTTTTCCCGGCGGCGTTTACCTTCGCCCGTCGCCTGTATGACGCCCTGCCGGTAGCGTTCGACCATGACTGGTGCGGCGTCACGCAGCTCGGCTGGGATGAAAAGAGCCAGCAAAAAATCACGCAGATGCTTTCACTGGGTCTGCCTGACGAGATTGCCCGCGCGGTAAGTACGCAAGTGGTGGCAGACACCGCTGGCGTGGAAACCGGCTGTGGAGGCATTCAGTATCCTCTCGGCGGCTGGCTGTGCCCGGCCGAGCTGACCGCGGCGGTCATTGCCCTCGCGCAGTTGCGCGGGCTGACGACGCATTATGCCCACAGGGTGGAATCGCTGCGCCGGACGGAACGCTGGAGTCTGCGATTTGCCAATGGCAAAGAGGCGCACCATGCCAGCGTTGTTCTGGCCAACGGGCACCATATCAGCGAGTTTATCCAGACAGAAGCGTTGCCGGTTTATCCAGTCGGCGGCCAGGTGAGCCATATCCCGACCGCACCTGCGCTCGGCCAACTGCGCCAGGTGCTGTGCTATGACGGCTACCTGACGCCGCAAAATCCGTCTAACGGCCATCACTGTATCGGGGCCAGCTATCATCGTGGCGAAACGGAAATGCGCTATAGCGAGGCGGATCAGACGCAAAACCGTCAGCGCCTGATTGACTGTTTCCCGGATGCGGCGTGGGCGAAAGAGGTGGACGTCAGCGAGGGGGAAGCGCGCTGCGGCGTGCGCTGTGCCACCCGCGATCACCTGCCGATGGCGGGAAACGTGCCGGACTACGAAGCTACGCTTGAGGCCTATCAGGATCTGGCTGAACACAAGGAGACGGCGGCGGCCGCACCGGCGTATCCGGAGCTGTTTATGCTGGGCGGGCTGGGTTCACGCGGGCTGTGCTCTGCGCCGCTGCTGGCTGAAGTATTAGCCGCGCAAATGAGCGACGAGCCGATTCCGCTGGACAGGGTTACGCTTGCGGGACTGAATCCGAATCGATTATGGGTGCGGAAGCTGCTGAAGGGGAAGAAGGTTAAGTAGGGTGCGGTCAAATCCCCTCACCCTGGCCCTCTCCCCAAAGGGGAGAGGGAAGAGAAGGCGGCAGCTTAGCGTTTCGCCTGCTGGAACAAAGTGTCCCACATGCCCAGCACCAGTGACTGGTCGCGCGGAGAGAGTTCCCCGGCCAGAATGGCTTTTTCAAGGCTGCGGGTCACTTCATCGTGAACGGCCTCGGCAGAGTGATCGTCCCCTGCTTCCAGCTCGGCTACGGCAAGCGTCAGGTGACCACGCAGATAACCGCTGGCGAACAGCTCATCATCACTGGCGTGTTCCACCATGTCATCAATTAACGCCAGAATGCGTGATTCAAATTCTGCGATCATCTTCTTTCCTCTGTTAAAGATCTTCCGGCCATGGGAAGCATTCCGCCGTCATCTTCGGCGTGTGGTAATAATTCTGTAAAGCCTCGATCAGGCGCGCCGGACGTTCCGGGATGCCTTTCTCAAGATATTCCATCACCTGCGCGTGAACGCGGCGCTGGAAAACGATACGGTCCGGCTCGAAGTCGCCTTCAAGGTTGTCGCAGCTCACGTTGAACGGGAAGCCCGCCGCGACGCAGAACAGCCACTCCAGCGCCTGCGGTTTCACTTCCACATCTTCAAACTGTCCCTGCGTGGCGGCGTCACGTCCGTCCGGGCAGTACCAGTAACCGAAGTCCACCAGCTCGCGACGCGCTTTACCCGCGATGCACCAGTGAGAAATCTCGTGAAGACCGCTGGCGTAAAAACCGTGCGCAAAGACGATGCGGTTATACGGAACCTCTGCATCAGCAGGAAGATAGATCGGTTCGTCGTCGCCTTTAATCAGACGGGTATTAAAATCATCAGCAAAACAGCCGTCAAAAATCTCAATCAGCTGTTCGTATTTATGCGAACTGTTCATTAGTTCATCCCCAACCAGGTGAGGATCTCCTGTCCATGGCTGTCATAAAGCAGTTTGGCGCTCATTACCGCCGAGACGATAACGATCATCGGCCGAATCAGCTTTTGTCCTTTACTTAATACCAGACGCGAGCCTGCGCGCGCCCCGAGAAACTGCCCTGCCATCATCACAAAGCCGGTTGCCCAGATGACCTTGCCGCCAATGATAAACAGCAGCAGGCCGCCGACGTTTGATGTCGCGTTGAGCACTTTGGCATGGGCGGTGGATTTGGCGAGGTTAAACCCGGCCAGCGTCACAAACGCCAGCGCGTAAAACGAGCCTGCTCCCGGGCCGAAGAAACCGTCGTAAAAACCGACGCAGCCACCGGCAATCAGGGCAAACGGCAAACCGTGCAGACGACGCTGACGGTCCTCTTCACCGAGTTTTGGCATCAGCAAGAAGTAAAGGCCGATGCAGATAATCAGAATCGGCAGGATCTGGCGCAAAATATCGGACTGCACGTGCTGAACCAGCAGCGCGCCCGACGTTGAGCCGATAAAGGTCATCAGGATATTGAGCTTCTGATCGGCCAGGCTCACCACCTTGCGGCGGATAAAATAGAGCGATGCGGAGAGCGAGCCGCCGCAGGCCTGCAGCTTGTTGGTGGCAAGCGCCTGAGCCGGGCTCATGCCCGCCGCCAGCAGCGCGGGTACGGTTAATAATCCGCCGCCGCCCGCGAGCGCATCGATAAAACCGGCCAGCATAGCCACAAAGAACAGCACCACCAGCAGCAGCGGTGACACCATAAACAGATCGACGAAATTATCCATTAAAGTACATGCTCATCCAGTAGCGCCTGGCAGGAAGGCGGCAGCGGAGGCGGTGTCTTCTTCTCAGGCTTAGAGGTTCCAGGTTTTGCCGGTTCAAACCAGCTTTGCAGTTCCGCACCGCAACCATCGCCTGGCGGAGGTAACGGCTGATCTTCACACTCCAGGCTGTTCGCCGGGCAGCGCAGACGAACGTGCATATGTGCACGATGCTGGAACCACGGGCGCACTTTGCGCAGCCAGTCGCGATCGGTTCCGGCATCCAGGCAGAGCTGCTGCTTGATGGCCGGGTTGACGAAAATCCGCGTGACGTCGTTATCTTCTGCGGCGAGCTTGATCATGCTGGACACATCCCGCGTCCAGAGTGATGGCACAACGCGCTTACCGTCGCTCGCCACCAGATCCAGCGCCTGCGGCTTCAGCAGTTGGGCTGAGGTCCAGCGCGCTTTCGGCAGTTGCAGGAAGATATCCACGTCCAGTCCGGTCTGGTGGCTGGCGTGACCGCCGTTGAAGCGTCCGCCGGCAGGCATCCCCATATCGCCAATCAGCATCGTGCCCAGCCCCAGGTTATGCACCTGGTTTCCCAGACGCTGGATGAACAGCACCAGATCCGGGTGGCCGAAATAGCGTCGCTGATCGGTACGCATCACCTGGTAGGTATCAGACTGCAGAGGCAGCTCCTGAGCGCCGACGATACAGCCGTTGGAAAAGGCGCCAATGGACTGCGCGCTCCCCGCCACCGGGTGGGTGATTTTTTGCCATGGCGTCGCGGCCAGACTGGCTCCACTGGCGAGCAGCGTCAGCAGAGCAATTGCGGTTTTTTTCATGTTTACCAGCGTGGAATGGTGGTCGTCACATCCGCATTCTGCGCGCGCTGGCGCAGGAAGTGATCCATCAGCACGATCGCCAGCATCGCTTCTGCGATCGGCACCGCGCGGATCCCCACGCACGGATCGTGACGTCCTTTGGTGATCATCTCAACTTCTTCGCCATCGCGGTTAATCGTGTGGCCCGGCACGGTAATGCTGGAGGTTGGCTTCAGCGCGATGTTGGCAACAATCTGCTGCCCGCTGCTGATACCGCCCAGAATGCCGCCCGCGTGGTTACTCTGGAAACCCGCTTTCGTGATTTCGTCGCGGTTCTGGCTGCCGCGCAGGGATACCACGTCAAAACCGTCGCCAATCTCTACGCCCTTTACCGCGTTGATGCTCATCAGCGCGTGGGCGATGTCGGCGTCGAGACGGTCAAATACCGGCTCGCCCCAGCCAGCCGGGACGCCGTCGGCCACCACGGTCACTTTCGCGCCAATGGAGTCGCCCTCTTTTTTCAGGCCGCGCATCAGCTCATCCAGCGCTTCAAGCTTGTCCGCATCGGCGCAGAAGAACGGGTTTTGTTCAACCTGCTCCCAGTCTTTGATCGCCAGCGGAATGTCGCCCATCTGGGTCAGACAGCCGCGGATAACGATGCCAAATTTCTGCTGCAGGTATTTTTTGGCAATCGCCCCTGCCGCCACGCGCATCGCGGTTTCACGCGCCGATGAACGTCCGCCGCCGCGATAGTCGCGGAAGCCGTACTTTTGTTCGTAGGTATAATCAGCGTGGCCCGGACGGAAGACGTCTTTGATGGCGCCGTAGTCCTGAGAGCGCTGATCGGTGTTTTCGATAAGCAAACCAATGCTGGTGCCTGTGGTGCGGCCCTCGAAAACGCCGGAGAGAATTTTGACCTGGTCCGGCTCGCGACGCTGCGTGGTGTAGCGAGAGGTACCCGGACGACGACGGTCAAGGTCGTGCTGTAAATCTGCTTCGGTCAGTTCAATGCCCGGCGGTACGCCATCAACGATACAGCCCAGTGCCAGCCCGTGCGACTCACCAAACGTGGTCACCCGGAATACCTGTCCAATACTGTTTCCTGCCATCACGGCTCCGATGTAGTTGTTTGTGTTTGAGCGTTGTGAAACGGGCCGAAGCCCGCTGGATTAATCTTTATAGATGCTGAAGTGTTCGCGCGCGTCGAGCAGCTGCGCTTTGGTCAGCATAAAGACGCCGTCACCGCCGTTGTCGAACTCAAGCCAGGTGAACGGCACATCCGGGTACTGCTCTATCAGATGTACCATGCTGTTGCCCACTTCACAAATCAGAACGCCGTCGTCGGTCAGATAATCCGGCGCGCAGGCCAGGATGCGGCGGGTCAGCTTCAGGCCGTCAGAGCCTGACGCCAGGCCCAGCTCCGGCTCGTGACGATATTCGTTCGGCAGATCGGACATGTCTTCCGCATCAACGTACGGCGGGTTGGTGACGATCAGATCGTACTGCAGCGTCGGCAGGTCGCGGAACAGGTCAGAACGGATTGGCGTAACGTGATGGATCAGACCGTGCTCTTCAATGTTGTGCTCGGTCACGGCCAGCGCGTCGGTGGAGATATCTACGGCGTCCACTTCCGCTTCCGGGAAGGCGTAAGCGCAGGCAATGGCAATGCAGCCGCTGCCGGTACACATATCCAGAATGTGCTGCGGCTGATGGCCGATCAGGCCTTCAAAATGATTGTTAATCAGCTCACCAATCGGCGAGCGCGGCACCAGCACGCGTTCATCAACATAGAACTCGTGGCCGCAGAACCAGGCTTTGTTGGTCAGGTAGGCGACCGGGATGCGCTCGTTCACGCGGCGGATTACGCGCTCAACGATACGGTGCTTTTCGCTGGAGGTCAGGCGCGCGGTGCGCATATCTTCCGGAATATCCAGCGGCAGGTAGAGGGATGGCAGCACCAGCTGTACGGCCTCATCCCACGGGTTATCGGTACCGTGACCGTACCAGATATTGGCGGCGCTGAAGCGGCTAACCGACCAGCGCAACATGTCCTGTATGGTATGCAGCTCGTTTACTGCTTCATCGACAAATATTTTATCCACTCTTTCCTCCAGGGCATGCTCGCATAATTTTCGGCGGCTAGTTTGCCATGAAGACGGCGATAAATCAGCAATGACGCGTCGCGCTTGAGGTTAAAAAATGCGTTTAGTCGGGTACACTATCGGAAATACGAGATGAGAATGACGAATGAAAAAGAAAACATCGCTCACTGAGGAGGATCAGGCGCTCTTCCGACAGCTGATGATCGGGACGCGTAAAATCGCTCAGGACACCATCGTCCACCGCCCGCAGCGTAAAAAAATCAGCGAAGTACCGGTCAAACGGCTGCTGCAGGAGCAGGCGGATAACAGCCACTATTTTTCAGATGAATTTCAGCCGCTGCTCAATACGCAAGGGGCTGTGAAGTATGTACGCGAAGACGTCAGCCATTTTGAGCTGAAAAAATTACGCCGCGGGGATTATTCGCCTGAGCTGTTTCTCGATCTGCACGGGTTAACGCAGATGCAGGCCAAACAGGAGCTGGGGGCATTGATTGCGGCATGTCGCCGCGAGCATGTTTTTTGCGCCTGCGTGATGCATGGCCACGGTAAACACATTCTGAAGCAACAGACACCGCTGTGGCTGGCTCAGCATCCACACGTGATGGCTTTCCATCAGGCACCCAAAGAGTACGGCGGAGATGCCGCATTACTGGTGTTGATAGAAGTGGAAGAGTGGCAGCCGCCAGAATTACCCTGACAGGACGGCGGGGGCAAATTGTGCTCCCCCGCCCTAACGCACGTCACGTCAGATGGCTTTTGCCATCTTCAGGTTGCACGGGCTCATCTGCCAGTTGAAGACACCTTTGCCCGTTTCGTCCAGAGAGACATTAGCAATGGCGGATGTCGTGAACATAGGCGGTGTTTCGCCCGGGCACAGCTCAGATACCAGATAGCCAACCAGTGGCAGGTGGGAAATGACCAGCGCGGAAGCGACACCTTCATTGCACAGCGCCTGAAGATAAGCGCTGACAAGGCCTACATCGCCACAGGGGGTGAGTTCAGGGAGAACATCCACACTGGCCGGCAGGTTCATACACTCCCCCACCACATCCAGCGTCTGTTCTGCACGCAGGAACGGACTCACCAGAACGCGTTCGATGTCCACTTTTTGACCGTTAAGCCAGGTCGCCATCAGACGAGATTCGTCGCAGCCACAGACGGTCAAAGGACGTACTGAGTCACTGGCGGCATCGAGTGCCGCGTCGCCGTGACGCATGATAAAAACTTGCATATTGCACCGCTTTTGTTAACCAGAATCACCGGCGTTAACTACCCGCGATAAATGCTGAGAGGTAGAAAACCCGATGGCCGGGCATTGTGCCTGATCCATTCGGTGAATGAAACGCTGTTTTTTACCTCAATGGCGTAAGTATAGTCAATCTCTGTTTACAAAATCGCCAGAACAGGTTCATTCACTTCAGGATTTACCCTTCTTTGACCTCAGCTTACGAGGACAGTTTCCCTTGCGGACCAAAATGTCTGGCCCCGTTCCGCCATCTGCAATAATTCGTCACACGGTGTAAACCGTGGACCATATTGCGAAGCCAGACGTTGCAGGATCGCAACTACTTCATCCGCGCCGAGCGTATCCATGTAACGGAACGGGCCGCCAAGGAACGGCGGGAAACCAATACCAAATACCGCGCCGATGTCACCATCGCGCGCGCTCTTGATCACCTGCTCACCAAAGCAGCGCGCCGCTTCATTGAGCATCATCATCACGCAGCGTTCAGCACACTGAACGGCGGACAGTTTTCCCTGACCGGTGGTCGAAATAAGCCCATAAACCGAAGGGTCGACCTGTTTTCTGCTTTTACGCCCTTTCGCGCCGTAAAGATAGAAACCGCGTTCATTTTTTCTGCCTTTGCGATCGTCCTTCAAAATTGCAGAAACAATGTTTGCAGGTGGGCTAAAACGATCGCCATAGGCAGCTTCCAGCACTGGTATAATTTTAGTGCCGGTGTCTATTCCCACCTCATCCAAAAGTTGGATTGGGCCAACGGGGAAACCAAACTTTACCAGCGCCTCGTCGACGTGCTCAATTTTCTCGCCTTCCGTCAGCAGCCGCATGGCTTCATTTATGTAGGGGGCCAGAATGCGGTTGACGTAAAAGCCGGCTTTGTCCGCCACCACGATCGGCGTCTTGCCCTGCATTTTAGCCAGCTTCACTACGGTGGCGATGGTTTGCGGGCTGGTCGTGGCATGTGGGATCACCTCCACCAGCGGCATTTTTTCGACCGGGCTAAAGAAGTGCAGGCCTATCACCTGCTCCGGACGCGCGGCTTTCGCCGCGATATCGCCAATCGGTAATGACGACGTGTTTGAGGCAAAAATGGTATGCGGGGCGCAATGTTGCTCAACGTCAGCGACCATCTGCTGCTTAAGCGCCAGGTCTTCAAACACGGCCTCAATCACCAGATCGCGATGGGCAAAGCCGCTGTAGTCCGTCGTGCCGGAGATCAGCGCCAGGGTCTTATCCCGCTCGCTTGCTCTGATATGGCGGCGTTTTACCTTTTGATCAAGGTTCTGCCAGCTGTACTGCAGCGCGTGGTTGATCCCCTTAGGATTAATGTCTTTGATACGTACAGGCAATTTACCTTTGCTGGCGGTAACAAATGAGATGCCCCCGCCCATAAGCCCACCACCCAGCACGCCAATGGCACGCAGCGGAGCGGGCTGCGCCTCGCTACCGGGATCTTTTTTCACGTCTGTACTGGCGAAGAAGATGCTGCGCAGCGCCTGTGACTGCGGCGTCATCGCCAGTTCGCCAAAGGCTTTGGCCTCAGCGGCATAGCCGCTGCTGCTTCCCTGGGACAGCCCGGTTTCAATAACCTCCAGGATCCGCTTTGCCGCCGGGTAGTTGCCTTTGGTTTTTTGTTCGGTCTTTTTGCCCACCATGTTGAACAGCAGCGTTCTCCCCAGCGGACCGGCCAGCACGCGCTCGCGGACCGGCAAAGGACGTTTTGCCTGACGTCCCTTCAGCGCAAGCTCAACGGCAGCCTCCAGCAAAATGGAATGCGGCACGACGTCATCGACCAGACCGGCCTTTAGCGCCTGGCGGGCACGCAGCTGTTTACCGGTTAAGATCATCTCCAGCGCCGTGCTGACGCCCACCAGGCGCGGCAGACGTTGCGTTCCGCCGGAGCCAGGCAGCAGGCCGAGCTGCACTTCAGGCAGGCCTAAAACGGTTTTCGCATCGTCAGTACAGATGCGGCTATGACAGGCCAGCGCCAGCTCCAGCCCACCGCCCAGACAGGCACCGTGGATAGCTGCGATGACCGGGATCGGCAGACCATTAATCTCCGCCATCACCTGCTGGCCCTGACGCGCCAGCTCTTCCGCCTCCAGCGCGCTTTGCGCCCGGGCGATCATGTTGATATCGGCCCCGGCAATAAAGTTGTCCGGCTTGGCAGAGATAAACACCAGGCCGCGAATAGCCTTGTTTTCGCGGATCTGCTTTAGCATCGCGCGCACCTGAACACCAAACTCGGCCTTCAGGGTATTCATCTTTTCATCAGGGACATCAATGGTTATCACGGCGACGTTATCGAGGCGAACCGTTAGGTTAAATGCAGATGTCATGTCCATTATTCAGCCTCCAGAACCATTGCTGCACCCAGCCCACCCGCCGCGCAGGCGGTGACGAGACCAAAACCGCCGCCACGACGGCGTAGCTCGTGTAATGTTTGCGTGATCATTCTCGCCCCCGTCGCCGCAAACGGATGACCGTAGGCGATGGAGCCCCCCAGCACGTTGAATTTACTCTGATCCACTTCGCCCGTGGCATGCGCGCGGCCAAGCACGTCGCGCGCAAAACGCTCGCTTGCCAGCAGCTGTACGTTGGCCAGGGTTTGCGCGGCGAACGCTTCATGCATATCAATCAGGGTTAAATCAGCCAGCGTCAGCCCCGCGCGATCCAGCGCCAGCGGCGTGGACCAGGCAGGCCCTAACAGCATGTCCTGCCAGACATCAATGGCGGTGAAGGCATAGCTGCGTAAATAGCCCAGAGGGGTGATGCCCAGCTCTTTCGCGCGGGATTCGGTCATCAGGATCACGGCGGCGGCCCCATCCGTCAGTGGCGTACTGTTAGCCGCCGTTACCGTACCGTGCTTGCGGTCAAACGCTGGGCGCAGTTTTGCGTAATCCGCCAGCGTCGAGGTGCCGCGAATGTTGTTATCTTCCGCGAGTGGTTCGCGGTAAGGGGGAATATAGGCGGTCATGACCTCGTCGGTCAGCTTGCCTTCCGACCAGGCTTTTGCCGCAAGCTGATGTGAACGATGCGCCAGGGCATCCTGCTGTTCGCGGGTGATGCCGTACGTTTTGGCCATCTGCTCAGCGGTATCTCCCATGCGCAGGCCGGTAGAGTATTCCGCGACGGCAGGTGGCACAGGCATCAGGTCGCGCAGGCGTAAACGCGAGAAGAGTTTGAGTTTCTGCCCCGTCGTGCGGGCTTTGTTGGCATCCACCAGGATGCGCGCCAGCTTTTTACTGACGCCAATCGGCAGCACCGAAGAGGAATCCGCCCCACCTGCAATCCCGGCACGAATAGTGCCCGCCATCAGGCTTTCAGCAACGTTAGCAACGGCCTGGAAACTGGTCGCACAGGCGCGGCTAACGCTGTAGGCATCGGTATGAACGTTCATCCCGGTACCGAGAACAATTTCCCGCGCAATATTAGGCGCCTCCGGCATCTGCACAACCTGGCCGAAAACCAGCTGTTCGATGACTTCAGGCGAAATTTCGCTGCGAGCCAGCATCTCTCCCACTATCATTTTCCCCAGGTCGACAGCCGGTATGCCGTGAAACGCCGTTGCCTGACGCGCAAATGGCGTGCGCAATCCGCTGACGATGGCAATGCGATCGCCCTGACGGGTAATAAGCGGTAATGCCTGACTCATAACACTCCCCTGTAAAAAATTAACTCAAACATAAAGTGGTCTGACCTGATAATAGTCTTAACCATTTTTTTACATTCAGCCAATCGGGGAAACGAAAAAGTGCGAGCTAAAACACAGAGAAGAAAAAGAAAAATGCCCGTGCATGGCAGAGGCATTTGTGCGGTATGTTGCCGGGTGGCGGCGTTGCCTTACCCGGCCTACAAAATCGTAGGCCCGTGCAAGCGAAGCGCCGCCGGGCAAAAAGGATTAACGCAGGCCTAACTGGAAAATCAGCGTTTCGGCTTCGCAGGCAAAGACAAAATCGATGTCCAGCTTCACGCCACCGTCCACTTCGGTGAAGGTAGACTTGATTTCGCACGGATCGGATTCAACATCGCGCGCGCGCTTGCTCAGCGCAGCCAGGGTCTCTTCCGCTTCGGCACGGTTGGTGAATACGCGGCTGTAAGAGGCGGTGCAATCGGTGTTGTCCATAATGGTCCCAACATCCATACAGCAGCAAACCGGGGTTTCATCAGCACTGCATTTACTCATAGCTCAATTTCCTCTGTATTCGCGCAGCGCGCGAGATAAACACGATGCTGATATTTTACGCCCCGGCGCTGGCTCTCTCCAGCCGTTAATGGCGTAAAAGCGGATAAGTGACCAATATCACACTAAAAAATGATCTAAAACAAAAACCACCCTTTTGGGTGAGTCGCGATGGTCACAATTTTGCCAACCAGATCTCGTTTCAAGAAACATGTTTGAAAATATTAATAAACAAACTTGCAACATTCTAGCTGGTCAGACCTATACTCACGCCACTGGTCTGATTTGTATGTCATACCTCAGACCCTACACTTCGCGCTCCTGTTACGGTATGTAACAATTATTGAATAAAAATAACTCAATGAGGTTATGGTCATGAGCCAGAAAACCCTGTTCAACAAAACTGCGCTGGCAGTCGCAGTGGCAATCGTCTCTACTTCCGCCTGGTCAGCGGGCTTTCAGTTAAACGAATTTTCTTCCTCTGGCCTTGGCCGTGCGTATTCCGGGGAAGGTGCGATCGCGGATGACGCAGGTAACGCGAGTCGTAACCCTGCGCTGATCATGATGTTCGATCGTCCGACCTTCTCTGCTGGTGCTATTTTTGTCGATCCAGGCGTTGATATTTCAGGTCGTTCTCCGACGGGCGCCAGCCTGAATGCGGATAACATCGCGCCAACGGCATGGGTGCCAAACCTGCACTTCGTCGCACCTATCAACGACCAGTTTGGCTGGGGTGCCTCCGTCACCTCTAACTACGGTTTAGCGACCGAGTTTGGTGATAACTATGCCGCTGGGGCGTTTGGCGGTAAAACCGACCTGGAAACCCTGAACCTGAACCTGAGCGGTGCTTACCGTCTGGACAATCACTGGAGCTTTGGCGTTGGCTTTGACGCCGTGTATGCCAAAGCGAAAATCGAACGCTACGCGGGCGACCTGGGCAAAATCGTGGCGGGATCGGGCGCGCTGCCACCACCACTGGCGCAGCAAGTGGCGGGCATTCCGGCAGACACCCAGATTGCCTATCTGAAGGGTGACGAGTGGGGCTTTGGCTGGAACGCCGGTATCCTGTACGAACTCGATAAGAACAACCGTTACGGCTTTACCTACCGTTCCGAAGTAAAAATCGACTTTGATGGCGACTATAAGAGCAGCCTGCCTTCTGCCTATAACCAGATCCTCGGCAACTTCGGCCTGCCGATGGGCACCAACGGCAGTACCACCGGCGGTTCTCTGAGCCTGCACCTGCCGGAAATGTGGGAACTGTCTGGTTATAACAAAGTGGCACCGCAGTGGGCAATTCACTATAGCCTGACCTACACCAGCTGGAGTCAGTTCCAGGAGCTGAAAGCGACCAACAGCAAGGGCGACACGCTCTTCTATAAAGATGAAAGCTTCCGCGACGCTTACCGCATCGCGCTGGGGACCACCTACTACATGGATGACAACTGGACGTTCCGTACCGGTATTGCCTTCGATGACAGCCCGGTACCTGCCGACAAGCGTTCCATCTCTATTCCGGATCAGGACCGCTTCTGGCTGAGCGCAGGTGCGACCTATGCCTTCAACAAAGATGCCTCGGTTGATGCCGGTATCTCTTACATGCACGGTCAAAAAGTTAACTTCAAGGAAGGTCCGTATGAGTTCTCTTCCGAAGGTAAAGCCTGGCTGTATGGTATGAACTTCAACTACGCGTTCTAATTGCGCTGAAATCAAAAAAGGTGAGCATTGCTCACCTTTTTTATTTACTCCGAATCAATATCTTTTAGTTCGTTTTCGATAGCCTTCGCGTTCGGGTTGTCTTCCGGCTTCAGCTTACCGCCGTTGGCGATAAAGTCATGATTCTGGAAGTACGCTTCACGCACCATAATGTACGGATCTGAAGACTGACGCAGCAGGCCATCAGAGTCGAGCAATTGCGCGCGGGTTTCAATCCCTTCTACCGTCCATTTACCAATCGACAGCGGCCAGGTCAGCCACGACAGGACCGGATACAGCGTATCCACCATATCGCCGCCATCATCACGGATAGTAAAGCTGCCGTAGAACGGTAACTGCACGTAAGGGCCATATCCGACGCCATAATGGCCCAGCGTGCTGCCGAAACGGTGCGGCTGTTCACGCTGCAGTTTCGGGTTAGCCATGCCGGCGACATCGATAAAGCCACCCATCCCCAAGATGGAGTTCAGGAAGAAGCGGGTAAAGTGCACCATCCCCTGATACGGGTCACCCTGCAGGAAGTAGTTCACCATGACCGCAGGCTCTTCGAGGTTGCTGGTAAAGTTACTTAATCCGTTACGCGCAGGTTGGGGAACATAATCACGCCATGCTACAGCCACCGGGCGAACCACATACGGGTCCAGCACGTTGTAGTTGAAGCTATACATTGAGCGGTTAAATCCTTCGAGAGGATCGGAGCGTCCCGTTTGCTCCCCGGAGCTGGCGCAGCCCACAAGCATCGTCGCGCCCAGCGCAAGCGCCGACAGCCGAAGTTTCATAAATATCTCCCTGTTCAGTATGGCTATCGTTGATTGCCATCCGTAACGGAGCCGTGACGCTCCGTCTGTAAACGTGCAAGTGATTGTAACAGCACGTTTACCGATGTCTATGAGCACAATTACGGGCAGTAACCACCGTGACTCTGATCTCAGCATAGCCTGGCTTTTGGAATTCGTTTCGCTCGCAATTTTATAATGTCTTTGAAAGAGATGTATCACCTTTGTTGTCATTGCCGCCAATTTAAGACCATCCCCACAGGCATCCCGATAAAAGCCGCTACGCTTAACAGAAAGATCAACCTCCGGGAGCAGATATGAAAGAAGTGAGCGAAGAAAAAATTGGCGAGAGCAATGAGGAGCTTGAGATTGAAAGCGAGGAGAAAGCGCGCGGCGAGAAGATAGAAATTGATGAAGACCGCCTCCCTTCCCGCGCGATGGCCATCCACGAGCATATACGCCAAGATGGTGAAAAAGAGATGGAGCGCGATGCCATGGCCCTCTTCTGGTCGGCTATCGCGGCAGGTCTGTCAATGGGCGCATCTCTGCTCGCAAAAGGGATATTTCATGTTCAGCTGGAAGGGGTGCCCGGTGGTTTTTTACTGGAGAACCTCGGCTACACCTTCGGCTTTGTGATTGTCATCATGGCCCGCCAGCAGCTGTTTACCGAAAACACGGTGACGGCCGTTTTGCCGGTGATGCAAAACCCTACCCTCGGCAATTTCGGTTTACTGATGCGTCTATGGAGCGTGGTCTTGCTGGGTAATATCATCGGCACGGGCATCGCGGCCTGGGCGTTTGAATACATGCCGATTTTTGATGAACCCACCCGGGACGCGTTTGTGAAAATTGGCATGGACGTGATGAAAAACACGCCGCTAGAAATGTTCTCAAATGCCATCATCTCCGGCTGGATTATCGCCACCATGGTCTGGATGTTTCCTTCAGCCGGCAGCGCCAAAATAGTGGTGATCATATTAATGACCTGGCTGATTGCGCTCGCCGACACCACTCATATTGTGGTCGGAACCGTGGAGATCCTCTATCTGGTCTTTAACGGTACGCTTCACTGGAGCGATTTTTTCTGGCCCTTTGCCCTGCCGACGCTTGCAGGAAACATCTGCGGCGGAACGTTTATCTTCGCGCTGTTAAGCCATGCTCAAATCCGTAACGACATGTCTAACAAACGCAAAGCGGAACAAAAGGCACGGGAAAATGATGATAAATCGACAAAAAAATCGACCTGAATGGTGACTCTTTGAGCAGTCAGGCGGCAATGCGCTTAACGCAAAGTGTAAATAAGGCTATACTCGTGCCGCCTCGTCCCCTTAGTTAAATGGATATAACGAGCCCCTCCTAAGGGCTAGTTGCAGGTTCGATTCCTGCAGGGGACACCATTATACCCCTTCAGTGCCGTATTTCTTACTGCGCAATGCGCACTTCTCCTGCAGAAATGCCCTTCACGACAGCCCCTTGCACAACGGTTTCCTCAATCGATACCGTGATTTTTTGATGCGGAGCGGCAGGTGACTGGCGGTAAACAACAAACCTCTCGCCAGTTTTATCATCGGTCTGTAAAGACGCAACAGGGACGGTGGTAGCGCGATCGTTACGATAGGTAATCACGTCGAGGCGAGCGCTCATCCCCAACCGTATATCCGGTTGAAGGTCGGCCACGGGGGAATCAATGGAGACAATCACGTCATAGTAGGCGCCCTGTGAATCGCTCGCATTATCCTGCATACCTATGGCTTTGACGCGCCCCGAAAGCGTTTTGCTGCTAAAACCATCGCCAGTAATACGTGCAGGCATTCCTTCCCTTAACTGGTGTAAATCAATCTCCTCCACACGTGAAACAACCTGGAGCGTATCAAGGCCAACCACAGTCAGTAACTCTGTTCCCTGGCTGACTGGTGTTCCCACGTGGAGTGCGGCGGTCCGCCCGACGTCAGAACTTTGCGGACGCGCAACAACGCCAGAAAATGGGGCGTAAAGCGTCTGTTTTTTTGACTGCGCAAGCAGGATATCGTAACGAGTTCTGGCATTAGCCAGCGCCATTTCTGCAATTTTTAGATAGTTGCTTCCTCCCTGCGCCTCAACAGCGTACAAATCATCCAGAGCAGAATCCAGCGCCTGCTGCTGCGCAGCAACAAGCTGCTCAAGAGCCTCGACCTCCATTCGGGCAACAATCCCTCGTTCAAAAAGCAATCTTGTATCGCGAAGATTTTTTTTGCTGTTAGTGAGCGTAAACTGCGCAGATTGTACTCCTCGCCGTGCCCGGGCGACGTCAGGGCTACGATGCCAGTTGTGATAGTTGTCCGCTTCTTTTTGCGCTTTGAGCAGCTCTGTCTGAGCCTGCCGCAACTGTATTTCAACCAGCCCATTATCAAGGGTTATCAGTTTTTGCCCCTTTTCAACGCGTTGCCCCTCAGTCACATACAACGCTTTTACTTCCCCTTCAAATGGGGAAGACAAAGTCTCTTCATGTACTGGCCGAATACGGCCTGTTAATCCCAACTGCTTCTCCAGTCGCTGTGGAGAAACGGGGATCCAGCGTTCTAAGGGCGTTGCTATTTCCTGAGTGGGTGCTTTGACGCTCCACCAGTAAACAAGTGCCCCTGCAAGGCACAGCGTGGAAATTAATGCAATCCCCCATCGCACCCGCAACAATATTTTTGCTGAAGTCAACAAACTAGTCATTAAGTGTGATATCCCAGCTTTGCAGTGTTGTTCCCAGAATTTGATCGAGGTCTGCCTGCGCGTTCAGATATGCAATAAGGGCATTGAGTCTCGTGTTTTCTGCATTCCGCAAATCATTTTCATAACTCAGAACCTGGAAATTACTGGAGCGGCCAAGCGTCAATTTTTCTCGCTCAATCTCAAGCTTTCGACGTGACAGATCCCTGGCACGCTGGGATATCTCAAATTGTCGCCATCGTGTGTCAATATCCCGTACGGCGTTGGTAACATCCCTTTCAAGTTTCTGCCTAAATTCCTCCACCTGCAGCTGCTGATTTTTTACATTCACCTGGGCCTGTACTTCAGCCTGACGCGTATTCAACTCACCGATGGGAACTTCGACGGCAATCCCTACATAGTTATCCCAGGTATGTGCATTTGCGCCACCATTTATACGGTTGTTTTGCTGCGCGGCGCCTCCAACGAGTGAGACGTCCCAAAGGCGCTGATTGCGGGCAACAGCAAGATTAATGGTTGCCTGATCGCCCTGGATAAGCTGGGCCAGATACTCCGGCTGGGAATTTTTAGCCTGCTGAAATGCCTCATCGGCCCGGATAACCACCCGATGTGCATTTAATGACTCCGTTGCAACTACCGGGGAATGGAGATCTACAGCCAACAGTTGTAATAATGCGAGACGGGCAATATCGAGCCTGTTTAAGGCTTCTTCCTGAGCAAGCTCCTGAGAGGCCTCATCCGCTTCTGTCTGCACGATGTCAAATTCAGCCATGCGTCCAGCAGCAATCATCGTTCGGTTAATCTCGATCAGTTTTTTCGCCCTTACTAATGAATTCTGAGCGATTTTTAACTGCTCCTGTGCCAGTAAGAGATCGCGATAGGCTCTGATAATCTGGGTAATAGTCCGGGAAATTGACGTTTTTAAATTCAAACGATTCACTTGCTCTGTGAGTTGAGCCAGATGTACCGGAGCAGTCGCGATATCCTTACCCGCCCCGCGCAGCAAAGGCTGAATGACCGTAAAGTTTGCCCCATCGCTTTGTGTACCATTCCCGGATTTTGCATCGGTATTTTGATACGTCCATCCAAGACTCATCCGCGTTCCATAAGGAGTTAAAAGCGTGGTTGTTGGCGTGAGCGTGGTCTGTCCGGAGCGATTATCCTGATTTTGTTGCACAAGATAATTGCCTGAAATGACGAGTTTGGGTGTGAAGCGATCCTCTGCCACATACAGATCGAATTTTTGAGCAATACGATTTAGGTAAGCGCTACGGATATTGCGATTATCCCGAAGGCCCAGATATACCGCATCGCTCAGGGTTAAACTGATAGTACTGTTATCCTCCGGAGAGGAGCTCTGCCAGGCCGCCGACAACCCTTCGAGCGGAACCATAATAATAAGGAAAGCGAGGATTTGAAAAACGCTTCTACACATCACGCAACGCATCCACAGGTTCAAGACGGGCCGCCGAAAGGGCGGGAGAGAGCCCAAAGAACAGCCCAATCGCGATTGCACTACCGGTTCCCAACTGCAACGCGGTCAGTGAAAAGACAAAATCAGACCAGCCCGCAAAGTAGACAAAGAGCCAGGCTGAAAACATCCCCACCACAGCCCCAAGCAACGCGCCGACAGATGCGAGAACCAGCGCCTCAAGGAGAAAAAGTGTCGCAATATCTCGCGGACGCGCGCCAAGGGCCATACGCACACCGATCTCTCTGCGCCTTTCTGAAACGTTCATAACCATAACATTCATCACTCCTACACCGCCCACCAGCAGAGAGATTCCTCCCAATCCCGTCAGGAGCCATGAAAACAGACGTGATTGTTGTTCCATCCCCTCAATTAACTGGCGTGGGAGCTGTACGTGAATGTCAAAACCTGGCATTTGTTCAGCTAACCAGGCTTGCAGTCTGGAAGAAATGTGTTCCTGTCCGTCACTGTTTTGGCTTCGTATAACTACATTGCCAATCTGTGGTAACCCGATCACTCGCCGCATCCCTCTGTCCGACATGAGGATAACGTCATCAATTGAGAGGGGGATAATCGGATTGGGTCCCGTGGAGGCAAGGATCCCGACAATCTGATACAGATAATCCCCTAACTGGATCACCGTACCGGGTTGAATAGCGTGACCGTTAATTTGTGTCAATTGCTCAGCAACATTTGCACCTAAAACGACATAGGTGCTATATCCATCAAAATCACTTAAAAACCGGCCCTGCGCTAACGTTAATCCCAGCACAGAGGGAAGTTCAGCACTACTCCCTACCACCGTCGCGCTGTCCGTCCGGCCATTCATGCGCACCTGAACGCTGGCAGGGATGAGAACCGATGCCGCGTTTATTTCGGGTATCGTTTTATGCAATGCACTTATATCAAGATTGGGTGACGGGAGGAGTGGATTCATTTTTCCATTCATCAGGCGTTGTATATTCGCCACCATAATTTCGCTCCCCATCCCCTGAAATATGCGCATCGCTTCATTTTCGGCATTACGGCCAATATTCAGTAATGCGACTACGGCAGCGCAGCCAACAGCAATGCCCAATAGCGCTAATATTGCACGCCGTCCCAGCAAATGCAGATTTTCGAGTGACTCAAGTATTTGCTGAGAAAATGGCATTCCATAGCGTACCGAATGAGAAGATGGCTGCGGCACGGAATAACGTGATTCAGTCATTCAATACCTCGTTAATTTTTCCATCGCAAACATTGATGCAGCGAGACATTTTTCTTGCTATCGACGTATCGTGAGTCACCACGATTAACGTGGTGCCAAAATCATCATTTAGAGTCATAAGCAGTTCAATAATACTGGCGACATTCTGGCTATCGAGATTTCCCGTCGGTTCATCAGCAAGAAGTAGCGCTGGTTGGGCAACCAGCGCGCGCGCAATAGCGACACGCTGGCGCTGACCACCCGACAAATCAGCCGGAAGGTGTTTTATTCTGTCACCTAACCCCACGCACCCTACGTAATAACGGGCTATTTCCTGAGCATGATGACGCTTTACCCCACGATATAATAACGGCAGGGCAACATTGTCCAGGACACTTAATCCCGGTAGCAGATTGAAACTCTGAAAGATAAAACCGATAGTATGATTACGGGCAATTGCCAGCGCTTCAGCGCTGCACAGAGACATATTCTTTCCGTTCAGGAAAAGATGTCCCGTTGTTGGGGTATCAAGTAAACCGATCAGATTGAGAAGCGTACTTTTCCCAGAGCCCGAGGATCCGACGATAGCGCAGGTTTGTCCTGACGGGATTGACAATGAAACATTACGTAGTGCCTTATGATGGGAGTCCCCCGCCCCATACGAATGGGAGACGGACTCCAGTCGAACCAACTCAGCAGCAGAAGTGTTCATTTTCCACCCAAGTTTTTTTTCTCAACCACGCAGAATAAACATCTCATCATTGTTAATTTTTATCTGTTATAGGACTACTGCAGAAGTCAGTCCCGAATGAAGTAATTTCACTGTCTATGGTTATAACGGCCAGATAGAAAAATTCTTTAACCGATAAAAATTTTTTTTAAAGAAACAAATCAAACGCCCACGCATCAGCATTGTTTAACAAGTCAACTACCATAATCTTCCTAAAGTTCATTAAACAATGACCGATAGGTTAAACACCTGACATATCGCACCGTCATTTTAATGACAAATATTTCCAAAAATATACCACAAACGATTAATTGAACTTAAATAAAATTAACCATGACCTGACAGTAGGTTATTACTGAGTTTTCTTATAATCACCTATGGCAACTCAATAATCATCTCTGACATAACTAAAATGCAGAGTATTAAATTATGTATTACTCAATGATGAGGTTTCTATGAAACGGAAAACGATGCTTCTTGCTTTATCTGGATTATTAGTTCTGACGTCACCTGCTTATGCAACGGAAGGGGCTTATTCAAGCACAACGAATGCTCCTGATATCACACTTAAGAATCAATGGTATCAAAAAAACTTTCCGGTAATTTCTGGAACGCCATCCACCGGAAAAATTGGTGTCGTTTATTATAACTGGGCTTTCAGTCGCACTCAGCAGGGGCTTAAGGTTTCCTTGTGCACAAGTGCCAATACAATGTGCGTCAATATTGGCAACTCAAATTCAGGTTCAGTTGATCTTTCCACTTATAACCTGGCACCAAACCAAGTACTCAGCATGAAAGCCATTGTCGAAGGAACGGGAACTATGGTCCCAGTTTATGGTTATCAGAGCCAGATTATTGTTAATTATAAGTTCAATTAATCGGTGATTGACAAGTGGGTTACAGCACGTGGAAACGTATCCGCGGTGCTGTAACACGCTTCAGTCGGACCAAAAGCATGCATCGCCCCACATTGAACAACCATGGTTGCCTTCGACCAAGTTGTCGGGTTTAAAAGTAGTAAAATCAAACACCTCCCAGACTGCCGCTTTTTTAATCAAAAACGAGTAATAGCACATATCGTATAACGGTGCTACATTATGCCGCCCACCCAATGTCAGCTATGGCCAGGTAACGCCGTAAAGATCGGTAAAGCCTGCAACCATGACCTTGTACTACGGTCTAATAGGCACGTGGTATCGCATTAAGCGTTACTTTCACCGGCTCTACATAGGTTTATCTATTTTGTCTCAATCCAATTTCAAACGCGCATTTTTGCATCCGCGTTACTGGTTTACATGGTTTGGCCTTGGCTTACTGTGGTTGCTGGTACAGCTTCCTTATCCGGTGATCCGCTTACTGGGTTCAAGACTCGGCAGCACATCCCGCTTTTTCCTGAAGCGTCGCGAATCTATCGCGCGTAAAAATATTGAGCTTTGCTTTCCACAATACAATGCCGAGGAGCGCGAGAAGCTCATCGCTGAAAACTTCAAGTCTATCGGCATGGCGCTGCTTGAAACCGGCATGGCCTGGTTCTGGCCGGATGAGCGCGTCCGCAAGTGGTTTGATGTGGAAGGCCTGGATAACCTTAAACGCGCGCAGATGCAAAATCGTGGCGTGATGGTCGTCGGCGTTCACTTTATGTCGCTGGAACTCGGTGGCCGCGTGATGGGTCTGTGTCAGCCAATGATGGCCACCTACCGCCCTCACAACAGTGCGCTGATGGAGTGGGTTCAGACCCGTGGCCGCATGCGTTCCAATAAGGCGATGATCAGCCGTAATAACCTGCGCGGTATGGTCGGCGCCCTGAAGAAAGGTGAGGCCGTCTGGTTTGCACCCGATCAGGATTATGGACGTAAGGGCAGCAGCTTTGCACCGTTCTTCGCGGTTAAAGACGTTGCGACGACCAACGGCACCTTTGTTATTTCACGTCTGTCGGGCGCTTCCATGTTGACCGTGACGATGGTGAGAAAAGCGGATAAATCAGGCTATCGTCTGCACATTTCTCCTGAAATGGCTAACTATCCGGAAAACGAGTGCGAAGCCGCAGCGTTTATCAACAAGGTCATCGAGACTGAAATCATGCGTGCGCCGGAGCAGTATCTCTGGATGCATCGTCGTTTCAAAACGCGCCCGCTCGGCGAAGCCTCGCTCTACATTTAAGCGCTTTATGAAGGTTAGTTTCGCTAAGAAACTAACCTTTTCAATCACCTGCCATCCTGCTGCAAAACCGTCTTTCTGTGCGTCGCTCAAAGTGAATTTATTGCGTTACGAAATCAAACTGTCGCCGTTCCACGACACTCGTAAGTGACGGAAATTATTTAAAAAAATCCCTCTTGTCACCCCCTATTTTTAGGCGTACATTAGCGCCGTCTGGCATCAGGAAAGCACAGAATTCTGAGCTGGAGTCGGCGGCGTAACGGGAAAATTCTCATTTCCGTTTTGACCGGATTTCAGTTCTCTATACTCAGGTGGACTCTGTTTTTAAATGCGTACCACAAGATACGCGGAGCGATGAAACGTGAAATATTTCTTTATGGGCATTTCGGTGATTGTTTTAGTCTGGGCCGGAACCTTTGCCCTGATGATCTAGTGAAGAACATGCTGTCAAAAAAACAGGAGCCATCGGCTCCTGTTTTTTTATGTCATGACGACGCGGGGGTTTCAGCGACGCTCTTTGAGGAGAGTAGCCCGTCGGCCCGGAACATGCTCTTGATGCCCCTCACCGCCTGACGAATACGGTCGCTGTTTTCAATCAGGGCAAACCGCACATGGGTGTCGCCGTAATCACCAAAGCCAATGCCCGGTGACACACACACCTTTGCGTCCTGGAGCAGTTTTTTTGCAAACTCCAGGGACCCCATCGCCGCGTACGGCTCAGGAATTTTAGCCCAGACGTACATGGACGCTTTCGGCATTTCTACCATCCAGCCCGCTTCATGTAACCCTTTTACCAGCACGTCGCGGCGGCGCTTATACTGGGCAGCAATCTCGTGAACGCATTGCTGATCGCCCTCCAGAGCAGCGATAGCGGCAACCTGGAGCGGCGTGAAGGTGCCGTAGTCGTGGTAACTCTTAATACGCGCCAGTGCATTCACCAGCGTTTTGTTACCCACCATAAAGCCAATACGCCAGCCCGCCATGTTGTAGCTTTTCGACAGGGTAAAGAACTCTACCGCCACGTCACGCGCGCCCGGGACCTGCATAATCGACGGAGCTTTCCAGCCGTCATAGACGATGTCAGCATAGGCCAGATCGTGGACCACCAGCACGTCATAACGCTTCGCCAGCGCGACCACTTTCTCGAAGAAATCGAGCTCCACGCACTGGGCCGTTGGGTTCGACGGGAAACCGAGGATCATCATCTTGGGTTTCGGATAACTTTCGCGAATCGCGCGTTCCAGCTCGTTAAAGAAATCGACACCTTCCACCAGCGGCACGGAACGGACCTGCGCCCCGGCAATGACCGCGCCGTAGATATGAATTGGGTAGCTGGGATTAGGGACCAGAACCGTATCGCCATGATCCAGGGTGGCCAGCATCAGGTGTGCCAGCCCCTCTTTCGAGCCGATGGTAACAATGGCTTCACTTTCAGGATCGATATCAACCTGATAGCGATCCTGATACCAGCGCGAGATCGCGCGACGTAACCTGGGAATACCGCGAGACGTTGAGTAGCCATGGGTATCCGGGCGCTGGGCAACCGTGCAAAGTTTCTCAACAATGTGCGGTGGCGTTGGGCCGTCAGGGTTACCCATACTAAAATCGATAATATCTTCGCCGCGCCGACGCGCAGCCATCTTCAGCTCAGCGGTGATGTTGAAAACGTAAGGGGGGAGACGATCGATACGCGTAAAACGGCGTTCAGGACTGAATTCAGCCATAGATTCCTCAGATTAACGTTAGCGCCCGGACCGTCCGAGCGACGCTGCCACTGATGTGGCGTGTTTAGAAAATAACCTGAAAAAAATCATGCTGTCGAGAGGGAAATGAAAAAAAAGCGCTCGCAGTAAAACCGGAACCCGACTGCGTCTAAAAGCGGAAGCCTTTGTTTGAAGAACGCCTGTCTGGTAGCGGTTATTTAACATGATGATATCAAACCAGTTACCAGATGCCGCGCCGACAATAAAAAACCGGGACGCGTCAATCCCCGGAAGATAATCCCCTTTGTAAATTATGGTTTTTCCCCATTTGATAAACCTGACGGATAGCTGGTCAATCCGCACCAGGTTTTTTATCATGGTTCTTTCCCGTTTTCCCAGGTCTACTCGTGCACGAAATATTCACTATGCTGCTGGCGGTTTTTGACCGTGCGGCATTAATGCTGATTTGCCTGTTTTTCCTTATCCGCATTCGCCTTTTTCGCGAGCTGCTGCACAAATCTGCACACTCGCCAAAAGAGCTGCTGGCCGTTACCGCCATCTTTTCGCTGTTCGCCCTGTTCAGCACCTGGTCCGGCGTGCCGGTAGAGGGGTCGCTGGTGAACGTGCGCATTATCGCCGTCATGTCCGGCGGGATTTTGTTTGGTCCGTGGGTGGGCGTTATCACCGGTCTGATTGCCGGGACCCATCGCTACCTGATTGATATCGGTGGCGTAACGGCGGTGCCATGCTTTATCACCAGCATTATCGCCGGGGTGTTGTCCGGCTGGATCAGCCGCAAAATCCCGAAAAAACAGCGCTGGCGCGCCGGGATCGTCGCGGGCATGGTGTGCGAAACGCTGACCATGATCCTGGTGGTCGTCTGGGCCCCCACCACCGCACTGGGGCTGGATATCGTCTCGAAAATCGGTATTCCGATGATCCTCGGCAGCGTCTGCATCGGTTTTATTGTGCTGCTGGTGCAGAGCGTCGAAGGGGAAAAAGAGGCCAGCGCCGCACGTCAGGCTAAGCTGGCGCTGGATATCGCCAACAAAACGCTGCCGCTTTTCCGCCACGTTAACGCGGAATCGCTGCGTCAGGTCTGCGAGATTATTCGCCACGACATCCATGCTGATGCCGTCGCCATTACCAATATCGACCACGTTCTGGCCTACGTCGGCGTGGGGGAACATAACTATCGCGACAATGACGACACCATAAGCCCGACCACCCGACAGGCGATTAACTACGGGAAAATCATTATTAAAAACAATGATGAAGCACACAGAACGCCGGAAATCCACTCCATGCTGGTGATCCCGCTGTGGGAGAAAGGCGTCGTGACGGGCACGCTGAAAATTTATTATTGTCACGCGCATCAGATCACCTCCTCACTGCAGGAGATGGCCATTGGCCTGTCGCAGATTATCTCTACCCAGCTTGAAGTTTCGCGGGCAGAGCAACTGCGTGAGATGGCAAATAAGGCAGAGCTGCGCGCGCTGCAGAGCAAAATCAATCCTCATTTCCTGTTTAACGCCCTGAACGCTATCTCCTCTTCCATACGTCTTAATCCGGACACCGCGCGCCAGCTGATTTTCAACCTGTCGCGCTATCTGCGCTACAACATTGAGCTGAAAGATGACGAGCAGATCGACATCAAAAAAGAGCTGTATCAAATCAAAGACTACATCGCGATTGAGCAGGCGCGCTTTGGTGACAAACTCACGGTCATTTACGATATTGACGAAGAGGTCAACTGCGTGATCCCGAGCCTGCTTATCCAGCCGCTGGTCGAAAACGCAATCGTACACGGTATACAGCCCTGTAAAGGTAAAGGCGTCGTCACCATCAGCATCACCGAAAGCGGCAACCGCGTGCGTATTGCCGTGCGCGATACCGGCCACGGGATTGATCCAAAAGTCATTGAGCGCGTGGAGTCTAACGAGATGCCCGGGAATAAAATCGGCCTGCTGAACGTGCACCACCGGGTCAAACTGCTTTACGGCGACGGACTGCATATTCACCGTCTTGAACCGGGCACCGAAATTGCTTTTTACGTCCCGAATGAACGCTCTCTCGTTCATTCGACGACATCGCTGTTACCCCATGTGGAGTAACCCATGAAAGTCATCATCGTAGAAGATGAATTCCTGGCTCAACAGGAGCTAACCTGGCTTATCAAAACCCACAGCCAGATGGAGATTGTGGGCACCTTTGATGATGGTCTGGACGTGCTGAAGTTTCTGCAGCATAACCGGGTCGACGCCATTTTCCTGGATATTAATATCCCGTCGCTGGATGGCGTATTGCTGGCGCAAAACATCAATCAGTTTGCCCATAAGCCGTTTATCGTTTTCGTCACCGCGTGGAAAGAGCACGCCGTGGAGGCTTTTGAGCTGGAGGCATTTGACTATATTCTGAAGCCTTATCAGGAGTCGCGGATTGTCAGCATGCTGCAAAAGCTGGAGGCCGCATGGCAGCAGCAGGCTGCGCCCGCGAACGCCAGCCCAGCGGTACGGGAAAACGACACCATAAACCTGGTCAAAGATGAGCGCATCATCGTGACGCCGGTCAATGACATCTACTATGCCGAAGCCCATGAAAAGATGACGTTTGTCTATACGCGGCGGGAATCTTACGTGATGGCGATGAACATCACCGAATTTTGCAGCAAGCTGCCGGCGGCACACTTTTTCCGCTGTCACCGATCGTTCTGCGTGAATTTAAACAAAATCCGCGAGATCGAACCGTGGTTTAACAACACCTATATTTTGCGCCTGAAAGATCTTGATTTTCAGGTGCCGGTGAGCCGCAGCAAGGTGAAAGAGTTCCGCCAGTTGATGCACCTGTAAAGAAAGCGCCCCCTCCTGCCGGAGAGGGCTCTGTGTCAGAGGATTTGACCGAGAACCTGACGCAGGTGGGCACCCGAGCCAAGCAGGCCGGGATTATCATGCACGATCAGATAAACCGGAATGTCCTGCACATAGCTTCTGAAACGGCCTTTATCTTCAAACCCGCCGCGGAAGCCTGATGCTTTAAAGAAGTCGAGGAAGCGCGGCACAATGCCACCTGCGATATAGACCCCCCCGAAGGTACCCAGCGTCAGCGCCAGGTTGCCGCCGAAACGTCCCATGATCACGCAGAACAGCGACAGCGCGCGGCGGCAATCAATGCAGCTGTCCGCCAGCGCGCGTTCGGTGACGTCTCTCGGCTGCAGGTTTTCCGGCAGCCGACCGTCCGATTTCACAATCGCACGGTACAGGTTCACCAGCCCCGGACCGGAAAGCACGCGCTCGGCGGAGACGTGGCCGATCTCAGCGCGTAATTCTTCGAGGATAATGCCCTCTTCTTCGCTGTTTGGCGCAAAGTCCACGTGGCCGCCTTCACCCGGCAGGCTCACCCAGCGCTGAGCCACATGCACCAGATGCGAAACGCCCAGACCTGTACCGGCCCCGTAAACCGCAATCGGCTTGCCTTCGACCGGTTCGGCGCCGCCAAACTGGATCAGATGCTCTGGCTTCAGCATCGGGATCGCCATGGACACCGCGGTGAAGTCATTGATGATTTCAAGATGCGCAAAACCGAGGTTTTTTTTCATCTCGGCGATGGAGAATGCCCAGGTATGGTTGGTCATTGCGACCCAGTCGCCGGTTATCGGGCAGGCGATCGCGATGCAGCCGTCTTCAACGCTCACCTGCTGCTCTTCCAGGTAGACGCGGACAACGACCTCAAGGCTTGGATAATCCAGTCCTGAGTAGGTTTTCGCCCGGGAAATTTCACCGCTACTTACATCGCATAATGCGAGGCGCGCGTTCGTGCCGCCCACATCGCCTACCAAAGCATACTTTGTCATTCTTCTACTGCTCCGCTAAAGTCAGAATAAATCTTTTGGGACACTGTAAGTTCAAGGCGTGATAACAACAACGACCGGAAGGTGAATGCCCATGGATTATCGATCTTCGTCACAGAATAACTTTACCGTTTCAGCACCTTTTGCACTATTGCCATAAAGCTGATTGTGCAAAGTAACGTCATTGCGTTTTGTACAAGGAAATCATCATGCTCCACCCGCGAGCCAGAACCATGCTGTTGCTGGCCATTCCGGCGTTAATCATTGGCGTGGCCTCAAGCCTGGTGCTCATTGTCGTGATGAAAGTCGCGTCGGTGCTGCAAACGATGTTATGGACAGCGCTTCCGGTAAAACTGGGCGTCACCGCTGATTCCTCTGCCTGGATCATCCTGATGCTGACGTTGACCGGCATTGCGGTGGGCCTGGTCATCCGTTTTAGTCCCGGGCATGCCGGCCCCGATCCGGCGCAGGAACCGCTGATTGGTGCCCCGGTAACTCCTTCCGCGCTGCCGGGGCTGATTGTTGCGTTGATTATCGGCCTGGCAGGCGGCGTTAGCCTGGGGCCTGAGCATCCGATTATGGCGGTGAATATTGGCCTGGCAGTTTTCCTCGGTTCACGCATTTTGCCCCGCGTTGGCACGCTGGACTGGACCATCCTCGCCTCAGCAGGCACCATCGGGGCGCTTTTCGGCACGCCCGTTGCCGCGGCACTGATCTTTTCCCAGACGCTCAGCAGCAATAACGATGTTCCGCTCTGGGATAAACTGTTTGCTCCGCTGATGGCCGCAGCCGCCGGGGCGCTGACGACCAGCCTGTTTTTCCATCCCCATTTTTCCCTCTCCCTGCCCCACTACGGCCAGATGCAGATGGCCGATATTTTCAGCGGTGCCGTCGTTGTCGCGATTGCCATCGCGCTGGGCATGGTGGCGGTATGGTGCCTTCCACGCCTGCACCGGCTGATGCATAAACTCAAGCACCCGGTATTGATTCTGGGTATCGGCGGTTTGATTCTCGGGGTTTTAGGGGCAATCGGCGGGACGGTGACGCTGTTTAAAGGTCTGGACGAGATGCAGCAGCTGGCCTTCAGCCAGGTGTTTAGCGTATCGGATTATCTGCTGTTTGCCGTGATAAAACTGGCCGCGCTGGTGGTGGCTGCGGCCTGCGGTTTCCGCGGCGGACGCATCTTCCCGGCGGTCTTTGTCGGCGTAGCGCTGGGGCTGATGCTGCACGAACACGTCGATGCCGTTCCGGCAGCGATTACCGTTTCCTGCTCAATTCTGGGGCTGGTGCTGGTGGTCACGCGCGATGCCTGGCTGAGCCTGTTTATGGCCGCCGTAGTGGTACCGGATACCACCCTCATCCCGCTACTTTGCATCGTGATGTTGCCCGCCTGGCTCCTGCTGGCGGGCAAACCGATGATGATGGCCTGGCGAAACGACAGGTGATCAGGCGCTGTTGCGCGCTTCCAGCGCTTTAGTAAGCGCACCCAGCAGCGGCGGGATGTCTGCTTTCGGCAGCATCACCTCAATCAGCGAGAGCCGCTCGTGGTGCGCTACTTTTTCAAGGACGTCCGCCAGCTGCTCCGCCTCGCTGACCCGCCAGCACTGGGCCTGAGGATCGAGGCTAAGCGCCTGCGGAATTTGCGTCCAGTTCCACAGCGCAATGTCGTTATATCGCTGCTCTGGTCCGTGGATTGCCCTTTCCACCGTATACCCTTCGTTGTTAAGAACCAGAATGATGGGGCGCTGTTTATCCCGCAGCATCGAGCCGAGCTCCTGGATGGTGAGCTGCGCCGCGCCGTCCCCCGTCAGCACAATCACGCGCCGGTTCGGGCAGGCCGTTTGCGCGCCGAATGCCGCTGCCAGCGTGTAGCCAATCGACCCCCACAGCGGCTGGACGATAAAGTTCACGTCTGCCGGAAGTCGAAGATCGATCGCGCCGAAGGCCGAAGTGCCCTGATCCGCAAGAATAATGTCTCCCGGGCGAATAAACGTTTGCAGCGTTCTCCAGAAATTCTCCTGCGTCAGCGAGCCGTCCGGCTGCGGGTAGGCCATTGCACTTTGAGACGACGGCGCAGGCGTACCGTGCACGTGCTGCTTGCACAGTTCCACCAGCGTCTCAATCGCCTGAAGCATAGGAATACCGGTAAACCAGATATCCCCGACGCGGGCGGCATGAGGCTGAACTTCTATCGTTTGCGACGGGGTCAACTGGTGAGTGAAGCCAGCGGTCAGGGTATCGGTAAATCGCGTGCCGATGCACAGCACCGTATCCGCCCCTTCAATCGCCTCTTTTACCGCGCCGGCGCTTGCAGAACCGCTGTACGTCCCGTAAAAACCCGCGTGACGCTCGTCAAATATGCCTTTGCCCATCAGCATGGTGGCGTGCGCCATCGGCACTTCTTTGACCCATTTCTGTAGTGCATGTTTCAGTCCATGGCGCAGGACAAGGAAATCGGCCAGCAGCGCAGTACGCTTGCTCATGGCCAGCTTGCTCTCGGCGGCATCCCGGAACGCCTTCAGGCAAGCGCTATCGGCATGCGCATGCCTGAGAGTGAGAGCGTTTACAGGAGGCGTGGCGGCTTTTTTTGCCACATCGGCAGGCAGCATCAGATAGCCGGGGCGACGTTCCCGGAGCATGGTAGTTAACACCCGATCAATCTCATAGCAGGCGTTTTGTTCGGTCAGGATCGCCTGTGCGGCAGTGATCGGTTCGCTCATATGGTAAAAGTGACGAAACTCACCGTCACCCAACGTATGGTGCAGCAGTTCCCCTCGCTGCTGTGACGCCATGCCTGGCGCCCCCACAATATGCAGTACCGGCACGTGCTCGGCATAGCTGCCCGCAATGCCGTTCATGGCGCTTAACTCTCCTACGCCAAATGTCGTCAGCAGCGCGGCGAAGCCCTTACATCGGGCATATCCGTCAGCGGCATAAGAGGCGTTTAACTCGTTGGCACAGCCCACCCAACAGATATCTGGGCTGTCTATCACGTGGTCGAGAAACTGCAGGTTATAGTCGCCCGGCACGCCAAACAGATGATCGGCTCCACAATCTGTAAGACGGTCCAGCAGGTAATCGGCGACGCAGTATGGGGTACGCATGAACAGGTATCCTTCTAATGTTGACCTCACCTTGAGTATTAAAGAAGCGTGATGGCTGTCCAGAATTGGCGCTAAGAAGGGCATGGAAAGAATGCTTTACAAAAAATGCTGCGCTATGCTGCTTTTTTTCACGTTAATGTAAACGCATACACTGATTTTTCTCTTCAGCGCCAGAGGTCATAAGAATGGGTTATCAGCCGAACAAAAGTCGTTATCAGACAATGGAGTATCGCCGCTGCGGGCAAAGCGGACTCAGATTGCCCGCCATCTCGCTTGGGCTGTGGCATAATTTTGGCGATACCACGCTTATCGAAAACAGCCGTCAACTTTTACAGCGCGCGTTCGATCTGGGTATTACGCATTTCGACCTTGCCAACAACTATGGCCCGCCACCGGGATCCGCCGAACGTAATTTCGGACGGATTTTGCAGGAGGATTTTCTGCCCTGGCGCGACGAGCTGATCGTTTCAACCAAAGCGGGGTATACCATGTGGGATGGCCCGTATGGCGACTGGGGGTCACGCAAATACCTGCTGGCAAGCCTGGATCAAAGCCTGAAGCGCATGGGGCTGGAGTATGTAGATATCTTTTATCACCACCGTCCCGACCCACAAACGCCGCTGCTGGAAACCATGAAAGCGCTTGACCACGCGGTGCGTCAGGGAAAAGCCCTGTATGTCGGGTTATCCAACTACCCGGCCGATCTGGCCCGCCAGGCGATTGATATCCTTAATGACCTCGGAACCCCCTGCCTGATCCACCAGCCGAAATACTCCATGTTTGAGCGTGCACCGGAAGCGGGATTGCTGGACGTATTGCAGGAAAAAGGGGTTGGCTGTATTCCCTTCTCGCCGCTGGCCGGGGGACAACTGACCAACCGCTATCTGGACGGCATTCCCGCAGACTCCCGCGCGGCAAGCGGCAGTAAGTTCCTCAACCCGGAGCAGATTACCGAAGAGAAGCTGGAGAAGGTAAGACAACTCAACGCGCTGGCGGAAGGCAGAGGCCAGAAGCTGTCGCAGATGGCGCTGGCCTGGATATTACGCCACGAATCGGTGACGTCTGTACTGATTGGCGCGAGCAAAGTCGCCCAGATTGACGATGCCGCGTGTATGCTGGAAAACCGCCATTTCTCCGCCGAAGAGCTGGCCCGTATTGAAGCCATCCTGAGCGGCTCAAAATAAAATCACTTTTAGCAAAAAGTGCTCTTACTCAGGAATTCGGAGTTGAGGCGATGAAACGAGCCTTTACCAACTCGTAATATTGCGTTAACAGGCCCATCAAAGGCCCCGATCGTGAAGGAGAAAGAGTATGTTCAGGTCACTGATTCTTGCAGCGGTATTACTGGCTTCATCAGCCCCGCTGATCGCCACTGCGGGCGAAATCACCCTGTTGCCATCAGTAAAATTACAAATTGGCGATCGTGACGACTACGGCAGATACTGGGACGGTGGCTACTGGCGCGACCGTGACTACTGGCATCGTCACTATGAGTGGCGCGGCGATCGCTGGTGGAAACATGATAACGGCAGACACCGTGGCTGGTATAAAGACAAAGCGTATGAGCGCGGTTACCGTGAAGGCTGGAACGATCGTGACGACCGCCGCGGCGGCTGGGGTCACGGCAAAGGCCATGGTCACGGCCATCATCACTAATCAAAAAGGCGCCACGCGGCGCCTTTTTTTGTTAAAGCCCCAGCGCGGTTCCAATCAACAGCCACAGGTTCAATGCCACCACCACCACCACAATGGCCCATCCGGCCCGTTTTACCAGCGTTGAGTTGACCAGCTCGCCCATCAGGGTTTTGTTGCTGGTAAAGATCAGCAGCGGCACCAGCGCCAGCGCGATACCAAAGCTCAGCAATACCTGGCTCATAACCAGAATTCGTGTGGGATCGAGCCCCATCAGAATCACGATAAATGACGGCAGCATGGTGACGGAGCGACGCACCCACAGCGGAATATGGAACCGGACAAATCCCTGCATCACCACCTGGCCTGCCAGCGTGCCCACCACCGTCGAAGACAGACCGGCGGCCACCAGGCTCAAACCAAATATCGTGGCGGCTGCATGGCTCAGCAGCGGCTCCAGCGTGAGATAAGCCTGGTCAAGATCGGCGATGCCGGTATGGCCGTTAAAGTGGAAAGCGGCGGCTGCGGTAGCCATCATCGCCAGATTCACAAACCCCGCGATGGTCATGGCGATAGCCACATCCCACTTGGTTGCGGAATAACGTTCTTTACGCGTCCCACCGTGGAGATGCTGGGTCAGGGAGGAGTGCAGGTAAATCACATGCGGCATGATGGTCGCCCCCAACACCCCGGCGGCCAGGAACACCGCTTCCGAGGTTGGCAGGCTTGGGATCACCATCCCTTTACCGAGCTGCGCCAGATTCGGTTGGGAGAAAATCAGCTCGACGATGTAGGCCGCCGCGACAAACAGCAGCAGACCGCCGATGACCTTCTCCAGCGGTTTTTGACCGCGACGCTGCAGCATCAGGATCAGGAACGTGGCAATCCCGGTCAGTACCGCCCCCTGCAACAGCGACACGCCCAGAATCAGCTTAAAGCCGATCGCCGCGCCGATAAATTCAGCGAGGTCCGTTGCCATGGCGATGATTTCCGCCTGAACCCAGTAGAGCCAGACGGCCGGACGCGGATAATGGTCGCGAATTTGCTCCGCCAGGTTTTTACCGGTGGCAATCCCCAGCTTTGCGGAGAGCATCTGAATCAGCATTGCCATCAGGTTAGCCCAGACAACCACCCACAGCAGCTTATAGCCGAAGCTGGCCCCGGCCTGAATGTTGGTCGCAAAGTTACCTGGATCGATATAGCCAATGGCAGCGATGAACGCAGGTCCCATTAATGCGAACCGCAACTTGCGCGCTGCTCTGCTACTGCTACCCTCTACGCGACTGTTTGTCATTTCTGCCTCTGAAATATAGCCTTTGCTATGTTTAATGCTATCAAAATGAGAATGATTATCAAGATCATTTGCGAAGTTTACAGTGATTTCTCTGATAGCTTTGAACGATAGACGGGCGGGTAAGCGGGGGCGATTTAACAGAAAGCGAAATCGCGCGCTCTTTTGTGAAGACTAGCACACAAACTTAACTTTTCACTCATTTACCTAACATAACAAAAATGTATTGTGGATCACTATTTTTGAGACTCGTCACAGGATGTAACTATAGTGTGTCCTTGATCTCGTTTTCTTTTCGCTTGTTACATAGAATGTGCACGAAAATTAAACCTGCCTCATATTTGGAGCAAATATGGACCGCGTCCTTCATTTTGTCCTGGCACTTGTTGTCGTTACTGCACTTGCATTGCTGGTCAGCACAGACCGCAAAAAAATTCGTATTCGTTATGTTGTCCAGCTGCTGGTCATTGAAGTTTTACTTGCGTGGTTCTTCCTGAACTCCAACGTCGGCCTCGGCTTCGTGAAAGGCTTCTCCGAAATGTTCGAAAAACTGCTCGGATTCGCCAACGAAGGGACGAACTTTGTCTTCGGTAAAATGAACGACGAAGGTCTGGCGTTCTTCTTCCTGAAGGTTCTGTGCCCAATCGTCTTTATCTCCGCGCTTATCGGTATTCTGCAGCACATCCGCGTTCTGCCGTTCGTTATTCGTGGAATTGGTTTCCTGTTATCCAAAGTGAACGGCATGGGTAAGCTGGAATCATTCAACGCCGTAAGTTCCCTGATCCTCGGTCAGTCTGAGAACTTCATCGCGTATAAAGATATTCTCGGCAAAATGTCCCGCAACCGCATGTACACCATGGCAGCAACCGCAATGTCTACCGTTTCCATGTCTATCGTGGGCGCGTATATGACCATGCTGGAGCCGAAGTATGTTGTTGCTGCGCTGGTTCTGAACATGTTCAGCACCTTTATCGTTCTGTCACTGATCAACCCGTACCGCGTTGACGCCAGCGAAGAAAACATCCAGATGTCCAACCTGCATGAAGGCCAGAGCTTCTTCGAAATGCTGGGTGAATACATCCTGGCCGGTTTCAAAGTGGCGGTTATCGTTGCCGCTATGCTGATCGGCTTCATTGCGCTGATTTCTGCGCTGAACGCCCTGTTCGCTGCGGTGCTGGGTATCTCCTTCCAGGGAATTCTGGGCTACATCTTCTACCCTGTTGCATGGGTGATGGGTGTTCCGGCTCACGAAGCGCTGCAGGTGGGCAGTATCATGGCGACCAAACTGGTTTCTAACGAATTCGTTGCGATGATGGATCTGCAGAAAATCGCCAGCACGCTTTCTCCGCGCGCGGAAGGCATTCTGTCCGTGTTCCTGGTCTCCTTCGCGAACTTCTCGTCCATCGGTATCATCGCCGGTGCGATTAAAGGTCTGAACGAAGAACAGGGTAACGTGGTTTCTCGCTTTGGCCTGAAACTGGTTTACGGTTCTACCCTGGTGAGCGTCCTGTCTGCTTCTATCGCGGCACTGGTTCTGTAACGTTTACCGTTAAAAAAAACCGGGAGCCTGGCTCCCGGTTTTTTTATGCCCGTAATTCTTCCAGCGGTTTGGGTTTGCCTATCAGATACCCCTGCAGGTAGTCCACACCAAAGCGGAGCAGCATCTCGCGCTGCGCCGGTGTTTCTACATATTCAGCAACTACGCACAGCGATTTTGTCTTCGCCAGATTACACATTGATTGCACGATCATCGCATCCATGTCATCGGTACAAATGTCTTTCACAAAGCAGCCGTCAATTTTAATGATGTCCGCCTGCAGGCGTCTGAGGCGCTCATAGTTCGCGTAGCCCGTACCAAAATCATCAATGGCAATCCGGAAACCGTAATCCCGCAGTTGCTGGAGATTGCTGATACTGCTTCCTGAATTAGAGAAGGCCTGCTCCTCGGTGATTTCAAGAACGACGGCCTGAGGCGCGATACCGTACTGCTCAAAGAGCGCGCAAATCTCGCCAGCGACCTCTTTTTGCATCAGCGTTAGCGGCATCAGATTGACGGAGAAGCGGGCACCGGCCTGCGTCGCAGGATGATCGCGCAGCCACGCCAGTAATTTTTCCATGACGTACATATCGAACCGGTGGCTCAGGTTGAACTGGGCAATCAGCGGAATAAAGCGATCGGGGGTAATCATCTCTCCCTCGCTTTCCATACGCGTCAGGATTTCGTAGTAACCGCTGCCGTCGGCCTTCTGGATGGGCTGTGCGTATAAATGGAACTGACCGGCCTCCAGGGCATGCTTAATCCGCGCCAGCATCAGCACGCGCTCAGTCGTTTGTCCTGATGCCGCTTCGATGCTATTCGTGAGCGCAAGAACGTTGTGCTCGCCGCAGGATTGCTCAGCCAGCCAGCTCAGTTGCCCCAGCGTGTGGTGCAGCTTTTCACCGTTTTCAACCATTCCCCAGGACGCGCCAAACTCGATATCCAGCCCGGTATTGTTCCAGAAAATCTTGCGGCTGTTCAGCCGATCGACCATATGCTGGAGACGTTCAGCGATTCCCGGCCCCAGTAATACCAGCACCAGCTCGCTTCCCGGAAGCTGGAAGAGCGCTTCATCTTTTTGCAGAAGCGGCTGAAGCGACGCGGCAATCGTTCGTTTGCAATGGACCCGCATGAGGATCCCGTAGTGGCGGCTCAAAAACTCCAGATTATCCATACGCAGAATACTTACTTTTGCATCCGGGTGAATCTCAAGATGATCCTCCAGCGCGCGAATATTGGGCAAACCGGTCAGCGGATCGGTGAGCGCCCTGTTCTGCCATCCCCGCTTCAGCCACTCGCTGCGCTGGTAAATTCGCGACATGTAAAGCAAACAGATGGCGAAAGAGATAAGTACGGAGAGGATAAAGGAGAGCGAATGGCCCGATTCCACCCCGTTAAGAAAGTTGTAGTTGTAGGACAACAGCAGGAGTGCAGATGCGGCCCACAGCAGAGAGATAAGCGCATAGGTCAGGCGACTTATCGCTAAGGTAAAAAGAATAAAAATCAGCGGCATCAAATAGCCCGCAATGACGGGTGATTCAAATGGACCGCATAAAATGACGAGAATGAAACTTAAAAGCATCAGCCAGACAAAAATATATAATGAATTCTTGTGGAAAAACACGGGCTTCACGCTTCGCCGCCAGAAGTTCATCGCGTAACGAGGATTAATTATCATTCTTAATGGGTAATAGAACATCATGGTAAAAATCAGCGCCGCGCATATCAGGCTTTGTATATCCACAACGTTATAAATTACCGTTCCTTCGCCGAAAAATGTGGAAATAGTCACCGGAAAATCAAACAAATAGCCCGCCATATACATCGACAGCTTAATACCTATTGGTACGATAAAACCGAGCCAGAATATACGTAAACCGATGTGCTTGTTGGGGATGCAGTAACGCCAACGCTTGCCCAGCATGAGGCGCAGAAGGCCGCACGCCGCGAACAATGCAAAGGTCTGACAAAACAGTAATACTGTATATTGTAGCGGTGCTAAATTAACATAAAATAAATTAGTGACACTAAAACCTAACAAAATGGGAAGAATGGCCCTGCGTCCAAATAGCAGAATTACCGCCAGCATAACGCTTAGCGGTAACCATGCTAAATAAACGTCGTGACCATTTACAATTGCGCGGGGAGAGAGATAACGGGAGATGGGTACCGCAATCAGGCAAAGTGCCAGGGCAATCATAAATATCTTTACATTATTGTAAGTTTTTCTATTCATTAATCAGGGGCGTTATTTTCCGGGGGAATCATTGACCGGATGGATAATAGGTTTATTAATTGCGCGAATCAAGTTCAAGTCTATTTATAGACTGCTTTATTGATATCGATTGAGGTGAGGTACAGGAATATCTTCTTTTTGATAACAAAAAGTGGGGACGGGTGTTACAAACAGATAAAAAAACCCTCGTCTTTCGACGAGGGTTTACAATTTTGGTGGAGCTAAGCGGGATCGAACCGCTGACCTCTTGCATGCCATGCAAGCGCTCTCCCAGCTGAGCTATAGCCCCACATGTTACTTTACTGACCGCACTCTGTTGGGTTCAGAGTTTGGTGGAGCTAAGCGGGATCGAACCGCTGACCTCTTGCATGCCATGCAAGCGCTCTCCCAGCTGAGCTATAGCCCCATCGTAAAGCTGTCATGTTGACGGGCGGCATAATATGAATTCCGCTGCGGAGTGTCAACGGCAAAATCAATGGCCGCAGTTCAATCGCCGAAAAATCATGCAAATGAATCACTTTGCGAGCCTTCTCGCAGTCATGAGTTAAGCCTGTCACGTTTTCAGCTAAAACGGTGCTATAAAATGAGCCGTTAATTAACCCCACGAATATTCAGGAAATTGCATGATCAAGGAACGAATGACGCCAGAAGAGTTAGCCCTGCTCACTGGCTATAGCCGCCAGACCATCAATAAATGGGTACGCAAAGAGGGTTGGATTACATCGCCAAAACCAGGAGTCCAGGGCGGGAAAGCGCGCCTGGTGCATGTGAACGAAAAAGTGCGTGACTTTATCCGCAGCGCACGTCGTGCAACGGAGACGTCCGAACTGCCGGCAGGCACCAGCCATGACGGTTCGCTTCACACCCTACTCCTGACGCTGGCCAATGAAATGACGCCGGAAGAGCAGAAGCAGATGACATCGCTGTTGCTGCGGGAAGGGATTACCGGATTATTGCAACGTTTAGGGATTCGCGATCAGAACTGATATGAGAAGATTACGTAGCAAAATGACCACGGAAGAGCTGGCGGAAAGTTTGGGCGTTGCCAGGCAAACGGTTAATCGCTGGATACGCCAGCAGGGATGGAAAACCGAAGGACTCAACGGCGTGAAGGGCGGTCGGGCGCGGCTCATCCATGTTGATGCGCGCGTGAAGGAACATATTATGAGCCTCCCGGCGATCCGAAACCGTCAGGCGGTTTACCATCTCGCTGAAGTCACCTCTTCCTACAGCGAACCATCTTCAAACCTGCGTCCGGGCATTCTTGAGACCCTGGAAAGTATGACTCAGCCAGAGCAGAAGCGTCTGGAAGCCTTTTTGAAACGCGAAGGGATACGCGGTTTTCTTACGCGTCTGGATATTGCTGAATGATACCCATAAAAAAACGGCAGGTAACCCTGCCGTTCTTCCTATCGAGGACTTAATTACTGCTGATTTTCGCGTTCAGCAATAAAGTCCAGCGCCTTGTTAATGCGCGCCACGCTGCGTGACTTGCCGATGGCATGAACCGTCACATCCAGCGCCGGGGACTGCCCCGCACCGGTCACCGCAACGCGCAGCGGCATACCGACTTTACCCATGCCGACTTCCAGCTCGTCCGCCGTCGCCTGAATGGCGTGATGGACATTCTCAGCGGTCCACTCCGTAATGGCAACCAGTTTGTCACGCACCACTTCCAGCGGCTGACGCGCAACCGGACGCAGGTGTTTCTTCGCGGCGTCCGCGTCGAACTCGTCAAACTCTTCATAGAAGTAGCGGCAGCTTTCAGCAATCTCTTTCAGCGTTTTGCAGCGCTCGCCGAGCAGTTTCACCAGATCCGCCAGCTCAGGACCGGTGCGGGTATCAATATTTGCCTGTTCGATGTGCCACTGCAGGTACGTCGCCACATATTCTGGCTGCATGGTATTGATGTAATGGTGGTTCAGCCACAGGAGCTTGTCAGTATTAAACGCGCTCGCTGATTTGCTCACTGAGCTCAGAGAGAACAGTTCGATCATCTCTTCGCGGCTGAAGATCTCCTGGTCGCCGTGGGCCCAGCCCAGACGCACCAGGTAGTTCAGCAGCGCTTCCGGCAGATAGCCGTCATCGCGGTATTGCATAACGCTTACCGCACCGTGACGTTTAGACAGTTTCTTGCCGTCGTCGCCGTTGATCATCGAAACGTGCGCGTAGACCGGAACAGGCGCATTCAGCGCCTTCAGGATGTTGATCTGGCGCGGGGTATTGTTGATATGGTCTTCACCACGGACAACGTGGGTAATTTCCATATCCCAGTCGTCAACCACGACGCAGAAGTTATACGTTGGGGAACCATCGGTGCGGCGGATGATCAGGTCATCCAGCTCCTGGTTGCTGAACTCGATCGGGCCACGGATCTGGTCGTCAAAGATCACAGATCCCTCTTGCGGGTTAGCAAAACGCACCACGCAAGGCTCATCAGCAGCATGCTCGCTGTGGTCGTGGCGGCAGCGGCCGTCATAACGCGGCTTTTCACCGTTCGCCATCTGCTCTTCACGCAGCGCATCCAGACGCTCTTTGGAGCAGTAGCATTTATATGCCGTGCCCGCGACCAGCATCTCATCAATGACGGCGTTATAGCGGTCAAAGCGTTTGGTCTGGAAATACGGACCTTCGTCCCATTCCAGATTCAGCCAGTTCATCCCATCCATAATGGCTTCAATTGCTTCCGGCGTGGAGCGCTCAAGATCGGTGTCTTCAATACGCAGCACGAACTCACCTTTGTTGTGGCGTGCAAACAGCCAGGAATAGAGAGCGGTACGTGCACCACCGACGTGCAGATAGCCTGTCGGGCTCGGCGCGAAGCGAGTTTTGATTTTCATGAAATGGCCTTACGTTATAAAGATGCCGGCAATCGGCAAATCCTGGGGGAAAAACGATGGGCAATATTCTATCACTGTGGGGGGAATCCTCAATGTTGATCCCTTTATCGTGACCAGGTTTGCGATTTTTGTTTAGAAATCATGCGCCACAGCCCGTTTCGCGATCGTTTTGTTTAATTTTACGACGAACGAATAAAAACTTTAGAAAATGCGTTGACTCATTTTCAACTCTCCCTATAATGCGACTCCACACAGCGGGGGTGATTAGCTCAGTTGGTAGAGCATCTCCTTTACACGGAGGGGGTCGGCGGTTCGAGCCCGTCATCACCCACCATCTACTTCGGTAGACTCGCAGTGTAGATAAGAATTGAGATTGGGCGATTAGCTCAGTTGGTAGAGCATCTCCTTTACACGGAGGGGGTCGGCGGTTCGAGCCCGTCATCGCCCACCATTCTCACCTTATCGCAGCAGTTCCGAAATGGGCGATTAGCTCAGTTGGTAGAGCATCTCCTTTACACGGAGGGGGTCGGCGGTTCGAGCCCGTCATCGCCCACCATTTCGGGTCGTTAGCTCAGTTGGTAGAGCAGTTGACTTTTAATCAATTGGTCGCAGGTTCGAATCCTGCACGACCCACCAATGTAAAAAAGCGCCCTAAAGGCGCTTTTTTGCTATCTGCGATCTGGATGATTCGAACCTGCAGCAGGTTCGAGCCGAACGCAGTGAGGCACCGGAGCCGTTTACGGCGACGGCCCGAAGGGCGAGCGAAGCGAGTCATCCTGCACGACCCACCAATGTAAAAAAGCGCCCTAAAGGCGCTTTTTTGCTATCTGCAATTTACATCGTCAACGTTGCAATCAACGTCTTCACCGCAGGTGTCGCCTGCTTCTCGTCATACACCACATACAAATCAGCCGGTATACGCTCTTTCAGCGGGCGGAACACCACGCCGGGCCACTGCATTTGCGCGTAGCTGTCTGCGGCGAGCGTAATTCCCATCCCCATGCTGATCATCGCCAGCACCGTTTGCGGTTCAACGGCTTCGCGCACAATCATCGGCGAAAACCCGGCCTGCTGGCAGACGCGATGTAAAAATGCCCAGTCAGAATGGGCCGACGGCATCGTGACAAAATACTCGTCCTGCAACGCTGAAAGCGCAATAGTTGATTCGCGCGCCAGGCGGTGATCCTCCGGCAGCGCCACCAGAAAAGCCGCCTCACGCAACCGCACGCTGGTAAACCCAACGGTAGGTTCGGTTGCCATTCGCCAGATGCCAACGTCCAGCTCCCGACGCTCAAGCAGCGCCATCTGCATGACCGGCGATTTTTCACGAAAAACGACATCAACGTTCGGATGCTCTTTCAGGAAAGCGCGCATCACCGTGCGCACCTCGCTCCACATGGCCGTGCCGACAATGCCCAGCTCAATGCGCCCTGCTTCCCCCCGGCCGATTTGCTCGACGCGAGCCAGAGCCTGGTTTGCGCTGGCAAGCAGCCGGCGTGACTCTTCCATCAGCACCTTACCGGCATGCGTCAACGCGACGCTTCGCGAGTGGCGAATAAACAGCAACGTGCCCAGCTGGCTTTCCAGCTCTTTAATATGCAGGCTTAACGGCGGCTGAGACATATTGAGACGGGCCGCAGCCCGTCCAAAATGCAGTTCCTCCGCCACGGCCAGAAAATAGCGCAGCAGCTTGAGATCGGTCCGATAGATGCGTTCCATCAAAACATATCCTGGGGATAACACTTAAGCGCCTACCTTAAAGCCTTTCATCGTCAAGAGGAAAAATTTAGTGCGCAACTGTGCGCATCTCGCTGTTTTTACTGGCGTGCCGGTAGTTAAAGCTGAAATAAAACACCACCGCGAGCGCCAGCGCATAGGCCGCAAACACCAGCCAGATCGTCTGCCAGTCCTTCACCCCGTCCACCGAAAAATAGTCGACCGCCACGCCGCTCAGTACCGATCCGAAATACGCCCCGATACCGTTAACGGTCGTCATAAACAACCCTTGCGCGCTGGCGCGGATATCGGCGCTCACCTCCTGTTCAACAAACACCGAGCCGGAAATATTGAAGAAGTCGAACGCGCAGCCGTAGACAATCATTGAGAGCATGAGCAGCGCAAAGCCCGTTGCGGACGGATCGCCAAACGCGAACAGTCCAAACCGCAGCATCCAGGCCACCATGCTCATCAGCATGACGGTTTTAATACCAAACCGTCCAAGAAAGTACGGAATGGTCAGAATGAAGAACACTTCTGACATTTGCGAAACGGAGAGCAGGATGGACGGGTATTTGACAATAAAGCTCTCTGCATACGCCGGATTACGCGCAAAATCATGCAAGAAGGGGCTGCCGAACGTGTTGGTAATCTGCAACACGGCGCCCAGCAGCATCGCGAATAAAAAGAACACGGCCATGCGGGGTTGTTTAAACAGGATAAACGCGTTCAGCCCAAGCTTATTTGCCAGCGACTGAGACGTTTTTGTTCTCACCACCGGAATAGCCGGTAGCGTCAGGGAATAGAGCGCCAGCAGCAGCGATGCGGCAGCCGCAGCATAGAGCTGTACGTTGCTCAACTCCGCCCCCATCAGGCTTATAGCCCACATAGCCGCAATAAAACCCACGGTGCCATACACCCGCACTCGCGGAAAATGGCTCACCGTATCCAGCCCCGCCTGTTCAAGACAAGAGTAGGAAATCGTATTCGACAGCGCAATCGTGGGCATGAAGGCCATCGCATTCACCAGCATGATCCAGAACATCAGCCCGGGCTCATTGACCTGTGCGGCATAGCAGAGCGCGACGGCACAGACGAGATGGCAAATCACATAGGCCCGGTCGGCCCGTAGCCACTTGTCGGCAATAATCCCCACCAGCGAAGGCATAACGATTGCGGCAAGCCCCTTGGAGCTGTACACCATGCCCACGTCGGAGCCGGTAAAATGGAGGGTGTTTATCATGTAGGCGCCGAGGGTAACCAGCCAACTCCCCCAGATAAAATATTGCATAAAGGACATTATCTTTAAGCGAGTCGTGATGTTCATAACCCATTCCTTATAGCAGCGTGGCCCTCGCGGGCCACTTTATTGTTTTACTCAGGCAATATGGCGAAGAAAACCGCAGATAAGATTGATGAAGTTCTGGCGGGAAAGCTCAGCAGCAGCGAGGGTTTGTTCATGCGAGAGTTTGACATCGCCCAGCCCCTCAGCGAGATTGGTAATCGCAGAAACGGCCACAACCTTCAGGCCGCAGTGACGCGCGGAAATTACCTCCGGCACTACGGACATCCCCACCACATCACCGCCGATAATTTGCATCATGCGGATTTCTGCCTCGGTCTCGAAGTTAGGGCCCGGATAAGAGACAAATACCCCTTCATGCAGCGGGAATCCCGCTTTCGTCGCCACGGTTTGCAGAATGGCACGGTAATCCGCGTCGTAGGCATTGGCCAGCGAGAAGAAACGGTCACCAAAGCGTTCGTCGTTCATCCCCACCATCGGCGTGCCCGGCATGGTGTTGATATGGTCGCTCAGGGCAACCAGACTGCCTGGCTGAACGTTGGGACGCAATGAACCCGCAGCATTGGTGCTAAACAGCAGTTCACACCCCAGCAGCTTAAAGGTGCGGATCGCATCGGTCATGACGGTCATTCCGCGGCCCTCGTAGAAATGCCCGCGGCCCTTCATGCAGACGACAGGCACCCCGGCAAGATGCCCCAGCACCAGCTCACCGGCATGACCGTGGACGGTGCTCACCGGGAAGCCCGGCAGCTTTTCATAGCTCAGGGAAACGGCGTCAACAATCTGGTCGGCGAGCGCGCCAAGGCCGGACCCGAGAATAAACGCCACGCGAGGCGTGAAGTTCGGTTTAGCGGTGCGGATGATGTCGGCGCAGTACCACGGGTTATTCGAGAGGGTCATAGAGGCTCCTTGAAGATTAAGATCGCGATAGGGATCGCATGACCTTTGTCTTATATCCGGAGCCTGCAGGTGACCTCCAATACACTTTCACCGCACCATCAATACTGATTGTGTATCAATGCAACTCCCTGCCAGATATGACAGTTTTGCTCAAGCTAATCCTGTTGGTGCCGATACCTCTGTTTTATAACGCGAGGAAAAAGTATGACGACCATTCAGGCTTCAACCCAACCTATTCAAACCAGCGGCGCGAGTGGAACTTCGAGCAGTAACGATATCTCTGCGCAAATCACCCGCATTCTCGACAAGATCAAAAAGCTGACTCAGCAGTTAAAAGAACTGGCAAACAGTCCCGTCAGCACCGATGAGAAGAAGAAGCAGCAGGAACTTATTCAGACCCAGATCAAAGTGCTGCAGGCGCAGCTCGCCGCACTGCAGCGCCAGCAGGCCGAAGAGGCCCAGAAGAAGCAGGCTCAAAAGCTGGGCAAAGTGGAAGGTGTGAACAGCCCGTCAGACAATAATCAGATTGATATCTACATCTGATCGTCTGATGCGTTAAACAGTGGGTCGCGTATGCGGGCTTCGTTTAATCGTTGTGCCTGGATACGCACCACTTCCCAGATAGCCTGCGCCGCACCCGAGAGTGAACGATTTTTTCGCCGCACCAGCATCAGTTTTCGCTCAACTACGGGCGTCAGTCGCTTGACGGCCAGCCGGCTTCCCTGAGGCAGGGGAAGTGCCAGGGCGGGCAAGACGCTGATGCCAATGCCGGCTTCCACCATCGGAAATAGCGTCGCCGGATGACCAATCTCCTGCACGATTGTTGCCTTTACGCCCTGATTCACCAGCGCGGAATCAATCAGCGGACGACTGCCCGAGGCATAATCCTGTAAAACCAGGTTCGCGCCTTTCAACGACTGCCAGTGAACGTGAGGCTGCATGGCCAGCGGATCGTCATCCCGGCAGAGCAGCAAAAAGGGCTCAGACAATACGCTCTCGCACTCCAGATCGTTCACCTGCCCGGGGTCGATCACAATACCAAAATCCACATCCCCCTGACGGATGCTTTCCAGTACCCACTGCTGTGGCCTGTCGTGCAGCACAAAATCGATATCCGGATAGCGGTGGTTACCCTCGGCAATGCACTGCGGGATAAGCTGCGCGGAAATGGTCTGGCTGGCCGCCACCCGCACGGTGCCCGAAAGCTGCTGCCCAAGCCTTCCCACGTCTCTGAGCGTACTGTTCAGTTCGTCCAGCAGCCGTTCCAGACGCTGAGCCAGCTGTTGCCCTGCCTCGGTAAGCACAACTTCCCGCGTCGTTCTGTCCAGCAATTTCACGCCCGTCTGATTCTCCAGCTCTTTCACGCTGTGGCTGACAGCTGACTGGCTCAGACCGATGATATCCCCTGCCCGGCTAAAGCTGCGGGCATGGGCGACGGTGACGAAAATGCGAAGCTGGCGTAAGGAGTAATTCATCTGTTTAATTCATGAATGGATGCAATAAATCAATTTTATTTCTCAAATGGAAAAAAGCACAATAGCGATATCTGATTTCAGGAGTCATTATGAAACTGTTTCGTATCCTTGATCCGTTCACGCTTACCCTGGTGGTCACCGTTTTACTGGCCTCCTTCTTCCCCGCACGCGGCGGTTTTGTCCCGTTCTTTGAAGGACTCACCACGGCGGCCATCGCGTTGCTGTTCTTTATGCACGGTGCCAAACTTTCCCGTGAAGCGATCATTGCAGGCGGTGGTCACTGGCGACTGCACCTGTGGGTGATGTGCAGCACCTTCATTCTTTTCCCGGTACTCGGCGTGCTGTTTGCCTGGTGGGCACCGGTAAACGTCGATCCGGCGCTTTATACGGGTTTCCTCTATCTGTGCATTCTGCCCGCGACCGTTCAGTCCGCCATTGCGTTTACCTCGCTGGCGGGGGGTAACGTCGCGGCGGCGGTTTGTTCAGCGTCAGCGTCCAGCCTGTTAGGGATTTTCGTCTCACCGCTGCTGGTAGGCCTGCTGATGAACATGCACGGTGCGGAAGGTAACCTCGAGCAGGTTGGCAAAATCTGCCTGCAGCTGCTGCTGCCGTTTGTCCTGGGGCACCTCTCCCGGCCGTGGACCGGCGCGTTTGTGGCGAAGCATAAAAAATGGATTTCAAAAACCGACCAGACCTCTATTCTGCTGGTGGTTTACTCCGCCTTCAGCGAAGCGGTCGTGAACGGGATCTGGCACAAGGTGGGGGCAGGTTCACTGCTGTTTATCGTGGTGGTCAGCATCGTCCTGCTGGCGATTGTGATTGCCGTAAACGTCTTTGTGGCACGCAAGTGCGGCTTCAACAAAGCGGATGAAATTACGATTGTCTTCTGCGGTTCGAAGAAGAGCCTGGCGAACGGTATCCCGATGGCCAACATTCTGTTCCCGACATCAGTAATTGGGATGATGGTGCTGCCGCTGATGATTTTCCATCAGATCCAGCTGATGGTCTGCGCAGTGCTGGCGCGTCGCTACAAGCGCCAGACGGAAAAACTGGCGCAGGAAGAGACCCGCGCCGCGAAGGCTTAAGAACGTTTCAGGGGCTGTACCAGTTGGGTCAGCCCCTCGGTTTTGATCAGTAACGTGATAGCCATCAGCTCGCCCAGCCGCCCGGCCGGGAATTCATCCTTACGGGCAAACCACAGCAGATACTCTTCCGGCAAATCGATCAGCCTGCGACCCTTGTATTTACCGAACGGCATCTCCGTATTGGCGATCTCAACGAGTTGCTCTTTCTCCACCTTACTCTCCTAACAGACGCATCATTTCCGCTTCGTCGATAACCGCAATGCCGAGCTCCTGGGCTTTCGCCAGCTTCGAACCGGCGGCTTCCCCGGCAATCACCAGGTCGGTTTTCTTCGACACGCTGCCCGCCACTTTTGCCCCCAGCGCCACCAGACGCGCTTTCGCATCGTCGCGTGAAAGCTGGCTCAGGCTGCCGGTCAGCACAACCGTTTTACCGGCGAATGGGCTGTCGATCTCTTCGGCGTTAACCACTACCGGCGCGGGCCATTTGATGCCCTCTTCCAGCAGTTTGCCGATAACTTCGCGGTTGCTCTCTTCTGCAAAGAAGTTAAAGACGTGCGTGGCGACGACGATGCCGACATCCGGCACTTTCTGCAGCTCGTCGATGCTCGCTTTTTCCAGCGCCTCCAGCGTGCCGAAGTACGCCGCCAGCCCTGCCGCTGTGGCTTCACCCACTTCACGGATCCCCAGCGCATAGAGGAAGCGGGCAAAGGTGGTCTCTTTTGCGGCTTCCAGCGCATTGACCACGTTCTGGGCTGACTTTGGCCCCATGCGATCCAGACCGGTCAGTTTACCTGCCGTCAGCCTGAAGAGATCCGCTGGGGTGTGGACATACTCCTTCTCCACCAGCTGATCGATAATCTTGTCGCCCATACCGTCAACGTCCATCGCCCGACGGGAGACGAAGTGCTTCAGCGACTCTTTACGCTGAGCACCACAGATTAAGCCGCCCGTACAGCGTGCTACCGCTTCCCCCTCAACGCGCTCAACGTCAGAGCCGCACACCGGGCAGTGGGTCGGGAAGACGACCTCGCGCGTATCGTCAGGACGTTCTGACTCAACGACGTTAACCACCTGGGGGATAACATCGCCCGCGCGGCGAATCACCACTTTGTCACCGATACGCAGGCCCAGGCGTTCAATTTCATCGGCATTATGAAGCGTGGCGTTACTCACCAGCACGCCCGCAACCTGCACTGGCTCCAGACGGGCGACTGGGGTAATGGCGCCCGTCCGTCCCACCTGGAACTCCACGTCGCGAACAAAGGTCATCTGCTCCTGGGCCGGGAATTTAAACGCAACCGCCCAGCGCGGCGCGCGCGCCACAAAGCCCAGTTGCTCCTGCAGGGCCAGCGAATTCACCTTGATGACAACGCCATCGATATCAAAGCCGAGCATCGGACGGTCCTCTTCCACCTTGTGATAGAACGCCAGGACCGCCTCCGGGGAGTCACAGAGCTGAACGCGGTTGCTCACCGGCAGGCCCCACGCTTTAAACTGCAGCAGACGTCCGAGATGCGTATCCGGCAGCTCGCCGCCCTCCAGAATACCCACGCCGTAGCAGAAGAAAGTAAGCGGTCGCTTCGCGGTGATACGCGGGTCAAGCTGGCGCAGAGAGCCTGCTGCCGCATTACGCGGGTTAGCAAACACTTTCCCGCCAGTGCGGCGCGCCTCGTCGTTGATTTTCTCGAAGCCCGCCTGGGGCAAGAACACCTCGCCGCGCACTTCCAGACGCGCAGGAATGTTGTCACCCTGCAGCTTCAGTGGGATCGCGCGAATGGTACGCACGTTGGTCGTAATATCTTCACCCGTTGTGCCATCGCCTCGCGTCGCGGCACGCACCAGCACGCCGTTTTCGTACAGAAGACTGACCGCCAGGCCGTCCAGTTTCAGCTCGCAGCACCAGATGAGAGCGTCGCTGCTTTTCAGGCGATCCTGCACGCGCTTGTTAAACGCGAGAAAGCTCTCTTCATCGAAGACGTTATCCAGCGACAGCATCGGTACTTCATGACGCACCTGGCTGAAGGCGCCCAGCGGCTCAGCGCCGACGCGCTGGGTGGGAGAATCCGGCGTGATAAGCTCCGGGTGCTGCGCCTCTAATTCACGCAGTTCGCGCATCAGGCGGTCATACTCCGCATCCGGCACTTCCGGCGCGTCCATAACATGATAGAGATATTCATGATGGCGAAGCGTGGTTCGCAGTTCAGTGAGTTGTTGTTCGATTGAGTCCATATCACACCATCAATGAGAAAAAACCCCCGACATGCGGGGGTTGAGGAGGAGTTGAAGTAAACGCGACGATTACGCGTTGGCTTCCTTAACTTCGCGGATGCGGTCCTGATACTCGCGCAGCTTCTGCGGGGTCATCATTCGACGCTGATCGTCGAGCACCACACCGCCCACTTCGTCAGCGATGTGCTGAGCGGACTGTAGCATCAGCTTAAAGTTCTGCAGTTCGTCGCCGTAGGACGGCACCTGCATGAAGATAGTGACACCCGGCGTCACGAAATCACCGGTCATTTCCGGATCGAAGGTGCCTGGGTTAACCATATTGGCCAGGCTGAACAGCGCCGGGCCGCTTCCGTCAGGGCTCAGGTGGCGATGGAAAATATTCATATCGCCAAACTTGAAGCCTGCCTGTTGAATACTGTTCAGCAGTACGTCACCGTTAAGATGGCTGCCGTGATGCGCGGCCACGTTCATGATGATCACCGCTTCTTTACGCTGCGGTTTTTCAACAACCGGTTCAGGCTCGACAACGGGCTCAGGCTCAACGTGCGGGGCCGGAGCTGGCTGCGGCGCTGGCTGCACATGAACAGGCTGCTGCGGTTGTTGTACAGGCTGTGCAGGCTGTTGTTGCACCGGCTGTGGCGCAGGTTGCTGTTGAACCGGCTGTGGCGCAGCAGGCTGCTGATGGACAGGCTGTTGCGGCGGCTGGCGCACCGGCTCTTCTACAGGCTGCGGCGCGTGCTGGCGCGGCTGTGCAGAAGCATACGGCGGTTGATACTGGTGCTGCGCAGGACGGGGGGCTTCATGCTCCCCATGGGCCGCGCCGGGCGCAGTATTGACCCGATGAACACGAACTTCACCCACGCCGTCGTCGTCGCTGCCATCGATGTCATCTTCACTGTCATCGTCGTCACGACTGGACTTCATGCGCTTCAGTGGGCGATCGCGAAACATAGAGGAACGCTCTTTACGGCTGGTCCAGAAACCATGTACCAGTAAAGCGATTATGGCGATCGCGCCAACAATGATTAATATCAGACGCAAATCCTGCATCATTATATTCTCTGTTGTTCTAACACCTTGCCACCACGGCAAACATTTACTCACTAAGAGTATTTGCCGTTTACGTCAAGTGCAAGTGTGTGCAGAGCATTCACAGCATAAAGATGAAGGAAATCGTGCTTTTTGCTGGTTTTTCGAACATTTCCGAACTGGTCATTGGTCTGTAAGTGGATAATATAGGCGAGCAATTCCACTGGTTGTGTAAAAAGGAGTACAGCCTGGTTATGGTTTCAACATCTTCTTCTCCCCCGCGCAGCGGTGTCTGGTATTTTTCTCAGGGCTGGAAACTGGTCTCCCTGCCGGGTATTCGACGCTTCGTCATTCTGCCGCTTCTGATCAATATTATCCTGATGGGCGGCGCGTTCTGGTGGCTGTTCACCAAGCTGGAGAGCTGGATCCCGTCGCTGATGAGCCACGTGCCAGACTGGCTGCAGTGGCTTAACTACCTGCTCTGGCCGGTAGCGGTGATCTCCGTTCTGCTGGTATTCGGGTACTTCTTCTCAACGATTGCGAACTGGATAGCCGCCCCGTTTAACGGCCTGCTGGCGGAACAGCTGGAAGCACGGCTTACCGGCGCGACGCCACCGGATACGGGCGTACTGGGGATAATGAAAGATCTCCCGCGCATCATGAAGCGCGAATGGCAGAAGTTTGCCTGGTACCTGCCCCGGGCGATTGTGCTGCTTATTCTTTACTTTGTGCCAGGCATTGGCCAGACGGTGGCACCGGTGCTGTGGTTCCTGTTCAGCGCCTGGATGCTTGCTATCCAGTACTGCGACTATCCGTTCGATAACCACAAGGTGCCGTTTAAAGAGATGCGCACTGCCCTGCGCACCCAAAAGGTCGCCAATATGCAGTTCGGCGCGCTGACCAGCCTGTTCACGATGATTCCCTTCCTCAATCTGTTCATCATGCCCGTGGCGGTATGCGGTGCGACGGCGATGTGGGTGGACTGCTATCGTGCTAAACACGCGTTATGGAAATAATGCAAAACTGTGTAAATGAGGGAGGGCTTATGCTCTTCCTTATTCCATACTGATCCCCATTATTTCCTTGCAGTATATAGATATGCGAATTCCTTACTTCCCCCTACCTGCTCAACAGGTATGCTGGGTCGGTATCCCAATTTCATACAGTTAAGGACAGGCCATGAGTAAGATTTATGAAGACAACTCGCTGACTATCGGTCATACGCCCCTGGTTCGACTGAACCGTATCGGTAATGGACGCATTCTGGCGAAGGTCGAATCACGCAACCCGAGCTTCAGCGTAAAATGCCGTATCGGTGCAAACATGATTTGGGATGCTGAAAAACGTGGCGTACTGAAGCCTGGCGTTGAGCTGGTGGAACCGACCAGCGGCAACACCGGTATTGCGCTGGCCTATGTGGCTGCCGCACGCGGCTACAAGCTGACGCTGACCATGCCAGAAACCATGAGCATCGAGCGTCGCAAACTGCTTAAAGCGCTGGGCGCGAACCTGGTGCTGACCGAAGGCGCGAAGGGCATGAAAGGTGCCATTCAGAAAGCCGAAGAGATTGTGGCCAGCGATCCGGCGAAATATCTGCTGCTGCAGCAGTTCAGCAACCCGGCTAACCCGGAAATTCACGAGAAGACCACCGGCCCGGAAATCTGGGAAGACACCGACGGCCAGGTTGATGTCTTTATCTCCGGCGTGGGTACCGGCGGTACGCTGACCGGCGTGTCGCGCTATATTAAAGGCACAAAGGGTAAAAAAGACCTGATCACCGTTGCCGTTGAGCCGACTGACTCACCGGTTATCACCCAGGCGCTGGCGGGCGAAGAGCTCAAACCAGGCCCGCACAAAATTCAGGGTATCGGCGCGGGCTTCATTCCGGGCAACCTGGATCTGAAGCTTATCGATAAAGTGGTTACCATCACTAATGAAGAAGCCATCTCTACAGCGCGTCGCCTGATGGATGAAGAAGGCATTCTGGCGGGTATCTCTTCCGGTGCGGCCGTTGCGGCAGCGCTCAAACTTCAGGAAGATGAGGCCTTTACCAATAAGAATATTGTGGTTATCCTTCCCTCCTCGGGTGAGCGTTACTTGAGCACCGCACTGTTTGCCGATCTGTTTACCGAAAAAGAGCTGCAACAGTAGTGCCAGCATGTTAATAACGCGTAAAAAAGCACCTTTTCAGGTGCTTTTTTGTGGCCTGCTTCAAACTTTTGCCCCTCCTGGCATTGCTTCACCCCGTTGGGTCTGGTATTTAAACCAGCAATTATTTTGATGCGTGAAATTAATCAGTGAACGAAATAGCCTTGCTGAATCGATTTTATGATTTGGTTCAAGTCTTGCTTTCGCTGCATAATGTTTAATGACGATCGAAACGTCAGCGCTAACAATACAGGCTAAAGTTCAGTCGCCAGGCTAGACTTTAGTTCCACAACACTAAACCTATAAGTTGGGGAAATACAATGTTCCAGCAAGAAGTTACCATTACCGCTCCGAACGGTCTGCACACCCGCCCTGCTGCTCAGTTTGTTAAAGAAGCGAAAGGCTTCACTTCTGAAATCACTGTGACTTCCAACGGCAAAAGCGCCAGCGCAAAAAGCCTGTTTAAACTGCAGACTCTGGGCCTGACTCAGGGCACCGTAGTCACCATCTCTGCGGAAGGTGAAGACGAGCAGAAAGCAGTTGAGCATCTGGTAAAACTGATGGCTGAGCTCGAGTAAGTTTACGGGTTCTTTTAAATATCAGTCACAAGTAAGGTAGGGTTATGATTTCAGGCATTTTAGCATCCCCGGGTATCGCTTTCGGCAAAGCACTGCTGCTGAAAGAAGACGAGATCGTCATCGACCGGAAAAAAATTTCTGCCGACAAGGTTGATCAGGAAGTTGAACGTTTTCTGAGCGGTCGTGCCAAGGCATCTGCGCAACTGGAAGCAATCAAGACTAAAGCTGGCGAAACTTTCGGTGAAGAAAAAGAAGCCATCTTCGAAGGGCACATCATGCTGCTCGAAGATGAGGAGCTGGAGCAGGAAATCATAGCCCTGATTAAAGATAAAGGCATGACGGCCGACGCGGCTGCACATGAAGTTATCGAAGGTCAGGCAACTGCCCTGGAAGAACTGGATGATGAATACCTGAAAGAGCGTGCGGCTGACGTACGTGACATCGGTAAGCGCCTGCTGCGCAACATCCTGGGGCTGGCCATTATCGACCTGAGCGCGATTCAGGATGAAGTTATCCTGGTTGCCGCTGACCTCACCCCGTCTGAAACCGCACAGCTGAACCTGAAAAAGGTCCTCGGTTTCATCACTGACGCGGGCGGCCGTACCTCCCACACCTCTATCATGGCGCGTTCTCTGGAACTGCCTGCCATCGTGGGTACCGGTAGCGTCACCTCTCAGGTGAAAAATGGCGACTATCTGATTCTGGATGCCGTAAACAATCTGGTTTACGTCAACCCAACCAACGAAGAGATCGATAAACTGCGCGCGGTTCAGGAGCAGGTTGCGACTGAAAAAGCGGAACTCGCTAAGCTGAAAGACCTGCCAGCCATCACCCTTGACGGCCATCAGGTAGAAGTGTGCGCGAATATCGGTACCGTCCGCGACGTTGATGGCGCCGAGCGTAACGGTGCGGAAGGCGTGGGTCTCTATCGTACTGAATTCCTGTTCATGGATCGTGACGCCCTGCCAACTGAAGAAGAGCAGTTCGCGGCGTACAAAGCGGTGGCTGAAGCCTGTGGCTCTCAGGCCGTTATCGTCCGTACCATGGATATCGGTGGCGACAAAGAGCTGCCGTACATGAACTTCCCGAAAGAAGAGAACCCGTTCCTGGGCTGGCGTGCAATCCGTATCGCGATGGATCGTAAAGAGATCCTGCGTGACCAGGTTCGCGCGATTCTGCGTGCCTCCGCTTTCGGTAAACTGCGCATCATGTTCCCGATGATCATCTCTGTTGAAGAAGTGCGTGCACTGAAGAAAGAGATCGAAATCTACAAACAGGAACTGCGCGACGAAGGTAAAGCGTTTGACGAGTCAATCGAGATCGGCGTGATGGTGGAAACACCAGCGGCCGCGACCATTGCGCGTCATTTAGCCAAAGAAGTTGATTTCTTTAGTATCGGCACCAATGATTTAACGCAGTACACCCTGGCAGTTGACCGTGGTAATGATATGATTTCACATCTCTACCAGCCAATGTCACCGTCCGTACTGAACTTGATCAAGCAAGTTATTGATGCTTCTCATGCAGAAGGTAAATGGACTGGCATGTGTGGTGAGCTTGCAGGCGACGAACGTGCTACACTTCTGTTGCTGGGTATGGGTCTGGACGAATTCTCTATGAGCGCCATTTCCATCCCGCGCATTAAGAAGATTATCCGTAACACGAACTTCGAAGATGCGAAGGTGTTAGCAGAGCAGGCTCTTGCTCAACCGACAACGGACGAGTTAATGACGCTGGTTAACAAGTTCATTGAAGAAAAAACAATCTGCTAATCCACGAGATGCGGCCCAAATTACTGCTTAGGAGAAGATCATGGGTTTGTTCGATAAACTGAAATCTCTGGTTTCTGATGATAAGAAAGACACCGGAACTATTGAGATTGTTGCTCCGCTCTCCGGCGAGATCGTCAACATCGAAGACGTGCCGGATGTAGTGTTTGCTGAGAAAATCGTTGGTGATGGCATTGCGATCAAACCAACTGGCAACAAAATGGTTGCACCAGTTGACGGCACCATCGGTAAAATTTTTGAAACCAACCATGCGTTCTCTATCGAATCTGATAGCGGTATCGAACTGTTCGTTCACTTCGGTATCGACACCGTTGAACTGAAAGGCGAAGGCTTCAAACGTATCGCGGAAGAAGGCCAGCGTGTTAAAGTTGGCGACCCGGTCATTGAATTCGATCTGCCACTGCTGGAAGAAAAAGCCAAGTCTACCCTGACGCCGGTTGTTATCTCCAACATGGACGAAATCAAAGAACTGATCAAACTGTCTGGCAGCGTCACCGTGGGTGAAACCCCGGTTATCCGCATCAAGAAGTAATTCTTGCCGCACAGAAAAATGGCGCCTTCGGGCGCCATTTTTGTTTATGCGGGGAGGATAAGCTCGTCGTAACCTTTCGACTGCGTATACAGCATCACGTCAGTCACCCGATCGCCCGCCATGCGAATGGCATCGGCAACGGTTTTCCCCTCAACTATTCCGCTTACCAGCTCTGAACAGAACAGATCGCCCGTCCCTTTCAGATCGGTTTCTACGCGCGGATGCGCGCTGACGGTAACGCCCTCATTCGTCACCAGCACCACGTGGATGTTTTGCGGATCGTCGGCAACCGGCGCGCTGGTGATCGCCACCCATTTCAGGGTGTCGGAGAGCAATCCCTGTGCCGCCGCGATGGCGCTTTCCGGCGTGCGGCACGGTTTGCCGCTTAGCACTTCCAGTTCATAGACGTTTGGCGTAATTCCCTGCGCCAGCGGCAGCAGATGCTCCCGATACGCTTGCGGAATATCGGGCTTCACGTACATCCCGCTGTCGATATCGCCGATAACCGGGTCGACCAGCACCAGCAGGTCAGGATGCTGCACTTTTACCGCCTTCAGCCACTGCGCCAGCAGGGCGATCTGGCTGGCGCTGCCCATATAGCCGGTGGTGACCGCCTTAAGCTCGCGCAGGATCTCGCGCTCTTCCAGCGCCTTCAGGTAGCCGCTGAACCACTCATCGGGGATCACGCCGCCGTAGAAGGTGTCATAGTGCGGCGTGTTGCTAAACAGCACCGTCGGCACGGCGGTGACGTTCAGCCTGTGGGTACGAATGTTCGGTACCGCTATACTGTTCCCCACGCTGCCGTAAACCACCTGCGACTGCACCGCGACAATATCGGTTTGCTGCGCCCGGGTTTTATCCCGGAATAAAATCATCTCCATGACGCTTAAATCCCCGCCCCCTGCGAATAACTCTCTTCACCAAAGACGCCGGTAGACAGATAGCGATCGCCGCGGTCGCAAATAATTGCGACCACGACGGCGCCGGGGCTTGCCTGCGCAACGCGCAACGCGCCCGCTACCGCGCCACCCGAGCTAACCCCGCAGAAGATGCCTTCACGCACGGCCAGTTCACGCATGGTATTCTCCGCCTCGCGCTGATGAATATCCAGCACCTGGTCCACAAGCTGCGCATTAAAGATGCCGGGCATATATTCCGCAGGCCAGCGGCGAATGCCCGGAATGCTGCTCCCCTCTTCCGGCTGCAGGCCAACGATGGTAACGGCTTTCTCCTGCTCGCGCAGAAAACGCGATACCCCGGTAATGGTGCCGGTGGTGCCCATGCTGGAGACAAAATGGGTGATCCGCCCGTCGGTCTGCTGCCAGATCTCTGGCCCGGTGGTGGTGTAGTGCGCGTAGGGGTTGTCCGGGTTGTTGAACTGGTCGAGAAGCTTACCTTCGCCGCGCTCGGCCATTTCTAACGCCAGGTCGCGCGCGCCTTCCATTCCCTGCTCTTTGGTCACAAGAATCAGTTCGGCCCCGTAGGCACGCATCGCGGCGCGACGCTCCTGGCTCATGTTGTCCGGCATCAGCAGCTTCATGCGGTAGCCTTTCAGCGCCGCAATCATCGCTAGCGCGATACCGGTGTTGCCGCTGGTGGCCTCAATCAGCACGTCGCCTGGCTTAATTTCACCGCGCTTTTCGGCCTGGACAATCATCGACAGCGCCGCACGGTCTTTCACCGACCCCGCCGGGTTATTGCCTTCAAGTTTGACCCAGATTTCGCTGCCGTTATCGGGCCCCATGCGCTGAAGCTTGACCAGAGGCGTGTTGCCGATGGTGTGTTCGAGTGTATTCACGATTTTTACTCAATAAAAAAGCCGGGTGGCGCTTCGCTTACCCGGCCTACAAGACGCAGTTTTAGCTGTAGGCCCGGTCAGCGCAGCGCCACCGGGCGATAAACATCCTAATAACCTATCAGGCTGACTCCGCCAGAGCAATATCCTCGCGCGTCTCGATACGTTCCTTCCCGTGATAAATACGGGCATGCTGCAGCCCGACAAACAGGCGCTCTCCCCGGTGCGGCGGGACCTCATCGCGCATAACCACGGTCAGCGGCTCGGTGTACCAGCCAAGAGGCTGTACCACCAATTGCGTGTAGTGCCCTTTAGGGCTAGCTTCCAGCACCTGCACCGGCAGCGGTGAATCCAGGCTGGTACGGCGGCTCACGTCCACTTCCCACGGGCGCAGGAACAGATCGACCGGCCCCTGGTGCGCGGAGGTATAGCCCAGCGGCCAGCGGTGCGCCCCCACGTGGAACTGTCCGCCGCGAATGGTGCCCTGCAGACGGTTCACCTCGCCCATAAACTCCAGCACGAAACGGGTTGCCGGTTCACGCCAGAGCTGCTCTGGCTCGTCAACCTGCTCAATGTTGCCCTGGCTCATGACCACCACGCGATCCGCGACTTCCATCGCTTCTTCCTGATCGTGGGTCACGAAGACGCTGGTGAACTTCAGCTCTTCATGGAGCTGACGCAGCCAGCGACGCAGCTCTTTACGCACCTGCGCATCCAGCGCGCCGAAGGGTTCATCCAGCAGCAGAATTTGCGGTTCAACGGCTAACGCACGCGCCAGCGCCACGCGCTGCTTCTGCCCGCCGGAAAGCTGCGCCGGAAAACGGTCCGCCAGATGGGCGAGCTGTACCATCTCCAGCAGTTTGGTCACTTTCGCTTTAATGGCCGCCGCATTCGGGCGCTCGCGACGCGGCAGCACGGTCAGGCCAAACGCGATGTTGTCGAACACGGTCATGTGGCGGAACAGCGCGTAATGCTGGAACACAAAGCCTACCTTACGGTCCCGGGCATGCAGGCGGCTCACGTCGGTGCCGTGAAAGCGGATGTGCCCGCTGGTCTGATGCTCAAGCCCGGCGATAATACGCAGCAGCGTGGTTTTACCCGAGCCAGACGGCCCCAGCAGCGCCACCATTTGTCCGGAGGGGATATCCAGCGAGATATCATTCAGCACCTGGGTGCGACCAAAAGACTTCTTAATATTGGCAATCTCAATGCTCATGATTTCCCTCCTGATGCTGGCGTTTTTCCTGATTTTCTAAACGCCATTGCACCACACTCTTCAAAAACAGGGTCAAAATGGCCATCAGCGTCAGCAGCGCTGCGGCAGTAAACGAGCCGATGGTGTTGTAGTCCTGCTGCAGCAGCTCAATCTGTAGCGGTAGCGACAGGGTTTCACCGCGAATAGAGCCGGAGACGACGGAAACGGCACCGAACTCGCCAATCGCGCGGGCGTTGGTCAGCACCACACCGTAAAGCAGCGCCCAGCGGATATTCGGCAGCGTCACGCGACGGAACATCTGCCAGCCTGACGCGCCCAGCAGCACCGCCGCTTCGTCTTCGTTGCTTCCCTGGCTTAACATCACCGGCACCAGCTCACGCAACACAAACGGACAGGTCACGAAGATGGTGACCAGCACCATGCCCGGCCAGGCAAACATGATCTGCAGGTTATGCTCATCCAGCCAGCCGCCCAGCGGGCCGTTGGAGCCGTAAAACAGCAGGTAGACCAGGCCCGCCACCACCGGCGACACGGCAAAAGGAATATCCAGCATCGTCAGCAGCAGCTGACGTCCCGGGAAGTTAAAGCGCGTCACCAGCCACGCCAGCAGGGTACCGAACACCAGGTTCACCGGCACGGTGATCAAGGCAATCAGCACGGTCAGCCAGATGGCGTGCAGCATATCCGGGTTCGCCAGGTTTTCCAGCGCGGGCATCAGCCCCTTGCTGAACGCCTGAACGAAGATATAAATCGTCGGCACGACGAGAATAAGGGCGGAAACCAGCACGCCCGCCCCAATCAGAAACCATTTACCCCAGTTGATGCGGGGCGCATCGTATCGCTTCAATTGCGTAACTTCCGCCATCAGTGACCTACCACACGTCGACCAAAGCGACTTTGCAGAGTGTTAATCGAGTACAGCAGCAGCAGCGAGGCCGCGAGGATCACCGAAGCAATCGCGCTCGCCGCCGGATAATCAAACTCCTGCAGACGGATGAAGATCATCAGCGAGGTGACTTCCGTTTTCCAGGCGATGTTCCCGGCGATAAAAATCACCGCACCAAACTCACCGAGGCTGCGGGTAAACGACAGCGCGACGCCCGCCATCAGCGCAGGAGAAAGCTCAGGCAGCACCACCTTGCGGAAACTCTGCCAGCGCGTGGCGCCCAGCGTTTCTGCCGCTTCTTCGTATTCGGGACCCAGCTCTTCCAGCACCGGCTGCACGGTACGCACCACAAACGGGATGCTGGTAAAGGCCATCGCCACCGCGATACCGAGCCAGGTATAGGTCACCTTGATGTCAAACTTCGCCAGCCACTCGCCGTACAGCCCGTTCACGGAGAAGAGCGACGCAAGGGTTAAGCCCGCAACCGCCGTCGGCAGCGCAAACGGCAGGTCCATCAATGCGTCAAGTAGCGTACGGCCAGGGAAGCGATAGCGGGTTAAGATCCACGCCATCAGCAGGCCAAATACGCCGTTAAAAATGGAGGCGACAAACGCCGACAGCAGCGTCACCTTATAGGCCGCCACCACCTGCGGGTTGGTGATCACGTCCCAGTACTGCGCCCAGCTCATCTGCGCGAGCTGCATCACCAGCGCGCTGAGCGGCAGCAATAGGATCAGGCAGACGAACAGCAGGCTGGTCCCGAGGCTTAGGGTAAAGCCCGGCAGCACGCGTTTAGTCGATACTGCAAACATTACTTACGCCCCGCCGCCAGCAATTTGTCTAGCTCACCGCCGCTGGCAAAATGCGTTTTCATCACATCAGGCCAGGAGCCGAAATGGTCTTCCACGCGGAACAGCGCGGTCTGCGGGAACTTATCTTTCAGCTTGTTCATCACGTCCGGGTTATTCACGCGGTAGTAGTAATCGGTAATGATGCTCTGCGCCTGCGGGCTGTACAGGTAGTTGAGATAGGCTTTTGCCGCTTTCTCGGTGCCGTTTGCCTGCACGTTTTTATCCACCCACGCTACCGGGAACTCGGCCAGGATGTTGGTTTTCGGGATAACCACCTCAAAGCCCTGCGCTTCATACTGGTTGCGGATGTTGTTCACTTCCGATTCAAAGCTAATCAGCACATCACCCAGACCGCGCTCTGCGAAGGTCGTGGTGGCCCCGCGGCCCCCGGTATCAAACACTTCGACGTTTTTCAGGAACTGGGTCATGAACTGCTCGGTTTTGGCCTTATCGTTACCGTCAGCCTTATCCGCCGCGCCCCAGGCCGCTAAATAGGTGTAACGCGCGTTGCCGGAGGTTTTTGGGTTCGGGAAAATCAGCTTCACATCGGAACGCACCAGATCGCTCCAGTCGTGGATATTCTTCGGGTTGCCCTTGCGCACCAGGAAGCCCATGGTGGAATAGAACGGCGAGCTGTTGTTCGGCAGACGGCTCTGCCAGTCCGCCGGGATCAGCTTGCCTTTGTCGTGCAGGATCTGCACGTCAGTAACCTGGTTGTAGGTCACGACGTCCGCTTTTAGCCCCTGAAGAATGGCAAGCGCCTGCTTGGATGAACCGGCGTGAGACTGCTTGATGGTCAGCTTATCGCCGTTATTATCTTTCGCCCACTGCTGTTCAAACGGTGGGTTAAGGGCGGCAAACAGCTCGCGGGAGACGTCATATGAACTGTTCAGCAGCTCAGTCGCCTGCGCCTGTGCCACCAGCAGTAAACCTGCCAGCGCCAGAGTTCCTTTTTTCAGTACAGTAACGGCCATTGCGCACCCTTATAAATGTGATGACTATCTTATAGTCATAATATTTATAACGAGGACCAAAGGAGTAACGGTTTTATATACCGTTTGGTGATTTAGAAGCAGAAAAGGGAATAAGGCATTAATCCCCTCTCCCCCGTGGGGAGAGGGCCAGGGTGAGGGGGTTACAGCGCCAGCAGACGCTCAACGGACGGCGCGAAGTAGTAGCCGCCGGTCACCGGTTTGGTGAAGCGCAGCATGGCGTCACGCTTGCCGTCGGTATCGCCGAACATGCTCAGCAGCTGCTGCTCAATGTTATGCAGGCGCGCGCAGTAGGCGCAGAAGTAGAGGCCGTGCGTGCCGCTTGCCGTGCCGTACGGCAGGCTCTGGCGGACAATCTTCAGCCCTTTGCCGTCTTCTTTGAGGTCAACGCGGGTCAGGTGAGAGGTGACCGGACGGTCATCGCCGTCGATCTCTTCGTTGGCGTCTTTGGTACGGCCAATCATCATCTCCTGGTCATGCACGCTCATGCGGTTAAGCTGCTTGAGGTTGTGCTCCCAGCGCTGCACGAACACGTAGCTGCCGCCCGCGTCCACGCCGTCTTTGATCACCGCAACTTCACGACGCGTCTCTTCGCCCGCCGGGTTTTCGGTTCCGTCGACAAAGCCGCTCAGGTCGCGCTCTTCCACCCAGCGGAAACCGTGCACCTCTTCCTGCACCTCAATGCTGTCGCCAAAGGCCGCCACCGCCGCCTGGGCAACGGAAAAGTTCACGTCGTGACGCAGGGAGAGAATGTGGATCAGCACGTCGTACTGCGTCGCTGGCGCCAGGCCTTTGCCGTAGGGGATGAAGTCTTTGAGCTCTTCCGCCCCTTCGCCACCGCTCAGCTGACGCCAGACGTTATTGCCAAAGGCGACAACGGCGCCGAGGTGGGCTTCCGGGAACTTAGCCTGGAAGGTCGCCAGCTTATCAACAAACGCTTTACTGGCCGCACGCAGGGCATCCACGTCCCCTTTTACATTGGCTTCAATCCAAATCGCCGCGCGACAATGTTCTGGCAAAATGCCACTCTGAACCTGAGACATCGCTCCTCCTGAAATAAAGATGCCACGTCAGCGTGGCATTGATGGCGGGTATTATACCCGGATTTCAGCGAGGCGGTTTGTTCAGGCGCAAATTACTGCTGCCAGATAATTTTGCTCACCTTCCAGTTCTTCAGGGTGTCGTCAGACGGCATCAAGCCTTCCGGACCGCTCCAGGTGCCGGTAAAGACGTAGCTGATGTGCTGGCTGCCTTCTGCCTTACACTCCACCGCCACGCCGGCGTCAGAAGGGGCGCTGGTGCAGTTTCCAAAGGCCTGCTTATAGAGATCGCTAAACGGCGTTCCTACCTTCACGCCGCTGGCGGTCGGAATGGCCTCGTCCAGCACCGCAACGCGGTTTACCGTGCCTTTGTCACCGTTAATTACCAGCGCCAGCTTGTCGCCCTTCAGCGCTTCGTAATAGCGAACGATATTGCCATTCTCCGTTTTCATGCCGCTGCGCAGGCGGTAATCGCCGCTGAGTGCATCCTGAATGGCATTCTGATCCAGCGCCGTCGCGGCGGTAATTTTCCCCACGCCCTGCTCGGTCACTTCCGTTGATGAGCCAAACCAGTTCCACGGATAGGCAGAGGACCAGTTAATGGATGAGAGCGTTGAACAGCCGGTCAATGCCAGCGGGAGAGCGCATAAAAGTAAACGCAGCGATTTCATTGAAACGTCCTTTCTTGTTAAATCAACGCTTGTTGGAGTGCGACATCAGCAAAAAGTGCCGGATTAATCATCCTGATGCGCAAAACAGGCGCGAAGACGCGGATTGGTCAGCAGACACAGTAGCGCCACAATATCGGCAACCACCAGCGCAACGCCGATGCCCGTCAGCGGTTCACCGTACCACCAGAGTACCGGCTGCCAGAAGAGCAGCGCAATCTGGGCAAGGATCAGCAGCCAGCGAAGCGCACGCCACAGTCGCGGGATCGTCTGCCGTCGGCCGCTGCATAAAAAAGCCACCACTGCCGGCACGCCCGGCAATAGGCCGAGCCAGAAGGCATCGTGATCGGGGTAAAAAAGATTCAGCAGCGTGTCGCCCTGCCCGCGCGACGCGGCGGCCATCACAAACAACACCCAGGTGCGGGCCTGCAGCAGCAGAACGCACCAGAATAAAAAGGGCAACCTGACGCGGCCCTGCGCGTCATAATCTGCCGGATGGATCTCAGTACTCTTCATCTTCGATCAGACGCTTTCCTAAATTCAGCACGTCAGAATGTTCATAGCCCAGACGTTCATACATGCCCAGCACCACGTCGTTATCGTCCCGCACCATGATCTGAATTTTCGGGCAGCCGCGGGCGATAAGCTTCTTCTCGAGACGATTAAGCAGCGCGTTGGCGATGCCACGGGCACGGTATTCCGGATGAACGCCCAGATAATAGGCCGAGCCGCGATGGCCGTCGTAACCGCCCATCACCGTCCCCACGACCACGCCATTGACCTCCGCGACCAGAAACAGGCTGACGTCGTGATTCACCTTACGTTCGATATCCATTTCCGGATCGTTCCACGGACGCAGCAGATCGCAGCGCTCCCAAAGGGTGATCACCTCTTCGAAATCTTCCTGGCGAAAAACGCGTATCTCCATGGTATTAACCGCCTTTTCGGGTTTAAAAACAGTGATTATGGCGTGAACCACGCCTTTAGCCAATAACCGGGGAAAATCTCGCCAAAATTTGGCATAATGTCACTTTGTCACGTATTGAAATGAAAAGTAAAACAATTCTCAATATGGACTGTCGTAACGGGAAACACGATACGATATAACACCAGGACCCCATTTTTTAGTATTCAGGCCGCATGAGCACATTCAAACCATTAAAAGCACTCACATCGCGTCGTCAGGTTCTCAAAGCGGGGCTGGCGGCCTTAACGTTAACGGGTATCGCAAAGCAGGCTCAGGCGAAAGACGAGAGCACGCTCAAAACCAGTAACGGACACAGCAAACCGAAAACCAAAAAGCCGGGCGCGAAGCGTCTGGTGATGCTTGACCCGGGCCACGGCGGCATTGATACCGGCGCCATCGGCAAAAACGGTTCGAAAGAAAAACACGTCGTGCTGGCGATTGCAAAAAATGTGCGCGCAATTTTACGCAGCAACGGCATTGACGCCCGTCTGACACGCTCTGGCGACACCTTTATTCCGCTGTATGACCGCGTTGAGATTGCCCACCAGCACGGTGCGGATCTGTTTATGTCGATTCACGCCGACGGCTTTACCAACCCTTCTGCGGCAGGTGCCTCGGTGTTTGCGCTTTCCAACCGTGGCGCCAGTAGCGCCATGGCAAAATACCTCTCCGACCGTGAAAACCGGGCGGATGAAGTCGCCGGGAAGAAAGCCACCGACAAAGACCACCTGCTACAGCAAGTGCTGTTCGACCTCGTGCAGACCGATACGATCAAAAACAGCCTGACGCTCGGCTCGCACATTCTGAAGAAGATTAAGCCGGTGCATCGTCTGCACAGTAAAGGCACCGAGCAGGCGGCGTTTGTGGTGCTGAAATCACCGTCAATCCCGTCCGTACTGGTGGAAACCTCCTTCATTACCAACCCGGAAGAAGAGCGGCTCCTCGGCACCACGGCGTTTCGTCAGAAGATCGCCAACGCTATCGCCTCCGGCATTATCAGCTACTTCAACTGGTTCGATAACCAAAAAGCGCACTCCAGGAAACGTTGATGAAACCCAATGCTCAACTGGTTAAAACGTTCCTGCTGCAGCTGCAGGATGAGATTTGCCAGAAACTGGCCGCCGCAGACGGCGGTGAATTTCAGGAAGATAGCTGGCAGCGCGAAGCCGGAGGCGGTGGACGCAGCCGGGTGCTGCGTAACGGCGGTATTTTTGAACAGGCGGGCGTGAATTTTTCCCACGTTCACGGAGACGCTATGCCCGCGTCGGCGACCGCACATCGTCCTGAACTCGCGGGTCGCAGCTTCGAAGCGATGGGCGTCTCGCTGGTGGTGCATCCGCACAACCCGTTTGTGCCGACCAGCCACGCCAACGTCCGCTTTTTCATTGCGGAAAAACCGGGGGCCGATCCGGTCTGGTGGTTTGGCGGCGGTTTCGACATGACGCCCTACTACGGCTTCGAAGAGGATGCCGTGCACTGGCACACCACCGCGCGGGACCTTTGTCTGCCGTTTGGCGAAGACGTCTACCCGAAATTCAAAAAGTGGTGCGATGACTACTTTTACCTGAAGCACCGCGACGAGCAGCGCGGCATCGGCGGGCTGTTCTTTGACGATCTCAACACCCCCGATTTTGATACCGCATTCAGCTTTATGCGTGCGGTGGGCGAAGGCTATACCGACGCCTATCTGCCCATCGTCGAACGCCGTAAAAATACTGACTACGGCGTGCACGAACGCGAGTTCCAGCTCTATCGTCGCGGGCGCTACGTGGAGTTCAACCTGGTGTGGGATCGCGGGACGCTGTTCGGCCTGCAGACCGGCGGGCGCACGGAGTCAATTCTGATGTCGATGCCGCCGCTGGTGCGCTGGGAGTACTGCTACGAGCCAAAAGAAGGCAGCCCGGAGGCTGCCTTGAGTGAGTTTATTCAGGTTCGGGACTGGGTGTAACTGCCGGATGGCGCTGCGCTTATCCGGCCTGGTCAACCCGTAGGTCGGGTAAGCGAACGCGCCACCCGACACCACGCGCTTACAGAGGCTGCGTCTGCGCCTCAACCACCGCCAGCGCCACCATATTCACGATGCGGCGCACAGAGGCAATCGGCGTTAACACGTGCACCGGTTTCGCCACCCCCATCAGCACCGGTCCTACGGTCACCCCTTCAGAGCTGGAGACGCGCAGCAGGTTATAGCTGATACGCGCCGCTTCCACGTTCGGCATAATCAGTATATTCGCCGATCCTTTCAGCGGGCTGTCCGGCATACGCTCGTTGCGGATGCTCTCCACCAGCGCCGCATCGCCGTGCATCTCCCCGTCAATCATCAGCTCCGGCGCACGCTCGCGCACCAGCTCCAGCGTCTGACGCATTTTGCAGGCCGCCGCGGATTTAGACGAACCAAAGTTTGAGTGCGACAGCAGCGCTACCTTCGGCTCGATACCAAAGCGGCGCACGGTCTCTGCGGCCATCACGGTGATCTCCGCCAGCTCGTCCGGGCTCGGATCGTCGTTAACGTAGGTGTCAGCGATAAAGGTGTTGCCGCTCGGCAGCAGCAGGGCGTTCATCGCCCCGGCGGTATGAACGCCGTCGCGATAGCCGAAGATCTCCTGCACCACGCTGAAGTGCTCGTGGTAATCGCCGATGGTGCCGCAGATCAGCGCGTCCGCTTCGCCGCGATGGACCATGATCGCGCCGATCACCGTCGTGTTGCTGATGACGGCTTTCTGCGCCTGCTCCTGGGTGATCCCGCGGCGCTTCATGATCGCGTAGTATTCGCTCCAGTACTCTTTGAAGCGCGGATCGGATTCGTTGTTGACGATCTCGAAGTCGACGCCCGGCTTAATCTGCAGGCCCAGCTTCTGAATGCGCATCTCAATCACGCTCGGACGACCAATCAGGATCGGCTTCGCCAGACCTAAGGTGATCAGCTCCTGGGTGGCGTGCAGCACGCGCGCCTCTTCCCCTTCCGCCAGCACCACGCGCTTCGCGTCGGCGCGCGCCTGCGAGAAGATCGGCTTCATGAACAGGTTGGTTTTATAGACAAACTCGGTGAGCTTATCAACGTAAGCGTCGAAATCCTGAATCGGACGCGTCGCCACGCCGGAATCCATCGCCGCTTTGGCCACCGCTGGCGCAATTTTCACAATCAGACGCGGGTCGAACGGTTTTGGAATGATGTAGTCCGGGCCAAAGCTCAGATCCTGATCGCCGTAGGCTGAGGCAACCACTTCGCTCTGCTCGGCGTGGGCCAGCTCCGCGATGGCGTGAACGGCGGCAAGCTTCATCTCTTCGTTGATCGCCGTTGCGCCAACGTCCAGCGCCCCGCGGAAGATGAACGGGAAGCAGAGCACGTTGTTCACCTGGTTCGGGTAGTCAGAACGGCCGGTACAGATAATGGCGTCTTCACGCACCGCTTTCGCCAGCGGCGGCAGAATTTCCGGTTCCGGGTTCGCCAGGGCCAGGATCATTGGCGCGCGCGCCATCTTCTTCACCATCTCCTGGGTCAGCACTTTCGGGCCGGAGCAGCCGAGGAAGATATCCGCGCCGTCAATGACGTCCTCGAGCGTGCGCTTGCCGTCGTCTTCCACAGCATACGCCGCTTTGGTTTCCGCCATGTTGGGCTCGCGGTCTTTATAGATAACGCCTTTGGAGTCGCAGACCACGATGTTGTGTTTCTGCATCCCCAGCGCCACCAGCAGGTTCATACAGGCGATGGCCGCAGCGCCTGCGCCAGAAACCACCATGCGCACGTCAGAGAGATTTTTCTCAACCACGCGCAGGCCGTTCAGAATGGCGGCGGTGCTGATAATCGCGGTGCCGTGCTGGTCATCATGGAACACGGGAATGTTCATACGCTCGCGCAGCTTCTGCTCGATATAGAAACATTCCGGCGCTTTGATGTCTTCCAGGTTGATCCCGCCGAAGGTCGGCTCCAGCGCGGCCACCACGTTGATGAATTTATCGGGATCGAGTTCGTCCACCTCGATATCGAACACGTCGATACCGGCGAATTTCTTGAACAGAACGCCCTTCCCTTCCATCACCGGCTTCCCGGCCAGGGCGCCGATGTTACCGAGACCCAGCACCGCCGTGCCGTTCGAGATAACGGCGACGAGGTTGCCGCGCGCGGTGTATTTGTAGGCTGCCAGCGGGTCTTTTTCGATTTCCAGACACGGGGCGGCTACGCCCGGTGAATAGGCCAGCGCCAGATCGCGCTGGGTCGCAAGCGGCTTGGTTGGGGAAACCTGGATTTTGCCCGGGACGGGGAACTCGTGAAAATCGAGGGCACTCTGTTTTAACTGATCGTCCATCTTGTTATTCCTTTTACGTATCGGTCAGATAGTATCGCCGCAGGACAGCACATAAACTTTGAAGGCTGCCAAACTCTCACCATCACACATCAAAAATTGTTATCAATTTATAACAGCCATGTTACCCGTCTCAAAAGCAATGCCGCCCCCGTCTGCTATGCTTTTTTGTTAAGTCCATCATGATTTTCTCAGAAGTGTGAACTAACGCACTCATCTAACTCTTTTATTTCCAAGGAGTAATTATTTATGAACCAGCTAGACGGCATCAAACAATTCACCACCGTGGTCGCAGACAGCGGCGATATCGAGTCGATTCGCCACTATCAGCCGGAAGATGCGACCACCAACCCGTCGCTCCTGCTCAAGGCAGCCGGGCTTGCGCACTTTAGTCATCTGATTGATGACGCCATTGCCTACGGTAAACAGCGCGGGAAAACGCAGGAGCAGCAGGTCGCGGAAGCCAGCGACAAGCTGGCGGTTAATTTCGGTGCGGAAATTCTGAAAAGCATCCCGGGGCGCGTTTCAACCGAAGTCGACGCCCGCCTCTCGTTCGATAAAGAAAAGAGCATCAACAAAGCCCGTCGCCTGGTTGAACTCTACCAGGAGCAGGGAATCGATAAATCACGCATTCTGATCAAACTCGCCTCCACCTGGGAAGGCATCCGCGCGGCGGAAGTGCTGGAAAAAGAGGGGATCCACTGCAACCTGACGCTGCTGTTCTCGTTTGCCCAGGCACGCGCCTGCGCTGAAGCGGGCGTGTTCCTCGTCTCGCCGTTTGTCGGCCGCATCTACGACTGGTACCAGGCGAAACAGCCGATGGACCCGTACGTGGTGGATGAGGATCCGGGCGTGAAGTCGGTCCGTAATATCTACGACTATTACAAGCAGCACCGCTATGAAACCATCGTGATGGGGGCGAGCTTCCGCCGTACCGAGCAGATCCTCGCCCTCGCGGGCTGCGACCGCCTGACTATCTCCCCTAATCTGCTTAAAGAGCTGCAGGACAAAGAAGAGACGGTGATCCGCAAGCTGGTGCCCACCTCTACCGTCCTGCCAAAACCAAAAGCCATGACCGAAGCCGAATTCCGCTGGGAGCATAACCAGGACGCCATGGCCGTGGAAAAACTGGCGGAAGGTATCCGCCTGTTCGCCGTCGACCAGCGCAAACTTGAAGATCTTCTCGCCGCCAAACTTTAACCTTGCCACGGAGTGAACTATGTCCCGTAAAGAGCTAGCCAATGCCATTCGCGCCCTCAGCATGGATGCCGTGCAGAAAGCCAATTCCGGTCACCCCGGCGCACCGATGGGCATGGCTGATATTGCCGAAGTGTTGTGGAACGACTTCCTGAAGCACAACCCCAACGACCCCGCCTGGTACGATCGCGACCGTTTTATTCTCTCCAACGGCCACGCCTCAATGCTGCTCTATAGCCTGCTGCATCTCTCCGGCTACGACCTGCCGCTTGAGGAGCTGAAAAACTTCCGCCAGCTGCATTCCAAAACACCGGGACACCCGGAAATTGGCTATACGCCAGGCGTGGAAACCACAACCGGGCCGCTCGGCCAGGGGCTGGCCAACGCGGTCGGGCTGGCGATTGCCGAGCGCACGCTGGCGGCACAGTTTAACCAGCCGGACCACGAGATTGTCGACCACTACACCTACGTGTTTATGGGCGACGGCTGCCTGATGGAGGGGATTTCCCACGAGGTCTGCTCGCTGGCGGGCACGCTGGGGCTGGGCAAGCTGATCGGGTTTTACGATCACAACGGCATCTCCATCGACGGGGAAACCGAGGGCTGGTTTACCGACGACACGGCGAAACGCTTCGAGGCCTACCACTGGCACGTGGTGCATGAGATCGACGGTCACGACCCTGAGGCGGTGAAAAAGGCGATTCAGGAAGCGCAAAGCGTGAAGGACAAACCGTCGCTGATTATCTGCCGCACGACTATCGGCTTCGGCTCGCCGAACAAGGCGGGCAAAGAAGAGGCGCACGGCGCGGCGCTGGGTGAAGAGGAAGTCGCGCTGACCCGGCAAAAGCTGGGCTGGAAACATCCGCCGTTTGAGATCCCGAAAGAGATCTACAGGGCATGGGATGCCCGAGAAACGGGTGAAAAAGCGCAGCAGGCCTGGAACGAGAAGTTTGCCGCTTACAAAAAAGCGCACCCGGAGCTGGCCGCCGAGTTTTCCCGCCGCATGAGCGGCGGCCTGCCGGAAGACTGGGACGATAAAACCCAGGCGCTGATTGAAAACCTGCAGTCCAACCCGGCGAAAATTGCCACCCGTAAGGCCTCGCAAAATACGCTGAATGCCATCGGCCCTATCCTGCCTGAACTGCTGGGCGGCTCGGCGGATCTGGCACCGAGTAACCTGACCATCTGGTCCGGCTCGAAATCGCTGAAGGAGGACATTGCCGGGAACTATATCCACTACGGCGTGCGTGAGTTCGGGATGACCGCCATTGCCAACGGCATCGCCCATCACGGCGGCTTCGTGCCCTACACCGCCACCTTCCTGATGTTTGTCGAGTACGCCCGTAACGCGGCGCGCATGGCGGCATTGATGAAGGCGCGCCAGATTATGGTCTACACCCATGACTCCATCGGGCTGGGGGAAGATGGCCCGACGCACCAGGCGGTTGAACAGCTGGCGAGCCTGCGCCTGACGCCAAACTTCAGCACCTGGCGTCCGTGCGATCAGGTCGAAGCGGCGGTCGGCTGGAAGCTGGCGGTAGAGCGCCACAATGGCCCAACGGCATTAATTCTGTCACGCCAGAACCTGGCGCAGATTGAGCGCACCCCGGAGCAGGTGAAAAATATCGCCCGCGGCGGCTACATCCTGAAAGACAGCGGCGGCAAGCCGGACGTGATCCTGATTGCAACCGGTTCGGAGGTGGAAATCACGGTGAAAGCGGCGGAAAAACTGACCGCCGAAGGCCACGCGGTGCGCGTGGTGTCCCTGCCGTCGACGGATATCTTTGACGCTCAGGACGAGGCGTACCGGGAATCGGTTCTGCCCTCTAACGTCGCGGCGCGCGTGGCGGTGGAAGCCGGTATTGCCGACTACTGGTACAAATACGTCGGGCTTAAGGGGGCGATTGTTGGCATGCGGGGCTACGGCGAGTCCGCCCCTGCCGACAAGCTGTTCCCGTACTTCGGCTTTACCGTTGAGAACGTGGTAGAGAAGGCGTTGAGCGTGATCTAGTGCGGCCTGCGTGCCCGGTGGCGCTGCGCTTACCGGGCCTACACAATCGGGTGGCATTGCCACCCTTTTTTATACCACCCGCACGCCCGCCGCCATCGCCCGCTCCGGCGTTAACAACACGCTTTCGCTGGCGTCATCGGTTTCCGCGCAGAGCAACATGCATTCAGACGTTTCGCCGCGCATCTTCGCTTTCGCCAGATTGCACAGCACCACCACCGTTTTTCCCATCAACTCCTCTTCCCGGTAATACGGCACCAGGCTGGTGACGGTTTGCAGCGTTCTGCCGCCCACATCAATCTGCGCGATATAGAGTTTGTCTGCGTTAGCGTGGCGCTTAACGTCCACGATCGTCCCCACGCGGATCTCCAGCTTTGCAAAGTCATCGTAAGCTACCGTTTCCATGCTCTCTCCTTGGTAAAATTTTACTAAATACTAGCACGGTATTTGCCGGAATCAATGGGCAGGATATTTACTAAAAACGGATGCATGTCCTGATTCATCCTTTACAATGGGTTACCACGTGGGGGAATAAGGACAAACATGGCAACGCTCAAAGACATCGCGACGGAGGCTGGCGTTTCGCTGGCGACGGTATCCCGGGTTTTAAACGATGACCCAACGTTGAACGTAAAAGAAGAGACCAAACACCGCATTCTGGAGATTGCAGAAAAGCTGGAATATAAGAGCAGCACGTCGCGCAAAATGCAGTCTGCTGCGGTGGGTCAGCAACACATTCTGGCACTCTACAGCTACCAGCAAGAGCTGGAGATTAACGACCCTTACTACCTTGCCATCCGCCACGGGATTGAGACGCAGTGTGAAAAACTGGGCGTCGAGCTGAGCAACTGCTACGCCAACGCCACCCTGCCTGAGATTAAAAAACTCACCGGCGTACTGATCGTTGGCAAGCCCTCCTCGGCGATTCGCCGTACCGCGATGGCCTTAACGGACAACGTCTGCTTTATCGATTTTCACGAGCCCGGCAGCGGGTACGATTCCGTCGACATTGACCTCTCGCGCATCAGCAAGCAGATCGTTGATTTCTTTATTCATCAAAACGTTAAGCGTATTGGCTTTATTGGCGGGGAAGATGAGCCCGGAAAAGCCGATATCCGCGAAGCCGCTTTCGTGGAGTATGGCCGCCTGAAAGGGGTGGTGTCAGAACAGGACATCTGGCGCGGCGGCTTTTCCAGTTCGTCCGGGTATGAACTGGCAAAAACCATGCTGGCGCAGGCAAGCTGGCCTGACGCGCTGTTTGTCGCCTCTGATTCGATAGCCATCGGCGTATTGCGCGCTATTCATGAAAAAGGGCTGGCGATCCCCGAGGACATTTCGCTCATCAGCGTGAACGATATCCCGACCGCCCGCTTCACCTTTCCACCGCTCTCTACCGTGCGCATCCACTCGGAAATGATGGGCAGCCAGGGGGTTAACCTGCTGCTGGAAAAATCCCGCGACGGCCGAGCGCTGCCGCTGCAGGTCTTTGTCCCGAGCGTGCTGAAGCTGCGCGGCACGACCCGTTAATCCCCCACGCTCAACACCCAGCCGGGCATGCCCGGCATTTTTTTATTTCGTGATCGAGTTAAAGCAAATCGGTTTTACTGATTTTATTTAGTAAATATTTTACTAAACTTCTCAGCAATGATGTTTTACCCCTACAGGGAGATAGCATGAATCGCTGGGAAAATATTCAACTCACGCACGAGAACCGGCTCCCGCCGCGTGCGTACTTCTTCTCATATGATACCGTCGCGCAGGCTCGCACCTTTGCCCGCGAAGCCAGCAGCCGCTTTTTATCACTCAGCGGCCAGTGGAATTTTCGTTTTTTCACGCATCCGCTCTATGTCCCGGAAAGCTTCACCTCAGAGTACATAACCGGCTGGGACGACATCACCGTGCCGGCCATGTGGCAGATGGAAGGCCACGGCCAGCTGCAATACACCGACGAAGGCTTCCCCTTCCCGGTGGATGTCCCCCGGGTGCCCGCGGATAACCCCACCGGGGCATATCAGCGCCACTTCACGCTATCGGACGGCTGGCAGGGTAAGCAGACCCTCATCAAGTTTGACGGCGTCGAAACCTATTTCGAAGTCTACGTGAATGGTCAGTACATTGGCTTTAGCAAAGGCAGCAGGTTGACCGCCGAGTTTGACATCAGCCACGCGGTGCATAGCGGGCAAAACCTGCTGTGCGTGCGGGTGATGCAGTGGGCGGACTCCACCTACATTGAAGACCAGGACATGTGGTGGACGGCCGGCATTTTCCGCGACGTCTACCTGGTCGGAAAAAATCCTGCTCACGTGCGCGATTTCACCGTCAGAACCACCTTCGACGAGGCGTATCAGGACGCCACCCTCTTCTGTCAGCTGGAGCTGGAAAACCTGGCCCCGCAGGCATCAGCCGTGACGCTGGAGTATGCCCTGTACGATGGCGAGGTAGTGCTCCACCAGGGCACGACCGGCAGCCTGACCGTGGCCCGCAGCGCGGAAACGGCCTTCAGCATTGAGGTCAAACGGCCTCAGCAGTGGTCTGCGGAATCACCGTACCTTTACCATCTTGTGATGACGTTAAAAGACGCGCACGGACAGGTGCTGGAAGTGATCCCGCAGCGCGTCGGATTCCGCGACATCAAGGTGTGCGACGGCGTGTTCTACGTGAACAACCGCTACCTGAAGCTGCACGGCGTGAACCGCCACGATAACGATCACCAGAAGGGCCGCGCCGTAGGGATGGATCGCGTCGAGCGCGACCTGATCCTGATGAAGCAGCACAACATCAACTCGGTACGCACCGCCCACTACCCTAACGATCCGCGCTTCTACGAGCTGTGCGACATCTACGGCCTGTTCGTGATGGCGGAAACGGACGTGGAATCTCACGGCTTTGCCAACGTCGGCGATCTGAGCCGCATCACGGACGATCCGGCGTGGGAGCCCGTTTACGTTGAGCGCATCGTGCGCCATATCCACGCCCAGAAAAACCATCCTTCAATCATCATCTGGTCGCTTGGAAACGAGTCCGGCTACGGCTGTAATATCCGCGCCATGGCCCGGGCGGCAAAGGCGCTGGATGACACGCGCCTGCTGCACTACGAAGAAGATCGCGACGCCGAGGTGGTTGATATCATCTCGACCATGTACACCCGCGTGCCGCTGATGAATCTGTTCGGTGAATATCCCCACGCAAAACCGCGAATTATCTGCGAATACGCCCATGCGATGGGCAACGGCCCGGGCGGGTTGACGGAGTATCAAAACGTCTTCGATCGCCACGACTGCATTCAGGGCCACTACGTCTGGGAGTGGTGCGACCACGGTATTCAGGCGGCAGATGCCAGCGGCAATACGTACTACGCCTACGGCGGCGACTTTGGTGACTACCCGAATAATTACAACTTCTGTCTCGACGGGCTGATCTACTCAGACCAAACGCCAGGCCCCGGGCTGCGTGAATATAAGCAGGTGATTGCCCCGGTCAAGCTGCGCTGGCAGAACGGCGAGCTGCACGTTGAAAACCGCTTCTGGTTTACCACGCTGGATGATTACACCCTGCTCGTGGAGGTGCGTGCGGAAGGGGAAACGCTTTACAGCCAGCCGCTGCATATCACTGGCCTCGGGCCCAACAGCGCGCGCAGCATGCCTCTGGACCTGCCCGCCCCCGACGAGCGCGAAATGTTCCTGACCGTGCGCATCAGCAAAAACAGCCGCACGCGCTACAGCGAAGCCGGGCACGAGATCGCGGTGTATCAATTCCCGCTAAAAGCGCGCACGGATCACGCCACGCCGTTTATTAACGCCAACGCGACGCCGCTGCTGCTGGAAGAGGACCGCCTGAGCTGCAGCGTGACCGGACATAACTTCCGCGCACGCTTCTCAAAAGTGACGGGGAAACTCTGGTCCTGGCAGGTTAACGGTGAGGAAAACCTCACCCGTGAACCGAAAATAAACTTTTTCAAACCGATGATTGATAACCACAAGCAGGAGTATGAGGGGCTGTGGCAACCCAACCACCTGCAGATTATGCAGGAGCACCTGCGCGGTTTTGAGGTCGAGCAGCACGACGATGCGGTCATCATTACCACCCGCACGCTGATCGCCCCGCCGGTGTTTGATTTTGGCATGCGCTGCACCTATCGCTGGCGCATTGCCGCCGACGGGCAAATTAACGTTGAGCTGAGCGGTGAACGCTACGGCGATTACCCGCACATTATTCCTTGCATCGGCTTTACCCTCGGCATCAACGGCGAATTCGACCAGGTGAGCTACTACGGACGCGGGCCCGGTGAGAACTACCCGGACAGCCAGCAGGCCAGCACTATCGATCTGTGGCACACCACGGTGGATGAGATGTTTGAAAACTACCCGTTCCCGCAGAACAACGGCAACCGCCAGCAGGTGCGCTGGGCTACGCTCGCCAACCGTCGCGGCAGCGGCCTGCTGGTGGTGCCTGAGCAACCTGTTCACTTCAGCGCCTGGCACTACACGGCAGAGGACATTCACGCCGCGCAGCACTGCAACGAACTGCGTCGCTGCGATGACATCACCCTCAACCTTGACCATCAGCTCCTGGGTTTGGGCTCCAACTCCTGGGGAAGCGAAGTGCTGGACACCTGGCGCGTCTGGTTCAGGCCGTTCCGCTACGGCTTCACCCTGCTTCCGCTGGAAGGCGGACAAACCGCCGCGCAGACGCTGGCGCGCCATCGGTTCGGCACCGGTTTCTTTTCCATGAATTCACACAGCGAGGCAGACAAATGATCGTTCTCGACAGCCTGGAGCAGTTCCAGCAGCGTTATCGCACGGGCCGTAAATGGCAGCGCTGCGCAGAGGCCATCAACAATAGCGACCACATCCAGCCCGGCGTTGCCCACTCAATTGGCGATTCGCTGGCCTACCGCGTGGCCTGCGATGCCAGCACCGACGCGCTGTTCGTTGGCCATCGCCGCTATTTCGAGGTGCATTACTACCTGCAGGGCGCACAGAAAATTGAGTACGCCGCAAAGGACACCCTTCAGCTTGTGGAGTGCTACCGCGATGAAACCGACCGCGAATACCTGAAAGGCGTGGGTCAAACCGAACAGGTGCGCGAGGGGCAAATCGTGATTTGTGAAAACCACGAGGCGTATCGCTTTATCAGCGAAACGCCGGCAAAAAAAGTCGTCCTCTATGTGACCATCGAAGACGGCTATTTCCATAACAAATAAAAAATCCAGCGGTGCCAATGAAGCACCGCCCTCCTCGTACCCGGAGATATGTTATGTCTGAAACTACCAAGCGTAATACCATCGGCAAATTCGGCCTGCTGTCGCTGACGTTTGCCGCCGTATTCAGTTTTAACAACGTTATCAACAACAATATCGAGCTGGGGCTTGCCTCGGCGCCGATGTTCTTTTTAGCCACCCTGTTCTACTTTATTCCTTTCTGCTTAATCATCGCGGAGTTTGTCTCCCTGAATAAAAACTCCGAAGCGGGCGTGTACGCCTGGGTGAAAAGTTCGCTGGGCGGGCGCTGGGCGTTTATTACCGCCTACACCTACTGGTTCGTGAACCTGTTCTTCTTCACCTCGTTATTGCCGCGCGTCATCGCCTACGCCTCTTACGCCTTTTTGGGCTATGAGTACATTCTTACGCCGTTCGCCACCACGGTACTGAGCATGGTGCTGTTCGCCTTCTCGACCTGGGTGTCCACCAACGGGGCAAAAATGCTGGGGCCGATCACCTCAGTGACCTCTACGCTCATGCTGCTGCTGACCCTCTCCTATATTCTGCTGGCCGGTGCGGCGCTGGTGGGCGGCGTGCAGCCAGCCGACCCGATTACCGTTGACGCGATGATCCCCAACTTCAACTGGGCCTTCCTCGGCATCACCACCTGGATATTCATGGCCGCCGGGGGCGCAGAGTCCGTTGCCGTGTACGTTAACGACGTCAAGGGCGGTTCAAAATCCTTCGTGAAGGTGATCATTCTGGCGGGGATTTTCATCGGCGTGCTCTACTCCATCTCCTCGGTGCTGATTAACGTCTTCATCAGCAGTAAAGAGCTGAAATTTACCGGCGGCTCGGTGCAGGTATTCCACGGCCTGGCGGTGTGGTTTGGCCTGCCGGAAGTGCTGATGAACCGCTTTGTCGGCCTGGTCTCCTTTACCGCGATGTTCGGCTCGCTGCTGATGTGGACCGCAACGCCGGTCAAAATCTTCTTCTCTGAAATCCCGAGCGGCATTTTTGGGCCAAAAACCGTGGCGCTGAACGAGAACGGCGTACCGGCGCGGGCGGCGTGGATCCAGTATCTGATCGTCATTCCGTTAATGATTATCCCAACCATGGGGTCCAATACCGCGCAGGAGCTGATGAATACCGTGATCAATATGACCGCGGCCGCGTCGATGTTACCGCCGCTGTTCATCATGCTGGCTTACCTGAACCTGCGTCGCAGGCTCGATCATCTCCCGCGCGATTTCAAAATGGGCTCACGCACCACGGGCATGGTGGTGGTGTCGATGCTGATTGTGATATTCGCCATCGGCTTTGTGGCCTCAACCTTCCCTACCGGGGGCAATATTCTGACGATTATTTTCTATAACGTCGGCGGCATTGTTTTATTCCTCGGATTTGCCTGGTGGAAATACAGCAAATACGTCAGAGGATTATCAAAAGAACAACAACATATTGAAGCATCACCGGCCTCGAATAGTCAGTAATACGGCAGGCAGGGATATTTTTTCTTTGGGATGAGTGTATGACAATTAAAACTAAAACGTTCTGGGCGCTGGCCGCCCTCTCCTTCTGCTGCCCGTCATTTGCCGCAGAAGAGGCGCGGCCAGCCGAGCACGACGATACCAAAACGCCTGAAATCACCTCTCCGTCATTTCGTTTTTATGGCGAACTGGGGGTCGGCGGATATATGGATTTAGAAGGTCAGGATAAACATAAATACAGTGACGGCACCTATATTGAGGGTGGTCTGGAAATGAAGCACGGGCACTGGTTCGGCCTGATTTACGGCGAGGGCTGGACCGTACAGGCGGACCATCAGGGCAACGCCTGGGTGCCCGACCACAGCTGGGGCGGATTCGAAGGTGGGCTTAACCGCTTTTACGGCGGCTACAAAACTGACGGCAATACCGAAATCATGCTGAGCCTGCGTCAGGACTCCTCCCTCGATGACCTGCAGTGGTGGGGGGATTTCACGCCCGACCTGGGCTACGTGATCCCCAACACCCGCGACATTATGTATGCGCTAAAGGTACAAAACCGCTCGGGAAACCTGCGCTATAGCGTCACCGCCACGCCTGCGGGGCACCATGACGAGAGCAAAGCCTGGCTGCACTTTGGTAAATACGATCGCTATGACGATAAGTATACCTATCCGGCGATGGCCAACGGCTATATCCAGTATGACCTCGTCAAAGACGTCACCTGGATGAACGGGCTTGAGGTCACCGACGGCACCGGTCAGCTCTTTTTAACCGGCATTCTGTCGCCCAATCTGGCGGCGCGCGCCTGGCATCACACCGGGCGGGCCAGCGGCAAGGACGTCTCCGGCACTGAGACCGGCTATATGGTCAGCGCCATGGTTGAAGCGTTAAAAGGCGTTTATCTCTCCACCGCTTACAGCTATGCAAAGCACCGCCCGGACAATGCCGCCGATGAAACGACCTCGTTTATGCAGTTCGGTATCTGGTACGAGTACGGCGATGGGCGCTTTGCTACCGCAGCCGACAGCCGGTTCTATATGAAAAATGCCTCCGGCGACCCGAGCGACCGGGTCTTCCTGATGCAATACTTTTACTGGTAAAAGGATCTTCCCCATGAAACTCAGCCTTACACCGCTGGCCTGCGCGCTGGCGCTCAGTTTTTCGGCCCACGCCGCCGCCCCAGATGATTTTAAAAACGTCATCAACCGCGCCGGTGCACCGGCGTATATGCACGATTTTGACGATGACGACCACCAGCGATTTAACCCCTTTTTCGATTTGGGTGCCTGGCATGGGCATTTGCTGCCGGATGGGCCGCAGACTCAGGGAGGATTTCCCGGCGTAGCGCTGCTCACCGAAGAGTACATCAACTTTATGGCGACGAATTTCGATCGCCTGAGCGTGTATCAGAACGGCAAAAAAGTCGATTTTACCCTCGAGGCCTACAGCATTCCCGGCGCGCTGGTGCAGACGCTGAGCGCCAAAGACGTGCAGATCGCGATGACGCTGCGCTTTGCCACCGCGCGCACCTCGCTGCTGGAAACCCGCATCACCAGCAAGGCACCGCTCGACCTGGTGTGGGACGGCGAACTGCTGGAGAAGCTGGAGGCCAAAGCGGGCAAACCGCTGTCGGATAAAACTGTCGACGGCGCGTATCCGGACTATCAGCGCAGGCTGGTCCCCGCGCGTGACGGCCTGAAGGTGACCTTTGGCAAGGTGCGTTCCACATGGGATCTGCTGACCTCCGGCAGCTCCGAATATCAGGTGCATAAATCCATCCCCGTCGAGACCACCGTCGACGGGCATCGCTTTACCAGCCGGGCGCATATTACCGGCAGCACCACGCTGTACACCACCTACTCCCATCTGCTCAACGTCGATGAGGCGAAGCGCGAGCAGATGCAGATCCGCGATATTCTGGCGCGCCCGGCCTTCTATATGACGGCCTCGCAGCGGCGCTGGGAAGGCTATTTGCAGAAAGGGTTAACCAACCCAAACGCGACGCCCGAGCAAACCCGCGTGGCGGTGAAAGCCATCGAAACGCTGAACGGCAACTGGCGTTCGCCTGGCGGAGCGGTGCGCTATAACACGGTGACGCCATCCGTCACCGGACGCTGGTTCTCCGGCAACCAGACCTGGCCGTGGGATACCTGGAAACAGGCGTTTGCCATGTCGCATTTCAACCCGGATATCGCCAAAGAGAACATTCGCGCGGTCTTCTCCTGGCAAATCAAACCTGACGATCCGGTGCGTCCGCAGGATGCCGGCTTTGTGCCGGATCTCATCGCCTGGAACCTGAGTCCGGAACGCGGCGGCGACGGCGGCAACTGGAACGAGCGCAATACCAAGCCGAGCCTGGCCGCGTGGTCGGTGATGGAGGTGTACAACACCACCCGGGACAAGGCCTGGCTGGCGGAAATGTACCCTAAACTGGTGGCCTATCACGACTGGTGGCTGCGCAACCGCGACCATAACGGCAACGGCGTGCCGGAGTACGGCGCGACGCGTGATAAAGCCCATAATACCGCCAGCGGCGAAATGCTCTTTACGGTGAAAAAAGGCGATAAAGAAGAGTCGCTTTCCGGCCTGAACAACTATGCCCGCGTGGTCGATAAAGGCCATTACGACAGCCTGGAGATCCCGGCGCAGGTTGCGGCCTCGTGGGAATCGGGGCGCGATGACGCCGCCGTCTTCGGCTTTATCGATAAAGCCCAGCTGGATAAATACGTCGAAAACGGCGGCAAGCGCAGCGACTGGACGGTGAAGTTTGCCGAAAACCGCGACAAAGAGGGCAGGCTACTGGGCTATTCGCTGCTGCAGGAGTCCGTCGACCAGGCGAGCTATATGTACAGCGACAACCACTATCTGGCGCAGATGGCGAGCCTGCTGGGTAAAGAGCAGGAGGCCAGCCGCTACCGCAAACTGGCGGATAAGCTCGCGATCTACATCAATACCTGCATGTTCGACGCGAAAAGCGGTTTTTACTATGACATCCGCATTGAGGATAAACCGCTGGCCAACGGTTGTGCGGGCAAACCGATCGTCGAGCGCGGTAAAGGCCCGGAGGGCTGGTCGCCGCTGTTTAACGGCGCGGCAACGCAGGAGCATGCTGATGCCGTGGTGAAGGTGATGCTGGATCCGAAAGAGTTTAACACGTATGTGCCGCTCGGAACTGCCGCACTAACCAACCCGGCATTTGGCCCGGATATCTACTGGCGCGGGCGGGTCTGGGTCGACCAGTTCTGGTTTGGCCTGAAAGGGATGGAACGCTATGGCTATCGGGAACAGGCACAAACGCTGGCTGAAAACTTCTTCAAGCACGCAAAGGGGTTAACGTCCGACGGCCCGATCCAGGAAAACTACAATCCGCTGACCGGCGCGCAGCAAGGCGCCCCCAACTTCTCCTGGAGCGCTGCGCATCTGTACATGCTGTATAACGACTTTTTCCGTAAACAGTGACCAGAGTGCGGTCTGCTTTGCCGGGTGGCGCTGTCGCTTACCCGGCCTACGTTTCGGATGTGTTGCTGGCCGGGTAAGGCGGCTAAAAGCTAGCGCGTGATCCACAGCGTCGGCCAGGCATCTGGCCCGTTCCAGCTATCACAGCTGGGCTCTTCGGCATAACGCACCAGGCGAAAACGCTGGCCGTCAAAGCGCCAGCGCGTCTGGATCCCGCAATCCCCCACACCGCGCCCCAGTGCCAGCGTGGTCAGTTCGCGCGTTTTCTCATCGAAGCTGGCGTTCATTAACTCCATTTCGCTGCTGTCGCTTGACGGCGTAAACGGCAGCCGCAGCCTGACGCTACGGGCGGAGAAGGGTTTCTTACGTGATACCAGCCACGCCAGATCGACCGTGTTATAGGCCCCCGCCTCGCAACTGACGATCAGCAGCGCTTTATCATCGGTTAACGCGGTAACGCGCACTTCCCGGCGGTTAGGATCCAGCGAGCACTGGCTGCTGTTCATCCGCCCGGTACCATAATCCAGCAGGTCGTTCAGTTCAGCGTGGGAAAGCGGTGTTGGGGTGGGGTTCACGACAGCCACTTTTTTCAGGGCGGGTGCGGGCGGCACGCTTAACGGCGGATCGTCACCCTTTTTAATCCATGCGGTTTCGCTGCCGACGCGCTTTTGCTGGGCATCAATGAACAGCAGCGCCGCTTTCAAACCGCTCAGGGAAATGACCTGCTTGCCGTCGCGCAGGGTCAGGGCTTTCCCTTCCTGGATGTTTTTCAGAAAGGCGGTAATGGTGGCCGCATCGTCCGTTTTCAGATGCCAGGGCGCGAGCTGCCAGTGCTGCCTGTCCAGCTTCAGGGGGGCGTTATCCAGCAGCAGCCGGGAGGAAATTTCTGGCTCTTTGACGGAGGGCGTTTCAAGTCCGCCGAGATCGATACGCAGCGTGGCATCCGTTTTCGCCCCGGCGCTACGGGTGAGCGTCATGACCAGACCGCGGTGCTCGCCCGTGTTGCGCGCAAGGCAAAAGTTCTGGTTATTGCAGGTCACCTGCCAGTCAGAGAAGGCTTGCTGCGCGGGCGCAGCCCGCACCTGCGGCGCGAGGAGCACGCAAAACAGGGAAAATAAAAAGACGCTGTAGCGCATGAATGACACAATCCCGGAACGAAAACGCTTAACTGGGCAGTATCTTCGTGTTCCCGCCGCGATGGCTCAATCGGATTTATCGGATAGATTTATCTGAAAAACACACTATATCCGTTCAAAAGCGCTATTCATCAACCCGGTTGTCTGTAAATACTGCAGTAGTATCACTGCTTTACCATCCCTGATTTCGCCTGAACGCATCATCTCCAGCGCCCGCGAAAAGGGGAGCTCCAGCACTTCAATATCTTCATCCTCTACGCCACCGCCCCGGTGGGTGCGCTGCGCGTCGCTGTATTCCGCAATGAAGAAGTGAACGATTTCCGTCACGCCGCCGGGCGACATAAACAGCTCGAAGACCTTTTTGACCTCGCCCACTTCGAAGCCGGTTTCTTCTATGGCCTCCTTGCGGATGCAAACTTCCGGCTCATCGTCATCGAGCAGGCCCGCGCAGGTTTCAATCAGACGTCCGTCAGGGTTGCCGTTAACCCATGTCGCCACCCTGAACTGACGGATCAGCACCACGCTCTGCTTTTCACGGTTATAGAGCAAAATGGTTGCCCCGTTGCCGCGGTCGTAGACCTCGCGTTTGTGGCGGATCACTTCACCGTTATTACGCGTAAGATCGTAGGTGATGTTACGCAGGACAAAGTAGTTTTCAGAGAGAATTTTGTCTTTGATAACGTCAATTTTCAGGGTCATACGGGCTCCACAACATAATGAGTCGCCCTATACTACGCCGTGAATCCCGCTTTGTCGCCCGCCTGTTTAATGGTGTTATGGCGCACTGACTCCCAGCCAGTCGAGTATCCCCTGCGCCGCGTGACGCCCTTCCGCCATGGCGGTCACCACCAGATCCGCACCGCGTACCGCATCACCCCCGGCGAAAATTTGCGGGTTGGTCGTCTGGTAACGGTAGCGGCTCTCAACCGAGGCAATAATCCGCCCGCGCTCGTCCGTTTCAACGCCCTGCGCCTGCAGCCACGACATCGCGTGCGGGTTAAAACCAAACGCCATAATGACCGCATCAGCGGCCATCACAAACTCGCTCCCCGCCACCGGAACGGGACGCCGCCGCCCCTGCGCATCCGGCTCACCGAGCGCGGTACGCAGCATCCGGATACCGTTGACCTTTCCGTCAGGATCCAGCGTCAGCTCGACCGGCTGGACGTTAAATTCAAACGCCGCGCCCTCTTCTCTGGCGTTCTTCACCTCTTTCTTCGACCCCGGCATATTGGCCTCATCCCGACGATAGGCGCAGGTGACGTTCGCCGCGCCGTGGCGTAACGCGGTGCGGACGCAGTCCATCGCGGTATCGCCCCCGCCCAGCACCACCACGTTTAAGCCACGGGTGTCGATGAACGGTTCGCTGGCCGACTCCTCCAGCCCCATAACATGCCGCGTATTGCCCACCAGGAAAGGCAGCGCGTCATAGACCCCTGGCGCGTCTTCGTGCGGGATACCCGCCTTCATCGAGCGATAGGTGCCCACGCCAATAAACAGGGCGTCGTACTCGTTCTTTAACCGTGACATCGACACGTCCTGCCCCACCTCGCAGTTCAGCTCAAAGCGGATCCCCATCGCGGTGAATATCTCTCTGCGCCGCGCGAGCAGCGATTTGTCCAGCTTGAACGCAGGGATGCCAAAGGTCAGCAACCCGCCGATTTCCGGATGCCGGTCATAAACCGTCACGCTCACGCCGCTGCGCGCCAGCACGTCGGCGCACGCCAGCCCGGCAGGCCCCGCGCCGACAATCGCGACACGCTTACCTGACGGCGTGACGGCGGACAAATCCGGCCGCCAGCCCATCGCCAGCGCCCGTTCGGCGATATAGCGCTCGATGTTACCGATGGTCACGGAGCCCGACTCGTCACGGATTGTGCAGGCCCCTTCGCATAAACGGTCCTGCGGACAGACGCGGCCGGTAATTTCAGGTAAACAGTTAGTCTGATGAGAAAGCTCGACCGCGCCGGCAATGTCCCCCGCGCTGAGGCGCTCAATCCACTGCGGGATGTGGTTGTGCAGCGGGCAGGTCCATTCGCAAATGCTGTGCTCGCCGCACGTCAGGCAGCGCGACGCCTCGCGGGCTGCCTGCTCGGCCCGGAACGGCAGGTAGATTTCGTTAAAATGGCCCACGCGCTCTGCGCCAGCCAGCTTGTCGGGCTCGCCGCGTGGCGGGGTTGTTTGCATCTGCTGCAGCTTAGTGCGCGGGACGTCCTCTCTGACGGCCTCCGCATGCCAGGGCCGCGCCTCCAGGCTGGCAGCGCGCTGTCGGCGCGATTTTGCCAGATTGTCCAGGACGGCGGGCGTCGCCAGGGAGAGGACGTCTGCCGGGCAGTTTTCGATACAGGCCGGGCCGTTTGGTCGCGTCTGGCAGAGATCGCATTTGTTCGCCGAGGCCTTCACGCCGCTGCTGCCGAGCGGGGTGACGATAATTTCCATCGTGCCAAACGGGCAGGCCACCGCGCAGGCCTTACAGCCGATGCATTTTTGTTGGTTCACCTGTACGCTGTCATCGCATTTGCTGATGGCGCCGTTCGGGCAGCTTTGCGCGCAGGGCGCGTTTTCGCAGTGATGGCAGGTGACGGGGCTTCGTTTCTCGCCGGCTCGCAGGACCGTAATACGGGGATGAAAATGGCGCTCGCTCAGGACGTGCTGCTCACCGTTGTGCGCCATCACGCAGGCCACTTCACAGGCGCGACACCCAATGCATTGCTGGCTGTCAGCCATAATAAAACGATTCATATCCACACCTGTTTTTGGTTCAATAACCTTATTCTTTGTATGAATATGGTATTTACGCATCACGGCGCGATCGGGCAATGTTCAAATGCCCAGGATGCCCAATTATTTCCAGTGAACCTGTGGCAGATCAATTTTATTCAGAGAGCCGTTCTGTGACCGTTAAACGACCCGTTTCCGGAAGCCTTGCCTGGGCTTTCTTTTCGATCATTGTTTTATCCGTGCTGACCAGCACCGTCTCGCTGCTGACGCTTGCCAGCAGCCAGCGTGACGCCGAAGCCATTAATATCGCGGGCTCACTGCGCATGCAGAGCTATCGCCTGGGCTACGAGATGCAGCGCAACAGCCCTTCCCTTGCCGCGCATCGCGAGAACTGGCAACAGACGCTGAGCGCGCCTGCCCTGCAGAAGCTGAACCGCTGGTACGTTCCGGACAACGTGAAAGCACGCTATCAGCAGCTGCACGTGGCCTGGCTGGAGATGGACACGCGCATCGCCCACGGCGACAGCGCGTGGTATCAAAGCCACATTGGCGATTTTGTCGGCCGCATTGATGCCTTCGTGCTTGCCCTGCAGCACTACACCGAACATAAAATTCAGACGGTCACCCTGCTCTCGCTGGCGGGCGCGCTTGGGATCCTGCTGCTGACGCTGTTTACCCTGCGGCGCATCCGTCGCCAGGTGGTATTGCCGCTGAACAATCTGGTGGCGGCCAGCGAGCGAATTGAGCGAGGTGAGTTTGCGACCCCTGCGCCGGATACCGCCCTGCCGAACGAGCTGGGCCAGCTCTCGCGCGCCTTTAACCACATGTCCGCCGAGTTAGCCACGCTCTACCGCTCGCTTGAAGCCTCGGTTGCGGAAAAGACGCGGCATTTGCATGACGCCCACCAGCAGCTCGACATGCTGTTCAAGTGCTCTCAGGCGCTGAATACCGGCCAGATAGACAGCCACTGCTTCCGGCATATCCTGCAAATTGTCCATGACTATACGCAGATGAGTTATCTGGAGCTGCGCACCAGCGACGACTGGCGGGTGTGTGAAGGGACGGAGTCACGCGGCCTCCCGCTGCAAAATCTGCCGGTATTGATGCAGGACACCCTTTACGGCGAGCTGCGCTGGCAAAGCGAGACGGACAGCGTTCCCCTCCCGCTGATGCGAAGCGTGGCAACCATGCTCGGGCGCGGGCTGTACTTTAACCAGGCACAGAAGCATTACCAGCAGTTGCTGCTAATGGAAGAGCGCGCCACCATCGCTCGCGAGCTGCATGATTCGCTGGCGCAGGTGCTGTCGTATCTGCGCATTCAGCTTGCCCTGCTTAAGCGCGTCGTGCCGGAGGAAAACGCCCCGGCGCAGACCATCATCACTGACTTCTCCCGCGAGCTTAACAACGCCTGGCAGCAGCTGCGCGAATTGCTCACCACCTTCCGGCTCACGCTGAACCACGCGAATTTACCCGCGGCGCTGCAGGAGTCCCTCGATGCCCTGCAGAGCCAGACGCAGGCTAAGCTGCATCTCGACTGCCGCCTCTCCTCGCTGGCGCTCGACGCGCAAAAGCAAGTGCATCTTTTACAGATCGTACGCGAGGCCGTGCTGAACGCCATTAAGCACGCGCAGGCCAGCGAAATCGCGGTGAGCTGCGTGACGGCAGCGGACGGTACGAACAGCGTCAGCATTCGTGACAACGGCATCGGGATTGGCGAGGCCAGCGAGCCGCCGGGGCATTACGGCCTGAACATTATGCGTGAACGCGCGCAGCGGCTTGGGGGAGCGCTGCATTTTTCGCAGCCGCAAAACGGCGGCACGCTGGTCAGCGTCACGTTCCCCGTACCTGAGGCACCGGCGGGTAAATAACGGTAAAGGAGGAAGCGCAGGGAAAAGCGCATGATAATTTACATTATCTCCTTTATTTCTCCACGTTTGACCTGGGCCTTACCGCTAAAGTTATGCGGGCAATAAACAATAATGACGTGCAGCAAAACGAGGTCACTTTTTCATGGCGAATTTTTTTATCGATCGCCCCATTTTTGCCTGGGTGCTTGCCATCCTGTTGTGCCTGACAGGCGTCCTGGCGATTACTTCACTTCCCGTTGAGCAATACCCCGATCTGGCACCGCCGAACGTGCGCGTCACCGCAAACTACCCCGGTGCTTCCGCACAAACGCTGGAAAACACCGTGACGCAGGTTATCGAGCAGAACATGACGGGTCTGGATAACCTGATGTACATGTCCTCGCAGAGTAGCGCCACGGGCCAGGCGACGGTGACCCTGAGCTTCAAGGCGGGCACCGACCCGGACGAAGCGGTGCAGCAGGTACAAAACCAGCTGCAGTCGGCCATGCGCAAGCTGCCCCAGGCGGTGCAGAACCAGGGTGTAACCGTGCGTAAAACCGGTGATACCAATATTTTGACCATCGCGTTTGTCTCGACAGATGGCTCGATGGATAAACAGGACATTGCGGACTACGTCGCCAGTAATATTCAGGATCCCATCAGCCGTATTAACGGCGTGGGGGATATCGACGCTTACGGCTCACAGTACTCAATGCGCATCTGGCTCGATCCCAACAAGCTCAACAGCGTCCAGATGACGGCGACCGACGTAACGGATGCCATCAAGGCCCAGAACGCCCAGATTGCCGTAGGGCAGCTGGGGGGAACGCCGTCCGTTGATAAGCAGGCCCTGAATGCCACCATCAATTCGCAATCGCTGCTGCAGACGCCGGATCAGTTCCGCAACATTACCCTGCGCGTGAATCAGGACGGGTCGGAAGTGCGCCTGGGCGATGTCGCCACGGTGGAAATGGGTGCGGAGAAATACGACTACCTGAGCCGCTTTAACGGCAATCAGGCCTCCGGTCTGGGGGTTAAGCTGGCCTCCGGCGCGAACGAAATGGCTACGGCGAAACTGGTGCTGGACCGTCTGGACGAGCTGTCGCAGTACTTCCCGCACGGGCTGGAGTACAAAGTCGCCTATGAAACCACCTCCTTTGTTAAAGCGTCGATTGAGGATGTGGTAAAGACCCTGCTGGAAGCCATTGCGCTGGTGTTCCTGGTCATGTACCTGTTCCTGCAAAACTTCCGCGCAACGCTGATCCCAACCATTGCCGTCCCCGTGGTGCTGCTGGGGACCTTTGCGGTGCTGTACGCGTTCGGGTACAGCATAAATACCCTGACGATGTTTGCGATGGTGCTGGCGATTGGCCTTCTGGTGGATGATGCTATCGTGGTGGTCGAAAACGTCGAGCGCATCATGAGCGAAGAGGGCCTTTCCCCGCGCCAGGCGACGCGCAAATCCATGGGGCAAATTCAGGGGGCGTTAGTCGGTATTGCGATGGTGCTGTCGGCCGTCTTTATCCCGATGGCCTTCTTTGGCGGCACAACCGGGGCGATTTACCGTCAGTTCTCCATCACGATCGTCTCGGCGATGGTGCTCTCCGTGCTGGTGGCGCTGATCCTCACTCCCGCACTCTGCGCCACCATCCTGAAACCGCTGCACAAAGGGGAACATCACGGCCAGAGAGGGTTCTTCGGCTGGTTTAACCGGATGTTTAACCGCAATGCCGCGCGGTATGAATCTGCCGTCGGCGGCGTGCTGCACCGCAGCCTGCGCTGGATGATGGTTTACGTTGTGCTGCTGGGCGGCATGGTCTGGCTGTTTATGCATCTGCCCACCTCGTTCCTGCCGATGGAGGACCGGGGAATGTTCACCACCTCGGTGCAGCTCCCGAGCGGCGCAACGCAACAGCAGACGCTGAAAGTGGTGCAGAAGGTGGAGCAGTACTTCTTCACCAAAGAGAAAGATAACGTTGTTTCCGTCTTCTCCACCGTCGGCTCCGGCCCGGGCGGCAACGGGCAGAACGTCGCCCGCATGTTCGTCCGCCTGAAGGACTGGGACGAGCGCGACACGAAAACGGGAACATCGTTTGCCATCATTGAGCGCGCGACGAAAGCCTTTGCGCATATCAAAGAAGCGCGCGTCTTTGCCAGCAGTCCGCCGGCAATAAGCGGTCTGGGCAGTTCTGCCGGCTTTGATATGGAGCTGCAGGATCACGCCGGTGCGGGCCATACGGCGCTGATGGCGGCGCGCGACAAGCTGTTGGCGCTGGCGGGCAACGATTCAGGCCTGACACGCGTTCGCCATAACGGCCTTGACGACAGCCCGCAGCTGCAGGTGGATATCGATCAGCGTAAGGCCCAGGCGCTGGGCGTGTCGATCAACGATATCAATGACACCCTGCAAACCGCGTGGGGCTCGAGCTATGTGAATGACTTTATGGATCGCGGTCGCGTGAAAAAAGTGTACGTCCAGTCCGCCGCGCCGTTCCGCATGCTGCCGGATGATATTAACCGCTGGTTTGTCAGGAATAATGTCGGCGGCATGGTGCCTTTCTCCGCCTTTGCCAACTCGCACTGGGAGAGCGGTTCGCCGCGTCTGGAGCGCTATAACGGCTATTCCGCGGTTGAAATCGTTGGGGAAGCCGCCCCGGGCGTCAGTACCGGTACCGCCATGGACACCATGGAAAAACTGGTGCAGCAGCTGCCCGCCGGTTTTGGCCTGGAGTGGACGGCCATGTCTTACCAGGAGCGTCTCTCCGGAGCGCAGGCACCCGCGCTTTACGCCCTCTCGCTGCTGGTGGTCTTCCTCTGCCTTGCCGCACTGTATGAAAGCTGGTCAGTCCCGTTCTCGGTCATGCTGGTCGTGCCCCTTGGCGTCATCGGTGCACTGCTCGCGACCTGGATGCGCGGCCTGGAGAACGATGTCTACTTCCAGGTCGGGCTGCTCACCGTAATTGGGCTGTCGGCGAAAAACGCCATTCTGATCGTTGAGTTTGCCAACGAGATGAATGCCAAAGGCCACGAGCTGATGGCCGCCACGCTGCACGCCTGCCGTCAGCGCTTACGCCCGATCCTGATGACGTCGCTGGCGTTTGTTTTCGGCGTACTGCCGATGGCAACCAGCACCGGCGCAGGCTCCAGCAGCCAGCATGCTGTGGGTACCGGGGTCATGGGCGGCATGATTTCAGCCACCATTCTGGCCATTTATTTCGTTCCGCTGTTCTTTGTGCTGGTGCGTCGCCGCTTCCCGCTAAAGGAACGCCCGGAGTAAGTGATTGAAATAAAAAAAGGCGGCTCTATCGGCCGCCTTTTTATTGTGTGATTAATTCACACTATGGTTATTTTACTTATTTTAGTGCTCTTGCAATTCTTACTGAATGTCATTTACGAAGCATGCCTTCGATAAAATCTTTCCAGTTCCCCAGTTCACGTTCAATCATAATACCCTCTCTTATTATTATGCGCATTCTACAAAAACGGACCGTCATTGTGAAGACTATTTAACCAATTGCTGTGATTGTACCCCACGTCCTACGGGGATTTATGATAAATATGAACGGATAGCCCTCAATTTTTTGTGACGGCCAGCAATATTTTGAAATAATACAGCGGAGAGCTGAATTTTATTTTATTGGCTGAGTTTATTAGCATTTTAAAGTTTATGGACATCTATGCTTAAAGGATGAAAGAATATTCAGCGTACAGTTGTGAGTTGAATTAAGAAGAAGTGTAAATCCAGACGATTCCTGAATGTGTTATATTCTACTTAAGGATATATCTTCGAATTTACTGAACATTTAATCATCATTAGGTCAAAAGGATTCACCATGGTTGTGATGTACGGCATTAAAAATTGCGACACCATCAAAAAAGCCCGCCGCTGGCTGGAAGCCAACAGCGTAGAGTACCGTTTCCACGATTACCGAGCGGATGGGCTTGATGCAGAATTTCTGCATAACGCCATCAGCGAACTGGGGTGGGAAGCACTGCTGAACACGCGCGGCACCACCTGGCGTAAACTGGACGAAGCGCTGCGCGCCAACATCAAAGATGCCGACAGCGCGGCAAAACTGATGCTCGAAATGCCGGCAATCATCAAACGCCCATTGCTCTGCGCGCCAGGGCAGCCTATGCTGCTGGGTTTCAGTGAAACCCTTTATTCAGACTTTTTTCGTTGAGGTGTAGTCTATGTCATGCCCGGTCATTGAGCTGACTCAGCAGCTTATTCGCCGTCCTTCCCTTAGCCCGGACGACGCAGGTTGTCAGGCATTAATGATTGAGCGCCTGCGCGCCATCGGTTTTACCGTGGAACGCATGGATTTTGGCGATACCCAGAACTTCTGGGCGTGGCGCGGCCAGGGTGAAACGCTGGCCTTTGCCGGACACACTGACGTCGTTCCCGCCGGTGACGCAGACCGCTGGATTAACCCGCCGTTTGAACCGACCATCCGCGATGGCATGCTGTTTGGTCGCGGTGCGGCAGACATGAAAGGCTCTCTGGCGGCGATGGTGGTGGCTGCAGAGCGCTTTGTTGCTCAGCACCCGAACCACAAAAACCGTCTCGCGTTTTTAATCACCTCCGACGAAGAAGCCAGCGCCCATAACGGCACCGTGAAGGTCGTTGAGGCGCTGATGGCCCGCAACGAGCGTCTCGACTACTGCCTGGTCGGCGAGCCGTCCAGTACCGAAGTGGTGGGTGATGTCGTCAAAAACGGGCGTCGCGGCTCGCTGACCTGTAACCTGACCATTCACGGCGTTCAGGGGCACGTTGCTTACCCGCATCTGGCCGATAACCCGGTCCATCGCGCGGCACCGATGCTGAGCGAGCTGGTAGAGATTGAGTGGGATAAAGGCAACGAGTTCTTCCCGCCGACCAGCATGCAGATTGCGAACGTCAAGGCCGGGACCGGCAGCAATAACGTTATCCCGGGAGATTATTTCGTCCAGTTCAACTTCCGCTTCAGCACTGAACTGACCGATGAGACGATCAAGGCGCGCGTTATCGCCCTGCTGGAAAAATATAACCTGCGCTACACCGTGGACTGGTGGCTTTCCGGCCAGCCGTTCCTGACGCAGCGCGGCAAACTGGTGGATGCGGTGGTGAACGCCATCGAGCACTATAATGAAATTAAGCCACAGCTGCTGACAACGGGTGGCACCTCAGACGGACGCTTTATCGCCCGCATGGGTGCCCAGGTTGTCGAACTGGGTCCAGTGAACGCAACCATTCATAAAATAAATGAGTGTGTCAATGCGGCAGATTTGCAACTGCTGGCCCGTATGTATCAACGTATTATGGAGCAACTCGTCGCCTGACGAACGCTCTGAGAGGAATAGCGAATGGACTGGCTTTCAAAGTACTGGTGGATTCTGGTGTTAGTTTTTCTGGTCGGCGTATTGCTTAACGTGATTAAAGATCTGAAGCGCGTTGACCATAAAAAATTTCTTGCCAACAAACCGGATCTTCCCCCGCACCGTGATTTTAACGACAAGTGGGACGATGACGACGACTGGCCGAAGAAGGATCAGAAGAAGTAATCGATCTGTTTCCCCTCTCCCTGGGAGAGGGGGAAACCTCACATAAACTCTACAATATCATCGTTATCCGGCTTGCCGCCGCTGAGCGCTTCATCAAAGTAGTGCTTCGGTACGGTATAGCGCAAACGATCGAGCGCAAACTGCATGCTACGGTCGTCAATCGCGTGGCCCAGTTCGTCAACGATATCCAGCGTCACATCCCCACCTTCGCGAATCAGCGCTTCCTGCGCCGCAACCGCATGCGAGAGCTCAATTACCCGGTCTTCACCACCGTGGATCAGGTGGATGGTCGTCTGCGTGGTCGCGCTGGTCGGTAGCGTCGCAAAACGGCCGTTAAATGCGATCACCCGCGAAGCCAGACCCGGCTGCGCTTTTACGCTTTCCAGCGACATGATTGACCCCTGCGAGAAGCCAATCAGCGCGGTTGCGTCGGCACCTACGCCGCTCTGCTGCTGCCAGTAGCGGACAATGTCGATAAACGTGGGCATGATGGCATCAATGCGCGCCTGACGGTTCTCTTCCGTCACGCCCTGAACGGAGAACCACTGCCGTCCGTTCGGACCACATGGCTCGACGCCACCGATGCTGACAATCAATGCCTCCGGAAAAACAGGCGCAAACCAGCTGCCAATCTGACCCATGTTGACGGCATTATCGCCAACGCCATGAAACAGAAGCAGTAACTGTTTAGCCGGTTTGTCAGGGCTTTGAACAACAAAATGGTCGTGTTTCATGATGGTCTCCTTAATAGATGACCTGGATTCTACGCCTCGCGACGGGAATGACCATGCCACTTTACTGAAGAAGTCATTGAAAAAATTGCCATTGCAAAATAGCGTCTTTCAACTGCTGACAGCGAGCTTCATTAAGCCTTTCAAGAGCTTGTGCGGTTTCCGCTCGCATTCGCATCAGCAGCGCTTTTCGCCCAGGCAGGGCCAGCTCAGCGCTTAGCCGGGCATCATCCTTTTTCGCCTCAACTTTTCCGCGCAGGGCTGCAAGCGGCATATCAACGCTCTGCACCAGCCGCGTTAACGACGCAACGGAGGTGGAAAACGCCCGGTGGGCGAAGGCGAACCCGGCCAGCTCCAGCCAGTCGTCATGATTAAGGGTAGCGTCCCATTCATCTTCCACCGGGATCTTTTCACCGTTCCAGGCCGATAACACCCGCGCATCGCGCTTCAGACGCTGCTGCGCCTGCTCACACAGCTGACGCCCGGCCTCGCTGTGCGCCAGCAGCGCCATCGCGGTGTAGCAGCCACTGCTGGCTTCACGATGGCTTCCCATCCGCACCAGCACAAACCCGCACTGCTGCCAGAAGCGCCAAAGCTCATCGGTGTAACCAAAGCTTACCGACAGATAATCTTCCCCGCTGGCGCTGCGGATAAGCGCCTGACCAATCCCTTCCCGCTGACGGTGAGGGTGCACGGCAATGCGGGTCACCCGTCGGCCTCGGAGCGTGGCCGCCAGCGAGGAGCCGCCGTGCGCCGCCAGAGACTGCGCCACCAGGTTCCCGCGAGGACGGCGGAAGCCCGCCCATACGGCGCGGCTAAGCTCAGGGGATAACCCGCCCTCCTCCACCAGCCAGAGCGCCCCGGCGATGACCGGGTTGGCTTCGGCGACAGCGAACTGCTGCCCGGGCGCGTCCATCATGCGGCGTAAATCGAGCGGCGAGGTGCGATAATGCGCGGCGCAGAGAAGTTCGTATACGCTCGCTGCCAGCGCCGGACGGCTTTCCCAGGCCTCCGGGGTCAGGTAAGTTAAACGCACCTCCCCTTCCGGGCGGCGGTCAACTAGCGTATCGTCAAACAGCAGCGCGCAGGCGACAACCCGCTCAAGCGGGCAGCCCGTAGCCCAGCGTACCGGCGCTGACAGGCTGTAGCGCTGCAGCCCGGCAAACCGACCGCAGAATTTAAGCAAAAATCCCCGGCCCGTCCCTTCATAGCCCTGCACCGTTGTGGTCAGCAGCACGCGCGGGAAACGGCTCACCAGCTTTTCCAGCAGCGGGCCGGGGATCGCGGCGGCTTCATCGACAATCAGCCAGTCGGCCTGGCATGAAGAGGCAAGCAGCGCGTCCGGGGCCATAAAATGAAAATGCTCTCCGGCAAATCGGGCAATGATATCCGTTGCCCCCTTCGCGGGCGCGGTGACCACGGCGCTGCCCGTAATGCGATTCAGCAACATTCCCGCCAGCGCTGACTTTCCGCGCCCGCGCGCGGCGGTAACGGCCACGATGCCCCTCCTCATCCCCTGAAGCACATCCAGGATCTCAGCCTGCTCGCGCTGCGGCGCGCCGCTGGCGGGCCGCCAGTCGGGCGCATCGGGTAAAGGTGGAAGGGATAAATCGCTACCCTGAAGCCAGACAATCGCGTCGGGATCGGCGGCAAGGGTCCGGCAGAAATGGCGGACAAAATGCGGCGTGGCTATCGCGTCGGCGCTGTCGCTCCAGCGCAGGGAATCACCGTCAGGACGCTCGGCCCACGCGTCGAGCGGTGGAACCCGCAGCACCAGCAGGCTTCCGGCGCTGAGCGTTCCGCTCAGGGCGGCAAACGCGGCGACATCAAACCCGGCGCTGGCGTTAAAGACGGCATGGCGGAACTCGCGTCCCAGCAGGCCACTGATGGCCTGTGAAGGGTGTTCGTCCAGCCAAACCCAGTCTCCGGGTAGGGCGTCACGCAGGGCGAGAGCTTGGGTTAACGTCCACTGTGCATCACCGCTGAGCACCACCAGCCGGCGATGGCCGGTGCGCTCAAGCTCGCTTATCAGCTGTTCAAACGGCAGCATTACATCGCTTTGCCGAAGGTATTACACTGCGCCGGATCGCCGCTGTCGAAACCGCGTTTAAACCAGCTATAGCGCTGCTGTGAAGTACCGTGCGTGAAGCTGTCCGGCACGACGCGCCCCTGGCTCTGCTGCTGAAGGCGATCGTCACCGATAGCCTGAGCGGCATTTAACGCCTCTTCAAGGTCGCCGGATTCCAGAACGCCCTGCTGCTGCATGCTGTGGCCCCAGACGCCCGCGAAGCAGTCCGCCTGCAGTTCCATTTTAACGGAAAGGCGGTTCACTTCGGCCTGAGAGGCATTTTGCTGAAGCTGGCGCACTTTTGGCTCAATCCCCAACAGCTTCTGCACGTGGTGGCCGACTTCATGCGCGATCACGTAGCCCTGGGCAAAATCGCCGTCAGCGCCAAGCTTGCGTTTCATGTCATCGTAAAAAGAGAGATCGATATAGACGGTGCCGTCTGCCGGGCAGTAGAACGGCCCCATCACAGACTGCCCGGTACCGCATCCGGTACGGGTTGCACCGCGATACATCACCAGCTTCGGCTGCTGGTAGGTACGCCCCATCTTCTCGAACAGCTGACTCCAGGTGTCTTCTGTTGTGGCGAGAATAACGGAGGTAAATTTAGCCGCTTCATCTTCATTCGGGCTGATGGAGTGCTGAGATTGCTGCTGCTGTTGCAGCGGCTGACCGGTCATTAAACCGGTGAGATCGACGCCGTAATATCCTGCAACCAGCACCACAATCAGCAGGATTATCCCGCCTTTGCCGCTCGGTAACCGGAAGCCGGGACCGCCCATTGAAGGGCCGCCGCCGCCATCACTGCGCCTGTCTTCTACATTGTCACTTTCACGACGCCCTTGCCAGCGCATAACCACCTCGAACTATTCCATTAATAATAGCTATGATCGTAGGCGGTTAACGGCAAGATTACCATAGGAAACAAAGGTAAGACGCCAAAGGATGCGAACATCCTTTGGCAAGTGAGGGAGTTAGTCGAGCTTAACGCCTAAACGGTGAGCAACCGCTTCGTACGCTTCAATCAGGCCACCCAGGCTCTGACGGAAGCGGTCTTTGTCCATTTTATCCAGGGTTTCTTTATCCCACAGGCGGCTACCGTCCGGTGAAAACTCATCGCCCAGCACCACTTCACCTTTGAACAGACCAAACTCCAGCTTGAAGTCGACGAGGATCAGGCCCGCGTCATCAAACAATTTTTTCAGTACGTCGTTGGCTTTGTAGGTCAGCTCTTTCATGCGCGCCAGGTTCTCTTTATTCACCCAGCCGAAGGTTTCGCAGTAGGAATCATTGACCATAGGATCGTGCATAGCATCGTTTTTCAGGAACAGGTCGAACAGCGGTGGGTTCAGTTCGATACCTTCTTCAATGCCCAGACGCTTCACCAGGGAGCCCGCTGCACGGTTACGAATAACGCACTCAACCGGAACCATATCCAGTTTTTTCACCAGACATTCCGTATCGGACAGCAACGCTTCCATCTGAGTCGGGATACCCGCTTCGGCCAGTTTGGTCATAATGAAGTGGTTGAACTTGTTGTTTACCATACCTTTACGATCGAACTGCTCAATGCGTGCGCCATCCCCTGCTGACGTATCATTGCGGAACTCGAGCACCAACAGATCCGGGTTTTCCGTGCTGTATACGGTCTTCGCTTTGCCACGATACAACTCAGCTTGCTTCTGCATCTTCATTACTCCTGGTGTGATGATTTGTGTTCAAAACTAGGGATATTATGCCACGCACACGTTTGCGTAGCACTAAAATAAAAAGGGCTGGATTAACCAGCCCTCGTATTTATTTGCTGAATGCCGCCTGGAAGACAGCGACCAGCGCATCGTTCTGCGACTGGGTCAGCGTGTGACCTTTTGGATCGATAAACTGCAGACTGCTGCGGTTATCAAGGTCGCCTACCTGAATCTTGTAGTCACCGGAGGCAAGCTGAGGATCTTTCGCACCCAGCTCCTGCCACGCGCTGTCGGAGAGCGGCTTGTACGTTGCCGTCATACTGCCGGTTGAACGCGTGCTGTCGGTCACTTTCATGCCCACTTTTTCCAGCGTCGCTGGCAGACGCTGCCAGGTCTGATTAAACGGTGCACGAACCACCAGCATTGGCAGGCCGGTATCATCCGCACCGCTTTGCACATCGAAGGTCGCACCGCTGCGGCTCTGCGCGGCGTTGGCGGCATCGGTGGCGGTCTTATCCAGACCCGCGGCAATCACGTTCAGCATTTCGGTGCTGTAACGCTGCAGGGACGCGGCATCCGCAACCGGTTTACCCGCCTGCTCCAGGTTCAACAGCTTAACGTTAACCGCCTGCTGATAACCCTGTGGTTTTACGGAGACTTGATAGCGACCGCGATACTGCTGATCTTCATCCAGACGGTTCCATTCAATCCAGTCTGTGGTTAAGGTCTGGCTGGCGTCATCGCGTTTATCGATGGTGTAGTTCTTCGATTGAATAACGCTGACAACCTGCGGCCACAGGGTGCTACCGCGCGCGCTCTCAACCAACAGAGACGCCGTATCACCGGTGAACTGGGTACGCGCCCCGCTCACCAGCGCCAGAGGCTGTGCTGGTGGACGAATATCAAGCGCTTTACCCACCAGGCCACTGCCGTTGGTCACGGGAATATTATAATCGCCGTTCTGAATCGGCAGGATCATACCAGCCGGTGCGTGAAGTTCAGCAAGCGGGGTCGCATCCAGATAGGATTCATCACCGCTCACCTGGCGCTTGTAGCGCGAGTCTGAACTACAGGCAGCGAGCAGCATAACAAGCGAAACACTCGCAACCTTCGCCAGGCGCGACTTCTGTACTGAATAAGCCATCAAATCTCCCTAAACTTTACAGCAAACCGGCATGCTTCAGCGCTGCCTTGACGATGTCACGACCGTGGTCGGTAATCGGTGTCATTGGCAGACGCAGCGTATCGGTTGCTACAAGCCCCAACTCCTTACACGCCCATTTCACTGGGATCGGATTGGGTTCGACAAATAATTTATTGTGCAGCGGCATCAGACGCTGGTTAATGACGCGCGCTTCATCAAAGTGACCGGCTGCGGCCATTTTGCACATTTCAGCCATATAGCGCGCCGCAACGTTTGCCGTTACGGAGATCACGCCATGACCACCGAGCTGCATAAAGTCCAGCGCGGTCGCATCATCACCACTCAACAGGATAAAGTCATCTGAAACCAGCTCTTTGATCTGATGAACGCGGCTTAAGTTCCCTGTCGCCTCTTTAATACCGATAATATTTTTTACTTCCGAGAGACGACCAACGGTTTCCGGCAGCATATCGCAGCCGGTACGGGACGGCACATTATACAGAATTTGTGGCAAGTCAGTATGTTCAGCGATGGCTTTGAAGTGCTGGAACAAACCTTCCTGGGTAGGACGGTTGTAGTAAGGGGTTACCGTCAGACAGCCTACGATGCCGCTGTCGTTAAAACGTTGGGTCAGACTGATAGCTTCTGCGGTCGCATTAGCCCCTGTCCCCGCGATGACCGGAATACGTCCGTCAGCCAGTTCGAGGGTCAGCATAACCACATCGCCGTGCTCTTCGTGGCTCAGCGTTGCAGATTCACCGGTAGTCCCTACCGAAACGATCGCCGAGGTTCCATTGGCGACATGGTAATCAATCAGCTTCTTCATGCTTGACCGGCAGACATTACCTTTTTCATCCATCGGTGTAACAAGCGCGACAATACTTCCCGTGAACATGAGCCATCCTCTGTGCGAACAAGAGCCTCAATGGTACGTTTGGAACTGTAATAAAAGCAAGCGACCTGAGGCCCTCAGGCGGTTGTATGCATGTTTTTTTTATGCTTTCCTTAGGAAGACTTAACCATGCAAAGGAAGAACAGGTTTGACAACCTCATCACAACATTACCTGGTTATCACTGCGCTGGGTGCCGACAGGCCGGGTATCGTGAACACCATCACCCGTCACGTGAGCAGCTGCGGCTGTAATATCGAAGACAGCCGTCTGGCAATGCTGGGCGAAGAGTTCACGTTTATTATGCTGCTTTCCGGAACATGGAATGCCATAACGCTTATCGAATCGACCCTGCCGCTGAAGGGCGCGGAGCTGGATTTGCTGATCGTGATGAAACGGACCACCGCGCGCCCGCGTCCGGCCATGCCCGCTACCGTCTGGGTGCAGGTTGAAGTCCCTGATTCCCCCCATCTGATTGAGCGCTTTACCGCGCTGTTTGACAGCCATCAGATGAACATTGCCGAGCTCGTTTCCCGCACTCATCCGGGCGACGAGAACACAGTTCCCACGCTCTTTATCCAGATTACCGCGCACAGCCCTGCCTCACAGGATGCGTCAAATATCGAGCAAGCGTTCAAAGCCCTCTGTACAGAATTAAACGCGCAGGGCAGTATAAGCGTCGTCAATTATTCGCAGCACGAACAGGATGGAGTTGAGTAATGAATCCACTGAAAGCCGGTGACATCGCACCGAAATTTAGCTTACCGGATCAAGACGGCGAGCAAGTAAATTTGACCGACTTCCAGGGACAGCGTGTTCTGGTCTATTTCTACCCGAAAGCCATGACCCCCGGCTGCACCGTACAGGCCTGCGGCTTACGCGACAACATGGACGAGTTGAAAAAAGTCGGCGTGGAAGTGCTGGGTATCAGCACGGATAAACCGGAAAAGCTGTCACGATTTGCTGAAAAAGAGCTGCTGAACTTCACGCTGCTTTCTGATGAAGATCATCAGGTGTGCGAACAGTTCGGCATCTGGGGCGAGAAGACGTTTATGGGTAAAACCTACGACGGCATTCACCGCATCAGCTTCCTGATTGACGCTGACGGTAAAATTGAACACGTGTTTGACGACTTCAAAACCAGCAACCACCACGACGTGGTGTTGAACTGGTTGAAAGCAAGTGCCTGATAAACAGCAAAACGGCAACCCAGGTTGCCGTTTTTAGTGTTTTCCCCCTCTCCCGTGGGAGAGGGCCGGGGTGAGGGCATCAGGCCGCACAAAAACTACTTATCTTCCACCGCCGGCACATCCGGCCACGCGTGGACCACGGCTTTAATCAGCGTCGCCAGCGGAATGGCAAAGAACACGCCCCAGAACCCCCACAGCCCGCCGAAAATTACCACGGATAAGATAATCACCAGCGGATGCAGGTTCACCGCCTCTGAGAACAGCACCGGTACCAGCAGGTTACCGTCCAGCCCCTGAATAATCAGGTACACCGCGAAGCAGCTCCAGAACTCCGTCCCAAGCCCGAACTGGAACAGTGCGACCCCCACAACCGGAATGGTCACCACAAACGCGCCGATGTACGGAATCAGGACCGACAGCCCCACCAGCACCGCCAGCAGCAGCGAGTAGTTCAGGCCGAATATCAGGAAGCCAATCCAGGTGGCTACCCCCACGACAATCATCTCCAGCACCTTGCCGCGAATGTAGTTGGTGATCTGCTGGTTCATCTCTTCCCAGACCTGCCCCGCCAGCCCGCGGTTGCGCGGTAAAACGCGCCGCACGGCGTTGAGCATCTGATCCTTATCTTTTACCAGGAAGAAGACCATCAGCGGAACGAGCACGAGGTAGACGGCCAGGGTAAGCAGCCCCACCAACGACGCCAGAGAGTATTTCACCACCGAATCGCCCATCGTCATGATGCGGGCGCGCATATTTTCGGCCATCGCGTCGATGATGCCGGCGTCCATTAACGCGGGATAACGGCGCGGCAGCGTGGCGGCAAAATCAGACAGTTTATTCAGCATGCCGGGCATATCGCGAATAAGGTAGATCCCCTGCTGCCAGGCCACCGGCATCACCACGAAGGCCATCAACAGCAGAATGCCGACAAACAGCACCAGCACGATGCTGGTTGCCCAGCGGCGGGAACAGCCAATATGTTCCAGGCGCGCCGTTGGCCACTCCAGCAGGTACGCCAGCACAATCGCCACCAGCAGAGGGGCGAGCAGACCGCTGAAGAAGAACAGAATACCGAACCCGGCAACCAGAATTACTAACAAAGCAATGGCTTCCGGGTCGCTGAACCGACGCCGGTACCACTGCATTAACATTTCGAGCATACAACCCTTCCCTGAATCGAATGGCGGGAGTGAGACGATGAATTGTATCTAACTGTCACAAAAAAGACTTTCGCTTTTTGTATCGCTGACACAATCCGCAAAAGCCTGATGAATGGGATTTTCTTCAAGCGGTAACACGGCTACACTCGCAGGGCAGCAGAGATGAACGATAAGCCGGTTCATCGGTCAAATTAGCACATCCAACATACAGGACAGTGGTTATGTTCAGGCAGTTGAGAAAAACACTGGTTGCAACACTGATTGCCGCAGTGACGGTCGGTCAGGTGTTACCCGCTTTTGCTGACTCGTCCGATTCATTGCCGGACATGGGCACCACGGCAGGAAGCACGCTCTCTATTGGGCAAGAGATGCAAATGGGCGATTACTATGTTCGCCAGCTGCGCGGCAGTGCCCCGCTGATTAACGACCCTTTGCTGGTACAGTACATAAACGGGCTGGGGATGCGTCTGGTGGCGCACGCCGACTCGGTAAAAACGCCCTTCCATTTCTATTTAATTAATAATGACGAAATCAACGCCTTCGCCTTCTTTGGCGGTAACGTGGTGTTGCATTCGGCGTTATTCCGTTACTCAGACAACGAAAGCCAGCTGGCCTCGGTGATGGCGCACGAAATTTCGCACGTCACGCAGCGCCACCTGGCGCGTGCGATGGAAGACCAGAAGCGTAACGCCCCGCTCACCTGGGTGGGTGCCCTGGGCTCTATTCTGCTGGCGATGGCCAGCCCGCAGGCCGGGATGGCCGCCTTAACCGGTACGCTGGCCGGTACGCGTCAGGGGATGATCAGCTTTACCCAGCAAAACGAGCAGGAAGCGGACCGCATCGGCATTCAGGTGCTGCAGCGTTCGGGCTTCGACCCGCAGGCCATGCCGAGCTTCCTGGAAAAACTGCTCGATCAGGCGCGTTATTCTTCCCGCCCGCCGGAAATTCTGCTCACGCACCCGCTTCCGGAAAGCCGCCTGTCGGATGCGCGCAACCGTGCCAACCAGATGCGTCCCGTCGTGGTCCAGTCTTCGCAGGATTTCTACATGGCGAAAGTGAGAACGCTGGGGATGTACAATTCCGGGCGTAACCAGCTCACCAGCGACCTGCTGGATGCCCTGGCGAAAGGCAACGTGCGTGAGAAAAACGCCGCGCAGTATGGTCAGGCGCTACAGGCGATGGAAGCCAGCAAATACGACGAGGCGCGTAAGGCGCTGCAGCCGCTTCTGGCTGCAGACCCGAATAACCCGTGGTATCTCGATCTGTCGACGGATATCGATCTGGGACAGAAGAAGCCTGCCGATGCGATTAACCGCCTGAAAGGGGCGAAAGACGTCCGTACCAACCCGGTGCTGCAGCTTAACCTGGCGAATGCTTACTTACAGGGCGGCCAGCCGGGGGAAGCGGCGACCATTCTGAACCGCTACACCTTTAATAATAAAGACGATCAAAACGGCTGGGACCTGCTCGCACAGGCGGAAGCTCAGTTGGGCAACCGCGATCAGGAGCTGGCAGCGCGTGCCGAAGGCTTTGCCCTGGTGGGGCGCCTCGATCAGGCGATTTCCACGCTCAGCAGCGCCAGCGCGCAGGTTAAACTCGGCAGCCTCCAGCAGGCCCGTTATGACGCGCGAATCGACCAGCTGCGCGGCCTGCAGCAGCGCTTTAAGCCTTACGAGAAGATGTAATAAAGGAGAATTCACGTCATGACAGACGCCGTAAAAATCTATCACAACCCTCGCTGCTCCAAGAGCCGCGACACCCTGAGCCTGCTGAAGTCTAACGGCGTTGAGCCGGAGGTGGTGCTGTATCTTGAGACTCCACCCGACGCGCAGACCGTTCGCCAACTGCTGCACATGCTGGGGATGGGCAGTGCAAGAGAGCTGATGCGCAAGAAAGAAGACCTGTATAAGTCGCTTAATCTGGACGACAGCCGTCTCACCGAGACGGAGCTGGTACAGGCGATGGTTGAAAATCCAAAGCTGATTGAGCGACCGATTGTGGTGGCAAACGGCCAGGCACGCATTGGCCGCCCGCCGGAAGACGTGCTCGAGATCCTCTAATCGTTACGCCGCAGCGCTTCGAGAAAGGCCTGCGGCGTACTCTCTCCCAACTTTTTCTGCGCTTTTCCTCGGTTGTAAAATTCGCAAAGCTTAATTAACAGTTCGCCTGCCGGCACGCTGTTCAGGCGTGGAATGATGTCGCATAGCGGCAGAGCAACCTGAACGGCGCGGTATTGCTGCGGGCGTACTTTCACGGCGGCGCTGCATTCCGGTTGGTTCACCTCTAACCCGAAAGTCTCAACAGATTGAATATCAGCCGGACAGGCTTCCAGCGCGTCGTTCACCCAGCGGGTCAGCAGCGGCGGAGAAATGCCCGCATACAGCCGGGCGTAGCACCATCCGCTCACGGGTTCACACGCCCAGAGCAGATGCTGTTCCCCGCCATCGTCCATATGCAGCGACAGAGGCAGATGATGCAGCAGAAGTTTTTGCGGCACGATACCCGCCTTCAGCGCCTTTTTCCCCTGCAGCGTCGCGCCCTTTTGCTTTATCGAAGCCGGCTTAAGGTAACGGTTCAGGGTCGCGCGGGAGACGGCGATCCCGAGTCCTTCATTGACCATCAGCAGCAGTTCGTCCAGCGGCGCGCCCGTGACTTCACGTAAAGCATTCACCAGCGCAACCTGTTCCTGTCTCAGTGCCTTGTGTATCACTTTTGGCGTTGTCTGGTTATCCGTAATTTGCTCGCGGTTGCGCCAGCGCCTGACGGTCGTGACGGAGATACCGAGCTCGGTCGCCAGCTCCCTGTCGCTTTTATCGGACTGCTGGAGATAGCGACGAATGCGTGGCGTGGTGGTGGCATTGGCATGCAGTTTAATTTCCATCGCTACAATTCCGTTAACTAATCATATGAGATTTATATAGCACAGGCGGTTGCTTTGTGACCGATTTCACCTTTCGCTCGCCACGCTTCACTGATAATCCACAGACATAACATAAACCGCACCACTCAATCTTGTACGGAGTTCACAATGAACAATGTTCTGGGATTTCTTGAAGCAAAGCTGATGCCGCTGGCGGCCAAAACGGCACAGCAGCGGCATCTCGGGGCCATTCGCGGCGCCTACGTGTCGTTCATGCCTTTTATCATCGTCGGTTCTATTCTGCTGGTGATCTCCTCGTTCCCGAATCAAACCTATCAGCAGTTTATGTCTCAGGCCTTTGGTGCCAGCTGGAGCGCCATCATCGAAATTCCGTTCAACGCGGTGTTCTCGACCATGTCGCTGTTTATCAGCTTCCTGGTGGCTTTCCGCCTGGCCGAACATTACGGCGAAGACCGCATCTCCTGCGGCATTCTGGCGCTGGTCGCCTTTCTGATCCTGACGCCTTTTATCAAAGTGGCGGAGAACGGCGGGATCACCGTGATCCCGGTGGAGTGGATCGGCAGTAAAGGGCTGTTCGTGGCGATGATTGGCTCGCTGCTGTGGACAGAACTGTTCTGCTGGCTCAAGCGCAAAAATCTGGTCATCAAAATGCCGGACGGCGTGCCGCCAGCGGTGCAGGAGTCTTTTGCGGCGCTGATCCCGGCCCTGCTGGTCATGATTCTCGTGCTGATTATCCGCATCGTCTTTGAAAATACCCACTACAACACGATTCATCAGTTTATTTATGAGGTGGTCGCCACACCGGTGCGCCACTACGGCACCTCTTACTTTGGCGCGCTGATGACGGTATTCAGCATCACCATCCTGTGGTCAGTGGGCATTAACTCCGGCTCGATGATCAACGGCATTATTCGTCCCCTGTGGATGGAAAACCAGACCGATAACATCGCGGCCATTCAGGCAGGCGCCACGCCGCCGCACATTATTACGGAACAGTTTTTTGACATGATCTGGATGGGTGGCGCGGGCGCTACGCTGTCGCTGGTCATTGCGATGCTGATTTTCGCCCGCAGTAAAAACATGCGGGAAGTCGCGCGACTGGGCGCAGGGGCGTCGGTGTTTAACATCAACGAACCGATTCTGTTTGGCCTGCCCGTGATCATGAACCCGATCATGCTTATCCCCTTCAACCTTGTCCCGCTGGTGCTGGTCACTGTGCAGTATGCCGCCATGAAAATTGGCGCGGTCGCCGTGACCACCGGGGTCTTTATTCCCTGGACGCTGCCGCCGGTGATCAGCGGTTTCATCGTCACCGGGCATCTCAGCGGTAGCGTGATGCAGCTTATCAACCTGCTGATTGGCGCCATGCTGTATCTGCCTTTTATGCGCATTGTGGACAAGCAGTACCGCGCGGCGGAAGTGGCTACCGCGACGCAAACCGACACGACACTTGCAAAACAGGAGTAAAGCATGTGGGGAATTATCGCCACCTGGCGAATGGCGCTTGAAGGCGTCACGGAGTCGGCGTCTGCGCTGGCTGCGGGAAAACCGGTCTCTGCGGCAGTGGTTGATGCCGTTGCCGCCGTCGAGGACTTTCCATTTTATAAATCCGTCGGCTACGGCGGATTGCCCACCGAAAATGGCGAGGTTGAGCTGGACGCTGCCTACATGGACGGCGACACGCTGGCGTTTGGTGCCGTGGGCAATCTGGTGGATATTGCCAACCCGGTACGCGTGGCGCAGGCGCTTAGCCGCCAGCGCTATAACAGCCTGCTGGTCGGTCAGGGGGCGCGCGAATGGGCGCTGAGCCAGGGCTTTGCCGACAAAACCATGCTCACCGACCGCGCCATGCAGCATTACCGCAAGCGCTGTCGGGAGACGCTGGATAAAGGCTTAAGCCCGTACGACGGCCACGACACCGTCGGCATTATCGGCCTTGATAAACAGGGGTCGATGAGCGTCGCCACCTCCACCAGCGGCCTGTTTATGAAAAAACGCGGCCGACTCGGCGATTCGCCAATTATCGGTTCCGGCTTTTACTGCGACAGCGAAACTGGCGCCGCCACCGCCACGGGCGTGGGGGAAGATTTGATGAAGGGCTGTACCAGCTACGAAATCGTTCGCCGCATGGCGCAGGGCATGACGCCGCAGCAGGCGGCGGATTCAGTGGTTTTCGAGCTGGAAGACAGGCTGATGTCGCGCTTTGGCCGCGTGGGCGATCTCTCCGTGGTGTGCATGAATAACAAAGGCGAGTTCGGCGCGGCAACGAACATCAAAACCTTCTCGTTTGTGGTCGCCACCGCCCGCCAGCCGCTTACCGTATTTCGCACCGAGCGCCGGCAGGAGAAAACGCACTATCACGCCGTGGATGACGAATGGATGCAGGCCTACGCCGCGCGGATCCGCGCGCCGATTGAGGAACAATGATGATTACGTATCAGTTCATTACCGCACTTTCAGAGGCAGAACCGCAGAGCCATGTCATCGCCCGCGCCTCCTGTACCCATTTGCCGGACACAGCGCTAGTCGCGGAAATGCGCGCGTCTGACGGCATCGCCGACGCCCGCTTCGGCTGCACCCCGTATGCCCGAATAACCCTGCTGCCCGATGCGCTCTGGCAGGACAGCCTGACCGAAGGGCTGCTCGCGGCGCTGCGCCCGCTGCTGGCCTCTCCCGTCAGCCCTCATGCGGTACTGGACGTCACGAACATCGACGACGTTGTGCTGGTACAGGTGCTGCGTTTTCTCTTTAACCAGGCGCACAGGCTGAGTGATTTGCAGCTGAAGAAAACCGCCAGCGACGTTCGTCTTGAGCAGATTACCGCGCTCTGCCTGCCGGAACAGCGGGACAAGCTGGAAGCTATCTTCCGCCAGCAGCAGGCTATCGCCAGGGGTATGATCTGCGCGCGTCGTCTGGCGGATACCCCCTCCGACCGCTGCACGCCGCAGTTTGTGGTCGAAGAGGCGCAAAAACGGTGTGCCCCCTTCCCCGCCCTGCGGTGCGAGGTGCTCAACGAAACAGACATTGTTGAGCAAGGCCTGGGGCTCCTTCATGCCGTCGGTAAAGGCGCCTCCTGCCCCCCGAGGCTGCTGGCGATTCACTATGACGGTGTTTCTGACGGCCCGTTGCGCTGCTACGTAGGAAAAGGCATTACCTTTGATACCGGGGGCCTGTGGCTAAAGGAAGGGGCAGGCATGTACACCATGAAATACGACATGTGCGGCGCGGCTAACGTGGTGGGATTGATGCTGACCGTCGCAGAGCTTGGCCTTCCCGTTCGCATTATGGGCGTGCTGGCGCTGGCGGAAAACGCCATAGGTCCGGACGCCATGCAGCCCGGCACGGTGGCGAGGGCCTGCAACGGCACTACGGTAGAAATCAATAATACCGATGCCGAAGGCCGGCTGGTGCTGGCGGACGCGATTGCCTGGGCCAGCCAGCGGCATCCGCAGGCGCGCTATATTATTGATATGGCGACGCTAACGGGTGCGGTGGTGAAAGCGCTGGGGTATGAGCTGAGCGGGCTGATGACCCAGGATGAACCGCTGCGTGCGGCGCTGACGAAGGCGGGTAAACGGAGCGGCGACGAAGTGTGGTCCCTGCCGCTGGACGCGCGGCTGAAAAAGCAGACCGACAGCGCCATCGCCGATCTGTGCAACACGCCGACCAACAATGCGGCGATCAGCGCCTCGGCGGCGTGGCTGCTGCATCACTTCTGCCCGCCGACCATTCCGTGGGCCCATCTGGATATCAGCGGAACGGCGCTGTGGCGTGAAAGCGGACGAAGCGTGGCGTCGGGGAGGCCGATTCCGCTGTTGGTGGAGCATTTATTGGGGGATAGTGCCTGAATGTTTTGCCGGGTGGCGGCTGCGCCTTACCCGGCCTACACATCGTGGCGGGTTTTCGTAGGCCCGGTAAGCGCAGCGCCACCGGGCGAACAACCTCAAAGCTTGAGAATATCTTTCACAAATGGAATGGTCAGCTTGCGCTGGGCGGTAATGGAAGCGCGATCGAGCTGATCGAGCGTGTCAAACAGCGTGCGCATTTCCCGGTCCAGACGCTTGAGCAGGAAGCGGCCCACGTCCTCCGGCAGCTCAAACCCACGCTGCTTTGCGCGAAGCTGTAGCGCCTGAAGCTTATCTTCATCCGACAGTGGCTGGAGCTTATAGATTTGTCCCCAGTCCAGACGAGACGCTAGGTCCGGTAGACCAAGGTTAAGCTGACGCGGCGGGCGATCGCCGGTGATCAGCAGCCGGGTTTTGCCCGATTCCAGAATGCGGTTATAGAGGTTAAAGATCGCCATTTCCCACGGCTCATCCCCCGCCACGCATTCGATATTATCGATGCAGACCAGTGAGAGATGTTCCATTCCCTCCAGCACGTCAGGCACAAACCAGGTACGTTTATCCAGCGGCACATAGCCTACCGCATCACCCCGCGCGGAAAGCTCCGCACAGGCGGCATGCAACAGGTGGCTGCGCCCCGCGCCTTCGCGTGACCAGATATAGATGTATCCGCTGTGATCCTGGCGCAGCACGTTTTGCAGTGCAGCCAGTAAAGAGGGGTTATCACCCGGCCAGAAACTCGCGAAAGTTTCGTCGTCAGGGAGATAGAGTGGCAGAGAGAGCTGTGCCGGTCCGTTCAGAAGTACCTCAACCAGATCTTACATAAAATCGGAACGGAGTTTAACACGGAACCTGCAAGGAGAGAACCGGGCGATCCTTCGCCCGGCTAATACGATCAGTGTGACGCTTTTTCGCTGTCGTCAGCGTCCAGTATCTCTTCTTCTGGGCGGATCACAGAGATCAGCTTGAAGATAAGGCTCAGGCCCACGCCCACGATGGTCGCCAGCGCCATGCCTTTCAGCTCGGCCGCGCCGATGTGTACCTTCGCACCGCTCACGCCGATGATCAGGATAACGGAGGTCAGGATCAGGTTTTGCGCTTTGCTGTAATCCACTTTGGATTCAATCAGCACGCGAATACCGGACGCGCCGATCACGCCGTACAGCAGCAAAGAGACGCCGCCCATTACCGGCACCGGAATGATCTGGATAGCGGCCGCTAGCTTACCCACGCAGGAGAGCAGAATGGCAATGATCGCCGCGCCGCCGATAACCCAGGTACTGTAGACGCGGGTAATCGCCATCACACCGATGTTCTCACCGTAGGTGGTGTTTGGCGTGGAGCCAAAGAACCCGGAGATAATGGTCGAGAAGCCGTTAGCAAACATGGAGCGGTGCAGGCCCGGGTCGCGGATTAAATCGCGCTTAACGATGTTCGCCGTCACCACCAGGTGGCCGACGTGCTCCGCAATCACCACCAGCGCCGCGGGGAGAATGGTGAAGATAGCAAACCATTCGAAGCGCGGGGTGTAGAAGGTTGGCAGCGCGAACCAGTGTGCCTGAGCGATTGGGGTGGTATCCACCACGCCCATTGCGAAGGAGAGCGCATAGCCCGCCAGCACGCCGATCAGGATCGGGATAATCGCCATGAAGCCGCGGAATAGCACGGAGCCAAACACCGTTACGCCCAGCGTCACCAGCGAGATGATAATGGTTTTGGTATCCGGTGACTGACCGTCAGCAGGCAGCAGACCGGCCATATTCGCCGCCACGCCCGCCAGCTCCAGACCGATAACCGCAACGATGGCACCCATCGCGGCAGGCGGGAACATGACGTCCAGCCAGCCGGTACCGGCTTTCTTCACAATGAAGGAGACCACGCAGAACAGGACGCCACACATGATAAACCCGCCCAGCGCCACTTCATAACCCAACGGCAGCAGCAGCAAAACCGGCGAGATAAACGCGAAGCTCGACCCCAGATACGCCGGAATCTTGCCTTTACAGATAAAGAGGTACAGCAGCGTACCGATACCGTTAAACAGCAGCACGGTAGCCGGGTTAATGTGAAACAGGATTGGCACCAGCACGGTTGCGCCAAACATGGCGAACAGGTGCTGCAAACTAAGCGGGATAGTCTGTAAAAGCGGCGGTCTTTCACTCACCCCGATAGCACGGCGCGTCATAGTGTTTTCCTCTGAGATGGTTAGTTATGTGTGTTTTATTCAAAAAAAAGCCGACTATCAAAGTCGGCTTATTTATCGTTATTCGATTATTTCGTACCAAAGATCTTATCGCCAGCATCGCCCAGCCCCGGGATGATGTACCCGTGCTCGTTCAGCCCCTGGTCGATAGATGCGGTATACAGCTCAACGTCCGGGTGCGCTTTTTCCAGCGCCGCGATCCCTTCCGGTGCCGCAACCAGCACCAGCACCTTAATGCTGCTGCAGCCCGCTTTTTTCAGCAGGTCGATGGTAGCAATCATTGAACCGCCGGTCGCCAGCATCGGGTCAACCACCAGCGCCATACGCTCGTCGATGTTAGACACCAGCTTCTGGAAGTAAGGAACCGGCTCAAGGGTTTCTTCGTTACGGTAGATCCCCACCACGCTGATACGCGCGCTTGGCACGTGCTCAAGCACGCCTTCCATCATGCCGAGACCGGCACGCAGGATTGGCACAACGGTAATTTTCTTCCCTTTGATCTGCTCAACCTGCACCGGGCCGTTCCAGCCTTCGATGGTGACTTTTTCTGTTTCCAGATCGGAGGTCGCTTCGTAGGTCAGCAGGCTGCCGACTTCAGAGGCCAGTTCGCGAAAACGCTTCGTGCTGATGTCATGCTCACGCATCAGGCCCAACTTGTGTTTAACGAGTGGGTGTTTCACTTCCACAATCTTCATTCTCTTTCTCCTCTGAGGTGGCATCCGCAAAAAAATCGCGGGATTATACCGCTTTTTTCGGATTAGGCCATACCCATCTTGCTTGACGTATATCAAGCAAAGTGATTTAGAGACAAAAAAACCGGAGGCGAAACTCCGGCTTGGGTGCGGGGTTCTGCCGGGTGGCGCTAACGCTTACCCGGCCTACACGTCCCGTAGGCCCGGTAAGCGCAGCGCCACCGGGCAATTATAGCTGCTCGCCGTTGCTCGCAATCACCTGCTTATACCAGTCGAACGACTTTTTCTTGCTGCGGTTCAGCGTGCCGTTACCTTCATTGTCTTTATCGACAAAGATAAAGCCGTAGCGCTTTTTCATTTCGCCCGTTCCGGCAGACACCAGGTCGATGCAGCCCCACGGGGTGTAGCCCATCAGATCCACGCCATCTTCCACCACCGCTTTTTTCATCTCGCGGATGTGTGCGGCCAGGTAATCAATACGGTACTGATCGTTCACGGTGCCGTCGCTCTCCTGCACGTCGATAGCGCCAAAGCCGTTCTCAACGATGAACAGCGGCAGCTGGTAGTGATCCCAGAACCAGTTCAGGGAGTAGCGCAGCCCTACCGGGTCAATCTGCCAGCCCCAGTCGGATTTCTGCACGTACGGGTTAGAGACCAGGCTCTTGCTCTCGTCGTAGTCCAGCTGCGGATTATCCGCCGTCGCTTTGGTGGCGAAAGACATGTAATAGCTGAATCCGATGTAGTCCACGCAGCCCTGCGTCAGCGCCGCTTTATCTTCTTCGGTAATATCCAGCGCAAATCCACGACGCTCAAAGTAGTTGAGCAGGTGCTGCGGGTACCTGCCGCGCACGTGCACGTCGGTGAACCAGTAGCGGCGGTGCATGGCGTTCATCGCCATCATCATATCGTCAGGCGCGCAGGTCAGCGGATAGATAGGACACATGGCAATCATGCAGCCGATCTGCAGCGACGGATTAATCTCGCGCCCCGCCTTCACCGCCAGGGCGCTCGCCACCAGCTCATAGTGCGCGGCCTGGAACATCACCGGCTCGCGGTCTTCGCCCGGCTCATACTTCAGCCCGGAATTGGTAAACGGCGCAAAGTCTTCGTGGAAGTTGGCCTGGTTGTTGATCTCGTTGAAGGTCATCCAGTACTTCACTTTATGCTGGTAGCGCTGGAAAACGACGTGTGCGAAGCGAACAAAGAAGTCGATCAGCTTGCGGTTGCGCCATCCGCCGTACTCCGTGACCAGATGGAAAGGCATTTCGAAGTGAGAGAGCGTGATAACCGGCTCGATGCCGTATTTCAGGCATTCGTCGAACAGATCGTCATAGAACTTCAGACCCGCCTCGTTAGGCTCCCGCTCGTCCCCTTTGGGGAAAATACGCGTCCAGGCAATAGAGGTACGGAAGCATTTGAACCCCATCTCGGCAAAGAGCCTGATGTCTTCCTTATAGCGATGGTAGAAATCGATGGCTTCGTGGTTCGGGTAGTTTTTCCCGGGCAGCACGCCGTTGGTGATTTCACGCGGTACGCCGTGCGCGCCGGCGGTCATGACGTCGGCGACGCTCACCCCTTTGCCGCCCTCTTTCCAGCCGCCTTCCAGCTGATGCGCGGCAACCGCGCCGCCCCATAGAAAACCTGCTTTAAATCCTGACATACTCTTTCCCTCATTCGATGTTGCGGATTGCTGACGGATACTGCTGTCTGAAGTGGTAAACCGCGCCAATTAACCCGGCGCGGTTGCCGTGGCTGACAACATCGGCGATATCCGCGATGCCAAACCACGCGAGATGGGTGCGGAGCAAATCCATAAAACCGGGCCGCTCCGCAATTCCGCCGCCAATGAAAATGGTCTGCGGATCGAAAACATTCGCCAGGTTATAAAGACCTATCGCAATGCCGTTAAGAAAATCATCCACCAGGCGACGGCACGCGGCGTCGCCTGCGTCATAACCGTCAAAAATGGCTTCTCCGGTCACGTCATCCAGCGCCAGCCCGTGACAATCGGCGTAACGCTTGCGCAGGGTGCGTAACGTGCAGTTTTCATTCATGGAGTGGCGGGCAACGCGTCTTGAGTCCGCCCTTTCCGTGAGCATGTAGCCGAATTCCCCGGCGCGAAAACGCGCCCCGTGAACCAGCTTGCCGTTGCAGAAAATCGCCCCGCCGATCCCGGTGCCGATAGTCAGCACCAGAAAGTTGTCGATATCCGTCGCCTTGCCCTGCCAGCGCTCCGCCAGCAGCACGCAGTTAGCGTCATTCTCGACAGTGACCGGTAATCCCGTCTGCGCCTCAAGCCAGGCTTTCATCGCGAATTGATCGAAGCGGCGAATCGCCCCGCCCATCTCGATAAACCCGGTATGCGGATTCACATACCCCGGCGCGCTGACGGCGATCCCCGCAAGCCCGGGATGCGCCGCCACCCAGTTCAGCATCTGCGAAAGGATGGCCTCGCCGTCGCTGTTCTTAATGGCGGCCTTATCCCTCTGCAGCAGCGCTCCCTGCCCCGTCGCGATACCCATTTTTAATGCAGTGCCACCAATATCAAATGCGGCGATGTTCATGCCTTCATCCCTCCTGAATGAAACTGAAACCGGTTTCAGTTTATGATGTTCATTCCGCAAACCGCTTGCAAGCAGATCGCCGAAACCGGTTTCATTTTCGTGAACGGAATCAAGTTTGCGCGCCGTCCGGGACGCAACTGAAAAAAAAATCCTCTCGCCGAGAATAGGCTCGCAAACGTTTGCCTGGACTGTTAGAATTGCGCCGATTTTTCTTACTAGCTATGCAATCGCGTGGGGACTTGAGCCGTGACCAACAAAACTTCTCTCAGCTACAAAGATGCCGGTGTTGATATTGACGCAGGTAATGCGCTGGTTGACCGAATCAAAGGTGTGGTGAAAAAAACCCGCCGCCCGGAAGTGATGGGTGGTCTGGGTGGATTCGGCGCACTGTGCGCGCTGCCGCAAAAATATCGTGAACCTGTTCTGGTCTCGGGTACTGACGGTGTAGGCACAAAGCTGCGCCTGGCGATGGATTTAAAACGTCACGACACGATCGGTATCGATCTGGTCGCGATGTGCGTAAACGACCTGGTGGTTCAGGGTGCAGAGCCGCTGTTCTTCCTCGACTATTACGCGACCGGCAAACTGGACGTGGATACCGCAGCCAGCGTGATTAACGGCATCGCCGAAGGCTGCCTGCAGTCAGGCTGTGCGCTGGTCGGCGGCGAAACCGCGGAAATGCCGGGCATGTACCACGGTGAAGATTATGACGTCGCAGGCTTCTGCGTCGGCGTGGTAGAAAAATCAGAAATTATCGACGGCAGCAAAGTGGCCGATGGCGACGTGCTGATCGCCCTGGCCTCCAGCGGCCCGCACTCTAACGGCTACTCTCTGGTGCGTAAAATCCTTGAGGTGAGCGGCTGCGACCCACTGACCACCGAGCTTGAAGGTAAACCGCTGGCCGACCATCTGCTGGCGCCGACACGCATCTACGTGAAAAACGTGCTTGAGCTTATCGAGAACGTCGACGTTCACGCTATCGCTCACCTGACCGGCGGCGGCTTCTGGGAAAACATTCCGCGCGTGCTGCCGGATAACACGCAGGCGGTGATCGACGAATCGTCATGGCAGTGGCCAGCCGTCTTCAACTGGCTGCAGACCGCAGGCAACGTGAGCTCTCACGAAATGTATCGCACCTTTAACTGCGGCGTAGGTATGGTTATCGCCCTGCCGGCAAGCGAAGCGGATAAAGCGGTTAAGCTGCTGACAGAGAAAGGTGAAAACGCGTGGAAAATCGGTACGATTAAAGCTTCCGATTCCGAACAGCGTGTGGTCATTGAATGAAAAACATCGTGGTGCTCATTTCCGGCAACGGAAGCAATTTGCAGGCGATAATTGACGCCTGCAAACAGAAGAAAATCAACGGCACCATTCGGGCAGTATTCAGCAACAAGGCCGATGCGTTCGGCCTTGAGCGCGCGCGGGAAGCGAATATTCCCGCGCACGCGCTGGAAGCCAGCCAGTTTGCCGGTCGCGAAGCCTTTGACCGCGAGCTGGTTCAGGAGATTGATGCCTACGCCCCTGACGTCGTGGTGCTGGCAGGGTATATGCGTATTCTGAGCCCGGCTTTTGTCGCGCATTACGCAGGCCGTCTGCTGAATATTCACCCTTCGCTTCTGCCGAAATATCCCGGCCTGCATACCCATCGTCAGGTTCTGGAAAACGGCGATGAAGAGCATGGCACCTCCGTGCATTTCGTTACCGACGAGCTGGATGGCGGTCCGGTGATCCTGCAGGCGAAAGTCCCGGTCTTTGACGGCGACAGCGAAGAAGAGGTGACCGAACGCGTGCAGAGCCAGGAGCATGCCATTTACCCCCTGGTGGTCAGTTGGTTTGTTGACGGGCGTCTGGCAATGCGCGACGGCGCAGCCTGGCTGGATGGCGTTAAGTTACCCCCGCAGGGTTATGCGGCGGAAGAGTAGTTGGATATGTCGGGTAGCGCTGCCGCGCTTACCCGACCTGTGCATTGCATTACCCGATATTCCCTTCTCCAACCTTCTAAAATCCCCAACAAAAAAAATAACTGTCATACTTTTCTGGCACTGTTGGACATATCGTGGAAATGCTCGCCATAATAAGGACGAGACGGATTTACCACGTCCTGTGATTGAACTGGAGTGTGAGCTGTAATGGGTCAGGAAAAGTTATATATCGAGAAAGAGCTAAGCTGGTTAGCATTCAACGAACGTGTACTCCAGGAAGCGGCTGACAAAAGTAACCCGCTGATCGAGCGCATGCGTTTTTTGGGCATTTATTCCAACAACCTGGATGAGTTCTATAAGGTTCGCTTTGCCGAGCTGAAAAGGCGCATCATCATTAGCGAAGAACAGGGCTTAAACTCTCACTCGCGTCATCTGCTGGGCAAAATCCAGTCTCGCGTGCTGAAAGCCGATCAGGAATTTGACGGCCTGTATAACGAACTCCTGCTGGAAATGGCGCGTAATCAAATCTTCCTGATTAACGAACGCCAGCTTTCCGTTAACCAGCAAAACTGGCTGCGCCACTACTTCAAACACTATCTGCGCCAGCACATTACCCCGATTCTGATCAACCGCGAAACCGATCTGGTGCAGTTCCTGAAAGATGACTACACCTACCTGGCGGTGGAGATCATTCGCGGTGAGTCTATCCGTTACGCGCTGCTGGAGATCCCGTCCGACAAGGTGCCACGCTTTGTGAACCTGCCGCCGGAAACCCCGCGCCGACGCAAGCCAATGATCCTGCTGGATAACATCCTGCGCTACTGCCTGGACGACATTTTTAAAGGCTTCTTCGATTACGATGCGTTAAACGCCTACTCGATGAAGATGACCCGTGACGCCGAATATGACCTGGTGCACGAGATGGAAGCCAGCCTGATGGAGCTGATGTCCTCCAGCCTCAAACAGCGCCTGACGGCCGAGCCGGTGCGCTTTGTTTATCAGCGCGATATGCCGGACGCCATGGTGGAAATGCTGCGCGAGAAGCTGACCATTTCGCGCTATGACTCCATCGTGCCGGGTGGCCGCTACCACAACTTTAAAGACTTTATTGGCTTCCCGAACGTCGGCAAAGCCAATCTGGTCAACAAGCCGCTGCCGCGCCTGCGCCATCTGTGGTTTGATAAATTCCGCAACGGGTTCGACGCCATTCGCGAACGCGATGTCCTGCTCTACTATCCGTACCACACGTTCGAGCACGTGCTGGAACTGCTGCGTCAGGCCTCTTTCGACCCGAGCGTCCTGGCGATCAAAATCAACATCTACCGCGTGGCAAAAGATTCCCGCATCATCGATGCGATGATCCATGCGGCGCACAACGCCAAAAAAGTCACCGTGGTGGTTGAGCTGCAGGCACGCTTCGACGAAGAGGCGAATATTCACTGGGCGCGCCGTCTGACGGAAGCGGGCGTTCACGTTATCTTCTCCGCGCCGGGGCTGAAAATTCATGCCAAACTGTTCCTGATCTCCCGTAAAGAGGGCGACGATGTCGTGCGTTATGCCCACATCGGTACCGGGAACTTTAACGAGAAAACCGCGCGAATTTATACCGACTACTCGCTGCTGACCGCGGATGCCCGCATCACGAACGAGGTGCGTCGCGTATTTAACTTTATTGAGAACCCGTACCGGCCGGTGAGCTTCGATTATCTGCTGGTGTCGCCGCAGAACTCGCGCCGCCTGCTGTACGATATGATCGATAAAGAGATCGCCAATGCCCAGAAAGGGCTGTCGTCCGGCATCACGCTGAAGCTCAACAACCTGGTCGACAAAGGGCTGGTGGACAGGCTGTACGCGGCGTCCAGCTCCGGCGTGCCGGTTAACCTGCTGATCCGCGGCATGTGCTCCCTGATCCCGGAACTGGAAGGCATCAGCGACAATATTCGCGTGATCAGCATTGTTGACCGTTACCTGGAACACGATCGGGTCTATATTTTTGATAATGCGGGTGATAAACAGGTCTATCTCTCTTCTGCAGACTGGATGACGCGCAATATTGACTACCGAATTGAAGTCGCGACGCCGCTGCTGGATCCGCGTCTGAAGCAGCAGATCCTCGACATCATCGAGATTCTGTTCAGCGATACCGTGAAAGCACGCTATATCGACAAAGAACTCAGTAACCGCTACGTACCGCGCGGCAACCGTCGTAAAGTGCGGTCGCAACTGGCGATTTACGACTATATCAAATCACTCGAGCAACCCGATTAACCTATGCCGATAAATGATAAGACCCCACGCCCGCAGGAATTCGCCGCGGTCGATCTTGGCTCTAACAGTTTCCACATGGTCATCGCCCGTGAGGTGGATGGCGCGCTGCAGATCATCGGTCGTCTGAAGCAACGCGTGCACCTGGCGGATGGCCTTGACGAGCGCAGCATGCTTAGCGAAGAGGCAATGGAGCGTGGGTTAAACTGCCTGTCGCTGTTTGCCGAACGCCTGCAGGGCTTCTCGCCCTCCAGCGTATGCATCGTGGGCACCCACACCCTGCGCCAGGCGCTGAACGCGCCAGAGTTCCTCAAGCGGGCCGAAAAAGTGATCCCCTACCCGATTGAGATCATCTCCGGCAACGAAGAGGCGCGTCTGATTTTCATGGGCGTTGAACACACCCAGCCGGAAAAAGGGCGCAAGCTGGTTATCGACATCGGCGGCGGCTCTACGGAGCTGGTGATCGGCGAAGACTTTGAGCCGCGCCTGGTGGAAAGCCGCCGTATGGGCTGCGTCAGCTTCGCGCAGATGTATTTCCCGGGCGGCACCATCACCCGTGAAAATTTCCAGCGCGCGCGTATGGCCGCTGTCCAGAAGCTGGAAAACCTGGCCTGGCAGTACCGTATTCAGGGCTGGAACGTCGCGCTGGGCGCGTCAGGCACCATCAAAGCGGCGCATGAAGTGCTGCTGGCGATGGGCGAAAAAGACGGGTTTATCACGCCCGAGCGCCTGACGCTGCTTACCGAAGAAGTGCTGAAACATAAAAGCTTCGACGCCCTAAGCCTGCCGGGCCTTTCCGACGAGCGCAAAGCGGTCTTCGTGCCGGGTCTGGCTATCCTCTGCGGCGTGTTTGATGCGCTGGCCATTAAAGAGCTGCGTCTTTCTGACGGCGCGCTGCGTGAAGGTGTACTGTATGAGATGGAAGGCCGCTTCCGCCATCAGGATATCCGCAGCCGCACCGCGCAAAGCCTGGCAAACCAGTACAACATCGACCGTGAACAGGCAAAGCGCGTGCTGGAAACGACCGTTCAGATGTACGATCAGTGGCAGGAGCAGAACCCTAAGCTGGCCCATCCGCAGCTTGCCGCCCTGCTGAAATGGGCCGCGATGCTCCACGAAGTGGGACTGAACATTAACCACAGCGGAATGCACCGCCATTCGGCCTATATTCTGCAAAACAGCGATCTGCCCGGCTTCAACCAGGAGCAGCAAACCATGATGGCAACCCTGGTGCGCTATCACCGTAAAGCCATCAAGCTCGACGATCTGCCGCGCTTCACGCTGTTCAAGAAGAAGCAGTTCCTGCCGATGATTCAGCTGCTGCGCCTGGGCGTGCTGCTCAACAACCAGCGTCAGGCCACCACCACGCCGCCAACGCTGAAGCTGAAAACCGACGACCATCACTGGACGCTGAGCTTCCCGCACGACTGGTTTAGCCAGAACGCGCTGGTCCTGCTGGACCTGGAAAAAGAGCAGCAGTACTGGGAAGCGGTCACCGGCTGGCTGCTCAAAATCGAAGAAGAGAGCGCCGACGTCGCCGCGTAACGGCTCAGGCGTCCGCGGTGGACGCCTCAGCTTCCAGCAGCGACTCAAGCGGTGCCGGCCTGCCAATCAGATAGCCCTGCACGTAATCGATGCCTAGCGCGTGAACCGCGCTACGTATCTCTTCGGTCTCAACATACTCTGCCACCACCAGCATTTTCTTCATGCGCGCCAGATGGCAGATCGAAGCCACTATCTGGTAATCCAGGCTGTTATTGACGATATTGCGGATAAAGCTGCCGTCGATCTTGAGTATGTCCGCATCCACGCTTTTCAGCCGCGCATAGCTCGCGTACCCGGTGCCGAAATCATCAATCGCAATGCGTACCCCCATTTTCTGCAGCTGCTGGAGGATGTGTAGCGCCTGCTCCCCGCTGCCGAAGGTGCTGCACTCGGTCACCTCAAAAATCAGCTGCCACGGCTCAATGGCGTATTTCGCCAGCAGGCGGCTGACCTCAAGCGGGAACTGCACCCGACAAACGGTTGACGGGGCCAGGTTAATGGCAAAACGCTGGCCGGGCAGCCTTTCGCGATGCGCGGCCAGGAAGCGCAGGGTGTGCTCCAGGACCCACAAATCCACCCGCGAGGACAAGCCAAACTCCTGCGCGACGGGCAGGAACAGATCGGGAGAGATCAATACCCCGTTGATATCCGGCATCCTCAACAGGACTTCGTGATAGCGATCGCCACGCAGGCCGCGAACGGGCTGCGCCAGCAGGGTGAATTCGTTGTTATCGAGCGCCTTTTGCAGGCGGCTCATCATGGCGACTTTATCCTTCAGGCTGCGCTGCAAATGGACCGCACCACGCTGCTGAAGATTTTCCGGATGGTTGGAGGAGAGTGACAGATCGGCAACCACCCCGAGCTCCCCGAGGACCAGATAAAGATGGTTAACCGGAGACCGTACATAGCAGTAACTCACACCAACCTGCGGCTGCAGCGGCATGCCGTCCCAGACGAAGCGGAACTGTTTGATATGCTCGTCCAGGGCCTCAATCCGCTGCTGGTGTGATTCCGCGTTGAGTCGCACCGCCAGGTCATACCCGGTCAGGTGGTACACCTGCTCATTGGGCTGGAGCGTGCCGTTAACCCACTGCGCCAGCTGCTGTTTATACAGAATACGCAGCAGCACGCCGTAATTTCGGCCCAGAATTTCCAGCTCCGGAATACGCAGCAGGCAGAGCGCCGACCACGGGTTCTTCGCCAGATCGCGCGTCAAGGCCCGAAGGTTAGGCATGTGCACGACGGGGTCGAGCAGCGCCAGCCTGCGGGAGCGTTTATTCACGGCGCGCTGGCGAGTCGCCAGCATCGACATATAAATCACCACAAACGAGAAGACCAGGTAGCTGGAAGAGGTGATCGCCAGCTGAATGTCATACCCCTGGTTCACCGGGATATAGTGGTAAAAATAGTGAATAGACACCAGCAGCACCGGCGTCCAGATCAGCGATATCAGCTTATAGCCAAAACGCATCGCGCCCCAGAGCATCACCGGCATCAGCAGCGACAGGGTGTAGTTGGTGGTGAAAATGGAGCTGTTTTCATTCATCGGCAGCAGCAGCAGCGAAAGCAGCCCGCCAAGCGCAATCGCCCACAGTAAAAACTCCACGATCGTCACCTTTTTGTCTATCTGGCAACGGATCTGCGAGACAAGGCTTTTGACATAACGCGGATGGCGAATCAGGCGGATTAGCAGATAGCTCAACGGCACGCCCGTCAGCCCGCTGACCAGCAGCGCCTGGTAGTTAATGAGAGTGCGAATATTGAGAGGGTTTAACCCCGCCAGGCTCTGGCGGCTCTCATACACGCCCAGATAGACCGCAAACTGAAACAGCACCAGAAACAGCGTCGCGGGGCAGAAGACCTGCCAGAAGATGCGCTGCGCCATCAGCCGGACGTCGCCGTAAGCCGTCATATTCCGTCGGGGCGCAAACACCCGGTAACCGCCCCAGCTGAGCACCAAAGGGATGATAAAATGGAGCATACCGGCGACGGTTTCAAACATCCCGACCGACGGGTAATAGCGGATAAACAGCGACAGCGCGATCCCAGGAAGGGCTTCCAGGCCAAAGAACATCATCAGCGAAAGCAAAAACGAGAGGGGCAAATAGTAGAGTGCCGCAATACCGTCGCCCAGCTGCGTGAACGTATTCGCGACGCTCAGTATGGGAAGTAAAACCACAGGCAAAATAAGCGGCAATGCCCACCAGCGGTTTTCATTTTTTATCAGGAAAGCAATAATGTTCATAGATGCCCGGTTAAACCCCTATCGCTCCAGAGGGAAAATAAAGACAGGCATCCAACCTGACGTACGCGCTGCCCGGCAACGTGCGGGGCGAACAGTGTGGAGGAAGGATTTTAAATATCAGGGCCGGGAATCCGTTGACTTAAATCAAACTAATTTACGCAAATAACGCTTTGTGGCGTTTTTTTTGAAATAATTTTCTTCATATTATCAATATGGTAAATGCATTAATTAAATTCAATAACATCAATTAATGTAAACATTGACGGTTATTTACACACATCAGAATTGACCCCCTCTTCCCGCTGTGCCTTAATATCCTCATCGCCCAAATGGGCTTACCCAGGAAAAACAGAGTGAGTCAGGTCACGCGTATGCGCAAACGACATCGATTTAACACCCGGATGACCCGCATCATACTGCTCATCAGCTTCCTGTTTTTCTTTGGCCGCTTCGTTTACTCTTCGATTGGCGCCTGGTACCACCATCAGGATAAAACCCAGTCACAGCAATCCAGCCTGACCGTCGATACCGCTGACCGCTAGGCCGCCGGAGGGTTTTGCAGTATCCGAATAATGCCTGCTATGCCTTTGCTCAGGATTTTGTCCTGCCGCATCACCACGGCCAGCTGCCGCTGCAGCACGGGCGTCAGCGACATCACGCACAGCCCGTCACGATCGGCATCCTGTTCGACCGCCATGCGCGGAACAATGCTGTAGCCCAGCCCCGCGCGAACCATGCGTTTGATCGCCTCTATACTGCCAAGCTGCATCACCGGCGCGATCGTTAACCCATTGCACGCAAACCAGCCATCGATCAGCGCCCGGGTACCGCTGCCGGATTCAAAGGCAATCAGCGGCTGGGCGTGCAGCGCCTCCGGGGTGAGCTCCCTGAATGCATCCTGTTGCTCCCGCGACGCGATAAAGACAAACTCCTCGTCCATCACCGGCATGACGTCCAGCGCTCTGCCGCTCACCGGCAGCGTCACCAGCCCCATATCGAGACGGTTTTCTTCGATGGCCCTGACGATGTCGAGGGTGTTGCCTGTCGTCACCCCCACGCTCAGGAGCGGAAACTCTCGGCGTAGCTGCTCCAGCAGCGGCGGCAGAAGATGAATGCAGGCCGTTGCCCCCGTGCCAAGCGTAATGGTGCCGCTCACGTCGTGGCTGAACGCGCTCACGGAGCGGATGGCTTCATCCACCGCCTGCTGAATACGCTCCCCGTGCGCCAGTAAAGCCTGCCCGGCATCCGTCGCCTTAATGCCCCGCCCGGTACGCTCCACCAGCCGCGTTTGCAGAAATTGCTCCAGCTGGCGTATTTGCAGGCTCACGGCGGGCTGGGAAATGCCCAGCAGATCCGCTGCCGCTGAAAAGCTGCCTCGCTGGATCGCCAGACGGAACGTGGCGAGATAGCCCAGATTAAGCGTCGTCATTCAAAGTTTCTCTTATACCGCGCATAAGGTTGCTGCCCTGCCAGCACAATACCCCGCGAGTTATGCTCAGGACAACTGCATAACGGAATGAAAACAATGGAAACACCTGCCCTGCCTCGCCGACTCGCCCTCACGGCGGGATGTAATCAACTCATCAACTGGGGGATCTCGTTTTATATGCCCGGCACCTTCGCGCTGGCCATTTCAGCCGACCGGGGATGGTCGTCACCGCAGATTTACCTCGGCCTGACGCTGGCGATGCTGGTGATGGCGGCGGTCTCCCCGTTTGTCGCCCGTCTGCTGGCGCGCTTTGGCGGCCAGAAGGTGGTGATGAGCGGCACGTTGCTGATCGCCATCAGCTGCGCGGGGATGGCGTATACCCAGACGCTTGCTGGCTGGTACTGCGCCTGGCTGGTCACCGGCGTAGGGATGCGCCTGTCGCTGTACGATGCGCTGTTCGCCGCGCTGGTGAACCTCTACGGACAGCAGGCGCGAAGAACAATCTCACGCGTCACGCTGGCGGGCGGGCTGGCCTCCGCTATCTTCTGGCCGCTGGGCTATGGTCTGCTTCACATCATGAGCTGGCAGGATGCGCTACGCGTCTATGCCCTCTTTGGCCTGCTGAGCGCGGTGCTGATACGCACGCTTCCCCCGCAGCAGCTGACGGTGACGACAAAGGTCACCGCGCCGCCGCTGAACAGCGAGCGGCGTAACGGCTGGCTTTATGCCGCCTTCATTGCCCTTATCACCTTTGTCTCTAACGGCACCTCTACCCATCTGCCGGAGTTTATCATCCATTTCGGCCTGCCGGTCGCCATCGGCATGCTGTGGGGGATAGGCCAGACGGCTGCTCGCTCGCTGGAAGTGCTGGCGGGTGCCCGCTTAACCCCCGTCAAACTCACGCTTTTCACCGCGCTCGCCATGCCGCTCTGCTTTCTGGTTGGGCTAAGCAGTTCCCAGTTTGTCTGGTGCGCAGCCGGGTTTGTGCTGGGCTACGGGGCCATCAACGGGCTGGTTACCATCGTAAAAGCCACCCTGCCGCTGGAGCTATTTAGCACGGAAAGCTATGCCCGCCGAACGGGCATGCTGCTTATCCCCGGCCAGCTGATGGCGGCAGCCTCACCGTTTGCCTATGCGTGGCTCAACAAAACGCTGGGTATCGCTGGCGCAATGTGGGTGTCAACGGGGCTGACGCTGGTGATTGCCGGGCTGGCGATAGCGATCGTGCGCCGTCGCGGCAGGCAAACTGTATCGCACTGTATCCAGCAGGCCACGCTAACAAACGGGTACAAAACGCCGCCTCCGGCAAATATCTCCGATACATAAAAATGGTTTTCTTTCCCTGTCGCCATTCAGAACCGATGAGGAGAGAAACCGATGATCCGCCGTTATTTACTGTTCCCATTATTGGCCCTGGCGTCGTCCAGCGGCGCCTGGGCCACGCCTCTGGACAACCTGAGCGCCGCCGACGTGAACGGCCCTGCTGCCGTTGCCCCGCTGCAACGCCCGCAGCCGCCGGCAAAACTGATTGTCGATCCGCCCCTTGCCGGCCCGCTGAGCAAAGGCGCGGTGTTCATTCAATATCGGACCGAAAACCTGCGCATCGAGCCGGTATTCGGGCCCGAGGCGCTCAGGGTCGCCCCGCGCATCGGGCACATTCACGTGGTGGTGGATGACGCGCCGTGGCACTGGGCTGACGCCAGCGGAGAGCCGGTGATCCTGGTGGGGCTGCCCGCCGGCAAGCACAAGGTGACGATTATTCTGGCCGACCCGACGCACAAGCCGCTCGACCACAAAACCATTGAATTCACCGTCCCGCCCCACGCGGCGGTTCACCATTTTTAAGGAGCCCCAGAATGAAAGCACTGACTGTACTGACGGCAGGCCTGCTGGCGCTTTCCGCCAGCGCCTTTGCGGAGAGTAAAACCAGCGTGGTGCTGGTGCACGGCGCGTTTGCCGACGGCAGCAGCTGGAATAAGGTGATTACCCTGCTGCAGAAACAGCACGCAGAGGTCATTGCCGTGCAGCTGCCGCTCACGTCGCTAAAAGATGACGTTGCCGCCACGCGGCGAGCCATCGCCCGCGCCCAGGGGGATGTGGTGCTGGTAGGCCACTCCTGGGGCGGCACCGTGATTAGCGAAGCGGGCAACGATGCGCGGGTAAAATCGCTGGTTTACGTGGCGGCATTTGCGCCGGACTCCGGGCAGTCGACGGCAGATCTGGCGGGAAGCTTCCCCGCGCCGCCGGGCAGCGCGGGCATCGCCAAAACGGCGGACGGCTATTTATATCTGCCAACGGACGCCGTCAGGAAGGATTTCGCGCCTGACGTGAAACCGGGTGAACAACAAATCATTGCGGCCACGCAGGGGCCAATAAAGGGCGACGCTTTCGCAGAAAAAGTGACTCACGCCGCGTGGCACAACAAACCGAGCTGGTACGTGGTGAGTCAGAATGACCGGATGATTAACCCGGCGCTTGAACGCGCGATGGCGAAGACGATCCACGCGAAAACCACCGAGGTGTCGGCGAGCCACGTGTCGATGGTGAGCCAGCCGGACGCCATCGCCCGGACGATTGAGCAGGCGAGGCGGATGCACTGAGGACAATTTGCCCGGCGGCGCTGCGCTTGCGCGGGCCTACGGTTTCGTAGGTCGGGTAAGCGCAGCGCCACCCGACAAGAAAGGCCGCCTCAGTTGCCCCTCTGCGCGGGATAATCGCTATTAATCCACGCGTGGTCCTCTTCCCAGGTGAACATCCATTTTCGCACCGGCCCGGCCATCACGTTGAGGTAATAGCTGTCATACCCGGCCATCGTCGCCACCGGATGGTAGCCCTTCGGCACCATGACCACATCGCGGTTATAGACCGCCATACACTCATCCAGCGTTCTGTCGTCGGTGTAGACGCGCTGCATGCAGAACCCCTGCTCCGGGTTGAGGCGATGGTAGTAGGTCTCTTCCAGGTACGTCTCCTGCGGCGGATTATCCGTGTCGTGCTTATGGCTCGGGTACGAGCTGGTGCAGCCCTCATTGGTCCACACCTCCACCACCAGCAGGCTGTCGGCGGGCTTGTCTTCCGGCAGAATGTTGTGCACGTAGCGCTGGTTGTTGCCCTTGCCGCGCGCCTCACCGTCGATATCCTGCGGGGCAATCAGCCGCGTAGGGTACGTGCCTTTGCCGGGGGCGGTGCAGACCGCCAGCTCCAGCTTCGTCAGCGCCTTCACCTGCACCGTCTCCTGCGGGGTGACGTAAACCGCCCACGGCTTGATGCGCTCGAACGGGCTCATCCGCTCGCCGATGTCGTTAAACTGCGCGGAAGGCGTGCTGATGGAGGCGCGTCCGGCGACCAGCACCAGGCAGCGCTCTTCGCTGACGGCAGGCAGCGTTAGCTGCTGCCCCTCCTGCAGCTCATACGCCTCAAAGCCAACATATCCCCAGCCGGCGCTTTCCGGCGTGACGGACTGCGTGCGCCCTTCACCGTTCGGCTGTTGCCAGCGTGATAACAGACGTGACATGTCGCCTCCTCAGATAAGCCCGGCGTCGCGCGCCAGGCGGCTCAGGTTGTTATACCCCAGACGGGCGTAGGTCAGCGGATGGGCAATCGCCGGATCCTGCTCGGCCTCCACCACCAGCCAGCCGTGATAGTCCTGCGCCTTCAGCAGCTGCATAATCGGCGGGTAATCCACGCAGCCGTCGCCCGGCACGGTAAACACGCCGCTCAGCACCGCGTCGAGGAAGCTGGTTTTGCGGTTTTTCACGTCCGCCAGCACGTCGGCGCGCACGTCTTTGCAGTGAACGTGGTTGATGCGCGACGCCCACCGCTGCGCCACCGCCAGCGGATCGGCTCCGGCAAAGGTCAGATGGCCGGTGTCCAGCAGCAATCCAACCTCCTCTCCGGTGTGGGTCATCAGATTGTCCACGTCGTCGGCAGACTCAATCACCGTGCCCATGTGGTGATGGTAGGCAATCTGGACTCCCTGCTGCTGGGTGTAGCGGGCAAACTCGGTGAGCTTCTCGCCGTACTCTTTCCAGCGGGCCTGCGGGAAGCGCGGGCGCAGGTGCACCGGGGTTTGCTGCTCGCCGTGAATACAGCCGCTCACTTCCGCAAATACCAGCACCTTCGCCCCCAGCTCGCGCAGCAGCGTCAGGTGGGACTGCACGGCGGCGATCTCCTCCTCCACGCTGCGCTCCAGCAGGCGGCCGGAGTACCAGCCGGAAACCAGCTGCAGGTCGTGGCGCTGCAGGATGGGGCCGAGCAGGCGCGCTTCGCGCGGGAACTTATTGCCCAGTTCGAAACCGGCGAAACCGGCCTCTTTCCCTTCGCTCAGACAGGTCTCCAGCGGCGTCTCCGCGCCGAGAGAAGGCAGATCGTCGTTCGTCCACGTCAGCGGGTTAATGCCCAGTTGTACACTCATTGTCGTCTCCATTATGCGTGTCCGCGCTCGCGCCACCAGGCGATGAGCTGCAGGTAGTTGTCCCGGATGCGCGCCACCAGCTGCGCATCGTCAATATCGTGCTTCAGCCACGCGCGGGAAGCATCGCCAAACAGCGTGCGCCCTACGGCGAAGCCTTTTACTACCGTCTGCCCCGCTGCGGCTTTGAAGTCGGCGCGCAGCTGTTCTGCCGGCGCGTCCAGGCCGAGGATCACCACCCCGCGGCAGTGCGGGTCCCGGCGTTCGATAATCTCGCTCAGCGCCGTCCAGCCGTCGGCCGAGAGCGGCGGCAGCTTCCACCAGTCCGGGTAAATGCCCAGGTTGTAGAAGCGGGAGATGGCGCGCAGGTAAAGCTCGTCGCTGCGCGGCATGCTGGCGGGCAGGATCACCTCCAGCAGCAGCTCGTGTCCGGACCGGCAGCAGGCGTGGTACACCTCGGCGATTTTCTGCTCCTGCTCCAGGCGCAGGCCGTGGGCGTCTTCCGGATGGAAAAAGACCAGGCACTTCACCACGTGCTCCTGAGGCCAGCTGATAAGCTGGGTGCCGATGTTGCCGTGCTCCATCTCCAGCGGCCGGGAGCCCGGCAGCTCGATGGGGCGGCCAATCCACCACCCTTCCCCGGTGATCGCGTTCAGCGCGTCCTGACCAAAGGTGCCGTCGCACAGCAGGCCGGCTTTGCCCTCCAGCCCCGCGCGGCTCGCCGCCTCGCGGCTGGCCTGCAGGATCAGCTGCTTCAGAGCCGGAATGCGCTTAAGCGACGCGCCGCACTGCATCGCCATATCCTCAAGCTGGCTGCGGTGGTCGAAGGCCATCACGCACAGCTCCGGCCACTCGCGGCGGCGCGTGGTCACCCGGTGGAGATGGTTAAGACGCGGATCGAGATCCGGGCGCGGCACATCCGCGGCGCGGGAGAGATAGTCATCCAGCTCGATTTTGCTCGGCATCGCCGGGGCGCAGCCGTGGCGCGAGACTACCAGCGCGCCGCAGGCGTTGGCGTAGCGGCACGCCTGCTCCCAGCCCTCGTCGTTCAGGTAGCCGCGCAGCAGGCCGGACATAAACGCGTCCCCCGCGCCGAGGACGTTCAGCACCTCCACGCGCACGCCGGTCACCGTCAGGCCGTCGTCCAGCCGGGGCGGAATGGCGTCGGTATAGACCGAACAGCCGAGCGCGCCGCGTTTGCAGACCAGCGTTGCCTCACTGACGACGCGCACCTGCCCCAGCGCCTGCAGGGTATCCGTGCTGCCGCCCGCAATGTGAAACTCCTCTTCGGTGCCGACAATGACGTCGAAGAGGTGCAGCACCTCCTGCAGCTCGCGGGTGACCTTATCGGCGGCGATAAAGCGCGTTTCGCCGTCGCCTAAGGCGGTCAGCCCCCACAGCACCGGACGGTAGTCAATGTCCAGCACCGTGCGCACGCCATGACGGCGGGCATAGCCCAGCGCCGTCAGCACCGCCTCGCGGGTCTGCGGATGAGAAAGGTGGGTCCCGGTGATGGCAAGACAACGTGCGGAGGCGATGTAGCGTTCGTCCACATCGCTGGCCGTAATGGCCATATCCGCGCAGTTATCGCGATAAAAAATCAGAGGAAAGGTGTCCCGGTCTTTAATGCCGAGTAGCACCAGCGCCGTGAGGCGTTCTTTATCGGTAATCAGATGGCTGGTATCGCAGCCCACCTGGTTGAGCTCTTCCCGCAGGAAGCGGCCCATATGTTCATCGCCGACGCGCGCCAGCATCGACGAGCGCAGGCCCTGGCGCGCGGTGCCGTACGCCACGTTGCCGGACGACCCGCCGAGGTATTTGGCGAAGCTCGAGACATCCTCAAGACGGGCACCAATCTGCTGGCTGTAGAGGTCTACCGCCACGCGGCCCATGCATATCACATCAAACTGCTTTTCCACGTTGATACCTCATCAGACAATGTCGTTCACGTTCAGCCAGCGGCCTTCCCGGTGCGAGAGCGCAATCGCGTCCAGCACGCGCGACACCTTCCAGCCCTCTTCGAAGTCCGGCCACATCGGCGCGTCGGCGGCAATCCCGTCCACCAGGTCGCGCACCTCCACCGTTTTTTGGTCGTTAAAGCCAATCCCGTGGCCCGCGCCCATGCAGAACGCGGCGTAATCCGGGTGCGCGGGGCCAACGAGCAGCGTGCGGAACCCCTGACGGTTCACCGGATCGTCATGCAGATAGAGCTTCAGCTCCGCCATGCGCTCCTGGGTGAAGCTGATGGCGCCTTTCGTTCCGGTAATGACGTACGACAGTCCCATCTTGCGGCCGCAGGCGACGCGGGAGGTTTCAATCACGCCCTGCGCCCCACCCGCGAAGCGCACCATCGCGTGGGCCTGATCCTCGTTTTCGACGGCAATCATCTCCGACGATCCGGCCTTCACCGGTCGTTCCGGGACCACGATCTTCAGGTCGCCGCAGACCTGCTCGATATCCCCCACCAGGTACTGGGCCATATTGACGATATGCGCCGCGAGATCGCCCAGCGCCCCCAGCCCGGCGGTCTCCCTGAAGCAGTGCCAGTGAATGGGCGAGAGCGGGTCGGCCATGTAGTCTTCGTTGTGGGTGCCGTAGAAGTGGATCACCTCGCCAATCTCGCCGCGGGCGATAATCTCCTTCGCCAGCTGCGCGGTCGGGTTCTTCATGTAGTTGAACCCCACCAGCGTTTTCACCCCAGCCCGCTTCGCGGCGTCGACCATCTCGCGCGCATCGTGGGCGTTAAGCGCCAGCGGCTTCTCCGAGTAGACGTGCTTGCCGTGGCGGATCGCCTCCAGCGCCATCTCTTTATGCAGGTGGTTAGGTGAACAAATATCCACCACGTCAATAGCCGGGTCGGCCACCAGCGCCCGCCAGTCCCCGGTGGAGCGGTTGAAGCCAAACGCCCGCGCGCGCTCTGCCGCCAGCTCCGGCGTGACTTCCGCCACCATCTCGCGCACCAGCCTGCCGCGCAGGTTGAACACCGTCGGGGCCTGGGCATAGGCGATAGCGTGCGCCTTGCCGATATACCCGGTGCCAATCAATCCAATACGAACCTCTTTCATCGTGATCCTCACAGTGCGCCGCGACGGCTCTTGGCGTAGGTGTCAAACGCCACCGCCAGAACGATAATTAATCCGGTGATAATCTGCTGGTAGTAGGCCGAGACGTTCATCAGCACCAGGCCGTTAATCAGAATACCCATGATGATGGAGCCGATAACGGTGCCGCCGATGCGCCCGTAGCCGCCCATCAGCGAGGTGCCGCCAATCACCACCGAGGCGATGACGCGCAGCTCAAAGGAGATCCCGGCGACCGCCTCGGCGCTCCCCAGACGCGCGCTCAGAATGAAGCCCGCCAGCCCCGCCAGACAGCCAATCAGCACGTAGACGCTGACCAGCACGCGCTTGACGTTCACTCCCGCCAGGCGCGCCGCCTCCGGGTTGCCGCCGATGGCGTAGACGAAGCGGCCCCAGCGGGTTTTATGCAGCGCCAGATAGCCGCCGATGGCGACAATGGCGAAGATCCAAATTGGAATGGAGATACCGAGCAGCTCCCCGCGTCCCCACCAGCGGTAGCCTGGGTCGAAACCGGCGATCGGCGCGCCGTCGTTAATCACCAGCGTCAGGCCGCGCCAGATGGTCATCCCGCCGAGGGTGACGATAAACGGCGGCAGGCGCAGGCGGGTTACGCCCAGGCCGTGCAGGAAGCCAATCGCCGTGCCCATCGCCAGACAAATCCCCAGCCCGATTAGCCAGCTCATGCCGCCCCAGGCGTTCGGGTCGACGGTGGTGAAGTTGTCGCCCTTAATCACGTACGCCGCGGTCATGGCGCACACCGCCAGAATGGAGCCGACGGAGAGGTCAATCCCGGCGGTCAGGATGACGAAGGTCATCCCCACGGCCATGATCCCATAGATAGAGACTTCGGTCAGAATGTTGAAAATATTGCGTTCAGAGAAAAAGTTGCTGTTCTGCGACTGAAAGAAGATCAGCAGCAGGATCATGAAAATCAGCACCCCGAATCGCTCGAAGAAGGCGATGGGATCGATGCGTCCGGCGCGTTTGACCGGGGCCTGCGTTTTAGAAATCATCTGCGTCATGAGAAACTCCGTTATGCCGCGTTCAGGGCGTTGTGGTTGATGGCCATCATCGTCATCAGCCGTTCTTCGTTAGCGTCGTCACCGTGGATCTCGCCGGTTACCCGGCCTTCGCTGAGGGTGATGATCCGGTCGGACACCGCCATCACCTCAGGCAGATCGGAGGAGATCACGATCACCGCCACGCCCTTTTTCGCCATGTCAAACAGCACCTGGTGCACTTCCGATTTGGTCCCCACGTCGATGCCGCGCGTCGGCTCATCGACGATCAGCACCCGCGGATTGAGCGCCATGCAGCGAGCGAGGATCACTTTTTGCTGGTTGCCGCCGGAGAGCTTGCGCACCTCCTGCTCGCTGTTGACCATTTTGATCTGCAGCGCTTTGCGGTAGGACTCAATCAGATCGTCCTCTTTGCGGGTATTGACGAACCAGCGCCACTGCAGCAGCGAGGAGAGACAGGAGAGCGACAGGTTGTCGCGAATCGACAGCCCCAGCACTGCCCCCTCTTTTTTGCGATCTTCCGGCACCAAAGCCACGCCCTGGTCGAGGGCATAAAGCGGGTCGCGCGGCTGGTACGGCACGCCGTCCAGCTCAAAGCTTCCCGAGGTAAACGCGTCTGCGCCAAACAGGCAGCGCGCCACCTCGGTGCGCCCCGCGCCCACCAGCCCGGCAATGCCTAAGACTTCCCCGGCGTGAACGTGGAAGCTGATGTCATGCAGAGCGATACCGTGCGGATCGAGCGGCGGCTTTTCGCGGCTCAGTCCCTTCACCGCCAGGCGGACGGGTTTGTCCTCATGATGCGTTTCGCTGGCCGGACGACGGTTAAAGGCCACGTCGCGCCCGACCATCAGGCGGATCAGCTGTTCGACGTTGGTCTCAGCCACCGCGCCGGTGCCGGTGAAGCGGCCGTCCTGGAAAACGGTGAAGCGATCGCAGAGCTGGAAAACTTCATGTAGACGGTGGGTGACGTAGATAATGCTCACGCCGCGGTTTTTAAGCTCGCGCACCACGCGGTGCAGACTTTCCACCTCGCTGTCGCTTAGCGCGGCAGACGGTTCGTCCATGATGATTAGCCGGGCGTTGAGGGTCAGCGCCCGGGCGATCTCCACCATCTGCTGCTGGGCGACGCTCAGGCGGGCGACCGGCGTGGTCGGCGCGACGTTCAGCTGCAGGTAATCGAGAATGACCTTCGCCTCCTGGTTGACCGCCTTTTCGTCGACGATCAGGTTACGCCTGCGCGGCTCGCGCCCGAGAAACATGTTTTCCGCGACGGTCATGTTGGGCAGCAGGTTGAACTCCTGATAGATGGTGATAATGCCCTTGTTCTGCCGCTCCACCGGGGAGTCGTCCACCGGCAGCGCTTCGCCGTTGAACCAGATATCGCCGCGCGTTTGCGGCTGCGCGCCCGCGAGCGCCTTCAGCAGCGTGGATTTTCCCGCCCCGTTTTCCCCCAGCAGGGCGTGAATTTCTCCGCTGCCGACTGTCAGCTGAGCGCTGCTCAGCGCCCAGACGCCGGAAAAGCTTTTTGCCAGGTCGGTCACGTTCAGTAAGGGTTGCGACATCGGTCTGCTCCTCCTCATGATGAGCCGCCAGAGGCGGCTCGGGACATATTAGTTACCGGCCTCACCGATACGCTCGGCCTGCTGCAGGTTCTCTTTGGTGATCAGCGTCGGCGGGTAGTCGGCCCCGGTTATGGCTTTCTTCTCGCGCACGTTAGCCACCAGCTGGCTCATTGCCGTCTGCACCGCAAAGCCCGGACGCTGATCCGCCGTCACCGCCAGCCAGCCATCGCGCACGCGGGCCAGCGCTTCCGGTACCGCATCAAAGCCGGTCACGAGGATCTCGCCCGGCTTCACGCCCTGGCTCTGCAGCGCTTCAATCGCCCCCAGCGCCATGTCGTCGTTGGCGGAGAGGATCACCTGCGGGCGTTTTGGCAGCGAAGGCAGAACGCTTTCCACGATGCGCATCCCTTCTGAACGCATCCAGTTCCCGGTCTGATCGGCGACGATCTTGTACTTATCCCCGCCCGCCTTCAGGCTGTCGCGGATCCCTTTGGTGCGTTCAATATTGGAGGAGGAGCCCGGCTGGCCGGTGAGCAGAATGATCTCCGCGCCGTTGGGGAATTTGGTTTTGACGAAGTCGCCAATCGCCTGGCCGCCCTTGTAGTTGTTGGCGCCGAAGTGCGGCACTTTTTTCTGGCTGTCGACGGAGCGGTCAAGAGTGACGACCGGCAGCTTCGCATCCTGAATTTCATCCACTGCGCTGGAGACCGCGTTCACGTCGTTCGGGGAGACGATAAAGCCCTGCGCCCCGCGGGTAATGGCGTTTTCCAGATCAGCCACCTGCTTCGGTGAGCTGCCCTGCCCATCCAGCACCTGAAGCTTCACGCCCATCTCTTTTGCGGCTTTCACCGCCGTGCGCTGCATGTGAACTTCAAACGGCATGGCCAGGTTTGGCGTACTGAAAACAATTTGCTCGTTTTCGGCGAGGGCGGCCCCGGACGTCATGGCGATGAGGGCGGCTACGATCAGTTTTTTCATTATTATGTCTCTCTGTGTAGGGTGGTTGTGTTTAGAGGACGATCTCGCGCTGGCTACGCAGCGACTCCAGCGCTTTATCCGCAAGGTACAGCGCACGTTCACCATCATCGCCGCTGCAGTCAGGCACCGCTTCGCCGCGCAGGACCGCAACAAAGTGTTCCCATTCCGCGGCGTAAGCGGATTTGTAGCGCTGCAGGAAGAAGTGTTCCGGCAGCGCGCTGGTGCAGCCCTGTTTGCCGTAGTGCTGCACCTGGTTTTCCAGAATGTTGCCCGCGCACAGCAGCCCTTCGGAGCCGTGCAGCTCCAGGCGCTGGTCATAGCCATACGAGGAGCGGCGGCTGTTAACGATGGTCGCCATCGCGCCGGAGGCATATTTCAGAACGATAAACGCGGTATCGATATCCCCCGCCTCGCCAATCGCCGGATCCACCAGGTTGCTGCCCTGGGCATACACCGACACCGGCTCTTCGCCCATGATGAAGCGCGCCATGTCAAAGTCGTGGATGGTCATATCGCGGAACATGCCGCCGGAGACGCGCACGTACTCCGCAGGCGGCGGAGACGGATCGCGGGAGATGATGAGCAGCGATTCCGGCTTTCCGATGCGCCCGGCTTGTGCGTCGGTTTTCACGCGGCGGAACTGCGGGTCAAAGCGGCGGTTAAAGCCGATGAAAAGCGGCACGTCGTACTCTTTGACCACCTTCAGGCAGTCGCGCACGCGGGCGAGGTCGAGGTGTACCGGCTTTTCACAGAAGATGGCCTTGCCGTGGCGGGCGGCCATTTCAATGAGGTCCGCGTGGGTATCGGTCGCGGAGGCGATCAGCACGGCGTGAACGTTAGGGTCGGTCATCGCCTCATCCAGGCTCTGCTGGCGGGCCTGATACTGCGCGGCGAGACGGGTGGCAAATTCCTGATTCGGGTCAACCACGGACCAGAGCGTGGTCGCGCCGTGGCTGGCGATGTTAGCTGCATGTACCTGGCCAATTCGGCCAGCGCCCAGTAAAGCAATGTTAAACATAACGGCTCCCGGTGTTGGTGAATGCTGTGAACTAACGACCCTATAAATAAAACATTTATTTCATTTTTATAAATAGTGAAAATTATGTTTTTGAGTGTGGGTTAACACTTTTGAGATGAATGAGATAAATTTTGTTATCAATCTCACAACATGGGAGAGAGGACATCTTCCCCTCACCCCGGCCCTCTCCCTGTGGGAGAGGGTTAGGGTGAGGGGGAAGAAGAAAAATGAAATGAAAATTTCGTTACGGCGGGAAAACTCAATACTGGCGGGCTTTTTTCACCTGCGCCTGGGTTTGCTCCGCGGCTTCGCGCACGGCAGAAGACGCCGCCACCTGCGCATCACCGGTTCGCCACCAGGAGGCGTAATCGTGGGTCATGGTCTTCGGCAATACCTTGATGTCCAGCAGCGTCGGGCCCGGATGCGCGCGTGACGCCTCCAGCGCCGCCAGCAGGCTTTGCTCGTCGTTTACCCGCCACGCGCGGCAGCCGTAGCTTTCCGCGTTTTGCGCAAAGTCGACCTTCACCAGCGGCCCGTCAAGCCGCCCGGTTTCCGGGTTGCGACGGCGGTTTTCCGTGCCAAAACTGCCCATGCCGTGCCCCATCTGCAGGTTGTTAATGCAGCCGAAGCTGGCGTTATCAAACAGCAGAACGGTAACCTTAATGCCCTCCTGCACCGCGGTTTGCAGCTCGGAGTGCAGCATCATGTAGGAGCCGTCCCCCACCATGGCGTACACCGGCTGTTCGGGTCTGGCGAGCTTCGCGCCGATGGCCGCCGCAATCTCGTAGCCCATGCAGGAGTAGCCGTACTCCAGGTGATAGCTGTCCGGCGTTTTGACCTGCCAGAGGCGCTGTAAATCACCCGGCAGCGAACCAGCCGCGCCCACCACGATAGCGTTATCCTCCACATGCTGGTTAATCAGCCCCAGCACCCGCGTCTGGGTCAGCCGGGTGTTGAGCGCCTCGCCGTATTCCGCCAGCTGCGCGTCCAGGTGCCCCGCCACTTCAGGCGCGTCGTCAGGACGCCACTGGCGATCCCACAGGCGACGGCACTCGTCGCGCCAGGCGGATTTCGCCTGGGCGATCGCCTCCCCCCAGCCGCTGCGGTAATCCCTGAGCGCGTGGGTCAGGGCCTGTAGCCCGGTTTGAGCATCGGCAACCAGCGCGGTGGCGTCCAGCTTCAGGGCATCAAACTCGGCCACGTTCAGCAGCAGGAATTCAACGTCCGGGTGGGAAAAGAGCGCCTTGGAGCCGGTGGTAAAGTCGGTCAGGCGCGTGCCGATGCCGATCACTAAATCCGCCTGTGGCGCGAGCTGGTTGGCGGCCATTCCGCCCGTCACGCCTATACCGCCCAGATTAAGTGGGTGGTCACTTACCAGCGCCCCCTTTCCGGCCTGGGTTTCGGCAAACGGCAGCTGCAGCGTCTCGACAAATTCGCGAAACGCCTCATGCGCGCCGGAATAGCGCACGCCGCCGCCGCACACCACCAGCGGACGACGCTTGCGGGCGATCAGCGCCCGCGCCTGCGCCAGACGCTGCGGATCGGGCGGACGGCGCTCGATGTGGTGCACGCGACGCGCGAAGAAGCTCAGCGGATAGTCCCAGGCCTCCCCCTGCACGTCCTGCGGCAGGCAGATGGTCACCGCACCGGTATTCGCGGGGTCAGTAAGCGTTCGCATCGCGCTTAACATGGCGCTCATCAGCTGCTCGGGACGGTTAATGCGGTCCCAGTAGCGGGAGACCGGGCGGAAGCAGTCGTTGGTGCTGATGCTGAGGTCGTGATACTGCTCGATCTGCTGCAGCACCGGGTCCGGCTGGCGGCTGGCGTAGATATCTCCCGGCAGCAGCAGCAGCGGAATGCGGTTCGCCGTGGCGGTTGCCGCGGCGGTCACCATATTGGCGGCGCCCGGCCCGACGGAGGAGGTGACGGCAAAAATACGCTGACGGCGGTGCTGTTTGGCGAACCCCGTCGCCATATGGGCAATGCCCTGCTCGTTGCAGCCCTGCATCACCCGCAGATGTCCCGGGTCCTGCTCGAGCGCCTGGCCGATACCGAGCACGTTGCCGTGACCAAAGATGGTGGCGACGCCCTCGACAAAGGGCGTTTCGTTGCCATCCACGCTGACGTACTGTTGATTCAGGAACCGGACCAGCGCCTGGGCCATGGTCATACGTTCGATTTGCATAAAACCTCCTGTCAGCCCAGCGTCGGCATGGAGAACGCAGCGCCTGTCTCCTGCTGCATTTCCGGCCAGCGCGCGGTGATGGTTTTCATTCGGGTGTAGAAACGCACGCCGTCGTTGCCGTGGACGTTGAGCGCGCCAAAGATGGAACGCTTCCAGCCGCCGAAGCTGTGGAACGCCATCGGCACCGGGATCGGCACGTTGACGCCCACCATGCCCGCCAGCACCTCTTCGCAGAAGCGGCGCGCGCAGCCGCCGTCGCGGGTGAAAATGGCCGAGCCATTACCATATTCATGGTGGTTAATCAGATCCACCGCGCTGGCGTAATCTGCTACGCGCACCACAGAAAGCACCGGGCCGAAAATTTCTTCTTTATAGATTGTCATCTCCGGGGTGACGTTATCGAACAGCGTTGGCCCGACGAAGTAGCCCTGCTCGTGCCCCTTCACGCTGAAGCCGCGGCCGTCCACGCGAAGCTTTGCCCCCTGCGCTTCCCCGCTGTCGATATAGCCCAGCACCTTGCTGCGGTGCGCGGAGGAGATAAGCGGCCCCATTTCGTTTTCCGGCGTCTGGTCCAGACCCGGCCCAACGCGCAGCGCGGCAATCTGTTTCTCCAGCCGGGCGCAAAGGTCATCGGCGGTTTTATCCCCCACCGCCAGCACCACCGAGAGCGCCATGCAGCGTTCCCCCGCCGCGCCGTAGGCCGCGCCCATGATGGCATTGGTCGCCATCTCCATATCGGCATCCGGCATTAAAATGCAGTGATTTTTCGCGCCGCCCAGCGCCTGACAGCGCTTGCCGTGGGCGGACGCGGTCCGGTAAATGTATTCCGCAATCGGCGTGGAGCCGACAAAGCTCACCGCCTGCACGCGCGGGTCGGTCAGGAGCACGTCAACGGACTCTTTATCGCCCTGCACCACGTTGAAGACGCCGTCCGGCAGGCCGGCCTCTTTCAGTAGCTGCGCCAGCGCGAGCGCCAAAGAAGGATCTTTTTCCGACGGCTTCAGCACGAAGGTGTTGCCGGTCGCCAGCGCAATCGGGAACATCCACATCGGCACCATCGCCGGGAAGTTAAACGGCGTGATGCCGACGCAGACCCCGAGCGGCTGCATCAGCGAGTGGCTGTCAACGCCGGTGCCGACGTTCGCCGAGTGTTCACCCTTTTGCAGATGCGGGATACCGCAGGCAAATTCCACCACTTCCAGGCCGCGGGTCAGTTCGCCCACCGCGTCGGAGAAGACCTTGCCGTGCTCTTCGCTGATGATGCGGGCCAGGCGCTCCATGTTCTCCTCCAGCAGCGCCTTAAAGCGGAACATCACGCGCGCGCGCTTCAGCGGAGCATGGCGCGCCCACGCCGGAAACGCCTGCTGCGCGGCGGCAATAGCCTGCCCGGTTTCCCGCGCCGTACTCATCACCACCTGGCGGATCTGCTCGCCGGTGGCCGGGTTGAAGATCGCCTGAACGCGCTGGCCTGAACCGGTGACACATTCGCCGTGAATAAAATTCGCTACCGTCTCCATCCTTAACCTCTCGCTGTTGATACGAAACTGTGACCTGAACACTCTGTACAGAACACTATATATGAAACAAATATTCCATTTTAAGTTGAAATAAAATAAATGATGATTATTGTGATCAAGGATGGATTTTTATGTTAACAGCCAGCAACACTGACCCCGCGTGCGCTATTAAGACTTTTCGGGCGAGGAAATGACTGAAGCTTCTGTTTCATTTTTGCTGCCAGATGGATGGCCGACATTTAAAAAACGCGGTTTTGCGTTTAGAATCATATGACTGTATTTGGGGGATAACATGACGACAGCAACCAGCCTGAACGAACTGCAGCAGCAAATCCGCGATCGCTACGATAGCCTGAGCAAGAGGCTGCAGCAGGTCTCCCGCTACGTGCTGGATAACACCAACAGCGTTGCCTTTGATACGGTTGCCGTCATTGCCGAGCGCGCCGACGTGCCGCCGTCGACGCTGATCCGCTTTGCCAACGCCTTTGACTTCACCGGCTTCAACGAAATGAAACAGCTGTTTCGCATGAACCTGGTGGAGGAGACCGCCAGCTACAGCGACCGCGCCCGGCTGTTCCGCGAGATGGAGAGCGAGGCCGTGCCGGAAACGCCGCTCGATATCCTGCAGGAGTTTGCCCGTTCAAACGCCCAGGCGCTGCAGCAGCTGGCCGCCCGCGCCGAACCGGAAATGCTGGAGCGCGCGGTACAGCTGCTGGCCGACGCCGACACCATCTACATCGCCGGACTGCGCCGCTCCTTTAGCGTCGCGGCCTACCTCACCTACGCCCTGAGCCACCTCGAGTGTCGCCCTATCCTGCTCGACGGCATGGGCGGCATGCTGCGCGAGCAGATCAGCCGCATCAAGGCGCGCGACATTGTGGTGTCGATCAGCTTCTCGCCGTACGCGGAAGAGACGGTGATGGTGAGCGAAACCGCCGCCAGCGTCGGCGCGCGGCAGATCGTGATTACGGACAGCCAGATAAGCCCCCTGGCGACGTTTAGCGATCTCTGCTTTGTGGTGAAGGAGGCGCAGGTGGATGCGTTCCGGTCTCAGTCGGCAACGCTGTGTCTGGTGCAGTCGCTGGTGGTGGCGCTGGCGTATCGGCTGGGTGGCGGGGAGAAATAGCCCCGGTGCAGTTTGGTGGGCCGGGTAAGGCATAGCCGATACCCGACCGCCTGAAGAGCATCAGCCAGACATTAACGACTCCTTATTTCGGGGCAATCAGCATAACTGACGGAAGAAAGGGAATTCAGACGTTGCCCCGTAATCTGTAACACCCGCAATAGAAGCATGATGCCGCGGCGGGTATCAGGATCGTTGAGCGCGGCGAACACCTGCCGAAGCGAGATATCCCCTTCCCGGTTAACCTGCTCACCCCACGCCATGCGTAGCGCGGTTCCGCCTTCCCAGCCGACGGTGACCACATCTTCAAAAACGCCAGCCAGTTTTTCGACCATCGCGTTATCGGTCATTTCCAGCAGGTCTGCTACTACGGCGAGCAGATCAACCAGATTATTCAGACGATTGCCTGCCATCAGCGGGGCGAGGCTTTTTAATAACTGTTCCTGGTCACTCATCAGAACATCCCCCTCACGACACCCCAATACAGTCCGCGGTTGAAGCCGTTTCGCAGAATTCCGCCAAGTTTAGTGGCAGGCATGGGCGTGACATCGTTGCGATAGTCATACACCAGCGGCATGCCCGCCCAGAGCCCCATCTGCGCAACCGCCTGAACCCGCCCGTCGTAGTGGTTACCGCTTCCGGGCGGTCTGCCATACAGCTCCGCCACAATGTTGTCAGCAATGATGGGCGCCTGGTTGTGGCATGACCCTCCCGCTTTACTGATCGGCAGATCGACGGTATCGCCGATCACATACACCCCTTCCAGGCCGTAGACGCCCAGCGTTTGGTGATCCGTCGGCAGCCAGCCTTCACCGTTATGAACCTCACTGAGGCCCGTATTACGCACTGCTTCTACTGCCCTGATGGGAGGCGTTGCCATCAGGATGTCGAAGTTCTGTGAATCGCCCTCGGCGGAATAAGCAATTTTGCCGTCAGGGTCGACATGGCTTAAGGTAAAGCCGCGCTGATGCTGTATTCCTTTGGCAGCAAAAATATCACCCAGCGCCTCCCCAACCGGACGCTGCAGGAACAGACAGTTTCGCAGCAACTGCGCTACGGTCGGATAGGTGTAAACAATCTCAACCTGATTACGTACGCCGCGCTGGCGCAGATAGTCATCAACCATCAGCGTGGTTTCAATGGGGGCGATGCCGCACTGATGGGGAACATTCGGCGTTTCCGGGAAAGAGACGGTAATAAATATTCGCCCCTTTTTAATGGTGGAGAGCTTATGCGCTAATTGTCTTGCCGCCGCGTATTGATAAAAATGATCGCCCGCTTCGGCAAGGCCAGGGATTTTTTGGGGGAAAGGCGTGCAGCCGGTTGCGATAACCAGCAGGTCCCAGTCGTAATATTGCTTACTGGCACCGTACAGTCGACGCTGTTTAAAATCGAAGGATTCAATCTTATCGGTAATAAATCGAATTTCCGGACTCAGTAATTGCCGTTCAGGCCGTGCCAGTTCATGGTGGTGGAAGAGGTTAAACGCGACATACATAAACGCCGGTTTGTAGTAATGCACCGGCGATTCGGAGATCAGCATCAACTCCACCTGACCGGCAGCAATTTCACGCCGTAATTTTCTGGCCAGCAGGTTGGCGACAATCGTCCCTCCCGTGCCGCCGCCGACAATAATTATGCGGTTTTTCATTCCTTTATTCGCTCATGGTAGTGAATGGGAATTCACGTAACCAGACCGCTTCACTGTTACGCTCAGCTAAAGGGTAGTAACAGAGTAATATTCCTCAATGCAACCTTTAACGAGAAATTTAATTTTGATAACCACATCATTATTTATAATATATACTGCAAAATATAATTTATATTCCTATAACGTAGTCTCTTTTCATCACCATTATTCGCCAAAGAGCAGCTTTGTGTACTTTTTAGATATAGCCCCGGAGCGCTGTCCGTTCGCGCCATAATAGCGATCTTCACGGCACAGTCGTTCCTTCACATCGCAGAAAATGCCGTTGGCAAAGGTGAATTCGGTCAGATCGACATTGCTCGACGTGAACACCTCGTTTGCAGCAGCCTTCTGACCGAGATATGTCTCTGTCAACTCGCGGGATATCCCCTTGTCATTGGCGCATACATATCGGTCGCAGAGCACGCCCGATGCTGGCGACTTGAGCCTGGCGGGAGTACTGGCCTGGGCGGACATGGCGGACGCGGCCAGCAGCGCGGCCAGCAGCGCGGCCACAGAGCATGCGAGTATTAACTTGTTCAAGATGATAATCTCCGTTGGTTAATGAGTGTCGGCTTTGCAGCGGCGCGGTGGAACCATCATGAGGGTGAAAAAACCTGCATGGTTCTGAGTTTCAGCATGAAAGGCCCCGTTTAGCTTTTTGGTGACCTAACAGTTGTCGCAAGTTCGGCTCGGAGGCAATTGTAAGGGCCCTATCCAGGTGAGTCATGTGATTTTAGAGACCTGAACTACGATGCTCTAAAAGGTGTGGGCTTGTGGGGCGGGTTAGGTCCGGTATGAGCGAGGAGCGGACATATCCTTAAAAGAAAAATTCAAATCTAATGTAAAATAAAATTTAACATTTAATGGACTGGTTAACCTGGATAACTGTAAGTAATTTAATTCATCAAACAGTCTGAATAAATATTTTTTTCAAAGCTTCCCTAATAATATACACCTTGGTTGCATCAGAATATCTACCACCATGTGTTCCTGCTTTTTTGAACAACTCACTGAAAATTTCTTTAATAAAAATTTCATTAATTGTCATTTGAGTTTCTTTATTATATTTATCCATTTCCTGCTGGATTAGTCTTAACAAGCTTTCCATTTCAGTAGGTTGCTCATTCATCCATTCAATAAGCGCAGTTTCATTAGCAATATCTGGGCTTTCTCTATGGCATTTACTGCATAGCAGAATATAATTTGAGACATCATTACTTCCGCCTAGTGAGTGAGGGATAATATGCGCCCTCTCCAATTTTGAGGATTCGCGGCCACAGCATACACATACATTAAAATCACACGCATTATCATAGCGCGTATCATCCAAACCTCTTTGAATTCCGTTGTCAATCCAGTACTGCCAGATCATTTTTTTACTTGGTGCATTTTGTCTAGGAACTACTGCCATATTACTGCTCCTCAAGAATTCAAACAGTTGATGAGAGATAAGCTGACCTGCGCCCTATAGATTAACACACTACGCTGTTAGTAACGTCCACGTCTGACACAGAGCGGAAGCTAACCGAATCGTAGGTCTGCTTTGAGCGAGGAGCGGACAATTCATTTGCTCAATGGTATAAGATCTGTTGAAGAACATTCGTCTCCAAATACATATCCTGGAATTTTCAGACCTCCAGACAAATTCCATATTATCTTGACCCAATCAATACTAACTTCAACAATCAAGTCATTGATCGAAAATGAAGCTTCGTCAGGATCTAATATGGGTACATTTGGATGTAATTTGCCCTCGATTACTTTTACATCAAAAAGTAATCGATAATCTGCTATAGCTTTGTTGAGAACATACGGGTCTGGGCCACAAAGATGAACCATGACAGAAAACATTCCGTCCTCATCCTGATTAGGGTGAATACCGACTTCGACTGACTTAGCTTTTTCTGGAAGGTTAGTCTTGATCTTAAAGATCATATCGACTGCACTTTGTGTGTAGCTTTTTAAAGTGCCTTGCAACATTTCTCTATATTCAGTCTTCGTCAAACCTTACGTCTCCCTAATTTTTGCCAGTCAAGCTGATACATAAGTGGCTAAGGTTTTTAACTTTTCCCTAATCGTAATCAGCCCTACATAATTTAGCATATTTCGTCACAACAACTTCCCCTCCTGGCACTAACCTGACAACGCCAGAGCGAGAAGCGACAGGTCAGCGGTAATGGTAACATCCATAAACCACATGGTTATTTTCTTTGTAACGATTATCTTTCGTCTTGAATTGGCGCAGCATGGGATCCGGTGTAATCCATAGTTTTACCGATAAATCATCCCTCTCAAACTACCACGTTTAAACCACGCATGGTGTTGCCTGCCATGGCCCAAAAAAAAGCCCGCAATCCGCGGGCTTAGAGATAATTTAGAACCTGTTAGTACCAGACATTTCCGGTTGGGAAATCACTCCCACTCAATCGTAGCTGGTGGCTTACCGCTGATGTCATACACCACGCGGGAAATACCGTTCACTTCGTTGATGATGCGGTTAGACACGCGGCCCAGGAAGTCATACGGCAGGTGCGCCCAGTGCGCGGTCATGAAGTCGATGGTTTCCACCGCACGCAGGGAAACAACCCAGTCGTACTTACGGCCATCGCCCATCACGCCAACGGAGCGAACAGGCAGGAACACGGTGAACGCCTGGCTCACTTTGTTGTACAGGTCAGCTTTGTGCAGCTCTTCGATGAAGATAGCGTCCGCGCGACGCAGCAGGTCGCAGTACTCTTTCTTCACTTCGCCCAGCACGCGCACGCCCAGACCCGGGCCCGGGAACGGGTGACGGTAGAGCATGTCGTACGGCAGACCCAGTTCCAGACCGATCTTACGCACTTCGTCTTTGAACAGCTCGCGCAGCGGTTCAACCAGGCCCATCTTCATCTCTTTCGGCAGGCCGCCCACGTTGTGGTGAGATTTGATGACGTGTGCTTTACCGGTGGCGGAGGCCGCGGATTCGATCACGTCCGGGTAGATGGTGCCCTGCGCCAGCCACTTCACGTCTTCCAGCTTCAGCGCTTCTTCGTCGAACACTTCCACGAACACGCGACCGATGATCTTACGTTTCGCTTCCGGATCGTTCTCGCCTTTCAGGGCGTCCAGGAAGCGCTGCTCGCCTTCCACGTGAACGATGTTCAGACCGAAATGGTCGCCGAACATGTCCATTACCTGCTGGGCTTCGTTCAGACGCAGCAGACCGTTGTCCACGAAGACGCAGGTCAGATTTTTACCGATGGCGCGGTGCAGCAGCATCGCGGTCACGGAGGAGTCCACGCCGCCGGAGAGGCCGAGGATCACTTTGTCATCGCCAACCTGCTGGCGGATACGCTCAACGGCGTCGTCGATGATTTTAGCCGGGGTCCACAGGGCTTCACACTGGCAGATGTCACGCACGAAGCGCTCCAGCATGCGCATACCCTGACGGGTGTGGGTCACTTCCGGGTGGAACTGCACGCCGTAGAAGCGTTTTTCTTCGTTCGCCATGATCGCGAACGGGCAGCTTTCGGTGCTGGCAACGGTCACGAAGTCAGACGGGATGGCGGTGACTTTGTCGCCGTGGCTCATCCACACGTCCAGCAGCGGTTTGCCGTCTGCGGTCAGGGAGTCTTCGATACCGCGCACCAGCGCGCTGTCGGTGACGACTTCTACCTGTGCGTAGCCAAACTCGCGCTCGTTAGAGCCTTCTACGTGGCCGCCCAGCTGCATTGCCATGGTCTGCATACCGTAGCAGACGCCGAATACCGGCACGCCAGCTTCGAACACGTACTGCGGCGCGCGCGGGCTGTTCGCTTCGGTAGTGCTTTCCGGGCCGCCGGACAGGATGATGCCGCTTGGATTGAATTCGCGAATCTGTGCTTCCGTGACATCCCATGCCCACAGCTCACAGTAAACGCCCAGTTCACGTACGCGACGCGCCACCAGCTGAGTGTACTGCGAACCGAAGTCCAGGATGAGAATGCGATGTTTATGAATGTTTTCCGTCATTGACGCTAATTCCGAGGCAAGTGAAACAAAAACAGAGCGCCCGGCAGAAGCCGGGCGCGGAAACTTATCAGGAGCCCAGACGGTAGTTCGGGGACTCTTTGGTGATCGTCACGTCGTGAACGTGGCTCTCCTGGATACCCGCACCGCTGATGCGTACGAATTCCGCTTTAGTACGCAGCAGGTCAATGGTACCACAGCCGGTCAGACCCATACAGGAGCGCAGGCCGCCCATCTGCTGGTGAATGATCTCTTTCAGACGGCCTTTATACGCTACGCGACCTTCGATACCTTCCGGCACCAGTTTGTCTGCGGCGTTATCGGTCTGGAAGTAACGGTCAGAGGAACCTTTGGACATCGCGCCCAGGGAGCCCATACCGCGGTAAGATTTGTAAGAACGGCCCTGGTAGAGTTCGATTTCACCCGGGGATTCTTCGGTACCGGCCAGCATGGAGCCGACCATTACTGCAGCTGCGCCCGCGGCGATCGCTTTGGCGATGTCGCCAGAGAAGCGGATACCGCCGTCAGCGATAACCGGAATACCGGTACCTTCCAGCGCTTCTACCGCGTCAGACACGGCGGTGATCTGCGGAACGCCCACGCCGGTCACGATACGCGTGGTACAGATAGAGCCAGGACCGATACCCACTTTCACCGCGCTGCAGCCGGCGTCTGCCAGCGCGCGAGCGCCTGCTCCAGTGGCCACGTTACCGCCGATGATCTGCAGGTCAGGGTATTTGGCACGGGTGTCGCGAATACGCTGCAGAACGCCTTCGGAATGGCCGTGAGAGGAGTCAATCAGCAGGACGTCAACACCTGCGGCAACCAGCGCGTCAACGCGCTCTTCGTTACCGGCACCGGCGCCAACCGCAGCACCGACGCGCAGGCGGCCATGCTCGTCTTTACAGGCGTTAGGTTTACGTTCTGCTTTCTGGAAATCTTTAACGGTGATCATGCCGCGCAGGTGGAAGCTGCTGTCGACAACCAGCGCTTTTTCAACGCGTTTTTCGTGCATTTTTGCCAGCACCACGTCGCGGGTTTCGCCTTCGCGAACGGTAACCAGACGCTCTTTTGGCGTCATGTACACGCTGACAGGCTGGTTCAGGTCAGTCACGAAACGCACGTCACGACCGGTGATGATACCGACCAGCTCGTTCTCTTCGGTCACAACCGGGTAACCGGCGAAGCCGTTACGTTCGGTCAGGGCCTTCACTTCGTGCAGGGTGGTGGTTGGCAGAACGGTCTGTGGATCAGACACGATGCCGGATTCATGTTTCTTCACACGGCGAACTTCTTCCGCCTGACGTTCGATAGACATGTTTTTGTGGATAAAGCCAATGCCGCCTTCCTGTGCCAGGGCAATAGCCAGGCGCGCTTCAGTCACGGTGTCCATTGCCGCGGAGAGCATAGGAATGTTCAGGCGAATGGTTTTCGTCAACTGCGTGCTGAGATCGGCAGTATTCGGCAGAACGGTGGAGTGAGCGGGAACGAGGAGGACGTCGTCAAACGTCAGTGCTTCTTTAGCGATACGTAGCATGGGCAATATCTCTGACCTGGGTGGTTAAATATTGCCGTGGCATTATACAGAGCGTAACCGATTGCATCTACACTTTTTTGAAAAAAATGCTTGCGATTGCCTCTCAGCAGGTTACTATCGACTGAATAACTTGCTGATTTAGAATTTGATCCCGCTCACATGTTATCCTCTCAATCCCCCTCAATTTATACCGTCAGCCGCCTGAATCAGACGGTGCGTTTGCTGCTTGAGCAGGAAATGGGGCAGGTCTGGATCAGCGGTGAGATCTCTAACTTCACGCAGCCCGCTTCCGGCCACTGGTACTTTACTTTAAAAGACGACACCGCCCAGGTGCGCTGCGCCATGTTCCGCAACAGCAACCGCCGCGTGACGTTTCGTCCTCAGCATGGCCAGCAGGTACTGGTGCGCGCCAATATCACATTGTATGAACCGCGCGGCGACTACCAGATCATCGTCGAGAGCATGCAACCTGCGGGCGAAGGCTTACTCCAGCAGAAGTATGAACAGCTTAAGGCTGCGCTTTCGCAAGAGGGGTTGTTCGACCAGCAGTATAAAAAGCCCCTGCCCTCACCAGCCCACTGCGTTGGGGTAATCACTTCGAAAACCGGTGCCGCGCTGCACGATATTTTGCACGTGCTCAAGCGTCGCGACCCTTCCCTGCCCGTCATTATCTACCCGACCGCCGTACAGGGTGACGACGCGCCAGGCCAGATTGTGCGCGCCATTGAACTGGCGAACGCCCGTCAGGAGTGCGACGTATTAATCGTTGGGCGCGGCGGCGGCTCGCTGGAAGACCTGTGGAGCTTTAACGACGAGCGCGTGGCGCGGGCGATTTTCGCAAGCCAAATCCCTGTTGTGAGCGCCGTCGGCCACGAAACGGACGTAACGATTGCGGATTTTGTCGCGGATCTACGCGCGCCTACGCCGTCCGCAGCGGCGGAAGTGGTGAGCCGCAACCAGCTGGAGCTGCTGCGTCAGCTTCAGAACGGCCAGCAGCGCCTGGAGATGGCGATGGACTACTTCCTCGCCAGCCGTACCCGCCGCTTTACCCAGATCCATCACCGTCTTCAGCAGCAGCACCCGCAGCTGCGTCTGGCGCGTCAGCAGACCGTGCTGGAACGTCTGCGCCAGCGCATGAGTTTTGCGGTGGATGCGCAGCTTAAGCGCGCGGTCTCGCGCCAGCAGCGCGCTACGCAGCGCCTGAACCAGCAGAACCCGCAGCCGAAAATTTATCGCGCGCAAACGCGGATTCAGCAGCTGGAGTATCGTCTGGCGGAAACTATCCGCGCGCGTCTGAGCACCACCCGCGAGCGTTTCGGCAATGCGGTGACCCATCTTGAAGCGGTCAGCCCCCTCTCCACGCTGGCGCGCGGCTACAGCGTGACGACGGCGACGGACGGCAAAGTGCTCAAGCAGACCAAACAGGTGAACGCCGGCGATGTGCTGACAACCCGCCTGTCGGACGGCTGGGTAGAAAGCGAAGTGAAATCAATTAAACCGGCGAAAAAGCCGCGTCAGCGAAAAACCGGATAATTCTTCGCCGGTTAGAAACTATACTGCTGCTATTCCCTTTTATTCGGCCTTGCCAGAACTAAGGAGAGCAGCATGTCCCATCTTTACAGTGTCATTCCTCCCTATATCCTTCGTCGCATTATCGAAAGCGGTTCCGAGCCGCAGCAGCGCTGTGCCCGCCAGACCTTGACCCATGTCCAGACGCTGATGGCCCACATGCCCGGCAAACCCGCCGCGCCGCACGTGAGCAAGGCCGGGCAGCTGGAGCGTGATATCTACGATGCGAAGCAGACCCAGGAGCTACCGGGTACGCAGGTGCGTTATGAAGGCCAGCCTTCGAAAGGCGACGTGGCGGTGGATGAAGCCTACGATTATCTGGGTATCACCCATGAATTCTTCTGGAAAGCGTATCGGCGCGATTCACTCGACAACAAGGGCCTGATTCTGACCGGCACCGTGCATTATGGCCGGGAATATCAGAACGCCTTCTGGAACGGCCAGCAGATGGTCTTTGGCGACGGGGACGGGGAAATCTTTAACCGCTTTACCATCGCCATTGACGTCGTGGGGCACGAGTTGAGCCACGGCGTTACCGAGACCGAAGCCGGGCTAATCTATTTTGAACAGTCGGGCGCGCTGAACGAGTCGCTGTCAGACGTGTTTGGCTCGCTAGTCAAACAATACCATCTGAAGCAAACCGCCGATAAAGCAGACTGGCTCATTGGCGAAGGGCTGCTGGCGAAAGGGATTAACGGCAAAGGGCTGCGCTCGATGTCTGAGCCGGGCACCGCCTATGACGACCCGCTGCTCGGCAAAGACCCGCAGCCCGCGCACATGAAAGATTTCATTAAAACGCGCGAGGATAACGGCGGCGTGCACCTGAACTCCGGCATCCCCAACCGGGCGTTTTATCTGGCCGCGACGGCGATCGGCGGCTACGCCTGGGAAAAAGCGGGTTATGCCTGGTACGACACGGTTTGCGATCGCAATCTGGCGCAGGATGCGGATTTTGAGGCCTTCGCAAAACTGACGATAGCGCACGGAGAGAAACGCTCCGGCAGCGGCGTTGGGGCGGCCATAAAACAAGCCTGGGAACAGGTGGGAGTGCTGTAAATGCAGGTTCCGGAACTGACGGATGACGCCGTGGTTGAGCTGGCCCGGGAAGGCGGCGTCGCTTTTATTCCTAAGCTGAGCGGCCAGCGCACCATCGCGCTGTCCTCGCTCAATGAGGCCCAGCGCCAGCGCCTGGTGAGCATCCTTGAACAGGCCTTTCCGCGCGGCCAGCCGCCGGGGCAGGCCTCGTCACCCGGCAGCGGCGACCAGCGCTATTTCCGCATCCAGATTATCTGGACCGGGCAAAATCAGGCCCACTACACCGATATCATCGTGCTGGTACCGGAGCAGGAAGCGCCCGAGTCGCTGGTCGAGCTGTGGAAGAAGGGCGAAGGCTGCGTGTGTGATTAACCATCGGCCCGAACAAACTCCACGCGTTTTTTAGAGATAAGACCGTGGCCGTTCTGGCAGAAATAGTCCACCGCCCCGCAGGCTTTTAATACCTGGAGTGGCTGATGACACTCCGGGCAGCGGGCTTCGAGCGCAATATCCTTATTACAGCTTTCGCAGTGCGCTACCCCATTCTGAGGCTCAAGCGGTGCCTGGCAATCCGGGCAGGTAATCGTCATGGTGACTCCTTTAAAGGGTTCAGGTCTGCGATAATTTTACCACGTCGCGGTCAGTGCGGGCCACGCAGCTGTTGCTGTAACGCCAGCAGCAGTGTCACTTCCTCGATCCTGCGGCGCGTCGTGCGGCTCACCTCGTGCGGATCCCGTTCAAACAGGCTGTTGGCGCCCAGAATATGCTCTGCAAGACAGTGCTCGTAGATCGTGCCGGGAATGTTCCAGCGTTGACGCGTGTCGCTATTTATCAGCTCAAGCACATCTTCTGCGCCGTGCCGGTCGTAACTGATGGTCCGCCCGTCGCGCAACCAGAACCGTAAGCCTTTTTGCCCGCCCGCGGGTCCCGCGTATTTGTTAAGCCAGATATCCACCGACACGCCGCTGATGTGTCCCTGAAGATGCGCCTCACCTTCCGCCGTGGTCAGGTCGCCTTTTGCGATAGCGTGGCCCAGGCGGTCTTTAGCCGTGACCACCTGCAACGTCATCTCATCACTCCCGCCCAGATAGCGCACCGTTTCGCGCAGCATCGCCAGCACGTGCGTACCGATATCCAGAATCACGCCATCAGGGTGACGAAGCGTACGCGCGTCCGGCTCGCCAGTGGCAAAGTTAAGCGCGATGGGTTCTCCTGCGGCGTTAAATCCGCTCGGCTCCTGCAAAAAGCCGTCGATTTTGACGATGTCAGAGACATTGCCAACCAGCTGCCGCTTCACCGTGTCGATGCGCGCCATCCAGTGGTCGATCGCCAGCACGCGGGGCGCCACGCCGGGCATGGCCAGCAGCGCGTTAAGCTTTTCGATTTGAGAAAGCGTGGCGACAATCGGTTTTTCAACCACAATGCGCGGCACGGGCGAGGCTATGGCCTGCTCCAGCACCTCAAGATGGTGCAGCGATGCGGTGGTGATAAACAGGGTATCAAGCGGCTGGGAGAGAAGTTCAGACAGTTTGGAGCAGCGCGTTATACCCTCCGGCTGTTTTACGGGCTGGATATCAAAGCCTAAACAGTGAGGGGGGGTATCAAAAAGTTTTCGTATTGCGGGCAGGTAAGCTGTTTCAACGACTGCGCCAAGACCAACAAACCCTAACAGCATATTCTTACCTCGTTGAGTAAATTGCCGGGGCATAACGCCGCCCCGGCAAAATCGAGGTTTATGAGGCGTTAGCAGCCGGCTTAGTTTGCGCATTTTCCAGCATGCGGCGCACCGGAACAATGAGAACGATCAGTACCGCGGCACAAATCAGCAGCGCGATGGAGCAGCGCGCGAAGAGATCTGGCAGCATATCCAGCTGATCGGCCTTCACGTGGCCGCCAATCAGGCCCGCCGCCAGGTTACCCAGCGCACTCGCACAGAACCACAGCCCCATCATCTGGCCGCGCATTCTCTCCGGCGCCAGCAGCGTCATGGTCGCCAGACCAATCGGGCTCAGGCACAGCTCACCCAGCGTCAGCATCAGAATGCTGCCCACCAGCCAGAATGGCGACACGCCCGCACCACCGTTGCTCAGCACGTTCTGCGCCGCCAGCATCATCAGGCCAAAGCCCGCTGCGGCACACAGAATACCGATAACGAACTTGGTGATGCTGCTCGGACGAATATTTTTGCTCGCAAGCTTCGGCCATGCCCAGCTGAACACCGGTGCCAGCAGGATGATGAACAGGGCGTTGATTGACTGGAACCACACCGCAGGGATTTCGAAATCACCGATCGTGCGGTTAGTGTAGTCGTTGGCAAACAGGTTGAACGAGGTTGGCTTCTGCTCAAACGCAGACCAGAAGAAGGCCGCGGAGATCAGCAGAATAAAGCAGACCAGCAGCCTGGCGCGCTCTTTGCGGTTCAGACCTGCAAAAACAAACAGATAAATAAAGTAGAGCGCAACGGATGCCGCAATCACGTAGACCAGCACGCTGGCTACCGCGACCGGGTTAATGACAATCACGCCCTGCGCAATCAGCGTTACGATTGTTGCCACGCCTGCCGCCAGCGCCAGCAGCCAAACGCCCACGCCGTTACGCTTAACGATCGGGCTGTTCCAGGTGGAGTCGAGGCCGACTTCACCGTCATAGCGTTTCATCGCCGGAACGGCAAACACGCGGAAGATAATCAGCGCCACCAGCATCCCGATACCGCCAATACCAAAGCCCCAGTGCCAGCCGTGAGTTTTAATCAGCCAGCCGGAAATCAGCGGCGCGATGAACGACCCCATGTTGATGCCCATGTAGAACAGCGAGAAACCGCCGTCGCGACGCGCATCGCCTTTTTTGTACAGGGTGCCGACCATCACCGAAATACAGGTCTTGAACAGCCCGGAGCCGAGCACGATGAACATCAGGCCGATAAAGAACAGGTTGTTCCCCATCACCGCGGAGAGCGCAATCGACAGGTGACCGAGCGCAATCAGGATTGATCCGTACCAGACGGCTCTCTGCTGGCCGAGCCAGTTATCGGCCAGCCAGCCACCCGGCAGCGCGGCCAGGTACATGGTACCGGCAAAGATACCGACAATCGCTGAGGCGTTTTCACGCGCCAGCCCCATCCCGCCATCATAGACGGTGGCGGCCATAAACAGAATCAGTAACGGACGAATGCCGTAAAACGAGAAACGCTCCCACATCTCGGTGAAGAACAGTGAACCGAGCGGATACGGATGGCCGAAGAACGTTCGGCTCTCTTTTTGATTAACAGAGGATTGCATAATTCTCCCGAAAGGTATGTCGTCGTGCTTGTAAACACCATCATGTACGCCGGCCAGTTACGTATCTGGCCGATTTTTTACATGCGGCGAAAAGTTAGTTAACCATTTGATAACCAGGCGCTAGTTTTGTCTAGTACCGGACCCTGGACTTTAAGATGAAAATTCGACGATTGTCTACTTTCTTAGATTTAAACATGGTTAAAAGTGAATAGTGATTGACTTCACACAGAGAAAACCGGCGGTATGATTGGGCAAAAAAAAGCCCGCGATAACGCGGGCTTTCGTGAGAGCGACAGAGCTTATTTGCTTTTCTTAATGTGAAAACCATCAAAACAACAATAGATTGTTTTTAATGCATTTTTAAATTCTTATCACATGGATGTGTACACCTTTGGGTACACAAAAAAGGACCATCGATAACTTTTAGAGGTCTGGTTGACCGATGACACCGTCAGTCCGCTGAGAGCGAAAAGCGGACATTAAAGGCTGTTGGCTATAGCCCTCGCACTACTGATGTCGACGGTACCTGGGGGCGCATCATGTTTCTAATAATACTCTCTTCCGAAGAAAATCAATGAGAACGCGTACTTTTAATGTCAGGTGTTTTCCGGAAGGCCAGAGAACATAAAAAACGCCTGTACGTTTTGTGTAGCCGGTTAAAACAGGTCTTAGCGAGCCATCAGATAAATGTTCTTTGATGGCAAACTCTGGCAAATAAGCTAACCCCAACCCCTGCCGGGCGAAGCTTATCCGCGATTCGATATTATTGCAGATCATAGAAACCGGCAGCGTCAGTTCGGACATGCTGTCATCACTATTGAATTCCCATGGTTCGAGTTTGCCACTGTGTGGAAAACGATAATGCAGACAGGTGTGACTGAGAAGGTCGGCTGGTAACAGGGGAGTGCCTTTTTGTGCAAGGTACTCGGAAGATGCCACAAGTACTGAATGAAAAGATCCCAGTTTCCTCGCCTGGAGGCGCGAGTCTGCCGGTTCGCCAGCTCTGATAACTGCATCAAACCCTTCACCAACAACATCAACAAGCCTGTCGGTAAAGTCTAAATCCAGCTCAATTTTGGGGTATTTCCGCATAAAATCACCGAGCACTGGAAGCAAGGGAGTACTCATTACCGGTAAACTTATACGTAAACGGCCACGAGGTTCTTTAGTGGAACCTACCAACTCTGCTTGCACTGCCTCTATCTCGGCCAGAATCCGTCGGCTTCGCTCCAGTAAGCGCTCACCTTCTGCCGTAAGGGTTATGCTGCGCGTTGTACGGTGGAAAAGACGCACGTTTAACTTCGCTTCCAGCCGCGCCACGCTCTTGCCGACGGCTGAAGCTGAAATACCCATAGCACGTCCGGCAGCGACAAAACTACCTGCTTCCGCGACACGCACAAAAACCAGAAAACTATTGAGGCTGTCCATAATATTTCTCATTGCGGACATCAGAGTCCGTAAAGACAGGAAATGTACACCAGTTTTTTCCTGATACCAAAGCGACTAAGGTAAAAACTCTTTATCACGTTGGAAGATGAATATGGTGTTTTTGTATGTACTGAATTCTAAAGACGAGCGTGGCCAGGCCGATTGCCCCGGCGGTGGAAGGTCATTCGGCATTTTGAACGATGAATCACAGTTAACTTCCGGAGAGGGTTATGCGTGAACGCCCGGTCATGAAAGCCATTGCTTATCGAAAAAACTCCGTTCTGAGTGAAGAGGATTGCCTGACTGACGTAACCACAGAACGCCCTGTACCCGGACCCTATGATTTATGTGTCGCCATACACGCCGTTTCGGTTAACCCTGTAGACACCAAAATACGGGCAGGCCTCGTTGATGCACCCGATAGTGTTAATTACTTAGGTTGGGATGCCTCTGGCATTGTTGATTCAGTGGGAGAAAAAGTTACGTTGTTCAGTCCCGGTGATAAAGTGTATTACGCGGGTTCTTTCCATCGCAGCGGCAGCAACGCGCAGTTTCATCTTGTTGACGAGCGCATCGCAGGACATATGCCCAAAAGCCTGAACTTCGCCGCCGCCGCAGCGCTGCCATTAACCTCCCTGACCGCCTGGCAGCTCCTTTTTGAGCGACTCTGCGTTCTGCAGGACAAAAAGTCGGCTACAGGCAGTTTGCTAATTTTAGGTGCCGGGGGCGGAGTGGGCTCAATGCTGATCCAACTTGCGCGTCGCCTGACAGATCTGACCGTCATTGGCACAGCCTCCAGGGCTCAAAGTCGTGACTGGTGTCTGGCCCTCGGTGCGCATCACGTGATTAATCACCGCCTGTCATTAAATGAGCAAATCAGTTCGTTACCCATACCGCCTGTCACGTACATAGCTGCGCTATCGAACACAGCGGAGCACTGGATAGAGCTTTCGGAATTAATTGCTCCGCAAGGAAAAGTCGCGGTTATCACCGACCACGATTCGCTGGATTCTGTGCCATTCAAAGCCAAAAGTGTCTCTCTGCACTGGGAGATGGTTTTCACCCGCCCGCTTTTTGAAACGCCAGACATGGTTGAACAACATCATATTCTCGAGAAGATAGCCACTCTGGTGGATGATGGTGTGCTGCGCTCGACAGTGAACTGCGTGCTCCATCCACTCGACGCGCCTCGTCTGCGAGAGGCACATCGGCTTGTTGAAAATGGTGGGATAACAGGTAAGGTCGTGGTAGCTAACTCTCCCGCGAATACGAAGAATTAAATTTGAATGATACCAGCTAGATCATTTTATAAATGAGTAGCTGGTAAATTCTGAATGTCGGCTCCAGGCACAGGGCGGACATGTGCACTCCAGTAATCTTAACTAAGCGTTGACAGGTACGGATGAACGGAATAGGACGAGGGCAAACGAGAACCACCTTCTTTTTCTTCGCTGTCCGCCCGAACCGACATCAGCTGTCTCTGGATTCAGTCATCAGCACTCTGACGATTTTGTCCACCAGAAAAGGCATCGCCTGATTCAGCTCCGGATCGCTTAAAAGCTTCCCGGCGACCCTTAGTGCAAAATGGCGAACGGCATCGTTGTTTTTGCTGCACGGTGTGCGGCTGTAGTCTTGATGCGCATCCCGTAAGCCGGGAAGCGTTTGGCTGTTGTCCTCTGGTACCGCCGGCTTAACCCTGTCAGGAAACGGAATCACCGCCATGCACACTCTCCATGCAGGAATAGACTTTGAATTTCACCCATCCTAGTAGTAGGATGGGTGCATGTCAATCCTGCCAGCCGCCCTTATCGGGATCGTCGTCCTCCGGGCCTGTGATTTGACCATCTAGCGTCCTGTCTGTAGGCCATCCCGGCAGGATGCAATCAGACACTGCCCCCCTGTTTCACAGGGTTAAAGACTGGAGACTGAAATGAGCGAACGTTCGCCGAAAGCGCGAGAAATTATGGCAAACACCCGGCAACTACTGACAGCCGGAGGGTATAAAAGCTTCAGCTATGCCGATCTTGCTGAGCGTGTCGGTATCCGCAAAGCCAGTATCCATCACCATTTTCCCGGCAAGGAAGATTTAGTGAAGGCGGTTGTGCAGGAGTACCGCGCAGAAGCCCTGGCGGGAATGGCGGCCATGGATCGGCAAATCGACGATCCCCTGGCCAAAGTGAAAGGATATGCCGACTTCTGGTCTGCGTGTATTAAAGATGGCACTTCGCCATTTTGCATCTGTGTAATGCTTGCCGTTGAGCTTCCCACCTTGCCTGCTGAAATAGCCGCCGAAGTCACCGGCCATTTCAGCGATCTCTCTGACTGGCTCGCCACCTTACTGAGGGCCGGCGAAGCCCGCGGCATTTTCCTGCTAAATGAAACGGCGGAAGCCGAAGCCCGGACGCTGATGGCGGGCATTCATGGCGCCATGCTGGCCGCACGCGCGTTCAATAATCCGGCGGTGTTTGATCAGATTGCCTCGCCGCTGATCAACAAGGTGGTCAACGTCGCCTGACGATAGCCCGGCTTACCTGCCGGGCCGCTTTTATTTCAACTCGTCCCCTCCTCTTGCGTCCCCGGTCGATCCTTTTACGAATTCACAGCCTCGCACGAAAACAGGTTGATCTTTTGCCTACCTACTAGTAGGTTTACTGACAGAGAAGCTCACGCCGATGCTTCGTTTGTTCAGCCTGCCGGGTTGAGAGGGTTTACATGTCCGATAATCATTACCATGTGCACCAGCAGCACTGGCTCCAGCACTATTATTTTATCCGCACCGCCTTCTCCGTTTTATGGGTGGTTGCCGTGTTTTCCGCGGGCCAGTCTTCACTTGTCTGGACGTCGATACTGCTCATTCTTTACCCCGCCTGGGATGCAATGGCTAATTATGTGGATGCCCTTAAAAGCGGTGGATTCGGCCGCAGCCGGATGCAGACCGTCAATGTTATCGTCAGTATCCTCACCACACTGGCCGTGATGGTGAACATAGACAGCATGTATGAGGTGATCCGTATATTTGGTGGCTGGGCAATCCTGTCCGGTCTGCTGCAGCTGGGGGCGGCGGTACAGCGCTGGAAACATTATGGTGCGCAGTGGAGCATGATTTTAAGCGGCGCGCAGTCTGCACTGGCGGGCGCCTTCTTCCTCGTTCAGTCCCGGCTACCGGAACCCCCATCGGTAAACACTATTGCGGGCTATGCGGCGTTTGGTGCCGTCTATTATTGTCTGTCCGCCGCGTCGCTAACGGTTCGAAAACAAAATGAGCTCACACAATGAAAATCATATCGCAGATAAACAGAAAGACGCTGGTGCGCCTCGCACTGCCAGGCCTGGTCCCCCTGATACTGTGTTTATTATTTCTGTGGACTGGCGGCTGGCTTACGCCCGAACGGCTGACGTCGGATAAGCTCGTCAACGTGTTGGAACAGTCGGGCGGAATTCATGAAGGCTATCGCCGAAATCACGCGAAGGGCATGTGCGTGCTGGGCACCTTTGTCTCGAACGGCAATGCCAGCACGCTGTCGCGAGCTTTACTGTTCAGCAAAGGTGAAACCGCCGTAACAGGCCGGTTTGCGATTGCCGGCGGTAACCCGGAGGCGCCGGATTATGCCGTTCCCGTCCGGAGCATGGCGCTGTCCTTTCAGCAGGCTAATGGTGAGCAGTGGCGTACCGGCATGAACGCCATGCCCTTTTTCCCCGTCAGCTCTGTTGAAGGTTTCTATGAGCTCCAGAAGGCCACCCTACCGGATACCGCCACCGGAAAACCGAATCCGGAGAAAATGGGGGCCTTTGTCATGAAGCATCCGGAGATAAAACCGTTTTTTGCCTGGGCCAAACAAACCGTTCCCTCTTCCAGCTGGGCCAGCGATCGCTATAACAGTCTGAATGCGTTTCGCCTGATTGATAAGGCCGGCAATGCACACCTGGTACGGTGGAGTATGGTGCCGCATGCAGCGTTTACGCCTGTTACCGATCCCGATAAACAGAACAAGGATTTTCTGCAACAGGATCTTCAGCGTCGTCTGGCGCAGGGCCCGCTGAAATGGGATCTGGTGTTCACGCTGGCTCAGGCGACGGATAACGGTAACGACGCCTCAAAAGCCTGGCCAGCCGACCGGAAGACGATGACGGCCGGCACGTTAGTCCTGACCAATGCTGTCCCTCAGCAGCAGGGGCCCTGCAATGACATCAATTACGACCCGTTAATTTTGCCCGACGGCATCGCGGCATCTGATGATCCGATACTTAACGCGCGCTCATCGGCTTATGCTAAATCCTACAATCTGCGCACCCATGAACAGGCGCAACAGTCAGGAGAACATCTATGAATAAGGTCGATTATTTTCATCCGGTCCTGCGCGTCCTGCACTGGCTGATGGCCACCGCGATCTTCATCATGTTGTTTATCGGTGTGGCGATGGTATCAACCGTTTCCTCCCTGCACAGTCTGCTGGTGTCGATCCACAAGCCACTGTGGGTGATGATCCTGCTCCTGGTCGTCGTTCGCGTGTGGGTACGCTTCACCACTCCGGCCCCCGCTTTACCCGCCTCACTACCGGCCTGGCAGCGCGGGATGGCCCATCTTTCGCACTGGGCGCTCTATCTGATGATGCTGGCACAGCCGCTGACGGGCTGGGCCATGCTCTCAGCTGCCGGGTATCCCGTCACACTGGGTTACGGGATCGTCCTTCCCCCCATCATGGGCATGAATAATGACTGGTATGCGATACTGCGACCGCTTCACACCTGGGTTGCGCTGGCGCTGTTCGCGACCGTGATGCTTCATCTTGCAGCCGCGCTGCTCCATGCTTTTGTGCTGCGCGACGGCGTGTTCAGCAGTATGGCAGGCATCCGCAAAAAATAGATTTACGTCGCGGCCGTCGCCGGATCGGCAAACATCGTATCGGCGATATCCAGCATGACCCGGAGTCTGTCCATGTGCCGGAGGTCGGAGTGATACCCCACCCAGATATCTTTGGACGGTGGGGGTTCCGGCATGCTGATGGGCTGCAATCCGGGGATGGCATCGCCAAGCGGGCGTGGCAGCACGGCAATGCCCATGCCCCGCTGACACATTTGCGCCTGGACGGCGCGGCTGGTGCTGGTGAACACCCGTCGTGACTGCGGAAACCTGTCGAGCAGCCAGGCGACGTCAGAAAAGTGGGACTGCGCAGTGTTCATCAGAATCAGCCCCACGGCGGCCGGGTCGCGCTGCGCGACATCGGCGATTTCCGGTACGCCGTACAGCGCATAGGGAATGCGCATCAGACGACGCTGGACAATATCCGGTTCGGTAAAAGGAACAATACGAAACGCGATATCGGCATCGCGGCGCGACAGATTGAGCAAGCGGTAGCTCGCGATGATTTCCGGGACAATCGCGGGATGACGTCGCGTCAGTTCGCTCAGAACAGGCGCCAGAACGTAGTTAGCAAACCACTCTGCGGAAGAGATCCGCAATAACCCTTCAAGGCGGTCGTGATTCCCGGCCAGACGACGCTCCATCGCCAGCGCGGAGTTTTCCACGGCCTCTGCCAGCTTCAGCACCCTGTCGCCAGCGTCGGTGAGCACCAGCCCCTCCTTTGTCCGGCGAAACAGGGCTTGCTGCGCCTCATCCTCCAGCGCCTTTATCCGGCGTCCGACCGTCGGATGGCTCACGCCGAGACTGCGGGCCGCCTCCCCGAAAGACCCCTTACGCATCACTGCCAGAAATACCCGCACGTCGCCCCATTCCATGCTGTCGCCTCGCCGTACAAAAATGAACATCCAATATACAAAAGTGTCAGTTCCCAAACAACTTTGTCGTCTTCACTATAGCGTTCTCAACCCAATCCGCCCCCGGCGGGGATTTCAGGAGGCCTGTGCCATGAAAAAATTACACGACAAAGTTGCCATCGTAACCGGTGGATCCAGCGGTATCGGAGCCGCCATTGCCCGACAGCTGGCGGCTGACGGCGCAAAAGTCATTGTCAATTACACCTCCGGCAACACCCGTGCCGGTAAGGTTGTCGCCGACATAGAGGCCGCTGGCGGGCATGCCGTGGCGTTTGCGGCGGATGTCACTCACCAGGCGGACGTCAGGGAACTGATCGCCTTTGCCATCGACCACTACGGACACATGGACATTGTGGTGAACAACGCCGGTGTCTACGAGTTCGCCCCGATAGAAGAAAGCACCGAAGCGCGCTACCGCAGGCAGTTTGACATCAATGTCCTGGGCCCACTGCTGGTGGCTGGCGCCGCCGCGCCGCATCTGACGAAAGGCAGCAGCATCATTAACATCAGTTCGTTCGTCACCCGCGTCTTTATCCCCGAGAGCGCCATCTACAGCGGCACCAAAGGCGCGATGGACGCCATCACTGGCGTGCTCGCGCGCGAGCTCGGGCCCCGGGGCATTCGCGTTAACGCCGTCAACCCGGGCCTAATCGAAACGGAAGGGAGTCACAGTGCGGGCGCGATGAACTCGGACTTCCAGACATGGAATGAAAAGCAGACGCCACTCGGCCGCATCGGGCAGGTGCAGGATATTGCGCCGATCGTTGCCTTTCTCGCCTCCGAGGACGCGGGGTGGATCACCGGCGAGGTGATTGTGGCCGCTGGCGGCATGCGCTGACATTCTCTGCATGACCCTCTGCCCAAACTGACCGAATACGTTCCTTACCCGGGACTGAACCGTTATCTGGAGTGTTCTATGTCGACACAACACCACACGCGCGCCGAGCCCCGTCGCTGGGCGATGTTTATCATCCTGTTGGTGGGCGCGTTTTTGCCCCCGCTCGATTTTTTTATCGTTAATGTGGCGCTGCCTGCCATTCAGGGCGAGCTGGGTGCCTCGTCCTCCGCGCAACAGCTTGTCATTTCATCCTATGCTTCCGTCTACGCGGTCACGTTAATCACCGGCGGTCGACTGGGTGATATTTACGGCCGGGGGAAGATGTTCTTTCTTGGACTTATCGGTTTTGCTGCAGCATCGCTGTTGTGCGGCGTGGCCTGGTCACCGTGGGTGCTGATTGCCGGGCGCGTGTTACAGGGTGCCACCGCAGCCATTATGGCACCCCAGGCACTGGCCTCCGTACAGGCGATTTTTCCGGAAGCGGAAAAACCGCTGGCGCTGAGCCTCTATGGCGCCGTCTTTGGTCTGGCCTCCGTTATCGGGCAGATACTGGGTGGTATTCTGATTTCTGCGGATCTGTTTCATTTGGGCTGGCGTGCGATTTTTATCGTTAACCTGCCAGTGGCGCTGCTGGTCATTCTCTTCGGTCTGCCGCTGCTGAAAGAGACGCGGGCGCAGTCGGCACAGCGACTGGATCCCGGCGGCATGCTGCTGGCCACTGTCACCCTTAGCGCGCTGATTGTGCCATTAATTGAAGGCCGTGAAGCGGGATGGCCCTGGTGGACATGGGGATCATTTCTTGCGTTCCCGCTGCTGGTGCTGGGGCTATGGCGTTATGAACGTCGCCTCAGCCAGAACGGTGGTTCGCCGCTGCTCGATCCGACCGTCTTACGCGCGCCGGGACTGTGTCAGGGTCTGGCGATCGTACTGCTGTTTTATTCCATCGGTACCTTTTTTCTGTTGTTTTCTGTTTATCTTCAGGATGCGTTGCATTTAAACGCCCTGACCGCAGGCCTGATTTTTCTGCCCTTTGGCATCGGCTTCCTGGTTGGGCCGTTGCTGACCCCCTACTTCAGGCGGTTTGCCGGAAATTACCTGAGCGCAATCGGAATGGGATGTGAGACGGCGGGTCTGGCGGGCCTTGCCGGGCTGATTGCCAGCACGCTGACGGGCACTCCTCCGGCCACGCTGCCGCTCGCCGCACTCCTTTTTATCACCGGTCTGGGTCAGGGGCTGGCGATGCCAACGCTGGTGAGGATGGTGACCGGCAGCGTAGCGCCCGCTTTTTCAGGCATGATTGCCGGCGTGATCAGCTCGACGCTGCAAATCAGCACTGCGCTGAGCGTCGCCGTCATCGGAGGCATTTTTTACAGCATGCTGGGGGGCGATAAAAGCGGCGCAACGATCACGCATGCCTTTATTGTCTCTCTGCTGACAATGGCGGTATGCCTCGCGGCTGGTGCCGGACTGAGTATCCGGCTTATCCGGCGCGCCTCCGGAATAATTTCTGCTGCGGCCCGCCTTTCCATCAAGTAACGTAACGGGCGGCTGGCCGACGTGGTCTGCACGACATGGCTCATGTGCTTCCCCAGGTATGAGATGTGGCCGTTGCCTTTTTCCCGTGCTCATCCATTTGAGAAAAAAATATGAAAAAATCGATCGTTCCAGAAGCCTTTCAGCATTATTACGATGACTGGCACTTCTCTCCTGTCATCGATGCCGATGGCACCGTCTATCTTTCGGGCGTTACGGCAGCCCGGAAGGACAAACCCATCAGCAAGGATCCTGAAGAACAGTTTCACGATGCGTTTTATAAGCTGGGTGTGTACCTGAATGCTGCAGGCTTAGGCTATGACAATATTCTTGAGATGACCACGTTTCATATTGACCTTAAAACACATATTGACGTTTTTTCTCAGGTCAAAGATATGTATATCAAGGCGCCCTACCCGGCATGGTCTGCCATAGGCGTATCGGCATTTATCCCGGAAAATGCCCTTGTGGAGATGCGGGTTGTGGCCAAAAGGTAGTCTTTGCCACATGTCTCAACAGGATTATAACGTCCCCTACCGATAAAGAGCGGCCCTGCAGACAGTCAGGCCCGCTGCATCTGCATGTCAGTTAGCTTCAGCATCACGGGCCTCCATTTGTACCCATAAGCATCGTGTCAAATCACTGAGTACACCATTGAGTACATGTTTGATGCTTCGTTATGATAGCTCCTGATAACAAAAAGCCCGGCATAATGCGGGCTTTGGGGTTTTCTAAAAGCAGGTGATTTTTACTGAATCGTCATTTGCTTTTCTTAATGTGTTTAATCAAGCGCTTACGCTTACGCATCTGGTTTGGCGTCAGGGTGTTGCGCTTGTTGGCGAACGGGTTTTCCCCTTCCTTGAACTGGATGCGGATAGGCGTGCCCATCACGTCCAGCGATTTGCGGAAGTAGTTCATCAGATAGCGTTTGTAGGAATCCGGCAGGTCTTTCACCTGGTTGCCGTGAATCACCACGATTGGCGGATTATAACCACCGGCGTGGGCATATTTCAGCTTCACGCGACGGCCACGCACCAGCGGCGGCTGATGGTCTTCCGCAGCCATATTCATGATACGGGTCAGCATGGCGGTACTCTGACGACGGGTGGAGCTGTCGTATGCTTCACGCACGGATTCGAACAGGTTGCCCACACCGCTGCCGTGCAGCGCAGAGATAAAGTGCACGCGAGCAAAGTCGATGAAGCCCAGACGGAAGTCGAGGGTCTCTTTCACCTGCTCACGCACCTCGTTGCTCAGGCCATCCCATTTGTTGACCACGATAACCAGTGAGCGCCCACTATTGAGGATAAAGCCGAGCAGAGAGAGGTCCTGATCGGAAATGCCTTCACGCGCATCAATGACCAGCAGCACCACGTTGGCATCTTCAATCGCCTGCAGAGTTTTGATAACGGAGAATTTTTCCACCACATCGGTGATTTTCCCGCGCTTACGCACCCCGGCGGTGTCAATGAGAACATACTCACGCTCATCGCGCTGCATTGGAATGTAGATGCTGTCGCGGGTGGTGCCCGGCATGTCGTAAACGACCACGCGCTCTTCACCCAGAATACGGTTAGTAAGTGTAGACTTACCTACGTTTGGACGACCCACGATGGCCAGCTTGATCGGCAAGTCCTGCGGGTTGAAGTCGTCTTCAGGCTCTTCTTCGCCCTCTTCACCTTCTTCGAACTGCGCCCAGTATTCAGCATCTTCATCGACTTCTTCCGGCGGGTTAACTTCGTCAACCCACGGCAGCAGAACGGTTTCCAGCAGGCTGGTCACACCGCGACCGTGCGATGCCGCAATCGGGTAGATTTCACCCAGACCTAAAGACCAGAAGTCGGCAACGGCCTGATCGGCATCGATACCGTCAGTTTTGTTCGCCACCAGGAAGGTCGGTTTTTCACGCGAACGCAGGTGTTTAGCGATAGCGGAGTCCGCAGGCATCAGGCCAGCGCGCGCATCCACCATGAACAACACCACGTCGGCTTCTTCAATCGCCAGCAGCGACTGTTCCGCCATGCGGGTTTCAACGCCATCTTCCGTGCCGTCAATACCACCGGTATCAATACAGATGAACTCGCGTCCTTCTACTTCTGCACGACCGTACTTACGGTCACGCGTCAGCCCCGGGAAATCCGCAACCAGCGCATCACGGGTGCGTGTTAAACGGTTAAAAAGAGTGGATTTTCCAACGTTAGGGCGCCCGACAAGCGCGACCACAGGTACCATGTTTGAAGCCTCATAAAATTCAAAATAACGTCGCTTTTGCGGCGTTTTTAAAAATGTCAAAACGGCTCCTGAGTGAACAGGAGCCGTTTAGTATACTACAACCGCCGGGTAATTAACGCGTGATCGCGTACAGCGTGCCGTCTTTTGCCTGAATCAGCAGTTTGCCGTCGGCCACAACCGGGTCGGTGAGGAAACCGGAGCTGTCGACTTTTTGCTGTGCAACAAAGCGGCCGTTATCCGGATCGATCCAGTGCATATACCCTTCGCTGTCACCAACCACCAGGCTGCCGTTGTACAGTGCCGGTGCGGTCAGCAGACGGTGCAGCAGATCGCTTTGCGTCCACAGCGTCACGCCGCCTTCGGTGCTCAGCGCCAGCAGACGGTCATTCTGGTCAACCATATAGATGCGGTTACCATCAACGATGAAATCATTCACAGAACCCAGCTCACGTTTCCACATGATCTGGCCGCTGCGCAGATCCAGCGCGGTCAGGTTGCCGTTATAGGCCAGCGTGTAAACCACACCGTTAACGATAACCGGTGTTGTATCCACGTCGCTCAGACGGTCAATTTCCGTTGAGCCAGTGGCCTGGGAGATACGCTGCTGCCAAATCATCTGGCCCTGCTGCATCAGCACTGCACTCACGCGACCGTTGTCACCGCCCACAATGGCGGCACCAAATGCGGTAGCCGGCGCGGATTCACCGCGCAGAGAGAGCGCAGGCATATCCAGGTTCACGGTCCATTTCACCAGGCCGTCCGCTTCGTTCAGAGCCTGCAGCTGGCCGTTGCTGGTATGAATCAGCACCAGGCCGTCGCTCACTACCGGACGAGACAGGGATTCACCCGCCACGGTCGTTTGCCAGGCAATAGAACCGTCGCTGCTGTTCAGCGCATAAACCTGTGCTTTTTCGCTACCCACGTAGACGTGTCCGCCGGCAACGGTCAGGCCACCGGAGAGCAGTGCAGGTTTACGGGAGAACCAGCCGTCTTTTTCCGCCAGGTTAACAGACCACACTTCTTTTCCGTCATCGGCGTTCACCGCTTTCACGGTACCTTTGCGGTCAGCCGCATAGATTACGCTATCGGCAAAGGCCGGATGAAGGTTGGAATAGAAATCACCAATCCCATCACCCACGGAGGTACTCCATGCGGTGGAGGGAGTAAACTGGTTTTCAACCGTCGGCAGTGGGGACATTTTTACAACGTCTTCTTCGCCACTGAACAGTGAACAACCACTCAATAACGTAACAGAAAGCAGTCCTGGCAGAAGTAATTTACGCAATTGCATCGGGTCCCTCTCAGACGGACAAATTATTTATTTTCATCTGCATCATTTCGCTCAGCGCAGGTGATGCTTTGCTCTCCACGCCAGCTTGCCACGCTTTACGCGCGCCCGCTTTGTCACCTTTGCTCAGCAGTGCTTCACCGCGCAAATCGGCAACGATGGCAGCAAAACCTTCGCCTTTGATGGTATCGAGCGTTTTCAGCGCATCGTCAGCTTTCTTCTGCTGAACCTGAATACGTGCCAGGCGCAGATTGATCACCGCTTTCAGGTTTTCATCGCTGGCCGCAGCAAGGCCCTGAGACAGCTGGGCGGCGGCTTTATCCAGTTCGTTTTTATCGACGTACTGTTGAGCCACTTCCAGTGCAGCCAGTGCACCGTAGGTGTTTTTGTTGTCAGCCGCAAATTTCTCTGCCGCAGTCAGCGTTTGCGGCTGATCGGCATGAATTGCGCTAATGGTATTTTCATAAGACAGAGACGCGCCGCGCGCGGAATCCGCCTGATGACTGTTCCAGTAGCGCCAGCCCAACAGCGCACCAATACCTAAAATAACCCCAACAGCCAGCGCTTTGCCGTTTTCGACAAAGAAGCGCTTAATCGCGTCGACCTGATCGTGTTCGTTCTCGTAAATTTCCACGCAGTCCTTCTCCTTAGCCCAATAGAGTGCGCAAGTGCGCCGCAACGCCGTCCTGCGTTACCGTTGTCTGCTCACCAGAGCGCAGGTCCTTGACCACCACTTCGCCGTTAGCCACTTCGGACTCACCCAGCACCAGTGCAATACTTGCGCCCCACTTATCGGCACGAGCAAACTGTTTTTTGAAGTTGCCGCCGCCATGGTTGGTCATCAGCTTCACCTCCGGCAGCGCGTCGCGCACGCGTTCGGCAAGCTGCATCGCCGCAGACTGCGTTTCCGCGCCTGAGGCCACCAGGTATATATCGACAACGGAATCTGCTTTAAATTCCGGATTAACTGCCTGAACCAGCAAAACAAGTCGCTCAAGACCCATCGCGAAGCCAACACCAGGAGCCGCACGACCGCCAAGCTGTTCAACCAGGCCGTCATAACGGCCACCGGCACAGACGGTGCCCTGAGAACCGAGGCTGGTGGTCACCCACTCAAACACGGTACGGTTGTAGTAGTCCAGACCGCGTACCAGGCGCTGGTTCACGGTATAGGCAATGCCCGCCGCTTCAAGCAGCTTGCACAGGCCCGCGAAGTGTTCGCGAGATTCGTCGTCCAGGTAGTCACCCAGCGCTGGCGCATCGTTCAACAGTGCCTGAACGTCTGCGTTTTTAGAGTCCAGAACGCGCAGCGGGTTACTGTACATGCGACGTTTGCAGTCTTCGTCCAGCTTCTCTTTATGCTGTTCCAGGAACGCCACCAGCGCATCGCGGTAGTTAGCGCGCGCTTCCAGAGAACCGATAGAGTTCAGCTCGAGGGAAACGTGATCGGCGATACCGAGCGCGCGCCACCAGCGAGCCGTCAGCATAATCAGTTCGGCGTCGATGTCCGGGCCCTGCAGGCCGAACACTTCCACCCCCAGCTGATTGAACTGGCGATAACGCCCTTTCTGAGGACGTTCGTGGCGGAACATCGGTCCGATATACCACAGGCGCTGCTCCTGATTGTACAGAAGACCATGTTCGATGCCGGCGCGTACGCAGCCCGCCGTACCTTCAGGACGCAGGGTCAGGCTGTCGCCGTTGCGGTCCTCAAAGGTGTACATCTCTTTTTCAACCACGTCGGTGACTTCACCGATCGCGCGTTTGAATAACGGGGTCTGCTCTACAATCGGCAAACGGATTTCGCTGTAACCGTAGCTGCCGAGCACCTGCTTCAGCGTGCCTTCAATGCGCTGCCAGATGGCGGTTTCGCCAGGCAGATAATCGTTCATGCCGCGGATGGCTTGAATGTTTTTTGCCACGTTTATTCTCTTTCTATATACAAAAAAAACCCAAAGAATGGGTTCAATCATACATGGGAAGCTTGCGGCTTCCCATCACGTTATTTTTCAACCTGCTGAACGCTGATACGCTGTGTCTCGTCCATCATGGCGGCTTTGGCACGGATGCGGGCTTCAAGCTGGTCGATCATGTCGCTATTATCCAGACGATCTTTGCGGACGCCATCTTCATAGAGACCACTTTTCTTGTTACCGCCGGTCACGCCCAGGGTTGACACCAGAGCTTCACCCGGACCGTTCACCACACAGCCGATGATGGAGACGTCCATCGGGGTGATAATGTCTTCCAGGCGCTGTTCCAGCGCGTTCACCGTACCGATCACATCAAACTCCTGACGCGAGCAGGTTGGGCAGGCAATGAAGTTGATCCCACGCGCGCGGATACGCAGTGATTTCAGGATATCGAAACCGACCTTGATCTCTTCGACCGGATCGGCCGCCAGCGAGACGCGCAGGGTGTCACCGATCCCTTCGGAGAGCAGCAGCCCCAGACCGATCGCGGATTTTACAGAACCGCTGCGCAGGCCGCCCGCTTCGGTGATCCCCAGGTGCAGAGGCTGGTCGATCTGTTTTGCCAGCAGACGGTAAGACTCCACCGCAAGGAAAACGTCGGACGCTTTTACGCTGACTTTGAACTGATCGAAGTTGAGACGATCGAGATGATCAACGTGGCGCATCGCGGATTCAAGCAGCGCCTGCGGCGTCGGCTCACCGTATTTTTCCTGCAGATCTTTTTCCAGGGAACCGGCGTTGACGCCGATGCGGATAGGAATATTTTTGTCGCGCGCACAGTCCACAACCATGCGGATACGCTCTTCGTTCCCGATGTTGCCCGGGTTAATGCGCAGGCAGTCGACGCCGTATTCGGCCACTTTCAGTGCGATGCGGTAGTCGAAGTGGATATCCGCGACCAAAGGAACGCTGACCTGCTGTTTAATCAGCTTGAACGCCTCGGCGGCGTCCATGGTCGGGACGGAGACGCGAACGATATCCGCGCCTACTCGCTCTAATGCTTTGATTTGATTGACCGTCGCATCCACGTCCGTGGTGCGCGTGTTGGTCATCGACTGAACGGCGATAGGTGCCCCATCGCCGATTGGCACATTCCCAACGTAAATCCGTTTCGATTTTCTACGTTGAATCGGAGCCTGGTTATGCATGAAAAATCTCCCGCGTTGCCCGTCTGTTACTGTGCTGCTGATTGTTCGGCATTAACGGTAAGACGTGCAACCTGGTTAGTTCTGATAAAGCGGCTCAGGTCGACAGGTTTTCCTTGATACTGGATCTGTACCGCTGCCGGAGCGCCGATTTTAAGTTTATAAGGAGCCTGGCCGGTTAGGTTCAACGTGCCATCTTTACGCTGCAGGCCGCTGAACAGCTTTTTACCCGTCGCGTCAGTCACTTCCAGCCAGCAGTCGGCGCTAAAGTTCATCACCAGCGCGTTTGGATCGGCTGCTGTGGCAGTGCCCGCCGGGCTGGTAGGCAGAGACGCTGCGGTATTGTCTGCAGGCTGCGTGGCCGCAGGCGCGTTCGCCGCAGTATCAACATTTGCCTGAGAAGGGGAAACCACCGCGTTTTGATCCTGAGGCTGAGCCTGTGGAGCAGTGTTAGCCGTTGCTGCCGGAGCCTGCGCAGCATTGGTCGCCGGCGCCTCTGTCGCAGCCGTCTGTGGCTCGCTGGAGGTGGCCGCGCCGTCGGTATTCAGCGGCACGCTCTGGGCGTTATCGCTTCCGGCCTGGTTGAGTTCGGCGGAGGATTGATCGGCCATGGTGGTGATCTCTTCCTGCTGCGCCTTGTGGTTTTGCCACCACCATGCGCCGGTCAGACCGATCACCACAAACAGCACCAGCCAGGTAAAGCTCATCAGCCAGCCATCACGTTTTTTACGACGTTTCCCCAGGGAGAAGGTCTGCATCGGCGCAACTTTTGCTGCACGGACCGGGGCCTGCTTCTCCATCATTGGCAGTAATTCGTTTTCGGGGATGTGCACCAGTTTTGCGTAAGAGCGGATATAACCGCGCAGGAAAGTTGAAGCCAGATCGGCAGGTGCCTTATCTTCTTCAATATCGCGAACCGTGGAAACCTTCAGGCACAAGCGTTCCGCAACGGCTTGCTGGCTGAGTCCGAGTTGTTCACGGGCGTTGCGAAGACGAACGCCAGTGGAGAGTGCTTCATGTTGGTCGTGAGTGGCTTCAGTATTCATTCGCTACAACTACTGGTACGTGAAAAAAAGGGTTCAGGTGCCGGTGAGTCACAATGCCACCCGCACCGCGAAACTTCTGGTCAGTTAACCTTGAACAGACAGTATAAGACTGTCAGCCCGGAGATGACAGTACAGCCCTGCCCGTACGGCTAAACTGTTGTTACGTCGTTACATACTGCCCGAAAGTCGGATGAAACGCACCGTAATTATTGAGCAGTCATCACGATTCTGACTGGTTATTCAGTAAGATTATGCTTCACGGCGCAGATAATGCGCCGTGAGTGCATAATAATCAAACAGCTTTAACCGCGATCGTCTCGCCCTGCATGCGTTTACGCAGGGTACGCTTAGTACGGTCAATCACATCACCTGCCAGCTGTCCACATGCGGCATCAATGTCATCACCACGGGTTTTACGCACGATGGTGGTGAAACCGTACTCCATCAGCACCTTGGAGAAGCGATCGATGCGGCTGTTCGAGCTGCGGCCATACGGCGCGCCCGGGAACGGGTTCCATGGAATCAGGTTGATTTTGCATGGCGTATCCTTCAGCAATTCAGCCAGCTGATGCGCATGCTCGGTACCGTCGTTGACGTGATCGAGCATCACGTACTCAATGGTTACGCGGCCCTGGTTAGCGTTGGATTTTTCCAGATAGCGACGCACGGCAGCGAGGAAGGTTTCGATATTGTACTTTTTGTTGATCGGCACAATTTCGTCACGAATTTCATCGTTTGGCGCGTGCAGGGAGATTGCCAGCGCAACGTCAATCATATCGCCGAGCTTGTCCAGCGCAGGCACAACGCCTGAGGTAGACAGCGTCACGCGACGCTTGGACAGACCAAAACCGAAGTCATCCAGCATGATTTCCATCGCCGGAACCACGTTGGTCAGGTTCAGCAGCGGCTCACCCATCCCCATCATTACAACGTTAGTGATGGGACGAGTACCGGTCACTTTTGCCGCACCCACGATCTTCGCGGCACGCCAGACCTGGCCGATAATTTCTGACACGCGCAGGTTACGGTTAAAGCCTTGCTGCGCGGTTGAGCAGAATTTGCACTCCAGCGCACAGCCCACCTGAGAAGAGACGCAGAGCGTGGCACGGTCTTCTTCCGGGATGTAGACGGTTTCAACGCGCTGATCGCCGACCGCAATCGCCCATTTGATGGTGCCATCGGCCGAGCGCTGCTCTTCCACCACTTCCGGTGCGCGGATTTCAGCCACTTCTTTGAGCTTATTGCGCAGGACCTTGTTGATGTCAGTCATGTCATCAAAATTGTCGCTGCAGTAATGGTACATCCACTTCATGACCTGATCGGCACGAAACGGCTTTTCGCCCATCTCTTTAAAGAACTCGCGCATCTGCTGACGGTTCAGATCCAGCAGGTTGATTTTTCCATTTTTATTTGGAACCGCAGGAATGGCGACTTCGGAGGTATTCACTAATTCAGACATAATATTTACCGGCCTCGTTGTTACACGTTATGGCCCATGGAGGGTTGAATAGAAACGCCCCGGAAAGCGGTCTGCTCGTCCGGGGCGTTGCATTGTACAAAGTCTGGCGCAGGGATGCCACGTCTGGACGCGGCATTTACGAAAATAATGTGTAAACGAAACCGTTAAATTAACGGGTACGTGGACACACTTCGCCTTCTGCGAAGAAGAAAGCGATTTCGCGCGCAGCAGATTCAACGGAGTCGGAACCGTGAGTGCCGTTCTCGGTGAAGCTGTCTGCATAGTCAGCGCGCAGGGTACCTGCCAGCGCATTGTCCGGGTTGGTTGCACCCAGCAGATCGCGGTGACGCTGTACTGCGTTTTCGCCTTCCAGCACGGATACAACGATTGGACCGGAGGTCATGAACTCAACCAGGCCGTCAAAGAATGGGCGACCTTCGTGCTCAGCGTAGAAACCACGAGCCTGCTCAACGGTCAGGTGCAGCATTTTGGTGCCAACAATTTTGAACCCTGCTGATTCAAAGCGAGCGAAGATGCTGCCAATAACGTTTTTTGCCACCGCGTTTGGTTTGATGATGGAAAAAGTACGTTCAATAGCCATGATAACCTCTGTCAATGTTCTGTTGTTTTGCATACCTGAGTATGGTGTGGCGCGGATTATAATGAGCAATAGCGCCATTGCCTATGGATTCAGGTAACATTTTTTTAAAATAAGACGAGTTTTAGCAACAGCTCACAGCCGAATGCAGTTTTAAGGTCACTGCAGCGTAAAATTCACCGTCGCAACCTGCCCGGTCTCATCCATAACGAGTAACTGATAATCGCCCGATTTATCAAGCTGTAATGTGTAAACTCTTCCTTTCACGTCGAGAGGCTCTCCGTTCAAAAACCACCAGCGCTCGCCGCTATTGCCTGTCGCCTGAAGCGGCAGAGAAACGCGGGATTCCCCCGGCAGACGTTTAATGACGGCCCCTTCGCGCACGCCGGTCAGGATGAGTGGCGCAGGTGCGTCCTGCGAGAGCGGAGGACAGGTTGCTGATGAAGGAGGAACCCGTGCCGCACGACGCTCATTGGCAGGCAGCCACGGCTCCAGCGGCAGCGGCCAGACGTCAAGAACCTTCTCTGTTGCATCCGGGCAATCCGCTGCCACACGTTTGCCCGTTTTATCCAGCCAGACGGGGAAACGAATGCCGCGAATGCCTTCCTGCTCCGGCAACAGCAGCGTGGGCGGTTCACTCCCTTCAAGCAGCCAGGTCGACAGACGGCGTCGGCAGTTTTCACTGCCCTGCGGCAGCGACTGACCGCCAGGCCAGCAGATCGCGCCCCGCCCGACGCTTGCCGGGCGCGGATCGCGCGGCAAACGGGCTTCGTCTACCGTTGAGCGTGACTGAAGCAGGTTATTGACCTGGTTCAGTAGCGGAACCGCGCTGGCAAAACCAAACTGCCCGGCCACGGGTGTGCCGTCCGGTCGCCCGGTCCAGATGCCTATCACGTAGCGGGCATTCAGACCAATGGCCCAGGCATCGCGGTAACCGTAGCTGGTGCCCGTTTTCCAGGCCAGCGGCGCAACCTGCGGCAGCGCGTTATCCGGTAGCGGCTGCGCCTCATTCGCCAGAATACGGCGGATAATCCACGCCGAGCCTTGCGAGAGTAACGGTCGTTCACTCAGCGGATCGCCAGGCTGTAGCCGCAACCTTCCCGCTTTACCGTGTCGGGCAAAGGCGCTGTAGGCCGCAGCGATATCTGCCAGCCGCGCGCCGGCCCCGCCGAGGATCAGAGACAGATTCGGCTGAGCCCCCGCAGGCAGGATCAGCGGCAGGCCAGCGTTACTCAGCATCCCGGCAAAACGTTTTGGCCCGTAGGCTTCCAGCACCTGGACGGCCGGCAGGTTGAGAGAGCGCACCAGCGCTTCACTCATGCTGACCGGTCCGTGGAACCCGCTGTCAAAATTCCCGGGGCGATAATCACCGGTTTTTCTTGGAACGTCCTGCAGCAACGAGGCGGGATGGATCAGACCATCGTCCAGCGCCATGCCGTAGATAAACGGTTTCAGCACCGATCCTGGCGATCGGATCGCATTGACCATATCGACGTGGCTAAAACGCGTGTCATCGTTGATATCCACCGATCCAACCCAGCCGCGTACTTTCATATCGGTATGATCCACGACGATCATCGCCAGCGAGCTGCGTGCCGGCAGGCGGGATTTCCAGTTCATTGCCAGCTCTTCCAACTGCCGCTGCAGCCCGGCATCAAGCGTGGTGACAATTTTAGCGTCGCGACTTTTGCTGAGCATCATGCGTGCAAAGAGCGGAGCCAGCTGCGGCATCTGTCGGGGCGCCAGCCATACCGATTCTTCACGGGATTCTTTGACCTGCTTTGCAGACCAGACCCCCTGCGTCGCCATGCGATCGAGCACTTTATTGCGCGCCGCTTCGGCCCGCTCAGGCCAGCGGTCCGGACGTAAACGGCTCGGTGCCTGCGGGAGCACAGCCAGCAGCGCCGCGTCGGAATAGCTGAGCTGCGACGGCGGTTTGCCAAGATAGGTCCAGCTTGCCGCCCCAACCCCCTGCAGCGTACCGCCAAAGGGTGCGCGGTTGAGATAGAGCGTGAGAATGTCGCGCTTGGAAAGATGCCACTCCAGCTGCATCGCCCGCCAGAGCTGACGAATTTTGCCGCCAATGGTGCGCGGATGTGGATCCAGCAGGCGTGCTACCTGCATGGTGAGCGTACTGCCGCCAGAGACGACTTTGCCAGAACTGAGATCCTGCCAGGCGGCACGCAGGACAGAGAGCGGGTTTACGCCAGGATGATCCCAGAACCAGCGATCTTCGTACTGGATCAGCGCCTCAAGATAGCGGGGAGAGACCTCTTCAATCGTAACCGGATAGCGCCAGATCCCGTCGTTGTCGGCAAAACGCCAGAGCGGCGTTCCCTTCTCATCCACCACCACCCGCGCGGGGTTAACCTCTTTCAGAGGCAAGGGCCACAGGCGGTCAGCGGCCAGGATCAGCCCCCATAAAATGAGAAGCGCTCCCGCCAGCCACAGCCAGCGGGAGCGTATCAATCGTGCTATCCGCATATTACGGAACAACAATCAGCGGGCCACTGGCCGCACCCGTCGCCCGCCACTGCGGCACGTACATTGACTCCACCATCGGAACCGGTACCTGGTAAGTTCCCGGCGTCACGGCGCGCGCCAGATAAACCAGCGTGACCGGCTGACCTTCATTTACCGGCACGGCAGCCACAAAGCGGTCATCGCGGAATTCCATATGCTGAATATCCGCCTGCTGCATCTGGCTGAGCAGGTTCTGCACTTCGCTGCCGCTGTCCTGCAGGCTGGCGCTGCTGCTCGCCAGGTTCTGATTTTCCAGCTCCAGACCCGCAGGGAGGAGATCCACCACCAGCGCGTCCGGCACGTTCTGGCTGGCTTTCACTTCCAGCCACACCAGCACCAGTTCACCGCTTTTCAGCGAAGAGAGCGACTTCGTGCTGCCGTCGGTTGCCAGAATATGACGTTCAACCTGCAGCACGTTCGAGCTCGGCTGAGGCGCATTTTCTGGATAACCGGTGCTGTCCAGGCGGACCCACAGTGGTGTCGTCCCGGTGTTAGTCACCTCCAGCGCGCCAAGCTGGTCACCGTTGACGTTTTGTACCAGCGCCTTATCCCCGCCTGACGCGGTATCAGAAAGCGTAGTGTTCGCCTGCCACGTACCTGAAAGGGTTTGCAGCGAACGTCCGGCCAGGAACAGCGCGTTACTCTCCTGGGTGGACAGCCAGCGCTGGCTGAAGACCTGTTCGGACAGCACATTCAGCAGCGTATTTTGCGCGTCCGGCAGCAGCTTGTACTCTTCCAGAAGAGAAAGCATCAGCGCGTTATCGCGAAGCTGGCTGCCGTAATCGGCCATCCAGGTTTTGCTGTCGTTACGCGGCGTTTTGAGTGCCAGATCCAGCGCCTGCTGGCTGCGCGGGACATCGCCCATCAGCTTAAGCGCCATACCCAGCTGCATCAGCGGCAGCCCGGAAGCCGCCTGCCCGTGACGATCCCAGATTTCACGCAGCGCGCCCAGCGGTGCTTTTTGCTGACGAGCCAGCACCAACGAGGCATAGGCCTGCACGGCAAACTTGCTGGCCTGCGTATCGTCGCTATAGCGAATGGACATCATGCCCGGATCCTGCAGGTAGCGCAGCAAACGGCTGTTCGCGTTATTGACCGCGTCGGTAGGCACGCTGTAGCCCTGCTCGCCCGCGCGTACCAGGAAGTCGGTCACGTAGGCCGTAAGCCAGTACTCTTCCGGACCGTTTTTATCCCACAGCGCAAAACCACCGTCTTCACGCTGCATTTGCAGCAGGCGCGAGATGCCAATATCAATGGCCGCACGGCGCTTATCATCGGTGTCTCCCTTGATGCCAAGCGCGGCAAGCTGCGCCGCGTTGGTGTAGAGAGACGGGAACAGGCCGCTGGTGGTCTGCTCCAGACAGCCATACGGATACGCCTGCAGTTCGCGAATATAGCGCGCCAGGTTGAGCGGCGGCTTGCCGCTCAGCAGCAGTTGCCCCTGCAGCGTGGCAGGAGAGAAACCGTTGCTATGCTGCGCCGGTGCGGTCCAGGATTCACCAGGGTTCAGCATGGCCCCCGTGTTCACCGTCTGTGCGGGGAACGCCGGACGCACGCCGATTTTCCAGCTCTTCTGCTGCGGAGCGAAGGTCTCGCCAGGAAGCTGCAGGCCGGTCACCTGCGCGGTCACTTCACCATCTCCATAGCCGTCCAGCGCGCGCACCGGAATAAACAGGGTAGTTCGTGCACCTGGCGGCAGTTGCACCGGCTGCGGCTGTGCGCCTTCAAGAGACAGTTTGCCGGTTGCGGTCAGTGCCACGTTCAGCGTTTGCGGCCTGTCGGTCAGGTTGGTGAGATCCAGCGTCAGGCGCGAGATATCCCCGCTTGCCAGGAAGCGCGGAGTATTCAGCTCGGTAATGACCGGCGCGGCCACAATAACCTTACTTTCGCTGCTGCCGAAATCATCCTCCGTCCAGGCCTGCGCCATCAGACGCAGCTCGCCGTTGAAGTCGCCAATCGGCAGCGTAACGGTGCCTTCCCCGTTGGCATCAAGCGTAACCGGCTGCGCCTGCTGGGCGATAATGGTAACGTGGTTCACCGGCGGTTTGCCGCCGCGCTTTAGCTCGTCCCCATCGCCACCAAAACGCAGCGCGGCCATGCGGCCCTGGCCTTCAATGACCTGGCCATAGATATCGTAGATATCCGCGCCGTAGCGCTTCTGACCAAAGAACGCCTGCCACGGATCTGGCGTGACGTAATCGGTAATGTTCAGCACGCCGCTGTCCACCGCCGAAACCAGCACGTTCACCTTCTGCGGCACAGTGCCCTCTTTCACGCTGGCTTTCACCTTCACAGAGAGCGTCTGGTTTGGACGCATTTTTTGCGGGTTATCCAGCGCAATATTCAGGCGGCGATTTTCGTCGCCCATCGGCAGATGCAGCAAACCGACCGCGCGTTTCGGCGTGGCGGATTTGGATTTATCCCCAGGACGAACCACCAGCGTGCTGAGATAGAGATCGTGACGTTTCCAGGCCTTGTCGACCGGGATGGCGAGATCAAGCCCGTTTTCCAGGACGTCGATCTCTTTCCACCACAGCGGCCCTTCGCTGGATTCGATCATTGCATAGCCCTTGCCTGCTGCCGGCGCTGCAATGTGCAGATTGATGGTATCGCCAGGCTGATACGCTGGCTTATCCAGTTTCAGCGTCACGCGATCGGGGCGCGCAGCCCCGGTGCCGTCGCTATTATCCTGCCAGCTGTAGCCCGCCCAGAAGCGCACGCTGCTGACCATCTCATCCGGCGCTTTAACCTCCAGACGATAAGAGCCCCACTCAACCGGGAAGGTGACTTTGCCGGTTTCATCGGCCTTAAGGGTCAGCTCCTGTTCGCCTTCAATGAGATCTTTTTGATCAAACTGCGACTGCCAGCCTTCGCTTTCCGACCAGTTCCAGTAATAGTCCCGGCGCTCGCGGATCAGACGAACCTGTAACCCGGAAACGGCTTTTTTCGCCCCGCTGGCATCGGCATACACGATATCGAAGCTGGCGTTGCCGTTCTCGTCGACAATCGGCTGGTTAACGGTGGTATCGGTGCGGTAGTCGTAAACGGCTTTACTGGCGAACTGAGGACGGATGCCCGGCAGCTCCGCCGCTGGCCAGATGGCCTGCTCGGCACGGCGCGTCACCGGACGACCGCCCGACTCCAGCAGGCTGGCCTGCAGGATCAGCTGGAGAGGAGAGTGCACCTCTTTCCACTGGCTTTCGGTAGAAACCTGCCCACGCCCCTGTTCGTCGAGCGTAAGCTGAACTTCATCCAGACTGCGGCTCAGGTTGTCCTCGGCGATATCACCAAACTGGAAGCCCGGCAGCGCAGCCACCGCATCACGCAGCGGACGCAGGAAAAGCTGGCCCTGCAGAGAATTTCCGTTGGCCGGGGCGCCATAGAGGTAATACCCAACCACGTTGAAGTCGACGTTATCCTGAGGTGAAACCGGCGTTTTTTGCCCGCTCAGGTTAAGCGCCATACGCTCAGGCATAAAATCTTCGACGTGGAAGTCCCACAGACGCTGCAGGTTATCGCCCGTATTGGCGCGGATATGCCACATGCCGGTCTGCGCCCCGCTGTCCAGCGAATAGTTAAAACGATAGAGTCCGTTCTCTGGCTTGACGACGATCGTGCGCGCGACCTGTCCGTCCGGACGCAGTACGTCAAGCTTCACGGGCTGGTCGGGAAGTGGCTTACCGTCGCTGTCGCGCAGCAGACCGTTAAGGATCACCGTTTCGCCCGGGCGGTAGAGATCGCGTGGGCCAAACATAAAGAATTGCTTGCTGTAGCCAGGGCTCCCTGCGATGTCGAACTCCGCCAGGTCGAGCGCAGGCAGCTTGAGGTCAAGCAGCGTGGTCTGGCCGTCTTTGCTGGCCAGGATCAGCGCGGCTTCTTTGTCGGTCTCAAGCTTTGCGTGGCCATCGCCGTCGCTTTTCGCTTCGGCAAGCGTCTGCCCTTTATCGTTTAGCAGGGTAACGGTAACGCCGGATTGCGCCGCGCCGTTCTCCAGGCTCTGGGTGAAAATGTCCAGACGGTTATGATAACGGTGAGCGGACAGGCCAATATCGCTTAAGGTAAAGAGCGTCGCGGCGTTACTGTAGTTGTAGTGCCCGGCCTGGTTCATGACCGCGATATAAACGCCAGACTGCTGGAGCGGTTTAATATCCTTCAGGGGCAGCAGCAATTTTTCACGCGTGTTGCGCGCCGGATTGAGGTCGAAACGACCGGTGTAAACCAGCTCCGCCATCTTCAGCAGGTTGTCGGATTCCCAGTTGGTCAGCGAGTTGCGGTATTCCCACTGGCTGACAAAGGAGGCCAGCGATTCAGGCTTCACGCGGTAGAAATTCACGTCCACGTTGTTGACGTTGAGCGCCATCACCGGCAGACCTTCCACTACCTTGCCCGGCAGCAGCGAGCCGCGGCTGGCAAAACCTACAGTGGGTTCAACGTCCCGGGTGGTCAGGGCTTTTTCATAATCAATGCCGAACGTCGCCTTGTTCAGCGCCTGCAGGTCACGTTCAACGGTGACGACCAGGTTGCGGTTAGGCTCCAGATGGCGCAGGCGAAGCTCTTTCAGGTTAGGCGCAAGTTCCCACGCCCCATCAACCTTGCCGCTTTTCTTGTCCACGACATGCACGGTTTTCGCGAAATCCTGATCGGGATTGAGCGGAACAGAGAATGTCAGCACCAGCGTTGAAGCGCCGTCCAACTGCACCTCTGAGGCGTCCAGCAGGGTTAACGCTTTGCCCTGACTCTGCGCCGCCAGTTTTGCCAGCTTATCAGCGTCGGGCTTTTCCGCGGCTTTCGGTGTCGATGGGGTGGAGGCGGCGGGAGCCGCAGACTGAGTGGTATCGTCGCTGTTATCACAGCCGACAAGCGTAAACGTGGTAAGCAGCGCGAGAGAAATCGCGGCTAGGCGAAACGGTTTCATCCTTTGTCCCTGGCCTATGGGGCCTGTTGGTCGTCGTCCGGATAAGTATTATCCGCAAGTTTCATTAATTCAAAAAGTCCAATTTTAGAATCCTGAAAGCGCCTCGCAGAACGGTCCCCTACTGTCACCCGGCAATGCTACACCGATCACAGCACCAAACGTTACATGTTACTTTTGAGGTCATTTGTTTTTAAAACAATAAGATAGATGGATGAACATGTCTGAAGGCTGCTAGTTTTATAACCATGACGCACCCCGAGTGCGCGGTTCAATAAGAGAGAAAGCCATGAAACGAGCCGTGAACGCCCTACAAAATTTCGGAAAATCATTGTACGGACCGGTGCTGATCTTACCGATCGTCGGTCTGTTTATTGCCTTTGGTAACGTGCTGGGTAACGGTAATCTTGCGGAATATCTGCCGTTTCTTGGCCATCCGCTGATCCAGCATCTTGGTCAGCTTATCGCGAAATCTGCCGTGTCGGTGCTGGTCAACCTGGCGCTGGTGTTTGCCGTCGGCATCCCGATTGGCCTGGCGACGCGCGATAAAGGCTATGCCGCGCTGATTGGCCTGGTGACCTTTGTGGTGTTCATTAACGCCATGAACGTAACGCTACAGCTGCAGGGCGCGCTGGCGCCAGCGGCGCAGATGAAAGCAGCCGGACAGACGATGGTACTGGGCGTGCAGGTGCTGGAAATGGGGGTCTTTGCCGGGATACTGACCGGGGCGCTTTCCGGCTATCTGTACAACAAATACTCCGGCGTACAGTTTAACGGCGCGATGGCGATTTACTCCGGCCACTGTTTTGTCGCCATCGTCATGCTCCCCGTCTCCATGCTGCTCGGCGTGGTGATGAGTGAACTGTGGCCGTTTGCCCAGCACGGCATCAGCGCCCTGGCGCTGGCCATCAAAGGCTCCGGGCCGTTTGGCGTCGCAATTTACGGTTTCCTGGAACGCATTCTGGTGCCTACCGGCCTGCATCATCTGGTCTATACCCCGTTCCTCTATACCGAGCTGGGCGGCACGCAGGAGGTGTGCGGCGCAACCTATCAGGGCGCACGCAATATCTATTTTGCCGAGATGGCCTGCCCGGACGTGAAGCAGCTCAGCAGCACCGTGGTGTGGGACGCCCGCGGCATCAGCAAGATGTTTGGCCTGCCTGCAGCGGCGCTGGCGATGTACATGACCGCGAAGCCGGAGCGCAAAGCGGCGGCAAAGGCGATTCTGATCCCGGCAGCGCTCACCTCTCTGCTGGTCGGCGTGACCGAACCCATTGAGTTCTCCTTCCTGTTCGTCGCCCCGCTGCTGTTCGTGGTGCACGCGGTGCTGACCGGCATCGGCATGATGCTGTTCTCGCTGCTGGGCGTTCACGCCATCGGCGCCAATGGGATTATCGACTTCATCCTCTACAACCTGCCGCTCGGCACGGAAAAGTCCAACTGGCCGATGTACATCGTGGTCGGGCTGATCATGTTCGCCCTCTACTTCGCGGTGTTCCGCTTCCTGATCCTGCGCTTCAACATGAAGACGCCCGGCCGTGAGGATGACGATAAGGAGACGCGCCTCTACAGCAAGCAGGAGTACCAGGCCAAAGGCAACAACGACGGGCTGGGCGAATCCATCGTGGCGGGGCTCGGCGGCAGGGAAAATATTGAAGTGGTGGATAACTGCTACACCCGCCTGCGCGTCACGGTGAAGGACGTCGCCATTATCGACGAACCACGCCTGAAGGCGACCGGCGCGAAAGGGATTATCAAACAAGGTAACAACGTTCAGGTGGTCTACGGGCTGCACGTCAAAAAAATGCGAGAAGCCGTTGAGACGTTTCTCTGAAAGGAGCTAAAGATGTTTACACCCCCATTCATTCTGTCGATTGCCGGCGGCGGCAGCACCTACACGCCGGGTATTGTGAAAAGCCTGATGGTGCGCCTGCAGGATTTCCCGCTGGCCGAAATCCGCCTCTACGACATCGACGACGCGCGTCAGAACACCATTGCGCCGGTTGTCGAGAAGGTCATTCGTGACCACAGTCAGAGCATCAAATTCACCGTCACCAGCGATCCGGAAGTGGCCTTTAGCGGCGCCCATTTTGTCTTCGCCCAGATGCGCGTCGGCCAGTATAAGATGCGCGAGCAGGACGAGAAGATCCCGCTGCGCCACGGCGTGGTAGGCCAGGAAACCTGCGGGCCCGGCGGGCTGGCGTACGGTCTTCGCACCATCCTGCCGATGGTGGAACTTATCGATCTGGTGGATCGCTACGCGCACGAGAAGGCCTGGATCGTGAACTACTCCAACCCGGCGGCGATCGTCGCGGAAGGGGTGCGGCGCCTGCGCCCGAACGCGCGCGTGCTGAACATTTGCGATATGCCGGTGGCTGCCATGCGTAACATGGGGGCGATTCTGGGGGTCGATCGCCGCAAGCTGGAGGTCGACTACTTCGGTCTGAACCACTTCGGCTGGTTTACCCGCGTGCTGGTGGACGGCGAGGACAAGCTGCCGGAGCTGCGTAAGCATATCGCGAAGTTTGGCCTGCTGACGGAAGATGCGGCCAAAACCGATCCGCAGCATTCCGATCCGTCCTGGGTGAAGACCTGGCGCAACATTAAGCCGATTATGGACAACTTCCCGGAGTATCTGCCAAACCCGTACCTACAGTATTACCTGATGCCGAACCAGATCGTGGAGCATCAGAACCCGGACTATACCCGCGCCAATGAAGTGATGGACGGGCGCGAGAAAAAGCTGTTCGCCGCCGCCGAAGAGTACAAGCGCTCCGGGGTTCTGCCGGATGCCTTCCACGTGGGCGTCCACGGTGAATTTATCGTTGACGTCGCCTGCTCGCTGGCTTTTAACCTGCGGAGCCGCCATCTGGTGATGGTGGAAAACCGCGGTGCGATTACCAACCTGCCTTACGATGCCGTGGTGGAAGTCCCCGCTTATATCACCTCCGAAGGTCCGGAACCGATTCGCATCGGCCAGGTGCCGCTGTTCCATCAGACCCTTTTGCAACAGCAGCTCGCCTCTGAACAGCTGCTGGTAGAGGCGACTATCGAAGGGAGCTATGAGAAAGCCCTCCAGGCATTCACCCTTAACCGCACCGTGCCGACCATGGAACACGCGAAGGCAATTCTCGATGAGATGATCGAGGCCAACCGCGACTACTGGCCTGCGCTGCAAAAAGCCTGGCAGGACGGCGAAACGGTGAAAAAATAGGGGCTTGCTCGCGAGTTGAACGTGGTTTGCTTGTCGGTGTCAGAAAAAACACCGACAATCCTTTTTTACGGAAAAGAATGGAGGCAACCCATGTCCACCTCATATTTTGTCGCCGCCGACTGGCTGATTGAGCACGGTGACGATCCGGAAGTTCAGATTATTGACGCACGTATGGCCCCGCCGGGGCAAGAGCATCGCGATGTTCCCGGTGAATACCGCGCAGGACACCTGCCTGGCGCGGTATTTTTTGATATTGAAGCCCTCTCCGATCACACCTCTCCCCTACCGCACATGCTGCCGCGCCCGGAAGCGTTTTCCGTGGCGATGCGCGAGCTGGGCGTCAGCAAAGACAAACACCTCGTTGTTTATGACGAAGGTAACCTCTTCTCGGCCCCGCGCGCGTGGTGGATGCTGAAAAACTTCGGCGTGGAAAAGGTCTCGATTCTGGCGGGCGGCCTCGCGGGCTGGAAGCGCGACGAGCTGCCGCTCCAGCAGGGCGACGTGACGCTGCCGGAAGGCGAATTCGATGCCACCTTCGACGCTCACGTGGTGAAACGCCTGACCGACGTGCTGGTCGTGAGCCATGAAAAAACGGCCCAAATCGTCGATGCTCGCCCTACGCCACGCTTTAATGCAGAAGCGGACGAACCGCGTCCGGGGCTCAAGCGCGGCCATATTCCGGGGGCGCTGAACGTGCCGTGGGGCGATCTGGTGTTTGAGGGCGAACTGAAAACCACCGACGAGCTGCGCGCTATTTTTGACCGTGCGGGCGTGGATTTACGCCGTCCGGTTATTGCCAGCTGCGGCTCCGGCGTAACGGCCTGCGTGGTTATTCTGGCGCTCGCCACGCTCGGCGTAAATGACGTTACGCTCTACGACGGTGCCTGGAGCGAATGGGGCGCGCGTGACGACCTGCCGGTTGAACCGGCGAAGTAATGGATAACCGCCTGGCCACGCTGTTAACGCGCGGGGCATCCCTGACCCGCGCGGAGTACCGCGTCCTTGCCCACCTGACGGAACATCCGCTGCTGGTCGGCAAGATTACGGTTCGCGAGCTGGCTCAGGCGACGTTCGTCTCCACTGCCACCATAATGCGTCTGTGTCAGAAGTTGGGGTTCAGCGGTTTTAGCGAGTTTATCTGGCACTGCAAACAGTTGCTCTCCGACACGCCGCACATTGCCGTTCAGGGGCAGTCGCGTCCTGAACTGCCGGCGCTTTTTAATCAGTTTATCGCCAACTATCAGCAAACCTTTCAGTGGGTCACCCACGACAAACGCCAGCAGTTTGCCGACCTGCTGCGCCAGAAAGAGAGCTTCTTTCTCTACGGCGCCGGGTTTTCCTATCTCTTTGCCGAGTATCTGACCAAGAAACTGCAGGTGCTGGGCAAAACGGCGTTTATCTCCGGGCCGGGCGACAGCCGGAACATTTTTCTCAGCAATGCCGCACGCTATGAAGTGTTTATTGCCGTCTCGCGCAGCGGCGAAACGGAGCAGGTGCTGGATAAAGCGCGGATTGCCAAAAACGTCGGCATGACGATCGTCGCGTTTACCCGCGCCTCGGCCAATACGCTGGCGGGAATGGCGGACGTGCACTTTGCCCTCTATGACGAAGCGGTACACTTCGCCGCCGAAGCCGCGGGGGTGACGTCGTTTGAGTCGAATCTGGTGCTGCTGATGGATTTACTGCTGCTGGAAGCAACGGGGTGATATTCACCCCGCCGTAATCAGATGATGCGGTTAGTTTTGAGATCGCGCAGGAAGCCGCCCCAGCGGCGCTCGTAAAACGGGGTAATGTGCTCGGTAATAAAGTGGCTGATGCCCTTCTCACCGTTCTTCACCTGACAGATGTCAATCGGCTCATCGCCCGGCAGCGTGTCGGTGGCCACGCTTCCCGCCGCCTGAATGATATCCTCGATATCGCCATCGGCTTCAATACCGATCAGCAGCACGGGCTGTTCGTCCGCGCGCTCTTTGATAGAGCAGAGGAACGCGCGCCTGACGGGCTTGAGCGTTTTGAAAAGCGTGGTCAGGGAATCGATCACCTGCGCAGGCGGCTCGGCCACTTCAGACAGCAGCAGCGTTTCGCCCCCTTCCAGCACCTCCTGAGTGCTGAGCGGGTTGCCCTCTTCGCCAATCAGATGGCTGATTTCACGCGGCGTGAACTCTTTTCCGGTCGGCAGCTTCGCGTTGAGGAAAAGCGTCTGGCCCAGCGTCATTTCAAACAGGGTGCGCACCGGCATCACCACGAACGCCTGTTCGTCTTCTACCGCTTTCTGCAGCGCTTCCAGCGAGGTGAAGAACGGGATCACCGAGGTGCCGTCGTCCTTCTCCCAGTGCAGGAGATCCAACGCGCTGTCTTCGACAACCTGCTCGCCTTCCGCCGCGGTACCCGGCACCCAAACGGTGGATTCCAGCAGCGTGCGGAAAAATGCCGGACGGTGGGCGGGCTCGGTCGCTGCCTGCTCCAGCAGGGCTTCTAATTCGTTTTTGGTTTCTGACATAACAATTCCAGATGATGCATTTCTCCCCTCACCCTAACCCTCTCCCCAAAGGGGAGAGGGAATTTGAACACCCTCTCCCCTTTGGGGAGAGGGCTGGGGTGAGGGGGCAACGATTACTCAGCCGTCAGCAGGTTCGCCACGGTACGTACGCCCAGACCGGTCGCGCCCGCGGACCACTGCTCAACCGCCGCTTTACGGTACGTTGCGGAGCAGTCAATGTGCAGCCAGCCCTCGTGGTAGTTCTCAACGAAGTGGGACAGGAAGCCTGCTGCGGTGCTTGCCCCAGCCGGGTACGCCGCGCTTGCGGTGTTGTTCAGCTCGGCAAAGTTAGACGGCAGCTGGCTGCGGTGGAATTCGGCCAGCGGCAGGCGCCAGAACGGCTCGTTCTCCGCGGCAGCGCTTGCCAGCAGACGCGCGGCCAGCTTGTCGTCGAAGCTGAACAGCGCATGGTAGTCGTTGCCCAGGGCGGTTTTCGCCGCGCCGGTCAGGGTCGCCATGTCGATAATCAGCTCTGGCTTCTGCGCAGAGGCGTCGATCAGGCCATCGGCCAGCACCAGACGGCCTTCCGCGTCGGTGTTCATCACCTCAACGTTTTTGCCGTTGCGGTAGCGGATGATGTCGCCCAGCTTGAAGGCGTTACCGCTGACCATGTTGTCGGCGCAGCACAGGTAGAGCTTCACGCGCTTGTTCAGGCCACGGGTGATAGCGAACGCCAGCGCGCCGGTAATGGTCGCCGCGCCGCCCATGTCGGACTTCATGGAGTCCATGAACGCGCTCTGCTTGAGGCTGTAGCCGCCGGTGTCGAAGGTAATGCCTTTCCCGACAAGGCAGGCAAATACCGGCGCGGCTTTATCGCCGGTTGGGTTGTAATCCAGCGCCAGCAATACAGGAGGACGCTCGGAACCGCGGCCCACGGTGTGGATACCCATATAGTTCTGCTCGCGCAGATCTTCACCTTTGGTGATGCGGTAGGACATTTTGTCACCCGCCACGCCGCACAGCAGGTCAACGGCGCGCTGCGCCAGCTGTTCCGGCCCCAGCTCTTCCGCCGGTGCGTTGATGGTATCGCGCACCCAGTCGATAATGTTCAGGCGGCTTTCCAGCTCTTTCTGGCCGGCTTCATCAAGGTTAGCCCACTCGATTTTGCGGGTGCCTTTCGGGCCTTTGTAGCCTGCCCAGAACGCCCAGCTGCGGTCGGTGTCCCAGCCTTCGCCTTCCAGAGAGACGTGTTTAATGCCCAGCCCGTCAATTTTACGCGCGGCGCGCTGGATCAGGCCCAAATCATCGTTGCCCGTCAGGTGCAGGGTAATGCCGTCGTTGTTAATGCTGTAGGTGGCTTTCTCGCCCCAGCGCGCGTCAGCAGGCTGATTCGAGAGCGTAATCTTCATCGCTTCGGTCATTTTATTTTTCCTTATTAGCAACTAGCAAACGGGCCGCCTGAAGGCAGCCCGTTATGTTATTTATTCTGCTTCATCTAACCAGACTAACAGAATCGCCTCCAGAATTTTTTCATTGGATGCGTTTGGATCGTCGTCGAAATCCTCTAAATCGCAGATCCACTGGTGCATGTCGGTGAATCGTACGGTCTTCGGATCGAGATCCGGGTTCGCGTCGTAGAGCGCTTCGCCGATTTCGCGGCTGTCTGTCCACTTCAGTCCCATATTAATGCTCGCGTGCGTGGTTGATGGTGTAGCGTGGGAATTCCACGACCAGATCTTCATCGGTCACCGCGGCCTGGCAGCTTAAGCGGCTGTCTGGCTCCAGACCCCATGCTTTATCCAGCATGTCGTCTTCGTCTTCGGTGCTCTCGGCGAGCGAGTCGAAACCTTCGCGCACGATGCAGTGGCAGGTGGTGCAGGCACAGGATTTTTCACAGGCGTGTTCCACTTCGATACCTGCGCGCAGGGCAACATCGAGAATGGTTTCACCGGTCTTCGCTTCCAGAACAGCGCCATCCGGACAGAGGTCCGCATGAGGCAAAATTACAATCTTTGGCATATTAAACCTCGTCCACGGACTGGCCTTTCAGCGCGACGCGGACAGATTTGTCCATGCGGCGAGCAGCAAAGTCCTGGGTTTGTTTATCAACGTTTTTAATGGCTTCTTCTATTGCGTCAGCGTCATTGCCTTCTGCTACTGCGCTCAAGCGCGCGGCAGCGTCGTCAATCACCTGGCGCTCAGCGGCGCTTAACAGCGCGGCATCGGCAGCGAGCGCGCCGTTCAGGCTTTCCAGCACGCGTGCGGCTTCCACTTTCTGTTCCGCCAGCATGCGCGCCTTAACATCCTGCTCGGCGTAGCTCATTGAGTCCTGGATCATGGAGGCGATTTCGCCATCGGTCAGGCCGTAGGATGGCTTCACCTGGATGGACGATTCAACGCCGGTCGATTTTTCCATCGCCGTGACGCTCAGCAGGCCGTCCGCATCCACCTGGAAGGTGACGCGAATATGCGCCCCGCCCGCAGGCAGCGCCGGAATACCGCGCAGCGCAAAGCGCGCCAGCGAGCGGCAGTCCTGCACCAGCTCGCGCTCGCCCTGCATCACGTGGATGGACATCGCGGTCTGGCCGTCTTTAAAGGTGGTGAACTCCTGCGCGCGCGCCACCGGGATGGTGGTATTACGCGGGATCACTTTCTCTACCAGGCCGCCCATGGTTTCTAACCCCAGCGACAGCGGGATGACGTCCAGCAGCAGCATTTCGCTGTCCGGCTTGTTGCCGACCAGGATATCGGCCTGGATAGCGGCACCCACGGCGACCACTTTGTCCGGGTCAATGGAGGTCAGCGGCGTGCGGCCAAAGAATTCTCCCACGCGTTCGCGCACCAGCGGCACGCGGGTGGAGCCGCCGACCATGACCACTTCCAGCACCTCGCTGGCCTCAACGCCGGCATCTTTCAGTGCACGACGGCAGGCCAGCAGCGTACGTTTTACCAGAGTAGCGATCAGGTCGTTGAACTGGTCGCGGGTGATTTCCCCCTGCCAGCCCGCAACATTTACGGTAACGGTCTGCGCATCGCTCAGCGCAATTTTGGCATCGATGGCCGCATCCAACAGTTCACGCTGAACGCGTGCATCGCTGCGATCGCTGATGCCCGCCTGCTCGCGGATGTAATCCGCCAGCAGATGGTCGAAGTCATCACCGCCCAGGGCGGAATCCCCGCCGGTCGCCAGCACTTCAAACACCCCGCGGCTTAAGCGCAGGATCGAGATATCAAAGGTACCGCCGCCGAGATCGTAGACTGCAATCACCCCTTCCTGACCGGAGTCGAGGCCATAGGCAATCGCCGCCGCCGTCGGTTCGTTCAGCAGGCGCAGCACGTGCAGCCCCGCCAGACGCGCGGCGTCTTTGGTGCCCTGGCGCTGTGCGTCGTCAAAGTAGGCCGGAACGGTAATGACCACGCCGTCCAGATCGCCGCCAAGCGTCGCCGTCGCGCGCGCCGCCAGCGCTTTGAGGATGTCAGCGGACACGCGGATCGGGTTCAGCAGGCCAGCCGCCGTCGCGATCATCGGCAGGCCGTTTTCACTGGCCTGCAGCTGATACGGCAGATGCGGGTAGCGGGTCTGGATATCGGCCAGCGAGCGGCCCATCATGCGCTTCACGGAGCTGATGGTGTTGGCCGGATCGCGCGCGGCGTTGGCGCGTGCGTCATAGCCGACCGCGTGACCCTGCTGCTGGTAGTGGACCACGGAAGGCAGCAGATGGCGGCCCTGCTCGTCAGCCAGCGTTTCCGCCTGGCCGCTACGCACGGTCGCCACGAGGGAATTGGTGGTGCCCAGATCGATACCCACCGCCAGACGACGCTGGTGCGGTGCGGCACTTAAGCCAGGCTCACTAATTTGTAATAAGGCCATAATTGCTTCCGAAATTAAAAATCGAGCAGCTTTTCTTCGAGTTGTTCAGCACTGCTTCGCAGTTTATCGAGAAAACGGAGTTTGCGCACAGTATCTGCCGCCACGTCCCAGGTCTCGTTGTTCAGTTGCTCCACCATCTGCTGATGGCGGGTATCGAACATGCCCTTCACGCGCGTGATAAAGCTTTCCAGACGCGCTTCGTCTCTGGCCTGTTCAATCTCATCGAGCTCTTCGCGAAGCTCCAGCTGTTCCATCAGAAACGCCGTGTCGCGCACGGTGTGCTGCTCGCTTGCCAGATCAAAACCGTGGAGCGAGAGCAGATATTCTGCACGCGCCAGCGGATGGCGCAGCGTCTGCCAGGCCTGATTGATGGTCGCAGAGTGCGATACCGCAGCCAGTTGCTCTGACTGCGTACCACTGGCAAATTTGTCCGGATGGTACTGACGCTGTAAATCCTGAAAACGGATCGTCAGCGCCTGCAGATCAATCGGGTATTGAGCGGGTAGTCCGAAGAGAGTGAAGTAATCCATAACAATCTCAGGGGTAGCCTGTTAGAACAAACCCCACGCGTGACAAAGCCACGGTGGGGTTTCGGATGACGCGCGGTTAAACGTGGAAGCTTTCGCCGCAACCACACTCGTCTTTGACGTTCGGGTTCGTGAATTTGAACCCTTCGTTCAGGCCTTCTTTCACGAAGTCCAGCTGAGTGCCGTTGAGGAATTGCAGGCTTTTGCCATCGACCACCACCTTCACGCCTTTGTCTTCAAACACGGTGTCGTCAGACGCCGGCTCATCAACAAACTCCAGTACGTAAGCCATACCAGAACAGCCGGAGGTACGTACGCCCAGTCGCAGGCCAAAGCCTTTACCACGGTTCGCCAGAAAAGAGCTTACTCGCGCGGCAGCGCTGTCGCTAAGGGTAATCGACATACTCAAACCTCAATTATTTTGCTTCACGTTTGCTTTTGTAATCCGCAATGGCGGCTTTGATCGCGTCTTCTGCCAGAATGGAACAGTGAATTTTCACCGGTGGCAGTTCGAGTTCTTCAGCAATATCCGTGTTCTTGATTGCCTGTGCTTCGTCCAGAGACTTGCCCTTCACCCATTCGGTAACCAGGGAGCTGGACGCAATAGCAGAACCGCAGCCGTAGGTCTTGAAGCGCGCGTCTTCAATGATACCTTCATTGTTGACTTTAATCTGCAACTTCATCACGTCGCCACACGCCGGTGCACCGACCATGCCGCTACCGACAGATTCGTCGCTGTTGTCAAAAGAGCCAACGTTGCGCGGGTTTTCGTAATGATCGATGACTTTTTCGCTGTATGCCATGATTGAATTCTCCTTATGTACCGATTAGTGATGTGACCATTCAATGCTGTTCAGATCCACGCCCTGCTTAAACATTTCCCACAGTGGAGAAAGGTCGCGCAGACGGCCGATGGAGTTGCGAACCAGCTTGATGGTGTAGTCAATCTCTTCTTCGGTAGTGAAACGACCTAAAGAGAAACGGATAGAGCTGTGTGCCAGCTCGTCAGTCATACCCAGCGCGCGCAGCACGTAGGATGGCTCAAGGCTTGCAGACGTACAGGCAGAACCGGAAGAAACCGCCAGGTCTTTCAGGGCCATGATCAGCGATTCGCCTTCAACATAGTTGAAGCTGACGTTGAGGATGTTCGGCGCGCCCTGCTCGAGATCGCCGTTCAGATACACTTCTTCCATATCCTTCACGCCGTCCCACAGACGGTTACGCAGCGTGCGCAGGCGTGCCATCTCGGTTTCCATCTCTTCTTTTGCAATGCGGTAAGCTTCGCCCATGCCCACGATCTGGTGAACAGGCAGCGTACCGGAACGCATACCGCGCTCGTGACCGCCACCGTGCATCTGTGCTTCGATGCGGATACGCGGTTTACGACGAACGTACAGCGCGCCGATGCCTTTCGGTCCATAGATTTTGTGGCCGGAGAAGGACATCAGATCCACTTTCAGCTGGCTCAGGTCGATAGGCAGTTTGCCCACGCTCTGGGTCGCATCCACGTGGTAGATGATGCCGCGCGCGCGGCACATTTCGCCGATGGTCGCGATGTCCTGTACCACGCCGATTTCGTTGTTGACGTGCATGATGGAAACCAGAATGGTGTCATCACGCATGGCCGCTTCGAGCTCTTTGAGGTCAATAATACCGTTGCTCTGTGGCGCGAGATAGGTCACTTCGTACCCTTCGCGCTCCAGCTGACGACAGGTGTCCAGCACGGCTTTGTGTTCGGTTTTGCTGGTGATGATGTGCTTGCCTTTTTTCTGATAAAAGTTGGCTGCACCTTTGATCGCCAGGTTGTCGGATTCGGTCGCACCGGAGGTGAAAACAATCTCACGCGGGTCGGCACCCACCAGGTCAGCAATCTGATTACGGGCGATATCGACCGCCTCTTCAGCATGCCAGCCAAAACGGTGTGAACGGGAAGCTGGGTTACCAAAGTTTCCGTCCAGGGTCAGACACTGCATCATTTTCTCGGCAACACGCGGGTCCACCGGCGTGGTTGCGGAGTAATCGAGATAAATCGGTAATTTCATTGCTCTATAAACTCCGTACATCGCTTCAATGCAAGGAATCAGGCAACCGGCTGGATGTACGACCGAGTACGCGGGGCGAGTTCTCGCCCCGGCCTGATTCTGAAATACTTATCTTTTTATTACGCGCGCAGTTTGACGTCGATAGCGTCCTGCGCGCGGGTGCTGCGTTGGGAATCCTGGCTGTGCTGACGGCCTGATACATCCAGAACTTCCTGGTTATTCACCAGCTCACCGAGGGTGATGTTGTTCAGGAAGCCGGTCAGACGGTCGCTCAGATCGCGCCACAGCGCGTGGGTCAGGCATTTATCGCCGCCCTGACAGCCGCCTTTACCCTGGCAACGGGTCGCGTCAACGGATTCGTCAACTGCGCTAATCACTTCGCCAACTGCAATACTGCCCGCGTCTTTACCCAGCAGATAGCCGCCGCCTGGGCCACGAACGCTGGAAACCAGTCCATTTTTACGCAGTCTGGAGAACAGCTGTTCCAGATAAGAGAGGGAGATCCCTTGTCGTTCAGAAATATCAGCCAACGGAACCGGGCCCGCTTCGGAGTTGAGCGCAACGTCCAGCATCGCGGTCACGGCATAACGCCCTTTAGATGTCAGTCTCATGTCTTACTTAACCTCAAACTCGCCCCTGCCCGGGGTTTTTTATAGTAAAATGGGGTATTGCATAGCAGGGCCAAGTCTGACATTCCTGACTAAAATGGTCAACTATTTACTTGACTGTTTTAGTCAGGTATTTAACCTTCTGTGCCGTTTTTGTCGGGTGGCGCTGCGCTTACCCGACCTACGGTTTTGTAGGCCGGGTAGCGCAGCGCCACCCGGCGAACAGACAACGCTACTCTTTATTCTTCTGTTCAATCGACGCCAGGATCCCGCGCAGGATGTTCAGCTCCTGGCTTTCCGGACGCGCGCGGGTGAACATACGGCGCAGCTTGTTCATCACCTGTCCCGGGTGACCTTCGCGGATAAAGCCGGTTGAGAGCAGCGTCTGCTCCAGATGGCCATAAAAGCGCTCCAGATCGTCTACCAGCGGGTAGGCCGTCTCTTCTTTAGGTTCTACCTCTTTCTCCTGCGTCGCCAGCCAAGCCATACGCACTTCATAGGCGATCACCTGCACCGCCATCGCCAGGTTCAGCGAGCTGTATTCCGGGTTCGCCGCAATCGCCACGTGATAATGGCATTTCTGCAGCTCGTCGTTGGTCAAGCCAACGCGCTCGCGCCCAAACACCAGCGCAACCGGTGCCTGTTCAGCCTCAGAGACACTTTTCAGGCCGCATTCACGCGGATCGAGCATTGGCCACGGCAGCGTACGCGAACGCGCGCTGGTTCCCACCACCAGGCTGCAACCGGCCAGAGCTTCGTCAAGGGTGTCTACGATCTGTGCATTGCCGATCACGTCGCTGGCGCCGGCCGCCAGAGCAATAGCCTGCGAATCGGGTTTTACCAGCGGGTTGACCAGCCAGAGATTCGTTAAGCCCATGGTTTTCATAGCGCGGGCCACGGAGCCCATGTTGCCGGTATGCGATGTTTCGACCAGCACGATTCGAATGTTTTGCAGCATAATTTTTAATGTCTGAATTCAGTGTCTGAAGAATATTCCGGCATATTATCATAAACGGGAGACATAATCCGATCCCGCTGCTATACTCTGCGCCGATTTTCCTGTTCTTTAACATCCAGTGAGAGAGACCGATGCATCCGATGCTGACCATCGCCGTGCGCGCAGCGCGCAAGGCGGGTAATGTAATTGCCAAACACTACGAAACGCCAGACTCCGTAGAAACCAGCCAGAAAGGCAGCAATGATTTCGTGACTAACGTCGATAAAGCCGCAGAAGCGATTATTATCGAAACGATCCGCAAATCTTACCCGCAGCACACCATCATCACCGAAGAAAGCGGTGAACATGAAGGTACCGATCAGGATGTTCAATGGGTTATCGATCCACTGGATGGCACCACCAACTTCGTCAAACGCCTGCCACACTTCTCTGTGTCTATCGCAGTACGCATCAAAGGCCGTACTGAAGTCGCCGTTGTTTACGATCCAATGCGTAACGAACTGTTCACCGCTACCCGCGGTCAGGGCGCACAGCTGAACGGCTACCGTCTGCGCTGCAGCAATGCACGCGATCTGGACGGCACCATCCTGGCGACCGGTTTCCCGTTCAAGGCGAAACAGCACGCGACCACGTATATGAATATCCTGGGCAAACTGTTTACCGAATGCGCCGACTTCCGCCGCACCGGTTCTGCTGCGCTGGATCTGGCCTATGTGGCAACCGGCCGCGTTGACGGTTACTTCGAACTGTCACTGAAGCCATGGGATTTTGCAGCGGGCGAGCTGATCGCGCGTGAAGCAGGTGCGATCGTATGTGATTTCACCGGCGGCCATAACTACATGTCTACCGGCAACATCGTTGCGGGTAACCCACGCGTTGTTAAAGCCATGCTGGCAAACATGCGTGATGAACTGAGCGATGCGCTGAAGCGTTAATCCAGTTTGTTAAGCCCGGTGGCGCTACGCTTACCGGGCCTACAAAATCCCTCAGTACGCTAGAAAGGCCGCAATCCCCTTCCCACCGGCACCGCACTCATCCACATTGTCACCGCCGCTACCAGCAGAATCACACCGCCCGCCAGCGCGAGCGTTGTCCAGCCAACCTGCCGCCACAGCACCGGCGTTTTATTGCCGCTGAGTTTGACCGCCAGCTGACGGAAACTGTGAACCAGCAGAGCCAGAGACGAAATCGTCAATGACGTTCCCGCCGCCATGGCCAACGCAGACAGCATTCCCCAGCCAAACACGCCGATCACTTTACTAAACAGCAGCACCATGATTGCCCCCGAACACGGGCGCATCCCCATTGAGAGAACGATCATCATCCGCGCGCGCCAGTCGTCGCCACTCTGTAATTGCGCCTGCGTTGGCAGATGCTGATGCCCGCAGCCGCAGTTTTCATCATGAACGTGGTGCGGCGTGAAGGTTTTGAATGTCGGTTTTTGCAGCAGCACGCGCAGCTTTTTAAGCGCCCGCCAGCAGAGGATCAGCCCCAGCACGCCTACCAGCGCGTAACTTCCCTTCTCCAGCCAGAAGCTGCTCACGTGCAGCTGGCGAGCCGGAAGCTGCAAAAGTGACAGCACAACAACGACCAGCGCAATCGCCACGCCCCCCTGAAGCAGCGAAGAGGCCAGCGTCAGGCCGATACTCGATTTCAGCTTTGACGGGTGAGTGGCGAGCCAGGTCGTGATGACGATTTTGCCGTGCCCCGGCCCCAGCGCGTGCAGAACGCCATAGATAAAACTGAACGCCAGCAGGGAACCGCCCGCTTTCGTCGGGTTATCAGCCACCGCTTTCAGTAACCCGCTCATCTGCTGGTTAACCTCACGCTGCCAGATAATGCTTTTCATCATCACCTGCGGCCAGGCCTGCCACAGCCACAGCGCGCCGCAAACCGCGAACAGCAAAAAGAGCGCCAGCGGCCAGAGGTGCAGCCAGCGGCGCGGTTTTCGAACTGGCGAAGCGATCACTGACATTGTAGCGTTACCTCCTGCGCGAACTGTTTACCCAACTCCATGTCCTCAGGCGGTGCATCTTCCTTGTCGAGAGAGACCGCAAAGTTCAGCGTCTCTTCGCTGGGCTTCGGCGTATGCACCGCGAGCTTGCAGCTTTTTTGCAGGGCGGTCGGCAGCGTCACGTCACTCTCCTTTGCGTAACGCATATCAACGTAGTAGGTGGGATCAAACGTGGAAAAGGTGTACTTCTGGCCTGCCAGCGGCTGGGGATGCGCCAGCGGAAGGACAAACGTCAGCACCGCCTGATGCCCGTCACGCGTCATGCCGTATTCCGTGGGACGGTTCAGAAATTTGACCTTTTGCCCGTTATGCCAGAATTCCGTGAAGTAGTGCTGCCCGAGCACGTTAGCCATCACTTCCGCCGCCAGCTTTTTCCAGATTTCATCGCCGGGCTTCGCATTTCCCGCATCATAGAGCAGGTCAGCCGAGGTGATTTCATCCATCGTCCAGCGCATTTTCAGGCCGCTCAGCTGCGTGCCGTCGGTGACCAGCTCGGTTTTGAGGTCAATAAAGCTGTGAGGGTGTGCGCTGGCAGTGAAGCCGATCGCCGCCAAAAATAACGCCATCGCACTTTGTTTAACTATTTGCATCAATTCCTCACGTCAAAAATTCTGTGATGTTCCCCAGCAATCCTGAATGAAAGGCCTGCCGGCGCGCTTTTCAGCGCCCATCCTTTAGCTATTCTTATCAAACATTCACACTGGATACCCGACAGATGATGACGACGCTTGAAATTCCATCTGTGCTTTCCAGTTCGCAGCGCCGCTGCCAGGTGCTTTTAATGCTTTACCTGCCCGATGCTGCCGTCACCGCACAGAGCATAATCGCTGCCAACGGCGTGGACGACGCGATGGCACGGCAAGATATAGCCGAGACGCGCGATGAAATCCAGCGCTATCACCGGCTGGATATCGTCACGCACCACGACGGCTGCTACCGGATTGAAGGCACCGCCCTGAATCAGCGTTTATGCCTGCTGCACTGGCTGCGCCGGGCGCTGCGGCTTTGTCCGCAGTTTGTCTCACTCCAGTTTACTCCCGCATTAAAAACCGCGCTTAAACAGCACGGTATCGCGCGGCCGCTTTACGACGATGCGAACCTGCGGGCGCTGATCGGCTTCTGCTCGCGTAAGCTCCAGCGCCAGTTTGAATGCCGCGACGTCCAGTTTTTACAGCTCTATCTGCAATACTGTCTTATTCAACACCAGATGGGGAATACCCCGCAGTTTTCCCATACTCAGCGCAGCTGGACCCAGTCGAGAGGGGAGTATTTTACGGCGCAGGAGATCGTGCGCCACTGGAAACGGCGCGTCCCGCAGGGTGCTCACGGGGATGAACAGCTTTTTCTGGCGCTGCTGTTTATGATGCTCCGCACGCCCGATCCGGTGCTCGATAAACACCAGCAGGACCAACGCTTGCGCCGGGCCATCGTGCGCATGGTGGCGCGTTTTCGCTCGCAGACCGGGATGAACTTCAGCGATGAGCAAGGGCTGACCGATCAGCTCTATATCCATCTTGCTCAGGCGCTGGACCGCTCGCTGTTTGAGATCGGCATCGACAATAGCCTGCCGGAGGAGATCCATCGTCTCTATCCCCGGCTGTTACGCACCACGAAGGAAGCGCTGTTTGAGCTGGAAGCGGAATTTGGGCTGCGCTTTTCCGATGAGGAGATGAGCCTTGTCGCGGTAATTTTCGGTGCCTGGCTGATGCAGGAGACCGATCTGCACGAAAAGCAGGTGATTCTGCTGACGGGGGACGATAAAGCCAGTGAGGATCTGATTGAACAGCAGCTTCGCGAGCTGACGCTGCTGCCGCTCAACATTCGCTACCTGACGCTGCAGGCTTTCCAGAAAGAGGGGGCACCGCGCGAAGCCGCGCTGGTTATCACCCCCTACCCTACTGCCCTGCCGCTGTTCTCGCCGCCGTTGATTCATGCCGTTGAGACACTGAACGCGCAGCAGCAAGAACATATTCGCGCCATGCTGGAATCATAGCGATGCGCGAGCGGCCACTTTAGGGCGCACAACGATTGCGGGTAAAGCGACCAGCGCCATCACCCAGAAGACGCCGTGCCCCAGGTGCTGATAGAGGAACCCCGCAAAGACCGTCATGATCGCAATACTGCCTCCCATTGCGACCGCCGAATACACCGCCTGCAGACGAATAACGTCCCCGCCTTCGCGCGCAGCGATATAGCGCATCGCCGCCAGATGACACACGGTAAACGTGCCGCAGTGAAGAATTTGCGCCAAAATCAGCCACGGCAGATCGGTCGTCCAGCCCATAATGCCCCAGCGCGCCACGCCGCACACGGCGGAAAGAAGCAGCAGGTCACGCGCGCCAAAGCGACGGAATAGCTTTTTGCTCAGAGCGAATATAACGACTTCGGCCACTACCCCCAGGGACCACAGGTAGCCAACGGCAGAAGCAGAATATCCCGCCCCCTGCCAGTAGATGGCGCTGAACCCATAGTACGCCGCGTGTGCCCCCTGAAGCAGACAAACACACGCCAGAAAACGCCAGCTTTGTGCAACCAGGCTCCGCCAGGCGGGCCAGCCTGCACTCTCCTGATGGCGGCTTTCCCCTTGCGGCATTATCGACGGCCGCAGCAGCATGCCCAGAAGCATAGAGGCAATACCGATGCTTAACAGGGCAAGAATGGCGCGGTAATCGTAAAGGCTGACCAGTTTACCCACCAGAGCAGAGCCAATCACAAACGCAATAGAGCCCCACAGGCGCACGCGACCGTAGTCCATGGTGATCTGCTTTTGCCAGGTGTTCGCCAGCGCATCCGTCAGCGGCACCAGCGGTGAGAAGAACAGGTTAAAGCCAACCATCACCACCATCAGCCAGGCAAACTGGTGGCTGACCCAGAAGCAGGCCACAAAGACCAGCGTCAGCAGCGCAAGAATGCGCACGGCCTTGATCAGTAAGGAGGGATCGCTGACGCGCGGGGCAATCAGCAGGCTGCCGAGGAAACGCGCCACCAGCCCGGCCCCCAGCAGGACACCAATGGTCTCAGGAGTCAGGCCGATACCCTTGAGCCAGACGCTCCAGAAAGGCAGAAAAATACCGTAGCTAAAGAAATAGGTGAAATAACTGAGCGCCAGCCAGCGCGTGGAATGCAAGACCATGAATCCCTCCCGAAATCGAGGCCATAGTCTGGCGAGAATATAAAAATTAAGCAAGTCGATAGCCTGCTATAAATTAACGAAAAATTAACATATTGTGCAGTCGTCTGGCTTATGGCAGGGAATGGAAATGTGTATTACGTTTAAATTACTCCACTTGCAGAGGTATTTCTGCCATGAACTCACTTCGTTATCTCGATTTTGGTCAGTCGCGTCACCTGCTGCTGTTGATTGGTCGCATCGCGCTTGTCGTGCTGTTTATTATCTTTGGTTATCCAAAACTGACGGGGTTTAGCGGCACCGTACAATATATGACGTCGCTGGGCACGCCGATGCCCATGCTGGCGGCCATTATCGCGGTGGTGATGGAAGTGCCTGCCGCCATTCTGATCGTGCTGGGCTTTTTCACCCGCCCTATCGCGGTACTGTTTGTGTTCTACACGCTGGGCACGGCGGTAATTGGTCATCACTACTGGGATATGACCGGCGACGCGGTCGTACCGAATATGATCAACTTCTACAAGAATATCAGTATTGCGGGTGCCTTTATTTTACTGGCAATCGTGGGCCCCGGCGCCATTTCCCTGGACCGGCGTTAAGCCATAAAAAAAGGCCGCAAGCGCGGCCTTTTTTATTTCTGTACAGCAGAGGAATTATGCGTATACCGGGAAGCGTGCGCAGATATCCAGAACTTTACCTTTAACGCGCTCGATAACCGCTTCGTCATTGATGTTGTCCAGAACGTCACACATCCAGCCAGCCAGCTCTTTCACTTCCGCTTCTTTAAAGCCGCGGCGAGTCACGGCCGGAGAACCGATACGGATGCCGGACGTCACAAACGGGCTCTTCGGATCGTTTGGCACGCTGTTTTTGTTCACGGTGATGTTGGCACGGCCCAGGGCAGCGTCAGCTTCTTTACCGGTCAGGTTCTTATCAACCAGATCCAGCAGGAACAGGTGGTTTTCAGTCCCGCCAGACACCACTTTGTAGCCGCGGTTCAGGAACACTTCCACCATCGCTTTGGCGTTTTTGGCAACCTGCTGCTGGTAAACTTTGAACTCTGGCTCCATCGCTTCTTTCAGTGCTACCGCTTTTGCCGCGATAACGTGCATCAGCGGGCCGCCCTGCGCGCTTGGGAACACGGCGGAGTTCAGTTTTTTGTACAGCTCTTCATCACCGCCTTTCGCCAGGATCAGGCCACCGCGTGGACCCGCCAGGGTTTTGTGGGTGGTAGTGGTCACAACGTGAGCGTGTGGAACCGGGTTCGGGTAAACGCCTGCGGCAATCAGACCGGCAACGTGCGCCATGTCGACGAACAGATAAGCGCCGATGCTGTCTGCGATTTCACGCATTTTTGCCCAGTCAACGATACCGGAATAAGCAGAGAAACCACCGATGATCATCTTCGGCTTGTGCTCTTTGGCCTGCTTAGCCATGTCTTCGTAGTCAATTTTGCCGGACTCATCAATACCGTAAGGGATGATGTTGTACAGTTTGCCGGAGAAGTTAACCGGGGAGCCGTGAGTCAGGTGGCCGCCCTGCGCCAGGTTCATACCCAGAACGGTATCGCCCGGCTGCAGCAGCGCGGTGTAGACCGCGAAGTTAGCCTGAGAGCCAGAGTGCGGCTGGACGTTCGCATAGTCAGCGCCAAAGAGTTCTTTCGCACGGTCGATAGCCAGTTGCTCAACGATATCAACGTACTCGCAACCGCCGTAATAGCGCTTGCCCGGGTAACCTTCAGCATATTTGTTAGTCAGCTGAGAACCCTGCGCCTGCATAACGCGCGGGCTGGTGTAGTTTTCGGAGGCGATCAGTTCGATGTGCTCTTCCTGACGTACTTTTTCCTGCTCCATAGCCTGCCACAGTTCGGCATCATAATCGGCAATGTTCATTTCACGCTTTAACATCCGCATCTCCTGACTCAGCTAACAAGTAAAATTTTGGCCTGAAAAGGCAGTCCTGTTGGACGACGGGCAACAGTATAACTGATTAGTTCTGTGATAACAGGTCTTGACAAACGATTTTACGCAAACGTTTTCCTTCGCGCCACGCAAGGGTTTGAGGAATAAAGCCCTCGCCCTTTTCAGCGGATTTCTTTTCAGGTTTGTGATGCATATTTTTCATCTTGCAAAGATCCATTTACAAAGCAGGGGTATTTTTATAAGATGCATCTAAAATACATCATTAAGATCACATCGTAAGGAAGCTGCTATGCTCGACGCTCAAACCATCGCTACCGTTAAAGCCACTATTCCCCTGCTGGTGGAAACCGGTCCTAAACTCACCGCCCATTTCTACGATCGCATGTTCATGCACAACCCGGAGCTCAAAGAGATTTTCAACATGAGCAACCAGCGTAACGGCGATCAGCGCGAAGCCCTGTTCAACGCTATCGCGGCCTACGCCAGCAATATTGAGAACCTGGCAGCGCTGCTGCCTGCGGTGGAGAAAATTGCGCAGAAACATACCAGCTTCCAGATCAAACCCGAGCAGTACAACATTGTGGGCGCTCACCTGCTGGCAACGCTGGACGAAATGTTTAGCCCGGGTCAAGAGGTTCTGGACGCGTGGGGCAAAGCCTACGGCGTGCTCGCAAACGTATTTATCAACCGTGAAGCACAGATCTACAGCGAAAACGCCGGCAAGAAAGGTGGCTGGGCAGGAACCCGCGCGTTCCGCATCGTTGAGAAAACGCCGCGCAGCTCTTTAATCACCAGCTTCGAATTTGAACCGGTGGACGGTCAGCCGGTGGCCGATTATCAGCCAGGGCAGTATCTGGGCGTATGGCTTAAGCCTGAAGGTTTCCCGCACCAGGAGATCCGCCAGTATTCCCTCACCCGCAAGCCAAACGGCAAAGGCTATCGCATTGCGGTGAAGCGCGAGGACGGCGGTCAGGTATCCACCTGGCTGCACAACGAAGCTAGCGTAGGCGATGTGGTTCATCTGGCCGCGCCTGCGGGCGATTTCTTTATGACCGTTGACGGCAATACGCCAGTGACGCTGATCTCTGCGGGTGTCGGTCAAACGCCAATGCTGGCGATGCTCGATACGCTGGCAAAAGCAAACCACGACGCCCAGGTAAACTGGTTCCACGCCGCCGAGAACGGTGATGTCCATGCCTTCGCTGATGAAGTGAAAACGCTCGGGGCGTCCCTACCGCGTTTCACTGCGCACACCTGGTATCGCCTGCCGACGAAGGCGGACCGCGCAGCCGCTCGCTTTGACAGCGAAGGGCTGATGAATTTAAGCCAGCATGAAGCCGCGTTTAGCGCGCCGGATATGCAGTTCTACGTCTGTGGGCCGGTGGCGTTTATGCAGTATGCCGCGAAGCAGCTGGTCGAGCTGGGCGTGAATAAAGACAACATTCATTACGAATGTTTTGGGCCGCATAAGGTGCTGTAATGAAAAAGCCCCTCGTTCGAGGGGCTTTTTTTTGCCGGGTGGCGGCTGCGCCTTACCCGGCCTACAAAACCGTTGGCAATGTTAAATCGCGGCGTCGTCTTCTTCACCGGTACGGATACGGATCACGCGCGCCACGTCAAAGACGAAGATTTTACCGTCGCCGATTTTGCCCGTCTGCGCCGTGCGGATAATGGTATCCACACAGGTGTCCACGATATCGTCGCTCACCACGATTTCAATTTTGACTTTCGGCAGAAAGTCCACCATGTACTCTGCGCCACGGTAAAGCTCGGTGTGGCCTTTCTGACGACCAAAACCTTTCACTTCCGTCACGGTCATCCCGGTGATGCCGACTTCCGCCAGCGCTTCGCGCACGTCATCCAGTTTGAAAGGTTTAATAATCGCATCAATCTTTTTCATGGTGGGTCCTTAAACTCTTGCCTGTAAGCTGCCTCGTAATCGATTGCTCACAGTATCATATTCAATCGAATTTTGCGGTACTACTCTTTAAAATCGTTGGCTTCAAGCTCGTGACGCGACAGCAGCTTGTAGAACTCGGTGCGGTTACGTCCGGCCATGCGCGCCGCGTGGGTCACGTTGCCTTTGGTTATCTGCAATAGCTTGCGCAGATAGTTAAGCTCGAATTGATTCCGCGCTTCGGCAAACGTCGGCAGCGCCGTGTTTTCCCCTTCCAGCGCCTGCTCCACCAGCGCGTCGCTGATCACCGGTGAGGACGTCAGCGCCACGCACTGCTCAATCACGTTGACCAGCTGACGCACGTTACCCGGCCAGCTTGCCGTCATCAGTCGTTTCATCGCATCAGTGGAAAACGCGCGCACGAACGGTTTATGACGATCGGCCGCCTGGCGCAAAAGATGGTTCGCCAGCAGCGGAATGTCTTCCGCACGCTCGGCCAGCGCCGGGATCTTCAGGTTCACGACGTTCAGGCGGTAGTAGAGATCTTCGCGAAACTCGTTGCGGGCCATCACTTTCGGCAGGTCGCGGTGCGTTGCCGAAATAATACGCACGTTAATATCGATGTCGCGGTTACTGCCCAGCGGGCGGACTTTTCGCTCCTGCAATACGCGCAGCAGTTTAACCTGCAGCGGCGCAGGCATGTCGCCAATCTCGTCGAGGAACAGCGTGCCCCCTTCCGCGGCCTGGAACAGCCCTTCCCGGCTGCTTACCGCGCCGGTGAAGGCGCCGCGGGCATGTCCAAACAGTTCAGATTCGAGCAGCTGTTCCGGCAGCGCGCCGCAGTTGATGGCAATAAAGGCGTTTTTGCTGCGCGGGCTAGCGTTGTGAATAGCCTGCGCCAGGATCTCTTTCCCGGTTCCGCTCTGGCCGTTGATGAGCACGCTGACGTCAGACTGTGCCACCATCCGGGCCTGTTCGAGCAAACGCAGCATAATGGGGCTGCGGGTGACGATAGACTCCCGCCACGCTTCATCCCCCGCCGGGGCGGCATGTTCCAGCGCGCTGTCGATTGCCTTATAAAGCGCGTCTTTGTCCACCGGCTTGGTCAGGAAGCTAAATACTCCCTGCTGGGTCGCCGCAACCGCATCCGGAATTGAGCCGTGCGCCGTGAGGATAATCACGGGCATACCCGGCTGCTGCTTCTGGATCTCCGCGAACAGCTGCAGGCCATCCATTTCGTCCATCCGCAGGTCGCTTATCACCAGATCGATTTTCTCGCGGCTGAGGATCTTCAGCCCTTCCAGCCCGCTTTCAGCGGTTACGACGCTGTAGCCTTCACTCACCAGACGCATCCCCAGCAGCTTTAACAGCCCGGGATCGTCATCCACCAGTAACAGATGGGCAGGTTTACGGCTCGTCATGCTTTACATCCTCTTGTTTCGGCGTATCGCTGTCCGGTGCTGCGGATGAACTCCCCGACTGATATTTACGCGACGAGAGCTGTCTTTCGATATCGGTCAGGTTTTCCAGCTTACGCGTCGTGGTATCCAGCTGCGTACGCAAATGCTGTTGCTGCTGACGCAGCGTATCAAGCTCGCTGTCGGTGGACTGTTGCAGCTTGCTGTAGCGAGAGCGCTCTTCGGACAGCTGTAGCTGTAATGTCTGCCCATCACGCCAGAGCTGGTATACCGGGCGAACCTGTACCGGAAGATTGACCACAAACGTGTCCAGTCGGGTCACGCTGGCGCGGCGTTCAACGGGGGTAATTTTTGCATCTGCCAGTAAAATGCCGCGCTTGAAAGCGTCCTGCCAGGTGTCGTCATCCAGCATCGCCGCTTTCGAGCGGGCGTCTACTGGCGCAAGACGCTGAGCGCAGTCTATTCCACGCAGCCAGAACAGCGGGTTGCTTTCGACGTCATGTCCTGACAGGTTCCAGATATCGTCACAGCGGGTTGAGAGGAAATCTGCCAGCTGATTATCGGGCCATTTATCTTCCTGTTTGCTGCCGATCGCACTTTGCGGCACGTGGGAAACGCAGCCTGCCAGAAATAAACACGGCAGACCCAGGCGAAACGTGTTGCGGGAAAACACCGCGCGTACGGCGCGGAAAAAGACGTGTGACATACTCACCAGATATAGATTCATTTTATTGGTTTTTCCGGCTCAGGGGCAGTTCGATACGGAAGCAAACGTCTGAACGTTCGTCCGTGGCAATATTTAGCTCGCCCTGCATGCGTCGAATACAGTCCCGGGCGATGCTTAAGCCAAGACCGCTTCCTTTAACCGCACCTTTCCGCTGATGACTGCCCTGAAAAAAGGGTTCGAAGATCATCGCTTTTTCGTCATCGGGGATCGGGGTGCCGGTGTTTGCGACGTCAATAAACACCCGTGAACCATTCGTATAGCTTCGGATATAAATGTTACCGGATTCAGTACCATAGTGCACCGCATTGGAGTAAAGATTATCCAGAACGCTCATCAGCAGCATGGGTTCTGCCAGGCACGCTGGCGCATTCAGTTCAACACCGGTATGCATCATTTTAGCTCTTGCCGGCAAGCTATGGGCGGAGATCACCATATCCACCAGCGGTTCAATCTCGACGTCCTCCAGTACAACCGCCCCGTCAGCCAGCTTGCGGTTGTAATCCAGCAGTTGCTCAATCAGCTTTTGCAGATTGCGGCTGCTGTTATCCAGGATCTCGACGATTTCTTTCTGTTCTGACGTAAGCGGGCCTGCCACTTCGTCCGCCAGCAGCTCCGTCCCTTCACGCATGCTGGCCAGCGGCGTTTTAAGCTCATGAGAGATATGGCGCAGGAACTGATGGCGCTGAGATTCGAGCCACGCCAGGCGTTCGGACAGCCAGATAATGCGCTGGCCGACGGAGCGCAGCTCGCGCGGTCCTTTAAAAGCGACCGTATCGCCGAGTGATTTCCCTTCCCCCAGGCGGTTGATCATCCGCTGAATACCCTTCACCGGGCCGATGATCATGCGGGTAAAGAGCACGACCAGCCCAAGGCTCACCAGGAACAGCACCAGCGCCTGCCAGCCGAAGAACTGGCCGCGCTCGGCAATCTCCTGCTGAAGCTGCTGGCCGCGAGAGAAAATCACCGTGCGCGTTGACTGCACCATCTCGGTGTTGGCGCTGGCAAAGGCCTCAAGGCGCGCGGCGGCGGCGGCATCCGGCCCGCTATTGTGGCACTGCAGCTGCGCAAGATCGTTTAAATCCTGACGTAACGCCTGATACAGTTTGTCGTCAGGCAGTACCCCCGCGTGAGCGTCCAGCATTTCGCTGTAGCGTTTACGCTGGCTCTGATAAACCTTTTCCAGCGTCCGATCGTCAAGCACGCAATACTGGCGATAGCTTCGCTCCATCTCCAGCGCGGCGTTGGTCATCGCCTCACTGCGTCTGGCATCTATAAGCGTCGTGCGGTTGGTCAATGCCGCCTGAGCACTCAGCGCGTTCAAACTTTGCCACGCCTGCCAGGCAAGGATCAGTAACGGCAGCAGGATCAGCAGGAAGGCCATCATGACGAGCTGTCGCAGGGAGCGGGGGAAAACGGGCCAGCGTTTCAACGCATTACTCTCTTAATGGGGGTTTACGCAGAGCGTAACTGAGTCTGCCCTTCAGATACAACAAAGCCGGGTAAAAACCCGGCTTTGTCATGGAATGAGGCGGTGCCTAACTCGACGTTTCGCCCTGGCCTGATAAAGCATCGCTATGATCAGTAGTTGGACGGCAGGCACCTTTTTGTGCGTCATTCGAAGTTTATGTAGCACGACCCGAAGGGGCTGACATAAGAAGGTGAATGAGCCACTGGTTAATATTATGCAACACCCGTGCCATAATGCAAAACAAAAAATTAACGATTTGATATATATAGCTTTTACTCATTTTCCCCGTTAATTAACGGTTGAATGATTTCCAGGCTAAGTGTCGCTATTAAGCAACACCTTAACGTGAACCCGTACTGCCATTTAAAAATCAATGAGTTAAGTGTCTCCTTTTGGAGACAGCAACTTACCTTCTTTGTCGCAATTTTGCGACACGCATAAAAAAGCCCGGTGGCGCTACGCTTACCGGGCCTGCAAGGTACCAGCTTTACATCTTAACCCAGTTGCTTACGCGCATTGCGGAAGATACGCATCCACGGGCTGTCCTCGCCCCAGTTTTCCGGATGCCAGGAGTTGCTCACGGTGCGGAACACGCGCTCCGGGTGCGGCATCATGATGGTTGCACGACCGCTTTCGCTGGTCACCGCCGTAATACCATTGGCGGAACCGTTCGGGTTAGCCGGGTAGGTTTCAGTCACCTTGCCGAAGTTATCAACGAAGCGCAGCGCCACCAGGCCTTTGCTCTCAAGCTGAGCCAGATGCGCGGCATCACGCACTTCTACCTGACCTTCGCCGTGGGAAACGGCGATTGGCATCTGCGAACCGACCATCCCCTGCAGCAGCAGAGACGGGCTTTGGGTCACTTCGACCAGGCTGAAGCGCGCTTCGAAGCGGTCAGACTGGTTACGCACAAAGCGCGGCCAGGCTTCGCTGCCCGGGATCAGCTCGCGCAGGTTAGACATCATCTGACAGCCGTTACACACGCCCAGCGCCAGCGTTTGCGGACGGTGGAAGAAGGTTTCGAACTCGTCACGCACGCGGCTGTTGAACAGGATGGACTTCGCCCAGCCTTCACCCGCGCCCAGCACGTCGCCGTAAGAGAAGCCGCCGCACGCCACCAGCGCCTGGAAATCTTCCAGACCAGTACGGCCCGCCAGCAGGTCGCTCATATGAACGTCGATAGCGTCAAAGCCCGCGCGGTGGAAGGCAGCCGCCATCTCAACGTGGGAGTTGACGCCCTGCTCGCGCAGTACGGCCACTTTCGGACGCGCGCCCGTCGCAATGTACGGCGCGGCAATATCTTCGTTGATGTCGAAAGAGAGCTTCACGTTCAGACCTGGATCCTGGTCATTCGCCTTCGCGTTATGCTCCTGATCGGCACATTCCGGGTTATCACGCAGGCGCTGCATCTGCCAGGTGGTTTCCGCCCACCACATGCGCAGCGTGGTGCGGCTTTCGCTGAATACCGCATGGCCGTCTGCTTCGATAACGAAGCGGTCGCCCTGAACGGCTTTACCCAGATAATGCACGCAGTCTGCCAGACCGTGCTTCGCAAGGATGGCTTCAACCGCATCGCGATCTGCCGCACGTACCTGAATCACCGCGCCCAGCTCTTCGTTGAACAGCGCCGCCAGACGGTCTTCGCCAAGCGTTGCAATGTTCGCTTCCACACCACAGTGGCCGGTGAAGGCCATCTCTGCCAGGGTTACCAGCAGGCCACCGTCGGAACGGTCGTGATAGGCCAGCAGCTTACGCTGCGCAACCAGCGCCTGAATCGCATCGTAGAAGCCTTTTAACTGCGCCACGTCGCGCACGTCGGCAGGCTTATCACCCAGCTGACGGTAAACCTGCGCCAGCGCCGTGGCACCCAGCGCGTTATGCCCTTTGCCCAGGTCAATCAGCAGCAGGGCGTTGTCTTCGGTCACGAGCTGTGGCGTAACGGTATGACGCACGTCTTCCACGCGCGCAAACGCGGAGATGATCAGCGACAGCGGAGAGGTGATCTCGCGCTGCTCGCTGCCTTCCTGCCAGCGGGTCTTCATCGACATGGAGTCTTTACCCACCGGAATGGTCAGCCCCAGCGCAGGACACAGCTCCTCGCCCACCGCTTTCACGGCTTCATACAGGCCAGCATCTTCGCCAGGGTGGCCGGCAGCGGCCATCCAGTTTGCGGAGAGCTTAATGCGTTTGATATCGCCAATCTGCGTCGCGGCGATGTTGGTCAGCGCTTCACCGACCGCCAGACGGGCAGAGGCCGCGAAGTCCAGCAGCGCGACCGGCGTACGTTCACCCAGGGCCATCGCTTCACCGTAGTAGCTGTCGAGGCTCGCGGTGGTCACGGCGCAGTTCGCCACCGGGATCTGCCACGGGCCCACCATCTGATCGCGCGATACCATACCGGTCACGGTACGGTCGCCGATGGTCACCAGGAAGGTTTTCTCTGCCACAGCAGGCAGGTGCAGCACGCGATTAACCGCTTCCGCCACGGTGATGCCCTGGCGATCCAGCGCTTTGCCTGCCACTTTACGGGTCTGCACGTCGCGGGTCATCTTCGGCGTCTTACCGAGCAGAACGTCCAGCGGCAGATCGATAGGCTGGTTGTCGAAATGGGTGTCGCTTAAGGACAGGTGTTTCTCTTCGGTCGCTTCACCAATGACGGCATACGGCGCGCGCTCGCGGCGGCACAGCTCGTCAAACAGCGGCAGCTGATCCGCGGCAACCGCCAGAACATAGCGTTCCTGAGATTCGTTACACCAGATTTCCAGCGGGCTCATGCCTGGCTCATCGCTCAGGATATCGCGCAGGTTGAAACGGCCACCGCGACCGCCGTCGCTGACCAGCTCCGGCATGGCGTTAGACAGACCGCCCGCGCCAACGTCATGAATAAAGAGGATCGGGTTCGCATCGCCCAGTTGCCAGCAGCGGTCGATCACTTCCTGACAGCGGCGTTCCATTTCCGGGTTATCGCGCTGCACGGAGGCGAAGTCGAGGTCCGCATCAGACTGACCGGAGGTCATAGAAGAGGCCGCTCCGCCGCCCAGGCCTATGTTCATCGCCGGGCCACCCAGTACGATCAGCTTCGCGCCAACGACGATCTCGCCTTTCTGCACGTGATCGGCGCGAATGTTGCCGATCCCGCCCGCCAGCATGATCGGTTTGTGGTAGCCGCGCAGCTCTTCGCCATTGTGGCTCTCCACTTTCTCTTCATAGGTGCGGAAGTAACCGTTCAGTGCCGGACGACCAAATTCGTTGTTGAACGCCGCGCCGCCCAGCGGGCCGTCGGTCATGATATCCAGCGCGGTCACGATGCGTTCCGGCTTGCCGAAATCTTCTTCCCACGGCTGCTCGAAGCCAGGAATACGCAGGTTGGAGACGGAGAAACCGACCAGACCTGCTTTTGGTTTAGCCCCGCGACCGGTCGCACCTTCGTCACGGATTTCACCGCCGGATCCGGTCGCCGCACCCGGCCACGGGGAGATGGCCGTCGGGTGGTTATGGGTTTCGACCTTCATCAGGATATGCGCGGGCTCCTGATGGAAGTCATAGCGGCCTGCTTCGCGATCGGCGAAGAAGCGGCCCACCTCGGAACCTTCCATCACCGCGGCGTTGTCTTTGTAGGCAGACAGCACGTGGTCTGGGGTTTTCTCCATGGTGTTTTTAATCATTTTGAACAGCGACTTCGGCTGCTGTTCGCCGTCGATGACCCAGTCGGCATTGAAAATCTTATGGCGACAGTGCTCAGAGTTCGCCTGCGCGAACATGTAGAGTTCAATATCGTTCGGGTTACGGTTGAGCTTAACAAACGCGTCCTGCAGGTAGTCGATTTCGTCTTCTGCCAGCGCCAGACCAAGACGCAGGTTGGCGTCAATCAGCGCCTGACGGCCCTGCCCCAGCAGGTCCACGCTCTGTACCGGCGCTGGCTGATGGTGGGAGAAAAGCTTCTGCGCGTCATCGAGAGAGGCAAATACGCTCTCCATCATGCGATCGTGCAGCTCGGCCGCAACCGCCTGCCACTGGGCTTCGCTCAGGGTCGACGCTTCCACGTAGTACGCTACGCCGCGTTCCAGACGGTTAATCTGGCTCAGACCACAGTTGTGGGCGATGTCGGTGGCTTTGGAAGACCAGGGGGAGATGGTGCCCGGACGAGGCGTCGCAAGGATCAGTTTGCCGGTTGGCGTATGGCTGCTCAGGCTTGGGCCATACTTGAGCAGGCGTTCCAGCTGTACGCGCTCCTCTGCATTCAGGGGGGCATTCAGGTCAGCAAAATGGACATACTCAGCGTAAATATTGCTTACCGGAAGGTCGGCCGCCTGAAAACGTGCCAGCAGTTTGTTAATACGGAAGGCAGACAGTGCAGGCGAACCACGCAGAATTTCCATCATAAGTCTCTCGTCTTCGAAGCGCCGGGGCGCTTACAGTGTGCGCAAGGGGGGGAAAACGGGCGTCATTATAAAGAATCCTGAGCGCCGACGAAACCGTTTGCGTCGAAATAAAATCAGCACAGACGTTTAACAATAGATGTGACCTGTCTCTCTAATTGGTTGCCAAGTGGCGCAAGTTTACGCAAAATGCCGCTCATTCAATGGCAAACCTTAATGTTAACATGGCTACAGCAGACTGAGGCAACCGGCGTCGCAGAGAATTAACTAATTGAAAAAATTAAAGATTAATTATCTGCTCATCGGCATTGTAACGTTGCTGCTGGCAGTGGCCCTCTGGCCTTCCATCCCCTGGTTCGGCAAAGCCGAAAACCGTATCGCCGCCATTCAGGAGCGGGGGGAATTGCGCGTCAGTACCCTCAACTCCCCGCTGATTTACAGCGACATCAACGGCAAAATCATTGGTCTGGATTATGAACTGGCGCAACAGTTCGCCGATTATCTTGGCGTGAAGCTTAAAATTACCGTCCGCCAGAATATCAACCAGCTGTTTGATGACCTCGATAACGACGATGCCGATATGCTGGCCGCCGGGCTGGTGTATAACAGCGAGCGCAGCAAGAACTACCAGCCGGGCCCGACCTACTACTCCGTTTCGCAGCAGCTGGTCTATCGCGTCGGGAGCCTGCGTCCGCGCTCGCTGGCGTCAATTAACGATCGGCAGCTGACGATTGCCCCCGGCCACGTGGTGATTGACGATCTGCGCGAGCTCAAGGAGAAGAAATACCCGGACCTGAGCTGGACGGTGGATCCTAAGCTCGGCACGACCGAGCTGCTGGAGCAGGTAAAAGACCAGAAAGTGCCCTACACCATCGCCGATTCGGTCGCGATCAGCCTGTTCCAGCGCGTGCATCCTGAAATCGCCGTGGCGCTGGACGTCACCGACGAGCAGCCCGTGACCTGGTTTACCCAGCTCGACGACGATCAAACTCTCTCTGCCGCGATGCTCGATTTCTTCAACACCATCAATGAAGACGGTACCCTGGCGCGTCTGGAGGAGAAGTACCTCGGCCACGGTGACGACTTTGACTACGTTGACACCCGCAGCTTCCTCCGCGCGGTTGACAGCGTCCTGCCGGACCTGCAGCCGTTGTTCGAAAAATACGCCCAGGAGATTGACTGGAAACTGCTGGCGGCTATCTCCTATCAGGAATCCCACTGGGATACTCAGGCCACCTCTCCCACGGGCGTACGTGGTTTGATGATGTTAACCAAAAATACCGCGCTGAGCCTGGGCGTGAATGACCGTACCGATGCCGAACAGAGCATCAGCGGCGGCGCGCGCTACCTGCAGGATATGATGGCCAAAGTACCGGAAACGGTGCCGGAAGAAGAGCGGATCTGGTTTGCGCTGGCAGCCTACAATATGGGCTACGCGCATATGCTTGATGCGCGAGCGTTGACGGCGAAAACCAAAGGTAACCCGGACAGCTGGTCAGACGTTAAGCAGCGCCTGCCGCTGCTGAGCCAGAAGCCATGGTATAACAAGCTGACATACGGCTACGCGCGCGGGCATGAAGCCTACGCCTACGTGGAAAATATCCGTAAATATCAGATTAGCCTGGTCGGGTATCTGCTGGAGAAAGAGAAAGAGGCGACAGAAGCAAAGCAGCTGGCACAAAGCTACCCGGTCGTGGCGCCGGACGAACTTAATCGTCCGACAGCTTCAATTCTGCCTTTTGCTGCTTTTTCTGCTGACGGCGCATTCGAAAGAAATCGCTTAATAGCCCCGAACACTCTGGTGCAAGCACCCCACCGATAGTCTTCACCTGGTGGTTCATCCCAGGATGACCCAGTACGTCCATCAGCGAACCGGCCGCGCCGGTTTTTTCATCCCGCGCCCCGAAGACCAGGGTCCCGATCCGGCCGTGCACCATCGCGCCGGAGCACATCACGCACGGCTCCAGCGTCACATACAGCGTGGTCTCAAGCAGGCGATAGTTTTGCAGCACAAGACCGCCCTGGCGAAGCGCCATGATTTCAGCATGGGCGGTAGGATCGTGGCGGCCAATGGGACGGTTCCACCCTTCGCCAATCACCTGGTTGTTATGAACCAGCACTGCGCCCACGGGCACTTCGCCCTCGTCCCAGGCGCGCTGAGCAAGCGTTAGCGCATGGCGCATCCAGTATTCATGTGAGAATTCAGGGTAGGACAACGGTTGATACTCCAGTCGAAAAGCGGGCGGCATTATACACGCCCGTTTTAGAGAAGACTATTCGAGTTGCTGAAGTTCACCTGATGGCGTGACGCGCCAGCGATGCTGGCAAAAATAGAGCAGCGGGTTGTCCTGCTTGCTGTCGCTGTAGCCGCTGTACAGGCGCAGCGGCGTACCGATGCGTTTCTCCAGCTGCACCACTTTTTCATGCCCCAGACAGCGCAGGGTCAGCACCCAGCCGCCGTAGCCGCGGGCGATTTGCGTGGCGATAAGATTCACGCGCGGAAGCCAGGGGGTATCAAAATAGACCTGCTCCACCAGCGTCTGCGGCGAGCCGGTAATCAGCCAGATGTCGGCATCGTTGGCGTCGAGGTAGGCAGTGAGGCGCGCCTGCACCACCGGAAAGGCGGCGACGTGACCGCGAAACCAGTGTGCAAAATCCTGTTCAAGCTGTTTGAGCCGCGCTTCGCTGTGTCCAAACGTACATCCCCAGAGCAGCAGGCTCATCGGCCATCGCGCCGCGCGGCCTTTCACCAGCAGCGCGATACCGATAGCCGGTAAGAGCGGCAGCACGAGCAGCGCATTCAAAGGCTGACGCCGCAGCAGGTAACGCATAAACGTACCAAACATATCCTGCTGATGCAGCGTTCCATCGAGGTCAAAAAAGACAATGCGACGCGCGTGATTTGCCAAACCTTACTCCTCTGGGTCGTTGAATCCTAATAGCCAGGTAAACAGGAACCCGGCGATCACCGCCACTAAATAGCCTAACAGATAGAGCATGACTTTTCCGGTCACGATGGTTAATGCCAGCGGTAAACCGGATAGACCAAAAGTAATCACGGTAGCAACTTTCCAGTAGCTGATCAGCGCCCCGCCCACCGCGCCGCCCAGACACGCCGCGAGGAACGGTTTACCCAGCGGTAGCGTGACGCCGAAAATCAGCGGCTCGCCAATGCCGAGCAGCCCGACCGGGAGCGCGCCTTTAATCACTTTTTTCAGACGCGCGTTGCGGGTTTTCATCAGTACGGCTATCGCCGCGCCGACCTGCCCCACCCCCGCCATCGACAGGATAGGCAGCAGCGCGTTAGAACCGTGCGCCTGCACCAGCTCGACGTGGATCGGCACCAGCCCCTGATGCAGGCCGGTCAGCACCAGCGGCAGGAAGGTTCCCGACAGCACCGCCCCCACTAACAGGCCGCCGCGGTCAATCGCCAGAGACGCGCCGTGGGCGATAGCTTCTGAGATCCAGCCGCCTAAGGGCTGGAGTGCCACAACCGCGACGCTACCGGTAATGAGCGTGGTCAGCAGCGGGTTCAGGATAAGCTCAATCGAGCCGGGCAGAACCGCGCGAAGCCTTTTCTCGATCCAGCACATCAGAATGACCACCAGCAGCACCGCAATCACCCCGCCGCGGCCCGGCTGAAGCGCCTCACCAAACAGCGTTATCTGCGCCAGCTGCGGGCTGGACAAGATCCCTGCCATTACCCCGCCCATGGCCAGCGATCCGCCAAACACCTTTGCGGTATTCACCCCGACCAGAATATTCATGATGGCAAACACCGCGCTGCCGAAGATCCCCAGGATACCCAACAGGTTCGGATACTGAGTGGCAAAATCGCCCACAATATCCGGCCGCTTGAGGATATTGATGATCCCGGTGATCAGGCCCGAGGCAATAAACGCCGGGATCAGCGGGATAAAGACGTTTGCCAGCTGGCGCAGCGCATCGCTCATGGGGGCTTTGTATTTGGCCTTCGCCTGCGCTTTGGTGCGTTCAGCATCTTTAAATGAGGCCGTCGCCTCACCGCCAACCATCAGCGCGCGCATGGCATCAACAACCTGCGCTGCTTTCCCCGGCCCGACGATCAGCTGGTGCTGCTGGCCCTGTTTCACATAGCCGCTGACGCCGGAAAGCTGCTTCAGACGCGGCACGTCAAGCTGGTCGTCGTTATGCACCTCGACGCGCACGCGCGTCATGCAGTTTTCGAGACGCTGAATATTTTTTTCCCCACCGATCCCCTGCAGGATATCGCTGGCGAGCGCTGCTGTTTTGTCCATACACGCCTCTGTTAGTTTTCTAATGCCGCCCGTAAGAAGCCATTATGCGCATCGAGTTTGGCTCTTGCGGCAGCCGCATCCAGCCCGCTCAGGATCATCAGAATGGCCGGTTTAACATCGTGATCGGTTTGTTTGAGTACGGTTTCCGCCTCTTCGCGGCCTGCGCCTGTCGCTTCCATCACCATGCGGCAGGCTCTGTCCACCAGCTTGACGTTAGTGGCCTGCATATCCACCATCAGGTTCTGATACACCTTGCCGAACTTCACCATCGCGCCGGTGGAGATCATATTAAGCACCAGCTTTTGCGCGGTCCCGGATTTGAGGCGCGTGGAGCCGGTGAGCGCTTCCGGCCCGACAACCGGCGAAATAGCGATAGCCGCCACCTGCGCAATCGGCGAGCCCGGATTACAGGAGATGGCCACCGTCGTGCAGCCGGTCTGGTTGGCGTATTCCAGGCCGCCAATGACGTACGGCGTGCGCCCGGATGCCGCCAGCCCGACCACCAGATCCTTCGCCGTCAAGTTCAGCGCCTTCAGGTCATCCTCACCCAACTGTTTGTTATCTTCCGCCCCTTCAACGGCTTTCAGCAGCGCGCCGGGCCCGCCCGCAATCAACCCGACCACCAGACCGTGCGGCACCCCAAAGGTTGGCGGGCATTCAGACGCATCCAGAACCCCAAGACGCCCGCTGGTTCCGGCCCCCATGTAGATAATACGACCACCGGCCTTGAGCGCTTGCGCCGCCGCATCGACCGCTTTCGCCACCTCGGGTAATGTCTCTTTCACTGCCTGCGCGACCAGCGTATCCTGTTGATTAAAGCGGTTAACCAGCTCCAGGGTGGAGAGTGCGTCCAGATCCATGGTTTGCGGGTTACGCGTTTCTGAAACAAGTGAGCCAAGATTCATCTTTATGTACCTCAAGAATTTTTAATTCATAATAATCACACTATAATGGAATATAAAATTCATTCAGGCGAGCAAAATTCGTATTTGCGCAGACAATCACATTTTCGCCAGGAGACCGTATGAACTGTTTAATTCGCATTCGCCAGCGTTATGCAGGCTTTGCTCAAAGCGACAAAAAGCTGGCGGATTTTTTGCTTTCTCAACCCGATCGCGCGCGCCATCTCAGCTCGCAGCAGCTGGCGAGCGAAGCCGGCGTGAGCCAGTCCAGCGTGGTGAAATTTGCCCAGAAGATTGGCTTTAAAGGGTTCCCCGCCCTCAAGCTGGCGATCAGCGAAGCGCTGGTGAGCAACCCCAATCCGCAGTCTATGCCGGTGCATAATCAGATCCGCGGTGATGACCCGATGCGGCTGGTCGGCGAAAAGCTGATCAAAGAGAACGTGGCGGCCATGCATGCGACGCTCGATGTGAATACGGAAGAGAAGCTGCTGGAAAGCGTGGCGATGCTGCGCGGCGCGCGGCGTATCATTCTGACCGGCATCGGGGCGTCCGGTCTGGTGGCGCGTAACTTTGGCTGGAAGCTGACAAAAATTGGGCTTAACGCCATCGTCGAGCAGGATATGCACGCCCTGCTGGCGACCGTGCAGGCGATGGATCCTGACGATCTGCTGCTGGCGATCTCCTACTCCGGCGAGCGCCGTGAAATCAACATGGCCACCGACGAAGCCCTGCGCGTCGGCGGGAAAATTCTGGCGATCACCGGTTTTACGCCGAATGCCCTGCAGCAGCGGGCAACGCGCTGTTTATATACCATTGCCGAAGAGCAGGCCACGCGCAGCGCGGCTATTTCATCCACCAGTGCGCAAATGATGCTGACGGACCTGCTGTTTATGGCGCTGGTGCAGCAGGATCTGGAGCGTGCGCCCGAGCGCATTCGTCACAGCGAGGAGCTGGTAAAGAAACTGGTTTAGCATGAGCGCGTAATGAGCGTATAATGCCCGCCCTGTTTGTGTTGTTTCTGAGAATTTCCTGATGGCGCTGTTAATCACCAAAAAATGCATCAATTGCGATATGTGCGAACCCGAATGCCCGAACCAGGCCATTTCGATGGGCGACAGCATTTATGAGATTAACAGCGACCGCTGCACCGAATGCATCGGCCACTATGAAACGCCGACCTGTCAGAAAGTGTGCCCGATCCCGAATACCATCCTGAAGGATCCGGCACACGTCGAGAGCGAAGAGCAATTGTGGGATAAGTTTGTCCTGATGCATCACGCCAACAAACTCTAGCTTTCAATAATCACCGTCGCGCAGGCGTAGTGGCGTTCATCGGCGAGCGTCACGTGCATATGATTCACGCCCAGCTTTTCCGCCAGCTTTTGCGCCTCGCCCCATAAACGCAGGCGTGGCTTACCCAGCTCATCGTTAAACACTTCAAACTGGTTAAACGCCAGGCCATTACGAATGCCGGTCCCGAAGGCTTTGGCGGCAGCCTCTTTTACCGCAAAGCGCTTCGCCAGGAAACGCACCGGCTGCTGATGCGCTTCCCAGATAGCCCATTCGTTATCGCTTAGCACGCGTCTTGCGAGGCGATCGCCGCTACGGGCGATCACCGCTTCAATGCGGGCTATTTCAACGATATCGGTGCCTAAGCCCAGAATGGCCATTACTGACGCGCTTCCTGCATCAGGCGTTTCATTTCTGAGACCGCCTCTTTCAGGCCGCTCATCACCGCGCGGCCAATAATGGCGTGGCCGATGTTCAGCTCGTGCATTTCCGGCAGGGCGGCGATGGCTTTAACGTTGTGGTAGGTCAGGCCGTGTCCGGCGTTAACCTTCAGGCCCAGGCTTGCGGCATACGTGGCCGCTTTGGCGATACGCTCCAGCTCTTTGGCCTGTTCGACATCGTTTTTGGCATCGGCATAGCAGCCGGTGTGGATTTCGATGTACGGTGCGCCCACGTCGGCCGCCGCTTTAATCTGGGCGAAATCGGCGTCAATAAACAGAGAAACCAGGATGCCGGCATCCGCCAGGCGTTTGCAGGCATCGCGCATTTTGTCGATCTGCCCGGCAACATCCAGACCGCCTTCGGTCGTCACTTCCTGACGCTTTTCCGGCACCAGGCAGCAGAAATGCGGCCGGGTCTCGCAGGCAATGGCCAGCATCTCTTCCGTAACCGCCATCTCCAGATTCATACGGGTGTCCAGCGTCTGACGCAGAATGCGTACGTCACGGTCGGTGATATGGCGACGGTCTTCGCGCAGGTGAACGGTAATGCCGTCGGCGCCAGCCTGCTCGGCTATAAACGCCGCCTGAACCGGATCGGGATACGCCGTGCCGCGCGCATTACGCAGCGTGGCGATATGATCGATGTTGACGCCTAACAGTAATTCAGCCATGACAATCCTCGGTTTTCTTTTCGATTCTGTGGTCTAACGTTTCGGCACAAACTGCCTGAATAATTCGCGGCTCTTTAAGGGCTTGCCGCCAAGATACGGCTTGAGGGCAATCCGGGTAAAGCGTTTTGCCGCGCGCAGGGTGTCCTGGTCAGGAAACTCGCGCTCATACAGCGCCCGGAGCTGGCGCCCGGTGAACGTGCTGTTATCTATCACGACGCTGGCGATAAAACCTTTTTCTTCCCGATACCGGTAGGTCATCCCGTCTTCTACCTCGTCTCCACTTCCCGCACAATGCAGAAAATCGACGCCGTAGCCAAGATGCCCCAGCAGCGCCAGTTCAAAACGGCGCAGGGCGGGTTCGGGCGTGCCGGCTGCGCCAGCCAGCGCCTGGATACAGTGCAGATAATCGAAGAAAAGTTCAGAGAAGCGAGTCTCATGTTCAAGAACCCGTGAGATGAGTTCATTGACGTACATGCCGCTGTAGAGCGTGATACCGGAAAGAGGGAGCGCCAGGGAGACGGCTTCGGCACTGCGCAGGGTTTTGACTTCCCCACGCCCGCCAAAGCGAACCAGCAGCGGTGTGAAAGGCTGTAAGGCACCTTTCAGATTAGAACGTTTGGAACGTGCGCCTTTCGCAACAAGGCGCACGCGGCCCGACTCTTCCGTGAAGACGTCCAGCATGAGGCTGGTTTCGCTCCAGGGACGACTATGCAGGACAAAGGCACGCTGCCATCCATCCATATGCGCGTCGTCTTGGTTTACTGGTCTTCGCCGTAACCGAGGCTGCGCAGAGCACGCTCATCATCGGCCCAGCCAGATTTCACTTTCACCCACAGTTCCAGGTGAACGGGTGCTTCGAACATTTCCATCATGTCTTTACGGGCTTCAATACCGATGGTTTTGATCTTGGCACCTTTATTGCCGATCACCATCTTCTTCTGCCCTTCGCGCTCAACGAGGATCAGGCCGTTGATGTCGTAGCCACCGCGCTCGTTGGTCTGGAAACGCTCGATCTCCACCGTCACAGAGTACGGCAGCTCAGCGCCCAGGAAACGCATCAGCTTTTCACGGATGATTTCAGACGCCATAAAGCGCTGAGAACGATCGGTGATGTAGTCTTCCGGGAAGTGATGAATCGCTTCCGGGAGATGCTTACGCACGATACCCGCGATGGTATCAACGTTCAGGCCGGTCTCAGCAGACAGCGGAACGATGTCGAGGAAGTTCATCTGGCTACCCAGCCACTGCAGGTGCGGCAGCAGGTCGGCCTTTTCCTGCACGTTGTCAACTTTGTTGACCGCGAGGATAACCGGCGTTTTACCGTCACGCAGCTTGTTCAGCACCATCTCGTCGTCCGGCGTCCAGCGGGTGCCTTCAACAACGAAAATCACCAGCTCTACGTCGCCAATTGAGCTGCTCGCCGCCTTGTTCATCAGACGGTTAATGGCGCGCTTCTCTTCCATGTGCAGGCCCGGGGTATCAACGTAGATCGCCTGATACGCGCCTTCAGTATGGATGCCGACAATGCGGTGACGCGTGGTCTGCGCCTTACGAGAGGTGATAGAAATCTTCTGCCCAAGCAGATTATTCAACAGGGTGGATTTGCCGACGTTCGGACGTCCGACGATGGCAATAAATCCGCAATAGGTTTTTTCTTCGCTCATTCCAGCTCCAGCATTTTTAACGCCTGTTCGGCGGCAGCCTGTTCAGCCTTACGACGGCTTGAACCTGTGCCTACCACCGGTTCACTCAGGCCACTGACCTGGCAATGGATGGTAAATTCCTGATCGTGCGCTTCGCCACGCACCTGCACCACCAGATAAGATGGCAGCGGCAGATGACGACCCTGCAAATATTCCTGCAGACGCGTTTTCGGATCTTTTTGTTTATCGCCCGGGCTGATTTCGTCCAGACGGGTCTGATACCAGTTGAGGATCAGCTTTTCTACGGTCTGGATATCGCTGTCCAGGAACACACCACCAATTAATGCTTCGACCGTATCGGCAAGAATAGATTCACGACGGAAGCCGCCGCTTTTCAGTTCACCCGGCCCAAGACGCAGACATTCGCCCAGTTCAAATTCGCGCGCGATTTCCGCAAGGGTATTACCCCGAACCAGCGTGGCGCGCATGCGGCTCATATCACCTTCATCCACGCGCGGGAAACGATGATAAAGCGCATTCGCAATCACGAAACTTAAAATAGAGTCGCCTAAAAACTCGAGTCGCTCATTATGTTTGCTGCTGGCACTGCGGTGGGTTAATGCCTGTTGCAACAACTCCTGATGATGAAAAGTGTAGCCCAGCTTCCGTTGAAGCCGATTAATTACGATGGGGTTCATGCGATACCAATAAATGAATGCGTCAAAAATGCAGCACACGAAACCGACCTGAGAAAACCAACGCGGTTTCGTGTGCCGTGGCACCCTTGCAGGGCCAACCTTAAACTTCGGGGGAATATTCTATACACAACGACAGGGGATGTCGTTAGTTCGAAGAGATTTATCGTGGAAATAATTCGCGTAACCGCTAATTAAAGCGGCTACGCGTTCATTTATTGAGAATTAATGGATTCCGCCAATACGATTCAGGCGTACACCGGTCGGCCATTCGCCTTCCTGCTTCTCAAAACTCATCCAGATTGCGGTCGCTTTACCCACCAGATTCGCTTCCGGCACAAAGCCCCAGTAGCGGCTATCGGCAGAGTTGTCGCGGTTATCGCCCATCATGAAGTAATGGCCTGGCGGTACGATCCAGCTGGCAAGCTGCTGACCCGGCTGCTGGTAGTACATACCGAGCTGATCCTGCGCGATAGGCACTGTCAGGATGCGGTGGGTCACATCGCCCAGCGTCTCTTTGCGCTCAACCAGACGAATACCGTTCTCTTTGGTTTCGCCTTTCGGTACCTGGAAGAACCCACTGGTCGCTTCGCCACCGTTACGACGCGCAAAGGTCTGCACAAAATCACTTGGCTCAACGTTTGAGTAGGTGATCGGCAGCGCATTTTCACATGCGGTACCGGAGCTGCAGCCCGGCTGAACGGTGACTTCTTTCGCAACCGGATCGTAAGTCACTTTATCACCCGGCAGACCGACCGCGCGCTTGATATAGTCCAGGCGCGGATCTTCCGGATATTTGAATACCACGATGTCGCCGCGTTTCGGATGACCGGTTTCGATCAGCGTTTTCTGGTAGATAGGATCTTTAATGCCGTAGGCAAACTTCTCTACCAGAATAAAATCACCAATCAGCAGCGTTGGCATCATTGACCCTGATGGGATCTGGAACGGCTCGTAAATAAACGAACGTACCACCAGCACAATGGCCAGCACCGGAAATACCGAGGCGCCTGTTTCCAGCCAGCCCGGTTTCGGGCCGACTTTCTTCAGGGTTTTCGCGTCAATCCCATCGCCCGTGGCTGCCTGCGCGGCAGCCTGACGTTCATGACGTTTTGGGGCGAAGATAAACTTATCCAGACACCACAGCAGACCTGTCACCAGGGTAGCAATGACCAGGATCAGGGCAAACATGTTCGCCATGCCAACTCCTTAAGGTTATTTGCCGTCTTTACCAACGTGAAGAATGGCAAGGAATGCTTCCTGCGGCAGCTCGACGTTACCGACCTGCTTCATACGCTTCTTACCTTCTTTCTGCTTCTGCAGCAGCTTTTTCTTACGGCTGACGTCACCGCCATAGCACTTCGCCAGAACGTTTTTACGCAGCTGTTTCACGGTAGAACGCGCGATAATGTGGTTGCCGATGGCCGCCTGAATTGCGATATCGAACTGCTGACGCGGGATCAAATCTTTCATCTTCTCAACCAGCTCACGACCGCGATATGGCGCATTGTCGTTGTGGGTGATCAGCGCCAGCGCATCCACACGCTCGCCGTTGATCAGCACGTCCACGCGCACCATGTTGGAGGCCTGGAAGCGTTTGAAGTTGTAATCCAGTGACGCATAGCCACGGGAGGTGGACTTCAGACGGTCGAAGAAGTCGAGTACCACTTCCGCCATCGGGATTTCATAGGTCAGCGCCACCTGGTTACCGTGGTAAACCATGTTGGTCTGCACGCCACGCTTCTCAATACACAGCGTAATGACGTTACCCAGGAACTCCTGTGGCAGCAGCATATGACACTCGGCAATAGGCTCGCGCAGTTCATGAATGTTGTTCAGCGGCGGCAGCTTGGACGGGCTGTCGACGTAGATAACCTCTTTCGAAGTGGTTTCAACTTCATACACTACCGTCGGTGCGGTGGTGATCAGATCCAGATCGTATTCACGCTCCAGACGCTCCTGAATGATCTCCATGTGCAGCAGACCGAGGAAGCCGCAGCGGAAGCCGAAGCCCAGCGCCGTAGAGCTTTCTGGCTCGTAGAACAGGGAAGCATCGTTCAGGCTCAGTTTACCGAGCGCATCACGGAAGTTTTCGTAGTCGTCAGAGCTGACCGGGAACAGACCCGCGTAAACCTGCGGTTTGACCTTTTTAAAGCCTGGCAGCGCTTTATCTGCCGGGTTACGCGCACCGGTCAGGGTATCGCCCACCGGCGCGCCGAGGATGTCTTTAATTGCGCAGACCAGCCAGCCTACCTCGCCGCACGTCAGCTCGGTACGGTCAACCTGTTTTGGCGTGAAGATACCGAGACGGTCGGCGTTATAGACCTGTCCGGTACTCATTACTTTGATTTTGTCGCCTTTACGCATGGTGCCGTTTTTAATACGCACCAGGGAGACAACGCCCAGGTAGTTATCGAACCAGGAGTCGATAATCAGCGCCTGCAGTGGCGCATCTGGATCGCCTTCCGGAGCCGGAATATCACGTACCAGGCGTTCCAGCACGTCGGTTACGCCCACACCGGTTTTCGCGGAGCAGCGCACGGCATCGGTCGCGTCAATACCGACAATATCTTCAATCTCTTCCGCTACGCGCTCGGGATCGGCGGCTGGCAGGTCGATCTTGTTCAGAACCGGCACAACCTCGAGATCCATTTCCATCGCGGTGTAGCAGTTTGCCAGAGTCTGGGCTTCAACGCCCTGCCCGGCATCCACCACCAGCAGCGCGCCTTCACAGGCCGCCAGCGAGCGTGAAACCTCATAGGAGAAGTCAACGTGGCCTGGGGTGTCGATAAAGTTCAGCTGATAGGTTTCGCCATCAGCCGCTTTGTAATCAAGCGTGACGCTCTGCGCTTTAATGGTAATACCGCGTTCGCGTTCCAGGTCCATGGAGTCCAGAACCTGGGCTTCCATTTCACGATCAGACAGGCCACCGCAAATCTGGATAATACGGTCAGACAGCGTCGACTTACCGTGGTCAATGTGAGCAATGATCGAAAAGTTACGTATGTTCTTCATATAGTTAAATAATTATGCCTTACGAATTCCTGGAGGCCGCTGTTCTTAGCCTGACGTTTTTCAGTGCGAAAACGCAGCATTCTACACTACATCCTCGCAACCTGGAAATGCACTTAGAGACAGGTATAGCGTGAAGAAAGGACGTTTTCTGTTTTAGGGTGTAAAAAATGATAAAGCCCGATGGATCACCGGGCCTCAGAAGAGAGCGTCTCAACGCGAATCTGGTCTGGCGCCAGACCAACGCTAAGAATGACAGGCTGCCACTCCTCGCGCGCAGCGAGCATCGGAGAAAGGCCTTTAGCAAGCCAGAACCCACCCACGCCACCTAATGCGGCACCGCACATAGCGGCCATATCAGTGCCAAACAGCATCTGGAATATGCCGCCCATGATAAACAGCCCGACCAGCGGAGAGAGATAAACCAGCATGGCGGAACTGAGAAGGCTACCTTCGGCAATGCCCAGTTCTACCTTCTGCCCCGCCATCAGCGGCTGTTCACTTGGCACAGAAATCGTGTGCGATGTTTGCGGCCCGAGCTTGTTCAGCACGCGACTGCCGCAGCCTGCTCTGGAGGCACAGCTATTACATGAAGCTTTTACGTCGCAGCTCACCAGCGCAACGCCGTTCTGCCACGATACCACCGTAGCCCACTCTTTGATCATTGTGCGGCCTTGAATTTAATGCTGTCGGAAATGCGCTTCGCCGTTTGCGGAGGGAGCTCACCCACAATGGTGATCTCTGCGTTATCGCGCACCGTGGTGCTGACCGTCCGGCGTCCGGTACGCAGCATTTGTTCGGCGCTGTTTGCCGTTGCGCGGTTGATATTCACCGAGAAACTGAATAACCCGTCGGAATAGAGGCGCGATTCCACCGGCGTTTCAATCGTTGGCAGCTGACGACGGCTGCTGGACACTTCGCTAAACCCTTGCGGGATCCAGGACGGTACCCAGTTGAAATTAACGGAATCCCCTGCTGGAACAGAAAGCAGCGGCGGCAGGCTGGCTTTAGCCAGATTCTGCATGCTGTTGCCAACCTGATTATTCACACTGAAGGAGATAACGCGGAACTGTTCCAGCGTTTCACCGTCACGGTCAAGCAGGTCTACACGCATGGGGAGTTTGGTTTCCGCGTCAATCCAGACAATATAGCTGTAGCGCGTTCCGTCCCGGGCAACCACGCGGATCACCTCGCACAGCCTGTCCGCAATGCGCGTACGCCCTACCGAAATAAAATCGTAGTAAGGAGCAAGCCGTTTAAAGTCGGTGTAAATAAGTGACGGCAGAGAATCAACGATATAATCGCCATTCAGCGTGAAAGGCTCCAGGCCTGGCTCGAAATAGCTGATTTCGTTACCACGCTGGACAACTTCCCGACGCGGGCCATCCATCTGTAAAAGCTGGGCAAGCGGCTGATTATCAAGACGGGCATGACGATAGCGTAACGACTCGACGCCCTGCTTATTGATGCTGATAAATGCCAACTCATAATTGAGTGACTGGCTGGCCAGATTCATTTGCTGCAACAACGCCCCGGATGAAACATCAGCCGAGGCGTTGGCAGAGAAGAACAGGCTACCCGCCATCAGAGACATGGCGAACCAAAGTTGCTTCATTACTGCGATTGCGTTCCTAAAGTTTGGTTTCCGGGCACCTGCACAGCAGCTTGCTGTGTTTGCGCCTGCTCAAACTGAAGCTGTTCAGAGTGCAGACGACGCTGCAGCTCGTAATCCTGCAACATCGCATTAATGCGACGGCGCTGCTCCTGAACCTGCTGTTGCTGACCGCCGCTGGCGGAAGCATCAGCCGGTACACCCAGACTTACCGGGCTGGCTTTGCCCATCATCGGCAGTGTGTTAAACACTGGCGCTTCTGGCTGCTGATTAGTTTCAGACTGAGTATTATAGTGCTGGACGCCAACGATAACTGCAAGCGATACGCATGCAGCCACACCCATTTGGGTAAGCTGGCTGGCCCACGGACGCACCTTTTGCCAGAATGGCATTTTCTGCCACTGGTGAGGCGCGGGTTGAGCTTCAGGAATCAGCGGAGTGGTCTGATGAACAGGCTCGTTCTCAATCGCCGCCATGACGCGGGCTGAGATATCGAAATGGAGAAACTCGCTGGTATCACCGCGGAGGGTGTCGCGGATGAGATGATAACTCTCCCACGTTTCTTGCATTTCAGGAGAATGAGACAGCTCGTTGAGCAGCTCACTGTCCAGCGTTTCACCATCCATTAAAGCGGAAAGTTTTTCTTTCTGCATGCCTAATACCTTTTCCAGTATCCCGCTATCGTCAACGCCTGATAAGCGGTTGAACTTTATTATCAATAGCTTCTCGCGCACGGAAAATTCGTGAACGTACCGTGCCGACCGGACAATCCATGATAGCGGCTATCTCTTCATAGCTCAGACCATCCAGCTCCCGTAACGTAATTGCCATGCGTAAATCTTCCGGGAGCGACTCGATCGTGCGAAAAACGATTTGTCTCAGCTCTTCTGACAACATTAAGTTCTCAGGGTTCGAAATTTCTTTCAATGCGCCGCCACTTTCGAAGTTTTCGGCGTCGATTGCGTCCACATCAGTTGACGGCGGACGACGGCCCTGAGCGACCAGATAATTCTTTGCCGTATTGACCGCAATACGGTACAGCCAGGTATAAAAAGCACTATCTCCCCGGAAAGAATCCAGCGCGCGATAGGCCTTAATAAAAGACTCTTGCACTACATCAGGCACGTCGCCTGACGGTACATAGCGGGAAACCAGGCTCGCCACCTTATGCTGGTAGCGCACCACCAGTAAGTTAAAGGCTTTCTGATCTCCCTTCTGGACCCGTTCAACCAGGACCTGGTCCGTTAACTGCTCGCTCATCCGAGGTAATGTCTCCCCAAACCTAAATTCCACGCGTTATCGAAACGCCACTCTAAAATACCGCACTTTGAGCAAGCACCGAGTTAGAGTGTCTGATCTTCAATAAGTTCCTTAACGCCTTTGTTTTTGTTCATCGCGCCGCAGACTGTTCATTTTCTCTCATTATAAGTCTGTTCACGATACGCACCACTTTCTGACAAGAAACATCTTTTTCCCGCCAGAAGAGTAACGCAACCCCGTTTTTATTTCACCACAAAATCTGACGCTAACGATCTGCTTCGCAAAATAATTTCACTCATTTACCCTCCGTTTACCTCCGCTTACGCGTTTAGCCGTTGCAACAACCTTTAAAAAAAACGTGCGATAAATCGCATCCGGGTGCTATTCTGACCAAACTCTGTTTAGTAAATTAAACAACAATCATGAACACAACACCTGAACTCCATTGTGATGTACTGATCATCGGCAGCGGCGCTGCCGGTCTCTCTCTGGCGCTGCGCCTGGCCGAGCATCAAAACGTTATCGTTCTGAGTAAAGGGCCGATAAGTGAAGGTTCCACGTTTTATGCTCAGGGCGGCATTGCTGCCGTGTTCGATGAGACAGACAGTATCGCATCCCACGTTGAAGATACGCTGATTGCCGGGGCCGGGATCGTGGATCCGCACGCCGCGGAGTTTGTCGCCAGCAACGCCCGTCATTGCGTTCAGTGGCTTATCGACCAGGGCGTACTGTTTGATACGCAGGTTCAACCCAACGGTGAAGAGAGCTACCACCTGACTCGCGAAGGCGGCCACAGCCACCGCCGCATCCTCCACGCAGCGGATGCGACTGGCAAAGAAGTGGAAACCACGCTGGTCAGTAAAGCGCTGAGCCATCCTAATATTCGGGTTCTTGAGCGAAGTAATGCCGTTGACCTGATTGTCTCCGACAAGATTGGCCTGCCCGGCACGCGTCGCGTGGTAGGCGCATGGGTCTGGAACAGAGTTAGAGAAAAGGTGGAAACCTGTCAGGCGAAGGCTGTTGTGCTGGCTACGGGCGGCGCCTCCAAGGTGTATCAGTACACCACTAACCCGGACATTGCCTCCGGAGACGGTATAGCGATGGCCTGGCGCGCCGGCTGCCGGGTGGCGAATCTCGAATTTAATCAGTTTCACCCCACCGCCTTGTTCCACCCTCAGGCGCGCAACTTCCTGCTGACGGAAGCCCTGCGCGGTGAAGGCGCGTATCTGAAACGCCCTGATGGCTCCCGCTTTATGCCGGACTTTGACGCCCGGAGCGAACTGGCCCCTCGTGATATTGTCGCTCGCGCCATCGACCATGAAATGAAACGCCTTGGCGTGGACTGCATGTATCTCGATATCAGCCATAAGCCAGCAGCGTTCATTCGCCAGCATTTCCCGATGATTTACGAAAAGCTGCTCAATCTTGGCATTGATTTAACCCGCGATCCGGTGCCCATTGTGCCAGCCGCCCACTATACCTGCGGTGGCGTAATGGTTGACGACCATGGGCGTACCGATGTTGATGGTCTGTATGCTATTGGCGAGGTCAGCTATACAGGGCTTCACGGCGCGAACCGTATGGCCTCTAACTCGCTGCTCGAATGTCTGGTCTACGGATGGTCTGCAGCGGAAGACATCGCGAAACGCATGCCTTACGCCCGTGAGACAGAGCGCCTGCCGGCCTGGGATGAAAGCCGCGTGGATAACCCGGACGAGCTGGTCGTGATCCAGCACAACTGGCATGAGCTACGGCTGTTTATGTGGGATTACGTAGGGATTGTGCGCACCACGAAACGTCTTGAACGCGCATTGCGCCGCATCACCATGCTGCAGCAGGAAATTGATGAATATTACGCCAACTTCCGGGTCTCCAATAATCTGCTGGAGCTGCGCAACCTGGTGCAGGTTGCCGAGCTGATTGTTCGCTGCGCGATGATGCGTAAAGAGAGCCGCGGGTTGCATTATACCCTCGACTACCCGGATCAGCTTGCTGAGTCCGGCCCGTCGATACTCGCCCCGCAGGTTTACATAAACAGATAAAACGCCTGGGTCAGGGCAGTATAATCTTCGGAATAACGCTGGTCTGGCCCACGGATAACCATTCGGTCATTAAAGCATTCACCCTCTTTTGGCGAGAGCGCCAGCAGCACGCGGTGCGGCAGCCGTCCGTCCGTATCTGAAATATCGGTACGCAGACGTAACGTCCAGCCGATCTCCTGCGCGATACCGATGAACGTGTTGCCCGTACTCTCCGGCAGAACCACGCAGAAAAAACCCTCTTCGGAGATCAGTTCTGCCGCACTGGTGAGCAGCGCTTTATGATCGAGGGAGCTGGTATAACGCGCCTGTTCGCGCTCAGGCGAGCCGCACTCAACGCCGGGTTCGTAGTAGGGAGGGTTGCTGACGATCAGATCGTAACGCGCGGTTTGTTCAGGCGCCCAGGCCAGTATATCTGCGCATTCGACTCTCATTCGGGCTGCCCATGGGGATTCGGCCACATTTTCACTCGCCTGCTCTGCGGCCTGCGCATCCAGTTCAACGGCATCAATGGTGACATGCTCTTCCGTACGCTGTGCCAGCATCAACGCCACCAGCCCGCTACCGGTACCGATATCAAGAATACGCTTAACGCCTGCGACAGGCGCCCATGCTCCCAGTAAAATACCGTCTGTACCGACTTTCATGGCACAGCGATCGTGAGCGACAAAAAATTGTTTAAACGTAAAACCATCGCGGCGCAGCTGCGCTTTGAGTTGAGACATGTCAGGGCAACCTTCTAAGTGAAACTGGAGTAGCATAGGGGAAAGCGAAGTGGCCGAAAAGCGATATCCATACAAACAGATGAAGATTACAGCCGTAACGTCTATAATCAGCGCCCCACACAGAGGTAGAACATGACTGTAACGACTTTTTCCGAACTTGAACTCGATGAAAGCCTGCTCAATGCACTAGAGAGCAAAGGCTTTACACGCCCGACCGCCATTCAGGCAGCGGCCATTCCGCCTGCGCTTGAGGGCCGCGATGTGCTCGGTTCTGCGCCAACCGGCACGGGGAAGACAGCAGCCTATTTGCTGCCTGTGTTGCAGCATCTGCTCGACTTCCCACGCAAGAAATCTGGCCCGCCGCGTATTTTAATCCTGACGCCTACGCGCGAACTGGCAATGCAAGTTGCCGATCACGCGCGTGAACTTGCGGCGAATACTCATCTTGATATCGCCACCATCACCGGCGGCGTTGCGTATATGAACCACGCCGAAGTGTTCAGCGAAAACCAGGACATCGTCGTTGCGACGACGGGCCGTCTGCTGCAGTACATTAAAGAAGAGAACTTCGACTGCCGCGCGGTCGAAACCCTGATTCTTGACGAAGCCGACCGCATGCTGGACATGGGCTTCGCGCAGGATATCGAGCATATTGCGGGTGAAACGCGCTGGCGTAACCAGACGATGCTCTTCTCTGCCACCCTCGAAGGGGAAGCGATTAAAGATTTCGCGGAGCGTCTGCTGGAAGATCCGGTAGAAGTGTCTGCCACGCCGTCCACGCGCGAGCGTAAGAAGATTCACCAGTGGTATTACCGCGCGGACAACCTTGAGCACAAGGTTGAATTGCTCAAGCACCTGCTGAAGCAGGAAGATGCTCTGCGTACAATCGTGTTCGTGCGTAAGCGCGAGCGCGTGCACGAGCTGGCTGAAATGCTGCGTAACGCCGGAATAAACAACTGCTATCTTGAAGGCGAGATGGCGCAGATCAAGCGTACCGAAGGCATTAAGCGCCTGACCGATGGCCGCGTTAACGTACTGGTTGCAACAGACGTAGCCGCGCGTGGGATCGACATCCCGGACGTCAGCCACGTCATTAACTTCGATATGCCGCGCAGCGGAGATACCTATCTGCACCGTATTGGCCGTACCGGCCGCGCGGGCCGCAAAGGTATTGCGATTTCACTGGTCGAAGCGCATGACTACCTGCTGCTGCAGAAAATTGGCCGCTATGTTGATGAGCCGCTGAAAGCGCGCGTTATTGACGAACTCCGCCCGACCACGCGTGCGCCGAGCGAAAAAATGACGGGCAAACCGTCCAAGAAAGCGCTCGCGAAACGTGCTGAGAGAAAAGAGAAAGAAAAAGAGAAACCGCGCGTGAAGCAGCGCCACCGCGACACCAAAAATATTGGTAAGCGCCGTAAGCCAAGCTCTGCCGCACCAGAGACGAAATCTGAAGAGTAAAAAAAAGCCGGGAAAATCCCGGCTTTTTTATTCCCCCCTGTCTGAAGCCGTTACAGGCTTTCAGTAAAGGTACGCGCAATAACGTCGCGCTGCTGCTCCGGGGTGAGAGAGTTGAAGCGAACTGCATAGCCGGACACGCGAATGGTCAGCTGTGGATATTTTTCTGGATGCTCAACTGCATCCATCAGCGTTTCACGACGCAGTACGTTAACGTTCAGGTGCTGACCACCTTCCACGCGCACTTCCGGTTTCACTTCCATTGGAATTTCACGGTACTCGATCTCGCCCAGTTTGCTTACCGGCACGATTTCATCTTCTGCAAAACCCGCTTTCGCTACGACGCAGCGCGCTTCGTTTTTCTCGCTGTCCAGCAGCCAGAAAGAGTTGAGCAGATCGTCATTTGCAGCTTTAGTAATCTGGATACCTGTAATCATGTGTTGCCTCCCTTAGGCTACATTAACTGATGTCGGCCTCTCGCGGCCAATTGGTAAAACCATTGTTTCTTGTGTGTATATATATCATTCACACCACCGCGATTTATTGATTTAAATCAACAAAAACCCCAACCACACAAAGAGTGTGGTCTGAATTTATTGCTCCAGATCAATTTCGCAACCTTACCAATTCAATTCAACCTGCATAATTTCAACATAAATTGAGTGACTTACGCGCATTTTCCACCTGTAATTTTGCGCCCGTGAATTTAACGGTTAAGCTAGTCACAGATTGAGATTCGCAGGAGAGCGAGATGACGACACCTTTAACCTGGCATGACGTGCTGGCAGAAGAAAAGCAGCAGCCTTATTTTATCAATACGCTCAGCACCGTTGCCGCTGAACGTCAGTCCGGACAGACAATTTATCCGCCGCAGAAAGATGTGTTCAACGCATTCCGCTACACCGAGCTGAGCGATGTGAAAGTGGTCATTCTGGGTCAGGATCCCTATCACGGCCCTGGGCAAGCACATGGACTGGCCTTTTCCGTGCGTCCGGGCGTGGCTATCCCGCCTTCCCTGCTCAATATGTATAAAGAGCTTGAGGGAACCGTGCCCGGGTTTACCCGCCCCACTCACGGCTATCTGGAAAGCTGGGCTCGCCAGGGCGTGCTGTTATTGAATACGGTGCTCACCGTACGGGCGGGCCAGGCGCACTCGCACGCCAGCCTGGGCTGGGAGACGTTTACCGATAAAGTCATCAGCCTTATCAATGAGCATCGCGAAGGGGTCGTGTTTTTACTGTGGGGATCGCATGCGCAGAAGAAAGGAGCGATCATCGACCGTCAGCGTCACCATGTCCTGAAAGCACCGCACCCGTCACCGCTGTCTGCGCATCGAGGTTTCTTTGGCAGTAATCATTTTGTTCTGGCGAATGAATGGCTGGAAAAACGTGGCGAAACGCCAATTGACTGGATGCCTGTGTTACCGGCAGAAAGCGAGTAGTGTGAGTTTGTATGCCCGGTGAACCGGGCATACAAAAAGCATAAAGGCTTACGCTTTGTTCTGACGCCACCATTCGGCCAGCAGCACGCCGGTCGCAACGGAAACGTTCAGACTTTCCACATTGCCCGTCCCGTCGATAGAGACGCTCAGATCTGCACTGGAGAGCGCCGCGTCAGACAGACCATCGCGCTCCTGACCCAGCACCAGAACCATTTTACGCGGCAGTGTCGCTTTAAACAGCGGCGTACCGGCGTGGCTCGAAGTGGTCACGATGGAATAGCCCGCTTTACGGAACTGCTCCAGGGCATCCAGAACGCTGTCGCCGGTGATTGGCTGTACGTGCTCGGCTCCACCTTCCGCAGTACGGATCGCGGCGCCGGATTCCAGCAGCGCGGCATCCTGCAACAGCACGCCTTTCACGCCAAAGTGCGCGCAGCTGCGCATCATTGCGCCCAGGTTATGCGGATTGCCCACATCTTCCAGAGCCAGCACGCAGTCATCGGCATCCGCCTGGCTGACCCACTGCTGCACGGTCGTGCCGTTACGTTTTTTGATCAGGAAGCAAACGCCGCCGTGGTGCTCGGTGCCAGACGCTTTGGTCAGCTCAGCATCATCAACCACGTGGTAGGCTTTACGGTTTGCCGCCATCCAGCGCAGCGCTTCTTTAAAGCGTGGGGTCACGCTCTGGATAAACCAGGCGCGGACGATACACTCAGGACGGCTCTGGAACAGCGCCTGGCAGGCGTTCTCGCCATACACGCGGGTCTCTTCCGCGCGCTGACGGCGCAGCACTTCCGGGTCGATAAAGCTTTTACCGCTGATACCGCCGTGATCGGCTTTTTCCACCGTCTCATCGCCAGGGGCGCGAGAAACGGTGCGCCACGGGGAAGCGTTATCACGTGAGAAGTCATCACGCGGACGGTCACTACGTGGGCGGTCGGAACGCGGACGGTCATCGCGTTTGCGATCGTCACGTTTGCGGTCATCACTGCGGTTGTTTCTGTCATCGCGGGCGGGGCGACGGCCACCGTCTGCACGAGAAGACGCCGGACGCCCGCCACCTTTTCCGGTACGCGGATTTTGGGTGCGTTTATCAGAGTCATCATCACTGCGGACATACATCACTTTGACCTTGCCGCTTTTGTTTTTCATTTCGTCGTTCATGCTTTTCTCCACCAGCGCTGCGCGAAGCGCGCAGATTACCCGATGTGCCAGCGCATAGCCATAATTTCGTACAAAAGCCTGTGACTATTGTTCTCATTGAATAAAACGCATTGTTGTTTCAAACAGGCTCATTGATAATATGTAACATATTAGAAACATTATCGGCATACTGCCGCTGTCCCACGGCTCTATCAGAGGTTAGTTATGAATACCGTATGTGCCAACTGTCAGGCTCTTAATCGCATTCCGGACGATCGGATTGAAGATGGTGCGAAATGCGGGCGTTGTGGCCATGAATTGTTTGATGGCGATGTCATTAACGCGACGGGTGCTACGCTGGACAAACTCCTCAAGGACGATCTTCCTGTCGTGATCGATTTCTGGGCGCCATGGTGCGGCCCGTGCCGAAACTTTGCGCCGATCTTTGAGGATGTGGCCGAAGAGCGCAGCGGTAAGATGCGCTTCGTGAAGGTCAATACCGAGGCGGAGCGCGAGCTCAGCGCGCGTTTTCAAATCCGCAGTATTCCGACCATTATGATCTTCAAAAACGGTGAAATGGTCGACATGCTCAACGGTGCGGTTCCGAAAGCTCCGTTCGATAGCTGGTTAAACGAATCACTGTAACAATCCCAGGGGCACATCTTGTGCCCCGCTCCCGCCTCTGCGAAAATAGCGTTTTTCCTGCATTTCGCCCATGACTGATAACGCTGTCCTTAAATTACGTGCCGAGCGCCTTGCGCGCGCGACTCGCCCCTTTCTTGCCCGCGGCAATCGTATTCGTCGCTGTCAGCGCTGCCTGCTACCGCTGAAGGTTTGCCTGTGCGAGACGCTGGCCACGAGTTCGGCAGAGAGCCGTTTTTGTCTGGTCATGTTCGATACCGAACCGATGAAGCCCAGCAATACGGGGCGTCTTATCGCCGATATTCTGCCGGATACCGTTGCGTTTCAGTGGTCCCGTACCGAACCGCCTCAGGCCCTGCTCGACCTGGTGGCAAGCCCGGACTATCAGCCAATGGTCGTTTTCCCGGCCTCTTATGCGGGCGCAGATCGTCAGGTGCTTTCGGCGCCGCCATCCGGTAAACCGCCGCTGTTTATTATGCTGGACGGCACCTGGACCGAAGCGCGCAAAATGTTTCGCAAAAGCCCTTACCTCGACGCCCTGCCGGTGATATCTGTCGACCTTTCCCGCGTTTCCGCCTACCGCCTGCGCGAAGCGCATGCTGACGGGCAGTACTGCACCGCCGAGGTGGCCATTGCGCTTCTGGATCTGGCGGGAGATACCGCTGCGGCTGCGGCTCTGGGCAACCATTTCTCATGTTTTCGCGAGCGCTATCTGGCAGGAAAAACCGTTCATAAGGGCAGTGTCACAGCAACAGAGCCAGAAAGCGTTTAAAATCATCAGGTCGCTTGCATTCACAGGAGGCCTGCATGAGCCAGCGAGGGTTAGAAGCGCTACTTCGTCCTAAATCCATAGCCGTAATCGGCGCATCAATGAAACCGGATCGTGCTGGCTATCTGATGATGCGTAACCTGCTGGCCGGGGGATTTAACGGCCCCGTCATGCCCGTCACGCCGGCTTATAAGGCCGTCCAGGGAGTGCTTGCATGGCCTGATGTACAAAGCCTGCCTTTCGTGCCGGATCTTGCCGTACTTTGTACCAACGCAAAGCGTAATCCGGAACTGCTGGAGTCACTCGGGAAGAAAGGGTGTAAAACCTGCATTATCCTCTCCTCTCCGCCCGAGCAGAAAGCCGAGCTGCTGGCATGCGCCAACCGCTATCAAATGCGCATCCTGGGGCCAAACAGTCTGGGCCTGCTCGCCCCCTGGCAGGGGCTGAATGCCAGTTTCTCCCCGGTCCCAATCCGCAAAGGCAAGCTCGCTTTTATTTCGCAGTCGGCCGCGGTATCAAACACCATTCTCGACTGGGCGCAGCAGCGTGAAATGGGATTCTCCTACTTCATTGCCCTCGGCGACAGTCTGGATATCGACGTTGATGAACTGCTGGATTTTCTGGCGCGTGACGGCAAAACCAGTGCGATCCTGCTTTATCTTGAACACCTCAGCGACGCCCGTCGTTTTGTATCGGCTTCGCGAAGCGCTTCGCGTAATAAGCCGATCCTGGTGATCAAAAGCGGACGCAGCCCTGCAGCACAGCGTCTGTTGCATTCGCATTCCGGTATGGATCCGGCCTGGGATGCTGCCATTCAGCGCGCGGGGCTGCTGCGCGTACAGGATACGCACGAGCTTTTTTCCGCCGTTGAGACGTTAAGCCATATGCGCCCGCTGCGCGGCGAGAAGTTAATGATTGTCAGCAATGGTGCCGCCCCTGCTGCACTTGCGCTGGACGAGCTGTGGCGGCGCTTCGGCAAGCTGGCAACGCTGAGTGAAGAGACGCTGCAGCGTCTGAAAGAAGCGCTTCCGGCAAGCGTTACGCCCGGCAATCCGCTTGATTTGCGTGATGATGCCAGCAGCGAGCGCTATATCCGTGCTATCTCCATTTTGCTGGATAGCCAGGATTTCGATGCGCTGATGATTATCCACTCCCCCAGCGCGGTAGCTCCCGGGAGTGAAAGCGCGCGTGCGCTTATTGATGCCGTGCGCAATCATCCGCGAGGCAAATACGTCACCCTGCTGACCAACTGGTGCGGTGAGTTTTCCTCTCAGGAAGCGCGACGCTTGTTCAGCGAAGCCGGGCTGCCAACCTACCGCACACCGGAAGGCACCATCACCGCGTTTATGCATATGGTGGAATATCGCCGCAACCAGAAACAGCTACGTGAAACGCCGGCGTTGCCCGGTAATCTCACGGCGAACACCGTCGACGTTCACCGGCTGTTGCAGCAGGCTATCGAAGAGGGGGCGACGTCGCTTGATACGCATGAAGTTCAACCCATTCTGGGTAGCTACGGAATGCAAACCCTGCCGACCTGGATCGCCAGCGACAGCGCTGAGGCCGTTCATATAGCTGAGCAAATTGGCTACCCGGTTGCCCTTAAGCTGCGTTCCCCGGATATTCCGCATAAGTCTGATGTTCAGGGGGTCATGTTATACCTGCGCACGGCAACGGAAGTACAGCAGGCCGCAGATGCCATCTTCGACCGTGTCAAAATGGCCTGGCCGCAGGCAAGGATCCACGGACTGCTGGTGCAAAGCATGGCTAACCGCGCAGGGGCTCAGGAGTTACGGGTTGTGGTCGAACACGATCCGGTGTTTGGTCCCCTCATCATGCTGGGAGAAGGCGGTGTAGAATGGCGGCCTGAAGAACAAGCCGTGGTGGCATTACCGCCGCTGAACATGAATCTGGCGCGTTATCTGATCATTCAGGCGATTAAAAGCAAAAAGATCCGAGGCCGAAGTGCGCTGCGTCCGCTCGATATTGCCGGGTTAAGTCAGTTTCTGGTGCAGGTGTCTAACCTGATTGTGGATTGTGCAGAGATCCAGCGGCTGGATATTCATCCGCTTCTCGCCTCCGGCAGCGAGTTTACGGCGCTGGACGTGACGCTGGATATCGCGCCATTCGAAGGTGACAGAGAGAGCCGTCTGGCGATCCGGCCATATCCTCTGCAGCTGGAGGAATGGGTTGAGATGAAAAATGGGCAACGCGCCTTGTTCCGCCCTATTCTGCCGGAGGATGAACCCCAGCTGCGGGCCTTTATCTCTCAAGTTACGAAAGAAGATCTCTATTATCGCTATTTTAGCGAAATCAACGAATTTACCCACGATGATTTAGCTAATATGACCCAGATCGACTACGATCGAGAAATGGCGTTTGTTGCCGTTCGTCGCTCCGATAAGGGGGATGAGATCCTCGGCGTCACGCGTGCTATTTCTGACCCGGATAACGTCGATGCGGAATTTGCCGTACTGGTCCGCTCCGATCTTAAAGGTCTGGGCCTGGGAAGACGGCTGCTGGAAAAACTCATCAGTTATACGCGAGATCACGGATTGTTACGCCTCAATGGCATTACTATGCCTAACAATCGCGGTATGGTGACCCTGGCGCGAAAACTTGGATTTGAGGTTGATATTCAGCTGGACGAAGGTATTGTTGCCTTGTCCCTTAGTCTGACATCGGCAGACAAACACAAGTAAGCTACTGGAAATGTTACCCACTTTGGACGGGACTGGTGGTATCATTGTCCGCTTATGTTGTTTGCATGGTACAGACAACCCTTCAATGAACAGAGAAGAAACGCACTGTGATGTTGTCAAAATTTAAGCGTAATAAACATCAACAACACCTTGCTCAACTACCGAAGATTTCTCAGTCAGTTGATGATGTAGAGTTCTTTTACGCTCCCGCTCATTTTCGGGAGACGCTTCTGGAAAAGATTGCCAGCGCCACGCGACGCATTTGCATTGTGGCTCTGTATCTTGAACAAGATGAAGGCGGGCGCGCGATCCTGAACGCACTCTATGAAGCTAAACGTCAGCGTCCGGAACTGGATGTTCGCGTGCTGGTAGACTGGCATCGCGCTCAGCGTGGCCGTATCGGCGCAGCCGCTTCAAACACCAATGCTGACTGGTATTGCCGCACGGCGCAGGAAAATCCTGGCGTTGATGTGCCTGTTTATGGCGTACCTGTTAATACCCGTGAAGCGCTCGGCGTCCTTCATTTCAAGGGCTTTATCATTGATGACAGTGTGCTTTACAGCGGCGCCAGTCTGAATGATGTTTACCTGCATCAGCTCGATAAATATCGCTACGACCGTTACCATCTGATTCGTAATCCACAGATGGCCGATATCATGTTTAACTGGGTTGATAAAAATCTGGTACATGGTCGTGGCGTCAATCGCCTTGACGATCCCGAGCGTCCGAAAAGCCCGGAGATCAAAAACGATGTTCGCGCCTTCCGCCAGGAGCTCCGCGATGCGGTCTATCATTTCCAGGGTGATGCGAACAACGAAGAGTTATCCGTTACCCCGCTGGTAGGGCTCGGCAAATCAAGCCAGCTGAACAAAACGATCTTCCATCTGATGCCGTGCGCGGAGCAGAAGCTCACCATCTGTACGCCGTACTTCAACCTTCCGGCCGTGCTGGTGCGTAATATCATTCAGCTACTGCGCGACGGTAAAAAAGTGGAGATCATCGTCGGTGATAAAACGGCAAACGACTTTTTCATTCCTGAAGATCAGCCGTTCAAAATCATCGGTGCGCTGCCCTATCTCTATGAGATTAACCTGCGCCGTTTCCTGAGCCGATTACAGTATTACGTCAACACTGACCAGCTGGTTGTGCGTCTCTGGAAAGATGAAGACAACAGTTACCATCTGAAAGGCATGTGGGTCGACGATGAGTGGATGCTGCTGACCGGTAACAACCTGAACCCACGCGCCTGGCGACTGGATCTGGAAAACGCTATCCTGATCCACGACCCGCAGCATGAGTTAGCCGCACAGCGCGAGCGTGAGCTGGAACTGATTCGCACGCATACAACCGTGGTGAATCATTACCGCGAATTGCAGAGCATCGCCGATTATCCGGTGAAAGTCCGCAAGCTTATTCGCCGCTTACGTCGCATCCGTATCGACCGACTTATCAGCCGTATTCTGTAATATCCAGGCCCTGCCAACCGCAGGGCTTTTTTATGGAGCCCGTTGATGCGCATTCCTTTATTACTGAGCGTCCTCTTTCTGAGTGGCTGTAGCCATATGGCCAACGACAGCTGGTCCGGACAGGATAAAGCACAACATTTCCTCGCCTCCGCGATGGTGTCCGCAGCCGGTAATGAATATGCGCAGCATCAGGGGTATAGCCGGGACCGTAGCGCGGCTATAGGGTTGATGTTCTCAGTCGGTCTTGGGGCATCAAAAGAGCTGTGGGATAGCCGCCCCGCAGGGAGCGGCTGGAGCTGGAAAGATTTTGCCTGGGATGTCGCTGGCGCTACGACCGGCTATGCCGTGTGGCAGATGGCGCATTACTAAAGACGAATACCTTTACCCTTGCGATGCAGCATCAGAGAGACAATGAAAGCAAGGGCTCCCATTACCGTCACGTACCAGAAGAATGTCGTTTCACTTCCCCACGATTTAAGAGACAACGCAACGTACTCTGCCGATCCGCCAAACAACGCGTTGGCTACCGCATAAGAGAGCCCGACGCCTAAAGCACGTACCTGCGCCGGGAACATTTCGGCCTTCAATATCCCGCTGATAGAGGTATAGAAACTGACAATCACCATCGCCAGCATGACCAGCGCAAATGCTGCATACGGTGAGGAGACATGCTGAAGCGCAGTCAAAATAGGCACGGTACAGAGCGCCGACAATCCGCCAAAAATAAGCATCGAGGTACGTCGGCCAATTTTGTCCGAGAGCGCACCGACGATCGGCTGTATGAGCATAAAGACAAATAGCGCCACGGTCATGACAACGCTGGCGACGTTGGCGTGCATTCCGGTGGTGTTCACCAGGTACTTTTGCATATAGGTGGTGAAAGTATAGAAACTGAGAGAACCACCTGCAGTGAAGCCCAGCACCATCAGGAAAGCTTTGCGGTTACGCCATAATCCCTTGAATGTTCCCGCTTCCTTCAGCGTCCTGACCTCTTTCTGAGAGGTTTCATCCAGCTGACGGCGTAGCCAAAGCGCGACGATCGCCAGCACGGCCCCCATCGCGAAAGGGATCCGCCATCCCCAGGCATGAAGTTGTTCATCCGTCAGGATCTGCTGCAGGATCACCACCACAAGAATGGCCAGCAACTGACCACCAATAAGCGTGACGTACTGGAACGAGGCGTAAAAGCCTTTACGCCCTTCCAGCGCAATCTCACTCATGTAAGTCGCGCTGGTACCGTATTCGCCACCTACCGATAATCCCTGGAATAAGCGGGCCAGTAGCAGTAACGCGGGTGCCCAGGTGCCAATCGATTCATATCCCGGCAAGCAGGCGATCACCAGAGAGCCAAAGCACATCATACAAACCGAGATCAGCATAGAGGCCTTACGCCCGCGACGATCCGCAATGCGGCCGAATAACCATCCGCCGATGGGTCTCATCAAGAATCCTGCGGCAAATACGCCTGCCGTTTGAAGAAGTTGTGTCGTGGTATTGCCTGAGGGGAAGAAGATATGTGCGAAGTAGAGTGAACAGAATGAGTAGACGTAAAAGTCGAACCATTCAACCAGATTCCCTGAAGAGGCGCTGACGATTGCCCATACCCTTCTTCGGGTATCACTGTTAGCCAGCGTCCCGTTTGATGTAATGCTTTCTGTCATTGTGATTATGCTCCTGCCATAAACTGCGGCGTATTGAGCCAGTAGACTCAATTACCTCGTAAATGAAATGTTATAATTTTGTTATAAACAACATTGAGACAAAGATCACATATTCCATTAGCAGGATAAGGGATTAAGAGAAAGGCCAGATTGGGTAAGCACAAAGCAAAAAACCCCGCACCTTTCGGTACGGGGTTCTTCTAATTGATGCCTGGCAGTTCCCTACTCTCACATGGGGAGACCCCACACTACCATCGGCGCTACGGCGTTTCACTTCTGAGTTCGGCATGGGGTCAGGTGGGACCACCGCGCTAAAGCCGCCAGGCAAATTCTGTTAATCTGTATCAGCTGAAAATATCGTGTCTCTTCGCCAAAACACCTTCGGCGTTGTAAGGTTAAGCCTCACGGTTCATTAGTATCGGTTAGCTCAACGCATCGCTGCGCTTACACACCCGACCTATCAACGTCGTAGTCTTCAACGTTCCTTCAGGACCCTTAAAGGGTCAGGGAGAACTCATCTCGGGGCAAGTTTCGTGCTTAGATGCTTTCAGCACTTATCTTTTCCGCATTTAGCTACCGGGCAGTGCCATTGGCATGACAACCCGAACACCAGTGATGCGTCCACTCCGGTCCTCTCGTACTAGGAGCAGCCCCCCTCAATTCTCCAGCGCCCACGGCAGATAGGGACCGAACTGTCTCACGACGTTCTAAACCCAGCTCGCGTACCACTTTAAATGGCGAACAGCCATACCCTTGGGACCTACTTCAGCCCCAGGATGTGATGAGCCGACATCGAGGTGCCAAACACCGCCGTCGATATGAACTCTTGGGCGGTATCAGCCTGTTATCCCCGGAGTACCTTTTATCCGTTGAGCGATGGCCCTTCCATTCAGAACCACCGGATCACTATGACCTGCTTTCGCACCTGCTCGAGCCGTCACTCTCGCAGTCAAGCTAGCTTATGCCATTGCACTAACCTCCTGATGTCCGACCAGGATTAGCTAACCTTCGTGCTCCTCCGTTACTCTTTGGGAGGAGACCGCCCCAGTCAAACTACCCACCAGACACTGTCCGCAACCCGGATTACGGGTCTACGTTAGAACACCAGCCATTAAAGGGTGGTATTTCAAGGGCGGCTCCACGCAGACTGGCGTCCACGCTTCAAAGCCTCCCACCTATCCTACACATCAAGGACCAGTGTTCAGTGTCAAGCTATAGTAAAGGTTCACGGGGTCTTTCCGTCTTGCCGCGGGTACACTGCATCTTCACAGCGAGTTCAATTTCACTGAGTCTCGGGTGGAGACAGCCTGGCCATCATTACGCCATTCGTGCAGGTCGGAACTTACCCGACAAGGAATTTCGCTACCTTAGGACCGTTATAGTTACGGCCGCCGTTTACCGGGGCTTCGATCAAGAGCTTCGCGTTGCCGCTAACCCCATCAATTAACCTTCCGGCACCGGGCAGGCGTCACACCGTATACGTCCACTTTCGTGTTTGCACAGTGCTGTGTTTTTAATAAACAGTTGCAGCCAGCTGGTATCTTCGACTGATTTCAGCTCCACCCGCAGGGGCTTCACCTACATATCAGCGTGCCTTCTCCCGAAGTTACGGCACCATTTTGCCTAGTTCCTTCACCCGAGTTCTCTCAAGCGCCTTGGTATTCTCTACCTGACCACCTGTGTCGGTTTGGGGTACGATTTGATGTTACCTGATGCTTAGAGGCTTTTCCTGGAAGCAGGGCATTTGTTACTTCAGCACCGTAGTGCCTCGTCATCACACCTCAGCGTTAATAAACGACCGGATTTACCTAATCGTTCCGCCTACATGCTTAAACCGGGACAACCGTCGCCCGGCTAACATAGCCTTCTCCGTCCCCCCTTCGCAGTAACACCAAGTACAGGAATATTAACCTGTTTCCCATCGACTACGCCTTTCGGCCTCGCCTTAGGGGTCGACTCACCCTGCCCCGATTAACGTTGGACAGGAACCCTTGGTCTTCCGGCGAGCGGGCTTTTCACCCGCTTTATCGTTACTTATGTCAGCATTCGCACTTCTGATACCTCCAGCATGCCTCACAGCACACCTTCAACGGCTTACAGAACGCTCCCCTACCCAACAACGCATAAGCGTCGCTGCCGCAGCTTCGGTGCATGGTTTAGCCCCGTTACATCTTCCGCGCAGGCCGACTCGACCAGTGAGCTATTACGCTTTCTTTAAATGATGGCTGCTTCTAAGCCAACATCCTGGCTGTCTGTGCCTTCCCACATCGTTTCCCACTTAACCATGACTTTGGGACCTTAGCTGGCGGTCTGGGTTGTTTCCCTCTTCACGACGGACGTTAGCACCCGCCGTGTGTCTCCCGTGATAACATTCTTCGGTATTCGTAGTTTGCATCGGGTTGGTAAGCCGGGATGGCCCCCTAGCCGAAACAGTGCTCTACCCCCGAAGATGAATTCACGAGGCGCTACCTAAATAGCTTTCGGGGAGAACCAGCTATCTCCCGGTTTGATTGGCCTTTCACCCCCAGCCACAAGTCATCCGCTAATTTTTCAACATTAGTCGGTTCGGTCCTCCAGTTAGTGTTACCCAACCTTCAACCTGCCCATGGCTAGATCACCGGGTTTCGGGTCTATACCCTGCAACTTAACGCCCAGTTAAGACTCGGTTTCCCTTCGGCTCCCCTATACGGTTAACCTTGCTACAGAATATAAGTCGCTGACCCATTATACAAAAGGTACGCAGTCACACCACGAAGGTGCTCCCACTGCTTGTACGTACACGGTTTCAGGTTCTTTTTCACTCCCCTCGCCGGGGTTCTTTTCGCCTTTCCCTCACGGTACTGGTTCACTATCGGTCAGTCAGGAGTATTTAGCCTTGGAGGATGGTCCCCCCATATTCAGACAGGATACCACGTGTCCCGCCCTACTCTTCGAGTTCACAGCCTGTGTGCTTTCGTGTACGGGGCTGTCACCCTGTATCGCCGGACTTTCCAGACCGTTCCACTAACACACAAGCTGATTCAGACTCTGGGCTGCTCCCCGTTCGCTCGCCGCTACTGGGGGAATCTCGGTTGATTTCTTTTCCTCGGGGTACTTAGATGTTTCAGTTCCCCCGGTTCGCCTCGTTAACCTATGTATTCAGTTAACGATAGTGCAACGAATTGCACTGGGTTTCCCCATTCGGACATCGCCGGGTCAAAGGTTCATATCACCTCGCCGGCGCTTTTCGCAGATTAGCACGTCCTTCATCGCCTCTGACTGCCAGGGCATCCACCGTGTACGCTTAGTCGCTTAACCTCACAACCCGAAGATGTTTCTTTCGATTCACCGTCGACTTGCGAAAATTTGAGAGACTCGAACACACATAACATGTGTGTCGTTTCAATTTTCAGCTTGATCCAGATTTTTAAAGAGCAAATATCTCAAACGTCACCCGAAGATGAGTTTTGAGATATTAAGGCAGGTGACTTTCACTCACGAACCAGCAAGTGGCGTCCCCTAGGGGATTCGAACCCCTGTTACCGCCGTGAAAGGGCGGTGTCCTGGGCCTCTAGACGAAGGGGACACTGAAGTCTCAATCGCAAGACGCCTTGCTATTTACTTTTCATCAGACAATCTGTGTGAGCACTACAAAGGCAGGTTCTTTAAGGTAAGGAGGTGATCCAACCGCAGGTTCCCCTACGGTTACCTTGTTACGACTTCACCCCAGTCATGAATCACAAAGTGGTAAGCGCCCTCCCGAAGGTTAAGCTACCTACTTCTTTTGCAACCCACTCCCATGGTGTGACGGGCGGTGTGTACAAGGCCCGGGAACGTATTCACCGTAGCATTCTGATCTACGATTACTAGCGATTCCGACTTCATGGAGTCGAGTTGCAGACTCCAATCCGGACTACGACGCACTTTATGAGGTCCGCTTGCTCTCGCGAGGTCGCTTCTCTTTGTATGCGCCATTGTAGCACGTGTGTAGCCCTACTCGTAAGGGCCATGATGACTTGACGTCATCCCCACCTTCCTCCAGTTTATCACTGGCAGTCTCCTTTGAGTTCCCGGCCGAACCGCTGGCAACAAAGGATAAGGGTTGCGCTCGTTGCGGGACTTAACCCAACATTTCACAACACGAGCTGACGACAGCCATGCAGCACCTGTCTCAGAGTTCCCGAAGGCACCAAAGCATCTCTGCTAAGTTCTCTGGATGTCAAGAGTAGGTAAGGTTCTTCGCGTTGCATCGAATTAAACCACATGCTCCACCGCTTGTGCGGGCCCCCGTCAATTCATTTGAGTTTTAACCTTGCGGCCGTACTCCCCAGGCGGTCGACTTAACGCGTTAGCTCCGGAAGCCACGCCTCAAGGGCACAACCTCCAAGTCGACATCGTTTACGGCGTGGACTACCAGGGTATCTAATCCTGTTTGCTCCCCACGCTTTCGCACCTGAGCGTCAGTCTTTGTCCAGGGGGCCGCCTTCGCCACCGGTATTCCTCCAGATCTCTACGCATTTCACCGCTACACCTGGAATTCTACCCCCCTCTACAAGACTCTAGCCTGCCAGTTTCGAATGCAGTTCCCAGGTTGAGCCCGGGGATTTCACATCCGACTTGACAGACCGCCTGCGTGCGCTTTACGCCCAGTAATTCCGATTAACGCTTGCACCCTCCGTATTACCGCGGCTGCTGGCACGGAGTTAGCCGGTGCTTCTTCTGCGGGTAACGTCAATCGACAAGGTTATTAACCTTATCGCCTTCCTCCCCGCTGAAAGTACTTTACAACCCGAAGGCCTTCTTCATACACGCGGCATGGCTGCATCAGGCTTGCGCCCATTGTGCAATATTCCCCACTGCTGCCTCCCGTAGGAGTCTGGACCGTGTCTCAGTTCCAGTGTGGCTGGTCATCCTCTCAGACCAGCTAGGGATCGTCGCCTAGGTGAGCCGTTACCCCACCTACTAGCTAATCCCATCTGGGCACATCTGATGGCAAGAGGCCCGAAGGTCCCCCTCTTTGGTCTTGCGACATTATGCGGTATTAGCTACCGTTTCCAGTAGTTATCCCCCTCCATCAGGCAGTTTCCCAGACATTACTCACCCGTCCGCCGCTCGTCACCCGAGAGCAAGCTCTCTGTGCTACCGCTCGACTTGCATGTGTTAGGCCTGCCGCCAGCGTTCAATCTGAGCCATGATCAAACTCTTCAATTTAAGTTTGATGCTCGTGAATTAAACTTCGTAATGAATTACGTATGTTCACTCAGAGACTTGGTATTCATTTATTGTCCGAAGACATTAAGAATCCATGTCACTTTGAGTGCCCACACAGATTGTCTGATAAATTGTTAAAGAGCAGTGCCGCTTCGCTTTTCGCTGCGGCGCGGGGTGTGCATATTACGCTTTCCCGCTTCAGAGTCAAGCGTTTATTTTCGCTTTTCTCTGCTGACCCGGCGGCGTGTGTGCCGTTGTTCCGTGTCAGTGGAGGCGCATTATAGGGAGTTATTCCGAACCTGCAAGGGTAAAGTGAAAATTATTTACTGACTGCTCACTTTCCAGGCAAACCTTACTCCAGACCTCAATTTTCGCCTGGTTTTTAAACAAAAACGAGCCGCAAGCGGCTCGTTTTTGCGTTTTGTGACTTACTGCACTGCCACAATGCGATCGTCGTTGGCTTCCAGACGGATAACTTTGCCTGGAATCAACTCTCCGGAGAGGATCTGCTGCGCCAGCGGGTTTTCGATCTGCTGCTGGATAGCGCGTTTTAATGGACGCGCCCCGTACACCGGGTCGTAACCATTCTCGCTCAGCAGCTTCAGCGCATCGTCGGAGATGTGAATTTCATATCCACGCTCTTCCAGACGTTTATACAGACGCTGCAGCTGGATCTGCGCAATCGACGCAATGTGTTTCTCACCCAGAGGATGGAAGACCACCACTTCATCAATACGGTTGATGAACTCCGGACGGAAGTTTTGGCTGACCACACCGAGCACCAGATCCTTCATATGGCTATAGTCCAGTTCGCCGAAACGTTCCTGAATCAAATCGGAACCCAGGTTCGAGGTCATAATGACAACCGTATTACGGAAGTCGACCGTTCTCCCCTGCCCGTCGGTCAGGCGGCCATCATCCAGAACCTGAAGCAGAATGTTGAACACATCCGGATGCGCTTTTTCCACCTCATCCAGCAGGATGACGGAATAAGGACGACGGCGCACCGCTTCAGTCAGATAACCCCCTTCCTCATAACCGACGTATCCCGGAGGCGCACCGACCAGACGCGAGACGGAGTGTTTCTCCATAAACTCCGACATGTCGATACGCACCATCGCATCGTCGCTGTCGAACATAAAGTTAGCTAGCGCTTTGCACAGCTCGGTTTTACCAACACCGGTCGGCCCCAGGAACAGGAACGAACCAATCGGGCGATTCGGATCGGACAACCCCGCGCGGCTACGACGAATGGCGTTGGATACGGCCTCAACCGCTTCGTTCTGACCAATTACGCGATTGTGGAGATCCTGCTCCATGCGCAGCAGTTTTTCACGCTCGCCTTCCAGCATGCGCGCCACGGGAATACCGGTCCAGCGGGCAAGCACTTCAGCGATTTCGGCATCCGTCACTTTATTACGTAACAGACGCATCGTTTTACCTTCCGATTGCGTCGCAATCTCAAGCTGTTTTTCCAGCTCAGGTATTTTGCCGTACTGCAGCTCTGACATTCGCGCCAGATCGCCCACGCGTCGAGCCTGCTCAATGGCAATTTTTGCCTGTTCAAGTTCGGCCTTAATGGTCTGAGTGCCAGAAAGGGATGCTTTCTCGGCTTTCCACTCTTCTTCTAACTCAGAATACTGGCGCTCTTTATCGTCCAGTTCTTCATTGAGCATATCCAGCCGTTTCTTACTGGCTTCATCAGACTCTTTCTTCAGCGCCTGCTGTTCCAGCTTGAGCTGAATAATACGTCGGTCGAGCCTGTCCAGTTCTTCCGGCTTCGAGTCAATCTGCATACGAATGCTCGATGCCGCCTCATCAATCAGGTCGATGGCTTTATCTGGCAGCTGACGGTCCGCGATATAACGATGCGAAAGCGTCGCGGCCGCAACGATGGCCGGGTCAGTGATCTGCACATGGTGGTGCAGTTCATAGCGCTCTTTCAGGCCACGCAAAATTGCGATGGTGTCTTCAACGCTTGGCTCAGCAACAAACACTTTCTGGAAACGGCGTTCCAGCGCAGCATCTTTCTCAATGTACTGACGGTACTCGTCCAGCGTAGTGGCACCAACGCAGTGAAGCTCACCTCGCGCCAGCGCAGGTTTCAGCATGTTCCCGGCGTCCATCGCGCCGTCCGCTTTACCGGCACCGACCATGGTGTGCAGTTCGTCGATGAACAGAATGACGTTGCCTTCCTGCTTCGCCAGGTCGTTAAGCACGCCTTTCAGACGCTCTTCGAACTCCCCGCGGTATTTCGCACCGGCCACCAGCGCGCCCATATCCAGCGCTAGTACGCGGCGTCCTTTCAGACCTTCCGGCACTTCACCGTTCACGATACGCTGCGCCAGGCCTTCAACAATGGCGGTTTTACCGACACCCGGCTCACCAATCAGTACCGGGTTGTTCTTAGTACGACGTTGCAGTACCTGAATAGTACGACGAATCTCTTCGTCACGGCCGATCACCGGGTCAAGTTTGCCCTGTTCAGCTCGTTCGGTCAGATCGACCGTAAATTTCTTCAAAGCCTGACGTTGGTCTTCGGCTCCCTGATCATTCACGCTTTCACCTCCGCGCATTTTCTCAATCGCCTGAGTCACATTGGCGGTGGTTGCACCAGCAGATTTCAGCAGGTCGGTCAAGGTACCGCGTGATTCAAGCGCCGCCAGAACAAACAGCTCTGACGAAATAAAGTTGTCCCCACGTTTTTGCGCCAGCTTGTCGCAAAGGTTCAGCACCCGCACCAGATCCTGCGACGGCTGAACGTCACCGCCGGTCCCTTCGACCTGCGGTAAACGGCTCAGCGCCTGATCGATAGCGGTGCGTAACTGGCCAGCATTAATGCCAGCGGACGTTAATAAAGGACGTACCGATCCCCCTTCCTGATTCAGCAAGGCGCTCATTAAATGAAGAGGTTCGATAAATTGGTTGTCGTGCCCCAGTGCGAGGGACTGGGCATCGGCGAGAGCAAGCTGGAATTTATTAGTAAGACGATCCAGACGCATAACTCCTCCCATAACAGGTCAAATTTGCTACTGGAGATTAAATGAGGTCATCCCTCAATTATTCAAGGTTAATGACCTGAATTATGTGAAAAGAAAACGGCACGTGCCGGATCGTCTTGATTCTTTAGGTTATATCAGCCAAATAAAACTTGCCATACGACCCGTCGTCTTGTCGCGGCGATAGGAGAAAAAATCACCCTTTTCGGTGAAGGTACAGCGATCGCCACCGGAGATCTGCGTTACGCCCACGTTATTCAAACGCTGGCGAGCGAGCTGGTAGATATCGGCCAGATATTTATCCCCGGAAGGCAGGAAGGCTTCCACGGCTTGCGGATCTTTTTCCATAAAGGCGTCGCGAACCTCTGGGCCCACTTCAAAAGCACGAGGACCAATTGCCGGGCCAAGCCAGGCCATGATATTGGCGGGCTCGTCGTTAAAGCAGGCGACCGTCTCTTCCAGCACGCCTTCACATAGACCACGCCAGCCCGCATGGGCTGCTGCAACCTCGGTACCTGAACGGTTACAAAACAGAACCGGCAGACAATCGGCGGTCATTACGGCACAAACCGTTCCCGGAGTATTACTGTAGGAGGCATCGGCGCGTTTAGAAGCGTAGGGTTCCCCCGTCAACTTCAGCACCGTGTTACCGTGAACCTGTTCCAGCCAGACCGGCTTCGACGGCAAGTTCCCCGCAGCAAACAGACGCCTGCGGTTCTCTTCAACATGCTCCAGGTTGTCGCCACAGTGTGCGCCGAGATTCAAAGACTCCCACGCACCCTGGCTCACGCCGCCAATACGGGTTGAACTACAGGCAGCCACGCCTTCGGGCAATGGCCACTCCGGGACAATCAGTTTGGTCATAACCAGTCCACTTGATCCTTATGTTCTTCGAAATCAGCACGCATCGCCTCAATAAGGTCCACCATATCCTGCGGGATAGGCGCGTGCCACTCCATCTGAATACCGGTGATCGGGTGGTAAAGGCGCAGCATAGTCGCGTGCAGTGCCTGACGATCGAATTTACGCAAAACGCTGATGAACTCATCCGATGCGCCTTTAGGCGGACGTGGACGACCACCGTAGACCTGATCCCCCACCAGCGGATGGGTAATGTGAGCCATATGCACACGGATCTGGTGAGTACGCCCGGTTTCCAGACGCAGGCGCAGACGCGTATGAATGCGGAAGTGCTCCATAATGCGATAGTGCGTCACCGCCGGTTTACCCATCGGATGCACCGACATATGGGTACGTTTGGTTGGGTGACGGCTGATTGGCTCTTCCACCGTACCGCCAGAGGTCATATGGCCAATGGCTACCGCTTCATACTCACGGGTAATTTCGCGCAGCTGCAGCGATTCCACCAGACGAGTCTGAGCAGGAACGGTCTTCGCGACCACCATCAGACCGGTGGTGTCTTTATCCAGACGGTGTACGATGCCCGCGCGCGGGACATCCGCGATAGGCGGGTAATAATGGAGAAGTGCGTTAAGTACCGTACCGTCAGGGTTCCCCGCCCCCGGATGAACAACCAGGTCGCGCGGCTTGTTGATCACCAGAATGTCATCATCTTCATAGACGATGTCCAGCGGGATATCCTGCGGCTCGAAGCGGATTTCCTCTTCGATTTCAGCATTGATGGCGACAGCTTCCCCGCCTAACACTTTCTCTTTTGGTTTGTCCCAGATCTTGCCGTTTACCAGCACGCGCTGGTCAAGGATCCATTCTTTTATGCGTGAACGCGAATAATCAGGGAACAATTCGGCCAAAGCCTGATCTAAGCGTTGACCGAGCTGATTTTCGGAGACTGTTGCGGTGAGTTCTACTCGTTGTGCCATAAACTGCTTCTTCGTTTAACGTTGGGTTTTACGGCTTTGCCGTTTAATATAGTGTGCTATTGTAGCTGGTCTTAATCGGGAGCAGGAACAGAGTTTCTCCCGGACAAACATTTGAGGAAAGTCAAAACGTCATGACGCGCATGAAATATCTGGTGGCAGCGGCCACGTTGAGCCTGGCTTTGGTGGGCTGCTCCGGTTCAAATGAACAGGTCCCTGACAATCCGCCGAATGAAATCTATGCGACTGCACAACAAAAGTTGCAGGACGGTAACTGGAAACAGGCGATAACGCAACTGGAAGCGTTGGATAATCGCTATCCATTTGGTCCGTATTCGCAGCAGGTACAGTTAGATCTTATCTACGCATACTATAAAAATGCCGATCTGCCGCTGGCTCAGGCAACCATCGATCGTTTCATGCGTCTGAACCCGACTCATCCTAACATCGACTATGTGATGTACATGCGCGGCCTCACCAACATGGCGCTGGACGACAGTGCTCTGCAGGGCTTCTTCGGCGTGGATCGTTCCGACCGTGATCCGCAGCACGCGCGTGATGCCTTCAATGACTTCTCCAAACTGGTGCGCGGCTATCCGAACAGTCAGTACGTGACCGACGCGACCAAACGTCTGGTGTTCCTGAAAGACCGTCTGGCGAAATATGAATACTCCGTGGCGGAATACTATACCCGCCGTGGTGCATGGGTTGCCGTGGTTAACCGCGTAGAGGGTATGCTGCGTGACTATCCGGACACCCAGGCAACGCGCGACGGCCTGAAGCTGATGGAAAATGCCTACCGTCAGATGCAGATGACTGCTCAGGCTGATAAAGTGGCGAAAATCATCGCCGCCAACAGCAGCAACACCTGATATTGCCTCAATGTAAAACGGCAGCCCGAAGGCTGCCGTTTTTTTATTCGTTTCCGAGCGTCGCTAAAGCGCGTTAGCCCCAACACATCCAGTCAACTATGGCCCCAATTTTTGCCTTCCACAAGGTAAATCTCACCTCTTCCTGCCCTGCCTCACAAAAAAGATTCCCTGACAAAAACCGACAAAATAACGTGATCTAAATCACACATTTTGACATTAGGTCGGGTATGCTGGAATCACCAAGACGGAAAGACAAGAGGTAAAATTTATGACAATGAACATTACCAGTAAACAAATGGAAATTACTCCGGCAATTCGCCAGCACGTCGCAGACCGTCTCGCCAAACTGGATAAATGGCAAACTCATTTGATTAATCCACATATCATCCTGTCCAAGGAGCCGCAGGGTTTCATCGCTGACGCAACTATCAATACTCCAAACGGCCATCTGGTCGCCAGCGCAAAACATGAGGATATGTACACCGCAATTAACGATTTGATCAACAAGCTGGAACGGCAGCTCAATAAAGTGCAACACAAAGGTGAAGCCCGTCGCGCCACAACATCGGTGAAAGACGCCAGCTTCGCGGAAGAAGTTGAAGAAGAGTAATCCTTTAAATTGAGTGTACCGCCAACGCGCCTTCGGGCGCGTTTTTTGTTTTTTATTGACAGGGTGAAAACAGTACGGGTACTTTAACGGTATCAATCACAGGATGACTTTATGAAACTTACGCCGTTCTTCTTCGCATTCTTTTTTACCTTCCCCTGAACGGGAGGCGTTTCGTCGTGTGATAAAGAATGCGAAGACGAACAACAAGGCCTCCCACACCGGGGGGCCTTTTTTATTGATAACGATAAAATGAGACAGGCAACACTATGACACCGGAAAACCCGTTACTGGATCTGCGAGTAAAAATCAGCGCGCTGGACGAGAAACTGCTGGCGCTGCTGGCCGAACGCCGAGCCCTTGCCGTTGAAGTGGGCAAAGCCAAGCTGGACTCCCATCGCCCGGTCCGTGATATTGACCGCGAGCGCGATCTGCTGGAACGTCTCATTCAGCTCGGTAAAGCGCATCACCTCGATGCCCACTACATCACCCGGTTGTTCCAGCTCATCATTGAAGACTCCGTTCTGACCCAGCAAGCGCTGCTCCAGCAGCATCTGAACAAAACCAATCCACACTCTGCACGTGTCGCTTTCCTTGGGCCAAAGGGCTCTTATTCTCACCTGGCCGCACGTCAGTATGCCGCACGCCATTTCGAAGAATTTATTGAGAGCGGCTGTGCAAAATTCGCCGATATTTTCAACCAGGTCGAGACCGGCCAGGCGGATTACGCCGTGGTGCCGATTGAAAACACCAGCTCCGGCGCCATCAACGACGTCTACGATTTGCTGCAGCACACCACTCTTTCGCTGGTTGGTGAGCTGACAATCCCTATCGATCACTGCGTGCTGGTCTCCGGCTCAACGGACCTGAGCAAGATCGAAACGGTTTACAGTCATCCACAGCCGTTCCAGCAGTGCAGCCAGTTCCTGAACCGCTATCCGAACTGGAAAATTGAGTACACCGAAAGCACCTCGGCGGCGATGGAAAAAGTGGCGCAGGCTAACTCCCCAACCGTTGCTGCGCTCGGCAGCGAAGCGGGCGGCGCGCTGTATGGTTTACAGGTGCTGGAGCGCAACCTGGCAAACCAGACGCAAAATATTACCCGCTTCGTGGTGCTGGCCCGCAAGGCCATCAACGTTTCAGACCAGGTACCGGCCAAAACCACGCTGCTGATGGCGACCGGGCAGCAGGCCGGCGCGCTGGTTGAAGCCCTGCTGGTGCTGCGTAACCACAACCTGATCATGACCAGGCTGGAATCACGTCCGATCCACGGTAATCCATGGGAAGAGATGTTTTATCTCGATATCCAGGCCAACCTGGAGTCTGCTTCCATGCAGAAAGCCCTGCGCGAGCTGGGCGAAATCACCCGCTCCATGAAAGTGCTGGGCTGCTATCCGAGCGAAAACGTCGTGCCGGTCGACCCGAGCTAACGTTCGATAAAGCGGCTTTTCTTCACCCCTGCCACGCTCACGGGCAGGGTGAAGATGGCGCCGGAGAGCGGATACTTCGCCACCTCCTCCGCATCCATATTTTCCCGCGTCGTCGTAATGAACAGCGTTTTCATATCATCGCCGCCAAAACAGACCATCGTCGGGCAACGTACCGGCATTTCATACTCTTCCAGCTGTTCCCCTTCTGGAGAAAAACGCGCGATACGCCAGCCGTCAAACAGCGCGCTCCAGTAGCAGCCCTCCACATCCATTGCCGCGCCGTCCGGTATCCCCTCGCCCTCTTTAAACTGACGAAACACCTCGCGCCTGCCCGGCTCACCCTGCTCATCAAGCGGGGTACGGTAAATCACGCCGTTTGGCGTGTCGGAGGTAAACATCCACTGGTTCTCCGGGCTAAACGCTAAGCCATTGTGCCCGTGAATATCGCACTGGATCACTTTCGGCGTCAGATCGTTATTGATACGCATCAGCAGCGCGCCGTTGTAATCCCCCGGCCCCCAGAAGGTCCCGGCATAGAAGCGCCCCTGACTGTCGGTTCCCCCATCGTTAAAACGCGCCAGCTGCGGGTTAGAGGGGTTATCACACACCTTGCGCTGCAGGAGGCCATGCTTATCGGCAAGCCAGATGCCGCTGCGCATGGCGACGATAAACCCGCCGCGCTCGCGCAGCGCGAAACAGCCTACCTCCTCATGGAAAGAGAGCACTGTGTGTTCCGCCGTCGGCAGATGGTATCGGTGGATTTCCCCTTCCAGGATATCGGCCCAGTAGAGTGCGCGCTCTTCTGCGCTCCACGTCGGGCATTCAGGCAGATGCCCGGTGTAATTTAACAGCAGCTGCAGTTCAGCCATGACAGTTCCCCAAAATGAAAAAAGCCAGCAATGCTGGCTTTCAGTATATACATCATCGCATTACTGGCGACTGTCATTTGCCTGGCGCAACAGCGTGCGGCTCTCGCTCTGGAAACGCTGCGCGTAATCGCCAAACCAGTGTTCGACCTTGCGGAAGCTGTCGATAAACGCCTGCTTGTCTCCGTGCTCCAGCAGCGTAATGGCTTCACCAAACCGCTGATAGTAGCGCTTGATGAGCGCCAGGTTGTTTTCGGACGACATGATAATATCCGCGTACAGCTGCGGATCCTGCGCAAACAGACGCCCGACCATCGCCAGCTCCAGACGATAAATAGGTGAAGAGAGCGCCAGCAGCTGTTCAAGCTGCACGTTCTCTTCCGCCAGATGCAGACCGTAGGCAAACGTCGCGAAGTGGCGCAGCGCCTGAATGAAGGCCATGTTCTGATCGTGCTCGACCGCGCTGATGCGGTGCAGCCGCGCGCCCCAGACCTGAATCTGTTCCAGGAACCACTGATAGGCTTCCGGCTGACGGCCGTCACAGTAAACCACCACCTGTTTTGCCAGGCTGCCGCTGTCCGGGCCAAACATAGGGTGCAGACCCAGCACCGGACCGGTATGCGCCGCCAGCATCGCCTGTAGCGGACCATTTTTGACGGAGGCCAGGTCAACCAGGATGCAATCTTTCGGTAAAGGGGGAAGCTTCCCGATGATCTGCTCCGTCACGTGGATCGGCACGCTAACGATAACCATCCCTGCATCTTTCATCAGTTCCGGTGCCTGCGCCCAGTCTTCTTTTTCCAGAATGCGTACCTGATAGCCAGAAAGCGTCAGCATTTTTTCAAACAGACGCCCCATCTGCCCTGCCCCGCCGACAATCACCACCGGACGTAGGGACGGACAAAGGGTTTTGAAGCCCTTGTCGTTTTCGCTGGAATAGGATTCCCGCATTACGCGACGCAGGACATCTTCAATCAAATCCGGCGAAACCCCCAGCGCCTGTGCCTCTTTACGACGGGAGGCCAGCATTGAAGCTTCGCGCTCCGGGACGTAAATCGGCAGGCCATATTTGCTTTTCACCTCACCGACTTCGGCAACCAGTGCCATGCGGCGCGCCAGCAGGTCCAGCAGCGCCTTATCTACTTCATCAATTTGATCGCGTAACGCGGTCAATTCAGCAACCATAACTAACCTCTTAAGCCAGACGCGTCGCCAGCTGGCCGTTTAAATCTTTATGGATCTCACGCAGCAGGGCATCGGTGGTTTCCCAGCTGATGCAGGCATCCGTCACGGATACGCCATGCTTCATTGCGCTGCGCGGTTGTTCAGATGATTGATTGCCTTCATGAATATTGCTCTCAATCATCAGACCGATAATCGAACGGTTGCCATCTTTGATCTGGGCGACCACGGATTCCGCAACCGCAGGCTGGCGACGGTAATCTTTATTCGAATTACCATGACTGCAATCTACCATCAGTGCCGGGCGCAGTCCCGCCTGCTCCATCTCTTTTTCGCACTGGGCTACGTCCGCCGGGCTGTAGTTGGGAGCTTTACCGCCGCGCAGAATCACATGACCGTCCGGGTTGCCCTGCGTTTGCAGGAGACACACCTGGCCTGCCTGGTTAATACCGACAAAGCGGTGCGGCATGGCGGCAGCGCGCATGGCGTTGATCGCCGTCGCCAGGCTGCCATCGGTACCGTTTTTAAAGCCAACCGGCATCGACAGGCCCGACGCCATCTCGCGGTGGGTTTGTGATTCCGTGGTACGCGCGCCAATTGCGGACCAGCTGAACAGATCGCCCAGGTATTGCGGACTGTTCGGGTCCAGCGCTTCGGTTGCCAGCGGCAGCCCCATGCTGACTAGTTCCACCAGCAGTCGACGCGCAATCTTCAGCCCTGCTTCCACATCAAACGAGCCATCCATGTGCGGATCGTTAATCAACCCTTTCCAGCCAACGGTCGTACGTGGCTTCTCAAAATAGACGCGCATCACCAGATAGAGGCTATCGCTGACCTCCTCCGCTAATGCTTTAAATCGACGAGCATACTCAATGGCGGTTTCTGGATCGTGAATCGAGCAAGGTCCACATACCACCAGCAGACGCGGATCGCGGCCGGCGATAATGTCAGAAATGGTCTGGCGCGAATGCTCGATCTGAGCTTCCTGCGCGACGCTCAGCGGAAATTCCGCTTTCAGCTGGTCCGGAGTGATTAAAACCTGTTCGTCAGTGATATGTACGTTGTTCAGCGCGTCTTTTTGCATGATGGCGATCCTGTAAAGCTCGTTTGCGATAGTTGTTTTCCTCAAAGAGGTGACACCACGATACCATAAAAAGTAAACATTTCAATCCAAAATACGTACACATTAGTTTACAGAAGCCAATTTATTGCAAAAAACAGGCGATAAAAACGTAAACTTTAAATTACACACACGTTTTCTTTAGCCAGGCTATGCTGAAGAAAAAAGGAGAATGGCTATGCGTCCAATTGCTCTCGCGCTGTTGTCGCTGTTTTTATCGGGCTGCCAGATCAATCCTTATACCTTCCAGCCCGACTGGACCAGTCCATCCTGGTTTGACGCAGGTAAAGAAGACGCCATGAACGGCCTGCCGGTTAAAGATAACCAGACTCTGTCCGATAGTTTTAACGACCCACACGTTGATCGTAGTGAATATCTTCGAGGCTACGCCGATGGTCAGAAAAAAGTCTGCGAAGAAGGATTTATTCACGCCTGGGGGTTAGCGGGAAAATCTTTTCCTGCCAGTTGCGATACTGCTGAAAATGCAGCAAAACTGCATGCGTCATGGCAAGAAGGAATGGATGAAAGTATGCGTTCCAGCAGACTAAATTAAGTCTGTTTTTATCCCCCGGAAAATAAGCAACTGTAGGATTTAGCTTAGGTCGACCTGATGCTATTTCTGACATAATGACGGCTCTGATAAACAATGGTATTCTGCCCACAACTCTTAAGGACATCTATTTCCGGAGCGATGTGGCGGATTCTGGTGAGAAATTTATTCTTGATCTCTTTGTTCCGACTCACTCTGGTACTAATGCTGTTTCTTATGGTGGGCCCAGCGACGGCTGGCACGCTCACGGAAACGGATAAATCGGTACGCTCGATTGTCTCAGGCATTGTGAGCTATACGCGATGGCCGTCGCTTTCCGGGCAGCCTAAACTCTGCGTCTATGCCACTTCTCACTATACGCACGCCCTCATCAGCGACGAAGGACATAGCGAGTTACCTTATACTCCCGTTATTGTACGTAACGATCGGGAAGCCCTGGCCGCGACGTGCGATGCGATATATTTCGGTTCTGAATCACCGGCAAAACAACTTGAATTAATAAGCCAATATCAGGGCAAAGCATTGCTATTAATCTCAGAGCAAAATCCGGAATGTGCAATTGGCAGTGCCTTTTGCCTGATAATCGATCGCGGCCAGGTACGGTTCTCCGTTAACCTGGATGCATTGACGCGCAGTGGCGTAAGAGTCAATCCGGATGTATTAATGCTTGCACGGAATAAGCAGCATGGATAAAGATTTCATTTCAACGTCACGTCCGACGTTTAAAAGAACGTTGAGGCGAAACAGTATGATAAGCGTCATCATAACCATGACGTTAATATGGCTATTGCTCTGTTTTGCCTCCGTCGTGACGTTAAAACAATATGCGCAAAAGAATCTTGAATTAACCGGCGCAACAATGAGCCACAGCCTGGAAGCCTCGCTGGTTTTCAACGATTCGCTGGCAGCCAACGAAACGCTTGCAGCCTTGGGCAAACAGGGCCAGTTTGCCGTGGCTGAGGTTATCAACGCCCATAAGAAGCGGTTTGCCTACTGGTCCTGGAACCCGGAGGATAACAACGACACGCTGGGCGCGCTGGTCAGCCGCTGGCTTTTCCCCGTACCTATTGCGCAGCCCATCATGCATAACGGCACGATGATCGGCGAAATCCGCCTTACCGCACGCGACAGTCTCATCAGTCATTTCATCTGGATGTCGTTTGCCGTGCTTACCGGCTGCATTCTTTTTGCGACCGTCGTCGCGCTCACCATTACCCAGTCTTTACATCGCGGCATGGTAACGGCTCTGCAAAACATTACCGACGTCGTGCATGACGTACGCACTAACCGCAACTTCTCCCGCCGGGTGAAAGACGGCCGTATCGAAGAATTTCACCAGTTTGGTGAAGACTTCAACAGCCTTCTGGATGAGATGGAAGAGTGGCAGCTGAAACTCCAGGCGAAAAACGCCCAGCTGTTGCGTACCGCCATGCACGACCCGCTCACCGGTCTTGCCAACCGCGCTGCATTTCGTAACAGCATTGCGGCCTTAATGAACGACCCTTCTGCCAAAACAAACTCGGCCCTGCTCTTCCTCGACGGTGATAACTTTAAGTTTATCAATGACACCTGGGGACACGCGGCAGGTGACTGCGTACTGATTGAAGTGGCCAGCAGGATGATGGAGTTTGGCGACAAACGTCATCAGTCCTATCGCCTTGGCGGTGATGAATTTGCCATGGTGCTCTACGGCGTACACTCTGAGCTTGAGGTTCAACACATTTGTGCTGCGCTGTCGCAGCAGTTTATCCGCCCGTTTGATCTTCATAACGGACAAAAAGCATCAATGTCACTCAGCATTGGCTTTGCTCTGGCGTGGGAAAATGCTTCCGTGGAAGCATTACTGGAGAGGGCCGACCGCAATATGTACCAGGTCAAAAACCAGCGTACGAAAACAATAAGTTAGAAAGGATACACTATGTTAAAACGATACTTCGCGCCGTTAGTACTGGCCTCACTGGTTCTGGCAGGCTGTCAGTCTCCGCCTGAAGGCAAATTCACTCCAGAGCAAATTGCGGCGATGAAGTCTTACGGTTTTAACGAACTGAACGGTGACTGGTCGCTTGGTATGTCGGACACCATCCTCTTTGATAAAAATGACGCCAGACTGCGCCCGGAAAGTGAAACGCAGATTCAATCCATGGCCTCTCGCCTGGCGGAAACCGGCCTGAACCACGCGCGAATGGACGGTCACACGGATAATTATGGTGAAGCCAGCTACAACGAAGCGCTGTCGTTAAAACGCGCCAATGCCGTAGCCGACGCCTGGGCGAAGGGAGCGAATATCCCGCGCAGCAATCTCACCACGCGGGGATTAGGTCAAAAATACCCGGTTGCGAGCAACGGTACCCCGCAAGGGCGCGCTGAAAACCGTCGCGTCGCAGTGGTTATCAGCACGCCATAGGCTTATTTAGCGGATGTTTCGGCGAGCGACACTCCTGTTGCCGCTCGCCAGCGCATCCAGTCCACCATCACAAACAGCGCCAGACTCACGCCCATAACGGGCAAGGCCAGCCCCAGCAGCAGGCTAACCATCGCCGTCACGCCTCTTCCCCATCCCGACAGCGCCAGCCAGCTCTGGCAAAGCGTCTGCACCGGATTCACTGCCGATTGTGCTGGCCGACGCATCCACCACATCCGGTAGCCCCAGATAATGAGCACGCACAGGGCAAGGCCGAAGGCCACGAGCAGAAGCTGATTCACCAGCCCGAATAAGATCCCCATATGGAAATCCACGCCCCAGCGGGTCAGTTTTGCCATTAGCGGGAAATCCTCGAACCGGGTTCTGTCCAGGACCTGCATCGTCGTGGGATCGACCGCAACCGCATCCACCTGAGTCGGCCAGCTACGATCGATTTCCGTCACGGTCCAGGCGCGATCCGCCGTTGTCGCCGGGCGCATCTCCAGCTTGCTGGCATCAATTCCCGCTTTACGCGCAGCGCTTAACACCCCATCAAACTGCGTCAGATCCATCGCCATTTCCGGCATCATCATTCCACCGTGATGGCCACGGTGTTCGGCATGTTCATCCACGCTCTCATGTTGGCCGGAAAGCGTCGTGTTCACCTGCGGGGTTAGCCAGTTCATCTCAGCCCGCAGCCTGTCAACGTTCCCGCCAGCCCACTGCGACCAGGTCAGCCCGGTTGCTGAGAACAACAGCATTCCGCCCAGCAGAGTCCAGCCCAGCGCCACGTGCACGCGACGCCGGTTCTGGAAGCGATTGTTGATCCGCCGTTTTGGTCGGGTATAAAACCACAGAGCAACTCCCCCCAGCGCGGCAACCCACATCCACGAGGCAGCCAGTTCGCTATAGAGACGACCAACGTCGCCCAGCATCAGGGACGTATGCAGGTAATCAATGGTCTGACGCAGCGGTAAAATCCCGCTGGTGCCGTACACCGTCATATCCCCCAGCACCGACAGGCTTACCGGATCCACAAAGATAGCCCGGTTCTCCGATGGCCCAAGCGCCGGGTCAGTGAACATCACGCGGGTGGTTTCGCCTTCAACCAGCCCCGGACGAACGGCGTACAAACGCAAATCTTGTCCAACGGCTTTTTCCGCCACGGCAATTTGCTCCGCCAGAGGCTGCGGCTCGCCCACGGAGTCCGCGTGGAGCGCATGCCGGTAGAGCGCATTCTCCAGCTGCGGGGTCGCCACATACAGCGTTCCGGTCAGCGCGGCGAAGAAGATAAACGGGCCGACAAACAGCCCAATATAGAAATGGAGGCGACGCAGCAGGTTTCCCCATGCCGCGCGCGGAGTGCAGGTAGTCATACTTTTCCTTTTTAAGGCAAAAAGTTATCGATATTTTTTAAAGGTAAAAAGCAGACTGCCGCGGCGGCGCGCGGGTATCAGGGTAAAGCCAGGGGAAAAAGTGCCAGTGGCTGACCGCCTGACGCGACGGCTTAACGCGAAGCCTCTGCAGCACTACGCTGAGCAGGACGATCAGCGCCAGCATCACGCCAGGAACATGTGCTAACAGCACGCAGTAGCCGCACGCTTCCGCATGGTCGACGGGCATCGTGTGGGGCATATCACCCTGATGCTCATCCATCGACATCATGCTCATGTCATGGTGCATGCCCGGCATGGCGCTCATGGGATCTTTCTGCAGCGAGACGGAGATAAGCGGCGCCACTACGATCAGCAGGATCGCAAACAGCGCGGTCAAGGCCGCTGCGCGTTTCCGGTTATGCTGATGCAGTACGTTATCCACTTCCCCTCCCCTCAAGAGGCAAGCATTGTAAATGATTTATGACGAAAGAGTTAACGCGAGAGGTGCGATGGGATAAAAAAAGGGCCAGCCTTTCGGCCAGCCCTTTCTAACAGGATGTCGCTTAAGCGAATCTTAGTTCAGACGCTCTTTAATACGAGCAGACTTACCAGTACGCTCACGCAGGTAGTACAGTTTAGCTTTACGTACAGCACCACGACGTTTAACAGCAATGCTGTCAACTACCGGAGAGTGAGTCTGGAAGACACGCTCAACACCTTCGCCGTTGGAAATTTTACGAACAGTGAATGCAGAGTGCAGACCGCGGTTACGAATAGCGATAACCACGCCCTCGAATGCCTGCAGACGTTTTTTGGAACCTTCAACAACCCATACTTTCACTTCCACGGTGTCACCTGGACGGAAGGAAGGTACGTCCTGCTTCATCTGCTCTTGTTCAAGTTGCTTAATAATGTTGCTCATAATTTAATCTCTTATCCTGGGTAAACTGATATTCGGGAGCGTATTACGCATTCCCATCATGTTCATGCTGCTGTTGCGCGTGTTCAGTTTTGAACTCGGCCAGCAACTTTGCTTGCTCTTCAGTCAGAGCCAGGTTTTCCAGAAGTTCAGGTCTTCTAAGCCAGGTTCGGCCCAGCGACTGCTTCAAACGCCAGCGACGTATCTCGGCATGGTTTCCAGACAGTAATACTGCCGGTACTTCCATCCCTTCTAACACTTCAGGACGAGTATAGTGTGGGCAGTCCAGCAACCCGTCGGCAAAGGAATCTTCCGTTGCCGAAGCTTCATGGCCCAGAACACCCGGAATGAACCGGGCGACGGAGTCAATCAGCGTCATTGCTGGTAACTCACCACCGCTGAGAACGTAATCGCCGATAGACCATTCTTCGTCAATCTCGGTTTGAATTACGCGCTCATCTATCCCTTCGTAGCGACCACAGACCAGAATCAGCTTTTGATTCGTCGCCAGTTCGCTCACGCCAGCTTGATCAAGCTTGCGTCCCTGAGGTGACAGATAAATCACCTTTGCGCCTTCACCTGCCGCGGCTTTTGCTGTGTGAATGGCGTCCCGTAAGGGTTGCACCATCATTAACATCCCCGGTCCGCCGCCGTAAGGACGATCGTCCACGGTACGGTGCCGGTCATGCGTGAAGTCACGAGGACTCCAGCTCTGGATGCTCAGCAGGCCATTCTTTACTGCCCGGCCAGTTACCCCGTAATCGGTAATCGCGCGGAACATTTCAGGAAACAGGCTAATTATGCCAATCCACATAGCGCCGTCTTTTACCGTTTATCCGGAGAATTTAAAAACCAGGATCCCAATCTACTTCAATGGTTTGAGTAGCGAGATCGACTTTCTTGATAACCTGTCCATCGAGGAACGGAACCAACCGCTCCTTGATGCCAAATGCATCTTTCAGGTTTGCCTTAATGACGAGAACGTCATTTGACCCGGTTTCCATCATGTCGATGACTTTCCCCAGGCTGTAGCCTTCAGTGGTCACTACCTGGCAACCCATAAGGTCTTTCCAGTAGTAGTCACCCTCTTCCAGCTGTGGCAACTGCGACGAATCCACGACAATTTCACAATTAGTCAGCGCATTCGCGGCATCACGATCGTCAACGCCTTTCAGCTTGATGATGATGTCCTGATTGTGGTGACGCCAGCTTTCCAGCTCGACCTCTTCCCACTTACCGCCTTTCTGGATAAACCAGGGCTGGTAATTAAAAATGCTATCAGCGTCTTCAGTGGAGGAAAACACTCTGAGCCAACCACGGATACCGTAGCAAGAACCCATTTTTCCCAATACGATCGGTTCAACAGGTGCTTTATTGCTCATCATGACCACCGTGACAGATTAAGCTGCTTTGTTTGCTGCTTTGATCAGCGTAGCAACGCGATCGGAAACAGTAGCGCCCTGGCCAACCCAGTGAGCGATACGATCCAGATCCAGACGAGTTTCTTCTTCTGCGCCAGCGGCCAGTGGGTTGAAGAAACCAACGCGCTCGATGAAGCGACCGTTGCGTGCATTACGGCTGTCAGTCACAACAACCTGGTAGAACGGACGCTTTTTAGCGCCGTGACGAGCTAAACGAATAGTAACCATAACATCCTCTTGTGTGAATAAAACAACCGGGCCCCATCGAGGAACGGAGCCCGGGTGTCATATTAAAAGCCCGAAAATTTTACTGATTTTTGGGGAAAATGCAATCAGCATCTTGATACTGAGCATGAAACACGATTTATCTGCCTGGGAATCCTGGCGGCATCATGCCTTTCATGCCGCGCATCATCTTCGCCATGCCGCCTTTCTTCATTTTCTTCATCATGCGCTGCATGTCGTCGAACTGTTTCAGTAGGCGGTTAACGTCCTGCACCTGCATGCCGCAACCGGCTGCGATACGGCGTTTACGGGAACCTTTGATGATGTCCGGGTTAGCGCGCTCTTTAAGGGTCATCGAGTTGATGATCGCCTCCATGCGCACCAGCACCTTGTCATCCATCTGCGCTTTCACGTTGTCAGGGATCTGGCCCATGCCCGGCAGTTTGCCCATCAGGCTTGCCATGCCGCCCATGTTTTTCATCTGGCGCAGCTGCTCAAGGAAGTCGGTGAGATCGAAACCGTCACCTTTTTTCAGCTTGCTGGCCAGCTTCTCGGCCTGCGCGCGGTCCACCTTGCTCTCGATATCTTCGATCAGCGACAGCACGTCGCCCATGCCGAGGATACGGGAAGCAATACGATCCGGATGGAACGGCTCCAGCGCTTCGGTTTTCTCACCGACGCCGAGGAACTTGATTGGCTTACCGGTGATGTGACGAATGGAGAGCGCCGCACCGCCGCGGGCGTCGCCGTCCACTTTGGTCAGCACCACGCCGGTTAACGGCAGGGCTTCGTTAAACGCTTTCGCGGTATTCGCCGCATCCTGACCGGTCATGGCGTCGACAACGAACAGGGTCTCTACCGGGTTGATAGAAGCATGCACCTGCTTGATCTCGTCCATCATCGCTTCGTCAACGTGCAGACGACCTGCGGTATCCACCAGCAGCACGTCGTAGAACTTCAGCTTCGCCTCTTTCAGCGCCGCGTTAACGATGTCGACAGGCTTCTGGGCCACGTCTGACGGGAAGAAATCTACGCCGACCTGTTCTGCCAGGGTTTCCAGCTGCTTGATCGCCGCCGGGCGATAGACGTCCGCAGACACCACCAGCACTTTCTTCTTGTGCTTTTCACGCAGGAATTTACCCAGCTTACCGACGCTGGTCGTTTTACCCGCACCCTGCAGGCCCGCCATCAGCACCACGGCCGGAGGCTGAGCCGCCAGGTTAAGCACCTGGTTCTCTTCACCCATCGCCGAAACCAGTTCGTTACGAACGATTTTGACGAACTCCTGACCCGGGGTCAGGCTCTTGTTAACTTCATGACCAACCGCCTTCTCTTTTACGCGGTTGATAAAATCACGAACAACCGGCAACGCCACGTCTGCTTCCAGCAGCGCCATGCGCACTTCGCGCAGCGTTTCCTTGATGTTCTCTTCAGTAAGGCGTCCGCGGCCGCTGATGTTGCGCAGCGTGCGCGACAAACGATCGGTTAAATTATCAAACATTGTCTCTCGCCTGAGTAGAAACGTTGGGCCGCCATGAGCGACACATACACAGAATTTTGCCGGAGTATAACATGAAGGCGCCTTTGTTGTTATGCAACGGTTGGAGCAGGCGTCACGTAACGTTATACTGCTTCTCTTTCTTATTAAGACAACTGTCGATGCCTATATGCCTGTTTTCGCACTGATCGCCCTTGTTGCCTACTCTGTCAGCCTCGCGCTGATCGTTCCCGGACTGCTGCAAAAAAACAGCGGCTGGCGGCGCATGGCTATTCTTTCTGCGGTGATCGCACTGATTAGCCACGCGTTTGCGCTGGAATCACGCATCATCCCCGGCGACGGCAGCGTGCAAAACCTGAGCGTCCTCAACGTCGGCTCGCTGGTCAGCCTGATGATCTGCACGGTGATGACAATCGTGGCCTCTAAAAATCGCGGCTGGCTGCTGCTGCCGATTGTGTACGCCTTCGCGCTGATCAATCTGGCCTTAGCCACCTTTATGCCCAATGAGTTTATTACGCATCTGGAGGCCACCCCGGGGATGCTGGTGCATATCGGCCTGTCGCTCTTTGCCTACGCGACGCTGATCATCGCCGCCCTTTACGCCATGCAGCTCGCCTGGATTGACTACCAGCTGAAAAACAAAAAGCTGGCGTTTAACCATGAGATGCCGCCGCTGATGGTCATTGAGCGTAAGATGTTCCACATCACCCAGGTAGGCGTGGTGCTGCTGACGCTCACGCTCTGCACGGGCCTGTTTTACATGAAGAACCTGTTTAGCGTCGAGAATATCGATAAAGCGGTGCTCTCTATCATCGCGTGGTTTGTCTATATTGTCCTGTTATGGGGCCACTATCATGAAGGCTGGCGCGGTCGCCGCGTGGTCTGGTTCAACGTCGCGGGTGCGGGCATTCTCACCCTTGCCTATTTTGGCAGCCGCTTCATACAGCAATTTGCTGGCTAAGAAACAAAGGAGTTCCCCCTGGAACACATCTCTACCACCACGCTGATCGTTACGCTGATCGTCATGGTGGTCATCTCCGCCTATTTCTCCGGCTCGGAAACCGGCATGATGACCTTAAACCGCTACCGGTTACGTCATCGTGCTAAACAGGGTAACCGTGCCGCACGTCGCGTTGAAAAACTGCTCCGCAAACCGGATCGCCTGATAAGCCTGGTGCTCATCGGCAACAACCTCGTCAACATACTGGCCTCTGCCCTCGGTACCATCGTCGGGATGCGCCTGTACGGCAATGCCGGGGTCGCGATTGCCACCGGTGTGCTGACGTTCGTGGTGCTGGTGTTTGCCGAAGTGCTGCCGAAAACCATCGCTGCGCTTTACCCTGAGAAGGTCGCCTACCCGAGCAGCTTCCTGCTGGCGCCGCTGCAGATCCTGATGATGCCGCTGGTCTGGTTGCTGAACATGGTGACGCGCCTGCTGATGCGGATGGTGGGAATCAAAGCCGACGTCACCATCAGCAGCGCGCTCAGCAAAGACGAGCTTCGTACCATCGTGAACGAATCCCGCTCCCAGATCTCCCGACGTAATCAGGACATGCTCCTGTCGGTGCTGGATCTGGAAAAGGTAAGCGTGAACGACATCATGGTGCCGCGTAACGAAATCGTGGGTATCGACATCAATGACGACTGGAAAGCCATCGTCCGCCAGCTAACGCACTCCCCGCACGGGCGCATTGTGCTGTACCGCGACTCGCTGGATGACGCCATCAGCATGCTGCGCGTGCGCGAAGCGTACCGTCTGATGACCGAGAAAAAAGAGTTCACCAAAGAGGTGATGCTGCGCGCCGCTGACGAGATTTACTACGTGCCGGAAGGCACCCCGCTCAGCACGCAGCTGGTGAAATTCCAGCGCAACAAGAAGAAAGTCGGCCTGGTGGTTAACGAGTACGGCGATATTCAGGGGCTGGTGACGGTCGAAGATATTCTGGAAGAGATTGTCGGGGACTTTACTACCTCAATGTCTCCTTCCCTCGCGGAAGAGGTCACCCCGCAAAACGACGGTTCGGTGCTGATTGACGGTAGCGCGAACATTCGCGAACTCAACAAAGCGTTTAACTGGCATTTGCCGGAAGATGAGGCTCGCACGATTAACGGGATGATTCTGGAAGCGCTGGAAGAGATCCCGGCGGCGGGCACGCGGGTGCGCATTGAGCAGTACGATATTGATATCCTGGACGTGCAGGACAATATGATTAAGCAGGTTAAAGTCCTGCCCGTGAAACCGCTGCGCGAAAGTATCGCCGAGTAAGGCTGTAGACCGGGTGAGGCGAACGCCGCCACCCGGTACTACGAATGGCAAATTACGCTTTCGCTTTCGCCACGGTCACCATCGCAGCGCGAATGGTACGGCCGTTCAGGGTGTAACCTTTTTGCATCACGCCCAACACTTTGCCGGCTTCCACGTCTTCTGACTCCACCATCGCAATCGCCTGGTGAACGTTTGGATCCAGCGGAACGTTGGTATCGGCAATCACTTCTACGCCAAACTTACGTACCACGTCGAGCATGGATTTCAGCGTCAGTTCGATACCTTCGATCATTGCCGCGTTGTCCGGATTTGCTTTGTCAGCCACTTCCAGCGCGCGATCGAGGCTATCAATCACCGGCAGCAGTTCGTTGACGAACTTCTCCAGCGCAAATTTATGCGCCTTCTCAACGTCCTGCTCGGTACGACGACGCAGGTTTTCCATTTCCGCCTTGATGCGCAGAACACCGTCGCGTTCGCGATTCTGTGCTTCTACCAGTTGAGCTTCCAGATTCGCAATTTTTTCATCGCGCGGGTCCACCTGCTCAGCAGATGCGTCTGGCTCTACAGCCTCAACTTCATCATGCTGTTCCGTGATAATTTCTTCAGGGGCTTGCCCCTCAGGCGTTTTCTGTTCTTTACTACTCATGAATTTCTCCGCGTTTTTCTGCATTCATCTCGCTAACTTCGCTTATTATGGGGATCAGTTTCCGGGATTCAAGGGAACAAGACAGATTGTCATCATTCATCAGGCACAAGGACCTCCAGAAAATGAATAATCATTTCAGGTGTATTGGGATCGTCGGGCATCCGCGTCACCCTACCGCATTGACGACACATGAAATGTTGTATCGCTGGTTGTGTAGCAAAGGCTATGAAGTGATGGTCGAGCAGCAGATTGCGCAGGAGCTGCAGCTGAAGAGCGTCAAAACCGGCACGCTGGCGGAAATAGGCCAACAGGCCGACCTCGCCGTGGTGGTGGGCGGCGACGGCAACATGCTCGGCGCGGCACGCACGCTGGCGCGCTATGACATCAAGGTCATCGGCATCAACCGTGGCAACCTCGGCTTTTTAACCGACCTCGACCCGGACAATGCGCAGCAGCAGCTGGCCGACGTGCTGGAAGGTCACTATATCAGTGAAAAACGCTTTTTACTGGAAGCGCAGGTATGCCAGCAGGACTGTCAGAAACGCATCAGCACCGCGATTAACGAGGTTGTGCTGCACCCCGGTAAAGTGGCGCACATGATCGAGTTCGAAGTCTATATCGACGAAATCTTTGCCTTCTCCCAGCGTTCTGACGGGCTGATTATCTCCACTCCAACCGGCTCAACGGCCTACTCGCTTTCGGCCGGCGGCCCGATCCTGACGCCTTCTCTGGACGCCATTACCCTGGTGCCGATGTTCCCGCACACGCTCTCTGCCCGCCCGCTGGTCATCAACGGCGACAGCACGATACGCCTGCGGTTCTCACACCGCCGTAACGACCTGGAGATCAGCTGCGACAGCCAGATAGCGCTGCCGATCCAGGAAGGTGAAGATGTCCTGATTCGCCGGTGTGATTACCATCTGAACCTTATTCACCCGAAAGATTACAGCTATTTCAACACATTAAGCTCGAAGCTTGGCTGGTCAAAAAAATTGTTCTGATTTTGCATCCAGGACTTTACTGTATATAAAACCAGTTTATACTGTATGAAAACACAGTTATGGTTTTTCATACAGGAAACAATTATGCTGGCACAACTGACCATCAGCAACTTTGCCATTGTTCGTGAGCTTGAGATCGATTTCCACAGCGGCATGACGGCGATCACCGGGGAAACCGGTGCAGGTAAATCCATTGCCATTGATGCCCTCGGCTTGTGCCTTGGCGGCCGTGCAGAGGGCGATATGGTGCGCATGGGCGCAAACCGTGCCGACCTGTGCGCCCGCTTCTCCCTGAAAGACACCCCTGCGGCCCAGCGCTGGCTGGAACAGAACCAGCTCGAAGATGGACGTGAGTGTTTACTTCGCCGCGTGATCAGCAGCGACGGTCGTTCACGTGGCTTCATCAACGGCACGGCGGTCCCGCTCTCACAACTGCGCGAACTCGGTCAGCTGCTTATTCAGATCCACGGTCAGCATGCACATCAGCAACTCGTCAAACCAGAACAGCAGAAAGCGCTGCTTGATGGCTATGCGGGTGAGTATGCGCTTACTCAGCTTATGGCGGAGCACTATCGCCAGTGGCATCAGAGCTGCCGCGAGCTCGCCCAGCATCAGCAGCAGAGCCAGGAGCGCGCCGCACGCGCGGAGCTGCTGGAATACCAGCTTAAAGAGCTGAACGAATTTAACCCGCAGGCGGGTGAGTTTGAGCAAATCGACGAAGAGTACAAACGCCTGGCGAACAGCGGTCACCTGCTCTCAACCAGCCAGAATGCGCTCAACCTGCTGGCGGATGGCGAAGACGTGAACCTCCAGAGCCAGCTGTATAACGTTCGTCAGCTGATTACCGAGCTGGTCGGTATGGACAGCAAACTCTCTGGCGTTCTGGATATGCTGGAAGAAGCGGCCATTCAGATCTCCGAAGCCGGCGACGAACTGCGCCACTACTGCGAACGTCTCGATCTCGACCCGAACCGTCTGTTTGAGCTGGAACAGCGCATCTCCCGTCAGATCTCGCTGGCGCGCAAGCACCACGTCACACCGGAAGAGCTGCCGGGCTACTATCAGTCTCTGCTGGAAGAACAGCAGCAGCTTGACGATCAGGCTGACTCGCTGGAAACCCTCTCTCTGGCGGTGAACCTGCACCATGAACAGGCGCTGGCGACAGCGCAAAAGCTGCATGAAATCCGTCAGCATTATGCCCTGGAGTTAAGCCAGCACATCACCGACAGCATGCATACGCTGGCGATGCCGCACGGCGTATTCACTATTGATGTTCGCTTTGAAGAAAACCACCTGACGGCAGAAGGTGCAGATCGCATCGAATTCCGCGTCACCACCAACCCGGGTCAGCCACTGCAGGCGATTTCTAAAGTCGCCTCCGGCGGTGAACTGTCGCGCATTGCGCTGGCGATTCAGGTGATTACCGCGCGTAAAATGGAAACCCCGGCGCTGATTTTCGATGAAGTGGATGTGGGGATCAGCGGCCCAACGGCAGCGGTAGTAGGTAAACTGCTGCGCCAGCTAGGCGAATCAACGCAGGTGATGTGTGTAACCCACCTGCCGCAGGTCGCGGGCTGTGGCCATCATCACTTTATCGTCAGTAAAGAAACCGACGGTGAAATGACCGAAACGCACATGAAGCCGCTGGATAAACGCGCGCGTCTGCAGGAGCTGGCACGCCTGCTCGGCGGCAGCGAAGTCACGCGTAATACGCTCGCGAACGCGAAAGAACTGCTGGCGGCATAAACTTTTTCGGGATCTCAGGGTCATACAGAACAACAAAAACGCCGCCAGACCGGTTTCAAAGTGGGGCAAGGTCTATTATCATCGGCATATTACATATGAGCCGCGTTCTGCTCGGGCCCGAAAAGGAATCAAATCACTATGCGTTGTAAAATGCTGACCGCTGCCGCAGCGGTTCTTCTGATGTTGACCGCAGGCTGTTCCACTCTGGAGAAAGTGGTTTACCGTCCTGACATCAACCAGGGGAACTACCTTACCCCTAACGATGTGTCCAAAATCCGTGTGGGGATGACACAACAGCAGGTCGCTTATGCACTGGGAACCCCGATGATGTCCGACCCGTTCGGCACTAACACCTGGTTCTATGTATTCCGTCAGAAGCCGGGCCATGAAGATGCGACCCAGCAGACCCTGACGCTGACCTTCAGCAGCGCTGGTGTGTTGACCAACATCGACAACAAGCCTGCCCTGACCAAATAATCAGGCGTCAGAAATGCAAAAAGGTGCTCATTGAGCACCTTTTTTGTGTCTGAACTCTTGCGCCGAATCGTAACCCCGGTAAGCGCAGCGCCACCGGGGAAAGAAACCGCTACTTACCAGATTTCTCCGCACGCTGGCGACGCAGTTCTTTCGGGTCAGCAATCAGCGGACGATAAATCTCCACCCGGTCGCCCTCTTTCAGCACATCACCCAGCTTCACCGGACGGCTGTAAATCCCGACCTTATTTTTCGCCAGGTCGATATCGCTGCGAAGCTCAAGGATGCCGGAAGCACGGATAGCCGCCTCAACGGTTGCCCCCTCTTCCAGCGTTACGCGCTGCAGGTACTGCTTCTCCGGCAACGCGTACACCACTTCTACAGCTATCTTATGCGACACTGTAAACCTCTTTGGCGCGGGTGGTGAACGCCTGAACCATATTTGAGGCCAGCTCTTTAAAGATGCGGCCAAACGCCAGCTCAATCAGCTTATTGGTGAATTCAAAGTCCAGCTGGAACTCAATGCGACAGGCGTCAGCGCTCAGCGGCGTAAACTTCCAGCCCCCCATCAGGGTTTTAAACGGACCATCCACCAGATGCATCAAAATACTCTGATTGCTGGTCAGCGTATTGCGGGTGGTGAACGTCTTGCTGATCCCAGCTTTGGAGACATCCACCGCCGCCGTCATCTGCGTCGGACCAGACTCCAGAACGCGGCTCCCGGTGCACCCCGGAATAAACTCTGGATAAGACTGAACATCGTTCACTAACTGATACATTTGTTCCGCGCTGTAAGGCACAAGCGCAGTACGGCTAATCTGAGGCATAGCTTTTCCCATGGTCACACAACGGACAAATAATAACATTTATCACCTGTTAAAAAAACGCTAAGCCTCATCTCGTGCTAAGATAGCGCGTTAGACCTCACAGGACGCAATGAGGTGACTTTTTGAAATCAGATTACCGACGGCTTTACGACACTTATGACGAAGAAAAAAGCACATAAACCAGGCTCGGCGACCATTGCGCTCAACAAGCGTGCTCGCCACGAGTATTTCATTGAAGAAGAATTCGAAGCTGGCCTTGCGTTGCAGGGCTGGGAAGTAAAATCGCTGCGCGCCGGGAAAGCCAACATCGGCGATAGCTACGTGATCCTGAAAGATGGCGAAGCCTTCCTGTTCGGCGCGAACTTTACGCCGCTGACCGTCGCCTCTTCACACTACGTGTGTGACCCAACGCGCACCCGCAAGCTGCTGCTGAACAAGCGTGAGCTTGAATCCCTCTACGGACGCATTAACCGTGAAGGTTTCACCGTGGTCGCCCTGTCGCTGTACTGGAAAAACGCCTGGTGCAAAGTGAAAGTTGGCGTCGCGAAGGGTAAAAAACAGCACGACAAACGTACTGACCTGAAAGAGCGCGAGTGGCAGCTGGACAAAGCGCGCATTATGAAAAACGCAGGACGTTGATTCTGCACACTTATTGTACTATTCAATAAGTTAGGTTCCGGGCTGGTATCCAGGAAGTGAAATCTGGTATACTCAGTTCAACACTATTGGGGCTGATTCTGGATTCGACGGGATTTGCGAAACCCAAGGTGCATGCCGAGGGGCGGTTTGCCTCGTTAAAAGCCGCAAAAAAATAGTCGCAAACGACGAAAACTACGCTTTAGCAGCTTAATAACCTGCTCTGAGCCCTCTCTCCCTAGCTTCCGCTCTTAAGACGGGGATCAAAGAGAGGTCAAACCCAAAAGAGATCGCGTGGAAACCCTGCCTGGGGTTGAAGCGTTAAAACTAATCAGGCTAGTTCGTTAGTGGCGTGTCTGTCCGCAGCTGGCGTGCGAATGTAAAGACAAACTAAGCATGTAGTACCGAGGATGTAGAAATTTCGGACGCGGGTTCAACTCCCGCCAGCTCCACCAAAATTCTCCATCGGTGATTACCAGAGTCATCCGATGAAGTCCTGAAAGCCCGCATGGCACAAGCCCTGCGGGTTTTTTTGTGCCTTGAATTTGTCCAGCGAAGTCTGATGCCAACTAATTAAATCCGAACCTTTTAGGCACCTTGTTAGGCACCTCATAAAGCTTTATTGTTTTTGAGGTGCCTAAAACTATGGAAACCCGGCAATGGCAAGACAAACCAAACCTCTATCCGTTAAAGAGATCGAATCAGCCAAACCCAAAGAAGCGGACTACGTTCTCTATGATGGTGATGGCCTTGAGCTACTCATCAAACCCAGCGGGAGTAAAATTTGGCAGTTTCGCTACATTCGCCCTGTTACTAAGAAACGAGCGAAGAAGAGCATCGGCCCCTACCCGTCAGTTACCCTTGCCGATGCTAGAAACTACCGGGCAGAGTCTCGCTCTCTCTTGGTAAAACAAATCGATCCGCAGGAACATCAGCAAGAACAATTGCGCAGTTCGCTGGAAGCCAAAACCAATACTTTCCAACTCGTGGCTGAACGTTGGTGGAATGTGAAGAAAGCCAGCGTAACCAAGGACTATGCCGACGATATCTGGCGCTCTCTTGAAAGAGATATCTTTCCTGCAATTGGCGACGTTAGCGTTACAGATATTAAAGCTCACACACTGGTTCAGGCCGTCCAACCGGTTCAGGCCAGAGGAGCACTGGAAACCGTTCGTCGCCTGTGCCAACGCATTAATGAGGTCATGATATATGCCCAGAACACAGGCCTGATAGATGCTGTGCCCAGTGTCAACATTGGCAAGGCATTTGAGAAACCACAGAAGAAAAATATGCCCAGTATTCGGCCGGATCAGCTACCTCAACTGATGCAGACGATGCGTACGGCCAGCATTAGTCTTTCAACCCGATGCCTGTTCATGTGGCAGCTTCTTACCATAACCCGCCCTGCCGAAGCGGCCGAAGCCCGTTGGGAAGAGGTAGACATGGAAGCGCGAGAATGGAAGATCCCTGCATCACGTATGAAGATGAACCGTGACCATACTGTTCCATTGTCAGATGAAGCAATTGCGATACTGGAGATGATGAAGCCGTTAAGTGGAAATCGAGAATTTATATTCCCTAGCCGTATCAAGCCCAACCAGCCCATGAATAGCCAAACCGTTAACGCATCACTAAAACGTGCAGGTTTTGGTGGAGTGCTCGTATCGCACGGTCTGCGATCAATTGCCAGTACTGCACTTAATGAACAAGGCTTTCCGCCTGATGTTATTGAGGCAGCACTTGCTCATGTGGATAAGAATGAGGTTCGACGTGCTTATAACCGCAGCGATTACCTGGAACAGCGTCGCCCAATGATGCAATGGTGGGCTGATTTTGTAATGGCTGCAGATTGTGGAAGTATCATTGATGGCGGGATGAAAGGAATACGTTTAGTGGGATGACTGGGCAGAATCCGCTATAGCGCCAAGTTCTATTCTGATAAACTTATTGTCAAAAATTTCCAAGAAAACTTAGGACATGACATAAGTTCACTGCACATCGATAGCAGCAGGACGGTCACATGCCAATGGAGAGTTGTTAGCAAATGAACCCCGTAGAAATAGAACAAGCCATCACGGATCTTGCAGCGCAACCCTATGATCCTGTAGAGTTTCCTTATGTGTGCTAGCTCAGACTTGACCTGACGATTTTCACTGGCAGCACACAATCAAATCTGACAGTCTGCTTTGAGCGAGGAGCGGACATTCCGGTTAATTTCACTGCTTATGGATTAAGTTACGATCATTTCTCATTTGTCGAAGTTATTGCGTAACCGTCAAACTTAAGCCTGACGGTAAAACTTAATTCAGCGAAGCAAAATACTGTGTAGGCGATTTACCTAAGGCTTTTCTGAACATGGTAATGAAGGCACTCACCGAGTCATAGCCCAGAGCGCCAGCGACGTTCTGCACCGATTTGCCTTCAGCCAACTCATTCAGGGCAATCATCAAATGTAACTGTTGCCGCCAGCGTCCGAAGCTCATTCCCGTCTCTGACTGCACCATTCTGGCCAACGACCGTTCACTGGTTGCAAGGCGGGAAGCCCACTGCTGTAAAGTCGTCCTGTCCCCCGGATCCGCAAAAAGCATTTCAGCCATTTGCCTGATTTTAGGATGGTCGGATATTGCAAGGTGGAGTGCTTCAACCGGTGCGTCCGGCAATTGTTCAAGGAGCACAGCAGCCAGCCTGGCCGTCTTACTGCCAGCGGAATAAGTGGGTTCCTGCTCGGCAAGATAAAGAATAAGTTCCCGAACAAGAGACGTCATGGCAATCGTACAACATGTTTCGGGCATGACGGCCGCCCCGGGTTCTATAAACAGAAAACAGGTTCGGGCATTATTTGTTACACGGCACCGGTGAGGCGTATTTCCGGGTATCCAGACGGCATGTCGGGGAGGGACAAGCCACAGAGCATTTTGAACTTCACAACTCACTGCACCATGCAAGGACAGGATAAGCTGACCCTTCCGGTGCGCATGCGGCATTATGCCGGAATACTCTTGCGCCGGTGCAGCGTGAAGGGCAACCGCTGGCTGCAGAAAGATGTCAGCGTCAAATTCATCGGGCGACGAAACTACTTTTTTATGTTTTGGCATATTTTAGAAATATGTTGTCTGATTATCTATATCTTGTAAACGGTCTGTATCTTAAAGTCTCTCTTTTTTCAGAGAAAGTCAGAAATATGTCATGTATCACAAACAAGTGGCGCACTGCCGCCCTTGTGACGGGAATTCTTTTTATCGCCGTTAACCTGCGAGTTCCCTTTACTTCAATAGCACCGGTGTTAAAGATCATTCAGGAACACTTTCAACTGAGTGTAACGTCCGTAGGATGGCTTAACTCATTACCGTTATTTGCCTTTGCAGTGTTTTCACCGGTGAGTGCGATTATTGCCCGAAAATTTGGTCTGGAACGTACACTGTTCGGCGCGCTGATAGTGATTTCTGCAGGTATTCTGCTACGTTCAGCAGGCAGTATGTGGGCGCTATACATCGGAACGATGCTCATAGGCACCGGTATCGCGCTGGGGAATGTCCTGTTGCCTGGCCTTATCAAGCGTGACTTTGCCGGAAACGTCGCATCATTGACGGGCGCATATTCCATCACAATGGGAGCCGCAGGTGCCGTAGGCTCCGCCATTATCATTCCACTTTCCCAGCAATGGGGCTGGGACAGTGCGCTTGCCCTGCTAGTGATAGCGCCTGTGCTTGCCCTGGCTTTTTGGTTCCCACAACTGAGCAATCACCATAAGCATACGCTCTCAGGTCCAACTCAAACCACGGGGGTATCCGTCTGGACATCAGCTCTGGCATGGCAGGTCACGCTGTTTATGGGACTGAATGCAATGCCGTTTTATGTTGCGGTGGGCTGGCTGCCAGCCATTCTGACGGATAATGGGATTTCACCTGAAAAAGCCGGAGCCGTACACGGGATGCTGCAGTTCACTACCGCAATTCCTGGACTCATGCTGGCGGCTACGCTGCGTCGTCTGAAGGACCAGAAAATGGCGGCTGTTGTTGTCAGTTTGCTTTCGGGAATATCTCTTATAGGAATACTGTACGCACCGGGCCTGTCGATGTTGTGGGCTGCCATTCTGGGATTCGGCTGCGGTGCCAGCATGATGCTGGGTCTGACCTTTGTCGGGTTACGTACAACAAATGCAAGCGATGCTGCAGCACTGTCAGGCATGGCGCAGTGCGTGGGCTATCTTATGGCTGCAATGGGTCCCCTTTTGCTGGGTAAGGTCCATGACTGGTCCGGTGGCTGGACCATTCCCCTGCTGATGACGGCTGTAATTACGGTAGCCGGCGCCTTAACCGGGCTGGCTGCAGGTCGAAACGTCTACCTGAAACCTGCCACTTCAGCAGGCTGACTCTGAGAGCAGGCTTCAGTTGGAAAAATCTTTAAATCAAGAATCTAACATCATTAAAAGGCAGTATTTCTATGAGTAACATCCTTATTATCAATGGCGCTAAAAGTTTTAACTTTGCCAGAGGTGAGCTAAACGAACTTTATGTCAACACCGCAAATGAGGTGCTGAGCCATCTCGGACACACGATATCCGTTACCAGGGCAGACAGTAATTTTGATCCACAGAACGAAATCTCTAAGATTCTTAACAGTGATATTCTGATATATCAGATGCCGGGATGGTGGATGGGTGAGCCATGGACGGTAAAAAAATGGATCGATGAAGTCTTTACCGAAGGTCATGGTTCTTTGTATGAAAGTGATGGTCGTACGCGTTCTGATGGCTCAAAAAAATACGGTTCGGGTGGTCTTCTTCAGAACAAAAAATACATGCTATCCCTGACCTGGAATGCCCCACTGGAAGCTTTTAACGATCCGGAGCAGTTTTTTGAGGGTGTCGGCGTGGACGGATTATACCTGCATCTTCATAAGGCCAATCAGTTCCTCGGTATGAGATCACTCCCAACCTTTATCACAAATGACGTGGTCAAATCGCCGGATGTGGAAAATGAAATCCGCCGCTTCAGCGATCATCTGATAGCAACCTTTTCCTGAACAATGATATAGCCCGGCGTTTTTCAGGGCCGGGCTATAGTCGTTCGGGGTCAGGCGCATGTTAACGTTATCCGACAGTTCGTACCTAATCTCATTCAGCAAAATGCTTCTTTCAGATACGGCGTGCCTGTCCTCCTGCCATCACTTCGGGAAAAGCCCGGATACCCAGTCAGCAAACGCGCGTACTGCAGGAGAAAGAAAGCGCTGATGAGGATAAAGCAAAGCGACCGGAACTGACGGTGGTTGCCAGTCGGACATCACTTCGACCAGCGTGCCTTGCTGCAGATGCTCAGAAACAATATTCTCGGCAAGCTGAGCCAGCCCGAACCCCTCAAGACACATTTTAATATACAGTCCTGTTTCGTTAACGGCCCCTTGTCCGCTGACAGATACGGAAATCGTCTCGGACCCCTTCATCAAACGCAATTCGTCGTTACGACGGGGCTGTCCAGAAAAATAGTGAATTGCACGATGCTGAGATAAGTCTTCAGGAGACCGGGGAATGCCGTATTCCTTCAGATAGTCCGGAGAGGCACATGTCACCCAGCGTAACCGTCCCAGCGGGCGAGCAACAAGCGTGGAATTAATCAGCTCACCCGTTCTTATCACACAGTCAACCCCCTCCTGAACAAGATCGACCTGACGGTCGCTCACCCCAATCATCAGATAGATATCCGGATAACGTTGGTAAAAGTCTTTCAGCCTGGGCATGACGATGAAATTGGCGATACCACCGGGCATATCGACGCGTAACCGTCCCTGCGGCCGTTTGACGGAATCCGTCAGACTGGATTCCGTATGCTCGATTAATGAGAGTATTTCCCGGCATTGTGCAAGATAGTGGAGTCCTTCTGGCGTTAGGCTTACCCGTCTGGTCGTACGGTTGAGTAGGCGTACCTGCAGGTAGTTCTCGAGGCTCTTGATCGAACTTGTTACCGTTGAGGACGGCAGTAACAGCGTTTCCGCCGCCCGCACAAAACTGCCGCCCTCAGCCACCCGCATAAAGATCTGCATTGCCTGAATACGATCCATTTTACTGCTCCTGAGCATCTCTGGTCTGTCTGTTGTAGTTACTATTATTCGTAAATATTGAATTATGAAAACACGTTAAGCATCTTTTTCGTATTAATTGAGTGACGTATCGTTTTCCTATTGACCAGGAAAGAGACTGTTTAAATGACGAATTACGCCAGAAACATTATGAATAATCAGACCGTAACCCCATCGGCGACGCTGATCCGTGGCGCGACCATACTGAGCATGGATGAGAATGTCGGCAACTTTGAGCGAGGTGATATTCTTATCACGGGCGCAACCATTACCGCCGTGGGTCAGTACCTGAACGCAGAGGGTGCCCATGTCATCGATGCCACGAACATGATTGCTATGCCTGGGATGGTAGATTCTCATCGACACTCATGGGAAGGGCAACTGCGCCGCATCAACCCGAACGCCACCTGTCTGGACGACTACAGCAACGCCACGCACTTCTCGTTTGCAAAATACTATCGCCCCTCCGATATCTATGTGGGTAACCTGCTGACCGCGCTGGGTGCTATCGACGCAGGTATCACGACAATCATTGATAACTCCCATAACAGCCGCACTGCTGCACATTCAGACGCAGCAGTGGAGGCATTGCTCGACGCTGGTATTCGCGCCATCCACGCTTCAGGTGCGCCGGTGTCAGGTGACTGGGACAGAGCGCACTGGCCGGGTAACTGGCAGCGGCTGCAGGAGAAGTATTTCCGGAATAACCCTGAAAGTCTCGTGTCTCTTGCGGTAATGGCTCAGCTCGAGCCCGAATTGTGGGCCGAGGCCCGCCGGCTTGGGCTGCCTATCGTCACTGAATTCTTCGGTGCGGAAATGGGGGCTGAACTTCGGTCACTGCATCAACAGGGGCTGCTGGGACCGGACAATATCTTTAATCATTGCACTGCGCTCCCTGACGAAGGATGGAAAATCCTGCGCGAAGCCGGTGTTCGGGTGAACGTCTGTCCGCGATCTGATGCGCACTATGGTATTGAAGACGGCATGTTTGCTATTGAGGCAGCACAACGTCACGGTATCACGCCGGGTCTGAGCGTCGATAATGAAACGTCCTACAGCACCGACATGTTCATGGAGATGCGCGTGGCATTTTACCTGCAGCGTGTGATGGGCATGCATAAGCGACAGCACTGCCGCGGCACAGAGTATTCGCTGACAATGCTTCCGGCAGCGCAGCTTCTCAAGGCTGCAACCGTCGATGGCGCTTACTGTGCCGGGCTGCAGGATAAAGTCGGCAGCCTGACGCCAGGTAAACAGGCTGACCTGATCCTGATCAATGCCGGCGACATTAACCTCTATCCTAACGGGAATGCCTTTGGCACGGTGGTACATGCGACAGAACGCAGCAATATTGATACCGTCATGATTGGCGGGCGCATTGTTAAACAGAACGGCATGGTCGTGGGCGTCGACAGAGCACGCCTCCATGCAGCGATTGATGAATCGCGTGAACATCTGTTTGCAGCCGCCGGGTATAAACCTGACATGTTTGCAGAAACCTTCCTGCCTCTGGAACAGGCGCACTGACAGGGATAAAACGCATGAGCATGATTTATTACCTAATCGCTTTTGCCGCGGGCCTCGGGATCACCCTGCAGACAACCCTGAACAGTCAGCTTGCACGAGGCCTGGGAGGCGATTCGGTCACCGCCGCGTTGTTTTCCTTCTCTGCCGGGGCATTTACGCTGGGGATCTACTCGCTGCTGCGCGGGGGATTATTCACCTCGCTTGCGGCAATTCCTTCCCAGCCACTGTGGAGCCTGGCAGGCGGACTGATCGGAGCCGGTGCATTGTTTAGCTATGTGGTGCTGGCACCAAAAATCGGTTTCTCAGCTCTGCTCGGGCTGGCGATTGTCGGACAGTTACTCTCATCTCAGATGATTGATCATTTTGGCCTGCTGGGTGCCATAAGGCGACCGGTTTCGCTACTCAAGCTGGGCGGAATGCTGGTCATGCTCGTCGGGCTTGCCATCATGCTTTTCGGTGATCGGCTTTCTGAGCGTTTTTAGCATTAACTTAATGAATGAGTGATCCATTTCATGGCGGACGTTTGTACTGGTGCAGACGTCCTTATCGTTAATGTATGCCTCGCATTTATATTTATCCCCTGAAGAACTAACTTGTTTACAGTATCTGCTGATGTAAGAAATTTTCCGGGAAAGTGTCCTGTCTGAAGTGGAAGTTTTTTCCAATGAAAGTGTTGAAATGAGGAAAAGGAAGAATGGCCCTTAAAGGGCCATGCAAAACCAAAAATTAGACATAGATGTCAATCATATTGTTGTTATTATCTTTTGTCTGATTTTCATCTGCCTGTACCATATGTTCATTTCCTTTTTTCTCCGACTTATTATCAGTCTGCTTCCTTAGTAACTGTTCCAGTTCGGCTTCCAGGCTTTCAATTTGCTTTTGGATCAGTTCAGCCATCTCTTTCTTCTGCTCTGTTGTCATCCCTTTTTCAGAAGAAATCTTGCCGAGCCTCTCGGTTAGCTGCTGGATTTGTGCCATGATCTGCGCTGTACGCGAACTCTCTTTTGGCTGGTGATTGCTGAGCGCTGTTAAATTTGAGTTGGTTTGAATCGTGATTGACATAGATAATTTCCTCCGTTAAATGAATTTAATCGGCATTAAAAACAGGGTGCTTTAATTTTTTTAATTAAAATACTTTTTCCAAAACCCTCTCGCGTAATGCTCACTGTCTTCTCTTGCATTAACTATCACTGTTGGCTAAAGAAAACCCTCAAGATTAAACTCTGTTTCAACTTTGAGCTTCCCCATAGCTGAGTTAGCGAATTCGACTTCTTTTACCAGTCTGGCGAAACATAAGGCGCGGAGTAAAGATGATGGTTCACCCAACTCAGAAATCCGTAAAATGGGGAAAGAAAGGCTAAACCTGTCTACGATAGCTCAATCAATATTATTCTCTGTTGCCTGGGAGAAGATTTGCTTTTATCCAGCTTGCCACGTCGGTGACCGGGATGTTGTGTTGCTCGTTAAACGTACCTTTCTTGTTCCATGCGACTCCACGCCCCTGAGCAAAAACAGCACGATATTTACCCATCATGTCCTGAGGGTCACGAGCCAGTTTGTCCATTAAAAATTGTTCAGTCCATTCTGAACGGCTGAAAGGCCGGCCAAGAGCAAACTGAAGTCTGTCGGCCACTTCTGAATAAGTGAGTGTATCACCGGCAATATACACAATCTCATCGCGGATACGGGGCGTGTAAAATACAATCTCGGCAGTGAGCATTCCGATATCATCCGGCGTCGTCAGCGTCATCGTGTTATCCAGACTGCCCAGAGCATGTACAACATTGTTTTGGAGATCAACAACCCCGAAGTCAGGTTCGAAGAGGTAACTCATGAAGATGCCTGTCGAAATGATGACCCACTCAGTCTGATGCTGGCTGCGAAGTAAATCACGTACATCAATCTGTGCATCGAAAATGTCCTGAGGACTGCCCCGGCCAATGGCGTCGAAATCTGCGCCAAACTGCCAGGGGAAATATCTGGGGATACCTGCCTGAAGAGCAGCCTGTGCCAGTTTCATGGGCGTATTAATGCCCGCGGCGTAACCTGCACAACCGACTACCGTGTCATACTGAGAAAATACGACTGCGAGCTCCTCAATGGTGCTTTTCACCAGATCACCCGTAACTATCTCAACCCCAAGATTTCTGATCTCAGCGATAAGATTCTGTTTGGCTGGTTCGCCAGACATTACGGTATTCTCACGTAGAAGCACGCTGATTTTTGCACCCTCAACATCTTTTGCCCGACGGGTAAGGTTGCGCAAAACGGGAAGGCCCAGTTCACCGGCACCCAATACGAGGATATTTTTAGAAGTGGTGTTAAGATCCATTTTGTTCATAATCTGGCCTGTAAAAGAATGTACTACATCACTCTAACAAGTCATATAAGGCAAAAAAAGAAGGTACACGCATGATACCGGGGGGAAGCAGGATGGGGCGGGATGAAATTCTTCAGTATTCGCAGGAGGTATGTAAAGGTCTGCGGGATGATGATGATGGTTTGCGTCGGGAAGTGTTGGCCCATGCGGGAAGTCGCTGGTCATTAGGCGTTGTCAACACGCTTGGCGTTTATGGAAGACTACGTCATGCTGAGATTGGCAGACGTATGCACGGAGTGACTCAGCGCATGCTGACGCGCACATTACGACAACTTGAGCGGGACGGTCTTGTTATCCGCCATGATTTCAGTGAAGTTCCGCCACGAGTCGAATACGAGCTGTCTGATACTGGTATGGAACTGCTTATTCGTATGATCCCGCTATGGACCTGGATTGTCGAAAATGCGGATCGCTTTCGTGAAGACAGGTTGAAATATGACAAAAATAACAGCAACCCAATGACGTAATTAATTCTGAGTAAAAAAACATCACTTATTATGATTCGTCACAAATATTAGTATTTACATGGATAAGTCATTCGTAATGAATGTTAACTTTAATTGTCCAGGAATAACGTCGATCTCACCGGATTCGTCCGGGATGATATAGTTAAAGAGGTTTCAATTCTACGGAGCTGTAGATAGCAGGACTCGCTTTGCCAAACCTTTTCCAGTCAATAAGGACTAAATCACCGCTTTCTTGGACATGAATTACGGAGTTGCTTCGACTAGTCACTTATTCCTAACTGGTTATGTCCGCTTCTGACACATAGCTGAAGCTAACTGATTCAAAGGCCTGCTATTAGCGAATAGCAGGTCAACTCATCAAAGCCTGTCTGTTTTATTGCATCATTAGCCGAGTCCTGAAGCCTTAACTGTGCATCGTCCATGGCCGCTGACTTTTCCTCTCTTCACCAGATAAACACGAACCCAGCTTGATACAGATCAAAAAAAACAGCTTTAAGCTAATGAAAAGAATAATAATTCTTGAATGCTGACAAAACAATGGGATAGTTGTGTTGATTATTAGACGATCGGTCAATATTATTTATGAACGACTTAATAACTGAACGGTAAACGACCAGACAGACGAGGTGAAAGTGTTTAAATCTTTATTAATCAACAAAACAGATGATCGCTACAGTGCGCAACTTGCTGAAATTGCTGAAAGTGAGCTTCCGCAGGGTGATGTGGAGGTCATTATTGACTATTCATCCATCAACTACAAAGATGCCCTGGCCATTACGGGCCGTGGCCCCATCGTCCGGCACTTTCCAATGGTGCCAGGCATTGATTTTGCCGGTACGGTGTCCGCCAGTTCACATCCGGAATATCAGGCCGGGGATAAGGTTCTTCTTACCGGCTGGGGTGTAGGGGAAAAACATTGGGGTGGATTGTCCGAAAAAGCACGGGTAAAAGGAGACTGGCTGACCCTGCTCCCGACTGGCGCAAACAGCAAGCACGTAATGGCTATCGGAACCGCTGGTTTTACCGCGATGCTGTGTGTCGACGCGCTGTTAAATCATGGTGTTAAGCCTGAAGATGGTCCGGTACTTGTTACCGGTGCCAGCGGAGGTGTCGGAAGTATTGCAGCCATGATCCTGGCATCAATGGGTTACCGCGTCACCGCGTCTACTGGTCGCCCGGAAGAAGCCGCCTGGCTTTATAAAACGGTCGGTGTAGAAGAGATTATTAATCGCTCCGAGCTTTCCTCACCAGGAAAACCGTTACAGAAAGAACGCTGGGCTGCCGCCATTGATACAGTCGGCAGCCACACGCTCTGCAACGCCTGCGCCGGGGTGCGATATGGCAGCATTGTTGCAGCCTGCGGCATGGCACAGGGCATGGAACTGATGGGGAACGTGGCTCCGTTTATCCTGCGTGGTGTCACGCTTAAAGGGATTGACAGTGTTATGTTTTCGAAAGAAAAAAGAGCGGCGATCTGGCAGCAGGCGGTAAATTATTTACCAGAGTCCAGACTGGATAGCCTGACTACCGTTTATCCACTCAGTGAGGCCATCAATGTGGCCGAAAAACTTCTCAATGGCAAAATTCGTGGCCGGGCAGTGATTCAATGTAGCTAATTAGATGGATAGAAGGTCCTGCCTGAGATTGATGCTGACTTATTAAGGGGCCGGTTTAGGCCCCTCTTTTTACTATTCAGCCGCCACTTCCGGCGATGGTTGATAGCGTACAGAAGTTTTGAAATAGTTCCAGAAATCGTACACAGGTTGGATTGAACAATAAAGTTTGGCGCGCATGACTGCGCCTTCCCAGCCACTCCAGAAAATGGCCGCCAGTTGCGTATCATTCATATCGGAACATATTTCGCCTGAAGATAACGCATCGGACAAACAGGCCGCAACAAGTGCTTGCCAGCGCTCAAGAATACTCTGTAGTTGGTTAATAAAGGATGGCGGAAGCCCCGGGCTCTCCTGCATCATATTGCCAACCAGACAGCCACGAGTGAAGTTATACTTATTAATCCCATCACAGGCATCATCTATGAAATTTTCCAGACGTACCATCGGTGAGCAGGATGATTCATAAAGATGTTTCTTGAGTTTATGTTGAAAGAAACTGTCATAGGCATTCAGAACTGTCTGAGCATATTCCTCTTTACTCTTAAAATAATAATAAAATGAGCCTTTAGGAACACTGGCATTTTTGACAATGGCATCGACTCCCGTCGAAAGAAAACCATTCTGCGTTAGCAGTTCAAGTCCGCTGCGGATCAGGTCATTACGAGTATCTGCATAGGTACTTTCTGTTTTTCGTGGTCTTCCCCTTCCGCGAATTTCACCGGTCATGACTTATCCCCTGCACCTTATTAATAGAAAAGAATAAGTGATTTTGTACGGCAGCTTCAATCAGTTTATCCCCGTCGTTGACGAAGTGGTCACTTCTGACGAATGAAAAGTGGCATAGCCTGTCGCTAACGACATTGAAGGCTTTGTTCTTAAACTGGCTTATCGAGTTCAATGGCGAATTGCAAACGTCAGCTTCTGGCACAATGCGGCCTGTCAGCTTAGGTTAAGCCCTGTGCAGTAACAGTGCCAGATCAAGTTTGAGCTAATACAACTAACTATAACAGGTGAGCTGTTATTCAAAATAGCTTACTGGTGCCCTGATTGCCTCAGCGTTTTCTTACTGCTTTTGCAAACGCTGCACTGACACACTTATCTCCACTGGGGACAGACCATTCCCGCAACAAATCACCCAACCTCCCCTCGATTTCTGCCTCATCGAGCGAGTCGTCTTCATCCTTAACAGAAGGCCACCCATGATCCTCAATATAGGGACGTAAATCTTTAATGAGGTCACTTATAGCATCCGTCTTCGTTTTCCATCCCCCGGGTCGCGCTCCCAGTAATTTTATCACCTCCTCTTTAATACCGTTAAAACGTGCCGCTTTCCTTTTCCCGCCAAAAGCAGAATTGAGTTTATGTTGCTCCTTGAGATTTTTAGCTGCTGCAGTTGCACAGCGGTTCAGACCACACTCCAGAAGAGCAATGGCATTCTGCATCAATTGCACCGCATGATCGGGATCCGATTTCAGAATCGCCTTCCCTTGCGCCCAGGTTTGTTGAGCATCAGCCAGATTGCCCCTGATGCCTTTTTCTACCCATGCAGAACGACTGAATACTTTAAGGTAGCGCCGCCAGTTTTTCTCTCCCTGCTGGCAGGCCAGTGCCTGTGCTAAATCTTTAGAGCTGGTTTGCCTCCCTGTGTTTATCACCACAATAAGTTCAACATCTTCTGTCACCCTTGTTCTTGCAATATGTTTCTGTTTGATCCCTAGATGAAAGCATAGTGCTTTTTTTTTCTTCCGGTATCTGCTTAATAATTCTTCAAATAAAAGGTTTTCTTTAACATCAGCCATTCATAACTCCCAGATTCTGAATGATAGCTTTCATGCGGAAACAGATTGTCTTCTCTGACATGGTAGATATCTCAGGGCCAAAACCCCGGCCCTGAACTCATCGAACCAGATACAAGGCAGCTTTTGGTCCAGTATTTACAACTTTCACAAATAATCAGGTCTGACATCAACAAAAAACGGTGAAAATCGCCCAAAATAAATCTCTACCACATTGTAATAAAAGATTTTTTCCAATACCTTCACTACGGACATACTCTCCCCTTTTCCTGCCTTGTAAGATCGCATCCATACTGAGACAAAGAGAGACAAACATACATGGCTGCACAAAATCTCAAGGTACTACGCATCCGTGCCGTTGTGAACAAACTCGGCATAGCTCGTTCAACCATTTACGACTGGATCAATCCGAAGTCACCACGCTACGACGCAACCTTTCCAAAGCAACGCAGACTGGGCATGCAATCTGTCGGCTGGTTTGAATCGGAACTGGATGAGTGGTTGTTAAAACGTCATCAGGCATCATCGACAGATATTGCCTAGCATCCATAAATAAGAGCATTAACAATGCATTAGATTAATGCATTAAATTGCTAGTGTATTTCAGTCTCATTTGAGACAAATACATCTTAATTACTAACGATATATTAAGAAACACTATCAATTATGCTCATGATTAGTGAGCAATTGATTATTTATCATCCAAAAATATTGAATGTAATAAGAGTCTTATTATGGCTATTTGTAAAAGAAATAATTGTAATCTCTCAATAGGTGATTTACCAGGTGAGCGTAAATTGCGCTTATGCCCAAAACATTATCAGGGTAAGCTATCTAATGCAGCTAAAAGAGCCCAAAGGTGGGGTCTGACGTGCCAGTACCCGCCCTGTGGTATAAGTCTGTCTGGTACCCGCAATCAACGGTATTGTTGTATTGAGCATCGTAACAAAGACAGAAGACTTATAGATGACGATGCCATTGTCAGTCTGGTAAAACATTCTTACTGGATTAACGTAGAATCAATGCTGAAGAATAATCCCCTCGGGCTGGGGAGTATCAACTGCCCTGATGACATCGCTGAACTTATCAGGTTATACGAGCGTAAAGCAGCTCACCAGAAAGCATATAACACGATCAATGGCCGCAGGGTGACTGACTCAAAGGGGCTGGCAATAAAACGCTTAACGCCCTGGCTGGAGTTAGAACTGTGCCATATTTATCCTAATTCTAAAGGAGGAGCTAATATCACACGTAACATTATTATCGCTCCGTCACTGATTAACAGAATGATGAAAGACTCAGTGCCTGTTTGTAACACAAGAGGAACATTCAGCGGCATAAAAGCGGCAGGCTTATCCCTGTCTGTTGAATCAACGCTATTGAAAGCACTCACAGAGAAATATGGAGCATTTGAAATACAGGAAGCATTATCTCCTGTAAAGAATGTGACATTTGCTGATCCTGGTATACCACGCAGACTGTTTGGCACAGATATTTATGCTTATCCACCTTTATTGAAACTTTTAAAGGAGGAATCATCGCGCCTGGAGCTCTGGGATTTAAGGGAATCTATTAATCATATTGAAAGTAGTCACTGGCTGTCAGCTGGCCCTGCAAATGAGTTATTTGCAGTCGCAGCTTTTCATGCCATGTTAAATGGGGATAAAGATAACTTACTTGAGATATTTTCCGGGCTGCACGAAGACGTAACGGAGCGAGCCAGGCGAAAAGAAAGATTGATTCATGCATATTACCAAAACGTACTTGAGGATTATATGGCTCGCTATTTTGGTCTTGACTTGAATAATCAGGAAGCCTGCGTTTTATTTTACAATACATATTTCACAGCACCACCACTTGATAAAGATGGGGTTTTGGTTATATCTCCTCATTTCTGACGCTAAGCGGGGATCAGGAGTGGGTCTCCCGATGCAGATAGCTAAGACCGGCCTTATTTCTGCAAAATAGTGGACAAAACCGACCTGTTGTTAACATAAAGAAGTCAGATTTAACAAATTCGGACGGCAACATCGTCACGTGCTTTACCACCTAAACCAGATGGGTACTTGCCTGGTATCTTACTTTGCAAGATCTGGCATTTATATTTCCTTTATAAAATCACAAATAGACTATCGCAATGAAATGTAAATCTACGTTAACGACCAGGCTAAAGGATATGGGTTACCAGACCTCTCCAAAAAACACACAATAAAACTCAAGGGGGACTCATTAAGATTTTATAAATATATAATTACCATGAACCAGTACAAAGCAGGAAAATAACCGAAATCAAAAGCCCCCCTCATTATACTGACAATACCCAGATACAACAAAATTATTATAGTCGGGGTAATACTGTATATTTCAAGACACACGCTGTCCGAATTCATTAGCATGGAGCATATATTAACCATTCCCGGTGACACATCCGTGCAGCAGTCCCTTTTACAGTGTGACTTCATATCACACTGACTGAGGGCGGATAATGGCTGTCTACCGTAACGATGCAGATTTACATTTGCTGGGCCAGTGCAGCAATGAAGAGCTGCAATTGCTGATTTCCATCCTGACCACTGACCCACGCGACGGCGACACCCGCTGGACAGAAAGCCTGACCAGTTCTCCGGAATACCGTCTGCTGGCACCGGACCATCGCCGCTACTGGCAACTGATAGCCGCTGAGCTTCAGCGCTATGGCGCGAATACCTTAATGAGTATGGCCCGTTTTGGGCAGGGCGTGGTTTACCGGGAAATTCTCGAAGATGTCTGCAAAAAACTCGATGTTAACTACAACACGAAAAGCGCTACTGAAACCATTGAGCTCGCCCTGTTAATGAAGGTTCTGGAGAAAAGCCTGTCTCAGATGACGCAGGAAGAGCTGTCTGCTTTTTCCCGCACAATGCAGCTTGACCTGACCAACCCGACGCCTCAGCTCATCATCATGGCGGTACAGGCAGCGATACGGACTTCCTCTCTGGCGGCACTGGAGCTTGCTACTGTGATGTCTGCAGGCATCATTACCTCACTGGGTGGCATTGCTACCTGGGGCACTGTGGTCGTGGCGTCAAGGGCTATGTCTGTCATTGCAGGTCCCGTTGCCATTGCACTCAGTCCAGCATGGATGATTTCCGACATTACCGGTCCGGCCTACCGGGTAACCATACCCGCATGCATGATCGTGGCCTGGCTCCGTCAGCAACATATTTCCCGTTAATCCACTTTGGCCGACCGATGGCGGGTCCGGCTATTTTCTGCAGGGAGCAGTTACCATGCCTGAACAGGAACACCGTTATGACCGGTTAGCCAGTCGTCTCGCCATACTGGTCAGCCGCCTCTTTATGGGCGAAACGCTCAGTGTCAGGCAACTCGCGCAGGAATTTGGCGTATCTGAACGCACTGTACAGCGAGACCTGCGTGAACGTCTGCGCTATATCGACACAGAATATATCGACGGAAACGTCAGCCTCCGTGATGCACGAGGACCTTTTCGCACCAACAATGATATTCTGCGTTTTGCCCGAATAACCAGCGTTGCACATTATTTTCCGGCTCTTGATCCTAAGCTGCTTTCAGTACTCCTTGATAGTGGTCAGGACTCTCCCTGCATCATCTGGAATGATCCTCCGCAACAGGCCCCTGCATTATTTGGCGGTTTTCAGATCATCGTTCAGGCCATCATCCGTCATCGCCTTATCCACTTCCTGCATCAGGAACGCCAACAGCCATCAGTCGCACCTTACAGGCTCATTTGCCACGACGGAGAGTGGTATCTGGTGGCTGTCTCGAAGGATCGCATTCAGGTTTTTACCCTCTCAACAATTACCGATGTGGTGATGACTGTCAGCAGTTTTGTACGGAACAGACATATCGACCACATCATGCAGGATCCGAGGTTTATGCGTGCGCTTCCTCATTTTAATTACATCAGCGGAATTATTCATAAATAAGTTTATTTCTCTGACGTTGCATTAAAAAACAAGGTGAAAAATGTCTGCTCACCCGACCACATTAAAAAATCTATTAACCAATACGAAGGAACCTGAAATGAAAACGTACAAATCAGCGATATTTATTATTATCGTTTTCACCCTGACAGGGTGTGGGGATAATTTCTCGTGTGAAAACGAGGAGGTATTAAAATCAGTTAATGAGGCTATAGTCAGTAGCGCTGTAAATGAACGCGACTTCAGAACATTTCGCCCATACAGTCAGTCAGGCCTGACTGGCAAGGCAGTGACGGTAGACTGGGATACCCCCCTGACTATTGACAGCAATCCGAATGCTAAATCGTTAACCTGTAAGGTTCGCTTGACCGCTATGTTATCTGATGATGAAACTAGCCGTTTAAAACAGAGGATTGATGACATTACCCACAGGGCGGAGAGCGAGCCCGGCTACGAGAGTAATAAAGGATTTATTGCAAATGTGAATAAAGCAGCAATGGATATGGCAAGAACCAGACAGGTCACAGGCACAATAGAATATAACCTCTATCAGTCAAAGGGACATCCTGTCACTGAAGTCGGTAATACGCCAGAGAACAGTCAGACAATTAAGGATATTGGCGATAAGTTATTACGCCCGGTGGCAAGAGTTTATGCTGCTCAGGGGGGAGAGCTGGCATTAAATGATTTTTATTCTGTCGATATAATGTCCATGTTTCGCACACGATAAGAAAGGCGTAACAAACCGGGTTTAAATGCTGTGATTACGAATTTAAATCATCGGTAATCATTAAGGAGAAACCATGAAAATATTATTAGCTGTTACACTCACCGCTGTGATACTGAGTGCTGTACCCACAGCGTTTGCCGTTCCCAATATCTGGCATTCAGGCTTCGGCATGGGCATGTCCGAATACATCATCACCAGCCCGCAGCATACCGGACTCAACATCAGTTGTACCAGTAATCCCGATGAGAACCAGGTGCTCCAGCACAGCGTACTGGTCACCCTGCCGGATGGACGCACCCTCAGTTCACAGGATGACGGTACCGCTATTACGCTCGTCACCGGTGGCGAACAGTATGGTGTGCCTGCTTCCCTGGGCTGGCGTAATGGGGATAATGCCTGGGTATCATTCATTGATGCTGTCAAAAAAGCAACATCATTTGAAGTCTGGGTTAACGACAAAAAAGTAGCCAGTTTCACACCCTCAGCCAGTAATGTTCATAAGGTGCTTGCTGATATGTCAGCTTGTACCTCCCTCACGGCGGATTAGCATCAACTCCATACACCGTCCCAGCACCCGTTTCGTCTGAAACGGGTGCTCTCACATTCCCATGGATTTCGTTTTGCATGCCACCTTACGGTGGCGTTGAGGCTTTCCTATGCCCTTTTTAAAAATTCTAATCACTGCCTTAGGTCAGGTGCTGACCTGGTGCGGCGGGCATCAGGCCCGGCAGTATATTGAAATCCGCTTCCGTCAGGCTGGCTACGATGACAGCAGCATTGATACGGCCAGAGAAGCTGTCACGTTGCTGGTTACTGCACTTATCACCGCCCTGATGGCGCAGATACTTAAGATTCTGGATACGCTGTAGTCCCGCCCGCCCTATCCGTTCATTGAGAACAACACATCCAGCCCCTGCCTCCTCACGGAGCAGGGGCTTTTGCTTTTATGCCTTCAGATTAATCAGATGAGGAATCAACTATGCGATTAGCCAGCCGTTTTGGTCGGGTGAACCAGATTCGCCGTGACCGTCCCTTAACCCACGAAGAACTGATGCAGCATGTCCCCAGCGTCTTCGGGGAAGACAAGCACGACTCCAGAAGCGAAAAGTACACCTACATACCCACGATCACCCTGCTGGAGAACCTTAAACGCGAAGGGTTCCGGCCATTCTTTGCCTGTCAGTCACGAGTGCGCGACCAGAGCCGACGGGAACATACAAAGCATATGCTGCGCCTGCGTCGTGCCGGTCAGATAAACGGTCAGCAGGTGCCGGAAATCATCATTCTGAATTCGCACGATGGCGCGTCGAGTTTTCAGTTACTGCCGGGGATATTCCGAAGTGTCTGCACTAATTCGCTCGTCTGCGGACAGTCGTTTGGCGAGATCCGCGTGCCACACAGGGGGGATGTCGTCGGGAAGGTGATTGAGGGTGCCTATGAGGTGCTCAGCGTCTTTGACCGGATGGAAGAGAAACGTGACGCTATGCAGTCCCTGCAACTCCCGCCACCAGCACAGCATGCACTTGCTAAAGCGGCGCTGGCCTACCGTTTTGGGGAAGAGTACCAGCCAGTGACTGAATCGCAAATCCTTGCACCTCGCCGCTGGCAGGACGAGAGCGATGACCTGTGGACTACCTACCAGCGCATTCAGGAAAACCTGCTGAAAGGCGGGCTAAGTGGCCGTACCGCGCAGGGTAAACGTACTCATACCCGCGCAGTAAACGGGATTGATGGCGACGTTAAGTTAAACCGTGCGCTCTGGGTGATGGCCGAAAACATGATGGGCCTGTTGGGCGGGTAATAACCCGCGCCCCGCCACCGAAATCAATCCCCGGCCCGAGTCTTCCATTCAACATCTCCATGCATAAGGAAAAATTAACATGACCGACATGATTAATATTAACGATAAAAATCAGCTACCTCTGCAGGCTGACGATAACGGTTCTGCACATGCTCTGACAGCCGCGCCCGTACCAGACGAACAGCGTGTGGAGTTCTGGCCGCAGCACTTTGGAAACATCCCGCAGTGGATAACCCTTGAACCGCAGGTCTTTGCTTGGATGGATCGGTTCTGCGCTGACTACAGCGGCGGTGTCTGGAATTTTTATACTCTCAGCAACGGCGGGGCCTTCATGGTTCCGGAAACGGACAACGATGTCTTCTGGTCGCTGTTCAACGCCATGAACGGCAACGCCTCAGACATGAGCGCCGAAGCTGCAGGGATTGCAGTCTGTCTTATCGCTTACAGTCATCACGCTTGCCGCACGGAATGCGACTCCATGACGGAACATTACTGGCGTCTGCGTGACTATGCGCTGAACCACGCAGAATGCAGCGCCATCATGCGCATTATCGACTGAGCATCCCGCCATGCCGTATAAACTGTCTCACCTTAATGCCCTGTGGGATACGCTGAGGAATACAACGGTCAGGGATGAGGACGGTGACCTTGTGACCGACGAACCCTTCCTGCATTTCCTGACGGGTACCCCTCTCTTCCATATCTGGTGATGGTTTGAATCCCTGCACGACGAGTTCGTCGTTGCCGAAAAACTGTACAACACATCTCCTCCCAACGCGTCAACAGACAGGAAAAGCAAATGAATATCACCACGTGTCCCCCTGACAGCGGGGGAATATCTCCCACCGCGCAGCGCACCATCAGACGCGCTCTGACCCTGCTGGAACGCCAGTTACGCGAGCCCGGCGAGGCATTTACCTCCAGCCATGCAGTTCGCGACTGGCTTCGCCTGCAGCTCGCCACACTGGAGCGTGAAGTAATCATGGTGCTCTTCCTCGATAACCAGCATCGTCTTATTGCCCATGAAACGCTCTTCACCGGCACCATCAACCATACGCAGGTACATCCCCGTGAAGTGATAAAGGCAGCACTGAAATACAACGCGGCTGCCATCGTGCTTTCACACAATCATCCGTCAGGTTATGCCGAACCCAGCCATGCCGACAGATTGCTTACTGACCATCTGAAGCAGGCACTTAAACTCGTGGATATCTGTCTGCTGGACCACCTGGTAGTGGGAGGCATGGACATCGTCTCGTTTGCCGAGCGTGGCTGGCTTTAGGGAGAGAATAACGATGAAAATCATCAGCAAACGTCAGGCAATGGCGATATACCGCCAGCATTCTGAGTCCCGGCTGTTTCGCTTCTGTACCGGGAAATATAAGTGGTCCGGCAGTATCTGCCATTACTACGGCAGGGAAGTGCAGGATATCCGGGGTGTACTGGCCGTGTTTGCTGAACGTCGACAGGACCGCAACGGTCCGTATGTGATCCTGCGCAGCGTCACCCTGAATTAACTCACCGTTAAGGAGTACTTACATGCAGAAAGCAACCCGTGTAATCAAACATAACATCGCGGAACCCTGGTGGGGCCTCAGACGCAACGTCACGCCATGTTTTGGTGCCCGGCTGGTACAGGAGGGTAACCGCCTGCATTACCTTGCTGACCGCGCCAGCACCACCGGGACATTTAATGACGCAGATTTACGCCATCTGGACCAGGCATTTCCGTTACTGATGAAGCAGATGGAGCTCATGCTGACCAGCAGCGAACTCATGCCCCGCATTCAGCGCTGCATCACGCTCCATGCAAAAGGGCTGATATGTAAGGCCGATACGCTCGGTTCCTGTGGCTATTTGTATATCGTAATTTATCCGGCGTCTGCAACAACCGCATAAACCCCGGACGCTTTTCCTTCGTCAAAAGAGTGCAAACCATGCAAATACAATCCCTGCCCCCTCAAAGGGCGGCATCGTCACGTCTGTCATCAGTCAAAATCTGGCAAAAATTACTGGAGTATCTGCTGGAGCAACACTACGGCCTTACCCTCAACGACACACCGTTTGGCAACGACAGTGTGATCCAGAAACACATTGATGCGGGAATCTCACTGTGTGACGCTGTGAATTTTATCGTGGAAAAGTACGACCTGGTGCGTACTGACCGTCACGGCTTCAGCGTGAAAGAGCAGTCTCCGTTTATCGGCAGCCTTGATATGCTCCGAGACCGGAAGGCTACCGGGCTGATGACCCGCAAGGGATATAAAACCGTTACTGACATCACAGGTGGCAGATTCAGCGGAGGGAAATAATGACGTTAGCCCTGATCGTTGACGCCAACACCGTCAGCGATCAGCCCCTCAGGTACCAGTACAAAGACTGGCGCTTTTATCAGATCTCCATTAGTTGAAAAAGATGTTCGCTCAGACAGCGCGTATGGTGGTAACACCTTAACGGAGATATCCGTCTGAGGTAGAAGAGGGTGTGGCAGGACGCCGCCAGAACATCAGGGGCCGTATCGTCTGTCAGGATGGGGCTTAATTCCGGGGCGTTCAGTAAAATGAAACATTTCTCCGGGAGCATACCGTCGACATTCCTTTCGGAAAATAACCGCCCAGATACAGTAACACGGCCAGCAGGCGAAACTGTCGGGTGAGTACCGTTTCAGTGTCCCGGTAATGTGCGGCTATCCACAGGCATTCCCGCAGCATAAACCGTCGGGTCCGTCGGGTGAGGTCACCGCCTTTATCATACCAGTGTTCGACGATATCCCTGGCGGAGCGAATGGAGTCATCACCCGTTGTCGCAGTTTGCCACGACCGCGCCAGAAGCGTTGCGATATCCATGGATTAACGCCGCACCTGCGAAACGGCTGCGGGAGTATTGCGGACACCAGGCAGATAAATATTGCGGACCAGCTTCAGGAGGAAAAAGACATCGCTCAGGTTGCTCACGCCGGATACCAGATGGCGAAAGGCTATCCGCGCACGAAAACGCGCCCGGACCGCCAGCCGGTCATTCACCCTGCGCCGGTACAGACCCAGAAAATGGCGGCTTTCCACCAGCGCATGCCTGACCAGCGCTCGTCTGACAGATCGGTACTGCGTCTGTGTACTGAGTGCCAGAATATCTGCAATCACGTCGCAATAGCTGAACGCGCGGATATCGTAATAATCCGGGCGGTGGGTAATTGACGCCGGGTTATTCACCCACAGGTAATCCTGTCTGTCAGAGAAATAAAATCGGCCATCTGCGGCGGCAAGCTGTATCGTCCAGAGAATGTCCTTGTGGCTTTTCCCTTCCTGGAATCGCAGGTCATGCTCGCGAATATACGCTGAACGGATTATCTGCAGCCACAGATAATGCGGCCATTCCCTCTGACTGACGCAATGGCGTATCCACTGCTGACCCGTCAGCGTCTGACCGTAAGGCTGTCTGCGGTGAACGGTATGCCGCAGATGTCCGGCGCTGTCTGTATGCCGGGCATTGAAAAGGACGACATCGGCCTGTGCTTCGCGGGCTGTGCGCAGCCGCTCCTGCAGAAAATCTGCCGCAACCCGGTCATCCGCATCCAGGAACACCACCCATTCACCACGGTGAATCGCCAATGCAGCATTACGGGCAGCATACACGCCCTGATTTTCCTGACGAATGAGAATAAGCCGTTCATCTGTAATGGCGCTGAGTAGCGTCCATGTTTCGTCGGTTGAACCGTCATCCACAACAATGATTTCAGTACTGAGCGTTGTTTCGCCAAGCAGTGTATGGACCAGAGCCCCGATGCTGTCAACTGCATTGAAGGCAGGAATGATGACGCTGATATCGATGTTGATTTTCATTGATCAAAGGGAATGTAAACAGAGGGAAGCTTCAGAGTTGTTACCCCATCAGAGGCAATAACCTGCCGGGTACGAAACATTGTCAGGAAGAGCGTCCCGGTGATTTTCGTGCTGGTGTGGACACCACTCGTTTTTCTCTGATTTCCAGGTTAACCACCATCAGACAGCCATCGCAAAATTCTTTATCCAGCCCGAAAATACGGTCCAGAATGCTTCTTTTCTTGTTACATCGGGCACATCTTTTCATTCCATCACCTGCTGTCGCATTCCCATGCCGTGCCCGCAGGACAAAAGAAGGGCGCCCACCAGAAGACAGGAAATAAACTAATAAACAATACGTTAAATGAATTGCTGGGAATTTAGCACAGGCACTAGCGTGCCGGATAATTCATTTTGCAGATCAATTTTATAAAATCGATCGGTTTAATCGATCATCTTTTTCACTCTGCTTTACACGCCATCCGTGTGCCTGCATACCCTATCGGAGCGTTCGGTTTGTCGAGCTGTAAAGGATGCTATGCCTGCTGGATAGTCAAACCATTCCCGATAACTGACATCATGTGGAAGAGAAAATATACAAAAATTATTATCGCTTTGAATGGCAGCTATAAGCGAGAAGCGGACCTTCAAATCCGAACAGGTTCAATTGATTAACCTTGGTTGTCAGTTACGCCATCGTTAACATGAAGCCGATCGAATAATCCCCTGTCCCATTTTTTACAAATACGCAGTGGCAAGAAAGATGGATTCTGGCTCGTGACAAGTAGAGTTGTTCATTTGTATAAAGAGACTTCGCCTTCAGGACGCGTTTTGAACCTGCGATGCATCCACAGGTATTGCTCAGGGGCACGGAGAATTTCACGCTCGATGATCTTGTTCATATAAGCCGCTGCGGCGACCTTGTCTTCCCCTGGATAGCCTGATAACGGATTGCTGATATACATGTGATAACCTTTTTTATCGCTACGTCGAATCATGCTAAGTGTGATCAAGGGTGCACCAGCGAGTTTTGAAAGGGCATACGTTCCGTTCGTCGTTGCTGCTTTTTTTACCGAGAAAAAAGGTGCAAAAACGCTTCCTTTAGACCCATAATCCTGGTCTGGTGCAAACCAAACGGCTTCACCAGCTTTTAGCGCATGAACAAAACCAGATAAATTACGTCGATTAATCATAGCTTTATTTGAACGCATACGCCCTTTTGTCTGTACCCATTCCATTAATGGATCATTGTGTGGGCGATACGTTGCCATCATAGGATGGCATAACCCCATTACTCTTCCACACAACTCAAGGGACATAAAATGAATCCCGACAACCATTACTCCTCTTGTCGCACCGGTCAGGTTTTCAAGCCCTTCGACATCAAACCATTTTTTGACTCTCGCATCGCTCCAGAACCAGGCCATTCCTGTTTCCATCAGTCCCAGCCCGAGAGAAACAAAGTTTTTATTGACCATCTGGCTCCGGGCAAACGGTGTCATCTCGGGAAAGCACAGTTCGATATTTCTAATCGCAATCCGTTCCCGGCGTTTCAGAAAGGGTCTGGATATTTTTCCAAGGCCAGAGCCCAGAATATGTAAAACCGGGTAAGGAAGTTGAACGAGAAGCCACAGCAGACCCAAACCAGACCAGGTAAGCCAGTGGCGAGGATGAAGTAAATTATGAGTAAAAGTCTGTGCCATAAATTTCCTTAATGCTAATGAAGGTTATAACGCAAAAGGAAAACAATGAGGCAATTCGTCTTTAGCGATACATTTTGTTTTAGATAATTTAAATTCATCTAAATTCAGGAAAAAATATTTTTCAATGACTGGTGAATAATTTAAAGAGCCAAGGGTGAATTGTAAGCCAGCAAATTTATTCTGTTATAAATCCATGGTTTTATCATTGATACTCAAGGAATTGTCTTCTTGATTCATCATCATCAAGGTACTCAAAAGAAAGAAGCCGAATTTTGGTAAGTTTATAAAACCACTCACAATCGTTTCGTTGAATAATTTCGCCTGGTTTGAAACATATCCCGGATGCCACCCGAATAATCGCATATTTACCATTACTAAACCTGACCCGGTGAATACAGAAAGGTTGGCCAGGCTGTCCGTGACAGCTGTTCGACATGATATGCCCTTCAATAAAAACAGATTTTTTAGATTTCATTATCATACCCTCGACAACAGCAGTACAGGAGGAATGTTGTCATTTTCCGACATCACTGACGTTAAGTGATCAGCCGCCGATACACCAGCATTCTGAAGGTCTGAACAACAGTCCGCAGGCAGGGCACTCAAGAACCGCATCTTTTCTTAGTTTACCTGCTTTCTGATCGGCTCTGTGTGCACATACCGGGCAGGCAACATGAACCGGTCTTTCTTTAAAATACCTGAGCCCATTTGTATAAGACATAAATAATTCTCTGAGGAATACAGTAATTATTATACGCTTTAATATAAAAATAACTGGCATAAGTTATGTTAAGTTGTGTCTGAATCAGGATATCAGATATTGAAAATTGAACGTCTTATTTATGATACACTACCCTTCCGTGAGAAATTTAAGATGAAATCAGAAGACACCCTTGACTGGTATCCGGCACAACTACCGCCTGTGAAAATTATTCTTGGCGAAGCCGTGCTGGCTGTGGGTAAACAGGGCCGACCGATTAATACCCGCACCTTGCTGGAATACCTTCAGGTCATGCAGGACAAACAAAAAAGGCGGGATGACAAAATCGCCATGCAGACTGCGATTGATGTTCTCAGGGATAATCAGCGCATTAACGGCAGACGTTAATGCACCTCCGGGATCAGTGTCAGTTCTGAATGATCTCAACCGTATGGTTTTGTCCATCATCCTTCAGCGGTATTCTGTCATCAGGGAGGAGAACACCATCCAGCGTCACGCAATATTCTGCATCGCCGCGTGAAACACTAATCTGATAATGGCTTTCACCATATTGATATGCCATAGAAAAAGACGACCACTCATCCGGTAACCTGGCATGAACACTAAAGTCAGTGCCGGAACGTTTTATCCCCAGTAATTCCTCGGTAAGTAAACGCCAGGCCCAGCCTGCGGAACCGGTATACCAGCTCCACCCTGCACGTCCGGTATGGGGAGCGACGCTGTAGACATCAGCACTCATGACATAAGGCTCAGCTTTATAAATCCCGACAGAGTCCGCATTCAGGGTATGATTTATAGGGTTGAGCATTGACCAGAGTTGCCAGGCTCGTCCGGCATTCCCCATTCGGGCAAAGGCCATCACTGCCCAGATGGCGCCATGCGTATACTGCCCTCCGTTTTCCCGCACGCCGGGCAGGTACCCCTGTATGTAGCCCGGATTTGGACCGTGTCCGTCGAAAGGAGGCGTTAACAGTTTGATCAGCCCTCCTTCGTTATCCACAAGGTGCTTATCCAGCGCCTGCATGGCCTTTGCGCACCGTCCCGGGCTCGCGGCGCCGGACAATACAGACCAGCTCTGCGCAATCGCATCAATCCGGCAGTCCTGTGAGGTTTTCGATCCCAGGGGAGTACCATCGTCAAAATACCCGCGCCGGTACCATTCCCCATCCCAGGCGTGGGCTTCGAGATTACTTTGCAGGCGCAGAGCCTGTGAACGGCACATCGCGGCGACGCTTTCATCCAGCCTGCGCTCCGCCAGCGCTGCAAACCGCTGCAAAATGTCGTACAGGAAGAAGCCCAGCCAGACGCTTTCACCTTTGCCTTCGATACCCACCCGGTTCATCCCGTCATTCCAGTCACCAGCCCCCATCAGCGGCAGGCCATGCTCCCCGAAGCGAAGTCCATAGTGAATAGCTTTGACGCAGTGTAACCAGAGTGTCTCTTCGGTGCCGCTGATGACCGGCGTGTCATAGACAGACTCTTCACCAGGCTGAAGCGAGCGTCCCTCCAGATAAGGAATGCGTATTTCCAGTGCATCCATATCCCCCGTCGTTTCAACATAGTGGCAAACAGCAAGCGGCAGCCAAAGATAGTCATCGGAACAGCGGGTACGCACACCGTTGCCGTGTGGCGGGTGCCACCAGTGCTGCACATCCCCCTCGATAAACTGCCGTGATGCACAGAGTATTATCTGTTCACGCATCCGGTCCGGAGCAGCGTGGCTCAGAGCCAGCGTATCCTGCAGCTGATCGCGAAAACCAAATGCACCGCCAGACTGATAGTAGCCACTCCGGGCCATAAGACGGCAGGCGACCGTCTGATACAACAGCCAGCCATTAACCAGTAAATTTACGGACGTGTCGGGGGTGTTAACTACGATTTTATCGAGAACATTGTGCCAGTGATTATGAATCCGGTTCAGCTCCTGGCGGACCGTATCCTCGTTCATGTAGCGGGCCAGCGTCTCCTGAGCACAAACATCATTCTCCTCTGCGCCGAGGATAAAAATAAACGTCCTCTGGTCCCCGTCAATTAATGTAACCGCCGATTGCACCGCTCCGCAGGGATCCAGACCGGCCCCCGTCTTACCAGAAAGCTTTTGCAGTTTCATAGCCGAAGGGGCGTGAAGGGAACCATTACGGCCAATAAACTCCCGGCGGTCCCCTGTCAGAGAACAGTCATTACCGCTGACGGCAAAAAATGCAGTTCGGCCGCCACCATTATCACCATAAAAGTTATTCGCAAGTATCCCGCAGCCGCCGGGCGTTCTGGCCACATGTGTCACAATGTGAGGGGCTGAGCGCGTTAGTGTTTCTCCGAGCGTCCACTCTACATAGCCTGTGACGGAAAGTTGACGTGTCCGTCCCGAAGAGTTACTGAGCGTCAGGAGCACCAGTTTAACCGGATCTTCTTCAGCAACCAGGACCGTCAACTCGCTGTCTATACCACTCTCACGATGGGCAAAAACGCTGTAGCCAAAACCATGGCGGGTCAGGTAATCACCGTGTCCGCGAACAGGTAAAGCCGTCGGCGACCAGCACTCCCCGCTCTCTTCATCGCGCAGGTAAAATGCCTCGCCGCTGCGATCGCTCACCGGATCGTTCTCCCACGGCGTCAACCGGTATTCATGGGCATTCTTATACCAGGTATAGGCCTGCCCTGCCTCTGAGATCACACTGCCAAAACGAGAATTTGCCAGTATGTTCGACCAGGGAGCCGGTGTAAGCGCATTTTCCCGAAGGACGATCTGATACTCCCGCCCATCCTGAGAAAATCCACCGTACCCATTGAAATGGCATAACTGACTGGTATCAGGGCTCCAGTCCGTATGTTGATTACGCTCGCGCACAGCACGCGGAATGAATGCCCTTGCCGGCGATTTCAGGGTATGAATACGCTGGTTAAGCTGCTCATTAATCCCCCCTGCGCGGTCATCAAGATAAAGACAGGCCACGCTCATCAAAAGCAACTTATCCTCAGCGGAGAGATGCTCACCGTTGCGGACAAAAAGCCCGCCTTTTTTATCCAGCAGACTGGCTTCAGACCCGGCATAAATTAACTCCATAATCTGATTTTGTAATCCCTGCTGGTAGCCGCCGGGGCTGTTATTCAGGATAACTAAATCAACATCCAGCCCTTTCTGTCTCCAGTAACGGTGTGCCTGAATCAGTGTGGTCACTGAGGTGATACTTTCCTCGCTGGTTATACTCAGCAGCACTATCGGCAGATCCCCTGAAATTGCCCAGCCCCACAGTCCGGACTGGCCACGCCGATTGCGGCCGATCGCCTGGCCTTCGGCGCGCAGCTCCTGGACAGGGTAAAGCACAGCGCTGGCGAGACTATTGAACAACGTGGCATCATCTTCACTGGCGTTCATCTGGCGCAATACCACCAGACTGTGAGACCAGGCCAGTTCAAAGACGCGATCGGCGATAGGGTAATCGCGATATTTCTCCAGCAACGCCAGGCTCTGCTGACGGGTCTCACTGATGCCATAAATGATATCAATCGTAACCGGCTGCCCCGGCTGCAGAATAATGGCGTTGCGAATTGCCAGTATCGGATCCAGCACCGAGCCCGACGTGTTGCCTAGCATCCCTCCCGTCTCTATTGCCTGTGCATTCGCAGGGTTTCTGCCACGTCCAATAAACCTTGCCCTGTCCGTTTCAAACGACACGTTATGTCGGTTATCGCCGTGCACCACCATCATGTGAAACAGGCAAGGGCCCGGTTCATCCGGTGAGCGCGGGCGCCGGTGGCAAAGAATAGCGTCACGCTCAGGAGCCAGCTCAGTCTGAATAAACAAATTGCTGAATGCCGGGTGTGCCAGATCGCTGGCATCAGGTGCCAGTACCACTTCAGCATAGGTTGTCAGCTCCAGAGAGCGAGGCTTGCGACCACGATGAATCAGTGTGAGCCGTCGCAATTCAACATCATCCTCCGGAGAGATCACCACCTGAGTTTTGACGCTGAGTCCCCCTAAGCTGCGTCTGAATTCTGCCCCCGCATCGGTGAACAACACTTCCTCGTCTTGTCCGCTGGTGTAGCCTGTTGGTTGCCAGGTATTGCTCCACACATCTCCCGTCTGGGTATCGCGGATGTAGCAGAATGCTCCCCAGTTATCACGGGTGGTATCACTGCGCCAGCGCGTTAGTGCAATATCATTCCAGCGACTGTAACCGCCGCCGCCCGCGGTCAACATCAGATGATAATGGCCGTTGGACAGGAGTTGAATATCCGGGGCGGGGGTATCCATGCTATAGAAAATACGGGGTTCATAGCGAACGGGTTTGACCATGCCCTCATGAGATTCAAAATGACGGCGCGGACTGTACAGATCGACCGCATCCGGCACGCGCTCCTGTAACAGCAGACTCGCTGACCGGAATACCGTACTGGACATAAAGCGTTCAGTCATGGGGGCATCAAGCAGCACATGAGCCAGCGCCTGAAATGCCATACCCTGATGATGCGCCATCCAGGACTGTACCACCGCATAGAGCTGACCGGTTGCAAGACGTGAGGGGGTATAGTCCAGCGCTTCATAAAAACCGTATTCTCCGCATGCACCATTTTTTTGCAGCCTGAACAGGTTCTCACAAGCTTTCTGCGGGGAAACCATCAGCGCCAGCAGCGTGGCGTAAGGAGCGACAACCATGTCATCGGCAAGTCCCCTGCGTAGACCGAGCCCCGGTACGCCAAATGCCTGATACTGATAATTATGCTGAACATCAAAAGCATGATAGCCAGACTCTGAAACACCCCATGGTACCCCGCGTTCTTTCCCCCAGTGAATCTGGCGCATAACCGCCGACTGACTCATTTCATCGAGCAGGCTGCCGGGCCAGGTGGGCATCACCAGATTCGGCATCAGATATTCAAACATGGATCCGCTCCATGACATCAGGGCAGTTTCATTATCAATCGTGGTAAACAATCGACCCAGCGCGTACCAGCTTTTAAGAGGCAGCTGATTAGTCGCAATGGCAAGAAAACTGGTCAGGCGGATTTCAGACGGCAGGAGATCGTAGTGGCTCTTGTCAGGCATATTGGTGTCACAGTTATAACCGACGCTGAGCAGACTGGTTGCTTCACTGTACAGAAAGGCGAAATCCATCCGGGCATGCTCATCCAGCCGCTGTTCCAGCTCGGTGATAATATTGAGTCGCATTCGGGCCTGCTCCGCCACTGACGCCGGAGGCGTTCCTGTACCGGTTAATGTCGGACGGGCAAGCTCGCTCAGCGTCGGCAGCGTCTGTTCATTCCAGGATGCAGGCAACCAGCCAAGCAACAGAGACCACTCATGGCAAAGCTGAACCAGTTGATGCTCCAGATGTCCAGCCCAGCGCATCTGAAGAGGAGATCCCTGATGACATGCGCTGGTCAGATGGTTGCACTGGGTGCGCATGCTTTTCAGTTCGCTGAAAAGCGCCTGCGGAGAGAGCGACACCGCGTTCAGGCAATGCTTGCGCAGCAGTCTCAGGCTGTCAGGTGGGTTCTTACCCCACTGTTTTTCCAGAATATCCAGCGTATCGTTCAGTCCTGCCAGTATCTGTTGGTTGCTTAAAACAGGCTGATGACGCATGGCGGACAGGCCTGCACGCAGGGTCAATAAATGCCCGGCCATATTGCCGCTGTCGACGCTGGAGATATAGCGTGGACTGAGGGGGACCAGCGTACGGGTGTCATACCAGTTGTAGAGATGGCCCCGGTAGTGCTCCATTTTATCCATCGTGTCGAGCGTGAGCGACACGCGCCGGAGCACCTCTCCGCCAGGCAGGTAGCCAAAGTCCCATGCCGTCAGGTTAGCCATAAGTGAAAGACCAATATTGGTAGGAGAAGTTCGGTGTGCCACCGTCGGTTGTGGTATTTCCTGATAATTATCAGGCGGAAGCCAGTTCTCTTTTGCTGTGGCAAATGTTTCAAAAAAAGCCCAGATTTCACGGCTTGTCTGGCGTAACAGCTGTTTTTGTTCCTGATTAGGCGAAAAAACCTTTCGCACGGGCTGGCGACTCAGCCAGCTCATCAGCAGCGGTGCCACACACCATACCAAACCGATCGGTAACGCAATCCCCAGCAGCTGTGGGGCAAATTGTCCGGTCAGTATTGTCAGCGCCACGCCACCGGCAGCGTTCAGCCACATCGCCTGATAAAAACGTGCAACAGTGGGTCTGGCCTGACTGCTGTCCTGGCTGTGGCTGACCCACTGGCTGAGGTGACGCCTGCTTATCCCCAGTCGCCATAGCGTCACGGCGATCGCTTTCAGCGAATATCCGGCTTCGTGCGGCAGTATCGCAAAATTAAGGCTGATACCTGACAGACGCTTTAGCGCGCCCGCCCCCACCAGTAACAGATGCGACTTCACGCGGCGACGCAGAGGTTTATGCAGAAGGTCGTGGCTAATGCAGAGGATGGCTGGCAACAACCATATCAGCAACAGTATGCCCAGCCAGTAAACCGGATTGGGTACCCAAAGCAGAGTGAAGAACAGCAATATCAGTAAGGAGGGGGCGACCAGACTGCGACGTAGATTATCGAGTAATTTCCAGTAAGAAAGCGCGGTCAGCGGATTCCTGACCCGGGTTCCATCGGCTTTTCTGACGCGTGGTTTTAGCCAGTTAAGCAGTTGCCAGTCACCCCGGATCCAGCGTGAACGTCGTGCAACATCCGACAGATAATTATTAGGGTACTGTTCGTACAGTAACACCTCGCTCAGCAGACCCGAACGTGCATAGCATCCTTCAAGCAGATCGTGGCTGAGTACCAGATTTTCCGGGCAGATGTTCGTAGTGGCCTGCATAAAAATATCAACATCGTAAATCCCTTTGCCCACAAACGAGCCTTCCCCAAAGAGATCCTGATAAATATCCGAAGACATCATCGAATAAGGGTTATTGCCCGGTACGCTGCTGCGCAGGGCTGCGTAACGCCCCTGACCGTTGCGTGGTATCTCCTCCGCAAGACCGGGCTGTAAAATACCGAATCCTTTGACAACCCTCTGGCGTACCGGATCATACTCAGGCGTATTCAGCGGATGCGCCATCGTCGCGACGAGTTTGTGTGCCGTATCGCGCGGGAGCACCGTATCGCTGTCCAGGGTAATGACGTATTTTATGTGACCCGGTAAAAGGTGGGCAGGCATCTCTGCAACGCTGACGAATTGCGTTCCGGGATGGCGCAACCAGCTGTTCAGTAACGCCAGTTTTCCCCGCTTGCGTTCATAGCCCATCCACGCGCCTTCCGAGGGGTTCCATTCAGGCTGGCGATGTAACAGATAAAAACGTGGTCTGCCGGAGGGGTAGCGGCGATTAAGCGCCTGCGTATCGGCGATAGCCTGTCTGAGCAGTGCGTGACTTTCCGGCGAGGGTTCATTTTCAGAATCAGCAAAATCAGTGAGCAGCGCGAATCTGAGATTTTCGTTTTCATTCCCCAACCAGCAGACTTCAAGACTGGTGAGGAGCTGGCTGAAACTTTCGTGGCTGGTCAACATGCAGGGAATAACTAACATGGTGGCACTGTCAGCGGGAATACCGGCTGAAAAATCCATCCCCGGCAAGGGTCGAGGAACGCGAAAACGGGTGGTTGCATCACTGAGTAAATCGCTCATTAACTGAGTTAATGCGATAATCAGAGGTAATATCACCGCGATCAATAGCCAGTCTGCGCCCTGCATGGCGGTTTCGTGCAATATTGCTGCGGTCGCTGCGGTTGTCAGCAACGCCAGGCTTCCAAGCCATGACAGCAGGGTTATTCTGTTGAAACTGTGCCGCAAGCGTATGAGCCTTGAGGCGTCTGCCAGGAGATGAATATCCAGCGCCTGTCGACCTTCGCCCGCAAGATAATAACCAACATGATGTTCCGGTGTATCGGGCGCTTTTTCCTCTGAAAGCGCCAGCACCTTCTCAGCAACCTCAGGCTCGCTGAGACCGCTGTCCCTGGCCAGAACCTCAACTATGTGCCGGTAATGATCCCGGGTATTGAAGTGCATCCGGGGATAGATGCCGGCAGGATCATTGCGTAATGCCTGTTCGACAACGCTTATCGTTTCGGCGAAATCAGCCCAGTCCGTTTCACTCAATAAACGCAGGCCCGCGATGCTGTTACTGACGGACAGCTGGCTGGCGGCAAGCTGCTGATTGAAACTATGTATGAGAACGTCAGTGGTGATCCCCTGTTCCCGAAGGCACTGATCAACCCAGGTCAGAGGTAACGACAGCGCGTTGCCATGCCCCTGCAGGCGCCGTACCAGCTCTGCGACAAACGCACTGGTTAACGGAGGTCGGGAGCGCGCCATATCGGCAACCACCATGATTAAATCACCAGGCGCACTCTCTGCGCATTCGACAATCCTTGTTATCCACGTATCAGCAATGTTTCTGTCCTGCTGCGCTTTTATCACTTCCATACTGATACGACGAAGATTTTCAATCAGCGCAAGGCGCAGCATTCCCGGTAACGCCCAGACTTCACCCAGCGTCAGCGGCGTCACCTGTTGATAGGCAGTGAGATAGCTGGTCAGGCTTGCGGCATCCCAGCGGCCATCGCCGTGAGCAATGGCCTCTGATGCAATATGATAAATTCGTGGGCAATTCAACGGCGATACCAGCGACGGAAGACCTTTGCCAAAGCTTTTCGGCAGATGCTGGCGGACAGTGCGGATTTGTTCCTCAATCAGATAATAATTGTCCAGCAGCCATTCAGCGGCAGGCATGATACTGGTCTTTTTACCCGCGTTAAGCTCATAGCAGTTTTGGGTAATGACGGCTTCATTGTCGCCAAGCCGTTTCAGAAGATAATAAGGATGCCTATCCGGTGATACTTTATGAGTCCGCGCCAGCTTCTGGCCGTAGCGTTCCATCTGGACGGTCGAAAAGAGTTCTGACCGCGGCGAGCTTTCACCGGCAGGATCGTTCGCCGAAAATGTTATGTTTTCGGCAGCATTCATCAGAATACGGGAGCGGTTAAACCACGCTCTTGGGTTCATTTTCATAGCATTGCTCTGATGCGACGTTAGCGCGCAGGAGCAGTTGCGAAATCAGTTCAGAAACGTTCTCTCAGGATGGGCGTCAGGCATCAGGGATTTAACAGCTGCCGGAATCTAACATAAGTATAGGACATGAGCTCTGTTCTGCGATTTTGGTCGAGCTAGCGTCGGGAGATAAACAGAGCCTTACATCCGGGGCAAAGCATGGTTTGGTTGAGCCGGATTTTTGACAACGGTTGTACTGATTTTAAGCCACAAACAGGACAGGCAGCAGTGGCAGTAGACGCACTGCTGAAGAATTTCATTGCGTAATTGATAACAGACATAACCATTAACCTTTCAATGAATGAGCTTCACCGTACCACATGTGGTTAAGTTTTAATCTATCTATTTTGACATACTGAAAATCAGGAAAGATAAATGTTCGCAGCCACAGGCCCCCTGAGACCGTTTATCCGGCAAGACTCTATGCGGCTTCCAGGGATGAGTAATTCTGATTAGCGAGAGTTAACGGCTGAAATGTGAAGCAGAACGTCTTTTCGTCCATCAGATGGGATGATGAGGCCTTTACCACTAAGAATATCAAAGCTTTTGACAATTCCTGTCATTTTATGGGACAAGTCAATTCCTTATTGAAAACACTTAAAGACTATACATTGAAAATGGCATTCAGCCACTTTTATTTTCCCTACAGGACCTCTGGACGGCTAAAAGATAATTTGCTTATATCGATTCCCTGTGTCTTAATGAATCCCATCAGTTCGATGTACTAATGAAAGTTAGAAATTTTCCGGGCAGTTCTCATTACCAGGCGCTATCGTTGATATCCCCTCTTTTGAGTCCATACGTTTAATCTTATACGTTTACTATCAATACAATCATGTATAACGGAGTCAGTATGACCTCGAGAATTATGGGCCTGGTTAAATGGTTTAACGAAGTCAAAGGTTTTGGCTTCATCTCTCCTCTTGATGGCAGCAAAGATATCTTTGTCCATTTGTCTGCACTTAATGGCGACAACTTTAAAACTTTATTTGAAGGTCAGAAAGTTGAATTCGCCATTCACCGCGGAGACAAGGGTCCTGTTGCTGCAAATGTAACACTTTGCGATAAATAAATCATTGTGGGTCTGCGATAACGATGAAGGATTATTCCTGAGTAGACAGATCCATAACTTAAATCAGATGAAAGTCGTTTATTCTTAATATCTGATCAGCATATTTTTCAAAATTATGAGTATGCTAAGCGATGTGATGAAGTGCAGTACTACTGCATAAAAAGTCTAAAAGCACAAGCTAACCACATGTTAAATAAGAAGTGCGTAATGGCTTTGACCTTAATGGCATCTGCCAGTTAATATCCACGAGAGAACAGGGTAATAGAATATGATTAAAGTCCTTGTTTTCTTTAATGCTGAATCCTGTAAAGTCATGACCGTTCTGGAAGGTATATCCTCTATCAGGCAGGAATATCCAAACGGTGAAGAAACACATCTTCGGATTATGTCTGCAGGTTTTCCTTCCTTAACTGGCGATCATGGTATTCTTTACGTGGCTACTGACAGGGAGTTAACGTCACAGGAGATACTTGATGCGGCCAGGAAATATTTATAGAATTTTTGTCATGCTCTCTGCTCCACGTTTAATTGCATGCTTACCCTATTTATCAGAATCGAACAAAAAATGAGTTAAAAGCATTTATGGCCTGCTAACAGCAGGCTTTTTTTTACATTACACTTTTTTAGAAACGTCTCTATAAAGAGAGAGTAATTCGCTACCCTCTGACAAAATGCAGGTGTCTCCCCCCTGCGTGCCATCTTGCCATTTGTGAAAACCTTGCTAAGTGGCGGCGCTGTCTCTCCTCATTTTAAATCTCATCAGGTGTGACTGAAGCAATAAGTTATGAGGGTATAAAAAGGCTCTCCGGATGACTCCTGGCATCATAGTTTTAAGTACCTTCAAAAATGCATGGACATTTCGTAGGAGTTGTAATTTAGTTCTTGCACATTCTTCTTAATTTTGTCTTGCGATAAGAGATTTATATAAGTAGTCTAAACCTCGTTAATAACAATATGTACCAATCGGATAAAAATGCTCAGTAAGAAAAATCGGGTTGATGAGCAACCGTCGACATTGGTATTTGCTGAACAACGAAAAAACTTTAAAAGGTCTCTTTATGTCAGATGCTCTTACACAGTTAAACAATATCCGTACCTTACGTTCTCAGACTCGTGAAATGTCATTAGATGTACTGGAAGATGTTCTGGAAAAGTTTAAAATTATTCTTATAGAACGACGAGAAGAAGAGACATTACGTCTTGCAAATGAAAGTCAGCGCCGCGATAAACTGGAAACACTTCGTCAGATGATGCTTGATGAGGGTATCGACCCCTCCGAACTTTTAGCTGCTATTGGCTCTCCGGGTAAGGCTAAAAGGACGCGCTCCCCCCGCCCCGCGAAGTATCGATATACTGACGAAACTGGAGAGTCAAAAACATGGTCAGGTCAGGGGCGAATGCCGAAGCGGATCTCAAATCTGATTGCTGAAGGTGGAGAATTAAAAGATTTCGAAATCAGCTAAAAAAGAGCCGGGCATACCCGGCTCTTTTTACGGATAGCCCACAACCATCCTTAGAGGATCGTCGAGAAGCATCTGGTTCGTAACCGGCTTCAACAAGGTGTTTCATGAAGAGATTATGTTGCGCTATAAACTGGGTAAAGAAGGTATTAATGGTGACATTACGCAGTTGTAATGCAGCCAACACCACAGTTTTTCCTCTCATAGCATAATGCAGACGGGGTTAGTAGGCTGGAGGTCTTTAGTGAACGGCAAGCGGACGCCCTCGTAGATTAAACAGGCGTCCGATATCTTGAAGTGGACAGATTACCTAACCCGCTTTCCCGTTTCGTCAATGACCTTCTCGCCATCCTCTTTGGTAAACGCTCCTTTCTGACCTTCCGGAAGAATATCCAGCACTATTTCCGAAGGGCGGCAAAGACGAGTACCGAGCGGCGTAACGACTACCGGCCGATTAATCAGGATTGGATCTTGAAGCATGAAATCAATCAACTGCTCATCACTAAATTTCTCTTCATCAAGACCCAGGCGTTCATAAGGTTCAGCGTTTTTACGCAGCAAGGCGCGCACTGTAATCCCCATATCTGAAATAAGTTTAATAAGCTCATCACGGGTCGGGGGAGTATCGAGATAATAAATTATTGTCGGTTCGTTGCCGCTGTTGCGGATCATCTCCAGCGTGTTACGTGAGGTGCCACAGGCCGGGTTGTGATAGATGGTAATATTGCTCATATCAATATCTCGCTACAAGGTGACAGAGAGCCGCCACGCCAGCACAGCCAGAGTGACGAAAAGCACGGGCAGGGTCATGATTATGCCGGTGCGGAAGTAATATCCCCAGGTGATGGTCATGTTTTTCTGTGCGAGCACATGTAGCCACAGCAGGGTTGCCAGACTGCCAATCGGAGTGATTTTCGGGCCTAAATCGCAGCCAATCACGTTGGCATAAATCATTGCCTCTTTGACGACGCCTGTCGCCGTACTTCCGTCAATCGACAGCGCACCAATCAGCACCGTCGGCATGTTATTCATTACCGACGACAGGAACGCGGTCAGGAAGCCGGTGCCGAACGTTGCTGCCCATAACCCCTTTTCTGCCAGCAGGTTTAGCACGTCAGACAGAGACTCCGTGAGCCCTGCATTGCGCAGGCCATAGACCACCAGGTACATGCCCAGTGAAAAAATAACTATCTGCCATGGTGCATCGCGCAGGACTTTTCCTGTGTTGATGGCGTGACCTCTTTTCGCCACTATGAACAGTACTGCTGCGCCAGTAGCGGCTATCGCACTTATCGGGATCCCAAGAGGTTCCAGAACAAAGAAACCGACAAGCAGCAAAAACAGGACAATCCAGCCCGCCCTGAACGTTGCCGGATCCTTTATCACACTGGCAGGCGTCTTCAGCAGCGAAACGTCATACGTCACCGGAATATCCCTGCGGAAGAAGAGATGCAGCATGACCAGCGTGGCCGTAATCGCGGCCACATCTACGGGGATCATCACGGAGGCATACTGCGTAAAGCCCAGACCGAAAAAGTCCGCCGAGACGATATTCACCAGGTTAGAAACAATGAGCGGCAGGCTGGCCGTATCTGCAATGAATCCTGCGGCCATGACAAAGGCCAGTGTCGTGCCCTGACTGAATCCCAGTGCGAGCAGCATCGCAATTACGATCGGCGTCAGGATCAGTGCGGCTCCGTCATTGGCAAACAGTGTAGCAACAGCAGCCCCAAGCAAGACTATCCAGCTAAACAAAAGGCGGCCACGTCCGTTACCCCAGCGGGAGACGTGCAGTGCGGCCCATTCAAAGAAGCCGGACTCATCGAGCAGCAGGCTGATGATGATGACCGCAATAAATGCCGCTGTCGCGTTCCAGACGATATTCCAGACAACGGGAATATCAGCGATATGGATGACTCCAGTTACCAGCGCCAGCACAGCCCCGATACTCGCACTCCAGCCAATACTCAGGCCTCCGGGTTGCCAGATCACCAGTATCAACGTCAGTAAAAATATACTCCCCGCCAAAAGCATCTCAGACTCCGTTATATATGATTATGTGAATTTGTTTTCTTTTCTCAGCAGGAGGTGCAGGCTGATTTATCCAGCCATTTACACAAATCCTCCCGCATACACTGCCAGGACGTCGTGATTGTCTCAGCTGCCCATGCCGGTATGTGGGGTGACAGACGATAGTGGATCCATTTGCCTTCACGATGGTCCAGAACCAGCCCGGCCTCACGAAGGATAGCCATATGTCGCGAGACTTTGGGTTGTGATTCGGAAATGGCTGCGCAGATATCACAAACGCACAGTTCTCCTGACTCCCGGAGAATCATGACGATGGCGAGCCGAGTTTCATCCGACAGGATTTTGAAAAGCTGAACAGGTTGTAGCATTTTTCACTCCGTTCCCTTTAGAATATATATATGATAAATCATATGTGTTAAATTTGAAATCATCTACTCTCTCCGGAGGAGAAAAATGGAACAATTTCCTGCCCTTAATATTGAATTCTTTGATCAACACATCGCTGAACGCCTGAACCTGCAAGCGCCACCACGGATTCTTATCCTGTATGGCTCAGTAAGAGAGCGCTCCTACAGCCGCTTTGCCGCGGAGGAAGCCGGTCGTCTTCTGACTGCAATGGGCGCGGAGGTGGAATTCTTTAACCCCTCTGGTTTACCCCTGCCTGATGATGCGCCAGACACGCACCCTAAGGTCACCGAACTACGCGGCCTGGTCAGATGGTGTGACGGGATGGTGTGGAGTTCCCCTGAGCGGCATGGGACGATGAGCGCGGTGATGAAGGCGCAAATAGACTGGATACCCTTAAGTGAAGGAGCGGTTCGTCCTTCGCAGGGCAAGACACTTGCAGTGATGCAGGTCTGCGGTGGTTCGCAGTCCTTTAATGCGGTGAACCAAATGCGCATTCTGGGCCGATGGATGCGGATGTTCACTATCCCCAACCAGTCCTCCATTGCTAAGGCATGGCAAGAGTTCGACGAAAACGGCCGAATGAAACCTTCGTCATGGTATGACCGTATCGTCGATGTAGCCGAGGAGCTGTTTAAAATCACGGTGCTGCTTAAGGGACAAACTGGTTATCTTGCAGATCGTTACAGCGAGAGAAAAGAGAGCTATCAGGAGCTTTCATCCCGTGTCAATCAGGACAAAATTTAACGTATATTTTTCGTGAATCCATACTGCATGAGATTAATAACATCCACTATGGCACAAAGGAGATATCCCATCCTGTGTCAGAATATGAAAAACTACCTTGAGGTGAACTAGTAACTCTGGTTATGACGTGGCGCTTGCGCGTCATGATGCAAAACTAATTTTGATGTTTAATGAAATCCTGGTTGCACCCAAGCTAAGCGCTTCATGCTAAATTTTAGGCGAAGGAATAACAGAAGTCCTGTCCATTGCGTGTTATAACCGAGGTTGAAAACCGGCACACTGGCGGTTGAGAGGCATCGCATGAAATTACAAATCACAAGAGCAATTGGCCTCAGTAAGCTCTCTCCACGTTGGGTTAAGGTTATCTGCTTACGGTTAATTAAAAATGATATTGAACGCTCTCTCAACGCTCTTCTGGTCAAAATTGATGAATCTGAACTCTCTACGGAGCAACTTAAAGCGTTTAAGGAATGCGTTGAAAGAATTAACCTGGCACGGGGTAAGGGGATGCAGGCGTGAGCATTTTTAATTAGCATTTTTCGATGCTGCATTGGTGATGATGGCTTTTATACAAAAAATTTCGCAGGCGAATAGTAGTCTAAGCGTTTGATAAAAGGTAAGCCCAAACCGTATATGCGCGGCGCGTTTGCTGCGCAAGAAATGGTTACCAGGTCAAATCTGTTTTTCAGTGTGACGACTCAACTAGATATCACCACCCACAGTCCCTATCTCGTCTTCTTTCTCATCAAAAGGAGAAAAAACTTTTAGGCACCCAAATAGGCCCCTAAGAAAAGTTGAACTAGCAGTTATTCAAATTAATTCAATGAATTACACAACCAATTCAGACTCCGCCAGCCCACCAAAATTCTCCATCGGCGATCACCAGAGTCGACTGATGAAGTCCTGAAAGCCCGCACGGCGCAAGCCTTGCGGGCTTTTTTGTGTCTGTCGTAGTCCGAGAACATCCGACTAACTCCGGTGGTTAGTGGTATAGGTGTAGGTATACGGCAGGTTGTATACTTAAAAGCGTATACCAATTCATGAAGGAGCGGCCACAGTGGCACCGACAACACGCCCCTAACCAACACAGAAGTCCTGCGCGCTAAGGCGTGAGAGAATTATTTGACGCTACATGATGGCGATGGGCTTTTCCTGATAGTGAAAACCAGCGAGGAAAACTCTGGCGTTTTCGTTATCAACTTCCGGCAACAAAGCAGCGGACAATGATGGGGCCAGGTGCTTTCCCCGCCCTGTCACTTGCTGACGCACGAGGGTTAAGAGCGGATTACCTTGCCTTATTAGCCAACGGAATCGACCCGCAAATCCAAGCTGAAACCGCAGAGGAAGAGCAACAAATCGCTCAGGACAGTATTCTTTCGACAGTCACCGCTAACTGGTTCCAGCTCAAAAGCAAAAGCGTTACCCCTGATTACGCAAAAGACATTTGGCGTTCACTGGAGAAAGATGTATTCCCTGCCACCGGTGAGATTCCAGTTCAGCAAATCAAAGCCCGAATATGGTTGAAGCCCTTCAACCAATCAAAGCTCGTGGAGCGCTTGAGACTATACGTCGACTAATTCAGCGTATTAACGAAATCATGATCTAGGCCGTCATCACTGGCTTGATTGATGCAAACGCGGCATCTGGTGTCGGAATGGCGTTTGAGAAACCTAAAAAGCAAAACATGCCGACGCTCCGGCCAGAAGAATTGCCGAAGCTGATGCGTTCTTTGGTGATGTCAAACTCGACCGTACCGACTCGCTGTCTAATTGAGTGGCAACTCCCGACTCCAGTACACCCTTCTGATACCTCAGACGCTCGGTGGGCAGAGATCGATGTCGATTCAAAGCTCTGGACAATTCCAGCCGAGCGCATGAAGGTTAAGCGTGAGCACATCGTGCCACTATCTCCACAGACATTAGAGATTCTGGAAGTGATCAAATCTATAAGTTCTCACCGTGAACATTTATTCCCTAGCAAAAATGATCCAAAGCAACAATGAATAGCCAAACAGCAAATGCAGCTTTAAAGCGAATTGGATATGGTGGTAAGTTAGTTGCTCATGGTCTTTGTTCTATAGCTAGCACAGCAATGAATGAAGCGGATTTGAATCCCGATGTCATTGAAGCTGCCTTAGCACACGCAGACAAGAATGAAGTCAGAAGAGCATACAATCGTTCTACTTATCTTGAACAGCGAGTAGAACTGATGAGGTGGTGGGGGAGCTACGTCTCCACCTTCTAGTAATCAATTTAATGGAATTAAAATGAGTGCTTCTGTTCATAATCCCGATACATACATGTTTGATTTTCGACAACTAGTAACTAATGGAAGAAAAAAAATAGGTATTCTTATCGGGGCAGGAGCACCGGTAAGTATTAATATTGGAAAAGACGAAAAATATGAACCTTTAATACCTAACATTGAAGGTTTAACAAAGCATGTTAAGGATTCTCTTACAAAGGAATTGTTAGAGATATTTGAAATCCTGGAGGGACCTAAGGGTCAAAACAACCTAGAAAAAATATTATCCGATGTAAGGACTCTTGCTGATATAATCGGGCAACATAGTGTTCATGGAGGCGATGCTGAAACATATAAAAAACTAGATTTGGATATTTGCTCAAAAATTAAAGAAGTAGTAAGCAAACCTCTTCCTGATACTCAAAATCCTTATAGCGAATTGATATCCTGGATAAATGGCATTAATAGAAGCTATGGGGTTGAAATATTTACCACTAATTATGATTTACTTTGTGAAGACGCTTTAGAACGTTCTCAAACGCCTTTCTTTGATGGATTCACTGGTTCCAGATTCTCCTTTTTTGATCCCGCTAGCATTTCAACAAATGACCTGCCACCAAGATGGGTAAGGCTGTGGAAACTACATGGTTCGATAGGTTGGACAATGCGGCCTAATGGACAAGTTACTAGGGTTCCGGAATGTGAAGTTTCTAATATGGTGTACCCTTCTCATATAAAATATTCTCAAACCCAAGCAGCTCCATTTTCAGCCTTGTTTGAAAGGCTTAAAAATTTCATTATGGAACCTGATACTTTATTAATTACAACAGGCTTCTCATTTGCTGATGCTCATATATCTTCAAAAATAAGCGAGTGTCTTTCAGCAAACCCTACTAGCGCGGTTATAGCTTTCCAATATAAAAATATTGAAGAAGAATCTTATGCTATAGACTTAGCAAAACGAACGCCAAATCTTAGTGTCTATTGTAGGGATGGCGCAGTGATTAATACAATAAGTGCCCCCTGGAAAACTGGGGAACTACCTAGTAAAAATTGGAACTATGTTAGAAAAGAATATTTGAATGATAACAACGAATTTATATTAGGGGATTTTAAAGGGCTTGCTAGATTCTTAGCAATTGCCGGAGGAGAAGTTTCTTCTTCACCAATACTGTTTGAAAGTAAGTCTGAGGATAAAAATGATGACTAAAATGGCTATGGCATCCACGTCAATTGGCGTCATAATCTCAATCTCTAGTTCATCAGTCACGATTAGGCTTTCAAAAAAAGTAAATTCTGGGTTATTAGTACTTGAAGGAAGGACGCATAAGGTAGGCCAAGTTGGAAGTTTTGTTAGGATTCCTCAAGGTTATAATGACTTATATGGCGTGGTTGGATCCAGCAATGAAAATGCGATCATCGATAATGACGAAATAGTCTCCTCCGATAGCAGAACTATTGTTGTCGAGTTAATAGGGGAAAGTTCTTGTGGTTTTTTTGACAGAGGTATTAGCCAGTATCCGTCGGTCGGTGATGATGTCCACATGGTGCTGGACTCAGATTTAAAAATAATTTATGGTTCAAAAAGTGGCAATTTGGTTACAGTTGGAAAATTAGCCAGTTCAGAAAGTATAGATGTTAATTTAGATATAGATAAACTTGTTACAAGACACTCAGCTGTAGTTGGCTCAACGGGCTCTGGAAAATCAACCAGTGTATCTGGTCTATTGCGCTCAATTTGTCAGTTAGATGGTATAGACAATAACTCGGCAAGAATACTACTAGTTGATATGCATGGAGAATATTCCGCAGCACTAAAAGATATATCAAAAGTATTTTCTGTCGACCCAATAGGCGAAGAATGTAAGTTAAAGATTCCTTTTTGGGCACTACCAACAGAAAAACTTATTGATTTTTTATGCGGTAATATAAATGATGCTAGTAAAAACTCAATGATTGAATTCATCACAGAAAACAAAAAAGAATCAATCAAATCCAATAATATAGAATATATTAACGAAAGTAAGGTTACTTCTTTCACCCCACTTCCTTATAACCTTAAAAATTTATGGTTTAAATTTACCTTCGAAGATACTGTAACTTATTTGGAAAAGGAGTTTGTGCATCCTGCTTTTAAAGACAATATTCAAGGTGACGCATCTACTCTGGAACCGCCAAAGTTTATCCCACCGGGAACGGCAAGCAACCCTCCCTTTAAAAAAGGAAGTCATGTTCTAACTAAGCAATTAAATCTTATGAAAGCCAGATTGCTTGACAGTCAATATTCCTTTTTCCTTTCGCCTGAAGGATATACTCCTGACGAAAATGGAAAGATTGATAATGATCTTGATCATCTTCTAAGTGAGTGGTTAAACCATGAAAAGCCAATATCAATTTTAGATTTATCTGGCATGCCTTCGAGTCAATTAGACATGCTTTTAGGATCTATAATGAGTATTGTATTTGAAGCGTCTATTTGGGGTCGGAATTTAGATGCTGGATTGAAGCATAACCCAGTACTTTTCGTGCTAGAGGAGGCTCATAGATACCTTTCTAACAATGATGATGGTCTAACAAAAAATATTGTGCAACGTGTCGCTAAGGAAGGAAGAAAGTTTGGAGTTGGCCTAATGATTATTAGCCAGCGACCATCCGAAGTTGACGATACCATTTTGTCTCAATGTGGAACATTGTTTGCTTTAAGATTAACCAATACAAGTGATCGGTCTAAAGTAAAAGCAGCAATGTCTGATGGTCTAAGTTCTCTAATTGACACATTACCCATTTTGAGGACAGGCGAAGCAATAATTATTGGAGAGGCGGCAAAACTGCCTTCACGATGTAAATTTAAGTTACCACCAGACGGGCTTTATCCTGACAGTCAAGATCCTGACGTCAGCAAATCATGGTCAAAACCTAGAGTTCTCAATAAGAATTACACCAAAGTTATCAAAGCATGGCGTTTAAATAAGCCAATTAAAGAGGATTAATAAATGGAAAGAACAGCTGTTAATTCATCTAATTTAGCATCAGTTGGATATGACGAACCATCTCAAACACTTGAGATTGAATTTCATCATGGTGGTGTTTATCAATACTATGATGTACCAGAACATGTTTACATAGAATTAACAAATGCTGGTTCTATTGGTTCTTATTTTAGCCAAAACATAAGGAATGCTTACCCTACTCAAAGAATGTAACCTATCGCCGTTTTCGCGTAATGCTCTCCCCGCCACGCCTGACCGCTTAAGAGGGCGCTTTTAATGCCGGTGCATGATCGACTTCAGGGCTCGCCAGTGCTGGGCTGGCGGGGGTATCAGTATCAGTAAAACGAATGTAAAGCCATGCACCTTATGCATGGCTTTTTTATGGAAAAATAGCGTGATTTGCGGCAATTTTTGAAAGGACTACTGCGCGACCAGTTCTGCACGGCGGCGGGTGTAATTCAGGTTCAGTGCAGGCGTGAATTTTTCACGACTATCATCGCGCGAAGCCGCGTCAGGACTGAATCCGATGGCTGTTAAAATGACATTATCCGGCCCCGAATAATAAATTTTTCCACCGGCGGCCAGCCAGACCTGTAGCGCCTCACGCAGATAGTCGATCGAATGCTGCATGGCGCAGCGCTGAATGGCGGAATGCTGCCCGGAATAATTCATCAGCTCCGGGACAAGGGCGGCAGCCAGCTCAGCGCCTTGCGCCAGCATAAAATCATTTAAACGGTCGCGAATGCTAATGCGCTGTACCTCTTTATGCGAGCGGATATCCCCCCTTACAGCCTGGATTATGTTCCATTTTTCACGCCGAAAATCTCGCGCAGCGTGTACATGCTCCGGCCGCTGTAGCCATCACTCGCAAGCAATAACATGGCAGAATTATTATCCCCCGAAAGGGCTGATAATGGCACGCTCTTACCTGTCTTACCGTTAAAAAATCCAACGACCAGCATTTGCCGATTCAATAAGCATACTTACTGTCAACGGCTCGGGCGCATGATGATCGGTTCTAAGATAGCGGGGCAATATCGCATTTGGCAGGAAGCGAATCCCCTCATTTGGAAAATATCGACTAAACACAAAATCAGACATATCTACATCCAGACTTTCTGAATACTCCTCAAGAAAATCCGTCATATCTTCCGGGAGTACACTTTGTTTACCTGTACTTACAGAAGTATCGTCAGACATTTCCCAGAAGTGTTTTTTAATGAGTTCCCTGACGAGTGCTGCTTTGTCTGCCATTATCTTTCTCCTGGCCCAACGATAAGCTGATAACGGTGGATAACGTTATGGGTGATCATGGCAAGGTTATAGGCCGTCAGTACGGCACCAACCCAAGGGAGCCATCTCCCGATGTATGCTCCTATACTGGTTGTGTATGCCCATTCGCCACGCAAAAGTTTTGCCCAGGTAATGGTTCTACGGCCCTGCTTAAAACGCTGTCGAATAAGGGTACGAAGCCCAAGAGAAAGCGGGCTTGTCCCCCTGGTTGCAGCACCAGCCCCCAGTTTCCCGCTGACAGGGATTACCGGCAAGCTGACTAACATGGAGGCAATTGCTATCAAATCAATCACATCACTAAACTGCTTTTTAAATTCATCCAGAATAAGCCAGTAAAGTAGCTCCTCTTTATCGACGCTCATTCCATCAAAGAAGTATGTTCCGTTTAACTGTTCGGTCGTATCCATCGCCTTTCCCTGTTTAAGCTGACGAACTAAATCCTAATACCAGCCTTTGGTATCGTCCAGAACATACGCCTTAACGTTATCCTAATTTTGGGTTTAGACGATGCCGCTACAAGAAATGTTGGGGAAGGATGCAAACCAGGTTCCCTAGTATGAACAACTTTGCACGTCTTTAAGCATCAATGGATACCAGAAATTGCCAGACGGCCTTATCATTCAATGGAGGAAGTCGGGGCAAGCGGTACTGCTGGCGCGGTTGGCACAACTATCGGTGGCTTCGTCGGCGGCGCTCTTGCCGCGTGGGAAATGGGACGTTTGTGGAATTGATTATGCAGCAGGTTAATTCAATAGAATTGGTTAATACTCGTGACGCTATCGATGTATCCCAGGCTCAATCTGACGTTGTGCTCAATGGTAAAAGCACCGACATTATTGTACCGGGGCAAGTGCTTGAAGCAGCGGTTCAGGTTAATGAGCAGCGTTTCCTCCTGTTTCTGACGGATGACATTATTTTCGAGGAATCTCTGACGATTGCCCTTATTGACGTTCATGACGGGCTTAAAGAAATTGTTCGTTTAGGAAATGAGTACTCGACAGGGAGTTTTGCGGATCTCCAGGTCACTGACGATAGCGTGGACTTCAGGTTTTTTGGGGATTATATCTGGACACTGAAAGTATCAGATTCACCTCGCCTGCGGCTTCCTTTTTTTTCCGATCCCAAAGGTGTTAAACGGGAGTCTGGTCTGAAAAAGTACATAACGATATCTGCCGTACCGGCGTCGGAAAATGTAAGCTGAAGTCATTATTTAACATAATGAAAAGGCTTTCCGCTGAGATGGATAAATGCTCCTGAGAAGTATGCAGACTCCGCGACTGATGAAGTCCTGAAAGCCAGCACGGCGCAAGCCCCACGGGCTTTTTGTATCCTCAACATGTCCCACTGAGTCCGTAAAATTTTCCCGCTACACGTGAGCATCACGCCATTAAACATTATTTCTCTCATGCTCAATGAGCCATTCTTTTCGAGAAATCCCCCCTCCGTAACCCGTCATCGCGCCATCTTTTCCAATTATCCTGTGACAGGGGATCACAATCGCAATCCGGTTTGCACCATTAGCCGCAGCGACGGCGCGCACAGCATTTGGCTTATTAAGCCGTAGCGAAATGGCCTGATAGTGTAAAGTCTGTCCATAGGGAACGGCGCGCAGCTCGTGCCAGACGGATTGTTGAAAATCACTGCCTGGAGCATCTACAGAGAGATCAAACTGTCGGCGGGTTCCGGCAAAATACTCGCTGATTTCTTTTACCGTCTGCCGGGTATGGCTGTTTTCTCCGGTGACAATTCTGGCGTTAAATAAACGCTGAATATCGCGAAATTCTGTTTCTAACATCCGGCGATCGGTAAACTCCAGCAGGCAGACTCCCCGCTCTGTTGCGCAGACAAACATAGGCCCAAGCGTGGTGGTAAACCGGTGAATAACAATCACCTGGGTTGTCTGAGTCGGCGCTGCGCCAGTGAGCCGCTTGTAGGTATAACCAAACCCGCTCAGGGATTCATAGCCATTGTCCAGCGCAACGTCAGTCGCCGCTCGTCCGCTTTTCAGCTCCTGCAGGGCAACGTTCACCCGCTGCATTCTCTGGAAAGCCTGAAAAGTGATGCCGTGATGTTGCAGGAACCAGCGTCTTATCCGCTCCGGACCGATCCCGTGCTGACGAAGCTCCGCGTCCGTTACGCGGGATTTAATATCGAGCCTGACAAGCGCAAGCGCCTGTTCAACAAATAATGGTGCGCTGTGCGCATTTTCAGCGGGCCTGCAGACCTTACAGGGACGAAAGCCGGCCGCAAGGGCAGATTTGGCATCTTTATAAAATTCGACATTTTCACGTTTGGGTTTTCGTGCCCGGCATACTGAAATACAGAATACGCCAGTGGTTTTGACGCCAACAAAAAACACGCCAGTATATTCTGAAGCACGTTCAAGTAATGCCTGATACCAGATATCACACAAATTCTTATCGGTTATTTTCATCACCAAAAAGTCCTTCAAACGTCTGACGAGATCGGATCGCATGCATGACATCATTCAGCGTTGACTGAATAGCTGAATGAACAAAATTGCCCATTGAAATGCGGCTTACCCCGGCCCGTTTCAGCCTGTCGAACGACGGAAGATCGGGCATACACATGACATTAAGGGGCAGACCCGTTGCCTCTGCAATGAGGCTGATGTCGTTCTCTGACGTCAGACAGGGAACAAAAAGGCCGTCAGCACCAGCAGCTTTATAGCGCTGTCCCCGTAATATTGTCTCCTGCAACGCGTCTTCATACCCGAGCAGGTAAGTATCAGTCCGGATGTTCAGAAACAGGCTGTAATTTTCGCTTCTCAGCGCATCGCATGCTGTTCTCAGGGTACAGGAAAAATCAGAGGCATCGTCAAGCTGACGCACCCCGTTTATGACTCTGCTGTCTTCAAGGTTAACGCCTGCTACGCCTGTCTGAGCAAGGCGCCTGAGATTGGCTGTTATCGCTTCGGCTGCATCACCATACCCAGCTTCCATGTCAACGCTCAATGGCAGGTTGCTGACAGCCCGGATGCGGGTGACCATATAAAATAGCTCATCAAACGGCATTCCCTGCCCGTCTTCATATCCCAGTGTGGACGCAACTGCTGCGCTGGACGTTCCCAGTGCCTGATAACCTGCCTCTTGCGCTGCGACAGCACTGGCGGCATCCCAGACGTTGGCGATAAGAAGGGGTTCATGCTGGTTGTGGAGGTCTGCAAAGTTCATATCCATATCCTCTCGATAGATTGAAAATGAATCTAAGCATTTCGTAAAACCGTCACAACCGAAATTCAGACGACCATTTTTCAGCAAACGTCGTCTGAACTCGGGGCGAACCGGACCAATACCTTTCAGGTGTCACGTTCTGGCTTTCAGCATGGCAAGAATCGCCCAGCGTGCCGCATCGTCTGCGATATTTTCCGGCAGCGCATCAGCCCGCAGATTGATATAAGCGTCAACGGCCTTTCTGATGGCCATGCTAACGGAGTCACTATCGTGCGTTGCCAGCGTGGAAGTCAGCAGGCCATCAGGATCAATGCCATGGAATTCAATGCGGCGAACCCCACGTTGCGGAAGATTTGCGCGACGGAATAGCATAGGTCCCAGCACTTGCTCCCGGAAGAATGACAGCATGCCAATCGCTTCGAAGAGTTCTCCCCTTCCCAGCTTCACCACCGCATAATGAAGCCAAATCCATGCTCGCGACTCAAACCACTCCGGCGTCATGTCAGGCCACTGAGCCTTAAATTTTGCCAGTTGGCACTCCAGAGCCAGGCTATCACGGGTAAACAGCACTGCTGGCTCCTCAACGCGTTGAGTGAGCATGTCCAGGGTGACAAATTTCAGATCGACGTGAAGGAGTTCGGGGCCATACAGGCAGATAAGCAGACGCGGTTCTCCGACATGTTCTCCGGTGAAAGCATGGAGCAGATGGCCCAGCGTTCCGGCGAGCACAATACGCTGCGCCATGATGTCGTCATAGTAGAGAGGATCGACCACAACGACAAAATCGAGGTCGGAGTATTTATCGAAGCCGCCATGAACAAGCGAGCCGCCAGCGAGAAGAGAGTGAATCCGCGAGTCAGACTGAAACTTAAGCTTGAGTTGCTCTGCAAAACTTCTGTGTAAATCGGGTAACGTACTTAGCATACTTTTTCCTGTTCACAAAAAAGACAAAGCATTACAGAATACCGCGCTGTGTACAGGCAGGCCAGATATTTTTGCAGGAACAATAATGTCCTAAGAGGATTCTACCGATGCGTTATATTGGCCTGTAAATTCGGAGAAATTTCTGGCCATCGTCGATTATTCCGATATCTGACTGACATAGTCTTACCAGTAAAGGCAACAAAGCAGTCTTTATGAGATTATGACACACCCTCTGCGTTGCCCTCGTATTGCAAGAACATATGCAAACAAGTAAACATTGTTATATGCTTTTGGCCTGTGCTGTCATAACTGGTTCATGAGGGTAAAATGGATATTTCACTTCTTACAGGACAACGGACTAACGCATGGTCAGCGACCATGATTAATCTGGAAGCTCGTAAACTCATCAATACTGCAAATATAGTAGCGGCTAACCATCTCAAAGACGGACTCACCAGAATTCAGTTTATGGAAGACATTAAGTCTTTTGTCACTGAGCAATTTTCTCTTGCGCGCAAAGCGAAATCCGACGAAGAAGGGATTTCCTATATAAAAAATCTTCGGGCAGAGAACGAAAATCTTCTGGAACAAGATCGTCTGCTCAGAACGAAAGCCGCTCAGCTTTATGCCAGGGTAGAGTTCATCAAGGAAAACAATAAAGTTGTTGGCTATGTTATCTCAGCTGTACAGGTTGTTTTTGCTGGGTTACAAGCCGCAGGTGGATTGATCCTTGCAAGCTCAATGACACCTGTCGGTGTATTGTTAGGTGCCACACTCGTGATTGATGCGGCTAATACCGTATCCAGAGAAGTTAATAATCAATTACTGAACAAACCTGGTTCGCAAGGATTTGTTGCTGACACAGCGATGTCGGTTGCTGAGTTTATGGGATTTCGCGGTGAGACTGGCCTGGCTGCATATAAAACGGTAAGTCTTGCCGCAAATGCATACAGCGTATTCGGTTTACTTCGAAAACCTGGTTCCTGGCGTCTATTTTATTTCATGCGGTCAGATTTTTACAGAAAAATGGACTCAATGAGTCGGCCAAAATTGACTATGAAAATTATTGGATACGGCATAAACGCAAAAATTGTTTTTGACTTACTGTCTATTGATAATAATCCCTCGTAAAACGCCAGGCTTTATACGTTAATTTCAGGGGAGTCATCCAACAGAAGATGCCAAAGATAAATAATACAGCAACACCTGATGAGATGATATTTTCGCGGGAAGCGAAGCACACCGCCAGGATGAACAGAACAGTGAGTACGATTGAAAGAATGAAAGTACCTTTAAAACGGTTTGAAAGTGCAGGAAGCAAAATATCCAAAGTAGTACTTTGTGTATCAACATAGCGTTTAAGCTTTTGCAGCTCTTCTTTGGTGAAACCCGATCTAAGCAACGTTTCTTCCGTTATCGCCATACCATTCTTCCTCCCTCTAATCAAAGCCAGTATACCGTGATCTTTGCAAAAAAAAACCGGCCAATTGACCAGTAGTTTATATTGTTACCCCCCATCCCTTTGACAAACATCAACACCCTTCCCTCTCTCCTGTGGAAGATAATCCACACCACCCAGCGCTACGGATTAGCCGCCCAACCCGGAAGGAACCCCAATATGTACAAACCCATAACCGTCATAATCTTCATTCTCCTGACCCTTGCCGCCCTCGCCGAAACAGGCTTTTTATCCTTTGGATAATCCTCAGGCGAAATTCTCCTCATCAGGGCACATTGATCTCATTACAGTTTTTTCCTAAAGCCACCCCGCTTCGTCTGTGCCATGCTGAATCACGCTCATAACCGATAACGTTAAATGAGGACATTATGAAAAAAACAATTATCGCATTATCTGCCGTTCTGCTGGCTTCCCCAGTATTTGCTGCGACCACACATGCAACTGACGATACCGTCGCTGCGGCGAACGCAAACGCCAACGAGGCGAAGCAAAAACTGCATGAAGAGCAGAACAAAGGTGAAGAGCTGAAGCTGAAACAGAAGCACGCTGCGGAAGGTAAAAGCGAAAGCTTTGGCAGCAAGGTCAGCGAAGATTCCCAGAAAGCCTGGCATAAAACCAAGCAAGGCACCGAGAAAGGGTGGGATGCCACCAAAGAAGGTGCTGAGAAGGGCTGGAACAAAACCAAAGAAGGTGCCAGCGAGCTGGAAAAGAAAGTCACTGAGTAATCCCTTCGAAAGGCCGCCCACGCGGCCTTTTTTATTCCCCACCGCTTTGCTTTATGCCGTCTACACTTCTCACCAGGCTCACCCGATGCGGCTCCGCCATCGCGATTGAAAAGATGTCGAATCCTGACGCAGAAAAGCCGAATAGATCCCGGGGGTGACGCGTTTACTCCCTGCCCCCCTAAAGAGATCCTGAGATGCTACGACGCCTGGTGATATTGCTGATTTTAGTTTGTCCGTGGGCGCTGGCCGCCCCGAAAAGCTACCTTATCGACACCGATAACACCGCCATTCGGCTATCGTGGCATGCCTTCGGCGGCATCCTTTCCTGGGCGACGTTCAGCGGCGTGACGGGGGCCGTAACGCTCAATCCGGATAACGACGTTGACGACCACATCCACGTCACCATCCCCGTGGCAACCCTGGTGGCCTCAAACAAGCTGCTCACCTGGCAGCTGAAAAGCGACATGTTTTTTGAATCTGAGCGCTACCCGACTATCGAGTTCATCAGCTCGCGCGTGGTCGACGTGGGCGCCGGGCGGTTCAGGGTGTTCGGCACGCTGACCGTGCGCAACATTTCCCGCCCGGTGATCCTGGAGGCCGTCGTGAAAGACCCGCAGGCGCAGGCCCTCACGCTTGATGCCAACACGGCGATATCACGCGCGGCCTACGGGATGGATAAGTTTGCGCTGGTTGTTGACGATCGTATTGCCATCGCCATTGCGATTCAGGCTCACGGCGTACCCTCATCCTGATATCAGGCGCTGCAGCTGCTCCGCGTTTCCCCGCAGGTGGGGCTGCGGGTTGCGGCCAATCAGCACAAACTGATAGCCCGCATCCTGCCACCACGCCAGGTTCATGCCGTGCCGCTGCTCCTGGCGCAGAGAGGCCGTCGTCTTCTCATCAACGGGAGAGATACAGAGCGCCATCGGGCCGTAGTCGGCGCCGATCCACGCGATTTGCGCGATCGAGGTGGTTTCATAGCGCAGCATGCGCACCATTTTTAGCTCTGCCCCCTGCAGGACCAGCTGCGACATGTTCAACTTCACGCCGATGTCCTGCGCTGCCCGTTCCAGCCCGCGCTGCAGGACAGGCGCCGCGCTGTCCATATCCAGCAGCGTCTCGACGCTGTAAAGGGACATGTATTGCGCTTCAAGGTCGCGAATATGGGCGTTCTCATCGTCAGGTGCGGAGGCGGGCCGCAGCAGATACCCCAGCCCGGAACCGACCAGCAAAAAGCTGACCGAGGCCGCAATCAGCGACCGCCTGCTCACGCCAGCCGGCGCGGAGGCCTGCGGATCGGGAAGCGCCGCCAGACGCGCCTGCATCGCCCCGAGGGGAGCGTCATCCAGCAGGGAGGCAAACGCCCCTGCGTAATCCAGGCTGCTTTTCATCAGCTCGTCGGTTCTTCCGGCGAGGCGTTCGTCACGTTTCAACTGTTCTTCAAACTGCTGCGCGTCGGCGCGGCACATCTCGCCATCTATCCATGCCACGATAGCATCGTCGTTATAGGGCGGTGTAAAACGGTGCGAATTCAAGAGCGTTTCTCCTTTACCGGAGGCAGTGCGTCGACGGACCTGGCAAGCGTTGCCCGCGCCGTCGCCAGTCGGCTCATCACGGTACCAATGGGCACCGCCAGGGTCTCCGCCGCCTCCTGGTAGGTAAAGCCTTCGACGTAAACCAAAAATACCGCGTTGCGCTGGGCTTCAGGAAGCGCGCCGACGCGCTGCATCACCTTCAGATAATGCAAACGCGTTTCATCCTGTTCATGGGTGTCCGGTGCCAGAAGCTCGCCGCTCGCCACAAACCCCTGCCCCTGACGCACGTGCCGTGCCCGAAGCTCAGAGATCCAGATGGAGTGCAGGATCGCGAACAGCCACCTGTCGATGCGCGTGCCCGCCGTATACTGGCCGCTTCTTTCAAGCGCACGCACGCAGGTGGACTGAACCAGCTCTTCGGCGATATCCCTGTTTCGCGACAGCACCAGCCCATAGCGCCAGAGACGCGGCAGGTGTTCGGCTAACTGTTGGCGAACCTCACGGGTAGCGATGTGTTTTCCCTCCACGAGAAAATCAGGATTCCGGATGTCCGTTGATGGCGGCCTGAAGGTCACGGTACTCCTCGCAGGACTGGCCACAAATACCGGCAATCACCTTCAGCTGTTCTTTCGCGAGATCGGGCCGTCCTTTCACCATCCACGCTTCACCGAGATATTCCCGGGCTTTGGCATAATCCGGGGCGATAGCCAGCGCGCGCTGGTAGTAACCAATGCCTTCGTCCGTGCGGCCAAGCTTGCGCGTGGCGAACCCGCGATAGTTCCACGCTTCAGCCGTATTGCCATTTTTCAGCGAATCAAGCAGGTTCAGCGCCGCCTGGTACTCTCCTTTCTTCGCGAGATGGTACGCATAGTTGGTTTTGTCCTGGTCGCTGAGGCTGCTGCTCTTGTCCGGCACGCATTTCTGGGTTGCGCTGTCATACACCTGTCCGGAAGGACAGTCGGGCGTTTTGCTCTCGGTACTATTATCGCCCATGGCCAGCGCCAGCGGAGACAGCAGGGAAAAAATCAGCACCGGGATCAAACGAAGCGAGGTCGTGTTCATATAAAGCTCCAGGGTAAAAGGAAGTGACGTCAGTAAACGCCCGACTGATGATTTTTATTCGTTCTTCGGTGAATTTTTTGCGGGGCCAAAAACATGCTTATGTCGTAATCGCATTGAAAATAAAACAGGTTATTTTATCCTTGCCATCCGGCGTTGTTATTTTTCCGCACATTAGCAGAGTTTCAATCCTGCATAAGAATATATTTTCATTTAACAAGTGACATAATATATCTTACATCAAAAACGTTACCCTAACTTAAATGCGTATTAAGCAGGCATAAACAATAGCCTTTTAATTTATATTCCAGGAGGTCCCTACCAATTATCACACCACAACAGCAGCATTAATTACCAGCACCAGAACATAAAATAAAAGCATTACAAAACAATGATATAAAAAATAAAATTATAAACACCATCAATGCATTAATGCCCACTCCATTGTTTACCTCTCTATTTACGAAAGCTTAAGTTGCACAACCAGCGTTTTCTGTCTATATCATTTTTATATCTTCAAAAACAATTCCTCTATTAATTACAGGGTTTTATAAGGCAAAAAACACGAATAAAAACTGTTCTCTTTGATACGTAATTAGATTCGCTCTGATGTTGCCACTCTAAATCCTGGCGGGCATCGTGCGCGCTAAAATTAACGGTCAGTGCTGCGTTATAACAGCAACTGCGCCGGGGGCGCCCTTTACCTTCAGCAGAGATGGCTCGTCTTGCTCGCCGTTCACGACACTTCTGCTGGAGTAATATTTAAATGAGCCAAATCTCTGTTATATCGAAACTTACTGGCGTGGAAACGACCACGGAAGGCACCCAGGTTACGCTGAGCCATTCCTCTATCGTTGAACTTCATATCGAGCGGGCCAGTGTCGCCGATTTCGCCCGCAGCGGTAACGATCTGGTGATCACACTCCACTCCGGCGAGGTGATTACCCTTAAAAACTTCTACGTCACTGATGCTCAGGGGGCGAGCCAGCTGGTTCTGCAGGACAGCGAAGGCGCATTATGGTGGATTGAAGATCCTACCGGGGCCGCCACGTATGAATCTATCGCCTCCACGGACGTGCTGCTTGCCTCGTCCGGGAGTGATGCCGGTGGCGCCGCCATCTGGCCATGGGCACTGGGCGGCATTGTCGCCGCGGGCGGCATCGCGGCGGCGGCAAGTGGTGGCGGTGGCGGCGGCGGTGGTGATGACGATAATGGCAACGGCACGAACCCCGGCACGCCGACAAACCCTTCCGATCCGGATACGACACCGCCGAATGCCCCAACCGGTCTTCAGTTCTCTGCGGATGGTAAAACTGTCTCCGGTACCGCGGAACCGGGCAGTACCATCACGCTGAAAGATGCCGACGGTAATGTAATTGGCACGGGTAAAACCGGCAGCGACGGTAAATTCACCATCGATCTGGGAACGCCGCTGACCAACGGCGAGCAGATTACCGCCACCGCTACCGATCCATCGGGGAATACCAGCCCGGGGACGACGGTGACCGCCCCGGACACCACCGCGCCGGATGCTCCGGATATCCTGATAGTCAATGACGATGTCGGCGACAAAGCTGGCCCGCTGGAGAACGGCCAGCGTACTGATGACGCCCGCCCGACCTTAAGCGGTATCGGCGAACCCGGCAGCACCATCACCCTTTACGATAACGGCCAAAAGATTGGCACCGCGCAGGTGGATGCGAAAGGTAGCTGGAGCTTTACCCCGACTACCGATCTCGCTAACGGCAGCCACACGATTACCACAACCGCCACCGATGCGGCTGGCAATACCAGCCCGGCGTCGGGTGCCTTTAACTTTATTGTCGATACAGCCGCGCCAGGCGCTCCCGTCATTACCAGCGCAACGGACGATGTCGGCCCGGTGACCGGAACAATCAGTAACGGCGGCAACACCAACGATCAGCGGCCACAAATCAGCGGCACCGCAGAGGCGGGATCCACCATTACCATTTATGACGGTTCTGTCGCTATTGGCACCGCAGTGGCCGGCAGCAACGGCACCTGGACCTTCACCCCGTCGGTAAATCTCAGTGAAGGTAACCACTCGATCACCGTCACGGCAACGGATGTGGCGGGTAATACCAGCCCCCCATCGCCCGCATTCACCCTTAACGTGGATCTCACTCCTCCGGTCACACCCAGCGCCATCGTAATTAACGATGATACCGGCTCGCTGAAAGGCGCCCTCGCCGTGGGGCAGGTGACTGACTCCACTCAGCCGCGCCTGACGGGCCGGGGAGAACCCGGAAGCACTATTTCCATTTATGATAACGGCAAGCTCGTAGGCGAGGCGATCGTTAAGCCAGACGGCACCTGGACCATTACGCCAACCAGCCCACTTGCGGAAGGTTCTCACTCCATTACCGTCCAGAGCACCGATGGCGCCGGAAACCAGAGCGCCATGTCGCAGCCGATCGTCTTCATCGTGGATACCACACCGCCGGACGCCCCCGTCATTACCCTTAACCCGGCAGGCACGCAGATTACCGGTACCGCCGAGCCTAACAGCAGCATCGTGATTACCAACAATAACGGGGAGATCGTTGGCCGCACGACAACCGACGGCAATGGTAATTTTGTCGCCACGCTCTCCCCTGCGCAAACCAACGGTCAGCTCATTTCGGTCGTGGCCTCTGACGCCGCAGGCAACCAGAGCCCGGCGGCAACCGTCACCGCCGCAGACACCACGCCACCTCAGGCGCCCGGCAACCTTCAGGTCGCTGATGATGGACAAAGCATCAGCGGCACGGCGGAACCGGGCAGCACGGTCACCATTAAAGGAGCCGATGGCTCGGTTATCGGTGAAACCACAGCCAACGGCGACGGCACCTTCAGTACGCCGATCAGCCCCGCCCAGACCAACGGCGAAGTGCTGACCGTCATCGCCACCGATGGCTCCGGTAATGTCAGCCTGCCGGGGACGGCCACGTCACCGGACAGCACTGCGCCGCTTGCGCCGGACAACGTGGTCGTTTCCGGGGATGGCACCACCGTCACCGGCACCGCAGAAGCGGGAAGCACCGTAACCATTCGCGAAGGCGGCGTCACCGTAGGTCAGGCAGTCACCGATGACCAGGGTAACTTTAGCGTGACGCTGAATCCGCCAAAAGCCAACGGCGAAGCCCTGACGGCAGATGCGACCGACCCCGCAGGGAATACCGGGCCAACCACGCCGGCGCTCGCGCCGGACATTACCCCGGCGCAAACGCCGGTGATTCTCTCGGTGGTCGATGACTTCCCGGCCACCACGGGTCCTGTCGGACAGGGCGGGCTCACCAACGATGCAACGCCGACCATCAGCGGTACCGGTGAAGCAGGCACAACGCTCTATATCTACAGCGGCAGCGATCAAATCGGCACGCTGGTTATCCCCTCTTCCGGTCAGTGGAGCTTTACCCCGAGCGTGAATCTGCATGAAGGCGGACATGTGCTGAGCGCGAAAGCCATCGACGCCGCAGGTAACGCCAGTGCAACCTCTAACACCTGGAGCATTACGGTCGACAGCGTCGCCCCCGGCACGCCGGTCATTACGCAGGTGGTGGATAATGTTGAAGGCCGCACCGGCGCGCTCGACATCGGTGAAACCACCAACGACCCGACCCCGACGCTTAACGGCACCGCAGAGCCGGGCGCGACGGTCACCATTCGTCTGGACGGTACCGGCATTGGTACGGCGGTGGCAGACAGCAACGGCGCGTGGACCTTCACCCCCACCACGCCGATTGGCAATGGGCAACATACCGTGACCGTCGTCGCGACCGATGCAGCAGGTAACAGCAGTTCCCCTTCAGGCGGCTTTACCTTTACGGTTGATATCACGCCGCCGCCTGCCGCGACCATCGCCACCGTGACCGATGACGCTGGCGACGTGCAGGGCCCGCTCAACAGTGGCGATACCACGGACGACACCCAGCCCCTGCTGCAAGGCAGCGCGCCGGCGGACACCATCATCACCCTCTATGACGGCAATACTCTGCTCGGCACCGCAACCCTCGACGGCAGCGGAGGCTGGAGCTTTACGCCAACCACCCCGCTCACCAACGGCCCGCATTCGATCACCGTTCATGCCACAGATGCCGCCGGGAACACCACCGTCTCCGATCCGTTTAACCTGGTGGTGGATACCGTCGCGCCTGCCACGCCGGACACTCCGGCCGTCACCGTCAATCCGGATGGCGGTACAACCGAGGTCGCGCTGAACCCGGGAGAAGTTACCCGCGATACCACCCCAACGCTGAGCGGCACCGGGGAGGCGGGCGATACCGTCACGATTTATATCGGCGGCGTTAAAGTTGACGAGGTCCCGGTAGGCAGCGACGGCAACTGGAGCTGGACGCCAACGACGCCGCTGGACAATGGCACCTATGACATCACCCTCACCGTCACCAACAAGGATGGCGCGGGCAATGAAAGCGCCCCGTCCCAGCCGGTGACCATCACCATTGATACCGACCCACCGGCCACGCCTGCGGCCCCAACCGTGACCGACAGCGTGAGCCAGATAACCGGTCCGGTTGCCGATGGCGGAACCACTAACGATCCGCGCCCAGTACTCAGCGGCACCGGTACGGCGAACGACGTGATCATTATTTATGACAGCGTGAACAATCAGCCTGCCACCGAAGTGGGTCGCGTCACCGTAGACAGCAACGGCAACTGGAGCTGGCGTCCTGACAGCAGCATTGATGAGGGAAGCCACGAATTTACCGCCACTGCGACAGATGAGGCGGGCAACGTTTCTGATCCTTCGGCTGGAATTACCATTACTGTGGATACCGAGGCACCGGATATCCCCGTCATTAGTGCCGTCGGCGGCGAGCCGAATGGCGGTATTATCACGGATACCACGCCGACCGTCGGCGGAACCGGCGTCAACGGCGAGACGGTAATCGTCTATAACAACGGCGTCGAGGTTGGGCGCGTCGCTGTGGCGAACGGTACGTGGTCTCTTGATCTGCCGTCCCAGAGTGACGGCCAGCTGAATATCACCGTTGCGGGAGTAGACGCCGCGGGTAACGTCAGCGATACCAGCCAGGTCTTTACCGTCACGCTCGATAGCGTTGCACCTGAAATACCGCAGATTAACGCGGTCTCTGACAGCCAGGTCACGAATAGCATCCTTTACACCCGCGACGGTACGCCAACCCTCACCGGCACTGGCGAACCGGGCAGTACGGTGATCGTTTCCGTGGACGGCGTCCCGTCACCCGTAACGGTGACGGTGCAGCCGAACGGTACATGGAGCTGGACCGCAGGCAGTACGCTGTCGGATACCTCCCATACCTTTACCGTCTCTGCGTTTGATACGGCGGGTAATACCTCCCTCAGTTCTGCTCCGCTTAGCGTGACGGTGAATACCGACGATCCGGATGCACCTGTCGTTTCCGGTATAGCCATTCAAGGTACACCGTTGACCGGCACTGCCGAAGCGGGCGCAACCGTCACCGTAACCGACAGTAATGGCAACGTTCTCGGTACGGGGGTGGCTACCGGCGGCAACTTCTCCATTGCGCTGAGTCCGGCTCAGCAGGATGGCGCTGTCCTGACCGTGACCGCAACCGATGCCTCAGGGCGTACAAGCCCGGAGGCCGACTTTACCGTCAGCGGTACGGTATCCAATCTGCCAGAGGTTCCGATCATCACCGCCATCACTGACGATGTCGGAGCCGTAACGGGCAACGTGCTGGGTAAAACCTCGGACGATACCGCCCCGGTCATCAGCGGAACGGCCCCCGCGGGCAGTACCGTCACGCTCTACCAGGACGGCAGCCTGATCCCGCTGGCGGTTATCCCGGTAGGGTCAGGTGGCACATGGAGCTATCAGCTGCTCGTACCGCTGAGCCCAGGAAACCACTACTTTGAAGCGACTACCACGGTCAACTTAATCACCAGCGGCCTCTCTCCGGCCGCCACGGTGACTATCGACCTCACCGCCCCCGGTACCCCAACCATTGGCGCGGTGGTTGATGACGTCGGTCCAGGCACCGGCCCATTGACCAACGGCCAGGCCACCAACGACAACCAGCCAACCCTGACCGGCACCGGCGCGGTGGGCGATACCATCACCGTCTACAGCAACGGCGTGCTGCTGGGGACCACGCAGGTCGGCAGCACGGGCACCTGGAGTTACACGACGCCCGTGCTGACGGAGGGTAATAACGTTCTGACCATCCGCGAAACCGATCCGGCCGGAAACCAGAGCGGACCTTCGGCGGGCTTTACCGTCGTGGTGGATACGATCTCCACCACACCGGCGATTACCAACGTCACCGATAACGTCGGCAACGCGGCCACCACCGTGGTCAGCGGCGATCCGACTAACGACGCGACGCCAACGATTACCGGTACGGCAGATGCGAACAGCGTCGTGACGATCTTCGACGGCGGCACGCAGATTGCCGTGGTCACCGCGGATGGCACCGGCGCATGGACGTTTACCCCTGACACCGCCCTCGGTGAAGGGCTGCACAGCTTTACCGTCATCGCCACCGATCCGCAGGGTAACGTCAGCCAGGTCTCCAACACCTGGGGCGTGGTGGTCGACCTCACGGCCCCCGCGGTCCCCGTGCTGGATACCGTCAGCGACAACGCGGCGGGCGGGATTGTCGGAAATCTCACGACAGGCCAGGTCACCAATGACGACACGCCAACCCTCACCGGGAGAGGTACCGCGGGCAGTACCATCCACATCCTGAACAACGGCGTGGAAATTGGCACCGCCCCGGTAGACGTTAACGGCAACTGGAGCTTTATCCCTAACCCAGCGCTGGGGGATGGCAGCTATAACATTCGCATTAACGCCAGCGATGCCGCCGGTAACGTCTCCGCCAACTCGCCGGTCTTCGTCTTCACGGTCGATACCACGGGCCCTTCCGCGCCGGGGATCGTTAGCGTAATTGACGATGTCGGCCCGGTGACCGGTACGCTCAGCACGGGCAACAGCACCAACGACGCGCGTCCAACCTTCAACGGCACGGGCGAAATCGGCGCCACGGTGCATATCATTGTTGATGGCAGCGAGATTGGCACCGCGGTGGTCAACGCTCAGGGGAACTGGACCTTTACCCCGGACACCGCGCTCGCAGAGGGACCTCACGCCATCACCTTCAACGCCACCGACGCGGCAGGCAACACGGGCGCCACCACGGCACCGTTTAACCTGACGGTGGACACTATTGCGCCGTCAGCGCCGGTTATCTCGACCGCGGCGGACAATGCCGGCAGCGTTCAGGCCCCGCTCGCCTCCGGACAGAGTACCGACGACACCACGCCAACGCTGACGGGCACGGCGGCGGCCAATGCCACCATTACGATTTACGAGAATGGTCAGCAGGTCGGCACCGCCACGGCGAACGGCAGCGGCGCATGGAGCTTTACGCCGTCCACGCCGCTGGCGAACGGCAGCCACACCTGGACCGCCACGGCCACCGATGCGGCCGGCAACGTGAGCCCGGCCTCGCCTGGCTTTACGCTGGTGGTGGATACCACTCCTCCCAACGCGCCGGTTATCAGCCAGGCGATTGACGATGTGGGCACCATTACCGGAGCGTTCAGCTCCGGGCAGACCACCGACGACACAATTCCACGTCTCGTCGGGACCAGCGAGCCGTTTGCCACCGTCAATATCTTTGAAGGCACAACGCTTGTGGGAACAGGCACCGCGGATGCCAGCGGAAGCTGGAGCATTCTGCTTAACACCACGCTGGCGACGGGCACGCACAGCTTCACGGCCTATGCGACGGATGCGGCTGGCAACGCCAGCGATCCGTCAGCAACCTTCAGCCTGACTATCGACACCACACCGCCTGCGCAGCCGGTACTGAGCAGCATTGTGGATGACGTCGGTAATGCCGCCACGCCGATTGCCAACGGCGGGTTAACCAACGACGCGCAGCCTACCCTCACCGGTTCGGCGGAAGCGGGCGCGACGGTGAAAATCTTCGATAACGGCGTGCAGATCGGCAGCGTGACCGCCACCGGCGGAGCGTGGAGCTTTACGCCAACCACGCCGCTCGCTAACGGGCAGCACAGTCTGACCTTCACCGCGACGGATGCGGCCGGCAACGCCAGCGCGCCTACCACCGGGTATGTGATTAACGTGGATGCTACCGCACCAGCGGCTCCGGCCATCAGCTCGGTAGTGGATGATGTGGGCAGCATCACCGGACCGATAACCGGCGGCAACCCGACCAACGACGCGCGCCCAACGCTGAACGGTACCGCCGAAGCCAACGCCACCGTGCGCATCTACGACGGTGGCACCCTGGTTGGCACGGTCACCGCCGATGCCAACGGCAACTGGACGCTGCCGCAAACCACCACCGCGCTGGCGGAAGGCTCGCATACCTTCACCGCCACCGCCACGGATGCGGCGGGCAACACCAGCGTGGCGTCGGCCCCAACCACCATTACCGTGGATCTGACCGCGCCTGGCGCACCGGGCAGCCTGGCGGTGATCACCAACGGGACGCACGTCACCGGTACCGCCGAAGCGGGCAGTACCGTCACCATCACCACCAGTACCGGAACGGTGCTCGGTACCGCAACGGCGGACGGAAGCGGGAACTTTAACGCGACCATCACCCCGGCGCAGACCGACGGTGGCTCCCTGCTGGTTTACGCCACCGACAAGGCCGGTAACGCCGGCGTCAGCGCCTCGGTGATTGCGCCCGTCACGCCGATCCCGAACGCGCCGGTTATCGCCACCATCAACGATAACGTGGGCACCGTGACCGGCAATCTGACCAACGGCAAAACCACCGACGATACCACCCCAACCCTGAGCGGGACCGCCCTGGCGGGTTCCACCGTCACGCTGTATAACAACGGCGTGTCGATGGGCACCGTGGTCGCGGACGGTTCAGGCAACTGGAGCTTCACCACCCCGGCGTTAGGCGAAGGCGCTCACGCCTTTACCGCCACCGCGAGCAACGGTTCGGGTACCAGCCCGGTTTCCGGCGCGACCACCGTGATCGTCGATCTCACCGCGCCAACGGCACCGACCGGCACCATTAACGCCGACGGCAGCGTGTTGACCGGGAATGCGGAGGCCGGCAGCACCGTCTCCATCCGTCTTGCCGACGGCACCACGGTGACGACCACCGCAGGAAGCAACGGGACCTACAGCTACACCTTCCTCAACAAGCAGACGGAAGGCCAGACGCTGCAGATCACCGCCACCGACGCCGCGGGCAATACCTCTCTGCCTGGTTCAGTCCTCGCGCCGGTGGTGCCGCTCTCCGCCAGCAATAACGTTGAAGAGTTGGATCTCAGCACCACCGCCACCGTCACCAACAGCCAGTACAGCGATTATGGCTTCCTGCTGGTGGGGGCGGTGGGCAATGTTCTGACGCTGCTGGGGAATGACACCGCGCAGGTGGACTTCACGGTTGGCAGCGGCGGCAGTGCCGATATCGTGGTGAATGCCAACGCCACCGGCGCCGTGCTCTCCCTGCTCAACACCCTTGAGCTGGTGGTGCAGCGTTTCGACAGCGTCAACGGCACCTGGACCACGGTTATCGATACCGGACAACCGCAGTTTGCCGACCTGCTGACGCTGGGGGCCACCGGCGTATCGCTCAACCTGACCGGGCTGGCGAACGGCGACTATCGCGTGCTCAGCTATAACACCAACCTGCTGGCCACCGGCTCCTACACCAGCCTCGACGTGGCAGTGAAAGAGACAAGCGCGGGCACCGTCACGGGCGACACCAGCCTGAACGGCAACGTGATCCTCGATACCGACCCGACCGCGGGCAGCGACAACGCGCCGGCCGGGACCACCGTTTCCGCCGTCACCAACGCGCTGGGGGTAACCACCAGCGTCAACGCCGACGGCACGGTCGTACAGGGGCAGTACGGTACGCTGACCATTAACCGCGACGGCAGCTACACCTACAACCTCACCGACACCAGCGCCGCGGTGATTGGCCGCACGGAGAGCTTCACCTACACCATCACCCATAACGGCGTGAGCGCGTCGGCGAACCTCGTGCTGTCGCTCGGTGCGGGCAGCGTAACGAACGGCATTGTCGCCGTTGACGACACGGCCTCGCTGACCTTTGACACCACCGTCAGCGAGATTAATAACGGCACCTCGTCTCAGGGCGGCTTTACTCTGGTGGGCATTAATCTCGGCAACACGCTGGGGCTGAACCTGCTGGACGACATGACCAACCCCATTATCTATAACGTGGAGGAAGGTACGACGCGCACCATGACCATCCAGGCCTCCGTTGGCGGCGTGGCGCTGGCGTCGGTGTTCGATCTGTACGTCTATAAGTTCAACAACGCGACCCAGACCTTCGAGCAGGTTCGCGTCGAGTCGGGCTGGCTGCGCGCCCCGCTGCTGGGGGGCACCTCGCCTCAGCTGACGCTGAACCTGCCTGCCGGGGAGTACCTGTTCCTGCTGAACACCGCGGCGGGGATCACCGCTCTGACGGCCTACACGCTGAGCGTTCTGCAGGATCACGTCTACAGCGTGGCGAGCATCAGCGAGACAACCACGGGCGACGTGCTGACAAATGACCCTGTTCCGGCGGGTACGGTGGTCTCGGACGTGAACGGCGTGACGGTCAACAGCAATGGAACTACCACCATTCAGGGTGAATACGGCACGCTGTCCATCGATTCGTCCGGACAGTATACCTATACCCTGAAGAGCGGCGTGGGCGCGGACCATATCAGCACCCCGGATACGTTTGTCTACACCATTACCGCGCCAGACGGGTCGAAAGACACGGCGACGCTCAACATCACCCCAACCGCGCGGGCGATGGATGCGGTTAACGATGTCAGTGCCGTGATGAATGTCACCTCGGTACACCACACGTCAACCTACTCCGATACCACCGTCGGCAGCGCCAGCTGGACGACCGCGCTGCTTTCATCAACCCAGGGCAGCGGAAGCGGAACCTTTGTGGTGGATCCGAACACCGCCCTGCATAACGCGTCGCTGCACTTTAACGTTGCCTCGCTGCTGGCGCTGGGCGGGCTGACGGTGAACTGGACGATCAGCGATGCCAACGGCGCGATCCGTACCGGCTCCTTCAGCGGCGGCTCGCTGCTCGGCGGCAGCATCGACGTTCCGCTGACCGGTCTGGACCTCAACGCCGGGACCTATACGCTGAGCTATACCGGCAGCGTACCGGGGCTGAGCGTGGGTAACATCACCATTACCCCAAGCGTAAACGGCACCACCTACTCGCTCAGCCAGTTCGACGCCACCAGCGGGCACTTCGTTAACGGCAATATCTTCGACGGCACGGATTCCGCCGGGGCAATGGATCAGCTGCACTCGGTGGATACCCGTCTGAGCGTTACCGGCTACAACGGCGTGACCACCACGCTGGATCCGTATAACGGCAGCGCAACGGTGAACGTTACCGGCCATTACGGCACGCTGGCGATTGGCGCGGACGGCCACTACACCTACACCCTCAATACCGGGGTGTCGCTCTCAACCATCACCTCGAAGGAGACCTTCAACTACACCCTGACCGATGCCAATGGGAAAACGGACAGCGCCACGCTGACCATCAATATGGCGCCGCAGTTCATCAGCTCGGAGCATAACGACGCCATTACCGGCACGGCCTACGGCGATACGCTGATTTACCAGGTGCTGAACAGCACCGCAGGCAACGCCACGGGGGGTAACGTCAGCAGCGCGACGGGCGATCACTGGACCGGCTTCTCGCTGGCGCAGGGGGACAAGATCGACATCGGCGATCTGCTGGTGGGCTGGAACGGTAGCGCCTCGACGCTCGGAAATTATCTCCATGTCACTAATAGTAATGGCAATACTGTGATCTCCATCGACCGTGACGGTGCAGGAGCCACCTACACTAATACTGCACTCGTTACGCTTGATGGGGTTCAAACCACCTACGACGAGCTTGTAAACCAGCAACACATCATTACCTGATAGCACCTGCAACAGATGACCCGGGCGCACGGCGCCCGGGCATAACAATAAAGCTGTACTTATTTTATTAGGGACATGACATGGGAATGAAGATGCCTTACTGGTGGCTCTCGTGCTGCCTGATATCTGTGCCCGCTCTCTGCGCGAACCCGGCGGCAACGATCAATACCGGACAGCTTCGCGAAACGCAGGAACTCCCCTCGCTCAACGGCCGCGTGGCCCCGGTGGCCGGCAAAGCCGCTCCCGGCTCGTTACAGCTTGGCGACGCCGTCAACCGCGCCGTCACCTGGCACCCGGCCATCAGCGAAGCGGTGGGAAAACTGTACCAGCAGAGCGAAGAGGTTGACGTCGCTAAATCAAAATACTATCCGCAGATTAATGCCGGCGTGGACAACGGTTACTCCCACGACGGCGACCAGAACGGCTTTACGCCGTCGCTGGTGCTTTCTCTCTCGCAAATGCTCTACGACTTCGGCAAGGTGGCAAGCCAGGTGCGCGCCGAGAGCGCCGGCGTGGCCCAGCAGCAGGCCAACGTGCTGGTGAGCATTGACACCATCGCCCACGATACCGCCATCGCCATGGTGCAGGTGCAAACGTGGCAGCAGATGGTCGATACCGCCAAAGAGCAGCTTGAGGCCCTCTCCTCCATCGGCACGCTGACCCGCCAGCGTAATGACGAAGGGGCCACCTCGCTCTCTGACGTGGTGCAGACCGATGCCCGTATCGAAGGCGCGCGCGCCCAACTGATGCAGTACCAGGCCAGCCTGGACAGCGCCCGCGCCACGCTGATGAGCTTTCTCGGCTGGAATAGCTTGAACGCGATCAGCAATGATTTCCCGCAGAAGCTGGGCCGGAGCTGCGACATCGCCGAGCCGGATGACCGTCTGGTTCCCGCGGTACTCGCCGCCTGGGCGCAGGCCAACGTCGCCCAGGCTAACCTCGACTACGCCGACGCGCAGATGACGCCAACCGTCTCGCTGGAGCCGGAGGTGCGCCACTACATGAACGATCGCTATGCGGGCAGCGACACGCGGGATCGCACCCAGTATTCCGCATGGGTAAAAGTGCAGATGCCGCTCTATCAGGGCGGCGGCCTCACCGCCCGGCGTAACGCCGCCGGACACGCGGTGGAAGCGGCGCAATCCACCATTCAGCGCACGCGTCTTGACGTCCGCCAGAAACTTCTGGAAGCCCGCAGCCAGGTGATGAGCCTGCAAAGTACGCTGCAAATTCAGGGCCGCCAGGAGGCGCTCAGCGCCCGCACCCGCGAGCTGTACCAGCAGCAGTATCTCGATCTCGGCTCGCGCCCGCTGCTCGACGTGCTCAACGCCGAGCAGGAGGTCTACCAGGCGCGCTTCACCCAGCAGCAGACTCTCGGTCAACTGCATCAGCTGCAGCTCAACTGCCTTTATAACACCGGGCAACTGCGTCACGCGTTCGACCTTGATAACCGCACCATCCAGACCGTGGAGATCCAGCCATGAAGCAGCGTGATATCCCGCAAGGTGAAAACATGACGGATGAGGCCCTGGTCCAGTGGGCGCAGGCCTTTGGCTTTGTCGCCACGCGCTACCGCGTCTCTTGTTCTCCCGGCGCGCTGCTGGCGGGCGCGCCGTGGCTGAAGGGCAAACCGATGGTACCCGCCCTCACCCAGCTGGCACGCGAGGCGGGGTTGTCGTTTCAGCTGCTTACTGCCGGCCAGGAGGCGATCAACAGCTGGCGTCTGCCGGTGGTGGTGGCGATGGACGACGGGAGGATCGGCGTGATCGAACATTTCGACGGCGACGATACCCTCGAGGTCAGCTTCTTTGACGACCAGACCTACACCAACCGCCTGTCGATGACGGCGATGCTGCCCGCCATCCGCCACGTCATTGCCCTGCGTCCACTCGCCGCGCTGAAGGACAGCCGCGTGGACGCCTACATCTCTAAATACCGCCCGGACTGGCTCTACCGGCTGGTGATGCGCGACCTGCGCCCATACAGCTGGGTGATGCTCGCCGCGCTGTTTATCAACGTGCTGTCGCTCTCCGGGATCGTCTTCTCCATGCAGGTGTACGACCGGGTGATCCCCGCCCAGTCCTACCCGACGCTTTACGTCCTGACCATCGGCGTGCTGATTGCTACCCTGTTTGGCTTCGTGCTGCGCGTGGCGCGCGGGCACATTATGGATCTGCTAGGCAAGCGCTCGGACATGCGCGTTTCGGATCGCGTATTCGGCCACGCGCTGCGGCTGCGCAACAGCGCTATTCCCCGCTCCACCGGCAGCTTCATCTCCCAGCTGCGCGAGCTGGAGCAGATCCGCGAGATGGTGACCTCGTCCACCATCTCAACAATTGTCGACCTGCCCTTCTTTTTACTGTTCGTGGTGGTGCTGGCGATCATCGCTCCGCAGCTGGCGTGGATCGCGCCGGTCGCGGCGGTGATCATGGTTCTGCCAGGCCTGCTGCTGCAGAAAAAGCTGGCGGAGCTGGCGAAGCAGTCAGCCCATGAATCAACCCTGCGCAACGCGGTGCTGGTGGAGAGCGTTCAGGGGCTGGAGGACATCAAGCTGATGCAGGCGGAAAACCGCTTTTTGCAGCAGTGGAACAGCTATATCCAGATTACCGCGGAATCCGGCCTGCGCACCCGCGAGCTGACGCAGAACCTGATCAGCTGGGGAATGACCATCCAGAGCCTGGTTTACGCCGCCGTGATCGTGGTCGGCGCGCCGATGGTGATTGACGGCACCCTGACCACCGGTTCGGTGGTCGCCGCGTCGATGCTGGCCTCCCGCATGATCGCCCCGATGGCGACGCTCTGCGGCGTACTGGCCCGCTGGCAGCAGGTCAAAGCGGCAAAAGAGGGTCTGGACAGCATCATGCAGTTGCCCACCGAGAACCAGCGCGAGGAGACGCCAATTCGCCAGGACGTGCTGCGCGGGCACTATCTCTTTGAACAGGCGCAGTTCCGCTATCACCCGGAGGATCCGCGCATGGCGCTGCGCATTAACCGTCTGGAGATCAAACCCGGCGAAAAAGTGGCGATCCTCGGGCGCAACGGCGCCGGGAAATCGACCCTGCTGCAGGCCATGGCGGGCGGGATGGATCTGGCGGCCGGCGAGCTGCGGCTCGACGGCTTCAGCCTGCCGCATCTCGACGTCGCCGACGTCCGGCGCAACGTCGGCTTTATGACCCAGAACGCGCGGCTGTTTTACGGCACCCTGCGCGAAAACATCACCCTCGGCATGCCGCGCGCCACCGACGAAGAGATTTTCGAGGCGCTGGAGATGACCGGCGCGGCGGGCTTCGTGCAGAAGCTACCCAAGGGGCTGGACTACCCGATCATGGAAAACGGCGTGGGGCTCTCCGGCGGGCAGCGGCAGTCGATTCTGCTGGCGCGCATGCTCCTGCGCGATCCGAATATCGTGCTGATGGATGAACCCACCGCCTCGCTGGACGAGCACACCGAGCGGGAGTTCATCCAGCGGCTGGGCGACTGGCTCGGCCATCGCACCCTGATCGTCGCCACGCACCGCGTACCGGTGCTGGAGCTGGTGGAGCGGGTCGTGGTGCTCAAGGAAGGCATGCTGGTAATGGACGCGCCAAAAGCGCAGGCGCTGAACAACAGCCGTATGCAGCAACAGCAGCAGCAGGCAGCAACCGGACGGGAGTGGAAAAATGAAAATCAGTCAGCGTGACGTTGCCGCAATGGACGATCTGGATAACGCCCTCGACTCCGAAAGCGGCTACACCGGCGCGCGGCGGATCGTGATCTTCTCGCTGCTGATGTTCGTGGTGCTGGGCGTCTGGGCGTGGGTTGGCGTGCTGGATGAGGTATCAACCGGCTCCGGGAAGGTGATCCCCAGCTCGCGCGAGCAGGTGTTACAGTCGCTGGACGGCGGGATCCTCACCGAGCTGAACGTCCACGAGGGCGATCAGGTGCAGGCCGGGCAGGTCCTGGCGCGGCTCGATCCGACGCGTTCCGAGTCGAACGTCGGCGAAAGCGCGGCGCGCTACCGCGCTTCACTGGCCTCCAGCGCTCGCCTGTACGCCGAGGTGAACGATCTGCCGCTGAAGTTTCCCCCTTCGCTGGCAAAATGGCCGGATCTGATTGCCGACGAAACGCGGCTCTACAACTCGCGACGCGCGCAGCTGGAGGATACTCAGCGAGAGCTGCGCGCCGCGCTCGATCTCGCCAATAAGGAGCTGGCCATCACCCAGCGGCTGGTCAAAACCGGGGCCGCCAGCCACGTGGAGGTCCTGCGCCTGCAGCGGCAGAAAAGCGACCTGGAGCTGAAGCTCACCGACGTGCGCTCGCAGTATTACGTTCAGGCGCGCGAGGCGCTCTCCAAGGCCAACGCGGAAGTCGACATGGTCTCCGCCATCCTCAAAGGCCGCCAGGACTCCGTCACCCGTCTGACGGTGAAATCCCCGGTGCGCGGGATCGTGAAAAACATCAAGGTCACCACCATCGGCGGCGTGATCCCGCCCAACGGCGAGCTAATGGAGATTGTGCCGGTGGACGATCACCTGCTGATTGAAACCCGCCTGTCGCCGCGCGACATCGCCTTTATCCACCCGAACCAGGAGGCGCTGGTCAAAATCACCGCCTACGATTACGCCATTTACGGCGGGCTGCACGGGGTGGTGGAGACGATATCCCCGGACACCATCCAGGACGAAGCCAAGCCGGAGGTGTTCTATTATCGGGTGTTTATCCGCACCAGCCAGGACTACCTGGTGAATAAGGCCGGCAGGCACTTCTCAATTGTGCCCGGGATGATTGCGACGGTGGACATTAAGACCGGAGAAAAAACGGTGCTGGATTATATGATTAAGCCGTTTAACCGGGCGAAGGAGGCGCTGAGGGAGCGTTGATCTTTGCAGGAAGAACAGGGAATGCCTCCTCTCCATTTATAGAGCGGAGGCAATTTGCTGCACTTCAAACCGTTGATCGCTCATTCCAGGCATCTGAGTATTGAATATTTCCATCAACATAACGCCATGTGATTTTCTCGTAGCGCAGTTGGATACTTTCCATATGCCCTGTTCCCGGACAGTTACGCGTATCGTGCATAATTGGCGTAATAGAAACAACTTTTACGCCTTCCAGTAAAATATTGAAGTATTCAACTTCCTGACCAGCATCATTAATGTGATACCACTTTACCTCTGCAGATTTGAGAGTTTGCCCTGTTGCAACAGCCCGATAAAGATAGGGGGATGCACTATCAATTTCTTTTTCAAACAGGAAGGGAGCGTGCTGACGTGTTCCAGTAAGTCTTCCTGTTGTCCCATCAACCGGGATACTCAAATTATGTGTCAAACCTCGTAATTCAATACTTCCTTCTCGATAAGCCACATCAGATGATCCCCTAATCAGATTTCCTGCATCATCTTTTAGCCATAAATGAACGGGTACGGCCATCATTACTCTCCTTATTAATCATATAGCCACCTCCCCGCTTTCGCAGATTCGGCGAACATCCTTACCGTTAAAGGCTTAGAAATTTGTTCCACGGGTTTATCAGTAAACCATTTTCGAAAAAACCATGTGTGAAACCATGGGTAATAGGCATTGTAATTCATCAGCGTTATATCGACATTGAATCGCACGCTGTATTTATCCATACAGACGACTAAATCATCATCCTCTGCATATTCTTGTAATATATCATCCAACTGTAAGGGCATGAGCTTGCCGGTAAATGTACCCATTACGGGCAATTCATTCTGAAAAAAAGTCAAAATTTCTTGTTCAGTTACCATATACGGTCTTTTTTGTGAGCAATCGTATTATACATTTTAAGTGTTTTATAGCATATTTGAGCCAAATCGCTGGCTACTAATGTCCAGCCAATCACTGGCAGTCCCCTCCCGATAAAGGCTCCCAAATTGGTCACATACTTAGGTTTTAAAGTAGTAATACTTGCTTCAGTTAACGTCGGTAATCTTACCGGTAACTCTACATTAAGATAGTGACGTAAATATTTTGATGCTATAGATGTCCCTGCTGTCGTTCCGTAGGGCTTATTTCTGGTCTTTAATATTGGCAGTCCTAAAATGATACAACTCATCGTTAGTGCATCCTCTATGCCACCAAACTGCTCTTCAATCTTATCTAACAAAACCCAGAAAAACAGCTCACCAGCCGATATATTGCGAATTCCTTTATAGAAATATGTCCCACCAAGTTCCTCGACGGTATCCATACACACCTTCATAATCCTTCTTTTAATCATAAACACCATACGCCACTTTGGCCGCAATGTTGATTAAATAGACCTTAATAAATTCCTAATTTTATAAATCGTCAGTATTATTTGCGGCGGCAAATGTTGGCTCATCAGGTGAAACATTTTTGGCTTGAACGCATTCCTCATTCTACATTTTTTCTGAAGCAGCTTCGCAGAATCTAACTAATCCCTTTATCTCCACTTTTGCTAACGACTTTTCGGATATATGTTCTTCCCACGCCAGCAAAATCTGGCGTCGGGATTGGCATCCCGGTTATGATTGGAGACGGCGTAAGTCCTTGTTACGCTGCACGTCTGGCTACATTCCAATGGTGGGCTGGACGGGGGCGTCGCAAGACGCGCCGGTACACTCCAAGCCGGTAATGCCAACTCCGTTCAGACCTGCCACCCGGAAATTGGCATTTCCGCGGTCGGGTTAACTACCTGATTGAAGAAAAATGATGACCACCAGTAACGCACTTTTCACAACCCCTTTCGACCACAACACCGACTTCACCGAACTTGCCGACAACTGCCAACGCTATTGCGAAGCTCTGGTGGAAGAGACCGAGCCTGCAAGAAAAATAGCGCTCTGCGGTCGTCTTGCCTCCACTCTCGCCCTGCTCCGCCCGATGCTGCTGGAGCCAATCCCTGAGCACTAACAGGAACGTCTTACCGTCGACGTGTTTCCCGAACGTGAGCCTATATTCAACACCGAATCCGATCAGCTCTGTCGCTACTGCGAGGAAGTTACACAACTGCTGATAGCAGGCGTACTTTCACCCGAATCCTCCCGCGTGATGAGGGATTTACTCTGTGAACTGACGGGCTATTTTGCCGACCAGCTAACCGCCCCACGCTGGCTGAGAACGGAGGCTGGCGTCGCGTTGCTGGGTTGACATGGTTTTCTCCCTCTCTCGTGAGGAATCCCAGTAATTTTTTTTAACCGGAAGCGATGAGTGTTGCTTCAGGAAAATTAATGGCTTACAGCGATGCCCTGGTCCGGCTGTAAATCGCCGAGGCGTTTCCGTAAGGCCGGGGCGAGGCGCAGGGATGCGCCGAGAGGGCGTGGCCTGCAGGGATGCAGGCTCATGCCCGACCCGATAGCCTGAAGGAATAAGCTGAGGGTACCGCGAAGCGGCGATTTACCGCCGGGAGCCCGGGTCGCTAGGGTGGTGGCGATTGAGCCACCCTGGCACGTTCACAGGTCATGCCGTTACAGAGTAGCAAGGAACATAAAGTGAACGGAATAACCTCCACAGCCGTATGTTCCCCCTCACCCCAGCCCTCTCCCTAAAGGGAGAGGGGGTCGTCAGTGCAGACATTATTTTGTGGGGATCCCTCAGCCCCCTCCTACAGGGAGAGGGTTGGGTGAGGGCATCATACCGCACCTATTTTATATTTATAAACAGGACGTTACTTATGAATAACAAGGAAAAAATACGCATCCCAACCACACCAGGCGAAGTGTTGCTGCACGATTATCTTAAGCCACTCAGTCTCGGCATCTCAGAACTGGCAGAGAGAATAAACACCGATCACACCACTGCCAGCGCGCTGTTAAACAATAAAATCAAACTCACCGTTGATTTGGCCATAAGACTGGCAAACGCATTCGATACCAGCATTGAATTCTGGCTGAATCTGCAACAAAACGCAGAAAACCAGGGAGCGAGAATCGAACACCTCTAACATAACCCTCACCCCCAATCTGCTAAAGTAGCCCAAATTCATTTTTCAGGAAGAAATCATGCGCCAACGAACCATTGTCTGCCCCATCATCCAGAACGACGGTGCCTACCTGCTGTGCAAAATGGCCGACGATCGCGGCGTGTTCCCCGGTCAGTGGGCTCTCTCCGGTGGTGGAATGGAGCCGGGCGAAACCATGGAACAGGCGCTGCGCCGTGAGATCCGCGAAGAGCTTGGCGAAGCGCTGGAGATCGCCTCGGTCACGCCATGGGCTTTTCGCGATGACATCAGGGTCAAAACCTACGCCGATGGCACCACAGAGGAGATTTACATGATCTATCTGATCTTCGACTGCATCAGCGCCAACCGGGAAGTCACGTTTAATGAAGAGTTTCAGGAGATCGCCTGGGTTAATCCGGAATCGTTAAAAGCGCTGGATCTCAACGAAGCGACGCGCATTACCTTCACGCAAAAAGGGCTACTGTAAATTCAGGCCTGAGCTCGGGCGTTATACACCCCAACATAGCGCGCAAATTTCCCGATAAAGACGCCGGCAAATACGCCGCCGGAGACGATCGCCAGCGCGCTCATGGCGGGCTGCTGCATCGTCTGGGGAGAGACCGCGCTCATCACGCCCAGCACATACTTCACCCCGAATGCCAGCATCATAAACGGCAGCGCGGTGTAGTCGGCCTGGCGGTAAAGGCTGCGCGGCGCCTCCGCGCGGGTGATAACCGCCTGCTTGATCAGGAAATACCCCAGCGCTGCGCCGGCAAGGATCCCCGCCGTCCACAATGCGAGAGTACCGGGAGTCAGCGTGCGATAGACCACCAGATCGTAGATATCCCAGAGAAGAAAGATGCCCGGAATAATGGCAAGCCGCTCCAGCGTAACGGTGGCGGGCCTGCGGGCTTTAATGCCGCGGGAGATAAGGAAGATAAACAGCACCCACACCCAGGCGGGCGTGTGCGTAACGACACCGAACAGAAATTCAAACATGGAGATCACCATGAACGATTGCGGCCCGTACCGCCCTGAACGCGTATTGCGCATAACGGCCGGAACGCCATTATGCGCAGGTCTTTTACAGCGATTTTTTCAGGCGACGAACCGCTTCTTTGAGCTCTTCATCCGTTGGCGTGACAAACGACATGCGCAGCGTCGAATGGTCTGGCTCGTTGCAGTAGAAAAATTCGCCCGGCACAAATACTACGCCGTTACTTAACGTCTTTTCCAGCCAGCGCGTGGTATTACAACCATTTTTCATCTTCGCCCACAGGAACATGCCGCCCTTCGGCTTGTGGAACGACATTACATCGCCCAGCTCGGCCTCCAGCTCCGTGGCGAACGTCTGGTACTTCTGACGATAGGCTGCGCGGATCGTTTTGATCTGATCGGCCAGCCGGCCGGTCTTGAGGTATTCGTACGTCATCAGCTGCGACAGCGTGCTGGTGTGCAGATCGGTGGTTTGCTTAAGGTTCACCACCGCGCGCTTCAGCCACTCCGGCACCAGCACCCAGCCCACGCGCGTACCCGGCGCAAGAATTTTAGAGAAGGTTGAGGTATACACCACGTTCTCTTCGTTGCCGATATCTTTGGCATGGGCAATTAACGGGCGGAAGACTTCATCGGTATAGTTAATTTCGCTGTACGGATCGTCTTCGACGATCACGAAGTCATGGCGCTTCGAGAGTTCCACCAGCTGTTTACGACGCGCCTCAGAAAGCGTCACGCCGCCAGGGTTACCAAAGGTTGGAACGATATACACCGCTTTAATGGCTTTTTTGGCCACCAGCGTTTCGAGCTCGTCGACGTTCATTCCGTCGCCATCGGTGCCAACGGATTCAAAATTCGCCTGCGCCAGGCCAAACACCTGCAGCGCGGCAAGATAGGTTGGACGCTCAACGACAACGGTATCGCCCGGGTTAATCAATGCGCGCGCCAGCACGTCGAGCGATTGCTGCGAACCGGAGGTCACGACCACGTCATCCGCCTTGCAGCGGATCCCGCGCCCTTCACAGATGCGCTGAATCTCTTCACGCAGCCCCGGCACGCCTTCGGTCAGACCGTACTGAAAGGCCTCTCCAAAATGCTGTGATAATACGGCATCAGCGGCAATTTTCAGGCCTTCGCGATCGAACAAGGCCGGGTTAGGAATGCCCCCGCCCAGCGAAATGACGCCGGCCATTTTGCTATGTTTTAATAATTCACGGATGGCAGATGATTGCAGGCCCTGCGCGCTGCTGGCGAGTTTATTCACAGACATTCTTTGCTTACCTTCTTTTTTTATATTGTGCCCAATCTTAGCAGAAGATGGGCGATAAATTCCGTAAGCTTAGGGAGCGGTCGTAAATCCTGACGCCACAGCAGGTGCACGGGTCTTGGCGCCGGAATGTACTCCTCCAGCACCCGCACCAGCCTGCCGCTTTCCAGATCTTCCGCCACCAGCACTTCCGGCTGCAGCAGCAGCCCCGCCCCGGCTCTTGCGGCCATCCGCAGCCCGTAGCCATCGTTGCATCTTAGGACCGCATCCCGCTTCCAGCGCACCTCGCCTTCGACGCCCGGCAGCCGCCACTCGTTGCGTGCGGTCCACACGCTGTGGGACAGGCAGAGATGATCCACCAGATCGGCAGGGGTTTGCGGCGTACCGTAGCGCGCCAGGTAGTCCGGCGCGGCGCAGATCACCATCCGGTAAGGACAGAGGTATTTCGCCACCAGATCGTCGTTGTGAATGTCGCCAATACGAATGGCCAGATCGATACCCTCCTCCACCAGATCCACCATCCGGTTGGTCAGATCCAGCTCAACGCGCACGTCCGGGTAGCGTTGTAAAAAAGTGGCGGTGAGCGGCGCGATGGCACTGCCGCCAAACGAGGTGGGTGCCGTCACCCGCAGGGTGCCGGACGGTGCGGCGCGCAGGCGTTCAACCGCGCTTTCGGCAATCGCCACCTGCTCCAGCACCCGCTTCGCCTCGTCGTAATAGACCCGCCCGGCGTCGGTCAGGCTCTGGCGACGCGTGTTGCGCTCCAGCAGGCGGGTGCCGAGCTGAGACTCCAGCAGCGCAACGTACTTCCCCACCATCACCGCCGACATCTCCAGCCGCGTCGCCGCGCCGGTGAAGCTACCGCTTTCCACCACGGCAATAAAGGTCTCCATGCTGCGAAGCTTATCCATATTCCAAACCCCTGGTTAGTAATCTTCTAACTTTAGCCCAGTTTATCTGCATTTTAATTTACTAAAGAATGAAGACTCACAACATAAGGAGTCGGCTATGAAAATCGTCATTATTGGTGCCAGCGGTACGGTCGGTCGTGCCGTAACAGAAGAATTAAGCCGTCGTCACGAGGTTATCCGCGTCGGCCGCACGCAGGGGGACTATCAGGTCGATATTACGTCGCAGGCAAGCGTGCAGGCGCTGTTTGAGAACATCGGCCCGGTGGATGCGATTGTCTCCGCCAGCGGCGGCCTCTACTTTGGCCCGCTTGCGACCATGAAGGACAGCGACTTCAATCAGGGCCTGCAGGATAAGCTGCTCGGGCAGGTGCGCCTGGCGCTGACCGGCCAGCATTATCTGAACGAAGGTGGCTCAATCACCCTGATTAGCGGCATCGTGGCGCACGAGCCGATTGCCCAGGGCGTGAATGCCACCACGGTGAATGCCGCGCTGGAAGGGTTTGTTCGCGCCGCAGCCTGTGAACTGCCGCGCGGGATCCGCATCAACCTGATTAGCCCGACGGTGCTCACCGAATCCGTCGAAACCTACGACGGCTTCTTCCCGGGCTTTGAAAGCGTTCCTGCGGCAACCGTGGCGAACGCCTATCGCCGCAGCGTGGAGGGCGTGCAGAGCGGGCGGGTGTATAAGGTCGGGTATTAGGCCTTACGGGCGGCGATCAACGCCAGCATCGGGCGTTCCGCCTCTTCGGCCAGCGCGGGCCAGGCGTCAATCTGCGCCTGCGTTGGTCCCCACTCGTTGACTTCACTTATGGTTAACCCGGCCCTGATGAGCGCGTTAAGCGTGGTGCCCAGCGTGCGATGATACTTGATCACCCCGTCTGCCAGCCAGTTGCTGACGCGCTTGCCTTCATCCTGATAGTGATTCACGCCCCAGAACCGCTCACCGTTATCGTCGGTCAGCCAGCCCTGACGCGTGGCGCTGGTGTAAATGGGGTGCTCCATCGAAAAGACCAGGCTGCCGCCGGGCTTGAGCGCGCGCTGAACCTTCGCAAACAGGGCATCCAGCGCCGGCAGGTAGTGCAGCGCCAGCGAGCTATAGACCAGATCGAGGCTGTTCTCGCTGAGCGTCAGCGATTCGAGATCGCTACGCTGGTAGTGGATCCGGGCATCATGCGTCAGCTCAGCGGCGCGAGCGAGCATCTTTTCCGAGATATCCACGCCGGTCACCTCAGACGCGCCCAGTTCACGCGCGGCGCGGCAGAACCAGCCGTAGCCGCAACCGAGATCCACAACCGATTTACCGTTGAGATCGGGCAGCATGCTTTTCAGCGCGGGCCACTCCGGCGCGCCGTCCAGCCCCTGTACCGAGCGCGGAAGCTGGGCGTAGCCTTCGAAAAACGCCGGGTTGTCGTAGATGTTTTGTGCCATGGCAGATCCCTCTTTAAGAATGTGCATAGCAGTATACTGCATTGTCGGGTGGCGGCTTCGCCTTACCCGACCTACAAAATCTCCGAACCGTAGGCCGGGTAAGCGCAGCGCCACCCGGCACCACATTAGCCCACCGAGCCCCAGACGAGGTTCCCTTTATGGAACGTCGCGGTACGCGGGGAGATGCGCGCCACGGCTTCGCCGGAACAGGAGGCGTCCACCAGCACAAAGCTGGCGTCGTCCTGCGCTTTCGGCCACACGCGCTCGCCCTTGTCGTTCAGCGGCAGCACGTCGCCGGTGGCGATACCTAATGCGCGGGAAAGGGTCTGCTCGTTCGGGCGGATGTAGAGCTGGGCATAAAGATTGGCTTTTTCCAGCATGTCCCCCAGGCCGTACGGCGACCAGTGGTCGATCACGCTGTCGGTGCCGGTCATCACAAACACGCCCTTATCGCGCAGCTGCTTCAGCGGCATATGCAGCGTGCCAATCGGCACGGTAGAGGCGATGGTCACCTGCTGCGCCGCCATGCGGGTGGCTATCTCATCCACCTGCTGCTCGTTAAGCGTTGCCAGCGCAAAGGCGTGGCTGATGGTCAGCTTGCCCTTCAGCGCCGGCGTTTTCTCCACGGTTTCCACCATGTAATTCACCGCCGCCACGCCCGCCGGGCTGGTTTCGTGCAGGTGAATGTCCACCCCTTTGCCGTAGTCCAGCGCTATCTGGAACATCAGATCGAGGGATTTCTCCATCGCACCGTCAACGTTAGTCGGGTCCAGCCCGCCCACGTAGTGCGCCCCGGCCTGCATCGCCTCGCGCATCAGTTTTTCTGAGTTTGACAGCAGCAGCCCGTGCTGCGGGAAAGCGACGATTTCACAGTCAAAGCCCGGCTTGCGGCGCGATAAAACCGCCTGCAGATTTTCAAGATTCTTCAGGCCGGAGGTCGGCTCGATATTGCAGTGGCTGCGGGCGATGGTGGAGCCTTTCGACTGGATCAGGTCGATCAGCTTTTCCGCTCGCTCCTGAGTATACGGCTGCAGCTCCGGCAGCATCTTTTGCTCGAGGCGGATCATGTCCTGAATGGTGGTGCCCGCCGGACGGTTCAGGGAGCGCCACGGACCGCCGTAAAAGGTTTTATCCAGGTGGATGTGCATATCGCGCATCGCCGGGAGCATCAGCTTGCCGCCCGCGTCATAGTGCGGCAGCATGGCGTCCGCGTGGCTTTTATTGTCGCGCAGGGCGACGATCTTCCCGTCTTTGATTTCCAGCGTTTTCAGCTCGGTGCGGGTGCTTGTCGCCACGCTGTCCTCAACGTTAAACCCGGCTTCGAGCAGCACGTTGTCCAGATAGTAATGCTTAGCGGTGATGTTCATCGGTTTGCCGGTCTCGCAGGTTGGCTTTGCTGAGTCAGCAGCATACGCGACGGATCCGGTCGCGCCAAACAGCGCGCAGGCGGTGACCATTTTGCCGCTCTGGCTGATGAATTCGCGGCGGCTTTTGTTTTCACTCATCTTATCTTCCTTCATTAACAATATGGGTACCGGTTTCCCCGCGCAGCGCCGCGGGCAGGCAGTCCGGCGAGGTGATAATCACGCGCTTGCCGCCGTGGTGTAAAAACTCCAGCGAGGCGACGATTTTGGGCAGCATGCTGCCCGCCGGGAAATGGCCCTCTTCCATGTAGCGCGTCATCTGCGCCACGCTGACGGTATCCAGCGCCTGCTGGTTCGGCTTGCCGAAGTTGACGCACACCTTCTCCACCCCGGTGGTGATGACCAGCACGTCGGCGCGGATCTCGCGCGCCAGCAGCGCGGTGGAGAGATCTTTATCAATCACCGCGTCGACGCTCTGATAATCCCCCTGCTCACTGCGAACAACGGGGATCCCCCCGCCGCCCGCGCCGATCACCACAAAACCTTTTTGCGTCAGGGTTTTGATGGCCTCCGATTCAACAATCCGCAGCGGCTGGGGTGAGGCTACCACGCGACGATAGCCCCGACCGGAGTCTTCTACGAAATACCAGTCCGGATGGGCGATTTGTAGTTCATCCCACTGCGCCTGCGTAAAGAACGCGCCGATCGGTTTCGTCGGGTGCGTAAAGCCGGGATCGTTTTTATCCACCTCAACCTGCGTAACGACCGTGACCGCTTTTTGCTCCCCGCGCGCGGCAAGGCGGTTGTTCAGCGCCTGCTGGATCAGGTAGCCGATCCCGCCCTGCGTATCCGCCACGCAGTTTGCCAGCGGGGTCAGCGGCAGTCCTTCCCGCTCGTGGGCGATTTCGGCGCGGCGCAGATCCAGCCCCACCTGGGGACCGTTGCCGTGCGTGAGCACAATGTCATAGTCAGATGCCAGCATCTCCAGCACCGACTCTGCCACCGCTTTCACCGCCTGCGCCTGATGCTCTACCGACTGGCTGGCGTTGTCTTTGATAATGCTGTTGCCGCCAATGGCGACGACCATAAGCTCTTTCATTTTGTTTCCTTTAGAAGGTGCGTTCTGGTGCCCTCACCCCGGCCCTCTCCCACAGGGAGAGGGGGGATTCACGTTCCCTCTCCCTGTGGGAGAGGGTTAGGGTGAGGGCATCAGGCATTATCAGGATTCAGAAACCGGTGACGCAGCGCTCGCCACTTCCCGGCTGTCGAGAACATGCTTCACCACAAACATGCCGCCCATCATCAGATACGCGGTGACGAACATCAGCGAGCTGCCTTCGGCAAAGCCCACCACCGGGGCGTGGATCACGCCAAACAGCGCCAGCAGTGCCCCAACGGCGGCGGCAATCGCGCCCCGCAGCGGCTTGTTGATGATGGCAAAAATGGCAATACAGCCCCACAGCATGCTGGCGAGCGGCGCGCCGTTACCGAGATGCATCAGCCCTTCGTAGTAGATGCCCTTGCTGTGCAGCACGTCGGTGCCGATTTTCGCCGCGCTGGTGCCTGCGGCGCCCATCACGCTGTTCATCATGGTCAGCGCCCAGTTGGCGATCCACGGGAACAGGCAGATGAAGATAACGGGCACCTCCACTTTGGGCGTTTCCCTCACCACCTGGTTGGCGGTGACGACGCCGATAAACACCAGAATCGGCACGATGGCGGTCATCGGAATGATGGCGAGCATAAACGCCCCCAGCCCGAACAGCGGCACGATGAACATGGTCACCCCGGAGGCCAGCGTATAGCCGATGCTCGCGCCCATCGCTTTCCAGCCCGGGTGGCCGACGTAGACCGTCACCGGGAACGGGTTGCCCATCAGGCAGCCGAGCATGGAGGCCAGACCGTTCGCCAGCATCACCTTGCGCGTCGGGTAGGCGTCTCCCGCCGCGTGGGCGCTTTCGATGTTCTCCAGGTCAAAGATGTAGTTTGCCAGGCCCAGCGGAACCGCCGAGGCAAGATACGGCAGCGCGTGCGGCAGCCCCTGCAGGAAACCGTCCACGTGCAGCTGCGGCGGATTAAAGCCGAACGACGACATCGAGGCTTTGATGGCTTCCGGGCTTTGCAGGCCGGAGATCCACGCCAGGGCCGTGCCCGCAACCAGCAGCAGCAGACCGGTGGGAATTCTGGCGAAAATCGGCTTTTTACCGAACCAGTTAATGAAGATCAGCAGCAGGACGATGAACGACACGGTCGGCGCTTCGAACGCCTGCAGCATCGGGTTCATCGCCAGCAGCAGCAGGCCCAGGCCGGACAGGCACGACAGCAGCACGGTGCGCGGGATCATCTTGCGGATGGTTTCCCCTAAAAACGAACCGCCCGCCAGGATCATCGCCTCAACAAAGCACCACACCAGGCCAATCTGAATGGCGAACTCCGCATCGCCCGTTTGCTGATACACCGGCATCAGCACCAGGAAGGTTACGGTAAAAATTGACGGCGCGCTGGGGCCGGACGGCAGCGCGGTGACGTCCGTGCGCCCGGTCTGGCGCGCCATCTGCATGCCGAACCACGCGTAGCAAATACTCGCGGCCAGCACCGCCAGCCCGAAGGCCGGCGCGATGCGTCCATAAACAATCTCCTTCGGGATGCCGACGACAAAAATGAGCAACCCCATCATGGTCAGCAAATTGGTCAGGTTGTTGGTCATCAACCCGAAATAGGCCGCCCAGTCACCTCTTTTCCACTCCAGTTTCATGTTTTTCATGGATGCTTGCCTTATAAAAAGTAGCGATCGCGGAAGGTCAACAGCGCCTTTTCAAAACAGCTAAACGGCGGGTGAACGATGCCCGCCCCAATCATGCCGATGCCCGCATCTTTATGGGCAATGGCGGTATTGATGACCGGCAGAATGCCGGTGCCAGCGACTTTGGTGATGTCGATGGCGGTTGGGATGCCCATAAACGAGAGCAGCGGAATGGTGACGTTCGGGTTTTCGCCGAGGGTGATTTCGCGCATCTGGCGGGAGAAGTCGATGGCTTCATCCACCGTCCCGCCCACCAGCGCAACGATTGCCGGGGCCGTCGCCATCGCAAAGCCGCCGATGCCGTAGGTTTCGGTAATCGCGCTGTCGCCGATGTCCAGCCCGGAATCTTCCGGCTTATAACCCGCGAACATCGGGCCAATCACCTGCTGCGCCGGGCCGGTGAACCACTGCCCCGGCAGGCCGGAGACGCGCAGGCCAAACTCGTAGCCGTTGCGTGCCATGGTGGTGACGACGGTGCTGTACTCAATGCCGTGGGCGGCGTCCAGCGCGGCCTTACACATCGCCATCCACGTCGGGCCGGAAAAATAGTCGCTGCTGGCGACAAACTCAAATACCTCGCGCTGCTGTTCCACCGGATAGCCCGCCTGGATCAGCCCCGGCGTCAGCGCCTGAATAAGCAGCGTGGTGCCCGCGTTGTTGCGGTTGTGGCACTCGTCGCCCATGTGCAGCGCCTGGGCCAGCATCAGGCGCAGGTCGATTTCGCCGATAATCTTCATGGCGTCGCGCAGCATCGGGCCGAGCACGTCGCGCATCCAGTTCAGGCGGTCGATAACGCTCTGGTCGTTGGCGCCCATGCGCAGGATCTTCGCCATCTGCTCGCTGAGGTTGGTGAATGCGCGGTTGCCGTAGGTTTTGTTTTCAACGATGTGCATAAACATCGACGCGGAGGTGACGCCCGCCATCGAGCCCACGCAGTCATGCTCGTGGCACGGCGAGAAGGTGATGTCGCCTGAAGCCGCCAGCCTGGCCGCGTCCTCCAGATCCGTCGCCAGCCCTTCAAACACCAGCGCCCCGGTGACCGCACCCTTCATTGCTCCGCACATGTTTTCCCAGGAGACGGGCGGACCGGCGTGCAGAATGGTGGTGCGGGTCATCCCCGGCACAACGTTGATGGCCTGGTCATAGCCCACCAGCACCGGATGGGACTGAATAATGCGCTCAAGGGCGATTTGGTTAGCGGCGGCGATCTTCTCCGCCAGCGGTTTTTCGGCCAGCTGGTCGAGCGCCCCAACGACCTGCATATTGCCCTGCCCCGGCGGCGTCCAGTCGAGCTGGGTGGCGGGAACGTGCTGCTTTTTGAGATCGTCGCTGAACATCGCAATTCCCACGTTAATCACGTTCAGCGGCTGGTTAAATAAGGTCGTCATTATGCTTTCTCCCCTTTGCAGACAAATTCACGGGCCAGTAATCCGGTGTTGGTGCTGCTGCTGGCCCAAATCACGCCGGCGTCGGTGAGCAGCTGACACTGCTGCGCCAGCGGCTGTGGATCCTGGTCGGTGCCGAGCACGTAGCCGAGGATCTCCAGCGGACGGTTATCGGCTTTCGCAATCGCCTGCGCCTCTTTGATGGCGTCGAGCATCACCCCTACTGGGTCCTCGTGCGCGCCAAAGCCCAGCACGAAGTCCAGCACAATCACCCCGACCTCCGGGTCGCGGGCCTCCTGCAGCAGGCGGCTGATGCGGTTGGTCGGGTCGATCATCGGGTGCGGCTTGCCGTTGGTGAAGTCATCGTCGCCAAAGTCGAGGAAGGTATGGGCTTTACTGACGCTGATGTCGTTCAGGCGCTTCGCCGGATCGGGCTGAATGTTGCTCCAGACGTCGTCGTATTTTTCCAGCGCCGCGAACATCGCCTCGTCGCACAGCGTGCCGCCGCAGAACAGGCCGCGAATGTACTTCTGCTGCGGGGTCAGGCGGGCTCGCACCTCTTCAATCAATGGCCAGTTGAGCGGGTGCAGGTCCAGGGACTCTTTTTTGATGCCGGTGAGCAGGACGGCCTTCAGCGCAGCCTCTTTGGTGCCGCGCGCGAACTGCAGGCCGTCTTCATCCGCTGGCGGTTCGCTGCGGCCGAGGAAGCAGACAACCACCGGCTTGCGGCAGGCGCGCGCGCGCGCCAGCACTTTTTCAGCAACGGCGGGCGCAGGCGGCTTGGAGATAAGTGCAATGACCTGGGTCTCCTCGTCGGCTTCGAGCATGTCGATGGCGTCGAGCATCATCAGGCCGCCAATTTTCTCGCTGAGATCGCGCCCGCCGGTGCCAATCAGCTGCGACACGCCGCCGCCGAACTCATGGATGCGCACGCTCAGCTCCTGGCTGCCGGTGCCCGATGCGCCGACGATGCCAATCGGCCCGCGGCGCACCGCGTTGGCGAAGCACAGCCCCGCGCCGTTGATGATGGCGGTGCCGCAGTCCGGCCCCATCATCAGCAGCCCTTTCTGGTGCGCCAGCTGCTTCAGCGCCAGCTCGTCGTCGAGCGACACGTTGTCGGAGAAGAGCATCACGTTAAGGTCGTTTTCCAGCGCCTGACGCGCTTCGCGCGCGGCGAAGGTACCGTTCACCGAAATGACCGCGAGGTTTGCGTCAGGGCGATGATTTTTGGCGCTGGCAATCGTGGCGTAGCGCGCTTCATGGGAGCCCGCGCTCTCTTTACGGGTGAACAGCGCCTCAATAGCGGCCAGGGTTTCATCATTGGCCGCGTCGCCTTTAATCACGATCATCAGATCGCCGTTTTTAGCCTCGCTTAATTCCGGCGTTAATAGCCCGAGGTTTTTTAAGACGCCTTTATTCATTTCCGTCGCCATCGCCACAAAGGCCTGCTCGACGCCCGGTAATTTATTGGCTTTGGTGGAAACGGACATTAATGAGACGGAGTCAAAATAGGTGTTCTTTTTAATCACGATTTTCGTTGGCATTATTTTCTCCAGGATGCGGATAAAAGGGGACCGCCGTCGTGCAAAATGCACGTCGGTAAAAATGCTTTTTGAATTAACGGCCAGCCGGACCCGGCTGGCCGATTGCTTTACGCGCCCGCCGCCAGCAGCAGGTCGGCTATCGCATCGAAGCCTTTTTCCCGCGCCAGTTCGAGCGGGGTTTTGCCGTATTTATCGGTCATGTGCGGGTTCGCGCCGTGCTCCAGCAGCAGCTTCACAATCTCCTGCTGTTTTGCACCGCCGTCGTTTAACACGATGGCTTCCAGCAGCGGCGTCCAGCCGACAAAGTTGGTGTGGTTAACGTTAATGTCGGTTTTTTCAAGTAGCTCGCGCACGATCTCCACGTGTCCTTTTTCACTGGCAGGCGTAATGCCCACGCCGCCGAAGCGCGTCAGGCGGTCAAGATCCGGGTTTGCCGGAAGCACGAGGCGCAGCAGGGTAATATCGTTGGTCAGGCAGCTAATCAGGAAGGGGTTAAAGCAGGTCTGGTCCTGTTTATCAATATCCGCACCGGCGGCAATTAACAGCGCCACGCAGGAATAATGCTTTTTCAGGCTGGAAATAATAACCGCCGTTCTTTTCTGGCGGTTGGTGGCGTTAATATCCACGCCTTTCTCCAGACAGGCTTTTAGCGCATCGCTATTGCCCTCTTCTGCCGCCAGCAGAAATTCAGTAACGAGTTCAGTTGCAGACATATTCAGACTCCGATGTTTTTTATTTCTATTGACCTGAGAATAGCAACAGCCTGGTCATAAAAGAATCCGCTTAAAAATGATTCATCGACAGTCAATTCATTGTTGAGTTAAATTCAACAGTTCAGCTAAAACGTGCGGCCGTGCAACCTTTTTCTTATGTTTTAGGGCTTTTAAACGCGCAAGGCTGCATTCTGCTTATGCCTGACAAAGCCTTATGTCGCGCGGCCTGGCGTTAAACATCAGAACTGTGATCGACATCAAGCGCATTGTAACGGTGCTGTTAAAATATGTTCAAAACTGATGGCTTACGGGAGCAGCGATATGAATTCCATCTTTACCGAAGAGAACCTGCTGGCCTTTACCACCGCCGCACGCTTCGGCAGCTTCAGCAAGGCGGCGACCGAGCTTGGGGTCACTACCTCGGCCATCAGTTACACCATCAAGCGGATGGAAACCGGGCTGGACGTGGTGCTGTTTGTCCGCAACACGCGCAGCATTGAGCTGACCGAGTCCGGGTTTTACTTTTACCGCAAAGCGACCGACCTGCTGAATGATTTCCATGCCATCAAGCGCGGCATAGATACCATTTCTCAGGGCATTGAGGCGAGGGTGCGCATCTGTATCAATCAGCTTTTATACACCCCGCGCCATACCGCGCGGCTGCTGCAGGTGCTGAAAAAGCAGTTTCCTACCTGCCAGATCACCGTTACTACCGAGGTGTATAACGGCGTCTGGGACTCCATCATTAACAACCAGGCCAATATCGCGATTGGCGCACCGGACACGCTGCTCGACGGCGGCGGGATTGATTACACCGAGATCGGCGCCATCCGCTGGGTGTTCGCCATTTCGCCTGAACACCCGCTGGCCTTCGTCCCGGAACCGATAGCGGAGAGCCAGCTGCGCCTGTACCCCAACATCATGGTTGAAGATACCGCACACACGATTAATAAGAAGGTCGGCTGGCTGCTGCACGGGCAGGAGGCCATTCTGGTGCCGGACTTTAACACCAAATGCCAATGCCAGATTCTGGGGGAAGGGATAGGTTTTTTACCGGAATATATGACGCGCGAGGCGGTGGAAGACGGGCTGCTGGTGACGCGGCGGATTAATAACCCGCGTCAGGACTCGCGCATGCTGCTCGCCACGCAGCATGCCGCGACCGGTCAGGTCACGCGGTGGATCAAACAGCAGTTTGGCCCAGCGGGCGTGCTGACCGATATCTATAGCGATTTACTGTGGCGCGCTTAGCTTTTGCTCTGTACCCAAAACGCGTGAATGAGGCCGGGGAAGTAGCCCAGCAGCGTCAGAAGAATGTTGATAATAAACGCCCAGCCAAGCCCTTTGCCCAACAGCACGCCCAGCGGCGGTATGAGGATCGTAAAAACAATGCGCCAAAATCCCATATAAAAACTCCGTGCAAGCTAATCCATTGAAAATAATCAGGAGAACTCTCTAAGCATAGCCCGTTTACCCGTCTGTACCAGTCCCTAACCTCGCGTTTACCCTCTTTTACGCTTTTGACGCTGGTTTAAAGCGTTAGGTTAGTTTAGCATTTGCTTAATTAAGAAAACACTAAACTACCATGACTGAACTTGAACAACTCCAGACCAGCGCCGAGCAGGCCGCCACACTCTTAAAAGCAATGAGCAACCCGCGTCGGCTGCTGATCCTCTGCACGCTGTGCGGTGCCCCCGGCACCAGCGCGGGGGAACTGGCGCGTGCGACGGGGCTTAGCGCGTCCGCTACGTCGCAGCACCTGGCGCGCATGCGTGAGGAAGGCCTTATCGACAGCACCCGCGACGCGCAGCGCATCCTTTATTTCATTAAAAACGATGCGGTGCATCAGCTTATCAGTACCCTGAAAACCCTTTATTGCCCGTAAGGAGCCGCCATGTCACTTCCTCTTCTCTCCCCGCGCCAGGCCAGCGCCCGCGTCGCTGAAGGCGCCAGACTGATTGATATCCGCGATGCCGACGAGTACGCCCGCGAGCATATTCCCGTCGCGCAGTCCGTGCCGCTGGATACTCTGCCCGGGGGGCTTAAAACGCACGCAGGTGAAACGGTAATTTTTCACTGCCAGTCCGGCGCCCGGACCTCGGGGAATGCCGATCGCCTTGCACAGGCTGCCGCGCCCGCTCAGGCTTTTGTGGTTGAAGGCGGCATTCAGGGCTGGAAGCAGGCCGGGCTACAGACCGTCGAAGATAAATCCCAGCCGCTGCCGCTGATGCGTCAGGTACAAATTGCCGCCGGGCTGCTCATTCTCTGCGGCGTGGTGCTGGGCTATAGCGTCTCCAGCGGCTTTTTCCTGCTCAGCGGTTTCGTGGGGGCCGGGCTGCTGCTCGCGGGTGTGACGGGTTTTTGCGGCATGGCGCGGCTGCTCAAGGTGATGCCCTGGAACCGGCGTACCTCATAAGCAGTAAACGGTGAATTACGCTGTACCCGCCGTCGTACGTGGGCTAAGGTGAAGATCGCTAAAACGAAGAGGAGGTAATATGTTTTCTGTCGGTGATTATGTACAACCGCGCAAAGGCGGCCCAAAGCTGAAGGTGCTCGAAGTGAATGGTGAGAGCATTGTGGCGGTACAGGCCAGCAATGAGCAAGGCGAGAAATATACTCTGAAAGCTGCCGATCTGGCACCGTATACCGAAGACGGTGATTTTGGCGTCTGCTGAACAGACAGCCGGGCGGAATATTCCGCCCGGTTCACGCATTAGATCAGAAAATCATCCAGTGATTTACCGTTTGCCAGCGCGCTGGCAATAGGCTTCGGCGTGCGGCCCTGGCCGGTCCACGTTTTCTCTTCACCGTTCTGGTCAATAAAGCGATATTTGGCTTCACGCGGCTTGCGTTTTTTCGCTGGCTTGCCCGCCTGCGCCAGCTCAGTGCCCAGCAGGTCATTCGGTGAAATACCGTCAGCTTTCATCAGCTCCAGCAGGGCGTTAATTTTCTCCTGCTGTTCAGCGCGCTGCTGCTCTAATTCCGCCAGTTCACTACGTTTCTCTTCGGCAACGACCCTGACCTTTTCCAGCATTTCCTCAAGAACGTCCAGGGATAATTCGCGCGCCATGGCCCGCAGAGTTCGGATATTATTAAGATTCTGTAACGTCAAAGACATATTATTTGAAAACCTTTTCTTTAGGGTAAATAGATAAATCGCCGACAGAATAATTCATTTCTGTTTAAATATCTACCCGCGTTGCCGTACGCCCCTACTGTTAATAAGATTAAATATCGCCGGTAATATTATCTTATGACGCCTGCGGCATACGCCCGAATTCAATACTCACAACAATATAAAGGGTTAACTTTAATCCAAATTTCAGCATTCTGCGCTACCCGCAAGTGAACCAAGTCCCACCGCAGCACAACCAACAACAATCGATTGATTTTTATATGAAAATCATTGATCGAGACAGATTATAACGAACCGAACAAAAAACAACCAAATTTAGAGAATTTTGTCGACAAAACGCGATTAAATAAAAATTAATCACTAGTTGTTAGTTCAAACATAGAGATATACGCTATACACGTCAAGCAAACCAACCTAAAGCACTAACCGCTTCGGGAAAATCGTTTCTTTTGTGTTCTTCTCAAGGAGTTCAGACATGTTCTCACCGCAATCTCGCCTGCGCCATGCGGTAGCGGATACTTTCGCGATGGTTGTCTACTGTTCCGTCGTGAACATGCTGATTGAAATTTTCCTCTCCGGAATGACCTTCGAGCAGTCACTTTCTTCTCGACTGGTGGCGATCCCGGTCAATATTATTATTGCCTGGCCTTATGGTTTATACCGCGATGCGGTCATGCGCTTCGCGCGGCGTATCAGCCCCGCCGGCTGGGTGAAAAACCTGGCGGACGTGCTGGCGTATGTGACGTTCCAGTCTCCGGTTTACGTGGCCATTCTGCTGACGGTGGGCGCGGACTGGCACCAGATTGCCGCGGCGGTCAGTTCAAATATTGTGATTTCAATGCTGATGGGTGCGGTTTACGGCTATTTTCTCGACTACTGTCGCCGCCTGTTTAAGGTCAGCCAGTACAGCCAGGCAAAAGCGTGATGTGAAGCGACTGGCGAACGCCAGTCGCAAATTTACTGTACGTCGCCAAACAGTCCCTTCAAAAACCGCTCCAGCGCCATGCGCGAGCTGAAGCCATGCGGAATACCATAATGCTCATGCGTCTCTCCGCCTAAATAGAGCGGAAATTGCTGATAATGATCGCAGGTTTTAATATCCGAGGCAGGCTCAGCGAATGACAGACTTCTATCTTTCAGCGTCGGGTGAATAATGAGAGCGGTACGTCCCATTCTGGCTTCACGATTAACGTAAACATAATTCTCGCCGCGGCGATATCCATACGCTTTTGATGTCACCTCATCCATGGTGAATCCCTCTTTTTCAAGAACGCGCGCCACCTCATCAGGTCGTAAATACATATCTTTTCCTCGTTATCTTTTCCTGCCCGGCAACCTTACAGTATTCAGCATTAGCAGGGCTTTCAGAATAGTCCATAAACTGCCGGATAACGCGTGATGCGCTTCAGATATTAAATTTCTGAACTAAACTGAACGGGAACACAAATTTACGGAGGATCGTATGTTTAACAGACCGAACCGAAACGATATTAATGACGACGCTCAGGATATTCGTAATGATGTCAGCCAATTAGCGGACACGCTGGAAGAGGTGCTGAAGTCCTGGGGAAGTGACGCGAAGGACGAAGCGGATGCCGCAAAGCGTAAGGCTCAGTCTCTGCTCCGTGAAACCCGCGCGCGTCTGAATGGACGTACGCGTACGACGCAGGCGGCCTGCGATGCGGTCAGCTGCGCCACAACCTTCGTGCGCGAAAAACCGCTCTGTACGCTGGGCACGGTCGCGGCGGTCGGTATCTTCGTTGGCGCCCTGCTCAGCCTGCGTAAATAACGATACCTGACGCGTTTCTCTGCCCCGACAGCCAGCGGCTGCCGGGGCTTTTCTTTGCCTGATGGCCTGAAAAACCCGTACAGCCTGCCCTGCCCCGCTGAGCTAATCACTTGTGCGACATCAATCTAAATTTCCCATATCTTGTATGGTTGAAACTTAAGACAACTACATCTAGTATTCCCTTTAGCAAGACACACACAACCTGACGCGATGATTCGCGCCGCTCTCTCATTTTAAATGGAAATACGAATCATGAGCATTATTATTTACACTCGTAACGATTGTGTTCAGTGCCACGCCACAAAACGCGCGATGGAAAGCCGCGGGGTGGCTTTTGAGATGGTGAATATCGACCAGCAGCCCGAGGCCGCCGATACCCTGCGCGCGCAGGGGTTCCGTCAGCTTCCGGTGGTTGTCGCCGGGGAGACCAGCTGGTCTGGCTTTCGCCCGGACATGATCAACCGCCTGAGCGCTCAGGCCACGCGTGCATGAGTGCGCTGGTCTACTTCTCCAGCAGCTCGGAAAACACGCTCCGCTTTATTGAGCGCGTCGGGCTGCCTGCGGTGCGCATTCCGCTTAACGAGCGGGAGCGCATCCGGGTAGAGGAGCCGTACATTCTGGTGGTGCCGAGCTATGGCGGCGGCGGTACGGCGGGCGCTGTCCCCCGCCAGGTGATCCGCTTTCTGAACGATCCCCATAACCGCGAGCTGATTCGCGGCGTGATCGCGGCGGGGAATCGCAATTTCGGCGACGCCTTTGGCCGGGCCGGAGATGTCATCTCTCAAAAATGCGGCGTGCCGTATCTCTATCGCTTTGAGCTGATGGGGACGCAGCAGGACGTCGAAAACGTGCGTAAAGGAGTGAACGAATTTTGGCAACGACAACCGCAGAACGGGTAATTCAGGCGACGCCGGATTACCACGCGTTAAACGCGATGCTTAACCTCTACGACAGTCAGGGGCGCATTCAGTTTGATAAAGACAGTGAGGCGGTGGACGCCTTTTTCGCCGCCCACGTGCGGCCCAACAGCGTGACCTTCGCGAGCCAGAATGAGCGTCTCGACTATCTGGTTAACGAGGGCTACTACGAGGAGCGCGTTCTGGCCCGCTACGATCGCCCCTTCGTGGTAAGACTGTTTGAACGCGCCCACGCCAGCGGTTTTCGTTTCCAGACCTTCCTCGGCGCGTGGAAGTACTACACCAGCTACACCCTGAAGACCTTCGACGGCAAACGCTACTTAGAAAGCTTTGAGGATCGTACCGTGATGGTGGCGCTGGCGCTGGCCCAGGGCGATGAAGCGCTGGCGGAACAGCTCACCGATGAGATCCTCTCCGGGCGCTTCCAGCCCGCCACGCCAACCTTCCTCAACTGCGGCAAGGCCCAACGCGGCGAGCTGGTCTCCTGCTTCCTGCTGCGCATTGAAGACAATATGGAGTCGATTGGCCGCGCGGTGAACTCTGCGCTGCAGCTTTCGAAACGCGGCGGCGGCGTGGCGTTCTTGCTCTCTAACCTGCGTGAAGCGGGCGCGCCGATCAAGCGCATCGAGAACCAGTCCTCCGGCGTGATCCCGGTGATGAAGATGCTGGAAGATGCGTTCTCCTATGCCAACCAGCTTGGCGCGCGTCAGGGCGCGGGCGCGGTTTACCTGCATGCGCACCATCCTGATATTCTGCGGTTTCTGGATACCAAACGCGAAAACGCCGATGAAAAAATCCGTATCAAAACCCTGTCGCTGGGGGTGGTGATCCCGGATATCACCTTTAAGCTTGCTAAAGAGAATGCCGAGATGGCGCTCTTCTCGCCGTATGACATCGAGCGAATTTACGGCAAGGCCTTTGGTGACGTGGCCATCAGCGAGCTCTACGACGAACTGGTGGCCGACGATCGGATTCGCAAAAAGACCATCAACGCGCGCGATTTCTTCCAGACGCTTGCCGAAATTCAGTTTGAGTCCGGCTATCCGTACATCATGTACGAGGACACGGTGAACCGCGCCAACCCGATTGCCGGGCGCATCAACATGAGCAACCTGTGCTCGGAGATTCTGCAGGTCAACAGCGCGTCAACCTACGACGAGAACCTGGACTACGCGGATATCGGCAAGGATATCTCCTGCAACCTCGGGTCGCTGAATATCGCCCATACCATGGATTCCCCCGACTTTGGCCGCACGGTAGAGACGGCCATTCGCGGCCTGACGGCGGTGTCGGACATGAGCCACATCCGCAGCGTGCCGTCCATTGAGGCGGGTAACGCCGCGTCGCACGCCATCGGCCTTGGACAGATGAACCTGCACGGCTATCTGGCGCGGGAAGGCATTGCCTACGGCAGCCCGGAAGGGCTGGATTTCACCAACCTCTATTTTTACACCATAACCTGGCACGCGCTGCACACCTCGATGATGCTGGCGCGCGAGCGCAGCCAGCGTTTCGCGGGCTTTGAGCACTCCCGCTACGCCAGCGGAGAGTATTTCAGCCAATATCTTGAAGGCGACTGGCAGCCGAAAACGGCGCGAGTGCGTGAGCTGTTTGCCCGCGCCGGGATCGTTCTGCCCACCCGGGAGATGTGGCAGCAGCTGCGTGATGACGTGATGCGCTACGGCATCTATAACCAGAACCTGCAGGCCGTGCCGCCGACCGGGTCCATCTCCTACATCAACCACGCCACGTCGAGCATTCACCCGATAGTGTCAAAAATTGAAATTCGCAAGGAAGGCAAAACCGGACGCGTTTACTACCCTGCGCCGTTTATGACCAACGAGAACCTGGCGCTGTATCAGGACGCGTATGAGATTGGCCCGGAAAAAATTATCGATACCTACGCCGAGGCGACAAAACATGTGGATCAGGGGCTGTCGCTGACGCTCTTCTTCCCGGATACCGCCACCACGCGGGATATCAACAGGGCGCAGATCTACGCCTGGAAGAAAGGCATTAAAACGCTCTACTACATTCGCCTGCGCCAGCTTGCGCTGGAAGGCACCGAAATTGAAGGCTGCGTGTCCTGCGCGCTGTAAGGAGAAAGGATGAAACTGTCACGCGTGAGCGCCGTTAACTGGAACAAGATCCAGGACGAAAAAGATCTGGAAGTGTGGAACCGGCTGACCAGCAACTTCTGGCTGCCGGAAAAGGTCCCGCTCTCTAACGATATCCCGGCCTGGCAAACGCTCAGCCATGCCGAGCAGCAGCTGACGATCCGCGTCTTTACCGGGCTGACGCTGCTGGACACCGTTCAAAATACCGTGGGGGCGCCCGCGCTCATGCGTGACGCGCTGACGCCGCACGAAGAGGCGGTAATGTCCAACATCAGCTTTATGGAGGCGGTGCACGCCCGCTCCTACAGCTCGATTTTTTCGACGCTCTGCCAGACCAAAGACGTGGACGCCGCCTACGCGTGGAGTGAAGAGAGCGAGTCATTACAGCGAAAGGCGGATCTGGTGCTGGAATATTACCGGGCCGACGAGCCGCTGAAGAAGAAGATCGCCAGCGTGTTTCTGGAATCCTTCCTCTTCTATTCAGGCTTCTGGCTGCCCATGTACTGGTCGAGCCGGGGCAAGCTTACGAACACCGCCGATTTGATCCGCCTTATCATTCGGGATGAAGCGGTACACGGGTATTACATCGGCTATAAGTATCAGAAAGGGCTGGAGAAAATCAGCGAGGCGAAGCGTGAGGAGCTCAAAGGATTTGCGCTCGATTTACTGATGGATCTCTACGACAACGAGCTGAGCTATACCAAGGAACTGTACGCCAGCACCGGCTGGGAGGAGGACGTGAAAGCCTTCCTTTGCTACAACGCCAACAAGGCGCTGATGAATCTCGGCTACGACGCGCTGTTCCCGCCGGAGATGGCGGAGGTGAACCCGGCGATTCTGTCCGCGCTGTCGCCCAACGCCGACGAAAACCACGATTTCTTCTCCGGGTCAGGTTCATCGTATGTGATGGGTAAAGCGGTGGAAACCGAGGATGAAGACTGGGATTTTTGATGAACGCTAACGTTCGTTAATTTAATATAAACCCAACAATTTTCTCTCTAATATTTACAAAGCAACTACACTGTCATTTCCGCGTCATATTCGCCTGAATCATCCGATTCAGGCGAAATTCCCCGATGCAGCAGCAAAAAATTGAGAAAAATTCAAACCACGCTCAGCCCTTTACTCATGGGAAATTCAGCCGTTTCGCTTACCTGAAAATTCATACCATAAGCAAACACAGGGTTGTCTCAGATTCTGAGTATGTTAGGGTTATGCCCGTTAACAATTTACCATGGTAATCATATCGACATAAACAAATAACAGGACACTCTCTATTGCATGGCAATTAAATTAGAAGTGAAAAATCTTTATAAAGTATTTGGCGAGCATCCGCAGCGCGCATTCAAATATATTGAGAAAGGCCTTACGAAAGAGCAAATTCTGGAAAAAACCGGGCTATCGCTTGGCGTTAAAGACGCCAGTCTGGCCATTGAAGAAGGCGAGATTTTTGTCATCATGGGATTATCCGGCTCGGGTAAATCCACTATGGTTCGCCTTCTCAATCGCCTGATTGAACCCACCCGCGGGCAGGTGCTGATTGACGGCGTGGATATCGCCAGAATATCCGACGCCGAGCTTCGCGAGGTGCGCAGAAAGAAGATTGCGATGGTGTTCCAGTCATTCGCGCTAATGCCGCACATGACGGTACTGGATAATACCGCCTTTGGCATGGAATTAGCTGGCACGCCCGCTCAGGAACGTCAGGAAAAAGCCCTTGATGCGCTGCGTCAGGTTGGGCTGGAGAATTATGCGCATGCGTACCCGGATGAACTTTCCGGCGGCATGCGCCAGCGCGTAGGATTAGCCCGCGCATTAGCCATTAATCCGGACATATTATTAATGGATGAAGCCTTCTCGGCTCTCGATCCATTAATTCGCACCGAGATGCAGGATGAGCTGGTAAAATTACAGGCGAAACATCAGCGAACCATTGTATTTATTTCCCACGATCTGGATGAAGCCATGCGTATTGGCGACCGTATTGCCATTATGCAAAATGGTGAAGTGGTGCAGGTCGGCACGCCGGATGAAATTCTCAATAATCCGGCCAATGATTATGTGCGCACCTTCTTCCGCGGCGTGGATATTAGCCAGGTCTTTAGCGCCAGGGATATTGCCCGCCGAGCGCCAAACGGCATTATTCGAAAAACGCCAGGTTTCGGCCCGCGCTCCGCGCTGAAGCTGCTGCAGGACGAAGACCGTGAATACGGTTATCTGGTTGAACGCGGCAATAAATTTGTTGGCGTTGTCTCCATCGACTCTCTGAAAACCGCCCTTGGCGAAAACCAGGGAATCGATGCGGCGTTAATAGACGCTCCGCTTGCCGTGGACGCCGAAACGCCGCTCAGCGAGTTGCTCTCTCACGTGGGTCAGGCGCCGTGCGCCGTGCCGGTCGTGGGCGAGGAACAACAGTACGTCGGCATCATCTCAAAACGGATGTTGCTGCAGGCTTTAGATCGCGAGGGGGCAAACAATGACCGATCAATCTAACCCGTGGGGTACACCTGAAGCAGCGGACAGCGCTGCGCAATCTGCCGATGCGTGGGGTTCCACGCCGGCCCCTGCCGACGGCGGCGGGGCGGCAGACTGGCTGAACAGCGCACCCGCGCCTGCGCCAGAACACTTCAATATTATGGATCCGTTCCACAAGACGCTGATCCCGCTGGACAGCTGGGTCACGGAAGGGATCGACTGGGTGGTTACGCACTTTCGTCCGGTCTTCCAGGGGATCCGCGTGCCGGTGGATTACATCCTCAACGGCTTCCAGCAGCTGATGCTGGGCATGCCGGCCCCGGTGGCCATCGTGCTGTTTTCCCTGATCGCCTGGCAGTTTGGCAGCGCGGGGATGGGGATCGCCACGCTGGTCTCGCTGATTGCCATTGGTGCGATTGGTGCCTGGTCGCAGGCGATGATCACCCTGGCGCTGGTGCTGACCGCCCTGCTCTTCTGCGTGGCGATCGGCCTGCCTATGGGGATCTGGTTGGCGCGTAGCCCGCGGGCGGCGAAGATTATTCGTCCGCTGCTGGATGCGATGCAGACCACGCCGGCGTTCGTCTATCTGGTGCCTATCGTGATGCTGTTCGGCATCGGCAACGTGCCGGGGGTGGTGGTGACCATTATCTTCGCCCTGCCGCCGATTATCCGTCTGACCATTCTGGGGATTAACCAGGTGCCCGCGGATCTGATCGAAGCGTCACGCTCGTTCGGCGCCAGCCCGCGCCAGCTGCTGTTTAAGGTTCAGCTCCCGCTGGCGATGCCGACCATTATGGCAGGCGTTAACCAGACGCTGATGCTGGCGCTGTCGATGGTCGTCATTGCCTCGATGATCGCCGTAGGCGGTCTGGGGCAGATGGTGCTGCGCGGCATTGGCCGTCTCGACATGGGGCTTGCCACCGTCGGGGGCGTGGGCATCGTGATCCTCGCCATTATTCTTGACCGCCTGACTCAGGCCGTCGGTCGTGATTCACGCAGTCGCGGCAACCGTCGCTGGTTTACTACCGGCCCCGTCGGGTTACTCACCCGCCCATTCATTAAATAAGGAACAACGATGCGACAGAGCGTACTTTTTGCCACAGCGTTTGCCACCCTTGTCTCCACCAGCACGTTTGCGGCGGACCTGCCGGGCAAAGGCGTTACCGTACAGCCGGTGCAGAGCACCATTTCGGAAGAGAGCTTCCAGACCCTGCTGGTCAGCCGGGCGCTGGAGAAGCTCGGCTACACGGTTAACACCCCGAGCGAGGTGGATTACAACGTGGGCTACACCTCGATTGCCTCCGGTGACGCCACCTTTACCGCGGTGAACTGGCAGCCGCTGCACGACGACATGTATGCCGCCGCCGGTGGCGACAAGAAATTCTACCGGGAAGGCACCTTCGTGACCGGCGCGGCGCAGGGGTATCTGATCGACAAGAAAACCGCCGACCAGTACCACATCACCAATATTGCGCAGCTGAAAGATCCGAAGATCGCCAAACTGTTCGATACCAACGGTGACGGCAAAGCCGACATGATGGGCTGCTCGCCGGGCTGGGGCTGTGAAGCGGTGATTAACCACCAGAACAAAGCGTTCGATCTGGCAAAAACGGTCGACGTGAGCCACGGCAACTATTCGGCGATGATGGCCGACACCATTGCCCGCTTCAAAGAGGGCAAACCGGTAATCTATTACACCTGGACGCCGTACTGGGTAAGCGACGTGCTGAAGCCGGGTAAAGACGTGGTGTGGCTGCAGGTGCCGTTCTCCTCCCTGCCGGGCGAGCAGAAAGATATCGACACCAAGCTGCCGAACGGCATGAACTACGGCTTCCCGGTGAACACGATGCACATCGTCGCCAACAAAGCCTGGGCCGAGAAAAACCCGGCGGCGGCAAAGCTGTTCTCGGTGATGAAGCTGCCGCTGGCTGACATCAACGCCCAGAACGCGATGATGCATGCGGGCAAATCGTCTGAGGCCGATATTAAAGGCCACGTGGATGGCTGGATCAAAGCCCACCAGCAGCAGTTTGACGGCTGGGTGAAAGAGGCGCTTGAGGCACAGAAGTAAAAAACACAACCCTTACCCCTCACCCTAACCCTCTCCCCAAAGGGAGAGGGAACGTTGACCCCCGAGAGGGCTGGGGTGAGGGGATTAACCGCACAAACTCACACATAACACTTCCCCGCCCTTCACAATCATTCGGTATGATGGTTTCCGGAAAAATAATCACTCAACTAATGATTCCTGAAACCCATGACCAAAACAACTCAGGGGCTTAGCCCCGCACTCATCCTTTTAATGTCCGTGGCAACGGGTCTGGCGGTCGCCAGCAACTATTACGCACAACCCCTTCTCGACACCATCGCCCGCGCGTTCAACCTCTCTGCCAGCTCCGCAGGCTTCATTGTTACGGCCGCGCAGCTTGGCTATGCCGCCGGGCTGCTGTTCCTGGTGCCGCTTGGCGATATGTTTGAACGCCGGATGCTGATCGTCTCCATGACCCTGCTGGCCGCCGGCGGAATGCTGATCACCGCCAGCAGCCAGTCGCTGACGATGATGATCGTCGGTACCGCGCTCACGGGGCTGTTCTCCGTCGTGGCGCAAATCCTGGTGCCGCTCGCCGCGACCCTCGCCTCCCCGGAAAAGCGCGGCAAGGTGGTGGGTACCATCATGAGCGGCCTGCTGCTGGGGATTTTGCTGGCGCGTACCGTTGCCGGGCTGCTGGCAAGCCTTGGCGGCTGGCGCACCGTTTACTGGGTGGCGAGCGTATTGATGGTCATCATGGCCCTGGCACTGTGGCGCGGCCTGCCGAAGGTGAAGCAGGAGAACCACCTGAACTATCCGCAGCTGCTGGCCTCCGTGTTCAGCCTGTTCACGCAGGATAAACTCCTGCGCACCCGCGCCCTGCTGGGCTGTTTCACCTTCGCTAACTTCAGCATTCTGTGGACGTCGATGGCGTTTCTGCTTGCCGCCCCGCCGTTCAATTATTCCGAAGGGGTGATTGGCCTGTTCGGCCTGGCCGGTGCCGCAGGCGCGCTGGGTGCGCGTCCCGCTGGCGGGCTGGCCGACAAGGGCAAATCCCACCTGACCACCTCCGCAGGGCTGGTTTTACTCCTGCTCTCCTGGGCGGCGATCTGGTACGGGCATGTCTCGGTGCTGGCGTTGATCGTCGGTATTCTGGTGCTCGATCTCACCGTGCAGGGCGTTCACATCACCAACCAGACCGTGATTTATCGCGTGAAGCCAGAGGCGCGTAACCGCCTTACGGCCGGATACATGACCAGCTACTTTATCGGCGGCGCAGCGGGCTCGCTCATCTCCGCCTCGGCGTGGCAGCATGCCGGCTGGTCCGGCGTGTGCGGGATCGGGGCTATCGTCGCCGCGCTCAACCTGCTTGTATGGTGGCGCGGCTATCATCGTCAGGATGCAATTCACTAAGTTTTACATTGCGTTGGGCCTCTTAGGGTGTAAAGAGGCCCTTCAGTCTGTTAATGTAAACGTAATCATTTATCCCAGAAATTTTAATGTGGGTGACATATTTACAATCGGCATGAATAGTTCAGACCCCCGTCCTCACATCCTCTCTTCAGCGGGTTCACCCCCTACACTCTCTGTGCTCACCGGGTCACGGACTTACCCGGCGCTTTCTGATGGTGACATTAATTTGGCGGATATAACCGCACAAATAATTCATTTACATTATTTGTCACTATCGTTACTATATCGGCTGTAATTAATGAGGTTATGCCCAAATGGATAGTTCGTTTACGCCCATTGAACAAATGCTTAAATTCCGCGCCAGTCGCCATGAGGACTTCCCGTACCAGGAAATCCTGCTGACTCGCCTGTGCATGCACATGCAGGGTAAGCTTCTGGAAAACCGTAATAAAATGCTGAAAGCTCAAGGGATTAACGAGACGTTGTTTATGGCGTTGATTACGCTGGAGTCTCAGGAAAACCACAGCATTCAGCCTTCCGAGCTGAGCTGCGCGCTGGGCTCCTCCCGTACCAACGCGACCCGTATTGCCGATGAGCTTGAAAAGCGTGGCTGGATTGAGCGCCGCGAAAGCGACAACGATCGCCGCTGCCTGCATCTGCAACTGACCGATAAAGGTCACCAGTTCCTGCGCGAGGTGCTGCCACCTCAGCACAATTGCCTGCACAAACTCTGGTCTGCCCTCAGCACCGCCGAGCGCGACCAGCTTGAGCACATCACTCGCAAGCTGCTCACCCGTCTGGACCAGATGGATGAAGATGGCGCCGTTCTTGAGGCGCTGCGCTAACGCGACGACACGCTCACCATTCCAGATTTATAAGAAAACCGACAGGCCAGCACGTCACACTGCTGGCCTTTCTGACAACAGGTCGGCTCAGCCGATGTGAAAATAAGAAGATCGTGGAGAACAACAATGAGCGCAAATGCGGAGAGCACTACCCCGCAGCAACCGGCCAACAAGAAGGGCAAACGTAAGAGCGCCCTTATTCTGTTGACCTTGCTCTTTATCATTATTGCCGTGGCATATGGGATCTATTGGTTTTTAGTCTTGCGTCATGCTGAAGAGACTGATGACGCTTACGTGGCAGGGAACCAGGTACAAATTATGGCGCAGGTGTCGGGCAGCGTGACGAAAGTCTGGGCTGACAATACCGACTTTGTGCAAAAAGGCGATGTGTTGGTGACCCTCGATCCAACCGACGCCCAGCAGGCGTTTGAGAAAGCACAGACAGCGCTGGCCTCCAGCGTCCGTCAAACCCGCCAGCTGATGATCAACAGTAAACAGCTGCAGGCCAACATCGACGTGCAGAAAACTGCACTCGCCCAGGCGCAGAGCGACCTGAACCGCCGCGTGCCGCTCGGCACCGCCAACCTGATCGGCCGTGAAGAGCTGCAGCACGCGCGCGACGCCGTGGCCAGCGCGCAGGCGCAGCTGGACGTGGCTATTCAACAGTACAACGCCAACCAGGCGATGGTGCTGGGCACCAGCCTGGAAAACCAGCCAGCCGTACAGCAGGCGGCGACCGAAGTCCGCAACGCATGGCTTGCCCTGCAGCGTACTAAAATCGTCAGCCCGATGACCGGCTACGTCTCGCGCCGTTCCGTCCAGCCTGGGGCACAGATTAGCCCAACCACGCCGCTGATGGCGGTCGTGCCGGCGGACAATCTGTGGGTAGATGCCAACTTCAAAGAGACGCAGCTTGCCCACATGCGTATCGGCCAGACCGCGACGGTCGTCAGCGACATCTACGGCGATGACGTTAAGTACACCGGGAAAGTGGTCGGTCTGGATATGGGAACCGGCAGCGCCTTCTCCCTGCTGCCGGCGCAGAACGCCACCGGTAACTGGATCAAAGTGGTTCAGCGCCTGCCCGTACGTATCGAACTGGATGCCAAACAGCTGGCGGATCACCCGCTGCGTATCGGCCTCTCTACGCTGGTGACGGTCGACACCGCCAACCGCGACGGCCAGATCCTGGCAAGCCAGGTGCGTAGCAGCCCGGCTTATGAAAGTAACGCCCGTGAAATTAGCCTCGATCCGGTCAACAAGCTGATCGATGACATCGTGAAGGCAAACGCCGGTTAATCCGAAGGTGAGCGTTATGCAACAGCAAAAGCCGCAAAAACCGCTGGAAGGCGCGCAGCTGGTCATTATGACCATTGCGCTGTCGCTGGCGACATTCATGCAGGTGCTGGACTCCACCATCGCAAACGTGGCGATCCCGACCATCGCCGGTAACCTTGGCTCGTCGCTGAGCCAGGGGACCTGGGTCATTACCTCGTTTGGGGTGGCAAACGCCATCTCCATTCCGATTACCGGCTGGCTGGCGAAGCGCGTCGGTGAAGTGAAGCTGTTCCTCTGGTCGACGGTATTGTTCGTTCTAGCCTCCTGGGCGTGCGGCATGTCCAGCAGCCTGACGATGCTGATATTCTTCCGCGTCATTCAGGGGATTGTTGCCGGACCGTTGATTCCGCTGTCGCAGAGCTTGCTGCTGAACAACTACCCGCCGGCAAAACGCTCTATCGCGCTGGCGCTGTGGTCGATGACCGTGATTGTTGCGCCAATCTGCGGGCCGATTCTGGGCGGGTACATCAGCGATAACTACCACTGGGGCTGGATCTTCTTCATCAACGTGCCCATCGGTGCGCTGGTAGTACTAATGACGCTGCAGTCACTGCGCGGGCGCGAAACGCGTACCGAACAGCGGCGCATTGACGGTATCGGGCTGGCGCTGCTGGTTGTCGGCATTGGTAGCCTGCAGATCATGCTCGACCGGGGTAAAGAGCTCGACTGGTTTGCCTCTTCGGAAATCATCGTTCTGACGGTGGTCGCCGTCGTCGCCATTAGTTTCCTGATTGTCTGGGAGCTGACGGACGACAACCCGATAGTCGACCTGTCGCTGTTTAAGTCGCGAAACTTCACCATCGGCTGTCTGTGTATTAGCCTCGCCTACATGCTCTACTTCGGCGCGATCGTTCTGCTGCCGCAGCTGTTGCAGGAGGTATACGGCTATACCGCAACCTGGGCAGGTTTAGCCTCGGCGCCAGTTGGATTGATTCCGGTTCTGCTGTCGCCGATTATTGGCCGCTTCGCCCACAAGCTCGACATGCGCCGGCTGGTGACGTTCAGCTTCATCATGTACGCCGTGTGCTTCTACTGGCGCGCGTACACGTTCGAACCGGGAATGGACTTTGGCGCCTCCGCGTGGCCGCAGTTTATTCAGGGCTTTGCCGTGGCGTGCTTCTTTATGCCATTAACCACCATCACGCTTTCCGGCTTACCGCCTGAGCGCATGGCGGCGGCATCGAGCCTGTCGAACTTTACCCGAACGCTGGCGGGCTCCATCGGGACGTCGATCACCACGACGCTGTGGACCAACCGGGAATCGATGCACCATGCTCAACTCACCGAAGCGGTGAACCCGTTCAACCCCAACGCGCAGCAGATGTATAGCCAGCTGGAGGGAATGGGGATGACGGAGCAGCAGGCGTCCGGCTGGATCGCCCAGCAGATCACCAACCAGGGCCTGATTATCTCGGCCAACGAGATTTTCTGGATATCGGCAGGGATCTTTATCGTCCTGCTGGGCCTGGTGTGGTTTGCTAAACCCCCGTTTGGCGCCGGTAGCGGCGGCGGTGGCGCGCACTAGTCCTGTGCGCAGGAGCCGGGTGGCGGCTACCCCTTACCCGGCCTACAAAAGGGCACATGCCCGTAGGCCCGGTAAGGCGTAGCCGCCACCGGGCAACAATCGCCACCGATGTCCAGAACGCGACAGCGATTGTCAGTTCCGATAAAGCAGCGCGCCTGAAATCCCTTCACGATAGTGATAAGACAACAGGAGCGCATCATGCTGAACACACCCGCCGACAAGTACCAGCCCTATCCCACCCTTTCCCTGCCCGACCGTCGCTGGCCGGAGCAACGCATCATCCGCGCGCCGCGCTGGCTCTCCACCGACTTACGCGACGGCAACCAGGCCCTTGCCGAGCCGATGGACAGCGCGCGCAAGCTGCAGTTCTGGGACTTGCTGCTGAGCTGCGGGTTTAAAGAGATCGAGGTCGCCTTTCCCTCCGCCTCGCAGACGGATTTCAACTTTGTTCGCCAGCTGATTGAAGAGAACCGCATCCCGCATGACGTCACGATTCAGGTATTAACCCAGGCGCGGGATGATCTGATCGTCCGGACCTTTGAATCGTTACGCGGCGCGAAGCAGGCGACCGTCCATCTGTATAACGCCACCGCCCCGCTGTTCCGTCGCCTGGTGTTCGGCATGGAGAAAGCGCAAATCGTTGAGCTGGCGACCCGCGCCACGCGGCTTATTCGCAGGCTGTGCGAGGAAAACCCCGACACCCGCTGGCAGTATGAATACTCTCCAGAGACCTTTTGCTTTACCGAGCCGGAGTTTGCGCTGGAGATTTGTGAAGCCGTGGCGGAAATCTGGCAGCCGTGCGACGAGCGCCCGATGGTGATCAACTTACCCGCGACCGTCGAAGTCAGCACGCCGAACGTGTATGCCGATCAGATCGAATATTTCTGCCGCCACTTCAGCCGCCGCCGCGACGTCTGCATCAGCGTGCATCCGCATAACGACCGCGGTACCGGCGTCGCCAGCGCCGAGCTTGCCGTGATGGCGGGCGCTGACCGCGTGGAGGGCTGTCTGTTCGGTAACGGGGAGCGCACGGGCAACGTCTGCCTGGTGACGCTGGCGATGAATCTCTATAGCCAGGGCGTTAGCCCGAATCTGGACTTTAGCGATATGAACCGGGTGGTGGAAGTGGTGGAAACCTGCAACCAGCTGCCGGTGCACCCGCGCCATCCGTGGGCCGGTCGGCTGGCCTATACCGCCTTCTCCGGCTCGCACCAGGACGCGATCAAAAAAGGCTTTGATGCCCGCAGGCCCGGCGATCGCTGGGAGATGCCTTACCTGCCCGTGGACCCGCAGGATATCGGCTGCACCTACGAAGCGGTGATCCGGGTGAACAGCCAGTCAGGGAAAAGCGGCAGCGCGTGGCTTATTGAGCAAAATCACGGTCTGAAGCTACCGCGCGGCCTGCAGCAGGATTTTAGCCAGCACGTGCAGCAGGAAACGGACCGCCACGGAAAAGAGATGACGCAAAACGCGCTGTGGCAGCTGTTCCGCACCCGCTACGGCCTGGTGGCAACGCCGCCGTTTGCGCTGCAATCCTATCGCAGCGATGGCCAGCAGGACGGCCAGCTGCGTTTGACGGCAAGCGTCACCACGCAAGGGGGAACGCGCCAGCTGGAAGGTCAGGGCAACGGCCTGCTGTCCGCCGCCGCTCACGGCCTGAGCCGCTGGGTTAACGCGCCGTTTGTGATTAAGGACTATCACGAGCATACGTTAGGCGAGCGCAGCGACAGCCGCTCGGTGGCATACATTCGCTGCCTGTTCCAGGACGGCAGCAGCCGCTGGGGCGTGGGCATTGACGGCGACGTCTCGCGCGCCTCGCTTCAGGCGCTTTTTAATGCGGTTAGCTGTCTTTGAAGTATTCGCTGGGTGAAATGCCCATCACCCGGCGAAACATGGCCGTAAAGGCGCTGTGGCTACCGTAACCCAGTTCCAGCGCCACGCGCAGCACCGGCTGGCCCTGCGCCAGCCGCTGTAGCGCCTCCAGCAGGCGCGCCCTTCTCAACCACTCACCGTAGCTTAATCCCGTCTGCTGCTGAAAATGGCGGTTCAGGGTACGCTCGCTCATCCCTACCATGCTCGCGGCCTGCGCGCTGCTCCAGCTTTCTCCTGCGTTTTGCCCGATTTGCAGACACAGATGACGTAATGCCTCACTTTCTGGCTCCGGCAGATGAAACGGCAGTACCGGCATCATGCGAATTTCATCGAGGATCAGCTCATAGACACGTTCATCCCGGCTGCCGGGTGAGTACGATTCAGGCAAAGCAAGGGCGGCAAGGATCAGCTCGCGCAGCAGCGGGGAGATCTGCACGATCTGGCAGGTAGCAGGGAGATCGGCCCGCGCCAGCGGATCGATAAACAGCGTTCGCGCCGCCACGTTGCCGGTGATACGCAGCGAGTGGAAGGTACCCGCCGGCAGCCAGACGCCGCGGCCGGGAGGAACCACCCAGCAGCCCGACGCGGTATCCACCCGTACCACGCCGCTCAGGGTGTGCAGCAGCTGCGCGCAGTCATGTTCATGCCACGGTTCGCTGTCACCATGAACGTAGTCATGGGCAAACGGAACGAGGGGACGATGGGTAAAGGAGAAGGTTGCGGTTGTGGTCATGGGGTTAAACCACCCTCACCCTACCCTCTCCCTGAGGGAGAGGGAAAAGGTGCACTAGATGTGCAGTTCCTGCAGTTTTTCTTTTGGCAGGGCCAGCTCTTCGTTGCTGTTCACGCGAACATCACGCTCGATGATATGGCGCGCGATTTCCTGCGCTTCTTCCAGAGAGTGCATCTGGTAAGTCCCGCACTGGTAAACGTTCAGCTCAGGGATCTGGTTCTGCTCTTTCACCTTCAGCACGTCCTGCATCGCCGCTTTCCACGCATCCGCGACGCGCTTCTCATCAGGCACGCCAATCAGGCTCATGTAGAAACCGGTACGGCAGCCCATCGGAGAGATATCGATGATCTCAACGCCGTTGCCGTTCAGGTGGTCACGCATGAAGCCAGCGAACAGGTGCTCCAGCGTATGAATGCCTTTCTCTGGCATGACTTCTTTGTTTGGCACGCAGAAGCGAAGATCGAATACGGTGATCGTGTCGCCGTGCGGAGTGTGCATGGTCTTCGCCACGCGGACTGCAGGTGCTTCCATACGGGTATGGTCGACAGTAAAGCTATCTAATAACGGCATACGTCACCTCCGGTAGTGATTTTTTTTAAAATAAACTGAACTCTTCTACAGAATGCGCGTCTCAGTATATGAAAGACGCGCATTTGTTATCATCATCCCTGAATTCAGAGATGTATATTTTGGCCACAGCGATGTGGCCTTTTTCTTTTCTGCTTAAGCCTGCCTCGCCAGAAACGCCTCAAACGACTCGGTATCCGCCGCTTCAACCTCTTTCTGACGCACAACGGACGCATCGCGTTCCGCTACAAAATCCGCTTCACTCAAGACTTCTAATGGCTCATGCATCAGCATCTCACGGTATTCCGCCGCAAGCGATCGCCCGGTACCGCCAATGCCCTGATCGATCATAGAACGCAAAATGCGTGCTGAGAACGTCAGTTCGGGGTTATCAAAGTATTCCACCAGCTGGTCGCAAATCTGTTGATACGCGTCGCCGCCGTCGATGCTGTCCATCGTCCGGGCAACACGCTTCAGGTCACGGAACAGATCTTTACCGACTTTCGTCAGCGGGAACTGTGCGGTTTCGCAGCCGATACCCAGCGTCAGACCCGGTTTACGCCCTTCCAGAATCACGCGGTTCCAGTTTGTACGGGTGCAGAGCAGCTCGTCTGAACTCATTTCAGGCGCATCCGCCAGCACGCACCAGACCATAAACAGATCCAGGAAGCGAATCTGCTGTTCATCAACGCCGATCGGTGAGAACGGGTTGATATCCAGCGAGCGCACTTCAATGTATTCAATCCCGCCGCGCTGCAGCGCGTCCGACGGAGTTTCACCGCTGCGCGTCACGCGCTTCGGACGAATTGGCGCATACAGCTCGTTTTCAATCTGCAGGACGTTGCTGTTGATCTGCAGGCGCTTGCCGTCTTTTTCGAGGCCAATTTTTTCGTACTCTTCCGACGGAGTTTTGATCGCCCGCTTCAATCCTGCCACATATTCGTGCAGTTCGTTAAACGTAATTCCGAGATTGCTTTGCGATTTATTGGTATAACCCAAATCGCTCAGGCGCAGAGAGGTGGCGTACGGGAGATAGTACATCCCACACTCGGTCTTCTCGAACGGCAGCGTGGTCGGTTTCCCCTGCAGGAATGATGAGCAAATGGCCGGCGACGCGCCGAACAGATACGGGATCACCCAGCCAAAACGGTAATAGTTGCGGATCAGGCGGAAGTAGCCTTCAGAGATGGCGTCTTTATCGGTTTCACCGCATTTCGCCTGCCAGAAGGCCATCGGCAACGAGAAATTGTAATGCACGCCAGAGATGGTCTGCATCAACGCACCGTAGCGGTTTTTCAGCCCCTCACGATAGAGCGTTTTCAGCCGACCAATATTTGACGTGCCGTACTGCGCCAGCTCAATTTCCTGGCCCTGCTCGATATAGCACGGCATGCTGAGGGGCCACATACGTTCGTCGCCCAGATTACGCGCGGTGTAGCGATGGATATCGCGCATGATCGTCAGCATATGATCAATATCACCCTCTACCGGGGTAATGAACTCCAGCAGCGCTTCAGCGAAATCGGTTGTGATCCATTTATGTGTCAGCGCCGAGCCTAACGCCTTCGGGTGACCCGTTATCGCTAAGCTACCGTCCGCGTTAACGCGCAGCGTTTCACGCTCAAGACCACGCTGAATACCCTTCAATGCCTGAGGGTGGTTTTCCAGCCAGGCCAGCGCCTGAGATACGTCCGGGATCAAATTGACCTCCCGCCTGTCAAAGTAATGTTACTCAGCATAATTGTAATGGTTGACGATTGAAGGTCGCGTATTCATTCCACCAATTAGTGCCACCACGTCATACCCTGCAGCGTTGCCCATGCCACGAGAACATAGCGCAACGCCTTGCCAAGGCACAAAAAAAAGAGCACCGGTCCCCAGGAGATGCGCATCCATCCCGCCAGCAGACACAGTAAATCGCCTATTACAGGCATCCAGCTTAATAACAGCGTGGCAGCGCCATAGCGTTTTAGCCAGCCGACTGCCTTTTCCTGCCAGCGCGATTTCTCACGCAGCGGAAAGAAACGCCCAAGAATAACGTTAGTCAGCCCTCCAAGGCTATTACCCATTGTTGCTATTAATACCAGCAACCAGGGCTGACTCACGCCGGACAACAGCATCGCCACCAGCACCACTTCCGAATTTCCCGGTAACAGCGTGGCGCTTAAAAAACTGCTGGCGAATAATGAAGCAAGTGACAGCGCGTCACTCACAGTAAGCGCACATCCACCGCGGCCATGCCGGCATCACGCGCGGCCTGAATACCAAAATCGGCATCTTCAAACACAACGCATTTTGCCGCCGGGACGCCCATTAACTCTGCGCAGAGCAGGAAGGTGTCCGGTGCGGGCTTGTGATTTTTAACATGATCGGCGGCAACCACGGCAGAAAAATAGTGGCGCAGGCCAAGATGGTTGAGCAAAGCTTCTGCAATCGCGCTTTCGCTGCCCGTTCCCACCGACATCGGGCGACGTCCGTGCCACTCTTTCACGACATCAATCAGCGGAAGCGGGCGCACGGTATCTAAAAGCATGGCTTTTACCGCATCGGTTTTTTCACGCGCGAGCTGGTGCGGGTCGAGATCGGCCTGATTCATTTCAATCACGGCCTGCGCAATACGCCAGGTTGGGGATCCGTTAAGGGCAATCATCGCCTGAAGGTCGAAACGCATACCGTAGCGGCCCAGGACGTCAGTCCAGGCTTGACGATGCGTGGGTTCGGTATCCAGGATGGTGCCATCCATATCGAAGATCAAACCGTCATACTGTGCGTACATCGTGCTCTCGCTAAACGATTAACAAAGCATTACTTTATCGCAAAAGGGGGTTTTTGTCGCTGATTGCGAAGTGATAACAACGAGAGTGATTAAGAACTAAACATTGAAGGGAATGACAAGAAGAGATGGTGCATCCGGGAGGATTCGAACCTCCGACCGCTCGGTTCGTAGCCGAGTACTCTATCCAGCTGAGCTACGGATGCATCGGGATTTACTACTGTAACTGCTAATACTCGGTATCACACAAAAGCAACACAAAGTAAAAGATGGTGCATCCGGGAGGATTCGAACCTCCGACCGCTCGGTTCGTAGCCGAGTACTCTATCCAGCTGAGCTACGGATGCATCAGGGAACTGCTTTCAGAAATAGTAAATGGTGCATCCGGGAGGATTCGAACCTCCGACCGCTCGGTTCGTAGCCGAGTACTCTATCCAGCTGAGCTACGGATGCATCGGGATTTACTACTGTACTACTCGATATTCATATCACTTCTAAAGCAATATGAAGTAATAGATGGTGCATCCGGGAGGATTCGAACCTCCGACCGCTCGGTTCGTAGCCGAGTACTCTATCCAGCTGAGCTACGGATGCAAAATGGCGGTGAGGCGGGGATTCGAACCCCGGATGCAGCTTTTGACCGCATACTCCCTTAGCAGGGGAGCGCCTTCAGCCTCTCGGCCACCTCACCACACAACGCCTCTTTCGAGTGCTTCGAGTAACTCGTTAAGAGCTTCTCGTCGCTGCGTGGCGCATATATTACTTTCTGGGACTTATAAGTCAAACAATTTTCCAAAAGCTTTTATCGTTTGCACAAATCACACGCAATTCGCATGTAAAAGCCGCAAAGAGGGTGTTTTATAAGCGGATTTTGCAGTCATCTTCACAGAAAACCTGGGCAGAAATGGCGGTGTTGAGACGAGTAAAGGGCAAAGGAGTGGTTAAAAAGAGAGCGATTGAAATTAAACGGTAACTTTAAGCAGGGAAAATGACGGGAGAGGTTGCGTCTCGCCCGACAGCGAGACGCGACAATATCAGTAACTGGACTGCTGGGATTTTTCAGCCTGGATACGCTGGTAGATCTCTTCACGGTGGACAGATACTTCTTTAGGAGCGTTAACACCAATACGTACCTGGTTACCCTTTACCCCTAAAACTGTCACGGTGACCTCATCCCCAATCATGAGGGTCTCACCAACTCGACGAGTCAGAATCAGCATTCTTTGCTCCTTGAAAGATTAAAAGAGTCGGGTCTCTTGTATCCCGGCATTATCCATCATATAACGCCAAAAAGTAAGCGATGACAAACACGTAAAGTGTAAGCAGTCACGGCATCACATTCTGTTAAACGTAAGTTTAGCCGATATACACAAACTCAACCTGACTTTATCGTTATCGATAGCACAGTGAACAAGACGCCATAACGTTACCGCTATGGCGTCTGCTTGTGCTTTGTAGTTATTACAGTTTCGCGCTTACCCAGCTTTCAACGCTGGCCAATGCTGCAGGGAGTGCCGCCGCATCCGTACCACCGGCTTGCGCCATGTCCGGACGACCGCCACCCTTGCCGCCCACCTGCTGAGCGACCATACCAATCAGTTCCCCTGCTTTTACGCGGTCGGTCACATCCTTAGAGACGCCCGCAATCAGAGAAACCTTACCTTCTGCCACTGTCGCCAACACGATAACGGTAGAACCAAGCTGGTTCTTGAGATCGTCGACCATAGTACGCAGCATCTTAGGCTCAACGCCCGCCAGATCGCTGACCAGCAGTTTGACGCCCTTAATGTCTACAGCCTTGCTGGAGAGGTTTGCACTCTCCTGCGCCGCAGCCTGCTCTTTCAGCTGCTGCAGCTCTTTTTCCAGCTGACGCGTGCGATCCAGCGCCACGCGCACTTTCTCGCCCAGGTTCTGGCTATCGCCTTTCAGCAGTTGCGCGATGTCGTGCAGCTGATCGCTCTGCGCATGCAGGCTGGCAATAGCGCCTTCACCGGTCACCGCTTCGATACGACGCACACCGGCCGCCGTACCTGACTCGGAAACAATGCGGAACAGGCCGATGTCACCGGTGCGGGAGGCGTGAGTACCGCCACACAGCTCGGTAGAGAAGTCGCCCATGCTCAACACGCGAACGCGGTCGTCATATTTCTCACCAAACAGCGCCATTGCGCCTTTTTTCTTCGCCGCTTCGAGATCCATGATATGGGTTTCGATTGGCAGGTTACGACGGATCTGCGCGTTCACCAGATCTTCCACCGCGCGGATTTCAGACGGTTTCATCGCTTCAAAATGCGAGAAGTCGAAACGCAGCACTTTGTCGTTAACCAGAGAACCTTTCTGTGCAACGTGGGTACCCAGCACGTCGCGCAGGGCAGCGTGCATCAGGTGGGTTGCAGAGTGGTTCAGACGAATGCGCGCGCGGCGAGCTTCATCCACGTTCGCCTGAACGCCCTCGCCCACTTTCAGAGAACCGGAAATCAGTTTGCCCTGATGACCGATCGCCTGACCGTATTTCTGGGTGTCGCTGACGCTGAAGCTAAAGCCATTGCCTTTCAGTTCACCCTTATCGCCTACCTGGCCGCCGGATTCTGCATAGAACGGCGTTTTGTCCAGAATGACGACCGCATCCTGACCCGCGCTGATGCTGTCAACGGCTTTACCGTCTACAAACAGGGCAGTCACTTTGCCGGTCAGCTCCAGCGCTTCATAACCTTTGAATTCAGACGCGCCATCAACGCGGATCATCGCGTTGTAGTCTGCACCGAAACCGCTGGACTCGCGCGCGCGACGACGCTGCTCTTCCATCGCGGCTTCGAAGCCCGCTTCGTCAACTTTAATGTTGCGCTCGCGGCAAACGTCCGCCGTCAGGTCAACCGGGAAACCGTAGGTGTCGTACAGGCGGAAAGCAGTTTCGCCATCCAGCGTGTCGCCTTTAAGCTTCGCCAGCTCTTCGTCCAGCAGCGCCAGACCGCGCTCCAGCGTACGAGCAAACTGCTCTTCTTCGGTTTTCAGAACCTGCTCTACCTGTGCCTGCTGGCGTTTCAGCTCATCACCGGCGGCACCCATTACGCCAACCAATGGCCCAACGAGTTTATAGAAGAAGGTGTCCTTCGCGCCCAGCATGTTGCCGTGACGGATAGCACGACGAATGATGCGACGCAGCACGTAGCCACGGTTCTCATTCGACGGGATAACGCCGTCGGCAATCAGGAACGCACAGGAACGAATATGGTCCGCGATAACGCGAAGAGATTTGTTGTTCAGATCGGTCGCGCCGGTCACTTCCGCAACGGCTTTGATCAGGGTGCTGAACAGGTCAATCTCGTAGTTGGAGTTAACGTGCTGCAGAACCGCGGCAATACGCTCCAGACCCATACCGGTATCAACGGAAGGTTTCGGCAGCGGCTCCATCGTACCGTCGGCCTGACGGTTGAACTGCATGAAGACGATGTTCCAGATCTCAATGTAGCGATCGCCGTCTTCTTCCGGGCTGCCAGGAGGGCCGCCCCAGATGTGGTCGCCGTGGTCGTAGAAGATCTCGGTGCACGGACCGCAAGGACCGGTATCACCCATCTGCCAGAAGTTGTCAGACGCGTATGGCGCGCCTTTGTTATCACCGATGCGAATAATACGCTCGCGCGGGATCCCGACTTCTTTTTCCCAGATTTCGTAGGCTTCGTCATCGGTTTCATAGACGGTAACCCACAGACGCTCTTTCGGCAGGTTGAACCAGTTTTCACCGGTCAGCAGTTCCCACGCATATTGAATGGCATCGTGTTTGAAGTAGTCGCCGAAGCTGAAGTTACCCAGCATTTCGAAGAACGTGTGGTGACGCGCGGTGTAACCGACGTTTTCCAGGTCGTTGTGTTTACCGCCCGCACGCACGCAACGCTGTGAGGTTGTGGCGCGGGAATAATTACGCTTGTCGAGACCAAGGAACACGTCCTTGAACTGGTTCATCCCGGCGTTGGTAAACAGCAGAGTCGGATCGTTGTTCGGTACCAGGGAGCTGCTGGCAACAACCTGGTGTCCCTTACTATGGAAAAAATCGAGAAACGCCTGACGGATCTCAGCGGTGCTCTTGCTCATAATTATCCTGAAATCAAGCTAACGAAATGTCGTAGCCAGCCTGTTTAGGTAAACCGTTGGACAGACCAGCTACTGGAAAAAGTGGGAATAAGATAAGTTTTCTTTGGTGGGAAGTAAAATCCCGCATGCGTTCAATCGGCAAAATTACGCCAGATATCCTGAATATCTTCCATCAGAAAGCCGCGGTAGAGCAAAAAGCGCTGGATTTTAACTTTTTCTGAAAAATCACGCGGCAGCGGTTCACCGTACTTACGAATGGCCTGCTCTTTTGCCAGTTCGCACCAGTCAATCTCGCACTCGCGCATCGCTTTTTCAATCGACTCCCGGGCCACCCCTTTCTGGTTCAGCTCCTGCCGAATGCGCGCGGGGCCATATCCCTTGCGACCGCGGCTGGCGAGAAACCGCGAGGCGAAACGCGAGTCATCGAGATAGTGATGCTCATAGCACCAGGCAATCACGCGGTCATAATCTTCCGCTGTGGCATCAATCTCTTCCGGCCCGTTTTTACTCATCACCGGAGCCGACAGTTTTCGCCGCAACTCCTGTTCACTGTGGTCGCGGACGGCAAGAATGCGTACCGCACGGTCCAGTAAGCGTGAGTACGCCGGTCGACGTGATGTAGGTTCACTCATAAACAACCTGCTGGTTCAGAAATGCAAAAAGGGCCGCATCAGCAGCCCTTCATCATTAAACGAGAGAATTAAAAGTCTTCGTTAGTTTCTTCAGCATCCGCGGCATCAACCACGAAATCAGGTTTAGAGTCCTGGTTGTTCAGCAGAAGCTCACGCACCTTCTTCTCAATCTCTTTCGCTGCAGCCGGGTTCTCTTTCAGCCAGGAGATAGCATTCGCTTTACCCTGTCCAATTTTGTCACCGTTGTAGCTGTACCAGGCGCCCGCTTTTTCGATCAGCTTCTCTTTCACGCCAAGGTCAACCAGCTCACCGAAGAAGTTAATCCCTTCGCCGTAGAGGATCTGGAATTCAGCCTGTTTGAACGGTGCAGCGATTTTGTTCTTCACAACCTTCACGCGGGTTTCGCTGCCGACGACGTTCTCGCCCTCTTTCACCGCACCGATACGGCGGATATCCAGACGGACAGACGCGTAGAATTTCAGCGCGTTACCACCGGTGGTGGTTTCAGGGTTACCGAACATCACACCAATTTTCATACGGATCTGGTTGATGAAGATCAGCAGCGTGTTGGACTGCTTCAGGTTACCGGCCAGCTTACGCATCGCCTGGCTCATCATACGTGCCGCGAGGCCCATGTGAGAGTCACCGATTTCGCCTTCGATTTCCGCTTTTGGCGTCAGCGCAGCAACGGAGTCGACAACGATAACGTCAACGGCACCTGAACGCGCCAGCGCATCACAAATTTCCAGCGCCTGCTCGCCGGTGTCCGGCTGGGAACACAGCAGGTTGTCGATATCAACACCCAGTTTACGGGCATAGACAGGGTCCAGCGCGTGCTCGGCATCGATAAACGCACAGGTTTTACCTTCGCGCTGTGCCGCAGCAACAACCTGCAGGGTCAGCGTCGTTTTACCGGAGGACTCTGGCCCGTAGATTTCTACGATACGGCCCATAGGCAGACCGCCAGCGCCCAGCGCGATATCCAGAGAAAGCGAACCGGTGGAGATAGTTTCCACATCCATGGAACGGTCTTCACCCAGGCGCATGATGGAGCCTTTACCGAATTGCTTTTCGATCTGGCCCAGTGCTGCCGCCAACGCTTTCTGTTTGTTTTCGTCGATAGCCATTATTACTCCTGTCATGCCGGGAGAAGCGACTGTGCTTCACCGTGGATTTCTGTTCTGTTGGTGCAATTATACTGTATGGTCATACAGTATCAAGTGTTTTGTAGAAATTGTTGCCAGAGCGTTTTTAACGCATAAACGGTGGCCTGACGACGCACGCTTTCGCGATCGCCGCTAAAGCACTCCCGGCGGGTGATCCCCTCTCCTCTGGAGGTGGCAAACCCAAACCAGACGGTGCCGACAGGCTTCACGTCGCTGCCGCCGTCCGGGCCTGCAATGCCGCTAATGGAAATCGCGTAATCTGCCCGTGCCTCTTTGAGCGCACCAATGGCCATCTCGATCACCACCGGTTCGCTGACCGCGCCATGCTGTTCAAGCGTGGATTCCCGAACGCCAATCATCTGTGCTTTAGCTTCGTTACTGTAGGTCACAAAGCCACGTTCAAACCAGGCGGAACTGCCGGCAATATCGGTAATCGCTTTCGCCACCCAGCCGCCGGTACAGGACTCTGCGGTGGTTATCGTCGCACCACGTTGCTTAAGCGCCAGCCCAACTATCTCGCTCAGCTGCATCAATTCATGGTCAGTCATTCTCGCTCCAGGCATCAGAAAAACGTGCTGCACAAGATAGCACTTTCTCATCAGATATGGGGATACGCTTCAGGTTTTACGAGGGCGCTTCAGAAAAAAGCCGATGCGGGCACACCGGCCTGGAAGAATGCTACTTCATGCTGTCAGCGAGGGTATTCACGTTGTGGCGAAACGCCTTAACGTAGGTATCTGCCACCCCGCCTTTTGCCGACAGCGCTTCCGGATAAAGTTCGCCCCCCGGCTGCGCGCCCGTCGCCGACGCAATTTGTTTCACCAGCCGCGGATCGAGCTGATTTTCCATAAACCAGGTTTTCACGCCGTCGGCTTTAATCTGATTGATGATCTCAGCAACCTGCGCCGCGCTGGCCTCACTCTCAGACGACAGGCCCTGCGGCGCCATAAACCTTACGCCGTAGGCACGGCTGAAATAGCCGAATGCGTCATGGCTGGTCAGCACGTTACGCTTCGCCTGCGGGATCTGGCTAAAGCGCGTTTTGGCCCAGCCATCCAGCTGCGTCAGCTGCGCGATATACGGCTTACCGGTAGCTTCGAGCGCCGCTTTATCTTGCGGATCGGCTTTCACCAGCCCGTTCAGAATATTTTGCGCATACAGCGCCCCGTTCGCCGCGCTGTTCCACGCGTGTGGATCGGTCACGGTTTTGCCCTCTTCCTCCAGGGTGTGCGTTTTCACCCCGGTCGACGCCACCACTAGCTGTCCTTTAAATCCGGAGGCCTTCACCAGCCGATCGAGCCAGCCCTCCAGACCCAGACCGTTCACCACCACCACATCAGCCTTGCTCAGCGCCGCGCTGTCTTTCGGTGACGGCTCGAAGGTATGCGGATCGCCGTCCGGCCCCACCAGCGTCGTCACGTTCACGCGATCGCCGCCCACCTCCTGCGTGATATCCCCCAGTATCGAAAAGCTGGTGACCACATTCAGCGTTTTGGCCATCACGCCGTGTGACATCATCCCCAGCGCGAGCGCCATGACTAATCCTGTACGTTTCATCGTTTCCCCTTGCGTTAAAAAAGCGCGCGCAGGCTGCCTGCGAGCCTGCTTCGCGTTCCCAGTAAAATGGAAATAAAGAACAGCGCGCTGGCGGTAAGCACGATGGATGGCCCGGCAGGCAAACTCATCGCCCAGGAGAGGCTCAGCCCCAGCCACGCGCAGAAAATACCGCTGATGCCCGCCATCAGGAGCAACCCCGGCAGCGTGCGCACCCAGCAGCGGGCCGCCACGGCCGGCAGCATCATCAGCCCGACGGCCATCAGCGTACCGAGGACCTGAAAACCGGCCACCAGGTTAAGGACCAGTAGCGCCAGGAACAGCCCGTGCAGCAGGCCAGGCAGCCAGCGGGCGTTCACCTGTAGCCAGGCGGTATCAAACGCTTCCGTGACCAGCCCGCGATAGAAAATCGCCAGCGTGATAAGGGTGAACATGCAAACGCCCGTGACGAACAGCGCGGCGTCGTTGTCCACGGCGAGGATAGATCCAAACAGCAGATGCAGCAGATCGACATTCGACCCGCGTAGCGACACCAGCGTAACGCCCAGCGCCAGTGAACCAAGATAAAACCCGGCAAAGCTGGCATCCTCTTTAAGCGGCGTGCGTCGACTAACCAGACCGGCCATCAGCGCCACGGTAATTCCCGCGATAAAACCGCCAATACTCATTGCCAGCAGCGACATGCCGCTGAGCAGGTATCCCACGGCGACACCCGGCAAAATGGCGTGAGAAAGCGCGTCGCCCATCAGGCTCATGCGACGCAGCTGCAGAAACACGCCGAGCGCGGTGGTGCTGACGGAAAGCGCCAGGCAAACCACCAGCGCGCGGCGCATAAAGCCGTACTCAATAAACGGCTGGAAAAAGAGATGCCAGATCATGCCACCCTCACCCGCTCGGTTTTCCACTGGGGAACGTCGGCGTCCAGCCGTAGCGTCTGCGGGAAGTGGCGCGACACGCGCTCGCTGTCGTGCAGTACCGCAAGCAGCGTTTGCCCCTGCATATACATCTCCAGCATCAGGTCCATCAGCACGTTGCAGGTGGCTTCATCGACGCCGGTAAAAGGTTCATCCAACATCACCAGCGGCGCCTGCTGCACCAGTACGCGGGCAAACACCATGCGCTGAAACTGGCCGCCGGAGAGTTCATCGATGGTGGATAACGCCATGGACTCCAGCCCGACGCGCTCCAGCGCGCTCCTGATGCGCAACCGCGTTTCGCGGCGAAACCCGGAAAAAAGCGAAATGCCCGGCCAGCAGCCCATGCTGACGACGTCCTGTACGGTCAGCGGAAACTGCGCCTCCAGCGCGTGACGCTGTGCCAGCCAGCCAATCACCGGGCGCTTTCCCTGCCAGCGGAAGCCGCCGCTCACGGGAGGAATAAACCCCGCCAGCGTTTTCAGCAGCGTGGATTTCCCGCAGCCGTTAGCGCCGATAATGGCGGTCATGCTTCCCCGTTCGATCACGCCCGAAAGAGGACGCGTAACCGGCTGGCGGTCATAGCCCGCCGTAAGCGCATTCATCACAATCATGGCAATGCCACCGCCCAGCGCACGGCCAGCCCGATGAAAACAACAAGTACCAGCGCCAGCAAAAGCCGAACCAGCGCAGAGAGAGAAAAAAGGGACGTTGACATCTCGACACCACATTTAATGTTATAACATAACAATAATGAAAGGCGATTGAGATGTAAATGGCGCGTTTGAAAAGGGAGTGTGGCGAAATGTTTCTGCAAAACTTCCCTCTCCCGTGGGAGAGGGTAAGGGTGAGGGCATCAGGCCGCACCGTGCGCGCAGCCATGCCGGGTGGCGGCGTTGCCTTACCCGGCCTACCCGTCTGAGCGACTTACTGACTAAACGGCGACGCTGCCGGCACGCGGGCCTGCGATACCGCCAGCCCCAGCTGCCACACCGCCATCGCGTAGTGGGTGCTGTGGTTATAGCGGGTAATCGCATAGAAGTTCGGCATGCCGTACCAGTACTGATAGCCGGTTCCCACGTCCAGGCGCAGCAGGCTCACCTGGTCAACATTGCCCAGCGGCTGCGTTGGCGTTAAGCCCGCCGCCGTCAGCTGTGCAACGCTGTATTTGGTTTTGAAGCCGTTTTCCAGACCAAACGCCTCGCCATTTGCCTGAACGGCAACCTGACCGCCCGGCGTCCAGCCGTGCGCTTTGAAGTAGTTCGCCACGCTGCCGATGGCATCCACCGGATCCCACAGGTTGATATGACCATCCCCGTTAAAGTCGACGGCATACTGCTTATAGGAGGACGGCATAAACTGGCCGTAGCCCATCGCGCCGGCAAACGACCCTTTAAGATCGAGCGGGTCGTCCTGTTCGTTGCGCGCCATCAGCAGGAAGGTTTCCAGCTCGGAAGAGAAATACTCCGCGCGGCGCGGGTAGTTAAAGGAGAGCGTCGCCAGCGCGTCAAGGATGCGGGTTTTCCCCATCACGCGGCCCCAGCGGGTTTCCACGCCGATAATCCCGACGATGATTTCCGGCGGTACGCCGTACACCTGCCACGCGCGGTTGAGCGCATCTTCATACTGATTCCAGAACGCCACGCCGTTTTGCACGTTGTCCGGGGTAATAAACTGTTTGCGATAGCGCAGCCACGCTCCGTTCGGCCCGCTCGGCACCTGAGCCGTCGGCGCCTGCCTGTCCATCAGGCGCAGCACGTAGTCCAGACGCTTGGCCTGCGACAAAATTTCGTGCAGCTGCTGTCTGTCGAAGCCGTGTTTGCTCACCATTTTATCGATGAACTGCTCGGCCGCCGGGTTATTCGCGAAGTCGCCGCCCATCTGCATCATATTGTGCTGCGGCTCCAGCAGGAATCCCCCGGAAGGCGCGCCCGCCGTTTGCTGAACGGCTTCGGTCTTAGGTTTGCTGCTACAGGCAGACAGCAGAATAAGCGCAGGCAACAGCGCTGCATAACGACGCTTGAACATGAGACATCCATTTAACGGGTTCGATAAGAACCCAGTATGGTAAAGCATCCGCAACACCTCAAGGAAGCGGTACGCACCTCCCCAACGCAAATCCGCCCTTTTTTCCACCGAAAACCATTCACTCCATCAATTAACTTTCAAAATAATCCATTTTTCTTTCATTGTGAGATCTAACTAACACTTTAAAACCTTTCAAAGTGATTATTATTAACCGCAGTCAGACAAAAACAAAAAAGCCCCACAGGAGAGAAGAATGATAGAAACCATCACCCATGGCGCCGAGTGGTTCATCGGGCTGTTTCAGAAAGGCGGAGAAGTGTTCACCGGCATGGTGACCGGGATCCTGCCCCTGCTGATCAGCCTGCTGGTGATCATGAACGCGCTGATTAACTTTATCGGCCAGCAGCGCATTGAACGCTTCGCCCAGCGCTGCGCCGGGAACCCGCTGTCCCGCTACCTGGTTTTACCCTTCATCGGCACCTTCGTGTTCTGCAACCCGATGACCTTAAGCCTCGGTCGCTTCATGCCGGAAAAGTACAAGCCGAGCTATTACGCCGCCGCCTCCTACAGCTGCCATTCCATGAACGGCCTGTTCCCGCACATCAACCCCGGCGAGCTGTTTGTCTATCTCGGGATCGCCAGCGGCCTCACCACCCTTAGCCTGCCGCTCGGCCCGCTGGCGGTGAGCTATCTGCTGGTTGGTCTGGTGACCAACTTCTTCCGCGGCTGGGTGACGGACCTCACCACCGCCATTTTCGAGAAGAAAATGGGCATTCAGCTTGAACAAAAAGTCCATCTTTCAGGAGCCACAGCATGAACCGGATCCGCATTGAGAAAGGCACGGGCGGCTGGGGCGGCCCGCTGGAGTTCGACGCCACAGAAGGCAAAAAGATCGTCTACATCACCGCGGGCACGCGCCCGGCGATCGTCGATAAGCTGCGCGAACTGACTGGCTGGGAAGCGGTCGACGGCTTCAAAGAGGGCGAGCCGCCGGAAGCAGAAATCGGCGTGGCGGTCATCGACTGCGGCGGCACGCTGCGCTGCGGCATCTATCCGAAGCGTCGCATTCCGACGGTGAATATTCATTCCACCGGAAAATCAGGCCCGCTGGCGCAGTACATCCTTGAAGACATTTATGTCTCGGGCGTGAAGGAGGACAACATCACTCTGGTGAATGGCACTGCCGCGCCGCAAAAAGCGGCACCGCGCGAGTACGACACCAGCAAGAAGATCACCGAGCAGAGCGACGGCCTGCTGGCGAAGGTCGGGATGGGCATGGGGTCCGCCGTGGCGGTGCTGTTCCAGTCCGGGCGCGACACCATCGACACGGTGCTGAAAACCATCCTGCCGTTTATGGCGTTCGTCTCGGCACTCATCGGCATCATCATGGCGTCCGGCCTGGGTGACTGGATTGCCCACGGCCTCGCCCCGCTCGCCAGCCACCCGCTCGGCCTGGTGACGCTGGCGCTGATCTGCTCCTTCCCGCTGCTGTCGCCGTTCCTCGGCCCGGGCGCGGTGATTGCCCAGGTCATCGGCGTGCTGATTGGCGTGCAGATCGGCCTGGGCAACATTCCCCCGCACCTCGCCCTGCCCGCCCTGTTTGCCATTAACGCGCAGGCGGCGTGCGACTTCATCCCGGTTGGTTTGTCGCTGGCCGAAGCGCGGCAGGACACCGTGCGCGTGGGCGTACCGTCCGTCCTCGTCAGCCGCTTCCTGACAGGCGCACCGACGGTGCTGATTGCCTGGTTTGTCTCCGGCTTTATTTATCAATAAGAGGTTCCTGCCATGACCGTGATTTACCAGACCACCATTACCCGCATCGGCCAGAGCGCCGCCGACGCGCTGAGCGACCAGATGCTGATCACTTTCCGGGAAGGCGCCCCGGCGGATATCGAAGAGTTTTGTTTTATTCACTGCCACGGCGAGCTTAACGGTGAGCTGAAGGCAGGAAGCCAGCTTGAACTGGGCGAGGCGCGCTATGCGGTGACCGCCGTCGGCGACGTGGCCGAGCAAAACCTGCGCGAGCTGGGCCACATCACCCTGCGTTTCGACGGCCAGCCGCAGGCGGAGTATCCCGGTACGGTTCACGTGGCGGGCCCGGTTCCGCAGGCTGTCACCCCAGGCTGCACGTTAAAATTTGTTGCGTAATTAAGGAGATACACATGAGTCAGGTTGCCGTTGTCATTGGTGGGGGACAAACCTTAGGCGAGTTCCTCTGCCGTGGGCTTGCCGCAGAAGGTTACCGCGTGGCGGTAGTGGACATTCAGAGTGAAAAAGCCGCCCGCGTGGCGGATACCATCAACACCGAGTTTGGCGAAGGGATGGCGTATGGCTTTGGTGCCGACGCCACCAGCGAGCAGAGCGTGATGGCGCTGGCCCGCGGCGTGGACGAGATTTTTGGGCGTACCGATCTGCTGGTCTACAGCGCGGGGATTGCGAAAGCGGCCTTTATCAGCGATTTCGCGCTGGGGGATTTTGACCGCTCGCTGCAGGTGAACCTGGTGGGCTATTTCCTCTGCGCCCGCGAGTTTTCCCGTCTGATGATCCGCGACGGCATTCAGGGGCGCATCATTCAGATCAACTCAAAATCAGGGAAAGTGGGCAGCAAGCACAACTCCGGCTACAGCGCGGCGAAGTTTGGCGGCGTGGGGCTGACGCAGTCTCTGGCGCTGGATCTGGCCGAATACGGGATTACCGTTCACTCGCTGATGCTGGGCAACCTGCTGAAATCGCCGATGTTCCAGTCCCTGCTGCCGCAGTACGCCACCAAGCTTGGCATCAAAGCGGAAGAGGTGGAGCAGTACTACATCGATAAAGTGCCGCTCAAGCGCGGGTGCGACTATCAGGACGTGCTGAACATGCTGCTGTTTTACGCCAGCCCGAAAGCGTCTTACTGCACCGGGCAGTCGATTAACGTCACCGGCGGGCAGGTAATGTTCTGAGTTCATTCCCCGGTGGCGCTGCGCTTACCGGGGCTACAATCCCCGTAGGCCGGGTAAGGCGCAGCCGCCACCCGGTAGTTAAGGAGCCGATATGGTCACCGCACTCATCACCGTTGCCGCCCTCGCCTGGATCTGCCAGATGGCGTTTGGCGGCTGGCAGATCCACCAGTTTAACCGCGCGTTCGACGCCCTGTGTCAGAAAGGCCGCGTGGGCGTCGGGCGTTCCGGCGGACGCTTCAAACCGCGGGTCGTCGTCGCCGTGGCGCTGGATGAAAATAATAACGTCTGCGATTCGCTCATCATGCGCGGCATGACGGTCTTCGCGCGACCGGTGAAAATCCAGGCGATTAACGGCATTTCGCTGCAGGAATTGCGGCCTGATGTGATCTTTCCCCATGATCCACTCTGTCAGAATGCACTATCATTAGCGCTTAATCTGAAACATGGATAATTTCGTTGTGAAAGCTATAGACTTGCGAAATTATCATTTCGCAACCTAAGGAACGAAGCGCCTATGAAACCTCGTCAGCGGCAGGCGGCCATTCTTGAGCATCTGCAAAAGCAGGGAAAATGCTCGGTAGACGATCTGGCCCACTACTTTGACACCACCGGCACAACAATACGCAAGGATCTGGTATTGCTCGAAAACTCTGGCGCCGTCATTCGAACCTACGGCGGCGTGGTGCTCAATAAGGACGAAGCGGACCCGCCTATCGATCACAAAACGCTGATCAACACCCACCAGAAGGCGCTGATCGCCGAAGCGGCGGTGAAATTTATCCACGATGGCGACTCCATTATCCTTGACGCCGGCAGCACCGTCCTGCAGATGATCCCCCTGCTCAGCCGCTTTAATAACATCACGGTGATGACCAACAGCCTGCACATCGTCAACGCCCTGTCGGAGTTTGACAGCGAACAGACCATCCTGATGCCCGGCGGTACCTTCCGTAAAAAATCCGCATCGTTTCACGGCCAGCTGGCGGAGAACGCCTTCGACCACTTCAGCTTCGATAAACTGTTTATGGGCACCGACGGCATCGACCTGAACGCGGGCGTTACCACCTTCAACGAGGTGTTCAGCGTCAGCAAAGCGATGTGCAACGCCGCGCGGGAAGTGATTCTGATGGCGGACTCGTCGAAGTTTGGCCGCAAAAGCCCCAACATTGTCTGTAGCCTGGAGAGCGTCGACAAGCTGATTACCGACGCGGGTATCGACCCGGCGTTCAAAAAAGCGCTGGAAGAGAAAGGCATCGACGTGATCGTAACCGGAGAGAAAGATGAGTGATTTTCTGTTAAACGCGGGCCGCCAGACCCTGATGCTGGAGCTGCAGGAAGCCAGCCGCCTGCCGGAGCGCCTGGGCGAGGAGTTTGTTCGCGCGGCCAACACCATTATTCACTGCGAAGGAAAGGTGATTGTCTCCGGGATCGGGAAATCCGGCCATATCGGCAAAAAGATCGCCGCGACGCTAGCCAGCACCGGAACGCCTGCTTTCTTCGTGCATCCGGCAGAAGCGCTGCACGGCGATCTGGGGATGATTGAAAGCCGCGACGTGATGCTGTTTATCTCCTACTCCGGCTCGGCGAAAGAGCTGGATCTCATTATTCCGCGCCTGCAGGAAAAGTCGGTCGCTCTGCTGGCGATGACCGGGAAGTCCCGCTCGCCGCTGGCGCTGGCCGCCAAAGCGACGCTGGACATTTCCGTTGAGCGCGAAGCCTGCCCGATGCACCTCGCCCCGACCTCCAGCACCGTTAACACCCTGATGATGGGCGACGCGCTGGCGATGGCGGTGATGCAGGCGCGCGGCTTTAACGAAGAAGATTTTGCCCGTTCGCATCCGGCGGGGGCACTCGGCGCGAGGCTGCTCAATAAAGTGCATCACCTGATGCGCACCGACGATGCCATTCCGCAGGTTAAACTCGACACCAGCGTCATGGACGCGATGCTGGAGCTCAGCCGCACCGGCCTGGGCCTGGTGGCGGTTTGCGACAGCGACGGCTTCGTGAAGGGCGTCTTTACCGACGGCGACCTGCGCCGCTGGCTGGTGGGCGGCGGCAGGCTGGAAGCGCGGGTTTCGGAAGCGATGACCCAGGGCGGGCTAACGCTGAACGCCGAGAGCCGCGCCATTGAGGCCAAAGAGAGTCTGATGAAGCGTAAAATCACCGCCGCGCCGGTGGTGGATGACGCCGGCAGGCTGTGCGGCGCCATTAACCTGCAGGATTTCTACCAGGCCGGGATTATTTAAGTCCCAGACGCTTCGCCAGCCGGTGCAGGTTGGCGACGTCCATCTCCAGCGCCCGCGCGCACGCCGCCCAGCTGCGGTTGTTCTGCTCCAGCGCGCGGGTAATCATCTGGCGCTGGAACGCTTCCGTCGCCTCGCGCAGGTTCTCATTCGCACTCTCTGGCTCACGCTGGACCACCGTCTGTACGGCATCATCATGCAACGCAAAATGACGCGCGTGGATCACCACCTCATCACCCGAACGCGTCGCCCGCGCCAGCACCACCGCGCGGTGAATCGCATGCTCCAGCTCGCGCACGTTGCCCGGCCAGCCGTAGCTCAGCAGATGCGCTCTCGCCCCCGGGCTTAACACCACGCGGGAAAGCCCCATCCTGAGACGGCACTGCTCGCAGAAAAAGCCCGCCAGCAGCAGCACGTCGTCCCCGCGTTCGCGCAACGGCGGCACGGTAAGCGGGAACACGCTCAGGCGGTGGAACAGGTCAGCGCGGAAGTTCCCGGCAAGTACCTCTTCACGCAGGTCGCGGTTCGTCGCCGCCAGCACGCGCACGTCCACTCTGTGGCTGCGGTCATCCCCCACGCGCTGGATATCGCCGTACTGCAACACGCGCAGGAGCTTGGCCTGTAACGACAGGGAAAGCTCACCAATCTCATCCAGAAACAGCGTACCGTTATCGGCCATTTCAAACTTGCCGCTGCGGTTGCTGATGGCCCCGGTAAACGCCCCTTTGACGTGACCAAACAGCTCGCTTTCCGCCACGCTCTCCGGCAGCGCGGCGCAGTTGAGGTACACCAGCGGGTTAACCGCGCGCGGCGAGGCTTCGTGAATGGACTTCGCCACCAGCTCTTTACCGGTGCCGGTTTCACCGAAGATCAGCACGTTCAAATCGGAGGCGGCGACAATCTCAATCTCCTTTTTGAGCTGCGCCATGCCCGGCGAAAGGCCAATCATCTCCGTGTGCGCCACCTGCTCAAACGCCGCCGGGCTGCCGGGAAGAATGTTCTGGCTCTCCAGCTGTTCAATCAGCAGGGCGTTGTTCAGCGCCCCGGCGGCCAGCGCGGCAATCAGGCGCAGCTCTTCGTCGCTGAAGGTGTCGAACTGGTCCGGCGACATGCCGTCGAGCGTCAGTGCCCCAATCAGGTTTTGCCCGGCAAACAGCGGCAGGCCGATGCAGGCATGCACCTTCAGGCTCTCCTGGCCCGGAATAAGCCCGTCGTACGGGTCGGGCAAATCGCTGTCCGCCGGGAAACGCACCACGTCCCCGGCCCGGGCGATGGTCTCCAGCCGCGGATGACCTTCAAGGGCAAAACGCCGCCCGAGAACGTCCCTGGACAGCCCGTCGATAGCCAGCGGAATAAACTGCCGCCCCTCGTAGCGGAGCAGTGCCGAGGCATCGCACGCCAGCACGTGGCGCAGCGTGGAGATCAGCCGCTGAAAGCGGTCCTGATGGCCGATGCCGGTTTGCAGTTCAATGGCGATCTTCGCCAGCACGTCTACGGAAAAGCTCATGTCTGCCTCGCTGTCATTTTGACAATGCATGTTGTCATATTGACTGCAATATGAATAGTCATAATGACTACCCATTAAGAGTCATAAAAATAATAATCCAGTAAAATCAATAAAATAAAAGTTGGCACGCAACTTGATATAAGCAAACCATCTTATTTGAAAAACGCGATATTACGCTGAGGTTGCTATGTCTATTCTGGTTAAAAATAACATTCATTGGGTTGGTCAACGTGACTGGGAAGTACGCGACTTCCACGGGACGGAGTACAAAACGCTGCGCGGCAGCAGCTACAACAGCTATCTCATCCGGGAAGGTAAAAACGTGCTGATCGATACCGTCGATCACAAATTCAGCCGCGAGTTCGTGCAGAACCTGCGCAGCGAAATCGATCTCGACGCCATCGACTACATCATCATCAACCATGCGGAAGAGGACCACGCCGGCGCGCTGACCGAGCTGATGTCTTACATTCCGAACACGCCGATCTACTGCACCACCAACGCCATCGACTCGATCAACGGTCACCACCACCATCCGGAGTGGAATTTCCACACCGTGAAAACCGGTGACACCCTGGATATCGGCAACGGCAAACAGCTGATCTTCGTGGAAACCCCGATGCTGCACTGGCCGGACAGCATGATGACCTATATGACCGGCGACGCGGTGCTGTTCAGCAACGACGCCTTCGGCCAGCACTACTGCGACGAGCGCCTGTTCAACGACGAAGTGGATCAGACCGAACTGTTCGAACAGTGCCAGCGCTACTACGCCAACATCCTGACCCCGTTCAGCCGTCTGGTGACGCCTAAAATCACCGAGATCCTCGGCTTTAACCTGCCGGTGGATATGATTGCCACCTCCCACGGCGTGGTGTGGCGTGAAAACCCAACCCAGATAGTGGAGCTGTACCTGAAATGGGCGGCGGATTATCAGGAAGACCGCATTACGATTTTCTACGACACCATGTCCAACAACACCCGCATGATGGCGGACGCCATTGCCCAGGGCATCAACGAAGTTGATCCTAACGTGGCGGTGAAAATCTTCAACGTGGCGCGCAGCGATAAAAACGAAATCCTCACCAACGTTTTCCGCTCTAAAGGCGTGCTGGTGGGTACCTCCACCATGAACAACGTGATGATGCCGAAAATTGCCGGTCTGGTAGAAGAGATGACCGGCCTGCGCTTCCGTAACAAACGCGCCAGCGCCTTTGGCTCTCACGGCTGGAGCGGCGGCGCGGTAGACCGTCTCTCCACCCGCTTACAGGATGCGGGCTTTGAGATGTCCATGAGCCTGAAGGCCAAGTGGCGCCCGGATATCGACGCCCTGGAGAGCTGCCGCCAGCACGGCCGCGATATTGCCCGTCAGTGGGCGCTTGCACCGCTTCCGGAAGCCGCACCTACCGCAGCCCCAGCGCCTGCAGCGACCGCCTGTGAATCTGCCGCCGCCGATCTCGGCCCACGCATGCAGTGCAGCGTCTGCCAGTGGATCTACGACCCAGAGCTGGGCGAGCCGCTGCAGGACGTTGCGCCAGGCACGCCGTGGAGTGACGTGCCGGACAACTTCCTCTGCCCGGAATGTTCCCTCGGTAAAGACGTCTTTGATGAACTGGGTACGGAGGCAAAATGAATAACGGCATCGTCATCATCGGCTCGGGCTTTGCCGCCCGCCAGCTGGTGAAAAATATCCGCAAACAGGATGCTAACGTGCCGCTGACGGTGATCGCCGCCGACAGCATGGACGAGTACAACAAGCCTGATTTAAGCCACGTCATCAGCCAGAATCAGCGCGCCGAAGATCTCACCCGCCAGACGGCGGGGGAGTTCGCAGAACAGTTCAACCTGCGTCTGTTTCCGTACACCTGGGTCACCGATATCGACGCCGCCGCGCACGTGGTGAAAGCGAAGGAGAAAACCTGGCAGTACGACAAGCTGGTGCTGGCCACGGGAGCCTCTGCGTTCGTGCCGCCGGTTGAAGGCCGCGAGCTGATGATAACGCTCAACAGCCAGCAGGAGTATCAGGCCAGCGAAACCCTGCTGCGCGATGCAAAGCGTGTAATGATTGTCGGCGGTGGGCTGATCGGCACCGAGCTGGCGATGGATTTCTGCCGGGCAGGCAAGGCCATTACCCTGGTTGACCACGCGGCGAGCATTCTGTCGGCGCTGATGCCCGCAGAGGTAAGCAGCCGCCTGCAGCATCGTTTGACCGACATGGGCGTCCATCTGCTGCTCAAATCGCAGCTGCAGAGCCTCGCTAAAACCGAAGGCGGCATTCGCGCATCGCTTGACGGCGGCCGCAGCGTTGAGGTGGATGTCGTGGTTGCCGCGACGGGGCTGCGTCCGGAAACCGCGCTGGCTCACCGTGCCGGCGCGGAAACACAGCGCGGCGTGAAGGTAGATAGCTACCTGCAAACCACGCAGCCCGATATTTACGCGCTGGGGGACTGCGCCGAAATTAACGGTCAGGTGCTGCCCTTTTTACAGCCGATTCAATTAAGTGCGATGTATCTGGCGAAAAACCTGCTCGGCGGCAGCGCGCCGCTGAAATTACCCGCCATGCTGGTTAAAGTCAAAACGCCGGAATTACCGCTGCATCTTGCCGGTGAAACCCAGCGTAAGGATCTGAACTGGCAAATCACCCTCGAGCCGGAAGGCATGGTCGCGCGAGGCGCGGATAACGAGGGCCAGATGCGCGCTTTTGTCGTCAGTGAAGACCGGATGAAGGAGGCTTTCGTCCTGCTGAAATCGCTGCCCGCTTAACCCGCAGCCTCCTGCCACGCTTACTTAACCTTTGGATTTTATTGTCCGCCGCCCCGCTGTCCCGGGGCTTTTTTTTGCGCATTCTATTCATCAAATAAATACAAAACAGATAAATCATCGCTATTCATCCCTAATTTATTATTTCCATTGATACTTAAATGCGGAACAGCTGAAAAACATCACCCTGTTTTATTATTCGCATCCGGCTTACCCTGAAAAGGTATTAATCAGCCGGAGGCGAATCATGGCGACTTTTAATAAAGAACTCAATTATCTTTCTCATTATTTCCAGCAGACGAAAAATGCGGAACACATTTTATTCCGCTGGCTTTATTTGAGCCCGGAGGCGCGCATTGAACGTCTGCGTGAATTGATAGAACCGGTAAGTAAACCTGAGCAGTAATTGCCTGGGGCGCTACGCTTACCCAGCCTGCAAAGCCCGTAGGCCCGCGCAAGCGTAGCGCCGCCGGGCAAAAAACAGGAACACTTTATTCATCCCGGCCTTATTTATTCCGCAAAAAGCCCTACACTCTCAGCATCCTTCTTTTCCGGTATGCCGCTATGCGCCAGCTTCAGAAAATCCGTCAGTATCAACGGCTTTATCAGCACTACGGCGCAGCGCCAGCGCCCACGACCATCGCTGAAGTCGCGGAAGTTGCGCTGTGCAGCGAACGCCATGCGCGCACCCTGCTGCGCCAGCTCGCGCAAAGCGGCTGGCTAAGCTGGAGCGCGCAGCCGGGGCGCGGGCATCGCGCCATCCTGCACTGTCTGACGACCACCGGCGAGCTGAGCGCGCCGCTGATGCACGCCTGCCTGGAGAAAGGAGATTACCAGAGCGCGCTGCAGCTGGCCGACGGCGACCCCGCCAGCCTGCACCACATCATCACCCCGTTTTTAGGCGGTAAATGGCTTAAGCACCAGCCGACGCTGCGCATTCCGTGGCATCGCCCGCTCGCGTCGCTGCACCCGGCCCTTCAGCGCCGCCGCGCCGAACAGCATATTATCTGCGCGGTTCACGCGGGGCTGACGCGCTGCGCGCCCGGCCACTCGCAGCCGGTCGCGGATTTAGCCCATCACTGGGATACCCGCGACGACATGCGCTGCTGGCGTTTTTATCTGCGCAGCGGCGCGCACTGGCACAACGGGCAAGCCATCAGCGATGAGGATATTCTCGCCGCGCTGCACCAGCTGCTGGCCGATCCGGCGCGCAGCGCGGGGCTCGCGCACGTTCACCAGGTGTCGCTTGTCGCCCCCTGGTGTCTGGAGATCGTCCTCAGCGCCCCCGATGCCATGCTGGCGCATCGTCTTGCGCATCACGCCTGTCGCCTGCCGCATCCGCAGCAGCCGACCGTTGGCGCAGGTCCCTTTGCTATCGCCCACCACCACTCGCACTACCTGCGCCTTGAGCGCCAGCCGTGGTACTTTGCGGCGCACCCGCTGCTGCATGCGATAGAGTTCTGGCGCACCCGCAGCGAGCCGGAAAAACCCGCGTGGATCACCGTAGGTAAAGGCGAAAACGCCCGGGAGTCCGTCACCTCCACCAGCGGAGGTTTCGCCTGGCTGATGCTGAACGCCGGGTTACCGCAGCCGCTGGCCGCCTGGCTGCGTCAGGAAATTCAGCATATTAATCAGCAGTACGTCCGCCGGGACGATATCGACACCCGCACCGAAATTTTGCACGGCATCGCGACGCCCGCGTTTCCGGCAGCGTCCGACGTCACCCTTCCCGCCACCCTGTCGCTGGTCTGCTATCACGCGCCGGGGCTGTGCGATCTGGCCAGCATGCTGCAAGCGCGCCTGAAAAAGCGCGGCTGTGACGTCATCATCCGCTGGAAAGACCGTGAGGCGTGGCATGCCCCCGACGCGCTGACGCAGGCGGATATCTTACTGGGGGATTATCTGGCGGGCGAGGTGCCGGAGTTTGCGCTGGCAGAGTGGTTTACGGAAGAACCCGCGTGGGCCACGGCGCTGGGGCAGGCCCCGTGGCAAAAAGCGAAGCAGACGCTGATGACCTATTGCGAAAGCGAAGAGAGCCTGCGAACGCATCTGCCCGCCTTCTTTCAGCGCCTGCTCGAAAGCGGCGCCTGCACGCCGCTGTTCCACTACCGCTATCGTCTTAATACCCTGGAAAACGTGCAGGGTATTGTGCTGACCGCCAGCGGATGGCTTGATTTTACCCGCGCCTGGCTGCCGCCGGCTCAGGAGCGCACCACCAGCGCGTCGTAGCCGCGCCAGCGGTAGTTGACCATGGAGATCAGCCAGCAGGCGACAAACAGCCCGACCACCACAAACCCGGCGTTGCCCAGGTTGTCGTTCACCGCGCCAATTACATCCCAGACGCCGCCGCTGAGGGCGAATTTATCCATCAGCAGACCCAGCGCTTCCAGCCCGCCGATAAACAGCGCCACCACCACGGAGGTGCCGGTAATGGTCATGTTGTAGTACAGCTTGCGCTGCGGCTTGTTGAACGCCCAGCCGTAGGCACCCACCATCAGCAAATTGTCGAGGGTATCGACCAGAGCCATGCCGCTCGCAAAGAGCGCCGGGAAGATCATGATTGCCCAGACCGATATCCCGTGAGAGGCGCTGGCGGCAGAAATGCCCAATACGCCAATCTCGGTCGCGGTATCAAACCCCAGGCCAAACAGAAAACCGACCAGGTACATCTGCCAGCTTTTATTCACCAGGCGGAACGTCGCGCCGAACAGCCAGTTCATCACTCCGCCCTGCGCCGGGAGCGTGACGTCTCCCTGCACCGGCCTGCCTTTTTTCAGCGCCTGAAAACTGCGCCAGACGCCGCGCAGGATAACCATGTTCACCAGCGCCATCGCCAGCAGGAAGGTCGCCGACACCGCCGTGCCAATCAGGCTGCCGGTCTCGTGAAACCACGCCATATTCTTCTGAAATGCCGTGGCGGTCGCGGCGATGGCAATGGACGCCAGCACCACGATGGTGGAGTGCCCCAGCGAGAACCACGCCCCCACGCCGGACGGGCGTTTCCCCTGCTGCATCATCTTACGCGTCACGGTATCAATCGCTGCAATGTGGTCGGCATCTACCGCATGACGCAGCCCGTAGCACCAGGCCAGCAGGCTTGCCGCCATCAGCGCCGTGCTGTCGCTGAAGGTGCGCCATGCCCATCCCCAGGCCAGCAGGTTTGCCATTACCAGAGCCAGCAGCAGTAGCGCGGCGCGAGGTTCATTGCGTAAGAGTCGTAACATTTTAAATCCTTTTTGAACATGACCGGGCAGCGGCGATCGCCGCCTGCCCAAAGGAGATCGCTCCGTCGCCTGCAGGCAGGCGCGAAGGAAAAAGAAGCGTAAAGTCAGAAAGATAATGGCGCAGGCGCGCGCGCAGCAGACGGTTGTGCAGCACGCCGCCGCTGAGGCAGATTGTCGAAAGCGATAAGCGCCGGGCATGGAACGCGGCGAGATCCGCCAGCCCTTTTGCCAGCGCATCGTGAAACGCCCAGGCGCGCGCGCTGGGTTCCGCCCGCCAGGCCAGCCACTGTTGCCAGAAGCGCGCGAGGTTATCCACCGCAAGCGTGACCGGGTGTTCCACACCATTGCACCGTGCCGCCAGCGCTTCCAGCCGGCAGGCCGCTTCGCCTTCCCAGGTTTGCGTGTCGATACCCAGCGCGCAGGCAACCGCATCAAACAGGCGACCGCACGACGAGGACCGCGGCGCGTTGACGCCGCGCTGGATAGCCGTCGCCAGCAGCGGCCAGTTCTGGCACTGTACCGCGCGCGTTTCCGGGTATTGCTGCCAGTCAGGAACAAACGCCAGACAGTGGGCGAGCAGGTTGCGCCACGGCTGCCGCGCCGCGAGATCGCCGCCCGGCAACGCAACGGCAGGCAGCCCTCCCAGACGTTCACACTCGAGATAGTTCACCCGCAGGCACTCCCCGCCCCACAGCGCGCCGTTCTCGCCCATGCCCGTTCCGTCCAGCGTCAGGGCGATAGCGTCTTCGCCGTCGCGCGGCCAGCCGTTTTCAGCCAGGCACGCCGCCGCGTGGGCGTGATGGTGCAGTACGGTTTCAACCGGCAGCGCCTGCTCCTGCGCCCATTGCCGGGTGTGGTAGCCGGGGTGGGCGTCGCACACCACGCGCTGCGGCTGAAAGGCGTAGATCTGCTGCATCACCGCCAGCGCCGAACGCCACTGCGCCTCGACGCCGTCGTCACCGAGATCGCCAAAGTGCTGGCTCAGCACCGCCTGGTTCCCGCGCACCAGGCAAAAGGTATTCTTCATCTCCGCGCCGGTAGCCAACATGGCGGGGATATCGTCAAACCCTGCCGGCAGCGTGACGGCATCCGGCACAAAGCCGCGCGCACGGCGCAGCACTGCCCCGTCCCGATCCAGCACCGAATCATCCATTCTCTGCAGGATGTCGCGGTTGTGCAGCAGGAAGCCGTCCGCAATTTCGCCGAGCTCTTCCAGCGCCTGCTCGTTGGTTATGGCAGGCGGACGACCGCTGAGGTTGCCGGAGGTCATCACCAGCGGATGCCGGCAGTCCTGCATCAGTAAATGATGCAGCGGGTTAGCGGGCAGCATGATGCCTAACGCATCCAGACCCGGCGCGATGCCGTCGGGAAATGCGGGCAGCCAGGCTTTCGGCGTGAGTACGATGGGTGCAGCGGGTGAGCCGAGCAGCGTCTGAATCGACGCGGGTAACGCGTCGGCATTCGGGATCATCACCGCCAGCGGTTTACCCGGACGCTGCTTGCGCGAGCGAAGCGTCGCGACCGCCTGGGGATCCCGTGCGTCACAGGCGAGGTGAAAGCCCCCCAGCCCTTTAATGGCGACAATACCGCCGTTTTTCAGCGTCTTCACCGCCGCGCTCAGCGCAGCCTCACCGGCAGCAGTGACGTCGCCCGCCCGCCACGCAAGCGCGGGCCCGCAGTCCGGGCAGGCGACCGGCTGGGCGTGAAAACGTCGGTCGGCAGGGTTGCGGTACTCCGCTTCACACGGCGCGCAGAGCGGGAATGCCGCCATCGACGTCGCCGGGCGGTCATAGGGCATGGCGCGAATAATGGTGAAACGCGGCCCGCAGTGGGTGCAGTTGATAAACGGGTAGCGATAGCGGCGCTCGCGCGGATCGCGCATTTCAGCCAGACATGCCGGACAGGTCGCGGCATCCGGCACAATCTGGGTGTCCATCGCCCCGCCCGCGCTGTGGCGGATGGTAAAGTCCTTCGGCACGCGCGCCCAGGTGAACGGCTGCGCTTCAACGCGGTCAATGCGTGCCAGCGGCGGGCAGTCCTGATGCAGCCTCGCGGTAAAGGCCCCCCCATTACCCGCGAGGCGCACCAGCACGCCCTCTCCGTCGTTGCAGACATCGCCTGCAAGCTGAAGCTGTTGCGCCAGCTGCCAGACGAAGGGACGAAACCCCACGCCCTGCACCTTGCCGCGCACGCGCAGCTGTACGCCGTTACTGCTCATGGCGGATCAGAACAGCAGTGATGAGGAGGTGTCGAACGCCGCGCGACGGCGCTTTTCCGCGCTCATCTGCTCAAGCTTGTCGCGATCGACGCAGACCAGCGCGTGCGTCGGACAGGCTTCCATGCAGGCCGGGCCGGCGTCGCGGTGGTAGCAGAGGTCACATTTGTTGGCTTCGGCTTTTTCCGCGCGCACGCTCAGCCCCATTCCGCTGTTGCGGACCACCGGACGGACCACCACCTCCATCGCGCCGTACGGGCAGGCGACTACGCAGGTTTTGCAGCCAATACAGCGCTCCTGCATCACGTGCACAAAGCCTTTCTCGCGTTTGATCGCCCCGTTCGGGCAGACGTTCGCGCACGGGGCGTCTTCGCACTGACGACAGATGGCGGCGGTGGAAATATTCACGCCTTTGATGACGTGAATGCGCGGCAGGAAGGTGTCAGGGGTAAGCGACGCGCAATCCTGCTCTGCCTGATGGGAAACCACGCACGCCACTTCACAGGTACGGCAACCAATACACTTACTGGCATCGGCCATAATAAAACGGTTCATCTGCTTCTCCAGCATTACAGTTATGCGCGGAGATATTCATAAACCGTGCCAATTATTAACCTATTGATTTAAAGCTATTTTAAAAATCACAGCGGCGCTGTCATCGTCACTTATGACGATGACAGCTGTCGACATCAGCGGTGCGGGCCGTCAATAACCGAGTCGCGCAGGACAAGCTCGCCGGAGAAGGTTTGCTGATATTTGAACTCTCCGCCGTCGAGCATGAAGATCAGGCGGCTAATGGTTTCCTGGATCATCTCCGTCACCGGGATGCGAACGCTGGAGAGCGACGGCACGATGTAAGGCGCGATGGCCACGTCGTCAAAACCGATCACCGATACCGCGTCCGGGGTGGCAACGCCGCTGTCGTGCAGCTGCTTCATCGCGCCAATCGCCATATCGTCATTGCTCGCCACCAGCGCCGTAAAGCGCTCGCCGCGCGCAAGCAGTTCGGTCACCGCCGTCGCGCCGCTGGCGGGGTTCCACTTCCCCTGCGCGATCAGCCCCTCGCGCAGCGGAATACCGTGCTGCGCCAGCGCGTCTTTGTAGCCGGAAAGACGCTCAACCCCGGTCGGCGAATCCAGCGAGCCGGTAATAAACGCGATGTCCCGGTGGCCTTTCGCAATCAGCTGCGCCACCGCGTCCTGGCTGGAAGCTTTATGATCGGACCAGACGCTGTGGCTGCTGTTTTTCCGCAGGCGGCGGTTGAGCACCATGATGGGCTGCTCGCACTTCTCGACGATCTCATCCATCTCTTCCACGCTCAGGAAACGCGGATAGATAATCACCGCGTCGCAGCGCATATCAAGCAGGTACTGGATCGCCTCGCGCTCTTCGTCCGCGCTGTGCTTGCCGTCCGCGAGGATCAGCTGCCGCCCTTTCTCTTCCGTCATGCGCGCGGCGTGAAACAGCAGTTCGCTAAAGTAAACGCCGTGATAAAGGGTGTTCGTCACCACCAGCCCCAGCGTCTGAGTACGCTTGGTCGCCAGGTTGCGCGCCAGTAAATTCGGACGATAGCCGCTCTCTTCAATGGCCTGAAACACCCGGTCTTTGGTCTCCTGGCTGACGTAGCCATTTCCCGACAGCACCCGGGACACCGTGGCTTTCGAAACGCCTGCCCGCTTCGCCACTTCAAGCATCGTGGTCATGTTGTTAATCCGTCTGCCTCTGATGATGCGCAGTGTACTGCACCGCGGGGAAATTGTCGCAGCGGCGAAATCACGCTTTTAGCACCCCATTGCGATCCGCATCACGAAACGAAAAAATGGTCAAAAAGCCATCTTGTTTCATTCATAAAAACTCATGATGATTATGTGGAACCGGTTTCCTACATTTCTCACAACGATAACAGGATCACATCCGATGGCCAAAAATTACGCCGCGCTGGCGAACGACGTTGTCAGCGCGCTGGGCGGCAAAGAGAACATTGTCGCCGTCACCCACTGCATGACGCGTCTGCGCTTCGTCCTGAAAGACGAAAGCCTTACCGACGCCGCGCGCCTGAAAAGCATCAGCGGCGTGCTCGGCGTGGTACGCAATGACAACCAGTGTCAGGTCATTATTGGCAACACCGTTTCTCAGGCGTACCGCGAAGTGGTGAGCCTGCTGCCAGGCAGCCTGCAGCCTGCTGTACCGGAAGGCCCGCAGAAACTGACATTACGCCGCATCGGCGCCGGGATCCTCGACGCGCTGATCGGTACCATGTCCCCGCTGATCCCGGCGATCATCGGCGGCTCGATGGTCAAGCTGCTGGCGATGATCCTTGAGATGACCGGCGTGCTGCCAAAAGGCGCGCCGACGCTCACCATTTTGACCGTCATCGGCGACGGCGCGTTCTTCTTCCTGCCGCTGATGGTGGCGGCCTCGGCGGCGGTGAAGTTCAAAACCAACATGTCGCTGGCGATAGCCATTGCGGGCGTGCTGGTCCACCCGAGCTTTATCGAACTGATGGCGAAAGCCGCGCAGGGCGAGCACGTTGAGTTCGCCTTTATCCCGGTGACGGCGGTGAAATACACCTACACCGTCATCCCCGCGCTGGTGATGACCTGGTGCCTGTCTTACATCGAACGCTGGGTCGATCGCATTACCCCGGCGGTAACGAAAAACTTCCTCAAGCCGATGCTGATCGTGCTGATTGCCGCCCCGCTTGCCATCGTGCTGATTGGGCCGCTGGGCATCTGGATCGGTAGCGCCATCTCCGCGCTGGTTTACACCATTCACGGCTATCTGGGGTGGCTCTCCGTTGCCATTATGGGCGCGCTGTGGCCACTGCTGGTCATGACCGGGATGCACCGCGTCTTTACGCCGACCATCATTCAGACCATTGCCGAAACGGGCAAAGAGGGGATGGTGATGCCGTCCGAAATCGGCGCCAACCTGTCGCTCGGCGGCTCGTCGCTGGCGGTGGCGTGGAAAACCAAAAACCCGGAACTGCGCCAGACGGCGCTGGCGGCGGCAGCTTCCGCCATTATGGCGGGGATCTCTGAACCGGCGCTGTACGGCGTGGCGATACGCCTGAAGCGTCCGCTGATTGCGAGCCTGATCAGCGGCTTTATCTGCGGCGCGGTGGCCGGCATCGCGGGTCTTGCCAGCCACTCGATGGCGGCGCCGGGGCTGTTTACCAGCGTGCAGTTCTTTGACCCGGCGAACCCGATGACCATCGTCTGGGTGTTTGGCGTGATGGGGCTGGCAGTGGTGCTGTCGTTTGTTCTGACCCTGATACTCGGCTTTGAGGATATCCCGGTTGAAGACGACGCCGAAAAAGCGCGCGCCCTGCAGACCGCACCGGCCCAAAGCAAAGCGGCACAAGCATAAATTGAAAGCGAGGTAAGAATGTCTGTTTTTCCACAAGGATTTTTATGGGGCGGCGCGCTTGCCGCTAACCAGAGTGAAGGGGCTTACCGTGAAGGCGGCAAAGGGCTGACGACGGTCGATATGATCCCCCACGGCGCGAATCGCCTGGCGGTGAAGCTCGGTAAGGAAAAGCGTTTTTCGCTGCGTGACGACGAGTTCTACCCGAGCCACGAGGCGATTGATTTTTACCATCGCTATAAAGAAGACATCGCCCTGATGGCGGAGATGGGCTTTACGGTGTTCCGCACCTCGATTGCCTGGAGCCGCCTCTATCCGAACGGCGACGAGCCGCTGCCGAATAAGGAAGGTATTGCCTTCTACCGCGCGGTGTTCGAGGAGTGCAAAAAGTACAATATCGAGCCGCTGGTGACGCTCTGCCACTTCGACGTCCCCATGCACCTGGTGACGGAGTACGGCTCCTGGCGCAACCGCAAGATGGTCGATTTCTTCGCCCGCTACGCCCGCACCTGCTTTGAAGAGTTTAACGGGCTGGTGAAATACTGGCTGACCTTCAACGAAATCAACATCATGCTGCACAGCCCGTTCTCCGGCGCGGGGCTGGTTTTCGAAGAAGGTGAAAACGAGGACCAGGTGAAGTACCAGGCCGCGCACCACGAGCTGGTGGCGAGCGCGCTGGCGACCAAAATCGCCCACGAGGTGAACCCGGAAAACCAGGTGGGCTGCATGCTGGCGGGCGGCAATTTCTACCCGTACTCCTGCAAGCCGGAAGACGTGTGGATGGCGCTGGAGAAAGATCGCGAGAACCTGTTCTTTATCGACGTGCAGGCGCGCGGCCGCTATCCGGCCTACTCCGCCCGCGTGTTCCGCGAGAAAGGCGTGGTGATTGTGAAAGACCCGGGCGATGACGAACTGCTGAAAAACACCGTCGATTTCGTTTCGTTCAGCTACTACGCCTCGCGCTGCGCGTCGGCGGACATGAACGCGGGCAACACCAGCGCGGCGAACATTGTGAAGTCTCTGCGTAACCCGCACATACAGGTGAGCGAATGGGGCTGGGGCATTGACCCGCTCGGCCTGCGCATCACCATGAACATGATGTACGACCGCTACCAGAAGCCGCTGTTCCTGGTGGAAAACGGCCTCGGGGCGAAGGACGAGATCGATGCGAATGGCGAGATTAACGACGACTACCGCATCAGCTACCTGCGCGAGCATATCCGCGCGATGGGCGACGCAATTGAGGACGGCGTGCCGCTGATGGGCTATACCACCTGGGGCTGTATCGACCTGGTGTCGGCCTCAACGGGTGAAATGAGCAAGCGCTACGGCTTTGTCTACGTTGACCGCGACGACGCGGGCAACGGCACGCTTGACCGCAAGCGCAAGAAATCGTTCGGGTGGTATAAGAAGGTGATTGCGAGTAACGGGGCGGATCTCGAATAGGCTGTTGCCCTCACCCCAGCCATCTCCCACAGGGCTGAGGGATCCCCAGTAATTTTTTTAACCGGAAGCGGTGAATGTTGCTTCAGGAAAATGAATGGATTACAGCGATGCCCTGGTCCGGCTGTAAATCGCCGAGGCGTTTCCGTAAGGCCGGGGCGAGGCGCAGGGATGCGCCGAGAGGGCGTGGCCTGCAGGGATGCAGGCTCATGCCCGACCCGATAGCCTGAAGGAATAAGCTGAGGGTACCGCGAAGCGGCGATTTACCGCCGGGAGCCCGGGTCGCCAGGGTGGTGACGATTGAGCCACCCTGGCACGTTCACCGGTCATGTCGTTACAGAGTAGCAAGGAACATGAAGTGAACGGAATGACCACCAGAGCCGTATGTTCCCCCTCACCCCAGCCCTCTCCCTAAAGGGAGAGGGGGTCGTCCCTGCAGGCATTATTTTGTGGGGAACCCTCAGCCCACAGGGAGGGGGAGATGGGTTTGGTAGGCCGGGTAAGGCAATGCCGCCACCCGGCACTGCTCAGAGTGGAGAAAATCCCCCATCCCCAACCCACCCGGCAAGCCGTGAATACACCACGTCCACCGCCTCTTTCACCGGCGGCGTCATCGGGTAATAAAATCCGACAATGTCCGGCTGAATGCCCAAAAACAGCACCTCGCCCACGTCGTCTTTAATCTGATCGACCAGGTAGTTCAGCGGCATATTGTGCGTCGTCATCATAAACATCTCGGCGATGTCGTCCGGGTCAATCAGGCGGATCTCACCGGGGTTGAGCCCCATATCGGTGGCATCGACGATTAACAGCCTCTCCGGGCGCAGTTCGCGGATGGCGACCACGTCGTTTTCCGGCGCGCTGCCGCCGTCGATAACCACCCAGCCGCCCTGCGGGTTCGCGGCGCACATCTCTGCCAGCAGCGGCCCCGCGCCGTCGTCGCCCATCATGCTGTTGCCCACGCACAGTAAAACGTCAGTCACGTAATCTCCTCACCATCAGGTAGATGGCGCTCTCCTGATGAATGTCATGCAGCATGCCGAGCAGCGTTTTGCTCCACGCCTGCTGCTCGGGGGTTTGTCTGCTCAGCGCCGCGTCAAAGGCGTTGGCGAGCATCGCAATGTGGTTGGCGTCGATAACGATCTCGCCGTACTTCGGCACGCCCTCCATTTTGCGCCGCGCCGTACTGCCCTCCTCCAGCGTGGCGATCCACGCCAGGTACTCAGGCCACGGGCAGCTCAGCGCCGCTTCGAGGCAGTCGATCACCCCGAGGTGATGCCCAATCGCCAGGCTGTAATAGACCACCTGCTGCGCCGCATCCGGCGTGGCATCGTTCTCATCAATAAACTTACGGCTCAGTTGGCTGAACACCACCGTTTCACTCATCGGATACGCGCCTCATCCACAACGCTGTTCAGGTTCGCCACAATCTCGTTGAGGCGCGGATCGTTTTCCGCCTCCAGCCAGCGCGCCACCTGATGGTCGCCCTGGCTCAGCAGGCGCAGATAATCGTCGGCAATCTGGCGGCCATAGCGGTAGCCCGCCAGTTTCCGCGCCGTGCAGTCGACCTTGACCCGCAGCGGCTGCACCATGTCCGGGTGCAGGATGGCCGCAGGCTGGTTATCCAGCTCGCCCGGCTCGCGCGCGTGGATTTTCTGCTCCAGCAGGCCGAGCGCCATCGCAAAGCCGTACAGCGTCGCGGCAGGCGTCGGCGGACAGCCCGGAATGTAGACGTCCACCGGCACGATTTTGTCGGTGCCTCCCCAGACGCAGTAAAGGTCGTGGAAGATGCCGCCGCTGTTGCCGCAGGCCCCGTACGAGATGCAGATTTTCGGGTCCGGCGCGGACTGCCAGGCGCGCAGCGCGGGGGATCGCATGGCGCGTGTCACTGCCCCGGTGAACAGCAGGATGTCAGCATGGCGCGGAGACGGCACCACCTTGATGCCGAACCGCTCGGCGTCAAACAGCGGCGACAGCGTGGCGAAGATCTCAATCTCGCAGCCGTTGCAGCCGCCGCAGTCCACGCGGTAGACGTAGGCCGAGCGTTTGATTTTTTTTAGCAGCGACGCCTTCATGCTGGCGATGGATTCGTCCACCGTCATCGGCACCGGAATGCCGTTTGCGTCGCGCGGGCCGAGTAAATTGTCCATCAGCTGGCCTCTCTCATATGGCGGGTGATATCAATACGGTCGGACGGCAGCAGGCACTTCTGACGCTTGCACTCCGGGCAGGTTTCAAAGCTTTCACGATGATGCTCCGCGCGGGCGTCGCCGTTGTGCTGCAGCAGCGCGATGGCGTAGTCGATCTCTTTCTGCACGGCGAACGGACGCCGGCAGACGCGGCAGCTGCACAGGTCAAAGCGCGACTGCTGCAGGAAATCCTCTTTCTTCCACACCGCCAGCTCGTACTCCTGAGACAGGCGAATGGCGACCGTCGGGCAGACCTCTTCGCAGCGGCCGCAGAAGATGCAGCGCCCGAGGTTAAACTGCCAGGCCAACTCGCCGGTTTTGAGATCCGTTTCCACCGTCAGGGCATTCGACGGACAGGCGTTGACGCAGGCCGCGCAGCCGATGCACTGCTGCGGATTGTGCTCCGGCTTGCCGCGAAAGTTTTTATCCACCGGCATCGGCTCCAGCGGATAGCGGCTGGTCTGCGTGCCGGTTTTGATCACTTTTTTGATAAAGGTAAACATGGCGAGTCCTTATTTCAGCGGCGAGTTTTTACGCTCAATGCTGTAGCGCTCAAGCTCTTTGTACGGCACCACCTGGCTTTTCTTCTTGCGCACGTCCACGACGGTCATGCGGTCGGTGCAGGAGTAGCACGGGTCGAGGCTGCCGATGATCAGCGGCGCATCGGAAACCGTGTTGCCGCGCAGCATGTAGCGCAGGGTTGGCCAGTTGGCGTAGGTGGCCGCGCGGCAGCGCCAGCGGTAGAGCTTCTGGTTGTCGCCGGTCATGCTCCAGTGAATGTCGTCCCCGCGCGGCGCTTCGGCAAAGCCGAGGGCAAAGCGGTTCGGGATGTAGGTAAAGCCCTCCACCATCAGCGGGCCACCCGGCAGGTTATCGAGGCCGAAGTCGATCATATTCAGGGCGGTGAATACCTCGTTGATACGCACCTTGAGGCGCGAAATAACGTCGCAGCCCTGCTCGCTGTGCACGGTCATCGGCAGCAGGCCGTAGCCGACAAACGGGTGATCGGCGCGGGTATCGCGGGCGTGGCCGCTGGCGCGCACCATTGGGCCGACGTTGCTGAAGTCGCGGGCGATTTCAGGGTCAAGACGGCCGATGCCCACGGTGCGCTGCTCGATGTTTGGCGTGCTGAGCAGCATGTCCACCAGCTCCTGCACGTCGCGGCGCATCTGTTGCGCCAGCAGGCGGGTCTGGATCATGTCGTCCTTCAGCAGGTCGCGGCGGATCCCGCCGATCAGGTTCAGGCCGTAGGTTTTGCGCGCCCCGGTGAGGATCTCTGCCATCTTCATCGACGCCTCGCGCACGCGGAAGAACTGCATAAACCCGGAGTCAAAGCCGACGAAGTGGCAGGCCAGGCCGAGGTTCAGCAGGTGCGAGTGCAGGCGCTCCACCTCCAGCAGAATGGCGCGGATCATCTGCGCGCGCTCCGGCACCACGATCCCCATGCCGTTCTCCACCGAGGTGGTGTAGGCGGTGCTGTGGGCGAAGCCGCAGATGCCGCACACGCGGTCAGAAAGAAACGTCACTTCGTTGTAGCCCATGCGGGTTTCCGCCAGCTTTTCCATGCCGCGATGGACGTAGAACAGGCGGTAGTCGGCGTCGATAATGTTTTCGCCGTCAACGAACAGGCGGAAGTGGCCCGGCTCGTCGGAGGTGACGTGCAGCGGGCCGATCGGCACCACGTTGTTCTTCTTGCTGCCCAGCTCGTTGATGAACTCGTAGGTTTCGCTGTCGGTGGTCGGCGCCGGGCGCTGGCGGTAGTCCATGCTGTCTTTACGCAGCGGATAAAGTTCGTCCGGCCAGTCGTCCGGCAGCACCAGGCGGCGCTCGTCCGGCAGGCCAACCGGCACCAGGCCGTACATGTCGCGCACTTCGCGCTCGCCCCAGACGGCGGCAGGCACGCGCGGCGTGACGGACGGGTATTCCGGTTTAGCCGGATCGACCTCTACGCGCACGGTGAGCCAGCACTTCTCCCCCTGCTCCATCGACATCACGTAGTACACGGCGTAATTGCCGCACAGCTGACGCTCGTCGTTACCGAACAGCACCGACAGCCAGCCGCCCTGCTGGTAATAGAGGAACTCCACCACTTCCGGCAGGTAGTTCACCTTTACGGTGACGGTTATCTGGTCTTTGGTTTGCCAGGACTCCTCCAGCACCACGCCGGGGAAAGCCTGATGCAACGCGGCGAGATACTGCTGACCTTTCTTTTCTTCAGACATAAAAACTCTCTTTAATCACGCCACCAGCAAGGAGACGAACGCTAAAAATGCAAAACCAAAACCGGCCCAGGTGATGCGCGACGTTTCCACAAAACGCAGGCGCGCCATGCTGTTTTCAAACAGGGCAATCACCAGCACGCCGACCAGCAGCTTGAGGGCGGCTACCACCACGGCCAGCACAAGGCCGCCCGCGGAGAAGTGCGTCATCTGCCCCCACGGGAAGAAGACGCCGACAAACATCTGCAGCACCACCAGCTGTTTGAGGCTGATGCCCCATTTCAGCACCGCAAAGCCGCAGCCGCTGTATTCGGTGAGCGGCCCTTCCTGCAGCTCCTGCTCGGCTTCCGCAAGGTCGAACGGCAGTTTGCCCATCTCGATAAACGTGGCGAACGCGCAGGCGCACAGCGCCAGCACCAGCGGGATCGAGCGGGCAACCGGCCAGTGATAAACGGTGTCGGTGATAAAACTGATATGGGTTGAACCCGCGACCTGCGCGGCGACCCACAGCCCCAGCAGCAGGATCGGCTCAACCAGCACGCCCAGCATCGCCTCGCGGCTGGCGCCGATGCCGGTAAACGGGCTTCCGGTGTCCAGACCCGCAATGGCAAAGAAGAAGCGGGCAATGGCGAAGAGGTAAATCAGCGTAATCAGATCGCCGAGCGCCGGCAGCGGCGAGCCCACCGTCACCACCGGCAACGCGGTGGCGATGGTCAGCATCACCCCCACCATCACGAACGGCGTCAGGCGGAAGACCCAGCCTGCGGCGTCCGGGGCCACGCTCTGACGAGAAAGCAGTTTGAAGAGATCGCGGTACTCCTGAAGCACGCCAGGCCCGCGACGGTTGTGCATCCTGGCGCGCGCCACGCGGCTAATCCCGGAAAGCAGCGGCGCAGCGGCGAACAGCACCAGCGCCTGAAGTAATGCCAGTAACAAACTCATGTCAGGCTCCTCGTGAAATCACAATCACCACCAGCACCGCCAGCTCGATGACCGCCAGACGGCGGAACAGTGCGGGCGCGGCGGCATTTTGCCAGCCTGGTACCCAGCCCACCGGATTCAGCCAGTGGCGCAGCTTCAGCACCGCGGCAAAGTTCTCTTTCACCGGCATGGCAAAACCGTGGGCGGTGATGACCATCGACTGTTCGTGTTCGTAGCCGCAGGCCCACGCCGCACCGCGCGAGCGGGAAGAGAGTCGGTCGCGTTTGAAGAACAGCATCAGGACGAACGGCAGCAGCGGTGCGCCAATCAGCAGCAGCGCGATCATAGGCTGAGAGACGGTGGTATTCGCCACGGTCAGCGGCAGCGGAATGGCGTTACCCAGCAGCGGCAGCAGCCACGGCGCGGCAACCCCGCCCGCGATGCAGCACAGCGCCAGCGCAACCACGCTCACACCCATCAACACCGGTGCGCAGCAGGCGTTTTCAGCTTCGCGCGTGCGCGGCGCGCCGAGGAAGGTGACGCCGTAAACTTTCGCCATGCACATCACCGCGAGCGCCCCGGTAATCGCCAGCCCGACCGCCAGCAGCGGGCCGAGCAGGCGTGCGATAAAGACGTCGCTCTGGCCGAGCGCGAAGAAGGACTGATAGATCACCCACTCCCCGGCAAAGCCGTTCAGTGGCGGCAGCGCGGCCATCGCCATCAGCCCGACCAGCATCGCCAGTGAAACCACCGGCATCTTTTTGCCAATCCCACCCAGCTTTTCAATATCCCGATGGCCGGTGCGGAACCAGACGCTTCCCGCGCCGAGGAACAGGGTGCTTTTAAACAGGCTGTGGTTGACGAGGTGATAGAGACCGCCGATAAAGCCGGCGGCAATCAGCGCCGGTTGATTCAGCGCCAGCCCGGTCACGCCCGCGCCCAGGCCGAGCAGGATGATGCCGATATTTTCGAGGGTGTGATACGCCAGAAGACGCTGGATATTGTGCTCCATCAGGGCGTACAAGCCGCCGACGAAGGCGGTAACCATCCCGGCGACCAGCAGCACGACGCCCCACCACAGCGGCGGCTGGCCGTCGGTCAGCGTAATCGCCAGAATCCCGAACAGACCGACCTTCATCACCACCACAGAAAACAGCGCGGCGGCGGGCGCGGAGGCATTTGCATGCGCCTGCGGCACCCAGCCGTGCAGCGGGATGATTCCGGCGAGCAGGCCAAAGCCAATCACGCCCAGCAGCCAGACGTCATTCCCCAGCGGATGGCCGTTGAGCGCAGCGAAGTCCAGCGTGCCGAAGCGTTGCCACACCAGCCAGCAGGCCAGCGCCAGCAGCAGCGTCCCCAGGCGTCCCAATGCAAACCACAGCTTGCCGGAGGCGCTGCAGCCCGTCAGAAACACGCCGCAGAGCGCCATGATCTCCGCCATCACCACCAGCGCGCCGAGGTTACTGGCGATAACGGTGCAGACCGCCGTCGCCATCAGCAGATTGACCAGCAGGCCGTTGGCTTTAGCGTGCGGGTGGCGGTGCCAGTCGATATTGAACAGGCTGATAAACAGCCCGCACAAGCCAAACGTCACCAGCCAGACGGCGTTCAGCGGCGCGATCTCAACGGCGTGGCGAATCAGCGGCACGAGCGCGTCAACGGATTGCCCGCCGAGCAGAACAGCACCGCCTGCCGCCAGCGTCATCAGGCTACCTACCGCCCCGCCGACCCCGGCGACCAAGCCGCTGAGGATTTTATGGAAAGAGAAGATCTGCGCCAGAACGGCGGCGGCAGCAAAACAGGCTATCGCGCTGGTAATCATCATCGCCGCGTTCATTTCGCCCCCTCGTTAAGCGCCTGTAGCAGAGAAAGGTCGCCAAGATCACTGTTGATGGTCAGCTCGCGTTTACGCTTGCTGGTACGTGCGATGTCGCGAATGTTAACCAGAATCAACGCTTTGGTTGGGCAGGTGCGCACGCAGGCCGGCCCCTGCTCATCAAAGCTGCACAGGTCGCACTTCACCGCAACGGCGCGGATGCCGGGCACCCAGTCCAGCAGCGTGCTTACGCGCGCAGGCGCCGGCGGCGCGGGCGGGGCTTTTGGCGAGTTGGCGTTCGCCGGAATGTGCAGCGGGCGGCTGCCGGAAAATTCAATCGCGCCGAACGGGCAGGCAATGCCGCACAGCTTGCAGCTTACGCACAGGCTTTCGTTCAGCTGGACAGCGCCATCAACGCGGGTGATGGCATTCACGGGACAGACGCCTGCGCAGGGGGCATCTTCACAGTGGTGGCAGAGCTGCGGGGCAGACTCTTTTTCATTACGCATGACGTGCAGGCGCGGCATGGACTGCAGCCCATGCAGGCGATGCGTTTCCGAACACGCCGCCTCGCAGGTTCGACAGCCAATACAGACCGTCGAGTCAGCAATTACAAAACGGTTCACCGGGTCATCCTCTGGTGATAGTCATTTTTGACGAAAAACTGTCTTGTCGACACTTCTCGACACGCATCGGTCAGGCCACGTTTGCTGAGGCATTTCCATCCATCAGCTGCTTCAGGTTGACCGGGAGATCGTTCTCGACTGCGGCGTACAGGCCGTTATAAACCGGCGCGATTTTTTCCAGATAGTGCTCCAGCACCTGCTGGCGATCGCGGTTGCTGACGTGGCCGTCCACCATGCCATCGGCCATCAGCTGCGCCTTCGCAATACACTGTTTTTGGCCGTCTTTTGTCTCGAGGTGGTACTCAATGGTGTGGCTGTTGAAGTTATCCGCCAGGGTAACGTTGATGATGAAATGGCCGAAGAGGACAAACTGCATGTCGCCCTGCGCCGCACAGCTCATCGCGTGGTGAAGACGCGCTTTCGAGAGGGTAATGCCCTGGACCAGAGAGTTGCAGTAGAGGTGCCACTGGTCCTGCAGCTGTTGATGACGCTGCGCGATGTAATCCGCTTTTTCGCTGATTTCCCAAATAGTCATAGAAGGTATCCGTTTAATGGAGATAGCGGCTGTTAAGCAGATTCCATGCCAGTTTTTATTTGATTGATTTTAAAGAAATTAAACCAAAAAGACGCTGTCAACGCCGGGGTGTCGACGTGTCATTTCGACAGCGTTGACATCGACACGCCTTAACAAAAATCAAGCTGGCACTGTTATTGCATTCAATGGCGCAATTCATTGAGGAGGCGTCATGCACGAAATCACCCTCTGCCAGCGGGCTCTGGAACTTATCGAACAGCAGGCAGTGCAAAACCACGCGAAGCGCGTCACCGGCGTCTGGCTGAAGGTCGGGGCGTTTTCCTGCGTCGAGACCAGCGCCCTGAACTTCTGTTTTGAGCTGGTGTGCCGCGGCACGCTGGCGGAAGGTTGCGAACTGCATATTGAAGAGCAGCAGGCGGAGTGCTGGTGCGGGCAGTGCCAGCAGTACGTCACCCTGCTGTCATCGAAGGTTCAGCGCTGTCCGCAGTGCCAGAGCACCGGGCTGCGCATCGTGGCAGATGACGGCATGCAGATCCAACGCCTCGAAATCGAGAAGGAGTAAAGTATGTGTAGCACCTGCGGTTGCGCCGAAGGCAACCTGTATATAGAAGGGGATGAACACCGTCCTCATTCCGCGTTTCGCTCCGCGCCGTTTTCACCAGCCCCACGTCCCTCTGCGGCACTGACCGGGATCGCTTTCGTCCCGCAACGCTCCGATGCGGGCGATCTGCACTACGGCCACGGCGAAGCGGGTACCCACGCGCCGGGCATCAGCCAGCGCCAGATGCTGGAGGTGGAGATCAACGTGCTGGACAAAAATAACCAGCTCGCCGCCCGCAACCGCGCCCGCTTTGCCACCCGCAAGCAGCTGGTGCTGAACCTGGTCTCCAGCCCCGGCTCCGGCAAAACCACGCTGCTCACGGAAACGCTCAAGCGCCTGAACGGGCGCGTCTCCTGCGCGGTGATAGAAGGCGATCAGCAAACCGTTAACGACGCGGCGCGCATTCGCGAAACCGGCACACCGGCGATTCAGGTCAACACCGGCAAAGGCTGCCACCTGGATGCGCAGATGATTGCCGACGCCGCCCCGCGCCTGCCGCTGGCGGACAACGGTATTCTGTTTATTGAAAACGTCGGCAACCTGGTCTGCCCGGCGAGCTTCGACCTCGGTGAACGGCATAAAGTCGCGGTGCTTTCGGTGACCGAAGGCGAAGACAAGCCGCTGAAGTACCCGCATATGTTTGCCGCCGCCTCCCTCATGCTGCTGAACAAAGTCGACCTGCTGCCGTACCTGAACTTCGACGTGGATAAGTGCCTGGCGTACGCCCGCGAGGTGAACCCGGACATTAACATTCTGCTGGTCTCCGCCACGCGCGGCGACGGCATGGACGGCTGGCTTCGCTGGCTGGAGAACGAACGATGTGCATAGGCGTACCGGGACAGATTCACTCCATCGACGGTAATCAGGCCAAAGTCGAGGTCTGCGGCATACTGCGCGACGTCGACCTGACGCTGGTCGGCAGCAGCGATGAAAGCGGCGCATCGCGTCTCGGCCAGTGGGTGCTGGTGCACGTGGGGTTTGCCATGAGCGTAATTAACGAAGCGGAAGCCCGCGACACGCTCGACGCCCTGCAAAACATGTTCGACGTGGAGCCTGACGTGGGCGCGCTGCTGTACGGCGAGGAGCGATAATCATGCGTTACGTTGATGAATACCGCGCCCCGGAGCAGGTGCTGCAGCTTATCGGGCATCTGAAAACGCGCGCGGCGCTGCTGGAGTACACGGCAGAAAAACCGCTGCGGATCATGGAGGTGTGCGGCGGACACACGCACGCCATCTTCAAATTTGGCCTCGACCAGCTGCTGCCGGACAACATCGAGTTTATTCACGGCCCCGGCTGCCCGGTCTGCGTTCTGCCGATGGGGCGTATCGACAGCTGCATCGAGATTGCCAGCCGGCCCGACGTCATTTTCTGCACCTTTGGCGACGCGATGCGCGTGCCGGGGAAAAACGGCTCGCTGCTGCAGGCAAAAGCGCGCGGGGCCGACATCCGGATCGTCTATTCGCCGATGGATGCCCTGACGCTGGCAGCGGATAACCCCGCGCGCAAGGTGGTGTTTTTTGGCCTGGGCTTTGAAACCACCATGCCCGCCACCGCCATCACGCTGCAGCAGGCGAAAGCGCGCGGCGTCGATAACTTTTTCTTCTTCTGCCAGCACATTACGCTCATCCCCACGCTGCGCAGCCTGCTGGAAGAGCCGGGAAACGGAATTGACGCCTTTCTGGCGCCGGGGCATGTCAGCATGGTGATTGGCACAGACGCCTACGGTTTTATCGCTGAACAGTACAATCGTCCGTTAGTGGTCGCTGGTTTCGAACCACTTGATCTACTGCAAGGTGTCGCCATGCTGGTTGAGCAGAAAATAGCGGCCCTGAGTGCAGTGGAAAACCAGTACCGCCGCGTGGTACCGGATGCAGGCAATGAACGGGCCCAGCAGGCGATAGCCGACGTGTTTTGCGTTGAGGGCGACAGCGAATGGCGTGGCCTGGGGCTGATTGCCGAATCCGGCGTGCGCCTGACGCCGGCCTATCGCGCGTTCGACGCCGAAGCGCATTTCCGCCCGCAGCCGCAGCAGGTTTGCGACGATCCCCGTGCCCGCTGCGGCGAGGTGCTCACCGGTAAATGCAAGCCTGATCAATGCCCGCTATACGGCAACACCTGTAATCCGCAAACGGCGTTTGGCGCGCTGATGGTCTCCTCCGAAGGGGCGTGTGCCGCGTGGTATCAGTATCGCAACCAGGAGAGTGAAGCATGAATACGGTTGAAATGGCGCACGGAAGCGGCGGACAGGCGATGCAGCAACTGATTAACCGGCTGTTTATGGAAGCCTTCAACAACCCCTGGCTCGCCGAGCAGGAAGACCAGGCGCGCATTGACCTCGCGACCCTCACCGCGCAGGGCGACAGGCTGGCCTTCTCTACGGACAGCTACGTGATTGACCCGCTGTTCTTCCCGGGCGGCGATATCGGCAAGCTCGCCGTCTGCGGTACGGCGAACGACGTCGCCGTCAGCGGCGCCATTCCGCGCTACCTCTCCTGCGGGTTTATCCTTGAAGAGGGGTTGCCGATGGAGACGCTCACCGCGGTGGTCAACAGCATGGCGCAGACCGCGCGCGAGGCGGGGATTGCTATCGTCACCGGCGATACCAAAGTGGTACAGCGCGGCGCGGCCGACAAACTGTTCATCAACACCGCCGGCATGGGGGCAATCCCCGCCGATATTCACTGGGGCGCGCAGCGCCTCGGCGTGGGCGACGTGCTGATCGTGACCGGAACGCTGGGCTGCCACGGGGCGACCATCCTGAACCTGCGCGAAGGCCTGGGGCTGGACGGCGAACTGCGCAGCGACTGCGCGGTACTCACCCCGCTGATTCAGACGCTGCGCGCGATCCCCGGCGTGAAGACCCTGCGGGACGCGACGCGAGGCGGCGTAAACGCCGTGGTCCATGAATTTGCGGCAAGCTGCGGGTGCGGGATTGAGCTCGCCGAGCGCAGCCTGCCCGTTAAGCCCGCCGTTCGCGGGCTTTGCGAACTGCTGGGGCTTGACCCGCTCAACTTTGCCAACGAAGGCAAGCTGGTGGTTGGCGTTGAACGCGCCGCGGCACAGGCCGTGCTTGAACAGCTGCGGGCGCACCCCTCAGGACGCGAGGCGGCAATCATTGGTGAAGTGGTTGAGCGCAAAGGGGTGCGCCTGACCGGGCTTTACGGCGTGAAACGCACGCTGGATCTGCCGCACGCGGAACCCTTACCCCGTATTTGCTAGAACCGCGCCAAAAGCGGTCAGCACTGAACGTCTCTTTTTGCCAGTTTCTATTGGAAAGCAATATGCCGTATACACCGATGAGCGATCTTGGACAGCAGGGCCTGTTTGACATCACGCGCACACTTTTACAGCAGCCCGATCTCGGCGCGCTGAGCGATGCCCTGACGCGGCTGGTCAGGCAGTCGGCGCTGGCCGACAGCGCCGCGATTGTGCTCTGGCATAGCGGAACGCATCGCGCGAGCTACTACTCAACGCGCGATAATGGCAAAACGTTTGAATACGAAGACGAAACGTATCTGGCGCATGGCCCGGTGCGCCGCATTCTTTCCCGGCCTGAAGTGCTGCACTGCAATTTTGACGAGTTCCGGCAGGCGTGGCCGAGGCTTGCGGAGAGCAACCTTTATCAGCCTTTCGGGCATTACTGCATGTTGCCGCTGGCGGCAGAGGGCCAGATTTTTGGCGGCTGCGAGTTTATCCGCACCACCGACCAGCCGTGGCGCGAGGCGGAGTACGAACGCCTGCACACCTTTACCCAGATTGTGGCCGTCGTCGCGGAGCAGATCCAAAGCCGCGTCACCAATAACGTCGATTACGACCTGCTGAGCCGCGAGCGCGACAACTTCCGCATTCTGGTCGCCATCACCAACGCCGTGCTGTCACGGCTCGACATGGACGAGCTGGTCAGCGAAGTCTCAAAAGAGATCCACCACTATTTTAAAATCGACGCTATCAGCATCGCGCTGCGCGGCCATCGCAAGGGCAAGCTCAACATCTACTCCACCCACTATCTTGATGAGGCCAATCCGGCACACGAGCAGAGCGAGGTCGATGAGGCCGGTACGCTCTCCGAGCGGGTGTTTAAAAGCAAAGAGATCCTGCTGCTCAACCTGAACGAACAGGATCCGGTGGCCCCTTACGAGCGAATGCTGTTCAACACCTGGGGCAACAAAATTCAGACGCTGTGCCTGCTGCCCCTCATGTCCGGTGACACCATGCTCGGCGTGCTGAAGCTGGCGCAGTGTGAGGAGGGCGTATTCACCACCGCCAACCTGAAGCTGCTGCGCCAGATCGCCGAGCGTATTTCCATCGCCCTGGATAACGCCCTCGCCTATCAGGAAATTCATCGTCTGAAAGAGCGGCTGGTGGATGAGAACCTCGCCCTGACCGAACAGCTCAACAACGTGGACAGCGAGTTTGGTGAAATCATCGGGCGCAGCGATGCCATGTACAGCGTGCTCAAGCAGGTTGAAATGGTGGCGCAAAGCGACAGCACGGTGCTGATCCTGGGCGAAACCGGCACGGGTAAAGAGCTGATTGCCCGCGCCATCCACAATCTGAGCAACCGCAACAGCCGCAGGATGGTGAAGATGAACTGCGCCGCGATGCCAGCGGGACTGCTGGAAAGCGACCTGTTCGGCCACGAGCGCGGCGCGTTTACCGGGGCCAGCAGCCAGCGTCTGGGCCGTTTTGAGCTGGCGGACAAAAGCTCGCTGTTCCTCGACGAAGTGGGCGATATGCCGCTGGAGCTACAGCCGAAGCTGCTGCGCGTCCTGCAGGAGCAGGAGTTTGAGCGCCTGGGCAGCAACAAGCTTATCCAGACCGACGTGCGGCTGATTGCCGCCACCAACCGCGACCTGAAAAAAATGGTCGCCGACCGCGAGTTTCGCAGCGATCTTTACTATCGCCTGAACGTCTTCCCGATCTTCCTGCCGCCGCTGCGCGAACGCCCGGAAGATATTCCCCTGCTGGTCAAAGCGTTTACCGCGAAGATTGCGCGCCGGATGGGACGCAACATCGACAGTATCCCTGCCGAGACGTTACGCACCCTTTCATCAATGGAATGGCCCGGCAACGTGCGCGAGCTGGAAAACGTCATTGAGCGCGCGGTGCTGCTGACGCGCGGCAATGTGCTGCAGCTCTCCCTGCCTGAGGTTACGCTTCCTGACGCGATCGCGCCCGCCGCCGAGACAGCAAAAGAGGGAGAAGATGAATATCAGCTCATAATGCGCGTGCTGAAAGAGACCAACGGCGTGGTCGCCGGACCAAAAGGTGCCGCCCAGCGCCTGGGGTTAAAACGTACCACCCTGCTGTCGCGCATGAAGCGTCTCGGGATTGATAAAGAGAGCCTGGCTTAAGGCCGCATTCCGGCGGTGTTTTTCTGACACCGCCATTCTTTACCCTGCGCAACTGTCCCTCATTGACACAAAATCGTTTCCTCTGTATAAAATTCCGCCTTAATAATGAGTTTCATTTGCAACAACAATAATATTTATGAAGGGTAGCGTTTAATGAAAAAGGTCATCTGCGCGTTAGGCCTGGCGATTGCGTCGGTCGGTTCTGCTCTGGCAACCACATATCCCCTGACGATTGAAAACTGTGGCTATAAAGAGACGTTCACCAAAGCGCCGGAACGCGTCGTGGCCCTGGGTCAGAACACCGTCGAAATTTTGCTCCTGCTGGGCCTGGAAGATAAGGTGAAGGCCAGCGCCTTCTGGCCGACCAAAGTGCTGCCGCAGCTGGCGGAACAGAATGCAAAAATCAAAACCCTGACGGTAGAAATCCCGACGCTGGAATCCATCCTGTCGCAAAACCCTGATTTTGTTCCTGCCCAGCTTCCTCTGCTGCTCGGGCCGGAGAGTAAGGTCGCAAAGCGTGAAGATCTGGCCACCGTCGGCGTGAACAGCTATTTATCACCGGGCATGTGCGCGACCAAAAAGGCCGCCGGCGATATGTACGGCAGCCGCCAGAAGCTGTGGGATATGACCTATCTCTATAAAGAGATTGAGGATTTCGCTAAAATTTTCAACGTTGAAGATCGCGGCCAGGCCGTCATTGCGGATTTCAAAAAACGCGAGGCCGACCTGCGTAAGGAATTCAGCAAGAATAAAAAAGACCTGTCGTTTGTCTTCTGGTTCTCCAGCTCATCCCCTTCTGCGGACGCCTACGTCGGCGGTAAAAACAGCGCCTCTGGGTTCATCGCTGACGTGCTGGGCGGGCACAACGCCATCACTTCTGAGACCGAATGGCCAACCGTCGGCTGGGAAAGCATTATTGCCGCCAATCCGGATGTCATCGTGGTGTCCAGCCTCGACCGCAACCGCTGGGCACTGGATAACGCGGAAGAAAAAATCAAATTCCTGAAGAGCGATCCGGCGGTAAGCCAGCTGGACGCGGTGAAAAAAGGCCATATCGTGGTGATGGACGGCCAGGCGATGAACCCGACAATCCGCACGATTTACGGGGCTGAGCAGGTCGGCGAACAGCTCAGAAAACTGGGGCTGAACTGATGACATCCGCCGTTCTTCAGGCCCGGCAGAGCCTGGTGCTGATGAGCTCGTGCCTGCTCGCCTTTGTCCTGTTATTTCTGGTTATCGCGCTAAGCGTCAGCGTCGGCGAACTGTCCATCCCGCTGCAGAACGTCTTTTATGCCATCAGCAATAAAATGGGGTTCACCGGCGTTCCGCTCAACCGCATCTATGAGAGCGTTATCTGGGACTTTCGCCTGAGCCGCGCGCTGGTGGCAGCCTGCTGCGGCGCAGGGCTGGCCATCTGCGGTGCCGTATTGCAGAGCCTGCTGAAGAACGCGCTGGCGGAGCCGTACGTGCTTGGCGTGTCCGCAGGCGCGTCGACCGGGGCGGTATCCGTCGTGGTGTTGGGGATCGGCACCGGCGCGGTGTCGCTCTCCGCCGGCGCCTTTGCCGGGGCGTTCGCCGCCTTTGCGTTTGTCGCCTTCCTGACCAACGGCGCGCGCGGCGGCAATGAACGCACCATTCTGGCGGGCGTAGCCGCCTCTCAGCTGTTTAACGCCATTACCGCCTACACCATCAGCACCTCCGCCAGCGCGCAGCAGGCGCGCGACGTAATGTTCTGGCTGCTGGGCAGCTTCAGCGGCGTTCGCTGGCCTGAGTTCCAGCTGGCACTGGTGGTGGTGCTGATTGGGCTAGCCGTTTGCCTTTACTATTCCCGGGCGCTGGATGCCTTTACGTTCGGCGATGACGCCGCGGCGTCTCTGGGCATCGCCGTCCCGTGGGTGCGCCTGGCGCTCTTCACCACCACCGCACTGATTACCGCGACCATCGTTAGCATGGCGGGCTCAATCGGCTTTGTAGGACTGGTGGTACCGCACGTCATGCGTTTCCTGTTCGGGCCGCTGCACCGTACGCTGCTGATTGCCAGCGCGCTGGCAGGCGCAATCCTGATGGTGCTGGCAGATATCGCCTCGCGCATGCTGATTGCCCCGCAAAGCCTGCCCGTGGGCGTGGTAACCGCGCTGGTAGGCGTTCCGTTCTTTGCCGTGATTATCTACCGCTCAAGGAATAAGTGATGAGTATCTGCGCTGAAAATATTACCTGGAAGGTGGGTAAAAAAGTCATCGTTAATGACGTTTCGCTGAAGGTGTCACGGGGAGAAACGGTAGGACTGCTTGGCCCTAACGGCTGCGGTAAATCATCGCTTCTGCGCATTCTGGCTGGTCTGCGCCGCCCGGATGCGGGCTGTGTGACGCTGGACGGCCAGGACATCTCTCGCATTGCCAAAAAGCAGCTTGCCCGCCGGGTCGCCTTCGTTGAACAGCACGGGATGACCGACGCCAATATGCGCGTGCGCGACGTGGTGAAGCTCGGGCGTATTCCGCACCACTCCCCTTTTTCCAACTGGAGCACGCACGATGACGAGACCGTCACCGCCGCCCTGCAGCGCGTGGATATGCTGGATAAAAGCGACCAGGGCTGGCTGAGCCTCTCCGGCGGCGAGCGCCAGCGCGTACACATTGCCCGCGCGCTGGCTCAGACCCCGACTGAAATCCTGCTGGATGAACCGACCAACCACCTGGACATTCATCATCAGATGCAGCTGATGCATTTGATCAGCGAATTACCGGTCACCAGCATTGTCGCAATCCACGATCTCAATCACGCCTCGATGTTCTGTGACTCGCTGATTGTGATGCAGAAAGGGCAAATTGTGGCGACGGGAACGCCGCAGGACATTTTATCCGAGTCGCTGCTGTGGGATGTCTTCCGGGTCAAAACCAAAATTGAGATCTCGCCGTTCCATGGCAAAAAGCACATTCACTTTATCGTTTAGGGGCGAGTGAACGACGATGCTCCTTCGCCCTGCCACCACGCTCTGGCCGCCCGTTTTACTGGGCAGCCAGTTTGTTTTTAACATTGGCTTTTACGCCGTTGTTCCCTTCCTGGCGATATTCCTGCGCGACGATATGCTGCTCTCAGGCGGGCTTATCGGGCTGATCCTGGGCCTTCGCACGTTCTCCCAGCAGGGGATGTTTATCGTCGGCGGTGCGCTCTCGGACCGGTTTGGCGCGAAAGTCGTTATTCTGAGCGGGTGTATTATTCGCGTCGCGGGCTATCTGCTGCTGGCGTTCGGGCACGCACTCTGGCCCATCATTCTTGGGGCGTGCCTGACCGGTATCGGCGGCGCATTGTTCTCCCCCTCGATTGAGGCACTGCTGGCAAAAGCAGGCACGCAAAGCGAGGCGAGAGGCAAGCGCAGCCGGGCGGAGTGGTTTGCCCTCTTTGCCGTCTGCGGTGAACTCGGCGCGGTACTGGGCCCGGTTGTCGGTGCTCTGCTGACTGGGCTTGGCTTCCGCCAGGTGGCGCTGGCGGGTGCAGGGGTTTTCATTATTGCCCTGGTGGTGCTGTACTTCTGCCTTCCTGCTTCCCACCACCGCTCACAGACGCTAAACATACAGCCCTGGTGGACGACGTTCCGCCAGCCGCGCTTTGTCGCCTTTATCATTGCCTACAGCTCGTGGCTGTTAAGCTATAACCAGCTCTATCTGGCGCTGCCGGTAGAAATCCAGCGCTCTGGCGGAAACGAGAAAGATCTTGGCCCGCTGTTTATGCTGGCCTCGGTGCTGATCATCACTTTGCAGCTTCCGCTGGCCCGCTTCGCCCGACGCGTGGGGGCGGTGAGAATTCTGCCGGTGGGCTTCTTGCTGCTCTCCGCCGCCTTTGCGAGCGTAGCGATGTTTGCGGCGACAGAACCGCCTGAGGGCTGGCTGCGGCTTATGCCGTCGGTATGTTTTGTAACGCTGTTGACGCTGGGACAGATGCTGCTGGTGCCATCGGCAAAAGATCTCATTCCGCGCTTCGCCGAGGAATCAACGCTGGGGGCGCATTACGGCGCACTCTCTACCGCCGGAGGCGTCGCGGTACTGGCTGGAAATTTGCTGTTTGGCAATCTACTGGATCGCGCTCTGGTGCCCTCAACGCAGGCAATATACCCCTGGCTCCTGCTGGCAATTTTCCCGCTCTTTAGCGCGCTGGCACTCAACGTGATTTTCCGCCCGCTGAGACGCTGAACCGGTCACTTTTTCGGACGATACTTCTCCGGCAATTCCGGCACGGGACGGCGGTCATCAATCAGATGACGAACGGTCAGGATGGGATGGCGCCATAACATACGCGGGCCTGCCCAGCGCATAACCTGCTTCATCTCTTCGCGCCTGGCAGCCTGGTAGCAGTGCACCGGACACTGTTTGCAGGCCGGCTTTTCCTCCCCAAAAACGCATTTATCCAGGCGCTTTTCCGCATACGCCTTGAGCGCCTGATAATGACCTGCGTCCTGCGAAGCCTGCGGGCACTGCTTTTCATACAACGCGATCATCTTCGCGATGGTCTCTTTTTCTCGTGATATGCGTTTAACGGACATAACGGCTTACCTAATAATAAAGTGCATTCACAATACACTTTTAAGCGCAGAATTTCAGTTGTTGCATGCCGTTTTCTGAAGCCTGATTCCAGTTTTAGCCCTGCACCGCCCGACAATCACTGGTATTTTATACAGGCATCAAACATGACCGTTGTCCATGTTTTCAGGAGACCCTATGCAAGAGAGAGCGAGCAGCAAACCCTATCGCCATTTAAAAGTGGGATATTTTAGAAAGCGCCATGAAGACCGCAATACCAAGATACCGAAGCGTTACAGCGTGCATGCGGCGCTGAGCCTGAAAGGCGACTGGCTTGAACAGGCGGGGTTTACCACCCATTCCCGGGTCAGAGTGGGCGTGGAGCACGGAAAAATCGTCATTGAGCTCATGTCGGAAGGCACCTCGTAAAGCGACGACATTTTTCTGCGCCGTATCTTTTTTTCATGCGACAATAGAAGGAACAAACGGCCACTGAGCCGCTCAAAACGGTTTATTTTCAAAGAAATGGACATCATAACTCCATGAGCACAATCGACAATTTCGACGCACATACGCCGATGATGCAGCAGTATCTGAAGCTGAAAGCACAGCATCCTGAAATCCTGCTGTTTTACCGTATGGGCGATTTTTACGAGCTGTTTTATGACGATGCCAAACGCGCATCGCAGCTGCTCGACATCTCGCTGACCAAACGTGGCGCATCGGCAGGCGAGCCCATTCCCATGGCCGGTATCCCGCATCACGCGGTAGAGAATTACCTGGCGAAGCTGGTGAATCAGGGTGAGTCCGTCGCCATCTGCGAACAGATTGGCGATCCGGCGACCTCGAAAGGTCCGGTTGAGCGCAAAGTCGTACGCATCGTCACGCCAGGCACCATCAGCGATGAAGCCCTGCTACAGGAACGCCAGGATAACCTGCTGGCCGCGCTGTGGCAGGACGGCAAGGGGTTTGGCTACGCGACGCTGGATATCAGCTCCGGACGTTTTCGTCTGAGCGAACCGGCCGATCGTGAAACGATGGCGGCCGAACTACAGCGCACCAATCCGGCAGAACTGCTCTATGCCGAAGATTTCGCCGAAATGGCGCTGATTGAAGGTCGTCGCGGGTTGCGCCGTCGTCCGCTGTGGGAATTCGAAATTGATACCGCGCGCCAGCAGCTGAATCTGCAGTTTGGCACCCGCGATCTGATTGGCTTTGGCGTTGAAAATGCCCCGCGCGGGCTGTGTGCGGCAGGTTGCCTCCTGCAGTACGTGAAAGATACCCAGCGCACCGCCCTGCCGCATATCCGCTCTATCACCATGGAGCGCCAGCAGGACAGCATCATCATGGATGCCGCCACGCGCCGTAACCTGGAGATTACCCAGAACCTGGCGGGGGGCGTAGAAAATACGCTCGCGTCGGTCCTCGACAGTACGGTGACGCCAATGGGCAGCCGCATGCTCAAACGCTGGCTGCATATGCCGGTTCGCGATACCGACACGCTTGTTTGCCGTCAGCAGACAATTGCCGCTTTGCAGGATCGCTATACCGAGCTGCAGCCCGTCCTGCGCCAGGTGGGCGATATGGAGCGTATCCTGGCCCGTCTGGCTCTGCGAACCGCGCGACCACGCGATCTCGCGCGGATGCGTCATGCTTTCCAGCAGTTGCCGGAACTGCGTGCACAGCTGAGCGACGTTGACAGCGCGCCGGTACAGAAGCTCCGCGAAACCATGGGCGAATTTACCGAGCTTCGCGAGCTGCTTGAACGCGCCATTATCGATGCGCCTCCGGTTCTGGTGCGTGATGGCGGCGTGATTGCCCCTGGCTACAACGAGGAGCTGGACGAGTGGCGCGCGCTGGCCGACGGCGCAACGGACTACCTTGATAAGCTGGAAATCCGCGAGCGCGAGCGCCTTGGGCTGGACACCCTGAAGGTGGGCTATAACGCGGTACACGGTTATTACATTCAGATCAGCCGCGGGCAGAGCCACCTGGCACCGATTCACTACGTCCGTCGCCAGACGCTGAAAAATGCTGAACGCTATATTATCCCTGAACTTAAAGAGTACGAGGACAAAGTTCTCACCTCGAAAGGCAAAGCGCTGGCGCTGGAAAAACAGCTGTATGAAGAGCTGTTTGACATGCTGATGCCGCATCTTGCCGACCTGCAGCTGAGCGCCAGCGCGCTGGCGGAACTGGACGTGCTGGTGAATCTGGCGGAACGCGCGGAAACGCTGAACTATACCTGTCCGACATTTACCGACAAACCCGGCATTCGCATCACTGAAGGCCGTCACCCGGTGGTTGAGCAGGTGCTGAACGAACCGTTCATCGCTAACCCGCTGAGCCTGTCGCCGCAGCGAAGAATGTTGATTATTACCGGTCCGAACATGGGCGGTAAGAGTACCTATATGCGTCAGACGGCGCTGATCGCCCTGCTCGCCTATATCGGCAGCTACGTTCCGGCGCAAAAAGTGGAGATTGGCCCTATCGACCGTATCTTTACCCGCGTCGGGGCAGCGGACGATCTGGCGAGCGGCCGCTCAACCTTCATGGTCGAAATGACCGAAACGGCTAACATTCTGCATAACGCGACGGAGAACAGCCTGGTGCTGATGGACGAAGTCGGACGCGGAACGTCAACCTACGATGGCCTGTCGCTGGCCTGGGCCTGTGCTGAAAGCCTTGCGAATAAAATCAAGGCCATGACGCTGTTTGCTACCCACTATTTCGAGCTGACTCAGCTGCCGGAAAAAATGGAAGGCGTGGCAAACGTCCATCTTGATGCGCTGGAACACGGCGATACCATCGCCTTCATGCATACGGTGCAGGATGGCGCGGCGAGCAAAAGCTATGGTCTGGCCGTCGCGGCGCTGGCAGGCGTGCCGAAAGAGGTGATCAAGCGCGCGCGTCAGAAACTGCGTGAACTGGAAAGCCTGTCACCAAACGCGGCGGCGACGCAGATTGACGGTACGCAGATGTCGCTGCTGGCACCTGCGGAAGAGACCTCTCCGGCGGTAGAAGCGCTGGAGAACCTCAATCCGGATTCCCTGACGCCGCGACAGGCGCTGGAGTGGATTTATCGGCTGAAGAGTCTGGTCTAGTTTTCTGCGGTCTTTTGCCCGGTGGCGCTGCGCTTACCGGGCCTACGGGTTTTGTAGGCCGGGTAAGGCGAAGCCGCCACCCGGCAAAACAGACCGCACGATGTTATCGCCCGGTAAGCGCAGCGCCACCGGTTTTTTTTTACAACAGCGGTGGAATGGTCGGCACCTGCGGTGCCTCGTCAATATCCTTCTGCGTCATGCGAAACGCTTCAGGGTAGTGCTCGCGGCTGGTACGACGCAGCGGCTCGGTATCGCGCCAGGTATACAGACAATGCTGGCACTGATAAACCGTCCAGATCCCTTTCACCGGTGATGTTGCCATCACTTCAATATGCTCATCGGCACAACGTGGACAAATCATCTTTTCCTCCTTATTGACGTGCTGCCAGCATGGCGGTCAGTTTTTCAGCCCAGGCTTTGGTTTCAGGGAGATCCTGTACCGGCTGGCTATAGTGGCCACGGGTGTCCGGTGCGACAGGCGTGGTGGCATCGATAATCAGTTTGTCGGTAATGCCCGCCGGGCTGGATCCCGGGTCGAGTTCAAGCACCGACATGTTCGGCAGCTGCACCAGATCTCCTGCCGGGTTCACTTTCGATGACAGCGCCCACATCACCTGTGGGAGGTTGAACGGATCGACATCTTCATCCACCATAATCACCATCTTCACGTAGCCCAGACCGTGCGGCGTGGTCATGGCGCGTAAACCGACCGCGCGGGCAAAACCGCCGTAACGCTTTTTGGTGGAGATGATCGCCAGCAGACCGTGGGTGTACATCGCGTTCACCGCCTGCACTTCCGGGAATTCTGCTTTCAGCTGCTGGTAAAGCGGCACACAGGTGGCTGGCCCCATCAGATAGTCAATCTCGGTCCACGGCATGCCGAGGTAGAGGGATTCGAAAATCGGTTTGGTGCGGTACGAGACTTTATCAATACGCACGACCGTCATATTGCGCCCGCCCGAATAGTGGCCGGTAAACTCACCGAACGGTCCTTCAATTTCACGCTTACGGCCTTCGATCACCCCTTCCAGGATCACTTCTGATCCCCACGGCACATCGAAGCCGGTCAACGGCGCGGTCGCAATCGGGTACGGGCTTTCACGCAGCGCTCCCGCCATTTCATACTCGGATTGATCGTATTTCAGCGGCGTCGCGCCCATCAGGGTGATGATCGGATCGTTGCCCAGCGTAATCGCAATCGGCAGGTCTTCACCACGCTCTTCCGCTTTGTGCAGATGCAGAGCGATATCGTGCATCGGTACCGGCTGCAGGCCAAGCTTACGCTTGCCCTTCACTTCCATGCGGTAGATCCCGACGTTCTGCTTGCCGAAGTTATCCGGGTCGAGCGGATCGCGCGAGACAACGCACGCTTTGTCGAGATAAAAACCACCGTCCCCGTCGTTCAGGCGAAACAGCGGCAGGATGTCGAACAGGTTAATGTCTTCACCGTCCACCGTATTCTGCGCCCATGCAGGGTTGGCCCGGCGCTCCGGCGCGATCGGGAATTTATCCCAGCGGCGAATAAACTCGTCGATCTGTTTTTTCACCGGGGTATTCGCCGGTAGCCCCATCGAAATGGCGTGGTTCTGCCAGGAGCCGATGGTGTTCACCACCACGCGGGCATCGGTAAACCCGCGAATATTATCGAACCACAGCGCCGGTGCGCCGTCGCCTATGCGTCCGGTGGCGTTGGCCGCCGCCGCCAGATCCGGCTCAGCGTTCACTTCTTCCTGAATTTTCAGCAGTTGCCCTTGCTCATCGAGCGCCTGCAGGAAGCTTCTCAAATCATCAAATGCCATCTTTAGTCTCCTGTGAAAAATGTTTCGCCTCGCGCAGCCCGTTCCAGCGGCGCGCCTTTTTATGCTCCAGACCAAACTGGTCGAGCACGCGCGTCACGATATGCTGGGTGATGTCATCGGCGGTTTGCGGATGGTTGTAGTACGCAGGCATGGGCGGCACCATCGCCACGCCCATGCGGGAAAGCGCAAGCATGTTCTCCAGATGAATGGTGCTCAGCGGCGTTTCACGGGGAACCAGCACCAGCTTGCGCCCCTCTTTCAGCACCACATCTGCAGCACGGCCCACCAGCCCCTCGGCTTAGCCAGCGCGGATACCCGCCAGCGTTTTCATGCTGCAGGGAATGACGATCATGCCGTCGGTGCGAAACGAACCGGAGGAGATCGTGGCGGCCTGGTCGGCCGGACTGTGGACAACGTCAGCCAGGGCAGCAACGTCCTGCGCGGTGTAGGGCGTTTCCAGCTCAATGGTGGTTTTTGCCCACTTCGACATCACCAGGTGGGTCTCCACCTCCGGCATTTCCCGCAGCGCCTGCAGCAGCGCCACGCCCAGCGGAGCGCCCGTCGCCCCGGTCATTCCCACGATCAATCTCATTCTGCACCTCAATTAATTTGTTCGTACACGAACATTATAGATAAGCTACTCCCGGAACGTTTTCCTGACAAGATCGTTCGCACACGATCACACGAATAGCTAAAAAATGCCGCGTTAAAATCCGGAGCAATAGCGGCTATCATAGTGGGAGATTTTTCCCGTCGGAGTGTTCATGGAACTAAGACAAGAGGCGTTCCACCTGTTACGTCAGCTTTTTCAACAGCATACCGCGCAGTGGCAGCATGCCTTACCGGAACTGACCAAGCCGCAGTACGCGGTTATGCGCTCAGTTGCCGAGCATCCGGGTATTGAACAGGTGGCATTGACCGAAGTGGCGGTCAGCACGAAAGCGACACTGGCGGAAATGCTGAGCCGCATGGAGGCACGCGGGCTGGTCAAACGCGAGCACGACCCGGCAGACAAGCGCCGCCGGTTTGTCTTCCTGACGCCAGAAGGTGAAGCTCTGCTTGCAGGCTGTAAGCCGGTGGGCAACGCGGTGGATGAGGCGTTTTTAGGCCGTCTCTCTCAGGCCGAGCGGGAGCAATTCTCTGCCCTCATCAAAAAGATGATGCACGGTTAATTCACGCTGGTGCGCATAAAATCAATAAAGGTGCGCACCTTCGCTGGCACATGCCGGGCATCCGGATAGACCGCATAGATGCCCTGCTGCGCAAAGGTATATTCCGGTAAAACCGGGACAAGTTTTCCCGCAGCAAGCGCCTCGCGCGCCAGCCATTCCGGCAGTAACGCCACCCCACCTCCCGCAAGCGCAAAGGCCATAAGCGCCTGAGCGCTATCGGCAAACAAACGCGGCGCTTTTTTAATCTCCAGCGCTTCAGGCGCGCCGCCGGCATCTTTCACCTGCCAGCGAAGCGGCGACGCGACGCGCTCGTGAATAATCCAGTCGGCCTGCGCCAGCTGCGCCAGCGATTCGACCGGATGGATAACGAGCCACTCGGGCGCCGCAACGGGGAGAATGGAGAAGTGCGAAATCAGCGCGGCGTGGTAGCGCGAATCGGCAAGCGTTCCCAGCCGGATGGCCACGTCAAAGCGCTCCGAGATAAGGTCGGCGTGCAGTGACGACGAAACATGACGCACGCGAAGATCCGGATGCTGCTGGCTAAACCTGGCTAGCAGCGGCACCACGACCTGCGAGCCATACTCGGGCGTTGTCGTGATCCGCAGTTCCCCCGTGAGCCCCGCATGGTTAGCGCGGACATCATCCTGCAACTGTTCTGCGTCCTTCAGAAGCGCGACGCTGCGCTGATGAAACAGCGCGCCCGCCTCGGTTAACGTCAGACGGCGGGTGGATCGCAGCAGCAGGGTGACGCCCAGCTCAGCTTCGAGCTGGCGAATATTGAAGCTGACCACCGCTTTTGTCAGGCCCATTGCATCCGCTGCCGCCGTGAAGCTGCCGGTGTCGGCCACCGCAACAAACATCTGCGTGCGCTGTAAGTTAATCATCATCGCTCTTTTTACCGTCAAAATAATTTTGACAGTATATCGCGCTTTGTCAGGTTTATCCGTTCTTCACCGGCCGATACGATACGCCACCTCACCGGAGGATCTACCATGACGTATCGCAGCAAAGTCGCCGCAGTCTACCTGCTGGGCTTTTTTCTTGATCTGATCAATATGTTCATTGCCAGCGTCGCCTTTCCGGCGATGGCACACGATTTTAACGCCACGCCTTCAGCGCTTGCCTGGGTCAGTAACGGGTACATTGCCGGCCTGACGCTGGTGATCCCGTTCAGCGCCGTGCTGACGCGCCGCATCGGGCCAAAGCGCGTCATCCTGCTCTCGCTTTTTCTGTTCAGCGCAGCCTCTGCGGCGGCAGGCCTGGCTGCAACGCTTGAAAGCCTGATCGCCTGGCGCGTGCTGCAGGGCGTGGGAGGTGGCTTACTGATCCCCGTCGGGCAGGCGCTGACCTGGCAGCAGTTTAAGCCTCACGAACGCGCCCGGCTCTCCTCGGCGGTCATGCTGGTTGCGTTGCTTGCTCCCGCCTGTTCTCCTGCTGTCGGGGGACTGCTGGTGCAGACGCTAAGCTGGCGATGGATATTTTTCGCCACGCTCCCGGTGGCTATCATGACCTTTGCTCTGGCCTGCCTGTGGCTTAAGCACGAAATGCCCGCGATGAATGCGGCCAGACTGCTAAACCTGCCTTTGCTCGCGGACCCGCTTTTGCGTTTTTCCATGCTTGTCTACGTCTGTGTGCCCGGCATGTTTATTGGGGTGAACGTCACGGGGATGTTTTATCTTCAGCACGAGGCGAACATGAGCCCGGCCGTAACGGGAATGCTGATGCTGCCGTGGTCTGTGGCATCGTTTATAGCCATCACGGCGACGGGACGTTATTTTAACCGTATCGGCCCACGACCGCTGATTGTCATCGGCTGCCTGTTGCAGGCAGCGGGTATTCTGCTTTTGATTAACGTCAGCTCGTCAGTGCTGCTGCCTGCCGTCGCGTTTACCCTGATGGGCGCGGGAGGAAGCCTGTGCAGCAGCACGGCTCAGAGCAGCGCGTTTCTGACCACGCGCCGGGAAGATATGCCGGATGCCAGCGCCCTGTGGAATCTCAATCGTCAGCTGAGCTTTTTTGCCTGCGCCCTGCTGCTGGCGCAGGCGCTGAACCTGGCGCAAATCTGGCTGCCGCCGCTCGCCGCATGGCACGGGATGTTTATTTTTGCCGCAGGCATTACCTTACTGCCTGTAATGTACGTTTTTCGTCTTAACAATACGCAGGTGCTCACCCAGCTGCGACAGGAGAATTCATGACGCCTTTCGAACACGACATTATCGACCTCCACATTGCGCTTGAGGACTGGTTAGGCAAAGGCGAAGGCGATTACGACGCCCTGCTCGCCCGCTTCAGCCCGGATTTTCTGATGATTCCGCCGGGCGGTGTGCAGGTCGACTATAACGGCCTGGCCAGTTTTCTGGAAAAACAGCGTGGAAGTCGTCCCGGCCTGAAGATCGTCATTGATGAATTAACCACGATCCAGAGCGGCGATCGGGATGCAGTGCTTCACTACCGGGAGACGCAAACCCGGCCGGACCAGCCCGTCAACGTACGCTGGTCAACCGCGGTGCTTAATCAGGAAGGCGACAAAATTACGTGGCGTCTGCTGCACGAAACGGCGCAGCCGTAGCCCAAAAGAAAAAGGCCCGTCTCACGACGGGCCTTTTTTGACGAAAGGTTGCTTATTCGCGGAACAGCGCTTCGATGTTCAGACCTTGCCCCTGCAGGATTTCACGCAGGCGGCGCAGACCTTCAACCTGAATCTGACGAACACGTTCACGGGTCAGACCAATTTCGCGGCCGACGTCTTCCAGTGTCGCAGCTTCATACCCCAGTAAACCGAAACGACGCGCCAGCACTTCACGCTGTTTGGCGTTCAGTTCGAACAGCCATTTGACGATGCTCTGTTTCATGTCATCGTCCTGCGTGGTGTCTTCCGGGCCGTTGTCTTTTTCATCGGCCAGGATGTCCAGCAGCGCTTTTTCGGAGTCGCCACCCAGCGGGGTGTCAACGGAGGTAATGCGCTCGTTGAGACGCAGCATACGGCTAACGTCATCAACCGGTTTATCGAGTTGTTCGGCAATTTCTTCTGCGCTTGGCTCGTGGTCCAGTTTATGGGACAACTCGCGCGCGGTACGCAGATACACGTTCAACTCTTTGACGATGTGAATCGGCAGGCGAATCGTACGGGTCTGGTTCATAATAGCCCGTTCGATGGTCTGACGAATCCACCAGGTCGCGTAGGTTGAGAAACGGAACCCGCGTTCCGGGTCAAACTTCTCAACTGCGCGGATGAGACCTAAGTTGCCCTCTTCAATCAGATCCAGCAGAGCCAGACCGCGATTGCCGTAACGGCGGGCAATTTTCACGACCAGTCGCAGGTTACTTTCAATCATGCGACGACGCGAGGCAACATCACCACGCAAAGCACGACGTGCGAAATAGACTTCTTCTTCGGCCGTTAGCAGTGGGGAGTAACCAATCTCCCCAAGGTAAAGCTGAGTCGCGTCCAGTACACGCTGTGTGGCGCCCTGCGATAACAGCTCTTCTTCAGCCAAATCGTTATCACTGGGTTCCTCTTCTACTAAGGCTTTTTCGTCAAAAGCCTCTACTCCGTTCTCATCAAATTCCGCGTCTTCATTTAAATCATGAACTTTCAGCGTATTCTGACTCATAAAGGTGGCTCCTACCCGTGATCCCTGAACGAGACACCCTGGCTGGCATGCCCCGTCAAATTATCGCTGCGGCAAATACTGCAGCGGGTTTACGGATTTCCCCTTGTAACGAATTTCAAAATGCAAGCGTGTAGAACTGGTTCCGGTGCTACCCATGGTAGCGATTTTTTGCCCCGCCTTAACTTCTTGTTGTTCCCGGACCAGCATTGTGTCGTTATGGGCGTAGGCACTCAGGTAATCATCGTTATGTTTGATGATAATAAGATTACCGTAACCGCGCAGAGCGTTACCGGCATACACAACGCGCCCATCTGCGGTCGCGGTGATAGCCTGTCCTTTACTCCCTGCGATATCGATCCCTTTATTTCCCCCTTCGGAGGAAGAGAAGTTTTCGATAACCTTGCCGTCAGTTGGCCAGCGCCACGCAGAGATTGGCGAACTGGATGTCATACTGCTGGCAGTCGGTTCAGTAGAGCTAACCACAGGTGCCGTTACCGGTGCTGTGACAACAGTCGCAGTCCCTTTATTATTCGGCAACATTTTGTTAGCAGTCTGATCACCTGAATCCTCAGAATACGTAATTACAGGTTGTGAAGCAACCACCGTGGTGGATTTTTGTGCAGGCTTCACGCTGTTATTTTGCGCCGTCACGTCGGCCGCTGAAACGGTGTTGCCAGGCGTGAGCGGCGTACCCGTTGCGTTGCCAACCTGAAGCGTTTGCCCGACTTCCAGACCGTACGGGGCCTGGACGTTATTGCGCTGAGCAAGGTCACGGAAATCGTTCCCGGTGATCCACGCAATGTAGAACAGCGTATCGCCGCGCTTCACGGTATAGGTACTGCCACCGGTATAGCTACCTTTCGGAATGTTCCCATACTTACGGTTATAGACTATGCGGCCATTTTGGGTCTGAACAGGTTGTTCGACTGGCTGAACCTGCATTGGCTGTGTAACAGGATGTTGCACAGGCTGAATTTGTGGTGTTTGCTGCGGTGCAGCAGTACCCATTTTAGGCGGCGGCGTGATCAACATTCCGCTGGACGTGTTACCGGAGCCGCTGTTTCCACCGACGGAACTGACGGGCGCAGGAGCATTGTTAGAACTTGTACAGCCTGCCAGCCAGAGCGAAACCAGTGATAATGCCGCAACACGGCTGATGGTGAATTTAGGGCTTCCCGCGCTCATTTATCCCCCAGGAATGTGTTAACTACCAGTGACTTAAAATTTACCGTGATGGTACGAATCTTTCGCGCCACACCATACGCTGAATTTGCCTTAATAACCCTGGATAATTCCGAGTCTCAGGCCAACTCCCCTTTTACCAGAGGCACAAAGCGCACGGCTTCCACGGTGTCGATAATATACTCGCCGCCGCGCCGACGAACGCGCTTCAAAAGCTGCTGCTCGTCCCCGACAGGCAGAACAAGAATGCCCCCCTCATCCAACTGCGACAGCAGTGCAGCAGGAATTTCAGGCGGGGCCGCCGTCACGATGATAGCGTCAAACGGGGCGCGAGCCTGCCAACCTTGCCATCCATCACCGTGTCGTGTCGAAACATTGTGTAAATCAAGTTGTTTCAGGCGACGACGCGCCTGCCACTGTAAACCTTTAATCCGCTCAACGGAGCAAACGTGATGCACCAGATGCGCCAGGATCGCGGTCTGGTACCCCGAGCCGGTGCCAATCTCCAGCACGCGGGAGTCGGGCGTGAGCTCCAGCAGCTCCGTCATGCGAGCCACCATATAGGGCTGCGAAATCGTCTGACCCTGCCCGATGGGCAGCGCCACGTTTTCCCACGCTTTGTGTTCAAACGCCTCGTCTACAAATTTCTCACGCGGAACCTGGGCGAGCGCGTCAAGCACGTGCTCGTCGCGGATCCCCTGCGCGCGGAGTTGTTCCAGAAGAGTTTGTACACGTTTGTTTACCATTGCGCGTTCACTCCTGCGCGATCCAGCCAGCCCGACACCACATCATGCGCGCTATATGCGGTTAAATCTACGTGCAGCGGGGTAACCGAAACATAGCCTTCATCCACGGCGGCAAAGTCGGTATCCGGACCCGCGTCGCACTTATCGCCGGGAGGGCCAATCCAGTAAAGCGTATTGCCGCGAGGATCCTGCTGCGGGATCACCTGATCGGCCGGATGCCGGCTCCCGCAACGGGTGACGCGGATGCCTTTAATTTCATCAAGAGGAAGATCCGGCACGTTGATGTTTAGAATGCGCCCGGTGCGCAGCGGCTCACGGCCAAGCGCTCGCAGGATCGAACAGGTTACCGCGGCAGCGGTGTCGTAGTGCGTGTGGCCGTTTAACGAGACCGCCAGCGCCGGAAATCCGAGATGGCGCCCTTCCATTGCGGCCGCCACGGTGCCGGAGTAAATCACGTCATCGCCGAGGTTGGGCCCGGCGTTAATGCCGGAAACGACGATATCCGGACGCGGTCGCATCAGCGCGTTCACGCCCAGAAAAACGCAGTCGGTTGGCGTGCCCATCTGCACGGCAATATCGCCATTTTCAAAGGTAAAGGTGCGAAGCGACGACTCCAGCGTCAGCGAGTTAGACGCTCCACTGCGGTTACGATCGGGTGCCACGATCTGCACATCCGCGAATTCGCGAAGGTGTTTCGCCAGCGTCTGAATGCCTGGCGCGTGGATCCCGTCATCGTTACTCAGCAATATTCGCATAATCACCCGAGGTGTTGATAAGTTCCCTGACAACACTGGTGGCAAAGCTACCTGCCGGCAGCCAGAAGCGTAACTCAACGGTCACGTCATCCCACCAGTTCCAGCTTAACTGCTGCGGATAGAGCAGCATCGCGCGGCGTGCTGCTTCGACTTTTTCCCGCACCAGCAAGGATTGTAATGCCTGCGCATCCGCGACGGCAGACTGCTCGGCAGCCAAGGCTCCGCCCTGGGTTCCCCAGTCGCCCGTACCGGGCAACGCGGCGGTAATCATCAGCGCTTTTGCATCCACGCGCGACTGAACATCGGCCATCTCTTCGGCCGTTGCCACAAACCAGCTTCCGCGTCCCGCTAATTGTAGCGCATCGCCAACAACAACTTGATTCGCGTCCGGTTTTTTCAGCCTTTCGCTCACAATCTGATTAAACAACGCACTGCGGGCCGCCGACAACCAAAAACTGCGTTTATTCCTGTCGCGAACCGGCGCATCGCTTTGCGCCCAGCGCAGCGCACCCTGCAGGTTGCTGCCGCCGATGCCAAAGCGCTGCGCGCCAAAGTAGTTCGGCACGCCCTGCGCGCTGATGGCATTCAGGCGCTTCTCGACGTCATCGCGGTCGGTCACTTCACGCAGCACCAGCGTAAAGTCGTTCCCTTTCAACGCGCCCAGACGCAGCTTGCGCTTGTGGCGGGCGAATTCCAGTACCTTACAGCCTTCAAGCTCAAATTTACTTAAATCAGGCATCGTATTGCCCGGAACGCGCGCGCAGAGCCACTGTTCAGTGACGGCGTGTTTATCTTTCTGCCCGGCAAAGCTGACTTCGCGGGCGTGAATTTTGAGGAATTTTGCCAGCGCGTCGGCCACGAAACGGGTATTGCAGCCATTTTTCAGAATACGCACCAGGATATGTTCGCCTTCGCCATCCGGCTCAAAGCCCAGATCCTCCATCACGAGGAAGTCTTCAGGGCTGGCTTTTAGCACCCCGTTCCCCTGCGGTTTACCGTGCAGGTATGTCAGGTTGTCGAAGTCTGTCATTTGCTCGCCTTCACCAGCAGCGCCACGGCTTCACAGGCAATCCCTTCGCCGCGGCCGGTAAAGCCCAGCTTCTCGGTGGTCGTCGCTTTGACGTTGACGTCGTCCATATGGCAGCCCAGATCTTCCGCAATAAACACGCGCATCTGCGGAATATGCGGCAGCATTTTCGGCGCCTGGGCGATAATCGTCACGTCGACGTTGCCGAGGGTGTAGCCTTTAGCCTGAATGCGGCGCCACGCTTCGCGCAGCAGCTCGCGGCTGTCAGCGCCTTTAAACGCCGGGTCGGTGTCCGGGAATAGCTTGCCGATATCCCCCAGCGCAGCCGCGCCGAGCAGCGCGTCGGTCAGGGCATGCAGCGCCACGTCGCCATCAGAATGGGCCAGCAGTCCTTTTTCATAAGGAATGCGCACGCCGCCAATGATAATTGGGCCTTCTCCGCCAAAGGCGTGTACATCAAAACCGTGTCCAATTCGCATTATGCCTTCTCCTGATGGGTCGAACGGGTAAGATAGAATTCCGCGAGCTGTAAATCCTCGGGACGCGTCACTTTAATATTATCAGCACGCCCTTCAACAAGCGTTGGGTGGAAACCGCAATACTCCAGCGCAGAGGCTTCGTCCGTAATGGTCGCCCCTTCATTCAGCGCACGCGTTAAGCAGTCGTGGAGTAATTCGCGGGGGAAAAACTGTGGCGTCAGCGCGTGCCATAAGTCAACGCGCTCGACGGTGTGGGCGATGGCCGCTTTGCCTGGCTCAGCCCGCTTCATGGTGTCGCGCACCGGGGCGGCGAGAATGCCGCCCACGTTACTGGTTTCACTCAGCGTCAGCAGGCGCGCCAGATCGTCCTGGTGCAGGCACGGACGCGCCGCGTCATGCACCAGCACCCACTGCGCGTTTCCGGCAGCCTGAATGCCCGCCAGCACGGAATCGGCGCGCTCGGCACCGCCGTCGACAACGGTAATCTGCGGGTGATTTGCCAGCGGTAGCTGCGCGAAGCGCGCATCGCCCGGGCTGATGGCGATGACCACGCGCGTCACCCTGGGGTGCGCCAGCAGCGCCGCCACGGCGTGCTCAAGGATCGTTTTATCGCCAATAGAGAGGTACTGCTTGGGACATTCTGTTTGCATGCGCCGGCCAAAACCTGCGGCCGGCACCACGGCACATACGTCCGAAAAAGTTGCTGCCATGTCGTAATCCTGGGCCTGATTATCGATTGTTCTGTGCTGAGCCCTGATTGCGTTTAGACGCATCCGGAACCAGACGATAAAAGGTTTCGCCCGGCTTTGTCATACTGAGTTCATTGCGTGCGCGTTCCTCAATCGCCTCTTGCCCGCCATTGAGGTCATCAATTTCAGCAAAGAGTTGATCGTTTCGCGCCTTAAGTTTGGCGTTTGTTGCCTGCTGAGCCGCGACGTCATCGCTCACCCGGCTATAGTCGTGCAGTCCGTTCTTACCGAACCACAGCGAATATTGCAGCCAGATTAGCAAAGCCAGCAACAGCAGCGTTAGTTTACCCATCCTGCCCCCTGAAAAACGGCATCCTCATCCCAAGACTTCCCCAGGGCACTACGCCGGGGTAACAGAGATGCCGCAACATCGCGGGCAAATGTACCACATTTTTTCCGCAGAATCGTCCTGCACAATATCGTCACACAGTTGGTTACGGTTTGAATTATGGCTGAAGTTAGCCCATGAGCCACAAAAATAACAGACCAAACATCAGGACCACCGTCACAATCGTGATCGCGGTACTGTACAGAAGCCTGCCGTTGAGCAGCGAGTGCAGCGCAATGCCGACGACAACCGCCACGGGCATCAGCGCCAGGAAGAAAGGCCAGGTATAGAGAAAGAAGAACAGCGTGTTACCGCCATAGATGAGAAACGGGATGCCAAGCGCCAGCAGCCATGAGACGAAGCCAATGATGGCCCCAGGAAATGACCAGGTCGTTTCGTCGTCGGTCGCGAGCGGCTCCGACCCGGTGGTGATAATATAATTTTCACTGTTGCGCATAGCTAATCCTGTGACCGTGACTCATCGTTCGGGAAGACAGCTCCCGAACGATACCGTCTCAGGATCTGATAATATCGTCCCGTCTCAGCAGGTCTAATAATTGGCTTACTAAATTTGTTACCAATTGTTGACCTTCGAGGTGAATCTCAGGCGATTCAGGCGCTTCGTATACCGCGTCAATTCCGGTGAAGTTGCGTAGTTCACCGGCGCGGGCTTTTTTGTACAGCCCTTTCGGATCGCGCGCTTCGCAAACCTCCAGCGGGGTGTCGACAAACACTTCAATAAAGCGCTCATGACCCACGCGCTCGCGCACCATCTGGCGCTCGGCGCGGTGCGGAGAGATAAACGCGGTCAGCACCACCAGCCCGGCGTCGGCCATCAGGCTGGCCACTTCGCCCACCCGGCGGATGTTCTCTTTACGATCGTCGTCGCTGAACCCTAAATCGCTGCACAGGCCGTGGCGCACGTTGTCGCCATCCAGCAGGTACGTGCTTACGCCCTGCTGATGCAACGCCTCTTCCAGCGCGCCTGCAACCGTCGATTTACCCGAGCCGGACAGCCCGGTAAACCACAGCACAACCCCACGGTGACCGTGGAGCTGTTCGCGCTGGGCGACGGTGACCGGATGAGGATGCCAGACGACGTTCTCATCATGGGCAGCCATTACTTGCCTCCCAGCAGATCGCGGGCACCCCAGTGCGGGAAGTGCTTACGCACCAGCGCGTTCAGTTCCAGCTCGAAGGCGCTGAATTCAGATGCCACGCTCGCCTGCTCGTTTGGCTCGCGCACCATTCCTGCGCCGACGGTGACGTTGGTCAGGCGGTCGATAAAGATCAGCCCGCCCGTCACCGGGTTCTGCTGATACGGATCCAGCACCAGCGGTTCGTCGAAGGTCAGATCGACCAGACCAATGCCGTTCAGCGGCAGCTCGGTGACCTCGCGCTGGGTCAGGTTGTTGATGTCTACCTGGAACTGAATACCGTCCACGCGGGCACGGGTTTTCTTGCCGGCAATTTTGATGTCGTAGCTCTGGCCCGCGGTCAGCGGCTGCTCCGCCATCCATACCACGTCCACGGACGCCCCCTGCACCGCCACCAGCGTTTCCTGAGCGTCCACCAGCAGGTCGCCCCGGCTGATATCAATCTCGTCTTTCAACACCAGGGTTACCGCCTCACCGGCGCCCGCTTCCTGCAGGTCACCGTCAAAGGTGACGATACGGGCGATGGTCGATTCCACGCCGGATGGCAGCACCTTGACGCGTTGACCCACCTTCACGGAGCCTGACGCGAGGGTGCCCGAGAAGCCGCGGAAATCGAGGTTCGGACGGTTGACGTACTGCACCGGGAAACGCATCGGCTGGGTGTCGACCACGCGCTGGATCTCAACGGTTTCCAGCACTTCCAGCAGCGTCGGGCCGCTGTACCACGGCATGTTCGCGCTCTGTGAGGCAACGTTATCCCCTTCCAGCGCCGAGAGCGGCACAAAGCGAATATCGAGGTTGCCCGGCAGCTGTTCAGCAAAGGTCAGATAGCTCTGGCGGATCTCCTCGAACTTCTCTTCGCTGAAGTTCACCAGATCCATCTTGTTGACCGCCACCACCAGGTGTTTGATCCCCAGCAGCGTGGAGATAAAGCTGTGGCGACGGGTCTGATCCAGCACGCCTTTACGGGCGTCGATCAGCAGGATCGCCAGGTCGCAGGTCGACGCACCGGTCGCCATATTGCGGGTGTACTGCTCGTGCCCCGGGGTGTCGGCGATAATAAATTTGCGCTTCTCGGTGGAGAAGTAGCGGTAGGCCACGTCGATGGTGATGCCCTGCTCGCGCTCCGCCTGCAGGCCATCCACCAGCAGCGCCAGATCCAGCTTTTCGCCCTGGGTACCGTGACGTTTACTGTCGTTGTGCAGGGAAGAGAGCTGATCTTCGTAAATCTGGCGCGTATCGTGCAGCAGGCGGCCAATCAGGGTGCTTTTCCCGTCATCCACGCTGCCGCAGGTCAGAAAACGCAGCAGGCTTTTGTGTTGCTGGGCGTGCAGATACGCTTCCACGCCGCCTTCGTTGGCAATTTGTTGAGCAATAGTGGTGTTCATGGCGGCTCCTTAGAAATAACCCTGACGTTTCTTCAGCTCCATGGAGCCTGCCTGGTCGCGGTCAATCACGCGCCCCTGTCGCTCGCTGGTGGTCGACACCAGCATCTCTTCGATGATCTCCGGCAGCGTCTGCGCGCTGGATTCCACCGCGCCGGTCAGCGGCCAGCAGCCGAGGGTACGGAAGCGTACCATCTGTTGTTTGATCACTTCACCCGGCTGCAGGTCGATGCGATCGTCATCGATCATCATCAGCATGCCGTCGCGCTCCAGCACCGGACGCTCGGCGGCCAGATACAGCGGAACGATCTCGATGTTTTCCAGATAGATGTACTGCCAGATATCCAGCTCGGTCCAGTTAGAGAGCGGGAAGACGCGAATGCTTTCGCCTTTGTTGATCTGGCCGTTGTAGTTGTGCCACAGCTCCGGACGCTGGTTTTTTGGGTCCCAGCGGTGGAAGCGGTCGCGGAAGGAGTAGATACGCTCTTTGGCACGGGACTTCTCTTCGTCACGGCGCGCGCCGCCGAAGGCCGCATCAAAACCGTATTTATTCAGCGCCTGCTTCAGCCCTTCGGTTTTCATGATATCGGTGTGTTTGGCGCTGCCGTGCACGAACGGGTTAATGCCCATCGCCACCCCTTCCGGGTTTTTATGCACCAGTAGCTCGCAGCCGTAGGCTTTCGCGGTACGGTCGCGGAACTCGTACATTTCGCGGAATTTCCAGCCGGTATCAACGTGCAGCAGCGGGAACGGCAGCGTACCCGGATAAAACGCTTTACGCGCCAGATGCAGCATGACGCTGGAATCTTTACCGATGGAGTACATCATCACCGGGTTAGAAAACTCGGCAGCCACTTCGCGGATAATATGGATACTTTCCGCTTCGAGCTGCCGCAGGTGTGTAAGACGTTTTTGGTCCATAACCGTTCCTTAAGCCAAATTTATGACAGAAGCGCCAAAGCCTTCTGTGTCGGTTGTGTGCTGAAACCAGGCGAGCGTGCTGTGCAGCTGCACCACTTCCCCCACCACGATCAGGGCGGGCATTGGGGCGTCTTTCGCCAGGGTTGCAAGATCGTCAAGCGTGCCGATCGCAACGTGCTGATCGACGCGCGTACCGCGAGAAATGACGGCCACGGGCGTCGTCGCAGCGCGGCCGTGCTGAATAAGCTGTTCGCTGATGTCCGCCGCCTTCATCGTGCCCATGTAGATAGCCAGCGTCTGTCGGCTCTGGGCGAGGTGCGACCAGTCAAACGGCGTGCTGTCAGTCTTGTAGTGGCCGGTCACAAAGGTCACGCTCTGGGCGTAATCGCGATGGGTCAGCGGAATACCGGCGTAGGCCGTTACCGCCGAGGCCGCCGTGATGCCGGGCACCACCTGGAACGGTACCCCGGCTTCGGCTGCCGCCTGCAGCTCTTCGCCGCCGCGGCCGAAAATAAACGGATCGCCCCCTTTCAGGCGCACCACGGTTTTTCCGGCTTTTGCGGCGTCAATCAGCATCTGATTGGTATCGTGCTGCGGGACGGAGTGCTCGCCCGCCCGTTTACCGACGCAGATTTGCTCCGCGTCGCGACGGATCAGCTCGCGCACGCCGTCGGTAACCAGATGGTCATAGAACACCACGTCCGCGTCCTGCAGCACCTGCAGGCCACGCAGCGTCAGCAGACCGGCATCGCCCGGCCCCGCGCCCACCAGAATGATCTCCCCGCCCGTACTGCCGGGGTTATCCAGTTCGTCTTCGAGTATTTTTTGCGCCGCCGTCTCGTTACCGGCATGCATCAGGCTGGCAAAGCGGCCGCGAAACACGCGCTCCCAGAAGCGACGGCGCTCCGTCACGCTGGTCAGGCGAGTTTTTAGATGGTTACGCCAGTAGCTGGCCTTCTCCGCCATACGCCCGAGGCTGGTCGGCAGCAGCGCTTCAATTTTTTCACGCAGCACGCGCGCCAGTACCGGTGCGGTACCGCCGGAAGAGATGGCGACCAGCAGCGGAGAGCGATCGACGATCGACGGGAAGATGAACGAGCACAAAGGCTGGTCGTCGACCACGTTCACCAGGCGGTAACGCGCCTGAGCGGCATCGGAAACGCGTCGGTTCAGTTCGCGATCCTCCGTCGCCGCAATCACCAGCACCACGCTGTCAATTTGTGACTCGTCGAAATCTGCCCCCGCGACGACCTGCACCCGCGCGCCCGCGCGCTGCAGAAACGCGATTTTGCGATCGGCAATCTCACCCGTACCAACAACCAGCACCGGTTTCTCTTTAATCGCGGCAAATAAGGGCAGATAGTCCACAAGCAACAACTCACTAACAACGAGGAATAGAGGGACTATAGGGGGCGGCTTAGAGCGAATGAAATTACGAATTGGAATGAGTAGTTACTCAATGGAATAACGCGATGAAAAAGCAAATATCAAAAAGTGCTTAACACGCGAAATTTCGGGCATTTAAGAGCAATTCAAATTGTGTAAGGACGATCACAGTTTCATACTAGACGGGTCAAAATTTTGCTCTGTTTTTAAGGACTCACTATGTTTTCCGCAACGCGCCACCGTATTGCTGCCCTGGCGCTCGGCGTTTGCTTTATCCTTCCGGCTCAGGCAAAAAATCAACCGTATGGTGAAATCGCCAACATGCAGGCGCGGCACATTGCCACCGTCTTCCCCGGACGCATGACCGGCTCACCGGCGGAAATGCTCTCCGCTGACTATATTCGCCAGCAGTTTGCCGATATGGGTTACCAGAGCGATATCCGATCGTTTCACAGCCGCTACGTTTATACCTCCAGAAATAAAACCAAAAACTGGCATAACGTGACCGGCAGTACGGTTATCGCAGCGCATGAAGGTAGCGCAAACGAGCAGATTATTATTATGGCGCACCTCGATACCTACGCGCCGATGAGCGACGCCGATACGGATAACAACCTCGGCGGTCTGACGCTGCAGGGCATGGACGATAACGCGGCAGGCCTGGGCGTGATGCTCGAACTGGCCGAGCGGATGAAGAATATTCCCACCCAGTATGGCATTCGTTTCGTTGCCACCAGCGGTGAAGAAGAAGGCAAACTCGGCGCTGAGAATCTCCTGAAGCGCATGAGTGCTGAAGAGAAGAAAAATACGCTGCTGGTGATCAACCTCGATAACCTGATCGTCGGCGATAAGCTTTATTTCAACAGCGGACAGAGTACGCCGGGTACCGTGCGGAAGCTGACGCGCGACCGGGCACTGGCGATTGCCCGCAGCCACGGGGTTTATGCCACCAGCAACCCCGGCGGTAATCCGGGCTATCCGCGCGGAACGGGCTGCTGCAACGATGGGGAAGTGTTCGATAAGGCGGGCATTCCGGTGCTGTACGTCGAAGCGACAAACTGGGCGTTGGGCAAGAAAGATGGCTATCAGCAGCGGGCTAAATCGAAAGCCTTCCCGAACGGGACAAGCTGGCATAACGTAATGCTGGATAATCAGCAGCACATTGATAGCGCCCTGCCGCAGCGCATTGAACACCGCAGCCGGGATGTAGTGAAAGTGATGCTGCCGCTGGTGAAAGAGCTGGCGAAAGCGGGGAAAGCCTGAGGTTTTTGAACGCCGTGCGGCCTGATGCCCTCACCCCAACCCTCTCCCACAGGGAGAGGGAGTCAATGAAATTACCCTTCGTGCAACCCGCACTCGCGCTTCAGCCCAAAGAATCGCGTCTCTTCTTCCGCCATTCCCGGTTCCCATTTGCGCGTGGTGTGGGTATCCCCCACTGACAGGTAGCCCTGATCCCACAGCGGATGGTACTTCAGCCCGTGTTTTTGCAGGTACTGGTACACCGTCCGGTTATCCCAGTCGATAATCGGCAGCACTTTAAAGACCCCGCGCTGAACTGCCAGCACCGGCAGCGTGGCGCGGCTGCCGGACTGCTCACGGCGCAAACCCGCGAACCACGTCTGCGCATTAAGCTCTTTCAGCGCCCGGTTCATCGGCTCAACTTTGTTGATCGCATTGTATTTCTCAATGCCCTCAACGCCCTGCTCCCACAGCTTGCCGTAGCGCGCCTCCTGCCAGGCCGCGCTTTCCGTCGCGCGGTAAACTTTGAGGTTCAGCTTGAGCTTGTCCGTCAGCTCATCAATAAACTGGTAGGTTTCCGGGAACAGGTAGCCGGTATCGGTGAGGATCACCGGAATGTCCGGGCTGATCTGATTCACCAGATGCAGGCTGACCGCCGCCTGAATACCAAAGCTTGACGACAGCACGTAGTCTCCCGGCAGGTTTTCCAGCGCCCACGCCACGCGCCCTTCGGCGTCCAGCTTTTCCAGTTGAGCGTTGGTTTCTGCCAGCGCCAGAATGCGTTCGACTTTTGGCAGGTCATTAAGGGCGTTTAGATCGAGTACGGACATAAGAACCTCGTTTGCCTGTTTTGCCGGGCGGCACTACGTTTGCCCGGCCTACAAAACCCGTAGGCCCGGTAAGCGAAGCGCCACCGGGCAAAGGATGGGTTACTCCCAGAAATCCCTGGCGGGATCGAGCACCGGGCGAATGATGCCCGCACGCACCGTAAAGTCGCCGAAGCCTTCACCCGCTTCGCGCTCTTTCGCCCAGCGCCCGACAAGCTCGTCAATGGAATCGAGAATTTCCGGTTCCGTGATATTTTCGCGATACATCCGCGGAATACGCGTCCCCATACGGTTGCCGCCCAGGTGTACGTTGTAGCGACCCGGCGCTTTGCCCACCAGGCCGAGCTCGGCCAGCATCGCGCGACCGCAGCCGTTCGGACAGCCGGTGACGCGCATAACAATATGCTCGTCCGGAATGCCGTGTTTTTCCAGAATCGCTTCTACCTTGTCAGTAAATGACGGCAGGAAACGTTCCGCTTCGGCCATCGCCAGCGGGCAGGTCGGGAACGACACGCAGGCCATTGAGTTTTCGCGCTGCGGTTTAACCGCATCCATCAACCCATGATCGCGCGCCAGCTTCTCGATCTTCGCCTTCTGGCTCTCCGGCACGCCGGCAATAATCAGGTTCTGGTTGGCGGTAATGCGGAACTCGCCTTTATGGATCTTCGCAATTTCCAGCAAACCGGTTTTCAGCGGACGGCCCGGGTAGTCCAGAATACGGCCGTTTTCGATAAACAGCGTCAGGTGCCATTTATTGTCGATGCCTTTTACCCAGCCAATACGATCGCCGCGGCCGGTGAATTCGTAAGGGCGGACAGGCTCAAATTTGATCCCCGCGCGACGCTCCACTTCCTCTTTGAACGTCTCAACACCCACGCGCTCCAGGGTGTATTTGGTTTTCGCATTTTTACGGTCGGTACGGTTGCCCCAGTCGCGCTGGGTAGTAACCACGGCTTCGGCCACGGCCAGCGTGTGCTCCAGCGGCAGGAAGCCGAACTCGCTCGCGGTGCGGGCATAGGTTTTCTTGTTACCGTGCTCAATGGACAGGCCGCCGCCCACCAGCAGGTTAAAGCCGACCAGTTTGCCGTTCTCGGCAATCGCCACGAAGTTCATGTCGTTAGCGTGCAGGTCGATATCGTTCTGCGGCGGGATCACCACCGTAGTTTTAAACTTACGCGGCAGGTAGGTCTGGCCCAGGATCGGCTCTTCGTCCGTGGTCGCGACTTTTTCCTGATCGAGCCAGATCTCCGCATAGGCGCGGGTGCGCGGCAGCAGGTGCTCGGAGATCTTCTTCGCCCACTCGTACGCTTCGGCGTGCAGCTCGGACTCATACGGGTTCGACGTGCAGAGCACGTTACGGTTCATGTCGTTGGCGGTCGCCAGCGCGTCCAGCCCGACGGAGTGGAGCATCTGGTGCACCGGCTTCACGTGCTTCTTCAGAATGCCGTGGAACTGGAAGGTCTGACGGTTGGTCAGACGGATGCTGCCGTAAATGGTGTTTTCACCCGCAAACTTGTCGATGGCCTGCCACTGTTTGGTGGTGATCACCCCGCCCGGCAGGCGGCAGCGCAGCAGCATCGCATGGCGCGGCTCCAGCTTCTGTTCAGCACGCTCGGCGCGAATGTCGCGGTCATCCTGCTGGTACATCCCGTGGAAGCGGATCAGCAGGAAGTTGTCGCCTTTGAAACCGCCGGTGAGACCGTCATTCAGATCTTCAGCAATGGTGCCGCGCAGGTAGTTGCTTTCCAGCTTCATGCGCTCGGCGTCTGTCAGTTTACCTTCGACCACCAGTGGCCCTGGATGTTTTTCGCTCATTAGTAGACATCTCGCTGATAACGGCGCTCAACGCGCAGCTCACTTAAAAATTCATCCGCCGTTTCGGCATCCATACCGCCGAATTCGGCAATCACTTCCAGCAGTGCCTGCTCAACGTCCTTCGCCATGCGATTGGCGTCGCCGCAGACATAAATGTGGGCACCGTCATTGATCCAGCGCCACAGCTCTGCGCCCTGTTCGCGCAGTTTGTCTTGTACGTATACTTTTTCTTTCTGGTCGCGGGACCAGGCCAGATCGATGCGGGTCAGTACGCCCTCTTTCACATAGCGCTGCCACTCAACCTGGTAGAGGAAATCTTCCGTAAAGTGCGGGTTGCCGAAGAACAGCCAGTTTTTACCCGGCGCCTCGTCCGCCGCGCGCTGCTGCATAAAGGCGCGGAAAGGCGCAATGCCGGTGCCCGGGCCAATCATGATGACCGGGGTTTCCGGGTTCGTCGGCAGGCGGAAGTTGTCGTTGTGCTCGATAAAGACGCGAACCTCACCGTCTTCCTCCACGCGGTCAGCCAGGAAACCCGAGGCTCCGCCCGTGCGGACGCGGCCTTCAATGTCATAACGCACCACGCCCACGGTGATATGCACTTCGCTCTCCACCTCTGCCTGGGAAGAGGCAATGGAGTACAGGCGTGGAGTCAGCGGACGCAGCAGGCCAATCAGCGCGTCGGCGTCCAGCTGCGCTGGAGAGAAACGCACCATATCGACAATTGGCGTCGTCGCCGCGTAATGCTGCAGCTTCGCCTTATCGCCCACCAGCGGCAGTAATGATTCGCTGCGCGTTAAGGTGGCATAATTTTCAACGATATTCGGGGTGTTCACCGTCAGCTCGAAATGCCACTGCAGCGCGTCGGAAAGCGGCTGGGTTTTGCCGTCAACGGTGACAGGCTCGTCTCCCTTCAACCACAGCAGCTCAACCAGCTCTTTCACCAGCGCCGGATCGTTCTGATACCAGACCCCCAGCGCGTCGCCCGGCTGGTAGCGCAGGCCAGAGTCGCCGAGATCGATCTCGATATGGCGCACGTCTTTTTCCGAGTCGCGGCCGGTAATTTTCTGGTTCACCGCCAGGCTCGCGACCAGCGGGGCCTCTTTGGTGTACGGGCTGGTGTGAATGTCGTTAACGGCACCCGTCGCGGTGAACGCGGCCTGCACCGGCGTCTCTTTCGGCACGCGGGCTTTCAGCACCTCAACGATGCGCGCACGCCATTCCGCGGCGGCGGGCTGGTATTCAACATCTGCATCTACGCGGTCCAGCAGGCGCTCTGCGCCGAGCTCCGCCAGCTTGCTGTCGAAGTCTTTACCGGACTGGCAGAAGAATTCATAGGAGGTATCGCCCAGGCCAAAGACGGCAAACGCGGTGCCGTCCAGTTTTGGCGCTTTTTTCGAGAACAGGAACTTGTGCAACGCCACCGCTTCTTCAGCGGGCTCACCTTCACCCTGGGTAGAGGCGACAACCACCAGCAGTTTTTCCGACGCGATTTGCTTGAATTTATAATCCCCGGCGTTGACCAGGTTCACGTTCAGTTTGGCGGCCAGCAGGTCGTCACGCAGCGCTTCGGCCACGCGGCGGGCATTGCCAGTCTGCGAGGCGGAAATCAGGGTAATGGCCGGAATTTCAACGGCCGTTGCCGGTGCCCCTGCCACAGCGCCAGGCTGCTGGTTGAGCATTCCCCAGAAATAACCGGAGACCCAGGCAAGCTGAGTGGGAGAAAAATCAGAGGTGGCTGCCTGAAGGCGCGCCAGTTGCTCCGGGTTCAGGGGAAGCAAATTTGAAGGTGGGGCCTGTGTTGTCATGCGTTGTTATGTTCCAGTAGCAAAGCGGAATTTATGCAAAAAGACCAAACTAGAGATAAGGTTAACGGCGAGGATAATAACAATTAAAGAAGGGATGGAAATAATAAATAACCAAATGGACTAACCTGTTTTAGTCATCATTCTTAGCGATAAAACCGATTAATTAACGCTTTGAAATTTATTAAGAAAAACCGAGAAAAACGCCGTTTAACGGACGTTCAGGCTTCAGAGCCGTTTTAGTTAATGCTAAAAATTGTGCTTTCCGGTACTATGCGGCGGTTTTTTCCGCATTACTGAGAGCGATCATGTCCACCACACTGTTTAAAGATTTCACCTTCGAAGCCGCCCACCACCTTCCGCATGTTCCTGAAGGACATAAATGCGGCCGCCTGCACGGGCATTCGTTTATGGTGCGTCTTGAGATCACCGGTGAAGTTGATCCGCATACCGGTTGGATCATGGATTTTGCTGAACTAAAGGCGGCGTTTAAGCCGACCTACGATCGTCTGGATCATTACTACCTGAATGATATCCCGGGCCTTGAAAACCCGACCAGCGAAGTTCTGGCGAAATGGATTTGGGATCAGATGAAACCGCTGGTACCGCTGCTGAGCGCGGTGATGATCAAAGAGACCTGTACGGCAGGCTGCGTGTATCGCGGCGAGTGATGCTTGCCGGGTGGCGGCTTCGCCTTACCCGGCCTACAAACGCCTCGAACCGCAGGCCCGGTAAGCGCTAGCGCCACCGGGCTTTTTTTTAGGCAATATTCAGGTACTTGTGCGTCTGCATTGATAAGCGCCAGTTACGTGCAATACAGGTTTCAATGCACAGGCGCGTCGCGTCCTCTTTCTGACTGATAGGCTGCAGGGCAATCACCCGCTGCTTTTCGTCCGTCAGCGTCGCCAGCAGTTCATCCAGCGCTTCGATATCACGCACGCGCCCGACAGGGTGCTTAATCTCATCCGCGCGCTCCAGCGCCTGAGACAGCACATCGTACCCGCCGCGCATATTCACTTTTGGCGATACCGTCACCCAGGTGGTGTGCGAGCAGCGCACTTCATGGGTGCCGCTGGTTTCAATCTGGCAGCTGTAGCCGTTCTTTTCGAGCAGCTCGGTCAGCGGGGTCAGATCGTGGATGCAGGGCTCTCCGCCGGTGATCACCACGTGGCGCGCCGTCCAGCCCTGACGACCAATAATGGCCAGCAGATCTTCTGAACTGCCCGCGCCCCACTTATCGCTCTCTTTGGTTTTCGCCAGAATGCTAAACAGCGACACTTCCCGATCTGCGAGCTTATCCCACGTATGTTTGGTATCACACCAGGCACAGCCAACCGGGCATCCCTGTAAACGGATAAAGATAGCGGGAACGCCGGTAAAGTAACCCTCGCCTTGCAGGGTCTGGAACATCTCGTTAATCGGGTACTGCATAGTCATCTCAGTAAAGGGGATAAACGATAAGTATCGCAGATCCCCGCCGGATGGTCATGCTCCATCGGTGCTTTGCGCGCCTATCGCCGCCATAAACCGTTCGGTAATTTGCTGGGGACGGGTGATTGCGCCGCCGACAACAACCGTATGCGCGCCCAGCGCCAGGCATCTGGCCGCACGCTCTGGGGTATCCACGTTGCCCTCGGCAACCACGGGAACCGTAACCGCTGCCAGCACTGCCTTCAAGAACGCGCAGTCATTCTCCGGAAGCGAATGGCCCGCGGTGTCCGCCGTATAGCCATAAAGCGTAGTGCCGATGCAATCAAAACCCAGCGCCTGCGCCGTCTCGGCCTCGTCCACGGAGGCAATATCCGCCATCAGCAGCACCGAGGGATAATGTGAGCGGATGCCCGCGACCAGCGCGCCCAGGGCTTCACCGCCAGGGCGTGTCCGCGCCGTCGCGTCAAGGGCAATGATTTCAGGGGAGACGGTCATGAGCTCATCCACTTCTTTCATCGTCGCGGTGATAAACACCTCGCTCTCAGGATAATCCCGCTTGATGATGCCGATAACGGGCAGCGACACCTGCTGTTTAATGGCCGCGATATCCACCACGCTGTTGGCGCGAATGGCGGCGGCTCCGCCCTGTGCCGCCGCCAGCGCCATTCGCGACATAATAAACGGGCTGTGTAACGGTTCGTTTTCCAGCGCCTGACAGGAGACGACCAGTTTTCCCTTCAGGTTATCCAGTACAGTTTTCATTACGATAAGATCTCTTCCACTTCGTTTTTGATAATCGTGACGTGCGGGCCATAAATGACCTGTACACCGTTACCGCGCACGATAACGCCGCGCGCGCCGGTGGCCTTCAGCGCCGCATCATTCACCTTGCTGCCGTCTTTGACCGTGACGCGAAGACGCGTGGCGCAGCAGTCCACCTCTTCCAGATTCTCTTTTCCGCCTAATCCGGCGATCACCGCCGCGGCGCGTTCGCTTTGCGGGAGGGTCACCTCGTCAGCCACCGCCTCCTTTTCGCGGCCCGGCGTGGCGAAATCGAAGCGGTTAATCAGGTAGCGGAACGTAAAGTAGTAAAGGAAGAACCACGGCACGCCGACCAGCGGAACGAACATCCAGTTAGTTTTGGCCTCGCCCTGCAAAATGCCGAACAGCACGAAGTCGATAAAGCCGCCGGAGAAGGTTTGCCCGATGGTGATATGCAGCATGTGCGCGAGCATGAAGGCCAGCCCGTCAAACAGCGCATGGATGACGTAGAGCACTGGCGCAATAAACAGGAAGGAGAACTCGATGGGTTCGGTAATCCCCGTCAGGAACGAGGTTAACGCCGCAGAGAGCAGTAGCCCGGCCACGCGTTTTTTGTTCTCTGGTTTTGCCGTGTGGTACATCGCCAGACACGCGCCGAGCAGGCCAAACATCATCGTAATAAAGCGCCCGGACATGAAGCGTGACGTGCCTTCGTAGAACTGGCGCGTGGTGGGATCGGCCAGCTGGGCGAAGAAGATCCGCTGTGTGCCCTCAACCAAATGACCGTTGACGATTTCACTGCCGCCAAGCGCGGTGGTCCAGAAAGGCAGATAGAAAATGTGGTGCAAACCAAACGGACCCAGCATGCGTAGAATAAAGCCGTACAGCAGAGTACCCAGATAGCCGGTGGCATCCACCAGCCCGCCGAGACCAAAAATCAGTTTCTGGAAATGCGGCCAGACCACGGTCATTGCCGCCCCGACGAGTATCGCTGCCAGGGAGCTGATAATGGGGACAAAGCGCGAGCCGCCAAAGAACCCGAGAAACTGCGGAAGCGCAATTTTATTAAACCGATGATGGAGCGCGCAGGTCACCAGCCCAATCACTACACCGCCAAACACGCCGGTTTCCAGCGTCTGAATACCCAGCGTCATGCCCTGCCCCACGGCACCCGGGTTCTCATGCACCAGTTTGCCGGTAAGGATCAGCAGCGCGTTGATGGTGGCATTCATCACCAGAAACGCGAGCAGCGCCGCCAGCCCAGCCGTGCCCTTATCGCTTTTTGCCAGCCCGACGGCCACCCCAACGGCAAACAGCACCGAGAGGTTCGCAAACACAATTGAACCGGCGCTGCTCATGATGGTGAAAATCGCCTGCAGCCAACCCACGTCTAAAAATGGATAAGCCGTCAGCGTATTGGGATTGGATAACGCGCCGCCTATCCCCAGCAGCAGACCCGCCGCGGGCAATACGGCGATAGGCAACATAAAGGATTTGCCGAAGCGCTGCGCTTTTTCAAACCATCCGCCCGAAGAAGCCCCACTGAACATTTGCATCATTTTTTCATTCCCCCATTTGACGATGAAAATTTTTACCACATTAATATTTAATAGTGAAAATTATCATCAAAAACCAGGAGCCCGATCATACTTTTTCAAAATGACTGGCATCTTTCCCCCGCTTTCCGCCACACTAGGCGCAGAGAAACACATTAAGGACCTGGCATGTCGGACCATGAAAACCTGCTGCTGAAGCTCCGCCAGGAGGCTTCCGGATACAGCCCAACGCAACAAAAACTCGGCGAGTTTGTCCTCAGCGATCCTGCCCGGGTGCTCTACCTGACGATCACCGAGCTGGCGCGCGAGAGCCACACCAGCGAGGCCAGCGTCACGCGTCTTTGCCGGACGCTGGGCTGCAAGGGCTATAACGAATTCAAAATGGCGCTTGCGCTGGATATTCAGCAGGGCCAGCCCGCGCGTCAGTCGGGAGATGACATTGATAACGTCGTGGATGAGTCGGTGCAGGCTTTGCAGGATACCGCCAGACTCCTCGACCGTGCGCTGCTTGAAAAGGCCGCGCTGGCGCTGCATCAGGCGCAGTCCGTGCAGATTTACGGCGTCGCGGCCAGCGCGATCCTCGGGGAGTATCTGCACTACAAGCTGCTGCGGCTGGGAAAACCCGCGCAGCTGTTTAGCGATATGCACCGCGCGGCCATGAATGCGACAACGCTTTCGCAGGAGACCCTGGTCGTGGCCATCTCCAGCTCGGGTTCAACGCGGGATTTACTCCACGTAGTGAAACTTGCCCGCAAGCGCGGCGTTAAGGTTCTGGCGCTCAGCAATACGCCCCGCAGCCCGCTGGCGTCTCTGAGCGATATGCAGCTGGTTGCCGCCAAGCCAGAAGGGCCACTGAGCGCAGGCGCGCTCAATGCGAAGGTTGGGGTTATGCTGCTGGTTGAGTTGCTGACCACGTCCATGATTGCGCTGGACGGCCGTTACGGTGACGTTAGCCAGCAAACGGCCAGCGCCACGCTTCCCCTGTTGCTCTAAAAATCCTTCGCAGGCTAAATAAAATAGCCTGCGATTCACGTCGTTTGATTTTAGTTAAGTGGTATTTAAATCATTTATTCGGTAAATGATTGGTGTAACAAAGTATTATATTTATTACATTCTGAATTACTATTTTCTCGCTGAGCAACAGCCTTAAAAACAATAAAAATCAACAAGTTAAAATATAAATATTAATAAATTGAATTTTTATCCTGCCTGCAGTGTCCAATAAATCCACCTGATTTCCTTTCCTTAAAATAAGCTTAAGACGCTGTCGGTTTCGGCGTTTTATTATTTAAATGCCGTTTACTTTTGCACGCCTACAATCCGCCTCATCAATCATAATGAGACGGTATTAATGAAGATGTTATTGATTACAGGCGTGACCGGATTTCTAGGCGGTGCAGTACTTGAAAAAATCCTGACCCACGATCGATCCGTAAAACTTCTTTTGCTCGCGCGCGCCGGCGATCCGCAAAGCGGGCTGGAGCGCGTGCTGGAGAATATGCGCAAGTTCAACGTTCCCGAAGACAAGCTGGCTTCCCTGAGCGTGGATAACATACTCATTGGCGATCTCAGCCAGCCTGAAGCCTTTCTGAACGATCCTCGACTGGACCAGGTAACGCATGTCGTTAACTGTGCGGCCGTTGCCTCATTTGGTAATAACCCACTGATCTGGAAGGTCAACGTTGAAGGTACGCTCGCGCTGGCGCGCCGTATGGAGCAGGTCACAGGACTACAGCGTTTCCTCCACGTTGGCACAGCAATGTCATGCACGCCGGAGCAGGATTCCCTGGTCGCCGAAAGCGCTGAATTCAGAGAGAATGCTGAACACCTGGTGGAATACACCTTGTCGAAGTCAACCATCGAACAACTGATGCGCCAGGAGTGTCCTGACCTGCCGCTGCTTATCGCCCGTCCGTCCATCGTTGTCGGCCATACCCGTCACGGCTGCACGCCGTCGAGCAGCATTTTCTGGGTCTTCAGCATGGGCCTAATGCTGCAAAAGTTTATGTGCTCAATGGAAGACCGGATCGACGTTGTTCCGGTGGATTATTGCGCCGATGCGCTGTTAATGCTGCTCACCAGCGACGCGCGTCCGGGGGAAGTGGTACACATTTCTGCGGGTGAAGAGAACAGCGTTCGCTTTTCCGATATCGATCAGGCGATGGCGCAAGCGCTGGAGAAAGCACCTGTCGGTGACAAATACGCGCAGGTCAGCTACGAAACGCTGGTCAGAATGCGCCGCGAGCTGAAAACTATTTTTGGCCCGTGCAACGAGCGTCTGATGCTGAAAGCCATGCGGCTATACGGCGCGTTTGCCACGCTTAACGTGCGCTTCAGCAACGATAAGCTGCTGAGCATGGGGATGCCAAAGCCCCCTCGGTTTACGGATTACATCGCCCGCTGCGTGCAAACCACCCAGGGGCTGACCATTCCGGAGCAAATGGCGGTCGATTTTAAATAGCCAAAAAAAATGCCAGTCATTCGACTGGCATTTTCATTTTAAGGCTTAAGCAATTATGCCTGGCCTTTGATCTCTTTACGACCGTTGTATGGTGCTTTTTCGCCCAGGGCTTCTTCGATACGAATCAGCTGGTTGTATTTAGCAACACGGTCAGAACGGCTCATAGAACCAGTTTTGATCTGGCCTGCAGCGGTACCCACAGCCAGGTCGGCAATGGTAGCGTCTTCAGTTTCGCCAGAACGGTGAGAGATAACAGCGGTGTAGCCAGCGTCTTTCGCCATTTTGATCGCAGCCAGAGTTTCGGTCAGAGAACCGATCTGGTTGAATTTGATCAGGATGGAGTTAACGATGCCTTTCTCGATGCCTTCTTTCAGGATCTTGGTGTTGGTTACGAACAGATCGTCACCAACCAGCTGGATTTTGTCGCCCAGTACTTTAGTCTGGTATGCGAAACCATCCCAGTCAGACTCGTCCAGACCGTCTTCGATAGAAACGATTGGGTACTGTTTGGTCAGGTCTTCCAGGAAGTGGGTGAACTCTTCGGAGGTGAACGCTTTGTTGCCTTCGCCAGCCAGAACGTATTTACCGTCTTTGTAGAATTCAGATGCTGCACAGTCCATCGCCAGGGTGATGTCTTTGCCCAGCTCGTAGCCAGCCGCTTTTACAGCTTCTGCGATAACAGCCAGTGCTTCTGCGTTAGAACCCAGGTTTGGCGCATAGCCACCTTCGTCACCAACAGCAGTGTTCATACCTTTAGCTTTCAGTACTTTAGCCAGGTTGTGGAACACTTCAGAACCCATACGTACCGCTTCTTTCAGGGATTTCGCGCCAACTGGCTGAATCATGAATTCCTGAATATCAACGTTGTTGTCTGCGTGCTCACCACCGTTGATGATGTTCATCATTGGTACAGGCATGGAGTATTTGCCTGGGGTGCCGTTCAGTTCAGCGATGTGCTCGAACAGTGGCATACCTTTCGCTGCAGCTGCTGCTTTGGCGTTCGCCAGGGAAACAGCCAGGATTGCGTTCGCACCGAAGTTAGATTTGTTTTCAGTACCGTCCAGATCGATCATGATCTTGTCGATGCCAGCCTGGTCTTTGGCGTCTTTGCCAATGATTGCCTGAGCAATAGGACCGTTTACAGCGCCAACCGCTTTCAGTACGCCTTTGCCCAGGAAGCGGGATTTGTCGCCATCGCGCAGTTCCAGCGCTTCGCGGGAACCGGTAGAAGCACCTGATGGAGCAGCAGCCATACCAACGAAACCACCTTCCAGGTGAACTTCGGCTTCAACGGTCGGGTTACCACGGGAGTCGATGATTTCACGACCGATGACTTTAACGATTTTGGACATTAGATTTTCCTCAGTACAAGTTAAACTAAAACTCCAGACAAACAACGCGTACCAAAGGTACGCGTTGCCGTTCTAACTTTTTTTACTTCGCCTGACGCTTCTGGTACTCGCTGGCGGCCTTCACGAAGCCTGCAAACAGCGGATGCCCGTCACGTGGCGTAGAAGTAAATTCCGGGTGGAACTGGCAGGCGACAAACCACGGATGGTTTGGCACTTCAATGATCTCGACTAACTGATCATCCCCGGAGCGGCCCGCAACACGCAGGCCCGCGGCTTCAATTGGTTTCAACAACATGTTGTTGACTTCATAGCGGTGACGATGGCGCTCGGTGATGACCGGCTCGCCATACAGCTTGCGAACCACGCTATCGTCAGACAGCTGGCAAGCCTGTGCGCCAAGACGCATGGTGCCACCCAGATCGCTCTTCTCGGTACGGACTTCGACGTTACCTTCTTCGTCACGCCATTCAGTGATAAGCGCCACTACAGGGTACTTACAGTCTGGCACAAATTCCGTAGAGTTCGCGTTTTCCATTCCCGCTACGTTGCGCGCAAATTCGATCAGCGCAACCTGCATACCCAGGCAGATGCCGAGGTATGGAATATTGTTTTCACGCGCATAGCGCGCGGTGGCGATCTTGCCTTCTACACCACGGTAGCCGAAGCCGCCAGGGATAAGGATAGCATCCAGATCTTTCAGGATTTCAACGCCACGCGTTTCAACGTCCTGTGAATCAATCAGCTTAATGTTCACGGAGACACGGTTCTTCAGACCGCCGTGTTTCAGCGCTTCGATCACTGACTTATAGGCATCCGGCAGTTCAATGTACTTGCCGACCATACCGATAGTCACTTCACCAGCCGGATTGGCTTCTTCGTAAATAACCTGTTCCCATTCAGACAGGTTAGCTTCCGGACAGTTCAAGCTGAATCGTTTACAAATATAATCGTCCAGGCCCTGAGATTTCAACAGGCCCGGGATTTTATAAATGGAATCGACGTCTTTCATTGAAATAACGGCTTTTTCAGGCACGTTACAGAACAATGCAATTTTCGCACGTTCGTTCGCCGGAACGGCGCGATCGGAGCGGCAAACCAGGATGTCTGGCTGAATACCAATAGAGAGCAGCTCTTTCACAGAGTGCTGAGTCGGCTTGGTTTTCACTTCACCTGCGGCTGCCATGTAAGGCACCAGCGTCAGGTGCATGAACAGCGCGTGTTCACGTCCAATATCGACCGCCAGCTGACGAATCGCTTCCAGGAATGGCAGGGATTCGATATCACCTACGGTACCGCCGATTTCCACCAGCACCACGTCGTGGCCTTCGCCACCCGCAACAATGCGTTCTTTGATTGCGTTAGTGATGTGCGGGATAACCTGAACGGTTGCACCCAGATAGTCACCACGGCGCTCTTTACGCAGAACGTCGGAGTAGATGCGGCCAGTCGTGAAGTTGTTACGACGGGTCATTTTAGTGCGGATGAAACGCTCGTAGTGGCCAAGATCCAGATCGGTTTCAGCGCCGTCTTCAGTAACGAACACTTCCCCGTGTTGGATTGGGCTCATGGTGCCCGGATCGACGTTGATGTACGGATCCAGTTTCATCATGGTCACATTGAGGCCACGGGCTTCAAGAATGGCTGCGAGGGAGGCTGCGGCAATGCCTTTACCCAGAGAGGATACGACCCCGCCGGTCACAAAAATATAGTTCGTTGTCATGCTGAACCTGAGAAGTTAGGGTGAAACGATGGAATAACCAGGACGGGAAAGTAGTATACCCGAACAAGGCGAGCGCCACAAACTTTCATTCTCCGTCTCCATTCCAGGCCATGACAAACATAAGGAGTGAGAAAATAGCCCCTTTTGGGTAAATGTTTTTGACGCAAATCAAGCGCTTGTCATTTAAAAAATCACACAAATTGCGCTTGATCGCAAAATTCCGTTAGAGATCAGATTCCTGGCGTTTTACTTCCTGCCAGACTTCTTCCATGGCTTCGAGGTCGATTCCGGTCATTTTCAGGCCGCGCGAGGCCACAATCCGCTCAACTTCGCGAAAGCGTCGTTCGAATTTTATGTTGGCTTTTTGCAGGGCCGTTTCCGCTTTTACACCCAGGTGGCGCGAAAGGTTGACGGTTGCAAACAGCAGATCGCCCATCTCTTCTTCGAGCTTCGCTTCATCCACTACCGCCTGCTGCGCTTCGTGCATCACTTCATCAATCTCTTCGTGCACTTTGTCCAGCACCGGGCCGAGGGAGGTCCAGTCAAACCCCACGGCGGAGCAGCGTTTCTGAATTTTATGCGCGCGCATCAGCGCGGGCAGGCTCATCGGGATGTCATCCAGCGCGGAGTGCTGGGATTTTTCTGCGCGCTCGGCGCTTTTAATTTGCTCCCAGCGGGCCAGCACCTCGGTGCTGTTCCCTGCGGTGGCATCGCCGAAAATATGGGGATGACGGCGCTCCAGCTTATCGCTGATGGCAGCGCAGATATCGTCAAAGTTAAAGCGCCCCTCTTCCTGCGCCATTTGCGCATAGAACACCACCTGGAAGAGCAGATCGCCCAGCTCGCCGCGCAGGTCGTCAAAATCTTCGCGGGAAATGGCGTCCAGCACCTCATAGGTCTCTTCGAGGGTATACGGGGCGATGGTGGCAAAAGTCTGCTCTTTGTCCCATGGGCAGCCGTTTTCCGGGTCGCGAAGACGTTTCATGATGCCGAGCAGGCGGTCGATTTGAGTCATAATCTGTTCCATTAAAAAACAAGCCGGGTGGCGGCAAAGCCTTACCCGGCCTACATAAGAAAGTGCAGTTAACCGCCGTGCAGACGACGCGCGTCAATCACATCCGGCACCTGGTTCAGTTTGCCAAGCACGCGGCCCAGCACCTGCAGGTTATAGATTTCGATGGTCATATCGATGGTGGCAAGCTGCTCGCGGGTATCGCTGCGGCTGGCGACGCCCAGCACGTTGACCTTCTCGTTGGCGAGAATCGTGGTGATATCGCGCAGCAGACCGCTGCGGTCGTTCGCGGTAACGCGAACCACCAGCGAGTAACCGGCGGAATAGCTTTCACCCCAAACCGCTTCCACGATGCGCTCCGGCGCATGAGACTGAAGCTCGGCAAGCTGGTCGCAGTCGGAACGGTGAATCGAGATCCCGCGCCCCTGAGTGATAAAGCCGACGATGTCGTCCCCCGGAATCGGCTGGCAGCAGCGAGCAATGTGGTGCATCAGATTGCCCACGCCCTCGACGACCACGCGACCGTTGTCTTTGCTGCGCTGCTGCGGCGCGTAGGTTTTCTGTTGCAGCTGCTTCAGCGCCGCCGCGTCCTGCTCTGCGGCACTTGGCTTATTGAACTGCGCCTGCAGGAAATTCACCATCTGATTCAGACGGATATCACCGCCGCCAATGGCCGCTAACAGCTCGTCAAGCTCGTTGAAGTTGTAGCGCGGCAGCAGGAATTTCTCCGCCTCTTTCAGGCTAATCCCGATATGCTCCAGCTCGTCGTCCAGGATCTGGCGACCGGCCAGGATATTCTTGTCACGATCCTGTTTACGGAACCAGGCGTGAATTTTCGAGCGCCCTCGGCTGGTGGTGACATAACCCAGGTTCGGGTTAAGCCAGTCCCTGCTCGGGTTGGGCTGCTTCTGGGTAATGATTTCAATCTGGTCACCCATCTGCAGCTGATAGGTAAACGGTACGATACGCCCGCCAATTTTCGCCCCGATGCAGCGGTGCCCCACATCGCTGTGGATGTGGTAGGCAAAATCGAGCGGCGTGGAGCCTGCCGGCAGGTCGACAACGTCCCCTTTCGGGGTAAAGACATACACCCGGTCGTCAAAGACCTGGCTGCGCACTTCGTCGAGCATCTCGCCGGAGTCGGCCATCTCTTCCTGCCACGCAATCAGCTTACGCAGCCAGGCAATGCGGTCTTCATGGCCTGAACGCGCCCCGCCGGAGGTGCCTTCTTTGTATTTCCAGTGCGCGGCGACGCCCAGCTCTGCGTCCTCGTGCATCTGCCTGGTGCGGATCTGAATCTCGACCGTTTTGCCGCCAGGGCCAAGCACAACGGTATGGATAGACTGATAGCCATTAGGTTTCGGGTTGGCGACATAGTCATCGAACTCATCCGGCAGATGGCGGAAGTGAGTGTGAACTATCCCCAGCGCGGCGTAGCAATCCTGCAGACGCTCTGCCACGATGCGCACGGCGCGCACGTCAAACAGCTCGTCAAAGGCGAGATGTTTTTTCTGCATTTTGCGCCAGATGCTGTAGATGTGCTTTGGTCGACCGTAGACTTCGGCACGCACGTTCTCTTCTTTCATCGCCTGGCGCAAACCGCCGACAAATTCATCGATATAGTGTTCGCGGTCGATACGACGCTCGTGCAGGAGTTTAGCAATGCGCTTGTATTCCGCCGGGTGCAGATAGCGGAAGCAGTAATCTTCCAGCTCCCACTTCAGCTGACCAATCCCTAAGCGGTTCGCCAGCGGTGCATAAATGTTCGTACACTCTTTGGCAGCCAGCACGCGCTCGTCTTCCGGCGCATCCTTCACTTCACGCAGGTGGGCGATACGCTCGGCAAGCTTGATGACCACGCAGCGGAAATCATCCACCATGGCCAGCAGCATCCGGCGAACGTTATCGACCTGTTCTGAGGAGACGGAATCGGTATGCGCGGCTTTAAGCTGACGAATGGCCGCCATATCGCGCACGCCGTGGATAAGCGCAACGACGGATTTCCCAACGCTGTCGCCAAGCACGTCTTCGCTGACCACGTCCGCATCCGCGAGAGGGAACAGAAGCGCGGCCTGCAGGGTTTCGATGTCCATGTTCAGCATGGATAAGATTTCAACCATCTCCACGCCGCGCCACAGGAGAAGATCGGCGTCGGAATGCCCCTGCGTGGTGCGCAGACAATAGGCCCAGGTTTCGGTTAAGCGTTCACACGACTGCTGGCTGGAAATTCCCAGACTTGCGATCCATTTTTGTGGGTCAAATTCCCCAGCTTTATTCAGATGTGCACTTCTTACCGCAACCATTGTCCTCTCCTTTAGGGACCAGGGCCTGTCGAAGTCGACAAGCCAAACTCATTAAATGTGCTCGAACAACACCATCGATTCCAGATGCCCAGTGTGCGGGAACATGTCCAGCATTGCCAGACGCTGAATCTGGTAACCCGCGCTAAGTAATGCCTCGCTATCGCGGGCAAGCGTTGCCGGGTTACAGGAAACATAGACCACACGCTTCGGCGCGAGTTTAATTATATGCTGCATTACACCCGGGGCACCTGCACGCGCCGGGTCGAGAAGAATTTTATCAAAGCCCTGCTTTGCCCACGGCTGTTGAGTCACATCTTCCTCAAGATTTTGATGAAAGAATGTCACATTTTGCAAGCCGTTCTGTTGTGCGTTCTCCTGCCCTTTCGCCACCAGCGCGTCAACGCCTTCCACGCCGACGACGCTGGCTGCCACTCGCGCCAGCGGCAGCGTGAAGTTGCCCATTCCGCAGAACAGGTCGAGCACCCGATCGCTTTTCTGAACGTCCAGCCACGCCAGCGCTTTCTCAACCATCTGCTGATTAACGCCGTCATTTACCTGAATGAAATCCCGCGGGCTGAACGTTAAGCGTAGCCCGTTTGACGCATACCAGGGCGCATCGCCGGTAACCTGCTCAAGTATCTCGCTTTGTGGTGCCAGGAAAAGCGCCAGGTCGTGGGAATGCGAAAAGCGTTCCAGTTTTTCGCGATCTTTTTTCGACAGCGGCGCGGTATGGCGCAGGACCATCAGCGGGCCATTGTTTGCCATAACCAGTTCCACGTGCCCAAGGTGGCGAACGCCGTCCAGTTCAGAAAGGCAGGTGCGCACGTCCGGAAGCAACACCTCAAGATGGGGCGCCAAAATGGGGCACTGCTTCACATTAACGATGTCGCTGGAGCCGGCCTTGCGGAATCCCATCTCCAGCCGCGCCGTTTTGGGCTGATAGCTCAGGCTCAGGCGCGCGCGACGGCGATAGCCCCAGGGCTCGTCGGCGAGGATCTCATTAACGTCATGTTTAAGCAGGCGCGCCAGGGCGCTGCTTTTGCTTTTTTGCTGTAATTCTGTGCTCGCATGCTGTTGCTGGCAGCCTCCGCAAACGCCAAAATGCGCACAGCGGGGCATGACGCGCTCCGGGCTGTCGTTGAGGCGACGCTTAACCTGCCCGCGCGCGAACTGGCGTTTATCTTCCGTCAGCGTAATTTCTGCTCGTTCTGTTGGCAGCAAACCTGTTATAAACAGAGCCTTACCGTTGTGACGCGCCACCCCCTGACCGAAAGGATCGAGGTCCGTGGCTTCAACGGTTATGATTTCACGCGTCGTCACGCGTCGCTTTGCAGAGTAGAATTGCGCCATCGCCGAGATTTTTCTCAAATAAACATAATTATCTTAATTGTCCCATAACGGAACGCCATGACCAACTACAGCCTGCGCGCGCGCATGATGATTTTGATCCTCGCCCCCACCGTTCTCATCGGTTTGCTGCTGAGTATCTTCTTTGTGGTGCACCGCTATAACGATTTGCAGCGGCAGCTGGAAGATGCGGGAGCCAGCATTATCGAACCGCTTGCCGTCTCCAGCGAGTACGGCATGAACCTGCAAAATCGCGAATCCATTGGTCAGTTAATCAGCGTACTCCACCGCCGTCATTCGGATATCGTCCGCGCCATCTCCGTGTACGATGAACATAACCGCCTGTTTGTGACCTCGAATTTTCATCTCGATCCGGCTGCCCTGAAGATCCCGGACGGAACGCCTTTCCCGCGCCACCTCACCGTGCTGCGGCGCGGCGATATCATGATTCTGCGCACGCCGATCGTTTCGGAAAGCTATTCACCCGATGAGTCCGCGCAATCGGACGCCAAATCCAGCGATAACATGCTGGGATATGTGGCGCTGGAGCTGGATCTCAAGTCGGTCCGACTGCAGCAGTACAAAGAAATCTTTATCTCTGGCGTAATGATGCTGTTCTGCATTGGTATTGCGCTCATCTTTGGCTGGCGCCTGATGCGCGACGTGACGGGGCCTATCCGCAACATGGTCAACACGGTTGACCGCATCCGCCGGGGACAGCTCGACAGCCGCGTGGAAGGATTTATGCTGGGCGAGCTGGATATGCTGAAAAACGGCATCAACTCGATGGCCATGTCGCTGGCGGCGTACCACGAAGAGATGCAGCATAACGTCGACCAGGCCACGTCCGACCTGCGCGAAACGCTCGAGCAGATGGAGATTCAGAACGTTGAGCTGGATCTGGCGAAAAAGCGCGCTCAGGAAGCGGCGCGTATTAAATCTGAATTCCTTGCCAATATGTCGCACGAGCTGCGTACGCCGCTCAACGGCGTGATCGGCTTTACCCGCCTGACCCTGAAAAGCGAGCTGAACCCTACTCAGCGGGATCATCTGCACACCATTGAGCGCTCGGCCAACAACCTGCTGGCGATCATTAACGACGTGCTGGACTTCTCCAAGCTGGAAGCGGGCAAGCTTATCCTGGAAAGCATTCCGTTCCCGCTGCGCAGCACGCTCGATGAAGTGGTGACGCTGCTCGCGCACTCGTCGCACGACAAAGGCCTTGAGCTGACGCTCAACATTAAAAACGACGTGCCGGATAACGTCATTGGCGATCCGCTGCGCCTGCAGCAGGTCATTACCAACCTTGTCGGGAATGCCATTAAATTCACCGAAAGCGGTAACATCGACATTCTGGTAGAGAAACGCTCCATCAGCAGCAATAAGGTCCAGATTGAAGTTCAGATCCGCGATACCGGTATCGGTATTCCGGAGCGGGATCAGTCGCGGCTGTTCCAGGCGTTCCGTCAGGCGGACGCCAGCATCTCCCGCCGTCATGGCGGTACCGGCCTGGGGCTGGTGATCACGCAACGCCTGGTGAACGAGATGGGCGGCGATATCTCTTTCCACAGCCAGCCGAACCGCGGCTCAACCTTCTGGTTCCATATTAATCTGGATCTCAATCCGAACGTGCTGACCGATGGCCCGGTGACGGACTGCCTGAAAGGCAAGCGTCTTGCTTACGTTGAACCGAACGCGGCGGCAGCGCAGTGCGCGCTCGATATCTTAAGCACCACGCCGCTGGAGGTGGTCTACAGCCCCACCTTCTCAGCCCTTGCGGTTGAACATTACGACATTCTGCTGATGGGGATCCCGGTCACCTTCACCGGCGAACTGACCATGCAGCAGGAGCGGCTGGCGAAAGCCGCGTCGATGACCGACTATCTGCTGCTGGCGTTGCCTTGCCACGCCCAGCTCAATGCAGAAGAGTTGAAAAATGACGGGGCCGCCGCGTGTCTGCTTAAACCGCTCACTTCAACCCGCCTGCTGCCCGCGCTCACGGAGTACTGCCGTCTTAGCCAGCATGCCCTCCCGCTGATTAACGACGAGCAAAAATTACCGATGAGCGTAATGGCGGTGGATGATAATCCGGCAAACCTGAAGCTCATTGGCGCATTGCTTGAGGACCAGGTTCAGCACGTTGAGCTGTGCACCAGCGGCGCGCAGGCGGTCGAGCAGGCTAAGCAGATGCAGCTCGATTTAATCCTGATGGATATTCAGATGCCGGGCATGGATGGCATTCGGGCCTGCGAGCTGATCCACCAGCTGCCGCACCAGCAGCAAACTCCGGTTATTGCGGTTACCGCGCATGCGATGGCCGGCCAGAAAGAGAAGCTGCTGAGCGCCGGGATGAATGACTATCTGGCGAAGCCAATCGATGAAGAGAAGCTTCATAACCTGCTGTTGCGCTATAAGCCGGGTCATATTGGCGGGACGTACACGGTGTCCAGTGAGCCGGTTGAAATCAGCGTCAATCAGAACGCGACCTTTGACTGGCAGCTCGCGCTGCGCCAGGCGGCAGGTAAACCCGATTTGGCCCGCGAAATGCTGCAAATGCTGGTCGCGTTTCTGCCGGAAATTCGCAACAAGGTAGAAGAGCAGCTGGTGGGTGAAAACCCGGAAGAACTGCTGGAAGCGATCCACAAGCTGCACGGTAGCTGCGGATACAGCGGCGTACCGCGGCTGAAAAACCTCTGCCAGCTGCTGGAGCAGCAGCTGCGTGCAGGTACCCCGGAATCGGAGCTTGAACCGGAGTTTCTGGAGCTGCTGGATGAGATGGATAACGTGACGCGGGAAGCGATGAAGGTGTTAGGGAACTGAGGTAAAAGCCCGGTGGCGCTACGCTTACCGGGCCTACAATTGCAGGTGCGGCCTGATGCCCTCACCCCGCCCCTCTCCCACAGGGGTCCGGAATCACCAGTAATTTTTAACCGGAAGCGGTGAATGTTGCTTCAGGAAAATGAATGGTTTACAGCGATGCCCTGGTCCGGCTGTAAATCGCCGAGGCGTTTCCGTAAGGCCGGGGCGAGGCGCAGGGATGCGCCGAGAGGGCGTGGCCTGCAGGGATGCAGGCTCATGCCCGACCCGATAGCCTGAAGGAATAAGCTGAGGGAACCGCGAAGCGGCGATTTACCGCCGGGAGCCCGGGTTGCCAGGGTGGTGGCGAGTGAGCCACCCTGGCACGTTCACAGGTCATGCCGTTACAGAGTAGCAAGAAACATGAAGTGAACGGAATGACCACCAGAGCCGTATGTTCCCCCTCACCCCAGCCTTCTCCCTCAAGGGAGAGGGAGAACTACATCCCCTGCCCGACTTTCAGCACCGCCGCGATATTCCTTGCGGCCATTCTGACGTTCTCGCTGGCATTTTCCAGCGCATCTTCCAGCGAGCAGATGGTGTAGATCACGCTGAACACCGCATCAATACCGTGATCGTGCACCACGCCAACGTCCGCCGTCAGGCTACCTGCAATCCCGATGACGGGTTTGTTAAAGCGTTTCGCCACTTTCGCCACGCCCACCGGGACTTTACCGTGGATCGTCTGGCTATCGATGCGACCTTCTCCCGTGATCACCAGATCCGCATCGGCCACCTGGTCAGCCAGGTGTAGCGCATCGGTCACGATCTCAATGCCCTGACGCAGCTGCGCGCCGCAAAAGGCGTACAGCGCTGCCCCCATGCCACCCGCCGCACCGCCGCCCGCAAGGTTTAGCACATCGATATCCAGATCCCGGGCAATGACTCTTGCATACTGTGCGAGCGCGTTGTCCAGGGTTACGATCATCTCAGGCGTGGCCCCCTTTTGCGGGCCAAATACGGCTGACGCGCCATCCTTTCCGGTGAGCGGGTTCGTCACATCACAGGCGACTTCTATCCGGCACTCCGCCAGACGTTTGTCCAGCCCGCTCAGGTCGATACGGACAAGTTTTCCCAGCTCGCCCCCGCCCTGTCCTAGGGGCTGCCCGCTGTCGTCCAGCAGCTTTGCCCCCAGCGCCTGCACCATCCCTGCGCCACCGTCATTGGTCGCACTGCCGCCAATGCCAATAATGATATGCTTAACGCCTGCGTCCAGCGCGTGGCGAATAAGTTCGCCCGTGCCCCAGGAGGTCGTTTTCAGGGGGTTACGCTGCGAAGGGACGACCAGCTCCAGGCCGCTTGCAGCCGCCATTTCAATAAAAGCACTCTGCTCGTCACCGGATAAGCCATAAAACCCTTCCACGCACTCACCCAGCGGGCCGGTCACCGGAACATGCACAATGCGTCCCTGCGTTGCCGCGATCATCGCCTCAACCGTCCCTTCGCCACCGTCCGCGACCGGCAGTTTGACGTAAACCGCCTCGGGAAAGATCTCGCGAAAACCACGCTCTATCGCTGTCGCAACCTCAAGCGCACTCAAACTTTCCTTATACGAGTCCGGTGCGATAACAATTTTCATAAGCCATCCTTACGCATAGTCGTTACGTTAAGCATACACCACGTAAAAGACCGCTCATGGGAGCGGTCCCAATGCGTTTATCGTACCATGCACGGGCGTTTATTGTCGAATGTCCAGTCCGGGATCAGATACTGCATCGCCATCGCGTCGTCGCGTGCGCCCAGGCCGTGTTTTTGATACAGCTCGTGGGCCTTCATGACCTGGTCCATATCCAGCTCAACCCCCAGCCCCGGCGTTGAAGGCACCTGCACCATGCCCCCTTTTATCTCAAACGGCGCTTTGGTCAGGCGCTGGTTACCTTCCTGCCAGATCCAGTGCGTGTCGATAGCGGTAATCTTGCCCGGCGCGGCGGCGGCAACGTGAGTGAACATCGCCAGCGACACGTCGAAGTGGTTGTTGGAGTGCGAGCCCCAGGTCAGGCCAAACTCGTGGCACATCTGCGCTACGCGCACCGACCCCTGCATCGTCCAGAAGTGCGGGTCAGCCAGCGGAATGTCGACAGACTGTAATGACAGGGTGTGTCCCATCTGACGCCAGTCGGTGGCAATCATATTCGTCGCGGTCGGCAGCCCCGTGGCGCGACGGAATTCCGCCATCACTTCCCGGCCAGAGAAGCCTTGCTCAGCCCCACACGGATCCTCCGCGTAGGCCAGCACGCCTTTCAGCTGCTTGCCGATCGCGATCGCTTCATTAAGGGACCATGCCCCGTTCGGATCGAGCGTTACGCGCGCCTGCGGGAAACGTTTTGCCAGCGCGGTGACGGCTTCCGCCTCTTCCTCACCGGCCAGCACGCCGCCCTTCAGTTTGAAATCATTGAAGCCATATTTTTCGTACGCGGCCTCAGCCAGACGTACCACCGCATCCGGGGTCATCGCCTCGTCGTGGCGGAGCCGGTACCATTCGCATTGGTCGTCCGGCTGGCTTTGATACGGCAACGGCGTCAGCTTGCGGTCGCCGACAAAGAACAGATAGCCCAGCATTTCGACCTCGCTGCGCTGCTGCCCTTCGCCCAGCAGCGACGCAACGTTAACGCCCAGATGCTGGCCCAGCAGATCCAGCATGGCGGATTCAATACCGGTCACCACGTGGATTGTGGTGCGCAGATCGAAGGTCTGCAGGCCACGGCCACCGGCATCGCGATCGGCAAATGTGTTGCGCACGGTATTGAGAACATTTTTGTACTCACCCAGCGTTTTGCCCACCACCAGCGGAATGGCATCTTCCAGCGTTTTACGGATCTTCTCCCCGCCCGGAATTTCACCCACGCCGGTATGGCCGGCATTGTCTTTAATAATCACAATATTGCGGGTAAAGAATGGCGCATGCGCGCCGCTCAGGTTCATCAACATGCTGTCATGGCCCGCAACCGGAACGATCCGCATGGCGGTGACTACAGGGGTAGAAAAAGTACTCATCGTTCAATCCTTTTATTAGTGACGTCCAAAAACAGGGCGCTTACGGTCAAATGTCCAGCCGGGAATAAGGTACTGCATCGGACCCGCGTCGTTACGCGAGCCGCCCGGCAATTTTTTATACGCCTCATGGGCTTTATGGATCTGATCCCAGTCAAGCTCCACGCCCAGGCCCGGTGCATCCGGTACGGCAATCTTGCCATTTTTGATTTCCAGCGGATTTTTCGTCAGGCGGGCTTCCCCCTCCTGCCAAATCCAGTGGGTGTCGATGGCGGTCGGGTTACCCGGCGCTGCCGCGCCAACGTGGGTAAACATCGCCAGCGAAATATCGAAATGATTATTCGAGTGACAGCCCCAGGTCAGGCCCCACTCATCGCACAGCTGCGCTACACGCACCGCGCCTGAGAGCGTCCAGAAGTGTGGGTCCGCCAGCGGAATGTCGACGGCGTTGAGCATCACCGCAGGGCCTATTTCGCGCCAGTTGGTGGCGATCATATTGGTCGCCACCGGCAGCCCGGTGGCACGACGGAACTCGGCCATCACTTCGCGGCCCGAAAAGCCCTGCTCCGCGCCGCAGGGGTCTTCCGCATAGGTCAGGACATCCCCCAGCCCTTTGCACAGGCTAATCGCTTCATCCAGCAGCCATGCGCCGTTCGGGTCAACGGTGATGCGCGCATCCGGGAAGCGCTTCTTCAGCGCCCGGGCCGTTTCAATCTCCTGCTCGCCGGGCAGCACGCCGCCCTTCAGCTTGAAATCCTTAAAGCCGTAGCGATCCTGCGCGGCTTCCGCCAGACGCACCACCGCCTCGCCGGTCAGCGCCTCCTGATGGCGCAGGTGATACCACTCATGGTTGCCCGGCGAACGGTCCAGATAAGGCAGATCGGTTTTATTACGGTCGCCTACGTAGAACAGGTATCCCAGCACCGTCACCGCATCGCGCTGTTTGCCGGGCCCCAGCAGCTCGCAGACCGGGACATTCAGCGCCTGGCCCAGTAAATCGAGCAGGGCCGCCTCCAGCGCGGCAACCGCGTTGACGCGCAGTTCGAACGTCCAGGCACCTTTACCGAACGTGTCAAAATCTGCCGACTGATTGCCCTTATGCACCCGCTGAACCACCTTGTTCAGACGGGCAATCTCCTGGCCCACCACCTGCGGAATGGCGTCGACCAGCGTCTGGTAAATCACCTCTCCGCCCGGCGCTTCGCCCACGCCGGTATTCCCTGCGCTGTCTGTCAGCACGACGATATTACGGGTAAACCAGGCGTTATGGGCGCCGCCAATGTTGAGCAGCATGCTGTCCTGTCCGGCCACCGGAATGACCTTCATCTCGGTGACGATAGGGCTTGATTGCGTTGTCATCATCCACGCTCCCCTACAGGTTTAAGTTCGACGCGTTTAATATCTCCCACCAGCACCAGGTAGCTCAGTACCGCCACCAGCGCATGCACACCCACGTAAATCAGCGCGCCGTTGAAAGAGCCGGTGGTACCGACGATGTAACCGATAGCGATTGGCGTCACAATGCCGGAGATGTTGCCGAACATGTTGAACAGGCCGCCGCTCAGGCCGCTGATTTCCTTCGGCGCCGTATCCGCCATCACCGCCCAGCCCAGCGCACCAATGCCTTTACCGAAGAAGGCCATCGCCATAAAGCCGATAATCATCCACTCCGCGCTGACGTAGTTACAGAACACCATAGTCATGGAGAGCAGCATGCCGAGCACAATCGGCGTTTTACGCGCGATGTTCAGTGACCCCGTGCGGCGCATCAGCCAGTCGGAAATCACCCCGCCGAGCACGCCACCGACGAAGCCGCAGATTGCCGGAACCGAGGCAACAAATCCCGCTTTCAGAATCGACATGCCGCGAGCCTGCACGAGGTACACCGGGAACCAGGTGATGAAAAAGTAGGTTAAAGCGTTAATACAGTACTGGCCCAGATAGATGCCGATCATCATGCGCGAGCCGACGAGCTGTTTGATCTGCGCCCATTTCTGGCTAAACGGGACTTTTGCTTTTGCGGATTTCTGATCCATGTTGATCAGCGCTCCACCTTCCGCGATGTACTCCAGCTCTTTTTTGTTCACGCCAGGATGCTGATTGGGTTCGTGGATCACTTTCAGCCAGACGAAGCTGATGACGATCCCAAGCCCGCCCATGAAGAAGAAGACGTGCGACCAGCCCACCTCATGCGTCAGCCAGCCCATGATTGGCGCAAAGATCACCGTTGCGAAGTACTGTGCGGAGTTGAAAATCGCTACCGCCGTTCCCCTCTCCTGCGCCGGGAACCATGCCGCCACAATGCGGCTGTTGCCCGGGAAGGAAGGTGCTTCCGCTAAGCCCACCAGGAAGCGCAGCGTGAAGAGCGCCACGATAATGCCGAAGCCGCTGAAGATATCGACGAAGCCCTGCAACAGGGTAAACATCGACCAGATAAAGATGGACCAGAAATAGACGCGCTTAGAGCCAAAGCGGTCCAGCAGCCAGCCGCCAGGAATTTGCCCGATGACATAGGCCCATGAGAATGCGGAGAAAACGTAACCCATGCCCACGGGATCAAGGCCGATATCTTTTGCCATTTCCGAACCAGCAATCGACAGCGTGGCGCGGTCACCATAGTTAAAGGACGTGACGATAAACAGCATCACCACTATCCAGTAGCGGGCATTGGTGCGCTTTTCAGCGCCGCTCGCTGCGTGGCTTAATGTACTCATTGTTGCACTCCTGAAACATAGCTTTCGCCAGGTTCACTCTGTACAGCACCGTAGGGTAATCAGAATGAGATTTGTGTTTGTCGTTTTGGTACGGCTTGAAGCCGTTTTATAGTGACCGGGAAAGTATATGAAGGAGTGCCTCTTCACCTCACCGTGCAGAAACACAGTATTTAAGGGTGTATGAGAGGTTGTTTATGGCATAAGCCCAGGATAGTGGAAGGTGGTTCACGGAATTGGCGTTTGGTGCGGGGTGTATTGCCGGGTGGCGGCTCCGCCTGACCCGGCCTCTGGAAAACCCGTAGGCCCGGGCAAGCGAAGCGCCGCCGGGCAGAGCGTTATTTGAGAAGTGAGGCCCAGTTCTCCACCCACGGGTTCGATTCGCTTTCGGGTTCAGGGTGTTCACCCGCGTCAATCAGCAGCATCTCGCCGACGCGCTGGGCGCTCTGCTCCTGCAGAAGCGCATCGAACTGCTTTCCGCCGCCGCAGAAGTTGGCGTAAGAGCTGTCGCCCAGGGCAATGATGCCGTAGTGCACGTCCGGCTGATAGCCAAGCTGGTCCTTAATACCCTGGAACAGGGGCACAATGCTGTCCGGCAGATCGCCCTGCCCGGTGGTGGAGGTCACCACCAGAATGTATTTATCTTTATACTTTTCCCAGTCCGCCAGTTCCGGGTCTTCGTAGACCGTGGCTTTATGACCCTGGCTGGCGAGTATTGCCTCAGCCTCTTCCGCTACCAGCAGCGAGTTGCCGTACATTGTGCCGACAAAAATGCCTACTTCAGCCATGTAATTTTCCCATAATGAATGCGCTTACCGTTCATCCTGAACGTTGCCCGATACAAACTCAACCCTTTCATTTTTGGGGAGTTGCCCCAGCCAGCCAAACTGTGACAGCGCCTGCATCCAGACGTCGTCCAGCCCCGCGTGGATAGTCAGCGGTTCACCGGTAAACGGGTGCGTCAGACTGAGCTCGCTCGCGTGTAACATCAGACGGCCGCAGCCGAAATGCTCGGCCGCGCTGCGGTTCTGACGCAGATCCCCATGTTTGCTGTCGCCAATAATTGGGTGACGCAGATGCGCAAGATGGCGTCGCAGCTGGTGCTTACGCCCGGTTTTGGGCAACAGCTCAACCAGGCTGTAGCGTGTGGTCGGAAATTTGCTGGTGGCCACCGGCATTTCGGTCGTTGCCATGCCGCGATAATCCGTCACTGCGGGCTGTGGGCCTTTGTCATCGCGGGCAAATTTATCGGCGATTTTGTCCAGCTCCTCCACCAGCGGGTAGTCCAGCGTGGCGGAGTCGGTCAGCCAGCCGCGGACGATTGCGTGGTAGCGTTTCTGGATCTGGTGCTGTTCGAACTGCTGCGACAGCAGACGGCCGGCTTCGCTGGACAGCCCCATCAGCAGCACGCCGGAGGTCGGCCTGTCGAGACGATGGGCGGTAAAAACATGCTGACCAATCTGGTCGCGTACCGTTTGCATCACCACCACTTTCTCGTCGCGATCGAGCCAGCTTCGGTGCACCAGCCAGCCTGACGGTTTGTTCACCGCCACCAGCCACTCGTCCTGATAGAGGATCTCAAGCGTCATGCATCTTCACCGGCAAACAGGGAGTCCAGTTTTTCCAGTTCGGCCAGCATCACGTCGCGCGCGGGGTGCGTCGCCTCCAGCGCCATTTCATAATAGGGAGAGACAGCAAATGCCTGCGGCAGCGGGTGACCGCCCTCAAGCAGGGCGTGCATGCGCGGAATTAACACCCACTGCAGCCACTCAAACGGGGCCAGCGTATCCAGGCAGAAGGGCTGGGTGCTTGCGAACGCATCTGGCTGCGGCGCGGTCTCCTGCCACAGCTGATGTTGGCGCAAAAGGGCTTCGATGGCGTGCAACTGAGCACGAACGCTATCGTGTTGCGTCATGGTAACCTCAACTGAAAAAGTGAACGGCGCGCAGCATAGCATTGCGGAAGGCAGAAATAAAAAAAGGGAGCACTGTAAAAACAGTGCTCCCGGTTCGTTTCGCAGCATTCCAGCTACAATTCGTGCTCCCTGCTCATCCGTGACAACTTTTCCTGAAGCCCGAAGGCCTGGTCATCCGTAAACCTGTGCATCCTGCACACATCATCCTGACGTGTTTGTTTCATCCTGAAACGTCCTGGTCTTCCTGACCCACCGACCATCCTGACCGGTTCTCATTCTCCTTCCTGGAGGTGTCCCTTACGCATCCTGCGTTATCCACTTGCTTCATCCTGAAGCCTTCCTGCAGCGCCATCCTGACGAGTCCTGAGTAAGAAACGCCATCATCCTGATGTTCGTTTCTCGTGTCGGCTTCCTGTCGACGGAGATAGAATCCGCTATTCCGCTTCGTCTTACAACCCACCCTGTCAGGGTTGTAAGCCGTCAGATATTCCTAAAAGTGCGGTTAACAACAAGTAATCCATTGAAAAACAGCGTGATATTAATCTTAATTAAATGAGGCGATACTGAATGTTCCAGCGATCTCTCACAAACCGTGTAAGAGATCTCTCACACTCGCTGTAGCATCATGGATTACAGAAGTGGCTCAAGTCGGGTAAGGAAATCCGCAAGTGAGGGGGCGAGGGTCTCGCGATTGCGGGTGCCGATAGTCTCTTTAATGACTTCGCCGGACAGGTTACAGACGGAGATAACGTCCAGTTCGCTGTCGAGCGTGGCGATAAAGAGCGTCGGAGAAAGCTTAAGGCGTTTTTGCGTGACCAGATGACCAATCAGGTTTTCCTGAACACGCTGCAGATCGTCTTCGCTCCAGGTCTGCAACAGCGTCAGCGCGATATCAGCAAATCGCGCGGGCATATCCCCTGCAAACTGCGTGGCGTAAAACGCATGAACTGCTGGTTGTACCACAATGTCCATCGCCCGTTCAACCGCATTTACATTTTGCGCACCGGCATTGGGCTTTGGTTGCCAGATAACGTAATCGTCGGATGAAGAGATAATGCACGGCGAGGGTACGCCATATAAATCAGCGCTTTGCGGCCACGTGCCCTGCTTTTCATGCCATGCGTCGCAATAGCGGGTTGTGAAGGTAGTAAGGGCATTTGCCGTTTCGATGTCCACCGATTTCTCTCTTCTTGTCAGACAGGATAAACTCAGGGCATAAGTGTACCTGTAAAGTGGCTATGAAACATGTCTTACGAAAATCATCAGGCGTTAACCGGCTTAACGCTGGGTAAATCGACCGACTACCGCGATACCTACGATGCAAGCCTGCTGCAGGGCGTGCCGCGCAGCCTGAATCGCGATCCTCTGGGCCTGCATGCGGACGCGCTGCCGTTTATCGGCGGTGATATCTGGACGCTGTACGAACTCTCGTGGCTCAACGCGCGCGGGCTGCCGCAGGTGGCGGTGGGCCACGTTGAGCTGGATTACGCCAGCCAGAATCTTGTGGAATCCAAAAGCTTCAAGCTCTATCTCAACAGCTTTAACCAGACTACGTTCAACAGCTGGGACGACGTTCAGCACACGCTGGAGCGCGACTTAAGCGCCTGCGCGCAGGGCAAGGTGAGCGTTTCACTGTATCGCCTGCACGAGCTGGAGGGCCAGCCAATTGCCCACTTCAACGGAACCTGCATCGACGATCAGGATATCGAGGTGAAGAACTATGAATTCAGCGCCGATTACCTCGAAAACGCGGCAAGCGGAAAGGTGGTCGAAGAGACACTGGTCAGCCATCTGCTGAAGTCCAACTGCCTGATTACCCACCAGCCGGACTGGGGTTCAGTGCAGATCCAGTACCGCGGCCCGAAAATCGACCGGGAAAAGCTGCTGCGCTATCTGGTGTCGTTCCGCCATCACAACGAATTCCACGAGCAGTGCGTGGAGCGCATCTTTAGCGATATTCAGCGTTTCTGTCAGCCAGAAAAGCTGAGCGTTTACGCGCGCTATACCCGACGCGGCGGTCTGGATATCAACCCGTGGCGGACCAATACCGAATTTGTACCTGCGACAGGTCGGCTGGTACGCCAGTAATATAAATATTTTCACAATATGCGCGGTATCTTCCGCGCTTTAGGTTGTGAAACGTCACGCGGCAGGGCTATTGTAATCAACAGGGAAAGACGATAATCGTCCCGTAAGGAGCTCACTTGATTACACATATTAGCCCGCTTGGCTCAATGGATATGTTGTCGCAGCTGGAAGTGGACATGCTTAAACGCACGGCCAGCAGCGATCTTTATCAACTGTTTCGTAACTGTTCACTTGCCGTACTGAACTCCGGAAGCCTGACAGATAACAGTAAAGAACTGCTGTCCCGCTTCGAAAGCTTTGATATCAACGTGCTGCGCCGCGAGCGTGGCGTGAAGCTTGAAGTCATCAACCCGCCGGAAGACGCCTTCGTCGACGGGCGCATCATTCGTTCACTTCAGGCTAACCTGTTTGCCGTGCTGCGTGACATCCTGTTTGTTAACGGGCAGATCCACAACGCAGGACGTTTCCAGCATCTCGACCTGGAAAGCTCGGTCCATATTACCAACCTGGTGTTCTCTATTTTGCGCAACGCCCGCGCCCTGCACGTCGGCGAAGCCCCGAACATGGTCGTTTGCTGGGGCGGTCACTCCATTAACGAAACCGAGTATCTCTATGCCCGTCGGGTGGGGACGCAGCTCGGCCTGCGCGAGCTGAATATCTGTACCGGCTGTGGCCCGGGTGCGATGGAAGCCCCCATGAAAGGTGCGGCGGTCGGGCACGCGCAGCAGCGTTATAAAGAGGGGCGGTTTATCGGCATGACCGAGCCGTCTATCATCGCCGCTGAGCCACCTAACCCGCTGGTAAACGAGCTGATCATCATGCCGGATATCGAGAAACGTCTTGAGGCGTTTGTCCGTATCGCCCACGGCATTATCATCTTCCCGGGCGGCGTAGGGACAGCGGAAGAGCTGCTCTATCTGCTGGGGATTCTGATGAACCCGGCCAACAAAGATCAGGTTCTGCCGTTGATCCTGACCGGGCCAAAAGAGAGCGCAGACTACTTCCGCGTGCTGGACGAGTTTATCGTGCACACGCTGGGCGAAGCCGCGCGTCGTCACTATCGCATCATCATTGATGATGCCGCGGAAGTGGCGCGTCAGATGAAAAAAACGATGCCGCTGGTGAAAGAGAACCGCCGTGATACTGGCGATGCCTACAGCTTTAACTGGTCCATCCGTATTGCGCCGGACCTGCAGATCCCGTTTGAGCCTTCGCACGAGAATATGGCGAACCTGAAACTCTACCCGGACCAGCCGGTGGAAGTCCTGGCGGCCGATCTGCGTCGCGCCTTTTCCGGGATTGTGGCGGGCAACGTCAAAGAAGTCGGCATCCGCGCAATTGAGCAGTACGGTCCGTACAAGATTCACGGCGACCCGGAGATGATGCGCCGTATGGATGACATGCTGCAGGGCTTCGTCGCTCAGCACCGCATGAAGCTCCCGGGCTCAGCCTATATTCCTTGCTACGAAATCTGCACATAGCGCTTAGCAGCGTCTCATCAAAGCCGGGCCGCCCTGTCGCGCGTCCCGGCTTTTTTTATTACTGAAGCAATTCATAGGCATCACTTATGTCTTTTACAATTTTTTCACAAAAGCAAACGATTGCCTAGTTTTAACAACCGTAAATTATCAGCCTTAATCCAAATTACCTGCCAGAAAATACTAAAAACCCATTTCTTTACAGCCAAAGACACCTATATCACGGGTCTGTCTTTCAGCCCACATGTCGTTAGTGGTAGCCTTCGCGCCCGTAAATTCTCTTTGATGTTTTTTTAACAGATAAATGGTCTAAAGATGCCCACATCATAAGTGGATTATTGCATTTGGGATCGGGATCACTGATAGATTCATAACGAGAATGTATCTTTCCGCCCGCCAATAGTTACGGGCGAAAATTATTAAAAAACCGTCACTGAACGAATTTCATATTACCGTCAGGCACTTTTTCATCGGATTTGACTAAAAAACCTGACAATTCGCTTCCTCCAGGAGATACAGATGGAAACCACTCAAACCAGCACCGTTGCTTCGATTGAATCCCGAAGTGGTTGGCGCAAAACGGATACCATGTGGATGCTTGGCCTTTACGGCACAGCAATCGGCGCTGGTGTACTGTTCCTTCCTATCAACGCAGGCGTCGGCGGTCTGATCCCGCTGATCATTATGGCTATCATTGCTTTCCCGATGACCTTCTTCGCACACCGCGGTCTGACCCGCTTCGTGCTGTCCGGTAAAAATCCGGGCGAAGACATCACTGAAGTTGTTGAAGAACATTTCGGCGTTGGCGCTGGTAAACTGATTACCCTGCTCTACTTCTTCGCAATTTACCCAATCCTGCTGGTTTACAGCGTGGCGATCACCAACACCGTAGAAAGCTTCATGGCGCACCAGCTGCACATGACGCCGCCTCCGCGTGCCATTCTTTCTCTGATCCTGATTGTGGGCATGATGACCATCGTACGCTTCGGTGAGCAGATGATCGTGAAAGCGATGAGCGTACTGGTGTTCCCGTTCGTGATTGCACTGATGGTGCTGGCCTGCTACCTGATCCCACAGTGGAACGGTGCAGCGCTGGAAACCCTGTCCCTGAGCAGCGCATCTGCAACCGGCAACGGCCTGCTGATGACCCTCTGGCTGGCAATTCCGGTGATGGTCTTCTCCTTCAACCACTCCCCAATCATCTCTTCCTTCGCCGTTGCGAAACGTGAAGAGTACGGTAATGGCGCAGAGAAGAAGTGCTCCAGCATCCTGGCACGCGCTCACATCATGATGGTACTGACCGTTATGTTCTTCGTCTTCAGCTGCGTACTGAGCCTCTCTCCGGCGGATCTGGCGGCAGCGAAAGAGCAGAACATCTCTATTCTGTCTTACCTGGCGAACCACTTTAACGCACCGGTTATTGCATGGATGGCTCCTATCATCGCGATTATCGCTATCACCAAATCCTTCCTCGGCCACTATCTGGGCGCGCGTGAAGGCTTCAACGGTATGGTGATTAAATCTCTGCGCGGTAAAGGCAAGAGCATTGAAATCAACAAGCTGAACAAAATCACTGCGCTGTTCATGCTGCTTACCACCTGGGCGGTAGCAACGCTGAACCCAAGCATCCTGGGCATGATTGAAACCCTGGGCGGCCCGATCATCGCGATGATTCTGTTCCTGATGCCGATGTACGCGATTCAGAAAGTCCCTGCTATGCGTAAGTACAGCGGCCATGTCAGCAACGTCTTTGTGGTTATCATGGGGCTTATCGCTATCTCTGCGATCTTCTACTCCCTGTACACCATGTTCTGATTATCACCCGCGCCGTCCCCGGACGGCGCACTCCTACCTCTCTGACTGAAAGCAATGGACGCATCATGATTAGCGTATTCGATATCTTCAAAATCGGTATTGGTCCTTCCAGCTCTCACACCGTCGGACCAATGAAAGCCGGTAAGCAGTTCACGGATGACTTGATTGCACGCGGCATCCTGCACGACATCACCCGCGTGGTTGTCGATGTGTACGGCTCGCTTTCCCTGACCGGGAAAGGCCACCATACCGATATCGCCATTATCATGGGCCTGGCGGGAAACCTGCCGGATACCGTTGATATTGATGCGATCCCTGGCTTCATCCAGGACGTCAATACCCACGGTCGCCTGCTGCTGGCAAACGGCGAACACGAAGTGGAATTCCCGGTTGACCACTGCATGAATTTCCATGCGGACAACCTGTCGCTGCACGAAAACGGTATGCGTATCACCGCGCTGGCCGGCGACAAAGCGGTATACAGCCAGACTTACTACTCTATCGGCGGCGGTTTTATCGTCGACGAAGACCACTTTGGTCAAACCAATACCTCGTCCGTCGAGGTGCCATATCCGTACAAAACGGCGGCGGACCTCCAGCGTCACTGCCAGGAGACGGGCCTGTCCCTCTCCGGCCTGATGATGAAAAACGAGCTGGCCCTGCACAGTAAAGAAGAGCTGGAACAGCACTTCACCAGCGTCTGGGAAGTGATGCGCGGCGGTATTGAGCGCGGCATCACCACCGAAGGCGTTCTGCCGGGCAAGCTTCGCGTGCCGCGTCGTGCGGCTGCACTGCGCCGTATGCTGGTCAGCACCGACAAAACGACCACGGACCCGATGGCCGTTGTGGACTGGATCAACATGTTCGCCCTGGCGGTGAACGAAGAGAACGCCGCAGGCGGCCGCGTTGTGACAGCACCGACCAACGGTGCCTGCGGCATTGTTCCGGCAGTGCTGGCGTACTACGACAAGTTTATCCGCGAAGTAAACGCGAACTCTCTGGCGCGCTACCTGCTGGTCGCCAGCGCGATTGGTTCGCTTTATAAGATGAACGCGTCCATTTCCGGTGCGGAAGTGGGCTGTCAGGGTGAAGTCGGCGTGGCATGCTCCATGGCGGCGGCGGGTCTGGCAGAGCTCCTGGGCGCAAGTCCAGCGCAGGTGTGCATCGCGGCCGAAATCGGCATGGAGCACAACCTGGGGCTGACCTGTGACCCGGTAGCCGGACAGGTACAGGTACCGTGCATCGAGCGTAACGCGATTGCCTCCGTGAAGGCGGTGAACGCGGCGCGTATGGCGCTGCGCCGCACCAGCGAGCCGCGCGTCTGTCTCGATAAGGTTATCGAAACCATGTACGAAACCGGTAAGGATATGAACGCCAAATACCGCGAAACCTCTCGCGGCGGCCTGGCAATGAAGATCGTTACCTGCGATTAAGCCTCTCAGGAAGCCTCGTTTTGCGAGGCTTCTTCCTGTTTTTCCTCACGCTATTCGTTTCCTCCTGCCGACAATGATACCCTTTACCCATTAGATTTTAGGGAGATTATCTGTGGCTGTTCATTTGCTTATCGTCGACGCGCTCAACCTGATTCGCCGGATCCATGCGGTACAGGGCACGCCCTGTAAGGACACCTGCCTGCACGCGCTGGAGCAACTCATTCGCCACAGCGAACCGACGCATGCCGTGGCCGTGTTTGATGACGAAGCGCGCAACAGCGGCTGGCGGCATCAGCGCCTCCCGGACTATAAGGCAGGACGTGCGCCGATGCCGGACGACCTGCATGCCGAAATGCCCGTTATCCGCGCCGCCTTTGAACAACGCGGTGTCCCCTGCTGGGGCGCGCACGGCAATGAGGCTGACGACCTGGCGGCTACGCTTGCGGTAAAGATTGCCAGCGCCGGGCATCAGGCGACAATCGTCTCAACCGATAAAGGCTACTGTCAGCTCCTCTCTCCCACGATCCGTATCCGCGATTACTTCCAGAAACGCTGGCTTGACGCCCCCTTCATCGCCGGTGAGTTTGGCGTCTCGCCTGAGCAGCTGCCCGACTACTGGGGTCTGGCGGGGATAAGTAGCTCGAAGGTACCGGGTGTGGCGGGCATAGGGCCGAAGAGTGCCGCCCAGCTGCTGACGGATTTTCAGAGCCTGGAGGGGATATACACCAGGCTGGATGAGGTACCGGAAAAATGGCGCAAAAAGCTGGAAGCGCATAAAGAGATGGCGTTTATCTGCCGGGATGTGGCGACGCTACAGACAGATTTGCAGCTAGACGGGAATTTACAGCAGTTGCGGTTAGAACGCTAAAACGACTATACGGTTTTGTAGGCCCGGTAAGCGCAGCGCCACCGGGCAAAACAAAGCACGCACTATCGCTCGTCGCGACGCCCACCCACGGCCGCCCACCAGCGACGAACATGCACCGTCACCTCTTCACGATCGTGATACAGCTGACGCGCCTGAATGACCACGTTAATACCGTGTTCGTCCATCTGCTCCTGAATATAGGCCAGGTTCTGCGACACTTCCTCGTAGCGCTTTTTCATCGGCAGCTTGAGGTTGAAAATGGTCTCGCGACACCAGCCGTTCACCAGCCAGGAGGCCATCAGCGCGGCCACTTTTGCCGGTTTCTCAACCATATCGCACACCATCCACGAGATGTTGTTACGGTTCGGGCGATAGCGGAAGCCGTCTTCACGCAGCCAGGTAACCTGCCCGGTGTCCATCAGGCTTTGCGCCATAGGGCCGTTATCGACAGAGGAAACCCACATATTGCGTTTCACCAGCTGATAGGTCCAGCCGCCCGGGCACGCGCCGAGATCGACGGCGTACATGCCGTTTGCCAGACGCTCATCCCACTCATCCGCCGGGATAAAGACGTGGAATGCCTCTTCCAGCTTCAGGGTGGATCGGCTTGGCGCATCGGCCGGGAAGCGCAGACGCGGGATGCCCATAAAGAATGGAGAGTTGTTGGTGGTATACGAGTAGCCTGTATAGCAGCAGCCCGGCGCAATAAAGAAGATATGCACCACCGGACGCTTCGGCGTTTCGTAGTTCGTCAACACGCCCGCATCGCGCAGCGCCGCGCGCAGCGGCACGGTAAACTTGCGGCAGAACTTCATCAGCTCTTTGCTTTCGTTGGTATCCGCGACTTCAACGCGCAGATCGCCGCCCTTCTCCACCACGCCCTGCAGCATGCCGACGATTGGCGTGATGCGATCTTCCGGCGGAAGATCCTTCAGCAGCTCGCCCGCAACAAACATCTGGCGGGCGAAGATCAATGAGCTGAACGGCAGTTCGCGCGCCAGCTTATCTGCATCTTCAGGCTGATAGCATTCGAATACCACATAGCCTGCGTTCTCTTTAACGCGGGCAAAGCCGAAGACTTCGCGCTTCGCCGCTTTATCGGTAATTTCCGCGGCGCACTCTTTCTCAAACCCCGGGCGACAATATAAAACAACCTTATTCATGAACAACGCCCTTGCGTTTCAGACGGATAGCTCCGATAAACATTAATACCCAACCCGCCAGGAAGCTGACGCCGCCGACAGGTGTAACAAACGCCCACAGGCGTAAATGCGAAAGTGCCAGACAGTAAAGGCTGCCGCTGAAAAGCACCGTGCCCAGCGCCAGAAAGACGCTGCTCCAGTAAAACCAGATGCTAATACGGCGCTGCATCGCCACCGCCAGCCCAAAAATAGCCAACGTATGGAACGCCTGATATTCAAGGCCGGTCTGGATCCAGCCCATCTCTACTGCGCCCAAAGATTTGCTTAAAACATGTGCGCCAAAAGCGCCCAGTGCAACAAAAATAAAGCCACTCACCGCGGCAAAAATCAGCATGAATCGGCTGGTCATGTTTAAGTCCTGAATTGATGCGTGCCCGGCACACAAACGTTATTGTTCATACCTGAAGCGGAATTTTTCTTGCTCGCTTGCCGCCTTCGCCAGTATCCACTGCCGGAAAGCGGCTATTTTACCCAGTTCTGCCTGACTGTCATGACAAACCAGATAAAACGCATTCTTGCTGACCAGTACATCATTAAAAGGGCAAACCAGACGGCCTGCCTCAATTTCGGACTGCGCCATCACGTTGTTCGCCAACGCCACGCCCTGTCCGTGAATGGCAGCCTGTAACACCATCGCACTGTGGCTAAAAATGGGTCCCTGCTGCACGTTTATATGAGTAAGACCTAATTGACGGGTATAAGTTTGCCAGTCGCGGCGAGAAGCATCATGCAAAAGCGTATGCTTAGCCAGGTCAGCGGGTGATTTCAGCGCCTTGTCGCCCGTTAACAGCAGCGGAGAACAGACCGGCAGGAGATATTCTGCGTATAATTTCTCGACGCGCAAGCCCGGCCAGTTACCGCGACCATAAAAAATAGCGACGTCCACATCATCGGCCAGCTTGTCTTCCTGACGATCTACTGCCTGGATTCGAACGTCGATCCCCGGATAAGCTGAGTTAAAGCTTGAGAGTCTCGGCACCAGCCATTGAATGGCAAAACTGGGCAATAAACTGACGGTCAGGGCACCTTTTGCACTGCGGGCCTGAAGCTTGCGCGTGGCTTCAGTTAGCTGGGAAAAAATCTCTTTAATATCCTGAAAATAGCTCTGCCCCTCTTCGGTTAACAGCAACGAACGGTTGCGTCGGCGAAACAGCTTAAGGCCCAGAAAATCCTCCAGAGACTTGATTTGGTGACTTACTGCGGCCTGTGTCACAAAAAGCTCATCTGCTGCGCGGGTAAAGCTCAGGTGACGTGCTGCTGCATCAAAAACACGTAATGCATTGAGGGGTGGCAATCGCTTTGACATGGTTATCTGGCTTAGATGTTAACGGATTTTAACAAACAGGAAACAACGTTTAACCTATTAGTTTTTTTTATCTGAGCCATTATAATTTGTCCGTTGAGGAACTACCAGCAAATACCTATAGTGGCGGCACTTCCTGAGCCGGAACGAAGAGCTTTTTTCGGAATGCGTGTTCTGAAGGGCTTTTGGCTTACGGTTGTGATGTTGTGTTGTTGTGTTTGCAATTGGTCTGCGATTCAGACCACGGTAGCAACGCTACCAATTTTTCACTTCCTGTACATTTACCCTGTCTGTCCATAGTGATTAATGTAGCACCGCCAATTTGCGGTGCTTTTTTTTGCTTATCGATCTGTTAATGCTCGATCTCTTTCATCTCTTTCACGTCCGTGCGGTTGATCTGCTGCTTGTTCCCGTTAGCATCTTTGTATGAAATCATCCCGGTATCGTTATCGGTTGTCGGTTTCCCTTCCGAAACGATGGAACGACCATCGTTGGTGTGCATGACGTAGTTGTTACCAGAACAGGCGCTCAGGGCAAAAGTAAACGCACAGGCAGAAATGATTGCAGCTGTCTTATTCATGATTATTCTCCTTTAGCAATTAATGCTATTCAAACCTCGATTTATAACAGGCTAAAACATCCGCCTAACACTATTTAGCATAACCTGCTTTTTCAGGGTCATATGGATAAGCAGACAATTCTGATAGATATCAACCTCCTTGCCCTGCAGCTGAAATTGCGCGACGATCGCATTATTGATACGAGGAATCCCATGAACGCTTTCAGCCCTGCGCAGTTCCGCGCCCAGTTTCCGGCGCTGGCCGATGCCGGTATTTACCTTGATAGCGCCGCCACCGCCCTTAAGCCACAGGCGGTGATTGAGGCGACGCAGCAGTTCTACAGCCTGAGCGCCGGCAACGTGCATCGCAGCCAGTTTGCCGAAGCGCAGCGATTAACCGCGCGCTATGAAGCCGCACGCGATCAGGTCGCGCGCCTGATCAATGCCGAAAGCGGGAAAAACATCGTCTGGACGCGCGGCACGACCGAGGCCATCAATATGGTGGCCCAGTGCTACGCGCGCCCACTGCTTCAGCCGGGCGACGAAATCATCGTCAGCGAGGCGGAGCATCACGCAAACCTGGTGCCGTGGCTGATGGTAGCCGAGCAAACGGGTGCACGCGTGGTTAAACTCCCTCTGGGTGCAAACCTTCTGCCCGACGTGGCCCACCTACCAGAGTTGATCACCCCCCGCAGCCGCATTCTGGCGCTCGGGCAGATGTCGAACGTTACCGGCGGCTGCCCGGACCTGGCGCAGGCCATTCGCATCGCGCATGCCAGCGGCATGGTCGTGATGGTCGACGGCGCGCAGGGCGTGGTGCATTTCCCGGCTGACGTGCAGGCGCTTGATATCGATTTTTATGCCTTCTCAGGACATAAGCTCTACGGGCCAACCGGTATCGGGGCGCTGTACGGTAAACCGGAACTGCTGGAGCAAATGACGTCGTGGCTCGGCGGCGGCAAAATGATTACCGAAGTGACCTTCGAGGGCTTTAAAACTCAGGAAATACCTTACCGTCTTGAGGCGGGGACGCCGAACGTGGCCGGCGTCATTGGCCTGAGCGCCGCGCTCGAGTGGCTGGCTGAAACAGACATTGTTCAGGCTGAAAGCTGGAGCCGGGGGCTGGCGACGCTGGCAGAGGAAGAACTCAAAAAGCGCCCGGGTTTCCGCTCGTTCCGCGTGCAGGACTCGAGCCTGCTCGCCTTTGATTTTGCGGGCGTGCACCATAGCGACATGGTGACGCTGCTGGCCGGGTATGGCATTGCCCTTCGCGCCGGCCAGCACTGCGCCCAGCCGCTTCTGGCGGCGCTTGGCGTGAGCGGTACGCTGCGCGCCTCGTTTGCGCCCTACAATACGCCAAGCGACGTCGACGCGCTGGTTGCCGCCGTCGATCGCGCCCTTGAAATACTGGTGGATTAATGACACACGCAGATTTAGCCGGACATCCGTTTGGCACCGTCATCACAGAAGAGACCTTAAAGCAGACCTTCGCCCCGCTTTCGCAGTGGGAGGATAAATATCGCCAGCTTATTCTTCTCGGTAAGCAGCTACCGACCCTGTCTGACGAGCTTAAAGCGCAGGCAAAAGAGATCGCGGGCTGTGAGAACCGCGTCTGGCTGGGCGTAAGCGTCACGGGCGAGAAGCTGCATTTCTTTGGCGACAGCGAAGGACGTATCGTACGCGGGCTGCTGGCGGTACTGTTAACCGCCATCGAGGGAAAAAGCGCGGCGGAGCTGCTTACGCGCTCGCCGCTGGCGCTCTTTGATGAGCTGGGACTGCGCGCGCAGCTGAGCGCCTCGCGCGGCCAGGGCCTTATCGCACTAAGCGAAGCCGTGCAGGAAGCCGCACGTCAGGTTCAGGCCTGACGTTCCGCCTTCGCCATCATCTTCTTCAGGGCGTGAGACACCGCCACAAAGCCAAAGGAAGCGGTCACCATGGTGGCCGCACCAAAGCCTGAGGCGCAATCCATTCGTTTTGGTCCTTCCGCCGTGCTTTTCATCGCGCAGACTGAACCATCCGCCTGCGGGTAGACCAGCGCTTCGGTCGAAAACACGCAGTCAACGCCCAGCTTGCCTTTGCTGTTCTTCACGACGTTAAAGTCGCTCTTCAGGCGTTCGCGAAGCTTGGCCGCCAGCGGATCCTGAATGGTTTTCGCCAGATCGGCCACCTGGATCTGCGTCGGATCGATTTGCCCACCCGCGCCGCCGGTGGTCACCAGCGGGACCTTGTAACGACGACAGTACGCGATCAGCGCCGCTTTTGGCCGCACGCTGTCGATGGCGTCAATCACATAGCTATAGCCTTTGCTCATGTATTCGGCGACGTTATCTGCCGTCACAAAATCATCAATCACCGTGACCCGACATTCCGGGTTGATCAGGCGAATACGTTCCGCCATGACCTCAGATTTTGCCAGGCCGACGCTATCACGCAGGGCATGGATTTGACGGTTGGTGTTGGTGACGCACACGTCATCCATATCAATCAGCGTGATGGCGCCAATACCGGTTCTCGCCAGCGCTTCTGCCGCCCACGACCCCACACCACCAATGCCCACGACGCAGACGTGCGCATCCGCAAACAGCTGCAGAGCTTTTTCACCATAGAGACGTGCCGTGCCGCCGAAACGCTGGCGCCAGGCATCGCTGATTACCACAGACATAAAACCTCAGATGTAAAAAGGGTGAGGTTTTCCTCACCCTGAACAGTAATCCGTATTCCGCTCAGAATACCACAATCAGCCGCTGAATACGTTTCCGGCGCCAGGCGCCGCTTTCAGCACCCATACGCGTCCGTAGTGGTTATACCAGCCCGCACGGTGGCCGGCATCCGGGCCAATGCCCTGATAGATATCGAAGTGCTGGCCTTTAATCGCTCCGCCGACATCCAGCGCCACCATCAGACGCAGCTCATACTGACCGTTGAATTTGCCGTTGTTGTCCAGCAGAGGCACTTCCGCCAGCAGCGTAGTGCCCGCAGGGATAATGGAACGATCCGATGCCACCGACGCCCGGCCAATCAGCGGAACGGCGCTGGCCCCTTTCACCGGCGCGAAGTTTTGCGGTTTGAAGAAGACGAACGACGGGTTCTGCTCCAGCAGCTCGCGCACCTCGGCTTCACTGTGTTTTTCTCCCCACTCGCGGATCGCCTGCATCGACATGTCTTCTTTCTTCACTTCGCCGCGGTCGATCAACACCTTGCCGATGCTGCGGTAGGCGTGGCCGTTTTTACCGGAATAGCTGAAGAAGTTAAGCGGCGAACCATCGCCAAAATCAATGTAGCCGCTGCCCTGAACGTCCATGATGAAGTTATCCATCAGGGAGTTACTGTAGGCCAGAACGTAATTTTCGCTCAGCGCTCCGGAGTAAATCTCGGCGCGGGACGGCAGGCGCCCCCGCTTTGGCGGCATGCGATAAATAGGATACTGGAACTCGCCCTGACGCGTGTGTCGCGCCTGAATCACAGGCGTGTAATACCCGGTGAACTGGACGTTGCCGTAGTTATCCGCCCCTTCCATCTGCCAGGCATCGATACCAAACTGGCGCATATTGCGCGTATCACCGCCCGCCCGCAGCCAGTCCTGGACCGCGCTATAGACGCTACTCTGAGAGCCATACAGACGCGGCGACGCGTTGCGGATCTGGTAAACCTGCTCGGAGAAATCGCCGGCGTTAATCGGTGCGCCAACGGCATCAGGTTGATTAACTAAAGAGAAAGGCTGGGATAACTTCCCGTCTTTATACTGTTGACCGCGATCGGTCGGTTTAGAAGAGCAGGCCGCAAGAATGGCTACCATTGCGCCCGTCATCAGATACTTCGCCCAACGTCCTTTCATTATATCTCGTCTTTAAGTTGCCCATTTCCGCGTGATGAAGATAACAAACCGCCAGGGCTAATGAAATGCAATCGCATGCCCTTTGGCAAATTTTGCGCAAAAAATAGCCCAAACAATGCCATGTCGTTCAATTTGCATACAAAATCATGATTTATGTGAAAAAGGGGTTGCATCACAAACCTATCCGAGTATAGTGCGCATCCACGGACGCGGGGTGGAGCAGCCTGGTAGCTCGTCGGGCTCATAACCCGAAGGTCGTCGGTTCAAATCCGGCCCCCGCAACCAATTAAAATTTGATGAAGTATCTTCTACGATTGTAGAAAGACGGACGCGGGGTGGAGCAGCCTGGTAGCTCGTCGGGCTCATAACCCGAAGGTCGTCGGTTCAAATCCGGCCCCCGCAACCAATCAAATTTGAAGAAGTAAGTTTCTACAAGAGTAGAAAGACGGACGCGGGGTGGAGCAGCCTGGTAGCTCGTCGGGCTCATAACCCGAAGGTCGTCGGTTCAAATCCGGCCCCCGCAACCAACACTTCTAAAACAATAAACACCCTCAAGGGTGTTTTTTTGTTTTTGTCGTTTGTGAAACTGCCGGGCGTTCACCCGGCCTGAAAGATTTACCCGCGTCGCGCCAGCGTCGCCCCGTCTGAGAAATACGCACGTATCCCTGCCAGAATCGACTCCGCTACCTCCTGCTGGAATTTTGCCGTCTTGAGCTTACGCTCCTCTTCAACGTTACTGATAAACGCGGTTTCTACCAGAATAGACGGGATATCAGGTGCCTTAAGTACCGCAAACCCGGCCTGTTCCACGCTGTTTTTATGCAGCTTATTGATGTTGCCCAGCTTGCCCAGCACCGCTTTACCAAATTTCAGGCTGTCGTTGATGGTCAACGACTGCACCATATCGAACATGGTGTGGTCGACGTAGCGGTCACCGCTTTTGCTCACGCCACCAATAAGGTCCGAGGCGTTCTGGGTGTCCGCAAGGTATCTCGCGGCGGTACTGGTCGCGCCTTTAGTTGAGAGTGCAAACACCGACGAGCCGCTTGGCTGACGGCTGGTAAACGCATCCGCATGGATCGACACGAACAAATCTGCGCGCTGCTTCTGCGCCTTCGCCACCCGAACCTTGAGCGGAATAAAGATGTCTTCATTACGCGTCATATAGGCGCGCATATTGCCTTCTTTATCAATCAACGCCTTCAGACGACGGGCAATTTGCAGCACCACGTCTTTTTCACGCGTGCGATATTTCCCCACCGCACCGGAGTCTTCGCCGCCGTGGCCTGGATCGAGCATGATCACAATCGGACGATCGCGCCCTGCTTTCCCCGGCTGCGGACCGCTTTGCGCAGGCGGAACCTGACGCTGCAGATCGCCTTTGTTGTAATCCTCCAGCAGCGCAAGCAGCGGATCCTGAATATCCGTCGCATTTGCCGGGTAGAGATCCATCACCAGACGCTCTTTAAACGTGGCGACAGGCGCAAGGGCAAACAGCTGCGGCTTAACGTTCTGCTTCAGCTCAAACACCATGCGTACGGTTTGCGGATCAAACTGCCCGACGCGCGCCGATTTAATAAACGGATCGTCGCCGCGGATCTGCGCCGCCATTCCTTTAAGCACGGAGTTGAGGTTAACGCCTTCGAGATCCACCACCACACGTTCAGGGTTGCTGAGGGCAAATTGCTTATATTTCAGCACGCGATTCGATTCGACCGTCACGCGCGTATAGGTCGAAGACGGCCAGACGCGCACCGCGACAACCTGACTCGTGGCGGCAAGGCCGACCTGACTGACGCTAAGCAACCACATTGCCCCGGCCCCTTTTAACAAACGGCGGCGGCTTATTGCTGAATTGGATCCCGACATGCTTCTCCCGAGCAAGAACACTGACTGATATACAAAATGTCCAGATTGACCGAAAACTTTAACGAATGACGCATAAACTGTCATCTATAAAAGGGTAAACAATCATACGCTAACGCACGGATTACTTATCATTTTCTGTGGGTCGCGGAAAATTTGCGCTTGCACACGCGCGCACAATCGAATAAAAATACAGAAATTACGAATAAACATTCATTAAGGGTTGTGCCATGGTGAAGGAACGTAGAACCGAACTGGTCCAGGGATTCCGCCATTCTGTTCCCTATATCAACGCCCATCGGGGAAAAACGTTTGTCATCATGCTTGGCGGCGAAGCCATTGAGCATGAAAATTTTTCCAGCATCGTCAATGACATTGGTCTGCTGCACAGCCTCGGGATCCGCCTGGTCGTGGTCTATGGCGCACGTCCGCAGATTGATGCCAACCTGGCCGCTCATCACCACGAGCCGATTTACCACAAACATACCCGTGTTACCGATGCGAAAACCCTTGAGCTGGTGAAGCAGGCGGCGGGTCTGCTGCAGCTGGATATTACGGCGCGCCTGTCGATGAGCCTGAACAACACGCCGCTGCAGGGGGCGCATATCAACGTCGTGAGCGGCAACTTTATCATTGCCCAGCCGCTCGGCGTGGACGACGGCGTCGACTATTGCCACAGCGGCCGCATTCGTCGTATTGATGAAGAAGCCATTCACCGCCAGCTGGACAGCGGTGCCATCGTGCTGATGGGCCCGGTGGCAGTTTCCGTCACCGGTGAAAGCTTTAACCTCACCTCAGAAGAGATTGCCACGCAGCTGGCAATCAAGCTGAAGGCGGAGAAAATGATTGGGTTTTGCTCCTCCCAGGGGGTCGTGAACGCTGAAGGAGCGATTGTGCCGGAACTCTTCCCGAATGAAGCCCAGGCCCGCGTTGAAGCGCTGGAAGAAGAAGGAGACTACCACTCCGGCACCGTGCGTTTTTTGCGCGGTGCGGTGAAGGCCTGCCGCAGCGGCGTGCGCCGTAGCCACCTGATCAGCTATCAGGAAGACGGGGCCCTGCTGCAGGAGCTGTTCTCCCGCGACGGCATCGGCACCCAGATCGTGATGGAGAGCGCGGAGCAGATACGCCGCGCCACCATCAATGACATCGGCGGCATTCTGGAGCTGATCCGCCCGCTCGAACAGCAGGGAATTCTGGTGCGTCGCTCGCGCGAGCAGCTGGAGATGGAGATCGACAAATTCACTATTATTCAGCGCGATAACCTGACTATTGCCTGCGCCGCCCTCTATCCGTTCCCGGAAGAGAAGATCGGTGAAATGGCCTGCGTGGCGGTGCACCCTGATTACCGAAGCTCATCGCGCGGCGAAATGCTGCTTGAGCGCGTGGCAGCACAGGCGCGCCAGATGGGCCTGAGCAAGCTGTTCGTTCTGACGACGCGCAGCATTCACTGGTTCCAGGAGCGCGGATTTACGCCTGTGGATATTGACTCTCTGCCGGAAACGAAGAAAGAGATGTACAACTATCAGCGCCGCTCAAAAGTGCTGATGGCTGACCTGGGCTAATACAACGCTTGCCGGGTGGCGCTGCGCTTACCCGGCCTGCATTTCTGACGTGGTTCAGAGGGACTCAAATATCGCGCTCAGCCCGCTTCGGCGTTCCGTGCGGGTGGCAATCGCCTGCACCAGCACGCGCTCGTCGGTATACAGCGACAGGCGCTGACGCGCGCGCGTGATGGCGGTATAAATCAGCTCGCGGGTAATGACGGGTGAAAGCTGCGTGGGCAGGATCAGCGCCGCATGGTTAAACTCGGAGCCCTGGGATTTATGCACCGTCATCGCCCACGCGGTTTCATGCTCGGGCAAACGGCTGGGCTGGAAAGACTTCACGCTGCCGTCCGGCATCTGGAACCAGACGCGCAGGCCCTGACCGCGATCGAGCGCAATCCCGATATCCCCGTTAAATAACCCCAGCGTGCTGTCGTTGCGGGAGATCATCACCGGACGCCCTTCATACCAGCGCGAATGCGGGGTACGGTATATTTTACGCTTTTGCGCCAGCAGCTGTTCCAGTCTGTCGTTCAGGCCGCTGACGCCAAATGGCCCTTCCCTCAGCGCACAGAGCAGCTGGTATTCGCCAAACGCGGCAATCACCCGCTCCGGCGTGCTTTGCTGCTGTACGCCCGTCAGGAAGTGCTGATACCCCAGCAGGGCATCATCAAGCATCGCCTGATACTCTTCTCCGCTTTGCAGCGATTTCTTCTCAATGTCCGTAAAGGTACCGTCAAATACCGCACAGGTTGTGTGCCGGTCACCGCGGTTCACCGCTGCCGCAAGCTGGCCGATGCCGGAGCTGCTGCCGAAACGGTAGCTTTTTTGCAGCAGACACAAGCTGTCGCGCAGCGCACCCGCAAGGGAATGGTTTTCTGAGACGAGCGAACATCCGGTCAGACGGGCCAGCTCCTGCGCGCGTTCAGCGGTGTACCCCAGGCTGGCATACGTGCAGATATCGCCGAGTACGGCGCCCGCTTCCACGGAGGCAAGCTGGTCGCGATCGCCGAGAAAAATGACGCGCGCGTGAGGCGGAAGCGCATCGATCAAACGCGACATCATCGTCAGGTCAATCATCGACGCTTCATCCACCACCAGCACATCAAGGTGCAAGGGGTTACCGGCATGATAACGCAGACGCTGGCTGCCCGGCTGCGCGCCAAGCAACCGGTGCAGCGTGCTGGCTTCGTTGGGGAAAAGCGCAAGGTGCTCCCCGGTAAGCGGCAGTTTTTGCAGCGCCCCGCCTAACGACTCCGTCAGACGAGCCGCCGCTTTACCGGTAGGGGCCGCCAGGCGAATACGACACTTTTGTTCGCCCGAAAGCTGAATCAGGGCCGCAAGCAGCTTTGCCACGGTGGTCGTTTTCCCGGTGCCAGGGCCGCCAGAAATGACCGAGATCCGTCGCGTTAACGCCACGGCTGCCGCCACTTTCTGCCAGTCTGTTTCATCGTCAGAGGTAAACAGCGTGTCCAGCACGTGCCGAAGCTGCGCTTCATCGCAGGGAAGCGGGGCATTCGTCTCGCTGAAGAAGCGCGCCACCGTCAGTTCGTTACGCCACAGCCGGTTAAGATACAAACGCTCGCCGATAAGGATCATTGGCGTCCCGGTATCGGTTCCGCTAACAGCAGGCGAACTTAGCAATATCGCTTCCCAGTCCACGTTTTCACCCAGCAAAGCGAAACACGCCTGTAAAGCCGGAGCCATTTTCTCGTCCACCGCCAGACGCGACAGCGGCAGACACACGTGACCTTCCCCCGCGTCTTTACTCAGAATGGCGGCGGCGAGCATCACGGCAGGCTCTTCGCCCGCCACCATCATGGCGAACTGCACGTCAAGGTGGCGCAGTAATCGTTGTTCAACCGCTTCCAGCAGTAGCGCCTGCATCGTCATGCCACCTCCTCCGTGCTTGCAGCAAACAGGTTATCCATTTTTTCAATCAGTTCCGCAGCAGGCCGCGTACTAAACACGCCGGATCGCGGGTCGCTCGCATCCACGCCGCGCAGGAACAGGTAAATTACGCCGCCAAAATGGTCTTCGTAACGGTAATCGGCAATGCGATGGCGCAGGTAACGGTGCAGCGCCAGGGTATAAAGCTGGTACTGCAGATCGTAACGATGCATTTGCATGGCCGACGCCATCGCCTGTTGGGTATAGGCTTCGCTGTTTTCGCCCAGCCAGTTCGATTTGTAATCCAGCAGGTAATAGCGCCCCTGATGGCGGAAAACGAGGTCAATAAAGCCTTTTAACATCCCCTGCACCTGACGAAAGTTCAGCGGCGGGCAGCCCGCGGATAGCGGATCGTACTCGCGGATCAGCGCATCAAGCGCCTCGGCCCTGAGCGGGCTGGCGATGGGGAGGTAAAACTCCATCTCCACCTGTTTATCTTTGGCGGTCAACTGGCTGAGGGCGATCCCCTGCTCCGTGAGCGGAGCGTGCAGAACCGCGTGGATCCAGTCACGCAGAACCGGCACCCATAGAGGGTCATAGCCCCCACTCTGCAACATCTTCAGCACCCACTCTTCAGAGACAGGCTGGGTAAAATCCAGCTCTTCAAACAGGCTGTGCAAAAACGTGCCCGGAGAAGCACCGCGCGGGAACTGGTGCGGCGTTAGCACCGGCTCAACGGGAACGCTACCGGTCCCCGATGCATCCACGTCCAGTTTTGGCATCAGATCCAGCGCAATACTCTGTCCGTGCTGCTGTAAACCGGAGTAGCTGGTGACGCGCCAGTCATCGGCAATCGTGCGGACAACCTGGCGGGCATGCAGCTCTGCCTCACGCGGGTCCGGCATTAGCCAGCGGCTATTATCAGGCTGTGCCGGAATATGCAGGGCAACATGCTCTGTACAAAGGGATTCGATACACTGGCGCAGACCCGCTGCGTCTTTGGGTTCGCCGTGCTGAATTAACCGCCCCAGCGCGCTCAGGTGAAAATCGCTCTCCCCGGTTTTTTCGCCACGACGTCGGAACAAAGGGGCAACGCCCAGGCTGCAGTGCCAGACAGAACGGGTCAGCGCCACGTAGAGCAGGCGTAAATCTTCCGCCAGACGCTCGGCCTCTGCCAGCTCAACGCTGGATTCCGCGTTGCTGAGATCGAGCACCGCCTCGAACGACTCGCGATCGTGGTAAAAAGCCTGATCCTGCACGCGGTAATTAGCGATAAACGGCAGCCAGACCAGCGGATACTCCAGCCCTTTTGACTTGTGAATGGTGACGATCTGCACCAGATGCTTATCGCTCTCAAGCCGCATCTGCTGGCTGGACGAATTGCTGTTCGGGTCGGCAATCTGCTGCGCCAGCCAGCGCACCAGCGCGTGCTCGCTTTCCAGCTGCGTGCCCGCTTCCTGCAAGAGTTCGCTGATATGTAAGATATCGGTCAGCCGGCGCTCACCGCCCGCTGTAGCCAGCATATTCTCCGCAATGTGGCGCTGTGCCATGAGCTCGCGCACCATTGCCATCACGCCGCGCTTCTGCCATTTATCCCGGTAGCGAACAAACTCTTCCACCACGGCATCCCACGCGGCCTCGTCATTGTTGAGCGCATCGATATCACGCGCGTTCAGCCCGAGCATCGCGCTGGCTAATGCGCTGCGCAGCGTGCTTTCCCGCTCCGGGGCAAGTACGGCCTGCAGCAGCCATAGCATCTCCTGCGCTTCCAGCGTTTCGAAGACGCTGTCGCGGTTTGAAAGGTATACGGAGGGAATATTCAGTAAGGTCAGGGCATCACGGATAAGCGAGGCCTCCTGACGGCTACGCACCAGCACCGTGATATCCGATGCCTTTACGGGGTTGGCATTCTGGCCTTTCCAGAGTACCGCCTCGCCGCGTGCGCCCGCGCTGAGCCAGTCACGGATTTGCGCGGCACAGTGCTGGGCCATGGCATTTTGATAGTCGGCGACGCCGCAGCCATCCCCATCCAGCAGCCAGAAGCGCATGGCAGGCTGCGTCTCGCCGTTCAGTTCGAAGCGCAACGAGGCATTTTTCTCAGCAAACTTTACCGGCTGGAACGGGATCTCCCGGAACATAAACGCCGTATCCATGCGGCTGAACAGCGCGTTGACGCTTTCCACCATGCCGGGAGATGAACGCCAGTTGGTATCCAGCGTGTAGTGCGCCTCAACTTCGCTGCGGGCCTTCATGTAGGTGAAAATATCCGCACCGCGGAAGGCGTAGATGGCCTGTTTAGGATCGCCGATTAACAACAGCGCGGTGCCGGGCTGCTGGCGCCAGATACGGCGAAAAATACGGTACTGTTGAGGGTCGGTATCCTGAAATTCATCAATCATCGCCACCGGGAAGCGGGTGCGAATAGCGGCGGCAAGCGCCTCGCCATTTTCACTGCACAACGCTGCATCAAGGCGGCTTAGCATATCGTCGAACCCCAGTTCGCCCCGGCGGCGTTTCTCGCGGGCGACGGCTTCGCGGATCTCCGTCATGGCACGAGTGATCATCAGATCGTTGAGCGTTAAGGGCTCAGCCAGCAGGGTTTCAATCGCCACAAACAGGGGATGCTCGGGCACAATCCCGTCGGGTTTGGTTCGCTCAACGAGGAAACGCCGGGAGAATTTCTCCAGCGCGTCCGGGAGCTGGTAGCCCCGCGTCTCTTCCTGCGCCCAGGCGCTGATCTTGTCGATCCATTTCGCCTGATTGCCGCGGTTAAACTTGCGACGGTCAATCCCGGAATTTTCAATGATCGCGTCAATTTCGCCGACTGACTCAATCCATTTTTGCTTGATGTCGACAATTCGCGCGATGATTTTTTCATGGCGTGACGCCAGGGTTTCATCCGCCGGCGGCGGAGATTTGATTACCGGCGCTTCTCCCTGAAGATAGCGATCGATCGCGCGCAGCAGCGCCTCAGGGCCTTTCCACAGCGCGTGTACCGCTTCGGCGATATCGCGCTGTAACGGGTAGCAGTGGCGACGCCAGAAGTCCGCACAGGCCTGATAGCGAAGCACGGTTTCATCTTCAATGAGCTGCTGTTCAAACAGCATGCCGGACTCAAACGCATTCAGGCTCAGCATGCGCTGGCAAAAACCGTGAATGGTGAAGACGGACGCTTCGTCCATCTGCCGCTCGGCCAGAAGCAGCCACTGTGCGGCCTGCTGCTTGTCGGCAATCTCTTCCAGAAGACTGGCATAAAGGGGGTTATCTGAACTCTGACGCAGACAGGCGATGCGCAGCTCGTGGATGTTGGCGCGAATACGGCCGCGCAGCTCTGCGGTGGCGGCCTCGGTGAAGGTCACCACAAGCAGTTCCTCCACGCTCAATGGACGAGGAAAAGCGGCGTTGCCACCGAGCCCTAACAGCAGGCGCAGATAGAGCGCGGCGATGGTGAAGGTTTTTCCCGTTCCCGCTGAGGCTTCAATCAATCGTTCACCCTGCAGAGGTAAACGTAAGGGATCAAGGGACTCAGCGGTATCGGTCATTCTTTCTTACTCCAGGGCATAGATTGCTGCAGCGCGCTGACGCTCTTCCAGACTTTCCAGCCATGCGGGTTAACGTACTCCATTTTCCCGTTCTGGCTACCGGAAACCTGAGAAAGGATGGTCATTCCCTGCGGCTTAATCACCGCCTGATGGAAGAAGTCGGCAACCTTCTGCGGCGTCAGCTGTTTTATCTCGGCCACTACTTTATCACGCGAATCAAATTTCAGATTACCGCGATCGAAATCTTTGCTCAGCTGTGAGGCTTCTTCACCCAGCGTCTGCGGCGGCTGCATCACCTGCGCGATAACGGCCTGCTGGATCTGGGCGAACTCTTCCGGCTTCATCGCGCGCAGTTTTGCTTCCACCTGCGGGAAGAAGGCCTGATAACGCTGCCAGAGATACGCCGGCTGCTTATCGCTGCTTTGCAGCAGGAAACCCAGCCCCCACTGACGACCGACATTCATGGAGAAAGCGAACACCGCGTAGCCAAGCTGCTCTTCCGTGCGTAACTGGTTATAGAACCACGGCTGAATAATTTGGCCCAGCACGGCACTCTGCGCTGAACTGGAGAATTCATCATACCCCGTTGGCACAAATACCGCAGCCAGGGCGGAATCCGTGCTGTTTCCCGCCTTTTCAAAAATCACATTCTGTTTTTTCTCAACCAGTACGTCCTGGTTGCGGCACCACTCGTCGCCTTTCGAGCCGAGCTGAGTGCGCACGTTCTCCGCCAGCGTTTTGGCCTGTTCCTCGCTCATGTTACCGACAATCAGGAACTCCGGGCGCGTATTGGTTTTCAGCGCGTCACGGTAAGCGAGCACGTCTTTTAACGTGATAGAGGGCAGTAAGGCGCGGCGATCTTCACGCTGAAAATAGGGAATTTGCGACAGCATCTGCGCCGGCATGAGTGCCAGGTCGTAAGCTTTGCCCTTCTCCGCAGAGTCCATCATTTGCGCATACCACGATTTGGCCTGCTCAAACTGTTCTTCCGTAGGCGTATAGCTGAAATAGCCCTCCAGCAGTGCCTGGAACAGCTGAGGCAGACGCTGGGTGTAGCCGTTTGCATTGAGCATCAACCCGTTATTGGCATTGGTCGAGAAGCTGATTCCCCCTACGGCCGCCTGGTTGCTAAGCTGGTCGAGCGCGATACCGGCGAGATAGTCGTTGAGCGCAAACATCACCTGGTTTTTAGCGCTATTCATTGCTTTCGGGTTACGCAGCACCACGCTGACATCGACTTTTGGCTCGCTGGCGAAATAGCGGCTTGGGGTATACACCACGCGCAGCGTCGGCTCATCAATGATAAGCGCCGGGTGCGGATAGTCCTTCGTGGTTTTGATCAGCGAGAAATCATCCGGGATATAGGGGTTCAGCTCAGGCAGCTGCAACGCTATCTCTCCGGCTTTCTTCTGCCAGTCGGTGAAGGTTTGAGCGCTGATTTTATCCACCTGATACGGGGCATCGACAAAATAAGCCGTTTTGTTATGCGGTTCGTCCGGGCTGATGTACCAAATACGGGCATTCTCCGGCGTCATCATCGCCAGGCGCGCTTTTACCGCCTCGGCATCATACCGGTCAGCAATATTCACCGCGTCAAGGGTGTGCTCCACCGGCACGCGAATCATGGTGTCCGCCAGCCACTCCACGTAATCCATATCGCGGGTAATAGACGGATAACGGAAATCGAGATCCAGCACGTGCGCCAGCTCATCGAAGTAGCGCTTGTCGACGCCTTTATCACGCAGCAGGGTGAGATAGCTGAAGATAGCAGCCACCACCTCATCACGGTTTGCCAGCCCTTTATCGGTGAGGGTTGCGGATATCGCCAGCACGCCGCTATTGCCGTTAACAACCGGATCGGAGTCGGCGCGAATGCCTTCTACCAGCCCTTGTTTTTGCAGCCAGTCAGAAAGCGTACCCGGGCTACGGTTACCAATCAGATAGGTCACCAGCTCATCGGTTTTACTGCGAAACTGCGCCGTGTTGTTATCAATGCGGAATTCAACGCGCAGCACTTTGCGCGGCAGGGCGGGCACGTAGTGGATCACGATGCCTTTCTGCGCCTCCGTCACCACCGGAATATTTATTTGCGGCTGGTCGATATTTTTATTTGGCACCCGACCAAACGTTTTGGCCGCCATGCCGGCCAGCTCTGGCAGCGGTTTATTACTGTAGATAACCGCTTTCATCAGGTTGGCGGAGTAGTATTTATCGCGAAACGCGTGCAGCGCATCAAGTACCGGGCTGTTCGGTTTGTCGCTCAATGTCTCCAGGTTACCGCCGGAGAAACGAGAACCCGGGTGCGCAGGGTTGATGGTTTCGGCGCTCACCTGCGCCATGCGCATACCGTCCCGCGAGCGGGCCATGGTCAGCTCGGCATTCACCGCATTGCGCTCACGATCGGCGTATTTTTTATCCAGCAACGGGGCGGCGATGGAGTCAGCAAGACGATCGACCGCCCCTTCCAGCGCATCGTTCTCGACTTCGAGATAGAAGGCCGTGCGGTACGGTGCCGTACTGGCATTGTGGCTGCCGCCATGCATCTTGAGAAATTCGGACAGGCTATCTGGCTGCGGGTATTTTTTTGACCCCATCAGCGTCATATGTTCCAGATAGTGTGCAAGCCCAGGATGGGTTTCAGGATCTTCCAGCGACCCAACAGGCACCACCAGTGCCGAGAGGGACTTTACCGCCTGTGGGTCGGAAACCAGGAGCACGGTCATCCCATTATCAAGGCGAATAGCCTGATATTGACGGGTATCTTTTTCGCTCTTCCGGATAGTTTCCTTAACGGGTTGCCAACCGGAGTCTGCCTGAGTGACAGGTGCCCAAAGGGCGACAAACAAAACCAACGCTTTAAACAAGGTGCTGCCTGGCATTACGACCTCTTTATCACGGCTACATCATTAACAAACTGCGTGCTGGACACGCCAGCATCTCTTTCTTTGGGTACATCAGTCCGTGATAAGAAGTGCATCATAAATGAACCCCCTGTGCTGCGCAATTTTTATACAGCACTCAGGACTGATTAAATTTGAACAACGGTAACAGATAGCGTTGCGCCTCTTCCTTGATGGTCTCGAAGTACTCTGGCTCAAGCGTGCGCCATAAGCGCTGATACCAGACATCTTCACCTTCCCCCCGCACCATCATGTTTCCTTCGTAGGCCTGCATAAATTTACTGCGCGCTTTCTGCAGTGACGCCTCGTCCGTTAACATCGCATCATTCTGCGCGTCATAACAGGCTTTTATCCAGGCACCGCCGCTTTCCGGCAGCAGCAGGAGCGGTTTGTTCATTCCCTGACGGTAGCCCTCAATGTACAAAGACAGGTAACTTAACGCCTGCTCCGCCTCCATCGGCGGGAAGCGCCACTCGCCCTCTTTGCGCACGAAAATCCGGCTTTCGCCTTTATGACCACCCGCACTGTAGACAAGATGTTCCAGCCAGAGTTGCAGCCCCTGTGAAACGCTCAGCATAGAGGGCCGCCAGCGCAGCAGCCCGTCCGGCTGAACCTGGGTTAACCAGCCCGTGAGCTGTACACCGTTGCACATGAGATCGATTTCAAGACTTTTCCCGGGCTGACGGCACTCTCTCACGCGCTCGGCCAGAGCGGTCATCTCCAGGCACTGTGCCTCCCAGACGATCTCCCCGAACGCCCCATACGGCAGTTGCCCTGCCGCACGGTAGCGGCGGTAGAGTTTGTCAGCGTCTTCCTCTTCAACCAGCGCATTCAACAGCTGCAGATTTAACTGATAGCGCTCCAGCCCTTCCAGCGTAAAGGGTTCTGCCTCAGGAATTTCGCTTTCTTCAGAACGGAAGTTAACCTGCAATCGTTGCAGGAAGAAAGCGCGCACCGGATGCGCCCAAAACCGCTGAAGCTGTTCGAAGGTCAGGGTATCAATCGGCCGCGGGTCAAGTTCCTGAATGAAATCGGTATGCGCGCTCCCCTCTTTTTTCGCCGCCGGTAGCCACTCCTGCGCATAGCTCTGGCGCTCGCTGGCAACGTAGTTCACCGGGTCAAACGGCATGCGGCTGTGGAAACAGGTGATATGGGCTTTCACCCTCTGCTCGCTTTCATCACAGTTGCGCTCTTCATCGCCCGGCAGGTAGTGGCTCTGGCCGATATAATCCACCAGTTCCTGCACCAGAACGGAAGGGAAACGCTCGCTGTTGTCCTGAATGGAACGGCCGATGTAGCTGATATAAAGCGTGTTCTGTGCGGAAATGAGCGCTTCAAGGAAGAGGTAGCGGTCATCATCGCGGCGGCTACGGTCGCCCCGCTTTGGATCTGCGCTCATCAAATCAAAACCCAGCGGCGCCAGCGCGCGTGGATAAACGCCGTCATTCATGCCCAGCAGACAGACCACTTTAAACGGGATAGAACGCATTGGCATCAGGGTGCAGATATTGATGGGGCCGGCCAGGAAACGCTGGCTGATTCGCTCCTGGTCAAGCCGCTGCGTCAGCTCATCTCTCAGCAGCGACAGAGGAATCGCCTCGTGATAGTGGGAATTTACGCCCTCGTCGACGATAGCCTGCCACTGCGTTTCAATGAGCGCCATCGCCGCTTCGGTGTCGCTGTCCGGCAGGAAGAAATCAGTGAGTAATGCCCTGCAAATCGGGAGCCACTCTTCAAGCGGGCGCGGCTGCATCAGCTCGCGTCGCCAGCGGTTAAGCTGCATCAGTAGCGACGCTAAATGCCCAACCAGTTCAGCAATTAACCCGCTGGACTCATCGTAAGGCAGAACCTCGTTCCACTCGCCCTGGCTGCTTTCCATGGCGTAGCCCAACAGCATACGGGTCAGGCCAAATCGCCACGTGTGTTGCCCGGTTGGGGGAAGCTCGAACTCCTGGACGTTATCGTCGTCAATGCCCCAACGCACGCCGGACTCATTCACCCACTGGCGAAGGTAGCGCAACCCTTCTTCGTTGATGTTGAAGCGGGCGGCCAGCACGGGAACATCCAGTAACGCCAGGACATCCTCGGAGATAAACCGGCTATCCGGCAGGGACAGCAAGGTGATAAACGCCTGTAATACCGGATGAGATTGACGGGCGCGACGGTCCGAAATGGCGTAAGGCAGGTATCGCTCGCCCGTCGCACTGCCAAAGACGGCCTGAATGAAGGGGCTGTAGCTGTCGATATCCGACACCATCACCACGATATCGCGCGGAGTCAGCTCAGGATCATCCTGCAGCATCGCCAGCAGCTGGTCGTGAAGCACTTCAACCTCACGCTGCGGGCTATGGCAAACGTGGAGGCTGATACTGCGATCGTCAACCTCCAGCTTCCGTTTCCTGTCGCTGCGTTCAAACTCGTTCGCCGTCACGCCCATGACGGCACGGTTTTCCAGATCCAGAATATCTAACTGAATATTGTGCAGCAGGCTATCCGGGGCAATCTCGACAAAGGCATCCACGTCCCCTTCACCTGAGGACGTAATGTCTGAGAGCATGTGAATGTAATCACGCCCCAGTTTTCCCCATGAGGCAAGCAGTGGATTCGGCAGGTTCTGGATACCGTTTTCATCGAACAGCTGCGCGGCAGAGGCTCCGTCTTTAAACAGAGGCACGGTACGCTCTTCAAAAAGGCGTCGCCTCTGGCGGGTCACAAGCCGGGAAAGCCAGCGGCCATCCTGAATATCTCCCCAGTACTGGCGACATGGATTCGTAAATAAAATATGAATGTCGATATGCTTACCCAGCGCATTCAGCGCCTGCAGGTAAACCGGCGGCAACGCCGAAATACCGCAAATAAACACGCGAGAGGGCAGCCGCGCCGGCCGTTCATTGCAGTTTTGCAAAATGGAGATAAACCGTTGATAGAGGTTGGCACGGTGCCACTTAGGCTGACCAAGTTTCTCCGTATGTTCCACCAGCGCTTTCCACAGAGGGGCCTGCCAGATCTGCGCTTCCGGTAATCCTTCCACAAGCTCGCCGGCTTCCCAGCGGGTCAGCCATTCCGGGCGGTAAACCAGATACTGGTCATATAGATCGGCAGTGCGCGAGGCCAGCTGGAACAGCTTGCGTTTATCGGTATCGTCATTGAGGTAGTGGCGCAGCATGGCGAACTCATCATGCTGCAGCATTTCTGGCAGCAGCGCCATAAGCTTCCAGCTCATGCCTTGCTTGTTAAAGGCGCTTTGCTCCGGGATGTCCGGCAATACGCGGACAAACATCTCCCAGATAAAGCTCGCGGGCAGCGGGAAATCAATATTCGCGGCTATACTAAATTTACGGGAGAGCGACATTTGCAGCCACTGTGCCATACCGGTGCTCTGCACCAGCACCATCTCAGGCTCAAAAGGATCGTCAAGCCGCTCGCGCTCAACGATAAATTCCATCAGTGCTTCCAGCACATCCAGACGATTTGAGTGGTAAACCCTTAACATAGACGCTCCCGACTACTGGCTAACCGGGCAATGCAGACGCGTTAACTCACCGCGCCGCCCCAGAGGAGAAATAAGTGTAACCGTGATGCTGACACATCCGGCGTGCGTTGTCTGCCCCCGACTGGCCTGCCAGCCTGCGGGGAGAACATTTGTTGAGAGCTGTGACTGATTCCAGGCATGATGCCAGAGCTGGCGATACTGGTTAAACACGGTAAACCGCGCTGCCAGCGCCCGGTGATAACCCGAAAGCGCCGTCACGACCACCACCAGCAGCATCATCGCCAGCAGCACCTCTACCATGCTAAACCCCTTTTCTCGGCTTACGGCAACTGACATAACGCGCTCTCCTTCAGTGGACAAAAATCACTCCAGCCGTGAGGCGAAAAGCGAATTTCCCCGTTCACACTCTCTCCTGCGCGCCAGAGCTGCAGGTCGTTGTCTCCGGCAATCAGTAACACCTGTGCCTCGTTCAGTCGCCGCAAACAGACCCGCCCCGAAGATGCTTTTTTGCACTGAACCTGCGGCTCTGCTGACCAGCGCTGAACGCGTCCCCACTCAAGCACCGACTGCACAGACGCCTGTTGCTGAAGCGAGCGACTCTCACCGCCAACGAGCGCACTAAACGTTGTAAGCTGCTGGCTGAGTCCGGTGAGGATCAGGGTACCGAGCACCAGTAAAAGCAGAACCAGAGCCAGCGAGGACATCCCGCGCTGTCGGTTCACAGGTTGTACCCCGTAACCGTGTACCACGCCTGCCAGGGTTCCCCCTGTTCGCCTTTACGAATGGCAGCCAGGTCGATATTCAGCTCTGGCGCAAAACCGGCATGCTCAACTTTGCTCACCACAAAGCGCGTGATGGCAAGCCTGTCCGGATCAGTGAGCTTTTCCCATCCTTTTCCTTCACACGACGTTGCGCCACGCAGGGTTTCCAGCGCGCCTGATTCCAGACGAAAACCGGTGCTGTCATTTTCTGATGCTGTGCTATCCCATTTGCCGTTGCTGTTGGCGTCCCACCGCACAATGACGCAGCTGCCCTGCCTTGCCGTCACCAGCGCTTGTCCCTGACAGTTACCCGCGCAGTATCCCGCGCGCTGAAGCTGTTTTCCGAGGGCAAACAAGCGTTGCCAGACCTCTTCTTCCAGCTCTCGCTGGCCGGATTGCAGTAATACAGCCCGCTGGAGTCCGGGTAAAAATCGCGATGCGCTTATCAATAAAAGGCTGCTTATCGCCGTGGCAATCAGAACCTCAGTCAGTGAGAAACCGCGCTGTCTCCTCAACATAAACCTCCCTCTGAGACCTTACACATCCTGATGCGCCCTCCGTTTGAGACAATAACCAGCCATTCTCCTGCCCGGCTTTGAACGCGTATCCGCCCTGCCCACGCAGTATCCCTTAATCCATAGAACCCGAGAGACGGCGTTGACTCACTCACGTTGACGTCAGGCCAGAGCGGGATCAGTACAAAGGGGCTGCCTTTCTCACAGCCTTGCACAGCAGAACTCACCAGACAGTCTCTTCCCCCCTCCCGCAGAAGGGTAATTTGGTGGTCGCGGTTGTACCGGTTGGCATGGTTGCGCAGAAACAGCAGGTAATCTCGCACCTGACAGGCGGTTTGCCACAGCCGCTGCTGCCGTTGCCAGCTGTCCCAGCCGGACAGTCCTGAGGCGCTCAGGATAACGACAAGGGAAATGGCGACCAGCGTTTCGATAAGCGTAAAACCGTTCTCTTTTTTCATACCGGGAGTGTGGCGAAGCGCCGTGGACATGACGAGCAGCGAATTAACGTTTTACGAGGCGTTATCCGCAGAATTGGGAGAGTTGCAGCGCGTTGCACGCTTTCTGGATAGCGCTTCGGGAAACGGGATGAAGACGAAAAAAAACCGGCGCTAAAAAGCACCGGTTGTGTCACGCTTTATCGCATCAGATAGCAACAGGTGCTTTGATGCCAGGGTGCGGGTCGTAACCTTCAATCTCAAAATCATCAAAGCGGTAATCGAAGATTGACGCCGGTTTGCGTTTGATAATCAGTTTCGGCAGCGCACGCGGTTCGCGCGTCAGCTGGAGATGCGTCTGTTCCATATGGTTGCTGTAGAGATGGGTGTCCCCACCGGTCCAGACGAAATCGCCCACTTCCAGGTCACACTGCTGCGCCATCATGTGGACTAACAGCGCATAGCTGGCGATGTTAAACGGCAGACCGAGGAACACGTCGCAAGAACGCTGATAAAGCTGGCAGGAGAGCTTGCCATCCGCCACATAGAACTGGAAGAACGCGTGGCACGGTGCCAGCGCCATTTTATCCAGCTCGCCCACGTTCCAGGCGGAAACGATGATTCGGCGCGAGTCCGGATCGTTTTTCAGCTGGTTCATCACGGTGGTGATCTGGTCAATGTGGCGGCCGTCAGGCGTTGGCCACGCGCGCCACTGCTTGCCGTAAACCGGGCCCAGGTTGCCGTTTTCATCTGCCCATTCGTCCCAGATGGAGACGTTATTTTCGTGCAGATACGCAACGTTGGTATCGCCTTGCAGGAACCAGAGCAGTTCATGAATGATCGAGCGCAGGTGGCAGCGCTTTGTCGTCACCAGCGGGAAGCCTTCTTGCAGATTGAAGCGCATCTGGTGGCCAAAAATGGAGAGCGTACCGGTACCGGTGCGGTCATTTTTCGGCGTGCCCTCATCAAGCACTTTTTTCATCAATTCAAGATACTGTTTCATGGTTCCTCAGGAAAGTTGTTGCTGTGGACGACGACGATACGCCCAAATCATCATAATGGCACCCGCGACAATCATCGGAATGGAGAGGATCTGCCCCATGCTGATGTACTGTACCCACTCGCCGGTAAACTGCGCATCCGGCTGACGGAAGAACTCGACGATAATACGGAATGCGCCATAGCCAATCAGGAACAGACCGGATACAGCCCCCATTGGACGCGGTTTGCGGATAAACAGGTTGAGAATGATAAACAGCACCACACCTTCCAGCGCCAGCTCGTACAGCTGAGACATATGGCGCGGCAGAACGCCGTAGGTATCGAAAAGGGATTGCCACTCCGGGTGTGATGGCAGCAGCGCGATATCTTCTGCGCGAGAGCCCGGGAAGAGCATCGTGTACGGCACGCTCGGGTCGACGCGGCCCCACAGCTCACCGTTGATGAAGTTGCCCAGACGACCAGCCCCCAGCCCAAACGGGATCAGCGGTGCAATAAAATCTGAAACCTGGAAGAAATTGCGTTTGGTGCGTTTGGCAAAAATCACCATCACCAGGATCACACCGATCAGGCCGCCATGGAAGGACATGCCGCCGTCCCACACGCGGAACAGATAGAGCGGATCGTTCAGGAATACCGGGAAGTTATAGAACAGTACGTACCCAATACGGCCACCGAGGAACACGCCGAGGAAGCCAGCATACAGCAGGTTTTCAACTTCGTTTTTAGTCCAGCCGCTGCCAGGACGACTGGCGCGACGGCCAGCGAGCCACATGGCAAAAATGAAGCCCACCAGGTACATCAGACCGTACCAGTGAAGCGAAACAGGTCCTACTGAGAAAATGACCGGATCAAATTCCGGAAAATGCAGATAACCACTGTTCATCTGTCACCACAAGATGTTGTTATTCCGCTGAAAGTGGACAGCGGTAGAAATGCGATTCTGCCGTAAGCAGAGGCTCCAAAGTTGCGAATCATAGCATAAGGCGGGCGCGGAGGATGCGCCAGAGATGTAAAAGATGTGTATAGGGTTTTATGCGCGCTGGTGCCCTCTCCCACGGGGAGAGGGCGAAATGCAAATTAGCGGCCGCCGCGGATCAGGCCGCCCATGCCGCGTCGTTCCATAAACGCAGCGACCTGGTGGCGAACCTCAGCGGCCAGCTGCGCCTCAAGGCTGCGTTCAGCCAGCTCGCGGGCATCATCGATATCGATATGCCGCAACAGGTACTTCACGCGTGCGACGGCGCGGCCGTTCATCGACAGGTGGCGATATCCCAGACCAATCAGGATCGCAACGCACATTGAATCCCCCGCCATTTCACCGCACAGGCGTAAATCAATGCCGTACTGCTCCGCTTCACGAGCAATCATCGCCAGCGCGCGAATGATCGCCGGATGCAGGCTATCGTAGATACTGGCGACGCGGGTGTTGTTACGGTCGACGGCCAGAATATACTGCGTCAGGTCGTTCGTGCCGACGGAGATAAAATCAACGCGGCTTGCCAGCTGCGGCAGCATAAAGACCATGGAAGGCACTTCGAGCATCACGCCAATCCGCGGTTTCGGGATAGCATAGCCAATCATCTCTTCCACTTCACGGCCAGCGCGTTCGATCAGTCGACGTGACTCGTCGATCTCATCAATGCTGGTGACCATCGGCAGTAAGATGCTGAGGTTACCCGTCGCCGCATTTGCGCGCAGCATGGCGCGCACCTGGATCAGGAAGATCTCAGGCTGATCGAGCGTAATGCGGATCCCACGCCAGCCCAGACACGGGTTTTCTTCGCTGATCGGCATATAGGGCAGCTGTTTATCCGCTCCGACGTCCAGGGTACGCAGGGTGACAGGTTTGTCGTTAAACATCTGCAGCATGCCCTGATACTGCGCCACCTGCTCCTCTTCGGAGGGAAAACCGCTCTGCAGCATGAACGGAATTTCAGTGCGGTACAGGCCAATACCGTCGATACGGCTGCCGAGCTTTTCTTCGTGCTCGGGGCTTAAACCCGCATTGAGCATCACTTTGATCCGCTCACCGCTTTTAAGCTGCGCGGGCAGGTTAACGTCATCTTCTGCCAGCTTGCTTAATTCATTCTCTTCGCTGATAAGACGCTGGTATTCCTGGAGCAGAACCGGCTCAGGATCGACCAGCAGCTCACCGCGGTAGCCGTCGACCACCAGCGTACGCCGGTGCAGTACCGACGGCTGGATATCCGCCCCCATAACGGTGGGAATACCCAGCGCGCGCACCATAATGGCCGCATGTGAGTTGGCTGCACCATCGCGCACCACGACACCGGCCAGCCTGTCCTGAGGCAGTTCGGCCAGCGTCGTTGCTGAGAGTTCGTCGGCAACTAGAACAAACCGTTTTGGCCAGGCATTTGCCCCCTGAATGGTGTCATCCAGGTGGAACAGCAGGCGTTGTCCGAGGGCCCGGAGATCCCCTGCCCGCTCTTTCAGGTAACCGTCGGTCAGTGCCGCAAATTGGTCGGCAAATTTTTCGATAACCTTCTTAACCGCCCACTCCGCGACAGAACCTTGATCCACTTCTGCAAAAAGCTCACGGCGCAGACGCGCATCGGAGAGCAGGTGCGAATAGAGGTCAAAAATGGCCGCCGTCTCTTTTTGCGCGCCTGCGGCAAAGCGCTTGCTGTAACGGCGAAATTCATTTGCCGCCTCTTCCAGCGCGGCGGTAAGGCGCTCGCGCTCAAGCGCTTCATCAAGCGTTGAGGCTTCGTAAACCTGCTCCATTAACGGCAGCGTGGCGTCCATCCAGCCTTCAGCAATCGCCACGCCTGGCGATGCCGGAAGAGCGCGAATGCGCGTATGGCGATACTGGCCAAAAAGCGCGGCAAGCTGAGACTGAGAGAGGATTGCCGCCATCTGCGTGGCCAGCGTCACGAGGAAAGACTCTTCGCTTTCATCGTACTGACGTAGCTCGCGCTGCTGAACAACCAGCACGCCGAGCAGCTGGCGACGCTGGATAATCGGCACGCCAAGGAAAGCGCGGAAGCGCTCTTCTTTTACAGAAGGGATGTATTTAAAGCTGGGGTGTTTTTGCGCGTCAGCAAGGTTGATAGGTTCAGCCAGCCGACCAACCAGGCCCACGATACCTTCATCAAATGCGAGCGTGACGGTGCGTCCACGTGGTTTTTTCAAACCACGGGTCGCCATCAGGTAATAGCAGCGCCGATCGTGGTCGGCCAGATACACCGAACAGACCTCGGTTTCCATCGCAAGGCAGATGTCAGTGACCAGAATATTCAGCGCCTCGTTCAGACGCGGCGCGCTGGCCACCTTCTCGACTATTTCTCGCAAGCGGGTGAGCATGATTTGCGTAGCTTAACCTCTTTTACGTCGCCAGGCAGGTGCGCTCTGCGGCTTAGGCGGGATCTCCTGAAGCTGCATCACCACACTTGCAAACTCTTTCATCACCCTACGGTAAACATCGCGTTTAAATGACACGACCTGACGAACAGGATACCAATAGCTCACCCAGCGCCAGCCATCGAACTCCGGCGTACTGCTGGTTTGCATATTGATGTCTGAATCGTTGCCCACCAACTGCAACAGAAACCACTTCTGTTTCTGGCCGATACAAACCGGCTTTGTGTCCCAACGCACCAAACGTTTCGGTAACTTGTAACGCAACCAGTTGCGGGTCGAAGCCAGGATGCGAACATCTTTACGGCTTAAACCGACCTCTTCAAAAAGCTCCCGGTACATCGCTTGTTCTGGGGACTCTCCCGGGTTGATCCCGCCTTGCGGGAACTGCCAGGAGTGCTGACCATATCGCCGGGCCCACATTACCTGGCCCTGACGATTACAAATTACTATTCCTACGTTCGGGCGGTAGCCATCGTCATCAATCACCGGACTACCCCAAACTAAACCTTATATATGAATGATTGTTTCACACTACAGTGAGGCGGTAAACCACTCTCTTACAGGGCTACAGCCTAATAACATTTGAATAACTCACAAATAAGTGCTGAGTTATAAACAGATGAGAGACAGCAAAGGGAATTTTATTCACCTTTTCTGTGGATATAGTTGTGAAGAAGTGTCTGATTACCGATGAACAACCTTCATCGCCGTCTAACATCATCTTTAAGCCATTTTATATAAAATTATAATTTTCATAGTGTTAAACATGTCCCCATCAACAAAAAGCAGAATAGCGTGACGATCGTCACATCAGGGATCGTCGTGCTGATGAAAGATCGAACAGCGTCGGTTTTATCCACAGATTGTGCCAATAAGTTAGTCACAATTTGTCTGAAAATTCGATTTTCATCGCACGTCAAGGCTGTAAATTGAAACAGTAGTCAGGGTTATGCCCAGTTATCCCACTTTTCTGTGGATAACATGGTGTAAGATCCTGTTCATTGTCAGTGACCAGATTTGAACAACCCGTTTTGTGACGAAAGTGAAACGATTTTAAACCTATAAAAAACCCTATAAATCATAGAGATGTCATATTGGTACAGAAAAAGTTAAACTCTATCCACAGGGGACAATTTCTTCGTTTATTTTTTAATCAAAAGGTTACCATCATGCATCCGCTTACACCCTTGCTCTTACCTCCCTCTAGCGAGAGCCACCTGCTCCAGCAGGCACAGCGCCTGGCAGGCTTTTCGCTTGGCGAGCTGGCGGCAATGGCAGGGCTTCAGATCCCGAAGGATCTGAAACGGGATAAAGGCTGGATCGGCATGCTGCTTGAGCTGTGGCTGGGTGCCAGCGCGGGGAGCAAACCAGAGCAGGATTTTGCCGCGCTTGGCGTAGAGTTAAAAACCATTCCCATCGACAGCCAGGGGAAGCCCCTTGAGACCACCTTCGTTTGTGTCGCGCCATTAACTGGCAATACCGGCGTGACGTGGGAAACCAGCCACGTCCGCCACAAGCTGAAGCGCGTCCTGTGGGTTCCGGTTGAAGGTGAGCGTCAGATCCCGCTGGCCGATCGTCGCGTTGGCGCACCGCTGCTCTGGAGCCCGAGCGACGATGAGGAGCGCCAGTTGCGTCTGGACTGGGAGGAACTGATGGACATGATTGTGCTTGGGCAGGTCGAGCGCATTACCGCCCGTCACGGTGAAGTGTTACAGCTTCGCCCGAAAGCGGCCAACAGTAAGGCGCTCACCGAGGCAATCGGCGCGCAGGGCGAGCCAATACTGACCCTGCCGCGCGGTTTTTATCTCAAAAAGAATTTCACCGGGGCGCTTCTTGCTCGCCATTTTCTTCTAAAAACATAGTTTTTTACTTATTTTGAGAGCTCCCAAACATAATCACCTGGTTTTTAAGATTTTACCGCTTCCTCCTGTTGCCATATCGGGTTAAAACTAAACTATGATTTGATACGAGCCAGATGAGGACGATAACGATGAAAAAATGGGCAGTGTTAGTTTCAGCAGTCGGTTTAGCATTTGCCGTATCGGGCTGTAGTAGCGATTACGTTATGGCGACAAAAGATGGGCGAATGATCCTGACTGACGGCAAACCCGAAGTCGACGATGATACCGGTTTGGTCAGCTATCGCGATCAGCAAGGCAACAAAATGCAGATCAATCGCGACGAAGTCTCGCAAATTATCGAGCGATAAACAGAGAGAGGTCAGTAGCTTGCTGGCCTTTTTGATTTTTTTCTTCCCCTTTTGCTTCCCCTCTGCCATGTTTATATTCCTTTGTCGGGTACACCCTGACGCGGTCTATATGTCTAATGAGGAAGCCGGCTATGCATTATCACCGTATCCCCCACAGCGCTCTGGAAATAAGCCAACTGGGGTTGGGCACGATGACATTTGGTGAACAAAACAGCGAAGCCGATGCCCATGCACAACTCGATTATGCCGTCAGCCAGGGCATTAACCTGATTGATGTCGCAGAGATGTACCCTGTTCCGCCACGTCCGGAAACGCAGGGACTCACCGAAACCTACGTCGGTAACTGGCTGGCAAAACACGGTAACCGTGAAAAGCTGGTGATTGCCTCAAAAGTCAGTGGCCCCGCGCGCAACAACGATGCCGGGATCCGCCCGAGTCAGGTTCTCGATCGCAAGAATATCCGCGCCGCGCTGGATGCCAGCCTGAAGCGTCTGCAAACCGACTATCTCGACCTCTACCAGGTGCACTGGCCGCAGCGTCCAACCAATTGCTTCGGCAAGCTCGGCTACAGCTGGAACGAGAGCGCCCCCGCCGTTACGCTGCTGGAAACCCTGGAAGCGCTGACCGAATGCCAGCGCGCGGGAAAAATTCGCTATATTGGCGTATCTAACGAAACGGCCTTTGGGGTAATGCGCTATCTGCACCTGGCGGATAAACACGATCTGCCGCGCATCGTCACCATCCAGAATCCGTACAGCCTGCTTAACCGCAGCTATGAGGTGGGCCTGGCCGAAGTGACGCAGTATGAAGAAGTGGAACTGCTCGCCTATTCCTGTCTCGGCTTTGGCACGCTGACGGGGAAATACCTGAACGGCGCGAAGCCGGCCGGAGCGCGTAACACCCTCTTTAGCCGCTTTACCCGCTACAGCGGCGAGCAGACCCAAAAAGCCGTTGCAGCCTATGTGGATATCGCAAAGCGTCACGGTCTTGACCCTGCGCAGATGGCGCTAGCCTTCGTGCGTCGTCAGCCGTTTGTTGCCAGCACCCTGCTGGGCGCGACCACCATGGAACAGCTGAAAACCAATATTGAGAGTTTCCATCTGAACCTGAGTGAAGAAGTGTTAGCGGAGATTGAAGCGGTGCATCAGGTTTATACGTATCCTGCGCCGTAATAAAAGCAAAACGGCAACGCACGTTGCCGTTTTTTAGGGTTTGCTCCCTCTCCCTGCGGGAGAGGGCCGGGGTGAGGGCATCAGGCCGCACATATCAACGCCGACGCTGCCAAATCCACAAGCCCGCAATCGCCAGAGCGAACAGCCCGCCAAATCCGACGCCAATCCCCACCACCGGCGCACCGACTTTTACCGCCAGCGAGTAAAGCCCCAGCATCAACAGCATTGCCAGGTTTTCACCCAGGTTTTGAACCGCGATGGCATTTCCCGCTCCGACGGTCTGCTTGCCACGCTCCTGCAGCAACGCGTTCAACGGCACCACGAAGAAGCCTCCCAGAATGCCAATCAGGACGAGGAGGACATAAGCGGGCAATAACGCATGCTGCAGAGAGAAAATAAGCACCACGACGCCAATCAGAATTCCAGCGGGCATGCAGCGAGCTACCGTCTCGAGCGTCACCAGCTTCGCCGCAGCGCCGGCCCCAACCACAATGCCGATGGCCACCATCGCATTAAGATAGGTCGGCGTCGCGTTGTCAGTAATCCCCAGCGCCACCGGTACCCACAGGACCAGCAGGAAGCGCAGCGTAACGCCCGCGCCCCAGAACATACTGGTCCCCATCAGGGAGAAACGCGTTTCTCCGTTACGCCACAGCACGCGGCAGGCATTAAAGAAACTGCCGGTCATTGGCTTAACGCGCCAGGATTGCCCCGGGCGAGCCACCGGGAGCTTTGGAATGAACAGGTTAGCGACGACCGCGCCGCCATACACCACCGCACATACGCCCAGCGCTGCCAGGACATGCCAGTCGGCCAGTACGCCGCCCGCAACGGAGCCAAGCAGGATAGCGGCAATGGTTGACGACTCCATCAGGCCATTGGCTTTCACCAGCTTATCGCCCGTGGTCAGTTCTCCGAGAATGCCATACTTCGCCGGGGAGTAGGCGGCAGCGCCAATGCCCACTAGCGTGTAGCCAATAAACGGATTGAAACCAAAGCAAATGCTGGCGGCCCCCAGCAGCTTGAGGCCGTTGGCAAACATCATCACCCGACCTTTCGGGAAGCTGTCCGCCACCTGCCCCACAAACGGGGCAAAGATAATGTAAGCGCCCACAAACACCATCTGCAGGATCGGTTGACTCCAGTCGGGGTAAAACTCGGCTTTCAGCAACGCCAGAGTGGCAAACAACAGCGCGTTATCGCCGAATGCAGAGAGAAACTGCGCGGCAATGACGGCCATCATGCCTTTCGACCTCAGTGAAGTGTTAGTGTGTACTGACTCACGCATTTTGCTGCTCCGCCTCTTCAACCATGACTTTCAGGGTCACGAAATCGGGCTTCCCGCTCCCCAGCACCGGGAGCTGCTTCAGGTAGCGAATATCGCGCGGGACGGCCAGTTCAGGGATACCATGTTCACGCGCATAGCTCAGCAGCCTGTCGCGCTTAAGCTCGCTGTCGGTCGTGAACAGCACCAGCGCCTCGCCTTTGCTGGCATCACTCTTCACCACGGTCGCATGCATTTTGTCGGCGGATACGGCCGTCGCCAGTTGCTCAACCATTTCCAGAGAGACCATTTCACCGGCAATTTTGGCGAAGCGTTTTGCACGCCCCTGAATCTGAACAAAGCCTTGTTCATCAAAACGGACAATATCACCGGTGTCGTACCAGCCGGTTTCAATCTCGCCGTTGACGTTTTCCGCCGTCGGGACCTCCAGCACGCCTGGGTTTTCCACGCGCAGATAACCGTTCATCACGTTTGGCCCCTTCAGCTGCAGACGGCCGCCGTCCTCAATGCCCGGCACGGCCAGCAAACGCGCGTCCATCCCCGGCAGAATTCGGCCAACCGTACCCGGTTTCGCCGCCATCGGCACGTTAATCGAGACCACGGGCGCGCACTCGGTAACGCCATAGCCTTCGAGGATGCGCAGGCCAAACTTGTCCTGCCAAATCTGACGCGTGCTCTCCTGCAGTTTTTCCGCGCCAGCCACCACATACCGCACGCGATAGAAATCATACGGATTGGCAAAACGCGCATAGTTACCCAGGAAGGTTGAGGTCCCGAACAGAACGGTGCAGTTACGGTCATACACCAGCTCAGGCACGATGCGGTAATGCAGCGGGCTTGGATAGAGGAACACTTCTGCGCCGGTCAGCAGCGGCGTAAACAGCCCCACCGTCAGGCCAAAGGAGTGGAACAGCGGCAGCGCCGACATAAAACGGTCATCCGCGGTAAAGTCAGCAATGCTTTTGATCTGCTCAACGTTCGCCAGAATGCTTTTGTGGCTGTGGACAACGCCTTTCGGGTTGCCCTCTGACCCCGACGTGAAGAGGATAATCGCGTCATCTTCCGGCTGCTGTTTGACCTGGGCCAGGTGCGGCATCAGCAGGTGAGCAAAAATCCACAGCTTGTCGCCGGTGGTAACGTCCGCTTTCAGATCTTCCAGGAAGACCCAGCGCACCTGGGTGAGCTGCTCGGGGAGATGCCAGAGCTTGCCCTTGTCCAGGAACTGACGGGAGGTAAAGACGGTGTTAATCTGGGCGGCGGTAATGGCGCTGGTCAGCCCTTTTACGCCCGCCGTGTAGTTCATCATTGCCGGAATACGGCCCCGGGAAACCGCACCAAAAATCACCGCCGCGCTGATACCCGCGTTAGGCAGCATCAGGCCAATCTTTTCGCCCTTCTTGCTGTACTTCTCAAGAATGCGGCCTACAAACAGGGTCTTGGTCAGCAGCTTGCGATAGGTATCCGGGGTAAAGTTGATGTCTTCGATACAGTTTTTCTTCGCGCCGTAGCGGTACTGCGCTGAAAGCAGAGATTCGTACAGCGTTTCGCGCGGACGAACGGCCATACGCGCTTCCATCATAATCTGATGCAGCATTTCCCCGGCGATTTTACGGCGATCGCGGGCGCGCGGCGCGTCGGGCATCGGTAGCGACGTTGGCGGCAGAAGATGCAGCGTGATTTTTGGGAACAGACGCTGTTTCACCCGCCCCTTCAGACGGCTGAAATGGGTCAGTTCTGCGCCTTCAATACGCAGCGGCACCACTGTCGCTTTTGACTTCGCCGCGACAAACCCCGCGCCGTCGTAGATCTTCATCAGTGAACCGGTCACTGAAATGCGTCCTTCCGGGAAAATAACCACCGGACGCCCCTGCTCTACCAGACGCACCAGATGCTTAATCATCATCGGCTTTGTCGGGTCGAGCGGCACAAAATCAATCAACGGCGTGAGCCAGCGCATGTACCACTGCTGGCTGATGGAGGTATACACCGCAAACACCGGACGCACGGGCAAAAACAGCGCCAGCAGGATGCCATCGATAAAGGAAACATGATTTGGAGTGATTAAAACGCGTTCACCGCGAAGCGCCTGGGCATCGCCAGTCACGCGGATGCGAAAGAGAATACGGAAAAGTGTACGGAAGAACCCAAATAGCATCTCAACTCCCTTTGCCAGCCAGTGTGAAGGGTTGATAGTAAATGGTGGCAGATTACACGAGAAGTGATACGGGAGCGACAAGCAAAAATAGAGGCGAAAAAAAACCTGCGCATCCGCGCAGGTTGGTGCAAGAGATGAGTACGAAACCGTACTAAGAATTCTCACCAATCAATACCTCTGGGATCTTGATTTTGGCTGTTGGCACTGCGCTTCGCCAGCAGGAAAACGCAAGGGAATGAGCCTAAGTGCAACCAGGTGTGAATATTCTCTGTTGCTGTTACAGGTTGAACTGTCAGGCAAAAAAAAACCTGCGTAAAAACGCAGGCTGGTGTAAATCGTGTTAATCAACCGGAGCTGATTCCACCTATCAATACCTCTGGGATCTCGACTGTATCAACCTCATTAACGCCCTCGCTATCAGACAATCGCAACAGCCTGAGGCAAAGTGTAACTAAAGGTTCAGATTGACATTCTTCAGACATGACTACGCGTGTAACGATTACACCATCAGGGTTGTCCTGCGTCACGTTTGTGGAGTGCAGAATCCCGCTCCCCTTGAATGCGCGCTGCTTTTCCGCAACACTATTTGGTGTGTAAACGCTTACCCCCAATAAGAAGGTAATGAATGGCGACAATAAAGGATGTGGCCCGTCTGGCAGGCGTGTCGGTGGCAACCGTCTCGCGCGTGATTAACAACTCCCCAAAAGCCAGTGACGCATCACGCCAGGCGGTACAAAGCGCCATGGAATCCCTTAACTATCATCCCAACGCCAACGCCCGCGCGCTCGCACAGCAGTCCACTGAAACCATTGGGCTGGTGGTGGGAGATGTTTCTGACCCCTTTTTCGGCGCCATGGTAAAAGCGGTTGAACAGGTTTCGTATCAGACAGGCAATTTTTTGCTGATCGGCAATGGCTATCACAATGAACAAAAAGAACGCCAGGCCATTGAGCAGCTGATCCGCCACCGCTGCGCGGCGCTGGTTGTGCACGCCAAAATGATCCCGGATGCCGAACTGATTCATCTGATGAAGCAAATCCCCGGGATGGTAATCATCAACCGTATTATTCCCGGGTTTGAAAAACGCTGCGTGGCGCTCGACGACCGCTACGGTGCCTGGCTTGCGACCCGCCATCTGATTCAACAGGGCCATACCCGAATTGGTTATCTCTGTTCCAATCACCCGATTTCTGATGCGGAAGACCGCCTGCAGGGCTACTACGATGCCCTGCGCGAAAACGGCCTGCCGTGCAACGACCGCCTGGTGGCCTACGGTGAACCGGATGAGAGCGGCGGTGAGCAGGCCATGACCGAGCTGCTAGGCCGCGGGCGCAATTTCACGGCGGTGGCCAGCTATAACGACTCCATGGCCGCAGGCGCAATGGGGGTGTTGAACGACAATGGGATTGAGGTACCGGCAGAAATCTCACTGATTGGCTTTGATGATGTGCTGGTCTCCCGCTACGTGCGACCGCGCCTGACCACCGTACGTTACCCAATCATCACGATGGCAACGCAGGCCGCCGAGCTGGCGCTAGCGCTGGCGGAGCAACGCCAGCCGCCGGATATTACCCATATCTTCAGCCCAACCCTGGTGCGCCGTCACTCCGTTGCATCCCCTGCAGAAGCGCAGAGCGAATAGCGGTAAAGGTGTACCGTCTTGTTCGGGTATTCGAGCGCATCGCCAACGTACTGCCAGCCGTAACGTTCATAGAAGTCGCGGCAGGCAGACCACAGATGGAGCTCCTCGTACCCGGCCTGCGCGGCATAGGTCATAACATACTGCTGAAGCTGCCCCGCCAGCCCTTTTCCACGCGCCGCGTCGTCAACGAACAGCGCCGCCAGCCACGGGCAGAGATCCTGTCGGGTGATCAAATCGCAGCGCCAGAGCCCCACCGTGCCGAGAAGTCGTTCGCCTTCAACGGCAATAAAGGTCAAAGGTAATGCTCCCGGCGTCTGGCTGTGCTCAACGATGCTGTGGAAAAATTCACGGGGAAGCCCCTCGCCAAAGGCCTGCCAGATCCAGTCTGTCACCAGCTCCGCATACTGAGGCGCGGCGTAAAGAGGCAAAATCGTCATACCAGCTTCCCCTGGAAAATCGGTACGGACTCAAACAGATAGCCGTCAAAATCTGGCGCATCTTCATCCGAGAGTTCAAGCAAGCTCTTTTTGACATTTTCGAGGTGCTGAAACATCGCCTGCCAGGCCCCCATCACGTCACGACGACGGAGCGCCGCAAGGATAGTTTGCCTGTCGCCCAGCCATTTCAGACGGTATGCGCGGCTGGCGATGTGGACATTAAACTGCTGCCATAGCGGGCTGCTGTCCATGTGGTGCCAGATGCTTTCCACCGTCGCCAGCAGCATCTGGTTTTGCGTTGCGCCCGCCAGCACCAGGTGGAACATCTTGTTGTTATCCTGGCTGTGGTCGTCGACGGCTATCGCGCGCTGCTCCTGCTCGATGATTCGGCGCAGGTTGTCGATATCGGCACGTGTTGCCATTTTGGCGGCAAACGCGGCAATATTGCTTTCAAGAAGCTGGCGCGCTTGCAGGATCTCAAACGGCCCCACGTCGCTGTTAAGAAAACGCTCTTCTTCGTTTTCGTGTTCTTCCGGGATGCGCATAACGTACACGCCGGACCCCTGACGGATATCGACCGTACCCTGTAACTCCAGCATCAGCAGCGCCTCGCGCACGATGGTGCGGCTCACGCCATAGGTTTCAGCGATATTACGCTCCGGCGGCAGACGGGAACCAACGGGATAGTGCCCCTGGATAATCTGCGCCCGCAAATCCTCGCCAATTTCCTGGTACTGTTTTTTTTCCGGCAGGATGACAGCCTTATCCACGTTACCACCTGTTTTTTCAGTTAATGCGCAGGCCGGGCGTCCTCCCGGCCAGTTTGTAGGCTATTTTACCAGAACCCGCCTGGTTTTCGCCTACTTCCATTCATCGTCAACGCCGAGCGTGAGGACGCGGGTATCGCGCAGCTGGCGAAACCAGGTTGCCGATTTTTTCGCTCGCCGGGCGCGGTTATCGTCCAGATCAATCTCAATCAGACCATAGCGATTTTTGAAGGCGTTCATGGGCGAGACATTGTCGGTAAAGGCCCACAGCATATAGCCGTGACAGTTCGCCCCCGCCTCTCGCGCCAGCAGCGCGTAGTAAAGGTGCTCGCTGATAAACGCAATGCGGTAGCTGTCGTCGATGATGCCGTCATCGTTGCGAAACCGCGCTTCGTTTTCTACGCCCATCCCGCTCTCCGCCACGAACCAGTTGATGTTGCGGTATTCCTGCTTAATCCGCATCGCCATGTCGTAAATAATGCGCGGGTAGATCTCCCAGCCGCGAGAGGGGTTCATCCGCCGCCCCGGCAGCTCAAACGGCTCGTAGTAGTACGCCGGGTGGAACGGCGTCTCCGGGTGCCAGGCGCGGGAGGGCGCTTTTACGCGGTGCGGGTAATACAGGTTAATCCCCAGCTCATCAACGGTGTTTTCCGCGATCAGCGCCAGCTCGTCTGCCGTGTAGTCCCACGGAACCTGGTGCTGCTCCAGCAGGGTAAAAAGCGCAGGTGGATAATGCCCGTGCACCAGCGGATCGAGAAAGACGCGGTTGTAGAACAGATCGTACATTTCTGCCGCCCGCACGTCATGCGGCGCGCGGGAGCGCGGATACGTGACTTCCGGGTTAAGAATACAGCCCACCGAGCCGCGGTAGCCTTTGGCGCGAAACAGCTTCACTACCTTCGCCGTCGCCAGCACCATGTGGTGATTCCACTGCATCCAGGTACCGGTGTTCTGCTCGTACGGCCAGCGCAGCGCGTCAAGGTAGACGCGGGTCTGGACCACAATCGGTTCGTTGAAGGTAAACCAGCGGGTCACTTTGCCGTGGAAGCGTTCAAACACCTTTTCCGCATAGCGGACAAACAGCTCAACCACGTGCTTCGACGCCCAGCCGCCGTATTTTTCAAGCAGCACGCCGGGAAGCTCGTAGTGTTCCAGGCAGATCATCGGCTCAATGCCCTGACGGCGCATTTCATCAAACAGATCGGCGTAATACGCGGCGTACTCCTCATCCACCGTCGCATTTTCATAATCGGTCAAAAAACGGGACCAGTTGATCGAGGTCCGGTAATGCGTCAGCCCCGCCTGCTTCATCAGAGCCACATCTTCACGGAAGCGATTGATAAAATCGGTCGCCACCGCCGGGCCATAGCCGTTGTGCCAGACGTGACGATCGTTCTTATACCAGAGGTCTATCCACGAATCCTGGCCCGGTTTTTTGCCGCTCCAGCCTTCGGTTTGCCAGGCTGACGCCGCCGCGCCGAGAATAAAATCCTGCGGCAGAGTTATCTTTTTTGTGCTCATCGCATCCTCACACGTTATCGGGGGCTTGCTGCAGCGCGGCCTGCTCTGCGCGGCGAGAGGCAATCTTCACAAACGGCAGATAGATAATGACGGCAGTAACGATGCAAATAAGCTGGGTGACCACCGCCCCCATCGACCCTGCAGTTGAAAGCCAGGCGTTAATCAGCGGCGGCGTGGTCCAGGGCACCATCACCACGGCTTTACCGGCAAAACCGGTTACCGTTGCAAAGTAGCCAATCGATCCGGTCACCAGAGGGGTGATGATGAAGGGAATGGCGAGGATCGGGTTAAGCATGATTGGCATACCGAAGATCACCGGCTCGTTAATGTTAAAGATGCCGGGGCCGATAGAGAGTTTGGCGATCTCCTTCATCTCTTTGCGTTTGGTAGCGATCATCACCGCGATCAGCAAACCGATGGTGAGCCCCGATCCGCCGATGCTCATATACACGTCCCAGAACGGCATAGTGATGATGTTCGGGACCTCTTTACCCTGCTCGAAGGCGCTCATGTTGACGGTGATCGCCCCCAGCAGCAGCGGCTCGCGGATGGGCTTAATCATCTGGTTGCCATGAATGCCAATCACCCAGAACAGCTGAGCCACAAACATCAGCAGCAGAATGCCCGGCAGACTTTGCACCACGCGCTCCAGCGGCTGTTGCACCACCTGATAGACCGCATCGTAGAGATACATGCCGGTGATTTGATGGAATACAAAGCCGAAGGTGGCAATGGCAGTGGTTGTGATGATCGCCGGGATCAGCGCGGAGAAGGACGCGGCCACGTTAGGCGGCACCGTATCCGGCATTCTGATCTTTAGCCCCTTGCGGTTTTCCAGCCAGCAGTAAATTTCTACCGAAAGAATGGCGATAAACATGCCGAGGAACAGGCTGCGGGTATCGGAGAACTGACGCAGCAGGACATCCTTCACCACGTGCATTTCGCCATCCACCAGCATTTCCACGGTGGTCGGCGTCACGCAGATAAAGCAGATCACCGCCAGCAGGCCGGGGAACAATGATTTTATGCCGTTAATACGCCCCAGTTCGATGCCGATTAAAAACACCGCGCCAATATTGAGGAAATTCAGGGTCGCGTAATTAAGCGCGCTGGTGATCGGTTTCAGCACTGCGAGGAATGACAGGGACTGGAAGCTCGCCAGGCCGTTTTTCGGATCCAGTACCATGTTGGAGATCAGTACCGAAAATGCGCCAACGATGATGACCGGCATTAAGGTAATGAAGGCAGACTTGATCGCCATAATATAGCGATAGCTGTTGAACGTAGTGGCGAAACTGCCCAGAGAATCGATCAGTTTTTCCTGTAATGCCATAGGGTAATACCTCAGTAAAAGGGCTTTTATGGAATAAGAGGGTCAGCCGGATACTATTGGCATACCAAAAATAGCTTTAAGGGGCTTTACGATCTGTGATTAAGCTCTCAACGAGGCAAGAGGTATTCCAGATGAATATTTTTTCCCATTTTGGCATACCACTTAAAGACGTTTATCCCGCGCTCAGCGATCCTTACCAAAAAGCGTGATCGTGGCGGAATTTTTGCGCCTCCCGCGTCGCTTATACGCCGTGAGGTCTGTGTTAAACTGCAGATCATTACGTGGAATCAGGAATGTAGAATGGCAACAATGCTGGATGTCTCACTGCGTGCGGGCGTGTCAAAGGCCACGGTATCGCGCGTGCTGAACGGCACAGGTCAGGTTAAAGAGAGTACGCGCCAGCAGGTGTTTGCTGCGATGGAAGAGCTGGGCTACCGCCCAAACTTTCTCGCGCGCTCGCTGGCAAACCAGACCAGCAACAGCATTGGTCTGGTCGTCTCCACCTTCGATGGCTTTTACTTTGGTCGCCTTCTGCAACAGGCGTCGCGGCAGACCGAAACCCACGGAAAACAGCTGATCGTCACCGACGGCCACGACGCGCCGGAGCAGGAAGAGCAGGCGGTGCAGATGCTGGCCGATCGCCAGTGCGATGCCATCGTGCTTTACACGCGCTATATGAGCGAAAAAGCGATCATCAAGCTGATGAACACCGTGCAAACGCCGCTGGTGGTCATTAACCGTGAAGTCAGCCTGGCGCCGGATCGCTGCGTGTTCTTCGAACAGCAGGATGCCGCGTTTAAGGCCGTGGATTACCTGATCAATCAGGGCCACCGGGAGATCGCCTGTATCACCGTCCCGATCCACACCCCAACCGGGAAAGCGAGGCTAATGGGCTATCGCAAGGCGCTGGAAAAGCACGGCATACGTCTGGACGAGCGTCGGATAAAGTACGGTGATGCGGGAATGACGCGGGGATATGAGCTATGCAAAGAGCTGATTGCCGACGGTGTTTCGTTCAGCGCCCTGTTTGCCTGTAACGATGATATGGCGCTGGGTGCGTCCAAAGCGTTGCACCAGGCGGGGCTGAAAATCCCGCAGGATATTTCACTGTTCGGCTTTGACGATGCCCCAAGCGCGAAATGGCTGGAGCCTGCGCTCTCATCGGTGTATCTGCCTATCGATAATATGATTGTCACGGCCATCGATCAGGCGATCCGGCTGGCAAAAAACCAGCCGGTCGATGCCATCCCGCCGTTTACCGGCACGCTGGTATTACGCGATTCGGTCACCACCGGGCCCTACTTTACTCAAACGAGCTCCAGCGCCAGCAGCTCCTGAATGGTCTGGCGACGACGGATCAGCCGCGCCTTGCCGTTATCAAACAGCACTTCCGGCAGCAGCGGGCGGCTATTGTAGTTTGATGACATAGACGCCCCGTAGGCTCCGGTATCATGCAGCACGAGATAATCACCCGGCTTGACCTCTGGCAGCGCGCGGGTTTCCACTTTGCCGCCTTCCTGCTGGGTAAACACATCGCCCGATTCGCACAGCGGCCCCGCAACGACCGTCTCAACGCGCGGCGCCTGCGTTAAATCGCGGCCGTCGGCAGCCAGCGCCGTAATGTGGTGATAGCTGCCGTACATCGACGGACGCATCAGATCGTTAAAACCTGCGTCAATCAACACGAAGTGGCGAGACCCCATCTCTTTCACGCTGCGCACCTGCGAAACCAGTACGCCTGCCTCGGCTACCAGGAAACGACCCGGCTCAATTTCCAGCTTCACCGCGTGGCCCAGATGCGCAGCGATTTGATCACGCGCGGCGCTCCACAGGCCGTAATAGTGATCGGTATCGATCGCCTCTTCCCCTTCGCGATAAGGAATAGAGAGACCGCCGCCGGCAGAGATCGCCTCCAGATCCTGACCAAAATCGACCACCTGGCGCACCATCGCCCCGCACACCTGCTCGAGGTGGCCGTAATCCACGCCCGACCCAATGTGCATATGAATACCCACCAGCTTCAGGCCGTAACGCTGGAGCACCTCCAGCGCAGCAGGCATATCGGCATACCAGATCCCGTGCTTGCTGTTTTCACCGCCGGTGTTGGTTTTTTGGCTGTGCCCATGACCAAAGCCCGGGTTCACGCGCAGCCAGACGCGGTGGCCAGGAGAAACCTGTCCAAGCTGCTCCAGCATATCCACAGAGCCCGCATTCACCGGGATCTGCAGTTCGTGGACGCGCGCCAGGGTGGCATCGTCAATCACATCGGCGGTAAAGACGATCGCATCGCTGTCGGCTTTCGGATCGAATCCGGCCGCCAGCGCGCGCTCGATTTCGCCCAGCGAAACGGAGTCAACCTTTACCCCCTGCTCGCGCATCAGGCGCAGAATATGAATATTGGAGCACGCCTTCTGGGCAAAACGCACCACGTCAAACTGATGCAGTGCCGCAATTTTCTCGCGAACGATCTGCGCGTCGTAGACCCAGACGGGGCAGCCAAACTCGGCAGGCAGGCGCAGGAGGTTATCAGCGTTCAAATCGGTATCGGTCTGGTTCAGCGGGCGTGGCATGGTCTTCTCCGGATAAAGGCGTTTTGATGATTACGCCACAGCGTGAAGAGAATAAAAAATATCGTTTTATCGCGAGTCTATGCAAAAATGATATGGATACCATTACGCCTTCAGGTGCCCTATGCCCGCCGTCAACTTACGCCATATCGAGATTTTTCATGCCGTCATGACCACCGGCAATCTCACCGAAGCCGCGCAGATGCTGCATACCTCGCAGCCGACGGTGAGCCGCGAGCTGGCGCGCTTCGAAAAGGTGCTGGGGCTGAAGCTGTTCGAACGTACCCGAGGCAGGCTTCACCCGACGGTGCAGGGGTTACGTCTGTTCGAAGAAGTACAGCGCTCCTGGTACGGGCTGGACAGAATAGTGAGTGCAGCGGAAAGCCTGCGCGAGTTTCGTCAGGGCGAGTTGTCCATCGTCTGTCTGCCCGTCTTTTCGCAGTCGTTCCTGCCCATGCTGCTGCAGCCTTTTCTGGCCCGATATCCGGAAGTCAGCCTCACCATCGTGCCGCAGGAATCGCCCCTGCTGGAAGAGTGGCTTTCGGCACAGCGTCATGATTTAGGGCTAACCGAAACCCTCTCCACCCCAGCAGGAACGGAACGCCTGGAATTGCTCTCTTTAGATGAAGTGTGCGTTCTCCCCGCCGGGCATCCGCTTGCCGGTAAGGCGGTGCTCACGCCAGAGGATTTTCATGGGGAAAACTACATTAGCCTGTCGCAGACTGACAGCTACCGGCAACTCCTGGACACCCTGTTTGCCGAGCATCAGGTAAAACGGCGAATGGTTGTGGAGACGCACAGCGCGGCCTCGATTTGCGCAATGGTGCGGGCGGGCGTCGGCGTCGCGGTCGTTAACCCGCTTACGGCGCTGGACTATGCCGGAAACGGGATTGTCATCCGCCGCTTTAGCGTTTCCGTCCCGTTCACCGTTAGCCTGATTCGCCCGCTGCACCGTCCGGCTTCCGCGCTAGTGGAGGCTTTTACCGAACACTTGATTGAGCACGCCCGTCAGGTGGCGCTTCGCTTACCTGACCTGCAAAACCCGTTATGACAGCATAAACTCCACGGCGTCCGCTGCATGGATGGCGGCGGTATCAAATACCGGAACGGGGCTTCGATCGGCCGGCACCAGCAGACCAATCTCGGTGCAGCCGAAAATTACGCCTTCTGCCCCCTGCTGCGCCAGCTTTTCAATCACGCTGACGTAATACGCCCGGGAAGACTCGCTGAAGGTGCCGAGGCAGAGTTCGTCAAAGATAATCTGGTTGATGCGCGCCCGGTCGGCCTCATCCGGGATCAGGCTTTCGATACCAAACTCATCCTGCAAACGCCCGCGATAAAAATCCTGTTCCATGGTGTAGCGCGTGCCCAGCAGCGCCACGCGCTTCATCCCGGATGCCGTAATTGCACGCCCGGTCGCGTCAGCGATATGCAGGAACGGCAGCGAACAGCGCGCCTCGATATGCGACGCCACTTTGTGCATGGTATTGGTACAAAGCAATATCCCCTCGGCGCCGGCACGCTCCAGTCCCAGCGCAGCCTGGGCCAGAATCTCCCCGGCTTTATCCCACTCGCCGCTCGACTGGCAGGCTTCTATTTCATGGAAATCAACGCTGTGCAGCAGCAGACTCGCGGAATGCAGACCACCCAGGCGCTGCTTTACCCCTTCGTTAATCAGGCGGTAATACGGGATTGTCGATTCCCAGCTCATTCCACCTAACAGGCCAATCGTTTTCATCATCCCTCCTTATCTCTGGTCTCTCTTTCTAGCACAACCAACGCCAATAAAAAAAGGCGCTGTATTCAGCGCCTTTTTTAAACTGCAGAGTTTATTCCGTCACCGGCTCCGGCAGCGGATTACGGGTGAGCATCGCTTCGCGCAGTAAAACGCTACCGCAGGCAAACAGCCCGCCCAGGATCGCCGACAGAAGGACAATCAGGGCTTTACCCGGGCCATCTTTTTTCACCGGCATAGAAGGAGAAAGCTGGTACCTGAATGGCTCAAGCTGGACATCGGCAAAGGAGAGTTTTTTCAGCTGTGCCAGATAGTATTCCCGGTTCTGGAAATCCGCATTCAGCTCGGTCACATCCTTCAGATTTTTTTCAATCTGCAGTTTTTGCGCAATCCCGTCAGCGCCGAGCGCAACAGAGTAATCAGGATCATCCTTCACCGCCTGGCCGTTGCTGTAAACCGGCTTCTTGATGCCTGCAGCATTCGCCACTGACAGCGAATAATTCAGTCGCTGCAGGTTGGTATTGTGAATATTGGTCAGGCGGACGCGATCCAGCTCCAGCTGCTGCTCAACGGCTTTCGTTTTCAGAGCGATCTGGCTGCGGATATTCTGCACCGTCTCTTTCTCGACAATCGCTGCGATATAATTGATATATCCCTGCAGGACGGATTGGGCATCGCCCGCTGTCGGCGCGGTGAAGCTTAATGTCCAGGAGACATACGGCATTTTATCCGCATCTTTTGCCTGAGTGTCGTTCACCGCTTTCATTCTTTCTGAGATGTTGACTATCGCCCGATGCAGCTCAATCGGGTCCACCTCCGCGCCTTCCAGCTGCGACGTCACGTAAGGAGAGGTTTTCATGTACTCTTCGAGCAATGACTGAGACTGAAACTTTTTGATAAACAGGTCAAAGACTTCCGGGCGGGAAATTTTCGCATCCACGTCAAGCACCTGTAACTCAACCAGCATCTGGCGCAGCGGGTTCCACTGCAGCTGTTCTGCCTGCGTGATCACGGCTTTACTGGTCCATTTCTGCGGCAGCAAAAATGAAACGGCAAGCCCTACCAGGGTGAACGCAAGGGTAACGGCAACGATGCGCTTTTTCGCCGCCAACAGCACCTCAACCAGACCCAAAAGATCTATCTCTTTAGCGTGTACAACCGGGGTGGCATAACGGGGAAAATCAAGATCTGTGCTTTTTTTGATATCCATCTCAGACATATGCATTTTTCTTTTTAGGATGCGTTTCATTTTGCGCAAATAATAGCGGTGGTCCGATGATACATTATCCTAAGAATTATCTTAAGTTCAAATCCCTATATTTATCTCCCCCTGCCAGAGTTGGTAGTGAGTTTCATTACGTTACTATTGTAATAAAGCACTGACTTACCAACTCTGACTGTATTAAACGCTTAGACAGGCCAGACGATCACACGCCGATATTGCGCAGTTTCTCTCCTGCCATCAGCTTGCGCTCGATATGTTCCAGCGTCACGCCTTTGGTTTCAGGAATCAGCCAGAACGTGACGCCAATAAACGCCACGTTCAGCACCGTGTAGAGCCAGAACGTTCCCGCCGCGCCAATCGCGTCCAGCAGGGTCAGGAAAGTCGCACCGATGATCATGTTGGACACCCAGTTGGTGGTCGTGGAACAGGTGATGCCAAAGTCACGGCATTTGAGCGGCTGAATTTCGGAGCACAGGATCCACACCACGGGCGCGGCACTCATCGCGTATCCTGCAATACACATCATGGTCATACCGACAGAGAGCCAGGAGAGACCGCTTGAGGCCGTGCCGTTATCAAACTGCATCAGGCAGTAGCCGAGGATCAGCGTGCCGAGCGCCATCACGCTGAAGCCAATTTTCAGCGCCGGCTTACGTCCGGCTTTATCCACGGTGAATACGGCGATAAAGGTAGCGAACATGAAGGTCAGCCCGACCACCAGGGTGGCTATCATCTGCTGTTCCGTGGTGGTGAACCCGGCCATTTTGAAAATGCGCGGCGCGTAGTACATGATGATGTTCATGCCGGTGAATTGCTGCATCGCCTGCAGCAGCATGCCGAGGAAGACCGCGCGGCGCACGTTGCGGTTGATTTTGAATAACGCCCAGCCCCCCTGCTTCAGCTTCAGGCTTTCGCGGATCTCATTCAGCTCTTCACGCGCTTTTTCCGAGGTGTCGCGCAGCATGCGCAGCACCTCTTCCGCCTCCACGTGGCGCCCTTTTTGCGCCAGCCAGCGCGGACTGTTCGGCAGGAAAACCACCAGCACGATCAGCACCAGTGCCGGTAGCGCCAGCACGCCCAGCATTGCGCGCCAGTTGCCGCTGTAGCTGAAGTACGTGTCGGACAGGAACGCCAGCACAATACCCAGCGTAACCATCAGCTGGTACATGCTGATCATCTTCCCGCGCACGTTCTCACTCGCCATTTCGGAGAGATAAAGCGGCGCCGTATAAGAGGCAATCCCCACAGCCACACCCAGCAGCACGCGGGAGAGCAGCAGCACTTCAACGTTCGCGGCAAACGCGGAGCCAATGGAGCCTGCGGCAAACAGAACCGCTCCGACCATCAGGCTGTATTTGCGCCCCAGACGAAACGAGAGCCAGCCGTTAAACAGCGCGCCGATAGCCGCGCCGAGCATCATGCTGCTCACCACCCACTCCTGCAGGCGGCTACTCAGGGTAAAGTGATCGGTAATAAACGGTAATGCGCCGGCAATCACGCCGATATCCAGCCCGAATAACAGGCCCGCCACGGCGGCGGCGATGGAGACAAACTGATTCATGCGGCGCGTATCGCGCAGCGCCGCGGGCATAAGGGTAGAGTCATTTATTGATGTCATGGTTTCCTGCCTGAACAGTGAAATGCGTTAAGTGAAATTACGAGATAGCGAGAAAAAGTGTCAGGTGGGAAAAGGTGAAGATATGGATTATTTCGCTGCGACATAGCGATCTGTGATGGACATTACAATTTCAACTAACGCTGAATAATCACATTATTTTACTAATACCTTAATTTTGCAGAATTAAAAGTGTGATGGCAGTCATTCATGATTTTTTAGTATGGATTTTTCGTGTTTATCCATATGGACTTTGACAATTTTTGAGCAAAAAAAACCTCCGCCCGAAAGCAGAGGTATTTGACCGAAACGAGCTACCGCGCCAGCCAGCCGCCATCAACCGCCACGGTGTAGCCGTTGATATAGTCCGATGCCGACGAGGCCAGAAAGACCACTGGCCCCATCAGATCGCGCGGGAGGCCCCAGCGCCCCGCCGGAATGCGGTCGAGGATTTCCGCGCTGCGCTGCTCGTCGGCGCGCAGCTGCTGCGTGTTGTTGGTCGCCATGTAGCCCGGCGCAATGGCATTCACATTGATATTATGCTTCGCCCATTCGTTCGCCAGCAGGCGGGTCACGCCCATCACTGCGCTTTTGGACGCGGTGTAAGACGGCACGCGGATGCCGCCCTGGAACGAGAGCATGGAGGCAATATTAACGATCTTGCCGCCTTTCCCCTGGGCAATAAAATGCTTTGCCGCCGCCTGGGACATAAAAAATACGCTCTTGATGTTCAAATCCATCACGTCGTCCCAGTCGCGCTCGCTGAAGCTGATCGCATCTTCGCGGCGAATCAGCCCGGCATTGTTCACCAGAATGTCGATATGCCCGAATTCAGCCACTGCGCGATCCAGCAGTTCAGGAATGGCGTCGATTTTACGCAGGTCAGCGGTCAGGCTCAGGAAACGGCGGCCCAGCGCGGTCACGCGCTCGATGGTTTCCGTTGGCTCAACAATGTTGATACCCACGATATCGCAGCCCGCTTCCGCCAGGCCTAACGCCATCCCCTGCCCCAGCCCGGTGTCACACCCGGAAACCACGGCCACTTTACCCTGCAGAGAGAATGCATCCAGAATCATGTTTGTTCCTTACTCTTTGAGAGCCTGTCACTCACAGGCCGGTTTTTACTTCACCGCCCGCGACTAGCGCAGATCGCTGACCGCAACGTGGTCCATGTCATCAAAGACCTGGTTTTCCCCCACCATTCCCCAGATAAAGGTATAGGCTTTCGTCCCTACGCCGGAGTGAATAGACCAGCTCGGCGAAATCACCGCCTGCTCGTTGTGCATCACGATATGGCGCGTTTCCTGAGGCTGTCCCATCATATGGAACACGCAGGCGTCCTCTTCCATATTGAAGTAGAAGTAGACTTCCATCCGGCGCTCGTGGGTATGGCACGGCATGGTGTTCCACAGGTTGCCCGGCGCAAGTTCGGTCAGCCCCATGCTGAGCTGGCAGGTCTCCAGCACGTCCGGCACGAAGTACTTATTGATGGTGCGGCGGTTGCTGGTGAGGTTATCGCCCAGCGTGACCGGCGCGACGTCTGCCGGGGTCACTTTTTTGGTTGGGAATGTGACGTGAGCCGGCGCGCAGTTGTAGTAAAACTTCGCAGCCCTGCTGCCGTCGATGCTGGCAAAGACCACGTCTTTCGCACCTTTCCCCACGTACAACGCCTCGCGATGACCAATCTCATAGCACTGTCCGTCTACGGTGATGGTGCCCGGCCCGCCGATGTTAATCACGCCGAGCTCGCGACGCTCGAGGAAATAGCTTACCCCCAGCTGTTTACCGACTTCGCCGCCCACGGAGACGGCTTTCGCGACGGGCATAATCCCGCCCACGATAATGCGGTCGATATGGCTATAAACCATGGTGTACTTATCGGCCTCGAACACCTGCTCGACTAAAAACGCATTGCGCAGCCCCTGAGTATCCAGCGTTTTGGCGTGCGCACTGTGGATGCTTTCTCTGACGTCCACGGTAACCTCCAGATGTGGTCATGCCCGAAGGCAGAAAATAAACGAAACAGCGTTCCGTTTTTCGTATTGAACACATACTATCGGCATAAAGTGGGCTTTTCAATTATATTTAAAACATCGTTTCATTTTTATTTTTTGTTTATCGCGAAAATGATGTGCGGATCACGATATAACCGCCGGGAGAAAAAGAGCACGATAAAAAAAACCTCCCGGAGGAGGTTTTTTCAGTGAGGAAAGATTAACGTTCGATGGCCAGCGCCACCCCTTGCCCACCGCCTATACAGAGGGTGGCAATCCCTTTACGGGCGTTGCGCTTTTTCATTTCGTGGACCAGCGAAACCAGGATTCGGCACCCGGACGCGCCGATAGGATGCCCCAACGCGATCGCCCCACCGTTAACGTTGACCCGCAGCGGATCCCACTCCAGCATTTTGCCGACCGAGATCGCCTGCGCGGCAAAGGCTTCGTTCACCTCAATCAGATCCACATCAGCGAGCTGCCACCCCGCGCGATCCAGGCAGCGGCGCGTCGCGTAGACCGGCGCAATCCCCATTAGCGCAGGATCAACCCCCACGCTGGCGAAGGCCTTAATGCGGGCTAACACGGGAAGGTCGAGTTCGAGGGCTTTGCTTTCGCTCATCATCATGACGGCTGCGGCACCGTCGTTAATAGAAGAGGCATTTCCCGCCGTGACCGAGCCCTGCGTTTCAAAAGCCGGATTCAGCCTCGCCAGGCCTTCCGCGCTGGCGTCGGTGCGCGGCTGTTCATCGGTATCCACGACGATAACCTCGCCGCTCTGACGCCGGGTGCTGACCGGGACAATTTCGTCGCGAAAACGCCCGGAATCAATCGCCGCGCGCGCTTTTTGCTGCGAGCTTAGCGCATACGCGTCCTGCAGTTCACGGCTGATGCCGTACTCGCGCGCCAGGTTTTCCGCCGTCACGCCCATATGGTAGTCGTTGAAGGCATCCCACAGCCCGTCATGCACCAGGCTGTCGAGCAGCTGGCTGTTGCCCAGCTGCGCGCCGGTACGGCTGTCGGTCAATACGTGCGGCGCGCGGCTCATATTCTCCTGTCCGCCGGCAATGACCACGTCCGCTTCGCCGCACTGAATCGCCTGCGTGGCGAGATGCAGCGCTTTTAATCCTGACCCACAGACGTCGTTGATGGTAATGGCGGAAACGGTATTGGGCAGCCCGCCCTTCAGCGCGGCCTGGCGCGCAGGGTTTTGCCCGGCGCCGGCCGTGAGCACCTGTCCCAGGATCACCTCATCCACTTCATGTGCTGCGATCCCGCTGCGTTCCACCAGCGCTTTCACCACCACGCTTCCCAGGTCAACCGCCGAGTGACGCGCAAGCGCTCCCTGAAAACAGCCGATAGCTGTACGCAACGCACCCACTATTACGACATCTTTCATCACGACCTCTGTGTTAAATGACATGACGATAGTAGAGGATTGTTACTGGCAATTATCTTAATTGTTTAAAAATAGTGAGTTTAATCACAAGGATCAGCGCGCATCCTGCAGATACTGCCGCAGCCAGCTTCCGGCCACGCCGGGAGGGGATCGTTTATTCCACAGCAGATCGATGCCGATCGCCCGCGGCCAACCTGGAACATTAAGCTGTACCAGAGATTTCGCGGCGGCAAATTCATCCACCAGCGCGCACGGTAGCACGCACCAGCCGAATCCCTGTACCGCCATACTCAAGAGTAACAGGTAATTTGGTGCTGACCAGACGGGCCCGCGCGCGATCTCAGCCTCGCGCTCAAGATAGGTGCTAAGCCGCAGCTCCCGCCAGCCGTGGAGCTCGTCATGCTGAACGTCATCCTGACCGGCCAGCGGGTGCGTGGTCGAGACATAAATCGCCATGCGGGTCTGCATCGGCAGCCGGGTGGCGCCGATATCGGTGGGATAGCCGTCTCGCGCTTCCGTCAGACCAATCTGCGCTCGCTCTTTTTGCAGCAGATCGATCACGTCCTCCTCCTCGCCAATCAGACATTCGAATTCCGTATGGGGGAAGCGCGCGTCAAACTGTTTCATCATCTTTTCCAGCACGTCCGGGTTGAGGGTATCGGAAAGGACAAACGTCAGGCGCGCCTCCGTTTGCGCCGTGAGCGACACCGCCAGCTCATCCAGCCGCGTGCTGGCGGCAAGGATGACCTGCACGTAGCCCAGCACCTGTTCCCCCTGAGCCGTTAACACCGGCTGGCGCGCCGAGCGGTCAAACAGCTCGAATCCCAGGTCGGCTTCAAGATTGGCAATAGACGTGCTGATCGTCGACTGGCTTTTGCGCAGCCGGCGTGCGGCTGCCGAAAAAGATCCGGCCGCAACGGTCTCAACAAAGGCGGTAAGGGCTTCGGGTGAATAACGCATAACCTATCTACTTTAGCGATGGATACTATCTTTAATATATCAGCTTTACCGATGAAAATAGGCTGCATCAACGCCCATACCGGCGAATTAATGAGGTCTATGACTATGCAACATCAGGATGCACTCCAACGTAAACTGCCGGAGCGGATCTTTCACGCTGTGTGTTTCGAAGGGATCGCAACGGCGATCCTCGCCCCCACGGCGGCGTGGCTTATGCAGCGTTCCGTGGTAGAGATGGGTGGGTTGACCATTATCCTGGCCACTACGGCTATGGTCTGGAACATCATTTATAACTTCGGCTTCGACCGTTTCTGGCCGGTTCAGCGCGTGAAACGTACGGCGAAAGTGCGTGCGCTGCATGCGCTGGGGTTCGAATGCGGCTTTATTGTGATTGGCGTATCGATTGTTGCCGCCGTGCTGGGCGTCACGCTGCTTCAGGCATTCACACTGGAAATAGGTTTCTTCCTGTTCTTCCTGCCGTACACCATGTTCTACAACTGGGCGTACGATAGCCTGCGCGAGAAATTCCTTAAGCGTCGCCAGCAACGGCGCGCCCTGGCAGGCTAAACCTCCTCTGGCCGGACGCCCGTTCCGGCCAGTCCCCTTCGAAGCAACTGCGCTCTCCACGCATAACTATGGTAAATTGCACTTCATTCCGATGGTTTGATAGTTGAAACGTTGCTCTAATGTCGAAAATTTGGTCAAAAGATGAGACTCTCTGGAGTTTCGCTCTCTACGGCACGGCCGTGGGCGCAGGAACGCTTTTCCTGCCCATTCAGCTGGGCTCCGCAGGCGCTATTGTCCTGTTTATTACCGCCCTTGTGGCCTACCCATTAACCTACTGGCCGCACCGGGCGCTGGCGCAATTTATCCTGTCGTCAAAAACAAAAGGTAATGAAGGGATCACCGGCGCCGTCTCGCATTACTACGGCAGGAAGATTGGCAATCTGATCACCACGCTCTATTTCATCGCCTTCTTTGTGGTGGTGCAGATTTATGCGGTGGCCATCACCAACTCGTTAACGGAGCAGCTGGCGAAACGCCTGACGGTAGACACCACCGTTCGCGTGCTGGTCAGCCTTGGCGTGGTGCTGGTTCTGAACCTGATCTTCCTGATGGGGCGGCATATCACGATAAAAGTGATGGGCTTCCTGGTGTTTCCGCTAATTGCCTATTTCCTGTTTGTTTCGCTCTATCTGACCGGCAGCTGGCAGCCCTCGCTGCTCACCAGCCAGATGGCGTTCGATCGCCATACTCTGCATCAGGTGTGGATTTCGATTCCGGTGATGGTGTTCGCGTTCAGCCATACCCCGATTATCTCGACGTTCGCCGTTGACCGCCGCGAGAAGTTCGGGGACGAGGCCATGGCTAAATGCAAGAAAATCATGAAGGTGGCGTACCTGATTATCTGCCTGAGCGTGCTGTTCTTCGTCTTCAGCTGCCTGCTCTCTATCCCGCCTTCGTACATTGTGGCCGCCAAAGAGGAAGGGGTAACAATCCTGTCGGCGCTATCGATGATGCCCTCTTCTCCGGCCTGGCTGGGCATTTCCGGGATTATCGTGGCGATTATTGCGATGTCGAAATCGTTCCTCGGCACCTATTTTGGGGTGATTGAAGGGGCAACGGAGATCGTGAAGTCGTCGCTCAATCAGGTGGGTGTGAAAAAGAGCCGCGCCTTTAACCGCGCGATTTCCATTATGGGGGTGTCGTTAATCACCTTTGCAGTCTGCTGCATTAACCCGAACGCCATTTCGATGATTTACGCCATCAGCGGCCCGCTTATCGCCATGATCCTGTTCATCATGCCGACGCTGTCGACGTATCTCATCCCCTCGCTGAAACAGTACCGCTCCATTGGCAACCTGCTGACGCTTATCGTCGGCGTGCTGTGCGTGTCGGTGATGTTTGTCGGCTAATTCCCTTTCCTGCCCGGCGCGCTGCCGGGCAGGCCATTTATAGCGGAAAAGGCCTGTCCTGCACCACCGTTTTCATAACAAGCGTTGAGCGAAGATGCTGCACGCCGGGCATGGCGGAGAGCTTCTCGTCGTAGAGCTTCTGGAAAGCGGAAAGGTCGCGGGTCACGACGTGCATCAGATAATCAGGATCGCCAAACAGGCGCTGGGCCAGCACGATCTGCGGGATCTCTTCCACCGCCTCTTCAAACGCGCTAACCGCCTTACGGTCACCCTCTTTCAGCGTCGCAAACACTATCGCCAGGAAATTAAACCCCATTTTGGCGGGGTCGAGGCTGGCCCGGTATCCCGTTATGGCCCCGCTTTGCTCCAGCGCCCGCACGCGACGATGGCAGGGCGAGAGGCTCAGATTCACCCGCTCAGCCAGCTCGGTAAGCGACAGGCGGCCGTCAGACTGCAGCTCAGCAAGAATTTTTCGATCGATGCTATCCATGTGGAAGATTTTCTCATTTTAACCGTGTTATGAGCATAACATTGAAAGCCTATTTCGCAGGGTTAGCGATATTCTTTTTCGCAACATTTGACGCACTGCGGGAGTTTTCAGGACGATGGAAATGAGTATTGTGGCCGGCTTTTGGGTGGTTTCCTTTCTGCTCATCATGACCCCTGGGGCCGACTGGGCCTACGCCATTAGCGCCGGAATTAACGGCCGCCGCGTGGTCCCGGCGGTGATGGGGCTTATGTCCGGGCATCTATTAGCCACGCTGATTGTGGTGGCAGGCGTGGGGGTATTGATTGCCCAACATCCGCTGGCGTTAGCCGGGCTGACCGTGGCGGGAGCGCTGTATCTGCTGTGGCTTGGTATAACCTTGCTGCGACACCCGGCCGCACCGGAAAAGGCCACCCAACACGCGGGAAACTGGACACAGTGGGCGATGAAAGGGCTCTGCATTAGCGGCCTAAACCCGAAGGTTTTTTTACTGTTCCTGGCCCTGCTTCCGCAATTTACAGACCCGACCGGAAGCTGGTCGATAGCGATGCAGATGTCTGCGCTTGGGATAATGCATCTTATCACCTGTACCCTGGTCTACCTGCTGGTGGGGTATGGTTCGAAAGCGGTGCTGGCGACTCGGCCACAGGCGGCGCGGCTGGTGAGCAGGGCATCAGGAGGGTTGATGGTGCTGATCGCGCTGGTATTGCTTTTTGAGCAGATGAGATAAAAAAACACCGGCCATCGCCGGTGTTAGTTACGCCCGAATATCGTCATATTCCCGCGTTTTATCAAATTCATGTTTCGCGAACGGGCACAGCGGGATAATTTTACGGTTCTCACCGCGCATCTTCTCCACCACTTTCGCCACCAGCTGTTTACCGACGCCCTGCCCTTTCAGGCTCTCATCCACATCAGTGTGCTCGATAATGCTCAGGTGCTCGCCGGTCGGCACGAAGACAATCTCCGCGACCTGGTTGCCGTTCGCATCATTCACGTAAAACTTATTATGGCCTTCCAGAATATCCATGGTTCCTCGCTTATTTTTGGCGATACTTCAGCGCACCGCTCGGGCAGGTATCAATCACGCGTACAACCGTTTCAACGTCCACTTCATCGGGAATAATCCACGGTTTACGCTTCAGATTAAACAGCTTTGCGCTCCCACGCACGCAGTTACCCGAGTGTTTGCAGATCCCGGTGTTGAAGTAAACGTCAATTTTCTCGCCGGTATAGGCCCGGTAGCCCGCATCCAGTAGTTCTTTATCCATGACATTGCCTCTGTAATTATTATCGTGCTGAATGAAGCATAGCCTTACGGGATCCTGATAGCTATAACGCCGAAAACGAAAAGCCAGGTCACAACTCTTTTCTCGCCAGATTGCGTCCGCTATGAGCCCATGTCAGGCTCCGCAAATGTGTCACTTATAAAGCTACCGTAGGTTGGATGAAACGCAGACTCTCTTTTCAGGTAAAGCTATTTTTAGCGCTGGTGTGCTTCTCCTGCCTGCTGTTAGTTCTGCTGGGAACGATCCTGTTTCATTTTATTGACCGGCAGCTTCATCACGATCTCGGCCAGCGCGCCCGGGTTCAGGCCAGCCAGATCGCGCTGATGCCGGGCCTGGCGGCCATGGTAGCGGCCAGAGATATTCCGGGGATAGCCCGGTTAATTCAGCCGCTGCGCGCCGAAAGCGATGCCAGCTATATTGTGATTGGCGATACGCGCGAGCAGCACCTTTATCACTCGGAATCTCCGGAGCGCATTAATTTACCGATGATCGGCGGGGATAACGCGGAGGTGTTAAAAGGCAAAACCATTATTTCCGTACGTCAGGGCGGAATTGGCGTGTCGCTTCGCAGCAAAGCCCCGATATTTAACGCGCAGCATCAGGTGATTGGCATTGTCTCGGTCGGCTATCTGACGTCGTATATTGCCAATATTAACGCCCGCATACTCTGGCAGTCCGGGCTGTACGGCATTGCGCTTCTGCTGCTGCTGTTTATTTTCTCCTGGCTGTTTACCCGCAATCTCAAAAAACAGATGTTCCGACTTGAGCCGAAAGATATCGCTCAACTGGTGTTGCAGCAAAGGGCGCTATTAGAAGCCATGTACGAAGGGGTATTTGCCGTCAATCAGGAGAAGCAGCTGATCCTAATAAACCGCGCCGCGCGAGAGATGCTGGATATTCGGCAAAGTGAGAAAGAGCTTATCGGCAAACCGCTGGAAGACGTTCTGCAGACGTCGCCGGGGTTTTTATCCCAGCGCTACGCCTCGGTGAGCAGTGGCAGCCACGACCAGATTGCCGTGCTGAACCAGCGGGAGGTGATCGTCAACCGCGTCGCGATTGAGGTTGAGCCCGGCGTTGAAAGCGGCTGGGTGTATAGCTTTCGCGACAAAAACGACATTAACACGCTCAGCAGCCAGCTTAGTCAGATCAAGCGCTATGCGGATAACCTGCGCATTATGCGCCACGAACAGCTGAACTGGACCGCCACGCTGGTGGGGCTGCTGCAGATGAAGCACTATGACGAGGCCATCCGCTACATTCAGGTGCAGTCAGAAGGCGCGCAGCGCGTGCTGGATTTTGTCTCTGCCCGCTTTGTCTCCCCCGCGCTGTGCGGGCTGCTGCTCGGAAAATACGTCAGCGCGCGCGAAAAAGGCATTGAACTGCTGTTTGATCCCGCCTGCCAGCTTATCCGCATGCCTGCCGCGCTCAATGAAACGGAGCTGATGTCGGTTATCGGTAATTTGCTGGATAACGCCGTGGATGCGACCCTCAACGCACCGGTCCCCGCGCCGGTAGAACTCTACATTTCTGACCGTAACCAGGAGCTGCTGATCGAGGTGGCCGACCGGGGCTGCGGGGTGGACGATGCGATGAAGCCGCATATTTTTCGCCAGGGGTTCAGCAGCAAGCCGGAACGTGAAAACGACATTGTGGGTACCGAGCACGGTATTGGCCTGTTTCTGGTGGCAGGATATATCGAGAAGGCCGGCGGCAGCATTGAGATTGCCGACAACACGCCACAAGGGACTATTTTTTCTGTGTTTATTCCGAATGGGCTAAAGCATGACCCGAGCACTTGATGTTGTGATCGTTGAGGATGAGCCGCACCTGGCGGAGCTGCATCGCGAGTATATCGAGCAGAATTTTCATCTGCGCGTGGTGGGCATCGCCGCGTCAATCGAACAGGCGCACGGCCTGATCCGCCAATATCAGCCGCGGCTTATCCTGCTGGATAACTATCTCCCGGACGGCAAAGGGGTGGAGTTAATCGACAACCCGCTGCTGAAAAGCTATGAATGCTCGGTGATCTTCATCACCGCCGCCAGCGATATGCAGACCTGCAGCCACGCCATGCGTAGCGGCGCGTTTGACTACCTGATTAAGCCCGTCTTTTTCCAGCGTCTGCACGCCTCGCTGGAGCGGTTTATGCGCTTCATCCACACCGTGCAGCAGGTGAAGGTGGTCGATCAGCATGCGCTGGATCGTCTGTTTAACCTGCCTGCCGCGGAGTCCTCGCTGACGCCGTCGACGAAGGGCATTGAGCCCCAGACGCTAGAGCGGATTAAACGCCTGTTCGCCGACCGTCCCGACAGTGCAATGTCGGTTGAAGAGGTGGTGGAAAGCGTGGGGATCAGCAAAACCACGGGGCGTCGCTATCTCGAATACTGCGTGGAGAGCGGGTTAATTTGCGTTGAAATGCTGTATGGCAATATTGGTCATCCGCGAAGGTTATACCGCAAAACCCCCGATAAACCGTAATCCGAAACCGTTCACAGGCTAACGTTCGCGGATTTTATGGTGTTAATTGCTGAAACGACGGCGACAATCACACTTCGGAACCATTATCCGCTCCCCCCTATTGTGGGCGGAGCGCACTGCGCTATGTTGACAATTAGTTCCTCAAATGTAACTAAAAGGTTAACTATAATGTCGAACACATTCCGAATTTCTCTGATTACCGCTACCGTACTGTTCTCTGCTTCTGCACTCGCTGCCCTGCCGCAGGGTTATTCTGCTGAGTATCAAAAGGTTGTCGATGCCGCGACAAAAGAGGGCAAGGTTGTCATTTACTCGACCACCGACATCAAAGCTGCCGGACCGCTGATCCAGGGCTTCGAAAAAACCTACCCGGGCATTAAAGTTGAATACAACGATATGAACAGCACCGAGCTGTACAACCGTTTCATCAGCGAACAGGCCTCCGGCGGCGTGAGCGGCGACGTGGTCTGGAGCTCCTCTATGGACACCGGCCTGAAGCTCGCCACCGACTACGCCATGGAGTACAAATCTCCGGAGCAAAGCCAGCTGCCGAAATGGGCGGTCTGGAAAGATAAGGCCTACGGCACCACCTATGAGCCGGTGGTCTTTATCTACAACAAGCGCCTGATCCCGGCCAGTGACGTACCGGACTCTCACGCCGCGCTGGCGAAGCTGATTGCCAGCCAGACGGACAAATTCAAGGGCAAAGTCACCACCTATGACATCGAAAAATCGGGTCTGGGCTTTATGCTCTCCGTCCAGGATCACAACGCCGATCCTAATTACTTTAAAACCCTCGCCGACGTCGCCAAAGGGGGCTTATCGGTGCAGTCCTCTACCGGCACCATGATGGAGCGCGTCTCCTCCGGGGAAAACCTGATCGGCTTTAATATCCTCGGTTCTTATGCGGAAGCGCGTGCGAAGAACGATCCGTCGCTCGGCATTTCCTATCCAAAAGACTACACCCTGGTGCTGTCGCGCGTGTCGTTCATCAGCCAGCAATCGCAAAACAGCAATGCGGCAAAACTGTGGCTCGACTATGTGCTGTCTGAACATGGGCAAAGCATTCTCGCCAACCAGGCGGACATTCCCTCCATTCGTAACGATATCGAAGGGAAAAATGATATCGACGGCCTGACCAAAATTCTCGGCAACGCGCTGAAGCCGATCCCGGTTGATGAAACGCTGCTGGAATACCTGCAGCCGAAAAAACGCCTGGAGTACATCAAAGAGTGGCGTACCGCCGCCGGCAAATAAGCGTCTGAGCGCGGCGCTGGCCGCCGCGCTCCCTTATCGACCGAGTTCATTTATCTGGGCTGCAATACCAGGGATACCCCATGAACACATTACGCAGAAAGTGGCAAAGCCTGCCGCGAGGCATCGTCGTGCTGATAACCGCCCTGGTTATCTACACGCCGCTGTCGTTTATCGTGATCCAGAGCTTCCTGTCCGCCCCGTTCTTTTCGCCGTCAAAAGAGTGGAGCTTTGAATCATTTGATTTTATTTTCACTGACCCTGATTTTTATAAAGCCTTGAAAAGCGGCTTTATTCTGGCCTTCGGGCTGGTCTTTATCTCTATCCCGCTGGGCGGCGTGCTGGCCTTCCTGATGGTGCGTACCGACCTGCCCGGCCGCCGGTTGATTGAGCCGCTGATCCTGGTTCCAATTTTCGTTTCACCGATGGTGCTGGGCTTCGGCTACGTGGTGGCCGCCGGTCCGGTGGGCTTTCTCTCCCAGTGGGCTGAGGCGCTGATTGGCTTTGTGCCGTGGAATATCTACGACATGTCGAGCATTGTGGTCATTGCCGGCCTGACGCACGTCCCACACGCCTATCTGTATATCTCGTCAGCGCTGCGCAGCGTGGGCTCTGATGTGGAAGAGGCCGCGCGCACCGCGGGAGCCTCTCCCTGGCAGGTAATGTCTTCCGTCAGCCTGCCGATGGTGCGCCCGTCCATTCTGTACGCCACCGTGCTGCTGTTCTTCCTCGGGCTGGAAGTGTTCGGCCTGATGCTGGTGCTCGGCGACCCGGAAGGCAACATGGTGCTGGCGACCTATCTCTATAAGCTGACGAACAAGATGGGTACCCCTTCCTATAACCTGATGGCAGCGGTTGCCGTGGTACTGATCTGCATCACCATCCCGCTGGTGATGCTCCAGCGTCGCCTGATGCGCACCGCCAACCGCTTCGTCACCATGAAGGGGAAGGCTTCCCAGGCGCGCGCGCTACCGCTCGGCAAATGGCGCTGGGTGGCTGGCGCGGTGATTGCCTTCTGGCTCACCGTGACCATCGGCGTTCCGCTGCTCGGCGTGGTGCTGCGCGCGTTTATCTCCAACTGGGGCGTGGGCGTTTCGCTGTGGGATGAACTTTCGCTGAACACCTTCCGCACCATCTGGTCCCAGCCCAACCTGCTGCGCGCCATCGTCAACTCCATGGCGATTGGGGTAATTGGCGGCGCGCTGGCCGTGGTGTGCTACCTGTTTGTCGGCATTGCCATGCACCGCAAGCCGGACAACACCACGCGTTTCCTCGACTACAGCGTGCTGGTGCCGCGCGCCGTGCCCGGCCTGCTGGCGGGTCTGGCGTTCCTGTGGGTGTTCCTGTTCCTGCCGATGTGGCTCGATAACGCGCTGAAATCCGGCTGGCTTTCCGGCTTTGCCTGGTCCGACTGGATGCGCGAAAACCTCATCGTCTGGCTGCGCTCGCTTCGCAGCACCATTTTCAGCGTCTGGCTGGCCTATACCGTGGTGTGGATGGCTTACGGGCTGAGGCTTATCTCTTCCACGCTGTTACAGGTGGCGCCGGAGCTTGAAGAGGCGGCGCGCAGCACCGGGGCGACGCGCGGGCAGATCACCCGCCACGTCACCATTCCGCTCTCCCGCTACGGTCTTATCGGTTCGTGGCTGCTAATGTTCCTGATCTTTGAACGCGAATACTCAACGGGTGTGTACCTGCTTTCACCCGGCACGGAAACCATCGGCTCGATGCTGGTTTCCCTCTGGGCCGCGGGTGCCATCGATATCGTGGCGGCGCTCTCTTTCATTAACATCCTGCTGGTCGTGGTAGGTCTGGGCATTGCCCTTCGTTTCGGAGTGAAAATACATGATTGAATTAGCGGTTGACGATCTGCACTTAACCTACGGCGACAATCCTGTTTTAAAAGGTGTCTCCATGAACCTGAAGCGCGGCGAAGTGGTCTCCCTGCTGGGCCCCTCCGGCAGCGGCAAAACCACCCTGCTGCGCGCCGTCGCGGGTCTTGAAAAACCGACCCAGGGGTCGATTGTCATTGGTAAAAATAAAGTTTACGACGGCACGCCGCGCAGTGAGGTCCCGGCGGAAGAGCGCAATCTGGGGCTGGTGTTCCAGTCCTACGCCCTGTGGCCGCACAAAACCGTGTTTGAGAACGTGGCCTATCCGCTCAAGCTGCGCAAAGTCCCGGCCAAAGAGATCCAGCAGCGCGTGCAGGACGTGCTGGACCAGCTTGGTCTGGGCCATCTTGGCAAACGTCACCCGCATCAGCTCTCTGGTGGGCAGCAGCAGCGCGTGGCGATTGGCCGGGCGCTGGTCTACAACCCGCCGGTGATTTTGCTGGACGAGCCGCTTTCCAACCTCGACGCCAAGCTGCGCGAAGAGGCCCGCGTGTTTCTGCGCGAGCTGATTATCAAGCTTGGGCTATCGGCGCTGATGGTGACGCACGACCAGAACGAAGCGATGTCCATTTCCGACCGTATCCTGCTGCTTAACAACGGCAAAATTGAGCAACAGGGCACGCCTCAGGAGATGTACGGCTCGCCGAAAACGCTGTTTACCGCCGAGTTTATGGGCAGCAACAACCGCCTGCACGGCAAAGTCACCGAAGTGCGCGACGGCAGAGCGCGTATCGAAGGAAAAGGCTGGGTGCTTTGGGGCCAGGCCGGTGAAGGGGTGCAGAGCGGTGATGACGCCACGGCGGTGATCCGCGTCGAGCGCGTGGCGGTGGTCGAGGGACCTGGGGACAATCAGCTTGAGCTGCCGCTGCTCACCAGCATGTATCTCGGCGACCGCTGGGAGTACCTGTTCCGCACGGTGGGGGATGATTTTGTCATCCGCGCCTATGGGCACGAGGTTCGGGATCCGCAGCACTGCCATCTTTCGCTGCCGGAGAAGCATGTGTGGGTGTTCCCTAAAAACTGATAAAAAAGGCTGCGTAATGCAGCCTTTTTATTCTTCACATTTTAATTCAGTAAACAGCACGACCCTGTTAAAATATTTAAATAACGAGAGCTTTTAAAATAAAATCACAGAATTAACATTAATGCCATTTAATACCCTTCGCACCACTTCATATTATATTATACCCTTATTTTCCGTCGTTCCGGCGCGCTTGCAGCCTCTATTTATTACAGCCAGGGCATACGCTGCCCTTCCCTGCAGAAGCAGGTTGCGAATGACCTTATTGAAAGATATTCTTAAAAGAAGACTAAAAAAATACGCTAAAATATGTTTTGAGACGCTTACGCACGGCTTTGACAATGAAAACTTTGAGGATATAATTCTTAAACAATGTGAAATCCTCTTTTCGAGACGGTAACTGATATATGTTCTGGATAATTAACGACAGGATAAAGTTCCATCCAGAAAAAAACACGTTAGCCTCAGTAAGCAAACCCGAGCTGAGCGTAATCATTACCGCCCCGGCCAGCCGTTGCTTAACACTATTACTGGAATCCTGGCCCAACGTCGTTACGCAAAAAGAATTATTCACCTTTGTATGGGCTGAAGACGGCATGCTCGTTCCGACAAATACGCTTTATCAGAACATATCTATCATTCGTCGCGGACTTCGCACCGTAGCAGAAGCCGACGAAACGCTCGTGTCCACGGTGCCGCGCAAGGGTTTCCAGATTGACAGCAGCGTTAAGGTGACCAGAGTCGCTACCGAAGAAGAGACGCCGGAACAGCAGTTTGTTGACCCGTCACCGGTTGAAGCATTAATACCTGAGCCTGAAATGACGGCGAATACATTACCTGCATCCGTAGCAAAGACAGGCACAGTAAACAGGAAATGGGTGCAATACTCGCGCATTGCCCTTCTGCTATTGCTTTCCTTTGGCCTTGGTTTATCCATGTTCCATCTGCCGTGGACGCCACATTCAGAAAGGGATTTTTTTAACGACTATACCATCATAAGAAATGAGAATGAGTGCCATTTTGTCTCTCAAAATGATGACATCAAAAAAACGGGCGGTTTTACCAAAGCCAAAAACACGATCCTGCAGACCGGTCTGGATTGTAAAAAATATCCGTGGATTTACTTCCTCTCGTCCAGTACTGCTCCTGCACTTTCGGCATTAATTTGCAGAGAACCTTTTGAAACCTCAGAAAACTCACGGTGCGTCACGCTCTATTTTCGGTGGAAAAATCAGTGACTAAAAAAACGATTACCCTCGCCTGCCTGCTGCTTTTTGTCTCAGGCTTATTCATCTCATGGCTATTGCATCTGCGGGCAGAAAAGAGGCAAAACTCTGAGATCTGTTCAGCGTCCATTGTTGTCTATCACAAAAATGTTCGAGCCAACGTGACGCTTGATTTCATTTACTCTCTTAAAACGCAAACCGGCGTGGTATCAATAAACGGGACTTATGCTCAGAATGATACGGTTCTGGGGGGTATCCGCCGGGACGTGTCCTATACCTGGACTGAAAACAAAGACGCCCTTCATTTTTACTCGGTAAAAGTGAATAAAATATTTAACGATGACTCCGTCTCTGATGAGAATCTGAGTGAAGTGCTTCCAGATTTTTATGTATACCCAGAGAAAAGTATCACCTATACCGTCCTGCCGCAGGGGGAGAACAGCTTCCTGTTTACTGTAGGAAAGCGTCCCGTATTTCTCTGCTACCGCTGAATCACGCTTTCTGAAAGCGTTCTTACTCCGCAAATCAATATGTCCGCCCCCTCCAGGCCAGCGAAGACGTACGCTGGCTTATCTCATTGAATTAAAAATCTTAAATCGCGCTAAGCATTTTGCAATTTAAATTAATGCAGAATAAAAAAACCTGAATACTGGACATTTAAATAAATAACTCAACTACTCACTTTTCAATAGCCATCAACAATCTTAAATGAAATACATTTAATACAATCAAATAGAAATTTTATTATCCGACCCTGTCTGATATTTCTTATAAGTTATTCCAGGCAATAGAATACCGGGACAACCTGTCCTTACTTAAAACCAGGAAGAAAATGCTATGAAAAAAGTTATTGCTCTGGTAACGGTGTTTACCAATAGGGATATTGAACAGGCTATGGACGTTACGGCCTTTAAACAGACGTGCTGTCCAATCGCCAGGACGCTGACCCAGATAGATACCTATGGCGTTCTCGGTCGGGACCTCTCCCCGGGCTGGCGACGAGCAATGGTTGATTTCCCGGTGCCGGGCAGACCGCCAAAGATCAGTAACATAGTTATCCCATTGTGGAATGCTGAGACTGCTGATTTATTCTGGGAAAATTGAGAGTAGTAGACGTGAAGCTGGAGCGGGCGAAGGGAATCGAACCCTCGTATAGAGCTTGGGAAGCTCTCGTTCTACCATTGAACTACGCCCGCTTTAAGGTGCGTAAGGCATTATAGACCTTACGCCTCTTCATACAAGCCTCTTCACAACTAACCGGCGATTAAATAATCACTTAGCACTTCGGCTTACTGCCGGGCGCAGGAAGATAACGCTGCGGATCGATGGCCGTCGCCTTATAGCGAATCTGGAAGTGCAGCTTCACCGAGTCAGTGCCCGTACTGCCCATAGTGGCAATCTTCTGCCCTGCTTTGACGTTCTGCCCGTTGTTCACCAGCATCGTGTCGTTGTGCGCATAGGCGGTGATGTAGTCTTCGCCATGCTTAATCATGATCAGGTTACCGTAGCCGCGCAGCTGGTTACCGACGTAAACCACCTTCCCGGCACCGGAAGCATAAACCGGCGTACCGCGCGCGGCAGCGATATCGATGCCTTTGTTACCACCCTCAGACAGGGAATACGGCAACACCACTTTACCGCTGGCAGGCCAGATCCAGCAGCGTTGACCGACCGGCGGCCAGGATGACTGCGGCACCGCGTAAGACGGCGTCACCTTAGCGGTTTTGCCCTTCGAAGAGGATTTTTTGCCTGAGGACGATCCGCCGCTAACCTTCAGCTGCTGCCCCACCTCGATGGTGTAAGGCGGAGAAATATTATTCAGCCGTGCCAGGTCCTTCACGCTGGTCCCCGTTGCGCGCGAAATGCGATACAACGTATCCCCGCGCTTAACGGTATAGACCGAACCGGAATAACTGCCCATATCCGACGATTTGCTTCCTGAACAGCCTGCCAGTAAAAGCGTCAGCGTCAGGCAAAAAATGGCGGTGATGGGGTTTCTCGTCAGGCTTCCTGCAAACAAAACAGATCCTCGGTCAGCGTGAATGGCGGCCTATAATACCAGCCCGGAGAGATAAGGGTCAGCCCTTTTCCGCTCCTGGAGACAAACCGTTCGTATAAGAATGCCGTATAATACCGTCCTGCTGATGGTGCAGAACCATCCGCATCGTTGGCACTGGAGCAGGAATGAGTATTCAAGAACACGTTATTTTGGTAAATGACCAGGGAATGGTGATTGGCACTCAGGAAAAGTACGCCGCGCACACGACCCAAACCCCTCTGCATCTGGCGTTCTCCTCCTGGCTGTTTAACGCCAGCGGTGAATGTCTGGTGACCCGGCGCGCGTTAAGCAAAAAAGCCTGGCCGGGCGTCTGGACGAACTCCGTCTGTGGACACCCGCAATCGGGTGAAGCGACGGAAGAGGCCATTATCCGGCGCTGCCGCTTTGAGATCGGCGCTGAAATTACCGATATCACCTCCGTGGCGTCCGAGTTTCGTTACCGCGAAACCGATCCTTCCGGGATCGTTGAAAACGAAATTTGCCCGGTATTCGCGGCCCGCATCACCAGCGAACTGCGGATTAATCACGATGAAGTGATGGCCTTCGAGTGGGTTACGCTGGAATCGTTATTCCGCGCCCTGGATGCCGCGCCCTGGAGTTTTAGCCCGTGGATGGTGCTGGAAGCGACGGCCGCGCGAGACGCCCTCAGAGCGTTCGCCGCGCAATAAAAAAGCCCCTTTCGGGGCTTTTTTTACATCTTAACGCCTTACTTCACCGGGCGCATCGCCGGGAACAGGATCACGTCACGGATGGTGTGGCTGTTGGTGAACAGCATGACCATACGGTCGATACCAATACCCAGACCCGCCGTTGGTGGCAGACCGTGCTCCAGCGCGGTCACGTAGTCTTCGTCGAAGAACATCGCTTCGTCGTCGCCTGCCGCTTTCGCGTCAACCTGATCCTGGAAGCGCTGAGCCTGGTCTTCCGCATCGTTCAGCTCGCTAAAGCCGTTGCCGATTTCGCGGCCGCCGATGAAGAACTCAAAGCGATCGGTAATTTCCGGGTTCTCGTCATTACGACGCGCCAGCGGAGAGACTTCAGCCGGGTATTCGGTGATGAAGGTCGGCTGAATCAGGTGCGCTTCGGCCACTTCTTCGAAGATCTCGGTCACGATACGGCCCAGACCCCAGCTCTTCTCAACCTTGATACCGATGCTTTCCGCGATCGCTTTTGCAGAATCGAAGTTATCCAGATCGGCCATGTTGGTTTCCGGACGGTATTTCTTGATCGCTTCGCGCATGGTCAGTTTTTCGAACGGCTTGCCGAAGTCGAAGACTTCTTCACCGTAAGGGACCTGCGTGGTGCCCAGAATATCCTGCGCCAGGGTACGGAACAGGGATTCGGTCAGTTCGATCAGATCTTTGTAATCCGCATACGCCATATAGAGTTCCATCATGGTGAACTCTGGGTTATGACGAACGGAGATACCTTCGTTACGGAAGTTACGGTTGATTTCAAACACGCGGTCAAAACCACCAACCACCAGACGCTTCAGGTACAGTTCCGGCGCGATACGCAGGTACATGTCCAGGTCCAGGGCGTTGTGATGGGTGATGAACGGACGCGCAGACGCGCCGCCAGGGATCACCTGCATCATCGGGGTTTCTACTTCCATAAAGTCGCGGTTAACCATGAACTGGCGAATACCGGCCATGATCTGGGAGCGAATTTTGAAGGTCTTGCGGGATTCATCGTTAGAGATGAGATCCAGGTAGCGCTGACGATAGCGCGCTTCCTGATCCTGCAGGCCGTGGAATTTGTCCGGCAGCGGGCGCAGGGCTTTGGTCAGCAGACGCAGCTCGGTGCAGTGGATAGACAGTTCACCGGTTTTGGTTTTGAACAGCTTACCTTTCGCACCCAGGATATCGCCCAGGTCCCACTTCTTGAACTGCTCATTGTAGATCCCTTCCGGCAGATCGTCACGGGAAACGTACAGCTGAATACGGCCGCCAACGTCCTGCAGAGTCACGAAGGAGGCTTTACCCATAATACGACGGGTCATCATGCGGCCTGCAACGGCCACTTCAACGTTAAGCGCTTCCAGCTCTTCGTTCTCTTTAGCGTCGAAGTCTGCGTGCAGTTGGTCTGAGGTGTGGTCACGACGAAAATCGTTCGGGAATGGCACGCCCTGCTCGCGCAGCGCTGCCAGCTTCTCGCGGCGGGTTTTCAGTTCGTTGTTAAGATCGACTACCGCGTCAGCGCCCTGTGCTTGTTGTTCAGACATGTTGGTTCCTCATAACCCTGCTTTCAAACTTGCTTCGATAAATTGGTCCAGGCTGCCGTCCAGCACCGCCTGCGTGTTGCGGGTTTCAACCCCGGTACGCAGGTCTTTGATGCGGGAGTCATCAAGGACGTAAGAACGGATCTGGCTGCCCCAACCGATGTCAGACTTGTTATCTTCCATCGCCTGTTTCTCAGCATTTTTCTTCTGCATCTCCAGCTCATAAAGCTTCGCTTTCATCTGCTTCATGGCCTGGTCTTTGTTCTTATGCTGGGAACGGTCGTTCTGGCATTGCGTTACCAGCCCGGTTGGAATGTGGGTAATACGCACCGCAGATTCCGTACGGTTAACGTGCTGACCACCCGCGCCGGATGCACGGTAAACGTCGATACGCAGGTCCGCCGGGTTAATTTCGATATCAATATCTTCATCAACTTCCGGATAGACAAACGCGGAGCTGAAGGAAGTATGACGACGACCGCCTGAGTCGAACGGGCTCTTACGCACCAGGCGGTGAACGCCGGTTTCGGTACGCAGCCAGCCGTAAGCGTAGTCACCGATGATCTTGATGGTGACGGATTTCAGACCCGCAACTTCACCTTCAGACTCTTCGATAATTTCGGTTTTGAAGCCGCGCGCTTCAGCCCAACGCAGGTACATACGCGTCAGCATGCTGGCCCAGTCCTGCGCTTCGGTACCGCCAGAACCTGCCTGAATATCGAGATAGCAGTCAGCGCTGTCGTATTCGCCGGAGAACATACGACGGAATTCAAGCTGCGCCAGCTTCTCTTCCAGCACGTCGAGTTCTGCCACGGCTTCGTTAAAGGTTTCTTCGTCGTCGGCTTCGACGGCCAGCTCCAGCAAACCGGAAACATCTTCCAGCCCCTGAGCCATTTGATCCAGCGTATCTACGATAGCTTCGAGAGAGGAACGCTCTTTACCCAGCGCCTGTGCGCGTTCAGGTTCGTTCCAGACGTCCGGCTGTTCCAGCTCGGCGTTTACTTCTTCAAGACGCTCTTTCTTGGCATCGTAGTCAAAGATACCCCCTAAGAACGTCAGAGCGCTCCGTGAGGTCCTGAATACGGTTTTTTACCGGATTAATTTCAAACATGGTCTGTTTTCTTTTATGGACTTGTCAAAATGCGGTGATAAGAGCGGGATTGTACCGAATCCACGCCCTTTTTTATAGAGATTACTGCCGCTAAATTGGCCAGATATTGTCGATGATGATCTGAAGGGTGCGGTTACCGCGAAACTCGTTGATATCCAGTTTGTACGCCAGCTCAACCTCGCGCACGCCGTTGTCCGGCCATACCGCCGTGTCAACGTTGAAGGCAATGCCGTCCAGCAGCGGTCCACCGCCCACGGGCTCGACCATCACCTTCAGATGACGTTCGCCGACGATACGCTGCTGCAACAGGCGGAAACGGCCGTCGAACAACGGTTCCGGGAACATCTGCCCCCACGGGCCAGCATCGCGCAGCATTTGCGCCACGTCCATCGTCATCTCAAGCGGTGAGAGCTCGCCGTCGGACACCACTTCCCCCTGCAACAGGGCCGGGTCAATCCACTCGGTCACTAGCTCACCAAAGAGGCGCTGAAACTCGTCGAACTTCGCCTCTTCCAGCGACAGGCCCGCCGCCATCGCATGGCCGCCGAACTTAATCATCAGACCCGGATACAGCGTGTCAAGCCGCTCCAGCGCGTCGCGCATGTGCAGCCCCTGAATCGAACGGCCAGAGCCTTTCAGCGTGCCGTCGCCCGCAGGAGCGAACGCAATCACCGGCCGGTGGAAACGCTCTTTAATGCGCGACGCCAGTATGCCGACCACGCCCTGGTGCCACTCGGGATGGTACATCGCCAGACCACCCGGCAGCGTTTCGCCGCTGCGCTCAAGCTTTTCGCACAGGGTCAGCGCTTCGGCCTGCATTCCCTGCTCAATCTCTTTACGGGTCTCGTTCAGGGCGTCCAGCTCGTTGGCCAGCACGCGTGCTTCGCCAATGTTGTCGCAAAGCAGCAGCGCGACCCCGACGGACATATCGTCCAGCCTTCCGGCAGCGTTCAGGCGCGGCCCGAGGGCAAAGCCCAAATCGCTTGCCGCCAGCTTGAGCGGATCGCGGTTGGCAATCTCCAGCAGCGCCTTGATCCCCGGACGGCACTTGCCCGCCCGAATGCGGCTTAAGCCCTGCCAGGTCAGGATACGGTTATTGGTATCGAGCGGGACCACGTCCGCTACCGTACCCAGCGCCACCAGGTCGAGATATTCGGCCAGGTTCGGCACGGCAATACCGCGAGAGTCGAACCAGCCCTTATCGCGTAACAGGGTACGCAACGCCAGCATCAGATAAAACGCCACCCCCACGCCGGCCAGCGATTTCGAGGGGAAATCGCAGTCGCGCAGGTTCGGGTTAATGATGGCTTCCGCATCCGGCAGCGTTTCGCCCGGCAGGTGGTGATCGGTGACCAGCACCGGGATCCCCAGCGCGTGAGCATGATCGACACCCGCATGGGAAGAAATACCGTTATCCACGGTCATGATCATCTGCGCACCACGGGCGTGAGCCTGATCGACCACTTCCGGGCTGAGGCCGTAGCCGTCTTCAAAACGGTTCGGCACCAGATAGGTGACGTTGTCGCAGCCCAGCGCGCGCAGGCTGAGTACGCTCAGCGCGGTGCTGGTTGCGCCGTCGGCATCAAAGTCCCCGACCACCACAATGCGCGTTCCTTCACGCAGCGCGTTGTAGAGCATGTCGGTGGCTTTTTCGATACCGTTCAGCTGCTGCCAGGGAAGCATCCCTTTTACGCTGCGTTCAAGATCTTCAGCGGAACGCACGCCGCGGCTGGCGTAGAGGCGCTTCAGCAGCGCAGGGAGATCGTCCGGCAAATCAACCTGTTCAACCGCCTCGCGGCGGCGCAATTTTATGGGGGCTTTCACGCGGATTATTTACCACCAAACTGTTTCTGGTGCGCGTCGAGGAACTCTTTCATCTCTTTTGGTCCCTGATAGCCCGGAACAACATAGCCGTTGCTCAGGACAATCGCTGGCGTACCGTTCACGCCAAACTGCACGCCCAGCGCGTAGTGGTTAGCGATATCAATGTCGCAGGAAGCGGGTTTAACCCCTTTACCGTTCATCGCGTCGTCAAACGCTTTGTTGCGGTCTTTTGCACACCAGATAGCCTTCATGTCCTGCTCCGGCTGGCTCTGCACGCCCGCGCGTGGGAAGGCCAGGTAACGCACGGTAATGCCCAGCGCGTTGTAGTCTTTCATCTCTTCATGCAGCTTGTGGCAGTAGCCGCAGGTGATGTCGGTGAAGACGGTAATAACGTGTTTTTCCTGCGCGGCTTTATAGACGATCATCTCTTTTTCGAGCGCGTTCAGGTTTTTCATTAGCAGCTGGTTGGTAACGTTGACCGGCTGCGCGCCGCTCACGTCGTACATTGGGCCCTGAATAATGTGCTTGCCGTCTTCGGTAACGTAGAGCACGCCGCTGTTGGTCAGCACCGTTTTCATGCCGGCAACCGGCGCAGGCTGAATATCGCTACCGGTGACGCCAAGCTTGGCCAGCGACTGTTTGATGGCGGCGTCGTCAGCATGGGCGAAACCGGTAAATGAGGCTGCCAGCAGGGTGAACAGCGCGAAAGACTTTTTCATATATGATCCTGTTACAATTCGTCGGCACTCACGCACGAGGGTGGTGCTGTTGGTGTAGCTGCCGCAGGCGTTCCGTCGCGACATGGGTGTAAATTTGCGTCGTGGAAAGATCGCTGTGTCCCAGCAGCATCTGCACCACGCGTAAATCAGCGCCGTGGTTTAACAGATGCGTCGCGAAGGCATGACGCAATACGTGCGGCGACAGCTTTTCACTGTCGATACCGGCTAGCGTGGCGTAATGCTTAATGCGATGCCAGAACGTTTGCCGGGTCATCTGCTGCGCGCGCTGGCTCGGAAAAAGAACGTCGATAGACACCCCGTTGAGCAACCACGGGCGACCATGCTCCAGATACGTTTCCAGCCAGTAAACCGCCTCTTCCCCCAGCGGTACCAGTCTTTCCTTGTTTCCTTTGCCGATGACACGCACCACGCCCTGACGCAGGCTGATGTCGCTCATCGTCAGGCCAACCAGTTCCGAAACGCGCAAGCCGGTAGCATACAATAGCTCAAGCATGGCTTTATCGCGTAACTCCAGCGGCAGGTCAACAGCCGGTGACTGTAATAATCTCTCAACTTGTGCTTCGCTGAGATCTTTCGGCAGCCGCTGCGGGAGTTTGGGGGACGCCAGCAGCGCGCTGGGATCGTCTTCGCGAATTTTCTCCCGGTAAAGGTGCTGGAACAGGCGACGCATTGCGCTAAGCAAACGTGCGGAGCTGGTGGCTTTGTAGCCCCCCGCGATACGTTCCCCAAGCAGCGCCTGCAGATCGTCGCTTTGCGCGCTCGCCAGGGACAACCCGCGGTGCGCAAGCCACTCCACCAGCATGGTGAGATCGCGACGGTAGGCGCTGAGCGTATTCTCAGCCAGATTTTTCTCCAGCCACAGTGCATCGAGAAACTGTTCGATCAGTGCGAGATCCTTTTCCACAATGGCCCCTTTGATTCTGCAGTCAGGCCATTATGCCTGATTGCGAGCTGTTTCTGGTACACTACGCGCAAAGTCAAAGCAAGAATTGAGATAGATACGCGATGAATATTGGTCTGTTTTATGGTTCCAGCACCTGCTACACCGAAATGGCGGCAGAGAAAATTCGCGACATCATTGGCCCGGAACTGGTGACGTTGCATAACCTGAAAGATGACGCGCTCACGCTGATGGAGCAGTACGACGTGTTGATCCTCGGCATCCCGACATGGGATTTCGGCGAGATACAGGAAGACTGGGAAGCCATCTGGGACCAGCTTGATACGCTCAACCTCGACGGCAAAATCGTTGCCATGTACGGCATGGGGGATCAGCTGGGTTACGGGGAATGGTTCCTGGACGCTCTCGGCATGCTGCACGACAAACTGGCGCCAAAAGGGGTGTCGTTCATCGGCTACTGGCCAACCGAAGGCTACGAGTTCACCAGTAAAAAACCGATTATTGCCGACGGCGAGCTGTTTGTTGGACTCGCGCTGGATGAAACCAACCAGTACGATCTTAGCGATGAGCGCCTGCAAACCTGGTGCGAGCAGATTCTGGGCGAAATGGCAGAAAAGTTTAGCTAACGCGTATTACCCCTGCGTCGTCTGTTGCAATAACATCCGGCGCAGGTCTCGCCACTCGGCAGCATCCATACTGTCAGCCGCCAGCCACAGATGCTGGCAACGCCCGCCGTCTACATTGCGTAACCGCAACATCATGCCGGAGTTAAGCATCCAGGGCATACCGACAATATCCCACTCTTTTCCCTGCCAGCGCAGGCGGGAATCCATCAGTAATTTGATCTCTCCCTGACGGGCATTGATGCGACGCTGGCTGCGTACGCTGTCGAAAACGACAAACGAAAGCAATAGCAGCCACAGAGGCGTATAGCTCAGCGGCCACGGCATTAGTAGCACTAAGGCCGCAACCAGGCCGTGGAGCAATAAGGACATCCACTGCGAGCGCCACGAGACGCGAAGATCAGATTGCCACAGGACCACGTTCCCGATTCCGTGTTTGAATTAATTGCACCATCCGTTGCAACTCGGTGTCGGCGGGTTTGCCGTGGTTCATCAGCCAGTTGAATAAATCCGGGTCGTCAGACTCAAGCAGGCGAACAAACAGACGCTTATCCTCATCGCTTAAGCTGTCATACTCATATTCGAAGAAAGGCATAATGGAAATATCAAGTTCACGCATGCCGCGACGGCACGCCCAGTGAATACGGGCCTTGTTGTTAATATCCATGTTCAGTTTCCTGCATTACGTTTGGCACAGTCGGCACCCCGTTCCGTGTTCTTAATTTCTCTACGGGGACACCAGCTAGTGTAACGTGTTTTTGACCGTTTCTTTACTGGAATATTGCGATCGACGAGCTGGCTTCCAGAATAATCCCTACAAAGACAGCGGATTACACTATTTTGCGTAGCGCTACGCATAACCGGTTTATGGCACAAATGGCCTGTTGAAAGCGCTTGCATTGCCTGCAGGCTCTTTTACCATTAGGTATTATCAAAGCGTTAAGCAATTCAGGATATCGTTATGGCATTTACACCATTTTCTCCTCGCCAGCCCGCCGCCTCTGCGCGTCTGCCGCTGACGCTTATTTCTCTTGATGACTGGGCACTGGCAACGCTCTCCGGTGCCGACGCCGAAAAATACCTGCAGGGCCAGGTGACCGCTGACGTCAGCCAGATGACCGAACACCAGCACCTGCTGGCCGCGCATTGCGACCCCAAGGGCAAAATGTGGAGCAACCTGCGCCTGTTCCGCCGTCAGGACGGCTTTGCCTTTATTGAGCGCCGCAGCCTGCGTGATGCCCAGCTTAAAGAGCTGAAAAAGTACGCCGTCTTTTCCAAAGTCACCATCGCCGCGGACGACGAACATGTCCTGCTGGGCGTGGCGGGCTTCCAGGCGCGTGCAGCATTGAAAAATCTCTTTAGCGAACTGCCGGATGCAGAAAAGCAGGTGGTCAGCGAAGGCGCGACCTCCATCCTGTGGTTTGAACATCCGGCGGAGCGTTTCCTGTTAGTCACGGATGCCGCCACTGCCGAACGCGTGACCGAGGCGCTGCGCGGCGAAGCGCAGCTCAACAGCAGTCAACAGTGGCTGGCGCTGAACATCGAAGCGGGTTTGCCGGTCATTGACGCCGCAAACAGCGCGCAGTTTATTCCGCAGGCAACCAACCTGCAGGCGCTGGGCGGCATCAGCTTTAAAAAAGGCTGCTACACCGGCCAGGAGATGGTTGCGCGGGCAAAATTCCGCGGGGCTAACAAGCGCGCGCTGTGGACGCTCGCGGGCCACGCCAGCCGCGTACCGGAAGCAGGAGAAGATTTAGAGCTGAAGATGGGTGAAAACTGGCGCCGTACCGGCACTGTTTTGGCCGCCGTACAGCTGGATGATGGACGTCTTCTGGTGCAGGCCGTTATGAATAACGACATGGAAGCCGACAGCGTGTTCCGCGTGCGCGACGACGCGAATACGCTGAGTATCGAGCCGCTGCCGTATTCACTGGAAGAGTGATGCTGTATCGCCCGGCGACGCTGCGCTTACCGGGCCTACCGATCCCGTAGGTCGGGTAAGGCGAAGCCGCCACCCGACAACAAACTACACCTGCCCCACATACAAATAAATCGCCAGAAAGTGGCACACGCTGCCGCCCAGTACAAAGCCGTGCCAGATGGCATGGTTGTATGGAATACGCTTGCAGACGTAGAAAATCACGCCGAGCGAATACACTACGCCGCCTAAGGCCAGAAGCGTCACGCCCCCTACCGCCAGTTTAATCGCCAGCTGATACACCACAATCAGCGACAGCCAGCCCATCGTCAGATAGGTGACCAGCGACAGCACCTTAAAGCGGTGTGCGATGGTCAGCTTAAACAGGATCCCCAGCAGCGCCAGGCTCCAGATTACAATCATCAGGCCACGCGAGAGCGGTGAATTGAGTCCCACCAGCAGAAACGGCGTGTAGGTGCCTGCAATAAGAAGATAGATCGCGCAGTGGTCAAATTTCTTGAGCCACATCTTAGCCCGCTGATGCGGAACCGCGTGATACAGCGTAGACGCCAGGAACAGCAGGATCATACTCCCGCCATACAGGCTGTAGCTGGTAATGGCCATCGCGCTGGCATTGGCGTCAACCGCCTGCACCAGCAATAACACTAAACCGACAATCCCAAACACCAGGCCAATGCCGTGGCTGATGCTGTTGGCTATTTCCTCAGCCAGCGAATATCCCTGTGCGATTAATGGTCTGCTCACCATACAAAACTCCGGGAAAACAAAAGATGATTATTCATCGCAAGACTATGCTAACTGAGAATGATTCCAGTGAACACCTGTTAGCTAAAATAAAGTTAAACATAACATTTCTAAATAACAATCAGACAGTTACATTTTGATTTCAGCGAACGCGCGTTTCGAATTAAATTATAGACGTTTAAAATCAATCACATAAAACTGGTCCTGATCGGGATAGATCTCTGCAATCACGCTTTTCAGCGTATCCAGGGTCATGTTCTCCTGTTCTGCGTGTTTTTGCGTCAATGTCGCGAGCGTCACGGTCGACATTCCTGTTACTTCGATGGTGCAAAAGTAACCATCATCCTCATAACGCCCCACCCGCAGGATATCGCCGGTTTTGAAATGGGATTCACTTTTATCCCGGATAGTGATGGTTTTACGTCCCGCCAGAATGTCGTCCTGAAAGCGCTGAAAAAAAGTGATGTCGTTTGACTGCATGTTATTATTCCCTGAAGAAAAGTCTGATGAGTGAGTTTAGCCACTGTGAGCATGTTCTCCCACTCCGCCATTGCCAGTCTCAATAATCTGGAGATGATGGTTTACAACTATGTCATTAAAAATCGTGACAAAGTGATGTACATGACCATCCGCGAGCTGGCGGATGCGGCGGGCGTCTCAACCACCACTATCCTGCGCTTTTGCCGCAAACTCAACTGCGAAGGCTACTCGGAGTTTCGCGTGCGCTTTAAGCTCTATTTAGAGCAGAATGAGCCCCAGCAGGCTAATTTCGGTGCCAGTGAAATTATCAGCTTCTTTAAAAGCGTTAACAATGAAGAGTTCGATATATTATTAGATGAGGCTGTAGAGATTATATTGTCTTCCGAGCGAATTATATTCGTCGGCGCGGGAACATCGGGCTCGCTGGCAAAATATGGCGCACGTTTCTTTTCTAATATTGGAAAATTCAGTAACCATATTGACGACCCTTATTTCCCGGTCACCAACGATATGGCAAAAAATGCGCTGGCGATTGTGCTCTCGGTTTCGGGCGAGACCGAGGAGATCTTGCGCTTCGCCAGCCAGTTCAGCCTGCATCACTGCAAGGTGCTCTCCATTACCAGCCACGAGCACTCGCGCCTGGCAAAACTGGCGGACTTTAATCTCTCCTGGCATGTGCCCCAGACGCGTATTGGGGGCGTCTACGATATTACCACGCAAATTCCCGTCATCTATATTCTGGAATCTCTCGGGCGTAAGCTGGCGAAGAAACTCACAGAATAAAACACCCTGTTTTTTAGATGTAACAAATCACATTATGCCCAATTTGTTATATCGTGACATTTAATTTCCCTTTGCTAGACTCGATGCCAATAAGCCATTTATTGAGAATAGCAGCGATGAAAAAATTGACCTTACCAAAAGATTTTTTATGGGGTGGCGCCGTTGCCGCTCACCAGGTTGAAGGCGGCTGGAACAAAGGCGGTAAAGGGCCCAGCATTTGTGACGTATTGACCGGTGGCGCCCACGGCGTGCCGCGTGAAATCACGCAGAACGTGGTGCCGGGTAAATATTACCCGAACCATGAAGCCATCGACTTCCATGGCCACTATAAAGAAGACATCAAGCTGTTTGCCGAGATGGGCTTCAAGTGTTTCCGCACCTCTGTTGCCTGGACGCGCATCTTCCCGAAGGGTGACGAAACGCAGCCAAACGAAGAGGGGCTGAAGTTTTACGACGACATGTTCGATGAGCTGCTGAAGTACAACATCGAACCGGTGATCACCCTCTCCCACTTCGAAATGCCGCTGCACCTGGTGCAGGAGTACGGCAGCTGGACCAACCGTAAAGTGGTCGATTTCTTTGTGCGCTTCGCGGAAGTGGTTTTTGAGCGCTACAAAAACAAGGTCAAATACTGGATGACCTTCAACGAAATAAACAACCAGCGTAACTGGCGTGCGCCGCTGTTCGGCTACTGCTGCTCAGGTGTGGTCTATACCGAACACGAAAATCCTGAAGAGACCATGTATCAGGTGCTGCACCACCAGTTTGTGGCCAGCGCTCTGGCGGTGAAAGCCGCGCGACGCATCAACCCGGAGATGAAAGTCGGCTGCATGCTGGCCATGGTGGCGCTCTATCCATTCTCCTGCAAGCCGGAAGACGTGATGTTCGCCCAGGAATCCATGCGCGAGCGCTATGTCTTTACCGACGTCCAGCTGCGGGGTTACTACCCGTCTTACGTCCTGAATGAGTGGGAGCGCCGCGGGTTCTCCATCAGGATGGAGGCGAACGACGAGCAGATCCTGCGCGAAGGTACCTGCGATTACTTAGGTTTCAGCTACTACATGACCAACGCAGTGAAAGCGGAGGGCGGCACCGGGGATGCGATTTCCGGTTTCGAGGGCAGCGTGCCGAACCCGCACGTGAAGGCGTCCGACTGGGGCTGGCAGATCGATCCGGTAGGCCTGCGCTATTCTCTGTGCGAACTGTATGAGCGTTACCAGAAGCCGCTGTTTATCGTTGAAAACGGTTTTGGCGCTTACGATAAAGTCGAAGAGGACGGCAGCATCAACGATGACTATCGTATCGACTACCTGCGTGCCCACGTGGAAGAGATGATCAAAGCCGTGACGCACGATGGCGTGGATCTGATGGGCTACACGCCATGGGGCTGTATCGACTGCGTGTCGTTCACTACCGGTCAGTACAGCAAGCGCTACGGCTTTATCTACGTGAATAAACACGACGACGGTACGGGAGACATGTCGCGTTCGCGCAAGAAAAGCTTCGAATGGTATAAGAGCGTGATTGCCAGCAACGGCGAGAAACTGTAACTCCGTAATGCCGGGCGGCGCTGCGCTTGCACCGGCCTACGATTGATCCCCTCTCCCCTTTGGGGAGAGGGTTAGGGTGAGGGGTCTACTTCCCGCCCGCTAGCTCAATAAAACTTCCCGTCACGTACGACGCCTTCTCGCTCAGCAGCCAGACAATTGCCTGGGCCACCTCTTCCGGCTGGCCGCCGCGCTGCATCGGCAGCAGCGATTTCACGCGATCCACGCGTCCCGGCTCCCCGCCTGAGGCGTGGATGTCGGTATAAATCAGTCCCGGTCGCACGCAGTTTACGCGAATGCCCTGCGCCGCCACCTCCAGCGCTAAACCGGTTGTCAGCGAATCCACCGCTCCCTTGGACGCGGCATAATCCACATATTCACCCGGCGCGCCCAGGCGGGACGCCGCTGACGAGACGTTCACTACCGCCCCGCCCTTGCCGCCATGTTTAAAGGACATGCGCTTTACCGCTTCCCGGCAGCAGAGAAAATAGCCCGTAACGTTGGTCGCCAGGACGCGGTTAATGCGCTCCGCGGATAGATTCTCGATAGTCGATTGCTCAAACAGAATCCCCGCATTATTGACCAGCGCGGTAAGCGGCTCACCTTCACGATCGATACTGTTAAACATAGCCAGCACCTGGGCTTCATCGCTAATGTCTGCGCGAACGGCGAAGGCTTTGCCACCCGCATCGACAATCTGTTTGATAACGTCCGTCGCGGCCTTAATGTTGTGATGGTAGTTCACCGCCACGGCATAGCCTTCGCGTGCCAGCTGCAGCGCGGTGGCTTTCCCAATGCCCCGGCTCGCGCCGGTAACCAGTGCAATAGCCATTCGTTTCTCCCAATAAAAAAGCCGGGTGGCGGCTTCGCCTTACCCGGCCTACATTACTACATCAGCAATATTACTGGTATTCGCTCATCGGCACGCAGGAGCAGAACAGGTTACGGTCGCCGTACACGTCATCAAGACGCTTCACGGTCGGCCAGTATTTGTTTGCCACGCCTGCCGGGAAGACCGCCAGCTCGCGGGAATAGCCGTGGTTCCACTCTGCCACCATTTCGTGCTGTGTGTGCGGGGCGTTAACCAGCGGGTTATCTTCCAGCGTCCATTCGCCGTCCTGCACGCGATCGATCTCCATGCGGATGGCCAGCATCGCGTCGATAAAGCGGTCCAGCTCGGCTTTGCTCTCGGACTCCGTTGGCTCCACCATCAGCGTACCCGCTACCGGGAACGACATGGTTGGCGCATGGAAACCGTAGTCGATCAGGCGCTTGGCGATATCCAGCTCGCTAATGCCGGTCTGCTCTTTCAGCGGACGAATATCCAGAATGCACTCGTGCGCCACGCGACCGTCGCGGCCGGTATAGAGCACCGGGAAGGCAGACTTCAGGCGAGTCGCAATGTAGTTGGCATTCAGGATCGCCACCTGGCTCGCCTGCTTCAGCCCTTCCGCGCCCATCATGCGGATGTACATCCAGCTGATTGGCAGGATAGAGGCGCTGCCGAACGGTGCCGCAGAGACCGCGCCCTGACGGGTCAGCATGCCTTCGATCTGCACAACGCTGTGGCCTGGGACAAACGGCGCCAGGTGCGCTTTCACGCCGATAGGACCCATGCCCGGGCCGCCACCGCCGTGCGGGATGCAGAAGGTTTTGTGCAGGTTTAGGTGCGACACGTCTGCACCGATAAAGCCCGGAGAGGTAATGCCCACCTGCGCATTCATGTTCGCGCCGTCGAGGTATACCTGACCGCCGAACTGATGCACCACTTCGCACACTTCGCGGATGGTCTCTTCGTACACGCCGTGGGTGGACGGATAGGTCACCATGATGCAGGAGAGCTTGTCGCCCGCCTGCTCGGCTTTCGCGCGCAGGTCGGCCAAATCGATGTTGCCGTTCTTATCGCACGCCACGACCACCACTTCCATGCCCGCCATCTGGGCAGAGGCCGGGTTGGTGCCGTGCGCGGAGCTTGGGATCAGGCAGATATCGCGGTGCCCTTCGTTGCGGCTTTCGTGGTAGTGACGGATTGCCAGCAGACCCGCGTATTCCCCCTGCGCGCCGGAGTTCGGCTGCATGCAGAGCGCGTCATAGCCGGTCAGCTTCACAAGCCAGTCGGAAAGCTGGTTGATCATCATATGATAACCTTCCGCCTGCTCTGGCGGGCAGAACGGGTGAAGCTCGGAGAATTCAGGCCAGGTGATTGGGATCATCTCTGCAGCGGCGTTCAGCTTCATGGTGCAGGAACCCAGCGGGATCATCGCCTGATTCAGCGCCAGATCTTTGCGCTCCAGTGAGTGCATGTAACGCATCATCTCGGTTTCGCTGTGATAGCGATTAAAGACCGGGTGCGTCAGGATGGCATCGTTACGCAGCATGCTTTCCTGAATGGAGCGGCTGTCGAGCGCGACCTCTTTGTCGAGCGCGTCAATGTCCAGACCGTGCGCGTCACCCAGCAGCACGCTGAACAGGTTCAGGATATCGTCGCGGGTGGTGCTTTCATCCAGCGTAATGCCGACGGCGTTGTGGATGTCGCTGCGCAGGTTGATCTCTGCTGCATTCGCACGAGCCAGCACGGCCGCTTTGTCCGCCACGTCCACACACAGCGTGTCGAAGTAGTGGCCATGGCGCAGCTTAAGGCCTTTCTGCTGCAGGCCGCAGGCCAGAATATCCGCCAGGCGGTGAATGCGGCTGGCAATGCGTTTCAGGCCAGCCGGGCCGTGGAACACGGCATACAGGCTGGCGATGTTGGCCAGCAGCACCTGGGAGGTACAGATATTGGAGTTCGCTTTCTCGCGGCGAATATGCTGCTCGCGGGTCTGCATCGCCATGCGCAGCGCGGTGTTACCGGCGGCATCTTTCGATACGCCGATGATGCGGCCAGGCATGGAGCGTTTGAATTCATCTTTCGCGCCGAAGAACGCCGCGTGCGGGCCGCCGTAGCCCATCGGTACGCCGAAGCGCTGCGCAGAGCCGAAGACAATGTCCGCGCCCTGTTTGCCTGGCGCCGTCAGCAGCACCAGCGCCATAAAATCGGCAGCAACGCTGACAACCACTTTACGGGATTTCAGCTCGGCAATCAGCGCGCTGTAATCATGCACCTCACCAGTGGTGCCCACCTGCTGCAACAGCACGCCGAAGACGTCCTGGTGATCCAGCACCTTGTCAGCGTCGTCGACAATCACGTCAAAGCCGAAGGTTTCCGCACGGGTGCGCACCACATCCAGCGTCTGCGGATGCACGTCCGCCGCCACGAAGAAGCGGTTAGCGTTTTTCAGCTTGCTGACGCGTTTTGCCATCGCCATGGCTTCGGCGGCGGCGGTCGCTTCGTCCAGCAGAGACGCGGAGGCGATATCCATACCGGTCAGATCCAGCGTTACCTGCTGGAAGTTCAGCAGCGCTTCCAGGCGGCCCTGAGAGACTTCTGGCTGATACGGGGTGTAAGCGGTGTACCAGCCCGGGTTTTCCAGCATGTTGCGCAGGATAACCGGCGGCAACTGCACGTTGGTGTAGCCCATGCCAATGTAAGACTTATAGCGCTTGTTCAGGCCTGCAATAGCCTTCAGCTCCGCCAGCGCGGCGAATTCCGTGGTGGCTTCCCCCACCTGAGGCGGTGTGGCAAGCTGGATGTCTTTTGGCACAATCTGGCCGATCAGTGCGTTTAATGAATCCGCGCCAACCGTCTTCAGCATCTCCTGCTGTTGCTGAGCATCCGGCCCAATGTGACGTTCAATGAAGGCGCCACGGTTTTCAAGCTGGCTTAAAGTCTGTGTCATGAGCGATGGTTCCTGAAACGTGCAGTGAATCGTAGTTATCTGTAACGCTGTTGCCCGGTGGCGCTAACGCTTACCGGGCCTACGTTGACCTGTAGGCCGGATAAGCGCAGCGCCATCCGGCAAAACGTTATTCGTCTTCCAGTAGGGCTTCGTACGCGGTCGCATCCAGCAGCGCGGCAACCTGCGATTCGTCGCTGGCTTTGATCTTGAAGATCCAGCCGCCTTCATAAGGCTCGCTGTTGACCAGCTCCGGGGAGTCGCTCAGCGCGTCGTTGACGGCGACAATTTCACCGCTTACCGGTGCGTAGATGTCGGATGCCGCTTTTACGGACTCCGCCACGGCGCAGTCGTCGCCTGCGCTGACGGTTGCGCCTACTTCAGGCAGGTCAACAAACACCATGTCGCCCAGCAGCTCCTGTGCGTGCTCGGTGATCCCTACGGTGTAAGTGCCGTCCGCCTCTTTGCGCAGCCACTCGTGTTCTTTGCTGTATTTCAGTTCTGCTGGCACATTGCTCATTGAAGTTCTCCTGATAAAAATGATTAGGCGACCGGCTTACCGGCGCGAACAAAAATCGGTTTGGTTACGTTGACCGGCATTTCACGGTTGCGGATTTGCACCACCGCCGTTTCGCCAATGCCTGCCGGCACGCGTGCCAGTGCAATACTGTAGCCCAGCGTCGGGGAGAAGGTTCCGCTGGTGATCACGCCTTCGCGGTGATTGCCGTCGGCATCGGTAAAACGTACAGGCAGTTCACCGCGCAGCACGCCCTTCTCAGTCATCACCAGGCCCACCAGCTGTTCAGTGCCTTTTTCGCGCTGCATCTCCAGCGCTTCACGGCCAATAAATTCACGGTCAGCCGGTTCCCACGCGATGGTCCAGCCCATATTGGCCGCCAGCGGTGAAACACCCTCATCCATCTCCTGACCGTAGAGGTTCATGCCCGCCTCCAGACGCAGCGTATCGCGCGCGCCAAGGCCCGCAGGCTTCACGCCCGCTTCCACCAGCGCACGCCAGAAATCAGCAGCCTTCTCGTTTGGCATCGCAATTTCGTAGCCCGCTTCACCGGTGTAGCCGGTGGTGGCGATGAACAGATCCCCCGCCTGTACGCCGAAGAACGGCTTCATGCCTTCTGTGGCTTTACGCTGCTCGTCGTTGAACAGAGACGCGGCTTTCGCCTGCGCGTTCGGCCCCTGCACGGCGATCAGCGACAGATCGTCACGGACGGTGATGTCGATGGCGTAAGGTTCGGCGTGTTGGGTGATCCAGGAGAGGTCTTTTTCGCGGGTGGCGGAGTTTACAACGAGGCGGAAGAAATCTTCAGTGAAGTAATAGACGATGAGGTCGTCAATCACGCCGCCGGAGGCATTCAGCATGCCAGTATAGAGCGCTTTACCCGGCGTCTTCAGTTTGGCGACGTCATTTGCCAGCAGATAGCGCAAAAACTCCCGGGTGCGGCTGCCGCGCAGATCGACAATTGTCATGTGGGACACGTCGAACATACCGGCATCGGTGCGCACCGCGTGGTGCTCATCAATCTGCGAGCCGTAGTGCAGCGGCATCATCCAGCCGTGGAAGTCCACCATGCGGGCGCCGCATAACACGTGTTGTTCGTACAAAGGAGTCTGTTGAGCCATCTTGTCCTCGTTGAAAAAATTCACCGTGAAACCCGGTATCGGCCCCGTTATCAGGCACCGACGCAAACGTTCTCTTTTACCTGAACTTACCACCGAAACCGGCGGTTAACCATAAGGTAAAACGGGTCATCACATTAGCTTATGACCAAAAAACGCTAAAAAGCCTACAGAGTTATTCACTGGAAAAATGCGATTAAACCCGCACAAAATTAACATCACGCTAACAGGATTTAGCACATGGTGATATTTCATGCGGAAAAATGGGCCGAATTTCCGTGACGGGAAAAACACGACATTAGATTATCTAATGCGAAAAAAGCAGTGAAATTAGATTATTTCAAACGAGGGAATTTCCCCGGCGCAGAGGCCGGGAAAATAAAGTGTGACGGGGGTCTAAATTAGCGTAGCCAGTCCGGCAGGTCGTTAAGACCCATTGCCTGGCGAAGGAGCTGAGGCTTAACACCCGGAAGGGTATCGGCAAGCTTGAGGCCGATGTCGCGCAGCAGTTTTTTCGCCGGATTAGCACCGGCAAACAGCTCGCGGAAGCCCTGCATACCCGCCAGCATCATCGCCGCGCTGTGCTTGCGGCTGCGTTCGTAGCGACGCAGATAAAGATGCTGGCCGATGTCCTTCCCTTCGCGATGCAGGCGACGCAGTTCTTCCACCAGCTCCGCCGCATCCATAAAGCCAAGATTAACGCCCTGCCCGGCCAGCGGATGTATGGTGTGAGCCGCATCTCCTACCAGCGCCAGACGGTGCGCCGCAAACTGGCGCGCGTAGCGGCCGGTTAACGGGAAGACCTGCCGCTCGCTTTCAAGCGTGCACAGCCCAAGACGATTATCAAACGCCACGCACAGTGCCTGATTGAAAGCATCAGGGGTAGCCTCCTGCATCAGCCGGGCTTTTTCCGGCACCAGCGACCAGACAATCGAGCACAGGTGCGGATCTGCAAGCGGCAGGAACGCCAGAATGCCGTCGTTGTGGAAAATCTGCCGCGCCACGCCGCCGTGCGGCTCTTCGGTGCGGATCGTCGCGACCAGCGCGTGATGACGGTAATCCCAGTAGGTCAGCGGAATATCCGCTTTGTTGCGCAGCCAGGAGTTCGCGCCGTCAGCCCCCACTACCAGACGTGCGGTCAGCATGTCGCCGCTTTGCAGGGTGATAAACGCCTCGTTTTCGCCCCACGCCACCTGCTGGATTTGCGCGGGTGCCATCAGGGTAATATCGCTACATGACTGCGCCTTTTGCCACAGCGCATGATGGATAACGGCATTCTCGATAATGTGGCCAAGGTGGCTATAGCCCATGCTTTCATCATCAAAAGCAATATGACCGAAGCTGTCTTTATCCCACACTTCCATGCCGTGATAGCAGCTGGCGCGCTGCGCCACGATATCCGACCAGACGCCAAGGTGCGTCAGCAGCTTTTCGCTGGCTGCATTAATGGCCGAGACGCGCAGTTCCGGCGGCGCATCCTGGGCTACGGGCTGAGGCTGCTTTTGCTCCAGCACCGCCACGCGCAGGCCGCTGCCCTGTAAGCCACAGGCCAGCGCCAGTCCTACCATACCGCCGCCAACGATGGCGACATCAACATTTTGCACGGTGATAACTCCTTAACGCGCGACCCAACCAAGAGTCCGCTGCGCCAGCACGTCACGTGCCGGAATGAATAATTCCATCGCCATCAGCCCGAGGTTGCGGCCCGCAACCAGCGGCGCCCAGCGATTGGCAAACAGATGAACCAGGCCATCGGTGACGCCAATCGTCGCCTCTTTATCCGCCTGGCGGCGCTTCTGGTAATGGCTGAGCACCGGGTATGCGCCACAGTCTTTTTGCTCGTCCCACGCCTGAGAAAGCGTTTCCGCCAGACTCATCACGTCGCGTAACCCAAGGTTGAACCCCTGACCGGCGATAGGATGCAGCGTCTGCGCGGCATTCCCGACAAGCGCCAGACGATGGGAGATGGACTGCGAGGACGTGGTCAGCGAAAGCGGGTATACCGTCCGCTTGCCTGCATGGGTAATACGCCCCAGCCGCCAGCCAAAGGCTCTTTGCAGCTCGGTACAAAAACGTTCGTCTGACCAGGCCTTAACCTCTTCAGCCCTATCCTGCGGGTGGCACCAGACCAGGGAGCAGCGCCCATCCGACATCGGCAGCATCGCCAGCGGGCCGTGCTGCGTAAAGCGCTCAAACGCCCGGCCGTTATGTTCGGCTGCGGTAGAAACGTTCGCAATGACCGCCACCTGCCCGTAAGGCTGCTGACGCCACTCTACGCCACACTGGGCACCGAGCGCCGAGCGCGAGCCGTCCGCGGCAACCAGAAGCTGGCCATCAAGCACGGTGCCGTTTTCCAGCGTCACGCTAACCAACGCTTCACTTCGGCTTACGCTTGCCACGCGCGCCGGACAATGCAACGTGACCCCCGGCGCGTCCTGAAGCAGGCGGAACAGGCGTAATCCTACGTCGTGTAGCTCAACGACCTGACCCAGGGCATCAATACGGTAATCCTGCGCGTCCAGCGTGACAAAGCCTGCATGGCCGCGATCGCTGACGTGAACGGTACCGATCGCAGTGGCTCGGTCGGCTATCGCCTGCCAGATACCAATGCGCGAAAGCTGCTGGCACGTCCCCTGCGCCAGCGCAATGGCGCGGGCATCAAAACCGGGGTGGTTCGACGCCTCTGGCGCAACGGCCTCCACCAGGTGCACCGGCAGCTGCCCCTTCGTCAAATGCGAAATGGCCAGCGCCAGCGTGGCTCCGGTCATGCCGCCGCCCACGACGATCACGCTCATGCGCGCGCCGCTGCCATCAGCGCCTCGATATCGTCAGCGCTTTTCACGACGCTCGCGGTCAGGTTTTCGTTCCCGCTTTCGGTAATGACAATGTCGTCTTCAATACGGATGCCAATCCCGCGGTACTCTTCAGGCACGTCGGCATCCGGGGCGATATAGAGACCAGGCTCCACGGTTAACACCATGCCCGGCTCCAGCACCCGCGAGCGGTCAGTGCCGTAAGCCCCAACGTCATGCACGTCCAGCCCCAGCCAGTGGCTCAGGCCGTGCATGAAGTAAGGTCGATGCGCATTTTCAGCAACCAGGGTCTCCACATCGCCTTTCAGGATGCCGAGCCTGACCAGGCCGGTAATCATGATGCGCACCACTTCGCCAGTCACTTCCTGCATGGAGGTACCCGGACGATACAGCCTGAGCGCCGTTTCAAGCGATTCCAGAACGATGTCGTAAATCGCTCGCTGCGCCGGTGAGAACTTACCGTTCACCGGGAAGGTGCGGGTGATGTCCCCCGCGTAGCCCTGATACTCGCAGCCGGCATCGATGAGCACCAGATCGCCGTCGCGCAGCGCACTTTCGTTTTCGGTGTAGTGCAGAATGCAGCCGTTTTCCCCGCCGCCGACAATGGTGTTGTAGGAGGGGTAACGCGCGCCGTGGCGGTTAAATTCGTGGTGAATTTCGCCTTCAAGCTGGTATTCGAACATGCCGGGACGGCACTTCTCCATGGCGCGAGTATGCGCCAGGGCGCTGATTTCGCCCGCACGGCGCATCACGTTCAGCTCTTCTTCAGACTTGAACAGGCGCATCTCATGCACCACCGGACGCCAGTCAGTGAGAGTTGCGGGCGCGGACAGGTTCTGCCGCGAGCCCTTGCGCAGCTTATCCAGCGCGGTGAAAACAATCTCATCGGCGTACGCATATTCGCCCTGCGCGTGATAGAGCACGTCGAGGCCGTTAAGCAGTTGATAGAGCTGCTGGTTGATTTCGCTAAACGCCAGCGCGCGGTCAACGCCCAGCTTCGCCGGTGCGGCCTCCTGTCCCAGGCGGCGGCCAAACCAGATTTCGGCCGTCAGATCGCGCACGCGGTTGAATATCACGCTGTGGTTGTGGGTGTCATTGCTCTTAATCAGCACCAGTACCGCTTCCGGCTCGTTAAAGCCGGTGAAGTACCAGAAATCGCTGCTCTGGCGATAGGGATATTCGCTGTCGGCGCTGCGCGTCACTTCGGGCGCAGCAAAAATCAGCGCCGCGCTGCCCGGCTGCATTTTCGCCAGCAGCGCCTGACGGCGGCGCGAATACTCTTGACTCGAGATAACCATGACACCCTCCTGTGCGTTATTTTTCTTAATGTAAGGTTGGCTTGCGGACTTCCGGCGCGGTCGGCTGCGAGCGCGTAAAGTTGTCGTGGCACAGCAGTGCCGCCACGCGCACGTACTCGATAATCTCCTCGAGAGACATTTCCAGCTCTTCCTGGTCTTCGTCTTCATCGTAGCCAAGCTGGGCAATGTTGCGCAGATCGTCGATCGCTTCACCCGCTTCGCCGGTCACTTTATCCAGTTTAGGCTGCGTGACGCCCAGACCCAGCAGATAGTGGTTTACCCAACCCGCCAGCGCATCGGCGCGATCGAACACGCTGACGTCGTCGCCTTCAGGCAGATAAAGCTGAAAAAGAAAGCCATCGTCTTCCAGCGAATCGCTGATGGCGGCGTGCATTTTACGCAGCGCTTCCGCCAGCTCGTGACCAAACGCCAGCCCTTCATTCGTGAGGTCGTGGATCAGCGGCTGCCATGAGCTGTCGCTGTTTCCGCCACACAGCATGCCACTGATCAGACCGTGCATTTCGGCAGAGGTTAAACCGATTCCCTGCTGGTTCAGTAACTGGTTTAAATCCTTGTAACCAGGCATTTCGTTCTGTATAGACATGAGCATTCGTCATCAAAGGGGGAAGTTTCATGATATGCTACCACTTTGGACCCTGGTGATACCAGAAAAGGGCTTGTATCTTCACATCAGGGTAGCTATAGTGTCGCCCCTTCGCAGCCCCCGGGGCAGTAAGCGAAGGCAGCGCAGTCAATCAGCAGGAAGGTGGCATGTCTGCACAACCCGTCGATCTCCAGATTTTTGGCCGTTCACTGCGAGTGAATTGTCCGCCTGAACAAAGGGATGCTTTGAATCAGGCAGCGGACGATTTGAATCAGCGGTTGCAAGATCTAAAAGAACGCACTAGAGTCACAAATACTGAGCAGCTGGTTTTCATCGCCGCGTTGAACATCAGCTATGAACTGACTCAGGAAAAAGCGAAGACCCGCGACTACGCGGCAAGCATGGAGCAACGCATTAAAATGCTCCAGCAGACCATAGAACAGGCATTGCTTGATCAAGGTCGCACTCCCGAAAGACCGGGACCAAAGTTTGAATAACACTTCTCAGTTGACTATGGTAGAGTAACTGTGAAGACAAAATTTCTCTGAGATGTTCGCAAGCGGGCCAGTCCCCTGAGCCGATATTTCATACCACAAGAATGTGGCGCTCCATGGTTGGTGAGCATGCTCGGTTCGTCCGAGAAGCCTTAAAACTATGACGACACATTCACCTTGAACCAAGGGTTCAAGGGTTACAGCCTGCGGCGGCATCTCGGAGATTCCCTCTCTTTTCTTCTACCGACTACCATGACTCAACTTCCTGAAGTTTCCGCTTCACGCCAGGACATCCGTCAGTTAATCCGTCAACGCCGCCGTGCGTTAACCTCCAATCAGCAAGCGCATTTTGCCCAGCAGGCTGCCGCCCGTATGATGGCTTACCCCCCTGTCGTTATGGCGCATACTGTTGCCCTGTTTCTCTCGTTTGACGGCGAACTGGATACCCAACCGCTCATCGAGCAACTCTGGCGCGCCGGGAAGAAGGTTTATCTGCCGGTGCTGCATCCGTTCAGCGAAGGCAATCTGCTTTTCCTGCACTATCACCCGCACAGCGAGCTGGTGGTGAACCGTCTGAAAATCACCGAGCCGAAACTCGACGTGCGCGACGTACTCCCGCTGGCAGAGCTTGACGTGCTGGTCACGCCGCTGGTGGCGTTTGATGAGCAGGGTCAGCGCCTGGGAATGGGCGGCGGTTTTTACGACAGGACGCTGCAAAACTGGCAGCAGTACGGGCTACAGCCGGTGGGTTATGCGCATGATTGTCAGGGCGTGGAGGCGTTGCCGGTGGAGAAATGGGATGTGCCGTTGCCGGCGGTGGTAACGCCCAGTAAAACCTGGACCTGGTAGAATAAAGCCGGGTGGCGCTTACGCTTACCCGGCCTACAAAACCTCAACGTAGGTCGGGTAAGGCGCAGCCGCCACCCGACACCACAGACCGCACGATCAGTACAGCAGACGCGCGCGAATCGTCCCCGGAATGGCCTTCATGCTCTGCAGCGCTTTCTCGGCAACGTCTTCATCCGCTTCGATATCAATAACCACGTAGCCCATCTGCGAGTTGGTTTGCAGATACTGCGCGGCAATGTTGACGCTCTGCTCGGCAAAGATCTGGTTGATGGCGGTCAGCACGCCCGGACGGTTTTCGTGAATGTGCAGCAGACGACGGCCGCCGTGCAGCGGCAAAGACACTTCCGGGAAGTTCACCGCAGAGAGCGTAGAGCCGTTGTCGGAGTATTTGCTCAGTTTGCCCGCCACTTCCAGACCGATGTTCTCCTGAGCTTCCTGAGTTGAACCACCGATGTGCGGCGTCAGGATCACGTTATCGAACTCGCACAGCGGAGAGGTAAACGGATCGCTGTTGGTCGCTGGCTCCGTCGGGAAGACGTCAATCGCCGCGCCCGCCAGATGCTTGCGTTTTAGCGCATCACACAGCGCCGGAATATCGACAACCGTACCGCGCGCGGCGTTGATCAGCAGCGAACCCGGCTTCATCAGCGCCAGCTCTTCCGCGCCCATCATGTTTTTGGTGGAGGCATTTTCCGGCACGTGCAGGCTGACCACATCGCTCATGTTCAGCAGGTCAGAAAGGTGTTGAACCTGGGTCGCATTGCCCAGCGGCAGTTTGCTTTCAATGTCGTAGAAAAAGACATGCATCCCGAGAGATTCCGCCAGGATGCCCAGCTGCGTACCGATATGGCCGTACCCGATAATCCCCAGCTTTTTACCGCGCGCTTCGAAAGAGCCAGACGCCAGCTTGTTCCACACGCCACGGTGCGCTTTGGCGTTAGCTTCAGGAATACCGCGCAGCAGCAGCAGCAGCTCGCCAATCACTAACTCCGCCACGGAACGGGTGTTGGAGAACGGGGCGTTAAATACAGGAATACCGCGCTTAGCGGCTGCATTCAGGTCAACCTGGTTGGTACCAATGCAGAAACAGCCGATGGCGACCAGCTTTTCCGCCGCGGCAATCACATCTTCAGTCAGGTGGGTACGGGATCGCAGGCCAATGAAGTGGGCATCACGGATGGACGCTTTCAGCTCTTCGGTATCCAGCGCGCCTTTGTGAAATTCGATGTTGGTGTAACCCGCTGCGCGAAGGCTATCGAGTGCTTTTTGATGCACGCCTTCTACCAGCAGAAATTTAATCTTGTCTTTCTCCAGTGATACCTTTGCCATTTACCCGACCCTGTATTTTATCTGAACTGTTGTTGTGCTGGATTGAAATCCGCTGTAGCCAACATATCAAAAAAAACTATTGCAGCAATATGAACGTTTGCGTCGGCACTCTGAAGAAAAGTCATACAGGGCAAAATGGCAGAGGAAAATGCTACGGAATTTTACGTACGTGGCAGGATCGGCAAACGAGGCATAAAAACGTGACACAAGTCACCGAATTTAGCTTTTCAAAATATTTTTAGCGGGGGGAGGACTCCCCCCGTCAGATCATTTTACGATGGTTTTCACGCCGTCAGCCGTACCAATCAGCGCGACATCCGCGCCACGGTTGGCGAATAACCCTACGGTTACTACGCCTGGAATGCCGTTGATGGCGTTTTCCAGCGCAATCGCGTCGAGAATTTCCAGACCGTGAACGTCGAGGATCACGTTGCCGTTATCGGTCACCACGCCCTGGCGATATTCCGGACGCCCGCCCAGTTTTACCAGCTCGCGCGCCACGGCGCTGCGCGCCATCGGGATCACCTCGACCGGCAGCGGGAAATTACCCAGAATATCGACCTGTTTGGAGGCATCGGCGATGCAGATGAATTTATCCGCAACGGAGGCGATGATTTTTTCACGCGTCAGCGCCGCACCGCCGCCTTTGATCATCTGCATATGGCCGTTGATCTCATCGGCGCCATCAACGTAAATGCCCAGACGGTCAACTTCGTTCAGATCGAAAACGGTAATGCCGAGGCTTTTCAGCTTTTCCGTGGAAGCATCAGAGCTGGACACCGCGCCCTCAATCTGCCCTTTCATCGTGCCCAGCGCATCGATAAAGTGTGCCGCCGTCGACCCGGTACCAACTCCGACAATGGTACCCGGCTGTACGTACTGGAGAGCGGCCCATCCTACTGCTTTTTTCAGTTCATCCTGCGTCATGATCGTTTTGCCTGTGGTGTGAAAACTCAGGGCGCATTATAGAACACGTCGAATGGAATTCGTCTGCCACGAAGGGAAAATTGTGTCATAGTGCAGATTAAGCAAAATTAAGGAGCCAGCCAGAGCAATGAAACGTCCGGACTACAGAACACTACAGGCACTTGATGCAGTTATTCGTGAACGAGGTTTTGAGCGCGCGGCGCAAAAGCTTTGCATCACGCAGTCCGCCGTATCGCAGCGTATCAAACAGCTTGAAAACATGTTCGGCCAGCCACTGCTGGTGCGTACCGTGCCGCCTCGCCCAACGGAACAAGGGCAAAAGCTCCTTGCCCTGCTGCGTCAGGTTGAACTGCTGGAAGATGAGTGGCTGGGTGACGAACAAACGGGCTCAACGCCGCTGCTGCTCTCGCTGGCGGTCAACGCCGACAGTCTGGCAACCTGGCTGCTGCCGGCCCTTGCGCCGGTCTTAGCAGATTCCCCTATCCGCCTGAATTTGCAGGTTGAAGATGAAACCCGTACCCAGGAACGCCTGCGTCGCGGTGAAGTGGTCGGGGCGGTCAGTATCCAGCCTCAGGCGCTGCCAAGCTGCCTGGTGGATCAGCTGGGCGCGCTGGATTACCTTTTTGTCGGTTCAAAAGCCTTTGCCGAGCGCTATTTCCCCAACGGCGTGACCCGCGCCGCGCTGCTGAAAGCGCCTGCCGTAGCGTTCGACCATCTGGACGATATGCACCAGGCGTTCCTGCAGCAAAACTTCGATTTGCCGCCGGGCAGCGTGCCGTGTCATATCGTTAACTCGTCCGAAGCGTTTGTGCAGCTTGCGCGCCAGGGCACCACCTGCTGCATGATCCCGCATCTGCAGATTGAGAAAGAGTTGAAAAGCGGTGAGCTGATTGACCTGACGCCGGGGCTGTATCAGCGCCGGATGCTCTACTGGCACCGTTTTGCGCCGGAAAGCCGCATGATGCGCAACGTCACCGACGCGCTGCTGGCGTTTGGGCATAAGGTGTTGAGGCAGGATTAAAAAATAAGCCGGGTGGCGGCTTCGCCTTACCCGGCCTACAGATTACTGAGCCGGTTTCGGCTGTGCTGCAACAGGCTCCAGCTGGAACACCACATCCACCTGATCGTCGAACTGGATCGTTGGCTGCTCGTAAGTTTCCTGAGCGGATACCGGCGCCGCATCGGCCTTCATCATCCGCACCATCGGGCTTGGCTGGTAGTTAGAGACGTGGTAACGCACGCTGTATACCGGGCCGAGCTTGCTCTTAAAGCCAGAAGCCAGCTGTTCCGCCTGGTGAATGGCATCGTTAATCGCCGCTTTACGCGCTTCGTCTTTGTATTTCTCAGGTTGCGCAACGCCCAGCGACACGGAACGGATTTCGTTCAGTCCCGCCTTCAGCGCACCGTCCAGCAAGGCGTTCAGCTTATCCAGCTGGCGCACGGTCACTTCAACGGTACGCACGGCACGGTAGCCTTTCAGGATGCTTTTGCCATTCTGGTAGTCGTAATCGGGTTGAGTGCGCAGGTTAGCAGAGTTGATATCTTTTTTACCGACACCATTCTGCTCGAGGAATGAGAGATATTGCGCAACACGATCGTCAGCCTGTTTCTTGGCTGACGCCGCATCTTTCGCAGCCACATTCACTTCAATTGCCAGCGTTGCAACATCGGGTACCGCATCCACGCTTGCGGTGCCTGAAGTGACGATGTGCGGGCCATCCGGCAGTTCACCAGCCTGAACAGATACCGCACCCAAACTTACTAATGCCGCCAGGGCCATCACTTTAAACTTCACTGTTATTCCTCCATGTTGCAAAGAGTGCCCGATAACAGGGCGCATGCCAGCAAGCTTAGCGGGTCTTGCTCAGTTGTCCATAAGACAAGGATTAGTTGAACAATTCCTGGACGTGGTGAATGCCCTCTTTTGCCAGCTGAAAAGCAATAAACCACATCACCAGCCCAACCAGGGTATTAATGATGCGCTGGGCTTTGGCAGTCCTCAGACGAGGCGCCAGCCATGCCGCCAGAATGGCGAGACCGAAGAACCAGAGGAAAGAGGCGCTGACTGTGCCGAGCGCAAACCAGCGCTTAGGCTCAACGTCCAGCTGTCCGCCCAGGCTGCCCAGCACTACGAAGGTATCAAGATAGACATGCGGGTTAAGCCAGGTCACCGCTAGCATGGTGACGATAATCTTCCAGCGCCCCTGCTTCATCACTTCTGCGCTCGCCAGTTCGAGGTTACTGCTCATTGCCGTTTTCAGCGCGCCAAAGCCATACCAGAGCAGAAACGCCACGCCACCCCAGGTGACCAGCGCCAGCAGCCAGGGAGACTGCATCAGCAGTGCGCTACCGCCAAAGATCCCTGTGCAAATCAGCAGTAAATCGCTTACCGCGCACAGAAGGGCAATCATCAGATGATACTGGCGGCGGATGCCCTGGTTCATCACAAACGCATTTTGCGGGCCGAGGGGAAGGATCATAGCCGCGCCTAAGGCAAGCCCTTGAAAGTAATACGATAACATGACGAAATTCTCACAGTGTTGTCCTGGGAGCAGACTATACTGCGCGAACCACATTAGAGGAAATGGATAATATTAATTGGGTATTAGCCACGCTAATAATTGAAAAGCCCGGTGGCGCTAGCGCTTACCGGGCCTGCTGATGAAGTTATTCTGCTTCTTTAACTTTTTTGACGTTTACGTCCATCTGCGGGTACGGGAAGCTGATGCCGTTGGCGTCGAAGTCGCGCTTGATGCGCTCCAGCACGTCCCAGTACACGTTTTGCAGATCGCTGCTCTTGCTCCAGATACGCACTACGAAGTTAATCGAGGAAGCGCCCAGTTCGTTCAGGCGAACGGTCTGCTCTTTATCCTTCAGAATGCGATCGTCTGAGGCAATGATGTTGCTAATCAGCGACTTCACCTGATCGATGTCGGAGTCGTACGCTACGCTGACGATCAGCTCGTTACGACGCACCGGCTCGCGGGAGAAGTTAATGATGTTGCCTGCAATGATTTTCCCGTTCGGCACGACCACGATGCGGCCATCGACGGTACGCATAGTCGTTGAGAAAATCTGCACCTGCAGCACGGTTCCGGCAATGCCGCCAAGGTCAACGTATTCGCCGGAGCGGAACGGACGGAAGGTGACCAGCAGAACGCCTGCTGCCAGGTTCGACAGCGATCCCTGCAGCGCCAGACCAATGGCCAGACCGGCGGCACCGAGAACGGCAATCACGGATGCGGTCTGTACCCCTACGCGCCCCAGCGCGGCAATCAGCGTAAAGGCGATAATGCCGTAGCGCACCAGTGCAGAGAGGAAGTCAGCGACCGTGGCGTCAATGTGACGGGCCAGCATCACGCGGTTGACCGCGTTCGATACAATACGCGCCACGATCATCCCGACGATGATGATGGCAATCGCCGCGACGATATTCACGGCATAGCTCAGTAACAGTGCCTGGTTACGCACCAGCCAGTTACCGGCATTATTGATGCTGTCTACAACATCGAGTTGTTCCATTTATTCTTCCTTTTGTTAAACCAAAACACAAAATCCATCCCCCATGGAGACAGGCAGGTCAGTAAAGGGTAAACAAAAAGCGCCCGATTTGCCAAACAGATCACAAAAACTGCGCTGGCAGGATATTGAAAATGCATAAAAAAAGGCCCGCATTTGCGGGCCTTCTGATGCTGTTAGCAGCTCAAATTACAGAACGTCGATCGCGTTCAGTTCTTTGAAAGCCTGCTCCAGACGAGTCACCATGGACGTCTGCGCTGCGCGCAGCCATACGCGTGGATCGTAGTATTTCTTGTTCGGCTGGTCTTCGCCTTTCGGGTTGCCCAGCTGGCCCTGCAGGTAAGCTTCGTTGGTTTTGTAGTATTGCAGGATACCGTCCCAGGTTGCCCACTGGGTGTCGGTATCGATGTTCATTTTCACTACGCCGTAGCTTACGGAGTCTTTGATTTCCTGAGCAGAAGAACCGGAACCGCCGTGGAAGACGAAGTTCAGGCTGTTGTGCGGCAGGTTGTGTTTCTTAGAAACGTATTCCTGAGAATCACGCAGAATGGTTGGGGTCAGAACCACGTTACCTGGTTTGTAAACGCCGTGCACGTTACCGAAGGACGCTGCAATGGTGAAGCGTGGGCTGATTTTGCTCAGCTCGGTGTAAGCGTAATCAACGTCTTCTGGCTGGGTGTACAGTGCAGAAGCATCCATGTGGCTGTTATCCACGCCGTCTTCTTCACCACCGGTGCAACCCAGTTCGATTTCCAGGGTCATGTCCATTTTGGCCATGCGTGCCAGGTATTTGGAGCAGATTTCGATGTTTTCGTGCAGGGACTCTTCAGACAGGTCGATCATGTGAGAAGAGAACAGTGGCTTACCGGTCGCCGCGAAGTGTTTTTCACCCGCGTCCAGCAGACCGTCGATCCACGGCAGCAGTTTCTTCGCGCAGTGGTCAGTGTGCAGAATAACCGGAACACCGTAGTGTTCAGCCATCTGGTGTACGTGGTGCGCACCAGAGATAGCACCCAGGATTGCAGCGCCCTGAGGAACATCGGTTTTCACGCCTTTACCTGCGATGAACGCAGCGCCGCCGTTGGAGAACTGAACGATAACCGGTGCTTTAACTTTAGCAGCAGTTTCCAGTACGGCGTTGATGGAGTCGGTACCCACGCAGTTAACTGCTGGCAGAGCGAAGTTGTTTTCTTTAGCTACCTGGAACACTTTCTGTACGTCATCACCAGTGATAACGCCAGGTTTTACGAAATCAAAAATTTTAGACATGTTGCTTAGTCCTGTATCTTCGGCCGTTAGAAAAGGTGCGAGCTCTTAAAAGCGCGCTGAAATTTGGGCAGGTTTCCCTGCCCTTGAATGGCTTACTTCTTAGCGCGCTCTTCGAGCATTGCTACTGCTGGCAGTACTTTGCCTTCCACGAATTCGAGGAATGCGCCGCCACCAGTGGAGATGTAGGAGATCTTGTCAGCGATACCGAACAGGTCGATTGCTGCCAGGGTGTCACCACCGCCTGCGATAGAGAACGCTTCGCTGTCTGCGATAGCGTTAGCAACGATTTCAGTACCTTTGCGGAAGTTCGGGAATTCGAACACGCCAACAGGACCGTTCCACAGGATAGTTTTTGCGTTTTTCAGGATTTCAGCCAGTTTCTGTGCAGAAACGTCGCCCAGGTCCAGAATCTGCTCTTCGTCTTTGATGTCGTTTACAGACTTCAGGGTCGCCGTCGCAGTTTCAGAGAACTCGGTCGCTACGCGAACGTCAGTTGGAACCGGGATATCGCAGGTGCTCAGCAGGCGTTTCGCTTCGTCAACCAGGTCTGCTTCGTACAGGGATTTACCAACGTTGTGGCCCTGGGCAGCAACGAAGGTGTTCGCGATACCACCGCCAACGATCAGCTGGTCAGCGATTTTAGACAGAGAATCCAGAACGGTCAGTTTGGTAGAAACTTTAGAACCACCAACGATAGCAACCATTGGACGAGCAGGTTCTTTCAGTGCTTTACCCAGCGCTTCCAGTTCGTCAGCCAGCAGAGGACCGGCACACGCAACGTCAGCAAATTTACCGATACCGTGGGTAGACGCCTGCGCACGGTGAGCCGTACCGAAGGCATCCATCACGAATACGTCGCACAGTGCAGCGTATTTTTTGGAGAGTGCTTCGTCGTCTTTCTTCTCGCCTTTGTTGAAGCGAACGTTTTCCAGAACAACCAGTTCACCGGCAGCGACTTCAACGCCGTCCAGGTAATCTTTCACCAGGCGAACAGGGTTAGACAGTTTGTCTTTCAGGTAATTAACAACCGGCAGCAGAGAGAACTCTTCGTTGTACTCGCCTTCGGTTGGACGACCCAGGTGGGAGGTTACCATCACTTTAGCGCCCTGCTTCAGAGCCAGTTCGATGGTCGGCAGAGATGCACGAATACGCGCGTCGCTGGTCACTTTGCCATCTTTAACCGGTACGTTCAGATCGGCACGGATGAAAACGCGTTTACCAGCCAGATCCAGATCGGTCATCTTAATTACAGACATGGTGAATCCTCTCGTTGATTCTTAAAGTTTTGCAGACGCACGATGCGTCTTACCTGAAACCTTGAGCGGCCATTGCTAACGTGGTGTCGAGCATTCGGTTAGCAAAGCCCCATTCGTTATCACACCAGACCAGCGTCTTGATAAGGTGTGCGCCACTGACGCGCGTTTGAGTGCCATCAACAATGGCGCTGTGCGGGTCGTGGTTAAAATCCACTGAGACCAACGGTAATTCCGTATAGTCAACTATACCATGAAATGCCCCCTGTGCCGCTTTTTGCAGCAAGAGGTTGACTTCACAGGCTTTTACCGGTTTTTTTACCGTCACGCTAAGGTCGATTGCGGTGACGTTGATCGTCGGAACGCGCACGGCAATCGCTTCAAAACGGTCATTGAACTGCGGAAAAATTCGGGTGATCCCTGCAGCCAGCTTTGTGTCCACCGGAATGATTGACTGGCTCGCTGCACGCGTGCGCCGTAAATCCGGATGGTAAGCGTCAATAACCTGCTGATCGTGCATGGCGGAATGAATCGTGGTCACGGTGCCAGATTCAATGCCATACGCATCGTCTAACAGTTTGATGACCGGAATAATGCAGTTAGTCGTGCAGGAGGCGTTGGAGACAATGCGGTGTTCGGCTTGCAGCTCATGCTGGTTGACGCCAAACACGACGGTCGCGTCGAGGTCGTTACTGCCGGGATGAGAAAACAGGACTTTTTTCGCGCCTGCCGCAAGGTGCGCTTCACCGTGTTCGCGGCTGCCGTACACGCCAGTACAGTCAAGCACCACATCCACACCCAGTTCACGCCACGGTAGCCCGGCGATGCTGCTCTCATGCAGTACGCGGATGGCATCGTCGCCGACAAACAGCCGATCTCTTTCCTGGCGAACATCCCAGGCGAATCGTCCGTGGCTGGTATCGTATTTCAACAAATGCGCCATGCCCGTAGCATCCGCCAGTTCATTGATTGCCACCACGGTTATTTCCGCCCGACGTCCGGATTCATACAAAGCACGAACCACATTACGCCCGATGCGACCGAAGCCATTAATCGCTACGCGTACGGTCATAGATCTCCTGCAAAGCTATCCCTGAGTCTGAGGTGGCTGAAAGAGTAATCCAGCTACGCCCGAAGGGGAATCCTTGCTGTCACAAACTGCGATTGATTGGTCAATTGTCGAACATTTAATCGACTGAAACGCTTCAGCAAGAATAAGCGAATCAGGGAATAAAAGGAATGTCTGTCCAGATGAATAAGCGAGCTATATGACTTGCGTCACATTTTAGGTGGAATAATGCCAACAAAAAAGCCGGGTGACGCGCTAGCGCTTACCCGGCCTACTTTCGTGCCATTTGTAGGCCCGGTAAGCGTAGCGCCACCGGGCAAAACAGCAATTACAGCAGTTCTTTCGCCTTCGCGACAACGTTCTCAACGGTGAAGCCGAACTCTTCGAACAGCAGCTCTGCCGGAGCAGATTCACCGAAGGTGGTCATGCCGACGATAGCGCCGTTCAGGCCCACGTATTTGAACCAGTAGTCAGCGATACCCGCTTCCACTGCAACACGAGCGGTAACAGCCTTAGGCAGAACGGATTCACGGTAAGCGGCATCCTGCTTGTCGAACGCATCGGTAGACGGCATGGATACCACGCGCGCCTTCACGCCTTCGGCAGTCAGTTTGTCCCAGGCCGCGACAGCCAGCTCAACTTCAGAACCGGTTGCGATGAAGATCAGCTCAGGCTGGCCTGCGCAATCTTTCAGCACGTAGCCACCACGAGCGATGTTCGCCAGCTGCTCTGGAGTACGATCCTGCTGCGCCAGGTTCTGACGGGAGAGGATCAGTGCAGTTGGGCCGTCGTGACGCTCAACGCCGTATTTCCACGCAACGGCAGATTCAACCTGGTCACATGGACGCCATGTGCTCATGTTCGGGGTTACGCGCAGGGAAGCCACCTGCTCTACCGGCTGGTGAGTCGGGCCGTCTTCGCCCAGACCGATGGAGTCATGGGTGTAGACCATCACCTGACGCTGTTTCATCAGCGCAGCCATACGCACGGCGTTACGTGCATATTCCACGAACATCAGGAAGGTAGAGGTGTACGGCAGGAAACCGCCGTGCAGGGAGATACCGTTTGCGATAGCCGTCATACCGAATTCACGTACACCGTAATGGATGTAGTTACCGGCGGTATTTTCGTTGATTGGCTTAGAACCGGACCACAGGGTCAAGTTGGAAGGCGCCAGGTCAGCGGAGCCGCCCAGGAATTCTGGCAGCCAAGGACCGAACGCTTCGATCGCGTTCTGAGATGCTTTACGGCTGGCGATTTTAGATGGGTTCGCCTGCAGCTTAGCGATGAACTCGTTCGCTTTCGCGTCAAAGTCAGACGGCATGTCGCCTTTCATACGACGGGTGAATTCAGCCGCTTCCTGAGGGAAGGCTTTCGCGTAAGCAGCGAACTTCTCGTTCCATGCCGCTTCTTTCGCCTGGCCCGCTTCTTTTGCATCCCACTGCGCATAAATGTCAGATGGGATTTCGAATGCAGGGTGTTTCCAGCCCAGTGCTTCACGGGTCAGCGCGATTTCCGCGTCGCCCAGTGGCGCACCGTGGGAGTCGTGAGTGCCCGCTTTGTTCGGTGAACCGAAGCCGATGATGGTTTTGCACATCAGCAGGGACGGTTTGTCAGTCACTGCGCGCGCTTCTTCTACCGCACGTTTAATCGAGTCAGCATCGTGGCCATCAACGCCACGCACAACGTGCCAGCCGTAGGCTTCGAAACGTTTAGCGGTGTCATCAGTGAACCAGCCTTCAACGTGACCGTCGATGGAGATACCGTTGTCGTCATAGAACGCAACCAGTTTGCCCAGCTTCAGGGTACCTGCCAGGGAGCACACTTCGTGAGAAATGCCTTCCATCATGCAGCCGTCGCCCATGAACGCATAGGTGAAGTGGTCAACGATGTCGTGACCAGGACGGTTGAACTGTGCCGCCAGGGTCTTCTCAGCAATCGCCATACCCACGGCGTTAGCAATACCCTGACCCAGTGGGCCGGTGGTGGTTTCTACGCCAGCGGTGTAGCCCACTTCCGGGTGACCTGGAGTTTTGGAGTGCAGCTGACGGAAGTTTTTCAACTCTTCGATAGGCAGATCGTAGCCAGTGAGATGCAGCAGGCTATAAATCAGCATAGAGCCGTGGCCGTTAGACAGTACGAAACGGTCGCGGTCAGCCCATGACGGGTTCTGCGGGTTGTGGTTCAGGAAATCGCGCCACAGGACTTCGGCGATATCAGCCATACCCATAGGGGCGCCTGGGTGACCGGATTTGGCTTTCTGTACTGCGTCCATGCTCAGCGCACGAATAGCATTAGCAAGCTCTTTACGTGAGGACATTTTAACTCCAGATCGGACTGTTAAAGGCCATGCCCTTGACGACAGCGCGTTTTGGGCTACGCCGGAAAAAAGTGCCAACAATGTAACCCAAGCGGCATGCCATGTACATGGAGCATTCTTTTGCAGCTTAAGAAATCTCTGGATCATGCTCGCATGTTGCGCAATCTGCTCGCCCGGCCTCGTAGATCTTCCTTATACTTAGCCCGACACCGGCTTCGCTGACGGTGCATTTTTCGGATTTTATTCAGATTAACGAGTACGGAAGCAACATCATGAAAATGCGTGCAATAGTGCTGGCCCTGGGTACAACGCTCCTGCTGAGCGGCTGTCAGAATATGGATTCTAACGGCCTGATGACCTCAGGCGCAGAAGCCTTTCAGGCCTATTCCCTGAGCGACGCGCAGGTAAAAGCGCTGAGCGACCAGGCCTGTAAAGATATGGACGGAAAAGCCACGCTTGCGCCGGCTAACAGTACCTACACGCAGCGTCTGAATAAGATCGCTTCCGCGCTGGGCGATAACATCAACGGCCAGCCGGTGAACTACAAGGTTTACATGGCGAAAGACGTGAACGCGTTCGCGATGGCGAATGGCTGTATCCGCGTTTATAGCGGGCTGATGGATATGATGACCGACAATGAAGTCGAAGCGGTCATCGGCCATGAAATGGGCCACGTTGCACTCGGCCACGTGAAGAAAGGGATGCAGGTTGCGCTGGGCACCAATGCTATCCGCGCAGCGGCGGCCTCTGCGGGCGGTATCGTTGGCAGCCTGTCACAGTCACAGCTTGGCGATGTCGGTGAAAAACTGGTTAACTCCCAGTTCTCACAGCGTCAGGAGTCCGAAGCGGATGACTACTCCTACGACCTGTTGCGCAAACGCGGTATTAATCCGTCAGGTTTAGCCACCAGCTTCGAAAAGCTGGCCAAACTGGAAGCGGGACGCCAAAGCTCCATGTTTGACGATCACCCAGCCTCAGAAGAGCGCGCACAACATATTCGCGACCGTATGGCCGCAGACGGAATTAAATAATTTGGGAAGGAGGCAGATTTGCCTCCTTTTTATTTCGCATGAATTGTTAACTTAACCGCACGTATCGATAACTCCCCGCAAAGCCCCGCCAAATCTGCACTTACCATTGAAATGTCTGGTCACATAATTATTGCAAACGTTACTCTTTCCGGTAATTATCCCTTCGCAGTTATTCAAATTAATATATCCAGACAGAGACGTTCCCTCCGTGAAAAAAGAATTATCATTAGTTGCTTTAAGCTTATTTGCCGCATTACCCGCCGCTGCAAGCCAGCAGTCCGACAGCCAGGGTTTTATTGACGACAGCCATCTGAACCTGTTTTTACGCAATGCGTACATCAGCCGCGATTACCATCAGGGCCAGCAGGATAAGGCCGAATGGGGCCAGGGTATTATTGCCACCTTTGAATCCGGTTATACCGAAGGGCTGGTGGGATTTGGCGTGGACGGAATCGCGCAGTACGGCGTGCGCCTGGACGGCGGCCGCGGCAAGAGCGGCGCGGGCGGCATCGACTTCTTTAAGCAGGAAGACGACGGCCGGGCAAAATCCGATCTGGCAAAGTTTGGCGCAACCGCCAAAATGCGCATCTCGAATACCGTACTGAGCTACGGGAATCAGCGCCCTGAGCTGCCCATCGTAAATGCCGACAGTTCCCGCCTGCTGTTTGAAAGCTATACCGGCACCATGCTGACCTCAAAAGAGATCGACGGTCTGGAAATCAACGCCGGTTACTTCACCGACGAGCAGCGTAAAAGCGACGATCGCCACGACAGCGGGCTGAAGAGCCTCTCCTTCGGCGGCGCGAGCTACCAGTTCAACGACCAGTTCAGCGGCGCGCTGTACGCCTCTCATAACGAAGAGGTGATGAACAAGCAGTACCTGGGCATGAACTTCAAACAGCCGTTCAGCACCGGACAGCAGCTGGTGCTCGACTTCAACGGCTATTACTCCCGTCTCGACCAGGGTTACGCTGACAGCCTCAACACCGGCCGCAGCAACACCATCTGGAGCCTGGCGGCAAGCTACATCTGGGATATTCACACGTTCAAAGTGGCGTACCAGCAGAGCAGCGGCAGCACCGGCTACAACTACGGCGGCTACCGCGATCGGGGCGGCGTGGGTGACGGCGGCAACACCATCTGGCTGGCAAACTCCTACTGGTCAGATTTCAACGGTGAAGACGAACGCTCGTGGCAGGCCTCGTACGGTCTGGACTTTGCGGGTCTAGGCCTGCCGGGTCTGAGCTGGACCACCGCCTACGTGCGCGGCGACAACATCAAAACGTCTGAAACCAGCAACGGCAAAGAGCACGAGTGGTTTAACCAGATCCAGTACCAGGTGCAGGATGGCCCGGCGAAAGATCTGAAGCTGAAGCTGCGCTATTCCGTCCTGCGCGTCTCCAGCAACGCCAGCGATTACAACGTGGGCGGAGACGAGATCCGCGCTTATGTGGAATACCCGTTTAACGTGTTCTGATGAAAAGAGCCGGGTGGCGGCTTTGCCTTACCCGGCCTACAGTTTTCTCCCTCTCCCTTTGGGAGAGGGTTGGGGTGAGGGGAAACAGCTAGTAAAGCGTCTTCTGCGGCGGCCCGGCAAACTTCAGGGCGCCAATCTGCCCCATTCGCACTTCCACCACCGACGGCCCCGGCATCGCCAGCGCTTCCGTCATCACGGCATCAAAATCCTCCGCTCGCTCAACGCTCCACGCCTGTAGGCCAATTGCCTGTGCCAGCAGGGTGAAGTCCGGGGTATGCAGCTCGTTGTAATACTGCCGCCCGCCGAAATATTTATCCTGAATGCCGCGCATCACGCCGTAGCCGCCATCGTTCATGATAAGCAGCGTCACGTTGGCTTTCTCCTGCGCCAGCGTCGCCAGTTCGCCAAGGTTCAGGCTCAGGCCGCCGTCGCCCACCAGCCCCACAACCTTGCGCTGCGGGTTGGCAATCGCGGTGCCGATCGCCATCGGCAGCCCCATGCCAATCGCCCCGGCCAGAGAGTGAATGTTCATCAGCGGGCCGTTGGCGCGGAACAGTCGGCTCCCCCACAGGCTGCCGGACACGGTGATATCGCGCACCAGCAGGCCGTCCTTCGGCAGCGCCTTCTCGATGGCATCGTTGAGCTTCGCGTAGGCGCCGCACTGCTCGCGCAGCCCCTGCTCGGCTTGCTCAACCGCCTGCCGCACCTGCGCATCCCACTGCGCGTTGCCCCACTCGCGGCCCTGAATTTTGTCTGCAAGCGCGCCAAGCAACGCGGAACAGTCGGCGACCAGCGTGTTGTCCATCAGGTAGTTACGGCTGGCCGCTGCCGGGTCGATATCAATCTGCACGCGCGGGGACGGCAGCTCAAGCGTCCAGGAGCGGGTTTCGTTGCTGCGCAGGCGCGAGCCCGCCACCAGCGTAAAGTCACATTGCGCGATGAGCCCCTCAACCGACGGCGAGTTGTGGAACGCCCGCAGGCTGGCGCGATGGCCGTCCGGCAGCACGCCGCGCGCGTGGGTGCTGGAGATAACGGTGATGCCCGCATCCGCCAGTTTTTTCACGGCGTCGGCGCTGCCCAGCGCCCCGCCGCCCAGCCACAGCAGCGGCTGTTTTGCCTGCTTCAGCTGCGCCCACAGCGTATGGACAACGCCCGCATCAACGTTCGCTCCCGACGCCGGCTTAACCGGCGCGGTCACCAGCGACAGCGGAATTTTCTCCCCCTGAATATCAATCGGGATTTCCACGGAGACCGGCCCGCACGGCGGCGTCTGCGCCTCCTGAATCGCTTTATGCAGAATCGCTATCGCCTGGCTGGCGTTGCTGATGCGGTACGCCCGCTTTGAGCTGGCCTTCAGGAAGGTCAGCTGGTCGCGGGTTTCATGGATAAACCCGGTGTCGGCATCCAGCCAGGCCTTTTCCACCTGCCCGGTTAAGTGCAGCAGCGGCGTGCAGGCGTTCATCGCTTCCACCAGCGCGCCTACCGCATTCCCCGCCCCCGCGCCGGTGCTGGTCAGCGCCACGCCGAGGCCGGAAAAGCGCCCGTGGGCATCAGCCATGGTGACGGAACCGGCTTCGCCGCGCGCGGGCACGAAGCGGATGTTGCCGCGCTGCCCTACCGCATCGGCGATCGGCAGGTTGTGAATGGAGATGACGCCGTAGATGGCCTCAACCTGATACTGCTCCAGCGTTCTGGCGATGGCGTCGCCGACGGTTATCATTTCGCTCATTGCTCACCCTTTCTCAGTCGCACCAGTGGTTGACGCCGTTACCCGTCGCCAGATAAATGCTCTTTTGCTGCATCCAGGCTTTTAGTCCCTGAATGCCTTTTTCGCGGCCCAGACCGCTCTCTTTAAAGCCCCCGAACGGGGTCGAAATGGCAAAGACCTTATAGGTGTTGATCCACACCGTGCCCGCTTCCAGCTGCTCGCTCAGGCGCAGCGCGCGTCCGGTATCCCGCGTCCAGATCCCCGCGGCCAGGCCGTAAACCGAGTCGTTCGCCTCGCGGATAAGCGTGGCTTCATCGCGAAACGGCATCGCCACCAGCACCGGGCCGAAGATCTCCTCCTGGCAGGCGCGGGCGCTGTTGCTCAGCCCTTCGATAATCGTGGGCTGGAAGAAGCTGCCGTTCGCAAGATTGGGATCGGCCGAGATCTCCCCGCCGCACAGCACGCGGCCCCCCTCGCGCTTCGCCAGCTCGACATATTCCTGCACGCTCTGACGATGCCTGTCATTGATCAGCGGCCCAACGTGGACGCCGTCGGTAAACGGATGCCCGACGCGCAGGCCGCGGGTTAATTCCAGCAGCCGCGCCATCAGCGGGGCGTAAATGCTCTCGTGGATAAACAGCCGCGAACCCGCGATGCACGCCTGTCCCGCGGAGCTGAAAATGCCGTAGCAGATCCCGCGCGCGGCCCGTTCAATATCGGCATCTTCCAGCACGATAGTCGGGGATTTCCCGCCCAGCTCCAGCGATGCCGGGATCAGCTTTTCTGCCGCGACGTGCGCCAGATGGCGGCCCGTGGTGGTGCCGCCGGTAAAGGAGATTTTGCGCACTTTAGGGTGGCGCGCCAGCGCATCGCCAATCACCGAACCTTTGCCCGGCAGCACGCTCAGCAGCCCGGCGGGCAGCCCGGCCTGCTCAAAGATGCGCGCCAGCTCCAGCGCCATCAGCGGCGTCGCTTCGGCAGGCTTCAGGATCACCGCGTTACCCGCCGCGATGGCCGGTGCAACTTTTTGCATTTCGCTGGCAATCGGCGAGTTCCACGGCGTGATGGCGGCCACCACGCCGAGCGGCTCATAGCGGCTCAGCGTCAGCACATCAGGCTGACGCGGGGTTGGAAGCTCCCCTTCCACCAGCTCGCAGGCGGCGGCAAAGTAGCGTGCCGTTCCCGCCGCGCTCAGCACCAGCCCGCGCGCTTCCGCCAGCGGCTTCCCGTTATCGCGGCTCTGCATCTGCGCCAGCTCGTCGACGCGGGATTCAATCAGATCGGCCACCCTGTGCAGGATCTTCGCGCGCATATGCGGCAGGCTGTTACGCCACGCGGGATCGCGCCACGCCCGCTCTCCGGCGTCTATCGCCTCCTGCAGGTCGTCCAGACTCGCCGCGTTCAGCGCAGCGTTGATCGACCCGTCTGCCGGGAAGTGGCTCTGCATCGGGTTGCCGCTGCCGCGTCGCCAGTGACCGCCGATAAAAATCTTCAGTTCGTCCATCGTCACTCCTCAGCTCAGGGCCAGCTCGCGGCAGGCGCGAACCGCGCTCAGTGCCGCAAGGGTGGAGGTTTTCGGATTGCTGGCCAGCGGCAGCCCGCTCAGCTCCAGGTGGAACTCGCCAAACATCCCTTCAACGTGCAGCGTGTGGGTGTTGCGTGTCGTTTCCGGGTCGACCATCAGCTGCACGCGCGTATCGTCCATTCCCACGCCGCCGAGCGCCACGGTTGCCGCCACGTTGGCGTTGGCCGGAAACAGACGCGCCGCCTCGCGGGCGCTGCCCTCAAAGAAAACCTTCGCCTCTGATACCGAACTGAGATCGATGAGCTGCTCGGCGTAGCTGCCGCGCCAGCTGGCCGGGCTTTTGCGCGACCTGTAGGTCACGCGCTCAAGCCCGCCCTCTTTCGCCGCCGCCAGCCCGTCAATGCCGGCAACCGCACCCGAGAGCAGCGTCAGCCTGCCGCCCGCCGCGAGCAGACGCTGCTCCAGCGCGCTGTCCGCCAGCGCGCCGGTGGAGATCACCGCCAGATGCCAGCCGCGACGCAGAATGCCTTCGCCGTACTGCGCCACCGCCTGCTGGCTGGCGCACTCCAGCACCAGGTCCGGCGTTTGCGCGCAATCCATCGGGGAGGCCAGCGCCACCGCCGCATCGCCAAACTGTGCCTGAATGGCGGCGTGGTGAGCTTCACGCGCCACAATCCAGCCGATAGCCACCCCGGCAGGCAGACGCTCAATCACCGCCTGCGCCATGGCACCAAAACCGATTAACATGATTTTTTTCATGATGCGTCCTTACAGATGGCGGCAGAAGCCGCCGGAAACGTCCAGCGCGGCACCGGTGGTAAACGAGGCCAGCGGCGAGGCGAGGAACAGCAGCGCCTGCGCGGGCTCCTGCGGCTTGCCGAGGCGCGCCATCGGAATGCCGCGCTTACGCGCGATATCCGCCGTCCACTCCGGCCAGCTCTGGCTTTTGTCCGTCCGGTTCTCAAAGCGGCGCTGCCACTGTCCGGACTCCACCATGCCGAGCAAAATGGAGTTCACGCGGATGCCTTTGCCCACCAGCTCTTTCGAGAGCGTGAGCGTCATGTTCAGCAGCGCGGCGCGGGCGGCAGAGGTGGCGATCATGTGCTCCTCGGGCTGCAGCGCCAGCAGGGAGTTCACGCAGGTAATGGAGGCGATATCCGACTGCTCCAGCAGAGGCTGAAACGCCTGTACCGGGTTGATCACCCCAAACAGCTTGAGCTCGGCTTCGTGCAGCCACGCCTCGCGCGGGGTATCCTGGAAGTGCGCCACGTAGCCCTGCCCGGCGTTGTTAATCAGCATATCCGCCGCGCCGAAGCGCGCCTGGACGGCGTCCGCAAAGGCCTGAACCTCGTCGGCCTTCAGCACGTCGCAGCGGTAAGAGAAAACCTCCCCGTTGGGGTATTCGTTTTGCAGCGCCGCGTGGGCGCTGGCGAGCCGGTCCGGATCGCGGCCGCAGAAGGCCACTTTTGCCCCTTCGCCCAGCAGCAGGCGCAGCGTTTCAAAGCCAATGCCAGAAGAACCGCCGGTAACGACCGCTACGCGCCCGTCAATTTGTGCATTCATCGCGCACCTCTTCGTTAATGCGTAAAAGCTGTTGGTTAAAAAACGCGTCGTTATCGAGATAGCTGGCGTGCCCGGCCTGGGGAATAGCGGTAAACGGCATGCCGTAGCGCAGCGCCAGCCCGTGTACCAGCTCCGGCTGGGTGATGGCATCCTGCTCGCCGCACCAGACTTCGAAATTACCGGCGTAGCGCTTGAGCCAGCCGTGAATGTCGTCGTGCACCAGCATCCACGCGGCGGCGAGATAGCCTTCAGGGCGCAGCCCGCGCATGCCCGCCGCGACGACAGCGATATCTTCCGCGCGCGCGCCGGGGCGCAGCAGCTTCGCGGCGCGGGTCTGAGCGAGGATGTCGCCGCCGAGCGCTATCTGCTGCTCGCGGCTGCGCCAGACCTGCTCGCGCTGCGCCGGCGCGGCCTGGCCGTAGCCCTGCGCGGCGTCCGCCAGCACCAGATGGATGACGCGATCCGGGAACTTCGCCGCAAAGGCGCTGGCGACCAGTGCGCCGAGCGAATGCCCGACCAGCACCGCCTGCCAGACGCCCGCGCGGTCAAGCATCGCCGCCAGCGCGTCGGCGTAATCCCCCGCGTTCGCGCGCTCAACCGCCAGCATCGGGCTTTCGCCATAGCCGGGCATGTCCCACGCCAGCACGCGAAAACCTGCCAGTGCCATCTGCTTATGCCAGGAGGCCGCGCCGGAACTGATGCCGTGCAGCAGCATCAGCGGAATGCCGCTTCCCTGTTCACGAAACCCCGTCATCATGCCCCCTTAGCTCCGCTTCACTTTCGAAAGCGGATGATCGGATGGATAGGTCGGGATTTCTGGCTTACTGGTCCCCAGCATGACGCACATCAGCGCCTCTTCTTCCCCGTGGTTAAACAGTCCGCGGTATATGCCCGGCGGGACGGAGATCAGGTCACGCTCGCGCAGCACGGTTTCGGTGTAGTTCTCGCCGTCCTGGATCATCAGCGTGATCTGCCCTTTAAGCATGAAGAACACCTCTTCCACGTCGTCGTGCAGGTGCAGCGGCCCTTCGCACTTCGACGGCAGCACCATGGTGGAGAAGGTAAAATGGTCCGCCTGCACGGTGTTGGTGTCGTTCGCCACGCCCGTTGCGCCGGTGCCGATATAGCGCATCTGCGCGCGGCGGTATTTCGGGTCAAAATCGGCCTGGAACTTCAGCGCGTTCCAGTCGTACTTGCGGCCTTCGAAGCGCGCAATGCGCGACTCGACCCACTCTTCCATCGTCAGGTGGTCAGGCTTGATGCCTGATGTGTTGGTTACGGTTGAATCAGTCATGACACTCTCCTCAGTAACGTCTCAGCAGCGGCAGTAACAGGACGCAGCCCACCGCCGCCATCACCGCCAGAAAAATCAGCCCGGAATCCATGCTGTGGGTGAAGGCGATTAACGCACCCATCACCGCTGGCGACAGCGCGCCCGCAAAGTTTCCCAGCCCGTTGAAAATGCCGCCCGCCGTGGCGCTCACCCGCGGATGGGTGGCCTTCGCCAGCAGGGCGAAAATGTTGGGTGCGCCGGTACCCCACATAAAGGTGCTGAAGCTCATCGCCGCGATGACGGCCAGCGGGGTGTCGAGGTGCATCACCGCCGCCAGCCCGACGGCCGCCCCCGCCATCGAGATAAAGCAGGCCGCCGCGCGCTTATCGACCCGGTCAGAGAGCCACGCGCCGATGACTTCCCCCGCCAGCATGGCGATGAACGGCATCGACGACAGCCAGCCCGCGTGCTCCAGGTGAATGCCTTTGCCCTTAATCAGGTAGCCCGGCAGCCAGCCGTTGATGCCCCACAGGTAGGTCAGGAAGGCAATGTTAAAGATGCAGATGATCCAGAAGTGCGGGCTGACGAACAGCTCGCGGCGCGCGGCGCGGCGCTCGTCCTGAGACGTCTGCGAAGTGCCGGGCTTCGTATCCAGACGGATCCCGCGCAGGCCGATGCGCACAAAGATCAGCACCGGCACGGTGAGCATCGCCATCACGAAGAAGGTGCTTTGCCAGCCGAAGGTGTTCAGCAGCCAGAGGGAGAGCGGGAAGCCAATCGCCGCGCCGACCGGCGTGCCCAGCAGCCACAGCATGGTGGCGCGCGCCTGCAGATGCTGCGGGAAGTTGTGGCGCACAATGGCGAAGGCCAGCGGGAACAGCGGCCCCTCCGCCACGCCCAGCAGAATGCGCAGCACGATCATCAACGTGTAGTTATGGGTGAAGCCCATCGCCACCATCAGCACGCACCACACCGCCATCATCCCGGTGAGCAGGCGCAGCGGCGCAATTTTGTCGCCCAGCCCGCTTAAAAACACCGACGAAAAGCCGTAGCTGAGCAGAAAGGCGCTCATCAGAATGCCGAGGCGCGTGGTGTCGAAATCGATGCCCATCGCCTGCTGGAAATGGCCGTCGGAAAACAGCGCCGCGATGCTGATTTTGTCGAAGAACGCCAGCAGCACGCAGGCCAGCAGCGACAGCGGGATGGCCCAGCGCACCGCTTTTTCGGGCGTGCGGGTTCCCTCACCGCTCGCCTCAGCGGGCGCGGTGTTAGTCTCTAATGTGGTCATGTCTCCCCCTACGGGTGCGGGTTAGCTATCGCAATGACATCAGTGAAAAAGCCGGGTCGGCGAGCGGTACATCCGATAAATCCCGCTCCGCTGCCATCCAGCGCTTCGCCAGCTTGACGGTGCGCGCGTCGTTGAACGCCACCAGCTGCGTCAGCCGCCCGTTGTCGTCCAGCGAGAAGTACAGCGCCTCTTCACGCACGACCGTTCTGCTGCCCGGCTGCGGAATGCCGAGGATCTGGATATTGTGCTGATATTGATCCGACCACAGCCACGGCGCGTCGTCGTAGCCCGGAGCATCGGGGTTGAGCATCGCTTTCGCCGTCGCCACCGCCTGGTTCTGGGCGAAGGCCCAGGACTGAATGCACAGGCCGTAGTGATGATGCTGCGCCACATCGCCGGCGGCGAAGATGAACGGATCCGACGTTCGCCCCTGGGCATCCACGACGATCCCGCGCTCGGTTTTCAGCCCGGCGTCGCGGGCCAGCTCCAGATTGAGATCGACGCCGATCCCCACCACCACCGCATCAAAGGTTTCACGCTGGCCGTCGCAGTGAATAACCGGTAGGCCGTTATCGTCCTCCAGCTCCAGCGCGCCGCAGCCGGTGCGGATATCCACGCCCTGCTCGCGATGGATAGCCTCTAAGCGCTGCGACACCTCGCCGCTCACCGAGCGCATGCACAGGGCGGGCTGCTGCTCGAACAGCGTGACCGCTACGCCGCTTTTCCGCGCGGAAGCGGCAATCTCAAGGCCAATCCAGCCGCCGCCGATAATCGCCAGTTTGTGACTTTCCGCCAGCCGACCTTTCAGGCGCTGCGCGTCCTGCCAGTGGCGCAGGGTGTAGACCTGCGGATGCGTTGACCACGCCTCGCCCGGCAGGCGCGCCCGCCCTCCGGTGGCAATTAAAAGAATGTTGTAACTAAGACGTTCGCCGTTGCTCAAACGCACGGTTTTCGCCTCGCGGTCGATCTGCTCTGCGCGCAGCGGGCGGTACCAGCTCAGGTTCAGCGCCTGCTGCGCCTCGTCGGTAAACAGCCTTGGGAGCGCCGCGTCCGGCTCCAGCAGAGACGCTTTTGACAGCGGCGGGCGCTCGTAGAAATCCCACTCTTCTTCTGCCACCACGCAAATCTCGCCGTCGAAGCCCTCGTCGCGCAGGGTTTTCGCTGCCCAGCCGCCCGCCTGGCCACCGCCGATAATGACAATGCGCGACGTCATACCGCCTCCGGCTTTTTCTGCTGGCGGCGCGTATCGTGGTCGATCCCGCCTTCCACCGCCCATTCGGTAAAGGAAACCAGCGAATGCTCCAGCTCGCGCGGCTGCCAGTTTTCAGTCAAATAGTCGTCGTTGGTGTAATACTCAAACGCGCCGCCGGTCGGGCTGTTGACGTACCAGAAGTACGCCGACGACACCGGATGGCGGCCCGGGCCGATGAAGGTGCTCCAGTCATTTTTATTCATCGCGATACCGCCGCCGATCACCTCGTGGATGTCGCGCACGGTGAAGGCCACGTGGTTCAGACCCCGCTTGCGGTTCGGCAGCTGCAGCAGGAACAGGTTGTGATGGCCGCCGCGCGCGCCGCAGCGCAGGAACACGGCGCGGTTGATGTAGCGGTCCGAGACCTGGAAGCCGAGCACCTCGCGGTAGAATTTTTCCACCGCCGCCAGCTCCTCCACGAAGAACACCACGTGCCCCACGTTGATGGGCTGGGCGCGATCGTAAACCGGGCTGGGCGTGTCGATCCGGCGAACGTCGCCCCACTGGTTGATCGGCTCAACGTTCAGCTCCACGTCGGTCTGCTGGCTAACCTGCACGCGCAGCGTCATGCCGTTCGGGTCGAGGCACTCCAGCGCGTCACCCACTTCGCGAAAGCCAGGCTGCTGCGCAAGCTTCGGGCGCAGCGCCTCCAGGTCTTCCCGGGTAGCCACCGCCCAGGTCATGCGGCGCAGGGTGTTGCCCGCTTCAAACGCCGGCGGCAGGTCGGGGCTGTCGATCGGGTTAAGCTCCACGCGCGCGCCGCTCAGGGTGGTAAAACGCTGGCCGCTGGCATCGCCCGTCAGGCCAAAATCACGCATAAATTTGGCGCAGTGCGTCAGGTCTTCCACGCCAAATTCCAGCTTTTCAATTCCGGTTACACTCATCGTTCGTTGCCTCATCTGGCCCAAATTGGGCGTAAAACATGCCCGACGCGGTCAAGCGCCTGACGTTAACTCACTGATTTAACTGGCCTGTGACAGGTACCCTAAGAAGCCAGAAATTTTATCCGCCGCGAGGCGAACCTCGTTTTGCAGGCGCTCGCGGTCGGCCTGCGGGATCTCCTCCGACGGCACCAGAATGCTGACCACCGCCGCCACGCGGTGGCTTCGGTCATACACCGGGTAAACAATGGAGGAGATGCCGTGGCGGAAGAAGGATTCGCCAATCACGTACCCGCGGGCTTTGTCCTGCTGCACCATCTGCCACAGGGCTTCGCGGTCGTGTAGCTGCCCCGGCGTGTTGCCCGGCAGGCGCTCATGCGGGAACAGCTGTTCAAAATCGGCGCGGGAAATATCGGTCAGCAGCATGCGGCCGAGCGAGGTACAGTGCACCGGCAGGCGGGTGCCGATACTGACCTGGTTGATGCGCGACCCGGCGGCGCTGACGCGGGCGATGTAGATAATGTCGCGCCCGTCGCGGATCGCCAAGTGGCTGCTGCACTGGCTTACGTCGCGCAGCTGCTCGATGACCGGCTGGCCAACCTGCGCCACGTCCAGCGAGGCGATGTACTCAAAGCCGAGACGCAGCACGTTCATGCCCAGCGAGAAGGTATTGGTGCGCGCGTTGCGCTCCAGAAAGCCCATAAACTCCAGGGTCTGCACCACGCGGTAGGCGGTCGCCTTCGGCATATCCACCAGCCGGTGCAGCTCGGCAAAGGTCAGTTCGCGATGCTGCTCGCCGAAGGCCAACAGCAGCTGCAGGCCGCGCTCCAGCCCCGGCACCAGATACTTCACTTCCCGATCGTTTGCCATCATCGCTCTACCTTAGTTAAAGACAAAACCGCCGTTGACCGGGATCAGCTGTCCGGTGATGAACCGCGACAGATCGCTTAACAGCCAGACCACGCTGCCGGTGACATCTTCCGGCTGCTGCGCCCCCGTTAATGCGCGACCGTTTTCGTAAAGCTGATGCCGCTCGGCCGGAACGTATTCGGTTGCCTCGACGCGGGTTAATCCCGGGGCGATGGCGTTGATTCGAATTCGCTTTTCGCCAAGCTCGCGCGCCATTGAGCGGGTCATGGCAATCACCGCGCCCTTGCTGGCGACGTAGGCCATCAGGCGCGGCGCGCCCCACAGCGCGGTGTCGGATGCCACGTTCACAATGCCCGCCCCTTCGCGAAGCAGCGGCACGGCGGCGCGCGTCACCAGCCAGGTGCCTTTGACGTTCACGCGCATGACCCGATCCCAGAGATCCGGATCGTAATCGAGCATGTTTTTGCCGCCCACGCCGGTCGCCATCGCCGCGTTGTTCACCAGGCCGTCAATCTGCCCCAGCTCGCCAATGGCGCTGAACACCCGCTCTATGGAATGCGGTTCGGCCAGATCGATAACGTGCGATTCGATCGCGTAACCCTGCTCGCCCAGCCCGTGCACGCTTTCAGCCAGCTCGCCTTCGAGGATGTCACACATCACCACTGCGGCGCCCTGCTCCGCGCAGGCTTTGGCAAAGTGATAGCCCAGCCCGCGCGCGGCGCCGGTCACCACGATGCGCCTGCCGCTCAGCAGCCCGTTCATCAGGCGGCTCCCTGCTGTTCTTCGCGCAGCGCCAGCTGCTCTTTCGCTGCCTTTTGCATCATGCGGCGCAGGCGGGAGAGACCGACATCGTGCTGGTACAGGTATTCATGGTCGCGGGCGTTTGGAGCCAGGCTTTCCAGCACCACGCGGTCCTGCTCCAGCACTTCCCAGTGCAGTTTTTCCAGACGGTTGCGGTACATGAAGCGCCACATATCGCGCTGCCAGCCCTGCACGCGGCGGATGCGCCAGAAGAAGACGCGGCAGTTGTCGTTATCTTCCGGCACCACCATGCCGACGATAAAGAAGTGGCCGCCCGGTCCGAAGCGCTTCTTGTAAGGAATAGAGAGGCGCATCCAGCAGGTGCCGCTGTTGCCGAGCTCAACCCAGTCGAAGTTGACGCCGCTCTGCCCTTTCTTCTCAAAGATGAAGCCGGTTTTGGTCGGCTGGAGCACCATGTCGGCCTTGCGATCCCCCTCCGCCATCGAGTGCGACGATGAATGCAGATAGGTGCCGTGCATCGGGTCCATCACGTTTTCCAGCGCGTACTGGTAATTGCATTTCCACGCGGCGGTGCAGAGGAAGTTGCTGAAATTCTCCGTGTCGGCGAGCTCATCCGGGAAGGCCAGCTCGTCCGGCTGCTGGTCAGCGGTGACGCCGAACCACAGGAAGATCGCGCCGTGCGCTTCCTGCACGCTATAGCTGCGCACGCACTGCTGACCGACCAGCGGACATTTGTCCACGGCGGGCACATCTTTCACCTCGCCGTTGCCCGCCACTTCCACGCCGTGATACCAGCAGGCGATGCGGTCACCCAGGTTCCAGCCCATCGACAGGCGCGCGCCGCGGTGCGGACAGCGGTCTTCCAGCGCCTGCACCTGGCCGTCTTTATTGCGCCAGACCACAATCTGCTCGCCCAGGCGGGTAATGCCCACAGGAGCAGACTGCACTTCCCAGCTCGCCAGCACCGGATACCAGAGGCCGCGCAGGCCTTTATCGAGATAGTTTTGTACGGTAGTCGTCATCGCGTTGTCCTCAGTAGCCGTTAACCTGTAAGAATGCCTGGAAGCTGGCGTCGCTCCACGGCTCGCCCTGCTGGTCGTGCATGCGCACCGCGTTCAGGCCGTTCACCAGTTCCGGTAGGGTTTCAACGCCCTGTTCGAAGAGATTTTCCAGCGTGGCAATCAGGTTCACTTCCCAGCTCTCCGGCTCGCGGCTGCGGGTTTGCCAGATCAGGTTCTGGTACTCACCCGGCTTATGGATGGCACCGTTGCCGCCCTCGGCAGGCGGAGTAAACTGACGGCTTTCCGGCAGCGCCGGGTTGTAGTTCAGGGTATTGCTCATGCCACGGTCTCCTCGACGAAGGTAATCTGGATTTGGTTTTCAAACACCCGAACCGGGTAGCGGTTGAGGTTGCGACCTCCGGGGCCGTGCAGGCACTGGCCGGTTTTGACGTCGAACACCGCCTCATGCAGGGGGCATTCAACTTTTCCGTCTTCCACAAAGCCCTGGCTCAGCAGGGCATAAGCGTGCGGGCATACGTCTTCCAGCGCGTAATATTCACCGTCAATCAAATAAACGCCGATCTCTTTACCGTCTACGCTGCCGCTAAAAGGGAAATCTTCCTGTACTTGTTCTGCGTCACATACGCCTATCCAGCTCATCACGATCCTCCAGGCTTTTGTTTCATATATGAAACTCTGTTTCTTATTTAATACGGTCAATATAAAAGCGAAGAATGTTTCGTCAAGCGCCAATGTGACAAATTTGTTAATAACAAGGTAATTAATTAGCTAAGTGTGCAAAGGATCACGAAAAAATGCAGCGATATGAAATTTTCATTATTGCTGCGTGAATGAATACGTTTTATCGATGGTTTTAAATTTAAAGAAAGAGATATTGACTTCTTTTGTTTTTCTTCCTTAAAAATAAAAGAGTTGCAGAGCATCGCGTTTCACCTGTGAAACTCATTTTTATTTTATTGTTAATAAACAATGAGTTTCACAGGTGAATCATTTTAGCTCCGTGACAATCACTCTCATAAAAATATAAATAACCGCACGCACAAGGCAGGATTTATGACGGCAAGATGGCAAGGCACAATTGCACTGTTATTACTCATTATTATTTCCTACGTTGACCGGGTAAATATTTCGGTAATGATTTTAAACCCGGAATTTGCCGAACATTTTCAGCTAAATGAAAACAGAATGTTACAAGGAATGCTTATGACCTGCTTTCTGCTGGGTTATGGTTTTTCGGCTTTATTATTAACGCCAGTTATTGAAAGCAAGCTCCATTATCGGCAGGGATTATTAAGCAGCATTGCGATTTGGGCCGCGGTCTGCGCGGTTTCTCCGCTGCTGGGATCGCTGATGGGCATGCTCATCGCTCGCGTGATTTTGGGTATTGCCGAAGGACCGCTCTTTTCACTGAAGACGCGCTTTATCAGCGACAACTTTCGCGCAGAGGAGATCGGCAAGCCCAACGCCGTGACCGCGCTGGGCGTCTCCCTCGGGCTGGCCGTGGGCTTCCCAATGGTCACCTGGCTGATGGCCCATCTGGGCTGGGCCGGCTCGTTCTATGCGCTGGCGGCAGTCAATCTTCTGCTGGGCGGCGGGTTAATCTGGCGTTTTCTTCCTGCACCTCGCAGCCGCTCAACGGTGAAAAAACCGGGGTTTGCCCGCACCCTCACGCTCGCCTGGCAGACGCCGCTGCTGGGCTGGATCCTGCTGGTTGAAATCGCCACGCTGAGCTATCTGTGGGGCAGCAGCGCGTGGCTGCCCGCATGGCTGCGTGACGAGCACCACTTCTCGCTGCACGCCACGGGCATGCTTGCGGCCATTCCCTTCCTCCTGAGCCTGGGGTCCAAGTTCCTGGGCGGCGTGCTGCTCGATAAAATGCGCCCGGAGCAGGCACCGGTGCTGTTTGTGGTGGGCGGGGCGCTGACGGCACTGTCCGTGGTCGCGCTGATGCTCAGCCATCAGCCCGCATGGCTGGCGCTGTTTATGCTGTCCGCCAACGCTTTCTGGGGACTGCAGGGCGCCGCGATACCCGTGGTGATCCAGCACCACGCCGCGCGGGAAGCAGTAGGTAGCGCATACGGCATAATTAATGGGATTGGGAATATTTGCGCGGCGTTTATTCCGCTGCTGATGGGGATGGTGATGAAATCGGCGGGATCGGTCAGTTCAGGGTTTTCGGTGCTGGTCGTGTCGCAGGCTATCACCCTGCTGGCGGGCGGAATGTTGCTGCTGCGCATGCGTCGCGCAGCAGCACTCAGCGCGTAAGGCTTATTCGCCTTTTTTCGCCGCCTGGATGTAGAGCATTTCCAGCGCCAGGGTCGCCGCGGCCAGCGCGGTGATCTCGGACTGGTCATAGGCTGGCGCCACTTCCACCACGTCCATCCCGACAATGTTCAGGTCCTTAAGGCCGCGCACCAGCTTGATGGCGCGGTCTGAGGTCAGGCCGCCGATCACCGGCGTACCGGTACCCGGCGCAAAGGCCGGATCCAGGCAGTCGATGTCGAAGGTCAGATAGACAGGCATATCACCGACGATCTGCTTCACCTGCGCGATAATGTCGTCCACGCCGCGATCGTTGACCTGGCCCGCATCCAGCACGGTGAAGCCGTTGTCTTTGTCGAACTCGGTGCGGATGCCGATCTGCACGGAGTGGTTCGGGTCGATCAGACCTTCGTTCGGCGCGGTGAAGAACATGGTGCCGTGGTCGAACTCGCAGCCGTTCGCGTAGGTGTCGGTATGCGCATCGAAGTGCACCAGCGCCATTTTACCGAAGTGCTTGGCGTGAGCGCGCAGCAGCGGCAGGGTCACGAAGTGGTCACCGCCGAAGGAGAGCATGCGCTTGCCGGCAGCCAGCAGCTTCTCGGCGTGAGCCTGCAGCTTTTCGCTCATCTCACGCGCGTCGCCGAAGGCGTACACCAGGTCACCGCAGTCCACCACGTTCAGGCGCTCGCGCATGTCGAAGTTCCACGGGAAACGGTTATGCTCCCACGCCAGGTTGGTGGATACCTGACGGATCGCCGCCGGGCCGTGACGACCGCCCGCGCGACCGGACGTTGCCATGTCGAACGGCACGCCGGTGATCACCCAGTCAGCGTCGCTGTCGTACGGCTGGAAGTTCATTGGAAGGCGTAAAAAACCAAACGCGTTAGATACCAGAGAGTTATCGTACTGATGACCTAAAGTGCTCATGTCCTGACCTCTTTTAACGTCGATACATTAAAAACAGATGAAAAAAAATCCCCTCCGCGTCGTTAAACCCGACGAGGAAGGGATTGATTCGTAAATCGCTAATTGGGGCGAATTATCGCCGGTAATGCATGCGGGTTCAAGTGAGTATAGCATTCTGCCGGATGACGGCTCCGCCTTATCCGGCCTACATACGTAGGCCCGGTAAGCGCAGCGCCACCGGGCATCAGCGGCACAGCAGCCTGCTGCCCTCACCCCGCCCCTCTCCCACCGGGAGAGGGAGGTTAACCTACTCGTCTTCCAGGTAGGTGTACCCGTACAGACCCGCTTCAAACTCTTCCAGGAACTGCTGCTGCAGCGCATCGTCCAGACCGGTGTTTTTCACCTGGTCGCGGAACTGGATCAGCAGCGTTTTCGGATCCAGCTGCACGTATTCCAGCATGTCCGCCACGGTGTCCCCTTCGTCGGACAGCTCAACTTCCACGCTGCCGTCAGGGAAGACAAACACGTCAACCGCTTCGGTATCGCCGAACAGGTTGTGCATGTTGCCCAGGATCTCCTGATACGCCCCGACCATAAAGAAGCCCAGCATTGGCGGGTTCTCCGGGTCGTATTCCGGCATTGGCATCGTCGTTGCGATACCGTCGCCGTCAACGTAGTGGTCGATTGCGCCGTCGGAGTCACAGGTGATGTCCAGCAGCACCGCACGACGTTCCGGGGCGTGATTCAGCCCTTCCAGCGGCAGAACCGGGAACAGCTGATCGATACCCCAGGCATCCGGCATCGACTGGAACAGCGAGAAGTTGACGTAAATCTTGTCCGCCATGCGCTCCTGCAGCTCGTCGATAATCGGACGGTGCGCGCGGTTGCTCGGGTCGAGCTGCTTCTGCACTTCATGGCACATGTTCAGATAGAGCTGCTCGGCCCACGCGCGCTCCTGCAGGCTGAAGGTGCCTGAAGAGTAGCCGACGTGGATGTCGTGGAGATCCATCTGGCTGTCGTGCAGCCATTCGCGCAGGGAACGGCGCGTGCCCGGCTCGTGCATCTCCTGCCAGGTTTCCCACATGCTTTGCAGGGAACGCGGGGCATCGTCTGCCGGAGGCGTCGCTTCGGTGGTTTCGCTGCGCTCAACGCCGATAATGTTAGAGACCAGCACCGTATGGTGCGCGGTCACCGCGCGACCGGATTCGGTAATCACCGTCGGGTGCGGAAGGCCGTTCTCTTCACAGGCATCGCCGATCGCCCAGATGATGTTATTCGCGTATTCGTTCAGGCCGTAGTTCACCGAGCAGTCAGACTGCGAGCGGGTACCTTCATAGTCCACGCCCAGGCCACCGCCCACGTCGAAGCACTGAATATTCACGCCAAGCTTGTGCAGCTCAACGTAGAACCGCGCCGATTCACGCACGCCGGTGGCGATATCGCGAATGTTGGCCATCTGCGAACCGAGGTGGAAGTGCAGCAGCTGAATGCTGTCCAGACGACCGCGCTCGCGGAGGATCTCCACCAGCTGCAGCACCTGGTTCGCCGCCAGGCCGAACTTGGATTTTTCACCGCCGGAGGACTGCCATTTACCGGAACCCTGCGACGCCAGACGCGCACGCACGCCAAGGCGCGGCACCACGTTCAGACGTTCGGCCTCTTCCAGCACGATCGCGATTTCGGTCATCTTCTCGATAACCAGATAGACCTTGTGGCCCATCTTCTCGCCGATCAGCGCGAGGCGAATGTATTCACGGTCTTTATAGCCGTTGCACACGATCACCGAACGGGTCATGCCCGCGTGCGCCAGAACGGCCATCAGTTCCGCTTTGGAGCCCGCTTCCAGGCCCAGCGGTTCGCCGGAGTGGATCAGGGATTCAATCACGCGGCGGTGCTGGTTCACCTTGATCGGGTAAACCAGGAAGTAGTCGCCCTTGTAGCCGTAGGATTCACGCGCGCGCTTGAACGCGGCGTTAATAGAACGAAGGCGATGTTGCAGGATCTGCGGGAAGCAGAACAGTGCAGGTAAACGCTGGCCCTGTGCTTCGCGGGCCTTTACCAGCTTAGCGAGATCCACGCGCGCTTCAGGGACGTCCGGGTCTGGGCAGACGCTGATGTGGCCCAGTTCGTTGACGTCGTAGTAGTTATTGCCCCACCAGGCAATATTGTAAGTGCGCAGCATCTTGCTGGCTTCCTGGGAGCTCATCGCAACCTCCTGCATAGAACGTAGTACACCCCGTTCGCCCGCTGACGAAGGCGAAAAAGAAGACATGTCGTCAGACATAGCGAACCTCAACTCTTTGTATTAAGTGTAAAACAGTTGACTACTATCGCAGCGTTATACGGCGATAACAACCCATAAACGGCTCCGTTTCCCAGCAGAGTATGCTGAAATCCAGACCGTGCGACCGGTTTCTTATTCATATCATTGTAAAACACGTATCCGAACTCTGTATGACAAGGTTCGGCGAAACCACGAGAAAACTCTTGTATTAACAAGAGCGCCCTTGTTCAGTTTTCACAGAGCGTAACCGGCCCTTGAATCCTGAGAAGCGCCGAGATGGGTATAACATCGGCAGGTTTGCAGACTAGAAATGCGGGTTGCGGGAATCAAATGCGCGCCAGAACGGCTGCGCTGAATGTGCGGAAAACGATGGTTCATTATCTCGTATCACCTCCACGGCCGCCTCTGCTGAAACGGACCACAAGCCAAAGCTAAAAGTTCACTGCTTAACCCGGCTGGAAGTGGCGACACGATGAGTTCATCGAGCGCTTATTTTATATGAGCCGCGCGCCGCGTTTTATACCGAGAAGGGGGCTAAAAAGCAAAACAAAAATGCGCGTGTTGCCGGCAGCGTCAGGAAAAATTTCCAGCCGCCATTTCAACGCAGTGGGAGATGAATCAAAAAAAACTGGAAATCGGGCGAAGAAGTGACCTAAAATAGCCATCCAGATGTTAATCCATCTATACTGATTAACACTCATACTGCCAGTGTCAAAAACCTGCAGGCCTTGGTAGAATTATCTCCTTTGGCTATTCCACACAGCAGCTTGAGCTAACCAAATTCCTCTTAGGTGAAATAAAACATGGCAAAACACCTGTTTACGTCCGAGTCTGTATCAGAAGGACATCCTGATAAAATTGCTGACCAAATCTCCGATGCGGTGCTGGATGCGATCCTGACTCAGGATCCAAAAGCGCGCGTAGCGTGTGAAACCTATGTCAAAACCGGCATGGTTCTGGTTGGCGGTGAGATCACCACCAGCGCATGGGTTGATATCGAAGAGATCACCCGTAACACGGTGCGTGAGATCGGCTATGTGCATTCTGATATGGGCTTTGATGCCAACTCCTGCGCGGTACTGAGCGCGATTGGCAAACAGTCTCCGGACATCAACCAGGGCGTTGACCGTGCCGATCCGCTGGAACAGGGCGCGGGCGACCAGGGCCTGATGTTCGGCTATGCAACCAACGAAACCGACGTGCTGATGCCAGCACCGGTGACCTACGCGCACCGTCTGGTGCAGCGTCAGGCTGAAGTGCGTAAAAACGGCACCCTGCCGTGGCTGCGCCCGGATGCAAAAAGCCAGGTGACCTTCCAGTATGACGACGGCAAAATCGTCGGTATTGACGCGGTAGTTCTGTCTACCCAGCATTCCGAAGATATCGATCAGAAATCCCTGCAGGAAGCAGTGATGGAAGAGATCATCAAGCCGGTGCTGCCTACAGAGTGGCTGAGCAGTGCAACCAAATACTTCATCAACCCAACCGGACGCTTCGTTATCGGCGGCCCAATGGGTGACTGCGGTCTGACCGGTCGTAAAATCATCGTTGATACCTACGGCGGCATGGCGCGTCACGGCGGCGGTGCATTCTCCGGTAAAGATCCGTCTAAAGTTGACCGTTCTGCAGCGTATGCGGCGCGTTATGTTGCGAAAAACATCGTTGCTGCCGGCCTGGCTGACCGCTGTGAGATCCAGGTTTCCTACGCTATCGGCGTGGCTGAGCCAACCTCCATCATGGTTGAAACCTTTGGTACTGAGAAAGTGCCTTCAGAACAGCTGACCCTGCTGGTGCGCGAGTTCTTCGACCTGCGTCCATACGGCCTGATTCAGATGCTGGATCTGCTGCACCCAATCTACAAAGAAACCGCTGCATACGGTCACTTTGGTCGCGAACATTTCCCGTGGGAAAAGACCGACAAAGCCGCTCTGCTGCGTGAAGCTGCCGGTCTGAAGTAATCGACTACCCGCTGCTTTATAAAAGGCCAGCCTTCGGGCTGGCCTTTTGCATTTGTGCGGTCATCTTTGCCCGGCGGCGCTTCGCTTGCGCGGGCCTACGGGTTTTGCGGTATTTCTAGGCCGGGTAAGGCGCAGCCGCCACCCGGCTGAAAGGCGCACTATTTGGAACCGATTACATCGTAGCGGATGCCTTCCGCTTTCAGAATATTCTCTTTGCACGATCGCTTTTCTTCTGCTGTTACATCCCCTTTCAGTTAAGTCTGAAATGTATTCTTTCGCGATGCATGTCACCTCATTTACCTCTATATTTTCAAAGCTTTAATTTTATTTACGGATGCACACTTGTGTAACCGATTACACCAATGTGATTAATCTCACATATTTTTACGGGTCGCTCACCTACCCTTAACCTCAATAAAACTGATAACCCAACTGGAGGGCATAATGCCTGACAATAAAAAACAGGGGCGTACGTCCAACAAGGCGATGACATTCTTCGTCTGTTTCCTCGCAGCCCTGGCAGGATTACTTTTTGGCCTGGATATCGGCGTGATTGCCGGTGCATTACCTTTCATCACAGAAGAGTTCCAGATCAGCGCCCACACCCAGGAGTGGGTGGTCAGCTCCATGATGTTTGGTGCTGCCGTCGGGGCCGTCGGCAGCGGCTGGCTCTCCTTCAAGCTCGGGCGTAAAAAGAGCCTGATGATCGGCGCTATTCTGTTCGTTGCCGGTTCACTCTTCTCTGCCGCGGCGCCTAACGTTGAGGTCCTGCTGGTTTCCCGCGTTCTGCTCGGTCTGGCCGTGGGCGTGGCATCCTATACCGCACCGCTGTACCTGTCTGAAATCGCGCCGGAGAAAATCCGCGGCAGTATGATTTCGATGTACCAGCTGATGATCACCATCGGTATTTTGGGCGCGTACCTTTCCGATACCGCGTTTAGCTACAGCGGCGCATGGCGCTGGATGCTCGGCGTGATCATCATCCCGGCCATTTTGCTGCTGATTGGCGTCTTCTTCCTGCCGGACAGCCCGCGCTGGTTTGCCGCGAAACGTCGATTCCACGATGCCGAACGCGTGCTGATGCGCCTGCGCGATACCAGCGCGGAAGCGAAAAACGAGCTGGAAGAGATCCGCGAAAGCCTGAAGGTCAAACAGTCTGGCTGGGCGCTGTTTAAAGAGAACAGCAACTTCCGTCGCGCGGTTTTCCTCGGCGTACTGCTTCAGGTCATGCAGCAGTTCACCGGGATGAACGTCATCATGTACTACGCGCCAAAAATCTTTGAGCTGGCGGGTTATACCAACACCACCGAGCAGATGTGGGGGACCGTCATCGTGGGTCTGACCAACGTGCTGGCGACCTTTATCGCCATCGGCCTGGTGGACCGCTGGGGACGTAAGCCAACGCTGACGCTGGGCTTCCTGGTGATGGCGGCCGGTATGGGCGTCCTCGGTACAATGATGCATGTGGGCATTCACTCACCAACCGCCCAGTACTTCGCGGTAGGCATGCTGCTGATGTTTATCGTCGGGTTTGCGATGAGCGCCGGCCCGCTGATTTGGGTGCTGTGCTCTGAGATCCAGCCGCTGAAAGGGCGTGATTTTGGTATCACCTGCTCTACTGCAACGAACTGGATTGCCAACATGATCGTCGGCGCAACGTTCCTGACCATGCTCAACACCCTGGGCAACGCGAACACCTTCTGGGTCTACGCCGGGCTGAACATCTTCTTTATTGTTCTGACCATCTGGCTGGTTCCAGAAACCAAACATGTGTCCCTGGAACATATTGAACGTAACCTGATGAAAGGTCGTCCTCTGCGCGAAATCGGCGCCCACGACTAATCCTCACGCGGGAGGTGCCCCTTGCACCTCCCCGCTTCGCGCTTTATGCTCTGCCCCTATGAAAGCTCCCCGTCTCCCCATCGCCCTTCAGCAGGCCGTTATGCGCAGCCTGCGGGAAAAGCTCGCCCAGGCGAACCTGAAGCTCGGTCGCAACTACCCTGAACCCAGGATCGTTTATCAGCAGCGTGGCACCGCGGCCGGTACCGCCTGGCTTGAGTCTTATGAGATCCGCCTTAACCCGGTCCTGATGATGGAAAACCAGCAGGCGTTTATTGAGGAAGTGGTGCCGCACGAGCTGGCGCATCTGCTGGTCTGGAAGCACTTCGGACGCGTCGCCCCCCACGGGAAAGAGTGGAAGTGGATGATGGAGGCGGTGCTCGGCGTTCCGGCGCGCCGTACCCACCAGTTCGAGCTGGAATCGGTACGCCGCAATACCTTCCCCTACCGCTGCCAGTGCCAGCAGCACCAGCTTACCGTCCGCCGCCATAATCGCGTGGTGCGCGGCGAGGCGACCTACCGCTGCGTCAAATGCGGCGAGCCGCTGGTTGCGGACTAATCATCTGAACTTTCAGGAACTTTCCTGATCTGACTGATTGCATACAGGAACAACATTAGTTACGTTGCGGGCTCGTTTTGACACGGAGTGTAAGATGTCCCGTAATGTTTCTCTCGCGGTCGCCTTTTTGACGACGGCGCTCTCAGGCCACGCGCTGGCCGACGGTATCAACAGTTTCTCTCAGGCCAAAGCGGCCGGCGTAAAGGTCAACGCTGACGTGCCGGGCGATTTCTACTGCGGCTGTAAAATTAACTGGCAGGGTAAAAAAGGGGTCGTTGACCTTGAGTCCTGCGGCTATAAGGTGCGTAAAAATGAAAACCGCGCCAGCCGCATTGAATGGGAACATGTCGTCCCGGCGTGGCAGTTTGGCCACCAGCGCCAGTGCTGGCAGGACGGCGGGCGTAAAAACTGTTCTAAAGATCCTGTCTACCGCCAGATGGAAAGCGATATGCACAACCTGCAGCCTGCGGTTGGCGAAGTGAACGGTGACCGCGGCAACTTTATGTACAGCCAGTGGAACGGTGGCGAAGGCCAGTACGGTCAGTGCAGTATGAAGGTGGATTTCAAAGAGAAAGTCGCCGAGCCCCCTGCCCGCGCGCGCGGCAGCATTGCCCGCACCTATTTCTATATGCGCGATCGTTACGACCTCAACCTCTCCCGCCAGCAGACGCAGCTGTTCAACGCCTGGGACAAGCAATACCCGGTGACGGAGTGGGAGTGCCAGCGCGACGAACGCATCGCCAGGGTTCAGGGGAATCATAACCCTTACGTCCAGCGAGCTTGCCAGGCGCAAAAGAGCTAACCTACACTAGCGGCAATTTGCTTACATCGTATTACACACGGAATTTCTGACTATGCGCATTCCCCGCATTTACCATCCTGAACCGATTACCGCAGGTCGCGAAATCGCCCTGTCTGATGACGCCGCCAACCACGTTGGCCGCGTGCTGCGCATGGGCGCAGGTCAGGCCATTCAGCTGTTCGACGGCTCTAACCAGGTTTTCGACGCACAAATTACGCGCTCCGATAAAAAAAGCGTGCACGTTAACGTGCTGCGTGGCGAAGTAGATGACCGCGAATCGCCGCTGCACATTCATCTGGGTCAGGTCATGTCGCGCGGGGAAAAGATGGAGTTCACGATTCAGAAATCCATTGAACTGGGTGTAAGCCTCATTACGCCACTTTTTTCTGAGCGCTGTGGCGTTAAACTGGATGCGGAACGTCTGAATAAAAAGCTCCAGCAGTGGCAGAAAATTGCCATTGCGGCTTGTGAACAGAGTGGCCGCAACCGTATCCCGGAGATCCGCCCGGCGATGGATCTGGAAGACTGGTGTGCAGAAGAGGAAAGTGGGCTGAAGCTCAACCTTCATCCGCGCGCCAGCGCCAGCATCAATACGCTGCCCTTGCCCGTTGAGCGCGTACGCCTGCTGATTGGCCCCGAAGGCGGGCTTTCGGCGGACGAAATTGCGATGACGGCACGTTACCAGTTTACTGATATTCTGTTGGGACCTCGCGTTCTGCGCACTGAGACAACGGCACTCACGGCCATTACCGCGCTACAGGTACGGTTTGGCGATCTGGGTTGACGCATATTGGAGAGAAAGATGATCAAGCTCGGCATCGTGATGGACCCCATCGCAAACATTAACATCAAGAAAGATTCCAGCTTCGCCATGCTGCTGGAAGCGCAGCGTCGCGGCTATGAACTCCACTACATGGAGATGAACGATCTTTACCTGATCAACGGTGAAGCCCGCGCGCGTACCCGCATCGTTAACGTCGAGCAGAACTACGACAAATGGTACGAGTTCGGCACAGAGCAGGACATTGCCCTTGCCGATCTCAACGTCATTCTGATGCGTAAAGATCCGCCGTTCGACACCGAGTACATCTACTGCACCTATATCCTTGAGCGTGCTGAAGAGAAGGGAACGCTGATCGTCAACAAACCGCAGAGCCTGCGCGACTGCAACGAGAAGCTCTACACCGCCTGGTTCTCTGACCTGACGCCTGAAACGCTGGTAACCCGCAGCAAAGCCCAGTTGAAGGAATTCTGGCAGAAGCATGGCGATATAATCATGAAGCCGCTGGACGGCATGGGCGGCGCGTCGATTTTCCGCGTGAAGGAAGGCGACCCGAACATTGGCGTGATTGCCGAAACGCTGACCGAGCTGGGCACCCGCTACTGCATGGCGCAGAACTATATTCCGGCAATCAAAGACGGCGACAAACGCGTTCTGGTGGTGGATGGCGAACCGGTTCCTTACTGCCTGGCACGTATCCCGCAGGGTGGTGAAACCCGCGGTAACCTGGCCGCCGGTGGCCGCGGCGAGCCGCGCCCGTTGACCGAAAGCGACTGGGAAATTGCCCGCCGCGTCGGTCCGACCCTTAAGGCCAAGGGCCTGATCTTCGTTGGCCTGGATATCATCGGCGACCGCCTGACGGAAGTGAACGTCACCAGCCCGACCTGCATTCGTGAAATTGAAGCGGAATTCCCGGTCTCCATTACCGGAATGCTGATGGACGCTATCGAAAAACGCCTGCAGAAATAACCCACCAATGAGTGACAGCGCCCGGGTTTCTCCGCATACTGGTCGCTGTCGCTTTTTAAACCAGGAAACAGTACCTCTGACAATGAATTTACAGCATCACTTTCTTATTGCCATGCCTGCTCTCCAGGACCCGATTTTTCGCCGCGCGGTGGTTTATATTTGTGAATACAATGAAGACGGCGCGATGGGCATTATCATCAACAAACCGCTGGAAAACCTTCAGGTTGAAGGGATTCTGGACAAGCTGAAGATCCCGGCTGAAGCGCGCTTGCCGGAGATCCGGCTCGATAAACCCGTGATGCTGGGTGGACCTCTTGCAGAAGATCGCGGTTTCATCCTCCATACGCCGCCGGTATTCTCCTCCAGCATTCGAATTTCGGATAACACCGTCATCACCACCTCGCGCGACGTGCTGGAAACGCTGGGCACCGCTGAGCAGCCTTCTGAAGTGCTGGTGGCGCTGGGCTATTCGTCGTGGGAGAAAGGCCAGCTTGAGCAAGAGATCCTCGATAACGCCTGGCTCACCGCCCCTGCGGACATGAATATCCTGTTTAAAACCCCTATCGCCGATCGCTGGCGTGACGCGGCGAAGCTGATTGGCATTGATATTCTGACCATGCCTGGCGTCGCGGGGCACGCCTGATGAGCGGAACACTTCTGGCCTTCGATTTCGGAACGAAGAGCATTGGCGTCGCCATTGGTCAGCGCATCACCGGTACCGCACGCCCGCTTACGGCCCTGAAGGCCAACGACGGCACGCCAGACTGGAATCTCATTGAGCGTCTGCTCAAAGAGTGGCAGCCGGACGACGTGATTGTTGGGCTGCCGCTGAATATGGACGGCACGGAACAGCCGCTTACCGCCCGGGCGCGTAAGTTCGCCAATAAAATCCATGGCCGCTTTGGCGTCTCCGTGAAGCTTCACGACGAGCGTCTCAGCACCGTTGAAGCGCGAGCGGGTCTGTTTGAACACGGCGGCTTCCGGGCGCTCAACAAAGGCAGCGTGGACTCCGCTTCTGCCGTCATCATCCTCGAAAGCTATTTCGAACAGGGCTATTGAGCACAGGGGCCTACAGCCGCCCCTGCGCCCGTCTCTCAGCCAGGCTCTGGTCAAAGTTCTGCATGCCTGCCTGCTGGCCGGTTTGAATGATGCCGGGCAGTTGCCATGTTTTTCCTTCGCGAATGAGATTCGCCGCCGCGGCGGTGTTCACCAGCAGTTCATACAGCGCGACGCGCCCGTCCTGTAAGTCAGGAACCAGCTTCTGCGCCAGCACCGCCCGCAGGCTACCGGCCAGTTGGTTACGCACCGGATCTTTCTCCTGCGCCGGGAACGTATCGATCAGCCGTTCAATCGCCTGCGATGCGCCGCGCGTATGCAGCGTCGCCAGCACCAGATGTCCGGTTTCCGCTGCCGTCAGCGCCAGGCGGATCGTTTCGCTGTCGCGCAGTTCCCCCAGCAGAATCACGTCCGGGTCCTCGCGCAACGCGCTGCGCAGCGCTTCAGCAAATGACGGGCTGTGCTGACCCATCTCCCGCTGCTGTATCAGGCAGCGTTCACTCTGGTAGATGAACTCCACAGGATCTTCGAGCGTGAGAATATGGCCGTCGGTATAGTGGTTGAGGAAATCGACCATTGCCGCGAGCGTAGTGGATTTGCCGCTGCCGGTCGCCCCCGTCACCAGAATCAACCCGGCCTCATTGGATAACAGTTCCGGGATTGCCCGCGGCACGCCCAGCGAAGCGAGCTGCGGACAGGTGCGCGGCAGCAGCCGCAGCGCCACAGAGACACCGTTCATCTGCTTAAAGGCACTGCCGCGCAGGCGCTGGCCACCCGCCACCGTCGCGGCAAAATCGACCTGCCCGCTTGCCCACCATATTCCCTGCTGCTCGTCGTTGAGCCACGCTTTTAACAGCGCTTCGACGTCAGGCGGCGGAAACGGTGCCGGCTCAAGGCGGCCTGATATGCGCCAGCGGGGTGGTGAATCACTGCACAGGTGTAGATCGGAGACATTATGCTTTACACTAAGCGCCACCATTTCTTCCACATCCATAGACTACTCCTCGGAAAATGAACGACATTGCGCATAACCTGGCACAGGTCCGGGACAAAATCTCAGCCGCCGCAGCGCGTTGCGGCCGTGCTTCAGAAGAAATTACGTTACTTGCAGTCAGCAAAACGAAGCCTGCGAGCGCCATCGCAGAAGCCATTAATGCAGGCCAGCGGGCGTTTGGTGAAAACTACGTTCAGGAAGGCGTGGATAAAATCCGCTACTTCCAGGAACAGGGGAATACGCATCTGCAGTGGCACTTTATTGGTCCCCTGCAGTCGAACAAAAGCCGTCTGGTGGCAGAGCACTTCGACTGGTGCCACACCATTGACCGTCTGCGCATTGCAACCCGCCTGAATGACCAGCGCCCGGCGGAGATGCCTGCGCTTAACGTGCTGATTCAGATCAACATCAGCGACGAAAACAGCAAGTCCGGCATTGCGCTGAGCGAACTGGACGCGCTGGCAGCAGAGGTGGCCGCACTGCCGCGCTTAACCCTGCGCGGGCTGATGGCAATCCCGGCGCCTGAGTCAAGTTATGAAAGGCAGTTTGCCGTGGCACAGCAAATGGCTGTAGCATTTGAGGCGCTTAAAGCGCGCTATGACAAGGTAGACACGCTTTCTCTGGGCATGTCGGATGATATGGAAGCCGCCATCGCGGCAGGCAGCACTATGGTGCGCATCGGTACAGCCATTTTCGGTGCGCGCGACTACACCCAATAATAAGGAAACCTGAGGAACGCCATGAAGACGTTGACTTTCCTGCTCTCTACAGTGCTTGAGCTGTATACGATGGCGCTTTTGCTGCGCGTCTGGATGCAGTGGGCCCGCTGTGACTTTTACAATCCGTTCTCCCAGTTTGTCGTGAAAATCACGCAACCGGTTGTCGGACCGCTGCGCCGTGTTATCCCGGCAATGGGTCCCATCGACAGTTCGTCTCTGCTGGTGGCGTTTATTCTGAGCGTTATCAAAGCAATCGTGCTGTTTATGGTCATCACCTTCCAGCCGATTATCTGGATTGCCGCCGTCCTGATTCTGATCAAAACCGTCGGTCTGCTGATTTTCTGGGTGCTGCTGGTCATGGCCATCATGAGCTGGGTCAGCCAGGGGCGCAGCCCAGTAGAGTACGCATTGATTCAGCTGGCCGAACCGCTGCTGCGTCCGATCCGTAACCTGCTTCCGTCTATGGGCGGCATCGACTTTTCCCCGATGATCCTGGTTCTGCTGCTCTATGTGGTCAACATGGGGATTGCTGAACTGTTACAGTCCACGGGCGATATGCTGCTGCCGGGGCTGTGGATGGCGCTATGAGTGCAGTAAGCACCTGCGCTGACGGGCTGGTTTTACGGCTGTATATTCAGCCGAAAGCCAGCCGCGACAGTATTGTTGGACTGCATGGCGACGAGTTAAAAGTCGCCATCACTGCCCCACCCGTTGACGGCCAGGCGAACGCACACCTGACCAAATATCTGGCAAAACAGTTTCGCGTGGCTAAAAGCCAGGTCATCATTGAAAAAGGCGAGCTGGGGCGGCATAAACAGGTAAAAATCCTCAACCCGCAATCGATCCCGACTGAAGTCGCGGCTTTGACAGAACAGGACTAAACCATGCAGAAAGTTGTTCTCGCAACCGGTAACGCCGGTAAAGTGCGCGAGCTGGCCTCGCTATTAAATGATTTTGGGCTGGATGTGGTCGCTCAGACCGATCTTGGCGTGGATTCCGCCGAAGAGACGGGGCTGACGTTTATCGAAAACGCGATCCTGAAAGCACGCCATGCCGCGCAGATTACGGGCCTGCCCGCGATTGCCGACGACTCCGGCCTGGCCGTTGATTTTCTCGGCGGCGCGCCTGGGATTTACTCTGCACGCTATTCCGGCGTTGACGCGACCGACCAGCAGAATCTGGAAAAGCTGCTTGTTGCGCTGAAGGACGTGCCTGACGAGCAGCGTACCGCGCAGTTCCACTGCGTGCTGGTCTATATGCGTCACGCTGAAGACCCAACCCCCATCGTCTGCCACGGCAGCTGGCCGGGGATGATTACCCGCGAAGCGGCAGGCAACGGCGGCTTTGGCTACGACCCGATTTTCTATGTCCCGTCCGAGGGCAAAACCGCTGCGGAACTGACCCGCGAAGAAAAAAGCGCGATATCCCACCGTGGACGCGCGCTGAAACTGTTACTGGAAGCACTGCGTAATGGCTAATTTGCCGCCTCTGAGTCTTTATATTCATATCCCGTGGTGCGTGCAGAAATGCCCGTACTGCGATTTCAACTCGCACGCGCTGAAGGGCGAAGTGCCGCACGATGACTACGTTGCGCATCTGCTGGCCGACCTGGACGCCGATGTACCTTACGCACAGGGACGTGAAGTTAAGACCATTTTCATTGGTGGCGGTACGCCGAGCCTGCTGTCCGGCCCGGCGATGCAGACGCTGCTGGACGGCGTGCGCGCACGTCTGAACCTGGCAGCGGATGCTGAAATTACGATGGAAGCCAACCCCGGCACCGTTGAGGCCGACCGTTTTGTCGAGTATCAGCGCGCGGGCGTGAACCGCATCTCCATCGGCGTGCAGAGCTTTAGCGAGCCAAAACTGAAGCGCCTGGGGCGCATTCACGGCCCCGAAGAGGCGAAGCGTGCGGCACACCTGGCGACGGGGCTTAATCTTCGCAGCTTTAACCTGGATCTGATGCACGGCCTGCCGGACCAGTCGCTGGAAGAGGCGCTGGACGATCTGCGCCAGGCGATTGAACTGAACCCGCCGCATCTTTCGTGGTACCAGCTCACCATCGAGCCAAACACGCTGTTCGGCTCACGCCCGCCGGTGCTGCCGGATGACGACGCGCTGTGGGATATCTTCGAGCAGGGCCATCAGCTGTTAACTGCCGCAGGCTATCAGCAGTATGAAACGTCGGCCTATGCGAAGCCGGGCTACCAGTGTCAGCATAACCTGAACTACTGGCGGTTTGGTGACTATCTGGGGATTGGCTGCGGCGCGCACGGTAAGGTCACCTTCCCTGACGGGCGCATTCTGCGCACGGCTAAGACTCGCCATCCGCGCGGGTATATGGAAGGCCGTTACCTTGAGCGTCAGCACGACGTCGAGGCGGCGGATAAGCCGTTTGAATTCTTTATGAACCGCTTCCGCCTGCTGGAAGCCGCGCCACGTGCAGAGTTTGCGCGTTACACCGGGCTGCCGGAGACAGTGATTCGTCCACAGATCGACGAAGCGCTGGCGCAGGGGTATCTGACCGAGTGTGATGAATACTGGCAGATCACCGAGCACGGCAAACTGTTCTTAAACTCCCTTCTTGAGCTGTTCCTCGCAGAAGATTCCTGAAGGCTGATTCAGGATTTCGCATCCCGTTCTGCCGGCTGAGGGAAAGGCTGGCAGAGTGAGGGGGATGGACAAATCAAAACAACTCCGCAAACAAATGACGCCCGAAGAATTACGCCTCTGGTATTTGCTCAGAGGTCGTCGCTTCTATGGGTATAAGTTTCGCCGTCAGATGCCGGTTGGCACATATATCGTCGATTTTGCCTGCTTTAAGGCGAAGCTGATCGTTGAGCTGGATGGAGGGCAACATCAGGAAAAAGAGGCGTATGACTTACGAAGAACCACGTTCTTAAACGCAAACGGCTGGGACGTTTTGCGGTTCTGGAATAATGAATTTAGGGCAAATGAGGAGGAAGTAATGATGGTTATACTGCAACGACTGCAGAGCCTGATGCCCTCACCCTAACCCTCTCCCACAGGGAGAGGGAACGCTTACTCCCTCTCCCCTGGGGAGAGGGCCGGGGTGAGGGGCCCAGCGCGCAGAAACCTTACTTCAGCGTCCCCACCAGCGCCTTCCGGCTATCTTCCAGCGACACCACGCGTTTACACACGTCTTTGCCGAACTTCTGGAAATCATCTTCCTGGTTCTTCCACTCGTTCTGAATGGAGGTCTGCAGGCCACCAAGACTGCCCAGCACGCCCTGAAGCGGGTTACCGCCGCCTTTCAGTACCGCTTTGGCACCCATCTCGTTGATGCTGTCCTGCAGGATACCGCCCATCGCCTGGTTCACCAGCTGCTGCCCGTCAGCACGGACCTGATCAATCGCTTTGTAGTGGAACGTCAGGCCGTCGGTGCGCGTCTCGATAATCCGGTTCATCTGCTCTTTAAGCTGCTTATCGAGCTTGGTCAGGCGGGTGCGCATATTGCTGCTCTCACCCACCTCTTTGGTAATGATCTTGTCCAGCGCCACGCGGCTTTTCTCAACGCGCGTCAGCGCGCCGTCGTTAATCCATGGCAGGGCGGTACGCAAATCGGCCTGGTAGTCTTTCGCCTGCTCACGCTGTGCGGCTGTCAGGTTGTATTGTTTGCCGTTAAAGGTGACGTTCCCTTCCGGCGTAATCACCAGATTGCCGTTCTCGCCTTTGACCTGCACGGTTTGCGGGCTTAACACCACGTCATCACGCGGGGTGACGCTACATTTATACTCCGCATGGGCGGTGAATCCGGTAGCCATCAAAGCAACGGCCAGCAACGTTTTGCGCATCTTAAACACTCCCTCAGACAAAATGGGCCAGCTAATGCTGGCCCCTGACTACTTTATTAGTCCCACCAAACGTCGAAAAGTTCGCTGACGCGAACATCTTCCAGCTTGTGTTCTTCCAGCCATTTACGTACCAGCGCCTGATGTTCTTCGGTGCATTTACCCACTTCCTGGGTGCAGATCAGACCTTCCCATGCCAGGTAGCCGCTACCGTCGAAGGCCAGCTTGTTGGGCTCGATCACGTCATTGATGAACGCATCTACGTCCCGATCGATCTGTTCTACACTGGTGCCTTCCGGGAAACGCCACGCAACGGAGAAACCCACTTCCTGGAATTCTTCGATGTGCATTTTTTTACGCAGACGACGGCTACGGTTCTTTGCCATTATTTCACCCTCTCGAACATTAAGTCCCATACACCGTGACCAAGACGATGGCCACGCTGTTCAAATTTCGTTACCGGACGCGATTCCGGACGCGGTACATAGTCGTTGCTCGCAGACTGGTTTTTGTAACCCTCCAGAGACGACATCACTTCCAGCATATGTTCCGCATACGGTTCCCAGTCGGTCGCCATATGGAAGACACCGTCCAGCTTCAGCTTACTTTTCACCAGCTCGGCAAACGGCGCCTGAACGATACGGCGTTTATTATGACGTGCTTTGTGCCACGGGTCAGGGAAAAAGAGCTGAACCATGGTTAAACAATTGTCAGGAATCATTTTGTGCAGCACTTCTACCGCGTCGTGACACATCACGCGCAGGTTCTCAACGCCCTCTTCATGAGCCGTTGCGAGACACGCGCCGACGCCCGGGGAGTGTACTTCGATACCGAGGAAGTTCTGCTCAGGACGCGCTTTAGCCATAGTCACCAGCGAGGTGCCCATACCAAAACCGATCTCAAGCGTGACCGGCGCTTCGCGGCCAAAAAGCCCGGCAAAGTCCAGAGGCTGCTCGCTGAACTCAACGCCCATCACCGGCCAGTAGTTGTCCAGCGCGTGTTGCTGCCCTTTTGTCAGGCGACCCTGACGGCGGACAAAGCTGCGAATACGGCGCAGCGGGCGACCGTTTTCATCAAATTCCGGTGAAATGACGTCGTTTTTCATAAAAGAGTTGTCTGCTTGTGAGAATGTTCGGGAAACGGGCATTATCCAAAGTTAAGGCTTCTATGCAAGCATGGGAAAGATCCGGTTTACAGCAGATTGACGCTGTGCTGCAATCGGCGTCCCTGATTATGCGAATCGATGACCATGCAAGCCTCTCAATTTTCAGCCCAGGTGCTGGACTGGTACGACAAATACGGGCGTAAAACCCTGCCCTGGCAAATTGAAAAAACGCCTTACAAAGTATGGCTCTCCGAAGTGATGTTGCAACAAACTCAGGTCGCCACGGTGATTCCTTACTTTGAGCGTTTTATGGCACGCTTCCCGACGGTGACCGATCTGGCAAACGCGCCGCTGGACGAGGTGCTGCACCTGTGGACCGGGCTTGGCTACTACGCCCGCGCGCGCAATCTGCACAAAGCGGCACAGCAGGTCGCGACGCGCCACAACGGTAAATTCCCGGAAACCTTCGACGAGGTTGCGGACTTACCCGGCGTCGGACGTTCAACCGCGGGCGCCATTCTCTCCCTCTCTTTAGGCAAGCATTTCCCGATCCTCGACGGCAACGTGAAGCGCGTGCTGGCGCGCTGCTACGCCGTTGACGGCTGGCCGGGGAAGAAGGACGTTGAAAAACGTCTTTGGGAGATCAGTGAAGACGTCACGCCAGCCAACGGCGTGGAGCGTTTTAATCAGGCGATGATGGATCTCGGCGCGATGGTCTGCACGCGCTCAAAGCCGAAATGCGAACTCTGCCCGGTAAATAATCTCTGCGTGGCGTATGCCAACCATTCGTGGGCGCAGTATCCCGGTAAGAAACCCAAGCAGACGCTGCCGGAGCGCACCGGCTATATGCTGCTGATGCAGCACGGCGACAACGTCTTCCTGGCCCAGCGTCCACCGAGCGGCCTGTGGGGCGGTCTATACTGCTTCCCACAGTTTGAAAATGAAGCGCTGCTGCGTGAATGGCTTAAACAGCGCGGGATTGCTGCCGATAACCTGACGCAGCTGACCGCGTTTCGCCACACCTTCAGCCATTTCCACCTGGATATTGTGCCGATGTGGCTTCCCGTGTCCTCATTCACCTCGTGCATGGATGAAGGCACCGCTCTCTGGTATAACTTAGCGCAACCGCCATCAGTCGGGCTGGCGGCTCCCGTGGAGCGCCTGTTACAGCAATTACGTGCCGGTGCAATGGTTTAGCATCGGCTAAAAAAGAGGAATGAGTATGGCCAGAACGATTTTTTGTACTTTCCTGCAGCGTGACGCTGAAGGCCAGGACTTCCAGCTTTATCCGGGCGACCTGGGTAAACGCATCTACAATGAAATCTCCAAAGAAGCCTGGGGACAGTGGCAGAAAAAGCAGACCATGCTGATCAACGAGAAAAAACTCAGCATGATGAACCCGGAACACCGGAAGCTGCTGGAGCAGGAGATGGTGAGCTTCCTGTTCGAAGGTAAAGACGTGCACATCGAAGGCTATACGCCACCGGAAAAATAACAGCGTGCGGGGGAAACCCCGCCGTTAAAGCAAACACAACACGCACTCCCGGAATGATGAAAAAACTTTTAGCGCTAGCCCTTGTTGCGCCGTTGCTTGTCTCGTGTTCGTCAAAAAAAGGCGAAGATTACAACGAAGCCTGGATCAAGGACACCAACGGTTTTGACATTTTGATGGGGCAGTTTGCCCACAACATCGAGAATATATGGGGATTTAACGAAGTTCTTATTGCCGGACCTAAGGACTACGTTAAGTACACCGATGCCTATCAGACCCGTAGCCACATCAACTTTGATGAGGGTACGATCACGATTGAGACCATTGCAGGCACAGACCCTGCGGCACGGCTACGTCAGGCAATTATCAAAACCCTGCTGATGGGTGACGATCCGGGCTCTATCGATCTCTACTCCGATGCCGACGATATCACCATTTCCAAAGAGCCGTTCCTGTACGGTCAGGTTGTCGATCAGACCGGTCAGCCGATCCGCTGGGAAGGTCGCGCCACGAAATTTGCCGACTACCTGCTGCAGACGCGCCTGAAAAGCCGCTCTAACGGCCTAAAGATTATCTACAGCGTCACCATCAACCTCGTCCCGAACCACCTCGACAAGCGTGCGCATAAGTACATTGGGATGGTGCGTCAGGCCTCGCGCAAGTACGGCGTGGATGAGTCGCTGATCCTGGCGATTATGCAGACCGAATCGTCCTTTAACCCGTACGCGGTAAGCCGTTCCGACGCCCTGGGGCTGATGCAGGTTGTGCAGCACAGCGCCGGTAAAGACGTCTTCCGCGCGCAGGGTAAATCCGGGACGCCGAGCCGTAGCTATCTGTTCGATCCGCAAAGCAACATTGATACCGGCACGGCCTACCTGGCGATGCTGAACAATGTCTACCTGGGCGGAATTGATAACCCAACCTCGCGCCGCTATGCGGTGATCACCGCCTATAACGGCGGCGCAGGCAGCGTGCTGCGCGTGTTCTCGAATGACAAAGTGCAGGCCGCAAACATCATTAACAGCATGGCGCCGGGGGATGTGTACGCCACCCTCACCACCCGCCACCCGTCTGCGGAATCCCGTCGTTATCTGTATAAAGTGAATACGGCGCAGAAGAACTATCGTCGCCGCTAGAACTACCCCTCACCCTGCCCTCTCCCAGAGGGAGAGGGTATTCAAGTTCCCTCTCCCTCTGGGAGAGGGTTAGGGTGAGGGAGCATCAGGCCGCACTCACTCACCCCACCCATACGAAAATGTTATTTGCATCACAATCCAAACTGCAAATTAATGTGGATTGCATTTTTTTGCGGGAGGTAACAAAACATATCGTTGCCAACTGATAGAATTGCATCAAATAACAACCCTGAATGTTTCTATAACAACATATCTCCCGCTCACTTGTGAGGAAAGTAACATGAACCTTAAGCTGCAGCTTAAAATATTGTCGTTTCTGCAGTTCTGCCTGTGGGGTAGCTGGCTGACTACACTCGGCTCCTATATGTTTGTGACGCTCAAGTTCGACGGTGCGTCAATCGGTGCCGTATACAGCTCGCTCGGTATTGCGGCTGTCTTCATGCCAACGCTGCTGGGGATCGTGGCGGATAAATGGCTGAGTGCCAAATGGCTGTACATGCTTTGCCATCTGGTGGGCGCGGGGACGCTGTTCATGGCAGCCCAGGTGACCACGCCGGGGGCGATGTTCATGGTGATCCTGCTTAACTCGCTGGCCTATATGCCAACGCTTGGGCTGATCAACACCATCTCCTACTACCGCCTGAAATCTGCGGATATGGATATCGTGACCGATTTCCCGCCAATCCGTATCTGGGGCACCATCGGCTTTATCATGGCGATGTGGGGCGTGAGCTTCGCGGGCTTTGAACTGAGCCATATGCAGCTCTACATCGGTGCTGCGCTCTCCGTGGTGCTGGCGCTGTTCACCCTGACGCTGCCAACCATTCCGGTTTCAAACCAGCAGAAAAACCAGAGCTGGAGCACCATGCTCGGCCTGGACGCCTTCGCGCTGTTTAAAAACAAGCGCATGGCGATCTTCTTTATCTTCTCCATGCTGCTGGGCGCGGAACTGCAGATCACCAACATGTTCGGCAACACCTTCCTGCACAGCTTCGATAACAACCCGCTGTTCTCCGGCAGCTTTATCGTTGAGCACGCGTCGGTGATGATGTCCATCTCCCAGATCTCTGAGACGCTGTTCATCCTGACCATCCCGTTCTTCCTGAGCCGCTACGGCATCAAAAACGTCATGCTGATCAGTATCGCGGCGTGGATGCTGCGCTTCGGTCTGTTCGCCTACGGCGACCCAAGCCCGTTCGGCACCGTGCTGCTGGTTCTGTCGATGATTGTTTACGGCTGCGCCTTCGACTTCTTCAACATCTCGGGTTCCGTGTTTGTGGAAAAAGAAGTGAAGCCTGAAATCCGCGCCAGCGCGCAGGGCATGTTCCTGATGATGACCAACGGCTTCGGCTGTATTCTGGGCGGCGTGGTGAGCGGTAAAGTGGTTGAGATGTACACCACCAACGGCATCACCAACTGGCAGCCGGTGTGGCTGATCTTCGCCGCGTACTCGCTGGTGCTGTTCTTCGCGTTTATCGTGCTGTTCAAGTACAAGCACGTTCGCGTGCCGAATGGTGCACAGCCAGTCGCGCATTGATTGTTGTGCCCGGTGGCGCTGCGCTTATCGGGCCTACAAAACCAGACCGTAGGCCGGGTAAGGCGAAGCCGCCACCCGGCTATTTTATTGCAGAGAGCACCCACGCCACCGACAGTAAATCCGCGCTGCCGCCGGGGCTCAGGTTCCGTTCAATCAATGCGTTGTCCATTCTGAGCAACGCCTCGCGGTCCCAGCCGTCAGCCAGCAGTTCCCGCGAATAGCCCTGAACGTAGCGCAGCCCCTCAATGCCGCCGCGCGAGACCAGATTGCTGTCCTGATTTATCGCCATCAGGCGTAACAGCAGGCCGTGAAGTGAACGTCCGTTCCACTGCGCCAGCGCCTTACGCGCCGTTGCAAAGCCGCTCTCTGCCTCACCGCGCGCGCCGGTAAATCCGTACTGCTGAAACTGCCGCTCCCCCGCCGTCGCCCGTCCGCTGCGTGCGGCCAGCTCCCGCGAAACCAGCCCGCAGCAGATGTTACTCACCTCACAGCAAAGGCTGTCTGCGGTGACATGCTTCACGCGCCCGGCGGCGAAGCACAGTAAGCCCAGGGCAAAAATACCGCCCTTGTGGGTATTCACTCCATTCGTCGCGGCATACATCGCCTGCTCGCAGGCCATCCCCATCGGGCGGAGGATCCGCAGCTGTTCGTCAGCGGGCTTATCTGCATGCGCGCGACCGAGCTCGGCAAAGCGCGAAAACCACGGCGCAATCGCCGCAATGCTGCGGACAAACAGCGCGTGGTCCATATCGCGATGGGAACCGTTATTAAGCTTGTCCACCAGCCCCGGCTTGGGCGTCAGCTCCAGCTCCTGCCACAGCGCCGCTTCGGCAAGCGCGGGCACGTCAGCCGGGCGGGTTTTAGTCGCGAGCAAACCAGTCATCGATCGTTTTCTCCACGCGGGAAACCACCTGCTCAACGGGATGATTGCGCGAGCGGGAGCAGGCGTGCGCGGGCTCGTCGCAGATCAGACAGCGTCTGAGGTTCGTCCCCAGCGACTGACGCCCGACGTGGCCGTGCTGCGGGCAGATCACGTCCAGATCCCACAGCCTGCCGAGCGGGTGCGTCTGCTCCAGCTCCGCGCAGTGCGCTTTGATTTCCACCGCCGGATGGGCCACACACCACAGGGCTTCCGGCCCGGTCGGGAGCCACAGCACCTGGCGGTCCAGCACCTGCCAGCGGTTTTCCCACAGCAGCTGGTCGCACATCTGCAGCGCCACGCCCATGGTGTTGCGATAGCGCAGGCTGTCTTTGATCTCCCCAGGCGTGACCAGCGTGAGGGAAATCACCGGTTGTTGATAGTGCTCAAGCATGTCAGCCTGGCGCGCTGCGCGGCGCTCTTTCGCCGCCAGCATTTCGTCCAGGCTGACACCCGCCCGCACGGGTGTCGCTAACGTCATATTGACTCCTTCACTTGCCTTACGGTGTCGATCACGCTGCCGTCGCGGTAGCGGATCACCCCGACGATTTTGTCGGTAAATTCAATCGGTTTCGGTACGCCGGTCAGGGAAATCGCCCGCTCGTAAAGCGCGCTGATATCCACAACTTTGAGTCCAGCTTCCAGCAGCCGCTCGCGGATGTCCGGGCGCGCCGGGTTGACCGCAATGCCGTGGTCGGTGACCAGCACGTCAATGCTTTCGCCCGGCGTGAGGCGCGTGGTAACGCGCTTCACCACCGTTGGAATACGGCTGCGCAGCAGCGGCGCAACAACGATGGTCAGGTTTGCCGCGGCGGCGACGTCGCAGTGCCCGCCGGAGGCGCCGCGCATCACGCCGTCGGAGCCGGTGATGACGTTGACGTTGAAATCGACGTCAATTTCCAGCGCGCTGAGGATCACCACGTCGAGCTGGTCGCAGCTTGCCGCCTTGCTGCCGGGGTTGGCGTAGACGTTAGTGGAGATCTCCACGTGGTTCGGGTTGCGCGCCAGCGAGGCCGCCGCCTGGCCGTCAAAGCACTGGGTATCGAGCAGCTTTTCGATCAGCCCCTTCTCGTGCAAATCCACCAGGCTGCCGGTGATGCCGCCGAGCGCAAAGCGCGCCTTCACGCCGCTGCGCTCCATCTTCTCTTCCATAAAGCGCGTGCAGGCGGTCGCCGCCGCGCCGGAGCCGGTCTGCATCGAAAAGCCCGGTTTGAAGTAGCCGGAGTGTTCAATCACGTCCGCCGCATAGCGGGCAATCATCAGCTCGCGCGGGTTGCTGGTGACGCGCGCCGCGCCGACGCTGATTTTCGCCGGGTCGCCCACGCTCTCGACCTGCACAATGTAGTCCACCTGGTCCTGCACCAGGCTGGCGGGCATATTGGGGAACGGCACCAGCTCTTCGGTCAGCAGCACCACCTTACGGGCAAAGTGCGCGTCCACCATGGCGTAGCCCAGCGAGCCGCAGCAGGATTTGCCGTGCGTGCCGTTGGCGTTGCCAAATTCATCGCTGCACGGCACGCCGAGAAACGCCACGTCGATATTCAGCTCGCCATCCTGGAGCAGCTTCACGCGCCCGCCGTGGGAGTGAATTTGCACCGGCTCGTCCATCAGCCCGTGGGAGATGGCGTCTGCCAGCCTGCCGCGCATCCCCGAGGTGTAAATCCGGGTGATAACGCCGCTTTCGATATGTTCGATCAGCGCGTCGTTGCAGGTCATCAGCGAGCTGGAGGCCAGCGTCAGGTTTTTGAAGCCCATTCGCGCCAGCAGCGCCACGACGGTGTTGATCACCCGGTCGCCTTCGCGAAACGCATGGTGGAAGGAGATGGTCATCCCGTCCTGCAGGCCGCTTCGCATCACCGCCTCTTCAACAGAGGCGCAGAGCTTGCGGCTGTGCTTCGCGTCGCTGTCCGCCAGCCACGGCGTCGCGCTGTGGGCGGTATCAAAGGGCTTCAGGTCCCGCAGATGGGGGAAATTCACGTGAAGAAGTTCAGTCTGATTCATTATCTCATCCTTACCGACGCACGCCGGAGGCCGCCGCGCGCTCCAGCACCACCTGCGCGTGGTTAATAATCGGTGCATCCACCATTTTGCCGTTGAGCGACACTACGCCCAGGCCGTTACGCTCGCCCTCTTCTGCCGCTTCAATCACCCTTTTGGCGTGATCCACCTCTTCCTGCGTCGGGGCGTAGGCGTTGTGCAGCAGGTCAATCTGGCGCGGGTTAATCAGCGATTTGCCGTTAAAGCCCATCTTGCGGATCAGATCGACCTCGCGCAGGAACCCGGCCTCGTCGTTAACGTCTGACCACACCACGTCGAAGGCGTCGATGCCCGCGGCGCGTGCGGCGTGCAGCACGGCGCAGCGGGCGTAGAACAGCTCGGTGCCGTCGCCGCGCTCGGTCTGCATATCCATCACGTAGTCAAAGGCGGCCAGCGCGATGCCAATTAAGCGCGGGGAGCTGCGGGCAATCGCCACGGCGTTGATGACGCCAATGGCCGACTCGATCGCCGCCATTACGCGGGTGGAGCCAACCTCGCGTCCGCATTCACGTTCAATGCGCTCCAGGTGGCCTTCCAGCTCGTAGATATCGTCCGGGGTGTCGGTTTTTGGCAGGCGGATCACGTCCACGCCCGCCCGCACGGCGGCTTCCAGATCCAGCAGGCCAAACGGCGTACTGAGCGGGTTAATGCGCACCACGGTTTCGATATCCTGATACATCGGGTGCTGCAGCGCGTGGAACACCAGCATGCGCGCGGTGTCTTTCTCGCGCAGGGCGACGGCGTCCTCAAGGTCAAACATGATGGAGTCCGGGCGGTAGATAAACGCGGTTGAGAGCATGGCGGCGTTGGCGCCCGGCAGGAACAGCATGCTGCGGCGGAGTTTGCTCATTTCAGCGCCCCCCAGTTGATGGCCTGGTCATCGGCGGCACGCATCAGCGCGCTTTGCAGGCGAGCGCGGATCACACAGTCCAGCGCCCCTTTGTCTTCAATAATGATAAGTCCCTGGTGCACGTTCATGGCGCGCAATGTGTCGTTGACCACCTGGCGAATCTGCTCGCCAAACTGCTTAATCACTTCACTGTGGATGACTATCTCCAGCTCGCCGTGAGCGGGAGCGATTTTCACCATCAGGTCGCTGGACTCCTGCGTTCCGGCCAGCGCCTCCCTTACAATTTTCATGATAAATTCCTGGTAGTTAAGCGACTTCCGCACTCGCACGATAGTGTGCTTCGAGATGCGCGAAGGTGGAGTCCGGGACAATCTCCCGGATCCGGGAAAACTGCTGTGTCTTCAGTAAGCGGCGCACTTCGGACGCTGAAATGGCGTTGCCGGTGGCCTTGATGCGCGGCATTTCCACCACCTCAATATGCGAGGCCAGCAGGTTATGCAGCGTCTGGTTGTACTGACGGGTGATGTCGCAAAAGGGCTCCGAGCCGATGAAGCGGTGCGTGATGCCCAGCGCCGGGGCAATAAAGTCCCGGAAGATCAGCACGTCGATTTCGCTCCACGCCTGCTGCACTTTGCCGGTCTCCTTCAGGAAGTAGGCCGGGAAGGTGGCGCGGGAGATGATGTACTGCGAGCCTTCATGCACCACCACGTTCGGCAGATGCGCCACGCCCGCGCGCACCATCTCGAGGCGGGCGCTGAACGGGAAGAACGAGGCGTCTTCACGCACCACGAACAGATGCAGGGCATCGCACTGCATCGCTGCCTGCTCCACCAGATGGCGATGGCCGAGGGTGAACGGATTGGCGTTCATCACTATCGCGCCAATTTTCTCCCCGCACCTGCGCTTCGCCGAGAGCGAACGGCAGTAGCGCTCGATCCCCTGCGGGGTGTTCTCCATCAGCACGGCGTTGTTTCCGCTCTGGGCAATCGGCCAGAAGCCGCTGCGGGCAAAGCGCTCCCGGTTGCACGGGCGGGTGCAGAGGAAGAGGTGAAAATGGCCGCGATCCAGCGCCGCATTTTGCACCTCTGCCAGCAGCCGCGCGCTGAGGTTCTCGCCGCGAAGCTGCTCGTTGACCGCCACGCATTTGATGACGTTGGCGGCAAGTCCTGCGCAACCCACCAGCTGCGGGCCGGACCAGGCTTCGACAAACAGCGTGATGTCGTTGTCCAGGCCAAGGCCGCTGTCTGCCAGCAGGTAACGGATCTGGCTTAAGCGTTCCGGGTGCTTCGCCACCAGCGTGTGGCGAAAATCGATGGGTTGACTGTTCATGCCGCCTTTCTCAGTGTGCCGCCGCAAGCCCGACGGCTGGCGCTTCCACAATCACGTTGCTCAGATGACCGATATGCTCGATCTCCACCTCAATGCGATCGCCCTCTTTCATAAACAGCGGCGGGTTACGCTTTTTACCCACCCCGCCAGGGGAGCCGGTGATGATCACGTCGCCCGGACTTAAGCGGGTAAAGGTGCTGATGTACTCGATCAGCTCTGCCACCTTGTGGATCATGCTGCTGGTGTTGTCTTCCTGCACCATGCGGCCGTTCAGCCAGGTGCGGATTGCCAGCTGATGTGGGTCCGGGATCTCATCGGCCGTCGCCATCCATGGGCCAAACGCGCCGGTCTGACGCCAATTTTTACCGGCGGTAAACCAGGTGTGCTGCCAGTCGCGGGCGGAACCGTCCATGTAGCAGCTGTACCCGGCCACGTGGCGCAGGGCGTCGTCGCGGCTGATGTTCTCCCCGCCTTTGCCGATGATCACTGCCAGCTCGCCTTCGTAGTCGAATTCGCTGGAGTGGCGCGGCTTCAGCACCGGCTCGTTGTGCCCGGTCTGTGAATCCGGGAAGCGGACAAACAGCGTTGGGGCCGGGTTATGCTGGTCAAACTCTTTGCGCTTGTCGGCGTAGTTCATGCCCACGCAGAGAATTTTTTCCGGCTGCACAATCACCGGTAAGAAGGTGATGGCACTCAGCGGCACGTCCACGGCATCGTTCAGATAGCGGGTGGCCTGCGCCAGCCCGTTGCCCTGCAGCAGCGCCTTGAGGTCGCTGTAGCGGTCGCCGAGACGGCGGCCTAAGTCAATCACGCCGTCGGCCTGGACGATGCCGTAGCTGCGTTTTCCCTGGTATAAAAAGCTTGCGAGTTTCATTGTTCTTTCCTGAAAACTTAAACGAGGAAGTTGCCCAGAATCAGCAGTGAGATAGAGACGTTAATCGCGCCGCCGATACGGGTAGCAATCTGGGCGAACGGCATCAGGCTCATGCGGTTGCCTGCGGTCAGGATCGCCACGTCGCCGGTACCGCCCTGGCCGCTCTGGCAGCAGGAGACGATGGCGACATCAATCGGGTGCATACCAATCTTTTTGCCGACGAAGAAGCCGGTTGCGACCAGTGCAGAAACGGTGCTGACAATCACCAGCAGGTTGCTGACGGTGAACGCCGCCACCAGTTCGTGCCACGGGGTGATGGCCACGCCAACGGCGAAGAGAATCGGGTAGGTCACGGAGGTCTGGAAGAATTTGTACACCACCTGCGAGCCTTCCAGCAGGCGTGGAGAGGCGCCGTTGCAGAGCTTCACCAGCACCGCCATAAACAGCATGCCGACCGGAGCAGGCAGGCCAATCAGCTTGTGGCCGAGCATGCCCAGCATGTAGAGCAGCACCGCCAGCAGCGCGCCGGAGGCGATGGTGGTCACGTCCGCCTTGCCGGAGAACGCAGGCTGAGAGACGGTAGCATCTGCATTCGCGCGGTTAGGCATCAGCTGGCCTTCACCGGTCAGGTGCGGGTAGCGTTTACCAAGCTGGTTCAGGCAGCCGGAGATGATGATCGCCGTCAGACCGCCGAGCATCACCATTGGCAGCACGCGACCGAGCGCCACGCCCTGGTCCATATGCAGCAGGGTGGCATAGCCGATGGAAAGCGGGATCGCCCCTTCCCCTACCCCGCCCGCCATAATCGGCAGAATGATAAAGAAGAAGATCTGGAACGGCTCAAGACCCAGCGCCAGGCCGACGCCCATCCCCACCAGCATGCCGACGATTTCACCGCACAGCATCGGGAAGAAGATGCGCAGGAAGCCCTGAATCAGCACCGTGCGGTTCATGCTCATGATGCTGCCAACGATAATGCAGCAAATGTACAGATAGAGAATGTTGGTGGATTTGTAGAACTTGGTGGTGGACTCGACCACCACGTCCGGCAGCAGGCCGTAATAGACCAGCGCGGAAGGGATAAAGGTAGCGCAAATCGCCGCCGCGCCGAGCTTGCCGACAATCGGCAGGCGTTTGCCAAACTCGCCGCAGGCAAAGCCGAAGAAGGCCAGCGTCGCCACCATCACCACGATATCGCTCGGCAGTTTTCCACCCAGGCAATCAATAGCAATCAGTACGCCCGCCAGAACGAACAGCGGCAGAGGAATAATCCCGATTTTCCAGGTATCCATAATATGCCACCAGCGCTCTTTGAGCGAAGGTCGCTGAATTTCAATCGGGTCGTGGGTAACAGAGAAAGAATCGTCAGTTGTGCTCATAATAAGCCCCTTAGTTATTTTGTGCGTTCAGCTTAGAGCCACAAAGGCTTACTTTATGTGAGGAATGGCATATTAAAAGCGAAGTTTTAATGGCCACTATGGTTTTAATGGTTTCTTTTATTTAATGTGATTTATGCCTTATTTATTGTCGTGGTTTTTATGGTTTCTTTTCTGAATTGAACAAACAAATAACATTTATTCGTGAAGCCTGAAGCACCGCTGCCTTTAGGATAAATCTTTTACATCCCCTGCTGTGCAAGGGATCACAAGTTTTCGGCAAAGCGGGCATCCGCACGAAAAAAGATGATATATTGGCGATCTTTGTCGCTACCTCGCGTGATAGTTATGAAAGTCTCTTTCCAGATTAAGCTGTTTATTTCGCTGGTTGCCTTTTTCTCAGTACTTTTTGCGCTACTGGGCGGATATTATTATGCCGATGTCGGCAAACAGCTTTATCAGGAAATGAGCGCCCGCGCCAAAATACAGGCTGAAGAGATTGCGCTTATTCCGACATTGCGTGATGAAGTCGAACAAAAGAATATCAGCGCCATCCATGATTTTATGCAGAAGATGTCCGCGCACAGTGACGCCAGCTTTATTGTGATTGGCGATAATAAGGGCCAGCATCTTTTTCACTCCGTCTTTGCCGACAGAGTGGGCACGACGCTGGTAGGCGGTGACAATGAAGCCGTTTTGCAGGGTAAAAGCACCACCACCATCCGCAAAGGGGGGCTGGGCATTTCGCTGCGCAGTAAGGCCCCCATCTTCAACGATGCCGGACAGGTGGTCGGCATTGTTTCGGTAGGCTATCTCACCAGCTACCTTGATACCATTACCGTCAGTAAAGTGGTCAATATCCTGATTGCCGCCGTGCTGCTGCTGTTTGCCCTCTTTGTTTTCTCCTGGTTCTTTACCCGCAGCATTAAGAAGCAGATCTTCTCCCTCGAGCCGCGAGAGATCGGGCTGCTGGTGCGCCAGCAAAAGGCGCTGATGGAGTCTATTTATGAAGGGGTGATAGCCATTGACGATCGGCGGCGGATTGAAGTGATCAACCAGGCGGCGCGCAAGCTGCTGGGCCTGAGCCAGCCCGCCCGGGAGCTGCGCGGGCAGCTGATAAGCCAGGTTATCGATCCGGTTCCGTTCTTCGATACGCAAACGATGCTGGCGAAAGATACCCATGACGAGATTTGCCGTTTTAACGATCTCACGGTGATTGCCAGCCGGGTGCACATCATGCTTGAGGGGTCGCTGCAGGGCTGGGTGATCACCTTCCGCGATCGCAACGAGATCGACTCGCTGAGCGCCCAGCTCAGCCAGGTAAAACGCTATGTCGATAACCTGCGTATTATGCGCCACGAGCAGTTAAACCGAATGACCACCCTGTCCGGCCTGCTGCATATGGGCCGCTATGAGGAGGCGATTGGCTACATTCAGGCGCAGTCGGAGCATGCCCAGGAGCTGCTGGACTTTATCTCTTCGCGCTTCAGTTCCCCGACCCTGTGCGGCCTGCTGCTGGGCAAAGCCGCCCGCGCGCGGGAGAAAGGCGTCGAGCTGTGTTTCGACCCGGCGTGTCGTCTGGACAGGCCGTTCCTGCCGCTGGGGGAGCAAGAGCTGATTTCGATTATTGGCAACCTGCTGGATAACGCCATCGAAGCAACGCAGCGCTCACCGCTTCCCCACGCGCCGGTGGAGGTGCTGATAAAACTCAGCGAACAGGAGCTGATTATTGAAGTGGCCGACCAGGGCGTTGGTATTACACCGGAGATCCGCGACAGGATCTTTGAACGCGGCATCACCACCAAAACACGCGGCGATCATGGGATTGGCCTGTATCTGATCGAAAGCTATGTCACTCAGGCTGGCGGCGCAATAGAAGTTGCCGATAATACGCCGCGCGGCACCATTTTCTCATTGTTTATCCCTGCCACGGGAACCGCCCGGCAACTGGAAGACACCGACTATGCAACATGAACTTATCGACGTACTGATTGTTGAAGACGAGAGCGAGCTGGCGCAACTGCACGCGGAGCTGATAGGCAAGCATCCGCGTCTGAGGCTGGTGGGCATTGCCTCGTCGCTGGCAGCGGCCCAGGCTGAGCTTGAAAGCAAACAGCCGCAGCTCGTGCTGCTGGATAACTATCTGCCTGACGGCAAAGGGATCTCGCTGATTAATAACCCCATGCTGGCCCGCGCCAACTGCTCGGTGATCTTTATTACCGCCGCCAGCGATATGGACACCTGCAGCCAGGCGATCCGCAACGGCGCGTTCGACTACATTCTCAAACCCGTCTCCTGGAAGCGGCTCAGCCAGTCGCTGGAGCGGTTTGTGCAGTTTGCCGAACAGCAGCGCGTCTGGAAGATTGTCGACCAGCAGAACGTCGATTCGCTCTATCAGCTACAGGCGAAAAACTACCGCCAGGACAACGGCAGCAAGGGCATTGAGGAAAATACGCTGGCGCGCGTGCAGACGCTGTTCAACGACAAGGCGACGCACTGCTTTACGGTGGATGAGGTCGTGAGCGAGACGGGACTGAGTAAAACCACCACCCGGCGCTATCTGGAGCACTGCGTGGAGACCGGGTTTCTCAGCGTGGAGATGCTGTACGGGAAGATCGGGCATCCGAGGAGGATGTACAAGCGTAGTGCGGTTTGATGAAACGTTCCCTCTCCCTTTGGGAGAGGGTTAGGGTGAGGGCAGCAGCCCGCACTATCTCAATACATACCCATACAGCCGCTTAATCCCGTCGGCATCCTTCTCGCTGTACACGCCCTGCAGCTCCGGCGAGAAGCCGGGCAGCAGGTTGATGCCCTCCTCAAGCGCCAGGAAGTAACGCTGCACCGCCCCGCCCCAGACTTCACCCGGCACCACGCACAGCACGCCTGGCGGATAGGGCAGCGCCCCTTCGGCAGCAATGCGCCCTGCGGCATCCCGTATGCGGACCAGCTCCACCTCTCCGCGAATGTAGGCCCGGTTCGCATCCTGCGGGTTCATCACCACCTCCGGCAGGCTCTCCTTACGGAACATCGCCTTCTGCAAATCTTTTACGTCAAAGCTGACGTAGAGATCGTGCATCTCCTGGCACAGCTGCCGGAGCGTGTAATCCCGGTAACGCACCGGGTATTTCTGGAAGATGGTCGGCAGCACGTCTGCCAGCGGCGTGTCGTCTTCAATGTGCTGTTCAAACTGCCCCAGCATCGCCACCAGCTGCGCCAGCTTCTCGCTGCTTTCGGCAGGCGTCAGCAGGAACAGGATCGAGTTGAGGTCGCATTTTTCCGGCACGATGCCGTTTTCACGCAGATAGTGCGCCAGAATCGTCGCCGGGATGCCGAAATCCGTGTACTCCCCCGTTTCGGCATCGATGCCCGGCGTGGTCAGCAGGAGCTTGCACGGGTCGACAAAGTACTGCTCGCGGGCATAGCCCTCAAACCCGTGCCATTTGGCACCCGGTTCGAAGCTGAAGAATCGAAGCTCGCTGGCAATGGCGTGTGTCGGATGATCCTGCCACGGCCGCCCCGCCACCACCGGTGGGATAAACGGTTTGATCATATGGCAATTCGCAACGATCGCCTTGCGCGCTTCAATCCCCAGCTCGACGCACTCCGCCCACAGCCTGCGCCCGCTTTCCCCTTCGTGGATTTTTGCGTTCACATCCAGCGCCGCGAACAGCGGATAGAACGGGCTGGTTGAAGCATGCAGCATAAACGCGTTGTTAAGGCGCTTGTGCGGGCAGAAACGCGCCTGGCCGCGAATATGGTTGTCCTTTTTATGGATCTGCGACGTTTGCGAGAACCCGGCCTGCTGTTTGTGCACCGACTGGGTGACAAAAATGCCCGGATCGTTCTCGTTCAACTCCAGCAACAGCGGGGACGTTTCCGCCATCATCGGAATGAACTGCTCGTAGCCCACCCACGCGGAGTCAAACAGAATGTAGTCGCACAGGTGGCCGATCTTGTCGATCACCTGACGGGCGTTGTAGATCGTCCCGTCGTAGGTGCCAAGCTGAATGATCGCCAGGCGGAACGGTCGCGCCTCGTCGGCCTTTTCCGGCGCCGCCTCGCGGATCAGCTCCCGCAGATACCCATCGTCAAAGCAGTGCTCGTCAATCCCGCCAATAAATCCAAACGGGTTACGCGCTGCCTCAAGATAAACCGGCGTGGCACCCGCCTGGATCAGCGCCCCGTGGTGGTTGGATTTGTGGTTGTTACGATCGAACAGCACCAGGTCCCCGCGGGTCAGCAGCGCGTTGGTCACCACCTTATTGGCCGCCGACGTACCGTTCAGCACGAAGTAGGTTTTGTCCGCGTTGAACACTTTCGCCGCGAACTTTTGCGCGTGCTTGGCGGACCCTTCGTGGATCAATAGATCGCCCAGCTTCACGTCGGCGTTGCACATGTCGGCGCGAAACACGTTCTCACCGAAGAAATCATAGAACTGGCGCCCTGCCGGGTGCTTTTTGAAAAACGCGCCGTGCTGGTGGCCCGGACAGGCAAAGGTGCTGTTGCCCATTTCAACATACTGGCTCAGGGTGTCAAAAAAGGGCGGCAGCAGGTTCTCTTCGTAGCGGCTGGCAGCGCTCTCGAGCTCCAGAAACTCCTGAGCTTTACCCGAGATAACCGCAGTAGCGCCGTCGGGCGCTTCCGTGGGCTCCTGCGAGAAAATGAACACCGGAAGCTGAAAGCCCGTGCGTTTCAGCAACGCGAGAATGCCGCTGCGACTTTCCGTCGTCGTCATGACGACGGCCGCCACATCGGTGAAATCCGTGTTATCCAGCGTCACCTTTTCGCGGTGCGTAGACACGGTAGAGAGCAGCTCGCGGCTGACGGCGATTTTCATGGTTTTCATAAGCGCAGTTACCCTCACCGAGCGGTGAGACAGGAGGAGAAAATTCGCGCAATAATGTCACCTTTTATTTTTAGCCGCAACAGGGAATCCTTATGCAATTAATCACCCAAACCTAACGGCCATAAAGCAGAAGCATGTCATAATCATGCAAAACCAATGAGTAAGTAACAGGAGTTAAGCGTGGTTATCGGGCCATTTATCAACGCAGGCGCCGTATTACTGGGCGGCGTACTCGGCGCAGTGCTGAGCCAGCGGCTGCCGGAGCGTATTCGCACCTCCATGCCCTCAATATTCGGCTTGGCATCATTAGGGATCGGTATTCTTTTAGTCATCAAATGCGCCAACCTGCCCGTGATGGTGCTGGCCACCCTTCTCGGCGCGCTCGTTGGCGAATTTTGCTATCTGGAAAAAGGTATTAACAGTGCGGTGAGTAAAGCCAAAAACCTGATTGCCCGACCGGGCGGCAAGGCGAAACACGGCACGCACGAGTCATTTATTCAGAACTATGTCGCCATCATCATTCTGTTTTGCGCCAGCGGCACCGGGATTTTCGGTTCGATGCAGGAAGGCATGACGGGCGATCCGAGCATATTAATTGCGAAGGCGTTTCTGGATTTCTTCACCGCCACCATTTTCGCCACCACCCTTGGCGTCGCCGTTGCGGCGATTTGCGTCCCGATGTTGCTGATCCAGCTGGCGCTCGCCACCTGCGCCACCTTGATTCTCCCGCTGACCACGCCGGCGATGATGGCGGACTTCACCGCCGTCGGTGGCCTGCTGCTGCTGGCGACAGGCTTGCGCATCTGCGGGATTAAGATGTTCGCCGTGGTGAATATGCTGCCCGCGCTGCTGCTTGCCATGCCGCTTTCCGCACTCTGGACGCACTTTTTCGCTTAAGGAAGCGGCGAAATGGTGAGAGATTGCGCAGTCTGTAACGAAAACAACATTTTTCGTTGACGGCGGAGAGTGAATCGGGTTTAATGCGCCCCGTTGCCCGGATAGCTCAGTCGGTAGAGCAGGGGATTGAAAATCCCCGTGTCCTTGGTTCGATTCCGAGTCCGGGCACCATCTTTCTTTTTTTACGTTTCCTTATGAATTCTTATAGTCATGTAATTCAGCAAGTTAGCGTAAAAACTCTTTCTGATACGTTTTGATTTATCCCTTCGTATCCGAAAAATTTGGGGTCAGACTGCGGGTCGTTCAGTTCGATAAACTGGAGAGACCCTAATGTTAAACGACAGTAAAATTCGTTCCTCAAAACCCCTCGATAAATCCTACAAACTTACCGATGCACAGGGCTTATATCTTCTGGTATCAACCAGCGGTTCACGCCTGTGGTATTTTCGCTACCGGTTCGACGGTAAGGAAAACCGTTTAGCTCTTGGCACATATCCACAAATCAGTCTGGCAAAAGCTCGCGAGACACGCGATGCGGCCCGAAAACTATTGGCTGAAGGAATAAGCCCTTCCCGGCTCCGCAAATCTTCTGTTCGCAGCGTTGATGAATCACGGACATTTAAGTCTGTCGCCATCTCATGGCACACCAGTTGTCTGAAACTCTGGTCTGATGGTCACGCCACTAAAATTCTCACATGTCTGAATCGTTACGTACTCCCTGAGATCGGGGGGATGGATATCACCCGAATCGAAACCCGCCATCTGGCACAACTCATCCGTAACATTGATGATAAAGGCGTCCATGATGTTGCTGGTCGGATACGCCAGTACCTGACCAAAATTATGCGCCATGCAGTACAGCAGGGAACCCTGAAGTATAATCCTGCATATGACCTGGATGGAGTAGTAACACAGGTCATCACACGGCACCACCCTGCCCTCCCTCTCAGACAACTCCCTGACCTGCTGAAAAAGATAGATAACTACAAAGGGAGGACGCTGACACGTCTGGCACTGGAACTTAATCTTCATGTGTTCCTCCGCTCCAGTGAACTGCGACTTGCCCGCTGGGATGAGTTTAATCTGAAAGCCCGTATCTGGGCGCTACCCGCACAACGTCAGGCCGTGAAAGGCGTCAGGTTCTCAGAGCGTGGCGCGAAAATGAGAGATGAGCACCTGGTTCCACTTTCACAGCAAAGCGTTGCACTTTTAAAACAGATTAAACTGCTGACCGGCGATTCACCGTTTGTCTTCCCCGGTGCACATTCACTGAATAAACCAATGAGTGAAAACACCATAAATAAAGCCCTGCGCGTTATAGGCTACAATACCCAAACCGACATTTGTGGACATGGATTCAGAACGATGGCCTGTAGTGCCCTGAATGAGTCAGGTCGCTGGTCAAAAGACGCCATTGAACGACAAATGAGCCACAGAGAACGTAGTAATGTACGTGCTGCCTATATCCATAAAGCAGAGCATCTTGATGAACGCATGGAAATGATGCAATGGTGGTCCGATTATCTTGATACGAATCGGGAAGGGTTTATTGCACCTTATATTTATGTACGACAGCAGACCACACCATAGCATCACAGGCTGATGACTTTCGTTGTCAATACATCCCGGTGAGCAACGATCACCGGGATCTCATCCGTTAAATAATTCTCCACGCTCACACCAGCCCCCTGCTCAACACAAATAAACATAAGAATATTCCCAATAAATCCACCAGAAACAACATTTTCAGACAAATCCAGTACATTTTATATGGACAAAAACCGCTCTATGACCATACAGTGCCTCCGGTTATTTTGTAAATCCTGTCATTGCTTTTGTAAGGGGTTGTGTCGAAATGGAATTCCGGAGTCGGTCTCTGACAGACAATTTTGTCTTGCCTGCCACGGGTCTGGCTTTGTTGTTTGCGTGTTTCTCCGCCCTGGCCGCGCCCGGTGATGAGCAGTTTATCCTGCAACAGCAGCGCCAGCAGGCGCTGGAAGAGCATCTGACGCCACAGGTTCCGGACGTTAACCTCTCCTCTCCCGTGAGTGCATCCGGAAAAATCATTTTTCCTGAAGAGCAGCCTTGTTTTACCGTCCACGATGTCACGCTCTCCGGCCACGGTGATTTGCCGCGCTGGCTGCCGTTACAGCGTCTGGCAAATCAGGCAGCAGGACAGTGTCTGGGCGCGCAGGGCATAAATATCCTGATGAGCAGTCTTCAGAACCGGATGATTTCACACGGCTGGACCACCTCCCGCGTGCTGGCACCGGCTCAGGATTTGAAGAGCGGCCATCTGCAACTGGCTGTGGTGCCCGGCAACATTAACCGGGTGAGCCTGACCCCGGACAGCAGTCATTACCTCTGGATGTACAGCGCCTTTCCGGCCCGTGCCGGCAACCTGCTGGATTTACGCGATATTGAGCAGGGACTGGAGAACCTTCAGCGTCTGCCGACCGTACAGGCAGAGATGGAAATCCTGCCATCAGACCGGCCAGGCGAAAGTGATATCATTATTTCCCGCCGGCAAAGCAAATTCTGGCGTCTGGGAATGTCGCTGGACGACTCCGGCACCACCTCCACCGGACGCTATCAGGGCGGGCTGACGCTCTCGCTGGATAACCCACTGGCGCTGAGTGATTTATTCTGGTTTTCAGCCAGCCACGACTTACAGACCGGACGCGAAAAAGGTAACCAGAACCTCAGCGCTCACTGGTCTGTTCCTGTGGGGTACTGGTCGTTTGGTCTTACCGGCAGTGACTACCATTATCACCAGACTGTCGCCGGGTATTTTGAGGATTACCGCTACAGCGGTAAAAGCCAGAGCCTCACGGCACTGCTGAGCCGGGTGCTGCACCGCAGCAGTGCACAAAAAACGTCGGCATCCCTCGATGTTCAGACCCGTACCACCCGCAACTATATCAACGACACCGAGGTGGACGTCCAGCGTCGCCATGTCTCCTCATGGAAAGCCGGTCTTTCGCACCGGCACTATATCGGCCCGGTCACGCTGGACGCCGGTATCAGTTACCAGCGCGGTACGCGGTGGTTCGGGGCGCAACCCGCGCCCGAAGAGTGGGCAGATGAGGCCACCGCCCTGAGCCGTATTCTGCGTACCGATGCCCGTCTGAGTCTCCCCTTTGACCTTGCCGGACAGACCTTCCGCTATGACGTGGCCTGGCAGCGCCAGACCAGCAACACCCCGCTGACATCGCAGGACCAGTTCTCCATCGGGGGACGCTATACCGTGCGTGGTTTTGACGGTGAACGCACACTGAATGCGGACCGGGGTTGGACGGTTCGTAATGACCTCTCCTGGCAGACGCCGTTACCGGGTGCTGAGTTTTACCTGGCGGCAGACTACGGCGAGGTGGGTGGCAAGGGGGCGGAATACCTGACGGGTTCGCATCTGGCCGGTGGAGCCGCCGGACTGCGCGGCAGCGTCCGGAAAATCGGTTATGACCTGTTTGCCGGTGTTCCCTTCTCCCGCCCTGAGGGCTTTAAAACCAGCCCGGCCACGTTTGGCTTCAGCCTGAATCTGGATATCTGACCATGCGATGCGGACGGTTTTTCGTACAGGCTCCGCTGCTTCTCGGCGGGCAGGTATCCGAAGCCGAAGCGCTTGGCGCAGCCGTCTGGCTGTGGATGCACTCGCCCATGCACCGGTATGCACCGCTGTGCGTACTGCCCACCGTGCTGCTGCCGGTGATTAAAAATCAGCAGTATGTCCTGGTCTCTGAGGGTGAACGTCCGGTGTTCTTTCTGAGCTGGATGTGGATGAACGAAGACGCTGAGGCGCGTTATCTCAGCGAACCCGGCGTGATGATAAAGGAAGATGACTGGTGCAACGGTGACCGGATGTGGTTCCGGGATTTTATCGCCCCCTTCGGTCATGCCCCGGAAATGTTTCGTCTGCTGCGCCACGAAATCATGCCCCATTACTGTGCCCGTTCCCTCTGGCACCGGGGGGAAGAGAAAGGGGCGCACATTAAAACGTTTCGTGGACATCATGTCACACGCAGCGAATTTCAGGCATGGGTACTGAACACACGGCCAGACAGCAGATTACGTCAGTATTAATGAAATACACCGACAACAACACAACAATAAGCAGATAAGGACGCAGGGACGATGAACAGGCTGTTATACCGGATTGTGTTTAACAAGGCGCGTGGCATGCTGATGGTGGTGGCGGAGATTGCCCGCGCCTGTTCCGGCGCGTCGCCCTCTTCCGGTATCGGCCACACCCATTCACGAAGGGTCAGCAGGGTAAGCGCCATCAGCTTCAGTCTGTGGCTGGCGTCAGGCGTCATACAGCCGGTGCAGGCGGCCATTATTGCCGACAAATCCGCGCCGGGTAACCAGCATCCCACGGTTATCGGCACCGCTAACGGTACACCTCAGGTTAACATCCAGACGCCGTCCGCCGGTGGCGTGTCGCGCAACACGTACAGCCAGTTCGATGTTGACCAGAAGGGTGTCATTCTCAATAACGCCCGCAAAAACACGTCAACACAGCTCGGGGGAATGGTCTCCGCTAACCCGTGGCTGGCAAAAGGTGAGGCGAAAATTATCCTCAATGAGGTAAACGGTCGCAATCCGAGTCGTCTGAATGGCTACATTGAAGTGGCGGGCCAGAAAGCACAGGTCGTCATTGCAAACCCGGCGGGGATCGGCTGTAGCGGCTGTGGATTTATCAATGCAGGGCGCATCACGCTGACGACCGGGACGCCTCAGATGCAGAACGGTAACCTGACCGGCTACCAGGTCGAACGCGGTGAGATTACCGTGGACGGTAAGGGGCTGGACGCCTCCCGCCAGGGCCACACCGACATTATTGCCCGTGCCGTCAGGGTCAATGCCGCTGTCCATGCAAACGACCTGAAGGTCACCACCGGACGTAACCGGGTGGATGCGGCACATGAACAGACCACAGTCCTTGCGGACAACGGCAGCACCAGACCGCAGCTGGCGCTGGATGTGGCTCAGGTGGGCGGGATGTATGCCGGGAAAATTCGTCTGCGCGGGACCGAGAAAGGCGTCGGCGTGCGTAACGCAGGCCATATCGGCACCGAAGCCGGGCTGGTGACCATCACCGCCGACGGACGTATTGAGAACAGCGGAGAGGTCAGCAGCCGTGATGCGCTGCATGTCAGCGCGAACGGGGATGTCATCAGCAGCGGCAGCATGCTGTCGCAAAAATCACTCAGCGTCAGTGCCTCCGGCAACATCACTAACAGCGGCTCGGTGTGGTCATCCGACAGCACCACGGTATCCGCCGCGTCTGGCGTGCATAACAGCGGCACGATGGCCGCGCGGAACCACGTTACGCTTTCAGGTTCGCGGATAACCAGTACCGGGTCCGGCACGCTGGCGGCAGGCGTGCAGTCTGATGGAAAAACCGGCACCAGTGGTGACCTGAAACTCACCGCCTCAGGAAAGCTGGACACGCACGGCCTGAATGTGGCAGGCGGTGATATCCATATGTCTGCTCAGGGACTGGATGCGTCAGCCAGCAGAATGCAGGCCACAAACATCACCCTCGATGCAAAACAGCAGAGCCTTAGTACCGCCGGGGCGCAGGTCATTGCCGGCAGGGCGCTGAAAGCCACCACCACCGGGACGCTGAATAATAACGCCGGACTGCTGGCCGCGGATAAGCTCTCGCTGACCGCAAAACGCCTTCAGAATAATGAGGGCCGGATTGTCCAGAGCGGTACGGATGCCCTGGTGCTGAACCACCAGGACGGCATTGAAAACCATAAAGGCAGCATTGCGACCAACGCCCGTGACCTGACGCTGAACACCCGCACGCTGGATAACCGCAGCGGGGAGATTATCCATGCGGGCAGCGGTGCCCTGACGGTATCCTCAGCCACCTTCCTCGGCGATAACGGTACGCTGTCCTCATCCGGTACGCTGGCGCTGAAGGGACAAAACCTTGTGCTGGACGGCAGTACCACCACGGCAGACGGTATCCGTATTGATGCGGATACCCTCTCAAACCGCGACGGGCAGCTTCTTCAGAGTGGTCACGGCACGATGGTGCTGGCGGTGCGTCAGAACACCGATAACCGGGGTGGCGTCATTGCCGCGAATGGCAGCGTTCAGTTAGGCACCCGTGGTCTGGATAACCGGAAAGGTCAGGTACTGGCCGCCGGGGCGGGAAGTCTTACGGTGAAGGCCCAGGCTCAGGCGGACAGCCGTGAAGGTCTGATGGCCGCAGCCGGGAACGTCACCGTCACCACCGGGCAGCTTCATAATGACGGGGGGCTGATAAGTTCAGAGACGGGCGGTGTGACCATTGCCAGTGACGGTGCACTGACGAATATGACCGGGCAGATTGCGGCAAAACGCGATGTGCAGGTCACGGCTGACGGACTGGATTCGCGACAGGGACTGCTGGTCGGGGATAACGTCACCCTTGCGCTGGGCAGCGCCGCGTTCAGTAACCAGAATGGTGCTATCGCCGCACAGAATAATCTCTCCGTCAGCAGCGGTGAGCTGAACAACGATGCCGGGCTTCTCCGGGCCGGTCGTGACCTGACGGTGGACACCCACGGTCAGGCGCTCACGAACCGGAACAGCGGCGAAAGCGGCGGGATATATGCGCAGTCAGCGCTGACGCTTCGCAGCGGGATGCTGGATAATGCCCGGGGCGTCCTTATTACCGGGGGCGAAACCCGCCTCACCACAGCCTCCGTGAATAACCAGGACGGCGTGCTGGCCGCCGGGGCGTTACTGAACCTCAGCGCACAGGGGACCGTGAATAATGACCGGGGGCTTATACAGTCCACCGGCCGGATGGACATTGACACGCACGCAAACTGGTTTAGTAACCGTGAAAACCTTCAGTCCGGTGGACTGGTCGCGGGTGACCGGCTGACGCTGAACGCGGGCGATGTGGACAACTCACGGGGACTGATACTGTCTGACAGCGATGTCTCCCTTCACGCCAGCGCCCTGCTCAGCCGCGAAGGTGCCCTGGTCTCTGCCGGGGACATGACGTTATCCGCCTCCGGCCTGCTGGATAACACAGCGGGTCTGCTTCAGGCGGCCCGCAGCATGACAGTGGATACGCACGGTTATCAGCTGATTAATAAGGACACCCTCAGCACCGGCGGTATCCTGGCCGGGGAGGCCCTTTCTCTCGCCACGGGAGAGTTCGACAACGAAAGCGGTGCCGTGGTATCAGACCGCGCCATTCAGATAAAGTCGGGCCGGCTGAATAACCTGTCGGGCGTCATTGTTGCGCAGGATGCGCTGTCGGCACGGGTCAGCGGACCGCTCATTAATGACGCGGGACTGATACAGTCGGGGGCGGACATGCGCCTTGACACGCAGGGCAACAGTCTCAGCAACCGCCAGACGGAAGATAGCGGTGGCATTTTCTCCGCTGCAGTACTGCAGATTAACAGCGGCGCGCTGGATAACCGCGAAGGCAGTCTGGTTGCCGCAGGGGCTGCCCTCCTCACGACGGGGGCGGTGGATAATCAGGACGGTCTGATGGCCGCCGGGCAGACGCTGGTTCTGCTGGCACAGGGCGCAATAAACAGCGATCGCGGTCTGATACAGTCCGGCAGCGATATGCACATCAATACCCACGGCAACACACTCAGTAACCGCGACACGCAAACGACAGGCGGGGGCATAATCAGTTTCGGGACGCTCGATGTCACATCCGGAACACTGAATAACCAGAACGGCCTGCTGGCGGGGGCCGGGAACACCACGCTTCAGGCCACCACCGTCGACAACCGCAGCGGCGTCCTGGCATCGGAAAATGCCCTCTCCCTGAGCGGGCAGTCCGTTGACAATCGCGGGGGAACGCTGAGCGCCGCACGGGAAATGGCACTGACGCTGGCGGATACGCTGGACAACCGGGAAGGCGTGGTCAGTTCGGGTGAAAACCTGACGATTGCCGCCACGCGCCTGGATAACGTACAGGGCGTGCTGGTCACCGGCGGTGATGCCGCTCTGGACATCAGCCAGACCGGTAACCGCCAGGGGCAGATTGCTGCACAGGGCAACATGACGCTAACCGGCCAGCGGCTGGACAACGATAACGGCGGGCTGGTACAGAGCGGCGCGGACATGACGCTGACCGTCGGGGACATCAGTAACCGCAACAGCGGCGACACCGGCGGGATAACCAGCCAGGGCAATATGCATATCACCTCCGCCACGCTGCTTAATGATCGTGGTCTGCTGCTCGCCGGGAAACAGGCCGTACTGGATACCGGGCGTTTCAGTAATATCAGCGGGACCCTGGTGGCGCTGGAGCAGCTCAGACTCAGCACCGGCAGTGATACCGATAACCGGGACGGGCTGATTCAGGGCAGTGGCGTCATACTGGATACCCGTGACCATCTTCTCGATAACCGGGGCGGCACGATTTACAGCCTGGCATCCATGCAGCTTGCCACGGCGGGGCTGGACAACCGGAACGGCACCCTCGGGGCAAAAGGTGATTTCACACTCAGGGCCGGGTGGCTGGATAACAGCAACGGCGGGCGTGTGGTGGGCGAACATGCCACCGCGTTAACCGTGAACCGCCTCGTTAACCGCAACGGTCAGATTCAGAGCGTCGGCAGCCTGCTGGTCAGTGCCGCACAGGGCGTGATTGATAACACGCTGGGACTTATCCGCAGCGGGGCCACGGTCACCCTTAACGCCGCATCATTGATTAACCGCGACACGCAGGCCGCAGATAAAGGGATTGAGGGGCTGAACGTCGTTGCCGGCACTCAGACGCTTGATAACACAAACGGCACGCTCCTGGCAGGTCAGAGTCTTGGCATCACGAACGCAGGGACGCTCACCAACATCCGGGGCGAGCTTGCCGCAGGCGGTACGCTGTCACTGGAGGGCTCCGCCCTTAATCTGGTCAATACCGCCGGCGTGGTGAAGGCCGGGGAGCGTGTCACCATTCAGGCTGACCGCATCGGCGGGGACGGTCAGCTGCTGTCCCTCGGGGATATGGTGCTGAACAGCCGCCAGGATATGGTCAATACCGGGGAGATGATTGCTAACGGTAATCTGACGCTCACCACGCCCGGTCGGGTCACCAACAGCGGGAAACTGCTGGCCGGAGCGAAACTCGACCTCACGTCCGGCAACCTGTACAACGCCGGCACCGGCGAGATTGCCGCAGGCCATACCTGGCTGACGGTGGCAGACACGCTGACGAACTACGGTCTGATTGACGGCAACCGGACGCTGCTGAAGGCCGGAACGCTGACAAACACGGGCACCGGGCGTATCTACGGGGATTATGTCGGCATTCAGGCGGGCGCGCTCAATAACCTGGCCGAAAACGGGACCGCCGCCACTATTGCCGGGCGCGAGCGTGTGGATATCGGTGCGGGTACGGTCAATAACCGCGATCACGCGCTGATTTACAGCGGCGGTGATATGGTCCTCGGCGGGCAGCTTGATGCCGGCGGGATGGCAACAGGCCAGGCTGACGTACTCAGTAACCACAGTTCGACCATTGAGTCTGCCGGAAATATGGCACTCTCCGTCGGGCAGCTCAACAATATTAACGACCGTTTCACCACTGAAGTGGTTCAGGTCTCCACGGAACATATCCACGAATACCAGCATAACGGCTCCCCGAACCGCTGGGATGCGAATGCGGACGGCGTGTTTGTGGACAATAACTCAGCTGACAGCCTGCTGAACCTGAACACGCCGGAAGATACGGGCCACAATAACGATAATTTTTACGAGTATGACTACACCCGGACCATCGAAGAAGAGGTGATTCAGGAAAGCGATCCGGGGAAAATCCTTTCCGGCGGGCACCTGTCCATTAACGCCGGTCACGTGCTGAATGATAAAAGCCAGATTGTGGCGGGCGGTACGCTCGGGATTGTGGCGGATACCGTGGATAACGTGATGCCGGAAGGACAGCGGTGGATAACCGACGAGGGCAGCGTCACCCACTATTCGCGTAAAAGTAACAAAGGCGGGGACTCACAGCGCACCCAGGTGTCTGACTATGTCCCGCCGACGGTGATACAGAGTATCACGCTGAGGCCCGGACGGCTGGAGGGCAACAGCAGCGTTAACGGCAGCGGGCTTCAGCTCGCCGCAGCAGGACAGCATGCCGCGGATACCACCATCAGAGGAAACGGTGGTATTTCTGCCGGTGTGGACAGCAGTACGCTGACGCCGGGGATGCAGAGCGTGAGCGCGGGCAGTCGCCCTGACCTGTCGGGAGGGATGCCGGGTCTCGTTGCCGGTGCTCCTGCGCTGTCCGGGCGGGATATCCCGGCACGTCAGCCCGTGGTGCTGACCCCCGGCCAGCAGTTTGAAATTCCGGTGAACAGCGGTGTGAGCGGTGATTCAGGGCCGTCACTTGTGGTGCGCGTCACCGGGCCGGACACGCGTCTGCCGGATAACAGTCTGTTCAGAACGCATCCGGAGCCGGGCGCAGCGTATCTGGTGGAAACCGATCCGCGCTTCACGAATAACAAACAGTGGCTCGGCAGCGACTATATGCAGAATGCGTTCGCCATGAACCATGACAATATGCATAAACGTCTGGGGGACGGTTACTACGAGCAGCGCCTGGTTCGCGAGCAGATCGTTGCCCTGACCGGTGGCCGCTATCTGGGGGACCACCGCAGCGATGAGGCGCAGTTTAAGGCACTGATGGATGCGGGGATAAGCTTTGGTAAACAGCATAACCTCATTCCCGGCGTGGCATTAACCGCAGAGCAGATGAGCCTGCTGACCGGGGATATGGTGTGGCTGGTGAACACGCAGGTACAGCTTGCGGACGGGAGCTGGCAGACCGTGATGGTGCCGCAGGTGTATGTCCGCGTGAAGCCGGGGGATATTGACGGCTCCGGCGCCCTGCTGGGCGGTCAGAATGTGGTGATGCAGCTTAAGGGTGACCTGCTGAACAGCGGGACGCTCAGCGGACGCGAGGCGGTGCAGCTCAGCGCAGAGAACATCACCAATAAAGCGGGCACCATCCAGGGGGCGGATGTCAGCCTTCAGGCCAGAACCGATATCAACAATATCGGCGGGATTATCAGCGGAAATAACACCGTTCTTGCCAGCGCCGGACGCGACATCAACGTGGTGACCACCACCCGCAGCGCGCAGAGTACCGCCGGAAATAACCGTTTTGAGCGCACCACCCTCGCACGAACGGGCGGCATTTACGTTCAGGGAGAGGACGGTAAACTCTCGCTGTCCGCCGGGCGGGATATCAGTCTCTCCGGGGCGCAGGTGGTCAACAGCGGCAAGAACAGCCAGACGGTGCTGAATGCAGGACGTGACCTGAACCTGAAGACCATCACCACCTCAGCCAGCGACAGTATCACCTGGGATAAAAATAACTGGCTGAAACAGTCTGCCACGCAGCATACCGGCAGTGAAATCAGCGGTGCAGGATCTGTTGTGATGGTCGCAGGCCGGGATGTGAACGCGCAGGCCGCCACGGTCTCTGCCGGTGGCAGTCTGGGGATTGGTGCAGGCCGGGATATCAGCATCACCGCCGCGACAGACAGCAGCGAATTTGAATCAAAACACAAATATACCGGCAGCAGCGGCGCTTTCTCGAAGAAAACCACCACCACCCATGATGTGGTGAACCGTGAAACCGCACAGGGTTCCCTGTTCAGCGGGGACAGCGTGAACATGCGGGCCGGAAATAACCTTCTGGTACAGGGCAGCGGCATTGTCGGTGATAATGATGTGCGCCTGAAAGCCGGAAATAATCTGACCATCACCACCGCAGAAGAACGCAGTTCAGAAAGCCACCAGAAGCAGGAGAAGAAATCGGGACTCTCCGGCACCGGTGGTATCGGTATGACATACGGCTCGCAGGCGCTTAAAGTCACCGATACGGCGCAGAATGTGACGCATCAGGGCAGTACCGTTGGCTCAGTTAATGGCAATGTCACCCTGGCCGCAGGGAATGACCTTGCCATCCATGGTTCAGATATCATTGCCGGTAACGACATGACGCTTGCCGGGAAGAACGTCAGCGTCACGTCAGCCACAGAGAACAGTAAACAGACCCACGAGGTGGAGCAGAAGAGTTCCGGCTTCACCCTCGCCCTTTCGGGAGCCGCAGGCAGTGCGCTTAACGGCGCGGTGCAGTCAGCAAACCAGGCGAAAGAAAGTGACAATGACCGCCTTGCCGCCCTTCAGGGCGTGAAGGCCGCATTATCCGGCGTCCAGGCATCCCAGGCGGTACGTATGGACGAAGCCAGAGGCGACAGTGCAGAGAATAACAACACCGTTGGTGTCAGCCTCTCTTACGGCAGCCAGTCGTCAAAATCCACACAAACCAGCGAACAGACCACCTCAAAAGGCAGCAGTCTCACTGCCGGTAACAACATGACGGTGATTGCCAGCGGTAGCGGGCAGAAGGGGCAGGACGGCGACATTCTGATTCAGGGCAGCCAGGTGCAGGCCGGTAATGATGTGCTGTTGTCGGCAAACCGCGACGTGAACCTGATTTCGGCTGAGAACACCTCGAAGCTTGACGGTAAAAATGAAAGCAAAGGTGGCAGTGTCGGCGTGGGGATTGGCGCAGGCTCCGGGGGCTGGGGTATCAGCGTCTCCGCCAGCGTCAATGCCGGAAAGGGCAGCGAGAAAGGCAATGGCACCACACATACCGAAACCACGGTGGATGCGGGTAACAATCTGACCATTACCAGCGGACGTGATGCAAACCTCATCGGGGCACAGGTCAGCGGGGAGAGCGTGACCGCTGATATTGGCCGGGACCTGACCCTCCGCAGCGAGCAGGACAGCGACAGCTACCACAGCAAACAGCAAAACGTCAGTGCCAGTGGTACGTTCAACATTGGCTCCATGTCCGGTTCAGCCAGCGTGAATGCCAGCCGCGATAAAATGGACAGCAACTATCAGTCGGTCAATGAACAAAGCGGTATCACCGCAGGCAGTGGTGGCTTTGATATTAAGGTCGGCGGACACACTCAGCTTGATGGCGCGGTGATTGCGTCATCTGCCAGCGAAGATAAAAACCGTCTGGATACGGGGACGCTTGGCTGGAGCGATATTCACAACGAGGCAGAATATAAGACTGAACACCAGAGTGTCGGGATGAGCAGCGGCGGCAGTATCGGTGGTCAGTTTGCCGGGAATATGGCGAACAGCCTGCTGACGGGTGTCAACAGCAGCGGCAGTGCCGAAGGGACAACGTCATCGGCCATCAGCGGCGGAAATATTATCATCCGCGATAAGGACAGCCAGCAGCAGAATGTGGATGATCTGTCCCGCGACACGGCGAACGCCAATGGCAGTATTGGTCAGATATTTGATAAAGAGAAAGAGCAGCAGAAGATTGACCAGGCGCAGCTCATCGGTGAAATCAGTAACCAGGCCACGGATATTGCCCGCACGGAAGGCGATATAGCCGCCACGAAAGCGGCACAGGAGAAGATGAAAAATGTTACCGGTGCCGACAGAGCAGCAGCCCTTACAGCCCTGGAAAAACAGGGTAAGACAGAGATTACGGAAACGGATATCCAGAATCAGATATACCAGACGGCGTATAACGAGGCGATGAACGCCTCCGGTCTGGGGACCGGCGGCAAATACCAGCAGATGATACAGGCCGCATCAGCGGCAGCGCAGGGGCTTGCCGGTGGTGATATGAATGCGGCCATTGCGGGAGCGGCTGCGCCATATGTGGCAGAAGCTATCGGTCACCATTCCGGTCTGGGTGACGATGACAAAGCCGCTAAAATAGCGGCCCATGCCGTGGCGAATGCGGTACTGGCAAGTATGCAGGGGCAGAATGCCCTGGCGGGTGCAGCAGGCGCTGCGACCGGTGAAGTGATGGGGATGATAGCGCAGGAAATGTACGGCAAACCCGTCAGTGAACTGAGCGAAACCGAGAAACAGACCATCAGCGCGCTGGCGACCATTGCCTCCGGTATTGCGGGTGGAATTGCGGGTGACAGTACCTCGTCGGCCCTTGCCGGTGCACAGTCAGGTAAAACGACCGTTGAAAACAATAACTTTAATCCCGGAAGTTTTGGTAAGGGAATGGCTGATTACGTAAACGCAGTATCATCATGGAATCAGCATGCTGAGGACAAGGGGCTGACGCTGGAACAAAAGCAAGCCGGGCTAGATAACATTGCCAGGGGTGATTTGCCGGAAGGCGCGAATATAACCAAAGTAATTGTTGAAGGTTATCAGGATGGCGTGATGATTGCCGGGGCGTGGTATCTCGGCCCTGCGGCCTCAGTTGGTAAAGTGATCGCTGGCGGAGCGATTGCAGAGATTGTTAACGGTACTTATCAATGGTTAGATATTAACAGCGCAGAAAACCTGAGTTTACCTGAAAGTCAGCGTAAAACATGGGATTACAGGAGTAGTACAAGTGCCGGAATTTCCGGAATGCTTTCACCGGGAAGAGGCGTCTGGCAAAACGTCGGTATAGCTGCCGGAGGTGCATTCTTTACTGATGGGCCAGATGCTGGTTCTATGGGTAGTGCCGCCGCAGGAGCCTGGCTTGGCGGGAAGTTTGCAGAGCATGCTCCGGGATTTGTAAACTCAGTTACCGGGAAGGAGCTTCCTGGATTTATTTATGAAATCGGCGGAGCATATATTTCTGAGCAAATTGGTGATATTGGTAAAGAAATCGTGAAAGATAAAGAAGGTGATAAATGATGAGAATCGCCTTCAAGTACATACTAATGTTCCTGTATTACTCAAGTGCATTTTTTGCATTAAGTTTAATTATTCGCATTGTCATGGGATTAATCCATTCAAACAATCTATTTTTAACTCTTAACGGCATTACCAGCGGCTTCATAAAAAGTTTAATCGCAGGTGCAGCCATCACTATAGCAGCTATTATTTTTAACCTGACAGATAAGTATCGAACTCGTAAGCCACCGTCTGAGTAAAATCGCCATGATAAAGGAAAGGGAATAGATATGAAAAACACATATATCGCAATGCTACTGACTACAACAATGACTGGCGTAAGCAGCATGGCATTTGCTGATAACCATACGATTTCTGTTGGTTATGCGCAAAGCAAAATACAGGATTTCAAGGATATTCGCGGTGTAAACCTGCAATACCGCTATGAGTTTAACAATCCACTCAGTGTTCTCGCATCCTTTACATATATGAAAGGTGATGATGAACAAAATTATTTGCTCTCAGGGGACTCTGTCAATAATCATATTGATGCAAAGTATTATTCTCTCCTTGCTGGTCCAGCATACCGTATTAATGATTACGTGTCGTTGTATGCCCTGGGAGGTGTTGCACATATCAAAGCGACCGGGAATACCCGCTGGATAAATGTCACAGATAACTTCGTAAATCACGAAGGGATATCGGAAAAAACCACCTCTTTCGCCTACGGATTTGGTGTAACATTCAACCCCATTGATTATTTATCAGTCAATGTTGGTTACGAAGGGACTCATGCTAATCTTGACGGTAATCGTTCTGTTAACGGTTTTAACGTTGGTATGGGTTACCGGTTCTGATCATCCTTTCAGACTTATGGTTTAAATATAACCATAGAGGAAATATGTTTCCCCGTTTTAGAACACCATCTGGTCCGCTCAGCGGATCAGATGGTGAAGGGAATTAGATAAACTAGCCTCAAACATATATTTCAAAGGGATTAAAATATAAAATATGCAAATAATAACATTAACTGATTTTATCAGAAAGCAAACGGGAGAGTTTACAGCAAGACAAATTCATGATCGCTATAAAAAAATAAAACCTTCTATTCGGACTGATTCAGTTCTTTGCCAGCTAAACAGACTTGTCAGAAAGAATGAGCTAAAAAAAATCAAGATAGACGGACGCAGTTACCTTTTTATATCGCAGAATCAAACAGTATTAACCACAGAACGCCTTCAGGAAATATCTGTGGATGGCTCGTCAGATCAAGGGGAAGCTAAAAGAATGGCCCGAATTTTACTGGCGCTGCATGAAGACGAAATGAATGAAGTCATTAAAAGAATCGAGAGTAACTGAACAGCTTACAGTATGCTAACCAGACACGGATATTTACGCCCCGATGGACGGAGCATAACTTAATGCGGTAAAAAAATAAATCACCGCTATCCTGATGTAGAACCAGCCCCAGCATGTAATATGTTCATGATAAATCCATTCCTGATGGATAATTCATCCATTGACCCCGTATCAGTAATACAGCCATTTTCCATTACCACGATCCGGTCTGAATAGGAAAAGGTACTGAGACGGTGGCTAATGCTGATTATCGTGGCCTCAGGGAAACTGCTGATTATGGCGTTAATAACCTGCGTTTCAGAAATCAAATCCAGCGACGAAGTAATTTCATCCAGTAGAATAACGGCAGGATTGCGCAAAAAGAGTCGGGCAAGGGAAAGACGCTGTCGTTGTCCGCCAGAGATATTAGCACCTTCATTTGTCAGATCCAGCTCAAGCAACTTTTCTCCCCGAAGGTTGCCTATCTGAAGCCCGGATTTTTCCAGAGCACTGATCATCTCCGCACGTGTTGCTTGCGGGTTCGCAATCTGAAGATTGTAGGCAATACTGTCCATAAAGACATATTCCTCCTGGGAGACGTAAGCAACATTTTCGTAGAATTCCTGTTCAGGAAGCGCACTGATATCGCATTCCCCGACAGTATATTTTCCTGTTGTGGGCTGAAGTTGCCTGGCAAGAATTTTCAGCAATGTGGATTTACCGGCACCACTACTGCCGGTAATGGTAACGAATTCCCCGGACCTGAAACGAACAGTAATGTCGCGTAGTGTGTCTGATGTGGCATCGGGATATCGTAAGCTGACCTGACTCAGTTCGGTTGTACCATTTTGGGGTTTACAGGTTTTTTTATTATTGTTCTCAGGATGTGGTAACAGTTCGCCGGAGAATACAGTAAAGGCCCAGGCTGCCTGTCTGAAATTAATGAAAGATTGCCCGAGGTTTTCCAGGGGGGCAGACAGTATGAGAATATAGGCTGATACGAGAATAAAATGTTCTGTCGATACTCGCCCGTCAATAGCACCATTCAGCGTGTAGAAAAATGCAGAACCAAAGAAAATTATCTGCAACAACCCTGAAATAAACTGAGACTGAAAACTGATTTTCCAGAAAGTATTCTGAGTACTGGCATCATCGGTAAGCTGGGTTCTGAAGCGTTTCATGAAAATATCAAACCCATTAAAAACCCGGACGACAGGGATATTTCTGACACTGTCTGAAAGTAATGAGTAAGTTTTTCTGGAACTGTCCATCAATGCCTGTCTTGCCATAACTATTTTATTAGTATAAATATAATTACAGAAAATAAACGATACGGCGAAAAGCAGGAACATCCCTGCGACCGGATAATCCCCTGATGATAGTATAGTCCAGACAGCGATAAAGAGCTGAACTAATGGCGGGAGCAGACCAAACGTAAGTTCCCGTATAATAATATAAATATCGTTTGTAGCCTGACTGAGTTGCTGGCTGATCCCTCCGGCATTATCTTTTTGCGAATGACCGTTATAAAGTTTTCGCAGGTAAAACTCCGATATTATTGCGATACATTCAACCCGCAACGCGGCCTGAAGGTAAGTTCCCCAGAATGCCATAATCTTTTGTGCTGAAATGGCAAAAACATAGATCCCCCCCAGTATAAAAAGAATACCCGAAACATCCACCTCCCCCCCCATCAGGTATCCGGTCATTCGGGATATCAGAAGAGGTGAGATGATTATCAGAACAGATGACAATACCGACAAAAGAATAATAAACAATAACTTTCCGGAAAGTAAAGTGCCAGTTACACGAAACATATTGTTAAACATTTTCAGGGTATTCATCATTTACCTCTGCATCAGCAATATTCAGACCGGTTGCCTCCATAAATTTCATTAATTTTATAATAGACAGAATAACCGGAAGGCTGGAATCAAGTTCAACATGCGTATTATATTTTATTTTTTTAATAACAGACTCAAAATCAGGATTTAGCTTTTCCCTCTGCCGGGAGACAAAGAGAATAAGTTCACTCTCATACTGCCGTAATATGTTACAAATTAACTGCGATGAAGAACGCTTCGTTTTTTTTATGAAAATATCATCACGGAACTGCTCAAGAGCATCCCTGCGGATATGTGCCCGATCATGATCGGAACTAATGTTATCTTCATAATTTACGGACAAACGGCTGCGTATAACATTCAGGCTCAGAAGTGGTGAAAAGTTCAGCGTTCCGGAGCGGCATGCCATACTTTCGCTGACTCTGACGATTTCATGGATGTAATCATACCATGCTGTCCCGGGCGGAAACGTCCTGAGAAGAGGATGCTGAATTTCCTGTCGTTCAGTGGATTTCACGGGCTTCAGCGCCGACATGATGACAGAAAAGACAGACCTTGATTTCAGTTGACCTATACTGTGCGCCATCTTGCAAGCATATCTTAAATGTCCCTTCCCTGCAAGGTCACGTACTATCCTGACAGACGGCGACTGAATAAAAACGCTGTCGCCACCATGACCATCCAGACAGTACCAGTCACTCAAATCAATAAGTGTTCCGTCACTGCTGTCATGCCAGACTGTCTGTATGACCTGACAATCAGAAGGATGATTTACCTTTGTATCATGATGTCGTTTGTTCTCTGTAGCCGGGAGCAGTTCTGTCATTTTAACGCCATACGTCCGACAAAGCCTCAGTGCATCAACCCGTTCCGTATCCGTCTCAAAACTGAATGGCAGACAATGAAGCACATCAAATTCTCGTCCTGACCTGAGTAAAGTGAAAAAAACAAGGGATGAGTCCAGTCCGCCAGAAAGGTAAAGCGCCAGAGGAGCTTCTGAAGGAAGCTTATCCATTATTGTAGCCAGAACCTCCAGAGTACCTTTCTTCAAAGGAGTTAAGGACACAAAAGGTTCTGTATTAATATTCTGATGATCGATATGTGTCAGGCATCCTGAGTAAGCCTTTAAAATATTATCAAAAGGAGATATGAATGCGGAATTAAAGCTGTCCGCTAAAAAATGGTTGACAAACCGGGAGCTAATGGATTTCTTTCCACAGATACTGAATATATCTTCCAGGTGCGTTCCGGCAATCCACCCTTCTGTCATTCTGGTATAATAAATATCACAATATCGATAGAGACTTTTTATCAAACGCAGCTCGTTCTTATCAATGATAATCAGACAATAATATCCGTCGGCTGTTCTGAGCTTATCTTCAAAAATGTCAGGCGCAACATCAAAAAAAGAGAGTTGTTCTCCTTCCCCAGACAATGCCCAGCCACTATAGATATATAATTTGTTATTATGATTACGGTGACACCATGTCTTGTCCAGGAATACATGATAATATTTATCTTTGATTTCTTCAGACCATTTTAATGGTGTCATATTTCCGGAAAGAGCAGCAGGAATAATCAGCATTTCAGTACTCCAGAATCACACTTGTTTTTTCCCTCAGACCAGGATCATCACTGATTATCGTCTTATCAACTTCCACCCAGGCATGGCTGAAAAAGGGGCGAGTTCGCACCCCGATGACAACTTTTGCGTCTATTTTTCTGGTACGGAGACGGCGTCTAAGAGTACAGGAATATATAAGGCAGGGGTTTTCGTGCGAAATAAAATCAAAAACGCTATTGAGTGAGGCTATTTCCTGTTTTATTTCTGTCATAACTTGTGACGTGATACTCGTCCTGCTTCCGGAAATCCCTGCATTCGGGAATTCATGTCTGACTGCCATCATTCCACTCCGACGGAGCTTACGCTTACAGATGAGCAACGTCATAAATGCAGACATGCGTGAAAAAATGTTACCGTACTGCGAATCAGCAGAGGGCTTCATCCAGCGGATTTCAAGGAATGCTTCTGGTGTTTCCTGACTGACTGGCTTTAAATACTGACAACGTTTATCTGAAATCAAAAAATCTTCAATGACAGGATCTATCTCATGATGCAAAAGAAAACTGTCAGCAGCATTTTCAAGAACAGTATATTCATCCAGAAGAAGATCCAGAATGATTATATCATTACAGAAACGGGCTATTTTCAGTGTATCAGGAACAATAAGCATTGTATCACTCCCTTGAACCAGAGGGTGACGGCGGGAGGCTCCCGCCGTACTTACATTATTGCTTAGCTATAGAAGAGGATGGGACCACCAGGAGGACCAAAATACTCAGGGATACGGTCAACTGAGTGTCCCCGTGTGATTTTACTGGCTTTTGTCGGAATACGGTTTACAGATACCGTATTGTCTTTCTTCGTTAAATGTACGACAGGTAAAACGTTAGCTTTCATATCCATCTCCTCGAATTACATTAATTCAGAATGGAACGTACCGTTCAGGTACGTATTCATGTATATAAATAAACGGATACATTTCAAGTTGTAAACACAGGTAAATTGTAATTAAATGTAAATGATAATCATTCATACTCCATCTTAATGCTATGATTTGTAACGATTATCTCACAGTCTATTCCTGGATGAAGAGGGGCAGATGCGAGATACTTCTCAACATTACGGGTGAACGAATATTACCGATGACAGCCTGAGAACATTTCTCCTGGTCGCTGAGTATTACGCAATAATCCCTCCCCTCTCCTTATGGTTATTCCGTATCTGCCACTCAGACACCGCAACTATACGTTCTGCCATATAGCATGATGGTATGCTCACACCGACACGGAATATTTTATAAAAGAGATTATTACATTTAATATCAAGATGTTACGCCATGAACTTATAACATCAATATATGATATATCATTAATCAAGGTGACATTCGAGGAGATACTATCTCCAGATATCGGATTTAATTTTTTGTATCGTACAATACAGTACGTACAATACATACATTTTTATGAACCTGTATTTATATTGCAATCAACGTAATCTGGTTTATTATTGCCTTTGATTTAACAACTAACATCAGGGATGAAGGTATCTGTATTAAGAGCAGATGATTTAAATTCAATAAGTTAACCATTACCGATTTCTTGTTAACACCAGGATTGCTCCACCGGAAAAATGTCTCCCGGTCGATATAGCTGAAAGTTCTCAATATAACATTCAGCTATATGCTTATGCCATAGTTACATATATGCATTCTGGTTAAGGAAATCAATTATGTTCAGCCATTCCTCCGTATTATCTGCCAGAAATAAATCAGACTGGCTCACAATCCCCGAAGCGGTATGTGCCCTTAATGAATTTACGGGACTAAAAATTATGGATTACGATATTTATCGACATGCATTACAGGGCCGGATCACACTGTCAGTTAATTTCCAGTCAACCATTTTTTTAAGGAAAATCAAATTACTGGAAAATAAAATCAAATGTATTTCAACCGGAAATTCACTGGTTAACAGGCTTTGCATGCTGAATTCCGGCTGTTTCCTGGCTGGCAGGAACCTGATCATAAGCACGGAAGGCCGGTATATTCCGTCCTCCAGACAGCTCCTTGATACACCACTTATGGGGTATGAATATGTTCTGCTCCAGTGTTTACTGGCCCGTACCATGCAACTTCAGTGCCCCCTGCGTGGCGGGAACAATATTAATTATGGAATTACCGTCACCTCTTCTGGTGAGGTCTTTCAGCTATTTGAGTGCGTGAGCTGGCGTGATCGGATCAACAGTCAGTTACTCAAACTGCCCCGTAATATGCGTTCTGCTGTGAAAAATCAGCTTTCAGAAATCCGCATCCGGGAACACCGCAAGGGCTGGTTCCCGCTTCACCATTTCCCGCAGGATGCATGGATTGTTTTACGCTACTCAGAGCTTGAAAGGTTTGCCCGCGACTGCACCGGGAATACTAAACCGCCACCTACAGCTTCCCGTATGTCAACGGCAATGGCCCGTCTGTTCTGGCTCGCCTGCCGTAATAATGATGCCATCAGCCCACTGATAGGTAAGCCGTACAAGTTACAGGCTATTTTTGAACAATGGGCAAGAAACGAGGGGATAACGGATAAACTGAGTGGCGACACTATCAGGAATGCCCTTGAGCGTGGTTCTCCACCACCGGTTAAAACAAGGGAGAATTAACTCACATGGAAATCCGTATTAAGGGTCTCGCTATCCTTAATACGGATTTACGTGCTTTCCTCCTCCCTCTCTTCTGTGTTTCTGTGTCATCTCCGGGTATCCCCCTATTTACCGCAGGAGAAGATCATGCCATACCAGCTATTACGTCTGAAACAGGTGCAGGAAAAAACCGGTCTGAAACGGACACAAATCTATCTGTATATGAAAACAGATGATTTTCCGCATTCAATAAAAATTGGACCCGCAAGCGTAGCCTGGCTTGAATCGGAGATTGACGACTGGATCAGCCAGAAATTAAGCAACCGCAGGCAGCATTCAGAGTAAATCACGTCACATCACTCTTCGTCGAAATAAATCCCGTAAGGTCCCTTAACGGTTTATTTCATTCTGAGACGTACCGTCAAAATAACTGTGTATCAGGAGTGGATATGATGATCCCGTCGCTGAATTATGTGGTATTAACACACGCATTACATGCGCTGAAAAACGGAGATATTCATTACTGTGAATCGCTCGGATTCACAAATGAGGAAATCAGACACCTCAGCAGGCTGACCCTTGATGAACTGTTTTTTATCACCAGGGCGTCAGTCCCCCTGCTGGATATCACTGTACGTCATGAACATTTACATCAGTGCCTGCTGCTGTCCCGCCAGGAAATACGTCGTCAGCAACAGATTGACCGGGCTATCCGACTCGGCGGCTCTATTGCCCTGTTAAATGCATATTTCGGACTGACCTCAAATGACACCTGTCTTCGCCGTCGGCTGAACAATATCACCGTTCCTCACGGACGTTCTCCACTGCCGGATGAAGCTACCGATGCCCGGATCTGGCATCTCTGGCACAAATACCACCCCGGCAGTACCGATACGCCGGAAGCCATTGACATCATGATGCAAATCACCGAATCCGTCTCATTCGGTAAAACAGATCCGGTGTCCCTGACGACCGTCTGGAACCGCATCATGCTCTGCGAGCAGGAAAAGCAGAACAGGAGGACAGCACATGCCGGATGAGATCGACCGCGACCAGGCATTCAATGAACAGCACCTGGAAGACATGATTGAACAGAGCCGTTTCCGGCCAGCATCAGCACCATCGTTACATTTCTGTCGTTTTTGTGGTTCCCCGATCCCGGATAAGCGTCGCAGGACCTTACCTGGTGTCACCACCTGCACCCGTTGCCAGTCCATTCTGGAACGTCGCCGGCGCAAATAACATGGAATAACTGATATCAGGGCGGAGTATTTTACTCCGCCTTTTTAATTTTTTGACTGAAATTTCTTGTTCCTTATATATCTCCCGCAGTTTTCTTATTTCCGTATAAATCCCCCATGTAATTTTCTTTTATTTCCCATTTTGATTTTTCTGTTTCGTCACGAGGTCAGATAACGCACGCTGAATATACCGTCACTCACGGTTATTTCTTTCGGGTGTTAACGCGCACTGACGGGATATTGCTCTTTAACAATCCGGGCCGGGCTGTCACATAACCATAATTCAGGGTGCCGCTGAATGTCCTCGCTGACCCGTTTAAACCGGAATGCTGGGCCGGGATGTGATGACATTATTTCTATTCCCTTTATCCCCTTCCATCCTTATTTACCCGAGGATATCCCATGAAAAAACCTGACTATATCGTGTATATAACCCAGGAATCACAACCCGACATTCAGGGTGAAACCAGTACATTCTGGACAAAAGTCGGTGTGGCCTTCGCCCATAATAACAAACCGGGGCTGAATATTATTCTGACTCCCGGTCTTGCTGTTTCCGGAAAACTGATTCTGCTGGAACCCAGAGACGAAAACAACACGCCTGCGGCATAACGCACCGTCATTCTCCCGCCGCGCACCGCGCGGCATCTCTTCCTGTTATTTCTCAGGAGGTTTTATGCTATCCACTGAAGCATTTCTGGCGCTGGCGATGCAGTGCGCTGCCAGCATTAACCCGTCCATATCACTTGATGTGGCACGTGTGGAATCCAGCCTGCATCCCTGGGCCATTGCTGAGATTATTCCACGCCATGAGCGTAAGCCAGGCCGCAGATACGTTATTTCCCATTATCCTCCGGACAAAGCCAAAGCTATTCGTCTCGCCGGACAGATCGCTGCAAAAGGCCGCCGCTATTCTGTCGGACTGATGCAAATCACCAGCACCAATTTTCACCAGTATGGCGTCACCGCCGCCGACCTGTTCTCGCCCTGTACCAGTCTGTCGGTATTTGAACGCATCCTGACGGACTGCTGGCGACGGGGCGGTTCACTGAAACGCGCACTCAGCTGTTATTACGCCGGTAACTTTGAAACCGGTCAGAAACCGGAAGCTGCCTTCTCACAGACAAGCTATATCCAGCGGATCGGTTTTACCGTCCCTGCCACACGCACGCCTGAACCCCGTTCCTCGTCCCTGACGAAGCCGCCAGCGGCCCCCGTATCGTCTCCCCGTCCCCGTGTTATCTGGCCGGGATACGTCGTGCGTGGTGTTCCGGCAGAACTCCGCCAGAAAGTGCCTGACCGGAATGGCACAGAGACCCCGAATCCCCCCGTACAGAGGACTCATGATGCAAATTAGTCGTCCTGTTAAAAGATGTCTCCGTAGTTCGGTTGCCTCTGTTCTGATGCAGACCGCTCTGGCATCACCTGCACTTGCTGACGGATTCCAGCGGGCAAATTCCGTAATGGAAAAGGTTTCTGTCGGTCTTCACGGGCTTGCGGCAATAACCATCACCGTGGCGGTGATCTGGATTGGTTACAAGACGCTCTGGAAAGGCGACAGCCTGTCGCAGTGTGGTTACATCATCATTGGCGGCATCCTGATTGGTGGCGGCAGTGAGATTGGCGCACTGCTGATGAGTTGAGGGGGGCTGTATGGCAAAACTGATGAAAGCCATGAAGCGCCCGGCATCGCTCTGGGGCGTACCGATGGTTCCCCTGCTGGGCGTCACGGGTGTCACCATTATTATCTCAGTCTGGACCTCCATCGCGTTTCTGGCACTGCTTCCCGTCGAATTTATGGTGATGAAGTCCCTGACCCGAACTGAACCTCAGCGTTTCAGCCTGATTGCGGTCTGGCTGCGGGTCAGGGGCCATCCCGTCGCAAACCGGGTATTCGGAGCCACCGCTTTAATGCCCGCAGAACATACCCCCGTTGATATCACGGAGTTTCTTGACGCCATGAAACTGAACCAGTGTGCAACCGTAAAAAAATACATTCCTTTTTCGTCCCATATTCACCAGCATATCGTCCGTTCACGTACCAGTGAACTGTTCTGCTCCTGGGAACTGACAGGGACACCGTTTGACTGCGAATCTGAAGAGAACCTGGAAGCGGGGACCAGCCAGCTTCATGGCCTGATTCGTTCGCTTGAAGGGATGCCCGTAACGTTCAGCATTCATAACGTGCGTGAGCCGTTCACGGATTCGTTGCATAAGGATTCCGGTAATCCTTATGCCGATGAAGTGAGCCATCGTTATTATGCATCACTGAAGCAAAAACCCTTTCGCCGTAACCGTCTGTTCCTGACGGTCTGCTGGCTGCCGTTCTCCCGTGCGGAGAAAACAGGACGCAGACGCCTGAAGGACGGACAGAAGCTGCGGGAGCTGGAAAGCGCAATTCAGGAAATGCTGGATATCAAAGCCGCGCTGGATACCGCCCTGTCACGCTATGATGCCCGTGCACTCGGCACCTTCAGTGAGGATAGCGGTGTGTATTCTTCCCAGCTTGCCTTCTATGAATATCTGCTGACACACCAGTGGCGAAAAGTTCGTGTAACCCGCACACCGGTTTACCATGTGCTGGGGTCGGCAGCGCTGTACTTTTCCGCCGGAGCCGGACAGATAAACCATGTGAATGACACACACTTTTTTCAGGGACTGGAGATAAAAGAGTTTTCGCAGGAAACCGCCACCGGGATGATGGACTCGCTGCTGTACGCTCCGTGTGACTATGTCATCACGCAGACATACACCTGTCTGTCCCGCGAAGAGGCCAGGAAGGCCATTCGCCGCACGCGGCGTCTGCTGATAAGCGCCGATGACGACGCGGTCTCACAGCGCCTTGACCTGGACGTGGCACTCGATTTGCTGATGTCAGGCAAAATCGCCTTTGGTCGTCACCATTTTTCAATGATGGTGTTTTCCCGCTCGCCGGAGCGGCTGGCCGCCGATACCAGTGAAATCAGCAATATCCTGAATAACACTGGCCTCACACCGGTTCCGGCAGAGCTGTCTCTTTCAGCGGCGTTCATGGCCCAGCTTCCGGGCAATCACACCCTGCGCCCCCGGCTGGGGGAACTCAGCAGCCAGAACTTTGTTGAACTGGCTGCACTGCACAATTTCTATCCCGGAAAACGCGACCATGCTCCCTGGGGGGATGCAATGGCCTTACTGCGAACTCCATCCGGTGACGGATATTACCTGAATTTGCATAACACCCTGGCAGGGGTTGATGAATTCAATGAAAAGAACCCGGCCAGCACATGCATTCTCGGCACCAATGGTTCAGGGAAAACCATGCTGATGACATTCCTGCAAATCATGCAGCAGAAGTATGGTCTCAGAGACAGTTTTGCACCGGATGCCAGAACACAGCGGTTGACCACCGTTTATCTGGACAAGGACCGGGGGGCAGAAATGCATATCAGGGCGCTGGGTGGTCGCTATTACCGGGTCAACAGCGGTGAACCCACCGGATGGAACCCGTTTTCACTGTCGCCAACAAAGCGCAATCTCAGCTTTATCCGGCAACTGATGAAAATCCTCTGTACCCGCAACGGTGCCACGCTAACACCACGCGATGAGCGACGACTGAACGATGCGGTCAGTGCCGTGATGCGCAATGAACCACAGTACCGGATTTTTGGTATCACCCGTCTGCTGGAAAACCTGCCGGAGCCAGCTACACGCGAAGCGCAGGAGAATGGCCTGAGTATTCGCCTGGCGCAATGGGCACAGGGAGGCGAATTTGGCTGGGTGTTCGATAACGAATCTGACACCTTTGATTTCAGTGACTGCGATAATTTTGGTATTGACGGCACAGAGTTTCTGGATGATGCAGCCATATGTGCCCCGATATCGTTTTACCTGCTTTACCGTGTCACCAGCCTGCTGGATGGCCGCCGCCTGGTCATCTATATGGATGAGTTCTGGAAATGGCTGCGTGACCCGGTATTTAAGGATTTCGCGTATAACCGTCTGAAAACTATTCGTAAACTCAACGGTATGCTTGTTGTCGGCACACAATCCCCGGCAGAAATCATCATGGATGATATTGCACCTGCGGTGATTGAACAGTGTGGTACGCAGATACTCGCAGCTAACCCGGGCGCAGACCGTGCTCACTACGTTGACGGCATGAAGTTTGAGCCGGAAGTCTTCGATATGGTGAAACGCCTGGACCCGCAGGCCCGCCAGTATGTGGTCGTTAAAAACCAGTTCAGGCGCGGGGATATCCGCCGTTTTGCCGCCCGTGTGACGCTCGATCTTTCGGGTATCGGAAAATACACGAAAGTGATGAGCGGCAGCACTGACAACCTTGAAATCTTCGACTCTCTTTATCAGGAGGGTATGCCACCCCATGAATGGCTGGACGCTTACCTGGAAAAAGCACTCTGACTTAATCCGTCATACACCATGAGGCCACATCATGAATACAAAGCCCCTTAACTCTCTTTTATTGTGCTGCATGCTGCTCAACAGTTCACTGGTCAGCGCCAGCGGTATTCCGGTCGTGGATGCCGTCGCCAATGCGCAGGAGATGGCGCACTGGACTGAAAAGCTGAAACAGTGGACGGAAACGGCACAGCACTACCGTTCCCAGATACAGGCATATAAAGAGCAGCTTGCCACCGCGACCGGCATTCGTGATATTGCCGGTTTCGTGGACCAGGCCAGAAACCTGAAGTCAGATCTTGAAAGACTGCGCCAGCCTGGTCAGGCGCTGAATGAGTTGTTGCGATCAGGTGGTTCATCAGGGCAGTTCGACGCACTGTATAAGAAATACAGAATATTCGATACCTGTAAGGCTGAGCAGTCGAAAACCTGGGTGGATATCTGCAAGCAGCAGGTGATTAATAAAGCCCTCCAGTTTGAACAGACCGATGAAATACAGCAGCAGGTCAGCCAGGTGCTGGGCGAAATTAACACCCTGTCAGACCGGGTGGCGTTATCCGGGGATATAAAAGAATCTCAGGACCTGGCGAATACCATCCAGCTAAAATCGGTTATGCTTAATACACTCACCACACAGTGGGAAATGAGTGTAAAAGCCGCCGAGAACCGCGAACAGATACTTGAGAATGAGCGTGTTAAACGCTGGAATCAGCAGCAGTTAAACGCTCCCACTTTAAAATTCCATGAGTAAGGAAGACCAATGAATAACCACATGATTATTACCATATTTTCTTTACTGGCGTTAATAACGGGATGTAAAGAAGAAGCTAAAACCACAAAGTGGTATCGGGAGCACCCTGATGAATTAAAAACAGTTTATGACCGGTGCCAGAAAACTGGTGACGCGTCTGAAAACTGTAAAAATGCAAACGAAGCGCATTTCCAGCTCAAGCAACTGAATGCGCCCTCTATGAAATTCAGTGAATAGCGAGGAAGTTATGGCGGATCTCGGTACATTTGAATTTACTGAAAAAAAACTGATCGGTGGTATAACTGAAGCCACCAGTGGTCTGATGATGAATTACTCTCACATGATTATGGGAATGGCTGCTGCGTCAGCCACTCTCTATATTATATGGCGTGGTTATCAGACACTGGCAGGGAAGCTGTCCTCACCAATGGAGGATGTGATGTGGGACCTGATGCGAATGGCGATTATTCTCTCATTCGTGGCTAACATTAATGGTTATCTGGATGGCATCATTGATGCGATAAACGGTTTAAAAGAAGGTTTTTCTGGCAGTGACAATATTTGGCAATTACTTGATACGCTTTGGGACAAGGCAAAATTCTTGGGGAAGACATTGCATGATATGGATGAATCCACTGTTGTAAAAGATGAGGGTATGACAGCCCAGTTTTATGTCTGGCTGGGTGTTTTCTCTTTAATGATCGTAACTGCTTTTGTTTCAATGGTTGCTGAACTGGCAATAATACTACTTGGCATTACATCGCCAATATTCATCTTCTTCTTGATGTACGGTTTTCTACGCCCAATGTTTAATAATTGGTTGCAAAATATATTTGCATCCATATTAACTGTTTTATTTTCTTCCCTGTCACTGCGTATCGTTATTAATTTTATGACATCGGTATTAACACAGGCAACAGAAAACGCTGCCGCTGTTAATATTGTACAATTAGGCGCGCAGGTTTTCCTTGCTGGTATTTGTGCTGCAATGCTTATCTGGTTTTCTGCAAAACTGGCCGGAGCACTGGCCGGTGCAGGGGCAACCGCATCCATGCAGGGACTCGCAGCCATTGGTCTCGGTGCGGCTTTTTTTGGCGCGGGCAAACTCGCATCAGGCGCAGGAAAGGACACGACCCGTACCATACAGGATAACATTCAGGGATGGAAAGCGGTGGAGACCGGAAAATCCGGCCCACCGGGAGGAGGAGCGGGATATAACGCGGCCAGAGCACGTAAATACGCCATTGAGCAAATCATCGTGCGCAACGAAGCGCGAAGGCTTGCACAGGAAAGAGCAGATGCTGTTCAGAAACATAATGCACCACCGTCCGGCCATTCCACTATCTGAAATACTCCCCCCTGTAAATCCCGGTACACAGCACCCGAGTTGTGACTCTCTCCAGGCAATACCTTCATGATGAAAATATAACCCCGTTTTCATCTGCCTGATTCACTGAGGATATATCTGATGAAACGCTTCATTGCGCTGGCTTTGCTGTGCGCGTTATCCGGCTGCGCACATTCCCCATCCTCCCCCTCTCCTGCCTTCAGTGGTCAGGGGGAACCTGTCAATACCCCAAAAATCATTGCGGAGTTAACCCGTTATGAGTGAACAAACCCTGATTAATGATGCGCTCAGTTTTGAGCAGTATATGAGCGCTCGGGATAAACACACCGCGAAAGCGGGGTTTATCACCGGTGTGGTGGGTCTGCTGGCGGCCATTCTGGCGCTGATCGCCATCATACTGATGCTACCGCTGAAACAGACTGTGGTGGAGTTATACACAGTGGATAACCATACAGGACGGGTTGAACACGTCACACGCACCTCAAAAACCACGCTGACCGCAGAAGCGGCTTACCAGAAAGCAATGGTCGCGAACTACGTAAAACTGCGTGAGCGGTATATTTACCCGGCACTTCAGGATGATTATGAAACGGTGCAGACCTACAACAGTCCACAGGTCAATGGGGACTACCTGGCCCTGTACGCTGGCCCCGCTGCGCCGGATAAAATCTGGCAGGATGGGGCGCACAGCATCAGAATTGAAATACTCTCCAGTATGCTGACCGACGGCACAACCCCCGATAAGGTCGCCACCCTGCGTTATAAAAAGATCATCCGTCGCCTCGCCGATAACCACATCCGTACCGAGTTCTGGAATGCCCGTCTTACGTTTCACTCCGATCCTGAAAAAGAGATGAGTGACGCAGAACGTGAAATAAACTGGTTCGGCTTTACCGTCACGAGCTGGCAGGCCGATCGCGAGATCAGGGGAGAAATGTGATGCGAAATATTCTGTCTTTACTTGTGTTCCTGCTCACGCTGACAACCGCTGAAACAGCCTGGGGGGCAGCAGTTCCTCAGGCCAGTCGCTATGACGCTCGTATGCAGCAGGTTATCTATAATCCGCAGAACGTCACCGTCATAAACACCCGCGCAGGCTTTATGACCACTCTGGTCTTTGACAGCGACGAGGCTGTTCTCAGTGCCCGCCCCGGCTTTGAAGAGGCGTGGGAAGCTTCACCGGATGCCAACCGGGTATTCGTTCGCCCGGTGGCGCTGGTACAGGGCGCTCCCGGGGAAGACGGCAACACCACACAGGTTGTCATTCCACCCAACGGGCAGGACTGGCGAACTAATCTGTTTGTCGTCACCACTAAACGATTCTATAACCTTGAGCTGAATGTGACTGATGACACATCTTCTCAGCCATCCGCCTTTCAGGTGACATTTCACTATCCGGATGATGCCCGGATTAAGGCACAAAACGATACCGCCAGCCGTCTAACGGAATGGCAACGCCAGCAGGAACGCTCAACTGTACAGAAAATGCTGTCTGCCGCACAGCGTCCCCGCAACTGGAACTTCCTGAAATACCCTGGTCCTGGCAGCGACGATATCACACCTGATTTCGCCTTTGACGACGGACGTTTCACTTTCATCGGTTTTTCTCCGCGCAAACGAATTCCGTCGGTGTTTCGCTGGAATGGCGAACAGGAACAGGTGGTCAATAACGGAATACAAAAACAGGGCGCTTTTACCGTGATAGTGATTCAGGAAGTCACACCCCGTCTTGTCCTGCGTTCGGGCCATGCAGTGGTCGGCGTGGAAAACCGCAGCGCAGGTCACATCCGGACTGCCGACGGGACGACGGTTTCTCCGCAGGTTGAGCGCGTGGAGAAAGCTACCTCCGCCCGTCAGGAGAGCCATCCATGAATGACAGCGTAAAAAATACCATGACATCCGTCACCTCCGCAGAAGATAACGTGGCAAAACTTGAAGAGGAAGCCCGCGCCCGGCATGAAGCGGAACTCCGGGAAGCACAGCCAGAAGATGACGGGCTGGAGCAAATCCGCCCCGCCATCACCCGACTGAAAAAACGCCGACGCGGCAGAGTGACCGCATTCTTTGCCCTTCTGGCCGTTGCTCTTATTGTACTGGCGTGGGGCAGCAACTGGATCTACCGCACCCTTATCCGGCAACCACCGGAAGCCAGACGGGCTGAGACGGGATCGCAGACCAGAACCGACTACCGGCAGCGCACCGATCTGGGACAGAACACTGCGGTTCAGTCTGAAAATGAACCGCAGTCCCGAAGCCACGAAATGGGTAGCCGTCCGGCTCCCTTACCGGATACAGGCAGACTTGATAAAGCCCGCTTTCTGGTCCGACGAGGGGATGTGGTAAGAGCGCAAACCACACCACAAACCCGACTGAATGAAATGGCGCAGAAAACATCATCTCCCCCCGTCCCGACAGAGGGCAGCAGCAGACCTCTGTCAGATACCACTGACCCACAGCCAGTACGACGTATTCCATACGATCCGGACCTGTATATTCCCGAAAACACCGCAATCCCCTGTTCGCTGGATTACCGCTTTGTATCCGACCTCACAGGGAAGATCCGCTGCACGGTTGCCAGCGATATCTGGAGTGCCAGTGGAAACACGAAGCTGATTGAGAAAGGCACTACAGCCACCGGTGTGTATCAGACTGGCCGGGAGGAGGGTATGAAACACGGGCAGGGACGCGCATTTATCATTATCACGAAACTACGAACCCGCCAGCAGCCTTACCTTGATATTCCACTTGTGGATACCCGTGCAGCCGGAGCGCTCGGTGAAGCAGGCGTGGAGGGCTGGATCGACACCCATTTCTGGCAACGGTTTGGCGGTGCCATGATGGTCGGTATGATCCCCGATATTGCCGCATGGGCATCCGACAACGCCGGGCAAAAGGATCGCAACACGGATTACACCGAAAACAGCCGTCAGGCGATGGCAGAAATGGCCCGCACCACGCTTGAAAACAGCATCAATATCCCCCCGACGCTGTACAAAAACCAGGGTGAAATCATCAACCTGATCACCGGACAGGACATTGATTTTTCAGCCATCTACACGCTGAGGATGAAACATGACCGTTAAAAACCTCTCTCTGGATCGCTACCGACAGCGTTTTTTTGGTGATTTTCTTGCTTTCCCCGGCCTGACGGAAATCGCAGTCAATCGTCCTGGAGAACTGTTCACAAAAATCGACGGTATCTGGACACAGCACGCCGTCAGCCTGAGCTATGACGACTGTTACGACTTCGCACGGTGTCTTGCAAAACACCACGGAGACAATATCGAGGACATTAAACCGGGTCTGTCAGCCACGCTGGAATCCGGGGAACGCTGTCAGATTGTCGTTCCCCCAGCCTGTGAACGCGATACCGTCTCGATAACCATCCGAAAACCGTCGCAGGTTCAAATCCCGCATCAGCACTACATCAGTGACGGATTCTATAACCGGGTAGCCGGTGTGGAAAAAACACAGATGCACGATGAAGAGCTGACTGCATTATATCAGGCCCGTGCCATTCCCCGGTTTATGGAAAAATGCGTGGAGTACGGTAAAACCCTGGCCGTTGCAGGAGAAACCAGTACCGGCAAAACCACCTATATGAAGATGCTGGCGGGGTATATCCCCGTTCACCTTCGCCTCACGACGATTGAAGATAACCCGGAGATCCGTTTCTTCACACACAAAAACTACGTGCATCTGTTTTATCCGTCGGAAGCCGCCGGAGAAAGAGATTCGATTGTCACCCCGGCCAGTCTGCTGCGCTGGAACTACCGCATGAATCCCGATCGTATCCTGTTGACCGAAGTCCGGGGGGGTGAAGCCTGGGATTTTCTCAAAATCACCGGGTCCGGCCATGAAGGCAGCATGACGTCGATCCACGCGGGAACGGCACGGGAAGCGGTTGATGGCTTTATCACCCGCTGTTATGAGAACCCTCAGTGCGCCCGCCTGCCCTACACTTTCCTGCTGCGTAAGGTACTCGACAGCCTGGATGTGATTGTCAGTATTGACCTTGACGGCAACGTGCGCCGGATGAACGACATTTATTTTCGCCCATTGCACCGCCACCACTATATGGAGGAAATGCATCCATGAGAACGTCAGGCTTCATCTTTGCGCCAGGGCTGACGCTGCTGCTGTCAGCCTGTGCATCCCCGCCCCCACCGGAGCCGGTGCCGTGGGAAGCGACCGGCAAAGTGGTCAACACCACTCTGCCGCAGTGGCATGAAAATCGAATCATCATTCCATCAGCATCAGCGCAGGGTCACTGGTCGATGGTCATCCGGGCATTCAGCCCACAGGACGCAGGCAGAACACCTGGCGAGTATTATGCCGTGGCGCATGCCACGCAGATTGTCATCGAAGTGCCCATAGCGGCTGAGTGGTTCAGGACAAAGCGCTGGCTGCGCCAGAATGGCGCGCAGGGTGTGATCCACTGGCGGGCACCTCAGAATTGTCTGGCCTGCAATGAAACCCGGATTTATCTTTCACGGTAAATTATCCGTCGTTATTCCCCCCCGTAATCTTTGTTTCAGAGAGACCCCCCTGTGAAAAAATACACTACTGCAACCCTCTGCCTGTGCCTGACTTTCATTCTTTCCGGTACAGTAAAAGCGAGTGAAAATATTGACCCGAATAACCCGTGTGACGTTACCGTCTGCATGTGGGGAGAAGTGACCGGGAATTCTCAGCAGGAATGTCACGGTGCTGTGCGAAAATTTTTCAGCCTGAACGCTTTTAAAAAACACCATCGATTCAGTCCGGGAAAAACATTTGACATGCGAAAACAGTTTCTCGATCAGTGTAACAGTGCATCCCCGGACGCAGTCAGCAAGATATTATCAAAATATGGTCGAGTGAGAGGATAATAAAAACATCCGAACATACATGAAGTGTGTAAACCACACTTTAGTTCACTTCACTAAGTGATATACCGCAGCATTACAAAATGCAGCGACAATGAAATTATTTAACATGCACACCAGCCAGACAAATGGCAGGACAGATTATTACGAAACCCGCATTCATGATAAAGACACAGGCAATAATGTGTAATGCGTTAACGTCAAACCTCTTTACAGGAGAATAAATACCATGAATAAAGCAACGAATTTATTTATCCGTAACATATACTCACGGTATCAGGATCGGATATTGGCCACCGCCGTATATAATCATATATCTCAGGAGGCAATGAAAAGATGTGGGCTACATGATGAGATATACGAAAGCCTGCTGGTAGCAGGGTTAAGGGAATATATCGGATACCTGAATAAAAAGGATGCCGAAACGCTGATGCTGTACGCTGAATCACAGGGTATCCGCACTGATGATGAGCGTTATTTTCAGACGCAGGAAGCCGAAAGACAATGCAGGGAGGCTATCTCCCGCAACCAGATGTAATCTCAGCAGGCAACAATGGTAATAACACGACGGCACGATACTGACAGACAGCGGGGTTAAGGCTTCCTGAATGGCGGCTTCAGTTTCGAAGAAACTGTTAAGACTGCCAGGCAGGAAGTGGAGCACGGACAGAAAATTCAGTTTCGGAGAAACTGCTAATTTTCAGGCACCGCGCCCACCTGCGAACGTTCGCCCGAAGCGAACTGAGCAGGCCGGGGGGAGCCGCAAAAATTTCGCCACCCCAGTGAGCGAAAAGCTGTCGCCCACGACAGCGGTTTTTGTGGGGGGCACAGCCCCGCACACCGTCGCAGCTAAGCCGGTATTCCGGCGTGGCGAGACCAGCCCCTTTAAAGCCACGTTTCCGGCATTTTCGCGCGGGCGGGAAAATAACGGGTAAAACGGGCGTCTTAAAGGGGCTGGTCGCGCGTAGCGTGCGACGGTGTGCCGCCGTTGACCCTGGGGGCTTTGACGCAGCGTTCAGCGAAGACATTGCCCCCATGTTTCCTGTCGTCAGGGCGTCCAGCCAGGACAGAAGGAAACACGCCATTGTCCGCCGGACGGGCGTTTCACGGAACTGACGACCACGGGTCGGCGGTACCGGGAAAGCGCGGACAGCGGGAATGAGTGGCCCCGCCACTCACGCTGTTCTGTGTTTTATGGCGGCACAGGATAGCGGCATGAGATGGCGGCAACGCGAAATCCCCATCCCGTGCCGCCATCATCTGACGCAATGCAGACATAAAAAAAGCCGCTCTTATGTGTTCATGGCGGCTTAGTCGTACTGAACGGGCATGACTGGATTCTGGTTAATTGCCCGGTATCTCCTGGTGTTGTGCCTGTTCTGTGTGGCGGCACACTTCTTTTATGCACTATATAGTGACTATATGCAACCACTTTATTCTTATATGCAGCCATTTACACTATCAGCTTTAATGTTATAGATGGACTGACAGGTTTATGGCTGAACCCTATCTGAAAAATCGCACCCGTTTCACCTCATCACTGGATAATCCACTGGTGCCACGCTTTGATGAGCTGTCACGGGTTACCCGTATTCCAAAAAGTCGTCTGCTGGATGAAGCCATTGCGGATCTGCTCATCAAACACGGAATGCCCCTCCACGACGACAGCAAAAAACCAGAAACAGACTGATTTTCCGCCACAGTAAAACCACATAATAGTCCTCTTACCTGCTGCCAGAACACACTGACAGCAGGTTTATCACCTTTAAATAAAGCAGGCTGGCCGGTGAGTCCGGACCGGCCTGTTTTGCGTCTGTAATACCAGTACCCCCTCTCATGTATTTCATTATTCCGCTACCGGAGTCAATATAATGAATCCACATCTTATGCAGAAGCTGAATACCCTCTCAGAGGTCTTTTCATTATTCCTGTTATGGCTGCAAAACAATTCGATTTTCTTTTCACTGTTTGCCGGACTGACGCTCCCTTTTATCTTTCACCTGCCACGGGAAGAAAGGCAGAATGCCCCCTTCTGGCTGAAAATGACGGCAAGTCTGTCCATATTTGTTTTTATCTTTGGCACAATATCGCCGCTCACACTTCAGGGACTGAGTTACTTCTTCAGTGTGCTGGATAACAATATCCTGTCTGATATTCAGCTCTGGATACTGACAAACCTGTTTACAGCGGCAGGATTATGCTTTCATATCGCTGCCCGCCGGATACTGGCCGGAGAAATTGATACATTAAAGCACCGATTGATAAAAAGAAGCAAACTGGAAAGAAATACCCGCACGGATGTACGGGAAGTGAGAAATATACTACCCGACAGCGTAGAATATGACCCGCTGAAATATATAGATCTCAACAGGGGTGTATTTATCGGTCTGGATAATGACAACCAGCCACAATATATTTCCGTTAAGGAATTTCAGTCCCAGCATGCTGATATTATCGGCACTACGGGTTCTGGTAAAGGTATCGGTGCAACGGTACTGCTTTATCAGGCTATTCTGTTAAATGAAGCCGTTTTTGTCGAAGATCCAAAAAATGACGAATGGGCACCACATGTATTAAAAAAAGCCTGTGAACAGGCAGGTAAATCGTTTTATCTCATCGACCTGAACAACCTGAATTTTCAGCTCGACCTGCTGGCGGACATCTCGCATGAACAGCTTGAAGAGTTGTTTAATGCCGGATTCAGCCTGTCCAAAAAAGGTGAAGGTGCCGACTTTTACCGTATTGCTGACCGCAGGGCCGCCAGAAACACCGCCGCCATGTATGAACCCGGCATGACGCTGCGGGAGCTGTTTGACAGTGATTTTGTTAAATCACTTCAGGAAACCACCCCGGCCTTTTATGGTGAACTGGAAGAAATTGCGCTGATAAACGCCATTAATGCACGTCATGGTCTGTCACTGAAGAAAATCTTCGATGATGGTGGGTGCTGCTACATTATCGGCTCCATGCGCAACCAGAAAATCATCTCCGCCCAGCGCATGATTTTAACCCGTCTCATCCAGATAGCCGAGACCCGCGACCGTATTCGCAGCAGACCCCGCCCGGTGGCGATACTGCTGGATGAACTCAAATATCATCTGTCCCGACCTGCTCTGGAAGGACTCGGGGCCGCCAGGGACAAACAGGTCCATATCATCATGGCCCATCAGTCCATCAAGGATTTGTATGACTGCCCGGCAGACCTGGACGGGGACGCCGTGGCTGGTTCAGTGATTGAAAACTGTAAATTCATGCTGGTGTACCGCCTGCGCGATCCGGACACCGCTGAATGGGTAGCACGAATGACCGGCTCCATTCTCGTCGATGACGAAATGCGTAAGGTCAGAACGGATATGTCACTGACCGAAACGGTGGAAACGGACCGGATGATACGCCAGGCAGAACGTTACTTCATTGACAGCAACATGCTGCTCAACCTGCCGCCATTCGTGGGATTTGTGTTCACACAAAATGAACTTGCCAGAGCGACAAAAATGTCACATATCCGCGTGCAAAAACAGTACATCTGTCTGATGGACTTTGAGACTCAGCCCCCTGTTCTGCCAGAAGATAACAATCCGCCTTCCAGACCTTCCGCCGATGTTTAAAAACCAGGACAGTGAGGACACATATGCTTATTCATGATCCAGCAGAACGCAAAAAAATCGCTGAAGCCAGAATGCTGGCGTTGCTGAATTTTCTGAAAGACGAAACCTGGTCAGATTTCAGTTCACTGAGAAGAGTAATGGGTTTCAGCAGACATACACATCACCCGGTTTATAAGGTACTGAATCGCGCCATACAGGCTGGATATATCATCAGACACGGAAGCCACGATATCCGGCCTGGTATCGTATTATGGGGGATCACCATGCAGGGGCTTTCCAGAGTGGTCAGGGCTGATGACCCGGTATTCCCTGGCTACTTTGAGCCGGGAAAACTCCGTTACGGGACGCTGGAACATCACCTGTTTAACCAGCGGATACGGCTGGCTCTTGAGGAAAAAGGCGGCAGCAACTGGTGCCACGGTGACCGGGGAACATTTGCAGCACAATTTCCAGGTATCCGGCATCGCCCCGACGGGGTGATCACTCTCCACAACGGCGCAATCATTGCAGTGGAAGCGGAACGAACCCTGAAAACCCGTGCCCGTTATATCAACATTATCAGCAGCCACCTGGCTGCTATCGATGCGGGAAGGTGGCATTACGCCATGTATGTCACGCCGGATGAAGCAGGTAAAACATCAATGATAAGGCTGTTTGAAAGTATCAGAGTGGTGATAAGAAAAAGTGTTCCGGTGCCCTTTAAAGGAGAGAACAGGGACGTATTTTTGTTCCGTACCCTGAACGAACTGGAGCACAACACATCAGGGACCCGGTAATTATCACCACCTTCATGTCCTCGCGCCCGCCACCGTCCTCCTCTGCGCCCTGCCGGTACACTGCCCGCGAAATTCTGTCTGGCAGCGCGTGGGGGGGGGTGACTGCCCTCCCCCTTTATCAGTTCCCGGCTATATCTGCTGTGAGTTTCCCTTCAGGCCTGTGCCGTCGCCTTCATACGCTACGCGTATAAAAAACCGACAAGTACCGATTTAATCATCGGGAATAAATTCCCCTGTACGCCTGGGACATCAAAAATCTAATCCTGTAATGATAAAATCCGAATCATTTCCAAAATTGATTGTTCAAGCTCACTTTTACTATAAATATCAGTACGCATACTCATGTTTTCAGGATGATGAATATGGTTACGAATGAATGTCTGTAAAGTAACGTCAGAAGGTTGTTGTACAACCCCCTTCTTTTCCCTGATCCATTTTTTTGATTTCACAATCCCCTGAGAACACAACCATTGGTCAAATTCACTTTCAAAATATTTATTACTTTTATCCTGTAAAACACCATAAAGTTCATTATGCAATTCAACCGTCGCAAGATTATATGCTTTATAATTTATTTCACCCCATGACGGACTCCAGGCAAATAGTGGTGATGTGCTGGCTTTTTCAACATAGCTTTTATTATTATCTTTTTTGAAAATAAATAAACCAATATTTTTAAGATGTGGTGATGACAACAAAAATGGTGAATGCGTAGTAAGAAATATTTGTTTTTTCTTTGAAATAAGCATTAATGCGTCTAACAGCCTTTGCTGACCAGAGGGATGCAGACAAATCTCCGGTTCATCAATAAAGAGATAAAAAGGTTTACTGACACCTTCCCCATGAGCATTACAGGCTATATCCGCATACACCTGGAGCAATGACAGAGCCAGTGCTCTTTGCATGCCGTGCCCCTTCTCCCCCATAGGAACATTAACACCATCATCAATCATAATAGATATTGTTTTAAAGAAATTATCGACCTGAAGTTCTTCGAACATGAATGATATATCGGCATGTCCAAACTGTGCTGAAAAAACACCTTTAACTTGTTGTTCAACAACCGATAACTTCCGTCTTAGCTCAGAATCTGGACTATTAAACACACTGTGAAATTTCTCTCTGAAGTCCTGGTACTCCTGGGTGTTCGAATGCCCAAACGCAATTTCTCTCAGAAGTGAACCGCAAATCGTTGTTGAGCCAAATCTTGCTTCATTTTCAGGGCTTGTGTCAGCCCATATGAAATTATTATCATACAGTTTTTTAAAAGGTGCATCTATTCCACTTGAGTTTTTAAATTCCGTACCATTCCAGAATAATATCTTCTTCTCCCCTTCTTCACTGCTTCGTTTGACTTTAAAAAACTTCGCACCATCGCGTTCATATACACAGGAATTAAAAGATGCAAGCTTATTAGCCTGAACATATGTGGCAATAATCACATCAAGATTACCTGTAAATGTAATCTCAGCGGAAAGATGTTCCGGTATATCATCTGGAACGGACTTACATAAAAGATCCTCAATATTCTTTTTAGTACCATCCTTGATAAAGTCCATAATTTCAAAAACTGTTGATTTACCGGAATTATTCTCACCAACAAAAATATTTAATCCACTTCCTTCAGTTTCACCGTCTGGTACATTAAATTCCAAGTGAGTATCTTTCCCATGATAGCCTTTAAAATTTTCAATGACCAAATCATGAATAAACATCATTTACATCCTTTATGTAATGAGGCGAGCTTTAAGATTGTATATTAATCAAACGAGTGCGTGATATATTAATTAGGAATAACTGAATAAAAAACTATAACCACACTCATTTTTTAAGAATGATTTAGCTTCTTTTTAGCATCATTCACACCCTCCTGGCATCTAAGGCCAGATGCCCGGAGGGGCGCGGTAAATGTAAAACAATCAGCATAGTATGCCGGTTGTTTTTCCCTGCCCTCCTGCACTGTAGTACAACATTGTAGAACAATGGAAAAGCACAGGGACTAAACGTCCCCGTGCCATTATTTTTTATCAGAAAATCCCCTGCAAAATTGCAGGGGAGCGGGACTCAGAGTGCCATCAGATAACGATGGGCTTTTGATGCAGCACTGGCAGCCCGGAATATATAACGTTTGTCATTACGCAGTTTTGTCAGCCATGACGCAATGTAACTTTCATGCTGTACGTCGCCATTAATGCCCAAATCTGCCATCAGAAACGCGCTTCCCAGCTCCGCAACTAACTCTTCCGCTGCATACCCTTCAGAGCCAAAGCGGCCTTTCATGTCCCGGTTTAAACGGGACGGGTGACCGCTCCAGTGAACCAGCTCATGCAAACCGGTTGCATAAAAATCTTCGGCTCGGCTGAATAAATGACGTTCAGGAAGGTAAATCTCATCCGTGGCGGGTCTGAAAAATGCCTGCTGACCGCGTTCAGTGATTCTGGCACCACTGCGCTCAAGGAGGGCTTCAGCCTGAGGTAATGGCTCAAAGGTCTCTTCTGCGGGCTGTTCCGGCTGCGCGTCGCTGCCGTCACGGGGTAAGCCGTCAATCTGCTCTGCATTAAAAACGATGAAGTGTTTCAGCATCGGGATGTAATCCTTTTCGCCGTCTTCCCGTTCTTTCTCCAGCGTTTTGTAAAAGACTGCCATTGTGCCACGTTCACCCTTGCGGACCTGAGCACCAATGGATTTCGCCTGGTTGTATGTCATCCAGCGGGAGTCCTTAAAACCCTGCTCTGCCGCACTGAACCACAGCAGCATAATATTAATGCCGCTGTAGGCTTCGTGTGTGGTGTAGTTTGAAGGAATGCCTGAGACCAGACCGTTGCGTTTCCATGGACACTGCCACGGCTTAACACCAGACTCCAGCGCCATAATGATGCTGTCAGTGACCGTCTGATAAATATCTGTTTTTTCTGATGAAAATTTCGTTTTTGAGGAGCCTGAGCGCTCCGGCGACGATACGTCGGTCGCCGCTGCGGGGTCAGAAGTACTTGTCCAGGTATGCAGTTTCATCGTCATGGTATTTTCTCCGTCAGTTGAGTGGGTTTTCGTCTTCGTATCGCCTGACGGTTCGTTACTCCGGAGTCGTTCTGTTCAGCAGGGGCGCGGAACGCGTGCCATTTACCCTTGCGGAACAGGTTGTGACGGAGAACGATGACCGGAAGCTGATATGAAAGAGAAAACACACGGGGAGAAAATAACGACGAGCATACATGGACTTAGCACTTCGGCAATTGCAGTGGTGAAATAATGCTCTGCTGGCAGCTCATACGATATTAATTACCTGAAGAAAACTTCAGCGATCAATGTTGTTGGTATACCCGTCGCGGTTTACACTACCACTCAAAATTATCATAGTGATCGCGGGCACACTGCCTGGTTGAATCAGGTATGTGAGGAGTTGTTATGCCACAAAAAAAGAGTAGTTTTCCTCCAATAGTTGAGAAGATAAATCGCTCTGCCCACATAGAGCTGGACAGTTCGACCCTTTTTGAGGGTGATGCTCTGACAATATTACGAAGACTTCCGGGAGGCTCAGTTCGTTGTGTCGTGACATCGCCTCCTTATTGGGGTCTGCGTGACTATGGTATTGATGAACAGATTGGTCTGGAAAGTAGTATGCCCCAGTTTATCAATCGTCTGGTTGCTATTTTCGCTGAAGTTAAGCGAGTGTTAACTGATGATGGTACTCTCTGGCTGAATATTGGTGATGGCTATACAAGTGGTAACCGAGGTTACAGAGCGCCAGATAAAAAGAATCCTGCTAGGGCAATGGCTGTTCGTCCAGATACACCTGAAGGGCTAAAACCAAAAGATCTTATAGGGATCCCCTGGAGACTTGCATTTGCCCTGCAAAATGATGGGTGGTACTTGCGCAGTGATATTGTATGGAACAAACCTAATGCTATGCCTGAAAGTGTAAAAGATCGCCCCACGCGTTCTCATGAATTCCTGTTCATGCTGACAAAGTCAGAGAAGTACTTTTATGACTGGCAGGCGGTACGGGAAACAGCAGATAATGGCAAATTAAGAAACCGTCGAACGGTTTGGAATGTGAACACCAGACCTTTCTCCGGTGCCCATTTCGCAACGTTTCCACCTGATTTAATTCGTCCATGTATTCTTGCGTCGACAGAACCAGGAGATTTTGTATTAGACCCATTCTTTGGTTCAGGTACCGTGGGAGTCGTCTGCCAGGATGAGGCTCGGCAGTACGTAGGAATAGAGCTAAATCCTGAATATGTCGATATTGCTGTTGACCGATTACAGGGTGATAAAACTAACGTGATAAGGATAGCGGCGGCATGACGGTAAAAATCAAGTTTCCCGAGCCAAAACAACAGATAGAATTTGCTCTGGCGTTAAAAAGATTTCGAGGTATTTTTCTTCAAAATGCCTTGCTAGAAACCGTAAGAAATATGGACATAGTAGCTCTGGATAGCCAACTTGGTGAATACGTTCCTAAAGAAGACCTTGCGGCACTTGCTACCCACGGTCTACGAGCTGAACTCCTTTTCCCAGTCCCCATAATATTAGAAACAAACCCTTATCTGCTGGGCTATTATCGTTTGCTAATGGGCTATAGTCAGAAAGAATTTTACGGAAGTGATAAAGGGTTCGGAGTGGGGAGCTTTAAGTCAATGGAAGTAAGAGGTGTTATTGGTAAGCAAATAAAATCCAGAATACCGGAATTATGCACTGCTTTTTGTGGGGTTGCCTCATCCCTTCTGTCAGGTGTCGGCCCTTTACGGGTAAGCAGGGAACTATTAGATGACTTGACTCTGTTGACCGTCGGACCCCAGTTAAGGGGAGGAGCCAACAATCAGCGTGGCACCGATGGAATTATTCTTGTCTTTGAAATTATTCGTGAAATTGTTGCGCATGCTACTGCTGAAGTTCGTGAAAGTGCGATAGAAGTTAATAGCGCGACAGGACGATCTGTTCTTATAGAATTCGCAGCAGACCCGGATATCATCATCAGAGAAGAGATGTCTCACAGGAACTACCGTAATGTAGTTGCTATAGAAGTTAAAAGCGGGACAGATATTTCCAACATACATAATCGTATTGGTGAGGCAGAGAAAAGTCACCAAAAAGCCCGCGCACGGGGGTATACAGAGTGCTGGACGGTAATCAACGTTTCGCGACTTGATATGGACAAAGCTCGTAGTGAATCACCATCGACAAACCGCTTTTATTCCTTAACAGACCTGGCACTACGCAACGGCACACAGTATGAAGATTTTAAAATGAGAGTGCTCTCTTTGACTGCGATACCTTCTGCGCCAGTGCAAGACAGGTAACTAATTGGTTGTAAGGAAAATTCAGGTACAGATTCCCGGCAACATAAAGAAATTGAATCAGGAAGGAATAAGGAAGATGTACATGGTTAGTTTTTTGATTTACATGACAGAACGCGGGTCAAAAAATGGGTCTTGACAACCATAGGGTAATATATTTAATATCAGAAACAGTTCAATAGACAACTGGACGTTCCCGAGTCCGGGCACCAAATTCATATTAACGGACCTCCACGGAGGTCCGTTTTTGCATTCTAAGCCCGTAAAAATCAATACATCTACACTCCCTTTCATCCACGTCACCCCGACCACTGCGTCAGCAGCGCATGCAGTTTAGCCGGCTCCAGAGGCTTGCGCAGCACCAGATATCCCTCCTGCTCCGCCTCTAGCAGAACCGGTGAATTAAATTCGCCGCTGACTATCGCGCCGCTCATATCCGGGAGACGTTCAAAAAGCGCTTTCAGGATATCGAAGCCGCTTTCGCCGGACCGCAGGCGCTGGTCGCACAGCACGGCAAACGGCGTGAAACCCTCGTCGATAATGGCGAACGCTTCTTCAGCAGAGGCAGCACAGCGCACGTTGATTCCCCATACGCTCATCAGGCTCTCCCAGGCAGACGTTACCAGCGGATCGTCATCGACGACCAGGCAGGAACCGTGCAGCGGCGCAAAGGGTACCGGCGTGGCGGTGTTGTCACAGACGGGCGAGATATCCGGCGCGATGTCTTCGCCAGCATATTGGGTAAAGCGCATCCAGAAGCGTGAGCCTTTACCTTCAATGGATTGCATTCCGTACTTCACCTTCATCAGCTTGGCACAACGGGCCACTACGGCCAGTCCCAGCCCGTGTCCGGCGCTGTCGATCTTCCATGCCAGCTCGGGACGGTAGTAAGGCGAGAAGATTTTACCTTTCTCGTCATCGGCAATACCGACCCCCGTGTCCCACACCTCCACCATACACTCCTCGCCGCGCGGTCGGATGGCGACCAGCACGCCGCCCTGAAGCGTGTAGCGAAGGGCGTTTTGAATCAGGTTAATCAGAGATTGTCGCACCAGCAGCGGATCGCCCATCACGTAGATACGGCGTTTGGGCCGCCGGGTACATAGCCTAAGCGCGCGGCTGTTGGCCTCTTCGCGAAACAGCGTGATGACCGAGTCGAGCAGAGCACCGATATCCACTTTGGTCGGGGCAGAGAGTACATTTCCGGATTCTATTTTGCTGAGATCGAGCAGAGAATTGAGCATCAAATGTACCGAGCGAACGCTCTGCTGCAGGTCAAGAAGCTGCGGCGTCAGGCTGACGTCCCGGTTTCGGTGGAGGATGGCCTCGATCAGAAAGCCCATAGCGTGCACGGGCTGGCGCAGATCGTGGCTGGCGGTGGTCAGAAACTGATTTTTATCCAGCAGCGCCTGCTCCGCGTCCTCTTTGGCCTGACGAAACTGTTCCGCCAGCCGTGAGCTTTTTTCCTCAAGCAGCGCTTGCTGAATAAAGAACGCATGTGACGTTAACGCATGGCGGTAAATCGCGAATCCGTAAAGCAGATTCAGCATGAGCACGATAAACATCAGCTCATCCAGCCGCCAGATAATACCGAGGTTCAGCATCCCCCAGGAGGCGAAGAAAAAACGCGTAAAGGTGCTGATGACAGGCGTCAGATGCGTCGCATTGGCGGCGACGATGGCGGCGATGCTGATATTAAGCAGCAGGAAAAAGTCAAAGTTCTGCGTCTGCGGGGTAATTAAATAGAGTGATGAAATTCCCAGCCCGTGAATAAAGGCGATATTATTAATACGCGGAAGCCAGCGTCTCAGGACGTCTTTTTCAACGTTTTCTTTCGCTTCGCGCTGATAGCGTCGGTGCAATATTCGTATCGCTACAGCACATAGCAGATAAATGCTTATCCAGGTAATCGTTGGGCCAAGGTCGTCCCCAAGCATATAAATCCAGATGGCGAAAGGAATACCGACAAAGGGGACCGCGCTAAAGCTGAACACCAGCCGTAAAAAGGTGTTGTTTAGCAAACGGATCTGCGCCGGAGCGGAGATACTCTCGTTCTGTAAACTCTGGAAAAACCTCATTCCGACGGTTCCTGCTTGCCATGCAGAAGCGTGATGGCCTCTACCCTGCTGTTAACACCTATCTTTTTCAATATATTGCTGATGTGTTCTTTGACCGTGGGCTCAGAAATTGAAAGCTGTGCGGCAATTCTTTTATTTGGCAGGCCACGCATAATCATATTTAACACATCTATTTGCCGCGGCGTTAAGTTAAATTTACTTAACTTGTCATTATTCGACTGAACGGAAATTTCGCTTCCATCAGGGAACCACGTCAAATTATTAGTGAGTGCGAAAACGGCTTGTGAGAACATTTCAGGCGGTTCGCTTTTCAATACAAAACCGTGCCCCCCGGCGGCATGAACTTTCCGCCAGAGATCATTATTGTTATCCCCGCTGACCACCAGGAGTCGTATCTGTGGGTAAAGGTGTTTCACTTCTTTGAGTAATTTCAACGCCGTTCCGGACGAGAGCCAAAAATCGATTACCAGCAAACGTGGCGGGCCATTATCCCTAATTTGACGGTAGCAATCGTCTTCATTCGTCACCACATACGCCTGCTTAAATTGGCAATGTGTAATCAGATAATTGGCGATGCCGCTAGCGACCAATGGATGGTCATCAACGACTAACGCATAATTCTGTCCCAAAGGGTCCTCCTTTAACCTTCGCATATCTGAGAGTACAGATGAATTATTATCTACCCACCCTACTTTAGGAGGGTTTTTTCGATTAGGAAAGGGAAATATATTATTTGCTGATTTGAGTAAATGAAAACATAAATACAATCAGTGAAATTAACTGATTGGATATCAAGGATAATTTATGAAAAAACCTCTCGTCTTTTTAACCGTTACGTTGATGCTAACCGGTTGTTCCACGCTGAAAACCGATCAGGCAATTCCACTCCTGCAGGCGGAGACCGCTAAAATGCTGGGGCTGGGCTCATCGGATGAAATAACCGTGACCAATGTTAATGGCGCCCAGCCGGACGCGCTGGGAGGACAAAAACTCTCTTATCGCGCTACGACGGAAAAAGGGCGCATTTTCGATTGCTCATCGATGATGATGCCTGGGATTTTAGGATCCGCACCGACGCTGAGCGCGCCAACCTGTACACCTGTTGTCACACATAAATAATTAACAGCACATCAAAAGGCGTACTGAAATAACGCCTTTTACGTTATCTGACGTATCTGAGTTTTCATATAAAAACGATTTTCCCGACATCACGCTAATGAGTACGGAGATAGCCCGTGAATAACTCTACATCGCATTCTTTAGCGGTTAAGACACCGCTTTCCAGACTTTACCTCGCTCTATTTTCCGCGCCGCTGTTACTGCTTTCGCCTGCCGATTTCGCCCGTGCAGCCGATGCAATTTTTGATGGCGATTCGCGTATTACCGAAACGCTGGGTTACGCCGGAGATGTTTACGTTGGACGTAATCAACGCGGAAACCTAATGATCGATAACGGCAAAATCACCGCCTATAACATCAATATCGGTCGGCTGTTCGACGGCCAAATTTATGAAAGCGTGGTCACGGTCCGTGGGCCAAACGCGGAGCTTAACGCGGTGAACGATCAATACGTCCTGCGCGGCGACCTGAATCTTGGCCTCGGCACCCTTCGAGTCGAAGAGGGCGCGCTGGCGAGCGCTAAGGAGATCGTTGTCGGCACCACTCGCGGCTATGACAGTCACCTTATCGCAACGGGTGCCGGCTCTCGCGTGACCAGTAATTTTCTTAGCGTAGGCACCGATCTGGGCGCACGCTCCACGCTGGCGATTGAAGACGGTGCAGCGCTCAATACCGCCTACGATGCGCGTATCGGCAATGGTACCGGGCCGGATGAAACCGACACGCTGAGCCCAAAAGCCACCGTCACGGGCAGCGGCTCACAGTGGAATGTTGGCCGTACGTTGACGCTTAATGGCGACCTGGACGTACTGAACGGCGGAACGGTTAACGTTGGCGGCGTGCAGGTGGCGGGTGTCTCCGGGGCAGGGAAAACCGCCGAGCTGGTGATTGCAGGCAAAGACTCGCGTTTTACCAGCGGTAGCAGCGTAAGCGTTGGCGATTATGGCAACGGCGTGCTGTCGGTTATTGACGGCGGTTCATTTTCCGCTGGCAGCAATGCGCTGATCGTAGGGACTTCGGGTTCCGGTTCGAACCGGGGTGCACTCATCATCGGCAGCCGCGGCAACATGGACACCGGCACGGGTTTAACTGAGCCAACGCTTGGTACGGCGGGCGGCGCGGGTACCCTCGATGCGAAGACGGCAATCAGCCTGCGTGGCGGGCTGTTCGGCAGCTATGTCTACTTCAACCATACCGACGAAAATTACGTCTTCAGCAACACGATGAGCGGCGAAGGTGAGGTGATCAATAACGCCGGACAAACAACGCTGAACGGGGATCTTTCAGCCCTTCAGGCGAACGTGACTGCGCGCGGAGGCAAAGTCATTATTGCCAGCAACATCAACACCCAGCCAGAAGACGATATTTTTGACATTCAGACCCTTAGCGCCGAGAACGGCGGTACACTGATCCTCAACGCGACGGCGGGTTCAGACGTCAGCAATGGGCTGGGTTACAGCAGCGCCGCGTCAATCAAGGCAGGCGGCACCCTGGGCGGCAACGGTACGCTGGGCCAGACCGAGATCCTGTCCGGCGGGCATATCTCGCCAGGGGATGGCGATATCGGCACGCTGACGCTGAAACGCTATCTGAATTTTGTGGGCGAGTCTTTCTATGACGTCGATATCGCAGGAGATGGCCGCAGCGATCAGCTGCTGGTATCGGGCAAAACGACTATCAGCGACCTGGCTAAAGTACAGGTCACCGCGCTGGACCCGCAAACCAGCTACAAAACGGGCCAAAGCTATCGCATTTTAACCTCGGACGGGGGAATTGACGGTCAGTTCGCCGGAGCGATCTCCAAATCTGCCTTCCTGGACGTGGCGCTCAAGCAGGGCACCAACGCCGTCGATCTGACCATCGCTCAGAAAGAGACCGGCGGCGAGAATCCTGGAGGCGAAAATCCGGGAGGCGAAAATCCGGGAGGTGAGAATCCTGGAGGAGAAAACCCCGGTGGCGAAAACCCGGGCGGTGAGAATCCTGGCGGTGAAAACCCAGGAGGAGAAAATCCTGGCAGCGGCAAGCCCGGGATTTTCCAGACCGTGGCCAAAAGCAGCAACCAGTGGAACACTGCTGGCGCGCTCTCCACGCTGACGCAAAGCGGCCCGTCGCTGGCGCTGTATAACTCGCTGCTGGTGCTGAGCGCAGCGGAAGCGCGCGAGGCATTCAACCAGCTATCCGGTGAAGTTTATCCGTCAATGCAGTCCAACCTGATTGCCGGCAGCACCCAGGTGTTTAACGTGTTAAACCAGCGGATGCAGCGCGCGTTTGATAACGACAGCCTGCCGATACCACCGTTAGCAATGTCGCTGGTGCAGCAGCCGGAGCCGCAAAACAATGGCGTCTGGGGCCAGACCTTCAGCTCCTGGAGCCGAAACAGCGGTGACGGTAACGTGGGCAAACTAGACGGCAACACCACCGGCTTCCTGCTGGGGGGAGATCGCAAGCTGGCGGACCATAACGTGCGTGTCGGTGGCTACTTCGGCTACAGCCGGGGGGATTACGATGTCGATAGCCGTCGTTCCTCAACGGATACCGACAACTACCACCTTGGCTTGTATGCGGCTGGCCAACAGGATGCGTTCTCCCTTCGCGGCGCGCTGGGTTACACCTGGCACAAGATCGAAGGCGAGCGCAATGTTGATTTCAGCGGCTTCTCGGATCGGCTGAAGTCGGATTACGACGCCAACTCGCTGCTGGCGTTCACCGAAGCAGGCTACCGTTTCGGCCAGCCTGATATGCATATTGAGCCGTTCGTCAATTTATCGTACATCCGACTGCATACCGACAACTTCCGGGAAGACGGCGGTGCCGCCGCGCTGAGCGTACGTAATGAAACGATGAACACCTTCTATTCCACACTCGGGGTGCGCGGCGTGACCGAGTTGCCAAAGAACGTTAACCTCTACGGTTCGCTGGGATGGCAGCACGCCTATGGCGATAAGAATACCTCTTCGCGCATGGCGTTTGCGGGCAGCGACGCGTTCATTACTCAGGGACAAGCCGTGGATGAGGACGTGATGGTGGGTGATATCGGCGTGAGCGTACAGCTGTCGCGGGCTGCGACGCTGGATGTGGGGTATCAGGGACAATACGGTGCGGATACCCGCGTCAACTCGGTCAACGCTAATCTGCGCTGGTCGTTCTGAATGATTTCCCTTTAAAGAACCCGCCCTCGTGGCGGGTTCTTTGTTTTGGCTTCTGGCAACGCTAGGGATCGTTCCCACCTGCGTCCAGCAGTTTGTTTTTAAAGATAAACAAACACGCCTCGTTGAAGTTCTCGGCCCCCAGCCGTTCCGAGAGAGCCGTGCGTTTTCGGTAGAGGCTCTTAACCGACGTATTCAGCTCGCTTGCCACCTCCTCCATCGACATACCTGCCCTTAGCAACCGCAGCATGATCGCTTCGTGCGTGCTAAGCCGTAAATTAAGCAGCCACTTCGTGGTCAGGCGCCTGCCCTTCATATTCAGAACCAGATTAAACAGCGACGCCATATCCGGCGCGGTGAGCGACGCGTTCATAAACAGCTTCATACTGAGCAGATTCTCCTCGCGATGGCGCATATCAAGCATAACGCAGCAGATCGTTTTTTTCGTTCTGGCCGGATGGCGTATCAGGTAGTCATATAAACGGAGCGGAGAACGACTATCAATCAATACAGAATATTCATCTGCACCGTTATCAAATATGTTTCGGTCAATCGAGTCGAGCAGGATAATATCCGGAAAGAATATCCTCATCCCCCTGACAAGATAGCGATCCTGAGTCACTAACACTATTGAAGTTGCCACTAACCATCCCTTTTAGATTAAAGCAAGAACGATCCCTCGCAAAGAAGGCCGCCTTCGTTTTATAGCGCTGTTATATTAACGATTAATGTTTCCGGCTCTGGACACCCCTCAATACAGACATTGATGGGTAAGACTTCCTGTAGACTATCATTCAATGGCTGCCATTAATTATAAATAAAAAACAATCGCAGAAAAGTCACTTCTCTAAACATTAAGAATTTTTGTCATGAAACTTCCCAAACATGCACCAGAAAGTACTTTAATTGGCGCAGATAAGCGGTATTAAAAATATATACAAAACTGTCACAATAAAAATAAAATAGATTATTTTCAATGAGTTATAAATAAACCATCAATTCAAAATAATCATCACAGACCGCTCAATCCAGAATTATCTCAAAACAACTCAGCCGCTTTTCAACATATTTATCCGGCAAGATATCGGGTGTACATTACCTTCCACCCGGTCCACTGAGATAAGGATCCATAATTACCTTTAAGTAAGTACCCCATAACGTCACTGCATTCAGATTTAATGTTCTCATTTATGGCCTTTAACGCTGAGCTTAAAGGCGGCCGTGTTATGCAATGGATTCATGATAAACAAATGGCAAATAGATATGGAAAGCTCACTTCGCTTCAATACGTTATTCTTTTATCGCGCCCCAACATTATTGTTCCTGTTATTCCTGTTTCCTGTTCTGGTTCAGGCTTCGGAATCCGTTTACGAACAGCAGATTCAAGAGGCGCGTAACGGTAATTACACGTCGTTTCTTGATTATCTTCAGCGTTATCAACAACAGCATGCCCTGACGCCTGAGCAAGTTGCGGACTGGTTACAGGTGGCAGCGTGGGCAGGTCGCGATAACGAGGTCATTCAGGTCTGGCAGCGTTACGGTATTTATATGCCGCTGCCCGCCCGCGGCGTTGCGGCCGTCGCGCAGTCCAGGCGAAATCAAAAAGCGTGGCAGCCGGCCTTAGCGCTCTGGAAAGAGGCGCGTAGCCTTGCGCCGCATAACGACGATTATCGTATCGGCTATATCAAAACTCTGGCCGATGCGCGCATGGATACCCTCGCGCTGCTGGAAGCCCGGCGGCTGGTCGCGGAAAACCCCTCTCAGGCCCATCTACAGACGCTCTCTTACGTCTGGCTGCGCCAGGGAAAAAGCTGGGATCGGCTGTTAGCGGACACGCGCGCGCTAGCCATCGCGCCAGAGAATAACGCGCTGCTCAGCGAGCAGATCGAGGCGCTGACGGATACCCGGGTGAATACCCCTGCGCTCCAGCTTTCACAAAGGGTGACGCTCTCCTCCGCGCAGCGTCGCCGTCTTGAGCTTAACGCCGCTGCCGAAAAGGTTCGCCTTGCTGATGTCCCTGCCAGGACGGAAAAAGAGCGCCTGCAGCTTGCGCAAAGCGCACTGAATCGTTACGACGTCCTGCTTTCTCGCTGGCAAAACGATCCGCAGGCGGCGGAAGACATCGTCCTTGCGCGCATCGACAGGCTTGGCGCGCTGTATGCGCATGGCGATTACCCGCAGGTCATCCGCGAGTATCAGGCGCTGACGGCGGCGAAGCATCCGGTGCCGGGCTGGGCAATCGGCTGGGTTATCTCCGCGTATCTGCAGGAGAAAAATAGCGCTGACGCCTTCTCGCTTGTGCAGCGCTATCCGCAATACGCCTCAAATCCGCAGGACGAGGAGCACGCGCTTTTCTACGCCTGGCTGGATACCGGCCAGTACCCGGCCGCCCGCCGGTACGTTGAGCGCCTGACTCACGGCGTCCCCTGGACCCGTTACGACTTCGGTTCCCCTACACCTCAGCCGAACGATCGGTGGCTTATCGGACAGTCGCTTCGCTTTAACTATTTGCTGGCAACCCACGCCCTGCCGGAAGCCGAAATGCTGGCGCAACATCTGGCCGCAACGGCGCCGGGCAACCAGGGATTGCAAATTGACTATGCCACCCTGCTGCAGGCGCGGGGCCTGCCGCGGGCGGCCGAGCAAAAGCTGAAAATGGCAGAGGCGCTGGAGCCATCGAATCTGGAACTCGAGCAGCAGCAGGCCTACGTCGCGATGGATCTGCAGGAGTGGAGGCAGATGGATTTACTGGCCGACGACGTGCTTGCTCGCGCCCCCGTCGATCGCAGCGCCCGACGTCTGGACAGGCTCAGAACGGTCCACCATATGTCCGAGCTGCGCCTCAACGCGGGAAAAGGGCTGCACTCCGATAACCCCGTCAGCGGTACACACGACCTGACCTGGGACACCACGCTTTATGGTCCGCCCATCGCGGATAGCTGGCGGCTGTTTGCAGGCACCCGCTACGGGCAGGGTAACTTTGATGAAGGCAAAGGCTCCAGCAGGCACCTCCTGGGCGGCGTTGAATGGCGGCCTCGTGATCTTCAGCTCGAAGCCGAGCTCTCCAGCAACCGCTATCACGGGGAAAACAAGCCGGGGGCTCGCCTCTCGGCCACGTACAGCCTCACGGATAACTGGCAGGTCAGCAGCAGCCTCGAACGCCTGTCCCGCACCACGCCTCTGCGGGCGTTACGCAACGGAATTAGCGCAAACCGGGGTGAAGGCGGCGTGCGCTGGTACCAAAACGAGCGGCGCGAGTACCAGTTCAACGCCGCCGTCAGCCGCTTCTCGGACCATAACCGCCGGCAGGAATACACCCTCACGGGTAAGGAGCGCCTCTGGCAGGCCCCGTCCCTGACGCTGGATCTCGAACCGGGGATCGCCGCCAGTAAAAACAGCCTGCGGGACACGCTCTACTATAACCCGGCGCGGGACCTGTCCGTGACGGCCGCCCTGTCCGTCGATCATGAGATGTATCGCCACTATGACACCCTCTGGAGCCAGCAGTTCGTGGCGGGAGGCGGCAGGTACTGGCAGAAAAATCAGTCCGCTGGCGCCATTACCCTGCTGGGTTACGGGCAGCGCGTTCAGTGGAACAACGTCATTGATACCGGCGTGATGCTGAACTGGGATAAACGCCCTTACGACGGCAAACGCGAAAGCAACCTCTCCGTCACGTTTGATGCGACTTTACGCTTTTAAGGATGAATATGCTGAACACACGTCTTTCCGTGAGCCTGATCGTCATCGGCTGGCTCTGCCTCAGCGCGAGCGCCTGCGCGCAGGCAATCTCGTTCATTGCCCCCAAAGCGCGGCCGCAGCTGGAGGCGACCAAACCCTGGCCGACGAACCAGTTTCTGGTCCTGGCCTACCACGACGTAGAAGATGATGCCGCCGATCAGCGCTACCTCTCCGTTCGCACCAGCGCGTTAAACGAGCAGATTAGCTGGCTTGTGCACAACGGCTATCACGCGGTCAGCGTGCAGGACATTCTGGATGCGCATGACGGGAAAAAAACGCTGCCGCCAAAGGCCGTTTTGCTCAGCTTTGACGACGGCTACAGCAGCTTTTACACCCGCGTCTGGCCGCTGCTTCAGGCATGGAACGTGCCTGCGCTGTGGGCGCCGGTGGGCAGCTGGGTGGATACGCCGGCAAACCAAAAGGTTAACTTCGGCGGCCTGATGACGCCCCGCGATCGCTTCGCGACGTGGGACATGGTGCGCGATCTCAGCCGGTCCCCGCTGATTGAGATCGGCTCGCATACCTGGGCCTCGCATTACGGCATTCCGGCCAACCCGCAGGGCAGCCGCGAACCGGCGATTGCCAATCGCGCTTATGATAAAGCAACGGGACGCTATGAAACGGACCCGCAGTTTAACCAGCGGATCGGCGATGACGTTCGCAAAGTGACCGAAAAAATCACGCAGGTGACCGGCAAGGCGCCGCGCGCCTGGGTCTGGCCGTATGGCGCCGCCAACGGCACGTCGCTCGCGATTGCCAAAAAGCAGGGCTATCAGTTGGCCTTTACCCTTGAGGACGGGCTGGGTGACGTGCGCAATCTCGGCAGCATTCCCCGTCTGCTGATCGCCGGTAATCCCTCGCTCAAAACCTTTGCCAGCACGGTCAGCCAGGTTCAGGAGTCTGAGCCGGTGCGCGTGATGCACGTCGATCTCGACTACGTTTACGATCCCGATCCGGCCCAGCAGACCAAAAACATCAACAGGCTGATCCAGCGGGTCTACGACATGAAAATCAGCCACGTATTCCTGCAGGCGTTTGCCGATCCGCAGGGCGACGGCAGGATCAAGGCGCTCTATTTCCCCAATCGCCGCCTTCCGGTCCGGGCCGATCTCTTTAATTTTGTCTCCTGGCAGCTGCAAACCCGCGCGGGGGTAAAAGTCTTCGCGTGGATGCCGGTGCTCTCATTCGATCTCGATCCTTCCCTGCCGCGCGTGCAGCGCCGGGATCGTCAGACCGGCCGGTTAAGCGACGCCACCGAGCCCTATATCCGGCTCACCCCGTGGAACCCGCAGGTGCGCCAGCAGGTGACGGAAATCTATGAGGATCTGGCCCGCTATGCCAGCTTCAACGGGATCCTGTTCCATGACGACGCGGTGCTGACGGACGTGGACGATGCATCTCAGAACACCGCGCGGCAGAAAAGCCAGCTGCTTATCGGGTTTACCCACGCCCTGAGCCTGGCGGTGAAGCACATCCGCGGCCCGCAGATTAAAACCGCGCGCAATATGTTCGCCTTACCCATTCTGCAGCCCGAAAGCGAGGCGTGGTTTGCGCAGAATCTTGATGACTTTCTGGCGGAGTATGACTGGACGGTGCCGATGGCCATGCCGCTGATGGAATCCGTCCCGGTCGACGAGAGCAATGCCTGGCTGACGCGCCTGGTTAACGCCGTCGCCGCACGGCCCGGCGCGCTCGATAAAACCATTTTCGAGCTGCAGGCCAGGGACTGGGACCAGAAACCGCAGCGCGCCGTTTCCGATAGCCAGCTTGCAGAGTGGATGCGCGTGCTCCAGCTGAACGGCGTCAAAAATTACGGTTACTACCCCGACGACTTCCTCAACAACCAACCTGATATTTCACGTATCAGGCCTGAATTTTCTTCGTACTGGTACCCTGACAATGACTGATCGCATTATCGCATTCTCTATTTTATGTCTGGTATTCGGGTTGCCGTTAGGCGTGGCCGCCCTCTTTACCGGTGAGCTGATTCTGGATTTTGTGTTCTTCTGGCCGCTGTTCATGTCCGTGCTCTGGATAACCGGTGGGCTCTACTTCTGGTTTCAGCTTGAACGGCACTGGTCGTGGGATAGCGACACGCCCGCCCCGACGCTCGCCGGCGAGCCGCTCATCTCCATCCTTATTCCCTGCTTTAATGAGGAAAGGAACGCCAGAGAGACCATCAGCGCCGCGCTGGATCAGCGGTATGAAAATATAGAGGTAATCGCCATCAACGACGGCTCTTCTGACAACACCGCGCAGGTGCTGCAGGCGCTGGCGCTGGAACAGCCGCGCCTGCGGGTGATTAACCTCGCGGAAAACCAGGGAAAAGCGCTGGCGCTCAAAGCCGGGGCAGCGGCGGCCCGGGGCGATCTGCTGGTCTGCATTGACGGCGACGCGCTGCTCGATCGCGATACCGCCGCTTATCTGGTGGCTCCGCTGATTCAGTATCCCCACGTCGGGGCGGTGACCGGCAATCCGCGCATTCGCACGCGATCCACGCTGCTTGGCCGCATTCAGGTGGGCGAGTTCTCTTCAATCATCGGGCTCATCAAGCGGACGCAGCGGATCTATGGCCGGGTCTTTACCGTCTCCGGCGTTATCGCCGCCTTTCGCCGACAGGCGCTGGCGGACGTCGGGTACTGGAGCCCGGACATGATCACCGAGGACATCGACATCAGCTGGAAGCTCCAGCTGCGCCACTGGGATATCTTTTTCGAGCCGCGGGCGCTGTGCTGGATTTTAATGCCGGAGACGCTCAAGGGCCTGTGGAAACAGCGCCTGCGCTGGGCCCAGGGGGGCGCAGAGGTGTTTCTGGTCAACCTGCGCAAGATTGTGCGCTGGGAGCATCACCGCATGTGGCCGCTGTTTCTGGAGTACGCGCTGTCAACGCTGTGGGCCTTCGCCTACGCGATGACGGTGCTGCTGTTCATCATCAGCCATGTCGCGCCCCTTCCCGCGAACCTGATCGTTGAGAGCCTCTTTCCCCCGGCATTTACCGGGCTGCTGCTGGGCGTGATGTGCCTGCTGCAGTTCCTGGCCAGCCTGTACATCGAGCGGCGCTATGAGCGGAACGTGGCCAGCTCGCTTTTCTGGGTGATCTGGTTCCCGATGGTGTACTGGATGATTGGTCTGTTCACCACCCTCGTCGCATTTCCAAAAGTCATGCTTAAACGCCAGCGTGCCCGCGCGCGCTGGATCAGTCCGGACCGGGGAAAAGGAAGCCTGCAATGAATGAAAATACCTTAATTTTGACCGAGCATCGGCTCATGCCGCGTCTTTTCGATGCCGCGTTAACGCTGGTGGCGTGGGGAGGCTTTCTGTTTTTCCTGTATGCCAGGCTCTGGATGCAGCTAACCGAGGAGAGCGACTACCGCTGGGGCGTGATTATTGCGTCCTTTAATACGGTGTTGATCTACCTGCTGTTCGCCGCGCTCAACGGCTGGCTGCTGATTTTGTGGTACCAGTACAACCGCCGCCGCGCCCACGTGAGGCGGCGCCAGCCGGGCTATTTCCACCAGGAGGAGCTGGCCCGCAGCTTTAATGTCTCACCGCAGATCATCTCCGAGATGAGCCAGTACAACCTGCTGACGGTGTATCACGATCAGATTGGCCGCATCATCGATCTGAAGATCAGCGAGCAGCTGGAAGAGGAAGAACAGTAACAAAAAGCCCCCGCAGGATACCCTGCGGGGGCTTTGTTAGAGCGGGTGTGCGTTACTTATCCTTCACCACAATCAGCGGCTCAATATCGCTCTCTTTCTTCACCACCAGCGAGTCATCGCCGCGCAGGCAGGTACCGCCATAGTTCCCGCCCACGGTAAAGGTGCAAACCTGAATATGCTTGCCGTCGACCTTTGGCAGACACCACAGCTGCTGGTAGATGTTTTTACGATCAACAAACTTGCCGCTGGATTTATCCAGCAGCTCGTCCTCGGCGCTAATCAGATCGATGTTGCTGCCGCAGCGCCCGGCGATGGGCTTAACGGCATAGCCGGTCTGCTTCAGCAGGTCGTTCACCTCAAAATCGGTGTCGAGCAGGTAGCGGTGATTCGGGAACAGCTGCCACAGGACCGGAAGAATCGCCTTGTTGCCGGGAATCACGGTCCACAGCGGTTCAAACACCAGCACCTCCGGACGCAGCAGAACGTCAATCAGGCGCACCTCGCCCTCGGGGTGCCCGGTGCGGATCGGCACGGCGGCGTATTCGGTTTCGCTGACCTCGCGGATCTGCTCAATCGCCGTCTCCCACGCCCAGGTTTTCCACACGCAGTTGACGTGGCGACCTTCGTCGTCAATCAGCTGCCCGGCGGCGTCCCAGCTGAGCGCCTCCAGCCCGTGCAGGATTTTGGTTTCAAACCCGGCCTGCATCAGCGAACGCTGGATAAAGAGCGCGTGATAGTCCTCTTCGACATCGTTGTCCTGCATGATGTGAACGAACGGCCGCGCGTGGCTGTGCTTCCATGCGCCGGTCAGCTCTTCCAGAAGGCCTTCCGCCGGGTTATGCCCGTTGCCGCGATAGCCGTTTTTGACCCACTCTTCGAGAATCAGCCCGCCCTCGGTATGGCAGGAAGCGGAGTCCGCGTTGTACTCGTAAACCTTAATCCCGCGCTCATCCATGCAGAAATCCATACGACCGGTGATCATATGGTGGCGACGCCACTGCCAGGAGAGGCGCAGGCGCGGCCAGAGGATTTTCGGGATGTCGAAAAGCGCCAGCAGATTGTCGTCTTTCAGCACCTTATCCGTGGCGTGCAGGTACATCAGATGCAGCTCGTTGGTGGCCTTGATCAGCTCCTGCTCGGCGCTTTCGGTAATGGTGAAGTACTGGCAGGGATCTTTGTTGATCACATGGCCGTTGGCGCGGATATATGCCTGCTGCAGCGCGTCATTTTCGTTAAGCCATTTTCCGTCGAACTGACGTTTGTTTTTCAGCCGCGCGCCGCTGATTTTCAGCAGTTCGCCGTCGATTTCCGGCTGGGGAATGCTGTGTTCCGTGTCGTCGGTCTGGATCATCCAGCCGAGTATCTCCGTGTCGTTGAAGGTGTCATGGATGGTATAACACCCGTTCTCCACGCTCAGACGCAGCTCGCGCGTCCACTGCTGCCCGAGCGGCAGCGGGGCGTGAATCACGTTCTGCTCCGCAATACGCACCTTATCGTCGAGAAGCTGGGTGATCACCGCCACGTGGCCGGTCTCGTGAAACTCGCCGCCCTTTTGCCAGATCAGCAGCGCCCCGGCGCGCGGGGCGCGTTTCGAACCGTTGGCAAAAGCCTGAAGGGGCAGAATGTTATCGTTCACCACCTGGCGCAAAAAGCGCAGGGAGAAGATTTCCCACGCCATGCCGACGTCGGTAAACACGAAGCCATAGTTGAGGAACAGGAAACGGCGGGCAAACTCAACGCACTGCCATTTGTGGCCCATGTATTCGTTGCCGATATAGCTGCGGAAGTCCGCGTCTTCCGGGTAGTTGCGCGGGTCCAGACTGCCGTAATTTGAAGAGTAAATCGCCACGCCACCGGGTGCATAGCCTAACAATGTCCCGAATGGCGCATCACTGCTTAACTTTCCTTTACGCATGTATCCAACCTAAAACAGGCAGGCGGCAATTTTTTGAGGGGTTGTCGTCGTCTGCACGTTGTAATTAACCTGACAGAGGTGGATTTATCATACACCTGCGTGGCAAATTATTCGTCGCAACAATGACTAAAAAATTCACAACATCTGGAGTCAACATGAGCGAACAGGCGCAAGCGCTGGAATGGGGCCACGGCCCGCGAACCTTTGAAGTGTTCCTGGAACCAACCTGCCCCTTCTCGGTGAAGGCATTCAATAAGCTGAATGCGTTTCTGGAACAGGTTGGGGAAGACAAGGTCACGGTCAAAATCCGTTTACAGTCCCAGCCGTGGCACCTGTTTTCCGGGGTGATTGTGCGCTGCATTCTGGCAGCATCCACGCTGCCGGACGGCAAAGCCGCCGCACGTAAAGTGATGCAAGCGGTGGCCGACCATCGCGAAGAATTTGAATTTACCGACCACTGCATCGGCCCGAATATGCAGGCCACGCCTGACGAAATTATCGCCCGGATCGAGGGCTACAGTGGGGTGCAGGTTGCAGGCGCGTTTGCCCGGCCGGAACTGCAAAATGAGATCAAATGGCACTGCAAATACGCCCGCCAGAACGGCATTCACGTCTCGCCGACGTTTATGGTTAACGGTCTTGTGCAGGCGGATTTAGGCAGCGGCGATGACGTAGAGGTTTGGGCGAAGCGGGTGTTGGGATAGCGTTGTGCCGCCGTTCATGCCGGGTGGCGGCTTCGCCTTACCCGGCCTACGAAACACAACCCCCTGTAGGTCGGGTAAGCGAAGCGCCACCCGACACGTTTAAGGTTCAAATCTTAAACAACCAGCACGCCGCGAAATGCCCTGGCGCAATCTCCTGCATCGCGGGCTCCTGCGTCTGGCAAACCGGCATGGCGTGCGGGCAGCGGCTGCAGAACTTACAGCCCGGCAGCGGGGACGTGGGGCCTGGAATATCGCCGCGCAGGGTGACGTCTTCGAGATTGCGGATGCGTGGATCGGGCTGGGGAACCGCCGCCAGTAGCGCGCGGGTGTAAGGGTGTGCCGGACGCTGATACAGTTCATTCGCCGGGGCAACCTCTACCAGCTTACCGAGATACATCACCCCAATGCGGCTGGAGATATGGCGCACCATGGAGAGATCGTGGGCGATAAACAGATAGGTTAGCCCCAGCTCCTGCTGCAGATCCTGCAAAATATTCACCACCTGCGCCTGCACCGAGACGTCCAGCGCCGAGAGCGGCTCATCGCACAGCACAAATTCAGGATGCACGGACAACGCGCGGGCAATACTGATGCGCTGACGCTGCCCGCCGCTGAACTCATGCGGGAACCGTTCAAGGTGTTCGTGCTTCAGCCCCACTTTGTAGAGCAGCGTTTCCGTACGTTCTCGCTGTTCTTCGCGGCTGTAGCCGTGGATCTGCATCGGTTCGGCCACCAGCTGTCGCACCGTCATACCGGGGTTGAGCGAGGAGTAAGGATCCTGAAAGATCGCCTGCATCCGCTTACGCAGCGGCTTGAGCTCTCTTTCGCGGGCGTGGGCGATCGCCTGCCCGGCAAAGTGGATCTCGCCCGAGGTGATATCGAAAAGGCGCAGTATGGCGCGCCCGAGGGTGGATTTTCCGCAGCCGGACTCCCCCACCAGGCCAAACGTCTCGCCGGGCTGGATATCAAAGCTCACGCCATCAACAGCCTTCACGGCCACGCCTTTACGCAGCAAACCGCCGTTGAGCGGATAGTGCTTGCGTAGATCGCGCACGCTCACTAATGGCGCCTGTTGTTCACTCATGCCTGAATCTCCTTATCGGCCCATAGCCAGCAGGCGGCGCGATGGCCCTCGCCGGCGGCGTAAAAGGCGGGCTGCCGCTCGCACTGCGGCATGCGCTTCGGGCAGCGTTCCGCGAACGGGCAGCCCGGCGGCGGGTTAAGCAGGCCAGGCGGTGAACCTTCAATCGGCGATAGACGTTGGTTCACCTCATCCGGTCGCGGCAGCGAGGCCAGCAGCCCCTGGGTGTAGGGATGCGCGGGGCGATAAAAAATGTCCTCCACGCTGCCCTCCTCCATCACCAGCCCGCCGTACATCACCACCACGCGGCTGCAGACCTGCGCCACGACGCCGAGATCGTGGGTGATCAGCAAAATCGCGGTCCGGGTCTGCTGCTGCAGGCTTTTCAGCAGGCGCAGGATCTGCGCCTGAATGGTCACGTCCAGCGCGGTGGTCGGTTCGTCGGCAATAAGAAGCTTCGGGTTGCAGGAGAGCGCAATGGCGATCATCACCCGCTGGCGCATCCCGCCGCTGAACTCGTGCGGATACTGGTCGTACCGGCGTTCCGCTTCGGCAATACCCACCTGTTCCAGCATGGCGATCGCCGCCGCCCTGGCCTCTTTTTTGCTGAGCCCTTTGTTGCGCATCAGGATCTCAGCCATCTGTTTACCGATGGTCAGCACCGGGTTCAGGGCGGTCATCGGATCCTGGAAAATCATCGCAATCTCGTTGCCGCGAATGGCGCGCATCTGCGCGGGAGTTTTCTGCGCCAGGTCCTCGTTCTGGAAGCGGATGCTGCCCCCGGCGATGCGTCCGTTGTTCCCCAGAAGCTGAATGATCGACTTGCAGGTGACGCTTTTCCCGCAGCCCGACTCGCCGACGATGCCGACAACCTCCCCCGGCTGAACCTGAAAGCTCACGCCGCGCACCGCGTGAACCTCACCCTCGCGGGTGCGGAACGTGGTCTGCAGGTTCTCAAGCGCTAATAAGTTACTCATCGCGATTCGCTCCCGGTTCAAAGGCGGTACGGAACACATCGCCCAGCACGTTAAAGCTGAACACCGTCAGCAGGATCAGAATGCCGGGGAACATCGCCAGCCACGACGCTTCGCCAATATAAGACTGGGCGTTGTTAAGCATGCTTCCCCACGACGCCGCGGGCGCCTGCACCCCCAGCCCTAAGAAGCTGAGCGTTGATTCCATCAGGATGGCCGAGGCGATGTTGAGCGTGGCCGCCACGATAATGGTCGGCAGCACGCCGGGAATAATGTGGCGCACGATAATGCGCAGCGGATGCTCTCCCGACGCGCGGGCATAAAGCACATACTCGCGCTCTTTCACCGACAGCGTTTCGGCACGCACCAGCCGCGACATGTTCATCCACGTCAGCAGGCTGATAATCAGGATGATGTTATCCACGCCCGGCTTGAGGTAAGCATTCACCACCAGCAGCAGGAAGAAGGCCGGAATGGCCATCAGGATATCCACGGCGCGCATCATCAGGTTATCCAGCCAGCCGCCAAAATAGCCGCTCACCGTTCCCACCACCGTGCCGATAAGCGTGGAAAAGAGCATGGCGAGAAAACCGACCATCAGGGAGATCTGGCCGCCATACAGCGCGCGGGTGAAGTAGTCGCGCCCGTATTCATCGGTGCCGAACCAGTGCGCGGCATCCGGCGGTAGCGTGCGCGCGCCGAGCGCCATCCGATCCGGATCGTACGGACTCAAGCCCGCACAGAGCGCGGCGACAACGAAAATAAAAAGCACAAACAGAGAGAACTGCGCCGGACGGTTGCGGCGCAGCTGGTGACGAACCTGCTGCCAGCGTCTGCTCATCCGGGTTACCTCAGCGTACGAATGCGGGGATCGGCGAAGCGGTAAAGCACATCGGCGATCAGGTTACCGACGATCAGCATCATCGACGAAAGCATAATGATCGCCATGATCAGCGGGTAGTCCAATGAGGCGATCGACTGGATCCCGAGCAGCCCCATCCCCGGCCAGGAGAAGACGCTTTCGGTCACATAAGCCCCCACAATCAGCTCGCCGAACGACAGGCCGAACAGGGTAATCACCGGCAGCAGCACGTTTTTCAGCACGTGGCGGAACAGAATACTGGAACGCGTTGCGCCGTAAGCAAGCTGGGTCTGCACGTAGTCGGCGGAGAGCTGCGAAATGGTGTTAGAGCGAATGTAGCGCACGTAGCTTGAGAGGTTGTAGAACGTGAGCGCAATGCACGGCAGCACGCCGTGGCGCAGCACGTCCAGCCCGTTATCCTCTACGCCGATAGTGCGCATCCCCATGCTGGGAAACCAGTTAAGCTGCACGGCAAAGACGGTAATGAGCAAGATCCCGAACCAGAAAATCGGCACCGAGATGCCGATATAGGCGAACAGGTTCAGCAGGTGATCCAGCCAGCGGTGCTTAAATGCCCCCGCCAGCAGGCCCAGCGGAATAGCCAGCACGATCGCCATCAGCAGCGACGCCCCCATCAGCCCCAGCGTGGCCGGAATGCGTTCGCCGATCATCTCCAGCACCGGGCGGTGGTAAATCAGCGAATAGCCGAGATCGCCCTGCAGGACGTTTTTCAGCCACAGAACGTACTGCGTGACCAGCGGCTTATCCAGCCCCAGGCTCTGGCGAATACGTTCGATATCTTCCGGGGCCATACGCGGCGTGATGTACGCCGCTACCGGATCGCCGGGCGCGAGCTTGACCAGCAAAAACGCCACCAGCGAAATAAAGAAAAGCATCGGCAGCAATTGCAGCAGCCGACGCGTGAGGAGTGTGTTCACGACGTGCCCTTACCAAAGCCCCGACCTGAAGGCCGGGGCAATCGCTTATTTCTGATAGATTTTTGACAGATCCTGGAACAGATAAACCGGTTTCGGCTCTGCTTCCTGGGTGCCGCCGAAACGCTTGTCCACCGCGACGGTCGCATTGGTATAGGCGATCGGGTAGTACGTCATGTCGTTTGCCACGGTCTGCTGAATTTGCTTATAGATATCGGCACGTTTCGCGGCGTCGGTTTCCACGGCGCCTTTATCCCACAGGGCATCGAACTGCGGATTTTTGTAGTGCGCGTAGTTATAGGCCTCGTTGCTCATGAACAGCGATTTATAGCCGTCCGGCTCTGAGCCCATGATGTAGCCGCCCAGGTTCAGCTCCCATGCGGTGTTGTTCATGTCGAGGCTGCGCTGAGACATGGCGTTGGAGTCCAGCGGCATCAGCTCCACGTTCACCCCAATGCCCTTCAGCGCCTGCTGAATGTAGAGCGCCATGCTCTCCTGGGTTTTGTTGGTGTTCACATACGCCAGGCGCAGCTTGAGGTTATCCGGCGCGCCGGACGCCTTCAGCAGATCTTTGGCTTTTTGCAGATCGAATTTGTACTGCTCGACGTCATCCGTCTTGTAAAGCGTATCTGGCGTCAGGAAAGACGTTGCCGGTTTGGCGTAGTCGAGCGAGGTAAACGCAGTCTGGGTCAGCTCGTCCTTGTTGATGGCGTACGCAATGGCCTGACGCAGTTCTTTGCTCTTCATCACCGGCACGTTCTGGTTGAACGTCATATAGGCCAGACGACCTTCCGGATAGACCACGAAGTCGAACTTACCGGTATTTTTCAGGCGGTTCACATCCTGCGGGTCAACCATCTTGAGGTTGATTTCACCGTTTTGCAGCGCCAGGTTGGCGGCGTTACTGTCTTTGGCGAAACGGTAGGTAACCGAATCAAGCTTCGCTTTGCCGTTCCAGTAATCGTCAAAACGGGTCAGGGCGTAATACTGCCCGGCACGGTACTCTTTAAATTTGAACGGTCCGGAGCCTACCGGCGCATCGTTTTTGGTGCTCTTTTCCAGATCGCCTTCACCGGCAAACACGTGCTGCGGGATCGGGTAGATCTGCACCAGGGTTCCGGTAAAGGCGGCGCTAACCTGCGGTAATGTGAATTTAACGGTGCGGTCGTCAACCTTGCTCACCTGTACCGGCTTATCGCCGTAGGTGAACATGCTGCGGAAGAAGCTGTGCTGTTTGGCATCCAGCAGCTTGTTGAACGTAAAGACCACGTCGTCCGCCGTCAGCGGCTGTCCGTCCTGCCATTTCAGGTTGGGTTTTAACGTCAGGGTGTAGCTCAGGTTGTCGGCAGACGGCGTCAGGCTTTCCGCCAGGCCCCACTCGATGTTGCCGTTATTAAAGCTGTACAGCGGGGCATAGAGCGCCTGCATGATGGTTAACGTTGTGCGGTCGCTGGCGTAGAGCGGATTAACGGCTAACGGGTCGCCGGAGGTAATCCCGATAATCAGTGACCCACCCTCTTTCGGCGCGTCGCTTTTTGCCGCCGGGGGCGTATTTGTCTCTTTATTTTTCGCATCATCACAGCCCGCCAGGCCTAACGCGAGCGAAACGACCACTGCCGATAACAGAAGCTTGCGCATCTCACTAACTCCTTGCCTTATAAAGTGTTTATTACTGCATCTTTTATTTATGTTGAAGCATCATATGCAGCTTTATTCATTTACGCATTAATTATGAAAATGCGATTTTCGATTAAGCTTATGCCGGATTTGATATATATAAGCGCCAGAAGGAATAGCGGTTAATTGCTTGCGCTCACAACGTTAAACGGTTCACAAATCTCCTGCTACACTGCCTCAACACATCACTAAAAAGGCAGGCCAACATGTCAGACAACACGTATCAGCCACCAAAAGTATGGGAATGGAATAAAAACGGCGGCGGCGCGTTCGCCAACATCAACCGTCCGATTTCCGGCGCAACGCATGAGAAAGATCTTCCTGTCGGCTCTCACCCGCTGCAGCTCTACTCTCTGGGTACACCCAACGGCCAGAAAGTGACGATTATGCTCGAAGAGCTGCTGGCGCTGGGCGTGACGGGCGCGGAGTACGACGCGTGGTTGATCCGCATCGGCGAGGGCGACCAGTTCTCCAGCGGCTTTGTTGATGTGAACCCGAACTCGAAAATACCGGCACTTCGCGACTACTCCACGACCCCGCCAACGCGCGTATTTGAATCCGGCAATATCCTGCTCTATCTGGCAGAGAAGTTCGGTCACTTCCTGCCGAAAGATCCGGCAGGACGCACCGAGACGCTGAACTGGCTGTTCTGGCTCCAGGGCGCGGCGCCGTTCCTCGGCGGCGGCTTTGGTCACTTCTACAACTACGCGCCGGTGAAAATTGAGTACGCGATTGACCGCTTCACCATGGAAGCCAAGCGCCTGTTCGACGTGCTGGATAAACAGCTTGCGCGCGGTCGTTACGTCGCGGGTGAGGAGTACACCATCGCGGATATCGCCATCTGGCCATGGTTCGGCTGCGTGGCGCTGGGCAGCGTCTATAACGCCGCCGAGTTCCTCGACGCAGAGAAGTACACTCACGTGCAGCGCTGGGCGAAAGACGTGGCGAACCGCCATGCCGTCAAGCGCGGACGCATCGTTAACCGCACCAGCGGCGAGCTGAACGAGCAGCTCCACGAGCGCCACGCGGCGAGCGACTTTGAGACGAATACGGAAGATAAGCGTCAGGCGTGACGACTGGCCGGGCGGTTCGCCGCCCGGCAGATCCTTGCTCAGGGCATGATTAGCCTAAAGGTTGGGCCGGTGTTGCTGGCACTATCTGGCCGTTTCTCTCCTGTCAAACGCAGAGAGATGACGTCTCAACCGACAGCAGTCACAAAGGATCTGTTATGAAACTGATTAAAACTACGCTGGTTATCAGCGCCCTCATGTTTTCCACCTCGGGAATGGCCATCGACAAAACTGCCGCAGGCGCGGTTGCGGGCGCTGCCATTGGCGCGGCCACGGGCAAAGATCTGAAATCGACCGTTGGCGGCGCTGTCGTGGGCGCAGGTACCGGTGCCATGTTCAAAAATGGTGACAAGGGTAAAGCCGCGCGTAAGGGCGGCGCGGTAGGGGCCGCCGTGGGCGCGGGCGCTGCGGCGGTAACCGGGAAGAGCGTGCTGAAAAGTGCGGCCGTCGGCGCGGGTACAGGCGCACTGATTGGTGAAGCGACTCACTGACAGATATCGCCGGGCAGCGCTCTGCGAGCCCGGCCTCCTTATTCAGTAATACCCCCTGCCCCAGGTCTCTAATTTTTGCGATCCGCTTTCAGAAATCACATTTTCCCCTCTGTCACAACTCTGTGAACAATTGCCTGTCGTAGCCTGAAGATTACAATGCATTTGCTTATCGTAAACTACAGGCTACAATAATGGCTAAGGTTAAACACTACATCACAGCAGACGGGTATGACCCTTTTGATACATATCTGAGAAGTGTGAAAGATCCCATAGCAAAAGCCATGATTGCTACGCGTGTCGCCAGAATGTCAACGGATAACTATGGTGATTGCAAATCATGCAGAGAGAGCGTTTCAGAACTCAGAATTAACCAGGGGCCGGGTTACCGTGTCTATTTTAGCGAAGTCTCCGATCCGGCAGATGGCGCAGTGAGTCTGGTGCTATTGACTGGAACTAAAAAAAAGCAAAATGCAGATATTGAAAGGGCCGTTGAGTATCTCAACGACTACAAGCGCAGAATATAAGAGGAAATCAGAATGGCTAAATCAGTACTTCATGATGACGCAATGGTACAACTCCTGAAAGATTCTCCGGATTTCGCGCCCGTATATCTTCATCAGGCTTTCATTGAAATTGACGAGCCCGGAGGCTATGAGGCGTTCATGCTGGCTTTACGGCATGTTATTGAAGCCTCTGGCGGGATGACTGTCATCGCAAAACGTGCAGGTATTTCTCGCGAATCACTCTATAAATCACTTTCACCAAACGGTAACCCCTCATTTAAGCGTATCGCAGAAGTGGCATCTGCAACCGGATACCCGATCTCCCGAATTGCAACAGCAGGGTTAAACGCAACAGCGTGAGAGGTGCTTCAAAGTTGGCCCGGATGTGATACCCGGGCGAAGCATCAATGACGATCGTCATACTGATGTTCAATCACCATCCCTTCTGCCACGCTCGCCACATGGCGCGCACGCGGGTGATAAACCGGAGCGGGTGCAGGCGCAGGCGCAACGCTTACCGCCTCCGGAACTGAAGTGGACTGCGGAACAATAACGACCTTATACCCGGCCGGAACATCGACCGTAACGCTCTGAGCCATGGCTGTATTGACCATAGCAAAACCTGCCAGGGCAGCAAGTAAAATAATAGGTTTTTTCATAAATTGTATTATTTCCGGTATCTGGAAGAAAACTAATTATGTCGGGTGAGGCTTAAGAGAATATTAATTTTCAGGATTTGGAATATGCAGAAAATGCCAAATATGTTGTTACAAGAGGATAAATTAATACTTGAAAGAGATTGACTAACGCTATTGCAAAAGGCGGCAAGAGATATTCCCGCATGCCGCCTCATCTGCTGCATTAATACTTGATGTCCCGCGCTTTCTGTCTGCCAGCCTGCTTCATCTGCCGCTTGTCCTGACGGCAGTCGTGATTACTCTGGTTATTGCTCGCCACGCAGGTCTGCTTCACCTGGCGTGACGCATCGCGGGTTTCCTGCCTGACATCACGCGCCACGCGACGTTCCTGCGCCTGCTCGGTCGCGCTGGCAGAAATCGGGAACAGCACCATGAAAATGAACGAAAGGACAGAGATGGCAAATAACGATCTGTTCATAGCAACACCTCGTGGAAGGAGCCCAGAACGTCAGTGGGGTTAGCCAAAGAATAGCAGTTTCAGAGAGACCTGAATGTGAAAGGCGCTAATAAAGCAAGGCCGCACGGGGCGGCCTTGCAAAATAGCGTTATGCCGTAAGGCGGAATTTTTGCACCGAGCGCTGAAGATCTTCGGTCTGGCGCTCCAGCGCCGCCGCCGCGGCGGAAACTTCCTCCACCAGCGAGGCGTTTTGCTGGGTGACGCCGTCCATCTGGGTAATGGCGATACCGACCTGAGAAATCCCCTTACTTTGCTCCTCAGAAGCCGATGCGATTTGCTTCATAATGGTCGTCACTTCCGTGACATCCCGCAAAATGGCATCCATGGTTGTGCCGGTGTCGCTCACCAGCTGCGCCCCCTGCTCAACGCGGGAAACCGAATCGGTAATCAGCCCCTCAATCTCTTTGGCGGCGTTGGCGCTGCGGCTTGCCAGGTTACGAACTTCGCCAGCCACTACCGCGAAACCACGACCCTGTTCGCCCGCGCGCGCCGCTTCAACCGCCGCGTTAAGCGCCAGAATATTGGTCTGGAAGGCAATGCTGTTGATGACGTTAGTAATTTCAGCAATTTTCTTCGAGCTTTCAGAAATACCGCTCATGGTGCTCACGACCTCTTCCACCAGCGAGCCGCCGCGGCTTGCGGTGGTTGAGGCCACATCTGCCAGCTGGCTTGCCTGACGCGCACTTTCCGCGTTCAGCTTCACCGTGGCGGTCAGCTGTTCCATGCTGGCCGCCGTCTCTTCCAGCGCGGCCGCCTGCTCTTCGGTACGGGAAGAGAGATCGTTGTTACCGCTGGAGATCTCCGTCGCACCGCGCCAGATATTCTCGCTTCCGGAGCGAATCGTGCTGACCGCTTCGCGCAGGCTATCCTGCATGGCGCTCAGCAGAGGCACCAGCTGTCCCACACAGTTGCGTCCGAACGGCTCAATAGGCTGGCTGAGATCGCCCTGGGCAATCTGGCGGAACTGCTGACGGATGCGGTCCAGCGGTTTGACCAGCATCGCCACCAGGTAGCGGTCGGTGAAGAGCAGGATCAGCAGGCCGATAATCGTGGCGACGATAATCACCGTGCGGGTCATGCTGGTCAGGCCGTCCACCACCACGCGGGTGCTGTCGAGGGACTTCGCGGCAGCATTGTTGAACGCCTCAGCAGCCGCACCGAACGCGCGGCTCAGCGGCGGCGTAACGTTGTTGGCCTGCTGGCGGTAACCCTCCAGAGCCCCCTGCTTCGCCTGCTGCATTTGCGGCGTGACGCCCTGCTCAAGCAGCGCCTGCCAGGTGCCAATCACCCGGGAAGAGATCTGCTCATCCATCGGGCCTGGAGAGATCGCTTTCATCTCGGCCAGTTTCTTGCCCATGTTATCCAGCGCCTGCTGGGCAGAGGCCAGATCCGGCGTGCCGCCTGCGGCTTTGACTTCCATTGCGCGGCTCAGACGGGTCACAAAGCGGAAATACTGATCGTTGCCCTGGCTGAGTACCGTCATCTGTTTAACCAGCTGGCGGTCCACCTCATTGCCATCTGAAACGCGAGAAAGGGACCAGGTGCTGTACAAGCCAACGCCCGCCCACATTAAACAAAAGATCCCGAGAATCGTCAGCATGACGAAGCGGATCGTAAAATTACGGAGCATGTTCATAAGTCTTCCTTGCCGTGAGGGTGAATTCGCCCAGAGGCGAGTACTCCTCTCGTTATCGGCAGGAAACAGGGAAATTATAACGTTTTGTGATCATTTTTAATTAGCGTGGCTTCACTGGTCGCACAGCCACCGTTAACCATTATCTTCGCACTGAGTGTTGTGATAAGTTCAGAATGAAAACGACGTTTCAAAAAATTATCGATAAGAAAAGGAGACATCATGTCCTGGTACCCTGACGCTACCCGCTATGAACATATGCAGTACCGCTACTGTGGAAACAGCGGCCTGCGCCTTCCTGCGCTGTCGCTGGGTCTGTGGCACAGCTTCGGCCACGTACAGCCTCTTGATGCCCAGCGCGCGCTGCTGCGCAAAGCCTTCGACCTCGGCATTACCCATTTCGATCTCGCCAATAACTACGGCCCGCCGGCGGGCAGCGCGGAAGAGAATTTCGGCCGCCTGCTGCGCGAGGATTTTGCCGCGTATCGCGACGAGCTGATCATCTCCACCAAGGCGGGATACGATATGTGGCCGGGACCGTACGGTTCGGGCGGTTCGCGTAAGTATCTGCTCGCCAGCCTCGACCAGAGCCTGAAGCGTATGGGCGTCGAGTACGTGGATATTTTCTACTCCCACCGCGTGGATGAAAACACGCCGATGGAAGAGACTGCCGCTGCGCTGGCCCACGCCGTGCAGAGCGGGAAAGCGCTGTACGTTGGGATATCGTCCTATTCAACGGAGCGCACGCAGAAAATGGCCGACCTGCTTCGCGAGTGGAAAATCCCGCTGCTAATTCATCAGCCATCCTATAACTTGCTCAACCGCTGGGTGGATCACACCGGCCTGCTGGATACGCTTGAGAAAAACGGTACGGGCTGCATCGCGTTTACGCCCCTGGCGCAGGGGCTGCTGACCGGAAAATACCTGAACGGTATTCCTGAAGGTTCACGCATGCAGCGTGAAGGTAAGAAGGTACGCGGCCTGACGGAAAAAATGCTGACCGACGCCAACCTGAACAGCCTGCGTTTGCTGAATGAGATGGCTCATGCCCGCGGTCAGACGATGGCGCAGATGGCGCTAAGCTGGCTGCTCAAGGATGAACGTGTAACATCGGTGCTGATCGGCGCAAGCCGTCCGGAACAGCTGGAAGAGAATGTTCAGGCGCTGGAAAACCTGCGCTTTACGGAGGACGAACTCAAGCGGATTGACCAGCACGTTGCGGATGGGGAGTTGAATCTTTGGCAGGCGTCGTCGGATAAATAGCCCTCACCCCGGCCCTCTCCCGCAGGGAGAGGGAGAAAGGCCACACCGAGCGGTCCCCTCTCCCCTTTGGGAAGAGGGTTAGAGTGAGGGGTGAGGTGTACTTTATTTCTTACTGATCTTATCCAGATATCCCATCACAAACGCCGACAGCACAAACGTCAGATGGATGATGACGTACCACATCAGTTTGTTATCCGGCACGTTCTTCGCGTCCATGAATACGCGCAGCAGGTGGATAGAGGAGATCGCCACAATCGATGCGGCCACCTTGTTCTTCAGCGACGAGGCATCCATTTTGCCCAGCCAGCTGAGCTTTTCTTTACGCTCGTCGATATCGAGCTGGGAGACAAAATTCTCGTAGCCGGAGAACATCACCATCACCAGCAGTCCCCCCACCAGGGTCATATCCACCAGCGACAGCAGAACCAGAATTAAATCTGCTTCGGCAATGGAAAAAATGTTCGGCAGAACATGCCAGATTTCCTGAAAGAACTTAATCGTCAGCGCGACAAGTGCCAGCGAAAGGCCAAAATAGACGGGGGCCAGTATCCAGCGGGAGGCGTACATGGCATTTTCAAAAAAGCGTTCCATAAAGTCCTGTTTGCAAAAGAAACCAGCGCCCAGTATATCTCAACGGCGCTGACTGTTTGCAATAGCTAACCAGTACGTTACTCAGACGTTGTCTGGGTTAACCTCCGGACGGGCATACTCCGGCCAGACCAATACCACCAGTTCCGGGTAGGCTTCCAGGCTGAACTCACGAAAACACTGACGCAAATTTAATACGTCCAGGTCGGAATAAGATACCTTCTCGCCGTTAAGGCAGCGCTTTTTGATATTGTCATAATATTTATACACGGCTGAATTCAGGTCGCTACAACGACGCTGCGCCTCAAACAGTCCAGGCGTGTCATTAATTTCCGACATTTTCATACGTTTAATTGTCGCATGTAAAAAGTCGATATATTCGTGGTTCACCCGCCAGTACCAAACAGGCGTAACGGAGTTCATCAATACAGAGAAATGGTCTTCACCTTCCTCTTTTGTCATGAGCTCCGGTTGTGGGGGTTCACTGGTGTCTTTCGACACTTTCGTTTTATTGAACTCCTGCATCAATAAAAGAACACCAGCGGTCAGTAATAGTAATGTGATGACCGTAAAAAAGATGCTGTTCATGGGTAGGCTCCATTTTTTTTGATTTTAAATTTGCCTCATGATATTGTCAACGAATCTCACGCCTTTACCAACCCCACCCTGTTGAAATTAAAGGAAATTAAAAATGCTGCCCGACTATCTCGTCCCGGCTAAGTATCATATTACGCCTGTGGAACAGCAACCGACGGAAGCAGAAAAAGAGGTCAGTTTCACTCAGGGGAAAAGAAAGCTCTCTGATTTCGAGCCTGATATATTAATTGGTGTTTCCCGCACCGGCAAATCCCGTAATATGTTGCTGGAAGAGCACGATCGTCATATAAAGGACCGCTTATTTCGCGCCATAAAAATTGAAGCCTTTGTCCACCTGCTGAACGACCTGCAGGCCGAAGGTGAAATAGATGCCCAGAAACTAAGTCAAATAATGGCCGAGAAAACCAAAGAAATTAATGAAGCGGGCAATGAAATTTGGCTTAACTTAATTACGCGAGAAAAAAACAACCCAATTTTTTATAGCCTGGGGGAAGATTAACGTGACAGAAGTTAAAAATAACGACGTTTATTTGACTTTAGATGATAAAAAAAGTGATGAATTTATCTTAAAGCAAAATCTCGACGCGCTGCGAAAAACAAAAAATGCCGAGATGACGCGAATTACACAAGACCTGGTATCGATCCCGGCGACGCTGGTCCATCTGAAATGGCAGAATCGCCGCGAGATTTATCCTCTGCAGGTAAAAGAAGAAATTTACGGTGCCGTGATGAACGCCATCATTGAACAGCGTCCCGAGCTGAAAGAGAAGCTTCTTGGACGCCTCGAGGCCAATTACCAGTATCTGCTTGCCCGTGAAATTGCCACCCTGCGCCTGACGCGCAAACTGTCAGACGGTGAGTACCGTACCTCAAACGTCACCTGCGTTGCGCTGGATGAGGACGCGCTGGCGTCTGACACCAGCCCCCCTTCTGAAAAGCAAAGCTAGTTAAATCTGAAGACGGCAATCGCCTCTTTTAACTGACCCGTCTGCTGTCGCTGCGCGTCGGCTACCTGCAATGTTTGCGCAACGTGTCGCACATTCTCCTGCACGCTGGCATCGATGCTGGCAATACTGTCGTTCATCTGCGCAATGCTTGCCCGCTGCTGCTCGCTCATCTGAGACAGCTCTTCAAGCAGAGAGCGGAGCCCTTCGATACTCTCAATGATCGACTTCATTGTCATACCGGCATGCTCAACCTGCTCGACGCCCTGCTGCGTGGTCGCCTGCGATGCGGTCAGAAGCTGGCGGATCTCTTTTGCAGCCCCCTCGCTGCGCTGGGCCAATACGCGCACTTCCGAGGCAACCACCGCAAAGCCTTTGCCATGTTCGCCCGCTCTTGCAGCCTCGACCGAGGCGTTGAGCGACAGGATATTTGTCTGAAATGCAATCCCGTCGATCAGCTCCAGAATGGCGTAAATACGCTGCGACTCCTCGCGAATGTGTTCCATCGCCGCAATCGCCTGCCGTACGTTATGGCCCCCCTGTTCCGCCACGTTACTGGTGCTAAACGCCACCTCCCTGACCTGGCTGGCTTTTTCACTGGTCAGGGTTGCGACTGCCCTTAACTGTTCCATCGCACTGGCCGCCGTTGCCAGCGAGCTTGCCTGATGATCGGTTCGTTCCGACAGCGCGCTGTTGCGCTGTCCTAACGCGCGGGATGCCTCCAGCAGTTGCCCGATATTGACGCTGACCTGCTCAAGCGTGGCACGCATAGTGCCAAGCGTCAGGCTAAAGGTGCGGGCAAAAGGGGACTCTGCCGGCACCGCATCAATGGCAAGCGTGAGGTACCCTGGCTCGCTGTTGATCACGCCCGCGAGCCTTGCCACCTCGCTCGCTGAACGGGCGTCCTGCTCCATTCGTATCGCCAGCAGGACCAGGATCGCGGTCTGGACCACCACAAAAAGACCATGAAAAACCACCATATGAAAGCCGGTGTGCATGAACACCACGACACCGTAAAGGTCGTTTTCCTGTAGGTAGTTAAATACCAGATGATGTAACGCGATGACCGCAGCCCCCATCACCAGGGGCCGCCAGTCTCGCCAGGCAAGCAGCGCGGAAAGCAGGACGAAAACAGAAAAATGGTATTCGGTTTCCCCCTCGCCCAGATGAATGAGCAACGCGGAAAATGCCATTAGCACAAACGCAGAGCTCAGTCGGAGCAGCAGCGTGCCGGGAAGCAACAGCGTTAGCAGTGTCGATAAACCGGCCAGCGAGGTGCCAACAACCGCACCCTGCACAATATTCTCGTTTATATAACCTACGCCTAGCGAGATGCCCCACATCGACCAGATAAGCCCCAGTATTAGCCTGTCGGCGCGTCGTCGAATTGCAGAAAGCGAGAACTGGTCGTTTTGAGGCGCGTGCGGATACAGCCATGTCATCGTAGCCATAGGGAGTCTCTTGCTGTGCAGATGAAAAGATCCTTCGAAGAAGGTCTGTTTTTATTATCTTTTTTAAGCGTAGTGGGGATATTCCGCGACGCCATTTCAACAAAAGATATATTTTAAAAGCGCAGCAGAATATTGATATTTACTTAACTATCAATAGATTATTAACTATGGCTTTATTGATTAATAAATATGAAGTATGGGGACAAACAGCAGAAAATAATAACGATTTCGCGTAGAAGAAAACAAAAAAGGCGGCTTTCACCAGCCGCCTGTCTTGCCGGGTGGCGCTGCGCTTACCCGGCCTACATTCCGCTACGATAGCATATCATTTCGCGGCCGCTTTCTCTTCGCCGACCAGCCCAATCTTCAGGTACCCCGCCTGATGCAGCGTGTCCATTACCTTCATCATGGTTTCGTAATCAACGGTTTTATCCGCACGGAAGAAGACCGTGGTGTCTTTCTTACCGCCCGTAAGCTGCTCCAGCGCCGGGATGACGGAGTCCGCCGTCACCGGATCGTTGCCGAGGAACATGGATTTATCCGCCTTCACTGACAGGTAGACAGGCTTCTCCGGGCGCGGCTGTGGCTGGCTGGATGAGGCAGGCAGGTTTACCTTCACGTCGACCGTCGCCAGCGGCGCAGCCACCATGAAGATAATCAGCAGAACCAGCATGACGTCGATAAACGGCGTCACGTTGATTTCATGCATTTCGCCGTTATCGTCCAGATTTTCGTTTAGACGCATCGCCATCGTATCAACCTGCGCGCAGTTTAGACGCCGCATGCACCGGCTTAACCGAGCTGGCATTCAGGTCGAGATCGCGGCTTTGCAGCAGCAGAACCTGCGCGGCAACATCGCCGAGTGTGGCTTTGTAGCTGCCAATCATGCGTGCGAAGATGTTGTAGATAACCACCGCCGGGATAGCGGCGACCAGACCGATTGCCGTCGCCAGCAGCGCTTCTGCGATGCCCGGTGCCACAACCGCCAGGTTGGTGGTTTGGGTCTGCGCGATACCGATAAAGCTGTTCATGATGCCCCATACGGTACCGAAAAGACCGATAAACGGTGAGATTGCACCAATGGTCGCCAGATAACCATTGCCACGCCCCATGTGTCGGCCAACGGCCGCAACGCGACGCTCCAGGCGGAAGCCGGTACGTTCTTTGATGCCTTCGTTATCTTCACTGCCTGCGGAGAGTTCCAGTTCGTTCTGTGCTTCATTCACTAACAGGGTGGTCAGGCTTTTCGCATGGAAGGATGAGGTCATATCCGAGGCCTGATCCAGAGAGCGGGCTTCAGCCAGCTGCAATTGTTCCCGCTTGAGGCGACGCTTCTGCGAAAGCAGCTCGGCGCTCTTGCTGAAGAAAATAGCCCAGGTGACAACGGACGCCAGAATCAGGCCGATCATCACAATCTTAACCACGATGTCAGCATGCTGATACATGCCCCAAACGGAGAGATCCGTCTGCATCAAATTATTACCCACTCTGTATCTCCAGGACGCAAATCACAAAATCTGACCGTAATAATATCAAAACGTCGTCGAATTGATAGTCGTTCTCATTAGTATTTACATGGTGCCGCAATTTTCGTTCACTTTCCTTGCGCTTACGCAGTAAAAATTTCTTATGCGTTTTTTTGCTGAAATTTTCTGCTTATTCGATAAGCCTGCGGGTGCAGTTTTTTCCAATCGTGGTAGTCTGGACGTCCAGACGTATAAAAACAGGGTTAGCGAACATGACAAAGAAGCATCTTGATACCACGCTGGTACAGGCTGGACGCAGCAAAAAATACACTCAGGGATCGGTCAACAGCGTGATTCAGCGCGCCTCCTCGCTGGTGTTTGACACCGTTGAGGAGAAAAAAATCGCCACGCGCAATCGCGCTAAAGGCGGGCTGTTTTATGGCCGTCGCGGCACGCTAACCCATTTTTCCCTGCAGGAAGCCATGTGCGAGCTGGAGGGCGGCGCAGGCTGCGCGCTGTTCCCGTGCGGGGCGGCTGCGGTGGCCAACACTATTCTGGCGTTTGTGGAACAGGGCGACCATATCCTGATGACCAACACCGCCTATGAACCCAGCCAGGACTTCTGTACCAAAATCCTCAGCAAGCTCGGCGTCACGACCGGCTGGTTCGACCCGCTGATTGGCGAAGGCATTGCCGAACTTATTCAGCCAAACACGCGCATTGTGTTCCTGGAATCTCCGGGTTCGCTCACCATGGAAGTCCACGACGTGCCGGCTATCGTGAAGGCCGTGCGCAGCAAAGCGCCAGAGGCAATCGTCATGATCGACAACACCTGGGCGGCAGGCGTGCTGTTTAAAGCGCTGGAGTTCGACATCGATATCTCCATCCAGGCGGCGACGAAATACCTGATTGGCCACTCTGACGGCATGATTGGAACCGCGGTCTCCAACGCGCGCTGCTGGGACCAGCTGCGTGAAAATGCCTACCTGATGGGCCAGATGGTGGATGCAGACACGGCGTACATGACCAGCCGCGGACTCCGCACGCTGGGGGTTCGCCTGCGTCAGCACCATGAAAGCAGCCTGAAGGTGGCCGAATGGCTGGCGCAGCACCCGCTGGTGGAGCGCGTTAATCATCCCGCGCTGCCCGGCAGTAAAGGTCATGAATTCTGGCAGCGTGACTTTACAGGCAGCAGCGGTCTGTTCTCGTTCGTGCTGAAAAAACGGCTGAATAACGACGAGCTGGCAAGCTATCTGGATAATTTTACCCTCTTCAGCATGGCCTACTCCTGGGGCGGTTTTGAATCCCTGATCCTGCCTAACCAGCCGGAGCAGGTCGCGGCCCTGCGCCCCGGGGGCGAAGTGGACTTCAGCGGCACCCTGATCCGGCTGCATATTGGTTTAGAAAATGTGGACGATTTAATTGCGGATTTAGCAGCAGGGTTTGAGCGTATCGTGTAGAGTGCTGGCTGAAAATGTACTCCCTGGACGCATTTGTGGACACTGCAAGCAGAAAAGTCTGCATGAGTTGCGCCCGGGATCAAACCCGACGGGCGAATAAGGGAGTACAATAGTTCTATATCTGCTGTTCCACAGGAAAGTCCATGGCTGTAATTCAAGATATTATCGCGGCGCTCTGGCAACACGACTTTGCCGCGCTGGCGGATCCTCACGTCGTCGGTATCGTCTATTTCGTGATGTTCGCAACCCTGTTTCTGGAAAACGGATTACTGCCAGCCTCGTTTTTACCCGGTGACAGCCTGCTTTTACTTGCCGGGGCGTTAATCGGCAAAGGCGTCATGGACTTTACGCCAACAATGGTTATCCTCACCTCCGCCGCCAGCCTGGGTTGCTGGCTGAGCTATCTGCAGGGCCGCTGGCTGGGGAATACGCGCATCGTAAAAGGCTGGCTGGCGCAGCTACCGCATAAATATCATCAGCGTGCGACCTGCATGTTCGATCGCCACGGTCTGCTGGCGCTGCTGGCGGGGCGTTTCCTGGCGTTTGTTCGCACCCTTCTGCCCACCATGGCGGGCATTTCCGGCCTGTCGAACCGTCGCTTCCAGTTCTTCAACTGGCTGAGCGCTCTGCTGTGGGTTGGCGTGGTCACCACGCTCGGCTACGCGCTGAATATGATCCCCTTTGTGAAACACCATGAAGATCAGGTGATGACCTTCCTGATGGTGCTGCCGATGTTCCTGCTGGTCGCGGGACTGGTGGGGACTATTGCGGTAGTGATTAAGAAGAAATATTGCAGCGCGTGACCCCCCTCACCCTGACCCTCTCCCCATAGGGGAGAGGGGAAAAAAGCCTAAGCTCCCTGCATGGTTCGGATGCGCGACGCATCCTCTCCCGGCGTGACGCCGAAATAGCGCTTAAACTCCCGACTGAACTGCGACGCGCTTTCATAACCCACCCGCATCGCCGCCGCGCTGGCCTTCATGCCATCGTGGATCATCAGCATTCGCGCCTTATGCAAACGGTAGGTTTTAAGGTATTGCAGCGGCGAGGTGCTGGTCACCGATTTAAAGTTATGGTGAAACGCCGAGACGCTCATGTTCGCTTCCGCGGCCAGCTGGTCGACGCTGAGGTTTTCCGTGTACTGGCTTTCAATACGCTTGAGCACGCGGCTTATCAGGCTAAAGTGGGTCTGTCGGCTCACCAGGGCGAGTAACGCCCCACCGCCGGGCCCCAGCAGCACGTGGTAGAGGATTTCGCGGATAATCTGCTTGCCCAAAATACGCGCATCCAGCGGCCTTTCCATAACGTCCAGCAGACGCTCAATGGCGCAAAGTATCTCTTCTGATAAGGTTGCGGAGTTAATCCCGCTCGACGCCATTGACGGCTGGAAGAGTTCGTCTTCGCCAATCTCCATCAGCAGCTCCTGCAGCTGAAGGATATCAACATTGACGCGGATCCCCGCCAGCGGAACCGCCTCTGTCGCGAAAGTTTCACATTCAAAGGGTAAAGGTACTGTCAGGAGCAAATATTCATTGGTGTCGTACCGGAAGACGCGCTCGTTGATATAGCCAATTTTATGGCCTGAAAAGAGAAAAACGATGCCCGGCTGGTACATCACCGGCGTGCGCGTCCCGGGCTGCGTGCCGTACAGCAGGCGAATATCCGGCAGCAGTTCGCTGATACCTTTTTCGTTATCTATCAGTCTTTTAATCTGCTCAGTGAGCTGATGGCAGATCGCGTCACGATTCATTTTACGTTACTCCGGGTACGGTTTCCGACGCTGACAGTGTGCGTCGTTTTCCGCGCTTTCTCCAGCGCTCTGTAGAAATGGGCAAGACATCGGCAGGAATGTGCATTGAGAGGATATCCCCGGACGGCCACAATGTGCAGCATCAGGTTGCCCTCTGCGCCACCACGATTTTTCACCCACTAAAGGGAACGAGCAATGAACAACTTTAATCTTCACACCCCAACCCGCATTCTGTTTGGTAAAGACGCTATCGCTGACCTGCGCGCGCAGATCCCTGCTGACGCCCGCGTTCTAATCACCTACGGCGGCGGCAGCGTGAAAAAAACCGGCGTGCTGGATCAGGTTTACAGCGCGCTGGACGGCCTCGACGTGCGTGAGTTCGGCGGCATCGAGCCAAACCCGTCTTACGAAACGCTGATGAACGCGGTGAAAATCGCCCGCGAAGAGAAGATCACCTTCCTGCTGGCCGTCGGCGGCGGTTCCGTGCTGGACGGCACCAAGTTCATCGCGGCAGCAGCCCACTACGCTGACGGCGTTGACCCTTGGCACATTCTGGAAACCCGCGGCAGCGACATTAAAAGCGCCATCCCGATGGGCTCCGTGCTGACCCTCCCGGCCACCGGTTCTGAATCCAACAAGGGTGCGGTGATCTCCCGCAAAACCACCGGGGATAAGCAGGCCTTTATGAACGAGCACGTTCAGCCCGTGTTCGCCATCCTGGACCCGGTTTACACTTACACCCTGCCTGCGCGTCAGGTAGCGAACGGCGTGGTCGATGCTTTTGTGCATACCGTTGAGCAATACGTCACCTACCCGGTCGATGCAAAAATTCAGGATCGCTTCGCGGAAGGCATTCTGCTGACGCTGGTCGAAGACGGTCCGAAAGCGCTGAAAGAGCCGGAAAACTATGACGTTCGCGCCAACGTGATGTGGGCGGCAACGCAGGCGCTGAACGGCCTGATCGGGGCTGGCGTGCCGCAGGACTGGGCGACCCACATGCTGGGCCACGAGCTGACGGCGATGCACGGTCTGGATCACGCGCAGACGCTGGCGGTCGTTCTGCCTGCGCTGTGGAACGAAAAACGTGATACCAAACGTGCCAAACTGCTGCAGTACGCCGAGCGCGTGTGGAACATCACCGAGGGTTCTGACGATGCGCGTATTGACGCGGCAATCGAAGCGACCCGCAGCTTCTTCGAAGGCCTGGGCGTGCCAACCCGTCTGTCCGGCTACGGCCTGGACGGCAGTTCCATCCCTGCTCTGCTGGCAAAACTTGAAGAGCACGGCATGACCCAGTTGGGCGAGCACGGCGACATTACGCTGGACGTCAGCCGTCGCATTTACGAAGCGGCGCGCTAAGCGTTTTTGCCCTCCCGACTTTCGTTTTTTGACATTTCGTCCAGACTTAATGCACACCCCATCGCCGGAGTCCCCCTCCGGCGATGCGTACCTGAAGGAGGAAAAATGGCAAACCAAACCGTAATCAAGCTGCAGGACGGCAACGTGATGCCCCAGCTGGGGCTAGGTGTATGGAAAGCCGGTAACGACGAGGTCGTCTCCGCCATTCATAAAGCCCTGGAAGTCGGCTATCGGTCGATTGATACCGCCGCCGCGTACAAAAACGAGGACGGCGTAGGCAATGCCCTGGCCAGCGCCGGCGTTTCCCGCGATGAGCTATTCATCACCACTAAACTCTGGAATGACGATCAAAAGCGCCCCCGCGAAGCCCTGCAGGAAAGCCTGGAGAAACTCCAGCTCGATTTCGTTGACCTGTATCTGATGCACTGGCCGGTTCCGGCCATCGATCACTATGTTGACGCCTGGAAAGGGATGATTGAACTGCAGAAAGAAGGGCTGGTGAAAAGCATTGGCGTCTGTAACTTCCAGGTTCATCACCTGCAGCGCCTGATTGACGAGACGGGCGTCGCGCCTGTGATTAACCAGATTGAACTGCACCCGCTGATGCAGCAGCGCCAGCTTCACGCCTGGAATGCCACGCACAAAATTCAGACCGAATCCTGGAGCCCGCTGGCCCAGGGCGGTGAAGGGGTGTTCGATCAGAAGATTATCCGCGACCTGGCGGATAAATACGGCAAGACGCCGGCACAGATTGTCATTCGCTGGCATCTGGACAACGGTCTGGTGGTGATCCCGAAATCGGTCACGCCGTCGCGCATCGCCGAGAACTTCGACGTCTGGGATTTCCGACTGGACAAAGATGAGCTGGGTGAAATTGCGAAGCTGGATAAGGGCAAGCGTTTAGGGCCCGATCCGGATCAGTTTGGCGGGTAATACCTAAAACGAGCCCGGTCTTCCGCCGGGCTCGTTTTAATCTATAAACCGGACTGACATCTCGCTTCTCCGGGAAGGTCAGGCAATGTGCAAATAACGTTAAACGCTTTCCCTTCAAGTTCATGTGGCCCACCAAGACCGCCGCCTGCTTCAGCTTCATATTTCTTTCCGTTGACACTTATCTGGAGCGGGGTGTGATAAATCCAGTCCATCGGACCTATTGGCAGAAAAAAGCTCCACTCATGCTGGCTCTGAAAAGCAAAACGACCGTTGTCGTCAGAAAGCGTTTGCTCCTTCTCTAATGTTATTTTAGCGCCCGGGACTGGCTTACCTGCGCTGTCGATTAGACGTCCTTCCACTTCTGGCTGTGTCTGGCGGTGCATTACGCAACCGCTTAACGTCAGGCCAATCAGCATCGCTCCCGTCAACTTCTTTATTTTCATTTTGGGCCTCCTGCCCTTATGCAGAAAAAAGCCGGGTGGCGGCTGCGCCTTACCCGGCCTACGTTCTGACCTGTAGGCCCGGTAAGGCGCAGCCGCCACCGGGCATTGTTACAGGTTTAACCGGTCTTACGTTTTACGTTCTTCTTCGTTCCCGCAACACCGTTCGAACGCTGATGCACAATTGGCGTGTGCTTGGTCAGCGCCGGGCGCGTATTGCGATTCTGGCGACGCGCTTCGCGCATCTCATCCAGCGTCGGGGCCGGTACCAGGCAGTCGCGACGCGAGCCGATCAGGTGTTTTTTACCCATCTCTTCCAGCGCCTGACGGATCAGCTGCCAGTTTTTCGGATCGTGGTAGCGCAGCAGCGCCTTGTGCAGACGACGCTGTTTATCCCCTTTCGGCACCACCACCTCTTCACTCTTATAGCCAATCTTACTCAGCGGGTTCTTGCCGGTGTAATACATGGTCGTCGAGTTGGCGAGCGGTGAAGGATAGAAGTTCTGCACCTGATCCAGACGGAAGCGACGCTGCTTCAGCCACAGCGCCAGGTTCACCATGTCCTCATCGCGCGTGCCCGGGTGCGCAGAAATGAAGTAAGGGATCAGATACTGCTCTTTACCCGCCTGCTTCGAATAGGTATCGAACAGCTCTTTAAAGCGATCGTAGCTGCCCATGCCCGGCTTCATCATCTTCGACAGCGGGCCTTCTTCGGTGTGCTCCGGGGCAATCTTCAGATAGCCGCCGACGTGGTGCGTCGCCAGCTCTTTGATGTAGCGCGGATCTTCCACGGCAATGTCGTAACGTACCCCGGAGGCGATCAGGATCTTCTTGATGCCCTTCAGGTCGCGCGCGCGGCGGTAGAGGTTGATCGTCGGCTCGTGGTTGGTGTCCATGTGCTCGCAAATGCTCGGATAGACGCAGGAGAGGCGACGACAGGTTTGCTCCGCGCGCGGCGACTTGCAGCGCAGCATGTACATGTTTGCGGTTGGGCCACCAAGATCGGAGATCACGCCGGTAAAGCCCGGCACCGAGTCGCGAATCGCTTCGATCTCGTTGATGATCGAATCTTCAGAGCGGCTCTGGATAATACGCCCTTCGTGCTCGGTAATGGAGCAGAAAGAGCATCCGCCGAAGCAGCCGCGCATGATGTTGATCGAGAAGCGGATCATCTCATACGCCGGGATACGGGCGTTGCCGTACGCCGGGTGCGGCACGCGCTTGTACGGCAGCGCAAAGACGCTGTCCATCTCTTCGGTAGAGAGCGGGATCGCCGGCGGGTTGATCCAGATAAAGCGCTCGCCGTGCTTCTGCATCAACGCGCGGGCGCAACCCGGGTTGGTTTCATGGTGCAGGATACGGGACGCATGCGCGTAGAGCACCTTGTCGGCTTTCACCTTCTCGTAGGACGGCAGCAGCACATAGGTCTTTTCCCACGGCTTCGGGCGCGGCGGCTGTACGACGATAGCTTTCGCTTCCGCCTTCTTTGGCTCTACCGGCTTGTTATCGGCACACGGCAGATCTTCGCCGTACGGATGTGGGATCGGGTCGATTTTGCCCGGCATATCGATGATACGGGAATCCACCCCGCTCCAGCCCGGCAGTGCCTCTTTCACCATGATGGCGGTGTTGCGCACATCGCGGATGCTGCTCACCGGTTCACCCTGCGACAGACGGTGCGCCACTTCCACCAGCGGACGCTCACCGTTACCGTAAATCAGCATGTCGGCTTTGGAATCCACCAGCACCGAGCGGCGAACGGTATCTGACCAGTAGTCGTAGTGCGCGGTGCGGCGCAGGCTTGCCTCGATGCCGCCCAGGATCACCGGCACGTCTTTCCAGGCTTCTTTACAGCGCTGGGTATACACCAGGGTGGCGCGGTCGGGGCGTTTGCCCGCCACATTATCCGGCGTATAGGCATCGTCATGGCGCAGCTTACGGTCGGCGGTATAGCGGTTGATCATCGAGTCCATGTTACCTGCGGTGACGCCGAAGAACAGGTTCGGTTTACCCAGACGCATAAAGTCGTCTTTGCTGTTCCAGTCAGGCTGGGAGATGATCCCCACACGGAAGCCCTGCGCTTCAAGCATACGGCCACAGATGGCCATCCCGAAGCTCGGATGGTCAACGTAGGCATCGCCCGTGACCAGAATGATATCGCAGCTGTCCCAGCCCAGTTGGTCCATCTCTTCCCGGGACATCGGCAGGAACGGCGCCGGTCCAAAGCAGGCCGCCCAGTACTGGGGCCAGGAGAAGAGGTCACGATCCGGCTGGATCAGGGAAATTGCGCTCATAATGCTTCCGAAGAAAAAATAGACAAAAGGGCGGGGATTATACGCTGGATCGTTGAAGGAATTGAAGGGGTATTTATTGCCCGGTGGCGCTACGCTTACCGGGCCTAAGGGCTTGTAGGTCGGGTAAGGCGAAGCCGCCACCCGACTCGTTTTACGGCGCCGGATTCACCAGCATCTGCCCCACGGAGCCCCTGTCCATCATCTCCAGCGTCTGGCTGTGGAACAGGAACGGGAAGTGCGGCCACGAAGGCTGACCATAGTAGACGAGCAGCTCGACCTGACCATCCACCCAGACGGTATCCTTCCAGCCGCGATCTTCCGGGAACGGCATCGCGCCATTCACGTTGCGAATAAGGAATGACACGCCTTCAATATGGAACGACTGCGGCATATCCGAGCGAACGGTCCAGCGTTCCCAGGTGCCCTGCTGTGCGGTAATGTCGATACGGTTAACGTCCCACAGCGCGCCGTTGATGCCTGGATCGTCGCCCAGGCTGATATCACGGCTGCGCGCCGGAGAGCCGCTCATGATCTCCTGCGGCAGCAGGCGCATTGGCAGGCTATCGGTTACCAGCGGCAGCAGGCCGGTCGGGCGCAGGGTCAGCACCAGCGTGGAGACAAGAATGCTCGACGGTTCAAAGAACCCGCGGATGCGATCCACAATGCTGGCCGCCTCGCCGCAGGTCAACGACACCTCATCCCCGTTGGTCATATCAATGAGAATTTCGCGACGTTCGCCCGGCGAGAGCGCCAGCTGTTTGACGGACACCGGCGCCGGTAAAAAGCCCTGGTCGCCGGAGATCACGTGTAGCGGTCGGCCATCGCTCATCTGGAGCTGATAGCGGCGCGAGTTAGAGGCGTTGAGCAGGCGCAGGCGCACCCAACCACGCGAGACCTCAACGTAGGGGCTTTGTGCGCCGTTGACCAGCAGCGTATCGCCAACAAAGCCACCGCTGCCCGGCTCGCTGTATTCCGGCGTACCGAAATTATCCAGACGTTTGTCCTGGATAATAATCGGGAAATCGTCCACGCCGTAGTGGTTCGGGATCGGCAGAGCTTTACTGACCTCATCCTCAATAAGCCACATTCCGGCAAGGCCGTTATAGACCTGCTGAGCGGTGCGGTTAGGGGTGTTAGCGTGATACCACAGCGTTGCCGCACTCTGGCGGATTGGCAGCACGGGCGCCCAGTCGGCATTGGGTGACATCATGCGCGGGGCCCCCCCCATCAACGGGCCCGGGACCTGTAAGCCGCTGACGGTCATCGCGACATTTTCAGTCGTACGGTTACTGTAAATCAGCTTAACGTCATCGCCGTTCCACACGCGAATGGTTGGGCCAAGGTAGCGCCCATTGATTCCCCATATCTGCGCGCGCGTCCCCTGAGTAAAGGACCAGTGGCTACGCTGCAGGGTCAGGAATAGCGGCTGCCCGCGACGGGATTCAATCAACGGCGGAATGGGCAGCGGCTGCTGCTGCCCGGCGGCGCTGGCTGTCAGCGGCATCGCACCCGCACAAAGGGCGATCCCCGAAGCCTGAATAAACTGACGCCGACTGAGTGACATATAAGCTCCATCTGAAACGACTAACAACGCGGGAATTCGTTTTCCCTTTTAACGCCGGATTAAATCTTACCGGCGGCTTCTCTCTCTGCGACTTCTTTATCGAGTTGCGCAATATGCTGAGCCATCAGCTCACGGCAGTGTGCTGCCAGCTCGCGCACCTGATCTTTACCGTATTTGCTGGTATCGACGGGTGGCAGCATTTCGACAATCACCAGCCCGTTATTCAGGCGGTTAAGATTAATCTTATTCGATGTATTGGAAACGCACACGGGAATAATTGGAACGCCTGCCGCAATTGCGGCATGAAACGCACCGGTTTTAAACGGCAGCAGGCCACGACCACGGCTGCGCGTCCCTTCCGGAAACATCCAGATAGAGATTTTGCGCTTCTTAAAATGATTCACCACTTCGGCGATGGTGCTGTGCGCTTTCGCACGATTATTGCGGTCGATCAGCAAGTTACCGGTCAACCAGTACAGCTGACCGAAAAACGGGATCCACAGCAGGCTCTTTTTCCCCACCGTCACGGTCGGAGGTAAAACGATGTTTGCGGCGGTCACCATATCGTAGTTGTTCTGATGGTTAGCAATATAGATGGCGTTACCGAAATTCTCAGCCCCTTCAGGCAGGCGTTTTTCAACCTTCAGACCAAACAGCGGTGCCAGGCGACCGAACATATGGCCAAAGGTGGCAACATGCTTCGGATTACGCGGGCTGAACAGGCAATAGATGCAGCCGAAGATACAGACCAGAATGCAGTAGATAACGGTAAGAATGAGACGAACAATGTATAGCATAGCGACCTCTGAAGCCCCAACAGCTGACAATTATACTTCACCTGTGGCCAGGTAAGGACTTTATTACGAGCGCGTATTGTTAATCGCAACGCACGAATTAACAACGATTTTACGGGAAATTTTATTGAAATTCCCCCTCCGGACGGAGGGGGATATCACGACATTACTCTTCGCTGTCACCCGTGGTGCTGCGTGCAGGAGAGTCAATCTCCACGCGGTCAATACGCTGCAGACCGCGCATCAGCGAGCCACGGCGACCGCGCTCACCCACCACCTTCTGCAACTCTTCCGGGCGAAGTTTGATTTTACGCTTGCCGACATGAATGGTCAGCGTGCTCTGCGGCGGCAGGAGGAAGAGATGCGCCAGGCCATCTTCGCCTTTCGCGGCTTCCGCCGACGGGATGTTGATGATCTTGTTGCCCTTGCCTTTTGACAGCTCCGGCAGATCGCTGACCGGGAACATCAGCATACGGCCGGCGGTGGTGATTGCCAGCAGCATGTCGCTTTCGTTCTCGATCACCAGCGGCGCCATCACGTGAGCGTTGTCCGGCAGGCTGATCAGCGCCTTACCGGCACGGTTACGGGAGACGAGATCGTTGAAGGTACAGATAAAACCGTACCCCGCATCAGACGCCAGCAGCAGCTTCTGGTCATCGGCTTCCATCAGCATATGGTCAACCGTTGCCCCCGGCGGCAGCGTCAGCTTACCGGTGAGCGGCTCGCCCTGCCCGCGCGCGGAAGGCAGCGTGATCGGGTCGATGGCGTAGCTGCGACCGGTGGAGTCGATAAACGCCACCGGCTGGTTGCTCTTGCCCTTCACCGCCGCTTTGAAGCTGTCGCCCGCCTTGTAGCTGAGCCCCGGTGCGTCGATATCGTGGCCCTTGGCGCTGCGCACCCAGCCGCTCTGAGACAGGACAATAGTCACCGGCTCGGACGGCTGCATGTCGTGCTCGTTCATCGCCTTCGCTTCTTCACGCTCGTGCAGCGGAGAGCGACGGTCGTCGCCAAATGCGTCAGCATCGGCCTGCAGCTCTTTCTTCAGCAGGGTGTTCATCTTGCGTTCGGACGCGAGGATCGCCTGCAGCTGATCGCGCTCTTTTTCCAGCTCGTTCTGCTCGCCGCGGATTTTCATCTCTTCCAGTTTGGCGAGATGGCGCAGCTTCAGTTCGAGGATCGCTTCGGCCTGGGTTTCACTGATGCCAAAGCGCGACATCAGCGCTGGCTTCGGTTCGTCCTCGGTGCGGATGATCTCAATCACTTCGTCGATATTGAGGAACGCCACCAGCAAACCTTCGAGGATATGCAGGCGCTTAAGCACTTTTTCCAGACGGTGGTTCAGACGGCGTCGTACCGTATCGCGGCGGAACGTCAACCATTCGCTGAGGATCTCCAGCAGGTTTTTCACCGCCGGGCGACCGTCGAGGCCGATCATGTTCAGGTTAATGCGGTAGCTTTTTTCCAGATCGGTGGTGGCGAACAGGTGGTTCATCACCTGCTCCATATCCACGCGGTTAGAGCGCGGCACGATCACCAGACGGGTCGGGTTCTCGTGGTCGGATTCGTCGCGCAGGTCGTCCACCATCGGCAGCTTTTTATTGCGCATCTGGGAGGCGATCTGCTCCAGTACTTTTGCACCGGAGACCTGATGCGGCAGCGCGGTGATCACCACGGCGCCGTCTTCTTTATTCCACACCGCGCGCATGCGCACGGAGCCGCGACCGTTTTGGTAGATTTTGCGGATTTCCGCGCGCGAGGTGATGATTTCGGCTTCGGTCGGGTAATCCGGCCCCTGCACGATATCCAGCAGCTCGTCCAGCGAGGTTTTCGGCTGCTCGATCAGGGTGATGGCGGCTTTCGCCACTTCACGCAGGTTGTGCGGCGGAATGTCCGTCGCCATACCGACCGCGATACCGGTGGTGCCGTTCAGCAGGATATTCGGCAGACGCGCAGGCAGCATCTTCGGCTCCTGCATCGTACCGTCGAAGTTAGGCACCCAGTCAACGGTTCCCTGGCCCAGCTCGCCCAGCAGCACTTCGGCATATTTTGACAGGCGGGATTCGGTATAACGCATCGCCGCGAAGGATTTCGGATCGTCCGGTGCCCCCCAGTTCCCCTGCCCATCCACCAGCGGATAGCGGTAAGAGAACGGCTGGGCCATCAGCACCATCGCTTCATAGCAGGCGCTGTCGCCGTGCGGATGGTATTTACCCAGCACATCACCGACGGTACGGGCGGATTTCTTGAACTTGGCGGTGGCGTTCAGCCCCAGCTCGGACATCGCATAGACGATGCGGCGCTGAACGGGCTTCAGGCCATCCCCGATAAACGGCAACGCCCTGTCCATGATGACGTACATGGAGTAGTTCAGGTAGGCGTTTTCCGTGAATTCATGTAGCGCGAGGCGCTCTGCCATATCGCTCATTACGTGTGATTCCTCAACTCAGAAACCGATGGGTTTCAGGCAATATTGCCGCAGATACTACCCTATCTGGCGAGTTGAGTCACAAAGAAAAAGGGCCGCTTATGCGGCCCTTTCCGGGTTATTTGTTCAGCTTAATAACCTGCTTCACGTCGATTTCGAAATCGTTCCACTCTTTATCGACCTTGCCCTGGATTTCCACCTTATCCTGCGGGGTAACGGTCACGCCGTTCCAGCGCTTGTGGTCAATCTCGACGTTTACCGTGCCGGTCTCATCGCGGAAGGTGTAGCGGTCGTCGGACAGGCGCTGGGTGATGTTCCCGCGCAGCTTCACCCAGCTGTCGTCCTTCATCTCTTTTACCTTCACCGCGGTGGTGAGGTTCGCGTCATTATCGACAAAACCGCCTGCCTGCGTTTGGGTCTGGGTTGGTGCGGCAGACGGGCCGTTAAATCCGCCCTGCGCGGCAAAAACGGGGGCAGTGGTCATCATCATGATGGCGGCAATAGCAGCGAATTTTTTCATATTAACTCTCCCTTTAATCTGGTTTCGCAAACCATTTAACAGGGTAATCCTTAACAACTTCTTAAGGGAAAAATTTATTTATTTTTACTGTACAGCAGGCGCTTACAGAGGGTTTACTGGCGGCATCACGGAGGGAACATGCGCATTTTACTGGTAGAAGACGACACCTTAATCGGCGACGGTATTAAGACGGGATTAGGCAAAATGGGCTTTAGCGTGGACTGGTTTACCGATGGAAAAACCGGCCAGGCCGCCCTCGCTTCTGCGCCTTATGATGCCGTGGTGCTGGATCTGACGCTGCCGGAAGTCGACGGGCTTGAGATCCTGCGCGCGTGGCGCGAAAGCGGGCGCAGCGAGCCGGTACTGATCCTGACCGCGCGGGATGCGCTTAACCAGCGCGTCGAAGGGCTGCGCCTGGGCGCGGATGATTATCTCTGTAAGCCCTTCGCGCTGATTGAAGTGGGGGCTCGCCTCGAAGCGCTGGTCCGCCGCAGCCACGGCCAGGCGTGCAGCGCGCTACGCCACGGTAAGGTTACGCTCGATCCAACCCGCCTCGTCGCCACGCTGGACAACGCTCCCCTGACGCTAAAGCCCAAAGAGTTTGCACTGCTTGAGCTGTTAATGCGTAACGCGGGCCGGGTGCTGCCGCGAAAGCTTATCGAGGAAAAACTCTATACCTGGGACGATGATGTCTCCAGCAACGCCATCGAGGTTCATGTCCATCACCTGCGCCGCAAGCTTGGCAGCGAGTTTATCCGCACCGTGCACGGCATCGGCTATACCCTGGGTGACGCATGAAGCTGAGCCTGAAGCTGCGCCTGACGATTCTCTTCCTGCTGCTGTCGCTTGCGGCCTGGTTTACCGCCAGCCTGGTCGCCTGGCAGCAGACCACCCACAAGCTCGACAAGCTCTTTGATACCCAGCAGATGCTGTTTGCCAAACGGCTGCTGACGATGGATCTCGACGAGCTTCGCGCGCCTGAACGCATGCGCGAAGTGCCCAAAAAAGCCAAACACGGACACCTGGACGACGACGCGCTGGCGTTCGCCATCTACGCCGTCGACGGCAAAATGATCCTCAACGACGGTGAAAACGGCCGCGATATTCCGTACCACTATCGCCGCGACGGGTTCGATAATGGGCAGCTGCAGGACGACAACGACGAATGGCGCTTCTTATGGCTGACGTCGCCTGACGGGAAGTACCGCGTGGTGGTCGGCCAGGAGTGGGAGTACCGGCAGGATATGGCGCTGGACGTGGTCAGCTCGCAGCTCACGCCGTGGCTGGTGGCGCTGCCCGTGATGCTGCTGTTGCTAATCTTCCTGCTAAGCCGCGAGCTGAAGCCGCTGAAAAATCTGGCGCAGACGTTGCGTTCTCGCTCACCGGATGCCACCGATAAACTGCCGACGGAGGGTGTACCAACCGAAGTGCGCCCCCTGCTCGACGCGCTGAATCATCTCTTCGCACGCACTCAGGAGATGATGACCCGCGAGCGCCGCTTTACCTCCGATGCCGCCCACGAATTGCGCAGCCCGCTGGCGGCCCTGAAGGTGCAAACCGATGTGGCGCAGCTTTCCCAGGACGATCCGCAGGCGCGGGAAAAAGCGCTGATGCAGCTGCATGCGGGTATCGACCGCGCCTCCCGGCTGGTGGATCAACTCCTCACGCTGTCGCGTCTGGACTCGCTGGATAATCTTGACGATGTCGAACCGATTACCCTGGCCGATTTACTGCAGTCGGCCGTGCTGGATATCTGGCATCCGGCCCGGCAGGCGGGCATTGATATTCGCCTGAACATCCATGCGCCAGAGGTTACGCGCACGGGCCAGCAGCTGCTCCTGAGCCTGCTGGTGCGCAACCTGCTGGATAACGCGATTCGCTACAGCCCGCGCGGCAGCGTGGTGGACGTGACGCTGGACCCGCGCAGCTTTACCGTTCGCGACAACGGCCCCGGTATTTCACCTGATGCGCTGGCGCGCATCGGCGAACGCTTTTATCGTCCGCCTGGCCAGGATGCCACGGGCAGCGGGCTGGGGATATCTATCGTCAGACGCATTGCCGCACTGCATGGGATGCACGTCTCGCTGAACAATGCGCCTGCAGGGGGCTTTGAAGTAAAGGTCAGTTGGTAAGGGATTATTGCATTTAACGCAAAAGACTTTGCACATTTTGCTTATTTTACCGCACCGTCCTCGCGCGTAGAATACTCGCCATACTCTCATCACCGAGGACAAATAATGAGCAACATTCTGATTATCAATGGCGCAAAAGAATTCGCACACTCTAAAGGCCAGCTGAATGACACCCTGACCGAGGTCGCGGACGGTTTCCTGCGCGACGCCGGGCATGATGTTAAGGTCGTGCGCGCGGACAGCAATTACGACGTGAAGGCCGAAGTGCAGAACTTCCTGTGGGCCGACGTGGTGATCTGGCAGATGCCGGGCTGGTGGATGGGCGCGCCGTGGACCGTGAAAAAATACATGGACGACGTGTTCACCGAAGGCCACGGCTCACTGTATGCCAGCGACGGCCGCACCCGCTCCGATGCCTCTAAAAAATATGGCTCCGGCGGCCTGATTCAGGGCAAAAAATACATGCTGTCCCTGACCTGGAACGCGCCGATGGAAGCGTTCACCGAGAAAGATCAGTTCTTCGAAGGCGTGGGCGTTGACGGCGCGTACCTGCCGTTCCACAAGGCTAACCAGTTCCTGGGAATGGATCCGCTGCCGACCTTTATCGTCAACGACGTGATTAAAATGCCTGATGTCCCGAGCTATATCGCAGAATATCGCAAGCATCTCGCGGAAATTTTTGCTTAACTGGTACCCTGGAATTAAAGGAGTAGTCACAATGCTTACCGTTATTGCAGAAATCCGTACTCGTCCAGGTCAACATCACCGCCAGGCGGTGCTGGATCAGTTCGCGAAAATTATCCCGACCGTACTGAAAGAAGAAGGTTGCCACGGCTACGCGCCGATGGTGGATGCCGCCACTGACGCCAGCTTCCAGGCGACCGCACCAGACTCGATCATCATGGTTGAGCAGTGGGAAACGGTCGCGCATCTTGAAGCGCACCTGCAGACCGCGCACATGAAAGCGTGGAGCGAGGCGGTGAAGGGTGACGTGCTGGAAACCCACATCCGCATTCTGGAGCAAGGGGTTTAAGTTTCCCCTCACCCAGCCCTCTCCCACGGGGAGAGGGAGAACATATCCAGGCCCGGTGAGCGTCAGCGCTACCGGGCTTTTTTTTATCGGCTTAAAACTCAACTGCTATGCTTATTCTGACTTCATGATTAACAGGAGGATGGAATGGGTCTTTTTAACTTCGTAAAAGAAGCAGGCGAAAAGCTATGGGATAACCTGACCGATCATAAAGGCCAGAGCGACAAAATCACCGAGCATCTCAAAAAACTCAATATTCCCGGTTCAGATAAGGTTCAGGTTAACGTCACCGACGGCAAAGCCAGCGTGACGGGCGACGGGCTGACCCAGGAGCAGAAAGAGAAAATCCAGGTTGCCGTCGGGAACATCGCGGGCGTCAGCGAGGTGGAGAACAACATCACCGCGACCGATGCCAAAGATGAAGCCACCTACTACACGGTGAAATCCGGCGATACGCTGAGCGCTATCTCCAAAACCGTGTACGGTGATGCCAACCAGTACAATAAGATTTTTGAGGCTAACCGCCCGATGCTCTCCAGCCCGGATAAAATCTATCCTGGCCAGACGCTGCGTATTCCTAAAGCGTAATCCGCGAGCCGGGGAAATCAGCTGCTTTTCTTCCCCGGTTTTAACCCACGATGTAGCTCGTTGATGCGCTTCATGGACTTGATGGTGCGCTGCGGCTCGGTGGAGGCGACGGATAAAATGATCATCTCCAGACACAGCAGCACCGTGCCGTGGAGCGGGATTTTGCCCTTTTCGCCGCCACGCGGAACGTGGATCACCACGCTGGCCTCCTTACTGAAACGCGAGTCAAGGGCGTTGGTCAGCAGGATCGTTGGGATGCCCAGACGTTTAGCTTCACGCAGCGTGGTTTGCCCCTCCCGGTGCGCGGACTTCTGCGCCATCATCACCAGCACGTCGCCGCGCTGAAGCGCAATCAGCTGTTCGGCAAGCCCTATCCCGGTGCGGTTAAGCGGCGTGGCGGGTAACCCCATGCGGCTGAACAGCCTGGCGGTGTACTCGGCCAGAATGCCTGATGCGCCAATGCCAAATATGGCAACCTGCCTCGCCTGCGCCAGCAGGGAAACCGCCTGCGCCATCGCGTAGCGGTTATGCGGCTCGGATAACACGTTGCAGGTGTGTTGATGCCCCTCCAGCACAAAATCGATGCTCGCGTTGACGTCGCTGGCAAGCGTATTCACCGTGGTGGAGATCTTTTCGCTGGACGTCACCACCGGACCAAACCACTGCTCCAGGGTCTGCTTCAGATCGCGCAGCCCGGCGAAACCCAGCGCCTGGATGGCGCGAACCACCGTGGCGTCCGAGGTTTTCAGCCCAGCAGCAATCTCCATTGCCGTCTGCTCCATCACCGCTTCGCGGTTATCGTGGATATAGCGTGCGACCTGCAGCAGGCGCGGCGACAGCTGATGCGCGCGGGCGCGAAAGCGGTCGCCATAGACATCCACGCGTCCCTTCTCTTTGCGAATCACCGTGACGCCTCCGGCAGCGGACGCCCGGCAATCTGCGACTGCACCTGCGCGGCCATCAGCCCTAACGAGGCGAACGAATTCGAGATCGCCTCTTCACGCGAGATCAGCACATAATGCCCGGTCCGGCAGGCATTCAGGAACTGACACCAGCCCGGCATCACCGCATCCATCGCCGCCAGCTCGTCCTGCGGTTTACCGCCGGTATCCCCGCGCCAGGTGGCAAACACAAAATCGGCATCCAGCTCCGGCAGGCGCTCGGCGCTGACGTCAATTCGTCCCCCTTCCGGGATGGACTCAATCAGCGGCGGGAAGGTGAACCCGGCATCACGGAGCACGCGGCCCAGCGAGTGGTAGCTGTGCATGGCGTTAATCTTCCCCTGATTCGCCTGAATCACGGACACGCTAATTTTGCGGGTATCCACCGTCGCTTTCAGCGCCTCGATCTGCTCCTGATAGCGACGCTCAAGGATCGCCAGCCGCGCCTGCGTGCCCGTGAGCTGCGCCAGCTTGCGGTAGATCTCCGGGGCGCCGCCATCGAGATGATCGATGCTGACCGTCGGGGCAATTTTTGCCAGCTGTTCCACCGGCGTGTTACGGGTCGGCTCGGTCACGATCAGATCGGGCTTTGCGGCGGCGATCGCTTCAATGTCGATATCTGCCGTGCCGATAAATTTGATGTCGGAATTATCGAAGTCGACGCCCGTCAACATCCCGCTGGAGCGCAGAAAATGGCTGCCGTCCGGCCGCGTACGGCCATGGCTCGCCACCGGCGGCACGCCTAACTCAATCAGCGGAATGGTGATATCCAAATCGTGTAATGAGACAATCCGCTTCGGATGAACCGGCACAACGACCTTGCGTCCCAAATCGTCGGTAAATACCTGAGTCGGCTCCGCCGCGCTCACCGCAAACCCCACCAGCAACAGCATCGAAAATACTACGCGCATCACAGTCCCCTAAAATCTGTCCCGACGCTGCCAGAGCAGCAGCAGGAAAAACGGTCCGCCAATCAGTGAAATCACAATTCCCGCCGGCAGCTGCAGCGGGAGGAATGCCAAACGGCCAACGTTATCCGCCAGCAGCACCAGCAGCGCGCCCAGCACGGCGCTTCCCGCCAGGAGCGCGGTTTGCCCACCGCGCAGCAGCAGGCGTGCCATATGCGGGGCAATCAGCCCCACGAAACCAATACTGCCCACGCAGGAGACGCTGGCCGCCGTCAGCACCACCGGGGCGAGAACCCGCAGCAGCGCCAGCCGGGTTGTGCGAACGCCAAGACCCGTAGCGGCCTGATTGCCGAGCAACGCCACGTCCGCGGCCCGCGCGGTTAACAGCAGCAGCGCAACCGCGGGAGCCGCCCAGAGTGCGGCCAGTCCCACCAGCGTCCAGTTAGCCGCGTGCAGGCTTCCCGTCAGCCAGAGCATCGCCGTCTGCACGTCGCGTACGTCAGCGGTGGTAATAAAGACGCCCATTGCCGCGGCAAATGCCCACGACACGCCGATACCGATCAGGATGAATCGCGGGCGCGAGATATCGCGCGCCAGGGCTATCACCAGCAGCGCGGTGAACAGCCCGCCGGCCATCCCGACCAGCGGGCGCCAGGCCAGACCCAGCGCCGGGAACTGAAAAATCAGCAGCAGTACCGCCGCGCTACAGCCCTCTTTCACGCCGATAAGCCCCGGGTCAGCCAGGCCATTGCGAGTAATTGACTGCATTGCCGCCCCAGCCATGCCGAGCATGGCGCCGCTCAGTATTGCCATCAGCAAGCGCGGCAGGCGGATGTCCATCACGATGTAGCGCGCCTCCGCCGTCAGGCTTTCAGGATAAAACAGCGCGCGCCCGACATCGGATGTGGGAATGGGCAGGGAACCGTGCGTCAGGCCAAAACCGGTCAGCAGGCAGGCGGCCAGCGCCAGGATGACCAGACACGCCAGCGCCTTTGGACGAACCAGCGCCGAGAAAGCGCCAACGCGCAGCGCGCGCAGTCCGGCGCGGTTCATTTAAATATCCTCGAGGCCATGAAGATAAAGACGGGGGCACCAGCCAGCGCGGTCATAATGCCGGTTGCCAGCTCCCAGGGCGTAAAGAGCGTGCGGGCGGCGATATCCGCCAGCAGCAAAACCAATGCGCCGCACAGGGCAGACAGCGGCACCATCGCACGTAGATCGACCGACACCAGACGGCGAATGAGCTGCGGCACCACAAGGCCGATAAAGCCAATCGGCCCGGCGATGGAGACGGCCGCGCCGCAGAGCAGCGCGATGGCCAACAGGGCAAGCAGGCGGGTTTTCAGCAGCGACACGCCAAGCCCCTGGGCCATTCTGTCGCCCAGCGCCAGCATGTTGAGAGAAGGTGACAGTCCGATAGCGAGAACCAAGCCGGCTGCTGCAGCCCACAGGGCGCTCTGCAGCGTCTGTGCGTTAACCCCGGCTAAATCCCCCGCAAGCCAGGTACGCAGGGAGAGCAGCGTCTGTTCGTCCAGAATCAACACGGCGGCGGTGACTGACGAGGCAAAAGCCGACATCGCGACGCCGTACAGGGTGATTTTCATCGGCGTGAGCCCGGTGCGACCGGAAGAGGAGAACATCAGCACCAGTAAAAACAGCGTGGCGGCACCGGCGGCGGCAATAAGCGGCTGGCCAACCGGCAGGGTCAGCCCCAGCGCGCTCGTCAGCACCACCGCCAGCGCCGCCCCGGCATTAAGCCCCAGAATATGCGGCTCGCCCAGCGGGTTGCGGATGACCGACTGCAATAATACCCCCGCCACGCCCAGCGCCGCGCCGGTCACCGTGGCGGCAATGAGGCGTAACAGGCGCAGCCTGATGATGACGTTATGGTCGAAATTATGCGGGTCGAAAGCGAAAAAAGCCTGGGCCACCGTCCAGGGAGGAATAACGCGCGCGCCGATCCCGAGGTGTGCAACCGCTGCCGCCGCCAGCAGGAGCGCAAAAAGGATAAATGCCAGAGACGTGCGCATCATCATTTTTCTGCGACCTGGCGAAAGGGCATAAAGAACGGCTTGCCGGTCAGCGGGTTAATGGACATATGCACGTCGACATCGAACACCGCTTTAATTAGCTCCGGCGTGCAGACGTCGCCTTCATGCAATACCCCCTCCACTTTTCCCTGGCGTAAAAAGACCAGCGAATCGCCGTAGTTCACCGCGAAGTTGAGATCGTGTAGCACCACCACCACGGTACGTCCGTGCTGGCGGGTCAGGGCGTGCAGCAGCTCCAGGATCTCCACCTGATAGCGGAGGTCGAGAAACGTCGTGGGCTCGTCAAGCAGGATATACGGCGTTTGCTGCGCCAGCGCCATGGCAATCCAGCAGCGCTGGCGCTGGCCGCCGGACAAGCTTTCGACCGGCAGGTGCGCAAAGTCTGCCGTGCCGGTCAGGCGCAGGGCCTCTTCCACCGCCAGCTCGTCTTCGTCACTCCACTGACGCATAAAATTTTGCCAGGGAAACCGCCCGCGCGAGACCAGATCGAAGACGGTTAACCCTTCCGGCAGCAGCGGAGACTGGGGCAGAATGCCAAGCTCGCGGGCAACCGCTTTGGTTGGCTGCTCATGAATGGCTTTGCCGTCCAGCAGCGCGGTTCCCCCAAGCGGCTGCAGCAGCCGCGCGATAGTACTTAACAGCGTTGATTTCCCGCAGCCGTTCGCCCCTACCAGCACCGTCATTTTCTGCTGAGGGATCGCAAGGGAGATCTCATCAATGATGATTTTTTTCTGATAGCCCGCAGAGAGGTTCTCCAGAACCAGTCCCGGTTTGTTTGTGTTGTGAGCCACGTGAACGCCAACGTAATGAAAAAAATAACAAATAAAAATAAAACTCATTCTCTTTTGAGAGTTTGACGCCGCGCTATGTAGTAGTCAAGAGAAGAAACACCCTGAAAACACAAGGGGTAAACGGAAGGCATTACAAAAAACACCAAAATAATAAAAGCTTTAATTTCAATGAATTGAATGTTATTTCTCTGCACTTTTACGCATCGCTTATAGCTGTAGCTGATTTTTGCTTTTTTCCATTTACTACTACATCCGCACATGATTGAATGATTCTCAATTACATGTTCGATGCCGTTTCAGGCTAACGAGCAGACCATTAAGGGCAATGACTCACACATTCTTCCGCGAAACGTCATTCGCGGGATATTTCGGGATAACAGATGTAATGGCTACGTTCACACCTTCCCTCTCTGGGGTAAAAGGGCGCGCGCTCTTTTCACTGCTGTTTATGGCACCGCTGGTGCAGGCGGCAGATACCACCGCGGCTAAAGACGGCGAAACGCTTACCGTCACCGCCGATGCAAATACCGTGGTGGAGGCTACGAATGGCTATCAGCCGCTGAATACCTCCACCGCCACGCTAACCAACATGCCGATGCTGGATATCCCGCAGGTGGTGAATACCGTCAGCGATAAAGTGCTGGAGGATCAGCACGCCACCACGCTGGATGAAGCGCTCTATAACGTCAGCAACGTGGTACAGACCAACACCCTGGGCGGCACGCAGGATGCCTTTGTGCGCCGCGGGTTTGGCGCGAACCGCGACGGCTCGATCATGACCAATGGCCTGCGCACCGTACTGCCGCGCAGCTTTAATGCCGCAACCGAGCGCGTAGAGGTGCTGAAAGGCCCGGCCTCGACGCTTTATGGCATTCTCGATCCGGGCGGCCTGATTAACGTCGTCACCAAACGCCCGGAGAAGACCTTCGGCGGTTCGATTTCCGCCACCTCTTCCAGCTTTGGCGGCGGTACCGGACAGGTAGACGTGACCGGCCCGATTGACGGCACGCGTCTCGCGTATCGCCTCACGGGCGAATATCAGGACGAGGATTACTGGCGTAATTTTGGCAACGAGCGCAGCACCTTTATCGCTCCGTCGCTCACCTGGTTTGGCGACGATGCCACCGTGACCGTGCTCTATTCGCATCGCGACTATAAGACGCCGTTCGATCGCGGAACGATCTTCGATCTCAACACTAAACAGCCGGTGAATGTGGATCGTAAAACCCGCTTTGACGAGCCGTTTAACGTCACCGACGGGCAGTCCGATCTCGCCCAGCTCAACGCGGAATATCGCCTCAACAGCCAGTGGACCGCGAAGTTCGACTATAGCTTCAGCCAGGATAAATACAGCGATAACCAGGCCCGCGTAATGGCCTATGATTCAAAAACCGGCAACCTGACCCGCCGCGTGGATGCGACCCAGGGTTCGACCCAGCGTATGCACACGACGCGAGCGGATCTGCAGGGGAACGTGGACATCGCGGGCTTTTACAATGAGATCCTGACCGGCGTGTCGTATGAGAATTACGATCTGCTGCGTACGGATATGATCCGCTGTAAGAACGTTAAGGACTTCAACATTTACAACCCGAGTTACGGCAGCCTGGGCAAGTGCACCACCGTCTCGGCATCCGACAGCGATCAAACCATTAAGCAGGAGAGCTACTCCGCCTACGCGCAGGACGCGCTGTACCTGACCGATAAGTGGATCGCCGTCGCCGGACTGCGCTACCAGTATTACACCCAGTACGCGGGCAAAGGCCGTCCGTTTAACGTGAACACCGACAGCCGCGACGACCAGTGGACGCCGAAGCTAGGTCTTGTTTATAAGCTCACCCCGGCGGTCTCGCTGTTTGCCAACTATTCCCAGACGTTTATGCCGCAGTCGTCCATTGCGAGCTACATTGGCGACCTGCCGCCGGAAACGTCGAATGCTTACGAAGTGGGCGCCAAGTTTGACCTGTTCAACGGCATTACCGCCAACATTGCGCTGTTTGATATCCACAAGCGCAACGTGTTGTACACCGAGAGCATTGGAGATGAAACCGTCGCCAAAACCGCGGGCCGCGTGCGCTCTCAGGGCGTTGAAGTGGATCTTGCCGGGTCATTGACCGAAAACACCAACATTATCGCCAGCTACGGCTATACCGACGCGAAGGTGCTGGAAGATCCGGACTATGCCGGCAAACCGCTGCCGAACGTGCCGCGCCATACCGGCTCCCTGTTCCTGACCTACGATATTCACAATGCGTTTGCCGGGAATACCCTGACGCTGGGCGGCGGCGGGCACGGCGTAAGCCGTCGTTCCGCAACCAACGGGGCGGATTACTACCTGCCGGGGTATGTCGTGGCGGATGCGTTTGCGGCATATAAGATGAAGCTGCAGTATCCGGTGACGCTGCAGGTCAACGTGAAGAACCTGTTTGATAAGACCTACTACACCTCGTCTATCGCGACCAACAACCTGGGCAACCAGATTGGCGATCCGCGCGAAGTGCAGTTTACGGTGAAGATGGAGTTTTGATGTCAGTGCGGGGTGTTCCCCTCACCCTAACCCTCTCCCCAGAGGGGCGAGGGGATCGATCGTAGGCCCGGTAAGCGCAGCGCCACCGGGCAAAAAAAAGCCCTGCATCGCAGGGCTTTTTCAGCATCAGGCCTCAATATCCGCCATATCGCCTTTCTCCTGCAGCCAGTTACGTCGGTCTTCCGAACGTTTCTTGGCAAGGAGCATATCCATCATGGCGTTGGTTTGCTGTTCGTCCTCGTCGCTGATCGTCAGCTGTACCAGACGGCGGGTATTCGGATCCAGCGTCGTTTCGCGCAGCTGCATCGGGTTCATCTCGCCCAGCCCTTTAAAGCGCTGAACGTTAGGCTTGCCCTTCTTACGCTTGAGCTGCTCCAGCACGCCCGCTTTCTCTTCTTCCGTCAGCGCGTAGTAAACCTCTTTGCCAAGGTCGATACGGTACAGCGGCGGCAGCGCCACGTGGACGTGACCGTTTTTCACCAGCGTGCGGAAGTGCTTCACAAACAGCGCGCACAGCAGCGTGGCGATGTGCAGACCATCGGAGTCCGCATCCGCGAGGATACAGATCTTGCCGTAGCGCAGCTGGCTCAGATCGTCGCTGTCGGGATCGATGCCGATCGCTACCGAAATATCATGAACTTCCTGCGAGGCCAGCACTTCATCTGAAGAGACCTCCCAGGTATTCAGGATCTTACCCTTGAGCGGCATGATCGCCTGATATTCGCGATCGCGCGCCTGCTTGGCCGATCCGCCTGCCGAGTCCCCTTCCACGAGGAACAGCTCGGTACGGTTCAGGTCCTGCGCGGTACAGTCTGCCAGCTTGCCCGGCAGCGCGGGGCCGCTGGTGAGCTTTTTACGCACCACTTTCTTCGCGGCACGCAGACGACGCTGGGCGCTGGAGATGGCCATTTCAGCCAGCATCTCTGCCGCCTGAACGTTCTGGTTCAGCCACAGGGTAAACGCATCTTTCACCACGCCGGAGACGAACGCCGCGCACTGACGTGAAGAGAGGCGCTCTTTGGTCTGGCCGGCAAACTGCGGATCCTGCATCTTCACGGAAAGCACGTAAGCGCAGCGGTCCCAGATATCTTCCGCCGACAGCTTCACGCCGCGCGGCAGGATATTGCGGTATTCGCAGAACTCGCGCATCGCGTCCAGCAGCCCCTGACGCAGGCCGTTGACGTGGGTACCGCCGAGCATGGTCGGGATCAGGTTAACATAGCTTTCGGTCAGCAGCTCGCCGCCTTCCGGCAGCCACAGCAGCGCCCAGTCCACGGCTTCGGTATCGCCGCTAAAGTTACCGACAAACGGTTTTTCCGGCAGCGTTGGCAGGCCGTTTACCGCTTCGCACAGGTAGTCGTTCAGACCGTCGGCGTAGCACCAGGTTTGTGCGGTATTGTTAACGTGATCGGTAAAGGTGATTTCTACGCCCGGACACAGCACCGCTTTGGCTTTCAGCAGGTGCGTGAGGCGAGAAACAGAAAAGCGCGGGCTGTCGAAGAAGCTTTCGTCAGGCCAAAAGTGGACGCTGGTCCCGGTGTTGCGTTTACCGCACGTGCCGACAACCTGCAGATCCTGCACCTTATCGCCATTTTCAAACGCGATGTTATAGACCTGGCCGTCGCGACGGACGTTCACTTCCACGCGTTTGGACAGGGCGTTGACGACGGAAATGCCCACGCCGTGTAAGCCACCGGAGAACTGGTAGTTTTTGTTGGAGAACTTACCGCCCGCATGCAGGCGACAGAGGATCAGCTCGACGGCTGGCACACCCTCTTCCGGGTGGATATCCACCGGCATGCCGCGCCCGTCGTCGATGACTTCCAGCGACTGATCGGCATGCAGGATAACGTCAACGCGTTTGGCATGGCCAGCCAGCGCTTCGTCCACACTGTTATCAATAACTTCCTGGCCCAGATGGTTTGGGCGCGTCGTATCGGTGTACATCCCCGGGCGGCGGCGAACCGGCTCAAGCCCGGTGAGGACCTCAATGGCATCAGCGTTGTAGGTTTGCGTCATGATTTAAACTAGCAATTCGCATTGATTGTCAGTGGCTGTGCAGTCCAAGAAAATCGACAATCTGGGTGAAATGATTCTCAAAGCCCGTGAAAGCATGGTTTCCGCCCTCTTCTATAGTCTGGCGGCAGGATGCGTAATACGCCACTGCCTGGCGGTAATCCAGCACTTCATCTCCCGTCTGTTGCAGCAGCCAGATGAGATCCGGTGCCTCAAGCGGGTCGACCTGCATAACTTTGAGATCGTAAATATGGCGTGACTCTAGCACATATTGCTGGCCGGTGTAGGGGTTCTCGTTTTCGCCAAGAAAGTCCCGCAGCAGCTCAAACGGCCGTACCGCCGGATTAACCACAACGGCGGGCAGCATAAAGCATTGCGAGAGCCAGGTGGCGTAGTACCCGCCCAGCGATGAGCCGACCACACCGAATGATTCTCCGCCGTGCCCGAGCACGATAGATTCCAGCATCTCCGCGGCCTGAGCCGGGTAAGGCGGCAGCTGCGGGATGATCATCTCAACGTCGGGGTGATGCTCGCTCAGCCACTGGCGAAACTGTGTCGCTTTTGCGGAGCGCGGCGAGCTGTTGAATCCGTGCAGATAAAGGAGCGTAGACATCAATAGCCTTCTGAAGCGGTGTCCGGGCGGAACTGTGCGCCGGTTAAACGACAGACTTCCGTGGTCAGCGTGCCATCGGCATGCAGTTCCAGCCAGCGCCAGCCTGGCGCGATGGTATCCAGCGTAAAGTTGGCACAGTGCGGCTTAAACTGAACGCAGGTCGACGGCGTCGCCAGCATCCGACGTCCGTTCCAGTCGAGATCCTGTTCCTGATGAATATGTCCACACAGCAGATTTTTCACCCGCGGAAACTTTGCCAGCACGCGATCCAGCGCCGCGGAGTTGCGCAGGCTGTGTTGATCGAGCCAGCTGCACCCGGCTGGCAGAGGATGATGATGAAGCAGCAACAGCGTATGACGTTCAGGTTCAGCAGCCAGTTTGGTCTCCAGCCAGTCGAGTTGAAACTCGCTTAACTCACCGTGCGGGACGCCAAACACCTGGCTGTCCAGCAGCAGGATCTGCCACTGTTCGCCCGCAAAAACGCATTTCGCCGGAGAGATCCCCGCATCCTGGAGGGAACTGTACATCGCAGGCTGGAAATCATGGTTTCCTGGCAGCCAGACGCAAGGTACGCTAAAGCTCGCGATGCCTTCAGCAAAATGCTGGTAGGCCGCGGAGGATTGATCCTGCGCCAGATCGCCGGTTGCGACAATCAGATCGCATACACGATTTTCAGCGTGAATGGCGCTCAGTACCGCCTGATAACTCTCCCAGGTGTTGACCCCCAGTAGCGTCTCATGCTTTTCGGCAAAAAGGTGGGTATCGGTGATTTGTAATATCCTGACTGGCGCCCCACCAGCAACAGTCAGGTTCAACAGGCTTTCCAAATGGTGTCCTTAGGTAGGTTTATGACGCTAACAAACCGGAATCGCCATTGCTCCATGTGCTAAACAATATCTTAGCCAGTCGGCTAAAAACTGGTTAATTTGATGCTTTTCGTCGCGTTGATGCAACTTTTTATTCGGGTAATCATACCGCGCCTTGAAGCGAAAGATCTGCTGGCTTGAACACACTTCAGCGACCATCGCATCGTGGTAGAGGCGGACCGTCATCGACGGCAGGCTCCAGTAGCTAATGCTGGGTGCCGTTTGCTCAATCTCCACCAGCGTAGTGTAGCGCGTTGATTCTGTTATGGTTAACCGATACTGCGCGTTGCTCACCTGATAGCTTACCGTTTCGCCGGGTGCGTCGTTTTTCGGCAGCAGGCGGCGCAATTGTGCGAAATTGGTTTCGCACAGGCGCATCATTTCTGGGAAGTCAGGCGTATAGCGCTTCATTTTTTCCACTCGTTTCGTAATGTCTGATAATGCAGCTGTAGCCATTGCAGGGCGATGACAGACGCTGCGTTGTCGATTTTCCCCTCTTCTACCCACTGGTAAGCCTGCTCCCGGCTCACCACATGAACCCGAATATCTTCGTTTTCATCAGCCAGACCGTGGATCCCTTCCGCCGTCGTGGCGTCCACTTCACCCACCATAATGGACAAGCGCTCGCTGGTGCCTCCCGGGCTTGCAAGATAGCTCAGCACCGGTTTTGTGCGGCCCACCACCAGCCCCGCCTCTTCCAGCGCCTCGCGCCGGGCGACGTCTTCGACCGACTCACCTTCTTCGATCATCCCGGCCACCATCTCCAGCAGCCACGGGCTCTCGCTCACGTCATAAGCGGCTATGCGGATCTGTTCCACCAGCACAACTTCATCGCGCACTGGGTCAAAGGGTAGCAAGACTGCCGCATGCCCGCGCTCAAAAATTTCGCGTCTGATTTCGCCGCTCATTTCACCGTTAAACAGGCGATGCCTGAAACGGTAAAGTTCCATTGAAAAAAAACCGCTATAAAGCGTTTCTCGTGCAATAATTTCTACATCGTTTTTGGCGAATGTCACGGGCAACTTTTCTGGTTTTTGCATGAGTCGAGTCCTGGTAGCAATGGTGATGAAATTGTGAATTTCAAGGCTGTTTGGCTGCCGTTTGTAAGGCTATATGATAGATTGGTGCAAATTACCGCCAGATGGCACGTAACGCCAACCTTTTGGTGTGGATGATTCTGTTAGAATCGGCAATTATTTTTTAATTAGATCAGCGCTAATACTGCTTCACAACAAGGAATGCAAATGAAGAAATTGCTCCCCATCCTTATCGGCCTGAGCCTGACGGGCTTCAGTGCAATGAGCCAGGCGGAAAACCTGTTACAGGTCTACCAGCAGGCACGTCTGGGCAACCCTGATTTACGTAAATCAGCGGCCGATCGTGATGCTGCGTTTGAAAAGATTAACGAAGCGCGTAGCCCATTGCTGCCACAGTTAGGTTTAGGTGCAGATTATACCTACAGCAACGGTTTCCGCGACGCTAACGGCGTTAACTCCAATGCTACCAGCGCCTCACTGCAATTAACACAGACGCTGTTTGATATGTCCAAATGGCGCGCCCTGACCCTGCAGGAAAAGAGCGCGGGTATCCAGGATGTGACCTATCAGACCGACCAGCAAACGCTGATCCTGAACACTGCCACGGCTTACTTTAACGTGCTGAGCGCGATTGACGCGCTCTCCTACACCGAAGCGCAGAAACAGGCTATTTACCGTCAGTTAGATCAAACCACCCAGCGTTTCAACGTGGGTCTGGTGGCGATCACCGACGTGCAGAACGCCCGTTCACAGTACGACACCGTTCTGGCCAACGAAGTGACCGCGCGTAACAACCTCGATAACGCGCTGGAATCCCTGCGCCAGGTCACCGGGAATTACTATCCTGAACTGGCGTCCCTGAACGTGGACAGCTTCAAAACGGATAAACCGCAGGCGGTTAACGCCCTGCTGAAAGAAGCGGAAAACCGCAACCTGACCTTGCTGCAGGCGCGTCTGAGCCAGGACCTGGCCCGCGAGCAAATTCGTCAGGCGCAGGACGGCCATCTGCCAACCCTGAGCCTGAGCGCGTCTACCGGTGTTTCTGATACTACCTATAGCGGCTCTAAAACCAACACAGCCCAGTATGACGACAGCAACCAGGGCCAGAACAAAGTCGGCCTGAGCTTCTCCCTGCCGCTGTACCAGGGCGGTCAGGTCAACTCCCAGGTGAAACAGGCGCAGTACAACTTTGTTGGCGCGAGCGAGCAACTGGAAAGCGCTCACCGCAATGTGGTGCAGACCGTGCGTTCTTCCTTCAACAACGTAAACGCTTCGATCAGCAGCATCAACGCCTATAAACAGGCCGTTGTGTCTGCACAGAGTTCCCTGGATGCGATGGAAGCGGGCTACTCCGTCGGTACACGTACCATCGTTGACGTGCTGGACGCGACCACCACGCTTTATAACGCTAAACAGCAGCTCTCCAGCGCGCGATACCAGTACCTGATTAACCAGCTGAACATCAAACAGGCTCTGGGTACGCTGAACGAGCAAGACCTGCAGATGCTGAACAGCGCGCTGGGTAAACCGGTCTCCACCTCTCCGGACAGCGTTGCACCGGAGAACCCGGAGCAGGTTGCCGCCGTAGATAACTTCAACGGTGACAGCAATACCCCTGCTGCACAGCCAGCTGCTGCGCGTACCACTGCGCCTGCCAGCAAAGGCAATAATCCGTTCCGTAACTAAACATTGCCCGATGGCGCTTCGCTTATCGGGCCTACTTGATCGTAGGCCGGGTAAGCGCAGCGCCACCCGGCGCAAAATCACACCCGAACGTAAGCCAACGTAAAGATCCCCCTGATTCCGCCCCTCTTCGCTTCATTTTCAACCACTCATCCTCTATCCTGAGCGTTATTACCACTGGGTCCTGGAAGACAAATATGAAACGGACAAAAACGATGAATCACGCGTCGTTCCGCAAAAGCTGGAACGCACGTCACCTCACCCCTGTTGCACTGGCGGTCACCGCCGTCTTTATGCTGGCAGGCTGTGAGCAAAGCGACGAAACGGTCTCGATGTATCAAAACGCAGACGACTGCTCTGCCGCAACCGGTAAAGCTGCCGAATGTAAGACGGCCTACACCAGCGCGCTGAAAGAAGCGGAACGTACCGCACCGAAATATGCTTCGCGCGAAGACTGCGTGGCGGAATTTGGCGAAGGCCAGTGCCAGCAGGCTCCTGCTCAGGCAGGCATGGCGCCGGAAAACCAGGCGCAGGCGCAGTCCAGCGGCAGCTTCTGGATGCCGCTGATGGCGGGCTACATGATGGGCCGAATGATGAGCGGCGGCGCGGGCTACCAGCAGCAGCCGCTGTTTAGCTCCAAAAACCCAAACAGCCCGGCATACGGTAAATACACAGACGCCACCGGTAAAAACTACGGTGCAGCAACGCCTGGCCGTACCACGACCGTGCCTAAAACGGCGATGGCACCTAAGCCAGCAACCACCAGCACCATCACCCGCGGTGGCTTTGGTGAATCTGTGGCGAAACAAACCACCATGCAGCGCAGCGCGACCGGGTCTTCGACTCGCTCAATGGGCGGCTGATTATGGAACGAGTCAGTATTGTCGAGCGCCCGGACTGGCGTGAAAAAGCCACCGAATACGGTTTTAACTTCCACACCATGTACGGCGAGCCGTACTGGTGTGAAGACGCCTATTACAAGCTCACGCTGGCCCAGGTTGAAAAACTGGAAGAGGTCACCGCTGAATTGCATCAGATGTGCCTGAAGGTCGTGGAAAAGGTTATCGACAGCGATGAGCTGATGACCAAATTCCGCATTCCGAAGCACACCTGGAGCTTTGTACGCCAGTCGTGGAAAACGAACCAACCTTCACTTTACTCTCGCCTCGATCTCGCCTGGGATGGCGTGGGTGAACCTAAGCTCCTGGAAAATAACGCCGATACGCCAACCTCCCTGTACGAAGCGGCGTTCTTCCAGTGGATCTGGCTGGAAGACCAGGCCAATGCCGGAAACCTGCCGGAAGGCAGTGACCAGTTCAACAGCCTGCAGGAAAAGCTGATTGAGCGTTTTGCCGAGCTGCACGAACAGCATGGCTTCAACCTGCTGCATCTCGCCTGCTGCCGCGATACGGAAGAAGACCGCGGAACGGTTCAGTATCTGCAGGATTGCGCCGCCGAAGCGGAGGTAGCGACCGAGTTCCTCTATATCGAGGATATCGGCCTGGGTGAAAAAGGTCAGTTTACGGATATGCAGGATCAGGTCATCAGCAACCTGTTCAAGCTCTACCCGTGGGAATATATGCTGCGTGAGATGTTCTCCACCAAGCTGGAAGATGCTGGCGTGCGCTGGCTGGAACCGGCCTGGAAGAGCATTATCTCCAACAAAGCCCTGCTGCCAATGCTGTGGAAGATGTTCCCGAACCACCCGAACCTGCTGCCAGCCTACTTTGCGGAAGACGATTTCCCAGAAATGGAAAAATACGTCGTTAAGCCGATTTTCTCCCGCGAAGGCGCAAACGTGTCGATCATCGAAAACGGTAAGACGCTGGAAGCGGTTGAAGGGCCTTACGGCGAGGAAGGCATGATCGTCCAGGAATTTTATCAACTGCCGAAATTTGGCGACAGCTATACGCTGATTGGCAGCTGGCTCATCAACGATCAACCTGCCGGGATTGGCATCCGCGAAGATCGCGCGCTGATCACGCAGGATCTGTCACGCTTCTATCCGCACATCTTTGTGGAGTAAGATCTGCCGGGTGGCGGCTTCGCCTGACCCGGCCTACGGTTTTGTAGGCCCGGTAAGCGTAGCGCCACCGGGCATGTTTTCACCCTACCTGCACCGACAACATACTCAAACTCCCCATCTCAATTCCGTCGACCGGGATCGTCACCGGTTCCTGACCATCCCACGCGCCAAGAACGTACAGCAGCGGCAGGAAGTGCTCCGGCGTCGGGTTAGAGAGCGAACCGCCCTCGTGCTCCAGATAGTTCACCAGCGGATGATGTTCGAACGGGCCCTGCCAGGTCAGGTTCGCTTTTACGTAGTCGTTAAAAGAGGTTGCCCACGGGTACGGGGTATTTTCACCGTGCCAGCGCGCCGTGCGGAGGTTATGCACCACGTTGCCGCTCGCCACCAGCATAATGCCTTCATCACGAAGCGATGCCAGCTTACGGCCCATCTCCATGTGCCATGCCGCGGGTTTGGTGCTGTCGATACTCAACTGCACCATCGGGATATCCGCTTCAGGATACATTTTGATCAGCACGCCCCACGAGCCATGGTCAAAGCCCCAGGCTTCTTTATCCAGCGCGACCGGGACAGGTGCCAGCAAATCCACCAGCTTCTGCGCCAGTTCGGGCGAGCCGGGGGCCGGATAATGCGTATCATACAGCGCCTGCGGGAAACCACCGAAATCATGAATGGTTTTTGGCGTTTCCATCGCGGTTACGCCCGTCCCACGGGTAAACCAGTGCGCAGACACCACCACGATTGCTTTTGGACGCGGCAGCGTCTCGCCCAGATGATGCCATGCGCGGGTATAGACGTTGTCTTCCAGAACATTCATTGGGCTACCGTGGCCTAAAAACAGGGCTGGCATACGGGAAGAAGTCATGGTGATATCCTTACAGAAGGTGTCAATTTAATGGTGCTACATTACGCCCAATCGGGCAAAGATGAACGCAGATAAGCGTGAAGATCATCATCAGGAAATTTGAATGTAAGGAATGTGTAAAACGGAGCTCCCTCTCTCGCTTTGCACACAATGAATCATTACTATTAATGAGAATCATTATCATAAGGAGCAATGCATGTCAGTCCCCTTGATCCTGACCATACTGGCGGGCGCCGCGACCTTCATCGGTGCGATCCTCGGCGTGCTTGGCCAGAAGCCATCTAACCGCGTACTGGCCTTTTCACTGGGCTTTGCTGCCGGGATCATGCTGCTCATCTCCCTGATGGAGATGCTCCCTGCCGCACTGGGTACAGAAGGCATGTCTCCGCTGCTGGGTTACGGCATGTTTGTCTTTGGCCTGCTGGGATACTTTGCCCTCGACCGTATGCTACCGCACGCGCACCCGCAGGATTTAATGCAGAAAAACGTAACGCCCATGCCGCGGAATATTAAGCGAACAGCGGTTCTGCTGACGCTGGGCATCAGCCTGCATAACTTCCCGGAAGGGGTCGCCACCTACGTGACGGCCAGCAGCAATCTGGAAATGGGCTTTGGCATCGCGTTGGCGGTCGCCTTACACAATATTCCTGAAGGACTGGCCGTCGCCGGGCCGGTTTACGCCGCCACCGGCTCAAAGCGCACCGCCGTGTTCTGGGCAGGGATATCAGGGATGGCAGAAATTCTCGGCGGCGTGCTGGCCTGGCTGATCCTGGGTAGCCTGGTCTCCCCCGTTGTGATGGCAGCCATCATGGCAGCGGTAGCCGGGATTATGGTCGCGCTTTCGGTAGATGAGCTGATGCCGCTGGCAAAAGAGATCGACCCTAATAACAACCCCAGCTATGGCGTGCTGTGCGGCATGTCCGTAATGGGATTCAGCCTCGTCTTGTTACAATCGGCGGGTATTGGCTGAACGGTTGCGCTCCCCTTATTAAGGGAGCGCAATTTTTTCTAATGTCAGTGAATGCCAACTATCAGTATTAATGATACAAAGTCCGGCACCATACTTTCTGAACACCATAGAATTCACTTAAGAAATATTATTTATAACTATTTTCCGTAAAACAATTACCACTCCGTGTATTAAAAAAAACTCAAAAGGTTGATGTTAATCACTATTTAAACCTAGCCTCTGGCTTTATAGAAAAGGTATCCATCCCTCTCATAATCTCAAAAAATATATTAACCACATCTAAATCGCTCATTAAGAAATGCTCACGAGATAATCCATATTGTGGTTGATATATTTCGACCGCTTTAATGAAATAAATGTGTTGCAATATTAATTCATTAAACTTATTGCGCCATCCAATCTTAGATAAAGGATTATATCTTCATGTTTAACAAGACTATTCTGGCAGTTGCGACAACGGCACTGCTTTCTGGCCTGTCATTTACTGCTGTGGCGGCAGATAACCAGGGCTCAGGGAAGATCACGTTTACCGGTGAGGTGATCAGTGCGCCTTGCTCTATCACCCCGGGAGATGAAAATCAGACCATTGAATTAGGCGAAGTCGCGGATAGCGTGCTGAACAGCGGTAAAAACTCGCTGCCGGTTGACGTAAATATCCACCTGCAGGATTGCATTCTCTCTACAACGACCGGGCAAACCACCACCACGATCGACAAAGTGAAGGTCACCTTTGCCTCCGCAAGTACCGATTCGACTGACACCAGCCTGATGAAAAACACCCTCGATGGCAACATTGGCGGTGCAACAGGTGTAGGCATTCGCTTGCTGGACAGCGGCAGCAATAAAGTCACGCTGGGTAAACCGATTGAAGTGTCATTCCCAACCACAAATGCCTATCAGGAACTGAACTTCAAAGCCCGTATGGAGCCCGTGTCCGGCAGCACGGCTACCCCGGGTAACGTTCAGGCCCAGGCGAACTATATTCTTGAATACAAGTAATTTGATTGTCGTCTGAAAACGTAGCCGATGAAGGACTCATCGGCTTTTATGCATTCTTTTTAAAAGCGAAACGGATTTATGCTAAAACACTCAGCGCATCAACTCTCTCGCCTCTCTGCTTTTATTAAGCATTCGCTGAGTGCCACACTTTACTCAGCATTATTCGTGTTGCCAGTTTCCGCGGTTGAATTCAACACAGATATGATTGACGTTGAAGACCGAAGTAATATCGATATTTCCCAGTTCGAGAAAAAAGGCCACATCGCGCCGGGTAGCTATCTGGTCCGCATTCAGGTGAATAAAAACACGTTGCCTCAATCCGCAACAATGGAATGGATCGCAACGGAAAACGAAAGCGGTTCGCAAATTTGTGTGAATGCCGGTCAACTATCCGATTTCGGACTGAGCACCGATTTTATTTCGCGACTCCATTATTCACAGGTCGGACGTTGCCTTGATCTTTCGACTTTTCCGGAGCTGGGCTTTTCCCTTAATAAAGGGACAATGGTGCTTTCCGTCACCGTTCCCCAGGCATGGATGAAGTATCAGGCGCAAAACTGGACGCCGCCGGAATTTTGGGATGAAGGTATTGCGGGCGTTTTACTCGATTATAATCTCTATGCCAGCCAGTACGATCCGCACGGGGGCGACGACAGCCAGAATGTCAGCGCCTACGGTACGCTCGGGCTTAACCTGGGTGCCTGGCGTCTACGTTCAGATTATCAGTACAATCAAAACTTTCGACACGGCGAGTCTACGGGCAGCGACAGCAGTCTGGCACGGACCTATCTCTACCGCCCTATCCCTTCGCTGTCATCAAAAATGAAGCTGGGGCAGTACGACTTAAGTTCAGATATTTTTGATACCTTCCACTTTACGGGCGCATCGCTGGAAAGTGATGAAAGTATGCTGCCGCCAGATTTACAAGGCTATGCTCCGCAAATTACCGGCATCGCGCAGACCAATGCCAAAGTGACCGTCTCCCAGTCTGGCCGCGTTCTTTATCAAACAACCGTCGCGCCGGGCCCGTTCACAATTTCTGACCTGGGTGAAACCTACCAGGGACAGCTGGACGTAATGGTCGAAGAGGAAGATGGGCGCAAAACCACCTTCCAGGTGGGTTCATCCTCAATTCCCTTCCTGACCCGAAAAGGCCAGGTGCGTTATAAAACGTCCGTCGGTAAACCTACCGCTACGGGCCATAACGACATCAATAACCCTCTTTTCTGGACAGGAGAGCTCTCCTGGGGCTGGTTAAGTAACGTTTCGCTTTATGGCGGTACCATGCTCACATCTGATGATTATCAGGCCATGACCACCGGTATCGGCTTCAACCTGGATTCGCTCGGTTCGATATCTTTTGATGTGACGGGCGCTGAGGCCACGCTGCATCGGGAAAAAAATGATAAACAGCGTGGTTACAGCTATCGCGCGAACTATGCGAAACGCTTTGAGGCAACCGGCAGCCAGATTACTTTCGCAGGTTATCGATTCTCGGATAAAGAATATGTCTCAATGAGCGAATATCTCGCCTCCCGGGACGGCGATACCTCAACGACAAACGAAAAAGAGAGCTATGTTATCTCTTTCAACCAGTACCTGGATTCTCTGGCCTTAAATACCTATTTCAACGTCACCCGTAACACCTACTGGGACAACAGCAGCAACACGAACTATTCCTTTTCGGTGAGCCGCAATTTTGATATTGGCAATTTAAGAGGTTTATCCGCATCGCTGGCGCTAAGCCGGGTCCGCTGGGACGACAGCGACGAAAATCAGGTCTACTTCTCCTTCACCCTTCCGCTGGAACAGAGTCGCAGCATTATGTACAGCTACCAGCGATCGGGCGGCGACAGCGCGTCTCACATGGTTTCCTACTATGACGCCTCCGATCGCAACAATACGTGGAACCTCTCTGCCTCGACGACGGAAGACGATTTGCGCGAAGGTGAACCGTCATTGCGCGGCGGATACCAGCACTATTCCCCCTACGGACGTCTCAACCTTTCAGGCAGCGTTCAGCCTAACCAATATCGTTCGATCAGCGCGGGCTGGAATGGCTCGCTTACCGCCACGCGGCATGGCGTAGCCCTGCATGATTACAGCCCGGCCGATAACGCCCGCATGATGATCGATGCCGACGGCGTTGCCGGAATTGAGGTCAATAGTTCGCGCACGCGTACCAACGCATTCGGTATTGCCGTCGTGCCTTCACTCAGCAACTACACCACCTCAACGGTGCGTGTTAACAACAACACGCTGCCTGATGGCGTAGACATTGAAACCTCCGTCATTCGCATCACGCTGACCGAAGGTGCCATTGTTTACAGTAAGCTGAACGCCACCACGGGCTACCAGATTGTCGGCATCATTCGGCAGGAAAACGGACAGTTCCCGCCCCTGGGCGTCAGTATCGTCGACAGCGCTACGGGTAAAGAGGTCGGGCTGGTTGCCGAAGAAGGCTTCGCTTATCTCAGCGGGATTCAGGAAAACAGCACGCTACGTCTCACCTGGTCCGGCAACGCTTGCGAAATCACGCCGCCGAACCAAAGTAACCTTAGCGGTGACGCTATATTTTTACCTTGTAAAACAGTGCATTAATTCAGGACGAATAAAATGAACATGACTTTTTTAACAAAAGGACTTATCTACATGCTGGCCGTGTGCGGTATTGCACATGCCACCGTATCGCCAGACAGAACGCGCATCATTTTCAACGCCTCAGCAAAAAGCGTGTCGGTCAGACTGACGAACCAGAGTAAAACCGCCCCTTATCTGGCTCAGTCCTGGATTGAGGATAAAGAGGGAAAAAAAACGCGCGAGTTTATCTCCCCTATTCCGCCACTGTTGCGTATCGAGCCTGACGAACAGGCGCAGGTTCGCCTGATGGCACAGCAAAACCTCAGCAAACTGCCCGCCGATCGCGAGTCGCTGTTTTATTACAACATGCGGGAGATCCCGCCCAAAGCCGAGCAGAAGAACGTGATGCAAATCGCCATGCAAAGCCGGCTTAAACTGTTCTGGCGGCCAAAAGCCATTGAGCTGAAAGAGGGACAATTTGTGCCGCTGGAAAAAGTGGTCATATCCCGCTCGGCTGACGGTCTGCAACTCAAAAATTACAGCCCCTATTACATCACCGTGGGATATATCGGACTGAATGGCAAAACGCTGTTACCGGGTGCAGAAAGCGTGATGGTTGAACCTTTCGGCCAGGCCTCTCAGACGCTGCGGAATTTACCTGCAGAATTTCAGATAGGCTATGTTGGAGATTACGGCGGGCTGGAAATGTTTAAAGTGAACTGTAATGCGGTGCAAAACACCTGTCAGAGCAAGCCGGTGAAAAAGGGATAATGATGAAAAGGATCTGCTTCGCTGCAATCGCATTATTTTGTTTGTTCTCATCATCCGCATGGGCGCTGGAATGCTATAAAGGTTCAAAAGGGGGGGCAAGCCTGGTGACAACCACGTTGCCGGCTTTCACCGTGCCCGCAAACGCCCCTGCCGGCCAAAAAATCTGGGAAAGCGGCGATTTGCTGGTGACGGTGTATTGCGATAACGCTACGCGCGATCACACTAAGCCGGTCGACCAGGATCCATGGAGTGAAAATATATATGCCTATATCCTGGACAGTTTTCATAATACCGATAGCCTGATGACCAACAATCCCTATCTGGCATTTGGGGTGACCTATAACGGCGTTGACTATGATACCCCTGATATCAAAATTGATACCGGCGCCTGTCTCGATAAAAAAGAGGACTTTTACGGGGAATATAAAGTCGCAGCGTGTAACGGTACCACAATACAAAAAAACGTCACTTTCACCGTGCGGTTTCGCCTCTACGTAAAGTTAAAAGCGGTACCAAAAGAGCAGTTTGACTTCACATTCCCTTCGGTCACCGTACTTACCTTTGATGGTGTTGGCGGAATAAATGTCATGCCTGGTGCCAAAAACCTGCATTACGATATCGCCGGCCTCTCCAATATTCACTTCCTGGACTGCGGTGTGGATATCCGGATCTATCCTGAAAATCAGATTGTGAATTTTGGCCAGTTTACGGAGAGTGCAGTCAGCACCAGCGCCCTCACCTCACCGTTTAGCATTTCGACAATCCGGGATGCCACTGCAGGCTGTTCAGAACAGTTTGACGTAACGACCAGCTTTTACACCACCGATACGCTCTACGATGATACGCATCTGGACATGGGAAATGGTTTACTCATGCGTCTCATTGATAAAACCAACGGCGACGTGACGTACAATCAGTATCTTCCTTTTGCAACCTATCACCCTGATGATACGGTGACGACGCTAACTCACGATTATACGGCTGAACTCACCCGCAAACCGGGTGAAGCCATTGCTCTCGGACCCTTCATTAAAGACATTATTGTCAAAATCAATTATCAATAATTGATCAAAAAGCAGACCAGCATCTCATGTTGGTCTGCTCTTTTAGCATTTCACCCTCTCTTTTTCTGCATAAGCCATTCACTTCAATAATTAATGAATCAAAGCTTAATGAGTCTTTAATTATTTTTTAATCACAGACCGTTACAATTAGTTTTAGAATGCGACTGCCTCGAAAACAAATACATTTTAAACATTATTCATAAAAGGATATTTCATGCGAAATATTTCAAAAGCACTTTTAGCGGTTGCGTTAACCTCTCTTATCTCTGGCACTGCACTGGCAAGCGATCAGGGCTCCGGTAAAATCACCTTTAAGGGCGTTATTATTGACGCACCGTGTAATATTGCACCAGACAGTATTGATAAAGAGATTGAACTTGGCCAGTTCACCACGGCGATGATGAATGCGAATAAAAAATCCACCGCGGTACCGGTTGATATTAACCTGGAAAACTGCCAGCTTGATGCTGCAGATGAAACTGCAACTCCCGTCACCAAGGTGGATGTGACCTTCAGCAGCACCGCAACCGACACCACCGATAGCAACCTGATGAGCAACACCTATGCCGGCGGTGCGCAGAACGTCGGGGTTCGTCTGCTGAATAACGCAGAGTCCCCCATTACACTGGGCTCCGCGAACAGCGTCGACCTGTCAGAAGGTTCCTCTACTCAGACGCTGCATTTCAAAGCTCAGATGGAAGTAGTCAACGGTAAAACAGCAACGGCCGGTCAGGTTGAATCAACCGCGAATTATGTATTGCTGTATAAATAAGCAAATATCGTTAATTTTATTTCGGCTGGCAATATATTTGCCAGCCATTGCGGTTATTTTATTTTCGAGCTGAATGATGAAATACAGTTCACCAGGATTAATCATCGCAGGCTTTCTTATCTCACACCCGCTTCTCGCCGTTGAGTTTAACATTAACGCTATCGATAAAGATCAGCGCAGCAATATTGATTTATCACAGTTCAGAGATAAACGTCATATTGCTCCAGGATATTATTTCGTTACCGTTTCGATAAATAAAACCCCGCTTGCCGCTGGCTGGCAGCTGGGCTGGCAAAAAAAAGGTGACACAACGGAGGTCTGCATTCCGGCAGACCTGGCTGATACTTTCGGCCTGGATGACAAGATCCGCGGCACGCTTGCCGATAAAACAGGCTGCGTCGATTTTTCCGGTCTGCCGCAGGTGCATTTCGAGTTTATCCAGGCGACACAAACGCTGGAGGTAACCATACCTCAGGCCTGGCTAAAGTACCGCGCCACCGACTGGATGCCGCCTGCAACCTGGGACAACGGCGTCTCCGGCGTACTGCTGGATTACAATCTCTTCGCCAGTCGCTACCAGCCAGATGAAGGGCCAGGCAGCGATAACGTGAACACCTACGGGACCGCCGGAGCGAACCTGGGCGCCTGGCGGCTCCGGGGAGATTATCAGTATGCCCTTAATCGTACCGATGAGGGTTCGCAGAGCGAAGGCCGGTTGTCCCGCGCTTACCTTTTTCGCCCTCTGCCATCATTGGGTTCAAAGCTGACGCTGGGTGAGTCTGATTTTCAGTCCGATATTTTCGATGGTTTTTCATATACCGGCGCCTCGCTTATTAGCGACGAGCGCATGCTTCCATGGTCACTGCGCGGCTACGCGCCGCAAATCACCGGCATCGCCCGGACCAATGCAACCGTGACCGTCAGCCAGTCTGACCGGATTATCTATCAGACCAACGTGCCGCCCGGCCCCTTTGTGATTCAGGATATCAATCAGTCCGTACAGGGCACCCTGGACGTCAAGGTCGCTGAAGAAGATGGACGTACCAGCACATTCCAGGTTGCTGCGGCGTCAGTACCATTCCTTACCCGCAAAGGCCAGGTTCGCTACAAACTGTCGGGAGGGAAAGCCCGTGAGGACAGCTCGCACCGCATTGAAGGCAATGCGTTTCTGAGCAGCGAATTTTCCTGGGGCATGATGTCCCACACCTCGCTGTACGGCGGCGTACTGAATAGCGGCAATGATTATCGCGCGCTGGCTGCGGGCATCGGACAAAACCTGGATGTGCTGGGCGCGCTCTCGTTTGATGTCACGCAGGCCACCAGCCAGCCAGACGGTAAAGCTCAACAGACGGGATACAGCTACCGCATCAATTACAGCAAACGGTTCGACACCACCGGCAGCCAGCTTACGCTTGCGAGCTACCGTTACTCCGACAGCCGATTTCTCAGCTACGCCCGTTTTCTTGAAAATGAGCAGGACAATAAGGAGACGGAAAAGCAGACCCTGAGCGTTACCGCCAGCCAGTACCTTCCCGCCCTGTCTTTGAACCTGTATCTCGGCATGCTGCGCCAGACATGGTGGGACAGAGCCTCCTCCACCACGGGAACCCTGACGGCAGGCTACAGCTTCGATCTGGGTCGCTGGAAAAATCTTGCCGTCACGGCCTCCTGGAGCAAAACCTATTATCAGGACCAGGGTGATGATACGCAGGTTTACGTCTCGCTGAGCGTACCGCTGGCCCCCGATCGTCGTCTGAGCTACGACCTGAGAAACGGTGACAATACGCGCCAGACGCTCTCCTGGTACGACGCCTCGGACAGGAATAACACCTGGGGGATATCGGCGAGTACGGAAAGTGAAAAGCCCGACGCCGGCGCGCAGCTCAGCGGTACCTATCAGCACTATGCCGGGACGGGAGATCTCAACCTTTCCGGAAGCTATAAGGCCAACGAATACCGTTCGGTCAGCGCGAGCTGGAACGGCTCGTTCACCGCGACTGCCCAGGGTGCCGCACTGCATCGCCGAAGCTATGGCAACGAGCCGCGCGTCATGGTCAGCACGGAAAGCATCGGCAATATCCCATTAAATATGTCCCGTGACGCCACCAACGCGTTTGGCATCGGCGTGCTACCGGCTTTTTCGAGCTATTTACCTGCCAGTGTACAGGTCAATCTCAATGCTCTGCCGGAGGGTGTGGATGTCGACAGTCGCATTATCCGCGCCACATGGACCGAGGGGGCCATAGGTTATCGACAAATCGCTACCCGTAAGGGGCAGGATGTTGTTGGCATTCTGCGCACGCCCACCGGCATGCCGCCGCTCGGCGCGCGGGTTCACGACCAGGAGACCGGCGCCGAAGTCAGCATTGTTGCCGAAAACGGCCATCTCTGGCTGGGTGCGGTAAAAGCAGAAAAACATTTTACGGTGACGTGGGGGGACGGCCAGCAATGCCGCTTCTCCCTGCCCGCTTCTCTGGAAAACACGACGCAGCTTATGCTGCCCTGCCAGTAGATATCATGATGAAATTACACCTGTTATCAGCAACCCTTTTTCTCTTTGGCTCCTGCGCCTCGTTCGCGGCGATCAATTTGGATCGCACGCGAATTGTCTTTCCCGAAAGCGACAAAGCCAGCAGCCTGACGATTGAAAACCAGAGCCATGCGCTTCCCTATCTGGCGCTCGCCTGGATTGAAGATGGTGAGGGGCGCAAAGAGGACAGCCATTTTATGGTGCTTCCTCCCCTGCAGCGCATTGAACCAGGCACCTCATCACAGGTGCGGGTGGTAAAACAGCCGGCAACACGCGAGCTGCCGAAAGACAGGGAGACCCTGTTCTTTTTCAACCTGCGCGAAGTGCCGCCTAAAAGCGAGAGCCCGAAAGACGATCGCAGCGTGATGCAGGTTGCCATGCAAAGCCGCATCAAGCTGTTCTGGCGTCCAGACGCTATTCACAAAAAGCCCGGAGAGGAAACGGAAATGCGGCTCGCCATCACCCTGTCGGGTAAAACCATGACGCTGCATAACCCTACGCCGTACTTCGTCACGCTGGCGTGGCTTAGCAACAACGGCAAAACCATGCTGCCTGGCTTCGACAGCCTGATGATCGATCCGTTTGCGACCCGCACGCTGACGCTGAGCACGGCAGAAGGAACAGGCTACACCATCGGGTACATTGATGATTATGGCGCGCTGCGCAAGGTCAATTTAACGTGCTCCGGGTCAACCCAATGCACGCTGACGCCGCGCAAGGCAGGGCAACATGCGACATCTCGTTAAGCTTTACTTTCTGCTGTGGGTGATGTCGCCGCTTAAGCAAGCGCTGGCGCTGAACTGCTATCTCGGCACGCAAAACGGCCCGGTTGAGCAAACCAAAACGGTGTCTGAATTTTCGATCCCCAGCAACGCCACGATCGGCCAAAAAATTTGGGAATCCAGCGACATCAAGATCCCAGTTTACTGCGACAGAAATACCGCCTCAAACCATGAGAATGAAGATGTGTTCGCCTGGGTGAACCCTTACCCGTCCGTGTCAGATCCTTACTACGAGCTGGGCGTGACCTACGAGGGTGCGGATTACGATGCCGCCGGGCAACCCTACGGTGCGGACACTCGCCAGTGTCTGGACAACAACAGCCTGAGCAATTACACGCCTGAACAGCTCAAAGCGATGGGCTGGGAGAAATACGTGTGTTCGGGGAATCCGTGGGACGTTCATACCTCACGCACCTTTGTGGCGCGCTTCAGGCTGTACGTCAAACTCAAAGCAGCGCCGCCTCAGGGGTATATCAGCACGCTGGGAGATTACATCGTAGTGCAGTTTGACGGCAAAGGGGGCGTAAATACCCTTTCTGATGCGAAAAACCTTAAATATCATATTAACGGGCTGGAAAACATCAAAGTGCTGGACTGCGGGGCAACGTTCAGTATTTATCCTGAGAATCAGGAGATCGATTTTGGCACCTTCAGCGCGCGAGACATCGTGAATCAGGGCGCGCGAACCCGCACATTTTCGGTAAAAACGACGAAGGTGCAGGATGCGCAATGCTCCGACGGGTTTAAGATTGACTCTTCGTTTTATACCGATAAAACGCTCACCGCCAACGACACGGCACTGCTTATCGGCAACGGCTTAAAGCTGCGTATTCTTAACGGCACACAGCCCTATACCTTCAATCAGTATGACGAGTATGCCGATTTTACCGGTTCGGTGCTGCAGTTCGAAACCACCTACACCGCCGAGCTTTCTCACGCCGAAGGTTCGGGCATTGTTTCAGGCCCTTTTGAAACCGTCGTGCTATTCAAAATCAACTACCACTAGACACAAAAAAGCCGGGTTTCCCCGGCTTTTTCACATCAGCACGTTCAGCTGGCTTTGCGCTCGTGCGCCTGGCGATACTCCACCAGATCTTCAATGGTCACCACCGGCATGTTGTGCAGACGCGCAAAAGTGATGCACTCCGGCGCGCGCGCCATGGTGCCATCATCGTTGGTCAGTTCACACAGCACACCCGCAGGTTTGAAGCCTGCCAGCGTCACCAGGTCGATAGTCGCTTCGGTATGACCGCCACGGGTCAGCACGCCGCCCGCCTGCGCGCGCAGTGGGAAGACGTGGCCTGGACGATGCAGGTCGGACGGCTTAGCACCATCGGCAATCGCAGCACGAACGGTGGTCAGACGGTCAGCCGCAGACACACCGGTCGTCACGCCGTGCGCCGCTTCGATGGTCACGGTAAACCCGGTACCAAAAGCGCTGGTGTTGTTTTCGACCATCATCGGCAGGTCGAGCTGCTTACGACGGTCTTCGGTAATACACAGGCATACGATGCCGCTGCCGTGACGGATGGTCAGCGCCATCTGTTCAACGGTCATGTTTTCGGCGGCGAAAATCATATCGCCTTCGTTTTCACGGTTTTCATCGTCAAGCACCATCACACCGCGGCCTTCGCGCAGTGCATCCAGTGCATGTTCAACACGTTGAGTTGAAGTGCCAAAAGAGGAAAGTAGCGTCTGATTCATGGTAAAAAAACCTCATTAACATTATGGTTACCAGAATCAGGGCAGTCTTAGGAGCGCCGTACAAGCGGCAAAAAGATAACGTGAGCGGGCCCATGCCCGACTGGATCGTTACTCTCTCCCATCCGGACTCTAACCGTCGGCCCCGGAATTACACCGGATCTGCTGACCTTTGAGTATTTACCCAAAGCGCTCGCGGGCTTTCAGCGTTAAGCTGATTTACCGCCGGTGGGGAATTTCGCCCCGCCCTGAGAATAAGCGAGATAACTATAACGCTATTGATTAATCTGGGCAATGCATAAGCTTCAAACAAATCTGCTTTATCCTGGAGCATGACGCGCTACAATGTTCATCAACACCGTTTTATCAAGGGAAGCCGCTATGATTGACCCGAAGAAAATTGAGCAAATTGCGCGTCAGGTTCACGAGTCCATGCCAAAAGGCATTCGTGAGTTTGGTGATGACGTTGAGAAGAAAATCCGCCAGACGCTGCAGGCGCAGTTGGTTCGCCTTGATTTAGTGAGCCGCGAAGAGTTTGACGTGCAAACCCAGGTTCTGCTGCGCACCCGCGAAAAGCTGGCGCTGCTGGAACAGCGCCTGACCGAGCTGGAAAACCGCAATACCCCGGAAGAAGTGAAGCCGGCACCGGCGATTCCGCCGGTGGACGACCAGGCCTAAAATCAATGCAAAACGGCAACCTCGGTTGCCGTTCTTTTTGGTTTGCGCCCTCTCCCTGTGGGAGAGGGTTGGGGTGAGGGCATCAGCCCGCACGGACTACTGACTGTCTTTCTGGATCTTCTTAATGATGTTGGTGGTTGAACACCCGTCCTCAAAGTTGAGCACCATCACCTCACCGCCGTTGGCCCAGACCTCTTCGCTCCCCGCGATTTGCTCCGGTTTGTAATCCCCGCCTTTCACCAGCAGGTCTGGCAGAATACCGGCAATCAGGCGCTGCGGCGTGTCTTCTTCAAACGACACCACCCAGTCCACGGCTTCCAGCGCGCCAAGCACGATCATACGCTGCTCCAGCGGGTTCACCGGACGCGTTTCACCCTTCAGGCGTTTCGTCGACGCATCGCTGTTAACCGCCACAATCAGGCGATCGCCCAGCTTGCGCGCATTCGCCAGATAGGAAACATGGCCCGCATGCAGGATGTCGAACACGCCGTTGGTCATCACCACTTTCTCACCGCGCTTGCGCGCAGCGGCGACGGCCACTTTCAGCTCGTCTTCGCTCATGACGCCAAAACCGGTATCGGCACGACCGCGCACCGCGTTTTCCAGTTCGATAGGCGAAACGGTAGACGTCCCGAGCTTACCGACCACCACGCCCGCCGCCGCGTTCGCAAAGTAGCACGCTTCTTCGAGAGAATTACCCGCCGCCAGCGTCGCCGCCAGGACGCCAATCACCGTATCACCGGCACCGGTTACGTCGTACACTTCCTGCGCCTGGGTTGGCATATGCAGCGGCGCTTTGCCTGGCTGCAACAGCGTCATTCCCTGCTCGGAGCGAGTCACCAGCAGCGCGGACAGCTCGAAGTCAGCGATGATCTTCATGCCGCGCTCAACCAGCTCTTCTTCGGTTTTGCACTTGCCCGCCACCGCCTCAAACTCTGACAGGTTTGGCGTCAGCAGCGTCGCGCCGCGATAGCGCTCAAAATCGGTCCCTTTCGGGTCGATCAGCACCGGCACGCTGGCTTTACGCGCCAGCTGGATCATCGTCTGCACGCTGGCCAGGGCACCTTTCGCATAGTCAGACAGCACCAGCGCGCCGATATTGCCCAGCGCCTGGTTGATACGCTCGTGCAGCGGCTCAGGATCAACGCCTTCGAACCCTTCTTCAAAGTCGAGGCGGATCAGCTGCTGGTTACGCGACAGTACGCGCAGTTTCGTGATCGTCGGGTGGGTCGGAACAGAAACGAAGTCGCACTTCACGTTCACGTCCGCCAGCGACTTGCTCAGCGCGCGGGCCGCATCGTCGATGCCGGTCAGGCCCACCAGACGCGAATGCGCGCCCAGAGAGGCAATGTTCATCGCCACGTTTGCCGCGCCGCCGGGACGCTCTTCAATGGTGTCGACCTTAACTACCGGTACCGGTGCTTCCGGAGAGATGCGGCTGGTCGGCCCATACCAGTAGCGATCCAGCATCACATCCCCAACAACCATTACCCCAGCACGTTCAAACTCTGGCAGTGTTACTTTCATTCCTGACTCCAGAAAGATTCACAATTTGCGCGCGATAATATCACACTTGATTTGTTACGCACGGTTCCACCAGCCACTTCTGCCAGCTGGCCGTTACCTGAGCGCGTTCGGCGGTGAAACAGTCCAGCGCCACGTGCCCCGGCTGCTCCTGCAACGCCAGATGATGCAGCTCATCGCGCAGCGTGGTGTAGGCGCGGGTTAAGGCCTGCGCCTCCTGCTCGTCCATAATGTCGTTTTGCGCCAACAGTTCCAGAATGCGCACGTTATCCGACCAGCGAGTGAGCTTCGGCTTGTCGTGCGCGTGCAGCAGCACCAGATACTGGGTAATAAACTCAATATCGGTAATTCCACCCTCATCGGCTTTAATATCAAAGCGATCGCGATGCTTATTGCCTAAGTGCGCACGCATTTTCTCGCGCATTTCGCGCACTTCGGTCTGCAACGTACTGCCGTCACGCGGGGTGGTCATGACCTCCCTGCGGATGACGTCAAACTGCGTTTTGAGCTGCGGATCGCCATACACCACGCGGGCGCGCACCAGCGCCTGGTGCTCCCACGTCCAGGCTTCATTCTTCTGGTAATCGGCGAAGGACTCCGTCGAAGTGACCAGCATACCCGCCGCGCCGGACGGGCGCAGACGGGCATCCACTTCATACAAAATGCCCGACGAGGTGCGGGTGCTGAACAGGTGCATGATGCGCTGCGCCAGGCGCAGGTAGAACTGCCGCCCGTCAATCTCGCGCTCGCCGTCGGTCATCACGTCAACCGGGCAGTCGTGAAGGAAGATTAAATCCAGATCGGAGCTATAGCCCAGCTCCCAGCCGCCGAGCTTACCGTAACCCACCACCGCGAACCCGCGGCCGTCACGGTCGGCCAGGTGTTTCGGCTGGCCGTAGCGCGCCACCATCTGCACCCATGCCTGATGCACCACCGCGTCGATAATCGCTTCCGCCAGCCAGGTTAAGTGATCGCTCACTTTCATTACCGGCAGCGTTCCGGCGATATCCGCGGCCGCCACGCGCAGCATCTGGGCCTGCTTAAACTGACGCAGCGCCTCCAGCTGTTGCTCTTCGTCCTCTTCCGGCACGCGCAGCAGATACTGGCGCAGCTCGTCCCGGTAGGCGTCGGTCGCCGTCGGCTGATAAAGGGTATTCGGATCGAGCAGCTCATCCAGCAGCAGCGGGTAACGCGCCAGCTTGTTGGCCACCATCGGCGACGCGGCGCAGAGCGTAATCAGGTGCTTCAGCGCGCCGGGGAACTCGCTCAGGAGTTCAAGATACGTGGTACGCGTGATAATCCCGCTCAGCAGCGGCATCATCCGCGAAAGCGGCACCGGCGCATCCGCCCGCGAGCAGACTTCGCTCAACAGGTGCGGCATCAGGTGATCCAGCACCTGACGACCGCGCGGGCCGATGGCGCGTTTGTTCAGCTCAAGGCGGAAATCAGCGATCAGCGCCACCACGCGATGACGCGCGTCGTCGGTTAAGTGCGTCAGCACCGGCGTGGTGTCATCTTCCTGAAGCGCATCCTGCCACAGCTCGCGCCAGTGTTCGGAGAGCGCATCGTCCTGCGACTCACTTTCGTCATCGCCGATCAGCTCGTTAAAGATGCGGCGCACGCCTGCCATATGGGCATCGAGCCGTTCGGTCAGCGTTGACCACTCTTCCACGCGCATTCCCCAGGCCAGACGCGCCCGGTTCAGGTCGTCGCCCGGCAGGGTCTGAGTCTGTTCGTCGTTGATGCTTTGCAGCAGATTTTCCAGACGACGCAGGAAAAGATAGGCCTCGCGCAGGGTTTGCGCGTCGCCGTCCGGCAGGAGATGCAGCTGCGCAATGGCGCTCAGCGTCGGTAACAGCGAACGGGACTGCAGCGACGGCTCGCGTCCGCCGCGAATAAGCTGGAAGACCTGGACGATAAATTCGATTTCGCGGATGCCGCCCGCGCCGAGCTTGATATTGTCCTTCAGACCACGGCGGCGCACCTCGCGGGCAATCATCCCTTTCATATTTCGCAGGGACTGGATCACGCTGAAGTCGATATAGCGACGGAACACGAACGGGCGCAGCATGGCGCGCAGCTCGTTGGCGTAAGCGTCGTCGCTGTCGCCCATGATCCGCGCTTTGACCATCGCGTAACGCTCCCAGTCGCGTCCCTGCTCCTGGTAATAATCTTCCAGCGCCGCAAAGCTCAGCACCAGCGGCCCGCTGTCGCCAAACGGACGCAGGCGCATGTCAACGCGGTAAACAAAACCGTCCTGCGTGGGCTGGTCCAGCGCCTTAATCAGGCGCTGGCCGAGACGGGTAAAGAACTGCGCATTGTCCAGCTCGCGACGCCCGCCACGCGTGGAGCCGTTCTCCGGCCAGGCAAAAATCAGGTCGATATCGGAGGAGAAGTTCAGCTCGCAGCCGCCCAGCTTGCCCATCCCCAGAATCAACAGCGGCTGAGGAACCCCTTCCTCGCTGCACGGCGTGCCCCACTCTTTACAGCAGGCGGCGTAGAGCCAGTCTCGCGCGGCGACGATCAACGTCTGCGCCAGCTCGCTTAACTGCTGCAGCGTGCTCTCTTCGCTCACCTGCTCCAGCGCCTGCGCCCAGGCAATGCGCACCATCACCCGACGACGGAACTGGCGCAGGACGCGCATCAGCGTGGCCTCATCCGCAACGTCTTCGAGTGCAGCCTGCAGCCAGCCAGCATAGTGCCGCCACTCGTCTGCCTGCGGCGGTGAGTTCTCAAGCTCCGCCAGCCAGTCCGGGTTGGCGGTGATACTTTCCTGCACAAAATCACTGAATACGAGCACGCTCTTTGCCTGCTCGCTTAACGATGACGCCGGTAATGACTCAGGCAGACGTTCGCAAACGGTCTGCCACTGCTGCTGTAACTGCGAAGAAAGCGGCATTTTTGGGGTTCCTTGCCAGAGTTAACGTTTTCCGCTGTGCAGCCAGAACGGCTCCTGCGAAATGGCCTCGTTACGGAAATGCTCAATCTCGATATGCTGACGGGTTTCAATGGCATGCTTCAGTCCCTGCCAGTTTTCCAGCCAGGCCTGGGCCTTCGCGCCGTCATAAGCGCCGGAAAGCAGCAGCATGCTGTCGACGTTGCGCGAAAGGCGGGGAAGTTGATCGCCATACTGGTCGCCAAGCGGATAGGCAAACGTGGTCTTCAGCTCAGCGGCATGGCGGGAAAGATGAATATCCGCGAAGCGTTTGAAGTTTTCCGCGATTTTGGCCTCTGCTTTCGCATCCAGGAACGAACGCCAGCCGCGCGTCACCAGAAACTCGGTCAGCGCCAGTTTTGCCGTCGCGTTTTGCGGGCTGTAGATCGCCGTTTGCGCAGAGACGTCGGAGTGCATCAGCGTTTCGGTTTGCGTCAGCAGATCACGTAAGTGAGCGCTCGCTTTTCGAGGCACGATACCGCCGAAGAGCGTCAGGGTATGGCGCACCAGGGCAATCGCCGCCAGCACGTGGGATTTGGCGTTTTTCACGTTTCGCACCCACAGCTCTTCGTGGTACTGCCACTGAGAAAGCGCCAGCTCCAGCGCGGCCTCCAGGCCCTGTTCAACGCTGGCTTTCGGCGCAACGTGCAAAATGGTCGTCTCTTTCAGCACGCGCGGCGCATTCCCGGCGGCCAGATGGTAACCCCGAGCGGCTTTGCTCAGGCTCCCCTGACGTAATCCGGACTGGTTCACCAGCCTGCGCGCCAGCTTCAGCACGTCATTCGCATCCCCTTCCAGCAGCTCAAGCTCCAGTTCGCAAATCGGCTCATGGAACTCTCCCGCCTTCACGTCACCCAAATCCAGGGCGATTTCGATGCGGCTTTTGCCTTCCGTCACCAGCCATTTTTCACGCCAGAAATCGGTGCTGAACAGCGGTTGCACCTGCTCCGCCAGCGTGGAAGGCAGCTCGCCTTCCGGCCAGACTTCGGCAGGGAAACGTTCCAGCTCAAGTTCTGGCTTACTGATGTCGATATTGTACTCCGGGCGCTGATGCAAACCGCCGACCACACGGCCGGCAATTTTCATCGTCATCTCGTAGCGACCGTTCGCACCGCGGATGCGCAGCCCCATATCGTGGCGGCGCAGCCAGTTGTCCGGCGTTTCGTAATAGATATTAAGCAGTTGTACCGGTGCATGGTGTTCGCCGGAAAGCGTATGCAGATGCTGGCGGAGTGCGTCAACGCTGTCTTTTTCGACGATAAATTTTAATTCGATTTCCTGAGCCATAGCCTTGTACTTTTGCGGGCGTCACAGACGCGTCAATGAGGGCGAACTTCCTCGCCATTTGTTTGTCAGTACATAGTATTTTGCGCCAAATTGCCATGCAATGAGCAATTTGACGGGCGTAAATGTGTAGAGTCGTGACACAGATGATTCTGATTGCTGATGAATGCTTTGCGTAGAGACACTGTTGCCACTACTATCGTTCCACTATTTATGAAAATAACGACTAATGATGCTTAAATTACGCCTGATTGGACTTACTTTACTCGCTTTTAGCGCCGCAACCGCAGTGCACGCTGAAGAGAAGCGTTACGTTTCTGACGAACTGAACACCTGGGTACGCAGTGGCCCTGGAGACAATTATCGCCTCGTGGGTACGGTAAATGCCGGCGAGGAAGTCACGCTGTTACAGACCAACGCGGACACCAACTACGGCCAGGTGCGCGACAGCACCGGTCGTACTTCATGGATCCCGCTGAAAGAGCTGAGCACCGTACCAAGCCTGCGCACCCGCGTCCCGGATCTGGAAAACCAGGTGAAAACCCTGACCGATAAGCTGAACAACATCGACGGAACCTGGAACCAGCGCACCGCTGAAATGCAGCAGAAAGTGGCGCAAAGCGACGGCGTGATTAACGGTCTGAAAGAAGAGAACCAGAAACTGAAAAATGAGCTGATTGTCGCGCAGAAGAAAGTGAATGCCGCCAATCTGCAGCTCGATGACAAACAGCGCACCATCATCATGCAGTGGTTCATGTATGGCGGCGGCGTGCTGGGCGTTGGTCTGGTGCTGGGTCTGGTTCTGCCGCATCTGATCCCAAGCCGTAAGCGTAAAGACCGCTGGATGAACTAATTCGTCTTCTCTGCCAGACTTACGTATCATTCTGGAAAAGAGAAAACGGGAGTGTAAGGCGTGAAGAGTTATCTGGTCGGTGGTGCGGTACGTGATGCGTTGTTAGGTCTGCCGGTCAAAGATAAAGACTGGGTGGTGGTTGGCGCCACCCCTGAAGAGATGCTCGACGCGGGCTACCAGCAGGTAGGCCGCGATTTCCCCGTGTTTTTGCACCCGCAAAGCCGCGAAGAGTACGCCCTGGCGCGTACCGAGCGGAAATCGGGCTCGGGCTATACCGGCTTCACCTGCTATGCCGCACCGGACGTCACGCTGGAGCAAGATCTCCTGCGCCGCGATCTCACCATCAACGCGCTGGCGCAGGACGAAAACGGCCAGATCGTTGACGCCTATGGCGGCCAGGACGATCTGCGCAACCGTCTTTTACGTCACGTCTCCCCCGCGTTTTCTGAAGATCCGCTCCGCGTCCTGCGCGTGGCGCGCTTTGCCGCGCGTTATGCGCATCTCAGCTTTCGTATTGCCGATGAGACAATGGCGCTGATGACCGCCATGACCGAGGCGGGCGAGCTTGCACACCTGACGCCAGAGCGCGTCTGGAAAGAGACGGAAAATGCTCTCACCACGCGCAACCCGCAGATCTTTTTCCAGGTCCTGCGCGACTGCGGCGCGCTGAAGGTGCTGTTCCCGGAAATAGACGCGCTGTTTGGCGTTCCCGCCCCGGCGAAATGGCATCCGGAAATTGATACCGGCGTGCATACGCTGATGACGCTGAGCATGGCGGCCATGCTCAGCCCGGACGTGGACGTACGCTTTTCCACCCTGTGCCACGATCTCGGCAAAGGCTTAACGCCAAAAGAATTCTGGCCTCGCCACCACGGGCACGGCCCGGCAGGGGTGAAGCTGGTCGAGGGACTGTGCCAGCGTCTGCGCGTCCCAAACGAGATCCGCGATCTGGCGAAACTGGTCGCCGAGTTCCACGACCTGATCCACACCTTCCCGATCCTGAAGCCGGCCACCATCGTCAAGCTTTTCGATAACATCGACGCCTGGCGCAAACCCCAGCGCGTGGAGCAAATCGCGCTCACCAGCGAAGCGGACGTGCGCGGTCGTACCGGGTTTGAAGCGTGCGATTACCCGCAGGGTCGTTTGCTGCGTAAAGCCTGGGACGTGGCAAAAGCGGTGCCGACGAAAGACGTTGTCGACGCGGGATTCAAAGGACCGGAGATTCGGGAAGAGCTGACAAAACGGCGAATTCAGGCGGTTTCGGACTGGAAGGAAAAGCATTGCCCTCAGCCGAAAGACTGAGGGCCATCGGTCAGAAGAAGACCACGTATACCGCAGCCGCCACGATAAAGCGATAGATCGCGAACGGAATAAACGAGATACGCTTAATCAGCTGCAGGAAGGTTTTGATGGCAATCAGCGCCACAATAAACGCGGTGATGAAGCCCACGGCGAACATCGGAATGTCGCCAGCCGTCAGGAAGTGATAGCTCTTATAGACGTCGAGTACGGTGGCACCCATCATCATCGGCACCGCCAGCAGGAACGAAAACTCCGACGCGGCATAACGGCTCACGCCCATCAGCATCCCGCCAGAAATCGTTGCGCCTGAACGCGAGAAGCCCGGCCACAGCGCCAGACACTGGAAACAGCCAATGATAAACGCCTGACGATACGTCATGTCGTCCAGACCTTCCGCGCGCGGCGTCTTTGGCTTCAGCACTTCCGCGGCGATCAGCAGGAAGCCCCCCACCACCAGCGCGTACATCACGTTAATCGGGTTAAATAGAGACTTGATGGCGTCATGGAAAACCAGACCCAGCACCACCGCAGGGACCATCCCGAGCAGGATATGGATGAGCGTCAGACGGCCGGTGCCTTCACCTTCGCGCTGAGGAAGACGACCAAAGTGGATGCCGATCAGACCAAACAGGCGACGCCAGAACATCACCACCACCGCCAGAATCGAACCCAGCTGAATGACCACTTCAAACGTCTTTGCGGTATCGCCTTCAAAGCCCAGCAGATGGCCAACGATAATCATATGGCCCGTACTGGAAACGGGTAAAAATTCCGTCAATCCTTCGACCACACCCAGTATTGCCGCCACCAGCAGCGAGTGCATATCGCTCATCTATAAACCCCTAAAAAGATATAAAAAAACGGTCGCCCCAACGGCTACCGTGAAAGATACAGCTTTAAGACCGATATAACCTAAAATGGTTTAGCTATTATGACGTTAAATCTGTCCTTTCAGATTTGTGCCACGCTCGATGATGACGCCGACATTGGCGGCTCGCGCCACCGCGCCCGGCTTGCTCAGCTTGATGCGCACCCACGGCGAATTGAATTTGGTGAGCAGCAGTTCCGCCACTTCCTCCGCCACCCGCTCGACCAGCGCAAAGCGTTGCCCTTCAACGTGGCCGATGACCGTTTCACTGATGTCGGCATAGCTCAGACAATCGTTCACGTCATCGCTTTTTGCCGATTTGCGGTTATCCCAGCCCATTTCGATATCGAACACCAGCTTCTGCTCGATGGTCTGTTCCCAGTCGTAAACACCAATCGTGGTGATTACCGAAAGTTGCTCTATAAATACAATATCCATCACGACCTGCCTGCTTTTTGGCTAAACCGGATACCACTTCCGGCGAATTATGCGTATTATCCACAGATGCTGAGAATACAGATACATTTTCAAAACGGAACAGCGTTATGAGTGCAATCGCGCCTGGAATGATCCTCCTCGCCTACCTTTGCGGCTCAATCTCCAGCGCCATTCTGGTCTGCCGCATCGCCGGGTTACCTGACCCGCGTGAAAGTGGTTCCGGGAACCCGGGAGCGACCAACGTACTACGAATTGGCGGCAAGGGAGCAGCCGTAGCGGTTTTGATTTTTGATGTTCTGAAAGGGATGCTACCCGTCTGGGGCGCGTACGCGCTGGGCGTTACGCCGTTCTGGCTGGGGCTCATTGCCATTGCCGCCTGCGTTGGTCATATCTGGCCCGTCTTCTTCGGCTTTAAAGGCGGCAAAGGCGTGGCTACGGCTTTTGGCGCCATTGCGCCTATCGGCTGGGACTTAACCGGCGTCATGGCCGGCACCTGGCTGCTGACCATTCTTCTGAGCGGCTATTCGTCCCTTGGCGCCATTGTCAGCGCGCTGATTGCCCCGTTCTACGTCTGGTGGTTCAAACCCCAGTTTACCTTCCCGGTGTCGATGCTCTCCTGCCTTATCCTGCTGCGCCATCACGATAATATTCAGCGCCTGTGGCGTCGTCAGGAGACCAAAATCTGGACGAAGCTCAAGAGAAAGAAAAAAGACGCTCCGAAGGGTTAGTTATGCCTTATAGCCAAATGTGATTTTGGCCACCTTCTGCCTGTGGTAACTGTTAGAGACACAACACAACCACATCAGAAGAAAATGGCAGACATTACAGACACCACTCCCCTTTCAACACCACAACATTCAGCGAATGGCGACATCCAGTGGGTGCGCAGCGCCGCTGACGTCTCGCGGCTGGTCAATGACGGTTCTCAGGGACGGGCGAATGCGCGCATCGTCATCGGTATCGCGCTGGGCGGGATTTTCCTCGACGCCTACGATCTCGGCGCGCTGGCCTTCGGCATAAAAGACATCACCCGAGAATTTAACCTTACGCCGGCAGGCACCGGCATGGTGGCCTCGGCCATTACCTTCGGGGCCATTGTCGGGGCGCTGCTCGGCGGCTACCTCACGGACAAGATTGGCCGCTACCGGGTCTTTATGGCCGACATGCTCTTCTTCGTGGTGGCCGCCATCGCCTGTGCGCTGGCACCTAACGAATACGTGCTGGCGGGCGCCCGCTTTGTGATGGGGCTCGGCGTGGGGATCGACCTTCCCGTGGCGATGGCGTTTTTAAGCGAGTTTGCCAAACTCAAAGGCCCGGGGAATAAGGCCTCCAGCGTCGCGATGTGGTGCCCCACCTGGTATGCCGCCATCAGCATCTCGTATCTCCTGGTGCTTTTCTTCTACGCCGTGCTGCCGGAAAGCCACAGCGACTGGCTGTGGCGTTTGATTCTGGGCTTTGGCGCGGTGCCGGCGCTGGTGATTATCGCCATCCGCAGCCGCTATATGAGCGAATCGCCGGTCTGGGCGGCGAATCAGGGCAACCTGAAAGAGGCAGCCTCGATCCTGCGCCAGTCCTATAACATCAACGCCCACGTGCCGCAGGACGCGCTCAGCCAGCCCGCACCCATCGTCAATAAAGCGAAATGGTCTAACTACCTGAACCTGTTTCGCGGCATCTATTTACGCCGCACGACACTCGCCACGCTGCTGTCCGTCGTCTCGTCGTTTGCCTATAACGCCGTGGCATTTGGCCTGCCGGTGATCATCTCCAGCTTCTTTGTCCAGTCGATGCTCACCACCATTCTGATTTCTCTGGTGCTTAACCTGCTGTTTGCCTTCGTCGGCGGGCTGCTGGCGGTACGCTACGTCCCGCGCTTCGGTGCCTGGCGGATGTCGCTTGCGGGCTACGCCTGCCAGCTAGTCGCGCTGCTCGGGCTGGCGCTGGTCGGGCGGCCAGAAGGCGCAGCGGAAGGTGTGGTTGCCGTCGGCATGCTGGCGCTGTTCCTGTTCGGTCAGGGCTTCGGCCCGGGCGCGCATACCATGACGTTTGCCTCGCTGAGCTACCCGACCTCGCTGCGCGGCGTCGGCGTGGGTCTCAACCAGACGCTGATGCGCAGCAGTTCCACGGTGTCGCTGTTCCTGTTCCCGCTGCTGGTTGCATCCCTCGACACTGCCGTGTTCTGGGTGATTGCGCTGGCGCCGTTTATCGGTCTGGCCTCGCTGCTGACGATCCGCTGGGAGCCGTCCGGGTATGACGTGGATGCGGAGGATTACCGCTAATGACCTCGCTTCGGTGGGTTAACCCCACCGAAGGGTTCTTACAAATTATCCAGCAGCGTTCGGGAAAGTTTTTTCAGCATCTCAAGCTCTTCATCATTCATCCGCATGCTGCAGCGAATCTGGTCCGGCAGCGCCATCACCTGCTTTTTCAGTGCGTTAGCCTTCTCCGTCAGAACAACATTTTTCATTCTTTCGTCACCCACAACCGCGATACGGTTGAGAAACCCCTTTGCCTCAAGCTTTTGTACCAGCGGGGTCAATGTGCCCGAATCAAAAAACGTCTTATCGCTGAGATCGCGAAGTGGAATATTGTCTTTCTCATAAAGCGCCATCAAAACAACAAATTGCGGATAGGTCAGATCCATTTCCTGCAATAAGGGACGATATTGCCGAACGAACGCGTTGGTGACCGAGTACAGTGAAAAGCAAAGTAAATCATCTAATGTCTTGTTTTCTTTCATTTCTCTATCAACCCTGAGTCAGTTTTATAAAAAAAATTATAAATAAAGTTTGACTAAAAGTATCTTGCGCGCAAGTATTACAGCAACAACTTAGTAGCGCACTACTTAAATAACGTCACCGTTTAACACTCGCTTAAAGAGGTACTACCATGAAAACATTAACCGCCATCCTGGTTTCTTCCGTATTCGCGTCAGCCGCAGCGTCCGCTCACACCACCAATACCCCTACCCCGACCGCAGGCGTACAGGCATTTCTTAATGTTCTCAATTCAGGCAAGGGTAAGCCAATGGAACAGATGACTCCGCAGGAGGCCCGCCAGGTACTGATCGGCGCGCAGCAAGGCGCAAAACTGCCCCCCGCTCAGGTTTCAGAAAAAACGATCCAGGTAAATGGTCAGGCGATCAAACTGAAAATAGTGAAACCTGAAAACGCAACCGGCACGCTGCCGGCATTTATGTTCTTCCACGGCGGCGGTTGGGTGCTGGGTGATTTCCCAACCCACGAACGCTTGATCCGCGATCTCGTTCGCGCGTCGGGTGCCGCAGCGGTTTACGTTGATTACACGCCGTCACCTGAGGCCCATTTCCCGGTAGCCATTAATCAGGCCTATGAAGCGACAAAATGGGTAGCCGGGCACGGTCAGGAAATTGGCGTGGACGGTAGCCGTCTGGGTCTGGTCGGTAACAGCGTGGGCGGCAATATGGTGGCTTCCGTGGCGCTGCAGGCAAAACAGTTCAATGGGCCAAAAATTCGCTACAACGTCATGCTCTGGCCTGTTACCGATGCAAATTTTGATACTGCCTCGTATAACCAGTTCGAGAACGGCTATTTCTTGTCGAAAAACATGATGAAATGGTTCTGGGATAACTACACCACCAACGCAGCCGATCGCAACAATATCCTTGCCTCTCCGCTTCGCGCCAGTGCCGCGCAGTTGAAAGGCTTCCCCGAGACGCTGATTCAGACAGCAGAGCTGGACGTTCTGCGGGATGAAGGTGAAGCATTCGGGCGTAAACTGGATGCGGCTGGCGTCCCGGTGACCGTCACGCGCTATAACGGCATGATCCACGATTACGGCCTGCTCAATCCACTGAGCGAAGAGCCTACGGTCAAGGTTGCTCTGGAGCAGGCTGGCGCAGCGCTGCATGAGCACCTGAAATAACAGCATCGCGATGTTTATCAGACAGCACGCCCCCTGGGGCGTGCTTTTTTGTTTCGTCTTAACCGCCATCCATAAGCGACTCATATGACAGCCTTCAATTCTGCCAGGGCATACTGAAACGACCCCGATGATGAGCGGATGGATGCAGCATGTTAGCAGCTCAGGTCACTGATAATACGTATAAAGGCTGGCAGGCGTCGCTTGCCCTGCAGTTTTGTCACACCCCTGAGAAAACCCTCCTGCACTCTGCTCATCACCTCGGGCCGCTCACCGTTCAGCGGCCGTTTTATCCTGAAGGCGAAACCTGCCACCTCTATCTGCTGCACCCACCCGGTGGCGTTGTGGGCGGCGATACGCTGGATATTTCTGTCCGGCTGGACGCCAACAGCCACGCGCTCATCACCATGCCCGGCGCCAGCAAGTTTTATCGCAGCAGCGGCCCTCAGGCCTGCCTCAATCAGCACTTTTATCTCGATGAAGACGCCATCCTTGAATGGCTGCCGCAGGACACCATTATTTTTCCCGGTGCGAATGCCGCGCTGCGCTCCGTCTTCCACCTGAAGGCCTCCAGCACGCTGCTGACGTGGGAGCTGTACTGCCTGGGACGACCGGTGATCGGTGAAACCTTCAGCCACGGCACGCTGGAGAGCCGTCTTGAGGTCTGGGTCGACGACGCGCCGCGCCTGATTGAGCGCCAGCATCTCAGCCATGGCGATCTCACGCCCGTTGCCGGGCATCCGTGGCTCGGCACGCTGCTGTTCTATCCGGCCGGGGAAGCGCATCTCGACACGGTACACGAGCGGCTCGCCCCGCTGGGTACCTTTGCCGGCGCAACGCTCACTGACGATCTGCTGTCGGTGCGTTTTCTCTCCCACGATAACCTGATTTGTCAGCGGGTGATGCGCGACATCTGGCAGTCGCTTCGCCCGCTTCTCACCACTAAAACCGCCTGTTCGCCGCGTATCTGGCAGACATAAGAGAAACGTTATGGAACTGACCCCCAGAGAAAAAGACAAGCTGTTGCTGTTCACCGCCGCGCTGGTTGCCGAACGCCGCCTTGCGCGCGGGGTAAAGCTCAATTATCCGGAATCGGTCGCGCTGATCAGCGCCTTCATTATGGAAGGCGCCCGCGATGGCGAAACCGTCGCCTCGCTGATGGAGGCGGGCCGACACGTTCTGACGCGCGACCAGGTAATGGAGGGCGTGCCGGAGATGATCCCGGATATCCAGGTGGAAGCGACCTTCCCGGACGGATCCAAGCTCGTCACCGTTCATAACCCGATCGTCTAAGGAGCGCGTGATGAACCCAGGCGAATATCAGATCCAGCCCGGCAATATTGCCCTCAACGTCGGGCGTGAAACCCGGCGCGTCATCGTCGAAAACCACGGTGATCGGCCGATCCAGGTCGGATCGCACTACCACTTTTACGAGGTCAACCCGGCGCTGAAGTTTGACCGGGAAACCACCAAAGGCTACCGGCTGAATATTCCGGCGGGCACCGCCGTGCGTTTTGAACCCGGCCAGAAGCGCGAAGTGACGCTGGTTGAGGTTACGGGCGCACAGCGCATAGTCGGTTTTCGCGGCGAGGTGATGGGAGAGGTGAAACATGGCTGAAATTTCGCGCCGGGCTTACGCCGATATGTTCGGCCCTACCACCGGCGATAAGGTGCGGCTGGCCGACAGCGAGCTGTGGATAGAAGTGGAAGACGATCTCACCACCTACGGCGAAGAGGTCAAGTTCGGCGGCGGGAAGGTGATCCGCGACGGCATGGGTCAGGGACAGATGACCGCAGACGACTGCGTGGATCTGGTGCTCACCAACGCGCTGATCGTCGATCACTGGGGGATCGTGAAGGCCGATATCGGCGTGAAGAACGGGCGGATCTTTGCCGTCGGCAAAGCCGGCAACCCGGATATTCAGCCCGCCGTAACGATCCCGATAGGCGCCGCGACGGAAGTCATCGCTGCCGAAGGGAAGATCGTTACCGCCGGCGGGATCGACACCCACATCCACTGGATCTGCCCGCAGCAGGCGGAAGAGGCGCTGGTCTCCGGCGTCACGACGATGATCGGCGGCGGTACCGGACCGGCGGCAGGCACCAACGCCACCACCTGCACGCCGGGGCCGTGGTATATCGCCCGCATGCTGCAGGCTGCCGATACCCTGCCGGTAAATATCGGCCTGCTCGGCAAGGGCAACGGTTCAAACCCGGATGCCCTGCGCGAGCAAATCGCCGCCGGCGCCATCGGTCTGAAGATCCACGAAGACTGGGGCGCGACGCCTGCGGCCATCAACTGCTCGCTGGAGGTGGCCGAAGAGATGGATATCCAGGTGGCGCTGCACAGCGACACGCTGAACGAGTCCGGATTTGTGGAAGACACGCTGGCCGCCATTGGTGGGCGCACTATTCACACCTTCCACACCGAGGGGGCAGGCGGCGGCCACGCGCCGGATATCATCACCGCCTGCGCGCACCCGAATATTCTGCCCTCTTCCACCAACCCGACGCTGCCCTACACGGTCAATACCATCGACGAGCATCTCGACATGCTGATGGTCTGTCACCACCTCGATCCGGATATCGCCGAGGACGTGGCGTTTGCGGAATCCCGCATTCGTCGTGAAACCATCGCCGCTGAAGACGTGCTGCACGACATCGGCGCATTCTCGCTCACCTCGTCAGATTCGCAGGCCATGGGCCGCGTCGGAGAAGTGATTATTCGCACCTGGCAGGTGGCGCACCGCATGAAGGTCCAGCGCGGCGCGCTGCCGGAAGAGACCGGCGAGAACGACAACTTCCGCGTGAAGCGCTACGTCGCCAAATACACCATTAACCCGGCGCTTACCCACGGCATTGCCCACGAAGTCGGTTCGATTGAGGCGGGCAAGCTGGCGGATCTGGTGGTCTGGTCCCCGGCGTTCTTCGGCGTCAAGCCCGCCACTATCGTCAAGGGCGGAATGATCGCCTGCGCGCCGATGGGCGATATCAACGCCTCGATCCCTACGCCGCAGCCTGTGCACTACCGTCCGATGTTTGGCGCGCTGGGCGCCGCGCGACACGCCACCCGGCTGACGTTTGTCTCACAGGCCGCCAGCGCCAACGGCATCCCGCAACGGCTCAACCTGCAGAGCGCTACCGCGGTGGTGAAAGGCTGCCGGACGGTGAAAAAGGCGGACATGATCCACAACGGCCTGCAGCCGAATATCACCGTCGATTCGCAAACCTACGAGGTGCGCGTCGACGGTGAACTGATTACCAGCGAACCGGCTGACGTTCTGCCGATGGCGCAACGCTATTTCCTGTTTTGAGGAGTGATGATGATCTATTTAACCCAACGCCTGGACCATGCGCACCCGATTACCGCCAGCGTCACGCTGCCGATTGACGTGCGGGTGAAAAGCCGCGCCCGCGTGGCGCTGAACGACGGTCGCGAAGCCGGGCTGATGCTGCCGCGCGGCCTGCTGCTGCGCGGGGGCGACCTGCTGACTACCGACGACGGCAGCGAGGTGATTGAGGTGATCGCCGCGCCGGAGTCCGTCTCCGTGGTGCGCTGCGCCGATCCGTTCCTGCTCGCCCGCGCCTGCTACCACCTGGGCAACCGCCACGTGCCGCTGCAGGTCATGCCCGGCGAGCTGCGCTATCACCACGATCACGTTCTCGACGATATGCTGCGCCAGTTCGGGCTGGAGGTGGCCTACGCCAGCCTACCGTTTGAACCGGAAGCGGGCGCGTATGCCAGCGATGCCCACAGCCATAGCCACTCTCACGCCCATTCACATTAAGGATCCATCATGCGTAAGTATTTACCGCTGTTACTGCTGGCCGTTTCCGTACCCGCACTCGCCCATCCCGGCCACGGCGCCGACAGCTTTCAGGCCGGTTTTCTCCACCCGCTGACCGGGCTCGATCACCTGCTGATGCTTGCGGGCGCAGGCGTGCTCTCGGCGCTGAGCGGCCGCAAGCTCCTGCTGCCATTTGCCACTCTCGGGATGATGCTTGTAGGCGCCATCGCGGGCAGCCTGCTCGGAGGCTTTAGCGGCATGGAGATGCTGATTATCACCTCGCTGGCGGTCTGCGGCGTGATGATGTTTAAAACTGAAAACCGCCTGCTGCTGGCGGTACCGGCTCTGGCGATGTTCCACGGCTGGGCGCACGGCGTGGAGATGTCCGGCCACAGCTTCTGGCTCTTCACCAGCGGATTTATGTTCGCCAGCGCCACCGTGCTGTGCGCCAGTTTCGCCGCAGGCTTGCTGCTGCGCCGTCACGACGGCCTGCGTAAAACCTTCGGCGGCGGGCTGATCGTCTCTGCCCTGCTGGCGTTGATGGGCTAATGGACGCTTCTCGCCAGCGGCTGCGCCTGATGCAGCTCTCCAGCAGCAGCCTGCCGGTCGGGTCGTTTACCTGGTCGCAGGGGCTGGAGTGGGCCGTTGAAGCCGGCTGGGTTGCCGACGCAGGGGACTTTAAGCGCTGGCAAATCCAGCAGATGGAGCAGAGCTTTTTCTGCGTCGATCTGCCGCTGTTTCACCGTCTCTGCCAGGCCTGCGTGCAGGACGATCTGCAGGCGGCCACGCGCTGGACGTCCTGGCTGCTCGCCTGCCGGGAAACGCGCGAGCTGCGCGACGAGGAGCGCAACCGCGGGGCAGCCTTTACGCGCCTCATCAAGAGCTGGGAGCCCGACTGTCCGCCCGCGTGGCTGGCGCTATGTCAGCAAAGCCAGCTCTGCGGCATGGCATGGCTCGGCGCGCGCTGGGGCATTAGCGTACGCGAGCTGGCCCTGAGCCTCGGATACAGCTGGATGGAGAGCGCGGTAATGGCGGGCGTCAAGCTGGTGCCGTTTGGGCAGCAGGCGGCGCAGCAATTGATTATCGAACTGAGCGACCATTTTGCTGCCCGGTTTGAACAGGCGTTTTTATGCAGTGACGACGAGATAGGCGCGGCGACGCCGCTGTCCGCGATCGCCTCTGCGCGGCACGAAACACAATATTCACGACTATTCCGTTCCTGAGGAAGCAACATGGCTGATTACAAACATCCCCTGCGCGTGGGCGTGGGTGGCCCGGTGGGGTCGGGTAAAACCGCGCTGCTGGAAGCGCTCTGCAAGGCAATGCGCGACACGTATCACCTGGCGGTGGTGACGAATGATATCTACACCAAAGAGGATCAGCGCATCCTGACCGAAGCGGGAGCCCTGGAGCCGGAGCGCATCGTCGGCGTAGAGACCGGCGGCTGCCCGCATACCGCCATCCGCGAAGACGCCTCGATGAACCTTGCGGCGGTAGAAGCGCTCAGCGAGAAGTTCGGCAATCTGGATCTGATCTTCGTTGAAAGCGGCGGCGATAACCTAAGCGCAACCTTCAGCCCGGAGCTGGCGGATTTGACCATCTACGTGATTGACGTGGCCGAAGGGGAAAAAATCCCGCGCAAGGGCGGACCGGGGATCACCAAATCCGATTTTCTGGTGATCAACAAAACCGATCTCGCGCCGTACGTGGGTGCTTCGCTGGAGGTGATGGAGCGCGACACCAACCGCATGCGCGGCGAGCGTCCGTGGACGTTTACCAACCTGAAAGCGGGCGACGGCCTGGCGACAATTATTGCGTTTCTGGAAGAGAAAGGGATGCTGCGGGTATAGTGCGGTTTATCGCCGGGTGGCGGCTTCGCCTGACCCGGCCTACGGTTTTGTAGGCCCGGTAAGCGCAGCGCCACCGGGCAAAAAAACTCACGCCTCCGGCAGTTCCGCCAGCGGCCAGCGCGGACGCACGGACACGCTCAGGTCAGACGTTGCACCGGCGTTCAGACGCACCATCCCGGCGTAGGCGATCATCGCCCCGTTATCGGTACAGAACTCCGGACGCGCATAGAACACTTCCCCGCGACGTTTTTGCATCATCTCAGCAAGCTTCGCGCGCAGCGTGCGGTTGGCGCTGACGCCACCGGCCATCACCAGGCGCTTAAAGCCGGTCTGATCCAGCGCGCGCTTGCACTTGATCATCAGCGTATCGACTACCGCGTCTTCGAACGCACGGGCGATATCGGCACGGGTCTGCTCGCTGTCGTCATTATTGCGGATAGTATTGGCCGCGAACGTTTTGAGGCCAGAGAAGCTGAAATCCAGCCCTGGACGGTCGGTCATCGGACGCGGGAAGACAAAGCGCCCTTCCGTGCCCTGCGACGCCATTTTCGAGAGCATCGGGCCGCCCGGGTAATCCAGCCCCAGCAGCTTGGCGGTTTTGTCGAACGCTTCACCGGCGGCGTCGTCGATTGACTCGCCCAGCAGCTCATACTTGCCAATGCCGGTCACGCTGATCAGCTGGGTATGCCCACCCGAAACCAGCAGCGCCACAAACGGAAACTCAGGCGGATTCTCTTCCAGCATCGGCGCCAGCAGATGCCCTTCCATATGGTGAACCGGAATGGCAGGAACATCCCACGCGAAGGCCAGCGAACGACCAACCGTCGCACCGACCAGCAGCGCGCCGACCAGACCCGGGCCCGCGGTATAGGCCACGGCGTCGATATCGTTTGAACTCAACCCGGCCTCTTTCAGCGCCGCCTGAATCAGGGGAACCGTTTTACGCACGTGGTCACGAGAGGCCAGTTCAGGCACGACGCCGCCGTAGTCAGCGTGCAATTTCACCTGACTATACAGCTGGTTGGCCAGAAGGCCTTTTTCGTCGTCGTAAATAGCGATGCCGGTTTCATCGCAGGATGTTTCAATACCCAGTACACGCATGACTTGTTTTACCTCGTTTCAATACCGCGCAGTGTAGAGCCTGGGCGGGTTGATGTAAAACTTTGTTCGCCCCAGGAAGAAGGCTCGTGTATACTCCTCACCCTTATTAAAGTCCCTTTCAAAATCGCATCGGTGCTTTACAAAGCAGCAGCATTTGCAGTAAAATTCCGCACCATTTTGAAATAAGCTGGCGTTGATGCCAGCGGCAAACCGAATTTATTAAAGGTGAGAGTTACATGCCGGTAATTAAAGTACGTGAAAACGAGCCGTTCGACGTAGCACTGCGTCGCTTCAAACGTTCATGCGAGAAAGCAGGTGTTCTGGCTGAAGTTCGTCGTCGTGAGTTTTATGAAAAACCAACGACCGAACGTAAGCGCGCTAAAGCTTCCGCTGTGAAACGTCACGCGAAGAAACTGGCTCGCGAAAACGCACGCCGTACTCGTCTGTACTAATTGGTTGAGGGCCTCAGCCCTCAATTGACAGACAGAGTAATAGTCGTAAGGCCGTGCTTCCGGAAGGAATGCGCGGCTTGTTTTCGTTTATGAGTCGCTAAAAATAACGGGGCATATGGCCGGAAGAATCCCACGCGTTTTCATCAATGACCTGCTCGCCAGAACCGACATCGTCGATCTCATCGACGCGCGGGTAAAGCTGAAAAAGCAGGGCAAGAATTACCATGCGTGCTGTCCGTTCCATAACGAAAAAACCCCCTCCTTCACCGTAAACGGTGAAAAGCAGTTTTACCATTGCTTCGGCTGTGGTGCTCACGGTAATGCCGTTGATTTTTTAATGAACTACGACAAGCTCGAGTTCGTTGAAACCGTCGAAGAACTGGCGGCGATGCATAACCTTGAAGTGCCGTATGAAGCAGGCAGTGGGCCAAGTCAGATCGAGCGCCATCAACGGCAAACGCTGTATCAACTGATGGATGGCCTGAATTCGTTTTACCAACAGTCTCTTAAGCACTCTGCGGCTGAGCCTGCGCGTCAGTATCTGAACAAGCGCGGACTGAGCGACGATGTCATTGCGCGTTTCGCTATTGGTTACGCTCCGCCCGGCTGGGACAACGTGTTAAAGCGTTTTGGCGGCAATAGCGAAGATCGTAAGTCTCTCATCGATGCAGGCATGCTGGTCACCAACGACCAGGGACGAAGCTACGACCGCTTCCGCGAACGGGTGATGTTCCCGATCCGCGACAAGCGTGGCCGGGTAATTGGTTTTGGTGGTCGCGTGCTGGGTGATGCCCTGCCGAAGTACCTCAACTCCCCGGAAACCGATATTTTCCATAAGGGCCGCCAGCTCTACGGCCTTTATGAGGCGCAACAGAATAACGCGGAACCTCCGCGTCTTCTGGTCGTCGAAGGGTATATGGACGTCGTGGCGCTGGCGCAGTACGACATTAACTACGCGGTGGCGTCGTTAGGAACGTCCACGACGGCGGATCACATCCAGCTGCTGTTCCGCGTGACCAACAACGTGATTTGTTGTTACGACGGAGACCGCGCCGGACGCGACGCCGCCTGGCGCGCGCTGGAAACCGCGCTCCCCTACATGACCGACGGCCGTCAGCTGCGCTTTATGTTTCTGCCCGACGGCGAAGATCCGGATACGCTGGTGCGTAAAGAGGGCAAAGCGGCATTTGAAGCGCGGATGGAGCAGGCTCAGCCGCTTTCCACGTTTTTGTTTAACAGCCTGATGCCGCAGGTCGATTTGAGTACCCCTGACGGGCGCGCGCAGCTCAGTACGCTGGCGCTGCCGTTAATCAGCCAGGTGCCCGGCGAAACGCTGCGCATCTATTTGCGTCAGGAGTTAGGCAACAAGCTCGGCATTCTGGATGACAGCCAGCTTGAACGTTTAATGCCTAAACACGCTGAAAACGGTGCGGTTCGCGCCGCGCCTCAGCTAAAACGCACAACCATGCGTATACTGATAGGGTTGCTGGTACAAAATCCCGAGCTTGCACCGCAGGTGCCGTCGCTGGCGGGTTTGAACCACGAAAAATTGCCCGGACTTGGCTTATTTTCAGAACTGGTCAACACTTGTTTGTCTCAGCCAGGTCTGACCACCGGACAACTTTTAGAGCATTATCGCGGCACAAAAGAGGCCGCTACCCTTGAAAAATTGTCGATGTGGGACGATATAGCAGATAAGGACATTGCAGAAAAAACGTTCACCGACTCACTCAACCATATGTTTGATTCGATGCTCGAGCTGCGCCAGGAAGAGTTGATTGCTCGCGAGCGCACGCACGGTTTGAGCAGCGAAGAACGCCGGGAGCTCTGGATGATAAACCAGGAACTGGCGAAGAAATAAGTCAAAGACAATAGTATTTAACGGCTTAAGTGCCGAATATCGATCGGGAAGCCCCCGGCAGCCGCACTGAGAGGCAGCGGCAAAAATATAAGTACGCCCTCGCTTTAAAGGTTGGCAGCCCCATCGCCGACACCAATCAAACGAATTAAGTGTGGATACCGTCTTATGGAGCAAAACCCGCAGTCACAGCTGAAACTTCTTGTCCAACGTGGTAAGGAGCAAGGCTATCTGACCTATGCCGAGGTCAATGACCATCTGCCGGAAGATATCGTCGATTCAGATCAAATCGAAGACATCATCCAAATGATCAATGACATGGGCATTCAGGTGATGGAAGAAGCACCGGATGCCGATGATCTGTTGCTGGCTGAAACCTCCAACAACACTGACGAAGATGCGGAAGAAGCTGCTGCACAGGTACTGTCCAGCGTGGAATCTGAAATCGGGCGTACCACTGACCCGGTCCGCATGTACATGCGCGAAATGGGTACCGTTGAACTGTTGACCCGCGAAGGCGAAATTGACATCGCAAAACGCATCGAAGACGGGATCAACCAGGTTCAGTGCTCTGTTGCCGAGTACCCGGAAGCGATCACCTATCTGCTGGAGCAGTACGATCGCGTTGAAGCGGAAGAAGCGCGCCTGTCTGACCTGATCACCGGTTTTGTCGACCCGAACGCTGAAGAAGATATGGCGCCTACCGCCACTCACGTCGGTTCTGAACTGTCTCAGGAAGAGATGGATGATGACGAAGACGAAGATGAGGAAGAGAGCGACGACGACACCGCGGATGATGACAACAGCATCGACCCGGAGCTGGCGCGTGAGAAGTTTGCCGAGCTGCGTACCCAGTACGAAGTGACGCGTGACACCATCAAAGCGAAAGGCCGCAGCCATGCCGCCGCTCAGGAAGAGATCCTGAAGCTGTCTGAAGTGTTCAAACAGTTCCGCCTGGTGCCAAAACAGTTCGACTACCTGGTGAACAGCATGCGCGTGATGATGGATCGCGTACGTACCCAGGAACGCATCATCATGAAGCTGTGCGTTGAGCAGTGCAAAATGCCGAAGAAGAACTTCATCACCCTCTTCACCGGCAACGAAACCAGCGAAACCTGGTTCAACGCCGCTATCGCGATGAACAAGCCATGGTCTGAAAAACTGCACGACGTGAAGGACGATGTGCATCGCGGCCTGCAGAAGCTGCATCAGATTGAAGAAGAGACCGGCCTGACCATCGAGCAGGTTAAAGACATCAACCGTCGTATGTCCATCGGTGAAGCGAAAGCCCGCCGTGCGAAGAAAGAGATGGTTGAAGCGAACCTGCGTCTGGTTATCTCTATCGCCAAGAAATACACCAACCGTGGTCTGCAGTTCCTGGATCTTATTCAGGAAGGCAACATCGGTCTGATGAAAGCGGTAGACAAGTTTGAATACCGTCGTGGCTACAAGTTCTCCACCTACGCAACCTGGTGGATCCGTCAGGCTATCACCCGCTCTATCGCGGATCAGGCGCGCACCATCCGTATTCCGGTGCATATGATTGAGACCATCAACAAGCTCAACCGTATTTCCCGCCAGATGCTGCAGGAGATGGGCCGCGAGCCGACGCCAGAAGAGCTGGCCGAGCGCATGCTGATGCCGGAAGACAAGATCCGTAAAGTGCTGAAGATCGCCAAAGAGCCAATCTCCATGGAAACACCAATCGGTGATGATGAAGATTCGCATCTGGGTGATTTCATCGAGGATACCACCCTCGAACTGCCGCTGGACTCTGCTACCACCGAGAGCCTGCGTGCTGCAACGCACGACGTTCTGGCTGGCCTGACCGCCCGTGAAGCGAAAGTGCTGCGTATGCGTTTCGGTATCGATATGAACACCGACCACACGCTGGAAGAAGTGGGTAAACAGTTCGACGTGACCCGCGAACGTATCCGTCAGATCGAAGCGAAGGCGCTGCGTAAGCTGCGTCACCCAAGCCGCTCTGAAGTGCTGCGTAGCTTCCTGGACGATTAATCCAGGTAAACAGCAAAAAGCTCCCAGTCGGGAGCTTTTTTTTTGCCTATCCCCTCTCCCTGTGGGCTGAGGGATCCCCACAAAATAATGCCAGCACAGACGTCCCCCTCTCCCTTGAGGGAGAGGGCTAGGGTGAGGGGGAACATACTGCTGTGGAGGTAATTCCGTTCACTTTATGTTCCTTGCTACTCTGTAACGACATGGCCTGTGAACGTGCCAGGGTGGCTCACTCGCCACCACCCTGGCGACCCGGGCTTCCGGCGGTAAATCGCCGCTTCGCGGTGCCTTCGGCTTATTCCTTCCGGCTTTTCGGGGACGGGCGGAGGTAACATCCCTGTAAAGCCCGCCCTCTCGGCGCATCCCTGCGCCTCGCCCCGGCCTGCAGGAAACGCCTCAGCGATTTACAGCCGGACCAGGGCATCGCTGTAAGTCATTCATTTTCCTGAAACAACATTCGTCGCTTTCGGTTAAAAAATTACTGAGGATTCCTAAACCGGTCAGGGGGAGGGCATCAGGCCACAGAAGCCCCTAAAGCCCCCGCACCATCAGCGCCTCATCCAGTTCCCGATACGCCTCCACCAGCTTATCCAGCGTCGCCCTGTTGAGCCCGCTCGGATTCGGCAGTACCCACACCTGCGTCACGCCGATGGTGATGGCCTGCTTGCCCCACTGCGCCCCGCGCTGGCTGAACGCCTGCTCGTAGGCCTGCTTACCGAGGATCGCCAGCGCGGCCGGCTGATAATCCTCTATCTTTTTGACCAGCTCTCGCCCGCCGCTTCGCAGCTCATGCAAGTTAACCTCGCTCGCCTGCACCGTAGGCCGCTCGACCAGCATGGTGATCCCGCAGCGCGTATCCAGCAGGTGCTGCTCCTCTTCGGGCTTGAGCAGCCTGTCGGTAAACCCGGCCTGGTAGATCACCTTCCAGAAGCGATTGCCCGGATGGGCGAAGTGAAAACCGGTGTGCGCCGAGGACTTGCCGGGGTTAATTCCGCAGAACACCACCCTCAAGCCAGGGGCCAGAATATCGTTGATCATCTTTACTCCCGATCGATACATCGTGATTGAAGTATAAAGGATTGATTATGCGTTGTTTATAAAAACAGCAGGCAGGTGTGAATGGCTGGATTGCTGCGGGGAGTTACTTTATAATTCACCGCCACGGCCCCTTAGCTCAGTGGTTAGAGCAGGCGACTCATAATCGCTTGGTCGCTGGTTCAAGTCCAGCAGGGGCCACCAAATTTTAGCTTTAAAATCATATGATTAAGCCACTCTAGCGAGTGGCTTTTTTGTTATCTGGATATTCGTTGGCAGCAAAATGGCAGCAGGATTTCAGCTACCATCAACAAAAAACCCGCCGAAGCGGGTTAATTTGTTAGAAATTCATGTGTCCCTGACCACTATTTAATGGGTGTGGCGGAGCATGATCGACAAGTCCAGGGGTAACAATGTAGCGCACGACGGTTTCATGGGTAACAAAAGTGGTGCCACAATTAATATTTTGGCACTGGCAGTAGCGTTCTTTAGTGTTATCAGACACCCGAAAACTACTACGAGTATGCGCAGCATGTCCGCATTTCGGACAATTCATCATATCCGTCTCTCCCCACCGATTCCTCGCAATCACATAATGATACACCACACATCCATTTTGTGAACAAAATCATTCCATTTCTAAATCATCAATTTTTACTTCAAGCTCCAGACTGGTAGTAAAACCATTATCAGGGCTGACCGTATGCGTCAAAGTTGTAATGGTCCATTCGGCATCGTCGATAGGCTGCTTAAAGCCGCTCACCTTTACCGGCATTTCGGTGTAGAGATCTGCTCGGCCCTCAGCGAGCTGCAGGGAGAAAGACGCAACACCACGCTGCAGGCGCTCCCATTGCATTTTTGCCGCACGCTCAGCATTGCTGCGGTTTGCGTAAGTACGATTAAGAACCAGCACGTTTTCATCCGTTCCCACCAGATAATCACCCTGTTTTGCTTCCGGCTCTTTGAGCGCGGTGGTTTTCTTCCGGCGGCGCTTAACCTTGGTTGTTTCTTTTTTCTTGGGTTCGCGGGTATGCAGCCAACAGGCAATTACACCGGTATAAGCACCACGATCAGCCAGGGTAAAACGATGACCGTCACCGGCTTTACGTTCAATAGTTATAACCGGCAACGGCTTACCGCTCGCTGTTCTTCCCTGCCCCTGCCTGATAAACAGCAGGTTTCCATCCTTAACGGAAGCAATCGCCCCATACTGGCGCGCCAGCTTCATCAGGAAACTGGCATCGCTTTCATTGGTCTGGTCCATGTGATCCAGCGCCTTGTCCGTCAGGTCTTTACCCAGCGCCATTTTGAGGTTATGCCGTGCTGCAATTTCCTTTACCACATCGCCAACGGTTGTCTGGTGCCATGACTTTTCGCGCCGAGTATTGAGGGTTTCACGGAAATCAGCGCTACGGGCACGGATAGTCAGACGATCAGGAGCACCGCTGTGCTCAATCTCATCGACAGTAAACGCCCCTTTAGGGAAAAGCGGCTGGCCCTTCCACCCCAGCGCTAGCTGAATAACGGCACCACGTCGCGGCAGAACGATCTGCCCGTCGGCGTCGTCCAGCTCCAGATCAAGCTGGTCAGCCTCAAAACCCCGGTTATCGGTCAGCGTCAGACTCATCAGGCGCGCATCCAGCGCGGTGGTCACGTCCTTACCTTCAATAGTGATACTGAAAGCCGGGCTTCTGCTGTTCAGGTCAAAAAGATCAGAGCTTAAATTCACTGCATCAACCCTCCAACCGTATTTTTAATATTACCTATCGCAGACGTTGCAGAGTCCTGCAGGTTACTGAGCTGATCGCTGAGACTGCCGAACATATCAGACAGCGACTGATCAACCCTTTTCAGGGTCAGCGTAAACTCAATACGGCGCGGCATCCCGCTTTCAAAAAATTCCGTTTTGGTCTGACTCAGGCTCTCGATCACAAACATGCCGTAAATGGTCCCGCTACCCTCAATCAGAGGCCATGCTTTTCCCAGCTCTGCCATTTGCTCCAGCGCGAGCAATGACAGCCTGCCGCCGGTGACTTCCGGCAGCAGTACGCCAGATAATGTCAGCGAGTCGTTATCCGGGCCAAGAAACTGCGTTGATGGTCGCCGGTTCACCCGACTGTTGGCGGCGTGTCGCCAGCTTCGCTGATACTGCAGCTCCTGATATGGCACTGTGCGCAGCATGAAGACATATAACCCCAGTACCATCATCATGATTCATATCCCCCTTGATCACTGAAATTGCTGCGTGCTTTAGCCCTGGTCTTGCGCTCGCGTTCGTCAAGCTGTCGGGCAACTTCACGGGCAATATCTTGCGCACTTTGCCCTGGCTGAGCATAGATAGTGATCGGCGCGTGAGTTTCAAAGTGCATCACTGGCGGCGCGCCGGCAGATTTCGCTGGATGGCTTTGTTTATATGCCACAGTAGGCAGACTGTAAGGATGTAGTGGAGCAGTTTCTGCAGGCGCTGCCGCTACGCCCATGACGCCAGCAACAACGGAAGCCAGCGCAGCAGTGCGCCGTCTGCTGGTCACATTTGCGGGACCGTTCACTATTTCGGGGCCGTTCTCCCCAACGATGCCAAACTGACCACGCGGGATCGTGCCTCCGCTGTCATACATGCCTGCAAACCCCATCGACGGAAATCCGCCAAGCGGCAACACCACCTTACCGTCGCTGTTCACCGTAGCAGGCTGCTGTCGTGTAACCTGTTCAGGTAGTTTTGCTTTTGCCGCTTCCTTACTGACGATGCCGAGTTTTTCCAGCAACCACGACACGCCTGACTTGAGAGACTCAAGCGGGTGCATCACCATATTCAGACCTTCCGCCAGTGCCTCACCAAACCTGCGGCCCATTGCAGCTGCGCTGTTCAGTTCTTCGGAAGTGGATTTAACCGGCGTAAGCAAATCAGTGAACCACCCCCACAAAGCCTGCACCTTGTCGCCAATCCACTGAAAAACAGGCCGCAATGGCTCAAAGGCAGCACTGATCGGTGCAGCAGCGGCTTTGAATCCCTCCACCACACCACCCAAAAATGCGCTGATCGGCTGCCAGTATTTCCAGACAACCAGCGCCACGCCAGCCAGCGCAGCCACAACCAGCCCTATCGGACTAAGTAACGCACCCAGCAGGCCGGAAATGCCATATAGCGCGACACGAAGTAATGCCAGTGGACCGGATACCAGAAAACGCAGCACGCCACCGGCAGCAGATAACCCACCCCGCAGCGCCGCCAGCGGATTCATCACCATACCAGTAACATTACGAATACCTGACATTCCCGCGCGTAGCATGGTAAGCGGCGCACCTGCTACCGCTTTCAGTGCGTTGCCAACCAGCCCGGCGGAACGTCGCAGGGAATTAAGGGGAGCGCTCAGCAGCCCGGCACTGCCGCCGGATGAGGCCATACCACGACGCAACAGGGAAAGTGGAGCGCCTGCCAGCCATGACAACGCACTTCCGGTGCGGGTCACTGCGGCAGTAACAGAAGGTAAAGTTTTTACACCCAGCACAGACATGCCAAACCGGATCACCGCCAGCGGCCCCAGCACAGCAGCTAACGCCACTGCCAGTGTGCCGAGCGCAACGGTGATCGCGGCAGTCGCTGCAGCAACTTTCATCAGCGTGCCTGCCAGCTGCGGGTTGGCCTCCACCCAGCGACGTAATGCGCCGGTGACGCGTTTTACGGAATCCATAATGTCCATCAGTGGCTGGCGCAGCGTTTCACCCAGACTACTGAAAGCGTTCTGCGCCCCTGTTTTGACCAGCAACCACTGCGCAGATAAAGAGTCTTTGTTGATATCAGATTCTTTCTGCATGGAGCCGTTCGCTTCATTGCCTGATGTGAGTTTCAACTGGCGCTGCAACTCCGGCAGGTTGTTAGCCAGCTTTGCCGCGTCGTCACCAAATTCTTTGCCGAAAACCATCGTCATGGCAGATAGGCGTTTATCCTTGGGTAGTTTGTTGACCTTCTCCAGAACACGCTGGATAGTGCCCATTGCGTCGGCGGTCATCTGCTTCTCAATCTCAGCGGGATTGAGTTTAAGCAGATCCATACCCTCAAAGAACCGCTTGCTTTGCATGGTCGCAATTGACAGCTCGCGTACCATGGCATTCGAGGCGCTGGCGGCAATTTCCGGCGCAGCGCCAAGAGACAGGAACGTGGAACCAAGCGCCGCCGCTTTTCGATAGTCCAGGCGGTCAGCCACGCCCCCCATGCGCTGCAGCACGTCGATAATATCCGCGCCCTTCGACATAGCGTTATCGTCCAGGTAGTTAAGCGCATCGCCCAGCTGTTCAATATTGCGGGTCGGTACTTTATACAGCTGCGCAATTTTACCCAGCCCTTCCGCCAGCTCGTCAGCGGGTAGCTCAAAGGCCGTTGCGGCTTTTGCCGCCGTGGAGGCAAAGGCTAGCAGGTCACGCTTCTGGTCTTCGTAAGGATCGTCCTGTTTGGTCACGCCCATGCGCGCACCACCTTCAACCAGTGCGGCATAGTCTATAGCGCCGTTCTCCATCGGCAGCTGTTCGCTGGCGGCCTTGATGGCATCCTGCATGTCATAAAACTGTGTCGTGCGGTTGCCGTTATCGTCCCGCAGCCCGTTTACCTGCTTTGCCACACCTTTCATGGCATCTTCCATGCTGGCGTAGCTTTTCACCGCTGCCATGACCGGCGCGCCCATTGCCAGCCCTGCAGCAGTGGTGGTAGCCCCTGCCCCGGCGATGCGATCCCGTACCTCAAGACGGCGCGAATACTGATCGCGGACAGCGTTCATTCGCGCCTGCTGTTCGCCCAGGCGTTTAAGGGATTTCTGCTGCCGGTCCAGCGCCTGCCGGGTTTCGTCGGCATTCTGCCGTAGTTCCCGCTGCGCACTACTGAGCTTTTTCGTGTCCAGTCCGGCTTCATTGAGCGCAAGACGCTGGCGCTGCACCGACTGACGCAGACCGTTATATTTGCTCTGCAACTCCGTAACACGAATTTTTGCCTGCTCAAGCAGCCGCGCCTGCGCTGCCGTCGGGCGGTTGGTGGCAGAGAATTGTGTGGCGAGTTTCGCCGCTTCTTCGCGTGCGGCTTTAAGGCTATTACCAGTGACTGCCAACTGCGCGCTGGCCTTGCGGAAACCGTCAATGCGCCCCGCCTGAGCATCTAACTCTTTTAAACGGGCGCGGCTTTGCTGAATGGCTGCAGCCAGCTCTTTCGAGCTGGCCTGCGCGGATCGGAATGGGCGGGTGAGCTTGTCAACCGCATTAAGAATCACCTGCAGGCGCAGGTTGTTGTCACTCATCGCTGGCCCCGCTTCTCTGAATCGCTTTATGCCGCCACTCCAGCACATCAGTCAGCGGCATAACATCAGTGGTGGACGGCGACCAGTGAAAGATGGTGGCAATATCTGCCACCAGATCATCAACCGTCAGGCTGTCGGTAAACCGGCAAGCACCGACTTCTTCAACAAAAAAGTCACCACCTCAACCGACAACGCGGTGAGATCGGCGGGGTCCAGCTCTGCCATTTCCTGTGCGGTCAGCGTCGGGGTAGAGATACGCGGGATTACGGTCATCATCGCGCCCACATCCATATCCATAATGGCCTGCAGACGGGTGCCACGCAGTGCGCCGGACTGCGGCTTGCGCAGCACAATTTCGGTAATTTCAGTTTTACCGCGCTTGATTGGGGTATCCAGTTGCACAGTCTTTTCAGTCAGTTTGTCACTCATGTTCGTTTCCTGTTAATGAACTACTGGCGCGGCTGCCCGCGCCGTTAAGGTTAATCAGAGGCCGATGGCATTACGGTGTTCTTCCATCAGGTCCACGCCGTCAACGATTTCAACCATGTTGACCAGATCGACCTCATAGAGCACCTCACCGTTAATGGTCAGCTTCGCGTAGCTGTTGGTGCTGCTGACTTTGGTGGTGCTGCTCTCGCCGGTTTTCCACTCGCCGGAATCCACTTCTTTATGACGCCCGCGCACAACCAGTTCAACGGCCTGCACTTCGCCGGTATCGTCACGCTGAATGGAGCCGGTGAAACGCAGCTGGATGCCGTCAACGGTGGCCTTACCCATCTGCTTGAATAACAGCAGTTCGGTGCCACCGATTGAGAATTCCGTGTCCAGTGCGCCGTCATCCAGCCCCATGTCTACGTCCACCGCGCCCGGCATACCGCCGCCGCGATACTTCTCAAACTTGCGGGTGAATTTCGGCAGGGTCAGGGACTCAACGATCCCCTGCCAGTTGTTCCCGTCGTTGAACAGGTTCAGGTGTTTTAACTTGCGTGGTAAAGCCATGGTGTCCCCTTACGCGCTGACCTGGCTGGAGAAATCCAGCAGGTACTGATCGGTGATGCGCTGGCGCAGCATCAGGTTTTCAAGCGGCGGCACCGGCGTGTAGTCGTAATCGATAGTGAGTTTCCCGGCTTTCAGGGAGTCTTTATCGTTCACCGATTCATCCAGCCAGCAGTCTGCGCCGATAATGTAGCCCTGCGTTTTCAGGCTACGCAGCTTGGCGCGGATACCTTCGATAATGTCACGGGCCAGCGACGGGTTAAGCACGCCATCCACCGCCCACATGTGTGCTTCTGCGATGGTGTCAGCCAGCACCTGCGCCGTGCGGGTGTAGTTCTCAAAGGCAAACAGCGGATCGTCACTGAGGCAGCGGGAACCCCAGAAGCGGAAGCCGTCTTTGCGGATCAGCGTCGTGACGTCGTTCTGGTTCAACAATCCCGCATCGGTTGCCGGGTCCTGCAGATCCCAGAACACATCAGCGGAAATGCCGGTGACGCCATTCACGCCCACGTTGGACAGGGTTTTATGCCAGCCGGTCTGTTCGTCAATTTTGGCGCGCAGGCCGAGCGCACGGGCGGAGGCGTAAGCCGTCGCATCTGCATTCAGCACGGTGTCAAAGTTGATGAAGTCAGGCCAGATCAGCATCCCCTCGCGCTGGCTGAAATTGTCACGGTAGGCAATCGCTTCTTCCACCGTTTTGCAGCCGTAGGCGGACAGGTAGGCAAACCCGCGCAGACTCTGCGCCACGCTCAGCAGCTCAGTAGCAACCGCCTGCGTATCGTGTCCCGGCACGCCGAGGATGCGCGGCTTGACGCCCAGTTGCGACTGCGCTGAAAGCAGCGCTTTCATGCCCGTTTTTTTACCGTCAGCGGTCACGCCGCCGATAATGTTGGAGGTGGTTTCCGCTTCGGTTTCGCCCTGCGCCACGCGCACAACGACGGTCACGGGTTTAGCCTGATCTGCAATCGCATCCAGTGAACGGGCCAGCGTGCCGGACTCGCCCGCTTTACCGCTGGCGGTCAACACATCGGTCAGCAGAACCGGCTTATTGAGGGGAAACATGGACGCATCAGCATCATCGCCGGTGCAGACCATGCCCACGATGGCGGTGCTCACCGTGGTAATGGATCGGGTGCCCTCGTTGACTTCAACAACGCGCACCCCGTGGTGGTAATCCTGAGCCATAAGGCAGTCTCTCCGGTTTACAGGGGGTGTGCCTATGTTCTGGTTGATATGCGCGCGGCGCACGCGCCGGGCTATGTGTGGGAAATGGCACAATGGAAGGGGTAGAAAAATCCCCGCAGACGCGGGGACGGGATTATGCTTCAGGACTTTCAGGCCAGATAATTTTATGCGGTTCAGTGGTATCAACAGCCTCAAGCGCATCCAGATAATCAAGCCAGAGATTGTACTGTACCAGTTCATCACCTTTGAGGCGTCCTATAGCTGCCTTACCGGGCCACTGTTTACTATTCATATATTCGTTAGCCTGATTTATAAGGCTTTGTTTCTCCAAATCCGCCATGGCAGTCTGTTCTTCATGAGTTGGCTCTGGTTTATTGCTCCACTGTGGGAAGCCATCTGCCCCGGCTACTCGCATCTGTCCTGCCGGTGGTTCCGCCATAAATTCAGACGCAATTTCATCACTGATAATCAGTGCATCTTCCGGCCACGTGCCTGCAGTTACATAATCCTGGCGCATAGTCAGGGGAAAAAGGGCATTTGCTGAGGCTGAGTAGGCGTATTTGTTCATATTAGATCCCGATTGCAATTATTTGTGTACCATACGAACCAGTACCACTGGCTTTAATTGTCACTGTGGTTTTTGTATGTGCGATGATTTTGTATGTGACAGGCGCAAGTGTTGAGCCATCTATCCATATCGCGTTAGCTGCATACAGGGCATTCGGAAATGCAACAGGCAGATTTACTGTGGTGCCGTTTACGTCGGCACCATTAATAGTTGCCTGCCATGCCTGGACAATATTTCCTGTGGGTAACTTAAACCATTGAGTTCCCGCGCCAAACGCGTTCATATCCGGGATCTGACTGGTGCCATTTGTTGAACCTACGTTCCTGCTCGCCGCAGTTCCCAGGCTGAGGTATTCAAGAATACCCGCTACAGTCTTTCCGGATAACGCGGTAAGAGTGCTGTCCAGCGGCTGTTTTCCAGCCAGTGCATTTGTCATAGTAGTGGCGAAATTCGGATCATTACCCAATGCTTCTGCCAGTTCATTCAGTGTATCCAACGCCGCCGGAGATGAAGCAACCAAAGCCGCAATAGCAGATTTAACAAAAGCGGTAGTAGCAATCTGCGTGTTGTTCGCCGTCTGTGCTGCTGTGGGTGCTGTTGGCGCTCCGGTCAGGGCCGGGCTTGCCAATGGAGCTTTCAGCGCCAGCGCGTTATTAATGGTCGTACTGAAATTTGGATCATTATTGAGAGCCGCTGCAATTTCTTTCAGTGTATCCAGTGTAGCGGGCGCTCCGCCAACAAGGGCAACCAGCGCCGCCTGCACAAAAGCAGTGTTAGCAAGCTGAGTGGTATTGTTACCTGCAGCCGCCGTCGGCGCTTTCGGTGTGCCAGTAAATGTCGGGCTGGCTTTTGGCGCATACTGCGTATGAGGATCGCTGGCGGCGGTATGCTTTGCCATCAAATCATCCACATACACTTTCAACTCCAGCACCTTGTCATCCACGTATTTGCGGGTTGCAAGCACCACTGCCGGGTCAATTTTCAGGGTGATATTGTCGGTGCTGCTGGTAATCAGTACCATGCGCACTGTCTGCGTGCGTCCGCTCCCCTCAGCCAGCTGCGGCTTGTAGCTCTCAGGGCAGTTGCCGACGGCAATCAGTGCGCCGGTTTCATCGAACAAACCAACCTCACGAATCCACCAACCGCCCTCAGCTTCGGGGATCACCTGCTCAGCAATAATCTGACTGCTGTTCTGCGGATCGATGTACAGCATATTGAGGGAAGCGCGGCGTTTTTCAGCAACCAGCGCTGTCTGCTGCGCGCTTGGAGTCGGTAGCACGCCGCCTCCATCCCCCACAGCCATCTGGGTTATTTTCAACGGAACACCGAGCGAGGCGGCGCTTGCCAGTTTCGCCGCGCCGATATCCGTCAGCAGGGTATAAAATTTTGCGCTCATGGATTCACTCTCATTGTGTCAATAACATGGACCGCTCCGCCCTCATAAGCGGTGCCGCCGGAAATAATGGTTTCGTTGATATACGGGTAGATCGTGATTTCTTCGCCAGTGTAGGTAGCTGCGCCTACAAAATAGGGGCCGCTGGTCTGCAGGTTGATGGACATGCCGATCAGATGGCGGCTGCAAGGTTTGGCGTCACCGATCAGGCGCTCCAGCTCCAGATAGGTTTCTTCCGTGACGCCCTGGTCCTGCACGCCAATGTCCAGGCGGAATGTGCCCGGCGTCTCGTCTGTTTGCCACCACTCAATGATGCGGATCAGAAAACCAAACGGCTCCACCACTCGCCGCACGGCGCTGGTAGTCCCCTTGTGCTGATGGATATAGAAAGCATCCTGCACCACCCGGCGCTTGACGCTCTCCGTCCAGCTTTCGTCCCAGCGATCAACGGAAAAAGCCCACGCCAGATACGGCAGAAAGCTGACCGGACACGTTTCCGGGTTCCACAAGTCGCGCAGCGGCACCTGCAGATCGGAAATGCCGCTGCAGGTCTGCGCCAGTCGGCGCTCAAGCGGCGATGAACCGGGCGGCAGCAGGCTATTCATCCGTGCCCCCGTTGGTTACGCTCCATTCCGTACAGGACGCCGCCTGCGTCTTATCCAGAACCACATCAGCCAGCGGGGACGCCAGCTCCACACGCTGGACGCCCTCAACGTGCAGCGCGGCATAAATCGCGCTGCGACGGATATCGCGGCCCAGCCGCGTCTGACTGGCGATGTACTTTTGCAGGCTGGCTTTTGCCGCCGACATCACCGGCTCAGCTTCCGGCCCCGGATAAAGAAAAATCGTTGCATCCACGCTGTACGGGATTATTTCGGCGCTGCGCACCGTCAGTCGGTCTGCCACCGGACGCACGTTCTCGCTGTTAAGCGCCTGCTCCACCACCGCCAGCAGTTCAGCCCCTGCTGTACCGTCACCCTCACGACTCAGCACGGTAAGCACCACCTCCGCCGGTGCCGGACTGGTTGCGCTGGCATCTGCCACGCGCCCGTCCGCGCTTTTGGCGTGAAACTCATAGGCCGCCGTCGGCCCCGCAACGGACAACCCCTCAAACGCAGCCGGAACACGCAGGCGCAGCGCATCATCGCTTTCCATGACGGCAGCAACCGGCGGCACCGCGTCGTTATCGGCAGGCGTTACCGTCAGGCGTTTTACGTTGTAGTTGGCTGCCAGCTGATCGAGATCGCCGCCGATGGCATATGCCACCATGACCGCCTGCGCGGCCTCGTTAATACGCTGGCGCAAAAGGATTTCACGGTAGGTGCTTTCCTGTAGCTGTTTGGTGACGGGTTCAGATTCCAGCGCTAATGTTCGCATAACAGCCTCCTGTTCATTTGCCGGGTAAAGGGCCACAAAGGCGGCCTTGCGCTCAGCCAGCAGCGACTCAAAATCCGGCACGTCCACTATCTGCGGCGCGGGCAGTTGGGAAAGGTCAATCACTGCCATTGTCTGCTCCTGTTGATACCGAAAGGGAAACCGGCGCGCCGTTATTGCGCTGCCCGGTAAGCTCAACCACCATGGAGCCGTCAAAATTGCTGCTGATGGTGATGGAATCCAGCGTAAGCCGTGGCTCCCAGCGACTCAGCGCCACATAGACCGCAGACATGACCTGCAGGCGTAGCGCCGGGTTCTGCGGCTGGTCAATCAGGGCGGATAGCAGGGAACCATATTCCCGGCGGGCGATCCGGCTGCCCTGGGGCGTCAGCAGAATATCCCGCACTGACTGGCGCAGATGGTCAGTATCAGTAATGGCCTTGCCGTTGCCCTGGCTCATGCCGATATACAGCGTCATACCGGCCCTCCTGACGTATCGCCGCCGGACTTAACTCCGGTGTGACCGTGTTTATCCACCACGATCCCGTTGGAACTCATCGCGCCGCCGCCCTGGGTGACGCCGCCATTGATCACCATCTCGCTGTTAATGCGCGTGGTGTCAGCCTCCACCACAAACTCACCGGTTTTGAGAGTGATATTGTCCGCCGCCTCGATCACCATGGATTTGATACCCCGGACATGCCACCGCCCGGTGGCGGGTTCATACTCAAACCAGCCTCCGTCCGGGTACTCCGTCACGCAACCGTCCACGGAATCCGACGGCGGCGCAAACTGATTGGAATAGATGGCAGGCAACGCAAAAGCGGTTTCCAGATTGCCGCCCATACTCAGCACCACCACCTGCTCATCCGGCGACGGACACCACCATGTACGGGCACCACCGGCACGCAGCGTCAGCCAGTTAATCCAGTTGGTTTCAAGCTCGCCCACTCTCACCCGGCACAGCCAGTTTTCCCGGTCCACTTCGGTCACGGTGCCGGTGCGGATCAGGTTGGTGATAAGGCGCATAATTTCGGTCAGTTGTGCATTCATAACGAAAGGTTGCCATCAGAGGGAAAAGGGAGGCAGTGCGAGCGCTTGTACCAGCGGTGGCACAAAGATCACCCCGCCAGCCAGCGCAGCAGGGTGTCACGGGTGACGGTTTCCACTTCTTCATTCACGCCCAGCAGGCGGCGCTCTGCGTAGCGGACCTCCGGGCCTTTTCGGCTGACGCGATCCCGCAGGCCGTAATGGTGAACACGGGCAATGCGCTGCACCTTGCCATCAAACTGCACGCTGGCGGAGTCCGCACTGGCGGCGGTTTTCAGGTATTTTGTGGTGCGAAGCTTTGCAAACATCTGGCGTTTGATGCGTCCCTTCTTGCTGCGGGCAGTCACCCGGCGCGGCTCATAGCCGCTGCCGTCAGGATTACGCTGCAGCCTGATGTTCTGCTGCTGCGTCCGGCGCAGCTGTTGCGCCAATTGCCGCATCATACGGCTGCGCGCGGCAGGCTCCAGATTCGCCAGTAGCGCCGTCAGCCAGTCATCCATCCTCTGCAGTTCATCCACGTTTCACCGTCCACATTTCTTCGGGTTCGTCCGGCTCCGGCACCGCTTCAACGCTCGACACGCTGCCGTCAGTGCTGACCAGCACGCGCTCCGTCAGCTGCAGGTTCAGGCTGATATCGCACACATCGTTGCGCAGAATATCCACTTCAAAGGTGAACAGTTTTTCGCGCAGCTCCGGGTTATTGATAGCATCCGGCTGGTTGTCACTTAGCCACAGCAGCACAGGAGCCATCAGCAGATTCTGGTCGCCGCTGAAATCTTCGATCACCACATTCAGGGTGTAGCGGTACTCCCATGACATGGAGCTGGCACCGGTTGCCACCAGTGAGCCGTTATCAACGAAAAGGTGCAGCTTGTCCGGATTATCGCGGACGTAGGCAACCGCTTTATTCAGGGCGCTGCGTAAGGACTGCGGTTTGTTCACTGTCTCGCTCCTGACACGCAATAATCGTGTCCACTTTGTCAGCACAGACCGCCCAGGCGGCCTCGGTTTCATCCAGCACCGTATTCAGATCGCCGTTACTGCGCGGCGCTGACCTTTCCAGGCGGCACTGCGTCACTCTGGGACAGCCACTCACGGTAAGCTGCACCTCCGGCGAGGGCTGGACGCTCCCGCAACCGGATAATGTCAGCAGGCAAAGGAGTGTCAGCCCAGCGGCGCAAATCCTCGTTTTCACGTTTCAGTTCCTCGATCCGTCGCTGGCGGCTTCGCAGCAGTGCGGTGGTCTGTTCCGCTGCCGCATAAAGCCGCGTCTGCTCCCGGCTGTTGGTTTCTGTCAGAATGGACAGGCCGATCAGCTGGCTGTTTTTCTTCGTCAGCTCCTGCGTTTTGCTTTTCAGCGCCGCGCCCTGCGTTTCGATGGTGTGGCTGGCATTGTTTAGCCGCCATGACTGCCAGCCCAGCGCCGCAAGTACCAGCGCCAGCACTACCGCCAGCGCACGCATCAGGCCGCCATCGGCTCATGAAGCTGCGCGCGGGCAATCTGATACAGAACCAGCGTCAGCAGGTAAAACACCAAAGTGATCACCCATCCCGAAAACGCCAGGCACAGAACAATAAGCAGCCTGATTATCCATGTACGCACGGGTTTTACAGGGTGCACCCTGAATTTCAGCAATGCCGCCCTGACCTCATCGCGCGCCCTCTCTCCGGCGAACCACCCGACAGCGCACAGCGCAGCAAGCAGCCAGGCGAGGAAGCATGACACCCAGACAGACGCACCAACCAGAACCGGCGCACCGCTGCGCGGATACAGCAGGCTGATAACCAACAGCGCAGCCCATGCCAGCTGGAAAAAAACGCTCATGACTTTCTTTTTCATTCCGTTATGCTCCTTTTAAGCACCAGGCCATTTCCCGCGCGCGGCGGTTGTCCAGCCCCTGATTAAAAACACCTTTGACATATACCCAGCGCGGCAGCTGATGGCAGGCATCCGCCCAGCGCCGCTGGTTCAGCAACTTAACCAGCGTGGAGCTGCAGGCGTTGCCGGTGCCCACGTTGAAAGCAAACGACACCACCGCGTCATAGACCTTTTGCGGCATCGGCTGCACCACACATTTATCCAGCGCCCGCTCTACGCGCAGCACATTGGTGATAAGTCCCTGCGCCGCCTGCCGTTCCGTGATGGTTTTGCCCGGCACCACACCAGATGTATTGCCGATCCCGTCGGTCCATACGCCCGCGCTACACTGATAAGGCTGCAGGCGGCATCCCTCGTAATCGGCGATCAGTTTCAGCCCCTCAACGGAGGTATGAAGCGACTGGAAACCGGGCAGCGTGGCGGCGATAGCCAGCACCGCCCCGACAAGGCAGCGCTTAACGATTGAAGGATTCATATTCCCCCCGCGAAATTTTGCCGCCACGTAACAATTTGAAAGACTGGTGTTTGTAGTACCAGTTGATAGCCAGCATCAGTACACCAATCAGTACGCCGCCAACCGTTGACGCATCCTTGAGCGACAGATCGCCCAGCCATGCCAGCAGCACGGCGATGCAGTAAGTGATAAAGGCGCTGATTCGTTCAAGCGTCATAATTCAGTCCCATAGCTGGACGGTCTGCGCCGTGGTTGACGCCGTAATGTCCGGCAGCTCCACCTGCAGCCCGTGCGGTAAAAATGGGCCGTACTCAGCCAGCCCCGGATTTGCCTGCAGAACCTGCTCAGTGACACCCTGCGTGCGCCCGTAATGACGCCAGCAAAGCGCATCCACCGTGTCATACTGATGCGCACGCACTTTCATCAGATAAGCTCCACCGTACAGTGCGGTGCATCCTGCACCCGGCTGATAGCCCAGCGGGCATCACGCCACAGATCGCCGCTGGCCTCCGCCAGCTCCTCCCCTCGCTTCACGCCTGACGCCGTGGCGTCATAGTCCTGATAACGCTCATTGAGCACAGCGCGCGCCCAGCAAAAAACAGCGTTGTGGTAGTGCTGGATACGCTCGCTTTTGCCGTCCAGCATTTCTGCGGGAACCTCAGCAAGTGTCCGCCAGCCCAGCATCTGCTGACGGTTGCGGAAGTCGTACAGCTCAGCGTTAACCTCAGAGATCGCCGTCAGCACGACCTGCTTTAAACGCGGCTGCGTCACCGTGCCATCAGTGCGCATCACACTGCGAAATTCCGACAGGTCCACATCAGGCCAGAACGGCGTATTTTTGATGACCTCCGCCTGTTCCGGTGCCTGTTCGGGCGCAACAAACTTCATGCGGCTTTCTCCTGAATAAGTGGGCGGTGGACGGGGTTTTGATGTGGCAGTGCCTTTCGCCACCCCGTGCCGCCCGTGCGCGGGGCACGTTCTTTAGCGGCTGTCATTGCGCAGTCTGCGCTCCAGCTGCTGCTTTTCTTTTTTAACTCCACAGCGGGGATCGAGCTGCAGCGCATGGGTAAGGTGATTCAGAGCTGATGCCGGGTTGCTTTCGCTCAGTACAGCGCCGATGGCTTTATGCAGACGCGCCCGCGACTGGTCCGGCATATCCAGATCGGTTGTCAGGTCCAGCGTCTGCAAAAGCAGATCGGCATCAAAACCGGCTGCGGCCAGCAGAGCGCTTTGCGCCGCGTCTGCCATTTCTTCTGCCAGCACGGTCTGCACGTTACGGTTGCCCAGCGGCATTACCCAACCATGGCGCAGCGCATGACGCCCGATTTCCAGCGCACCGGCATAATCACCGGCGTCGATACGCCACAGCATCACGTACATCAGCACGTCATCCTGCTGCGTACCTCCGGCAGCCAGCACGCCCTCCGCCCAGGCGGAATATTTCGGCAGCAGTTCCACCTTGATTTCCGCCTTTTTCACCGTGGACTGGACGCCCTTGAGGCGGCGGCGGTCTTCTGCCAGCTGCAGCAGCATCAGGTCATAGCCCGACGCATGGCGAACACTGCCGCCCTCACGGGCGGCCTGTTCGGCCTGAATGCGCAGGCGGTGCTGCCGTGCGGGACTCAGGCTCATGCGTTATTCCCCACCTTCCGGTGCGGCAGGCGCGCTGAAATCACCGATTTCGATGTTTTCTACCAGCGCCGCGCAGCGGTAGTCCTCGACCACATACGCCTCGTTGACGGATTCAAAGTTTTCAATCCGGTCACGTTTCGGGTTGTCGATAACAGAACGGCGGCGGGTGTCTTCCTGCCAGTAGATGGACAGGTTATCCAGACGGGTGATCAGCAGGGCATTTGCCGGGAAGAAAGGCGCGCGCACAGCCTGCAGGCCGCCCATGCGTTTCTGGCTGATGATCAGATCGGCGGCGATTTTCTCGCTGTTGTCCTGCTCTTTGTTGACCAGGGGGAAATACTTGTCAGAAAGCAATTCACGACCACAGACAACAACCAGTTCGTCATCATCCTGATACTCCACATCGATCAGCTCGTTGACGGTATCCATCACCACCGCGTCAAGATTTACATACTTACCACCCGGACCTACTTTTACCGGTTCCGCAGTAGTGGTGCCGTCTTCTGCGGTTTTGCTGCCCATGACGTGATCTGGCGCGTCTTCGCGGATTTTCTGCAGCCAGCCCTTATTTACATCCTGCAGCAGCGGGTTTTCAGCACGGTTGGAGGTTTTGGTGCGCTTCACGCCGTTAAAGCCGATCATGATGCGGTCCAGCGCCTGACGCTTGACGATGGCGTTGCGGATACGCACCTGGAAGTCCTGGAATTTCGCCCACAGGTCCAGTTTTGCGTAAGTCAGCACCGTATCAAAGTTGGTCTGCTCGCATTTGTATTCCACGTCTTCCATCAGCGTCGGATCGGTAGGCTCGCGCTCTTTGGTGGTGGTATCGGTGGTTCCGGCAATGGTGCTGCCAACGCCCAGCCCCAGCAACTGCCCGGATTGCTCAGTGACCGGCGTGATGTTAATCAGCGTCAGGAAAGCGGCGGACTGCTGGATCTGGTCTTCCAGCGTCTGCTGCACGGACGGGTCCACGGTGAACTTGCTGGAGAGTTCTTCAACCTCCACACCGTTCAGGCGCGCCAACTGCTGCAGGTAAGCGTTAAAGGCAAAGCGGGTTTTCTTTTTCATCGGGTTTTATGCTCCATCAGCAATTGGTCAGGGTGCCTGCCGGTGCGTCACCGCCCGGCGCGCGCTGGCGGTAGTCTTTACGGCTGTCTTCACGGCTCAACTTTTGCTCAAGCTCGGCAAAGGCCGCCTGCTGCTCCTGCAGGGAGGACTCCAGCTCAGAAAGGCGCTTGTCCTGTTCGGACAGGGATTTATCCGTGCGCTCGCTCAGGTTCTGCTGCTCGGTGGCGACCAGTTCCACGGCTTTATGCACGTCGGAGAAACGCGCCTCATCGGTCTGCTCTTTTTTGGTGAACAGCGCGGTGACGCGGGCAAAGAGGGACGGCTTTTCGTCCTGGGCTTCTTCCAGTTCGATCAGCGTTTCAACCGCTTCCGAAAACAGGTTTTCAGGGTTCTGCTTACGGTTCGCCAGCGGGTTATGCGCGGCGCTGGCGCTGAATGCCAGCATTTCGGTGCCAAGGCTCGCCGGATCGTCCGTCGCACCCAGCCCCACAAGGTAGGCCTTGCCGGTGTCGGCAAACTTTGTGCTGACCTCCATGGAGGTGAAAAGCTTCTGGCCTTTCTTCACCAGTTCCACCAGGGCGTCCGTGGGTTCGATATCGGCATAAAGCGCCATCTTGCCCGCCAGCGGCCCGTCCTTGATTTCTTCTGCTACCAGCCCCGTCACCCTGCCGTAGCGGTTAAAGGTGCTGTCCGGCAGATAAGACTTGATGTGCTCAAGGTTAATCAGCGCGGTATAGACCGTCGGGTTGTAGCTGGCAGCCATCTGTACCAGCCATTCACGCTGGATTTCGCGCCCGTCAGTGGTGGCACCTTCCACCCCGATACGGAAACGCTTTGCTTTCACTGTCATGAGCCGTGCTCCGTTAGAAATAACTTACTGGAGCCTTATGTTTGCGGTGATGGGGGGAGTGAAACAACGCGCGGCACTTGTACGGTAAACCACACAAACCGCAGCCGGGGAAAGCAGCCTGTCAAGGCCGTATGTTTGTGCCATGAACACCACACTGACCCCCGCAGACCTCGATCCCCGTCGGCAGGCCATGCTGCTGTACTTTCAGGGATACCGCGTCGCCCGCATTGCTGAAATGCTGGGCGAGAAAGTTGCAACCGTTCACAGCTGGAAGAAGCGCGACAAGTGGGGCGAGTATGGGCCGCTGGATCAGATGCAGCTCACCACTGCCGCACGTTACTGCCAGCTCATTATGAAGGAGCAGAAGGAAGGGAAAGACTTCAAGGAAATTGACCTGCTGGCGCGCCAGTCCGAGCGCCACGCCCGGATCGGGAAATTTAACGATGGCGGCAACGAAGCTGACTTAAATCCGAAGGTTGCCAACCGTAACAAAGGCCCGCGCAGGCAGCCTGAAAAGAACGTTTTCACCGACGAACAGACCGAAAAGCTGGAGGAAATCTTCCGCAACGGCATGTTTGAATATCAGCGCCACTGGTGGCAGGCAGGCGTAAAACACCGCATTCGCAACCTGCTTAAATCACGCCAGATCGGGGCAACATACTTTTTTGCTCGCGAAGCGCTGATTGACGCCATCACCACGGGGCGCAACCAGATTTTTCTCTCAGCCAGTAAGGCGCAGGCACACGTTTTTAAGCAGTACATCATCGACTTTGCAAAAGAGGTGGATGTTGAGCTGAAAGGCGACCCGATGACGCTCAGCAACGGAGCGTGCCTGTACTTCCTTGGCACCAACGCCCGCACGGCGCAGAGCTACCACGGCAACCTGTACCTTGATGAATATTTCTGGATACCGAAATTCCAGGAGCTGCGCAAGGTTGCCTCCGGCATGGCCATTCACAAGAAATGGCGACAAACCTACTTCTCCACGCCGTCCAGCCTGACCCACAGCGCCTATCCGTTCTGGTCCGGCGCGCTGTTCAACCGGGGCCGCGCCAAAGCGGACAAGGTGGATATTGACCTGACCCACAGCAACCTTGCGCGCGGCGTGCTCTGTCCGGACGGACAGTATCGCCAGATCGTCACCGTAGAGGATGCGGTGCGCGGCGGCTGTAATCTGTTCGACCTTGACCAGCTGCGCATGGAGTACAGCCCGGACGAATACCAGAACCTGCTGATGTGCGAATTTATTGACGATCTGGCGTCAGTGTTCCCGCTCAGCGAGCTGCAGGCGTGCATGGTGGACAGCTGGGAAGTCTGGTCCGATTTTCAGGCGCTGGCGCTGCGTCCGTTTGGCTGGCGCGAAGTCTGGATCGGATACGACCCGGCGAAAGGCACGCAGAACGGTGACAGCGCCGGGTGTGTGGTGGTGGCACCGCCAACCGTGCCGGGCGGCAAGTTCCGCATTCTTGAGCGGCACCAGTGGCGCGGGATGGACTTCCGCGCCCAGGCTGACGCTATCAAAAAGCTGACGCAGCAGTACAACGTGACCTATATCGGCATCGACTCGACCGGTGTCGGTCACGGTGTCTACGAGAATGTGAAAGCGTTCTTTCCTGCGGTGCGGGAGTTTGTCTACAACCCCAACGTCAAAAACGCCCTGGTGCTCAAGGCATACGACATTATCAGCCACCGCCGTCTGGAGTTTGACGCGGGACACACCGACATTGCGCAGTCCTTTATGGCTATCCGCCGGGCCACCACCGCCAGCGGCAACCGCCCAACCTATGAAGCCAGCCGCAGCGAAGAAGCCAGCCACGCAGATTTGGCCTGGGCAACGATGCACGCACTGTTTAACGAACCGCTGCAGGGCGAAGCCGCCAATACCAGCAACATTGTGGAGATTTTTTGATGAGTGATCTTAACGCCCCTGGCGATACCCTAACCACAGAAGAAACTAAAACCACCTCGGCAGAGGCTTTTAGCTTTGGCGACCCGATCCCGGTACTGGACCGCCGGGAACTGCTGGATTATGTGGAGTGTGTGCAGATGGATCGCTGGTATGAACCGCCGGTGAGTTTTGACGGGATGGCGCGCACCTATCGCGCAGCCGTGCATCACAGTTCACCGATTGCCGTTAAGCGCAACATTCTTACCAGCACGTTTATTCCGCATCCGTTACTCAGTCAGCAGGCGTTCAGCCGGTTCGTGCAGGACTATTTGGTTTTCGGGAATGCCTATCTGGAAAAGCGCACCAATCGGCTCGGCGGCATTCTGTCGCTGGAGCCGTCGCTGGCGAAATACACCCGCCGCGGGATCGATCTCGACACTTACTGGTTTGTGCAATACGGCATGACCACGCAGCCCTACGAGTTCACCAAAGGCAGCATTTTTCACCTGATGGAACCGGACCTGAACCAGGAGATTTACGGCCTTCCGGAATACTTATCAGCTATCCCTTCCGCCCTGCTCAATGAGTCCGCCACACTGTTCCGCCGGAAGTATTACATTAACGGCAGCCACGCGGGCTTTATCATGTACATGACCGATGCCGCGCAGAACCAGGAGGACGTGAACAACATCCGCCAGGCCATGAAAAGCGCCAAGGGCCCGGGTAACTTCCGAAACCTGTTCATGTACTCGCCCAACGGCAAAAAAGACGGGATTCAGATCATCCCGCTGTCAGAGGTGGCAGCGAAGGATGAATTTCTGAATATTAAGAATGTTAGCCGGGACGACATGATGGCGGCTCACCGCGTTCCACCGCAGATGATGGGTATCATTCCCAATAATACCGGCGGCTTTGGTGATGTGGAAAAGGCCAGCCGTGTCTTTGTCCGCAACGAGCTAATGCCGCTGCAGAAGCGACTACAGGAACTTAACGACTGGCTGGGCGAGAAAGTGATTAAATTCACGCCCTATACTCTTGAAGATGAATAATTCTTAACTTATTTTTTTCGTCTTTGCTCACGCCTTGTCCGGGCTTCGATAAGGCGCTGAGGCTCAGTATAAAGCCGTTCTAAAAAAAGATAGGTAAAATCTTCAAGATCCTCAGCGGCCGCCTTATCCAAAATCCCCTCATGGGCACCATCATTTCCATCATCTTTGACACACTCAGCCAGCTCTCTCAAAGACTCAGGTAAAAGGTGATTATCAAAGAGCCACTCCATTCTTAACCCTAGGCTTCTTTTTATTTTCTGTGCAGGCCCTTGTTCACCTTCAGGGACAAGACCTTTAGTCGCGTAATCAAGACAAAGTCTAAACATGGTTGCCGCTGCATTATAGCAGCCGATTGCCAGACATTTTGCCCCTTCCTCATAAGCGTTGTTTATGTGTTCAGGCAAAAATTCAGGTGGTTCATCTACGGCTATGTCAGCGGGTGAAACAGGTCTGCCCACTTCAACAACTTCCCTTAGCCCAAAAAGCCCACTCCCCCAATTGTAACCATCTAACGTTTTATTTTTTTCCAAAGGCCAGCACATAAACATAGTCGTTTGACGACATTCCCTACAAACGCAGTAAATTTCGTACTCATACGTTTTTGCTCCACCTAGGTTTGTGTAAACTTTAGTGCAATTCAATCCATTAAAATCAAAAGAAATTTTTTGTGAACCACACCTTGGACAGTCGTCCACTAACGTCACCATGTCAGCCCTCCTCCTACTGGTGAAACTTATGCCTTACTATTGAACATCAACGGCTTGAAAACCCAGCCCTTTGATACCACAAATTCACAAATTCAACCATGAGCGCGCGCTCGTAGCCCCGCCACGCCTGCCCGCTTTACGTAATGGTTTTCATGCGCCTGCATGACATAAGCAAAAGCCCGCCATTCCTGGCGGGCCTCAGCAAAAACGATCCTCAAACGATCATGCAATCTCATGCGGCATAGTCATGCACTGAGTGCACAGTAACCAGCTAAGACTCATGACTGAAAACTTATTAAAAATTACATAACACCTTCTCTTTTGGCGGCGGTCAGATAGGCAAGAATAGGATTATTTTTATTCCATTCTGGTGTTGACGTTATTTTTGCTTGTATAGATAAGAAAGCCAATCCTGCCGCCATCAGCCCTGAAAAATTATGTATACTCTGTGTAGTAAAATACTCGAACGCAGCATTAGACAACCCCGCAATTGCTGCGACATCAAAATTATATTGAGGTGACCAATTAAATCTATTTAAAACAGGCCACTTTTCATTAGACACGCGTTCTAGATCTCTTAAAATTTCATTCAGTTGATCTAAGGAACGGTTAAATCCTAAACTTCTGTCTGGGCATTTGAGTGCATCAATATAAAGATCATCCATCTGCTTATGAAATGCGGCCAACATGTCAGAGCGCCTCAGTTTAAAATCAATCACTTCCTCTATTGGCGCATGCTCCGGCGGTGAAGGTAAAGCATTAATCAGATTTATTCTGATAGTTCTTTTTTCATCCATAGCTTCTTCACCCAACAATAATTCCTCTGAGAATTGATGAATAGCCCATTCAACTTCAGGTTCAGCCTCTTTTACTTTTTTAGTGGCAATTATTTGTGAGTCCAGAACAGCCTGCATAAGAAAACTTGCATTCAAAGCACCATTAAATTCAACCGAATGTAAAGGTCGTTCAAGGAATCCCTGATCAATCAAAACTTCCTGTTCAGAGGTTGCTTCATCATATATAACGTTGTTTTGGGGGATAATAATCCTATCCCAATACATAAGCAGGTATCTAACATCTTTAGAGTCAATAAACGACTCAGCTTTAACACTACGACCATCAAAAGTGAATTTTGCTGGATTAGTTATTATCCCTTTTTTCATCTGACAACTCCAAGATTAGTATGCAATGTATTTTATTCGCTAGTGATACCACACCATAATCACATCATGTGTCTCATATTCAGATAATGTGATACTAATCAAACATTGACAAATTACAATTTAATTTTGACTTGCTGCCTCCACTCTTGTAGCCATTACCAAGTATCACAACCCATCTTACACGATACAATTGCTACAACTCATCTGAAACAATCATACAAAGTGCTTTCCAATTTATGGCACCGCCAAACTCTTTTCAGAGATGAAAGAGAATCAACTGACCATAACTTATTTGTTTTTAGCATTTAATCTCGATATACAGCCGGATATTTTCTCTCATAACTAACACCTCGCGTGGCTCGTTGTTCAACCTTGCGGACGGTAAAAACTAGTTTTTCGTCCGCAAGGTTCGCTAATGTAGCCAGCTGTCGTCCTTCCAGACCTGCTGCAAAATCTCCAATACCCGCTTTTTATCTTCGTCCAGTTTTAAGGCGCTAAGCTCCAGGCCGTTAGCGCTTCCCTTACGTATGCGGATTGCCGTTTTTGGATAGAGGGGGCAAATTTCGGTAAAGCTCGGATTCAAGGGCTTCCAGTGTTGCCTGGCTTATCTTCTGCTCTTTATCGATCATTATTTCAATGCGCATAAAGCCCCCTTTAGTTGATAACGTCCATTGCCTGGCCGTAATCATGGTTACGAATTTTCGCCATCAGCTCGTCCGTCAGTTCCGACACCCACTGGATCGCAAGGCGTTTCTCTTCTTCGCTACACTCACTAGCCGCTACAAGCTTGATAAAGAAATCAATACGCTGGAGTTTCAACGACTCCAAAAGATAGTCCTGCATTTTCCCTCCTATCCTCACTACGGGATAAACCAGCCAGCATCCCCAGGAAGAGACACCAACAACTGTATATATATCCACTGTTTATATATACAGTATAGAAGGATTTCGGTGTTGTAAAATATTTTTTATCAATCAATCAGATGAGTCTGTTTGCTGAGGTTAATCATTAACTTCACTCAGCGCCGTCATTATTGCCAGTCGCTCAGCATGAGGCAGAGCTGCGAACTTTTTGCGCCAGCGCTTCGCCTTGCGTTTGATGCGCTCCCTGTCGTTGTAATCCTTACCCGCAAAAGTGTGCGAGTAGGCTCTCCCCTCTGGGTAATTCATCCAGATTTTCTCTGTGCGCACACCGCCGCGTGTCATGGCCTGAAATTCTTTCTGGCGTCAGCCCGTTAACAGTTCGTCATAAAGCGCTGATGGGTAGCCGGACAAAATCACATTGGCATTTTTTGGCAGGTTTTTAAGGCAGGCCAGCAGCCGCTCATGATCGGCAACGGTATATTCATTGCGATAACGCGCGGCACTGGTGCGCGTTTCATGCAGATAGGGAGGGTCTGCGTAAACCAGCACACGACCGGCGGAGGAAAAATCGAAGTCCCTTAAAAACCGCACCGCATCGGCAACATCGATAAAAAGGCTATCGCCCACGGTATCAAGGAAATCAGCATTGCCCTGGCAGAACGCCTCAACCGTCAGGGGATCAATATCAATGCCCCAATTGCGGCGGGCCGGTGGTTTACGCAACATGACAGCGCCACCGCCCAGGTGCGTCTCAATGTAGGTATCATGCGGCGGCATTTCCGCAATAATCTTTTGAAAAACACCGCTTGCGGCCTTGCTTCCCAGATAGGTCATTTCTGTTTTCCTCAACTCCTGATTTCGTTTTAATTCACCTGCAGCACAGTCGAAAATGACGTTACTCGATGAATGGCCAGCACTGTCATTTCTGACGGTGAATGCCGGAACGCGGTACCACACCGTCAGACCTGACCATGTTGATCACGGGCTATTCGCGCGCTGAAAATGCACGCTTCATTCGGTTCAAAAGGTCATCCGCCTGCTGTTTAATCTCCACAATCTGGGACGGAAGACGTTCAACACCTGCCGAAGTACGGTTTCGGACAGTAAGGCGCCCTTCTTCAACCGTTAACACTTGATCGCCAAAGGCAACCACCGCGCCAGAAATCAACGAACGGACCATTCCGGCACTGGCATCCACACCTCTCAGAGCTAGCAGCTCCCTAATTTGCTTTTCCTGCTCCGTCATAGGGCTAGCTTTTGGCCTCACTTTGACGCGCTTGTTAGTTGCCTTTGCCGCTTCGCTCAATCGCTGCGCCACCACCCGTTTTTCTTTCCGGGATAAAGAGCCAATATCCGCCCAGCTGGCACAGTCATTCATGACCGTGCCGTCAGGATCGGCGCGTTTTTCAACCTCCCGCGGCTCCCGCGTACAGTTATTGACAGAACTCCGAGGGGCGGCGGGGCCGCCTGAAAAATCAAGATCAAAACCGGAAACGCCGTCGGCCTGACGTTTCGGCACAATTTTGTATTTGGTAGTGCGCGTATGAATCAGCGATTCCGGCCCACAGATCGGAGAGTAAACGCCGGAAATTTTGGAGACGTCATCCCCGTAAAGGTTGCCGTTTTCGGTGACTTCATAGCTGAGGCGCACGCGCAGGAGATCACGGGAAACCAGCGGGCCACCCTGAGCACTCACATACAAATCCCACACGCCGCTGTCGGCGGCCTGACGCACTGGCTCAATTTCGGGGTGAAGGACAAGCTCACGATCACCGAGGCGGCGCAATTCACGCCACACTGTTACCGGTGCGCCGCCTATTTGCTGGAACTGACGGATCGCCCAGCGAGACGCCCAGGCACTTACGCGGCGCGCCATCTCTTTCAGAGGCTTGCCGGTTTCATCATCCAGATCGTCATCAAGCTGATAGCCATCAATATTTTTTGAAATGTATTTGGCGATATAGCCCGTTGCGCTGCCCTTCTCTTTCTCGATGGGTTTCATTTCGAAGCGGTTTTCAGCGGCGCCAGGCTCATTCCCGTCCTCACGCATGGCGTGCTTACGAAAGATTGCTGTTGCCGGTTCGATATGCTCCGGGCGCATGAAGAGCAGGAGGTGCCAGTGCGGGGTTTCGTCGTGGTGAGGCTCAACAACGCGAAAGCCAAACACGCGAATACCATTGCGCAGCCAGGCCGCACGCGTGCGCGCCCATACCTTGCAAAGATATTTCTGCGTTTCACGCGGTGACGCGCCGCTGTATTTGTTGTTCCGGCGCCCGTCGTACTGCATTGAGTGATATCTGGATGGAGCGGTAAGCGTGAAGAATGCCCCGGCCAGTCCGGCCTCATTCGCTAAATCTTCGAACCCACGCATGCGCGCCATCAGTTCACGGCGTCGGTTGGCTGGGTTGGCAACGCTGCCGGCCACTTTATCAATCAGCGATACGCGCTCTCCGGTGTCCTCATCTTCCAGCTCCATCGCTTTCAGAAATTCGCGGTTGGCTTTCTTTTGAGCCGTCCACTCCTGCAAGCATGGATCACTGCAGTACGGTGCTGATTTCTTGTGTACGTATCCAGCCGCAACCATCAGATGTTCACGCCAGCGAGCGTGCATACGACGCAGACGATTAAGCCACCACTGCGGAGACTGCAGGCGGGCCACTGATTTCAGTGCGTCTTCCGCCTCCAGTTCTTCTTTGCAGTAGTCCGTCCAGCACGGGACCGGTGTTTTGAGGTGATTGGCAAGAAACCCCATGCGGCCATAACCTGACAGAGTGGCGAAATGAGGATCGGACGTGCGGGCCATCTGGAAATCAAACTCGCGGTTAAACTCGCTACCCAACAGGTCAGCAAGATTATGCGCCAGCCGTTTCAGCTCTTTTTTTCCAGCCCAAAGCAGGCGCCAGAATTGTTCGCGCAGAGGCAACAAAGCCGCAGGCATCACCCCCTGCGGCAGATACTGCTCATTGACCTGATCTATGCGACTCAGAACGAATCGTTCAAAGGTATTGATAAGCCAGGCATCAGCAGCTTGTTTGCCTTTACGGTCTACCTGTTCAAGTTTTTGAGCATACATACGACGGACAAAATGAGGCAGCGAAGCCAGGCGACGACGAACCGCCCGGCCCCGATCTGGTGCTTCATCCGTTTCTGCCAGTTCGGCAATCGATAAACGCTTGCGATTGCCGTCCGGCGTCAGATACATAATCCCCGGCGCCGCATCGGCTTGCTTAAAACCGCCGATTGCAGGGCGCGGGGCATTCCATGCGTAGGGGAAAACTGTATCAGTCATTTCTGGACGGTTTCGATACAGCGATAATTTCAGGCGCAGACTTTCCTGCACCTCCTTTAACTCCCATGTTGCGCGGAGCTGTGATTTTGTAGTGCTTAAAATCACGATAAAGAGAACGAGTCAGCAACGTGCTGCTGTTCGAAACCACCACCTGATAACCTTCTGATGACCGGCACTCAAGAATTGAGGCCAGACGATACTGGTCACATTCGGTGAAACCCTCCGTGTGATAATCATTAAATGTTTCGTCATAAGGCGGATCGCAATAAACAACGTCGCCTGGCACCAACAAATCCAGCGTTTCGTTATAGCTGGCACAAATAAAAATGGCACGCTTAGCCTTTTCAGCAAATGCGCGTATTTCTCTCTCTGGGAAATATACCTTTTTATAATTACCAAACGGCACATTGAATAGGCCGCGCTTGTTATAACGACACAGACCACGGTAGCAATGACGATTAAGATACAAAAACAGGGCGGCACGGTCTCTTAAAAATAGCGTTGAGCCATCGTTAAAGAGCATGCGATTGTGGTAATAACTTTCAGGGTTATTATCTTCATCAAATAAAACTTTAACGCATTTAATGAAATCTTCCGCGTTAAGTGCGATTTGCTGATAAAGATTTATCAGGTCTGGATTAACATCTGCGACAAGATAATGAGGATAGTCTGTTGCCATCATCACAGCACAGGAACCCGCGAAAGGTTCAACCAATCGCGGGCCAGCTGGGAGGTGCTTTTTCAGTTCGGGCATGATGGCGGTTTTGTTTCCCGCCCATTTCAGGATAGTGCTCATTTGCCACTCCCTGTGAATAAGTGAACCAGCGCTTCTATGGTTGTGAACGGGCGAATTGAAAGCATCACCCAACTACCCGGAATCCAGTTTCCCGGCATAGGAAGAACGTCATTTACTGGCAGAATATGGGTGATAACTGCGGCGCATTCTCTGCCGGTATATTTGCCGTCGTGGTCCCATTCGCACAAAGAAAGAACGTCACCGACTTTATAGCCCCGATCATCCTTCCTAAGCTCTGCACGTTTTTCCCCTGTGACAACGGCATTGAAATAAGCCGGAGCGATTTTTACCTGGTGAACGCGCGTGGTCATAACGCACCTCCGTTGTAGTGTTTGCTTTTTAGCTCTGCGATTTCCTGACAGGTCACACAGCACTGCACGCCTGGAATAGCGCGGCGGCGAGCTGGCGGGATCGGAGCATCACACTCCGCACAGAGAACACGGGAAACGCCCGGCACTTTGGCGCGGGCATTGTTGATATGGCGCTCACGATCTTCCTGTTCGCGCAGTTGGGCGAGGTCCATTGAATCAGCCATTAATGCAACTCCTGCGCTTCGTTCTGGATGCGTACCGCTTCAACGCGAAGCAGTTCGGCCGCCTCGATATGGCTCAACTGACGGGAAACGATGCGCACGGCGAGACTATCCAGACGAGCCGCCATTGCATCAGCGCGGCAACGGCGCTCATCCAGGCGCGTTTCATTTAACAAAGCGAACAGACCAGCATCGTCTGGGCCTGTTTTCGTTGAGTGGGTTTTAGTATTTTTCATATACATTTCCTCAGAATTAGGGCAAAAAAATGCCCGGCGGGTTTACGCCATAAAACACGGGTTAATTACTTAGATATAACCAGAAACAGGGACGGGCTTACTTTTAATTTGGTTGATAATTTCAGCCTGCAAACCTTCTTTAAATTCTTTGCAGCATTCCCATTCAGGATCGACACGCAAAACAGCGCCGTCGCGGGTTTTAATTTCAAAACCTTCCGCCATATTTGGGATGATCACGCCCAGAATAATTCTCAGCTCATCACGAGACATGTTTCACTCCTTTAATAATCAAACGAGCAATGCGAATAATTAAAAAAGCTGACGGCTTAGCCGCTTTTGTTTTCAGCCCGTTTAATAATTCGGACTGATCGCGGCACGGGTGCCAGCGCTTGCCGTTATCTCCTGAAATCCAGCCGTGGCCGTAGTGCATTGCCGGGCTTTGCTTTACCAGGAGCGAGGCGAAAGAAGGTTCGTTTTTCAGCATGACCACCTCACATAAACCCGAAAGTCGCACTGATACCTGTAACCGTATCAATTGTGCTAGCCATGGCTGGGTTAGCCTGCAGACGCGCCTGCATGGATATCGCAGCCAACGCCATAAGGCGGGTGACAGAATTGATGCTGCTGATCACATCGCGGCGCCCAGCTGTTGTCCCGACTTCACCCGACACAGCACCGGCTGCCACACGACCAATTTCAGCTGTCGCGCTCATGACGTAATGCGGGAGTTTTTCTTTTGCCACTTCGTTCGTAGGTACGCACGGCAGGCAATGAATTTGAGCAAGGAAACCATCAACCAGCGCGGAGTCCTCAGTGATATCCGTCAGCAGCCAGATTTCCGGCGGCGTGAGCTGATGGGGCTGCTCAGGGTTAAGCTTGTTGCGCAGCGTCTGGACATTCATGCCTGCCCGGTCTGCCAACTTCGCCATATTGTGACGCTGTGCGAAAGCGCGGCAGGCTTCATCAAAGTGAGGATGTTTGGAAACGCGATAATCAAACATGTCGTAAGTCCTTTTTTATCCCAAAATGGAACTATCAGGCTTGCATTGTGACTTCGCAGCCCTGGGCCGCTTCCATAGTCAACGCAAACATGTTTATTTCGATTAGGCTGTTAACTCCGGCCTTCTTCCTGATAGGAAGGCGGTTTTCACGGATCATCTGACGGGCATAGCTTGGCTTGTAACCTGTGCGGCGGCAGAACTCATCGAGCGTGATGAATGGCTCAGATACCACAAGGTTGATGCTGGGGCGCATTGAAAAATTGCTTTTCATGATGCACTATTCCTCAGTTTGTGTTTAAAAACTTCACTATTCGGAACTATTCGCAATCATTCCGAACACCACAAAACCGATAATAGGATCGCATTTTAAATATGTCAAACACAAAAGAGACCCCTGAAGCGATCTCAAAATACAACTTTCCATCTCAAAGTGGTGGGAAGGAAGCGATAACGCGTATCCTCCAGGCATACGGATTCAGTACCAGACAGGCTTTATGCGACCATCTAGGGGTATCACAAAGCACTATGGCAAACCGTTGGATGCGCGATACTTTCCCGCACGATTGGCTCATTGCATGCCATCTTGACACGGGCGCATCGATGCTTTGGTTAACTACAGGGCAAGGTTCATCCACAACAAAAGCAGATGGCGACAATGGATTGCCTTTGCAATTAAAAGAAATCTCAAATGGGGTTATTTCATCCTCTGAGCAAGTTCGCTACGACGCTCGCCTTTTACCTCAAGGCACAACGGCCCCATTCATTGTGAAGTTTGAAAATTCGCTCTATCTCGTGGACGAGTTCAGGGGAGAGATCAACGATGGAATCTGGTTGATTGAATTAGATGGCTTTATGAGCATCAGACAGGTTTACCGTCTTCCAGGTGGGCGCTTACGCGTAGAGAATGGCCCCGCATCCTTTGAATGCACACCATCGGATATTAAAGCCAATGGCAGAGTGATCAGCAAAATAACATTTACTGAATAAGGAATATTGGTATGACTCAATTTAGCGCTTTCAACTATACACACAATAGAGATAAAGCCATCGCTAACTTAATCAACCTAATTGAAGGGATGACCTGTGATGGAAAATTAACTGAAAAAGAAATGATTTTCCTTGATACATGGCTGATGGAATCAGACGTTCTTTCCCAAAATTATTTCGTAAACTGCATCAGAGATAAAATAAGCGAAATCCTTTCGGATGGTGTAGTTGAAAAAGTTGAATTAGACGAATTGAAAGAACTGCTCCATGAAATGCAACGCGGCTTGATGGATACTCCAAACATTGACCTATACTCTGCAGACTCTGACAAGCATTTGCTTGAGGGGCTATGTAAGGGGCTTGCTTCTGACTATCATTTGAGCGATGAAGAAATCAGCTATTTAAACTGGTTCTTATCTACAAATGCAGCTTTAAAAAGCAATTACCCCGGTAAACATCTTTACGAACTGGTTCAATCAATCCTGAGTGATGGAGTGATAACAGACGAAGAGCGCACCAAATTATTACAAGAAATAACCGCTTTTACAGGCTCAAATATTTCTGAGGGTATTGTGGATGGGTATTCCACAACTTCACCTGTTGACCTAATTGACGAGTTTAATCCTATAGATAGTAAAGTTTGCCTCACTGGTAAGTTTCTATGCAGCTCCCGTAGACAATGTGAAAGTGACCTTATAAAGCTTGGTTGCCAAATTGTTGATCGTGTTACTCAAGATTTGGACTATTTAATTATTGGCGCCCTTAGCTCGAAGGATTGGAAATTTCAAAGCTTCGGAAGAAAGATAGAACAGGCTATTGATTATCGTGACAATAAAGGAGTTCCACTGAAAATCCTCAGCGAGGAACACTGGCAAGCTCTAATGCGTGGTGGTAATTCCATAACTCAATAGGCCTATAGAATGGCAGTTAGCAAATTAAGCAATGGTAAGTGGCAGGCTCAGGTTTTCCCCAACGGTAGGGATGGGCGGCGTATTCGTCGCCAATTCGCCACCAAAGGGGAGGCTATGGCATTCGAGCGCCATGTAAAGGAACAAGCCCAAGATAAGCCGTGGCTGGGTGAGAAAACAGACAAACGCCGCGTTCGTGATTTGGTTACAGCCTGGTATAACGCACATGGTGTAACACTCGCTGATGGCGAGAAGCGTAAAGGCGCAATGGAGTTTGCCTGTCTCGCTATGGGCGACCCCCTCGCAACTGAATTCAACGCAAAATTATTCTCAACGTATAGAGAGCAGCGTTTAAGCGGGAAAATAACCCGCTCGGATCGCGTTAAGTCCGTAACTCCTCGCACGGTAAACCTGGAACTGGCTTACTTTCGGGCTATGTTCAATGAGCTGAAAAGACTTGATGACTGGACAGCACCAAACCCTCTCGAAAACGTCAGAGAGTTTAAGATTGCAGAAGTTGAGCTAGCCTGGCTTACGGTTGAGGAAGCGACGCGCTTGCTTGAGGAATGCGAGAAAAGCAAAGCAAGTGATTTAACCACAATTGTCAAAATCTGCCTTGCGACCGGCGCAAGATGGGGAGAGGCTGAAAGCTTAACTGGCAAGCAGATAAGCCCCGGCAAAATCACTTTTATCAAAACGAAAGGTAAGAAAAACCGTGCGGTTCCAATCAGTGATGAGCTGTACGATTTGCTACCCAAAAACCGAACTTCCAAACCACTCTTTACCGGATGTTATGCAGCATTCAGGAGCGCGATAAAGCGCGCGGGGATAGAGCTGCCAGACGGCCAGCTGTCGCATGTTCTTCGGCATACTTTTGCCAGTCATTTTATGATGCGCGGAGGTAATATTTTAGTTCTTCAGCGCATCTTAGGCCATACGGATATTAAGGTGACGATGCGTTATGCTCACTTCGCCCCAGATCATCTTACTGAAGCAATTAAACTAAACCCATTAACGTTATTAAACAATTGAAATTCTTAAATGGATGCCATCATGTATCACACTAAAAAACAATTTAAAGGCACATGCCCACACTGCAATAATGTAATTGATTATCACGAACTTAAATTCCAAATGGAAAATGACATTGGGGAAATGCTCGCAAAATGTCAAAGTTGCGGGGACACTTTTGGTATTCAATGTAAGAATCCAGATGAATCGTATATTGTTAGTGGAGCAGATAAAATAGATTACTTGGATTATGAGTGTGAATCACCATCAAACCTCAAAAAACTAACAGTAGCATTCAAATATAAAGGTGATATTTTCAGAAACAACCCAAAATTTGATTTTGAATCTTATAATCTTTACAAATGTCATAGCTGTGATGATAACTTAGAAAAAATAGCCTACGAAAGCATGGCAAGTGAATATCAAGAATGGGGCCAGCAAGTTTATCAATACATATCTGAAGACATATCAGGTTATGGATATAATGCAGAAAAATCAATACTAAAAATCGATTTGACTTGCTCCTGTGGTAAAAATCATTCCGCTTTGTTCTACAAAAAGTTTGACCATTGCGATTTTTCTGATAACGATTTTCTACTCGGAAATATAAGTAATTGCGTTTCTCTCGAAGACAGAATCGATGGAACCATTACGAAATCTGATTTTATAGAAGCCATAAAAAAATTAATTGTTAGGTGGGAGCTATTATTTGAAAAAACTTATCTAATATTCCCTTACGTTGGTCATACAAGATCCGAAAATTCTGAACTACTAGAATTATGGGGCGAAATCATATCCCAATCAAGCTCAAACAAACTTAAAATAATCACTAAAACTCAAACATTGAACTCTTTTAAAAAAGCAGTATCAGAGGTTTTTCATGATTATAACGTTTTAAGCAAATTTAAATTTACGCCACAAGTGATAGAAGAAGCTATTAAAAACACTCGATTTCATGCAAAAATTTATTGCGGCGTAAATGATAATTATGTGGAATGCCTGAGTGGATCAGCCAATATCGCAACAGGCCCTTCATTTGAACAACTTACTTTTAAAAAGTATGATAGTTACGATATTTTCTATGAAAGATTTTTGAAAGCTTTCGACACTAGTAAAGTCGCAGATGATGTATTTAGCATTCTAGATAATAAAACAACCAATAAATGCCATGTTCTTTTCGATCAATCAGAAGGTTATCATCACTCGCAGCTTGAAAAGACTACCCTCATAGCCCTTATCAAAAGTTAAAAAGAACGACCGACGACTCCCGCAGTGGCAGCAAAATGGCAGCATATCTAATCACTATGCTGTCATATTCTTCACTATTCTATGAAACAAGTTTATGAAAATTAAGTATATTATTGTTTTTTAACAGTAAAGATAGGGACTCATAATCGCTTGGTCGCTGGTTCAAGTCCAGCAGGGGCCACCAAATTTTAGTTTTAGAATCATATGATTAAGCCACTCGATTGAGTGGCTTTTTTGTTGTCTAACATATGACTGTCGCAAAAGTGTCGCAAGATTTTTCGGTATCATGTCTTTCCAGATCCACTCCATACAAGTACATTGATTTAGCAGAGTTCTTCTTAAAGAAAATTTTGTCGCTGACCTATCTTTCTTAGACCGGTTGGCAACAAACGTCGACTAATCCGAGGAAACGCACTATGACTGAAAGTGCTGCATGCACGAGTAGGAACATACCAAGACCTATTCAGAGGGAAGTCCGGCAACGCTGCGGGTTTGGATGTGTAATTTGTGGGACCCCCCTATATGAATATGAACATATGGAGGAATGGGCGGAAGTGAAAAGACACGTTGCAGAGGAGATTACCCTGCTATGTGATAAACATCATAAAGAAAAAACTAATGGGTGGCTGCCAAAAGAAGATGTACGCAAAGCCAATCTAGACCCTTTCAACCTTCGTGCAGGGGTATCTCCGCCATACACTCTTCATTTTTCAGGCTCCGAGATGAGCGTAAAAATTGGGACTGATGAATTTTTCACTCCGATCACAGAAGAACAATCCTTTGTTTGGGTAGCTCCAGTGATGGTGGATGGAATTCCACTTATAGGTTTTGTTATTCAAGACAATCATATCTTGCTCAACGTTAACTTATTCGACCGTGAAAATAACCCTTTGATATCAATCATAAACAACCAGTTGATTTACAACATTAATGCTTGGGACATACAACTTGTCGGCACAAAATTGACTATAAGAGAAAAAGAGAGAGTAATTTTGCTCGAGATTGATTTTAAACCTCCTAATAAAGTTGTGATAACAAGAGGGAGCCTATATTGCAACGGGGTAGAAGTTAAGATAAATGGTGATGAACTAAGAATAAATGAGTCTGGCTTCACTTCAGGTAATAAATTTTGGTGTAATGTCGGTATTGGGATCGGCAGCCGAAGCCACAATCAAGGCACTTGTGGGCTAGCCATGCAAATTAATCGTAGATGAAGAATTCCAATTGAGCCGAATCCCAGACGGTTCGGCTCAACCACTGAGCCAAAAAGTTATATTTCCTAATAAAATTGCTTATAACTCTTGCTGTTAAGCTCAACCGCCTCGGTGAGCGTCTGCTGCTCTGTTTTGTATGCTACGCCACGCGGCTTAATCCATGACCAGTGCTTTCGATTGTTGCATCCCAAGTTTCCGCAGATTCCCATATGAAGTACAGTTTGCCCACTCGCAAAAATGATCCATGTCGTTCAATTTTTTCACTCCAGTCCAATTGTAAATTTCACTGTCAACCCGCGCCCCATTTGACTTCTGCTAACTTTTCTAAGTTATGTTTCTGTATATGACTTGCTCCTCCAGTTTCACATAAAACAATAAATATCCTTATTTATCTGTTGGTTAAGAATTCACAAAATCCTCATCGAATCCATTTCACTGAAAAATACTGAAATTCTTTTCAATCTTTTAGTTTCGGTTTTCCGTAAAACTGCCAGCACTGGCTCGGTCTGGCGGTCTGGTGACCAGCTCCACGTCTTCGGTAACATGCGCGGGGATGGTCTCCTTGATTGAGTTACGGGAAATTTTTTCGTATCCGAGTTTATGCCGGTGCTGCTGGCGGATATCCGCCCATGAAAGTTGACTCAACCGGAAAAGCTTATCAGTTAATGCTGCCTTTTCTTTTTGCTCGCAGCAATCAACGCAAAAATCCTTTTGAAGGTATGCCCCAAAAACCTTATCATTTTTTAACAGTTAGCAGGGTAAGGCATATCCGCGAATTATCAGGCCTTCCCCTGCCAAAAAACCCGCTAGACCTACCGCCGACATGTGTTTTGAGACGATCGAAGCATCATGATGATTCCCGAAATCATTAAACCAAAAGTTGCGAATTCGCAGATCGTATGTGGGGGATTCTGGCTGTAATTTTTGCAGGGAAGTTCTTCCCTGGCAACATCAACCGGATCTCACCCACGCCCCAGCCATTGACCTGCAGGGGCAATAACCCAATTTGTGCCCGGCGGGCAATCACAATGTACCTTTGATCCATGAACCGCTACGGGTACGCCGTGAAAACTTACACGCGGCTCATCGGGTCATTGACCCGACCGCAAGGGATTTTTAAATGAATATTTATCTATCGACTAAATTTCCCCTTGTCCCTGCCCTCGCCGCGGGCCGTTAAGTCGATTGACGGCGCGGCCGCTATTCCCTCTGCATCATAAAAAAATGCGGACGTTGTGAAGCTGTACACGGTGCCATAAACAGTAAATGAGATATTGTTGCCTATACCGTCAACTTTCACACGGGCGGTGTTCGCTGTAAGCGTTGGGGCGATATGTTGTTTTTCGAGAGCCACCAGCGGATCGCCGTCAATCTTGCTTGCTAAAAAATAACGATATACTTCCCCTGTGGTCATGTTCGAGCCGTCATATTCAGTTATATATAACCACGTACGGGGCGTGAGCTGGCGAACCTCATAAAGTTTGTCACTCACCGTTAAGCGCTGGATATGCTGGAAATAACAGTACCCCGCAATCACGATAGCCATAGCGAATGTAGCCACCAAATGCAACGCCTTAAACGCCTTAATAGTGGTGCTGCTTAACATAGTCTATGCCTTGCTTTATCCAAAATTGGTCCATCGGATCATCACCAAACGGCGGGGCCCCCGTAAAATTCCCCCACTCTGGTCTTGATGTGCCGGCTTTCCACTGCGCCGCGCCGGCGGCAATAAGCAAAATCTTTGCAGGTATGCACGCTGCATAACCCACTGCGCCGTAATGAAAATTCCCGAAGTCAGCGTAAGCCCGTTTTTGTTGTTTGTAATCCCACACCCCGCCGTTTCTTACTCGCTCATAAAACCACGTATACGTAAGCGGGGTAGCCATATCCTGGACTCCGTGACGCGCCCGCGCAAGCCTGATGTGTTCGCGTAATATCTCCAGCCCGCGGGGCGGGTAAATCGGTATACATGCCATCGTTATTCCCTTTTGCCTGGCAAAACCAGCAACATAAGAGCAACGGCGCTGCACGGTACTGTTTGAGATCAATCAATCATTTTTATTATTAATATCAATATTTAACGAATTTTAATCACTCATACCGATAACACAATTTGTATCACCTGCGATCCGGTTTTAGCCGTTTAATGAGGGTTTACCCTCATTAAATGGAGTTTTAAAAATGGCTATTCCAGCTTACATGTGGCTTAAAGACGATGGCGGCAACCTGATCAGGGGGTCTGTAGATGTTCAGGATCGTGAAAGTAGCGTAGAAATTCTCTCTTTTAGTCACGGCTTGCTTGTTCCAACCGATAGCAACACGGGCAAAATCACGGGTACACGCTTACATGCGCCGCTTATGATCGAGAAAGAATTTGATAGCTCCAGCCCATATCTCTATAAAGCGGTAGCAACCGGCCGGACGCTTAAAAGTGTTGAAATTAAGTGGTACAGAATCAACGACGCGGGGCAAGAGGTCGAGTATTTCAACATGCTGCTTGAGAATGTGCGGGTAGTCAGCATTAACCCAGTTATGCATAACTGCAAAGAGCCAGGTTTACAGATGCATAATCATAATGAGGGCGTACAGCTGCGCTATGAGCGGATCACCTGGAAGTATTGTGATGGGAACGTCCAATATTCAGATGCGTGGAACGAGCGTGTAACAGTATAAAAAAAGGGGGCGGTTAAGCCGCCCTATATTGTTTTTAGTGCCAATTCTTTCGCATCCTGGGTCTGCCAGCACGTAGCCTCCCTCGATGGCAATACCCCGCGCGATCACCCGGTGCTGGCTCTCCGCACTTCTTATACGTTTGGGGTATTTTAATCATGCTTTATGCTGTTAAGCATTCTCTGGCAGTTATTGCGACGTACCGCTGCCGCTGCGCGCGTTTTGTCGGTCTGGTCTGGCAAATTACATCACCTCAAGCGAGCGCGTTGCTGCGCGCCTCCATAGCTCCGAATTTTCGAGTTTCTCGGCTACGCTCACTTTGCACCTGACCACCTGAATGAAGCGACATTGCTCAACCCACTAACACTTTTATAAGGCGTTGTGTTTAGAAGACAAGCTATGGAATGGGATACATTATTAGTATTGACCTGTGTACTTCTTTGCGGATTGTGGATGATTTTTCATTCTGCAAAAGTTCTTAGAAGTGGGGTCTTCGTCGGCTGGTATAAAGGCACATATGAAAATTACTACATCTACCGATCCGAAACACCTATCTACTTCTACTGGTATAACACTGTGTTTTCGCTGTTCGGCTCCTTTATGATTGGTTTAGCCCTCTACCTCTTGAATGGCGATTATCATTTTTTATAGGCATCATTGGCAGCAAAATGGCAGCAGACCTATTCACTATGCTTTCATATTTGAAATTATTCGATGCAACAACCCATTTTAAATCTAACCTATTATTTTATAAGACTTTAAATTGGAACTCATAATCGGCAGGTCGCTGGTTCAAGTTCAGCAGGGGCCACCAAATTTTATTTTTAGAATCATATGATTAAGCCACTCAATTGAGTGGCTTTTTTATTGATTTTTTGAGCCGGTAACGCAGTCGCTAACCGTGGTTCAGCGAAGCCGTTCGGACACGTTCAGAGGCACCGGGAGTCGCAATCAGACGCTCCACGGACTCCATCGTCACGAACGTACAGCTGCAGTCCACATTGGTGCACTGGTGATACCGCTCTTTGGTATTTTCACTCAAGTAGCGACTGGTACGCGCATGCGCTGAATGCTTGCACTTAGGACAATGAAACATGTACCCCTCCGTTTAATTCACAATTTGTGAATTAATAATACTCAAAAACAACGTAAAGGCAAATAAATTACTCACTGTCGACAGCAAATTTTTCGTCGGTGACGTTACGCTCAAGGTTCAGCTTCGTGGTGTATCCACTCCCGCTGAGGGTATGAACCACCTCGCTGATGATCCAGGCCTGCTCGTCAATGACGCGTTTAAAGCCGTTTACCAGCACCGGCGTTTCGGGGAACAGATCGGCGCGTCCCAGCGCCAGCTGGATGGAAAAATTCACGGTACCGCGCTGAAGCGCGCGCCACTTCGCCTCCGCAGCCCTCAGCGCCTGCTCTTCCGAGGCATACACCGTGGTGAGCTCAAATACGTTTTCCGCCGATCCCACCAGCATCTCTTGCGGCTTCTGCTCCTTCCCCCCTGCTCCCGCAATCGGCGCAGCGGCATCCGGGTGCTGCAGCCCCTCTGCCGCCTGCCCCTCAGGCAAACGATTAATACTCAATTGAGGATTTTGCTTTTTGGGGTCGCGCGTTTGCAGCCATTTGGCCGTCACGCCGGAGTAATTTTCACGGTCCGCGACGGAAAAAAGATGCTTATCGCCATCCCCACGTTCAATCATCATCAAGGGAATCGAGGTGCCGCCAGCCGTCACGGCCTGGCCCGCTTTCATAAAAATAACCTTGCCGGCTTTAATTGAAACAAAGGCACCGTTGCGTTCGGCCAGGCGGGTGAGAAACGCCGCGTCTGTCTCCTGAGACTGATCGATATGAGAAATAGCAATGGATGAAAGATCCGCCGCGACGCTGGCGGTCAGCCGGTTACGCTGAGCAATGGTATTCACGATCGCGCCGATCGTCGTGTCATGCCACGACTGTTCGCGCCGCACGTTTAGCTTTCCGCGAAAATCCGCGCTGCATCCCCGAATGGTCAGCGTGTCCGGCGCGCCCCGAAACTCAATGGTATCGACCGTAAAGTTCCCTTTCTGCTCGAGCGGGGTTCCCGCCCATCCCAGCCATAAGGAGAGCGTTGCCCCCCGGGCAGGCAGGTCTAACAGCCCGTCGGAATCATCCAGCTGAATATCCAGCTGATCGGCCTCCAGCCCGCGCTTGTCGGTCATGGTCAAACTGATAAGACGATGGCTGAAATTTTGCGTGATATCGCGATCGTCAAGCTTAAGCATAAAATCAGGGGCGATTTTCCCACCCGCCCGGATATTCATTTCAGCGATCATCCCGCCAGCCCTCCAATGCTATTATGTGCGCTTTCCACCAGCTCTGAAGCCTGCGTTCTCAGGTCGCCAAACATCGTCATCAGCGATTCGTCCACGCGTTTTAGCGACAGGGTAAACTCAATTTTTCGGGCGGCACCATCGCTGTAAAAATCCGTGTGCGTATGCGTGACTTTCTCAATGACAAACATGCCGTGAATGATGCCGGTGCCGTCTATCAACGGCCACGCCCGTCCTTCATTCGCCATCAGCTCGATCGCCTTCAGGGAGAGTCGCCCGCCGGTGATTTCCGGATAGAGCGTCCCTGTGAGCAAATGAGAAGTCTCACCTTCGCCAAGATACTGCCAGGCTTTGGGTTTTCCGATGCGATCGTTGGACACCCAGCGGTAGTCCTTTGAAAATTGCATTGACTGATACGGTAAGGTTCGTCGTTCAAAGACAAACAGACCCAGCACCATTAACATTTTCTCTCTCCTCAACCATACATAAAGCTGGCTTGCTGCCGTCTCGCTTTATCCTGTTCACTGCTCTCTATTGCCTCCCGGATTTGACGAGTCAGATCCGTTCCGGAGGCCGTGCTCCCCTGCAGCGTGATGTTGTATTCGCTTTTACTCTGATCGACGTAAGAGCGTCCTCCCGCGGCAGCCGTCGGCTGGTATCCCATGAAGCCGCTATAAACAGGTGGCTCCAGGTCCCAGGCACTGCCGGCGTCAGCAGAGGATGTGCCTTCTTTCGGCACAGCCGAGTCGATATTGCCCGACTCTTTTTTTATGACGCCGAGCTTCTCCAGCAGCCAGCTGGCCTTGCCGCTCAGGCTGTTAAAGAGATTAAGCGGCGCCATTAGCGCATCGCCCAGCGCCTGACCGAACGCCACGCCGACATTTTTACAGCTGTCGAGCGTTTCCTGCGTTGCCTTAATCGGCGCAATCAGATCGGTAAACCACTGCCAGATCCCGCCCAGTTTTTCTGAAATGAAACCAAAGGCCTGTAACAGCGGAGCGAACAGCTCGCCCAGCGGCGCGAAGGCCGCAGAAAGCCCCTCAATCACTCCGCCAAAGAAGGCGCTGATGGGCTCCCAGTATTTAAAAATCAGCAAAGCACCGGCGGCAATCGCCGCGCCAAGGGCAATAACCGGCCAGCTAAGGGCGCCCAGCACCGTCATGATGGCACCACCCACCACGCTGAATACCGTTCCCAACATTCCTGCGGCGGTCATGACCAGATTCAGGCCAGACAACACCGGCGCGACGACCATCCCTAAGGTGCCCAGTACGCCGGCAAATGCCTGTGCGCCGATAATCACGCTGACCAGGGTTTGCGTCAGCTCAGGGTTAGCGTTTACCCAAAGCGAAAGCGTGCCGACCCACCCCGTTGCGGTAGTGGTCAGATTGCGCAAAGCGCCATCCGATTTATCAAATACATCAATCTTCAACCCGTTCAACGCGGCCTGGAACCGGCTGATGTCGCCGTCAAGATTATCGGTCTGAACGGAAGCCGCGAGTGCGGTACTGCCCTTCGCCCCCTGCAGCTGCTGACGTTTTTCATCAAGCGATCCATCACCCGAAGCGGAAGCCAGCACCCCCGCGGCTTTTATGGCATCCGGAGTCTGAACATGGCGCAGCATCGCGCTGAGCGCGTCCCCGGCAGCCGCACCTTTCATCCCTTTTTCCGCCAGAACGCCAAGCAGCGCGGTGGTCTCTTCAAGCCCCAGACCGGAAGCATCCGCAGCGGGCGCGGCGGAGGTGATGGCGGCCTCCATCTCAGCGAGGGTGGTATTTGAAGAGGTAAAACCGCGCGTAAGCACGTCTGCGATGCGCCCCGCATCCGTATTCGCCAGGCGATACGCGGCCTGCGTGCTGGCGATCGTATCGGCCGCCTTAGCCGCGTCGACGTTCCCCGCCAGGCTGAGGTTGACCGCTGGCGCGGTGGCCGCAAGCAGCCCATCGGCGTCATAGCCTGAACGGGCCAGCGCGTTCTGAGCCCGAACGACCGTATCCGCAGGTACGCCGGCGCTGACGCTTACCTCCCGCGCCTGCTGGCGAATGGCCTCAAGCCGGGCGTCGCCCTTCTCCAGGCCAAGGCTTGCCTGTATGGCCGACATCTGCTTTTCAAAACTGATGCCGGGGGCCATGAACCGGGACGTCTGGTCAAAGCCCGCTTTGGCCATGCCCACGCCCGCATTAGCCAGCTGATGCACCCGTGCGGCAACGCGTTTGCCTGACTCATAGCGATTCTGAACGGTACTCAGCCGCTCCTGCTGCTGGTTGACGCGGGCCAGCGCATCACGCTGTCGGTTAAGCTGCAGCGTTTTATCGCTGATGTGGGTGCGTAAACGACGCTCATCCGACGAGAGCGTGCGCGTGTTTATTCCCGCCTGGGCGAGTTCAGCGCGCTGGCGCTGCACCGAGTAGCGCAGGCTGTTGTACTCAAGCTTAAGGTCGGCTGCCGATTTTCGGGCTGCGGACAACGCATCGGCCTGGGCCTGGGTGGGGTTTTGCGTGTTCTTAAATTGCACCGCCAGCGCCGCTGCCTGCTGTTTCGCCAGGGCAAGCGACTGCTCCGTCACGGTGAGCCGGGCGTTTGCTTTCCTGAAGCCGTCAATACGCCCTGCCTGCTCATCGAGCGCCCCCAGCGTCGCCTGCGCACTGCGGATATCGCTCGCGAGAGTGAGGCTGGCGTTATGGAGAGCGTTAAGCGGTCGGGTTGCCCGGTCGACTGCCTTAAGCAGTTCCTGAAGACTGACATTATTACTCATGGTGGTTTCCGCTTCGCTGCAGCGCTTTTTCGCGCCATAAGAGGAGTTCGGTCACGCTCAGGGAGTACAGCTCTGACGGCGGCCAGTGAAAGATCACCGCGATATCCGCCATCAGATCGTCGACCGACAGTTTTTCGGGAAATTTCAGCGAGCCGAAGCCGGTGACAAAAAACCGATCACCTTACCTGCAAAAGAGAGCAGATCGCAGGCATCCAGGCGCGCAACCTCATGCTCGGTCAGCGCCGGCGAGGTCATTCGCGGCAGCACCTTGATCAGCGCATCGACGTCAGATTGCGCCAGCGACGCCAGCGACACCCCGCGCAGGGTTCCCGCATTGGGTTTGGCGACGGTCACCTTTTCGATTTTTTGCTCGCCGCGCAGAACGGGGCTATCCAGCGTGACGATATGTAGGTTTTCACTTTCGTTCATGGCAGTCTCGTTGATGTTGTCCATTTCGTTACTCTTCAGAAAGTTAACTTACCGGCCGGCAGTCCCGGCCGGTTAAAGGGTTACAGGCCAATCGCCTTACGGTGTTCAGCCAGACGATCGACGCCGTCGACTTTCAGCACCATGTTGATGATGTCGATTTCGACAATCTCTTTGCCATCGATGGTCAGCTGGTAGTAAGCGCACTCGGTGGACATCTTGGTGGTGCCGCTCTCGCCCTGCTTGTTTTCACCGCCATCAAACTCTTTGTGACGGCCGCGCATCACGATCTCGACGGCGGAGATTTCGCCCGTGTCGTCGCGCTGGAAAGAGCCGGTAAAGCGCAGAGGCACGCTGTCCGCGCCCGGAGAGGCATACTGCGCCCACAGCGCCACGTCCGGCAGACCACCAATGGTCCACTCCAGCGCCAGGGCATCATCGTCCAGGCCGAGGTCGATAGAGACCGAGCCAGGCATACCGCCGCCGCGATACTTCTCCAGCTTGCGGGTGAGCTTCGGTAAGGTGACAGACTCAACAACGCCCATATAGCTCAGGCCATCGTTGAACATATTCAGGTATTTAAGTTTGCGTGGTAACGCCATGCTTCAGCTCCTTAGCTATTAACCGAATCTGACAGATCTGCCAGATAGGTATCGGTGATGCGCTGGCGCAGGGTCAGGTTTTCCAGCGGCGGGACAGGGGTGTAGTCGTAATCGATATACAGTTTCCCCGCTTTCAGGGTGGATGCATCGTTCGATTCAGGGTCATACCAGCAGGTGCCGTCGACGATATAGCCGTTGGTTTTCAGCTCGCGGAACTTGGCGTTGATACCGGAAACGATGTCGCGGATAAGCGTTGGGGTGATAGGTTTATCCATCGCCCACGCATGCGCTTCCGCCATGGTATCGGCCAGCACCTGTGCGGTACGGGTGTAGTTTTCAAAGACGAATAACGGGTCGTCTGAGCAGGTGCGGTTACCCCAGAATTTGAAGCCGTCGTTGCGAATCAGCGTGGTGACGCCAGCCTGGTTAAGCAGGTTCGCATCGGTGGCCTGCTCCTGAAGATCCCAGGAGACGGAGGCGCTTACGCCCGTGACGCCGTTGACGCCAACGTTTGACAGGGTTTTATGCCAGCCCATGGTCTGGTCGATTTTGGCGCGCAGGCCAAGCGCACGGGCGGTAGCCCAGGCCGTTGTCGTTGCGTTCGTGGTGGTATTCCATGCCAGAAAATCAGGGTGGATAACCATCAGCTCGCGCTGGCTAAAGTTTTTGCGGTAGTTGATTGCCTCAGGAATCGTTTTACAGCCCCATGCGCTGACGTAGCCGAACGCGCGCAGGCTCTGGCACGTCGCTGCCAGTGCGGTCGCCACTTCCTGAGAATCCAGCCCCGGCACGCCGAGAATGCGCGGCTTCACGCCGGTTACCGTTTTCGCGGTCAGAAGCGCCTTCAGGCCAGTGTATTTGCCGTTTTCGTCGGTGGTACCGATGATGTTAGAGATAGTCCCTTTCTGTGCCGCTTCCGGATCTTCCGGGTCGTCGATACCTTCGGCAACGCGCACAACCACGACAACCGGTTTGCACTGGTCAGCGATCGCCTGCAGAGAAGAGGACAGCGTCCCCGCCTTGCCGGCTTTCGCAATCGCGTTTTGCACGTTGGTAATGAGCACTGGCTCGTTTAACGGAAATGTCTTGTCGTCAGCATCGCTGGCCGTACAGACCATGCCGATGATTGCCGTCGAGACGGTAGAAATGGTGCGCGTGCCATCGTTGATTTCGATGACTTCCACGCCGTGGTGATAGTCGCCCATCCGGTTAACTCCTTCGTTTAGTGGTGAGGCTATTTTCTCTTGGGCGGAGGAGGTATGAAACGTAATGCCGTTGGCGGTAGGGCAGCACAACATACAATGAGCAGTTGAATTGATTTACCCGAAGCTTTGATCGCTGATGATAATTTTATTGTCTAATTAAACAGCAATGGTTGTTCCAGAGTTACTGGTATAAGAATTTTTTGAGGGAGTATTTTCTTTGTTATAGAAAAGTGCACCTCAATAACGGGATGTCCAGCTATTAGGGTGCACTATAAGTTGAAGTTTATTTATTCGCTTAACGGTGATTCAGGCCATTCAATATCTGGTGCTGCATTGACGTCAATACGGTTTAGACGTACACGGTACTTTTTCCACTCCGTCAGTAAAATCGTCTCTTTATCAGTAGCCATCTCTAAATCAACAGCATCCTGTAACGGTAAGATGGCCTGAGTAGCAACAGACATCAATTGTGCTTTCAATGAATCGGCATGTTGAATAGCTTCTTCTTTTGAGGGCGGAGCTATATCGACCCACTCCATGCAATTACGATTGATATTGAATCGTGGCGTCTTTCTGTCTGGTGACACCATAAATGATTCATATTCTGAGTCGGTTATTTTCATCAGATCTGAGGGAACAGAAATACCTTGCTCTTCGTATACCTGAACAGTTTCCTCAAGGTAAAAACTACTCTCTGTATTACTAAAATATTTATTCATATCAATAACCCGAGACAATTAACGAAAATGTTCCAGTGCAGTTATGGGTTTCAATTTTCACCTGATTTTTCCCAACCGGAGTGCAAAGATAAAACGAGTCCGAGTTATTGCCTCCAGAACCGTAATAGCTGACCCCCGTCCCCAAAATGCCATTAGGGAATGACGTAGGCAGAGTCACGGTGACGGCGGTGTTATTACCAATAGAGATCCCTCTTACAGCCTGCATGAAAACAGCTCCATTGCCGTGTGTGTAGTAGGCGTTGTTATTACCCGTCGTCGTTTTCCCAACGCCGTATCGGGCATCCGATTCTGCTTTGGTATAGGCCTGGCCTGCAGGGGTATAACTCCCTTTAGGCTGAAATCGTCCGTCGCTCTCTGTTTTGGTATATACGCCCGTTTTCGCCATGTAGGCAGCATCCGATTGCGCTTTGGTATAATAACGAGCATCGAAATACTGAAAATTTGTTAAATTCAGCTTACCCATGGTGACATCACCAGAAGACAAGCTAACCGCTAAAGGACGAAGGCTGTTATAACTGCCGTACTGGTCGCCGCTATTAGTCAGCATGAGATACAAATTGCTACCATCCTGACGCCAAAATGCACCGTAGTTGCCATAAACCATACGATAGCTATTTGCCGAAATGCTTTGAAATTCAGCTGAATTTCTTACTACCCCACTGACTGCGGTGCTGCCCGCCAGGGGGATCGCACTAACATCCACAGCCGTTGGTTTATTGGCCTCATCATACTGCCTGGTCCAGGCTGACCACACTCCACTGTAAAGCGTGCGAATGTATGTGCGAGAGCTGTTATAAATCCGGTAAATCTGCGTGAAACCAGCATGCTTATAGACTTCCAGCGAACCGGCATTTGCCTCAGGGTAATTTTTCCCTGTTGCGGCCTGCGCATTTGCTGGCTGGTAATACAGCCCTGGTGTCGTGTAAGCATTTAAGTCAGCAGCATTGCCAATTCCTACAGCTTGACCGTTAAAAATGTCCTGGGCAGTAATATTGAAATCATTTGTTAGCGCATAACCATTAATCTTTCGCCCTGACGGCACGCGCCCGCTGGCATTATCATTCGCGGCCTTAACCGCTCTCGACGTCGCGGCAAGTGTCTCGGACGTACTGTCAGTCGCGTTACTGAGCTGAACGATGCCCTTTTGCGTCGTTGTTGCATCCGCAGCCGTATACTTCCCATTAGCCAGATCATACGCGACCTTCACCGCCTTCGGCGTCGCTGCCAGCACCTCGGACACGCTGTCGATCGCGCTGCTGAGCTGGACAAGCCCCTTGCGCGCCGTAGTGGCATCCACCGCGGTGTACTTGGCATTTGCCAGATCGTACGCAGTCTTCACCGCCTTCGGCGTCGCCGCCAGCAATTCAGACACGCTGTCAGTAGCGCTACTGAGCTGAACGATGCCCTTGCGCGCCGTCGTCGCATCCGCTGCCGTGTACTTCCCGTTAGCCAGATCGTACGCCGCCTTCACCGCTTTCGGTGTTGCAGCGAGCACCTCTGAAGCACTGTCAATGGCGCTGCTGAGCTGCGTAAAGCCCTTCGCAGCAAGGGTCGCGTCCGGATGGCGGCGCGACTGCTCATGCTCCGTCAGCTTCTCGTCAACATAATCCTGGGTTGCCATCACCGTTGAGGTGTCAATCGTCAGCTCGACGGATGCGATATCGCTTACCATGATGACCATTCGCAATGTCTGCGCGCGACCCGAGCCCTCCACCAGCGTGGGTTTATAGCTTTCAGCCATATTCCCGACCGCAATCAGCGTCCCGGTATCGTCATACAGCCCCATCTCGCGCATCCAGAAACCGCCAACCTCTGGAGGGATCAGCAGCTCCGCCACGACATAGTTTTTATTCTTTTTGTCCTGGCTGATTTTATTCAGCGCATGGCGCCAGACTTCATTGATGAGTTTCGTCTGGTTTGCGTTTGGCGTTGGCAACGTGCCGCCACCGTCGCCAACCGCCATCGCCGCAAAATTGACTTTCTTACCGTTCGGGACGGTTGCTGCAGCCAGTTTTTCGGCACCGGCTTTGGTGATAACCGTTTTATATTTCACTGTCATTGTGCTCTCACTTATCCGGGATAAACCGTGATGATGTCGCCGTCATAGCTCAGGGCGCCGGTATAGAGATAACCCGGTATGTCCTGGATGATATTCAGGCCAATAAGGTGGCGGCTGGCAGGCTTCGCATCGGCGATAAGCCTCTCCATTTCGTAATACATTTCCTCGGTGATGCCCGTGTCTAACACGCCGATATCAAGGCGGAAGGTGCCGGGCGGATCGTCGGTTTGCCACCACTCGGTAACGTTAATCAGATAGCCAAGCGGCTCCACCACGCGACGCACGGCGCCAATCGTTCCCTTGTGGGCATGAATAAACCACGCGGCGCGGATCACCTCCCGCTTGGTGGCCTCCGGCCAGTTCTCATCCCAACGGTCAACCGAAAACGCCCACGCCAGCCAGGGCAGCAGATTCGCCGGGCAGGTATCCGCATTCCAGAGTTGGCGCAGCGGAACAGGCGTATTTTCGATGTCCGCACAGGCCCGCGCCGCCGCGACCTCAAGCGCCGATGAGCCAACCGGTAAAAGGCGGGTATTACTCATCGTTTCCCCCCACGGTTACGCTGTAGTTGCTGCACCATGAGGCTTGAGTTTCATCAAGCACGATATCCGCCGCGGGGGCGGCCAGCTCCACCCGCTGCACCCCTTCCACGTGAAGTGCGGCGTAAATGGCTGACTTGCGGATATCACGTCCAAGCCGATGCTGGGCCGTGATGTAGGCCTGTAGCCGGGCCCTTGCCGCGCTAAGCACGGGTTCACTTTCAGGGCCGGGGAAGAGAAATAGCGAGGCGTCAATGCTGTAGTCGACAATCCTGGCCGACTGGACGGTCACGCGGTCGGCAACGGGCCTGACGTCCTCATCGTTCAGCGCATTGCGAACAACGGCGAGCAGTTCCTCAGACGCCACGCCGTTATTCTCCCGGGAGAGCACGGAGACCGTGACGTTCGCCGGCTGTGGGCTGATCACAGAAATATCCGCCACCCGGCCATCCGCGCTGCGGCCATGGAACTGATACGCCCCTGTTGAGCCGGCCACGCTCAGCCCTTCCGGCGCCTGCTGGATGCGCAGACGAAAATCGGTATCGGACTCCATCACGGCCGGCGTGGGCGGGAAGGTGGTGTCGTCGGCAGGGGTAATCACCAGGCGCTCAAGATTAGCGTTTGCCCCAATCTGGTCCAGATCGCTGCCTGCGGCATAGGCCAGCATGACCGCACGCGCGGCCTCGTTAACGCGCTGGCGCCAGATAACTTCCCGGTAGGCGTTCTCCTGCAGGAGCTTCACAATCGGCTCTGACTCCAGCGTCAGCGTCCGTGCAATCGCCTCTCGCTCCTCTTCCGGATAGAGCGAGACAAAGGTGGCCTTTCGTTCTGCCAACAGCGTTTCATAATCCACCTCCTCCACGACATCAGGCGCGGCGAGCTGGCTCAGATCAACAATAGCCATAGCGTTTAACTCAGTGAAATGGTGATAGAAAAGGATTGTCCGGAGGTCGGGCGCGTGCCGGTGATATCGACATACAACGTCCCGTCGTTCTCCGAACGCTCGAAGGTGATGGCCGTCAGGCTTATCCGCGGCTCCCATTTCTGGATGGCGGAATAACAGGCAGCCATGATTTGCAGGCGCAGCGCCGGACTCTGCGGCCTGTCGATCATCGCCGCCAGCAGCGAGCCGTAATCCCGGCGCATGACCCGCGAGCCAATCGGCGTGACCAGAATGTCGCGCACGCTTTGCCGGATGTGGTCAGCCTCTGAAATGCTAAGCCCGGTCTGCCTGTTCATTCCCCTGTAACGCACCGTCATTGTGTCCCCTTAGTCCAGCTTCCGCCGCTTTGCACGCCGCCGTGCGCGTGGTTGTCCACCTGCACCCCGTTGGAGGTGAATTTACCGCCGGAATGCTCGATATTTCCGGCCATCACACCGCCCTTCTGCACTTCAAGAGAGGCGGTAATTAACTTGTTAGTGCACACCACTTCAGGCGTATCCAGCGTAATGCGTGACGTTGACGTCACCCGCACCTCCGGCACGGTGGCGGTCAGCGATTCAGAGGCGGTAACGTCGGCCGTTTTAATGCCTGAAACCGTCAGCGCCCCGCGCCCGGGTTCGTACTCAATGACCGCGCCGTCCGGAAACGAGACGTGGAGCGCGTCAGGCGATCCGGACGGCGCCGGATGGTCGTCCGAGAAAATGCCGGGCAGCACGAAGGCGGTATCAAGCTCCCCGCCGATGGCCAGCAGCAGCACCTGCTCGCCCTCGGAAGGGGCCCACCACACGCGCGAACGTCCCGCGCGGCAGGTTAGCCAGTTCAGCCAGGTGGTTTTCATCCCGCCGGTCTGGACGCGACAAAGCCTTCTGTTGAGGTCAACATCGGTCACAACACCGATACGAATCAGATTGCGGATCGCGCGAGCGATGCCGTTCATGGAAGTTAATGTATTCATGAGAAGAGAATGCCGTTCAGGAAGAACGGCAGCAACGAGACGGGGTTTTCTGCGGGATGAAACAACAAGCTGTCCAGACAGCAGGCCGCAGGCGGCTTTCAGCGCGGGGGAGTTAGTCCTCCCACTTGCTGACGAGCTCGCCGTTAATGTACAACTCTTTCGGACGCGTGACGGGCTCCGGCAGCGGCGGTTCGGGGGAGTACGTCGCGTGCAGAGCGCCCTGCTCCTGGGACACGAGAATGCGCTCGGTCACCTGCACGCTGATGCTGATGTCCATCGTATCGTCATCGTTCAGGACGATCGCGAAGGTGTATCCGTTTTTGTGTCCTTCATCGAGGGTAAACATGTCCGGCTGGTTTTCCCGAAGCCAGGCCAGCACCGGGACGAAAACCCCCTCGCTGTCGCCGGTGAAACCGCTGACCTTCGCGTTCAGCGCATAGCGCTTTTCAAAGGAGAGCGAGGAGGCCAGTCGGGCGTCAATATTGCCGCTGCCGACCGACATCTGCAGGCGCTCCGGGTGAGCATTCAGCTGGGGGATCGCGTCAATTAATGCCTGACGCAGGCTCTTGAGTTTGTGCATCGAGTTTATCCTGACAGTCTTTAATGGTTTCCACCTGCAGCGCGCAGGCGATAAGGGCGTACTCAAGCCTGCGAATATCTGCGCTGAGATCGCCGTTAGTGGCGGGTTCGCTTCCCGGCATCGGGCAGCGGCTCACCTTCGGGCAGGCGTTGTAAACAATGTGCTGCGGAGGCGCAGGCGGTGCGGGTGTGCAGCCTGCGGACAGCATCAGGCAGCTGAGCGGTATACCAGCGGCGTAACGCTTCATTTTCATTGAGCAATCTCCCGATAGTCGCTTCCCGTCTCGCCTGCTCCTCATTGGCAACGAGCAGCGCCTCACGGAGCCTCACCTGGGCGTTTTCGTTGGATCTGGCCATCCGATGTGCCAGGGAAAGCTGTTGATTAAGCGCGGCGAGAGCGTTTTTTTGCTCGCTGGCGACCCGGTTAGCGGTGGCCAAGGAGCGGGACAGGGTCTGGTTGTCATGACGAAGCCACAGCGTGACGGCCAGCAGCCCGGCCAATATCAGCATGAGGACCCTCACGGCAGCCCCTTCGTGCACCAGGCTTTCTCGCGAACGCGGCGGTTTTCCAGCCCGGCATTTTTGACGCCGTTGACGTACACCCAGCGGGTAAGCTCGCCGCATGCCTGCGGCCACTGTTTACGCTTAATAAACGACACCAGGGTCGAACGGCAGGCGGCGCCCGTGCCGACATTAAAGGTAAAGCTCACCAGCGCGTCGTAGACCCGGGGCGGCATCTCCACCGGCGCGCAGGCCGCCAGCCGCCGCTCAACGTTGAGCACGTCAGCGACCAGGTTTACCGCGGCCTCACGCTCGGTAATGTCCCGCGTCGGCACGACGTTTGCCGTGTGTCCAATGCCTGACGTCCAGACCCCGGCGCTGCACCGGTAAGGCGAGAGGCGACATCCTTCGAGATCGGCAATCAACGCCAGCCCCTCCGGGGACGTTTTCAGTAGCCGAAAGTCAGGCATCAGCACCGCCAGGGCCAGCACGCCGGCGACGCTGCAACGCTTAATGATTGAGTTCACGAATGCTCTTCTTGTCGAGGCCCAGAGACTGGAGATAGCGCCAGGTTTTTCGCTTAAACCAGTAATTCGTCAGCGCGGTAAAAATGGCGCAAAGGCTTCCCACGTACAGCGCGACTTTTTCAGGAGACATCGCCCCGAACCAGGCCAGCGCCACGGCCAGCCAGTAGGCGATAAACGTGGTGATCTTCTCCAGGCTCAGTCCCATAGGTTTACGGATTCTTTTGTGGGGGCGCTATCCACCTCCGGCATCTCTACCGGCGTGCCGTGAGGCAAGATAACGCCTAACTCCGCGAGGCCAGAATTGGCCTTCAGAACGGCTTCAACGACGCCTGCCGTGCGCCCATAAAAGCGAGCGCAAACGGCTTCAAGCGTGTCCCCCTGCATTGCATAGATTTTCATCAGACGCTCCCAACATCCGGTTTTCCAGGTACCGTAGAGTTTCCCGGGCCGGCGGTCTTTTCGCTATCGCTGAGAGATGGGCAAACGCGGACACAACAGACCGTCCGCGAGCAGCGACGCGTGGTTCACCGGAAGCGCAAAATCTGAATGAGGGCGTGGGGTCGGGTAATGAGCCGGGGCTAGCGCCAGCTCTCGTCTTCCCAGACTTCCCGGAGAATAGCGTCCAGCGCCTCGCGATCGGCCTCTCTTTCAAGCCCCTGGAGCTCGACTCCCGTCACCGAGCCTAACTTCACGTTCACCCGGGATGACGGAAACAGGGACCGTATTCTGCGGGTCAGTTCGCACTGGAAGGCCTCGACGACGGCATGGCCAATCTGCCGATCTTTATCGAGGGTAATGTTCACCCGAACGTTACCCTCTTTTTTAATGCGTTCCGGAACAGGCGATGCCGAGAAAACAACGGTAAACGCGTTGTTCTTGATTAAATTTCCCCGCGCAATCTCAGCAATCAAATTCAGGGCAATTTCACGATCTCTTTCCTGACACGTTCCTTCTGTCGTGAGTCGCGCAATCATCTCGACGCGTTCAATCATGACCTGCTCGTTCAACTCTCTGTCCACACAACCTCCACCACGAGATACTGTATAAACATACAGTAGCACGTATTCATAAAAAGAGTGAAGCGAAAAATCAGAACCCTTCGCGGTATGTACATGATATCGATGGAGATTAGCGTACCCGCTGGGTGAGCAGTTCCGTTAAATGCCCAATACGTTCAAGGATTTTTCGCGCCTTTTCCTGATAAGAACGCCCCGCCGGAAAGAGCGATCCGTCAGCTGCGCCTCTGCACCATTTGTCGTTAAAGCGGCTGACGCCGCCCGCCATAAGATGCAGGGCCTCTCCCCGGCTGATGGCGATTCCGGTGGCAAGCCGGATCTCGTCAATCACCCTCTCCGGAACCCCGTTCTGCGGATCCCGCTCGTAGACAAAGGGCGCCGCTGCGCCGGGCCGGATGCGTTTGATGCGTTCGGTTAACGCCCGTCTCGCACGCCGGTTAAGAGGTTGAGAGAGATCGCTCACCGTACAGTTATTGACAGAACTCCGAGGAGGCGCAGTCTTATCTTCCACGGCCCGCTTCGGCACAATTTTCCACTGGGTGAGCCGGGTTAAAATGGGGCTGCCCGCGCCGACGGCGGAATCGTACACGCCGCGGATGCGGACGGTCTCCTCGCCGTACTGGTTAAACCCGGCGCGCGGGGCATACAGCGTGCGCACCTGTAAATCATCGCGACGCACAAACGGCCCGCCCTGCGCGGTGACGTAACCCGCCCAGTCCCCGGCGTCGGCAGCGTCATGGACGGCGGCAAACTCGACGCTCAGACCGCGCGCGGCCTCGGTATCCGCCAGACGTCGCAGCTCGCGGTAGACCGTTACCGGCGCCCCGCCGATAAACTGAAACTGGCGAATGTGCCAGCGCCCCGCCCAGGCCGACACGGCGGACGCCGTCTCCTTCAGCAGCCCGCCGCTTTCATTATCGGTTTCACCATCCAGCGCATAGCCGTCGATATTCTTGGAGATGTATTTGGCGATATAGCCGGTAGCGCTGCCTTTCTGCGGATCGATGGCGTCTGCGTGAAAGCGCGCCTGTCTGGCGCCTTCACTCTGCAGCTCGGCGGCATCCTCCTCCCGCGCGTAGTCCCCTATAATCCGGCGAACGCATTCGACCTCTTCCGGCCGCATAAACATCAGCATGTGCCAGTGGGGCGTACCGTCGTGATGGGGTTCCGCAACGCGGATACCAAAAATACGGCGCCCCTCCCGGTGCAGCTTTGCGCGGATGCGCGCCCACAGCCGGGTAAAGTAGCTTTGCGTCTCCGCCGGGCTGGCACCGTCCCACTTCGCGTTGGGGTAGCCCGCACTAACGGTCGCGTGATACCGCGCGGGCGCGGTTAACGTATAGAACTCGCCCACATAGCCCAGCGCCTGGCAGATGTGTTCAAAGCCGCGAATGCGGGTCATCAGTTCACAGCGACGTATCGCCGGGTTGGCCACCGAGCTGTCGTATTTATCAATCAGGCTGATGCGGTTGCCCTCTTCATCTTCCAGCTCCATGCCCTTGAGAAATTCGCGGGTGCGGCGCTTCTGCTCGCGCCACTCGGTCACGCAGCGCTTGCTCGCATACGCCGTTCTCTTTTTGCTGACGTTGCCGAGGGCAATCTGCAAATGCTCGCGCCAGGCAGCCGCGATCCGGCGCAGGCGCCCGCGCCACCACGCCTCGGAAAACAGGCGGATCACCGCCGCGGCAACATCATCTTTGTTAAAAAACGTCTTCGACACCCGCTCCCAGTGCGGAGGCGACACGTTGAACTGACGGGCGATCAGCCCGGCGCGCTGATACCAGACGAACAGCGTCTGGTATTCACCCATGTCAGCATCGTTAATATTCGCCAGCTCGCCGCGAATAAAGCTGGCGATATCGGCGGCCAGCAGGTCGATATCCGCGCGGGACATATCCGGAAGTCGGTTATAGCGGGCAACCAACTCGACCATGCGCGAGGCAAGGTATTGCAGAAGCCGGGTGTCGAAATGGCCGTCAAACACGGCCCGGGAGACCGCGCTGTGCAGGCCCGCGCAGGCATAGCGTTCAGAGACCTGCCGCAGGCGGGGCAGCATCCTGTTGCAGAAGCGGATCAAAAAGGCATTGGCCTGCGGGCTGCCCCGACGCTGTTCGAGGGCGTCGACCGTGCGCCAGACGTCAACGCGCACGCAGTCAGGCTGCTGTGAGAGGGCAATTCTTGCCTGCTGCAGCGCCGCGAAAAGGCGATCGCGGCGCTGCAGTTGGGCATGAGTAAGGTAGGGGCTGGCAATGGCCGACCGCGGAGCGTTCCACGGATAAGCAAATGACGTAGCCAACTCATCCTCCCCGGACGTGTTTATTTTTCATCTCCGCGATCTCCTGGCAGGTGACGCACAGGGCCACGCCGGGCACCGCCATGCGGCGCGCCTCGGGTATCGGGGCCTCGCAGTCCTCGCAGAGGAAACGCGAAGGCGATGCGGGCCGTCTGCGGGCGTGATTTATGTGCCGCTCTCTGTCTTCCTGCTCGCGCGCCTGCGCAAGATCGATAAAATCAGCCATCAGTGCAGCTCCTGTGATTCGCGCTCGTAGCGGGCCGCCTCGAGGCACAGCAGTTCGGCAACGTCTTCCCCGCTCATGCCGGTTTTGAAGATATGGCTCGCCAGCGCCTCCAGGCGCAGGGAGACCGCGCGGGCTCGTGCGCATCGTTCCTCTGTTTTTGCCTCCCTCAGCAGGCGTTTCAGTTCTTCACTTCCAATCGGATAAGGGCGGTTTTCACTGTTTCGCATCACGCGTTCTCCTTAATTTCAGGCAATAGAATGCCCGGCGGGTTTACGCCATTCGTTTTTTGGTTGGGTTACACCGGCATGGTCAGCCGTTCAGGAAATAGACTCACAACAGCACGAAAATGGTTCATGGCGGTAATCAGCGCCCTTTTCTCCTCGGTCGTCAGCTCGCTGATATCGCACTCGTGACGGGCGACGGGCAATCTCGCCAGGAAAAAGATGGCGGCCAGCGCCCTGCTGTTCTCCTCAAAACAGGGATCGCGCTTATCGCGCAGCTCGGCCATAAACCGCGCCAGCTCTTTTCCGCTATCGCTCCCGTATCGGGCGCGCAGTTCAGCGACGTGGTTAAGCCCGCTAAGACGAGCCCCCACGCTAAGTGGAACCCTTGCACGGGCAGCTTCTATCGCCATATCTCCCCTCGCGTAAATTCACGCACGCTAATGCGCTGATAACGGGCACAGCACGGCTTTTTCCGCCGTTTGAGGATTGCGATTTCAGAAGCCATGCTGCATGATTCCCATTTTGATACTGTCTGCAATCATTAGCCTCTGTTTGCCAACGTCTGCCGCTGATTGCCCGAATTTGTAATGATATTAATACCCAAATGAGTATTAGTAAACACTCAAAGGAACATATTTTGATTTTAGATTCTCAAGTGAATAATGAAGAGTTACTCGATAGAATCTGTCAGGTATATGGTTTCACGCAGAAAATCCAGCTGGCCCGGCACTTTAATATCGCCGCCAGCTCGCTTCAGAACCGCTACGCGCGCGGTACCATCTCTTATGACTTTGCGGTTCAGTGCGCGCTGGACACCGGCGCCAGCCTTCGCTGGCTGATGACCGGACAAGGTGCGCAGTTTGAAGGTAACCCCGCGCCGGGCGATCCCGTTTCGGTTTCCGCGTTCACCCTTAGTGATGGAAGACTAGAAGAAAATACTATTTTGAGTATCGATTCTGCTGTCTTTAGCAAACCGCTGGCGCGCGGCATCGCCGTCAGGGCGGAGGGCAAGCTGCACTTTATTGAGAAAGAGGCGTCGTTAACCGACGGTCTGTGGCTGGTTGAGATTGAAGGCACCACCAGCATCCGCGACTTAACGCTGCTGCCGGGTAAAAAGCTCCACGTGGCGGGGGGCAAGGTTCCCTTTGAATGCGGTATCGACGAGATCAAAACGGTGGGTCGCGTGGTGGGGATTTACAGCGAGGTGAACTGATGGCGTGCGGGTAATCAAAACCGCATGCTCGCAATAAAAAAGCCAACCCCGCATTCCTGCGGCGTTGGCCCTGTTTTTAAGGCAGTGACGCTTACAACAGGCTAAAAGACATAACGCATGCCAAGGGTAAATTCATTAGAGACGATATGTGCTTTCATCTGTTCGTCTTTTAAACCACGCGCGTTAGTGAAGTTGTTATATCCGCTTTCGATCTTGCCCATATCGATATAGCGGTAGCCCAGATCAACATACAGGCGTTCAATTGCCGTGTAACTCACACCGGCTCCTAAGGCGTAGGTCAGGTTGTTTTGCGTGATTGAGGCATATTCACGGCCCGAGTTACCCTGCCAGCCGCCGGCTTTAATCTTGCTTACGCCAAGGCCTGCCGTCCCGTACAGGGAAACGCCATAACCCAGCTCATAGTCACGATAAACGTTGACCATCAGGCGCTCAGTTTCTGTTTTCAGGTGGTTATAGCTATTAGCGAATGTGCTGGAGCCGCTGGTATATTCGGCCTTCTGCTTAAAAGTATATTCACCCTCGGTACGCCAGCCGTTACCAAACTGGTAGCCCGCTGCAATCGCCGCGCTGCCGAAGTGCTCCTTCTCTTTACCACCCACAAACTGCCCGACACCCGGGCGCGCGCTGGTATCCATCTCTTTCGCACGCTGTTCAACCTGCAGATATTTTGCCGAACCGTAATACCCTTCCTCGTTATTTGCTGCCAGAACAGTGGCCGGAATCATTGCGATCGGCAGGGCGGCTAAAATAGCTTTCATATTCATCTCTACTCCGTTGAAAAAATATTCCGCACGTCGAACAGTCGTCCGCCGTTGGCAGGAAAAAGTCAGTGAGACGAAGCATAAGCAGTCCCGAAGGGGCAAACTATTCGGATGAATACGCGTTTAACCTGGTAATTTTACGTAGGGATTGGTCTTGTTTTTTGATCTGTTTATCGCTATTTCAATCAGTTAACGGTTGTGGGAAAACGCAGCAGGACAATCGCGCCATCGGTGTGAACCGTTTCCATTTCGGTCGCATCCATTGTGGTGTTTTCCGGCACGTTCAGGCTATTGACCGTTATTTGGTTCATCCGCACTGCGACCCGTCCCATCAGACCGTGATTAATTGGACTTCTTAAAACGACAGGTGATTTAGGAAGATTGTCAGGATAGGTGGGCGATACGAAAAACCGTTAATGATAATTAACGAGTGACACAACAATCACAGTCATATTTTCTGAAGTTACCTCGCAATTCCCGAACTTACCCTTTAATCAGATACTGTATTTTTATTCAGCCAGGTATAATCAACGCAAAGGAAATCACTTCACAGTAAAGGAAGCGTTAACCGGATATAATTTTTAATATTATTAACGAACGCAGCATGAAGGTGGTGGAACACCTACATGCCGCTAACCAAAAACAACTTTCAAGGAGTTGAATATGGCTGAGACGAATTTTAAGCCAGAGTTTACTGTTTTCAAAACAGAATCAGACGCTTTTAACAGTATTACCGAAAACCGCGATCTGATACGCAAAAATGATATTCGCCGTTTGCACGGGAACCGGACTGATGCTGCCCCTGTTCACCCCCGAGCGGAAACACCGGAAGACTGCTCTGCCTGTTGCGAACTTTATTCACGGGTGGACTGTAAATATCTCCCCCTTAGCGGCAAGTGGCTCGCAAATGCAGGTTTTATTGACGGGATGCCTGTAAAAATCCGGGTGATGAAGGATTGTATTGTGATTACGCCGCAGCATACGCGTGAGTTATGGGGATGCCTGGAAGGTATGAGTGTGGTGAATATTAATAAAAAGAAAGTGGCACAGTGGTTAAAGACCTTTCCGGGAGCGCTGAATGATTTGGGAGATGTACCGGTGATAAAACGGGGTAAATGACATTTAAAAAATAAAATCCCGGTGTTAAAACCGGGATTGGATAACTTAATATAGATGCTACTTTTTAAGCAAGCTCGGGAGTTGATTATTTAACTCAAGGATACAGGCATCCATATACTTCTGGGTTTCAACAGTCACCTTCTTATAATTCTCACGTTCCCATTCTGACAGATTCGCTTCCACAGGAGTTGGGGAACATTCAGCTACAATATAAGCGGAAAACATATTCCCACCCTCAGGTTTTTTATAGAAAAGTACCTTATATTTCAGCTGATAAACGGGAGTGGTTGCCGTAGCATCTTTAAAGATCAATGCCCAGGTAGCATGGCCAATATAGAGTTGCTCTTTATAAACATATCCGCTGGATTGGGAGTCCATCCACTTACTGATACTTTTCTTTGCACCTTGAGCGAGATAGGTATCAGTAGGGTTTTTGATCGACTCGATGATTTCCCCTTTATAATTTTCTTTATCAAAACTGCTGGAATTTATATTTCCGGTTAACACAGACAAAACGGCTAGCCCTTTTCCTACAGCATTATGAGTTGGGGTAACTACGCGTAGTGAATTATCTGCGATACGATTATTATTAAGGTCTGCCTGTGCTGCCACAGCCATAATCTCAATCGAACTACCATTTGAAGAGGTTATTTTTTCAGGCTTTATTTTGCTGGCACAACCCGTTAGCGCTACAACGAAAAGTAAAGTAGTTGCTGTGAATTTTGTTACTTTCATTTTCTTTCCTTGAGATAAAATAATGAAGGAGAATATCCTTCTACTTCTTACGCTTACCGCTCTTTCGTACTTAGTTCAGGCCTAAGTTGTCGTTCCCCTGCATTCTGCAATATCCACTGCCGTTAAATGTCGGCAATCTGTCAGTGATCCAGCGCAGATACGAGAATTTCGAATAAAGCGTAATAGTTTATCCCGACATACAGGCCGGGATCTTCCTGGTTACCACCATTTAGGATAATCTCGAAATGCTTCATATATCATGCGCGTTGATTCTTCAGTTAGCTTTTCCTTTCCTTGGAAGGATGTAACATTTCCTTCCAAATCTTCTTTGGTGCATGACCATTCTAGCCAGCCTTGAGAAGAAAATACCCGCAACTCGAAAAAATGGTTCATATCTTTAAGTATTGCTACATCACCCCTTTTCATATTATCGATAAACCTGTCAACCCCCTGACATTCTATCCAGAACTGAGAGCTTACCTCGGAGCTATAGCAAAATTTCCTTACCCGAATAGCTACACTAAACTTCATGGATGGAATATGTCCGTCAAGCTCCATTACATCAAGAGTAATATTTATAGGACTATTAATTTCTATATCCATTTAATGTAACCCCAAGTAACGACATGGATGATTGTTAGCAACTCGCCAGCAACGGGCATTGTATGTAAACGTAACTACTGATAACGCTCCCGCCTCGACAGTCGGGAGCTTTCATTTTTTAGTGAACTTTTGGCAAATAAAATAACTTTTCGGCAACTCTACGCTCTAAATCACTATCTCCATTCAGGCACATATACTCAGTAGTAACCCAATGTAGATAGTGATAAATGTCTTCGATTTCTTTTCCCGCATATAACATCTCACAGATAGGCTGCACATATGCATCATATTCATCATCGGCCTCAATGAGGTCGTTGATACCTATAGGATCCCACTCATGTAATAAAACAGCCTTAACTTGGTTATGTAAAAAGCGATCATTCATTTTGTCGGTGCTCCTGGAATTACAGTTACAACATCGCCTGTATTAGAGTTAATAATTACCCGCAAATTGTTTGTTGCATCGTAGTACCCCGTAGTTCCAGACTTTGTCGGATAAGTATTCCCTGTCTTAATCGTATTTTCTACTGCTGAAGGCGGAACACCACGCCCTTGCATACGATCAACTGCATGAGCTGAATATGTTCGCTCACCAATTACTGCTGGCGAGTTAGAACCTTTGGTATTCATGGGATTACCATTTCTACCTGTAGGATTGTAAGCACCTCTGGCTCCTCCACCTTCAATCAGCGGGTTATCACGACAATCCCAGGGGGTTTCCGCACACATCATGCTCTTCAGAGAATTATTCTCCGCCGCATTCTTCCCGGCCTGCGCACCCGCAGCCGCTGAACCCGTACTGTCTCCGGCTAGTCCACCCGCCATCCCGGCCGATATCGTTGCCAGCGCACTGACCGTCTGTTTCTGCTCCTCGCTCAGCGTCGACAAATCTTTGACGTCAGGGTACAGCATACCCGCTATCGCCTTCGCCGCAAGTTCACCGGTCGTCGCGCCTGCCGCACCCGCTGCCGCACTGTTTCCCTGCAGCGCCGCAACCGCACCGCCCAGGATGGCATGCGCAATGGTTTTCGCTGCCGTATTGTCATCGATCCCCATGCCGTGACCAATACGGTATGCCAGCTCCGGTGCCGAGGCCCCCGCCAGCGCTGCCTTCAGGTCGCTGCCCGCCAGCCCCTGAAGCGCGGCCGTCGCCGCCTGGATACCCCGCTGCAGGTCGCTGCCCGTGCCGTATTTTGCCGTCGTGGTTTTGTACGCATAGGTCCCGCGCAGCGCATCCTGATAGGCCTTTTTCAGTGCGTCGCTGGCATCCGCGTCCGGCTCAGTCACGCCCTCTTTCGACAGCGCATCCCGCGCTGCCTTCAGCCCTTCTGTCTCTCCATAAGTGTTCGCAATATCCACCGCCTGCGAGCCAATCTCACCAATCAGCTGCACTTCCTGCAGGCGCTGCTGCTCCTTCTCCTTGTCAAATATCGGGCTGATGCTGCCGTTGGCATGCTCCGCATCGCGGCTCAGGTCAGCCACATCCTGCTTCTGGTTCTCCTTATCGCGGATGATGAGCGTCCCCTCGCTCACCGCCGCCTGTGTCGTGCCTTCCGCGTGACCACTGTTACCGCCTCCGGCCAGCAGAGCGTTCGCCATGTTCCCGGCAAACTGCTCGCCGATGCTGCCGCCCGAACTGATGCCTGCGCCCTGGTGCTCCGTCTTAAAGTCCGCCTGGTTATGGATATCACTGAAGCCCAGCGTCCCTGTGTCGAGGCGATTTTTATCCGCCGTTGCCGTGGAGGCAATAACCCCGCCGTCGAGCTGCGTATGGTTGCCCACCGTCACGTCAAACCCGCCGCTGCCTGCAAACAGCCCGCTCTGCTCCTGCACCGAGTCGTAGTCGCTGGTCATTTTGTCGCGGCTGGCATTGATACTGCCGGAGGCCGTGCCTGCACCAAACGTATAACCCACACCGCCGCTGACGCTGCTCTGCTTGCTGTTGTAGTGGTCGCTGTCCTGGGTGCTGGCAATCGTCAGATCGCGCCCGATATCCGCCACCACGGCTTCGCCGCTCACCTGCGCTCCGGCAATCGTCGCGTCACGCCCGGTGTTAATGGTCACGCGGTTACCTGCATCCACCGTGGTCTCGTTCTGCCAGACGCCGTTACCCTTCTCGTGCCCCTTGCTGCTGTTGGCGTTCGCCGAGATGCTGATGCCCGCCCCACCGGAGCCGACACCCACCCCGACACCCAGGCTGCCGCCGCTGCTGCTGTTTTTACCCGTCGTCTGCTGCGTGTCCTGCGAAGAAATCAGGTTAACGTCACGCGCCGCGTCCAGCGTCACGTCCTTCCCGGCCTTAATCTGGCTCCCCGCCACGGTGATGTCGCTTCCGGTGGCCTTTATCGTGACGTTATTGCCCGCGCTCAGGGTTCTGCCCGTCGTCGTCTCGCTCTCCATGTGCGATGAAGATTTGGACGACTGTGACCCAATCGACGCGCTGACGCCGATGGTGTTGTTATTGCGTTTATCAGAATCGCCCTTCGCCTGGTCCAGCGCCACCGCCTGGCCGGCCTGTACGCCGGACAGCACCGCCTGCGTGCCCTGCAGTACTGCCAGACGTGAGTCGCTGCTCTGCTTCGCGCTCTGTGCGGTGGTGACCGCATTATTCACCGCGCTCCCCGCCGCCCCCGACAATGCCACCGTCAGCCCGCTGCTCTTCTGCTCAAACGTCTCATCGCGGGTGCGTTTGTCATGCCCCGGTTCAATCACCACGCTGTCGCCGGTCAGGCTGATATCCTTCTGCGCGATGATATCCGCCCCGCCGATATGCGCCTGTTTACCTGCGGCAATGCTGACGTTACCGCCCGTTGATCCGACGGTGCTGAAGCTCTCGCTCTGGGTCGTGCCCTGCTCGCGAAGGTCGTGGGTGGTTTTGCTGCTGCCGATGGTGAAGCCGATACCGCCCGTGCCCATCAGGCCGGACTTTTTGGTCTCCTTGAAGCGCCATGAGGTGTCGGTGTTAGTCGCCGCCACGATGTCCACGTTGTTGCCTGCGGACAGGGCCACGTCGCCGTCTCCGGCAACCGCAGAACCTTTCACCAGCAGGTTGTTCCCTGCCGACACCGTCACGTTGTCGCCGCTCAGCAGCGAGCCTTTCTCCCGCGTCGCGCTGTCTTCCTCGATGGTGTGGGTGGTCTTTTTACTCAGGAACCCGCTGCTGGTTTTGGTTTTCTCGCGGTAGCGGTAATCGCTCTCCGTTGCCGTCGTCAGGTTCACGTCGCGGCCTGCCGCCACGCCGATATCGCCCTGCGCAGTGACCTCTGCCGCCTGCGCGGTCACGTCTCGCCCGGCGACGATCGCCGTATTGCCGCCGCTGGCAATCTCCGTTCCCTGCTGACGAACAGATTCATCGATGGCGGTTTTTTTCTTCGCCTGGCTGCTGGAGCGTTCCGTTGACGCTTCCGCCAGCAGATTCACATCCCGCCCGGCCTGAATCCCCACATCCCCTTCTGCGGCCATCGCTGCCGCACGGGCGTTCACGTCGTTACCCGCCTGTAGGGTGAGATCGCCGCCCGCACTCAGGGTACTGCCCTGATGCGTGACGGACGCCGTCTCCGTGGTCGCGCGGTTGCGCCCGGCACGTCCCTCGCTCGTCGCAATCTCGTTGGCGGTGATGTTGATGTCATTCCCCGCCGCCATGGCCAGGCTGCCGCCCGCCGACACGTTGGCGCCGGTCACGTTGATATCCTGTCCGGCGCGCATCGTCAGCCCGTCGGTGGCGGTGATGGAGGCCGTCCCGCCCACGTCCGTGCCGCTAAAACGCACATTGCCCGCGTCGACATTCCACTGCTGCGCGCGGGTAACGTTGTTAACGCTGCCGGTGACGCTCTCCAGCCCTACCGTTTTACCGCTGATGGTGGAGCCGATGTTGTTGATGTCCCCCAGCGCGCTCAGGTTCAGCTCGCCACCTGCGCTCAGCAGCCCGGCGTTGAGGTTGCTCAGGCTGTTGCTGCTGTCGATTGTCAGGCCATTCTGCGCCGCGATCGTACTGCCGCTGTTGATGACGTTACCGCCCGCCAGCTGGACGTTATTACCGCTAATCACGCTGCCGCTGTGAACGGTCACATCCTTCGGTGAAAGGTAGACTTTCGGGATCATCACCGTCTGGCCGTTGAGGGTCGCCGCTTCCCACCACAGCAGGCTGTGGTCAAGCGCGGCAACCTGAGCCGCCGTGAGCGCCACGCCGAATTTCAGCCCAAGCGTTTTCTGCTGCTCTGCGGCGCTGTCCATCAGGTAGCGCATCTGATCGAGATCGGAACCGATGCCGTTGATATAGCGGCTGCCGGTCTGGTTGAGAATGGCGTTGCTGACGTAACGGGTATCAAATGCCGCGTCACCGAGGAACCGGTAGTCGCGGTCCGGGTTCAGGCCCAGACGGTCAAGGAAATAGGCCGAGCCGAGGAACTGGTTCCGATCGGTATACGCGCTGTTGGTTTCACGCGGCACATTGCCGGGTTTTATGCCGAGCATGTCATACAGTCCGTCAAACAGGCTGTCGTCCATATTGCCGAGGTCATCAAGCTTCGGGTTCACCGTAATCAGATACGGGCTATCGGGATCGGTTGACGGGACAAAATAGCCGTTGCTGCCGGACGGCAGTGGATAGTTTCCGCTGCTGCCGTTTTGGTCGGCAAGTGATGAACCACCGGAAATATCTTTCAGGGCGTCGCTTAACGCATCACGCCATTGCGGCGTGGTGATGTCCTGCGCATCCGCTTCGACAAGAGACTCCGCCTGCTCGCCGTTGGCGATGGACTGGTTGCTGAGTGGGGTCAGCGTTGGGGTCGAGATGTTATTGACAATCTCTCCTGTTAATGGTGAGAAATCGCCATTATTCACACCTTCTGTGAAGTTCGCCTGGACATTACCTCCCGCCTGAATAACTGCGCGGACAACATCTCCAGTTCGTTCGGTAACTTCATTATCTGAAAGTTCATAAATGAAGTAGATTTCTTCTGGCTTGGGGATCCAGTTAGAGTAAAAACCTGCTTTTGAAAAAGTATACGTGCGCCAGGTTTCAATCACTTTGTCCTGGTAGCTTAAATTATCAAACCGATTCCCCGTTAAGAGAATATCCCTGCCAGCCAGAATCTGGGATGCATTATTGAGAAAATAGTCAGCACCGATAGTCAAATCTCTGCCAGAGGAAATACGTCCCGCCGTTCCGGAGATATCAACCGATTCGGTTTTTCTTTCAACTAAGTATTTTTTTGTACTCGTTGTTTCATCGGGTTTAACAACGAGCATAGGTGCCGGTCCGGCGTTACCTCCACCAACAAAAATTTCGTAATCCGGATGACCATCTTCATTGCCCCAAATTGTAATTGTGCTTCCATTCGCATCGGACAGTTGATCGTAGAAGGTTTCTTCAACAACTTTTGACGTTAATGCATCCCTGTTATTTTCAAAATGCCGGGTTTGAATCGTAATATCACCCTTCTGCGTCTCAATATTCCCGGATTTATTCACCACTTCGCTGTTCGCCGCACCCGCCGCATTTTTCTGCATCCACAGGCTATTCCCTGCCAGAATATCGCCGTAGACGTTATGGATACGGTCAGCGAAAATCTGCATATTATTCGCGGCATAAATCAGTGCGGTATTGAGCAAGGTACCCGCAGCATTCATCGTCAGGCTGCCTGCCGTACCGGTAAAGCCATTTACGGTAATGTCGCTCAGGCTGTTAAAGGCCACGTCGCCGCCTGCAGAGAGGCTACCGGCTGCATTGAGCAAAATACGTTGCGCGCTGAACGTGGTGTCACCCTTACCTGCGGTGAACTGGCCGTTGTTGGTTAACGCCCCACCGGCGCTCAGAACGAGGCTGTTTCCCTGTAGCGTGCCATTATTGGTGATATCACCCTCAGCGGAGAGAGAAAGCGTTTTGCTGGCGGCCAGCGTTCCACTGAACTCCAGCGCACTTAACAGATGAAGCGTGACGTCCCCCAGCGCCACAATCTGACCCGCGTTGTTCAGCGTGCCGCTGTTAAGCGTGAGGTTACCCGCGCTGAACAACCTGCCGCTGGTGGCATTGGTGATCGCATCGCCCTTCACCGTAAGCGAAGCGGTGCCGAGTGCCGTACCACGGTTATTCAGTTTTTGATAGTTAACCAGCAGGTCTGCACCCTGCAGCGTGCCGTCGTTGGTGAGAGTCGTTCCCCGTAGCTCGGCGTTGTTGGTCGCCAGTATCCGCCCATTATTCACGGCGTTCACCGCGTCCAGCAGCAACCTCACCGCCTGAACCAGCCCGCTGCTGCTGTTCTCCAGCTCCGGCGCGGTCAGCGTGAGGCTGCCGCCAGAGAGCACTTTGCCGTCGTTCTGCACGCGGGTGGTGACTTTCACCGCAGACTCCCCGCCGCCCTGTATCGTTCCCTGATTATTCAGCGTGGCAGCCGATACCGTCAGCGCGTTCTCACTCAGCAGCACGCCGCTGGCGGTATTGCTCAGTGCCCCGGCCGCATTCAGCGTCAGCCCTTCTCCCTGAAGGCGTCCGCTGTTGATAAGCTGCCCTGTCGTAACGGCGGTCGTTTTCCCCTGGATTTGCCCGGCGTTGGTCGCATTGCCCGTATCAAGCGTCAGCGCGCCTGCACTGAGCAGTTTTCCACCGGCCAGATTGTTCAGCTCCTGATTCATGGCAACCGACAGCGCATCAACGCCGGTGATTTCACCGCTGTTGGTCAGCGTCTTCCCCTTCAGCGTGAGGTGCTTCGCAATCCACTGCCCGCTGTTTGCCAGCGTCAGTGCTGAGAGCGCCAGCTCACCATTTGAGGTGATTTTGCTCCCCGTAGTGCCGGTAAGGGTGCTGTCGATTTGCGCATCCAGTAGATTTTCTGCCTGGATCGCACCGCCGTTCGTAAGCGCCTGCGCATTAATAAGTACCCGTTTCCCCTGCCACTGCCCTGTATTTCGCAGATCGCCGCCTGTCACGGACAACTCGCCCGCCGTCAGCAACGATCCCGACGCGTCATTCACCAGCGCCAGTAATGGCGCCGCCATCTCCAGGCGGGCGGCCAGCGTCAGGGCGGCAATCCCGGTCAGCGTTCCGCTGTTCGTGATGCTATCCTGATGCGCGGTGACGCGGTTCCCCTGAAGCGTGCCGTTGTTGCGCAGCGTATTTCCCGTGAGCAACAGATCGCCCGCCGACAGCAGGCTGCCGTTATTCACGGTGTTGATGGCATTCAGCGTGATGTCGCCCTGACTCATCATTTCGCCGGTATTGCTGAGCGTTCCGCTGGCCGAAGCGTCCAGTGAACCGGTCGCGAGTGAACTTCCGCGGTTAGTCCAGTCACGCCCGCGGAGGCTGACGTTCTCTCCCTGTAGCTGGCCTGCGGTGGTCAGCGCGGTTCCTGAAAGGCTGAGCACCCCGGCCGTGAGCGTGCGGGAGCCTGCCAGTAAATCCAGCATTCCGGCGGTCAGAGACAGTGCGCTATCGCCCTGTAACAGACCGGCACTTTCGAGGCGATCGGCATTCAGCGTCAGCGTGTTCCCCACGATGCTGCCCGCGCTGGACACCGACTGCGCCGTGATGCGGTTTGCCCCGTGAGCCAGCAGCAGCCCCCCCGCGCTGTTATTCAGCGAGTCGTAATCAACAAGAAGTGAGGCGCCGCTCAGCTCGCCGCTGTTGGTCAGGGATGAGCCAGACAGGGAAAGCGCGGCATCGCTGGTGATAATGCCGGCGTTTTTCAGTTCAGCGAGTGAAAGTGACAGCGCGGCCGGACTGTACAGCACCCCGCTGCTGCGGTTATCCAGCAGACGGGTGACCAGTGAAAGCGTCGTTTCGGCGTGGATCAGGCCACTGTTAATGACGTCAGGGCTGTCGATCGCGAGCGAGGAGGCCGTCAGCGTCCCGCTGTTGCTGAGATGACCGGTTTCAACCTTAAGCCCTGAAGCCGATGATTTTCCCGCGTGGTTGAGGCTGTTATCCGCCTTCAGAATCAGGCTGCCTTTGGCAGCCTGCGTTCCTTCAAGCTTTGCATTGAGCACGTCCACGCTGATGCTGTTGCCCTGCGTCTGTGCCGTGGCCGTAGTGTTGAGGCTGTTTCCGTGCAGAGTAATGGCGCCACCCGCGCTGGTTTCACCGGCAAGCGTGGTCCCGGTATTGTTAAGCAGCAGATCCCCGTCGCTGTGGGTGACTGACTTTTCGCTGGCGGTGAACGTCTGCGCAGAGGTCGTGAGCCCCCGGGCACCGGAAAGCGTACCGCTGTTGACGATCTGCGCCGCGTTCAGCGTCAGCGCGTCATCGCTGATAAGACTGCCGCTGTTGTTCAGGTTACCGCTCGCGATAACGGTGGTTTTGCCTTTCGCGCCGGTGTCGCCGGAAAGGGTGACGTTGCGTGCGCGGATATCCAGCGTCGAGGCACTGTTCAACGTGCCGGAGCTGGTGATATCGGTCCCCGAGACGGTCAGGCTGCTGCCCTGAACGGTGCCGGTATTGCTGAATGTCCCGGTGGTAATCCGGGTATCCGCAGCGGCTGCAAGCGTGCCCTGGTGAGTGAGGCTGCCCGCGCTGACGGCGAGGGATCGTCCGGCGACGTTGCTGCCGTTCAGCCGGCTGTGGCCGGACGTGGTGAGCGTGATATTCCCGCTGGCATTGGTGGTGCTGCTGCTCTCCTGAGTCAGCGTCTGACCGCTGAGCGCAATCGCTGAGGCACTGAGATTTCCGCGCTGTACCAGCTCGCCAGCCTGAACCGACAGCTGCTGGCCCGCGACGACAGCGCCATTAAGCACCGCGTTTTCCGCACCGTTCACGGCAAGGTGACGACCGGCACCCGCCTGGGCATCGGCACTCTGGATAACGCTTTTTGCCGCAAGCGTCGCGTCGTTTGCGGCCGTGAACGCACCGCCGTTCTGCGTCAGCGTGCCGCCGGTTGTTAACTGCAGGTTTTCATCGGCGGCGATGCGGGCCTGGTCAAGCGTCAGAGCGCTCTGACCGGAGACGGTTAAACTGCCACCCGCTTTATGGTCGCCGCGTAACGTCACGTCCGCCGCGCTGACCGTGGTGCTGCCGCTGGCAAGGGAATTTTTCAGCACCACTTTGCCCGCGCTGTTGAGCGCGATATCGCCCTGACGCGCGTTAAGGTTGCCCAGGTTTACGCCCACACCCGCCTCACTGGAGACCAGACGAATGCGGTTGGCGTACATGCCACCCAGCGCGCCGGTGTCTACCGCCACCTTTGGGGCTTCGCCTTCACCTTTTAACGCGCTGACGCTACCGTCCGCCGCGACCCGGTTCGCCCCGGTTACCAGACGTAAATCTTTCGCATGCAGTTGCGCATTGATCTCGGTCGCGCGGGAAATGATCGACACCGCATCGCTTTGGCTACCATTCAGCCCCGCGCCCTCGATGGTGACGGCGCCTTTGGTCACATCAAGCGACTGCAGCTTACCGCTGGCATCGAGCACCGGTTTACCCGTGGTGAGCGTCACATTCGGCGTATTGATAAACCCGCAGCCGTTACAGGTGATGCCGTAGGGGTTCGCCACAATGACGTTAGCCGCCTTGCCCGCGACTTCGGTATAGCCCTGTAAATTCGAGCGGTTAGTCCCGGTGACTTCGTTGATGATGCCTTTGGCTTCCTGCCCGGCTTTCAGGTTGGGGTTGTTCTGAATAATCCCGCCCAGCTGGGTCTGGTTGAGCTGCCCGGTCGCGTTATTGAGGATCAGCCCCTCTTTCCCGACGTTGTAATCGTTGTACTTGTTATGGGAAATACCGGATTGATTCGGCGTGGCGATGTTCACCACCGGCACGCCGTTGGCCGCCTTGTCCATCTGCGTATTGCCGGACGGGGTGAGGGTTGCTGCCATCGCGGGCAGCAGCGGCTGCGTCGTCAGCAGCACGCTCAGTAACGCGCTCAGCGCGCGCTGCGAAAAACGAACCTGATCCTGTTTCATCATCCCTGTCCCTTAGAAAGCCACTGATACGCGGTAATAAATCGTGAGGTGGTCCGGCCCCAGCCAGTCCGGGTACGCCATCGGTGTGCCAACGGTAAACTGGCTTGAGTAGTTACGATGAGCCGTCGTAAGACCCAGTGCAGCACCCCACAGCGTGCCGGAGGCGTAACGGTCGAAACCGTCCTTCTTCAGCCAGCCGCCATCGATTGCCGCCAGCAGGCCGACATCCCCTACCCACGGCAGCGTAAAGAGCGAATAATTCAGCTCATTTCGCCAGTAGCCGCCGTTATCGCCGGAGATGTACTGCTCCTTAAAGCCGCGCACGGAGGCTTCGCCACCCAGCGTCAGCCGCTCGCTGCCGTACAGCCGGTCCGGCGACCACTGAAAGTAGACGCTGGTCAGCCACCACAGCCTGTCCGCAACGGGGCGCTGAAAGCTGCCGTTTACGCTCCATTTGCGAAACTCTGCTTTCGGCACATCGCCGTGCTTGTCGTTATCATCTTCTGCGCCAAACCACGGTACCCCCTGAGTAAAGGTCGGGTTCAGGGTCGCCACGCCGGAGGCGATTTTTTGCGTGTGGTTAAGGCCCAGCGAGAAACTGGAGAGCTTGCGGCTGCTGGTGGCCAGCAGAACATCGTCGAGATAGTTATGGTTGATACGGTGCGTGAGACCCGCCGACACGCCGGTTTTGATATCGCCATTGCGGAACAGCACCCAGGAGCCCGTCAGGCGGTGCGTCTCGGTATCCCCCGTCGAACGCCAGAGATAACCGTTATTGTCGATGGTACTGAGGTAATTGCTCCAGCTGTAGCTATAGTCCAGCAAGCCGTAGCCGTAAGGTACGCTGACCCCGGCGGCAAAATTCTGCGCATCATGGCTATTCGAAAAATCGCTGCTGCGCCCGCCGCTGACAAACCACTTATCCGCCAGACCCAGCAGGTTATTGCCGTACACCGCGCCATTGAGCTGCCCGGTCCCGGTACTCTTTTGTCCGCTGTTATCGAAACTCACTGTTCCGCTGAGCGGGAATTCTGGCGTAGCCGTCAGATTAACGATCGAGTAGCCCTGCCTGTCGCCGGGCAAGATTTCTATTTCAACCGGCGTCTGGCGCACGCGATTGAGCTGCTCCATTCCCTGTTCGATATCGCGCAGGTTCAGAATTTTTCCTTCGAGCCCGGGGAAGGTCATGTTCAGGGTGCGCGCCGGAACACCTTCAAGGCGTATTTGCTGGAGCTTACCTTCCAGAACCGCGAGCTGGAGAACACCACCGGAGAGATCCTGTTCGGTCAAAAACGCACGGCTGGTGATATAGCCCCGGCTGATGTACCAGTCAGACACGGCGTTAGTCAGGGTATTTAAACGGGCAATATCAAGGCACTGATTCAGCCACGGCGCAACCAGCCGTTCTTTAGCTAACGGAGAGAGAAGGCTGGCACCCGTCAGTTCGATGCGCGAGATAGCAAAACAGGGGCCTTGTGGGGTCGCGGTACTGTCGGGCTGAGCCGGACGCGGTAACACCACGCTGCGCTCCAGTTCTTCACGCTGGCGCTGATTTTCATCCAGCAACTGCTGCTGTTGCTGCTGAATGGTATTGCGGTCGGCCGGCGACAACGGGGCGGCGAGTGCGATGTCTGGCACCAGTAACACGATGGCTGTCAGCAGCGTGCGTGCTGATGTTTTCCCTAACACTATTTACTCTCCGCTCAAAGTCCGCTTTCAAACTTGACTGTTAAAAAACGAGCAACTTATTTCAAAAAGTAAATAGTGTAAATATCAATAAAGAAAATAAGGATACTTCTGGCGCATTTTCAGATTTTTGCAGGGATAAATACGAAGCAATATTAAAGAAATCCCCCATCGCGCCGATCATCATCCGTGTGTATTATTTCCTGTAGCGTTGACCACAACTATCCTTAACTCAAATACTTAAGCGCCAAAGCGAAAGGCATCATGAGCACACCGATCAAACGGCTAGAAATCATTAAAAATGCCATTGAGCTGGAAGATGACGACATCATCCACAGCCAGCTGACACGCCTGAAAAATGAAGCGTTTGACGATGAGCTACAGGCGATCGTCGTGGCGCTTGAGGAGAAGAACTACACCGCGGCGATGGCGGCCATCGTCGCCTGGCTGCAGGGCCAGCGCGCGGTTACCCCGTGGCGCGACCCGCAGGTGGCTGCCAGCAAGCTGGAGCTGAAGGCGCTGGAAGAGCGCCTGCGCGATCTGATAGACCGGCGCAACGCGCGGGTGCAGCAGCTTGACGAGTTCAACGATCTCTATTTCTCCCGCCTGGGTCCCCTGATGCAGCAGATCCTCGCCCTGCGTAAAACCCTGGCGGAGCTGAACCTGCGGCGTCAGCAGGCGGAGGCGCGTCGTCGCGAGGAAGATTATCGCCGCTGCCAGCGCTACATGGCGCAGGCGGTTGAGGTGCTGGCAACGCTCACCCAGCGCTGGCGCGATCTGCCTGCGGATTCCGTGCAGGCCGCCGAGGCGCGCAAGCATCTGGAGCAGCAAAGCGATCTGATTGCCAACCTGCTGGCCGAGGCGCTGGAGCTGGAGAGCGGCTTAACGCGCGAAGAGGAGCCCGCGCGCCAGGCGCGCGACGAGGCCAACGAAGAGTACGAGAAATATCGCGAGCAGCATCACGATGCCGAAGTGCGGCTGCGCAAGGGCAAAGATCTCTCGGAAGAAGATCGGAACGAACTGAAGCGTCTCTGGCGGCAAGCGAGCAAGCTCTGCCACCCTGACCTGGTGGCAGACGACCTGAAAGAAGAAGCCAACGCGATGATGGTGCAGCTCAACCAGGCGAAGCAGCGCGGCGACGTTAAATCCATTCGCTCTCTGGTGGCCCGACTGCAGCAGGGCTTCGAGCCGCTGATGGCCAGCGACAGGCTGAACGATCTGGAACGTATCCGCAAAAAAATGGCGCAGGTGCGCGAGCAGATCGACATTTTAGTGAACGAGCTGGCGGAGCTGGAGAAAGAGGAGTCCTGGCTTCTGGTCTCGTCGCTGAGCAATATGGAAGCGTACTTCGCTCAGCAGGAGAAAGCGCTGCACGAGGTCCGCGCCTCGCTCGAACATCAGGTGAACGAAGCGCAGCTGGATTCCGCCGCGTGACTACTTGGCGTGCCAGTATGCGCTGGCACGCACCAGCTGGGGGTCAATCGCGTCGGTTTCAAACTGACGGCTCAGCGTTTTCACCACCTTCCCTTCCCCAGTCAGCCAGATGAAGTAGTCCTCCGCCGGGACGTTCAGCGCCGCCAGATGGTCGGCTACCGCCTGCTCGCTGTGGCCCACCACCCAGGTGATGTCGAACGCGCTCAGGTGCGCCAGATACTCTTTGTAAGCTTCGTCTCCAACCGTCACTACCGCATGAACCTCCGGGCGAACCGGCAGTTTAGCAATGCCCTCTAAGCGTCGGCGCAGCGCGGGCATGCCGGATTCATCACACACGTACAGCTGCCAGGCGTAATCTTCCGGCACAACCAGCGAACCGCGCGGGCCGCCGATGGTCAGCCTGTCGCCCACTTTCGCCTCAACCGCCCAGCAGCTGGCAATGCCGCCGTCATGAACGAAGAAATCGAGCACCAGCTCATGACGGGCCTCATCGTACAGCGGCGTATAGTCGCGCGCCTGCGGACGCACGCCGTCGCCCCAGTCGATGCCTTCATCGGTAACCACCGGCGGCACAAACGTTGCCCCGGGCGCCGGGAAAAAGACTTTGGTGTGGTCGTCGAAACCGCGGGAGCTAAAGCCCTCCAGCGCCTCGCCGCCTAAAACAATGCGCTGGAAACCCGCGCTGGCGCGCTCAACGCGAAGCACCGTCAGCTCGCGAAAACGCAGGTCATTACGAACGCGCTGTGGGTAACGGGTAGATGCCATTTTTAGCCCCTTCTCTGGTGAATACGATATATCTAAATCAATTTTCAAATGATAATGATTACTAATAAGAAAAAATGCAAGATCTTTTAGATTGCATCTGAATATATCTTAGATATAGTTTAGATATATCAAATTGAAGGGCATATTATGCGACACGAACACGACGGCGGCGGGCGCCGACCGCGCTTTTTTGGCCACGGCGACCTGCGGCTGGTGATTCTGGACATCCTGACCCGCAGCGCGAGCCACGGCTATGAGCTGATCAAAGAGATAGAGAACCTGACGCAGGGGAATTACACTCCCAGTCCTGGGGTGATCTATCCGACCCTGGATTATCTTCAGGATCAGACGTTTATCGCTATTACGGAAGAAGAGAGCGGGCGTAAGCGAATTACGATTACCGCTGCGGGCCAGCAGTGGCTGGATGAAAACCAGGAGCAGCTTGAGCACATACGGGCGCGTATCAAAGCGCGTTCCGTCGGCTTTCAGCTGCGCAAAAACCCGCAGATGAAGCGGGCGCTGGATAACTTCAAAGCGGTGTTAGACCTGAAGGTGAATCAGGGAGAGCTCAGCGACGCGCAGCTCAGGCAAATCGTCGGGGTGATTGACCGCGCGGCGCTGGAGATCTCCCAGCTGGATTAAGCCGGTGCGTGCTCGCTCACGCGGAAGACGCGTACCAGCTCTTTCAGGTGCATCGCCTGTTCGTTAAGCGAGGCCGCCGCCGCCACGGACTCCTCCACCAGCGCGGAGTTTTGCTGGGTGGTGGCATCAATCAGGCCAATCGCGCTGTTGATCTGGGAGATCCCCTCCGTCTGCTCGTGGCTGGCCTGGCGGATCTCGCGCAGGATCACATCCATCTCCTCCACGTTGCCCACCATCCCGTTGATCAGCGCGCTCGCTTTCTCGACCAGGTTCATCCCGTCCTGGGTCTGGCTGGTTGAGCTTTCAATCAGCTCGCGGATTTCGCTGGCCGACGACGCGCTCTTCTGGGCAAGCTGACGCACCTCACCGGCTACCACCGCAAAGCCGCGACCGTGCTCCCCGGCGCGCGCCGCTTCCACCGCCGCGTTCAGCGCCAGAATGTTGGTCTGGAAAGCAATGGCGTCGATCAGGTCGATAATGTCGGACATCCGGTTCGACGTCTCGTTAATCAGGCGCATTTTGCTGGTCACCTGCTTCATCATCTCGCCGTTGTTTTTGACCACCGTGGCGGCATCTGCCGAGAGGTTGGTCGCTTCCCCGGTGTGCGAGGCCGTGTTTTTCACCGTCGCGGTGATCTGCTCCATCGAGGCGGCGGTCTGTTCAACGGAGCTTGCCTGCTCTTCCGTGCGCGCGGCCAGATCCTGGTTCCCGGCGACAATCTGCGCAGCTGCGCTGGAGATATTCTCCGAGCCGGTTTGTACCTGCTGCACAATGTCCAGCAGACGCGTCTTCATCTCCATCAGCGCATGCAGCAGCAGGCCCGTTTCGTCTTTGCCGTGCGGCGTGATGCTGCCCGTCAGGTCGCCCTCTGAAATCGCTTTTGCAAAATGCACCGCCTCGCCGAGCGGGCGGGTGATAGAATGCACGATGAACCAGCCAATCAGGCTGCCGACCGCGACGCTAAAGAGGGTGATCAGGATCAGCAGCAGGCGGTTAGACCTGAAATCCCCTTCCACCTGCGCGCCTGCACTCTGCATCTCGCTGTTTTGAATGGCGATCAACTCCTTCACCTTCGCTTTGTAAGCCTGCTGCACGGCGAGGGTCGTGGTCATCATCTCCTGAATAGCGCCCGCACGATTGTTGTTCTGCACCGCCTGCAAAATGCGGTAGCGCGAGTCCAGATACTGCTGGCGCACGCTGCGGATTTCCGCCAGCACCTGCTGAGATTTTTGATCCTGCAGCGCGTTGTTCAGCTCGCCCAGGATCACCGTGATGTGCTCGCTGATCTCTTTCAGGTGCTGCTGAGATTGCCCGGTATAAGTGCCCTGTTCGTCCAGCAGCATCAGCTGTTGAGTGCTAATAAATTCCTGGAAGTTATCGATTAACTGGTTCGCTTTTACCGTGGTTGGATAGTCACTGGTAATAATGGACTGCATCCCATTATTTGCCCGATTCAGACTCAGCAAAGACAAGCTTGCGCTGATCGCCATCAGGACAATAAAGAACCCAAACGCCAGAAATAATTTCGTGCCGATCTTTACGTCATGTAGGAACATATTTTCTCCATCGATGTGATTATTTCTCAGACGATCGCTGTTATCGGTAACGAATTCGCTAACTTTATGACTTTGATCGTTTTTTTATTTCATAACCCTCACAATTGATAGGTAGAGACTATTAATATTGCTCCATCGATCGTTACCAGACCACCTGACGGGGCTTTTTCGAAATAGCATTCTGAAGAATTGACTTAGGCGGGAATAAATAACTGAGGCACTTTTTTTAGTTATTTAATATTAATTTAACAACAAACTACATTAATAGTCACATCTATAGAATAGAAAAGCCGCGTATGCCTTACGGTATACACGGCTTTTCTGGAACATCGCGGTTTAATGGAGCACGGTTACGGCATCCTTGAGACGTCCGGCGCGGTGTTTCACCATCGCAGAAATGTGCGCGCTCTCCTCCACCAGGTCGGCGTTTTTCTGCGTGATGCTGTCGAGCTCGGCCACCGCGCGGGTTAACTCTGACAGCCCGGTTGCCTGCTCGGACGTCGCGTGGCTAATCTGGGCGATCAGCTGCGTCACGTTTTTCACCTGCTCGACAATATCATCCATCGTTCGGCCTGCGGCGTGAACCTGCTCAGAGCCGGACTGCACCTTGCTGGCGCTGGCATCAATCAATTTACGAATATCATTCGCTGCGCTGGCGCTGCGGCTGGCGAGGTGGCGAACTTCGCCCGCGACCACGGCAAAGCCTTTCCCCTGCTCGCCTGCCCTTGCCGCCTCAACGGCCGCATTCAGCGCCAGAATATTGGTCTGGAAAGCGATATCGTTAATCAGGGACGTAATCGAGCCAATGCGCTGCGTGCTGTCGGCGATGTCATCCATGGTCTTGACGACGGTCTGCATCGCGTTGCCCCCTTTCGTCGCCGCGCCGCTGGCGGCGACCGAGAGTTTATCCACCTCGGCGGCGGTTTCAGAGTTACTCTGAACGGAAGCGGCCATCTGGTTCATTGTCGCGACGGTCTGCTGCACGTTGGCCACGGTCTGACGCGTACGATCGTTGAGATCTTCATTGCCCTGCGCCAGCCTGTCGCTGCCGTCGCGGACGCTCACCACCTGGCTCGAGACGTCATTGATCAACCAGCGGCACATCAGGCCCAGCTGCCCTACCGCGCGCAGCGTCAGCCCCAGCTCGTCGCTGCGGTTCAGATGCTGCACGCTGTTGCGCTCGCCGGTTGCGACCTTCAGCGCCTGTCGCGCCACATTCTCTACAGGTCTGACAATCTGTTGCTCAAACAGCAGCGTTCCCAGCAGCATCACCACCGCGGCAGCGGCGAGCGGCATCCAGCCAGCATTGGTCGCGACCAGCGAGGCGGCGAGCAGGGCAAAGAGCGCCGCCATCACGCCGCGCACGCGCCAGCGCAGCGGCATGGCCGGCAGTTTACCCAGCCAGCCCTTTCCCACCACCAGCCCTTTATGAATACGTTTTTTACAGCGCCCGTCATTCAGCGCCCGGTAGAGCGGCTCCACGGCGGCAATCTCTTCCGCTGTGGCCTTCGTGCGGATCGACATATAGCCCGTCACCTGCCCGCGGCGCACCATCGGCACCGCGTTAGCACGCACCCAGTAGTGGTCGCCGTTTTTACGCCGGTTTTTGACGATCCCGCTCCAGGGTTCGCCCTGCTGCAGCGTGTACCACATATCGGCAAACGCGGCCTTTGGCATATCAGGGTGGCGCACCATATTGTGCGGCTGGCCCGTCAGCTCATCGAGCTGGTAGCCGCTCACCTGCACAAAAGTGTCGTTGGCGTGGGTAATGTAGCTGTGGACGTCTGTGGTAGACATTAAGGTGGTGTCATCGTCCAGAGGATATTCATTCTGGGTGACATAGGTTGGAGAGGACATCGTGGGCATCCCTTGCAGGTTATTTGAATGTTAATTTTGTGGGTCATTGTTATTTCGGCGGTAAACAATTTATCTTTAGTTGTTAAACTTGATGAAGATCGCAGATTTGACTTAAACCATACTTTTTATACGATTTTATAATTCATTGATTTCAAATACTTTCGGTAAGAAATTACCCACAAAGTAGGATTGGTTAACGCTCGCTAAAGTCGCAGCACGTGCACTGGTTTAGTGCATCCGCCCCTTTCATCCCTTCTTGATGCGCTCTGCCGTGTCCCGCTAAATCCCGTTTCGGTTGTATCGGCATGATTAAATATTGCGCAACATTATTTTAACCTGGCGTTTATCCCGATTTTCGTTAAGGCATCTGAAGTGGCGTAATCCCTGCAATACTTAACTCAGTATCATGTGATACGCGATCCCCGGGAGCACATTTTGAACAGGTTACCTTCCAGCGCCTCGGCTCTTGCCTGTACCGCGCACGCACTGAATCTCATTGAAAAGCGAACGCTCGATCATGAGGAGATGAAACAACTTAACCGAGAGGTCATCGATTACTTTAAAGAGCATGTCAATCCTGGTTTTCTGGAGTATCGCAAATCTGTTACCGCCGGCGGGGATTACGGAGCCGTAGAGTGGCAAGCGGGGAGTCTTAACACGCTTGTCGACACCCAGGGACAGGAGTTTATCGATTGCCTGGGTGGTTTTGGCATTTTCAACGTGGGGCACCGTAATCCAGTTGTGGTTTCCGCCGTACAGAATCAACTTGCGAAACAACCTCTCCATAGCCAGGAGCTGCTCGACCCGCTTCGCGCCATGCTCGCGAAAACGCTGGCGGCCTTAACGCCCGGCAAACTGAAATACAGCTTCTTTAGCAACAGCGGCACGGAATCGGTCGAAGCGGCGATTAAGCTCGCCAAAGCGTACCAGTCGCCGCGCGGGAAATTCACCTTTATCGCCACCAGCGGCGCGTTCCACGGTAAGTCCCTGGGCGCACTGTCCGCTACCGCCAAATCCACCTTCCGCAAACCGTTTATGCCGCTGCTGCCGGGCTTCCGCCACGTGCCGTTCGGCGACATTAACGCCATGCGCACCGTGCTGACTGAATGCCGTAAAACCGGCGATGACGTGGCTGCGGTGATCCTGGAGCCTATCCAGGGAGAAGGCGGCGTGATCCTCCCCCCGCCGGGCTATCTGCCTGCCGTGCGTCAATTGTGCGATGAGTTTGGCGCGCTGCTGATCCTCGACGAAGTCCAGACCGGGATGGGGCGCACCGGCAAGATGTTTGCCTGCGAGCACGAGAACGTTCAGCCGGACATTTTATGCCTGGCGAAAGCGCTGGGCGGCGGCGTTATGCCGATTGGTGCGACGGTTGCGACAGAAGAGGTCTTCTCGGTGCTGTTCGACAATCCGTTCCTGCATACCACCACCTTTGGCGGCAACCCGCTGGCCTGTGCGGCGGCGCTGGCGACCATCAACGTGCTGCTGGAGCAAAACCTGCCTGCGCAGGCCGAGCAGAAAGGCGACATGCTGCTGGACGGCTTCCGCCAGCTGGGCCGTGAATATCCGGATCTGGTGCAGGAGGCGCGAGGCAAAGGGATGCTGATGGCCATTGAGTTTGTTGATAACGAAATCGGCTACAGCTTCGCGAGCGAGATGTTCCGCCAGCGGGTGCTGGTGGCAGGCACGCTGAACAACTCGAAAACCATCCGCATCGAGCCACCGCTGACGCTGACCATTGAGCAGTGTGAGCAGGTGCTGAAAGCGGCGCGCAAAGCGCTGGCAGCGCTGCGCGTGAGCGTGGAAGAGGCGTAATCAACGCCGGGTGGCGCTACGCTTACCCGGCCTACCAAATACTGCATCTGTAGGCCCGGTAAGCGTAGCGCCACCGGGCTGCTTTTTATCGGTGAAACTCCGCCACCGTCATGGTGAAGCGAAGTACAGTATCGCCTTCATTGGCATAGCCGTGCGCGGCTTCCGTTTTCGCCACCGCCGACGCCCCGGCAGCCACCTGCGTTACCGTCTCGTCCACCGTCAGGGTTAACATACCTTCGTTCACGTGCAGCAGCTCAAAGGTTCCCGCCGGATGCCCCGATGAGGTAAAGCGCTCTCCCGGCTGCATCTCCCACTGCCATAGCTCAATCATATCCGGGCCCGCGGTGCCCGCCAGCAGCCTGGCGTAACCGCCCCGTGCGCCCTGCCACAGCACCGGAATCGCGGCCTCTTCGATAACGTGCACCTGCGGCTCGCTGGAGACGTTAACGATATCCGCCACTGAGATACCGAGCGCGGCGGCCAGCTTGCACAAAATGGCGATGCTGGGGTTGGCTGCGCCCTTTTCGATCTCTACCAGCATGCCTTTGCTGACGCTGGCGCGGCGGGACAGCTCATCCAGCGACAGTTTTTTCTCTTTCCGCCAGTTGCGGATGCGGTTCGCCACGGCCAGGCTTACCTGGGCAACGTCGGCGCCCTGCGTAGTCATTATATTGACTTTTTCAGTCATTGGTCACTACCATGGTATAAAACAGTCAATACAGGATTATTTATGTCTCTCGTTACGCCGTCAATAGACTCGCGTCTTGCCGGGATTGCCCCCGGCTTTCGGGCGCTGAGCATTCTGGTTGAAGCAGCGCCGATTACCCACCCGGAGGTGGCGGCTGCCGCGCTGGCGCAGGCCTGCCAGCAGATGATTAATGATGATGTGCCATGGGCTGCGGCACACCTTTCAGGCTGGGATGAGGTGTTTAAAGCCTTCGGGGCGAAACCGAAACGCACGCCCTGCTCGGCATCCGCCCTGCGTAAGCGGGTGCTGAAAGACGGCTCGCTGCCGCCGCTGGACCCGGTGGTGGATATTTATAACGCGGTGAGTATTCGCTACGCGATCCCAGTTGGCGGAGAAAATCTCGCGGCTTATTCAGGCGCGCCGCGTCTGACGCTGGCCGACGGCAGCGAGCCGTTTGATACCCTCAAAGAGGGACAGCCGGTGGTGGAACATCCGGAACCGGGCGAGGTTATCTGGCGCGACGATCTCGGCGTCACCTGCCGCCGCTGGAACTGGCGCCAGGGGATACGGACGCGTCTGGACAGTCGGGCGCAAACCATGTGGTTTATTCTTGAAAGCCTGCCGTCGATGCCGCTTGCGGCGCTGGAAGAGGCGGGTGCGGAGCTGGTGGATAGCCTGCAGCGGCTGATGCCGGGAGCCACTGCTCAGGTGCAGCTGCTGGATCTGGCCTGAAAAATGCCGGGTGGCGCTTGCGCTTACCCGGCCTACAAAACCTTTATAACACCTGTTACTCCGGCAACAACCCCACAAAACTGCGCTTTTTGCGCGGCTCCGACATTAACTCTTCAAGCTTATCCACGCACGCCAGATAATGCGGGGTTTTCTTGTGCGCCAGCACCGCCTCTTCGTCTTTATAGGCCTCGTAGATAAAGAACCGGGTTTTCACGCGCGGGTCCTGCAATACGTCAAAGCGCAGGTTTCCCGGCTCCTTGATTGCCCCCTCGTGGTTGGCGCGAAATACCTCCAGAAACTCGTCCACCCGCTCGGGTTTGATGTTGATCTCCACTAACGTCACGTTCATTGTGCTTCTCCCTGTTTCTCTTCCTGCCAGAACTGGAACGCATCGCGGGCATTCCAGTTCTCGTGTACCACTTTTTTCACCGCCTTCAGCATGGCGAGCGGCGCGCTGGACTGGAAGATATTGCGCCCCATGTCCACGCCGGAGGCGCCCTGGTCGATTGCGCGCCAGCACATCTCCAGGGCCTCGTGCTCAGGCAGCTTTTTGCCGCCAGCGATGACGATCGGCACCGGGCAGCTGGCGGTCACTTTTTCAAAGCCCTCGTCCACGTAATAGGTTTTGACGAATTGCGCCCCCATTTCGGCGGCGATGCGGCTGGCGAGCGAGAAATACCGCGCGTCGCGCGCCATCTCTTTCCCGACGCCCGTCACCGCCAGCGTCGGCATGCCGTAGCGCGCGCCCGCGTCCACCAGCTTGATGATGTTGTTGATCGACTGATGCTCAAACTCGCTGCCGATATAGACCTGCGCCGCCACCGCGCAGACGTTCAGGCGCAGCGCGTCCTCCATCGCCACCGCCACGCACTCGTTGGAGAGTTCGCCCAGAATCGAGTTACCGCCGGAGGCGCGCAGCACCACCGGTTTGTTCGTCGCGGCAGGTACCTGGCTCCTGAGGATGCCGCGGGTACACATCAGCACGTCGGTTTCGCCGAACAGCGGTGCGATGGAGAGATCGATGCGCTCAAGGCCGGTGGTTGGCCCCTGAAAATAGCCGTGGTCAAAGGCCAGCATCACCGTGCGGTTGCTTTGCGGGTTAAAGATGCGCGCCAGCCGGGACTGCATGCCCCAGTCCAGCGAGCCGCAGCCCTTCAAAGTGAAAGGCACATTCTGCTGCGGCGTGCCGATACCAAAATCTTTACCGTCTTTGATGTCGTCTAAATCAGCCATTTGCTCCCCCGTCAGAAATCGTATTTGTTGATGTTCTCTTTGGTGAACACCACGCGCTCCGGCAGCAGCACGATGCCGTTGCCCTTCGCCTCATACTGGTAGCCCTGCACGCTGTTCGGCTCGACCTTCAGCGCCCCGATATTTTTTACGTCCACGCTGTCGCCCACGTTAAGATCGCCCTTTTTCAGCAAACGATCGGCGACATTGACCGCAATTTTGCCCTGCTGTACGACATCCCACAGGCCGAAGGCTTTTACCGTGCCGCGCTCCACGTACGGGCGCATCACGTTCGGCGTGCTGAAGCCGACAATCGCCACCCCTTCCCGCTTCAGGTTTTCTGCCGCCTGCGCGGCGGCTGGAAGCGCGTTGGCATCCGGTGCGATGATCGCATCCAGATCCGGATACGCTTTTAAGATCCCCTCGGCGGTTTGCAGGGATTTGGTGGCGTCGTTATAGCCAAACTGGGTGGTGACGACCTGCCACTGCGGATGGTCTTTCTCGATTTTGGCCTTCGCCTCTTTCACCCACTGGTTCTGGTCGGTGACGGTCGGGCTGGAGTAGAAGAACGCCACTTTGGCATTCGGTTTGGTGACCTGCTTGCCCGCCATCTCCACCAGCAGGCCGCCCAGCTGTTCCGGCGTCCCCTGGTTGATGTAGATGCTGCGGCACTCCGGTTTGGTGTCGGAATCCCAGGTCAGCACCTTGACGCCGCGCTGCATCGCGCGCTTCAGCGCCGGGCAGAGGCCGTCCGGCGACACGGCGGAGACGATGATGGCGTTATAGCCCTGGTTGACGAAGTTATTGATGAGCTGCACCTGACCGGAGACGCTCGGCTCGGTTGGGCCGTCGTAGGTGACGTCCACGCCAAGATCTTTCCCCGCCTCTTTCGCGCCGTTGCCGCCGCTGGTGAAAAAGCCGACCCCGACCAGCTTCGGGATAAAAGCAATGCGGTCCGCCGCCTGCACCGAGGCGAAGCTGAGGGCCATTGCCAGGACTATCAGTTTTGTTTTCATCTTACGCTCCGGATAGTTTTCTAAAGAGAGATCGCACCCATTCACGGTGCAGACTCAGCGAACGTCCCATCACCACCACAACCAGCAGCGCCCCTGACAGCGCGCTCGACACCTGGTTAGCGATGCCGACCATCTGTAAACCCTGCTGCAGGTAGCCCACCAGCAGCGCCGCCAGCGCCGTACCGACAACCGAACCTGACCCGCCGTAGATATTGGCCCCGCCAAGCACGGCGGCAGTGAGCGCTGGCATCAGTAAATCCCGCCCCAGATCCGAACGCGCGGAGCCGAAATAGGAGACCATCACCAGCGCGGCAACCGCCGAGGCCACGCCCACCAGCCCGTACAGCGCGTAGGGCATACCGTTCACCGACAGCGCCGCATAGCGCGCCGCGCGAGGATTCTGCCCAATCAAAAAAAGATGGCGGCCAAAGCGCCCGCGGTGGGTAATCAGCCAGAAGAAGAGGGTAATCACCGCGAACATCACCAGCGGGATCGGCATGCCCAGCACCGTGAGGTTAGCGAACGCCGTGAAGCTGTCCGGAAAGCCGCCGATGCCCTCGTAGCCCGTCGCCCCCGCCATGCCGGAGAGCAGCAGCGCGCCGCCGCCGTAGAGGTAGAGCGTGCCGAGGGTAATCACCAGAGGGCTAATGCCGGTGTAGTGAATAAGCGCGGCATTAAATAATCCGCACAGCAGTCCCAGCAGCAGCGTCAGAGGGATAGCAACCGCCATCGGCCACCCCGCCTGCATCATCACTCCCAGCGCGATAGCGCACAGGCCGATGGTCGACCCCAGCGAAATATCGATCCCGCCGCTGATAATCACCAGCGTGAGCGGCAGCGCTACAATGCCGATGCAGATAAAATCGCTGGTGCTGAACAGCAGCATGTTGACGTCGAGCATGCGCGGGTTGATGGCGCCAAAGAGCAGGATCTCCAGCACCAGCAAAATCAGCAGCGCGCTTTCCCAGTTAAGCCTCATTTACGCCACCTCTTTTTTGCGTTTTGGAAAAGGGGTGACGTGCTTTCCCCCTCTGTTGCCCGGCTGAAAGCGGCCATACTTCAGCGCCCGCTGATGACGCGCCAGCGCCTGGCGCAGGCGCCCGTCGAGCACCAGCACGCCCAGCAGCACCAGCCCGGCGATAAAGTCGTTCCACCACGCCGGGAGCCGGAACAGCACCAGCACAGTGTCGATTTGGGTCAGGAAGAAGGCGCCGAGCAGCGCGCCAACCAGCGTGCCCGTGCCGCCCAGCAGCGAAATGCCGCCGAGCACGCAGGCGGCGATGGCCTTCATCTCCAGCCCGCTGCCGGTCTGGTTCGGCACAAAGCCAATCTGCGCGGCAAAAACGATCCCGGCGCAGGCCGCCAGCATGCCGTTGAGGGTAAAGGCGAGCATGCGGGTGCGGTTCACGGCTACGCCCAGCTGGCGCGCGGCGGCGAGGTTATCCCCCACGGCATAGAAATCACGACCGAACGCGGTGCGCGACAGCGTCCACGCGCCCGCGGCCGCTAAAAACAGCACCACCATACCGAGCGGCGAAATGCCGATGGCAACCGGTTCTGAGAGGGATTTCAGCCCCGGCGGCAACCCTTCAATCCACTTCCCGCCCGTCCAGAGCAGCATCGCCCCGCGGTACAGCCCCAGCGTGCCGAGGGTGGCGACAATCGCCGGAATGCGCAGCCCCACCACCAGAAAACCGTTGAACGCCCCCGCCAGCGCGCCAGTCGACAGCGCGAAGAGAATGGAAACGGGCAGGCTGTAGCCGCTGTTCAGCGCCACGCCGACGGCGATCGCCGACAGCCCGACGGTAGAGCCGACGGACACGTCAATATTGCGGGTCAGCATCACCAGCGCGGCGCCGAGCGCCAGCAGGATCAGGATCTGCGAGCTGGCGAAGATCATCCCCAGCGTCTGCAGGCTCAGGTAGGACGGATTCAGCGCCACCAGCACGGCGAACAGCGCCAGAATGGCGAGAAAGGCGCTCAGCTCGCGGTTTTTCAGTAAGATCTTCATGATTGTCCTCCGAACGCCAGCGCCATCATCCGGTCGAGGCTGACGGCGTGGCGCGGCAGTTCACCGCTGAGTACGCCCTGATGCATCACCAGCACGCGGTCCGCGAGGCCCGGAAACTCATCGAGATCGCTTGAGATCATCAGCACCGCGACGTTCTGCGCCGCCACGCTTTTAAGCAGCTGATAGATATCGGCGCGTGCCGCCACGTCCACGCCGCGCGTCGGTTCGTCGACGATCAGCAGCAGCGGATTGGCCTCCAGGCAGCGCGCCAGCAGCACCTTCTGCTGGTTGCCGCCGGAGAGCGTGCGCACGGGTTGATCCGCATGGTTGAGCTTGATCCCGAGCGCCCGGTGATAGCGTTCCACCACCGCAGACTCCCGCTTGCGCTGCTGCCAGAGAGACGGCTCGTTCAGCGCCACGGTGTTCCAGCGGATCGGCGCGTCGAGGAACAGGCCGGACACCTGTCTGTCTTCCGGCAGGTAGACCAGCCCTTTGTCCAGGCGTGAACTGACCGGATCTGCGGTGATCTCCTGGTTTTCCAGCCAGATCCGCCCGCCGCGCGCCGGACGCAGGCCGTAGAGCGTTTCCGCAAACTCGGTGCGCCCGGATCCCAGCAGCCCGGCCAGGCCGACGATCTCACCGGCGTAGATCTCAAGACTCAGATCGATAAACCCCTCCCCGGTAAGTTCGTCCACGCGCAGCACCGGAAAGTCCTGCGGCTGGGTGCGGCGGTTGCCCGGCAGCGCCAGCCACAGCTTTTGCGCGTCGCTCAAGCCTTTCTCCCGGCTCACCGGCGTCATCGCCGCGATCAGGGCGTTATCGTCGAACCGCGCCGTTTCGCCGCTCAGCACCACCGCACCGTCGCGCATCACCGAGACGTGGCTCGAAAGCATGCGAATTTCCGGCAGCTTGTGGGAGATAAAGACAATCCCAACGCCGAGATCCTGCAGGGCGCGGATCTGACGGAACAGCCGCTCGGTTTCGCCGGGCGTAAGGGACGCCGTGGGTTCATCAAGGATCAGGATCCTGGCGTTGCGCATTAATCCGCGGAGGATTTCCACCATCTGCTGATCCGCCACTTCCAGGGTGCTGGCCGCGGCATCGAGATTAAGCGGGCACTGCAGCTGCTTAAGTTTCTCCGCCAGCCGCTTTTCCCGATCGCGTTCGCGCGGCAGGCGGAAAAGAATGTTTTCCCTGACCGTCAGGTTGGGGAACAGCAGCGGCTCCTGCGGCACCAGGTAAATGCCTAACCTGTGCGCCTGCGCAGGCGTGAGCCGCGCATATGACTGTCCCTCGACGGAAAGTTCACCGCTGTCCGGTGTTTCGACCCCGGCGATAATCTTCATCAGCGTCGATTTTCCCGCACCGTTCCCGCCCATCAGCGCGTGCACCTGGCCCGCAAGCAGCGTGAAATCAATGCCTTTTAGTACCGGCACGCCGGAGAACTGCTTGCTGATATCTCGCGCTTCAAGAAGTGAGGTCATCATCGCTCCGCTATTGAACAAATGATTTTTAGATTTAATAATGTTCAAAAGCGTAGACGGTGAACTATATTTACAACCGTGCAGGGATCACAGTTTTATCGATTAAGATCCAGACAGGCTTCAAACAATCTAAAAGATCCGTTTTGTCGCGTGGCTCACACTTTCCCTCCGCGCCATCACGAACATATGATCTAAATTTTTATAAGAGTTCAATTATGAGCGATAAACGCACTGCGGAAGAAGGACGGTTTGCCGGGCTGGCGCTGGCGGAAGAGGAGCTGGTGGCGCGCGTGGCCTGGTGTTACTACCACGACGGGCTGACCCAGAACGACATCGGCGAGCGGCTCGGGCTGCCGCGCCTGAAGATTTCACGCCTGCTGGAGAAGGGCCGTCAGTCCGGGGTGATCCGGGTGCAGATCAACTCCCGCTACGAGGGCTGTCTGGCGCTGGAAACCGAGCTCCAACAGCGCTTTGGCCTGAAGCTGGTGCGCGTGATGCCGGCGCTGAATACCCCGCCGATGAACGTGCGGTTAGGCATAGGCGCCGCGCAGTCGCTGATGGGCGTGCTGGAGCCCGGCCAGCTTCTGGCGGTGGGGTTTGGTGAAACCACCATGAGCAGCCTGCAGCACCTGAGCGGCTTTATCAGCTCGCAGCAGATCCGCCTGGTGACGCTCTCCGGCGGCGTGGGGCCTTACATGACCGGTATCGGCCAGCTGGATGCGGCCTGCAGCGTGAGCATGATCCCCGCCCCGCTTCGCGTGTCATCCGCCGAGGTGGCCGGGATCTTAAAACGCGAAACCAGCGTGCGGGACGTGATCCTCGCCGCCACCGCTGCCGACGTGGCGGTGGTCGGCATTGGTTCGGTAAACCAGCGCCGTGACGCAACGATACTGCGCTCCGGCTATATCAGCGAGGGCGAGCAGCTGATGTACGCCCGCAAAGGTGCGGTCGGTGACATTCTCGGCTATTTCCTTAATGCCGAAGGGGAATGCGTCGAGGAGCTGGAGATCCACAAAGAACTGCTGGGCGTCACGCTCGATGAACTGGCGCAGCTGCCCACCATCGTTGGCGTGGCCGGAGGAGAAGAGAAAGCCGATGCGATTTATGCCGCACTCAAAGGTCGCCGTATCAATGGCCTGGTGACGGAAGAGACGACAGCCCGCGCGGTGCTGGCTCTGGCCGGATAAGAGCAGCCCTGCGCCTGACACGAGGCAAGCTCATGAGTTACCTTTTAGCGTTAGATGCAGGGACAGGCAGCGTTCGCGCCGTGATTTTCGATTTACAGGGCAACCAGATTGCCGTCGGCCAGGCCGAGTGGAAGCACCTGAGCGTTGAGAATGTGCCGGGCTCGATGGAGTTTGATCTGGAGACCAACTGGCGGCTGGCCTGTCAGTGTATTCATCAGGCGCTGGCGCGTGCAGGCCTGAGCGCGGCGGATATCCAATCCGTCGCCTGCTGCTCGATGCGCGAAGGGATCGTGCTGTACGACCGCAACGGCGAGGCCATCTGGGCCTGCGCCAACGTCGACGCCCGCGCCAGCCGCGAGGTGGCGGAGCTCAAAGAGATCCACGACGACCGTTTTGAATCCGAGGTGTATGACGTTTCCGGCCAGACGCTGGCGCTGAGCGCCATGCCGCGCCTGCTGTGGCTGGCACACCATCGCCCGGATATTTACCGCAAGGCCGCCACTATCACCATGATCAGCGACTGGCTGGCGGCGAAGCTCTCGGGCGAACTGGCGGTTGACCCGTCCAACGCGGGCACCACCGGCATGCTCGATCTCTTCTCCCGCGACTGGCGGCCGGCGCTGCTCGACATGGCCGGGCTGCGGGCAGATATCCTCTCCCCGGTGAAAGAGACCGGCACCGTGCTGGGCACTATCACCAAAGAGGCCGCGCAGCAGAGCGGCCTGCGCGAAGGCACCCCGGTAGTGATGGGCGGCGGCGACGTGCAGCTTGGCTGTCTTGGGCTGGGCGTGGTCCGCGCCGGGCAGACGGCGGTGCTGGGCGGCACCTTCTGGCAGCAGGTAGTGAACCTGCCGCAGGTGCGCACCGATCCCGAGATGAACATCCGCGTGAACCCGCACGTTATCCCCGGCATGGCGCAGGCTGAGTCGATCAGCTTCTTTACCGGGCTGACCATGCGCTGGTTCCGCGACGCCTTCTGCGCCGAGGAAAAGCTGATTGCCGAGCGGATGGGCATGGACACCTATTCCCTGATGGAAGAGATGGCCAGCCGCGTGCCGGCAGGCTCCCACGGGGTAATGCCGATCTTCTCTGACGCGATGCATTTTAAGCAGTGGTACCACGCCGCGCCGTCGTTTATTAACCTCTCCATCGACCCGGAAAAGTGCAACAAAGCGACGCTGTTCCGCGCTCTGGAGGAGAATGCGGCGATTGTTTCGGCCTGCAACCTGGCGCAGATTTCGCGCTTCTCCGGCGTGACGTTTGAGAGCCTGGTCTTCGCGGGCGGCGGGTCAAAAGGGGCCCTGTGGAGCCAGATTTTAAGCGACGTCACCGGGCTGCCGGTGCGCGTACCGGAAGTGAAGGAGGCAACGGCGCTGGGCTGCGCGATCGCGGCCGGAACAGGCGCGGGGCTGTTTGCGGATATGGCCTCGACGGGCGAGCGGCTGGTGAAGTGGAGCCGCGAGTTCACGCCCAACCCGCAGCACCGCGAGCTGTACGACGGCATGATGCAGAAGTGGCAGGCGGTGTACGCCGACCAGCTTGGGCTGGTGGACAGCGGGCTGACGACGTCGATGTGGCAGGCGCCGGGGTTAGTGCGGGCATCCCCCTCACCCCGCCCCTCTCCCTAAGGGAGAGGGAGATTAAGTCCCCTCTCCCTTAGGGAGAGGGTTAGGGTGAGGGCATCAGGCCACACCAATATTTGAATCCCATCACAATCACTGCATTCCCCTTTTCCCTTTTACTCCCCGCTGGCTAAATTAGTAACTCATCCGACCACATAACAATAATTTTACACTGGAAGAGACTATGAGCCGCTACCCGTCGCTATTCGCCCCCCTCGATCTGGGGTTCACCACACTCAAAAACCGCGTGTTGATGGGCTCAATGCACACCGGGCTGGAGGAGCATCCGGACGGGGCCGAGCGTCTGGCGGCCTTCTACGCCGAGCGCGCCCGCCACGGGGTGGCGCTGATTGTCACTGGCGGCGTGGCCCCTGCTCCTTCCGGCGTGGGCATGGAGGGCGGCGCGGTCCTGAACGATGCGTCACAGCTGGCGCACCACCGCATTGTGACCGACGCGGTCCACCGCGAGGGCGGTAAAATCGCCCTGCAAATCCTGCACACCGGACGCTACAGCTATCAGCCGAACCTGGTCGCGCCGTCGGCTCTTCAGGCGCCGATTAACCGCTTTAAACCTCACGCTCTCACCCACGACGAGATCCTGGCATTGATTGACGACTTCGCCCGCTGCGCGGCGCTGGCGCGCGAGGCGGGCTACGACGGCGTTGAGGTGATGGGCTCAGAAGGCTATTTGATTAACGAATTCCTCGCCGCGCGCACCAACCAGCGCGACGACGAATGGGGCGGCGACTATGCCCGCCGCATGCGTTTTGCCGTGGAGGTCGTGCGCGCGGTGCGCGAACGTGCGGGCGCTGATTTTATTATTGTTTTCCGCCTGTCGATGCTCGACCTGGTGGAGGGCGGCGGCACCTTCGACGAAACCGTGCAGCTGGCGCAGGCGATTGAAGCCGCAGGGGCCACCCTTATCAACACCGGCATCGGCTGGCACGAGGCGCGCATCCCGACCATCGCCACGCCGGTACCGCGCGCCGCGTTCAGCTGGGTGACGCGAAGGCTGAAGGGGAAAGTGTCTATTCCGCTGGTCACTACCAACCGTATTAACGACCCGCAGGTGGCGGACGATGTGATATCGCGCGGCGATGCCGATATGGTGTCCATGGCGCGGCCGTTCCTCGCCGATGCCGAACTGCTGTCGAAAGCGCAAAGCGGGCGCGCGGATGAGATCAACACCTGCATCGGCTGTAACCAGGCTTGTCTGGATCAGATTTTCGTCGGAAAGGTGACCTCCTGTCTCGTCAACCCGCGCGCCTGCCACGAAACCAAAATGCCGATCGTTCCGGCGCAAAACAAAAAGCGCCTGGCGGTGGTGGGTGCAGGGCCGGCGGGCCTGGCGTTTGCAGTCAACGCCGCCTCGCGCGGGCACAGCGTGACGCTGTTTGATGCCGCAGGCGAGATCGGCGGGCAGTTTAATATCGCCAAACAGATCCCCGGCAAAGAGGAGTTCTATGAAACCCTGCGCTACTACCGTCGGATGATCGAGCTGACGGGCGTGGATCTGCGGCTTAACCAGCGGGTGAAGGCAGACGATCTGCTGGCGTTCGACGAGGTGATTCTGGCAAGCGGGATTGCCCCGCGCCTGCCTGCGATCGAGGGTATCGATCATCCAAAGGTCCTGAGCTATCTCGACGTGCTGCGTGACAAAGCGCCGGTTGGCGAGAAGGTGGCGATTATCGGCTGCGGCGGGATCGGCTTTGATACCGCCATGTACTTAAGCCAGCCGGGTGAGGCCACCAGCCAGAACATTGCCGAGTTTTGCGTGGAATGGGGGATCGACACCAGCCTGAACCAGTCCGGCGGGCTACGCCCCGAAGGGCCGCAGCTGCCGAAAAGCCCGCGCCAGATCGTGATGCTCCAGCGTAAAGCCAGCAAGCCGGGCGAAGGGCTGGGCAAAACCACGGGCTGGATCCACCGCGCCACCCTGCTCTCGCGCGGGGTGAAGATGATCCCGGCGGTCAGCTATCAGAAAATCGACGACGAGGGGCTGCACGTCACGATCGGCGGCGAACCGCAGCTGCTGCGTGTGGATCATGTCATTTTATGTGCCGGGCAGGAGCCGAAGCGCGATCTGGCGGATCCGCTGCGCGAAGCCGGTAAAACGGTGCATTTGATTGGCGGGTGCGACGTGGCGATGGAGCTTGACGCGCGGCGGGCAATTGCGCAGGGGACGAAGTTGGCTCTGGCGATCTAGGGCATTGCCGGGCGGCGCTTCGCTTGCCCGGCCTACGGGTTCGAGGCCATTGTAGGCCCGGTAAGCGCAGCGCCACCGGGCAAAACAATCTTAACGACGACGCCCCAGCTTCACCGCCTTCAGCACCACGAACTTGTTATTGGTCGCAATGGTGACGCAGTTGCCGAAAATCTTCTTCAGCTTGTGGAAGTAGTCCAGGTGGCGGTTTGCCACGATGTACAGCTCGCCGTTGATTTTCAGGCAGCGGCGCGCGTGGTGGAACATCTCCCACGCGACGTTATCCGTCAGCGCATGCTTCTGGTGGAAAGGCGGGTTGCAGAACACGGCGTTGAAGCGGAACGGCTCTACGCCCGACAGCGCGTTGTTGATCATAAACTCGCAGCGATCCAGCGCTTCCGACATGTTGGTTTCCACGTTCAGACGGCTCGACGCTACCGCCATTGGCGATTCGTCGCTGAACACTACGCTGGCGTCCGGGTTCTTCGCCAGCAGCGTCAGGCCAATCACGCCGTTACCGCAGCCCAGATCGACGATTTCCCCTTCCAGGTTTTCCGGCAGATGTTCCATAAAGAAACGCGCGCCGATATCCAGCCCGGTGCGGGAGAAAACGTTCGCATGGTTGTGGATGGTCCAGTCGGTGCCTTCCAGTTTCCAGCTCAGGGTCTCCGGCGCGTCGGCCAGCTCCGGTGCGCTGAACGTACAGTTGATCAGGCGCGCTTTTTTCCAGGCCAGCGTCGTGGTGGTCGGGCCGAGGACTTTCTCGAACAGCTCAAGCGTCGAGGTGTGAATATCACGCGCTTTGGCGCCCGCGATAATGCGGGTTTCAGGCGTCACAACCTTACGCAGCGCGCGCAGCTGTTGCTCCAGCAGCGCCATGGTTTTTGGCACCTTAATCAATACCACGCCTGGCGCCTGCGGGTAGTCCGCGGTGCTGTCGAGGAACTTGACGCTGGACTCTTCGATGTCGTTGTGACGCAGGTTTTCACGCGTCGCCAGCTCGCTTAAGTAAGAATCGCCGATGCTGTACGGGGTGTGTTCAGCCAGCGCGCAGCCCAGCGCTCCAAACGCGTCATTCAGGATCAAAACCGGGCCGCGGATTTCAGTCTCATCCAACTGCTGCAGCAGATATTCATCCGCCGCTTCCCACGCCATAAGCGGGTTAACGTCGTCCGTTTCCGGGAAACGTTTAAGGTTGAGTGAACGGAAACCGTTGTCTAAGTGGCTCATCGGCCCTCCTGAATGGTAAAATTTGGCGTATCCCTGAAAAGGGTGCGTGAGTATACCCGTTTTATTGTCGATTTGGGGCGTTGATGAACCAACTTACTTATCTCCAGGGCTATCCGGAGCATTTACTGACTCAGGTTCGCAGCCTGATTGACGAGCAGAAGCTCGGCGCGGTGCTGGAAAAACGCTATCCCGGTACGCACGATTTCGCGACCGATAAGGCCCTCTGGCAGTATACGCAGGATCTGAAAAGCCGTTATCTGAAGAGCGCGCCGCCGATCAACAAGGTGATGTATGACAACAAGATCCACGTGCTGAAAAACGCGCTCGGCCTGCACACCGCCATCTCCCGCGTGCAGGGCGGCAAGCTGAAAGCCAAAGCCGAGATCCGCGTCGCGACGGTTTTCCGTAACGCGCCGGAAGCCTTTCTGCGGATGATCGTGGTGCATGAGCTGGCGCACCTCAAAGAGAAAGAGCACGACAAAGCGTTCTACTCCCTGTGCTGCCACATGGAGCCGCAGTACCACCAGCTGGAGTTTGATACCCGGCTATGGCTTACGCATTTATCGTTAAATAGTAATGCGGAATAGCGCACGCGAATTGTCATGATGACGTGCTACAGTGGCTAAAGGTTCCCCGCTACGGAGTACGTAAACGTTTATGATACGTTTCGCAGTCATTGGTACGAACTGGATCACGCGCCAGTTCGTCGACGCCGCCCATGAAACCGGCAAACTTAAACTTACCGCAGTCTATTCCCGCAGCCTTGAGCAGGCGCAGAGCTTCGCGAACGACTATCTGGTTGAACATCTGTTCACCTCGCTCGATGAAATGGCGCAAAGCGACGCCATTGACGCGGTCTATATCGCCAGCCCAAACTCTCTGCACTTCCCGCAAACGAAGCTGTTCCTCAGCCATAAAAAGCATGTGATTTGCGAGAAGCCGCTGGCGTCGAATATCGAGGAAGTGGAAGCGGCCATTGCGCTTGCCCGCGAAAACCAGGTGGTGCTGTTCGAAGCGTTCAAAACCGCCAGCCTGCCAAATTTCCTGCTGCTGCAGCAGTCGCTGCCGAAAATTGGCAAAGTGCGTAAAGCCTTTATCAACTACTGCCAGTACTCGTCGCGCTACCAGCGCTACCTCGACGGCGAGAACCCAAATACCTTTAACCCGGCCTTCTCTAACGGCTCGATTATGGATATCGGTTTCTACTGCCTGGCCTCTGCCGTGGCCCTGTGGGGCGAGCCGCATGGCGTAACGGCCACCGCCAGCCTGCTGGAGAGCGGCGTGGATGCACACGGTTTAGTGGTGCTGGACTACGGCGATTTCAGCGTCACGCTGCAGCACTCCAAAGTCAGCGATTCCGTGCTGCCGAGCGAAATTCAGGGCGAAGCGGGTTCGCTGGTTATCGAGAAGATCTCCGAGTGCCAGAAGGTGAGCTTTGTGCCACGCGGCGGTAAAGCGCAGGAGCTGACGCAGCCTCAGCATATTAACACTATGCTCTATGAGGCAGAGGTCTTCGCCCGCCTGGTGGAAGACAACGAAGTGAATCACCCGGGTCTTGCGGTCAGCCGCACCACGGCGAAGCTGCAAACGGAGATCCGCCGTCAGACCGGCGTGGTGTTCCCGGCAGACGGCGTGAGCGCGGAAGCTATCGCGTAAAGCTGTGTAATGAAACGGCGCAGACCATTGACGAAACCAATGGTCTGACATATTTTGTTACCTGCAAAGGGGAGTAACTTCTTCGTCGGTGGATCGTCATTACGATGCGTGCAATACCGCATCCGGTCGCCGGGCAACCCTCGTGGTTGTAAGTGAGACCTTGCCGGAAGGCGAGGTCTATGCATAAAAAGCTAACGGCTATCGTCTTCTGACCATGGCCGTTTTTGTTTTTTATGTGTAAGGAAAATAGTATGCATTCTGTCGGCACTCCAATGTTGTGGGGCGGATTCGCGGTTGTCGTGCTCATCATGCTGGCGATCGACCTCTTTTTGCAGGGCCGTCGCGGCGCGCACGGCATGTCCATGAAGCAGGCCGCGGCCTTGTCTCTGGTGTGGGTTACCCTTTCTCTGCTGTTCTGTGCTGCCTTCTGGTGGTATCTGGCCTCGACCGAAGGCCGCGCGGTGGCCGATCCTCAGGCGCTCGCCTTCCTCACCGGCTATCTGATTGAAAAAGCCCTGGCGGTTGATAACGTCTTCGTCTGGCTGATGCTGTTCAGCTACTTCGCCGTGCCTGCTGCCCTGCAGCGCCGCGTGCTGGTTTACGGCGTGCTGGGCGCGATTGTTCTGCGTACCATTATGATCTTCGCCGGCAGCTGGCTGATTACCCAGTTCGAGTGGCTGCTGTACGTCTTCGGCGCGTTCCTGCTGTTCACCGGGGTCAAAATGGCGCTGGCGAAAGAGGACGGCTCTGCGATTGGCGATCGTCCGCTGGTGAAGTGGATCCGTGGACATCTGCGCATGACCGACAAGATCGAGAGCGAGCACTTCTTCGTGCGCAAGAACGGCCTGCTGTTCGCCACCCCGCTGCTGCTGGTGCTGATTCTGGTTGAGCTGAGCGACGTGATTTTCGCCGTCGACAGCATCCCGGCCATTTTCGCGGTGACCACCGACCCGTTCATTGTGCTGACCTCTAACCTGTTTGCGATCCTCGGCCTGCGTGCAATGTACTTCCTGCTGGCAGGCGCGGCGGAACGCTTCTCGATGCTGAAGTACGGTCTGTCGGTGATCCTGGTGTTTATCGGTATCAAGATGCTGATCGTCGATTTCTACCACATCCCGATCGCCATTTCGCTCGGCGTAGTGTTTGGCATTCTGATCGTGACGCTGATTATCAATACCTGGGTTAACCGCCAGCATGATAAGAAGCAGCAGGTGGAGTAATTCCCTCACCCCGCCCCTCTCCCACAGGGAGAGGGTGAACACACTTTTGTAACGCAGTAGTTAAAAAATATGATGCAACACGTAAAACCCAGCATTTTACGCTTCCCTCCTTTCTTGCATTCCCTATACTCGACCAGGCAAACATTTACTTACATCCGGACATAAATGTGACTTAGAGCACATCCGGGATGGAACGCAATTTCACTTAAGGAACACCTATGACTACATCCTCGTCGGGTATGCTTGCGCGCCTCTCGCGCGGCAGCCTCGTTAAGCAAATACTGGTTGGCCTGGTGCTCGGCGTCGCGCTGGCATTGATCTCAAAACCTGCCGCAGAGGCAACTGGCCTCCTCGGTACCCTCTTCGTCGGCGCACTGAAAGCGGTCGCACCGGTGCTGGTTCTGACGCTGGTGATGGCCTCTATCGCGAATCATCAGCAAGGGCAAAAAACCAATATCCGCCCCATTCTGTGGATGTACCTGCTGGGCACCTTCTCTGCGGCCCTGACGGCCGTGGTGGTGAGCTTTATCTTCCCGTCCACGCTGCAGCTGACCACCGGCGCAACCGACATTACGCCGCCGGCGGGTATCGTTGAAGTCATGCATGGCCTGCTGATGAGCATTGTTGCCAACCCGATCCACGCGCTTATCAACGCGAACTACATCGGGATCCTGGTATGGGCAGTCGGTTTGGGCTTTGCCCTGCGTCATAGCAACGACACGACAAAAAACCTGGTCAACGACCTTTCTCACGCCGTGACGTTTATCGTGACGGTGGTCATCCGCTTTGCGCCGATTGGTATTTTTGGTCTTGTCGCCTCAACGCTGGCAACGACCGGTTTCGGCGCACTCTGGGGCTATGCGCAACTGCTGCTGGTACTGATTGGCTGTATGGCCGTTGTGGCACTGGTGATTAACCCGCTGCTGGTATTTCTGCAGACCCGCCGTAACCCGTATCCGCTGGTGCTGATGTGCCTGCGCGAAAGCGGTGTGACCGCCTTCTTCACCCGCAGCTCGGCGGCGAACATTCCGGTTAATATGTCGCTGTGCGAAAAGCTGAATCTGGACCGCGATACCTATTCCGTCTCTATCCCGCTTGGGGCGACGGTCAATATGGCGGGGGCGGCGATCACGATTACCGTTTTAACCCTGGCGGCCGTACATACGCTGGGTATTCCTGTGGATCTGCCTACTGCGCTGTTGCTGAGCGTGGTAGCGTCTCTCTGTGCCTGCGGTGCATCAGGCGTGGCGGGCGGCTCTCTGCTGCTGATCCCGCTGGCGTGCAATATGTTCGGCATCCCGAACGAGATCGCCATGCAGGTGGTTGCGGTAGGCTTTATTATCGGCGTGCTGCAGGACTCCTGCGAAACGGCGATCAACTCCTCCACCGACGTGATGTTCACCGCCGCCGTATGCCAGGCGGAAGACGCACGCCTGGCAAAGAACGCAGTGCGCGGGTAAAAAGAAAAGCCCGGTGGCGGCTACGCCTTACCGGGCCTACAGGATTTCGTAGGTCGGGTAAGCGTTAGCGCCACCCGACATCACACTTAAAGCGTCACGCCACTCTTAAAGATCGCCAGCTCGCGGAAGTCGTTCTTCTCGTTGCAGGTCTGCTTGCCGTTAGCGAATTCCACAATGCTGTCCACAAACTCCGTCAGCAATTCAGGCATCGCTTTGCCGTGTATCAGCTGGCCCGCATCAAAGTCGATCCAGTGTTTTTTCTTCGCCGCCAGCTCGCTGTTGGTGGCAATTTTCACCGTCGGTACAAAGCCGCCGTACGGGGTGCCGCGCCCGGTGCTGAACAGCACCATGTGGCAGCCTGCCCCGGCCAGCGCGCTGGTAGCAACCGCATCGTTCCCGGGCGCGCTCAGCAGGTTCAGACCGTGCGTTTTCAGGCGCTCGCCGTAGCGCAGAACATCGACCACCTGGCTCGCGCCCGCTTTCTGGGTGCAGCCGAGGGACTTCTCCTCAAGCGTGGTGATGCCGCCCGCTTTGTTGCCCGGAGACGGGTTCTCATAAATCGGCTGGTTATGGGCGATGAAGTACTGCTTGAAGTCGTTCACCATGGTGACGGTCTTCTCAAACGTCTCTTCGTCGCGGCAGTGGCTCATCAGAATACGCTCCGCGCCGAACATTTCCGGCACTTCGGTCAGCACCGTCGTGCCGCCGTTGGCGATCACATAGTCCGAGAAGCGGCCCAGCATGGGGTTGGCGGTGATACCGGACAGGCCATCAGACCCGCCGCATTCCAGACCAAACTTCAGCTCGCTCAGCTTGCCCGGCTCGCGCCTGTCGTGGCGCATCACCTCATAAAGCTGATGCAGCTGCTCTATGCCCGCTTCCACCTCATCGTCCTGATGCTGACACACCATAAAATGCACGCGCTCAGGGTCAAACTCACCCAGCGTCTCGCGGAAGGCGTCCACCTGGTTGTTCTCGCAGCCCAGGCCGATCACCAGCACCGCGCCCGCGTTCGGGTGACGCACCATATTTTGCAGCATGGTACGGGTATTAATGTGGTCGTCACCGAGCTGGGAGCAGCCATAGGTGTGGCTGAACAGATGCACCCCGTCAGTGCCTTCGGCATTGTTGGTCTCTTTCAGAAAGCGCGTCTGGATCTGACGCGCAATCCCGTTCACGCAGCCGACGGTCGGGAGGATCCACAGCTCGTTGCGGATCCCCACGTCGCCATTGGCGCGACGGTAGATCTGCACCTCACGATCCGCCGCCTGCATCGCTTCCGCGGGTAATTCAGGTTGATAGCTGTACTCGTCCAGATCGCTAAGATTGGTGCGGGTATTGTGGGAATGAATATGTTCACCCGGCGCGATATCCGCTAACGCATGCCCAATCGGCAGGCCGTACTTCACAACGTTGTCCCCTTTGGCGAGAGGCTTCACGGCAAACTTATGCCCGCGAACGATCGCCTGACGCAGGGTGACGCTCTGGTTATCGACGGTCACCACGTCGCCTTCACAGAGATCCGTCAGCGCGACGGCCACGTTATCCAGCGAATGGATTTTGATGTATTGCATATCAACCTCAAACGGCCCTAGTTCAGTTCAATGGCGAAGTAGTCACGCGCATTGTTAAAGCAGATGTTTTTCACCATTTCGCCCAGCAGCTGGATATCCGCTGGCGCTTCGCCTGCGTGCACCCAGCGGCCAATCATCTGGCACAGAATGCGGCGGAAATATTCATGACGGGTATAGGACAGGAAGCTGCGGCTGTCGGTCAGCATGCCGACAAAGCGACTTAATAGGCCAAGCTGCGCCAGCTGCGTCATCTGACGTTCCATGCCGTCTTTCTGATCGTTGAACCACCAGCCGGAGCCGAACTGCATCTTGCCCGGCATCCCTTCGCCCTGGAAGTTGCCGACCATGGTGCCCAGCACTTCGTTATCGCGCGGGTTCAGGCAGTAGAGAATGGTTTTTGGCAACAGGTTTTGTTCGTTCTGTTTGCTCAGCAGTTTAGACAGCTCTTCGGCCAGCGGACGGTCGTTGATGGAGTCGAAGCCGACATCCGCGCCCAGCAGCTTAAACTGGCGCTGATTGTTATTGCGAAGCGCGCCGATATGGTACTGCTGTACCCATCCGCGGCGTGCATATTCCGCGCCGAGGAACACCAGCACCGCCGTTTTGAATTGCGCCACCTCGTGCTCGCTCAGGCTTTCGCCGGAAAGACGACGCGCCAGAATGCTGTCCAGCTCGGCCTCGTTTGATTCCGCAAACAGCACCACGTCCAGCGCGTGGTCAGAAACTTTACAGCCGTGCGCCGCGAAGTGATCCAGACGTTTGGTCAGCGCGGTTTGCAGGTCTGCGAAACGACGAATGTCGGTATCAGAGACTTCCGCCAGCTTCGCCATGTAATCGCTGAACGTGGCCTGTTCGATATTAAAAGCTTTATCCGGACGCCAGCTTGGCAGCACTTTGATGTCAAACGCGCCGTCTTTGGCGATTGCCGCATGGTGTTCCAGAGAGTCGATCGGATCGTCGGTGGTGCCCACCATCTTCACGTTCATCTGCTTCATGATGCCGCGCGCGGAGAAGTTATCCTGCGCCAGCAGCGCATTGCAGCGCTCCCAGATTTCATCGGCGGTCGTTGGGGAGAGCAGCGTTCCGGTAATACCAAACGGGCGGCGAAGCTCAAGGTGCGTCCAGTGGTAGAGCGGGTTACCGATGGTGTGCGGAACGGTGGAAGCCCAGGCGTCAAACTTTTCGCGGTCGCTGGCGTCGCCGGTACACAGGCGCTCAGCGACGCCGTTGGTGCGCATGGCGCGCCATTTATAGTGGTCACCCTTCAGCCAGATGTCATACAGATTTTTGAAACGGTAATTTTCGGCAACCTGCTGCGGCGGCAGATGGCAGTGGTAGTCGAAAATCGGCTGGTCTTTTGCGTAGTCGTGGTACAGGCGGCGGGCAAATTCGGTATCTAACAGAAAATCGTCGGTCATAAACGGCGTCATTATCGTCTTCCTCATTACGGGAGCGTCAGAAAGCGTATGTTCATATGCTGCAAAGTTATCACACCAATTTCCACCCACCGAAGCTTTTTTCGTGAGTGAGATCAATAAACGTCAACAAATAAATTACCCTCAATGGAGTAAACCCTTCTGCAACCCGCGCCAATACTGGCTTTGCCCGCGACGATGAATGTCCCCACAAAGAATCATACATTTGTGATGTCACTCACCTTTTAAAGTTGTATGACAAGTTATCTTTTCGCCGTCGCAAACACTCAGCCGACGGAATGCATTACCGGTGTGAGAGACATCGGGTTTAACGGTACGGATACCGACTTATGCACGCTTACTTATGGCAAGGTTCGGGTCGTTCCGGGACATGCTCCCGGCTACGCCCCTCCCGTTACACAACTGCTCCCGGAAACGGTTGAGAGGTTGCCGCGTTCTGGCGCGGAAATAACATAACGATGAGGTTTTAGATGCGTAAAATTAAAGGGTTACGTTGGTATATGATCGCGCTGGTGACGTTAGGCACCGTGCTGGGCTACCTGACGCGTAACACCGTGGCAGCAGCAGCGCCAACGTTGATGGAAGAGCTGCATATCTCCACGCAGCAATACTCCTACATCATTGCCGCCTATTCCGCGGCGTATACCATCATGCAGCCGGTGGCAGGCTATGTGCTGGACATTCTCGGCACCAAAATCGGTTATGCCTTCTTCGCCATCGCCTGGGCGGTGTTCTGCGGAGCAACCGCGCTGGCCGGCAGCTGGGGTGGTCTGGCGCTGGCGCGCGGCGCGGTCGGTGCGGCAGAAGCCGCCATGATCCCCGCAGGCCTGAAGGCCAGCTCCGAGTGGTTCCCGGCAAAAGAGCGTTCCATTGCGGTCGGTTACTTCAACGTCGGCTCGTCCATCGGGGCGATGATTGCGCCGCCGCTGGTGGTGTGGGCTATCGTGATGCACAGCTGGCAGATGGCGTTCATCATCTCTGGCGTGCTGAGCTTTGCGTGGGCCATGGCGTGGCTGATTTTCTATAAACACCCGCGCGATCAGAAAAAACTGTCTGAAGAAGAACGCGAGTACATCATTGGGGGTCAGGAAGCGCAGCATCAGACCAACAACGGCAAAAAAATGACCGTCTGGCAGATCCTGGGTACCCGTCAGTTCTGGGGTATCGCCCTGCCGCGTTTCCTGGCTGAACCGGCCTGGGGTACCTTCAACGCGTGGATCCCCCTGTTCATGTTTAAAGTCTACGGCTTTAACCTGAAAGAGATCGCGATGTTCGCCTGGATGCCAATGCTGTTTGCTGACCTCGGCTGTATCGTTGGCGGCTACCTGCCACCGCTGTTCCAGCGCTGGTTTGGGGTGAACCTGATCGTTTCCCGTAAGATGGTGGTGACTATGGGCGCGCTGCTGATGATTGGTCCGGGTATGATCGGCCTGTTCACCAGCCCGTACGTGGCTATCGCCCTGCTGTGCATCGGTGGTTTTGCGCACCAGTCCCTGTCCGGCGCGCTGATTACGCTCTCCTCTGACGTCTTCGGCCGTAACGAAGTGGCAACCGCTAACGGCCTGACCGGGATGGCTGCCTGGACCGCAAGTACGATGTTTGCTCTGGTGGTCGGCGCGCTGGCTGATACCATCGGCTTCAGCCCGCTGTTCGCGGTGCTGGCAATCTTCGACCTGCTGGGGGCAGTGGTTATCTGGACGGTGCTAAGAAGCAAGTCGGCAGAGGAGTTGGCGAAAGAGTCCCTCGGAAAACCGGCAACGCAGAGTTAGCGAAAATGCGTTTCACCGAAGCCGCCTCCGGGCGGCTTTTTTAATGGCATAATCTGGAGAGTGGCACGCAAAAGTGGTATAACAAATCATCTGCCGTACCCTGCCTGGAGCGCATATGGAAATCACCGAACCACGTCGTTTATATCAACAACTTGCTGCCGAGCTCAAAGATCGCATCGAGCAAGGGGTCTATCTTGTCGGTGATAAACTTCCCGCCGAGCGCTTTATCGCGGATGAAAAAAGCGTGAGCCGCACCGTCGTGCGCGAAGCAATCATCATGCTGGAAGTGGAAGGCTACGTTGAGGTACGCAAAGGCTCCGGCATTCACGTGATTTCTAATCTGCCGAAACACTCTCCCGTCGCGGACGAAAGTCTGGAATTCGCCAGCTATGGTCCGTTTGAGCTGCTCCAGGCTCGCCAGCTGATCGAAAGCAATATTGCCGAATTTGCCGCGACGCAGGTGACCAAGCAGGACATCATGAAGCTGATGGAAATCCAGGAGAATGCCCGCAAGGAAAAATGTTTCCGTGATTCAGAATGGGATCTGCAGTTCCACGTTCAGGTCGCCCTGGCAACCCAAAACACGGCGCTGGCGGCAATTGTTGAGAAAATGTGGACTCAACGCGTTCACAACCCGTACTGGAAAAAACTGCACGACCATATCGATTCTCGTACCGTCGACAACTGGTGTGACGACCACGATCAAATTCTCAAGGCGCTGATTCGTAAAGACCCGCATGCCGCTAAGCTGGCGATGTGGCAGCACCTGGAGAACACCAAGCAGATGCTGTTCAATGAAACCAGCGATGACTTCGAATTTAACGCTGACCGCTATCTTTTTGCCGATAATCCCGTTGTTCATCTCGATACGGCGTCCAGTGCCGCAAAATAGATGACCTTTCTGCCGGCAGGCGCTTCGCTGCGCCCTCCGGCTTGAGTGGGTAAGCAAAACATATATAGTGTCAGCCTTTGTAAATCCCCTCGCTCCCCTCCATGGCTTACGCCAAAATCAACTCACCCCTGCAAATTCTGTGACGCAGAACGTTGGGCTTTGTTACAATTGGATTCAATTCGTTATTTTGTAAGTTAGTGCTTGCTAACCAGCCAATTAACAGGGAACAGTGTTGGCCACACCGCAATGTGTCCGCGAGCGACCATAATGAAATCACAACAATGTCGCCGTGCTGTTTGTCCCGGATAACAGGCGTGACGTTAACCGATTTCCAGGAACACTGAATGGAACTTTTGACCCAACTACTGCATGCCCTCTGGGCGCAGGATTTTGAAACGCTGGCCAACCCCTCCATGATTGGCATGCTCTATTTCGTCTTGTTTATGATCCTGTTCCTTGAGAACGGTTTGCTGCCTGCTGCCTTCCTGCCCGGTGACAGCTTGCTGGTGCTCGTTGGCGTGCTGTGTGCCAAAGGGGCGATGGCGTTTCCACAAACCATTTTGTTACTGACCGTCGCCGCAAGCCTCGGCTGCTGGGTGAGCTACATCCAGGGGCGATGGCTGGGCAATACCCGGATCGTCCAGAACTGGCTTTCTCATCTTCCCGCGCATTATCACCAGCGGGCGCACCACCTGTTCCATAAGCACGGGCTTTCCGCGCTGCTGATTGGACGCTTTATCGCTTTTGTTCGTACCCTGCTGCCTACGATTGCCGGCCTGTCCGGTCTGAGCAGCGCGCGCTTCCAGTTCTTCAACTGGATGAGCGGCCTGCTATGGGTGCTTATTCTGACGACGCTGGGCTACGCGCTGGGTAAAACCCCGGTCTTCATGAAATATGAGGACCAGCTGATGTCCTGCCTGATGCTGCTGCCCGTTGTGCTGCTGGTCTTTGGCCTGATTGGCTCCCTGGTTGTCCTGTGGAAAAAGAAATACGGAGCCAGAGGTTAACGATGGCTATCTCACCGCTCGCTCTGCGCCGTTTCGCCTTTGCCGTGGTTGCACTGGTGGTACTCAGCGCCATGCTGCTGGCCTGGAGCGCGCTTTCGCATCAGGAATCGACGCTGGCCATTCGCCCGGTAAACCAGGGTGCCAGCGTGCCTGACGGTTTTTCTGTCTGGCATCATCTGGATGCGAACGGAATCCGCTTTAAGAGCATCACCCCGCAGGACGATGTTTTACTGATTAAGTTTGATTCCCGTGCACAAAGCGCCGCCGCGAAAGTGGTGCTCGACCGTACGCTGCCGCACGGGTATATCATTGCTCAGCAGGAAGAAGTCAGCCAGCCTGCAGCCTGGCTGTCATTGATTCGCGATACGTCGCATCGGTTTGGATAATTACCACGATTCCGAATCTTTTCACTCACTTTGGTGAATCCCCCGTTTACTTACTATGCTTAAGTACGCGGAGCATCCCTCGAATGTACTCCGCATAATTTTGGATAACGGCTTACGCCGTAACACAATGGAAGGTTTCGATAATGAAATTCCGCATTACTCTGGCTCTGGCCCTTTTTTCTTTAAGCACAGCATCCTTCGCAACCTCTCTCTGTCAGGAGAAAGAACAGGATATTCAGCGTGAGATCGGTTATGCCGAAAAGCATAACAATCAGCACCGTGTTGATGGTCTTAAAAAAGCGCTGAGCGAAGTGAAAGCGAACTGTTCAGACAGCAAGCTTCGTGCCGATCACCAGAAAAAAATCGCTGAACAGAAGGACGAGATAGCCGAGCGCCGTCGCGACCTGCAGGAAGCGAAAGAGAAAGGGGATGCGGAAAAAATTGCCAAGCGCGAGAAGAAGTTGAAAGAAGCGCAGGACGACCTGAAAGCGCTGGAAGCTCGCGATTATTGAGTTAACGGAAATCTCAACAGGAGAGAATCATGTCAAAAGATACGACGTCTGAACATCTGCGCGCTGAACTGAAATCCCTGGCCGATACCCTTGAAGAGGTGCTGAACTCCTCTGCTGACAAGTCAAAAGAAGAGGTCAGCAAACTGCGCAGCAAAGCGGAGCAGGCGCTGAAGGAGAGCCGCTATCGTCTGGGTGAAACCGGCGATGCGCTGGCGAAACAGACCCGCGAAGCGGCTGCCCGTGCGGACGAATACGTGCGTGATAACCCATGGACGGGCGTAGGAATTGGTGCCGCAGTCGGTGTGGTACTGGGTGTCCTTCTGACGCGTCGTTGATATGGAAGATCCTCGTCACGCACAAGGGCCTGCTAACAACGTCCTCGGCATCGGCCAGCGTATTCTAACGACGCTGGTTGGAATTGCCGAAACGCGCGTCCGGCTGGCAGTGGTCGAGCTGGAAGAGGAGAAAGCAAACCTCTTCCAGATGCTGCTGATGCTCGGGCTGACCATGCTCTTCGCCGCGTTTGGTCTGATGAGCCTGATGGTGTTAATCATCTGGGCCATTGACCCGCAGTATCGTCTTAACGCGATGATCGCCACCACCGTCGTTCTGCTGGTCGCGGCGCTGATTGGCGGTATCTGGACGCTGCGCAAAGCGCGTAAATCCACGTTCCTGCGCCATACGCGCCAGGAGCTGGCTAACGATCGCGCCCTGCTGGAGGATGACAAGCCGTGAGCGGTAAAGCCGAACGTCAGAAGCGAAAAGCGTACCTGTTAAGTCAGATCCAGCAGCAACGGCTGGACCTGTCTGCCAGCCGTCGCGACTGGATTGATGCGACGCGACGCTTTGACCGTGGCTGGAATACCGTCCTGAGCCTGCGTTCCTGGGCATTGGTCGGCAGCAGCGTGATGGCTATCTGGACGGTTCGTCATCCGAATATGCTGATCCGCTGGGCCCGCCGTGGCTTCGGTGCCTGGAGCGCCTGGCGTCTGGTGAAAGCCACGATTCGTCAGCAGCAGCTGCGCTAGCCTTCTTGCCGGGTGGCGGCTACGCCTTACCCGGCCTACTTTTGAATCGTAGGCCGGGTAAGCGCAGTGCCACCCGGCAACATTTCCCCAACCTCCCTTACTCAATATCTTTGAATTAGATTGACAGTTTTCCTTGCTAACAATCGCCAACCGTCACGTTTATGATGCTCTCCATCGACAGCAATGACGCGGTATCTACCCGGAATTGCAGACAAATAAAGTTCAGCCGCTGATGTGGTTTCCTGGAGAGTAAAATGAAAAAATTAGAAGATGTTGGTGTACTGGTAGCGCGTATTCTGATGCCAATTCTGTTCATCGTCGCAGGTTGGGGAAAAATCACCGGCTATGCGGGTACCCAGCAATATATGGAAGCCATGGGCGTTCCGGGGTTCCTGTTGCCACTGACCATTCTTCTTGAGTTCGGCGGCGGCCTGGCGGTTCTGTTCGGCTTCCTGACCCGCACCACCGCGCTGTTCACCGCGGGCTTCACCCTGCTGACAGCGTTCCTCTTCCACAGCAACTTTGCGGAAGGCGTGAACTCTCTGATGTTCATGAAAAACCTGACCATCGCGGGTGGCTTCCTGCTGCTGGCCATCACTGGCCCGGGCGCATACAGCATCGACCGCGTTCTGAATAAGAAGTGGTAAGCGCGCTATACTGAATGAACACAAAGCGAGGAGACATCTCCTCGCTTTTGCTATCTGAAGGAGGAGAAAAAATGGGACAACTCGTAGACGGCGTCTGGCAGGATGTCTGGTATGACACCAAATCCACCGGTGGTCGCTTCAAGCGCTCAGCTTCGGCCTTCCGTAACTGGCTCACCGCTGATGGTGCGCCTGGCCCGAGCGGCGAAGGCGGCTTCGCGGCGGAGAAAGACCGTTATCATCTTTATGTTTCCCTTGCCTGCCCGTGGGCACACCGCACGCTGATTGTTCGGAAGCTCAAAGGTCTCGAATCTTTAATTCCGGTTTCCGTGGTGAACCCGCTGATGCTGGAAAACGGCTGGACGTTTGACGGTGATTTCCCTGCCGCGACCGGCGACGATCTTTACCACCACGATTTCCTTTACCAGCTCTATCTGCGCGCCGATCCGCACTACACCGGGCGCGTTACCGTGCCGGTGCTATGGGACAAGAAAAACCAGACGATTGTCAGCAATGAGTCTGCGGAAATCATTCGCATGTTCAACACCGCGTTTGACGCTCACGGCGCCCGCGCCGGGGATTACTATCCGGTTGAACTGCGCGAAAAGATTGATGAGCTGAATAGCTGGATTTACGACAACGTCAACAACGGCGTTTACAAGGCCGGTTTTGCTACCAGCCAGGAAGCGTATGACGAAGCGGTCGGGAAGGTGTTTGAATCGCTGGCGCGTCTGGAACAGATCCTCGGCCAGCATCGCTACCTGACGGGTGACCGCCTGACGGAAGCGGACATTCGCCTGTGGACCACGCTGGTTCGCTTTGATCCGGTCTATGTCACCCACTTTAAGTGCGATAAACACCGCATCAGCGACTACCTGAACCTGTATGGCTTCCTGCGCGACATCTACCAGATGCCGGGCGTCGCCGACACGGTCGATTTCGACCATATCCGCACCCACTATTTCCGCAGCCACAAGACCATCAACCCAACGGGCATTATCTCCATTGGCCCGTGGCAGGATCTGGATGAACCGCACGGGCGCGACGTTCGATTTGGATAAATATTAAGGGCATCAATAGATGCCCTTTTTTAATTCACAATCTCCATCTATCCTTACTTTGATTGCTTAGAAAACAAGTGATTGACCGATTATTGAGGCAAGGAAAATGGACTGGTATTTAAAAGTACTGCGTAACTATATTGGATTTGGTGGCCGCGCCCGCCGTAAAGAGTACTGGATGTTTGTTCTGGTGAACTTCATTCTCATTATGGTGCTGGGTATTATTGATAAAATTCTTGGCTGGGAGCGGGCTGGCGGAGAAGGCGTGCTGACTACCATCTATGGCCTGTTAGTCCTGCTGCCATCATGGGCGGTACTGTTCCGTCGGCTGCACGATACCGATCGTTCGGCGTGGTGGTTACTGCTGCTGTTGATCCCGATTGTCGGCTGGATCGTGATTCTGATCTTCAACTGTCAGAGCGGCACGCCGGGTGAAAACCGCTTTGGTCCGGACCCGAAAGCCGGCGTGTAAATCAGAGCCCGGTGGCGCTTACGCTTACCGGGCCTACGCGTTTATTTATTGTGGTGGGCGAAGAGTTTGGGTATTTCGCGCAGGCACCACGATTTGGCTTCGCCCATGCTGTCGCGACGCCACGCCATAATGATATCCACCTCGTGGCTATATTCCGGGCTGACAACGCGCAGCCGTCCTTCCGCAATATCTTTTTCCACAAATGGATAAGGCATCGTCGCCACGCCGAGACCGGCCAGCAGCGCCTGCCGTTTGTCTTCCAGTGAGGTCACCGTCAGACGAGGCTGTTTATCCAGCAGCTGCACCGTCAGCACCGGGCGCTCGCGCGCGGTATCCGCGACCGCCACGCCGCGATACTTCACGCGCGTGACTTCAGAGAGCGGCTCCGGCTCCTGGTGAATCGGATGATTGGGTGCGGCAACGTAGACGTTCATCACGCTGTAAAGCTTGCGCGAGTTGATTTCCGATGAGGAACGAAAGTGCATGTCCGGCGCAATGACGATGTCCGCCCTGCCCGTCTCCAGACGCTCCCACGCGCCTGCCAGCACCTCGGTGATAATTGACAGCTGCGTGTTGGCTTTGGCTGCGAGGCGGTCCACCAGCGGGAACAGCGCTTCAGTCGGCACCAGCGCTTCCGTCACCAGCGTCAGATGGGTTTCCCAGCCCCGCGCCAGCGCTTCGGCGTCCGTCGTGAGCTTATCCGCCGCTTCCAGCAGCACGCGGCCGCGCTCCAGCAGCATTCGCCCGACGTTAGTGAATTTTGTTCGATGACCGGAGCGGTCAAACAGCACCACGTCCAGCTCTTCCTCCAGCTTTTGCATGGTGTAGCTCAGCGCAGACGGAACGCGCCCCAGTTCATCAGCTGCCGCCGCAAAACTGCCGCGTCGGTCAATCGCGTCCATGACGCGAAGCGCCTCAAGCGTCAATGCTCTCTCTTTAGCCATCTCGTTCTCATTCAGGAAATTTGAACATACCGGGCAGAATATCTGGCTAACAATGCAGCGTCCATACCTTTACCATTGTTTTAGTGTAAAGAGAGGTCAAGTTTATGATTACGACAAGAACAGCTAAACAGTGCGGACAAGCCGATTTCGGTTGGCTGCAGGCCCGCTACACCTTTTCCTTTGGACACTACTTTGACCCTAAACTCCTCGGTTACGCATCACTACGCGTGCTGAATCAGGAAGTGCTCGCCCCGGGTGCCTCCTTCCAGCCGCGCACGTACCCGAAAGTCGATATCCTGAACCTGATCCTGGAAGGCGAGGCAGAATACCGCGATAGCGAGGGCAATCATGTCCAGGCAAAGGCTGGCGAAGCGTTGTTAATTTCCACTCAGCCGGGCATAAGCTACAGCGAGCATAACCTCAGCAAAGATAAAACGCTGACCCGCATGCAGCTGTGGCTTGATGCCTGCCCCGAGCGGGAAAATCCGCTGGTACAGAAGTTAGATTTAACGGGCGATAAGCAGCATCTGATCGCATCCCCGGACGGCAGCAAAGGTAGTCTGCAGCTGCGCCAGCAGGTGTGGCTGCACCATATCGAGCTGAAGAAAGGTGAACAGGCGAGCTTCCAGCTTCACGGGCCGCGCGCCTATTTGCAGTCGATTCACGGCACGGTGCATGCGGTGACGCATGCGGAAGAGAAAGAAGCGCTCACCTGCGGCGACGGGGCGTTTATTCGTGATGAAGCGAATATAACGCTGGTGGCAGATACGCCGCTGCGCGCGCTGCTGATTGATTTGCCGGTTTAGAGAACGCCCTCACCCTAACCCTCTCCCAACGGGAGAGGGGACCGATTGAGCCACGGCAGAATCATCCAGCTCCGTACGCGACGACGAAATCACTCTGCCAGCGCGTTAGCCATATCGGTTCTGATCTGCTTGCGCTGCTCCGGCGTCAATACCTGGCTGACGTCGAAATAATACTTCACGCGGTAATAACGGGTCTGCTCTTCAATTTTGCTGAACGCGGTAAGCTGGCTTTTCACCGTATTTTCGTCCCATTTACCCGCCTGGAACATGTCGATAAGCGCCCCGTCCTTCACGCCCGTCATCGGAATGTTGCTGACATTTTGTTCCAGCTGCTTATGCAGATCTTCAATCTTCTTCACCTGCTCATTGCTGAGCTTCAGGTGCTGGACCAGCGGATCCTGCGATGGAGAAGGGGCAGCCTCAACGTTTGCGGCCTGCGCCGTAAAACTGCACAGGGCCAGCGCGGCGGCGGCCAACGCAATACGGGTCATTTTCATCATCTTACTGTCCTTACATGCTGTTATAGGGGAAAGCAGGCGTATTGTTTTTCAAGAGCGGATGAATATGTGTGAGTAATTATATAAACAATTTTGTATGTTTAGCGGGCAAAAAAATGCCCCCTGCGCTGAGGGGGCATGAGGCGTCATTTGCGTCAGATGGAATGCGTAAACGTCCTTGAAATCACATCCTGCTGCTGCTCGCGCGTCAGGGCGTTAAACCGCACCGCATATCCCGAAACGCGGATGGTCAGGTTCGGATAATTTTCCGGGTGCGCAATGGCATCCAGAAGCATCTCCCGGTTCATGACGTTGACGTTCAGATGCTGCCCCCCCTCGATGGACGCTTCGTGATGGAAATACCCGTCCAACAGCCCCACCAGGTTGGTTTTGCGGACCAGCTCGTCCTTGCCCAGCGCCTGCGGCACGATGGAGAAGGTGTAGGAGATCCCGTCCTTGGCATACGTGAACGGCAGCTTGGCGACCGAGGTTAACGAGGCCACCGCCCCTTTTCTGTCGCGGCCGTGCATCGGGTTTGCGCCTGGCGCAAACGGCGTGCCGCCGCGACGTCCATCCGGCGTGTTACCGGTCTTCTGGCCGTAAACCACGTTGGAGGTAATGGTCAGGATCGACTGGGTCGGCACCGCGTTGCGGTAGGTGGGCAGCGCCTGAATTTTCTTCATAAAGCGCTCCACCAGATCGCAGGCAATGCTGTCCACGCGGTCGTCGTTGTTGCCGTACTGCGGGTAGTCCCCTTCTATCACAAAGTCGACCGCCAGGCCGGTGTGGTCGCGCACCGGCTTAACCGTGGCGTATTTAATGGCCGACAGGGAATCCGCCGCTACCGACAGGCCAGCAATGCCGCAGGCCATGGTGCGGTAAACGTCCCGGTCGTGCAGCGCCATCAGCGAGGCTTCGTAGCTGTACTTGTCGTGCATGTAGTGAATGAGATTCAGCGCGCTGATGTACTGCACCGCCAGCCAGTCCATAAAGTGATCGAGGCTCGCCATCACGGTGTCGTAGTCCAGCACGTCGTCCAGCAGCGGCTCGGTTTTCGGGCCGACCTGAATCTTCAGCTTCTCGTCCACCCCGCCGTTGATCGCGTACAGCAGCGTTTTGGCGAGGTTGGCGCGGGCGCCAAAGAACTGCATCTGCTTGCCGATCACCATCGGGCTGACGCAGCAGGCAATGGCGTAGTCGTCGCTGTTGAAGTCCGCACGCATCAGGTCGTCGTTCTCGTATTGCAGAGACGAGGTGACGATCGATACCTGCGCGGCGTATTTCTTAAACGCGATCGGCAGCTGTTCTGACCAGAGGATCGTCAGGTTAGGCTCCGGCGCAGGCCCCATGGTGTGCAGCGTGTGCAGATAGCGGAAGCTGTTTTTGGTCACCAGCGTGCGGCCGTCCAGCCCCATGCCTCCGATCACTTCCGTCGCCCAGATCGGATCGCCGGAGAAAAGCGTGTCGAACTCCGGCGTGCGCAGGAAGCGTACCATGCGGATCTTCATAATGAAGTGGTCGATCAGCTCCTGCGCCTGAACCTCATTCAGACGCCCGGCCTGCATGTCGCGCTCAATGTAAATATCGAGGAACGAGGCCGTGCGCCCCAGCGACATCGCCCCGCCGTTCTGGGATTTCACCGCCGCCAGGTAGGCAAAATAGACCCACTGTACCGCTTCCTGGGCGTTCATCGCCGGACGTGAAATATCAAAGCCATAGTTCGCCGCCATCTGCTGGATCTGCAGCAGCGCGCGTTTGTGCTCCGCCAGCTCCTCACGCAGGCGGATCGTCGCCTCGAGATCTTCCCCGCGCTCCAGTTTCCCCTGCAGATCGGCAAACTGCAGTTCACGCTCGCGCACCAGATAAGCGATCCCGTACAGCGCCACGCGGCGATAGTCGCCAATGATGCGCCCGCGCCCGTAGCCGTCCGGCAGACCGGTCAACACGCCGGATTTACGGCAGCGCATCATCTCCGGCGAATACACGTCAAACACGCCCTGGTTGTGGGTTTTGCGCAGATCGGTAAACAGGTATTCGAACTGCGGATCCATCTCGCGGCCGTAGGCTTCAAATGAGCTGCGGATCATGTTGATCCCGCCGTACGGGTGCAGCGCGCGCTTGAGCGGTTTATCGGTTTGTAGGCCGACGATCGTCTCCAGATCCTGGTCGATATAGCCTGGACCGTGCGCCGTAATGGTTGTGGCAATGTTGGTGTCAAAATCCACCGGAGCGTGGGTGGCGTTCTCCTGACGAATGCCGACCATTACCTTCTGCCACAGCGCCGTCGTTGCTGGCGTCGCCTGCGCGAGGAAAGCTTCGTCGCCGTCATAAGGGGTGTAGTTATGCTGAATAAAATCGCGCACGTTGACGGTGTCTTTCCATTCTTCACCGCGAAACCCGGCCCATGCGTCGCTGTAGGGCGCGACGCCCGTATCGATTGTTACTTTCATTTTATTCTCGCTTTATCAGGCGTAAGCCGCAGCCGGGGTAACCTTCCCAAGACGGAGGGCGTCCAGCGCGATCATTTTTTCTTCGTTGGTAGGGACAACCGCGCAGGCCACGCGGGACGACTCGGTGCTGATGACGCGTTCACCCGCGCTGCCCGGCAGGGCATTTTTGGCGTCGTCGAGGACAATGCCAAACACCGTCAGGCGTTCCGCCACCAGGGCGCGGACAAGCGTTGAGTTCTCGCCGATGCCGCCGGTAAAGATCACCCCATCCAGGCGGTGCAGCGACGCGGCGTGACCGGCAATGTGACGCACAATGCGGTGCACAAAGGTCTGGATCGCCAGCTGGGCCCGTTCATTGCCCGCGTGCCAGGCTTTCTCCAGCGCCCGCAGGTCTGAAGAGATGCCGGAGATGCCAAGCAGCCCCGACTCTTTGTTGACCACCCGCTCCAGATCCTCAAACGACTGGCCGGTTTGCTGGGCAATCCACGCCATTGCACCAAAATCCACGTCGCCGCAGCGCGTGCCCATCACCAGCCCTTCCAGCGGCGTCATCCCCATGGAGGTATCCACGCTTTCGCCATTGCGCACCGCGCAGATGGACGCCCCGTTGCCGAGATGGGCAATCACCAGGCCGCTGTCATCGGGGGACAGCCCGAGAAGCGCCTGCGCCTGTCCGGCCACGTAGCGGTGAGAGGTCCCGTGAAAGCCGTAGCGACGCACGCCCAGCTCTTCAAAATAGCGGTACGGCAATCCGTACAGATACGCCTGCGGCGGCAGCGTCTGGTGGAAGCTGGTATCGAACACCGCGACCTGCTGTACGCCCGGGAACAGGCGCTCTGCGGCTTCCACGCCGCTTAAGTTTGCGTAGTTATGCAATGGCGCCAGCGGGGAAACCTGGCGGATCTGCGCAATCACCTCTTCCGTAATCAGGGTCGACTCGCTGAAGAGGTCGCCGCCGTGCGCAATGCGGTGGCCAATTAAGGCCACGCTGCTCATCAGGTTACGCTTCTCCAGCTCCAGGGCGATGGCTGCCAGCGCCCCTTCGTAGTCATGGTAAGCCAGCCTGACTGGCTCACCCCCGTTTACGGAAATAAAGGCCTTTTCAGTGTTGATACCGTCCGCAATGCCCGTCAGCAGGGCATCGCAGCTGCTGGCGTCGAGCACCGAAAACTTAACAGAGGACGATCCGCAGTTAATAACCAGTACTACCGGAAACTCAATCATCATGTGACTCCGCTCTTCCTGAGCTTTGGTTAGAACAGTTTGTAAACGATATTAAGAATGGTCAGCAGACCCACAATCGTGACGAAGATGTTCTCCGGTCTGCCTTTGTATTTCGCCATGGCCGGCGCTTTGCGGATGGCATACATCGGCAGCAGGCACAGCAGAGAGGCGATGATCGGCGCACCCATCGCTTCGATAAGGTCAAGAATGTTCGGGTTTGCGTACGCAACAACCCAGGTGGAGCCCATGATGAACACCATGCTGATGGTGTTCAGTTTACCCACGGACACTTTCTTCTTATCGCCCTTGTAGCCGAACTTGAGGATCAGACCATTGAGCCCTTCCAGCGTCCCCAGATAGTGGCCGAAGAAGGATTTGAAGATAGCGACCAGCGCGATGATGGAGGCACCGTATTCCAGTACCGTCGCGAACGTCGATTTGGTTCCCGACATCGACGCAAAGTGGTTCGCCAGGTATGAGAGCACCGGAATGTTCTGCGCTTTGGCTTCCGCCATGTTCTGCGGGGAGAGCGTAAACAGGCAGCTAAAGGCGAAGAACATCACCACGGCGACCATCAGCAGGCTGGCGCGACCGATGATTCTGGAACATTTCTGCTCGGTAAACTCTTTACCGAACTGTGGCTCGTACTCTTCGCGCTTGGAGACCACAAACGAAGAGACGATGGGCGAGAAGTTAAAGGAGAAGACCATGATGGAGATCCCCAGCCACACCGTGACCAGGATGCCGTCATGACCGGTGAAGGCGATATCGCTGAGGTTGACCTGGTCGATGACCGCCGAGTTCCAGTAAGGGATCAGCGACAGGGAAATCAGCACCAGGCTGGCAATAAACGGGAACACCAGGAAGCTCATGACCTTCACCATCAGGTCTTTACCAAACCAGATAACAAAAGCCATTAGCAGCAGCAGGAACAGCGCCACAAAGCCACGGTTCAGCGCGGGCAGCTGGAGCTGGTTTTCCCAGAAGGTCATAAAGGTGTTGGTAATGGTTACGCCGTAAATCCACAGCAGCGGGCAAATGGCGAAGAAGTAGAGGAACGTGATGACCACCCCGCCGGTCTTGCCAAAGTGCTCTTCCACCGTTTCGGTAATGTTGCCCGAGACGTTACTGCCTGACAGACACAGGCGCGCCAGCGCCCGGTGGCAGTAAAACGCAATCGGGAACGCGAGAACCAGCATCAGCAGGATAGGGATCAGGCCACCAAAGCCTGCGCGAATGGGGAAGAACAGCACGCCTGCGCCAATGGCGGTTCCGAACAGGCCAAGCGTCCAGGTGGTATCAGACTTACGCCAGGAGGACGTTTTTGTCTGGCCAACGATAATGCTTTCTGTGTTGCTCATAGGTCACCTTTATGCGTCAACGAAGCCGGTAATTTGGGAAACACGAGAGAGATCGATATTGCCGCCGGAAATAATGCAGACGGTTTTACGACCCTGAATATAGTGGTCAAGCTTGCCGCTTAATAACGCGGCACAGGCCAGCGCACCGGCACCTTCCGTCACCACTTTATTTCGCTGAATAAGCGCAATCATGCTGTCGCGAATGTTGTCTTCACTGACCAGCACAATGTCATCGACTAATTCACGAACAATTTCGAAGGTTAATTTACCCGGACGAGAGACATCGCAACCATCGGCTAATGTACCGGTGACGCGATGGTTTATAATCTCTCCCGCCTGATACGATGCCGCCATGCCGTGAACATTTTCTGACTGCACGCCGATAATATTAATGGTGGGGTTGATGGATTTAATCGCCGTCGCGATCCCGGCAATTAAGCCGCCGCCGCCGATTGGCACAATGACGTTATCCACATCGTATAAATCTTCGAGAATTTCCAGGCCGATGGTGCCCTGCCCGGCAATTACTTTGGCATCATCGTAAGGTGGAATAAAAATACGCCCTTCCATCTCGACGATTTCGCTGACTTTGGCGATGGTGTCGTTAAAGTTCTCGCCGTGCAGCACCACCTCCGCCGAGTAGTCGCGCGTCGCGGCCACCTTGGACTTCGGCGCGCCCATCGGCATCACCACTTTGCCGTCAATGCCCAGCATGGCGCAGGAGAGAGACACTCCCTGCGCGTGGTTTCCTGCGGAGCAGGCGACCACGCCTTTGCGTTTTTCAGCGTCGGTCAGCGAGCTTAATTTATTAAACGCACCGCGGATCTTAAACGAACCGGTACGCTGCATGTTCTCAAACTTCAGGAATATTTCGCCCTTACAGCGTTCGCTGAGATAATTCGAGCGCGGCATGCCGGTTTTATATACCTTTCCTGCCAGCCGTTTTCTGGCATCCTGAATATCTTCAATCGTTACCGGGAGATCGTAGGTTATGTGCATAATATCCTCGTTATAATAATTCATTCTTTTCGGGCAAAGTCAGGGTATCAGAGCATTGTTAAAATAAACTCTGGGTGTTTTTATAAAGGTTTAATGCTTCTCAGGGGATTAATACATCATCGTCGTCTTTCGCTGGTGAGTGAGGCATATTGTTTTGCCAGCTCAACTAATACTGACGCCGATTTTTTAATTCTGTAATTTTTCGACCACACGGCGGCATAACGCGCCACGGGTAATTCATCTTCAACCGGCAGGACGATGAATTGATCGGAGCCGAACGGGGCAATCATGTCGCGGGGAATGACCGTCAGATAATCGGCATTCAGCACAAGGTTATAAATGGTGACGACGGAATCGGTCTGGACGATGTTTTCAATGCTGATGTGGTTGTCTTGCAGGGTGGTCAGAAGTTCTTTGTAGTAGCCCATATCGGTTTGCGGCATCACCCACTGCTCGTGCGTGAGCGATGCCAGTGTCGTCGGGCCGGTGCACGTTCGTGACTTACTGGCGACCAGCACAAACTCGGACTCAAACAGCGGCTCGACGTGCAGATCCTGCAGCAGCATTTCATCGCTCAGCGTACCGATGGCGAAATCCAGCCGACCGTCGCGAATGGCCGGCAGGAAAGACGACAGCTGCGCTTCATACATCGAGACGCGTGCTTTTGGGAACACTTCCTTAAATTTTTTGATCATCTCTGACAGGAAGGTAAAGCCGATCAGCGACGGGTAGCCAAAGGAGACGTCCATGACAGTGCTGAAGCTCAGGCTGTTGATTTCGCTCACCATGTTTTTCATCTCACGGGTGATCGACTCGGAGTACGAGAGCAGAACCTGGCCCGCGGCAGTGAGTTTGACGCCGGTGTTTTTGCGCACCATCACTTCCACGCCAAAGTAGGATTCGATATCGCTGATGATTTTGCTGACGGCGGGCTGCGTCAGGCCCAGCTGTCTTGCCGCAGAACCTATGGAGCCACTTTTAATGACTTCCTGAAATACCACGAGGTGCTGTGTTTTCGGTAGAATAATAGTGTTCATAATATTCTGCGCTTATTTCCCTATGACGGGGTGAATTCTACTCAATAATGTTTAAAGGGGTATGTGCTGTTACTCACAATTTGCCTTTTCGCATCCAATCCAGCCGCTGCAAAACCCAATAAAAAACCTTTAATATCAATAAAATACTGAAATTAAAATACGCCATTACGCTGATATTGATCAATAAAACCCACGGTAATAAATTTATTTTATGGCGATAACCCGGCTAAATTTTACCGTTCATAAAAAATCAATAAAGACGATATTTCAGACAATTAAAGGGCAATAAATAACCACTATTCATTTGAAACATTCTTTTAATTTATCAAAATTTGCAGACGTAATTTTGCAGGTTACCGATAAAGAGAGGAATACGTCACACATTCACGGGGCGAATGTTTTTAAATTCAATATGTACATATCAAACGAGAAAAGTTTCGCGATCATTAAGGTAACAAACACAACAAACTATCAACACTGAAGATTGATGATTTTTTAGCGTGAAATTTTGTGATGTCGATCGTAAGCAGATGTTGAATAGACGATGAAGGGATAAAAACAGTGAAATGTGCTTAATGTCGCAAATATGAGAATTTATATCGCACAGGCGATTGCCGGGTGACGCTGCGCGTACCCGGCCTGCAAAGCCCAGAAAGCAAAAACCCCGCCAAAGCGGGGTTTTTTAAGAAGTTGAAGCTGACCGATAAGCCGGGTTCTGTCGTGGACAGTCATTCATCTAGGCCAGCAATCGCTCACTGGCTCAAGCAGCCTACCCGGGTTCAGTACGGGCCGTACCTTGTGAACCCCTATTTGGCCTTGCTCCGGGTGGAGTTTACCGTGCCACGGACTGTTACCAGCCGCGCGGTGCGCTCTTACCGCACCCTTTCACCCTTACCTGATCCCGCTTGCGCGGGCCATCGGCGGTTTGCTCTCTGTTGCACTGGTCGTGGGTTTCCCCCCCAGGCGTTACCTGGCACCCTGCCCTATGGAGCCCGGACTTTCCTCCCCTCCGCCCGTCTCCCCCGAAGGGGACGACGACGAAGCGGCGACTGTCTGGTCAGCTTCGGCGCGCAGTATAGAGGGTTTGCGCGCCGCTGTCACCCTCAGGCGTGGGCAAGACGCGATTAACGCGCGACTTCCACCTTCGCCAGCTTTTCGTAGTAGCATGCAATCGCGCTGTGGTCGGCCGTGCCCAGGCCATCCGCGCGCAGCGCCTGCATCATCTCCATAACCGATGCGGTCAGCGGCAGCTGTGCCCCCACGCCGTGAGAGGTATCCAGCGCGTTGGCCAGGTCTTTAATATGCAGGTCGATGCGAAAGCCGGGTTTGAAATTTCGGTCCATGACCATCGGCGCTTTGGCATCCAGCACGGTGCTACCCGCCAGACCACCGCGAATCGCCTGATAGACCAGGTCCGGGTTGACGCCCGCTTTGGTAGCCAGCGTCAGCGCTTCCGACATGGCGGCAATGTTTAGCGCCACAATCACCTGGTTTGCCAGCTTGGTCACGTTACCGGCGCCGATGTCCCCGGTATGCACCACGGAGCCCGCCATCGCTTTCAACAGGTCGTAGTATTGGTCGAAAACGGCCTTGTCGCCGCCGACCATGACCGACAGCGTGCCGTCGATCGCTTTCGGCTCACCGCCGCTGACCGGCGCGTCCAGCATTTCAACGCCCTTCGCATTTAACGCCTCGCTGATTTCACGGCTTGCGAGCGGTGCGATAGAGCTCATATCGATCAGCACCAGGCCAGGCTTCGCTCCGTCGATAATGCCGTTCTCACCCAGCGCAACCTCTTTAACATGCGGTGAGTTTGGCAGCATGGTGATGATGACATCGCACTGCTCGGCAATGGCTTTCGCGGTAGTGGCCGCTTCTGCGCCAGCCGCTATCACCTCAGCCACCGCCTGCGGATTGTGATCGGATACCACCAGTGAGTAACCTGCTTTGATGAGGTTCTTACTCATTGGTTTCCCCATGATCCCCAGGCCAATAAAACCCACTTTCAGCGTCATAGTTTTTTCCTCAATGATGGTTATTTTTTAAAAGCGTCCGCTAATTTCTGCGTGGCCGAGCGAAATACGCCGAGATCGCTGCCGACGGCAACAAACGTGGCACCCCACTCCAGATAGCGGCGGGCATCCGCCTCAACCGGTGCCAGAATGCCGCACGGTTTGCCGTGCGCTTTGGCGCGGGCAAAGATGTGCTGAATGGCACGCTGTACTTCCGGATGACCGGCATTCCCCAGGTGTCCGAACGCGGCAGCCAGATCGCTTGGGCCAACGAAGATACCGTCTACGCCGTCGGTGGCGGCAATCGCATCGACGTTATCGACGCCCTGCTGGCTCTCGATCTGGACCAGGATGGTGATGTTGCTGTTGGACTGGGCGAAGTAGTCCGGTACGGTGCCAAACATGTTGGCGCGGTGTGAAACGGAGACGCCGCGGATCCCTTCCGGGGGATAGCGCGTGGAGGCCACGGCCAGCGCCGCCTGCTCTGCCGTTTCCACAAACGGGATCAGGAAATTGTAGAAACCGATATCCAGAAGACGTTTAACGATCACCGGCTCGTTGGTCGGCACGCGCACAACCGGCGCGCTGTGGCTGCCTTTGAGCGCCATCAGCTGCGGAATAAAGGTGCTGATATCATTCGGCGCATGCTCGCCGTCCAGCACCAGCCAGTCGAAGCCGGCCAGACCCAGCACTTCCGTGCTGATGGGGTTGGCCAGCGCGGACCAGCAGCCAATCTGAATCTGATGCGCCGCAAGGGCCGCTTTAAACTTATTCGGGAAGATATCGTTATTCATCGCGTTTACCTTTTTAATTCCGCAGCCTTGTTCAATATCATTTTATTTATTCAGACGCAGCGACAGGGTTATATTTATTATTCTGAGCTGGTTTGGCGTTATAAAATCGTCATTCAGTATAAGACGCAATCCACCACTGCACATTGTTTTAATGCTCAAGCATTCCGGTGCATTTTGATAATATTTTGAGCATATGCACAAAGCACTGGGCGCTAATGCACAGAATCAGGCATTACTGGTTCGGGAGCGATCGGGATCACATTTTCATATCCTATCTGCTGACATGCTTTATTTCTGAAAGCCGCGTATTTATTTCTACCATTAGAAAATTGGCTGAATTTATTATCAGACACTTTGCTGGAGAATAGTGAACAATGGCCGACATTGAAATTCGACACGCATCGCCGACGGCGTTCTATATAAAAGTACACGACACCGATAACGTGGCTATTATTGTCAACGACAATGGCTTAAAAGCAGGAACCCGATTCCCGGACGGGCTGGAGCTGACTGAGCATATTCCGCAGGGACATAAAGTTGCGCTGGTGGATATCCCGGCTCACGGCGAAATCGTGCGTTACGGCGAAGTCATCGGCTATGCCGTCCGCTTCATTCCGCAGGGTAGCTGGATTGAGGAGTCGCTGGTTGAGCTGCCAAAAGCACCGCCGCTCAATACGCTGCCCCTGGCAACCCGCGTGCCGGAGCCGCTTCCTCCGCTGGAAGGTTATACCTTTGAAGGCTATCGCAATGCGGACGGCAGCGTCGGCACCAAAAATCTGCTCGGCATTACCACCAGCGTGCACTGCGTGGCGGGCGTAGTGGATTACGTGGTGAAAATCATCGAGCGCGATCTGCTGCCGAAATACCTGAACGTGGACGGCGTGGTCGGCCTTAACCACCTTTACGGCTGCGGCGTGGCGATTAACGCACCGGCAGCGGTCGTGCCCATCCGGACCATCCACAACATCGCCCTCAACCCGAACTTTGGCGGCGAGGTGATGGTGATTGGTCTGGGTTGCGAAAAGCTCCAGCCCGAGCGCCTGCTGCAGGGCACGGAAGATGTCAAAGCCATCCCGGCAGACGAGGCCAGCATTGTGCGCCTGCAGGACGAACGCCACGTCGGTTTTCGTTCAATGGTCGACGATATTCTGCAGGTCGCAGAGCGCCATCTGGACAAACTCAACCGCCGCCAGCGCGAAACGTGTCCGGCCTCGGAACTGGTGGTGGGCACCCAGTGCGGCGGCAGCGATGCATTCTCCGGCGTGACGGCCAACCCGGCGGTGGGCTATGCGTCCGATCTGCTTGTTCGCTGCGGCGCCACGGTGATGTTCTCCGAAGTGACCGAAGTCCGTGACGCCATCCATTTGCTTACGCCGCGCGCCGTCAATGAAGAGGTCGGCAAACGCCTGCTGGAGGAGATGGCCTGGTACGATAACTATCTCGACATGGGCAAAACCGACCGCAGCGCCAACCCCTCTCCGGGGAACAAAAAGGGCGGTCTGGCAAACGTGGTGGAAAAAGCTCTCGGCTCCATTGCCAAATCCGGTCAGAGCGCCATTGCTGAAGTGCTCTCTCCGGGCCAGCGCCCAACGAAGCGCGGCCTGATCTACGCGGCAACGCCGGCCAGCGATTTCGTCTGCGGCACGCAGCAGGTCGCATCCGGCATTACGGTGCAGGTCTTCACCACCGGGCGCGGTACGCCGTACGGCCTGATGGCGGTGCCGGTGATTAAAATGGCGACGCGCACCGAGCTGGCAAACCGCTGGTATGACTTAATGGATATCAACGCGGGCACCATCGCCACCGGGGAAGAGAGTATTGAAGAGGTAGGCTGGAAGCTGTTCCACTTCATTCTGGACGTGGCGAGCGGGCGGAAGAAAACCTTCTCTGACCAATGGGGGCTGCATAACCAGCTGGCGGTGTTTAACCCAGCGCCGGTGACGTGATTGCCCCTCACCCTGCCCTCTCCCCATAGGGGAGAGGGTAAAAACCGCACCGAGCAGTCCCCTCTCCCCTATGGGGAGAGGGTTAGGGTGAGGAGAGAAACTACCCCTTCACCAACACCACTTCGATCCCGCTTTTACGCAACCCGTCCAGGCTCTCCGTCGGGATCCCCTCGTCGACGATAATCATATCAATCCGCTGCGTATCAATGATTTTATGCAGGCTTGAGCGGTCAAACTTGCTGGAGTCGGTCACAACGATAATACGCTCCGCAACTTCACACATCCGGCGGTTCAGGCGGGCCTCGTCTTCGTTATGCGTGCTCACGCCGCGATCGAGATCGATGGCGTCAACGCCCAGGAACAGCAGATCGAAGTGATAATTCTGTAGGGACTGCTCCGCCTGGTCGCCGTAGAAGGATTGCGACTGGCGGCGCAGGTGCCCGCCGGTCATCAGCAGCTCAACGCCTTCCGCCTCCAGCAACGCATTCGCCACGTTCATCCCATTGGTCATGGCAATGACATCCGTGTGCTGACGGAGCATGCGGGCAATTTCAAACGTCGTGGTACCGGAGTCCAGAATAATGCGGTGTCCGGGCTTCACCAGCGCGGCAGCGGCCTGCGCGATGCTGCGCTTCACCGCCGTGTTGAGCGAGCTTTTGTCTTCCACAGATGGCTCAGCGCCCGGCGTATTGCCTTCGCAGATGAGCGCGCCACCGTAAGCGCGCACGGCGATGCCCTGTTTTTCCAGGAATGCCAGATCGTTGCGGATCGTTACCGTTGATACGCCATATAAATGAGAAAGATCGTTAACCTGTACGCTTCCCTGCGCCCGCAGCCGCTGAATGATCTGCTCTCGCCTTTCGCTGGTGCCGGTGATGCGCTTTTCTGCGGATGGATCGGTGCTGCCCATGCGAGCTCCTTAGTAAAAACACTTTCGTTTTATTTCGTTTTGCCTATTAACGCCTTTCTTTTGGTGGAATGCAAGCCCTGAAACCCCGCCTGGCATTCGCTTAACCTGCGCTGAAACCTTTCATTGTGTTTCTTTTGTGAAACAGATCGGAAAACTATTATCTTTCGTTTTATTTTTATATCACCATGATGCAGGATTAAATGAAACAAAACGAAAGATAAATATCATTACCATCCGACATGGAGAGGAAAGTGAAACATCTGACAGAAATGGTGGAGCAGCATAAACGGGGGAAGGCAAACGGAATTTATGCCGTCTGCTCCGCACATCCGCTGGTACTTGAAGCTGCGATTCGTTACGCCTATTCGCAGCAGACGCCGCTGCTGATTGAGGCCACCTCTAACCAGGTCGATCAGTTTGGCGGCTACACCGGCATGACGCCCGCCGACTTTCACGGGTTCGTCTGCAGGCTGGCAGACTCTCTTGGATTCCCGGCGTCACGGCTGATTCTCGGCGGCGATCACTTAGGGCCAAACCGCTGGCAACACCTGCCCGCGCGGGAAGCCATGGCCAATGCCGACGATCTCATTAAAAGCTATGTCGCGGCCGGGTTCAAAAAGATCCACCTCGACTGCAGCATGTCCTGTGAGGACGATCCGGTTCCCCTGACCGACGCGATCGTCGCCGAACGCGCCGCGCGTCTGGCGAAAATTGCCGAAGCGACCTGCCGGGAACAGTTTGGTGAATCCGATCTGGTTTACGTTATCGGCACGGAGGTTCCGGTGCCGGGTGGCGCGCACGACACGCTCACCGAGCTTGAGGTCACCACGCCAGACGCGGCGCGCGCGACGCTTGAAGCGCATCGTCACGCGTTCGAAAAGGAAGGATTAAGCGACATCTGGCCGCGCATTATTGGCCTGGTGGTACAGCCCGGCGTGGAGTTCGACCACGCACACGTCTGCGACTACCGGCCGGAAAAAGCCATCGCCCTGAGCGAAATGGTGGAAGCCTACGATACGCTGGTTTTTGAAGCGCACTCCACTGACTACCAGACGCCGCAGGCGCTGCGCCAGCTGGTAAAAGATCACTTCGCCATCTTAAAAGTCGGTCCGGCCCTGACCTTTGCCCTGCGCGAAGCCCTCTTCTCACTGGCCGCTATCGAAGAGGAGCTGCTGCCAGCGAAAGCCAGTTCTGGCCTGCGCCACGTGCTGGAAAACGTGATGCTCGACCGACCGGAGTACTGGCAAAGCCATTACCACGGTGACGGCAACGCGCGTCGCCTGGCGCGCGGCTACAGCTACTCTGACCGCGTGCGTTATTACTGGCCGGACAGCCAGATCGACGAAGCCTTCGCGCGGCTGGTACGCAACCTGGCAAACGACCCCATTCCATTGCCGCTGATCAGCCAGTACCTGCCGCTGCAGTACAGCAAAGTTCGCGAGGGCGCTCTCAAGTCGACGCCTCGGGAACTCATCCTCGACCACATTCAGGACATACTCCAGCAATACCACGCCGCCTGCGAAGGCGTAACGACGCAAAACGCATAATAAAAAGAGGAAAGCACGATGCCAAACATTGTCTTATGCCGCATTGATGAACGCCTGATCCACGGTCAGGTGGGCGTGCAGTGGGTAGGGTTTGCGGGGGCAAACCTGGTTCTGGTCGCCAACGATGAGGTGGCTGAGGATCCTGTTCAACAGAACCTGATGGAAATGGTGCTCGCGGAAGGGATCGCCGTGCGGTTCTGGTCATTACAAAAAGTCATCGACAACATTCATCGCGCCGCGGACCGCCAGAAAATCCTGCTGGTCTGTAAATCTCCCGCCGATTTTCTGCAGCTGGTTGAGGGCGGCGTGCCCATCACCCGTATCAACGTAGGAAACATGCACTACGCCAGTGGCAAACAACAAATTGCCAAAACGGTCTCCGTCGACGCGAACGATATCGCCGCGTTCAACGGCCTGAAAACGGCCGGGGTGGAATGCTTTGTTCAGGGCGTTCCGACAGAAACTGCTTTGGATCTCTTTAAACTGCTCTGAGGGATTCACAATGGAAATCAGTCTGTTGCAGGCATTCGCGCTGGGGCTTCTCGCCTTTATCGCGGGCCTGGATATGTTTAACGGGTTAACGCACATGCACCGCCCGGTCGTTCTCGGGCCGCTGGTTGGCCTGATTCTTGGCGATCTGCACACCGGGATTTTGACCGGCGGGACGTTAGAGCTGGTCTGGATGGGCCTGGCGCCGCTCGCGGGCGCACAACCGCCAAACGTCATTATCGGCACGATTGTGGGTACCGCATTTGCCATCAGCACAGGCGTGAAGCCAGAAGTTGCCGTTGGCGTCGCCGTGCCGTTTGCTGTTGCGGTACAGATGGGGATTACGTTCCTCTTCTCGGTGATGTCCGGCGTGATGTCCCGCTGCGATCGAATGGCGGCCAATGCGGATACCAACGGCATTGAGCGGGTTAACTATCTGGCCCTGCTGGCGCTCGGCATCTTCTATTTCTTGTGCGCGTTTCTACCCATCTATTTCGGTGCGGAGCACGCGAAAACCGCCATTGACGTTCTGCCGGCGCGTCTGATTGACGGCCTCGGCGTCGCAGGCGGCATCATGCCCGCTATCGGCTTCGCCGTACTGCTGAAGATCATGATGAAAAACGTCTATATCCCCTACTTCATTATCGGCTTTGTCGCCGCGGCCTGGCTCAAGCTTCCGGTCCTGGCGATTGCGGCCGCTGCGCTGGCTATGGCGCTGATCGACCTGATGCGTAAATCACCTGAACCGACGGCTCCAGCGGCCCAGAAAGAGGAATTCGAAGATGGCATCTAATCAAACAACGCTACCGGGCGTGTCTGAAACTGAAGAAACCCTGCTGACCGGCATCAACGAAAACGTCTACGAAGACCAAAGCATCGGTGCCGAACTGACGAAAAAGGATATTAACCGCGTCGCCTGGCGCTCCATGCTGCTGCAGGCCTCGTTCAACTATGAACGTATGCAGGCCTCCGGCTGGCTGTATGGCTTACTGCCCGCGTTGAAAAAGATCCACACCAACAAGCGGGACCTGGCGCGGGCCATGAAAGGCCATATGGGCTTCTTTAATACCCACCCGTTCCTCGTGACCTTTGTTATCGGCATCATTCTGGCGATGGAGCGCTCCAAACAGGATGTGAACAGCATCCAGAGCACCAAAATTGCCGTCGGTGCGCCGCTCGGCGGCATCGGTGACGCCATGTTCTGGCTAACCCTTCTGCCCATCTGCGGCGGCATTGGTGCCAGCCTGGCGCTGCAGGGATCGATTCTGGGCGCGGTGGTCTTTATCGTGCTGTTTAACGTTGTGCACCTCGGCCTGCGTTTTGGTCTGGCGCACTACGCTTACCGGATGGGCGTTGCGGCCATTCCGCTGATCAAGGCCAACACCAAAAAGGTCGGCCATGCGGCCTCCATCGTCGGGATGACGGTGATCGGCGCGCTGGTGGCAACCTATGTCCGCCTCAACACCACGCTCGAAATCAAAGCCGGGGATGCGGTCGTCAAGCTGCAGGCCGACGTTATCGACAAGCTGATGCCTGCGTTTCTGCCGCTGGTCTACACCCTGACCATGTTCTGGCTGGTGCGCCGTGGCTGGAGCCCGCTGCGGCTGATTGGTATTACCGTGGTGCTGGGCGTTGTCGGTAAATTCTGTCACTTCCTGTAAAAGCAAAGAGGTAGCAATGTTAGGCATTATTTTGACGGGTCACGGCGGTTTTGCCAGCGGGCTTGAGCAGGCGATGAAGCAGATCCTCGGCGAGCAGCCGCAGTTTATCGCCATCGATTTTCCTGAAACGTCCACCACGGCGCGGCTGACCGCTCAGCTTGAGCAGGCGGTGAGCGAACTCGACGCCCGGCACGATATTGTGTTTCTTACCGATTTGCTGGGCGGCACGCCGTTTCGCGTGGCCTCAACGCTCGCGATGCAAAGACCGGGCAGCGAAGTCATCACCGGCACCAACCTGCAGCTCCTGCTGGAGATGGTGCTGGAGCGCGACGGATTAACCAGCGAAGCGTTTCGTCTGCAGGCGCTGGAGTGCGGTCATCGCGGCCTGACGAGCCTGGTGGACGAACTAGGCCGCTGCCGCGAGGAAGCGCCCGCTGAGGAAGGGATATGAGCCAGCTGCTGCGCGCGCGACGGGTGCTGACCGAACAGGGCTGGCTGGATGATCACCAGCTTCTTATCGAGAGCGGCGTTATCGCGGCGATTGAGCCCATCCCCACGGGCATTCACGCCCGCGATGCCGATAAGCTCTGCCCGGCGTACATTGATATTCACGTGCATGGTGGCATGGGTGTGGACGTGATGGATGACGCACCCGATACGCTGGACGTTTTAGCCATCCATAAAGCGCGTGAAGGGGTGGGGGCATTTTTGCCCACCACCGTCACCGCACCGCTGGAGCTCATTCACGGAGCCCTCACGCGCATCGCCCGACGCTGTCGGTCGGGCGGCCCCGGCGCGCAGATTCTGGGCAGCTATCTGGAAGGGCCCTACTTCACTCCGCAGAACAAAGGGGCGCACCCGCCGGCGCTGTTTCGGGAGCTGGATATCGCCGAGCTGGACGCGCTAATTACGCTTTCGCACCACACGCTGAAGGTGGTGGCGCTGGCGCCGGAAAAGCCCGGCGCGCTACGGGCGATCCGCCACCTGAAGCAGCGGGGTTTACGCGTGATGCTGGGCCACAGTGCCGCCACCTACGAGCAAACCCTCGCCGCCTTTGACGCCGGCGCGGACGGGCTGGTGCACTGCTACAACGGCATGACGGGGCTGCATCACAGAGGGCCCGGCATGGTCGGCGCGGGGCTGACGGACAAGCGGGCGTGGCTGGAGCTTATCGCCGACGGCCACCATGTTCATCCGGGAGCCCTGCGCTTATGCAGCTGCTGTGCGAAAGAGAGGGTGGTGCTGATTACCGATGCCATGCAGGCGGCAGGTATGCCGGATGGGCGGTATACGCTCTGCGGTGAAGAGGTCACGATGCACCACGGCGTGGTGAAAACCGCCTCCGGCGGACTGGCGGGCAGCACGCTGTCACTGGATGCCGCAGTCAGGAATATGGTGGAGCACGCGGGCGTCGCCGCTGAAGACGCTATTCATATGGCCTCGCTGCACCCTGCCCGCCTGCTGGGCATCGATCGTCAGCTCGGATCCTTAACGCCGGGAAAACGCGCCAATATGATTGCGCTGGACGGGGGTTTACACCTTCAGCAGATCTGGATTCAGGGCCAGGCTCTCCCCCTTTAGCCCTTTCATTGTGTCTCCTTTTGGCTTTAAGGCCTGAAACCGTAAGGCCTTTCTTTTCCTTTCCTTAAATTTGCCCTTTTCTTTCACGATCACACTTTTCGTTTTATTTCTTTTCTTTCATTGAACTTTCGATTTCTTTTCTATAGATTTTATTTAACTGCTAAAGTGAACAAGTGAAACGAAACGAAAGATAGCGACACGTTTGCCAGCGTCTGATGTGGAATTCACACGACTAAGGACTGAGTTATGCCACAAATCACCCCCGCCGCCTCAACCGGCACCTGGACCGAAGAAGAGATCCGCCAGCAGCCTGCCAGCTGGATCCGCTCGCTCAACAACATCGATAACCTGCGTTCCTCGATTGACGGTTTCCTGACCCCGCTGCTGCGCAAGCGCGATCTGCGGATCGTCCTGACCGGCGCGGGCACGTCCGCGTTTATTGGCGATATCATTGCGCCATGGCTTGCGAGCCACACCGGGAAAAACATCTCCGCCGTACCCACAACCGATCTGGTCACGAACCCGATGGATTACTTCAGCCCGGCATATCCGCTGCTGCTGGTTTCGTTTGCCCGCTCCGGCAATAGCCCGGAAAGCGTGGCTGCAGTAGAGCTTGCCAATCAGTTCGTGCCGGAGTGCTACCACCTGTCGATCACCTGTAACGAGGCGGGCAGCCTGTATCAGAACGCCGTCGACAGCGATAACGCCTATGCCCTGCTGATGCCTGCCGAAACGCACGATCGCGGCTTCGCGATGACCAGCAGTATTACCACCATGATGGTGAGCTGCCTGGCGGTATTCGCGCCAGAGACGATCGGTAGCCGCACCTTCCGCGACGTGGCCGATCGCTGTCAGGCGATCCTCACCTCACTCGGCGATTTCCGCCACGGGGTCTTTGGCAACGAACCGTGGAAAAGGATCGTTTACCTGGGAAGCGGTGGTCTGCAGGGCGCGGCGCGTGAATCGGCGCTGAAGGTGCTGGAGCTGACGGCGGGCAAGCTGGCGGCGTTCTACGAGTCCCCAACCGGCTTCCGTCACGGGCCTAAATCACTGGTGGATAGCGAAACGCTGGTGGTGGTGTTTGTCTCCAGCCATCCGTATACGCGTCAGTACGATCTCGATCTGCTGGCCGAACTGCGCCGCGAACGCCAGGCTCTGCGCGTCGTCGCCATCGCCGCTGAAAACGATCCGGTTATTGAAGCGGGTCCGCACATCCTGCTGCCGCCTTCCCGCCCGTTTATCGATATGGAACAGGCGTTCTGCTTCCTGATGTACGCCCAGGTCTTTGCGCTGTCTCAGTCCCTCAGCGTGGGCAATACGCCCGATACGCCATCTGCCAGCGGCACGGTCAACCGCGTGGTGCAGGGCGTCGTTATTCATCCGTGGCAGGCTTAAGAGGATCGCACTATGAGCATTATCTCAACGAAATATCTTCTGCAGGACGCGCAGGCAAAAGGCTACGCGGTGCCGGCGTTCAACATCCACAACGCTGAGACGATCCAGGCGATCCTCGAAGTGTGCAGCGAAATGCGATCGCCGGTGATCCTCGCGGGCACGCCGGGCACCTTTAAGCACATTGCGCTGGAAGAGATCTACGCCCTGTGCAGCGCATACTCGTTAACCTACGACATGCCGCTGGCGCTGCATCTCGATCACCACGAATCACTCGACGATATTCGTCGCAAGGTTAACGCGGGCGTGCGTAGCGCGATGATAGACGGCAGCCACTATCCGTTCGAACAAAACGTGAAGCTGGTGAAATCGGTGGTCGATTTTTGCCACCTCAACGACTGTAGCGTCGAGGCCGAGCTGGGGCGTCTTGGCGGCGTGGAAGATGACATGAGCGTCGACGCCGAAAGCGCGTTTCTCACCGACCCGCAGGAAGCGAAACGCTTTGTCGAACTGACCGGCGTCGATAGCCTCGCCGTCGCCATCGGCACCGCACACGGCCTGTATACCAAACGCCCGAAAATCGACTTCCAGCGGCTGGCCGAGATCCGCGACATGGTCACCGTGCCGCTGGTGCTGCACGGCGCGAGCGATGTGCCGGATGAAGATGTTCGCCGCACCATCGCGCTGGGCGTGTGCAAAGTCAACGTGGCTACCGAACTGAAAATCGCCTTCTCTGACGCGGTGAAGGCCTGGTTTGCTGAAAACCCGCAGGGTAACGATCCGCGCTTCTATATGCGGGTCGGTATGGACGCCATGAAAGAGGTGGTCAGAAGCAAAATCACCGTTTGCGGCTCGGCAAACCGATTGCTGCTTCCGGCAGAAGCCTGATTAAAATGGAGCTTACGCTGATGAAAAAAATTCTCGCACTCTCAGTGCTGGCCCTGTGCGTATCCCATAGCGCGGTGGCCGCGAACTACACGCTCAATAACGACAATATCGCCCTGTCATTTGATGATGCAAACTCAACGGTTGTGGTTAAGGACAGCAAAGCTAACCATCCGCTCACGCCGCAGGAGCTGTTCTTTCTGACGCTGCCGGACGAGACTAAAATCCACACCGCGGATTTTAAAATCAAGCATGTCGAAAAGCAGGACAGCGGGATTGTCGTTGATTTCACCCATCCGGAATTTAACGTGACGGTGAAGCTGAACCTGGTGAAGGGCAAATACGCCAGCATCGACTACACCATAGCCGCCGTTGGTCAGCCCCGGGACGTGGCGAAAATCACCTTCTTCCCGACCAAAAAGCAGGCTCAGGCCCCTTACGTAGACGGGGCAATTAACAGCTCGCCGATCGTCGCAGACTCGTTCTTTATTCTGCCGGATAAGCCCATCGTTAACACTTACGCCTATGAAGCGACAACCAACCTCAACGTTGAGCTAACAACCCCTATTCAGCCCGCAACCCCGGTCAGCTACACCACGTACTTTGGTACCTTCCCGGAGACCAGCCAGCTGCGACGTAGCGTAAACCAGTTTATTGATGCCGTCCGTCCGCGTCCGTATAAGCCTTATTTACACTACAACAGCTGGATGGATATCGGCTTCTTTACCCCGTACTCCGAGCAGGACGTGCTGGGGCGGATGGATGAATGGAATAAGGAATTTATCACCGGGCGCGGCGTGGCGCTGGATGCGTTCCTGCTTGACGATGGCTGGGATGACCTGACCGGGCGCTGGCTGTTTGGCCCGGCTTTCAACAAGGGTTTTGGCAAGGTACGGGAGAAAGCTGACAGCCTGCACAGCTCCGTCGGCCTGTGGCTCTCGCCGTGGGGCGGATATAACAAACCGCGCGATACGCGCGTCTCGCATGCAAAAGAGTACGGTTTCGAAACGGTAGACGGGAAGCTGGCGCTGTCAGGCCCGAACTATTTTAAAAACTTTAATGAGCAGATCGTTAAGCTTATCAAAAACGAGCACATTACCTCGTTCAAGCTCGACGGGATGGGTAATGCCAACTCGCATATTAAGGGCAGCCCGTTCGCCTCGGATTTTGACGCCTCTATCGCTCTGCTGCATAACATGCGCAGCGCCAATCCGAATCTGTTTATTAACCTGACGACCGGTACCAACGCCAGCCCATCCTGGCTGTTCTACGCCGATTCCATCTGGCGCCAGGGAGATGATATCAACCTGTACGGCCCCGGCACGCCGGTGCAGCAGTGGATGACCTACCGCGATGCGGAAACGTATCGCTCCATTGTACGTAAAGGTCCGCTGTTCCCGCTGAACTCCCTGATGTATCACGGGATCGTCAGCGCGGAGAACGCGTATTACGGTCTGGAGAAGGTGCAAACGGACAGCGATTTTGCCGACCAGGTCTGGAGCTACTTCGCCACCGGAACCCAGTTGCAGGAGCTGTATATCACCCCATCCATGCTCAACAAGGCGAAGTGGGATGTCCTGGCGCAGGCCGCGAAGTGGTCCCGGGATAACGCCAGCGTGCTGGTGGATACCCACTGGATTGGCGGTGACCCGACGGCATTGCAGGTTTACGGCTGGGCATCCTGGAGCAAGGACAAAGCGATTATTGGCTTGCGTAACCCATCGGATAAACCACAAAGCTACTATCTGGATCTGGCAAGAGACTTTGAGATCCCGACAGACGGCACGACGCACTTCAATTTGAAAGCGGTGTACGGCAGTAACGATAGCGTACCGGAGGAGTATAAAAACGCGGTGGTGATTACCCTGAAACCGCTGGAAACGCTGGTGTTTGAGGCGATGCCTGTTAACTAACCGTAGGCCGGGTAAGGCGCAGCCGTCACCCGGCAAAAAAATACGCAGGGGATTACTCCCCCTGCTGCTCCAGCGCATACTTATAGAGCGCATTCTTTTTCACGCCGTGGATCTCCGCCGCCAGTGCAGCCGCTTTCTTAAGCGGCAGCTCTGCCTGCAGCAGCGCCAGCGTGCGCAGCGCGTCGGCAGGGAGCGCGTCTTCCTGCGCTTTATGCCCTTCGACAATCAGCACCATTTCACCCTTGCGGCGGTTTTCATCTTCCTTTACCCACGCCAGCAGTTCGCCCACCGGCGCGCCGTGAATGGTCTCCCAGGTTTTGGTCAGCTCGCGCGCCAGCACCACATAGCGGCCTTCTCCCCAGACGGTGACCATGTCTTCCAGGCTTTCCAGCAGGCGGTGTGTGGATTCGTAAAAAATCAGGGTACGCGGCTCCGCTTCCAGATCCTTCAACACGTCGCGGCGGCCTTTGGATTTGGCTGGGAGGAAGCCTTCATAGCAGAAACGGTCGGACGGCAGACCCGCGGCGCTCAGCGCGGCAATGGCGGCGCACGGCCCCGGCAGCGGCACAACGCGGATACCGGCTTCGCGACAGGTACGCACCAGATGGTAGCCAGGGTCGTTAATGAGCGGCGTACCGGCATCGGAGACCAGCGCAATGTTCTGCCCCTCCTTCAGCTTCGCCACCAGCGTTTCGGCTTTTTGTTGCTCATTGTGATCGTGCAGGGCGAACAAACGGGCGTTAATCGCGAAATGCTGCAGCAGTAATCCGGTGTGTCGGGTATCTTCGGCGGCAATTAAATCAACAGCTTGCAATACGGTGAGCGCACGTTGGGTAATATCAGATAAATTCCCGATAGGAGTAGGTACAATATAAAGCTGGCCTTGAGAATTATCTGCCGTTTCGTGTTGTTTCATTGTTTCGTCCGTATTGCCGATTTAATATTGAGCATTGCGTAAAAAAATCACTGGATACAGTATGGTACCGTTAACGTTTCTTCGAAAAAAAGCCACGCGCAGCGTGCCGCTTCTGCTGGCAGCCCTGATCTTTGCAGGCTGTGGCACCCAGGCACCTGACCAGAGCACGGCCCATCTTCAGGGTTCCGCTCAGGCTGATTCTGGCTTTTATCTGCAACAAATGTCGCAGAGTTCAAATGATACCAGGATCAACTGGCAATTACTCGCCATTCGTGCACTGCTGAAAGAGGGTAAAACCCAGCAGGCTGCCGAGCTGTTTAACCAGTTGCCGAAAGATCTTAACGACACCCAGCGTCGTGAGCAGGGCCTGCTCTCTGCCGAACTGAAAGTCGCACTGAAAGATTACGCCGCCGCGAAGAAGACTCTCGGGGACATTGACGTGAGCGCGCTGGATAAAAATCAGCAGGCCCGCTTCTGGCAGGCGGGCATTACCGCTGAACAGGGGCGTCCTTCGCTGACGCTGCTTCGGGCGCTCGTCGCACAAGAGCCACTGCTCGGCGGCGCGGACAAGCAGAAAAATATTGATGCCACCTGGCAAGCGCTTGCCTCTATGACCCAGGAACAGGCGCAGGCGCTGGTCATCAACGCGGATGAAAACGTTCTTCAGGGCTGGCTGGATCTACAGCAGATGTGGTTTAACAACCGCAGCGATCCAAAGATGTTGAAAGCCGGTATTACGGACTGGCAGACGCGCTACCCGCAAAACCCGGGCGCGAAAATGCTGCCAACCCAGCTGGTGAACGTGCAGAACTTTAAGCCTGCGTCCACCAGCAAAATCGCCCTGCTTCTGCCGCTCAACGGCCAGGCGGCGGTGTTCGGCCGTACCATTCAGCAGGGCTTTGAAGCGGCGAAAAACGGCACCACCTCGGTAACGGGCAGCGCGGTTCCCGCCCAGGCGGCCCAGGCGGCCAACGTGAATGACGTTGTCAGCCCTTCCGCCGCGGAGACCAGCGACCTGACCACCGCGCAAACCCCGGCGCAGGGCACGATGCAAAACCCGGTGACGGCCCCGACGACGCCTGCGGCTACTGCAGCACCTGAGACGCAGGCTCCGGCTGAGACACAGGCAGCGCCTGCACCTGACGCCCCAGCCGCACAGCCCCAGGAGACTCAACAGACTCAGCAGAAGCCTGTACAACCTGCCGCTCAACCGCAGGCCGTGGCAGCCACCAGCGCCAACCCGGGCGCTGAGTTGAAAGTCTATGACACCAGCTCGCAGCCGCTTGACCAGGTTCTGGCGCAGGTTCAGCAGGACGGTGCGAGCATCGTTGTCGGCCCGCTGCTGAAAAACAACGTTGAAGAGCTGATGAAGAGCAATACCACGCTGAACGTGCTGGCGCTCAACCAGCCTGAGCAGGTTCAGAACCGGGCCAATATTTGCTACTTCGCGCTTTCTCCTGAAGATGAGGCCCGCGATGCGGCGCGTCATATTCACGAGCAGGGTAAGCAGGCTCCGCTGCTGCTCATCCCACGCAGCACGCTTGGCGATCGCGTGGCCAATGCCTTTGCCGATGAGTGGCAGAAGCTGGGCGGCGGCGTGGTGCTGCAGCAGAAATTCGGTTCCGTCTCTGAACTGCGCGCGGGCGTAAACGGCGGAGCGGGTATCGCGCTTAACGGTAGCCCGGTGACCGCGAGCCTGCCGCAGCAGCAGGGCGTGACCATTGGCGGCCTGACGATCCCTGCCCCACCTACCGACGCGCAGATTAGCGGTGGCGGTAAAGTGGATGCGGCCTATATCGTTGCCACACCGCAGGAGATCGCCTTTATCAAACCGATGATTGCGATGCGTAACGGCAGCCAGAGTGGCGCAACGCTCTACGCCAGCTCGCGCAGCGCGCAGGGCACCGCAGGCCCTGATTTCCGTCTGGAAATGGACGGCCTGCAGTACAGTGAAATCCCTATGCTGGCTGGCAGCAATCCGGCGCTGATGCAGCAGGCGCTCAGCACGGTGCGTAACGATTACTCTCTGGCGCGTCTGTACGCGATGGGTGTCGATGCGTGGGCGCTGGCGAACCACTTTACCCAGATGCGTCAGGTGCCGGGCTTTGAGCTTAACGGCAACACCGGCGATCTGACCGCAACTCAGGACTGCGTGATCAACAGGAAGTTATCATGGCTCAAATACCAGCAGGGGCAAATCGTCCCGGCCAGTTAAGCCGTAAAGGGACCGGCGACGCGTGGGAGTTAAAAGCGCGTCGCTGGCTTGAAGGCAATGGACTGCGCTTTATCGCCGCTAACGTCCGCGGGCGCGGCGGCGAAATTGATCTGATCATGAAAGACGGTCAGGTCATTGTGTTTGTAGAAGTCCGCTTTCGACAGTCCTCCCGTTTTGGCGGTGCTGCCGCCAGCGTGACGCTCGCCAAACAACATAAATTATTACAGACTGCCCACTTGTGGCTTGCCCGCCATAATGGGAGTTTTGATACTGTGGATTGCCGGTTCGATGTGATAGCCTTCACCGGAAATGAGATCGAATGGCTTAAAAACGCTTTTGGCGAAGACGCATAATTAAGATTTAAAAGGGATAACGTGCTCGAAAGAATTAAAGTGTGCTTCACAGAAAGCATCCAGACTCAGATTGCCGCGGCGGAAGCCCTTCCGGATGCTATCTCTCGTGCCGCGATGACGCTGGTGCAATCCCTGCTCAACGGCAACAAAATCCTCTGTTGTGGCAACGGCACTTCAGCCGCCAACGCACAGCATTTTGCTGCCAGCATGATCAATCGTTTTGAAACAGAACGCCCGAGTTTACCTGCCATTGCACTTAATACCGATAATGTGGTCTTAACAGCGATTGCTAACGATCGTCTGCATGACGAAATTTACGCAAAGCAGGTGCGAGCCCTGGGTCATGCCGGAGATGTGCTGCTGGCAATCTCCACGCGCGGCAACAGCCGGGATATTGTCAAAGCCGTTGAAGCCGCCGTTACCCGCGACATGACTATCGTGGCCTTAACCGGCTATGACGGTGGCGAGCTGGCGGGTCTGCTTGGGCCGCAAGATGTGGAAATTCGCATTCCGTCTCACCGAAGCGCGCGTATTCAGGAGATGCATATGCTCACGGTGAACTGCTTATGTGATTTGATCGATAACACGCTTTTCCCTCACCAGGATGATTAAGGAGTTCTTATGAAGGCTTTATCGACCCTCGCAGTCCTTATGTCTGCATTACTGCTTCAGGGATGTATCGCTGCGGCCGTTGTGGGTACCGCCGCGGTAGGCACCAAAGCGGCAACCGATCCGCGCACTGTGGGTACACAGGTGGATGACGGTACGCTGGAGCTGCGCGTCAACAGTGCGCTGTCGAAAGACGAACAAATCAAGAAAGAAGCGCGTATCAACGTGACGGCTTATCAGGGCAAAGTGCTGCTGGCAGGCCAGGCGCCGAATATGGAACTCGCCTCTCGTGCGAAGCAAATTGCGATGGGCGTAGAAGGTACCACAGAGGTGTTTAACGAAGTGCGCCAGGGCAAACCAATTGGTTTAGGTGATGCCTCATCCGATACCTGGATCACCACCAAAGTGCGTTCCCAGCTGCTGGGCTCGGACCAGGTGAAATCCTCCAACGTGAAGGTGACGACTGAAAACGGTGAAGTATTCCTGCTGGGTCTGGTGACCGAGCGTGAAGGGAAAGCGGCGGCCGATATCGCCAGCCGTGTGAGCGGCGTGAAGCACGTCACCACCGCGTTTACTTACATCAAGTAAGCCACACCTGACTACAGGCCCGGTAAGCGCCAGCGCTACCGGGCTTTTTTTTACAGCAACGCAACACTCCCCACAATCACCCCGCTCAACGCCACCAGCCCTGCGGTGAGCCACAGCGCTTTCGCCGGGAATGATTTACGCAGCATAATGAGCGACGGCAGACTGATCGCAGGCAGAGTAATAAGCAGCGCCAGCGCAGGCGCGGTGCCCATGCCGGCCAGCATCATGGTCTGAACAATCGGAATTTCAGCAGCCGTCGGGATAACGAACAGGCAGCCTGCAACGGCCATCGCAATCACCCACATCAGCGTGTTGTCGATAGCGCCATCCGCATGCGGGAACAGCCAGACGCGCGCCGCCCCCAGCACCAGTACCGCCAGGATATAGACCGGGATGGTGCTCCAGAAAAGCTGCCATAGCGCCTTACCCCAGCGTGTGAAGAAACCGCCCTGCGGCTCGCTGACGTCCAGCTCAACTGAGGCGGGTTCTGCGTCAGTATCCTTCACCCATTTTTGCACCAGCGTCGCGACGACCAGCACGGTCAGCAGCCCGGCACCCAGACGGATGAACGCGAAATGCCAGCCCAGCACAAAGCCCATAAATACCAGCGTCGCCGGGTTGAGCAGCGGGTTGCCCATCCAGAACGCCAGCGCGCCGCCCATCGACACGCGCTGGCGGCGCATCCCTGCCGCCACAGGCGCGGCGCAGCAGGAACACATCATGCCCGGCAGGGAGAAAATCGTCCCCAGCAGCGTGCCCTGAAAGCGCGACTGCCCGAGGGTTTTCACCAGCCAGTTACGCGGAATAAGCACCTGAATCAGCGACCCCAGAATGACGCCTAACACAGCGGCTTTCCAGACGGCAAGGAAGTAGACCATGGCGTAATCCCACGCCGCCTGCAGCGGGCTGGCATTAGCCTGAGCAAGAATAGATTTTCCGATGCTGTGCGTTTCGGCAGCCGTGAAGGCTTTACCGTAGTAAGGCTGCCACTTCACATACCAGAGGCCAATAATGACCACGAGAAAGAAAAGTGCGGGCTTCCACCATTGAACAGGTGTTGCCGCCTGAGATGAAGACTGACCAGTCATAGCATTCCCCGGAGAGTATTAGGTTATTAGCCGGGGGAGTTTACGCCTCGTCCTGGGCGATTTCACGCAGTTTTGCCGAAGGGATAATGTTGACCCCCGCTTTCAACGGTGCCAGCCCTTCTTTTAGCATCGCAATTGCGACGTCCCGCGCCTCGATAGATTTCCAGTTGCCGGGAAGGATCTTAAACAGCGGGGCCAATATCGACTCGTTAAATCGGCGTTCGTCCCTGTGGCCGCTGAGCATCGAGGGGCGCACAATCGTCAGCTGCTCCCATTTCTGCGCGATCAGCGCATCCTCCATCTTACCCTTCATCTTGTTGTAGAAAAAAGGCGATCCGGCATTGGCACCCAGCGCACTGACCACCAGAAAATGTTTGGCCCCCAGTTTTTTCGCCGTGAGCGCCGTGTCCACCACCAGCGTGTAGTCGGCATGGATAAATGCCTCTTTGCTGCCCGCCTCACGCCGCGTGGTACCCAGACAACAAAAGGCGATATCAATGGGATCCTGGACCTGCGCCAGCGCGTCCGTCAGCTGCGGATCGTGCGAGTTAAATACGCCGGAGACGTCCGCCAGCGGCCGACGCGTAGGCGCTGCAATGTAGTTCACGCGGCGATCCTGAATCAGCAACCGCAGCAGATGATCCCCCACCAGCCCGGTGGCGCCCGTAATCAGTACCTGACTCATCGTATCCCCTTTACAGAATTGTCCGTTTGCGAACTCGCCGTGGTCGACCACACTTAAAAGTCTGTTACAGGTAAGTATTTACCACAAGCGGAGAAAAATCAGTCTGAAGCCAAAACAACGGAGGAAGCATGGGCAAGAAAATCGCAGTCTTGATTACCGACGAGTTTGAAGATTCAGAATTCACCTCTCCCGCAGAGGCGTTCCGCAAGGCGGGACATGAGGTCATCACCATTGAGAAAGAAGCGGGTAAAACGGTGAAGGGCCATAAGGGCGAGGCCAGCGTGACCATCGACGAGAGTATCGATAACGTAAGCCCCTCCGATTTTGACGCCCTGCTATTACCCGGCGGCCATTCGCCGGATTCCCTGCGCGGTGACGAGCGTTTCGTGACCTTCACACGGGACTTTGTCTCTACCGGCAAACCGGTCTTTGCCATCTGTCACGGCCCGCAGCTGCTGATCAGCGCGGAGGTTGTCCGCGGGCGTAAGCTCACGGCCGTGAAGCCGATCGTTATCGATCTGAAAAACGCGGGGGCCGAGTTTTACGATCAGGAAGTGGTCAACGACAAAGACCAGCTGATCACCAGCCGGACCCCGGACGATCTCCCGGCGTTTAACCGCGAAGCGCTACGCCTGCTCGGCGCGTAACCAGTGCAGCTTCTTGCCAAAGCCCAGGGTGTTGTCGGTAAATTTCAGCTCATCGAGGCGGATTTCCCACACCGGGGCTTTTAGCGCAGCGGCAACCGGAAAGCGGCGCGTGTAGTGCTTACGACGCGCGTCGCTCTCTTCTCCGTCCAGACGACGAATTTCCCCTTTAAACTGCACCCCACGGATCAGCGCGACCGTTTTAGGCTGGCCATTCACCGTGCCCGCCACCTTTGCCTGCTGGCCGGTCATCTGCGCATGACGCGTTTTGTCTTCGCTCATGACGTAAAACGCGACGCGCTCGGGATCGTAGTAGTAAAACGCGTTTGCACACCACATCTCACCCTCGCTGTACACGCACCAGGTGACGACATGCTGCTTCGCCAGCCAGCGGTTAATGGCGGCCAGTGTTTCCATTTTCGTTCTCTCTCATGCTATGGTGCGTTCACCTTAACATACTGAATCCGTTTACCGTGTGCTGGTTTCTCTATCTCGTCCGAACCGCTGATAACGCTCTCTACACCGGGATCACCACCGATGTGGCGCGGCGTTTTTTACAGCATCAAACGGGGAAAGGGGCGAAGGCGCTGCGGGGAAAAGGGGAACTGCAGCTGGCATTTTCAGCCGCCGTGGGCGACAGATCGCTGGCGCTCAGGCTGGAATACCGAATTAAGCAGCTGACGAAGCGCCAGAAAGAGCGCCTCGTGACCGGAGACGGCTCCTTTGAGGCGCTACGCGAGAGCCTGATTAAAAGCGATTGAAATGGTCGTGGTACTCAACCAGGCCATTCACGCCGTTGAGCGCGTCGTCCGCCAGACGATGCACCTGGAAGGCGGATTCCGTCCCCGGCCAGCGGCAGCGGAGATCGTAATGCGCGGCCTGCTCAAAGCCTAAACGACCATAGAACGCCGGATCGCCCAGCGTCACAACGGCCGCATAACCGAACTCATTGAGCGAATCCAGTCCTTCATAGACCAGCTGACGCGCCAGTCCCTGCCCGCGATAGCTTTCATCTACCGCCAGCGGCGCCATTCCTACCCACTGGAGCTCTTCGCCCTGGACGATGACCGGACTGAAGGCAACATAGCCCACCACCTGACCTTCGTCATCGGTGGCAACCAGCCCCAGCGTTATCAGGCCGTCTTCGCGAAGATCGTGGACCAGTTGGGCTTCAGCATCGCTCGCAAAAGAGCGGCGCAGCAGCGCATCGATCCCCGGCGCATCAATCCCAATTTCGACTCGAATCAGCATGGCTCACCTACTGAAGTGTGTTTACCGTCCGGCGGGGTTTTCAGCCCGGCCTCAACGAAATCTGCCATTTGCATTAACATCACGCGCAGCGCTTTCGGCATCTGCTCCAGCTCAATGGCATCCATTAAATTCTTAACGTACAGGCCAAGCTCCGTATCGCCTTCAATCACCAGACGGCGCTGGAAGAAGAGCGTGTCCGGGTCTTGCTTGCGCGCGGCGATCATCAGCAGATCGCTGGCGTTGGCGCTAAAGCTCACATCCGCGTCGGCGGATTCACGTACGATCAGCTGGTCATTCTCAACGGAGGTAAACCAGCGCAGCCCGATGTCGCGCACCTCAATGCTTAACCAGCGGCCTTCCAGGAATTCCAGCTCGCCATCCTGCAGCGCCTGACGAAACTGCCAGGTCAGGACCTGCTCCAGCACCTGGCGTTTAAGCGCGAACGGCGCCAGCTTTACCGGCACGCTCAGCATTGATGGACCAAATTGTACGAGACGTGAACGCAGTTTATCCAGCACGAGCTTTACTCCCTGATATCTATAGTCCTGCTATTTTGCCATATCCGAAGGACAACATAGCGGCGTAAATCAACAAACCGTCCTCCGGGGTACCTCATTATTGGTGTCATCAATACGCCATTAGCTGCCTTAAATCAAAAATTGTCGCGTATGGGTTAATTAAAATCCCAGCTCGTTAACAATTTTGCGATCGACTACATCAGGATAAATTATGGAGCTGCTCTGCCCTGCCGGAAACCTTCCGGCGCTTAAGGCGGCCATCGAAAATGGGGCCGATGCGGTCTATATCGGGCTGAAGGATGATACCAACGCCCGCCATTTTGCTGGCCTCAACTTTACGGAGAAAAAGCTTCAGGAAGCCGTTAACTTCGTTCACCAGCACCGCCGCAAACTGCATATCGCCATCAACACCTTTGCCCATCCTGACGGCTACGCCCGCTGGCAGCGCGCGGTGGATATGGCAGCACAGCTGGGGGCCGATGCGCTGATCCTGGCCGATCTCGCCATGCTTGAGTATGCGTCAGAACGCTATCCCCATATTGAGCGCCACGTCTCTGTTCAGGCATCCGCCACCAACGAAGAGGCCGTACGTTTTTATCATCAACACTTTGACGTGGCCCGCGTGGTGCTGCCGCGCGTTCTCTCTATTCATCAGGTTAAGCAACTCGCGCGCGTCACGCCAGTGCCGCTGGAAGTTTTCGCCTTCGGCAGCCTGTGCATCATGGCCGAAGGCCGGTGCTACCTCTCCTCTTATTTAACCGGGGAATCGCCTAATACCGTCGGAGCCTGCTCCCCTGCCCGCTTTGTCCGCTGGCAGCAAACGCCGCAGGGGCTGGAATCTCGCCTGAATGAGGTGCTGATCGACCGCTATCAGGACGGTGAAAACGCCGGTTATCCAACCCTGTGTAAAGGCCGCTATCTGGTCGACGGCGAGCGCTACCACGCGCTGGAAGAGCCCACCAGCCTCAACACGCTGGAGCTGCTGCCGGAACTGCTGGCGGCCAATATTGCCTCGGTGAAAATCGAAGGTCGTCAGCGCAGCCCGGCCTACGTGAGCCAGGTAGCGAAAGTCTGGCGTCAGGCCATTGACCGCTGCATGGCGGATCCGCAGAACTACGCCCCGCAGCCGGCGTGGATGGAGACGCTTGGGTCGATGTCCGAAGGCACGCAAACCACGCTGGGCGCGTATCACCGTAAATGGCAGTGAGATAATCATGAAATATTCATTAGGGCCGGTGCTCTACTACTGGCCAAAAGAGACGCTGGAAGATTTTTACCAACAGGCCGCCGCCAGCAGCGCCGATGTGATTTACCTCGGCGAAGCGGTATGCAGCAAGCGCCGCGCCACCAAAGTAGGCGACTGGCTGGATATGGCGAAAACCCTCGCCGGAAGCGGCAAGCAGGTGGTGCTTTCGACGCTCGCGCTGGTTCAGGCCTCTTCCGAACTGGGCGAGCTAAAACGCTACGTGGAGAACGGCGAATTCCTGCTGGAAGCGAGCGATCTCGGTGTGGTGAACATGTGCGCTGAACGCAAACTGCCGTTTGTCGCGGGCCATGCCCTGAACTGCTATAACGCCGTGACCCTGCGCCTGCTGCTTAAGCAGGGGATGATGCGCTGGTGCATGCCGGTTGAACTCTCCCGCGACTGGCTGGAAAACCTGCTGAATCAGTGCGACGAGCTGGGTATTCGCAATCAGTTTGAAGTGGAAGTGCTGAGCTACGGGCATCTGCCGCTGGCCTACTCCGCCCGCTGCTTTACCGCACGCTCGGAAGACCGCCCGAAAGACGAATGCGAAACCTGCTGCATCAAGTACCCGAACGGGCGCAGCATGCTGTCGCAGGAAAACCAGCAGGTGTTTGTCCTGAACGGCATACAGACCATGAGCGGCTATGTCTATAACCTCGGCAACGAGCTGGCGTCGATGGACGGGCTGGTGGATATGGTGCGTTTGTCGCCGCTGGATACCGGCGTGTTCGCGATGCTGGACGCCTTCCGCGCCAACGAAAACGGTGCCGCACCGCTGCCGCTGCAGGCTAACAGCGACTGCAACGGCTACTGGAAACGTCTCGCCGGGCTGGAGCTGCAGGCGTAAAAAAGGCTCACTTTGTTAACAACGGTTATGATTTTTTAATGCAATATTAAAGATTCACCGTCGACAAAGTGAGCTGTTATGACCGACAAAACCATTCCGTTTTCGGTGCTGGATCTGGCGCCGATCCCACAAGGCTCCTCGGCAAGAGAGGCCTTTTCCCACTCTCTGGATCTTGCACGTCTGGCTGAAAAGCGCGGCTATCACCGCTACTGGCTGGCCGAGCACCACAACATGGTGGGCATCGCCAGCGCCGCGACCTCGGTTCTGATCGGCTATCTGGCGGCAAATACCACTACCCTGCACCTGGGCTCCGGCGGCGTGATGCTGCCGAACCACGCCCCGCTGGTGATTGCCGAGCAGTTTGGCACGCTGAATACGCTCTATCCGGGCCGCATAGATTTAGGGCTTGGCCGGGCGCCGGGCAGCGATCAGCCAACCATGCGCGCCCTGCGCCGCCATATGAGCGGCGATATCGACAACTTCCCGCGCGACGTGGCCGAGCTGGTGGACTGGTTCGACGCGCGCGATCCTAACCCGCACGTGCGCCCGGTGCCGGGCTACGGTGAGAAGATCCCGGTTTGGTTGTTGGGATCAAGCCTGTATAGCGCACAGCTCGCCGCGCAGCTTGGGCTGCCGTTCGCGTTCGCCTCACACTTCGCACCGGATATGCTGCATCAGGCGCTGCATCTCTACCGCACGAACTTCAAACCCTCCGAACGGCTGGAGAAACCGTACGCGATGGTGTGTATCAACATCATTGCTGCTGATAGCAATCGCGATGCGGAATTCCTGTTTACCTCCATGCAGCAGGCGTTTGTGAAGCTGCGTCGCGGGGAGACGGGCCAGCTTCCGCCGCCGGTGGAGAATATGCACCAGCTGTGGTCAGCCTCCGAGCAGTATGGCGTTCAACAGGCGCTGAGCATGTCGTTGGTGGGTGATAAAGCGAAGGTGCGTCACGGGCTTGAAGCGGTGCTGCGCGAGACGCAGGCCGATGAGATTATGGTTAACGGCCAGATTTTCGATCACCAGGCACGTTTGCACTCGTTTGAGCTGGCGATGCAGGTGAAAGAGGAGTTGGTGGGGTAGTTTTTTTGCCGGATGGCGGCTTCGCCTTATCCGGCCTACGGTTTTCTCCCTCTCCCTTCGGGAGAGGGCCGGGGTGAGGGGATCAGGCCGCACGATTTAATGGTAAACAGGCAACAGGTTAAAACTCGACAGCACGTGGACCAGCGCGTTACCAACGCCAAACACCAGTATCAGTGCAATCATCGGCTTGCCGCCCCAGACGCGGAATTTTGGGCTGCCGAAGCGTTTACGTGATTTACGGGCCAGCAGCGCCGGCACAATTGCCGCCCAGATGGTCGCCGCCAGTCCGGCATAGCCGATGGCGTACAGGAAACCGTTCGGCCACAGCAGGCCGCCCACAATCGGTGGCAGGAAGGTCAGCAGCGCGGTTTTGAAGCGCCCCATCGCAGAATCATCAAAGCCAAACAGATCCGCCAGGTAGTCAAACAGGCCCAGCGTCACCCCGAGGAAAGAGCTCGCTACCGCAAAGTTGGAGAACACCACCAGCAGCAGATCCAGACTGCGGCTGTTCAACACGCCGCTCAGCGCCTGCACCAGCACATCGATATTCCCGCCCTTCTGCGCAATGCCGATAAATTCCGGGCGCGGGATGTTGCCCATTGTCCCAAGCAGCCAGATGACGTACAGCCCCAGCGCCAGCAGCGTACCGTAGACCAGGCACTTCACAATGGTGCGCGGATCCTTGCCGTAGTATTTCATCAGGCTCGGCACGTTCCCATGGTAGCCAAACGACGCCAGGCAGAACGGCAGTGTCATCAGCAAATACGGCGTGTAGGAAGTATTCACTTCGGCGACGTTAAACAGCGTTGCCGGCGTTACGTGCCCCAGCAGGCTGCCGAACGTCAGGAAGAAGGTGATAACCTTTGCACCCAGTACGATGGCCGTCATCCGGCTCACCGCTTTGGTACTCATCCAGACGATAAACGCCACGCCCAGCGCAAAGCACAATCCCGCCAGACGCGCCGGAACGTTCAGCGACATCTCCGAGAAGGTGTGATGCAGAATCGAGCCGCTCGCCGAAATATACGCATAGGTCAGGATATAGAGCACAAACGCGATGGAGAGGCCATTCACCAGGTTCCAGCCTTTGCCCAGCAGATCTTTGGTGATGGTGTCGAAGCTGGAGCCAATGCGGTAGTTCAGGTTGGCTTCGAGGATCATCAGCCCGGAATGGAGCATGCAGAACCAGGTAAAGACCAGCGCGGCCAGCGACCAGAAGAACCACGCACCGGACATGACCACGGGCAGGGAAAACATCCCGGCACCAATGATGGTTCCGCCGATGATCACCACGCCGCCAAGCAGCGAAGGTGACGTTTGGGTGGTGGTTAGTGTCGCCATACAGCCTTATCTCCAGTCAAAAATGTGGTTCTGCATTTTAATGTGACACACTGCACCAGTACAAGAGTACAAAAGGAATAAAAAAAGCCCCGATAGCATGTATCGGGGCTGTATATTTTACTTTACGTCAGTTACGTAAGGCTTACGCGTCACGGCGACGGCTGGTGCCTTCTTCACGACGTGGGCCACGGTTTTCGCGGCGCTCGCCGGAGAAACGACGACCTTCACCACCGCGACCTTCGCTGCGACCGCCTTCACGACGTTCGCCACCGAAGCTGCGACCACCGCCACGACGTTCACCGCCGCGGTCAGGGCGTGGCTGTGCATCACCCATCAGCTGCATGTTCATCGGCTTGTTCAGGATGCGGGTACGCGTAAAGTGCTGCAGTACTTCACCCGGCATGCCTTTTGGCAGTTCGATGGTAGAGTGGGAAGCGAACAGCTTGATGTTACCAATGTAACGGCTGCTGATGTCGCCTTCGTTAGCGATCGCGCCAACGATGTGACGAACTTCAACGCCATCATCACGGCCCACTTCAATGCGGTACAGTTCCATGTCACCCGCGTCACGACGTTCACGACGTGGACGGTCTTCACCACCACGCTCTGGACGGTCACCACGTGGGCCACGATCGTTACGGTCAGCACGACGCTCGAAGCGTTCGTCACGGTCACGGAACTCACGCTTAGGACGCATCGGTGCATCTGGTGGCACGATCAGGCTACGTTCGCCCTGAGCCATTTTCAGCAGTGCTGCAGCCAGGGTTTCCATGTCCAGCTCTTCGCCTTCAGCGGTAGGCTGAATCTGCGACAGCAGCGCACGGTACTGATCCAGATCGCTACTTTCCAGCTGCTGCTGTACTTTCGCGGCGAATTTTTCCAGACGGCGTTTGCCCAGCAGATCTGCGTTTGGCAGGTCAGCTTCTGGAATGGTCAGCTTCATGGTGCGTTCGATGTTACGCAGCAGACGACGCTCGCGGTTCTCAACGAACAGCAGCGCACGACCCGCACGACCCGCACGACCGGTACGGCCGATACGGTGAACGTAAGACTCGGAGTCCATCGGGATGTCGTAGTTAACAACCAGGCTGATACGCTCAACGTCCAGGCCGCGTGCTGCCACGTCGGTTGCAATCAGGATATCCAGACGACCGTCTTTCAGACGCTCCAGAGTCTGCTCACGCAGAGCCTGGTTCATGTCGCCGTTCAGCGCTGCGCTGTTGTAACCGCTGCGCTCCAGCGCTTCAGCCACTTCCAGGGTCGCGTTTTTGGTACGAACGAAGATAATCGCCGCATCAAAATCTTCCGCTTCCAGGAAACGTACCAGCGCTTCGTTTTTACGCATGCCGTACACAGACCAGTAGCTCTGGCTGATGTCCGGGCGAGTGGTTACGCTTGACTGAATGCGCACTTCCTGAGGATCTTTCATGAAGCGTTTGGTGATACGACGAATTGCTTCTGGCATGGTGGCAGAGAACAGCGCAGTCTGATGACCGTCTGGGATCTGCGCCATGATGGTTTCGACGTCTTCGATGAAGCCCATACGCAGCATTTCATCTGCTTCATCCAGTACCAGGCCGCTCAGTTTAGAGAGGTCCAGAGTACCACGCTTCAGGTGATCCAGCAGACGGCCCGGCGTACCGACAACAATCTGTGGGCCCTGGCGCAGGGCGCGTAACTGCACGTCATAACGCTGGCCGCCGTACAGGGCTACCACGTTTACGCCGCGCATATGTTTAGAGAATTCCGTCATTGCTTCTGCAACCTGAACAGCCAGTTCACGGGTTGGAGCAAGGACGAGGATCTGCGGTGCACGCAGGTCCGGATCAATGTTGTTCAGCAGCGGCAGCGAGAATGCTGCGGTTTTACCGCTACCAGTCTGGGCCATGCCCAGCACGTCACGACCAGAAAGCAGGTGTGGGATACACTCAGCCTGGATCGGAGATGGTTTTTCGTAACCCAGATCGTTAAGGGCTTCAAGGATAGGAGCCTTCAGGCCCAGATCTGCAAAAGTGGTTTCGAATTCAGCCATGTAGTACAAGTGCCTCGATATTAATGGCGGCCAGTCTACTTAGCTCATCGTGAAAATGATTAGCAATTTTCATTGAAAAGTGTGAACCGGCTCAAAGTAGGTGTATTGACGAACAACAACGCCCTCACCAGTTAAGATGATGGCAATCAAAAAGATTACGGGCTGATGTTTATGTCGTCAGCTATTGCTGGTCCGATTCTGCCAGGTCGTCTTGCTCCTGGCCCAAGAGCGATAATTCCAACAATGCATAACGGTGCTCAACGAAGTTGTGTACGTTGTTAGCAACCGCTAATTTGAACAGTGCCGTAGCGCTGTCCATATCCCCCAGACTTAGGTAGTACTTACCTAAATAGAAGTTGGTTTCACTGAGATGCTCAGCGAGCGAGGTGTTATCCGTTGCGTCCGCCTTGAGGCGTTCCATCAGCGTTGCTTCGCTAATGTTGCCCAGGTAGAACTCGACAATGTTCCATCCCCACTGTTCCTTGTCCGATTTATCGAAGCGCTGTTTCAGTGCCTCTTTTGCCTGCTTCTCATCGAGCTTCTGCTCAACGATGTAAAGCCACAGGCTACGGAAAGGATCATTAGGATCGTCTTGATAAAACGCCAGCAGATCATCTTGCGCTAACTTATCACGACCGCCGTAATACAAGGCGATACCGCGATTCAAGTGCGCGTAGTTGTAAGTTGGATCAAGCTCAAGTACAGAATCAAACGCTTCATAGGCAGCATCAAAATTGCCTGCCTGCGTTAAATAAATGCCTAAGTAATTGAATACTTCAGGCATATCAGGTCGGATAGCCAGCGCTTGTGAAAAATCATTTCGCGCTAATGCCCTCAGACCGAGACTATCATACAACACTCCGCGCTCATATAAAAGCTGTGCGCGTTCGTCATCGGTTAAAGCCCGACTGGCAAGTATTTGTTCCATGCGTGCCAGGATCACTTCCTGCTGCAAAGTCGGTTGCAATGGCACTGCGAGGACTTCGCTCTTACGCCAGGCAGAGTTGCTGCATCCTGCCAGCGTTAAAGCTGTCGCAACGAAACACCAGCGCAAAAAAGGCTTCATTTCCCACTCCCGAAGACAACAATTGGATGAACGTCCTGTCCCCCGGCGGCTTAACAAGGCGTCCTGCCTGATAATAGGCCCTCCGCAAAGCGGAGGGCAAATTGCAACTTACTCGCCTTGCTGTTCTGCTGCCTGTGCTTCTGGCGCAGCAGCTGGCTGAGACTGCTCGGTTGCTTCTTTAATGCTCAGACGGATGCGGCCCTGGCGATCAACTTCCAGAACTTTAACCGGTACTTCCTGACCCATCTGCAGGTAATCAGTCACTTTCTCAACACGCTTATCAGCGATCTGAGAGATGTGGACCAGACCTTCTTTACCGCCACCGATGGCAACGAACGCGCCAAAGTCAACGATACGGGTCACTTTACCTGCGTAGACGCGGCCCACTTCGATTTCTGCAGTGATTTCTTCGATGCGACGAATGGCGAATTTCGCTTTCTCGCCGTCGGTTGCTGCGATTTTCACAGTACCGTCATCTTCGATTTCGATAGTGGTGCCAGTCTCTTCGGTCAGCGCACGGATGACGGAACCGCCCTTACCGATAACATCTTTGATCTTGTCTGGATTGATCTTGATGGTGTGGATACGCGGTGCGAACTGGGAAATGTCGCCGCGTGGCGCATTAATCGCCTGTTCCATCACGCCCAGGATGTGCAGACGCGCACCTTTAGCCTGGTTCAGAGCAACCTGCATGATCTCTTTGGTGATACCTTCAATTTTGATATCCATCTGCAGAGCAGAGATACCGTCGCGGGAACCCGCCACTTTGAAGTCCATATCGCCCAGGTGGTCTTCGTCGCCCAGAATGTCAGACAGAACAACATAGTTGTCGCCTTCTTTCACCAGGCCCATTGCGATACCCGCAACAGCGGCTTTGATCGGCACGCCTGCATCCATCAGCGCCAGAGATGCGCCACACACGGAAGCCATTGAAGAAGAACCGTTGGATTCGGTGATTTCAGAAACCACACGAACGGTGTACGGGAATTTATCCGCTTCTGGCATCACTGCCAGCACGCCGCGCTTCGCCAGACGACCGTGACCAATTTCACGACGCTTAGGCGAACCTACCATACCGGTTTCACCTACGGAGTACGGAGGGAAGTTATAGTGGAACAGGAAGCTGTCAGTACGCTCGCCCATCAGTTCGTCGATGTTCTGTGCATCACGCGCGGTACCCAGCGTTGCAGTAACCAGCGCCTGCGTTTCGCCACGGGTGAACAGTGCAGAACCGTGAGTACGTGGCAGTACGCCAGTGCGCACATCCAGACCACGGATCATGTCTTTTTCACGGCCATCGATACGCGGCTCGCCTGCCAGAACGCGGCTACGAACAACGTTTTTCTCGATTGCGTGCAGAATTTCGCTCAGCTCGTTAGCATCCAGCGCTTCGTCTTCAGCAACCAGCGTCGCGATAGTTTCAGACTTGATCACGTCAACCTGAGCATAACGCTCTTGTTTGTCAGTGATACGGTATGCATCGCTCAGGCGAGATTCTGCCAGTGCAGCAACGCGTGCGTTCAGCGCGTCGTTTACCGCTTCTGGCTGCCAGTCCCAACGTGGTTTACCGGCTTCTTTCACCAGGTCGTTGATGTTCTGGATAACAACCTGCTGCTGATCGTGGCCAAAGACCACAGCGCCCAGCATCTGGTCTTCGCTAAGGAGTTCAGCTTCGGATTCAACCATCAGCACAGCGGCTTCAGTGCCCGCAACAACCAGGTCCAGCTTACTTTCTTTCAGCTCTTCCTGGGTTGGGTTCAGCACATACTGGTCGTTGATGTAGCCAACGCGCGCTGCACCGATTGGGCCATTGAATGGAATACCAGACAGTGACAGGGCAGCAGAGGCACCGATCATCGCCACGATGTCCGGGTTAACCTGTGGGTTAACGGAAACAACGGTCGCAATAACCTGCACTTCGTTAACGAAGCCTTCCGGGAACAGCGGACGAACCGGGCGGTCAATCAGACGCGCGATCAGGGTTTCGCCTTCGCTTGGACGGCCTTCACGACGGAAGAAACCACCCGGGATTTTACCGGCAGCGTAGGTACGCTCCTGGTAGTTAACGGTCAGCGGGAAGAAGTCCTGACCTGGTTTAGCTTTTTTCTGGCCAACTACGGTAACGAATACCGCAGTGTCATCCATGCTTACCATAACGGCAGCAGTAGCCTGACGTGCCATCATGCCGGTTTCCAGCGTGACGGTATGTTGACCATACTGGAATTTACGAACGATCGGATTCAGCAAAGTTCTGTCCTTTCTTAAATGTTTGACAGCACACCACCGGTGTGCTGTCGATTTAACCCGACCTTCTTCGCATCCTCGCGACTAATGACAACCAACACCCCCATGGGTGAAGCCTCTCATTAGCCGCGCGAACCTCTGCAATGAAGATCATTTATAGCAACAATACAATAGTTTCCAGTGAATTGCTGCCGTCTGGTTGAAAAAAGGGGCCATCAGGCCCCCTTTTCTGAAACTCGCAAGACTTAGCGACGCAGACCCAGACGCTCGATCAGCGCGGTGTAGCGTGCAACATCTTTACGTTTCAGGTAGTCGAGCAGTTTACGACGCTGAGAAACCATACGCAGCAGACCACGACGGCTGTGGTGATCTTTTTTGTGCTCTGCAAAGTGACCCTGCAGGTGGTTAATCTGTGCAGTCAGCAGTGCAACCTGAACTTCGGTAGAACCGCTGTCGTTAGTACCACGACCAAACTCAGAAACGATTTTAGCTTTAGCTTCAACGCTTAGAGACATTTTCAAACTCCAAAGTATAAAGAATGTAAGGATGCCGATCTCTAATTCAGCAATCCAATGTACGCCCCGCAGATTGTTAAACAATTTACCAGGCGTTAAGCGGCGATATTCTACTCGTCTCCCCTGCTTATCGCAAGGTGAGCCGTTATCGCCATCACGCTTCGACCGGATATTCGACGACCAGACGACGCGGCGCAACGCGCCCTTCGCCATCCATTTCGCCCATCCCGATGAACTTACCTTCGTCACCTTCGGTGACGCGGACCAGCCCTTCCAGCGGCGCTTCCGTCGTACGAACCGGATTGCCGTTCTTAAAGTAAACGGACGATGTAAAAGGAAGATTAACCACCGGAAAGTCTGCTGCCGGACTGTCCATCGGCATCAGCAAGGGATCGAGCAAATCTGCCGATGCAATCCCCTGCGATTCCGCCTGTTCAACCAGCTCGCGCAGCTGTTCCAGGGTCACCATCCGCTCGACCGGGTACTTGCTCACCGCCAGTCGGCGCAGGTAAATCACATGCGCGCCGCAGCCCAGCTTTTCCCCGAGGTCGTCGATAATGGTGCGAATATACGTCCCTTTAGAACAGTGAACTTCCAGCTCCAGCTCGTCACCCTCGTGGCGAATAAAGAGCAGCTCATACACGGTTATCGGGCGGGCTTCACGCGGGACTTCAATGCCCTGACGCGCATATTCGTAGAGTTTTTTGCCCTGATATTTCAGCGCCGAATACATCGACGGCACCTGCATCGTGTCCCCGCGGAAGCTCTCCAGCGCCGCATCAAGCTGTTCAGGGCTGAACGTCACCGGGCGTTCTTCCACCACCTGGCCATCCGCATCGGAGGTATCCGTGCGCTGGCCCAGTTTAGCAATGACGCGATAACGCTTATCGGAGTCGAGCAGGTACTGGGAAAACTTTGTTGCCTCTCCCAGACAGACCGGCAGCATACCGGTTGCCAGCGGATCGAGCGCGCCGGTGTGGCCCGCACGGTTGGCGTTAAAAATACGCTTAACTTTTTGCAGCACGTCGTTGCTGGATGCGCCCTGCGGTTTATCCAGCAGCAGTACGCCATGCACGTCGCGACCGCGACGACGAGGACGACTCATCAGTCCTCCTTGCTGTCGTCCGCCGGGTTAACACGACGCTCATCGTCATGTTTAACCACGCTGGTCACCAGGTTGGACATGCGCATACCTTCGACCAGCGAGTTGTCGTAGAAGAAGGTCAGTTCAGGCACGATACGCAGGCGCATCGCTTTGCCGAGCAGAGAGCGGATGAAACCAGAGGCTTCCTGCAGCGCTTTAATGCCGTTTTTCACCGCGGCTTCGTCCTGATCGTTCAGGAAAGTCACGAACACTTTGGCATAAGCCAGATCGCGGGACATCTCAACGCCAGACACGGTGGTCATCATACCAACGCGTGGGTCTTTGATTTCACGTTGCAGAATGAGTGCGATCTCTTTCTGCATTTCCTGCGCTACGCGCTGTGGGCGACCAAATTCTTTCGCCATAATAAATTCTCCAGACAAAAAAGGGGCTAAAGCCCCTTTTTGAAATTATTGCCGGGTGGCGCTTCGCTTACCCGGCCTACGCTAGTTAATCTTCTAAGGATTTTGGGTTGCAACAAGGCGGCAAGCTCGTGAATCCCCGGGAGCATAGATAACTATGTGACCGGGGTGAACGAGCGCAGCCAACGCAGTAGCGGCCCAAAAGCCGACGAAGATTAAGCGATGGTACGCTGAATTTCGATGATCTCGAACACTTCGATCATATCGCCAACGCGAACGTCGTTGTAGTTCTTCACGCCGATACCACATTCCATGCCGTTACGAACTTCGTTAACGTCATCTTTGAAGCGGCGCAGAGATTCCAGCTCACCTTCGTAGATAACCACGTTGTCACGCAGGACGCGGATTGGGTTGTGACGTTTGATGGTACCTTCGGTAACCATACAGCCCGCGATCGCACCGAATTTCGGTGATTTGAACACGTCACGCACTTCAGCCAGACCGATGATCTGCTGTTTCAGCTCTGGCGACAGCATGCCGCTCATTGCTGCTTTCACTTCGTCAATCAGGTTATAGATGACGGAGTAGTAACGCAGATCCAGACTTTCAGCGTCGATAACTTTACGCGCAGAGGCGTCAGCACGAACGTTGAAGCCAACCAGGATAGCGTTAGAGGCAGCAGCCAGGGTGGCGTCGGTTTCGGTGATACCACCTACGCCAGAACCGATGATCTTCACTTTAACTTCGTCGGTAGACAGTTTCAGCAAGGAGTCGGAGATCGCTTCCACAGAACCCTGAACGTCGGCTTTCAGGACAACGTTCACTTCGTGAACTTCACCCTCGGTCATGTTAGCAAACATGTTCTCGAGTTTAGATTTCTGCTGACGAGCCAGTTTAACTTCGCGGAATTTGCCCTGACGATACAGTGCCACTTCACGCGCTTTCTTCTCGTCACGCACCACGGTCACTTCATCACCGGCAGCCGGAACACCGGACAGACCCAGGATTTCAACTGGAATGGACGGACCCGCTTCCAGCACTTCCTGACCCAGTTCGTTACGCATCGCACGAACGCGGCCGTATTCGAAGCCACACAGAACGATGTCGCCTTTGTTCAGCGTGCCTTCGCGAACCAGAACAGTAGCAACCGGACCACGACCTTTATCCAGGAAGGATTCGATCACCGCGCCGCTCGCCATACCGTTACGGATAGCTTTCAGCTCCAGAACTTCAGCCTGCAGCAGGATAGCGTTCAGCAGGTCGTCAATACCGGTACCCGCTTTAGCAGATACTGGGATGAACTGCGCTTCACCGCCCCACTCTTCCGGCATAACGCCGTACTGGGACAGTTCGTTCTTCACGCGGTCCATATCAGCTTCTGGCTTATCGATTTTGTTGACTGCAACAACCAGAGGCACCTGCGCCGCTTTCGCGTGCTGAATAGCTTCGATGGTCTGTGGCATCACGCCGTCGTCTGCAGCAACAACCAGTACAACGATATCCGTTGCCTGAGCACCACGAGCACGCATTGAGGTAAACGCTGCGTGGCCTGGGGTATCCAGGAAGGTGATCATGCCGTTTTCTGTTTCTACGTGGTAAGCACCGATGTGCTGGGTAATACCACCCGCTTCACCAGAGGCAACCTTCGTAGAACGAATGTAGTCGAGCAGAGAGGTTTTACCGTGGTCAACGTGACCCATGATGGTCACAACAGGTGCACGCGGTTCAGCCGCTGCGCCTGTGTCACGGTCGCTCATTACCGCTTCTTCCAGCTCGTTTTCACGACGCAGGATAACTTTGTGGCCCATCTCTTCAGCAACCAGCTGTGCGGTTTCCTGGTCGATGACCTGGTTGATGGTTGCCATAGCGCCCAGCTTCATCATCGCTTTGATGACCTGAGAGCCTTTAACGGCCATCTTGTTCGCCAGATCGCCAACGGTGATGGTTTCGCCAATCACAACGTCACGGTTAACGGCCTGAGCAGGCTTCTGGAAGCCCTGCTGCAGAGCGGAACCTTTACGCTTACCGCCTTTACCACCGCGAACGGCTGCGCGTGCTTCTTCACGGTCAGCTTTGGATTCAGCGTGCTTGTTGCCTTTTTTCGCCGGGCGTGCAGCTTTGGTGCTGCGAGTACGGCTGCGGCCACCTTCAACCTCACGGTCGTTGTCATCTTCAGCCTGACGCGCATGCTGAGAAGTGGTCACGTGATAGTCGCTGGTATCTTCAGTCGTTTCAGCGACATTCACACCGTTCTTCTCGTTTTCTTCTGCCATACGGCGCGCTTCTTCGGCCACGCGGCGAGCTTCTTCTTCCAGCTTACGGCGGGCTTCTTCTTCCGCTTTACGCTTCAGCTCGGCAGCTTCATTTTCACGGCGGGCTTTTTCAGCCTGGGCGGTTTTTGTCATTTCGTCTGTCTGTTGATTGCTCACTTTGTCTTTTTCCGCAGCGTCACGCTTCGCTTTATCACTTGCGTCGCGTTTCGCTTTTTCTGCGGCCTCACGTTCAGCTTTTAATTCTGCTTCACGTTTAGCGGTTGCTTCCGCCTCACGCTGAGCTTGTTCTTCCGCTTCACGCTGTGCCTGCTCTTCCGCGGCAAGGCGTTCTGCCTCTTGCGGATCACGTTTTACAAAGGTGCGCGTCTTGCGGACTTCAATTTGTACCGATTTGCTTTTGCCACCGGTACCAGGGATGTTTAACGTGCTGCGCGTTTTGCGCTGCAGCGTTAACTTGTCAGGCGTAGAACCGTGTTCGCGGTTCAGGTGCGTTAACAAGGTTTGTTTTTCTTGCGCGGTCACCGAGTCATCAGCGGACTTCGGGATCCCTGCATCAGCAAATTGCTGTACCAGGCGGTCCACGGAGGTCTGAATCTCAGCAGCCAGCGATTTTACAGTTACATCAGTCATGCTGTTCCTTCCTGCTACAGTTTATTACGCTTCGTCGCCGAACCAGCAAATATTACGTGCGGCCATGATGAGCTCGCCGGCTTTCTCGTCGGTTAAACCTTCGATATCAGCCAGGTCATCAACGCCTTGCTCAGCGAGATCTTCCAGCGTACAAACACCACGGGCAGCCAGCTTGAACGCAATCGCACGATCAAGACCTTCCAGATTCAGCAGGTCATCAGCCGGCTTCTTATCGCCAAGGCTTTCTTCCTGAGCCAGTGCCAGGGTGGTCAGTGCGTTTTTAGCGCGTTCACGCAGGGCTTCAACGGTTGGTTCATCCAGGCCGTCAATTTCCAGCAGCTCTTTCATTGGCACATAGGCCAGTTCTTCCAGCGTAGAGAAACCTTCTTCAACCAGAACAGTGGCGAAATCTTCGTCAATATCCAGGTATTTGGTGAAGGTATCGATCGCCGCATGGGCTTCAGCCTGATGCTTAGCCTGCAGGTCATCAACGGTCATAACGTTGAGTTCCCAGCCGCTCAGCTGAGATGCCAGGCGTACGTTCTGACCGTTACGGCCGATTGCCTGCGCCAGGTTGCCCGCTTCAACAGCGATATCCATAGTGTGTTTGTCTTCGTCAACAACGATAGACGCCACATCAGCTGGAGCCATTGCGTTGATCACGAACTGCGCTGGGTTGTCATCCCACAGAACGATATCAATACGTTCGCCGCCCAGCTCAGTAGAGACTGCCTGAACACGCGCACCGCGCATACCGACGCAAGCACCGACCGGGTCGATACGCTTGTCGTTGGTTTTCACCGCAATTTTCGCACGGGAGCCCGGATCGCGAGCCGCCGCTTTAATCTCAATAACTTCTTCGCCGATTTCCGGTACTTCGATACGGAACAGTTCTACCAGCATTTCTGGTTTAGAACGGGTCACGAACAGCTGCGCACCGCGCGCTTCTGGACGCACAGCGTACAGAACACCACGGATACGGTCGCCTGGACGGAAGTTTTCACGCGGCAGCATATCTTCACGCAGGATCACGGCTTCAGCGTTACCCGGCAACCCTTCGGATTTGATCTCCAGGGAGATGTTGTCGCGGTTCACCTTCTTCACCACGCCAGTGATGATCTCGCCTTCCTGATCGCGGAACTGATCGACAACCAGCGCGCGCTCGGCTTCGCGAACTTTCTGCACGATAACCTGTTTAGCGGTCTGGGTGGTGATACGGTCAAACGTAACAGATTCAATCTGATCTTCAACGTATTCACCCACGTTCAGACTTTCGTCTTCAAAACGTGCCGCTTCCAGCGTGATCTCTTTGGTCGGCTGGGTCACTTCTTCAACGATTACCCAACGACGGAATGTATCGAAGTCACCGCTTTTACGATCGATTTCTACGCGAACATCGATCTCTTGTTCGTATTTTTTCTTGGTTGCTGTAGCCAGTGCACTTTCCAGCGCTTCGAAAATCTTCTCACGCGGCAGTGATTTCTCGTTGGAGACGGCTTCAACAACAGCCAAAATTTCTTTGTTCATCGCGGGCTTTTCACCTCAATCCAGACTGTTAAAAGTGGGGAACCAGGTTCGCCTTCTGGATATTACTCAGCGCGAACACTTCATCTTTGCCGTCGACTGTCACCGTGATCATTTCACCATCAACGGCTTTGATAATTCCCTGCCATTTACGGCGGTTCTGTACGGCCATACGCAGAACGAGAGCCACTTCTTCACCGGTAAAGCGCACATAGTGCTCGGCCGTGAACATCGGGCGATCGAGGCCAGGTGAGGAAACTTCCAGGTTGTACGCAACGGTAATCGGGTCTTCAACATCAAGAACCGCACTCACCTGGTGGCTAACATCAGCACAATCATCAACATTGATGCCATCTTCACTATCAATATAGATGCGCAGCGTCGATGTACGGCCGCGAACGAATTCGATGCCGACCAGTTCGTAGCCCAGTGCTTCGACCGGTGCAGTAATCATCTCTGTTAATTTTTGCTCTAATGTGGACAAGCCCACCCCCAAGACATAAAAAAAGGGCGTAAAGCCCAGTTATTCTGTAGTCAGATAACAAAAAACCCCGATAAATCGGGGCTTTAGATAACTGAACCCTATAGCCACAACTGTGGCCTGGAGCACTCTCCGAAAGAATTTTTTCAAATCCAGCTACGAAGGCTCTAAGTCTTCACAGTATATTTGAAAAAGAACTTTATGGGAAAGTGGTTGCGGGGGCCGGATTTGAACCGACGACCTTCGGGTTATGAGCCCGACGAGCTACCAGGCTGCTCCACCCCGCGCCTGAAACGTGGCAAATTCTACGCGTTTTGGACAGAATTTGCAAATAATGCTGGGATTTGGTACCGAAGACGGGACGTAAAATCGGCGTTTAGTATATTGATAGTTGACCCCACCTGTCAAGGCGACTTCCGTCAGCTCGATCAGACCAAAATTTTTACAAAAAACGCATGAGTCTCTTCCGGTCTTCGCCAAAAGATGATTAAATGAATACTCACTTATTTTGCATAAAAATGCACAAGAGAGCGAAAGCGGTCTCTAATCAGTCAATCAAGCAGGGTTTTATTCTATGACGACGATTCTCAAGCATCTTCCTGTAGGACAACGTATTGGCATCGCTTTCTCAGGCGGCCTGGATACCAGCGCTGCACTGCTGTGGATGCGCCAGAAGGGAGCGGTTCCGTATGCATATACTGCGAACCTGGGTCAGCCGGACGAGGAAGACTATGATGCTATTCCTCGTCGCGCTAAAGAGTATGGTGCAGAGAACGCGCGCCTGATTGACTGCCGTAAACAACTGGTCGCTGAAGGTATTGCGGCTATTCAGTGTGGTGCTTTCCATAACACCACCGGCGGCCTGACCTATTTCAACACCACCCCGCTGGGCCGCGCAGTCACCGGCACTATGCTCGTTGCCGCCATGAAAGAAGACGGTGTGAACATCTGGGGCGACGGCAGCACCTATAAAGGTAACGATATCGAACGCTTCTATCGTTATGGCCTGCTGACCAACGCCGAACTGCAGATCTACAAACCGTGGCTGGATACCGACTTCATCGACGAGCTGGGTGGTCGTCATGAGATGTCCGAGTTTATGATCGCCTGCGGTTTTGACTATAAGATGTCCGTTGAGAAAGCCTACTCCACCGACTCCAATATGCTGGGTGCGACGCACGAAGCGAAAGACCTGGAGTTCCTGAACTCCAGCGTGAAGATCGTGAACCCAATCATGGGGGTGAAGTTCTGGGACGAGAATGTCAAAATCCAGGCCGAAGAAGTGACCGTACGTTTTGAACGCGGCCATCCGGTTGCGCTGAACGGTAAAACCTTCTCTGATGACGTTGAGCTGATGCTGGAAGCTAACCGTATTGGCGGTCGTCACGGTCTGGGCATGAGCGATCAGATTGAAAACCGTATCATCGAAGCGAAGAGCCGTGGCATCTATGAAGCCCCGGGAATGGCGCTGCTGCACATCGCTTACGAGCGTCTGCTGACTGGTATTCACAACGAAGACACCATTGAGCAGTATCACTCTCATGGCCGCCAGTTGGGTAAACTGCTGTATCAGGGCCGCTGGTTCGATCCACAGGCGCTGATGCTGCGTGATGCGCTGCAGCGTTGGGTAGCAAGTGCGATCACCGGTGAAGTTACCCTGGAGCTGCGTCGCGGTAACGACTACTCCATCCTGAATACCGTGTCTGACAACCTGACCTATAAAGCAGAGCGTCTGACCATGGAGAAAGGTGAATCCGTGTTCTCGCCGGACGATCGTATTGGGCAGTTGACCATGCGTAACCTGGATATCACCGATACCCGTGAGAAGCTGTTCAACTATGTTGAGAATGGCCTGCTCTCCGCAAACTCAGGTAACGGCCTGCCGCAGGTTGAAAACCTGGAGCACAGCGATAAGAAGTAATCGCTGATGTGAATGTAAAAGGCGTCCACTGGACGCCTTTTTTGTGGCCTTTTGTAGGGCGGGTCAGCGCAGCGCCACCCGCCATTTTGCCCGGTGGCGCTGCGCTGACCGGGCCTACGAACAACAAAAAGTACAGACGAAAAAAAAGACGTCTTTCGACGTCTTTCTTCTGGAATATTGGTACCGAGGATGGGACTCGAACCCACAAGCCCGTTAGGGCACTACCACCTCAAGGTAGCGTGTCTACCAATTCCACCACCTCGGTACAGAATACTTAGTGCGGGATATCGCTAGTCGGCTTAGCCGGTGCAGCTGGCTGAGTTTGCTCAGTTTTAGCTGGCGCGCTCAGATTTTCCCACTCGCTTCCTTTACTGGTCTTGTTGCTGTTGATATTGCCAAGCACCAGGCTGATGATGAAGAACAGCGTAGCCAGAATCGCCGTTGTGCGGGTCATGAAGTTCGCAGAACCACTTGAACCAAACAGCGTACCGGAAGCGCCTGCTCCGAAGGAGGCTCCCATATCAGCGCCTTTACCTTGCTGCAGCATAATCAGCGCTACGAGAGCGATGGCTACAATAAGGAAAATAACTAAAAGAGCTTCGTACATAATCAACCTGTTCCTTGCGGATTTGCCGCATACCAATGCTTCGACCAATTAGCAGGATTTTTGTTTCCCACTGAAGCGGGTGTGAATACTAACCAAAGCGAATGACCTTCGCAAGGGCATTTTTGACGCATTGTATCAACTGCGGAAAAAAACAGCAAAAAGCCATTAATTGCTTAAAACAAAGGCGACAAAAGCCGCCTTTTTAAACATTTAGCGTGCAAGATTATGCAGCTTTTACAGCATCCGCAATACGGTGTGCAAACTCATTGACCTGCGCTTCGTCTTCACCTTCCACCATGACGCGGATCAGCGGTTCGGTGCCAGACTTACGCAGCAGCACGCGTCCACGATTGCCCAGCGCCGCTTCAACGTCAGCCATTACCGCTTTCACGTTCTCATTTTCCAGCGGATCGCCTTTGCCGGCAGTGAAGCGCACGTTCACCAGGATTTGTGGGAACATTTTCATTCCGCTGCAGAGATCGTGCAGGCTCATGTGGTTGCGCGCCATCGCGGCAACCACCTGCAGCGCGGCCACGATACCGTCTCCGGTGGTCGTTTTGTCGAGCAGGATCACGTGACCGGAGTTTTCTGCACCAATACGCCAGCCCTTCTCCTGCAGTTTTTCCAGCACATAGCGGTCACCCACTTTCGCGCGGACAAACGGAATACCGAGCTGTTTCAGCGCCAGTTCCAGGCCCATGTTACTCATCAGGGTACCGACGGCGCCGCCGCGCAGCTGACCCTGACGCAGGCCTTCACGCGCGATGATGTAAAGGATCTGGTCCCCGTCGACTTTATTGCCTTCGTGGTCGACCATGATCACGCGGTCGCCGTCGCCGTCAAGCGCAATGCCCAGATCGGCTTTTTCCGCCAGAACGCGCGCCTGCAGGGCACGAACGTCAGTTGCACCGACCTGCTCATTAATGTTCAGACCATCCGGCTCACAGCCAATGGTAATCACCTTCGCGCCAAGCTCGCGGAAGACATTCGGGGCGATGTGATAGGTCGCGCCATTGGCACAGTCCACCACAATTTTAAGGTGCGCCAGGCTCAGCTCATTTGGGAAGGTGCCTTTACAGAATTCGATATAACGACCCGCCGCATCGACAATACGGTTCGCTTTACCCAGCTCTGCGGAATCAACACAGGTGATCTCTTTTTCCATTTCGGCTTCGATTGCTTCTTCCACTTCGTCCGGCAGCTTGGTGCCATCGATGGAGAAGAACTTGATGCCGTTGTCATAGAACGGGTTGTGAGAAGCCGAGATGACAATCCCCGCTTCGGCGCGGAAGGTGCGGGTCAGGTATGCGACCGCAGGCGTTGGCATTGGGCCAGTAAAGGAGGCAGAAAGCCCAGCCGCCGCCAGGCCGGCTTCCAGAGCAGACTCCAGCATATAGCCTGAAATACGGGTATCTTTACCGATAATGATCTTACGGGAACCATGACGCGCCAGTACCTTGCCAGCAGCCCAGCCGAGCTTCAGAACAAAATCAGGGGTGATTGGAGCATCGCCTACACGCCCACGGATACCATCGGTACCAAAATATTTACGATTACTCATAGCGTTTGTTTTCCTTCGCTGCCAGTGTGGCTTCCACCACACGCATGGCTTCTACTGTTTCTTTGACGTCATGGACACGAATAATGTGTGCGCCCTGCATCGCCGCAATCACCGCGCAGGCCAGACTCCCACTCAGGCGTTCAGCTGGCCCAACATTCAGTAACTGACCAATCATCGACTTTCTCGACATCCCCACCAGTAGCGGCAGGTCAAAGTGATGAAATTCCGATAGGCGTGCTAGCAACGCATAATTGTGTGAGAGATTTTTACCGAAACCGAACCCCGGGTCGAGCAGCAATTTCTCTTTTGGGATACCTGCACGTTCGCAGCGCGCGATATGCTCAATAAAGAAGCGATTCACGTCGGCAAAGACATCGTCGTACTTCGGCGCTTCCTGCATCGTTTTCGGCTGACCCTGCATATGCATAAGACAAACGGGCAGCCCGGTTTCCGCTGCCGCTTCAATCGCGCCCGGCTCGGTGAGTGAACGAATATCATTGATAATGTGAGCGCCCACTTTCGCCACTTCACGGATCACTTCAGGTTTGGAAGTGTCTACGGATATCCATACTTCGAAGCGTTGTGCAATTGCTTCCACCACCGGCACCACGCGCGCCAGCTCTTCTTCCACGGACACGTCCGCCGCCCCCGGACGCGTCGATTCGCCGCCAACGTCAATGATGGTGGCACCTGCATTAATCATTAAATTTGCGTGCTTAACCGCCTCAATAAGCGTGTTATGCGTGCCGCCGTCAGAGAAGGAGTCAGGGGTAACATTCAGGATCCCCATCACATGAGGATGTGAAAGATCGAGATGCGAGTCCTGGGCGAATAATTTCATGGCGAAATCCCTGGTATTTATACGGTTAAACAGAAATGAAAAACCCCGGAGCAAGCTCCAGGGTTTGAGGTACGGACAAATGCTTCAACAGCAGTAACTTACTTATCGCCCAACTGTTCTGACATGGTGTTGCCCGGGTTTGGCGTACGCGGTTCATCAACCGGACGCGGCGCACGCGGGGTGCCATTATTGTCAGAATTATTGGACGCGCCTGGATCTTCCCAGCCCGCTGGCGGACGCACTTCGCGGCGCGCCATCAGGTCGTCAATCTGCGGTGCATCGATGGTCTCATATTTCATGAGCGCATCTTTCATCGAATGCAGGATGTCCATATTGTCGTTCAGGATCTGGCGAGCACGTGCATAGTTACGCTCAACCAAAGACTTAACTTCCTGATCGATGATACGTGCCGTCTCATCGGACATATGTTTCGCTTTCGCCACAGAACGGCCCAGGAAGACTTCGCCCTCTTCCTCTGCGTACAGCAGCGGACCGAGTTTGTCGGAGAAGCCCCACTGCGTCACCATGTTACGCGCCAGGTTTGTCGCAACTTTAATGTCGTTGGACGCACCGGTAGAAACATGTTCAACACCGTAGATAATCTCTTCCGCCAGACGACCACCGTAGAGGGTAGAAATCTGGCTTTCCAGTTTCTGACGGCTGGCGCTGATCGCGTCGCCCTCAGGCAGGAAGAAGGTAACACCCAGTGCACGACCGCGAGGAATAATCGTCACCTTATGCACCGGATCGTGTTCCGGCACCAGACGACCGATAATCGCGTGGCCTGCTTCGTGGTATGCTGTGGACTCTTTCTGCGCTTCCGTCATCACCATGGAGCGGCGTTCCGCACCCATCATGATCTTGTCTTTCGCTTTCTCGAACTCCACCATGGACACCACGCGCTTGTTACCGCGAGCGGCAAACAGTGCTGCTTCGTTGACCAGGTTAGCCAGGTCCGCACCGGAGAAGCCCGGGGTACCGCGCGCAATGATTGCCGCGTCGATATCTGGCGCCAGCGGTACGCGACGCATGTGGACTTTCAGAATCTGTTCACGACCGCGAACATCCGGCAGACCGACCACAACCTGACGGTCGAAACGGCCTGGACGCAGCAGCGCCGGGTCAAGTACATCCGGACGGTTAGTCGCTGCGATAACGATGATACCTTCGTTACCTTCGAAGCCGTCCATCTCAACCAGCATCTGGTTCAGCGTCTGCTCGCGTTCATCGTGACCACCGCCCAGACCTGCGCCACGCTGGCGGCCTACGGCGTCGATTTCATCGATGAAGATAATGCACGGTGCTGCCTTCTTCGCCTGCTCGAACATGTCACGCACACGAGATGCACCGACACCCACGAACATTTCTACGAAGTCAGAACCAGAAATAGTAAAGAACGGCACCTTCGCTTCACCCGCAATGGCTTTCGCCAGCAGGGTTTTACCGGTACCCGGAGGGCCAACCATCAGCACGCCTTTCGGGATCTTACCGCCCAGTTTCTGGAAACGGCTCGGTTCGCGCAGGTATTCAACCAGCTCACCCACCTCTTCTTTCGCTTCGTCACACCCGGCGACGTCAGCGAACGTGGTCTTGATCTGGTCTTCCGTCAGCATACGCGCCTTGCTCTTACCGAACGACATGGCACCTTTGCCACCGCCGCCCTGCATCTGACGCATAAAGAAGATCCAGACGCCGATAAGAAGCAGCATCGGGAACCAGGAAATGAAGATAGAAGCCAGCAGGCTTGGTTCTTCTGGCGGCTCGCCGACCACTTTGACGTTTTTGGTCAGAAGGTTATCAAGCAGCTTAGGATCGTTCACCGGGATGTAGGTCGTGTAACGGTTACTATCTTTCTTGGTAACGTTTATCTCACGTCCGTTGATACGCGCTTCGCGAACCTGGTCCTGATTGACCTCCTGCAGGAAGGTAGAATAATCCACCTTGCGGCCATTCGACTCGCTGGGCCCAAAGCTCTGGAATACTGACATCAGCACGACGGCAATGACCAGCCAGAGAATTAGGTTTTTCGCCATGTCACTCAAGGGATTAACCTCACATTACAACTGTGTTAAAAACAGCGTCAGGATACTCTATATCCAGTTTCATTCAAACTTTCGCCTGAAATCTACCGGTTATCATTTTCGCCCGGTCGCTACAATATACACTTCACGGGAACGCGCCCGGGAAGAGTCCGGTTTACGAACTTTAACCTTCGCAAACAGGGAGCGAATTTCCTTAAGGTACTCCTCGAAACCTTCGCCCTGAAACACCTTCACAACAAAACTACCACCAGGCGCTAGTACATCACGACACATTTCTAACGCTAGCTCCACCAGATACATGCCGCGAGGGATATCCACCGCCGGTGTTCCGCACATATTTGGTGCCATATCAGACATGACAACCTGGACCTTACTGTCACCCACACGTTCAAGTAACGCTTTTAGCACTAATTCGTCACGAAAATCGCCCTGAAGAAAGTCGACACCAACGATGGGATCCATTGGTAAAAGATCGCATGCGATGATTCGACCCGCTCCGCCGATCTGCGTTACCGCATACTGGGACCATCCGCCAGGTGCTGCACCGAGGTCGACAACCGTCATCCCCGGCTTAAAAAGTTTGTCACTTTGCTGTATTTCATCAAGTTTAAACCAGGCGCGGGAACGTAACCCCTTTTTCTGCGCCTGCAGAACATATTTATCGCTAAAGTGTTCCTGAAGCCAGCGGCTGGAACTGGCAGAACGCTTTTTACCTGTCATTTAACATTTCCGTCCGGGTTCATCGTTGCTTACCTTTGGCGTAAATTTCTACGCTGCTGTTTGGCGATATTAGGGAGATGGCGGTAGAATGAACCGTTTTCAATCCCAACGTAAGCAAAAATATACGATGAATCTGAGTACTAAACAAAAACAGCACCTTAAAGGTCTGGCACATCCGCTCAAGCCTGTAGTTATGCTTGGCAACAATGGTTTGACCGAAGGGGTGCTTGCCGAGATTGAACAAGCGCTGGAACACCACGAGCTGATCAAGGTGAAAATCGCCTCTGAAGACAGAGACACTAAAAACCTGATCGTGGAAGCCATCGTGCGCGAAACCGGTGCCTGTAATGTACAGGTCATCGGTAAAACGCTGGTGCTCTATCGCCCATCTAAAGAGCGCAAAATCTCGCTGCCACGTTAAGGATATCCTGAATTGAACACATTTTCTGTGTAAAACGAGGGATTTCTGTCAGCAGGTGAGCAAAATGCCACGCTCCTTGAGTTGTTAAAAGGCCGCTATGCGGCCTTTTTCTTTTCTTTACAATGTATCAACATCTTAGCAGAGAGGCGAATTACAGGTATTCAACCTTGATAATTTCATATTCCACTTCACCACCTGGGGTGCGGATGGTGACAACATCATCCTGCTCTTTGCCAATCAGGCCGCGAGCAATCGGTGAGTTCACCGAAATCAGGTTCTGTTTGAAGTCTGCTTCATCATCACCCACGATGCGATACGTCTGCTCTTCGTCGCTGTCGAGGTTAAGCACGGTAACGGTTGCACCGAAAATCACGCGGCCATTATTAGGCATCTTAGTGATATCAATAACCTGCGCGTTGGACAGTTTTGCTTCGATATCTTTAATACGCCCTTCACAGAAGCCCTGCTGCTCACGCGCGGCGTGATATTCAGCGTTCTCTTTCAGGTCGCCATGCTCGCGCGCATCCGCGATAGCGGCGATGATTTCAGGACGACGAACGGATTTCAGGAAATCCAGCTCTTCGCGCAGTTTTTCGGCACCACGTAAGGTCATCGGAATAGCTTGCATTTGTTATACCTCTTAAACATTCCTGTTGGGAGCAGTGTTCCCTGCCCCGGCCCTCATGAGCAGGCCAGAAGCAAAAAGAAAACCGACCCGGGAGCAACGCCCCAGGTCAGCAGCAATTTTCAATTTGATATGCATTTTACCGCGAAGTTCACTATGGGTCATCGTTTACTTTGCAGTGCTATGCACCGTAGTATGACGGTTTGTTTTCGGGTTGTTAGCGCGAGATTATGCGATTTTCCAGATTTATCATCGGATTGACTACCAGTATAACGTTCAGCGTTCAGGCCGCGAATGTTGATGAGTATATTAATCAACTGCCCGCAGGTGCCAACCTTGCCTTGATGGTGCAAAAGGTCGGGGCGCAGACGCCAGAGATTGACTACCACAGTCAACAGATGGCCCTGCCTGCCAGTACCCAGAAGGTGATTACTGCGCTTGCCGCCCTCCTTCAACTTGGGCCCGACTTCCGGTTTACCACCACACTTGAGACCAAAGGTAACGTCGAGGGTGGCGAACTGAAAGGCGATCTTATCGCCCGCTTTGGCGGTGACCCGACCTTTAAACGCCAGGATATCCGCAATATGGTTGCGGTACTGAAAAAAACCGGCGTGCAGAGGATTGATGGCAATGTGCTGATAGATACGTCCATCTTTGCCAGCCACGATAAAGCCCCAGGCTGGCCGTGGAACGATATGACGCAATGCTTTAGCGCCCCACCCGCCGCCGCGATTGTTGACCGTAACTGCTTCTCGGTTTCGCTTTACAGCGCGCCAAAGCCTGATGACTTAGCGTTTATCCGCATAGCATCCTACTACCCGGTCACGATGTTTAGCCAGGTCCGCACGCTGGCCAAGGGATCCCCGGATGCACAGTATTGCGAACTGGATGTGGTGCCAGGCGATCTTAACCGCTTCACGCTTACCGGCTGCCTGACGCAGCGTGCCGATCCGCTGCCGCTGGCCTTTGCGATACAGGACGGTGCCAGCTACGCGGGCGCCATTCTGAAAGATGAGCTGAAACAAGCGGGAATAACCTACTCCGGCACGTTGCTTCGTCAGACGCAGGTCAACCAGCCCGGCACGGTCATCGCCAGCAAGCAGTCTCCGCCGCTGCACGATTTGCTGCGAATTATGCTGAAAAAATCTGACAACATGATTGCCGACACCGTGTTCCGCATGATTGGTCACGCACGGTTTGGCGTGCCGGGAACCTGGCGCGCGGGCTCTGACGCGGTTCGTCAGATCCTGCGCCAGCAGGCAGGGATCGATCTGGGTAATACCATTGCCGTCGATGGCTCCGGATTATCGCGTCATAATTTGATCTCTCCGGCCACAATGATGCAAGTGCTACAGTACATTGCACAGCATGACACTGAGCTAAACTTTATTTCAATGCTGCCACTGGCCGGTCATGATGGTTCGTTGCAGTACCGCGCCGGGCTTCACGCTGCCGGTGTGGATGGCAAAGTATCCGCCAAAACCGGTTCACTGCAGGGGGTTTACAACCTTGCAGGCTTCATCACTACCGCCAGCGGACAACGCATGGCATTCGTGCAGTATCTTTCCGGCTATGCCGTCGAACCGACCGACCAGCGCAATCGCCGTATTCCGCTTGTTCGCTTCGAAAGCAGGCTCTATAAGGACATTTATCAGAATAACTAGCGATGAAACTACTCATAGTTGAAGACGATCTGTTATTGCAGGAAGGGCTGGCGCTGGGTCTGGCCAATGAAGGGTATGCACTCGACTGTGCCAGCACGGCGGCGGAGGCGGATGCCCTGATTCAGAGCGGCGAATACAGTCTGGTGATCCTCGATTTGGGTTTGCCTGACAAAGACGGCGCCACGCTCCTGACCCAGTGGCGACGTCGCGGTATCGCCAACCCGGTATTGATCCTGACAGCACGCGATGCCATTGAAGATCGTATCACCGGCCTTGATGCCGGTGCTGATGATTACCTGGTGAAGCCTTTTGCACTTGCGGAGCTGCAGGCCCGGGTGCGCGCGTTGATTCGCCGCTATCAGGGGCACAGTGACAACTTACTCACCGACGGCGATATTACGCTGAATCTGCAAACCCAGCAGGTACTGCGCCAGGCCCAACCGGTTGAGGTGACCCCAAAAGAGTTCGCCCTGCTTACGCGTCTGATCATGCGCAGCGGGCAAACGGTGCACAGAGAAACCCTCCAGCAGGATATCTACTCCTGGCAGGACGATCCGGGGTCAAATACCCTTGAAGTCCATATTCACAACCTGCGTCGTAAGCTCGGCAAAGACAGGATCAAAACTGTCCGTGGCGTTGGTTATCGCCTGGAGAGCCAGAAATGAACAGCATGCGTCGGCGCCTGATGGTGCTGCTGGCGGTCATTCTGTTATTTTTCCAGTTGATAAGCGTTATCTGGCTGTGGCATGAAAGCCGTGAACAGATTGGTTTTCTGGTCAGTGAAACGTTGTCTGCCAAAGCCCGCAATAACCATGTCGAGAAAGAGATCCGCGAAGCGATTGCCTCTCTTCTCGTTCCTTCTCTGGTGATGGTCGGTTTCACGCTGCTGTTTTCATTCTGGGCAGTTACCTGGATAACCCGGCCCCTGAATAAACTGCGCGCCAGCCTGGCTAACCGTTCGGCGGATAACTTAACCCCGCTCCCTATGTATTCCGACATGGAAGAAATTGGTGCGGTCACCACTTCCCTGAACCAGTTACTCGCCAGGCTGGATAATACCATTCAGCAGGAGCGTCTATTCACCGCAGACGCCGCACACGAACTGCGAACGCCCCTTGCCGGGATCCGGCTCCATCTGGAGCTCATGGCGCAGTCTGGCGCGCCACAGGCCGCGACGTTAATCAGCCGCATCGATCAGCTCATGCATACCGTTGAACAACTGCTGATGCTGGCCCGGGCCGGACAGGCAATGGCCAGCGGCCACTACGATACCGTTAACTGGACGGACAATATCATTATGCCGCTTGGTCTTGAGCATGAAGCCAAAGAGCATACGGTGATATGGCCGGCCAGGAGCGCGCTCACGGTTCAGGGAGACGCAGTGCTTCTGCGCCTGATGCTGCGAAACCTGCTGGAGAATGCCGGACGATACAGCCCGTCAGGGACAACGATTGAAGTGACATTAAACGAAGTTGAAGGCGGTACTCAGGTCAGCGTTATCGATCAGGGGCCCGGTATTGATGAAGCCCACCGGCAGTCAATTACGGAGCCATTCCGTCGTCTTGACCAGCGCTACGGTGGCAGTGGTCTGGGCCTGAGTATCGTGCAACGCATCGTGCAGCTCCACCGCGGCAAGCTGACGCTAGAAAATGGCGCTGAGGGCGGCTTAATCGCCAGCTGCTGGTTGCCATCAACGCTGGAATAAAAAAAGCCCCCATAATGGGGGCTTTGGACAGATATTAGTGCTTGTAGATGAACTCGACGCCTTCTTCGTCGTCTTCATCCCAGTCATCGTCCCAGTCTTCATCATCTTCTTCCGCTTCCAGCTCTTCGAGCTGCTGGCGGTGGTAGTCATCCCACATGAATTCGACTTTTTCAGGCTGCTTAGCTTCTTCCGCCTGAACAATTGGGTTTTCGATGATAAAGGTCATCACATCCCAGCACAGATCTTTCACGCCAACCTGGCTTGCCGCAGAGATCAGGTAGTATTTATCTTCCCAACCCATCGCTTCTGCAATCGCTTTGGCTTTCGCTTCCGCTTCGGCTTTATCCATCAGGTCGATCTTGTTGAAGACCAGCCAGCGTGGTTTATTCGCCAGTTTTTCGCTGTATTTTTCCAGCTCACCGATAATGATGCGGGCATTTTCAACCGGATCGGAACCGTCGATAGGATCGATATCGATGAGATGCAGCAGTACACGGCAACGCTCAAGGTGTTTCAGGAAGCGGATACCCAGCCCCGCCCCTTCCGCCGCGCCTTCAATTAGACCCGGGATATCGGCAACCACAAAGCTCTTCTCGTTATCCATACGGACAACGCCAAGGCTTGGTACCAGGGTGGTAAACGGATAGTCCGCCACTTTTGGTTTTGCAGCAGAGACAGCGCGAATAAACGTCGATTTACCGGCGTTTGGCATACCCAGCATGCCCACGTCTGCCAGAAGCATCAGCTCCAGCTGCAGATCGCGCTTATCGCCCGGTGTACCCATCGTTTTCTGACGCGGCGTACGGTTAACGGAAGATTTGAAACGGCTGTTACCCAGACCGTGCCAGCCGCCTTTCGCAACCATCAGGCGCTGACCGTGTTTGGTCATGTCACCCATGGTTTCACCGGTTCCCTGGTCAATCACACGCGTACCGACCGGAACCTTAATGGTGACGTCTTTTCCACGTTTCCCGGTACAGTCACGGCTCTGGCCGTTCTGGCCACGTTCAGCGCGGAAGGATTTCTCGAAACGGTAGTCGATCAGCGTGTTGAGGTTCTCATCCGCCTCCAGCCACACGTCACCACCATCCCCGCCGTCGCCGCCGTCAGGACCGCCACGTGGGATATATTTTTCACGGCGGAAGCTCACGCAACCATTGCCGCCATCACCAGCCACGACCAGGATCGTCGCTTCATCAACAAACTTCATTTTACTCTCCGTAACTCATTCGCCTGAGCGGGGGACTACTACAACCGCTTCATTTTTGCGCCAACGTCCCCAAAGACGATGACCAATGGCGGAATACATCGCGCCCGCAACCACGACAAACGCACCGAGATAACCCAACAGGTTGAGCATCGGTCTGACGAAGACATCGGGCCAGGCCATTGATAACAAATCTGAAAATAACAGCGTAAACAGCGGAGTAAGCGTAATTAACGCGCTCACCTGTGCTGCCTGCCAGCGCGCCATCGCTTCGGCCAGCGCGCCATAACCGACCAGCGTGTTCAGCCCACAAAAAATGAGGCACGCCAGTTGCCAGTCGCTAAGCTGGGTAATCACACCCGGCTTTGCTAATGGCAGCAATGCTATTGTACACAAAGTGTACAGCAAAAAGAGGATCTGCTGTGAGGCAAGACGACGCAATAACACCTTTTGCGCGACGCCATAACTCACCCAGACCGTTGCTGCCCCGACACCGAAGATCACACCCCACGTGTAATCCGTCAGTCGGGTAAAAATCTCCAGCAGACTGGTGTTGAAGAACATCACCAGACCGCATAGCAGCATGCTCGCCCCGATAATCTGCGTACCGCGCATCTTCTCCTTAAGGATAAAGACGCTGGCGACCATCATGCCCACGGGTGAAAGCTGACCAATCACCTGTGACGCCGTAGGGCTAAGGTATTGCAGGGAAGAGCTGAACAGGATGAAGTTACCAAACAGACCGCCCGTCGCGATAGCCAGCAACACCAGCCAGCGCGGTTTACGGAAGAGTCGCAAAGGTGGAAGCTTACCTTTGACAGCCAGAATGGCCCCGAGGCCGATGCTTGCCATCAGAAAGCGATAAAAGACCACCGTAGGCGGCTCCATCACTTCCAGTACCTGCTTCATTGCAATTGGCAGCGCGCCCCAGCACATTGCGGTGGTGAGCGCCAAAAGAATACCTATGCCGGCCTGCTGCTTCATGCCCGTTTTCCCTACAGAAAATTTTCCGGGTTTCCAATGTAAAAAGCCCCGCAACACGTTGCGGGGCTTTAATCCGTTACCGGACCGAGAAAACCTTACTCAGCAACGATGCTGATGTATTTACGGTTGTTCGGGCCTTTAACTTCAAATTTCACTTTACCGTCTGCTTTAGCAAACAGAGTGTGGTCACGACCGCAACCTACGTTGTTGCCAGCGTGGAATTTGGTACCACGTTGACGAACGATGATGCTACCCGCCAGAACGGATTCGCCACCGAAACGCTTAACGCCAAGGCGTTTAGCTTCTGAATCGCGACCGTTACGTGTGGAGCCGCCAGCCTTTTTATGTGCCATTTAAATCTCTCCTCAGGTCTTAGGCGCTGATGCCAGTAATTTTCACATCAGTGAACCACTGACGGTGGCCCTGCTGCTTACGGTAGTGCTTACGACGACGAAACTTAACGATTTTAACTTTCTCGCCACGACCGTGTGCAACAACTTCAGCTTTGATAACGCCGCCATCAACGAAAGGAACGCCGATTTTGACTTCTTCACCGTTTGCGATCATCAGAACTTCTGCGAATTCAACAGATTCGCCAGTTGCGATGTCCAGCTTTTCCAGGCGAACGGTCTGACCTTCGCTTACTCGGTGTTGTTTACCACCACTTTGGAAAACCGCGTACATATAAACTCCGCTTCCGCGCACGTCCTCGTATGATTCAGAGTGCGCTATAAATATTCACAATAGGGCGCGAATATTACGCAAAACGCGAGCCTTTGACAAGTGCTACCGTCAATACATGAAGAAAAAAAACACAACGCGTACGGTAACGTTTATCTGAGCCGTTTTTTCAGTACAATCAGCACTACTATTGATAAACCGAAACCCTTCGTTACCCCATTGTAGATGGGATCAACAGGATAAAAAGCCCGGCTTTTGCGATGAATTTAGAAAAAATCAACGAGTTAACCGCGCAAGATATGGCGGGTGTGAATGCAGCAATCCTGGAGCAACTCAACTCTGACGTTCAGCTGATCAATCAGTTGGGCTATTACATTGTCAGCGGCGGCGGTAAACGCATTCGTCCGATGATCGCCATTCTGGCTGCCAGAGCCGTTGGTTATGAGGGAAATGCCCACATCACGATCGCAGCACTCATCGAATTTATTCACACGGCGACGCTTCTGCATGATGACGTTGTGGATGAATCGGATATGCGTCGTGGAAAAGCCACGGCAAATGCCGCTTTCGGAAACGCAGCCAGCGTACTGGTGGGGGATTTTATTTATACCCGCGCCTTCCAGATGATGACCAGTCTGGGTTCCCTGAAAGTGCTGGAGGTGATGTCCGAAGCCGTTAACGTTATTGCAGAAGGCGAAGTGCTGCAGCTGATGAACGTCAACGACCCTGACATCACCGAAGAAAACTACATGCGTGTGATTTACAGTAAAACCGCGCGCCTGTTTGAGGCGGCCGCCCAGTGCTCCGGCATTCTGGCGGACTGTACCGAGGCACAGGAAAAAGGGCTGCAGGACTATGGTCGTTATCTGGGTACGGCATTCCAGTTAATTGACGATTTGCTGGACTACAGTGCGGACGGTGAGACGCTCGGCAAAAACGTGGGTGATGACCTGAACGAAGGCAAACCAACCCTGCCGCTGCTTCACGCAATGCGCAACGGAACTGCCGACCAGGCGAAAATGATCCGTGAAGCGATTGAGCAGGGAAATGGCCGCCATCTTCTGGAACCTGTACTGGAAACTATGGCCATCTGCGGATCGCTGGAGTGGACCCGTCAGCGCGCGGAAGAAGAAGCGGATAAAGCCATCGCTGCACTGCAGGTAATCCCAGACAGCCCATGGCGCGATGCGCTAATTGGTCTGGCCCACATCGCCGTTCAGCGCGACCGTTAACCCCCTTGTTTCTCCCCGCGCCATCGCGGGGAGATTCCAGTACACCCCAGTAAATTACGTATTCATGTAAATTTATCGGTTTAGAGACCGCATGAATAAAGCCATTCCTTATTCTGAATATCCCTTCAAGTAACGCGAACTTTTTAGAACAACAGTTTGAAATGGGTATAGTAAGCCCGTCGTTTCAGAAGAAACGGCGTAGGTGAATCCGAACTTAAGGACAGCGTTATGGATACGAAATTTATCGACTGGCACACGGCTGATATCATTGCGGCACTGCGCAAAAGAGGCACTTCACTGGCTGCAGAGTCCCGCCGCCATGGACTGAGTTCTTCAACCCTCGCAAACGCCCTGACCCGCCCCTGGCCTAAAGGAGAGTTAATTATCGCAACGGCACTGGATACGCATCCGTGGATCATCTGGCCTTCGCGCTACCACGATCCAGTAACCCATGAATTTATCGACAGATCGCGGATGATTCGCCAGAGAAAGGCAAAGAAAGAAACGCAGGAATAATGCGTTTTTTGACAGGAACAGCAACCCCCCGGTCATTTCTGGCAGGGGGCTGCCGGAAAGATTACTCGCCCTTCACACGCTCGATATTCGCACCCAGCGCGCGCAGTTTATCTTCGATACGTTCGTAACCACGATCGATGTGATAAATACGATCCACAATCGTTGTGCCTTCCGCGATACAACCCGCCAGCACCAGGCTTGCAGACGCACGCAGATCGGTGGCCATCACCTGAGCGCCAGACAGTTTCTCAACGCCGTGGCAAATCACGGTATTACTCTCGATCTCTGCATGTGCGCCCATACGGATCAGCTCCGGTACGTGCATGAAGCGGTTCTCGAAAATGGTTTCAGTGATGAAGCCGGTACCTTCGGCGACCAGGTTCAGCAGGGTGAACTGCGCCTGCATGTCGGTCGGGAACGCCGGATGCGGCGCCGTACGTACATTGACCGCTTTTGGACGCTGGCCATGCATATCCAGGCTGATCCAGTCTTCACCGATTTCGATATCCGCACCCGCATCACGCAGCTTCGCTAGCACCGCGTCCAGGGTGTCAGGCTGTGCATTACGGCAGACAATTTTACCGCCAGAGATCGCCGCAGCCACCAGGAAAGTACCGGTTTCGATACGGTCCGGCAGTACGCGATAAACACCGCCGCCCAGACGCTCAACGCCTTCGATGGTGATGCGGTCAGTACCCTGACCGGAAATCTTCGCACCCAGCGCCACGAGGAAGTTGGCGGTATCCACAATTTCCGGCTCACGCGCGGCGTTTTCGATGATCGTGGTGCCTTCTGCCAGCGTCGCCGCAGACATAATGGTGACCGTTGCGCCCACGCTCACTTTGTCCATGACAATGTGCGCGCCTTTCAGACGCCCGTTGACGGACGCTTTGACGTAACCTTCTTCCAGCTTGATCTCTGCGCCCAGTTTTTCCAGACCAAAGATATGCAGGTCAACCGGACGCGCACCGATAGCGCAACCGCCCGGCAGTGAAACCTGCCCCTGGCCAAAACGCGCCACCAGCGGACCAAGCGCCCAGATGGAAGCACGCATGGTTTTCACCAGATCGTAAGGGGCAGAGAAGTTGTTTACGTTACTGGCGTCGATCCAGACGGAACCATTACGCTCGACTTTAGTGCCCAACTGGGTGAGCAACTTCATGGTGGTGTCGATATCTTTCAGCTTCGGTACGTTTTGAATTTCTACCGGCTCTTCCGCGAGCAGCGCAGCAAAAAGGATTGGCAGCGCGGCGTTTTTCGCGCCAGAAATTGTGACTTCGCCCTGGAGACGCGTTGGCCCCTGTACACGAAATTTATCCATTGTGTGCTCTCTTATAAATTCAACCGTGCTGCGGGCCTGTCGCCCTCAGCTCAAAAACCGTTTAGTTTGCGATCGCGTGCCCACTCTTGCGGGGTGAACGCTTTAATCGACAGGGCGTGGATGCGGTTATCCGCAATATATTCCATCAGCGGCGCGTACACAGCCTGCTGCTTCTTCACACGGCTCATACCGTCGAACATCTCACCCACAGCAATAACCTGGAAGTGACTGCCATCGCCAGTGACGTGGGCTTCCTGAAGGGAGAGTGCATTCATCAGCACTGTCTGGATTTCATGATTTTCCATGGGTTCTTAATCATCTGATAGTGAAAACAAGCCCAACATCTTAGAGCAAAGTGGCGTCGTCTTAAACAAGCAAAAAGCCCTGACGATGAAACAGTCAGGGCTTTCAGAAGTAACGCACTGAAAATATTAACGAGGCAGTACGTCCTGAGGGAGATTGTAGAGCTGCGCAAGGGTAACCACATTATCGCTCGCGCCGTGAAGCATGACGCTAGCCCCCTGCTTTTTCCCCTCGGCAATCAGATGGGCAAGCAGCGCAACACCTGCCGTATCGACCCGCGTGACGTCGCTTAAGTCGATAAGCGTCACGCCCTGCATGGCTTCATGGCGTTTGTCCCACAAGGGGTTCAGCAGATCCTGATCCAGCTCACCGGACAGCTTTAATGTCTCGCCTTCACGCGACCAGCTGAGTTGCTGTGACATTACTTCTTCTCGTCCAGGCTAATTTTCTGACGAGAAATGGACTGCAGCTGTGCGGTCAGGCCATCAATGCCTTTGGTACGCAGCAGGTCGCTCCACTCGTTCTGTTTGGTGGTGATCATGCTTACCCCTTCGGCAATCATGTCATACGCCTGCCAGTTACCGGTCTGGCTGTTTTTACGCCACTGGAAATCCAGGCGAACCGGCGGGCGACCGTTAGGATCGTTGATCGTCACGCGGATAGGCACAATGGTCGCATCGCCCAGCGGCTGCTCAGGCGCAATCTGGTAGGTCTGGCCGTGGTACATCGCCAGCGCCTGACCGTAAGCCTGTTTCAGGTATTCACGGAACGCGGCAAAGTAGGCGTCACGCTGCGCAGGGGTCGCGTCTTTGTAATAGCGGCCCAGCACCAGCGCACCCGCGTATTTGATCTGCACATACGGCAGCAGTTCCTGATCAACGACGTCACGCAGGTAATCAGGATTAGCACGAATTTTAGGCTGTTCGTTCTTAAGACGGTCGAAGGTTTTCTTCGCCGCTTCGTCCATCAGTTTGTACGGGTTACTCTGATCCGCAGCATGCACCGCGGTGAGAGGGGCAATGACCAGCATGGCAACCATTAACAGTCGTTTAAACATGAATGACTTCTCCTGAAATTAATTCGTCGTGCCAGGTGTCGGTGCGACGTTGGTATGATCTTCGCTCTGCGCAGGGGCAGCGTCGGATTTTTTCTCATCCCCTTTACTGTTGTAAAGGAACTGACCAATCATATCCTCCAGCACCATCGCGGACTTCGTATCCTGGATGACGCTACCGTCTTTAAGGATAGTCGTTCCCAGCTCAGGGTCTTCAAAACCGACGTTAAGCGCCAGATATTGTTCGCCCAGCAGGCCCGAAGTCCGGATCGAAAGGGAACTGGTGTCCGGAATATGGTTGTAACGCTCTTCGATATCCATCGCGACGCGTGGCAGGTAGGTTTTCTCATCAAGCGTAATGTCAGATACGCGTCCGATCACCACGCCGCCAATACGGACCGGTGAACGGGCCTTCAGCCCGCCGATATTATCGAAGGTGGCATAGATGCGATACGTTGGCTCGGTACGCACAGACGTGATATCCGCCGCTCTCAGGCAGATAAACAGCGCGGCCAGCAGCGCCAGTAGCAGGAATATGCCGACCCAAATTTCATTTTTTTTCGTTTGCATGAATTCAATTCCCAAACATCAGTGCAGTGAGCACAAAATCCAGACCCAGTACGGCCAGCGACGAATGTACGACGGTACGTGTAGTTGCACGGCTAATGCCTGCCGACGTCGGGATGGCATCGTAACCATTGAACAAGGCAATCCAGGTGACCGTAATGGCAAATACCACGCTTTTAATCAGACAGTTAACCAGATCCATTCGCAGGTCAATGGCGTCCTGCATGGCGGACCAGAAGAAACCGGCATCAATGCCTTTCCAGTGGACGCCAACCAGCGAACCGCCCCAGATACCCACGGCGACAAACAGAATAGTCAGTAGCGGTAAAGAGATTACGCCAGCCCAGAAACGCGGAGAGATCACGCGACGCAGCGGATCGACCGCCATCATCTCCATGCTGGAGAGCTGCTCTGTCGCACGCATCAGGCCAATTTCAGCCGTTAATGCCGACCCCGCGCGCCCGGCGAACAACAGCGCCGCCACAACCGGCCCCAGTTCACGCAGCAGCGAGAGCGCCACCAGCATCCCGAGGCTGGTTTCCGCACTGTAGGTTGTCAGCACAAGGTAGCCCTGTAGCCCAAGCACCATACCGATAAACAGGCCGGAAACGATGATGATGAGCATCGACAGCACGCCGACATTATAAAGCTGCCGCACCAGCAGAGGGGCGTGCTTACGGAATTCCGGCTTGCCGAACAGCGCGTTGAATAACATCAATCCGGCACGCCCGAACGTCCTGATGGTTTTTATGCCACGGTGTCCGAGAGCGGCCAACGCATTTAACAGCATGAGTGGCTTAACTCCCTATTCCCAGTAAATCGTCACGATAGTCGCCCGCCGGGTAGCGGAACGGCACCGGGCCATCGGCAATACCGTCAAGGAACTGCCGCACGCGCGGGTCGCAATTTTCCTGCAGCGCCTGAGCGCTACCGTGTGCGACGATCTTTTTGTCCGCCACGATATAGGCGTAATCGGCAATGCTCAACACTTCCGGTACATCGTGAGATACCACAATGCAGGTTACGCCAAGCGCGCTGTTCAGTTCAGAGATGAGCTTCACCAGCACGCCCATCGTGATGGGATCCTGCCCAACGAACGGTTCGTCGAACATGATTAAATCGGGTTCTAATGCAATGGCTCGCGCCAGCGCGGCGCGGCGCGCCATACCGCCGGAGAGTTCCGAAGGCATCAGTTTCGCCGCCCCCCGCAAACCGACGGCCTCAAGCTTCATCATCACCGTGCTTTTCAGCAACGCAGGCGGCAGGCTGGTATGTTCGCGCAGCGGATAGGCCACGTTATCAAAAACGTTCATATCAGTGAACAAGGCCCCTGACTGAAAGAGCATGCTCATACGTTTGCGAACAGTATACAGGCGCGAGCGTGACATCTCCGGGATGTTTTCGCCATCAAAGAGGATTTCACCGCTATCAGGTGGGATTTGCCCACCAATAAGGCGCAGCAGGGTCGTTTTACCGATCCCGGACGGCCCCATGATGGCAGTGATCTTGCCACGCGGCACGGTCAACGAAATATCATCAAATATCAATCTGTTGGAGCGAGAAAAGCTTACTCCACGGACATCGACTATATTCGCCAGCGTTTGGCTCATTTACGGTTCCTTTCTTGCCCTGCTTCATGCGAAGCGTGAAGCTTAAATCAGCCCTAAACCCCACATTTTTACAGAATATTGGCTGGAGAGGTTAGCGAAAGCTGGCATTTGTTTTACTTTTCCGGCGCATAAAGTCAAAATTAGGAATTCGTTACGCCTCAGACTGTATACAGTCCAGCCATTCCCGTGCGATGGACCGACGAGTATACCTGAAGAAAGGACTTTTGATGCTTTTAGCAACAGCACTGTTAATAATTGGTTTACTTTTGGTGGTCTACAGTGCTGACCGTTTAGTGTTTGCTGCATCTATCCTGTGTCGCCTGACTGGCGTACCGCCTGTCGTCATCGGGATGACCGTTGTCAGTGTGGGAACGTCACTCCCTGAAATCATCGTCTCTGTCTCGGCATCACTGCACGGCCAGTTAGACCTGGCGGTAGGCACCGCGATTGGCTCCAATATCGTCAACATATTATTGATTTTAGGCCTGGCGGCACTGCTGCATCCATTTCGCGTGCATTCTGATGTTCTGCGCCGTGAATTGCCGCTAATGTTAATCGTAAGCCTGCTGGCAGGATGCGTATTTTATGATGGCGAACTGAGCGTCAGCGACGGGATATTCCTGCTGGCGCTGGCCGTCATTTGGTTGCTGTATAGTGTTAAAATCGCCCGTCTGGCGGAGAAGCAGGGTCAGGATAGCCTCACGCGTGAACAGGTCGCCGAGCTTCCGCGAGAAGGCACGCTGCCTGTTGCCCTGCTCTGGCTTGGCGTTGCGCTGATCATCATGCCGATGGCAACGCGCATGGTCGTGGATAACGCGACGGTGCTGGCGAACTATTTCGCTATGAGTGAACTGACCATTGGCCTGACGGTTATTGCCATCGGCACCAGCCTGCCGGAGCTGGCCACGGCCATTGCGGGGGCACGGAAAGGTGAGGATGACATTGCCATAGGTAATATCATCGGTTCCAATATTTTTAATATCGCCATTGTGATGGGCCTGCCGGCCCTGATTACGCCAGGGCCCTTTAACCCCCTGGCGTTCTCGCGTGATTACGGCGTGATGCTGCTGGTCAGCGTGATATTTGCCCTGCTCTGCTGGCGGCGGCAACGACAGATTGGCAAAGGCGCAGGCGCGCTGTTAACGGGTGGATTTATCGTATGGATGGCGATGCTGTACTGGCTCTCGCCTCTTCTCTCTGGGTAAACGGAAACGCATTATGTCGCAAATAGAATTGCAGCCGGGTTTTGACTTTCAGAAAGCAGGCAAAGACGTTCTGGAGATTGAACGTGAAGGTCTGGCGCAGTTAGATCAGTACATTAATCAGGATTTTAGTCAGGCATGTGAGAAGATATTCTACTGTGCCGGCAAAGTCGTGGTGATGGGGATGGGTAAGTCCGGCCACATTGGACGCAAAATGGCGGCGACGTTTGCCAGCACCGGAACCTCATCCTTTTTTGTCCATCCAGGGGAAGCCGCGCACGGGGACCTGGGTATGGTCACGCCGCAGGATATCGTCATCGCGCTGTCTAACTCCGGTGAGTCAAATGAAATCCTGGCGCTGATCCCGGTACTGAAACGTTTGCAGGTACCGCTTATTTGCATGACCAGCCGTCCGGAAAGTAGCATGGCGCGTGCGGCCGATATTCACCTGTGCGTTAAAGTTCCCAAAGAGGCCTGCCCGCTGGGTCTGGCGCCGACCTCCAGCACCACCGCTGCGCTGGTCATGGGCGATGCGCTCGCCGTCGCGCTGCTGGAAGCCCGCGGTTTTACGCCGGAAGATTTCGCGCTTTCCCACCCGGGTGGCGCGCTGGGGCGCAAGCTGCTGCTTCGGGTTAACGATATTATGCACACCGGCGATGAAATCCCCCACGTCAGTAAAGCGGCCTCCCTGCGCGATGCGCTGCTGGAAATCACCCGTAAGAATTTGGGTATGACAGTCGTGTGCGACGATCTGATGAAAATTCAGGGGATCTTCACCGATGGCGATCTGCGCCGTGTGTTCGACATGGGCGTCGATGTCCGCACGCTGGGCATTGCCGATGTGATGACGCCCGGCGGCATTCGCGTGCGTCCGGGTACGCTGGCAGTGGATGTGCTGAACCTGATGCAGTCCCGTCATATCACCTCCGTTATGGTTGCCGATGGCGACCAGTTGCTGGGTGTGGTACATATGCATGATCTGCTGCGCGCAGGCGTAGTGTAATGAAGGATAAGACAATGAGTAATGCGGGTGCATCCCTTGCAACCTGTTATGGTCCGGTCAGCACCCAGATGATGGCAAAGGCGGAGAATATTCGCCTGCTGATTCTGGATGTGGATGGGGTTCTCTCCGATGGCCTGATTTATATGGGCAATAACGGTGAAGAGCTAAAAGCGTTTAACGTTCGCGACGGCTACGGTATCCGCTGTGCGCTGACCTCGGGTATCGAGGTTGCTATCATCACCGGGCGGAAAGCTAAACTGGTAGAAGACCGCTGTGAAACCTTAGGCATTACCCATTTGTATCAGGGTCAATCCGATAAGATGGCGGCATTCAATGATTTAGTGGGTAAACTGGCCATCGCCCCGGAAAACGTGGCCTATGTCGGGGACGATCTGATTGACTGGCCAGTGATGGCTGAGGTCGGGCTGAGTATTGCCGTTGCCGATGCGCATCCGCTGCTGATCCCGCGCGCGGACTACGTTACCCACATCAACGGTGGCCGTGGTGCCGTCCGTGAAGTCTGCGATCTGCTCCTGCTGGCGCAGGGCAAGCTTGATGAGGCCAAAGGGCAATCGATATGAGTAAAACCAGACGTTGGATTATCATTTTGCTTTCGCTTGTCGCACTGGTATTGATTGGCGTGAACCTTGCCGATCGCGACGATACGCAAACGGAAGCGATCAACACTAACGATCCAACTTATAAAAGCGATCACAGCGACACCGTGGTCTATAGCCCGGAAGGCGCGCTGAACTATCGCCTGATTGCCCAGCATGTTGAATATTTTTCAGATGACGGTATTTCGTGGTTTACCCAGCCTGTCATGACCACGTTTGATAAAGACAAAGTGCCGACGTGGTCAATTAAGTCAGATCGGGCAAAACTAACAAATGACCGTATGCTTTATCTGTATGGCCACGTTGAAGTCAACGCCCTGACCGCTGACTCGCAACTGCGAAAAATTACGACGGATAATGCCCAGATCAACCTGGTGACCCAGGACGTGACGTCGCAGGATCTGGTCACACTGTATGGCACAACATTTAATTCCAGCGGTTTAAGAATGCGCGGGAACTTACGCAGCAAAAACGCCGAGCTGATTGAAAAGGTTAGAACCTCCTATGAAATTCAAAACAAACAAACTCAGCCTTAAAGTAATTATCGCCAGCGCGATGCTGGCAACCAGTCTCCCCGCGCTTGCTGTAACGGGCGATACCGACCAGCCGATTCATATCGAGTCCGACACCCAGTCTCTCGATATGCAGGGCAACGTCGTCACCTTTACAGGTAACGTCGTCATGACCCAGGGCACCATTAAAATTAACGCTGACAAAGTGGTCGTTACCCGTCCGGGTGGCGAGCAGGGCAAAGAGATTATCGATGGCTATGGTAATCCGGCAACTTTCTACCAGATGCAGGACAACGGCAAGCCGGTGAAGGGTCACGCCACGCATATGCACTATGAGCTGGCGAAAGACCTGGTCATCCTGACCGGGAATGCGTATCTGGAACAGCTGGACAGCAACATTACCGGCGACCAGATCACCTATCTGGTTAAAGAGCAAAAAATGCAGGCCTCCAGCGAGAAAGGCAAACGCGTGACCACCGTACTGGTTCCGTCGCAGCTGCAGGACAAAGGCAAAGGCCAAGCCCCGGCACAGAAGAAGAGTAACTAATTCGTTATGGCAACATTAACTGCAAAAAACCTCGCGAAGGCCTATAAGGGCCGCCGTGTCGTAGAAGATGTCAGTCTGACCGTCAACTCCGGCGAAATTGTGGGCCTGCTTGGCCCTAACGGTGCGGGTAAAACCACAACCTTCTACATGGTCGTTGGCATTGTGCCGCGCGATGCCGGCAACATTGTCATTGACGATGAAGACATCAGCCTTCTGCCGCTGCACGCGCGCGCGCGCCGCGGGATCGGCTATCTGCCGCAGGAAGCTTCCATTTTCCGTCGTCTTAGCGTTTACGATAACCTGATGGCGGTCCTGCAGATTCGTAACGATCTGACCAGCGAGCAGCGTCAGGATCGTGCCAACGAGCTGATGGAAGAGTTCCACATTGAGCATCTGCGTGACAGCCTCGGCCAGGCGCTCTCCGGGGGGGAACGTCGCCGCGTTGAGATCGCGCGTGCGCTGGCCGCAAACCCGAAATTTATCCTTCTGGATGAACCCTTTGCGGGCGTTGACCCCATCTCCGTTATCGACATTAAACGTATCATTGAGCACCTGCGTGACAGCGGGCTTGGCGTATTGATCACCGACCACAACGTGCGCGAAACGCTGGCCGTGTGTGAACGCGCGTATATTGTGAGCCAGGGCAATCTGATCGCCCACGGTACGCCGCAACAGATCCTCGAAGACGATCATGTTAAGCGCGTCTATCTTGGGGAAGACTTCAGACTCTGATAGGGTAGAGGTAATGTAACGCCGAACCGGAGAAAAATGCTCTGAACATGAAGCAAGGTTTGCAATTAAGGCTCAGCCAACAACTGGCGATGACGCCGCAGCTACAGCAGGCAATTCGCCTGTTGCAACTGTCCACGTTAGAACTTCAGCAGGAGCTCCAGCAGGCGCTGGACAGTAATCCCCTGCTGGAACAAACCGATCTTCATGACGAGGTAGAAACCCAGCAGTCGCAGGATACAGAAACGCTCGACACCGCAGATGCACTCGAACAAAAAGAGATGCCGGACGAGCTTCCGCTGGATGCCAGCTGGGATGAAATCTACACCGCCGGAACCCCTTCGGGTACGCGTGCAGACTACCAGGACGATGAGCTACCGGTCTATCAGGGAGAAACCACCCAGTCGCTTCAGGACTACCTGATGTGGCAGGTCGAGCTGACCCCCTTCTCCGACACCGATCGTGCAATTGCCACGTCCATTGTTGATGCCGTTGATGATACGGGCTATTTAACCGTCACGCTGGACGATATCCTCGAAAGCATGGGCGACGATGAGATTGAGCTTGAGGAAGTAGAAGCCGTACTCAAGCGCATCCAGCGTTTCGACCCGGTAGGTGTGGCTGCAAAAGATCTGCGCGACTGCCTGCTGATCCAGCTTTCTCAGTTCAGCAAAGAGACGCCATGGCTCGATGAGGCGCGCGTCATCATCAGCGATCATCTGGATCTGTTGGCTAACCACGATTTCCGCAGCCTGATGCGGGTCACGCGCCTGAAAGAAGACGTGCTGAAAGAAGCGGTGAATCTGATCCAGTCGCTCGATCCGCGCCCCGGTCAGTCGATCCAGACCAGCGAACCCGAGTACGTGATCCCGGATGTGCTGGTCAGAAAACACAATGACCGCTGGGTCGTTGAACTGAACTCTGACAGCATCCCTCGCCTGCAAATCAACCAGCAGTATGCCTCCATGTGCACCAGCGTGCGTAACGATTCCGACAATCAATATATTCGTAGCAATTTGCAGGAAGCGCGATGGTTGATCAAAAGTCTGGAGAGCCGAAATGATACGCTGCTACGCGTTAGCCGCTGCATTGTCGAACAGCAGCAGGCTTTCTTTGAGCAGGGCGAAGAGTATATGAAACCGATGGTGCTGGCGGATATCGCTCAGGCCGTCGAGATGCATGAATCAACCATTTCCCGTGTAACCACGCAGAAGTATCTGCACAGTCCGCGCGGTATTTTTGAGCTTAAGTATTTCTTCTCCAGCCACGTGAATACCGAGGGCGGCGGCGAAGCGTCGTCAACGGCGATTCGTGCCCTGGTGAAGAAGTTGATCGCCGCGGAGAACCCCGCGAAGCCACTAAGTGACAGTAAGTTAACCACCATGCTGTCCGATCAGGGTATTATGGTGGCACGTCGTACTGTTGCGAAGTATCGAGAGTCTTTATCCATTCCGCCGTCCAACCAGCGTAAACAGCTGGTCTGACACAACCGATAAGGAAGACACTATGCAGCTCAACATCACTGGACAAAACGTCGAAATTACTGAGGCTTTACGCGACTTTGTGAACACGAAGTTTGCCAAACTCGAGCAGTATTTCGAAAGGATCAACCAGGTCTATATTGTGTTGAAAGTGGAGAAAGTGACTCATATCTCGGATGCCACCCTGCATGTTAACGGGGGTGAACTCCATGCCAGTGCGGAAGGGCAAGACATGTACGCGGCTATCGACGGCTTGATTGATAAGCTTGCGCGACAGCTCAATAAACATAAAGATAAACTGAAACAACACTAATTGTCCGGGCAGTTAACGGGTGCAGGACGGCCTGTTGTGAAACACAACAGGCCATTTGTACAGTTAGCGCTTAGGTGAAATTATGATGAACAACGATTCCGCTCTTCAACTGAGCAATGTCCTTAACCAGGAATGTACCCGCAGTGCTGTTCACTGCCAGAGCAAAAAACGTGCGCTGGAGATCATCAGTGAACTGGCCGCAAAACAGCTGGGCCTGCCGCCGCAGGTGGTGTTCGAAGCGATCCTGACCCGTGAAAAAATGGGCAGTACCGGTATCGGCAACGGCATCGCGATCCCGCACGGCAAACTGGAAGAGGATACCCTGCGCGCCGTCGGTGTGTTTGTGCAGCTTGAAACACCTATCGCCTTCGATGCCATTGATAACCAGCCCGTCGATCTCCTCTTCGCGCTGCTGGTTCCTGCCGACCAGACGAAAACCCATCTGCATACGCTGTCGCTGGTCGCAAAACGCCTGGCCGATAAAACCATTTGCCGCCGACTGCGCTCGGCCCAAAGTGATGAAGAGCTCTATCAAATTATCACTGAAGCAGAAGGCAATCAGGATGATGCATAACCAGGAGATGGCCTTCACATCTGTTGTCCTGAGGAGAAACGGAACATGGTGCTGATGATTGTCAGTGGCCGTTCAGGGTCGGGGAAATCCGTTGCTCTGCGCGCGCTGGAAGACATGGGTTTTTACTGCGTAGATAACCTGCCGGTCGTGTTGTTGCCCGACCTGGCTCGGACGCTTGCGGAAAGACAAACCTCTGCCGCCGTCAGTATCGACGTTCGTAACATGCCTGAATCACCAGAAATTTTTGAGCAGGCAATGAGTAACCTGCCTGAGGCGTTTTCGCCTCAGCTGCTGTTCCTCGATGCAGACCGCAATACTCTGATCCGCCGCTATAGCGATACCCGTCGTTTGCATCCGCTTTCCAGTAAGAACCTCTCTCTGGAGAGCGCGATCGATGAAGAGAGCGACCTGCTGGAGCCGCTGCGCTCTCGTGCCGACCTGATTGTCGACACCTCTGAGATGTCCGTTCACGAGCTGGCGGAAATGCTGCGTACCCGGCTGTTGGGCAAGCGCGAGCGCGAACTGACGATGGTGTTCGAGTCCTTTGGCTTCAAGCACGGTATTCCGATTGATGCGGATTATGTTTTCGACGTGCGCTTCCTGCCGAACCCGCACTGGGATCCGAAACTGCGTCCAATGACCGGTCTGGATAAACCCGTCGCGGCCTTCCTCGACAGGCACACAGAAGTTCACAATTTTATCTACCAGACGCGAAGCTACCTTGAGCTATGGTTACCTATGCTGGAGACAAACAATCGTAGCTACCTGACGGTGGCGATTGGCTGTACCGGCGGTAAGCATCGTTCGGTTTACATCGCCGAACAGCTGGCCGACTATTTCCGCTCGCGCGGGAAGAACGTCCAGTCCCGTCATCGCACGCTGGAAAAACGTAAAACATGACCGTAAAACAAACCGTTGAGATCACCAATAAGCTGGGCATGCATGCACGCCCGGCGATGAAACTGTTTGAACTGATGCAGGGTTTCGATGCGGAAGTTCTGCTGCGGAATGACGAAGGTACCGAAGCGGAAGCAAACAGCGTGATCGCGCTGCTGATGCTGGACTCCGCCAAGGGGCGCCAGATTGAAGTAGAAGCCACCGGCCCTCAGGAAGAGGAAGCGCTGGCGGCGGTCATTGCCCTGTTTAACGCAGGGTTCGACGAAGATTAAGGTCGGCTATTCAGGCAGGTGGCGCTGCGCTTACCCGCCCTACATTAACTTATTGCGCTCCATAAACCCTTCCCCGCCCAACTGACGCATCTGGCGCATAATCCACGCCTGTCGGCTTCGCACGTACCCTGATGGGGCACTGGCTTTAAAGCGGATGGGATTAGGTAAGACAGCAGCCAGGAGTGCCGCTTCTGACATACTCAGACGGCTGGCCGGTTTATTGAAATAACGCTGTGCGGCAGCCTCCACCCCGAATATGCCATCACCAAACTCGGCGACGTTGAGATACACAGTCAGGATGCGCTTTTTGCTCCAGACCGATTCCATCCCCAGGGTCAGCCCCGCTTCCAGCCCTTTTCGCACCCAGCTTCGCCCATCCCATAGAAACAGGTTTTTGGCCGTCTGTTGCGACAGCGTTGACGCGCCTCGCACGCGGTTTTCGTGGCGTTCGTTATGAGCAAGCGCCTTCTCAATGGCCGCGACGTCGAACCCCCAGTGCTCCGGGAATTTCTGATCCTCCGCCGCGATGACCGCCAGCCCCATAAACGGTGAGATAGCGTCCATACTCACCCAATCTGAGTGGGCCACATAGCTGAAATCGCCGGTGAGCCACGCGCCGAGCTGACGCTCAACCATAACGGCAGAGAACGGAACCGGCATAATGCTGAATAATGCCAGCCCGCCTCCCCAGAATACCGCCAGCACAAGAACGATGCGCAAGAGAATACGTTTCACCCATGCGCCTGCGCCAGATTGACGTCTCATTCAGTGAGCACCAGCACACGAGCCACCAGCTTTTCAATACCGGAGGCGGCCTCAGCGATATTATTCGCCAGCATATACGCCGGCGTGGTGACAATCTTGTTATCTTCATCAACCACAATGTCATCAACCGGACACGGAACGTGTTCGCCCCCCATTTCCTCCACGATCTCTGCGGTATCAATATCGGTGCCAATCGTCAGCCGCAGCGGGAAATCAAAAATTTTAGGCAGCATGGCTGGCGCGATACAGATAAAGCCCAGCGGTTTACCCGCCGCGTGCATCGCCTGCGACAGCATTTTTAGATGAGGATCGACCTGACACTCCGCACCCTGCGCGGCAAAGGTGCTGAGATTTTTGGCCGCGCCAAACCCGCCCGGAACAATTAGCGCATCAAGCTCTGCGGCATCTGCCTGAATAAGAGGATGGATGTCACCGCGCGCGATACGCGCGGCTTCAATCAGCACGTTACGGGTTTCCGCCATTGGCTCACCGGTCAGATGGTTAATCACATCAGCCTGATTTTTGTCTGGCGCAAAGCAAATCACCTCTGCTCCCTGTTTTGCCAAAGCCAGCAGCGTAATGACGGCTTCATGTATCTCAGAACCATCGTAAACACCGCATCCGCTCAGCACGACACCAATCTTTTTCATCATGACGATCCTTTTCTGCAACTGGCTGAAGCACATTAATAATTTTGATTAAAACGCTATGCTTCACACATTTCACTGATTCATGTAACAAACCATTTAAGATTTGCTATCTTATCTGCGTGCGGCCTAAATTTTTCAGGCGGCGCCGATTCGAAAATAACTTTAAAAAACAGGCGCAGCCACGATTTCCCTGGTGTTGGCGCAGTATTCGCGCACCCCGGTTAAGCCGGGGTCATTTTTTTCTGGCTTCGACCCAGGCTTTAAGCACCGCAACATCGTTTTGCCACTCTTGTTTCATCTCTTCCACCCAATCACCCACGTTATCTTCCCATGCAGGTAAATCAGGCGACTGAATCTGTTGACCCAGCTGCTGCAGGTGGCGTAAGCCGACCGAGCCGGCTGCGCCTTTGATTTTATGTCCTTCTTCGACGATGCCCTTCTGGTCGCGGGCGGTCAGGTTTGATTCCAGCACGCTCAGATAGCCAGGCATCATTTTTTCGAACACCGCCAGACCGTCGGTAATCAGTTTTGGACCAACCAGATCGATGTACTGCTCAAGCATTCCCGTATCGAGTATCGTTTGGGCTTTCGCGCTATCAACAGACGTCATGGTGCTCTCCTCTTCATCATGGGTATCCCAGAACTTCTTAATCATGGCGGTCAGAGCAGGCACCGCCAGCGGCTTGCTGAGTACATCGTCCATACCGGCATCGAGATACTCTTTTTTATCTTTCAGTACGTTCGCCGTCAGCGCAACCAGCGGCGGCAGTTCATCGGCCGCGTACTGACGCGTCAGTTCACGGGAGATATCCAGCCCGGTCATATCCGGTAATTGAATATCCAGCAGAACGAGGTCGTATTCGTCCGGTTTAAACATCTCCAGAGCGGCTTTACCCGTCATCGCGACATCGACGCTGTTGCCCAATTTTTCCAGCACAGAGCGCGCCACAATCACGTTAAGCTCAATATCTTCCACCAGCAGGACGTGCAGCGCTGGCAGCGGCATGTCGTCGTTATCAAAGGTGTCTTCAACCTCTTCAGCCACCGCCGGCGCATGGACCGTCAGCGTGAAGGTCGATCCTTTGCCCGGCTGGCTGACAACGGTGATATCGCCACCCATGCTCTTCGCCAGCCGCTTAGACACCGCCAGGCCAATGCCTGTACCGGTGGCGGGTTTACCGCCGTTGCTGTCCTTCACCTGGTAGTACATCGCGAAAATCTTGTCCTGCTCCTCCTGCGGAATACCCATCCCGGAGTCTTCCACCTCGAAGTGCAGCATATCCCCTTCGTCAAAGCGGATACGCACCGTCACCTGCCCCTTCTGGGTAAATTTCACCGCGTTGCTGATCAGGTTCCACAGGATCTGACGCAGCCGCGTACCGTCAGTCACCACTTTATGCGGCAGCGGCAGGGTGGGATCCATTACAAAGCTCAGCCCCTTCTGCTGTGCCTGCAGGCCGGACAGGTTTTCCAGATCGGCAAGGAAGCTGGTGAAATCAACCGGCTGGTTATCAAGCTGAACCTTCCGGCGTTCCATCTTATCCATATCAATAATATCGTTGAAGATATTGCCCAGCGTAACCGCCGAGACATGGATCGTTTTGAGGTATTTTTCCTGCTCGGCGGTCAGGTCGGTGTCCAGCAGAATACGGCTCAGCCCGACAATGCCATTAAGCGGCGTACGCAGTTCGTGGCTGATGGTGGAGATGAAGGTGGTCTTGTCGCGGCTGGCGCGCTCCAGGGCATCCTGATAGCGCTTACGCTCGGTGATATCGCGCCCAAAGCCCATCAGCCCGTGGCGTTTCCCTACGCGGTCATAGTAGGGCACCTTACGGATCTCGAAGCAGGCTTTGCGTCCGTCCGGGTAATCCAGCCACTGTTCGTAGGTCAGCGAGACGTTATGGCGGAATACTTTTTCGTCCGTCTCCATGACCTTGGCGGCCGCTTCTTCGGAGTAAACGTCCTGCGGCTTCAGGTGAATCAGCTGCTTCTCGCTTTTCCCGGTGAGCAGCTCCATCGCCCGGTTACAGCCGGAAAACTCTTTATCTTCATTGCGGTAGAACACCAGATCCGGCGAAGCATCAAGGAACGAACGCAGGAAAGAGGATTGCTGCTCAAGCTGGATCTGCGTGACCTCGCGCTCTTTCATTTCGATTTTCAGCTGCTCCAGCGTGGCCTGACGTTCGGCCTCCGCCTTCTCGCGATCTGAAATCTCCTGATTAAGCTGCGCAATGTTGTCTTTGAGCTGGACGTTGAGCTTCAGGTCGCGCTCGCGCATCTCCTCCAGCTTATCAACCAGTTTTGAAAGACGCTGACGGGATTCCTCCAGCTGTTCAACCACCACGGAAAGGAAATAGACCGCCCAGGGGGTTATGAGTAAGCCAAAGAAGATAGATCGGATGACGTCGATACTCTCGACCTGACCGTGCAGCACCATGGTGACGGCCATTTGCACGACAATGGCCAGAACGACCAGCGCCAGCGCAAGCAGCATGGAGAAACGCACCAGCCCAAGCTTCATCATCAGGTCGACGTAATACTGGGCAAGCATTCGAATTTGCTTCATAGAGGATCCCTTCACGACTTTATCGCTCAATAATACTCAAATTCGCGGCGGGACGTTGAAGGTTCTGAGAAAAAGTGCGGGGTGAAACAGGAGATTAGCCTCGCTCCCGGCGAACCGGAAGCGAGGAGAGGTCAATCAGGAGCGCTTCAGCAGCAGCCAGAGGCTGATCAGGAGGAAGCTGGCGCTTGGCAACAGCGCACCAATAATCGGCGGAATGCCATACACCAGCGTCAGTGGACCAAAGATCTGATCGAGCACGTAGAAGACAAAACCGAAGCTGATACCGGTCACGACGCGTACCCCCATCGGCACACTGCGCAACGGGCCGAAGATAAACGACAGCGCCATCAGCATCATCACCGCCACGGACATCGGCTGGAAGATTTTGCTCCACATGTTGAGCTGATAACGCCCGGCATCCTGCCCGCTCGACTTCAGGTATTTCACATAGTTGTGTAAACCACTGATTGAGAGCGCGTCAGGATCCAGCGCCACGACCCCGAGCTTATCGGGCGTGAGGTTGGTCTTCCACGTACCGGTCACCGTCTGAGAACCGGTGATCTGTTTTGGATCTGTCAGGTCAGACTCATCAACCTGTGACAAACGCCACTGCTTATGTTCAGGGTCAAACTTCGCCGAAGAGGCGTGTCTGACGGACTGTAAGCGGCGCTGATCGTTGAAAGAGTAGATACTGACGCCGCCTAGCTCATCGTTGCCTTTTACACGTTCGATGTAGACGAAGCTTTTGCCATCTTTCGCCCATAACCCTTGCTGAGTGGACAGCAGAGAACCGCCGTACATCGCCTGAGCGCGGTAGTTACGCGCCGTCTGTTCGCCCTGCGGCGCGACCCACTCGCCAATCGCCATGGTCAACAGCACCAGCGGGATTGCGGTTTTCATGACCGACAGCGCGACCTGCATTCGGGTAAAGCCCGATGCCTGCATAACGACCAGCTCGCTGCGCTGCGCCAGCATACCCAGCCCCAGCAGCGCACCCAGCAGGGCCGCCATCGGGAAGAAGATCTGCACGTCTTTCGGCACGCTGAGCAGGGTATACATCCCCGCGCCCAGCGCGTCGTAGCTCCCCTGCCCGGCTTTTTTCAGCTGATCGACAAATTTGATAATGCCGGAGAGCGACACCAGCATGAACAACGTCATCATGATGGTGGTAAAAATGGTTTTACCGATATAGCGATCGAGAACGCCAAACGCCTGCATTAGATGGCTCCTTTACGCGAGAATCGGGCACGTATGCGGCGCACAGGCACCGTATCCCACAGGTTTAATCCCAGCGCCAGCAGGATGTACAGGCTGTTGACGAACCATGTCCAGACCATAGGATCCAGCTTGCCCTTCGCGCCGTTCGAGCGAATCGAGGTTTGCAGCAGGAAGTAGATCAGGTAAAGCAGCATCGCCGGCAGCATAGAGAGCACGCGTCCCTGACGCGGGTTCACCACGCTCAGCGGAACAACAATCAGCGCCATCATAAACACGGTGAAGACGAGAGTAATACGCCAGTGGAACTCAGCGCGCGCTCTGTCGGTATCGGTATTCCACAGGGTACGCATGTCCATTTGCTCGGTATCCGTTGGATCGAGCGCCACAGCCTGATGGCCAATAATGGCCTGGTAGTTCTGGAAGTCCGTAATGCGGAAGTCACGCAGCATCGCGGTCCCTTCGAAACGGGTGCCTTTATTCAGCGTCACGATCTGCGAACCGTCTTTGCGCTGCGCAAGTTGACCAGAGTCAGCAATGACCACTGATGGACGCGCGTTACCTTTAGTCCGCAGCTGCGCCAGGAATACGTCGTTAAATTTACTGCCGTCAACGCTCTCAATAAACAGCACGGAGTTTCCGTCGGTCGCCTGCTGGAACTGCCCCTGGGCTAACGCCGCCATGCCGGGGTTTGCTTTCGCTTCGGCCAGCACTTCGTCCTGGTGACGAGAAGACATGGGGCCTGCCCACATCACATTCACCGCCGCAACAATACCCGTGAACAGCGCCAGTATCATGGCGGCTTTCACCAGTACGGCTTTGCTCAGGCCACAGGCATGCATCACCGTGATTTCACTCTCGGTGTAGAGCTTCCCAAGCGTCATGAGCAGGCCAAGGAAAAGACTTAGCGGCAGGATAAGCTGCGCCATTTCCGGGATCCCTAACCCAAGCAGGGAAAGCACCAGATTCGTTGGAATTTCGCCGTCAACGGCCGCACCGAGGATCTTAACCAGCTTCTGACAGAAAAAAATCAGCAGCAGGATGAAGAGGATCGCCAGTTGGCTTTTGAGCGTCTCCCGCACCAGATATCTTATGATTATCACTTTAAATACGCCCGTAAAAACCCGTCTCTTTGCTGGAAAATCGCTTGTTTCATGGCTTAAACGTCATTTATTCTCTTGAGTCGTCGAAATCATCGCTAAGATTAAAACATCCGGCGGATTCACGCTTCAGGACTTTTTCTGACGTGTCGAAACCGTAGTAACGTAAGATTAACACGAAGTCACCACAACAGCGGACATGAGTTACGAAAGGTTTCAATTCTATCCGTAGCAGCCGCCGTTGTCTTTAAGATTCAGGAGCGTAGTGCATGGAGTTCAGTGTAAAAAGCGGTAGCCCGGAGAAACAGCGGAGTGCCTGCATCGTTGTGGGCGTCTTTGAACCACGCCGACTCTCCCCGATCGCCGAGCAACTCGATAAAATCAGTGACGGCTATATTAGCGCCCTGCTGCGCCGTGGCGAACTGGAAGGCAAACCTGGGCAGACGCTGTTACTGCACCATGTTCCGAACGTACTGTCAGAACGTATTCTGCTGATTGGCTGCGGCAAAGAACGCGAGCTGGATGAACGTCAGTATAAGCAGGTGATTCAGAAAACGATTAATACGCTGAATGACACCGGTTCAATGGAGGCCGTCTGCTTCCTGACAGAGCTGCACGTTAAGGGGCGTAACACCTACTGGAAAGTGCGCCAGGCGGTCGAAACGGCAAAAGAGAGCCTGTACAGCTTCGATCAGTTGAAGACCAATAAAAGCGAGCCGCGTCGTCCACTGCGTAAAATGGTCTTTAACGTGCCAACCCGTCGCGAACTGACCAGCGGCGAGCGCGCCATCCAGCACGGTCTGGCAATTGCTGCCGGCATTAAAGCCGCCAAAGATCTCGGCAACATGCCGCCTAACATCTGTAACGCCGCGTACCTGGCCTCGCAAGCGCGTCAGCTGGCCGATGCCTACAGCAAGAATGTAATTACCCGCGTCATCGGCGAACAGCAGATGAAAGAGCTGGGGATGCACTCTTATCTGGCGGTCGGTAACGGCTCTCAGAACGAATCCCTGATGTCCGTCATTGAGTACAAAGGCAATCCGTCCGAAGACGCGCGCCCTATCGTGCTCGTCGGTAAAGGCCTGACCTTCGACTCCGGCGGTATCTCCATCAAGCCTGCCGAAGGCATGGACGAGATGAAGTACGACATGTGCGGCGCAGCGGCAGTTTATGGCGTGATGCGCATGGTGGCGGAGCTTCAGCTGCCGATTAACGTGATTGGCGTGCTGGCAGGCTGCGAAAACATGCCTGGCGGTCGCGCCTATCGTCCGGGTGACGTCCTGACCACCATGTCCGGGCAGACGGTTGAAGTGTTGAACACCGACGCCGAAGGCCGTCTGGTACTCTGTGACGTACTGACCTACGTGGAACGCTTCGAGCCGGAAGCGGTGATTGACGTCGCCACGCTCACCGGCGCCTGCGTGATTGCGCTGGGCCACCACATCACCGGCCTGATGTCGAACCACAATCCGCTGGCGCACGAGCTTATCGGCGCCTCGGAGCAGGCCGGCGACCGCGCATGGCGTCTGCCGCTGGGTGATGAGTATCAGGATCAGCTGGAATCTAACTTTGCGGATATGGCGAACATCGGCGGACGTCCCGGTGGTGCGATTACCGCGGGCTGCTTCCTGGCGCGCTTCACCCGCAAGTACAACTGGGCGCACCTGGATATCGCGGGCACCGCATGGCGCTCCGGTAAGGCCAAAGGCGCAACCGGTCGTCCGGTCGCGCTGCTGTCGCAGTTCCTGCTGAACCGCGCGGGTTTTAACGGCGACGAATGATATAAAATGCCGGGTGGCGCTTCGCCTTACCCGGCCTACAACGTCATTCAACCGTAGGCCGGGTAAGCGTATCGCCACCCGGCTTTGCATTTGAATCCAAACTAAGAAGCCCCATATATGAAGAATGCAACGTTCTACCTTCTGGACAACGACACCCATCAGGATGGCCTCAGCGCCGTAGAACAGCTGGTGTGTGAAATTGCCGCAGAACGTTGGCGCGCAGGTAAACGCGTTCTGATTGCCTGTGAAGATGAACAGCAGGCGATTCGTCTTGACGAAGCGCTGTGGGCGCGCCCGCCGGAGAGTTTTGTGCCGCATAACCTGTCAGGCGAAGGTCCACGCGGCGGCGCACCGGTTGAAATTGCCTGGCCGCAAAAGCGCAACAGCAGCGCGCGCGATATTCTGATTAGCCTGCGGATAGATTTTGCAGATTTTGCCACCGCTTTCACAGAAGTGGTAGACTTTGTCCCTTACGAAGAATCTTTGAAACAACTGGCGCGCGAACGCTATAAAGCGTACCGCCTGGCTGGTTTTAACCTGAATACGGCAACCTGGAAATAATGGAAAAGACATATAACCCACGCGATATCGAACAGCCGCTTTACGAGCACTGGGAACAGCAGGGCTATTTCAAGCCTAACGGCGACGAAAGCAAAGAGTCCTTCTGCATCATGATCCCGCCGCCGAACGTCACCGGCAGTTTGCATATGGGTCATGCTTTCCAGCAGACCATCATGGACACCATGATCCGCTACCAGCGCATGCAGGGTAAAAACACCCTGTGGCAGGCGGGGACTGACCACGCGGGTATCGCGACCCAGATGGTAGTTGAGCGTAAAATTGCCGCTGAAGAAGGAAAAACCCGCCACGACTACGGTCGCGACGCGTTCATCGACAAAATCTGGCAGTGGAAAGCGGAATCAGGCGGCACCATTACCCGTCAGATGCGCCGTCTCGGCAACTCCGTTGACTGGGAGCGCGAGCGCTTCACCATGGATGAAGGCCTGTCCAACGCCGTTAAAGAAGTCTTCGTCCGCCTCTACAAAGAAGACCTGATTTACCGCGGCAAGCGCCTGGTAAACTGGGACCCGAAACTGCGTACCGCAATCTCCGATCTGGAAGTGGAAAACCGCGAGTCTAAAGGCTCCATGTGGCACATCCGCTATCCGCTGGCCGACGGCGCAAAAACCGCCGACGGTAAAGATTACCTGGTGGTCGCGACCACCCGTCCGGAAACCCTGCTGGGCGATACCGGCGTGGCCGTTAACCCGGAAGATCCGCGTTATAAAGATCTAATCGGCAAATTCGTGGTGCTGCCGCTGGTGAACCGCCGTATTCCGATTGTGGGCGACGAACACGCCGACATGGAAAAAGGCACCGGCTGCGTAAAAATCACCCCGGCTCACGACTTCAACGACTACGAAGTCGGTCGTCGTCACGCCCTGCCGATGATCAACATTCTGACCTTCGACGGCGATATCCGCGAAAGCGCAGAAGTGTATGACACCAAAGGCAACGAATCCGACGTTTACTCAAGCGACATCCCGGCTGAGTTCCAGAAGCTGGAACGTTTTGCTGCGCGTAAAGCCATCGTGGCTGCCGTTGACGCACTCGGCCTCCTGGAAGAGATCAAACCTCACGATCTGACCGTGCCGTACGGCGACCGTGGCGGCGTGGTTATCGAGCCAATGCTGACCGACCAGTGGTACGTGCGTGCCGACGTGCTGGCGAAACCGGCTGTTGAAGCGGTTGAGAACGGCAGCATCCAGTTCGTGCCGAAGCAGTACGAAAACATGTACTTCTCCTGGATGCGCGATATTCAGGACTGGTGTATCTCCCGTCAGCTGTGGTGGGGTCACCGCATCCCGGCATGGTATGACAACGAAGGCAATGTCTACGTTGGTCGCACCGAAGACGAAGTCCGTCAGGAAAACAACCTGGGCGCGGATGTTGCCCTGCGTCAGGATGAAGACGTGCTGGATACCTGGTTCTCCTCCGCGCTGTGGACCTTCTCCACCCTCGGCTGGCCAGAAAACACCGACGCGCTGCGTCAGTTCCACCCAACCAGCGTGATGGTGTCCGGCTTCGACATTATCTTCTTCTGGATTGCCCGTATGATCATGATGACCATGCACTTCATCAAAGACGAAGACGGCAAGCCGCAGGTTCCGTTCCATACCGTCTACATGACCGGTCTGATCCGCGACGATGAAGGCCAGAAGATGTCCAAGTCCAAGGGCAACGTGATTGACCCGCTGGATATGGTTGACGGTATCTCTCTGGAAGACCTGCTGGAAAAACGTACCGGCAACATGATGCAGCCGCAGCTGGCTGAGAAAATCCGCAAGCGCACCGAGAAGCAGTTCCCGAACGGGATTGAGTCTCACGGTACCGACGCCCTGCGTTTCACCCTGGCGGCGCTGGCCTCTACCGGCCGCGACATTAACTGGGATATGAAGCGTCTGGAAGGTTACCGCAACTTCTGTAACAAGCTGTGGAACGCCAGCCGCTTTGTGCTGATGAACACGGAAGATCAGGACTGCGGCTTCAACGGCGGCGAGATGACTCTCTCACTGGCGGACCGCTGGATCCTGGCGGAATTCAACCAGACGGTGAAGGCCTTCCGCGACGCGCTGGACAGCTACCGCTTTGATATCGCCGCGGGCATCCTGTACGAATTTACCTGGAACCAGTTCTGCGACTGGTATCTGGAGCTGGCGAAGCCGGTGATGAACGGCGGTTCTGAAGCAGAGCTGCGCGGCACGCGCAACACGCTGATTACCGTTCTGGAAGGTCTGCTGCGCCTGGCGCATCCGGTCATTCCATTCATCACCGAAACCATCTGGCAGCGCGTGAAGGTGATTGCGGGCATCAACGCAGACACCATCATGCTGCAGCCGTTCCCGGAATTCGATGCTGCTAAGGTTGATGAAGCCGCATCAGCGGATACCGAGTGGCTGAAACAGGCGATCGTTGCGGTACGTAACATCCGTGCTGAAATGAATATCGCCCCGGGCAAACCACTGGAGCTGCTGCTGCGCGGCTGCAGCGAAGCGGCTGTTCGTCGCGTCACCGAGAACAACACCTTCCTGAAAACCATGGCGCGTCTGGAAAGCATCACCGTGCTGCCTGCTGATGACAAAGGTCCGGTTTCCGTGACCAAAATCATCGACGGCGCCGAACTGCTGATCCCGATGGCGGGTCTCATCGACAAAGATGCCGAGCTGGCTCGTCTGGCGAAAGAAGTGGCGAAAGTCGACGTGGAAATCGGCAAAATCGAAAGCAAACTGGCGAACGAAGGCTTTGTCGCCCGTGCGCCGGAAGCGGTCATCGCGAAAGAACGTGAGCGTCTGGTTGCCTTCGCCGATGCGAAGACCAAGCTGATTGAGCAGCAGGCGGTTATTGCAGCCCTGTAATGCTATTACCCCTTACGCTTCAGGGCGTAAGGGGTACCCTTCCTGAAAACTCCTCGCTTGCACTCCTTTTTCTGCGGTGCTATTAACAGCAGTTGTGTGTCAATTTTTGTAATGAGTAATGCTATGAGCGTGATTACCCCCGTCGCTACGACGATGCGTCGGATCGCTGTGCAGGACAACCCGGCTATCGCCGCCGTTATCCGTACGGTTTCTGCCGAATATGGCCTGACGGCTGACAAAGGCTATACGGTTGCCGACCCAAATCTCGACGAGCTGTTCCAGCTGTACAGCCAGCCGGGCCATGCCTACTGGATAATTGAACAGAACGGCCAGGTTGTAGGCGGCGGCGGCGTAGCGCCACTCAGCTGCAGCGAGCCGGATATCTGTGAACTGCAGAAAATGTATTTCCTGCCAGCGGCGCGCGGGCAAGGTCTGGCGAAAAAGCTGGCACTGGTGGCTCTGGACCACGCGCGCACTCAGGGTTTTAAACGCTGTTACCTCGAAACTACCGCTTTCCTCAAAGAGGCCATCGGCCTGTATGAACATCTGGGCTTTGAGCATATTGATGCACCGCTGGGCTGTACCGGCCACGTTGATTGCGAAGTCAGGATGCTGAAAATTCTGTAACTATCTTTGCTGCCCCCTTCTGTTAAGCGGCGCTGAACTGAATGCTCTACACTCTCAGTTCACACCACAACGGGGGAAACACGATGTCGAAGATAAAAAGCTACGCCGCACCGCAGGCGGGTGCAGAACTTGAGCTGTACGAATACGATGCGGGCGAACTAAAAGCAGAAGACGTCGAAGTACAGGTTGATTACTGCGGGATCTGCCACTCGGATCTCTCGATGATCGACAACGAATGGGGCTTTTCAAGCTATCCACTGATTGCCGGGCACGAGGTCATTGGCCGCGTCGTTGCGCTCGGTAGCGCCGCGCAGGACAAAGGGCTGAAAGTGGGCCAGCGCGTGGGCATTGGCTGGACGGCACGCAGCTGCGGCCACTGCGACGCCTGTATCAGCGGCAACCAGATCAACTGCCTCGAAGGCGCCGTTCCCACTATTCTGAACAAAGGCGGTTTTGCCGATAAGCTGCGCGCCGACTGGCAATGGGTCATTCCTCTGCCGGACAGCATTGATATTGAGTCTGCCGGTCCGCTGCTGTGCGGCGGTATTACCGTCTTCAAACCGCTGCTGATGCACCATATTACCGCCACCAGCCGCGTGGGCGTCATCGGTATTGGCGGCCTGGGGCATATTGCCATCAAACTGCTGCACGCGATGGGCTGTGAAGTGACGGCGTTCAGCTCGAACCCGGCGAAAGAGAAAGAAGTTCTGGCGATGGGCGCGGATAAAGTCGTGAACAGCCGCGATCCGGAAGCCCTGAACGCGCTGGCGGGTCAGTTTGACCTGATCATTAACACCGTCAACGTCGATCTCAACTGGCAGCCGTACTTTGAAGCGCTGGCCTACGGCGGTAACTTCCACACCGTGGGTGCCGTGATGAAGCCGCTGCCGGTTCCGGCGTTTACCCTGATCGGCGGGGATCGCAGCGTATCCGGCTCTGCGACCGGCACGCCGTTCGAGTTGCGCAAACTGATGAAGTTTGCTGGACGCACGAAAGTGGCACCGACCACCGAACTGTACCCGATGTCGAAAATCAACGAAGCCATCCAGCACGTGCGCGACGGCAAAGCCCGTTATCGCGTGGTGTTGAAAGCGGATTTTTGATGTGAGATTGCCGGGGAATGTGCGGCATGGTGCCCTCACCCCAACCCTCTCCCACGGGGAGAGGGCGCAAACACTAAAAACGGTAACGGTTGTTACCGTTTTGCATCTACCATGGCCTTAAACACCTCTGCCACCGCGACCGCTCCCGGATCCATCACCCCGTCCAGATTCTCTTTGTTCACATACGATGAGCGCCCCGCACCGGCTTTCTCCATTTTCGCCGTTGCCTCTGCCCCCTGCTGTGCCGCCTGCACTGCCGCCTGAAGATCGCCGTTCTGCAAGGCTTCCAGCGCCGGCTGCAGCGCGTCGATCAGCGTGCGATCGCCGAGATCCGCCCCGCCGTACTGCTTCATCTGCGCCAGCCCGCTCAGCAACGCTTCCGGTAGCGACTGTCCATCGTGAAGCTTTTGCCCGGCCGCGGTAAAGAAGATCGACATTAATACCCCGCTCGATCCGCCCATCACCGTGGCCAGCCGCTCGCCCACCAGCAACAGCAGCTTAGACACATCGTTAAGCGGGAGTGTGTTTTCCTCCAGACGCTGCGCAATATCCCGCGCGCCTTGCGCAAAGGTAGAGCCGGTATCCCCATCCCCCACTTTCGCATCCAGCGCGTTCAGGCGGTTTTCCAGCTGGATCAGCGTGTTCGTCACTGAGGAGACACATTCTCTCACCCGCGTATTGTCCGATGGGGTGAATTCCACACGATCGTGAATGGCGCTATGTGCCACGGTACGCATCGGTGCAAACGCCACCGGCTTCTGCCAGCCCAGCGTCTCGACATCGGCATGAATCGCCTTTTCGAAGAAATCGTTGAGCTTCAGCAACGTCAGCGAAAAACCCTTCATATCCAGGGCGCTCACCAGCGGCGCAGGGCCAATCAGGTACGCGATCTCCTCTTTCAGCGCCGAGTGCGCCAGCTCTTTCGTCAGCAGCGCCATCTCCAGCGCCGATACGCCGCCAAGATTGTTAATCAATACCGCAAAGCGCCCCGTACCCGCCTGCGCCCTCAACGGTGCCACCAGCGTGTCGATAATCGCTTTGCTGTTTTGCGTATCCACCACGGAAGCTCCGGGTTCGCCGTGAATGCCCAGACCCAGCTCGACGTGGCCTTGCCTAATGCGCCCCTCATCATCGTCGCTGCCCGGCAGGTTACAGGTTTGCATCGCCACACCCAGGCTCCAGAGGTTGTCGCAGGCCTGCTGCGCAATCTCCCGCACTTCGCTCAGCGATTTTCCGTGCTCCGCCGCATAGCCTGCAATCTTGTGCACCAGTGCCGTACCGGCAATACCGCGCGGCTGCTTGTTATCCGGCAGCGCAATGTCGTCCGCCACAATTACCATCTCGACCTTCAGTCCATAGCGTTTGGCCTTTTCAGCGGCCAGGCCGAAGTTCAGGCGGTCACCGGTATAGTTTTTGACGATCAGCAGACAGCCGCGATCGCCCGTGACCGCAACGATGGCATTGAGCACCGCATCCACGCTCGGCGAGGCAAACAGATCGCCACACACTGCCGCCGTCAGCATGCCTTTACCGACAAACCCGGCGTGCGCGGGTTCGTGACCTGAGCCGCCGCCGGAGATCACCGCCACGCGACTTTTGTCCCAGTCGCCGCGCGCGACAATCCTGATAGCCGGATCGATATCGAGTTTGACAAGGTTTGCGCGCGGCGCAGAGAGGAGTATGCCTTCTATGGCATCGTTGACCAGCTGTTTGCGGTCGTTAAAGAAGAATCTGGACATAGTTTCCCACTATTTTGTGAACCGTATGCAAAAGCATAGTCCGCACTGGATAATGCGCCGCAAAGTCAGCAATTTACTCAGCCAAATTGCCGTCAGGTTGCCTATACTGCACCCAGGACTAAGAGAGGAAGCGCATCATGAGTACACCATTGTTAATTGCCCGGACGCTGGAAAAAGAGCTGTATTTACTGCCCGCGATGGCAAACCGCCACGGTCTGATCACCGGTGCGACCGGGACGGGGAAAACCGTCACCCTGCAAAAGCTAGCGGAGTCGCTTTCAGAGATTGGCGTACCGGTCTTTATGGCTGACGTGAAAGGCGATTTAACCGGTGTGGCTCAGGAGGGTACCGCCTCTGAAAAACTGCTCGAACGGCTGAAGAATATTGGCATCACGGACTGGACCCCGCACGGTAATCCGGTAGTCGTCTGGGACATCTTTGGCGAGAAAGGCCACCCGGTACGCGCTACCATCTCCGATCTCGGCCCGCTGCTGCTGGCTCGCCTGCTTAACCTCAATGACGTGCAGTCCGGAGTGCTGAACATTATCTTCCGCATTGCCGATGACCAGGGTCTGCTGCTGCTCGATTTCAAAGATCTGCGGGCCATTACCCAGTACATCGGCGATAACGCGAAATCCTTCCAGAACCAGTATGGCAATATCAGCAGCGCGTCGGTGGGCGCTATTCAGCGCGGGCTACTGACGCTTGAGCAACAGGGCGCCGAGCACTTCTTCGGCGAGCCGATGCTGGATATCAAAGACTGGATGCGCACCGACAGCAGCGGCAAAGGCATTATTAATATCCTGAGTTCAGAGAAGCTCTACCAGATGCCGAAGCTCTACGCCGCCAGCCTGCTGTGGATGCTCTCTGAGCTTTACGAGCAGTTACCCGAAGCTGGCGATCTGGATAAACCGAAGCTGGTCTTCTTCTTCGACGAAGCGCACCTGCTGTTCAACGACGCGCCGCAGGTATTGCTGGACAAGATTGAACAGGTGATTCGCCTTATCCGCTCCAAAGGCGTCGGCGTCTGGTTTGTGTCGCAAAACCCGTCGGATGTCCCGGACAACGTACTGGGCCAGCTCGGTAACCGCGTGCAGCACGCCCTGCGCGCCTTTACGCCGAAAGATCAAAAAGCGGTGAAAGCCGCGGCGCAAACCATGCGCGCTAATCCGGCCTTTGATACCGAAGCGGCGATTCAGGCGTTAGGCACCGGTGAAGCGCTGATCTCGTTCCTTGATGCGAAGGGCAGCCCGTCCGTGGTGGAACGCGCAATGGTGATCGCCCCCTGCTCGCGCATGGGGCCGGTGACGGACGATGAGCGCAACGGCCTGATTAACCACTCCCCGGTGTACGGAAAGTACGAAGACGAGGTAGATCGCGAATCTGCGTTCGAAATGCTGCAAAAAGGGGTACAGGCGACCACCGAATCGCAGGATGCGCCAGCTGCCAAAGGGCAGTCTGTCGCGGTGGATGACGGTATTCTCGGTGGACTCAAAGACATTCTGTTCGGCAGCACCGGGCCGCGCGGCGGCAAGCGTGATGGCGTGGTGCAGACCATGGCGAAAAGCGCCGCGCGGCAGGTCACGAATCAGATAGTGCGCGGCATGCTGGGGAGTTTACTAGGCGGCCGTCGTCGGTAGACGGGGAACCCACGGGTGGCCAAGCGCCGAACCCTGTACGCCGTGCTCATGCAGATAGCGGTCGATTTCCACCATCCCCGTCCAGCGGTTCTCACACCACAGCGGTGCCAGAAGCGTTGGGCGGCGGGCGCTGGCGGAAATGCGGTGGTAAACAATCTCCGGCGGCGTGTGGCGAATCATCTCCCCTGCCGTCACCGTATACTCGTCGAGTTCAATGCCGTTCAACCGTCCGGCTTCCCAGGCTTTCGCCATAATGCTGCCCTTAACGATATGCAGCGGGTGCAGCTTGATGCCGTCCACACCGGTTTCAACTACCCTTTCCAGCGTTTCAAGGCCATGCTGTTGACCTTCTCCGGGCAAGCCGACAATCAGATGCGAGCAGACCTTCAGCCCGCGCTCGCGAGCAAGGCGCGTGGTGCGCTGGTAGCAGGCAAAATCATGGCCACGGTTGATCCGGTGCAGCGTTTTGTCATGCGCGGTCTGTAGACCCAGCTCCAGCCAGATCTCATAGCCTTGCTCTTTATACTCGCTGAGCAGGTCCAGCACCGCGTCCGGCACGCAGTCCGGGCGCGTACCCACGCACAGCCCGACAATATTGGCCTGGCTGACGGCCTGCTGATACATGTCGCGCAGCACCTGCACCTCCGCCCACGTGCTGGTGTAGGCCTGAAAATAGGCCAGATACTGCTTCGCACGGTTTACCAGACTCGCCTGATGTGAAAGCTGCTCGACGATGGAGCGGTGCTGCTGGGTCTCATCAGCAAACGAGGCAACGTTACAGAAGGTGCAGCCGCCGCGCCCAATCGTGCCATCCCGGTTTGGACAGCTAAACCCGCCATGCAGCGTCAGCTTGTGAACCTTTTGACCATAACGCTGCAAAAGATCCCCACCAAACATATTGACTAATTTCTGTAACTGCATAATCTGATAGACCGTCCCGGAGAAAGGGGACAAGCCTGCCATTTTTAGCCTCTGTCGGCGATGACCTGGATCAATCGCCCTGGACGGCCTTTATCTATATGAATAAATACTCAGGATTACTGCAATTTCATTCACCCCGGTCGTAATTACTTTTCCTTATGTTCTGATTGTTTTTTTCATTTATAGCGCCACCACGGTAAAACAGTGGCTTTATGCGGGTTTGCAGCCAATACCAGATTATTATTCTGGTATGAAACCGCTATTCAGCACGCTACATTGATAATACCGCTTTCATATAGTGAGTCAGATCACACTCCGCTGCGTCCTGTCTGGGCATACAATCAATGTAAAAATAGTTAAATTCTTTTTACATACAAAGATATAGCGCCTCTTTAGCACATTTTTGTATAAATAAGATTGCCATTTGACCTGTGTACCAATTCCCGATAAGTTGGAAATCCGCTGGAAGCTTTCTGGATGAGCGGCCTGCTCATCATATTTATGCAGTAATTGAGATTCCCTCTGAAGCAAGTCCTCAAACTTGTTTACCTGCGCGAAAGGATGAAAAAGAGGGCGAATGCGAGGTCCGCGTATGAAACGCAAACCCCGTCGCCATGCTCTTTCTGCGCCTGTGCGCCACGGTAAAGTTCAGAGAGAAGCCCGACGAGCCTGGGGAGGTTCACTGATATGTTGTACGATAAATCCCTTGAGAAGGATAACTGTGGTTTCGGCCTGATCGCCCACATAGAAGGCGAACCTAGCCACAAGGTAGTGCGTACTGCTATTCACGCACTGGCCCGAATGCAGCACCGTGGCGCCATCCTTGCCGATGGTAAAACCGGCGACGGTTGCGGCCTGCTGCTGCAAAAACCCGATCGTTTCTTCCGCATCGTGGCGGAAGAGCGCGGCTGGCGTTTAGCCAAAAACTACGCTGTCGGTATGCTGTTCCTGAACCAGGATCCTGAAAAGGCTGCTGCCTCACGCCGCATCGTCGAAGAAGAACTTCAGCGTGAAACCCTGTCTATTGTCGGCTGGCGTAATGTGCCAACCAATGAAGGGGTGCTCGGTGAAATCGCCCTCTCCTCGCTGCCTCGCATTGAACAGATTTTCGTCAATGCGCCTGCGGGCTGGCGTCCACGTGATATGGAACGCCGTCTGTTTATCGCCCGCCGCCGCATTGAAAAACGTCTCCAGGACGATAAAGAGTTCTACGTCTGTAGCCTCTCAAACCTGGTCAACATCTATAAAGGTCTGTGTATGCCGGCTGACCTGCCGCGCTTCTACCTGGACCTGGCGGACCTGCGTCTGGAATCGGCCATTTGCCTGTTCCACCAGCGCTTCTCCACAAACACCGTACCTCGCTGGCCGCTGGCTCAGCCGTTCCGCTATCTGGCGCACAACGGCGAGATCAACACCATTACCGGTAACCGCCAGTGGGCCCGCGCCCGTACCTATAAGTTCCAGACACCACTGATCCCTGACCTGCACGATGCCGCACCGTTCGTGAACGAAACCGGCTCGGACTCCAGCTCAATGGATAACATGCTGGAACTGCTGCTGGCGGGCGGGATGGACATCGTTCGCGCCATGCGCCTGCTCGTGCCACCTGCCTGGCAGAACAACCCGGATATGGACCCGGAACTGCGCGCGTTCTTCGACTTTAACTCCATGCACATGGAGCCGTGGGACGGCCCGGCGGGCATCGTGATGTCCGACGGTCGTTTTGCCGCCTGTAACCTGGACCGTAACGGTCTGCGTCCGGCGCGCTACGTCATCACCAAAGATAAGCTCATCACCTGCGCCTCTGAAGTCGGGATCTGGGATTACCAGCCTGACGAAGTGGTTGAGAAAGGCCGCGTCGGTCCGGGCGAGTTGATGGTTATCGACACCCGCGGCGGGCGCATTCTGCATTCCGCCGAAACCGACAATGATCTGAAGAGCCGCCACCCGTACAAAGAGTGGATGGAGAAAAACGTGCGTCGCCTGGTGCCGTTTGAAGACCTGTCGGACGAAGAAGTGGGCAGCCGTGAGCTGGACGACGATACCCTCGCCAGCTACCAGAAGCAGTTTAACTACAGCGCGGAAGAGCTGGATTCGGTTATCCGCGTGCTCGGTGAAAACGGCCAGGAAGCGGTCGGCTCCATGGGTGACGATACCCCGTTTGCCGTGCTCTCCAGCCAGCCGCGCATCATTTATGACTATTTCCGTCAGCAGTTCGCGCAGGTCACCAACCCGCCAATCGACCCGCTGCGTGAAGCGCACGTCATGTCGCTGGCCACCAGCATTGGTCGCGAGATGAATGTCTTCTGCGAGGCCGAAGGCCAGGCGCACCGTTTGACCTTTAAATCGCCGATCCTGCTGTACTCTGATTTCAAACAGCTCACCACCATGAAAGAGGAGCACTACCGCGCCGACACGCTCGACATTACGTTTGACGTGAACGAATCGAGCCTCGAAGAGACGGTGAATGCGCTGTGTGACAAAGCCGAACAGATGGTACGTAACGGTACCGTTCTGCTGGTGCTGTCTGACCGTAATATCGCGAAAAATCGACTGCCGGTACCCGCGCCAATGGCGGTAGGTGCTATCCAGACGCGTCTGGTCGATAAGAGCCTGCGCTGCGACGCCAACATCATTGTTGAAACCGCCAGCGCCCGCGACCCGCACCACTTTGCCGTGCTGTTAGGCTTTGGTGCGACGGCGATCTACCCGTATCTTGCCTACGAAACGCTGGCCCGTCTGGTGGATACCCGCGCGATCGACAAAGACTACCGTGCTGTGATGCTTAACTACCGTAACGGCATCAACAAAGGTCTGTACAAGATCATGTCCAAAATGGGCATCTCGACCATTGCCTCCTACCGCTGTTCGAAGCTGTTTGAAGCGGTCGGCCTGCATGACGAGGTCGCTAACCTCTGCTTCCAGGGCGTGGTCAGCCGCATCGGCGGCGCTGGTTTTGCTGACTTCCAGCAGGATCTGGTGAACCTGTCTAAACGCGCCTGGCTGGCACGTAAGCCGCTGGATCAGGGCGGTCTGCTGAAATACGTTCACGGCGGCGAGTATCATGCCTATAACCCGGACGTGGTGCGCACGCTGCAGCAGGCGGTTCAGAGCGGCGAATACAGCGATTATCAGCAGTATGCTGAGCTGGTAAATAACCGTCCGGCGGCGACGCTGCGCGACCTCATTGCCCTCAATCCGGGTGATGAAGCGGTCAGCATTGACGAGGTTGAGCCAGCATCCGAACTGTTCAAACGCTTCGACACCGCGGCGATGTCCATCGGCGCGCTGAGCCCGGAAGCCCACGAAGCGCTGGCGGAAGCCATGAACAGCATCGGCGGCAACTCCAACTCCGGTGAAGGCGGTGAGGATCCTGCACGTTACGGTACCAACAAAGTCTCCCGTATCAAGCAGGTGGCATCCGGTCGCTTTGGCGTCACGCCAGCGTACCTGGTCAACGCCGACGTGATTCAGATTAAAGTCGCTCAGGGTGCAAAACCGGGCGAAGGCGGTCAGCTGCCGGGTGATAAAGTCACCCCGTATATCGCCAAACTGCGCTACTCCGTGCCGGGCGTGACGCTGATCTCTCCGCCACCGCACCACGATATCTACTCTATCGAGGATCTGGCGCAGCTGATTTTCGACCTGAAACAGGTCAACCCGAAAGCAATGATCTCCGTGAAGCTGGTTTCCGAACCGGGCGTCGGTACCATCGCTACCGGTGTGGCGAAAGCCTATGCGGACCTTATCACCATCGCCGGTTACGACGGCGGTACCGGTGCAAGCCCGCTCTCCTCCGTGAAATATGCGGGCTGCCCGTGGGAACTCGGTCTGGTGGAAACCCAGCAGGCGCTGGTGGCTAACGGTCTGCGTCACAAGATCCGCCTGCAGGTGGACGGTGGCCTGAAAACCGGCCTCGACATCATCAAAGCGGCGATTCTGGGCGCTGAAAGCTTCGGCTTCGGCACCGGCCCGATGGTTGCGCTCGGCTGTAAATACCTGCGTATTTGCCACCTGAACAACTGCGCAACCGGTGTTGCGACCCAGGATGAGAAGCTGCGTAAGAACCACTACCACGGCCTGCCGTTCAAAGTGACCAACTACTTTGACTTTATCGCCCGCGAAACCCGCGAGCTGATGGCCCAGCTGGGCGTTAAACGCCTGGTGGACCTGATTGGCCGTACCGACCTGCTGAAAGAGCTGGAAGGCTTCACCGCGAAGCAGCAGAAACTGGAGCTGAGCAAGCTGCTGGAAACCGCGCAGCCGCACCCGGGCAAAGCGGTCTACTGCACAGAGAACAACCCGCCGTTCGATAACGGCGTGCTGAACGCACAGCTGCTGCAGCAGGCGAAGCCGTACGTGGACGACAAGCAGAGCAAAACGTTCTGGTTTGATATCCGCAACACTGACCGTTCCGTAGGCGCGTCGCTCTCCGGTTACATCGCGCAAACGCACGGTGACCAGGGGCTGGCAGCGGATCCGATCACCGCGCACTTCAGCGGTACCGCGGGTCAGAGCTTCGGCGTGTGGAACGCAGGCGGCGTTGAGCTGTACCTGACTGGTGATGCCAACGACTACGTCGGTAAAGGCATGGCGGGCGGTCTGCTGGCGGTGCGTCCTCCGGTAGGTTCAGCCTTCCGCAGCCATGAGGCAAGCATCATCGGTAACACCTGTCTGTACGGCGCGACCGGCGGTCGTCTGTTTGCAGCGGGCCGTGCAGGTGAACGTTTTGCGGTGCGTAACTCCGGTGCTATCACCGTGGTGGAAGGCATTGGCGATAACGGTTGTGAATATATGACGGGCGGGATTGTTTGCGTCCTGGGTAAAACCGGCGTGAACTTTGGCGCAGGCATGACGGGCGGTTTTGCATACGTCCTGGATGAAGACGGTGAGTTCCGCAAACGCGTGAACCCTGAACTGGTGGAAGTGCTGGACGTTGATACGCTGGCCATCCACGAAGAACACCTGCGCGGTTTGATTACCGAGCACGTGCAGCATACCGGTTCTTCGCGCGGCGAAGAGATCCTGGCGAACTGGCCGGCGTTCTCTGCGAAATTCGCGCTGGTTAAACCGAAGTCCAGCGATGTTAAAGCCCTGTTGGGTCACCGTAGTCGTAGCGCAGCAGAGCTGCGCGTGCAGGCGCAGTAAGGAATTCAGATGAGCCAGAACGTATACCAGTTTATCGACCTGCAGCGTGTTGATCCGCCAAAGAAACCGCTGAAGATCCGTAAAATTGAATTTGTAGAAATCTACGAGCCGTTTTCAGAAGGTCAGGCCAAAGCACAGGCAGACCGCTGCCTGTCCTGCGGTAACCCTTACTGCGAATGGAAATGCCCGGTACACAACTACATCCCGAACTGGTTGAAGCTGGCCAACGAAGGACGTATTTTTGAAGCCGCCGAGCTGTCTCACCAGACCAACACCCTGCCGGAAGTGTGCGGCCGCGTGTGTCCTCAGGACCGTCTGTGTGAGGGTTCCTGTACGCTGAACGACGAGTTTGGCGCGGTGACCATCGGTAACATCGAACGCTATATCAACGATAAAGCGTTCGAGATGGGCTGGCGCCCGGACATGACCGGCGTGAAGCAAACCGACAAGCGCGTGGCGATTATCGGCGCGGGCCCGGCGGGCCTGGCCTGTGCGGACGTCCTGACCCGTAACGGCGTGAAGGCGGTGGTCTTTGACCGTCATCCGGAAATCGGCGGTCTGCTGACCTTCGGCATCCCGGCCTTCAAGCTGGAGAAAGAGGTCATGACCCGCCGTCGTGAAATCTTCACCGGCATGGGTATCGAGTTCAAGCTGAACACAGAAGTGGGCCGCGACGTGCAGCTCGACGATCTGCTGAAGGATTACGACGCCGTGTTCCTGGGCGTGGGCACCTATCAGTCCATGCGCGGTGGTCTGGAGAACGAAGACGCGCCGGGCGTGTACGATGCGCTGCCGTTCCTGATTGCCAACACCAAGCAGATTATGGGTTATGGCGAAACGGCCGAAGAACCTTTCGTCAGCATGGAAGGCAAACGCGTGGTGGTGCTGGGCGGCGGTGATACCGCGATGGACTGCGTGCGTACGTCTATTCGTCAGAACGCGGCACACGTGATCTGCGCCTATCGTCGTGACGAAGAGAACATGCCGGGCTCTAAACGCGAAGTGAAAAACGCGCGTGAAGAGGGCGTGGAATTCCAGTTCAACATCCAGCCTCTGGGTATTGAAGTGAATGCCAATGGCAAAGTGAGCGGCGTGAAGATGGCGCGCACCGAGATGGGCGCGCCGGATGCGAAAGGCCGTCGTCGTGCAGAAATCGTAGCCGGTTCCGAGTATGTGATCCCGGCCGATGCCGTGGTCATGGCGTTTGGTTTCCGTCCTCACAGCATGGCGTGGCTGGCGAAGCACAGCGTTGAGCTGGATTCGCAGGGCCGTATTATTGCGCCAGAAGGCAGCGACAATGCGTTCCAGACCAGCAACCCGAAAATCTTTGCAGGTGGCGATATCGTTCGCGGTTCCGACCTCGTGGTCACCGCGATTGCCGAAGGGCGTAAAGCGGCCGACGGGATTATGAATTACCTGGAAGTGTAACGAGAATGGCCCGGCATACACCGGGCCATTTTTTTATTTCTTGAGAAGTTGCCAGGACAAATCGCTCTCCAGAGCAGTTTGATCAGAAATATGGTTAAACGCGCTGTCATTCAGTACCGGGAAAATCGTCACGGTAAAATTTAGCTGCTGGCCGCTGGGTACCTTACCGTTTTCAACCGCGATTACCGCTTCGTTATTGCGAACATAGAGTGATGCGCCGCTATCACTTTCAGGCGTAAAGTTCACCTGATCGGTTGTTTTTCCCACGCTGTAGCTTTTACCGTCAAGCGTCAGGTTGCTGACTTTAATCGCCACACCGCCGTTCTGGCCAAACTGAAAACGCCCTTTCTGTCCGGAAGCGCCCTGTATTAACGTCGCCATCTGCTGTTTTTCAGGGCAATAGACGCTGACGTTAATCTCTTTTTCCGGCATTTTGTTCCAGCTTTGCTGACTGGAAATAATGTTGTCACGCCGCATCTGATGATAATCCACGACCTGCTGGGAGAGCGTTAACTGGCACTCTTCAGCATAAGAAAAGCACGGTAAGGCAAGCAGCAATAGCGTAGCCAGACGTTGAAGGTTCATCGACATACTCCGTTAACTTCCTCATAAAACGCGTCTTCGTCATGCTTTTCAGGAAGGGTGAAATCAAGCTTGCACAGACGTTGATTGTCATCATTGATGGCATACAGTGCGGCGACCTGATCGGCATCGTTCAGGAAAACATGTCCATCATCGACCACCGTCACCACGTAATTATCTTTGTCATCCACCACGGACAGGCCTTTCGTTAGCGGCTTACCGTCGGCCTGCTTGATGCGTAACATCACGCGACGGCTGTTCAGCACCTTAAAGCTCACCTCACTGACCGAACCATGGGCAGCCGCAATGTACTTGGTGCCGTTTGCCAGCGTCATACTCTGCGGCAGTTTGTTCGCATCAACTTCGATGCGCGAGTTACGCCACTCGGTCAGGCCTGGAATGACAGCCTGCCCCCAGCGATCGGTCCAGACGGTACCCTGCGGCGTGGTGATCTCCACACCCGCTTTCGGTTCGCTCAGTTTGGCAATTGCGAAGGTGTCTTTAATGGAATACGGCGAGAAGGTCACGCCCTCTTTATGCATGGCAATACCGCCAGACAGCGTCGCATTATAGTTACGCTGGTTATCACCGCTGGTCCCCCCGCCTACGCTAAGCTGGGTGTAGTGCAGGTTGGTGTTAATGTTGCCGTTAAAGCTGTTTTCCTTTGATTCCTGGTCACGATCGGCAGAAATATAGTAGTTAGTGTCATTACCCAGCGAGCCGCTGTTTGCCAGGCCGTAGCTGGTGCTATCGCCCTGCTTGCGCATATAAGAGCTCAGGCTCTGCGAACCGCCTAGCGGGATGCTGAGGTTGATGTATAAAAGATCGTCATTCTGGTCATCATCAGAGTTACCAACTGCGCTTTGCCAGTTAACGTTGACCGAGGCATATTTGAAGGTCTTACCCCATGACAGCAGTAAATAACGTGAATCCTCTCCGTCTCCTGCTGCCTGGTTGTAGCTAAGGCCTGCACTAAATGCTCCGGCTAGCGGAGTTGACCAGCGAATGTTGGCGGAATAGCTGTTGTCATAGCCCTGGTAATCGTCGTCCATGGCATCCGCCAGCTCGCGGTAATCACCGCTGTAGTGCGCTACGCTGGCAGACAGGCCGACGTTCTCGGTAAATGAATAATCGCTCTGTAATTCGTTTTTGATACCGTTATCGCTGTCGCCAAATTGCGCCTTGCTGGCGGCCATGCTGGTGGAGATATTCCAGTCATCGGTGACCATAAACTCAGTGCGCGCGCCTGCTGCCTGGTAATCTTCAGCCACCACGGCGGAGGCAAGCAGGTTCATCCAGGGGAAAATTCGCCAGCCGTCGGATACGTTGAACACCAGCGGGTCGCTGTAGTCACTGTCTATGCCGCGCACCTGGCCTGCCGAAACGGTCAGGCCGTTTGGTCTTGAAAGGTTCCGCGATTTTACGGAAGAGGCGGGAACAATGTAGTGGTTCGTTGAGCCGTCAGATTCAACAACGGTGACGTCCAGATCGACGTTGTTGCGTACCATCGGCACATCATCCAGCGTAAACGGCCCCGCCGGAACCAGGGTGTTAAAGATAAGTCGCCCGTTCTGACGAACTTCAACGCGCGCCTGTGACGTACGGGCGATACCGGACACGCTCACGCCCGAGCTGTCTTTCTGCAAACCGCTCGTTGGCATCAGCTGTACACCGGTGATCGGCACGCCGCTTAGCACATCGGACATGGCGTTGACTTCACCCACCTGCATGGTCAGGCGCTGGGGCACAAACACATGTTCTGCGTAGGTATAAATGCTCTCTGCGTTTCGGTTACCGTTATCATCCGTCAGGATATAACGGCTGCGCAGAGACCAGTCCATCGTATTGAACCCCGCCTCCAGGCTTGCCTGGGAGTAACGGTTACTGCTGCTGTCACTTCCGCTGTAGTCACTTTTGGTACTGAATAACGAGTAGTTAAGCATGCCTGCCGTGCCGCCATGCTGGAAGTTTTTAACGTCTGCGCTCAGGCTGTTAAGCGCTTCCGGTGGCAGATAAAGCTCGACTGCCTCCTGGTTTGGCAACGGGTTAATCACAGCCTGAGCATAGTCGCTGCGAATATCATGACAGGTTTCATTCGCCTTTATGGGCACCGGCATGAGTCCTGCGAATTCCAGGAAGTCGTTATCAACGCACATCGTACCGTCTTCACTGAAGCGTACGGCTGCCGTTCCGCGATCGTTGCCGTTCACTTTGACCGAAACGGAATGCGTCCCCGGTAAAAAGCGCGGGGCTTCGGCAAAGTAGCGGTTCAGATCGACCCCCAGCCCCCGGGATTTGAGGATATCCGTATCAAACGTCACCTCCCTCGCGTGGACAGATGGGGCATCAAGCAACAACAGTGGTATTGCGCTATAAATCACAGCGCGCACAAAAAGTGCAAGTTGGCTTTTTTTACGCACCGCCATAATCCTTTATTTTTTATTGAGATCCGAGATGAAGCTTGGAACTTCGACCCCATAGCGGCTGGCGGGGAAGAATTTAACTTTGTTGTTGCCGCTGACGGATTTGCCCATTGAAACCGTCATGGTTTCACCGGGTAGTATGTAGGTTTTGGCAAGCGAGCCGCTGATGCCTGAAGGCTGCAGGACTACGTTTTGCGCCAGGCGTACGACATATTTGCTCGGGTTTTTCACCGTGACGGAGGTGCCTGAAGCGGTCCAGTCGAGGTATTTCCAGGCATCGGTCACCACGGCCAGTTTCGCAGGGCGAATCAGTACAGGCAGATCCTGACGAATATTGATGCCAATTTTGACTTTGTTGTCGTCACTTTTCGGTGGGATACCTTCAAAGGTCACACGCTTATAATGCTCAACATCCAGTGGCTTGCTGTTTTGCAAAATGAAGCGCAATTGCTGGGTCTGACCGGGCTCGAGACGCACCACGGGCTGAGTGGTCACCAGTTTCAGGCCTTGATCATCTGGCAAATCCACCACATCGGTATACAGCAGCGACGGATGGCTATCGGTATTTTTGACGTTGATGGTGCCGCTGTGGGTCGCTTCATCAATAACTAGCAGACTGGTTTCTGGCACCATACCTGCGGCATGTACGGCAAACTGTGCAGTGAACAAGGCAGCTGCAGCGAGCGTTTTAATTAAAACAGTTTTAGAGCATGTCATATGTATATTCCTTGAAAGCACTACTTAACGCTCCATGTTTATGGCGCTTCTTGTCGAGAGAAGTTATTTCATCTCTGGGTTAAATTTAACTCACTTTAAATTTGAAACGATTACAGATATTTAAGGCTGATCGTCAACTGACCATCCAGCCGGGTATCATCGGTAATACCTAGCGTGGAGGTATTCTGAATAGCCAAAGATGTTACCAGCGGAAATGTTGCTGTCTGGAAAGCAAGCGGATCGACACTTCCTGATAATGCGACAGTAATATTGCGATTATTTTCGCCCTGGCTTGAGCCATCTGTACTCTTCGCCCAGGTTGTTGAACCATTCTGCTGATATATAGGATCGACAGATTTTCCGTCAGCCGTGATGCTGTTTACTTTCATGAACATGGCATAAGAGCCTATGTTTACCGTGCCTGCTTTTCCGACCCCGTATGTCTGGTTAGTCGCACTCTGCGCACCCCCCGTAAACGTCCCGGCAGAGACGGTTAAACCCGCGTTAGAATCGGCGCGATCGTCTATCAAATTCCAGGCAACTTTTGTGGCTGCCGTACAGGTAATCGTGAGATCGATATTCCTTTGTCCAAGCTGGTTCACAGCGGTGGATGACAATTCATCCAGGCGGATGTTGCCGTAGTCCACCACACCGCCATTGCTAAATTCAGGTGTACAGGCTGAGCTCGTCAGCGTCCCTTTAATTTTAAGTACCGCGGTTTCGGATGCAAACGTGGAATTGACGCAAAGGAATAATGCTGCAGCCAATAGAATTTTATTCATGAGTTAATCCTTAACTTATGAGTCATAGCAAATACAATATCGACGTAAACAATCCGTGTTTGTCGCTATCATCCCCGTATGCAGAAAGCATATGGCGATAATATAGAAGTCCTAAATACATGCAAATTAGGTTTATTAATTATTCTTTTTAGATTTACTCAAATTATAGATGGATTTTATAAAACAGGCGATTCAAGCCCTTTACAGACCATTTATATTCACAATAAATATTGCTTGCGTTAAGTTATTACGAATACCCCATTATTCCAAAATATCTCTCATTTGGAATAATGCATTGCATTGTCTTAATTTTAAACAAACCTATACAGGGAAAAAATATCCTCCCAGCATGCAACATACTATTTACATCGATAACAAAAAAAATCCAGCCGACTGACGAGGGCTGGATTTTGTAATGGATGAGTACGTTATTTTACCACTCTGAGAGCAGGACGCCCCCCGCGTGGTGGCGGATCGTCATCCGGATCGTTATCATCCTGGCGATCGGGTTTGTCGCCGTCGATAACGGACATCACCGCGTCGCTTTCGCGCTCGCCAGTTGCATCGTCATCATTCAGGCTGGCAACGTCTTCGTCGTAAGCCGCTTCCGGCTCAAACATGGTACCGGCACCGTTTTCACGCGCGTAGATAGCCAGCACGGCAGCCAGCGGCACAGAAACCTGACGCGGCACGCCGCCGAAACGCGCGTTAAAGCGCACTTCGTCGTTTGCCAGTTCCAGGTTACCCACCGCACGCGGCGCAATGTTCAGCACGATCTGTCCGTCACGTGCGTATTCCATGGGAACCAGCACGCCCGGCAACGTCACATCCACCACCAGGTGCGGCGTGAGCTGGTTATCCAGCAGCCATTCATAGAAGGCGCGCAGCAGATACGGACGGCGTGGGGTTAGTTGTGACATTTCCACAGTGATTAGCCTCGGCCGAGACGCATTTCACGTTCCGGTTCAGTTAAAGATGCCAGGAAAGAGTCGCGCTCAAATACGCGAGTCATATAGCCCTTCAGCTCTTTCGCACCAGGACCGCTGAACTCTACGCCCAGGGTAGGCAGACGCCACAGCAGCGGAGCCAGGTAGCAATCCACCAGGCTGAACTCATCGCTCAGGAAGAACGGTTTCTGACCAAACACAGGGGCGATGGCCAGCAGCTCTTCACGCAGCTGCTTACGCGCAGCATCGGCTTCAGAAGAGGAACCGTTAACGATGACGTTCATCAGCGTATACCAGTCTTTCTCGATACGCTGCATGTACAGGCGGCTTTCACCACGCGCAACAGGGTAAACAGGCATCAGTGGTGGATGCGGGAAACGCTCATCCAGGTATTCCATAATGATACGGGATTCCCACAGGGTCAGCTCGCGATCCACCAGCGTCGGTACGCTTTGGCTCGGGTTGAGATCGATCAGATCCTGAGGCGGGTTATCCTTTTCCACATGCTCGATCTCAAAACTGACACCCTTCTCGGCCAGCACGATACGAACCTGATGGCTATAAATGTCAGTAGGACCAGAAAACAGCGTCATTACCGAACGTTTGTTGGCAGCGACAGCCATGAAAACCTCCAGGTATATTCAGAATTTTTACTGCTACCAGCCCAACAGGGGCCAGCCAGATGTTGTATCGCCCATCCCAGAGAAAACACATTGTTCAAGAATCGAACAAAAATCGAGTATTCACCGATATTTGGGCAGAAAATTGGATGATAGTTTACCAGATTTTGATGGCTTTGTGGTGAGGGGATTCTGGAAATGTGGAAAAAGAGAAGATATATGCATTGATACTGTGGATAACCTACGCATTATCCATAAAAAAAACCCGCCGAAGCGGGTTTTTCGCCAATCGTTCTGCGTAAGCAGAATGGATTAACGTTTGGAGAACTGTGGACGACGACGTGCTTTACGCAGACCCACTTTCTTACGTTCAACCTGACGCGCGTCACGAGTAACGAAGCCAGCTTTACGCAGTTCAGAACGCAGGGATTCGTCGTACTCCATCAGAGCGCGGGTGATACCGTGACGGATCGCACCTGCCTGACCGGAGATACCACCACCTTTAACGGTGATGTACAGATCCAGTTTTTCTACCATGTCAACCAGTTCCAGCGGCTGGCGAACTACCATGCGGGCAGTTTCGCGACCGAAGTATTGTTCCAGAGAACGCTGGTTGATTACGATTTTACCACTGCCCGGTTTGATGAAAACGCGAGCTGCGGAACTTTTGCGGCGACCAGTGCCGTAGTATTGATTTTCAGCCATTGCCTATAATCCCGATTAGATGTCAAGAACTTGCGGTTGCTGTGCCGCGTGGTTGTGCTCGTTGCCTGCGTAAACTTTCAGTTTACGGAACATAGCACGACCCAGTGGGCCTTTTGGCAGCATGCCTTTAACCGCGATTTCAATCACACGCTCAGGACGGCGAGCAATCATCTCTTCAAAGGTCGCTTCTTTGATACCACCGATGTGGCCGGTGTGGTGATAGTACACTTTGTCAGTACGCTTGTTGCCGGTTACAGCAACTTTATCAGCGTTCAGAACGATGATGTAATCACCGGTATCAACGTGCGGAGTGTATTCCGCTTTATGCTTACCGCGCAGGCGACGAGCCAGTTCAGTAGCCAGACGGCCCAGAGTTTTACCGGTCGCGTCAACAACATACCAGTCGCGCTGTACGGTTTCTGGTTTAGCTGTAAAAGTTTTCATTAAAAGCTTACCCAAATAATAAGTTACACGTTGGTGAACACCCAAACGTTTAGTCAGTTGAGGTTCACACGACAAAGTCCGGCAAACCTACCCCTTCGAATAGCTAATGCCGACACATAGAAAGTTTCGGGAAAAAAACCTTCTCGTAACGTGGGGTCGCAAGATTATAGAGAAGTTGAGGTCAAAGATCGACCCTTAAATGTGATTTGGAATGGGTTTTTCGGGGGTGAGCACTGTGCGGTCTGGTGCCCTCACCCCCAGCCCCTCTCCCACGGGAGAGGGTGGCATTTATGGCATATGCTCCAGCTTCAGGTATTCCTCGCTCTGCATCTCCTGCAGGCGCGAGAGGCAGCGCTGGAACTCAAACTTCAGCCGCTCCCCCTGGTAGATCTCATATAAAGGAACCTCGGCGCTAATCACCAGCTTGACGTGGCGCTCATAAAACTCATCCACCAGCGCAATGAAGCGACGTGCTTCGCTCTCCATCAGCCGCGTCATCACCGGAACATCCAGCACCATCACGGTGTGGAACAGACGCGAAAGCGCAATATAGTCGTGCTGGCTGCGGGCATCAACACACAGCGTCGTAAAGGAGACCGCCAGCGTTTGGTTTTCAACACCGAGCGTTGCCAACGGGCGATGGTTAATCTCGAGTTCCGGAGCGTGCTCGCGTTTTGCCCCCGCTAGCGCCAGCCACAGTTTATCCATCTGTTGGGTGGTCTCTGCATTTAATGGTGAGAGCCAGAGATGTGCCTGGGTCAGCGTGCGTAGCCGGTAATCCACCCCCGCATCAACGTTCATAATGTCACAATGCTGTTTGATGGCGTCGATGGCAGGCAGGAAGCGCGCCCGCTGCAGGCCATTGCGGTACAGCTCATCAGGCGGGATGTTCGACGTGGCAACCAGCGTAATCCCCCGGGCAAATAGCGCTTTCATCAGGCCACCTAACAGCATGGCATCGGTGATGTCAGACACAAAAAACTCGTCGAAGCAGAGCACGTCCGTTTCCGCCTTGAATCTGTCGGCCACAATCTCCAGGGGATCGCTTTTGCCCTGCAGCGCCGTCAGCTCCTCATGCACCCGCAGCATAAAACGATGGAAATGCAGACGCTGCTTACGTGCGCCCGGCAGGCTCTGGTAGAACATGTCCATCAGCCAGGTTTTTCCACGTCCGACCCCGCCCCACATATAGAGACCGCGCACCGGCGCGTGCTCCTGCGGCGCTTTTTTCCCAAGCAGCCGCCCAAAGGCCGCCTTGAGCCCACTGCTCTGTTCAGCTTCCGCGGGTTTTGCCGTGAGTTCCTGATAGATCGTCTCCAGACGGCTTACCGCCTCACGCTGAACGTCATCCGGCTGATGGGTGCCCTCGTTAAGGGCCAGTTGATATCGCGATGCAGGGGACAGGTTTTGCATAATCTTATTGTTATTCCCTCAATTAAAGCTCACCAGCAGGCGTGACTGATGAAAAAAAGGCCGTTCTACACTACGCGATGATACGTCAGGATTCCACTTCTGCGGAAATAGCGGTTATAGTGGCATTATCAGGCACAGGCAGGAGCCGAGCCAACACCCTACGGAACAACAAGACAACGGGAGAAGTTCATGACCTGGGAATATGCGCTAATCGGTTTAGTCGTCGGCATCGTCATCGGTGCTGTGGCCATGCGTTTCGGTAATCGCAAATTGCGTCAGCAGCAGTCACTGCAGTACGAACTGGAAAAGAACAAAGCCGAACTGGAAGAGTATCGTGAAGAACTGGTCAGCCACTTTGCCCGTAGCGCCGAGCTGCTGGACAACATGGCGACCGACTATCGCCAGCTGTATCAACACATGGCGAAAAGCTCCAGCAGCCTGCTGCCGGAAATGACGGCGGAAACCAACCCGTTCCGCAACCGTCTGGCAGACTCTGAAGCTGGTAACGATCAGGCTCCGGTTCAGATGCCACGCGACTACTCTGATGGCGCGTCCGGCCTGCTGCGCGGTGGCGTAAAACGCGATTAATCGCACAACCAGAATTTATTTTACGGGCGCAGCGATTGCGCCCGTCCTTTCTTGATGACCCCAGCTATCATTTAGTTAAACACCTCATTGTTCAGCGGTTTAAAATTCAATAACATCAACGTGTTTTTGGGGCCGTTTTTCCTTTATTCCAGGTTACGAGAGTCAACATCGATGAAGAAAAAAAACCAGCTGTTGAGCGCTATCGCGTTAAGTGTCGGGTTATCTCTCTCGGCGTCCGTCCCGGTATTCGCCGCCATTCCCTCCCAGGTGCCAGGCCAGGCGGCCATCCCAAGCCTCGCGCCAATGCTGGAAAAAGTGTTGCCTGCGGTGGTCAGCGTTCAGGTTGAGGGCACCGCAGTACAAAGCCAACGCGTCCCTGAAGAACTGAAAAAATATTTTGGCGATGAGTCTCCCGACCAGCAGGCTCAGCCTTTTGAAGGCCTGGGTTCTGGCGTCATTATTGATGCGGCAAAAGGCTATATTCTGACCAACAATCATGTCATCAGCCAGGCCGATAAAATCAGCGTCCAGCTTAATGATGGCCGCGAATTTGATGCCAAACTGATCGGCGGCGATGACCAGAGCGACATCGCGCTGTTGCAGGTGCAAAACCCAAGCAACCTGACCCAGATTGCCATTGCGGATTCCGACAAACTGCGCGTCGGCGATTTTGCCGTCGCCGTGGGCAACCCCTTTGGTTTAGGGCAGACCGCAACTTCCGGGATCGTCTCGGCGCTCGGGCGCAGCGGCCTGAATCTGGAAGGGCTGGAAAACTTTATCCAGACCGACGCCTCTATCAACCGTGGGAACTCCGGCGGGGCATTGCTCAACCTGAACGGCGAGCTGATTGGGATCAACACGGCAATCCTGGCTCCGGGCGGCGGCAGCATTGGGATCGGTTTTGCTATCCCCAGTAATATGGCCAAAACGCTGGCGCAGCAGCTCATCCAGTTCGGCGAAATCAAACGCGGGCTGCTGGGTATTAAAGGTATGGAGATGAGCGCGGATATCGCAAAGGCGTTCAACATTAACGTACAGCGCGGGGCGTTTGTCAGCGAAGTGCTGCCAAACTCCGGCTCGGCAAAAGCAGGGGTAAAATCGGGTGATGTGATCGTCAGCCTGAACGACAAACCGCTGAGCAGCTTTGCAGAACTGCGTTCGCGGATTGCCACAACCGAACCAGGTGCCAAAGTGAAGCTGGGTCTGATTCGTGACGGTAAGCCGCTGAACGTTGAAGTGACGCTCGATAAGAGCACCTCTTCCTCAGCCAGCGCAGAGCTTATCGCGCCGGCGCTGCAAGGCGCTACGTTGAGCGACGGGCAGCTGAAAGACGGTACGAAAGGCATCAGCATCGACACCGTCGAGAAGGGTAGCCCTGCCGCGCAGGCCGGATTGCATCAGGATGACGTTATCATTGGCGTAAACCGCAATCGCGTGCAGTCCATTGCCGAAATGCGCAAGGTGCTGGAAAGTAAACCGGCGGTCATTGCCCTGCAGGTCATGCGTGGCAATGAGTCCATCTATATTCTGTTGCGCTAAGCATTTGCGACCCCGGACATCACCGCTGCGTGTGATGTCCGGATAACTCATGTTATGCTGCAAATCGTTCCTTTTTTAACGACACGCGCATCATGCTTTTAAAGCTCTTACGTTCTACTGTCATCGGTTTGATTGTCGCAGGCCTGCTGCTGCTGGCGCTGCCGTCTTTACGTCAGTTCAACAAACTGTCGGCTCCCCAGTTCGATAGCACGGATGAAACGCCGGCTACCTATAACCAGGCCGTTCGCCGTGCCGCACCTGCCGTGGTTAACGTCTATAACCGTGGCCTGAATACCTCAGCCCATAACCAGCTGGAGATCCGCACCCTCGGCTCCGGGGTAATTATGGACGAGCGTGGCTACATTATTACCAACAAGCACGTGATTAACGATGCCGACCAGATCATCGTCGCCCTGCAGGATGGTCGCGTGTTTGAGGCATTACTTGTTGGATCTGATAGCCTGACCGACCTGGCCGTCCTGAAAATTAACGCCACGGGCGGTTTGCCGGTCATCCCGATCAACCGTAAACGTACCCCGCACATTGGTGACGTCGTACTGGCTATCGGCAACCCTTACAACCTGGGCCAGACCATCACCCAGGGGATTATCAGCGCGACCGGCCGCATTGGTCTCAACCCATCGGGACGGCAGAACTTCCTGCAAACCGATGCCTCAATCAACCACGGTAACTCCGGCGGTGCGCTGGTCAACTCGCTGGGCGAACTGATGGGCATCAACACCCTCTCGTTCGATAAGAGTAACGACGGTGAGACGCCTGAAGGAATCGGCTTTGCCATTCCGTTCCAGCTGGCGACCAAAATTATGGATAAGCTGATCCGCGATGGGCGTGTGATCCGCGGCTATATCGGTATTGGTGGTCGTGAAATTGCACCTATGCATACCCAGGGCGGCGGTATCGATCAGATTCAGGGCATCGTGGTGAACGAGGTGTCGCCAGGCGGTCCGGCGGCGAATGCGGGGATTCAGGTAAATGATGTCATTGTGTCGGTCAACGGCACGCCGGCGGTCTCTGCGCTGGAGACGATGGACCAGGTGGCAGAAATTCGCCCAGGTTCTATCATCCCTGTTGAAGTCATGCGCAACGATAAGAAACTGACGCTGCACGTCACCATTCAGGAATACCCGGCCACCAACTGACAGGCATAAAAAAACGGAGCGATAAGCTCCGTTTTTTTTACCGGGTGGGGTGCGTTTTACTTGTTAACGAACTCTTCGCCCAGGGTGATATCTTTCTTCAGCGTGTCCAGCATGCCTTCCATCGCGTGTTGTTCAAACGCGCTCAGCGTACCAATGGATTTACGCTCTTCGATACCGTTTTTACCCAGCAGCAGCGGCTGAGAGAAGAAGCGAGCGTGTTCGCCATCGCCTTCAACGTAAGCGCATTCAACAACGCCTTTCTCGCCCTGCAGAGCGCGAACCAGTGACAGACCGAAACGCGCAGCCGCCTGGCCCATAGACAGGGTCGCAGAACCGCCACCCGCCTTCGCTTCCACCACTTCGGTGCCCGCGTTCTGGATGCGTTTGGTCAGGTCAGCCACTTCCTGCTCGGTAAAGCTAACGCCTGGGATCTGCGACAGCAGAGGCAGAATGGTGACGCCAGAGTGTCCACCAATGACCGGAACTTCCACTTCTGTTGGCTGTTTGCCTTTCAGCTCAGCAACAAAGGTATTGGAACGGATAATATCCAGCGTGGTCACGCCGAACAGTTTGTTTTTGTCGTAAACACCTGCTTTCTTCAGCACTTCTGCCGCGATAGCAACGGTGGTGTTCACCGGGTTAGTGATGATGCCGATGCACGCTTTCGGGCAGATTTCAGCAATCTGCTGCACCAGGTTTTTCACAATGCCTGCGTTGACGTTGAACAGGTCTGAACGATCCATGCCTGGCTTACGCGCCACGCCTGCAGAAATCAGCACCACGTCGGCACCCTGCAGTGCAGGACGCGCATCTTCACCGGAGAAGCCTTTGATTTTTACAGCAGTTGGGATGTGGCTCAGGTCAACCGCCACACCTGGGGTTACCGGAGCAATATCGTACAGGGAGAGTTCTGAGCCTGAAGGCAGTTGGGTTTTCAGTAGTAGGGCAAGCGCCTGGCCGATACCACCAGCAGCGCCGAGGACTGCGACTTTCATCCTAAACTCCTTATTATGGTTAACTTAAGTATCTGTAAATCCGTTGCGGCGACCATAATTCAGCAAGTGTTTAATTACAATTTTCGTAGCTAAAGAATTTGAGGTCACGCGGCTTTATCTCTCTTCAGAAGACTATCTGACGACAGATGGCAACGAATTAAGAGGTGGTTACAATACACCCTGCCCCGCCACCAAAACAACATCATTTTGATAACATTTAATTTACTTTTAAGCTTATTTGCGCGGCGTGACCCAGGCATGTTTTCTGATAACGAAATCTGATAAAATCACTCCCTTTCATAACATTATTTCAGCCTGGCGCTGAGTAGATAATTTGCATAAAAATTCATCCACATGCATAATAATGTTGTTTCTATCGTCATATTCCGGGTGACTTATGCGAAGCTCGTCTAAGCAAGAAGAATTAGTTAAGGCGTTTAAAGCGCTACTTAAAGAAGAGAAATTCAGTTCTCAGGGAGAAATTGTTCAGGCGCTGCAGGAACAAGGCTTCGATAACATCAATCAGTCGAAAGTCTCCCGCATGTTAACCAAATTTGGCGCGGTACGTACCCGTAACGCCAAAATGGAGATGGTTTATTGCCTGCCTGCAGAACTTGGCGTGCCGACCACCACCAGCCCGCTCAAGAATCTGGTTCTGGATATCGATTACAACGACTCCGTTGTGGTGATCCGCACAAGCCCTGGTGCCGCGCAGCTGATTGCCCGCATGCTGGACTCAGTAGGTAAAACGGAGGGTATCCTCGGGACTATCGCCGGTGATGACACCATCTTTACCATCCCGGCCAGCGGTTTCTCCGTTAAAGATCTCCACGAAGCGATTCTGGCTCTGTTCGAACAGGAACTGTAATCCTCTCTCCCCGTAGCGCCGCTGCGGGGATCATTCTGCTCCCGCATCATTTCCCCCTGTCTTCTACTGCCTCTGGCTTTGACAAATAGTGCTTTTTACCACCCATTAACATTCATCCAGTGAATGGTAAATCAAAAAATCGCACAAAAAATCAAAAGCAGATATCCATATGATTTAATTAGATATAACCCCACAAAATGGCCAAAAAACGGCCAACATTATGCAATTTCGTTATAAAAAAAAGACTGGTTAACACGTAATAACAATAGAAACCATTAGTCTGGTATTAATTTTTAGCGTTATTAGTGTATACTTGATTTTGTGATGAGGGTCACGAAACAAGACCCCACTAAAAAATTCGACGAGGTAAGAATCATGAAAATCAAAACTACTGTAGTGGCGCTGAGCGTTCTGTCTGTTCTGTCATTCGGTGCTTTCGCTGCTGACTCTATCAACGCTGACCAGGCGCAATCCCGTCAGGCAATCGGTACGGTTTCTGTCGGCGCGATCGGCACGTCTCCAATGGACATGCATGAAATGCTGAACAAAAAAGCGGAAGAACAGGGTGCGTCATCCTATCGCATCATCGAAGCGCGTTCAGGTGACCACTGGCACGCTACCGCTGAGCTGTACAAATAAGTTTTAGTAATAACTGAAAACGTAAATCTCCACTCAACGGCACCAGGCATAAAAATAGCGGTTCAACCCTTCCTGCCGTTGAGCAAAAACCCTATTCAGGAGTAAAGACTATGAAAACTAAATTGATCATCGCAACCCTCGGTCTGGCTTCCGTTCTCTCTTTCGGCGCGAGTGCAGCCGTACAGCAAGTGAATGCCGACCAGGCTCAAAATCTGCAGCGTATGGGCAGCGTATCTGTCACGTCAGTCACCGGCTCACCGATGGATATTCGTCACGAACTTGCCGCCAAAGCTGAAAAAGCAGGCGCCAGCAGCTATCGCGTCACCGAACTGAATCAGGGTGACCACTGGCATGCTACGGCAGAACTGTATAAATAAACCCTCGTCGTATCTCATCATACGACTTGCCCCTGGCCTCGTGGTCAGGGGCTTTTTTTCATTTTCATTCATTGGCGCGCGTTAAAGCGCAGCTGCCCTTCCAGCTCTTCTTCTGCTTCATCGAACAGCAAGATCAGCGCACCAAAACGTCTGCGCAGCTTATCGGGCAAATGGATGAACTCGATCTCCAGCGGTAGCGGCAACAGACTCCCGGTCACCACGTCCCACAGCGTGTCCAGATTCGTCACGCTTCCCCGTTCAAGATCAAACACCCGGATAAATTCACGATAAAAGTCTTCCTGGCCATCGATCTCGTCAAAATCAAAGGTATAGGTTTTCATTGCCAGCCACCCAGTCCATGCGAGCGGCAGATGCCGCCCCGTCTATTATAATCCCCCGATATGCAGGGTTTTAACTTCCAGATACTCTTCCAGACCCAGCACGGAGCCCTCACGTCCAAGACCTGACTCTTTAACGCCGCCAAATGGCCCCAGCTCCGTGGACACGGCGCACTCGTTAATGCCAATCATCCCGCTCTCAATGGCCTGTGAAACGCGGAAAACCCGCGAGAGATTCTGAGTGTAGAAGTAAGCCGCCAGCCCGTAGGGCGTGTTGTTGGCGCGCTGGATAACTTCATCTTCCGAGGTGAAACGGAAGCACGCCGCAACCGGGCCAAACGTCTCTTCTTCTGCCAGCTTCATGCCTTCATGGCAGTCGCCCAGCACGGTTGGCATCCAGAAATTCCCGCCAAGCGGATGAGGCTTACCGCCCGCCAGTACGGTCGCGCCCCGGGCAACAGCGTCTTCCACATGCTCGCGCACTTTGTTCACCGCTGAGGGTTCAATCAGCGGACCTACGACCACACCGTCGTCCAGACCATTTCCCACCTTCAGCGCGTTCACCGCATCGGCCAGTTTGTTCACAAACTTGTCGTAGACGGTTTCCTGAATATAGAAGCGGTTAACGCTGACGCAGACCTGCCCGGCATTGCGGAATTTGTTGGCGATTGCCCCCTGAACTGCAGCGTCGATATCCGCATCTTCAAAAACGATATACGGGGCATTTCCCCCCAGCTCCATGGAGACTTTCTTCATGGTTTCCGCAGCATTACGCACCAGCGTTTTGCCGACGGAAGTGGAGCCGGTAAACGAGATTTTCCGCACCTCGTGGCTCGCCATGATCGCGTCGCTGATCTCATGCGTATTCCCGGCCACGGCGTTGAGCACGCCGTCGGGCACACCGGCCTGTTTTGCCAGCGTAAGCAGCGCAAAGGCGCTGAGCGGCGTGTTATTTGCCGGTTTGATTACCCCGGTACACCCAGCAGCCAGCGCCGGGCCTAACTTACGGGTGAGCATCGCCATCGGGAAGTTCCATGGCGTAATCGCCGCGACCACGCCAACCGGTTCTCGGGTGGCCAGAATGCGCGATCCGGGTTTAACAGGGGGAATAATTTCACCGTTAGCGCGTTTGGCCTCTTCGGCAAACCACTGGATAAAGCTGGCAGCGTACTCCACCTCCCCCTCCGCTTCTTTGAGGGGCTTGCCCTGCTCGGTGGTCATTAACCGCCCGAGCCAGCTTTTATTCTCAATAATCAGCTCGTACCAGCGATAGAGGATAGTCGAGCGCTCTTTCGCGGTTTTGGCGCGCCATGCCGGGAAGGCTTTGGTGGCCGCTGCGATAGCGTCTTCGGTTTCTGCTTTACCCGCTTTTGCCACTCTGGCGATGACCTCACCGGTCGCGGGGTTAAGCACATCAAACGTCGTGTCCAGCGTTTTCCAGATTCCATTGACCAGATAACCGGTCTGAAAAAGGATGTGGTCCTGTAGCGCCTGGGTCGTCATATGCCCTCCCTTTCTGAAATGTAAGAACGTGCTGGAATTAAGTATAGCCACAAAAAAACCGACGCTTTTGGCGTCGGTTTTTTTACTTCAGTCAGTTATCCGTGAGGGCACTCTGGTAGCGATGCAGCATTGACACCAGCCGCCCTACCGGCTCGGTCACCTGAGGCGGAGCTTCCCAGATCTTAAGCTTCTCCTGGTAGATATCCAGCTCTTCAAGCAGTTGCGTGAAGTAACGGCGTCGTTTGTCATCGCTGCTCGCGGAAAGCACGTGGTCGGCGGTACGACGCAGCTGACGGTGGTAGGCCGACAGATCGTCGTTGATCGGCACAGGCGCGTTACGCAGACGCTGGTGCGCAATGATCATGGTTAACGCCAGCCGGAACTTCGCGATATCGCCCGGGAATTTGTTCAGCAATAAAAACAGCTGCTGATAGAGCGCGGGCAGGTGGTTCTCTTTACGGCGCGCGGTGTTGGTGGTCATAGACGATACGGCAGCCGACACAAACTGGTTCAGCAATACGCGGCCCGTTCTCGCCTGCGAGTTATCCCTTACCAGCAGAATGACCATCATCGCTAGGAAACAGCCCACCAGCTGACCTAACGCGCTGTCGAGAAACTGGCTGAAGTGGAAGGTCATCGGGTTATCCAGCACAATAATGTTTATCGTACTCGCCAGCGCCCCCAGCGATCCCAGACGCCGCTTTTGCACTTCAATGCCGATAAAGAACGCCATCACCGCCAGGCTAATACAGAGCAGCAACATGCTCTGTTGCGTAGAGGGAATGATCACCAGGAAATAGAGTGCGCCTATCGGCAACGCGGCAATCGTGCCGTACAGGAAATCAATAGCGACCATACGCGGGTTAGGCAGACGCATCGCCAGTGCGGTCACAACGGCAATCATCACCATTGCGCCGCTGCCGGACGTCCAGCCCGTCCAGAGCCAGAACAGCGTGCCGAGCATGCAGGCAAGCGTTGTACGCCAGAAGTTGACCATCGCATGATGACGCTCGGCAGATTCCGCCTTGATCACCACTTCTCCCTGAAGGACCTCTTCTTCCGCCGCGCTGATTTTGGTGTTACCGATCACGCCGCGTTTCAGCAACAGGTAGCGCGTCGCGGCGCCGACCCAGGTGTAGATCGTCACGGGCGTGTCGCGCTCCCCGGTCCAGGCGATGACCCGGCGCATGCGCTTAAGCTGCTTGTGCACGTCCTGCACCGTTTCCACCGGCTCGGCAAACAGCTCGCGGAACGTATCGGTCACCGCTTCAGGGCGCGTGTTCTGAATAAGGTAGGTTTCGCATGCCTGGGTAATCAGCGTCAGAGAGACGGTATTGAGCGCTTTAAGACGACGGTTAGCGCGGGCCCAGCGCGAAGACTCCATATTGAGATTGCTGCGCATCCCTTCAAGCGCCTGCGTGCGGCGTACCAGCCCGCTCCAGGCTTTATCCACCTCTTCGCTGTCGCCATGCTTAATACACAGCTGCATCAGCTGGTACTGGGCAACGATCAGCGCGTCGAGTTCACGGTCTACTTCCTGCTTGATGGAGCGCGGGGAGAAAAGCAGGTCAGCGACAATGGCGCAGACAATACCAATGACAATCTCACTGCAGCGTTCAACCGCAAACTGCGGAGCGAGCAGCGGTTCGGACTGAATAGTGATAACAATAATCAGCGCGGTATAGCCCGCCAGGCCCCAGGCGTAGGAGTTCTCCACTTTCACCAGAGACGAAATCCAGGTGCAGAAACCCGCCCAGATACAGCAGACCATCAGCATCAGCAGCGGCGTGCGGATCATCAGAATAATAATGGTGAGCGCCGCGAAACAGCCGATGAACGTCCCGATGATACGCAGCATCCCGCGATAGCGGATGGCGCCCGAATAGGGCTCCCCACCCGCGGCAAAAGCTGGACCCGCCGCGACAATCGCAGCCGTCAGCACCGCCCAGCGAGGGGTTTCAAGCTGGAAATGAAAACCGACAAACAGCGCCAGCACGATGGCACAGGCCAGCTTCACGGCGAAGCGAATGTGCTGGCTGGCGATGGAAAAGATCCCCATAGCGATTAACCAAACTCGCGCAGGCGATGGGCGATTTTACGGAAGATCGAGTCCTGGCTGGCATCCCTGTCTTTTTCACCGGTAATCACCACCGTGGCGGTGGTCCCCGCAGGCCACAGATTTCCCTGCTGCTCGTCCAGGTGGATACGCACCGGCACGCGCTGGGCCAGACGCACCCACTCCAGGTTGGAATCCACCGTTGCCATCCCTTTAGCATCGTTAGAGCTGCTGGAGTTGGTCACCCCCGCGGCGACGCTGTCGACGGTGCCTTTAAAGACGCGGTTGCTGCCAAGCGGCGTGATTTCCGCCCGGTAACCTGGGCGCACGCCTTCCAGCTTGGTCTCTTCCATATAGGCGAGCACGTAGAAGGAGTTCTGCTTAACCAGCGCCACGGCGGTTGAGCCGCGGGTGATAAATTCCCCGGCATAGACGTTAAGGTTGGTGACCCAGCCATCGGACGGCGCGCGGATCACCGTGCGCTCGAGATCGAGCTTCGCCAGGTCGCGCGTCGCTTGCGCTTTCGCCAGCTGGTGTAGCACGGTTTGCAGCACGTTGTTGGACTGGTCAATCTCTTCACGGGACATTGCCTGCACGCCCAGCTGGTTACGGCGGCCTGCCTCACGGCGCTTCTCAGCTGCCAGCGCCTGGTAATAGGCGACATCCGCTTCCGCCTCTTCCAGCGCTTTCTGGTAACGAGGCTGGTCAATGGTGAACAGGACCTGATCTTTTTTCACCAGTTGGTTATCGTGAACGTTAACCGCCGTGATAAGGCCGGCTACGTCGGGCGCTATCGCCACGACGTCGGCGCTGAAGCGCGCATCACGCGTCCACGGCGATTCTGTGTAATAGACCCAGGCGCGGAAAATAGCGATGAAGGCGAGGATTACCAGCGCCATCGTAATGGCAGTGCGGGAGATTTTTCTTGTTAGCGTTTTCACATCAACCTCAGACAAACATGCGCGATATCAGGTAAAACAGGCAGCAATACAGCGCGGTATTGAACAATGCAGGATGCCAGACGAAATCGTAGATCCCGGTAGGGACCAGCACCTTGCGCACCAGCCAGAAGATCGCCAGTGATAAAAGAAGCTCGAAAAATATCGGTGGGAACGACAAACCGAACACCACGATAACGGGAAACAGACTCATGTTGACCTTGATAAGAGAGAGTGCAGGCTTCAGAATTTTTTAGCGCACGCCACCGCAGGAGAGCAAGAAACGCCGGGCGAGAATGGCGCAGCCGTTATGTAATTAATAGTATATTAACGTAACTGTTATGCTGTTATCTATAATATGTGATCTAAATCACTTTTAAGCCAGAGTGAACAATGGAACGTTTAAAACGCATGTCGGTCTTCGCCAAAGTGGTCGAGCTGGGCTCTTTCACCGCAGCGGCACGCCAGCTTCAGATGAGTGTCTCATCCATTAGCCAGACGGTGTCCAAACTGGAAGATGAGCTTCAGGTTAAGCTGCTCAACCGCAGTACCCGCAGCATTGGGCTGACGGAAGCGGGTAAAATTTACTATCAGGGCTGTCGCCGCATGCTGCTTGAAGTGCAGGATGTTCACGAACAGCTCTATGCCTTTAACAACACCCCCATCGGCACGCTGCGCATCGGGTGTTCTTCAACTATGGCACAAAATGTTCTCGCTGCCATGACCGCGGATATGCTGAAAGAGTACCCCGGGCTTACCGTCAACCTGGTGACGGGCATCCCGGCGCCGGATCTGATTGCCGACGGCCTGGACGTGGTGATCCGCGTCGGCGCGCTGCAGGATTCCAGCCTGTTCTCACGTCGGCTGGGCAGCATGCCGATGGTGGTTTGCGCCTCAAAGAGCTATCTGGCGCAGTACGGCGTTCCGGAAAAGCCCGCCGATCTCACCAACCACTCGTGGCTGGAGTACAGCGTGCGGCCCGACAATGAATTTGAGCTGATCGCCCCGGAAGGGATCTCCACCAAACTGCTGCCGGAAGGCCGGTTCGTCACCAACGATCCGATGACTATCTCCCGCTGGCTGGTCGCCGGGGCCGGGATCGCCTACGTGCCGCTGATGTGGGTGATCAACGAGATCAACAGCGGCGTACTGGAGATCCTGTTCCCTCGCTATCAGTCCGATCCGCGCCCGGTGTACGCCCTGTACACCGAAAAAGACAAGCTGCCGCTCAAAGTGCAGGTGTGTATTAACTATCTGACCGAGTATTTTGTGGACGTGGCGGAGCTGTTTCAGGGGATGCGGGGAAGAAGGAAGGAATAATCGATTAATTCCTGAAAGTATATGCGTTATTAATATTTCCCGGATGAAACATACATTCATCCGAGAATATTTCCCCTCCGCTATCAGGAATAGCGAATTGACACTGCCGCTGCCTGCCCTTTACCTTATAAGCAGTCTGCCATTCAGACTGTTATTAATTTGTTGCTGATTTGAATAATAAAATGTATTCCGCAGGATGACGTTAAACAAGGAAAAGAAATGAATATATTTGAACAAACACCGCCCTCACGCAGGCGCTATGGACTCGCCGCGTTCATCGGTTTAATTGCAGGGATTGTCTCCGCGTTTGTCAAATGGGGAGCCGAGGTGCCGCTCCCGCCACGAAGCCCCACCGATTTATTCACCGCCGCGTGCGGGCCTGAACAATTAATAAGAGCCTCAAGCCAGATTGATTGTTCCCGTAATTTTTTAAACCCTCCCTATGTATTTTTACGCGACTGGCTGGGCGTCGTTGATCCTAACGCGGCGGTTTATACCTTTGCCGGTCATATATTTAACTGGGTTGGCGTAACACATATTATTTTCTCAATCGTGTTCGCTGTAGGGTATTGTGTAGTTGCTGAAGTCTTTCCGAAAATTAAACTCTGGCAGGGTTTGCTGGCGGGTGCGTTAGCCCAGCTTTTTGTTCATATGATCTCCTTCCCTCTGATGGGGCTGACACCACCGCTGTTCGACCTTCCCTGGTATGAACACGTATCAGAGATCGTGGGTCATCTGATCTGGTTCTGGTCGATCGAAATCATTCGCCGCGATTTACGCAACCGCATTACCCACGAGCCGGATCCGGAGATACCGCTGGGTCAATTACGTTAAAAAAAAGGCGCTACTCGGTAGCGCCTTTTTTTATGTGAACGCAGATCAGGCCGTGCCGCCCACCGTCAGGTTGTCCACTTTCAGCGTTGGCTGGCCCACGCCAACCGGCAGGCTCTGGCCCTCTTTACCGCAGACGCCCACGCCGTTATCCAGCTTCAGATCGTTACCGACCATGGAGATCTGCTGCATCGCTTCAATACCGGAGCCAATCAGCGTCGCGCCTTTTACTGCTTTGGTCACTTTGCCTTTCTCGATCAGATACGCTTCTGACGTGGAGAAGACGAATTTACCGGAGGTGATGTCCACCTGACCGCCGCCAAAGTTTGGTGCAAAGATACCGTAATCAACGGACTCGATAATCTCCTGCGGCGTGGATTTGCCCGGCAGCATATAGGTGTTGGTCATGCGCGGCATTGGCAGGTGCGCATAGGATTCACGACGACCGTTACCCGTTGGCGCTACGCCCATCAGGCGCGCGTTGAGTTTGTCCTGCATATAGCCTTTCAGCACGCCGTTTTCAATCAGCACATTGTACTGGCCTGGCGTACCTTCGTCGTCGATAGCCACCGAGCCACGGCGATCGCGCATGGTGCCGTCATCCACAACGGTGCACAGCTCAGATGAGACGAGTTGCCCGATCTGGCCGCTGAATACGGACGTACCGCGACGGTTAAAATCGCCTTCCAGACCGTGCCCTACCGCTTCGTGCAACAGCACGCCCGGCCAGCCGGCACCCAACACCACCGGGAATGAGCCCGCCGGTGCCGCGACAGCATTCAGATTCACCAGCGCCATGCGCACGGCTTCTTTTGCCCACGCGTCAGCGCGCGCTTCACCGTCAACATCCCCCAGGAACCAGTCATAGCCGAAACGGCCGCCGCCGCCGCTTGAGCCGCGCTCGCGTTTACCGTCGTCATCGACCTGCACGCTGATAGAGAGACGCACCAGCGGACGAACATCCGCCGCCAGAGTGCCGTCAGTGGCCGCAACCAGAATCAATTCATAAACGCCGCTCAGGCTGGCGGAGACTTCCTGCACGCGTTTATCGGCAGCACGCGCCACTTTGTCGACGCGGCGCAGGATATCCAGCTTCTCTTCGCGGCTCATGCTCTGCAGCGGATCGATGCTGGTATAGAGCGCAGAGTGAGACACTTCGCCCAGGGTTTTCACGCGACCATCACCGGTATCGCGCACAATGGTACGCGCTGCCTGCGCGCTCTGCTCTAGTGCGGCCAGGCTAATCTGATCGGCATAGGCAAAACCGGTTTTCTCGCCGCTGACGGCACGAACGCCAACGCCCTGGTCGATGTTATAAGAGCCATCTTTGATGATGCTGTCTTCTAAAACCCAGGATTCGTGATAGCTCGACTGGAAATAGAGATCGCCGTAGTCGAGACGGCGTTCGGTCAGTTGACCAAGAATGGAGAACAGGTCCTGATGGCTCAGGCCGTTCGCTGCGAGCAAATGTTCACTTACCAGGTTCAGACTCATCGTATTGCTACTCGTTCGTTGCCGCCCGTGGCGGTATAAAGATCGTATTTATTGAGAGTGAGGCAATTACCTGCCCACGTCAAATCATTGCTGTGCATCTTTGCGCGGCTGGCGCAGCACCTCGTTAATCTGCGGTTTATCCACCGGACCGGTAATGCGGTAGCGCAGAATGGAGACCTTGCTCCAGAGCGGCCCCAGCACTTTACTGGCGGCAAACACCGCCGCACCGACAATCGGGTTCACCACAAAGGCCGCCGCTACGCCCACGCTCGCGGAAATTTCCGGCGCCACCACGGCTTCCATATCCAGCTCGCGACGCATGAGGTTGACTGAGCCTTTCATGGCGATATCCGCTTCCAGGCCGTCCACCAGCGTATCGTCCGTATGCAGAACGCCGTCTTTGATCCACGCCGTACTGCGGATGGAATCGTAGTAGAAACCTTCGTTGAAGGTATCGCTGAAATCGAAGCGCAGCTTGCGCAGCAGCGCATCAAAACTCAGCAGGCGCAGGATCTGCCCGGCGCGCCCCGTGCTCACGTCGGCGATTTCACCTTTGCCGAAGCGGGTTTTCAGAATGCCGTTCAGCGAGGCCTCATCTGGCGTCCACGGCGCGGCGCGCCAGTGAAGATCGTAATCGACGTCAAATGACGAGCCGCGCAGCGGCGTGCTGACACCAAAGAAATTGGCCGCTGCATCCAGCTTGTTACCTTTAATGTCGCCTTTCAGAGACGTACGCTGCTCGCCGGGGTTATTCACCCATTCCCCTGCGGCCGTCATCCGGCCAAAACCGGTATCAACCAACCCGCCAGAGAGCGTAAGCGTGTTTCCCTGGATGGCAAAATCACCGTCGATACGGCCATATTTTTGCCCCCACAGCCAGCACTCCGCACAGCGCAGCTGGAGATCGGGCCAGCCGCTAAAATCGATGCGGGATGTCTTACTCAATGGCGACGTTTTTGCCGGCTGGTCTTTCCCACTCGCGCTTGCCGGGTTGTAGTAGAGATAGCGGATCGCCGCCTGCCACGGCGCGTTATTGCGCATGGTCAGCGTACCGTTGATCTCTCTGCCCTGGGCCTCCACCTTCGAGCCGTTAGCGGTGGGCTGTGAAACAATACTCAGGTTGTTCCACTGCTGTCCGCCCAGCATCAGCGACGGCGTGCGTACGGTAATGGCCTGCGGGAACTGAGCGGTTTGATCGACGTTTTGCCCAACGCCTTTCTGGAACAGCGCCAGCCACTCCGCACCGTCCATCGGCGGGAGATTCAGCTCAACGCCCGCCTGCTCCGGCAGCGGCGGCGTGGAGCGGCTATCCGTCGTCCATATGGCTTTGTCGAGGGTGAGCTTGCGGTTAAGCAGCCAGCGGCTGTTAAAGTGGTTCGTCCCGCCCGCGCTTCCGGTCAGCTCGAAGCTGTTCAGGTTGCCATCAACGTTCAGCTTCACCGGCAGCGGCTGTCCGGCCTGTTTATCCAGCGGCGCAGGCAGCTGGCTATGAAGGTTTTTCAAATCGCCGGTGATGTCGACCTGATAATGCGCACCCGCGTGATAAGGCAGCTCTATAGCGACTTTGCCCTGCCAGGCGACCGCACCGTCCACGGATCCCTCAATGGCCTTCGGAAGAACATCCATACGCGATGGCTGCCAGCTACCGTCCAGATTGACGGCCACCTGATAAGCCTTTTCCCCCTCGGTAGTCGTGAAGTCGATATTCACGGGCTGATTAAACCAGCTGGCGGTAAGCGTCTCGCTCTTCAGGTTGCCGTTCTCAAAGCTGAACTGCCCGCTGAGATTTTTCAGGGTGCTCTCAAGGGGTTTGATGTACAGGCTGTTATTCTTCAGACGGACGTCGCCTTTGGCGGTGGTCATTTCACCGTCCAGCGGGATATCAAGATGTAAGCGAGCATTCACATCACCATCAAGCTGCAGCTGCTGCAGAGTCGCCGCCAGCGATTCTTTCAGCGGCGTCTCCTCAAAGTACGGTCCCACCGCTTTGCCCGGCCCGCTGATGTCGGCATCAATGAGCAGTTTCTCTTTTGAATAATCCGGGATGTTTGCCGTCAGGTTGCTGGCCGTCACGCCGCCCAGCGCAACGCTGTCTGACTTCATCCACAGCCCGTCATTGAGAAAGTTAAGCTCGATGTCCAGGTTTTTCAGCGCGGGCCAGCCTGGCTGGAACGCGAAGGTGGCGTTGTGTAACGGCACCAGCACCTGGAACTGACCTTCATTATGCTTGTACGGGAAAAGATGCGGATTACCGCCGTAGGCCAGCGTGGCACTCTCGGCCTGACCGCCCTGAATTGCACCGCTCAGATAGTCCACCAGCGCTTTACCCATCAGGTTTTCCGGGAAATAGCGCCAGGCCTGAGAACCGTCACTGGTGCTAATGCCGGCCAGAATACCCAGCCACGGCTCTTCACCTTCTGGCTGCAGATAGCGGAAATCGCCGCGCGCATGCACCGCTTTGGCTTTAACGTCGATATGGCGGCCATCAAGCTGGAAACCTTTATCGTTACGGAGCCAGTTTAGCACCGCGCTGCCCTGTTCAATTTCCAGCGGCGCGCGGAAGACAGTTTCGTAAGGCATTCTGGCGTCGTGCATATCAACCGTCAGCCTGCCGTTCTCCACGCTGCCTTCCAGCTTGCCGCTAAAGTGCTCCGCACCCGGCAGCAGCTTCCACTGCTTCCAGGCGAGATCTTTCCACGTTGCCTGGAAACGGGTTTTTTCTGTCGCCTGTAGCGGAATATCCAGCGCCAGGGCGTCTATCTTCCCGCTCGGCTGCGTGGCCAGCCAGATCTCACCAAGGTCAGGCGAGAGCTTTGCTGCCATGGAGCGCAGCCCTTCAATGGCGGCCAAATCCAGGTTACTGGCACGGATGCGCAGCTCGTCGCTGCGTTTGCTGGCCGCACCGCCAACGTCCTGCTCCGGCATCCAGGCCAGCGTCAGCGCACCGCGCGGCCACGGCTTATCGTCCATAGTGATGCGCGTGTCCGGAATGGCGAACTGCCAGCCCTCTTTCTCCTGCGTGACGTGCGCGGTGAGGTTATCAACGGAAAGCTGATGCTGCTGTTTTTCACCTTTCCAGCTTGCGCCCCCCTGCTTGAGCCAGATATCACCGCTGGCAAATTCCCCTTTCGTCAGGGTCAGCCAGCCTTCAAGGCTGAAACGGGCCGTTTCCAGCTGCATATTTTGCTGGATCCAGTCGCCCAGCCACGGCTTCACATCCACATCGTCGGCCTGTAGCCAGACTTTGCCGTTGTTAAGCAAGCCGTCATCGTCCCGCAGATCCATGCGCACCTGCATCACGCCGTGCTGGCCGTTCAGACTTGAGAGACTAACCTGCCCCTCGGCGCGGTGCCGATCTTTGCCGTTGAGCCAGGTCAGCTGGGGGATCGCGAGCTCGGCGCGCTGGCCAGAAAGGGTAATAAAGCTCACTTCGCTGTCGCGCAGGTCGAAATGATCGAACTGGCGGAGGAAGAGATCGCTGAAGCGGTTGGCTTCAAGCCCCTGACTGCTATCGCCACCAGACAGCGGCGTGTTGGTCAGAAACTGGAGTTGATAAAAGGTGAGATCGCGAAACTGCCAGCGCAGATGCAGCAGACTTTGCCAGACGTCCAGCGCCAGGGTCACGCGTTTAATTTTGAGGTAGCCGCCGTCTTTCAGGCTGGCATTGATATCCCGGACATCAAGCGTCGGGCCAAAATTCTGCCAGTTGGCGCTGAGCTGGCTTACGTTCACCGGCACGCCAGTGGTGGATTCGATTTTTGCCAGCAGCTGCGGACGCCAGCTGTCCAGATGCGGTAAAACGAGGCGTAGCCCGCTCACGAGCAACGCGACAATCACGACCAGCGTTGCCCCTGTAAGCAATAAAATCCCCGGCAATCGCCTCACGCATCTCTCCTTGTCAGCTTTCGTCACGCAGCGTACTGCGTCTTACATCATCACGACGTCGAACTGCTCCTGGTTATAGAGCGGTTCAATTTGTACTTTTACCTGTTTGCCGACAAAGATTTCCACTTCCGCCAGCGCGTGTGACTCTTCGCCTTTCAGCGCTTCAGCCACCGCAGGGGAAGCATAGACCAGAAAACGATCGGAGTCGTAGGCATGATGAACACGAACGATCTCACGCATGATTTCGTAGCAGACGGTCTCAACCGTCTTTACCGTTCCGCGTCCATGGCAGGTTGGGCATTCATTACACAGCACATGCTCAACGCTTTCACGGGTACGCTTGCGCGTCATTTCCACCAGCCCCAGCTGTGAGAAACCGTTGATGCTGGTTTTCACGCGATCTTTACTCAGCGCCTGCTCAAGCGAGTGCAGCACGCGGCGGCGATGGTCTTCATTACTCATATCGATAAAGTCGATGATGATAATGCCACCCAGGTTGCGCAGACGAAGCTGGCGCGCAATCGCCTGGGTGGCTTCGATGTTGGTATTGAAGATAGTGTCATCCAGGTTGCGATGGCCAACAAACGCGCCGGTGTTGATATCGACGGTGGTCATCGCTTCGGTCTGATCGATGATCAGATACCCGCCGGATTTCAGCTCGACCTTACGCTCCAGCGCGCGTTGGATCTCGTTTTCAACATCATAGAGATCGAAGATCGGCTGACGCCCTGAGTAATGCTCCAGCAGGCCGGGCATCTCGGGGATATATTCGGCGGTAAACTCCAGCAGAGCTTCATAGGTCAGGCGAGAGTCCACGCGAATGCGGTCGAGCTGCGCATCGGCAAAATCACGCAGAACACGCTGAGCCAGGGCCAGCTCGCCATAGAGCTGGTAGCGGGTCTGGTTGCGTTTCTTACGCTCCATCACTTTGGTCCAGACGCGCTTCAGATAGGCCGCATCAGACGCCAGGTCTTCTTCGCTGATCCCTTCCGCGGCGGTACGGATGATAAACCCACCCTGCTCATCGCAGTAGGCGCTGACCACTTTTTTAAGACGCTCGCGCTCGGTTTCGCTCTCTATACGCTGCGAAACACCCACGTGCGACGCGCCGGGCATAAAGACCAGATAGCGGGAAGGTAAGGTGATGTCGGTGGTCAAACGCGCGCCTTTGGTACCGAGGGGGTCTTTCACCACCTGTACCATCAGATCCTGTCCCTGACGCACCAGCTCAGAAATATCGCGCACGGCAAACTGCTTTTGCTCTTCGCCCGCAACGCACTCGGTGTGCGGCATGATATCGGAGGCATGTAAAAATGCCGCCTTATCCAGTCCAATATCTACAAAAGCCGCCTGCATACCCGGTAGTACACGACTGACACGACCTTTGTAGATATTGCCTACTATTCCGCGCCGCGCTTCACGCTCAATATGAATTTCCTGAAGAATGCCACCATCAATATAGGCCACACGGGTTTCCGATGGCGTTACGTTTACCAACAATTCAGCCGTCATAATTATCCCTTCCCTCACGCAGTGAGTTAAAATTGCTCAGCAACTCATACGTTTCCACCAGCGGTAAGCCGACTACGGCGTGATAGCTGCCATGAATCTTCCTGACAAAACAGCCACCCAGCCCCTGAATACCGTATGCACCTGCTTTATCCATCGGTTCACCGCTGGCAATATAAGCGGCGATGTCGTCGTCGGTAAGTACTCTGAACGTCACGTCCGTCACCACCAGGCAATCCAGCACGTGCTGGCTGTCAGCCAGCGCGACGGCCGTCATCACCTGATGCGTTTGTCCGGACAGTTTGCGCAGCATGCGCGCCGCATGAGCGGCGTCGCGCGGTTTCTCAAGCACTTCACCGTTAAGGATAACGATGGTATCTGCCCCCAGCACGGGAAGATCGCGTGGCACGCTGGCTACGCCAGCCTGCGCTTTCTCGCGCGCCAGGCGAGACACGTACTGTTGAGCACTTTCGCCCTCAGCACGTTTTTCTTCAATGCCGGTCACGATGCGTTCAAAAGACACCCCTAGCTGCGTCAGGAGTTCCTGACGGCGCGGGGAGCCGGAAGCGAGATACAAAGACGTCATAGAAACCTTTTATTGCACAGCAAACTGCTGGCGAACCTTACGCATCAGCAGGAACAGCCATGGCCAGAGCACACCGTTTACTACACTACTCCAGAACACTTCCGGTCGGAAAGAGACGTTGATCACTAAAAACTCTGCCCAGAAAACAACGATATCCGCCGCGAGCGACAATAGCATCACCACCAGGGCCTGTTGCCAGAGCGCAAGGTTACGAAAGAGCTGGAATTTGAGAGCGACGAGGTACGCAATAATGCTCATGGACAAGGCACGCACGCCAAGCGTAGAGCCGCTAATGAGATCCAGTATGGCACCCATCACAAAACCTGTGCCGACATTTACGCGATGCGGCAGGGCAAGGATCCAGTAGAGCAAAATGAGCAATACCCAGTTAGGCCGGAAAACGAGAATGTCATCCGGCCAGGGCATCACTTGCAGTAACAGTGCGATGAGAAACGAGAGCCAGATGACCCAGCGTCCCTGGCTACGATAGCTTGCCACTACTGCCCTCCCGAAGAGAGTTTAGGCGGTGGCGGCGCATCCGGCAGCGGCTGCGTTAACCCTGTTGCCGGCGCCGGGACTGGCGCAGGTGGCCCCATGGAATCCGCAGGCGGGAGAACCTGCGGCATCATCTGCATCAGGCGTTCATTCGCCACACGATGCACCTCTTCAGGCGTCATCGGGTTAGCACCATTGCGATCGGCACCCCACAGCAGCAGCAGATAGCGCAGACGCTGTAAACCGGCGGTTGGACGCGCCTGAATCACGGTATAGGCACGCTGAGTATCCAGCTTCACTGACGAGACCACCGCAACCGGATAGCCTTCAGGGAAGCGTCCGCCCAGACCGGAGGTCACCAGGACGTCGCCCACGCGGATATCCGTGTTAGCAGGCAGGTGTTCCAGCTGCAGATCGTCCGTACAGCCGTTACCGGCCGCAATCACACGAATATCGTTACGCAGAACCTGGATCGGCAGCGCGTGCGTGGCATCGCAAATCAGCAGCACGCGGCTGGTCAGTTTGGCCACGGCAACAACCTGGCCCACTACGCCTTTATCACTGATAACAGGCTGACCTTCATACACGCCGTTTACGCTCCCTTTGTCGATCACAACCTGATCGCTGTAAGGGTCGTTTACGGTTGAGATCACCTGCGTCACCATTTTCTGCTCATCCTGACGCAGCGGCGAGCCGAGCAGCTCACGCAGACGCGCATTTTCCTGCTTATACTGCCCCAGCATCAGCAGCTCGCTGTTTTTCAGCAGCAGTTCCTGACGTAATGCCCGGTTTTCGAGTTCGAGTTGGTCACGCGAAGACAGCGTTTGAGAAACGGAGTCGAGTAGTTCACGGGGACCATTTGATACAAAGTAGAAAGGACTGACGGCGGTATCCATGTACGTTCTGATTTGGCTGAACGTACCGAGGCGGCTATCGGCAATAATGACCCCAAGCGCAACCAGAACCGCCAGAATGAGGCGAAACTGTAGCGATGGGCCACGGCTAAAAATTGGCTTCATAGGCTATGCGTATTCTCGCGTCAGAGAGAAAGGGTAGCAAATTGCTACCCTCTCAAACTCGACTACTCTTCGCTGAACAAATCGCCGCCGTGCATGTCGATCATTTCCAGCGCCTTGCCACCACCACGGGCGACGCAAGTCAGTGGATCTTCTGCAACTACGACAGGAATACCTGTCTCTTCCATTAACAGGCGGTCGAGGTTACGCAGCAGCGCACCACCACCGGTCAGAACCATACCGCGCTCGGAGATGTCGGACGCCAGCTCTGGTGGGCACTGTTCCAGCGCAACCATTACCGCGCTCACGATGCCAGTCAGTGGTTCCTGCAGTGCTTCCAGAATTTCGTTGGAGTTCAGGGTAAAGCCGCGTGGAACACCTTCAGCCAGGTTACGACCGCGAACTTCGATCTCACGCACTTCATCGCCCGGATAAGCAGAGCCGATTTCGTGTTTGATACGCTCTGCGGTAGCTTCACCGATCAGAGAGCCGTAGTTACGGCGCACGTAATTAATGATGGCTTCATCGAAGCGGTCACCACCGATACGTACGGAAGAGGAGTACACTACGCCGTTCAGAGAGATAACGGCGACTTCAGTGGTACCACCACCGATATCCACCACCATAGAACCGGTAGCTTCAGAAACAGGCAGACCTGCACCGATTGCCGCAGCCATTGGCTCTTCAATCAGGAACACTTCACGTGCACCTGCACCCTGGGCAGATTCACGAATTGCGCGACGTTCAACCTGGGTTGCGCCAACCGGCACACACACCAGAACACGCGGGCTTGGACGCATGAAGCTGTTGCTGTGAACCTGCTTGATGAAGTGCTGAAGCATTTTTTCAGTCACGAAGAAGTCAGCGATAACGCCGTCTTTCATTGGGCGAATGGCGGCGATGTTGCCAGGGGTACGACCCAGCATCTGCTTCGCGTCATGACCCACTGCGGCCACGCTTTTCGGCGAGCCTGCACGATCCTGACGAATGGCCACAACTGAAGGCTCATTCAATACGATGCCTTGTCCTTTTACATAAATAAGGGTATTCGCGGTACCCAGGTCAATGGACAGGTCATTGGAAAACATGCCACGAAATTTTTTCAACATACTAAGGGATAATCCTGAAAGCTGGGGCGGAAAACAAAATCCGCTTACTTTACCAACCACACGCAGCAGCGACAAGGCGCAAAAATCATCTGCAACGGTGAAAATTTGTGCAGTACGTTTCCTGATGTTACAAAATCATCCCCTGACTCCCTCAGGGCTGAGTAAACAGTAGCGTTCCCCACTGACATTTGTAACCCGTTAAAGGTCGTTCACTGGCTTTTTGCTCGACATACTCAAAGCTACAGGCGCGATATTCTACGTGAAAACAGCGTAAACGGCAGGTCAAACAGAGTATCTTTGCAAATATTTTTTCACGTTGGTGTCAAGCGGTTGAGAGGCAGCAAAAAAATCCCCCTGACCACCCATAACACCGCGCTCTTTTAACATCTGCCATTCGCTTCTGGAGCGCACGCCCGTAGCAAACACTTGTGTCCGCGTTCCCTTGCATGCTTCTACCAGACTCTGTACCAGCAGCTGGTTTTCCGTACGCTTCTCAATATTCCTCACCAGGCCTGGATGTAGCTTTAATAACTCCACATCCAGCTCCTTGATCCAGTTGGTACTGACCAGCGTTAAACCTGCCTGCGTCACCGCGACACGCGCGCCGAGCGCATTTATCAAACGTACCACCGGGCGTAACCGGCTGATGTGTTGACCTACATCCGCCTCAGCAAGTTCAAAAATAATGTGTTTGCGTTGCGATTTTTCGCATTGCATTAATGTATCACGCAGCCAGCGCTGAAAACGTGGGCGTATTAACGACTCCACGGTGACCTGTAACGCGAGGTTTTCTTCAGGCCAGAAGGATAAAAACGGAATCAGTCGGGTAATTTGCTGGCGGTCATACTCTTCGGACAGCCCAAATTGCAGCACCATCGGCAGATATTCCGCAGAGATAACCTCTTCCGTGCCGTCAAAAATACGACACATCAATTCACGGTGGTGGACGTTGCCATTTTTCATGACCGCGGGTTTTTGATAAATGCGAGGCCCGCCGCGGCTAAGCATTTGCTCAATCAGCGTTCGCCAGCGCACGTTGCCGCGCCCTTTTTCCGGTAGCGAGTCATCATAAACCGCCCACCCGTTCGCCCCCTGCAGAACGGCGTTGCGGGTGGCGGCTTCGGCGTGCTCCATCACCTGTTCTGCCGATTGTCCGCCGCGCCAGGCGCAGATCCCCATGTGCACCATATCGTCCCTGTCGAGCATTTTGCTCTGCGGCAGCGCATCCACCGCCTTCAGCAGCTGGCTGGCGATGCTTTCAGACTCCTTCAGCGTGCGATGAGGCAGCAATACGGCAAAGTCGCTGCGGTGATAGCGGGCCAGCAGCGCCCCCGGGTAGCGCATAATAAAGGTGGAGAGCAGGTTAATCAGCGTAAAGAGATTTTCTTCCGCGGCCCGCTGTCCCCAGGTATCGCGCAGGAGATCGAAATCGGGCAGGCGAATCATCATCACCACCCCGTGTGTTCCCACCTTTTCCGAATCGTCGAGCAGCGTGGCGAGCTGATTATCAAAGAAAAGGCGGTTGTTCAGGCCGGTTTTATTATCCTGCGCGGCATACGAGCGGATCAGCGTATCCATACGGCTGCGCTGGTCGCTGGCAAACTGGATTTCTGAGAGTAGCGTATCCAGCGCGCTGCTGGCGCGTGAAGGCCATTCATGAACCGAGCCGCGCACCTGTGGGCCGCGTTCACCGTTAAGGATCCGCAAGGAGCGGAGCTCCAGCAGCTCCTGACCAGAAAGCTGGCGCCGCAGCCAGCGGACCGCGAGAAAGATCAGCAGGACAATAAACACCACGGCGACGGTGAGCGGCGCGGTGGTCATCATGGAATGGAAATAGCTGGCCATCGGATCGAGATAGACCATGTGGATGGTCATGCCCGGATTTTTGAGGGAGTGCACCGTCACTTCCCGGTACTGGCTCACCACGCCCGCGGGGCGATAGCTTCCCTGGCGTTCATGGCTTAAAACGCGATGCTTTCCCTGCTGAATGTCGATCTGAACAATATCAACAGGTACCATCAACTCATCGAGCTCGCGGGAGAGCGCCGGCAGCGGCGTCGTCAGCAGACGCGTATCAATCACCGATGCGACAGACTGTACCCGGTTGACCAGCTTGTCCTGAATGGCGTTGTAAAAACTCAGAGAGCAGCCCAGAAGCGTGACAAAAATGGTCAGCCCCGTCAGCAAGGTGATAAAAGCTGAGAACTTCGTCGTTAATCGCATCCTTGAGATTACTCCGTGGGTTGATGGGGTAGCGAGTAAGCGCTAACTTGCATTTCAAATGCGGCATACTACCAAACCTGGTGTATCTGGCAATTTATTGCGTTAAATCGGCACTGCGTTTCCCTAAGCGAGTATAGTCTTCAGAAATTATTTTCCAATCATCTGAGTCGAGAGGACCCCGTATGCAGGCTTTGATCTTAGAACAGCAGGACGGCAAAACGCTTGCCTCAGTGCAGGCGGTTGAAGAGGGTCGCCTGCCGGAAGGCGAAGTAACCGTCGACATCGACTGGTCCAGTTTAAATTATAAGGACGCGCTGGCTATCACCGGTAAGGGTAAAATCATCCGAAATTTCCCTATGGTGCCGGGAATTGATTTCGCTGGCCGGGTTCATACCAGCGAGGATCCGCGCTTCCATCCGGGCCAGCAGGTGCTGCTTACCGGGTGGGGCGTCGGTGAAAATCACTGGGGCGGTCTGGCAACGCAGGCGCGCGTTAAGGGCGACTGGCTGGTGCCGATGCCGAAAGGCATGGATGGCCGCAAAGCGATGATTATCGGCACGGCAGGCTTTACCGCCATGCTGTGCGTGATGGCGCTGGAAGATGCGGGCGTCCGCCCTGAGTCGGGTGAAGTTGTCGTCACCGGCGCCAGCGGTGGCGTCGGCAGCACGGCCGTAACGCTGCTGCACAAGCTGGGCTATCAGGTCGCTGCGGTGTCGGGTCGCGAAAGTACCCACGATTACCTGCGTCAGCTCGGTGCCAGCCGCATTCTTGGCCGCGACGAGTTTGACGAAACCCGCCCTCTGGAAAAACAGGTCTGGGCAGGTGCGGTGGATACCGTCGGTGATAAGGTGCTGGCAAAAGTGCTGGCGCAGATGAACTACGGCGGCTGCGTCGCAGCCTGCGGACTGGCCGGAGGATTTGCCCTGCCAACCACCGTGATGCCGTTTATTCTGCGTAACGTACGTCTGCAGGGTGTGGATTCCGTGATGACCCCGCCAGCCCGTCGTCTTGAAGCCTGGGAACGGCTGGTGCGCGATCTGCCGGAAATCTTCTATTCCCAGAGCGCAACGGAGATTACCCTCAGCCAGGCGCCGGAATATGCCAGTAAAATCATGGACAATCAGTTCCACGGTCGCGCGCTGGTGAAAATCGCCTAATCTTCAAATTTTCGTGACATATTCGCGCGAATCCCTCTCCTCCGTCATGCTTAGAAAAACGCATGACGGAGGATGCCATGAAAAACCGAAAACTGACGGAAGCCGACGTAACGTCTGAGTCTGTCTTTATGTTACAGCGCCGCCAGATCCTGAAAATGCTTGGCATCAGCGCCACCGCGCTCACGCTCTCACCGGCGGCACACGCCGACCTGCTCGACTGGTTTAAAGGTAACGATCGGCCAAAGGCGCCTTCCGGCGCACCGCTCACCTTTACGAAACCCGCCCAATGGCAAAATAAACTGACGCTCACGCCGGAAGATAAAGTTACCGGCTACAACAACTTCTACGAATTTGGTCTCGACAAGGCCGATCCTGCAGCCAACGCAGGCAGCCTCAAAACCGATCCGTGGACGTTGAAAATCGAGGGCGAAGTGGCAAAACCCCTGACGCTGGACCATCACGATCTCACCACCCGTTTTCCCCTCGAAGAGCGTATCTATCGCATGCGCTGCGTGGAAGCGTGGTCAATGGTGGTGCCCTGGGTAGGCTTCCCGCTGCATAAACTGCTGGCGATGGCTGAGCCCAACAGCAACGCAAAATATGTCGCTTTTCAGACGCGTTATGCGCCGGACGAGATGCCAGGGCAGAAAGACCGGTTTATCGGCGGCGGGCTGGAGTATCCCTATGTTGAAGGGTTACGTCTCGACGAAGCGATGCATCCCCTTACCCTGCTGACCGTCGGCGTTTATGGCAAAGCGCTTCCACCGCAGAACGGCGCCCCCATCCGTTTAACCGTACCGTGGAAATATGGCTTCAAAGGGATTAAATCTATCGTCAGCATTAAGCTCACTCGCGAACGTCCGCCAACCACCTGGAATCTGGCGGCGCCGGACGAATACGGTTTCTTCGCGAACGTGAATCCGCATGTGGATCACCCACGCTGGTCGCAGGCAACCGAGCGTTTTATCGGTTCCGGCGGCGCGCTGGACATCAAGCGCCAGCCTACGCTGCTGTTTAACGGCTACGCGGATGAAGTGGCCTCTCTCTACCGTGGGCTGAATTTACGGGAGAATTTCTAAGTGCGTTTAACGGCAAAGCAGATTACCTGGCTGAAGGTGCTGCTGCACCTGGCCGGGTTACTTCCTTTTATATGGCTGTTCTGGGCCGCCAGCCAGGGGCTCTTTAGCGCAGATCCGGCCAAGGATATTCAGCATTTTACGGGTCGGATGGCTCTGAAATTTTTGCTGGCGACCTTGCTCGTCTCGCCGCTGGCGCGTTACGCTAAACAGCCATTATTGATACGAACCCGTCGGCTCTTGGGGCTATGGTGTTTTGCCTGGGCGACGCTGCACCTTACCAGCTATGCCCTGCTGGAACTGGGTATTAACAATCTGGCGCTGCTGGGCCGCGAACTGGTGACACGTCCTTATCTGACGCTGGGTATCGTGAGCTGGCTGGTTTTACTGGCGTTAGCGCTGACGTCTACGCAGTATGCGCAGCGTAAGCTGGGCAGGCGCTGGCAACTGTTGCACAACTTCGTCTATCTTGTCGCGATCCTCGCCCCCATTCATTACCTGTGGTCGGTGAAGATCCTCTCGCCTCAGCCAGTCCTTTACGCACTGGCGGCCGTGGCGCTTTTAGCATGGCGTTACAAGAAGTTCCGCCAGTGGTTGCGATAGTTCGCGAAACTGTGCGTTTTCCCGCAGATTCCCCGTCAACCGCAAATCTTTTTCGGATAGCGGTTGATAATCTTCCCTGATAAGACCAGTATTTAGCTGCTAAATGCTACGAAATCGTTATAATGTGCGACCTTGGTTCGCCTGACAGCGGTTTTAAGCCTCTGAAAAGGTGACAATTGCGCTTCGAAGGTATATTTTGTTTTTTACCGGAAAATCGCAGGAGATGGCAGCACAATGACTGATAAGTTCCATATCTTAGTTTTGAACGGACCGAACCTGAACATGCTCGGCACCCGTGAGCCAGAGAAGTACGGCACGCTGACATTAAGTGAAATTGTTAACCGTCTGGGAACGGAAGCAGCGTCACTGAATGTGGATTTGGATCATTTTCAGTCGAATGCGGAGTACGCACTCATCGACCGTATTCATCAGGCTAAAGACAATGTGGACTATATCCTGATTAATCCGGCCGCGTTTACGCACACCAGTGTTGCTATCCGCGACGCACTGCTCGCGGTGAGTATCCCGTTTATCGAGATCCACCTGAGTAATGTGCACGCCCGAGAGCCGTTCCGCCACCATTCGTATCTGTCGGATATCGCTGCTGGCGTTATCTGCGGACTGGGCGCAGACGGCTATTCATACGCTTTACAGACAGCGGTAAAACGCTTGTCACAATCACACTAAACAAGAGTACGGAACCCACTCATGGATATTCGTAAGATTAAAAAACTGATCGAGCTGGTTGAAGAATCAGGCATCTCCGAACTGGAAATTTCTGAAGGCGAAGAGTCTGTACGCATCAGCCGTGCAGCCCCAGCCGCTAGCTTCCCGGTAATGCAGCAGGCTTATGCTGCGCCAGTGCAGCAGCCTGCGCTCTCCGCAGCCGTTGCACCAGCAGCTGAAGCCGCACCTGCCGCTGCAGCAGAAATCAGTGGTCACATCGTACGTTCCCCAATGGTTGGTACTTTCTACCGCACCCCGAGCCCGGACGCGAAGGCGTTCATCGAAGTGGGTCAGAAAGTCAACGTAGGCGATACCCTGTGCATCGTTGAAGCGATGAAAATGATGAACCAGATCGAAGCAGACAAATCAGGTACTGTGAAAGCGATTCTGGTCGAAAGTGGTCAGCCGGTTGAATTTGACGAGCCGCTGGTCGTCATCGAGTAACGAGGCGAACATGCTGGATAAAATTGTTATCGCCAACCGCGGCGAGATTGCTCTGCGTATTCTTCGTGCCTGTAAAGAACTGGGCATCAAGACCGTCGCTGTGCACTCAAGCGCGGATCGCGATTTAAAACACGTATTGCTGGCGGATGAGACGGTCTGTATTGGCCCGGCTCCGTCCGTAAAAAGCTATCTGAACATCCCGGCTATCATCAGCGCCGCTGAAATCACCGGCGCGGTGGCAATTCATCCGGGTTACGGCTTCCTCTCTGAGAACGCCAACTTTGCTGAGCAGGTTGAACGCTCTGGCTTTATCTTCATCGGCCCGAAAGCCGACACCATCCGCCTGATGGGCGACAAAGTGTCTGCGATCACCGCGATGAAAAAAGCCGGTGTTCCAACCGTACCAGGCTCTGACGGCCCTCTGACCGACGACATGGATGCTAACCGTGCTCATGCTAAACGCATTGGCTACCCGGTTATCATCAAAGCGTCCGGCGGCGGCGGCGGTCGCGGTATGCGCGTTGTGCGCAGCGATGCTGAACTGGCTCAGTCCATCTCCATGACCAAAGCGGAAGCGAAAGCCGCTTTCAGCAATGACATGGTGTACATGGAAAAATACCTGGAAAACCCACGCCACATCGAAATTCAGGTGCTGGCAGACGGTCAGGGTAACGCCATCTATCTGGCAGAACGTGACTGCTCCATGCAGCGTCGTCACCAGAAAGTGGTCGAAGAAGCACCAGCACCGGGCATTACCCCGGAACTGCGTCGCTACATCGGCGAGCGTTGCTCCAAAGCGTGTGTCGATATCGGCTATCGCGGTGCGGGTACCTTCGAGTTCCTGTTCGAAAACGGCGAGTTCTACTTCATTGAAATGAACACCCGTATTCAGGTTGAACACCCGGTTACCGAAATGATCACCGGCGTTGACCTGATCAAAGAACAGCTGCGCATCGCCGCAGGACAGCCGCTGTCCATCAAGCAGGAAGAAGTTGTGGTGAAAGGCCATGCGGTAGAGTGCCGTATCAACGCCGAAGACCCGAACACCTTCCTGCCAAGCCCGGGTAAAATCACGCGTTTCCACGCGCCGGGCGGCTTTGGCGTGCGCTGGGAGTCTCATATCTACGCCGGTTACACCGTACCGCCGTACTATGACTCAATGATCGGCAAGCTTATCTGCTATGGCGAAAACCGTGACGTGGCGATTGCCCGCATGAAGAACGCCCTGCAGGAGCTGATCATCGACGGAATCAAAACCAACGTTGATCTGCAGATGCGTATCATGAGCGACGAGCACTTCCAGAATGGTGGAACCAACATCCACTATCTGGAGAAAAAACTCGGTTTGCACGAGAAGTAATACAGCATCTTTGCTAAAAGGCCGGATTTTCCGGCCTTTTTTATTTCTGGGGCCTGGAAAGCCTCATCATGTACAATCCCCGCTTTCTTCATCCACAAGGGACAAACAATGGACAAACGTTTTGTTCAGGCCCATAAAGAAGCGCGCTGGGCGCTGTGGCTGACCCTTCTCTATCTCGCAGCATGGTTAGTGACCGCTTACTTACCTGATTCCACTATCGGCATAACCGGCCTGCCGCACTGGTTTGAAATGGCCTGTCTGCTGGTACCGCTGATTTTCATTCTGCTCAGCTGGCTGATGGTGCGCTTTATCTTCCGCGATTTCCCGCTGGAGGATAGCGATGCAAACTGAAATTATCACCGTGCTGATTGTCTATTTGATCGTGGTGTTTGGCCTCTCTTTCTATGCCATGCGCAAACGCAGCACCGGTTCGTTTCTGAGCGAATATTTCCTCGGCAGCCGTTCCATGGGCGGGTTTGTGCTGGCGATGACGCTGACCGCCACCTATGTGAGCGCCAGTTCGTTCATAGGCGGACCGGGAGCGGCTTACAAATACGGGCTCGGCTGGGTATTGCTGGCCATGATCCAGGTGCCCACTATCTGGCTGTCGCTGGGCATTCTGGGCAAAAAATTTGCTATTCTCGCCCGCCGCTATAACGCCATTACGCTTAACGACATGCTGCAGGCACGCTATCAGAGCCGCGCGGTGGTCTGGATCGCAAGTATCAGCCTGATTGTTGCCTTTGTCGGCGCTATTGCCGTTCAGTTTATTGGCGGCGCGCGATTGCTGGAAACGGCGGCGGGTATCAAGTACGAGACCGGGTTGCTCATCTTCGGGATCACGATTGCGCTGTACACCGCGTTTGGCGGCTTCCGGGCCAGCGTGCTGAACGACACCATGCAGGGTATGGTGATGCTGATAGGCACTCTTGTGCTGCTGGTTGGCGTCATCTATGCGGCCGGCGGATTGCACAATGCGGTGCAAACGCTGGAACAGATCGATCCTAAACTGGTCAGCCCCCACGGTGCAGATGATATCCTGACGCCGGCGTTTATGACCTCCTTCTGGGTGCTGGTCTGCTTTGGCGTAATCGGCCTGCCTCACACGGCCGTGCGCTGTATCTCCTATAAAGACAGCAAAGCCGTTCACCGGGGGATTGTGATTGGTACCGTCGTTGTCGCGCTTCTGATGCTGGGCATGCATCTGGCGGGTGCGCTGGGACGGGCGGTTTTACCCCACCTGACCGTGCCGGATCAGGTCATTCCTACACTGATGGTGCAGGTGCTCCCGCCATGGGCCGCAGGATTGTTCCTTGCTGCACCGATGGCGGCCATCATGTCCAACGTTAACGCCCATCTGCTGCAGGCTTCTGCCACCATCATCAAAGATCTGTGGCTTAGCGCGCGTCCGGCTAAAATGCATAATGAGCAAAAGCTTAAACGCATCTCGACCTGGACCACGCTGGTGCTCGGCATTCTGATGATGTTAGCCGCATGGCGCCCGCCGGAGATGATCATCTGGCTGAATCTGCTGGCGTTTGGCGGCCTTGAAGCCGTTTTCCTGTGGCCGCTGGTGTTAGGGCTCTACTGGGAACGCGCGAACGCTGCGGGCGCGCTGAGCGGCATGATAGTCGGCGGTGTGCTGTATGCCGTTCTCGCTACGTTTAAAATTCAGTACCTGGGCTTCCATCCGATTGTGCCTTCGTTACTGCTAAGTTTACTGGCGTTTGTGGTGGGGAACCGTTTCGGTCAGCCCGCGCCACAACCCGCTATGATTTCATCTGATAAATAAAGAGTTTTGCCATGCCGTGGATCCAACTAAAACTGAACACAACCGGCGCTAACGCCGAGGAACTGAGCGATGCGCTGATGGAGGCCGGCTCGGTCTCTATCACCTTCCAGGACACGCATGACACGCCGGTCTTTGAGCCATTGCCGGGTGAAACCCGCCTGTGGGGCGACACCGACGTTATTGGTCTGTTTGATGCCGAAACCGACATGAAAGAAGTGGTCGCGATTCTGGAAAATCATCCTCTGCTGGGCGCGGGTTTTGCGCACAAAATCGAACAGCTTGAAGACAAAGACTGGGAACGCGAGTGGATGGATAACTTCCACCCGATGCAGTTCGGCAAACGCCTGTGGATCTGCCCAAGCTGGCGCGATGTTCCCGATGAAAGCGCGGTTAACGTGATGCTCGACCCGGGCCTGGCGTTTGGTACCGGCACCCATCCAACCACGTCCCTGTGCCTGCAGTGGCTGGACGGTCTGGATCTTGACGGTAAGACGGTGATCGACTTCGGCTGTGGATCCGGGATCCTCGCGATTGCCGCCCTGAAGCTGGGCGCGGCAAAAGCCATCGGGATCGATATCGATCCGCAGGCAATTCAGGCCAGCCGCGATAACGCAGAACGCAACGGCGTCTCCGATCGTCTGGAGCTGTATCTGCCGGATGCGCAGCCAGAAGCCATGAAGGCCGATGTGGTGGTCGCAAACATTCTGGCGGGCCCGCTGCGCGAGCTGGCCCCGTTAATCAGCGTGCTGCCCGTTGAGGGCGGTCTGCTGGGGCTTTCCGGCATTCTTGCAAGCCAGGCTGACAGCGTGTGTGAAGCTTATGCCGATCTCTTTGATCTCGACCCGGTGGTGGAAAAAGAAGAGTGGTGTCGTATCACCGGCCGTAAAAAATAAGAATCTGGCGTGGTCATCTGACCACGCCCTTCTCCTCCGATACTTTTCTCTCCTCCGGTCATTCTTCGGTAATATACCCCTACAAATCATATTGGTTTGTATTACAAAAATTCACCGGAAGAATATGATGAAACACATTACAGGCAAGGCAGCGCTGCTGACGCTGAGCATGATCTCGGCTTCAGCATTCGCATCACACTGGGGCTACGAAGGAAATAGTTCACCGGAACACTGGGGCGAACTGGACGAGGCATACAATACCTGTCAAAACGGAATGAACCAGTCTCCCATTAATATTGATTCGACCGTTGACGCCCATCTCTCCCCGCTACAAACGCACTACATTGATGGCCCCGTGACGCTGACAAACAACGGCCATACCATTCAGGCCAGTGAACCGGCTGATACCCGCGATACCCTTACTCTGGATAAGCAAACCTGGACTTTACAGCAGTTCCATTTCCACGCGCCGAGCGAAAACACCGTTCATGGCAAGAGATATGCGATGGAAATGCACCTGGTTCATAAAAATGCCGGCGGAGAACTGGCGGTGGTGGCGGTCATGTTCGATAAAGGGACCGCAAACCCGGAGCTTGAAAAACTGTGGAGCGTTATGCCTCAGCTGGCCGAGCAGAACGTCTCCATCAAAGGTAATCTCAACCTGAACGCTCTGCTGCCGAAAGATAAAACGTACTGGCGCTTTAGCGGTTCACTGACCACCCCACCGTGCTCAGAAGGCGTCACATGGATTGTGCTTAAGCACCCCATGACGGTTTCTGCAGAACAGCTCGAAAAATTCACCCATACCCTGCACCACGATAATAACCGTCCGGTACAGTCGCTGCATGGGCGTGTTGTGGTCGAATAAGACGCATTTTTCGCCTGACGATCATGTTCTAAAATGCGACGCAGATCGCAAAGAAGCGGGATAATCTGCTGCTAAAAACAGCAGATTATCCCGCGTCAGTGACGCATTTATTCAGAAATGATGAGAAGTTACGGGAAATTGTAAGCGTCCATAAAATAACCATTCCTGCATAACATAATGATTTAAATAATGAATAATTTTGAACGGACAGATTGAGCGGCGATTCCTTGATCTACAACAGTGGATTGTTCAAAGTTTGGCCTTTCATCTCGTGCAAAAAATGCGTAATATACGCCGCCTTGCAGTCACAGTATGGTCATTTCTTAACTCATGCGCATCGGACACCACCAGCTTAGAAATCGCCTGATCGCAGCCCCAATGGCAGGTATTACAGACCGGCCGTTCAGGACGCTGTGTTATGAGATGGGAGCCGGTTTAACCGTATCCGAGATGATGTCGTCTAACCCGCAGGTTTGGGAAAGCGATAAATCCCGCCTTCGGATGGTGCACGTTGATGAACCAGGTATTCGCACCGTGCAAATTGCCGGAAGCGTGCCTGAAGAGATGGCAGATGCCGCGCGGATTAACGTGGAGAGTGGTGCCCAGATTATTGATATCAATATGGGGTGCCCGGCCAAAAAGGTGAATCGCAAGCTTGCAGGTTCAGCCCTTCTGCAATACCCCGACCAGGTGAAATCTATCCTGACGGCGGTTGTCAGCGCAGTGGACGTTCCTGTTACGTTGAAGATTCGCACGGGTTGGTCGCCGGAACACCGTAACTGTGTAGAAATTGCCCAACTGGCCGAAGACTGTGGCATTCAGGCCCTGACCATTCATGGACGCACTCGCGCCTGTTTGTTCAACGGTGAAGCTGAATACGACAGCATTCGGGCAGTTAAGCAGAAAGTTTCCATTCCGATTATCGCGAATGGCGACATAACTGACCCGCTTAAAGCCAGAGCTGTACTCGACTATACGGGAGCTGATGCTCTGATGATAGGACGTGCCGCTCAGGGAAGACCCTGGATCTTTCGGGAAATCCAGCATTATCTGGACACTGGGGAGCTGCTTGCCCCGCTGCCGCTGGCAGAGGTTAAGCGTTTGCTTTGCTCGCATGTTCGGGAATTGCATGACTTTTATGGTCAGGCAAAAGGGTACCGAATTGCGCGTAAACACGTCTCCTGGTATCTCCAGGAGCATGCTCCAGATGACCAGTTTCGGCGCACATTCAACGCCATAGAGGATGCCAGCGTACAGCTGGAGGCGTTGGAGGCATACTTCGAAAATCTTGCGTAATGAAATAAAGAGCTGACAGAACTATGTTCGAACAACGCGTAAATTCTGACGTACTGACCGTATCTACCGTAAACTCTCAGGATCAGGTAACTCAAAAGCCCCTGCGTGACTCGGTTAAACAGGCACTGAAGAACTATTTTGCTCAACTGAATGGTCAGGATGTTAATGATCTGTATGAGCTGGTACTGGCTGAAGTTGAACAGCCACTGTTGGACATGGTGATGCAATACACCCGCGGTAACCAGACCCGCGCTGCGCTGATGATGGGTATCAACCGTGGTACTCTGCGTAAGAAACTGAAAAAATACGGCATGAACTAATTTCGGTTAGCGAAATGCTTGTTTAAAAAGGCGCTACCTGGCATGGGGATGCGCCTTTTTTATTTCCTTCCCCTCTCCGTCAACGCTTTGTAAACCTTCGCTTATCCCGCTTTTAAAGCGCGTCTTTTCGTGTATATTTCCCCCACTCTACTGGCGCTCTTCTCGCGGAATGACACAATGATTCGTAAATACTGGTGGCTGGTTGTCTTTGCAATCTCCGTTCTCATCTTCGATACGCTCCTGATGCAGTGGATTGAACTGATGAGCACCGAGACCGATAAGTGTCGCAATATGAACTCCGTGAATCCGCTGAAATTAGTGAACTGCTCAGAGCTCGACTAACCGCCCGATCGCGCAAATCTCCCCCTTATTACCCACTAAAAACGGGGATTTAAATCCCTTTGAGCCGTTAACTTACGGTGATAATGTCTCGCCCTTCTCAACCGCTCTAGCGTAACCTCACACTCGAGTAGAACCGACCATGCTGGTTAGCCAATACAACCATATCCTTGTAGTCCTCTCCTTCGTTGTTGCCATCATTGCGGCGTATACCGCGCTGAATATGGCTGCACGCGTCGCCGGAAGTCAGGGCGTTGCAGCCCGCGTCTGGCTGGCTGGCGGCGGAATTGCAATGGGCATTGGCATATGGGCCATGCATTTTATCGGCATGCTGGCGATGGACCTCTCCATGAGCATGAGCTACAACACCACCCTGACGGTGTTATCCATGGTCATCGCCGTAGGGTCGTCGCTGTTTGCGCTATGGCTCGTGAGCTGTGAACAATTGCGCTTGGGTCGGCTGCTGCCCGGTGCGCTGGTGATGGGAAGCGGTATTGTTGCCATGCATTACACCGGTATGGCGGCGCTGGAAGTGATGCCCGGGATTATCTGGGACAAGGTCTGGGTAGCTATTTCGGTCGCGATTGCGCTTGCCGCTTCACTCGCGGCCCTATGGCTAACCTTCCGACTGCGTCACGAAGCCGCGCAGGTCGTGCTGATGCGCATGGGTGCCGCCATCACGATGGGAATTGCCATTGCCGGTATGCACTACGCCGGGATGAAAGCCGCGCAGTTTCCGATGTCCACAATGGTTCATCATGACGGTATTAACGGAAGCTGGCTGGCGGTGCTGGTCAGCGTCGTCGCGCTCTCTATTCTTGGGATCACCCTGCTGGTGTCGATGCTGGACGCCCGCCTTCAGGCACGTACCGCCCTTCTGGCCTCGTCGCTTGCAGAAGCGAACCGCGAGCTCGCTCAGCTGGCGCTGCAGGATACGCTGACGCGTCTGCCGAACCGTATCCTGCTGGAAGACAGACTCGATCAGGCCATCAGCAAAGCCGACCGTGAAGGTACTCATTTTGCCCTGATGTTCATGGATCTCGACGGTTTTAAAGCCATCAATGACGCCTACGGCCATGATGTCGGTGACAAACTGCTGGTCGCCGTTACGCAGCGTCTGCTGCTTCTGCTGAAAGGCCAGTTTACCCTCGCGCGCATCGGCGGTGATGAGTTTGTCCTGCTGACAGAGGGAGAAGGTCCGGACGATGCGGCCTCGCTGGCCAATTCCCTGGTGCGCGCAATCGATAGCCCGTTCAATATCGATCCCTATGAACTGGTGGTGACCCTCAGTATCGGTATCGCACTTTATCCTCACGACGGCAAAACCGAGCGCGAGCTGATGTTTAACGCCGATGCGGCGATGTACCACACGAAGCATATGGGCCGGAACGGTTACCACTTTTTCCAGCCTTCCATGAACACCCTGGCGCAGACCCATCTCCAGCTCATGAACGATCTGTGGATGGCGATCGATCGCAATGAGCTGCGCCTCCTGTATCAGCCAAAATTTCACGCCCCCGCGGGGCCTATCCTTGGATTTGAGGCGCTATTGCGCTGGCAACATCCCAAACAGGGATTACTGACCCCGGATCTTTTCCTGCCGCTGGCGGAAAAAACGGGGCTTATCATCCCCATTGGCAACTGGGTGATGAATGAAGCCTGCCGCCAGCTGCGGGAATGGCATCTTCAGGGGCATCAAAACTGGTCAATGGCGGTAAACCTGTCAACATTGCAGTTCGAACAACCTTCGCTGGTTAAAACGGTTCTCGACTGCCTGGCACTTCACCATGTGCCACCGGAAATGTTGATTCTGGAAGTGACGGAAACCACGGCAATGAGCAACCCGGATGAAAGTGTACGGGTGCTGACAGAGCTGACGGATGCTGGCGTGAAGGCCTCCATCGATGATTTTGGCACCGGATATTCGAGCCTGCTGTATCTCAAGCGCTTACCGGCCTGTGAATTGAAAATCGACAGAGCGTTTGTGAAAGAGTTAAGCGGGGAAAGCGAGGATGCCACTATTGTCTCAGCGATTGTGGCCCTTGCTAAAACGCTCAACCTGAAAGTCGTGGCAGAGGGTGTGGAAACTGTGGCTCAGCAAACCTTTTTGACCGAACTGGGCTGTAACACCCTTCAGGGCTATCTGTTAGGTAAACCGGTCAGCGCGCAGACCATAGAGGCACTTTGTGCCCGAGGGGAAATGTTACCCGGCGCGGAGCTGTAAACATCATCATGAGGCGATACGCGAATAACAGGGAGTGTCGCCAGAATGCTGTCTACCAGAGCTGGTGCCTGCTGATAAAGATTAAAACTGTCGTTATTCATTAACCAGTTTTTAATTATTCCGCTAAAAAAACCGTGGAATACGATCAAGGTGAGATCAACATTCACCTTTGACGAAATAATTTTCCGCGAAATACAGGACTCCAGCGCGACGCGTAGCGTCTCATAATTGAATCCAATACGCTTTCTGATTTCACTCTCTGAAATCATATCTCTGCTAAATTCACACTTATGATACAGAATTTGCAAAAGCGCGCATTGCCGGGGCTCATGCGCAATATACTGCAGCGCAGTTATAAATTGCTCACGAAGCATTAACAACGGGTCATCACTTTCGGAAAGAGAAAGCCTGTCGCGAATAATGTCGCGAAGCGGTAATTGCTGTTCCCAGATGGCATTAAATATTTCAGATTTACTGGTGAAGTGCCAGTAGATCGCGCCGCGCGTCACCCTGGCGGCATCCGCGATATCCGTCAGCGTCGTGCTGGCTACGCCACGCGTCGCAAACTGTCCGATAGCCGCCTCAATCAGCTGCTGCCGGGTTTGTTGAGCCTCTTCTTTCTTTTTACGCGCCATAGACAACTACTCGTTATGCACAAGGTTTAAAGGTATTACTGCGTTCATGGAAATGAAAGTATTCACCAAAATCCGTTTTAATTTTGCACAAAAAAAGTCAACGCACATAATTTATAATTAATACAAATACATCAAGACAAATAAATTCACGGCATGAATAACTAGAGAACATTAAGCCCTGATTATCTGTTTAATTCGCCAGAAGTATACCGCTGAAAGTGCCGGGACCGATTCTGATTTTGTCTTCAGGCCTGGTCATTCGCACTTATAAATTAAAAAACATTAAATACCCTCATTATTATACGCAGCTACATTTTATTTTTTATCCCTCTGCCCTAGCTACCGGTTCACGGCATATATCGGTTAGTGGGCATTTAAAGGAACAGCAATGACGAATTATTTCAGACGCTTACCCTTATCCGGTTTCATTGTCTGCGCGGTACTGCTCACTGGATGCGATGGTCAGGAAAAACAACAACAGTCCCCGCAGGCGCCTCAGGTCAGCGTGCACATCGTGAAAAGCGCACCTCTGGCTGTCACCACTGAACTCCCGGGCAGAACAGATGCATTTCGGGTTGCGGAGGTTCGACCTCAGGTTAGCGGCATTATCCTGCGCCGCAACTTCACGGAAGGCAGCGATGTAAAAGCGGGCGAATCACTTTATCAGATTGATCCTGCGACCTATCAGGCGGCCTATGACAGCGCGAAAGGCGAGCTGGCGAAGGCCCAGGCGGCGGCCAGCATTGCGCACCTGACGGTGAAACGTTATCTCCCGCTGGTGGGAACACAGTATGTCAGCAAGCAGGAGTATGACCAGGCTGTTGCCACGGCGCAGCAGGCAGATGCCAGCGTCGTTGCCGCAAAAGCCGGCGTTGAAAGCGCGCGTATCAACCTTGCCTATACCAAAGTGACGTCTCCTGTCGATGGCCGCATCGGTAAATCCAGCGTGACCGAAGGCGCACTCGTCACCAACGGACAAGCCGCAGCGCTGGCAACGGTCCAGCAGCTTGACCCGATGTATGTCGACGTCACCCAGTCCAGTAATGATTTTTTGCGCCTGAAACAGACGAGTCTGCAAAAAGGTGATACCGCCAGCACCGTTGAGCTGCTGATGGAGAACGGTCAGCCCTATCCGCTAAAGGGCACATTGCAGTTCTCTGACGTCACAGTCGATGAAAGTACCGGCTCGATTACCCTGCGCGCCATTTTCCCGAATCCTCAGCATCTGCTGTTACCCGGCATGTTTGTTCGCGCCCGCATTGATGAAGGCACGCAGCCGGATGCGATTCTGGTTCCACAGCAAGGGGTAACACGTACGCCGCGAGGCGATGCAACCGTTCTGGTGGTGAATGATAAAAACCAGGTTGAATCACGTACCGTCGTAGCCCCTCAGGCCATTGGCGATCGCTGGCTGGTGACGGAAGGGCTGAAAAACGGCGATCGCGTCATCGTCAGCGGGTTACAGAAAGTCAGACCGGGGGCAACCGTCGTCGCCACGCCTGATACCTCCTCAGCGCCAGCCAGTTAAGGGACGACGACATGGCTAATTTCTTTATTCAGAGACCGGTTTTTGCCTGGGTACTTGCCATCATTTTAATGATTGCAGGCGGGCTGGCCATTCTCAAACTTCCCGTCGCACAGTATCCGACCATTGCGCCTCCCGCCGTGGCGATATCCGCAACCTACCCGGGTGCGGATGCTCAAACGGTGCAGGATACCGTGACCCAGGTTATCGAACAGAACATGAACGGTATCGATAACCTGATGTATATGTCCTCCACCAGCGATTCAGCGGGTAACGTCACCATCACCCTGACCTTCGAGTCAGGAACCGATCCAGATATCGCCCAGGTGCAGGTTCAGAACAAGCTGCAGCTCGCCATGCCGTTGCTGCCGCAAGAAGTTCAGCAGCAAGGAATTGGCGTTGAGAAATCCAGTAGCAGCTTTCTGCTGGTCGCAGGCTTTGTTTCAGACAACAAGAACCTCTCGCAGAATGACATCTCAGACTATGTCGCGTCGAACGTCAAAGATGCTATCAGCCGAACGTCTGGCGTCGGTGACGTTCAGCTGTTTGGCGCTCAGTATGCGATGCGCATCTGGCTCGACAGCAACGCGATGAACAAATACCAGCTGACGCCGCTGGATATTATCAACCAGCTTAAAACGCAGAACGACCAGATAGCGGCAGGCCAGCTGGGCGGAACGCCGTCCATTCCCGGGCAGCAGTTGAATGCCTCGATCATCGCGCAAACTCGCCTGAAATCACCGGAAGAGTTTGGCCGCGTAACCCTCAAGGTGAACCAGGACGGCTCGATGGTTCATCTGAAGGATGTGGCTCGCATTGAGCTCGGTGGCGAAAACTACAATATGGTGACCAAAATTAACGGGCAGGCGGCAACCGGCCTGGGGATTAAGCTGGCAACCGGGGCAAATGCGCTGGACACGGCGGCAGCCATCAAGAGCAAACTGGCGCAACTGCAGCAGTTCTTCCCGCAGGGGCTAAAAGTAGTCTATCCCTATGACACTACACCTTTTGTGAAAATCTCCATCCACGAAGTGGTGAAGACCCTGTTTGAAGCGATCGTTCTCGTCTTCCTGGTGATGTACCTGTTCCTGCAAAACCTGCGGGCGACGCTCATCCCGACTATCGCGGTGCCGGTCGTTCTGCTGGGCACCTTCGCGGTTCTGGCAGCGTTCGGCTTCTCTATCAATACCCTGACGATGTTCGGTATGGTGTTGGCGATAGGCCTGCTGGTTGATGACGCTATCGTGGTCGTTGAGAACGTTGAACGCGTCATGGTCGAGGACAACCTGCCGCCGAAAGAGGCCACGCAGAAGTCGATGGAGCAGATCCAGGGTGCCCTGGTGGGGATCGCCATGGTGCTCTCGGCGGTCTTTATTCCGATGGCCTTTTTTGGCGGTTCGACGGGGGCTATCTATCGCCAGTTTTCGCTGACTATCGTCTCCGCCATGGCGCTGTCGGTACTGGTGGCGCTGATCCTGACGCCAGCACTCTGTGCAACGTTGCTTAAGCCCATATCCCACGATCGTCACGAGAAGAAGGGTGGCTTCTTTGGCTGGTTTAATGCGCGCTTTGATAAGAGCGTGGAGCACTACAGCAACAGCGTGAGCGGTATTCTGCGCAAGACCGGCCGCTATCTGGTGGTGTACGTCATTATCGTCGCCGGGATGGCGGTGCTCTTCCTTCGCTTGCCCACCTCCTTCCTGCCCGAGGAAGATCAGGGCGTGTTTATGACGATGGTTCAACTCCCGGCAGGTGCAACCCAGACGCGGACTCAGCAGGTACTCGACCAGGTTCAGGACTACTATCTGAACAACGAAAAGGCGAACGTGGAATCTGTCTTTACCGTTAACGGCTTTAGCTTTAGCGGCCAGGGTCAGAACTCCGGTATTGCCTTCGTCAGCCTGAAGCCCTGGGAGGAGCGCCCGGGGGAGAAAAATGGCGTCGAGGCCATTGTCGGTCGCGCGACCAAAGCCTTCAGCCAGATTAAAGATGGACTCGTGTTCCCGTTTAACCTGCCTGCAATTATTGAGCTGGGTACCGCTACGGGCTTCGACTTTGAGTTGATTGACCAGGCCAACCTGGGGCATACGCAGCTGACTCAGGCGCGAAACCAACTGCTCGGCATGGTGAAGGAGCATCCTGATCTTCTGGTTCGCGTGCGTCCTAACGGGCTGGAAGATACTCCTCAGTTCAAGCTCGATGTCGATCAGGAGAAAGCGCAGGCGCTGGGCGTCAGTCTTTCTGACGTCAACCAGACGATCTCGACGGCCTTAGGTGGCACCTATGTGAACGACTTTATCGATCACGGTCGCGTGAAAAAGGTCTACGTCCAGGCCGACGCAAAATTCCGTATGTTGCCGGAGGATATCAATAACCTTTACGTGCGCAGCGCGAATGGGGAAATGGTCCCGTTCTCAGCCTTTAGCAACGCTCACTGGGTTTATGGTTCACCTCGCCTGGAGCGCTACAATGGAATGCCATCGATGGAGATCCTCGGTGAATCAGCGCCTGGAAAAAGTACCGGTGAGGCGATGGTCATGATGGAAAACCTCGCGGCAAAACTGCCTTCCGGCATCGGTTATGACTGGACAGGAATGTCTTATCAGGAGCGGCTTTCGGGTAACCAGGCGCCAGCACTATACGCCATTTCACTGATCGTCGTGTTCCTGTGCCTGGCAGCCCTGTATGAAAGCTGGTCCATTCCGTTCTCTGTCATGCTGGTTGTACCGCTGGGCGTCATCGGAGCGCTTCTCGCAGCATCATTGCGCGGGTTAAACAATGACGTTTATTTCCAGGTCGGCCTGCTGACGACGATTGGTTTATCGGCGAAAAATGCCATCCTGATCGTCGAATTTGCTAAGGACCTGATGGATAAAGAGGGTAAAGGTATTATTGAGGCCACGCTGGAAGCCTCAAGGATGCGCCTTCGACCTATCCTGATGACGTCCCTGGCCTTTATTCTTGGCGTCATGCCGCTGGTGATCAGCACCGGGGCCGGGAGCGGCGCGCAAAACGCCGTCGGTACGGGTGTTATGGGAGGAATGCTTTCCGCAACGCTTCTGGCGATTTTCTTCGTACCCGTCTTCTTTGTGGTTGTCCGGCGACGGTTTACAAACCATAAGGATTAATCTTTCCCTGAAAGGCACCTCTGGTGCCTTTTTTATTTTTAACATAAACAATGAATTAGGTATTACACAAAAGCAGCGTTAAAAATACGATGGTTTGCATTAAGTAAAAACAGCCTCTTGCAGCTTCATAATTTCTCCATTAATTCATCCTGAAACCGCTTTTTCTCCACGATTTTTACAAACTACATAATTTGAGATTATTCCTCGTGTAACGAGGAGTTACCCCGGTGGTAAAATAACCATCAGTTCGTTAATAGCCCTCCTGGCTTTATAGCGGATGAGAAATAATACTGAGGTAACATCATGAAAAGATTCATTTCCGTTGCACTACTCGCTGCGCTGCTCGCTGGTTGCGCGCACGACTCTCCATGTGTACCGGTTTACGATGACCAGGGCCGACTGGTTCATACCAATACCTGTATGAAAGGCACCACCCAGGATAACTGGGAAACAGCGGGTGCTATTGCCGGCGGTGCTGCCGCAGTGGCGGGTTTGACGCTGGGTATCGTTGCCCTGACCAAGTAACATCTGTTAAGAAAGCGCGGCTCTGGCCGCGCTTTTGCTTTTAAAGAGTGCAGGATTTTTAAATAAGTAAAAAAATAGCCCCCTATTTATTAACGCAATTAATTTTAGTCAGAAGCCAGTCACATCTTTTTCGTATACTTCTTTAAATTTCATATTCTATCGTGATGATTTTCACACATTAATACTATTGAATACCCTGCCAATATTCACTCTGGAAACTATCTTTCCCTTTCCTCTGACTGTCCTTAAAACTTTTGCTCCGATTTGTGGCACAGGTTGTAATTTCGCACCGTTTCGGGGCGCTCGTTTTATTTAAGCCTGTCTACACTCAGCATTAAGCGTTCACTCATCACTTATTTTATCGAACGCAAAACTGGCATTACGTTTGCTTTATAAACGTTGGCCAACGCCACAGACAGGTAAAGCGTTTAAAAGCGCCTCTATAACGATAAATTTCGCCACACAGGATGCATTATGAAAAAGACGATGATAGCCAGCCTGGCCGCTGCAGGCATGTTGTTTGCCGTAGCCGGACAAGCCCATGCTGGAACGACACTGGATGCCGTTAAAAAGAAAGGTTTTGTTCAATGCGGTATCAGTGACGGTTTGCCTGGCTTCTCTTATGCCGATGCGAACGGCAAATTTACCGGTATTGATGTGGATGTCTGCCGTGGCGTCGCCGCCGCCGTTTTTGGTGATGACAGCAAAGTAAAATATACCCCGCTGACGGCGAAAGAACGTTTTACGGCGCTGCAATCCGGCGAGGTTGACATGCTCTCCCGTAATACCACCTGGACCTCCTCCCGTGATGCGGGTATGGGGATGTCATTTACGGGTGTGACCTATTATGACGGCATCGGTTTCCTTACCCACAATAAAGCTGGCCTGAAAAGCGCCAAAGAACTGGATGGCGCGACCGTTTGTATCCAGGCGGGCACCGATACCGAGCTGAACGTCGCGGATTATTTCAAAGCGAATAACATGAAATACACTCCTGTGACATTCGACCGTTCGGATGAATCCGCTAAAGCGCTGGAATCCGGTCGTTGTGACACGCTGGCCTCTGACCAGTCACAGCTGTATGCCTTACGTATTAAGCTGAGTAACCCGGCAGAGTGGATTGTCCTGCCTGAAGTGATCTCCAAAGAACCTCTCGGACCCGTGGTGCGCCGCGGCGATGAAGACTGGTTCTCCATTGTTCGCTGGACGCTGTTCGCCATGCTGAACGCAGAAGAGATGGGCATTAACTCGAAAAACGTTGATGAGAAAGCCGCGAATCCATCCAACCCGGATATGGCACACCTGCTGGGTAAAGAGGGTGATTTCGGCAAGGATCTGAAGCTGGATAATAAGTGGGCTTATAACATCATCAAGCAGGTGGGCAACTACTCCGAGATCTTTGAGCGCAACGTGGGATCGGAAAGCCCGCTGAAGATCAAACGCGGCCAGAACAATCTCTGGAATAACGGCGGTATTCAGTACGCACCACCAGTACGTTAAGTCATAGCTGTAACGGGCACTGCTCAGGCAGTGCCCACTCCAGAGTCATGGTTACTGAGGTTTCTTTATGTCCCATCGCCGCTCAGCCGTAAAAGGATCGCTATCCTTTTCTCATCCCGCGGTCCGCGCCTGGCTATTCCAGATTATTGCTATCGTTGCGGTTGTTCTCATCGCCGTGTATCTCATCCATAACACGATCACCAACCTGAATAACCGCGGCATTACCTCCGGTTTTGCGTTTCTGGATCGCAGCGCGGGGTTTGGCATTGTTCAGCACCTTATTGATTACCAGGAAGGAGACACCTACGGCCGCGTGTTCGTGGTCGGCTTATTGAATACGCTGTTGGTATCGGCGCTTTGTATTGTCTTCGCGTCGATACTGGGCTTCTTCATTGGTCTGGCACGCCTTTCTGAAAACTGGCTCCTGCGGAAACTGTCTACCATTTATATCGAGACGTTCCGCAACATCCCACCGCTGCTGCAGATCTTCTTCTGGTATTTCGCCGTATTGCGTAACCTTCCCGGCCCTCGCCAGGCCGTCGATGCGTTTGAGCTGTTTTTCCTGAGCAATCGTGGGCTGTCCATTCCTTCTCCTCAGCCTGGAGAAGGACTGTACGCATTCATCGGCGCGATTGTGATAGCGCTTGCTCTCTCTGCGGGGGTATTTCGTTTTAACCGCAAGCATCAGGTCAAAACCGGCCAGCTTCGCAGGACCTGGCCGACGGCTGTCGTCCTGATCGTCAGCCTGCCGCTAGTGGCGCACTGGCTGTTTGGGGCCGCGCTGCACTGGGACATTCCGCATCTGCGTGGCTTTAACTTTCAGGGCGGAATGGTATTAATTCCCGAGCTGGCAGCCCTGACGCTGGCGCTGTCGATTTATACGTCCGCGTTTATCGCCGAGATTATCCGTGCGGGGATCCAGGCCGTACCGTACGGACAGCACGAGGCAGCGCGCTCTCTGGGATTGCCCCACACCGTGACGCTTCGCCAGGTCATCATTCCGCAGGCTTTACGGGTCATCATTCCGCCCCTGACCAGCCAGTATCTCAACATCGTCAAAAACTCGTCGCTGGCCGCTGCCATTGGCTACCCCGATATGGTGTCACTCTTCGCCGGAACCGTACTTAACCAGACCGGGCAAGCCATTGAAACTATCGCCATCACAATGTCTGTCTATCTGATCATCAGCCTGGTGATTTCATTGCTGATGAACCTTTATAACCGTCGTATAGCACTGGTCGAGCGCTAAGGATCTATGATGACAAAAGCGATACTGTCGCACTCCTCGCGCCCTGCCAACTCGACAGGTGGACGTTTTATTCTCTGGGCGCGTAAGAATCTCTTCTCCAGCTGGAGCAACAGCCTGCTGACGATTGTCTGTCTGTGGCTGATGTGGGAATTGATCCCGCCCCTTTTGAACTGGGCGTTTCTGCAGGCCAACTGGGTCGGTTCAACCCGAGCAGACTGTACAAAAGCGGGCGCTTGCTGGGTGTTTATTCACGAGCGCTTCGGTCAGTTCATGTATGGGTTGTATCCGCACGAACAGCGCTGGCGGATTAATCTGGCGCTGGTTATCGGCCTGCTCTCTGTCGCGGTCATGTTCTGGAAAAAGCTGCCTCATCGTGGACGCTACATTGCCGGCTGGGCAGTGGTTTATCCCGTTATTGTCTGGGTGCTGCTGTATGGCGGTTTTCTGGGGCTGGAACGGGTAGAAACTCGCCAGTGGGGCGGTCTGACGCTGACGTTAATTATCGCTTCAGTGGGGATAGCCGGCGCTCTACCGTGGGGGATTTTACTTGCCCTGGGTCGGCGCTCAAAAATGCCGATCGTACGCGTGCTCTCCGTTATCTTCATTGAGTTCTGGCGCGGCGTACCGCTTATCACCGTTCTGTTTATGTCTTCGGTCATGCTGCCGCTGTTTATGGCAGAAGGTACAACGATAGACAAGCTGATTCGTGCCCTGGTCGGTGTGATTCTCTTCCAGTCCGCCTATGTCGCTGAAGTTGTGCGAGGTGGTTTGCAGGCGTTACCTAAAGGCCAGTACGAAGCGGCGGAATCACTGGCGCTCGGCTACTGGAAAACGCAGGGGCTGGTCATTCTTCCCCAGGCACTCAAGCTGGTCATTCCGGGCCTGGTCAACACGATCATTGCCCTCTTCAAAGATACCAGCCTGGTGATCATCATCGGATTATTCGATCTCTTTAGCAGCGTGCAACAGGCAACCGTTGACCCTGTCTGGCTGGGTATGTCCACTGAGGGATATGTCTTTGCAGCTCTGATCTACTGGATCTTTTGTTTTAGCATGTCGCGCTACAGCCAGCACCTGGAAAAGCGCTTTAACACCGGGCGTACACCGCACTGAGGAAATTATGAGCCAAATTACTATGACACCTGCCGACGCGATGATTACGCTGGAAAACGTGAATAAATGGTACGGACAGTTTCATGTTCTGAAAGACATCAATCTCAAGGTAAAGCAGGGAGAACGTATCGTCCTTTGTGGTCCTTCAGGATCCGGGAAATCCACAACCATTCGCTGCATTAACCATCTTGAAGAACATCAGCAAGGACGCATTGTGGTTGATGGTATTGAGCTAAATGAAGATATCCGCAACATCGAACGCGTGCGTCAGGAAGTGGGAATGGTATTTCAGCACTTTAATCTGTTTCCGCACCTGACCGTTCTGCAGAACTGTACGCTTGCGCCAATTTGGGTACGAAAGATGCCGAAAAAGGAAGCGGAAGCGCTGGCAATGCATTACCTGGAACGCGTCCGCATTGCAGAGCATGCCAATAAATTTCCCGGCCAGATATCGGGTGGCCAACAGCAGCGTGTGGCTATCGCCCGCTCGCTGTGTATGAAACCTAAAATTATGCTGTTTGATGAACCGACATCTGCCCTCGATCCAGAAATGGTGAAGGAGGTTCTGGACACCATGATTGGGCTCGCACAGTCCGGCATGACCATGCTGTGTGTGACGCATGAAATGGGATTCGCGAGAACCGTGGCAGACCGGGTGATCTTCATGGACCGCGGAGAGATTGTTGAGCAGGCGCCACCGGATGAGTTTTTTGCGCATCCGAAGTCAGAACGTACGCGAGCCTTCCTGTCGCAGGTGATTCATTAATCTGCTGTTTTGCCCGGTAGCGCGCTGACTGCCGGGCCTCTGGGCTATGTAGGTCGGGTAAGGCGAAGCCGCCACCCGACTTTTTCAGACCGCACAAAGCAAAAAACCCCGCACCTTACGGTACGGGGTTCTTCTTATTTGATGTCTGGCAGTTCCCTACTCTCACATGGGGAGACCCCACACTACCATCGGCGCTACGGCGTTTCACTTCTGAGTTCGGCATGGGGTCAGGTGGGACCACCGCGCTAAAGCCGCCAGACAAATTCTTTTACTTCTTGCCGAACTTTAACCTAAGTATAAAGTGGTGCTGATACCCAGAGTCGAACTGGGGACCTCACCCTTACCAAGGGTGCGCTCTACCAACTGAGCCATATCAGCACGCTAAATTTGATGCCTGGCAGTTCCCTACTCTCACATGGGGAGACCCCACACTACCATCGGCGCTACGGCGTTTCACTTCTGAGTTCGGCATGGGGTCAGGTGGGACCACCGCGCTAAAGCCGCCAGGCAAATTCTGTTAATCTGTATCAGAGCTGAAAATATCTGTCTCTCACCGCCGAAACAGCTTCGGCGTTGTAAGGTTAAGCCTCACGGTTCATTAGTATCGGTTAGCTCAACGCATCGCTGCGCTTACACACCCGACCTATCAACGTCGTAGTCTTCAACGTTCCTTCAGGACTCTCAAGGAGTCAGGGAGAACTCATCTCGGGGCAAGTTTCGTGCTTAGATGCTTTCAGCACTTATCTTTTCCGCATTTAGCTACCGGGCAGTGCCATTGGCATGACAACCCGAACACCAGTGATGCGTCCACTCCGGTCCTCTCGTACTAGGAGCAGCCCCCCTCAATTCTCCAGCGCCCACGGCAGATAGGGACCGAACTGTCTCACGACGTTCTAAACCCAGCTCGCGTACCACTTTAAATGGCGAACAGCCATACCCTTGGGACCTACTTCAGCCCCAGGATGTGATGAGCCGACATCGAGGTGCCAAACACCGCCGTCGATATGAACTCTTGGGCGGTATCAGCCTGTTATCCCCGGAGTACCTTTTATCCGTTGAGCGATGGCCCTTCCATTCAGAACCACCGGATCACTATGACCTGCTTTCGCACCTGCTCGAGCCGTCACTCTCGCAGTCAAGCTAGCTTATGCCATTGCACTAACCTCCTGATGTCCGACCAGGATTAGCTAACCTTCGTGCTCCTCCGTTACTCTTTGGGAGGAGACCGCCCCAGTCAAACTACCCACCAGACACTGTCCGCAACCCGGATCACGGGTCTACGTTAGAACACCAGCCATTAAAGGGTGGTATTTCAAGGGCGGCTCCACGCAGACTGGCGTCCACGCTTCAAAGCCTCCCACCTATCCTACACATCAAGGACCAGTGTTCAGTGTCAAGCTATAGTAAAGGTTCACGGGGTCTTTCCGTCTTGCCGCGGGTACACTGCATCTTCACAGCGAGTTCAATTTCACTGAGTCTCGGGTGGAGACAGCCTGGCCATCATTACGCCATTCGTGCAGGTCGGAACTTACCCGACAAGGAATTTCGCTACCTTAGGACCGTTATAGTTACGGCCGCCGTTTACCGGGGCTTCGATCAAGAGCTTCGCGTTGCCGCTAACCCCATCAATTAACCTTCCGGCACCGGGCAGGCGTCACACCGTATACGTCCACTTTCGTGTTTGCACAGTGCTGTGTTTTTAATAAACAGTTGCAGCCAGCTGGTATCTTCGACTGATTTCAGCTCCACCCGCAGGGGCTTCACCTACATATCAGCGTGCCTTCTCCCGAAGTTACGGCACCATTTTGCCTAGTTCCTTCACCCGAGTTCTCTCAAGCGCCTTGGTATTCTCTACCTGACCACCTGTGTCGGTTTGGGGTACGATTTGATGTTACCTGATGCTTAGAGGCTTTTCCTGGAAGCAGGGCATTTGTTACTTCAGCACCGTAGTGCCTCGTCATCACACCTCAGCGTTAATAAACGACCGGATTTACCTAATCGTTCCGCCTACATGCTTAAACCGGGACAACCGTCGCCCGGCTAACATAGCCTTCTCCGTCCCCCCTTCGCAGTAACACCAAGTACAGGAATATTAACCTGTTTCCCATCGACTACGCCTTTCGGCCTCGCCTTAGGGGTCGACTCACCCTGCCCCGATTAACGTTGGACAGGAACCCTTGGTCTTCCGGCGAGCGGGCTTTTCACCCGCTTTATCGTTACTTATGTCAGCATTCGCACTTCTGATACCTCCAGCATGCCTCACAGCACACCTTCAACGGCTTACAGAACGCTCCCCTACCCAACAACGCATAAGCGTCGCTGCCGCAGCTTCGGTGCATGGTTTAGCCCCGTTACATCTTCCGCGCAGGCCGACTCGACCAGTGAGCTATTACGCTTTCTTTAAATGATGGCTGCTTCTAAGCCAACATCCTGGCTGTCTGTGCCTTCCCACATCGTTTCCCACTTAACCATGACTTTGGGACCTTAGCTGGCGGTCTGGGTTGTTTCCCTCTTCACGACGGACGTTAGCACCCGCCGTGTGTCTCCCGTGATAACATTCTTCGGTATTCGTAGTTTGCATCGGGTTGGTAAGCCGGGATGGCCCCCTAGCCGAAACAGTGCTCTACCCCCGAAGATGAATTCACGAGGCGCTACCTAAATAGCTTTCGGGGAGAACCAGCTATCTCCCGGTTTGATTGGCCTTTCACCCCCAGCCACAAGTCATCCGCTAATTTTTCAACATTAGTCGGTTCGGTCCTCCAGTTAGTGTTACCCAACCTTCAACCTGCCCATGGCTAGATCACCGGGTTTCGGGTCTATACCCTGCAACTTAACGCCCAGTTAAGACTCGGTTTCCCTTCGGCTCCCCTATACGGTTAACCTTGCTACAGAATATAAGTCGCTGACCCATTATACAAAAGGTACGCAGTCACACCACGAAGGTGCTCCCACTGCTTGTACGTACACGGTTTCAGGTTCTTTTTCACTCCCCTCGCCTGGGTTCTTTTCGCCTTTCCCTCACGGTACTGGTTCACTATCGGTCAGTCAGGAGTATTTAGCCTTGGAGGATGGTCCCCCCATATTCAGACAGGATACCACGTGTCCCGCCCTACTCTTCGAGTTCACAACCTGTGTGCTTTCGTGTACGGGGCTGTCACCCTGTATCGCCGGACTTTCCAGACCGTTCCACTAACACACAAGCTGATTCAGACTCTGGGCTGCTCCCCGTTCGCTCGCCGCTACTGGGGGAATCTCGGTTGATTTCTTTTCCTCGGGGTACTTAGATGTTTCAGTTCCCCCGGTTCGCCTCGTTAACCTATGTATTCAGTTAACGATAGTGCAACGAATTGCACTGGGTTTCCCCATTCGGACATCGCCGGGTCAAAGGTTCATATCACCTCGCCGGCGCTTTTCGCAGATTAGCACGTCCTTCATCGCCTCTGACTGCCAGGGCATCCACCGTGTACGCTTAGTCGCTTAACCTCACAACCCGAAGATGTTTCTTTCGATTCACCATCAAATTGCGAAAATTTGAGAGACTCGAACACACCATTAAGATGTGTCGTTTCAATTTTCAGCTTGATCCAGATTTTTAAAGAGCAAATATCTCAAACGTCACCCGAAGATGAGTTTTGAGATATTAAGGCAGGTGACTTTCACTCACGAACCAGCAAGTGGCGTCCCCTAGGGGATTCGAACCCCTGTTACCGCCGTGAAAGGGCGGTGTCCTGGGCCTCTAGACGAAGGGGACACTGAAGTCTCAATCGCAAGACGCCTTGCTATTTACTTTTCATCAGACAATCTGTGTGAGCACTACAAAGGCAGGTTCTTTAAGGTAAGGAGGTGATCCAACCGCAGGTTCCCCTACGGTTACCTTGTTACGACTTCACCCCAGTCATGAATCACAAAGTGGTAAGCGCCCTCCCGAAGGTTAAGCTACCTACTTCTTTTGCAACCCACTCCCATGGTGTGACGGGCGGTGTGTACAAGGCCCGGGAACGTATTCACCGTAGCATTCTGATCTACGATTACTAGCGATTCCGACTTCATGGAGTCGAGTTGCAGACTCCAATCCGGACTACGACGCACTTTATGAGGTCCGCTTGCTCTCGCGAGGTCGCTTCTCTTTGTATGCGCCATTGTAGCACGTGTGTAGCCCTACTCGTAAGGGCCATGATGACTTGACGTCATCCCCACCTTCCTCCAGTTTATCACTGGCAGTCTCCTTTGAGTTCCCGGCCGGACCGCTGGCAACAAAGGATAAGGGTTGCGCTCGTTGCGGGACTTAACCCAACATTTCACAACACGAGCTGACGACAGCCATGCAGCACCTGTCTCAGAGTTCCCGAAGGCACCAATCCATCTCTGGAAAGTTCTCTGGATGTCAAGAGTAGGTAAGGTTCTTCGCGTTGCATCGAATTAAACCACATGCTCCACCGCTTGTGCGGGCCCCCGTCAATTCATTTGAGTTTTAACCTTGCGGCCGTACTCCCCAGGCGGTCGACTTAACGCGTTAGCTCCGGAAGCCACGCCTCAAGGGCACAACCTCCAAGTCGACATCGTTTACGGCGTGGACTACCAGGGTATCTAATCCTGTTTGCTCCCCACGCTTTCGCACCTGAGCGTCAGTCTTTGTCCAGGGGGCCGCCTTCGCCACCGGTATTCCTCCAGATCTCTACGCATTTCACCGCTACACCTGGAATTCTACCCCCCTCTACAAGACTCTAGCCTGCCAGTTTCGAATGCAGTTCCCAGGTTGAGCCCGGGGATTTCACATCCGACTTGACAGACCGCCTGCGTGCGCTTTACGCCCAGTAATTCCGATTAACGCTTGCACCCTCCGTATTACCGCGGCTGCTGGCACGGAGTTAGCCGGTGCTTCTTCTGCGGGTAACGTCAATTGCTGAGGTTATTAACCTCAACACCTTCCTCCCCGCTGAAAGTACTTTACAACCCGAAGGCCTTCTTCATACACGCGGCATGGCTGCATCAGGCTTGCGCCCATTGTGCAATATTCCCCACTGCTGCCTCCCGTAGGAGTCTGGACCGTGTCTCAGTTCCAGTGTGGCTGGTCATCCTCTCAGACCAGCTAGGGATCGTCGCCTAGGTGAGCCGTTACCCCACCTACTAGCTAATCCCATCTGGGCACATCTGATGGCAAGAGGCCCGAAGGTCCCCCTCTTTGGTCTTGCGACGTTATGCGGTATTAGCTACCGTTTCCAGTAGTTATCCCCCTCCATCAGGCAGTTTCCCAGACATTACTCACCCGTCCGCCGCTCGTCACCCGAGAGCAAGCTCCCTGTGTTACCGCTCGACTTGCATGTGTTAGGCCTGCCGCCAGCGTTCAATCTGAGCCATGATCAAACTCTTCAATTTAAGTTTGATGCTCGTGAATTAAACTTCGTAATGAATTACGTATGTTCACTCAGAGACTTGGTATTCATTTATTGTCCGAAGACATTAAGAATCCATGTCACTTTGAGTGCCCACACAGATTGTCTGATAAATTGTTAAAGAGCAGTTGCAACGCGGCTTTCAGCTCACCGTTGCGAGGTGGCGTATATTACGCTTTCCTCTTTCAGAGTCAACCCGTTATTTCAGGATTTTTTCTCTTCAACCGACCGGGTTGTTTGTGAAGTGATTCACATCCGCCGTGTCGATGGAGGCGCATTATAGGGATCCCAATTTTTAGCACAAGTATTTTTTAGATCTTTTTTTCCGACTGCTGATTTTCCGCGCTTTTCGCTGAAATCCCGCCCGATTTGCTTAAATATTGACGTATTTTGCCTTGCCTCGATCCAATAATATGATCACAGTCTTCTGTATAGCGCTCATCATTAGAGGTAGATATGCCCGCAGTATTACGTCCGTATAAAGATCTGTTCCCCCAAAAAGGCGATCGCGTGATGATCGATGCCAGTAGCGTGGTCATTGGCGATGTCCGAATGGCCGATGACGTCAGTATCTGGCCGCTAGTCGCCATCAGGGGAGATGTTAACTATGTGTCGATTGGCGCACGTACGAATATTCAGGACGGTAGTGTTCTGCATGTCACCCACAAATCCTCTTATAACCCGGAAGGTAATCCGCTCATCATTGGAGAAGATGTTACCGTCGGCCATAAAGTGATGCTTCACGGCTGCACTATCGGAAACCGGGTACTCGTTGGCATGGGGTCGATTTTGCTGGATGGCGTCATAGTAGAAGATGACGTCATGATTGGTGCCGGTAGCCTTGTCCCGCAAAACAAAAGACTCGAGAGCGGTTATCTCTATCTGGGAAGCCCGGTAAAACAGATCCGCCCCCTGAAGGAGGCAGAGATCGAAGGATTAAAATACTCAGCGAACAACTACGTTAAATGGAAGAATGACTATCTGAATCAGGACAACCAAACCCAGCCCTGATCGTCCTCCTGCTGTTCACGGATTAAATCGCTGGCTTCCTCTTCCAGATCCCAGCGATTTTCACAAAATACCGCTATCGGATCAGAGCCGCCAAAACGGCGCAACAGCGTTTCCCCCAAAATGGCACAGGTAAGCTGCATGCCCTGTACCAGCACCGGGAAACAGACCGCTTGTTTACTCTCCTCCCAGTTCTCTCTGTCCGGGAAGTGTATAGCCTGATTCACGCCGAAAGCTCCTGCTTTAACTTTTCAATGACCGGCTCGACTGCAGGCAACACGCCATGCCAGAGCAGCACCGCATGCGCAGCCTGCCCCACCAGCATTCCCAGTCCATCCGCTACATGCTTCGCACCGTGTTGTTCACACCAGCTCAGGAAAGGGGTCTTCCCTTTCTGATAAAACATGTCATAGAAGTACCTATGAGCATTTACCAACGAAGCGGGGATCGCCGGGCTCTCGCCATTTATGCCGCTGGACGTGGCATTGATGACAAGATCGAATTCACGATTCTCAAGATCATCAAGTGCTACCGCACTCACGCTACCGGTATGTGCAAACAACGCCGCCAGCGCTTCTGCCCGGGAAAAAGTTCTGTTGGTTATGGTTACCGCACAGTCCAGCGAAAGCAGAGGCAAAAGGACTCCCCGCGATGCGCCACCCGCACCAATCAGCAGGACCCGGAATCCGGGCTTGATAAAGGAGAGTCTTTCCAGATCGCTAAGTAAACCAATTCCGTCAGTGTTATCACCCAGAAGACGGCCATCCTCAAGCCGTTTTAAGGTATTTACTGCACCAGCAAGTGAAGCGCGCTCGGTCAGCTCATCCGCACGCTCGAAAGCTTCCTCTTTAAAAGGAACCGTCACATTCGCGCCTTTACCGCCCGCGGCGAAAAAGGCCTCCAGCGTTGCAATAAATGCATCCACCGGTGCCAGTACACGACCATAGGGATGATTTATCTGCAGCTGCTCCGCAAAGTACTGATGGATCAACGGTGATTTGCTGTGCGCAATTGGATTACCAAAAACAGCATAGGTTTCCATGAGATTACCCCTGGCGAAAACGTTCGCCGGTCAAAGCGTCACGAATTTCGGACGGATTCTGGCGCCCTCCCGTTTCACCGACAGCGACAGGGAAGTCATTTCCGAATTGCGCCAGCACCTCATCGGTTGTGCGACAAGGAGGCAACCCTGTCAGGTTGGCGCTGGTTGAAACCAGCGGTTTGCCATATGCCAGGCAAAGCTCTACCACCAGCGGATGGTCAGTTACGCGAACCGCAAGTGAATCAAAGCGTCCGGTTAACCAGCGTGGCGTTGCCGGCTGCGCCGGGAAGACGAAGGTCACTGGACCAGGCCACGCGGAAAAGATCGTCTCGCGCTGCGCAGGCGTCAGCATAGAGTCATCAATATAGGGTTTAAGCTGCTCATAATTCGCAGCGATCAAAATCAGCCCTTTCTCAACGGGTCTTTGTTTTAAGGTAAGCAGGCGGCTCACGGCCGTCTCGCTGTCGGGATCGCAACCGACCCCAAAAACAGCTTCGGTTGGATAGGCGATGACTTCTTCGTTTTTCAGGACATCCACCATATGCGCAATGGAGCCTGATTGCAGGTTATTATTCACTGTTTTGATCCGCCAAAACTGGCTTTCCACATTGTTTACTGGCACAGAAGCGTTTCATACCTTGCGCCGTTTTCTTCTCGATAAGTAGCGGATAATTGCAATGGGTGCAGACGCCCGCTACCGGTTTGAAATTGATAACGAACTGGCATTCAGGGTAGCGATCGCAGGAATGAAAGGTCTTACCAAAACGAGAGCGACGCTGTACCAGTTGTCCGCGTTGGCATTGAGGACAGGCAATAGCCGTTTCATCAGGCTTATCAATTTGTTCCGTATGTTCACATTCCGGATAACGGCTACATCCAATAAACATGCCGAAACGTCCCTGGCGCAGCGCTAATTCGCCACCGCAGAGAGGGCAAAGCTGCCCCTCCAGAATTTTAACGATATGTCCATCCGCCTGGCTTTTTAGGGGACGAACATAATCACATTCCGGATAGTGTGAACAACCGAGAAACGGGCCGTGTTTCCCGGACCGAATAACAAGTTCAGCCCCGCACTGCGGGCAGGGCTCGTTTTTATGCACCGTGAATAGTGCTGATTTGGCCATAACAACTCTTGGTGCTGCACATTGAATTAATGCAGCATACCTTCATTCACTTCAAAGAGTAATTCTTCCATTTGCTGATAGGCATTTTCACAGCCCGGGATATTGAACAGAACCATCAGGATCACCCACTTGAGATCTTCCAGCTCAAATTCTGCAGTATCCAACGCCATGACGCGCTCTATCACCATTTCTCTCGTTTCGAGGTTTAGCACCTGAATCTGCTCAAGGAATAAAATGAACCCCCGGCAGCTGGCGTCCAGCCTTTCACACTCTTCAGCGGTATAAATGCGTACTGACAATGGGTCAGAAGCAAGCTGCATCGGTTCGGCGAGGCCTTCCTGATAATCAGCCAGTTTTTCCAGCCACATCAACGCATTATAGATATCTTCCCGCTCAAACCCCGCATCGGTAAGATCCTGTGTCAATTTGTCCTGATCCACTCGCATTTCTGCTTCGTTATGGATGTAAGTCTCAAACAAATACATCAGTACGTCGAACATGGCATGCCCTCCTTAATCGGACATAGCCGCCGGGTACAGCTGCGATCCACCCTGCTAACTCCAGTTCGAGTAGCTGTGCTACCGTTACTGGCACAGGTTGGCCGGCACGTTCAGCGACAACGTCAACAGGTGTTACCTCATCTCCTACGTTAGCCAGGAGCTTGGGAAATGGCAATGCCACCTTTCCCTGATCTGATGAATAATGTCGCTTTTCGGGATCTTCCTGCAGCCATTGCAGCCCATATTGCAAATTTTCAAGTATGTCTCCGACTTCCGTTACCGGTGTCGCCCCCTGCTTAATCAGCCAGTGCGGCCCCTCGCATCCGGGGTTACCTATCGGGCCGGGCAAGGCAAAAATCTCACGCCCCTGTTCGAGCGCGCATCGCGCCGTGACCAGTGAACCGCTTCGCCGCGCCGCTTCAACCACCAGCACGCCCTGGCTCAGACCGCTGATAATTCGATTACGACGGGGAAAGTTTGCTGGCCTGGGCTGTGCAGAAAGAGGAAACTCAGACACTATCGCGCCGTCAGACTCGATAATCCGCATCGCCAATGCCTGATGTCGGCGGGGATAAATGCTAAACAGTCCGTTCCCCAGCACCGCTACACTTCGCCCTTTTACTGACAGCGCCGCGCTGTGGGCAACGCCGTCAATACCGCAGGCCAGCCCGCTGGTAATCGTAAAACCAGTTTGTGAAAGCTGTTCACAGAGAATCTTCCCCCATCGCTCGCCGTACCATGATGGCGAACGGCTACCGACGACCGCCAGTTGAACAGCATTAAGCGTCTCAGGGTTACCTTTTATGAATAACGCCCCGGGATAATCAGGAATCGCGCGGAGTAAAGGGGGATAAAGCGGATGGTTGGCCGTCAATAAATGATTTCCCGGCTGCTCAAGCCATATCAGGCTACGCTCCAGCTCACTTTCATCTGGAGCAAAGAACCGTTCAGCCTGCTTTACCGTCAGCCCGGCGTTTCTGACGACAAGAGCATCGATGCGTTCCAGCTTCTGCAATTGTGCAGCCGCTTTGAGCATTACATCACCATACAGAGAACCTGTGTGTATTAGCCGTAGCCATATCTCGGTAGACGTCATCCTTTCCCCTGCCATAAGCGGCCTGCGCAATCATTGCGATTGGTCACTGATGCTGTCAATCGATGGGGGTTTTGTCTAGAATAGAGAGAGTATTCTTATCAACTCCTGAACACGACTCTGGAAATTTATGGCAGTTTTGCAAGTGTTACATATTCCGGACGAGCGCCTTCGCATCGTCGCTGAACCGGTCAAAGAAGTGAATGCAGAAATCCAGCGTATCGTTGATGATATGTTCGATACCATGTACGCCGAAGAGGGCATTGGCCTGGCGGCGACGCAGGTGGACATTCACAAGCGTATTATCGTGATTGATGTTTCTGAAAATCGCGATGGCCGCCTGGTGCTGATCAACCCTGAGTTGCTCGAAAAGAGTGGCGAAACCGGTATTGAGGAAGGCTGTCTGTCCATTCCTGAACAGCGTGCTTTAGTGCCGCGTGCCGAAAAAGTGAAGATTCGCGCTCTGGATCGTGACGGTAATCCGTTCGAACTGGAAGCAGACGACCTGCTGGCAATTTGTATTCAGCATGAGATGGATCACCTGGTCGGTAAACTGTTTATCGATTATCTCTCGCCGCTGAAACAGCAGCGTATTCGTCAGAAAGTAGAGAAACTGGATCGTTTGCGTTCTCGCGCATAACGTCCCCCCGGATACAAGGATCATCGTGTCTAAAACACTACGTATTATCTTCGCGGGAACTCCTGATTTTGCAGCGCGTCATCTTGACGCGCTGTTATCTTCTGGTCACCAGGTTGTTGGCGTCTTTACCCAGCCGGACCGTCCGGCTGGCCGCGGTAAAAAACTGATGCCAAGCCCGGTAAAAGTGTTGGCAGAAGAGCATGGTCTACCCGTTTTCCAGCCCGCATCGTTACGGCCGCAGGAAAATCAGCAGCTGGTTGCTGACCTGAATGCCGATGTGATGGTGGTGGTGGCTTACGGTTTAATTTTGCCGAAAGCTGTGCTTGATATGCCTCGCCTGGGTTGCATCAACGTGCATGGGTCTCTGCTCCCGCGCTGGCGTGGTGCAGCACCTATCCAGCGCTCCCTGTGGGCAGGTGATGCTGAAACAGGCGTTACCATCATGAAGATGGATGTAGGTTTAGACACCGGCGATATGCTGTATAAACTGGCCTGCCCTATTACGTCAGACGACACCAGCGCCACGCTGTATGACAAACTGGCAGAACTCGGCACGCAAGGACTCATCGAGACGCTCCAGCAGCTTGCTGACAATACGGCGAAACCTGAAGTTCAGGATGATGCGCGGGTGACTTATGCCGAAAAACTGAGCAAAGAAGAAGCGAGGATGGACTGGTCCCTGTCAGCCGCTCAACTTGAACGCTGCATTCGCGCCTTTAATCCGTGGCCGATGAGCTGGATGGAGATTGATGGGCAGCCAGTGAAGATCTGGAAGGCCTCCGTCATTAGCGGTAATACCACAGCCGAACCCGGTACGATTATAGATGCCAGCAAGAACGGTATTCAGGTGGCGACTGCGGAAGGGATCCTGAATCTTGAATCGCTACAACCGGCCGGTAAGAAAGCCATGAGCGCTCAGGATCTGTTAAATTCCCGTCGTGAATGGTTTATCCCGGGCAATCGTCTCGCCTGAACAAATTTATTCTTAAGGCCCGGTGTTTCCGGGCATTTTTATTTTTACGGTTATGAAAAAACAAAATCTACGCAGTATGGCGGCTCAGGCCGTTGAGCAGGTTATCGAGCAGGGTCAGTCATTGAGTAACGTCCTGCCTCCACTGCAACAAAAAGTATCTGATAAAGACAAAGCCCTGCTTCAGGAGCTTTGCTTTGGCGTTCTGCGCACACTCTCTCAGCTTGAGTGGTTGATTAATAAGCTGATGTCACGCCCAATGACAGGCAAGCAGCGCACCGTACATTATTTGATTATGGTGGGTTTTTATCAGCTTCTTCATACCCGCATCCCACCTCATGCCGCGCTGGCTGAGACCGTGGAAGGCGCCGTTGCGATTAAACGCCCTCAGTTGAAAGGGCTGATCAATGGCGTACTGCGTCAGTTCCAGCGACAGCAGGAAGAGCTTCTGGCTGAATTTGCCCAAAGCGAAACACGTTTCCTGCACCCGGACTGGCTGTTGAAGCGCCTGAAAAAAGCCTGGCCACAGCAGTGGCAAAATATTGCCGAAGCCAATAATCAACGTCCACCGATGTGGTTACGCGTGAATCGTAATCATCATTCTCGCGATGCCTGGTTGGCCTTGCTTGAAGAGGCTGGAATGAGCGGCTTCACCCATGATGCATACCCTGATGCCGTACGTTTAGCATCGCCTGCACCGGTACATGCATTACCCGGTTTTGATGAAGGCTGGGTAACCGTACAGGATGCCTCTGCCCAGGGTTGCATGACCTGGCTTGAACCTAAAAACGGTGAGCAGATCCTCGATCTGTGCGCCGCGCCTGGTGGCAAAACAACGCATATTCTTGAATTGGCTCCCCAGGCCAGCGTGATGGCGGTGGACGTTGATGAACAACGTCTGTCACGCGTCTACGACAACCTTAAGCGTCTGGGCATGAAGGCACAGGTTAAGCAAGGCGATGGACGCAAACCCGCAGAATGGTGTGGTGAAACACAGTTCGACCGCATTTTGCTGGATGCCCCCTGCTCTGCAACCGGTGTTATTCGTCGTCATCCGGATATCAAGTGGCTACGCCGCGATCGTGATATTAAGGAACTTGCCCAACTGCAGTCGGACATTCTCGACGCCATTTGGCCGCACCTTAAACCAGGCGGAACGCTGGTCTATGCAACCTGCTCCATACTTCCGGAAGAGAACAGCCTGCAAATCGCGTCCTTCCTTAAACGTACCCCTGACGCGGCACTGCGCGATACGGGAACACCTGAATTCCCGGGTCAGCAGAACCTGCCGGGTGCAGAAGAGGGTGATGGCTTCTTTTACGCTAAGCTAATCAAAGAGTGATGTTGAGAACAGGTCACGAGATATGAAGATTATCATTCTGGGTGCAGGACAGGTTGGCGGAACGCTGGCGGAAAATCTGGTTGGCGAAAACAACGACATTACAATTGTTGATACCAACGGCGATCGCCTGCGCGTTTTACAGGATAAATTTGATCTGCGCGTTGTGCAGGGCCATGGTTCGCACCCACGCGTTCTTCGTGAGGCGGGCGCCGACGATGCCGACATGCTGGTTGCGGTGACAAGTTCTGACGAAACCAATATGGTGGCCTGTCAGGTGGCCTACTCGCTTTTCAACACGCCAAACCGAATCGCGCGCATCCGCTCTCCGGACTATGTTCGCGATGCTGAGAAACTGTTTAATTCAGAAGCGGTCCCAATCGATCATCTCATCGCGCCAGAACAGCTGGTTATCGACAGTATCTATCGCCTGATCGAATATCCGGGCGCTCTGCAGGTAGTGAACTTTGCCGAAGGTAAAGTGAGCCTGGCGGTCGTCAAGGCCTATTACGGTGGGCCATTGATCGGCAATGCGCTTTCCACGATGCGCGAGCACATGCCGCATATCGATACCCGCGTCGCGGCCATCTTCCGCCACGACAGACCCATTCGCCCGCAAGGCTCCACCATTGTCGAAGCAGGGGATGAGGTCTTCTTTATTGCAGCGTCACAGCATATCCGTGCGGTGATGAGTGAACTTCAGCGTCTCGAAAAACCCTATAAGCGCATTATGCTGGTCGGTGGCGGCAATATTGGTGCAGGTCTGGCGCATCGGCTGGAAAAAGATTACAGCGTGAAGTTGATCGAGCGCGATCAGCAGCGTGCTGCTGAACTGGCGGAAAAACTGCAAAATACGATCGTATTTTATGGCGATGCGTCAGATCAGGAATTGCTGGCTGAAGAGCATATTGATCAAGTTGATCTTTTTATTGCTGTCACCAATGACGACGAGGCGAATATTATGTCCGCCATGCTCGCCAAGCGTATGGGAGCAAAGAAGGTCATGGTGCTTATCCAGCGCAAGGCGTATGTCGATCTTGTCCAGGGCAGCGTCATTGATATTGCCATTTCGCCTCAGCAGGCGACGATTTCCGCCCTTCTGAGTCATGTCCGTAAAGCGGATATTGTCGGGGTGTCATCGCTTCGCCGCGGTGTTGCGGAAGCCATTGAAGCTGTTGCTCACGGGGATGAAACCACTTCGCGCGTTGTGGGCCGTTCGATCGACGAAATTAAGCTGCCACCTGGTACAATTATCGGCGCTGTTGTGCGCGGAAATGACGTCATGATTGCCAATGATAATTTACGTATTGAGCAGGGCGATCACGTTATTATGTTCCTTACCGATAAAAAATTTATTACCGACGTTGAACGTTTATTCCAGCCAAGTCCATTCTTCCTTTAATGTATCGGGTGCCTGAAAAAGCGCACCCGAACTTTATCCTTTTCATTTCTGTGCCTTTTATTTTTCATAACGTTTAATTATCCCGAATGGCAATTGGCTAATCATTTGTTAAACTTATAGTCGTCAGCTGGCACAAGGAGAGAAAAATGAGTTTTATTAAAGAATTCCGCGAATTTGCGATGCGCGGGAACGTTGTTGATTTGGCAGTGGGTGTCATTATTGGTGCGGCGTTCGGCAAGATTGTTTCATCATTAGTCGCCGACATTATCATGCCACCTTTAGGGTTGTTAATTGGGGGTATTGATTTTAAACAATTCGCCTTCACGCTGCGTGAAGCACAGGGTGATGTCCCGGCAGTCGTGATGCACTACGGCGTATTTATTCAGAACGTGTTTGATTTCGTGATTGTGGCGTTTGCCATTTTTATGGCTATCAAACTGATCAACAGGCTCAACCGTAAAAAAGAAGAGCCGGCTGCGGCGCCTGCACCAACAAAAGAAGAAGTGCTGCTGAGTGAGATTCGCGATCTGTTAAAAGAGCAGAACAACCGCGTATAATCAATAACTTAAAGCAGGAAGGCCAGTGGTAAATAAGCGATTCGCTTGTTTGCCACTGGCCTCCCAGTTACCCCGTTTTTCATGCTTGTCTTTACGCAGATAACTTCCTTTCCCTTTTTTATTCTTCTCAACGCGCTGTCTAAATAACGGGTCGTGAAGTAATGCCTCAATGGCATTGTCCTTAATTTGTCCTTTCGTGTGCTGATAGCGGCTCATAATTTCTCCTGAGCATGGTTTATGACGACGGAAGTCTAGACCCGGTTGGGCTAAAGATCAACCGCTCCTGGTTTCTCCACTGGCCCCCTGCTCTAATGCTTCCAGAATTGAACAATAAATACTGCTGTGGGCCGTGCCGCAGCAGGCATCATTCAGCCTTTGCAGAGATCGCTGCATGGTTTGCAGCTCCTGAATGCGCGCTTCAACTTCATCAAGCCGGGCCTGCACAATACCTTTAGACTCCTGACAGGTATGATGTTCCGGATCGATGCGGATCGATAACAGCTCGCGGATCGAGTCCAGCGTGAAACCGAGCTGTCTCGCATAACGAATAAACCGCAGTCGCTGAAGATCGTTATCGGTATAGAGGCGAAAGCCACCTTCAGTGCGAACTTCATGATCGATCATCTGCTGCTTTTCGTAATATCGGATGGTATCCGGCGTGACGTTCGCGAGCTTCGCAAGTTCACCGATACGGTACATAACTATTCCTCGTTTATTTTCTGTATCAATCTTTCACTGTATTGCCCGTGCAGAAAATCAGTGTTCATTCCTGCCTGGCGCAGCTTGAGTTCAAGCAGGGCGAGCCGGCGACTAAGTTCAGCGTGTCGAGGATCGTCCTGACGGACCCCTTTGAGAAGATCGGCCAGTTCAACAGCCTCTCTTCGCTGTTCGAGTTCCGGAGGGAGACAACCGGCATTTTTCAGTAAACGGTATCCAGCCCGTAATTCCGGTGCGATGTGCGAATCATCGTCAAGAACAAGGGGTTCGCCGCTTCCCGGAAGATCGTCGAACTCACCTTTCTTTTGGGCATCGCGAATATGGCGTTCTGCCCACTGGTCGAGCAACCACATTACCGGCTCCTGGGGATGAACAGAATTGATACAGACATTGTAGAGAAGTGGGGATATCGCGGATATAAAAAAACCCGCCGAAGCGGGTTTTTTTACGTTACTGCAGATTACTCTGCAGCAGCTTCTGCTTTCTCTGAACGATCAACCAGCTCGATGTAAGCCATCGGCGCGTTGTCGCCTGCACGGAAACCACACTTCAGAATGCGAGTGTAACCACCGGCACGGCTCGCGAAACGCGGGCCCAGTTCGTTAAACAGTTTTGCCACGATCTCGTTATCACGAGTACGGGCGAATGCCAGACGACGATTAGCAACGCTGTCAGTCTTGGCAAGAGTAATCAGCGGCTCAACTACGCGACGCAGCTCTTTCGCTTTAGGCAGGGTCGTCTTGATGATCTCATGACGAACCAGTGAACCTGCCATGTTGCGGAACATAGCCTGGCGATGGCTGCTGTTGCGGTTCAGTTGACGACCACTCTTACGATGGCGCATGACCTTATCCTTCTCAGTAAAACCTTAACCTGTGATCCGGTTACTCGTCAGCAATGCTTGCTGGTGGCCAGTTTTCCAGGCGCATGCCCAGAGACAGACCACGTGAAGCCAGCACGTCTTTAATCTCAGTAAGAGATTTTTTACCCAGGTTCGGCGTTTTCAGCAACTCAACCTCGGTACGCTGTACCAGATCACCGATATAGTGGATAGCTTCTGCCTTGAGGCAGTTAGCAGAGCGGACAGTCAATTCGAGATCGTCAACAGGGCGCAGCAGGATCGGATCGAATTCTGGTTTCTCTTCTTTCACTTCCGGCTGACGTACATCACGTAAGTCAACGAAAGCTTCCAGTTGTTCTGCCAGGATGGTTGCCGCACGACGAATCGCCTCTTCAGGATCGATTGTGCCGTTGGTTTCCATTTCGATGACCAGCTTGTCCAGGTCGGTACGCTGTTCTACACGCGCTGCTTCAACATTGTAGGCAATACGCTCTACAGGGCTATAGCATGCGTCGACCAGCAGACGGCCGATTGGGCGCTCATCTTCTTCCGAATGAATTCGGGCAGAAGCCGGCACATAACCACGACCGCGCTGAACTTTGATACGCATGCTAATAGCTGCGTTCTCATCGGTCAGGTGGCAGATCACGTGCTGCGGCTTGACGATTTCAACATCACCGTCGTGGGTGATGTCGGCTGCAGTCACAGGGCCAATGCCAGATTTATTCAGAGTAAGAATAACTTCATCTTTACCCTGAACTCTCACCGCCAGCCCTTTCAGGTTGAGCAGGATTTCAAGGATATCTTCCTGAACGCCTTCTTTGGTGCTGTACTCATGAAGTACACCATCAATCTCAACCTCGGTCACCGCGCAACCCGGCATCGATGAGAGCAGAATACGGCGCAGTGCGTTACCCAGAGTATGGCCAAAGCCACGCTCTAAAGGCTCAAGGGTCACCTTGGCGTGCGTCGAACTCACTTGCTCGATATCTACCAGGCGCGGTTTTAGAAACTCTGTCACAGAACCCTGCATTGTGTCCTCTCTTTGGTACTAAGCTTTACTTGGAGTAAAGCTCGACGATCAGGTGTTCGTTAATGTCCGCAGACAGATCAGAACGTTCTGGCTGACGCTTGAACGTACCTTCCATCTTGCCAGCATCAACTTCCAGCCAGGTTGGCTTTTCACGCTGCTCAGCCAGCTCCAGAGCGGCCTTCACGCGAGATTGCTTTTTCGCTTTCTCACGAATGCTAACAACGTCATTCGCTTTAACCTGATAAGAAGCGATGTTAACAACACGACCGTTTACCATGATTGCTTTGTGGCTAACCAGCTGACGTGATTCAGCACGAGTAGCGCCGAAGCCCATACGGTATACAACGTTGTCCAGACGACCTTCCAGCAGAGCCAGCAGGTTTTCACCTGTGTTGCCTTTCAGACGTGCTGCTTCTTTATAGTAGTTACGGAACTGACGCTCCAGCACACCGTACATACGGCGAACTTTTTGCTTTTCACGCAACTGCACACCATAGTCAGACAGACGCGGTTTACGCGCACCGTGCTGGCCAGGAGCTTGTTCAATTTTACACTTGGTATCGATCGCGCGAACGCCAGACTTAAGGAATAAGTCGGTGCCCTCACGACGGCTCAGCTTGAGCTTAGGACCCAAATATCTTGCCATTTTCTATCTCCAACTAACCTAAAAAACGAGCGTTATACGCGACGTTTTTTCGGCGGACGACAACCGTTATGAGGGATCGGAGTCACATCAGTAATATTCGTGATGCGGAAACCAGCGGCGTTCAGAGCGCGAACAGTAGATTCACGACCCGGACCCGGACCTTTAACCATAACTTCCAGATTCTTGATGCCGTATTCTTTTACGGCTTCAGCGCAACGCTCTGCTGCAACCTGAGCTGCGAACGGAGTGGATTTGCGAGAACCACGGAAACCGGAACCACCGGCTGTTGCCCAACCCAATGCGTTACCCTGACGATCAGTAATAGTAACGATGGTGTTGTTGAAAGAAGCATGGATATGAGCCACGCCGTCAGAGACTTGTTTTCTTACACGTTTACGTGCACGAACTGGTGCCTTTGCCATTATTCAATCACCCCGATTATTTCTTGATCGGTTTGCGCGGACCCTTACGGGTACGTGCGTTGGTCTTAGTACGCTGACCGCGCACTGGCAGACCACGACGATGACGCAAACCGCGATAGCAACCAAGATCCATCAGGCGCTTGATGCTCATGCTGATTTCACGGCGCAGATCACCTTCAACGACAAATTTGGCAACTTCGTCACGCAGCGTGTCGATTTGTTCTTCAGACAGCTCACTGATCTTAACATCTTCAGCGATACCCGCTGCAGCCAGAATGGCTTTAGAACGGGTCTTGCCGACGCCGTAGATCGAAGTTAATGCGATCACAGCATGTTTCTGATCAGGAATGTTAATGCCTGCTATACGGGCCACTATGCACTCCTACTATTTAATATGTACGCACCATGCTGAAAAGCCCGTTTTCAGGATACTCAAATGGAAACGTACAGACATACAAAAGATTGGCTGGCTAATCTAGCCAGCTCAACCCAACTTTGCAAGAAAAATATGCGAAATAATCAGCCTTGGCGCTGTTTATGCTTCGGCTCGGCACTGCAAATCACACGGATGACACCATCACGCTTAACGATTTTGCAGTTACGGCATAATTTCTTGACGGAAGCACGAACTTTCATTTTTACTCTCCGTAACTTCTCAGGCGACCATTTAGCGGCCGTAGCCTTTCAGGTTCGCCTTCTTCAATGCAGACTCATACTGACTGGACATCATCAGAGTTTGCACTTGAGCCATAAAGTCCATAATCACGACAACAACGATAAGCAGTGAGGTCCCACCGAAGTAGAACGGTACTTTCATTGCATCACGCATGAACTCCGGGATCAGGCAGATAAAAGTAATATAGAGCGCACCAACCAAAGTCAGGCGGGTCATTACTTTATCGATATACTTCGCCGTTTGCTCTCCCGGACGAATTCCTGGTACAAATGCACCGGACTTCTTCAGGTTATCTGCTGTTTCACGCGGGTTGAAGACCAACGCCGTGTAGAAGAAACAGAAGAAGATGATCGCAGACGCATAGAGTAACACATAAAGTGGTTGCCCAGGCTGCAAATACAGCGAAATTGTTGTCAGCCAGTTCCAACCAGTACCGCCCCCGAACCATGACGCGATGGTCGCCGGGAACAGAATAATACTGGAAGCGAAGATAGCCGGGATAACCCCCGCCATGTTCACTTTCAGCGGTAAATGTGTGCTCTGTGCAGCATAGACACGACGACCTTGCTGACGCTTAGCGTAGTTCACCACAATGCGGCGTTGACCACGTTCAACGAAGACAACAAAGAACGTCACTGCAAATACTAATACTGCAACCAACAGCAACAGGAGGAAGTGCAGGTCGCCTTGACGCGCTTGCTCGATAGTATGGGCGATGGCCGGCGGGAGACCCGCAACGATACCGGCGAAGATAATGATTGAGATACCGTTACCGATACCACGCTCAGTAATCTGTTCGCCGAGCCACATCAGGAACATTGTCCCTGTGACCAGACTAACAACAGCGGTGAAATAGAATGCAAAGCCTGGGTTTAATACCAGGCCCTGCATACCAGGCATATTCGGAAGACCGGTAGCAATACCGATCGACTGGAATATTGCCAGCACCAAAGTACCGTAACGGGTGTACTGACTAATCTTACGACGTCCAGACTCCCCTTCTTTCTTCAACTCTGCCAGGGCCGGATGAACGACCGTCAGCAGCTGGATAATAATAGATGCCGAAATGTACGGCATAATACCCAATGCAAAGATAGAAGCACGGCTGAGAGCACCACCAGAGAACATGTTGAACATTTCAATGATGGTGCCTCGCTGTTGCTCAAGCAGTTTGGCAAGTACAGCGGCATCGATACCAGGGATCGGAATAAAAGAGCCAATACGGAACACAATCAGCGCGCCGATAACAAACAGCAGTCTGCGTTTCAGCTCGCCAAATCCACCTTTGGCACTTTGAAAATCTAATCCCGGTTGCTTAGCCATCTGCTACTTATTCCTCAATTTTACCGCCAGCAGCTTCGATAGCAGCACGAGCACCTTTAGTAACACGCAGGCCACGAACAGTTACCGGAGTAGAAACTTCACCAGCCAGGATCACTTTCGCGAACTCGATCTGGATACCGATAATGTTTGCTGCTTTCAGCGTGTTCAGGTCTACAACGCCGCCTTCAACTTTCGCCAGGTCAGACAGACGGATTTCCGCTGTGATCGCTGCTTTGCGAGAGGTGAAGCCGAACTTCGGCAGACGACGGTACAGTGGCATCTGGCCACCCTCGAAACCGCGACGTACGCCACCGCCAGAACGAGAGTTCTGACCTTTGTGACCACGACCACCGGTTTTGCCGAGGCCAGAACCGATACCACGACCCAGGCGTTTACCCGCCTTTTTAGAGCCTTCGGCCGGAGACAGAGTATTTAAACGCATCTCTTACTCCTCAACTTTAACCATGAAGTAAACCGCGTTGACCATACCACGAACAGCAGGAGTATCCTCGCGCTCAACGGTATGACCAATACGACGCAGACCCAGGCCAAGCAGCGTTGCCTTGTGTTTCGGCAGACGACCGATTGCACTGCGGGTTTGAGTGATTTTAATAGTCTTTGCCATGGTCAATTACCCCAGAATTTCTTCAACGGATTTACCACGCTTGGCAGCGACCATTTCTGGAGAATTCATATTTTCCAGGCCATCAATAGTTGCACGAACCACGTTAATCGGGTTGGTGGAACCATATGCTTTGGCCAGAACGTTATGAACCCCAGCAACTTCCAGAACGGCGCGCATTGCACCACCGGCGATGATACCGGTACCTTCTGAAGCTGGCTGCATGAATACACGAGAACCCGTGTGAACACCTTTAACTGGGTGCTGCAGGGTGCCGTTGTTCAGCGCGACGTTAATCATATTGCGACGGGCTTTTTCCATCGCTTTCTGGATCGCTGCTGGAACTTCACGCGCTTTACCGTAACCAAAACCAACGCGACCGTTACCATCACCAACTACAGTCAGAGCTGTGAAGGAGAAAATACGACCACCTTTAACGGTTTTAGATACGCGGTTTACCGCGATCAGCTTTTCCTGCAGTTCGCCAGCCTGTTTTTCGATGTGAGCCATCTTACACCTCTACCTTAGAACTGAAGGCCAGCTTCACGGGCAGCATCTGCCAGTGCCTGGACACGACCATGATATTGGAACCCGGAACGGTCAAAGGAAACATTGCTGATGCCTTTTTCCAGAGCGCGTTCAGCAACAGCTTTACCTACAGCTGCAGCGGCGTCTTTGTTACCGGTGTACTTCAATTGTTCTGAGATAGCTTTTTCTACAGTAGAAGCAGCTACCAGAACTTCAGAACCGTTCGGTGCAATTACCTGTGCGTAAATATGACGCGGGGTACGATGTACCACCAGGCGAGTTGCACCCAGCTCTTTGAGCTTGCGGCGTGCGCGGGTCGCACGACGGATACGAGCAGATTTCTTATCCATAGTGTTACCTTACTTCTTCTTAGCCTCTTTGGTACGCACGACTTCGTCGGCGTAACGAACACCCTTGCCTTTATAAGGCTCAGGACGACGGTAGGCGCGCAGATCTGCTGCAACCTGACCGATCAGCTGTTTATCAGCGCCTTTCAGCACGATTTCAGTTTGAGTCGGACATTCTGCAGTGATACCGGCCGGCAGCGGATGCTCAACAGGGTGTGAGAAGCCCAGAGACAGGCCTACTGCATTCCCTTTGATAGCTGCACGATAACCTACACCAACCAGCTGAAGCTTTTTAGTGAAGCCTTCGGTAACACCAACAACCATTGAGTTCAGCAGGGCACGCGCGGTACCAGCCTGAGCCCATCCATCCACGAAACCATCACGTGGACCGAAGGTCAGAGCGTTATCTGCATGTTTAACTTCAACAGCTTTGTTGAGGGTACGAGTCAGCTCGCCGTTTTTACCTTTGATCGTAATAACCTGACCGTCGATTTTTACATCAACGCCGGCAGGAATAACGACCGGTGCTTTAGCAACACGAGACATTCTTTCCTCCGATTAGGCTACGTAGCAGATAATTTCGCCACCAAGACCAGCCTGGCGCGCTGCACGATCAGTCATAACACCTTTAGAGGTAGAAACAACTGCGATACCAAGACCAGCCATAACTTTTGGCAGCTCATCTTTTTTCTTATAGATGCGCAGGCCTGGGCGGCTGACACGCTGAATGCTTTCTACAACAGCTTTACCCTGGAAATACTTGAGAGTAAGTTCCAGTTCCGGCTTGGTGTCGCCTTCAACTTTAAAATCTTCGATAAAACCTTCTTCCTTCAGCACGTTGGCAATTGCCACTTTCAGCTTGGCGGAAGGCATGGTGACCGCAACTTTGTTCGCGGCCTGACCGTTACGGATACGGGTCAGCATATCCGCGATCGGATCTTGCATGCTCATCTGTCTTTACTCCCGTGATTCAATTGGTAATTACCAGCTAGCCTTTTTCAAGCCTGGCACTTCACCGCGCATAGCGGCTTCACGCAGTTTGATACGGCTCAACCCAAACTTGCCCACATAACCATGTGGACGACCTGTTTGACGACAGCGGTTACGCTGACGAGACGGGCTGGAATCACGCGGCAGAGACTGCAGCTTGAGAACCGCATTCCAACGATCTTCGTCGGAAGCGTTCACATCAGAAATGATCGCTTTCAGTTCAGCGCGTTTAGCGAAGAATTTATCAGCTAAAGCTACGCGCTTTACTTCGCGTGCTTTCATTGATTGCTTAGCCATTCAGTAACCCTACCTTACTTGCGGAACGGGAAGTCAAAGGCAGCCAGCAGAGCACGGCCTTCTTCGTCAGATTTCGCAGTAGTGGTAATGGTAATATCCAAACCACGCACGCGGTCGACTTTATCGTAGTCGATTTCTGGGAAGATGATCTGCTCACGGACACCCATGCTGTAGTTACCACGACCGTCGAAAGACTTAGCGGACAAGCCACGGAAGTCACGGATACGTGGAACAGCAATAGTGATCAGACGCTCAAAGAACTCCCACATGCGTTCGCCACGCAGAGTTACTTTACAGCCGATCGGATAGCCCTGACGGATTTTGAAGCCTGCAACTGATTTGCGTGCTTTGGTGATCAGCGGTTTTTGACCGGAGATTGCTGTCAGGTCAGCTGCTGCGTTATCCAGCAGTTTCTTGTCAGCGATCGCTTCACCAACACCCATGTTCAGGGTGATCTTCTCGACCCGAGGGACTTGCATGACAGAATTGTAGTTAAACTCAGTCATGAGTTTGTTAACTACTTCGTCTTTGTAGTAATCATGCAGTTTCGCCATCGTACTACTCCAAATTACTTGATAGTTTCGCTGTTAGACTTGAAGAAACGGACTTTTTTGCCGTCTTCGAATCTAAAGCCTACACGGTCAGCCTTGCCGGTAGCCGCATTGAAGATTGCAACGTTAGAAACCTGAATAGCAGCTTCTTTTTCAACGATGCCGCCTGGTTGGTTCAGGGCCGGAACCGGCTTCTGATGTTTCTTAACCAGGTTGATACCTTCAACGACGAGTTTGCCGGAAGACAGAACATTTTTTACTTTACCGCGTTTACCTTTATCTTTACCGGTTAACACGATAACTTCGTCATCACGACGGATTTTCGCTGCCATGATTCGCTCCTTAGAGTACTTCTGGTGCCAGAGAGATAATTTTCATGAACTTCTCAGTACGAAGTTCACGAGTTACCGGCCCAAAGATACGCGTGCCGATAGGCTGCTCGCTGTTATTGTTTAAAATAACGCATGCATTACCATCGAAGCGAATGACAGAACCGTCAGGGCGACGAACACCCTTCTTGGTGCGCACCACTACCGCCTTCAGCACATCACCTTTTTTGACCTTACCACGTGGAATTGCTTCCTTGATGGTGATCTTGATGATGTCGCCTACGCCTGCGTAGCGACGGTGCGAGCCACCCAGAACCTTGATACACATTACGCGACGTGCACCGGAGTTGTCGGCGACGTTCAGCATAGTCTGTTCTTGGATCATTTTAGTGCTCCGCTAATGTCAACTACTACCTGAGACTCTAAAATCAGAGCCGTTAAAAAGCCCCATATCGAGGGCGCGGCATTATAACACCGCTTCTGCAATATGGGTAGAAAAAATAAACGGCTCATCGCTGAGCCGTTTATTCGTATTGAGAATGCGTACTGTATTACAGAACCGCTTTCTCTACAACGCGAACCAGCGTCCAGGACTTAGTCTTGGACAGTGGACGGCATTCACGGATTTCAACCTTGTCGCCGATACCACATTCGTTGTTCTCGTCATGTACGTGCAGTTTGGTCGTACGTTTGATGAATTTACCGTAGATCGGGTGTTTCACAATACGTTCGATAGCTACAACAATGGATTTCTCCATTTTGTCGCTAACAACACGACCTTGCAGAGTACGGATTTTATCGGTCATTACGCACCCGCCTTCTGAGTCAGTAAAGTCTTAACGCGTGCAACATTGCGACGCACTTGCTTCAGCAGGTGAGTCTGTTGCAGCTGGCCACTTGCAGCCTGCATACGCAGGTTGAACTGCTCACGCAGCAGGTTCAGCAGCTCAGCGTTCAGCTCTTCAACGCTTTTTTCACGCAGCTCTTTTGCTTTCATTACATCACCGTCTTAGTTACAAAGGTGGTTTTGATAGGCAGTTTCGCTGCTGCCAGGCCGAAGGCTTCACGGGCCAGCTCTTCCGGAACACCGTCCATTTCATAAAGGACTTTGCCCGGTTGGATCAAGGCAACCCAGTACTCCACGTTACCTTTACCTTTACCCATACGAACTTCCAGTGGCTTCTCGGTGATCGGTTTGTCCGGGAATACACGGATCCAGATCTTACCTTGACGCTTAACTGCACGGGTCATTGCACGACGTGCTGCTTCGATCTGACGTGCAGTCAGACGACCACGGCCAACAGCTTTCAGACCGAAAGTGCCGAAGCTAACATCCGTACCCTGCGCCAGACCACGGTTGCGGCCTTTGTGCACTTTACGGAATTTTGTACGCTTTGGTTGTAACATCAGCGACGCTCCTTATTTACGGCCTTTACGCTGCTGCTTTTTAGGTTGAGCAGCCGGTTTTTCCGGTTGTTCAACAGCAGCCATACCACCCAGGATCTCACCTTTGAAGATCCATACCTTAACGCCGATTACACCGTAAGTGGTGTGCGCTTCAGAGGTGTTGTAGTCAATGTCAGCACGCAGAGTGTGCAGCGGTACGCGACCTTCGCGGTACCATTCGGTACGTGCGATTTCCGCGCCGCCCAGACGGCCGCTAACTTCAACTTTGATACCTTTAGCGCCCAGACGCATTGCGTTCTGTACAGCACGCTTCATAGCACGACGGAACATAACGCGACGTTCCAGCTGAGAAGTGATGCTGTCAGCAACCAATTTAGCGTCCAGTTCAGGCTTACGAACTTCAGCGATATTGATCTGTGCAGGAACGCCAGCGATATCCGCTACGACCTTGCGCAGTTTTTCTACGTCTTCGCCTTTCTTACCGATAACGATGCCAGGGCGAGCAGTGTGAATAGTCACACGGATGCTCTTAGCTGGACGCTCGATAACGATACGAGATACAGACGCTTTAGCCAGTTCCTTAGTCAGGTACTGACGTACTTTAAAATCGCTGTCCAGGTTGTCAGCGAATTCTTTGGTGTTCGCAAACCAGGTAGAGTTCCATGGTTTTACAATACCCAGGCGAATACCATTAGGATGTACTTTCTGACCCATTGCTAGTCTCCAGAGTCTCAGCGATCGGACACAACCACAGTAATGTGGCTGGTGCGCTTCAGGATGCGATCTGCACGACCTTTCGCACGCGGCATAATGCGCTTCATGCTTGGGCCTTCATCTACGAAAATTTTCGCGACTTTCAGATCGTCGATGTCAGCGCCATCGTTGTGTTCAGCGTTAGCAATGGCAGATTCCAGTACTTTCTTGACCAATACCGCAGCTTTCTTGTTGGTATAGGTCAGGATGTCCAGGGCCTGCGACACTTTCTTACCGCGAATCAGGTCAGCAACAAGGCGAACCTTCTGAGCAGAAGAACGAGCATGGCGATGTTGAGCTAAAGTTTCCATCTCTTCCTCCTACCTTATTTCTTCTTCGCTTTTTTATCAGCAGCGTGGCCGCGATAAGTACGAGTCGGTGCGAATTCACCCAGTTTGTGACCAACCATTTCGTCGGTAACAAAGACTGGAACGTGCTGACGACCATTATGGACAGCGATGGTCAAACCGATCATGTTAGGAAAGATCGTTGAACGACGGGACCAAGTGCGCAGGGGCTTCTTGTCTCCGCTTTCCACCGCTTTCTCTACCTTCTTCAGCAAGTGCAGGTCAATAAAAGGACCTTTCTTGAGAGAACGTGGCATGGCTTATCCTCTAAAATTATTTGCTACGGCGACGTACGATAAATTTATCAGTACGCTTGTTGCTGCGGGTCTTCTTACCTTTGGTCTGAACGCCCCACGGAGTTACCGGGTGCTTACCAAAGTTACGACCTTCACCACCACCATGTGGGTGATCGACTGGGTTCATCGCAGTACCGCGAACGGTAGGACGAACACCACGCCAGCGTGCAGCACCTGCTTTACCCAGAACGCGCAGCATATGCTCAGCATTGCCAACTTCGCCCAGAGTAGCGCGGCAGTCTGCTTCGACTTTACGCATTTCACCAGAACGCAGACGCAGGGTGACATAAGCACCGTCACGAGCAACGATCTGAACGTAAGTACCAGCGGAACGCGCCAGCTGACCGCCTTTACCTGGTTTCATTTCTACGTTATGAACGGTAGAACCAACCGGGATATTGCGCATCGGCAGGGTGTTGCCTGCTTTGATTGCAGCATCAACGCCAGACTGAATCTGGTCGCCAGCTTTCAGGCCTTTAGGGGCCAGGATGTAACGGCGTTCGCCGTCTTTGTACAGAACCAGCGCGATATTCGCGGAACGGTTCGGATCGTACTCAAGACGTTCAACAACTGCTGGGATACCGTCTTTGTTGCGTTTGAAGTCAACAATACGATAAGCCTGCTTGTGGCCACCACCGATGTGACGAGTGGTGATACGGCCATTGTTGTTACGACCACCGGATTTGCTGTTTTTTTCCAGCAACGGAGCAAAAGGTTTGCCCTTGTGCAGCTCAGGGTTAACCACTTTAACTACGTGGCGACGACCCGGAGATGTCGGTTTACATTTAACAACTGCCATTGTATTACTCCTCCGACTTACTCAGCGCCGCCAACGAAGTCCAGATTCTGGCCTTCTTTCAGGGTGACGTAAGCTTTTTTCCAGTCGCTACGACGACCGATACGCTGTCCGTGACGTTTAACTTTCCCTTTAACTACCAGGGTGTTAACGACTTCGACTTCGACTTCAAACAGTTTCTGCACAGCAGCTTTGATCTCTGCTTTGGTCGCGTCTTTAGCAACTTTGAGAACGATGGTGTTTGTTTTTTCCATCGCAGTAGACGCTTTTTCAGAAACGTGCGGTGCGCGAAGCACCTTCAGCAGACGTTCTTCACGAATCATGCCAGCATCTCCTCAACTTGCTTAACAGCATCAGCAGTCATTACGACTTTGTCGAAGGCGATCAGGCTAACCGGGTCGATACCAGTCGCGTCGCGTACGTCAACCTTGTGCAGGTTACGTGCGGCCAGGAACAGGTTCTCGTCCAGCTCACCGGTGATGATCAGCACATCTTCCAGAGCCATGTCTTTCAGTTTCTGTGCCAGCAGCTTAGTTTTAGGCGCTTCTACAGAGAATGATTCGACAACGATCAGACGATCCTGACGTACCAGTTCGGACAGAATGCTTTTCAGCGCGCCGCGGTACATCTTTTTGTTAACTTTTTGACTGTGGTCCTGTGGACGCGCAGCGAAGGTCACGCCACCTGAACGCCAGATCGGGCTCTTGATAGAACCTGAACGCGCACGGCCGGTACCTTTCTGGCGCCATGGCTTTTTGCCAGAACCAGTTACTTCAGCACGAGTCTTCTGAGCACGAGTACCCTGACGAGCACCAGCTGCATAAGCAACAACAACCTGGTGAACCAGCGCTTCGTTGAAATCACGACCGAAGGTAGTTTCGGAAACAGTCAGCGCGCTCTGCGCGTCTTTCAATACTAATTCCATTGCTATCCCCTTACGCCTTCACAGCTGGTTTAACGATCAGGTCGCTACCGGTTGCACCCGGAACTGCACCTTTAACCAGCAGCAGGTTGCGCTCAGCGTCAACACGTACTACGTCCAGGCTCTGAACGGTCACACGTTCGTTACCCAGCTGACCTGCCATTTTCTTGCCTTTGAACACTTTGCCCGGAGTCTGGTTCTGACCGATAGAACCCGGAACACGGTGAGACAAGGAGTTACCGTGAGTAGCGTCCTGGGTACGGAAGTTCCAGCGCTTAACGGTACCAGCAAAACCTTTACCTTTAGAGGTACCGGTTACGTCAACTTTTTTAACGTCAGCAAACAGCTCAACGCTAATGTCCTGACCTACAGTGAACTCTTCGCCTTCAGCAAGACGGAATTCCCACAGACCACGGCCAGCTTCTACGCCAGCTTTAGCGAAGTGACCCGCTTCTGGTTTGGTTACACGGTTAGCTTTTTTAGCACCAGTGGTCACCTGAACAGCGCGGTAGCCATCGTTAGCCAGATCTTTAACCTGAGTAACGCGGTTTGCTTCAACTTCGATTACGGTTACTGGGATTGAAACGCCATCTTCAGTGAAGATGCGGGTCATGCCCACTTTTTTACCGACTAAACCAATCATTGTATCAACCTCTCAATCGCTCGATGACCTGATTAACCCAGGCTGATCTGCACGTCTACACCGGCAGCCAGATCCAGACGCATCAGAGCATCAACGGTTTTCTCAGTTGGCTCAACGATGTCAACCAGACGCTTGTGAGTGCGGATTTCGTACTGATCGCGCGCGTCTTTGTTGACGTGCGGGGAGATCAGAACGGTGAAGCGCTCTTTGCGGGTCGGCAGCGGGATCGGACCACGGACTTGCGCACCAGTGCGCTTAGCAGTCTCGACGATTTCCGCGGTTGATTGATCGATCAGACGATGATCAAACGCTTTAAGGCGGATACGGATTCTTTGGTTCTGCATGAGACCAGAGCTCCAATTATTTTATAAACGAAAATGATTACTCCTCAAACCCATTACGATTGATGGGAGAGTGTAACCGTTCTTACGTAGCTCCCCAATTGGGAGCATTGTTGAGTAACAAAATGAGCTACTCTGGTTCTGATTGAACCCGCCGTCAATTACGACAAGCCCGCGCATTATACGTAAATCTGGGCAAGACGCAAGTGCCGTTTAGAAATTAAGCGCCTGAGGCGCAGTATGCTTAGGGGCGCGCAACTTTTTACGCAATGTATCCCTTCTCAATGCTTTGTCTGGAGCCCCTACGCAATTGTCGTTTTTGTAGATTGCCGGCCAGGCCGATTATAACGAGTATGCGCTCAAACCCTTTTGAGGCCTTTTCCATGTTAACCACCCTCCCCTTTTTGCTGGTCTATTTTTCTCTGACGGCCTTTCTTGTCCGTGCAGATATTCGCTACGGACTGCTTCCCGATAAATTTCTCTGCCCGCTGCTATGGACGGGCCTGCTCTTTCAGCTCTGTGTCCACCCTGATTTTTTGCCTAGTGCGGTGGTGGGTGCGATGGCTGGATATATCGGCTTTGCCGTTATTTACTGGGGGTATCGGTTTATCTGCCGGCGTGAAGGGATGGGATATGGCGATGTAAAATACCTGGCGGCGCTTGGTGCGTGGCATGGCTGGTGCATGCTGCCCTCGCTGGCGTTACTCGCTGCGCTTATGGCGCTACTTAGCATTCTTGTATTTTCGTTTCTCACCCCTGATAAAGGGGCATTAAAAAACCCACTGCCTTTTGGGCCATTTCTGGCGGCAGCGGGTTTATGCGTAGGCTGGAAGACGGTGGTTACTCTTCCACTTTGATCTGCGACTGTAGGTAGTTCTGCAGGCCGATTTTAGCAATCAGATCCAGCTCCGTTTCCAGCCAGTCAATGTGACCTTCTTCATCGGCCAGGATCTGGATCATCATATCGCGGCTGACGTAGTCATGTACGCTGTCGGCATAGGCAATGGCTTCACGCAGATCTTTGGCGCCTTCAAGCTCCAGCCTAAGGTCGGAACGAAGCATCTCTTCGACATCTTCTCCAATGCCCAGCTTTCCGAGATCCTGCAGGTTAGGAATGCCTTCAAGGAATAAAATACGCTCGATATATTTATCAGCGTGTTTCATTTCATCAATCGACTCATGGTACTCAACGTCGTTTAAACGCTTAAGTCCCCAGTTTTTGAACATTCTTGCGTGAAGAAAGTACTGGTTGATTGCGACAAGCTCATTTCCCAATAATTTATTGAGATAACTTATGATTTTAACATCACCTTTCATTATATAGTCCCTCCGCTTCCACTCATTGAAGCGTAGATCGGGCTACAGGGATGTCAAAAAAAAGATAGGTGCTTACGCGATCTCTTTGTATTCCGGGATCTGCATCAATTCGTCCTGCATAATCTCTCGCGCAGCACGTACACATTTACCGCATTGATTTCCAACCGGAACAAACTTGCGAAGCTGCTGAAATGACTGAGGCTGAAACTGGCGAACGGCCTGACGTATTTTTTTGTCGCTTACACCATTACATAAACAAACGTACATAGAGACTCCCGTTCAAAATATGCGCAAAGTGTAAGTGAGAATGGTTATGATTACAATAGCACAAGCGCCGGAATACGGGGCGGGAGCGGGCAAAAAATGCGAAATTTTGTGACAGACTTTTAGCGGCAGAAAACAAAAAAGGACGCCGAAGCGTCCTTTTTTTATTCGGGGATAATTAATTAGCCCAGAACTTTAGCAACAACGCCCGCGCCAACGGTACGGCCGCCTTCACGGATTGCGAAACGCAGACCGTCGTCCATCGCGATTGGGTGGATCAGAGTCACAACCATCTTGATGTTGTCGCCTGGCATTACCATCTCAACGCCTTCTGGCAGTTCGATGGTACCGGTCACGTCAGTTGTACGGAAGTAGAACTGTGGACGGTAGCCTTTGAAGAACGGAGTATGACGGCCGCCTTCGTCTTTGGACAGGATGTACACTTCAGATTCGAACTTGGTGTGTGGCTTGATTGAGCCTGGCTTCGCCAGTACCTGACCACGTTCGATTTCTTCACGTTTGATACCACGCAGCAGAACACCAACGTTCTCACCAGCACGGCCTTCGTCCAGCAGTTTGCGGAACATTTCAACGCCAGTACAGGTAGACTTCGCAGTCTCTTTGATACCAACGATTTCAACTTCTTCGCCAACTTTGATGATACCGCGCTCTACACGACCGGTAACAACGGTACCACGACCGGAGATGGAGAATACGTCTTCGATTGGCAGCAGGAATGGCTTATCAATCGCACGCTCTGGTTCTGGGATGTAAGAATCCAGGAAGCCAGCCAGTTCGATGATTTTCGCTTCCCACTCAGCTTCGCCTTCCAGCGCTTTCAGAGCAGAACCACGAACGATTGGGGTATCGTCGCCTGGGAAATCGTACTGAGACAGCAGTTCACGAACTTCCATCTCTACCAGTTCCAGCAGCTCTTCGTCATCAACCATGTCGCATTTGTTCAGGAACACGATGATGAAAGGAACGCCTACCTGACGACCCAGCAGGATGTGCTCACGAGTCTGAGGCATTGGGCCGTCAGTCGCAGCAACAACCAGGATCGCGCCGTCCATCTGCGCAGCACCGGTGATCATGTTTTTAACATAGTCGGCGTGGCCTGGGCAGTCTACGTGTGCGTAGTGGCGAGTCGGGGTGTCATATTCAACGTGGGAAGTGTTGATGGTGATACCACGAGCTTTTTCTTCTGGTGCGTTATCGATCTGGTCGAATGCACGAGCAGAACCACCGTAGGTTTTAGCCAGAACGGTAGTGATTGCAGCAGTCAGGGTAGTTTTACCATGGTCAACGTGGCCGATAGTACCAACGTTGACGTGCGGTTTTGTACGTTCAAATTTTTCTTTAGACACGGCTATATTCCTTACTATAGTGCTCTCCCCTCTGGAGAGAGCACGGGACTTAGGTTTTAATCCTGTGGATTACTTACCACGGGCTTCAATAACGGCCTGAGCAACGTTGTTAGGCGCATCATCATACTTCAGGAATTCCATGGTGTATGATGCACGACCTTTGGTCAGAGAACGCAGCTGAGTTGCATATCCGAACATTTCAGACAGCGGAACTTCAGCGTGGATCTTAACGCCAGTTACTTCGGATTCCTGACCACGCAGCATACCGCGACGACGGCTCAAGTCACCGATAACGTCACCGGTGTTCTCTTCAGGAGTTTCTACTTCAACCTTCATGATTGGCTCAAGCAGAACTGGTTTTGCTTTCTTAAAGCCTTCTTTAAAGGCAATAGACGCAGCCAGTTTAAACGCCAGTTCAGAGGAGTCAACGTCGTGGTAAGAACCGAAGTGCAGACGAACACCCATGTCAACAACCGGATAGCCAGCCAGAGGGCCCGCTTTCAGCTGTTCCTGAATGCCTTTATCAACGGCTGGGATGTATTCGCCAGGAATTACACCACCTTTGATGTCGTTGATGAACTCGTAACCTTTAGGGTTAGAGCCCGGCTCCAGTGGGTACATGTCGATCACAACGTGACCGTACTGACCGCGACCACCAGACTGCTTAGCGTGTTTACCTTCAACATCGGTAACTTTCGCACGAATCGCTTCGCGGTAAGCAACCTGAGGTTTACCCACGTTCGCTTCAACGTTGAATTCACGCTTCATACGGTCAACGATGATGTCCAGGTGCAGTTCACCCATACCAGCGATGATGGTCTGGTTAGATTCTTCATCAGTCCATACGCGGAATGATGGGTCTTCTTTCGCCAGACGGCCCAGAGCCAGACCCATTTTTTCCTGGTCAGCTTTGGTTTTTGGTTCAACCGCGATGGAGATTACCGGCTCAGGGAATTCCATACGCTCCAGAATGATCGGGTGATCCGGGTCACACAGGGTGTCACCAGTGGTCACGTCTTTCAGACCGATAGCTGCAGCGATGTCGCCCGCACGAACTTCTTTGATCTCTTCACGTTTGTTAGCGTGCATCTGTACGATACGGCCAAAACGTTCACGCGCCGCTTTCACGGAGTTCAGGATGGTGTCACCGGAGTTAACCACACCAGAGTAAACGCGGAAGAAGGTCAGGTTACCCACGAATGGGTCGGTAGCGATTTTGAACGCCAGTGCAGAGAATGGCTCTTCGTCGCTTGCGTGACGCTCTGCTGGAGTATCTTTACCGTCGTCCAGGATGCCGTTGATCGCAGGAACGTCAACCGGGGATGGCAGGTAGTCAACTACCGCATCCAGCATTGCCTGAACACCTTTGTTCTTGAACGCAGAACCACAGGTTACCAGGATGATTTCATTGTTCAGAACGCGCTGACGCAGAGCTTTTTTGATCTCTTCTTCAGTCAGTTCTTCACCACCCAGGTATTTCTCCATCAGCTCTTCAGAAGCTTCAGCAGCGGATTCGATCAGGTTCTGGTGCCATTCGTCAGCCAGGTCCTGCATTTCAGCCGGGATATCTTCGTATTCGAAGGTAACGCCCTGGTCTGCATCGTTCCAGTTGATGGCTTTCATTTTCACCAGGTCGATAACGCCGGTGAAGCCTTCTTCAGCACCAATTGCCAGCTGCAGCGGAACAGGGTTCGCGCCCAGACGGGTTTTGATCTGACCAACAACTTTCAGGAAGTTAGCACCCATACGGTCCATTTTGTTAACGAACGCGATGCGTGGAACTTTATATTTGTTCGCCTGACGCCATACGGTCTCAGACTGTGGCTGAACACCACCAACTGCGCAATAAACCATTACCGCGCCGTCAAGAACACGCATGGAACGTTCTACTTCGATGGTGAAGTCAACGTGGCCCGGGGTGTCGATGATGTTTACGCGATGCGGTTCGTACTGCTTAGCCATACCTGACCAGAATGCAGTAGTCGCTGCGGAGGTGATAGTAATACCACGCTCCTGCTCCTGTTCCATCCAGTCCATGGTGGCTGCGCCGTCATGAACTTCACCGATTTTGTGGTTTACACCGGTGTAGAACAGAATACGTTCGGTAGTAGTGGTTTTACCGGCGTCGATGTGCGCACTGATACCGATGTTACGGTAGCGTGCGATGGGTGTTGTACGAGCCATTTGATTCCTCGTTTATATCTTTAGGCGTTCAGTTAAGTTACCCAGAGCGGGCGGCTTCTCTGAAGCGCCCGCCTGGTGACTAATACTCCGAAGGGATTACCAACGGTAGTGTGCGAACGCCTTGTTGGCTTCTGCCATACGGTGAACGTCTTCACGTTTCTTAACTGCAGTACCTTTGTTGTCTGCAGCATCAGAAAGTTCGTTCGCCAGACGCAGAGCCATGGATTTATCACCGCGTTTACGAGCAGCTTCAACGATCCAACGCATTGCCAGAGCATTACGACGAACCGGACGAACTTCAACTGGAACCTGATAAGTAGAACCACCAACGCGGCGGGACTTAACTTCTACGGTAGGGCGAACGTTGTCGAGAGCGACTTCGAAAGCTTCCAGTTCATTTTTACCAGAACGCTGAGCCAGGGTCTCAAGCGCGCTGTATACGATTGCTTCTGCAGTAGATTTTTTACCATCTACCATCAGGATATTTACAAATTTTGCCAGCAGTTCTGATCCGAATTTCGGATCTGGAAGAATTTTACGCTGACCAATGACGCGACGACGTGGCATGGGAATACTCCGTTGTTAATTCAGGATTGTCCAAAACTCAAAGAGTTTAGTTTGACATTAAGATAAATCAGTTTGGCCTTACTTAACGGAGAACCATTAAGCCTTAGGACGCTTCACGCCGTACTTGGAGCGAGCCTGCTTACGGTCTTTAACACCTGAGCAGTCGAGCGCACCACGAACGGTGTGGTAACGAACACCCGGAAGGTCTTTAACACGACCGCCACGGATCAGGATCACGGAGTGTTCCTGCAGGTTGTGACCTTCACCACCGATGTAGGAAGTCACTTCGAAACCGTTAGTCAAACGCACACGGCATACTTTACGCAGTGCGGAGTTTGGTTTTTTAGGAGTGGTGGTATATACACGAGTACATACACCACGTTTCTGCGGGCAGGCTTCCAGCGCAGGCACGTTGCTCTTTGCAACTTTGCGTGCGCGTGGTTTGCGTACCAGCTGGTTAACTGTTGCCATTAAATAGCTCCTGGTTTTAGCTTTTGCTTCGTAAACACGTAATAAAACGACCTCATACAATATGAGGACGCGAAATTTTAGGGCTACGTCGAAAAGGTGTCAAGAAATATACAGCGATCTCAAATCACCAGTTCATTTGACTGGCGTGTATCACAGTAAGATTGACGAAATCAGTATAGCCAACCACGTCAACTTTGGCTGAAATTTGACCAGATAGTCCTCGCGCATCAAGATCCTCTTTCAGCGCAGAGACAGATATGGGGGCATTGCAGAGGATTTCAACGAAACGACTGCCTTCAAGCGCGGCAAGTACACCATCCTGAATCAGCAGCAGGTCGTCACCTTCGCGCAGCATACTCAGTAACGCGTCGATATCACATTGCCACGGTGAATGGCTCAGAGTATGGAGCATGGCAGCCTCAGAAAGTCAGAACGGTGTCGTAGTGGGAAAGGTGTTCGCGCAGTGCAGCAGAAGACAGCGTTGTCACATCCAGCACGAAAGGCGTTGCCTCATTTAAACCGCGCGCGGCCAGGGAGTCGGCACAGACATAGCACGTTTCGATGTCGTAAAGCGGTAAAACTTTGAAGGTTGCAATGTAATCCCGCGCCAGAATGGCCTGAGGCTGTTGCCCCGCCAGAAGCTGAAATACACCGTCCCCCAAAAAGAAGACGCCAATATCGTCGGTCAGCGCTGATGTCGCGAGCAGCGCATCCAGCCCTTCTCTGCCGGACGCATTACCGTGCGGCGCGGAGGAAAAAACAAACGCGACACGCTTCATCAGAATTGCACCACTCTGTCGCAGGTTAACGCCGCCTGTGCCAGTGCACCCAGACCACTCAACGAAAAACCGGGCTGCAGGTTAGAACCCGATAAACCAAGCCGGGCGGCTTCGGTTGCATCGGTCACGCCGCGGCGCAGTGCCGCCGCAACGCAGATATGCAGTTCTACGCCCTGCTTTTCGTTTAATGCCTGCCAGGCGCGCACCAGATCAAACTCATCGCTCGCCGGTGACGTAAACTGGTTCGCGTTATACACCCCTTCCCGATAGAAGAAGACGCTTGCCAGCTCATGTCCGGCCGCCAGTAGCGCATGCGCAAACTGCAGCGCGCTGCTGGCCTGCTGAGTACCGTACGCCGGGCCTGTCACCATTAACGCAAAACGCATTACTTGTCTTGTCCCAGGAAATCACCGCTTTTGAACTGGCGGATGTAGAGGTAAACCGTGTGCTTGGAGATGTTCAGACGATCGGCCACCTGATTGATGGCGTCTTTAATATCAAAAATTCCTTTCTCATAGAGATTAAGCACGATCTGGCGATTCTTGGCGTTGTTCGAAACGTTGCGATCGGCATTCACCTCTTCAATCGTAAACTCAAGCGTCTGAGTCACGAGATCTTCAACGGAGGAGGCAAAGTTAACAGAAGAGCCCACATCCGGCGTTTCTGGTGGAATAAAGGTGCTCATGATTTGCGAGAATGGCACATCAAGGTTCATGTTGATGCACAGCAGACCAATTACACGATGCTCGCGGTTTCGAATCGCGATGGTTTCTGATTTCATCAGCACGCCGCTTTTGGCGCGGGTGAAATAGCATTTGGAGACGCTGCTGTCCGCGCCGGTCATGTCATGCAACATACGCAATGCAAGGTCGGTGATTGGCGAACCAATTTTACGGCCAGTATGCTCACCATTCGCAATGCGGATGGCGGAACACTTCAGATCTTGCAGGGAGTGCAATACGATTTCGCAGTGGGAGCCAATGAGCATCGCTAACCCGTCCACCACCGCTTCATAGGATTTCAGAATATCGAAGTCGGTCTGATCGAAAGGACGTTGATCCAGCAAATCAAGTTCACTGGTTTCGTTGGTTAAAAGCGACCTGGACATGAAAAAAACACTCCTTTTCAGGAGCCTGTCGTTAGGTTTTCAGGGCAGGCTCATTATCTACACGGACAACTAAATTAATACAGCGTGTATAGCGCTTTCCAGTGTTAATTATATCTGCCCCACAATAAAAAAACCGCCGCCTTAAAGGCGGCGGTTTTTATCACATTACTTCTTAGCGTCTGTCGCGGCTTTTTCTTCAGCCGGCGCGTCTGCCTTTGCATCCGCTTTCGGTGCCGGTTTGATATCCAGTAGCTCTACGTCAAAGACCAGCGTAGAGTTGGCAGGGATACCCGGAACGCCGGTTTTGCCGTACGCCAGATCTGGTGGGATAACCAGCTTGATTTTGCCGCCTTTCTTGATGTTTTTCAGGCCTTCAGTCCAGCCAGGGATCACACCATCCAGACGGAAAGAGAGCGGCTCACCACGGGTGTAAGAGTTATCGAACTCTTTACCGTCGATCAGCGTACCTTTGTAGTTCACAACAACGGTATCGCTGTCTTTAGGCGCATCGCCGGTGCCTTCTTTCTCAACTTTGTACACCAGACCAGTAGAAGAGGTTTTCACACCCTTCTCTTTAGCAAAGGTATCGCGGTAGGCTTTGCCTTTCGCTTCGTTGTCTTTAGCGTCCGCTTCCATCTTGGTCTGAGCGGCACCCTTCACACGCGCTTCAAACGCCTGCAGAGTCTGTTCGATTTCCTGGTCAGACAGCTTGCTCTTATCTGCAAATGCGTCCTGAACACCGGCGATCAGCTGAGCTTTATCCAGTTTGATGCCCAGTTTCTCTTGTTCTTTCAGAGAGTTTTCCATGTAACGACCCAGAGATGCGCCGAGTGCGTAGGCGGATTTCTGGTCGTCATTTTTGAACGCCGCTTTGCTGTCTGCAGTGGCAGCAGGCTTCGCAGCAGTATCAGCAGCGAATGACAGCGGCGCGTTCAGCGCAACAGCCATCGTCGTCGCCAGCAGCGTTACTTTAAACAGTGATTTCATCCATATCTCCAGGGCCTGGGGACTCTCACCCCAGCATTAAACGTAAATGAGTTACGTACTATAAATCGTTGCGGAAGAAATCTACAGACAGACTCCCCCGATTCTCGCCACTTTTCAGACTATTTTTGTTTAAATAAGTTTCTTGCTGCAGGGATGAATACTGCACTCAGGGATAAACTCGGTTAAACTTCGCCGCCGCTGACCCATTATGGCGAATCAGAAACAGACGAGGTGAATCATGAAGGACACGATGATAGAAGAGAGACTGGCCGAGCTTGAAAGCCGCCTGGCTTTTCAGGACATCACCATCGAAGAGCTCAACCAAACGGTGACCGCCCACGAGCTAGAAATGGCAAAACTGCGGGATCTGCTGCGTCTGCTCACTGAAAAAGTGAAGGCCACACAGGCATCGCACATCGCCTCTCAATCTGAAGAGACGCCACCACCTCATTACTGAGGCGTAAAAAAAGCGGGATTATCCCGCTTTTTTATTTTCCGCATGACGGAATTAGTGGCAACCGCAGCCGCCGTTACCGCAACCACCTTTACCGTGGTCGTGACCATGGCCGTGATCGTGGCCGTGACCACCGCAGCAGCCGTCGTGGCCGTGATCGTGGTCATGGTCGTGGCCGTTTGCACCGTGAACGTGGCCATGAGCCAGCTCTTCTTCGGTTGCTTCACGGATAGCGACAACTTCTACGTTGAACTTCAGGTTCTGGCCAGCCAGCATGTGGTTGCCGTCAACCACAACGTGGTCGTCTTCCACTTCGGTGATTTCAACAGGAACCGGACCCTGGTCAGTTTCAGCCAGGAAGCGCATGCCAACCTGCAGCTCGTCAACGCCCATGAACACGTCTTTAGGAACGCGCTGAACCAGGTTGTCGTCATACTGACCGTAAGCGTCATTCGCGCCTACAGCAACGTCAAATTTGTCGCCAACTTCATGACCTTCCAGCGCGGTTTCCAGGCCAGAAATCAGGGAGCCGTGACCATGCAGGTAGTCAAGCGGCGCACTCACCGGAGACTCATCAACCAACACACCGTCTTCTGTACGTACCTGATAGGCCAGGCTGACCACCAGGTCTTTTGCTACTTTCATGATATCTCCTGAGCGTGGGAAAATTGCTGGCGCAGATTGTAGCGGAAATCTGCACCCGTGTACCCTTTAGCTTAAAAAAACTCAGGCGATATCGCTAGTCCGGATGAAAAATCCCGATAACTTGCTCTTCTTTGCGTACATGATCGCGGGCCTCTTTATCGGCCTCACGCATCTGGTGACCGCACTTAACACACTCAACAACATCAACATTATTTTCCCGCCACATCGCCAGGGTATCTTGCGCCTGGCAGGTCGGGCATTTTGCACCCGCAATAAAGCGTTTACGTACAGCCATCTTTCGTTACCCTTTATTCAAATTCATCCCAGCCATCAAGCTGGCGTCGTTCCTGTTGCATCTCTCGCTGGAAGATCTCCTCCAGCTCGCGACGCGCTTCCCGCACGCGGGAGATCTGCTCAGTATCGGAATGTACCGGCATCAGCTCGCGCAACATTTGCATATCCAGCCGGCGGAAATGCATCTGGGCGCGCTGCGCCTGATGAGGATGCATCCCCAGTGAGATCAACGCCTTGCGGCCCAGCTCCAGCGCACTGGAAAAGGTCTCACGGGAGAAGTGTTTCACACCCGCCTGTAACAGTTCGTGAGCTTCAACACGTCCACGCGCGCGCGCCAGAATATGCAGATGCGGAAAATGCTGCTGGCACAGCTCTACCAGCTTCATCGTGTCTTCCGGATCGTTGCAGGTAATCACGATGGACTCTGCTGCCTCTGCACCCGCCGAGCGCAATAGCTCAAGCTGGGTCGCGTCGCCGTAGTACACCTTGTAGCCATATTTACGCATCAGGTTGACCGCGCTGATATCGCGTTCCAGCACCGTAATGCGCATTTTGTTCGCCATCAGCAAACGACCGATAACCTGTCCGAAGCGGCCAAAGCCCACCACAATCACCTGCGGCTTATCGTCTTCCACCCACGGCGCTTCATCTTCATCGTCAGTCGGGTTTAAGCGGCGCGACAGGAGTTTATCAACCAGCTTCATCAGCAGCGGTGTGGTCATCATAGACAGCGTGACCGTTACCAGCAAAAGCGCCATCTGATCGTCTTTAAACAGCTTCTGGGAGGAGGCGGTAGAGAACAGCACAAACGCGAACTCGCCCCCCTGGCTTAACACGCTGGCAAACTGCATGCGTTCCGAACTGCGCAAGCCGTAAATGCGCGCCATGACGTACAGCACCAGCGTTTTCACCGCCACCAGGATGGCAACGCTCACCACCACCCACAGCAGATGGGTATAGAGCACGCCGAGATTGAGCGCCATCCCCACCGAAATAAAGAACAAACCTAGCAGCAGCCCTTTGAAGGGATCGATGGCAATTTCCAGCTCGTGGCGATATTCGCTCTCCGCCAGCAGCACCCCGGCGATAAAGGTCCCGAGCGCCATCGACAGCCCCAGCGCGTCCATAAACAGCGCCGATCCCAGCACCAGCAGGAGCGTCGCGGCCGTAAAGACCTCGCGCACGCCCGACGCGGCAATAAAGCGGAACACGGGACGTAAAAGAAAACGTCCGCCAATCAGCATGCCCGCAAAGGCCAGCACCTTCATGGCAATTTTTGCCCAGTCAAAGTGATCGTCGCCAGAACCCGCCAGCAGCGGCACCAGCGCCAGCGCCGGGATCACCGCTAAGTCCTGGAACAGCAGCACCGAAAAGCCCAGCTGACCGGCTTCATTGCGATTCATCCCTTTGTCGCGCATCAGCTGCAGGGCCATCGCCGTCGAGGACATCGCAAGGCCTATTCCGCCTATCACCGCCGCCTGCCAGGAGAAACTCGTCAGCATTAACAGGCCGCCCAGAATAGCGGCGCTGAACAGCACCTGCGCGGCCCCCACGCCAAAGATAGAGCGCCGGAGCTGCCACAACTTAGAAGGATTCAGCTCCAGGCCGATGATGAACATCAGGAACACCACGCCCAGCTCGGAGAAGTGGAGAATTTCATCCACATCGCTGATGAATCCCAGCCCCCAGGGGCCAATCGCGATCCCCGCCAGCAGATAACCCAGCACCGCACCTATTCCAATCCGCGCAGCAAGCGGCACCGCGACGACGGCCGCAAATAAAAATAGCACCCCGGCGAGGAGCAAATTCGATCCTTCCATTAACGACCTCCTGCCGGAATCGGGGATGCCAGCCATTCACCGTAGGCTCTGGCGTGGCTTGCCAGCTCTTTCGGATCCTGACGCCGTGCCCAGTAGACAATAATCGGGCTCATCCAGTGCATACGGCACATCGCCGCCGTCAGCTCGAAAGGCCGCAGGATGTCGCTCATTGGATAACGGTTCAGCCCGTCGTGGCGGTAAGCGCTTTCTGGCTCACCGGTTGTAATCACGCTGCGCCAGTACTTTCCCGCCAGCTGGTTGCCCCCCACCCCGCTGGAGAAGCCCCGGCTCAGCACGCGGTCCAGCCACTCTTTGAGCAGCGCCGGACAGCTGTAGGTATAAAGCGGATGCTGAAACACAATCACGTCATGCTGACGCAGCAGTTCCTGCTCGTAAGGGATATCAATAAAAAAATCAGGATAGTGCGCGTAAAGATCGTGCACCGTCACGTTGCTGAGCTGAGTAGCCGGCTTAAGCAGAACCCGGTTCGCCACCGAGTCCTGAGATTCCGGATGGGCATACAGCAGCAGCACTTTTGCTGTCTGAGACATCATTCCCCTCCCGGTCTTGTTTCTGTTTTTGTGTATCGTCGTTGTTTTGGGCTACCATGGCGGCCCGGTGCGGAAAATGGCGCACACCTTACATTATCATAATGACAAATTAACATAGTCGGAACATACGGCGCTTCTATGATTGTTTTCTCCTCGTTACAAATTCGTCGCGGCGTGCGCGTCCTGCTGGATAACGCCACTGCTACCATCAATCCGGGCCAAAAAGTGGGTCTGGTCGGCAAAAACGGCTGCGGTAAATCCACGCTGCTGGCGCTGCTGAAAAACGAGATTAGCGCGGATGGCGGTAACTTTACCTTCCCGGGGAACTGGCAGCTCGCATGGGTGAACCAGGAGACGCCAGCCCTGAGCGAACCGGCACTCGACTATGTTATCGACGGCGATCGTGAATACCGTAAGCTCGAGGCGGAACTCAACGCCGCTAACGAGCGCAACGACGGCCACGCCATCGCCACCGTTCACGGGAAGCTGGACGCCATCGACGCGTGGACCATTCGCTCCCGCGCCTCCAGCCTGCTGCACGGCCTGGGCTTCAGCAATGAACAGCTGGAACGCCCGGTCAGCGACTTCTCCGGCGGCTGGCGTATGCGCCTCAACCTGGCGCAGGCGCTGATCTGCCGCTCTGACCTGCTGCTGCTCGATGAACCGACCAACCACCTCGATCTCGATGCGGTTATTTGGCTGGAGAAGTGGCTCAAGAGCTATCAGGGCACTCTGATTCTGATCTCCCACGACCGCGACTTCCTCGACCCGGTGGTGGATAAAATCATTCATATCGAACAGCAAACGATGTTCGAGTACACCGGCAACTACAGCTCCTTCGAGCGCCAGCGCGCGACGCGCCTTGCTCAACAGCAGTCCATGTACGAAAGCCAGCAGCAGCGCGTGGCGCACCTGCAGAGCTTTGTGGATCGCTTCAAGGCCAAAGCGTCAAAAGCCAAGCAGGCCCAGAGCCGCATCAAGATGCTCGAACGCATGGAGATGATCGCCCCGGCGCACGTGGATAACCCGTTCCACTTCAGCTTCCGCGCGCCGGAAAGCCTGCCGAACCCGCTCCTGAAGATGGAGAAAGTGAGCGCGGGCTATGCCGATCGCATTATTCTCGACTCCATCAAGCTCAACCTGGTGCCGGGCTCACGTATTGGTCTGCTTGGGCGCAACGGTGCCGGTAAATCCACGCTGATCAAACTGCTGGCGGGCGAGCTTAACCCGGTCAGCGGCGAAATCGGGCTGGCGAAGGGCATCAAGCTGGGCTATTTCGCCCAGCATCAGCTGGAATTTTTACGGGCGGATGAATCTCCGATTCAGCACCTCGCGCGTCTGGCGCCGCAGGAGATGGAGCAGAAGCTGCGCGACTACCTCGGCGGCTTCGGCTTCCAGGGCGATAAGGTCACTGAAAATACCGAGCGCTTTTCCGGGGGCGAAAAAGCCCGCCTGGTGCTGGCGCTGATCGTCTGGCAGCGCCCGAACCTGCTGCTGCTCGATGAACCCACCAACCACCTGGATCTCGACATGCGTCAGGCGCTGACCGAAGCGCTGATTGAGTTCGAAGGTGCGCTGGTTGTGGTTTCGCACGATCGTCACCTGATCCGCTCCACCACGGACGATCTCTACTTAGTTCACGACGGCAAAGTCGAACCGTTCGACGGCGATCTGGAGGACTACCAACAGTGGCTGACGGACGTGCAGAAGCAGGAAAACCAGCCGGAAGAGTCCACGAAAGATAACGCCAACAGCGCGCAGGCGCGTAAAGACCAGAAGCGCCGTGAAGCGGAGCTGCGCACCCAGACGCAGCCGCTGCGTAAAGAGATTGCCCGTCTCGAAAAAGAGATGGAAAAGCTCAACGCCACGCTTGCCGCCGTTGAAGAGAAGCTCGGCGATAGCGGTCTCTATGACCAGAGCCGTAAAGCGGAACTGACGGACTGCCTGCAAACCCAGGCGAAGACCAAATCGAGCCTCGAAGAGTGTGAGATGTCATGGCTCGACGCGCAGGAACAGCTTGAAGCGATGCTGCAGGTTGAATAAGACTCCGGGAGGGCTATGAGTTTCGATATCACGAGCGAGATTACGTTCCGCAAGCTCAGCATCTTCATGACGTTTATGGAGAAGGGGAATATCGCGCGTACCGCCGAGACTCTGGGCCTGAGCGGCGTAAGCGTGCACCGCGCGCTGCACACCCTGGAAGAGAACGTGCACTGCCCGCTCTTTACCCACAAGGGGCGCAACCTGATTGCCCTACCTTCCGCCTGGACGCTGCTGGAGTATTGCCAGGAAGTGATGCAGGTGATGGAGCGCGGGCTGGAAGAGTCGCGCAAGGTCGCCGGCATTGGCCAGGGGCGCTTACGCGTCGGTACGCTCTACTCGCTCACCCTGGAAACCGTGCCGCGTCTGATTATGGGCATGAAGCTGCGTCGTCCGGATCTGGAAATGGATCTGACGATGGGCTCTAACGACACCTTGCTCCACATGCTGGACGACGGGTCGCTGGACGCCATCCTGATCTCCATCTCCGAAAGCGATATCGACCGCAACAGCCTTGAGGTTCTGCCGCTGTTCCATGACGACATATTCCTTGCCGCACCGGCTTCCGCCACGCTGAATACCCACGGGCCAGCGGATCTCCGCGATTATAAAGATCAGAAATTTGTCGCGCTTGCAGAAGGGTTTGCGACCTACGCCGGGTTCCAGGAAGCGTTCCATATCGCCGGGTTCGAACCGGAGATTGTTACCCGGGTGAACGACATTTTTTCAATGCTCAGTCTGGTTCAGGCGGGCGTCGGCTTTACGCTAATGCCGGGCAGGATGAAGAAGGTCTACGAGAATTCGGTGCAGCTACTGAAGCTGGCTGAACCGTACCAGATGCAGCAGCTTATCGCGATTGTATTCGCCCGCAACCGCGAGCAGGACCCGAGCCTGCGGGCATTGGCGGCCGAAGGCCGGATGTATGCGCGCAGCCTGCAGGAAAGTGCGTGATACAAAACAAGACAACCGAACCCGTAGGCCCGGTAAGGCGCAGCCGCCACCGGGCAAAAAACTCATCGCTGAAGCCGACCCGCCAGATGCACCGCCACGTCCACCCCGCTGCGCTCCAGTGAAATCGTCTCTCCTTCCCACGCAGCCTGTCGCGTCAGACAGGTCAGTACGCCGCCGGGCGGCATCTCGATCGCCAGCCGGGCTTCGCGTTCGTTAGCGGAAATCATCGCCTCCTGCCAGCGCACCGTACGCGCCATGTTCAATGCCAGATCGTCCGCGATTTTCTCCGGCTGCCAGAGCACGCGCCCGGTGCTGCCACTCAGGTACGCACAGCGTGGGCGAGCCAGCGTGACGGACTCAAACGCCGCCGCCAGCGTTTGTGCCGGTGCCGCCAGCAGTTCACAGTGCGACGGCACGCTCACCGCCAGCCGTTTGGCCTTGTTTGCCCCTTTTGCCAGCGCGCGCGCCGCCACCTGCGACATCCCGTCATCGCTTCCGGCAATCACGATCTGCGTTTCGGCATTCAGGTTAGCAATATACGTTCCGGTACCCTCGATAAGCTGCTCCACCTGCGGCAGGGTCAGCCCCATAATCGCCGTCAGGCCGTAGCCGTGCGGATACGCCTGCTCCATCAGATCGCCACGCAGCGCCACCAGCTTAAGCGCGTCCGTAAATTCCAGCGCGCCTGCCACGACCGCTGCGGGATACGCGCCAATCGATAAACCGCTCACAATGTCAGGCGACACGCCGCGCCGCTCGAGCTCGCGCGCCCAAGCCACGCCTGAAATCAGCAGACTCAGCTGAACCGCGCGGGTGTGAGTTAGCGAGGCTGCACTATCCAGCGTATCGACTTCGCTACCCAGCACCTCGCGTGCCTGTGCAAGCGTCGTTCCCGGCAAATTTTGCAGCATGCCTTCGTGCTGCGTGCCCTGTCCCGGAAAGGTAAACAGTATTTTCATCACTCCTCCCTGCGCCACGGATCCGCTACCAGGCGCGGTCCGCGGCGGGTTTTCAGCAGCGTTTTTCCGTCGCGTAACCACTCCGCCAGCGCAAAGCCCCCTTCGGGCGTATCGACCTGCGTATCCGCCCGGCACAGCGCGCGGCCCAGCTGCGACTGCCATGCGGTAAAAGCATCAGGGGAAATCGGCTCAGGGGCGCGGATCAGCAGGTCAAGATCGCTGTCGGCGTGTATCACCGGAATGCCGGTCGCCAGCGCGTAGCCGGTGCTGCCGGTAACGCCCCACGTCCACGGCCACGCCTGCTGTGAAAGCTGCAACGCCACCTGAACCGGTGGCTGAGTCACAAACGGCGAGCGCAGCAGATCGGCCGTCACGCTCAGCGCCTCAGGCGAAACCACGCGTAACACGTTCTTAGGCTTCACCCACCCGGCCGCACGCTGGTCGCGGCGCAGGCCGCGAACGCCAACGGGGATGCGGCCTTCGCTATCAACATCACGCCGCACCACTACCGGCAGGCCGGTATGCCAGACGGCATCCACCCAGGATTCGGCGATCCCTTCCAGCGCGTCGCGCGCGGTAAGCCAGATGAGGTCGTGCGGGCGTAATGTTGTGGTCATGATTACATTCCTGAAGTCAGCGAGATAAACAGCGGCAGCGACAGGATACACAGTACGGAGCTTAACAGCAGCACGGCTTCAGCATCCGGCGACTGCACGCCAAAGCGGTTACCGAACACCACGCCGAAGAAGCCCGCAGAAAGCGCAATCATCAGGATAGCGGTAATCGCTACGGAGCCATGCAGACCGAAGATCAGCACAATACCCCAGGCAATCGCAGGCTGAATCAGCAGCTTGGCGATAGTTGAGGTGATAACCATTGTGTTGATCTGCAGCTTACGGGCAGAGAGGATCACCCCGGTCAGGAACAGCGCCGCAGCGGTGGCGGACAGCCCCAGCGGTTTAATCGCCGCCAGAACCAGATCCGGCATTTTGATGCCGATGGCGGACAAAATCACACCCAGCAGCGGGCCCATTACAATCGGTTTCTTAATGGAGCGCCACATCAGCACCGGCAGCATGGAGAGCGTTGAGCCGGAATTATTCCCCTCGGCGCGCGCTTTCTCGCGCTCCAGGATCAGCAGGCAGAACGGCGTCATCAGCACGGAGCCGCAGGCAATAGAGACCGCGACGGACAGAGACGTGGAAGAACCTTCCCCCAGCACGCTGCCCAGAATCGGCAGGCCAAGCGCCGCGTAGTTCGGCAACGCGACCGTCAGGGTCAGAACCGCGGCGTCCTGCGGTGATTTTTTAAAGACTTTGGTGGCGAGGAAGTAGATGGCCGCATAGGTAATCCACATCGCCAGGGTCAGCACGAGGATCAGCGGCGACTGAGCCACAATGCCGGTCCACGGCGTTTGCACGGTGGCGCTAAACAGCGCGGCAGGCAGTGCAAAATCCATCACGAAGATATTGAGCAGGGAAACGTTTTTATTATCGACCATCTTTGCCTTACCGGCCCAGAATCCCAGCAGCATGATGACGAAAATCGGTGCAAGAGCATGAACAATTACGTAAGTCATAAATCACCTGTAGTAAAAAAAGTTTTAGCACTGGCGCGATGATTATTATTTTTCAGGATGCAGGCTCCCACACGAGCGCAGCGGACGCGCCCGCGGGGTTATGCATCTGGCAGGTCTCTTTTTTACTTACCAGCTGGCTCGCATACGTTCGCGTACGAGCGCCGAGCTGCGGCGGTTGTCAGCACCCAGACGATTTTTCAGCGTGGTGTCCTGACGAGCGTCACTGATGGCCTGTTGCAGGGTGGTTTTCACCTGCGCCAGATCGTTATCGGATGGGACATCCGGGTTGCTGATGTCCAGCAGGCTGGAGAGCAGTCCCAGCGTGGCGTAGTTGCTGATGTCATAGGCCATTGGCGGAATGGTTGCCGCCAGTTTTTCCAGCGCCTCGACGGTACGCAGCGTAATGCGCGCGGCGGACTCTTTGCCCATCGCGTGGATCAGCACGCCTTTGTCGTTAAAGGCAATCAGGCGGTTGGCCTGGTAGCCGTGCGCCAGAAACGCGCCGGACATCGCCTTGCCGACGATCAGGCCAATCACCGGATGACCGGCCAGGCGAGCGTTCGCATACGCGGCAGCGGCTCCCGCCAGCGCCTGGTGAATACCAAACGCCTCTTCACGACGGCCATAGGCCTGGCTTGGAACGTCAATCACCGCCACAATCGGGCGCTTAACGGCCTTATCGGCGTCCGCCGCGACGGTCTCGCTGACCACTTTCGCCAGCGTCCAGCCTTCCAGCAGACCGACTTCACCCTTCGCGGCGCGCGGGAAGTGGTTGTTGGCATCCGGAACCACGGCAACAAAGCGCACCGCTTCGCCGTTAAGCTCGCCGTCTGCAGCCTGCACCGACGGGCATAGCCCTTCCACACGTTTTGCATTCGGGGCGAGAATATCCAGCCAGAGTTCGCCACGGCTAATTGAGTTAGTCATCATTTCACCTCCCGGGCAAAAAGCGCGTTAATTTGTTCGGCATCGGCCTGTTTGCGGGTGTCGAAATTCGTCAGACGGTTCAGGTAATCGTCGTAATTATCGGTGCGATGTTTCGCCGGCACGCCTTTAGCAATCGCGTCGTTCATCGCCTGTTTCACCGCGTTGATACCGTCACCGACCAGGGCATCCACCAGCCCGCTTTGGTAGCGCACTTCGCCGCCAGTCATGCTCCAGATAAACGGACGGTCGCGAGAGTCGTACTCTTCAATCCCGGCTTCCTGCTCGATAACCTGCGGGCCGTTCAGGCCAAGACGCGCTTCGCGGGTCACAATCAGGTAGCTGCACAGCGCCGCGGCGATGGACATGCCGCCGAAGCAACCCACGGTTCCGGCCACAATCCCGACAACGGGCGTGTAGCGACGCAGGTCGACAATCGCAGCGTGGATATCGGCAATCGCCGCCAGGCCGAGGTTCGCTTCCTGCAGGCGCACGCCGCCGGTTTCGAGGCACAGCACGGCCTGAGTCGGAATGCCGTTGCGGTTATCTTCTGCCGCCAGCTCCAGCGCGGCCGCCATTTTGGCACCGGACACTTCGCCCATGCTGCCGCCCTGGAACGCGCCTTCAATCGCCACGACAACGGCCGGCTGACCGTTAATCGTGCCTTTCGCCACCACCATGCCGTCGTCCGCCTGCGGCACAATGCCCTGCGGGCCAAGCCACGGAGAGATAATGCCTTCAAACGGATCCAGCAGTTCGCGGTAGCTGCCCTCGTCGAGCAGGGCCTGCGCACGCTGGCGTGCTTTTAATTCGATAAAGCTGCTGTCATCACGCATGGCTCACCCCCTCAAATACCTGTTCGATGCGAATGCGGGCCACGCCCGGCGTCGCGCCGAAATCATGAATGGTCAGTTTTCCTGCCGGCAGGCTGCTGACCGTTTGCAGGCGGTTGAACAACGCCTCCCAGCGACCACGGCTGTTGTCAACGGAGGTGGTGATATCAATGGTTAGCGTCTGGCCCGGTTCGGCGGTGAAGAGCACCTCCATATCCCCGGAACCGACTACCCCCGCCAGTGCCCTGCCGCTTAACGCGCGGCTGGCTGGCACGGTCAATGTAATTTTTTCCATAACATCCTCTTAATGCTTTGAATAAGGCGATTCGACGCGGTCAAGAAACAGCGTGGCGGCAAGCAGGTCGGCGGCGCCGCCCGGTGACGCGTTAAGCGCCAGCATCTGACGGTCTAAGTTCGCCAGCGCCTGCTGGCCCGCGAGGGTGGCACAGCCTCCCGCATTCAGTACCGCACGGGCACCGTGCTGCATAGCGTCCAGCCCCTCCATGCCGGCGCGCGACAGCACGCAGGTATCGGTGAGCGACGTCATGATGGCCATCAGCGCATCGAGTCTGGCCTGTGCTTCACTGCTGCCGTTCAGGCGGCTGAGGCGAAGCTGCGGCAGCGCGCGCTGCATAACGTGCGGGAACGCCTGCTGAGCCTCTTCGCGGGCACCCGGCACGCGGTAGCGGTGCGTGGCGCGCAGGCCTTTACTGAAGACCTTCGGCGCCGCATCGTCCGGCAGTTTTGCCAGCTGCGCGGCGGTGCGGGCGACGTCTTGCGCACGGGCATCACCGCCCAGCATCGCCACCGCGCTGACCAACAATCCAAGCGCCCAAATCGCGCCGCGATGGGTGTTTACGCCCTCGGTTGCGGCCATCATCTGCTGCTCGCCTTCGCGGCCGAGCCGCCCGACGGTTTGCCTGAGCGCAATATCTGCCGGACGCTGCCAGCTTTGCTGCGCCAGCGCCTGAAACGTGGGGGTCAGGCTGTGTGCGGAGCGCTCCATCAGAGCAAGGGATAAATCGTGGTGCGCGCCGTTCCCCCGACTGTCCACCAGACCGGGTTTCGGGCTTAAACGTGCTTCGTCAATCAGACACTGCGTGGCGGTTCGCGCCAGCCATTCGGCACCGCCTTCAACCTGAATCTGGGGCAGAAGTTTCATTACCAGCTCCGGAATTTCGCAGGTGGGTTGTAGAGACCGCCGGACCATTCCACGAGGTCTGACACGCTGCCTGCCGCCAGCAGAGAGCGGGTGGCGTCGGTTCGGCGAATCCCCATATCTTCCGGGTAGACCACTTTGCCGCTCTGACGCAGTTCCGCCACGCGTTTGGCATCCAGGCCCAGACCGATATCGGTGATACCGGCGACGGCCGCGACCATGGCACGACGCTCTTCCAGATCTTTCGCCCGGTAGAGGTAAGCGATCCCCTCTTCCGTCAGCACGTGGGTCACGTCGTCGCCGTAGATCATCACCGGCGCCAGCGGCATGCCGGAGGCTTTCGCCACGTCAACGGCATCGAGTTTTTCCACGAAGGTTGGCTTCACGCCCGCCTGGAAGGTTTCCACCATCTGGACGACCAGTTTTTTACCGCGCTGCATCGGGTCAGGTTCGGTGATCATGTTCAGCCAGGCCGGCGTGGCGTGACGACGACCGTGCGGGTCGTGGCCCATGTTTGGCGCACCGCCGAAGCCGGAAAGACGACCGCGGGTCACCGTTGAGGAGTTGGCGTAACCATCAACCTGCAGCGTAGAGCCGATAAACATATCGACCGCGTACTGGCCTGCCAGCTGGCAGAACGCGCGGTTAGAGCGCATGGAGCCGTCGGCACCGGTAAAGAACACGTCAGGACGGGCGCGGATGTACTCTTCCATCCCCAGCTCGCCGCCGAAGCAGTGCACGCTTTCGACCCAGCCGCTTTCAATGGCCGGGATCAGCGTCGGATGCGGGTTCAGCGTCCAGTGCTTACAGATTTTGCCCTTCAGGCCGAGCTGTTCGCCGTAGGTGGGCAGCAGCAGCTCAATTGCCGCAGTGTTAAAGCCGATCCCGTGGTTCAGGGACTGCACCTGATGTTCCGCGTAGATGCCTTTGATGGCCATCATCGCCATCAGGATGTGTTCCTGTTTAATCAGACGCGGGTCGCGGGTAAACAGCGGTTCGATAAAGAACGGCTTATCGGCAACCACAACGAAGTCGATCCAGGAGCCCGGAATATCGACGCGCGGCAGGTCACACTCGTCATCCACCAGCTCGTTCACCTGGGCAATGACAATCCCGTCGTGGAACGCTGCGGCTTCCACCAGCGCCGGGGTGTCTTCGGTGCTCGCCCCGGTGTAGAGGTTGCCTTTGCGGTCGGCTTTAAAGCCGGCGATCAGCGCCACGTTTGGCGAGAGGTCGACGTAGAGGCGTGAATAGAGCTCAATGTAGGTATGAATCGCGCCGATTTCGAGCTGACCATCCTCAAGCAGCTGGGAGATTCGCAGGCTCTGCGTCCCGGAGAAGGAGAAATCCAGCTTGCGGGCGATGCCTTTCTCAAAGATATCCAGATGCTCGCTGCGGCCGACGCTCGGCATGATCATATGCAAGTCGTGGACAATTTGCGGGTTCACTTCGGCAAGCGAGCGGGAAAGGAAATCCGCCTGCTTCTGGTTGTTACCTTCCAGAACGACCTTGTCGCCAGGCGCGATCAGTTTTTCCAGCATGGCGACAAGATCGCCGGTTGGCAGTACCTTGCCCTGCACCGGTACGGACGCCAGACGACGCGCTTTTTCGCTGCGTCGAGTGTTCCATTGCCGGGTGGGTGTTTGCCCAGATAACATTATTAACCTCCTGATTCAGCTAATCATTTTGATTTGCTTAACGTTGAGTAAAGTGTGCGCTCTGGTGAGAAAGGCATCAATTAAGCGTAGAGCCAAATCATTAGCCTGAGAGTAATAATCAAGGTAAATATTTGTGATCGGGATCAGTTCATGTTTCGGAAAACCAGGCTAAACGGGGTACAATTCGGAAAGTATCGTTAATTTCCGACAAGAATCAGCATCGCGCTTATGACCCAAATCATTCCATCAGACTTCGACATTGCAGCCGAAGACAGCACTGAGTTCGTGCCTATGCGCGGCGTCGCCAATCGGCATTTGCAGACCATGCTGCCGCGACTGATCCGCCGCAAGGTTCAGTTCACCCCGCACTGGCAGCGACTTGATCTGCCAGACGGTGACTTTCTGGATCTCGCCTGGAGCGAAGCGCCGGAGCAGGCCCGCCATAAGCCGCGCCTGGTGGTCTTTCACGGCCTGGAAGGCAGCCTGCACAGCCCCTATGCGCATGGGTTAATTGAGGCGGCAAAAGCGCGCGGCTGGCTCGGCGTGGTGATGCATTTTCGCGGCTGCAGCGGCGAACCCAATCGTCAGAAACGCATCTATCACTCGGGTGAAACCGAAGACGGAACGTGGTTTTTACACTGGCTGCGGGAAAACTTTGGCACCGTGCCCACCGCTGCCGTGGGCTACTCGCTGGGCGGAAATATGCTAGCCTGCCTGCTGGCGAAAGAGGGCGAAAGCGTACCGCTGGATGCCGCGGTGATTGTCTCCGCGCCGTTTATGCTGGAGCAGTGCAGCTACCACATGGAGAAAGGCTTTTCCCGCGTCTATCAGCGCTACCTGCTCAACCTGCTGAAAGCCAACGCGGCGCGTAAACTGAAGGCCTATCCTGATACCCTTCCGGTGAGCCTGCGCCAGCTGAAAAAGGTGCGCCGTATTCGAGAGTTCGACGATCTGATCACCGCGAAAATCCACGGCTTCGCCGATGCGATTGACTACTATCGTCAGTGCAGCGCCATGCCGCTGCTCAGCAAGATCACGCAGCCGACGCTTATCATTCATGCCAAAGATGACCCTTTTATGGATCATCACTCGATCCCCGCTCAGGAATTCCTGCCCGACAACGTTCACTATCAGCTGACGGAGCACGGTGGCCACGTTGGGTTTATCGGCGGCACGCTGCGCCGCCCGAAAATGTGGCTTGAGACGCGTATTCCTGACTGGCTAACCCCTTATCTGGACGGTGCAAAATGATTATTCCCTGGCAGGATCTGGCTCCCGAAACGCTCGATAATCTGATTGAAAGCTTTGTATTACGCGAAGGCACCGATTATGGTGAACAAGAACGCTCGCTTGAGCAAAAGGTCAACGATGTAAAGCGCCAGCTGAAAAGCGGCGACGTGGTGCTGGTGTGGTCAGAACTGCATGAGACGGTCAATATCATGCCCCGCAACGCGTTTCACGGCTGATCTTCCACCCATTTCAGTCAGGGAGTTGCTATGTCTGCCAGACATCCGGTTATTGCCGTTACGGGGTCGAGTGGTGCGGGAACCACCACCACCAGCCTCGCCTTTCGCAAGATTTTCGCCCAGCTGAATCTCCGTGCGGCGGAGGTCGAAGGCGACAGCTTTCACCGCTACACGCGCCCTGAGATGGACATGGCCATCCGTAAGGCGCGCGATCTGGGTAAACACATCAGCTACTTCGGCCCGGAAGCCAATGACTTCGGCCTGCTGGAGCAAACCTTCCACGAATATGGCCTGAGCGGCACAGGGCAGTCCCGTAAGTATCTGCACACTTACGACGAAGCCGTGCCCTGGAACCAGGTACCGGGCACCTTTACCCCCTGGCAGCCGCTGCCGGAACCCACCGACGTGCTGTTCTACGAAGGGTTACACGGCGGCGTGGTCACGCCCCAGCACGACGTGGCGCGCCACGTGGATCTGCTGGTCGGGGTGGTTCCTATCGTTAACCTGGAGTGGATCCAGAAGCTGACGCGTGACATGAGCGAGCGCGGCCACTCGCGCGAGGCGGTGATGGATTCCGTCGTTCGCTCAATGGAAGACTACATCAATTACTTAACGCCGCAATTCTCCCGCACGCACATTAACTTCCAGCGCGTGCCGACGGTGGACACCTCCAACCCGTTTGCCGCCAAAACGATCCCTTCTCTGGATGAGAGCTTTGTGGTGATCCATTTCCGCAATCTTGAAGGCATCGATTACCCCTGGCTGCTGGCGATGCTGCAGGGCTCGTTTATTTCGCACATGAATACATTGGTGGTGCCGGGCGGAAAAATGGGACTGGCAATGGAGCTTATCATGACGCCGCTGGTGGAGCGGCTGATGGAAGGGAAGCAGATCGCATAATCATTTTTGCCCGGTGGCGCTGCGCTTACCGGGCCTACAATCCGTAGGGCGGGTAAGCGCAGCGCCACCCGCCAAAAGATTAAGCCTCGATCACTTCATACGAATGGGTAATTTTTACCGCTTTCTCCAGCATTAACGCCACAGAGCAGTACTTCTCCGCAGACAGGTCCACCGCGCGTGAGACCGCCGCGTCTTTCAGCGCTTTACCGGTGACAACAAAGTGAAGATTAATGTGGGTGAACAGGCGTGGTGCCTCTTCCCGGCGCTCTGAGGTGAGTTTGACCTCGCAATCCGTCACGTCATGACGGCCTTTTTGCAGAATCGACACCACGTCAATCGCGCTGCATCCGCCTGCCGCCATCAGCACCATTTCCATTGGGCTTGGCGCTTTATCGCCGGAGTTACCATCCATCAAAATCTGGTGTCCTGACGCGGACTCGCCCAGGAACGTTAAACCTTCAACCCACTTCACGCGCGCTTGCATATTTTTGAACTCCAACGTTGCATTTTTGGTGACAGATTACGCGTGCGTTACATTTCTCGCAATGGAAGGCGACCTGCATCATGCTGAAGCGAGACACCAGGAGACACGCGGCGAAAGCTATGCTAAAACACTCAGGATGCTACAGTAATACATTGACGTTACACGTGTATGCAGAGGACATCAAACTTTACTGGCTGCGAAACGTTACGGTAGCCGACTTCCCAGGGTATGGGTAAGAATTCGATTGCAACCCCAGAGTCCGGATGCATCTGATGACTCTGGTGACAGCTTATAACAGAGGATAACAGCGCATGGTGCTTGGCAAACCGCAAACAGACCCGACTCTCGAATGGTTCTTGTCTCATTGCCACATTCATAAGTACCCATCGAAGAGCACGCTGATTCACCAGGGTGAAAAAGCGGAAACGTTGTATTACATCGTTAAAGGCTCGGTGGCAGTGCTGATCAAAGATGAAGAAGGGAAAGAGATGATCCTTTCTTATCTGAACCAGGGCGATTTCATCGGTGAACTGGGCCTGTTTGAAGAGGGCCAGGAACGTAGCGCCTGGGTTCGTGCAAAGACAGCATGTGAAGTGGCTGAAATTTCTTACAAGAAGTTCCGTCAGCTGATTCAGGTTAACCCTGACATCCTGATGCGTCTTTCTTCCCAGATGGCGCGCCGTCTGCAGGTCACCTCTGAGAAAGTGGGTAACCTCGCCTTCCTGGACGTAACTGGCCGTATTGCACAAACGCTGCTGAACCTGGCGAAACAGCCAGACGCAATGACCCACCCGGACGGCATGCAAATTAAAATTACCCGTCAGGAAATTGGTCAGATCGTCGGTTGTTCCCGTGAGACAGTGGGCCGTATCCTGAAAATGCTGGAAGATCAAAACCTGATCTCCGCCCACGGTAAAACCATCGTGGTCTACGGAACGCGTTAATTCCGCTTAAACGGCGTGTCACCGCAGGGTGTCACGCCGTTTTTGTCTCTACTCCCCATGTGGCGCAGGCTGATCTATCACCCCGAAGTTAACTACGCACTGCGACAAACGCTGGTGTTGTGTCTTCCTGTGGCCGTGGGCTTGATCCTCGGACATCTTCAGCAAGGTCTGCTGTTTTCTCTCGTGCCCGCCTGCTGCAACATCGCCGGTCTGGACACGCCGCATAAGCGCTTTTTCAAACGTCTGACTATTGGCGGCTGCCTGTTTGCGGGCTGCAGCCTCGCCGTACAGCTTCTGCTTGCCCGGGACATCCCGCTGCCGCTGATCCTGACCGTGCTGGCCATGACCCTCGGCGTCACCGCCGAAATCAGCTCGCTGCACGCCCGCCTGCTTCCCGCCTCGCTGATTGCGGCCATTTTCACGCTGAGCCTCGCCGGGAATATGCCGGTGTGGGAGCCGCTGCTGATCTACGCTCTGGGGACGCTGTGGTACGGGCTGTTCAACTGGTTCTGGTTCTGGCTGTGGCGCGAACAGCCGCTGCGCGAATCCCTGAGCCTGCTCTATGTGCAGCTGGCGGATTACTGCGAAGCCAAATATACCCTGCTCACCCAGCATACCGATCCGGAAAAATCCTTGCCGCCTCTGCTGACGCGCCAGCAAAAGGTGGTGGATTTGATAAGCCAGTGCTATCAGCAGCTGCACATGCTCGCCGCCAACAAGAACCACGAATACAAACGGCTGCTGCGCACCTTCCAGGTCGGGCTCGATCTGCAGGAACATATCTCCGTTAGCCTTCACCATCCGCAGGAGGTACAAAAGCTGGTCGAGCGCAGCCACGCCGAAGCGGTGATCCGCTGGAACGCGCAGACCGTATCGGCACGTCTGCGGGTCCTGGCTGACGATATTCTCTACCACCGCTACCCCACGCGCTTTAACATGGAAAAACAGCTCGGCGCGCTGGAGAAAATCGCACGCCAGCATCCGGATAACCCGGTTGGCCAGTTTGCCGCCTGGCACTTCAGCCGCATCGCCCGCGTGCTGCGCACGCAGCGCCCGCTTTATCCCCGCGATCTGATGGCGGATAAGCAAAAGCGGCTGCCGCTACTGCCCGCGCTCAGAAGCTATCTTTCTCTTAAATCATCCGCCCTGCGTAACGCCGCCAGGATCAGCGTAATGCTCAGTACCGCCAGCCTGATGGGCATGGCGCTGCATCTGCCGAAACCCTACTGGATCTTAATGACCGTGCTGTTTGTCACCCAGAACGGCTACGGCGCCACGCGGGTGCGTATTCTGCACCGGGCCGGCGGAACGATGGCGGGGCTGATTATTGCGGGCGTGACGCTGCACTTCCACGTGCCGGAAGGTTATACCCTGGCAGGGATGTTAGCGATTACGCTGGTGAGCTACCTGATTATCCGCAAAAACTACGGCTGGGCGATGGTGGGCTTTACGGTGACGGCGGTGTATACCCTGCAGCTGCTCACGCTCAATGGTGAACAGTTTATTGTCGCCAGGCTGATTGATACCCTCATTGGCTGCCTGATTGCCTTTGGCGGCATGGTCTGGCTGTGGCCGCAGTGGCAAAGCGGGCTGCTCAGGCAGAACGCCCACGACGCGCTGGAGGCCGACCAGCAGGCCATTCGATTGATCCTGAGCGACGACCCGCAGCCCTCCCCGCTGGCCTATCAGCGCATGAAGGTCAACCAGGCGCATAACGCCCTGTTTAACTCGCTCAACCAGGCGATGCAGGAGCCGGGCTTTAACTCGCACTATCTGGCGGACATGAAGCTCTGGGTGACGCACAGCCAGTTTATCGTCGAGCATATTAACGCCATGACAACGCTGGCGCGCGAGCACACGATGCTGACGCCAGACCTGGCCCAACGTTACCTGCAGTCGTGTGAAATTGCGCTGCAGCGATGTCAGCAGCGCCTGGAATATGACTCGCCGGGCGAGTCGGGAGATTCGAACATTCTGGAAGCGCCGGAGACGTTAACCCACGGGCCCATGAGCACCCTGGAGCAGCATTTACAGCGCATTCTGGGGCATCTGAACACCATGCACACCATTTCGTCGGTGGCATGGCGTCAGCGTCCACATCACGGGATTTGGCTCACCCGCAGGCTGAAGCGGACGGCGTATTAACCTTTTACGATCTTCGCGACCGCAGCGGCAAAACGGGTTAACCCGTCTTCAATGTCTTTGTCTTCCACCACCAGCGACGGTGCAAAACGCATCACGTCCGGACCCGCGTTCAGCACCATCACCCCTTCGTGGGCGGCGGCGTGCAGGAAATCGCGCGCGCGGCCTTTGTACTGCGGCTTCAGCTCGGCACCAATCAGCAGCCCCATCCCGCGGATCTCGCTGAACACGTCGTACTGGTCGTCAATCTTTTGCAGGTGTTTTACGAACAGCTCGCGCTTCGCGTTCACGCCGTTCAACACCTCAGACGTGTTGATAATATCAAACGCGGCACCCGCCACAGCGCTCGCCAGCGGGTTGCCGCCGTAGGTAGAGCCGTGAGAGCCCACGTGGAACGCGGAGGCGATATCCTGGGTCGTCAATACTGCACTCACCGGGAAGCCGCCGCCGAGCGCTTTGGCGCTGGTCAGAATATCCGGCGTCACGCCGTAGTGCATGTAGGCAAACAGATCCCCGGTACGGCCCATTCCGCACTGAACTTCATCAAAGACCAGCAGCGCCTGATGCTCGTCGCACAGTTCGCGCAGCCCTTTCAGGAATTCCGGCGTGGCCGCCGTCACGCCGCCTTCGCCCTGAATAGGCTCCACCACCACCGCGCAGGTGTGATCGTCCATTACCGCTTTCACCGCATGCAGATCGTTAAACGGCACGTGGACAATGTCGGCCGGTTTCGGGCCAAAACCGTCGGAATACTTCGGCTGACCGCCAACGGAGACGGTAAAGAAGGAGCGCCCGTGGAAGGCATTGTGGAAAGCGATAATTTTGGTTTTGTACGGACTGTGGCGCGTGGTGGCGTAGTAGCGCGCCAGCTTGAAGGCGGTTTCGTTGGCTTCGGTGCCGGAGTTCATAAACAGCACGCGCTCGGCAAACGTGGCATCAATGATCTTGCGGCCTAGACGCAGCGCCGGTTCGTTGGTGAACACGTTGCTGGTGTGCCACAGGGTTTCGCCCTGGGTTTTCAGCGCGTCCACCAGCGCAGGATGGCAATGACCGAGCGCCGTAACCGCAATCCCGCCCGCGAAATCCACGTACTCTTTACCCTGCTGATCCCAGACGCGGCTGCCTTTTCCCTTCACCGGGATAAACTCAGCCGGTGCATAAATCGGCAGAATCACTTCATCGAATGTCGCGCGGGTAATTGCTGGTTGTTCAGTTGCCATGTCATGCCCATCCATTTTATGTCACATCAATTGTGAAAATATAATCACAAAATATGCATAAAAAATCACGGCAAGGCAACAGATATTCAGCGATTGAGGAAATTTGCCAGCAGCGCGTGCCCCTGTTCGCTGAGGATGCTTTCCGGGTGGAACTGCACGCCTTCGAGATCCCATTCGCGGTGGCGAATCCCCATGATCTCCTGCGACTCGCTCCAGGCCGTCACGTCAAAGCACTCAGGCAGCGTCGGTGGGTCAATCACCAGCGAATGGTAGCGCGTCACGGTTAAAGGATTATTAAGCCCCGTAAATACTCCGGTACCGGCGTGAGTGACCGGAGAGGTTTTGCCGTGCATCACTTTCGCGGCACGCACGATGGTAGCGCCAAACGCCTGGGCAATCGCCTGGTGGCCCAGGCAGACGCCCAGAATCGGCAGCTTGCCGGCATAGTGCCGGATGACATCCAGAGAAACACCCGACTCCGACGGCGTACACGGCCCGGGTGAAATCACGATTTTCTGCGGAGCCAGCGTCTCAATATCGGCGAGATCGATCTCGTCGTTGCGGCGGACAACCACCTCTGCACCCAGTTCACAAAAATACTGGTAAAGGTTCCAGGTGAAGGAATCGTAGTTATCAATCAGCAGAATCATGGCGGCTCCCGAAAAAAATGCCGCCCTATTCTACTCAGATTCCCGCGCTTCGCTCACTACTTTGGCAAAGATCGCGCTCAGCGCGGACAAATCACCCGTTGCGCCACTTCGGTTAGCGGCGACCCACTGCTCGGGATCGATATCGCGCCAGTCCAGGGCGTAATCCGCATGAATGGCCAGCTGCTCGAAGAAAACGCGTTGGGCAATACCGTTGCCGCGCATAAAAGGATGCAGCATATTGATTTCGCAGTAATAGTGGCTAATTCTGTCAACAAACGCCGCTTTCTCAAGGCCAGCCAGATACTTCTCGCTTTCCAGCGCCGCCATCAGCTCGTTACCCATCTTTTCGATGTATTCGAAATGGCAGAACGGAATATCGCCCTTAAAAATATCGTCGGTACGGAACTCGCCTGCCCCCTTCATTTCACTGCGATACAGGTGTCGATGAATGAGGCACAGATGGGGTAACCCGGGCGCGGGAGGCCCAAGCTCCAGCGTCTCAATATGGGGTTCTGAGGGACCAATACCTTTTTCAAGGAGACAACTGGCCTGAAGATTGACGTTACGCTGCTGCTCCCAGAGACGGGATTTTTGCTTATCGGTGAGTTTTTTCACTTAACGCCTCCCTGAATAGTCCGTTTGCCACAAGTATAAGCAGCAAAACGCGCTTTCGCAGGGAGGGCTAAATCATACGGGCGAGGATCGCCCGTATTTAAGACAATTACGGCAGCACTTTCGCGGAGAGGATAACCACCGGTTTTGACGGCACATTCTGGTACGGGCCGACGTCATGGGTAGGCACCTGAGAAATCTTATCAGCCACATCCATTCCTTTCACAATTTTACCGAAAACGGCATAACCGAAATCACGCTGACCGTGATCCAGGAAGGCGTTATCGGCCACGTTGAGGAAGAACTGACTGGTCGCGCTGTCTTTATCCGCCGTACGCGCCATAGAAATGGTCCCGCGCTTGTTCAGCAGGCCGTTGTCCGCTTCGTTTTTAATCGGCGGGTTCGGCTGTTTCTGCTGCATCTGCTCGTTGAAGCCGCCGCCCTGAATCATAAAGCCTGGGATCACGCGGTGGAAAGTGGTGTTGTTGTAGAAACCACTGTTCACATAGTCGAGGAAGTTTTTCACGGAAACAGGGGCTTTCTGGCTGTTCAGTTCCAGCTCAATGTTCCCGGCGGAGGTGGTCAGCAGAACGTGAGGGTCTCCTTTTGCTGCCAGCGCAGCAGGGGAAACGGCAGAAAGAGCAAACACAGCTGCGACAGCCGCCAGTGTTGATTTGAGCATGAGAATTCCTTAACAAAGCGCAGTATAAAAAGCGAATGGCTTGATTCTAAAGAGCAGTATGAACGGAGACCAGCCTTTTACCTAATTTTACGAAATTGAAACAGTTGTAACCGCGCAAACGATTGGTATTTGCGGCTTTTTATGTGATCGTGATCACATAAAAACCTGCAATGAAGTTCTAATTTCTCTTAAAAGATATGAATAGATCACTTTAATGTCTAAAATCTGCCCGCTCTCAGCGCCCGATGGGCGCTTTTCTTTTTTTGAACAGGCCAGACATGACTAACAGCAATCGCATCAAGCTCACATGGATCAGCTTCTTCTCCTACGCCCTGACCGGCGCGTTGGTGATCGTCACCGGGATGGTGATGGGAAATATCGCAGACTACTTCCAGCTGCCCGTTTCCAGCATGAGTAACACCTTCACCTTCCTCAACGCGGGGATCCTGATCTCCATCTTCCTGAATGCCTGGCTGATGGAGATCGTGCCGCTGAAAACCCAGCTGCGCTTTGGTTTTGTGCTGATGCTCGCCGCCGTGGCGGGCCTGATGCTGAGCCACAGCATCGCCCTGTTCTCCGCCGCCATGTTCGTGCTCGGTCTGGTCAGCGGTATCACCATGTCGATCGGGACCTTCCTTATTACCCATATGTATGAAGGCCGTCAACGCGGCGCGCGCCTGCTGTTTACCGACTCTTTCTTCAGCATGGCCGGAATGATCTTCCCGATGGTCGCCGCCGTTCTGCTGGCCCGCAGCATTGAGTGGTACTGGGTTTATGCCTGCATCGGCCTGGTCTACGTGGCAATCTTTATTCTGACCTTCGGCTGTGAGTTCCCGGTGCTGGGCAAAAAAGCGCAGACTACCGCAGAACCCGTCGCGAAAGAGAAATGGGGCATCGGCGTGCTGTTCCTCTCCATTGCCGCACTGTGCTACATCCTGGGCCAGCTGGGCTTTATCTCCTGGGTACCGGAGTATGCGAAAGGCCTGGGCATGAGCCTGAACGACGCGGGTAAGCTGGTGAGCGATTTCTGGATGTCTTACATGTTCGGCATGTGGGCGTTTAGCTTCATCCTGCGCTTCTTCGACCTGCAGCGTATTCTGACCGTGCTGGCGGGCCTGGCCACCGTGCTGATGTATCTGTTCATCAACGGTTCGCCGGAGCATATGCCGTGGTTCATTCTGACCCTGGGCTTCTTCTCCAGCGCGATCTACACCTCGATCATTACCCTGGGCTCTCTGCAGACCAAAGTGGCCTCGCCGAAGCTGGTTAACTTCGTCCTGACCTGCGGTACCATCGGCACCATGCTGACCTTCGTGGTCACGGGCCCGATCGTCGCCCACAGCGGTCCGCTGGCGGCGCTGCACACCGCGAACGGTCTGTACGCCGTGGTGTTTATCATGTGCTTCGTTCTGGGCTTCGTGACCCGCCACCGCCAGCACAACGCGGCAGCGGCGTCTCACTAATCCCTACGCCCCTTTGCGCTCGGCAGAGGGGCTGTTTCTGGCAAAGCTCACCTCTTCTCCCCCGATATCCATCTGGATCCAGGTCTGCGCCAGCTGCGTGGTGGCAATCACGCGCCCCTGTCGAATGGACCAGCGCACCGGCACCTGACAGCGCACCGCTTCAAACCCGCTCTCCGCAGGCAGAATAATCAGATTCGCCGGGTTTCCCGTTTCAATGCCGTAATCGCTCAGGCCAAAGGTCCGGGCGCTGTTATGGGTTATCAGATTCAGGCCGCTGTCGATTTGCGGATACCCCATCATCTGGCAGACGTGCAGCCCCATATGCAGCACCTGCAGCATGTTGCCGGTACCAAGCGGGTACCACGGATCAAACACATCGTCATGCCCGAAGCAGACGTTAATGCCCGCTTCCTGCAGCTCTTTCACGCGGGTGATACCGCGACGCTTCGGATAGTCGTCAAAGCGACCCTGCAGGTGGATGTTGACCAGCGGGTTAGCGACGAAGTTAATTCCCGACATCTTCAGCAGGCGGAAAAGCCTCGAGGTGTACGCGCCGTTGTAGGAGTGCATGGCGGTGGTGTGGCTTGCCGTCACGCGTTGGCCGATACCGGCCTCATACGCCAGCGTTGCCACCGTCTCGACAAACCGCGACTGCTCGTCGTCAATTTCATCGCAGTGGATATCCAGCGGACGGTCATATTTCTTCGCCAGGTCAAACGCGATATGCAGCGACTGGACGCCGTACTCGCGGGTGAACTCGAAGTGTGGGATCGCCCCCACCACGTCGGCTCCCAGCTTTAAGGCTTCTTCCAGCAGCGCCGCGCCGTTCGGGTAAGAGAGAATGCCCTCCTGCGGGAACGCGACGATTTGCAGCGTCACCCACGGCGCAACCTCCTGCTTCACCTCCAGCATCGCCTTCAGGGCGGTGAGCGTCGGGTCGGAGACATCCACGTGGGTGCGGACAAACTGAATGCCGTTGGCGATTTGCCACTTCAGCGTTTTCCAGGCACGCGCTTTCACATCGTCATGGCTGAGCAGCGCCTTGCGCTCCGCCCAGCGCTCAATGCCCTCAAACAGCGTTCCGGACTGGTTCCAGTTCGGCTCGCCCGCCGTCTGGGTGGTATCAAGATGGATATGCGGCTCGATGAACGGGGGAATAGCCAGCCCACCGCGCGCATTCAGTACTTCATAACTTTCGGCATGAGTATCGTCCATTGGGGTGATGTCACCAAATCGCCCGTTCTCAATGGCAAGCTGCCACAGCCCTTCCCGACCCGGTAAACGAACATTCTGAACAAGCCATAACGGTGTTGTAGACATACCTTTCCCCTAAAAAACGCAGCTGATATTCAGGCGTATCGATTTTTGCAAAACCGCCCCTGATTTGTACACAAATTCAACGAACACGAAAAGCCTGCGATTTCCGCCACTTATAAAAATCCTGACAAATCAGTCGCATACCACCTAAGGGGTAGGCGAAGGCGTATTTGATTTGCATCAATAAGCGCCCCTGCTGAATCGTTAAGGTAGGCAGTAATAGAAAAGAAATCGAGGCAATAATGAGCAAAGTCAGACTCGCTATCATCGGTAACGGCATGGTCGGCCACCGCTTTATTGAGGATCTTCTCGATAAAGCCGATGCTGAGCAGTTCGATATTACCGTGTTCTGTGAAGAACCCCGCAAGGCGTACGACCGTGTGCACTTGTCTTCCTACTTCTCCCATCATACCGCCGAAGAGCTCTCTCTGGTGCGCGAAGGTTTCTACGAGAAGCATGGCGTAAAAGTGCTGGTAGGCGAACGCGCTATCACCATCAACCGTCAGGAAAAAGTGATCCACTCCAGCGCCGGGCGTACGGTTTTTTACGACAAGCTGATTATGGCGACGGGCTCCTATCCGTGGATCCCACCGATTAAAGGCTCAGAAACTCAGGATTGCTTCGTTTATCGTACCATTGAAGATCTCAACGCCATTGAGTCCTGCGCACGTCGAAGCAAGCGCGGCGCGGTGGTCGGCGGCGGCCTGTTGGGCCTGGAAGCCGCGGGCGCGCTGAAAAACCTCGGCGTTGAAACCCACGTCATCGAATTTGCCCCAATGCTGATGGCCGAACAGCTGGACCACATGGGTGGCGATCAGCTGCGTCGTAAAATCGAAAGCATGGGCGTGAAGGTTCACACCAGCAAAAACACCAAAGAGATCGTCCAGGAAGGCACCGAGGCGCGCAAAACCATGCGCTTTGCCGACGGCAGCGAGCTGGAAGTCGACTTCATCGTCTTCTCCACCGGTATTCGCCCGCGCGACAAGCTGGCAACCCAGTGCGGCCTGGCCGTCGCCCAGCGCGGCGGGATCATGATTAACGATACCTGCCAGACCTCAGACCCGGATATCTACGCGATTGGCGAATGCGCCAGCTGGAACAACCGCGTGTATGGTCTGGTCGCGCCGGGTTACAAAATGGCGCAGGTTGCCGTGGACCATATCCTCGGCACTGAAAACGCCTTCGAAGGCGCGGACCTGAGCGCCAAGCTGAAGCTGCTGGGCGTGGACGTTGGCGGTATTGGCGATGCGCATGGCCGCACGCCTGGCGCTCGCAGCTACGTTTATCTCGATGAAAGCAAAGAGGTCTACAAACGCCTGATCGTCAGCCAGGACAACAAAACCCTGCTCGGCGCGGTGCTGGTGGGCGATACCAGCGACTTCGGCAACCTGCTGCAGCTGGTGCTGAATGCTATCGAACTGCCGGAGAACCCGGACGCGCTGATCCTGCCGGCGCACGCCTCCAGCGGTAAGCCCTCTATCGGCGTGGATAAATTGCCGGACAGCGCGCAGATCTGCTCCTGCTTCGACGTCACCAAAGGCATGCTGATTTCAGCCATCAACAAAGGCTGCCACACCGTGGCGGCGCTGAAAGCGGAAACCAAAGCCGGTACCGGCTGCGGCGGCTGTATTCCGCTGGTCACTCAGGTGCTGAACGCCGAGCTTGCGAAACAGGGTATCGAAGTGAACAACAACCTGTGCGAGCACTTTGCGTACTCTCGCCAGGAGCTTTACCACCTGATCCGCGTGGAAGGCATCAAATCCTTCGACGAACTGCTGGCGAAACACGGCCAGGGCTACGGCTGCGAAGTGTGTAAACCGACCGTCGGGTCACTGCTGGCCTCCTGCTGGAACGAGTACGTGCTCAAACCGGAACACACGCCGCTGCAGGATACCAACGACAACTTCCTGGCAAACATTCAGAAAGACGGCACCTACTCCGTCATCCCACGTTCCGCCGGTGGCGAAATTACGCCGGAAGGGCTGGTCGCGGTGGGCCGCATTGCACGTGAATTTAACCTGTACACCAAAATCACCGGTTCCCAGCGCATCGGCCTGTTTGGCGCGCAGAAAGACGATCTGCCGGAAATCTGGCGTCAGCTGATTGAAGCTGGCTTCGAAACCGGCCACGCGTATGCCAAAGCGCTGCGTATGGCGAAAACCTGCGTGGGCAGCACCTGGTGCCGCTACGGCGTCGGTGACAGCGTGGGCTTCGGCGTGGAGCTGGAAAACCGCTACAAAGGCATCCGTACGCCGCACAAAATGAAGTTCGGCGTCTCCGGATGTACCCGTGAATGTGCGGAAGCGCAGGGTAAAGACGTGGGTATTATCGCCACCGAAAAAGGCTGGAACCTGTACGTCTGCGGTAACGGCGGGATGAAGCCACGCCATGCGGACCTGCTGGCCGCGGATCTCGACCACGATACGCTGATTCAGTATCTCGACCGCTTCATGATGTTCTACATCCGTACCGCCGATAAGCTGACCCGTACGGCCTCCTGGCTCGATAACCTGGAAGGCGGTATCGACTACCTGAAAGCGGTCATCATCGACGACAAGCTGGGCCTGAACGAACATCTGGAAGCCGAGATGGCTCGCCTGCGCGCGGCGGTTATCTGCGAGTGGACTGAAACCGTTAATAGCCCGGCGGCACAGACCCGCTTCAAACACTTTATCAACAGCACCCAGCGCGACCCGAACGTACAGGTTGTGCCAGAGCGTGAACAGCATCGTCCAGCAACGCCGTATGAACGTATTCCGGTTACGCTGGTGGAGGAAAACGCATGAGCCAGTGGATAAACATTTGCGATATTAACGACATTATCCCCGCAACCGGCGTGTGCGCGCTGCTGGGCAGCGAGCAGGTTGCGATTTTCCGCCCTCGCCGCGATGAACAGGTTTTTGCCATCAGCAATATCGACCCGTTCTTCGAGGCCAGCGTGCTCTCCCGTGGACTGATTGCGGAACATCAGGGTGAGCTCTGGGTCGCCAGTCCGTTGAAAAAGCAGCGTTTCCGTTTAAGCGACGGGCACTGCATGGAAGATGAAAGCTTCTCTGTGAAGCACTACGACGCCCGCGTGAAGGACGGCAAGGTGCAGCTGAAAGGCTAATTCCCTCGCCTTTTCAATATGAAAAGCTTATGACCCCTTATGGGTAACGGCAGGAAAAACCGTATGTTCTGTACGATTCCTGCTGTTATCCTGACGTCAATTCTTACCCCCTCCATGAATACTGCGAGGTAACGTCGTGGATCACCTGCCGATTTTTTGTCAATTACGCCACCGCGACTGCCTGCTTGTGGGCGGCGGCGACGTGGCTGAGCGCAAAGCGCGCCTGCTGTTAGAGGCTGGCGCCCGACTGACCGTCAACGCCATTGCCTTCTCCCCCCAGTTTGACGTCTGGGCGCAGGAAGGGATGCTTACGCTGGAGCAGGGGGAGTTTAATGAATCCCTGCTGGATACCTGCTGGCTGACCATTGCCGCGACGGATGACGATGCAGTGAACCAGCGCGTCAGCGACGCCTGCGAAGCGCGCCGGATCTTCTGCAACGTGGTGGATGCGCCGAAAGAGGCCAGCTTCATCATGCCGTCGATTATCGACCGTTCGCCGCTGATGATCGCGGTATCGTCCGGCGGCCGCTCGCCCGTTCTGGCGCGCCTGCTGCGGGAAAAGCTGGAAGCCGTATTGCCACAGCACCTCGGTCAGATTGCCCACTACGCGGGGCAGCTGCGTTCCCGCGTGAAGCAAACCTTCGCGACCGTTGGCGAGCGTCGACGCTTCTGGGAAAAATTCTTCGTGAACGACAGGCTGGCGCAGTCGCTGGCGAATCAGGACAGCAAAGCGGTTGAAGAGACAACGGCGCAGCTATTCTCTGAACCGCTGGACCATCGCGGTGAAGTAGTGCTGGTGGGCGCAGGCCCTGGCGACGCAGGGTTACTGACCCTGAAAGGGCTACAGCAGATCCAGCAGGCGGATATTGTGGTTTACGATCGTCTGGTCTCTGATGACATCATGAACCTGGTGCGTCGCGACGCCGACCGCGTCTTCGTCGGCAAACGCGCGGGCTACCACTGCGTTCCGCAGGAAGAGATTAACCAGATCCTGCTGCGCGAGGCGCAAAAGGGCAAACGCGTGGTGCGTCTGAAAGGGGGCGATCCGTTTATCTTTGGTCGCGGAGGCGAAGAGCTGGAAACCCTGTGCGACGCGGGTATTCCCTTCTCCGTCGTGCCTGGGATTACGGCGGCATCCGGCTGCTCGGCTTACTCTGGCATTCCGCTGACCCACCGGGATTACGCCCAGAGCGTGCGCCTGGTGACGGGCCACCTGAAGACCGGCAGCGAGCTGGACTGGCATAACCTGGCAGCCGAAAAGCAGACGCTGGTGTTCTACATGGGGCTGAACCAGGCTGCCACAATCCAGGCGAAGCTGCTGGAGCATGGCATGGAGTCAGATATGCCCGTCGCGCTGATCGAAAACGGTACCGTCATTACGCAGCGCGTGGTGGATGGGGTGCTGACGCAGCTAGGCGAACTGGCGCAGCAGGTCGAAAGCCCGGCGCTGATTGTAGTTGGGCGCGTGGTCGAACTGCGCGATAAACTCAACTGGTTCTCGAATCACTAACGCATATTCTTCCTTTCCGGAGTAGTCCTTAAGCGGACTACTCCCCTCTTACCGCTGTCGATAACATACCGCCCCGAAGTGGAGATTTTCCCTTTATTCCCTTGAGTTACATCCAATTTTCGTTTTTAAGACAAGGAATGCGTATGTTCAAACTGGCAAAAGCCGCCGTTCTGGTCGGCCTGTTATCCACTCTGACGGCCTGCACCGGTCACGTACAGAACACCAAAAATAACTGCAGCTACGATTACCTGCTGCACCCGGCGATCTCCATTTCAAAGATCATCGGTGGTTGCGGCCCGGCGGCACAGCAGTAAGCGTTTTACAGGCGTAAAAAAACCGGGGCTTCCCGGTTTTTTATTAGGGTGGTTTTTTGTCGGGTGGCGGCTCCGCCTTACCCGACCTACATGACCTCGTAGGCCGGGTAAGCGTCAGCGCCACCCGGCAAAGCAGGCTTAAGGTTTACCCACAAACCCAATCGCTTCGTACACCGCTTTCAGGGTTTCGGACGCGCGCGCGCTGGCTTTTTCCGCGCCCTCTTTCATCACTTTCTGCAGGAAAGCTTCATCGTTGCGATAGCGGTGATAACGCTCCTGCAGCTCAGTCAGCATGCCGGAAACGGCATCTGCCACTTCGCCTTTCAGGTGGCCGTACATCTTCCCTTCAAAGTGCTGTTCCAGCTCAGAAATGCTCTGGCCGGTAACACCGGAGAGAATATCCAGCAGGTTGGAGACGCCCGCTTTATTCTGCACGTCGTAGCGCACCACAGGCGGCTCGTCGGAGTCGGTCACCGCGCGCTTGAGCTTTTTGACCACCGATTTCGGATCTTCCAGCAGGCCGATAACGTTGTTGCGGTTATCGTCAGACTTGGACATCTTCTTGGTTGGCTCCAGCAGCGACATCACGCGCGCGCCGGATTTCGGAATAAACGGCTCTGGCACCTTAAAGACATCGCCGTAGATCGCGTTGAAGCGCTGGGCAATATCGCGGCTCAGCTCGAGATGCTGCTTCTGGTCTTCGCCCACCGGCACCTGGTTAGTCTGGTACAGCAGGATGTCTGCCGCCATCAGCACCGGATAGTCAAACAGACCGGCGTTGATGTTTTCAGAGTAGCGCGCGGATTTATCCTTGAACTGGGTCATGCGGCTCAGTTCACCGAAATAGGTGTAGCAGTTCAGCGCCCAGCCCAGCTGTGCATGCTCTGGCACATGGGACTGAACAAAAATGGTGCTCTTCTCAGGATCGATCCCACAGGCCAGATACAGGGCGAGGGTGTCCAGCGTGGCTTTGCGCAGCTTCTCAGGATCCTGACGGGCGGTAATTGCATGGAGATCGACGATGCAGTAAATGCAATGGTAGTCATCCTGCATGCTGACCCACTGACGTAACGCACCCATGTAGTTACCAATGGTCAATTCACCTGAAGGCTGTGCGCCACTAAAAACGATGGGCTTAGTCATTATTCAATTCCTGATGTTCACTGTGCGAAAGCCCGAGTGCGGGCAACAAATCTTTGAAGTGGTCGAACACAACATCCGGCTCACTTAGCGTGATGGCCTCACCGTAGTTGTAGCCATAGGTTAATCCGACGGAAGGACATCCAGCCGCTCGGGCAGCCAGAATATCATTGCGCGAATCACCGACAAAGAGCAGCTCAGCAGGTGTTAAGGATAATTTTCCTGCCACCAGCAGCAGCGGTTCCGGATGCGGCTTTTTGTTTTGCACATCGTCGCCGCCCACAATCACGGAGAAGTACTTCGCGATATCCAGCGCTTCAAGCAGGGGTGCCACAAACGGCGTCGGTTTGTTGGTCACCAGCCCCAGAGGAATGCCCTTCGCGTGCAGCGCGCTCAGCGTTTCCGTAACGTCCGGGAAGAGGAAACTGCCCTCCTCGACGGTCTCTTCATAGAAACGATCGAACAGTTTGCGCAGAATGCGCAGCTGCTCTTCCTGCGGGATATCGGCACCATCGACGCTCGGTTTACCCTGCGCGGAACGCTGCGACGCGCGCTCCTGGCGCGCCCACGTCAACGCGCGATCCATCAGCACATCGGCGCCGTTGCCAATCCACGTGACGACGCGCTCTTCGCCCGCAACGGGCAGTTCAAGGGCATACAGCGCCTGGTCGACGGCACTCGTTAAGCCCGGCGCGCTGTCAACCAGCGTGCCGTCGAGGTCGAATGCCACACCCCGAATTGCCTGCAACTTATCCATGACTTACCTTCGCCAGCTCGCGGCGCATTTCATCAATGACTTTTTTGTAATCCGGTTGGTCGAAAATCGCTGAACCTGCAACGAACATATCCGCGCCCGCTGCCGCAATTTCACCAATGTTATTCACTTTCACACCGCCGTCTACTTCAAGGCGAATATCGTAACCTGACTCATCAATGCGACGGCGTACTTCACGCAGCTTATCCAGCGTGTGAGGAATGAACGACTGACCGCCAAAGCCAGGGTTAACGGACATCAGCAAAATGACGTCCAGCTTATCCATCACATAGTCGAGATAGCTCAGCGGCGTGGCCGGGTTAAATACCAGACCCGCCTTGCAGCCGTTCTCTTTGATCAGCTGCAGGGTGCGATCCACATGTTCAGAAGCTTCCGGATGGAAGGTGATGATGCTGGCGCCCGCTGCGGCGAAATCCGGCACGATACGGTCGACAGGTTTCACCATCAGATGGACGTCAATCGGGGCGGTAATGCCGTAGTTGCGCAGCGCCTTAAGCACCATTGGACCAATGGTCAGATTGGGGACGTAGTGGTTATCCATAACGTCGAAATGGACGACATCTGCGCCAGCCGCGAGAGCTTTAGCGGTATCTTCACCCAGGCGGGCAAAATCGGCCGACAGAATTGAGGGAGCAATCAAAAACTGTTTCATCCGCATCTCCTTGAAATGTGTTTACCGGCGGGCAAAACGGCTCAGGGGCGATAAAGAGCCAGGAGTTCGTCCACCTTTTTACGTGTGCCGCCGTTGCTGCTAATGCTACGCCGCACTTTAACCTGAAAATGCTTCGCGGCTTTGTACCATTCGCGTGTATCAGGGGTATCGTGATTTGAAATTAACACCGGAATTCTTTTGCTGACCAGCTTTTCCGCCATCTCCGCCAGACGGGCCTGTTCGGCCGGGCTGAAGCTGTTGGTGTGATAGGCGGTGAAGTTCGCCGTCGCCGACAGCGGCGCGTAAGGGGGATCGCAGTAAACCACCGAGTTTACGCCTGCCAGTTCCATACACTCTTCATACGAGAGGCAGTGAAACTCGGCATGCTGTGCTTTTTCGGCAAAGTGATACAGCTCGTCCTGCGGGAAATAGGGACGCTTATAGCGGCCAAAAGGCACGTTAAATTCCCCACGAAGATTATAACGGCACAGGCCGTTGTAACCATGACGGTTGAGATAGAGGAACAGCAGCGCCCTGCGGAACGGATCCTGACTCTGGTTAAACTCCGCACGGAACTGGTAGTAAACGTCCGGGTTATTGTTCTCAGGCGTAAACAGTGCACGCGCCTCTGCGACATACTCATCGGTACGATGCTTAACGATGTTATAGAGGCTGATAAGGTCGCTGTTGATATCCGCCAGGATATAACGAGAAAAATCGGTGTTCAGGAACACCGATCCCGCACCCACGAAAGGCTCGATAAGACACTCGCCTTTCGGCAGGTGCTTTTTAATATCATCGAGCAGGGGGTATTTCCCCCCTGCCCATTTCAGAAAAGCGCGATTTTTTTTCATGCTGACTAACTGATTACACCTTCTCCGGCTGTGGAGAAAGCTCCGACAGCATCCTGCGCTTTAAACATTACTTCAGATCGGCCTGAACCTGATGAATCGGCTTCGCCCACGGGTTTTTCGCCTGCACGTCTGCTGGCAGCGTCGCCACGGCACGTTTTGCTTCATCTTTGGAAGCATACACACCGCTGACCAGCACATACCACGGCTGACCGTTACGGGTCGTCTGATAAACAACATAGTTTTTCAGATTGGATTTCTTCGCCCAACCGTTGAGGTTGTCATAGTTAGACGAACTGCTCAGCTGCAGCGTGTAGTTGCTGGATGGCGCAGACTTCAGCGAACCGACGTTACCTGCAGTTTTACCTGCCGCGCTGCTGGATGCTGTTGCCGTTGCGGCAGGCGCAGCCGTAGCAGCCGGTGCCGTGGTGGTCGCCGTTGCTTTCGGCGCAGTCTGCGTGACTGGCGCTTTAGCAGGCTCGCTCACCGCAGCCGTTTCAGTGTGTTTCGGCTGTGCCGGTACGGCTTTCACTTCAGGCGCTTTTACCACTGCCTGAGGTTTAGTTTCGCGCTTAGGCTCAATCACCGCCTGCTTACGTTCAGGACGTGTCGCAGTTTGCGTCTGGCGCGGTTTGGTTTCCGTCGCGGCCGTTTGCGGCTGAGCGTTACCGCCGCGAATCGGGGCAACGGTTGCAGGTTCAGTTGGCAGCGTAGAGTTAACCACGACGTTATCAACCTGCTGCTGGTTCTGCGGCTGCGTCAGCGCATTGTTCAGGTCTCCCTGAACTTCTACGCGCTGCTGGCCTTCAGGCGTAGCAGGTGCCTGACCCTGAGCAGGGGTAGAGGAAACGGGCGGCAGAGAAACATCCTGCGGCGTTGTTGTGTTACCAGCAGTCTGCTCTGCAGAAGTGGTACCCGGTGCAGGCTGTGCGCCATTCGCCTGATTGGACGCATCGTTACCGGAAAGGTTAATGCTCTTCTCGGCGGAAGCGGTTTGCTCGGTTGAGTTCGTTGACGGTGCTTTTAGCGCGGAGCCAATGCCGACAATCAGCAGCACAAGCACCAAAACGCCAAGGCCCATCATGATGTACTGGCGGGAAGCCGGTTTTGGCGCAGCGGCTTTTTTACGTTTACGCGGGCGACGCTCTACAGGCTGTTCGTCCATTGAATCTTCTTCGGACTCATAATCCTCTTCTTCTCGCTCCTCGTGCGCGTTGCGGCTGCGCGAAGGGCGACGATCGTCTGCATCCAGATCAACATCGTCAAAGTTGATCTGCGGCTCGTTATCACGTTCTGAAGATTGACGAGAACGACCAGTACGACGATCGCTGGGATCGGGTTTCAGCTCGTCTTCTGGTTTGAATTCATCCATTTAACACCCCACTCAAAGGCTTATGCCAACGACTTTGCATTTCACCTGAAGCTAAACGACCACCTGCAACAGTGGCCTGACCTTTCTAGTTGTTACGCCTGCTGACAATCAGCGATAGCGCCAAGAACGACATCGTGCGGCACTCCGCCGCGCACTTCACTCTTCCCTATTGCAAGCGGGAGTACAAGACGCATCTCACCTGCCAATACTTTTTTATCGCGCATCATGTGGGGTAAATACGCTTGCGCCGACATCTCCTGCGGCCCGGTTACCGGCAAACCTGCACGCTCAAGCAGCGCAATGATGCGTGCCGTCTCTTCCGGCTTGAACTGTCCAAGACGTTCAGAGGTGCGGGCAGCCATTACCATTCCGGCCGCAACGGCTTCACCGTGCAGCCAGTTACCGTAACCCATTTCGGCTTCAATCGCGTGACCAAACGTATGCCCAAGATTCAGTAAAGCACGTAAGCCCGTTTCACGCTCGTCTGCCGCGACAACTTCTGCTTTCAGCTCACAGCAACGACGAATGCAGTATGCCAGTTTAGCCTCGTCCAGGCGCAACAACGCATCCATATTCTCTTCAAGCCAGTTAAAGAACTCGCCATCCAGAATAATGCCGTATTTGATCACTTCCGCCAGACCGGAAGCCAGCTCGCGCTTCGGCAGGGTTTTCAGACAGTCGAGATCCACCACCACCGATGCGGGCTGGTAGAACGCGCCAATCATGTTTTTACCGAGCGGATGGTTGACTGCCGTTTTGCCACCCACAGAGGAGTCGACCTGAGACAGTAACGTGGTCGGGATTTGAATAAAGCGGACACCACGTTGATAGCTTGCGGCCGCAAAGCCGGTCAGATCGCCCACAACACCGCCGCCCAGGGCAAGCAGTGTTGTATCGCGACCGTGCGGTTTTTGCAGCAATGCGGTAAAGACGGTATCCAGTACCGTCAGGCTTTTATACTGCTCGCCATCGGGGAGAATCACACTGTCGACTTTAACGCCCGCCTGCTCAAGCAGGTGGCGCACGCGGTCGAGATAAAGCGGAGCCAGCGTCTCATTGGTGACCAGCATCGCCTGATCACCCGCTTTCAGTGGTAAAAAGGAAGCTGGATCGTTAAACAAACCAGCCGCGATGGTGATAGGGTAACTACGTTCCCCGAGAGTAACTGTAATCCTCTCCATGACGCGACATCCACCTTTAATGCTTTACCCGCAGGCGAGTGTATATAAAGCCAGAATCAGTTGCTTTCCAGCATATGAATAATCTGGTTTGCAACCACTTTAGCGCTCTGATCGTCAGTACGAATGGTCACATCGGCAATCTCTTCATACAGCGGATTGCGTTCATCGGCCAACGCTTCCAGAACTTCGCGTGGTGGCGTTTCAACCTGCAGCAACGGGCGCTTTTTATCGCGCTGCGTACGTGCCAGCTGTTTCTCAATGGTCGTCTCAAGATAGACCACTACGCCACGGGCGGAGAGACGGTTGCGGGTTTCGCGAGATTTCACAGAGCCGCCGCCTGTTGCCAGAACGATGCCCTGTTTTTCCGTGAGTTCGTTGATCACTTTTTCTTCTCGGTCACGGAAACCTTCTTCGCCTTCTACGTCGAAAACCCAGCCCACATCAGCTCCGGTTCGTTTCTCAATCTCTTGATCAGAATCGTAAAATTCCATATTGAGTTGTTGAGCTAACTGACGCCCAATAGTGCTTTTGCCGGCACCCATAGGCCCAACCAGAAAGATATTGCGTTTCTCTGCCATTTTATCGGTACTACTAAGACTATTCGTTAATGGTAATCCCCGCTTCGCAGACACCCAGCGTAGCAGGACATGAACTGAAACCTCATATGCAATAGAGCGAGAGTCAGACTAAAAATTATCTCAATACTCCGGCTTGTTTGGCAACTGATTAAATCACCGCGCCGGGCGCATAAGGTAATAAGACGTAAGTCCAACTCAAATCGGTACTCCTTGTATGCTAATTCATGCCCCACGTCAAACTTCTGCAACAAACTGAATGCAAAATCATTGCGGAGATCGTCACCCGTCAGTGAATAGCGACCAGACGTGGTGTAATAAACACCACTAACTCGCGTCGTTCGTTATCTTTCCCGTCATGGCGAAAAAGCGCCCCAATCCAGGGAATGCTACCCAGCCCCGGTACGCTGTCAGTGCCGGTTTTGTTCTTCTGCGAAAAAATTCCGCCCAGCGCCAGCGTTTCTCCATTTTTTACCTCAACCTGCGTTTCTATCTCCTGTTTGTCGATAGCCAGCGTTTCACCGTCAGCCTGCTGCAGCACCTGTCCTGGCATATTTTCGCTGATGTGTAATTTCAGGCGCACGCGTCCCCCCGGCAATACCACCGGTGTCACCTCCATTCCCAATACCGCCTCTTTGAACTCAACGGAGGTCGCGCCGCTTTCACCGCTTGAGACCTGATACGGAATTTCACTGCCCTGCTTAATACTGGCCGGTTGCATATGCGAGGCCAGCAGCCGCGGGCTGGCGATGATATCGACCTGCTGTTTTTGCTCCAGCGCAGACAGCTCCAGATCCAGCAGCCGACCGTTGATTCGCCCGATATTAAAACCCACGTGGCTGGTGGCGCCAGGCACAGAAAGATCGCCGCCAAGCGTCGTGAGCTGTCCGACCTTGCCCGCGTCGGTGGCGTCGGCGAGATTCCACTTCACCCCCAGCTCGCGCAGACTTTTTTCAGTAATGGTCACAATGTGCGCAGCCAGCTCCACCTGCTCGACGGGAATATCCATCTGAGCGGCCCAGCGCTGGAGCGTATCCACCACCGTCTGGTTATCCCGGATCAGCAGGCGGTTGGTACGTTTGTCGACGGATAAGCTCCCCTTTGGGCTCAGGAGTTTTTCTGCGGCTTTTTGCAGGTCTGCGGCATCGGCATAGGAAAAAGAGATGCTCTGTGAGACCAGCGGTGCATCAAGCTGTCGACGCGTCCGCTCCTGCTCAGAACGTTCCTGCTGTTCACGCTGCCACGCTGCGGTATGAACATAAAAAATGCCCCCTTCCTCTCGCAAAACGAGCCCGGCGCTGGAGACAACCGTCTGTAGCGCTTGCCGCCAGGGGACGCGCGTCAGATTGAGCGAAAGCGTGCCGCTGACATCAGGCGATACCACCAGATTACGGCTCTCCTGTGCGACCAGCGCCTGCAGCACCTGGACCACAGGGACGTCATCCACCACCAGCGTGACCGGCTTCGGCGCGGCGGCCCACAGCGGATGGCTGAACGCCAGCAGCCACAGCATTATCCGTAAATTCATTTTTATCCGTTCCTTCTCGTTGCCACGTCCATCGGACGGGTTCACAGGTATCACCCACATCAACAACCAGCTCAGATTCATTGATGGCTGTTATCTGCCAGCCCGCCGGGAAGCGTTCGTACGCTTTCAGGCGGTACCAGCGCTTTTGCCCATCCTGTAAGATGCCAATAGCCTGACCTCCTCCCACCATGCCGCGATAGTGCCATTGCGCCAGTTCGCCAATGGCGCAAGGATCGTCCGGCGGGCGAAACGGATCGCGCATGCCTGTTAAGAGCAACACTGAGCAAACCAGCAAATATCGCGCGCTATTTCGCATGATTCAGCTCCAGCCGCAGGCGTAGCGCCTTACCTTCTGACGAAATAGCGAAAGCTGCGACCTGCACGTCCCGCTGCGCCAGCCGGGAAAAAAGCCCCGGGATCGCCGGCCACTCAACCTCCAGCGCCAGTTCTCCTCCGTTCGGCAGCGGCTTCCAGTGAACCAGCGTCGTGCCATTGTCCTGAAAATCGAGCGGTGAAAACGGCGTCAGCTCCCGTACTTCCGTCATTTCCGGGTGAAACGGCGCCTTTCTGACCGCAGGCCATAACGCCGCGTTTGCCCTTACGTCCTGGATAAGCTGGCGTTGTCGTTCAGCACACTGCTGGTCTAACGGTCTGAGCAAGATGCCCCACGCGGCCAATGCTGCCAGGAGACTCCCCAGGTACCAGCAGAGCACCCGAATCCAGGAACGACTCTCGCACCAGCGTTCCAACAGGGTATTCACGCGTTATCCCTCGCTTTTAAGATGAAAGGTAAACATCCAGCGCCCCTGATTATCCTGCCGAAGCTCGCCCGCCGTCCCGGGCGTAAAACCGGCGATTTTCCCAAGCGCATCATGCAGGGCGGACAGGGCTGGCAGGGTTGCGGCATACCCGGTCAGCATCAGCGCAGGCGGCTGATAGCGCAGTTCCGTCAGCCAGACCTGTGCAGGAATGGCGCTGGAAAGTGTTTCCAGCACCGGTTGCCACTGGCGTTGCTGACGCGCAGGCATCTGCGTTTGTGTAGCGAGCCTCTGGCGAGAGGCCAGCACGTGCTGCACGGATTGTGTTCCCGCCAGATCCGTTTGCAGGGCATGCAGGCGCATGAGATGGGTCATCCGCAGACAAAAAATGACCATAAGCATCACCAGCGCTGTGCCGAAAAACATCGCGCCCCAGAAACGCAGGTATCGCGCGCGCCGCTGCTGCCGCCACGGCAGAAGGTTCGTGATGCTCATTCGGGCACCTGACTCATCGCCAGCGCCAGCGCAACGGTATAATCAGCGCCGCATTCCGGTAACGGGGCATGGCAGCGTTCCAGGGTTTCCCACGGGTCACGTCGGCTATCAAACAGCGCGATGTCATCCGGACCAAGGGCCAGCAGCGCCGACAGCTCAGCCACGTTTTCTGCTTCCGCGGCAACGCGGCGGCCCCACTGGTGGCGCATTGCCCAGAGCCACTGCTCCTCGTCCCGCCAGGCGACACACTGCGCCGGGGCCACGGCAGGAAGAAGATTCTTCAGCGCGCTGGCATCCGGGGTAATGGTCACCAGCCGCAAACGCAGCGTTTTCCCCAGCGTCAGAAGCGTTTCGACCTCGTTATTTTGTGCCGCAGTGACGTGAAAGGTATTGCTGAAGGTGTCCTGCGCGTAATCGAAACGGAGCGTCTCTGCAGAGACCTCCAGCTCGCGCGAGAGTGCCCCGCCAAGCCATGAGAGCTGCTCGCTGTCGCGCAGCGCAATGGCCGGGCGGGGAAGCGACCTTTGCAGGGTGCGCGCGGCCGGGAAAGAGAGAAACACCCTGTGAGAGTGCGGCAACGTTTTCCGCCAGTCGCGCAACGCATCAACCAGCTGTTCTGGCTGACAAATCTTGCCGTCACGAATGATGCCTTCGGCCAGAGGAATTGCCCACCAGCGGCGCAAACACCAGCCCGACTTCTCCCGGACCAACGCGACGATCAGCACCCTATCCTGTTGAATATGAACGCCCGTTTGCCATGTTTTGAAAGCCATGCTTCACGATCTCCTTATCGCCCGTCACCTTGACGGCTATATCAATGCATCAGGCTTGCCTTTATACTACCGCGCGATTGTTTAGAAACTGCCCAAGTGAAACCAAATGGGAAATCTCCGGTGAAGTTCGTAAAGTATTTATTCATCCTTGCAGTCTGTTGCATTCTGCTGGGAGCAGGCTCGATTTACGGTTTATACAAATATATTGAGCCACAGTTGCCTGATGTCGCCACGCTTCGCGATGTGCGTCTCCAGATCCCGATGCAGGTCTATAGCGCCGATGGCGAGTTAATGGCGCAGTATGGCGAGAAGCGCCGTATCCCGCTGACCTTAAACCAAATTCCTCCTGTCATGGTGAAGGCCTTTATCGCCACCGAGGACAGCCGTTTTTACGAGCACCACGGTGTCGATCCGGTGGGGATTTTCCGTGCCGCGAGCATTGCGCTGTTTTCTGGTCATGCCTCTCAGGGGGCGAGTACCATTACGCAGCAGCTGGCGCGTAACTTCTTCCTCAGCCCTGAAAAGACGCTGACCCGTAAGATCAAAGAGGTGTTCCTTGCGATCCGTATTGAGCAGCTGCTGAGCAAAAACGAGATCCTTGAGCTGTACCTCAATAAAATCTACCTGGGCTACCGCGCCTATGGCGTGGGGGCTGCAGCGCAGGTGTACTTCGGTAAGCCCGTTGAGCAACTCACCTTAAGCGAAATGGCAACCATCGCCGGTCTGCCAAAAGCGCCTTCCACGTTTAACCCGCTCTACTCGCTCGATCGCGCCACCGCGCGCCGCAACGTCGTCCTGTCACGTATGCTGAGCGAAGGCTATATCAGCCAGAGCGAGTACGACCAGGCGCGCAGCGATGTCATTGACGCCAACTACCATGCCCCTGAGATTGCCTTCTCAGCCCCTTATCTGACCGAAATGGTTCGCCAGGAGATGGTGAACCGCTATGGCGATAAGGCCTATGAAGATGGCTACCGCGTTTACACCACCGTCACCCGCAAGGTGCAGCAGGCGGCTCAGGAAGCGGTGCGCAATAACGTGATGGACTACGATATGCGTCACGGCTATCGCGGTCCGTCAAACGTGCTCTGGAAAGTGGGCGAAAGCGCGTGGGACAGCAAAAAAATCACCAGTACGCTGAAGGCGCTACCAACCTATGGTCCGCTTCTTCCTGCCGTGGTGACGCAGGCCGATCCTCAGGAAGCCGTGGCGACGCTCGCGGACGGTACGTCCGTCTCCCTGCGTATGGATGGTATCCGCTGGGCGCGTCCGTACCGTTCGGATACCCTGCAGGGCCCAACCCCGCGTAAAGTGACCGATGCAGTACAAACCGGGCAACAAATCTGGGTGCGCAAGGTCGGTGATGCCTGGTGGCTGGCACAGGTGCCGGACGTCAACTCGGCCCTGGTCTCTATCAATCCACAGAACGGCGCAGTAATGGCTCTGGTCGGTGGCTTCGATTTCAACCAGAGCAAATTTAACCGCGCCACCCAGGCGCTGCGTCAGGTCGGTTCCAATATCAAACCGTTCCTCTATACGGCGGCGATGGATAAGGGCCTGACCCTTGCCAGCATCCTTAACGACGTGCCTATCTCCCGCTGGGATGCCGGCGCGGGTTCCGACTGGCAGCCAAAGAACTCCCCTGCGGAATATGCCGGCCCCATTCGTCTTCGTCAGGGCCTGGGACAGTCGAAAAACGTGGTGATGGTGCGTGCCATGCGCGCGATGGGCGTCGACTATGCCGCAGAGTATCTGCAGCGCTTCGGCTTCCCGGCGCAGAACATCGTTCGCACCGAATCGCTGGCGTTAGGCTCAGCCTCCTTTACGCCGCTTCAGGTCGCGCGTGGATACTCGGTGATGGCCAACGGCGGCTTCCTGATTGACCCGTACTTCATCAGTAAGATTGAGAACGATCAGGGCGGCGTGCTGTTCGAGGCGAAGCCGAAAATTGCCTGTCCTGACTGCGATATTCCGGTCATTTATGGCAACACGCCGAAATCTGACGTGCTTGAGAATAAGGACATGGAAGACCCTGCCGTGTCGCAGGAGCAGCCGAACGGCGTTGTACCGCAGCCGCAGCTGGAACAGGCGAACCAGGCGCTGGTCGCACAGACTGGCGCGCAGGAATATGCCCCGCACGTGATCAACACGCCGCTGTCGTTTCTGATTAAGAGCGCGCTGAACACCAACATCTTCGGTGAACCAGGCTGGCAGGGCACCGGCTGGCGCGCAGGGCGTGATTTGCAGCGCCATGACATCGGCGGCAAAACGGGGACAACCAACAGCTCGAAAGACGCGTGGTTCTCCGGTTACGGTCCGGGCGTGGTAACGTCAGTGTGGATCGGTTTCGACGATCATCGCCGTGATTTAGGCCGTACAACAGCGTCTGGCGCGATTAAAGATCAGATTTCCGGCTACGAAGGCGGCGCGAAAAGTGCGCAACCGGCCTGGGATGCCTACATGAAATCGGTTCTTGAAGGCGTACCGGAGCAGCCGCTGACGCCGCCGCCAGGCGTGGTGACGGTCAATATCGACCGCAGCACGGGCCAGCTCGCCAACGGCGGCAATAGCCGCGAAGAGTATTTCATCGAAGGCACGCAGCCGACCACACAGGCGGTGCATGAGGTGGGTACAGAGATTATTGATAACGGCGAAACGCACGAGCTGTTTTAAGCATAAAAATGCCCGGTAAAACCGGGCAAAGAATTGTAGGCCGGGTAAGGCGAAGCCGCCACCCGGCTTTTTTTATGGCCTACAGCCGCCCTTGACCCTTCAGCCACTCCCGGACCAGGAACAGCGCGCTCACGTTGCGCGCTTCATTAAAGTCTGGGTCTTCAAGCAGATCCATCAGATGCGCTAACGGCCAGCGGACCTGCGGCAGCGGCTCCGGCTCGTCCCCTTCCAGCGACTCAGGGTAGAGATCTTCAGCCACCACGATATTCATTTTGCTGGAAAAATAGGACGGTGCCATGCTCAGTTTTTTCAGGAACGAAAGCTCGTTCGCACCAAAGCCCACCTCTTCTTTCAGCTCGCGGTTTGCCGCTTCAAAGACGGTTTCGCCCGGGTCGATAAGCCCTTTTGAAAACCCAAGCTCGTAAGATTCCGTTCCCACAGCGTATTCGCGGATCAAAATCAGATGATCGTCGACAATCGGAACAATCATCACCGCTTCGCGCGAAGAGGGGCGCATACGTTCATAAACGCGACGCACACCGTTGCTGAACTCCAGGTCCACGCTTTCGACATTAAACAGGCGCGATTTGGCGACAGTTTCAACATTCAGAATGGTGGGTTTTTGTAGTGGTTTGCTCATCGTGATGGGTCTTAGCAGTGAGAACTGGCGTTATTGTGCGATATGCCGCACGGTTTCGGCAATGTCAATCGTTCTTTATTTACATTTATGCAACGTAGCAGGGATCAATCCTCAATTCAAAACAAAAGTCAAGAGGTTGAAATGTTTCCAGGAATTTGCTGATATCGCGCCATAACAGGCTTTGCTATCATCACCGGTCACTGGGATGCGCTTCAGAATGCTCAAGTTCGACTCCATACTTGCCGATAGCCAACCTCAGATTCTCGTTCAATGGAAAGGTGCTACTGACTACACCTGTAAGATAAGTAAGATGGGGAAAGCATGAGCACCATTTTGATTGTTCTCGCTGCTATGCTGGCCGGCGCGTTGGTTGCAGGGTGGATGTACAGGCGTCGCGTACAGCGCCGTTATCGTCTGCCCTTTTTAAATGCATTTGCGGGAGCGACCACGCGCAAACTCACGCAAGACGAGCGTGATGCGGTTGAAAACTATCTCGAAATTCTGAACCGTTCTCAGTTAACTCCTGGGCCGACGGGGGCCACCGCTGCGCCTGTCGCGCTAAAGCTTAATACGCAAAGCGATACCGTGCTCTGCGTGACGCGCTCCATCACGCGCTACGGCATAACTACCGACGATCCCAACAAATGGCGCTATTACCTCGATTCCGTTGAAGTGCACCTGCCCCCGTCCTGGGAGCAATACATTAATGACGAAAACAGCGTTGAGCTGATTCACACCGATTCGCTGCCCCTCGTTATCTCGCTTAATGGACACACGCTGAATGAGTACCTTCAGGAAGCCCCGCGTTTTGCGCTTGAGCGCGCGAGTTCGACGCAGGCCTCCATTCGTGGCGAAGAGACAGAGCAGATCGAACTGCTGAACATTCGCCAGGAGACGTATGAAGAGTACGCCCTGAGCCGCCCGGACGGCATTCGTGAAGCCGTTCTGATCGTCGCCGCCTTCCTGCTCTTTTTTATCTGCCTGCTGACGCCGGACGTGTTTGTCCCCTGGCTGGCCGGTGGTGCGGTGCTGCTGCTGGCAGGCGGGCTTTGGGGACTCTTTGCCCCGCCAGCCAAAACGTCGTTGCGTGAGATCCACTGCCTGCGCGGGACGCCAAAGCGCTGGGGCCTGTTCGGAGAAAACGATCAGGAGCATCTCAACAATATCTCGCTCGGTATTATCGACCTTATCTACCCGCGCCACTGGCAGCCGTGGATTGCGCAGGACTTAGGCCAGAAAACCGATATTGATATCTACCTTGACCGCCACGTTGTGCGTCAGGGGCGCTTCTTATCCCTGCATGATGAAGTGAAAAATTTCCCGCTTCAGCACTGGCTACGCAGTACGGTCATTGCCGGAGGCGCAGCGCTGGTCTTTGTCATGCTGCTGCTTTTCGTACCGCTGGATATGCCCATCAAATTCACCCTTTCGTGGATCAAAGGGGCGCAAACCATCGAAGCGACCAGCGTCAACAAGCTGGATGAAGCCGGTGTGCGCGTAGGGGACACGCTGCGCCTGAAGGGTACCGGCATGTGTAATATTCACGCCCCAGGGGCGTGGAACACGCGCCAGAACTCGCCGTTCATGCCGTTCGACTGCTCGCAAATTATCTGGAACGACGCACCGCCGCTGCCGCTGCCGGAATCCGAAGTGGTGAATAAAGCCACGGCCCTTACCCAGACGGTGAACCGCCAGCTGCACCCGAAACCGGACGATGATTCGCGCGTCAGCCCTGCCCTGCGCTCGGCCATTCAGAAATCAGGCATGGTCCTGCTGGATGATTTTGGTGACATCGTCCTGAAAACAGAAGATCTCTGCGCCTCGCAGGATGAGTGCATACGCCTCAAGAATGCGCTGGTCAACCTGGGGAACAGCAAAGACTGGGACTCGCTGGTAAAGCGCGCCGAAGCGGGACGCCTGGATGGCGTAAACGTGCTGCTGCGCCCGGTCAGCGCCGAATCGCTGGATAACCTGGTCGCCACCTCGACATCGCCGTTCATGATGCGCGAAACCACCCGTGCGGCTCAGGCGCTGAACAGCCCGGCACCGGGCGGGTTTGTGATAGTCAGCGATGAAGGCAGCGACCTGGTCGATCAGCCTTATCCGCAGGTAGCGCTTTATGACTACCCGGCGCAGGAACAGTGGAATCAATTCCAGCGCCTGGCGCAGATGCTGATGCAAACGCCGTTTAGCGCCGAAGGGATTGTTACGAGTATTTATACCGACGCCAACGGCACTCGCCATATCGGCCTGCACCGGATGCCGGATAGCGCAGGTTTGTGGCGTTACATCGGCACCTCACTGCTGATGATCGCGATGCTTGTCGCCATTTTCTGGAACGGTTTTATGGCCCTGCGCCGCTACCAGCGCTCGCGCACGCGGCTTGCCGAAATTCAGCAGTATTACGAAAACTGCCTCAATCCGAAGCTGATCCCCTCCTCTGAGAGCCTGATCTGATAACGTCGTTGCGCGACAAGATGTGCTACCCTGTCGCGCACGTTTCTTCTGGCTGGAGTTCCCCTTATGCATCTTGATATCGCCTGGCAGGAGGTTGATACCGTTCTGCTGGATATGGACGGCACGCTGCTCGATCTCGCCTTTGATAACTACTTCTGGCAAAAGCTGGTTCCTGAGACCTATGGCGAGCAACAGGGTATCTCCCCGGCAGAAGCACAGGCATTCATTCGTTCGCAATATAGCGCCGTGCAACATACGCTAAACTGGTACTGTCTTGACTACTGGAGCGAACGCCTCGGTCTGGACATTTGCGCCATGACCACCGCCCAGGGCCCACGCGCCGTTTTGCGCGAGGATACGGTTCCGTTCCTGGATGCGCTGAAAGCGAGCGGCAAGCGCCGCATTTTGCTGACCAACGCGCATCCACATAACCTGGCCGTGAAGCTGGAGCATACGGGGCTTGCGTCGCACCTTGATTTATTACTTTCCACCCACACATTTGGTTATCCGAAAGAGGATCAGCGTTTGTGGCATGCGGTGAAGGAAGAGACGGGTTTGCAGCCAGAACGCACGCTGTTCATTGATGACAGTGAACCCATTCTGGATTCCGCGGCTAAGTTTGGCATTCGCTACTGTCTGGGCGTTACCAATCCTGACTCGGGCCTGGCTGAAAAGAGCTATCTGCGCCATCCGGGACTGAATGACTATCGCCAGATGATCCCCTCACTGACCGTGAAGGAGACGCCATGAAAGAAAAACCCTCTGACGGGGTAAGACTGGATAAATGGCTGTGGGCAGCGCGTTTTTATAAAACCCGCGCCCTTGCCCGCGAGATGGTTGACGGCGGTAAAGTGCATTACAACGGCCAGCGCAGCAAGCCAAGCAAGCTGGTTGAGCTGAATGCCACCTTAACGCTGCGTCAGGGCAACGATGAGCGTACGGTAGTAATCAAAGCCATTACCGAACAACGACGGCCCGCAGCAGAAGCCGTACAGCTGTATGAAGAGACGGCGGAAAGCATTGAAAAGCGCGAGAAGACCGCGCTGGCGCGCAAAATGAACGCGCTGACTATGCCCCACCCGGACCGGCGGCCGGATAAAAAAGAGCGCCGCGATCTGATGAAATTTAAACACGGTGAGACCGAGTAAGCCTCACCTGCACGAGAGACTATTATGGCCCAACACGACCAATTACACCGCTATCTGTTTGAACAATTCGCCGTGCGCGGCGAGCTGGTCACCGTATCCGAAACCTGGAAACAGATTCTGGAAAACCACAACTACCCGCTGCCGGTGAAGACCCTGTTGGGCGAACTGCTGGTTGCCACCAGCCTGCTGACGGCGACGCTGAAATTTGCCGGTGATATCACCGTGCAGCTGCAGGGTGACGGGCCGATGACGCTGGCGGTAATCAACGGCAATAACCAGCAGCAGATGCGCGGCGTGGCGCGCGTTCAGGGCGACGTGCCTGAAAATGCAGACCTCAAAACGCTGGTGGGTAATGGCTACCTGGTGATCACCATCTCCCCGGAAGAAGGTGAACGCTATCAGGGCGTGGTGGGTCTGGAAGGCGATACCCTGGCGGCCTGTCTGGAAGATTACTTCATGCGTTCTGAACAGCTGCCAACGCGTCTGTTTATCCGCACCGGTGAAGTGGACGGCCAGCCTGCTGCGGGCGGCATGCTGCTCCAGGTTCTGCCTGCGCAGGACGCACAGACCAATGATTTTGAGCACCTGGCAACGCTGACCGAAACCATCAAGGCGGAAGAGTTGTTCAACCTGTCGGCGACCGACGTGCTGTGGCGTCTGTACCACGAAGAAGAAGTGACCGTCTACGACCCGCAGTCCGTGGAATTTAAGTGCACCTGCTCACGCGAGCGCTGCGCTGGCGCACTGAAAACCCTGCCGGACGAAGAGATCGACAGCATCATGGCGGAAGATGGCGAAATTGACATGCACTGTGACTACTGCGGTACGCACTACGTGTTCAATTCGATGGATATCGCTGAGATCCGTAACAACGCCTCCCCGGCGGACCCGCAGGTTCACTGATCCCCGCTGTCCGTTACCCTTATACAGTTCCCTCTCCCTCCGGGAGAGGGTTAGGGTGAGGGTAAAACACCCCCCAAAAGCTGAATCGTTTTCACAATGTAACTCTTACGTAATTTTCTTACGTGTATGCGATTACATTCACATTCTCTCCGATAAAATCACCAGCCTTTAACCTTTTCGGAACATTTTCCCCAACCAAAAAGCGATTCCTGCGATAATCCGCCTGCACTGTGACTGGAGTCGCAGCGTTTTCCGTTAGTAAGGGTTTTGTCCAGATGCGTAAATCTATGAGCCCCGTCGCGGTTAACAACCTCAGAAAAACCCTACAATTTCAGGCAGTACATATTGGCTAAGGAGCAGTGATATGCGTGTTACTGGTTTAACCCCGCAAGATCTCAAGGCTTATGGTATTCACGACGTCCAGGAAATCGTCTACAACCCCGACTACGATACGCTGTATCAGGAAGAGCTCAATCCAGCACTGGAGGGATACGAGCGCGGTGTGTTGACGAATCTTGGTGCTATCGCCGTCGATACCGGTATCTTTACCGGTCGTTCGCCGAAAGATAAGTATATCGTCCGAGACGAAACCACCCGCGATACGCTGTGGTGGGCTGACAAGGGCAAAGGGAAGAACGACAACAAACCGCTCTCTCCGGAAACCTGGCAGCACCTGAAAGGGCTCGTCACCCATCAACTTTCCGGCAAGCGTCTGTTCATTGTCGACGCTTTCTGCGGCGCTAACGCCGACACCCGTCTTTCCGTACGCTTTATTACCGAAGTGGCCTGGCAGGCGCATTTCGTGAAGAACATGTTCATTCGTCCAACCGACGAAGAGCTGCAGGATTTTACCCCTGATTTCATCGTGATGAACGGCGCAAAATGCACGAACCCACAGTGGAAAGAGCAGGGTCTGAACTCCGAAAACTTTGTTGCCTTCAACCTGACCGAGCGTATCCAGCTGATCGGCGGTACCTGGTACGGCGGCGAAATGAAGAAAGGGATGTTCTCCGTTATGAACTACCTGCTGCCGCTGCGGGGCATCGCCTCTATGCACTGCTCGGCGAACGTCGGGGAAAAAGGCGACGTGGCGGTGTTCTTTGGCCTTTCCGGCACCGGGAAAACTACGCTGTCCACCGATCCAAAACGTCGTCTGATTGGCGATGACGAACACGGCTGGGATGACGACGGCGTATTCAACTTTGAAGGCGGCTGCTACGCGAAGACCATTCGCCTGTCCGAAGAGGCCGAGCCGGATATCTTCCACGCCATCCGTCGCGACGCGCTGCTGGAAAACGTCACCGTGCGTGCCGACGGCTCTATCGACTTCGACGATGCGTCGAAAACGGAAAACACCCGCGTCTCTTACCCGATCTACCACATCGACAATATCGTCAAGCCGGTGTCAAAAGCGGGCCATGCCACGAAGGTCATTTTCCTGACGGCAGATGCGTTCGGCGTGCTGCCTCCGGTATCTCGCCTGACCGCCAGCCAGACGCAGTACCACTTCCTCTCCGGCTTCACCGCGAAGCTGGCGGGTACCGAGCGCGGCGTGACGGAGCCAACTCCGACCTTCTCCGCCTGCTTCGGTGCGGCCTTCCTGTCGCTGCACCCGACGCAGTACGCTGAAGTACTGGTGAAACGCATGCAGGCATCCGGCGCGCAGGCATACCTGGTGAACACCGGCTGGAACGGCACTGGCAAACGTATCTCCATCAAAGATACCCGCGCGATTATCGACGCCATTCTGGATGGTTCTCTGGACGACGCCGAAACCTTCACGCTGCCGATGTTTGACCTGGCCATCCCAACGTCGCTGCCGGGCGTGGATACGCATATCCTCGACCCGCGCAATACGTACGGTTCGCCGGAGCAGTGGCGCGAGAAAGCGGAATCGCTGGCGAAGCTGTTTATTGAAAACTTCGAGAAGTATACCGATACCCCGGCAGGTGAAGCGCTGGTGAGTGCTGGACCGAAGCTGTAGCCCTTCTCCCTCTCCCTGTGGGAGAGGGTCGGGGTGAGGGCATCAGGCCGCAAAGACCGTACCTTGTCGGGTGGCGGCTTCGCCTTACCCGACCTACGAAAAAGGGTGGCAAAAGCCACCCTTTTTTAACCCTCTTTCACCTGCCCCCGCGTGACCGGCACCGGCAACCAGGCGCGTATGCTCAAACCACCCCGCTCGCTGGTACCAATCTCCAGCAACCCGTTATGGTTATCCACAATACGCTGCACAATCGCCAGGCCTAAGCCTGTACCGCTGGTGCTACGCGCGCTGTCGCCGCGCACAAACGGCTGGAACAGATGCTTACGCTGCTCGGGCTTAATCCCCGGGCCATCGTCTTCCACCTGGAACCAGGCGCGGTTGAGTTCAGACCCGCTGCTGACCTTAATCCAGCCATTGCCGTAGCGCGCCGCGTTGACCACCATGTTCGCCACCGCGCGCTTAATGGAGAGCGGGTGCATGCGCACCTGAATTTCGCCCGCCTGAAGGTCAGTATCAATTTCACGTTCATAGCCACTTTCCGCAGCCACCACTTCGCCCAGCACCGCGTTCAGATCGGCCATCTCCATCGGCATCTCCTGCCCGGTGCGCAGGTAGTCAATAAACTGCTCGATGATGGCGTTACACTCTTCGATGTCCTTGTTAATGGACTCGGCAAGGTAACCGTCCTCTTCCCCCATCATCTCCGTCGCCAGGCGAATACGCGTGAGCGGCGTGCGCAGGTCATGGCTAACCCCCGCCATCAGCAGCGTACGGTCATCCGCCAGCTGCTTCACACCTGCCGCCATATGGTTAAACGCACGCGTTACCGAACGGACCTCCGAGGCGCCATACTCGCGCAGCGGAGGAGGTATAATCCCTTTACCGACCTGCAGCGCAGCGTGCTCCAGGTCGACCAGCGGTCGGTTCTGTATACGAATAAACAGCCAGGCACCGCCTATCGCCAGCAGCATAATCGCCAGGGTATAGCGGAACAGCGGCGAGAAATCGCCCTGATGGATTTCGGTCAGCGGAACCCGCACCCAGATGTTGGGTGACAGCCAGGTTTTCAGCCAGACGACAGGCGAGCTTTTGTTTACCTCAACGCGCACTTCCGTTGGGCCGCCCAGCTGCTGCGCCATCTGCTGGCTGAGAAATTCGTAGTGCTGCGCCCAGCGCAGGCCCGCGTCTTCTGCCGCTTCGTTGGAGTAGAGCGAAATGCCCAGCTCACGGTAGATTTCACGACGAAACGCCGGGGGAACAACCAGCTGCGTGCCGTCTTCCAGCTGCAGCTTATCGGTCATCAGCATACGGACTTCGTATGCCAGGACCTTATTAAACTGCTGGAGGCTCGGCAGAATCGCAAAGTTCAACACGACCAGGTAGGTCGTCACCAGGCTGACGAACAGCAAGGTGACGATCAGTAACAGGGTACGGGCAAACGAGCTTCGCGGCGAGAAGCGCATTCGCCTCATGCTTTAGAGCCGTCCGGGACGAATACGTAGCCCAGACCCCAAACGGTCTGAATATAACGAGGATGCGCCGGATCTTCTTCCACCATGCGGCGCAGACGGGAGATCTGCACGTCGATGGAGCGCTCCATTGCGGAATATTCGCGGCCACGCGCCAGATTCATCAGCTTGTCACGGGAAAGCGGTTCACGCGGGTGGCTGACCAGCGCCTTCAGTACCGCAAACTCGCCGCTGGTGAGCGGCATAGGCTCGTCTTCACGGAACATCTCGCGGGTGCCGAGATTCAGCTTGAACTTACCGAATGCGATAACGGCTTCTTCCTGCGACGGTGCGCCAGGCAGTTCGTTCGCCTGACGACGCAGCACGGCGCGAATACGCGCCAGCAGTTCACGCGGGTTAAACGGTTTTGGAATGTAGTCATCCGCGCCGATTTCGAGGCCAACGATACGGTCAACTTCCTCGCCCTTCGCCGTCACCATGATGATCGGCATCGGGTTGCTCTGGCTGCGCAGACGGCGACAGATAGAGAGCCCGTCTTCGCCAGGCAGCATCAGGTCGAGAACCATCAGGTGGAAAGATTCACGGGTCAGCAGACGGTCCATCTGCTCAGCGTTCGCGACGCTACGAACCTGGAAGCCCTGCTCGGTCAGATAACGCTCCAGCAGCGCACGCAGGCGCATGTCGTCATCCACGACCAGAATTTTGTAGTTCTCTTGCATTGTGTGTACTCCCAAAGGTTCGGATAGTCTAATAACAGCGTATTCTAAAAAAGTGCACGTGTTCGACCAGCTAATTCTGGTATAAATTCTAGTCGAAATTGTTACAAAGCATATTTAACAGCAGCTTATCTGCACATTTCATCACATAAATCATTATTAACGCTGTCTGTTACGCTATGTGATACGTAATGTGCGCAAGGTTTGCAATGATGTCGAGTCTGAAGGTCACCCAATGAAAACGCCCCTGATCACCCGCGAAGGGTACGAAAAACTCAAAAAAGAGATGGATTACCTGTGGCGCGAAGAGCGTCCTGAAGTGACCAAAAAGGTTACCTGGGCGGCAAGCCTGGGCGATCGCAGCGAAAATGCTGACTACCAGTACAACAAAAAGCGGCTGCGTGAGATTGACCGCCGGGTACGCTATCTGACCAAATGTCTTGAGAACCTTAAAATTGTCGATTACTCCCCGCAGCAGGAGGGTAAAGTGTTCTTCGGCGCGTGGGTTGAGATTGAAAACGACAACGGCGACACCCTGCGTTTTCGCATTGTCGGCTACGATGAAATTTTTGGCCGTAAGGATTACATCTCCATTGACTCCCCGATGGCCCGCGCGCTGCTGAAAAAGGAAGTGGGCGACCTGGCCGTCGTTCAGACCCCTTCCGGTGAAGCCAGCTGGTACGTGAACGAAATCGAGTACGTTAAATAGTCCGAGAGCGCCCTCCCCGGCTGGCATTTTGCCGTGTCAGCCCGTATAACTATCCCCTGATTTTTTCGACTCAACAGATGATAAAGCCATGATGAAAGATTCGCTCTGCCGCATTATTGCGGGTGATATTCAGGCCAGAGCCGAACAGGTAGAAGCTGCCGTTCGCCTGCTTGATGAAGGGAACACCGTGCCGTTTATTGCGCGCTATCGTAAGGAAGTCACCGGCGGTCTGGATGACACGCAGCTGCGTAACCTGGAGACCCGTCTGGGTTATCTGCGCGAGCTGGAAGAACGTCGTCAGGCGATCCTCAAATCCATCGGCGAACAGGGCAAGCTGACCGGCGAGCTGGAAAGCGCCATTAACGGCACCCTGAGCAAAACCGAACTCGAAGACCTCTATCTGCCATACAAGCCGAAGCGCCGCACGCGCGGGCAGATTGCGATTGAAGCGGGTCTTGAGCCGCTGGCAGACCTGCTGTGGAACGCGCCGTCACACGATCCGGAAACCGAAGCGGCGAAATTTATCGACGCTGACAAAGGCGTTGCGGACACCAAGGCCGCACTCGATGGCGCACGCTACATTCTGATGGAGCGCTTCGCCGAAGACGCTGCCCTGCTCGCCAAAGTGCGTGATTACCTGTGGAAGAACGCACACATCGTCTCTACCGTCGTTGCGGGCAAAGAGGAAGAGGGCGCGAAATTCCGCGACTACTTCGATCACCACGAACCGATTTCTACCACCCCTTCTCACCGCGCACTCGCGATGTTCCGAGGCCGCAACGAAGGCGTGCTGCAGCTCTCCCTGAACGCCGACCCGCAGTTTGACGAGCCGCCGAAAGAGAGCCACTGCGAGCAGATCATCATCGACCATCTTGGCCTGCGCCTGAACAACGCCCCGGCAGACAGCTGGCGCAAAGGCGTGGTGAGCTGGACCTGGCGCATCAAGGTGCTGATGCACCTGGAAACCGAGCTGATGGGCACCGTGCGCGAGCGCGCTGAAGATGAAGCGATTAACGTCTTCGCCCGTAACCTGCACGATCTGCTGATGGCCGCCCCTGCCGGCCTGCGCGCCACCATGGGTCTCGATCCGGGCCTGCGCACCGGCGTGAAGGTGGCCGTGGTTGACGGCACCGGCAAGCTGGTGGCTACCGACACCATCTATCCGCACACCGGACAGGCAGCGAAAGCGGCCGTCGTGGTGGCCGCGCTGTGCGAGAAGTACAACGTGGAGCTGGTCGCCATCGGCAACGGTACGGCGTCCCGCGAAACCGAACGTTTCTACCTCGACGTGCAGAAGCAGTTCCCGAAAGTGACGGCGCAGAAAGTGATCGTCAGCGAAGCGGGGGCGTCCGTCTATTCCGCGTCAGAGCTGGCGGCGCAGGAGTTCCCGGACCTGGACGTTTCCCTGCGCGGTGCGGTCTCTATCGCTCGCCGCCTGCAGGATCCGCTGGCGGAACTGGTGAAGATCGACCCGAAATCCATCGGTGTGGGCCAGTATCAGCACGACGTGAGCCAGACTCAGCTGGCGCGCAAGCTGGATGCGGTCGTGGAAGACTGCGTAAACGCCGTCGGCGTTGACCTGAACACCGCTTCCGTTCCTCTGCTGACCCGCGTGGCGGGCTTAACGCGCATGATGGCGCAGAACATCGTCGCCTGGCGCGATGAGAACGGCCAGTTCCAGAACCGCCAGCAGCTGCTGAAGGTAAGCCGTCTCGGACCAAAAGCGTTTGAGCAGTGCGCGGGTTTCCTGCGCATCAACCACGGTGATAACCCGCTGGATGCCTCCACCGTTCACCCGGAAGCGTACCCGGTGGTAGAACGCATTCTGGCCGCCACCCAGCAGGCGCTGAAAGACCTGATGGGCGACAACAGCGCCCTGCGCAACCTGAAAGCCGTGGATTTCACCGACGATAAATTTGGCGTGCCAACCGTCACCGACATTATCAAAGAGCTGGAAAAACCGGGCCGCGATCCGCGTCCTGAGTTCAAAACGGCGACCTTTGCCGACGGCATCGAAACCATGAACGATCTGCTGCCGGGCATGGTGCTGGAAGGCGCGGTAACGAACGTTACCAACTTTGGCGCGTTTGTGGATATCGGCGTGCATCAGGATGGCCTGGTGCATATCTCATCCCTTGCCGACAAGTTCGTTGAAGACCCACACACCGTGGTCAAAGCGGGCGACATCGTGAAGGTTAAAGTGCTGGAAGTGGATCTGCAGCGCAAGCGTATCGCCCTGACCATGCGTCTGGACGAGCAGCCAGGCGACACCAACGCGCGCCGTGGCGGCAATGGCGGTGGCCGCGAGCAGCAGCGCCCGGCCGCTAAAGCCGCGAAACCGCGCGGACGCGATGCCCAGCCAGCAGGCAACAGCGCGATGATGGATGCGCTGGCGGCAGCGATGGGTAAGAAACGCTAAACCCTCACCCTAACCCTCTCCCCACAGGGGAGAGGGAATATTATTGTGCCGTAATATATGAAACCGATTGCACAGCCATATTTAAACCACTAATTATCACCCCGTTAACAAATAATCCCCTTTTCGTTTTCCCTTCATTTCAGCAAATATTGAGCAAGGTCAAACAGGCCGTAAATTAATACCGCAAACAACATTCCGTCACAGTTTTAATATTGCTGATAAAAACTATTCTCATTATCATCCCATAGTAGATAATTTAACCTTTCGTGGAATCAGGCATTATGCAATTCACTCCAGACAGTGCATGGAAGATTACCGGTTTTACCCGCGAAATTAGCCCTGCCTATCGGCAGAAGCTGCTGTCACTGGGCATGCTGCCCGGCTCGTCATTTCAGGTGGTACGCGTGGCGCCGCTCGGCGATCCGGTTCATATCGAAACCCGCCGCGTGAATCTGGTACTGCGTAAGAAAGACCTCGCATTAATTGAAGTCGAAGCCTTATCCCGATAACAAGCCAGCGGTTTCAGTGAGTCTAAAAAAATGAAAAAGTTAACTATTGGCTTAATTGGCAATCCTAATTCCGGCAAGACCACGCTTTTTAACCAGCTGACGGGGGCCCGCCAGCGCGTAGGTAACTGGGCCGGCGTAACGGTCGAGCGTAAAGAAGGCCAGTTCACGACGACCGACAACCAGGTCACGCTGGTTGACCTCCCCGGCACCTATTCCTTAACCACCATTTCGTCGCAAACCTCGCTCGATGAGCAAATTGCCTGTCACTATATTCTTGGCGGCGACGCGGACCTGCTGATCAACGTGGTCGATGCTTCCAACCTCGAGCGTAACCTTTATCTGACGCTGCAGCTGCTGGAGCTGGGGATCCCCTGCATCGTGGCGCTCAACATGCTCGACATTGCGGAGAAACAAAAGCTGCGCATCGACGTCGATGCCCTCTCCGCGCGCCTCGGGTGCCCGGTCGTTCCGCTGGTCTCGACGCGCGCTCGCGGGATTGATGCGCTGAAGCTGGCCATCGATCGCCACGCGGGCAATCGCGACGTTGAGCTGGTGCATTATGCGAAGCCCCTCCTGCGCGAAGCCAATATGCTGGCGCAGGAGATGGACAACAGCATGCCTGCGAAACAGCGTTTGTGGCTCGGTCTGCAGATGCTGGAAGGCGATATCTATAGCCGCGCTTACGCCGGGCATGCAGCTGATAAACTGGACGTAACGATAGCCCGCCTTCGCGACGAGCTGGACGACCCGGCGCTGCACATCGCCGATGCGCGCTACCAGGCCATCGCCTCGATCTGCGACGTGGTCAGTAACGCCCTCACGGCAGAACCCAGCCGCTTTACGGCTGCGGTGGATAAGGTCGTGCTTAACCGCTTCCTCGGCCTGCCCGTCTTCCTGCTGGTAATGTACGTGATGTTCCTGCTCGCCATTAACATCGGTGGCGCACTCCAGCCCATTTTCGATGCCGGTTCCGTGGCGGTCTTCGTGCACGGAATTCAGTGGGTGGGTTACACCCTGCACTTCCCGGAATGGCTAACCATCTTCCTCGCACAGGGGCTCGGCGGCGGTATCAACACCGTTCTGCCGCTGGTGCCGCAGATCGGCATGATGTATCTGTTCCTCTCGTTCCTGGAAGACTCCGGCTACATGGCGCGCGCCGCGTTCGTGATGGACCGTCTGATGCAGGCGCTGGGCCTGCCGGGTAAATCCTTCGTCCCGCTGATTGTCGGCTTCGGCTGTAACGTCCCGTCGGTGATGGGCGCACGCACGCTTGATGCGCCGCGCGAGCGTCTGATGACCATCATGATGGCGCCATTTATGTCCTGCGGCGCCCGTCTGGCGATCTTTGCCGTCTTTGCCGCCGCTTTCTTTGGTCAGCAGGGCGCGCTGGCGGTCTTCTCGCTGTATGTGCTGGGCATCGTGATGGCGATCCTGACCGGCTTAATGCTGAAACACACGATCATGCGCGGTGAAGCCTCGCCGTTTGTGATGGAGCTGCCGGTGTATCACGTGCCGCACCTGAAAAGCCTGGTGATCCAGACCTGGCAGCGCCTGAAAGGCTTTGTGCTGCGCGCCGGTAAGGTGATTGTCATCGTCAGTATTTTCCTGAGCGCGCTGAACAGCTTCACCCTCAGCGGGCAGGCGGCAGATAACATCAACAACTCGGCCCTTGCCTCCGTCAGCCGCGTCATCACCCCGGTCTTCAAACCGATTGGCGTGCATGAGGATAACTGGCAGGCAACCGTCGGGCTGTTCACCGGCGCGATGGCGAAAGAGGTGGTTGTCGGCACTCTGAACACGCTCTACACCGCAGAGAACATTCAGGAGCAGGAATTTAATCCGGCAGAGTTTCATCTCGGTCATGAACTGCTGGGTGCCGTAGAGGAAACCTGGCAGAGCCTGAAGGACACCTTCAGCCTGAGCGTGCTGGCCAACCCGATTGAAGCCAGCAAAGGCGACGGTGAAATGGCGACGGGTGCCATGGGTGTGATGAGCGAGAAATTTGGCAGCGCGTCCGCGGCCTATAGCTACCTCATCTTTGTTCTGCTCTACATTCCGTGCATCTCAGTGATGGGGGCGATTGCCCGCGAGTCCAGCCGCGGCTGGATGGGCTTCTCCATCCTGTGGGGGTTAAACATTGCGTACTCGCTGGCGACGCTCTTCTATCAGACCGTTAACTTCAGCCAGCACCCGCGCTACAGCCTGGTCTGCATCCTCGCGGTGGTTCTGTTTAACGCGATCGTTCTCGGCCTGCTGCGGCGCGCGCGCAGCCGCGTCGATATCGACCTGCTGGCTAATCGTAAAACCGCCGCGACCTGCTGCAGCAGCCCGGCGGGCGACTGTCACTGAGGAGCACGCAATGGCATCGTTGATTCAGGTTCGTGACCTGCTGGCGCTACAGGGGCGGATGGAGGCCAAACAATTAAGCCTCACCCTGCATACGCCGCAGCCGATGATCGATGCCATGCTGGAAAGGCTTGAAGCGATGGGGAAAGCCGTGCGGATTCAGGAAGACGCGGACGGTTGCCTCTCCGGCAGTTGTAAAAGCTGTCCGGAAGGCAAAGCCTGCCTCAGGGAGTGGTGGTCACTGCGCTAATAAAGCCGGGCACTGATGCCCGGCTTTATCGTATTACTTATACACGTCCGCCGTTGCGCGCACGTTTTTGGTCTGCTTTTCAGCACTGGTAACAACGTAGTACGTCCCACCCAGCTCATCCGCTTTCTTCGACAGCTCTGCTCTTGCATCCATCGGCGCGGTGGTGTCAGACGTAGAAATCTCACCAACTGTGGTCAGATTCATTCCTGCAACTTTATCTTTTTCCAACTCTTTTGCCGCAAAGGCGCCAAATGAAAGTGACCCAATAACCAGAGAAGTGACAATACCTGTAACAAGTTTCATAGCCTGACTCTCCATAGGATTGTTGTTTTGATTATCGTAGGCAGAACAACCGCAACGACAACTGGAGTATGGTTGCGGTGTGTTACTTTTTCCAGGCTGGATGGAAAATAATCAGTCGAAACGTTGACTTAACGCAATGAGCGCTGAACAAAACTTCGCCGGATGAGAGATAAACGGGGCATGCGCGGCTTTGGCAATGACCTGCGATTTGCTGTCCGGCCAGAGCGCATCCAGGAGCGGCACCACTTTGCGCGGCACAAGGCCGTCGAGGTAGCCATAGATGCGCAGGTGCGGCACTGCCAGCGAGGCCAGCGGCTCGCGCAGGTCAACGGTTTTCAGGATCTCCAGCCCGCCGTTAAGCACCTCTACGTCCGGCATCGGCAGGGAAAGCACGGTCTGCTTCAGCGTTCTCGCATCCTGACGCGCGGTTTCCGTGCCCATCGTCTGCAGGGCGAGGAAGCGCTCTACGGTCCGCTGGAAATCCTCGCTCAGCTGCTGCTGGAAGCTCGCCAGCACGTCAGGCTTTATGCCCGGCCACGCCTCTTGCGCGCTAAAACATGGCGATGACGCCACGGTCACCAGCGCCTTCACGCGTTCGGGCTGCGACAGCGCAATCTGGCTCGCCACCAGCCCGCCCAGGCTCCAGCCGAGCCAGATGGCGTTTTGTGGCGCTGCGTCCAGAACCTGTTGCGCCATCTCATCAAGCGACATCGCCCCAAAACCGCGGCTGCGGCCAAAACCGGGTAAGTCCACCAGATGCAGCGTGAAATGCGAGGCAAGTTCCTCACTTATGCAATGCCATACTTCTGCATTCAGGCCCCATCCGTGCAGCAGCACAAGATGGCAATTTCCTGTCCCTGCAGTCTGCCACCACAGCGTCTTCATCAGTTACTGTTCTCTTTTTTCACATGGAGGTTGCACATGCTAACAGTGCCCGGCGCGTGCTGGCTATGCCAAATGCCGCTTGCACTCAGCGGATGGGGCATCTGCTCCGTCTGCACGCGATCGCTGGAAGGGCGAATCGCGACCTGCCCACAGTGTGGTTTACCGGCCACGAACCCCGTTCTGCCCTGCGGCCGTTGCCTGAAAAAATCCCCACCGTGGAGCGCGCTGGTGGCCGTGGATGATTATGTTCCGCCGCTGAGCAGGCTTATTCACGCGCTGAAATTTTCCGGCCAGAGTTCCCTGGCACAGCCCCTTGCCCGCCTGCTATTGCTGGCGGTTTTGCAGGCGCGTCGTCACCGGGGACTACCGAAAATCGACAGGGTGATGAATGTGCCCTTATACCGACGCCGACACTGGCGGCGCGGCTATAACCAGAGCGATCTGATCTGCCGCCCCCTCGCCCACTGGCTCGGCTGTCGGTATGACGCCAGCGCGCTTACGCGCGTCCACGCCACCGCCATTCAGCACCAGCTCAGCGCCCGGCTTCGCAAAAGAAACCTCAAAAATGCCTTTCGCCTTGAATTGCCGGTCGACGGTCTCCATATCGCGATTGTGGATGATGTCGTCACCACGGGCAGTACCGTTGCTGAACTTTCCCGACTGCTTTTGCGAAGCGGCGCCGCGTCGGTTCAGGTATGGTGTCTGTGCCGTACCTTGTAGCCCTTCTTCAATGGGCGTATGATTATACCCAGGTAATTTAGTCAACTATTAGGCCAAAGCTATGATCCGTATTTCCGATTCTGCACAAGCGCACTTTGCCAAACTGCTGGCAAATCAGGAAGAAGGGACGCAGATCCGCGTGTTTGTGATTAATCCAGGCACTCCGAATGCAGAATGTGGTGTTTCTTATTGTCCTCCGGACGCTGTGGAAGCCACCGACACTGCCCTTAAATTTGAACAGCTCACCGCCTACGTTGATGAGCTGAGCGCACCGTATCTTGAAGATGCGGAGATCGACTTCGTCACCGATCAGCTGGGTTCTCAGCTGACCCTGAAAGCGCCAAACGCGAAAATGCGTAAAGTGTCTGACGATGCCCCACTGATGGAGCGCGTTGAGTATCTGCTGCAATCCCAGATCAACCCGCAGCTGGCGGGACACGGCGGCCGTGTTTCCCTGATGGAAATCACGGAAGACGGTCTGGCGATCCTGCAGTTCGGCGGCGGTTGTAACGGCTGTTCCATGGTGGATGTGACCCTGAAAGAAGGGATCGAGAAGCAGCTGCTGAACGAATTCCCGGAACTGAAAGGCGTGCGCGACCTGACCGAACACCAGCGCGGCGAGCACTCTTACTACTAATTCAGTGCCCGTCTGTATTGCCCGGTGGCGCTGCGCTTACCGGGCCTACAAAACAGTTACTGCATCCGAATCGTAGGCCGGGTAAGGCGAAGCCGCCACCCGGCTTTTGTTTTCCCGCCGCTCCCCCTCTATATGTTGACCTGCGTCTCATAATTCAAATTTAGCCCCCCAGGGTGATTCTCAATCGCGTCATGTTACCCGTATCATTCTCGTGGGCACTCAGCATCCTTATAACAGCCGACTAAACTTAATGGTTTCGAAGGCACCAGTATGAGTGCCGTTAACGCTCTGTTCCCAGTTGGGACAATCGGAATTTGTCGTTGAAACAATGACGTTACCCATAACAATTCAAAGGCCAGGTAAATCATGCCATTAGTCATCGTTGCTATCGGTGTTGTGTTATTACTGCTCTTGATGATCCGTTTCAAAATGAACGGATTTATCGCTCTGGTTCTGGTGGCACTTGCAGTCGGTCTGATGCAAGGGATGCCGCTGGTTAAAGTTATCAGCTCGATTAAAGCCGGCGTCGGCGGCACGCTCGGCAGCCTGGCGTTGATCATGGGCTTCGGCGCTATGCTCGGCAAAATGCTGGCGGACTGCGGGGGGGCGCAGCGTATTGCCACCACGCTTATCGAAAAATTTGGCAAAAAGAACATTCAGTGGGCAGTGGTGTTAACCGGTTTTACCGTCGGTTTTGCGCTGTTCTATGAAGTGGGCTTCGTGCTGATGCTGCCGCTGGTGTTCACCATCGCCGCCGCGGCTAACATCCCGCTGCTGTTCGTCGGTGTGCCAATGGCTGCGGCGCTGTCCGTTACCCACGGCTTCCTGCCGCCGCACCCGGGCCCAACCGCTATCGCCACCATTTTCCACGCAGATATGGGTAAAACCCTGCTGTTCGGTACGATTCTGGCAATCCCAACGGTAATCCTGGCAGGCCCGGTCTATGCCCGCTTCCTGAAAGGCATTGATAAGCCGATTCCTGAAGGTCTGTACAGCGCGAAAACCTTCACCGAAGAAGAGATGCCTGGCTTTGGCGTCAGCGTCTGGACTTCTCTGGTACCGGTTATTCTGATGGCGATGCGCGCCGTGGCGGAGATGATCCTGCCTAAAGGTCATCCGTTCCTGTCAGTCGCCGAGTTCCTGGGTGACCCGGTTATGGCGACCCTGATTGCGGTCCTGATCGCGATGTTCACCTTCGGTCTGAACCGCGGTCGTTCAATGGATCAGATCAACGACACGCTGACCTCGTCCATCAAAATCATTGCCATGATGCTCCTGATCATCGGCGGCGGCGGTGCGTTCAAGCAGGTTCTGGTCGACAGCGGCGTGGACAAATACATCGCGGCCATGATGCACGAAACCAACGTGTCACCGCTCCTGATGGCCTGGTCTATCGCCGCGGTGCTGCGTATTGCGCTGGGCTCCGCGACCGTTGCGGCGATCACCGCAGGCGGCATCGTTGCCCCGCTGATTGCCACGACAGGCGTGAGCCCTGAGCTGATGGTTATCGCGGTGGGTTCCGGTAGCGTGATTTTCTCTCACGTAAACGATCCGGGCTTCTGGCTGTTCAAGGAGTACTTCAACCTGACCATCGGTGAAACCATCAAGTCGTGGTCCGCGCTGGAAACCATTATTTCGGTGTGCGGTCTGGTCGGGGTTCTGCTGTTGAATATGGTGGTTTGATGCCATAAGTCGGGTGGCGGCTTCGCCTTACCCGACCTACATGAGCGCTACCGGATAATAAAAAACCCGCCACTGGCGGGTTTTTTTATCACTTCTTCGCGGCTGCTTTTCGCCGCTTGTCCAAATCCTTAATCAGCCTGTTCACCCCGTCATCGGCAAACATCGTCTCAAGCGTGATGGACAGCTTGCGGCGCCAGTTCTTGTACTGATAGCTGGTGCCCGGGATGTTGACCGGTTCCGCCATATCAATCCAGTCTTCCGGCTGCAGGCCCAGCAGGGCACTGTTGCTGTCAGCAATGTAGCGCTGCAAACCACGGTTAAGCGTGGAGGTCATGGACATCAGCGACGCCTTATGCCCGGCACGTTTCGGCAGGCAGCCCTGCTTGTGCAGCGCATCCAGCAGCCCCTGTTTGGAGAGCTCACGATCCTGATACAGACCGCGCAGGACCTCTTCATCAGGATACAGGCCCAGCGTTTTGCCAAGGGTTAGATCGCCGCTTTCCCAATAGCCACGAAGCGTAGGAAGGTCATGCGTCGTCGCGACTGCCATTGACTGTTCAGGGTACGCTTTCGGCGCGCGGAAGGTTTTCTCATGGTCGTTTTCAAAATAGAGCACTTTATAGGAGTAAACGCCGCTGTCGCGGAGCTTGCTGACAATTTCCACCGGCACGGTGCCGAGATCTTCACCGATCACCATGCACTGATGACGCTTGCTTTCCAGCGCCAGGATCGACAGCAGATCGTCAACCGGATACTGCACGTACGCCCCGTGATCCGCCGTTTCACCGTACGGGATCCACCACAGGCGCAGCACGGACATCACGTGGTCAATACGCAGCGCGCCGCAGTTCTGCATGTTGGCGCGCAGCAGGTCGATAAACGGCTCGTACGCGCGCGCCGCCATCACGTGCGGATCCATCGGCGGCAGGCCCCAATTCTGGCCGAGCGGGCCCAGGATATCCGGCGGCGCGCCGACGGACGCCTTCAGGCAGTAGAGTTCACGGTCGCACCAGGTTTCCGCGCCGCCCTCGGCCACGCCGACGGCCAGGTCGCGATACAGGCCTACAGGCATCTTATAGCCCTGGCTCACCTGCCAGCAGGCGGCAAACTGGCTGTACGCCAGCCACTGCAGCCACAGGTAGAAGTCCACTTCATCCGCGTATTTTTTACAGAACGCTTTCACTTCCGGCGTGTCGACGGATTGATACGCTTCAGGCCAGACCGGCCAGCCCCAGCGCATTTCGTCCTCTTTCACCTGATACGCGTGCAGCGCATCAAATGCCGCCTGCCAGTACAGGCTCTCGCCCTCTTGCGTGACAAACTGGCGGAACGCGGCCATCTGCTCGTCATCGCGCTGCGAAAAGCCTTTCCACGCCAGGCGCAGCGCGGCCATTTTCAGCGCCGTGACGGTAGAATAGTCCACCCAGTCCGCGTCGCGCGCCTGCTTCAGCGCCTGCTGCGTGGTGCTGAGGTTCCACCACGCCTGTGCCTCTTTGCTGTTTGTGAAGTCGTCTAACGCATTAACGTCGATGTAAATCACGTTCAGCCAGCGGCGGGATGACGGGCTATACGGGCTGGCACTCTCCGGGTTAGCCGGATAAAGCGCGTGGATCGGATTGAGGCCGATAAACGCGCCGCCGCGCTCCCCCACAGAGGCCAGCATCTTTTTCAGATCGCCAAAATCACCAATGCCCCAGTTGCTTTCGGAACGCAGGGTGTAGAGCTGCACGCAGGCGCCCCACAGCTTTTTGCCCTCAAGCAACGCCTGCGGCTCATAGCAGCGTTTTGGCGCGACGATCACCCGGCAGTGAAAACGCTGATCATCCTGGGTGAGCGTTAAGGTGTGGTAGCCCTCCGGCAGCTTCGCCGGAAGGTTAAGGGTTTTGCCGCCGGTGGCGTGGCCTTTGTGCTGCTGGCCGTCTTCGGTGGTGAGCAGCCAGTTAAACTCGCCACGCCCTTCCACCGCCAGCGGCATCTTTTTACCCGAGGTGAAAACCTTCACGTTCGGGACCGGCGCAGCCGACGCTTTCGCGTCGGTTTTGTGCATGGCATCCAGCAAACGTCTTTTGGTGTCGGCGCCAATAGACTGCGGTTTGCCGTGAGCATTAATGTAACTGAGGCTGATCCCCGCCGCCTGCGCGGCGCTGTCCAGACGTTTACTCTCCATCGCGCTTCCTTAGCGTTTTGCCTGCCAGATACGGGCCTGATAATCACGGATTGAGCGGTCAGAGCTGAACATACCGCAGCGGGCAGTATTCAGAATGCACGCCCGGGTCCACGCTTCCTGGTCGCGATACAGCACGTCGACCTGTTTTTGCGCTTCAACGTAGGCCGTGAAATCGGCCATCACCAGATACGGGTCACCGCCGTGTTTGTCCATGCTGTGCAGCATCTGGTCAAACGCGTGCTTGTCGCCGTCGCTGTATTTACCGCTTTCCAGCTCTTTCAGTACCGCATCGAGCACTTTGTCTTTCTTACGCCATTTCACCGGATCGTAGCCTTTGGCCTTAATGGCTTTCACCTCTTCTACGGTGTGGCCGAAGATAAAGATATTCTCTTCACCCACCTTCTCGGCGATTTCGACGTTGGCCCCGTCGAGCGTGCCGACGGTCAGCGCGCCGTTCAGCGCCAGCTTCATGTTGCCGGTACCGGAGGCTTCTTTCCCTGCGGTCGAGATCTGCTCGGAGATATCCGCCGCCGGGATCAGCATTTCAGCCGCAGAGACGCAATAATCCGGCAGGAACACCACCTTCAGCTTGTCGCCTACTTTCGGATCATTGTTGATCGCCGCCGCCACTTTATTAATGGCGAGGATGATGTTTTTCGCCAGGTAGTAGCCCGGAGCCGCCTTCGCGCCGAACAGGAACACGCGCGGCACGCGGTCGGCCTGCGGATTCTCACGGATCTCTTTGTACAGTGCCAGAATGTGCAGCAGGTTCAGGTGCTGGCGTTTGTATTCGTGCAGGCGCTTGATCTGAATATCGAAGATCGCATTCGGGTTGATCTCAATCCCGGTACGCGCTTTCACAAACGCCGCCAGGTGAACTTTGTTTTCCCGTTTGATGGCGCGGTACTGCTCGCGGAACTTCGCGTCATCAGCGTATTTTTCCAGGTTGATCAGCTGGTCCAGATCGTTGGCCCACTCTTTATTTAGGGTTTTGTCCAGCAGACCGGCCAGCAGCGGGTTGCACTGCTTGATCCAGCGACGCGGCGTGATGCCGTTGGTCACGTTGTGGAATTTAGTCGGCCACAGCTGGTGGTATTCCGGGAAGAGATCTTTCACCACCAGGTCCGAGTGCAGCGCGGCCACGCCGTTAACGGCAAAGCCGCTGACAACGCACATGTTCGCCATGCGCACCTGCTTATCGTGCACCACCGCCAGCTTCGCCCAGACCGCTTTGTCGCCCGGCCAGGTTTTATCCACCAGTTTTTTAAACTGGTCGTTAATCTTGTTGACGATCTGCATGTGGCGCGGCAGCAGCGCTTTCACCAGCTTCTCATCCCAGCACTCCAGCGCTTCCGGCATCAGGGTGTGGTTGGTGTAGGCGAAGGTGCGGCTGGTGATGGCCCAGGCGTCATCCCAGCTCAGCTGATGCTCGTCGATCAGCACGCGCAGCAGCTCTGGGATGGCAATGGTCGGGTGCGTGTCGTTGAGCTGAATCACTTCGAAGTCCGGCAGCTGCGACAGCTTGCGGCCCGCCAGGTGATGGCGACGCAGAATGTCCGCCACGGAGCAGGCGCACTGGAAGTACTGCTGCATCAGACGCAGCTTTTTACCCGCCAGATGGTTGTCGTTCGGGTAGAGCACTTTGGTCAGCTTCTCGGCATCGATGCCCTGCTGCTCGGCGCGCAGGAAATCCCCGTCGTTGAATTTGGTCAGGTTAAAGGGATGCGCATGCTTCGCCTGCCACAGGCGCAGCGGCTGCGCCACGCCGTTACGGTAGCCGAGCACCGGCAGGTCCCAGGCTTCGCCGGTAATGGTGAACGCCGGTTCCCAGAGGCCCTGCTTCGTGACTTTTCCGCCAATGCCGACCTGCACATCCAGCTGCGCGTTATGGCGGAACCACGGGTAAGTGTTGCGATGCCAGTCGTCCGGCGCTTCCATCTGATGGCCATCGGCAAATGACTGACGGAACAGGCCGTACTGATAGTTCAGGCCATAGCCGATCGCCGACTGGCCGACGGTTGCCATGGAGTCAAGGAAACAGGCCGCCAGACGCCCCAGACCACCGTTGCCCAGCGCGGGGTCAATCTCTTCTTCCAGCAGGTCGGTCAGATTAATATCGTGCTCTTTCAGCACATCACCCACCTCCTGATACCAGCCGAGGTTCAACAGGTTGTTGCCCGTCAGACGGCCAATCAGGAACTCCATTGAAATGTAGTTTACATGGCGCTGGCCTTTTACCGGTTTTGCCAGAGGTTGAGCATCCAGCTGCTCTGCGAGCGCACCGCTCACTGCCTGCCACCACTGGTGAGGCGTCATTTCGTTTGCAGCATGAAGGCCAAAACGCTGCCACTGACGCGTCAGGGCAGCCTGGAATTGAGCTTTGTTGAAGGTAGGCTGTGACATAGGGGATCGGCATCCTTTAGAAAGAAAACACAAGTTGGCGCTAGTGTGCCTGGCTCATTTCACCTCTTCCTCCTCCCGCAGGGGATTAGACAGGGAGGAGTAGCGGGGATGAGCATAAAAGTGTGATCGAGGCCACTCTCAGAGCATAGTTCGAGTGTGCCCTGAAGATAAAAAAGTAACCGCGGAGAATGTCAAAGAAATGAAATGCGGTTTCGGGTGAAATTAAAACGCGCTGAAATGATTACTTACGTAGAATAATATTTCTGCAATCGGGTAATAACTAAGGAGATTATTAATCTCCCTTAACTTTACCCGGAGTATATTAAATTTGATGTCACTATCCCTTTCTGAAACCAGTTTCAGCGCAGCCGCAGCACAGCCATACAAGCCAGCATTGACGGGGCGTCAAAGACCTTTCCAGAAAGTTCCATCATCTGTCTGAATGTTTTGTGACAGAGTGCAAATTCAGAGCCACCAAATCCAGACATAACTTGCAATAGTTAACTTATTGGCCGACCTTATATCCATTAATTACGAAGCGCAAAAAAAATAAAATCTCTCGTTCCCCACAGTGAAGTGAAACCTATGTTGATTCCGTCTAAATTAAGTCGCCCGGTTCGCCTTGACCATACCGTGGTCCGCGAGCGTCTGTTGGCTAAACTTTCCGGCGCGCATAATTTCCGACTGGCGCTGGTTACGAGCCCTGCAGGTTATGGAAAAACAACGCTCATTTCGCAATGGGCCGCAGGTAAAAGCGATCTTGGCTGGTACTCCCTTGACGAGGGCGATAACCAGCAGGAGCGCTTTGCCAGCTATCTGATTGCCGCTATTCAGCAGGCAACCAATGGACACTGCGTCGCCAGTGAGGTGATGGTGCAAAAGCGCCAGTACGCCAGCCTGTCCTCCCTTTTCTCTCAGCTGTTTATCGAACTGGCCGAATGGCATCGCCCGCTGTACGTGGTGATTGATGATTACCATCTCATCACTAACCCGGTTATTCATGAATCGATGCGCTTCTTCCTGCGCCATCAGCCGGAAAACCTGACCTTAGTGGTGCTGTCCCGCAACCTGCCGCAGCTGGGCATTGCCAACCTGCGCGTGCGCGACCAGCTTCTTGAGGTGGGCAGCCAGCAGCTGGCCTTTACCCACCAGGAAGCGAAGCAGTTCTTTGACTGCCGCCTGACATCACCGATTGAGGCCGCCGAAAGCAGCCGCCTGTGCGATGACGTCGCCGGCTGGGCCACGGCACTGCAGCTCATCGCTCTTTCAGCCCGACAAAACAACAGCCCGGCGCATCAGTCTGCGCGTCGCCTGGCCGGCATCAACGCCAGCCACCTGTCGGATTACCTGGTGGATGAAGTACTGGACAGCGTCGATCCGTCGACCCGCAATTTCCTGCTGAAAAGCTCGCTGCTGCGCTCCATGAACGATGCGCTGATCGTGCGCGTGACGGGGTGTGAAAACGGTCAGCTGCAGCTCGAAGAGATTGAACGTCAGGGCCTCTTCCTGACGCGCATGGATGACCCGGGCGAGTGGTTTAGCTATCACCCGCTGTTTGGTAGCTTCCTGCGCCAGCGCTGTCAGTGGGAGCTGGCGGTTGAACTGCCGGAAATCCACCGCGCCGCCGCCGAAAGCTGGATGGCACAGGGCTTCCCGAGCGAGGCCATTCACCACGCGCTGGCCGCCGGCGACGCCAGCATGCTGCGCGATATCCTTCTCAACCACGCGTGGGGCCTGTTTAACCACAGCGAGCTGACCCTGCTTGAAGAGTCCCTCAAAGCGCTGCCGTGGGAAAGCCTGCTGGAGAACCCGCGCCTGGTCCTGCTTCAGGCCTGGCTCATGCAGAGCCAGCACCGCTACAGCGAAGTGAACACCCTGCTGGCCCGCGCGGAGCAGGAGATGGAAAGCAACATGGATACGCCCCTGCACGGTGAATTTAACGCCCTGCGGGCCCAGGTGGCGATTAACGACGGCGACCCGGACGAGGCTGAACGCCTGGCGATGGTCGCGCTGGATGAACTGCCGCTCGCCAACTTCTACAGCCGGATTGTTGCCACGTCGGTACACGGCGAAGTGCTGCACTGCAAAGGCGAGCTGACGCGCTCCCTGTCGCTGATGCAGCAAACCGAACAGATGGCGCGTCGCCATGATGTCTGGCACTACGCGCTGTGGAGCCTGATCCAGCAAAGCGAAATTTTGTTCGCTCAGGGCTTCCTGCAGGCCGCCTGGGAAAACCAGGAAAAGGCGTTCCAGCTGATTCGTGAACAGCATCTGGAACAGCTGCCGATGCACGAGTTCCTGCTGCGTATTCGCGCTCAGCTACTGTGGGCCTGGTCGCGTCTGGATGAAGCCGAAAGCTGCGCCCGTCAGGGTGTAAACGTCCTCTCCGGCTTCCAGCCGCAGCAGCAGCTACAGTGCCTGGCGCTGCTGGTGCAGTGCTCGCTGGCGCGCGGCGATCTCGATAACGCCCGCAACCATCTTAACCGCCTGGAAAACCTGCTCGGCAACGGTCAGTATCATAGCGACTGGGTCTCGAACGCCGATAAGGTCCGGGTGATTTACTGGCAGATGACCGGCGACAAAAAATCCGCCGCCAACTGGCTGCGTCAGACGCCAAAACCGGAGTTTGCCAACAACCACTTCCTGCAGAGCCAGTGGCGCAACATCGCCCGCGCGCAGATCCTGCTCGGTGATTTAGAGCCCGCAGAGATTGTGCTGGAAGAGCTGAACGAGAACGCGCGCAGCCTGCGCCTGATGAGCGACCTGAACCGCAACCTGCTGCTGCTTAACCAGCTTTACTGGCAGGCGGGCCGTAAAAACGACGCGCAGCGCGTGCTGCTGGAAGCGCTGCAGCTGGCTAACCGCACCGGGTTTATCAGCCACTTTGTGATTGAAGGTGAAGTGATGGCGCAGCAGCTGCGTCAGCTTATTCAGCTCAATACGCTGCCGGAACTGGATCAGCATCGCGCCCAGCGCATTCTGCGCGAGATTAACCAGCACCATCGCCACAAGTTTGCGCATTTCGATGAGAACTTCGTTGAACGTCTGCTGAACCACCCGGAAGTGCCGGAGCTTATCCGCACCAGCCCGCTCACCCAGCGCGAATGGCAGGTTCTGGGGCTGATCTATTCGGGCTACAGCAATGAGCAGATTGCCGGCGAGCTGGCGGTGGCGGCCACCACCATCAAAACGCATATCCGCAACCTGTATCAGAAGCTGGGCGTGGCGCATCGTCAGGATGCGGTGCAGCATGCGCAGCAGCTTTTGAAGATGATGGGGTACGGCGTGTAATTCATTGCCCGGCGGCGCTACGCTTGCACGGGCCTACGGGTTTTGTAGGTCGGGTAAGCGCAGCGCCACCCGACACAACCGTTAGCACAGTTCCAGCTGCAAATTATTATCTTTAATCACCTGCATAACGCCCGCCGGCGGCATCACGTCGGTATAGACCGCATCCACCATGCTGATGCTGCCCATGTTGACCATCGCGTTACGGCCAAACTTGGAATGGTCTACCACCAACATCACGTGGCGTGAGTTTTCAATAATCGCGCGCTTGGTGCGCACCTCGTGGTAATCAAACTCCAGCAGCGAGCCATCGCTGTCGATGCCGCTGATCCCCAGAATGCCGAAGTCGAGGCGGAACTGAGAAATGAAGTCGAGGGTCGCTTCGCCAATAATTCCGCCGTCGCGGCTGCGCAGTTCGCCGCCTGCGAGAATGATGCGGAAATCGTCTTTCTGCATCAGGGTGTTGGCCACGTTCAGGTTGTTGGTCACCACGCGCAGGTTCTCGTGATCCAGCAGCGCATGGGCGACCGCTTCCGGCGTGGTGCCGATATCAATAAACAGCGTCGCCCCGTTTGGGATCTGGCTGGCGACCTTGCGGGCGATGCGCTCTTTCTCTGCCGTCTGCGTGGCTTTACGGTCGTGCCAGGAAGTATTGACCGAGCTGGACGGCAGCGCCGCGCCGCCGTGGTGGCGCAGAATGCGGTTTTGATCGGCCAGGTCGTTCAGGTCACGACGGATGGTTTGCGGGCTGACGGCAAACTGCTCAACCAGCTCTTCGGTGCTGACGTATCCCTGTTTTTTTACCAGTTCGATGATGGCGTCATGGCGTTGTGTTTGTTTCATCAATTATCCCTGAGAATTATGTTCGTTTTCGCGCATGGAGCGTGTCGGCAAAGGCCATCGCCAGCCCGATGGCCAGCCCGGTGACGTGCGCACCATTGGCGATAGACATACCAAACAGATCAAACCATCCGGCAATCAGCCATATTAACGCAAAGGTTATTAATCCGCGCTGCAGATAGATGCCGCTTTCCGGGTCGCGTTCCCCGCGAAGCCAGACATAGCCCATCAGGGCATACACGACGCCGGACAACCCGCCAAACCACGGGCCGCTAAATTTGTGCTGCACGTAACCGCTCAGCAGGGCGCTAATAATGGTGATAACGATCAGCTTGCCGCTCCCCAGACGCTTCTCAACGGCGCCGCCGAGATACCACCACCAGAGCAGGTTAAAGAGGATATGCATCACCGAGAAGTGCATCAGCGCGTGGGTAAAGTAGCGCCAGACGTCAAACTCTAGAGACGGGTCATACGGCCACGCCAGGGCAATCAACACGCTCTGGTCGCCCACCACGTTCATAATAATAAAGACGATGATGCAGGCGGCCATCAGCAGCAGCGTAAACGGGCCCGCGCGCTCGCGGATGGTGGCAAGGAAAGGAAAACGGCTGTAGTGCAGCCCGGTGTCCGTCTGGCCGGACTGCCAGCTTGCCGCCAGATAGCGCGGGTCGCCGGGGTTCTCAAGAAAACGCGCCAGCTCCTCGTTTACCCGCCCGGCCTGGCTCTCGTCGGCCAGCCAGACGTCGGTCTGATGATGTTGCTGGATGGTCAGAATAACGCCCTGCGTCGCCATATAGTCGACAAACGCCTGGGCGACGCGCGGGTTGGTAAAAGAGGTGATCATCAACATGGGCAGCGGTCGCTTATTTCCACACAAAAGGGGACAGTATAGCGGGATCAGCGCTCAAAAGCGTATTCCACTTCTGCCGGGAAATGACGATGCCAGGCATCGAAACCGCCGTCGACGCTGTATACCGCGTCATAGCCCTGCTGAAGCAGATACTGCGCCGCGCCTTTGCTGCTGTTGCCGTGGTAGCACATGACCATCACCGGCGTCTCGAAGTCGTTATCGCGCATAAACGCGCCCAGCGTGTCGTTGGTGAGATGGAACGCGCCTGGCGTGTGACCCATCGCAAAACTCTGCGGGTCGCGGATGTCCACCAGCACCGCTTTTCCCTGGTGCATCTTCTGGTGGGCTTCTTCTACGTTAATACATTCAAACTGATCCATGGTGTTCTCTTTCTGTTGTTCAGGTTGGGTGCGCTCTGATGCCCTCACCCCAGCCCTCTCCCACGGGGAGAGGGAGAAAAGTTAGTCGCACTATTTTACCCCGTAGTGTACGTCCTGGCGGCGGGTAAACGCCATTATGTTATCCATATCACTCTAAATTGTTTTTTTGATGTTACCAAAAGCGCGTTCCTTTGCTATTATGAGCGATATCGAACATTTCTGAGCTTTAACGAAAGTGCGTGAGGGTGTTATGGAAACCAAAGATCTGATTGTGATAGGCGGTGGCATCAACGGTGCCGGTATTGCGGTCGACGCCGCAGGACGCGGATTATCCGTGCTGATGCTGGAAGCTAACGATCTCGCCTGCGCGACGTCGTCCGCCAGCTCCAAACTGATTCACGGTGGCCTGCGCTACCTGGAACACTACGAATTCCGCCTGGTCAGTGAAGCACTGGCCGAACGTGAAGTGCTGCTGAAAATGGCGCCGCATCTGGCTATTCCGATGCGCTTCCGCCTGCCCCATCGCCCGCATCTGCGTCCGGCGTGGATGATCCGAATCGGTCTGTTTATGTACGATCATCTGGGTAAACGCACCAGCCTGCCGGGGTCGACCGGTTTGCGTTTTGGCTCAGAATCGGTCCTTAAGCCTGAAATCGTGCGCGGTTTCGAATATTCCGACTGCTGGGTGGACGATGCCCGCCTGGTGCTGGCCAATGCGCAGATGGTCGAGAAGAAAGGCGGCGAGGTGAAAACCCGCACCCGCGCGACCGCTGCCCGTCGTGAAAACGGCCTGTGGATTGTCGAAGCGGAAGATATCGATACCGGCGAGAAGTTCAGCTGGAAAGCGCGCGGCCTGGTGAACGCCACCGGTCCGTGGGTGAAGCAGTTCTTTGACGACGGCATGCATCTGCCTTCGCCGTACGGCATTCGCCTGATCAAAGGCAGCCATATTGTGGTGCCGCGCGTGCATACGCAGAAACAGGCCTACATTCTGCAGAACGAAGACAAGCGCATCGTGTTTGTGATCCCGTGGATGGACGAGTTCTCGATCATCGGCACCACCGACGTGGAGTACAAAGGCGATCCGAAAAACGTCGAAATCGACGAGAGCGAAGTGAATTACCTGCTCAAAGTCTATAACGCGCACTTTAAGAAACAGCTGTCGCGCGATGACGTGGTCTGGACCTACTCCGGCGTGCGTCCGCTGTGCGACGACGAATCGGATTCCCCGCAGGCCATCACCCGCGACTATACGCTCGATATTCACGACGTGGACGGCCAGGCGCCGCTGCTGTCGGTGTTTGGCGGCAAGCTCACCACCTACCGCAAGCTGGCCGAGCACGCGCTGGAGAAACTGGCGCCGTACTACAAAGGCATTGGCCCGGCATGGACCAAAGGCGCGGTACTGCCCGGCGGTGATATCGGCGATAACCGCGATGATTACGCCGCGAAGCTGCGTCGTCGCTTCCCGTTCATCACCGAAGGAATGGCGCGTCACTATGCCCGCACCTACGGCAGCAATACCGAGCTGTTGCTGGGCGATGCAAAAGAGATTGCGGATCTGGGCGAACATTTCGGCCACGAGCTGTACGAAGCCGAACTGCGCTATCTGGTCGAACACGAATGGGTTCGTCGCCTGGACGATGCAATCTGGCGTCGTACCAAAGAAGGGATGTGGCTCAACGCCGAGCAGCAGTCCCGCGTGGCGCAGTGGTTGCTGCAGAACGCGGGGAAGCGTGAGCTGTCGTTGGCGTCTTGATGCGAAAAAAAGCCCGGTGGCGCTACCGCTTACCGGGCCTACGGGATCGAGTAGGCCGGGTAAGGCGTAGCCGCCACCCGGCTTTGTTTTTACAACCTCACCGGATCAATATGCCAGATCGTATCGGCATACTCCTTGATGGTCCTGTCGGACGAGAAATAGCCCATATTGGCAATGTTATACATCGCGGCACTGGTCCACTTCTCCTGCTGACGGTACAGATCGTCCACCTTATCCTGACAGTCCACGTAGCTGCGATAATCCGCCAGCACCTGATAGTGATCGCCAAAGTTAATCAGCGAGTCCACCAGATCGCGATAGCGGCTCGGCTCGTCAGGGCTAAACACGCCGGTTGCGATCTGCGTCAGCACCTGGCGTAACTCCTCATCCTCTTCGTAATATTGACGCGGCGAGTAGCCTTTCCTGCGCAGCGCCTCCACCTCTTCCGTCGTATTACCGAAGATAAAGATATTTTCTTCCCCCACATGCTCCAGCATCTCGACGTTCGCCCCGTCCAGCGTGCCGATGGTCAGGGCGCCGTTAAGGGCAAACTTCATGTTGCTGGTGCCGGACGCTTCCGTACCCGCCGTGGAAATCTGCTCGGAGAGATCCGCCGCCGGGATGATCAGCTGCGCCAGGCTGACGCTGTAGTTCGGGATAAACACCACCTTCAGCTTGTCGCCAATCTCCGGGTCCTGGTTAACCACCTTCGCCACGTCGTTGATGAGATGAATAATGTGCTTCGCCATGTAGTAGGCGGAGGCCGCCTTGCCGGCAAAGATCTTCACGCGCGGCACCCATTCCGCCGTAGGATCGGCCTTGATGCGGTTGTAGTGGGTGATCACGTGCAGCACGTTCATCAGCTGACGCTTGTATTCGTGAATGCGTTTGATCTGCACGTCGAACAGCGCTTTCGGGTTTGCCACCACGTTGAGGTGCATCGCCAGCCAGACCGCCAGGCGCTTTTTGTTCAGCAGCTTGGCTTCGCGCACGGCTTTATTCACCGTCGGGAAATCGATGTGCTGTTCAAGCTCGCTCAGCTGGCTCAAATCGGTACGCCAGGTGCGGCCGATATTCTCGTCCAGCACCTCAGACAGCGGCTGGTTGGCCAGCGCCAGCCAGCGGCGCGGCGTAACGCCGTTTGTCACGTTGCAGAAGCGCGTCGGGAAGATCTTCGCGAAGTCCGCAAACAGCGACTGCACCATCAGGTTCGAGTGGAGTTCAGACACCCCGTTTACCTTATGGCTGATCACCACCGCCAGCCAGGCCATGCGCACGCGGCGACCGTTCGATTCATCGATGATGGACGCCCGGCTCAGCAGGCCGGTATCGTTCGGGTACTGCTCCTGCAGGGTCTTGAGGAAGTAGTCGTTAATCTCAAAGATAATCTGCAGATGGCGCGGCAGGATTTTGCCGAGCATATCCACTGGCCACGTTTCCAGCGCTTCGCTCATCAGCGTGTGGTTAGTGTAGGAGAACACCTGACAGGTCACTTCAAACGCGTCATCCCAGCTGAACTTATGCTCGTCGATGAGCAGGCGCATCAGCTCCGGAATGGAGAGCACCGGGTGGGTGTCGTTAAGGTGAATCGCGGTTTTCTCCGCCAGGTTGGCGTAGGTTTTGTGCAGCTGATGGTGGCGGCTGAGGATATCCTGAATCGTCGAGGAGACGAGGAAATACTCCTGACGCAGGCGCAGCTCGCGGCCGGAATAGGTCGAGTCGTCCGGGTACAGCACGCGGGACACGTTCTCGGAGTGGTTTTTATCTTCCACCGCCGCAAAGTAGTCACCCTGGTTGAATTTACCGAGGTTGATTTCGCTACTGGCCTGAGCGCTCCACAGGCGCAGCGTGTTGGTGGCATCGGTGTCGTAACCGGGAATAATCTGGTCGTAGGCCACGGCCAGGATCTCTTCGGTTTCCACCCAGCGGGATTTTTTCCCTTCCTGCTGAATACGCCCGCCAAAGCGCACCTTGTAACGCGTGTTGTGACGTTTAAACTCCCACGGGTTACCGTACTCCAGCCAGTAGTCCGGGGACTCTTTCTGACGCCCGTCGACGATGTTCTGTTTGAACATGCCGTAGTCGTAGCGAATACCGTAGCCGCGGCCCGGCAGCGCCAGCGTCGCCAGCGAGTCGAGGAAGCAGGCGGCAAGACGCCCCAGACCGCCGTTACCGAGGCCCGGGTCGTTCTCTTCGTCGATCAGTTCTTCTAAATCTAACCCCATCTCTTCCAGTGCGGTTTTGACGTCGTCATAAATACCGAGCGACAACAGCGCATTGGACAGCGTGCGGCCAATCAAAAATTCCATCGACAGGTAGTAAACCTGACGCGTTTCCTGCGAGAGCTGGGCGCGGTTTGAGCGCAGCCAGCGTTCCACTAAACGGTCGCGCACCGCAAACAGGGTGGCGTTCAGCCACTCGTGCTTGTTGGCAATAACCGGATCTTTCCCGATGGTGAACATCAGCTTGTAGGCGATGGAGTGCTTTAACGCCTCAACGCTGAGCGTGGGTGAAGAGTAGCTAAATGGAGCGTTCATATCAGTAACTTCGCCTCGTTACATCAAGCGTTGATAGAGATCGCGGTATGATTGCGCCGCGACGTGCCAGCTAAAGTCCATGGACATCGCCTGACGTTGAACGTAACGCCACAGCGATGGACGGGACCACAAGACGAAAGCACGCCGAATCGCCCGAAGCAGCGACCAGGCATTACTGTCCTCGAAGACAAACCCGCTGGCGATACCGTCCGCCAGGTTTTCCAGAGAGCTATCGGATACGGTATCCGCCAGCCCGCCCGTGCGGCGTACCAGCGGCAGGGTGCCGTATTTCAGGCCGTAAAGCTGCGTCAGGCCGCAGGGTTCGAAACGGCTTGGCACCAGGATGACGTCTGCGCCGCCCATAATGCGGTGCGAAAACGCCTCGTGGTAACCAATCTGCACGCCCACCTGGCCAGGATGTTCCGCGGCGGCGGCAAGGAAACCTTCCTGCAGCACCGGGTCGCCCGCACCGAGCAGGGCCAGCTGTCCGCCCTGTTCCAGTAAACCGGGCAGCGCCTCCAGCACCAGATCCAGCCCTTTCTGGCTGGTCAGGCGGCTCACTACCGCAAACAGCGGCACTTTGTCGTTAACCTTCAGGCCCATCGCAATCTGCAGCTGGCGTTTGTTTTCCGCTTTGTCCTCCACGGAATCACGACCGTAGCGCGCCGCCAGCAGAAGATCGGTTTCCGGGCTCCAGATCTGTTCATCCACGCCGTTCAAAATACCCGACAGGCGCCCTTCGCGATGGCGCTGCTGCAGCAGGCCTTCCATACCGTAGCCAAACTCCGGCTGGGTAATTTCGCGGGCGTAGGTTGGGCTCACCGCCGTGATGTGATCGGCGTAGTACAGGCCCGCTTTCAGGAACGAAATTTGCCCGTTAAACTCCAGCCCGTGCATGTTATAGAACGACCATGGCAGATCGATGTCATTCATGTGATGGGCATAGTACATGCCCTGATACGCCAGGTTATGCACGGTAAAGACGGATTTGGCCGGGTGGCCGCGCGCGGCGAGATACGCCGGGGCAAGACCGGCGTGCCAGTCGTGCGCGTGCACCACGTCCGGGCGCCAGAACGGATCCAGCCCCGTCGCCATTTCTGCCCCGACCCAGCCAAGCAGCGCAAAGCGCAGCACGTTGTCGGTATAGGCGAACAGGTTCGTATCGTGATACGGGCTGCCCGGTCGGTCGTATAAGTGCGGCGCGTCGATCAGGTAAATCCCTACGCCATTGTAATGTCCAAACAGCAGGGTGATGCGTCCGGCGAAGGTCTCACGACGCGACACGACTTTTGCATCGGGAATACCGCGCCGAATATCCGGGAAGGCGGGCAGCAGAACTCGGGTATCCACTCCTCCGGCGATTTGCGCCGCCGGTAATGCACCAAGGACATCTGCCAGACCGCCCGTTTTTAACAACGGGAACATCTCAGAACATACGTGTAAAACCTGCATCATCGCTCCTGTTTGATCTGCAGCTTCCGCAACATTTCCCGTGTGACTAACACGATCCCCTCTTCCGAACGGTAGAAACGACGCGCGTCTTCTTCCGCGTTCTCGCCAATGACCATCCCTTCAGGGATGACGCAGGCACGATCGATAACGCAGCGACGCAGACGACACGAGCGCCCTACCCAGACATCCGGCAATAAGACTGCCGAATCGATATTACAGAATGAATTTATCCGCACGCGGGGGAACAGTACCGACTGCACCACCACCGAGCCTGAAATAATGCACCCGCCGGACACCAGCGAGTTCAGCGTCATACCGTGGCTGCCGGAGCGGTCCTGAACGAATTTGGCCGGCGGTAGCGATTCCATATGGGTACGAATCGGCCAGTTCTGGTCGTACATGTCCAGCTCAGGCGTAACCGATGCCAGATCGAGGTTTGCTTTCCAGTACGCTTCCAGCGTTCCCACGTCGCGCCAGTAAGGTTCCGCATTCGGGTCTGACTGCACGCAGGACAGCGGGAAAGGATGTGCATACGCCATGCCAGCTTTGGTGATTTTCGGAATGATGTCTTTACCGAAGTCGTGGCTGGAATTTTCGTCTTTGTCGTCGTCTTCCAGCAGCTCATAAAGATAGTCTGCATCAAAGACATAGATCCCCATGCTGGCGAGCGATTTGGTGTCGTCTCCCGGCATGGTTGGTGGGTTAGCCGGTTTTTCAACGAAGTCGATAATTTTGTCGTCCGCATCCACGTGCATGACGCCAAACGCCGTCGCTTCCGCAACGGGCACCGGCAGACACGCCACGGTGCAGCGTGCCCCTTTTTCGACGTGGTCGATGAGCATATGGGAGTAATCTTGCTTGTAGATGTGGTCCCCGGCGAGGATCACGATGTATTCCGCGCTATAGCGACGAATGATATCGAGGTTCTGCGTGACCGCATCTGCCGTCCCGCGATACCAGTTTTCGCCGTGAACGCGCTGCTGCGCAGGAAGGAGATCGACAAACTCGTTCATCTCTTCGCTGAAGAATGACCAGCCGCGCTGAATATGCTGAACCAGCGTGTGCGACTGATACTGCGTAATGACGCCAATGCGGCGAATACCTGAGTTCAGGCAGTTGGAGAGCGCAAAGTCAATAATGCGGAACTTACCACCAAAGTGAACAGCCGGCTTGGCGCGCTTGATGGTCAAATCTTTCAGACGGGTACCACGCCCGCCCGCAAGTATCAGGGCAACCGTTTTTAATGGTAGCTGGCGTGCCAACATTAAGGGATCGTTTTTCTCTAATCTAACCATGACTAACTCCTTTTTTATCATCTTTGGAATACGCACACTCCGTGCGCAGGCCCGTGCCAGACAGCCATTACTACCGGATTATCCGCTCCGGCAAAGGGGGGAACGGCGCGCCATTCCCCGTCAGGTAAAACAATCTCTGCGACGTCATCCGTCGCGTTCAGCGTGACCAGCCACTTATCCGAGAGCAGGATTTGCAGGCGCGGTACGCCGTGTTGCCACTCTTGCGCGCTTAGCGGTTGCGCGTCTTGATTCAGCCAGCGGACGTTCCCGTCACCCTCTTCCCACCAGCGGTCGGCGGTCAGCGCAGGAATCTGCTGGCGAAGATGGATCAGCGCCGCGGTGAAGTGGATCAACCCGCTGTTCGCTTCTCCCCAGTCGAGCCAGGTTAAGGTGTTGTCCTGGCAATACGCATTGTTGTTACCGTGCTGGCTGTGGCCGTGCTCGTCGCCCGCCAGCAGCATCGGCGTGCCCTGCGACAACAAAAGCGTTGTCAGCAGCGCATGAACGCTGGCGCGTCGCCGCTCGATAACGTCCAGACTTCCGCCTAACCCTTCTATACCATGATTAAAGCTATGGTTATTGTTAGTGCCATCGCGATTCTCCTCGCCGTTTGCCTCATTGTGTTTCTGATTGAAACAAACGCAGTCCCGGAGCGTAAAACCGTCGTGCGCCGTTAACAGATTGACGGTGGCCGACGGGCGTTTACCGTCACGCTTAAAGAGATCGCTGGATGCGGCAAAGCGTCCGGCAAATTCCCCCAGCGACAGATTCCGCTCCAGCCAGAAGCGGCGCACGGCATCGCGATAGTGATCGTTCCACTCGGCAAACAGCGGCGGGAAATTCCCGACCTGATAACCGCCGTCGCCGATGTCCCACGGCTCCGCGATGAGCTTCACCTGCGAGAGCACCGGGCAGTTTTTTATCGCCTCAAACAGCGGCGCCTGCTGGCTAAACGCCGGCGTGCGCCCCATCACGGGCGCCAGGTCGAAACGAAAACCGTCGACGTGGAACGTTTCTACCCAGTATTTCAGGCATTCATAAGCAAAATGCGTGACCGCCGGATGGCTGAGATTGAGCGTGTTGCCGCAGCCGGTCCAGTTCTCGTAATCGCCATCCTGCCTGATCCAATAATAGCTACGGTTATCAATTCCGCGCATGGAGAGCGTTGGTCCATCGAGATCGCTTTCTGCGCTGTGGTTCAGCACCACGTCCAGAATGACCTCAATACCCGCCGCGTGGAGCGCCTTTACCGCATCGCGAAACTCGTCCCGCGCCTTCTCCGGATGGACGGCATAGCGGGGTTCGAGCGCGAACATGGCCAGCGGGTTGTAGCCCCAGTAGTTGCTCAGCCCCAGTCGCTGCAGACGAGGCTCGCTGGCGAAATGCGCCACGGGCAGCAGCTCCAGGGCGGTGATGCCGAGGTGTTTCAGGTAGGCGACCATCGTCGGATGTCCGAGCGCCTTGTAGGTGCCGCGCATCTCTTTGGGGATCGACGGGTGCAGGTACGTCAGCCCTTTGACGTGAGCTTCATAAATGACGGTATTTCCCCACGGCGTGCGCGGCGGGGCATCGTCTTCCCAGTCGTAGAGATCGTTCACCACCACGCCTTTTGGCACGACGGGCGCGCTGTCGCGGTGGTCGGGCTCGCCGTAGCCCACGTGGAACAGCGGGTCGTCTTTAAACTCGCCGTCCACGCGGTGCGCGCACGGGTCAATCAGCAGCTTCGCCGGGTTAAACCAATGGCCCTGCGCGGGGTCCCAGGGACCGTGAACGCGAAAACCGTAGTGCATCCCCGGCCGTCCTCCGGCCAGGTAGCCGTGCCAGGTCTCCCCCGTGCGCGCCGGTAAATCGTAACGGTGCTCGTTACCTTCCCCGTCAAACACGCACAGTTCCACCCGCTCCGCGTGAGCGGAAAAGAGGGTGAAGTTCACCCCCTTTCCGTCAAAGCTCGCCCCGAGCGGTTCGGGTTTACCTGCCGTGAGCTGCGTCATTCGCCCTCCCGCACCAGCCAGATAGTGCTAAGCGGCGGCAGCGTCAGGCTCAGGGAGTTGGGCCGCCCGTGGCTTTCGACGGCATCGCTCTGTACCAGCCCGCCGTTACCGGCATTGCTGCCGTGGTAATGCATGGAGTCGGTATTGAGGATTTCGCGCCATTTACCCGGCTGGTTAATGCCAAAGCGATAGTGCTGGCGCGGCACCGGCGTGAAGTTGCTGGCGACGATAATCTCGTTACCCGCTTTGTCACGGCGCACAAAGACAAACACCGAGCGCTCGTGGTCATCCACCACCAGCCACTCAAAGCCGTACGGATCGAAGTCCAGCTCGTGCAGCGCTTTGTGATGGCGATAGGTCAGGTTCAGGTCCCGGACCAGACGCTGCACCCCGTGGTGCCAGTTGTCGCCGCCCTCCAGCAGATGCCAGTCGAGGCTGGTATCGTGGTTCCACTCGCGTCCCTGGGCGAACTCGTTGCCCATAAACAGCAGTTTTTTGCCCGGGAAAGCAAACATCCAGCCGTAGTAGGCGCGCAGGTTGGCAAACTTCTGCCACGCGTCGCCCGGCATGCGGTCGAGAATGGATTTCTTGCCGTGCACCACTTCGTCGTGGGACAGCGGCAGCATGAAGTTTTCGGTGTAGTTGTAGAGCAGCCCGAACGTCAGCTTGTCGTGATGGTACTGGCGATAAACCGGATCGAGCTTCATGTAGTCGAGCGTGTCGTGCATCCAGCCGAGGTTCCACTTGTACCAGAAGCCCAGTCCCCCCATTGACGGCGGACGGGAGACGCCGGGGAAATCAGTGGACTCTTCCGCCATGGTGACGGCACCGTCGACCTGCTCACCGATAATGCGGTTGGTGCTGCGCAGAAACTCAATCGCTTCCAGGTTTTCACGGCCACCAAACTCGTTCGGGATCCACTCGCCCTCTTTGCGGCTGTAGTCGCGGTAGATCATCGACGCCACCGCATCCACGCGCAGGGCATCAATGCCGAAGCGCTCGATCCAGTACAGCGCGTTCCCGACCAGGTAGTTCGACACTTCACGGCGACCGTAGTTGTAGATCAGCGTATTCCAGTCCTGGTGATAGCCTTCGCGCGGGTCGCTGTGCTCGTACAGCTTGGTGCCGTCAAACTCTGCCAGCGCAAAATCATCCGACGGGAAGTGACCCGGCACCCAGTCGAGGATCACGTTCAGCCCGGCGGCGTGTGCGGCATCAATGAAGTAGCGGAAGTCATCGCGCGTGCCGAAGCGGCGCGTCGGCGCATACAGCCCGGTGGGCTGATAGCCCCAGCTGCCGTCGAACGGGTGTTCATTGACCGGCAGCAGCTCAAGGTGGGTAAAGCCCATCCATTTGGCGTATGGAACAAGCTGGTCGGCCAGCTCCCGGTAGCTCAGCCAGAAGTTGTTATCGGTGTGGCGACGCCATGAGCCGAGATGGACCTCATAAACGGAGATCGGGGCATCAAAGCGGTTGGCCTGCTTGCGTTCCTCCGTCTGGACGACTTTCTCCGGTAGGCCGCAGATCAGCGACGCGGTCTCCGGGCGCATCTGCGCTTCAAAGGCATAAGGGTCGGATTTAATGCGCAGCTTGCCGTTGGCGTCGATCATCTCGAACTTATAGAGCTGCCCGTTGTGCGCCCCGGGGATAAACAGCTCCCAGATGCCGGTTTCGCGGCGCAGGCGCATCGGGTGACGGCGCCCGTCCCAGTAGTTGAACTGTCCGACAACGGAGACGCGCTGGGCATTTGGCGCCCACACGGCAAACCGCGTGCCGGTGATACCGTCCATCGTGTCCGCATGGGCACCCAGCGTTTCATAAGGTCGCAGGTGGGTCCCTTCAGACAGCAGCCAGGCGTCCATCTCTTTTAAGAGCGGGCCAAAACTATAGGGGTCGTCAATCAGGTTTTGCTGGCCGTGCCAGATGACGGCGAGCTGGTAACGAAAGGGGTTTTTACGACGGGGCATTACCCCGGAGAAGAAGCCACGTGAATCGAGGCATTCCAGATTACCCACCTTGCGGCCGGTTTTGGGTTCAATGACCCACACTTCGGTGGCATCCGGTAACAATGCCCGAACTTCCAGACCAGCCTCAGTATGATGCATCCCAAGCACGGAAAAGGGGTCGGCAAAATGACCCGCAATAAGCGCATTAATCACGTCTCTATCCACACGATCGGACATGGTATTCATCCTGTTTTTTTATGTCGTCCTTTTTTAGCGCCTGGGACGACTTTAATGTGACCTGAACGGGCATCCTGTCAGCCCGTCCTAACCTCAGGTAAGAAATGACTCTTCCTTAAAGCATAGCCAACGCTCTACACGACTCCTGATAAAAATAAGACATATGCGTTTTACTCCATGTAGTACGCAAAAAAAGGGGGTGAAAATCACCCCCTCGTAGTTAACAAATTATTACGCTAGCTGGCGCAGCATGCGGCGCAGCGGTTCTGCCGCGCCCCATAAGAGCTGGTCACCCACGGTGAACGCGGAGAGATACTCCGGCCCCATGTTCAGCTTACGCAGACGGCCAACCGGCGTGGTCAGCGTGCCGGTAACGGCCGCAGGGGTCAGTTCGCGCATGGTGATATCGCGATCGTTTGGCACCACTTTCGCCCACGGGTTGTGCGCGGCCAGCAGCTCTTCCACGGTCGGAATAGACACATCTTTTTTCAGTTTAATGGTGAAGGCCTGGCTGTGGCAGCGCAGCGCGCCGATGCGCACGCACAGGCCGTCAACCGGAATGGTGTTCGCGGTCGCGAGAATTTTGTTGGTCTCGGCCTGGCCCTTCCACTCTTCGCGGGTCTGGCCGTTATCCAGCTGTTTGTCGATCCACGGGATCAGACCACCGGCCAGCGGTACGCCAAAGTTATCCACCGGCAGCTCGCCGCTGCGGGTCAGCTGAGTGACTTTACGCTCGATATCCAGAATCGCGGACGCCGGGTTTGCCAGCTCGGTCGCGACGCTCTGGTGCAGCTGGCCCATCTGGGTCAGCAGCTCGCGCATATGACGCGCGCCGCCGCCGGACGCCGCCTGGTAGGTCGCCACGGAGACCCACTCCACCAGGTCCTGCGCGAACAGGCCGCCCAGCGACATCAGCATCAGGCTGACGGTACAGTTGCCGCCGACAAAGGTTTTCACGCCGTTGTTCAGGCCGTCGGTAATGACGCCCTGGTTAACCGGGTCGAGAATGATGATGGCATCGTCTTTCATACGCAGCGAAGAGGCCGCGTCAATCCAGTAGCCCTGCCAGCCGCTTTCACGCAGCTTTGGATAGATTTCGTTGGTATAATCGCCGCCCTGGCAGGTGACAATAATGTCGAGTGCCTTCAGCGCTTCCAGATCGTACGCATCCTGCAACGTGCCTGTGGTACCACCAAAGGACGGAGCAGCCTGGCCGAGCTGGGAAGTGGAGAAGAAGACCGGGCGGATAGCGTCGAAATCGCGCTCTTCAACCATGCGTTGCATGAGTACAGAGCCGACCATACCGCGCCAGCCGATAAAACCAACGTTTTTCATAGCATTTTTTTCCTGCTGAGGGTGTGTGCTGTTTGTGCAAGCCAGTATTGAACTGGGATATGCTTCACATTACAAAATGCTGCCAAAGTCGCAAGCGAAATTAATCGATGATTGCCCGGCAATCAGAAATACAGCTAATCATCATAATAACCATAGAGAGTTTCAGGGATAATTTACATGAGTGAAATCATTTCCGCCGCGGTTTTATTGATCCTGATAATGGATCCGCTGGGCAACCTGCCAATCTTCATGTCGGTGCTGAAGCACACCGAGCCGAAGCGCCGCCGGGCGATCATGATCCGCGAGCTGCTTATCGCCCTGCTGGTGATGTTTATCTTCCTGTTTGCGGGGGAAAAAATCCTCGCGTTCCTGAACCTGCGTGCCGAAACCGTGTCGATTTCCGGCGGGATTATTCTGTTCCTGATTGCGATTAAGATGATTTTCCCGAGCGCGGAAGGCAGCAGCAGCGGCCTGCCCGCGGGTGAAGAGCCGTTTATTGTGCCGCTGGCGATTCCCCTCGTTGCCGGGCCGACCATTCTGGCCACGCTGATGCTACTGTCGCATCAGTATCCGAATCAGATGAGCCATCTGGTGATTGCCCTGCTGATTGCCTGGGGCGGGACATTTATTATCCTGCTGCAGTCGTCGCTGTTCCTGCGCCTGCTCGGGGAGAAAGGGGTAAACGCGCTGGAGCGTCTGATGGGGCTGATTCTGGTGATGATGGCGACGCAGATGTTCCTGGACGGGATCCGGGCATGGATGAAGGGCTAGGTAAAAGCAAAATGGCCACTACGTGGCCATTTTTAGTGTTTGCTCCCTCTCCCTGTGGGAGAGGGCCGGGGTGAGGGCATCAGGCCGCAGAGGACAGCCCATCTAACCCTTACGAATCAAATACCGGTACGGCAGCGCGTCGGTTTGCTGGGCCACCAGCTCATGCTCCATAAAGGTACAAAAACCGGGGATATCGCGCGTGGTGGCCGGGTCGTCAGCGACGATCAGCAGCGTTTCACCGGTCTGCATGTTGCGCACGGTTTTACGTACCATCATTACCGGTTCCGGGCAGCGAAGGCCCTGGGCATCAAGGGTGTGGTCTGGGCTGGAAAACAGGTCGGTCATGATCTTCTCGGTCAGGTAAAAACGGCTGTAGTTTACGCCCCGTTGCAGTCAATGCAAACCAGGTTAACGATTGCGTAAAAACTAACCATTGCAATGTCCTGCCAAAGCAGTATCATGCTGCGGTTTTTATTGGGTTCCCTCACCCCAACGTATAAAAAGGTCACAATATGACGCAGTTTTCTGAATCGCAGCGCGTAAAAGCGTTGTTCTGGCTTTCCCTTTTTCACCTGCTGGTGATTACCTCCAGTAACTATCTGGTGCAGCTCCCCATCTCCATTTTTGGTTTTCACACCACCTGGGGCGCGTTCAGTTTTCCGTTTATTTTCCTCGCCACGGATTTAACCGTACGTATTTTTGGCGCACCGCTGGCCCGCCGCATTATTTTTGCCGTCATGCTTCCGGCGCTGTTCATCTCGTACGTGGTGTCCTCCCTGTTTTATATGGGAAGCTGGCAGGGCTTCGAGGCGTTAACCCACTTCAACCTGTTTGTTGCCCGTATCGCCGCGGCGAGCTTTATGGCCTACGCGCTGGGGCAGATCCTCGACGTGCACGTGTTTAACCGCCTGCGTCAGAACCATCGCTGGTGGATGGCGCCCACTGCCTCGACGCTGTTCGGTAACGTGAGCGATACGCTGGCCTTCTTCTTCATCGCCTTCTGGCGCAGCCCGGACGCGTTTATGGCCGAACACTGGATGGAAATCGCGCTGGTTGACTACTGCTTCAAGGTGCTCATCAGCATTGTCTTCTTCCTGCCTATGTACGGCGTGCTGCTGAATATGCTGCTGAAAAGGCTGGCAGATAAATCTGAAATCACGGCATTGCAGGCTGGTTAAGGGTTCGCTTTATCAGTTGTGATAAGATGATCGAATGAGCCGTTATGGCCGTTTATCGAAAGGAAGAAGTCAATGCGCAATCTGGTTAAATATGTCGGGATTGGCCTGCTGGTTGTGGGTCTTGCAGCCTGTGATAACAGCGACACGAAAACGCCTGCTCAGGGCGCATCCGCAGAGAGCAATGCGACCGGTCAGCCGGTGAATCTGATGGATGGCAAACTCAGTTTCTCTCTGCCAGCCGATATGACTGACCAGAGCGGCAAGCTGGGCACCCAGGCAAACAATATGCACGTTTACTCCGACGCAACCGGGCAGAAAGCGGTCATTGTGATTGTGGGCGACGACACCAGCGAAGACCTGGCCGTACTGTCCAAACGTCTGGAAGATCAGCAGCGCGGCCGCGATCCACAGCTGCAGGTGGTTACCAATAAGTCCATCGAACTGAAAGGCCACACGCTGCAGCAGCTGGACAGCATCATCTCCGCTAAAGGCCAGACCGCCTACTCTTCCGTGGTGCTGGGCAAGGTTGATAACAAACTGCTGACCCTGCAGATCACCCTGCCAGCGGAAGATCAGCAGAAAGCGCAGACGGCTGCTGAAAACATCATTAATACCATCGTGATCCAGTAAGTCTTCACGATGATGACGTGGCCTCCGTTGCCTGCACCGGGGGCCATTTTTTTAGCCGCCACGTCAGCATCAGGGCGATAACCACCAGGCCCGCCGCGGCAAGATAGATAACCGGAACCCCTGCCCAGCTCATCACCAGCCCCGCCAGCGGGCCGGTAATCCCTAAAGACATATCCATAAAGACCGTATAGGTCGCCAGCGCCGCCCCCTGGTTCTGCTGCGGCACGGCTTTGACCGCCACCACGCCCAGCGCCGGGAAGACCAGTGAAAAACCCGCCCCCGCGAGGAAGACGCCCACTTTCGCGACCCACGGCACCACGGCGATGCCGGTCAACAGCAGCCCGACAATCTCGACCGCAAAACAGATCATCGCCACATTCAGCCCGCCCAGGCGGTTGATACCGTTAGGGAAAAGTAAACGCGCGCCCACAAAGGCGCAGCTGAACAGGGTTAGCGCAAAGGCTGCGCCGTCCCAGCCTTTGGCGTCGTAGAACAGGGTAATGAAGGTCGCAATGACACCGAAGCCGGTGGTCGCCAGCGCCAGCGCCATACCGTACGGCCAGACGCGCCCCAGCACCGCCCGAAACGGCAGCGGCTTGCCCTTGCTGGCCTTCACCTTCGGGCGCGGCAGCGCAAAGAGGATCGCCAGAAGCGCGACCGCCATAATGGTGATAGCCAGCCCGTACAGGCCGCCAAACGCATAGCAGACCACGCCGAGCGGCGCACCGAGCGCCATCGCGCCGTAGGTAACAATACCGTTCCAGGAGATCACCCGGCCAATGTGCGGCGCGCCGACTACCCCCACGCCCCACAGCGTTGACCCGGTTCCCGCTAGGCTTTGACCAATACCCAGGATAACGCGCCCCAGGCAGAGCAGCACCAGGCTGACCAGCGGCCAGTGGCTGGTTGTGGCAGCCAGCAGGTAGCTCAGGCCGCTGAGGAAACAGCCGCACAGCCCGACTACCACGATGCTTTTTGGACCGAACGCGTCCGCGTAGCGCCCGGCATGCGGGCGGCTCAGGAGCGTTGCGAAATACTGCAGGCTAATCACCAGCCCCGCCCAGAAGGCGCTAAAGCCCATGACGTCATGGACATAGCCCGGCAAGACCGCCAGCGGCAGGCCAATGGTCAGATAGCTGGCAAAGTTGAAAATAACGACGGAAACGATGCGCAGATTGAGGCGCAGTCCGCTCAGTGCCGGTTCAGCGGCAGGTTCGGGCATGGGGTTCTACCTGATTTTTTGCAACAGTGTTTCACTATTACCACGCCACAATAAGAAAATCAGCACCGACTTTCAGATTAACGGATCCAGACGAAGCGAAGCCCGGGCACTACACTTACCGGGTCATCACACTAAGGAACGCGCATGACTCCTAATCCGTCCGACAAAGCAGGACTCCACATCTTATTAAAACTCGCCTGTCTGGTGGTTATTCTTGCGGGTATCCATTCTGCCGCCGACATTATTGTTCAGCTCCTGCTGGCGCTCTTTTTTGCCATTGTGCTTAATCCCCTGGTCACCTGGTTTTTACGCCGGGGCATCAGCCGACCGGTGGCGATCACCATCGTAGTTATCGTCATGCTGATTGCCCTGACGGCGCTTTTCGGCGTGCTGGCGGCCTCGCTGAGCGAGTTCTCAACGATGCTGCCGCAGTACAACAAAGAGCTGACGCGGAAGATCGTGGCGCTGCAGGAGATGGTGCCCTTCCTTAATCTGCATATCTCACCCGAACGGATGCTGCGCCGGATGGATTCAGAGAAGGTCATGACCTACGCCACCACCTTGATGACGGGGCTTTCCGGCGCGATGGCCAGCATTCTTCTGCTGGTCATGACGGTGGTGTTTATGCTGTTCGAAGTGCGCCACGTTCCCTATAAGCTGCGCTTTGCGCTGAATAATCCACAAATTCACATTGCCGGCTTACACCGGGCGCTGAAGGGCGTTTCCAAATATCTGGCGCTGAAAACGCTCCTGAGCGTATGGACCGGGGTCATTGTCTGGCTGGGGCTGATGCTGATGGACGTACAGTTCGCGCTGATGTGGGGCGTGCTGGCCTTTCTGCTGAACTACGTGCCGAATATTGGCGCGGTGCTCTCTGCCGTACCGCCGATGATTCAGGCGTTTCTGTTTAACGGTTTCTACGAATGCATGCTAGTCGGCGCGCTGTTCCTCGTGGTGCACATGGTGCTGGGCAATATTCTTGAGCCGCGCATGATGGGACACCGGCTCGGCATGTCGACGCTGGTGGTGTTTTTATCCTTACTGGTTTGGGGATGGCTGCTGGGCCCGGTCGGCATGCTGCTCTCGGTCCCTCTGACCAGCGTGTGTAAGATCTGGATGGAGACCACCAAAGGCGGCAGCAAGCTGGCCATTCTGCTGGGGCCAGGCAGACCTAAAAGCCGGCTTCCGGGTTAAGCGTCTGGGGTAGAACGGAACATTACTCTACGGGAAATTTTTAGGAGAAACGTTATTCGCAAGCCTGCGACAACACTGTACGATGTACGCTGAAACATCGCGCTTGCGAAGAAAACATTACAGAAACAGGTTTATCGCGGACGCGCTTAGATGAAATTCACACTCTCTATTATCGACTGGCAGGCAAGAGCGCCAGGACTCAGCGATGCCGATGCATGGCAGGCATGGTCGCGCCAGTCCGAAGCCATCGATCCCGCCGCGCCGCTTGCGAAACCGACCGAACTGCCGATGATGACCGCCCGCCGCCTCAATTCAGGCAGCAAGCTGGCGGTCGACATCGGCCTTGCGATGCTTCGCAAACATCGTATTGATGCCGTGGTCTACAGCAGTCGCCATGGCGAACTTGAACGCAACTATCGTATTCTGCACGCGCTGGCGACGAAGCAACCCGTCTCCCCCACCGATTTTGCGATGTCCGTCCACAATGCCGCGGTAGGCAATCTCACGATTACCGCGGGTCAGCCGATTGTCTCATCCTCGGTCTCCGCCGGTATGGACACTTTCCAGCAAAGTTTGTGCGAAGTGTTGAGCTTGCTCCACGCGGGCTACGCCCGCATTTTGCTGGTTGATTTTGACGGCGTACTGCCCGAGTTTTATCAAACCGCACTCCCGCCGCAGATGCCCGTCTGGCCTTACGCCCTTGCGCTAGTGATTGAAGCCGGAGACACGCTCTGCTGTGAAACCCGCCCCGCAAGCGCAGGTGAAGAGCCGGCGCTGCCGCAAAGCCTGCAGTTCCTTCGACATTATCTGAGCGACGCGCAGCAATTTGCCCTTGCGGGCGAGCGTTTGCAGTGGCAGTGGACGCGCTAATGAGCCGGTTCCTGTCCCGTCTCGATCGGTTATGGCGCATGCTGATGACCGGATTCTGCTTCGCGCTGTTTGGCCTCGGCGGGCTGCTGCTGTCGCTGGTCTGGTTTAACCTGCTGCTGGTTTTCCAGCGCGATCGCGCGAAGCGCCGCCGGCTGGCGCGACGCAGCATTTCCGCCAGCTTTCGGCTGTTCCTGGCGGTCGTTCGCGGGACTGGCGTACTGGATTACCGCTTTACTAACCTGGACGTTCTGCGCGCCGAGCGCGGCTGCCTGGTGATAGCGAACCACCCTTCGCTGCTGGACTATGTGATCCTCGCGTCGGTCATGAACGAAACCGACTGTCTGGTGAAAAGCGCGCTGCTGCGTAACCCCTTTGTCAGCGGCGTGATCCGCTCAGCCGACTACCTGATCAACAGCGAAGCAGAAACGCTGCTTCGTGCCAGCCAGCAGCGCCTGGCGCAGGGGGAGACTCTGCTTATCTTTCCGGAAGGCACCCGCACCCGCGTGGGCGAAGCCATTACCCTGCAGCGGGGAGCGGCGAATATCGCCGTTCGTTGCAACCGCTCCCTGCGCGTGGTGGTGATCCACTGCAGCGAACGCATGCTGGATAAACAGAGTCGCTGGTACAATGTGCCGCCCAAAAAACCTGTTTTTACCGTGGATGTTCGCGAACGCATCAACATTCATGATTTTTACGATGCAAGCCAGCATGAACCTGCGCTGGCGGCAAGGCAGTTAAACCGGCATATGCAGCAGCAATTAACATCCGGTCTTCAATCTTTGTCAGGAATGAAAGATGCAAGCGCTCTACCTTGAAGTTAAGAATCTCATTATCTCTACGCTGAATCTGGAAGAACTTACCCCAGAGGATATCGATACCGACGCTCCGCTGTTTGGCGACGGACTGGGTCTGGACTCTATTGATGCCCTGGAGCTGGGGCTGGCCGTGAAAAATCAGTACGGCGTAGTGCTTTCTGCCGAAAGTGACGAGATGCGTCAGCACTTCTATTCCGTCGCCACGCTCGCTGCTTTTATCCATCAACAACGCGCCTGAGAATGACCCGCTATGACAGAACAAGAAACGATTTATCAGGAAGTCTCTGCGCTTCTTATTAAGCTGTTTGAACTCGACCCTGAGGACATCACACCACAAGCCCGGCTTTACGAAGATCTGGATCTCGACAGCATTGATGCCGTCGACATGGTGGTTAACCTGCAGAAGAAAACGGGTCATAAAATTAAACCTGAAACCTTCAAAGCGGTGCGTACCGTTCAGGACATCGTGGACGTTGTGGAACAGCTCCAGCGCGAAGCCTGACGTGCCTTCCCTTCCGCTCATCCCGATACTGACGGGTCTGATGCTGCTGGCATGGCCGTTTTTGATTGGCTATGGCCTTGCAAGCCACCGTTTGCAGTGGATATTGCCCGTCATGGCGCTGGCGCTACTGCTGCGTTTATATCAGGCGCGCCGGCATCGCGGTCCTCTGCGCTACGTGCTCCTGAGCGTAACCCTGGCCGGGGTGGTGCTGTGCATGGCGAGCGCGCTTCTGCACGCTCACCAGTGGGTACTGTTTTATCCGGTGGTCGTCAATCTGGTGATGCTGTTGGTGTTTGGGGGGTCGCTATGGACAACCATGCCGATGGTAGAACGGCTGGCGCGGATACGTGAACCCCATCTGTCGCCGGCAGGGGTTCGCTACACCCGCAAGGTCACTCAAGTCTGGTGCGGCTTTTTTATCGGCAACGGGGCAATCGCGCTGTTTACCGTGCTGTACGCCGACATGCGCCTGTGGACGCTGTGGAACGGGGTAATTGCCTACATCCTGATGGGAACGCTGATGGCCTCCGAGTGGCTGGTGCGCCAGCGGGTAATGAAAAGAGAGAACGATGCGTAAACCTCTTCCTCTTAGCCAGTGGCTAAATGCCCCGCGTCCAGAAGACGCGCCGATCGCCTGGCTCGACGAACGAGTCTGGACGCTCGGCGACCTGCGCCACGATGTGACTCAGCTGGTCGAGATGCTGCGTCAGGAGGAGGGCGAACGCTGGGCGCTCTGCTTTGAAAACGGCTACCTTTTTATCGTCGCCCTGCTGGCGACGCTGCATGCGGGTAAAACGCCCGTGCTCCCCGGCCACAGCCGGGCTGCGCAGCTTAACGAACAGCGGGCCATGTTCAGCGGCGTTCTGAGCGACGCCACGCTCGACTTTTCGGGGCGCCAGCGGCTGGTGGTTTCCACGCCGCGGACAGACAACGCCTTTTCTCCCCTGCCCGCCATTGACGATACGCGCGCTATCGAGCTTTTCACCTCTGGCTCCACCGGCTCGCCGCAGCGGGTCATTAAGCCGATTATCAGTCTGGATCGTGAAGCCTGTTTACTCGCCGAGCGGTTTGGCGAGCGGCTGGCGGGCTGTAGCGTCGTGGCTTCCGTGGTGCTGCATCACCTGTATGGCCTGACGTTTCGCGTCGTCTTACCCATGGCGCTCGGCCTGCCGGTGCATGCCCGCCTGCTTAACTATGCCGAGCAGCTCTCGGCCCTGCCCCACGATAAACGCTATCTTTTCATCAGCAGCCCGGCGTTCCTCAGGCGGCTGGATACGGCACTGGCGGCGCCCCCTGTTGCCCTGCTCTTCTCCGCGGGGGGCGTACTGCCCTGGCGGGATATCACCGCGTTTCAGGGCTGGCTCAACGTCTGGCCGGTTGAAATCTACGGCAGCACCGAAACGGGAGTGATGGGCTGGCGTCACCGTCAGGAAGAGACGACGCTCTGGCAGCCGTTCCCCGGCGTGACGTTCCACGGCGATCGCGTGACGTCGCCGCTGATCCACGAGCCGAAGGGGGAGGTGCTAAATGATATTCTCCATTTCACGGCGGACGGGCAGTTCACCCTCGTCGGGCGCCGAGATCGGATAGTCAAAATTGAGGATAAACGCGTTTCGCTCGATGAGATCGAGCAGCGGTTGCTGGCGCTGGACGGCATCTGCGACGCCGTCGCGCTGGCGGTCACGCGTGGGGGACGCCAGAGTATTGGCGTGCTGCTGGTGCTCAGCGACGCGGCGCGTTTGCACAGAGATAACGTGGGTAAAAATGCGCAGGAATCCGCCTGGCGTCGCGCGCTTCGCCCCTGCCTTGAACCGGTTGCCGTGCCCCGCTACTGGCGGATTGTCGATGAAATCCCGGTCAACAGCATGAACAAGCGTGTTTATGCTCAGCTACAGGAGCTGTTTCATGAAACCCCATGAAATTGAACGCCGCCAGACCCATCCGGAGCATCTGGAGATAACCCTTTATCTCGATCCTGACCTGCTCTGGTTTAAGGGGCATTTTGCCGTCCAGCCGCTGCTTCCGGGCGTTGCACAACTCGACTGGGTGATGCATTACGCCACCACCCTGCTGGCACCGGGCTACCGTTTTCACAGCATTCAGAATGTGAAGTTTGCTGCCCCGCTTTTGCCGGACAACACGGTGACGCTGATCCTGGCCTGGCAGCCCGAACGCCAGATGCTGACCTTCAGCTACCAGCGCCATGCCGGTGACGAACGCCATACCGCCAGCAGCGGGAAGATTCGCCTATGTCAGTAACCTTCCGTCCCTGCGTGCTGATCCCGTGCTACAACCACGGGGCGATGATGCCAGCGGTGCTCTCACGCCTGGCGCCGTTTGACCTCCCGTGCCTGGTGGTGGACGACGGCAGCGAAGAGAGCACGGGCCGCGCGCTTGCGCACCTGGCGGAGCAGTATCCTCAGGTCACGCTACTGCGTCTGGCGAAAAACAGCGGCAAAGGCGCGGCGGTGATGGCGGGACTGCAGGCCTGCGCAGAGCGGGGCTTCAGCCATGCGATCCAGGTGGACGCCGACGGTCAGCACGCGATTGAAGATATCCCCCGCTTTCTGGCGCTTGCGCAGCGTCACCCTGATGCACTGATTTCCGGTCAGCCCGTTTACGATGACTCCATTCCACGCGCGCGCCTCTACGGACGCTGGATAACCCACGTCTGGGTCTGGATTGAAACCCTGTCCCTGCAGCTGAAAGACAGCATGTGCGGCTTTCGGGTCTACCCGATTGCGCCGACTATGCAGCTTGCTGCACGGACGCCGCTCGGCAAGCGGATGGACTTTGATACGGAAGTGATGGTCCGTCTCTACTGGCAGGGCAATCCGAGCTATTTTCTGCCCACCCGCGTCACCTACCCGCCAGACGGTCTATCCCACTTCGATGCGCTAAAAGACAACCTGCGCATCTCGCTGATGCATACCCGTCTGTTCCTGGGCATGCTGCCGCGCATCCCTTCCCTGCTGATGCGCCGTCGCCCGCAGCACTGGGCGCAACAGCGGGAAGTCAAAGGGCTGTGGGGAATGCGCCTGATGCTACGCGTCTGGCAGCTGCTTGGGCGCAGGGCCTTCACCTTCCTGCTGTGGCCGGTCACGGCCGTTTACTGGCTAAGCGCCCGTTCAGCGCGTCAGGCGTCGCGGCAATGGCTGAGGCGCGTTAAGCAGGTTATGGCCCAGCGGCAGATCCCTCAGCCGCCCCGGCTGCACAGCTTTTTCCACTTCCTGCGTTTTGGCCAGGCCATGCTGAATAAAGTGGCCAGCTGGCGCGGGGAGATGCACCTTCATCGCGATCTGGCGTTTGCGCCGGGTGCCAGCGAGGCGCTGGGGCTGGACGATCCTCAGGGCAAACTGCTGCTGGCTTCGCATCTTGGCGATGTGGAAGCCTGCCGGGCGCTGGCCCAGCGTGAAGGGGGGAAAACCATCAACGCGCTGGTCTTTAGCGATAACGCCCAGCGCTTTAAGCAGATCATGGAGGAGATGGCTCCGCAGGCGGGCATTCACCTGATGCCCGTCACCGACATCGGCCCGGAGACCGCTATCCTGCTCAAAGAAAAACTGGATGGCGGAGAGTGGGTAGCCATCGTGGGCGATCGTATCGCCGTCACGCCACAGCGCGGCGGCAGCTGGCGCGTGGTCTGGAGCGATTTTATGGGCCAGCCCGCGCCGTTCCCGCAGGGACCATTTATCCTGGCCTCCATTTTACGCTGTCCGGTGGTGCTGATTTTTGCCCTCAGCCAGCAGGGGAAGCTTACCCTGCACTGTGAACCGTTTGCCGACCCGCTGCTCCTGCCGCGCGGTGAACGCCAGCAGGCGCTGCAGCAGACTGTCGATCGCTACGCGCAGCGGCTGGAGCATTACGCCCTGCTGTCGCCGCTCGACTGGTTTAATTTTTTCGATTTCTGGCAGCTGCCCGAGATCGCCGAGAAGGAGTAAAGGGTGCTGACCGATCCCCGCTTTACGACGGAAGTTGAGTTAACCGTCCCGTTCCACGACGTCGACATGATGGGCGTAGTCTGGCACGGCAACTATTTCCGCTACTTTGAGATCGCCCGCGAGGCGCTGCTCAATCAGTTTGACTATGGCTATCGCCAGATGAAGGCCTCGGGCTACGTCTGGCCGGTTGTCGATACGCGTGTGAAATACCGCGATGCGGTGACGTTTGAGCAACGCATTCGCGTCCGCGCGCACGTTGAAGAGTATGAAAACCGCCTGCGGATTGCCTATCAAATTTTCGACGCACAGACCGGTAAACGGACCACCACCGGCTACACCATCCAGGTGGCGGTAGATGAAGCCACCCGTGAGATGTGCTTCGTAAGCCCGGCAATACTGTTTGAACGAATGGGAGTGACGCCATGAAATGGTTGCTTTTGCTGGCTCTGACGATCAGCCCGCTGGTCAGCGCCGTGACGCTGGATGAACTACAGCAGCGGTTCACAGAGCAACCCGTGGTGCGGGCGCACTTCGAGCAGGTTCGCACCATTAAAGATATGCCGCAGCCGCTGCGTTCGCAGGGCGAGATGCTGATCGCCCGCGATAGCGGCCTGCTGTGGGATCAAAAAGCCCCGTTCCCCATGACGCTGCTGCTGGACGACAAACGGATGGTTCAGGCGATCAACGGCCAGCCGCCGCAGACCATTACCGCCGACAATAATCCGCAGATGTTCCAGTTCAACCACCTGCTGCGGGCGTTATTCCAGGCCGAACGCAAGGTGCTGGAAGACAACTTCCGCATCGATTTTAAAGACCTGGGAGAAGGCCGCTGGTCGCTGGTGCTGACCCCAAAAACGACGCCGCTGGACAAGATTTTCGCTACCCTCGATTTGGGCGGTGCAACGTATCTGGAATCTGTTCGTCTCAACGACAAGCAGGGCGACCGCACGGATATCACCCTCACCCGCCACCAACTGACGCCCGCCAGCCTGACCGATGAAGAACGCCAGCGCTTTGCCGCACCGTAAATCCCTCCGCCCGGCGCTGCTGTGGGCCACGGTATGCCTGATTCTGCTGGGCGTGCTGCTGTCGCTGCTGCCCGGCGCGCGCCTGAACAGCAGCGTGCTGGCCATGCTGCCGAAACAGACCCTGGGGGCCATTCCTCCGGCGCTTAACGACGGGTTTATGCAGCGGCTCGACCGCCAGCTGGTCTGGCTGGTCAGCCCCGGCAAGGATCCGGACCCGCGCGTGGCGCAGCAATGGCTGGAGCTGCTGCAAAGCAGCGGCTCGCTCAGCGAGGTCAAAGGCCCGATGGACGCCGCCGGGCAAAAAGCCTGGGGAGAATTCTTCTGGCAGCATCGAAATGGCCTGATCGATCCGGCCGCACGCGCCCGCCTGCAAAACGGCGGCGAAGCGCAGGCGCAGTGGATTTTATCCCAGCTCTACTCGGCCTTTTCCGGCGTGAACGGCAAGGAGCTGCAAAACGATCCGCTGATGCTGATGCGCGGCTCGCAACTCGCCCTCGCGCAAAACGGCCAGAAAATGCGGCTGATGGACGGCTGGCTGGTCACTAAAGATGAGGCAGGGAATACCTGGTATCTGCTGCACGGCGAACTGGCGGGCTCGTCGTTCGATATGCAGCAAACCCACCGGCTGGTAACCACCCTTAAGGCGCTGGAGGGGAAGCTAAAAGCGCGCTATCCGCAGGCGCAGCTGCTGTCTCGCGGCACCGTCTTTTACAGCGATTACGCCAGCCAGCAGGCCAAACGAGATATTTCAACGCTCGGCGTCACCACCCTTCTGGGCGTGCTCCTGCTGATTGTGGCGACGTTTCGCTCCCTGCGGCCGCTGCTGCTGTGCGCCATCTCGATTGCCGTCGGCGCGCTGGCGGGCACGGTCGCCACCCTGCTGCTGTATGGAGAGCTGCACCTGATGACGCTGGTAATGAGCATGAGCATCATCGGTATTTCGGCAGATTACACCCTCTACTACCTGACCGAGCGGATGGTGCACGGTAGCGAAAGTTCGCCGTGGCAAAGCCTGGACAAAGTGCGTCATGCCCTGCTGCTGGCGCTCCTGACGACCGTCGTGGCGTACCTGATTATGATGCTCGCCCCCTTCCCCGGGATCCGCCAGATGGCGCTGTTTGCCGCCGTGGGTCTGAGCGCGTCCTGTCTGACGGTGATCTTCTGGTACCCCTGGCTGTGCCGCGGTTTGCCGGTGCGCCCGGTTCCGGCCAGGGGATTACTGTCGCGCTGGCTGGCCGCCTGGCAACGTAAAAAAACGCTGGCCGTTGGCCTGCCCGTCACGCTGGCGCTCCTTTCCGCAGCAGGGATCAGCACCCTGAAGGTAGACGACGATATTGCCCAGCTGCAGGCGCTCCCGAAAGCGATTCTGGCGCAGGAGAAGACCATTACCGCCATGACCGGCCAGAGCGTCGATCAGAAGTGGTTTGTGGTTTACGGCGCGTCGGCCCAGCAAACGCTGGAGCGGCTGGAGGCCTTCACCCCGGCGCTGGAGCAGGCGCAAAAAATGGGTGAGCTTGCAGGCTGGCGAACCCTGCCGCTGAACTCGATGGCGCGTCAAAAAAGCGATCTTGCGCTGTTGCACAACGCCGCGCCTGCGGTCACGAACGCGCTGCACAAGGCGGGGCTGAATGCCGTCTCACCGAATCTGACAGCCATGCCTGTCAGCGTGGACGCGTGGCTTGCCAGCCCTGCCAGCGAAGGCTGGCGTCTGCTCTGGCTGACCCTGCCAGGTGGCGAAAGTGGCGTGCTCGTCCCGGTGGACGGCGTCAAAAACAGCGCGGCACTCAGCGAGCTGGCCGCCCGCCATAACGGGGTTGCCTGGGTCGATCGCAAGGCAAGCTTTGACAGCCTGTTTGCCCTCTACCGCACGCTGCTGACGGGGCTGCTAGCCGTGGCGCTGGCGGTGATTGCCTGCGGCGCGCTAATTCGCCTTGGCTGGCGCCGGGGGCTTATTAGCCTCGTGCCCTCGGTGCTGTCGCTCAGCTGCGGACTGGCGGCGCTGGCCGTCGCCGGGCATTCGGTTAATCTGTTTTCACTGCTGGCGCTGGTGCTGGTACTCGGCATCGGCATCAACTACACGCTGTTTTTCAGCAACCCGCGCGGCACGCCGCTGACGTCGATGCTGGCCATCACCCTCGCGATGATGACCACGCTGCTGACGCTGGGCATGCTGGTGTTCAGCGCGACGCAGGCCATCAGCAGCTTTGGTATCGTGCTGGTAAGCGGTATTTTTACTGCCTTCCTGCTGGCTCCGCTGGCGATGCCGGTTAAGAACGAGAGAAAAGGATAATGAACGCTTTTTACCGCGCCGCCGCGCTGGCCGCGGCGCTGCTGCTGGCAGGCTGCAGCCATTCGACCGATACTGAAGGGACGCGCCCGCAGGCCTGGCTCCAGCCGGGAACCAAAGTCACGCTGCCGCCGCCCGGCATTACCCCGGCTATCCGCTCACAGCAGTTACTGACCGGCCGGTTTAACGGTCAGACCCAGTCGCTGCTGGTTCTGCTGAACGCTGACGGGCAAAAGGTGACGCTGGCCGGGCTCTCCTCGGTTGGGATCCGCCTGTTCCTCGCGACCTATGACAGCACCGGGATCCATACCGAGCAGTCTGTCGTTATGCCGCAGCTGCCGCCCGCCAGCCAGGTGCTGGCGGATGTGATGCTCAGCCACTGGCCGCTCAGCGCCTGGCAGCCGCAGTTGCCGAAAGGCTGGACGCTAAACGATACTGACACCCGACGCGAACTGCGTAACCCCGACGGCAAGCTGGTGACCGAGATTGTCTACCTGCAGCGCAACGGTAAGCGCGAGCCGATCAGCATCGAGCAGCACGTTTTTAAATACCACATCACCATTCAATATCTGGGTGACTGAGATGATTTACATTTCCGCGGTTGGCATGGTCAACGCGCTGGGCAACTCGGCCGACGAGATCGCGGCAAACCTGAACGCCGGGGTAGCTCCCGGTATGCGTCCTCGCGCCGGGTGGCTACAGGGGTTGCCCGACGCCGTGCTGGGCGGTGTTGAGGGTGAACTGCCGTCAATACCGGATAGCCTGTCAGCGCACCGCAGCCGTAACAATCAGCTTTTGCTGGCCGCGCTGGCGCAAATTCAGCCCGCCGTCGAGGCAGCCATTGCGCACGTGGGTCGCGACCGCGTGGCGATAGTGCTCGGCACCAGCACCTCCGGGCTGGATGAAGGCGATGAGTACGTGCGCCTTTCCCTGAACGGAGAACCCAGCCCACAATGGCAGTATCCGCAGCAGGAGCTGGGCGACCCCTCCCGCTTCCTGGCCGACTGGCTGCAGCTGGACGGTCCGGCGTATACCATCTCGACAGCATGCTCCTCCAGCGCCCGGGCGATTATCAGCGGGCAGCGTCTGATCGACGCAGGACTGGTGGACGTGGCGATTGTTGGCGGCGCAGATAGCTTAAGTCGGATGCCGGTCAACGGATTCAACAGCCTTGAGTCGCTCTCATCCACGCGATGCGAACCGTTTGGCCGCGACCGCCGGGGGATCACTATCGGTGAAGCGGCGGGATTAATGGTGCTGACCCGCGAACCGGATCGGGTTGCGCTGCTGGGCGCGGGGGAATCGAGCGATGCTTACCATATCTCTGCCCCACATCCGCAGGGGGAAGGCGCCCTTCGCGCCATTACCCAGGCGCTGAATGAGGCGGGAATGACGGCGGATGACGTGGGCTATATCAACCTGCACGGCACCGCTACCCCTCTTAACGATCGGATAGAGGCGACCGTGATTAACGCCCTCTTTGGCGACCGGGTACCGTGCAGCTCCACCAAACATCTTACCGGCCATACGCTTGGCGCGGCCGGGGTCACCGAAGCGGCGTTAAGCTGGCTGATCCTGACCCGTGACCTGCCGCTGCCGCCTCAGGATTTTGCCCGCTACGCGCCAGACGACACGCTGCCGCCCTGCGGCTTACTGCACGGGAGCGTCGCGCTGAAAAAACCGGTGATTTTATCGAACTCATTCGCCTTCGGCGGTAACAACGCCAGCCTGCTGCTGGGGAGAGTGTCATGAGCTATTTATCCCCCAGCGACTACCTTCCTCACGACGCGCCCATGATGCTGCTGGAGCGCGTTGAGAATATTACCGACAGCGGCGCGGCGTGCAGCGTCACGGTCGACGGGCACGGTGTGCTTGCCCCTTTCCTGAACGCTGACGGCGATCTGCCTGGCTGGTTTGCGCTGGAACTGATGGCCCAGACCGTGGGCGTCTGGTCGGAATGGCAACGGCTGCAGAAAGGCCTGCCCCACAGCGCACTTGGCATGGTGCTGGGCGCGCGCGAGCTGGTCTGCGGTGCAGGACGCTTTGCCGCCGGTACCGCGTTGACCATTTCCATCGAACGCCTGATGCAGGATGAACGTTTTGGCAGCTTTGAATGCATCATTCAGGCAGATAACGTCCCTCTTGCCACGGGCCGCGTGAATACCTTCCAGCCCAGCGAGGAAGAATTAACCTCACTTTTCACTCAGGGAGCTCCATCATGACACGTTCCGTACTGGTCACCGGTGCCAGCAAAGGCATTGGCCGCGCAATCGCCCGTCAGCTTGCGGCCGACGGTTTCTCCGTGGGCGTGCATTACCATCGTGATGCTGACGGCGCCAGAGAGACGCTGGATGAGATTATTCAGGCCGGTGGAACGGGCCGTTTGCTTACGTTTGACGTGGGCAATCGCGAGCAGTGCCGTGAGGTTCTGGAACAGGAAATCAGTACGTTTGGCGCGTGGTATGGCGTGGTCAGTAATGCCGGGATTGCCCGCGATGGCGCGTTTCCGGCACTCAGCGAAGAGGACTGGGACAGCGTCATCCACACCAACCTCGACAGTTTTTATAACGTCATTCACCCCTGCATTATGCCGATGATAAGCACCCGCAAAGGCGGGCGAATTATCACCCTGTCATCCGTTTCGGGCGTGATGGGCAACCGTGGACAGGTAAACTACAGCGCCGCCAAAGCCGGTATTATCGGCGCCACCAAGGCCCTGGCCATTGAGCTGGCAAAGCGCAAAATCACCGTGAACTGCATCGCACCCGGGCTGATTGATACCGGCATGATCGAGATGGAAGAGGCCGCGCTGAAAGAGGCCATGTCCATGATCCCTATGCAGCGTATGGGCCAGGCAGACGAGGTGGCCGGGCTGGCGAGCTATCTGATGTCGGACCGGGCAGGCTACGTGACTCGCCAGGTTATCTCGATCAACGGGGGGATGCTATGACGCGTCGGGTGGTGATTACGGGGATGGGGGGCGTGACCGCCTTTGGCGAGGACTGGCTGTCCATTTCACAGCGGCTGCTCGGCTACGAAAACGCCGTGCGCACCATGAATGAGTGGCGGGAGTATGATGGCCTGCAAACGCTGCTGGCCGCACCCATCGAGGATTTCACCCTCCCGGCACACTATACCCGTAAGCGCATTCGCGCCATGGGCCGCGTGTCGCTGCTCTCCACCCGCGCCACCGAACGGGCGCTTGAGCAGGCGGGATTGATCGATGACGCGGTGCTCACCCAGGGTCAAACCGGCATCGCCTACGGATCGTCAACGGGCAGCACGGGGCCGGTCAGCGACTTCGCCTCCATGCTTATGGAAAAACACACCAATAACATCACCGGCACCACCTACGTGCAGATGATGCCGCACACTACTGCGGTCAATACCGGGCTGTTCTTTGGTCTGCGGGGGCGCGTCATTCCCACGTCGAGCGCCTGTACCTCCGGCAGCCAGGCAATTGGTTACGCCTGGGAAGCCATTCGCCACGGCTATCAAACCGTCATGGTCGCCGGGGGAGCCGAGGAGCTTTGTCCATCAGAAGCGGCGGTATTTGATACGCTGTTCGCCACCAGCCAGCGCAACGACGCGCCGAAAACCACGCCGTCACCGTTCGATACAGAGCGCGATGGCCTGGTCATTGGTGAAGGGGCCGCCACGATTATTCTGGAAGAGCTGGAGCACGCCAGAGCGCGCGGGGCGACCATCTATGGCGAAATCGTGGGCTTTGCCACCAACTGCGATGCGGCGCATATCACCCAGCCACAGCGTGAAACCATGCAGATTTGCATGGAGCAATCGCTGGCGATGGCGGGCTTAAGCGCCACGGACATAGGGTATATTTCCGCCCATGGTACCGCCACCGATCGCGGCGATATTGCCGAAAGCCAGGCCACGGCTGCCATCTATGGCGAAAGGGTGCCCATCTCTTCGCTGAAGAGCTATTTTGGCCACACGTTAGGGGCCTGCGGCGCGCTGGAAGCGTGGATGAGCGTGCAGATGATGCGTGAAGGCTGGTTTGCCCCGACGCTCAATTTAAAGCAACCGGATGAGCAATGCGGTGCTTTAGATTATATTATGGGAGAAGCCCGCCAGATTGACTGCGAGTATCTGCAAAGCAATAACTTCGCGTTTGGCGGCATCAACACCTCGATTATCATTAAACGCTGGGCGTAACTATGTACCAGTTTGTACTGGGAAAAATCTCCACCCTTTGCGCGGACCCGCTGGCGTCAACGCTCGCAGACAGAGCACCTCAGGGTGCCCGACGTGCCTCCTGGCTGGCAGGCAGGACGCTGCTCGCCAGAACGTTATCCCCTCTCCCGCTCCCCGACATCATCTACGGCGAGCAAGGAAAACCGGCCTTTGCGAAGGGGGATCCGCTGTGGTTTAACCTGAGCCACAGCGGTGACGATATCGCCTTACTGATGAGCGATGAAGGCGAAGTCGGTTGCGATATTGAAGTGATTCGGCCCCGGCAAAACTGGCAGGCGCTGGCCAATGCCGTCTTCAGCATGACAGAGCACGATGAGCTGGAGCGAGCCGCCCCGGAGGAACAGCTTTCCGCGTTCTGGCGGATCTGGACGCGGAAAGAGGCGATTGTGAAACAGCGTGGCGGCAGTGCCTGGCAGATTGTCAGCATTGACAGCACGGCGCAGACACACGCGGTCAGCCAGTTACAGGTAGGCTCGCTGAGCCTGGCGGTCTGTACGTCGACCCCTTATACCCTGACCACCGAGTCGATTATTCACTTTGGGACGTTCGGGGCAGAAAAATCACCAGCACACCCAGAATAATAAACCCGACGCCCACCAGCCCGTGCCAGGAGAAGCGCTCCCCCCAGCCTGGCAGCAGGATCGCGGCGCCCCACACCAGAATATAACTGAGGCTCAGCAGGGCGTACGCTTTGCTGAGCGCCATTCGATGCAGCGCCAGATACCAGCAGCCCATCGAGGCCACGTACCCTATCAACCCCAGCAGCAGCGCGCCGGTTCCGGACGAGAAGTGCCACAGTGCAGAGATAAACCCCGGGATATCGTTTACGGACGGCAGAGCCTGCATGGCGCTTCGCAGCAGCAGCTGCGCGGCGCTGACTAACAGCACGCTGCATAACGCCCAGAACGCTCCTTTCACAGACTCCCTCCCAGCACAATAATCCCAATGATGATAAACCCAACCCCCAGCCAGTGATGCGGCGCGACGTTCTCACGCCAGAATGCTTTCGCCGCCAGCGTCACCCAGACAAAATTGAGGCTCAGCATAGGGTAGGCTATGCCAACGGGCAGGCGTTGCAGCACCACCAGCCAGACCAGCATCCCGCTGCCCAGCGCCAGCAGTGCGAGTCCAAGCCACAGCGCGATATGCGCGCCACGCCGCCCGGCTTTCGCCGGACGGGTGGCTTGCTTCTGGCACAGCTGCCCCGCGCAGCTCAGCAGGCTTGCCAGTATCAGCCAGATCCAGGTCATCACTTCGGCAGATACTGCAGGTAGGCCAGACGACCCTGGATATACAGGCTGTCCGGTTCAGGCAGATTCGCCCGCGAAAGGTCATCGCGTTTTGACAGCAGGATAACCAGCGATACGCGTCCCTGCTGACGATGCTCCGCCAGCCACTGCGCGAAGTCATCTTTACCGACAAAACGATCTTTCACGTCGGGATAATCCAGCCCGTAGCGCAGTTCGCCACTCTGACCAAACAGCGTGATGTCACTACGCTTCAGCTCCCACGCCAGACCAGCGGCCAGGCCAACGTTATTGGCCAGCACAAATCGGCTGTCCTGAAGCGGCTCGCGCACGGTATCGACAAGCGACTGCGGCTGTTTGGAATCCACCACCAGGTTAGGAATGGCAAAGCCTATCAGCAGCGCCAGGCCCGCAGGACACAAGGCAGCCAGCCACCAGCGCTGCTGGCTCTGCCTGAACGTAAACCAGCCTACCGCGGCCCAGATGAGGAACGCCACCACCGCACAGAAGACTTTATACAGTTCCACCGACGTCCAGACCGGGTGCTTAGACAGCCCCCACGGCGAGACCACCAGCGCCGCTATCACGCCGATGACGCCAAACGCCAGGTTAATTCCGCCGTTAATGCGCAACGCTCTGGCGCCTTTTTCCGCCGCAAGGCAGGCATAGCGTGCCATCAGGATAGCCAGCGGGGCAAAGCACGGCAGGATATAGGTCGGCAGCTTGCCTTTGGCGATGCTGAAGAACAGCAGCGGCATCACCACCCACCCCAGCAGGTAGAACCCGCCACCGGCGTTTTGCCTGTCATTCCAGCCGAGACGAAACGCGCCGGGCAGCAGCGCCAGCCACGGCAGGCTGCCCGCAATCAGGAACGGCAGGTAATACCAGAACGGAGCTTTATGCTGCGCGTCGCTCTGGGCAAAACGCTGAATATGCTCAACCCAGAAGAAGTAACGCCAGAAGTCAGGCTCACGCTGCGCAATGGCCAGCGCCCACGGCAGGACAATCAGCACGCAGCTCAGGATCGCAAGCCAGCCAAATATCAGCACCTCTTTCCAGCGCTTCTGGGCAATCACCCATGGCAGCACGCCAATCACCGGTACCGCCAGCGCCAGGAAGCCTTTGGTCATCACCCCCATCCCGCACGCCAGCCCAAGCAGCACATAGCCACCCGCTTTTCCGGCAACGGTTTGGGCCTGTGAGGCCAGCCAGAAGCTGCACATCGCCGCCACCAGCCACAGGGTGATGATGGGATCCAGCACCGCATAGGTCCCAATGCCATACACCAGGAACAGGGTCAGGAAGATAAGGCCGGAGAAAATGGCCGTCCGCTTATCCCGCCAGAGACGCCAGGCCATCCAGATAACCAGCAGCGCCGTTAACCCGGTCGAGAATATGGACCCGGCGCGCACGGCAAGGTTCGTATGGCCAAACAGGAGTTGCCCGATACTGTTGATCCAGTAGCCGGCAATCGGTTTTTCAAAGTAACGCAGCCCCATAAAATGCGGGACCACCCAGTCTCCGGATGCCAGCATTTCGCGACTGATTTCCGCATAGCGCGTTTCATCAGGCTGCCACAGCAGGCGGATATCGACGGGAATAAGGTAGTAAACGATAAACAGTGCGAGAAGCGCTAAGCCATAACGGGCTGTTTTCATGGGGCCGAACTCACGGTTTGTTGATAGCCAAGCCAGCCTTCCCGACCAGCCAGTTCATTACGTACCACCTTGCCCACGGGCAGGGTGCTGAGGTCGTCTGGCAGCAGCTCGCTCAACGGGCAGAATTCAATGCCCTCCTGAGCGGCCATCGTCAGCAGCGCATCGAAATCGTGCTGATACGCAATTCCTTCCACCTCTGCATGGATGGTATAGACCGGCGTACCGGCGTCACGATGGATGCAGTCCAGAATATAGCGATTGAAACCCTCAGCGTTCACCTCGCGCCCGACGACTTCATCCCAGGTAGGAAGCGTGACCGGAATTTGCACCGTACCGTAGCGATTGTCCCCTAAAAGCGGCAAAAAGGGCCCGGTTCCACGACAATCGCTGTTGTAGCGAAACGCGAATGCTTCTTTGGCTTTCACGACGCGTTGATCCGCACGCCATCCTGCCACGGCGGAGCAGCGCACGGGCTGGCCGGTAATGGCCTCCAGCTCCAGCATCCCGCGCTCGACCTCACGGGACAGGCGCGGGATGTCCCAGACGCCAGCCCAGGCCTGCCAGGCATGGTGATCCCAGGCATGCAGGCCAATCTCGTGGTGCTGCGCCGCCTCTCGGATAACGGCCTCATTACCCGCGCCGATGCGCCTGCCGGGCCATGCGGTGCCGGCCAGCAAAATATCCCAGCCGTAGAGGGATGCTGCGCGCGAGCGCAGCATTTTGAACAGAAACGCCGGTTTAACCAGACGCCATAAATGGCGTCCCATGTTGTCAGGCCCCACGCTGAAGAAAATGCTGGAACGCACACCGTGCTTGCTCAGCAGTTCCAGCAGTTTGGGTACGCCGTCACGCGTTCCCCTGAAGGTATCGACATCAATGCGTAAACCGACTTTTCTCATGAGGCCTGATCCGAGAGCTCCACGGTGCGCAGGAAGAAATCGAGCGTTTCATCGATGGTCTGCTCCATCTTCACCGTCGGCGTCCAGTTCAGGCAGCGCTTCGCATTGCGAATGCTTGGCTTACGGTGCTCAACGTCCTGATATCCTTTGCCGTAGTAGCTGCTGCTTTCCACTTCGCGGAAACCGGCAAACGGCGGGAACTTATCGCGCAGCGGATGGCGCTCAAAGCTGGCCAGCAGCATCTCTGCCAGCTCGCGAATGCTCGCTTCGTTTTCCGGGTTACCGATGTTGATGATTTCACCGTTGCAGCGGTTATCTTTGTTTTCGATGATGCGGAACAGGGCTTCGATACCATCGCTGATATCCGTAAAGCAGCGTTTCTGCTTACCGCCTTCGATAAGCTTAATAGGAGAGCCTTCTACCAGGTTCAGGATCAGCTGGGTGATGGCGCGGGAGCTACCGATACGCGCCGCGTTCAGGTTATCCAGACGAGGGCCCATCCAGTTGAACGGACGGAACAGGGTAAAGCGCAGCCCTTCTTTCTCGCCGTAGGCCCAAATCACGCGGTCCAGCAGCTGCTTGGAAACCGAGTAAATCCAGCGCTGTTTGTTGATCGGCCCGACCACCAGGTTGGAGGTGTCTTCATCGAAGTTTTTATCGGTACACATGCCGTACACTTCAGAGGTGGACGGGAAGATGATGCGCTTGTCGTATTTCACGCAGTCGCGAATGATCTTCAGGTTCTCTTCGAAGTCCAGCTCGAACACGCGCAGCGGGTTACGGGTGTACTCGATTGGCGTCGCAATGGCGACCAGCGGCAGCACCACGTCACATTTTTTAATGTGGTACTCGATCCATTCAGAGTGGATGCTGATATCCCCTTCCACGAAGTGGAAACGCGGGTTGTCGAGGAAACGGCTGATGGCATCCGCGCCGATATCCAGGCCATAGATTTCATAGTTATCGTCTTTGAGCAGGCGTTCGGTCAGATGGTTACCGATAAAGCCGTTCACGCCGAGGATCAGCACGCGGGTGCGGCGTTTGATAGCAACCACCGGCGCGCTGGTGATCAGCGCCCCTGCTACCAGACCCAGAGACTGCGCCAGCTGGGTACCCTGAACGTACAGGCCGTTGTCGGTTTGCCCGGTGACGATCTCCAGCGCCTGTTCGCCGCAGCTCACAATCAGCGGAGAGACAGAGACGACGGTGCCCGGTTTAGCGGCCGGGATGTCATCACGCACGCGAGATTTCCAGACGATAAATTTGCTGACGCCCGCGAAGCTGTACGCGCCTGGCCACGGATCGGTCACGGCACGCACCAGGTTGTGCAGCTGGCGAGCCGGCTTGTTCCAGTCCAGACGGCCATCTTCCGGCGTGCGGCGGCCAAAGCAGCTTGCCTTGCTCTCATCCTGCGCGGCTTCGCTGAAGGTGCCGCTGAGGATGGAGGGAAGCGCATCACGCAGCAGCGTCTGCGCCGTCGCATTCAGCTTTTGATGCAGCTGCAGCGCGGTTTCGTCTGCATCAATAGCGACCTTCTGCTGTGCCACGATAGCGCCCGCATCCGCGCGGCGCACCATGCGGTGCAGCGTCACGCCCGTTTCCGCTTCACCGTTTACCAGCACCCAGTTCAGCGGGGCGCGGCCACGGTAGGCAGGCAGCAGAGAGCCATGAAGATTAAAGGCCCCTTTTGCAGCCAGACCTAAGATCTCGTCGGAAAGCAGGTTGCGATAGTAGAACGAGAAGATCATATCCGGCGCGAGCGCGCGGATGCGCTCCACCCACAGCGGGTGGTTGACGTCGTCCGGCGCATAAACCGGAATCCCACGCTCGGCGGCGATACGCGCCACGGAGCCGAAAAAGTTATTTTCTCCGGCCGCGTCCGGATGGGTAAAGATTGCAGCAATATCATAGCCCGCTTCCAGCAGGGCCAGCGTGCCCGTGCACCCCATATCGTGATACGCAAATACGACAGCTTTCATGGGTGAATTTCCTCTTGAGATGCTTTGTGTTCCTGACGGACAACACGTTGAATAAAGTAGCGCGGACGCGCGCGAACATCGTTATAAATTCGGCCAATGTATTCACCGAGGAGCCCCATCCCGACAAACTGGGCGCCGATGAACATAAACAGCACGGCAAACAGCATAAAGACCCCTTCCGCCGCCCACTGCGGGCCAAAGACCAGTCGCAGCACGACCAGCAGAACGGACAGCGCAAACCCGGCCACGGCGATGATGCTGCCGAAAACACTCAGCAGACGCAGCGGCGTGGTGGTCAGGCAGGTGATGAGGTCATACATCAGGTTGATGAGACGCATAAAGCTGTACTTCGACTCCCCGTGCTCGCGCTCGGCGTGCAGAACCGGAATTTCCGTTGCCTTACGGGCAAAGGTGTTGGCGAGGATCGGAATAAAGGTGCTGCGTTCATGGCAGTGAAGCATGGCGTCGATAATATGGCGGCGGTAGGCGCGCAGCATGCAGCCGTAATCGCCCATCGCTTTACCGGTTGTGCGCTGAATAAGACGGTTGATGGTCCGCGAAGCCAGCTTACGGAACAGACTGTCCTGACGGTTTTGACGCACCGTGCCGACCACGTCGTAGCCTTCATCGGCTTTGGCAACCAGGCGCGGGATCTCTTCCGGCGGGTTTTGCAGGTCAGCGTCCAGAGTGATGACCAAATCGCCCGTGACGTGGCTAAACCCCGCCATAATCGCCGAGTGCTGGCCGTAGTTACGGTTGAGCAGCACCGCAACAATATGGCTGCCTTCGGCCTGTGCGGCTTCGGTCAGCATCAGCGCGGAATTATCGCTGCTGCCGTCATCCACCAGCAGAATTTCGTAAGCCTTGCCCATCGTGTCGCAGGCGGCCGTTGTGCGGCGGATCAGTTCGGGCAGGCTCTCCTGCTCGTTATAAACCGGGATGACCACGGAAACTTTTTGTACGGGCGGTGCACTGAACATATCAATGTCCTGCAAGCTGATGGAGTGCGGTAATGACGCGGGTTGTGTCGTCATGAGTCATATCCGGGAAAAGAGGGAGAGAACAAATACGCGCGCTATTCCATTCAGAATTCGGGAGCGATACATCAGGAAAACGCTCGCGGTAGTATTTTTGCGTGTGGGCCGCGCGGAAATGGAGGCCGGTGCCGATGCCTTTCTCTTTCAGGGCCGCCATCAGGCTGTCGCGGGAAATTCCGCAGCGCGCTTCATCAACGCGAATAATAAACAGGTGCCAGGCGTGAACGTGCGGCCATGACGGAATAGTCAGCGGCTGGAACGGAGTATCGGCAAGCTCTCGCAGGTAGCGTTCAGCAATGTCCTGGCGGCGCTTGTTGGCCTCTTTCAGTTTGCCCAACTGCACCAGCGCCAGCGCGGCATTGATATCCGCCAGGTTGTATTTATAGCCCGGCGCGATCACTTCCGCCTGCGGCGCACGACCGTGCGTCTGGCGGTCATAGGCATCCACGCCCAGACCGTGGAATTTCAGACTGCGGATCCGCGCAGCAAGCTCGGCATTATCCGTAACCACTAAGCCGCCTTCTGCGCAGGTCATATTTTTAATGGCGTGGAAGGAGAAAATCGCCGTCCCTTTCCAGCCCACATGGCGGTTCTTGTAATACGTTCCGGCGGCATGGGCCGCATCTTCAATTACCGGAATACCGTGACGTTCACCAATGGCATGGATAGCGTCAATTTCACACGGCGCGCCGGCGTAATGAACGGGAATAATGACTTTGGTACGTGGAGAAATAGCGGCTTCAACGGCTTGTGGCGTCACCATCAACGTATCTTTATCCACATCAATCATGACCGGCGTTGCGCCCAGCAAAACGATCATATTTAGCGTGGAGACCCAGGTTTGCGAGGGGGTAATGACTTCATCGCCCGGGCCAATATCCAGCGCCATCAGCGTAACGTGCATTCCCGCGGTGGCTGAACAGACAGCAATCGCGTGTTGATTCCCGGTAAGTTGACAGAATGCCTCTTCAAGTTCCTGATTCTTAGGCCCTGTAGTGATCCAGCCCGACATCAAAACGTCCTGAATGGCCGCAATTTCCTCAGCGCCCATCGACGGTCGCGAAAAAGGCAGAAAATCACTCATTATTAATTTCCTTGCAATAAAAATGGCACGTTTTTGATATTAACCAAATGCCAGCCCGTTTATTTCAACGAACCATAAACTCGTCTCAAAGTAGCTTTCTTTTCTTAGGAAAAAATTAAGACAACATTTACAACGTTATAAAACAACTAGCAGATAGTTTAAAAACAACAAGTTAAATAAATATGAATTTTTTTTAATGTGATCATCTGCAACATTTTGAAATGAATTGATTTAAACCAACCATAAACAAACAAAAAAAATCCCGGCTATTCCAAAATAGTATGGAATAGCCGGGAACTTTTCTTTTTAGTTAATTGTCGCGCTTATTTTAAGTTATCTGGAAAGTTTTTTGGTAACTCGCTGGCCGCGCAGGCGATGACGCTTTCATTATTTGCACCGCAGTCGCGTACAAAGGTGATTGTTGCAAATTCATCAATGACCTCAGTTGGATACGCGGGGCCTGCATCGCGATAGCTGTTCATCAGCGGAATGTGGTCGTTCTGGAAGCAGACTGTTTTTTCCGGGTTGTTCATGACCCAACGCGGGAAGAAGATGGTGCCGTGGAACAGTTTGTCGCCCAGGTTCACGATCAGGCTGACGTCGGTACCGGTTGGCTCGGTCCAGGAAATTTTATAGATGCTTTCCCCTACCCGCACGATGTAAGCCTGCTGATCTTTCACCCAACGGTTGGCCACAAGACCGCTGTGAATACGGTAATCAAGCGTGGTCTCATTTTTTACATAAATCTCGTAATTCCAGCCGTTATCGTAGGTATAAACAAGGTGTTTACCAATAAAGCCGCTTAAGTCGTGTTTGTCGAAGGTGTTCATAAAATGTCTCCTTTGTTTTGATGAGACGATCGTACCCCTTCAAAAAATGAATGAATAACGCTATGTTTTAATCAAATCCATCCAAATTTTAGATAAATCATGCATAAGACGACTCTCGAACAATGGTCTTTACTGGCGAAAGTGGTGGAGGCGGGCAGCTTCGCCAAAGCCGCGGAAGAGACCCACCGCAGCCAGTCCTCGGTCAGCTATAACCTGTCGCTGCTGCAGGAGCGGCTCGGCGTGGCGCTGCTGGTACCGGAGGGGCGACGAGCAGTATTAACGCCCGCCGGGGAGCTCCTTCTCAACCAGGTTAAACCGCTGCTGAAGGCGTTTTCATACGTCGAGACGCGCGCCGGGACCCTTCGCAACGGGATGCGCACGCGGCTGGATCTGGTGGTAGACACGGTTTTCCCGCGTCGACGCCTGTTTGCCATTCTGCGTCAGTTCCAGCAGCGGTATCCGCAAACCCAGGTGCGTCTCACCGAAGTGCTGGAAACGTCCCGCGCCGATGCCATTAATGACGAAGCCGATGTGATGGTCTTAACCCGCCGCCAGGACGTGACCGGCCTCGGCGAATGGCTGATGAATATCGACTTTGTTGCCGTGGCGCATCACCAGCATCCCCTCTTTCAGCTCGACGCGCCGCTTAACGACGACATGCTGCGCCCGTGGCCGCTCATCCAAATTGCGGACAACCAGACGGCCGCGCGCGCGGCCGGCGAGTCGTGGACGTTTTCCACCATCGATGCCGCCATTGAAGCCGTTGTCTCTCAGGTCGGGTATGGCTGGCTGCCGGAGGAACGCATCCAGACCCTGCTGGATCAAGGCGTGCTGAAGCGGCTGCCGCTGAGCCACGGCGCGCGCAGGGCAACGCCGCTTCACCTCATCGTTAAGCGCTCCCTCGCCCCGCTGGATGAGCAGGTAGAGGCGCTGTTGCGGCTTTTTAGCCAGGAGCCCTCATCCTCACCTGCTACGCTTTAAGGTCCGAGCGTTAAAACGATAAGGAGCAGATGATGAAAATCGACTTTGCGGGAAAAGTGGCGCTGGTAACCGCCTCAACCAGCGGGATCGGCTTCGCCATTGCCAGAGGTCTGGCAGAGAGCGGTGCGGAAGTGATCGTCAATGGCCGCAGCACGGAATCGGTGAATAAGGGCATTCAACAGCTCCAGCAGGTGGTGCCCGGCGTGCAGGTGCGTGCCGCGATTGCCGATCTCAGCACGGCCGAAGGGGTCGAGTCGCTTCTGAAGGTTGCGAATAATGTCGATATCCTGGTCAACAACGCCGGGATTTACGGCCCGCAGGATTTCTATGCCACCGACGATGAAACCTGGGAACGTTACTGGCAGACCAACGTCATGTCCGGCGTGCGCCTCTCCCGCGCCCTGCTGCCGGGCATGGTGCAGAAAGGCTGGGGACGCGTGGTGTTTATTTCCTCCGAGTCGGCCTGCAATATCCCGGCGGATATGATCCACTACGGGGTGACCAAAACGGCGCAGCTCTCGCTGGCGCGCGGGCTGGCGAAGTTCGTGGCGGGAAGCGGGGTGACGGTCAACAGCGTATTGCCGGGGCCAACGATGTCTGACGGTTTCGCGGAAATGATGAAGGATGAAATCGAAAAAACCGGCAAATCGCTGGAGCAGCTGGCGAAAGAGTTTGTGATGGCCAACCGCCCCAGCTCGGTTATCCAGCGCGCGGCTACGGTTGAAGAGGTGGCCAATATGGTGATTTATGTCTGTTCGACCCAGGCCTCCGCCACCTCGGGCGCGGCGTTGCGCGTCGATGGCGGCGTCGTGGATGACATCATCTGATCCGTCAGGCTGCAGCGCCTGCTATGCGGCGGGCGGTGATGAAGTGTTCCTGCCAGTAGCTGTCAGTCAGGGTTGAAACCGTTACGCCCTGGCTGCTTGAGGCTTGAATAAACTGGCTATCACCAATATAAACGCCGACGTGCTTGCGGTGCGGACCGGTCTGGAAGAAGACCAGGTCTCCGGGCCTCAGGCGGTATTGTGCCACCTGCACACCGCGATGGATTTGCTCGCTCGTCGTGCGCGGTAAATCAAGGTGCGCAGCATCGCTGAACAGATGCTGCATGAGGGCGGAACAGTCCACCCCACGTTGCGTGGTTCCGCCCCACTGGTACTGGGTTCCCTTCCATTTCTGGTATTGGTCAAGAATTCGGGAGCGTAGCGGCCCCATTTCCTGGTGCACCAGCGCAGTCTTCGCCGGGGATACCGCCAGCTCGCTGTTCATCGATAACATCGACGCAGGCAGTTGAAAACTTAATGCAGAGAACGAAGCAAAACTTAACGTGAGGATTGAAATAAGCGATCTGAACGTCATATCAAAAGAGAGTCTGTGAGTGAATTTATCCTTACCTGTGAGGGACAATGGGCCCTCTAAATATCTTGCGATGTGGCGATAATATAGACAGTTCATTTCTTCACCAATCTTTATCGGGACCAAAAATGGACTCACGTTGAGATCGCAAGATCGAGAAAAAAATGGTTGTGATGTAAGGACTGTCCAGGTAAAGCAGGTAAACTGATCCACAGAATGTGTATTTCAGCTAAGACGTATTTATGACCAACATGATTGCCGACGAGACGGTGGCGAAATCCAACGTGCTCTCTGTCTTTGACTTTGACGGGACATTAACCCACCACGACAGCTTTATTCCTTTCCTGCGTTTTGCCTTTGGTAAACGTTACTTCGCGGGTCGTCTGGTGCGTATGGCGCTGCCCACGCTCCACTGCGTGCGTCGCAAGCTGACGCGCGATGAGCTGAAGGAAGTGCTGATTAAAACGTTCCTGACGGGCGTGGATGAACACTGGCTACGCCAGCAGGCAGAGGCGTTTTGCGAAAAATACTGGAGCAAACTAATGCGTCCGGAGGGCGTGATGGCCGTCGCCGCAGAGGTGAATTCCGGTGCGGAAGTGACCATCTGTTCCGCGTCTCCGGCGCTGGTGCTCCAGCCGTGGGCCGACAAGCTGGGCATTAAGCTGATTGGCACGCAGCTGGAAGTGAAAGACGGCAAGCTGACGGGGCGCATTACGGGCAATAACTGCCGCTGCGCCCAGAAAGTGGCAAGACTGGAAAAGGTGTATGGCGATCTGAACGCCTATCACCTGCGCGCCTGGGGCGACACCCGCGGCGACCACGAACTGCTGGCAGCCGCGCAGGATCCACACTGGCGGCATTTCCATCACCCGCGCAAGCGCCGGAATTCACCCATCAAGTAGCCTTTTGCCGGGTGGCGGCTGCGCCTTACCGGGCCTACATTCGAACCGTAGGCCCGGTAAGCGAAGCGCCACCGGGCGGTACATCAAGCCTCACGTTTCCCCGGGAACATCACGCTCGCAATAATCCCCAGCGCCAGCACGCCGAGCACGACAAACAGGCTTGCCGTGGCGCCAATGTTGTAACCGTGATGCCAGAAGTGATCGGTGGCATTTAATCCCAGCTTGAACGCCACGAAGAACAGCAGCAGCACGACGGCTTTTTCGAGGTGCACCAGATACTGCTTCAGCGCTTCCAGAACAAAGTAGAGCGTACGCAGGCCGAGAATGGCGAACATCATGGCGCTGTAGATAATCAGCGGCTCGCGGCTCACGGCAATAATGGCCGGTACGGAGTCAAACGCGAACATCACATCAGAGAGCTCGACGACGGCCACGCAAAGCAGCAGCGGCGTCGCATAGCGCTTCGCCTTCTTAACGCGTCCCACCGTCACGTCCTGGTTTTCCGGTTTTTCGAGCTCCGCATCCACCTCTTTCTGCGTCAGAATAAAGGCATTGCTGCTGATTTTCGGCCAGACAGGATAGAAGCGTTTCACCAGGCGATAAGCGAGATGGCTCGAGTAGTCTTCCACTTCGTCACTCTCTTCGTTGCGTTTGAGCATCATCACCGCCGTCCAGCCGACGACCAGCGCGAAGATCACTTCTACGTAAGGCCCCAGACTCAACAGGCTTGTACCAATCGCCACAAAGATGCCGCGGAACACTATCGCACCCAGCACGCCCCAGTAGAGCACGCGGTGGCGATACTTATCCGGCACGCCGAACCAGGCAAAAATCGCCATCATCACAAACAGGTTATCGACGGAAAGCACCTCTTCCAGCGCGTAGCCGGTGAGGAACAGGCTCGCCATCTCTGCGCCGTGGTGAACATACAGGAACCCGGCGAACGCCATCGCCATCATGACCCAAAAGAGGGACCACATCGCGGCGCTTTTCAGCGAGATCGGTTTATCGTGACGATGCATAAAGAGGTCGATAAACATCGCCCCAACGGCCATCACGACAAAGACAACAACGGTTTCAGTCGGGAAACCGAGATGAGCAGCAGACATACAAAACCCTTTTGGCAGACAAAACACAACACCATGCAAACTGGCGTAAACCAGGAACAGAAAAGGGTGGACTGTTAATCAGCCTTTTCACCCTCAAAGCCGCAGCCCTGTCGGCTGCGTAAAGAGGAGTGTACTTTACCTTACCAGGCGGGGATCGCGCATCTGCCGTTTAGGCGCTCATGCCGCGCAAACGCTGCAGCACCGCCACCAGAACCGCCACAGACCAGCCGACCATCAACGCGCCCACCAGCCCTTCCACCCCGCCGATAAGCCGCCAGTGTTGGGGTAACGTGACATCGCCGTATCCCACCGTGGCGTAACTGACCAGCGAAAAGTAGAAACTGGTGTTCCAGTCCTTAAACGCGTCAATGACAAAATAAAACGCAGCAAACAGCCCTGCCTCAAGAAGATGGGCGAAGATCATGGAGATAACGATGCCGACATTACGTAAAACAATACGAACCGCAGAATCGACTTCTAACGTAATGAATTTCAATACCCCGAACATCCACAGCGAATGAATCACCACGGTAAGGGTAAGCAAAATAATAATACTGAGTAGCTGCATGACGCGTGCTCTGACCAAAAGGGATATGGCCCCACGAACGCGGCGGGGCACCTGGTCGAAGCTTAGTTGAGTGGAGAGGAAAAGTTGGTGCAATAATTGCGTTGCGTGATTATTTCTCTGCCAGCGCCTGTGCGCAGGCCCAGGCGCTTGCCCATGCCCACTGGAAGTTGTACCCGCCGAGCCAGCCGGTAACGTCCATCACTTCGCCAATAAAATAGAGCCCCGGCACGTTGCGGGCTTCCATGGTGCGGGAAGAGAGTTCATGCGTATCCACCCCACCCAGCGTCACTTCCGCCGTGCGGTAGCCTTCGGTGCCGTTTGGCTGCACGCGCCAGTTTGTCAGCGTCTCGACCAGCGTCTCCTGCTCGCGGCTGTTAAGCTGCTTGAGCGACGCATCCGGGATCTGCCCCAGCGCCTGTAAACATTCCACCAGACGTTTCGGCAACTGCATTGCCAGCGTGTTTTTCAGGCTTTGATTAGGGTGCGCCGCGCGCTGCTCGTTGATGAACGCGTCCAGATCGCAATCGGGGAGCAGGTTAACCGTGACAAACTCCCCCGGCTGCCAGTAGCTGGAAATTTGCAGTACCGCCGGGCCGGAGAGGCCGCGATGGGTAAAGAGCAGGTTTTCGCGGAACACCGTACCGTCTTCAGCGGTAATGACTGACGGAACAGACACCCCGGAAAGCGTCTGGAGCTGTTCGAGCAGCGGTTTATGCAGCGTAAACGGCACCAGACCGGCGCGGGTCGGCAGAACCTTCAGGCCAAACTGCTCGGCAATCTTATAGCCGAACGGGGAAGCGCCCAGCCCCGGCATGGAAAGTCCGCCGCTGGCGATCACCAGGTTATCGGCACTGACACTTTCACCGTTGAGCTGCAGCGTGTAGCCCTGCTCGTCGCGCGTGACCTCCAGCACCTCCGTGCGCAGGCGCATCACCACACCGCCCTTTTCGCACTCGGCCACCAGCATATCGACAATCTGCTGCGCGGAGTCGTCGCAGAACAGCTGGCCCAGCGTCTTCTCATGCCACGCGATGCCGTGCTTACCGACAAGATCGATAAAATCCCACTGGGTGTAACGCGCCAGCGCCGATTTGCAAAAATGACGGTTCTGGCTCAGATAGGCCGCGGGCTCAACATACAGGTTAGTAAAGTTGCAGCGCCCGCCGCCGGACATCAGGATCTTACGACCTGGCTTTTTACCGTTATCCAGCAACAGCACACGACGACCCGCCTGTCCGGCCATCGCCGCACAAAACATACCCGCCGCACCGGCGCCAATTACCACGGCATCAAACCTTTCCACGTCAAAATCCTCTTTGTTAACTGCCTCGGATTGTAAAGTTTCCTCTGTGGTCACACCAGCGTAAAAAGATATTACAAAGCCATTCCATTGAAATTTAAAGAATAACCTTTCAGGCACTTTTCCCAAATCAGGTGGTATGTCAAAAAAAGTCTATATTTCACTTTGCCCGCCGTGCATTTGTCCTGGATAATGCGCCGCGTTCATGTCCTCAAAATGGCGTAACGTCCTATGCTACATTTGTTTGCCGGCCTGGATTTACATACCGGGCTTTTATTATTGCTTGCTCTGGTTTTTGTACTGTTTTACGAAGCGATCAACGGCTTCCACGACACTGCAAACGCAGTAGCAACGGTTATTTACACCCGCGCAATGCGATCGCAACTTGCGGTTGTTATGGCGGCGGTATTTAACTTTTTTGGTGTCCTCCTGGGCGGACTGAGCGTTGCGTATGCCATCGTGCATATGCTGCCAACGGATCTGCTGCTTAACGTTAGTTCTGGCCATGGCCTCGCTATGGTGTTCTCAATGCTGCTTGCTGCAATTATCTGGAACCTCGGTACCTGGTATTTCGGCCTGCCTGCATCCAGTTCTCACACTCTCATCGGCGCGATTATCGGTATCGGGTTAACAAACGCCCTGATGACCGGTACATCGGTTGTTGATGCGTTAAATATCCCGAAAGTACTGGGGATCTTTGCCTCACTCATCGTCTCCCCTATTGTGGGTCTGGTGGTGGCTGGCGGGCTGATCTTCATCCTGCGTCGTTACTGGAGCAACACCAAAAAACGCTCCCGTATTCACCTGACGCCAGCAGAGCGTGAAAAGAAAGACGGCAAGAAAAAGCCGCCATTCTGGACGCGTATTGCTCTGATCATTTCCGCTATCGGCGTGGCTTTCTCACACGGCGCGAACGATGGTCAGAAAGGCATTGGTCTGGTGATGCTGGTACTGATTGGCGTCGCACCGGCAGGATTCGTGGTCAACATGAATGCCTCTGGCTACGAAATCACCCGTACCCGTGATGCGGTGAACAACGTCGAAACCTACTTCCAGCAGCATCCCGAACTGCTGAAGAAGGCGACCGGCGTTGACCAGTTAATCCCTTCTCCGGAAGCGGGTGCCACGACTGCACCAGGCGAGTTCCACTGCCATCCGGCAAACGCGATTAACGCGCTGGAACGTGCGAAAGGCATGCTGGGCAATATCGAAAGCTATGACAAACTGTCCGTTGAGCAGCGTGGCCAGCTGCGTCGCATTATGCTGTGCATCTCTGATGTGACGGATAAAGTGGCGAAACTGCCTGACGTGAATGCTGACGACCAGCGTCTCCTGAAGAAACTGAAAGGCGATATGCTCAACACCATTGAGTACGCGCCAATCTGGATCATCATGGCCGTCGCGCTGGCGCTGGGTATCGGTACGATGATTGGCTGGCGTCGCGTGGCGACCACCATCGGCGAGAAGATCGGTAAGAAAGGCATGACCTATGCGCAGGGTATGTCCGCGCAGATGACGGCGGCGGTGTCTATCGGTCTGGCAAGCTATACCGGTATGCCGGTCTCAACGACCCACGTACTCTCCTCGTCCGTGGCAGGTACCATGATTGTTGACGGTGGCGGCCTGCAGCGCAAAACCGTGACCAACATTCTGATGGCCTGGGTGTTCACCCTTCCGGCATCCATTCTGCTCTCTGGCGGTTTGTACTGGATCTCGCTGAAGCTGATCTAACCGGCTGAGTGCGACAAAAAAGCGGGTCAGGAAACTGACCCGCTTTTTTTATACTCAGTGCCAAATCATCAATGCAATCATACTGACCACGACCAGCCCGCACAGGGCGCTGGTCAAAATGAACTGACGACGCAGGCGCTCGCAACGACGGATAAACTCTTCATCGTGATGATCGCGGTAGCGCTGGTAGTAGATGTATCCCACCAGGCGCATCTGTTTGCTGGGCTGTCCATGCGAGGTGAAGAAACCTCCACCGTCCACATACTGATAAAGCAACGGATCGCAACCACGAAGTACCACTAACAGCGCACGTAACGATGAGAAGTAGCGCGCCATATTCACTATGCAAACTACGCATAACGCCCAAAACAATGCGACGGTGCTAATCATACATCCTCCCCGGCGTCCGCCCATGAAGCAAGGCTCCTGAGCTACCGCACCCCAATGCCCTGACAGACAGTTCAGTGAAAGAATGACTAAAAGTCGATCCGGTTCGCGTTTTAATATCCGAACGGCTCATTAAATAGTGTAGGAGATCCGTTAATTTTTTTGCCACAAGGTTAATCGTTATCAACACCAAAGCTTGAAAAATATGTTTAACTGGGCCGTAATGAATGTATCAGACGACGGCATTCGCATTTAGTCATCGATAACTTAAGGAAGGAGTAACACTATGGCTTACAAACACATTCTCATCGCGGTAGACCTCTCTCCGGAGAGCAAAGTGCTGGTTGATAAAGCGGTATCCATGGCACGCCCCTACAACGCGAAAGTTTCGCTGATCCACGTTGATGTGAATTACTCCGACCTCTATACCGGTCTGATCGACGTGAATCTTGGCGATATGCAGAAACGCATCTCCGAAGAGACGCACCACGCCCTGAGCGAGCTGTCCACCAACGCGGGTTACCCTATCACCGAAACCCTGAGCGGCAGCGGTGACCTGGGTCAGGTACTTGTGGATGCGATTAAGAAATACGATATGGATCTGGTGGTTTGCGGTCACCATCAGGACTTCTGGAGCAAGCTGATGTCTTCAGCGCGCCAGCTGATTAACACCGTTCACGTGGATATGCTGATTGTTCCACTGCGTGATGAAGAAGACGAGTAAGTGCATTAAATGCCCCTCACCCTAACCCTCTCCCATAGGGAGAGGGAATAGATCGAGAACGTAGGCCGGGTAAGGCGAAGCCTCCACCCGGCTTTTTTTATTCCGGCGTACCCGAATAAATATCAAACCGGTGCCCTTTGGTGGTCACCGCATTGGTCGTGGCAACGTCCGCCAGCGGCGGCGCATAGTCAGGGCGCTTCACCACCACCCGCTTCGTCGCGAGCTGACGAGCCGGCTCCAGCAGGCCGTCTGCATCTAAATCCGGCCCCACCAGCGACTGAAACACCCGCATCTCTTTTTTCACCAGCGCGCTTTTCTGCTTATGCGGGAACATCGGGTCGAGATAAACAACCTGCGGGCGCGGGGTGATATCGGTCAGCGCCGTCAGGCTGGAGGCGTGGATCAGCTGCAGCCGCTCCTCCAGCCACGGGCCGATTTCCGGGTCCGCGTAGCCACGGGTCAGGCCATCATCGAGCAGTGCAGCCACCACCGGGTTGCGCTCCAGCATCCGCACGCGGCAGCCGACAGACGCCAGCACAAACGCATCGCGCCCCAGCCCCGCCGTGGCATCGACCACGTCCGGGAGGTAGCTCCCTTTGATGCCGACCGCTTTGGCAACAGCCTCACCGCGACCGCCGCCAAACTTGCGTCGGTGCGCCATGGCGCCGCCGACAAAATCGACAAAAATCCCGCCGAGCTTCGGTTCGTCGCGCTTGCGTAATTCGAGATGCGCTGTAGTCATCACCAGCGCCATCGGGTTTTCTTCATCGTGCTCCAGCCCCCAGCGGGCCGCCAGAACAGATAAGGCGCCGTCTCCGGCGCCTGTTTCATCTACTAAGCAGATCTTCACGTAACAATCAGCCTTTGATCCCGTAATGCTCAAGCATCGCATCCAGCTGAGGCTCGCGGCCGCGGAAGCGTTTGAACAGCACCATTGGCTCTTCAGAACCGCCTCGGGTCAGGATGTTGTCGAGGAACGACTGGCCGGTTTCGCGGTTGAAGATCCCCTCCTCTTCGAAGCGAGAGAAAGCGTCTGCCGCCAGCACGTCGGCCCACAGATAGCTGTAGTAACCCGCCGCATAGCCGCCTGCGAAAATGTGGCTGAAGGCATGCGGGAAGCGGCCCCAGGTTGGCCCTGGGATCACGGCGACCTGCTTTTTAATCTCGGCCAGGGTTTCAAGGATTTTCGCCCCCTGCTCCGGGCTAAACTCGGCGTGCAGGCGGAAGTCAAACAGGCCGAACTCCAGCTGACGCAGGATAAACATCGCCGCCTGGTAGTTCTTGGCCGCCAGCATTTTATCGAGCAGCTCTTTCGGCAGCGGTTCGCCGGTTTCATAGTGACCGGAGATAAACGCCAGCGCGTCCGGCTCCCAGCACCAGTTTTCCATAAACTGGCTCGGCAGCTCGACCGCATCCCACGGCACGCCGCTGATGCCGGCCACGCCTGCAGTTTCGATGCGGGTCAGCATATGGTGCAGACCGTGACCGAACTCGTGGAACAGGGTGATCACTTCGTCGTGGGTAAACAGCGCAGGCTTGCCGCTCACCGGGCGGTTGAAGTTACAGGTCAGGTAAGCAACCGGCTTTTGCAAAGATCCATCGGCTTTACGCATCTGGCCGACGCAGTCATCCATCCACGCCCCGCCGCGCTTGTTCTCACGGGCGTAGAGATCGAGGTAGAAGCTGCCGCGCAGTTCGTTTTTCTCGTCATACAGCTCGAAGAAGCGCACGTCCGGGTGCCAGACGTCGATATCGGTACGCTCTTTCGCGGTGATGCCATAGATGCGTTTTACCACTTCAAACAGGCCGTTAACGGCTTTGTTTTCCGGGAAGTACGGGCGCAGCTGCTCGTCGCTGATGCTGTAGAGGTGCTGCTTCTGTTTTTCGCTGAAGTAGGCGATATCCCACGGCTGCAGCTCGTCTACGCCGAACTCCGCTTTCGCGAAGGCGCGCAGCTGGGCCAGCTCTTTTTCACCCTGCGGACGGGCGCGTTTCGCGAGATCCGTCAGGAAGTCGAGCACCTGCTGCGGGTTTTCCGCCATTTTGGTGGCGAGAGATTTGTCGGCGTAGTTTTCAAAGCCCAGCAGCTGCGCTAGCTCGTGGCGCAGGGCGAGGATTTCCGCCATCACCGGGCTGTTGTCCCACTTACCGGCATTCGGCCCCTGATCGGAAGCGCGGGTGCTGTACGCGCGGTACATCTCTTCGCGCAGGGCCTGGTTGTCGCAGTAGGTCATCACCGGCAGGTAGCTTGGGATGTCCAGCGTTAACAGGAAGCCTTCCTGCTCTTTCGCTTCGGCCTGCGCTTTTGCCGCCGCCAGCGCGCTTTCGGGCATACCTGCCAGCTCCGCTTCGTCGGTAATCAGCTTCGTCCAGCCCATGGTGGCGTCGAGCACGTTGTTACTGTACTGGTTGCCCAGTTCGGACAGGCGCGCGGCAATTTCACCGTAGCGGGTCTGCTTCTCTTTTGGCAGGCCAATCCCGGAAAGCTCGAAATCACGCAGGGCGTTATCGACGGATTTTTTCTGCGCGGTATTCAGTTCGGCATAGTGGTCGCCGTCGCGCAGGTCGCGATACGCCTTGTAGAGCCCTTCGTGCTGACCGACCCAGGTGCTGTACTCAGAGAGCAGCGGCAGGGTTTGTTCGTAGGCTTCGCGCAGTTCCGGGCTGTTTTTTACCGAGTTCAGGTGGCTCACCGGGGAGAAGATACGCCCCAGAACGTCATCCACTTCGGCCAGCGGCTGACACAGATTTTCCCAGGTGTACGGCGCGCCCTGCGCGACCACGCTTTCTACCGCCGCACGGCAGTTGTCCAGCGATTGCGTAACGGCTGGAACCACATGCTCAGGGAGGATTTTAGAAAACGGTGGCAACGAAAAAGGCGTCAGTAATGGATTGGTCATAAACGCTGTCCTGTTGAATTTGATGAATGAAGCGCGCATCCGGCGCTGTGCATATGGGATCTAGAATGGGGTTAAGTGTAGAGGATTTCAATGGCCCCGCTTACCGGGCCTGCGGGTAATCTGCGCCGTTCTGCTGTAAACTGTGGCAAATCGTCAATTCAGCGGAAAATCATTACCCATGCTCAGTTATCGCCACAGCTTCCACGCAGGCAACCACGCCGACGTCCTTAAACACACCGTTCAGAGCCTGATCATCGAATCGCTCAAAGAGAAAGAGAAGCCGTTTCTCTATCTGGACACCCACGCGGGCGCGGGCCGTTATCAGCTGAGCGGCGAGCATGCCGAGCGCACCGGTGAATACCTTGAAGGGATCGCCCGCATCTGGCAGCAGGACGACCTGCCTGCGGAGCTGGAGCCCTATATCGGCGTGGTGAACCACTTCAACCGCAACGGTCAGCTGCGCTACTACCCGGGATCACCGCTGATTGCACGCCAGCTGCTGCGCGAGCAGGACAGCCTCCAGCTGACCGAGCTGCACCCGAGCGATTTCCCGCTGCTGCGTTCCGAATTCCAGAAAGACGGCCGCGCCCGCGTGGAAAAAGCCGACGGCTACCAGCAGCTGAAAGCCAAGCTGCCGCCGGTTTCACGCCGTGGGCTGGTGCTGATCGACCCGCCGTACGAAATCAAAACCGACTATCAGGCGGTGGTGACCGGCATCCACGAAGGCTACAAGCGCTTCGCCACCGGGACATACGCCCTGTGGTATCCGGTGGTCCTGCGCGCGCAAATCAAACGTATGATCAAAGACCTGGAAGCGACCGGCATCCGCAAAATCCTGCAGATCGAGCTGGCGGTACGCCCGGACAGCGACCAGCGCGGCATGACCGCCTCGGGCATGATCGTCATCAACCCGCCGTGGAAGCTTGAAGCGCAGATGAACAACGTGCTGCCGTGGCTGCATAAAAAGCTGGTGCCAGCCGGCACTGGTCACGCCACCGTCAGTTGGATCGTGCCGGAGTAATCGCAGCCATCGGTGGAAACTATTGATTTCAGGTATACAATCGCGGCAATTCACGATTAAGGATAACAGCTATGACTAAGCATTATGACTACATCGCAATCGGCGGCGGCAGCGGCGGCATCGCCTCCATCAACCGCGCGGCCATGTACGGCCAGAAGTGCGCGCTGATTGAAGCAAAAGCGCTGGGCGGCACCTGCGTGAACGTGGGTTGTGTACCGAAGAAAGTGATGTGGCATGCGGCGCAAATCCGTGAAGCTATCCATATGTATGGCCCGGACTACGGCTTTGACACTACCATCAACCACTTCGACTGGGACAAACTGATCGCCAGCCGTACCGCCTACATCGACCGTATTCACACCTCATACGACAACGTCCTGGGTAAAAATAACGTCGACGTTATCCACGGTTTCGCCCGCTTTGTGGACGCCAAAACGATCGAAGTGAACGGCGAGACAATCACCGCCGATCACATTCTGATCGCCACCGGCGGTCGTCCGAGCCACCCGAACATCCCGGGCGTGGAATACGGCATCGACTCCGACGGCTTCTTTGAACTGCCTGCCCTGCCAAAACGCGTTGCCGTTGTTGGCGCGGGCTACATTGCGGTAGAACTGGCCGGCGTGATTAACGGCCTGGGGGCGGAAGCGCACCTGTTCGTGCGTAAACACGCACCGCTGCGCAGCTTTGACCCGCTGATCGTCGATACGCTGGTTGAAGTAATGAACGCCGAAGGCCCAACCCTGCACACCCACGCCGTGCCAAAAGCGGTCGTGAAAAATGCAGACGGCAGCCTGACCCTGGAGCTGGAAGATGGCCGCAGCCAGACCGTCGATTGCCTGATCTGGGCGATTGGCCGTGAACCTGCGAACGATAACTTCAACCTCGGCGTGACCGGCGTGAAAACCGACGAAAAAGGCTATATCGTCGTCGATAAATTCCAGAATACCAGCGTACCGGGCATTTATGCGGTCGGCGATAACACCGGTGCGGTTGAGCTGACCCCGGTAGCCGTTGCGGCGGGCCGTCGTCTCTCCGAGCGCCTGTTCAACAACAAGCCGGACGAGCATCTGGATTACAACCTTATCCCGACCGTTGTCTTCAGTCACCCGCCAATCGGCACCGTCGGCTTAACCGAGCCGCAGGCGCGCGAGCAGTATGGCGACGACCAGGTGAAAGTGTATAAATCGGCCTTCACCGCGATGTATACCGCCGTCACCTCTCACCGCCAGCCGTGCCGCATGAAGCTGGTCTGCGTGGGTCCGGACGAGAAAATTGTCGGCATCCACGGCATTGGCTTCGGCATGGACGAGATCCTGCAGGGCTTTGCCGTGGCGCTGAAGATGGGCGCAACGAAGAAAGACTTCGACAACACGGTGGCGATTCACCCGACGGCGGCGGAAGAGTTTGTGACCATGCGTTAATCCTGATGCCCCTCTCTTGAGGGGCATTTTTTTTAACATTCATAAATCGTTGCAAAACGAATGCTCCGAAAATAGTGATCTACCGCACATATCCCTCCCCATCTACCGAAGCGAATGTCTACGCTTATAAGACGCCCGGATAAACCTGTCTTTAGAACGCACAACCGGAGGTCCTTATCACCATGTTCAACCAGAAACTACAGGCTACCGAGAACATCGAGTTCGAGATTGCAGAAGAGCTGCGCTACGAGACCGATCCCTGCGAGTTAAAACTGGATGAGATGATCGAGGCGGAGCCGGAACCGGAAATGATTGAAGGGCTGCCCGCGTCGGATGCGCTGACGCCCGCAGACCGCTATCTTGAACTGTTTGAACACGTGCAGTCGTCGCGGCTGTTTGCGGACAGTAAAACCTTCCCCGACTGCGCGCCGAAGATGGACCCGCTGGACATCCTGATCCGCTATCGCAAGGTCAGACGCCACCGGGATTTCGACCTGCGCCAGTTTGTGGAGAACCACTTCTGGATGCCGGAAACGTACAGCACAGAATATGTCTCCGACCCGGGCCTCTCCCTGAAAGAGCACATTGATAATCTGTGGCCGGTGCTGACGCGCGAGCCGCAGGACCATATTCCCTGGTCTTCTCTGCTGGCGCTGCCCCAGGCCTATATCGTCCCCGGCGGGCGATTCAGCGAGACCTACTACTGGGATTCCTATTTCTCCATGCTGGGTCTGGCGGAGAGCGGGCGCAACGATCTGCTGAAGTGTATGGCGGATAACTTCGCGTGGCTTATCGAGCGCTACGGGCATATCCCCAACGGCAACCGTACCTATTATCTCAGCCGCTCTCAGCCACCGGTCTTTGCGCTGATGGTGGAGCTGTTTGAGGAGGACGGCGTGCGCGGTGCGAAACGCTATCTGGATCACCTCAAAATGGAGTACGCCTTCTGGATGGATGGCGCGGAATCGCTGCTGCTTAACCAGGCTTATCGCAGCGCCGTGCGTATGCCGGACGGTTCATTGCTTAACCGCTACTGGGACGACCGTGACACCCCGCGCGACGAATCGTGGATTGAGGACGTGGAAACCGCCCGCCACTCTGGTCGTCCGCCCAATGAGGTGTATCGCGACCTGCGCGCGGGCGCGGCGTCAGGCTGGGATTACTCGTCCCGCTGGCTGCGCGATCCGTCGCGGCTCGCCAGTATCCGCACGACGCAGTTTATCCCCATCGATTTGAACGCCTTCCTGTTCAAGCTGGAAAGCGCCATCGCCAACATCTCAGCGTCGAAAGGGGATAAAGAGACGGCCGACCTGTTCCGCCAGAAAGCCAGCGATCGCCGCGAGGCGGTGAACCGCTATCTGTGGGATGAGGAGAGCGGCTGCTACCGAGATTACGACTGGCGACGCGAAGAGCTGGCCCTGTTTTCTGCCGCCAGCATTGTGCCGCTGTACGTTGGCATGGCGACCCACGAGCAGGCCGAGCGCTTGTCGGATGCGGTCAAAGCGCGGCTGCTGACGCCGGGCGGAATTCTGGCTACCGAATACGAAACCGGCGAGCAGTGGGATAAACCCAACGGCTGGGCGCCGCTGCAGTGGATGGCGATCCAGGGATTCAAGCAGTACGGCAATGACTCGCTGGGGGATGAGATCGCCTGGAGCTGGCTGCATACGGTGAACCATTTTTATAAGACGCACCATAAGCTGATTGAGAAGTACCACATCGCCAGCAGTACGCCGCGCGAAGGGGGCGGGGGTGAGTACCCGCTTCAGGATGGCTTCGGCTGGACCAACGGCGTGGTGCGCCGGCTGATTGGGCTGTATGGGGAGCCTTGATTGGGGTGAGGGGAAAAATTTAGCGGATCACCTCATAAATGGCAGACTGAATGGACTGCCATTTTTTCGTCGTGGCATCCGGCTGCGACTGCACGCGGCGGGTTGCCATGTCGAGATCGTGCTGCTGGCGTTTGACCACGGCAGGCACGGTGCAGAAGGCTTTAAGATACTCTTTACGAACCGAGGTCAGAGACTCGCCGTTCGACATGGCGTGGCTGAGCGTGTTGATGAAGCGGCGACAAGGCTTCTCTTCCACCATGTTCTGCCGGTAGCGTAACATCAGCTCCAGCACATCGTCATAGCCTGCCGACATCGCCTCTTCGGTCCAGGAGAGTTTCCAGTCCATCCCGCCCTGCAAAAAGAGCTGCGCCACGCGGGTATCGTTGCGGTTAATGGCCGAGCGGAAGTTATTCTCGTCCCAGGTCACCCCCATCCGCGTTAGCGTCTCGCGCGAGGAAGGCGTCTCGCGCATTTCCTGTGGAGGAGGCGCTTCTGCTGCACTGACGGCCGCAGGCTGCGGTTTGCTGCTGGTCACCAGCCAGAATCCCCCCGCCACGATGGCAATCACCATGACGCCAACCGCCCCCCATAACGCACCGGAAATGAGCTGCTCGCGTTGCTCGGGCGTGCGCGGCGCGCGCTGGGTCGGCTTTTCAATAGTGTCACGAACCTCAAACAGATCCCCGCCGGTGACCCGATCCATTTTCTGCGCCTTTTCCCAGAAAGTGTGTAACTCGCTGGCATCCACCGCCATGAATCCGGCCGGATTGACGCGCGTTCTCCCCTCTTCAAACGCGCGTTGAACCGGCCGCGCGATCTGCGTGTAGTAGTTATCCAACAGCTGAACTTGCGCCGAACTTAACGTTTTCTGAACGGTAATGTTGTTGCGAATTTGCCGAATGTCATCGAGGAAGGTTTGCAGGGTTTTACGCGGTTCAACCAGCAGCGTCAGCATGGACGGATCGCTGAAAAGCGAAGCGTAATAGCGGCTGAACTCTTTTTTATCCACCAGCAACTGCGCCAGTTCACTGAACATCATGCCGCTCAGGACGTCGTTGATCTCGCCGAGTTTAAGCCAGCGCCTTACGCGGTCAGCGTTAAACAGGGTCTTCAGATGGTTGTTCAGCCGCACCTGATCGGGCCAGGCCTGCTGGATGAGCCCTTTGATCATGAGCTCTATCGCGCGGACCTGCTTTTGCGCCTGCTGCTGCTGAAGCTCGCTTCCCGGTGCCAGGTCCGTGCTATATGTCAACAGCGGCTGCTGCAGGCGGAGATGTTCCAGCGCGGTCACAAACCGCATCGCCGCAATAAGCTGGTTTTCACTCACGTCCTGTCCGCTTTCATATTGCGGCACGCGCTGCTGCAGCAGGCGCAGCTGGAGCGTAAATTCCGACATCTCGGCATCATTAAGGTTGAGCTTCTTCGCAACGGCTCCCCAGCCCCCCAGGGCTAATCGCGCGCTGTCCAGCTGTTCCAGGAACCAGCGTGGATCTTTGCCCTCAGAAGCATGTACATTCAGAAGAAGCAAAATTTCCACCGACGCATGGCGAATGACCGCCAGACAGTGTTCGAACTGTTCGCGAATATGATGTGATGTGCTGAGGGTCATTATTTACCTTAAGTGACAACGAAAACATCGAAATGGGCACGTGACGGCCTTTTTTCTTTTTATTTATACGAGGTTAACCATACCTGACTTTCTGTTGAAATAAAGTGACAACCCTAAAATCATTTAAAAAGTGTCAGGAGAATCTGAATGCCTGTTTTAATCACCCCTCGCCTTCACTGCTCGCCTCTGCAGGAACAGGACTGGCCCTTTTTTCTGGCGTTGCAGCAGCACCCTGACGTCATGCGCTTTGTGGCGGAAGACCGCCCCGTTGCCGCCATTCGCGAGGCGTTTGATGCTCGTCTGACACCCTGGACGCCAGGCAGCGCGCACTGGCTGTGTCTCGTTGTCCGTGATGCCCTATCCCGTGCTCCGCTGGGGGTTACCGGGTATATTCATCGGGAGGAGGATTGCGCTGAGGTCGGTTTTCTTTTCGCACCCGAGGCACAGGGAAAAGGCTACGGCTTTGAATCCCTGCAGGCGCTTTGCCGCTATGCCTTTGAAGAGGGAGGTATACGCCGACTCACCGCCACCGTCACGGCGGGGAATGTCGCCTCAAGACGTCTGCTGGAAAAAGCCCACTTTTGCCTGGAAGGGGAATTACGTGAGAGCTATTTCCTCGCGGGGCGCTGGCATAATGACTGGTTATTTGGTTTATTACGGCAGGAATATCTGAATAACAATTCCTGATCAACAGCCATTTGGCGGATATTTATCGTAAATCGTTTCCTCTACAGTGTCGCGACTTAAGAGGAAACGAATATGAAAGGTCATACGCTGAAAATATCTTCTGCCGCCATTGCGTTAATTAAAAAACATCAGGGTCTTTCGCTGGAGAAATACCGTGACGAAAACGGATTGTGGGTTATCGGCTATGGACATGAGATTCGCGAGAGGGAAAAATTCCGCGGCCTTATTACTCCCCTGCAGGCGGAATATTTACTCCAGGAAGATATTCAGCTGTGTGAGACGCTGCTGCGGGAAATGTGTACACGCCCATTAACCCAACAGCAGCATGACGCGCTGGTAATGATGATATTCAGTTCTGGAGAGGTACCTTCACTCCAGAAAGCGAACTTTCAGGCCATCGCCCGGGTATAGAACATGGCAGCCTGCGTTCTGTTTTTCACGTCCAGCCGCCGGAAAAGCGCCTCGAGGTGCGCTTTTACCGTGGCGGCACTGATGTTGAGATTGCGTCCAATCTCTTTGTTTGACTCCCCCGCCGCCAGCAGTTTCAGCACCTCCCGCTGGCGCTCGCTTAACGCTGATAGCGCCTGCGGCGACGACGGCTGTTTGACCCACTCTCCCGGAAAACAGACCATCCCTCGGGACACCGAGTCCAGCACGGCGGAAAAGCGCTCGGGGCTGGCGTTTCGGGGAATAATGGCCATGACGTTTCGCTGCCGCAATTGCTCCACCCATCTGGCCTCTTTTTTCGCTAACACCATCACCACGCGGATCGCCGGAAAGCGATGCATGAGCGCTTCCAACCACGCTGTCTCCTCGTTCTGAATGACATTCCCGTCAATCAGGACGATAGCAGCCGGCGAAGCGGATACCTGAGCCCATAAATCTTCTGTCTGACAGGTCCCTGTCATATTTATTTCCGGAATGAGCTTCTGCAGACTGTGTATCGCTCCATGAATAAATATTGACTGCCTGTCAAACATGATTACTCGCATCGTTTTTCTCCCTCTGAGAATAGCGAAGGGGGATTCTACAGAGGCATTTTTTAAGAAAAAACTCAACGAACGGAGACGTTACAAATCCCGCCGGGTTCTTTATATCTGTCAGTATTTAGACACATTCACCTTAAGGATTTCCTTAAGAGGATCCTTCCCCTTAAGCCCAGGCATCACAGGAACATACCACCTGACACCTCAATGCGCTGCGCGTTCATCCAGCCCAGTTTATCGCTGAGCAGCGCCGCAACGGCATCGCCAATATCGTCCGGCAGCCCCACTCGTCCCAGCGCCGTCTGCGCGGCCAGCATCTGATTCAGCTCCGCATTGTCGCGAACGCGTCCGCCGCCAAAGTCCGTTTCTATCGCACCGGGCGCGATGATATTGACGGCGATCCCGCGCGCGCCCAGCTCTTTCGCCTGGTAACGCGTCAGCACTTCCATTGCCCCCTTCATGGCCGCATAGGTCCCTGAGCCCGGCTGGGTAAAACGGGCCAGCCCGCTGGAGACGTTGAGGATCCGCCCACCGTCGGCCAGCAAGGGCAACAGGCGCTGCGTCAGGAAGAAGGGCCCCTTGAAATGGATGTTTAATGCCTCATCGAACTGGGCTTCCGTGGTGTCGGCATAGGGCGCGTATAATCCCGTTCCGGCATTGTTTAATAAATAATCAAAGTTTTCACGCTGCCAGACCGTCTTCAGGGTTTCCTGAAGCTGGCAGGCAAAATGGTCAAAACGGGAAATATCCCCGACGTTGAGCTGTAATGCCGCCGCGTTAACGCCTTTTTCCTGAATTTGTTGCACGACTTCCAGCGCTTCCTGCTGGCTACGGTTGTAGGTGAGGACAATTCCCGTGCCGTCTGCCGCCAGCTTTAAAGCAGCGTTTTTACCCAGACCACGGCTACCACCCGTCACTAATGCGATACGTTCAGTCATCATAAACCTCGTTTTGGCTGTTATGGAGATTGAGAAAGAGCTTATTAGGTGATAGAAAATCAATAAAGAGGGGTTAAAACGCTTCACTGTTTCAACAGAAACAACAATGAGCTTCGTCTATGGATAAAATTCACGCAATGCAGCTGTTTGTCCGCGTCGCGGAACTGGAGAGTTTTTCGCGCGCGGCAGAAACATTAACCCTGCCGAAAGGCAGCGTTTCACGGCAAATTCAGGCCCTGGAAAACCGGCTGGGCACCCAGCTATTGCACCGCACCACGCGGCGCGTCAGCCTGACGCAGGACGGCATGGTCTATTACGAACGGGCAAAAGATCTGCTGGCAAACCTTGATGAACTCGACGGTATGTTTCAGCACGACCCCTCCAGCATCAGCGGACGGCTCCGCGTGGATATGCCCGTTGGCGTTGCTCGAAATTTAGTCATCCCCAAACTGCCTGCTTTTTTGCAGCACTATCCGGGCATTGAGCTGGAGCTCAGCAGCAGCGATCGCCTGGTGGATGTTATCCGCGAAGGATTTGACTGCGTGGTGCGCGTCGGCACGCTGAAGGATTCGGGGCTTATCGCCCGCCCGCTGGGCAAGCTGTCGGTGATTAACTGCGCCAGTCCGGACTATCTGGCGCGTTTTGGCTACCCGGAAACGCTGGACGATTTAGGCTCCCACGCCGTTATTCATTACGCCGCCACGCTGGGAAGCCGCCCGCAGGGCTTTGAATTTTATAACGGCAGTACGACACAGTGGATAAAAACGGGCGGGGTATTAACCGTTAACAGCACGGAGACCTACCAAGCTGCCTGCCTTGCCGGGCTGGGCATCATTCAGGTTCCGCGCGTGGGCGTGCGTGATTCTCTGCGCGCGAAGAAACTGGTTGAGATCCTCTCGCAATATCGGGCAGAGCCAATGCCGGTTTCCCTGATTTATCCACACCGCCGCAACCTCTCCCGCCGGGTACATCTGTTCATGGAGTGGCTTACTGAACTCACAAAAGCTTACGTGGACTAGTCGCAAGCTATAATTCAATAACATCCAGCCAAACGAAAAGGAAAAGACGCGTGACGCCGGAAAACAACCCGCAACGACCCACCCAACATTTAGAGTATGATCCCATCAAAAAGATGGAAACCGAGCCAGAAGAGGCCAAATCGCCTGGCACCGCCAGCAAAGCGCTGGGAACCGTCACCGGCATAGCCGAGAGAATTCAGCAGTTTCCCATGGTGGCGCATCTGATCCGCGCGACCGAGCGCTTTAATGACCGTATGGGGAACCAGTTTGGCGCTGCAATTACCTATTTTTCCTTCCTGTCGATGATTCCGATCCTGATGGTGTCATTTGCGGCGGCCGGTTTTGTGCTCGCGTCCCACCCGACGCTACTGCAGGATATCTTCACGAAGATCCTGAATAACGTCAGTGACCCGACTCTTGCCAGCACGCTCAAAAGCACCATCAATACCGCCGTTCAGCAGCGTACCACGGTCGGGATCGTCGGTTTGCTGATTGCCCTTTACTCCGGCGTTAACTGGATGGGCAACCTGCGCGAGGCCATTCGCGCCCAGTCGCGCGATGTCTGGGAGCGTAAGCCGCAGGACCAGGAGAAAATTTGGGTTAAGTATCTCCGCGACTTTATTTCGCTGATTGGCCTGCTGGTCGCCCTCATCGTGACGCTCTCCATTACCTCGGTGGCGGGCTCGGCGCAGCAGATGATTATCTCTGCGCTCTATCTTGATTACATCGAGTGGCTGAAGCCTGCCTGGCGCGGCATTGGGCTGGCCATTTCCATCTTCGCCAACTACCTGCTGTTCTTCTGGATCTTCTGGCGATTGCCCCGCCATCGCCCGCGTAAGAAGGCGCTGATCCGCGGCACGTTGATTGCGGCGATCGGCTTTGAAGTCATCAAAATCGTGATGACCTACACTCTGCCGTCACTGGTGAAATCCCCTTCCGGCGCGGCGTTTGGCTCGGTGCTGGGGTTGATGGCGTTCTTCTATTTCTTCGCGCGTCTGACCTTGTTCTGCGCGGCGTGGATTGCCACTGCCGAGTACAAAGATGACCCACGGATGCCGGGCAAAACGCACCGGTAACCCCTCTCTCGGGCTGAAATTTCAGCCCGATTCATCATTTCAGCATATAAATCCAGCTCGTAACTTTTATTTAACCGAAAACCAGTTTTATTGACTGATATTAGAAAACTGTGAAGCATTTCATAGACGAGTTTTGGCTGGCCTGAAAATTATCCGCTTTTTGTTGCTTTTATCGCCAGCGCGCGGCTTTGTTACAGATTGAAATGTCGCTTTTGCTGTGCGTAATATGGCCTTTCGTTCGACAAAAATAAGAAAATATTATGCAAGCAACAGCCACCACACTCGACTCAGGAACGGAAAACGTTCCGGTAAACTCGCGCAATAAAGTTGTCGTCGCATCGCTGATTGGCACCGCCATTGAGTTCTTCGACTTTTATATTTATGCCACCGCTGCGGTCATCGTCTTCCCGCATATCTTCTTCCCGCAGGGTGACCCGACGGCGGCCACGCTGCAGTCTCTGGCCACCTTTGCTATCGCGTTTGTGGCGCGCCCGATTGGTTCAGCGGTCTTTGGTCACTTTGGCGATCGCGTTGGCCGTAAAGTGACGCTGGTTGCTTCGCTGCTGACCATGGGAATTTCCACCGTGGCCATCGGCCTGCTGCCAACCTATGAAACCATCGGTATTCTGGCACCGGTCCTGCTGGCGCTGGCGCGTTTTGGTCAGGGTCTGGGCCTGGGCGGTGAATGGGGTGGCGCGGCGCTGCTGGCGACCGAGAACGCCCCGGCGCGCAAGCGCGCGCTGTATGGTTCATTCCCGCAGCTTGGCGCACCGATTGGCTTCTTCTTTGCGAACGGGACGTTCCTGCTGCTCTCCTGGCTGCTGACGGATGAACAGTTTATGAACTGGGGCTGGCGTATCCCGTTTGTCTTCTCAGCCGTACTGGTGCTGATTGGCCTGTACGTCCGCGTTTCTCTGCATGAGACCCCTGTCTTCGCGAAAGTTGCCGCGGCGAAAAAACAGGTGAAAGTGCCGCTGGGCACGCTGCTGACCAAACACGTCCGCGTGACCGTGCTGGGCACGTTTATCATGCTGGCAACCTACACGCTGTTCTACATCATGACGGTTTACTCCATGACCTTCAGTACCGCCGCCGCGCCGGTTGGGCTGGGGCTGCCGCGTAACGAAGTGCTGTGGATGCTGATGATGGCGGTGATTGGCTTTGGCGTGATGGTACCGATTGCGGGTCTGCTGGCGGATAAATTTGGCCGTCGCGCGAGCATGATTGCGATCACCACGCTCATCATTCTGTTTGCTCTGTTCGTCTTCCCACCGCTGCTGGGTTCAGGTAGCCCGGCGCTGGTCATGGCCTATCTGCTGATTGGCCTGAGCCTGATGGGGCTGACCTTCGGTCCGATGGGTGCGCTGCTGCCAGAGCTGTTCCCGACGGAAGTCCGTTATACGGGTGCCTCTTTCTCTTACAACGTCTCGTCTATCCTGGGCGCGTCCGTTGCGCCATATATCGCCACCTGGCTGCAGGCGAACTACGGTCTGTTCTATGTAGGCGTCTATCTGGCGGCCATGGCGGCGCTGACGCTGATTGCGCTGCTGCTGACGCATGAGACTAAGCATCAGGCTCTGTAAGCTAATGCCGGGTGGCGGCTACGCCTTACCCTGCCTACGATTCAAATGTAGGCCGGGTAAGCGCAGCGCCACCCGGCAATAACAGACCGCACCTTACTTCTTCATCTGCGACAAAATATTCCGACACTGGTTCGCTTCGCCTTCTGACGGTGAAATCAACGCCAGCAGCGCTGCGGCCGGGGTGACCAGCGTCGCAAGGGCTGCTGCCACCGCGCCGCGAGCAATCAGCGGGCCAGGCTTCACGCCCGCCTGCGGATTTTTGAACGTTCCGCGCACGTAAAGCGGCGAGCGCAGGGTGATGATACGGATCCCCTTACTTTCCGGGTCAATCGTCAAATCAAGCTGCTCCGAAGCCATGCTGGCGGTACCGGTCACGTTAATGACCGCGTTTTCCGTGTCGAAGGCGAAAATCTGCGGACGCGCCACGCCGTTAACCAGATCAAGATTGGCTGCCGCACAGTTCACCCGCACCTCATCGTCACCGAAGATTTGCCCGATAACGTAGTTACCCACGTTCAGGCCCAGGATCTCCATCAGGTTGCGGCTCACCAGACCGTCGTTCATCAGCAGCTTCAGGTTGCCGTTACTGCTTCCCAGCAGGGCCGCCACGGAATTGCCCACGCCGCGAATGTCGGCATCGCCGTTCATTTCACCGAGGGTTTTCTGCATCAGCTCCACGTTGGGCATCAGTTCTTTCAGCTTGAGCCTGCGAGCCTTAATTTCGGCTCGCCCCTGCATTGGCTTTTTATCGCCTTCGAGGTGAATGTTCGAGGAAATTGTCCCGCCCGCCATGCCAAACTTCAGCGGCTGCAGGCGCAGGTCGGCATTTTTGAGAAGGATATGGGTCGAAAGATTGCTGATCGGCAGCGTACTGCCATGTTCAATTTTTCCGCCTTTGAAGCGCACGTCCGCATCCATCACGTCCCACTTATCGGTCTCAAAGCGGTCATAGGGCAGCACTTTCCCGGCCGGCTGGATATCTTTCTTCACCTCTTTTGACTTCGTACCTTTACCGGAATCGACGCCGATCAGCGGGCCCAGGTCGGCCAGCCGCAGCTGACGGGACTCGACATCCCCTTCCAGTTTAGGGCGCGGTTTTCCGGTGGTGTACGTCAGCGAGCCGTGAATGTCGCTGTCGCCGATGCGGCCGTTAAAATCCCGGTAGTCAAAAACAGAGGATTTTTCGGTGTTGATTTTGGCGACCAGATGCCCGTCCGTTTCGAACGGCGGGGTATCCGGCAGCAGCACACCGGTCAGATCGTACAGCTCGCCCAGTGAATCACCGGCAAATTTGAGCCGCAGGTCGACGCCGCCCATGTTCATCGGGTCGTTGACCGTCCCCACGAACGCCACGCGGGTATTCCCGGAACGGAAGTCTGCCTGCACCGGGAACGGCGTGCCTTCGCTCCGCAGCGCCAGCATGCCGCCCATTTTCCCCTTTCCGCTCAGCGGCTGGCCGTTGTAACGCCCTTTTGCCGTCAGGCCGAAGACATAGTCACCCACGCTTGCCGTGTCGCCCTTCGCTTTGGTGCCCGTGACCTCGCTAAACGGCAGCGGCTTGCCCAGCGGATCGACCAGGATCTCTACATCCGCCTTGCTGACTTTATCGTCGATAGCGATCCGTCCGCGATCGAACAGAATGTTGTCGAGACGGAATGACCAGGAGGAAGGCTGGGCATGCGGATCTTTTTCGCCGTCGCTGGCGAGGTTAAACGTCCAGTTATTGTTTTTTTCTGAGAGGCGGATCAGGCGCGCATCGGGCTTCTGAAGTTTGATCCACGGCAGATAGACCGTTTTGGTGAAGAGCGCGAGCGGGGCCAGCGTGGCTTCAACGCGAGGGAGGTGAACCATGGTCACTTCCGGGATATCCGGCGGGTTGCCGAGAATAATGTCGTCGGCATGAACGTGCGGCCAGGGGATCCAGCTTCGCCAGCCTCGCTCCTCTTTCTGGCGTTCCCATACCACCCCTAAATCACCGCGTATGGCGAAGGGACGATTCAGTTCGGTTGAGACTTTCTGGTTGATGGTCGGCTTAAGGCGGTTCCAGTCAAACGTCGCAATAATGATGATCACGATCGCGATCAACAACAAGAAAATCCCTGCTGTCCAGGAGATTACCCTGGTTGTTTTAGTCATTTTTATCCCCTTTCCTGATGACCTGTCCTGTAAAACTATAGTCCAGACAAAGGGAAGCGGGCTTATCAGAGCGTTGTTATCACGCTTTCGAGGCGATCCATGGGTACCGGGCGAGAGAGGAAATAGCCTTGTGCCGCCGCGGCGGGGGAGTTTTGTACATCACGCCACTCTTCCAGCGTTTCCACGCCTTCAACAATCACGCCCTGGCAATAGCGGTTCATCAGCTGTAATAGCAGCGTGAAGAGATTCCGCCCTTCAGGGGTTTGACGCAGCATAATGAACAGATCGCGGGCCACTTTAATGTAGTCGTAACGCACTTCACTCAGGGCGGAGAAGTTCGCCATGCCGGTGCCAAAGTCATCCAGCCACAGCGGGCCAAATTCGCACATCGACGCAAACGAGGAATCCTGCGGCAGACGGACATGCTCCACCAGCTCAAAGCGCATCCACGGCAGGGTCGCGATCAGCTCCTGTAATTTCGCATTCTGACGCAGCGCCAGCAGGGTTGGACCATCGACGTTGACCGAGGCGAGGATATCGTGCTGTTCGAAAAAGGGCTGCTTCGTCGCCAGCATACGGAGCTGCTCTTCCAGCACATCCAGACGCTGGCGAACGGCCACTTCGGCAAAATAGCGATCCGGCGCGATACGCTGAGAAGGGTTTGATGGGTGCGTCACAACGGTCAAAATTTCGATGGCCATCAGTCGACCGTCTGTTCGGTAGATCGGCTGATAAGTGTACGCACGCTCACATTGCAGCCAGTAGCGATGCTCCTGCAAGTTCTCAATACTTGCCTCAGGCGTAGTGCTCAGCCGCTGGATAACCTGCTCTGACTTCATTTCAGATGTCCTGTTGTTGGGATAGCCTTTCTGGACTCGTCACAGGATTATCGGCGCGGCAATTGAGAACTTTATGTTCAATTCACCGTGAAAATGAAATTAAGATGACAGAAAGGGGCAGGAACACGCGCTGGCTCAAATAAAATAATGGAACGTTGTTTTAATATAGTTGACCAGTTAATTCACCCAGCGCACACTACCGAAAATTACTCTGTTCAGGTTCACGACTATGTCTAAAAAAATTGCCGTGATTGGCGAATGCATGATTGAGCTGTCACAAAAAGGCGCGGAAGTCAGCCGCGGATTTGGTGGCGATACGTTAAACACGTCCGTTTATATTGCCCGTCAGGTTGCGCCTGAGGCGCTCACCGTGAACTACGTTACCGCCCTGGGCACGGACAGCTTCAGCCAGCAAATGCTCGAGGCCTGGCAGAGTGAACGCGTTGAAACATCGCTGATTCAGCGGATGGAAAACCGCCTCCCGGGGCTTTACTACATCGAAACCGACAGCACCGGCGAACGCACGTTTTATTACTGGCGTAACGAAGCCGCGGCCAAATTCTGGCTGGAGAGCGACGCTGCCGCTGCCATCTGCGAAACGCTGGCGACATTTGATTATCTCTATCTGAGCGGGATCAGCCTGGCGATCCTGAGCCCTACCAGCCGTGAAAAACTGCTCTCGCTGCTGCGCGAATGCCGCGCGAACGGCGGGAAGGTCATTTTCGATAATAACTACCGTCCACGCCTGTGGGCCAGCCGCGAAGAGACGCAGCAGGTCTATCAGCAGATGCTGCAATGCACCGACATCGCGTTCCTGACGCTCGACGATGAAGACGCCCTGTGGGGTGAGAAGCCGGTTGATGAAGTGATTGCGCGCACGCAGGCGGCTGGCGTAAGCGAAGTGGTGATCAAGCGCGGTGCGGAGTCGTGCCTGGTTGCGGTGGCGGGTGAAGCGGTGGTTGACGTCCCGGCGGTGAAGCTTGCCAAAGAGAAAGTGATTGATACCACGGCGGCAGGTGATTCATTCAGCGCGGGCTATCTGGCGGTACGCCTGACGGGTGGAACCCCGGAAGCGGCGGCACGGCGTGGGCACCTGACGGCCAGCACCGTTATTCAGTATCGCGGGGCGATTATTCCGCGTGAGGCGATGCCTGTTTAAGTAAGGTGCGGGCTGATGCCCTCACCCTAACCCCTCTCCCACAGGGAGAGGGAATATGTAAACATTACTGCCCCTGCGGAATATCCGTCGCATCCGGGTGTAAATCATCAGCCGTGGCGGCCTGCGCCGGCTGCGGAGTGGTCGCCATAATGGAATCCCAGGTCGTCTGAAGTTCCTTCATGTCATATTCCGGCTCGCCCTTCGGTTGCAGGAGGATCAACGCCATCTCCTGCGACAGCTGCTGACGGAGGTCCTGATTGAGCATATCGACGGTCAGACCGTTCAGGAAGTCCTGACGAAGCTTCTGGTACTGTTCCGGCGCAATATCCACCACCTGATTCTGCAGGGATCGAATACGCTGGCTGATCAGAATGTCGGTATCGGCACGAGCGTAGGTCGCAAACAGCTTCTGAAGCTCGAGTTTTTTCTGCGCCAGAAGGGCGTTGAACTCCTCTTCGGAAAGCCCCTCTTTACGCACTTTTGCCAGCTCTTTCGCGACCACACCCAGATTCGCATTCAGCTTATCGCCCGGCGATTCAACGTTAATCGCGCATTGCGCACGCTGGAACAGCACGCGGCAGTCAAAGCCAAGCCCGATATTCTTCATATTGTTCTTACTGAGCGTCTGCTGAACGTGCCAGAACAGCGCTTCACGGGCCAGATCGGCACGCCAGTAGCGCAACAGCGCCGCGGACTCACGAATTGGCTGCCAGGCGGTATCCCACATCACGGAGAGTCGGTCCTGACGCACGGTGTCCGTCATAATGCTGACCGGCTCTGCACGCAGCGGGGAGAGCGTTGGAACAGGCGCCGGCGATTCACGCTTGCCTTTCAGATCGCCAAACGCTTTGTTGATCTGCTCAATTACCGCGCGGCTGTCCACGTTGCCCACCACGATCAGCGTCATTGCGTCCGGGGTGTACCATTTCTGGTAGTACGATTTTACCTGTTCGGCGTCCACTGGCTGTTTCAGCGGTTCGGCCGGATCGTGTCCCAGTAACGTCGAGCCTTTCAGGCGGTAGCGCCACCAGCCCTCTTTGGTGTCTCCAGGCCAAGTCGCCACCATGTCACTGTTGCTCAACGCGTAGTTGACGGTATCCGGGGTAATCGCCAGGTTGCCAGAGGCATCGGAGAGATACGTCAGCGCTTCTTTAAGCAGATCGTTACGGTTATTAGGCAGGCTCAGGTTAAACATGGTGTAGTCATACGAGACAACAGCCGGTGGGAGTGGGCGTTTCGGATCGATGGCCTGTTGCCAAAGCGAACGCACCTGAACTGCTTGCAGGCTGCCGCTCTGAGTGAGCGCCAGCCGGGGAATAAAGTGGCTAAAACCGGTTTGCTGGGTGCTTTCCGTGAGGGAGCCGGTATTAACAGACAGACGGATTTCAATACGGTCGCTGGGACGTTGCGGAGTGGCTAACACCTGCCACTGAAAACCGTTCGCTAATGTCCCTTGTTGCCAGGCCGGGTCTGGCTGGAGCGCATCTGCCTGCACATAACTGGCTGCTGCCATCATCAGCAAACCGCCGGTTAAGAGTCGAATTTTTGTGCCCTGCATGTGAACCCCTGATCAACATTCCTGGTTAAAAAAGAGTGTCTCGCGACGCGCTTCACTCTTAAAGATGACGATGAAAACACGTCGATTAGACCGCGCGTTCGGCAAAACGTCACGGTCAGAAGTGAAATATACCCAAAAAAAATCTTGTCGAATTATGACAGGTACGAACAGTTATTATGCGCAGGAGCCCGCATCCCGACAAGGGAATACGGGCATTTGTGACAAGATTAAGAGGATAAACCAGGATTTTTGCTGTCAGTTGGACGATTATTCAGAGTATCGTCGAGCTTTTTGTGATCCAGCTCTTTCACCCATTTCGCCACCACTACCGTTGCCACGCCGTTACCCACCAGGTTGGTTAACGCACGCGCCTCGGACATGAAGCGGTCAATACCCAGAATCAGCGCCAGACCCGCCACCGGCAGGTGACCCACTGCAGAGATGGTAGCCGCCAGCACGATAAAGCCGCTGCCCGTCACGCCAGCCGCACCTTTAGAGGAGAGCAGGAGCACCACCAGCAGGGTAATCTGATGGAAAATATCCATATGGCTGTTGGTCGCCTGCGCGATAAACACGGCCGCCATCGTCAGGTAGATCGAGGTACCATCAAGGTTAAAGGAGTAGCCCGTCGGGATCACCAGCCCGACCACCGATTTACGGCACCCCAGCTTTTCCATCTTATCGAGCATGCGCGGCAGCGCCGATTCTGAAGAGGACGTCCCCAGAACAATCAGCAGCTCTTCGCGAATGTAGCGGATAAATTTGAAAATGTTGAAGCCTGTCGCGCGGGCAATGGAGCCCAGCACCACCACCACAAAGAGGATACAGGTGATATAGAAGCAGATAATCAGCTGACCCAGCTGCACCAGCGTACCGACGCCATATTTCCCGATGGTAAAGGCCATCGCACCGAAGGCCCCAATCGGCGCCAGGCGCATGATCATATTGATGATGCCGAAGATCACCTGCGAGAAGCTTTCGATCACATTAAAGATAAGCTGGCCTTTGCTGCCCAGACGGTGCAGGGCAAAGCCAAACATCACGGCGAACAGCAGCACCTGCAGGATGTTACCGCTGGCGAACGCGCCGATGACGCTGCCCGGTATCACGTCCAGCAGGAAGGCCACCACGCCCTGATCCTTCGCCTGTTCGGCATAAACCGCAACCGCTTTGGCATCCAGCGTTGACGGGTCTACATTCATACCCGCGCCCGGCTGCACCACGTTGACGATGATCAGACCGATAATCAGCGCAAGGGTACTGACCACTTCAAAATAGAGAAGCGCCACTGCACCGGTACGGCCTACCGCCTTCATGCTTTCCATGCCAGCGATGCCCGTCACGACGGTACAGAAGATCACCGGGGCGATGACCATTTTAATGAGCTTAACGAACGCGTCGCCAAGCGGTTTCATTTGTGCGCCCAGCTCGGGGTAATAGTGACCCAGCAGAATACCGATGGCGATGGCTGTCAGGACCTGGAAGTAAAGACTTTTGAAGAGTGAGGTTTTCATAAGGTGTCCTTGGGAAGAAAAACCACAGGCTTTGTAAGGTTATGGTTAACCTGCGGCTTTAAAATAACACCCACATAACAGGACAGAAATAAACTCAGTTCAAATTTGAAACACAAATGTTAAGAACTTTGAGCTGGCTCGCACAAGCCAGCAACAAAATTACACATTTGCGCGATTGTCAGCGCCAGAAAGGTATCGTTCTTCAAAGACATCCGAAGGCACAGCAGGTGCAAAAAGGAAGCCCTGTCCGCTCTCCACGCCCGCCTCTGCCAGCCAGCTGCGCTGTGCTTCAGTTTCAATGCCCTCGGCAATAAGATGCAGGTTGAGGCTGCGCGCCATCTGGATAATCGCCTGCACCATGCTGCTGTCGCCCGGCAGGCCGTCGACAAACGCTTTATCAATTTTTAACACATCTACCGGCAGGGTTTTCATGTGCTGAAGCTGGCGCAGCCCGGCGTATCCCATGCCAAAATCGTCCAGCGCAATGCGAATGCCGGCGTTACGCAGAGGCTTCAGAATCGCAACCGCTTCATTCGGATCGTCAATGCGCCGGCTCTCTGTGACTTCCAGGGTCAATGTATCAGGCTTGATGCGGTAACGATGGATCAGCTCCAGCATCTCTGAAACCATGGTCGGGTGCATAAGCTGCAGGGCAGACAAATTGACCGACAGGGGCAGCGTTACGCCGCGCTCCTGCCAGGCGGCAAGCTGACGGCACGTCTCTTCCAGCACCCAGTAGCCGACGGTGACCATCAGACCGCAGGACTCAATGCGATCGATCAGCCCCTCCGGCAGCTCCCATGAACCATCCGGCTGCTGCACGCGCAGCAGCGCCTCGGCGCTTTTCACCTCTCCCGTCAGCAAATTCACCTGCGGCTGTAGCCAGAGGGCAAACTGGCGGTTATCCAGCGCGGTCAGGATGTCGCTCTCTTCCGTCAGGCGCTGCTGCGCCTTTTCCATCTGTTCCGGGTCGAAGAACTGGATCTGATTTTTGCCTTTGCGCCGGGCGGTGAACGCCGCCGAGAACGCGCGATGATAAAGCTGCTCTGCCGTTAAATCGCCATAGTACATGGCAATACCGATACTGGCGCTCGGACGCAGTTGGATGCCCTGAATAGGCAGCCGCTCATTAATGACAGTGAGTACTTGCTGACCTAATGTGATCGCATGCCATGGCTCTTTCACGCCGTTGGCAATTACCACCAGGTCGTAACCGCTGACCTGGGTCAGCACCATGCGCGGGGCAAGGACAGACTTCACTTTTTCCACGAGGGTCAGCAGCAGCATTTCGCGCTGGCTCTCCTTGAGCACGCCCGCCGTGTCCTGCAGGGTTTCACAGGCGATCGCCATCAGCGCCGTGGTTTGCTGCCGGGCAACGGTCTGCTCCAGCATCGCCATCAGGAAGGCTTTATTCGGAAGCTCCGACACCGGAAAGCGCGTGGCGCTGCTGCTTAGCTCATCCTGCTGACGCTGGATACGCTGCTGATTAAGGTTATAGCTGCGCACCAGCATACCAATTTCATCATCATGATGAAGGCGAGGCAGCGTAAGCTGATGGCCCATATGGTCCTGTGGTGAAAGCGTGTTCAGCTCCCGGGCAATATGGCGCAGCGGATGAACAATCAGCCGGTTAATGCACCAGGTTAGCGCCACGCTGAGAATAAGCGTCATAAGTAAGCAAGTGGTCACTAACGTAACCACCCAGCTCATGACGAATTTATACATGCGGTATGAGTCCGCCTGTAATACCAGGTAGGCCAGCGGCTGCGGATTAGCAGGACGTTCAAGCGAATAGACGGGAAGCGAAATTTGTACCGGCAATTCAAACAGGCGCATCACCATCATCGGGACGGGACGCTCCGGGATAAAGCTCATCCGCAGCGCCTGAAACTGGTTGGGCAGTACGACGTCGGCCCGGCTAACAATACCGGCCGGCTGAATGCGTTTTAAGATGGTTTCCGCTTCGGGAATATCCCCTTTCAGGATAGAGGCAGAAAGCGGGCCGCGCACCGAGCGGGCGATACTTTCTAACTGCGAAGCCGTGTTATAGCGATTCTGCTGTACGGAATGAAACAGCAAAATTACGCAGAAGAGCAGTACAAACAGCATTGTGACGGCTGACACCATCGCCATCTGTTTGATCGTTAAAGAACGGCTAACACGCAAAATGACTCTCCACAAAACTCGAAGCGCAGGGGCGCACCAGGGTGTAAACCCGGCGCGCCTGAGTATACCCGATTGCTGCGCTATTAAGAGAGACTTACAAATGGATTAAGTAAAATCCGATTACCAGTCCGCGTAAGGGATGAGCGGCTGCGGCGGTAAGTCCATATCGCCCTGCCAGCCTGCGGCAGAGTAGCGTACATAGATCAGCGCATGGCTTGGGGTATAGTCCTTCGCTTCCTGAATATCCACGCCCATGCCGACAAACCAGTTGGAGGTCACCCGACGTTCGATGATGGCTCGCGCGGTGTAACCCGTGCCTGAGGAACTGCTGCCGGTTTCCATCGCGCCGCGGTCGGTATAGCGGCCAGGTTCATCGGTCGGGATCAGGCTCTGGTCCGGGTAGCGCAGTTCGTCTTTGGTTTTCGAGTGGGACCAGGACACGGATCCCCCCAGCTCCCAGGACCAGTTCTCCGTACGTTTACGCCAGGTCACCGGCAGCGCGAAGGAGACATATTCCTGCGGGCTGTAATAACCGCCCTGACCCAGGGTATAGCCGCTCAGGTCCTTGTCGTAGTGCCAGAGCATATTGGAGACGCCGACCGTCAGGCGCTCATTGTTTTTATTAATGAGCTTGTAGTAGTAACCCGTCATCCAGCGAACGCGCCAGTTATCCTCCACATTTTTACCCGTCAGCGTTTCCGCATTCAGGCTTGACCAGACGCCGTGCGCCTCCCCTTTGTCGTAGCTCATGCTTACGCCGCCGCCGGTGGCGCGCACGCCGCCCCACGTGGTGCCGGTATTGGTATCTTTTTGCCCGGCAAAGGCCAGCAGAGAGCTGGAGATTGGCCGGCGATGGGCGTTAACGGTATAGCCGATAGGCCCTAAATCGCTGCTGTAGCTTACGCCCCCCACCACGTCAACGACGTCAAAGCCCATCGGCGTGGTGCCGATATCCCATGCCCAGGTTTTGTTCTGCCAGCCGACGGCGACGCTCGCGCCATTGTCTGACTGATGAGTGTTGCCGCTGCACGGCGTTTCGGCACAGGTACCCCACTTGGGATCGTAGGTGCCGTTACGGGTGGCAAACGAACCGGCATCCATATTGACCAGATCGCTGCGGAAGAACATCCGTCCATCAGAGAGCGGCGCATCAACCTGCAGCATGGTGGTATGCGCTTTCAGGTCAGAATACCCGCCCGTGCCGCTGGAGCCCCAGTAATCGTGCTGCAGCGTGACGTTAACATCCTGCTGACGGTACAGGTCACCGGCGTCGCTGCGCACGCCGCGCTTCAGCCAGTCGTCTTTTTCATCGTTACGCGTCAAGCGGGTGAAACTGTCGTTATCAGCCGGACGCGTCGTCGTAATGCCTGTCGACACCATCGCATCTTTATAGGTTTCCAGCGCCTGCTGTGGCTGGCCATTTTGCGCCTGGAAACGCGCGGCATCACGCAGCACCAGCGCGTTTTCCATGGAGGCGGGCTGCGATTTAGCCTGCGGAATAATTTTGTTGAAGGTCTGCTCTGCGGCGGCGGAATCGCCCAGGCCTGCCTGCGCCATCGCGATCCGGCGCTGCATATTGAGCGACAGCGGCTGACCGTTTTGCGCGGCGGGCAGCTTCGCCAGCTCCGCGCGCGCGGCATCCTTGTTACCTTGCGCACTGTAGATTTCGGTCAGGCCGAGGATTGCGTCTTCGTTCTGCGGCTCGCGCTGAAGCACGGTGCTGTAGGCTGTTTTCGCCGCGTCCAGATCGCCACGCTGCTGCGCCCAGTCCGCCAGCGTGAGGTCGATACGGGTAGAGGCTGGCTGCTGGCGAAGGAGATTCTCCGCCTCCTGCTCTTTGCCGCTGTCGCGCAGACGGTTGGCGGTTTCCAGCACCTGATTGCTTTGCAGGCGGTCGGCAAGCTCCTGGATATTGCCGTTCCACTGGCTGCGCGGCAGCGTGTCCAGATGCGCCAGCGCTGCCCGGTCCTGATCGTTACCGGAAAGATACAGCCCGTTGGCGTAAACCTGATCCGGATCGGTTGGTTTCTGGCTGGCAAGCTGACGCATCAGAGTATCAGCCTGGCTGCGCTGGCCCGCGCTGTAGAGATCGCGCGAGAGGCGATACGTTATCCACACGTCGCCGGGAGAGAGCGCCAGACGACGACGCTGAATGTCGGCAGCCTGCGCGTATTTCCCCTGATTCTCCAGTTGTTCTGCCTGGGCGGACAGCTGCTCGTTGGTCAGGCTACGTTCAATATCATCAATGCTGCGGCGCTGGCTGGCGGAGAGAGACTGGATAAACTGCGAGGCCTTCTCCGGTGACTGCGCGCGGTAAATCCCGGCCAGACCGCGGACCGCATTGCTGTTGCCGCTGTCCATACGCAACGCCTGGCGATAATAGCGCTCCGCCGCGTCGTTATCTTTGCGTGCCGCAGCGGCATCTCCGAGCCCCAGCACGGCATAGCTGTCGGTATTGTCGATATTGCGTGCCTGCTGATAGTAACGCTCCGCCTGGGCCGGGTTATTCGCCTTCAGCGCCGCATCGCCCTGCTGGATCAGCAGCCAGTAGCGGTTAACCTTCAGCAAACTGTCCCATTTTCCCCGGTTATCGCTTTGCGGATCGAGGGCAATTGCCTTTTCAAACTGTGCCACCGCGCGGGCGCGGTCACCTTTCTGGGAGTAAGCCTGTCCAAGGGCACCCACCGCTTCACTGTCGGCATGGTTGGCGCTGACGGCTTTTTGCAGCTCCGCCACCGCCTTGCTCCCCTGTCCGGCATCAACCGCCGCCAGCCCTTCCGCCTTCGCGCGGAACGCCGGGTCAGCGAGCTGTTTTTGCTGCGCTTCAAGCTGGGCACGCGCCGCCGCGACGCTATCACCGTCGCTGAACACGCTCAGGTATTTTTGCAGCGCGCTGACGCTGGCGCTGCTGGCAGGCTGGTCTTTGATTTGGTCATACCACATATCAGACGCCTGACTGCGGCCATTGGTGGACCGGGACATCTCCTGTAGCACAGCAAAGCCTTCATCACGGCGTCCGCTCTGGAACAGAAGCTGGGAGAGCGTCGCCTGCAGCTGCGTGTTGCCGGGGCTGCTGGTATTTATTTTCTTGAGCTGATTGATGGCCGCACTGCGGCGGGCAGGATCTTTCGCCACGACGTTCCAGTATTCCGTCGCCACGTCGCCGCCCGGCGGATTGCCGTCAAACAGCTTGTCGTAGGCGGCAATCGCCTCCTGCGTGTGTCCCGTTGTGGCGAGCAATCGCGCCTGCTGTAGCTGCTGGCGGCCGTCCGGAGTGGAAAGCAGCATCGTATTGCGCGAGGACTGGTACGCGCTCGAGCCCGGGGCGATCCCTTTCAGACGATCCAGCTCTTTTTGCGCACCGGCGTTATCGCCCTGACGCAGCAGATAGCGGAAGCGTGCGGCAATCACGTCAGGGTTGTTCGGATCAATCAGCTCAAGGCGATAGAGCGACTGACGAACCAAATCCTCACGCTGTGTCGATTCACCCAGACGAACCTGCTCCAGCAGCTGTTTCTGCTGCGGTGAGTTGGCGGCCTGGGCCCACGGCATAAGCGCCAGGCCAAGCGATAAACTGAGTAGATTTACTGTGAACTTGCGCATTCCTGGCCCCAATCCGGTATTAATTCACCTTTAGTGGTGAAGCGAAAACGATGCTGATCCCATCCCTGACCAAAGAGAGTCAGTACGTAACTGTAATAGGCGTTATTATCGGGAAAATGGTCTGCAACGCGCTGGCGCTGAACGGCCTGGGCATCGCGCTGTTGTAAAAAAGGCAGCATGGCGGCAGAGAAACCGACCGGGCCGTTACCCGTGTGTTTTCCACTCGCCACATCCATTTTCTCAGGCGGCACACCCCGTTTCATCGTCATTGCCGCCATGGGCTGGAAGCGCGCCAGCAGCGGGGCCTTCTGAGGATCTTTATCACTCATCATTCCCACCCAGAGATAAACGCGGATGGCGTCGTAGCCCCCCACCAGCGATTTATCCTGCTGTAACCGCCAGCCTCTGTTTTGCTGATACTGCACCCAGTCCGGCGAAAAACCTTTTGGCGCACTCTCCAGCAGCAGGCGCAGATTGGTTTCACGAATCTGGGGCCACGGAGCACCAAAGCGCGTGAAATAACGCGCCAGCTGCGGAGGAAGATAGCTGGGATTAAAGCGCCAGGCGTGTTCATCGGCAAAACCGACTTTACCGGGAAGCAGCATTGCGCCGAGCCCCGGGACTTTCACCACTTCCTCGCCGGCAATGCGCTTAAGCAGCGCCTTACCCGTGCGGGTATAATCCGGGTGTTTCCACAGCCGACCCGCTTCGAGCAGTGACCAGGCGATCCAGACATCGGCGTCGGAGGCGGAGTTGGTATCAATCACCGCCCACGTTTCTTTGTCTTTCTGACCCCAGAGCCAGGCTGGCAGACGATCGTTGAGATTACCGCCGGCAAGATTATCGCGCGTCCAGGTCAGCAGCTGGTCAAACGCGTTGCGATCGTTTGCCGCCAGGGCAAAGAACAAGGCGTAGCTTTGCCCTTCAGAGGTCGTTATTTTGCGCGTGTCGCTGGGATCGATGACGCGCCCGCCCTCGCTGATGTAATCCTTTTTAAACTGCTCCCAGGCAGGCCAGTTACAGGCGGCGCGAAGAGGGAGCGCCGCCAGTATCAACGCTGCTAATGCACACCAGCGAAAGGCTTTCATCACATCTTACTCATCCGGGTTCAGACGACGACGGCTGATGATTCGCAGCAGACGCCACAGTACCCATGCCAGCAAGACCACACTGACCGCCGCCAGGATAGCCAGCAGAACCGGATGGTTAGACAGCGCATACCACAGGCGTTCGAACCACGGCAGATGGCCGACGTAGTACACATCGCCCACGCGCAGGCTATTGACGCCGGACTCGCGGATCACCGACACAGAGCCAAACATCGCGGCACGTTTACCGCTGTCGTTCATGGCCGTATTAAGCAGTTCGTACCCGCGCGGGCTGTCCGCAAGGAGAGCCACCACGCTGCGCTGGTCGTTGTAAGGGGACTGGAAGCCCACCACCGCAGCCATTGCCCCCTGAGACGTTACGGTCGTCTGCGCGCTGGCCTGACGATCGTTCACATCCGGCATGATGCTCGGGAACTCGGTCTGGCGCAGCGGCGTGTTAACCCAGGACTGGGCCGCTTTCACCAGCAGATCGATGCGTTTGTCATCCTTCAGCTTGTCCGGGATGCTACCGATCACCAGAACATCAGCGTCTTTGTTCTGAATCTGGCTGCCATCGTCCGTCAACGTGACGTTAATTGCCGGCAAGCCTGTCTGCCCGCCAACGGTCGCCATGGTGTCCAGCAGGGTTGTCACCTGCCCTTCGCTTGGCGCTTTTGGCATCACAACGATGGACTCAGAGAGATCGGCCATGCGGCTGAACGGGAAGCCCGCATTGGCAAAGGCGCGCAGATCCGGCATCGCCAGGAAGTGGTAGTACTTCGAGAAGTCGATGGTCGACTCATCGCCAATCACGACGTGGTTCTGCACCGGCTGGAAGGTGATGCAGTTTTCCGCCGAACCGCCAGGCATCGGGTTCATGTACTGGAAGTCAAAGCGCAGCTGATTTATTGCGCCAAGTTTCAGAGCCGGGATAGAGACATCCGTTTTACCGTCCAGCAGACCCTGCAGCACCGGCAGGCGGAGCATCAGGCGGTTAGTATCCTGTGTGCTTTGCAGGCTGAACGACTGCAGGAACTGGTTGTTCAGGCTGATATCCATGCGCGAGCTGTCTTTGGTGGCTGGCGCGGTATAACGGTAGTTCAGGTTGATATCAATGCCGTTGGTACGCAGCAGATAGAGATCCGGCGGCAGATTCAGCGACAGGCTAATCGGTGCGGGCTCGAGACCCGTCGCCTGCAGCTGTTCCTCATAGGTTTTCAGCTCGCCAAATGTCACCGCACGGTCGGTACGCACCCAGTTTGGCGCATCGTAAGGTTTACGGGCCAGCAGCGGCTTGACCTCATCCACCACGACGCTGTTGCCGCGGAAAAGAACGTTGCCCTGGGCAATCGCTTTTGCGGCCTGCACCAGATCTTTATCGTCACGACCAAAGACCACCAGCAGCTTCACGTACGGGTTTTCCGGATGGCTTATCATTTCCACGGTTGGCGCTTTGACGTCCGGATGATCGCGCAGGAAGGCCGGGCGCTTCGCGTTGGTCGCAAACACAATTGCATTTCTGTCCGGCAGTTTGTCATACATCGCCGGGAAGCTCTGACCACGCCAGCCGGCGCGGGAGCCAAACCAGGAGGCCACAATGGTGGCCGCCAGCTGCTCGGTCACGTCCGGGGACGACGCAAACACCATCGGCAGAGTAAGCGGACGGTTATCACGTGGGTCGAAGAACGGAACCGGGAAGGCCGAGAGATCGTTTTTCAGCGCCAGCGACTGGTAGGTCATCTGCAGCGAGGAGTTACGCCCGACGTCCATCCACAGCGTGTTGCTGGCAGGGTTTTCGCAGACATCGCGGTAATGACCGACAAACTCCAGGCGGATACGGTTAAAGTCGGTGATGAACAGCGGGTTGATCGGCACCTGCGCCTGCGTTTTCTTACCGAGCTGCTCTTTCGTGACCGGCAGAACGTCCATCAGCTCGTCATTCAGGTAAACCTTCAGCTGAGACTGCGTCGGCAACAGCGATGGCGACGGGGTGTATTCAAGGTTCAGCATCGCATTAGAGACGACCTCATCGCTGCGCATGCCAAATTCAATGCCGCCGTTAGGATTGATGCCGCGCAGCACCATGCTGCCCGGAGGCGGTGCAATTTGCGCGAAGGTCAGCTTCACGTCCCGCGACGGCGCGTTGTCCGCGACGACGGGCGCATTCGCGCCCCGAACACCCGGCATCACCTGCCCGACGACCTGGCTGTCTGCCGGCAGGGTATTCCCCTCCGTTGGCTGGTTCGGCATGATGTTTTCTGTTTGACCAGGTGCCGCAGTGACAACCGGATCGGTTGCTTGCGCGACGACAGGTACCGTTGGCGCAGGCGTTGCCGCTGCGTTATCAGGTGCCGCGTTAGCCATTGTTGCGGGGAACGCATTCATCCCCATTGCCACTGCACATAACCAGGAAAGTTTTGTTTTCATCGCGTTATCATCATTGTTGAGCCATAACCGGGTCCGCCTGCTTCGCCTCATCTCGCTCAGGACGACGAGGAATGAACGACACGACCCAGGAAACCAGCGAAGTAAGTGACCGGAAAATTAATTTCACCGACGACGGGGCAAATTCTGCAAGGTGACGATAGCCACGGAACCCCAGCTTCAGAATATCCAGCAGGCTTTCCAGTGGTTTATCTTCCGGGAAGCTGTCCTGCCAGAGAGCCCACGTGTCCGCGCGGGCAAACGTACACTGCACAAAATCAATATGTTGCTTTTTGGTCAACGGCATCAGCTGCAGACCAACTTCATTGCCCGCCACACGAACGACCTGCGTCGGGAAGACGTACTCCTGCTGACCGCGCTTAAGCAGCAGGTTCACTTTCTGCCCTTCCAGCACCTTCGCCTGGCCGTTGATTTTGATTCCCAGACCGCCGTCAGAGAAGTCGTGCACGGTACAGGAGAAGAGATGTCCATCTTCACGGGCAATCGCCGCAGGCATGCAGATTTCAACGCGATGCGCGCGACGAACCTGTTTGCTCTCCACCGATACCGCCACCGCGCCACCGAGGATGATCAGGTTGTAGAAGACCCAGGCCATACTCACGAATACGGTGAGGATCTCGTTTTCCGGGCCGTAGAAGTAACGCCAGATACCGGCGATGACGCCCACAATATTCAGCAGTACCAGGAAGATATACGGACGGGAGATCACCCAGTCGACGTACTCCTCTTCCACCAGACCGCCCTTCGCGGTGACGTTAAATTTACCTTTGTGCGGGTTAATCAGCGCCACCATCGTCGGCGGCGCGATGTACCAGGCCAGCACCGTTTCGTAGATTTCACTCCAGAAGGAGTGGCGGTATTTACCCTGAATCTTCGAGTTCGTCAGGCTCGCGTGGATCATGTGAGGCAGAACAAACAGCGCAATCATCAGCGCCGGGGCGTAAATGATATAGGCGTGAAGGAGCAGGAACGCCAGCGGCGCGGTCAGGAAGATCAGCCGCGGGATACCGGATAAGAAGTGGAACATGGCGTTGACGTAGCAAAGACGCTGCGCCAGCTTGAGTCCTTTCCCTATCAGCGGGTTATCGAGACGGAAAATCTGCACCATGCCGCGCGCCCAGCGAATACGCTGACCAATGTGCGCCGACAGTGACTCCGTTGCCAGACCGGCGGCCTGAGGAATACGCATATAGGCGGAGGTATAGCCACGACGGTGCAGGCGCAGAGAGGTATGCGCATCTTCCGTCACCGTTTCAACGGCAATACCGCCAATTTCATCCAGCGGTTTACGGCGGATAACCGCACAGGAGCCGCAGAAGAAGGTGGCATCCCACATGTCGTTACCGTCCTGCACCAGGCCGTAGAACAGCGTGCCTTCGTTCGGGGTTTTACGGAAACGGCCAAGGTTACGTTCAAACGGATCCGGCGAGAAGAAGTGGTGCGGCGTCTGCATCATCGCCAGCTCTTTTTCTTTCAGGAACCAGCCCATGGTCATCTGCAGGAACGAGCGCGTCGGCACGTGGTCACAGTCAAAGATCGAGACAAACTCCCCTTTGGCATACTTCAGCGCGTTGTTGATGTTCCCGGCTTTAGCGTGCTCGTGAGTCGGACGGGCGATGTACTCGACGCCAACCTCCTCTGCAAACTGGCGAAACGCCGGTCGGTTGCCGTCATCCAGGATCCAGACTTTAAGTTTATCCTTTGGCCAGTCGATGCCCAGCGCGGCATAGATAGTGTTCTTTACCACGCTCAGGTCTTCGTTGTAGGTCGGCACGAAGAGATCGACGGTCGGCCACTGCGTGGTGTCTTTCGGCAGCGGAACCGGCTGGCGGTTGAGCGGCCAAATGACCTGGAAATAGCCCAGCACCAGCACAATCCAGGCGTAGGTTTCAGCAAACAGCAGCACCAGGCCGCACACCAGGCTGACCGGATCGTCCCAGTTCAGGGTGGAGGTATAACGCCACCAGATGTAGCGACAGGAGACGGTCAACGACAGCACAATCAGCATCAGCGCCGAGAAGCGGCCCGGAATACGGCGAACCAGCAGCGCCACGCCCCACAGCAGGATCAGGAAGGTGAACTGCGCCAGCGGGTTAAAGGGTTGCGTAATACAGACCAGCGCCAGGATGAGCGAGAACACGACGATGACGCCGAGAATAAAACGCCGCAAGCCCGGGTGGAGATGCCCGAGCTCTTTATGGTTATCCAGATGGCTGGTTTTATCGCTTACGCTGCTGGGCAGCCTGTCCAGCCACTGATGGTAGCGTTCACGTAGCTGCTGCACGCGGGAGAAGCTGCGCCAGTGCGGCGTTTTTTTCTCCGAGCGGGAGGAAGTGGCCACCAGCCAGATGGCCTGAATGAGATAGCGCGCCGGATCCAAAGGCCGCGGCCGGTCGGGATTAATATGCGGATATAATTCACTGTGCCGTGCACGTATGCGCTGCCAGCGTGGGTGTTCGAGTGGAATGAACATCCAGGCCAGAATCATCCAGAAACAGCCGAGCGCGGCGCTAAATGCCGAAGCACCATGCCGGCGGAAATGCCGGTAACGTTCGCTCAAGCGCGAACTGACCGGTGGGATGAGTAACCAGCTGGCGAGACGACTCATACAGCGCTCCCTGCACGCTCCGCCCCGCTGGAGAAGTTCAGCAGACACCAGTTAGCCAGCGTCAGGATCTCTTCTGCCGCCAGTGAGTCGCTGCGGTATTCGCCGAGCGGTTGCTTAGACGCAAGGCATTCAGCCATGCCTTCATCACGATGAATGACAACAGGAAGCAGGCGGCGCTGGCTTTGCAGCCACACCTGATACAGATCGTCCTGGATCTGGCTGCCAATGCGTAAATCGTTAATCAGGATATGGCCGTTTTGCGGTAATCCTTGCTGATGCAGGCGGATATGGCAGTTTGCATCGACGTTGACGATCGAGAGGACATGGTCGCACTGTGCGATAAGCTGTCGGGTCAGCGTGCCGGCGCCGTGCGGCAGATCCAGCAGGATCCACTTATACTGCCCCTTTTCTTTCAGGCTTTGCAGCGCAAGCGTGAACTGCGAAAACAGGCGCTGATATGCGGCTTCATTCTCACGTTCTGAGGTGGACAGTTGGCCAAACGGCAGTAGATCAAGCTGGGAGGTATAACGCATACCGGCATCCCGCCAGTCTTTATCATCAAGCAGCGCGCGGGCCCAGCCCTCTTCGCGGGTAAAGTCGACATTAAACGACATACGCAGCAAATTATCGGCGCAGGCGTCAATAACCAGCACCGATTCACCTAAAAGCTGTAATGACCACGCCAGCGCCGCGGTAACAGATGTGGTACCCACACCGCCACGGACGCCCTGTAATCCGAGTATGGCCATCAATGGCTCCCTTATTGTTGATGGGCGAATTCAGCTAATAACGGCCAGCGTTTAATAGCCGCGGCCAACTGTTCCCTCTGGGAAATATCGGTGTAATCTATTTCAGGTAAAGAAAAGGCCTGCGTCAGCGCCAGAAAATCATTTTGGAATGTATAGCCCAGGGTCGAGTCGACTGGGGTTCCGGGTTCGTTATTATCCATTCTTTTTCCATCCCTTTGAGGAAAATCGCACGCTAAAGAAGTTGCGGGGCTTCCTGCCCTGACAAATTTCATTTACATGCTAAATCTGATGTTCTTTAATTTCAATGTTAGGTTTATTTCTACGCTTTCGCTAGTAAACTGAGATACAGATAAATTAGACGAAAAGAGGGACACCGTGGACTCCATATTTTCTATTGGCATCCAGTCATTATGGGACGAATTGAGCCACATGCCAGTCGGAGGAGTCTGGTGGATTAATACGGACCGTAATGAAGATGCTATCAGTCTGGTAAACCAGACAATTGCTGCTCAGGATAAGGATTCCCGCGTGGCCGTCATTAGCATGGGTGAAGATCCGAAGAAAATTATCACGCTTGAAAGTGACCGCGGCCCCCAGACGGTGCGATTATTTTCCATGACATCGGAAGCCGATAGTCTATACTTTTTGTCCCGCGATGTTCAGTGCACTATTGATCCGGATCACTATCTAGTGATCCTGAAATGTGCAAATAACGTTCTGCAAAATATCCCTGCTGAAAAACTGTTGCCGTGGCTGGAAAAAATCAATAAATGGGCAAAATTTCAAAATTGCACGCTATTGATAGTCAATCCCGGCAGTAATAATGACAAGCTGTTTTCACTTTTAATGGGCGAATATCGCTCCCTGTTCGGTCTGGCAAGCGTGCGTGACCAGGTGGGCAGCTATCTCTACGATATTGCGTTCTGGTGTAATGAAAAAGGTGTGAGTGCCAGGCAACAGCTTACGCTGAAACAGATTGAGGGCGAGTGGCACCTGGCGCAGCAGGAAGAAACCGTGGTGCAACCGCGCAGTGATGAAAAACGCATCCTGAGCCATATTGCAGTGTTAGAGGGCGCGCCCGCCCTGTCGGAAAACTGGTCACTGTTTGACACTAACGAAGCCCTCTTCCATGAAGCCCGCACAACCCAGGCGGCAACGCTTATTTTCTCGTTGATGCAGAATAACCAGATTGAGACGCTGGCAAGGCAAATCCACACCTTACGCCGCCAGCGCGGTAGCGCGTTAAAAATTATCGTGCGCGAAAATAATACCAGCCTGCGCGCCACCGATGAGCGCCTGCTTCTGGGCTGCGGTGCCAATATGGTTATTCCATGGAATGCCCCGCTGTCGCGCTGCCTGACGCTTATCGAAAGCGTTCAGGGCCAGCAGTTTAGCCGTCACGTACCGGAAGATATTTCCACGCTGCTCTCCATGACGCAGCCGATGAAGCTGCGCGGATACCAAAAATGGGATACCTTCTGCGACGCCGTTGGGAACATGATGAACAACACGCTCCTTCCCGCTGACGGAAAAGGGGTTATGGTTGCCCTGCGCCCTGTGCCGGGTATTCGCGTTGAACAGGCTCTCACCCTGTGTCGCCCAAACCGTACCGGGGACATCATGACCATTGGCGACAATCGGCTGGTGCTGTTTTTGTCCTTCTGCCGGGTCAACGATCTCGATACGGCGCTTAACCACATCTTCCCCCTGCCTACCGGGGATATTTTCTCAAACCGTATGATTTGGTTTGAAGATAATTCTATCAGCGCGGAGCTGGTGCAGATGCGCGCGCTCCAGCCTGAACAATGGGCTAAACCGCTTACGATGACGAGCGATGTCAAACCTATCCTCAATGCCAGACATGATGGACACGTCTGGCGTCGGGTGCCGGAGCCCCTTCGCTTATTAACAGACAACGCGGAGAACGCACCATCATGAATATCAGCGATATCATTCAACTGGTTATCTTCTGTGCGCTGATCTTTTTCCCGCTTGGCTACTATGCACGCCATTCCATACGCCGTATCCGCGATACGGCCAGAGTGCTGTTTGTAAAACCTCGCTACGTGAAACCAGCCGGAACTCTGACACGGGCATCACACGTCAAGGCAGACCGTAAACATGACTAATTCTACCTATACCGCTTCGTCACCCTCGCCGCTCTGGCAATACTGGCGCGGCCTATCCGGCTGGAACTTCTACTTTCTGGTGAAGTTTGGTCTGCTGTGGGCAGGCTATCTGAATTTCCATCCCCTTCTCAACCTGGTGTTTATGGCCTTCCTGCTGATGCCTCTGCCGAATATCAGGCTGCATCGCTTACGCCACTGGGTAGCCATCCCTCTCGGCTTTGCGCTGTTCTGGCATGATACCTGGCTACCGGGGCCGGACAGCATTATGAGCCAGGGCTCGCAGGTGGCAGGCTTCAGTGCAGACTATATGCTTGACCTGGCTGAGCGCTTTATTAACTGGCAGATGATAGGCGCGGTCTTTGTGCTGCTGGTTGCCTGGCTGTTCCTGTCACAGTGGATCCGCGTCACGGTGTTTGTCGTCGCGATTATGATCTGGCTTAACGTGCTGACGCTGGCGGGTCCAAACTTTTCGCTGTGGCCTGCTGGTCAGCCAACCAGCACGGTGACCACCACCGGGGGAAGTGCAGCGGCAACCGTTACGACGGCAGGCGATACGCCCGTGGTGGGCGATATCCCAACTCAAACTGCACCGCCGACTTCAACAAACCTGAACGCCTGGCTCTCCAGTTTCTACGCCGCGGAAGACAAGCGACAGACGAAATTCCCGGACGCGCTGCCGGCGGATGCTCAGCCGTTTGAGCTGCTGGTGATTAACATCTGTTCCCTCTCCTGGGCGGACGTAGACGCCGCCGGGTTAATGTCGCACCCGCTGTGGTCGCATTTCGACATTCAGTTTAAAGATTTCAACTCTGCCACCTCGTACAGCGGACCGGCGGCCATTCGTCTGCTGCGTGCTAGCTGCGGTCAGCCATCGCACAAGAATTTGTATCAGCCAGCCGGCAACCAGTGTTATCTGTTCGATAACCTCTCAAAGCTGGGCTTTACGCAGCATCTGATGCTGGGGCATAACGGCCAGTTCGGTAACTTCCTGAAAGAGGTGCGCGAAGAAGGGGGTATGCAGGCGCCGCTGATGGATCAAACCGGGCTGCCGGTCTCTCTGCTGGGCTTCGACGGCTCGCCCGTTTATGACGATACCGCCGTACTGCAGCGCTGGCTGCAGACCATCGAAAAAGACAATAACCCACGCAGCGCGACGTTCTTTAACACCCTGCCTCTTCACGACGGTAACCACTTCCCGGGCGTGAGCAAAACAGCGGATTATAAAGTGCGTGCGCAGAAGCTCTTTGACGAGCTGGACGCATTCTTCACGGAGCTGGAAAAATCAGGCCGTAAAGTGATGGTGGTTGTGGTACCTGAGCACGGTGGCGCGCTGAAAGGCGACAGAATGCAGGTTTCAGGCCTGCGTGATATCCCAAGCCCATCGATTACCAACGTGCCTGCAGGCATTAAATTCTTTGGTATGAAAGCACCGCATCAGGGCGCACCGATTGAGATCGCTCAGCCAACCAGCTATCTGGCGATCTCAGAACTGGTTGCCCGTGCCGTAGACGGGAAGCTGTTTGTAGAAGACAGCGTGAACTGGGATCAGCTCACCAGCAAACTGCCGCAAACGGCAGAAGTCTCCGAGAACGCCAACGCGGTGGTGATTCAGTATCAGAATAAACCGTACGTTCGCCTGAACGGCGGGGATTGGGTACCGTATCCGCAGTAAGGCCCCTCACCCTAACCCTCTCCCCATTGGGGAGAGGGAATAGTCAGTGCGTTATTATTGCGCTGAAATCCACACCAGCATTTTCAGACTTGCCGAGTAGTAGTCGTCCTTAGACGTGATCTCGGGGTCTCCGGAAGACTCTCCCATCGTTAAATCGCGTACCGCCAGCAGGCCGCCTTCCATCATGTAGGGCGCATATTCGTTGGTCGTGACGTTAACCCAGGCGGGCGTTTGCTCCCGAGGGAACTGACCAAACCAGGCTTTCCACGGCGTCAGCAACGGGCTTTGTTTATCAGACCAGGCCACGTACAACGGAATACGAATCGCGTCATAGCTCATCCTCGGTGGCCAGCCTGTGGCCGGCGCCAGCTTGCCGCCTGATGTCAGTGAAACCCAGTCAGCGGGCAGATTAGCTTTGCCCGAGCCCATTTTGCCCAGCAGGTGTTTCCCATCCTTAATCAACTCATGCCAGACCGGTAAATGACTACGCCCGGCAAAGGCCTGCCACGCCGGAAACACAAAATAGGAAGGATTAAGGACTACTTCACCCTCAAGCTTAAATCCCTGGGCGCCGGGCAGCATCACGCGGTAACCCGCATAGCGGATTACGCTGTGGTCAATCAGGGCTTTTGTAATCGCATCCGATTCAGCGCTGTAGCGTTTGTCATGCCAGCGGGCATCCGCTTTTAACAACGCCCAGGCAATCAGCACATCGCCATCTGCGGCGTTGTTTTTGTCGGCGACCGGGTTGGTCTCTGCGGGGTTATAACGCCAGTAAAACAGGCCGTTCTCTTTGTTCTTCAGCTGGCTGGCTGTCCATTGCCAGAGCTTATCGAACGTGGCTTTATCGTCATTGGCCACCGCCATCAGCATGGCAAAACCCTGGCCTTCCGTATGCGAAACGCCGCCATTGCCGGTATCGACAATGCGGCCTTCCGGTTTGAAAAAGCGTGCTTTGTAACTTTCCCAGGCCTGACCCGCCTGCGAGAGAGGAGAAAAAAGCACGCTCATCATCACAGCCAGCGTCGCGCAGACGGGTTTTCGCATCATTCACTCAATCCGGTTATTCGGCACTTCGCAGTGAAATCTCACCGCCTACCCAGGGTTTGATCGCGCCACCCTGCTCCAGAAGCAGCGCGCCCTGAGCGTCAATACCGCGGGAAGTCCCGTAGATCTCTTTATCACCAATCAGCAATTTCACCGGACGGTTAATAAAGTTATCCAGCTTTTCCCAACGAGACAGGAACGGTGCCAGCCCTTCCTGTTCAAAAAGCGTGAGCGAGCTGCGCAACTCTTTAATCATACGTACGGCGAGGGTGTTACGATCGATGACGATGCCCGCCTCCTGAAGGTTAGTCCAGGCCTGATTCACCACATCATTTTGAACATTGCGCATGACCATATTCAGGCCCGCACCAATAACGATTTGCGCCGCATCACCGGTTTTTCCCGTCAGTTCGACAAGAATACCGGCAAGTTTACGATCGTTCAGATACAGATCGTTCGGCCATTTTACGCGCACTTTATCCGCACCCAGGTCGTGCAGCACTTCCGCCATGACAATGCCGATGACCAGGCTCAGGCCAATGGCAGCGGCCGGGCCCTGATCGAGTCGCCAGTACATGGAAAGATAAAGGTTAGCGCCAAATGGCGAGAACCATTTGCGGCCGCGACGGCCACGCCCGGCTTGCTGATATTCTGCAACACAGGCATCGCCGGATTTCAACTCAGGCAGGCGATCCAGCAGATACTGGTTCGTAGAATCAATCACAGGCAGCACCGCAACATTGCCCTGTCCAATCTGGCTGCGGATCGCTTCTTCATTCAGCAATTGAATAGGTTCCGGCAGGCTGTACCCTTTTCCGGGTACCGTGAACACATCGACACCCCAGTCGCGGAGCGTCTGAATATGTTTATTGATGCCGGCGCGGCTCATGCCTAGCTGCTCACCCAACTGCTCGCCAGAATGAAACTCACCGTCAGCGAGGATGCTAATCAGGGTTAAAGGGATGGTATTGTCTTTCACGCGATGGCCTCCACGGCATTGACTTCACCAGTGCGGCCAATGAAGCGGACTTCCGGCTCCAGCCAGACGTTAAACTTTTCGCCCACGCGCTGGCGAACATCATGTGCCAGCTGTACAACATCATCGCTGGTCGCATCGCGCTGATTAATCAGTACCAGGGCCTGCTGCTGATGAACGGCAGCACCTCCGACAGACGTGCCTTTTAGCTGACATTGATCGATAAGCCATCCCGCAGCCAGCTTCACGCTGCCATCCGCCTGAGGGTAATGTGGCGCAGCTGGCCATCCTTCAAGAAGGACTTGTGCATTTTCGCTGCTGATAACCGGGTTTTTGAAGAAGCTTCCTGCATTTCCGTTGATTTTTGGATCGGGAAGTTTGGTCATCCGCATATGGCAAACCGAGTCAAAAACGTCGCGGGGGGTCACGGTAGCCGGATCGAGACGCGTTAAATCACCGTAGGTCAGCACGGGCTGCCAGTTCTTTGACAGACGCAGCCCCACGGCAACGATCGCGTAGCGATCCTGATATTCATGTTTGAAGATACTGTCACGATAGCCAAAACGGCACTGTTCAGCCGTTAAACGCTTAGCCGTTCCGGTCGCCAGTTCGATGCAGTCGACATATTCACAGACGTGTTTCAGTTCAATACCGTAGGCACCGATGTTTTGAATAGGTGACGATCCGGCGCAGCCAGGAATAAGCGCGAGATTTTCCAGCCCCGGCATCCCTTTTTCGAGGGTAAATTGCACCAGATGATGCCAGTTTTCTCCGGCCCCCACGTGCAGGTGCCAGCTATCGGTACGCTCTTCCACATCAATTCCCATGATGCGGTTAACGATCACCGTTCCCGAAAAATCTTCAAGAAACAGGACATTACTTCCTTCGCCCAGAATCAGTACAGGTTCATTATTTTCTGTTGCGCTTTGCCATGCGTTCAGCAACTGCTGTGCGGTTTCGGCACGTACAATGTTCTTAGCATTCCGTTGAATGCCAAAGGTATTCCAGGGCTTAAGGGAGTGGTTCATAGACGCTATCCTGATGCAAAAACGCAGGTAGTTTACCGTATAAGCAGGGGATTGGGGGATTAGTTTGTGCAGCGTAGAAACGCAAAAAGGCCATCCTTGCGGATGGCCTCTCTACTTATTTGATGCCTGGCAGTTCCCTACTCTCACATGGGGAGACCCCACACTACCATCGGCGCTACGGCGTTTCACTTCTGAGTTCGGCATGGGGTCAGGTGGGACCACCGCGCTAAAGCCGCCAGGCAAATTCTGTTAATCTGTATCAGAGCTGAAAATATCTGTCTCTCACCGCCGAAACAGCTTCGGCGTTGTAAGGTTAAGCCTCACGGTTCATTAGTATCGGTTAGCTCAACGCATCGCTGCGCTTACACACCCGACCTATCAACGTCGTAGTCTTCAACGTTCCTTCAGGACTCTCAAGGAGTCAGGGAGAACTCATCTCGGGGCAAGTTTCGTGCTTAGATGCTTTCAGCACTTATCTTTTCCGCATTTAGCTACCGGGCAGTGCCATTGGCATGACAACCCGAACACCAGTGATGCGTCCACTCCGGTCCTCTCGTACTAGGAGCAGCCCCCCTCAATTCTCCAGCGCCCACGGCAGATAGGGACCGAACTGTCTCACGACGTTCTAAACCCAGCTCGCGTACCACTTTAAATGGCGAACAGCCATACCCTTGGGACCTACTTCAGCCCCAGGATGTGATGAGCCGACATCGAGGTGCCAAACACCGCCGTCGATATGAACTCTTGGGCGGTATCAGCCTGTTATCCCCGGAGTACCTTTTATCCGTTGAGCGATGGCCCTTCCATTCAGAACCACCGGATCACTATGACCTGCTTTCGCACCTGCTCGAGCCGTCACTCTCGCAGTCAAGCTAGCTTATGCCATTGCACTAACCTCCTGATGTCCGACCAGGATTAGCTAACCTTCGTGCTCCTCCGTTACTCTTTGGGAGGAGACCGCCCCAGTCAAACTACCCACCAGACACTGTCCGCAACCCGGATCACGGGTCTACGTTAGAACACCAGCCATTAAAGGGTGGTATTTCAAGGGCGGCTCCACGCAGACTGGCGTCCACGCTTCAAAGCCTCCCACCTATCCTACACATCAAGGACCAGTGTTCAGTGTCAAGCTATAGTAAAGGTTCACGGGGTCTTTCCGTCTTGCCGCGGGTACACTGCATCTTCACAGCGAGTTCAATTTCACTGAGTCTCGGGTGGAGACAGCCTGGCCATCATTACGCCATTCGTGCAGGTCGGAACTTACCCGACAAGGAATTTCGCTACCTTAGGACCGTTATAGTTACGGCCGCCGTTTACCGGGGCTTCGATCAAGAGCTTCGCGTTGCCGCTAACCCCATCAATTAACCTTCCGGCACCGGGCAGGCGTCACACCGTATACGTCCACTTTCGTGTTTGCACAGTGCTGTGTTTTTAATAAACAGTTGCAGCCAGCTGGTATCTTCGACTGATTTCAGCTCCACCCGCAGGGGCTTCACCTACATATCAGCGTGCCTTCTCCCGAAGTTACGGCACCATTTTGCCTAGTTCCTTCACCCGAGTTCTCTCAAGCGCCTTGGTATTCTCTACCTGACCACCTGTGTCGGTTTGGGGTACGATTTGATGTTACCTGATGCTTAGAGGCTTTTCCTGGAAGCAGGGCATTTGTTACTTCAGCACCGTAGTGCCTCGTCATCACACCTCAGCGTTAAAAGAGTTCCGGATTTACCTAAAACTCCCGCCTACATGCTTAAACCGGGACAACCGTCGCCCGGCTAACATAGCCTTCTCCGTCCCCCCTTCGCAGTAACACCAAGTACAGGAATATTAACCTGTTTCCCATCGACTACGCCTTTCGGCCTCGCCTTAGGGGTCGACTCACCCTGCCCCGATTAACGTTGGACAGGAACCCTTGGTCTTCCGGCGAGCGGGCTTTTCACCCGCTTTATCGTTACTTATGTCAGCATTCGCACTTCTGATACCTCCAGCATGCCTCACAGCACACCTTCAACGGCTTACAGAACGCTCCCCTACCCAACAACACATAGTGTCGCTGCCGCAGCTTCGGTGCATGGTTTAGCCCCGTTACATCTTCCGCGCAGGCCGACTCGACCAGTGAGCTATTACGCTTTCTTTAAATGATGGCTGCTTCTAAGCCAACATCCTGGCTGTCTGTGCCTTCCCACATCGTTTCCCACTTAACCATGACTTTGGGACCTTAGCTGGCGGTCTGGGTTGTTTCCCTCTTCACGACGGACGTTAGCACCCGCCGTGTGTCTCCCGTGATAACATTCTTCGGTATTCGTAGTTTGCATCGGGTTGGTAAGCCGGGATGGCCCCCTAGCCGAAACAGTGCTCTACCCCCGAAGATGAGTTCACGAGGCGCTACCTAAATAGCTTTCGGGGAGAACCAGCTATCTCCCGGTTTGATTGGCCTTTCACCCCCAGCCACAAGTCATCCGCTAATTTTTCAACATTAGTCGGTTCGGTCCTCCAGTTAGTGTTACCCAACCTTCAACCTGCCCATGGCTAGATCACCGGGTTTCGGGTCTATACCCTGCAACTTAACGCCCAGTTAAGACTCGGTTTCCCTTCGGCTCCCCTATACGGTTAACCTTGCTACAGAATATAAGTCGCTGACCCATTATACAAAAGGTACGCAGTCACACCACGAAGGTGCTCCCACTGCTTGTACGTACACGGTTTCAGGTTCTTTTTCACTCCCCTCGCCGGGGTTCTTTTCGCCTTTCCCTCACGGTACTGGTTCACTATCGGTCAGTCAGGAGTATTTAGCCTTGGAGGATGGTCCCCCCATATTCAGACAGGATACCACGTGTCCCGCCCTACTCTTCGAGTTCACAACCTGTGTGCTTTCGTGTACGGGACTGTCACCCTGTACCGTGCGACTTTCCAGACGCTTCCACTAACACACAAGCTGATTCAGACTCTGGGCTGCTCCCCGTTCGCTCGCCGCTACTGGGGGAATCTCGGTTGATTTCTTTTCCTCGGGGTACTTAGATGTTTCAGTTCCCCCGGTTCGCCTCGTTAACCTATGTATTCAGTTAACGATAGTGTGTCGGAACACACTGGGTTTCCCCATTCGGACATCGCCGGGTCAAAGGTTCATATCACCTCGCCGGCGCTTTTCGCAGATTAGCACGTCCTTCATCGCCTCTGACTGCCAGGGCATCCACCGTGTACGCTTAGTCGCTTAACCTCACAACCCGAAGATGTTTCTTTCGATTCACCATCGACTTGCGAAAATTTGAGAGACTCGAACACACATAACATGTGTGTCGTTTCAATTTTCAGCTTGATCCAGATTTTTAAAGAGCAAAACTTCGCAGTGCACCTTTTCAGGTTCACTCTGAAGTTTTCTTGTGTTCGCAGTAAAAGATGGTGGAGCTATGCGGGATCGAACCGCAGACCTCCTGCGTGCAAAGCAGGCGCTCTCCCAGCTGAGCTATAGCCCCATCGTTTTTAATCTCTGTACCGCTCATCCTTTAAAAGGAGTTTGGTAGGCCTGAGTGGACTTGAACCACCGACCTCACCCTTATCAGGGGTGCGCTCTAACCACCTGAGCTACAAGCCTGCAGAGATTTTTACTGCTGTTTTTCATCAGACAATCTGTGTGAGCACTACAAAGGCAGGTTCTTTAAGGTAAGGAGGTGATCCAACCGCAGGTTCCCCTACGGTTACCTTGTTACGACTTCACCCCAGTCATGAATCACAAAGTGGTAAGCGCCCTCCCGAAGGTTAAGCTACCTACTTCTTTTGCAACCCACTCCCATGGTGTGACGGGCGGTGTGTACAAGGCCCGGGAACGTATTCACCGTAGCATTCTGATCTACGATTACTAGCGATTCCGACTTCATGGAGTCGAGTTGCAGACTCCAATCCGGACTACGACGCACTTTATGAGGTCCGCTTGCTCTCGCGAGGTCGCTTCTCTTTGTATGCGCCATTGTAGCACGTGTGTAGCCCTACTCGTAAGGGCCATGATGACTTGACGTCATCCCCACCTTCCTCCAGTTTATCACTGGCAGTCTCCTTTGAGTTCCCGGCCGGACCGCTGGCAACAAAGGATAAGGGTTGCGCTCGTTGCGGGACTTAACCCAACATTTCACAACACGAGCTGACGACAGCCATGCAGCACCTGTCTCAGAGTTCCCGAAGGCACCAATCCATCTCTGGAAAGTTCTCTGGATGTCAAGAGTAGGTAAGGTTCTTCGCGTTGCATCGAATTAAACCACATGCTCCACCGCTTGTGCGGGCCCCCGTCAATTCATTTGAGTTTTAACCTTGCGGCCGTACTCCCCAGGCGGTCGACTTAACGCGTTAGCTCCGGAAGCCACGCCTCAAGGGCACAACCTCCAAGTCGACATCGTTTACGGCGTGGACTACCAGGGTATCTAATCCTGTTTGCTCCCCACGCTTTCGCACCTGAGCGTCAGTCTTTGTCCAGGGGGCCGCCTTCGCCACCGGTATTCCTCCAGATCTCTACGCATTTCACCGCTACACCTGGAATTCTACCCCCCTCTACAAGACTCTAGCCTGCCAGTTTCGAATGCAGTTCCCAGGTTGAGCCCGGGGATTTCACATCCGACTTGACAGACCGCCTGCGTGCGCTTTACGCCCAGTAATTCCGATTAACGCTTGCACCCTCCGTATTACCGCGGCTGCTGGCACGGAGTTAGCCGGTGCTTCTTCTGCGGGTAACGTCAATTGCTGAGGTTATTAACCTCAACACCTTCCTCCCCGCTGAAAGTACTTTACAACCCGAAGGCCTTCTTCATACACGCGGCATGGCTGCATCAGGCTTGCGCCCATTGTGCAATATTCCCCACTGCTGCCTCCCGTAGGAGTCTGGACCGTGTCTCAGTTCCAGTGTGGCTGGTCATCCTCTCAGACCAGCTAGGGATCGTCGCCTAGGTGAGCCGTTACCCCACCTACTAGCTAATCCCATCTGGGCACATCTGATGGCAAGAGGCCCGAAGGTCCCCCTCTTTGGTCTTGCGACGTTATGCGGTATTAGCTACCGTTTCCAGTAGTTATCCCCCTCCATCAGGCAGTTTCCCAGACATTACTCACCCGTCCGCCGCTCGTCACCCAGGAGCAAGCTCCCTGTGTTACCGCTCGACTTGCATGTGTTAGGCCTGCCGCCAGCGTTCAATCTGAGCCATGATCAAACTCTTCAATTTAAGTTTGATGCTCGTGAATTAAACTTCGTAATGAATTACGTATGTTCACTCAGAGACTTGGTATTCATTTATTGTCCGAAGACATTAAGAATCCATGTCACTTTGAGTGCCCACACAGATTGTCTGATAAATTGTTAAAGAGCAGTGCCGCTTCGCTTTTCGCTGCGGCGCGGGGTGTGCATATTACGCTTTCCCGCTTCAGAGTCAAGCATTTATTTTTGCTTTTCTCTGCTGACCCGGCGGCGTGTGTGCCGTTGTTCCGTGTCAGTGGAGGCGCATTATAGGGAGTTATTCTGGCGTGACAAGCACAAAATACAAAAAACTTTTCGTTCGCTCACTTTTCAAACTTAACGCTTATTTAAGTCGCGAATTGCCCGTTAAATGCGCGATTTCCCGAGCGAAACTGGCCACCTGCGACCAGTCGGTATAAACCACTTCTTTACGCGTATCGGTTTCGCCCCCCGTCATTTTCATAATCAGGCGGATCATGAAGCGGTCATACCAGCGATAGCGAGGGTAGCGCAGCGCGCCGGCAAAAACGGCGCACAGGTCTGGCTGCCACGGCGAGCTGAGTAAAAACTTGCGCGTGTAGCTGTTGGTCTGCGGCGTACGCTTCTCTGCTTTACGCGCGACCAGATTGACCGAGTAAAACGCACCGGGCAATTTGCTGAGCACCGCCGTGTGCTTTTTCACAAAGCGATCCAGCGCAGGATGGAAATGCCCGTAACGAATTGACGCGCCAATCACCACGCGGTCGTAATCCTGCCAGGCAATCTGCTCTGCACGATTCAGGTTTACCACATCCGAGTAAATACCCAGCTCTTTTAATTCCGATGCCAGATACGCGGCAATCTCACGCGTTTGTCCGTCTCGGGTAGAGAAAAGAATCAGTGTTTTCATCAACGGCTCCTTACTCGCGCCAGAATGTAGGGGTGAACAGCACCAGCAGCGTAAAGACCTCAAGACGACCAAACAGCATATTGGCGATGAGGATCCATTTCGCGACCGGGTTCATGCTGGCAAAGTTATCCGCCACAACCCCCAGACCAGGCCCGAGGTTGTTCAATGTTGCTACGACGGACGCAAAGGCGGAGAAATCATCCACCCCCGTCGCGATAATCGCCAGCATACTGACGATAAAGACCAGCGCATACGCAGAGAAGAACCCCCACACCGCTTCGAGGATACGTTCCGGCAGCGCGCGGTTACCCAGTTTGATGCTGTAGACCGCGTTCGGGTGAACCAGACGTTTTAGCTCACGGTTGCCCTGCTTGAACAGCAGCAGAATACGAATCACCTTCAGGCCACCGCCCGTGGAGCCCGCACAGCCGCCGATAAACGCGGAACACAGCAGGAGCACCGGCAGGAACAGCGGCCAGCGCGCAATGCTGTCCGTGGTAAACCCGGCGGTCGTCGCCATCGATACCACCTGGAAGAACGCCTGGTTTAGGGTCGTCAGCGCCGAGTTATAAACGTCGTGGAACCACAGCACCAGGGTACAGATGATGACCAGCGTAAGCTGGACACCAATAAACATGCGGAACTCCGGATCGCGCCAGTACACCTTCAGGCTGCGCCCGCTCAGTAAAGAGAAGTGCAGACCATAGTTACAGCCGGAGATCAGCAGGAAAATCGCAATGATGGTATTGATCGTTGGGCTGTCGAAGTAGCCCACGCTGGCATCGTGGGTGGAGAACCCGCCGATGGCAATCGTCGCAAAGCTGTGCCCTATAGCATCAAAAGCAGGCATCCCGGCGAACCACAGCGCCAGCGCACAGGCGACCGTCAGCAAGACATAAATCAGCCACAGGGTTTTCGCCGTCTCGGCAATGCGAGGCCGCATTTTGTTGTCTTTCAGCGGTCCGGGCATTTCGGCGCGATAGAGCTGCATACCACCGACGCCCAGAATAGGCAGGATGGCCACGGCCAGGACGATGATCCCCATACCACCGAACCACTGCAGCATCTGGCGATAAAAGAGAATCGCGTGCGGTAGCGAATCCAGGCCCACCAGCGTCGTCGCCCCGGTCGTCGTTAAACCCGAGAACGATTCAAAAAAGGCATCCGTGATGCTCAGGTTAGGCTGTTCAGAGAAGATAAAGGGCAGCGAACCGACACTTCCCAGTACCGTCCAGAACAGGACCACAATCAGAAAGCCCTCGCGAGATTTCAGCTCACCTTTCTGACGACGGTTTGGCCACCACAGCAGCGAGCCAATCGCCAGCGCGACAAAGAAGGTCTGGGTAAATGCCCGCCCCGCGCCATCCCGGTAGATAAGCGCCACCAGTCCAGGGAGAATCATCGTCCCGGAAAAGAGTATGACCAGCAGTCCAACGATTCGGGTTATGGCACGAAAATGCATCTCTGCCGCTTCCTTTGGTATTCAAAAGTGAGGTGGGGATTATTCTTCAATCGGCAGCAATTGCAACGAACCACGACTAAAATCAGCCAGTTTTGCTGAAAAAGCAGCCAGTTCCGCCTGAGGAAGCGCCACGCGTAATTGCACCATTGCCTGATATTCACTGTGTGCGATGACACCGTTAAACTGCTTCAGCAACGTTTCGATGCCGGATAACTGGGCGTAATCACACAGTAAAGTATATTCGGTGAGCGGCGTTTTGCGGGTGGTTATGAGTATATTCAGCGCCTGCTGAACCCCTCCGCCATACGCTTTAACCAGCCCACCCGTACCTAATAAAATGCCGCCGTAGTAGCGCACCACCACGGCGGTAATTTCACCCACACCGCTGCCCATCAGCTGGGAGAGCATGGGTTTACCGGCCGTTCCTGCCGGTTCACCGTCGTCGGAAAACCCCAATTGCTGCGAATCGTCCGGCGGCCCTGCCACCCACGCCACGCAGTGGTGGCGTGCGTCAGGATGCTCAGCCCGGACGGACTCGACAAACGCTTTTGCCGCCTCTACGCAGTCGGTATGCGCCAGCAGCGTAATAAAGCGGCTTTTCTTGATTTCCTCAACAAAGGTGACCGGTTCAGCCGGTATCAGCCAGCTTTCCATCAGGCCAGCTTCTGGTCTCGCGTCATGTTCTCGATACCGTTTTCATGAACCACAACGTTATCTTCGATGCGAATCCCGCCAAACGGCTTAAGCGCGTCAATTTTTTCCCAGTTGAAGTGCTTGCTGAACTGACCTTCACGCCACGGCGCCAGCAGGGATTCGATAAAGTAGATCCCCGGTTCAATCGTCAGCACCATACGCGGCTCAAGAATACGGGTGCAGCGCAGGTAAGGATACTTAGACGGTGCCGCCAGATGCGTACCGGTATCATCCTGCATAAAGCCCGCAACGTCGTGAACCTGCAGGCCCAGCGGGTGACCAATACCGTGCGGCATAAATGGCCCGGTCAGATCGTTCTCGACCATCGCCTCTTCGCTCATGTCTTTCACAATCTGATGCTTACGCAGCAGCTTCGCGATGCGCTGATGGAACTGGATGTGGTAATCCACATAGCTGGTGCCCGCCTTCATGGTGCCAATAAGCGCCAGCTGTTCATCGTTCACGTCTTTAATGAGCTGCGCGAAATCGGTATCCGCATTCGCCGCCCAGGTACGCGTCAGGTCTGCCGCGTAACCGTTGTACTCGGCGCCTGCGTCAAGCAGGAAGCTGCGCATCTCAGATGGCACATGGTGATCGAGTTTGGTGTAATGCAGGACGGAAGCATGCTCGTTTAGCGCAACAATATTGCTGTACGGCACGTCGGTATCGCGGTGGCCTGTCGCGGTCAGGTAAGCCAGGTTGATGTCGAACTCGCTCATACCCGACTGGAACGCTTCGTGCGCGGCGCGGTGGCCGTTCACCGCCGTTTTTTGCGCTTCACGCATGCAGTACAGTTCGTAGTCGGTTTTATACGCGCGGTTATAGTGCAGGTAATCCAGAACCCCTTTCGGGTTGAGTTTGTCTGCAGGAATATCCAGGCCCAGCGCACGCTCCGGAACAGGGCCAATATAGGCGATGTTGCCGCGCGCGGCTGGCAGCTGGCTGCCAATGCCGTCGGCTTTTGGCAACGCAATGACATCCACTTCTTCCGTCCAGAAAGAGGTCGGCAACGGCTCAACGTTGTGCCAGTAATCAACCGGCAGGTAGAACCACAGTTTCGGCTTATTCACGCCATCGACCAGCAGCCAGCAATTTGGAACCTGAGTCACCGGCACCCAGGCTTTAAACTGCGGGTTCACCTTAAACGGGTAAGCGTGATCGTCGAGAAAGGTATTCATCAGCTCGCCAGAGTGGATCAACAGCGCATCCAGCTTAAAGCGGGCCAGTACATCGCGGGTACGTTCCTGTAGGGTAACGATATGATTTTTATAAAGCGAAGCCAGTGAGTCCATCATTCTTCCTTTCGTTTTTTTGACCTCAAGTCATCGCATCTTAGCACACCTCACTCCGGCTGCGTGATTTCCACCGACCGTGATCAATGCAGCAATTTCTTAATGAGTAATTTGCATTTTATTAACATAAATCCCACACTCCGACTCATCTGGTATGACCAGATCCACTTGATGGATTCAGGAGACTGACATGCTTTACAAAGGCGACACCCTGTACCTCAACTGGCTGGAAGATGGCATTGCCGAACTGGTGTTCGATGCCCCCGGCTCAGTGAACAAGCTTGATACCGCGACGGTGGCCAGTCTTGGCCAGGCGCTGGATGTACTTGAAAAACAACCTGAATTAAAAGGGCTGCTGCTGCGCTCGAACAAAGCGGCCTTTATTGTCGGTGCCGATATCACCGAATTCCTCTCGCTCTTCCTGGTGCCTGAAGAACAGCTGAGCCAGTGGCTGCACTTTGCGAACAGCGTCTTTAACCGTCTGGAAGATCTACCTGTCCCGACCATTTCCGCCGTTAACGGCTACGCGCTGGGCGGTGGCTGCGAATGCGTGTTAGCCACGGATTACCGTCTGGCGACGCCGGACCTGCGCATTGGCCTGCCGGAAACGAAGCTGGGTATCATGCCGGGCTTTGGCGGCTCCGTGCGTATGCCGCGCATGCTGGGTGCCGACAGCGCACTTGAGATCATTGCCGCAGGTAAAGACGTCGGTGCAGAACAGGCGCAGAAAATCGGCCTGGTCGACGGCGTCGTTAAACCAGAGAAGCTTGTTGAAGGCGCTGTCGCCATTTTACGTCAGGCGATTAACGGCGATCTCGACTGGAAAGCGAAACGCCAGCCGAAGCTGGAACCGTTAAAACTCAGGAAGATTGAAGCCACCATGAGCTTCACCATCGCCAAAGGCATGGTGATGCAGACGGCAGGTAAACACTATCCTGCGCCCATCACCGCGGTAAAAACCATCGAAGCAGCCGCCCGCCTTGGTCGCGACGACGCGCTGAAGCTTGAAAACCAGAGCTTTGTTCCGCTGGCGCACACCAATGAAGCCCGTGCGCTGGTCGGTATCTTCCTCAACGATCAGTTCGTGAAAGGAAAAGCCAAACAGCTGACCAAAAACGTTGAGACGCCAAAACACGCGGCGGTACTCGGCGCCGGCATTATGGGTGGCGGCATCGCCTACCAGTCGGCCTGGAAAGGCGTGCCGGTAGTGATGAAAGACATCAGCGAGAAATCACTGACGCTGGGTATGACCGAAGCGGCCAAGCTGCTGAATAAACAGCTGGAACGCGGCAAAATTGACGGACTTAAGCTCTCCGGAGTGATCTCAACGATCCAGCCAACGCTGGAATACACCGGTTTCGACCGCGTGGACGTAGTCGTTGAAGCCGTAGTTGAAAACCCGAAAGTCAAAAAAGCGGTGCTGGCGGAAACGGAAGACAAGGTGCGTCCTGGCACGGTGCTGGCGTCTAACACCTCGACCATTCCAATCAGCGAACTGGCGAGCGTGCTGAAGCGTCCGGAAAACTTCTGCGGGATGCACTTCTTCAACCCGGTACACCGTATGCCGCTGGTCGAGGTGATCCGCGGGGAAAAAACCTCTGACGAAACCATTGCTAAAGTGGTGGCGTGGGCGAGCAAGATGGGTAAAACGCCGATCGTGGTGAACGACTGCCCGGGCTTCTTCGTCAACCGCGTCCTGTTCCCTTACTTCGCCGGTTTCAGCCAGCTGCTGCGCGACGGCGCGGACTTCCGCAAAATCGACAAAGTGATGGAAAAACAGTTCGGCTGGCCAATGGGCCCGGCGTATCTGCTGGATGTGGTCGGCATTGATACCGCCCACCACGCTCAGGCAGTCATGGCGGCGGGCTTCCCGCAGCGCATGCAGAAAGATTATCGCGACGCGATTGACGCCCTGTTCGACGCCAACCGCTTCGGTCAGAAAAACGGCCTGGGCTTCTGGCGCTATAAAGAAGACAGCAAAGGCAAACCGAAGAAAGAAGAAGATGCCGTGGTGGATGGCCTGCTGGCCGACGTCAGTCAGCCGAAGCGCGACTTCACCGACGATGAAATCATTGCCCGCATGATGATCCCGATGATCAACGAAGTGGTGCGTTGCCTCGAAGAAGACATCATCGCCAGCCCGGCAGAAGCCGACATGGCGCTGGTGTACGGCCTGGGCTTCCCTCCGTTCCACGGCGGCACGTTCCGCTGGCTGGATACTCTCGGCAGCGCCCGCTATCTCGATATGGCTCAGCAGTATCAGCACCTCGGCCCGCTTTATGAGGTGCCGGAAGGGCTGCGCAACAAAGCGCGCCATAACGAACCCTACTATCCAGCAGTTGAGCCAGCCCGTCCGGTTGGCGAGCTGAAAACGGCTTAAGGAGTCACAATGGAAAAGGTTGTCATTGTTGATGCGATTCGCACCCCGATGGGCCGTTCAAAAGGCGGTGCATTCCGTAACGTGCGTGCGGAAGATCTCTCCGCGCATCTGATGCGTAGCCTGCTGGCGCGTAATCCGGCGCTGGATCCTGCTGCGCTCGACGATATTTACTGGGGCTGCGTGCAGCAGACCCTGGAGCAGGGCTTCAACATTGCCCGTAACGCGTCGCTGCTGGCGGAAATCCCGCATTCGGTTCCGGCCGTCACCGTTAACCGCCTGTGTGGTTCATCCATGCAGGCGCTGCACGACGCGGCACGTATGATCATGACCGGCGATGCCCAGGCCTGCCTGGTCGGCGGCGTGGAGCATATGGGTCACGTACCGATGAGCCACGGGGTCGATTTCCACCCGGGTATGAGCCGTAACGTGGCGAAAGCGGCAGGGATGATGGGCCTCACCGCTGAGATGCTCTCCCGCCTCCATGGCATTAGCCGTGAAATGCAGGATACCTTCGCCGCCCGCTCTCACGCTCGCGCATGGGCTGCAACGCAGTCCGGCGCCTTTAAAAACGAGATCATCCCTACCGGCGGCCACGATGCTGACGGCGTTCTGAAGCAGTTCAGCTACGACGAAGTGATCCGCCCGGAAACCACCATAGAAGCGCTTTCCACCCTGCGCCCTGCGTTTGATCCGGTCACTGGGACGGTCACGGCAGGTACCTCGTCGGCGCTGTCCGACGGTGCCGCCGCGATGCTGGTGATGAGCGAAAGCCGCGCTCGCGAGCTGGGGTTAACGCCTCGCGCCCGCGTGCGTTCGATGGCGGTCGTGGGCTGCGACCCTTCGATCATGGGCTACGGCCCGGTTCCGGCGTCGAAGCTGGCGCTGAAAAAAGCGGGATTAACCGCCAGCGACATCGACCTGTTTGAGATGAACGAAGCGTTCGCTGCGCAGATCCTGCCGTGCATTAAAGATCTGGGGCTGATGGAGCAGATCGACGAGAAGATTAACCTCAACGGCGGCGCGATCGCCCTCGGTCACCCGCTGGGCTGCTCCGGGGCGCGTATCAGCACCACGCTGATTAACCTGATGGAACGCAAAGATGCCCAGTTTGGTCTGGCAACGATGTGTATCGGGCTGGGTCAGGGTATCGCGACAGTGTTTGAGAGAGTGTAAGGCTATAACGTAGGCCCGATAAGCATCGCGCCATCGGGCTTTTGCCGGGAGGCGCTGCGCTTTCCCGGCCTACGAGAGGTATCTCACCGCCACTGGCTTCACGGGCGTTGAGAAAGAGTTTAGTTGCCGTTCTTCCCGCCTGTCAGGGGCGGGTTTTTTATTTAAATGAAGGCAAACGCATCGCCGAACAGACGGTCTTCACGCGCGTCACGTTCGTTACAGAACAGGTCGCGGGCAATTTTCGCCATCTCAAAACGGCCAGCGATATAGATGTCGTGCCCTGCCAGCGTGCCATGATCCTGCAGTACCGCCGTCAGCACCGTTCCGCTACGCCCACGCCAGCCCTCTTCCGGCTGCTCAACCACCGGCTCAATGCGCAGGTTAGGATGGGTTACGCTCAGCGCTTCCAGCTCAGAAAGGTCATACAGATGTTTCTCTTCGCGGCCACCCCAGTAAATGGTGATATCACGGTCCGGATTACGCGCCAGGGCGGTCAACAGAATAGAGCGCACATACGAGAAGCCAGTGCCGCCAGCGATGAGGATCAGTGGACGGTCTTCGTCATCGCGCAGCCACGCCTCACCGTGTGGAATATCCACCACGATTTCGCGTTCCTTCAGGATCCGATCCATCACCGCCATCGCATACAGGTTAAGCTCTGACGCACCAATATGAAGCTCAATAAATTCCTGCTCCGCTGGCGTTGAGGCCATAGAGAAAGGACGCTTATCACGCTCATCCATCACAACCATTAAGTACTGACCAGCGCGGAAAGAGAATGGCGCTTCTGGCACTAAACGGACGCGATATACGGTGTCGGTGATGGCATCTACCGAGGTCACTTTACAGCTTAAGGTTGTCATTCGCTCTCTCTGTCGGGAAGTCTATAGGGCTTAACGGTCAGATTCAGGCTTACCGTTACTCATTATGGCCAGTTCGTCCCAGATCGCGTCAATTCGCGCGGTCACGGCAGGATCTTTTTTGATCGGGCGACCCCATTCACGGTCGGTTTCGCCGGGCCATTTATTTGTGGCATCCAGTCCCATTTTTGAGCCAAGTCCGGAAACCGGCGAGGCAAAATCCAGGTAATCTATCGGCGTGTTTTCGACTAACACCGTATCACGCGCCGGGTCCATTCGCGTGGTAATGGCCCAAATGACGTCATTCCAGTCGCGGGCGTTAACGTCATCATCGCAGACAATAACAAATTTGGTATACATAAACTGGCGCAGGAAAGACCATACGCCCATCATTACGCGTTTAGCGTGGCCAGGATACTGTTTCTTCATCGTGACCACCGCCATGCGATACGAGCATCCTTCAGGCGGCAGATAGAAATCTACGATTTCCGGGAACTGTTTTTGCAGGATCGGCACAAACACTTCATTCAGCGCCACGCCCAGTACCGCGGGTTCGTCCGGTGGACGTCCGGTATACGTGGAGTGATAAATCGCATCTTCACGCTGCGTAATGTGCGTCACGGTAAACACCGGGAAGTTATCCACTTCGTTGTAATAGCCGGTGTGGTCACCGTAGGGACCTTCCGGTGCCAGTTCACCCTGCTCAATGTAACCTTCCAGCACAATTTCGGCACTGGCCGGAACTTCAAGATCGTTAGAGATACACTTCACGACTTCCGTTTTGGTCCCGCGCAGCAGGCCTGCAAACGCATATTCAGAGAGCGTATCGGGTACGGGCGTTACCGCCCCGAGAATGGTGGCCGGATCGGCACCTAGCGCAACTGAAACCGGGAAACGTTCACCAGGATGCGCAGCGCACCACTCCTGGAAATCCAGCGCGCCGCCGCGATGCGACAGCCAGCGCATGATGAGCTTATTCTTGCCAATCAACTGCTGGCGGTAAATACCCAGATTCTGGCGCTCTTTGTGCGGGCCGCGCGTCACGGTGAGCCCCCAGGTGATCAGCGGAGCGGCATCTTCAGGCCAGCACTGCATAATAGGGATTTTAGTCAAATCAACCGCATCGCCTTCCAGCACTTTCTGCTGGCACGGCGCGCCGCGCAGGCGTTTGGTAGGCATGTTCAGTACCTGCTTAAACTGCGGCAGTTTGTCGAACAGATCGCGGAAGCCTTTCGGTGGCTCCGGCTCTTTCAGAAACGCCAGCAGTTTACCCACTTCGCGCAGCGCCGTGACGTCCTCCTGCCCCATCCCCAGTGCGACACGACGCGGTGTCCCAAACAGGTTGCACAGCACCGGCATTGAGTAACCTTTCGGATTTTCAAACAGTAATGCGGGGCCACCGGCACGCAGGGTGCGGTCAGCTATTTCTGTCATCTCCAGATAAGGATCAACAGGAAGTGTAATGCGTTTGAGTTCACCCTGCTTTTCCAGCAGCGTCAGGAAGTCGCGGAGATCTTGGTATTTCATGCAGTTAATCATGGCCTCTCTGTAAGCGCTTCATTATACGGCGTAAGACTGCTTGATGCTGTAATTTTGTTAAACAAGCGTGAACTTATGCGTTCTGTTGCGTTTTCCCCCATTATAATCAACTTAGCGATCCCGCCAGGGTTTTGATATGCTTGCGCCCCGAACTAAGGGAAAGAGTGATTATGCAGGCCTGGTATTTACTGTATTGCAAACGCGGGCAACTTCAGCGCGCGCAGGAACATCTTGAACGTCAGTCTGTGAATTGCCTGACGCCCGTGATCACGCTTGAAAAGATGCAGCGCGGGAAGCGCACAACCGTGAGTGAGCCGTTATTCCCGAACTACCTGTTCGTGGAGTTCGACCCGGAGGTGATCCATACCACCACTATCAGCGCCACGCGCGGCGTCAGCCACTTTGTTCGTTTTGGTGCCCATCCGGCAACGGTTCCGTCGACGGTTATTCACCAGCTGTCAGTTTATCAACAGCCTGAAGGGATCACCGACCCGGAAACGCCTTACACGGGCGATTGCGTTGTCATTACGGAAGGCGCTTTTGAAGGCCTGCAGGCAATTTTTGCCGAGCCGGACGGTGAAGCCCGCTCCATGCTGTTGCTCAACCTGCTGAACAAGCAGGTGCTTCAGAGCGTTAAAAACACCGACTTCCGCAAAGTTTAAAAACCTATCCCGAACAAATTACGCACGTTGTCATCCGTCTGCGCGGAAAGCCAGTGCGGATCCTCTCCGCGCCACTTCGCTACGCTCTCAACAATGTGCCCCAGCCAGGCGGGCTCATTTCGCCGCGATGCCGGTTTGGGTTTCATATCGCGCGGCAGCAGATAAGGCGCATCGGTTTCAAAAAGCAGCCGGTCAGCCGGGATCGCGGGTAACAGTTCCCGAAGCTCAAGCCCGCGGCGCTCATCGCAAACCCAGCCGGTAATGCCCAGATAAAGCCCTCGCTTCAGGCAATCCAGCGCCTCCTGGCGAGAACCAGTGAAGCAGTGCAGCACCGCGCCGGGCAGTTTATTCAGCCACGGATCCAGCAGCGCCAGGAAACGCTCATGCGCGTCGCGGCAGTGCATAAATACGGGCATTTCAAGCTCTGCCGCCAGTGCAAGCTGGGCAGTGAACGCCTTTTCCTGCTCTTCAGGCGTAGAAAAGTTACGGTTGAAATCGAGACCGCATTCACCGATAGCCACAACGTCTGGCATCTTCGCCAGCCTGTGCAGGGTTTCGCTACTGTCCGGGGTCCACTGGCTGCTGTCATGAGGATGCACGCCAGCGGTAGACCAACAGCGATCGTAGCGTTGCGCCAGCTGCTGCGCCTGCTCGCTTTCATGCAGGTTGGTCCCCGTAAGCAGCAGTCCTTTCACCCCAGCCGCAAATGCACGCGCAACCACCTCATCGCGATCTTTCGCAAACTGCGGGCTGGTCAGGTTGAGTCCGATATCAAACATACTAATCCCCATATAACAACCGCCCTGACGGGCGGCTGGTTTTAATCTTCAGTAGTCTTGTCGGACGTATCGTCTTCATCATCCGTTCGACGTCCTTTACCCACGTAGAAACGCGAGAAGAATACGCCGACTTCAAACAGGCAGTACATCGGTATGGCCAGCAGCGTTTGCGAGAACACATCTGGCGGCGTCAGCAGCATACCGACCACAAATGCGCCTACCAGGATATACGGACGCTTCTTACGCAGGTCATCCGGCGTGGTTACCCCTACCCAGCAAAGCAGCACAATGGCCACCGGCACTTCAAATGCCACGCCGAACGCCATAAACAGCGCCATGACAAAACTGAGGTAGCTGGCGATATCCGTCGACACCTGAACCCCTTCCGGCGCGGTGTGCGTGAGGAAGCCGAAGGCCAGCGGGAAGACAACAAAATAGGCAAACGCCATGCCGATATAGAACAGCAGGGAGCTGGAGACCAGCAGCGGGATCACCAGCTTGCGTTCATGCTTGTACAAGGCCGGCGCCACAAATGCCCAGACCTGATACAGAATGACCGGCGCAGAGGCAATCAGCGATACCCAAAAGGTAAGCTTGATGGGGGTAAAGAACGGAGAGGCCACGTCCGTCGCAATCATCGTTGCGCCCAGCGGCATCTGCTTGATCAACGGTGCAGAGACAACCTGGTAGATATCGTTGGCGAAATAGACCAGGCATAGAAAAATAACGAGAACCGCAATAATGCAGTTTAACAGGCGCTTACGCAGCTCAATGAGGTGCGTAATGAGCGGTTGAGTATCATCTACAGCCATGTTTACGCTTTATCACTCGACGAGGGGGATGATTCGGAAACAGGTGCGGCGGGCTTCGCCTCTGCCACTTTTATCGCGGGGTCTTCCGGCTGCGCCTGTTTTTTCACTTCAGTTTCCTGCGGCGTCTGTTCCGGCGCAGCAGCCTGATGTTCAGCGCTGGCTGGCGTTACGCCCTCACGCTGCTCCTCGCTGCCCTTCACCACCGGGTTATGGATGGTGTTCGCTTCATCGCTCGCTTTTTCAGGATCGTTAACGCTGTAGGAGCGCTTCATGGATTCCGCCGCTTCACGCAGTTCATCCATTGAGGCTTTCAGTTCCGGCGTCAGGTTATCCATGCTCGCCTTCTCAACCTTTTTCAGGCTTTCCTGAAATTCCTGCAGCTTAAGCTCCTGCGCCAGCTCATTCTGAACGGTCGATGCCAGCGATCTCAGCGCACGCACCCAGCCCGCAACGGTTTTCACTGCCACCGGCAGACGCTGCGGCCCCAACACGATCAGACCAATCACAAAGACCAGCAGCAGCTCACTAAAACCAATGTCGAACACGGCTTACACCTGCTCTTTATCGTGGCTTTTAGCGTCTTCCTTTTTGGCTTCTTCTTGCTTGTCGGAGATGGATTTAGCAGTAAAGTCAGCGTCCTGGCTGGTTTTATCCTGCTTACTCTCATCATCGCTCATCGCTTTCTTGAAGCCTTTGATAGACGCGCCCAGATCGGAACCAATAGAACCGAGCTTTTTGGTGCCAAACAGCAGCACGACGATGACGGCAATGATCAACAATTGCCAGATACTGATACCACCCATACATGTTCCTCAGGGATAGATGATTAATTAGTCAGGTCGCATTATACGTATGCGACCCGTCGAAGGCGATGAACTCAGCGCGTTTTTCGCCAGCCGGCCAGCCAGACAACAGCCCCGCCAGCCATCAGCCAGGCGGGCATCATCTGCCAGTCCGGGCGGTTGATCAGCAGCAGCGTACCGCTCAGCAGCAGCGTTGCGCCAATCCCAAAGAGATAGCGTGACTGTCCCTGACGAACGCGGCTGGACTGAAGCTCGCGGGCGATTTTATCCATACTGTGCTGAAGGTTCTTGCTCTGACGCAAACTGTCATAAACCAGTTCAGGAATTTCAGGCATTTTCTCTATCCAGAACGGGCCTTTCTCCTTCAGCGAGCGCACCAGCGCCGGAATGCCAACCTGATCCTTAATCCAGGATTCAAGGAAAGGTTTCGCGGTCTTCCACAAGTCTAACTGAGGATAGAGCTGTCGGCCTACACCCTCAACGTAAAGTAATGTTTTCTGAAGTAAAACTAGCTGCGGCTGGACTTCCATATTAAAGCGGCGAGCGGTGTTGAACAGGTTTAACAGCACGTGCCCGAAGGAGATTTCCGCCAGCGGTTTTTCAAAAATCGGTTCGCAAACGGTTCGGATCGCAAACTCGAATTCTTCGACGTTGGTGTCCGGCGGCACCCAGCCGGAATCGACGTGCAGCTCGGCCACCTTACGGTAGTCGCGGTTGAAGAAAGCGATGAAGTTCTCAGCCAGATAGCGTTTATCTTCTTTATTCAGCGACCCCACAATCCCGCAGTCGATACCAATATACTTCGGATCTTCAGGGTGCTCGTAGCTCACGAAGATATTGCCCGGGTGCATGTCCGCGTGGAAGAAGCTGTCGCGGAATACCTGGGTAAAGAAGACCTGTACGCCACGTTCGGCCAACAGCTTCATGTTCGTTCCCTGTTTTTCCAGGGCCACCACATCGGAGACGGGAATACCGTAGATGCGCTCCATTACCATCATGTTCTGGCTGCAGTAGTCAGAATAGACTTCAGGTACATAAAGCATCGGGCTGTTTTCAAAGTTGCGACGCAGCTGAATGGCGTTTGCCGACTCGCGCAGGAGGTTAAGCTCGTCAATCAGCGTTTTTTCATATTCCCGCACCACTTCCATCGGACGCAGACGGCGCCCGTCCGGCAGCAGACGCGGCACCCAGCGCGCCAGACGATAAATCAGCTTCATGTCTGCTTTGATGACGGGCAGGATGTCCGGACGAATGACTTTAATAACGACTTCTTTGCCGTTTTCTTTCAGACGCGCGGTGTGCACCTGCGCGATAGAGGCCGACGCCAGTGGCTGAATGTCGAAATCGTCAAACCAGGTCTCGACGGGAATATTTCCCATCGCCTCTTCAATTTGCTTTTTCGCGCGCGCGCCGTCAAACGGTGCGACGCGATCCTGCAGCATCGCGAGCTCATCAGCAATCAGAGGCGGGAAGAGATCGCGACGGGTCGAGAGCATCTGCCCGAACTTAATCCACACCGGCCCCAGCTCCTGCAGCGCCAGGCGCAGACGCTCGCCCAGCGGCTGACCTTTATGACGATTGGGCATCCAGAACAGCATCCGCCGCCAGATACGAAGCGGCAGCGTGATACGCATTTTGGGGATAAGCTCGTCGAGCCCGTAGCTCAAAAAGGTGCGAATAATGAAATAGAGGCGCCGAATTTCACCAGGCGTCATTTGCCCTCCAGTTTTTCCAGCCGTTTGGTTAACGCATCAACCGCACGTTCAACAGCAGCGGTTTCTTCCGCAAACCACGCAACTTCCAGCGATCCGGGCGCCATTCGCCACTCCTCCGTCAGCACTTCCGCCGCATAGCGTTGCTGACGTTGAAAGCTTTTGCGCGCGAAGGATGCGCCGCCATGAAGGACTTTCCCGATGCCCTCGGCGGCAATGTCGCCGATAAAGGGTGCGAGCAGTTCTGCCGGGTCAAACTCAGCCAGATCGGTGAGCGCAACGAAGTTCTGCACGACCTGGATATCGCCTTCCACTTCCAGCTCACCGCTGCGGATAAGCGCCGTTAATTGCTGGCGATCGCGCAGTTTTGGCAGCACGCTCATGTGAGTGATGACCGAGCAGTCGGCTTCACCTTCCCACTCCCCCAGAACGTCAAGCTGGCGCTCGCTGAAGACCAGCACAAGCGGCGTCGAGAACTCTTTTAAAACAATACGTAATACCTTCCCGCTCAGCCGCTGACGTGCGGCTTTCAGCGCCGGAGCGCGATACAGAAAAGCGTTCAGTACATTCTCGATGCCTGCGGAGACTAAGGGTTTAAAGGGCACGGGACACCTCCACTCAGAATTTGTAACCGCGATGCAGCGCGACGACACCCGCCGTCAGGTTGAAATATTCAACGTTCTCAAATTCCGCGTCCTGCATCATGGCTTTTAATGTGTCCTGATCCGGGTGCATACGGATAGACTCCGCCAGATAGCGATAGCTTTCCGCGTCGTTGGCCACCAGCTCGCCGATGCGCGGCAGCACGTGGAAGGAATAGGCGTCGTAAGCTTTGCTCAGCGGCTCAATAATGGGTTTAGAGAACTCGAGCACCAGCAGGCGTCCACCCGGCTTCAGCACGCGATACATGGAACGCAGCGCTTTTTCTTTATCGGTAACGTTACGCAGACCGAAGGAGATAGTGATGCAGTCGAAGGTGTTGTCCGGGAACGGCAGCGCTTCGGCGTTTGCCTGCACATATTCCACATTCCCCACCACGCCGATGTTACGCAGCTTTTCGCGTCCCATTTTCAGCATGGAGTCATTGATATCTGCGAGAACAACCCGACCGGTTTCGCCCACCAGACGGGAGAATTTCGCGGTTAAATCGCCCGTACCGCCGGCTAAGTCCAGCACAGTTTGTCCACGACGCACGCCGCTACAGTCAATGGTGAAGCGCTTCCACAAGCGATGAATACCGAACGACATCAGGTCATTCATCACATCGTACTTCGCCGCCACGGAATGAAATACGTGGGCCACCATGTCAGCTTTCTGCGCTTTGGCGACAGTCTGAAAGCCAAAGTGCGTTGTGTCTTGTGAATCGTCAACCATCTCAGAGCCTGCTTATCAGTAAAATGTTCGTGAAGTGTAACAGATTGGGCGCAATTGCCCTACGTTTCAACCACCGCGAAAGAAACGCGCGGGAGGCTCTTCGAGTGATAAATCCGCCGCTAAGGTGTTGTCTTCACTGTTTGTCTTTTGTTCGTCCGCACCTTCACGCAGGCGAAACTCTTCGTCCTGGGCGATGGCCTGTTCGACCAATTCCGGATTAATCTCGCGTTTAACCTCTACTCCCAGGCTGCGGAATGCTTCTGCCTGCACCAGAAGATTGCCACGGCCGGAGGCGAGTTTTTTCATCGCCTGACGGTAGTTATCCTGCGCACGGTCCAGGCTCTGCCCGACCGAAGACATGTCGTCCACGAAGAGGCGCATTTTGTCGTACAGCTTGCTGGCGCGTTCGGCAATCTGCTGCGCGTTGCGGCTCTGGTGCTCATAGCGCCAGAGGTTGGCAATAGTGCGCAAGGCCACCAGCAGCGTGGTAGGGCTGACCAGCATAATGTTGTTTTTGAGCGCTTCGGTGATCAGCTCAGGCTGTCTGTCGAGTGCCAGCAGAAACGCGGGCTCAACCGGGATAAACATCAGAACATAGTCCAGCGAGCGCAGGCCTGGCAGTTGCTGATAATCTTTTCTGCCGAGCAGGCGAATGTGGTTACGCACCGAGGCAATGTGCTCCTGCAGGGCAGACTCACGCGTATAGTCATCTTCCGCATTAAAGTAGCGCTCATACGCCACCAGCGTCATTTTGGCGTCAATCACCACATCTTTACCCTGCGGCAGCCGCACTATTACATCCGGCTGCATACGCGAGCGGGCATCGTTTTCGATACTCACCTGCGTTTCGTATTCATAGCCTTCCCGCAGGCCAGAGGCTTCCAGTACGCGGGTCAGTACCACTTCTCCCCAATTGCCCTGGGTTTTGTTATCACCTTTAAGGGCACGGGTCAGGTTGACCGCTTCCTGCGCCATTTGCGCATTCAGTTGCTGAAGATTGCGAATCTCATGCGCCAGCGTGTGGCGCTCGCGGGCTTCCTGACCAAAGCTGTCCTGCACCTGGCGGCGAAAACCGTCCAGCTGTTCGCGCAGCGGCGTCAGCAGGCTGTTCAGACTCTGGCGGTTCTGTTCGTCAACGCGACGGTTGCTGTGCTCGAAAATACGGTTGGCGAGGTTCTCAAACTGTTCGCTGAGGCGCTGCTCGCTGTTGATCATCTGGCGGATTTTGTCTTCCGCATGCAGTTGCGTGGATTCAAGGCGGGTGGTCACTTCGCGGAGATCGGCCTCCAGCGAGGTGTTGATATCGCGCAGATTACGCAGCTCGTTGTTGAGCAGCTCACACTCATCACGCCAGTGTTCGCTCAGCGCAAGCTGCTGCTTTGCCGCGCTTAAATCGGCGACTATCTCTTCGCGCTCTGCCAATTGATCGGCCTTCTGCTGCGCATGCTGATAGCTGGAAATGAGCCAGCCTATTGCCACACCCGCCAGCGCAATCACCGCATATACCAGGACTGAGATATCCACAATGCCCCCTGCATCAACGTATTACCCGCACAAAATAGGATTGTGCTGTATAAACGTCCAGTTTGAAAGGGTTTTCCTGCGAGGCGCTACGCAAAAAAACAAAGGCCGAACGTGTCGGCCTTTGATTTCGAAAGGAGAGGACTAGATCAGGCGACGCGCGGCTTCAACCACGATTTTCACCGCATGACTTTCAGTCTGCTTCATGGTTTCGGCGTTCGGGATTTCCTGCTGGGTACGGTTGACGATAACGCCCGCCACCATACCGGCACGCAGACCCTGGCTTGCGCACATGGTCAGCAGCGTTGCAGATTCCATTTCGTAGTTCATCACGCCCATGGACTGCCACTCTTCCATTGAGCCTTTGAAACGGCTAACGACGCGGCCGGAGAAGGTGTCGTAACGCTCCTGGCCCGGGTAGAAGGTATCGGAAGAGGCGGTTACGCCCACGTGGGTAGTCGCGCCCACGGATTTCGCGGCTTCAACCAGCGCAGTAGTACATTCAAAGTCTGCTACTGCCGGGAATTCCATCGGCGCAAAGTGCAGGCTTGCTCCGTCCAGACGTACGGACGCGGTCGTGACCAGCACGTCGCCCACGTTGATGTGCGGCTGAATAGCGCCGGTGGTACCGATACGCAGGAAAGTACGAATGCCCAGTTGCGCCAGTTCTTCAACAGCAATTGAAGTAGACGGTCCACCGATACCGGTAGAACACACGATCACGGCTTTACCATCCAGCTCTGCACGCCAGGTGGTGAATTCGCGATGGGCTGCCAGCTTGACCGGCTTATCCATCAGCGCGGCGATCTTTTCCACACGCTCAGGGTCGCCAGGGACGATTGCGAGCGTAGCCCCTTGTAAATCGTTTTTGGTGAGGCCGAGATGAAAAACATCAGACTTAGACATAGGTGACTCCTCTGTGGGTCGGTTAGTCAGAAGAAGTAAAACGGTACTTTACAGAAGCAGTAAGGATAATTTCGTGACGCAACTCACCATGAATGAAAATGATTGCATTAAATTTCCATAAAAAAGTGATTTACATCACATTAACAAGTTATATCGTCATGTGCTGCACAAAAGATAGACCGTTTAAGGCACTGTGAGTTGTTAACCTGGTGTCTATATTTACCTTTGCGCTAACTCATTGGTACGGAGAATGCCATGACTGAAAAAACCGGTTTTGCACCTGCTGCGGCCCCACATGCTTCAACCATCGTGTCGACGCCAGAAGCGGAAATTACGGCGGGTGAGACCTCCATTCCCTCGCAGGGGGAGAATATGCCTGCTTATCACGCACGGCCAAAATCGGCAGACGGCCCGCTGCCCATCGTGATTGTGATTCAGGAGATTTTTGGCGTTCACGAACACATTCGCGACCTCTGCCGCCGGCTGGCGCTGGAAGGGTATCTGGCCGTTGCTCCAGAGCTCTACTTCCGTCAGGGCGATCCGAACGACTACAGCGATATTCCCACGCTGCTCAGCAACCTGGTCAGCAAGGTTCCTGACGCACAGGTGCTGGCCGATCTCGACCACGTTGCCAGCTGGGCGGCGCGCAACGGGGGCGATCCACACCGTCTGCTGGTCACCGGTTTCTGCTGGGGCGGTCGCATTAGCTGGCTGTATGCCGCACATAACCCGCAGCTCAAAGCCGCTGTCGCCTGGTACGGCAAACTGGTGGGTGAAAAGACGCTGAATTCACCGAAACATCCCGTGGATATCGCCACTGAGTTAAATGCCCCGGTGTTAGGGCTGTACGGCGGTCAGGACACCGGTATTTCGCTGGATTCGGTAGAGACCATGCGCCATGCGCTCCGCGCGGCCAATGCGAAGGCGGAGATTGTGGTGTACCCGGATGCCGGACATGCGTTTAACGCCGATTATCGTCCGAGCTATCACGCGGAATCAGCCAAAGATGGCTGGCAGCGGATGCTGGCGTGGTTTAGCCAGTACGGCGGGGAAAAAGCGTAAAAAAAGCCCGGTGGCAGTTACGCCTTACCGGGCCTTCAGGTAGGCCGGGTGCCACCCGGCAATGCAGATCCGTTACGCCTGACGCAAGTTCTGCGCCGCCTTCACCATGTTGGCCAGCGCCGCGCGGGTTTCCGGCCAGCCGCGGGTTTTCAGTCCGCAGTCCGGGTTTACCCACAGGCGCTCTGCTGGAATGCGCTGAGCCGCTTTTTTCAGCAGGGCTTCAATCCACTCCACGCTCGGCACGTTCGGGGAGTGAATGTCGTACACGCCCGGCCCAATCTCATTCGGATAGTCGAACTCTTCAAACGACTCCAGCAGCTCCATGTCTGAACGCGAGGTCTCGATGGTGATCACGTCAGCGTCCAGCGCGGCAATCGAATCCATGATGTCGTTAAATTCGCAGTAACACATGTGGGTGTGGATCTGCGTGTCGTCCTTCGCGACCGCGGCGTTGATGCGGAACGCTTCCACGCCCCACTGTAAATACGCATCCCAGTCGCTGCGACGCAGCGGCAAGCCTTCGCGCAGCGCCGGTTCGTCAATCTGGATGATGCCAATGCCTGCGGCTTCGAGATCCGCCACTTCGTCACGCAGCGCCAGCGCAATTTGCTTCGCGATGGTTTCACGGGTCACGTCTTCACGCGGGAAAGACCAGCAAAGAATCGTTACCGGACCGGTGAGCATTCCTTTCACCGGCTTGTCCGTCAGGGACTGCGCGTATTTCGCCCACTCCACGGTGATCGCTTCCGGGCGGCTGACGTCACCGATAACCACCGGTGGCTTCACGCAGCGGGAGCCGTAGCTCTGCACCCAGCCGTTCTGGGTAAATACGAAACCGTCCAGATGTTCACCGAAGTATTCCACCATGTCGTTACGCTCGGCCTCACCGTGCACCAGCACGTCCAGACCCAGACGTTCCTGCTCGATAATCGCCTGTTTGATGTGTTCAGCGATACCGGTGCGGTAGTGATTCGCATCCAGATTGCCCTTTTTGAAGTCCAGACGCAGGCCGCGGATCTCGGTGGTCTGCGGGAAGGAACCAATTGTAGTGGTCGGCCACGCGGGCAGGTTGAAGCGGGCGCGCTGCGCTTCGGCGCGCACCTCATACGCGCTCTGACGCTGGCTGTCCTGGGCGGTGATGGCCGCCAGGCGTTTTTCCACCGCCGGGTTATGCACGCGAGCCGAATGACGGCGCGCCTGAATCGGTGCGCTCCATTCGGAAATCGCCGCCGTGTCGCCGCTGTTGAGCGCGTCGCGCAGCAGGGCCAGCTCTTCACATTTTTGCAGCGCGAAGGCAAACCAGCTTTTTACTTCGGCATCCAGACGCGTTTCCACGCTCAGATCGATCGGGCTGTGCAGCAGCGAACAGGAAGATGCTACCCAAAGCTCACGCTTACCGACGATGTCCTTAATCTGGGCATATTTCTCGGTGAGATCGGCGCGCCAGACGTTACGGCCGTTGATCAGACCAGCGGAGAGCAGCCAGTCCGCAGGCAGCCGCTTGTGCAGCTCCGCGACATCGTCTTTACCGTGTACGAGGTCAACGTGCAGGCCCTGAACCGGCAGCGCGGTAATGGTCTTCAGGTTCGGCGTCACGCCATCGAAATAGGTGGTCAGCAGGAGTTTTACCTGACCGGTAAGCGCGTCATACGCCGGTTTGAAGGCATCGAGCCACGCCTGCGGCAGTTCAAGCACCAGCGCGGGTTCGTCGATTTGCACCCACTGAATGCCGCGCTTGCCCAGCTCAATCAGCACCTGTTTGTAGACCGGCAGAATATCCTTCAGCAGGCTGAGTCGGTCAAACTGCTCGCCCTTCACTTTACCCAGCCACAGGTACGTTACCGGCCCAAGCAGCACCGGTTTCACCTGGTGGCCCAGCGCCAGCGCTTCGTCCACTTCATCCAGAAGCTGCGTCCAGGTCAGCCTGAACTGCTGGCCTTTTACGAATTCCGGCACCATATAGTGATAGTTGGTGTTAAACCACTTGGTCATTTCCGCCGCTGCCGCTGGCTCACCCGTCGGCGCACGGCCACGGCCGATGCGGAACAGGGTATCGATATCTACCGATCCATCTTTGTTCTGATGACGAGCCGGCACGTTGCCAAGCAGCAGGCTGGTCGTCAGAACATGGTCGTACCAGGCGAAATCGCCCACCGGCAGCAGGTCAATGCCCGCCTGTTTTTGCTGATCCCAGTGACGGGCGCGCAGCTCGCGTCCCACCGCCAGCAGTTCTTCACGGGTGGCGTTACCCGCCCAGTAGCTTTCTTGCGCTTTTTTCAGCTCGCGACGCAGGCCAACGCGAGGGAAACCGAGAGTGTGATTGCGGATTGTCATGGTATGCCCCTTGTGAAATTCGTTATTTAGACGTCCAGATGTTTACACATCTATAATTGGCAGGTACTGTATATTCCTCAAGCGCAAAATGTTCATGGCGAAGTGAAGGACTTTCATGATCGAGATAAAACACCTGAAAACGCTACAAGCGTTGCGGAACTGCGGCTCGCTCGCGGCGGCGGCAGCCACGCTGCACCAGACCCAGTCCGCCCTTTCTCACCAGTTCAGCGATCTGGAACAGCGCCTTGGATTTCGTCTTTTTGTGCGTAAGAGCCAGCCGCTGCGCTTTACGCCTCAGGGCGAGATCCTGCTGCAGCTGGCGAATCAGGTGCTGCCGCAGATCGCCAGCGCGCTGCAGGCGTGTAACGAACCGCAGCAGACCAAGCTGCGTATCGCCATTGAATGCCACAGCTGTATTCAATGGCTGACCCCCGCGCTTGAGAACTTCCGCCAGAAGTGGCCGCAGGTAGAGATGGACTTTAAATCCGGCGTGACGTTCGACCCGCAGCCCTCGCTCCAGCAGGGCGAGCTGGATCTGGTCATGACCTCCGACATACTGCCGCGCAGCGGCCTGCACTATTCGCCGATGTTTGATTATGAAGTGCGCCTGGTGCTGGCGCCGGACCATCCGCTGGCAGCTAAAACGCGCATCACGCCGGAAGATCTGGCGACAGAAACGCTGCTGATTTACCCGGTTCAGCGCAGTCGTCTGGATATCTGGCGTCACTTCCTGCAGCCGGCAGGCATTAGCCCGCAGCTGAAAAGCGTGGATAACACCCTGCTGTTGATTCAGATGGTGGCGGCAAGAATGGGCATCGCGGCATTGCCGCACTGGGTGGTGGAGAGTTTTGAACGCCAGGGTCTGGTGGTCACCAAAACCCTGGGTGAAGGACTGTGGAGCAGGCTGTACGCCGCCGTGCGCGATGGCGAGCAGCGTCAGCCGATTACGGAGGCGTTTATTCGCTCAGCGCGGAACCACGCGTGCGACCATCTTCCGTTTGTGCGGAGCGCGGAGCGACCCAGCGTCGATGGACCCACAGCGAAGCCAGGATCACCGTTCCCCCAATAATGAAGCTCGGCCAGTGCGGCTGTTGCTGCCAGATGGCGAGGTTGACTAGTAGTCCTGCCGGGACATGCACGTTGTTCATGATCCCCAGCGTACCGGCGTCTACCTGCGTAGCGCCGTAGTTCCACATGAAGTATCCCAGCCCGGAAGCCACCACGCCCAGCCAGACCAGAACGCTCCACTGCACGGTGGTAGTCGGCAGTTTTTGCGGGTTGCCGAGCATAAACCACGCCACCACCGCGACAATCGCGGCCCCCATATAGAACCAGGCGAACGCGTTGTGCTGCGGCATCGGACGGGTCTCCATCAGCCGTTTGTATCCCACCATGCCGATGGCGAAGCTGATATTGGCGAGCTGGACGAACATCAGCCCAGTCCAGAAGTGATCGCTTACCTTGTCATAGCGAATAATCGCCGCCCCAAGCACCGCCAGCGCCGCACTTAAAAGATATCCCCAGCGCAGGCGGCGCTTGCTGAGCAAATCGTAGATCAACGTGATATAGAGCGGCGTAAGCACGGTGAACAGCAGGAATTCAGAGACGGACAGGTAGACGTAAGCCCGGAAGCTAAACAGATACATGATGCCGAGCTGCATCGCCCCCACCAGCATATACAGCACGATCGTTTTCAACGATTGCCCGCGCGTACGCAGAAACGGCAGGAACACCAGCGCTGCCAGCCCCACGCGCATCAGCACCGAGAAGTAGCTGTCGACCGAACCGGCAAGGTATTCGCCAATCAGGCTAAAGGAGAAGGCCCACAGGATAGTGGTGATAATGAGTAGCGCCACAATGCTTGTCTCTCAGAAAGAAGGACAGGCATTGTAGCGAACTCTTCAGTTGACAACTGAGCAATATATAACCAAATGAAGATTATTCAAGGAACAGCTTGCGCAGATATTTCGGTACCGCGTTTTCGCCGTTGGTGCCGATCACTTCCAGCTCCGGGTGCAGGTCTTTCAGGCGCTGGTGCGCATTCTCCATAATGCAGCCTTTGCCCGCCATCGAAAGCATTTCGGCGTCGTTCATGCCGTCACCAAAGGCGATACAGTCTTTCAGCTCGAAGCCCAGACGTTTCGCGACGGCTTCCAGCGCGTGGCCTTTGGAGACGCCCCCGGCCATCACTTCCAGACAGGTCAGCGTTGAGAAACTCACGTTGACGCGATCGCCCCAGCGCGCGTTGATCGCCTGCTCCAGCGGCAGCAATTCCTCATGGTTTACGCAGGTGAAGAACACCTTGCTGATCCCTTCCGGCTCCAGCAGACCCGGCTCGTACAGTGAGTACTGGAATACGGCTTCCTTGAAGAAGCGCATCTCTTCCGGGCGGTGGCGGTTCATGAACCAGTCGTCGTCGCGGTAAACGTTGGTGACGATGTTCGGGTTGTTATGCACGACCCCGAACAGATCGGCGGCAATATCGCGATCCAGGTTATGGGTAAAGATCAGGTTGCCGTCGGTATCATGCACGCGCGCACCGTTAGAGGTGATCATGTACGATTTGATTTCAAGATTATCGCGGATCTGCCCTACGTCTACGTGGTGGCGGCCGGTGGCAAACACGAAGTTCACGCCCCGGGCGGTCAGCAGCTTTAAGGTCTCTTTCGCGTAAGGCGACAGGGTGTGGTCGGGAGAAAGCAGCGTGCCATCTAAATCAGATGCAACAACCTGGTACATAGGGAAATTTAACCTCAATAGAAAATCAGTTATGCTGGTCGAAAAACTCGACGATGGCGTTAAGCGCGACTGAGCGCATAGCGTCCTTTTCAAAAAGGATCTCATGGTACGCGCCGTTGATGACCAACGGTTTTCCCCCTTCACAAGGGTGCCCGGCGGCAGCGCGGAGTTCGCAAAAGCGGTCATGCATGCGGTTATCCACCACACGCTCTTCTTCAGCCTGAATCAGGAGCGTTGGCGTGTCATCATTCGCGACGCCCGCCAGAACCTGCTCACCGGCAAGGATCCCTTCCCGCACCCAGTGATATGTCGGGCCACCCACGCGCAGGCGCGGTTCATCGGCATAAAAACGCAGGTTACGACGATAGCGCTGTCGGCTGTGGGTCAGCACGTTCATCGCAAACGGCAATGCCCGCCAGCGCCCGGTGCCGATGGCGTAACCTTCACGAATGCGCTGATGGCCCTCAGCCCAGTCGAGAATATGGCGCACCATCCAGTCCGGAAAGCGCATGACGATGCCGTACATCGGCGCGGTGAGCGCAATGGCGTCGCACTGGTGCTCGTGACGCTGTAAAAACAGCGTTGAAATCGCACCGCCCATTGAGTGCGCCAGAATATAGCGCTTCCGCCATGGGCCAGGCTCGACCTCCTGCTGCCAGAACGCGGCGAGATCGTCGACGTAATCGCTGAAGCTATCCACATGGCCGCGATGCGTATCCGATAACAAGCGGCCCGAAAGCCCCTGCCCGCGGTGATCGATAATCAACACATCGAAGCCCAGATGGAACAGGTCATAGGCCAGTTCGGCGTATTTGATGTAGCTCTCGATACGCCCGGGACAGACTACGATGACCCGGTCATTTTTCTTATCGTGAAAACGCACAAAGCGTACCGGTATATCACCGACGCCCGTAAACTCATCTTCCTCACGCTGGCGCCAGAAATCGGTCAGCGGCCCCATGGAGAAAGCAGCAAATGCGTTTTCTCGTGTTTCCCAGTCCTTTTTCTGCTGAAACATCGGGTTTCCACTCACGTAAGCCAAGGAATATCGTTTTTTCGTAACCGGTCACAAAATGACTCAACAATAGCGTATTGTGGCATAAAAACAGACGATTCGGGAGTTTCAAATGACCTTCGAGTGGTGGTTCGCTTACCTGCTGACATCCATCATCCTTAGCCTTTCACCGGGCTCGGGCGCCATTAACACCATGACCACCTCCATCAACCACGGCTATCGCGGTGCGGCAGCGTCGATTGCCGGTTTGCAGGCCGGGCTGGGCATTCACATCGTCCTGGTCGGAATTGGCCTGGGCACCCTGTTCTCCCGCTCGGTACTGGCTTTTGAGATACTGAAATGGGCCGGTGCAGCGTATCTGATCTGGCTGGGTATTCAGCAGTGGCGCGCGGCGGGCTCCATCAACCTGAATACGCTCGCTCAGACGCAAAACCGCGGCCATCTGTTTAAGCGCGCGGTGTTCGTCAACCTCACCAACCCAAAAAGCATCGTCTTCCTCGCCGCGCTGTTCCCGCAGTTTATCGTGCCACATCAGCCCCAGGTGATGCAGTACGTGGTGCTGGGTGCGACCACCATTATCGTCGATATCATCGTGATGATTGGTTACGCGACCCTGGCGCAGCGGATTGCGGCGTGGATTAAAGGGCCTAAGCAGATGAAGGCCCTGAATAAAGTCTTTGGTTCGCTGTTTATGCTGGTTGGCGCGCTGCTTGCGTCAGCGCGTCATGCTTAGCGAGAAATAATGAGATGAATGCCGAAGCCGGCGAACAGCGCGCCGGCGAAGCCGTCAATCCACTTCGCGATGCGCTGATAGCCACGGCGCATTGCCGGTAAGGCAAACAGGCTTGCCACCACGGTGAACCACGCAAAGGTCTCAACGACGATCAGCAGGAAGATACCCCAGCGCGCGCCCGCGCCGACGTTATCCCCGACAAACAGCGAGAACACCGAGCCGAAATAGATAATGGCTTTCGGGTTTGCCAGGTTGGTCAGCAGCCCTTTCACAAAGCTGCGGCCGCCCGTTGCCAGCTCAACCTTTGGCTCTTCCGGTTTTTTCTCTTCTTTTTTCAGCGCGCCGCGCAGCATCTGGTAGCCCATCCAGCACAGGTACAGGCCACCGCCAACCATAATGATGTTATGTAGCCAGGCCATCTTCGCCAGAATCAGGTTCAGGCCAAGCAGCGCGACCGCGGCCCAGACCATAACGCCCATGGTAATACCGAGCACGCCCATCATGGCCTCTTTACGGGAGCGGCTGACGGCCGTTTGTGACACGAAGAAAAAGTCCGGGCCCGGGCTCATCAGCGCAACGATGTGCACTAACGCCACGGTGAGAAATAGCATCAACATAATTCGCTCGCAGGGAAATAATTCAGTGAGTCATCATCCTGACACTTTTTTGCCCGGCTGACTACTCCTCATCATCACCGTCGGCATGAGAGCGGATGAGGGCCATAAACTCCTTCCCGAAGCGCTCCAGCTTGCGCGTACCGACGCCGTTGACGCTGAGCATTTCGCTGGCGCTGAGCGGCATCTGTTCGGCCATCTCGATGAGCGTCGCGTCGTTGAACACCACGTAAGGCGGGATGTTCTCTTCATCGGCAATGGCTTTACGCAGCTTGCGCAGTTTGGCAAACAGCTTGCGGTCGTAGTTGCCGCCGTACGATTTTTGCATCACCCGCGGCTTCAGGGCGATAACGCGCGGCACGGCGAGCTTCAGTTCAACGTCACCGCGCAGGACCGGACGCGCCGCTTCGGTCAGCTGCAGCGCGGAGTGCTGAGCAATGTTCTGTGTGGCAAAGCCGAGGTGAATCAGCTGACGAATAATGCTGACCCAGTGCTCGTGGCTCTGGTCCTTGCCAATACCGTAGACGGGCAGCTTGTCGTGGCCCATATCGCGGATACGCTGGTTATTGGCACCGCGCAGCACTTCCACCACGTAGCCCATCCCGAAGCGCTGGTTAACACGGTAAATGGTCGAGAGCGCCTTACGCGCGTCCATCAGGCCATCGTACTGTTTCGGCGGATCCAGGCAGATATCGCAGTTGCCACACGGCTCCTGTCGCCCTTCACCAAAGTAGTTGAGCAGCACCAGACGACGGCAGGTTTGCGCTTCGGCAAACGCGCCCATCGCGTTGAGCTTGTGGCGTTCGATATCCTGCAGCTGTCCCTGCGGTTTTTCCTCCAGGCAGCGGCGCAGCCATGCCATGTCGGCCGGATCGTAAAACAGCATCGCTTCCGCTGGCAGACCGTCACGCCCGGCACGGCCGGTTTCCTGATAGTAGGATTCGATATTGCGCGGAATGTCGAAGTGCACCACAAAGCGCACGTTGGGCTTGTTTATCCCCATGCCGAACGCTACCGTCGCCACCACGATTTGCAGGTCATCGCGCTGGAATTTCTCCTGCACGTCGGCACGGATGTGGTTCTCTAACCCGGCATGATAGGCCGCCGCGCTAAAGCCACGGTTTTGCAGACGCGCGGCAGTGTCTTCCACCTTCGCTCGGCTGTTGCAGTAGATGATGCCGGACTTGCCGCGCTGCTCCTGCACGTAGCGTAAGAGCTGATCCAGCGGCTTGAATTTTTCCATCAGCATGTAGCGGATGTTGGGGCGGTCGAAGCTGCTGACCTGAATATAGGGGTCGTTCAGCCCCAGCAGGCGAACAATATCCAGACGGGTGGTGTCATCTGCCGTGGCGGTAAGCGCCATAAACGGCAGCTCGGGGAAGCGCTGACGCAGCTGGCCGAGCGCAGCATATTCCGGGCGGAAATCGTGCCCCCACTGGGAGATACAGTGCGCTTCATCTACCGCCAGCAGGACCGGGTTCCAGTGCGCGAGATGGTCGAGGAAGTTATCCAGCATCAGGCGTTCCGGCGCGATATACAGCAGGCGAATTTGCCCGGTGCGGCACCCGGCCATCACCTCTTGCTGCTGCTCGCGGGTTTGCGTCGAGTTAAGACAGGCCGCCGACACGCCGTTGGCGAGCAGCTGGTCAACCTGGTCTTTCATCAGAGAAATCAGGGGCGATACCACGACCGTCAGGCCGTTAAGCACCAACGCGGGCACCTGATAGCAGAGGGATTTACCGCCGCCGGTCGGCATCACCACCAGGCAATCGCGACCTTCCAGCACCGTTTCAATGATGGTTTCCTGGCCAGGGCGGAACTGCTGGTAGCCAAAGGTTTCATGCAAAACCTGTTTAGCCAGCGACTCCTGATTCAATACTTCCGCCTGCGCCACATTAACCCCATATGCGAAAAATAAAACAGGCGCTATTTTCAGCGCCTGAGAGAGAAACTTCAACGTTTAACGCAAAAACATTCGAGCTGCCTAGAGAATATCGTTCAGCATCACGCCCACGCCGACGCGGGTCTGGTTGAAGTTGTAGTCGATAAGCGACTCGCCGTAACCGCTGTATACTTGCGTATAGATACGAACGTGCTTCGTCACAGGATAGCTTAAGCCCACTTCCGCGCCGCCGTAGCCGGTATTCCAGTTGTATTGACCTTTTGCACTCAGCACGGCATCACCCAGCTGATAGCCGACTTTTAGCTGGTAGTATCCCATGTATTTGGTGATGTCCGGGTTGTCATCAGTGCTGCCGACCACATACCACGGCTTCACCTCCACCATCCAGTTACCGTTCTGCGCCATCAGGCGCGTATAGGCGCGGTTCCAGCTACGGGAAGTCGGGTCGGAACGGCCGTTGGAATCATGGTTAAAGCCCACTTCGACATCACGCAACGTCCATCCGGCAAATTCATAATCCGTTGCAAAACCGAGGAACAGCTGCGGCTCGTAGTTCGTTTCACGGAACGGCGAGGACTCCCCGCTGTTAGAGAGCTGCCACCAGGATTTCTGCGTGTAAGACGCACCAAGAACCGAGTTCGGCCCCAGAATGCCGCGCCAGAACGGGAAGGCGAGGCTGAGCTGGAACTTCACCTCATCTTTACGCGCATTATCAGACCAGTTATAGGAGCTTATCGCCTCTTTGTTGAGATCGCTGGTCTGGGTGTAAATCACGTAGTTGGTGTCGTACGGATAGAGCGTGAACGGGTTGTCATGCTCCTGAAGAAGGTTCGCGATAATGCTGCCGTGAACGGCAGGTTTATCATGCACCTCTTTGATCGTCGCTTCCTGCGCATATGCTGTGAGGGGCAGCGCAACCGCCGCCAGTAACCAGGCCAGATACGTCCGCATCGGTGGTGTTCTCCTGCAAAAGAGTAAAAGTACTTGAATAGTTATGTGGCGAACATTCTACATACTTCTGCGACAACTGCTGCATCCTCGTTTCTGAAAGTGGAATTCCTTATTGCCGAGGCATAAAATCAACATTTCATTAACAATAAGGATGTGATGCCTCATGTCAGCCATGCTTACCGCCGAAGAAGTGTTAAAACTCGTGGGCGAGATTTTTGTTTACCATATGCCGTTTAACCGCGCGCTGGGACTCGAGCTGGAGCGTTACGAGAAAGACTTTGCCCAGCTGAGTTTTAACAACCAGCCGATGATGGTGGGTAACTGGGCGCAAAGTATTTTGCACGGCGGCGTGATTGCCTCTGCGCTGGACGTCGCGGCTGGCCTGGTCTGCGTGGGCAGTACGCTGACCCGCCATGACACCATTAATGAAGACGAACTCCGCCAGCGGCTGGCGCGCATGGGCACCATTGATTTACGCGTCGACTATCTTCGTCCTGGACGCGGAAATCGCTTCACCTGTAGCAGCAGCCTGCTGCGCGCGGGCAACAAAGTGGCCGTGGCGCGCGTTGAGTTACACAACGAAGAACAGGTTTATATCGCCAGCGCAACCGCCACTTATATGGTGGGTTGAGGCAGCAAAATCGGGTAAAATTAATTCACTTTTTTGTAACGGATTTTCCCGATGGATGCTAAACAGACGCGGCAGGGCGTTTTACTCGCCCTTGCCGCTTATTTTATTTGGGGTATCGCCCCGGCGTATTTCAAGCTTATCGCCTACGTTCCGGCCGATGAGATCCTTACTCACCGCGTCATCTGGTCGTTCTTCTTTATGATTGCGCTGATGAGCCTCAGCCGTCAGTGGTCCGGCGTCAAAACGCTGCTGCAAACCCCGAAGAAGATTTTCCTGCTGGCGCTCTCTGCCGTGCTGATTGGCGGTAACTGGCTGCTGTTTATCTGGGCTGTGAATAACCATCACATGCTCGAAGCGAGCCTGGGGTACTTCATTAACCCGCTGGTGAATATCGTTCTGGGGATGATTTTCCTCGGCGAGCGCTTCCGTCGGATGCAGTGGGTGGCCGTCATTTTGGCCTTCTGCGGCGTGCTGGTGCAGCTGTGGACCTTCGGCTCGCTGCCGATTATTGCCCTCGGCCTGGCGTTCAGCTTTGCCTTCTACGGCCTGGTGCGTAAGAAGATTGCGGTAGAAGCCCAAACCGGGATGCTGTTTGAAACCCTGTGGCTGCTGCCGGTGGCGGCAATTTATCTGTTTGGCATCGCCGACAGCGCCACCAGCCATATGGGCAGCAACCCGTGGTCATTGAACCTGATGCTGATGGCCGCGGGCGTGGTGACCACCATTCCTCTGCTGTGCTTCACCGGGGCGGCGACGCGCCTGCGTCTCTCCACGCTGGGCTTCTTCCAGTACATTGGCCCGACGCTGATGTTCCTGCTGGCGGTGGTGTTTTACGGCGAAGTGCCGGGCGCGGATAAGATGGTGACGTTTGCCTTTATCTGGGTAGCGCTGGCGATTTTCGTTGCCGATGCCATTTATACCCAGCGCAGGGCCCGCAAAGGAATGTAGGTGTTTTGTAGGGCGGGTAAGCGCAGCGCCACCCGCCAGATTTTTACAGCCAGTTCCTGCGCTTGAAATAGAGATACGGCGCCAGCCCGGCGAGGATCATAAAGATTATCGCCCCCGGGTAGCCAAAGCTCCACTTCAGCTCCGGCATAAACTCAAAGTTCATCCCGTAGCTGGAGGCCACCAGCGTCGGCGGCAGGAACACCACAGAAACCACCGAGAAGATCTTGATGATGCGGTTCTGCTCGATGTTGATAAAGCCCATCGCCGCCTGCATCAGGAAGTTGACCTTCTGGAACAGGGATTCGTTGTGCGGCAGCAGGGATTCGATATCGCGCAGGATCTCCCGCGCCTGCTCCAGCTGACCGCCCGGCAGACGCGCCTTGCGCACCAGGAAGTTCAGCGCGCGCTGGGTATCCATCAGGCACAAACGCACCTTCCAGCCGATATCTTCCAGCTCCGCCAGCGTGGAGAGCGCTTCGTCGTACTCATCGCCCTGATGCCCTTCCATGATCACGCGGCTCAGCTTTTCCAGATCGCTGTAGATGTTTTCAATTTCGTCCGCCAGCTGTTCAATTTTGGTCTCGAACAGGTCGAGCAGCAATTCGTAGGCGTTACCGTCCACCATCGCCTGGCTGCGGGCGCGCATGCGGTAGAGACGAAACGCAGGCAGTTCGCGCTCGCGCAGGGTAAACAGGCGGCCGTCGCGAATGGTAAACGCCACGGTGGAGTTACCCGCGTGGTCTTCAGCATCTTCAAAGAAGAAGAAGGAGTGAATATGCAGACCGTCTTCGTCTTCAAAAAAACGTGCAGATGCTTCGATGTCTTCCAGTTCCGGGCGTGTCGCCAGGCTTTGTCCCAGCTCAGATTGTACGCGCAGGCGTTCATCGTCGTCCGGCTCGACCAGATCCACCCATACGGCATCAATGAGGGGCTGTGACTCTTCGGCTTCAAGCCGAGTCAGTCGGTTATTTTCGAGTTGAAATGCGCTCAACATGACCGGGACTCCCAATGCAAAAAATATCGGACAGTTCGGTGGGCACACAGAAACAAATTGGGTTTCAGACCATTAAACAGCCTGACTCAGCGCGACGGGAATAGTGCAGGTCGCTGACAACCACTAAGGCCATCAGCAAGGGGAGATAGCCTTAGGAGTTGTTCCTGGATGACAGGGAATTGAGCCAGTATCTACTGGGTGTGTCCAAGGCGAATGTCCTCTTAGCGTAATCGTGCGCGCATGTTACGCCAGCTATAACTGTGGCGTCAACACGCAACGGAACGCTGAAGGGCATTAATTGACCTTCAATGTATAAGGCTAGCAGATTATTACAAAATAATGATATTTTTCTGAATGTTAGACTGTTTCCAGCTTCGCATAGGCCGCCACCAGCCATTTGATCCCCTGCCCCTGGAACGCCACCTGCAGGCGGCTGTGCTCGCCGCTGCCTTCCAGATTCACAATGGTACCTTCGCCAAACTTCGAATGGCGCACGCGCTGGCCCAGCTTGTAGCCGGTGTCGGTTTCCGCAATCGGCGAGCCCATGCGCTGATGGCTGACCGGACGGCTGATGCTCGCACGCAGACGCACCTCTTCCACGCACTCTTCCGGCAGTTCACCGATAAAGCGCGACGGACGGTGATAGACCTCTTTACCGTACAGACGGCGGGTTTCGGCGTAGGTCAGCGTGAGTTTTTGCATCGCTCGCGTCACGCCCACATAGGCCAGACGGCGCTCCTCTTCCAGACGTCCGCCTTCATCCAGCGACATCTGGCTCGGGAACATCCCCTCTTCCATACCCACGATAAACACCTGCGGGAACTCCAGACCTTTGGCAGAGTGCAGGGTCATGAGCTGAACCGCATCCTGCCAGGTATCCGCCTGCCCTTCTCCCGCTTCCAGCGCGGCGTGAGAGAGAAATGCCTGCAGCGGCATCAGGTCTTCGTCTTCTTCGTTGTAGCTGAACTGGCGCGTTGCCGTGACCAGTTCCTCTAAGTTCTCAATACGGGTCTGGCCTTTCTCACCTTTTTCCTGCTCGTACATGGTTCTCAGACCGGAGTCTTTAATCACCCGGTCGGTCTGCACGTGCAGCGGCATGTCGGCCGTTTCCTGCGCCAGCGCGTCAATCAGTTCGAGGAAGCGCTGCAGCGCGCTGGCGGCGCGGCCGGCGAGGGCTTTTTCCTGCAGCAGCTCGCGGCACGCCTGCCACAGCGTGAGCTGACGATCGCGAGAGGCCTGACGCACCACGTCCAGCGTGCGATCACCAATGCCGCGGGTTGGCGTGTTGACCACGCGCTCAAATGCCGCGTCGTCGTTACGGTTTGCAATCAGGCGCAGATACGAGAGCGCATCTTTGATTTCCTGACGTTCGAAGAAGCGCATGCCGCCATAAATGCGGTACGGCATGCTCACCTGCAGCAGCGCCTCTTCCAGCACGCGCGACTGGGCGTTGCTGCGATAGAGAATGGCACACTGCTCAAGCGCGCCGCCGTTGTCCTGCCAGGTTTTGATGCGGTTCACCACGAAGCGGGCTTCGTCGAGTTCGTTGAAGGCGCAGTAAATCGAAATGGGTTCGCCGTCGACGCCGTCGGTCCACAGCTTTTTCCCCAGACGCCCGTTGTTGTTTTCAATCAGGGCGTTGGCCGCGCTCAGGATATTGCTGGTTGAGCGGTAGTTCTGCTCCAGACGGATGGTCTGAGCGCCAGGGAAATCGGTCAGGAAGCGCTGGATGTTTTCCACCTGCGCTCCGCGCCAGCCGTAAATAGACTGGTCGTCGTCGCCCACGATCATCACCTTGCCGGTATCGCCGGCCAGCAGGCGGATCCACGCGTACTGGATGTTGTTGGTATCCTGGAATTCGTCCACCAGGATATTGGTAAAGCGTTCGCGGTAGTGCTGCAGGATGTGCGGCTTATTCAGCCACAGCTCGTGGGCACGCAGCAGCAGCTCGGCGAAATCCACCAGACCGGCGCGATCGCACGCTTCCTGATAGGCCTTATAAACGTTCTGCCAGGTCTGCTCGACCGGATTGCCGAAGCTTTGAATATGGTGCGGGCGTAGCCCCTCGTCTTTCTGACCGTTGATGTACCACATCGCCTGACGCGGCGGCCACTGCTTCTCGTCGAGGTTCATCGCCTTGATCAGGCGCTTCAGCAAACGGAGCTGGTCTTCGCTGTCGAGGATCTGGAAATCCTGCGGCAGGTTGGCGTCCATATGGTGCGCGCGCAGCAGGCGGTGCGCCAGGCCGTGGAAGGTGCCAACCCACATGCCGCCCTGGCTGGTGCCCATCAGCTGGGCGATACGGTGGCGCATCTCCGCCGCCGCCTTGTTGGTAAACGTGACCGCCATGATGGAGTACGGTGAGCAGTTTTCCACGCTCTGCAGCCAGGCGATACGGTGAACCAGCACGCGCGTCTTACCACTGCCCGCCCCTGCCAGCACCAGCATGTTGGTGCGCGAGGCGGCAACCGCGTCACGCTGTTTGTCATTAAGGCTGTCGAGCAGGTAAGAAACGTCCATTGGCACCGTCACGTCATGTCGGGCAGGCGAATAGCATTCGCCAAAACCCTGTTAATTTATACAGAACAATTGATGATTATATCAGCGTCGTGAGGGATGCCAACCGCGAAATTTCCACGTGTGGCAGAAGACGGCTATCGGAGGCGATCATCAGGTCGGCGTTTTCCGGCTTGATCCAGCAGGCCTGCATGCCGCAGCGAATGGCACCGGCCACGTCAGTGGTGAGATCATCCCCCACGTGCAGAATTTCACCCAGCGGCAGGTTCAGTTTTTCCGCTGCCAGATGGTACATATCGCTAAACGGCTTGGAGCGTCCGTGGGGACCGGCACGCAGCACAAATTCAAAGTAATCGCCGAGACCAAAAAGCTCAGGCTGGGCATTGCCATTGGTGATGGCCACCAGCGGCCACTTTTCGGCAAGCTTCGCCAGCGTGTCGTGAGTCTCCTGCGGCACGTCGATACGGCTGCGCCATTTGGCGAAGTTTTCCATTGCCGCTTCGGCCCCAATGGCCGCATCCTGCGCGCTCAGACCCACGTTGAGCATCGCCTGCTCAACCGCGCGACGACGCCATTCGGTCACATCGTGGTAAATGTCCGGCTCGGTCTCCCGCAGGGACTGACGCAGCGTCTGGAAATCCTTGTTCTGCATCGTCTTCAGCGCGGGATGGTAGTTCTGGACAAACGCCAGCGACTCCTGCTCGGTACGCAGGATCACTTCGCGGTTGTCATATAGGGTGTCATCAAGGTCAAACGTCAGGGCTGAAATCTGACCGAGTGGGCGGTAAAAACGCATTATTTCCCCCGTTTGGCGCGTGGATGCGCCGCGTCATACACCGAGGCAAGGTGTTGGAAGTCTAAGTGGGTATAGATTTGAGTGGTCGACAGATTCGCGTGGCCAAGCAGCTCCTGCACGCCGCGCAGATCGCCGCTCGACTCAAGCATGTGTGTCGCAAAGGAGTGACGCAGCTTGTGCGGGTGAACGTGGCTGTTCAGCCCCTGCTTAATGCCCCACTCTGCAAAGCGCTTCTGCACGTTACGCGCCGAGATCCGCTTACCGAGTTTCGACAGGAACAGCGCGTCCTCTTCTGCGCCAAACAGCCCGCGCAGGTCAAGCCAGTGCTCAATCCAGGATACCGCATTGCGGCCAATCGGCAGGCGGCGCTCTTTGCTGCCCTTGCCCATGACCCACACTTCACCGGTGTCCAGGTCGAGGTGTTTTAAATCAAGATTAACCAGCTCTGAAAGACGCAGCCCGGCGCCGTACATCACCTCCAGCATCGCGCGGTCGCGCACGGCCAGCGGATCGTTTAGGTCGATATCCAGCAGGCGGTTTACGTCGTCGACGTCGATATTTTTAGGCAGATGGCGCGGCGCTTTCGGCGTGGCGATCCCCTTTGCCGGGTTGGCTTTTAAGCCTCCCTGACTGACCAGCCAGTCGAAGAAGCTGCGCAGCGCAGAGAGCCTGAGCGCCAGGCTTGCCGGGCCTAATCCTTTTCTACGGCTACGCACGACAAACCCGCGAACCGTCGCAGCGTCACAGTGTTGCCAGCTTTTCAGGCCGATTTCGTCGGCAATCTGCATGATGGCATCAAGCTGACGCTGGTAGTTGAGCAGGGTAATGGGGCTAAGCTGACGCTCCACGCCCAGATAGCGCAGAAAGCGCGAGACGTCAGTGGCGAGCAGTGCGTCCGTCATACGCGCTCAATCCAACGCTCCAGCAGCTCAGGCAGCATCAGGGCAATCTCCTGCAGCAGGTGCGTGGCTTGCCCTTGCTCATAGTGATGTGCGTCTCGGCTGGTAAATAACATCACACCCAGATCGCCATCGCGCCCCATCAGCGACATCGCTACCGAGCCTATCGCTTTAGCTTCGGGTAACACCACCAGCAGTTCAGGTCCGTTCAATGGCCCCAGGTAGTGATGCTCATGGCCCAGACGCTGTATGCGTAACGGTTCAAACGCCTGACGGCTAATTGCCAGATGAGTAAACCCCGACGGTGCGCCAATGCGCCAGCGGTCAGGGAAAAGACGGATCGTTGCGCCCGCCAGCCCAAGCTCGCGCGCCCAGCGATGGAAGCGGCTGAGGAATTCTTCGAGACTGTGCGCCGACGCCAGACGCGCCTGCAGATGCAGCAAACGATAGAACAGGCTTTCGTTAGTGCTAGCCTGTTCCATCAGCAGCGTCATGTTCTCTTCAAGCTGATTAATGTGGTTGCGCGAGCGCGCCATGTGCCATTCGACCAGCGACACGGTTCCGCGAACCGGATGCGGCACACGCATCTCTTCGACGACGCGTGCATTGCGAATAAAAAACTCAGGATTGCGCAGCAGATAATCAACAACAGCTCTGTCGTCCAGCTCCGTCACTGTTTCCTGCAGTTCTTCCCCTGGTTGTTTCATAGATGGATAAACCCGTCATAGACATGTGCCGCCGGGCCAGTCATATACAGTGGATGACCCGGTCCTTTCCAGGCGATATCAAGCCGACCGCCCGGTAACTCCACGCGAACTTCTTCAGCCAGTAACCCCTTAGAGATGCCCACGGCCACTGCCGCACAGGCACCGCTTCCGCAGGCCTGCGTCTCGCCCGCGCCGCGCTCGTAAACCCGCAGGCGGATGTGCTCGCGCTTCACCACCTGCATAAAACCGATGTTCGCGCGCTCCGGGAAACGTTCGTGGCTTTCCAGCACCGGGCCGAGCGTTTCGACGGCGGCAGTTTCCACATCATCAACCTGAATCACGCAGTGCGGGTTACCCATGGAGACGACGCCGCACAATACTGTCTGCTCGGCCGCACGCATAATATAGGTCTTTTCCGCTTTGTTTGCGCGAAACGGCACGACGGAGGGCTCGAAGTTCGGCTCGCCCATGTTCACGCGCACCAGCTCATCGTCGGTGACGCTGAGCACCATGCGGCCATTGGCCGTGCTGACGCGAATATCACGCTTGTTGGTCAGCCCTTTCAGGCGAACAAAGCGGGCGAAACAGCGTGCGCCGTTGCCGCACTGATTCACCTCGCTGCCGTCCGCGTTAAATATGCGGTAATGGAAATCGAGGTCGGGATCGTACGGTGGCTCAACCACCAGCAGCTGATCGAACCCCACGCCCAGATGCCGATCCGCCAGGCGACGGATCAGTTCCGGGGAGAAAAACACATTCTGCGTTACCGCGTCGACGACCATAAAATCGTTGCCAAGGCCATGCATTTTAGAGAACTGCATCATTTGCTCCATTGCGCGGGTACAGAACGTTGTCGTCAGAGATTTACCTGAGTCGGACCACCGTTGTTGCCACGATCGTTAGTATCTGGCGTAGATGACTCAATGCCGCTGTTCACAGGTTTCGTCGGCGGCGGCGCGGTTTTATCCGCTGGCGGGAAGTACAGGGGTCCCTTCAGTCCGCAGCCAGTCAGGCTAAACAGCGTGATGAGAACGGCAAGCGTTCGGAAAGCGTTTTTCATTATAAAGTTGCCCGTAAGTTCAAATCTGTTTCTATCATCGCAGGAGAAGACACAAAAGCAAGAGTTTGCCGCTTTCCTGCAACGGGATTTATTTAGGGTTATACTGCCGGCATCACGAAAAACAGGAACAAAACCATGAACGACAGTGAATTCCATCGCCTTGCCGACAACCTGTGGATGACCATCGAAGAGCGTCTTGACGACTGGGACGGCGACAGCGATATCGATTGTGAAATCAACGGCGGTATTCTGACCCTGAGCTTCGAAAATGGCAGCAAAATTATTATTAACCGCCAGGAGCCGCTTCACCAGGTATGGCTGGCCGCCAAACAGGGCGGCTATCATTTCGATCTGAAAGACGGGGAGTGGGTTTGCGACCGCAGCGGCGTCACGTTCTGGGATCTGCTGGAACAGGCGGCGACCGCGCAGGCGGGTGAGAAAGTGAGTTTCAGGTAGTTTTGTTGCCCGGTGGCGGCTACGCCTTACCGGGCCTACAACGGCTCGGACCGTAGGCCGGGTAAGCGTCAGCGCCACCCGGCGAAAAGGCTCAGGAGAAATACTGCTGCAGCAGTGGCGCGGTGTCCTGATTTGCAGGCGCGACAGGCGTGACGGCCTGGGTCCGGAACGGAATCACCTGCGTACGACCGTCGACGTTCACAATCTGGTAGAACTGCGGCAGGTTAAAGTTGATAAAGCTTGAGCCGTAGGTGAAACGGTCATGGGAAGAGGAGTAGAAGCGGCTGACGTCGCGCACCAGCTCCTCTTTACTGCCTTCACAATGGTGATACACCTCGGCGCGGTTGGTCTCATCCAGAATGTAGATGTTGAAACCGGCATCGTCGCCCGACTCTTCGAAGAAGAACTGAATAATCCCTTCACTGGCAAAGCCGTCCACCACCTGCGGCAGCTTAACGTGGTTGGTTTCCACCTGCACCGACAGGCCATGCAGCTTGTTGTGCGAAATCGCGCCGTAGAACTCGATGGCATTTTCCAGCTTCTGTACCGACACGTTGAGACGTTCGAAGAACAGGCCCCAGGTCTGGCCGGAGACGCGCAGCGCTTTAAAGCGTCCGGTTTCCTGACGTGTGCTGGAGAGACGCAGTTCAATACACTCTGAAACCAGCTGCTGCACGCGGGTACGGATTAAACCGCGCAGGTGCTGGCTATAGCAGAACACTTCCACGCTGTCCGGCGGCGCGGCATCCTGATGCATCTTGCCGAGAATGGTTTTCAGCGCTTCGATCATCGCCTGCTCGCCGTTGAAGTGCAGGGTACGCACTTCGTTCCACGAGTTGCGGTAAAGCAGATCCACGCTGCCCACCAGGCAATTTTGCTGCTCGCCAAAGCTAAAGACGTCCAGCTTGCGGAAGTCAAAATGGACCACCTGATTGCGGAAGGCCGCCGTCGGGTCGTACTCCAGGTTAACAATGATCGCCAGATGACGAATCTCACACGGGCTGTAGAGCGCCTTCGGCGTTGGCGCAGGCAAACGCAGCGGGAAGTGGTGTGAAACATCCGCCACCATCTCCTGCAGCTTAGCGAGATCAACCACCTCGTTGCCTTTGATAAACAGGCGCGTGCGCGAGGTCAGCAGGCCGTTAAACCAGGCCCAGGCCACCAGCTTGTTCAGATAGCGGTTATATTCCAGCGGCTGATGGCTGATAATTGAATCCATGCTTGGCGCACGGTTGTAAAGATACCATCCGGTGCGGTTCGCGCGACCCGGCGGGACATAGATAAAGGTCAGATTCGGTTCTGACAGGTCAGGCGAAATCTGCGGGTTAACCAGGGTAACTTTACCCGGCAGCGCTTCAAACGCGGCGTACAGCTTACGGGTCAACACCCCGATATCCTGCGGGCTGGCGGAAACGCTGAGGTTGTTACGGCGCGCAAAGCGGATCAGGTTACGGTAGCTTTGCATCATCGCATCGAGCAGTTCGTTGTGCGCTTCACGCACCTGATCGATTTTCCAGTTGGCCCGGTTATCGAGCATGGACAGACGCGCTTCGTCCCATCCCCACTCTTTCACTAACTGACTGACCACTTCACGACGCCAGCCCACGCAGGCGCGCTCGCGGCTCAATTTCTCACACACTTTGAGATAGAAACATCGACGCACCAGGTCAAGACGCGTGGTGTCGTCAATGGCTTTCAGGTATTCGGTCACGCGCTCCAGCATCATGCAGTAGGCGTCCAGCCCGAAGGAGACGATCTCCCCATCGTGCAGACGCTGCTTGATATCTTTCGCCAGCAGGCGTGGTGTTGGGTATTCCCAGGAATAGGCTTCCAGCAGCAGCGTTTTCAGCACCGCTTTGTACGGCGAGTCGATACTCTTATAAAGCTGCCAGAGGCTTGCGCCAAAGTACTCTTCCGCTGACAAAGAGCTCAGGCCGCCGAGGTCCAGCCATTCGTTTGGCGTCAGTACGCCCTGCGAATAGAGCGACATGACGTAATCGTCGTAATGCTCTTCTTCATCGCACGGGACCATGTTCCACAGAATACGCTTCCCGGCCAGGCGAACGGCCGTACGGTAAAATTCATCCAGCAACAGGATGTGCTGGGTCGAGCCGCAGTCCTCACCACCCAGACTGCCGCTTTCATTATGGCGGAAACGGTTTTCATCAATCAGGAAGAAGCTCACTTCCACGCCAAGCGACGCCGCCCAGCTTTCCAGCAGGCTGCATTTACGCTGCAGAAGCTGACGCTCTTCGTTATCGAGCCAGGATTGATGACAGACCCAGATATCCAGGTCTGAAGAACAGCTTTGCCCTACCGATGAGGTACTCCCCATAGAGTAAACGCCGGTAATCGGCAGTTCACCTTTCGGGGACTCCTGTGGCGGCATGCCGCGATAGAGCTCAAGCTCGTTCAGATAGTGCTGTTGGGTTTCATCAGGCGTGAAAAGGCAAATGCCCTGGGGAACGTTACCGTCAAGGTAGCCGGGCATTAGCGGATGGTGATAGTGCAATAATGTCGGCAGCAGACTGTATACCTGCTGGAAAGCAGGGCCCATGGCAGCAAGCGCGCGATCCACACGCAGTTGATTTATGGCATCCAGTCTCTGTTTCAGAGTCTCAATATAGAGGTACAAGACGTATCGCCTGATGTTTCCGGGTGGCGCAAGCTATTCAAAACACGAATAACAGCGGGCCCGCAGTATTTCAAAAAGATAACCGTTACCCTTTTTCGCCCTTATCATTATGGTGGTACCGACGAAAAAATGGTCTAAAACGTGATCAATTTAACACCTTGCCGGTTGACCGTAAAGAAAGATGCGCTACATACAAGTGTAGCACCGTTCTGTACGTGTAAATTCCTGAATACGGCTATGGCCGACGAATACGCCGCCTTGTCCCTCTCACGCTTCATCAACCGTAAAACTGCCATCCCAGAGTCAACAATGTTAGGATGGTTAGCGATTGATAATGACGGTAACAAGCATGTTAGACAATGTTTTGAGAATTGCCACACGCCAAAGCCCTCTCGCGCTCTGGCAGGCACATTATGTTAAGCAGCGCCTCGAAGCCTGCCACAGTGGATTGCGCGTCGAACTGGTGCCAATGGTCACGCGCGGTGACGTGATCCTGGATACGCCGCTGGCGAAAGTGGGCGGTAAAGGCCTGTTTGTCAAAGAACTGGAACTGGCATTGCTTGAGAACCGCGCCGATATCGCCGTACATTCGATGAAAGACGTGCCCGTCGAGTTCCCGGATGGGCTGGGGCTGGTGACCATCTGCGAGCGAGAAGATCCGCGTGACGCATTTGTCTCTAACCACTACGACTCGCTCGATGCGCTGCCTGAGGGTAGCGTGGTTGGCACGTCCAGTTTACGCCGTCAGTGTCAGCTGGCGGAGCGTCGTCCTGACCTGATCATTCGCTCGCTGCGCGGGAACGTCGGCACGCGTCTGGGCAAGCTGGATAACGGCGATTACGATGCCATTATTCTCGCTGTTGCAGGCCTGAAACGTCTGGGGCTAGAGGAACGCATTCGCGTGGCGTTACCGCCAGAGCTGTCGCTGCCGGCCGTTGGCCAGGGTGCCGTTGGCATTGAGTGCCGTCTGGACGATACGCGTACCCGCGAACTCCTGGCGCCGCTGAACCATGACGAGACCGCTACCCGCGTTAAAGCCGAGCGTGCTATGAATACCCGCCTCGAAGGGGGATGCCAGGTTCCGATTGGCAGCTATGCTGAATTGACGAATGGCGAACTGTGGCTGCGCGCGCTGGTGGGTGCCCCGGACGGTTCGCAGATGGTGCGCGGCGAGCGTCGCGGTAAAGCGCAAGATGCCGAACAGCTTGGCGTTTCGCTGGCAGAAGAGTTACTGGATAACGGTGCCCGCGAGATTCTGGCTGACGTTTATAATGGAGAACCCCCTGCATGAGTATTCTCGTCACCCGCCCTTCTCCCGCAGGAGAGCAGTTAGTGAGCCGTCTGCGCGCACTGGGGCAGGTGGCCTGGAGTTTTCCGCTCATTGAATTCTCCCCGGGTCGGGAGCTCTCTGCGCTTGCCGACCAGATGAATACCCTTCAGGAAGGCGACCTGCTGTTTGCACTGTCGCAACATGCCGTGGAATTTGCCCACGCGCAGCTGCAACAGCAGGGGCTGTCCTGGCCAACCGCACCGCGCTATTTCGCGATTGGCCGTACAACGGCGCTGGCGTTGCATACCGTAAGCGGCGCGGATGTTCGTTACCCGTTAGATCGGGAAATCAGTGAAGTCTTGCTACAATTACCTGAATTACAAACCATTGCCGGAAAACGTGCGCTGATTTTACGCGGTAACGGCGGGCGCGAACTGTTGGGTGAAACGCTACGCGAGCGCGGGGCTAACGTCACGTTCTGCGAGTGCTACCAGCGTTGTGCAAAACATTACGACGGTGCAGAAGAGGCGATGCGCTGGCATACGCGCGGCATTACGACCCTGGTCGTGACCAGCGGTGAAATGCTCCAGCAGCTCTGGTCACTTGTGCCGCAATGGTATCGTGAAAACTGGTTACTCCACTGTCGGCTTCTGGTCGTCAGTGAGCGTCTGGCGAACCAGGCCCGGGAGCTGGGCTGGCATGATATTCGGATCGCTGATAACGCTGACAACGATGCGCTGCTGCGCGCATTACAATAACTCTCAAATGGGAAGCCATAATGACGGAACACGATAAATCCTCCGCCGTGGTTGAAGAGACCAGGGAGACTGTGGAGACAACGCCACAGCCAGAGACGACTGAGAAAACCGCTGAGAAGAAAAACGGCAGCAACAAAACGAGCCTCACGCTGAGCGCGATTGCCATCGCCATTGCGCTGGCAGCAGGTGTTGGCCTGTACGGTTTGGTGAAGCAACAGGGTGCTAACCAGACGTCCACCAGCGATGCGCTGGTGAATCAGCTCACTGCCCTGCAAAAAGCGCAGGAGACGCAAAAAACCGAGCTGGAAACCGTGATTAAACAGCAGGCCACCGCGCTTGCCGATGCGAACAGCAAACAGGAAGAACTGACCAAACAGCTGGGCGAAGTGCAGCAGAAAGTCGCCACGATTTCCGGCACCGATGCCAAAACCTGGCTGCTCTCGCAGGCTGACTTTCTGGTGAAGCTCGCCGGACGCAAGCTCTGGAGCGATCAGGACGTCACCACTGCCGCCGCGCTGCTGAAAAGCGCTGATGCAAGCCTGGCAGACATGAACGACCCAAGCCTCATCACCGCACGTCGTGCGATCACCGAAGACATCGCCAGCCTCTCCGCCGTCTCACAGGTGGACTACGACGGCATCATCCTTAAAGTGAACCAGCTTTCGAATCAGATTGATAACCTGCAGTTGGCGGATAATAACGACGACGACTCCCCGATGGACTCCGACGGCACCGAGCTTTCCACCTCCCTTAGCGAATGGCGCGTGAACCTGCAAAAAAGCTGGCAAAACTTTATGGACAGCTTTATCACCATCCGCCGCCGCGACGAAACCGCCGTACCGCTGCTGGCGCCGAATCAGGATATCTATCTGCGGGAAAACATTCGTTCCCGTCTGCTGGTAGCGGCACAGGCCGTGCCGCGTCATCAGGAAGAGACCTACAAGCAGGCGCTGGATAACGTCTCAACGTGGGTACGCGCTTACTACAACACCGATGATGCGACGACCACCGCCTTCCTCGAAGACATTGATAAACTGAGCCAGCAGAACATCACCATGAACGTGCCGGATAAGCTGGAAAGCCAGCCGATTCTGGAGAAGCTGATGCAGACGCGCGTGCGTAATCTTCTGGCGCAGCCGGGCGTACCGGCAGAGCAGACGGGCGGAGCGGCAGCCGCTCCTGCTTCCGCACCCGCGCCTGAAAGCGCGCCGCAGGGAGAGTAACGATGCTAAAAGTCCTCTTACTCTTTATCCTGCTGATCGCCGGGATCGTCCTGGGGCCAATGCTTGCCGGTCATCAGGGCTACGTCCTGATCCAGACCGATAACTACAACATTGAAACCAGCGTAACGGGTCTGGCGATCATTCTGATCCTCGGCGTGGTGGTGCTGTTTGCTCTCGAGTGGATCCTGCGTCGTATTTTCCGCACCGGTGCCCATACGCGCGGCTGGTTCGTTGGCCGCAAGCGTCGCCGCGCCCGCAAACAGACCGAACAGGCGCTGCTTAAGCTTGCAGAGGGTGACTATCAGCAGGTTGAAAAGCTGATGTCGAAAAACGCCGATCATGCCGAACAGCCGGTGGTGAACTATCTGCTGGCTGCCGAAGCGGCGCAGCAGCGCGGTGACGAAGCCCGCGCCAATCAGCACCTGGATCGGGCGGCAGAGCTGGCGCATGGCGACCCGATTCCGGTGGAAATTACGCGCGTTCGTCTGCAGCTGGCGCGCAATGAAGATCACGCGGCTCGCCACGGTATTGACCGCCTGCTGGAAGTCGCGCCACGCCATCCGGAAGTGCTGCGTCTTGCCGAGCAGGCCTATATTCGTACCGGCGCGTGGGGCTCGCTGCTGGACATCATTCCGTCGATGGCGAAGGCCGAGGTCGGTGATGATGAACATCGTGATGAGCTTCAGCGCCTGGCGTGGATTGGCCTGATGGATCAGGCGCGCGCCGATCTGGGCAGCGACGGTCTGAAAACGTGGTGGAAGAATCAGAGCCGTAAAACGCGCCAGCAGATCCCTCTGCAGGTGGCGATGGCGGAACATCTGATTGAATGTGACGATCACGACACCGCACAGGAGATCCTTCTCGACGGCCTGAAGCGCCAGTACGACGATCGTCTGGTGATGGTGATCCCGCGCCTGAAAACCAACAACCCTGAGCAAGTCGAGAAAGTGCTGCGTCAGCAGATTAAAACCGTCGGCGACCGCCCGCTGCTGTGGAGCACGCTCGGTCAGTCGCTGATGAAGCACGGTGAATGGCAGGAGGCGAGCCTCGCCTTCCGCGCGGCGCTGAAGCAGCGTCCTGATGCCTTTGACTACGCGTGGCTTGCCGATACGCTGGACAAGCAGCATAAGCCGGAAGAGGCAGCCGCCATGCGCCGCGATGGGCTGTTGCTGACGCTGCAAAATAACGGTAACCCGCAATAAATAAAAAGGAGGCCAGACGGCCTCCTTTTTTTATCGCCTTTCTCCTGCTACATTCTTTACACCCACATCTGTAAACGAACCCGCCAATGTAACGATGTCTTTTCATTAACCTTTTTTCACACACGCGCACTTTCTGCAGCGTGGATTAAATCGTTTTTGAAAGGAAATCTTCATGAACTCGCTTTTGTATGCGCTTATTGAAGCGCTGCGCTGCCACCGCTGGCTGCGCCTGCTTGCCTGTGCTTTTATATTCTCTTCGCTGGGAAATGGTTTAACCCAGGTCGTGGTATTTGGTTTACTGTTAGCGTGGTCGGCCTCGCCCGCCCTGCTAACCCTCGCTTTTCTTTTCGCTACGGTTCCGGGATTCATCGGCAGCGCGATCGGCGAAAAGCTGTGCTCGCGCTATTCTCCGCTATCCCTGCTGATACTGACCGAGGGGCTGGGATTGCTCGCCCTGCTCTTCCCTCTTCTCGGTGCGGGTTATCACAGCATTGCCTCGCTACTCGCCGTGCAATCCACCGAAGCGCTGCTCAGCGGGATGAGCTGGCCCGCGCTGACAATGCTCTTTAAGCGCGGACTTAGCGAAGCAGAGCTGCCTGCTGCGACCTGTCTGGAAAATATGATTTTTGCTTCTCAGGTGTTATTGGGTACCGGACTCGGCGTGATGCTGTTCAAGCAGACCTCCGTGTTTACCTTGCTGGCTATTGATGCCGCCAGCTTTCTCGGGTCGCTGTTGCTGCTGTGGCTGGCTGGACGCCGGTTTTCTGCGCCATTGCTACCGCTCCCCGGAGAAGAGGCAGCCCCCGCGCCACTGCGCTGGCGGACGTTGACCGTTCGGCAAAAGCGCAGCCTGCTCATTCTGCCGGCGCTGGCGGCCGTCGGCTCACCGGCTATGGCGCTACTTCCGGCTCTGGCGCAGCAGCTCCATCCTCAGGATGCGGCGGGCCTTGCTCTGCCTCTGCTTTTCGCAAGGAGCATGGGACAACTTTGCGGCCCCATGCTGCTAAAAAAAGAGAGCCTGACGCGCTTTGCCGGTCACACGCCGCGAATCATCGTTTGTCTCGGTATCTTTCTGGCCGCTTATGGAATGCTGCCATTATTGTCCGGGTGGATGGCATGTGCGCTGGGGATGGTTTTTATCGCGCACTTAGCCTCGAACGTTCTCTTCGCGGCCGGCACGTTTGGCGTACTGAGCAGTTTTCATATCACGCAAACCGCGTCGGCCAGCGGTAAAGCCTGGCGCTGGCAAACGCTCAGCGCCTCTCTTTTCACCGGCATTACAGCGATGGTGGCAGTTGGGCTTGGCTCAGTGCTGGCGCTCTATACGGTCTCGTCAGCCGCCCTGCTGTTGGTCGCCCTGATCATGCGTGGGTATCGGGAATAAGACATAAAAAAACGCCTGCTATAAAAGCAGGCGTTAAAACAGGTCTGTAAGACAACATATTTGGTGCTTCACTCAACGTTATGTCCATGGTGTCTGATGAGGCCGAAGCGACATCTGTCAGTGGACGATAAGCACCGTAAATGGCTCTGCGTCATTCCTGAGTTTATGAGGCACTAAGGCGAACATAAGAGATGGAATGAGCATCTACGCGTATATTATTGCACGTAACGTGCCAACATGACATCCAGAAGTTTTACATGACGCAACATTTTAAGATAAAAGGAAATTATGCTGTTGGGCGCCGTCTTAATCGCTACAACATATCGGTCAATGCAGAAATATGTCGCCAGGAGGAGACAGCAAAACCCATGGATAATAAATATGTTTATTTTCAAGTAATTATATGTCGCTGAATCGCGACAATGAAACAGGACGCTGTCGGGGAATGACTACAAGTGTGAAAAAGTGGCAGAAAACAAAAAACCCCGCCGAAGCGGGGTTCAAAATTGGTCGGCGAGAGAGGATTCGAACCTCCGACCCACTGGTCCCAAACCAGTTGCGCTACCAAGCTGCGCTACTCGCCGATGTACTGCTTTTTTGAATTTTTAGTTCAATACATTTAAAAAGTCGTGGTGCGAGGGGGGGGACTCGAACCCCCACATCCAAAGGACACTAACACCTGAAGCTAGCGCGTCTACCAATTCCGCCACCTTCGCAATTCACAACTCTTTCAAATAATGGGGTGGCTAATGGGATTCGAACCCACGACAACTGGAATCACAATCCAGGGCTCTACCAACTGAGCTATAGCCACCACTGTATTCTTTCACGCGGTACTGACTACTTCTCAGACCACCGCAGCTCCAGCACCGGGTTAATGGTGCGCCCGACAGGATTCGAACCTGAGACCTCTGCCTCCGGAGGGCAGCGCTCTATCCAGCTGAGCTACGGGCGCTTAGCGCCGTTGCGGGGCTGGATATTACGTACCTCCGTCCCCGCTGTCTAGTGCTTTTTTGAAAAAAATGCGCGTTTGGTTATGGTTTGCACATTTTGCCGCTTATTCCTCCACTTTCTGCGTGGTGGCACGGCGACCCAGGCCAAAAAGCTTATAAGCAGCCGTCACGGCCGCCAGGAAGATCACCCCGACAAACAGCGACATGCGGGTATCTTCATTAAAGTACATCCCGATTAATACGCAAATCAGGAACGCCATCGTCAAATAGTTCGCATAGGGGAACAGAATGGAGCGGAACGGATGGCTTTCAATCGCCTTTTTATGCGCATGACGGAAACGCAGCTGGCTGATGAGGATCACAAACCACGGCACCATGCCCGGCAGTACGCTGGCGCTATAGACATAAACGAACACGCGCTGCGGATTAGGGATGATGTAATTCAGGCAGGAGCCAACCAGCAGGATAGCAATGGAGACCGCCACACCAGCCACCGGCACGCCTGCACGTGAGACTTTACTCATCGCCGAAGGCAGCTGGTTATTCTTTGAAAGTGCATAAAGCATCCGCCCGCAGCTGTACATCCCGCTGTTACAGCCTGACAGCGCTGCCGTCAGGACCACAAAGTTGATGATACCCGCCGCCGCCGTGATGCCAATTTTGGCGAAGGTTAATACAAACGGGCTACCCGTCGTGCCAATTTCATTCCACGGGAAGATAGTCACGATGACGAAGATCGCGCCCACGTAGAAAATCAGGATACGCCACAGCACTTTGCCCACCGCGCTACGCAGCGTAACCTGCGGGTTTTTCGCTTCACCGGCGGTAATGCCGATCAGCTCTACGCCCTGATACGAGGCCACAACGATACACAACGCCGTCAGGAAGCCCTTCCAGCCGCCGGCGAAGAAGCCGCCGTTTTCGGTCAGGTTGCCAAAGCCGATAGCGTGTCCACCGTTGCCAAAGCCGAAGAAAATCACGCCCAGGCCGACGACAATCATCACGATAATGGTGGTGACTTTGATCATTGCGAACCAGAACTCGATTTCACCGTAAAGACGCACGGCAGCCAGGTTTGCCAGGGCCACCAGCCCCACGGCAATCAGCGCGGGTATCCACTGGACCATATCCGGGAACCAGAACTGAACGTAGACCCCTATCGCGGTGATCTCCGAGATGCCCACCGCCATCCACATGAACCAGTATGACCAGGCCGTCAGATAGCCGAAGAACGGGCTCATATAGCGATGCGCGTAAACGGCAAAGGAGCCGGTTACCGGCTCCAGGAAGAGCATTTCGCCCATGGAGCGCATGATGAAGAAAACAAACAGCCCGGCAATAATGTACGCCAGTAATACGGAAGGGCCTGCCCATTTGAGCGTGCTTGCCGAGCCCATAAACAGGCCCACGCCGATAGTGCCGCCCAGCGCTATCAGTTCTATATGACGAGCTTCCAGCCCACGCTGTAGCTCCGGTTTTTTCTCTGCCATAGATCCTCGATTGTGTTTGCGGTTTCCCGGCTTAAGGCCGGGTATTGTTTTTTAGGGGTACTAAAATACGGAGCGAATGGTTTCTTAAAATCTGCCAAATGGCAAACGATGCATTAAAAAAATGAATGCATTGCACAGATTATCAGCAGTTTTGCAGGCGAGTTGCAGCGCGAATAGCATATCGCGCTACATTTTGATTACATTTTCCCGGTGTAATGCCAGGCGAGGTAGCGTAGCAGTCGGATCTGTCGTTTAAGGCGCGTCGGTTGCGATAACAGGCGGTACAGCCACTCCAGCCCCAGATTTTGCCAAACCTTCGGCGCGCGCTTAACGTGGCCGGTAAAGACGTCGTACGTGCCGCCGACGCCCATGTAGAGAGCGTCCGGACAAACCTGACGGCAGTCACGCATCAGGATCTCCTGGCGCGGGGAACCCATCGCCACGGTGACAATTTTCGCCCCGCTGTCGCGAACGCGCTCAAACAGAGCCTGCCGTTCTTCAGGTTTGAAGTAACCATCCTGGCTGCCGACAATATTAACATTCCATTGACGACGAAGTTTCTCCTCGGTCTGGGCCAGTATCTCCGGCTTCCCGCCAATCAGGAACACTGGCGTGCCCTGCGCGCCTGCGCGAGCCATGAGCTGCTCCCAGAGATCGGCACCCGCTACGCGGGAAACATTAGCGTCAGGATACTTTTTACGGAGAGAGCGGACCACACTGATCCCGTCCGCGTATTTGAATTCAGCCGCGCCGATCAGGCTTTTGACTTCGGCGTTATCTTCTACGGCCAGCATCTTTTCCGCATTGATGGCGACCAGCGTGCCGGATTTCATCTGGCCGTCGGCGAACAGAAAATCCAGCGCGTGCTGCATGTTGCGCCAGCCAATAAGCTGCAGACCACGTAGCGCATAGCGCGGTGCAGAAATGTTATCAGTCATTACTATCCTTACTCAGACTTGCGACAGCGTCGTGCTGCCCTGCCGCTCGCGCTTGTGCACAAGCCCTGCGCTGTCAAACAGCCAGTACAACAGTTTGGCCAGTAGCAGGCAGAGGCCGAAAACCACCATGAAGAAGACCACGCGCGAAACGAACGAGTCCAGTCCTTCGCGCGCCAGAACGATCATATTGAAAATGGCACCAAAGCAGAAGCTGTGCAAAATGGCTGCTTTATAGCGGTTGGTCTCTTCGTTGCCACGCAGGTAAAGCCAGTCGAACCACTTTATGATCAACCCCACGGCAACCGCTCCAGGCAGAATGAACCACGCCCCGCCCATCACCACCAGTGAACCGATAAGCGTAGGCGAGATTGCCAGACCGGAATGGTTGTTCAGCACTTCCCAGGTAAAGTAGTTCGCCGTATTTAGCACCACGCCAGGCCGGTCCGGCCATAGCCAGGAAGGGATAAAGACGTAGAAGTCGCGAACAATCGGCGCCAGCCCCTGGAAATCAATCTTGTCGTAGTTTTGCAGCAGCAGTGCCAGGTTTTCCCACGGCGAGAACGTATCGCGCGTGAGGTAGAGGAACGTGTAAAACGCCTCATCACCCGCCACGTTCATTCCATACCGCTTCAGCGCCAGCCAGAACATCCCCACAATGCCAAACACCCCTGCCGCAACCAGCATCCACAGCGAGATCCAGCCGCGGATGATGCCGATAAACAGGAAGATGGCAAAGGCGATGATGATGTTGGCGCGCGTACCGCCCACAATCATGTAGGTCAGGATGCCAAACGCGACGGTACTGACCAGGAAGAAGAGCCACGCTTTGCTGTCCTGGCGCAGGAAGAAGATCACCAGCATCGCCGGGATGAAGAAGTAGAAGAACCGCTTAAGCGCCACGCCCGAGACTTCAGCAGAAAAAATCTGGCTGTAGGAGTGAAGCTTAAAAAGCAGGAAGCCGTTATGCATGAAGAAGATGCCGACACTGACCAGGGCAATCGTCATCAGCATCACCCACGTCAGATGGGTCTCCACCCGGTTCATGGTAAAAAGCGCCCGGCGCGGCGCGTCGGCGTGCGCTGAACGCAGACGCGTTTTATAGGTGACGTAGTACACCGCATAGAAGCAGGTCGCCGCCAGAAGCGCCTGGAGGAGAATTTCCGGCGGCGCGACGCTCACGTCAAAACGGAAGACCAGAATGCTGGTCAACGGGAAACCGAAAAAGAACGTCAGCAGAAACAATAGCGAGAAGAACACGTTAAAGTTGAAACGCACGCGGCGGAACTCAAACCAGGTGAGCGTGGCGATAAACAGGGCGCTCAGAAGCCAAACGACCAGCAAACCGCTGAATTGCAACTGGCTCATGCGTTGTCTCCTGCAGCGATACGCAGCGCACGGTGCCACGGCGTGAGGTAATTCGGGCTAAAGAAGTCGATGGAGTTTTTATCCACCAGCGCCAGCTGCCGCTGTGCTTCCCGAACAACCTCTTCATTGAGCACATCGGTAGTGAACAGCACCGGAAGATGCTGTTCGGCCATATCCTGCCAGAACGGGTTGTCACGGTTGAGCACGCAGGGGATCCCCGCCTGAATCAGCAGGCACAGTGTGCCAATGCCCTGCTGACGGGCAAAGATGAAATAGCCGAGGTCGCATTTTCTCAGCAGCGTAAGGTATTCATCAAATTCCAGCTTATCCCGCAGAATATTCAAGTTATCCGCGCTGAATAAGGCGAGCCCCTGCTGGCGAACCTCATCAATGTAGGCGTCATTGTTGGCGGGATAGCCCATCGGCACCACCACGTTTACCGTATCGCCAAACTGCTGATGCACCGCCCTGAGCGCCGCGACATGTTCGTTACTGCGATCGCCGGAGTTCCCCACCAGGATCGTCAGCTTGCCTTCACGCACCGTGGAGTCATTCGCCATGGCGTTCAGCGCCGGATCCATGCGGGTCGGGAAATAGAGTAGTTCGCCGCGCACGTTTGGGTGCTGCTTCGCAAAATAGTTGAGATCGCCACGGGTAGCAAAAACGCAGCCCACCCTTCCCTGTGCCATACGGCGCAGCGGATAGAAAAGACGGAATTTCCAGCCGCGGGAGACTTCGTAGAGATCGGCGCCCCAGATATGCCAGCTACACTGGGAAGGCTTGATCCCCCCGCTGAGGAGTCCCAGCCACAGGCCGGTATTAAACTGCCCGTGGAAGAAAAATCGCTGGTCACGATCCGCTTTGGCTTTGGCAATAACTGCCTTCGCCAGCGCGGCCTTATCCGGCCAGAAGCTCATCTTCAGCGCCGGAAATGCGGCGCTCAGGCCCTTATCCTGACCTGTAACCATAAACTCGCGCGCATCAGGATTACCCGATGCCAGCTCGTCGTTGAAGAACCGCAAAACGGTCTGGTTATGGTGTGGGATATCCGATCCCAGGATGTGAATCAGTGCAGTCATGCGCGTTTACGCCACAATAAAAATACGCCGCAACAGGCAGCGAAATAAACGATATAGGTTGCCATGTAGGCCTGAGCCGCCCCCAGCGCACCGTATGCGGGTATCAGCCAGTGCGAGAACGAGGTCAGCAATGCAAACTGGCTAATTTCCGCCAGGATATACAGCCGCAGGGACGCTTTTGCAATCACCAGATAGCCGAAAACGTAAGCACCCACTTTCAGCACATCGCCAACCAGCTGCCAGGCAAACAGATCGCGCATGGCGGTGAACTTCGCCGAGAACAGCAGCCAGATGGCGACATCACGCAATAACCAGACGGTAAAGCTGGCAGCTGCAACCGCTGGCAACACGAAGCGCAGCGATCGGAAAATCTCACGGGTAATATCCTGCCTGGACGTCAGACGCGATAATGTTGGCAGCAAATAAACGCTAAAGGAAGCCGTAATAAACTGGAGGTAGGCGTCGGAAATGCTGCTTACGCCCTGCCAGATCCCGACTTCATCCCAGCTGTAATGCGCCGCCAGCAGGTTTCGCATCATCACGTAGGCCACGGGCAGCGTAACGGAGGTGATGAGCGCCATCAGGGTAAATTTACCCAGCTGGCTGGCAAGGACCTTATCCCATTGCGGTTTTAGGTAGCTCAGCGGGATGACGCCCCGACGCATCAGCATCAGCGCCGCGGGAATAACGACCAGCGCCGGTACCAGCGCCAGGCCGAGCAGCGCGCCTTCATAGCCACCGAGGCGATAGCAGAAGTAGTAGGCAATCATGCCGATGACGCTGCCCAGGATTAACGCAAGGGCGTTCCCGGCCGCGTCGCGAAAACCTTTCATCAGCGCCAGCAGCAGGTTAGCCCAGGCAATGCCCATCTGAACCAACGCAACCAGACGCACCAGCCCCTGATAATGGGTGTGCCCGAACAAGCCCTGGCTGATGGGGGCCGCCGCCAGAAGAAAGACAATCGCCATCAGGGTCGAAAAACCCGTGACCATCGCCGAAGAGGTGCCCACCACCCTGCGAAGCTGAGCCGCGTCATCACGGTACTGAGAAACGTATTTGGTCACGCCGTTGAAGATACCGGCACCCGCCAGCACGCCAAGGACGGTGACAAGCTGGCGGAAATTACCCGCCAGCCCCACGCCGGAGGGGCCAAATGAGACGGCCAACAGCTTGACGACCAGCAGACCGGCGCCAATTTTTACAAGTGTGGACGCGGCAGTCCACACCGATGCTTTTGCCAGAGACATATCAGCCGAAATAGCTCAGAAGGGTATTGATCACCGTACGCTGGTTAACTGGCGCGAGGTTGTAGAACAGCGGCAGGCGAAGCAAACGCTCACTTTCTTTGGTAGTGTAGCGATCTTCACCCGCAAACGTGCCAAACGCTTCTCCGGCCGGACTGGAGTGCAGCGGGATATAGTGGAACACCGCCATAATTTCGGCTTCTTTCAGCCAGGCGATCAGCTGGCTGCGGTCGTCGTTATCGCACAGCTTGATGTAGAACATGTGCGCATTATGGACGCAGTCTGCCGGGATGGTTGGCAGTTCAATACGCCCGGCTTTTGCCAGAGGCTCAAGCGCATCGTAATACGTTTGCCACAGGGAAAGACGCTGAAGGTTGATACGCTCCGCCGCTTCCAGCTGCGCCCACAGGTACGCTGCCTGCAGGTCCGCCATCAGATAGCTTGAGCCAATATCGCGCCAGGTGTACTTATCTACCTGGCCACGGAAGAACTGGCTGCGGTTGGTCCCTTTTTCGCGGATCACTTCCGCACGTTCAACCAGCGCGCGATCGTTAATCAGCGTCGCGCCGCCTTCTCCACCCGCGGTGTAGTTTTTGGTTTCGTGGAAGCTAAAGCAGCCGATATGGCCGATGGTACCCAGCGCGCGTCCCTTGTAGGTGGACATCACACCCTGCGCGGCATCTTCAACCACAAACAGGTTATGTTTTTTGGCGATCGCCATGATGGCGTCCATTTCACAGGCCACGCCCGCGTAGTGAACCGGTACAATCGCTCGCGTTTTGTCGGTGATCGCCGCTTCAATCAGCGTCTCATCAATGTTCATGGTATCCGGGCGGATATCCACAAAGACGATTTTTGCCCCGCGCAGGACAAACGCATTCGCTGTGGAGACGAAGGTATAGCTCGGCATAATCACTTCATCGCCGGGCTGGATATCCAGCAGCAGGGCCGCCATTTCCAGCGACGCCGTACAGGACGGAGTCAGCAGCACTTTGGCACTGTGAAAACGCTGCTCCATCCACTGCTGACAGCGACGGGTAAAACCGCCGTCACCGCAGAGCTTGCCGCTGCCCATGGCAGACTGCATATAGTCCAGTTCAGTTCCGACGACGGGTGGTGCGTTAAATGGAATCATCTTGTCACCTGTATAACCAGTAGGCGGTGGCGTCGATGTTGGCACCACTCGCAATATAACGTTTAAGCGCGGCGGTGTTGCCCACCTGGGTCGCCACCCGCAGCGTCACAAGCTGTTGCTGCTGCGCCCAGTGTAGCGCCGCCTGCATCAGTTTCTCGCCCATACCGCGCCCGGCTAATAAGCCAATACGCGCCTCGCGCTCGTTGAGCTTACGCAGCGAGACAAATCCCTGAATTTGACCGTCCGCAGCGCGAAAAACCAGGCAGACATGGTCGAACGTGCCTTTAACCGCATTTTCCACCCACTGGGCGTAGAAACGTCCACTATCGTCAGGTGCGTACCAGGGCGCGCGAAAGCGGCTCTGCGCAAATGCCTGAGCCGCCATCTGACGGAGCACGGGGATATCCTGTTCCGTTGCAATTTCCGCGCCGGACGCATCGTGCCGGGTAATAGTAATGGAAAGGTCTATCTCGCCTTCAACCAGCTGAAAACCGTGGTGCTGGAGCGCATCGAGCAGGTCAGCACGGTCCGCCGGGATCTTAACCTGCACCCGTTGCCAGGCGGTCAGCTCAGATTCAGTCAGTACCGGCGCATCATCGCGCAGGCGCACGATGGCCGACGGCAGGCCGAAAAAGGCACTCTCCCACTGCAGGGACTCGAGTACCCCATTCAGGCTGTTCAACGCCAGACGCCTTTGGTATCCACAATATACTGCTGACGAACGGCATCCCCGGACGTCGCTTTAAATTCTTTATGATCCACCAGCAGCACCAGCACATCTGCCGTCGCCAGCGCATCGTTCAGCGCCGTCAGCGTGCAGTGCCCCGCCAGTTTTGCCGGCAGTTCATGAATGTTTGGCTCGACCACCAGCGTTTCGCCCTTGTGCCACTCGGCAATCATCTCAGCAATTTCCATTGCAGGACTTTCGCGCAGGTCGTCAATGTTTGGTTTAAATGCCAGACCAAAGCAGGCAATTTTCAGCTCGCTGGCGCGCTTGCCGCTCTCCGCCAGACAATCCGCTAACGTGGCTTTTACCTGATTGAGCACCCAGTGAGGTTTGCTGTCGTTCACTTCACGCGCGGTGCGGATCAGACGAGCCTGCGCCGGATTTTGCGCCACGATAAACCACGGGTCGACGGCGATACAGTGCCCGCCCACGCCCGGGCCTGGCTGGAGAATGTTCACACGCGGATGGCGATTCGCCAGGCCGATCAGCTCCCAGACGTTAATCCCCTGATCGGCGCAGATCAGTGACAGTTCATTCGCGAAGGCGATATTGACGTCGCGGAAGCTGTTTTCCGTCAGCTTGCACATCTCAGCGGTGCGGGAGTTTGTCACCACGCATTCGCCTTCGAGGAAAATCTTGTACAGCGCGCTGGCACGTTCGGAACAGACTGGCGTCATGCCGCCAATGACGCGGTCGTTTTTAATCAGCTCGACCATAACCTGGCCCGGCAGCACGCGCTCCGGACAGTAGGCGATATTGATATCAGCCTGCCCGCCCGCCTGCTGCGGGAAGCGTAAATCAGGGCGCGCTTCGGCCAGCCACTGCGCCATCTGCTCGGTGGCACCGACGGGAGAGGTCGACTCCAGAATCACCAGCGCCCCTTTCTTCAGCACAGGTGCAATGGATTTCGCCGCCGCCTCGACGAAGGCCATGTCAGGCTCATGGTCGCCTTTAAAGGGCGTTGGAACGGCAATCAGGTACGCATCTGCTTCAACAGGCGTCGTGCTGGCACGCAGGAAGCCTCCTTCCACCGCCTCTTTCACCACACGGTCAAGATCGGGCTCCACAATATGAATTTCGCCACGGTTAATGGTTTCCACCGCGCGGGCGTTGATATCCACACCGACAACCTGTTTTTGACGAGAGGCAAACGCCGCCGCGGTGGGCAAGCCGATGTAGCCAAGACCAATGACAGAGATGGTAGTAAAACTCATAGCGATACTCGATTGTTTTTAAGTGCATGCAAAACACGGCCACAAGCCTGCCCGTCTCCGTAAGGATTATGGGCTCGGCTCATCACCTGATACGCTTCATCGTCGTGCAGGAGGCGCGTGACCTCTTCGACAATCAACTGTGTGTTGGTTCCGACCAGGCGCACGGTTCCCGCTTTGACGGCTTCCGGACGTTCGGTCGTTTCACGCATCACCAGTACCGGCTTACCGAGGGACGGCGCTTCTTCCTGAATTCCGCCGGAATCGGTGAGGATCAGCCAGGCATGGTTCATCAGCCAGACAAACGGCATGTAGTCCTGCGGTTCAATCAGCAGAACATTGTCGACATGGCCCAGAATGCGGTTAACCGGCTCGCTGACGTTAGGGTTGAGATGCACCGGATAGACAATCTGCACATCTTCATTCTGCGCGGCAATTTCAGCCAGCGCATGGCAGATTTGCTCAAAACCCCGGCCAAAGCTTTCGCGACGGTGGCCAGTGACCAGGATGGTTTTTTTGCCGTTGTGCAGGAATGGATAGCGGGCAGCGAGGTCTTGCTGAAGGGAGCTATTTGCCAGAACGCGGTCACGAACCCAAATTAACGCATCAATAACCGTATTGCCCGTCACAAAGATTTTGTTATCGGCGATATTTTCACGCAGCAGATTCTGACGCGAGTTTTCCGTGGGTGCAAAGTGGTACATCGCCAGATGCCCGGTGAGCGTGCGGTTGGCTTCTTCCGGCCACGGCGAGTAAAGGTTACCGGTGCGTAGTCCCGCCTCAACATGTCCAACGGGAATACGCTGATAAAACGCGGCCAGACTTGTCGCCACGGTGGTGGTGGTATCGCCGTGGACCAGCACCACGTCAGGCTTGAATGACTCCAGGATCGGCTTGAGCTCTTGCAGAATGCGGCAGGTGATCTCCGTCAACCCTTGCCCCGGCTTCATAATATTAAGATCGTAGTCCGGGACGATGGAAAAGAGCGTTAAGACCTGATCGAGCATCTCACGGTGTTGGGCAGTGACGCACACTTTCGCTTCAATATCAGGATCGCTGGCCAGCGCATGAACCAGAGGTGCCATCTTAATGGCCTCCGGCCTGGTGCCAAATACGGTAAGTACTTTCACATCGATTCTCTTCGATTAGGCGAGGAAGGCCGTAGCCTTCATCGTAGACGGCGTTCTTAGTTTGTGCGACGACGCGTTAACGCCACGCCAGCGCCCGTCAGTGCGCCTACAATCCCCCACATAATCATCAGGAATGCACGACGCGGACTATCGCGTTTTACAGGCTCTTCAGGCGTTCGCAAATAACGATAGGTCTGAAAACGCGGGTCCATCGTTGGGCCAACATTCAGGGTAGTGAGCATGGCGCGGTTTTGATCGTAGTCGAGGTCAAAATCGGGGCCAACGGCCTGAAGATTTTCCAGACGTGCCTGCAGCATAGGGCGCCCAAGAAGGAACATTTCAGAGTCAGGTAGCTCATCTGCCGGAACATCCGTCTCGCTGCGGGAAATATTGTGCTGTTCCGCGATTTTCAGCGCCTGCTCAATATTGTGTACACGGCGAGCGAAAATAGCTTTCGCTACCTCTTCCTGGCGTTTTACCTGCGCTTTCATCTGGATGGTACGGGCTGCCCAGGCCCCCTTAAGCTCTTCGTTAAGATGGCTTGCGGCACGCTGGCTGGCAAACGCAACATACTGGCGCAACAGGTTGTTGGCATCCGGCGCGGTTTCTGCAATTAGCTTGACGCTGTCATTCACGTTACGCAACGCATCGCCCGGCATAAACTGAATATTGTTAATCAGATCGTCCAACAGCGCGGCATCAACCTTGCTGTTACCCACCATGCGTTGCTTGTAATAATCCGTCTGGGACCAGAAGTCGCGACGCGTGTCCCAGGAGGCCAGTTGCATCACAAATTCTTTATAGGCTTCATCCATAACGGAAGCCTGATCGGGGGTCGCCAGATTCGCCTTGATATCCAGATTACGCAGGAACTGCTGCTGGGAATAAAACCCGCCTAGCATGTTAACCGTTGGTCGGTCTGTAATTGCCGTGGCACTCCATTCCTGTTTTGCAAAGAAGGTGTAGGCCAGCGCTAACAGTGCAAACCCAAGCGCGATCCCCGCAATCCAAAGTTTGCCTGCCCATAACACGCGAAACAAACCCCGAATATCCAGTTCATTCTCAGTTACCACTGATTTCGCTCCCGCCAACGGTTGAGTCATCATAGTCCCGGTTTTACTTAGTTAATGTTGTATTTTTGTCATTATTACGACGCATCCTGCGTTTCAGACGTTTAATGAATCGCGCTACTTTCCATGCGCGCTTAATGCAATAGCCGTACAGGAAAAATGCTAGCAAGAATAATACCAACATTACCCATTCAGGAATAAAATGGGCATATTCTGCAGCGACGCCAATAGCAGCGAGAATAGCAGCGGCCAGGGTGATCAGAACAAACGCCTGACGAGAAGTGAACCCCGCGCGCATGATGAGATGATGAATATGCTGACGATCGGGAGAGAAAGGACTCATCCCTTTTCGCAGACGGCGATACATAATCGCCACCATATCCATTAACGGAATGGCAATGATCCATAATGCTGTGACGGGACTGATCGGGTGAGTTTTACCCTGTGTGGTTTCGAGCAAAATCCAGATCACGGTAAAACCGATCAACGTACTGCCCGCGTCACCCATGAAGACTTTATAGCGACGCCCCAGCGCACCGAGGTTTAAGAGGATATAAGGCAGGATCGCGGCAATCATGGCGAAACACCACATTGCCAGGCTGTACTGACCATCAAACCACAAAATAATGCCGATTGCGGCGAACGAGACGGAAGACAATCCACCAAGCAGGCCGTCAATACCGTCCACCATGTTGAAAGCATTGATTGCCGCCCAGACGGCAAAGAGCGTCAGGAAGAAGCCAAATGGCCCCAGGACTAACTCCCAGGGACCAAACACATAGCCCAGGCTTCTCAGATACAGGCCGCCCACAAGCATCATCACTACGCCAATTGCCGCCTGAACGGTGGCGCGTATTTTTACCGCGATATCGAATCGGTCATCAAGTGCCCCTACGAGTACGAGGACACCCGCACAGGCAAGATAAAGGGCTGCGTGTGGGATATAATAATCCGCAATACCAAACGTGAAACAGATACCAGCGTAAACAGAAATCCCTCCAACCAGAGGAATAAGTCCCTGATGACGTTTACGAAAATTAGGTTTATCCACCAGCCCTATTCGTTTTGCCACCTTGCGCGCGATGAACAAAAAACAGGTTGTGAATAAAAAAATACTGATTAGCTCAGTCACAACGGTGAGTAGATTCACAATGGATTGCTCTCAACAAATGTTAGTCCCGGAAGTATAACCATGAAGCCACCGCCTCAGAAGTAATAAAGGTGGCTTCTCACAACTCCCTTTGTATATTTTTCAATCAATTATTTCTTTGACTGTATAAACGACCCTATTGTCGCACCGACCGGTCAAAATTGGGAGTAGGTGGTACTAGCGTATAGTCCATAAAAGAAAAACGCCACGTAAAAACGTGGCGTTCACTGGCTTTATTTGCGTTACGAGCGTTTCATCATGTCGAAGAAATCGTCGTTTGTTTTGGTCATCGCCAGTTTGTTAATGAGGAACTCCATCGCGTCAATTTCACCCATTGGATGGATGATTTTGCGCAGGATCCACATTTTCTGCAGCTCTTCCTGTGTGGTGAGCAGCTCTTCTTTACGGGTACCGGAACGGTTGTAGTCGATTGCCGGGAAGACGCGTTTCTCAGCAATTTTACGAGAGAGATGCAGTTCCATGTTGCCTGTACCTTTAAACTCTTCGTAAATGACTTCGTCCATTTTGGAACCGGTATCGATCAGCGCCGTCGCGATGATGGTCAGGCTGCCGCCCTCTTCCACGTTACGTGCCGCACCGAAGAAGCGTTTCGGACGATGCAGGGCGTTAGCATCCACACCACCGGTCAGCACTTTACCAGAAGCCGGGACAACGGTGTTGTAGGCACGCGCCAGACGCGTAATGGAGTCGAGCAGGATGATCACGTCTTTCTTGTGCTCAACCAGGCGTTTTGCCTTCTCGATAACCATTTCTGCTACCTGAACGTGGCGTGATGCCGGTTCATCAAAGGTAGAAGCGACAACTTCACCTTTAACCAGACGCTGCATCTCGGTCACTTCTTCCGGACGTTCGTCAATCAGCAGCACCATCAGCACGCAGTCTGGGTGGTTGTAGGCGATGCTCTGCGCAATGTTCTGCAGCAGCATGGTTTTACCCGCTTTTGGCGGCGCTACAATCAGACCACGCTGACCACGACCAATTGGAGAAGCCAGATCCAGAACGCGAGCGGTTAAGTCTTCGGTAGAACCGTTACCACGCTCCATGCGCAGACGAGAGTTTGCGTGCAGTGGCGTCAAGTTCTCGAACAGGATCTTATTGCGCGAATTTTCCGGTTTGTCGTAGTTAACTTCGTTAACTTTCAACAGCGCAAAGTAGCGTTCACCCTCTTTAGGAGGACGAATCTTACCTGAAATGGTGTCACCAGTGCGGAGGTTGAAACGGCGGATTTGGCTGGGGGATACGTAGATGTCGTCAGGGCCGGCGAGGTAGGAGCTGTCTGCAGAGCGGAGGAAACCAAATCCGTCTTGCAATATCTCCAGCACACCGTCGCCAAAGATATCTTCGCCACTCTTAGCGTGCTGCTTCAGGATGGCGAAAATGATGTCCTGCTTGCGCATACGAGCCTGGTTTTCCAGCCCCATATTTTCGCCGAGAGTGATCAGCTCAGAAACCGGCGTATTCTTTAATTCGGTAAGATTCATAATGGTGTGGGTTCTTAAACTCGGGGTGATTCTCGAACTTAATGTTGTGAATGGTATGGCAGGGTCATCCATGCCTGTTTAGCGGCCATCACCTCATGTCTGTTCGCTGTCTGGTCACAGGGAAAGAACGCAGAACTGAAACGACAAGACGGATTGAGTGACAAGCCCGGAATTTAGCCACTTCACGCACTGTTTATGTCAACAACGGGAAGTATCGGGTAAAACAAGATTCAAACAACAAGATATGTTTAAAACGAAGTCATAGCTAACTTAGCACGACTTCAGCCGGGCGTCCAGAGTTCCACATCATTTAGCCAGATGCTCTGGACGCACAGCGGAGAAACCTTACGCCAGGTTAGCGTCCAGGAACTCTTTCAGTTGACCTTTGGACAGCGCGCCCACTTTGGTCGCCGCCACTTCGCCGTTTTTGAACAGCAGCAGGGTCGGGATGCCGCGGATACCGTATTTTGGCGCGGTGCCCGGGTTCTGGTCGATGTTCAGCTTGGCAACGGTCAGTTTGCCCTGATATTCGTCGGCGATCTCATCCAGAATCGGGGCGATCATTTTGCAAGGACCACACCATTCAGCCCAGAAATCGACGAGGATCAGCCCGTCAGCCTTAAGTACGTCCGTGTCAAAACTGTCGTCAGTCAGGTGAATAATTTTATCGCTCATATATAACTCCACAGGAATAAGCCTGGTACGTTGGTTTTGTCTCCACCAACGACGTGTTGATGTCGCATTAACCAACTAAAGGTTGACTTTATTTCACCGGATACGCTTTCGTAAAGCAATAGTAAGCTGATATTCTACCACACTATGAGCAAAACACATTTAACAGAACAGAAGTTTTCCGACTTCGCCCTGCACGCAAAGGTAATCGAAGCCCTTGAAAATAAAGGGTTTCATAACTGCACGCCCATTCAGGCCCTCGCGCTGCCGCTGACGCTGGCCGGTCGCGATGTTGCCGGGCAGGCGCAAACCGGTACCGGCAAAACGATGGCGTTTTTGACGTCAACGTTTCATTATTTACTTTCTCACCCAGCGATTGCAGACCGCAAAGTTAACCAGCCGCGCGCGCTAATTATGGCCCCGACGCGAGAACTGGCGGTACAGATCCACGCAGACGCTGAACCCCTGGCGCAGGCTACCGGCCTGAAGCTTGGCCTGGCCTATGGCGGCGATGGCTACGATAAGCAGCTGAAAGTGCTGGAAAGCGGTGTGGATATCCTGATCGGTACCACCGGCCGTCTTATTGATTACGCCAAACAGAACCACATTAACCTCGGCGCAATCCAGGTTGTGGTGCTTGATGAAGCTGACCGCATGTACGATCTGGGCTTCATTAAAGACATCCGCTGGCTGTTCCGCCGTATGCCTCCGGCTAATCAGCGTCTGAATATGCTGTTCTCTGCAACCCTCTCGTACCGCGTTCGCGAACTGGCGTTCGAACAGATGAACAACGCCGAATATGTAGAAGTGGAACCTGAGCAGAAAACGGGTCACCGCATTAAAGAAGAGCTCTTCTATCCTTCTAATGAAGAGAAAATGCGTCTGCTGCAAACGCTGATTGAAGAAGAGTGGCCAGACCGCGCCATTATCTTCGCAAACACCAAACACCGTTGTGAAGACATCTGGGGCCATCTGGCTGCAGACGGTCACCGTGTTGGCCTGTTGACCGGCGACGTGGCGCAGAAAAAACGCCTGCGTATTCTCGAAGAGTTCACCCGTGGCGATCTCGATATTCTGGTCGCAACCGACGTGGCAGCACGTGGTTTGCACATTCCAGCCGTGACGCATGTGTTTAACTATGACCTGCCAGACGACTGCGAAGACTATGTACACCGTATCGGTCGTACCGGTCGTGCGGGCGCAAGCGGTCACTCTATTAGCCTTGCGTGTGAAGAGTATGCGCTGAATCTTCCAGCCATTGAGACTTACATCGGTCACTCTATTCCGCAGAGCAAATACAACCCGGAAGCGCTGTTAAGCGAACTGCCGCCGCCTAAGCGTCTTACCCGCCCACGCTCCGGCAATGGTCCGCGTCGTTCAGGCGGCGCACCGCGTAATCGTCGTCGTTCAGGTTAAGAAAATATGCTCAGCTCCACCTCGCTTTATGCAGCAATCGATCTCGGTTCGAATAGTTTTCATATGCTGGTTGTGCGCGAGGTGGCAGGAAGCATACAAACGCTGACGCGCATTAAGCGCAAGGTCCGCCTCGCGGCGGGCCTGAGCAGCGACAATTACCTCTCACCTGAAGCCATGGAACGTGGCTGGCAGTGCCTGCGACTCTTTGCTGAGCGTCTGCAGGATATCCCTCATGCCCAAATCACCGTCGTCGCCACCGCGACGCTCCGACTGGCGGTCAACGCCGTAGATTTCATTGCCAGAGCGCAGGAAATTCTGGGCTGTCCGGTTCAGGTTATCAGCGGTGAAGAAGAAGCTCGCCTGATTTATCAGGGCGTGGCGCACACCACGGGGGGTGACGATCGCCGCCTGGTCGTGGATATCGGCGGTGCCAGCACAGAACTGGTTACCGGCACCGGCGCGCAGGCGACGTCGCTATTCAGCCTCTCGATGGGCTGCGTGACCTGGCTTGAGCGCTACTTTGCTGACCGAAATCTGGGTAAAGAGAACTTCGACGAGGCAGAAAATGCCGCGCGCGAGGTGTTACGTCCCGTCATGGATGAACTGCGCTATCACGGCTGGAAAGTCTGCGTGGGCGCGTCGGGGACCGTGCAGGCCCTGCAGGAAATCATGATGGCGCAGGGAATGGACGAGCGGATTACGCTTGCCAAACTTCAGCAGCTTAAACAGCGCGCCATTCAGTGCGGACGGCTGGAAGAGCTTGAAATTGAAGGTCTGACGCTTGAACGCGCGCTGGTCTTCCCGAGCGGGCTGGCCATTCTGATTGCGATTTTCACCGAGCTCAACATTACCTGTATGACGCTGGCTGGCGGCGCGCTGCGCGAAGGCCTGGTCTATGGGATGTTGCATCTGTCGGTCGATCAAGACATTCGCAGCCGCACCCTGCGCAACGTGCAGCGCCGCTTTCTGGTTGATATCGAGCAGGCCGGACGCGTGGCGCAGCTGGCGTCACGCTTCGCCGATCAGGTCGCTAACGTCTGGAATCTCGACCATCTGAGCCGCGATTTGTTGCTGAGCGCCTGTGCGCTACACGAAGTGGGATTAAGCATAGATTTTAAGCAGGCCCCTGCTCACGCAGCGTATCTGGTGCGTAATCTTGATTTACCGGGCTATACGCCCGCGCAGAAAAAATTGCTGGCAACGCTGCTGCTGAACCAGACCAATGCCGTTGATCTCTCCTCTTTGCATCAGCAAAACGCCGTACCGCCGCGCGTGGCCGAGCACATGTGCCGCCTGCTGCGCCTGGCCATCCTGTTTGCCAGCCGTCGTCGCGATGATTTGCTCCCTGCTATCAGCCTGGTTGCCGATGACGAAAAACTGTCTCTGACGCTGCCGGAACACTGGATTGAACATCACCCGCTTGGGGCAGAGATGATCGAGCAGGAGTGCCAGTGGCAAAGCTATGTGCACTGGGTGTTAGAAGTAAAGTAAGATAGTGAAAAATGCCGGGTGGCGCTGCGCTTACCCGGCCTACAAGTCCCTCCGGACTTATCCTTTCTCTTTGGCTTTTGCCAGCATGGCGCGAATATTCGCCACGTTAGCCTGCCCCTTGTGCATACGCTCTTCAGCGGTAATCACTTTGCGCTCCTGTTCCCAGATCAGGTCATCCTGCGGCAGTTCCAGCAGGAAACGGCTCGGCTCCGGGCGCACCAGTTCACCGTACTGACGGCGCTCTTTACACAGCGTGAACGTCAGCTCTTTCTGCGCCCGGGTGATCCCCACATAGGCCAGACGGCGCTCCTCGTCGACGTTGTCTTCATCAATGCTGCTCTGGTGCGGTAATAATCCCTCTTCCATGCCGACCAGATACACATACGGGAATTCCAGACCTTTGGACGCATGCAGCGTCATCAGCTGAACCTGATCGGCCTCTTCTTCGCTCTCGCCGCGCTCCATCATATCGCGCAGGGTAAAGCGGGTGACCACCTGCGTCAGGGTCATGGGCTCGTCGATTTCAGAACCTTCCAGCATTTCAGTCATCCAGCTAAAGAGCTGGTTAACGTTTTTCATGCGCATCTCAGCCGCTTTAGGGCTGGCCGAGGTTTCGTATAGCCACGACTCGTAGTCGATGCCGTGGATCAGATCCCGTACGGCGGCAATCGGTTCGCGCTCTGCCAGCCGCTGCACTTCGCCAAGCCAGTGGGTGAATCGCGTTAACGAATCATATCCGCGTCCGCTTAAGGTCTGGCTCAGCCCCATGTCGAAGCTGGCGGTGAACAAGCTTTTGTTACGCGTCATTGCCCATTCCCCGAGCTTTTGCAGCGTCGCCGGGCCAATCTCACGTTTTGGCGTATTCACAATGCGCAGAAACGCGCTGTCGTCGTCCGGGTTAGTGAGTACGCGCAGATAGGCCAGCAGGTCTTTGATTTCAGGCCGAGAGAAGAACGAGGTGCCGCCGGAAATTTTGTACGGAATGCGGTTCTGCATCAGCATCTTTTCAAAGACGCGCGACTGGTGATTACCGCGATAGAGGATCGCGTAATCCTTATATTCGGTTTTATTGACGAAGTGGTGAGCAATAAGTTCGCCCGTGACGCGCTCCGCTTCATGCTCTTCATTGTTGGCGCTGAGGACTTTCAGCTCCGTCCCGTAACCCAGCTCGGAGAACAGGCGCTTCTCAAACACGTGCGGGTTGTTGGCGATCAGGATATTTGCCGCCTTCAGGATGCGCCCCGATGAGCGGTAGTTCTGCTCGAGCTTAATCACCTGCAGCGCCGGAAAATCTTTGCTCAGCAGTACCAGGTTTTGCGGGCGCGCGCCGCGCCAGGAGTAAATTGACTGGTCGTCATCGCCAACCACGGTGAAACGCGCGCGCTGCCCCACCAGCAGCTTCACCAGCTCGTACTGGCTGGTGTTGGTATCCTGATATTCATCCACCAGCAGGTAGCGGATTTTATTCTGCCAGCGCTCGCGCACCTCTTCATTGCGCTGCAGCAGCAGCGTGGGCAGCAGGATCAGGTCGTCAAAGTCCAGCACGTTACACGCTTTCATATGCGCATCGTACAGACCATAGCAGTGGGCGAAGATCCGATCCCGTTCGCCTTTGGCGATCGCCGCGGCCTGGGCCGGCGTCATCAGATCGTTTTTCCAGTTGGAGATCGTCGAGATCAGCTGCTGCAATAGCACCTTATCGTCTTCGATCAGTCCCTCGGTGAGCTCTTTGAGCAGCGCCACCTGGTCGGTGTCATCGAAGAGCGAGAAGTTGGACTTCATTCCCAGGGCCGCATATTCGCGTTTGATAATATCCAGCCCCAGCGTGTGGAAAGTTGAGATCATCAGGCCGCGCGCCTCTTTACGCCCCAGCGTCTGGCCGACACGCTCTTTCATCTCACGCGCCGCTTTATTGGTAAAGGTCACTGCCGCAATGTGCCGGGCCTGATAGCCACAGCCGCGGATCAGGTGCGCAATTTTGTTGGTGATTACGCGGGTTTTACCCGAACCGGCCCCTGCCAGCACCAGGCATGGTCCAGTAACGAATTCGACCGCTTGTTGTTGTCCAGGGTTTAAACGCATGGGAATGTTGCTCAATCTTCGAACGGGGTGTGGATTGTAGCAGAAAGCCGGACGCAGATTTACCGGCTAATGATAAAGTGGAGAAATCGCGATTAACCCGTAGAGCAGAACCATGAAAAAGACCGCAGCAGCCCTGCATATTCTGGTAAAAGAAGAGAAACTGGCTCAGGAGATCCTGACCAAGCTCGAACGCGGCATCAGCTTTGATCATCTGGCAAAGCGTTATTCTAAATGCCCGTCCGGGCGCAATGGAGGGGATCTCGGAGAATTTCAACAAGGTGCGATGGTCGGCCCGTTCGATCAGGCGGTCTTTAGCTGCCCTCTGCTGAAGCCCTACGGCCCGGTAAAAACCAAATTTGGCTACCATATCATTAAGGTGCTTTATCGCCGCTGACGCGTGATATATTGCGCCCCAATTTATTTCAACCTATTCAAGGTACGATCATGGCAAAAACAGCAGCAGCAGTGCATATCCTCGTTAAAGAAGAGAAACTGGCTTTAGATCTTCTGGAGCAGATTAAAAACGGTGCCGACTTCGGTAAGCTGGCGAAGAAGCACTCCATCTGCCCGTCAGGCAAACGCGGCGGTGACCTGGGTGAATTCCGCCAGGGCCAGATGGTTCCGGCGTTCGATAAAGTGGTGTTCTCCTGCCCGGTACTGGAGCCAACCGGCCCGCTGCATACCCAGTTCGGATACCATATTATCAAAGTGCTGTATCGCAAATAAAAAAGCCGGGTGGCGGCTGCGCCTTACCCGGCCTACATCTTACGGTTTTGTAGGTCGGGTAAGCGAAGCGCCACCCGACAAGGTTGTTAACCCGCTACTGCAATACGCTTCATATCGGTCATGTAACCGCGCAGTTTGTGACCCACTTTCTCGATCTGGTGGCCGCGAATTGCTTCGTTCACATCGCGCAGCTGCGCGTTATCCACGGCACCTTCCGCAATTGCCTTGCCCAGATCGCCGGTCTGCAGGGTGGTCATAAACTCTTTCAGCAGCGGTACGCAGGCGTAAGAGAACAGGTAGTTACCGTATTCTGCGGTATCAGAGATAACCACGTTCATTTCATACAGACGCTTACGGGCGATGGTGTTCGCGATCAGCGGCAGCTCGTGCAGCGATTCATAGTACGCAGATTCTTCGATGATGCCGGAATCCACCATGGTTTCGAACGCCAGCTCAACGCCTGCTTTCACCATCGCGATCATCAGTACGCCTTTATCGAAGTACTCCTGCTCGCCGATTTTACCTTCGTACTGCGGTGCGGTTTCGAACGCGGTTTTACCGGTCTCTTCACGCCAGGTCAGCAGTTTCTTATCGTCGTTAGCCCAGTCAGCCATCATGCCGGAAGAGAACTCGCCGGAGATAATGTCGTCCATGTGTTTCTGGAACAGCGGCGCCATGATGGTTTTCAGCTGTTCGGACAGCGCGTAAGCACGCAGTTTCGCCGGGTTGGACAGACGGTCCATCATCAGGGTGATGCCGCCCTGCTTCAGCGCTTCGGTGATGGTTTCCCAGCCGAACTGAATCAGTTTTTCCGCATAGGCCGGGTCGGTACCTTCTGCCACCAGCTTGTCGAAGCACAGCAGAGAGCCCGCCTGCAGCATGCCGCACAGAATGGTTTGCTCGCCCATCAGGTCAGATTTCACTTCGGCAACGAAGGAAGATTCCAGTACACCCGCACGGTGGCCGCCGGTCGCCGCTGCCCATGCTTTGGCAATGGCCATACCTTCGCCTTTCGGATCATTTTCCGGGTGAACGGCGATCAGGGTCGGAACGCCGAAGCCACGCTTGTACTCTTCACGCACTTCCGTACCCGGACATTTCGGTGCCACCATCACTACGGTGATGTCTTTACGGATCTGCTCGCCCACTTCAACGATGTTGAAGCCGTGGGAGTAACCCAGCGCCGCGCCGTCTTTCATCAACGGCTGTACGGAACGCACAACGTCAGAGTGCTGTTTGTCTGGCGTCAGGTTAACCACCAGATCCGCCTGCGGGATCAGCTCTTCGTAGGTGCCCACTTTGAAGCCGTTTTCGGTCGCTTTACGCCAGGAGGCACGCTTCTCAGCAATCGCTTCTTTGCGCAGAGCGTAGGAGATATCCAGACCGGAGTCACGAATGTTCAGGCCCTGGTTCAGACCCTGTGCGCCACAGCCGACGATGACCACTTTTTTACCCTGAAGGTAGCTCGCGCCATCGGCAAATTCGTCGCGCGCCATGAAGCGGCATTTGCCCAGCTGCGCCAGCTGCTGGCGCAAGTTCAGTGTATTAAAGTAGTTAGCCATGGGTGATACCTCGTGATGTTGTGTGTCTTATTGTTCGGTTCGCGTTTCAGCGAGAATGTACCCACATTACAACAGGAAATTTATTGCGGAAATTGATATATTCACAACGTCATATTGCAATTTTTGCAATGTAAAAAGAGGGAGTGGAGTCGGTGGATTTACGCGATCTGAAAATGTTCCTGCACCTGGCGGAAAGCCGCCATTTTGGCCGCAGCGCCCGGGCGATGCACGTGAGTCCTTCCACGCTTTCACGCCAGATCCAGCGCCTTGAGGAAGACCTCGGCCAGCCGCTGTTCGTGCGTGATAACCGCACCGTTACGCTCACGGAAGCGGGGGAAGAACTGCGCATTTTTGCCCAGCAGACGTTGCTGCAGTATCAGCAGCTGCGGCACTCTATCGATCAGCAGGGGCCATCACTCTCCGGTGAACTGCATATTTTCTGCTCCGTGACCGCCGCCTATAGCCATCTGCCGCCCATTCTTGACCGCTTCCGCGCGGCACACCCGTCGGTTGAAATTAAACTCACCACCGGCGATGCCGCCGACGCAATGGAAAAAGTGGTCACGGGCGAGGCGGATCTCGCCATTGCCGGGAAACCCGAAACTCTGCCGGGCGCAGTGGCGTTCTCCATGCTGGAGAATCTGGCGGTGGTGCTGATCGCGCCGGCCCTGCCCTGCCCGGTGCGTAATCAGGTATCGGTGGAAAAGCCGGACTGGTCGGCGGTGCCGTTTATCATGGCCGATCAGGGACCGGTACGTCGACGCATCGAGCTGTGGTTCCGTCGGCAGAAAATCAGCAACCCGTCGATTTACGCCACGGTCAGCGGCCATGAGGCGATGGTGTCGATGGTGGCGCTCGGCTGCGGCGTGGCGCTGCTGCCGGAAGTGGTGCTGGAAAACAGCCCGGAGCCGGTGCGCAATCGCGTGATGATTCTCGATCGCAGCGACGAGAAGACGCCGTTCGAACTTGGCGTATGCGCACAAAAAAAGCGGCTGCATGAGCCGCTTATTGATGCGTTCTGGAAGATATTGCCGAACCATTAAAGCCGAGTGGCGCTACGCTTAGCCTGCCAGGAAGAAACGGAACGCCGGGTTATGGGTTTCATCGTGACACTCATAGCCCAGTTCGTTCAACCGCGTTTCAAAATCAGGCTCGTGCTCGCCCAATTCGAACGCCGCCAGCACGCGGCCGTAATCAGTGCCGTGGCTGCGGTAGTGGAACAGGGAAATGTTCCAGTGGGTGCCCAGCGTATGCAGGAACTTGAGCAACGCACCCGGTGATTCCGGGAACTCAAAGCTGAACAGGCGTTCCTGGAGCGGCTTCGAGGGGCGGCCGCCTACCATGTAGCGCACGTGCAGCTTCGCCATCTCATCGTCGGAAAGATCCACCACGCTATAGCCACCGTTGTGCAGCAGGCTAAGGATCTCTTTACGCTCCTCCAGGCCACGGCTTAAACGCACGCCGACAAAAATGCAGGCGTCTTTCGCATCGGCGAAACGGTAGTTGAATTCCGTGACAGAACGGCCGCCCAGCAGCTGGCAGAACTTGAGGAAGCTGCCCTTCTCTTCCGGAATGGTCACCGCCAGCAGCGCTTCACGCTGTTCCCCCAGCTCGCACCGCTCGGAAACGTAGCGCAGGCCGTGGAAGTTGACGTTAGCCCCTGAAAGCACGTGCGCCAGACGCTCGCCGCGAATGTTGTGCTGGGCGATGTATTTTTTCATCCCCGCCAGCGCCAGCGCGCCGGACGGTTCCGCCACCGCACGCACATCCTCGAACAGATCCTTCATCGCCGCGCAGATAGCGTCGCTGTCTACGGTGACAATATCGTCAAGATACTCCTGGCAGAGGCGGAAGGTTTCATCGCCGATGCGTTTTACCGCCACGCCTTCAGCAAACAGCCCGACGCGCGGCAGGTCTACCGGATGACCCGCATCCAGCGCCGCCTTCAGGCAGGCAGAGTCTTCCGCTTCCACGGCAATGACTTTGATCTGCGGCATCAGCTGCTTGATCAGCACCGCGACACCTGCCGCAAGGCCGCCACCGCCAACCGGAACGAATACGCGGTCGAGATGAGCGTCCTGCTGCAGCAGCTCAAGCGCCAGCGTACCCTGACCGGCAATCACCATCGGATGATCGAACGGCGGCACCCAGGTAAAACCCTGCTGCTGCGCCAGCTCGATCGCTTTGGCTTTCGCTTCGTCAAAATTGGCGCCGTGAAGCAGCACTTCACCGCCAAAACCGCGCACCGCATCGACCTTGATATCCGCCGTGGCGACCGGCATCACGATCAGCGCCTTCAGCCCCAGACGGGCAGACGAGAACGCAACGCCCTGGGCGTGGTTGCCCGCCGAGGCGGTAATCACGCCGCGCGCTTTTTGCTCGTCGGTCAGCCCGGCCATCATCGCGTAGGCTCCGCGCAGCTTGAAGCTGTGCACCGGCTGGCGGTCTTCGCGCTTCACCAGAATCACATTATCGAGGCGCGAAGAGAGTTTTTCCATTTTCTGCAGGGGCGTGACCTGCACGGCTTCATAGACCGGCGCGCGCAGCACCGCCCGGAGATATTCCGCCCCCTCAGGGGCGGCGGATAAGGGTTGCGACTCGGCCATCATTAGCCCCCAAGTTTAGATTTATCGCGCACCGCGCCTTTATCTGCACTGGTGGCAAGGCTCGCGTAAGCACGCAGGGCGAAGGAGACTTCGCGCTGGCGATCTTTCGGCGTCCAGGCTTTGTCGCCGCGCGCTTCCTGCGCTTCACGACGGGCCGCAATTTCCTGGTCGCTCAGCTTCAGCTGAATACCCCGATTCGGAATGTCGATTTCGATCAGGTCGCCATCTTCGATGATGGCGATGTTGCCGCCGCTTGCCGCTTCTGGCGAGACGTGGCCGATGGAGAGACCGGAGGTCCCACCGGAGAAACGACCGTCGGTGATCAGCGCGCAGGCTTTACCGAGGCCCATCGATTTCAGGAAGGTGGTTGGGTAGAGCATCTCCTGCATGCCGGGGCCGCCCTTTGGCCCTTCGTAGCGGATGACAACCACGTCGCCTTCTACCACTTTGCCACCGAGGATAGCATCCACCGCGTCGTCCTGGCTTTCGTACACTTTTGCCGGGCCGGTGAATTTCAGGATGCTGTCATCCACGCCTGCGGTTTTCACGATACAGCCGTTTTCGGCAAAGTTACCGTACAGAACGGCCAGACCGCCGTCTTTGCTGTAGGCGTGTTCAAGAGAGCGGATGCAGCCTTCGGCGCGGTCGTCGTCCAGGGTGTCCCAGCGACAGTCCTGGGAGAACGCCTGAGTGGTGCGAATGCCCGCCGGGCCCGCGCGGAACATCTTTTTCACCGCGTCGTCTTTGGTCAGCATCACGTCGTATTGGTCCAGCGACTCCGGCAGCGTCAGGCCGAGCACGTTTTTCACGTCACGGTTCAGCAGCCCGGCGCGATCCAGCTCGCCAAGAATACCCAGCACGCCGCCCGCGCGGTGCACGTCTTCCATATGATATTTCTGGGTACTCGGCGCGACTTTACACAGCTGCGGCACTTTACGGGACAGCTTGTCGATGTCGCTCATGGTGAAGTCGATTTCGGCTTCCTGCGCGGCGGCCAGCAGGTGCAGAACGGTGTTGGTGGAGCCGCCCATGGCGATATCCAGCGTCATCGCATTTTCAAACGCCGCTTTGCTGGCGATATTGCGCGGCAGCGCGCTGGCGTCGTCCTGCTCGTAGTAGCGTTTAGTCAGCTCAACGATGCGTTTACCGGCGTTGAGGAACAGCTGCTTACGGTCTGCGTGGGTCGCCAGCAGCGAGCCGTTGCCAGGCTGGGACAGGCCCAGCGCTTCAGTCAGGCAGTTCATGGAGTTGGCGGTGAACATCCCGGAACAGGAGCCGCAGGTCGGACACGCGGAGCGCTCAACCTGGTCGCTCTGCTCGTCAGAGACTTTCGGGTCCGCGCCCTGGATCATCGCATCGACCAGGTCGAGCTTGATGATTTTGTCGGAAAGCTTGGTTTTACCTGCTTCCATCGGACCACCGGAAACGAAGATCACCGGAATGTTCAGGCGCAGGGAGGCCATCAGCATCCCCGGGGTGATTTTATCGCAGTTGGAGATACAGACCATCGCATCAGCGCAGTGGGCGTTAACCATGTACTCAACCGAGTCGGCGATCAGCTCGCGCGACGGCAGTGAATAGAGCATGCCCCCGTGACCCATCGCGATACCGTCATCCACCGCAATGGTGTTGAACTCTTTCGCCACGCCGCCGGAGGCTTCGATTTGCTCGGCAACCAGCTTACCGAGATCGCGCAGGTGCACGTGGCCCGGTACAAACTGGGTGAAGGAGTTCACCACGGCGATAATCGGCTTGCCGAAATCGGCGTCGGTCATTCCGGTGGCGCGCCACAGTGCGCGGGCACCCGCCATATTACGGCCGTGGGTGGTGGTGGCTGAACGATACTTAGGCATGCTTTATTTACTCCCGTCTGACTATTCAATGGGACGGTGCGTGCCGTCCCAAATTTATATTTAGTGATTAACCTGATCCAACCAGCCGTATTTGTCTTCTGTTTCGCCCGTAAAGAGGCCGAAGAAGGCTTGCTGAATGCGTTTGGTAACCGGGCCACAGCGGCCTTCACCCACCTGAATGCCGTCTACGCTGCGCACCGGCGTGATTTCAGCTGCGGTACCGGACATGAACACTTCATCGGCCAGATACAGGGATTCGCGGGACAGCACCTGCTCGCGCACTTCAATACCCAGATCTTTCGCCAGCTTGATGATGGCGTCACGGGTGATGCCCGGCAGCGCGGACGAGGTGAATGGCGGCGTGAACAGAATGCCGTCTTTCACTTCAAACAGGTTTTCACCTGCACCTTCGGAGATGTAGCCATTCACATCGAGCGCGATACCTTCCTGGTAGCCGTGACGGCGCGCTTCGCTACCGACCAGCAGGGAAGAGAGGTAGTTACCGCCCGCTTTAGCGGCGGTTGGAATAGTATTTGGCGCAACGCGGTTCCAGGAAGAGACCATTGCGTCGATCCCCTGCTCCAGAGCTTCTGCACCCAGGTAGGCACCCCACGGGAACGCGGCAATGATCACATCGGTGTTGTAACCGGCTGGCGGGTTAACGCCCATACCGACGTCACCCACGAAGACCAGCGGACGAATATAGGCGCTGGTCAGGTTGTTCTTGCGAATCACCTCGCGGCAGGCTTCCATCAGCTCTTCAACGCTCTGAGAAACCGGGAAACGATAAATTTTGGCTGAGTCATGCAGACGCTGCATGTGTTCACGATGACGGAACACCACTGGCCCTTTGTGAGAATCGTAGCAACGGATCCCTTCAAAGACTGAAGTACCGTAGTGGAGCGCGTGGGACATCACGTGGACCTTCGCGTCCTCCCAGCGAACCATCTCACCGTTGAACCAAATGTAATCAGCTTTTTTTGTCGTCATTTTCTCTTCCTGTCACGCTTAAGCGCGGATTTGTTGTGATGTGGTTGTGCTCTGGCAGATGGCAACATGGGCAACGTCTACCAGCTTTGATAACTGACTAAACAGTAAGTCGACCGGGCGCGGGCTGGCAACGGTTAATTCGATACTGATGTTTTGCGCATCGGTGGCCGTCTCCATATTCATAGAGCAAATCTGAAAGCCACGATGACGGACCACGCGCAAAACGCGTTCTAATGTTTCCGGGTTGAAGCGAGCCTGCACGGCAACCTGATGTTGCATCATGATAATTTCTCCAGCATTTGTGAGTTACTGGCACCTGGCGGTACCAACGGCCAGACATTCTCAAGCTCGTCGATTGAGACATGAAGCAGGTAAGGCCCTTCGCTTGACAGCATGGTGTCGAGTGCCGCTTCAACCTGGTCTTTACGGGTGATGTGCTGGCCGGGGATACCAAACGCATTGGCCAACATGAGGAAATCGGGGTTATCGGTGAGGGTGGTTTCGCTGTAACGCTCCTGGAAAAACAGCTGCTGCCACTGGCGAACCATCCCTAAACGCTGGTTATCGAGCAACACGATTTTCAGCGGTAACTGCTTGCGCTTCACGGTGCCCAGCTCCTGCACGTTCATCATGAAGGAGCCGTCACCGGAGATACAGATAACCGTATCGTTCGGGCGGGCAACCTGCGCGCCAACGGCAGCAGGTAAGCCGAAGCCCATCGTGCCTAATCCGCTGGAGGTGATGAAATTTTCCGGGCGGGTGTAGGTCATGTGCTGCGCTGACCACATCTGGTGTTGCCCCACATCCGTCGTCACCACGCTGTCTGCCGGTTTACGGTCGGACAACTGCTTCAACAGCAGCGGTGCGTAGATGGCATCGCCAGGATGGTCGTAACGCCATGCGTGTTCAGCGCGCATGTCTGCGGCGTGCTGACGCCACGCGTTGATATCCAGGGGCTGCTGCAATGCCGGTAACAGCGCATTCAGATCGCCCTGCAAGGCGACATGCACCTGACGCAATTTGTTCATTTCCGCCGGGTCGATATCCATATGGATCACTTTGGCATTCGGCGCGAAGGTATTCAGCTTGCCGGTAACGCGATCGTCAAAACGGGCGCCTACGGCGATGAGCAGATCGCACTCCTGCACCGCCAGGTTTGCCGCTTTAGTGCCGTGCATCCCCAGCATGCCCAGATAGTATGGGTAGTTCGCGTCTACGGCACCCAGACCTTTCAACGTGCAGGTGGCAGGCATTTGCGTCACCGCGATAAATTCACGCAGGGCGGGAACGGCCTGCGCCATGCCTACGCCACCGCCGACGTACAGCATTGGCTGTTTCGCCTGCGATATCATCTGACGCGCCTCTTCAACTTCCGCATGCGGAAACGCATCATCGCTTTCAACGGTGGAGAAGTGCGGTTCCAGATCGCCGAGAGCTACCTGGATATCTTTCGGGATATCAACCAGAACCGGGCCGGGGCGGCCAGAGCTCGCAACCTCAAATGCTTCAGCCATTACGCGCGGCAATTCTTCCAGAGACTGGACGAGGAAGCTGTGTTTGGTGCAGGCCAGCGATAAGCCGAGTACGTCGACTTCCTGGAAAGCATCGGTACCGATGAACGAAGACGCAACCTGACCGGTGATGGCAACAACGGGAACGGAATCCAGCAACGCATCAGCCAGGCCGGTGATCAGGTTAGTTGCCCCGGGGCCGGAGGTGGCCATGCAAACGCCGGTTTTACCGGTGGCGCGCGCATAACCGATCGCCGCCATCGCTGCGCCCTGCTCGTGTCGGCACAACAGGTGCTCCACGCCGCCGTCATACAGTGCATCGTAAATCGGCATAATTGCGCCACCTGGATAACCGAATACTGTTTCGACTCCCTGCGCGCGCAACGCATGTACTACCCACTGTGCCCCATTCATAGTTAGTTCCCCGTCATAAATCGGGAGAAACAGAATTTTGTGCTAGTCTTCATTCTCTGCTCCTCATTTGCGTTTTTTAATCATAAAAAAACCCCCGGACCTTTCGGTGCGGGGGTCTTAGTTCGTTAAGGCTTGATTTCTAAGCCTTTCCTCGTCCAAGTGCAGCCCCGCACGGTGGGATAATAATCACCACCACGCTAATCACGACCAGGCTAATCACTCGTAGAAGGGCTGTCATTTTCAGTTCTATTTGCATCTTGTTCGAAGGAATACCTAAAGAGTTATCACAGTTTTTAAATCAAACACAAGATTTATTTATGACCACTTTGGTTAGCTTGCGAAGCATATCTTTAAAAATCATTGTCTTATATGAAAAAAATAGATGGTGAATATTTTTCATTTTTTTTGGCGTACAGGAGGCATCAAAACGAGCAATTTTTTTCTGCGATGAGGCTTCCATTAAGAGGAAATGATTACATATTGCCGCTAAAAGTCTGGAATAGCCGCAGTAAATCACAAAAATCGCACTAAATATGCGAAAACGACACTGGCATAGTCAAGCCCCGAGGAGGTGCTTATGTCACTGTCAGTTGTTTATACCCGCGCGGCTATTGGAGTAAAAGCACCGCTTATTTCCGTAGAGGTTCATCTGAGTAACGGACTCCCTGGATTGACGCTTGTCGGCTTGCCGGAGACAACGGTGAAAGAAGCCAGGGACCGGGTCCGCAGCGCTATTATCAATAGCGGTTATACCTTCCCGGCGAAGAAGATCACTATCAACCTCGCACCTGCGGATCTGCCAAAAGAGGGAGGGCGATATGATTTACCTATCGCTATTGCGCTTCTCGCGGCCTCTGACCAGCTTAATACGTCCAGGCTAGGCTCGTATGAGTTCATCGGTGAACTGGCGCTTACAGGTGCATTGAGAGGCGTTCCTGGCGCCATCTCAGGTGCGCTGGAAGCCATTCATGCCGGTAGAGAAATCATTCTTGCCAATGAAAATGGTGCTGAAGTGAGCCTGATAGCCGAGAAAGGATGCCTTATAGCCGGGCATTTGCAGGAGGTTTGTGCGCACCTTGAAGGGCGACATGCGTTGTCAGAGCCCGAGGAAGCGGAAGATATCATTCCTGAAAGTCCCGACGATCTCAGCGATATCATCGGTCAGGAGCAGGGAAAGCGAGCGCTGGAGATCACCGCCGCCGGCGGGCATAACCTGTTGCTTATTGGTCCGCCGGGTACAGGAAAAACAATGCTGGCGAGCAGGCTGAATGGGTTACTCCCTCCACTCAACAACCATGAAGCACTGGAAAGCGCTGCGATATTGAGTCTGGTGAGTTCAGTGTCGTTGCAAAAGCAGTGGCGTCGTCGCCCTTTCCGCTCTCCGCATCACAGCGCTTCACTGACGGCCATGGTTGGGGGAGGCTCTATCCCGGGGCCGGGAGAGATCTCACTGGCACATAACGGTATTCTGTTTCTTGATGAGCTTCCTGAGTTTGAGCGGCGCGTGCTGGATGCCCTAAGGGAGCCCATCGAATCCGGTGAGATCCATATCTCACGTACCAGAGCCAAAATAAGCTATCCCGCGCGGTTTCAGCTGGTTGCGGCAATGAACCCCAGCCCATCGGGGCATTATCAGGGGAATCACAACCGCTGTACGCCAGAACAGACGCTGCGATATCTGGGGAAGTTATCGGGCCCTTTCCTGGATCGTTTCGATTTATCTCTGGAGATCCCTTTACCTCCTCCCGGCCTGCTCAGCCAGAGCAGTGTCAGAGGGGAGAGTACAGTAGAGGTTCGCGACAGGGTTATCGCTGCTCAGGCCCGGCAGTATATGCGGCAAAATAAACTGAATGCCCGCCTGGATAATGCTGAGATCCGGCAGTTTTGCCAGCTAAAGGGTGAGGACGCAAAGTGGCTGGAAGAAACGTTGACGCGTTTTGGGCTCTCTATTCGCGCGTGGCAGCGCCTCTTAAAAGTGGCCCGTACTATCGCCGATGTGCAAAAGTGCCATGAAATTGAGAGACAACATCTGCAGGAAGCGTTGAGCTATCGGGCTATCGATCGTTTGCTTGTGCACCTGCAAAAGTTACTGGCGTAAAAAAGGGGCCGTAGCCCCTTTTTTATTAGTCGTCAGACTCGGTGTAATCTTCTGCACCTTCCATCTGCGGCTTACCGCCAGACAGCGTATGGAAACGCTTTGGACGCTTAATGCGCGCCATGTACTTGATCCATACACGTTCTGCTTCAGATTGTGGCTCACGCTCACCACGGCACACGGAGACAAACTGCTTTTCATCTTCAGTTGCAGGCTCACGTTTACCCAGATCCAGCTCGTTAAAGGCATAACCATGACGCTCAAGCAGCTGCGCCTCTTTGATGGTGAAATCGCCGTGACGAGAGAACCCGCGCGGATAATGTTTATTGTCGAAAAAACGATTAGTCGTCGTAAAGCTTTCCGCCATCCTACACGCTCCTAATTCTTTGGCCGAGCTATTTATGGCGCGGAGTATTAGTTACGCTTGACAGAGTGTAAAACAAAACATTTAAATCATAACGACAAATAATTTTGCGGAGAAAGATGTGGATACGGAATTGCTAAAAACTTTCCTTGAAGTGAGCAGAACACGCCACTTTGGGCGAGCAGCTGAAGCCCTTTACCTGACGCAGTCAGCGGTCAGTTTTCGTATTCGACAGCTGGAAAATCAACTGGGTGTGAATCTTTTTACCCGCCATCGCAACAACATCCGCTTAACGCCTGCCGGTGAGAAACTGCTCCCGTACGCAGAAACGCTGATGAATACCTGGCAGGCAGCACGCAAAGAGGTTGCACATACGTCCAGGCACAATGAGTTTTCGATAGGGGCCAGTGCTTCCCTGTGGGAATGTATGCTAAGTCAGTGGCTTACGCGGCTGTATCATTCTCATGGTCATTTGCAATTTGAAGCCAGAATTGCGCAACGGCAGTCGCTGGTTAAGCAACTTCATGAGCGCCAGCTTGATCTTTTGATCACGACCGAGGCCCCAAAGATGGATGAATTCAGCAGCCAGATTATTGGCCAGTTTGGCCTGGCTCTCTATGCTTCTGAACCTTCAATGATGAAGAGTGACCTGACCTATTTGCGCCTGGAATGGGGGCCCGATTTTCAGCAGCATGAGACGGGATTGATTGCCCCTGATGATGTCCCACAGTTAACGACCAGCTCTGCGGAGATCGCCTGTCAGCAGCTGTCCTTGTTGAAGGGTTGTACCTGGTTACCTGTTCGCTGGGCCGATACTAAAGCCGGGCTGCATACCGTGATGGATTCAACCACGCTTACCAGGCCGCTGTATGCGATTTGGCTGCAAAATAGTGATAAACAATCGCAGATAAAAGATCTGTTAAAAATCAATGTCATGGATTGATACATCAGCCAGCAGAGATGCTGGCTGAAAATTTAGAAGAGGGGGGTTACAGTATTTCAGGCAAAAAAAATCCTTTGCCGAAGCAAAGGATTATATATGGCAGGGGCGGAGAGACTCGAACTCGCGACACCCGGTTTTGGAGACCGGTGCTCTACCAACTGAGCTACGCCCCTAAAGTTTTTTGCCATTAAGCCTGCCAATTAGGCAGGCTTAATGTTTTAATAAGTGGCGGAACGGACGGGACTCGAACCCGCGACCCCCTGCGTGACAGGCAGGTATTCTAACCGACTGAACTACCGCTCCACCGAAGACTGCTTGTAACCACCGGATTTATGCACCGGCTTACTACTTAATTTGATGCCTGGCAGTTCCCTACTCTCACATGGGGAGACCCCACACTACCATCGGCGCTACGGCGTTTCACTTCTGAGTTCGGCATGGGGTCAGGTGGGACCACCGCGCTAAAGCCGCCAGGCAAATTCTGTTAAATCTGTATCAGAGCTGAAAATATCGTGTCTCATCCGCCAAAACACCTTCGGCGTTGTAAGGTTAAGCCTCACGGTTCATTAGTATCGGTTAGCTCAACGCATCGCTGCGCTTACACACCCGACCTATCAACGTCGTAGTCTTCAACGTTCCTTCAGGACTCTCAAGGAGTCAGGGAGAACTCATCTCGGGGCAAGTTTCGTGCTTAGATGCTTTCAGCACTTATCTTTTCCGCATTTAGCTACCGGGCAGTGCCATTGGCATGACAACCCGAACACCAGTGATGCGTCCACTCCGGTCCTCTCGTACTAGGAGCAGCCCCCCTCAATTCTCCAGCGCCCACGGCAGATAGGGACCGAACTGTCTCACGACGTTCTAAACCCAGCTCGCGTACCACTTTAAATGGCGAACAGCCATACCCTTGGGACCTACTTCAGCCCCAGGATGTGATGAGCCGACATCGAGGTGCCAAACACCGCCGTCGATATGAACTCTTGGGCGGTATCAGCCTGTTATCCCCGGAGTACCTTTTATCCGTTGAGCGATGGCCCTTCCATTCAGAACCACCGGATCACTATGACCTGCTTTCGCACCTGCTCGAGCCGTCACTCTCGCAGTCAAGCTAGCTTATGCCATTGCACTAACCTCCTGATGTCCGACCAGGATTAGCTAACCTTCGTGCTCCTCCGTTACTCTTTGGGAGGAGACCGCCCCAGTCAAACTACCCACCAGACACTGTCCGCAACCCGGATCACGGGTCTACGTTAGAACACCAGCCATTAAAGGGTGGTATTTCAAGGTCGGCTCCACGCAGACTGGCGTCCACGCTTCAAAGCCTCCCACCTATCCTACACATCAAGGACCAGTGTTCAGTGTCAAGCTATAGTAAAGGTTCACGGGGTCTTTCCGTCTTGCCGCGGGTACACTGCATCTTCACAGCGAGTTCAATTTCACTGAGTCTCGGGTGGAGACAGCCTGGCCATCATTACGCCATTCGTGCAGGTCGGAACTTACCCGACAAGGAATTTCGCTACCTTAGGACCGTTATAGTTACGGCCGCCGTTTACCGGGGCTTCGATCAAGAGCTTCGCGTTACCGCTAACCCCATCAATTAACCTTCCGGCACCGGGCAGGCGTCACACCGTATACGTCCACTTTCGTGTTTGCACAGTGCTGTGTTTTTAATAAACAGTTGCAGCCAGCTGGTATCTTCGACTGATTTCAGCTCCACCCGCAGGGGCTTCACCTACATATCAGCGTGCCTTCTCCCGAAGTTACGGCACCATTTTGCCTAGTTCCTTCACCCGAGTTCTCTCAAGCGCCTTGGTATTCTCTACCTGACCACCTGTGTCGGTTTGGGGTACGATTTGATGTTACCTGATGCTTAGAGGCTTTTCCTGGAAGCAGGGCATTTGTTACTTCAGCACCGTAGTGCCTCGTCATCACACCTCAGCGTTAAAAGAGTTCCGGATTTACCTAAAACTCCCGCCTACATGCTTAAACCGGGACAACCGTCGCCCGGCTAACATAGCCTTCTCCGTCCCCCCTTCGCAGTAACACCAAGTACAGGAATATTAACCTGTTTCCCATCGACTACGCCTTTCGGCCTCGCCTTAGGGGTCGACTCACCCTGCCCCGATTAACGTTGGACAGGAACCCTTGGTCTTCCGGCGAGCGGGCTTTTCACCCGCTTTATCGTTACTTATGTCAGCATTCGCACTTCTGATACCTCCAGCATGCCTCACAGCACACCTTCAACGGCTTACAGAACGCTCCCCTACCCAACAACACATAGTGTCGCTGCCGCAGCTTCGGTGCATGGTTTAGCCCCGTTACATCTTCCGCGCAGGCCGACTCGACCAGTGAGCTATTACGCTTTCTTTAAATGATGGCTGCTTCTAAGCCAACATCCTGGCTGTCTGTGCCTTCCCACATCGTTTCCCACTTAACCATGACTTTGGGACCTTAGCTGGCGGTCTGGGTTGTTTCCCTCTTCACGACGGACGTTAGCACCCGCCGTGTGTCTCCCGTGATAACATTCTTCGGTATTCGTAGTTTGCATCGGGTTGGTAAGCCGGGATGGCCCCCTAGCCGAAACAGTGCTCTACCCCCGAAGATGAATTCACGAGGCGCTACCTAAATAGCTTTCGGGGAGAACCAGCTATCTCCCGGTTTGATTGGCCTTTCACCCCCAGCCACAAGTCATCCGCTAATTTTTCAACATTAGTCGGTTCGGTCCTCCAGTTAGTGTTACCCAACCTTCAACCTGCCCATGGCTAGATCACCGGGTTTCGGGTCTATACCCTGCAACTTAACGCCCAGTTAAGACTCGGTTTCCCTTCGGCTCCCCTATACGGTTAACCTTGCTACAGAATATAAGTCGCTGACCCATTATACAAAAGGTACGCAGTCACACCACGAAGGTGCTCCCACTGCTTGTACGTACACGGTTTCAGGTTCTTTTTCACTCCCCTCGCCGGGGTTCTTTTCGCCTTTCCCTCACGGTACTGGTTCACTATCGGTCAGTCAGGAGTATTTAGCCTTGGAGGATGGTCCCCCCATATTCAGACAGGATACCACGTGTCCCGCCCTACTCTTCGAGTTCACAACCTGTGTGCTTTCGTGTACGGGGCTGTCACCCTGTATCGCCGGACTTTCCAGACCGTTCCACTAACACACAAGCTGATTCAGACTCTGGGCTGCTCCCCGTTCGCTCGCCGCTACTGGGGGAATCTCGGTTGATTTCTTTTCCTCGGGGTACTTAGATGTTTCAGTTCCCCCGGTTCGCCTCGTTAACCTATGTATTCAGTTAACGATAGTGCAACGAATTGCACTGGGTTTCCCCATTCGGACATCGCCGGGTCAAAGGTTCATATCACCTCGCCGGCGCTTTTCGCAGATTAGCACGTCCTTCATCGCCTCTGACTGCCAGGGCATCCACCGTGTACGCTTAGTCGCTTAACCTCACAACCCGAAGATGTTTCTTTCGATTCATCGTCGACTTGCGAAAATTTGAGAGACTCGAACACACCATTAAAGATGTGTCGTTTCAATTTTCAGCTTGATCCAGATTTTTAAAGAGCAAAACTTCGCAGTGCACCTTTTCAGGTTCACTCTGAAGTTTTCTTGTGTTCGCAGTAAAAGATGGTGGAGCTATGCGGGATCGAACCGCAGACCTCCTGCGTGCAAAGCAGGCGCTCTCCCAGCTGAGCTATAGCCCCATCGTTTTGCAATCTCTGTACCGCTCATCCTTTAAAAGGAGTTTGGTAGGCCTGAGTGGACTTGAACCACCGACCTCACCCTTATCAGGGGTGCGCTCTAACCACCTGAGCTACAAGCCTGCAGAGATTTTTACTGCTGTTTTTCATCAGACAATCTGTGTGAGCACTACAAAGGCAGGTTCTTTAAGGTAAGGAGGTGATCCAACCGCAGGTTCCCCTACGGTTACCTTGTTACGACTTCACCCCAGTCATGAATCACAAAGTGGTAAGCGCCCTCCCGAAGGTTAAGCTACCTACTTCTTTTGCAACCCACTCCCATGGTGTGACGGGCGGTGTGTACAAGGCCCGGGAACGTATTCACCGTAGCATTCTGATCTACGATTACTAGCGATTCCGACTTCATGGAGTCGAGTTGCAGACTCCAATCCGGACTACGACGCACTTTATGAGGTCCGCTTGCTCTCGCGAGGTCGCTTCTCTTTGTATGCGCCATTGTAGCACGTGTGTAGCCCTACTCGTAAGGGCCATGATGACTTGACGTCATCCCCACCTTCCTCCAGTTTATCACTGGCAGTCTCCTTTGAGTTCCCGGCCGAACCGCTGGCAACAAAGGATAAGGGTTGCGCTCGTTGCGGGACTTAACCCAACATTTCACAACACGAGCTGACGACAGCCATGCAGCACCTGTCTCAGAGTTCCCGAAGGCACCAAAGCATCTCTGCTAAGTTCTCTGGATGTCAAGAGTAGGTAAGGTTCTTCGCGTTGCATCGAATTAAACCACATGCTCCACCGCTTGTGCGGGCCCCCGTCAATTCATTTGAGTTTTAACCTTGCGGCCGTACTCCCCAGGCGGTCGACTTAACGCGTTAGCTCCGGAAGCCACGCCTCAAGGGCACAACCTCCAAGTCGACATCGTTTACGGCGTGGACTACCAGGGTATCTAATCCTGTTTGCTCCCCACGCTTTCGCACCTGAGCGTCAGTCTTTATCCAGGGGGCCGCCTTCGCCACCGGTATTCCTCCAGATCTCTACGCATTTCACCGCTACACCTGGAATTCTACCCCCCTCTACAAGACTCTAGCCTGCCAGTTTCGAATGCAGTTCCCAGGTTGAGCCCGGGGATTTCACATCCGACTTGACAGACCGCCTGCGTGCGCTTTACGCCCAGTAATTCCGATTAACGCTTGCACCCTCCGTATTACCGCGGCTGCTGGCACGGAGTTAGCCGGTGCTTCTTCTGCGGGTAACGTCAATCGACAAGGTTATTAACCTTATCGCCTTCCTCCCCGCTGAAAGTACTTTACAACCCGAAGGCCTTCTTCATACACGCGGCATGGCTGCATCAGGCTTGCGCCCATTGTGCAATATTCCCCACTGCTGCCTCCCGTAGGAGTCTGGACCGTGTCTCAGTTCCAGTGTGGCTGGTCATCCTCTCAGACCAGCTAGGGATCGTCGCCTAGGTGAGCCGTTACCCCACCTACTAGCTAATCCCATCTGGGCACATCTGATGGCAAGAGGCCCGAAGGTCCCCCTCTTTGGTCTTGCGACGTTATGCGGTATTAGCTACCGTTTCCAGTAGTTATCCCCCTCCATCAGGCAGTTTCCCAGACATTACTCACCCGTCCGCCGCTCGTCACCCAGGAGCAAGCTCCCTGTGTTACCGCTCGACTTGCATGTGTTAGGCCTGCCGCCAGCGTTCAATCTGAGCCATGATCAAACTCTTCAATTTAAGTTTGATGCTCGTGAATTAAACTTCGTAATGAATTACGTATGTTCACTCAGAGACTTGGTATTCATTTATTGTCCGAAGACATTAAGAATCCATGTCACTTTGAGTGCCCACACAGATTGTCTGATAAATTGTTAAAGAGCAGTTGCAACGCGGCTTTCAGCTCACCGTTGCGAGGTCCCGTATATTACGTTTTCCTCATTCAGAGTCAAGTGATTATTTTCGCTTTTCTCTGTTGGCGTTCATCTCTGAACCCCGCTAACCCGGCGGCCTGTAAGCCGTTGTTCCGTGTCAGTGGAGGCGCATTATAGGGAGTTCTCAGACGTTGACAACCCCTCTTTTAAAAAAAACGTTCAACCGTCTCTTTTTTGCTCAAAACCGTGCTACAGCGCTAGTTTTTCGAGCGTTTCAAAGCCATAACGGCGTAAAACGGGTAAAAGTTGCTCGGTCTCTTTGGTGATTGCCATACAAAAAGCGATATTCTCATCGGCAGATTTTGCATCCGGCGCTTCGTGTTCCAGCAGCCAGGCCGTACGACGGGCGATAGCCGCCCCCGAATCTACCAGGCGCGTCCCCTCCGGCAGAACCTCTAACAGTTCTTCCTGTAATAGCGGGAAGTGGGTGCAGCCCAGCACAACGGTATCCGGTGGTTCCGGCATCCGCAGCCATGGACGAAGAATACGACGCAACTCGTCGAGTGATACCGCCTTTCCATGCAGCTTCGCTTCGGCCATCTCCACCAGCTCGGCCGAGCCGAGCATCGCAATCTGGCATTCGTTAGCAAAACGGTCGATCAGCTCGCGGGTATAAGGACGCTTTACCGTACCCCGCGTTGCCAGCAAACCCACAATACCGTTCGCCGTCAGGCGGGCAGCGGGCTTTATTGCCGGAACAACGCCCACAACCGGGAACGGGAATTTTTCACGCAGGGCAGGAAGGGAGACGGTGCTCGCCGTATTACAGGCGATGACGGCCAACGCAAGGGGATAGCGCTTTTGTACCGCAGTGACGATTTCAACCACACGCTCAACAATAAAGTCTTCGCTCTTTTCCCCATAGGGAAAAGCGACGTTATCGAAGGCGTAGATGTAATGGAGATCCGGCAGGAGATGCCGAATCTCATCATAGACCGAAAGCCCACCGACGCCGGAATCAAACACCAGCACGGTGGGACGCGGATTAGAAGGTGTAGCTGCCAGACAAGGTGTATTCCCGTCCTGCAGTTTGGTAGCCATAAACTGTCTCGTAATCTTTATCGAACAGGTTGGCTATTTTACCACGAACTGTGAGGTGTGAGGTGACAGGATACGAAACTGCGACATCCCACAGGCTAACGCCGCCCATTTTCACTTTCTGACTCGGCCAGGTACCGAAGTCGGTATCGTACCGCGTTCCCAGATAGTGATAAGTCAGGCTCCAGTCAAAATCATAAATTTGCGTATCAAGCTGATACTTCACCTGCTGCTTAGCGCGACGATCCAGTAGCTGGTTGGTTGCCGCATTGCGTGCATCAACATAGTCATAACCCACAGTATGCATGACCGGGCCCGTATCAAACGACGCGGTAGCTTCGATACCTTTAATACGCGCTTTGCCGACGTTGTAATACGCCTGGAGGTTATTGTTGAAGTCGATAAGATTATCAACGTCATTACGATAGCCGGATATCCGCCAGCTCACGCCTGCCGTCAGGCCTTCAAACGCGCCTTCCCACTGCTTGCTCTCTTCAGGATCAAGACGGTCATTACCGTAAATTCCGTAGAGTTGCCCCTGATTCGGTGCTTTATAGGCCGTGCCATAAGAAGCAATGAAACGATAACCGTCAATAAACTCCCAGGCCGCACTACTCTGCCAGGTGCCATGACGTCCAAACTGAGAGTTGTCGTCGCTGCGAACCGCCCCTTCCAGAGTGACGTCACCAAACTGCTGCAACCCGGTCAGGTAGACGCCCGTGTTGCGAATGTCGTAGGCATTCGACACATAGTTGGTGTTAGGTTCTGTACTCTGCTTCTGCCAGTCGATACCCGCGCCGATATTACCGTGGCCCACGTCCACAGAGTTTGTCCACTGAACGTTGTACTGTTTGATTTCATCCAGCGTCGCCGTGGAATCATAACGACCAAGATGCGGATCGTAGTTAAAATCCTTACTGTGGCTGTAACTGGAAAGCAATTGCGAATGGAAGATATCTTCGTTGAAGCGCAGTCCGGCATCCCAGGTCTGGCTATATAGCTGGCGGGTATCAACCAGCGCGCCTGGACTGTAATAAGCGTCATAGGCAGTACGGTTGCTGTAGCCATACCCGCGAACGAAGCCGCTCCATTGATCGGAGAACGCATGCTCCAGCGCACCGTAGATCGTTTTATTCATGTAGCCGTCACGATCGGTTTGCGGAACGCCGCCGTTGTTACCGTCCGCCACCACGTCAAAGCCTTTGGTATACGTGTAATCCCCTGCCAGCGTCACGCGCGTGGCGTCACCCAGCGTCTGCTGAGTACTGCCGCCATAATTTTGGTAACCGTGCGAGCCTACGCCTGCATTCAGAGTCGTACCGTCCTTGGCGCGGGTGGTAATGATATTCACCACGCCACCAATCGCATCGGAGCCATACACCGCCGAACGCGGGCCACGAATGTATTCGATACGCTGCACCAGCGCGATAGGGAACTGGCTGAGATCGGACGATCCCGTAACGCCCGCCTGATTAAGGCGGATCCCGTCGACGAGGATAAGAACATGGCTGGAGTTTGTGCCGCGAATAAAGAGTGAAGAAGACTGTCCCATTCCGCCGTTTTGTGCGGTATCCACACCCGGCAGGCGGCGCATGACATCCAGAACAGAGGTTGACTGCCAGCGGTCAATATCGGCACGTGTGACAACGGAGGTTGCCGCCAGAATAGATTTTTCAGGTTGTTCAAAACGATTTGCCGTCACCACCAACGAGTCTGCGCTATCCTGCGCCCAGCCCGAAAATGCCGTGACGGACAACGCCGTCAACAGCGATACTTTTTTAATCATTGTTAAAGCATCCACAATATAAGAAGGATGCCGCAGGCCTCATCGATAGCACGCGATGATGAAACCAAATGCGACGTGATCCCGGCAGGTCTTCGGGCTAGGTGGCTTTAAAAGGATGAAGACTTCCCATTTTCACAGTGTCTACAACGCTCATCCCGCCAGTCTTTACCGCTGCGCGTCAGCTCCAGATTTACACTGGATTCCCTTTTCACTCTCATGAGACCGGAAACAGAATGCTACAATTAGACACGTATAGATGTCCAGACAGCTATTAGCCATTAAATCTGGACATCCCCTGAACAATGCCTACAATCCCCGCGTAATTCTTTATCACTCAGGACGTATCATGACCCCCGAACACCTCCCGACAGAACAGTACGACGCGCAGCTGGCAGAGAAAGTTGTCCGCCTGCAAAGTATGATGACGCCGTTCAACGCGCCCGTTCCCGAGGTGTTCCGCTCCCCTGTCAGCCATTACCGCATGCGTGCCGAATTCCGCATCTGGCATGACGGGGATGACCTGTATCACATCATTTTCGATCAGCAGACGAAATCCCGCATCCGCGTGGACAGCTTCCCGGCGGCAAGTGAATTAATCAACCAGCTCATGACGCTGATGATGGAAGGCGTGCGCAATAACCCTGTGCTGCGCCACAAGCTATTCCAGATTGACTATCTGACCACGCAAAGCAACCAGGCGATTGTTTCCCTGCTGTATCACAAAGCGCTGAACGACGAGTGGCGTGAGCAGGCGGAAGCGCTGCGCGATGCGCTGCGTGCGCAGAACATCAACGTTCACCTGATTGGCCGCGCAACAAAAACCAAAATCATGCTCGACCAGGACTACATCGACGAGCGCCTGCCAGTAGCGGGTAAAGAGATGGTGTATCGTCAGGTCGAGAACAGCTTCACCCAGCCGAACGCCGCGATGAACGTGCAAATGCTGGAGTGGGCGCTGAAGGCAACGGAAGGGTCAACGGGCGACCTGCTTGAACTCTACTGCGGTAACGGCAACTTCTCGCTGGCGCTGGCGCGTAACTTCGATCGCGTGCTGGCCACGGAAATCGCCAAGCCGTCGGTGGCCGCCGCGCAGTACAACATTGCCGCCAACCATATCGATAACGTGCAGATCATTCGTATGGCCGCTGAAGAGTTTACCCAGGCCATGAACGGCGTGCGGGCGTTTAACCGACTGGAAGGGATCGATTTGAAAAGCTACCAGTGTGAGACGATTTTTGTCGACCCGCCGCGCAGTGGCCTGGACAGCGAAACCGAGAAGATGGTGCAGGCGTACCCGCGTATTTTGTATATCTCCTGTAATCCGGAGACGCTGTGCAAGAATCTGGAAACGTTAGGCCAGACGCACAAGGTTGAACGCCTGGCACTGTTCGATCAGTTCCCGTATACGCACCATATGGAGTGCGGTGTACTGCTCACGGCAAAATGATCCAGGCCCTGTAGGGCAGGTAAGCGAAGCGCCACCTGCCAAAAAGCCGGATGGCGCTTCGCTTATCCGGCCTACAATGACAAAACCCTCTACTCTGATAACTGGCTTTTGCGGTTACGCATGCGCGAGCCAATCCAGAACACCAGCGCCACAGACAGTACCGCAGGCAGGAAGTTAGAGCCGATATCCGGATACTCCGCGCGCACTACAGTGCTATACAGCAAGACACCCAGAATAAAGCAGGCTGCGGCCAGTCCCGGTAACCCCACCGGCATGGTGCGGTTCAGGTAACGTTGATGCAGGCAGTAAACCGTCAGCACCAGCGCAATAAGCGGGAAAATCGAAAACGGAACGATTGAGCTAAAAATAGCGGCAAACGTACCGTTAATGGATAAGCCAGCGATCAATGCCAGCAACAGCGTCCCTTTATCCTGACCTGACTGTTTCATTACTCACCTTCACTCTTCGGTTTGATGTGCCAGTTTCTCTTGTTCACGGCGATACCAGTAGTACGCGCCTTTGGAGATCATCCTGAGCTGTAATACCAGTCGCTCTTCGAGCTGCTTGCGTTGTTCAATGCTGACATCCAGCGCTTCGGCACCCGCGCTGAAAACAATCGTCACCATCGCCTCCGCCTGTGCTTCAGTGAACGCACGCGGCATATGGTTTTCGAGTTCAAGATAGTCGGCAAGTTCCGCGATGAAGTGCTGAATTTCACGCGCGACGGCGGCACGAAACGCCGCCGATGTGCCCGAACGTTCGCGCAGAAGCAGACGAAATGCGTTGGGGTTATTGCCGATAAATTCCATAAAGGTCGAGACGGAGGTGCGGATCACGCTGCCTCCTTTTGCAATTCGCTGACGCGCCTGGCGCATCAGCTGGCGCAGCATCAGGCCGCTTTCGTCGACCATGGTCAGGCCCAGTTCATCCACATCACGGAAATGACGATAGAAGGACGTTGGCGCAATCCCGGCCTCGCGTGCGACTTCGCGCAGGCTCAAACTGGCAAAACTCCGCTCAGCACTCAGTTGACTGAATGCGGCTTCCACCAGCGAACGCCGGGTTTTCTCTTTTTGTTGTGCTCTAACGCCCATCACAATAATTGAATCCTTCCAAAGGCCTGATGGCACTATACCAGAGAATAAAATTAATCTGTTTGTTCAGCTTTGTGAATGATTGTTTACGTACGGTTTGTGCTCCACTGCCGGAAAAAAGCACAACGATAATTGGGTTACTCCGGCAATGATGTTATGATTCTGTTGCTTTTATGTATAAGAACAGGTAAGCCTTGCCATGCCACATTCCTACGATTACGACGCAATAGTTATTGGTTCCGGCCCCGGCGGCGAAGGTGCTGCTATGGGTCTGGTGAAACAGGGAGCCAGAGTAGCGGTCATTGAGCGCTACCATAATGTCGGCGGCGGTTGCACCCACTGGGGCACCATCCCTTCCAAAGCCCTCCGCCACGCCGTTAGCCGCATTATCGAATTTAACCAGAACCCTCTTTACAGCGACCACTCCCGACTTCTTCGTTCATCCTTTGCTGACATCCTGAATCACGCGGATACCGTCATTAACCAGCAGACGCGTATGCGTCAGGGGTTTTATGAGCGTAACCACTGTGAAATTTTGCAGGGCAACGCGCATTTTGTGGATGAACACACGCTGGCGCTCGAATGCCACGACGGTTCCGTTGAAACCCTCACCGCTGAAAAATTTGTGATTGCCTGCGGTTCGCGCCCGTACCATCCGGCCGACGTGGACTTCTCGCACCCGCGCGTCTACGACAGCGACTCCATTCTCAGCCTGCACCATGAACCCCGCCACGTCATTATTTATGGCGCGGGGGTCATTGGTTGCGAATATGCGTCGATCTTCCGCGGAATGGAGGTCAAAGTTGACCTGATTAACACCCGCGACCGCCTGCTGGCATTCCTCGATCAGGAGATGTCAGACTCCCTCTCCTACCATTTCTGGAACAGCGGCGTGGTGATTCGCCACAACGAAGAGTACGAGAAGATTGAAGGCTGCGACGACGGCGTGATCATGCACCTGAAGTCCGGTAAGAAGCTGAAAGCCGACTGCCTGTTGTATGCCAACGGCCGTACCGGCAACACCGATTCGCTGCAGCTGGAAAATATCGGGCTTGAGACCGACAGCCGCGGTCAGCTGAAGGTCAACAGCATGTACCAGACCGCGCTGCCGCACGTTTACGCGGTCGGCGACGTGATTGGCTACCCGAGCCTGGCCTCAGCCGCTTACGATCAGGGCCGTATTGCCGCTCAGGCGCTGGTGAAAGGCGAAGCAACGGCGCATCTTATTGAAGATATCCCGACGGGCATTTATACCATCCCGGAAATCAGTTCTGTCGGGAAAACCGAGCAGCAGCTGACGGCAATGAAGGTGCCTTACGAGGTGGGACGTGCGCAGTTTAAACATCTGGCGCGGGCGCAAATCGTGGGGATGAGCGTGGGTACGCTGAAGATCCTGTTCCATCGCGAGACGAAAGAGATCCTCGGGATTCACTGCTTTGGTGAACGCGCCGCGGAAATCATTCATATCGGCCAGGCAATCATGGAGCAGAAAGGCGGTGGTAACACCATCGAGTACTTCGTTAACACCACCTTTAACTACCCGACCATGGCGGAAGCCTACCGGGTAGCTGCGCTGAACGGCTTAAACCGCCTGTTTTAACGCGCTGTCAAAATGGCCATCCATCGAACCACGGATGGCCTCTGCCAGCTGCTCATAGCGGCTGCGCAGCGGTGAACCCGGACGATAAACGAGGCCAATGGTGCGACGCGGCTCCGGCTTAATGCACGGCAGATAGACCACGCCATCACGCTTACGCTCGCGCGGCACGGCCAGCGCAGGCAGCAGCGTAATTCCGCTTCCCGCCGCGACCATATTACGCAGCGTTTCCAGGCTGGTTGCGCGGAAATGGGTATCCTCATCCGCACCCGCTTCGAAGCAGAAGCCCATCGCCTGATCGCGCAGGCAGTGGCCATCTTCCAGCATCAGCAGCTTTTCACCGGCCAGATCGGCCATCGGCACGCGATCGCGGTTCGCCCACGGGTGATCTTCATAGATCGCCAGCATCATCGGCTCATCGAACAGCGGCACTTCAATAAAGGCTTCGCTCTCTTTCACCAGCGCCAGAATGGCGCAGTCGAGCTTGCCGCTATCTAACTGCGCCAGCAGCTGATGCGTTTGCGCTTCATGCAGGTACATTTCGAGTTTCGGAAACGTCTGGTGCAGCATCGGGATGATGTGCGGCAACAGGTACGGGCCAACGGTTGGGATCAGGCCGATATGCAGCGGGCCGGACATCGCCTCCCCCTGCTGGCTTGCCATTTCCTTGAGCACTTTGACCTCGCGCAGCACGGTGCGCGCCTGATCCACCAGCAGCAGACCTGCCTGTGTGAACAGAACCTTACGACTGGTGCGCTCCAGCAGCATCACGCCCAGTTCGTCTTCCAGCTTGCGGATCTGACCGCTCAGCGTGGGCTGGCTGACGTGGCAGGAATCTGCCGCGCGGCGAAAGTGACGATGCTCGGCTAACGCTACCAGGTATTCAAGATCACGAATATTCATTATTCATCCTCCGTCGCCACGATAGTTCATGGCGATAGATAGCATAGCAACGAACGATTATCCCTATCAAGCATTCTGTTGAATAATACGCCACATAGACGAGGCGGCACGTGTTTGACCCTTGACGTCCCCGCACCGTCAGCGAGTTTCTCTCAAAACTCGAACAACTAAAGCCAACGTGAACTTTTGCGGACCCCGTGGTCCGCTTTTTTTTTGCGTAAAAAAACCTGGCACTAAGCCAGGCTCTGTTTTTCTCCCTCTCCCCGTGGGAGAGGGCCGGGGTGAGGGCACCAGCCCGCACGGTTCAAACCAACCGGTTTTTCGCATCCGCAATCGCCTGCGCCACCTGCTTAGGCGACACGCCGCCTTTCGCCGCACGCTTGTCCAGGCATGACTGCAGCGCCAGAATCGGATACACATCATCCCCGATAACCGCACTGAATTTCTGCAGGCCGGCAAGCGGCAGATCCTCCAGCGGTTTACCCTGGCGAATGGCTTCAACCACCGCTTCGCCTACAATATGGTGCGCTTCACGGAACGGTACACCTTTCGCTACCAGATAATCCGCCAGTTCGGTAGAGTTCGCATAGCCCTGCTGGGCCGCTTCCTGGCAGCGCGGACGCTTCACCTGAATGCCGTCCAGCACCAGCGCGCCCATATGCAGACAGTCCAGCCAGGTGTCGAGCGCGTCAAACAGCCCTTCTTTGTCTTCCTGCATGTCTTTGTTGTACGCCAGCGGCAGCCCTTTCAGGGTCATCATCATGCCGGTCAGCGCGCCCTGCACGCGGCCACACTTACCGCGGATCAGCTCCAGCGCGTCCGGGTTTTTCTTCTGCGGCATCAGGGAAGAGCCGGAGGTCACGCGATCGGACAGCTCGACGAAACCGGCTTCGCCAGAGTTAAAGAAGATCAGGTCTTCAGCAAAGCGCGACAGGTGGACCATGCCGATAGACGCGTTTGAGAGCAGCTCCAGCACGTGGTCGCGGTCAGAGACGCTGTCCAGGCTGTTACGGGTCGCGGAGGCAAAGCCCAGCCAGCCTGCCAGCTGTTCACGGTCAATTTCATACGCCGTACCGGCCAGCGCGCCGCTGCCCAGCGGGCTCACGTCCAGACGCTTCAGGGTATCCTGCAGGCGGCTTTCGTCACGCGCCAGCATCTCAACGTAGGCCAGACACCAGTGCGCAAAAGTCACGGGCTGCGCGCGCTGCAGATGGGTATAACCCGGCATCACCGCGTCCTGGTTGTTCTGTGCGGTCTCCACCAGCGCGCTCTGCAATTGACGGTTGGCCGTCAGCAGTTCGCCAACGGTATCTTTACACCATAGCTTCAGGTCGGTGGCGACCTGGTCGTTACGGCTACGGCCGGTGTGCAGCTTTTTACCCAGCTGACCGACTTTGTCGATCAGCTTGCCTTCCACCCAGCTGTGAATATCTTCAGCATCGCTTTCGAGGATCTGCTGCGGGTTAAGACGCACCTCTTCCAGCAGATTGTTCAGCGCTTCTTCCAGCTGCAATTGTTCGTCTGCGGTCAGTACGCCCACCGTCACCAGCGCTTTGGACCAGGCCACAGAGCCGACGATATCCTGTTCGGCCAGGCGGTAGTCGAAGCGCAAAGAGTCGTTGAACTGCTTGAACCGCTGATCCGCTGCCTGTGTAAAACGCCCACCCCAAAGTGCCATAACATGCTTCCTTAATATCTTTGAATTTCATTGCCCGGTGGCGCTGCGCTTACCGGGCCTACAAAACATTAAATCGATTACGCTAAAATACGCGTGCCAATCGGCGTGCCGTTAAACAGCGCCGGGAGCTGCTCCGCGTGACGCCATGAGGCGATATCAACCGGGCGGCCAAGCGCGCGTGCGGCATCCAGCGCCGCATTCACTTTGACGATCATGCCGTCGGTGATAATGCCCTGAGCAATCAGCTGCTCGGCTTTTTCCGCGGTCATTTCAGCAATGCGCTGACCTTTACCGTCCAGAATGCCGCTCACGTCGGAGAGCAGGATCAGATCCGCACCCAGCGTTGCCGCCAGGGCAGTCGCCGCCTGGTCAGCGTTGACGTTCATCAGCGCGCCCTCTTCAGTTACGCCGATAGAGCTCACCACCGGCAGGAAACCACCTTCCAGGAGCGTGTTAATCAGCTTAGGCGAACCCGGCTGCGCCAGTCCAACATGGCCGAGCTCTTCGTCGAGCTGGGTCACTTTTACGCTGTCGCCATCGCCCAGATAGAGGCCAACGGACGCGATGTGGTGTTTCTTCGCCCAGGACAACAGGGTTTTATTCGCCGTACCCGCCAGCGCCCCGGTGATGATGTCAATCTGGTCGGCAGGCGTCACGCGCAGGCCGTTTTTCTTTTTCACCGGCAGGTTGAGCCCTTTCATCAGCTCATCCACCACGCAGCCGCCGCCGTGGACAATCACCAGCGGACGTTGATGTGATTCGCGATAGTTAACCAGCGCGGTAAACAGACGCTCCAGCGCTTCTTCGCTGTCCAGCAGTACACCACCGAGTTTGATAATTAATGGGTTCATCATCACACCTTAAATAAGAGCCTGCGTTTCCGGGAAACCGAAACGAATATTTGCACACTGCATTGCCTGTGCGGCAGCGCCTTTGAGTAAGTTATCTTCTGCGGCCACCACAATCAGGTGCTCGCCCTGCACGGCAAAGCCGATATCGCAGAATGGCAGGCCGACCACGTTTTTCAGCGCCGGCACGCCTTTGTCGTACAGACGCACCAGCGGTTTATCCGCGTACGCCTGCGTGAAGGCCTCGCTCACCTGCTCTTTGGTCACGCCAGGCTTCAGGCGGCAGGTAATGGTTTCGAGGATCCCACGCGGGAAGCTGCCCAGATGCGGCGTGAAAATCACGTCCGCGCCCAGATGGGTGGTAATTTCAGGATGATGGCGATGATTAAACACGCCATACGGCTTAAGGCTCACTTCGCAGAAGCTGTTGGAGATGGCGGCCTTGCGCCCTGCTCCGCTCACGCCGCTGGTGGCGTTGATCACCGGCCACTGGTTCAGATCCAGCAGCCCGGCGTCGATCAGTGGTTTCAGCGAAAGCTGTGCCGCCGTCGGGTAGCAGCCCGGGACAGCAATCAGATCCGCTTCTTTCAGTCTGTCAGCGCTCCACTCCGCCAGGCCGTACACCGCTTTTTCAAGCAGCTCCGGATGCTGATGGGTGAAGCCGTAATATTTTTCGTAAAACGCGCCGTCGTTAACACGGAACGCGCCTGAGAGGTCGAACACCACGCAGCCGGCGGCCAGGAACTGCGGCGCCAGGTCGTGACTGACCTCGTGCGCGGTAGCTAAAAACACCACGTCGACGCCGTCGGTGAACTCGCTGATGTCAGACATAGGCTGCAAAGGCAGATCAACCATGCCCTTAAGCTGCGGATGCAAATCGGAAATTAACTTTCCCGCATCATTGCTTTGCGCTGACACAGTCAAAGCGGTTATGGTCATATGAGGGTGACGATTTACGTAGCTTACAAGCTCTGCGCCCGCATAACCGCTAGCGCCTACAATCAGCGTATTCAACATCGGGTTCCTTTATGCTCAACGATAATGTATTTTTATTCACATTTATTGCATGAATATTGATACTATCACGACCTAAGGTGTGTCAACAATGAAAATGAACTTACCACCATTTATCGAGATTTACCGCGCCCTGATTGCCACACCGTCCATCAGCGCAACGGAAGAAGCGCTGGATCAGAGCAATGAGTCTTTAATCAATCTGCTGGCGGGTTGGTTCAGCGATCTTGGGTTTAACGTTGAGGTTCAGCCCGTCCCCGGAACACGCCACAAATTTAACCTGCTCGCCAGCACCGGAACCGGTGCGGGCGGCCTGCTGCTTGCCGGTCATACCGACACCGTGCCGTTTGACGATGGCCGCTGGACGCGCGACCCGTTCACCCTGACCGAGCATGACAACAAGCTTTACGGTCTGGGCACCGCCGACATGAAAGGCTTCTTCGCCTTTATTCTCGACGCCCTGCGCGATGTGGACGTGACAAAGCTGAAAAAGCCGCTCTACATCCTGGCGACTGCCGATGAAGAGACCAGCATGGCGGGCGCGCGCTACTTCTCTGAAAATACGTCGATTCGCCCGGATTGCGCCATCATCGGCGAGCCAACGTCTCTGCAGCCGATTCGCGCGCATAAAGGCCATATCTCTACCGCAGTGCGCGTCCTGGGCCAGTCCGGCCACTCCAGCGATCCGGCACGCGGCGTCAACGCCATTGAGCTGATGCATGACGCCATCGGTCGTATCATGACCCTGCGCGACGACCTGAAAGAGCGTTACCACTACGACGCGTTCACCGTGCCGTATCCGACCCTGAACCTCGGCAGCCTGCACGGCGGCGATGCCTCCAACCGTATCTGCGCCTGCTGCGAACTGCACATGGATATCCGCCCGCTGCCGGGCATGACCCTGAGCGATCTCGACGGCCTGCTGAATGAAGCGCTGGCCCCGGTGAGCGAGCGCTGGCCGGGCCGTCTGACGGTCTCCGAACTGCACCCGCCGATCCCGGGTTATGAATGCCCGCCGGATCATCAGCTGGTCGAAGTGGTGGAAAAGCTGCTCGGCGAGAAAACCGACGTGGTGAACTACTGCACCGAAGCGCCGTTTATTCAGACGCTTTGTCCGACGCTGGTCCTTGGCCCCGGTTCGATCAACCAGGCGCACCAGCCGGACGAATATCTGGAAACCCGCTTCATCAAGCCTACCCGCGAACTGATTACCCAGGTCGTGCATCACTTCTGTTGGCATTAAAACCGCACCGAAGAGTCCCCTCTCCCTGTGGGAGAGGGTTAGGGTGAGGGCAACAAATCGCATGATCTCCGTCACATTCCCATAAGCATCTCTTATCTGACGCGAAGCGAATTAAATTTCGTAAATTGCCCACATTTATTCGTTTGCTGAACCGTTTTCGCAGCAATTGACGACGGGGGTTTTACGTGGCTTTATAAAGGGAGATGACAAAATAATGTCCAAAAGATTTTCGATTGGGCATAAACAAAAATGATGGGGTGACTGGGTTTTTATGAACGAACAATATTCCGCGTTGCGTAGTAATGTCAGTATGCTCGGCAAAGTGCTTGGAGATACCATCAAAGACGCGTTGGGGGAGAACATCCTCGACCGCGTTGAAACCATCCGCAAGCTGTCTAAATCTTCCCGTTCAGGTAACGAGGCCAGTCGTCAGGAGCTGCTCACCACCTTGCAGAATCTCTCTAACGACGAGCTGCTGCCTGTTGCACGCGCATTCAGCCAGTTCCTGAACCTGGCAAATACCGCTGAGCAATACCACAGCATTTCGCCAAACGGCGAAGCGGCCAGCAACCCGGAAGTCATTGCCCGCACCCTTCGTAAACTGAAAGACCAGCCAGACCTCAACGAAGCCACCATCAAAAAAGCGGTGGAGTCTCTTTCGCTGGAGCTGGTACTGACCGCTCACCCAACCGAGATCACCCGTCGCACCCTGATCCACAAAATGGTGGAAGTGAACAACTGCCTCAAGCAGTTGGATAATAAAGACATTGCCGACTACGAACGCAACCAGCTGATGCGCCGTCTGCGCCAGCTGATTGCCCAGTCCTGGCACACCGATGAAATTCGTAAGCACCGCCCAAGCCCGGTCGACGAAGCCAAATGGGGCTTTGCGGTGGTGGAAAACAGCCTGTGGGAAGGGGTGCCTAACTACCTGCGCGAGCTGAACGAGCAGTTGGAAGAGAACCTGGGCTACCGCCTGCCGGTCGACTTTGTTCCGGTACGTTTCACCTCCTGGATGGGCGGCGACCGCGACGGCAACCCGAATGTCACCGCCGAAATCACCCGTCACGTCCTGCTGCTAAGCCGTTGGAAAGCGACTGACCTGTTCCTGAAGGACATTCAGGTGCTGATCTCCGAGCTGTCGATGGTTGAAGCGACGCCGGAACTGCGCGCGCTGGCCGGAGAAGAAGGCGCCAGCGAGCCGTACCGTTTCCTGATGAAGAAACTGCGCGGTCAGCTGATGGCAACTCAGGCCTGGCTGGAAGCGCGCCTGAAAGGCCAGCGCCTGCCAAAACCAGAAGGCCTGCTCAGCCAGAACGAACAGCTCTGGGAGCCGCTCTACGCTTGTTATAAATCGCTGCAGGCCTGCGGGATGGGCATCATCGCCAACGGCGAACTGCTCGACACCCTGCGTCGCGTGAAGTGTTTTGGCGTGCCGCTGGTGCGTATCGACGTGCGTCAGGAAAGTACCCGCCATACCGAAGCCCTGGGCGAGCTGACCCGCTATCTCGGCATCGGCGATTATGAAAGCTGGTCCGAAGCCGACAAACAGGCCTTCCTGATCCGCGAGCTGAACTCCAAGCGCCCTCTGCTGCCGCGCAACTGGGAGCCAAGCAACGACACCCGCGAGGTGCTCAACACATGTAAAGCGATCGTGGACGCGCCGAAAGGATCGGTGGCCGCCTACGTGATCTCCATGGCGAAAACCCCGTCCGACGTGCTGGGCGTTCACCTTCTGCTGAAAGAAGCCGGTATCGACTATGCCCTGCCAGTCGCACCGCTGTTTGAGACCCTCGACGACCTGAACAATGCCAACGACGTCATGACCCAGCTGCTGAACATCGACTGGTATCGCGGCTTTATTCAGGGCAAACAGATGGTAATGATTGGCTATTCCGACTCCGCAAAAGATGCGGGCGTAATGGCGGCATCCTGGGCGCAGTATCAGGCGCAGGATGCACTAATCAAAACCTGCGAGAAAGCCGGTATTGAGCTAACCCTGTTCCACGGACGCGGTGGCTCAATTGGCCGTGGCGGCGCGCCAGCTCACGCGGCTCTGCTGTCGCAGCCGCCGGGAAGCCTGAAAGGCGGCCTGCGCGTTACCGAGCAGGGCGAGATGATCCGCTTCAAGTATGGCCTGCCGGAAGTGACCATCAGCAGCCTGTCGCTTTATACCAGCGCCATTCTGGAAGCGAACCTGCTGCCGCCGCCGGAACCGAAAGACTCCTGGTGTCGCATCATGGACGAGCTGTCGGATATCTCCTGCGATCTGTACCGCGGCTACGTGCGAGAGAACAAAGATTTCGTGCCTTACTTCCGCTCGGCAACGCCTGAGCAGGAGCTGGGTAAACTGCCGTTGGGCTCACGTCCGGCCAAACGCCGCCCGACCGGTGGCGTAGAGTCTCTGCGTGCGATCCCGTGGATCTTCGCCTGGACACAGAACCGCCTGATGCTGCCCGCCTGGCTGGGTGCAGGTGCGGCGCTGCAAAAAGTGGTGGAAGACGGCAAGCAAAATGAACTGGAAACCATGTGCCGCGACTGGCCGTTCTTCTCTACCCGCCTGGGCATGCTTGAGATGGTCTTCTCGAAAGCTGACCTGTGGCTGGCGGAATACTACGATCAGCGTCTGGTGAAACCTGAGCTGTGGGCGCTGGGTAAAGAGCTGCGCGAACTGCTGCAAGGCGACATCAAAGTGGTGCTGGATATCGCCAACGACTCACACCTGATGGAAGACCTGCCGTGGATTGCCGAGTCTATCCAGCTGCGCAACATCTACACCGACCCGCTGAACGTTCTGCAGGCAGAACTGCTGCACCGTTCTCGCCTGGCGGAAGAAGAAGGGAAAGAGCCGGATCCTCGCGTTGAACAGGCGCTGATGGTGACGATTGCGGGCGTTGCGGCGGGTATGCGTAACACCGGCTAAGGCTTTATGCCCGGCGGCGCTACGCTTGCGCGGGCCTACGACAGGTAGGCCGGGTAAGCGTTAGCGCCACCCGGCAATACCGCGGTATCCACGTCATGCACCACGATGTTAGGCAAATCCTGACGGCGCTAATTAACGGCGCATTACCCCTGTATCAGGTGCACTTTGTCGCGCCTGCCGGGAAGAACATCCGAACATCACCTTGTCTCTCGGTTATCCTGGAAACCCGCTGCGAGGCATTCTTTTCCACATCCGGGCACGTCCCGCTTCATTCTTCAAACATTCTCAGAATAAGCTTCGGTAAACAGCAGCTGACGCTTGAGCTCCATCGGAGCAACGTCCTTTTACAACAGCTGCAGGTCGCCAGGCGAGGCCCCCGAACGGGCGCGTTTCTCCTGCAAACGCTCAACGAGCTGCACATGCAGCCGACCGAGCAGGACACGGCCAGGCTGGTAGTGTTAAGTCTACTTAGCCACTGCCGCGATCTGCTTGGCAGCGAGATCCACACTGATAGCCGCAGCCGTGCGCTCTTCGAAGCCGTTCGTCGCTTTATTGACGAACATCATGCCTCAGCGCTGACCCGGGATTCCGTTGCCGAGGCGTTTTATATTTCCCCTAACTATCTCTCTCACCTGTTTCAGAAGACCGGAAACGTCGGGTTCAATGAATACCTGACGCAGACGCGTCTGGAACACGCTCGCCAGCTGCTCAAGAGATACGATTTAAAAATTAAGGATATTGCGGCGCGGTGCGGGTTTATGGATAGCAACTATTTCTGCCGTCTCTTTCGCAAACACACCGAACGCTCCCCTTCCGAATATCGCCGCCAGTACCACAGCCAGCTGATCGCCAAAAACTAGCACTGTGATCGGCATCGCACTTCGTTAAGCAGAATACATTTGTCCAGTATTTGGCAAAATTGACCTGTATCGGCCGCGCCTGGCCGGGCCTTATCCTTTATTTAACCTTTCTGACTTAAGGAAAAATAATGGAACTGTACCTGGATACCGCCAACGTGGCAGAAGTAGAACGTCTGGCCCGCATCTTCCCTATTGCGGGTGTCACCACCAACCCAAGCATCGTCGCTGCCAGCCGCGAATCCATCTGGGACGTGCTGCCGCGCCTGCAAAAAGCCATCGGGCCGGAAGGCACGCTGTTTGCGCAAACCCTGAGCCGCGATGCAGAAGGTATGGTGGCGGAAGCCAAGCGCCTGAGTAACGCCGTACCGGATATCGTGGTCAAAATCCCGGTTACCGCTCAGGGGCTTATCGCGATTAAAGAGTTGAAAAAAGAGGGGATAACCACGCTGGGAACCGCCGTTTACAGCGCTGCGCAGGGCTTACTCGCCGCACTGGCGGGGACGCAATATGTCGCGCCGTATGTCAACCGCGTCGACGCTCAGGGCGGTGACGGCATCCGCATGGTCCAGGAGCTGCAGTCCCTGCTGGAGCTGCACGCACCGGACAGCAAAGTGCTGGCCGCCAGCTTCAAAACACCGCGTCAGGCGCTGGACTGTCTGCTCGCGGGATGTGAGGCAATCACGCTTCCTTTAGACGTAGCGCAACAAATGCTCGGCACCCCAGCGGTAGAGTCAGCCATAGAGAAGTTCGAGCAGGACTGGAAAAACGCGTTTGGTAACCTCAACCTGTAAGGGAGAACTGTTATGGACCGTATCATTCAATCGCCGGGGAAATATATCCAGGGCGCTGATGTGCTTACCCGTCTCGGCGACTATCTGAAACCCCTGGCACAACGCTGGCTGGTCGTCGGCGATAAGTTTGTACTGGGTTTTGCCGAAGAAACCTTGCGACAAAGCTTTAAAAAAGCAGAGCTGCATGCCGAAATCGCGCCGTTTGGCGGCGAATGTTCACAAAATGAAATCGATCGACTGAAAAAACTCGCTGACGGCGCCGACTGCATGGCGGTACTGGGCATCGGGGGCGGTAAAACGCTGGATACCGCTAAAGCGCTGGCCCACTTCATGGACGTGCCCGTCGCGATTGCGCCGACGATCGCGTCCACCGATGCGCCGTGCAGCGCCCTTTCCGTTATCTACACGGACAGCGGCGAGTTCGATCGCTACCTGATGCTGCCGCACAACCCGAACATGGTCATTGTGGATACGAAAGTGGTGGCGGGTGCGCCTGCACGTCTGCTTGCCGCCGGGATTGGCGATGCGCTGGCGACCTGGTTTGAAGCACGCGCCTGCTCGCGCAGCGGCGCAACCACCATGGCCGGTGGTAAATGCACTCAGGCGGCATTAGCGCTCGCCGAGCTGTGCTACAACACGCTGGTTGAAGAGGGGGAAAAAGCGATGCTGGCAGCGGAACAGCACGTGGTCACACCGGCGCTGGAACGCATTATCGAAGCCAACACCTATCTCAGCGGCGTCGGCTTTGAGAGCGGCGGGCTGGCCGCGGCGCATGCTATTCATAACGGTATGACGGCCGTGCCAGACGCGCATCATTTCTATCACGGCGAAAAAGTGGCGTTTGGTACGCTGACGCAGCTGGTGCTGGAAAATGCGCCGGTAGAAGAAATAGAGACCGTCGCGGCGCTTTGCCACAGCGTTGGGCTGCCCATTACGCTGGCGCAGCTGAACATCAAAGAAGACATTCCGGCCAAAATGCGTCTGATTGCCGAAGCGTCCTGTGCACAAGGAGAAACCATCCATAATATGCCTGGCGGCGTCACGCCGGATCAGGTCTATGCGGCGCTGCTGGTGGCCGATCAGTACGGACAGCGATTTTTGCAGGAGTGGGAGTAAATAGCATGAATAAAAATCCCCGCATCGACGGGGATTTTTTTGCCCGTAGGCCGGGTAAGGCGTAACCGCCACCCGGCACAATGGTTACTTCACGTCAAACCGGTCCAGATCCATCACCCTCGCCCATGCTGCAACGAAGTCGCGGACGAACTTCTCGTGCGCATCATCACTGGCATAAACCTCCGCCAGCGCGCGCAGGACGGCGTTAGAACCGAAGACCAGATCGGCGCGGGTGGCGGTATATTTCACTTCACCGCTGGCGCGATCGCTTCCGGCAAACAGTTCATTTGATTCATCGGTCGCCTTCCACTGGGTATTCATGTCCAGCAGGTTCACGAAGAAATCATTGCTCAGCACACCTTCGCGGTCAGTGAACACACCGTTCTTACTGCCGTCGAAATTAGCCCCCAACGCGCGCAGGCCACCGATCAGCACCGTCAGCTCGGGTGCGGTCAGCGTCAGCTGCTGGGCTTTATCAATCAGCAGAGATTCCGTCGTGGACACATCCACCTGCGCACGGTAGTTGCGGAAGCCATCGGCAACCGGCTCGAGCAGGTTAAACATCTCGATATCCGTTTGATCCTGACGGGCATCCACACGGCCCGGCGTGAACGGTACGGTGACGTACACGCCCGCAGCTTTCGCGGCTTGCTCTACGCCTACCACGCCCGCCAGCACGATGATATCGGCCAGGGAGGCTTTGTTGGTGGTGCGCTGGATAGCTTCCAGAGCTGGCAGCGCGCGCACCGCTGCGGCGTTCACGTCCCAGTCACGCTGAGGGGCCAGCGCCAGACGCGCACCGTTGGCGCCGCCACGCTTATCGCCACCGCGGAAGGTTGACGCTGACGCCCAGGCAACGGAAACCAGCTCGCTGACGGACAGGCCGGATGCCGCAATTTCCGCCTTCAGGCTTTCAATGTCCTCTTTGGTCGGATTGAATACCGCCTCCGGCAGCGGATCCTGCCAGATCAGATCTTCTTTCGGCACTTCCGGACCGAGGTAACGCGATTTAGGTCCCATATCGCGGTGGGTCAGTTTGAACCACGCGCGCGCGAAGGCTTCGTTGAAGGCCTGCGGGTCGTTCAGGAAACGGCGGGAAATCTTTTCGAATTCCGGGTCAAAACGCAGCGTCAGGTCGGTAACCAGCATCGTTGGCTTACGTTTTTTCGACGGGTCGAACGGGTCAGGCATGATTTCCGGTGCATCCACGGCTTCAAACTGAATCGCGCCTGCCGGGCTGCGGGTCTGCACCCATTCAAATTTGAACAGGTTCTCGAAGAAGTAATTGCTCCACTGGGTCGGGGTTTGGGACCAGATAACTTCCAGGCCGGAGGTAATGGCGTCAGCACCAACGCCCGTGCCGTGCGTGCTGGCCCAGCCAAGGCCCTGCGCTTCAATCGGTGAGGCTTCCGGGTCGGTGCCAACGTGGGTGGCTTCACCCGCGCCGTGGGTTTTGCCGAGGGTGTGACCACCGGCAATCAGCGCCACGGTTTCTTCGTCGTTCATGCCCATGTTGCCGAAGGTGGCGCGAATCGCCGCTGCCGCTGACAGCGGTTCACCGCTGGCGTTTGGTCCTTCCGGGTTAACGTAAATCAGCCCCATTTCGGTGGCGGCCAGAGGGCGCTTCGCCAGCGCTTCCGGGTCACGATGGGTCAGCCAGGCTTTTTCATCGCCCCAGTTTACGTCGAGATCCGGTTCCCAGACGTCTTCACGCCCGGCACCAAAACCAAAGGTGCGGAAGCCAGAGTTCTCCAGCGCCACGTTACCCGCGAGGATGAACAGGTCAGCCCAGGAGATTTTTTGTCCGTATTTTTTCTTGATGGGCCACAGCAGACGGCGCGCTTTATCGAGGCTAACGTTATCCGGCCAGGAGTTCAGCGGCGCAAAGCGCTGTTGACCGCGTCCTGCCCCACCGCGCCCGTCAACGGAGCGATAGGTACCCGCGCCGTGCCAGGCCATACGGATAAACAGGCCCGCATAGCTGCCCCAGTCGGCAGGCCACCACGGTTGAGAGTCGGTTAAAAGTGCTTTGAGGTCGCCTTTAAGGGCAGAGTAATCGAGTTTGCTAAATTCTTTGCGGTAGTCGAAGTCTTCACCCAGAGGGTTAGAACGGTTGGAATGTTGGTTAAGAAGATCGATGCGGAGTTGTTTTGGCCACCAGTCACGGCTGCCTGTACCTGCACCCGCGCTGTGATCGACGCCGCCCTGGTGGAACGGGCATTTGCCGACTGATGCCGCTTTATTGGTCTCGTCTGACGTGCTCATCGCTATGCTCCCTTTTACAGTGTTACCGTTACGATATACACCACTAGCAATAAGATATAGTTGAATTAATCCACAGATTCGATAGCTAATACCTTTTAACTTTTTATCTGACTAAAAAACCCTCATATTTTTGAGGGCTTTATGCTCATTACGCCGGGCGCACGCCGAGCGTATGACAAATGGCGTAACTCATCTCCGCGCGGTTCAGCGTATAGAAGTGGAAGTCTTTCACGCCTTCGCGGCTTAAGATCTTCACCATGTCCATCGCGATATTGGCCCCCACCAGCTTGCGGGTTTCCGGGTCATCGTCCAGCCCTTCGTACATTTTGGACATCCACAGCGGGATGCGCACGTTGGTCATATCGGCAAATTTCTTTGCCTGTTTGAAGTTAGAGACCGGCAGGATCCCCGGGATGATTTCAACGTCGATGCCCGCGGAGACGCAGCGGTCACGAAAGCGCAGGTAGCTTTCCACATCAAAGAAGAACTGGGTAATGGCACGGTTCGCGCCGGCGTCCACTTTACGCTTCAGGTTAAGCAGATCGGCCTGGGCACTTTTCGCTTCCGGATGAACTTCAGGATAAGCGGCAACGGAGATATCAAAGTCGGCCACATCCTTCAGCAGCGCGACCAGATCGGTTGCATACATATCCGGCTTGCCGCTACCCGGCGGCAGGTCACCGCGCAGCGCAACAATATGGCGGATGCCGTTGTTCCAGTAATCCTGGGCAATGGCGCGCAGCTCGTCGCGAGTGGCGTCGATACAGGTGAGGTGCGGCGCCGCTTCCAGGCCGGTACGATCTTTAATGCCTTTAATGATGCTGTGCGTACGGTCACGCTCGCCGGAGTTAGCCCCGTACGTCACGGAGACAAACTTCGGTTTCAGGCTGCTGAGACGATCGATAGAGCTCCACAGGGTTTGCTCCATTTCACTGGTGCGCGGCGGGAAAAATTCAAAAGAGACGTTAATCTGGCCGTTTACCTCAGCCAGGCTCTGATTCAGTGCTTCCCGCTGGTTGGCGTGAAAAAAGCTCATACCTTACCTCTATCTATCGCGTGTCGTTGTTTGTTGTGTTGTGAACTTCTATACGTTTAGACGTCCAGATGTAAAAATGACGGAAAAGCGGAGGGACGTCAACATAAATAATCAACAATAACGGTGAGGTTTGCTCAGGGAAGATGAAGGGAATTCATGATGGGGGTGAGTGCGGTCTGATGCCCTCACCCTAACCCTCTCCCACAGGGAGAGGGAAATACAGAGGTTACAGTAGCTTAGCCAGACGGTTGATGTCGGACTGGATCGCCCCCGCTGTGACGTCGCGCCCCGCGCCAGGACCACGGATCACCAGCGGGTTATCGCGATACCAGCGGCTTTCGATGGCGAAAACGTTATCGCACGGCAGCAGCGCCGCCAGCGGATGTTCAGGACGCACCGCCTCGACGCCGACTCGCGCTTTTCCGTTCGCCTCGAAACGCGCCACGTAGCGCAGTACCAGCCCCATTTCATTAGCCGCTTCCAGACGCTGCACCATCTGCTCGTTAAGCTCTTCACCATTTTCAAAGAAATGGTCCACAGAACCCTCTTCACAGCCGGCAGGGACCAGCGATTCGACGCGGACGGCATCCGGTTCGATGTCATAACCGGCTTCACGCGCCAGGATCACCAGCTTACGCATGACGTCTTTACCTGAGAGGTCAACGCGCGGATCGGGTTCCGTTAAGCCCTGCTGCCATGCCTGATCCACCAGGTCAGTAAACGGTACGGTGCCGTCAAACTGCAGGAACAGCCAGGAGAGCGTGCCGGAGAAAATACCGCTCAGCGCCAGAATGCTGTCGCCGCTCTCAATGAGGTCGCGCACCGTATGGTTCACCGGCAGGCCCGCGCCAACGGTAGCGTTGTACAGCCAGTGGCGCCCTGTTTTTTCAAACGCGTCGTGGATCTGGCGGTATTTATCGGTGCTGCTGGCGCCCGCCAGCTTATTGGCGCTGATGACGTGGAAACCGTGGCTCGCGAAATCAAGATACTGATCGGCAAGCTGTTCACTGGCGGTGACGTCCAGCACCACCAGATCGTCATACGGGTGCGCACGCATCCACAGGAACAGCGACTCTTCATCCTGCTCGACGGCTTCATCATTGAAGAAGGCAAGCGCGCGGCTCGCGTCCAGTCCTTCGTAGTTCAGCAGGCTGCGGCGGCTGTCCACGACGCCCGCGAGAATGAATTCAAACCCGGTACGCGCCGAGAGCGTGACCTGTTCGCGGGCAAACAGCTCCAGCCAGCGGGAACCGATATTGCCTTTACCAAACAGCACCAGTCCGATGCGTTTTTCCGCGCGGAACAGAGAGGTATGCAGACCCTGAATCAGGCTCTCGGTTGGCCCTTTGCGCAGGACGGCGACCAGGCTGATGCCCTCTTCCGACTGCCAGGTAAACTCGACCGGCTGGCCTTTCAGCTGCTGCCAGAAGCGGTGGCAGTGCAGCGGATTACGGGTGACGCCCGCACCCACCATTGCCACCAGCGCCAGCCCCTGACGCAGGCGAAGCTCGCCCGGCAGGCCCGCTTCATCCAGGATTTTCAGCGCGCTGTCCGCCACTTCAGCGGTATAGCAGAACTGCAGCAGCTGGCGATCGTTATGCACGCCAACCGCCAGCGGACGCACCTGGGCACGCTTTAATACCAGGTCGATGTCTTTATGCGCCAGTTTGAAGTCCTGACCCGCAGGGACCTGGAACTCAATCAGGCAGATGTCGTCGTGGCTGGTGACAATACGCGCCCCGGTACCGGACGCCAGCACGCGCTCAATGCGCGTGGAGCCCTGATCCGGGGTATAGCTACAGCGCAGTTGCAGGTCGATATCGCTACCGGAAACCGGCTGCAGCGTGCGCGCGTGCAGCACCGGTGCGGCCAGACGCGCCAGCTCGCTGGCTTCATCCAGGCGCAGCAGCGGCAGCAGGCAGGCATCCTTCACTTTACGCGGGTCCGCGCTGTAAACACCGGCCACGTCGCTCCAGATGGTGACGCGGGACACGCCCGCCAGGGCACCAATTTGCGTTGCCGAGTAGTCGGAGCCGTTACGGCCCAGCAGCACGGTTTCACCCGCGTTGCTGCGGCTGATAAAGCCGGTCACCACAATGCGTTTGCCCGGGTGCTGCACCAGCAGCTGTTGCAGCAGCGGGTAGGACAAGCCTTCATCCACCTGCGGCTGCGCGGCGCGTTCGGCGCGCAGGAAATCGCGCGCGTCGAGCCAGGCTGCGTCGACACCCAGATGTTGCAGAACGGCGGCCATCAGGCGCGCGGACCACACTTCACCGTGGCCCACCACTTCGGCATACACCGCATCGGTAATTCCGCTGTCCAGCAGAGCCGCCAGACGCTCAAGGTCATGGGTAAAGGCGCTGATCAGCCCGTCCGCCACGTCCGCAGGCAGCAGGCCGGCAATCAGCTCGCTCTGGTAACGACGTAAGGACTGTTGCACCTGATGCGCAGAAAGGCGATCGGTCTGGCTCAGTTTGAGCCAGCTAATCAACTGGTTGGTGGTGCTGCCTGCCGCAGAGACAACCATCATGTCCCCCGGCTGCGAATACTCTGTCATGATCCCTGCAACGCGCAGGTAACATTTCACATCAGCAAGACTACTACCACCAAACTTGTGCAGCTGACGACCCTTCGCCCCTGCCTGCGCTATCACACTCATGATTACCCCTTGGCTGCGACCCGGAAGCCATTTTCCAGATCGGCAATTAAATCTTCAGAATCTTCAATACCGGTTGAGATTCGCAGCAGCGTCTCAGAAATACCGGCGGCGGCACGTGCTTCGGGTGCCATACCTGCGTGCGTCATGGTCGCGGCGTGGGAGATCAAGCTTTCAACCCCACCTAAGGATTCCGCCAGCGTAAACAATGACAGCCCGCTCAGGAAGCGACGCAGCGTTTGCTCGTCACCGTCCAGTTCAAAACTTAACATCGCGCCAAATCCCTTCTGCTGGCGCGCGGCAATCTCGTGCCCCTGGTTTTCAGGCAGCGACGGGTGATAGAGCTTCTTCACCAGCGGCTGCTTTTTCAGGAAATCGACAATCGCCTGGGCATTGCGCTGCGCCACGTCCATGCGCGGCGACAGCGTGCGAATGCCGCGTAACAGCAGATAGCTGTCGAAGGCCCCGGCGGTGACGCCAATGTTATTCGCCCACCATGCCAGTTCGGTGACAACGTCAGGATCTTTGGCAATCACCACGCCCGCGACCACGTCAGAATGGCCGTTCAGATATTTTGTGCATGAATGCAATACCAGATCGGCACCCAGTGCGAGTGGGTTCTGAAGGGCCGGACTGAGGAACGTATTATCCACTACACTTATCGCTCCCGCATCCCTTGCGAGCCGACAAATTTTCGCAATATCGACAACGCGCAACAATGGATTGCTTGGACTTTCCACCAGCACCAGCTTCGGCTTCTCTGCCAGCGCCTGTTTCAGCGCCTGTTCGTCGTTTTGATCGACAAACAGCACGCGATAGCAGCCGCGTTTCGCCAGGCTATCAAACAGACGATAGCTGCCGCCGTAGCAATCGTGCGGCGCAACCAGCAGGTCACCCGGCTTCAGGAACACTGTAGTCACCAGGTGAATGGCGGACATTCCCGTATTGGTTAATACTGCACCTGCGCCACCTTCCAGCTCCGCCAGCGCGCGCTGGGTCACGTCACGCGTAGGGTTGCCACGACGCGAGTAATCATGCGCGCGGGGTTCATTAAATCCGGTGAAATTATAGGTACTGGAAAGATGAATCGGCGGGACAACGCAGCCGTACTGCTCGTCATCATTTAATCCGCTACGCACTGCAATAGTGGCCTGTTTACGCGTCATGGTGAGGGCTTCCTGGCGAATGAGGTGAAAAGTCAGGCACCAGAGTAAACATTGAAAGTATGGACGTCAATACATCTGGACATCTAAACTTCTTTGCGTATAGATTGAGCAATGCGCAAATAGCCGTTAAAATTATATGCTTTAGTGCACGCTGCAGCGGCAATATCCGTGCCACGGTATCGTCTCTACGGTAAACTAGGCAAGATTGCGGTTCAAAACGGGTGGTTACAGGTTTTGCACCTTTAGATAAATGACTGAGAGGATTAAAGGTATCTCATGGCTGAATGGAGCGGCGAATATATCAGCCCATACGCTGAGCACGGTAAGAAGAGTGAGCAAGTAAAGAAAATTACGGTTTCCATTCCTCTGAAGGTGTTGAAGATCCTCACCGATGAACGTACGCGTCGTCAGGTGAACAACCTGCGCCACGCAACCAACAGCGAACTGCTGTGCGAAGCGTTTCTGCATGCGTTTACCGGTCAACCGTTGCCAAACGATGACGATCTGCGCAAAGAGCGTAGTGACGAAATCCCGGAAGAGGCGAAGGTGATCATGCGTGAACTGGGTATTGACCCGGAGACGTGGGAATACTGATAAGCGGATACAAAAAAGGCACCTTGCGGTGCCTTTTTTTCGGGAAACTTATTTAGCGCCCGGGATGCTGAAACGCTTGTTGAAGCGGTCAACACGGCCACCGGTTGCAACATCACGCTGCTTACCAGTGTAGAACGGGTGGCATTTGCCGCACACGTCCAGGTTCAGATCGTGACCCACGGTAGAGCGGATCTGGATAGAGTTACCGCAAGAACAGTTTGCAGTAATCATTTCGTATTTCGGGTGAATATCTTTTTTCATGGGAGAACCTCAGTTAAGGCCGCGTCGCTCTTCCAGCCCTAACGCCAGACACCACGCGATGTTGATTGTAAGTTCTTTGGCGTAAAGTACACCAAAGGCGGCGAATCATACAGAATTTGACCAACGTATGCAAACTGATCCGCACGCCGCTTTCACTAATGTGTATACTAACGCGCCACTTTTCAAGTCAGGAAGATTCGATGCCCGTCGCTCACGTTGCCCTGCCCGTTCCGCTTCCCCGCACCTTTGACTATCTGCTGCCTGACAGCATGAGCGCCAAAGCGGGCTGTCGCGTGACCGTGCCGTTTGGCAAACAGCAGCGCGTGGGGATTGTTGTCTCCGTCAGCGATAAGAGCGAACTGCCGCTTAACGAACTGAAGTCGGTCGTTGAGGTGCTGGACAGCGAGCCGGTTTACTCCACCAGCACCTGGCGACTGCTGCTGTGGGCGGCGGATTATTATCATCACCCGATTGGCGACGTCCTGTTCCATGCCCTGCCGATCATGCTGCGCCAGGGCAAAAGTGCCAGCCATGCGCCAATGTGGTACTGGTTTGCGACCGAGCAGGGTCAGGCGGTCGACATCAACAGCCTGAAGCGCTCCCAGAAACAGCAGCAGGCGCTGGCGGCCCTGCGTCAGGGGAAAATCTGGCGCCATCAGGTTGATGAGCTCGAGGTCAGCGAAACGGCGCTCCAGGCCTTAAGAAAGAAAGGGCTAAGCGAACTGGCAAGCGAAGCACCTGCCCTTTACGACTGGCGGGAGAGTTTCTCCGTTTCAGGGGATCGCCTGCGTCTGAATACCGAGCAGGCCACCGCCGTCGGCGCGATTCATAGCGCCTCCGATCATTTCTCTGCCTGGCTGCTGGCGGGGGTCACCGGTTCAGGCAAGACCGAAGTCTACCTGAGCGTACTGGAAAACGTGCTCGCACAGGGCAAACAGGCGCTGGTGATGGTGCCGGAAATTGGCCTGACGCCGCAAACCATCGCTCGCTTTCGCGAACGCTTTAACGCGCCCGTTGAGGTACTGCACTCCGGCCTGAACGACAGCGAACGTCTCAGCGCCTGGCTGAAAGCGAAGAACGGCGAAGCGGCGATTGTGATCGGCACCCGCTCGTCGCTGTTTACGCCGTTTAAAAACCTTGGCGTTATCGTGATCGACGAAGAGCACGACAGCTCCTATAAACAGCAGGAAGGCTGGCGCTATCACGCCCGCGATCTGGCTGTTTATCGCGCCCACAGCGAGCAAATTCCTATTATTCTCGGCTCCGCCACGCCAGCGCTCGAAACGCTGCACAACGTGCGCCAGCGTAAATACCATATGCTTCGCCTGACGCGTCGGGCGGGGAATGCCCGTCCGGCCATTCAGCACGTGCTGGATCTGAAAGGTCAGCAGGTTCAGGCGGGGTTAGCGCCCGCGCTTATTACCCGCATGCGCCAGCATTTGCAGGCGGGGAACCAGGTCATCCTGTTCCTTAACCGCCGCGGATTTGCGCCCGCCCTGCTGTGCCACGACTGCGGCTGGATTGCCGAGTGCCCGCGCTGTGACCATTACTACACCTTCCACCAGGCCCAGCGTCATCTGCGCTGCCACCACTGCGACAGCCAGCGCCCGGTGCCGCGCCAGTGCCCGTCATGTGGTTCAACGCATATTGTGCCGGTCGGGCTGGGAACGGAGCAGCTGGAACAGGCCCTTGCGCCCTTCTTCCCCGACGTGCCCCTGTCCCGAATCGACAGGGACACCACCAGCCGCAAAGGGGCGCTGGAACAGCAGCTGGCGGAAGTGCATCGCGGCGGGGCGCGCATTTTGATTGGCACCCAGATGCTGGCCAAAGGGCACCACTTCCCGGACGTGACGCTGGTCGCTCTGCTGGACGTGGATGGCGCGCTGTTCTCTGCGGATTTCCGCTCAGCCGAACGCTTCGCTCAGCTTTATACCCAGGTGGCAGGACGTGCGGGACGCGCCGGCAAACAGGGTGAAGTTGTGCTGCAAACGCACCACCCGGAACACCCGCTGCTGCAAACCCTGCTGCATAAAGGCTATGACGCCTTTGCCGAGCAGGCGCTGGCCGAGCGACAGACGATGCAACTGCCGCCGTGGACCAGCCACGTTATCATCCGCGCGGAAGATCATAACAACCAGCAGGCGCCGCTTTTCCTGCAGCAGCTGAGAAATCTCCTGCAGGCCAGCCCGCTGGTGGATAACCAGCTGTGGATTTTGGGCCCGGTGCCAGCGCTGGCACCAAAGCGCGGCGGACGCTTCCGCTGGCAAATTTTGCTTCAGCACCCCTCTCGCGTTCGTCTTCAGCACATCGTCAGCGGCGCGCTGGTACTGATTAATACCCTGCCCGAAGCGCGAAAAGTGAAGTGGGTGCTGGACGTTGATCCCATCGAAGGTTGAAGACGGATCGAAAAATTTAACGCTCCTCACACTTTTTATGAAAATTCTGTAACCGATTCCATTAACTATCTGTAAAAATGGTGATGGCAGAAGTTCGGTGTTCAGGCGAGGAGAAGACGTTGAAGTCCAGGAAAGAGGTTGCCACAGCGACCATGAAAGACGTTGCCGAGAAAGCACAAGTCTCTACGGCAACCGTGTCCCGCGCATTAATGAACCCGGACAAAGTCTCCCAGGCGACCCGTAACAAGGTTGAGCAGGCAGCGCTGGAAGTGGGTTACTTCCCGCAGGCGATGGGGCGTAACGTGAAGCGCAATGAATCGCGCACTATCCTGGTGATTGTGCCGGACATCTGCGATCCGTTCTTCAGCGAGATCATTCGCGGTATCGAAGTGACGGCCGCGGAGCAAGGCTACCTGGTGCTGATTGGCGATTGTGCCCATCAGAACCAGCAGGAAAAAACCTTTATCGACCTCATTATCACCAAGCAGATCGACGGCATGCTGCTGCTTGGATCGCGCCTGCCGTTTGATGCCAGCATCGAAGAGCAGCGTAATTTACCGCCTATGGTAATGGCCAACGAGTTCGCGCCAGAGCTGGAGCTGCCGACCGTCCATATTGATAACCTCACCGCCGCGTTCAACGCCGTAAACTATCTCCAGGAGCTGGGGCACAAGCGTATAGGCTGCATTGCCGGGCCGGAAGAGATGCCGCTGTGTCACTACCGCCTGCAGGGATACGTTCAGGCGCTGCGCCGTACCGGCGCTACGGTCGATCCGCATTACATTGCGCGCGGAGACTTTACCTTCGCAGCCGGTGGACAGGCGCTGGAAAAGCTTCTGGACCTGCCTGAACCGCCAACCGCCGTATTTTGTCACAGCGACGTGATGGCGTTGGGCGCATTATCGTATGCCAAACGCCGCGGCCTGCGGATCCCGAAAGATTTATCGATCATCGGATTCGATAATATTTCGCTTTCAGAATTTTGCGATCCGCCGCTCTCAACGGTCGCTCAGCCGCGCTATCAAATCGGCCGTGAAGCGATGCTGCTTTTGTTGGATCAGCTTCACGGTCAAACAGTTAGCAGCGGTTCGCGGTTGCTGGACTGCGAACTGATTGTCCGCGGCTCTACCCAGGCATTGACTTAAAGTAAACGTCTTTAGGACACCCTTATCTGGTCAAAGCCCCGCCGCTTAAGTAACATGGCGGACTGACGAACGAATAAATACAGCGAAACGATAGTGGCACAACGAGATTATGTACGTCGCGGCCAGCCGGCACCTTCGCGACGCAAAAAGAGTAGCTCAAGGAAAAAGCAACGTAACCTGCCTGCTGTCTCGCCAGCAATGGTCGCTATTGCTGCGGCTGTAGTCGTCGCCTTTATTGGTGGCCTGTACTTTATCACGCACCATAAAAAAGAAGAGTCTGAGGCGCTTCAGGCCAGCAAAGTGGCCGGAAATGGCCTACCTCCGAAGCCTGAAGAGCGCTGGCGCTATATCAAAGAGCTGGAAAGCCGTCAGCCTGGGGTCCGTGCGCCAACCGAACCTTCTGCGGGTGGTGAAGTGCAGAATGCAAATCAGCTGACGGATGAGCAGCGTCAGCTGCTGGCACAAATGCAGGCCGATATGCGCCAGCAGCCTACGCAGCTGAACGAAGTGCCGTGGAATGAGCAGACGCCGGAACAGCGCCAGCAAACGCTGCAGCGACGTCAGGCGCAACAGCAAATTCAGCAGCAACAGAAGCAACAGCAACAGTGGGCGCAAACCCAGCCGGTGCAGCAGCCAAAAGCACAGCCGCGGGTAACGGAACAGCCATACCAGCAGCAGACGCGAACGGCGCAGTCCCAGCCTGTTCAGCAGCAGCCAAAAGCGCAGCCGCAAAAACAAGCGGCTCAGCCGTATCAGGATCTGCTGCAGACGCCAGCGCATACCGCCGCGCAGCAGCCGAAAACGCAGCAGGCCGCGCCGGTCACTAAAGAGACCGAGGCGCCGAAGCAGACGGCAGAGAAAAAAGACGAACGCCGCTGGATGGTGCAGTGCGGTTCGTTCAAAGGCGCCGAGCAGGCGGAAACGGTGCGTGCACAGCTGGCCTTTGAAGGGTTTGATTCGCGTATTACCACCAATAACGGCTGGAATCGCGTGGTGATTGGTCCGGTCAAAGGCAAAGAAAATGCCGATGGCACCATTTCTCGTTTGAAAATTGCCGGTCACACAAACTGTATTCGACTCGCCTCCGGGGGTTGAAACCCCCAAATTCCCCCCCATCTATCATTTAATTCAGCCCTGAGCACAGGCTCAGGGCTTCTGTTTCCCGATTCTGTAACCAGGGGGTCTGCTCGTGACAACAATAGTAAGTGTACGCCGTAACGGCCATGTGGTAATCGCCGGTGATGGCCAGGCCACGCTGGGTAATACCGTCATGAAAGGCAACGTGAAGAAAGTGCGTCGTCTCTACAACGACAAGGTGATCGCCGGTTTTGCAGGCGGCACGGCTGATGCCTTCACGCTGTTTGAACTGTTTGAACGCAAACTGGAAATGCACCAGGGTCATCTGGTGAAAGCCGCCGTTGAGCTGGCAAAAGACTGGCGTACCGACCGCATGCTGCGCAAGCTCGAAGCGCTGCTGGCGGTAGCCGATGAAACGGCATCGCTGATCATCACCGGCAACGGTGACGTGATTCAGCCGGAAAATGACCTGATTGCCATCGGCTCTGGCGGCCCTTATGCCCAGGCTGCAGCCCGCGCGCTGTTGGAAAACACCGACATGAACGCGCGTGATATCGCGGTGAAGGCGTTGGATATTGCAGGTGATATCTGCATCTATACCAACCACAACCACACCATCGAAGAATTGACCTCCAAAGCGTAAGGATCTCCCATGTCTGAAATGACCCCACGCGAAATTGTCAGCGAACTGAACAAACACATTATCGGCCAGGATAACGCGAAGCGTTCCGTGGCTATCGCTCTGCGTAACCGCTGGCGCCGTATGCAGCTTGACGAAGAGCTGCGCCACGAAGTCACGCCGAAAAACATTCTGATGATCGGCCCGACCGGCGTCGGTAAAACCGAAATTGCCCGTCGTCTGGCCAAACTGGCTAACGCACCGTTCATCAAAGTTGAAGCCACCAAGTTCACCGAAGTGGGCTATGTGGGTAAAGAAGTGGACTCCATCATCCGCGATCTGACCGACTCGGCGATCAAAATGGTGCGCGTCCAGGCGATTGAGAAAAACCGCTATCGCGCGGAAGAGATGGCCGAAGAGCGCATTCTCGACGTGCTGATCCCACCAGCAAAAAACAACTGGGGTCAGGCTGAGCAGCAGGCGGAACCGTCTGCCGCACGTCAGGCGTTCCGCAAAAAGCTGCGTGAAGGCCAGCTGGATGATAAAGAGATTGAGATCGATCTCGCTGCCGCGCCAATGGGTGTGGAAATCATGGCGCCTCCGGGAATGGAAGAGATGACCAGCCAGCTGCAGTCCATGTTCCAGAACCTGGGCGGCCAGAAGCAGAAAGCGCGTAAGCTGAAAATCAAAGACGCGATGAAGCTGCTGATTGAAGAAGAAGCGGCGAAGCTGGTAAACCCGGAAGAGCTGAAGCAGGACGCTATCGACGCGGTTGAGCAGCACGGCATCGTGTTTATTGACGAAATCGACAAAATTTGTAAGCGCGGCGGCAACAGCTCCGGCCCGGATGTGTCTCGCGAAGGCGTTCAGCGCGACCTGCTGCCGCTGGTTGAAGGCTGCACCGTCTCTACCAAGCACGGCATGGTGAAAACGGACCACATCCTGTTTATCGCTTCAGGCGCGTTCCAGGTTGCCAGCCCGTCAGATCTGATCCCTGAGCTGCAGGGGCGTCTGCCAATCCGCGTTGAGCTGCAGGCGCTGACAACCGAAGATTTCGAACGTATCCTGACCGAGCCAAACGCCTCTGCTACCGTTCAGTACAAAGCGCTGATGGCGACCGAAGGCGTGAACCTTGAGTTCACCGAAGACGGCATCAAACGTATCGCTCAGGCCGCATGGCAGGTGAACGAAACCACCGAGAACATCGGTGCGCGTCGTCTGCACACCGTTCTGGAACGCCTGGTGGAAGATATCTCTTATGATGCGAGCGACCTGAACGGTCAAACCGTTACCATTGACGCAGAATATGTGAGTAAACATCTGGATGCGTTAGTGGCAGATGAAGATCTGAGCCGTTTTATCCTATAATCGCGGTTACTGGATTCTCATCACGTTTAATGGGGGCTAATGCCCCCATTTTTATTGGCTAAATACTTATGACTGACATCAGCCGTACTCAGGCGTGGCTCGAAAGTCTGCGCCCTAAAACCCTTCCTCTGGCCTTTGCCGCGATTATCGTCGGTACGGCGCTTGCCTGGTGGCAGGGTTATTTTGATCCGCTGGTCGCCGCGCTGGCATTGATTACCGCAGGCCTGCTGCAAATCCTCTCCAATCTCGCCAACGACTACGGCGACGCGGTGAAAGGCAGCGACAAGCCCGATCGTATAGGGCCGCTGCGCGGGATGCAGAAAGGTGTAATTACCCAGGCGCAGATGAAACGCGCGCTGATTATCACCGTGGTGCTGATCTGCGTGTCCGGCCTGGCGCTGGTGACGGTTGCGTCTAAGACCACCAGCGATTTTATTGGCTTCCTGGTGTTGGGTTTATTGGCCATTATCGCGGCCATCACTTACACCGTTGGTACTCGCCCCTACGGTTATATTGGACTCGGGGATATTTCCGTACTGGTGTTCTTCGGCTGGCTGAGCGTGATGGGCAGCTGGTACTTACAGGCGCATACGGTGATCCCTGCCCTGTTCCTGCCCGCGACCGCCTGCGGTCTGCTGGCGACAGCGGTGCTCAACATCAACAACCTGCGCGATATCGACAGCGATCGTGAGAACGGCAAAAACACCCTGGCGGTTCGTCTGGGTCCGGTGAATGCGCGTCGCTACCATGCCTGCCTGCTCATTGGCGCGCTGGTCTGCCTGGCGCTGTTTAACCTGATTTCCCTGCAGAGTTTGTGGGGGTGGCTGTTTGTGCTTGCCGCGCCGCTGCTGGTGAAACAGGCCCGCTTTGTGATGCGTGAGCTCAGCCCGGCAGCCATGCCACCGATGCTGGAGCGAACGGTAAAAGGCGCCCTGCTGACTAACCTGTTGTTCGTCATCGGGATTGTTTTAAGCCAGACGCTCAGTTAGCTGACAAATATCAATTAACAATTGATGATTTTGCCAACAACGCATTTCGCACGATATACTGAACACATTCGCAGCAACCGAGCGTTAAACCTATGAAATACGATACCTCCGAGCTCTGTGACATCTACCAGGAAGATGTCAACGTCGTTGAACCGCTGTTCTCCAACTTTGGTGGACGGTCGTCGTTTGGCGGTCAAATCGTCACGGTGAAATGTTTCGAGGACAACGGGTTGCTGTACGATCTGCTCGAACAGAACGGACGCGGCCGCGTTCTGGTGGTCGACGGCGGCGGTTCCGTGCGCCGTGCATTAATTGATGCGGAACTGGCCGGCATTGCCGTCCAGAATGAGTGGGAAGGCCTTGTGGTGTACGGTTCCGTGCGCCAGGTGGACGATCTGGAGGAACTGGATATCGGGATTCAGGCCATCGCGGCCATACCGGTAGGCGCAGCAGGCGACGGCATCGGCGAAAGCGACGTGCGCGTTAACTTCGGCGGCGTGACCTTCTTCTCCGGGGACCATCTCTACGCCGATAACACCGGGATTATTCTTTCTGAAGATCCGCTGGATATTGAGTAGTAGAACAGTCAGCGTGAACCATAAAAAAACCGCCAACAGCAATGTGGCGGTTTTTTTGTCCCTTAGGATTCGCGGTCCGTTGGGTTATCTTGCAACCTTTAACCAGGATTTTTATCTTACCCTGGTTCATCCCTCTGGTAACCCCCGTCGACCCTTTATAAATTCCTAATTTCCTCTGAAGGCCTTAACTACGCTACTGTTGCTCATTATGATGCATCGTCCCTTTCCGCCATCTCGCACATGGGCATCGGTCCAGGGAAAGGTGTATTCACAACCGTAAAGCAACCTTTAACCGGACTTGTGTCCACTGACTTATCACCGGTGGTGAACGGTGGAGCGGTTAGCTGCAGGGACCGCATAATGAAACGCTATTTATGTATCGCGTTCATTGTCGCCAGCGTACTCGTGGTAAAGAGTGATGAACCGAGTGGGTTTATTGCTTATGCTATGACAGCGCAGGACAAGTAGCGTTAAGGCCGCCTCGGGCGGCCTTTTTTATGGTTGAAATCAGCGTGCAATAACCATAAAAAAGCCGGGTGGCGGCTTCGCCTTACCCGGCCTACTTAGTCATCCCTGAGGGGATCAGACTTCTTCCATACGTCCCAGCAGCGCCTGCAGACGATCCTGCCAGCCGTTCTGCTGTTCGCGCAGCTGGTTGTTTTCGCGCTCCAGTTCTTCGCGGCCGTGCTGAGCGTTCTGAACTTCCTGCGCCAGGCTGTTGTTCTTCTCTTTCAGCTCTTCAATTTCCATCTGCAGCAGGGTGATGGTGTCAATCGCCTGCTGTACTTTCGATTCCAGTTTCTCAAACACTTCTAAAGACATGATGCTACCTCTCCTGAATTGCAAGGCGACGCTTTAACATAAACGCGCACGACATATACCGTCGATTGTATGGAGCGCGGCGCTCTGTGTCCAGCGACACGCCGCGCAGATCGCGGTTTGCAACACTTTTAGGTCTGGTCCTGGTGCGTTCGCGTCATATACCCCTAAATTGTTAACTCATTCGTTAATGAAATGATTCAGCTCACATTCCAGCGCTGATGCAAAAATGTGCTTTATGGCGCGAAAACGCTCATTTTATTGACGCAGACCACACATTTTGATTTCGATATTTCTCGTTTTTGCTCGTTAACGATAAATTAACACTATGTCTACAGGACATCGTGGCTGTCACGGGCGGCCATGCTAACAATAAACATCAATCTCTTCAGGATTCCGATTATGAGTCAGACATCAACCTTAAAAGGCCAGTGCATTGCCGAGTTCCTTGGTACCGGGTTGCTGATATTCTTCGGAGTGGGCTGTGTCGCTGCACTGAAAGTGGCGGGTGCCAGTTTTGGTCAGTGGGAAATCAGTATCATCTGGGGTCTGGGCGTGGCGATGGCCATCTACCTGACTGCAGGGGTTTCCGGTGCACATCTTAACCCGGCGGTGACTATCGCACTGTGGCTGTTCGCGTGCTTCGACGGACGCAAAGTTGTTCCTTTCATTATTTCTCAGTTTGCCGGCGCGTTTTGCGCAGCGGCGTTAGTTTACGGGCTTTATTACAATCTTTTCATCGACTTCGAACAGACGCATCATATGGTGCGCGGCAGCGTCGAAAGTCTGGATCTGGCAGGTATCTTCTCAACCTATCCAAACCCGCATATCAATTTTGTGCAGGCGTTCGCAGTTGAAATGGTGATTACCGCTATTCTGATGGGCGTCATTATGGCACTGGGCGATGATGGCAACGGCATTCCGCGTGGCCCGCTGGCGCCATTGCTGATTGGCCTGCTGATCGCCGTCATTGGTGCGTCCATGGGCCCGTTAACAGGGTTTGCGATGAACCCGGCGCGTGACCTGGGTCCAAAAACCTTCGCCTTCTTTGCTGGATGGGGCGACGTGGCCTTCACCGGTGGCAAAGATATTCCTTACTTCCTGGTACCGCTTTTCGGGCCAATCGTAGGGGCGGCACTGGGTGCATTTGGCTATCGCAAATTAATTGGTCGCCACTTACCGTGCGACACCTGTGTGGAAGAGGAGAAGGAAACGACTTCTACCGCACAACAAAAAGCTTCGCTGTAATCTGACTACGGGACACATACCATGACCGAAAAAAAATATATCGTTGCACTCGACCAGGGCACTACCAGCTCCCGCGCTGTCGTAATGGATCATGACGCGAACATCGTCAGCGTGTCACAGCGCGAATTTGAACAAATTTATCCTCGTCCAGGCTGGGTAGAACACGACCCGATGGAGATCTGGGCGTCACAAAGCTCCACGCTGGTCGAAGTGCTGGCGAAGGCCGATATCAGTTCCGACGAAATTGCCGCCATTGGTATTACCAACCAGCGAGAGACCACCGTCGTCTGGGAGCGCGAAACCGGTAAACCTATTTACAACGCCATCGTCTGGCAGTGCCGCCGTACCTCAGAAATTTGCGAAAAACTGAAGCGCGAGGGCATGGAAGATTATATCCGTAGCGCAACAGGCCTGGTGATTGACCCGTATTTCTCCGGCACCAAAGTGAAGTGGATCCTCGACCACGTGGAAGGTTCTCGTGAGCGTGCTAAGCGCGGCGAGCTGCTGTTCGGTACCGTTGACACCTGGCTTATCTGGAAGATGACTCAGGGACGCGTTCACGTCACCGACTACACCAACGCCTCGCGTACCATGCTGTTCAACATCAACACCCTGGAGTGGGATGACAAGATGCTGGACGCGCTGGATATTCCACGCGCGATGCTGCCTGAAGTGCGCAAATCTTCAGAGGTATACGGCCAGACCAACATCGGGGGTAAAGGCGGTACGCGTATTCCTATCGCCGGCATCGCCGGTGACCAGCAGGCGGCGCTTTTCGGCCAGCTGTGCGTCAAAGAAGGGATGGCGAAGAATACCTACGGCACCGGCTGCTTTATGCTGATGAACACCGGCGAGAAAGCGGTGAAATCAGAAAACGGCCTGCTGACCACCATCGCCTGCGGCCCGCGCGGCGAAGTGAACTATGCCCTGGAAGGTGCGGTGTTCATGGCCGGTGCGTCTATCCAGTGGCTGCGTGACGAGATGAAGCTGATCAGCGATGCGTTCGACTCTGAATACTTCGCGACCAAAGTGAAAGACACCAACGGCGTGTACGTGGTGCCTGCGTTCACCGGTCTGGGCGCACCGTACTGGGATCCGTATGCACGCGGCGCGATTTTCGGCCTGACGCGTGGTGTGAACTCTAACCACATTATTCGCGCCACTCTGGAATCTATCGCCTATCAGACGCGCGACGTGCTGGAAGCGATGCAGGCTGACTCCGGCATTCGTCTGCACGCCCTGCGCGTGGACGGCGGCGCGGTCGCGAACAACTTCCTGATGCAGTTCCAGTCCGACATTCTGGGCACCCGTGTTGAGCGCCCTGAAGTGCGCGAAGTGACGGCGCTGGGTGCGGCGTATCTTGCCGGTCTGGCGGTAGGCTTCTGGCAGAATCTGGACGAGCTGCAGGAAAAAGCGGTGATCGAACGCGAATTCCGCCCTGGCATCGAAACCACCGAGCGCAACTTCCGCTACAGCGGCTGGAAGAAAGCGGTGAAACGCGCCCTGGCGTGGGAAGAGCACGACGAGTAACCATATATTCCCTCTCCCCTGGGGAGAGGGTCAGGGTTAGGGGCCCGGACCGCACCGGGCCCCTCGCCCCTCCCCACTCTGTGATAAACTTCGTGCAATTCCTTTTGATTGCACGAGTACCTCATGAAACGTGAACTTGCTATCGAGTTTTCCCGCGTCACCGAAGCAGCTGCCCTCGCAGGCTATAAATGGCTGGGTCGTGGTGACAAAAATACCGCAGACGGCGCCGCCGTCCATGCCATGCGCATTGTGCTTAACCAGGTCAACATCGACGGCACCATCGTGATCGGCGAAGGCGAGATCGACGAAGCGCCAATGCTCTATATCGGTGAAAAAGTCGGTACCGGCAATGGCGATGCCGTGGATATTGCCGTCGACCCGATCGAAGGCACCCGAATGACGGCGATGGGTCAGGCCAATGCCCTCGCTGTGCTGGCCGTAGGCGATAAAGGCTGCTTCCTCAACGCGCCGGATATGTATATGGAAAAGCTGATTGTCGGTCCTGGCGCGAAGGGCGCAATCGACCTCAGCCTGCCGCTGGAAGAGAACCTGCGCAATATCGCCAAAGCCCTGGGCAAATCCCTTAGCGAACTCACCGTGACTATTCTGGCCAAACCGCGCCACGACGCCACCATCGCGCAGATGCAAAAGCTCGGCGTGCGGGTGTTTGCCATTCCGGATGGTGACGTTGCCGCCTCCATTTTGACCTGCATGCCGGACAGCGAAGTGGATGTGCTGTACGGCATCGGCGGTGCGCCGGAAGGTGTGGTATCAGCAGCCGTGATCCGCGCGCTGGATGGCGATATGCAGGCCCGTCTGCTGCCCCGCCATGAGGTGAAAGGTGACAGCGAAGAGAACCGCCGCATCGGGGAAAATGAGCTAGCACGCTGCGAAGCGATGGGTATTGAGGCCAATAAAGTTCTCGCGCTGGACGAGATGGCCCGTAGCGATAACGTTGTCTTCTCGGCCACCGGCATCACCAAAGGCGATCTGCTGGACGGCATCACCCGCAAGGGCAATATGGCCACCACTGAAACGCTGCTGATCCGCGGTAAATCGCGCACTATTCGCCGCATCCAGTCTATTCACTATCTCGACCGTAAAGATCCGGACGTGCAGACGCACATTCTGTAAAACCGTTTGATCGATAGAGCTTTCCGGCCCTGACGGGCTGGAAATTGTCACCACAAGTACGGAAGATAGAACAGAGAAACAGCACAGGAGAAGATCATGGCGGACTGGGTAACAGGTAAAGTCACAAAGATACAGTTTTGGACCGATGCGCTATTTAGTCTCACCGTACATGCTCCCGTCCACCCGTTTAAAGCTGGGCAATTTGCGAAGCTGGGGCTGGACGTCGACGGCGAGCGCGTACAGCGCGCCTACTCTTACGTAAACGCACCTGATAACCCGGACCTCGAGTTCTATCTGGTTACCGTTCCGGACGGCAAACTCAGCCCGCGCCTTGCCGCGCTTAAGCCCGGCGACGATGTGCAAATTGTAAGCGAAGCAGCAGGCTTCTTTGTGCTCGAAGAGATCCCAGATTGTGACACGCTCTGGATGCTGGCAACCGGTACGGCCATCGGCCCTTATCTCTCTATTTTGCAGTACGGCAAAGACCTGGAGCGTTTTAAAAACATCGTGCTGGTTCACGCTGCGCGCTACGCCGCAGACCTGAGCTACCTGCCGCAGATGCAGGCGCTGGAACAGCAGTACGGCGGAAAGTTAAAGATTCAGACGGTGGTCAGCCGTGAAACCGTAGCAGGAACGCTTACCGGTCGCGTGCCGGCGCTTATTGAGAGCGGCGCTCTGGAAGAGGCTGTTGGATTGCCGTTAAACGCTGAAACCAGCCACGTCATGCTGTGTGGCAACCCGCAGATGGTGCGGGACACGCAGCAGCTTCTGAAGGATACCCGGCAGATGACGAAACATCTTCGCCGCCGGCCGGGCCATATGACCGCCGAACACTACTGGTGATCAGCGGTACTTCACCTCAACGGTATCTTTACCGTATTTGTTTTCGCTCTGGGTGCCGATAAACGCGCCCAGATCGACAATCATCATCACGAAGATGACCGACGGCAGTAGCCTGCCCACGACCCACGGCAGGATGGACGGAAGCATTGCCCAGTTTCCTGCCACCAGCATCCACGCCAGAATAATCAGAAATGCCCATGCGCCGGAACGACCGCGATCGTGCAGACGTTTCACCACGACGGCGGCCGTTGGCCATAGCAGGCAGACCAGCGCGAAGGCCGCCGTTTGCGTGCTCAGCCAGGCATTGTAAGCAACGAAAAACAGAAGCAGCATGGCGACAACCCACGTCACCATCCAGATCCAGAAATCACGGCGTCCAATACGCCCTTTGAATGAAAACAGCCACTGCTGTATGGTCATGTAAGGTTCCTTATTATCGTATAGCGCGCATTTTACCCTGGAGTTGTGACCTTTTGACAAGCCGACCAGATATCGTTTTAATCATGAGCACTTACGGCCAGGGGCAATGTTGATGAAAAGTTCGGCACGTTCTCTTTACCTGTGTTTAGCGGTGCTCAGCGCGGGTTTTCCCCTGCACGCCGCCGAAACCACTACCCCGACCACAGCACCGTATCTGCTGGCGGGCGCGCCGTCGTTCGATCAGTCCATTAGCCAGTTTCGTGAAACCTTCAATCAGGTCAATCCAACGCTGCCGCTGGATGAATTTCGCGCCATTGATGGCTCCCGGGATACCCCTACCCTGACCCGCGCGGCAAGCAAGATTAACGAGAATCTGTATGCTTCCACGGCGCTCGAGCGCGGTACGCTAAAAATCAAAAGCATGCAAATCACCTGGCTGCCGATACAAGGCCCCGAGCAGAAGGCCGCTAAGGCGAAAGCAATGGAGTATATGAGCGCAGTGCTGCAGGCTTTTACCCCTGCGCTGACAAAAAAACAAAGCCAGCAGAAGCTGCAAAAGCTCCTTACCGCCGGTAAAAATAAGCGTTACTACGCCGATACCGAAGGCGCGATCCGCTATGTTGTGGCGGACAACGGCGAAAAAGGACTGACCTTCGCTGTTGAACCGATTAAGCTGGCACTATCTGACACTCTCGGCGGGGCGAATTAATGACAAAAAGCAAAGCCTTTCGAGGGAAAATCTCTATACTGATTCACAGACCATGCTGCCCGTCAGGGTGGCCATATTCCTTAATTCGCTTATTTAGCGTGGAGAATTGAAATGCGACATCCTTTAGTGATGGGTAACTGGAAACTGAACGGCAGCCGCCACATGGTAAACGAACTGGTTGCGAACCTGCGTAAAGAGCTGGCTGGCGTGACCGGCTGCGCGGTTGCTATCGCTCCGCCGGATATGTACCTGGATCTGGCTAAACGCGCCGCTGACGGCAGCCACATCATTCTGGGCGCGCAGAACGTTGACGTTAACCTGTCTGGCGCGTTCACCGGTGAAACCTCCGCTGAAATGCTGAAAGATATCGGCGCGAAATACATCATCATCGGCCACTCCGAGCGTCGCACCTACCACAAAGAATCCGACGAGTTCATCGCGAAGAAATTCGCCGTGCTGAAAGAGCAGGGTCTGATCCCGGTTCTGTGCATCGGTGAAACCGAAGCAGAAAACGAAGCAGGCAAAACCGAAGAAGTGTGCGCACGTCAGATCGACGCGGTGCTGAAAACCCAGGGCGCGGCGGCGTTCGAAGGCGCGGTTATCGCATACGAGCCAGTCTGGGCGATCGGTACCGGCAAATCTGCAACCCCAGCACAGGCGCAGGCGGTTCACAAATTCATCCGCGATCACATTGCTAAAGCAGACGCGAAAGTGGCTGAGCAGGTCATCATCCAGTACGGCGGTTCCGTTAACGCTTCCAACGCTGCTGAGCTGTTCACCCAGCCAGACATCGATGGCGCGCTGGTTGGCGGTGCATCCCTGAAAGCTGACGCTTTCGCGGTGATCGTGAAAGCAGCAGAAGCGGCTAAGCAGGCGTAATGCTGTTGTGGCGGGTGGCGCTTGCGCTTACCCGCCCTACAAAATCGCTACAAACGACCTAAAACGCTAAACCACAAATAATCCAGCGGCAGCAGCACCAGATACGTTGCAATCGCCAGCGCCAGACAGAGTACCATCCCCGCCTTTGCAGGCACCTTCCCTAAGCCCATCGCTACAACAATCGGCGACGCCTGATACGGCAGCAGCGGCGTGGAATAGCCCAGCACCTGGATCATGATCACCGACAGCAGCGGGAAGCCGGTCGCATCCGAAAAACTCTGTGCCAGAGTGGTATACAGCGCCGGAACGCCGTTGGCGGTCATAATGAAGTTGAGCGCTGTGGTGATACCGGTCAGCGCCAGGAAACTGGTGAACGGTCTGTCTGCATCCAGCGGCATAATGCGGAGCAACGCCTCACCCACCGCCGTTCCGATACCGGTTTGCGTCACGACAGTCGCCAGCCCAAGAATACCTGCAACATAGATACAGGTACGCATATTCACCCCCGCAGAAAACTCCTCTCCGGTAATGAATCCAATGCGCGGCAGCATAACGATGACCGATGCCGCCAGCCCCGTCCACGCGGGCCCCATGCCGTGCCAGCTCTCCGTCACCCACATTCCCAGCACCACCGCCAGCAGCCAGGCAAGACGCTTTTCATCCCGGCCCATGGGTTCAGACGGTGCTAGTTCCTTCGGCGGTCTTGGGCTGCCGGGAAAAAGCCAGCAGATCAGGCCGATCAGGATCAGGCCTTTGAGAATACCCAGCACCGGCGTGTGCAGCAGCAGATACGGGACATAGTTCAGATGGATGCCGTACGAACCTTCCGCCGCACCGCTCATCACCAGATTAGGGACGTTAGCAGGCAGGATCGTCGCCGAGAGCTGGAAAGTCCCGAACCCCACCGCCAGCGCCAGACCAAACCAGGCGCGGGAGCCGTCAGGGATACCGGCACGTTTAGCCATCGCGGCGACAATCGGCATCAGCAGCGCAATACGTCCCATATTCGACGGCATCACAAACGCCAGCGCGTAGCTCAGCAGCACCACGCTCGCCACCATCAATACCCAGGAGTCGGTGAGCTTTGCGGACAACGCCCGGGCGGCCCTGTCCGCCAGTCCGGTTTTACGTATCGCCACGCCGAGCACAAAGCCGCTGAAGACCAGCCAGAAGGCCGACGAGGCAAATCCGCCGAAGACCGTCTCCGGCGGGGCAATTTTCGCGGTCATCGCCGCCGTGAAGAACAGCAGCGCGGTGATAAATTCCGGCAATAGCGACGTCGCCCACAGCACGATGGTAACGCCAACGATCAGTGAGGGCAGCAGCAGAGGATACGTTAACCAGAGCGACATACCTGTCTCCTGTAGAATTTTTCAGCAAGTCTACGGCGACAGGCAGGACGAGTAAACGCTATTTATAGTGGGGTCACTTCAGGATATCGCATTGATGATCCTGCAATTCCTCAGCCGACGCGCGGTTCAGCATCAGCAGGTTGCGCTCGGTTGCCAGCAACACAAACGAGCCGTCCGACTGCTGCGCCATCGCCAGCGCGAAACGCCCCATATGGTCGCGCGCTTCCGGCAGCTCTTCTGCCAGCATCATAAACGGGCTGCGCTGGACCAGTTCATTCTCCGTCACCCGACGAGCAAGATACTCATGCCCTTCCAGCCCGCCCGGGAACGGTAGCCACTGGGTGGTGATTTCTCCCTGAGCCGCATTGAGCTTCTCACGCACGTCCGGGCGCAGGCAGGAGATATGAATATGAAAATGATTTTGCGTACGGCCCGTCGGGGAGTTGATCGTCAGCGAAATGGCGCTGTCAGGGACCTCGGAGCCACGCTTCAACGTCATAAAGCTTCGCGACTGCCAGGCCAGCCAGAAAAAATTCGGCGTATGTGATTCGGTCAAAAGCGGGCTTTCGGTGCCGTTGATGCGGTAGGTTGGCATCAGCAGATACTGCAGCGGCCCGTTGCGGTCTTTAAACACCACGTAGCCTGCATCCGTTTTCACCTGCGCACACGGCGCCGGGTTACGGTTCTGGATTTGATTCGGCACACACTGGTCGAGAACGATATGTCGCAACGCATTCGGATTACCCGCCTTCATCCAGTACACGCCGCCAGCGGCAAGGGCAATCAGGATCAATACGATAATTTTCTTCACAACGCGTTCCCTGTTTTCAATAGAGGCAAAAGAGTAACGCAAAATGATGACCAAATAAAAAACCCGGCGGATTTCTCACGCCGGGTTACCGTATCATTGGCTAATGGTTAGCGCTGGCTAATCTGGTCGAAAGTGCCGCCGTTAGAGAAGTGCTCTTTCTGCGCTTTCGTCCAGCCGCCGAACTCGTCATCAATGGTGAAGAGCTTCAGTTTAGGGAAGACGCTTTCGTATTTCTTCGCAACTGCCGGATCGCGTGGGCGATAGAAGTTCTTCGCCGCAATTTCCTGGCCTTCTGGCGAGTAGAGATACTTCAGGTACGCTTCAGCTACCGCTTTGGTGTCTTTCTTCTCAACCACTTTATCGACTACAGAGACGGTCGGCTCAGCCAGAATAGATTCGCTTGGGGTCACAATCTCAAACTTGTCTTTACCCAGCTCGTTGGTAGCCAGCAGGGCTTCGTTTTCCCATGCGATCAGCACGTCGCCAATCCCGCGCTCGACGAAGGTGTTGGTGGCGCCACGCGCGCCGGAGTCCAGCACCTCAACGTTTTTATACAGCGCTTTCACGAATTCCTGCGCTTTGGCCTGGTCGCCATTGTTGTGATGCAGCGCGTAGCCCCACGCGCCCAGGTAGTTCCAGCGAGCGCCGCCAGAGCTTTTCGGATTAGGCGTGATAACTGACACGCCAGGTTTAATCAGGTCGTTCCAGTCATGGATCTGTTTCGGGTTGCCTTTACGCACCAGGAAAACAATGGTCGAGGTGTATGGCGCGGAGTTATCCGGCAGGCGTTTGATCCAGTTTTTGTCGATGCGGCCACGCTCGGCGATAGCGTCAACATCGTAGGCCAGCGCCAGGGTCACCACGTCGGCTTCAATACCGTTGATGACGGAGGTCGCCTGCTTGCCAGAACCACCGTGAGACTGGCGAACCACGACATTATCGCCGGTTTCCTGCTTCCAGTGTGCCGCAAACGCTTTGTTGTATTGCTCGTACAGTTCACGCGTCGGGTCGTATGACACGTTCAGTAACTGGATGTCCTTAGCCAGAACGCTGGTCGATGCCAGCAATAATGTAAAACCCACGCCCCATTTATTCATCGCCCAGCTCTCTTATGTAGTGTTTTGATGAATGCAGCGTGCCAGAAAGCGAATCGAGGATTAAAGAATAAAAAAAGATTGGCTATAACTTTGAGGAATAAAAAGACAAACTCTGCGAACAAAAAAGCCCGGTGGCGCTTCGCTTACCGGGCCTACGAACCGTGCTTTTGTAGGCCGGGTAAGGCGAAGCCGCCACCCGGCACAATACAAACGCCGATCAGTACAGTTTTTTAGCGCAGTCCAGCCAGTCACCTTTAAACGGACGCTTCATGTTTTCAATGGCGTCGATGATGTCATGGTGAACCAGTTTTTCGTTTTGAATACCGACGCAGCGGCCACCGTGGCCCTGCAGCAGCAGATCGATAGCGTACGCGCCCATACGGGATGCCAGGATACGGTCATAAGGGCCTGGAGAACCGCCACGCTGGATGTGACCCAGAACGGTTGCGCGGGTTTCGCGCTTGGTTTCCGCTTCGATGTACTTCGCCAGTTCGTCAACGTCACAGATGTGCTCGGTGATAGCCACGATCGCGTGTTTTTTACCTTTCGCGATGCCCGCTTTGATTTCAGCCACCAGATCTTCACGGCTAAATTCGACTTCTGGCACGACGATAAACTCACAGCCGCCCGCAATGGCTGCCGCCAGAGTCAGGTCGCCGCAGTAACGGCCCATCACTTCTACGATGGAGATACGCTGGTGAGAAGACGAGGTGTCACGCAGACGGTCAATCGCTTCAACAACGGTACCCAGCGCAGTAAAGAAGCCGATCGTGTAGTCAGTGCCTTTGATGTCGTTGTCGATAGTACCTGGCAGGCCGATGCACGGGAAGCCCATTTCGGTCAGACGTTTTGCGCCCATATAGGAGCCGTCACCACCGATAACCACCAGGGCATCCAGGCCGCGTTTTTTCATGTTTTCGATAGCCACTTCACGAACGTGTTCATCACGGAATTCCGGGAAGCGCGCAGAACCGAGGAAAGTACCGCCACGGTTGATCATGTCAGACACGCTGTAGCGGTCTAGCTGAACCATACGATCTTCATACAGGCCCAGATAACCGTCATAAACGCCAAAAACTTCCAGGCCTTCCGTCAGCGCTGCACGGACAACACCACGGATTGCCGCGTTCATGCCCGGCGCATCACCGCCGCTTGTCAACACACCGATTTTCTTAATCATGACTACCTCTGAACTTAGGAATGCAAAATTGAAATCTGTTGCCGGAAGAAACTTATCGACCAACGAATACTGCAAATAGTATATCAATCCCTTCCAGCTGAATTGATTCAGGTCAGACCAAATGGCGGTAATTTATACACAAAATGCTGGCCTGGCTCACTTTTTTACAACGAATTACGAAAGCCCAACATGTCCGGGTACAACCGAGCAGGGATCCTGGTGAATGATGACGTCTGAACCAGGAAAACGCTGCAAAATCGCCTGCTCGACCTGCTCAGCAATAACGTGAGCCTGAACCAGTGGCAGGTTGTCTTCCATTTCAATATGAATCTGAATAAAGCGGGTCGGCCCTGACTGCCGCGTTCGAAGATCGTGTGCACCGCTGACGCCGGGCCAGGAGGTCACGATAGAAAAAATTTCATTGCGTTCCGAGTCCGGGAGGGCGCGGTCAAGCAGTGATTGCACCGCTTCGTACCCCATCCTCAGGGCGCTATATAAAATATAGATACCAATCCCTAACGCAAACAACGCATCGGCCCGATGCCAGCCATACCAGGCCAGACCGAGCGCAATAAGAATAGCCCCATTCATCATAACATCAGATTGATAATGAAGCATATCCGCCCGTACGGCCTGACTTTGCGTTTTGCGAACAACCCAGCGCTGGAACGTTACCAGAACAAGTGTGCATATAAGTGCAACGATGGTCACAATCACACCCACGCCGGGATCCTTCATCGGAGTCGGCGAGACGAGATGCTGAATGCCGGTTAAAAACAGGAACAGCGCAGAACCGGAAATGAACATACTTTGCGCCAGCGCGGCCAGCGACTCCGCTTTACCGTGCCCAAACGTGTGCTCTTCATCTGCCGGCTGCAGCGAGTAACGCACCACCAGCAGGTTGGTCAACGAGGCGGCAATGTCCACCAGCGAGTCCACCAGCGCAGCCAGAATACTGACCGAGCCGGTATACCACCATGCGAAAACCTTGATGACCAGCAAGCACGACGCCATTATCGTCGCGGCCATCGCAGCCCGGCTTACCAGTCTTCCATAGGATTGATTCATAAACGCTCCTGTCATGTCATGCCGCTAGTATAACGGAAGCACGGGGAGTCTTAGGATGAATAAACGGTTAACAAATCAGAATGCGGGGCAAAAAAAACCCCCACATCATGTGGGGGAAGACAGGGATGGTGTCTATGGCAAGGAAAACAGGGTTTACTGGTTACTACGGGTACTGCTATTGCTACTGAAAAACGTCGTTTCTGAGCTTCGCTGCATCCGTGCAACCTCACGCAGCTGGTCCATTCGCTGCTGATGTTTGGTATTCAAAACCGCTTGCTGCTCGGGCGTTAGCAGGTGGAACATCTGGTTGCGGACCTTCGCCATCTCTACCTGGCGAGCAATCTGTTCCTGTGCCATTTTTTCGGCCTGAGCGCGAACTGCGCTTTCGTCAAAATTTTCTGCGGTGACAAGGCGATGCATTGTCTCCATTTCGCTAACATTAACAGGGGGCTGGTCATGTCTTGCCCTCTGCATCAGATCTCGCATCTGTTGACGCTGATGTTCGGTTAAACTTATGCCGTCAAACATATGGCTTTGGCTACTGTGCTGCGTTGTGTCCTCTTTTGAGGAACCGTTATCGCTGATGATAGCTACAGCAGCCTGGCTAAACGCACTGAACGCCAGCGTTGAGGCCATGACGGCAGCGGTAACTTTGCGCATCACTTGCTCCCAAAATCTTTCGTGTCGCGATTCAACGAGAGACAGTCTACGATTCAGGCTGCAAACATGCGTCAGGGGGTGTAAAACAACGTAAAGTCATGGATTAGACAGCCTTGATGTCGTAATTTCTGCCTCGGAGGTATTTAAACAATGAATAAAATCCTGTTAGTTGATGATGACCGAGAGCTCACATCCCTTTTAAAGGAGTTGCTCGACATGGAAGGTTTCAACGTTCTGGTTGCCCATGATGGCGAGCAGGCGCTGAGTCTCCTTGACGACAGCATCGATTTACTTTTGCTCGACGTGATGATGCCAAAGAAGAACGGTATCGATACGTTGAAAGAGCTTCGCCAGACACACCAGACTCCCGTTATCATGCTGACCGCGCGCGGCAGCGAACTTGACCGCGTACTTGGCCTTGAGCTGGGCGCGGATGACTATTTACCCAAGCCGTTTAACGACCGTGAACTGGTTGCCCGTATTCGCGCTATCCTGCGACGTTCCCACTGGAGCGAGCAGCAGCAAAATACCGACAACAGCTCACCCACCCTTGAAGTTGACTCCCTGAGCCTGAACCCGGGCCGCCAGGAAGCGAGCTTCGATGGTCAGACGCTGGAACTCACCGGCACGGAGTTCACCCTGCTTTATCTGCTGGCGCAGCATCTCGGCCAGGTGGTATCGCGTGAACATTTAAGTCAGGAAGTGCTGGGCAAACGCCTCACCCCGTTTGACCGCGCCATCGACATGCACATCTCTAACCTGCGCCGTAAGCTGCCGGAGCGTAAAGACGGTCACCCATGGTTTAAAACCCTGCGTGGTCGCGGTTATCTGATGGTTTCCGCTTCATGATAGGAAGCTTAACCGCCCGCATCTTCGCCATCTTCTGGCTGACGCTGGCACTGGTTTTAATGCTCGTACTGATGTTGCCAAAACTCGACTCACGCCAGATGACGGAGCTTCTCGACAGCGAGCAACGTCAGGGCGTGATGATCGAGCAGCACGTGGAAGCCGAGCTGGCAAACGATCCGCCGAACGATTTGATGTGGTGGCGCAGGCTGTTTCGCGCTATCGACAAGTGGGCGCCGCCCGGGCAACGTCTTTTGCTGGTCACCAGCGAAGGCCGCGTGATTGGGGCCGATCGCAACGAGATGCAAATCATCCGCAACTTCATTGGCCAGGCGGATAACGCCGATCACCCCCAGAAGAAGAAATATGGCCGCGTAGAGATGGTGGGGCCTTTCTCCGTCAGGGACGGGGAGGATAATTATCAGCTCTACCTGATCCGCCCGGCGAGCAACTCCCAGTCCGATTTTATCAACCTGCTGTTTGACCGTCCGCTTCTGCTGCTGATTGTTACCATGCTGGTCAGCTCGCCGCTGCTGTTATGGCTGGCGTGGAGCCTGGCAAAACCGGCGCGTAAGCTGAAAAACGCCGCTGACGAGGTGGCTCAGGGTAACTTGCGACAGCATCCTGAACTGGAAGCCGGACCGCAGGAGTTCCTGGCCGCCGGGACCAGTTTTAACCAGATGGTGAGCGCGCTCGATCGCATGATGACGGCGCAGCAACGCCTGCTGTCGGATATCTCGCACGAGCTGCGCACCCCGCTCACGCGCTTACAGCTCGGCACCGCGCTACTGCGTCGCCGCAGCGGTGAGAGCAAGGAGCTGGAGCGTATTGAAACGGAAGCTCACCGCCTGGACAGCATGATCAACGACCTGCTCGTCATGTCGCGCAACCAGCAGAAAAACGCGCTGGTCAGCGAAACGGTGAAAGCCAATCATCTGTGGCATGAAGTGCTGGATAACGCGGCGTTCGAAGCGGAACAGATGGGCAAATCGTTCACCGTCAACTTCCCGCCGGGGCCATGGCCGCTGTACGGTAACCCCAACACGCTGGAAAGCGCGCTGGAGAATATCGTGCGTAACGCCCTGCGCTACTCGCATACGAAGATTGAAGTGGCGTTTTCGGTGGATAAAGACGGGATTACGGTCATTGTCGATGATGATGGTCCTGGCGTGAGCCCGGAAGATCGCGAGCAGATTTTCCGTCCGTTCTACCGCACCGACGAGGCGCGCGACCGCGAGTCTGGCGGTACGGGGCTAGGTCTGGCGATTGTTGAAACCGCCATGCAGCAGCACCGCGGCTGGGTCAAAGCCGACGACAGCCCGCTGGGCGGATTGCGGTTAACGCTGTGGCTGCCGCTGTATAAGCGTTCGTAGTTTCCCTCTGGCACTGTATTGTAGGCCCGGTAAGCGCAGCGCCACCGGGCAATAACAGGCGCAGGGGCAAAAATGCCGGGTGGCGGCTTCGCCTTACCCGGCCTACTCTCTACGGGGACTATTTCCCCCACAATCTCCGCGAATTATCCTCAATCTTGCCGCTTAAGCGCCGCTTCTGCATCGTTCTCGTCCAGCTTGTCGACAATCCAGCCGCCGACAGCAGGCGGTGATACTGCTCGTCGTCGAACGGCATATGCCAGGCAATCGCGCAGGCCTCATACACGGAGACATCGCTCAGGCGCGATGCCAGCACCAGCGGTGCATCCGCTGATACCTGCCCTGCCAGCACCACGCGGTACAGCCAGCCTGTTTTACCCGTGCTTTGCAGCTGCTCGGACATATCCTGAATGCCGAAATGGAAGTTGAGCTTGAAGCACGGGGAGCGCGGCTGCGTCACCTGAATCAGGGCATCGCCCCAGCGGTAGATATCACCAATAAACACGTTCTTTTCGGTCAGCCCTTCGGTGGAGAGGTTCTCGCCAAACGCGGGGGCGACGAAGAGATCAGCCTGCTCGGGGAACTCGGTTCTCCAGTGCTGATAGTGTTCGCGCGGGTAGTGGCACAGCGCGCGCTCTGGCCCGCCGTGGATTTTCTTTTCGGCCTGCTCGTCACCGGCAAGCCCGAGGTCGGTTAGCGTCAGCTCACCGTCGACCTGAATTTTGGCGATGGCGCTCGGGCGGCTGCCGTCGTATTCCCTTACCTTGCCTGTAAATACATTCACCGGATAATGCATCGCTGCTCCTTTCTGCAGATACAAAAAAAGCGAGTCATCAGACTCGCTTCTCACAGGCGTCAATGCAACCTTATTTTTTAGCGGCGAAACGCGCTGCTGCTTCGTCCCAGTTCACCACGTCCCAGAAGGCTTTGATGTAGTCCGGGCGACGGTTCTGGAATTTCAGGTAGTAAGCGTGTTCCCACACGTCCAGACCCAGGATTGGGAAACCGGATGCGCCAGAGATCGCTTCACCCATCAGCGGGGAGTCCTGGTTAGCGGTAGAAACCACCGCCAGTTTGTCACCTTTCAGTACCAGCCACGCCCAGCCAGAGCCGAAACGGGTTGCAGCGGCTTTTTCGAATTCCGCTTTGAAGTTGTCAACGGAACCGAAGTCGCGCTCGATAGCCGCTTTCAGGTCGCCCTGCAGAGTGGTACCGGTTTTCAGGCCTTTCCAGAACAGGCTGTGGTTAGCGTGACCGCCAGCGTTGTTGCGCAGAACGGTTTTCTTGTCCGCTGGCAGCTGGTCCAGCTTGGTGATCAGTTCTTCAGCAGACAGGTTAGCGAACTCTGGCAGGCTTTCCAGCGCGGCGTTCGCGTTGTTCACATAGGTCTGGTGGTGTTTAGTGTGATGGATTTCCATCGTCTGCTTGTCGAAATGCGGTTCCAGTGCGTCGTAGGCATACGGCAGGGATGGCAGTGTATAACTCATAATCCTCTCCATTATTGTCGGGCGGCACAGCTGTTAATGCCGCGTAAGCAGTTGGTTCATTATAGTTAATTAAATGATATTGAAAATGATTATCAATGCCGTAGTTTTTATAAGGTTATTCAGGTTTTGTCTAATCACAAAATTGTGAGTCTGCTCACCCGGTTAACGTGCTGATTGCCATCCAGAACAAAAGCGCGGCAACCTTCTGAAGGTTCCTGAACCGCCTAATTTTTACACTCATCAAGTCGGGGGGAAGCCACCGGCTATAAAAACGATGAGGACGTAAAAATGAATCATGCGATTACGATGGGTATCTTCTGGCATTTAATAGGCGCGGCCAGTGCAGCCTGTTTCTATGCCCCGTTCAAAAAGGTGAAAGGGTGGTCGTGGGAAACCATGTGGTCGGTTGGCGGTACCGTGTCCTGGCTGATTTTGCCGTGGACCATTAGCGCCATGCTGCTCCCGGATTTCTGGGGCTATTTCACCTCCTTCAATGCCTCCACCTTGCTGCCGGTGTTTCTGTTCGGCGCGATGTGGGGCATCGGCAACATCAACTACGGCCTGACCATGCGCTATCTCGGGATGTCGATGGGTATCGGCATCGCGATTGGCATTACGCTGATCGTTGGCACGCTGATGACGCCCATTCTTAACGGCAATGTTGACGTATTGATCAACACCAAAGGCGGGCAGATGACGCTGCTGGGCGTGCTCGTCGCGGTGATCGGCGTGGGTATCGTCACCCGCGCGGGTCAGTTGAAAGAGCGCAAGATGGGCATCAAAGCCGAAGACTTTAATCTAAAGAAAGGACTGCTGCTGGCAGTGATGTGCGGCATCTTCTCGGCGGGAATGTCGTTCGCCATGAACGCCGCGAAGCCCATGCACGAAGCGGCCGCCGCGCTGGGCGTCGACCCGCTGTACGTGGCACTGCCAAGCTACGTTGTCATCATGGGCGGCGGCGCGCTGGTCAACCTCGGCTTCTGCTTCATTCGTCTGGCAAAAGTGAAGGATTTGTCGGTAAAAGCCGATTTCTCACTGGCAAAATCTTTAATCATCACCAATGTGCTGCTGTCGATGCTGGGCGGCCTCATGTGGTATCTGCAGTTCTTTTTCTACGCCTGGGGCCACGCCAGCATTCCACCGCAGTACGACTACATAAGCTGGATGCTGCACATGAGCTTCTACGTACTGTGTGGCGGACTGGTTGGGCTGGTACTGAAGGAGTGGAATAACGCCGGGCGTCGTCCGGTGGGCGTTCTAAGCCTGGGCTGCGTGGTGATCATCATTGCCGCGAATATTGTCGGCCTCGGCATGGCGAGCTGACTACGCCGCCTTTCGACTGCGATGACGCCACTGAACCGGCGTCATCCCCACCTCGCGGTTAAACACCACCGAAAAGTAATTACTGTCCTCAAATCCGCAGCGCATCGCCACTTCGCTCACCATCAGCTCAGTATGCTGCAACAGGTACTGGGCGTGGCAGATGCGCAGCTGGCGCAGATAGTGGTTCACCGTCATCCCCGTCTGGGTGCGGAACTGCTGGCGCAGCGCGCGCTCGCTGCACTGCTCCTGCTCGCAGAACTTTTCCAGCACGAAACTTTTGTTCAGGCTGCCCGCAAGCCGGGCGATCAGCTTGTCCAGCAGCGCTTCCTGGACGGTTGCGGAGGGGTTATCGGTAGCGTAACGATGGCGTTTGAGGGTCATGACCAGCTGGGCGAACAGCAGTTCCGCCATCGGATTTGCCACCGGATCGTGCTTCTGGCTTTCCTGCTCCATCTGGGAGATCGTCTGGCGCACGTGAGCCATGCCGTTGCTGCTTAAGCGCCAGTGGGGTTCGCCTCTGGTATTGAGAAAACCGGGGATATGGGCCGCCCAGTCGACATTCAGTTTGAACCTGTCCGGGCAATAGATAACGTTCTGCAACACCAGATCGTTAACCGAGGCGTAAGCGTGTTTGTCTTCGGCGCGGATGTAAAACAGATCGCCACGCGTGATGCGGTAGGGCCGGTCGTTAAGGATGTGTAAGCCGTTGCCGCGCCACACCAGCACCAGCTCGCAAAACTCGTGGGTATGCTCGGCAAAGACATTTTGCGGATAGCGGTCGGCCACCGCGACGGCCTGGCTCGCGGTGGCAAAAAAATCATCTTTGCGAAGTATTAACTGAGCGGCCACACCACAACCTCTACGGTGAATAACCGGACATTATTAGCCTTTTTACGGCAATAAAACGGTGATTGCCTTCGCGTTACTGGAGCGAAGCATCCTTCCCCTGACGGATATCGCGCGGCGACCAGCTAAACTCGCGGCGAAAAAGCGTCGAAAAGTGATTACTGTCGCCGAAACCGCAGCGATAGGCGATATCCGTGACGCTTTCGTCGGTGTGACGTAAAAGGTGACGCGCTTTGATCAGGCGCAGGCGGTTGAGGTAGCGCTGCGGCGTGAGCCCGGTGTACTGCTTCAGCTGACGATGGAGCGTGCGTAACGACAGCGAAAAATCATCCGCCAGCGCTTCCCAGCATACGTCCTCAGCGAAATGGTCCTCCAGCCAGGCCATCAACTGGTTCAGCCGCGCGTCGTTATTTGCCAGCCCTTCCACCAGGCTGCTGCGACGCAGCAGAACCAGCAGCTGCATAAACAGCAGCTCGCGGGTGGCAATGGCATGTGTCTCCTGCCCGTCCTCGCTCTGCTCCATTTGATTCACCAACTGACGCACCTGCTGCAACGTGGACTGATTCACCCGCCAGTGAGACGGGTAGTGTCCATCCTGCTCCTGGGGCAGTAGCTTGTTTAACCCCGACAGAAACTGGAACGCGTCCGGCGAACGATAGAGCACGTTGGTGAGGCACAGGTTATCGGTATGTTCATACAAATGCCTGTCGTGGTCGCGCACGAAGCACACCATACCGCCGCTGATGGTGTACGGCTGGCCGTTGAAGACATGAATGCCCGTTCCATGCTCGACAATCACAATTTCATGAAAATCATGATGATGTTCAGGAAACGCAGCCTGCGGGAGCCGTGGCTCAATCGCCACCGGAGACGTTCCCGACGGGAAAAAATCGACGCTGTGCAGTACGGTCATAACGGCTCCCACCAATGAGAAAAGTTCTCAAAATAGTAATTAAGGCCTTCCGTACTCACCTTAAATTTTTGACAGCAAACGTCGCAAAAGCTGTCCGTTTTTCAAGAAACAGACGAAAAAATCGGGAAATGCGGTCAGCGTCACATTGCCCTAAAACCCCGCCATGACTGGAAATTGTGAACTCCCTCACGTTCATCTTTGCTTTCTTGCCAGCGCGAGATTTGTGCTGTCAGTGATGAGAAGGTGGTCTTTTCTTCCCTTTTTTACACTCAGCACCAATGACTTAAGAAGGGACCTGACCATGACTTTTCGCCATTGTGTGGCTGTCGATTTAGGCGCATCCAGCGGCCGCGTAATGCTCGCCACCTGGGACTGCAGCGAGCGCACATTTACGCTTCGCGAAATGCACCGTTTCGCCAACTGCCTGCAAAAACAGGACGGTTTTGATACCTGGGATATTGATGCCCTGGAAGCGGAGATCCGCACCGGGCTGAACAACGTCTGCAACGACGGCATACGCATCGACAGCATCGGTATTGATACCTGGGGCGTGGACTACGTTCTGCTCGACAGCCACGGCGAACGCATTGGCTTGCCCGTCTCGTATCGCGACAGCCGCACCGATGGGCTGATGGCGCACGCCATCGCACAGCTTGGCAAGGAAAACATTTATGGCCGCAGCGGCATACAGTTTCTGCCGTTTAACACGCTGTATCAGCTGCGCGCGCTGGTTAAGCAGCAGCCGGAGCTGGTCAAAAAGGTGGCGCACGCGCTGCTGATCCCGGACTACTTAAGCTACAGGCTGACCGGCAACATGAACTGGGAATACACCAACGCCACCACCACGCAGCTGGTCAACATCAACACCGATAGCTGGGATGAACACCTGCTGGCCTGGACGGGCGCCTCGCCTTCCTGGTTCGGCGCGCCGACCCATCCGGGGAATGTGATCGGTTACTGGATTTGCCCGCAGGGGAATGAAATCCCGGTGGTTGCCGTCGCCAGTCACGATACCGCCAGCGCGGTGATTGCATCCCCGCTGGCCAGTAAAGACGCGGCCTACCTCTCTTCCGGCACCTGGTCGCTGATGGGCTTTGAGAGCAAAACGCCTTACACCAGCGACGCCGCTCTGGCGGCGAACATCACTAACGAAGGCGGTGCCGAAGGACGCTACCGCGTGCTGAAGAACATCATGGGTCTCTGGCTGCTCCAGCGGATACTGAAAGAGCAGCACATTTCCGACCTGCCTGCGCTTATCGCAGAAACCGAAAAGCTGAAGGCCTGTACGTTCCTGATCAACCCGAACGACGACCGCTTTATTAACCCGGTGCATATGAGCGCCGAAATCCAGGCCGCCTGTTTCGAAGCAGGGCAGCCGGTGCCCTCCAGTCCTGCCGAGCTGGCGCGCTGCATTTTTGACAGCCTCGCCCTACTCTACGCGGATGTCCTGAGCGAGCTGGCGAGCCTTCGCGGCAAACCGTTCAGCCAACTGCATATCGTGGGCGGCGGCTGCCAGAACCATCTGCTGAACCAGCTCTGCGCCGATGCCTGCGGTATCACCGTGGTGGCAGGTCCAGTGGAGGCTTCGACGCTCGGCAACATCGGTATTCAGCTAATGACTCTGGACGAACTTTCAGACGTCGACGAATTCCGTTCGGTGGTCACCGCGAATACCCGCCTGACCACCTTCATCCCTAATCCCTGCCATGAAATTGCCCGCTACCGGGCGCAGTTTCAGCAAAAACGACTGACTAAGGAGCTTTGCGCATGACTACTCACCTTCAACAAGCCTGGGACCTGGCTAAACAGCGTTTCGCCGCCGTCGGCGTAGATGTCGAAGCGGCGCTGCGCCAGCTCGACCGTTTGCCGGTCTCCATGCACTGCTGGCAGGGCGATGACGTCGCCGGTTTCGAGAACCCAGGCGGCTCTCTGACGGGCGGCATTCAGGCGACGGGTAACTACCCGGGCAAAGCGCGCAACGCTACCGAACTGCGTGCCGACCTGGAGCTGGCCCTGAGCCTGATCCCGGGGCCAAAACGCCTGAACCTGCACGCGATCTATCTGGAGTCCGACGAACCGGTGGCGCGTAACGAGATCAAACCGGAACACTTCAAAAACTGGGTTGAATGGGCGAAAGCCAACAAGCTGGGCCTGGACTTTAACCCCTCCTGCTTCTCGCACCCGCTGAGCGCGGACGGTTTTACCCTCGCGCATGCCAACGACGAAATCCGTCAGTTCTGGATCGACCACGTAAAAGCCAGCCGCCGCGTCTCGGCCTGGTTTGGCGAGCAGCTTGGCACGCCGTCGGTAATGAACATCTGGATCCCGGACGGCATGAAGGACATCACCGTCGACCGCCTGGCCCCGCGTCAGCGCTTGCTGGCCGCGCTGGATGAGGCCATCAGCGAAAAACTGGATCCGGCGCACCACATCGACGCGGTGGAGAGCAAGCTGTTCGGCATCGGCGCGGAGAGCTACACCGTCGGCTCAAACGAGTTCTATATGGGTTACGCCACCAGCCGCCAGACCGCGCTGTGCCTGGATGCCGGCCACTTCCATCCGACTGAGGTGATCTCCGACAAAATCTCCGCCGCCATGCTCTTCGTACCGCGTCTGCTGCTGCACGTCAGCCGTCCGGTGCGCTGGGACAGCGACCACGTGGTGCTGCTGGATGACGAAACCCAGGCGATTGCCAGCGAAATCATCCGTCACGACCTCTTTGACCGCGTGCACATTGGCCTCGACTTCTTCGATGCCTCCATTAACCGCATCGCGGCATGGGTGATCGGCACCCGCAACATGAAAAAAGCCCTGCTGCGCGCGCTGCTGGAGCCTGTCGCGGCGCTGAAACAGCTGGAAGCAAACGGCGACTACACCGCGCGCCTGGCGCTGCTGGAAGAGCAAAAATCCCTGCCGTGGCAGGCGGTGTGGGAGATGTACTGCCAGCGTCACGACGCGCCGGCAGGCAGCCAGTGGCTGGACAACGTGCGGGCGTATGAGAAAGACGTTCTCGTCGCGCGTCAGTAAAAAACATTGCCCGGCGGCGCTTCGCTTGCCGGGCCTACAGGTAAGAGTAGGCCGGGTAAGCGTAGCGCCACCCGGCATCTTCAAAGGAACCATAGTATGCAGACCATCTCCAATTCCTGGTTCGTCCAGGGCATGATCAAAGCCACCTCCGACGCCTGGCTGAAGGGCTGGGACGAGCGCAACGGCGGCAACCTGACGCTGCGCCTGGACGACGCGGATATCGAACCGTTCGCGGCCGATTTCCACCAGAAGCCGCGCTATATCGCGCTGAGCCAGCCGATGCCGCTACTCGCCAACACGCCGTTTATCGTCACCGGTTCCGGTAAGTTCTTCCGTAACGTCCAGCTCGATCCAGCGGCCAACCTCGGCGTGGTGAAGGTGGACAGCGACGGCGCGGGCTATCACATCCTGTGGGGCCTGACCGACGAGGCGGTGCCCACCTCCGAACTGCCGGCGCACTTCCTCTCCCACTGCGAGCGCATCAAGGCAACTAACGGCAAAGACCGCGTCATTATGCACTGCCACGCCACCAACCTGATCGCCCTGACCTACGTGCTGGAAAACAGCTCCGATTTCATCACCCGCAAGCTATGGGAAGGCAGTACCGAGTGTCTGGTGGTGTTCCCGGACGGCGTAGGCATTCTGCCCTGGATGGTACCGGGTACCGACGAAATCGGCCAGGCAACCGCCCGGGATATGCAAAAACATTCGCTGGTGCTGTGGCCGTTCCACGGCGTGTTCGGCAGCGGCCCTACGCTTGATGAAACCTTCGGCCTGATCGACACCGCCGAGAAATCAGCGGAAGTGCTGGTGAGGGTGTACTCCATGGGCGGTATGAAGCAAACCATTACCCGTGAAGAGCTTATTGCGCTCGGCAAGCGTTTCGGCGTAACCCCGCTCCGGTCAGCGCTGGAAATATATGCATAAACCCTCGCTGACCGGACGGTACGGGCGATAGTTAAGGAGAATTATCATGAGCTTTATGTTGGCACTTCCAAAAATCAGCCTGCACGGCGCGGGCGCTATTGGCGACATGGTCAACCTGGTGGCGAACAAACGGTGGGGCAAAGCGCTGATTGTCACCGACGGTCAGCTGGTAAAGCTGGGCCTGCTGGACGGTCTGTTTACCGCGCTGGATGCGCACCAGATGTCATATCAGCTGTTTGACGCGGTCTTTCCCAACCCAACGGAGGCGCTGGTACAGAAGGGTTTCGCGGCATACCGGGAAGCCGCGTGTGATTACATTATCGCCTTCGGCGGCGGCAGCCCAATTGATACCGCCAAGGCGATTAAAATCCTCACCGCCAACCCCGGCCCGTCAACCGATTATTCCGGCGTCGGCAAGGTGAAAAATGCGGGCGTGCCGCTGGTGGCGATCAACACCACCGCAGGCACGGCAGCGGAGATGACCAGCAACGCGGTAATCATCGACTCCGCGCGTCAGGTGAAAGAGGTGATTATTGACCCGAACATCATCCCGGATATCGCCGTGGACGATGCCAGCGTCATGCTGGATATTCCTGCCTCCGTGACCGCCGCAACCGGTATGGATGCCTTGACCCACGCCATTGAAGCCTACGTGTCCGTTGGCGCGCACCCGCTGACTGATGCCAACGCGCTGGAAGCGATTCGCCTGATCAACCTGTGGCTGCCGGAAGCGGTCAACAACGGTCATAACCTTGAAGCGCGCGAGCAAATGGCGTTTGGTCAGTATCTGGCGGGCATGGCGTTTAACAGTGCGGGTCTCGGCCTTGTGCATGCTTTGGCGCACCAGCCGGGCGCGACGCACAACCTGCCGCACGGCGTGTGCAACGCTATCCTGCTGCCGATCGTTGAAAACTTTAACCGCCCGAACGCGGTCGTCCGCTTCGCCCGCGTGGCGCAGGCGATGGGCGTAGACACCCGCGGCATGAGTGATGACGCGGCCAGCATGTCCGCCATTCAGGCGATTCGCGACCTGAGCGCTCGCGTCGGCATCCCTGCGGGCTTCAGCCAGCTCGGCGTGACCAAAGCCGATATTGAAGGCTGGCTGGATAAAGCCCTCGCCGATCCCTGTGCGCCATGCAATCCGCGCCCCGCCAGCCGTGAGGAAGTTCGCGAGCTCTATCTGGAGGCCCTATGATCCGCAAAGCGTTTGTGATGCAGGTGAACCCGAATGCGCACGAGGAGTACGCGCGTCGCCACAATCCGATTTGGCCCGAGCTGGAAAAGGTGCTGAAAGCCCACGGCGCGCACCACTACGCCATCTATCTCGACAAAGCCCGCAACCTGCTGTTTGCAACCGTGGAGATTGAATCGGAGGAGCGCTGGAACGCGGTAGCGAATACCGACGTCTGCCAGCGCTGGTGGAAGCATATGGGTGACGTTATGCCGTCGAACCCGGATAACAGCCCGGTGAGTGCGGAGCTGGAAGAGGTGTTTTACCTGGACTGATGTGTTAACGCTGCTGCCCCCGAGGCGGCAGCAATCTCCCGCCTGCCACTCAGCGTAAACGCCGACACCACCGTAATCGCCAGCACGAAGCAGCCCAGCATCAGGTACGTCTCCTGGAAGCCGATCCGGTCATACATATTCCCGGCAAAGGCGGAGAGAAAAATCGCCGCCGACTGTTTGGCAAACTGGAAGCCAATCAGGTAGATGGTGGCCGAAAGCCGCGTATCAAACACGCCCGTAATGTACTTGAATGCGCCCACCAGCAGGAACGGGACCTCCAGCGCGTGCAGCATCTTGAGGGCAATCACCTCCACGGCGGTGGTGGCGAACGACGAGCCGATAATGCGCGTCGCCATAATCACCCCGGCGATCAGCAGCGTGTTTTTCGCGCCGATGCGGTTAATGATCCACGGCGAGCAGAACATGATGATGGCGTTACAGATTTCCCCCGCCGTGGTGGCAAAGCCAAAGGCGCGGGTGCCTTCCTGCGGCGTAGCGAAGAAGGTTTTAAAGAAGGTGGCAAACTGCTGGTCAAAAACGTCATACACGCAGGCCACGCCAATCACGTACAGAATGAACATCCACATTCTGCGCTGGCGGAACAGGTTGAACACGGTTTTGGCAGTGATCTGCGGCTGGTTTGCGCCCAGGGCGTTCATTACCTGCGCCGTCTGGTTGGGCTTCGGCTTCGCAACGACCAGCAGCAGCATCAGCAACAGCGCTGCTCCCGAGCCCATCCAGAAAACGTACGACGGATCGATGCCAAAAAGGATGCCGCCCGTTGAGGCGCACAGCCCCCAGCCGAGACAGCCGAACATGCGCGCCTTGCCGTATTCGAAGAAGCTGTTGCGGCTCACGCGCTCGATGTAGGCCTCAATTGCCCCCGATCCCGCCGAGAAGACAAAGCCGATATACAGCCCGCCGCTCAGCGCGCCCAGCCAGATATTGGTTTTCAGCAGCGGCGCGAAGACGTACAGGAAGAACGGCGCGAACAGAAACAGCAGCACCGCGATGATCCACAGCAGGTGTTTTTTCAGCCCAAGCTTGTCCGAAATTACGCCCAGCACCGGCTGGAAGGCGATGGCCGACAGCGAGATGCAGGAGAAGACAATCCCGGTATGGGTTTTATTCAGGCCGATGATGTCCGACAGCCAGATCGGCAGGAACGGAAAGCAGGTGGCCATAATGAAGAAGTAGAGAAAGAAGAACAGCCCGAAGATCCAGAAGTTAGGGTTGTCTTTGTGGGTACAGGTTGTTGTGTTCATTATTTTTATCCTCAACGGAGGGCCGGCTGCCCGGCCCTTCAACCTTACACGCGTTCGACGCCAATCAAAATGGCGGTCTCCGGATCCAGAATCGGCAGCGCAATACCCGCCTGCATCAGCCACTCGCCGCTCACCGTTTGCGGCGCTTCCATCCACGAAGGCAGCTTGCGCATGGTGTGTCCACCCTCACCCGTAATCTGGATGTTCGGGTGATCGAGCAGCGTGATGCGGTACTGCGCGCTGGCGTTTAACCCCGGCATGCGCAGCGGCATCATCAGGGTGTAATCCGGCATCGCAAGCTGGCTGACCATAAACAGCCCCTGCGCTTTGTCTTTGCTCACAATACCCTGTGCCAGGGTGGTAGCGTCCGGCATATCAATACGCCACTGGGTACCATGGTGGATCACCTCGCGCCACTGCTTGTGCAGCGCGGCGTAGTGCCGATAGCCTTCGCGTTCATCTTCATCGACGGTAAGCGGATCCAGCTCCAGCCCCATATGGCCAAACAGGGCCGTCAGCCCGCGAAACTGGATGCTATGCTGGCGGAAGGTGGCGTGGCATTTATGATGACCGATATGCGCGCCCATCACCTCCGGCGGGAAGAAGTAGCTCATGCCGCGCTGGATGGTGTTCCGCTCCAGCGCGTCGTTGTTGTCGGACGCCCAGAAGCGGTGGCTGCGGGTCAGCACTTCGTAATCAATACGCCCGCCGCCCGACGAGCAGGATTCAAACTCAATGTGCGGGAAGCGCTCGCCCAGCACGTCCAGCAGGCGGTAAAACTGGCGTGTCTGCGCATCGGCGGCGGCTTTACCCTTGTGTCCCGGCTGCACCAGCTCGCGGTTCATGTCCCACTTCACGTAGTCGACCGCGTGCTCGCCCAGCAGCCAGCTCATGCGCTCCACGAGGTAGTCAAAGGCTTCCGGAATGTTCAGATTGAGCACCAGCTGATGACGCCCGGTCGCCCGGGCGTAGCCCGGCAGCGCCAGCACCCAGTCAGGGTGCGCGCGGTACAGCTCGGAATCCGGGTTGATCATCTCGGGCTCAACCCAGATGCCAAACTCCATGCCGAGCCGTTTGACGTGGTCGATCACCGGCGTCAGGCCGTTCGGGTATTTTTTTTCGTCCAGATACCAGTCGCCCAGCGCGGCATGGTCGTCGTTGCGGCCTTTGAACCAGCCGTCGTCGATAATAAAGCGTTCCACCCCAAGCGCCGCGGCCTCGTCGGCCATGCGCATGATGTAGTCCGGGTCGTGATTGAAGTAGATCCCTTCCCAGGTATTGAGGTGCACCGGGCGCGGTTTGTCGTCCGGGAAGCGGATAACGTTATCGCGCAGGTAGCGGTGGAACTGCTGGCTCATGCCGTTCAGGCCCCGCGTGGAGTAGCTGGCATACAGGCGCGGCGTCCAGAGCGTGTTGCCCTCTTCAACCGCCATCTCTCCCGGCAGGTAGAGCGCTTCAGCCTGCAGGTAGCGACGACCATCGGTTTTCGCTTCCGCGCGCAGGCGATGGTTGCCGCTCCAGCCCAGATGCACGCCCCAGACGTCGCCCTGCATTTCGCTAAACGACGACGTACCGGCAATCAGCGCCGGGAAGTGCTCGTGGGAGGTTTTACCCCGGCGGTTTTCAATCACGAAGCTGTCATGTTCAAGCCTGACGCGGTGCGGCTGAAATTCTCTGATCCAGCGTCCGTGGAAGGCCATCACCTCCTGCGCGCGTTCGGCCACTGGCAGCGTGACGGCGAAACGGTCCACCTGCCACGGCAGCGCTTTCAGATTGGTCAGGCCGTGACGCACGACCAGCACGCCGCTGGCATCCAGCGCCAGCTCGCTGGTCAGGCGCAGACCCGCATGTGCATCTTCAGCGGTAATCGTCAGGGTGTTTAACGCCTGCTGCACCTGCGTAGTTTTGAACACCGGGGAACCGTCCAGCCCCTGACGATGCCCCTCAATGCCCGGCGAGCCAAACAGGCCGTGCCCCAGCTCCGCCATCAGCGTGACCGGAGAATCGACATCCAGCCTGCCGTTCGCCACCGGGCGCGCAATGCTCAGCACATCGTGTGGCGAAAAGTGCTGAAGGTGCGGCCCCCAGTAGAGAATTTCGGCGAACGGGTGGGTTTTAACCACCACGTCTACCGTATTGCTTTCGAGTCGAAAAATGGAATCTTGCATCAGACATCTCCTGTCGTCGGGATGTCCTGAGTGTTGATCCGAAACGTTTCGGATACAAACCAAAACGTTTCGGTTCTGTGATCGGGTTTGGAATTTTAGTGGGTTTAGGCCGTCTGACCCGGAGAGAATTCAGGCTGCCAGAGCACCTGAAGCTGCTCGATATCGTCGCCGTTAATCAGCTGGCGCACCATATTGGCAATCTGTTTTCCGACGCCCTGACGGGTGGACTGTATGACTGACGCTACGTCGATATCGACAATGCTGTCCTGCGGCAGGCCGTCGTAGACCACCAGCGAAACGGCGTTGTCGCCGGATAAGCGCCCCATCTGCGCCAGCGCCATCGCCGCGCCGTCGCCGTGGGTATTGCAGTCGGTAATGATGGCCGTGGGCGGCTGCGGCAGAGCGAGAAGCTCTTTGGTGGTGGCATACCCCACGCGGCGCGACGGCGGCATTGCGCGCAGCCATTCGCTGGAAAGCCCGGCTTCTCGCAGGGCATCGAGAAAGCCCTGACGACGCTGGGTAATAAACGCCTGATTGTTGCTTTCACCCAGCAGCGCGATGCGCTGATGGCCTTTCTCGATCAGCCAGCGGGTAGCCTGATGCGTACCGGCGTAGTTGTCGAAGTCAAACCACGCGTACGGCTGCGGGAGGTGGCTGCGCCCGAGCGCCAGGAAAGGAAAACCGGCGGCCTGAAGCTGCTCAAGACGCGGATCGTGGTCCAGCGTGTGCGCTACGATCAGCGCATCCACGCGGCGGCTCTGCACCATGCGCATGTAGCTGTGCTTATCGGCCAAATCATCATCGGCAATCAGCAGTAAATCGATCTCATGTCGCGCCAGTTCGTGGCTAATTTCGCCGACCATGTCCATAAAAACGCTATTATTGAGCGGAACGGGATGCACGGGGAACACCAGCCCGACGGCGTCGATTTTGCCCATCTTGAGGCGGCGGGCGAAGGTGTTAGGTCGGTAGCCACGGCGCTGCGCCTCTGCCTCCACGCGGGCGCGCGTCTCGGCGGAGACGTCGTCATATCCGTTGAGTGCGCGGCTGACGGTGGTGACTGACAGCCCCAGTTCTTTGGCAATGGCTTTAAGCGACATGATTTTCCGTATCTCTGTTAGTTCTGTTCCGCCACCAGCAGCGCGTGCGTATCCGGCTCCAGCGCCTTAAAGATATGCGGCAGGTCGGCGGGATAACAGATGTAATCTCCCGGGCCGAGTTCTTCCGCTGCGTCGATCAGGCCGACTAACGCGCGCCCCTGCGTCACAATAATATGTTCAACGGACCCCGGCGGATGCGGCTGGGATATACGATCTGCGCCCGGCTGGGTGAGCAGCAGATAGATGTCGCGCCGCGCGCCCGGCGGACACGCCGCCAGCAAAATAGCTTCATAGTTAGCCTGCCCGGCAACGACCTTCGTTCCCTCTCCACGGCGGATGACCTGTGTTGTCGTCTGCTGTGGTTCCAGCAGGCGGGCGAAAGGGATATCCAGCGCCACGCAAAGCGACCACAGCGTCTCCAGGCTCGGGTTACCGTTACCGGACTCCAGTTGGGAAAGCGTGGATTTGGCGATCCCGGCACGACGGGCAATTTCCGCCAGTGAAAGCCCGGTTCGCAGGCGTTCTCGCACCAGGCTTTTAGCGATCACGCTGATTGGCTGCGTCATAAAACGGCCCTTTTTGTTCTATAAATCGAACGAATCGTTCGCCTTGAAAAACGTCTCTGTTGCGTTCATTATAATGGATACACGTTCGATATGGCTAAAATTGTATGAAGCATCATCTCTCCTGCCTGAAAGGCGACACGATCAAAGCAATCATCCTGGTTTGCCTCGCGGTGGGCGTAGTCGGGATGTCCTACGGCTCGCTGGCGATGGCCTACGGTTTCCCGCTGTGGGTGCCGTTTGTGCTCTCCCTTACCGTTCTGGCGGGCGCATCGGAATTTATGTTTATCGGCATCGTGGCGAGCGGTGGGAACCCGCTAGCCGCAGCTGCAGCCGGATTACTGGTGAACGCCCGCCACGTGCCGTTCGGCGTGACGGTGCGGGAACTGGTGGGCAAGCGCGGCCTGAGCTTTTTGGGCTGCCACATCATGAACGATGAAAGCGTAGTGTTCGGCCTGTCGCAGAAAACCCCAGAACAGCGTAAAGCGGCCTACTGGCTGTGCGGTTTGGGCGTGGCAATCATCTGGCCGCTGGGCGCGCTGCTAGGCGCCATGGTCGGCAAATTGCTGCCAGACCCAGAAACCATAGGGCTGGATGCGGTATTTCCCGCCATTTTGCTGGCGTTAGTGGTGCCTGCGTTTAAAAACCGCACCACGCTAATCCGCGCCTGCAGCGGTGCCGTATTGTCGCTGGCCGCCGTGCCGTTTGCACCGGTGGGCTTGCCGGTGCTGCTCTCCTTACTGGGTCTTGCCGCGAGGAAAAAATAATGGAAAACATGACGGTCTTTATTCTCGGCATCGCGATCCTGTCTGCGGGAACGTATTTGATGCGCCTCGGCGGGGCGAAACTGGGCAGCAGGCTGGCATTGTCAGAGCGTTCACAGGCGCTGCTGTCAGATGCGGCAACGGTATTGCTGTTTTCGGTGGCGCTGGCGACCACATTTTATGAAGGCGAACATTTCGCCGGGATGGCGCGGGTGCTGGGCGTGGCGTTTGCGGTGTTTTTGGCCTGGCGGAAGATGCCGTTAATTGTGGTGATCGTTGCGGCGGCGGTGGTGACGGCGCTGCTGCGTCTGGCGGGCATAAACTAAAAAAGCGCCCCGGGGGCGCTCTTTCGACGGTATGACAGCTTATTTGGTCAGTTCAGCGGTCATGTGTACGCGGTTACCGCTGAATGCCTGGGTAATTTTGTACGATGATGCACCTGCTTCCTGAGCCTGGGCCGCGATTTTCGCTTCTGCACCGTCAATGGTGGATGCGGTTGCGGTCACGGTCTGCGCGGCAAAAGAACCGAAAGAAGCAGCCAGAGCGATTACAGCGACAAAAGTTTTGATGCTTTTCATGATTTAAACCCTTTCATTAAGTTGTTTAGGTAAGGCACCGTGCCTTGATGAGATAAATACTAGACCTCATCGTGAACAACTAAAAGCGGAAGGATTTGCTATTATCATTCAAAATTACTGATTAACTATTAATCGCTGAGGATGGGTATATATTGTCGCCCTTCCCGGCTTGCAGAAGCCCACCAGCGTCAGGTTGCAGCGCTCCGCCACCTCCACCGCCAGCGTGGTTGCCGCCGACACGGCAAACAGGATCTCTACCCCGCACATCGCCGATTTTTGCACCATCTCATAGCTGGCCCGGCTGGAAACGAGCGCTGCCCCCTGCTGCCAGACGTCACTTTCACGCGCGCGGCGGCCGAGCAACTTATCCAGCGCCACGTGGCGGCCAACGTCCTCATGTCCCCCGGCGATATCGCCCGACGGCAATACCCACGCTGCCGCGTGCGTGCAGCCGCTCAGCTGGCCGATGGGCTGTACGTCGTTGAGGTGCTCAAGCGCATGGTTGAGGTTCGCCAGATTGAAGGTCTGAGTAAACGGCAGAGGTACAAGAGGCTTACCAATATCGTTGAGCTGCTCAACGCCGCAGACGCCGCAGCCGGTGCGCCCGGCCAGCGCCCGGCGGCGCTCTTTTAATCCCATAAAGCGGCGGCTGGAGAGTTCGATTTGCACTTCAAGGCCGTTGCATGCCTGCACCACGTCCATGCTGTAGATCTCCTGTGGCTGCTCGATGATGCCTTCCGAAAGGGAGAACCCTATCGCGAACAGTTCAAGATCTTTCGGCGAAGCCATCATCACCACATGCGAGATGCCGTTGTAAACGAGCGCAACGGGCACTTCTTCCGCCAGATAATCAGGTGTGGCATGGGTAATGTGCGGAGGCCTGTGTACAGACAATTCCACAATGCCGGCAGGCAGGGGTGACGGATGGTGAGCACGGTTTTGTTTAGACACAGCGGTATTCCTGAACAACCACGGAAGCGAGCCTGCTATTGCAGCACAAACTACAGGCGTTACGCATAGTATGGATCAACTTTTCGACAACCATTCTCCTACTCATTTAGAAGGGGTGCAACCTGACGCCCGCTACACCGCTTTAACATGCCGAGCTATTAATGTGATCGATATCACACTTTATAATCAACATGGTGATAATACGTTCACTTTGTATTAACGCCATTAGAACAGCTGTACCGACATTGTGGTATTCTGATGATATCCCTCGTGGAATTGAGGGATTAACGCAAATTTTTTCCTTTGCGGTCATTTTTCAGCCGTGAAGTCAAAACTACATATGTAAGCAATGTCGAAACAAGGAGTGACCCATGCAGGTCAGCAGAAGGCAGTTCTTTAAGATCTGCGCTGGCGGTATGGCAGGCACCACGGCAGCGGCACTGGGCTTTGCGCCCGGCGTAGCGCTGGCGGAAACGCGGCAGTATAAACTGCTGCGCACCCGTGAAACCCGTAATACCTGTACGTACTGCTCTGTCGGTTGCGGGCTGTTGATGTATAGCCTCGGCGACGGTGCTAAAAACGCCAAAGCGTCTATTTTCCATATCGAAGGCGACCCGGATCATCCGGTCAACCGCGGCGCATTGTGCCCGAAAGGGGCTGGTCTGGTGGACTTTATCCACTCCGAAAGCCGCCTCAAATTCCCTGAGTATCGCGCGCCTGGCTCCGACAAATGGCAGCAAATCAGCTGGGAAGAGGCGTTTGATCGCATCGCAAAACATATTAAAGAAGACCGCGATGCCAACTTTGTTGAGAAGAACGCCGATGGCGTTACGGTCAACCGCTGGCTCTCCACCGGGATGCTGTGTGCCTCTGCTTCCAGCAACGAAACCGGTTATTTAACCCAGAAATTCACGCGCGCACTCGGTATGCTCGCGGTCGACAACCAGGCGCGTGTCTGACACGGACCAACGGTAGCAAGTCTTGCTCCAACATTTGGTCGCGGTGCGATGACCAACCACTGGGTCGACATCAAGAACGCCAACCTCATTGTGGTGATGGGCGGTAACGCCGCTGAAGCGCACCCTGTCGGGTTCCGCTGGGCGATGGAAGCCAAAATCCACAACGGTGCGAAACTGATTGTGATCGATCCCCGCTTTACGCGTACGGCGTCAGTGGCGGATTTCTACACCCCTATTCGTTCAGGTACTGACATCACTTTCCTGTCAGGCGTATTGCTGTACCTGATGACCAACGAAAAATATAACCGCGAGTACACCGAAGCCTATACCAACGCCAGCCTGATCGTGCGTGAGGATTACCACTTCGAAGATGGTCTGTTCAGCGGTTACGACGCCGAAAAACGCAAATACGACAAAACCAGCTGGAACTACGAGCTGGATGAGAAAGGCTTTGCGAAGCGTGATACCACCCTGCAACATCCGCGCTGCGTGTGGAACCTGCTGAAAGAGCACGTTTCCCGCTATACGCCGGAAGTTGTCGAAAACATCTGTGGTACGCCGAAGGCGGACTTCCTGAAGGTGTGCGAGCTTATCGCTGAAACCAGCGCCAAAGACAAAACCGCGTCGTTCCTGTATGCCCTCGGCTGGACGCAACACTCCATCGGCGCGCAGAACATCCGTACCATGGCGATGGTGCAACTGCTGCTCGGCAACATGGGGATGGCAGGCGGCGGCGTGAACGCCCTGCGCGGTCACTCCAACATTCAGGGTCTGACCGACCTCGGCCTGCTGTCTCAAAGCCTGCCGGGCTATATGAACCTGCCAAGCGAGAAACAGACCGACCTGCAAACCTACCTGACGGCCAGCACGCCTAAGCCGCTGCTCGAAGGCCAGGTGAACTACTGGGGCAACTATCCGAAGTTCTTCGTCTCGATGATGAAAGCCTTCTTCGGTGACAAAGCGACAGCGGAAAACAGCTGGGGCTTTGACTGGCTGCCGAAGTGGGATAAAGGTTACGACGTTCTGCAGTATTTCGAGATGATGCATCAGGGCAAAGTGAACGGCTATCTGTGCCAGGGCTTTAACCCGGTTGCCTCGTTCCCGAACAAGAACAAGGTTGTTGAGTCCCTGTCGAAACTGAAGTTCCTGGTGACGATTGACCCGCTCAATACCGAGACCTCGACCTTCTGGCAGAACCATGGTGAATCGAACGACGTCGATCCTTCGAAGATTCAGACCGAAGTGTTCCGTCTGCCATCGACCTGCTTCGCAGAAGAGAACGGTTCTATCGTCAACTCCGGACGTTGGCTGCAGTGGCACTGGAAAGGTGCGGACGCCCCGGGCATCGCCATGAACGACGGCGAGATCCTGGCCGGTATCTTCTTACGCCTGCGTAAGATGTATGCGGCTGAAGGCGGCGCGAACCCGGAACCGGTTCTGAACATGACCTGGAACTATTCGACGCCAGAAAACCCAGCGCCGGAAGAAGTGGCGATGGAGAGCAACGGTAAGGCGCTGGCGGACGTTATCGACCCGGCCACCGGCACCGTGCTGGCGAAGAAAGGCGATCAGCTCAGCACCTTCGCGCACCTGCGCGATGACGGCACAACCTCCAGCGGCTGCTGGATCTTCGCCGGTAGCTGGACGCCGAAAGGCAACCAGATGGCCAACCGCGATAACGCCGACCCGTCGGGCCTCGGCAATACGCTGGGCTGGGCATGGGCGTGGCCGCTCAACCGCCGTATCCTCTATAACCGCGCATCCGCTGACCCGCAGGGCAACCCGTGGGATCCGAAGCGTCAGCTACTGAAGTGGGACGGCGCCAAATGGGGCGGCGTGGATATTCCGGACTACAGCACTGCCGCACCTGGCAGCGACGTTGGGCCGTTTATCATGCAGCCTGAAGGGATGGGGCGCCTGTTTGCTATCGATAAGATGGCGGAAGGGCCGTTCCCGGAACACTACGAGCCATTTGAGACGCCGCTGGGCACCAACCCGCTGCACCCGAATGTGGTCTCTAACCCGGCAGCCCGTATCTTCAAGGGCGATTTCGACGCGCTGGGTAAAAAAGACAAGTTCCCGTACGTGGGTACCACCTACCGTCTGACCGAACACTTCCACTACTGGACCAAGCACGCGCTGCTTAACGCCATCGCGCAGCCGGAACAGTTTGTGGAGATCGGCGAGAAGCTGGCGGGCAAGCTCGGCATCGCTCATGGCGATACCGTGAAGGTCTCCTCTAACCGCGGCTATATCAAAGCCAAGGCGGTGGTGACCAAGCGTATTCGCACGCTGAACGTTCATGGCCAGCAGGTGGATACCATTGGTATTCCTATTCACTGGGGCTATGAGGGCGTGGCGAAGAAAGGGTTCATTGCGAACACCCTGACGCCGTTCGTCGGCGATGCGAACACGCAGACGCCGGAGTTTAAGGCCTTCCTCGTGAACGTGGAAAAGGTGTAACGGAGACGACTTATGGCTTATCAATCTCAGGACATTATCCGTCGTTCCGCGACAAACAGTTTCACGCCCGCGCCTCAGGCGCGGGACCATCAGCAGGAAGTGGCGAAGCTCATCGACGTGACCACCTGTATCGGCTGTAAAGCCTGTCAGGTGGCCTGCTCAGAGTGGAACGACCTCCGTGACGAAGTCGGTCACAACGTCGGGGTGTACGACAACCCGGCTGACCTGACCGCCAAGTCCTGGACGGTGATGCGTTTCTCCGAAGTGGAGCAGAACGACAAGCTGGAATGGCTTATCCGCAAAGACGGCTGTATGCACTGCGCGGATCCGGGCTGCCTGAAGGCGTGTCCGTCAGAAGGGGCTATCATTCAGTATGCTAACGGCATCGTCGACTTCCAGTCCGAACAGTGCATCGGCTGCGGCTACTGCATTGCGGGCTGTCCGTTCGACGTACCGCGCCTGAACCCGGAAGACAACCGCGTCTACAAATGTACGCTGTGCGTAGACCGCGTAACCGTCGGCCAGGAGCCAGCGTGCGTGAAGACCTGTCCAACCGGCGCTATCCACTTTGGCTCCAAAGAGGATATGAAAACGCTGGCGGCAGAGCGCGTGGGCGAGCTGAAAACCCGTGGTTACGACAACGCGGGCCTGTACGATCCGGCCGGTGTTGGCGGTACGCACGTAATGTACGTGCTGCACCACGCCGACAAGCCGAACCTGTATCACGGCCTGCCGGAGAACCCGGAAATCAGCGCCACCGTGAAGTTCTGGAAAGGCATCTGGAAACCGCTGGCAGCGGTAGGTTTTGCTGCCACCTTCGCAGCGAGCATCTTCCACTACGTCGGCGTTGGTCCGAACCGTGCGGAAGAGGAAGACGACAACCTGCATGAAGAGAAAGACGAGGTGCGCAAATGAGAAAACGTGACACCATCGTGCGCTACACCGCACCGGAACGTATCAACCACTGGGTCACCGCCTTTTGCTTCATGCTGGCGGCGATAAGCGGGCTGGGGTTCTTCTTCCCCTCCTTCAACTGGCTGATGCAGATCATGGGGACACCACAGCTGGCGCGTATCCTGCACCCGTTTGTGGGCGTCATCATGTTCGCGTCGTTCATCATCATGTTTTTCCGCTACTGGCACCATAACCTAATCAATCGGGATGATATCTTTTGGGCGAAGAATATTCGTAAGATCGTCGTCAACGAGGAAGTAGGTGACACCGGGCGTTATAACTTCGGCCAGAAATGCGTATTCTGGGCGGCGATTATCTTCCTGGTCCTGTTGCTGGTCAGCGGCGTGATCATCTGGCGTCCGTACTTTGCGCCTGCTTTCTCAATCCCGGTGATCCGATTCGCGCTGATGCTGCATTCATTTGCCGCAGTGGCGTTAATTGTGGTTATCATGGTGCATATTTACGCCGCCCTCTGGGTGAAAGGCACCATTACCGCGATGGTGGAAGGATGGGTAACCAGCACGTGGGCGAAGAAACATCACCCGCGCTGGTACCGTGAGGTCCGCCAGAAACAGGAAAAGTCATCTGAATGAGTATTCGCATAATCCCGCAAGATGAGCTGGGGTCGAGCGAGAAACGCACGGCGGATTATATTCCGCCGTTGTTATTCCCCAGACTCAAGAACCTCTACAACCGCCGCGCAGAGCGTCTGCGCGAGCTGGCAGAGAACAACCCGCTGGGCGATTTTCTGCGTTTTGCCGCGCTGGTCGCCCACGCGCAGGAAGTGGTGCTGTACGACCACCCGCTGCAAATGGATCTGACCGCACGCATCAAAGAAGCCAATGCGCAGGGCAAGCCGCCGCTGGATATTCACGTCCTGCCGCGCGACAAGCACTGGCACAAGCTGCTGAATTCGCTGATTGCCGAGCTGAAGCCCGAGATGAGCGGCACCGCGCTGGCGGTCATCGAGAATCTGGAAAAAGCGTCCGAGCAGGAGCTGGAAGAGATGGCGAGCGCGCTGTTTGCGTCCGACTTCTCGCTGGTCAGCAGCGATAAAGCACCGTTTATCTGGGCTGCGCTGTCGCTTTACTGGGCGCAAATGGCCAGCCTGATCCCCGGGAAAGCCCGCGCCGAATACGGTGAAGCACGCCAGTTCTGCCCGGTATGTGGCTCAATGCCGGTCTCCAGCATGGTGCAAATCGGCACCACTCAGGGGCTGCGCTACCTGCACTGCAACCTGTGTGAAACCGAGTGGCACGTGGTGCGCATCAAGTGCAGCAACTGCGAGCAGACCCGCGATCTGAACTACTGGTCGCTGGAAAACGAAGAAGCGGCGGTGAAAGCCGAAAGCTGCGGTGACTGCGGGACCTACCTGAAGATTCTCTATCAGGAAAAAGACCCGAAAGTTGAAGCGGTCGCTGACGATCTCGCCTCGCTGATCCTAGACGCGAAAATGGAGCAGGAGGGCTTTGCCCGCAGCTCTATCAACCCGTTCCTGTTCCCGGGTGAAGGGGAGTAATTTCTCTAAATGCCCGGTAAACCTTTCTGGAGCCGGGCTGGTTACTGTGAGAGAGCAGAGATGACATGCTGAGGATCGTTGGCAATAGCACGTAACAGCGCTTTAGCCGGCCCCGTAGGCGAACGTCTGCCCTGCTCCCAGTTACGCAACGTATCAACACTGACAGAGATGAGATTCGCGAATTTACTCTGTGATAAACCGGATGCCTGACGAATTTCTTTAATTTTAATCGCATCGATTTGAAAGGTGCGCGATGGCTCACGTTTGCCCTCGTCGATTTCATTCATTTGCGCCATGCTTTGGGTTAACCGCTCAAACAGCGCCTTATCCATTTACCACCTCTCAATCATCTTTTTCAGAATGGCTTTCTCGCTTGCTGACAGGTCATCTTTGATTCCTTTGCGATAGATGAGCAGCAGCCTAATTTCAAACTCACACGTACGGTGAAAATAGATAACGCGTACGCCCCCGCGTTTTCCTCTCCCTTTGGCAAGCCAGCGAATTTTTCGTAAACCGCCTGTATGCTGGATCACATCGCCATAATCAGGCTGCGTTGCAAGGAAAACCTGAAGTTTATGGTATTCGTCATCATCCAGTAGCGCTTTGACGTCTTCTGTGAAGATATCCGTTTCAATGAATAACATAAATTATACGCCATTGACTTATAGTAACAAGTGTTCAACGTACGTCAATGACGTACTCTGTGCGAGTTACGTTATTGGGCTTCAGAGAAATTATCCATTTGTTTCATTGGGTAATATTCTTTTCTGCGAGCCGCTTTCCAGATCCCTGACTTCACAAAATTTGTTGTTTTCTTACGCATGAAACCAGGCTATAACTGTACATTCATACAGCTAAAAAGAACGTTATTATGGCTCTGGAAAACGGGATCGCGCAGTTAGTTAAGGACTTTATTGATGCAGGAAAGCCCTCTTCGCGTGACCAGAATATTGATGTCCGAAGAAAAGGGTATATTGCCAGTACGGTACTTGCCGGGAAAAAAGAAGCTCGCGTCCAGGTTGAAACGCGCGTCATTGATGATCTCACCTTTCAGATTTATTCGCCTCTCAATGCCACCGAAACGTTACCCGGTGCCCTCTATTATCACGGCGGATGCTTTGTCAGCGGAGGGTTTGAAACCCATGATAACCAGCTCCGCCAGCTGGCGTTTTACGGTAACTGCCGGGTCATAGCGGTTCAGTACAGACTGGCACCCGAGCATACGTTCCCTGCTGCGCATGACGACGCAGAACGAGCGGCAGCGCTTGTCTGGCAAAATGCAGCAGTATTTGGCGTGAACAAAAACCGCATCACCCTTTGCGGAGACAGCGCAGGGGGGCATCTGGCGCTGGTGACGGCTCTGCGCATTAAGGCCAAAGGCCTCTGGAACCCGGCCCAGCTCATTCTTATCTACCCCATGCTCGACGCTACAGCCAGTTTTGAAAGCTATACCCTTAATGGCCAGGATTACGTAATTACTCGCGATACCCTGCTCAGCGGATATGAAATGTATCTCGCAGACACCGACCGTCAGCATCCCGAAGCCAGCCCGCTGTGGCGGAATGATTTTAACGGTCTTCCGCCGGTGCACATTATTACCGCCGAGTACGATCCGCTCTGCGATGAGGGAGAAATGTTGTACCAGTATCTGGCAGAGCAGGAGGTGAGGTGTACCGCTCAGCGATGGCTGGGGGTCATACATGGTTTTTTCCAGCTTGGTGGAATTAGCCAGTCAGCGCGAGATGTGATGCGGGACATCGCCTGGCGGATAAGCTCCGCCCGGCGATAACGCTGAAGAGATTACTCTTCCTCGTTCCCACCTTCTTCATACGCGCCAAAGGGCTTCGCCGGAAGAACGATATAGGTGCCTTCAAACACCGCGCCCGGCGTTTTATCGCCAAACAGTTCTACCTGCATCTGGACGCGGGCTTTGCGACCGCGAGCCAGGCGGTCGAGATCGCCACCCAGTGAACCCAGGTCGGCCACGGCGCTCGGCTTGCCGCTAATCGGTGCGCTATAGCGAATATGAGCGTCGGCAAGAATGATCGTGCCGCCCAGATGGCGCTCGCGAAGCATTAGCCAGATAAGCCCCCAGCCGGTAAGCGTGGCCAGCGAGAACAGGCTGCCGGCAAAAAGCGTATGGTGAGGGTTCTGATTGCCGGTTTCCGGCATGGTGGTAATAAATTTTTGTCCGGTATACTGCTGAATACGCACGCCCATTTTTTCGCTGAGCGGAATGTGCTGATACCAGGCCTGCTGCAGCTGTCCGCACCAGTCAGCGCGATGGAGAATATCATCCAGCGTGGCGATGGGTTTGATCATCAAAAAATGACGAATCGGGGTGGTTTGCGGAGTCGTGATCTCCCCCTGGTTCACAAAACCGAGCTTGGCAAAGAACTCGACGGCATCTTCGCGGGCGCTACAGGTGACGCGCTTAACGCCTTCCTGGCGAGCGACGGATTCCAGGGTCATCGCCATAAGCGTCCCCAGACCTTTGTCCTGCACGGAGGGATGAACCGCCATAAAGCGAATCGAGGCTTCGTTATCGGCGTTGATATACAAACGCCCGACGGCGACGAGGTTGCCCTCTTCGTCCATCACCATCTGATGGTGGGCCATCGCGTCCCAGGCGTCGCGTTCAGACCCTTTTGGCTGATGTAATGGCTTGCGTAGCATTTCCCAGCGGAACTGGTAATAAGCTTCTAACTCTTCTTCCGTTTGCGGTACTCGAAGGTGATACATAGCTGTACTCTCTCTTGTTACCCGCGGCCACGCCGCCAGTTGGCTCATACCTGGAGCCAGAATGTGACGGGGCCATCGTTCACCAGCGATACCTGCATATCTGCAGCGAATCGTCCGGTTTGCGTATTCATTTCCTGCTGGCGACAACGCTCAACAAAGTATTCATAAAGTTCTTCTGCACGATCCGGCGCGGCGCCTTTAGAAAAACTCGGGCGCATACCGCGCTCGGTATCCGCAGCCAGCGTAAACTGGGAAACCACCAGCACGCTGCCGCCCGCCTGCTGGACGTTCAGGTTCATCTTGCCTTCCGCATCGCTGAAAATACGGTAGCCCAGCACGCGCTCGCACAAGCGGTTGGCTTTCTGTTCGTCATCATCCTTTTCGACACCTAACAACACCAAAAGTCCTGGGCCAATTTCACCCGTCACCTCTCCCTCCACGGTGACGCTGGCACGGGTTACGCGCTGTATCAATGCAATCATGGTTGGTCTGCTTCTTGTTGTTTTTCAGCTGCTGCTGCTTTTTTAAGTTCGCGGTATACACCGAGAGTGACAGTTATTTCAGCACCAAGCAAGACGATACACCAGGTCCAGTAGACCCAGACAAACAAAATGGGGATCACCGCCAGCACGCCGTATATCAGCTGATAGGACGGGAACATGGTGATGTAGAGGGCAAACCCTTTTTTGCCCAGCTCAAAGAGCAATGCCGCCACCAGCGCCCCCACGACCGCATCGCGGTTAGGCACGCGCGTGGTCGGCACGACGCTATAGAGCAGCCAGAACGAGAGCCACGACAGGATCAGCGGAAAAATGCGGAGCCCATTATCAATAACGCCGTTTAAATCACTCGCCCAGCGCAGGGAAAGCAAATAAGAACTGATTGCCAGGCTGGCTCCGGCCAGCAGCGGCCCCAGCGTGAGGATCATCCAGTACACGGCAAAGGAATAGACCTTTGGCCGTGTCTTTTTACTCCGCCAGATGGTGTTCAGCGCGTTATCGATGGCGTACATCAACAACAGCGCAGTGACGATAAGACCGCATGCCCCCACTGCCGTCATCTTGCTGGAGTTGGCGACAAACTGCTCAATGTAGTTCTGGATGACATCCCCGGTTGCAGGGATAAAATTTGCGAAGACAAAATGGCGAAGCTGCAGGCTGACGTCCGCAAACATTGGAAAAGCGGAAAACAGGGCAAAGATAACGGCCACCAGCGGCACTAACGAGAGCAACGACACGTAGGCGAGGTTACCCGCCAGCGTGGTCATGTTGTCCTCATCAATGCGGTGCCAGAGCAGCTTCAGCCAGGCCCTCAGCGGGCGAGTATGATGCGTGGCTTTTTGATGAACGGTTTTTAGCATAACTGCTTCGCAAAGTAGTTTGGTATCGTCTCTTTTCCGGTCACCAGAATTGACGTGATGCCCAACTGATTAGCTCCCTCTATATTATCGGCATTGTCGTCGAAAAAGACCGCATCGGCCGCGGTAAAACCTTCTGCGTCGAGAACAGCCTGATAGATCCGGGCTTCAGGTTTACGCATACCCATCTCCTGCGAAAGATAGATCTTATCTGCCGCGGCCTTAACTTCAGGGTACTCCTCAGGCCAGAAGGTGGTGTGCAGGCGGTTGGTATTCGACAGGACGACCACCCGATGCCCCTGCTCGCGAAGTTTATGCATGATGTCGATCACGTCCGGTCGTATGGCGACAAATACCGCCTGCCAGCCGTGTGAAAACTGCTCGTAACTTAACGGGAGATCCATCTCCTGGCAGAAACGTTCAGCGAATTCTTCATCGCTAATCTCGCCGCGTTCATGCTGATGGAAGGTCTCGCCCATCGCGAAACTCTGCTTCAATGTCGCCAGCGGGACACGGCTAAAATCGCTCCATGCGCCCAGCACCCGATTAAAATCGATATCGACGATTACGTTTCCTAAATCAAAGATATAAAGCATGTTTATCTCCTGCTCGCCGTGGAGAAGTAACTGTAGCGGGAATAAAGAGATTTGACTATGCGCGCGGTCGAAGGTGTGCGATTGATTTTTACGGCGTGTGATAAAAGCCCGGCAGCGTGGCGTTGATATCAGCCTCGTCCGCCGCATCCGCAAAGGTTTTAACAATGCGATCGTTATTTAATCCGCGCGCTTTCTGATGATAGCTGCAATGGTATCAAGCGCCCGGAAATATGATTGACCAGGGTTTTATTATCCGCGTCATACTCAACCAGCTTGTTAATGCGATACAGCTTTCTTTTCCTCTGCAATAACAAGATTTAACGCCATCCGCTCAAAGGGCATACTTATATTTAACAACAATATAGGCCAGAGAAGATCATGGTGCGACATCATCTAATTTAAGATTAAAAATAAAGCATTAAATTTCAATTGGTTATAAGTGATTTTTCTTAGATTCACCTCATCTAAAACGATCTAATAAGATTTCATTACACTTCACCAGGCCAAATACTTATATTGGGGCACCACCAGGGAAAAGACTGACGCTTATGTAGATTTACGAAACGATTCTTTAGCTATTTGTGCCATTTCCGGATTTTTCTTCCCGGATTTTCTTTGCAGAATAGTCTTAATGGATTGTGGGATATTCCTGGAATACTGCTACGATCTTTTGTTTGTTTGCTATGGCGACGGCCTATCAAAATAGATGCCACCAGGAATTTATTTTCCCTGAAGCTATTTTTCACAAACAAGACAAGAGCGCTGTATATGTTTCAAGATTGACACATTTGAACGGTAGTGAAATATTGAAAATGAAAATAAGACAGGAGTGGACTTGATGATATCATCGTCACAAAATGTTGTCCGCTGTATAAGCTGTGAATTGTCCTGTCAGTTATTTCCAGATAACGCAGTACGATCACAATACTGTGACAACGCCTCGTTTGCCGTTTGGCCGGTTGGTAATCATTTTTTAGAAATAGCAGTACAAGATAAGATATTGCGAAGAAACAATAATCACTTATCACGCGGGTTTATTTTTGTAGATTTTTCGATATACAACCTGCGTGTGCTTGCAGATCCGCAATGGATTGAACGTCTGGCGATAACTAACATGAACATTGTTATTATTACGGACCGAAAAATGGAGGCACTGGCTAATTACTTTATCGCACAATACAGTGAAATAAAGGGAATTGTATATTTTGACGATAATGACGTTAAATTACAGGAAAAGATAAACTATCTTTTTTCCGGTAGACGTGTAGACAACAGGCGAAGAAGTACCTTGAATGCTGTCGAATTCATGTTGCTTAACCGATTTATGTCAGGCGAGTGCCTTCAGGAGATAATAAAAACAAACAGCATTAATGTGAAACAAATTTATGTTCATAAAGTTCGACTAGAGAGGAAATTAGGGACCAGTATTCATAAACTTCTCGTTTCTATTTTGTAATATTAACTTCTTAACATACCCACATTTAATAGTGTGGAGGATGTTTTACGCCTGAAAGAAAGGGGCAGTTATGCCATATTTAATGAAACACTCACCTGTCGCGGTTGCGATTTCGCTGGCGTTATCGTCAGCGCTATTCGCCGTACATGCTGCGGTAATAGATTTTGCTAATTTACCAACCTCCGGAGCGGTAACGGATTTGCCTGCAGAAATACAGGCGCTAATACCGGCAACGGCAAATGCGAACTTTAGCAAAAATACCACCGATCCTAACTATGTCTATCAGTACAGCCCGGGTAATATCCCGATCTACGGAGATGGGATCACGCTCGAAGGGCCAGGGGCGGAAGCCTTCGAGCATTCCATTACCGTTATTCAGAACTCCACGTCCGGCAGCCCGGGCGTAATATTTGGTGACGATCTGACTATTCGCACCCAGTCAAAAGTGGCCGCCAATAATGGTAAAGATGTCGACGGCATTCGTACCCATGGTATGAACACGCCGGACAATCCGGTGTTTATCATTACCGGCGATCGCACACACATCTACGTCAATGGCCAAAGCGGCGACGGCATTAATGCCGGGTATAGCTCCTTCAGCCAGGGCTCTCTCGGCTCCGCCAATATTTATGTGGGCGACGATCTCTACATCGAAACCACCGGCAGCACCGGTCGCGGGATTAGCGCCTATGCACTAAATGACGCATCGAAGGCCAAAAATAACGTTATCGTCGGCGATCGTGCGCATATTGTTACGCGGGGCACCTACGCCGAGGGGATCCGCACCAACCAGAGCGGCTCTTATGTCCGTCTGGGTGATGAGGCAACCATTGAAACGTTCGGCGCATCGGCCTACGGCCTGTATGCGGGTTCTGCGTCAAAAATTGAGCTAGGAAAAAACGCGGCCATTATTACTGACCAGAATAGCGCCTCCGGGATCTATTCAACCGGCTCATCGACCATCAACCTTGATGAGGGCGCCAGCATTACCACCAACGGCGCCAGCGCGCATGGTGTCTATGCCTACACCGGTGCGGTAAACCTTGGTGATAATGCCACTATTGCGGTAAACAGCAGCGCTAAAACAAGCAGCTCCGCGCAGGCCCCGCACGGGCTCTACGCCTGGTCACGCGGCGTGATAACGCTGGCGGGTGGCGCAACCATTACCACCGCTGGCCAGCGCGACAGCGGCAGCTATGCCCTGAACGCAGGTAATGGCGGGGTTATTGATGCATCCGCTGGTGGCAAATTCATCCTCAACGGCGATATTCTCTCCGCGGGCGGCATCGCGGCCACCAGCACGCTACCGGCACAAAACAGCGCCATTACGCTGACAATGAATGACAACTCATTGTGGAACGGAGCGTCCTTCATTGAGAGCAATGCCGCAGGCAGCGGTGTCATCGCACTTACGATGAATGATGCCGTATGGAATATGCGCGACAGCTCCACGCTGACCAGCCTGACGCTGAATGCGGGCGGCACGATTAATTTCCAGCATCCCGAAAATGCAACCTGGCAAACCCTGACCATCAACGATGATTACATCGGCAACGGCGGCAAGTTGGTTTTCAATACCGTGCTGTTTGACGATACTTCTGAAACGGACAAGCTGATCGTTGAAGGGAATACTTCCGGTCATACCGGGGTGGAAGTGAACAACATTGGCGGTACCGGCGCACAAACCGTAGAAGGGATTGAGATTGTCAGCGTTGGCGGCAACTCTGACGGGACGTTCGCAAAGACCAGCCGTATCGTGGCAGGGGGTTATGACTATAACGTTGTGCAAAAAGGTAAAAACTGGTTCCTGACCAGCCTGGCTGAGCCCGTTGACCCACCGGACGATCCTGTTGACCCACCAGTTGACCCTGTTGACCCGCCAGTCGACCCTGTTGACCCGCCAGTTGACCCTGTTGACCCGCCAGTTGACCCGGTAGACCCACCGGTTGACCCGGTAATTCCACCGGTCGATCCCGTTGACCCACCGGTTGACCCGGTGATTCCGCCGGTCGACCCCGTAGACCCACCGGTTGACCCGGTTGTTCCACCGCAGGAACCGGTACCGCCTGCTGCGCCACCGAAAAGCGAGCATCAGTATCGTCCGGAATTTGGCAGCTATCAGGCGAACAGCTATGCGGCAAATACGCTGTTTATGACCCGTCTGCACGATCGTCTGGGTGAAACGCAGTACACCGACATCCTGACGGGTGAGCAAAAAGTAACAAGCCTGTGGATGCGTAACGTCGGTGGCCATACGCGGTTTAAAGACGGCAGCGGCCAGTTAAAGACCACTGCCAATCGCTACGTGCTCCAGATAGGGGGAGATGTGGCGCAATGGAGTTCCGACGGTCTGGATCGCTGGCATCTTGGCCTGATGGCCGGCTACGGCAACAGCCAGAGCCGGAGCGTTTCCAGCCTGACCGGATACCACTCGCGTGGCGAAGTTAATGGCTATAGCGTAGGCCTGTACGGAACCTGGTATGCAAACGAAGCGGATAAAAGCGGCACCTACGTTGATAGCTGGATGCTGTATAACTGGTTCGATAACAAGGTCATGGGGCAGGATCAGGCCACGGAAAGTTATCGCTCAAGTGGGGTAACCGCCTCTGTCGAAGCGGGATATAGCTTCAAGGTGGGCGAAAGCGGTCGCAACAGCTACTGGCTCCAGCCAAAAGCACAGGTGGTGTGGATGGACGTGCAGGCTGACGACCATCGCGAACGCAACGGCACGCGGGTGAAAGACGAAACCCAGGGAAACCTGATGACCCGTCTCGGCGTGAAGGCCTACATCAGCGGGCATAACGCGATTGACGACGATAAATCCCGTACCTTCCAGCCGTTCATCGAGGCGAACTGGATCCACAATACTCAGACCACGCGCATCCGCATGGATGACGTCAGCAACGAGATGCGCGGTACGCGCAACATCGGTGAGCTTAAAACGGGTGTGGAGGGACAGATCACGCCGCAGCTTAGCGTCTGGGGCAACATGGCTCAGCAGGTCGGCGATAAAGGCTTCAGCGAGACGCAGGGAATGCTGGGGGTGAAATACAGCTTCAAATAACAACAAAAAAGCCGCTGATATCAGCGGCTTTTTTTACTACGGATTGACCGTATTACTCTTCTTTCGCACCGCGCATTGCACGTTTACGATCGTTCTCGGTCAGGTGACGTTTACGGATACGAATTGACTGAGGAGTCACTTCTACCAGTTCGTCGTCATCGATGAATTCCAGAGCTTGCTCCAGGGTCATCTTGATAGGTGGAACCAGAACCGTTGCTTCGTCAGTACCGGACGCACGCATGTTGGTCAGTTTCTTACCGGTCAGGCAGTTTACAGTCAGGTCGTTAGAACGGCTGTGAATACCGATGATCTGGCCTTCATAAACTTCAGCACCGTGACCCAGGAACAGCTTACCGCGATCCTGCAGACCGAACAGCGCAAACGCAACCGCTTTACCCTGACCGTTGGAGATCAGCACGCCGTTGTTACGCTGGCCTACTTCGCCCGGACGAACGTCGTCATAGTGGCTGAAGGTGGAGTACAGCAGACCGGTACCAGAGGTCATGGTCATGAACTCTGAACGGAAGCCGATCAGACCACGGCTTGGGATCACGTAGTCGAGACGTACGCGGCCTTTGCCATCTGGATTCATGTTTTTCAGGTCGCCTTTACGCTCGCCCAGTGCCTGCATTACAGAACCCTGGTGCTGCTCTTCAACGTCCAGCGTCACGTTTTCGAACGGCTCTTGTTTACGGCCGTCGATTTCGCGGAAGATAACTTTCGGACGGGAAACCGCCATTTCGAAACCTTCACGACGCATGTTTTCGATCAGAACAGACAGGTGCAGCTCACCACGACCAGAAACGCGGAACGCATCAGCGTCCTGGGTTTCTTCAACGCGCAGCGCAACGTTGTGCACCAGCTCTTTGTTCAGGCGGTCAAGGATCTGACGAGAGGTAACGAACTTACCTTCTTTACCACAGAACGGAGAGGTGTTGACGTTGAAGAACATCGATACGGTTGGTTCATCAACGGACAGGGCTGGCAGCGCTTCGACGTTCTGCGGATCGCAGATGGTGTCGGAGATGTTCAGTTCACCCAGACCGGTGATAGCGATGATGTCGCCCGCTTCTGCCACATCGCTCTCGATACGCTCAAGACCCAGGTGAGTCAGCACTTTGCCTACTTTACCGTTACGGGTTTTGCCTTCGCTATCGATGATAGTGACCTGCTGGTTAGGCTTCACTTTACCGCGCTTGATACGACCAATGCCGATTACGCCAACGTAGTTGTTGTAGTCGAGCTGAGAGATCTGCATCTGCAGGGTGCCGTCGAGATCGACGTTTGGCGCAGGAACACGGTCAACAATCGCCTGGTACAGCGGGGTCATGTCTTCAGCCATGTCTTCGTGGTCCAGACCTGCGATACCGTTCAGCGCAGACGCGTAAACGATAGGGAAGTCCAGCTGCTCGTCGGTCGCGTCCAGGTTAACGAACAGGTCGAATACCTGGTCAACAACCCAGTCAGGACGCGCGCCAGGGCGGTCAACTTTGTTGATAACAACGATTGGCTTCAGACCATGGGCAAATGCTTTTTTGGTCACGAAGCGCGTCTGTGGCATTGGGCCATCCATTGCGTCAACGACCAGCAGAACGGAGTCTACCATGGACATTACACGTTCAACTTCACCACCGAAGTCGGCGTGCCCTGGGGTATCAACGATGTTGATACGGTAGTCATTCCATTTAATCGCGGTGTTTTTCGCGAGGATGGTAATCCCACGCTCTTTCTCCAAATCGTTGGAGTCCATCACGCGTTCTTGGGTTTCGGCACGAGCATCAAACGTACCGGATTGCTGCAGCAGCTTATCAACCAGGGTAGTTTTACCATGGTCAACGTGCGCGATGATGGCGATGTTACGCAAATTTTCGATCACAACTTTGCCTCAGGCATTTAGAAATAGCGCGTTATTGTACACGGATTAATCGCACTACAAAACAGGATCACAAACATCCCCCGCAAACAAGTATTGCAGAGATGCTTTGTGATCGCTTTCACGGAGCGGTAAAAGGGCACTTTAACGTAAATTGCACCAATATGGTGCTCAATGTTCACATTGAAGCACTATACTGGTGCAACAAATCCATTGTGGTGCAGCCCTTTTGCACTATGGTGCGCATGATAACGCCTTTTTGGGGTGTTTTAAAAGTTGGCACAGATTTCGCTTTATAAAAAAAACATGGCGACAGCCAGTACAAACAGAAATTGAAGACCTCGTTACCACGACGACAATGACCAATCTGGAGAGTTAAGTATGTCCGCTGAACACGTTTTGACGATGCTGAACGAACATGAAGTGAAGTTTGTTGATCTGCGCTTCACCGATACCAAAGGTAAAGAACAGCACGTCACAATCCCTGCTCATCAGGTGAACGCCGAATTCTTTGAAGAAGGCAAAATGTTTGACGGCTCCTCCATTGGTGGCTGGAAAGGCATTAACGAATCCGACATGGTTCTGATGCCAGATGCGACCACTGCGCTCATTGACCCGTTCTTCGAAGAACCGACACTGATCATCCGTTGCGACATCCTCGAGCCAGGCACTCTGCAGGGTTACGACCGCGACCCACGTTCTATCGCGAAACGCGCTGAAGAGTACCTGCGTTCTACCGGCATCGCAGACACCGTTCTGTTCGGGCCAGAGCCAGAGTTCTTCCTGTTTGACGACATCCGTTTCGGCGCTTCAATTTCTGGTTCCCACGTGGCTATCGATGACATCGAAGGTGCATGGAACTCTTCCACCAAATACGAAGGTGGTAACAAAGGTCACCGTCCTGGCGTGAAAGGCGGTTACTTCCCGGTTCCTCCGGTCGATTCTTCACAGGACATCCGTTCTACCATGTGTCTGATCATGGAAGAGATGGGCCTGGTTGTTGAAGCTCACCACCACGAAGTGGCGACCGCTGGCCAGAACGAAATCGCAACTCGCTTCAACACCATGACCAAAAAAGCGGATGAGATTCAGATCTACAAATACGTTGTGCACAACGTTGCGCACCGTTTCGGTAAAACCGCAACCTTCATGCCAAAACCAATGTTTGGCGACAACGGTTCCGGTATGCACTGCCACATGTCTCTGTCCAAGAACGGTACCAACCTGTTCTCTGGCGACAAGTATGCGGGTCTGTCTGAGCAGGCGCTGCACTACATCGGTGGTGTTATCAAACACGCTAAAGCGATCAACGCCCTGGCGAACCCTACCACTAACTCATACAAGCGTCTGGTCCCGGGCTATGAAGCACCAGTGATGCTGGCCTACTCTGCTCGTAACCGTTCTGCTTCTATCCGTATCCCGGTTGTTGCCTCTCCGAAAGCGCGTCGTATCGAAGTGCGCTTCCCGGATCCAGCGGCTAACCCATACCTGTGCTTCGCAGCACTGCTGATGGCGGGTCTGGACGGTATCAAAAACAAGATCCACCCAGGCGAAGCGATGGACAAAAACCTGTACGACCTGCCGCCAGAAGAAGCGAAAGAGATCCCACAGGTTGCTGGCTCTCTGGAAGAAGCCCTCCAGGCTCTGGATGCAGACCGTGAGTTCCTGACTGCCGGTGGCGTGTTCACTGATGAAGCGATTGACGCTTACATCGCCCTGCGTACTGAAGAGAACGACCGTGTACGTATGACTCCGCACCCGGTTGAGTTCGAACTGTACTACAGCGTTTAATAAAGTTGTTTTACCCGGCGTGACAAGCGCCGGGAGTAGTTGCCGTGGAAACTTTTAGCCCATCTCCGGATGGGCTTTTTTCTCCACCAACAACCTGATCTCACGCGCTTTTTACGCCGAAAACGCTATACTGCACTAAATTAGTGCAAACGACTCCAGGAGACTGCTGAATGGCAACTGGCACGCTGCCCGATGCTGGGCAGATCCTCAATTCTTTGATTAACAGCATCTTGCTGGTCGATGACGAACTGGCGGTGCATTACGCCAACCCGGCGGCGCAGCAGTTGCTTGCCCAAAGCGCACGCAAACTGTTTGGCACCCCGCTTCCGGAACTCCTGAGCTATTTTTCGCTGAATATTGGCCTGATGCAGGAAAGTTTGCAGGCGGGTCAAGGGTTCACGGATAACGAAGTGACGCTGGTGATCGACGGGCGCTCGCATATCCTGTCGCTGACCGCGCAGCGTCTTCCCGAAGGTATGATCCTGCTTGAGATGGCGCCGATGGATAATCAGCGTCGACTGAGCCAGGAGCAGCTTCAGCATGCGCAGCAAATTGCCGCCCGAGACCTGGTGCGCGGTCTGGCACATGAAATCAAAAACCCGCTGGGTGGGTTACGCGGCGCGGCGCAGCTTCTGACCAAGGCGCTGCCCGACCCTGCTCTGGCGGAGTACACCAACGTCATCATTGAGCAGGCGGACCGTCTGCGTAATCTGGTTGACCGCCTTCTCGGGCCGCAGCAGCCGGGAATGCATGTCACAGAAAGCATCCATAAAGTGGCCGAACGGGTGGTGAAGCTCGTCTCGATGGAGCTGCCGGAGAACGTCACGCTGGTACGTGATTACGACCCAAGCCTGCCGGAACTGGCGCATGACCCGGATCAGATCGAGCAGGTCCTGTTGAATATTGTGCGCAACGCGCTGCAGGCGCTGGGGCCGGAAGGGGGCGAGATTATTTTACGCACCCGCACCGCCTTCCAGCTCACGTTACACGGCGTGCGCTATCGCCTGGCGGCCCGAATCGACGTCGAGGATAACGGGCCTGGTATTCCATCGCATCTGCAGGACACCCTGTTCTATCCGATGGTAAGCGGTCGCGAAGGCGGGACCGGCCTGGGCTTATCCATTGCCCGCAGTTTGATCGATCAACACTCTGGCAAAATTGAATTTACCAGTTGGCCGGGACATACCGAGTTTTCGGTTTTCCTGCCGATTAAAAAATAAAGGTGACGTTTATGCAACGAGGGATAGTCTGGGTAGTCGATGACGATAGCTCCATCCGTTGGGTGCTTGAACGCGCGCTCACAGGGGCGGGATTAAGCTGCACGACGTTTGAGAGCGGCAGCGAAGTGCTCGACGCACTCACCACCAAAACGCCGGATGTTCTCCTGTCGGATATTCGCATGCCGGGCATGGACGGGCTGGCGCTTTTAAAGCAGATCAAACAACGCCACCCTATGCTTCCGGTCATCATAATGACGGCACATTCCGATCTGGATGCCGCAGTGAGTGCCTATCAGCAAGGGGCGTTCGATTACCTGCCCAAACCGTTTGATATTGACGAAGCGGTGGCGCTGGTTGAGCGCGCGATTAGCCATTATCAGGAGCAGCAACAGCCGCGCCACGCGCCCGATTTTGGGCCAACGACTGACATCATCGGCGAAGCGCCGGCAATGCAGGATGTGTTTCGCATTATTGGCCGCTTGTCCCGCTCGTCCATCAGCGTATTGATTAACGGTGAATCGGGAACCGGTAAAGAGCTTGTGGCACATGCATTGCATCGCCACAGCCCGCGGGCTAAAGCGCCCTTCATCGCCCTGAATATGGCGGCTATCCCGAAGGATTTGATTGAATCGGAACTGTTCGGTCATGAAAAAGGGGCGTTTACCGGGGCAAATACCATTCGCCAGGGGCGGTTCGAACAGGCTGATGGCGGCACGCTGTTCCTGGATGAGATCGGCGATATGCCGCTGGATGTCCAGACCCGACTGCTGCGCGTGCTGGCCGACGGGCAGTTTTATCGCGTGGGCGGCTATGCGCCAGTGAAGGTGGACGTGCGCATTATCGCTGCGACCCACCAGAACCTGGAGCAACGCGTGCAGGAGGGAAAATTCCGCGAGGATTTATTCCATCGCCTAAACGTGATTCGCGTTCATCTGCCGCCGCTGCGTGAACGCCGTGAAGATATCCCTCGCCTGGCGCGTCATTTCCTGCAGGTGGCTGCCCGGGAGCTCGGTGTGGAAGCCAAACAGCTTCACCCGGAAACCGATGCGGCTCTGACGCGTCTGGCGTGGCCGGGCAACGTACGTCAGCTGGAAAACACCTGCCGCTGGTTAACCGTGATGGCCGCCGGACAGGAAGTGTTGATTCAGGATTTACCGGCCGAGCTGTTTGAAGCGACCGCGCCTGAAAGCAGTACCGGGCACACGCTGCCGGACAGCTGGGCGACGCTGCTGGCGCAGTGGGCCGACCGTGCGCTGCGTTCCGGTCATCAAAACCTGCTGTCTGAAGCTCAGCCTGAGATGGAGCGTACGTTATTAACCACCGCGCTTCGTCATACTCAGGGTCATAAGCAGGAAGCCGCCCGCCTGCTGGGATGGGGACGTAATACCCTGACGCGCAAGCTTAAAGAGCTGGGAATGGAGTGACCTTTACCGCAGCGTAAAGATTATTAATTGAGCGCAAAGTGGTGTTATTTTGCGCTTTACTGTTCCGTTAAGTTTTGTATGATCGTGCCCGGAAATTGAGGGTGAACATCATGCTGGAAACATTAGTGAATATGCTCTCTAGCGGAGCCGCTGAAAGCCACACGCCACAAACCGCCGTTGCGGCCGTGCTATGTGCGGCGCTGGTCGGGCTGTTTAGCTAGCGAGTTGAACGTAAAAGCCGGGTGGCGGCTACGCCTTACCCGGCCTACGTTTTCATCAATGCGGCTTAAATGACCCGCGAGAACTGCTGCAAACGCGCTTTCTGCCGCAGGTAGGCATCAAAGCACATGCAGATGTTACGAATCAACAGACGCCCTTTCGGCGTGACCTCAATCGCACTCTCCGATACATCCACCAGCCCGTCTTTCGCCAGCGGCGCCAGGAGCTTCAGGTCTTCTGCAAAATAATCGCTGAAGTGCAGACCCCACTGCGCTTCCACATCACTGAAATCGAGACGGAAGTTGCAGATAAGCGCCTTAATCACGTCCCGACGGATGCAGTCGTCGCGCGTTAACGCAATGCCGCGCCACAGCGCGTTACCTGTGTCATCAACCTGCTGATAGTAGAGCTTCAGCTCTTTCTGGTTCTGCGCGTAACAGTCGCCAATCATGCTGATAGCGGAGACGCCCATCCCCAGTAAATCGGTATCGCCCTGGGTCGTGTAGCCCTGGAAGTTACGGTGCAGTACCCCTTCACGCTGGGCAATGGCCAGCTCGTCATCAGGACGGGCAAAATGATCCATACCGATAAACTGATAGCCGGTCTCGGTCAGCGAGGAAATGGTTTCCTGCAGGATATCCAGCTTCTGTTGGGCAGAAGGAAGGTCGGCATCTTTGATTTTACGCTGAGCGGCAAAGAGCGTCGGCAGATGCGCATAGTTAAAGACGCTCAGGCGGTCAGGGTTAAGTTCGGCCACGCGCTTCAGCGTGAAGGCGAAGCTTTCCGGCGTCTGCTTTGGCAGGCCATAGATCAGATCGATATTGGTCGAGGTGAAGCCAATTTCACGCGCATGGTTGAGTAAGGCAAAGATAAATTCTTCGTCCTGCTCGCGGTTCACCAGACGCTGGACCTCTTTGTTGAAGTCCTGCACGCCCATGCTCAGGCGATTGAAGCCCTCTGCACGTAAATGATCCAGCACATCCAGCTCAATTTCACGCGGATCGACCTCGATCGAGATTTCAGCGTCGTCGTTAAAACTGAAATTGCCGCGCAGCAAGGTCATCAGGCGGCTTATTTGTGCTTTATTCAGATAGGTTGGCGTGCCGCCACCCCAGTGAAGCTGGCTGACGTGACGGCCAGCAAACAGCGGCGCGCGATGCACTATTTCTTGTTCGAGCGCATCAAGATACTGGTCGGCTTTATGCTGCTGACGGGTAACGATTTTATTGCAGCCGCAGAAGTAGCAGAGCTTGTGGCAGAACGGAATATGGACGTAGAGAGACAGCGGACGCTCAGGATAGCGCGCGACAGCCTGCTGAAAATCATCCTCACCGAAGGCATCGGAGAACTCCAGCGCGGTGGGGTATGACGTATAACGCGGCCCGGAATAGTTATATTTCTGGATTAGGGCCAAATCCCAGTCGATAGATGGTACTGACATGCTCACTCCTTCCGTTGGTGTCGCGTTCGTATACGGCGGCCCGTTCCGGCCCTATTGCGGACCATCACTCGGGTGCGCAGCCACTTCTGTCGCCGCGACAACCGCCGTAGTTTAACGAATAACCACACCAGATAACATATAACCGGAAGGGTTATAAGCAGGACTATCGTGCCTGCCGGGTGCAAATGTTAGTTTCCACCCTTCAGAAGACGCATCATATCTTCCTGCTTTTCGTCTTCTTCTTCTTCATCTTCGTCATCGTCGTATGACAGGCCCAGCTTCTGCATCAGTTCATCGATGCGATCCAGTTTGGCATCAACCCATGACTGCTCTTCGGCGGTCAGGGTTTCACCCTCTTCAAGACGTTCCAGCAGCGCGTCCAGGCGCTCATCGTTCTCCAGCAAATCCAGCTCAGCCTGCGGTGAAAGCATAGGTTTCTCGCTCTTTGGTTTGTGCTGCTTAGTGACCGGGGTGTCTGTCACGCCCAGTGGAATGGGAGTTTTACTGCCGATACGAGGATCTTTCTGCTGTTTGCCTTTTGCAGAAGCGCCCGCTGCACCAACGCCGCTGGCACGGCTACCCGCAGCATGACCGCGATGTTTTTTATCGCGTTTACGATCGCGCGCTTCCTGGTTCAGTTCTTCGCGCGTTTTGCGGCGTGCTTTTGCAGGGCGTTTCGCACCCGCAGCGGAGGTTGGTTTTTTCATGATGTTTTATCTTTAAGTCGTTTTCTTCAGTATAGAATTGCGGCGAAATCTAGCAGAAAGCAAGCAAAGAAAAAAGGCGACAGAGCAATCTGTCGCCTTTTTTCCTGACTCACAACCCTTAGCGGGTCAGACAATCCGTGTTTGCCAACAACAAACCCTGTTTATCCCTTGGCTAATACCGTCCGTGATACGGTTCCATTTCCTGTTAAAACGCCTCCAGGCGCTGGTCATCCTGACAATCCTGCGTCTTCGCCTCCTGGCGCTCCTGACCCTAATCCTTAAGTCGATTTCCTGATGGCTTCCTCGCCCTGACGCACACTTTACCTTGTTCGCATAAACTAACAAGCAACGAAACAGTATAAAAAGAGATTTTCAGATAATTACCCGGGAATAAACTCATGATTTAAAACAGTTTGCATTTTTTAACGCCTGCGAATTCTCTGAAATCTCCCATAGCATCTCTGGCCGATCTCTCACACCGTTTGGGGCTTTAGCCTACAGGTCATATGTAATCAGAAAGCCTTTTGCCTGCATTCGGGTATAATCTCCCTCAGATTACGATTTTGGAGACGACCACGTGACTACCTGGAACTACCAACAGACGCATTTTGTCACCAGTGCGCCCGATATTCGCCACCTTCCTTCTGATACCGGCATTGAAGTGGCCTTTGCTGGCCGCTCCAATGCGGGGAAATCCAGCGCCCTGAATACGCTGACCAATCAGAAGAGCCTGGCGCGTACCTCAAAAACACCTGGCCGTACCCAGCTGATTAACCTGTTTGAAGTGGCAGAAGGCAAACGCCTTGTCGACTTACCGGGATACGGTTACGCACAGGTACCGGAAGAGATGAAAATCAAATGGCAGCGTGCGCTGGGTGAATACCTGGAAAAGCGCCTGTGCCTGAAAGGTCTGGTGGTGTTGATGGATATTCGCCATCCCCTTAAAGATCTGGATCAGCAGATGATCGACTGGGCGGTAGCAAGCGATATCGCCGTGCTGGTGCTGCTGACAAAAGCCGATAAGCTGGCAAGCGGTGCGCGTAAAGCGCAGGTGAATATGGTTCGCGAAGCAGTACTGGCGTTCAACGGTGATGTGCAGGTTGAGCCGTTCTCCTCGCTGAAAAAGCAGGGCGTGGACAAGCTGCGTCAGAAGCTCGATACCTGGTTTAACGAGCTGGAACCCGCAACGGAAGCGGAAGAAGAGTAATACCGAGCGCGGCGATGGCCGCGCTTTTTTTTGCCCTGATTTTTTCTTTGCCGCAATAAAAAACGCCCCAGTCATTACTGACTGGGGCGGCTAAAATATTCAGCCAAATCCGATTACGTGAAGTAAAAGGTCTGAAAGATAGAACATCTTACCTCTGTACCCTACGTCGATAACTCTACCCCTTTTTGTGCTGCAGAAAAAGCACTTTTTGTAGTTTTTTTTCATTCTTTACATAGGGAATTCTAATGATCGTCACAAAACGCGCGTTGTTATGTTGCAAACTTACATAAAACGCGCGTTCTTCGCAGAAGCGTTAGTGAGCCTGATCCCAGTTTTCACCACTTCCCACTTCCACCAGCAACGGCACGTCCAGCGTCATGCTGCTTTCCATCAGTTCGTGGATCTTTTTCGATACGACGTCGAGATCGTCTTTGTGCACTTCGAATACCAGTTCATCGTGTACCTGCATGATCATTTTCACGCGAGGCTTCTCTTTTTCTAGCCAGGCATCAACGGCGATCATTGCGCGCTTGATAATGTCCGCCGCGGTACCCTGCATCGGGGCGTTGATCGCCGCACGCTCTGCGCCAGCGCGTCGCGCCGCGTTGCTGGATTTGATGTCCGGCAAGTAGAGACGGCGGCCATCAAGGGTTTCAACGTAACCTTTCTCCTTCGCCTGCGCGCGGGTGCGCTCCATGTATTCCAGCACGCCCGGATAGCGTTCGAAGTAGAGGTCCATATACTTTTGCGACTCTTTGCGCGGAATATTGAGCTGGCGCGAAAGGCCAAACGCGCTCATGCCGTAAATTAAGCCGAAGTTGATCGCTTTAGCGCTGCGGCGCTGTTCGTTCGTCACGCTGTCCAGCGGCAAACCGAAAACTTCCGCCGCGGTCGCCCGGTGGATATCCTTCCCTTCTGCGAAGGCCGTCAGCAAACCTTTGTCGCGGGAGAGATGCGCCATAATGCGTAGCTCAATTTGCGAGTAGTCAGCCGAGACAATCAGGTAGTCATCGGGCGCAATAAAAGCCTGACGAATACGGCGGCCTTCTTCGTTACGTACCGGGATGTTCTGCAGGTTTGGATCGGTTGACGAGAGACGCCCCGTCGCCGCTACAGCCTGATGATATGAGGTATGCACGCGGCCTGTTTTCGGGTTGATCATCAGCGGGAGCTTGTCGGTGTAGGTAGACTTCAGCTTCGCGAGGCCACGGTACTGCAGAATCACTTTTGGCAGCGGGTAATCCAGCGCCAGCTCTTCCAGCACCTCTTCAGAAGTTGACGGTGCGCCGCCAGGGGTTTTCTTCAGCGGCTTGATACCCTGCTTTTCAAACAGAATGGTTTGCAGCTGCTTCGGCGAAGAGAGGTTAAACGGCTCGCCGGCAAGCTCATGCGCTTTTTGCTCAAGCTCGGTCAGACGCTGGGCGAGCTCACCGGAGTGGTTATGCAGCACCGTTGGATCGATCTTCACGCCGTTGCGTTCGATGCGGGACAGTACGGGAACCAGCGGCATCTCGATATGCTGGAACACGTTCAGCGGTCCTTCATGCTTCTGCAGTTTTGGCCACATCTTCAGGTGCAGCTGCAGCGTGACATCAGCATCTTCCGCCGCGTAGCGCCCTGCCTCTTCGAGAGCAATCTGGTTAAAGGTAAGCTGATTTTTCCCTTTACCGGCAATCTCTTCAAACGTGATCGTTTTGTGCTTGAGCCAGCGGTCAGATAAGGAATCCATATCATGACGGCCCGCGACGCTGTCCAGAATGTAGGATTCGAGCATAGTGTCGAAGGCAATCCCGCGCAGTTCAATGCCGTAGTTCTGCAAAATGCCGCGGTCGTACTTGAGATTTTGCCCGACCTTCAGCGCCTTCTCGTCTTCCAGGATCGGCTTCAGCAGCTCAAGCACGCGCTCACGGGAGAGCTGTTCCGGCGCATCCAGGTAATCGTGCGCGACGGGCACATAGGCCGCAAGACCGGGCTCAGTGGCAAAGGAGAGGCCCACCATATTGGCAGAGATGTTATCAAGACTGTCGGTTTCGGTATCAAAGGCAAAGACCGGCGCTTTTTTCAGCTTCTCGATCCACGCAATCAGCTGCGACTCGTCAAGAATGGTTTCGTAGTTGTCGAAGGAAAGCGCCACGGCTTCTTCTTCCGCCTGCTCTTCTGCATCAACAACAATTGTCTCTTTCGGCTTTGCAGCCGGTTTAGCCCCTTTTGCCTGCAGCCATTTACCGGCTTCTACGTCAGTGATCCAGCGCTTAAATTCGTATTTCTTAAACAGGGTCAGCAGATCGTCAGCGGAAGGCTGTTGTACCTCCAGCTGTTCACAGCCCAGCTCCAGTTCAACGTCGGTTTTGATGGTTGCCAGCTTATAAGAGAGATAAGCCACCTCTTTGTTTTCTTCCAGTTTTCCGGCCATGGTTTTTGCACCACGGAAGGTGAGCCCGGCGATTTTATCCGATTCCGCATATAACGTATCCAGCCCGCCCAGCCCCTGAAGCAGAGCTTGCGCGGTTTTTTCACCAACGCCCGGCACGCCAGGGATGTTATCCGAGGAGTCACCCATCAACGCGAGGAAGTCGATAATCAGTTCAGGCGGCACGCCATACTTTGTAACCACCTCTTCAGGCCCCAGAATGGTGTTCGTCATGGTGTTAATCAGGGTGATACCCGGCGTCACCAGCTGAGCCATATCTTTATCGCCGGTGCTGATCAGTACCGGTCGGCCCATTTTTTCAGCTTCACGCGCCAGCGTGCCGATGACGTCATCGGCTTCGACGCCAGAGACGGCCAGCAGCGGCAGGCCCATCGCCTTCACCATGGCGTGCAGCGGCTCAATCTGCGCTCGCAGATCGTCAGGCATTGGCGGACGGTGGGATTTGTAATGCTCAAACAACTCGTCGCGGAACGTTTTGCCTTTCGCATCAAAAACGACTGCCGCATGGGTTGGCTGATACTGAAGAATAAGGCTGCGAAGCATATTCAGCACGCCGTACATTGCGCCGGTAGGTTCTCCTGCGCTGTTGGTCAGAGGAGGAAACGCATGATACGCCCGATACAGGTAAGAAGAGCCATCGACGAGAATAAGAGGGTTTTCTGGGATCTGAACCATAATGTCCGTGCCTTTAATCAATTTATGCGTAAAGGATGCCACATAAGGATGAAAACATCAGTTATTAGCACCAGATACCGGAAAAGATTTTGCGATCGTGAGGATCGCTCGCAAAATTAAAACTGTGGATAAGTTTGTGTATATTTTCAATTCATATGAATAACAGACGCTAAAAACATATAGGCGTTAATATTTAGATCTTAATTATCATATTGTTATGCTGTGAGATCTTCTCTATATGGTCAACTGGTGGCAATTTAGTCTATGTGGATATAAGCCTTGATTAGCGCAGAATCACAGAGAAATCTTCTGCGACAGAGGAAAAGCCACCAGTTCCTCACGTGAAAGCCCCATTACTTTGTCTGTTTTCTGATAAAATCAGCGCCCAGCGCCGAATAGCCGGCTGCCCACTTACAGCTAACCATTTGAAAAAGCTCATCATGTCGAGATTGCTCGCTGCAATAACATTACTGTTAAGCATCATTTTAACTATCCTGGTGACTTTCGCCTGTTCTGTGCCGATCATTATCGCCGGGCTCGTTAAACTGCTGCTGCCTGTACCCGCGGTGTGGCGAGCCGTGTCCGCATTTTGTAACTTCATGATGTACTGCTGGTGTGAAGGACTGGCGATCCTGTTGTGCCTGAACCCGCATCTGAAGTGGGATATCAAAGGGCTGGAGAGCCTCAACAAAAAAAACTGGTATCTGCTGATCTGCAATCACCACAGCTGGGCTGATATCGTGGTGTTGTGTGTGCTTTTCCGCAAACACATCCCGATGAACAAATACTTCCTGAAACAGCAGCTCGCCTGGGTACCTTTTATCGGCCTGGCCTGCTGGGCGCTGGATATGCCGTTTATGAAACGCTATTCACGGAGCTACTTGATTCGTCATCCGGAGCGTCGCGGTAAAGATGTGGAGACCACACGCCGTTCCTGCGAAAAGTTTCGCGCGCATCCAACCACCATCGTGAACTTTGTAGAAGGCTCCCGGTTTACGCAGGAGAAGCACCAACAAACTCGTTCCCCTTATCAGAACCTGCTGCCGCCAAAGGCCGCGGGCATTGCGATGGCGCTTAATGTGCTGGGCACGCAGTTCGATAAGCTCCTTAACGTCACGCTCTGCTATCCGGAAAACGATAGGACGCCGTTCTTCGATATGCTCAGCGGCAAACTGACGCGCATTGTTGTGCGTGTCGATCTGGTCCCGATAGATGCCGGACTGCATGGCGACTATGTTAACGATAAGAATTTCAAGCGTCGTTTCCAGCAGTGGCTTAATGCGCTCTGGAAAGAGAAAGACGAACAGATAGACAGCATTAAATCTTCATACAAAAACGCCGGTCAGTGACCGGCGTTTTTACATCAGCGAAATTACTTCTTCTCAACCAGGTATTTCACGGTATCGGCGTACTGCTGTACAAAGATATCCATGCTGCTGGTGTCCATGCCCTGCATGTTCAGCTGGTATTTGCCATTAACAAACATTGCCGGAACGCCCTGCAGCTGCAGGTCAGCCGCCGCTTTTTCCTGCTGAGCCACCAGTGACTTCACCACAAAGCTGTTCCATGCCGCGTCATAATCTTCACCTTTCACGCCGGCATCTACGAACACTTTACGGATATCCGCAGTGGTCTGAACGGTCTGGGTTTTCTGCACGGCTTCAAACATTGGGGACGTTACCTTATCTTCAACGCCCAGCGCGATAGCTACCGCCCACGCCTGAGTCAGGTCTTTACCCAATGGGCCCAGGAACTCAACGTGGTACTTGGTCATTTTGGTGCCTTCCGGCAGCTTTTTCTTCACGTTGTCAGAAACATGCAGTACCTGCTCGAACTGGTAGCAGTGTGGGCAATAGAACGAGAAGAACTCCAGAACCTGTGGCTCGCCAGCGACAGGCTTATCCAGCGTGATGTACTGTTTGCCGTCGGTAAACTGCGCCGCAGAAGCGCTAAATGCCAGAATCATACCTGCCAGCGCCAGCCAAATTTTTTTCATGATTAACTCTCTCCTGGGTGTGTCTAATTAATACATCGGCGTTAATTGCAGAGGGGGCTCCTGAAGAACCTTGACCTGCTCAGTAAATGTAGATATCTGGCTACGCCAGTAATCCTCTCCGGTAAGCCACGGGAAATTTCGAGGAAATGCGGGATCGTCCCAACGCCTGATTAACCATGCGAGATAATAAACAAAACGCATAGCACGTAAAGGCTCAATCAGGGCAATTTCGTCTGAATTAAACGGGCTAAATTCTTCGTAGGCTTCAATAATGGTTTCAAGCTGCATGCGTTGCTCGGCTTTGTCGCCATTGAGCAGCATCCACAGATCCTGAACCGCTGGGCCCATACGCGCATCATCGAGATCGACAAACAGTGGGCCATCGCGCCAGAGAATATTGCCGGCGTGACAATCGCCATGCAGGCGCAAAACGGAAATATCATCGCGCCAGCAGGTTTTAACCGCAGCAATCAGCTTATCGGTGGCGCTGAGGAAATCTCCCTTCAGCGCATTGGGAATCATTGCAGACGTTTCAAATATTTCACGCGGTTCAAGAAGGTATTCCTGAATCCCGATAGTCGGGCGGGCAGTAAAGGCTTTTTTGCGTCCCGTCTGGTGTATACGTCCCAGATAGCGAGCCACCCACTCCATTTGATCGATATTATCCGCCTCAAACTGGCGACCACCCAGACTCGGGAATACCGCGTAATAAAACCCTTCGTGCGTGAGGAGCGTCTGGTTATTGAATTTTAGCGGTGCGGCAACGGGGACATCATCATCCAGCAGATCGTGAGCAAACTGATGCTCTTCCTGAATTTGTTCTGCGGACCAGCGTTCAGGACGATAGAACTTTACGACGAAGCGCTGACGATCCTCATCCTGAAATTGATAGACGCGGTTTTCGTAGCTGTTTAACGGCGTTAGCCCGGAATCCACGCGAATGCCCTGTTCAAACAGGGCATCCATAATGGTGTCAGGGTGTAATGTCTGGAAAGTAAAAGCCTGGTCGTTCATCCGATCATCCGGAAATTATACGAATGATTCAGGATATCATCTTGTGGCGATTTCGGTGCCGCCGCTTACAAGCTTTTACTCTTTAATTACGCCTCGGGCGCGCAATAATGCGGTCTTAAAATCTTCCTCATAATCTTTCTGAATACCAGGAATAACAGCATCTTTGGCAGAGTCACGCATTTTGAGGTGGTAGATCAGGATGTCGTCAGAAAGGTCTGCCAGTTCGCCGTCAAAACCTGACTCTTTCGCCAGTTTCTGTAAAAATTGCATCAGATTCAGCTCTGGCTCTTTTTGCCAGGCGGGCTGGAGGAGTTCAATAACTTCATTCAGACGTTTACATTTCATGGTGGTGCTCCTTTCATTTAGAGTGACACGTTAGCAGGGTCAATCCCACAATAAAAGAGGCGATATTCGTGAATCGGGGTCTGGAAATCATCGGCGTGGTTCTGGCGGGTGGCAGAGCAACGCGTATGGGGGGAAAAGATAAGGGGCTGCAACTCCTTAACGGCAAACCCTTATGGCAATGCGTCGCTGATACGCTTGCAGGCCAGGTGACGACAATGGTCATCAGTGCGAACAGGCATATTGGCACTTACCAGCGCAGCGGGTACGCCGTTTATCAGGATAGCCTTGAGAATTACCCGGGACCGCTTGCCGGTATGCTTTCGGTTATGCAACAGTCTCACGGAGAGTGGTTTATGTTCTGCCCCTGCGATACGCCGTTTATTCCGTCCTGCCTTGTCGAGCGTTTGTTACTGCTCCGTGGCGCAGCGCCTGTGGTTTGGGTACATGACGGCGAGCGTGACCATCCTGCTATCGCGTTGATGCACCGATCGTTAGCGCCGGCCCTGCAGGCGTATCTGGCTGCGGGAGAGCGCAGGGTGATGGTCTTTATGCGCGAATCTGGCGGCCATTCCGTTGATTTTAGCGATTTGAAACCAGCGTTCATGAACGTGAATACAAGTGAAGATTTGCAGATGATGCAGGAGAAAAGATGATACCTGTTGTAGCCATTTCCGCCTGGAGCGGGACCGGGAAAACCACGCTGCTGAAGAAGCTCATTCCTTCCCTTTGTGCCAGAGGTATTCGTCCCGGGTTGATCAAGCACACCCACCATAATATGGATATCGATAATCCGGGCAAAGATAGCTATGAGTTGCGTAAAGCGGGTGCCGCGCAAACGATGGTGGCAAGTACTCAGCGCTGGGCATTAATGACAGAAACGCCGGATGAGGCACCGCTGGATCTGGCTTATCTGGTTAGCCGGATGGATCATTCCACGCTGGATCTGGTGCTGGTTGAGGGTTTTAAGCATGAGGCCGTGCCTAAGATCCTACTGTTCCGAAGCGATGCCGGGCATGATGTCAGCGAGTTAGCACTTGATGAGCACGTGATTGCCGTAGCCAGTGATGTTGTGCTGTCGCTTGAAGTTCCGCTGCTGGATTTAAATGATGTGGATGGGATTGCGGAGTTTATTGTGGCGTGGAGTGCGGTCTGACTTGCCGGATGGCGGCTTTGCCTTACCCGGCCTACAAAATTCGGTGGTTCAAAAACGCAAAAAGGCCATCCTTGCGGATGGCCTCTCTACTTAATTGATGCCTGGCAGTTCCCTACTCTCACATGGGGAGACCCCACACTACCATCGGCGCTACGGCGTTTCACTTCTGAGTTCGGCATGGGGTCAGGTGGGACCACCGCGCTAAAGCCGCCAGGCAAATTCTGTTAAATCTGTATCAGAGCTGAAAATATCGTGTCTCATCCGCCAAAACACCTTCGGCGTTGTAAGGTTAAGCCTCACGGTTCATTAGTATCGGTTAGCTCAACGCATCGCTGCGCTTACACACCCGACCTATCAACGTCGTAGTCTTCAACGTTCCTTCAGGACTCTCAAGGAGTCAGGGAGAACTCATCTCGGGGCAAGTTTCGTGCTTAGATGCTTTCAGCACTTATCTTTTCCGCATTTAGCTACCGGGCAGTGCCATTGGCATGACAACCCGAACACCAGTGATGCGTCCACTCCGGTCCTCTCGTACTAGGAGCAGCCCCCCTCAATTCTCCAGCGCCCACGGCAGATAGGGACCGAACTGTCTCACGACGTTCTAAACCCAGCTCGCGTACCACTTTAAATGGCGAACAGCCATACCCTTGGGACCTACTTCAGCCCCAGGATGTGATGAGCCGACATCGAGGTGCCAAACACCGCCGTCGATATGAACTCTTGGGCGGTATCAGCCTGTTATCCCCGGAGTACCTTTTATCCGTTGAGCGATGGCCCTTCCATTCAGAACCACCGGATCACTATGACCTGCTTTCGCACCTGCTCGAGCCGTCACTCTCGCAGTCAAGCTAGCTTATGCCATTGCACTAACCTCCTGATGTCCGACCAGGATTAGCTAACCTTCGTGCTCCTCCGTTACTCTTTGGGAGGAGACCGCCCCAGTCAAACTACCCACCAGACACTGTCCGCAACCCGGATCACGGGTCTACGTTAGAACACCAGCCATTAAAGGGTGGTATTTCAAGGGCGGCTCCACGCAGACTGGCGTCCACGCTTCAAAGCCTCCCACCTATCCTACACATCAAGGACCAGTGTTCAGTGTCAAGCTATAGTAAAGGTTCACGGGGTCTTTCCGTCTTGCCGCGGGTACACTGCATCTTCACAGCGAGTTCAATTTCACTGAGTCTCGGGTGGAGACAGCCTGGCCATCATTACGCCATTCGTGCAGGTCGGAACTTACCCGACAAGGAATTTCGCTACCTTAGGACCGTTATAGTTACGGCCGCCGTTTACCGGGGCTTCGATCAAGAGCTTCGCGTTGCCGCTAACCCCATCAATTAACCTTCCGGCACCGGGCAGGCGTCACACCGTATACGTCCACTTTCGTGTTTGCACAGTGCTGTGTTTTTAATAAACAGTTGCAGCCAGCTGGTATCTTCGACTGATTTCAGCTCCACCCGCAGGGGCTTCACCTACATATCAGCGTGCCTTCTCCCGAAGTTACGGCACCATTTTGCCTAGTTCCTTCACCCGAGTTCTCTCAAGCGCCTTGGTATTCTCTACCTGACCACCTGTGTCGGTTTGGGGTACGATTTGATGTTACCTGATGCTTAGAGGCTTTTCCTGGAAGCAGGGCATTTGTTACTTCAGCACCGTAGTGCCTCGTCATCACACCTCAGCGTTAATAAACGACCGGATTTACCTAATCGTTCCGCCTACATGCTTAAACCGGGACAACCGTCGCCCGGCTAACATAGCCTTCTCCGTCCCCCCTTCGCAGTAACACCAAGTACAGGAATATTAACCTGTTTCCCATCGACTACGCCTTTCGGCCTCGCCTTAGGGGTCGACTCACCCTGCCCCGATTAACGTTGGACAGGAACCCTTGGTCTTCCGGCGAGCGGGCTTTTCACCCGCTTTATCGTTACTTATGTCAGCATTCGCACTTCTGATACCTCCAGCATGCCTCACAGCACACCTTCAACGGCTTACAGAACGCTCCCCTACCCAACAACGCATAAGCGTCGCTGCCGCAGCTTCGGTGCATGGTTTAGCCCCGTTACATCTTCCGCGCAGGCCGACTCGACCAGTGAGCTATTACGCTTTCTTTAAATGATGGCTGCTTCTAAGCCAACATCCTGGCTGTCTGTGCCTTCCCACATCGTTTCCCACTTAACCATGACTTTGGGACCTTAGCTGGCGGTCTGGGTTGTTTCCCTCTTCACGACGGACGTTAGCACCCGCCGTGTGTCTCCCGTGATAACATTCTTCGGTATTCGTAGTTTGCATCGGGTTGGTAAGCCGGGATGGCCCCCTAGCCGAAACAGTGCTCTACCCCCGAAGATGAGTTCACGAGGCGCTACCTAAATAGCTTTCGGGGAGAACCAGCTATCTCCCGGTTTGATTGGCCTTTCACCCCCAGCCACAAGTCATCCGCTAATTTTTCAACATTAGTCGGTTCGGTCCTCCAGTTAGTGTTACCCAACCTTCAACCTGCCCATGGCTAGATCACCGGGTTTCGGGTCTATACCCTGCAACTTAACGCCCAGTTAAGACTCGGTTTCCCTTCGGCTCCCCTATACGGTTAACCTTGCTACAGAATATAAGTCGCTGACCCATTATACAAAAGGTACGCAGTCACACCACGAAGGTGCTCCCACTGCTTGTACGTACACGGTTTCAGGTTCTTTTTCACTCCCCTCGCCGGGGTTCTTTTCGCCTTTCCCTCACGGTACTGGTTCACTATCGGTCAGTCAGGAGTATTTAGCCTTGGAGGATGGTCCCCCCATATTCAGACAGGATACCACGTGTCCCGCCCTACTCTTCGAGTTCACAACCTGTGTGCTTTCGTGTACGGGGCTGTCACCCTGTATCGCCGGACTTTCCAGACCGTTCCACTAACACACAAGCTGATTCAGACTCTGGGCTGCTCCCCGTTCGCTCGCCGCTACTGGGGGAATCTCGGTTGATTTCTTTTCCTCGGGGTACTTAGATGTTTCAGTTCCCCCGGTTCGCCTCGTTAACCTATGTATTCAGTTAACGATAGTGCAACGAATTGCACTGGGTTTCCCCATTCGGACATCGCCGGGTCAAAGGTTCATATCACCTCGCCGGCGCTTTTCGCAGATTAGCACGTCCTTCATCGCCTCTGACTGCCAGGGCATCCACCGTGTACGCTTAGTCGCTTAACCTCACAACCCGAAGATGTTTCTTTCGATTCACCGTCGACTTGCGAAAATTTGAGAGACTCGAACACACATAACATGTGTGTCGTTTCAATTTTCAGCTTGATCCAGATTTTTAAAGAGCAAATATCTCAAACGTCACCCGAAGATGAGTTTTGAGATATTAAGGCAGGTGACTTTCACTCACGAACCAGCAAGTGGCGTCCCCTAGGGGATTCGAACCCCTGTTACCGCCGTGAAAGGGCGGTGTCCTGGGCCTCTAGACGAAGGGGACACTGAAGTCTCAATCGCAAGACGCCTTGCTATTTACTTTTCATCAGACAATCTGTGTGAGCACTACAAAGGCAGGTTCTTTAAGGTAAGGAGGTGATCCAACCGCAGGTTCCCCTACGGTTACCTTGTTACGACTTCACCCCAGTCATGAATCACAAAGTGGTAAGCGCCCTCCCGAAGGTTAAGCTACCTACTTCTTTTGCAACCCACTCCCATGGTGTGACGGGCGGTGTGTACAAGGCCCGGGAACGTATTCACCGTAGCATTCTGATCTACGATTACTAGCGATTCCGACTTCATGGAGTCGAGTTGCAGACTCCAATCCGGACTACGACGCACTTTATGAGGTCCGCTTGCTCTCGCGAGGTCGCTTCTCTTTGTATGCGCCATTGTAGCACGTGTGTAGCCCTACTCGTAAGGGCCATGATGACTTGACGTCATCCCCACCTTCCTCCAGTTTATCACTGGCAGTCTCCTTTGAGTTCCCGGCCGGACCGCTGGCAACAAAGGATAAGGGTTGCGCTCGTTGCGGGACTTAACCCAACATTTCACAACACGAGCTGACGACAGCCATGCAGCACCTGTCTCAGAGTTCCCGAAGGCACCAATCCATCTCTGGAAAGTTCTCTGGATGTCAAGAGTAGGTAAGGTTCTTCGCGTTGCATCGAATTAAACCACATGCTCCACCGCTTGTGCGGGCCCCCGTCAATTCATTTGAGTTTTAACCTTGCGGCCGTACTCCCCAGGCGGTCGACTTAACGCGTTAGCTCCGGAAGCCACGCCTCAAGGGCACAACCTCCAAGTCGACATCGTTTACGGCGTGGACTACCAGGGTATCTAATCCTGTTTGCTCCCCACGCTTTCGCACCTGAGCGTCAGTCTTTGTCCAGGGGGCCGCCTTCGCCACCGGTATTCCTCCAGATCTCTACGCATTTCACCGCTACACCTGGAATTCTACCCCCCTCTACAAGACTCTAGCCTGCCAGTTTCGAATGCAGTTCCCAGGTTGAGCCCGGGGATTTCACATCCGACTTGACAGACCGCCTGCGTGCGCTTTACGCCCAGTAATTCCGATTAACGCTTGCACCCTCCGTATTACCGCGGCTGCTGGCACGGAGTTAGCCGGTGCTTCTTCTGCGGGTAACGTCAATCGACAAGGTTATTAACCTTATCGCCTTCCTCCCCGCTGAAAGTACTTTACAACCCGAAGGCCTTCTTCATACACGCGGCATGGCTGCATCAGGCTTGCGCCCATTGTGCAATATTCCCCACTGCTGCCTCCCGTAGGAGTCTGGACCGTGTCTCAGTTCCAGTGTGGCTGGTCATCCTCTCAGACCAGCTAGGGATCGTCGCCTAGGTGAGCCGTTACCCCACCTACTAGCTAATCCCATCTGGGCACATCTGATGGCAAGAGGCCCGAAGGTCCCCCTCTTTGGTCTTGCGACGTTATGCGGTATTAGCTACCGTTTCCAGTAGTTATCCCCCTCCATCAGGCAGTTTCCCAGACATTACTCACCCGTCCGCCGCTCGTCACCCAGGAGCAAGCTCCCTGTGTTACCGCTCGACTTGCATGTGTTAGGCCTGCCGCCAGCGTTCAATCTGAGCCATGATCAAACTCTTCAATTTAAGTTTGATGCTCGTGAATTAAACTTCGTAATGAATTACGTATGTTCACTCAGAGACTTGGTATTCATTTATTGTCCGAAGACATTAAGAATCCATGTCACTTTGAGTGCCCACACAGATTGTCTGATAAATTGTTAAAGAGCAGTGCCGCTTCGCTTTTCGCTGCGGCGCGGGGTGTGCATATTACGCCTTCCCGCTTCAGAGTCAAGCGTTTATTTTCGCTTTTCTCTGCTGACCCGGCGGCGTGTGTGCCGTTGTTCCGTGTCAGTGGAGGCGCATTATAGGGAGTTATTCCGGTGTGACAAGAGGAAATTTAAAAAAAGTTTCTATCCGTGTTTTTTTTCACCAATAGCGGTGAGATCAAGCTACAAATTGTTCTATTTGATGTATCTGCAACCACAATCACATATGAGATGGCATAATTATCAGCATGAATCATTAAGGAATAAAAGCGATGCCATTAAGCGCACAACAGCTGGCCGCCCAAAAAAACCTGTCGTATGTGCTGGCAGAAAAGCTGGCTCAGCGGATTTTAGCGGGAAAATATGCCCCGGGCAGCATCCTGCCGGGTGAAATAGAGCTGGGTGAGCAGTTTGGGGTGAGCCGTACCGCCGTGCGCGAAGCGGTCAAAACCCTAACGGCAAAAGGTATGGTGCTTCCACGCCCTCGTATTGGCACACGCGTGATGCCCCAGAGTAACTGGAATTTTCTCGATCAGGAGCTGCTCTCCTGGTGGATGACGGAAGATAACTTTCATCAGGTCGTCGATCACTTTCTGGTAATGCGCAGCAGCCTTGAACCACAGGCATGTCTTCTCGCCGCCACGCTTGGTACGGCAGAGCAGAAAGCGCAGCTTAACGCGTTGATGGAAGAGATGGTGTTCCTGAAAAAACACTTCAACCGTGAACGCTGGGTTGAAGTCGATATGGCCTGGCATGAACACATCTATATGATGAGCGCCAATCCGTTCCTCACCTCTTTTGCCTCTTTATTCCATTCGGTCTACCACACCTACTTTACCTCTATTACACAAGACGAAGTGGTAAAACTGGATATGCATCAGGCGATAGTGGATGCCATTCAGGAAAGCGACGGGCAGCGAGCCCTGAATGCGTGCCAGGCATTGCTGGCCGCACCAAACCACCAGCAGGTAAATAAATGACAACGAAAAAAGCGCGCAGCATGGCCGGATTGCCGTGGATTGCAGCCATGGCGTTTTTTATGCAGGCACTGGATGCCACCATCCTCAACACAGCGCTTCCCGCTATTGCGCAAAGCCTTAACCGTTCCCCGCTGGCGATGCAGTCCGCCATCATCAGCTACACCCTGACGGTCGCGATGTTAATCCCGGTCAGCGGCTGGCTGGCCGACCGCTTCGGCACCCGCAGAGTTTTCATGCTGGCCGTGACGCTCTTTACGCTCGGTTCGCTGGCCTGTGCGCTCTCCTCATCCCTGACGGAGCTGGTTATCTTCCGCGTACTACAGGGCATTGGCGGCGCGATGATGATGCCCGTGGCGCGTCTTGCATTGCTGCGAGCCTACCCCAGAAGCGAACTGCTTCCCGTGCTTAACTTCGTCACCATGCCGGGTCTGGTCGGCCCGATACTTGGCCCGGTACTCGGTGGCGTGTTTGTTACCTGGGCAAGCTGGCACTGGATCTTCCTGATTAATATTCCGATTGGCGTTGCGGGGCTGCTGTACGCCCGCAAATATATGCCGAACTTCACCACGCCAAGGCGCAGCTTTGACATGGGCGGCTTTTTCCTGTTTGGCCTGAGCCTGGTTCTGTTCTCCAGCGGGATGGAATTGTTCGGTGAGAAAATCGTGGCGACATGGCTGGCCCTGTCCGTCATCCTCAGCGGAATTCTGCTGTTCCTTCTTTATATACGTCACGCGCGCCGTCACCCGACGCCGTTAATCTCCCTCGGGCTCTTTAACACCCGAACGTTTTCCGTCGGGATTGCGGGCAACATTGCGTCACGTCTGGGGACGGGTTGTGTACCGTTCCTGATGCCGCTAATGCTGCAGGTGGGTTTCGGCTACCCGGCCCTGATTGCTGGCTGCATGATGGCGCCCACGGCGATGGGCTCGATTCTGGCCAAATCAACCGTTACGCAAGTGCTGCGCTGGTTTGGGTATCGTAAGACGCTGGTTGGCGTGACGGTCTTTATCGGTCTGATGATTGCGCAGTTCTCGCTGCAATCCGCCTCGCTTCCCGTCTGGATGCTGATCCTGCCGCTATTTGTTCTGGGCATGGCGATGTCGACGCAGTTCACATCGATGAACACCATCACCCTCGCCGATCTGACTGACGAGAACGCCAGTAGCGGCAACAGCGTGCTGGCGGTAACGCAACAGCTGTCGATCAGTTTAGGGGTTGCCGTGAGTGCAGCGGTGCTGCGATTTTATGAGGGTTTTGACAGCGCGAATACCGTTGAGCAGTTCCACTATACCTTTATCACCATGGGTGCGCTCACCGTGGTTTCAGCGCTGGTCTTTATGCTGTTAAAACCGAAAGATGGGCGCAACCTGATCAAAGAACGCCATAAAGCAAAGTCTAAACCGAACCCCGTTCCATCAGAACAGGAGTAAGCTGCAGACGTTGCTGCTGAAGCGTGGGCTGCGCCATACGGTGGATCAGTACATCGACGGCCAGCTCGCCCAGTTCATCCTTCGGCTGATGGATGGTGGTCAGCGGCGGCGTCATGTAGCTTGCCAGTTCGATATCATCGTAGCCGATCACCGCCATATCGTCCGGCACGCGCAGGCCTGCCTGGTACAACGCCTGATAGGCACCAAACGCCATCGCATCGTTGCCAATAAATACGGCCTGTGGACGCTGCGCTTGCTCCAGTAATGTCTGCATCGCCTCAAAGCCACCGTGAAATTCAAAATCACCCGTAATACGGTAGCCTTCAGGAATGGCAAGCCCCGCCCGCGCCATCGCCGACAGATATCCCTCCAGACGCAAACGCGCGGGAGTTTTATCCAGCGGACCGGTAATGCAGGCGATACGGGTATAGCCTTTATCGATCAGATACTGGGTTGCCATGTCCCCGCCCAGCAGGGAGTTATCCTGAATAAGATCGCTGGTGCCGTCGAAGGGCGCCCAGTCCATCATCACCGTAGGAATAGAAGGGTAGCGCTGAATAATCTCTTTTGAGGGCTGATGCGTTTCGGTGCAGAGCAGCAGTAACCCGTCGACGCGTTTTTGCATCAGCGTTTCCAGGTTACGGTTCATGCGCTGCTCATCCCCTTCGGTATTGCACAGCACCAGGCTGTAACCACGCTCGAAGCAGCTGCGCTCTACGCCGCGAACCAGCTCAGAATAAAAGGGGTTAGTACTGGCGGTGATGAGCATGCCGATGGTGCGCGTCTGGTTCAGCTTGAGGCTGCGCGCCAGCGCCGACGGCGCATAGTTGAGATCTTTAACTGCCGCTTCGACCTTCTCCCGAATCGCCTCGCTGACGAAGCGGTCGTTATTAATCACGTGAGAGACTGTCGAGGTAGAAACACCCGCCAGGCGGGCGACATCTTTCATTGTGGCCAAGCGTTACCCCTGCTGACTTAAGAATTCATCGATCTCTTTACGCCACGGAACGGAAGGCTGGGCACCTTTGCGCGTCACCGCAATCGCCGCGGCTGCGTGCGCGAAGCGGATCGCATCATCCATTCTCTTGCCTTCCAGCAGCGCGGTCACCAGAGCACCATTGAAGGTATCTCCCGCCGCGATGGTATCAATCGCCTTCACCTTAAAGCCCGGCACACGACGGCCTTCACCGTTTACGCTTGCCCACACCCCGCGGCTGCCCAGGGTGATAATCACGGTACCGATGCCTTTATCGTGCAGCGCTTTTGCCGCACGCGCCGCGTCGTCATCATTTTCAACACGAATGCCCGTCAACTTTTCGGCTTCGGTTTCATTAGGCGTGATGATGTCCACCAGCGCCAGCAATTCGTCTGATAATACACGGGCAGGGGCAGGATTAAGTACGACGGTGGTGTGATTTTGATGCGCAATTTTGGCAGCGGCCAGCACGCTTTCGACCGGGGATTCAAGCTGCATCAGTAGCGCTTCGGCATTCGCAATACACTCACGCTGTGCTTCAACACGCTCGGTAGTTAATGCGGCGTTGGCGCCAGCATGAATACCGATGACATTCTCACCTTCCGCGTTGACGAAAATCAGCGCCACGCCAGTCGATTCCCCTGCAACAACGCTGACCGGCGCGATATCAATGTTATCGCTGGCGAGCTGTTTGCGCACTCGCTCACCGGTATCGTCATCCCCCGTGCAGGCGATAAACGCGATATTTGCCCCGCTGCGCCCGGCGGCGACGGCCTGGTTAGCACCTTTACCGCCGAATGCCACCTGATACTGGTTACCCGTGACGGTTTCGCCCGGCGTCGGGAACGATTCAAGGTTAAGAATGTGATCGGCATTGATGCTGCCAAGGACGACAAGGTTGCCTGCGGTTTTCATGGTTGGGTTGTCCATCTGAGAGCGCCACCGGTGTTACCCGGTGGCGTATGCCACACTTTTCTTTATTGGTGTCCCTCAGGCAGCCAGCGACTGCCTGAATCGCCTTTTACTGCTTAATAACCAGCTTCAGGTCAACAGGGTATTTGGCCTGAACTTTTTCGCCCTTCAGCACTTTGTCGGCAGTTTCGACGCCAGTCGCGCCAATCTGCTCAGGCAGCTGAGCGATGGTCGCAGCCAGTTTGCCATCATTTACCGCTTTTTCACCATCCGGCGTGCCGTCAAATCCGACAACCATCACATCAGATTTACCTGCAGTCTGCAGGGCACGCAGCGCGCCCAGCGCCATTTCGTCGTTCTGTGCGAACACAGCCTGCACGTCTGGGTGTGCGGTCAGCAGGTTCTGCATGACGTTCAGACCTTTAGTACGGTCGAAGTCTGCCGGCTGGCTCGCCAGCACGTTGAATTTGTGCGCCGCCACTGCCTGCTGGAAGCCTTCGCCACGCTCGCGGGCTGCAGACGTACCGGCAATGCCCTGCAGTTCGATAACTTTCGCGCCTTCGCCTGCTTTCTTCGCGATGTAATCACCGGCGATTTTGCCGCCCAGCACGTTATCAGACGCAATGTGGCTCACGACTTCGCCTTTCGTTGCCTGACGGTCCAGGGTGATTACCGGGATCTTCGCCTGGTTTGCCATTTTAACGGCGTTACCGACGGCGTCAGAGTCGGTTGGGTTGATCAGCAGAATTTTGGTACCACGAACGGTTAAGTCCTGAACGTTAGCCAGCTCTTTCGCCGGGTTGTTCTGTGAATCCAGTACCACCAGGTTGTAGCCCAGCTTGTCCGCTTCTTTCTGCGCACCGTCCTTCAGGGAGACGAAGAACGGGTTGTTCAGGGTAGAGACAACCAGCGCGATGGTGTCTTTCGCCATGGCGTTAGCACTTACGGTTGCGCTCAGCGCGACAGCAGAAACCAGGGTAGCCAGTTTTTTCATGTTCATATCTAAGATGTCCTGTAGTGTCGTCAGTTACTGTTTTTTGTTGTCTACCAGTACCGCCAGCAAAATCACCACTGCCTTAACGATCATCTGGTAATAGGAGGAAACACCTAATAAATTCAAACCATTATTCAGGAAACCGAGAATCAGTGCGCCGATCAATGTCCCAACAATGCGACCTTTACCGCCCGCAAGACTCGTACCGCCCAGAACCACTGCCGCAATGGCATCCAGCTCATAACCCGTACCCGCCGTTGGCTGCGCGGAGGAGAGGCGCGCCACTTCGATAATGCCCGCCAGAGACGCCAGCAGACCGCACAGCGAGTAAACGATAATTTTGACTTTATTAACGCTAATCCCGGACAGGCGCGTTGCCGCTTCGTTACCGCCCAGCGCATAGATATAACGACCCAGACGGGTGTGATGCAGCATGTACCACGCCGCCAGGAAGACGATAGCCATGATCCAGACCGGCGTCGGGACACCCAGCGGACGACCGATACCGAACCAGCCAAACAGATCGGCGTTGTCGGTAAAGCCCGTGTTCACCGGGCTGCCGTTGGTATAAACCATGGTCACGCCGCGCAGCAACAGCATCATCACCAGCGTCGCGATGAACGCCTGAACGCGGCCTTTCGCTACAATGACCCCGGTCACGGCACCGATTGCTGCCCCGGCAGCCAGCGCAGCGGCCACGGCCACCAGCGCGTTGACCTCAATTCCTACAATTGAAGCGGCGATCGCACCGGTGAGCGCCAGCAGGGAACCGACGGACAGATCGATACCTGAGGTCAAAATCACCAGCGTCATCCCGACCGCCATAATTGCGTTTACGGAAGTCTGCTGCAGGATGTTGAACAGGTTATTAACGGTGAAAAAGTTCGGGCTCATGGTCGATACAATCGCGATCAGCACCAGCAGGGCAATCAGCGATTTTTGTTCCATCAGCCATGCCTTTGTGAAATAGCGGCGACCAGAAACAGCCTGGGTAGTCATCTTCTTACTCCTGATTCACGCGATTAAGCTTGCCCACAGCGGCAGCCATCAGAACTTCCTGGGTGGCCTGCTCGCGAGTGAATTCACCGCCGAGATGCCCTTCATGCATGACGATAATGCGATCGCTCATGCCTAATACTTCTGGCATCTCGGAAGAGACCAGAATGATGCTCAGACCGTCGGCCTTGAACTGGTTAATCAGCTGGTAGATCTCTTTCTTGGCCCCGACGTCCACGCCGCGGGTTGGCTCATCAAGGATCAGGACTTTCGGGCGCGTCATCAGCCCGCGCGCAATAGCCACTTTCTGCTGATTACCGCCGGACAACAGGCCGATGGCCTGCTCCATCGACGGGGTTTTGACGTTAAAGAGGCGGATAAAATCGCTGACCGCCTGCTGTTCGTCCTTGTGTTTCAGGGTACCGCCGCTATGGCTGAAATAGCGCAGCGCGGTAAGCGACATGTTCTCTTTTACCGACATCCCGAGCACTAAGCCGTCGCGCTTGCGGTCTTCGGAGATATAGACGATGCCGTTTGCGAGGCCATCCTGCGGCGATCGAGTCACCACTTCATGACCGTCGAGGGTGACATACCCGCTGGTGCGCGGCAGCGCGCCATAAAGCACCTTCATCAGCTCGGTACGGCCGGCGCCCATCAGGCCCGCCACGCCCAGGATCTCGCCCTGGCGCAGGGTAAAGGTCACGTCGTTCACACCCGGACCGCAGAGATTATCCACCTTCAGGCGGATCTCACCCGGCGCTTTGTCCAGGTGCGGGTATTGATCTTCAAGCTTACGTCCCACCATCATTTCGATGAGCGTATCTTCTGTCAGCGTGGCCACTTCGCGCTCGGCAATAAACTGCCCGTCGCGGAAGACGGTAACGTCATCGCAAATCTCGAAGATCTCTTTCATGCGGTGAGAGATATAGACAATCCCACGCCCCTGCGATTTCAGCTCGCGTATGACGCGGAACAGGGATTCGGTTTCGGTATCGGTCAGGGCGTCGGTCGGTTCATCCATAATGATGACCTTCGACTCAAAGCTCAGCACCTTCGCGATTTCCACCATCTGCTGATCGCCAATCGAGAGATCGCCGACCAGGCGGTCGCTCTTAAAGCGCAGGTTCAGCTTCGCCAGCAGCTTGTCCGCTTCGGCATACATGGTTTTCCAGTCGATTTTGCCGAACCGGTTTACGAACTCGCGGCCCAGGAAGATGTTCTCCGCAATGGTGAGCTGCGGGATCAGGTTGAGCTCCTGGTGGATAATGCCGATACCGGCTTCCTGAGAAGATTTCGGGCCGTTGAAGGTGGTCTCTTTACCCAGCCAGACGAGTGAGCCGGCATCGCGTTGATAGATACCGGTCAGCACTTTCATCATGGTGGATTTGCCGGCGCCGTTCTCACCCACCAGCGCCATCACGCGCCCGGAGTAGACGTTCAGCGCCGCGCCGGAGAGGGCTTTTACGCCCGGGAACGACTTATCGATCCCTTTGAGTTGCAGTAATGCGTCCATGATGGCCTCAGAAGGTGACGCCAGCACAGAGAATAATATTCGCATACGGGGAACACTCCCCGCTGCGAATCACCGCCTGACTGTCTGCGGTTTGTTGTTTGAATTGTTCGTGCGTTGTGTAACGAATTTCTATGGTATTTCCCTGGTGTTGTTGCAGCTGCTCAAGGTGGCTGAGCAACGTTTCGTGGAGTTGCGGATTATGTTGTTTGATTTCCGCTGCGAGAATGGCCGCCTCAACCTGCATCTCCGCGGTCACCACGTCCAGTACCTGCATAAACGAAGGAACACCCTGCGTTAACGCCATATCGATACGGGTTGTGCTGCGCGGAACCGGTAAGCCTGCATCGCAAACCACCAGCGTATCGGTATGCCCAAGACGGGAAATAACCGATGAGATTTCTGAGTTGAGTACCGTGCCTTTCTTCATTTTCTTGCTCCACTAGCGAAACGTTTCGCTGATGTCAGTTTAATCTCAAGAATGTTCAGAAAACCACCATGGCGTAACAGATTTGTGATCGACGTCGAAACGTTTCGCTAAGTGAAATGGAGTGGAGGTAAATGCAAAACGGTAACCCTAAGGTTACCGTTTTTTATGTTTGCGCCCTCTCCCTGTGGGAGAGGGTCGGGGTGAGGGCATCAGGCCGCACAAAGACTTAAATCTCGACCTGCGTCCCCAGCTCAATCACGCGGTTAGGCGGGATCTCAAACTGGTCAGGCGCGCGCAGGGCGTTACGCTGCAGGATAAGGTACAGCTTGCCGCGCAGGCGCAGATACCACGGGCGCTTGCCGATAATCAGCGACTCGTGGGACATAAAGAATGACGTCTCCATCATCCGGCAGCTCAGCCCTTCCAGACCGCAGCGGTGGAACACCTCTTCCACGTTTGGCGTTTCACGCCAGCCGTAGCTCGCCACCACGCGCCAGAATGTCGGCGACAGCTGCTCGATTTGCACGCGTCGCACGTTGTGAACATACGGCGCATCTTCGGTGCGCAGCGTCAGCAGAATGACGCGTTCATGCAGAACCTTGTTGTGCTTGAGGTTATGCATCAGCGCAAACGGGATCACGTTCAGGGCACGAGACATATACACCGCGGTGCCGGGCACGCGGACCGGCGGTGATTTCTCAAGAGACGCTATCATCGCCTCGAGAGAATTACCGTGCTCATGCATGCGGCGCAGCAGGCGGAAACGCTCGCTTTTCCATGTGGTCATGACGATAAACATCACCAGACCCAGCGTCAGCGGCAGCCAGCCCCCGGAGACAATTTTGTCGAGGTTCGCCGAGAACAGCGGCACGTCGATATACAGGAAGCCCACCAGAATCATCGCCACGAGGAATTTATTCCAGTGCCAGTTTCGGTACGCCACCGTGGTGGAGAGAAGCGATGTCAGCACCATCGTACCGGTTACCGCAATGCCGTACGCCGCCGCCAGGTTGCTGGAGTGCTCGAAGCTGACGATAACAATGACAACAGCGAAATAGAGCAGCCAGTTAATGAACGGGATGTAGATCTGGCCCGACTCCATCTCAGAGGTATGGATGATGCGCATCGGTGAGAGGTAACCCAGACGCACGGCCTGGCGCGTCAGAGAGAACACGCCGGAAATCACCGCCTGGGAGGCAATAACGGTCGCCAGCGTTGCCAGAATCAGCATCGGCACCAGCGCCCAGTCAGGCGCCAGCAGGAAGAACGGGTTCTTAATCGCTTCCGGGCTTTTGAGCAACAGCGCGCCCTGACCAAAGTAGTTCAGCACCAGCGACGGCAGCACCACAATAAACCATGCCACGCGGATAGGCAGTTTCCCGAAGTGCCCCATATCAGCATACAGCGCTTCAACCCCGGTGATGGAGAGCACGACCGCACCCAGCGCCACGAAGGAAACCACTTTGTATTCAAGGAAGAAATGCACTGCCCAGTAAGGGTTCAGCGCGTGGAGCACTTCCGGGTTCGCGATAATGCTGCGCAAGCCAAGCGCCGCGAGGATCAGGAACCAGGCCAGCATAATCGGTGCAAACAGTTTGCCCACCAGCCCAGTACCGTGCTTCTGGATCATAAACAGCAGCGTCAGGACAATAATGGCCAGAGGAACAACCCAGGAATCAAGCTGCGGGGCAATAATCTCCAGCCCCTCTATCGCCGAGAGCACCGAAATAGCAGGCGTTATCACCACTTCCCCATAGAAGAAGCTGCCGCCAATCAGGCCGATAATGACTAGCACGGACGTCATTCTGGCTGAGGTATTGCGCCCTGCCAGGGACATCAGGGTCAGGATACCGCCTTCGCCCGCGTTATCAGCACGCATCACGAAAGAGAGATATTTAACGGAAACCACCAGGATCAGCAGCCAGAAGATGAGTGACAGGAAGCCAAACACGGCATCGCGTTCAACACCAAAGCCAAACTGGCCGGACAGACATTCACGAAGCGTATAAAGCGGGCTGGTGCCGATATCACCGTAGACAACCCCGATCGCCGCAAGCGTTATTGCGGGTAATGATTGCTTATTATCAGTGCTCATAGACTAGTCTTTTCGTTTAAATAACAAATGTGTGCCTAGTCCCTTGGCCCACAAAAAGCGCACAGTATGCACGATTCATTGCAAAATCGTACCCCTAAATGCAACCGCATTAATGTAGCGCAAAGAAAATTGCGCCGCACTTCAGTCTATTACCAGCCCTGACTGAAACGTCTATACTCGCTTCAATTGGCCGCCACGACGGCGAAAGGATGCAAAACTATTATGGCTCACTCACATTTATTAGCAGAAAGAATTTCCCGCCTCAGCAGCGCGCTGGAAAAAGGCCTTTTCGAGCGCAGCCACGCCATTCGCCTCTGTTTACTGGCGGCGTTGAGCGGTGAAAGCGTATTTTTGCTGGGCCCACCGGGTATTGCCAAAAGCCTGATTGCCCGCAGGTTAAAGTTTGCGTTTCAGAACGCCCGCGCCTTCGAATACCTCATGACCCGGTTTTCTACCCCTGAAGAAGTTTTTGGCCCGCTATCTATTCAGGCGCTGAAAGACGAAGGGCGCTATGAGCGTTTGACGGCGGGATATTTGCCTGAGGCAGAGATTGTTTTTCTCGATGAGATCTGGAAAGCGGGGCCGGCTATTCTGAACACCCTGCTCACGGCGATAAACGAACGGCGCTTCCGCAACGGCGCCAGCGAAGAGAAAATCCCGATGCGCCTGCTGGTGGCCGCGTCAAACGAACTGCCTGAAGCCGACAGCAGCCTGGAAGCGCTGTATGACCGCATGCTGATCCGCCTGTGGCTGGACAAAGTACAGGATAAATCCAACTTCCGCTCTATGCTGGTCAGCCAGCAGGATGAAAGTGAAAACCCGGTATCCGCTTCGCTGCAGGTCACGGATGAGGAGTATCACCAGTGGCAGCAGGATATTGGCAAAATCAAACTGCCGGACGCGGTCTTCGAGCTGATCTATCAACTGCGCCAGCAGCTCGATCTGCTCCCCTCTGCGCCCTATGTCTCCGATCGCCGCTGGAAAAAGGCGATCCGCCTGCTGCAGGCCAGCGCCCTGTTCAGCGGGCGCGATGCCGTAGCGCCAATCGATCTGATCCTGCTGAAAGACTGCCTCTGGCACGACGCGGAAGGCATGAACCTGATGCAGCAGCAGCTTGACGTTTTGATGACCGGACACGCCTGGGGGCAGCAAGCGATGCTCAACCAGCTGGGGGCGATTGCCCAGCGGCGCATCCAGCTCCAGCAGCAGCAAAGCGATAAAACCGCGCTGAAAGTGAATCGCCTGGGAGGCATGTTCGCCCGCAAACCGCACTATGAACTGCCCGCTGAACTGACTGGCCCGACGCTGACGCTGTTGCTCCAGCAGCCGCTCAAACTTCACGATATGCAGGTGGTGCACGTTACCATTGAGCGCGAGGCGCTGGCGCAGTGGCTGGACAAGGGCGGTGAGATCCGTGGAAAGCTCAACGGCATCGGCTTCGCGCAGCCGCTGAATATGGAAGTGGACAGCAGCCAGCACCTGGTGATCCGCGACGTAAGCCTGCAGGGCTCGCGCCTTGCGCTTCCGGGAACCGCTTCGGATAGCGTGCCGGAAGAGATCAAGCAGCAGCTGGAAGCGCTGGATACGGAATGGCACCAGCAGCACACGCGCTTCAGCGAGCAGCAAAAATGCCTCTTTATTCATAGCGACTGGTTAGGTCGTATCGAAGCCAGCCTGCAGGATGTAAGCGCACAGATCAAACAGGCGCGTCAATGCTAACCCTGGATACACTTAACGTTATGCTGGCCGTCAGCGAAGAAGGGTTGATCGAAGAGGTGGTCATAACCCTTCTGGCTTCGCCGCAGCTGGCAGCCTTCTTTGAAAAATTCCCGAAGCTTAAAAAAGCGATGACGGACGATCTGCCGCGCTGGCGGGAAAATCTGCGTCAGCGGTTCAAAGAGACCGAGGTTCCGCCGGAGTTAACGGACGAGGTGACCTGCTATCAGCAGTGCCAGCGGCTCTCCACCTCGCAGTTTATCGTCCAGCTTCCGCAAACACTGACGCTGCTCGACAAGGTCCACTCTCCGTTTGCCAGCCAGGCCCGGGCGCTGGTCACGGATAACGCCACGTTTACCCCCGCATTGCATACCCTCTTTCTACAGCGCTGGCGCCTGAGCCTGGTGGTTCAGGCCACGACGCTAAACCAGCAGCTGCTGGATGAAGAGCGCGAACAGCTGCTCAGTGAAGTTCAGGAGCGCATGACCTTAAGCGGCCAGCTCGAACAGGTGCTGGTGGAAAATGAGAACGCCGCAGGGCGTCTCTGGGACATGAGCGCCGGCCAGATTCGCCGCGGGGATTATCAGCTGATCGTCAAGTACGGCGATTTTCTGGCGCAGCAGCCTGAGCTGATGAAGCTTGCAGAACAATTGGGGCGATCAAGGGAGGCAAAGTCGGTCCCAAAGAAAGATGCCCCAATGGAAACCTTCCGCACCCTGGTGCGTGAACCGGCTACCGTGCCCGAACAGGTCGACGGGATCCAGCAGAGCGATGACATTTTGCGCCTGCTGCCCACGGAGCTGAGCACGCTCGGGATGACCGAGCTGGAATATGAGTTTTACCGTCGACTGGTGGAAAAGCAGCTCCTCACCTACCGACTGCACGGCGAAGCCTGGCGCGAGAAGCTCAGCCAGCGGCCGGTTATTAATCAGGATTTTGATGAACAGCCGCGCGGGCCATTCATTGTTTGCGTGGATACGTCCGGATCGATGGGCGGGTTTAACGAACAGTGTGCGAAGGCGTTCTGCCTGGCGCTGATGCGCGTGGCGCTCGCCGATCGCCGTCGCTGCTTCATCATGCTCTTTTCCAGCGAAGTGGTGGGCTATGAGCTAACCAACCAGCAGGGGCTCGAACAGGCGATCCGCTTTTTAAGCCAGCGTTTTCGCGGCGGTACCGATCTGGCCAGCTGTTTTCGCAGCATCGTTGAGCGGATGCAGGGGGGCGACTGGTACGACGCTGATGCGGTGGTGATTTCTGATTTTATTGCCCAGCGGCTGCCGGACGACGTAGTCAATAAAGTGAAGGAGCTGCAGCGGGTGCATCAGCACCGTTTCCATGCGGTGGCGATGTCCGCCCATGGAAAACCCGGCATCATGCGCATCTTCGATCATATCTGGCGCTTTGATACCGGGTTGCGTAGCCGCCTGCTCAGACGCTGGCAGCGTTAATTACAGAAGAGAGCCAACGCTTTCGCGCACCTGCTGCGGCCAGACACCACACTGAACCTGGCCGATATGCGGCAGCTGAAGCAGCAGCATGGTCAGGCGGGACTGGCCGATACCGCCGCCGATGGTCTGCGGCATTTCCCCGCGCAGCAGCGCCTGATGCCACTCAAGTTTGAGACGATCTTCATCACCGGTGACCGCCAGCTGGCGCTTCAGCGCGTCAGCATCCACGCGGATCCCCATAGAAGAAAGTTCGAATGCGTCTTCCAGTACCGGGTTCCAGACCAGAATATCGCCGTTCAGACCGGCATAGTCGCGCTCGCCCGGCGTGCTCCAGTCATCATAATCCGGTGCACGAACGTCGTGGCGTTTGCCATCAGACAGCTTGCCGCCGATACCCATCAGGAACACTGCCCCCAGCTCTTTGGCGATCGCACGTTCACGACCTTTGGCATCCAGATCCGGGAAACGGCTCAGCAACTCCTGGCTGTGCACAAAGTGGATCGTTTCCGGCAGGAACGGTGCCAGACCAAACTCTTTGCTTACTGCTGCTTCGGTAGCTTTGATCCCGGCGTAGATCGCCTCAACGGTAGCTTTCAGCGTACACACGTGACGCTCGCCATCCCCCATTACGCGCTCCCAGTCCCACTGGTCAACGTAAACGGAGTGAATTGGAGACAGGCGGTCTTCGTCGGGGCGAAGGGCTTTCATGTGCGTGTAGAGCCCTTCGCCCGCACTGAAGTCGTGTTGTCCCAGGGTTTGGCGCTTCCATTTCGCAAGGGAGTGAACCACTTCGAACTGGGCGTCTGGCAGTGTTTTCACTTTTACCTGTACCGCTTTTTCGCATCCAGAGAGGTTATCCTGCGTCCCATCACCCACGCGGCTGAGAATAGGTGCCTGAACTTCAATCAGACCCAGCTTGTCTTCCAGCTGGCGGGAAAAATGGGATTTAACGAAACTGATCTGGCGTTGTTTTGCGATGTAAGCGGTTTTCATTATTTATACTCCTGCGTCCTGTTGGTATTGATTAAGCAACAGAAATGGCACCTGATTCAATAACCTATCAACAAAAAGCCGCCTTCACTTTTGATTCGATAAAATTAGACGCTAGAATAGAGTGATTCATTAATCTTCATAAGAAAAAGCTATGGAAAATTATCAGATCGACAATCTCGACCGCGGCATTCTGGAGGCTTTAATGGCCAATGCCCGTACCGCCTACGCCGAACTGGCGAAACAGTTTGGCGTCAGCCCGGGAACCATTCACGTTCGCGTAGAGAAGATGAAGCAGGCGGGGATCATTACCGGCGCGCGCATTGACGTCAGTCCTAAGCAGCTGGGTTACGACGTCTGCTGCTTCATCGGCATCATTCTAAAAAGCGCTAAAGACTACCCCTCCGCCCTGGCGAAGCTGAACGCGCTGGATGAAGTCACCGAGGCGTACTACACCACCGGGCACTACAGCATCTTTATTAAGGTCATGTGCCGATCCATCGACGCCCTCCAGCAGGTACTTATCAACAAGATCCAAACAATCGATGAAATTCAGTCCACCGAGACACTGATCTCCCTGCAAAACCCGATCATGCGTACCATCCGCCCGTGATCGGGCAAATTCATTCCCACATTTTCCACAGGTAGATCCCAGCTCGTTCACAGCGTACAATGGCCGTCTCTTTATCTGGGCGAGCGATCAATGGCGGACATAACCCTTATCAGCGGCAGCACCCTTGGCGGTGCGGAATACGTAGCGGAACATCTGGCTGAAAAGCTGGAAGAGGCGGGCTTTTCCACACAAACCCTGCACGGCCCGTTGCTTGAAGATCTCCCGACTGACGGGGTCTGGCTGCTGATCACCTCCACGCACGGCGCGGGCGATCTGCCGGATAATCTGCAACCTTTATATGACGAACTGCTGGAACAGCAGCCCGACCTGTCAAACGTCCGTTTTGGCGCAGTGGGGATCGGCAGCCGCGAATATGACACCTTTTGCGGGGCAATAGAGAAAGTCGAAGCCGCTGTCACCTCTTGCGGAGCAAAACAGCTGGGTGAAACGCTCAAGATCAACATCCTCGATCATGACATTCCGGAGGATCCGGCCGAGATCTGGGTCGCGGAATGGAAAAATTTACTCAAAATCGATTAAAGATCGCGCGAACAGATGTGGATAACTCTGGTTAAAAGCTCGTATTAACCCGTAGTTATCCAAAGAACAACTGTTGTTTAGTTTTTTCCCTGTGTATAAAGTCGCGATCTGATCCCAGCTTATACTGCCCAGGATCACCGATCATTCACAGCAAACGATCCTTTCTAACCGTATGATCTTCTTTATGAGATCGGACTTATCCACACAGGTTCGCGATCCTAATAAGAGATCACAATAGAACAGATCTCTAAATAAAAAGATCTTCTTTTTAATAGCCCAGGATCCCAATGCTTTCTCGAAAGACTAAAGTTGAGTAGAATCCACGGCCCGGGCTTCAATCCATTTTCATACCGCTTTACGCGAGGCAGACCACCATGTTTTATCAGGATCCTTTTGACGTCATCATCATTGGCGGGGGTCATGCAGGCACTGAGGCCGCAATGGCCGCAGCGCGTATGGGTCAACAGACCCTACTTTTGACACACAATATCGACACGCTGGGACAAATGTCCTGTAATCCGGCGATTGGCGGCATTGGGAAAGGACACCTGGTAAAAGAAGTGGATGCACTTGGCGGCCTGATGGCGAAAGCGATCGATCATGCAGGCATCCAGTTTAGGATACTAAACGCGAGTAAAGGGCCTGCTGTTCGTGCGACCCGTGCACAGGCAGACCGCGTGCTTTACCGCCAGGCTGTGCGCACTGCGCTGGAGAACCAACCGAACCTGATGATCTTCCAGCAGGCTGTTGAAGATCTTATCGTCGAGAACGATCGCGTCGTGGGTGCCGTGACCCAGATGGGTCTCAAGTTCCGCGCAAAAGCGGTTGTGCTGACCGTCGGGACATTCCTGGACGGAAAAATTCATATCGGTCTGGATAACTACAGCGGTGGCCGCGCTGGCGATCCGCCGTCTATTCCACTGTCTCGCCGTCTGCGCGAACTGCCGCTACGCGTTAGCCGCCTGAAAACAGGCACGCCTCCGCGTATTGATGCGCGCACCATTGATTTCAGCGTGCTGGCGCAACAGCACGGCGATAACCCAATGCCGGTCTTCTCGTTTTTGGGCAATGCGGCGCAGCATCCGCAGCAGGTGCCGTGCTACATCACGCACACCAACGAGAAAACCCATGACGTGATCCGCAATAACCTCGATCGTAGCCCAATGTACGCAGGGGTGATCGAAGGGATCGGACCACGCTACTGTCCGTCGATCGAAGACAAAGTGATGCGCTTTGCCGATCGTAACCAGCACCAGATCTTCCTGGAGCCGGAAGGGCTGACCTCAAACGAAATTTACCCGAACGGCATCTCCACCAGCCTGCCGTTCGACGTGCAGATGCAAATTGTTCGCTCAATGCAGGGGATGGAGAACGCGAAAATCGTTCGCCCTGGCTACGCTATTGAGTACGATTTCTTCGATCCGCGTGACCTGAAGCCGACCCTCGAGAGCAAATTCATCAACGGTCTGTTCTTCGCGGGTCAGATTAACGGCACCACCGGTTACGAAGAAGCGGCTGCTCAGGGCCTGCTTGCCGGTCTGAACGCCGCACGTTTCTCAGCCGAGAAAGAGGGCTGGGCGCCAGGCCGTTCTCAGGCGTATCTGGGCGTGCTGGTTGACGATCTCTGCACCCTGGGTACCAAAGAGCCGTACCGCATGTTTACCTCTCGCGCGGAATATCGCCTGATGCTGCGCGAAGATAACGCCGATCTGCGTCTGACCGAAATGGGGCGTGAGCTGGGTCTGGTCGATGACGAGCGCTGGGCACGCTTCAACGAGAAGCTGGAGCGTATTGAACAGGAACGTCAGCGCCTGAAAACGACATGGGTGAATCCTCAGGCGGAAACTGCTGCTGAAGTGAACGCTCACTTAACTGCGCCGCTCTCGCGTGAAGCCAGCGGTGAAGATTTGCTGCGTCGCCCTGAAGTTACCTATGAGAATCTGGTGAAACTGAGCGCATTCGCGCCGGGCCTGGAAGACGCTGAAGCGGCAGAGCAGGTTGAGATCCAGGTGAAATACGAAGGCTACATCGCGCGTCAGCAGGATGAGATTGAAAAACAGCAGCGCAACGAAAACACGCTGCTGCCGGAAATGCTGGACTACCGTCAGGTCACGGGTCTTTCCAACGAAGTGATCGCCAAGCTGAACGATCATAAACCGGTGTCGATTGGCCAGGCGTCCCGTATCTCGGGCGTTACCCCTGCGGCCATTTCGATCCTGCTGGTTTGGCTGAAAAAGCAAGGTATGCTGCGCCGCAGCGCGTAATTGACATTGTTTTTGGCGGGTGGCGCTTCGCTGACCCGCCCTACTTATTCGTAGGCCCGGTAAGCGGCAGCGCCACCGGGCGAAAAATCTCTAAACAGGTACCCACCGTGCTCAATAAACTCTCTCGTCTGCTGGATCAGGCAGGTATTTCGCTCACCGATCACCAGAAAAATCAGCTGGTGGCCTATGTCGATATGCTGAACAAATGGAACAAAGCGTACAACCTGACGTCGGTACGCGACCCCAACGAGATGCTGATTCGCCATATTCTCGATAGCATCGTGGTTGCGCCGTATCTGAAAGGTGAGCGTTTTATCGACGTGGGGACGGGCCCTGGTCTGCCGGGCGTTCCGCTGTCGATTGTTCGCCCTGAGAGTCATTTCACGCTGCTGGACAGCCTTGGCAAACGCGTACGCTTTTTACGTCAGGTGCAGCATGAGCTGAAGCTTGAGAACATCACACCCGTGCAGAGCAGGGTTGAGGAGTTCCCGGCGGAGCCGCCGTTTGACGGTGTTATCAGCCGCGCGTTTGCTTCACTCAATGATATGGTGAGCTGGTGTAAGCATTTACCCGCAGAGAATGGCCGCTTTTATGCGCTGAAAGGGCAGCTGCCAGGCGATGAAATTGAACAGCTTCCGGACGGTTTTGTTGTTGAATCCATCGAGAAATTAAACATTCCTCAGCTCGATGGGGAACGCCATCTGGTGATAATTAAGCCAAACAATTTTTAAAAATTTAATAAAAAATGTGGAATTTGTGCTGTTCTTACCATGTTAAAAAACAGCACAACTACCGGGGTTTTACCGGTGAGCTTTTAACCTCTTTTTCACTAAGGTTTTTCTTACGGTTAACGTAGCGCCTGTTATTTACCGTGAAGATAGTCATCTGTGAAAATATAAGTCTGCTAAAAGTGGGAAGCAGCAACCAGAACGTAATGTTAATTATTTATTAAGAATGTCAATAAAAGGTTTTTATTGTGTACCGGGCTGTTTTGAAAATAGTTACGACGTTTTGCTTTTAATTTCATAAAGATAAAATTATGCGATTTGCGTCTTTGATAAATACAACCTTATCGCAAATGTGTGTTTTGTGATCTCGTGCACGCTTTATCGTCAACGTTTTCGCGCTGTTTGCAGTTTTGGTCGAAGGTTTGCGCTTTCAGCGAAAGTTAAAAAATAGCGGTGGGGAAAAATATTTAAACATTTATTCACCTTTTCGCTACTTAATGTTTGAAATCACGGGTGCGCACCGTATAATTTGACCGCTTTTTGATGCTTGACTCTGAGCCTTAAAGGACGTTTTATACGACACGCGGCATACCTCGAAGGGAGCAGGAGTAAAAACGTGATGTCTGTGTCGCTCTTGAGTAGAAACGTTGCTCGTAAGCTTCTGTTCATTCAGTTTCTGGCTGTGATAGCAAGTGGACTGCTGTTTAGCCTCAAAGACCCCTTCTGGGGCATCTCCGCCGTGTGTGGGGGTTTGGCGGTTGTGCTGCCAAACGTGTTGTTTATGATTTTTGCCTGGCGTCATCAGGCGCATACACCCGCCAAAGGCCGCGTGGCCTGGTCCTTCGCCCTCGGCGAAGTGTGTAAGGTGTTGCTGACCTTTGCTCTACTGGTGATGGCGCTGGCGGTTTTGAAAGTGGTCTTCATGCCGCTGATAGCAACGTGGGTTTTGGTGCTGGTGGTACAAGTTCTGGCTCCAGCTGTAATCAATAACAAAGGGTAAAAGGCATCATGGCTTCAGAAAATATGACGCCGCAGGATTACATAGGTCACCATCTGAATAACCTTCAGCTGGACCTGCGTACATTCTCGCTGGTGGATCCACATAACCCCCCGGCCACCTTCTGGACGATCAACATCGACTCCATGTTCTTCTCGGTGGTTTTGGGTCTTCTGTTCCTGGCCATGTTCCGCGGTGTTGCTAAAAGAGCGACCAGCGGTGTACCAGGGAAATTCCAGACCTTCATCGAAATGATCATCGGCTTCGTCCATGGCAGCGTCAAAGACATGTACCATGGTAAGAGCAAGCTGATTGCTCCGCTGGCCCTGACCGTGTTCGTTTGGGTCTTCCTGATGAACCTGATGGACCTGCTGCCAATCGATCTGCTGCCGTTTATCGGCGAGCACATCTTCGGCCTGCCTGCGCTGCGTGTTGTACCGTCTGCTGACGTGAACATCACCCTGTCGATGGCGCTGGGCGTGTTTATCCTGATTCTTTTCTACAGCATCAAAATGAAAGGCGTAAGCGGCTTTGTGAAAGAGCTTACCTTGCAGCCGTTCAACCACTGGGCGTTTATTCCGGTCAACCTGATCCTGGAAGGCGTTAGCCTGCTGTCCAAACCTGTTTCACTGGGTCTGCGACTGTTCGGCAACATGTATGCGGGTGAGCTGATTTTCATTCTGATCGCGGGTCTTCTGCCGTGGTGGTCACAGTGGATTCTGAATGTGCCATGGGCCATTTTCCACATCCTGATCATTACGCTGCAAGCCTTTATCTTCATGGTTCTGACGATCGTCTATCTGTCGATGGCGTCTGAAGAGCACTGATTTTTTACCAACACTACTACGTTTTAATTGAAACAAACTGGAGACTGTCATGGAAAACCTGAATATGGATCTGCTGTACATGGCTGCCGCTGTGATGATGGGTCTGGCGGCTATCGGTGCTGCGATCGGTATCGGCATCCTCGGGGGCAAATTCCTGGAAGGCGCAGCGCGTCAACCTGATCTGATTCCTCTGCTGCGTACTCAGTTCTTTATCGTTATGGGTCTGGTGGATGCTATCCCAATGATCGCTGTAGGTCTGGGTCTGTACGTGATGTTTGCTGTCGCGTAGTAGTAGTTTTAAAACCCTAAGCCACAGAAATTAAAGAGGTATTGTGCTGTGAACATGAACGCAACAATCCTCGGCCAGGCCATCGCGTTTATTCTCTTTGTCTGGTTCTGCATGAAGTATGTATGGCCGCCTTTAATGGCTGCCATCGAAAAACGTCAGAAAGAAATTGCTGACGGTCTGGCTTCTGCAGAACGCGCTAAGAAAGATTTGGACCTTGCACAGGCCAACGCGACAGACCAGCTGAAAAAAGCGAAAGCGGAAGCTCAGGTTATCATCGAACAGGCTAACAAACGCCGTTCGCAGATCCTGGACGAAGCCAAAGCTGAAGCAGAACAGGAACGTACTAAGATCGTGACACAAGCTCAGGCTGAAATTGATGCCGAGCGTAAACGTGCTCGCGAAGAACTGCGTAAGCAGGTTGCGATTCTGGCTGTTGCTGGCGCCGAGAAGATCATCGAACGTTCCGTGGATGAAGCTGCTAACAGCGACATCGTGGACAAACTTGTCGCTGAACTGTAAGGAGGGAGGGGCTGATGTCTGAATTTGTTACGGTAGCTCGCCCCTACGCCAAAGCAGCTTTTGACTTTGCTGTCGAACACCAAAATGTCGATCGCTGGCAGGATATGCTGGCGTTTGCCGCTGAGGTGACGAAAAACGAACAAATGGCCGAGTTGCTGTCTGGTGCTTTAGCGCCTGATACCCTCGCCGCGTCGTTTATCGCCGTGTGCGGAGAGCAACTGGATGCCAATGGCCAGAACCTGATTAAGGTCATGGCTGAAAATGGTCGTCTCCGTGTGCTCCCGGATGTTCTCGAGCAGTTTGAGCACTTACGTGCGCTGAGTGAAGCTACTGCCGAAGTCGAAGTGACTTCTGCGACTGAACTGAGTAATGAACAGCTTGCGAAAATCACCGCCGCGATGGAAAAACGTCTGTCACGCAAAGTTAAGCTGAATTGCAAAATCGATAAGTCTGTAATGGCAGGCGTAATCATCCGTTCGGGTGATATGGTCATTGATGGTAGCGTACGCGGCCGTCTTGAACGCCTTGCAGACGTCTTGCAGTCTTAAGGGGACTGGAGCATGCAACTGAATTCCACCGAAATCAGCGAACTGATCAAGCAGCGCATTGCTCAGTTCAATGTTGTGAGTGAAGCTCACAACGAAGGTACTATTGTTTCTGTAAGTGACGGTGTTATCCGCATCCACGGCCTGGCCGATTGTATGCAGGGTGAGATGATTTCCCTGCCGGGTAACCGTTACGCTATCGCACTGAACCTGGAGCGCGACTCCGTAGGTGCAGTTGTGATGGGTCCATACGCTGACCTCGCCGAAGGCATGAAGGTTAAGTGTACTGGCCGTATTCTGGAAGTGCCGGTTGGCCGTGGCCTGCTGGGTCGCGTTGTTAACACCCTGGGTGCGCCAATCGACGGTAAAGGTCCGGTTGAGCACGATGGCTTCTCCCCAATCGAAGTTATCGCACCAGGCGTTATCGACCGTCAGTCCGTAGATCAGCCTGTTCAGACAGGTTATAAGTCCGTTGATGCCATGATCCCAATCGGTCGTGGTCAGCGTGAACTGATCATCGGTGACCGTCAGACCGGTAAAACCGCAATGGCTATCGACGCCATCATCAACCAGCGTGACTCCGGTATCAAATGTGTGTACGTGGCCATCGGCCAGAAAGCGTCCACCATTTCTAACGTGGTTCGTAAACTGGAAGAGCACGGTGCACTGTCTAACACCATCGTTGTGGTAGCAACTGCTTCTGAATCTGCTGCACTGCAATACCTGGCACCATACGCAGGTTGCGCAATGGGCGAATACTTCCGTGACCGCGGTGAAGATGCGCTGATCGTATACGATGACCTGTCTAAACAGGCTGTTGCTTATCGTCAGGTTTCCCTGCTGCTCCGTCGTCCACCTGGACGTGAAGCGTTCCCTGGCGACGTATTCTACCTCCACTCTCGTCTGCTGGAGCGTGCTTCCCGCGTTAATGCGGAATATGTCGAGAACTTCACCAAAGGTGAAGTGAAGGGTAAAACGGGCTCTCTGACCGCTCTGCCGATCATTGAAACCCAGGCGGGTGACGTTTCTGCGTTCGTTCCGACCAACGTAATCTCCATTACCGATGGTCAGATCTTCCTGGAAACCAACCTGTTTAACTCCGGTATTCGTCCGGCAGTTAACCCGGGTATCTCCGTATCCCGTGTTGGTGGTGCTGCTCAGACCAAGATCATCAAGAAACTGTCCGGTGGTATCCGTACCGCGCTGGCACAGTATCGTGAACTGGCTGCGTTCTCTCAGTTCGCATCCGATCTGGATGAAGCAACCCGTAAACAGCTGAGCCACGGTCAGAAAGTGACCGAGCTGCTGAAGCAGAAACAGTACGCTCCAATGTCTGTTGCTCAGCAGGGCCTGGTACTGTTCGCGGCTGAACGCGGTTACCTCGAAGATGTGGAACTGGCGAAAATCGGTAGCTTCGAAGCCGCTCTGCTGGCTTACGTCGACCGTGATCACGCTCCGCTGATGCAAGAGATCAACCAGACCGGTGGCTATAACGACGAAATCGAAGGCAAGCTGAAAGCTATCCTCGATTCCTTCAAAGCAACCCAATCCTGGTAATCGTCCGGCGGCTTGTCTCAGGACAAGCCGCCTGGCATTGAGGAGAAGCTCATGGCCGGCGCAAAAGAGATACGTAGTAAGATCGCAAGCGTCCAGAACACGCAAAAGATCACTAAAGCGATGGAGATGGTCGCCGCTTCCAAAATGCGTAAATCGCAGGATCGCATGGCGGCCAGCCGTCCTTATGCAGAAACCATGCGCAAAGTGATTGGTCACCTTGCGAACGGTAATCTGGAATATAAGCACCCTTACCTGGAAGAACGCGACGTTAAGCGCGTGGGCTACCTGGTGGTGTCGACCGACCGTGGTCTGTGTGGCGGCTTGAACATTAACCTGTTCAAAAAACTGCTGGCGGATATGAAAGCATGGTCCGAGAAAGGCGTTCAGTGCGATATCGCAATGATCGGCTCTAAGGGCGTGTCTTTCTTTAACTCCGTGGGCGGCAACATTGTCGCTCAGGTGACCGGTATGGGTGATAACCCGTCCCTGTCCGAACTGATCGGCCCGGTTAAAGTGATGTTGCAGGCTTATGATGAAGGCCGTCTGGACAGACTGTACGTTGTCAGCAACAAATTCATTAACACCATGTCTCAGGTTCCAACGCTCACTCAGATGCTGCCGTTACCGGCATCAGAAGATGACGAGCTGAAACAAAAAGCCTGGGATTACCTGTATGAACCCGATCCGAAACCGCTGCTGGATACCCTGCTGCGTCGTTACGTTGAATCACAGGTTTATCAGGGCGTTGTAGAAAACCTGGCCAGCGAGCAGGCCGCACGAATGGTGGCGATGAAAGCCGCGACCGATAATGGCGGCAGCCTGATTAAAGAGCTGCAGTTGGTTTACAACAAAGCTCGTCAGGCCAGCATTACTCAGGAACTCACCGAGATCGTCTCGGGGGCCGCCGCGGTTTAACCAGGTTTACGAATTACGTAGAGGATTCAAGATGGCTACTGGAAAGATTGTCCAGGTAATCGGCGCCGTGGTGGACGTCGAGTTCCCTCAGGACGCCGTACCACGCGTGTACGACGCGCTTGAGGTACAGAATGGTAACGAGAGCCTGGTGCTGGAAGTTCAGCAGCAGCTCGGCGGCGGTATCGTGCGTACCATCGCGATGGGTTCTTCCGACGGTCTGCGTCGTGGTCTGGAAGTAAAAGACCTTGAGCACCCGATCGAAGTCCCGGTAGGTAAAGCAACACTGGGTCGTATCATGAACGTATTGGGTCAACCAATCGACATGAAAGGCGACATCGGTGAAGAAGAGCGTTGGGCTATCCACCGCGCGGCACCTTCCTACGAAGAGCTGTCCAGCTCTCAGGAACTGCTGGAAACCGGCATCAAAGTTATCGACCTGATGTGTCCGTTTGCGAAGGGCGGTAAAGTTGGTCTGTTCGGTGGTGCGGGTGTAGGTAAAACCGTAAACATGATGGAGCTGATCCGTAACATCGCGATCGAGCACTCCGGTTACTCCGTGTTTGCGGGCGTGGGTGAACGTACTCGTGAGGGTAACGACTTCTACCACGAAATGACTGACTCCAACGTTCTGGACAAAGTATCCCTGGTTTACGGTCAGATGAACGAGCCACCAGGAAACCGTCTGCGCGTTGCGCTGACCGGCCTGACCATGGCTGAGAAGTTCCGTGACGAAGGCCGTGACGTTCTGCTGTTCGTCGATAACATCTACCGTTACACCCTGGCCGGTACTGAAGTATCAGCACTGCTGGGTCGTATGCCTTCAGCGGTAGGTTATCAGCCTACGCTGGCGGAAGAGATGGGTGTTCTTCAGGAACGTATCACCTCTACCAAAACCGGTTCTATCACCTCCGTTCAGGCGGTATACGTACCTGCGGATGACTTGACTGACCCATCTCCAGCCACCACCTTTGCGCACTTAGATGCAACCGTGGTACTGAGCCGTCAGATCGCGTCTCTGGGTATCTACCCAGCCGTTGACCCGCTGGACTCCACCAGCCGTCAGCTGGATCCACTGGTTGTGGGTCAGGAACACTACGACACCGCGCGTGGCGTACAGTCCCTGCTGCAGCGTTACCAGGAACTGAAAGACATCATCGCCATCCTGGGTATGGATGAACTGTCTGAAGAAGATAAACTGGTGGTAGCACGTGCGCGTAAGATCCAGCGCTTCCTGTCCCAGCCGTTCTTCGTTGCGGAAGTATTCACCGGTTCTCCGGGTAAATACGTTTCCCTGAAAGACACCATCCGTGGCTTTAAAGGCATCATGGAAGGCGAATACGATCACCTGCCAGAGCAGGCGTTCTACATGGTTGGTTCCATCGACGAAGCCGTGGAAAAAGCCAAAAAACTTTAACGCCTTAATCGGAGGGTGATATGGCAATGACTTACCACCTGGACGTCGTCAGCGCAGAGCAACAAATGTTCTCTGGTCTGGTCGAGAAAATCCAGGTAACGGGTAGTGAAGGTGAACTGGGTATTTTCCCGGGTCACGCACCGCTGCTCACCGCCATTAAGCCTGGTATGATCCGCATCGTTAAACAGTTCGGTCACGAAGAGTTTATCTATCTGTCCGGCGGCATTCTTGAAGTGCAGCCTGGCAGTGTGACCGTTCTGGCCGATACCGCTATTCGTGGCCAGGATCTCGACGAAGCGCGAGCCCTGGAATCGAAGCGTAAGGCTGAAGAGCACATTAGCAGCTCTCATGGTGACGTGGATTACGCTCAGGCGTCTGCGGAACTGGCCAAAGCGATCGCGAAACTGCGCGTTATCGAGTTGACCAAAAAAGCGATGTAACACCGGCTTGAAAAGCACAAAAGCCAGTCTGGATCCCAGGCTGGCTTTTTTTTTTGGCGCTTAATTCATGATGAAAAAGATGTAGAATTTTAAGCATCAAACGTTTTTACTTCTCACTTAAATTACAGTCAGGACGCGTATGTTGAACAATACGATGAGCGTGGTCATCCTTGCCGCTGGTAAAGGCACCCGCATGTATTCCGATCTTCCTAAGGTGCTGCACACCCTGGCAGGAAAGCCGATGGTGCAGCATGTCATTGATGCCGCTAATGAACTGGGCGCCCGTCAGGTACATCTGGTTTACGGCCACGGTGGCGATCTGCTTAAAAAGACGCTGAGTGATGACAACCTCAACTGGGTGCTTCAGGCTGAACAGCTGGGTACCGGACATGCGATGCAGCAGGCAGCGCCGTTCTTTGCCGATGACGAAGATATCCTGATGCTCTACGGCGACGTCCCGCTGATTTCCGTGGAAACGCTGACCCGCCTGCGTGAAGCCAAACCGCAGGGCGGCATCGGCTTGTTAACCGTTGTGCTGGACGATCCGAGTGGGTATGGCCGCATTACGCGTGAAAACGGCAAGGTAACCGGGATTGTTGAGCATAAAGATGCCAGCGATGAACAGCGTCAGATTCCGGAGATCAACACCGGTATCCTGATTGCCAACGGCGCAGACATGAAGCGCTGGCTGTCGAAGCTCAACAACAACAATGCGCAGGGTGAATACTACATCACCGATATCATTGCGATGGCGCATCACGAAGGTCGTGAAATTGCCGCCGTTCATCCGGCGCGCATCAGCGAAACGGACGGCGTTAATAACCGTCTGCAGCTCTCCCGTCTCGAGCGAATTTACCAGTCCGAGCAGGCAGAAAAACTGCTGCTGGCGGGCGTGATGCTGCGCGATCCGGCTCGATTCGACCTGCGTGGCTCGTTATCTCACGGGCGTGACGTTGAAATTGATACTAACGTTATCGTTGAAGGGAACGTGACGTTAGGGAACCGCGTCAAAATTGGTACCGGCTGCGTGATTAAAAACAGCATCATCGGTGATGATTGCGAAATCAGCCCGTACAGCGTGGTCGAAGATGCCCGCCTGGACGCGGCTTGTACCATCGGCCCGTTTGCGCGTCTGCGTCCTGGCGCTGAGCTGCTGGAAGGCGCTCACGTGGGCAACTTCGTTGAAATGAAAAAAGCGCGTCTGGGTAAAGGTTCCAAAGCGGGCCATTTAACCTATCTGGGCGATGCGGAAATTGGCGACAACGTGAATATTGGTGCAGGGACCATTACCTGTAACTATGACGGCGCGAATAAGTTTAAAACCATCATCGGTGATGATGTATTCGTCGGTTCCGACACCCAACTGGTAGCGCCTGTTACCGTGGGTAACGGCGTAACGATTGCTGCCGGGACGACCGTCACGCGCGATGTGGCCGAGAACGAGCTGGTATTAAGCCGTGTGCCGCAGATAAATAAGCAGGGCTGGAAACGCCCGGTGAAGAAAAAGTAACGGATTTTCCCCTCACCCTAACCCTCTCCCCAAAGGGAGAGGGGATCGTTCGGTGCGGTGTTTTTCTCCCTCGCCCCTTTGGGGAGAGGGCCGGGGTGAGAGGATAATATAATCCTCCCCCCACAAGCAGTACCCATAAAAATAACCCCACTCTCTACAAGGCTCGGGGCGCCCGGAAAGGGCAAATACAGGTCAGCGACAACGCAGGCATCATGCCTAAATTCGGAATCTAAAACTATGTGTGGAATTGTTGGCGCAGTTGCGCAGCGTGATATTGCTGAAATCCTTCTCGAAGGTTTACGTCGTCTGGAATACCGTGGTTACGACTCTGCCGGTCTGGCTGTCGTCGATGCAGAAGGTCATATGACCCGTCTGCGCCGTCTCGGTAAAGTGCAGATGCTGGCCCAGGCCGCGGAAGAACATCCGCTGCACGGTGGTACCGGTATTGCGCACACCCGCTGGGCGACGCATGGCGAACCGTCTGAAGGTAACGCACACCCGCATGTGTCTGAACACATCGTGGTGGTGCATAACGGCATTATCGAAAACCACGAACCGCTGCGCGAAGAACTGAAAGCGCGCGGCTACACCTTTGTCTCTGAAACTGACACCGAAGTGATTGCTCACCTGGTGCACTGGGAGCTGGAGCAGGGCGGCACGCTGCGTGACGCAGTGCTGCGCGCTATCCCTCAGCTGCGCGGTGCGTACGGTACGGTGATCATGGACTCACGCGATCCGTCCACGCTGCTGGCCGCGCGTTCCGGTAGTCCAATGGTTATCGGTCTGGGAATGGGTGAAAACTTTATCGCCTCTGACCAGCTGGCGCTCCTGCCGGTGACACGTCGCTTTATCTTCCTGGAAGAGGGGGATATTGCCGAAGTGACCCGCCGCAGCGTGACCGTATTCGATACCAAAGGCGAGCAGGTTAAACGCCAGGAGATCGAATCTAACCTGCAGTACGACGCGGGTGACAAAGGCGCTTACCGTCACTACATGCAGAAAGAGATTTACGAGCAGCCAAACGCCATCAAAAACACCCTCACCGGGCGCATTAGTCACGGTGAAGTGGATCTGAGCGAGCTGGGTGCAAACGCGAACGAACTGCTCGGCAAGGTTGAGCATATTCAGATCGTGGCCTGCGGCACCTCCTACAACTCCGGTATGGTCTCTCGCTACTGGTTTGAATCCCTGGCGGGCGTGCCGTGCGACGTCGAAATCGCATCTGAATTCCGCTATCGCAAATCCGCGGTGCGTCGTAACAGCCTGATGATCACCCTTTCCCAGTCTGGTGAAACGGCGGATACCCTTGCCGCGCTGCGTCTCTCAAAAGAGCTGGGTTACCTGGGCTCTCTGGCTATCTGTAACGTTCCGGGCTCCTCGCTGGTGCGTGAATCCGATCTGGCGCTGATGACCAAAGCGGGCACCGAAATCGGCGTGGCCTCCACCAAAGCGTTTACCACCCAGCTGACCGTACTGCTGATGCTGGTGGCGAAGCTGGCGCGTCTGAAAGGTGAAGACGCCTCTGTTGAGCATGACATCGTTCATGGTCTGCAGGCGCTGCCGAGCCGTATTGAGCAGATGCTGTCTCAGGACAAACGCATTGAAGCGCTGGCGGAGGATTTCTCTGACAAACATCACGCCCTGTTCCTGGGTCGTGGCGATCAGTATCCAATTGCGCTGGAAGGCGCGCTGAAGCTGAAAGAGATCTCCTACATTCACGCAGAAGCCTATGCGGCAGGCGAGCTGAAACACGGCCCGCTGGCGCTGATTGACGCCGATATGCCGGTCATCGTTGTGGCTCCTAACAACGAACTGCTGGAGAAACTGAAATCTAACATCGAAGAAGTGCGCGCCCGCGGCGGTGTCCTGTACGTCTTCGCCGATAAAGATGCCGGTTTTGTCAGCAACGACAACATGCACATCATCGAGATGCCGCATGTGGAAGAGGTGATTGCGCCAATCTTCTACACCGTTCCGCTGCAGTTGCTGGCCTATCACGTGGCGCTGATCAAAGGCACCGACGTTGACCAGCCGCGTAACCTGGCGAAGTCTGTCACCGTAGAATAACCCCTTCAGGCTCCACCTTCGGGTGGAGCTTTTTTACCCCGCCCGGTTTGTTTTTAATCAATTCCTTCACGTTTTTATTGATGACAATTTGTCATCTTCAGCTATTTTTTCAGTGTCACATAAAGAAAATATTTCTGAAAACGCCCTGTCATAAAACTGGCTAACACGATGAAAATTAAGCATTGTTTTGCGAATTTTTAAGTTAAATTTCCGCTGTCATAAAACTGTCATAATTCGTACATTTATCTGTCACCTGTTTGTCCTATTTTGCTCATCGTAGCCACTAAACAACGATTTACGAAAATCTTGCAGGAGACATTATGAAAGTTATGCGTACCACTGTCGCAACTGTTGTCGCCGCGACCTTATCTCTGAGCGCGTTCTCTGTTTTTGCAGAAGCAAGCCTGACTGGCGCTGGTGCAACCTTCCCTGCGCCGGTGTATGCCAAATGGGCGGATACCTACCAGAAAGAAACCGGCAACAAGGTTAACTATCAGGGTATCGGCTCCTCCGGTGGCGTAAAACAAATTACCGCTAATACCGTAGATTTCGGTGCGTCAGATGCCCCTCTGTCTGATGAAAAACTGAATCAGGAAGGCCTGTTCCAGTTCCCGACCGTGATCGGCGGCGTTGTGCTGGCCGTTAACATCCCTGGCCTGAAGTCAGGCGAGCTGGTGCTGGACGGCAAAACCCTGGGTGACATCTACCTGGGTAAAATCAAAAAATGGGATGACGAAGCCATCACCAAACTGAACCCGGGCGTTAAGCTGCCTTCGCAGAATATCGCTGTGGTTCGTCGTGCTGACGGTTCCGGTACCTCTTTCGTGTTCACCAGCTACCTGGCGAAAGTGAACGAAGAGTGGAAATCTAAAGTCGGTTCCGGCTCTACCGTTAACTGGCCAACCGGTCTGGGCGGTAAAGGTAACGACGGTATCGCTGCGTTCGTACAGCGTCTGCCGGGCTCAATTGGCTACGTAGAGTATGCGTACGCTAAGCAGAACAACCTGTCCTACACCAAACTGGTTTCAGCCGATGGCAAACCGGTTAGCCCGACCGAAGAGAACTTTGCTAATGCCGCAAAAGGCGCTGACTGGAGCAAATCCTTCGCGCAGGACCTGACTAACCAGAAGGGCGAAGGTGCATGGCCAATCACCTCTACCACCTTCATCCTGGTTCACAAAGAGCAGAAGAAACCTGAGCAGGGCGCTGAAGTGCTGAAGTTCTTCGACTGGGCGTACAAAAACGGCGGCAAACAGGCTAACGCCCTGGATTACGCCACCCTGCCGGACAACGTGGTTGAGCAGATTCGCGCTGCATGGAAAACCAACGTGAAAGACAGCAGCGGTAAAGCATTGTATTAATTTAGCATTCTGACGAAAATGGCGGGTGGCGCTTACGCTTACCCGCCCTACGGTTCCGACTGTAGGCCGGGTAAGCGTAAGCGCCACCCGGCGATTTCGTAAACGCGTTTAACAGAAGAGTGATTTATGGCTGCAACCAAGCCTGCATTTAACCCTCCGGGTAAAAAAGGTGACATGATTTTCAGCGCGCTGGTAAAACTGGCTGCGCTGATTGTGCTATTGCTGCTGGGCGGCATTATCGTGTCTCTGATTTTCTCCTCCTGGCCGAGCATCCAGAAATTCGGTTTCTCCTTCCTGTGGACCAAAGAGTGGGATGCGCCGAACGATATCTACGGTGCGCTGGTGCCAATTTACGGCACGCTGGTGACCTCGTTTATCGCCCTGCTGATTGCGGTACCGGTAAGCTTTGGTATTGCCCTGTTCCTGACGGAGCTGGCGCCTGGCTGGCTTCGTCGTCCGCTGGGGATCGCCATCGAACTGCTGGCGGCTATCCCGAGTATCGTATACGGCATGTGGGGCCTGTTTATCTTTGCGCCGCTGTTCGCAACGTACTTCCAGGAGCCGGTCGGTAACGTGCTTTCCGCCATTCCGTTTGTGGGGGCCCTGTTCTCTGGCCCGGCGTTCGGTATCGGTATTCTGGCGGCTGGTGTGATCCTCGCCATCATGATTATTCCGTACATTGCGGCGGTCATGCGCGATGTCTTCGAACAAACGCCGGTGATGATGAAAGAGTCAGCCTACGGCATCGGCTGCACCACCTGGGAAGTTATCTGGCGCATTGTCCTTCCGTTCACCAAAAACGGGGTGATCGGGGGCGTGATGCTGGGATTAGGCCGTGCGCTGGGTGAAACCATGGCGGTGACCTTTATTATCGGCAACACCTATCAGCTCGACAGCGCATCGCTCTATATGCCGGGTAACAGTATTACCTCTGCGCTGGCGAATGAATTTGCCGAAGCGGAATCGGGCCTGCACGTCGCGGCACTGATGGAGCTGGGGCTGATTCTGTTCGTTATCACCTTCATCGTTCTGGCGATTTCCAAGCTGATGATTATGCGCCTCGCTAAAAATGAGGGGGCACGCTAATGGCAACTCTCGAAATGCAAGCTACCGCTGAGCTGGCGGAGTCCCGCCGCAAAATGCAGGCCAGACGCCGCATAAAAAACCGCATTGCGCTGACGCTCTCAATGGCGACGATGGCGTTCGGTCTGTTCTGGCTGGTCTGGATCCTGTTCTCAACCATCGTGCGCGGGATTGACGGGATGTCACTGGCGCTGTTCACCGAAATGACCCCGCCGCCGAATACGGCGGGTGGTGGCCTGGCGAATGCCCTGGCGGGCAGCGGGTTGCTGATCCTGTGGGCGACGGTGTTTGGTACGCCGCTGGGCATCATGGCGGGTATTTACCTGGCGGAATACGGTCGTAAATCCTGGCTGGCGGAAGTTATTCGCTTCATTAACGACATTCTGCTCTCAGCCCCGTCTATCGTGGTAGGTCTGTTTGTTTACACCGTGGTGGTGGCGCAAATGGAACACTTCTCCGGCTGGGCGGGTGTGATTGCACTTGCGCTGCTGCAGGTGCCGATTGTTATTCGTACCACCGAGAACATGCTGAAACTGGTGCCGGACAGCCTGCGTGAAGCGGCTTATGCGCTGGGTACGCCGAAGTGGAAGATGATCTCTGCGATTACGCTCAAAGCGTCCATCTCCGGAATCATGACCGGTATCCTGCTGGCGGTTGCGCGTATCGCAGGTGAAACGGCGCCGCTGCTGTTTACGTCACTCTCCAACCAGTTCTGGAGCACGGACATGATGCAGCCGATCGCCAACCTGCCGGTGACGATCTTTAAGTTTGCGATGAGCCCCTTCGCGGAATGGCAGCAGCTGGCCTGGGCCGGGGTGCTGATCATTACCCTTTGCGTACTGTTGCTGAACATTCTGGCGCGCGTCATTTTCGCGAAGAAGAAACACGGTTAATTTTTTACGGCGCGGCAGCTCGCGGCGCCGAATGAGGAAATGAGTCAATGAGTATGGTTGATACTGCCCCGGGTAAGATTCAGGTTCGTGATTTGAACTTCTACTACGGCAAATTCCATGCCCTGAAGAACATCAACCTGGATATCGCGAAGAACCAGGTCACGGCATTTATCGGTCCGTCCGGCTGTGGTAAATCCACGCTGCTGCGTACCTTTAACAAAATGTATTCGCTCTATCCGGAGCAGCGTGCTGAAGGTGAAATCATCCTGGACGGCGAAAATATTCTGACCCAGGCTCAGGATATCGCTCTGCTGCGCGCCAAAGTGGGGATGGTGTTCCAGAAACCGACGCCGTTCCCGATGTCGATTTATGACAACATTGCGTTTGGCGTGCGCCTGTTTGAAAAGCTCTCCCGTGCCGATATGGACGAGCGCGTGCAGTGGGCGTTGACCAAGGCCGCATTATGGAACGAAACCAAAGATAAGTTACACCAGAGCGGGTACTCTCTCTCCGGTGGTCAGCAGCAGCGTCTGTGCATTGCACGCGGTATTGCGATTCGCCCGGAAGTGTTGCTGCTGGATGAGCCGTGTTCAGCGCTGGACCCGATTTCAACCGGTCGTATTGAAGAACTGATCACCGAGCTGAAGCAGGATTACACCGTGGTTATCGTGACCCACAACATGCAGCAGGCTGCGCGTTGTTCCGATCACACGGCGTTTATGTACCTGGGTGAATTGATTGAGTTCAGCAACACGGACGATCTGTTCACTAAGCCCGCGAAGAAACAAACCGAAGATTATATTACTGGCCGCTACGGTTGATTTGCCTTAGTGCATGTGGAGAAACCATGGACAACCTCAATCTTAATAAACACATTTCCGGCCAGTTCAACGCAGAGCTGGAAAGTATTCGCACCCAGGTGATGACCATGGGCGGCATGGTCGAGCAGCAGCTTTCTGATGCGATTACGGCAATGCACAACCAGGACAGCGAGCTGGCGAAGCGCGTCATTGAAGGCGACAAAAACGTCAACATGATGGAAGTGGCTATCGACGAAGCCTGCGTGCGCATTATCGCGAAACGTCAGCCGACGGCGAGCGACCTGCGTCTGGTGATGGCAATCATCAAAACCATCGCCGAGCTGGAACGTATTGGTGACGTTGCGGATAAAATCTGCCGCACCGCGCTGGAGAAGTTCTCTCAGCAGCACCAGCCGCTGCTGGTGAGCCTCGAGTCGCTGGGCCGTCACACCGTGCAGATGCTGCACGACGTGCTGGATGCCTTTGCGCGTATGGATCTTGACGAAGCGGTGCGTATCTACCGTGAAGACAAGAAGGTCGACCAGGAGTATGAAGGTATCGTGCGCCAGCTGATGACCTATATGATGGAAGATTCACGTACGATCCCAAGCGTGCTGACGGCCCTGTTCTGCGCGCGCTCTATCGAGCGTATCGGTGACCGCTGCCAGAACATTTGCGAATACATTTTCTACTTCGTGAAAGGTCAGGACTTCCGTCACGTGGGCGGCGACGAGCTGGACAAGCTGCTGGCGGGGAAAGATCCGAAAGAGTAATCCTGTCATCTGATAATAACGCCGGTACTCACCGGCGTTATTATTTCTATCGAAATCACACTCTTCTCCTCCATCCGTTGCCTGACGTCCGAAACGCGCTAACGTGAGACGAAAACAGCAAAGGATGGTATATGAAAAAATCATTAGCGTGCCTGGCAGTGGCCATCAGCATTGGGATCGGTACTGGGGCAGACGTTATTGCCGCACCGTTGCCGGTGACACCTGACCAGACTACTCCGGTCAGCCACTATGTGACGCAGGTCAATGCGGATAAAAGCATCACTTTTCGCCTGTTTGCACCTGGCGCAAAGCGGGTTTCCGTGGTGACGGGTTCGATGCCCGAAAGCCAGATTTCCCATGATATGACGAAAGATAACCACGGCGTCTGGTCATGGAAAAGCGAGCCGATGACCCCGAATCTCTACGAATATTATTACGACATTGATGGTTTTCGCTCGGTCGACACGGGCAGCCGCTATCAAAAACCTCAGCGACAGGTGAACACCAGCCTGATTCTGGTCCCCGGCAGTATTCTTGACGATCGTCCGATACCGCACGGCGATCTGACGACGCTGACCTGGCACTCGCCATCGCTTAATTCAGAGCGCCGCGTTTATGTCTGGTCACCTCCAGGCTATAACGGTACGGGAGAACCCTTACCGGTGCTCTACTTCTACCATGGTTTTGGCGATACCGGACTCTCGGCAATCGACCAGGTCCGTCTGCCGCAAATCATGGATAACCTGATGGCTGAGGGAAAAATCAAACCGATGCTGGTGGTCGTACCCGACACGGAGACGGAGAGCGCTGAGGCCATTCCCGAGAGCTTCCCGCCCGCAGAACGACGGAAATCCTTCTATCCACTCAATGCGAAAGCCGCAGACCGTGAGCTGATGAGCGAAATTATTCCGCTGGTGGATACGCGCTTCAACGTGCGTAAAGATGCTGACGGTCGGGCGCTGGCGGGATTGTCACAGGGCGGCTATCAGGCGCTGGTGTCCGGTATGAACCATCCGGAAAGCTTCGGCTGGCTGGGAACGTTCAGCGGCGTCACCACCACAACCGTGCCTGACGCTGGCGTGGCTGCACGATTCACGCACCCGGAGGCGATTAACCGCCAGCTGCATAACTTTACCGTTGTCGTGGGAGAGCGCGATTCGGTGACCGGCAAAGATATTGCCGGCCTGAAGGCGGAGCTGGAAAAACAGGGCATCAAATTTGACTACAAAATGTACCCTGGCCTGAATCACGAAATGGACGTCTGGCGTCCGGCCTATGCTGAGTTTGTGCAAAAACTTTTCAGGTAAGCTTTCACCCTCCCCGCCCGGGGAGGGATCGGTTTAACGCGTAATATCCCAACCGCGCGCTTTCCACAACTCTGGCAATTGCGCCAGATCGGTAAACGTCGTCACTTTAGGATGATCGATCGGCTTGTTGTGCGGGTCGGCGCAGAAGTAAAACACCTCCATCCGCGCATCAATCCCAGACTGCGCGCCCGCAGACGAGTCGTCCACCAGAATGCAGTTTTCTACATTAACGTTCATCGCTTTTGCCGCATGGAACATCAGCGCCGGGTCGGGCTTCCAGCGCTGGATATCGTAGCCGCTGAACAGCTTTTCCGGGAAATGGTGCAACATCTCGAGCTTGCCCAGCGAATGCTGCATTTTGCTGACCGGGCCGTTAGAGACCACGCAGATTGGCACCGTCATCGCATCCAGCAACGCGTTAGCCCCGGCGATAACTTCCAGCTCGGAGTCGAACAGGCGTGCGACCTCGGCGCGGTATACCGGTTCCAGATCGGCTTTCGCCAGATCCACACCGTGTTCCTGGTTAATGATGTCGATGATCTCGTAGAGCTTTACGCCCTTAAAGCGTTTAAACACCTCTTCGAGTTCCAGCGTAATGCCAAACTCCTGGAACATGGTGACATACGCGCGGGAACAAATGACCTCACTGTCGACCAGCGTTCCGTCGCAGTCGAAAAATACCGCTTCAATTCCGGACATGCCTTTCCCTTTTAACAAGTTTAACGTTTACGTACGGCAGTTTAACGAGACGCAATCGTTGCCGTATAAGCAAAATCAATGAAAAAAGTATCTCATAACCGCCACTATTGTCGCATTTTGGTATAGGATAGCGACGAATTTTCCCTCCTTGTTCGGAAATTGATGATGAGTCAACAACACACAACCCAGACATCTGGTCAGGGTCTGCTTGAGCGCGTGTTTAAACTGCGCGAGCACGGCACAACGGCACGCACCGAAGTGATCGCCGGTTTCACCACCTTCCTGACGATGGTTTATATCGTTTTTGTTAACCCACAAATTCTGGGCGTTGCTGGCATGGATACCAGCGCCGTCTTCGTGACCACCTGTCTGATTGCCGCCCTTGGCAGCATACTGATGGGCGTGTTCGCTAACCTGCCGGTTGCGCTGGCACCGGCAATGGGTCTGAATGCGTTCTTCGCGTTCGTGGTCGTTCAGGCGATGGGCCTGCCGTGGCAGGTTGGCATGGGCGCGATCTTCTGGGGCGCGGTTGGCCTGCTGCTGCTGACCATTTTCCGCGTGCGTTACTGGATGATTGCTAACATTCCTGTCAGCCTGCGCGTGGGCATCACCAGCGGTATTGGTCTGTTCATCGGTATGATGGGTCTGAAAAACGCCGGCGTCATCGTGGCGAACCCGGATACGCTGGTGAGCATCGGTCACCTGACCTCTCATAACGTGCTGCTGGGCGTGCTGGGCTTCTTCATTATCGCGATCCTGGCTTCCCGCAATATTCACGCGGCGGTGCTGGTGTCTATCGTGGTCACCACGCTGCTGGGCTGGATGCTGGGCGACGTTCACTATAACGGTATCGTCTCTGCGCCGCCGAGCGTCTCTACCGTGATTGGTCATGTCGATCTGGCGGGCTCCCTGAACCTGGGTCTGGCGGGCGTGATTTTCTCCTTTATGCTGGTCAACCTGTTTGACTCCTCCGGTACGCTGATTGGCGTGACCGACAAAGCGGGTCTGGCAGATGAGAAAGGGAAATTCCCGCGCATGAAGCAGGCGCTGTTTGTGGACAGTATTTCTTCGGTTACCGGTGCTTTTATCGGGACCTCGTCTGTTACCGCTTACATTGAATCCTCTTCCGGCGTGTCCGTAGGTGGCCGCACCGGTCTGACGGCGGTGGTGGTGGGGATTCTTTTCCTGCTGGTGATCTTCCTCTCTCCGCTGGCGGGCATGGTGCCACCGTATGCGGCTGCGGGCGCGCTGATCTACGTGGGGGTGCTGATGACCTCCAGCCTGTCGCGCGTGAAGTGGGATGACTTAACCGAAGCGGTGCCGGCGTTTATTACCGCCGTGATGATGCCATTCAGCTTCTCGATTACCGAAGGTATCGCGCTCGGCTTTATCTCTTACTGCGTAATGAAGATCGGTACCGGCCGCTTCCGCGACCTCAGCCCGTGCGTCATCATTGTGGCGCTGCTGTTTGTGCTGAAGATTGTGTTTATTGACGCGCACTAAGGTGCGGTTTGTGGTGTCAGGTGGCGCTTCGCTTACCTGACCTACTGACTAGTGTAGGCCCGGTAAGCGCTAGCGCCACCGGGCTTTTTTATCAGGCTTTAACCCGCTTAATATAATCCCCAAACGCCGTCAGCTGGCCAGAGAGATGGTCGCGCGTGCTTTGATCCACCACTTCACCCGTCTGCGGGTCGACCTTGTTCTGAATCACTCCGCCCATAAATTCCGGCTTGTTCATTACCATCGCATCCAGGAAGACCAGGATCTGACGCAGATGATACTGGCAGCGCGCGCCGCCAATGGCGCCCATCGAACTGGTCTGGATCAGCACCGGTTTACCCGCGAGCGGCTGCTCCGGGAGACGGGACAACCAGTCAATGGCGTTTTTCAGGCCACCCGGAACCGAGTAGTTATACTCCGGCGTGACGATGACCACGCCGTCGGCCTGGCGAATCTGCTCTGCCAGCGCCTCAACGCTCTGCGGGAAACCCTCTTCCTGCTGCACGTCTGCATCATAGAGCGGAATATCGCCAATAGACGGCAGGGCGCTAATTTCCATACCTGCCGGTGCCAGCTGCGGCAGCGTGCGGGCAACCATCCCGTTAAACGAACCTTTGCGCAGGCTTCCCAGTAACGTAACTACTTTCAACGTATCAGACATGATTACTCCTGTTTCATCATGATGACCCTGATTGGATCAGCTAAGGGTATATGCTTTTTCTGCCGGTAAACTGGTTAAACGCATCAGGCGTGCGGCGGGCTCGTTGGCGCGCTCGGGCACATCAGGAAGGCTACGCCATCCCTGTTGACTGTCAAATTCCCAGATTTTCATGCGTTCGATGGCGGGGGTCACCGCAATAGACCAAATGAGCACATCCTCTGCGTCACTGAGCGCCTCTACCAGCGTGGCTTTGGCGGCACGCAGGCGTCCGGAGCCTGGCAGCAGCTGCAGCAGACTGGCGTCGTCTGACGCGCAGCCGCAGAGCTTGCGAATGCTCTGGCGCAGGGTGATGAGCTGGGCTCTGGCCTCGATAGGATCGTTCTGGTTGCGCACCCACAGCTGTTCGTTGCTTGAGAGCGGGTAGTCATCGTGCGGGTTTGCGCCGTGGAAGCCTCGCGTCGCGCGCTGAAGTTCCATATCCAGCCCGCAATCCCCTTCGGTGGCCAGCGCGACGCCAATGATATTGCCCGTGTAGGCAATGGAAAATCGCGGGAGCTCCGGGTCGGCAAAGACCGGGCGGCCTTCTGGTTGGGTAATGATGTCCGGCAGTTCGGTGGTGCCGTACAGCATAAACAGCAGTTCCGCGAGAAGCGCCCGGGACGCTAAAAAGCGCGTCCTGCGGTGTTCCGGGAGAGTGAGTGCTTCACTGTGGCAGGATGAAGATAGTCTGGCCGATACGAGACGTCCTTCTGTAAGTATCCCTCTTGCAAAGTGCGTAGCCATTGTTCGCTCCTTGATAATGGTCGTAATCGGTTAAACGGTTACATGATTATCGCTTAACTTGACTCCTGTTTTAATCAGTAAATGGGAGTAAGAGAAGCCTTAGGACCGAACTTTACATTTTCTTAGGCAAAAATTGGATCGCTCGCACCGTACAGCGCCTTGATGGTCTCCCGCAACCAGAGGATTTTCGGATTATGGCTGTTCCGTTTATGCCAGATTAGCGTGAAGGGAACGGTGAGCTTTTCAGCCTGCACTTCGTCAATGGGAATGGGCAGCGCGATCAGCTTCCGCTGGTGGAGTTGATTGTAGTAGTGGCAGTAGTGCGGAGCCCTGGCGATATAGTTATGCCCGGGCTGCGCTGCCATAAACATCGACTGCTCAAAGCCCGGCACGCACATGGCAATATTTCTCTCTCGACCCATCTCCTTTAGCACTTCGTCCAGCGCCCAGGTGTCGCTGCGTTCCCAGAAGATACTGATATGCGGATAGCGCAGGAAGGTGTCGAGATTCCATTCATCCTGAAGCGCGGGGTGATCCTCACGCAGATACACGCACGGACGGTCGCTGAACAGGATCTCGTAGTCGATAAACCACGGCAACAGCTTCAGCAGCTCGCGAGAACGCGGATGCGTTTCGCGTCCGGTAAAGCCCAGATCCACCTCTCCACGCGTAATAGCGTCCAGCGAGTCGTAATCCCAGTGGCGCATCTTCACCGTAGCCTGTGGATAGCGCTGGTTCACCTGCTCCAGCAGGGCATTAAAGCGGATCAGCATCAGCGGCGTTTCGGCGGCCAGCACGAACGTCAGCCCGCCAGGGGAGTCATGGTGGAATTTATCGAGGATCTGGTTGCCGATTTGCATCCAGTCGGCAAGATCCTGCTCCAGGCTTACCGTCAGCGGCGTCGGCAGCAGCCCTAACGGCGTTTTGACAAACAGCGGGTCGTCGAACCAGTCACGCAGTTTAGCCAGTGATTTACTCACTGCCGACGGCGTCACGTTCATCCGCTTCGCCGCTTTGGTGACGCTGCGCTCCTGCAGCAAAAGCTGCAGGCAAAGCAACAGGTTAAGATCGAGACTGCTGATGGGCTTCTTCATAGTGCGCCGCGGGCTGAATGGCCATAAGTAAGATGATGCAGAGCATGCTACAGCCAATCAGAATCCCGATCAGCATATTGAGGGCGTTAAGTCCGATAACTGCCGCCAGCCATATCCACAGGGACGAGCCGCAGACCTGCGCGATACCCAGCGCCGAGCTTGCCACGCCAGCCCGAAGCGAGAACGGACCGAGCGCCTGACTCATCGCCACGCCAAAGCCAACCGAGAACCCCGCGCAAATGAGGGTAATCCCCACCAGCATCACCGCATGTGAGCTGGTGGTCGCCAGGATAACGCCTGCAATAAGGAATAAAACCTGTGAGGTCAGCATCAGCGTGCGCTGGCGAAAGACGTTCAGCGCAAAAGGCGTAGAAAACGAGACTGCCATACTCACCATTGCGGTTAACGCCATCACGGTAGAATACTCGCCGCGGTCGAAGCCCATGGTCTCCATCAGTAAAACCGGGGAAACGTTTACATAGGTCAGGATCACCGCCACGCTTAACGTCGTCACGGCCAGACGGCTGAGGAAGAAGCGGTTAAGCAGCTTCTCGGCGGGGTGGATTGTTGGGGTATGACCGGTTTTCTGCGATCCGGGATGGGTCTCTTTCAGCACGGCGATCGACAGGACAAATACCAGCGCGCCCATGGCCGCCATGGTCCAGAACAGGCTCTGCCACGGGAATTTCAGCATGATCAGATAGCCCACGACCGGAGCCAGCACCGGTATGATGCAGGTAATGCCGTTCAGCATCGACAGCACCTTAGCGCGACGCTGGGCGCTTAAGGTATCGCGCAAAATCGCAAAGGCGACGACGTAGCAACCGCCCGCGCCAGTCCCCTGGATAAACCGACCAGCAAGGAACAAGGTGCTGTTCTCTGCCTGCGAGCAGAGAAGCGATGCCAGGGCAAAAATGATGGCGCCCGTTATGGCGACAGGCTGACGGCCTGCCTTGTCCGCTATCTTTCCGGCAAAAACCATCGACGACGCCATCCCCGCGAGGTAGGCCGAAAACGCGATGTGCAGCTGCGCTTCGCTGGCCCCCAGGTCGCGGGCGATGTGCGGTAATCCCACCAGATACATATCAATGCCAGATGGATAAAGCAGAACCAGCGCAAAACTACAAAACAGAAAACGAGCCATAAATCCCCCATAGATGCAGGCAAGCAGGATAGGGGGTGACAGGGAATTAGGCGAGTTGCCATTTGGACAATGGTGATTTCCCAGGAGGAAATCACCATTAATCAGCGGTAGTTATTTACCAATACAGAAGCTTGAGAAGATCCTTCCCAGCAGATCGTCCGACGTAAACTCCCCGGTGATCTCGCTCAGATTTTGCTGCGCCAGGCGCAGCTCTTCCGCCAGCAGTTCACCCGCCCACGCGCCAATCAGCTGCGCTTTACCCTGAACAAGGTGGTTTGCCGCCTCTTCCAGCGCCTGCAGGTGACGACGACGCGCCAGGAAGCCGCCTTCCATGCTGGTGTCAAAACCCATGCTCTGTTTGAGGTGGTTACGCAGGTCGTCCACGCCCTCACCGGTACGCGCCGACAGGCGAATAAGTGAGTGACCATTCACATCGCTGATGCCCAGCGTTTCGCCCGTTACGTCTGCTTTGTTACGCACCACGGTGATTGGCAGCTTAGCCGGCAGGCGGGCGATAAAGTCCGGCCAGATGTCAGCCGGGTCAACGGCGTCGGTGGTGGTGCCGTCCACCATAAACAGCACGCGGTCAGCCTGCTCAATCTCTTGCCAGGCGCGCTCGATGCCGATGCGCTCAACTTCGTCGCTGGCATCACGCAGACCGGCGGTATCGATGATGTGCAGCGGCATCCCGTCGATATGAATATGCTCGCGCAGCACGTCGCGGGTGGTTCCGGCAATGTCGGTCACGATCGCCGCTTCACGGCCCGCCAGGGCGTTCAGCAGGCTCGATTTCCCGGCGTTAGGGCGACCGGCAATCACTACCTTCATCCCTTCACGCAGCAGGCTGCCCTGACGTGCTTCGGCACGCACGGCGTCGAGATCGCTCATTACCTGGTTGAGCTGGGCTTCGATTTTGCCGTCAGAGAGGAAGTCGATCTCCTCATCCGGGAAGTCGATAGCCGCTTCGACGTAGATGCGCAGGTGAGTAAGTGCTTCCACAAGATGATTCACGCGCGCGGAGAATGCCCCCTGCAGCGAGTTCAGGGCGGAGCGGGCCGCCTGTTCAGAGCTGGCGTCGATCAGGTCAGCAATCGCCTCGGCCTGCGCCAGGTCGAGCTTGTCGTTGAGGAAGGCACGCTCGGAGAATTCGCCAGGTTTCGCAATGCGCAGGCCTGGCAGGGTCAGAATACGTTTTAACAGCAGGTCGAGGATGACCGGGCCGCCGTGGCCCTGCAGCTCGAGCACGTCTTCGCCGGTAAAGGAGTTCGGGCCGGGGAACCACAGCGCAATGCCCTGGTCCAGCGGCGTGCCGTCGGTATCTTTAAACGGCAGGTAATCAGCATAGCGCGGCTTTGGCAGCTTACCCAGTACCGCTTCGGCCACCTCGCGTGCCTTCAGGCCGGAGATACGCAGAATGCCTACACCACCGCGTCCCGGTGGGGTTGCCTGGGCGACGATAGTGTCGTTATGGCTCATGGTTGCTCTCGTTCAATACAAATAAAAAAGGCGGTCAATCGACCGCCCTTATTTTAGCGTTAACTTAACGGATCAGGACTTTTTCTTTTCGCGGCTATGCAGGCCACGTTTTTCCAGACCACGGTAAATCAGCTGCTGCTGGATGATGGTCACCAGGTTGCTGACGATATAGTACAGCACCAGACCTGACGGGAACCACAGGAAGAACACGGTGAAGATGACCGGCATAAAGGTCATGATCTTCTGCTGCATCGGGTCGGTCACGGTGGTTGGCGACATCTTCTGGATGAAGAACATCGTCACGCCCATCAGGATCGGCAGGATGTAGTACGGGTCCTGTGCAGACAGGTCGTGGATCCACAGTGCGAACGGCGCATGGCGCAGCTCAACGGAGCCCATCAGCATGTAGTACAGCGCAAGGAAGATTGGCATCTGAATCAGCAGCGGGAAGCAACCACCCAGTGGATTTACTTTCTCTGCTTTATACAGGGCCATCATTTCCTGGCTCTGACGCTGTTTGTCATCGCCCAGACGCTCACGCATCGCCGCAATCTTCGGCTGCAGCATACGCATCTTCGCCATGGAGGTGTACTGCGCTTTAGTCAGCGGGTACATGATGCCACGAACGATGAAGGTGATAACGATGATGGAGAAGCCCCAGTTACCCAGGAAGCTGTGGATGAACTTCAGCAGCTTGAACAGCGGCTGAGAGATGAACCACAACCAGCCGTAATCGACGGTCAGATCCAGGTGCGGCGCAACAGCGGCCATTTTGTCCTGAATTTCCGGGCCGACCCACAGGGTGCTTGCCATCTTACCGGTTTGACCCGGCTGAACCAGAACCGGCTGGGATTTGTAGCCGATGGCTGCAAGACCGTTACCCAGGTTCGCGGTATAGAAGTTGTTGGTACCGTCGTTATTTGGCACCCACGCAGTAGCGAAATACTGCTGCAGCATTGCCACCCAACCGCCTTTAGCGCTGACGTTCAGGTTTTCGTTATCGGCAATGGTGTCGAATTTGTATTTCTCATACTTCGCGTCTGGCGTGGAGTACGCCGCGCCACGGAAGGTATGCAGCGCAAAGTTGCTGCTTCCGGTGTCACGGTGAGACGGCAGATTGATGGACTGCTTCAGCTGGCCAAAGGTCGACAGTTCCAGCGGTTTCGCACTGGCGTTCTGTACGCTGTAGCCCACGTTCACTGCATACTCACCGCGTTTCAGGGTGAAGGTTTTGGTGAACGTGTTGCCTGCGGCGTCGGTGTAAGTCATCGGAATAACGAGTTCGTTCTGACCATCAGCCAGCACAAAGGTGTCGTTCTCGACGTTATACAGTGGACGCGCACCGTTAGCCGGGTTATCCGGGCCATCACGACCGGTCAGGCCGCTTTGCGCCTGGTAGATAAACTCAGGCGTGGTTTCCAGTAACTGGAACGGTTCGGAAGACTTCAGCTCTTTCGGGTAGGTCAACAGCAGTGCCTGCTCAACATCACCACCACGGGTGTTGATTGTCAGCTCAAGCACATCGGTCTTAACCGTAATCTGTTTCCCCTGGCCACTGGCCGGTACGCCCTGGTCGGCGGCGCTACCCGCTGCGGTGGTCGTAGTCTGCGTGGTCTGCTGCTGGGGTTGAGGATTTTTATCCTGCTCCCATGCCTGCCAGATCATGAAAGACACGAACAACAAAGCGATGATAAGAAGATTGCGTTGCGAATCCATCGTTAGTGTTCTCTGGTATCAAAGGGTCCTGGGGGGACGGGGTCGTCTCCACCGGGGTGTAAAGGGTGGCATTTTAATACGCGTTTCACCGTCAACCAACTGCCTTTTATCACTCCAAACCTGCGCAATGCCTCAATTCCGTAGCTTGAGCATGTTGGTGTGAAACGGCAGTGCGGCCCGAGTAGCGGACTAATCAGGCGTTGATAGACCCGAATGAGGGCTATCAGGACCCGTGAGCCAGGCGACAGTGGCGGCGCCATAATTTTTCCAACGCTTCCGAGAGAGCACGGTTATCGAGGTCGGCAACCCCTTTTTTAGCCACCACCACGAAATCCATAGAAGGCAGTTCGTGCTGACGTAAACGGAAGCTTTCACGCGTCAGACGTTTAATCCGATTGCGTTCATGCGCACGCTTAACGTTTTTCTTGGCGACTGTGAGACCGATGCGGGGATGCCCCAGCGAATTTTGGCGGCCGAGGATGGTGATTTGCGGCGTGCCAGCCCGTAATGGCTGCTGGAAGACGAAAGTGAAATGAGCGGGAGTTAACAAACGTAACTCCCTGGGAAATGCTAGCTTAACCACTCAGGGGTTAGCTTTATTACTTGGAAACGGTCAGACGAGCGCGGCCTTTAGCACGACGACGTGCCAGAACCTGACGACCATTTTTAGTAGCCATACGAGCACGGAAGCCGTGAGAACGGTTGCGCTTCAGTACAGACGGTTGAAAAGTGCGTTTCATGGCGATTTCTACCTAAACTTGAATAAATTCACTGACTTTTGCGTATACCCGAACGAGTTTCGAACGACTAACGCCTCAGCGTGGGTGATTAAAGAGGCCGGATTGTAATAATTGTACACTCCGGAGTCAATTCTCTTTCCTTATTTCCCGCGTATTTCCGCACGTTTTCGCGTGGAAAATGAGCAACGGACGACGCAGGAAGATGAGCATCACGCGCCGGGTCGAGGATTATACGGCCTCGCCAACAAAGCGCAAGGATCGTCCCGGATCTTCGTTAGATCATTTAAGCAATAAATTGTCTGTGCTCATTAATTTTTCCAATATGCGGACTAAATCGCGGGGCACTCGCGCCAGGATCGTTTACACTTACCCGGTTCCGGATCTTCCTGTGGATAAATCGGGAAGAATCTGTGAGAAACAGAAGATCTCTGGCTCAGTTTAGGCTATGATCCGCGGTCCCGATCGGGATCCAGCGATCCAGGCCGGGTATAACCGCAGATAGCGGTTCGCACATCACCCTTTTGCACAGGGTCATGTCGATGTGCGCCAACAATCATGAATATTCAATAGTTTTCTTTTATTGTTCGAGTGGAGTCCGCC